>NZ_VOQF01000009.1 GCF_007994985.1 Metabacillus litoralis | reverse complement strand
CAGTTGGTAGAGCATCTGACTTTTAATCAGAGGGTCGAAGGTTCGAATCCTTCATGGCTCACCATTTTTTACTAGAATGTTATAACGGCCCATTGGTCAAGCGGTTAAGACACCGCCCTTTCACGGCGGTAACACGGGTTCGAATCCCGTATGGGTCATCATATATTTATGTTTGGAATATATGAAAATAGTTATCTTAAGGTAAGATTAAATGTTTATTTTCACTTTGTTTTCAAGATGAAGTGCAAGGGTGTTTATTTTCACTTCTTGAAAAAAACTTGGTCCGGTAGTTCAGTTGGTTAGAATGCCTGCCTGTCACGCAGGAGGTCGCGGGTTCGAGTCCCGTCCGGACCGCCATTTATGTAATACATTATTTTATACATATTTTAAATGAGTAGAGTAACAGGGTTTTAATAAGCGAAAATAGCTGACAAAGAGATTTGAAGCTTAGTAGAAGCATAAACTTATTTGGCTCGGTAGCTCAGTTGGTAGAGCAATGGACTGAAAATCCATGTGTCGGCGGTTCGATTCCGTCCCGAGCCACTCATAAAAAGCATGATTCATCTAGAATCATGCTTTTTTTCTTTTTGGTCAGTTTTATCATGTACTTTTGTACAGGCTTTAGTATAGTGTGATATGAAAAATAGATAAATACCATTTTACCTAACAACTTATTAAAGTAACTGTTAAATATTAAGTAAATAATATCCGCATCATGACAAAATCCTGCAAAATACACGTAATATATACGTAATATAACAGCCAAATAATGTAACTTATAATACAATATCATTACAATTTAGTGAGAAAACAGAAGAATAATCCGGTTTTATGGTAAATTAGTAAAGTGTAAAATTACTCATAATATGTCGACTTAGAACTATGTTTACATGTAAGAGGCTTCCTAAAGTTTCTTGTAGGTTAGAATTAGGGGGAAATATTAGTGTTCAAACGTTCTAATAGATTCGTAGCTAGTGAATCGCCAAAAAAGAATTCTTTTTTTAGTAAAATTACTTTAGGTATAGCTGTGGCTACCTTTTCCTTAGGATTAACTAGTGCTTCTGCAGAAGAATCACTATCAACTGTCTACCATATCTACTTAGACACGAAATATATGGGATCTGTGAATGACCAAAATCTTATTAGTACAGTGACTAAAACAAAAATAGAAACAGCATCAGCAATGCATAAAGATCTAAATTTATCTGTTGAAGATATCGAAATTATTCCTGAAAAGATGTTTCGTCCTGTTTATGATAATAATGAAACGGTATTAAATTTAAACAAAGAGCTTGATGTTGTTGTTGAAGCTACTCAACTGATGATCAATGGTGAAGCAGTTGCTCATTTTAATAGTAGTGAAGAAGCTGAATCCGTTTTAAACGAATATAAACTTCTTTATCTATCAGAAGAAGAATTAAAGTCTCTTGAATTGCAAAAAACGGCACCAATAGCAATAAACTCTCCTCAAGAAGGACAGTCACGTTTATTAGACGTAACATTCACTGAAGAGGTTTCACTAGAGCTTCAAAAAGTTGCGCCAGATAAAGTGCTAACAGCAGAGCAAGGCTTAAACTTACTTAAAAAGGGTACTTTATCAGAGAAGAAGTATAAAGTTAAGGATCATGATGTTTTAGGTGGAATTGCTAACCAGCATAATCTTTCTTTAGAGGAATTGTTAAAGTTAAACCCAGGTTTAAAGGAAGATTCGCTAATTAAACCTGGTGAAGAATTAAATGTAACAATTTTAACTCCTTTTGTTAAAGTAAGTGCAAAGGAAGAAAGCTCTAAGAAAGAAGCAATTGCCTTTGAAACAGAAATAAAAGAAGATTCATCAATGCCTAAAGGGGAAAAGAAAACCACTCAAAAAGGTGTGAATGGTGAAAGATTAGTAAATTATATGATTTACAAAGAAAATGGAACAGAAGTGAAACGTGAAACAGTAAGTGAGCAAACATTAAAAGAGCCTGTCAAAGAGATTATTGTTAAAGGAACAAAGGTTATTCCTTCAAGAGGTACTGGAGACCTCTCTTGGCCAGCAGTTGGTGGTTATGTATCTAGTGGACTTGGTCAGCGTTGGGGCAAGCTACATAAAGGAATAGATATCGCAAGACCAAGTAATAAGACAATTAAAGCAGCAGATAATGGGAAAGTTGTTTCTGCAGGCTTTGACGGTGGTTATGGTAATAAAGTTGTGATTGATCATAATAACGGGATGAGAACTGTATATGCTCATCTTGAGTCCATTTCTGTTTCTGTTGGACAAGTTGTTTCACAAGGGCAGAAGTTAGGTGTTATGGGCTCTACTGGTAACTCTACAGGTGTTCATTTGCATTTTGAAGTATATGAAAATGGTAATCTTAAGAATCCAATGGATTATTTATAAAGCTTACAAAGGGTCTGACAAATTAAAATTGAGTCAGTCCCTTTTTTCAATTAGGTTATGTAAGAAATCTATGGACAGTAAGGTTTTACTGGAATTTTGAAAGCATTTAATTATCTATACCACTTTTAAAAACAAATCAAACCTATTTTAATCATTTGTTAGTGGTTATAGACGAAATTATTTATAATACAACTATTGGAAATAAACGTTAAAAAGATGATTATCATTAGTGAACATGTTACATTTAACATATTAGATGTATGTCATGTAAAGGGGCGATAGCATGGATAAGAAAATACTAGTTGTTGATGATGAAAAACCAATTGCAGATATATTACAATTTAATTTGAAAAAAGAAGGGTACACAGTATTCTGTGCATATGATGGTCAACAAGCATTAGATATGGTAGAAGAACATAAGCCAGATCTTTTATTATTAGATATTATGCTTCCGATCAAAGATGGGATGGAAGTATGTCGAGAGGTTAGAAAGAAGTTCGAAATGCCTATTATTATGCTAACAGCTAAGGATTCTGAAATTGATAAGGTTTTAGGTCTTGAACTGGGTGCTGATGATTATGTTACAAAGCCTTTTAGTACAAGAGAATTATTAGCTCGTGTAAAGGCAAATTTAAGAAGACAACAAGCTATCGATACAAATGGCTCTAAAGGGCAAACAAATGAAATTACAATAGGTTCACTCACAATTCATCCTGATGCTTATGTTGTTTCAAAGCGAGGAGAAACAATTGAGTTAACACATCGTGAATTTGAACTACTGCATTATCTTGCACAGCATATTGGACAGGTAATGACGAGAGAGCACCTTCTTCAGACTGTTTGGGGTTATGACTACTTTGGTGATGTACGTACAGTAGATGTTACGGTTAGAAGATTAAGGGAAAAAATCGAAGACAACCCAAGTCATCCTACATGGATTGTAACAAGACGTGGTGTTGGGTACTATTTACGTCATTCAGAACAGGATTAAAAGCATGAAAAGAGTAAGTTTTTTTCGTTCTATCCATTTTAAATTTGTTATGGTCTATGTATTACTTATTATACTGGCCATGCAAATTATCGGGATCTATTTTGTTCGTGAATTAGAAACATCATTAAAAGCAAATTTTGAATCATCTCTCACTAATCGGGTCAACCTGTTTGTTTATAATATAGAACAAGAACTAGCTCGAGATCCAAAGGAGTACACTGATGGGAAGACACCAGAGAGTGAAATAACAGCCATTATCGATGATTTTGTAACAGATGAAATACTTGAAGTGAAAGTAATAGATAAAAATAAGACAGTTGTCGCTACATCAAGCACCAACAAAGATATTGTTGGTAAAAAAACAACCGAGGATCGACTTCTAAGAGCACTTCTTGGTCTTGATCATAGTAAATTATACCTTGATAAGGAGACAAGATCGCGGGTAGTTATTATGACGTTACCTGTGAACCAAAACCAAAATACCATTGGAGCAGTTTATATTGCTGCTTCAATGGAAGAAGTCTTTGCGCAGATGAGAATAATTAACAAGATTTTGGCAACCGGAACAATTTTGTCACTTTTAATTACTGCAGCATTAGGGATATTTTTAGCGAGAACAATTACAAGACCAATGACTGATATGAAGAAGCAGGCAATGGAGCTCGCAAATGGTAACTTTTCAAGAAAAGTAAAGGTTTATGGTGAAGATGAAATAGGACAACTAGCTCTAACGTTCAATTATTTAACAGAACGGTTAGAAGATGCCCAAGCAATGACTGAGGGTGAACGAAAAAAGTTAGCTTCTGTTATCGCACATATGACAGATGGCGTCATTGCAACAAATCACACTGGACAAGTTATTTTAGTGAATAATCCTGCGTTAGAAATGCTTAATGTTTCACGTGGAACAATCAAAGATATTAATATTACAACATTATTAGGTCTAGATGATGAACACACATTTGAGAGCTTGGTTGATGCACAGGAATCCTTTACCCTAGATTTTAGTACAGCTGAAACACCATTTATTTTACGTGTGAACTTTTCAACGATTCAAAAGGAAATGGGTAAAATTGAAGGGTTAATTGCGATTTTGTATGATATTACTGAGCAGGAGAAGATTGATCAAGAACGAAGAGAGTTTGTGGCTAATGTTTCCCATGAGCTACGTACACCTTTAACAACAATGAGAAGTTATTTAGAAGCTTTAGCAGATGGGGCATGGAAGGATGATGATTTAGCGCCACAGTTTTTAAATGTTACACAAACAGAAACTGAACGAATGATTCGTCTAGTAAATGACCTTCTACAGCTTTCAAAGCTTGATCGCACTGATTATCGCTTAAATAAAGAGTGGATTAACTTCACAATTTTTATTAATAAAATAATTGATCGTTTTGAAATGACGAAGACCCAGCATATATCGTTTAAAAGGAATATTCCAAAAGATGAGCTATATGTTGAAATTGATACTGATAAAATCACCCAGGTTTTAGATAATATTATTTCAAACGCTCTAAAGTACTCTCCAGAAGGTGGGAAAGTTACTTTTACAATTGATGTGCTAGCTGCTGAAATTCAGATTCGAGTGAAGGATGAGGGTGTTGGCATACCTCAGGATAGCTTAAATAAGATTTTTGATCGCTTTTACCGAGTTGATAAAGCTAGAACAAGACAATTAGGTGGAACAGGCTTAGGGTTAGCTATTGCTAAGGAAATGGTTTATGCACATGGAGGAGATATTTGGGCTCAGAGTAAAGAGGGTCAAGGAACAACTGTATACTTTACATTGCCATACGACCCGAATCAAGAGGATGAGTGGGAATGAACAAAGAATCTATTAAAAGTGCAATTTTAATTGTCTTAGTATGTATTAGTTTGTTTTTGACGTGGAATATGTGGAGCCTCCAGCCATATTTACAGGAAATTCAAGATGAGGATTTTTTAAAAAAGATACCAATCAGTAGTGAAAATCGTAAGTTATTTGAGGTAATTCGACCTCAACAGCTTTTCATTCATACAAAAGAAAATCACTATAGTACATTAGATAACAGCTTGCTCGAAGGTTTGTGGTTGGAAATGCAAGATTGGGAGTATACAAGCAGTAACCAAAGAATTTCACAAACCTTTACAGAGCAAAAATTTAATAATTGGATTCATGGACTAGAAGAAGCTAAAATTGAATTGCGTTTTTTTGATCAAATTCCAGTCGAAACAATTCAATCGTTTTTTAATTGGGACTCTGATAAAAATGAATCAATAAATTTTGATCGTATCTTTTTAAATGTTCCGAAAGAGAATGAAATCCAAAAGGTTTATTTTGTTGCTTCTGATGAGATGAAAATGGTTGAAACATCAGTGAACTTAGCTACGGCAAATCAATTTGTTGCAAATCTTTTTAATCAAAGAGAAGAGCTACCTGCATATTTTGCTTTCTATTCAAATGATGGAAGTGAATTCATGCTGCCTGTCAATGAAGTGAATTTGAATAGTTTTCAATATGTGACAAATGAAATTAGTGCAGAGAAATTTAAAAATGCTTTATTTAGTAATCCTCGAATAGTCAAACAGGATGTAAACCTTTCAAAAAATCGCTATACAGATGGAACGAGAGAGTTAAACATTTACCCTAATCAGCACTTAGTTAGGTATGTTAACCCAATTCCATTTGATACAAATGCAATAGAACCTAATCACCTAATAGATCAGAGTGTTAGCTATATCAATGATCATGGTGGTTGGACTGATGATTATGTATTATTTAATATTGATGAGTTGAGTCAGAAAATCACATATATTATGTCATTAGATTCTATCCCTGTGATTAATTCGGTTGATGAACCATATGGGCCAACAATGATTTCACAAAGATGGGTACAAAATGAAATTGCGATCTATGATCGACCTTTATATCAGCTCAATAAATCAATAGCTAGTCAACCACAACCAACTACTTTAATGTCCGGAAAAAGAGTTGAGGAATTATTAGTAGATAGTGCAAACTTTAATGACTTAGATATTAAAAATATTTTTGTAGCATATGAGTTAGGTGGATCTGTTGAGCAAAGCTATGCTAATTTAACTCCTGCTTGGTGTATTGAGCTAGAAGATGGTAGGCTTTTGAAAATTCAAGATACAAAGCAAGCAGTCGGGGGGGATGATAATGGAGTGGAATAAAACAAAAACCATTTTTATCCTTGCATTCTTGATTCTAGACATCTTTTTAGCCATTGAGTTTTATAAATTACAATATAAAACAGATTATGAAATTATGAAAGAAGCTACAATTGAAGAAAAATTGGCTGTTGAAAATATAACTTATAAAAAGAAATTGCCTGAAGTTGAAGGAAAAAGCTTTTATATAACGGCAAAAAGTAAGGAATTCACATTAGAGGAATTACCGAAGAATCAAACATTAGTCTTAAGTAGTAGCAGCAACTCATTTCGCTCAATAAATATGGAGTTTGATAATCCATTACCTATACCTGAAACAAATTTAGAGAATAGAATTAATCAGATTTTAAAGGATCATATTCTTTATGGTGATAAATATCAATACTGGTATACAGATGGAGTATCAGAGAACATTATCTGCATTCAAAGATATGGTGGACGTAATATCTTCCAATCGAAGGATGATCATATTGGAATGGTTATTTTCCAGGTTGAAAAGAATCAAATTGTTGGCTATGAGCAATCTCTCCTTGAGGATATAAAAGAGGTAGAGGAAAAAGAGTCAGCAGTACCAGCTTTAAAGGCAATCGAGGCTTTATATAATAAGAATTTCTTAACTGCTAACAGTGAAGTGAAAAATATTCAATATGGATATTACACTCATATTCCATTAACAAATCAACAAATTTTAGCACCAACATGGCATATTATTGTTGAAACTGATACAAAAGAGACAAAGGATTTTTACGTTAATGCCTTAGAGGGCGACGTTTTACAATCTACACAGTAGGGAAGAAGAGGAGTGACCAGATATGAGCTTGCAGTTTAGTGTACTTGCAAGCGGTAGTACGGGGAATGCAATATTTGTAGAAACAGAAAATCAATCATTTTTAGTTGATGCAGGGCTTAGCGGTAAGCAAATGCAAAGCTTATTTGAGCAGATTGGACGAGATATAAGCAAGCTTTCAGGTATATTTGTAACGCATGAGCATAGTGACCATATTAAAGGGCTTGGTGTCTTAGCAAGACGATTTAAGCTACCAATCTATGCGAATGAAAAAACCTGGAAAGCAATGGATGGTCTAGTTGGAGAAATTGCAACAGAGCAAAAGTTTGTGTTTCAAACAGGAACAGTAAAGTCTTTCACATCACTTGATATTGAATCTTTTGGCGTATCACATGATGCAGCTGAGCCGATGTTTTACGTTTTTCATCATGGTGGAAAAAAATTAGCGTTAATCACTGATACTGGTTATGTAAGTGACAAAATGAAGGGCATCATTCAAAATGCTGATGCCTTTGTTTTTGAAAGTAATCATGATGTTTCAATGCTTCAAATGGGGCATTATCCTTGGAGCATTAAACGTCGTATTTTAAGTGATGTTGGACATGTATCCAATGAAGATGCGGCAATTGCCATGATGGATGTAATCGGAGACTCAACTAAGAGTATTTACTTAGCTCATTTAAGTAAAGACAATAATATGAAGGATTTAGCACGAATGTCTGTAGAGCAAACACTTGCAAGCAAGGGCTTTATTACAGGAGAGCGATTTGAATTATATGACACAGATCCAACAACCCCAACACCGCTTGTAGCAATATAAATTTTTTGTTTATGAAGAGAAAAGAAGAATAAACAAATAAAAGTTATGTAAAATCATCATCTTTGTGGTTAATTTTCATTGTACAAGAGAATAATGTTGATTAGATATAACACTATTCACACGAGCTATGGAAAGGAATGGTGAACATAATGGGCTATTATGACCAAGATTATGAAAATTATAATGCGAAACGTCAAAAAGGAAATCGCGGAGGCTGGTTTTTAGCAGGTTTAGTTGGTGCTGTTTTAGGCGGATTACTCATGCTATTTGCTTTCCCGGCGTTTTCGAACTTCCTCCCATATGATATGAATTTAGGTGGCGAGGATGACCAGCAGCAAGAAGGAACCGCTGAATTAACTGGTCCTGTGAAAAATGTTGCAGTAAATGTGAACACTGCTATCACCGGTATTGTTGATGATGTATCAGAAGCTGTTGTTGGTGTAGTAAATTTACAGGAAGCTGGATTTTGGAATGAAACGGGTGAAGCAGGAACTGGATCAGGAGTGATTTATAAACAAGAAGGTGATAATGCCTTTGTTGTAACAAATCACCATGTTATAGCTGGTGCATCACAGGTAGAAATTAGCTTAAGTGATGGCACAAGAATTCCAGCCGAAATTCTTGGTAGTGATGTTTTAACAGATTTAGCTGTGTTAAGAGTTGATAGTGAGAAAATCACGAAGGTTGCGCAATTTGGTGACTCTGACAAGGTAAAACCAGGTGAGCCAGTTATTGCAATCGGTAATCCATTAGGTCTTCAATTTTCAGGATCAGTAACACAAGGTATTATTTCAGGAACTGAAAGAGCTATTCCAATTGATGAAAACGGAGATGGCTTGGTTGATTGGAATGCAGAGGTACTACAAACAGATGCAGCTATAAACCCTGGTAATAGCGGTGGAGCTCTTATTAATATGGATGGTAAGGTAATAGGTATCAATTCAATGAAAATAGCTCAAGCGGCTGTTGAAGGGATTGGCTTATCAATACCAGCTAATCATGCTATTCCCATCATTGAGGATCTTGAAAATTATAGTGAAGTAAGACGTCCTTATATGGGAATAGGTATGAGATCATTAAATGAAGTATCAAGCTATCATAAGCAACAAACATTAAAGCTACCAGAAGATACAAATAACGGAGTAATTGTTATGAGTGTCGCTCCAATATCACCAGCCGCACAAGCTGGTTTACAAGAGTTTGATGTGATCACAGAATTTGCTGGAGAAGAAGTAAAGGATATTATCGATTTACGTAAAATTCTTTATACAAAAAATGTTGGTGATACGGTAGAATTTAATTTCTATCGAAATGGTGAAAAGCAAACAGGCAAGATGAAATTAGGAGAAGAAGATATGTTAGGGGGCTAATATTTAGCTCTCTCTTTTTTATGAATTTCATTGTGGATAAGTATAAAATAAGAAATAGGTTTGAGAAATAAGGAAATATCCACATGTGGATAAGGAGGAATTTAAATTATGTATTGTTGTGAAGAGCATATAGATTTAGCGATAGATATGTTTGTAGATGAAAATGAAATAGCTCCCATCATTGAAAAAGTGGATGAAAATAATAAGTTATCCACAATTTGTGGGTTGTGCAAGAACCCAGCAGTATATATAGTTGGTAGCTGATTTATTTTTATAATTGTGGATAAGTAGTGAACGATTGTGGATAAGAATTTTGATAGCGTTTTAATGAAATGGAGCAAACAAAGAGATGAATATTTCAATTATCACAATAGGAAAGTTGAAAGAAAAATATCTGAAGCAAGGTATTGATGAATACTTAAAAAGATTATCAGCATACGCAAAATTAGACATCATAGAATTACCAGACGAAAAAGCACCAGAAAACCTAAGTGAAACCGAAATGGTAATTGTAAAGGAAAAAGAAGGCGAACGCATCTTAAGTAAAATCAGTGATGACACTCATGTTATTGCTCTAGCAATAGAAGGAAAAATGAAAACATCAGAACAACTAGCAAAAGAGATCGATCAGCTAGCTACATATGGAAAGAGTAAAATCGCATTCATTATTGGTGGCTCGCTTGGATTGAGTCAACAGGTGATGAAAAGGGCGAATGATACGTTGTCGTTTTCTAAGATGACCTTTCCCCATCAGTTAATGAGGTTGATTTTGTTGGAGCAGGTTTATCGGGCGTTTCGGATTAATAGGGGGGAACCGTACCATAAATAGAGGCAAAAAAAGTTGAAGATAAGGTAGCAGTTTTTCTTTTGAACCAGCAAATGAAGTAGTATTTCCATCATTTTCATCTAATCCACGATATAGTATGTGGATAAGTGTAAATGTCTTTGAAAGGTTTACTTCGGAAAAATCAAAATCGAGTTCTATTTTATCCACATTGCGAGAACGACCGTTTTATTAGCTTTCTGGATATTTGACTTAGTAAAAGTTGAAACAGTTGCTTTTTCTTGCCTCTGGATGAACTTTCATAAACATACTTTTCTAACAATTGACGAATGATGTCTGGTTGAATGTACTTTGTATCTGATGAATTTAATTGGATGCTAAGTTCATTCTCTTTTTTTTCTAAGATTGTCTTCTGGTTAGATATCTTCTGTAAACGCTCTTGTAAGATGGAAACAGGAAAGAGATTTTGCTCAAATGCTTGCATATATTTTTCTTGCATAGCATTTGCTTCATCCAACTGAATTTGTAATTGATCTAACTGCTCTTGTAATGATACATTTGATTGAACGGTATCCTTGTTAATAGCTTCAATGGTATGAATAAAACCTTTTGAATCAGACAAGAACGATTTTATTCGATTGATAACAGCCTCTTCTACGTCATACGCTTTAATTGAGTTGGCTCTACAAGCAGAAGTACCTTTATTGTGGAAATTCCCGCATACATAGTATCTATGCTGTCGTTTACTTCCATCTTTACGTGTATATGTTGTAATGGAGGGACCATACTCTGACCGCAATCAGGACAGAGAAGGAAACTACTCAATAGGAAAGGCTCATGAGATTGACGTTGTTTAAATGATTTACTTTGTCTTCTTGATTGAACAATATTCCAAAGATCCTCTGAAATAATGGCTTGGTGTTTGCCATCGACTACAATAGGGTTCGGATTTCTACCACGTCTGCGTTTCTTATCCCAATTTTCAACTTGTAACCAACGGACTTTTCCTACATAAATGTGGTTATCCAGTATGGTAGAAATGCCATTTATAGAAAAATGACGATCTCGTTTGGTTCGATAGCCTGATTTATTTAAGTAGTTGGCTATCGCTTTAAGTCCTTTACCATTTGCATACAATTCAAATATATGTTGAACAATTTGTGCTTCATTAGGATTTATGACAAGCTCTTTCTCAATAGAATCATAGCCAAACACTATGCCTCCGTTCCAACTGCCCTCTTTTGCTCGTTGTGTCATTCCGAGCTTGACGTTTTCGGAAAGTGTATTTCTCTTCATTTCGGCAATGGAAGCCATGAGTTGAACGACAAGACGACCAATCGGGCTACCAGTACCAGTATCAAAGTTCTCCGAGTAAAAAAATTTTTTACATCGTACTCTTCAAACTTATCCAATAGAACAAGAGTGTCTAACATATTACGTGATAGGCGTGAAATTTTCCATACCAAAACAGCTTGAAATTTTCTTTTCTCTACATCTGTAATCATACGTTGCATAGCAGGGCGACCTTTAATGTCTTTTCCACTAATTCCTTCGTCAATATACTCGTCAATAACCTCCCATCCATATAAGTTGGCATACTGACGTAAAGTTTGTTTTTGTGCAGATATGCTATATCCTTCACTTGCTTGTTCTTCTGTACTTACACGACAATATATAGCTACTTGTTTTATTTCATTTATTAAAATGCCTCCTTCCATATGATTTTACAATGGAATAAAAAAAAGAGAAATAATGTTCCCTTTCTCTTACAAATAAAGCAAGAGTTAAATTTCTTCAACAAACAAGTGAGAACGATTGTATTATAATGGTGATAAAATAAATGTAATATTATTCCTATCCATTATCCTGATAGGTAAGAGTTGGAGGGAGAGCAGAATGAATAGCGATATTAATAAAGTGCAATCTTTAGAGCCAGTAATTAATAAGAATTCAAGAGTGTTAATATTAGGTTCTGTACCAGGAAAAGAGTCTTTAGCAAAGAAGCATTATTATGCAAATCCAAGGTGAAGCAACTACAGGTCAGCTTCGGAGAGGAATTAGACGATTGTTTACTGACCATCCAAATACAGCAGAATTAATAATAATACATATCGGTTTTAGCTTTATTACCTTGTATGGAGAAGAAGAAGTTGTAAACCGCTTCTATTTGGAGACTTTGCAATTGGGAAATTGAAACCAATATTTAATATAGACGTAGAAAGATAGATAATAGTTTAGTTGAGTTATTGTATGGTACATATTTGAAATTTTTTTGAGTTTCTTAATAATATTGAAAAGGAGCGATTAATTTGAATATTGATAAAATGATTCCATTGCAAGAAGCAATAGAAAAATCCAATTGGGGGCAAGTAAATATAGATAAAAGGAAATGGCTTGAAGAGAATTATAAGTATATGTGGGTGGACAGAGAAAGAGGTTTTGAAGAATACGTATACCAAAATATTTTCAGACCTGCTATAAGAATCTATGTAACAACTGAAGGGAAAATTATTGGAGGAACTTTAGATACTTCTGATTATGAGAAGGAAATTGATACACATGATGATATAGAAGACCTTTTTGAAGAATTTGAAGATGATATCACTTTTGAAGATGATTTTGAAGAAGGAGATGACTTTTTTCCTCCCAAAACACAAGACGAGATATTAGATAAATTGTCTTGGGCGTTATGGGTTATAAATAAGCAAGCAAAAGCATACCGAGATGAATCAAAGTTCACTCCATACAGACAAGATGTCCAGTTTCTTAAAATAAATGAGCATAATTACTATTTCCTAAAGCACCGAATTCTTAGGAGGTTATATAAGTCTAATCAATTAGAACATTTGGGATATCATGTGGGTAAGGATGGAAAGAAATATCCTTATGTTAAATTCAGGGAGAATTTCTTCCATATAAGAGCTGAGGGCAAATACTTAGAAAAGCTATTAGATATAAAAAGGAAAAGGTTAGAACAAGACTTTTCAACAAAGGTAGGGGCTATTGATTTTTCTCGAAGGAACATTGATCAGATTGAGTTACTTCAAGCAGAAGAAATTTGTTGTGAATTTGTTGAGAAAGGGCTGTTTTGGGACAAGTGGCTTGATTCAAAAAAATTCACTAAGAAGTTAATCTCAAATGAAAATGGTGTTATACACCTATAGAAGTGAAATATTAGAGCTAAAAATAAAAACCATAGTTAGTTGATTTCAACTATGGTTTGTTTTGTATTAATTAAACATTCGGCACAAACCCTTTATTGTAAAAGTGATATTACCTGATAAGTAAGGTGTGTTTTTTGATCCTCTACTTGAACACTTCCATCTTTATATTCATATATCCATAGTTGAAGTAATTGATCATGAGAGAAGTGTGTACTTTACACAATCGGGAAGTGTAAACAAGGATTTATATATAGAACCTGAAAAATTAATACATTGAGATAAACGTGACACATTTCCTATATTTCAACATGATAGATTTCATCTATATGGCTACATTATAGTTCAATTATTGGGTGGGTGGTATATCGTAACTTTACCATAGGCATTATATATATTTTAAACTATCGTGTAAAAGTGAAAAATTAAGGCATCTCAACAGGTGAGATGCCGTTTTTTTGCCTCTTAAATAACTACGGTGAACCGTACCATAAGTAAATGAGTTTTTTAAAAGATCTATATAAAATAAAATGCCAAACATTTAATTTGTTTAGGCACTTTGTTTTATATGAGAATCGTTTAATTTAGCTGTAACGTTTTGAGATATAAAACTCAACTTGTTCATTACCTATTGCAGGTTCCAAGACTAATTTAGAAGTTGTATTAGTTAAGTAGGTTAAGGAGCTCTCTGCTATTTTATCTGAAAACTTTATTTCTCCACTAGTTTCAATAATTAATAAATCTTCATCAAATAATTTATGATGATTTGCACATAACCAGATTCCATTATCTCTATTAGTGGTATGATCAAGTTTTTCTTCTAACGTTAATTGATGCTCTTGTTTTATTGAAGCTACTGGCCAAATGTGTGCTCCTTGAATTAATTGTGGAATATCACACTCACATAGGGCACATTTCTTAGGTCCTAATTTATCTAAAAGATTATATATAAAATGAGGTGAACGCAAGTCATTATTTTCTTCTAATTCTCTTCTTTCCATAGTTAAAGTTGTTTGAATTACTTCAATTTTACCTAATGCAACAATAACTGCTAAATCAGGAGCTGGTAAATTAGTAAGATCCTGCTCACAAATTATATATAGTTTAGCCTGATCATTTAATAAATTTGATAGAGCTAAACATAAGAGTGTGGTTTCTTTTTTGTTTGCTCCATAAGTCTTACCAAATATCTCAACTACATTATCAGTATTTTTGGTAATATAAGTAGACTTATTTGACTTATTTCTGTTACGGTTGATTTCTCGCCCAGCTATAATATCCTCAACGGTAGTAAATGGTGATATTTCATTTTGTAAATAATCTGTAGTGTTCAAAAATTGCACACCTGCAGTAGCCATTAATCTATATAAAAAGCGATAATAATTTGTATCATTATTCCCTGTAAAAGGAAGGAAGTAAAAGTATATGTTTTTATTAGTACTTGGATTAGCATAGTAACTCACTAATGAAGTTGGGAAACTTTGGAAATACGCATTACGACCATCAACTTCTAAGTCAGGAATTAAGACATAGGAACTTGTATTTTGATATTCTAGCAAGGCAAGCTTTCCAACATTTACCTCATCTACAAAGTCTACTATAAAATCTTCTACACCTGTAATCCTGAAACAGATATCTCTTAAGACCTCATGAGTTAAAAAGTCAGAATAATGACCAGAGCTTTTTTGATAATTATTCTTAATAACGAAGTGTGGCAGAGTAGATGTTGTCATAGTTTCTAATAGTCATCTCCTTCCATTTTATACCTATCATTACATATAATTCTATTAAATCATAATATCTGTTTGCAATCCAATTTTTTTAGTTCTCAATTCATTTTTCCTTTAGGGTCTAAAACATTCGAAAATTAAAATTTCTTTGCATTACATTAAGGGTTATTAGAAACTTTAGAACTGCAAATTTCCATATCAATATCATCTAAGGATTCATAAGTAAAACTTAATAATTTGTCGTAATTTACAATCAGGACCTCTTTTCTTTTTCGGCCAGGAATGTTGGGTATAGTTATTAGCCTGTAACCTCTATCTTCAATCCAAGACTTTAATTGATAATTAACCGCGTCCTTATGTTCAAGTACATATGAAATCATAAACTTAACTCCATTTAAATTTAGATAATCAGCAAATTCAAATAGTCTTTCTTCATAGGTTTCATTCCAGCCTTTAAATCCTCTTTTACCATCATTATAAGTTCCAGTTGTTAATCTGTATGGTGGATCCATATAAACAAAGGTATCTTTATTAATCTCACTGATTAATTCAGTATAATCACAGCCTTTAAAAATAACATTTTTTTCTTTTAATATT
Source organism: Metabacillus litoralis (assembly GCF_007994985.1). GTDB lineage: Bacteria > Bacillota > Bacilli > Bacillales > Bacillaceae > Metabacillus > Metabacillus litoralis. The sequence goes on along the minus strand of NZ_VOQF01000009.1, from coordinate 190,327 downwards.
CTTGAGAAACTAATCATTTTCTCTAAGACCTTATCATTAAACCATCTCATACCAACAGGATTATTAAAATTATAATTACTATTAAAACGTATTTGTTGTTGAAATCCATATAAGATAATTGTGTAGAGGAGTCTAGGGTCACGTTTTTCGTATGGTAAAGAATTGTAATAATCTCGTGCATTTAAATAATTCTCTGAATTAGCAGCCTCAAGTCCAAATTTCTTAATTATTCTACGCATATATAAAAGATAATCATACGGATCATTTTCTTTAAATGATTCTACAAGTTCTTTAACAAAAAAATTAACGTCATTATATATTACTTTATTTGCATCTATATTTATTCCGACGTTAAAACCTCCTCCAAATGCATCAATAAATGTATCAATGTTATCAGGTAAATATTTTTTGATATCATCAATCATTTTCGACTTGCTACCAATATAGTTTAGAGGAGATTCATAATTAATCTGATCAATATTCTTTTTTTCAATGAAAAATAGATATTCAAAATGGTCCTTTTTACCATTAGACTTAAAGTTTTTATATTTTTTGTAGGATATTTTTTTACATTCGTACGTATCTACTTTTCCATAACGTTTTAAAGTAGCTTCAATAAAATCTTTAGATAAGAAGCCATCAATACTATAACTAAATAAAATGTACTTTGCTTTTGTTTTTGCTATAACTTTATCAAAGAGTATATGACTCTTATTGTCTTTTGACCAATCAGATCTCATAGGAGTTGTACTTCTAGAACCTGTTATCGGACTAATACTGGGGGTATCATCCAATATAAGGGTTTCTAAGATATGGTATTGAGTTCCATACTGATTTTGCGTATAAGGTGGATCTAAATATAAAATATCGCAATCGACTTCTGAAATAATATTTTCAGTTTTATCGTTATAAAAGCTTAGATTATTATGACTTAAATATTTGGATTCGACCTTAATAAATTGGATTGGCTTTACTGCTCGTGAATCCCAATGTTTTAAAAATGCCCCATATACCCCTGCAGTATTTGATACTAAGGAAATAGATTCAATAAGGCAAGCTAATAGAAAGCTATATTCATTTTCAGATATAACATCTGTATTTTTCCATTCCTCAATTTTTGCTCTGAAAAAATCTATACGTCCTGCATTATGAGGACTAAAATACATTCTACTAGATCCGGCAGGTGAATAATTAGTATAGAAGAAACCTTCTAAAATATCTACATTTTCATTAAAATACTCAAAAGGATTAAATCCAAGTTTATCAAACTTGCAATCATGTGCACAAAGTCGCCCTCTAGTATAAACAACACTCCATGTCAGAGAATCATTGACAATTATATTAAAATTCCCTTTTAGAGCATCAGATACTGAACCAGTTCCACAGAAAGCATCGAATAAGGTGTAGCTTTGGTTTATTAATCCCTTTTTTTTAAGTAAATCATAAATTTCCGGTGTTATTGATTCTTTATTACCTAAATATCTCATATTCTTCCTCGTTTGCATTTTTTTTGGTAAATGTGCGATTGTGACTGTCTATTAAATATCCTTTTTAATTTCCTTTATAATTTCAAATACATCATTTGGTGAACATTCAAGAGCTAAACATATCTTTTCGATAGACTTCATATCGATATAACCATTCTTTCCCATCCTTGCAATAATATTTCCTGTAATATTAGCTTTCTCTTTAAGGTCCATTTTCTTCATGTCTTTCTCTATTAATAAACACCATAAAGGTTTATAGCTTACCCCCATATTATGTACCTCCTAAAAAGAATGAATCTATCTATCCATCAACAAGTATATCAATATATAAATGTAAACGCAACAAAAAATCACGCGTGCGTAAAATTATATAACACAAAGAAAATTTTTAGGGTGAGCATAGAATTGAATTCTCCAGTATGAAGTTGTAATAAAAGAAATATCATGATCATCCTAGCAGCGGATTAACTGAGCCATAAAGGGAAGATATTGAAGTCACTCCCAGGTTAGTAGATGTAAGGGAAATAATATAAAGTGATCTTTTAGATCACTTTATAGTCTGCTCAGGAGGAAAAGGTTATATTTAAGGGCTTCAGTAAGAATATCAGAATATAGAATATAGTTTGCCTTTTTGAAATCTCTTTTTAGTGAAAACTACTGGAAATCTATTAATACAATTAAACCTAATTTCTTTTACGACCGGTATACTCAGATATATTTAATAATCGACAACCTCAAATTTAATCCAAGATTTTAATTAATTCAATACATTTGTGTGAAGTAGTTTATAGAAATATCATTATTGAATAAAGATATTAACAAATTGAATTACCATTTATACCTGGTAAAATAACCTCGACAAAAGTAGATGTGAGTACTTAAAGTATGTTAGACACAAAAAATTCAGCAAATATCACTAAACGGTTGCCACGTAAGAAGTTTGAATGCGTTTTTTGTATATCAAAGAAGTGAGTACTTTTAGTGGAACTAGTGTTAATTAAATAAGCATTAACTAAACTTTGGTGAAATTAAAAATTACTTATGCGTAGAACCTCACCAAAAAGAGGTAACCAATTTACGCTACCTCTTTTAACTTGCTTATTGTTCCATTTGACGAGCTAAAAATCCCGCTGCTGTTTCGACGGCTTTATGTTCAACTTCACCGATGGATTGATCCTTGGAAAGAATGATTACCGCACCAATCGGATCACCGTTAGCTACAATCGGTCCAATTGTATAAGATATAATATCTTCACTTAATCCTTCAACTATCTGGATTTCTCCGCCTGCAGTTTTTAAAACAGAGTTTCTTTCCTCCATAACTTGCTCGACAATATCACTGATTTTTTTATTTAAATATTCCTTTTTAGAACCACCAGATACAGCAATAAAATTATCTCTATCACAGATTAAGACTGGATGTCCCATACTATCGTATAGGGCATCCGCATATTCCTTTGAGAAGTCACCTAGTTCACTAATTGGTGAATATTTCTTTAAAATGACTTCACCATCTCGATCCACAAATATCTCTAGGGGATCTCCTTCACGAATACGTAGCGTTCTACGTATCTCCTTTGGAATCACTACGCGACCTAAATCATCAATGCGACGAACAATACCAGTTGCTTTCATATAACGCTGCCTCACTTTCATCGGATGATGGAAAAATAGTGATTGTTTATCCTGCAAATAAAATAATTATGGTTAATAACTGTAGTATGACAGGAGTCTTTTCTAGTAACAATCACCATCAGTTTAAATTAGTTTCCTTCACCATTCGAGTAATATACATCCTTAACTGGATTTTTTAAGAGAAAAGTGATAAACAACTCAAAAGAATATCCATAATTCGAGTAATACATACGGATTTTTTCCCTATTCCAACTAGGAGTCAGATGAGCAGAATAAGAACAAAAGGAAATTTATTTGAAACACAATTTGCAAAAGATTTTATTAAGGGTACATTAAATTTTCTAAGTACCTCTTTGATTATTTTGTTAGAAAAGGGCACCTGCTCCAGACTTGCTTTAGGGAATGAATTTAGTTTTAACAATGCAAATTCAATAAAGGTTTTTCATGATGCTCAGTATAAAATTGGTTTTTATCATCAATTAGGAGTTCCGGTAGTTGGTCTACATTTTAAACCATCAGAGCAATTCTTTGGTTTGGGAGGAAGCAAAGTTAACTCTGATGGCAAAAGCCATGGAAGTTATGCTACGAAGTCTGAAATAAACTTCATGGGTAACGAAATAAAAAAGAAATAGTGGAAGTAAGTGATACCGAATCTACTGATGAAAAGAGTTCTGAGACAGTTGAACAACCAACCAATGCTACATCTACGTATAGCAATCAGGAAATACTAACGGTGAAAAATAATGAAGATCTTGCAGCTGTCTTGGCAGTCAAGGATCCATCGGATCCAATTGTAGGTGAATTTGCAAAAAAATATGCTGATAGACCCATTGAATTCGATGGAAATATTGCAAATATGATGAAACATGAGATTTATACAATAAGATATGACATTTTAATTTATGCTGGTGATTATAGTGAAACAACTGCTATTAGACCTAGTTTTAACTTTGAGGATGTCAATGTATCTGATTTAAGCTTTTGGCTCTGAAATACTAGAGAAAACATTGGTATGGGACAAGATTTTTATATTTTTGCTGTAGTTGAAGAATACAATGAAACTTCCGGACTTTTCATACTATAGCCAATTTCTATTGAAATAAGGTAAAACTTATGTACAAAAGCAACTGATGTATTGAAAGGTACAATCAACGTATTTAAAGTACTTTTGGTGTAAAAGATAATATGCCTTGATAAGGATGGGACCGCTAGTAGTAACTAGCGGTTTTTTTGAATTGTAGAATGATATAATTTAAGTAAAGAATTTACTTTTTGGAGGTAAACTATGAATGAACTTGTTAATTCTCAAAAAGAAAAATATAAAGATTGGGTAGCTGAAAATCTGGGTGAAAAAACTGGAATTTGGTATTCACCCTATCTTGAACAACTTGGTTATCTACTAGATAAGTTTGAGCTTGCTACTGGATATAAGCAAAATTTCTTTGATTACCAGTTGTATTCAGAATTTAAAAATGTCTATCAACAGATGACAAAACAAAGTGATGAAGATATAGAAAAAATAGTGACTGGTAAGGGAATACCTCGATATCCAGAAGAATTTGGAACTAGAAGAATACTGTTCAGACAGAAATATGCCGAAGATGAATTTAATCGTGGCGAAAGAAGTAAGCCTGACAATTTAGGGGGGATACCCGACTGGGGTGTTTTACTTAGATCCTATCTGATATTTCTATACTACAATGAAAATCCTACTTTAATTTATCCTAAAAAGGAAAAGAAAATTGCGAATCAAGAAGGTGAAATTGATAATAGCATCAACTATTGGGTTGTTTCAGCGGGGGAACACTCAAGATTATGGGATAATTTTCATTCTGAAAGTGTAATTGGGCTTGGTTGGGATTATCTAGGTGATTTAAATAACTACGATTCTAAGGAAGCGGTTGAACGAGAAATATCAGAGCAGAGAGCTGATGGAAAGCGTCCTATCAACGATACAAAAGCAGTGTGGGACTTTTATAGTGAAATTCAGATAGGCGACGTTGTTTATGCTAAAGTAGGAATTAAGAAAATCATAGCTCGTGGAGTCGTTACTGGAGATTATTACTTCGATAGTGGAAAAACGGAGTACAAACATAGAAGAAAAGTCGAGTGGCTACAAGTTGGTAAGTGGGAACTGCGTCAGACTTTTGCGCAAAAGACTATGACATGTCTGAATCCTTATCCAGATATGATTCAAGAAATTGAGCAGGTGATAAATGACGACATCATTGATCCAACAATTGCGGAAGCAAATGAATTTCGTACTTGGTTATCAAAACAAGTCACAGACAGTGGAACCAGTTTGAACGATAAAACGGTTACTCAAAAGGTGAACGCATTAAAGGATATAGAGAGCTACTTTGATACTTCAATATTTGGAGAAACAGATACTGAGCTATTGAAGCAATTGAAAGATGTAGTTTTATCAGATGAATCCTACAGAAAATATAAAGGAGTATCAGGGAGTTCGATTGACTATTACATTCGTTTTATTGAATCTAAACCTACTGTTCAAGAAAATGAACCTTTTTCTACTGGTGACTTTCTTTCCGATGTTTTTATCGAAAAAAAGGAGCTGACCCGACTAATTTCTGTACTTGAAAATAAGAAGAATCTCATCATGAAGGGTGCCCCCGGAGTAGGAAAAACGTATATTGCAAAACGTCTGGCTTATGTGATGATGGAAGAAAAGGATGAGACTCGTGTCCAAATGGTTCAGTTCCACCAAAGTTACAGTTATGAGGATTTTATTGAAGGTTACCGTCCGAAAGCTGAAGGTGATGGTTTTGAACTTAAACAAGGTCCATTTGTGAAGTTTGCAAGAAAAGCAACACGTGATCCTGAACGTAATTATTTCTTCATTATTGATGAAATAAATCGAGGAAATATGAGTAAAATATTTGGAGAATTGATGATGCTTATTGAAACAGATAAGCGAGGGGAACAAATCAGTCTCCTATACTCTAACGATAAGTTTTCAGTTCCATCCAACTTATATATCATAGGTATGATGAATACAGCCGATAGAAGTTTAGCGCTGTTAGACTATGCTCTTAGAAGAAGGTTTTCATTCGTCGAAATTAAGCCGGCATTTGAAAATGATACATTTAAGTCGTATGTTGATAAATTAAATAATCCAGAAGTTTTGGTTCGGGTAATCGATGAAATCAAGAGTTTAAATAATCAAATTGTTGAAGAACTTGGTGCGGGTTTTCAAATTGGTCATAGTTATTTTTTAGGGAGTGCTTATAAAGTTGATTCTGTAAATCGGGTAGAAGAAGTTGTGGAATATGAAATTATTCCTCAACTATTCGAGTATTGGTTTGATGATGAACAGAAGGCTAAGGAGTGGGCAGAACGACTAAGGGGTTGTTGCGATGGAGAGAAATAGCAATATTCCAATTCGTAATATATATTATATGCTTTCATATGCATATCAAACCTTGAATCTTTCAGAATATAAACATATTGGAACAGAAAGATTTGAAAACGTCAAAGACCTTTATGCAGAAATTTTATCTATTGGAATACCTGTATTAATTCGTGGGGGATTAATTAAGGAATACGTATGTGTTGAGGAGAGTTCCACTGTTATCAAGGGGAAAATTGATATAAATTCTTCAGTAAAGAAAAATGCGTTGGTAGATAAGAAGCTCGTGGTAATATACGATGAGTTTTCTGAAGATATATTGTTGAATCAAATTATTAAAGCTACTCTTGTTTTCTTATCTCATTCAGCAAAAATAATACAAAAAACTCGTAGATTATTTTATGGTTTTCTCCCTTATTTTGCTGAGGTATCAGACATAGAGATGAACCGGCAACTTTGGAAAAATGTCCAGTATAATCGGCAAAATATTCGATATCAATTTATCATTGATGTATGCAGATATCTTTTTGAAGAGCTATTACTTGAAGAGAATTCGACATATCTATTTACGAAGCAAGTACAGGATGAACAAAGGCTTTCGGCTTTATACGAAAAATTCATCTATTCATTTTTTAAACGTGAAACGGATTACCTTGTATCACGTCCTCAAATTCATTGGAACGTTGATGATGGATTTATCGAAGCATTGCCAATCATGCAAACTGATATTGTGCTTCAAAAAGGTAATAAAACACTGATTGTGGATACAAAGTTTTATTCAGAGAATATGGTCACAAGATTTGAGGGAGGGGCGTCAAAACAAAAATCAAATAATCTTTATCAAATTTTTACTTACGTAAATAATTGGAACAAGAAATCTACTGAAATAGTAGGTGGCATGTTACTCTATGCCAGAACAACAACATTAAACCAACCGCACCATACGTACAACATTAAGGGAAATAAAATTTCCGTATTATCTCTCGATTTGAATCAAGACTTTAATGGTATTAAAGCAGATTTGTTTGCATACGCTATTCAATTCTTCAAATAATTCTATAAGAGGATATGTATAATATATGCATTCAGCGCAAGTTGGATATTTTACTTTTACATAATAAGTAAATGTGCAGTACAAAAAAAGTGTTGAAATGCAATGCTATTTGTTAATGAGTACTGTTAACTAATATTGCATTCCTTGTCTGTAAACACTGCTACATCAATTTAAGCTAAAGTTTTAGTGACCTAATTACAACACATGTGGAGTGTGTGGCGTTGATAGAATTGAAATAGCTTTGTGGCAGTAGGTTTAAATATGAAGTGTGTTTAAATGTTCCCTCGGAAGATGATTCGAGGGATTTTTTTACCTTGTAGTCCTCATTTAGAATTAGTCACGGTGAACCGTACCACAAGTAATAGTAAAGCGGTAGTTTGAATTAGTTATTGAAAACATATATCTTAAAGCACCAAAAGATAGAAAATATCAATTAATTGAAAAGCCTCAACATTTTTTAAATGGCGAGGCTTACTTTTTTTATTACTGAGCTTTATGAAGAAACGGACACTCTCCCTGTACCGGCTCTGCATCATCTCCAATAAAAAATTGCTTCCATTCATTATGGTCAGGATCTCCAAAGTGAGATATATCGGGATGTGTAGGGAGGTTATCCCATTTTTCTACTCGTTCCCTCACTTTTTCACGAGACATAATTCCACCTTTTTGTGTTCCTTCAAGTCCTTCAAAAATCTTTCGTGGTTGAAAACCAAGGATAAGACTGTTACCGAGATCACGAGTTTTTCGTTGTTTGTATGCAGGTGCATTTCCAAACACAAAGATTGGTTCACCGCCAAAATGAAAGTCCCACAAGTAATGATCCGGATCTTTAGGCGTGTCATCTGGCCATTTTTGTTTATCATTTTCATGTAAGCTTTGTAAAATGTCCCAAAACCTTTTCCGATAGTGTTCAAGATCATCCTTCTCTTCTTCAGGTTCGACAAAGACAAACAGTCCATGACGTATGTATGGAGGTTCGTTAAAAAGCGTTAGAAATTCCTCAACAGCTTTTGGTAGGTTAGACCAATCCTCTTGCGTGATATAGGCGTAACGAAGCTCACCCTTCATCTCTGCTTTCATCCCAAAATAACAGGGAAATGTTTTCTCCGTTACAATTTGATGAAAGGTATTGTATTCATGTATAACCCATCCAGGGACAACAGCTGGGTTTGTCATATCATCCTTTGTTAACAGTACTTTATTGGTTCCCTGCATCTCATTTCTCCTTATACTAGTCTTTTCTCAATAGTTACCCAATAATGTCTAGCTTCAAACAAATTGAAGTCCTTACTAGAAAGGGAAGGACGCTTAGAAAAAGTCCAAAAGATTACCTATATTAGTAGATTTTTCATTAAAGATAAAAGTATAAAATAACTTAATATGTATTTAGTTTATATATTATTATTCTAAGTTAAAATAGAATATAACAAGTAAAATGTGCATGATCAACATACAATAATGATATACTAAAGAAAATAATTTATATTGGAGACTATATGTTAACATTTGAAGAGAAATTAGCAATAATTGAATCGTTCCCTGAACTTGAAAGAAATGATGTTTCATTAAGACGAGTGAATTTTCATTATAATGATAGTTCATATGACCATAAAAACGTTGTTTATCACCTACATCCTAATGGAAATGGTTTTGTGTATGCTGGGAAAATGACGGGATTTGAAACAAACGATAAAGGTATGGTCAATGTTCGTGATTTTACGGAGAAAGAATTACATGAGATTATTAGGAATTCTATTCTTTCACTAACCTCTAAGAAAACAGAGGATTCTGATGAACCGACAGAAGAAGTATGGATGAATGATAATACTGTTACACTTACCGTTATACAAGAAGAGGATCTTTGGAATGTTTATTCAGAAGATGGTGGACTTGATGGTACGTTTAATTCTTATAAGGAAGCAACAAACTATCTTGAGGCTGAAGGATTCTCTCGTATTTAATAGTAAAGGAAAGAAGAGAAGTCGATGTTTGACTTCTCTTTATTTACGTACTCTCTAACTTTTCACCACCGTTTTGTAAAAAGATTGTGTGAATTAATTGTTGAATACGGTCAAAGTCCTAGTAATGAAAGTAGTAGATAATATAAACGACGTTTAGTTGAGGAATCGAGGCAGATGAGAAATTGATCAAGGTAATGACGATATTTGGAACAAGGCCTGAAGCTATAAAGATGGCACCATTAGTGAAAGAATTGGAAAAGACACCAAATATCCAGTCAATTGTTACGGTGACGGGACAGCATCGGGATATGTTGGATCATGTGTTAAAGGTATTTGAAATCGTTCCGGACTATGATTTAAATATCATGAAGGTAAATCAGTCACTAGCTGATATTACAACAGCTGTTATTCAGGGACTAGATAGTGTTATAAAGGAAATTAAGCCAGATCTAGTATTGCTTCATGGTGATACAACTACTACTTTAGCAGGGGGGCTTGCTGCCTTTTATAACAAAGTTAAAATTGGACATGTAGAGGCAGGCCTCCGAACGAACGATAAATATTCTCCTTTTCCTGAAGAAATGAACAGGCAGTTAACTGGGGTACTAGCGGATCTCCACTTTGCACCAACTGAGCAAGCAAAGCAAAATCTATTGAATGAAGGTAAAGATGAGAAATCTATCTTTGTCACGGGTAATACAGCTATAGATGCATTAAAAACAACAATTCAGCAGGATTACTATCATGAAATTATTGAAAAATTAAATAATGATAAGATCATACTTTTAACTGTGCATAGACGTGAAAATATTGGTGAGCCTATGAGAAATATATTTATGGCAGTAAAAAGAATTATTAAGGAATATAAAAACATTCAAGTTGTTTATCCTGTTCATTTGAATCCTAAGGTAAGAGAGATAGCAGATGAAATGCTACAAGGAAATAATCGGATTCATTTAATTGAACCATTAGATGTAATTGATTTCCATAATATTGCAGCGCGTTCTCATATTATCCTGACAGATTCAGGGGGAATTCAGGAGGAGGCACCTTCTTTGGGAAAACCTGTTTTTGTGCTGAGGAATATGACAGAAAGACCAGAAGGAGTAAACGCTGGTACGTTGAAGCTTGTAGGAACGCAGGAAGAATATATTTATAGGTATACCAAAGAGTTATTAGATGATGATTCTAGGTATAATAAAATGACCAATATACGAAACCCATATGGTGACGGAGATGCATCTAAGCGGATTGTAGAAGTGATCTTGAAGCAAATATAGTTCCTTAATATTGTGTGAATTATGAGTAAAATGTGAATTAAAAGCCATAACTCTTTGAATAGGAGCTATGGCTTTTTTCGTATTTCTAAGGAAATCTGAAAATAATGAACGAACTACGTTGGATAGAGGATTCATATAAAAAAAATCTTATAGTCATTATTAATAAGTTAATGATATAATTTCGATTATATATTTTTCGGAAATATTTGAAATTAAGCTAGATACGATACTAGGGGTACATAACAAATAATGAAAATTAGGAGATTGAAATGCTTGAAAAAAAGAAACAGGAAACTAATTTTTTTCATTGTGATGTTTCTTTTTCTGCTAACATCACTCTCAATATATATAACTACTTTTACGGGAGAAAACATATATCCCAACTCTAATAAACGGCATGCCATGCTCAGGCTCGAAGACGTGGGACCTGGTGGAGAATATAATAGTTTAGAAGCTTTAGGGAAGTTAAAAGCAGTTATACAATATATTGAGTCAGAAAATATCGCCTTTCATATAGCTGTTATTCCAAGAAGGATGGACCTTGGCGAGGAAGGAACTTGGAATGAAAGAGGAATTGATGATCCAGATCCAGATAGTGTTAGTAGGTCATTTATCAAACTGCTAAAAGAAGTGCAACAGCAGGGTGGTATTTTAGGCATGCATGGATATAGCCATCAGTATGGTGACTCAGCGATGGAAGGGAACAATCAGAATTCAGGAACTGGTTCTGAATTTAAGGTGAATGGAGCTCCCGAAACAAAAGCAGTATCCTATGCAGCCGAGCGGATAACAAACAGCCTCGAAGCATTTGCAAAAAATGACTTACAGCCGGCCTTTTGGGAGTCGCCTCACTACCAAGATACACGTGACCAGGAAAAGGTATTTCGTTCTTTTATTGGGATCCTGTATCAGCCAGACTATTATTCATTACGCTCTTTTAAAGATATAAATGCTCATGACACAATAAATAGCTATGGTCAGGAAAGTTTGGGATCATTCTATGTGCCTGCACCTTTGGGTTACATCAGTGATCAGAAATCTGTTGATAAAATGCTATCAAAGATAGAAAGAAGTGATGATTTAGCTTCATTATACTACCACCCATTTATGGAATTTCCTTATTTGGAGAAAGAAGTATTAGCAGATGGAAAGACCAAAATTGAGGATGGATTACCGGTTTACAAATATAAGGAAAACGGTGAAAGTTCATATCTTCGCCAATTAGTAGAAGGCTTTAAGCAAGAAGGATATCAATGGATGACATTGCATGATATTATCCCGTTTACTCCAGCCCATCGTGTCAAAATACCGCTTGATGTAAAGGCCGAGCAAATCATGATAGGGAATGTAAAGGGTCATGGAAATGCTGATATTGTTGTAAGAGAGAAACATCGTATCGTAGTAATACCAGGAACTTATACACTTCCACGCAATCGTCCTCAGAAGGCAACTGAGATATGGCTAAAGGAATCATTTTCTTCTGAAGAACAAGTCATGCTTACTGATCTCAATAACGATGGAAAACAAGATTTACTGGCGTATAACCAAAAGAATGGGGATATACGGGCTAGCTGGGCTGGGGATGAAATGTTTCTTAATCCTACAAGGCTTGGTAAATTACCGTCGAATCTAAATTCCTTAAAACCTTTTCAATCGCAAAAAGGGAATGGATTAATAGCTTATGGTGATGGGCAAATTATTTACATTTATTATAGTGATAATCACTTAGATATAGAGAGGATAAATAGTTCCTTTCCAATAAACAATGGTCTCTATTTAGGTAAGTCTCAAGGCTCCACCCAAGGTGAATTTCTTTACGTATCATCTGATAACCAGGAGGTTTTTAGCCTACAGAAATTAGGTAAACGTTTAACAACACCTCAAAAGATTAAAGGAGTTTCGTTAAATGATGAGGATCAGCTACTTGCGGGAGATTGGAATGGAGATGGAACGACTGATTTAATGATATATACAGCGGAAACAGGAGTTTGGAGAGGATATGTGAACGGAGGTAGTAATCAATATGATCCATTGAAAAACTCTTTTGGTCCATGGGCACAGGGAGAGGGCAGAATTGGGTTTGCTGCTGATTTTGATGGGAATGGAAAGACAGATGTTGCATCTTTTGATGAAGTTAAGAATGTTTTGGATATTGCACTATCATATCAAACACCGTAAGTGTGAAAGGAAGAAATCATGCAACACTTTTTCATTGTAATTTCAAATATCTTTCAGGTTGTTATTTTTTCAGTGAGCTTTTACCAGATTATTATTAGTTTGGCTGGTTTTAAGAGAAATAAAAAGGTTATAAAAGATCATCAACCACAAAAGTCTTTTGCCATACTCGTTGCAGCACATAATGAAGAAAAGGTCATTGCCCCTCTACTAGAGAATCTCGCTAAGTTGCATTACCCAAAGGAGTTATATGAGGTTTTTGTTATCTGTGATAACTGTACAGACAGTACTGTGCAGATTGCAAATATGCATAATGTTCACGTGATGGAGAGGATAGACCCACTCCGAAGGGGGAAGGGTTTTGCTATGGAATGGATGCTAGAAAAGCTATGGCAGGGAAAACGTGAGTTTGATGCGATTGTTGTCTTTGATGCAGACAATCTCGTTAGTAAAAATTACTTAAGTGAAATGAATAATAAGCTAATGGACGGCCATCAAGTAATTCAAGGCTATATAGAAACTAAAAATCCATATGATTCATGGGTTTCCCTTTCTTATGCCATCACATACTGGTATATAAATCGGATGTGGCAGCAGGCAAGACATAACTGGGGGATGGCCAGTACGTTAGCAGGCACAGGAATGTGTTTTGATTCAAGATTACTCAAGGAGATAGGCTGGAACGCAACTTCACTTACAGAAGATGTAGAATTTACAGCACGGTGCCTTGGTAATGATATCTATCCTACTTGGGCAAATAATGCAATTGTCTATGATGAAAAGCCTGTTACACTTATAAGTTCTGTAAGACAAAGGCTACGCTGGATGCGCGGACACACTGATTGTGCCCGAAGATATATGAAGCCCCTTTTTATGAAATCTATTCAAAATCGAAGTTTTACACAATTTGATGCAGTCATGTATTTATTTCAGCCCATCAGGTTTCTATTTGTAGCTGCTGTATGGGTAATGTCCTATTTACAACTAGCTACTCCATTATATAGCCAATTCGAACTGCTGAAAGTTGTTCCAGATTGGGGATGGATTGCGTTGAATGTTGCATTGTTTCTACAGTTTCCAATCGTCATGATGATGGAGCGAAGACCTTTAAAGGCATACCTAGGACTGGTGCTATTCCCAGTATTCCAATTCACTTGGTTTCCGATCACTCTTTTTGGCTTGTTTACAAGTAATAACAAAAATTGGAACCATACGATCCATAGTCGATCAATTCGAATTGAAGATATAAATGGATAAATAATATATGTTTAGTTAAAAGGGAGATTAACGTTAGTCAACCTCCCCTTTAGTGTCTATCTATTGTGGGATCTTATTTTCTGCTCCAATTCAGAGTAGATGGGATTAACTGATGGATTTGTATCTTTAATTTCCATAATGGTTCCTGAATATTCTTTTGTAATTTGCCATTGTTTATCCCCAGGTTGTATTCACTACTAAGTTAGTTATATAGTTCATCTGAAAAGTCTCAGCCAATTAAAACCATTTCCTCCTCATTTGACTTATCTTCTTTAGTTTTAAGTCCACCTTTTTGTGATAAAGCATAAGCTAATGTTAATGGACCTAATCGGCCTATGAACATAGTGATTGTAATAATGATTTTCCCCCATGCAGAAAGATCTGGTGTTAATCCCATTGATAATCCTACGGTTCCAAAAGCGGAAGTAGCTTCAAATAAAATGACGAAGAAACTTGTATTGTTCGAGTGTTCAGTCAATGTTAATAACAAAGTAACAGCAACTATAACACCAAGAGATAGTACGATAACTGTTATAGCCCTATTAATGATTTTAATAGATACCTTTCTCTCGAAAACCTCTATAGATTTTCTCCGTCTAATACGGGACCATAGAAATATAATCAGGATAAAAAATGTATTAGTTTTTATCCCTCCACCCGTACCACCCGTGGAAGCACCAATAAACATGAAAAGGATAATAAGCAATAGGGAAGGGATCATCATATCTCCTATGTTGATTGTATTAAAACCAGCGGTACGTGTTGTAGCACTTTGAAAAAATGCTGCCCATAAACGATCAACAGTCGGTAATGCTTCTAAGGTCAATACATTAACTGATTCTATTGCTAAAATAACGATAAAACCAACAATAATTAAGATAGAAGACATCGAAATTACAAGCTTTGAATGTAAAGTTAAGGCTGTCCACTTACGATTATTATAAATGTCTAAAAGTACTGTAAAGCCTAGTCCAGTCATGATAAATAAAGTTGATATGATTATATTTACTACGGGATCACCAACATATTTGCTTAGGCTATCTGACCATAAAACAAATCCTGCATTATTGTAGGCCGAAATAGAATGAAAGAATGCATGATAAAAAGCATTCCAAAATTCCATATCGTTGTTCCACCTAATTGTCAGTATTATAGTTGCTAGACCTTCAAGCAAAATAGTAAGAATAAATATACTAACAGTAAGTTTTTTTAGGCTTTGGGATGGCAAGGCTTTTGTTGATACTCTTAATAGCTTTCGTTTTCTTTCCCCAATTTTCTCACCTAATAATAGTGCAATAAAAGCTCCAAAAGTCATAAAGCCCAATCCACCAATTTGTATAAGCAGCATAATAATCAGTTGTCCTACTAAAGAAAAACCGCTTCCTGTGTTCACGACAACTAGCCCTGTTACACAAACGGCTGATGTTGATGTAAAAAGAGCATTAATCATTCCTATGCTTTTTCCTGTTGATGAGGATATTGGGAGAGCTAATAGTATCGTTCCTATAAAAATAAGAATTAAAAATCCAATAATTATGAATTGACTCGGTTTTAACGTTTTATTTCTATAGTATTTATACATAATTGCTACCTCATAACTACGGTCTTTATTAGTTTTAATAACCTATCAGGGTAGATTTAAACCTTTTTATGCAAGATGTAGGTGTAAGTATTCCAAATAGCAAATTCAGAAATAACTAGGAGCCCTATATGAAATAAATCTTTTACAAAGCTTCGAATTTAAATGGTACAGTAAATAATAGGAAGAAAGATTAGTGAAATAAGAGGAGGGAGAAAGTTGTCCATGAATTTAGAAAAAGTTCGTTGGGGTATTATTGGCTGTGGAGATGTGACAGAGGTGAAGAGTGGGCCAGCTTTTCAGAAGGTTAAAAATTCAGAGTTAGTTGCTGTTATGCGAAGAACAGGTGAGCTAGCAAAAGACTATGCAAAAAGACATAATGTTCCCAAATGGTATGATGATGCTGACGCACTAATTAATGATCCTGATGTAGATGCTATTTATATTGCAACACCACCAGGCTCACATAAGGAATATACATTAAAAGCTGCAGAAGCAGGAAAGCCTGTATATATAGAAAAGCCTATGGCACTTAATTGGGCTGAATGTAATGAAATGATTGCTGCTTGTAAAAAAGCGCGTGTTCCTTTATTTGTTGCTTATTATCGTAGGGCACAGCCGAGATTTGTTAAAATAAAAGAACTCTTGGAAAATAAAATGATTGGGGATATTCGTTTCGTATCAACAACACAGTATCAAAAAGCTAAGGAAGATATGAAGAATTCAAAAAATCCCCCTTGGAGAGTTCAACCTGAATTATCCGGTGGAGGTTTGTTTTTTGATTTAGCCAGTCATACTCTGGATATATTGGAATTTTTGCTAGGACCTATCAAGGAGACAAAAGGATTTTCATCAAATCAAGCAGGTTTTTATCAAGCGGAAGATATTGTTACAGGTACTTATCGATTTCAATCTGGAATCCATGGTGTAGGTAATTGGTGCTTTTCTGCTTTTGAAGATGAGGATGTGAATAAGATTGTCGGCAGTAAGGGGAGTATTACCTTTTCTACATTTGGGGATGACTCAATTGTTTTGAAGACTGCCAATGGACAAGAACAATGGAAATTTGAACGCCCTCAGCATGTCCATCAGCACCTAGTTGAAACTATTGTTGCTGATTTAACAGGAGATACCAATTTGTGCCCAAGCACTGGAGAAACTGGTGCGAGAACGAACTGGATTATGGAAGAAATGGTTAAGGATTAAGGATGAACATTTAGAGACCTTCACAGCAAAAAGGTTGCAGACGATCCCAACTAGGGAGATCGTCTGCAACCTTTTGCTAAGCCTGGGAGCTAGCCTTTAATAAGGGTGAGCTCTCTATTCACATGATATCGTCCTATAGGGATGACTGAAGGAGATCCAGAAACAGGGTCTTCTATTACAGTGCAATGAAGTCCAAAAATGTCCTCAATTAATGTACTTGTAATAACCTTTGATGGCTCACCCTCTGCAACAAGTCTTCCTTTTTGAAGAGCAAAGATATAGTCTGCATAACGAGCAGATAAATTGATATCATGAAGTACCATAACAATGGTTGTTCCATATTTTCGGTTAAGATCTGTCAGCAGATCAAGAATTTCAATTTGATAAGTGATATCTAAATAGGTTGTTGGTTCATCAAGAAATAATATGTCTGTTTGTTGTGCAAGTGCCATTGCAATCCAGACACGCTGTCTTTGACCACCTGAAAGCTCATCAATGCTACGATCAGCAAATTCAGTGATGTTCATCATTTCCATAGCGTCACTAACTGCTTCATAATCCATTTTTGTCCAACCCTTTAGAAATGTTTGGTGTGGAAATCTGCCTCGTCCAACTAAATCTGCAACCGTTATTCCTTCAGGTACAATTGGTGATTGAGGTAGGAGACCCAATACACGAGCTAATTGCTTTGGAGGTATTTTATTAATTGGTTTTCCACCAAGAGTTACTTGCCCAGAGGTAGGTTTAATGAGTCTAGCCATTGTTTTAAGGAGTGTAGATTTACCACAACCGTTGGCCCCAATTATAATGCTTATTTTGTTGCTAGGAATCGTTATACTTACATCGTGTAAAATGGTTTTATTATCGTATCCAGCAGTGATTCCTTCCGTTTGAAAAGCTTGTGTCGGTTTCATTATAAATCTCCCTTTCGATTCATTCGAATTAGCAAGTAAATCAAATATGGAGCTCCAAGTATGCCTGTGATTACACCTACAGGATATCTAGCCACGAATGCGAATTGTCCGATTAGATCTGATGCTAAAACTAAAATGATGCCAATAAGACCTGCGGGAATAATGCTTGAAAATCCTACTCCAACTAATCTTTTTGCGATAGGTCCAGAAAGGAACGCGACAAAAGCGATAGGTCCTGTTGTAGCCGTTGCTAACGCAATAATAAGGACCGAACTGATAACAAGTATAAATCGTGTTTTGTCAGTATCGACTCCAAGTGAAGTTGCTGCTTGCTCTCCAAGCTCTAGCATATCTAAGTTCTTCCCAAGAACTACGATGATAGGTGTGAAGATAAGGACGGTAATTATTAAAGGATAAAGATTCTCCATTTTAGCACCATTTAGACTACCACTCAACCATCTCATTGCAGTAGGAACATCATTTTGCTGACCAATAAGTAATAGATACGAAATGACAGCGTTTAGCATTGCTTGAATGCCAATTCCTATTAAAATTAATCGACCAATTGAAAAAGAAGCACCTCTTGATAATAGAAAAATAATAATAACTGTTGCAAGTCCACCAATAATAGAAGCAATTGAAACAACGGTTGTGCTTGCTTGAAGAACGATGATACAAAACACAGCAGCTGCACTTGAACCAGCTGTGATACCGATAACATTTGGATTTGCTAAAGGATTACGAAGCATTGTTTGAAATACATGTCCAGCAACACCAAAAGCAAATCCAGCAAAAACACCTGCAACCATTCTTGGAAAACGAATTGTTTCGACGGCAAATGATGCACCTTTTATTTTCTCACCGAGTAAAACACTTATAACATCGGAAAAAGGATAAATTGTGTTTCCTAGCATTAGCATTGTGCAGCAAAGTGCTAGGGAAATGATTGCAAGTAAGAAAGTGACAAGGAAAAAACGACGTTGTCTTTTTATTCTACCTACCATAATAAAATTCATAGATTCATTCATCATAAGGCACGCATTTTCGCTTTCATAGTTATTAAGATTAAAATAGGAGCTCCAATAAATGCTGTTACTACACCAACTTCAAGCTCGCCAGGACTTCCAAGAATTCTTCCAAACACATCTGATATTGTTAAGATAATAGCACCTAATAGCGCTGACATTGGGATAATGTACCGAATATCAGGGCCAATAAGGAGTCGAATAACATGTGTTGCTAATAATCCGATAAATCCAATAGGACCTGCTAGTGCTGTTGCTACACCACATAATAGTACACCTGCAAATGCAGCTATAAGTCTAAGTGTTCCTGTACGTACTCCTAGTCCTGTTGCAACTTCATCACCTAATGCAATTGCATTTAGTGAGGGAGCGGAGAAAAGGGCTATTAGTATTCCAACAATAAGAAAAGGAATAAAGATTGAGACAGAGTTCCAATTACCTGATCCAACACTGCCTACCTGCCAATATCTAAATTGATCCATAACGTTTGAGCGAGGAATCATAATTGCCATCACGAGAGATGATAAAGCAGCGCTTGTAGCAGCACCCGCTAAAACGAGTTTAAGGGGCGTGGCACCGCCACTCCCCATCGAACCAATTCCGAATACAAAAATGGCAGTTATGATTGCTCCTGCTAATGCAAACCAAATGTATTGACTAGCGGAACCAATATTAAAGAAGGAAATTCCACAAACGACGAATAGTGCTGCCCCTGTGTTAACTCCGAGTATGCTAGGATCTGCAATAGGGTTGCGAGTGACTGACTGCATGAGAGCCCCAGAAACTCCTAATGCTGCACCACACATGATACTAAATACAGTTCTAGCCATTCTTTGGCGAACAACATTTGCTCCGTGGGTCTGTACCTCAGGATGGAATAAACCATCCATTAGTTCCTTCCATCCAACTATACGAGATCCAAAAGCAAGAGAAGCCAATACACATATACCAAGTATGACAATAGAAAGTATAAGTACTTTTATGAAATTTTTCGGTATATGCAACTGCTTATTTTCTGAAACGGAAGTATTACTCATTTTATTTAACTTTGCTTACAGCTTCTGAGAGTAAAGTTAAGTATTCATCAATTGAGTATTCAATTGAAAGTGGACTTGGAGTTCCTGATGCTGCAAGTGGTGTGTTATCTCCAATAATTACGACAGAACCTCTTTCAATTGCTGGGATTTTTCCAAGGATTGGATCAGCTTGTAAAGCTGCAAGTGTATTTTCATCACCATATGATACTAAAATTTCAGCATCATTAAGCATATCTGCATTTTCAGCACTTACTTCTATAAAGAAAGCATTAGGGTCTGTAATTTGACTTGTAACACTTTCAGGATATTCCATACCTAACTCACTAAGGAATGCACCACGTGGATCTCCAGGTGTGTAGACATAGAATTTAGATAAATCAGCAGCAGTAATACTTACGAAAGTAGCTTTTTTACCTTTAAGTTCAGGATATTCACTTGCTTTGTCAGCAATTAATTTCTCTGTATCAGCAATAAGTTGTTTCCCTTCTTCTTCAAGTCCCATACCCATTGAGTTGTATGTAACTTGTTCACGCCATGAAGCTACCCAAGGGCTAGTTTGATAAGCAACAACTGGAGCGATTTCACTTAATGTATCATATTCTTCTTGAGTAATACCAGAATATGCTGCAAGAATAACATCTGGATTAGAATCAGCAATTGCTTCAAAATCTAAACCGTCTGTATCTTGATAGATATTTGGGCTATCTTCACCAAGTTCTTTTAATTTCTCAGCAGTCCAAGGTAGCATGCCGCTATCATCTTGAACACCATAGTTTGCAGCAGAGAAACCTACAGGTACAACGCCAAGAGCAAGGGCAACGTCATGGTTTGACCATGCAATAGTAGCAACGTTTTCAGGTTTTTCTTCAATTGTTGTTTCACCAAATGCATGCTTAATCACAATCGGATATTCAGTTGTTGCTTCTTCGTTTTCAGCTTTTTCCGTTTCTTCAGTAGATGATGGCTCAGATTTTGCATTTGATTGTTGATCTGAATTTGAACAACCAACTAATGCAATCATGAGCATAGCCATTAGTAATGATGCTAATAATTTTGCGTTCATTTTATATATCATTCCTTTATATGAGTTTAGTTGATAATAATTATCACTATCAATACTGTATATGCTCTTTCATGAGTTGTCAATACAATAGTTAATACAATTAAGGAGGATAATTAGAAGAAAAGCCAATTAAGTTATTGATATATGGGAGGATTTTTACTATTAAGTTAGTATATGGAATAATATGTTTTTATATCAAACATAATATTGAACCTTACCATAATTAGAAGTAATCAGAGAGTATAAGAGTTAATTAGTAAAATAGAATAAAGGAGATTAGCAAAAAATGCTAGTCTCCTAAAATATGACAAAAAGCATATCCAAGATTATACAATAGAAAAATATTCATTTAATCAGAAACCAAATCTCTTGAGTGAGAATAAAGAAATATCAATATGACTTTCTCCTTTTATTGCGAGTTGACTCAAGACTTCGCCCATTACACTTCCAAATTTAAAGCCATGCCCAGAAAATCCACAAGCAATTATGACATGATTATTTTCTGGGTGATGATCAATGATAAAATCATTGTCCTTTGAAATTGTATATAAGCATGTTTTCCCTTTTGTTAGGGTTCCGTTAGCTTCTGGTAGGTAATTTTTAAGAAAGTAACGTAGCTCTTTTTCATCTGCATCATTTTGTCCAAAGTTCTGTGTATGTTGGTTTGGGTCAATTTCTTGTCCACCATCTGATCTTCCAATTTTAAGACCTGTACCATCTATATTAGGAAATCCATAGCACGTATGCTCTTTATCCTCCAAATAAAAGGATGGAAAATGACCAGCATCATATAGGTCTGCAGGTGTTTCAAACCAACCGAAGGCTTTTCGGGTTGGCTTAATGGGAAGGTTAAGATCTGGTAACAGTTTAGCTGCCCATGCACCTACAGTGACAATTACCTTTCTAGCCCAAAACACATTGTTTTTAGTGATGATTTTTACAGCATCTGTATTTGCCATGTTAATTTGCTGAACAGGTGTATTCATAACAAGTTCTGCTCCATTCTTTATGGCAATTTCTTTATATGCCTTAATCGCATTCTCGCTATAAATGAAACCAGATTCTGATTCAAAGCATCCGATAAAATGCTCTGGTACAGAGAAACCAGGCCATCTTGCATGGATCTCATCACTATTTAGCAGCTGTAAGGGCAAGTGATATTTCTTGGCAGCATTCATTGTTTCCTTAAGAAAGGCTGAGTCTCTTGGTCCCAGTCCAAGTACACCAGTTTTTTTGAAGATTTTGTAGCCTGTTTGCTTTTCTAATTCCTCCCATAATTGTTGTGCACGTTTTACTAATGTTACATACTGTCGGCCTTCTCCATAAGCATGTCGAATCATCCGGGTATCTCCATGATGACTTCCCTTATGATGTGGAGGATCAAAAGAATCAATTAAAAGGGTCTTTACTTGTTTCTCTGCTAAAAAGGCACCAGCTGACATCCCCATAGTACCGGCACCAATGATTGCTACGTCAAAAAAGGATTCTTTATTCAATGTGTCTTACTCCAATCTGTTTATAAAATTAAAGGCTAAGTAATATTCGCTTCTAGTGAACTGAAGTTAAGTAGTAATTTTTATAGATGAAACGCTGTTTTTCACTGAAAATTAGTTCGATTAGGAGCAAACTTTCAGAAGAGATTTCTATAAAACATAATTCGGCTGTTTGAAATGAAAAAACGAGGGGACGAATGGGATTTGAGAAAACAATTGACAATATTCATAATTTTAAATAATATCATACTATACTAAAAAAATTAAATATCTTATCACGAGAGACTGAGGGACAGGCCCGATGACGTCCAGCAACCATCATTTTATGAAAGGTGCTAATTCCTGCAGAGTGTTTCATTCTGAGAGATAAGGTTTAGATAAAAACCTCTTACTCATTGGAAGAGGTTTTTTTGTATACTTTTACAAATAACTTCAAATTTTAGGTAAAAATTTAAGTTGTTATTATAGTAAAGGTCATTCGTTATAGTTATGCACAGTAATCCTATAGTTAGTAAGAATTAATCATAGTTATCAATGTGATTTTAAATCTCTTATTAATTGATAAATACAATTTTATTAAACGAAGGAGTAAAAAAATGAAAAGAAAATCTCATTTACTTGTATCAATGATTGCATTATTAGGCTTGGCTGGAATTGTGAATGGTTGTTCTTCCAAAGAAGCAGCAAATGGAACAGAGGAAAAAGTCATTTTAGTAGGAACACAAAATGATTATCCTCCGTTTGCTTTTGCAGATGAGAAAAATGAACTCACAGGATATGATATTGAAGTTGTGAAAGAAATTGATAAAAAATTAGATGGATACACATTTGAGTTTGTTGCAACTCCTTGGGATAGTATGTTTCTAGCACTAGAATCAAATAAAATTCATGCGATTGCAGATCAGGTAGCAAAAACACCAGAACGTCAAAAGAAGTACTTATTCACTGATGAGTCATACTTTGCTGCAGAAACAGTGATTGTAGTCAAAGAGGGTCGAACAGATATTGCTACTTTAGAAGATTTAGAGGGCAAGAAAGTTGGAGCTTTAGCTGGTGATTCATATACATTATTGCTAGAAGAACATAATAAGAAAGCTGATAAAGATATCATTTTAAAATATAGTGAAAGTGGTAATCCTTCTGAAATATTACAAGATGTACAAAATGGTCGTGTTGATGCTTACGTAAATGATCCTATTATGATTTCTTCAGTTATGGAAAAGTTTGATTTAGATCTAGAGGTTGTAGGACAGCCACTAGTTAACGATGACATGGGAATAGTATTTAAAAACGAGAAACAGGGTGAGGAATTAAAGGCAATCATTGATCCAATTCTGAATCAACTTAAAGAAGACGGTACATTAGCAAAGCTTTCAAAAAAATGGACGGGTGGAGAATATATCCCTGACTAAGATGAAAGAAGGGAATATGATATGGAGAATTTATTAGATATTGGGTTTTTAATCGAAAGCTTTCCTGTGATAGTTGCAAGATTACCTATTACTATTGGTATTGCCGTAGGGTCATTGATTATCAGTTTATTTATTGGTCTAACTACAGCACTCATAAAAATATATCGAGTACCAGTATTAAAGACAATATCTTCTTGCTATGTATCTTTTATTAGGGGGACACCCTTGTTAGTACAGATATATCTGGTATTCTATGGAATACCAAAGGTTATTTACTATTTTCAAACAGAGTACGGATGGCTTCAAAATGTAGATGTAAACATTATTCCTCCGGAAATATACGCACTATTAGCCTTCTCTATTAATTTAGGTGCCTATTTATCTGAAACCATTAGATCGGCAATTGAATCTGTTGATCGAGGCCAATTTGAAGCAGCTAAAGCTATAGGGATGAGTCCAACCCAAATGATGCTCAAAATCATTTTTCCACAGGCATTAGCAGTAGCGATACCAAATCTAGGAAACATGTTTATTAGTACGATTAAGGACACGTCACTTGTATTTATCATAGGAGTTATTGATATTATGGGACAAGCAAAAATTCTCGGTTCACGTGGTTTAGCTTTTTTTGAAGTCTATATAGCTGTTTCTATTGTTTATTGGATTGTCTGCATTGTTGTCGAGCGATTACTTGTTATAGTTGAGAAGCGTGCCCGGAGATATGAAAGAGGGTTTGTTTCATGATTAAAGTTGAGAATATCCATAAATATTTTGATCAACAGCATGTATTAAAAGGGATTAATCTTTCTGTCAAAAAAGGTGAGGTTGTTTCTATATTAGGACCAAGTGGTTCAGGAAAATCAACTTTACTACGCTGTATAAATTTTTTGGAAAGTCCTACTAGTGGAATCGTAGAGATTAACGGAAAAAAAGTAAATAGTGAATCAGCAAGTAAGAAAGATATTCTTGATGTAAGAACACTAACAGGGATGGTCTTTCAGCAATATAATTTATTTAAAAACTTAACTGTGCTTCAAAATGTCATGATTGGATTAACAAGTGTTAAGCGTATAAATCCAGTTGAAGCAAAAAAGAAAAGTATAGAAATTCTTGAGAAGGTTGGCTTGCAAAATAGATTGAATCATTATCCAGTTCAGCTTTCTGGAGGTCAACAACAAAGGGTTGGAATTGCTCGAGCACTGGCACTAAACCCAGAAGTACTATTATTTGACGAACCAACTTCCTCTCTTGATCCAGAGTTAGTGGATGAAGTCTTAACAGTTATCAAAGATGTAGCAAATGAAGGAAACACAATGTTGATTGTTACACATGAACTTAATTTTGCACGTGAGATTTCTGACCGCATTATTTTTATGGAAGATGGACTTATCCTTGAAGAAGGATCTGCTGAGCAAATTTTTAGCAATCCGAGCGTTGAAAGAACAAAGAAATTTTTAAGTAAAGTATTAAGGAAGTAGAGAATTTCCCTTAATACTTTACTATAGGATGATTTCATCAAGTGTAACAACACGAAGAAACAGCTCTCTATAAAGTTGAGTGAAATCTTTTCTGCAATTAGCAACAATCCTCCAGAAAAGAATCTTACTAAAAGGCTCTTTTCTTAAAGATTGTTGCTAATAGCCCTAACTATCTGTTAAAAACTGTGTGTTTAACGCTAAAAGGTATTTAAAGGAGAAAAGATGCCACTAGACTGCATAAAGTGAGGTTTCCTTTAGGTTATTAAAAGCAACGAAGTTTACGAAAACAGCCTATTAAAAAGAGGGAGTGAGATAAATGAATCCGATAGACCAGATTTTAAACAACTTCCAGATTATGATTCTTGATGGAGCTATGGCTACAGAGCTTGAGAATCATGGATGTAATTTAAATGATCGTTTATGGTCAGCAAAAGTATTAATGGAAAATCCAGAATTAATAAAGCAGGTTCACACAGATTATTTCAGAGCAGGTGCAGATTGCGCCATAACAGCTAGTTATCAGGCCTCTCTTGAAGGCTATAAGGAAAGAGGTTTAACTGAGAAAGAAGCAATCGAGTTAATTAAGAAATCTGTTGAAATAGCAACTAGGGCACGTGATGAATTTTGGAGTGATAGTAATAATCAGTTTAATCGACCAAAGCCATTAGTGGCTGCTTCTATCGGACCATATGGAGCCTTTCTTGCAGATGGCTCTGAATATAAAGGCGATTATTTATTAAATGAAGATGAATTAGTAGTTTTTCATAGAGAACGAATAAGATTATTAATAGAAGCTGGTGCCGATATCTTAGCCTGTGAAACAATACCGTGTCTTTTAGAAGCTAAAGCAATCACAAAAGTATTAAAGGAATTTCACGGGGTTTATGCTTGGATAAGTTTTAGTGCAAAAGATGAACGTCACATTAGCAATGGAGAAACAATTGCAAGCTGTGCAAAATGGTTAGATGGTGAAGAACAAATCGCTGCAATTGGCATAAATTGTTCATCTCCAAAATTTATTACTTCTTTGATAAATGAAATAAAGGTTCAAACAACAAAACCGATTATTGTGTATCCTAATTCTGGTGAAGAATATGATGCAGGAAGTAAGACGTGGAATGCCATGTCTTCTTCAGAACATTTTACAACAAGTACTAAAGATTGGTTTAAAGCAGGTGCAAAGATTATCGGAGGTTGTTGTAGGACGACACCTAATGACATTGAGGCTCTTACCGCCTGGGCACGTAAATGATTAAAATTAGGTATAATTGGTAATTGGTTATAAAAGTAGGTTTATCCTACATTTATTTTATAGCTGTCAACATACATAATGTTACTAAAAACAGCTTGGGTCCCTACTTTAACCCAAGCTGTTTTCTTTTTATCAACTACGACAGCTTAAATTAACTTTCATGTTTAAATCTTCTGCTAAGTTAGCCATATCTTGAATTTGATGAGAGATGGTTACCCATAGCTTAAAAGTATCTTAAAAATCTGTAAGGATTGAAAAATGGTCAGTTAAGTGAAAAAAGGCTATTTATTGAACAATTAATATATTTTTTGTGATTTTGTTCGGGAAAATAACAAAAATATATTGAAATAACCCCTTTATTAACGATATTATAAGCGTAAATACAAACATTCGGGAGGTCTTGAAATGTACGGAGCACCAAATTATACACACGCTAAAAAGCTATTATTATTAGGATCAGGAGAATTAGGTAAAGAGGTGATTATTGAAGCGCAGAGGCTGGGAGTAGAAACGATAGCAGTCGACCGTTATGAAGGTGCACCTGCTATGCAGGTTGCACATCGTTTTCATGTTGTTGATATGTTGGACGGTCAACAGCTTCGTGCAGTAATTGAACAGGAGAAACCAGATTATATTGTTCCAGAAATTGAGGCAATAGCAACAGCAACGCTTGTAGAATTGGAAAAAGAGGGCTATAACGTCATCCCAACAGCATATGCTGCACAACTAACAATGGATCGTGAAGGTATTCGCCGTTTAGCAAGTGAAAAATTGGGACTACCAACAGCTAAATACGAATTTGCTAACTCTTTAGATGAATTAAAGAAAGCTGTAAGTATAATTGGCACACCTTGTGTGATTAAACCACTTATGAGCTCTTCTGGAAAAGGTCAAACAGTATGCCGTACAGAAGATGATATAGAAAACTCTTGGCAGGAAGCACTAAACAGTGGAAGAGGTAAAAGTACAAGAGTCATAGTTGAAGAATTTATTAAATTCGATTCAGAAATCACCTTACTAACAGTACGCTCTGTATCAGGAACGGTTTTTTGTCCACCAATAGGTCATGTGCAACAAGATGGAGATTATATTGAATCATGGCAGCCACATGTAATGAGTGAGGATCTAATTAAAGAAGCAGAAGAAATTTCAAGAAAAGTTACTGACGAGCTTGGAGGGTACGGTCTATTCGGTGTAGAACTATTCATCACTTCTAACGGTATTTATTTTAGTGAAGTATCACCAAGACCACATGATACAGGTATGGTGACTTTAGCTACTCAGGATCTATCAGAATTTGCTCTTCATGTACGAGCAATATTAGGACTACCTGTTTCAGAAGTTCACATCACATCTCCAGGTGCAAGTCGCGCTATTAAGGCAACAAAGGAAAGTAAAACATATCAAATTTCTGGCATGGACCAAGCATTAGCTGTAGAAGATACCCAAATAAGAATATTCGGAAAGCCAGATACTAAAATTGGCCGCCGCATGGCAGTTATTCTTAGCAAAGGAAAAGACGTAGAAATTGCCCGTCAACGTGCTGAAGAAGCAGCAGGAAAGATTGTTATTTCTACTGAGGAATAAAACAAAATATTTTCTTTAACATCAGAATTTGCTGTATGTTTGTTAAATTAGATCTATTAAATAAGTATTTAGCTAATGATAAGGCAATAATATTAGATGATGGTTCAATTATTCTTTTGTCTAATTGTTCGGGTTTTATTTGTCTTCAAACGATTCTTTGTTTTTTGCATACTAAATCTAAGCACTAGTGGAATGGAGCGGAAGACAATCGACTCCTACGGGAATAGAGGAAAGGCTGAGACCCCACAGGCGCTTGTGCCGAGGAGGCTCAGCTTCCTCCCCGTGGAAAGCGAGTGTCTGCAGCGAAATGGAACGGAACTTATTTATTTCAACTTAACTGAAGTTAAATTTATTCGTCTTTTTGTATAACATCTTTAATTATGTCCCAGCCTCATCATCTTGATTGAAGTTTTTTTATAGATTGAGTAGGATTTTCCATAATTAAAATATTTAATCTCCAGCGATATGAACTGATGATACTTTTGAGCTCGAGATTTTAGAGATAAATTTTTGGTAGTCATTTTGGTTATGATTTGGTATGTTGCTTTGATATTGTTTTAAGTCCAAAATTAACTGACTTAACTTGTTGCCTGAAAAAGTTTCATTTGTTAAATAATAATCACTTAATTTTCTAAGCTCCAAGTAACTTCTCCATAGCATACTTTGAGAAAAAATTACATTATGCAGACTCTCGGAGAGCTCAAAAATCTCAACTCTCTGTCCACTATGGTTATATATAACAACATCAAAACCCATAAATTCACACCTTCTCAGTCTTCACTTACTCAATCTTATTACACTGTTTAAAATCTAAAGGCTGAAGCTATTAGCAATATTAACAAAAAAGTCGCTACACTATCATTTCGATAGCATAGCGACTTTTTTAGATCATCAATTTCGAATAAGATAATCAAACGCACCTAATGCTGCATTTGCTCCAGATCCCATTGAAATAATAATTTGGTTATATGGATTATCTGTACAGTCACCTGCTGCAAATAGTCCAGGAATTGTTGTTCCATTGTGTTTGTCTACAATGATTTCACCAATACGGTTACGTTCTACGATTCCTTCTAACCAATCTGTGTTAGGTACAAGACCAATTTGCACAAACACACCTTGTAATTCGATATGTTTTACTTCTTCTGTATCACGATCAATGTAAGAGATTCCGTTTACAGTATCTGTACCGGTGATTTCTTTTGTTTGAACATTCTTTAAGACTGTGACGTTTGGAAGGCTATATAGACGTTTTTGCAAGACATCATCAGCTTTTAACTCAGGATTAAATTCAAGTACTGTTACATGTTTGACAATACCTGCAAGGTCAATAGCTGCCTCGATACCTGAATTACCTCCACCAATAACAGCTACATCTTTACCTTCGAACAATGGTCCATCACAATGTGGGCAGTATGCAACACCTTTGTTTTTGAATTCTTGTTCACCAGGAACGCCAACATTTCTCCAACGAGCACCTGTTGAAACAATAACAGACTTACTCTTTAAAATAGCGCCATTTTCAAGCTCAAGCTCAAAAAGATCTTTCTTTTCGATTCCTTTTGCTCGCTGTAAATTCATCACATCGATATTGTATTCTTTCACATGTTCTTCAAGACTTGCAACAAGCTTAGGTCCTTCAGTTTGCTTTATGCTAATGAAGTTCTCAATGCTCATTGTGTCTAGAACTTGACCACCAAAGCGTTCTGCAACAATTCCAGTACGAATACCTTTACGAGCTGCATAGATTGCTGCACTTGATCCAGCAGGACCGCCTCCAACTACAAGAACATCATATGGATCTTTATCAGATAGCTCAGATGCATCTACACCACTGCCTACTTTTGCTAAGATTTCATCTAATGTCATACGGCCACTACCAAACGGTTCTGCATTTAAGTAAACAGTCGGAACAGCCATAATATTCTTGCTTTCTACTTCATCCTTGAATGCTGCTCCATCAATCATTGTGTGTGTAATGTTCGGGTTTAGTACGCTCATTACATTTAATGCTTGTACAACATCAGGACAGTTATGACAAGTTAAGCTAACATATGATTCAAAGTGATATTCACCTTTTATCTTTTTAATTTGCTCGATAACCTTTTGATCAACCTTTGGAGCTCTTCCACTTACCTGTAGTAATGCTAATACTAATGAAGTGAATTCATGACCTAAAGGAATACCTGCGAATGTAACACCAGTGTCTTCACCAATACGATTCACGCTGAAGCTAGGAGTTCTCGTTAATTCAGCTTTTTCGAATGTGATTTTAGAAGACATAGAAGCTAGCTCTTCAACAAGAGCAAGCATGTCCTTTGATGTTTCATCTGAACCAACACTAACTTTAAGAACAATATCGCTTTCTAATAAATCAAGATATTGATTAAGCTGTGCTTTAATATCTGCTTCAAGTACCATTATTTCACTCCTTAAATCTTCCCTACAAGATCAAGGCTTGGTTTTAAAGTTTCTGAACCTTCTTGCCATTTAGCTGGGCAAACTTCACCTGGGTTGTTACGAACATATTGTGCAGCTTTAATTTTGTTTACAAGAACACTTGCATCACGGCCAATTCCACCTGCATTAATTTCAACAGTTTGAATGATTCCGTCTGGATCGATAATAAATGTTCCGCGATCAGCAAGACCTTCTTCTTCGTTTAAAACTTCGAAGTTACGAGAAATCGTTTGTGATGGATCACCAATCATAGCATATGTAATTTTTCCAATTGTTGCTGAGCTATCATGCCAGCCTTTATGTGTGAAATGAGTATCAGTTGAAACAGAATACACTTCAACTCCTAATTCTTTTAAAGAAGCATATTCGTTTTGAAGATCTTCAAGTTCAGTTGGGCATACGAATGTGAAATCTGCAGGGTAGAAACAGAATACACTCCATTGTCCTTTTAGGCTTTCATTTGTAACATCGATAAACTCACCATTTTTATAAGCTTTTGCGTTAAAAGGTTTTACTTCAGATCCGATTAAAGACATAATTTATTTCCTCCTAGTATGTTTTTGGAATGCAAATAGTTAGCTTATGCCATATAAGCTAATCTAAAAAACAAATAATGAAAATTAACCTTAATTTTTATTATTTGATGATAATAACTTTAATTACATATTAATTATTGTATAAATTCCATTCTATGTCAAGGATAACAGCTAGTTTATATAGTATGGTTCTCTGGTGAGAAAGTTATCCTTTTGAAGAAGTAAAAAGTACGTCTTTTTAACGGTTCTTGTTAATAAAATTATCAATTACTATCAATAATCTCAATTACCAGCTGATATTAGTTTGCCCTTGAAATACTTAAATGAAACATAGATTATGAATAAAGTATTAACTAATATGTAAACGTTTATTTTTTTTACTTAAAAAGATTTAACAGCTCCTGATTACTTAGAATAAATAGAGTCTGGGATATATATACCCTGTACATTTTGGAATATGTAGCGATGCCTCACTTTTCTTCAGCTTATATCAAACCTTTAGGATTTGTAGAGTAAGGATAAATCGGCATGTGAAACCATTTCTTAATCTGAAATTCAAAATTGATTTCATTTCCAGTTTCAACAGAAAAAGCAGTAACATATGATGGTTGATTTAATTGGCTACCTGCCTTGGGTAATTTGATATCGCATTTTACTACAGGTGAAATGTAAAAGCGTGATGGAATGATTTATTGATCGAAAATGGTTCAATGAAGCGATATAAGAAGAATTCATTCCACCGGTAAAAAAAGGTTTGTTTTTTATATAAAGGTCCAAGAAGTTAACTAAATTCTTCTATATAATAAGAAGTGTTCTTGGACAGTAACATTCTATATAAAATAATTGATGCTTATTGAATTTAATACATGAGAAATTCAGTGAACGAATTGAAAAGTAATGGTAAAATTAAAAATGTAACTGTTTTCTTATAAACCAAAAGCTTGAATTTGACTCTCCACATTAAGTGAACAATTGAACTTAGTTAACTGTGTCCTAAAGCTATGTGGAAGGACTTCACACTTTTTTAAACACTCTAAATAGTTTATAATAATCAGATAATACTAGAAACTAATTCAGGCTTATGTCTGAAAGATTGCTACTATTAAACCTAATAATCTAGTTGAAACTGTATATTTAGCGCTGAAAAGTACTATTTAATGAAGAAAAGATGCAATAAGACTTTAACTAGTGTGATTTGCATAAAGTATCTTAAAGCGATAATTTTATGAAAATAGTCTTAATTTATGTATAACTATGATAAGGCCTTTGGGTTAATTTTTAGACAGAAAAGGTGTTTTCTTAGGTCGCTTCTTACATCTATGAAACCTAAGCAGGAGCACCTGCAAATATAGGGGATAAGGAAGGTTATAATGGGGAACGTACAGAATAGAACAGACGTTATCTTAATTGGTGCTGGGGTCATGAGTGCGACCTTGGGAACACTTTTGAAGGAATTAGTACCAGAATGGAAAATTACAGTTTTTGAAAAACTCTCCAAAGCTGGAGATGAAAGCTCTAATGAATGGAATAATGCAGGAACAGGTCACGCAGCACTATGTGAACTTAATTATACAAGTGAGCGCCCAGATGGGTCTGTAGATATTAGCAAAGCGATAAAAGTTAATGAGCAGTTTCAGGTTTCAATGCAATTCTGGTCTCATCTTGTGAACAGCAATTTAATAAAAAATCCTCAGGACTTTATTATGCCGCTACCACACATGAGTATGGTTCAAGGAGCAGAAAATGTAGAATTTTTAAGAAACCGTTTTGAAGCAATGACAAATAACCCGTTGTTCCACGGAATGGAATTTTCAGATGATTCGAAGAAATTAATGGAGTGGATTCCACTTATTATGCAAAATCGATCATCTAATGAAGCAATAGCAGCAACAAAAATTGACTCTGGAACTGATGTTAATTTTGGTGCGTTAACTCGCATGCTGTTTGATCATTTAAAGAGCAAGGATGTAAATATAAAATACAATCGAAGTGTTGAAAATATGAACCGCACTAGTGATGGTTCATGGGAATTAAAAGTTAAGAACGTTGAGAGCGGTAACATCGAAAATCATACTGCTAAATTTGTATTTATTGGAGGTGGGGGCGGAAGTCTTCATCTATTGCAAAAGTCTGGTATTCCTGAAGGAAGACAAATTGGCGGTTTCCCGGTAAGTGGGATCTTTATGGTGTGTAATAATCCAGAAATAGTAGCTCAGCATCATGCGAAAGTATACGGAAAAGCTAAAGTTGGTGCTCCGCCAATGTCTGTCCCACATCTTGATACACGATTTATTGATAATAAAAAATCGTTATTATTTGGACCTTTTGCTGGATTTTCACCAAAGTTCTTAAAAACAGGTTCAATATTTGATTTAATCACTTCGGTAAAACCAGATAATCTAATTACTATGTTAGCAGCAGGTGCGAAAAACATGTCGTTGACAAAGTATCTGATTCAGCAGGTTATGTTATCAAAAGAAAAGCGTATGGATGAGCTACGTGAGTTTATACCTAATGCAGTAAGTGAGGATTGGGATTTTGTCGTGGCAGGACAGCGTGTACAGGTTATTAAGGATACTGAAGATGGAGGGAGAGGAACTCTTCAATTTGGTACAGAGGTAATCAGTAGTTCTGATGGATCAATAGCTGCATTATTGGGCGCTTCGCCTGGTGCGTCAACAGCAGTTCACGTTATGCTTGATGTGCTTACTAAATGCTTCCCAGAGCATATCGATGAGTGGGAACCGAAAATTAAACAAATGATTCCTTCTTATGGTCTTTCATTAATGGAGAACCCAGAGCTTCTTGAAGAAATTCATGCTTCAACCGCAGAGACACTTGGCTTAATTGAAAAAAAAACAGTATTTAGTTGATTTTTTAACAATATAAGTAATTAATCTTTATAAAATGTTTGCCTTTGATCTGCTTTAGATTGAAGGTTTTTTTTCTATAGTTTTTTAAGAATTTAAGATAAAAATAAATGAAAATGGTTGGAACACCGAGTATTTGAGCTAAAGATAAACCCGAATTATTAGGAGAAATTTCAATTAATCTCTTTCTTAATAATTCGGGTCTTTGTTTGCTATTTTCAATAGGAATTTTTGTTATTGCATACTATTTTTAAGAACTAGTGGAAAGTGAGTATACCTACACCACAACAGATCACCTAATAAACAACAACAGGATCATAAATACTAAGAGCATCATACACAGATTTCATCACACTTGGTGATACATTGACACAACCACCAGATCCTGCCGTAAGATAAGCGTTACTTGACCAGTTTGATCGCCAGCTGGCATCATGAAATCCTTGTCCACTGTTTGTAAATGGTGCCCAATAATCTACCTTTATTGAATAATTCGGATTGCCTGCTGAACTACCTGACAGAGTATAAGGCGAGCGTTTGTAAAGGATATACCAAACTCCTGGCGATGTATCTTCTTGTGTACTATGTTTGCCAGTGACAACATTTGTTGTTACTGCTAATTTACCATCTTTATAAATCCAAATACGTTGCTCCTTAATGGACACCTCCGCATAAGTATCTCCAATGCCATTGTTTGTTAGCGTGTCATAACCATAGCCCTCATTGCTCCAACCATTTCCATGTATATTAGATGCAGAAACTGATTTTTCTCCTTTTTCGAAAGCACTTTGAATAAGTGCTGTTTCTTTTTCTACATCAAGTGCCCAGCCATACCCTTGACCTTTTACAGATATAACTGAACCTGAATGAGTCTTAAACGTGAAATTCTTCCCAAGAGTTGATTGAGATTCATTTATTTGACTAATTTTCTTTTTTATTTCCTCAGAGTTTATAGTAAGCTTCAAATCTTGTGATACAGTAGCATGTTTAATAAGCTCGCTTGCTTTCAAAGAATGAACTTTATCCTGTACCTTGTAATCAACTATTTGTTGAAGTAGTTCTTTTAGCCTTTTTTCTTCATTTAGCACAGTTTGACTATCTTCCTTAATTGGTTGTAGAAAAGCAGGATTAAGATGAATATTACTTGTATATTCATGTTTTTCGTACTCTTTTAGTAAATTAGCTACATTATATTGAGTTCCATCAATACTTTTAGATATTGATATTTTTCCTTGCTCAAGAATGGCTTTGGCATCTTTAGGAGCTTTAAGGTTCTTATTCCTTGAAAGTAGTGCTTCTTCAAGCTCTTTCTTGAGTACTTCTTCTCGATATTGATCTTTGTTAATCGGTATCAACAAATAATCATGTTCATTGGACGAAGGAAAAAATGTCCATTGTTTCTTTAACACATTCTTCACTTCTGGTAGATCTTCATCTGTAAAATTCATCTGAGTATCTTTGCCATCAATAATTTTTTGTTGATCAATATAAACTTCATTTTCTAAAACAGTTGCTTGTAATTTTATTATTGCTTCGTCCGCAGTTAACCCACCAACTTTTACGCCATTCATCATTATATTTCTATTAAAATAGTTTGCTTGATAATAGCTAATGACTCCAAGTATGAGTGCAAGGATAATAACAACTATCGTGGAAATGTATTTCCAATTTTTATACCACTTAACTGATTTATATCGTAATTGATAGGATTCTTCAACTGAAGCTTCTACAGCATTTCCCACAATGTTCCCTCCAAATAACTTCGACAATTAAGTTTGCGCTCATGACCGAGGTTGTTTACCAAAATAATACTTTCATTATCATTCTACTAGATAGTATAGCGTAAACTTTGTCGTTATTTGTATATTAACAGAATTTATTCTTGAAAATAATTATTTAAAATTGTTTGGGGTTTTAAAAACTTCTACCATTAGAATCATGATGAAATCTTAAAGGTTATTATATTGTCTGCAGATATAGATAATTATGTGACATTTATTACATACCATTATTTTTGCCGATGTTAAGATTTGTTTAATACTTACAATTAGTTCACAAAAGCAGCTGAGAAATCTTTTACCACTAAAAAGAAATGAATGAATGGATAAATTATATTTATTAAAGTTTTTATAATAATTGGAGGAAATATACGATGAATTTTACTCATGGAAATAAAGTTGTGCTAGTTGGAACTGGTGCAGTTGGATCAAGCTATGCCTATGCTTTGATGAATCAAGGAATATGTGATGAATTAGTGCTTATTGATTTAAATGAGGAAAAAGCAAAAGGCGATGTAATGGATTTAGATCACGGAATTGTCTATGCTCCTAGTGCGATGAATATAACGTTTGGAACTTATGCAGATTGTCAGGACGCTGCAATTGTTGTTATTTGCGCTGGTGCGGCACAAAAGCCTGGAGAAACTAGATTAGATCTTGTTAGTAAAAATGTAAAGATTTTTGAATCCATCGTGGGAAGTATTATGGAATCTGGTTTTAATGGTATTTTCCTAGTGGCAACTAACCCTGTTGATATTTTAGCGTACGCTACGTGGAAAATATCTGGTCTGCCAAAGGAACGAGTCATTGGTTCTGGAACGGTTTTAGATTCTGCAAGATTTCGTTATTTACTAGGAGTCGAATTCGATACTGCACCTACAAGTGTGCATGGATATATTATTGGGGAACATGGTGATTCACAGCTTCCTGTATGGAGTTTAGCGAATATTTCTGGCACTCCAATTGCAAAGAAGTTATCAGAAAAACGTAAGGAAGAGATTTCAATACAGGTTCGTGATGCAGCTTACAAAATTATTGAATCTAAAGGTGCAACATATTACGGAATTGCGATGGGATTAGCAAGAATAACAAGAGCTATTTTAAGAAATGAAAATGTTGTTTTACCAGTAGGTGCACTATTAGAAGGCGAAAACGGACATAGTGATGTTTATATTGGTATCCCATCCGTTATTAACCGTACAGGAATTAAAAAGGTTGTTGAGCTTACATTGAATGAAAATGAACAAGAAAAGCTAGCAAATTCTGTTAGAACACTTAAGGGTATCCAAGCGCAAATTTGGAAGTGAGATTAATATTTTGGTATCGTGTTAATTAAATTTAAGTTTCTCAGAAAAATTACTGATAAATTAATAATTAAAAACCCTAGACTGAACCGGGTTTGTTTAGACGAAAAAACAAAGGCAAAAGTACAAACAATAATGGAGCAGCAAAGAACAGGCACGATTACACGGGAAGAAGCGTAAGTTCAATTAGCGGAATTATTAGGTGTTGAGTTATTTAGAGATAAAGGAGTAAGCCCATAAAATATACTAAAAAGCCATTTGAGGTAAAACTCAAACGGCTTTTATTTGTTTCATATCACTTTTGCTTTTCCGCACTTTTTATCTTTTCTCCGTTATTAACATTATATAATCTACTTTTTGGTTCATAGATCTTTTGAGAAGGCCATAAACCATGGTGACCAGAAAATATGTAACTAACAAAGCAAGCAATAAAAAAGTACTCTAATCCTTTTCCATTAAACATTTCCATAGCTAATAAAAATGCTGCTATTGGTGTATTTGTACCACCACTAAAAACCGCTATTAAGCCTAAAGCAGCAAGAAATGATAAAGGTAAATCAATGAATGTATGTAGAGTATTACCAAATGTTGCTCCTATGAAAAACAAGGGGATTGCTTCTCCACCAACAAATCCTGTACCTAGGGTGACTGCTGTGAAGATAAGCTTAGCTACAAAGGCAAAAGGAGGAACTTCTTCTTGAAAAGATTGCTCCAGCATTTCTAAGCCCCGACCATTGTAATCTTGTGAACCTATCATTAAAGTGAAAATCACAATAAGAATACCACCAAAAAAAGCTCTTTTCATATGATTCTTCTTAAATAATTTCTCAGAATACTGTTGGATTCCATGTCTTAATTGACAATATAAAACACTCAATAAGCCAAATATAACAGATACAACAATAACTTTTATAAATATCATCATTGATTGCTCTGGCACACTTTGAAGGATTAATTTCTCATGTTTATGCCCTAGTACTGCTGTTGTCATAAAGTGACCAGCAAAGCTTGCGGTAATACAAGGTATTAACGCTTCAAACTTTAATTTTCCTAAGGCAGCCATTTCCATTCCAAAAACTGCTCCAGTAATAGGTGTACCAAAAGCTGCACCAAATCCGGCACTAATTCCACTCATTATTAAAACTTTAGTGTCTAGTACATTTACTTTAAATAATTTATTAACCGCTTCAGCAACACTGCCACCCATTTGAACAGCTGCTCCTTCTCTTCCTGTTGATCCACCCAAAATAACAGTTATAAAAGTTCCTAAGTAAACGATGGGACCCATTCTTTTAAGAACCTTTTTGTTTCCATGAACAGCTTCTATCACTAAATTATTAAGATCTGCCGCATTATGTAGGGTGTTATTTAAATAAACCTTCCCATAGTTGGTATAGATGTACCCAATAAGAATTCCTCCTATTGGCAGAAGGAATATCAGCCAATCTCTTTTCTCTCTCACTTCTCCAATATAATCATTTGTTTCTAAAAGGAAGGTTGTTAATGTACCAACAACAGTACCAATAATACCTCCAAAAAATATCCATTGTATAAGTAGAAAAAAGAAGTTTTTGTATTTTAACTTTATGTTCAAATTGGCTTGCCTCATTTCAAATGCTTGGGAATTTCTTTTAGATGTTTGTTCTTTTTAACTTCAGTAAAAATAGTATCTGAATTGCTTGAATCTGTTACGGTTTTACTAAATTTCGTTTGATTTTGCTCTATTAAGTCTTTCAACATTAGAATATCCTCTTTTGTTGCATATTGTTTATCAGGTTTTACCATATATCCAAGTTGACCGTTTGTTTCTATTGTGGCCCATTTTAAATCACTAAAATTATGGATACTTTGTTGTCTCAATCTTACTTCTAGCATGTCTACTGTTAAGCGCAATTTCTTGAGGTTTCTTTCATTAATTCTCCCATCTTCTACTACTAATAGGGATTTTCCATAAATAAAAGATTCTAAGGAGTCGAATTTCATTACAATATACTCAATCAAAAGCAGAGTAGATACCATTAAAAATGTCACAACCATCGTAATCCAAATATTGCGGTCATTAACAGGTTGAATGATTAACGAACCCACTGCGATCATCATGACAGTTTGAGCTACTGTTAGTTGAGAAATTGACTTTCTTCCTGCTAAACGTAAAATTAATACGCCTCCAATAACAATGACGACAGCTTTCCATATAAAATTAAAATCCACTTTTATTCCTCCGTAAACAACACCATGATATGTATAGAATGGCAAAGAATGCTTGGGATTATTCGTGTTTTGGAAGGTGTACATGGATATAAATTGATGTTTATTAGAATCGAATCGTTCTATTGATCGTTTAAGATTTATCTAAAAAAAGAAAATTATTTCCCAGTAAATGATCTTATTAATATGTTTTAAGGAGAAATTTTAAGGTTAAGGGTAAAGATAGGCATGTAAAAAGAAAGGGTGACAGTTATGCAATGAAAGATACTGGTTTTTCCATTTGGCTTCTACTAGTAGGAGTTATATTGGTTACTGTATTCACCTATTCTTTCTTTGAGATTACAGAGGGGTTTTTAGAGAGTGAGATAAACAGCTTCGATACAATTATATTAGAAGTTCTAGATCCAATCGGAGGCTATATAAGAATTAAGTGGATGATGTTCATTACAGAATTAGGCTCAGTCTGGTTTTTAACTACAATGTCGGTAATATGTATCTTAATCATTTGGTTAGGAAAAAGAGATATATGGGCAATTTCTTTTTTCATTATTGCAGTAGGTGGTGGAGGACTTCTCATAAGGATGTTAAAGTATATCTATCAAAGAGAAAGACCTTCTATTAATTCAGAAATCGATGCAATAGGTTATAGCTTTCCAAGTGGTCATGGAATGGGCTCGCTAATTTTTTATGGATTTCTTACATATATCATCTTAGGAAATATAAAATCAAAAGCTATTAAATGGAGTACAGTTATCCTGGTAAGTATTTTATTGTTATTAATAGGACTTAGTCGTGTTTACTTAGGAGCACATTACCCAAGTGATGTGGTTGCAGGATATTTAGCTGGGGCGGTTTGTTTGATGATTAATATTATCGCACTTGAATGGCTCAAAATTCAAAGTCAAAATAAAAACAGCACAAAATCAATGAACATTTAGTCAAAGAGTAGTTTGCAAAAAAAGAGGATGTGACATAAGTATTTAAGCTAATGAAAAAACCGAATTATAAGGTGATATTTCAATTATTCATTCTCCTAATAGTTTGGGTTTTTATTTGCTGTCATCAATAGATTATTTGAGTTTGCATACTAATTCTAAGAACTAGTGGAATGGAGCGGAAGACACTCGACTCCTACGGGAATTGAGGAAAGGCTGAGACCCCGCAGGCATGCCGAGGAGGCTCAGCTTCCTCCCCGTGGAAAGCGAGTGTCTGCAGCGCAATGGAACGAACTTGTTTTTTCAGCTTAACTGAATTTAGATTTATATATCTTTTTGTATGACTTCTTTAATTATGTCCCAGCATCTATTCTATTTTACCATTGCTTTGGTTCATAATTTAATTCACTAAACAAACGAGTGCGTTCTTTTTTTGATAAATCTCGCCATTGTCCAGGCGGAAGATTACCTAGATGAATATTCATAATTCTTGTTCTTTGTAATCTGAATACCTCATAACCTAATTCTGCACACATTCGTCGAATTTGTCTGTTTAATCCTTGGGTAAGGATAATTTGAAAATCAAATTTTGATAGCTGTCTTACTTCACAAGGAAGTGTAACAGTATCCAATATCTTAACTCCCTCTGACATTTTTTTCAGGAACTCAGGTGTAATAGGTTTATCTACTGAAACTATATATTCCTTTTCGTGTTTGTTTTCAGCTCGTAAAATTTCATTAACAATATCCCCATCATTTGTGAGCAGAATTAAACCATCAGAATCTTTATCAAGTCTTCCTATATTAAAAATTCGTAACGGGTGATTAACCAAATCAACAATATTTCCTTTAACACCTTTTTCTGTCGTACTTGTAATACCAACTGGTTTATTTAAGGCAATATAAACATAGTTCGGAGCTAGTCTAACAGGAGCACCATTAACTAGAACATCATCACCAGGCTCAACTTGGCTTCCTATTTTAGCTGGTTTCCCATTAATCGTGACTCTTCCTTCACTAATTAATTTATCTGCACCTCGTCTAGAAGTTTTTCCAGACTCACTTATATATTTATTAATTCGCATGTTCACACATCCTAAGCAAAAGGGTTGTTCTTATGATAGACAACTATACTTTATTTTTGGAAAATAATCAAAATGGTGGGGTCAGACCCCAGCTTTAGTTGGAACCTTTTTACTATCATTAGATTTTCTATAGTAAATAATAATGAAGATAAGCACTAATGAAAGTGCACCACCTGCAAGGGAGAGAGCTGGATAACTTGTATAGGCAACAATAACACCAGATAAGATTCCGCCAGCTGCACCAGCTAAAGCAATGAATACATCAACAGCTCCTTGTATTTTTGCACGGTTAGTAGAATTTGTTGCATCTACAAGAAGTGCAGTACCACTAATTAGGCCAAAGTTCCATCCTAGTCCTAATAATGCAAGAGAGATTGTGAGGATTAACATAGAATCAGTCGGTGCTGTTGCTGCTAAAATACCAGCAGTAAGTAATGTGATTCCTGCTACAATGCTCATTGGAATCCGTCCAATCTTGTCAACAAGTATTCCCGTAAATAAAGAAGGGAGGTACATTGCACCAATATGAATACCAATGATCATGCCAACCTCATCCAAACCATGTCCATGATGTCCCATATGGACAGGTGTCATCGTCATAATAGCAACCATTACAACCTGCGTTAAAATCATCACGGAAGCACCAACAAGAATGCCGTTTTTATTTATCGATTCTTCCTCAATACTAACATCTGAATGATTCCTTGTATTTTCTTTCTCTGTAGCTGCAACAGCAATAGCTTTAGCCACAACTATCGGATCGGGTCTTAACAAAATGAGAAGCACAAAACCTGCAAGAAAATATGCAGCAGCAGCCAATATAAAGGGTCCTGCTAATGAAGGGATTCCAATAGTTGAAGCAAATTCCCCCATAATACCTACTAGATTTGGACCTGCAACAGCACCAAATGTAGTTGAAACCATTGCAATACTAATTGCGGTAGCCCGCTGAGTTGAATGGGCCAAGTCAGTACCTGCATAGCGTGCTTGTAAGTTTGTAGCAGTACCAGCTCCGTAGATTAATAGTGATATAAAAAGGAAAATAATATTATTGGTTATAGCAGAGATTACTACACCAATTGCTCCTATTCCACCAGCAAAAAAACCAAATGTTAAGCCAGGACGTCGCCCATAACGCTGTGATAATTTCCCTACAAGCAAAGCTGCCCCTGCTGAGCCTAAAGTGAACAATGCAATAGGTACCCCTGAAAAGCTATCAGTACCAAGCATTTCCTTAGCTAAAAGTGCTCCTACAGTAATTCCTGCAGCAAGTCCTGCACCTCCAAATATTTGTGCAATTACAATAATGATTAACGTTTTTCGATATAGCTTGCGTTGCCTTTGCGGGCTGTTAACATAGCTTTGTATATCCGTTTCGTTACTAGTTAACACTTCAGCATCATTGGTACTATTGGTCATAATGTATCCACCTTCATAAATTAATAGATATAATTTAATTGTATGTTAATAAGGTACCATAATGGTAGGAAATGTATAAAAAAATCTACATATTAAAGAAGAAATACACTCGTACTGATTATTGAGTTAACAATAGTACGAGTGTATCGGATGTCAGTTTCAAATAATTAATTTCCTGCCTTTTCACGAACAATTGGTAGAGTACAGCAACGGAAAGAACCACCGGATTTAATGATTTCAGTAATATCGACCTCAATAACCTCAAAACCTTTATTACGCAGCTTTTTGTTGATTTCTTGATTTACTGGAAGACTTAAGATTTTATTATTTCCAATTGACAGGACATTGGTACCGAGTGTAAATTGCTCTTCCTCTGAAACCTCTAAT
Source organism: Metabacillus litoralis (assembly GCF_007994985.1). Lineage (GTDB taxonomy): Bacteria > Bacillota > Bacilli > Bacillales > Bacillaceae > Metabacillus > Metabacillus litoralis. The sequence goes on along the minus strand of NZ_VOQF01000009.1, from coordinate 147,080 downwards.
AATTCATATCGAGAAGATAAAAAATCAATTTGTTCTTGTTCAAAAGCATCTTTAAAAATAATTGCGACATTAGGAGAAACGATATTAAATACACAATCTAAATGTAGAAAATTCTCTTGAAATGGTAGAATTTCTACCTCATATTGTGTTAAGAGGCTTTTAAGATGATCAGCGGCGAACTGGGTAGTACGATTACTTAATCCAATAAATATAACATGACCATCAATCATCACATCTCCGCCTTCTATACGATCTTCAGCTAAGTTAAAATATGAAAGACCCTCATCATCAAGCCATTGCTTTAAAACATCTTCTTCACCAATTCTTACATCACTTGCCATTTGTGCGACGAATATTGTTTGACCGAGTGTTACGCCAATATCACGAGTAAAAACCTGTTCAGGGAATTTCTGGTGATATGGTAGTAAAATAACTTCAATGTCTTGCTCTCTTAATGTTTTAACAAATTCTCCATGCTGTTTGACAGCACGATCAATATGAATACCTTCATCTTTAAATTCCTTTTGTGTTTCATTTATCACATCTCGAATTGTCATATAATGTGGCTCACAAAGAATAACTCTTTTTAATACATCGTATTCATTATGACAAACGGTTATCTTTTTATCGTGATCAAGCTCCATTTTGCTCCTCCTAAAAATCACATAATTTATTAATAGGATTTACCCTGTTTGAGAATAATATTTATCTGGTATCAATTTAAATATATTTATTGATCAATCGATATAAATTTAATGTGTAAAACAGTTTCGTGGAGGTGAGTTTATGGATGATAAAAAGTACTCTGATTTGAAATTAGGTGAAAGAGGAGCAATTGTTAGCATTATCGCATACATATGTCTTTCAGCTTTAAAGTTATTTGTAGGAACTATTAGTAATTCAGAAGCATTACGTGCAGATGGACTAAATAATGCAACTGATATTTTAGCTTCTGTAGCAGTATTAATAGGGTTGAGGTTATCACAAAAACCAGCAGATAAGGATCACCCTTATGGACACTGGAAAGCAGAAATGGTGGCATCATTAATTGCCTCATTTATTATGATGGTTGTAGGAATTCAAGTTTTAGTCGGGGCAGCAACATCAATTTTTAAAGGTGTTAGTCAAACTCCTGATTTGATTGCAGCATGGACTGGGATTTTTTCTGCATTTGTTATGTATTTTGTTTATCGTTTTAATAAAAAGCTTTCTTTAAAAATAAAAAGTCAAAGTGTTATGGCAGCTGCGAAAGATAATTTATCAGATGCACTTGTTAGTATAGGAACAGCGGTGGGAATTATAGGTTCCCAATTTAACTTACCTTGGATGGATCCATTAACAGCAACAGTTGTAGGACTTATCATTTGTAAAACAGCGTGGGAGGTTTTTAGAGGTGCTTCTCATCAGCTTACTGATGGATTTGATGAAGAGCTACTTAATCAATATAAAGAAACAATTTCACAAGTAGAAGAAGTAAAGGAAATAAAGGACATAAAGGCAAGAAGCTATGGAAACAATGTTGTGGTAGATATCGTGATCGCGGTAGATTCATCTTTAGACTTTAATTCTGCTCATGATATTTCGTCAACGGTTGAGAATAAGCTTATGGATAACCATGAAATATATACAGTACATGCTCACGTTGAGCCTTATGTAAAATCATGAGCACATCCTAGTAAGCATTAAAATGTACATCAGAAGATTATTTTATTAAGATAACACTATCTTAAAGGAGGAGGTAACAAAATGAATAAAAATAATGAAGGTTTATTATCATCATTTACATTTTCAAATGGAATTGAACTAAAAAATCGACTTGTTATGGCACCTATGACTAACTTTTCTTCTAATCAAGATGGTACTGTAACAGAAGAAGAAGTGAAATATTATGCACGCCGTTCAAATGGTGTAAGCATGGTCATTACTGCATGTACATATGTAACAGCAAATGGTAAAGGATTTCATGGAGAGTTTGGAGCAGACAGTGATGAAATGATTCCAAGCTTAAAGAAGTTAGCACAAGGTATAAAAGATCAAGGTGCTAAGGCTGTTTTGCAAATTTTTCATGGAGGAAGAATGTGTCCACCAGAATTAGTCCCTAATGGAGAAATTGTTAGTGCTAGTGATATCCCTGCAGAACAAGGTGGCGTTTCGACTGAAGAGCCAGATGTGAAACCAAGAGCTTTAACAGAAGAAGAAGTGGAAGGAATCATAGACGCATTTGGTGAAACAACACGTCGTGCAATTGAAGCCGGTTTTGATGGGGTAGAAATTCACGGAGCTAATGGTTATTTAATTCAACAATTCTTTTCTCCTCATTCAAATCGACGTGAAGATCGTTTTGGAGGAAGCTTAGAAAAAAGAATGACATTCCCTCTAGCTGTAGTCGATAAAGTGAAAAGTGTTGTAAAAGAGCATGCTACATCACCTTTTATCGTGGGCTATCGCTTTTCACCAGAAGAGCCTGAAACACCAGGAATTACAATGGATGAAACATTGAGCTTAGTGGATGCATTAGCTGATAAAAACTTAGATTATTTACATGTATCACTTTTTGAATTCTTCTCAAAACCTAAAAGAGGTGTAGAAGATTTAGAGAAGTCACGAATCGCTTATTTACAAGAAACAATCAATAATCGTGTCCCTCTTATTGGTGTAGGATCTATTTATTCTGCGCAAGATGCTCGTGAAGCATTTGAATCAGGTGTTCCTTTATTAGCCCTAGGTCGAGAATTAATTATAGATCCTGATTGGGTTCAAAAGCTTGAAGAAGATAAAGAGGATGAAATTGTTACTAAGCTTGATAAAGATAAGCAGGAGCAATTAGTGATCCCAGATCCATTATGGAACGCAATTGTGAACACACCAGGTTGGTTCCCAGGAGTATAATATTTCAGAAAACATAGATTACAGCTACTGCCCTAATCTCATGTTATATTGAAATAGAGTTATTTTGTATATTAGCTCAAATATAACATGAGATAAAGGAGCAGTTATGAGAAAGAAATGGTTTCTTCGCTGGTCTTTTTTTATTTTTGGAATACTAGTTTTAGCATTAGGCATTTCATTAACAATAAAAGGTGAGCAATTAGGGATAGGACCGTGGGATGTTTTCCATTATGGTTTGTTTATTCAAATGGGATTAACAATTGGTTCATGGTCAATTATCATCGGGTTTTTACTGTTATTTATAAGTTCAATTGTCAATAAAGCCTGGCCGAAAGTCGGGGCTTTTATTAATATGTTATTTCTAGGTATATTCATTGACTTCTTTAACTGGATTTTACCTACTATAGAAAGCCTCACAGGTGCAATTTTAGCATTTATTATCGGTGTTCTTTTTGTAGGGTTAGGAATAGGACTCTATGTTTCAGCTGATTTTGGAGCTGGTCCAAGGGACAGTATTATGCTTGTGATTGTTGATAAAACTGGATGGAGTATTCAATGGGTAAGAAACGGGATTGAAGTACTGGTATTTGTACTAGGCTGGATGTTAGGTGGTCCTGTGGGAATCGGTACCCTTATTATTGCATTTGGTTTAGGACCAATAGTAGGATTTTCAATTCCACAGTGTAAAAGGTTGATCAACTTTTATATGGAGAAAATGGATTCGGATTCAAAGGATATTCTGATCGAACAAAATAGGGCTGGGATATAATTGAAGAAGCCTTACAAAAAGACGAATAAATCTAAATTAAGTTAAGTTGAAAGAAACAAGTTCGTTCCATTGCGCTGCAGACATTTGCTTTCCGCGGGGAGGAAGCTAAGCCTCCTCGGCGCAAGCGCCTGTGGGGTCTCAGCCTTTCCTCTGCACCCGCAGGAGTCAAATGTCTTCCGCTCCATTCCACTAGTTCTTAAAAATATTATGCAAAATCAAAAATCTATTGAAGACAGCAAATAAAAACCCGAAATATTAGGCGATTAATCAATTGAAAAATCTCCTAATATTTCGGGTTTATCATTAGCTTAAATACTTATGTCCCAGCCTCTTCTTTATTTATAGATACGGTTATTATAATTCGATATCTACACCAATACTATCAACTCTACCTACTTCGCGAATGAAAGCAGCAACAGCTTGGTGATCTTCATTTGCTGTATATGCATCTAAAGCAGCTTGATTTTCAAAACGAACCATAAGGATAACTTGAAATTCCTTACTTTTTTCAGCTAGGTTAAAACCAGCATGAATTTCATTGATTCCTGTTAGCACATTTTTTAATGCTGTAAAACTGCTCACAACTTCCTGTAGTTGTTCCTGAGTAGTTGTTTCAGCAAATTTTAGAAGTACTGTACGTTGGATCATATTAATTCCCTCACTTTTTTATCTTCTTTATCTTCTTCATTTTACAGACTGGCTTCACTGATAGCAATTTTTTCATTCTCAGAAATATCAGGTTGATTAATAAAAAATAGTAGTATCTATTGGATAGTACAGAGTGATTTAGATTTCTTTGTCTTTATAGACGATTTCTTTAATTATGTCCAAAATCGATCTTTATCTTGGTAAATCAGTCGAATACCTTTTTCTTAACATACCTAATGTGTTAAGGCGCTTTACGTTGTCTTCCTTAGCCTTCATTCCTAATGCAATAATCAAATTTTCAATAAGATAAGTTGGAGCAATCATCGAATGAAAATCTCTCATTTCCCCTCTACTTGCAAACAATACCACATCAGCTTCTCTTGTGAAATCAGAAACTAGTTGATCTGTAATCAATATCGTTTTAGTTCCTATTTCCTTTGAATAATCTAATAGGACCTTTGCTTCTGGCAGTAATCGAATAAATCCAAATAAAACGAAAACATCATCATCTCTTAAATGCATAATACTTTCAAATAACTCACTGCCTCCTTTATTTATTAACCTAATATCTATACCGAATCTCGCCATTCGATAGGTCATCAATTCCCCTAAACCAATTGACGGACCAGGGCAATGTATATAAACCTTGTTTGCATTTGATAACAATTCTATTGTTTGCTGAAAGGAGTTTTCGGATAGCTCTTCAATTGTTTTATATAAATGATTAATCGAGAGAGAAAGTGTGTGATGCTGTAATTCCTGATCTTCAACTTTTCTCATCACATTTTTAAATTTACCTGCGGGTGATACCTCTAGCTGTGAACTTAGATGAACTTTAAAATCCTTTAAGTTTTTAAAACCTACTATTCTCCAAAAACGCGAAACAGAAGCAATACTAACCTTCACTGCTTCAGCAATCTCTTGTTCTGTTGAAAGTAATACACGATGTGTATTTTTCTGGATATAATCGGCAATTTTATATTGTTTTGGTGACATGGTTTCTATATTCCAATTAAACTCCATTTATATAAAAGCTCCTTTTTTGGTATTTCCCACGTATCATAGCACAACATATAGTAGATATTTTGGTAATGATAGTTTTTTTACATAATGTTAAAAAAAGATAATAAATTTACAAGTATTTTACAACAGAATTATATTGTATTAATATCCAAGATTTAGAATAAAGGTAATCGAATTAAAGGAGGTAATAAAAATGAATCAAATCAGTGAAAGATATGTTCTTACCCAGTCACAGAAAATGATGGTGTTTATTTTATCAATGTCTTTATACGGTTTATCTAATATGATTACTGAGTTAGTACCCTCTGTGAATTTAGGTCCTATTGAATTTTCTATTGAGTATTTTGCATTTATTCCTTTAACTCTATGTATCTTATTTCATCCCTTATATGCAGCAATAGGGGCAGCTCTCGGGGAAGTTATTTTTGGTGAAATTATGCTAGGGCAGTTTGGAGGATTTGGTGAATTAGAAAAATTCATTAGCTTTTCTCTGGCGATGTTCATTGCAGGCTCACTTGTGAATGATCCGAAAAATAGAATACAGGTGGGAATTGCAGCCATAACAGGTGTGATCATTCATCAAGCAATCAGTTCTATGGTCGACATTGGAAAAGTGTGGATTGGTGTAGAAGAGCTAGAAGCAGTACCAGGATTAGCAGAAAGTGTAATTGTCATTGAAGGTTTTGCCTTTTTAAATGATGTTCTATTTTCAGGTATTTTATTTGCCTTATTACCAACTTTGTATTTAGTACCACGATTATATGGAAAAATTGAACCTTTATTAGGAATGAAGCCAAGAGATATAACGGTTAAGTATTCGATGAAACAAGTACTTGCTCCAAGATTAATTGTTGTAGGTGTCATGTTAGCTTGCTCAGCATTTTTATTCGAATATCTATCAGAAGCAGGATTTAATGTAGAGTGGGAAGCTGATTTTGTTGAAACATATGGAGATTGGTTTATTTGGTTAAGCTTAGGTGTTGCTGGAATTATTGCTTTTATCACTGTGCTTATTCTCCTTAAAAATAAAAATAGAAATCAATCAAACATGGATGATCCATTAAAAAAGAGGATTTCTTGATGACACCACAAATTATGATCGATTCTGTATCGTTTCAATATCCTGGTGGAGATGAACCAGTTCTGAAAAATATATCATTAACAATAAATAAAGGAGAGTTCGTAGCCATTATGGGGAGTAATGGTAGTGGAAAGTCAACTCTCTGTAAACTAATCAATGGACTAATTCCTCATTATTATGTTGGAGACTATTCTGGAGAGGTCATGGTAAATGGAAAGCTTACAACTGATCATAAAGTGACCGAATTATCTAAGCATGTAGGGTATGTTTATCAAGATTTTGAAAACCAGCTTGTCTGCCCACGGGTACTTGAGGATGCTAGCTTTGCTCCATTAAACTATGGTGATCCAAACTTCAAAGAAAAAGGAAAGAGAGCCTTAGATCTTGTCGGCTTGCAGAATCATGATGATGAATTTATATGGCAGCTTAGTGGTGGTCAAAAGCATCTTCTTGCTTTAGCAGGAGCGCTATCTCTTGATCCAGAGATCTTAATTATTGATGAACCAGTTGCACAGCTAGATCCTTTTCATGCTGAAGAGGTTTACAGAATTTTAGAAAAGCTTAATAAGGAATATGGGAAAACAATCATCGTGATTGAGCATCATACTGAATTTATTGCTGAATATTGTAAGCAAGCTATTTTAATGGATAAAGGACAAGTGATTTGGAAAAAAGCGACAAAAGCTGCTTTGCGAGAAGTTGATCAGCTGATGAAAAGCAATATCTTTCCTCCTCAAGTGACACAAGCTGCCTATCGAATTGGAGAGCTACAAGATAGAGAGATACCTGTAACACTTGAAGAAGCAGTTACTTTCTTCTCAAACAAGGCATTGTCTTCTAATGAAAATTTTTTAAAAACCAATCATAAATCTGAAATAAAAAAAACGACTGTTTCATTGGAAAATGTCTATTTTTCATATAAGACAATTAATCGTTCTAGAAAACAAGTGTTAAACAATATTAATTTGGAGCTTCATAGTGGAGATTTAGTGGCTCTTGTTGGTACAAATGGTGCAGGTAAATCCTCTCTAATGAGATTGTTAACAGGACTTGTGAAGCCCGAAAAAGGTGATGTTTTTGTCAAAGATATGAATACTCATAAACACTCACCGGAAAAAATGGCTGATATTGTGACATATATCTATCAAAACCCTGAAGAGATGTTTATAGAAGATTCTGTTAGAAAAGATGTAGAGTTTTTCTTGAAATCACGAAAAGTTGCAGAGTATAAAGCACTGGTCGATACGATACTTAATCAATTCGAATTAAGTGAGCTACAAGATAAAGATAGCCGTTTAATGAGTGGGGGGCAGCAGCGAAGAGCATCATTGGCAATTGGAGTTGCAATGAATCCTTCTATTATTTTATTGGATGAACCAACAGCAAATCTTGATATTGCCACCCGGAAACATATTACGAAATTAATCGCTGCATTACAGGATAAAGTTGATACTGTCTTAATTGCTACGCATGATATGCAGCTTGTGGCAGAATGGGCGAATCGAATTATTGTTTTACATGACGGGAGAGTTATTCATGATGGAGATCGAGAATCGGTTTTTACTAATGAGGAGCTGCTTACTTTAGCAGGACTAAACCCGCCACAAATTTTAGAGTTAAGTAGGAAACTAAACATATCTCCACTTGCCTATACCGTAGAAGAATTTGTTTTAGCTATGGAGAGAAAGGAGAATGTAAGTGGAATTTACACGACAGCTTTCTGATAAACTCTCAGTTGAACAAGTGAAGATTGAGCTTTTAAATACAGCATATGGAAATAACAGTACATTTCTTGCAAAATTAGATCCTCGTACACTTTTTATCTGGTATCTATATTTTGGTATTTTTCCATGGTTTATTCATAATCAAGCCGTTTTAGTAGGCATGTTTGTCTTTATGATTATCACGACCTTTATGGCAAAAGTGAGTCCTTTAATTATCTTAATCTTAGTATTAGGGTTATTGGGTCAGGGAGGTTATTTATTAATCGCTTCATGGTTTTTTGGTGGTGATTTCACTGTTATATTGCCACTAATTATTCTTACGTTAAAGCTTTCAATTATTTCACTAGCAAGTATCACTGTCTTTTGTTCGATGGATCCTGAAAAGTTGAGTAATGGATTGCTTTCAATTGGAGTGCCAGGTCAGGTTTCATTTTGTATTGCCTATGGCTATCGTATGCTACCTAGCCTTTTAGAAGAATATCATCATATTTTTCTATCATTTCGGTTGAGAGGAAAAGCTCCTGATAAGAAAGGTATTTTTTATTGGCGATTGATTATTTATTTTTCGAAGATTGCTGTTTTATCTTTCTATCCATTACTTTTGAGTACATCAAAAAGAGCTAGAACAACAGTGGAGGCTTTGGAGACAAAAGGAAGCTTTTATGCCTTTAACCATCCTGAAGTAAAAAGAATCAAGCTTGCACACATGTCTTTTCGTACTCAAGATTATATGTTTTTACTATTTTCAACCCTGTATGTTGCTAGCTTGTTTATAGTGGGCTACTACAATTAAAATGTCGAGGAGGATATGATGATAATCGATTTTCATACCCATGTAAAAATTTCAAAAAAATCAATGTTTATGCCAGATTATTTTAAAGAAATGATGAAAGAAGCAAAAGCTAGTGGATTAACGGCATTAGCGATGACTGAACATTTTAACACATCGCGATTTAATGATATTTATGAGTATCTTGATCAGCATTACGAATATAAGCAGGATTATTATGATATAGAGGGTTTAAAACTATTTCCCGGAATTGAAGTAGATATCAAAGAGGTTGGTCATATACTGTTAGTGGGTAATAGACATGATATAGTATCAATACGTGGAGAATTAGAGGATCATACAAAGGAAGATTGCTTTATGCCGTTTAATCAATTGATAGACTTGGCTGAACAATTTAATGTATTAAAAATTGGTGCGCACCCATTTAGAGAAAGCACACCTCTATATCATCTTGATAAAAAGCAAATCCAACGCTTAGATGCTCTAGATCTAAATGGTAAAGATCTTTATGCCCAGGGAGTTGGTGCTTATCGAAATAAGTTAAGCCAATTTGCAGAACAGATAGATCTTCCTATTGTTGGTGGTAGTGATACTCATCAGTTTTTTCAATATGGAAGTGTGTATAATCGATTTGAGAGAGAATGTAGTACAGTTGATGAGCTTAAGCGTAGTATTGATTTAGGAAGTTATGAAGTTGAAATATCTGAAAATCTTCAACTGAAAATAAAAGCAGCAATACTTGTAAAAAAGCTTTTGAAGAAAGTGTTAGAGAAAAAAGAGCTTGTTTGATATAGGTTGTTCTTAGAATTCACAAAACCATCAGGGCTGTTTTTCGTAAATATAGTTGCTATTAGTAACTTAAAGGAAACAGCCCTGTATCAAGTCTAGTGACATTATTTCAATCAGAAAAACAGCTCTAAATACCAACAGTAGAATAGATCGTTTCTTTATTTTGTGTTTCTCCCTGTAGTAAATTATAAGTAATGCACATCGGTTTTGTCGTCCGAGGATCTCTTCCTATTTTAGCATCAATATGAAAAACCTCTTTAAGTACTTCGTGAGTAATAACCTCTTCACAATCACCAGCTTTTACAATATGACCATCCTTTAGAGCGATAATGTAATCAGCAAAGCGTGCAGCTTGGTTTAAATCGTGAAGGACCATTACAATTGTTCGTTCTTGTTCAACATTTAACTTTTGTAATAGCTCGAGAACCTCTAGTTGATGGGCCATATCTAAGTATGTTGTTGGTTCATCAAGGAAAATGATATCTGTTTCTTGGGCAAGTGCCATCGCAATCCAAACCCGTTGCCTTTGACCACCTGAAAGGTCATCAACAGAGCGAAATTTAAAATCCTTCGTCCCAGTCACTTCAAGTGCCCAGTCAATTACATCATAATCTTTTTTAGTTAATCGACCAAATCCCTTTTGATATGGAAAACGCCCATATGATACAAGCTCACCAACAGTTAACCCGCTAGCACTTTCAGGTGTTTGCGGAAGAATAGCCATTTTTTTTGCAAGTATTTTTGTGTTTTCTCTCGTAATGTTTTGGCCATCTAAAAGAACAGAGCCAGCTTGATGTGGAATAATACGCGTAATGGCTTTTAGCAACGTAGATTTTCCACAACCATTTGACCCAATTATCGTCGTTATTTTCTTATCGGGAATTTCTACACTTAAATCTTTTATAATAAGTTGCTCTCCATAGCCTATTTGTAATTGATTTGTATATAGGCGAACCATTATGTACCTCCAATTTTATTCATTAATTGAAAATGATTATCATTACTGATAATTAAATACTATAATTTCTTTTTTGTGTTGTCAACTTTATAATGGATTTATTTGGGAATTAAAAGCGATTTTCAGAGGAAATCTTTATAAATCTAGATCATATAAGTTACTTACAAAAGTAAGGGACAACTAGAGAAAATGAAAGAATAGTGGGAGAGTTATGCACCTAAAATAATAATCATTATGAAAACAATCGTTGTAATATATAAGGAATCGTTGTATATTTTAATGAGAATGATAATCATTAGCTGTATAAATGAGGAGTGGAATGATATGGAGCATGAACTATTCGATGTTACAGTTATAGGTGGAGGCCCCGCAGGTCTTTATTCAGCCTTTTATAGTGGACTTAGAGAAATGAAAACAAAAATAATAGAATATCAACCACAATTAGGTGGTAAGGTTCATGTATATCCTGAGAAAATGATTTGGGATATTGGGGGTCAGACCCCAATTTTAGGCTCAAATTTAATTAAACAGCTTGTTGATCAAGGTTTAACCTTTGATCCTACTGTTGTATTAAATGAGAAGATTGAGTCAATTTCTCAAAATGAAGATGGAACTTTTGTATTATTAGCTTCTTCTGGTATGAAGCATTATTCTAAAACCATTATTGTTGCTGTTGGTGGCGGGATTTTAAATCCTCAAAAGCTTGAAATTGAGGGTGCTGAGAAATATGAAGTTGCTAATTTGCATTACACAGTGAAATCATTACAACGTTTTAAAGATAAAACGGTTATTATTTCTGGTGGAGGTAATTCAGCTATAGATTGGGCCAATGAACTAGAGCCAATTGCGAAAAAGGTCTATTTAACGCATAGAAAACCAGCACTGTCTGGCCATGAAGCTCAAGTCACACAGCTTTTAAATAGTTCGGCACATTGTTTTTTACAAACTTCCATTACAAAATTAATGGCTTCTGATAATCATGAGGAAATCGAACAAGTTGAATTAACAAATCTTGAAACTGGGGACATTACCTACTTGCCAATCGATGAAGTTATCATTAATCATGGCTATGAACGTGATGCCTCACTTTTAGAGAATAGTGAAGTGAAATTAGATTTAACGGATAACTTTTATATTACAGGCACTACAACAAGTGAATCCTCTGTAGAGGGAATATATGCTGCTGGAGATATCTTAAAGCATGATGGAAAACTTAATTTGATTGCGGGGGCTTTTCAGGATGCAGCAAATGCTGTTAATAAAGCAAAATTGTTTATTCAACCTGAAGCTACAGCGATAGGAATGGTTTCTTCTCATAATGAAATTTTTAAAGACAGAAATCGTAAATTAATTAGAGAAATGGTTAAATGAGAATATCAAAAATATTTAAACAATAAAAACGTGAATTCAAAGTGAATTCACGTTTTTATTTGATTTATTTATTACATTCCGAATTGGAACTCTAGCAATGAAAAGTACTCTTTTTTCAATAGATTAGTCTAAAGGAATGGCAATTTGTGAACCAATTGTTAATGCTCTAGGATCAACATTTGGGTTAGCATCCATTATTTCATCTACTGTTACCCCATCATACACACTTGCTATTCCATATAACGTATTTCCTGGTTGGACAGTATGATGTACATAGTTTGCATGTTCGTTACTATTGTTATTGCTATTTGAACTTTCACCAACAACAGTTACCTCTGATCCAATTGTTAGATTATAAGGATCAATACCTTCATTCATTTGATGTAAGTCATCTACCGAAACCCCGTCATACGTTTGTGCAATTCCATAGAGTGTATTTCCTGGTTGAACGGTGTGCGTAACGATTTCTCCATTTTGTGAACTATCTGAATGATTATTCGAGCCTAATTGAACCTCAGTGCCGACCGGGAGTGCATATGGATCTAAGTTACTATTATAATCCATTAAATGCTCAACACTAACATTGTTTTCTTGAGCGATGCCCCAAAGAGTATCACCGGGCTCAATTGTTTCCGTTGCTGCATTTGCTGACAATCCACTTGCTCCGAACGCCATACCTAATGCTAAAGTTGGTACTAATACTTTTGAAGTTTTCTTCATGATCAATTCCTCCTTTAGTAGTATATTAGTTCATTACCTTAAATAGAATGACACTAAACGTGGAATTTCGACATTTATAAAATTCTTCTATTTCTAATGGATTTCATTCACCAGTACCTAGATTGTTTTTTTGCTTCTAGAAAGTAATTCTTTACATTTAAAATAGGTTAATTGAAAGATTTCAATTCTACATATGTAAGAGAATTTGTACGTTGTATGAAGAATGACAATGAAGCAAATGCTAGAAGGAGTAATATTATAATCGATTTTAGAGGTAGTGAAAATTTATCCATTTACATAACCGAAACTATTTGTTAATATCAAATGGTTGTCTGACGACTGACAATTAGTAAGCGTTTTCTTATTCAAAAAAACTTCTAAGAGGTGACATTCATGAACGTATTATGGGGAATCTTTGGTATATTAACTATTTTAGGTATTGGATTTTTATTATCTAGTAAAAAGAAAATGATAAATTATCGCACAATCTTTGGAGGCTTAGCCATTCAAATTACCTTTGCATTTATTGTATTAAAATGGGAAGCGGGAAGAGAATTACTTAAATGGATGACAACGGTCGTACAAAATATTATAAATTATGCTAATGAAGGGATTTCCTTCGTGTTTGGACCAGCTGCAAATGTTGAAGAATTTGGATTTGTATTTGCTTTTCAAATTCTTACGATTATTATCTTCTTTTCTTCATTAATCTCTGTTTTATATTATCTTGGCATCATGCAATTGTTTATCAAATTTGTAGGTGGAGGCTTATCTAAACTATTAGGAACTAGTAAGCCGGAATCTATGTCAGCTGCAGCAAATATTTTCGTTGGACAAACTGAGGCACCACTTGTTGTGCGTCCATATCTAGAAAAAATGACAAAATCAGAATTATTCGCAGTCATGACAGGTGGACTTGCATCTGTGGCAGGCTCAGTGCTTGTTGGATACGCTTTATTAGGTGTTCCACTCGAATATTTATTAGCAGCAAGCTTTATGGCCGCACCAGCCGGGTTAGTTATGGCCAAGCTTTTAATACCAGAAACAGAAGAAGTGAAAGCGCAAGAATTTAAGATGGAAAAGGATACAGAAACAGTAAATGTAATTGACGCTGCTGCAAAAGGGGCATCTGATGGGTTAAAATTAGCACTAAATGTAGGGGCAATGTTATTAGCGTTTATTGCATTAATTGCTTTAGTAAATGGTATCTTAGGCTTATTTGGTAGCATCTTTGGTTATAGTGATCTTTCTCTTCAAGCAATTTTGGGTATTTTATTTTCTCCACTTGCTTTTGCAATAGGTGTACCATGGGCAGAGGCTGTAACTGCAGGCAGCTTTATTGGTCAAAAACTAGTATTAAATGAGTTTGTCGCATATTCTGCTTTTGCACCAGAAATTGGTCAGTTATCTGAGAAAACTGTTATTGTTGTAAGCTTTGCTTTATGTGGTTTTGCCAATTTAAGCTCTATGGCTATTCTACTAGGAGGATTAGGTGGACTTGCACCAAGTCGCAGAGCTGATATAGCAAAACTAGGGATCCGTGCTGTAGCTGCTGGAACACTAGCATCATTATTAAGCGCAGCCATTGCTGGAATGTTTCTTTAATTAAATTTACAGTATGAAAGATAAGGAATATAGAAAAGAGCAACCGAGGATTATTTTTCGAATCCATATGGTTCGCTCTTTTTATTTGTTTCTTTTTTCTAATGAAGCATTCAGTAATCTGCTTGTATTATTAAAGGCTGTAAATTTGATTTACTATCTGATGCAAGGGTGTTAAGGTCAGTTTAAATAGTTGTGATAAAAGGAGGAAAAATGAGAAATAAAATGGCGGTTGTAACAGGTGCTTCTAGTGGTTTTGGATTAGTAACTTCTATTGAGTTAGCAAAGAAAGGCTACACAGTCATTGCGACAATGCGAAATCTCAATAGTAGTACAAATTTACTTAATGAGGCAACCTCTGTTGGTGTTAGAGATTTAATACATATAAAAGAGTTAGATGTGACAGTCAATCAATCGATTCAAAATCTTATGGGTTATATAGAGTCTTTAGGTTGTATTGATGTTCTTGTGAATAATGCAGGCTATGCAGGAGCTGGATTTGTTGAGGAAATTCCGATTGATGAATTTAGAAAACAGTTTGAAACAAATGTGTTTGGAGCAATCAATTTGACTCAAGCAGTATTACCAATAATGCGTCAGCAGCAAAGTGGGAAAATCATCAATGTAAGTAGTATCAGTGGAAAAGTTGGTTTTCCAGGACTATCACCATATGTTTCTTCTAAGTATGCATTAGAGGGCTGGAGTGAGTCATTGCGTCTAGAAATGATACCATTTGGCATTGATGTTGTATTAATTGAACCTGGCTCATTTCAAACAAATATTTGGAGTTCTGGAAAGCAAATAACAGAAAAATCATTAAAAAGAGAATCTCCTTATTATAAAACGATGCAAAGTCTTGAAAGCCATATTAATAAAGAAGCTTCAAACTATGGTGATCCTCGGGATGTTGCAAAGCTAATTAGTATGATATGTGATAAAAAATCACCATCATTACGTTATCCTATTGGCAAGGGAGTAAAGCTTACCATTTTACTAAAAACAATATTACCATGGAAAATTTGGGAAAGGTTAGTGCTTAAACAAATAAAATAATTCGTTGACAATGTATACTGGAAAATAATACAATTAGTTCAGAGGAAAAAAATTCAAAAAATTGGAGGGTTATGAAATGAGAATTCGAATGAAATTACCTAATCAAATTTCATATGATGATGTGACCCCCAACCTATTACGTTAGAAGAGTAACGCTTTTATAAAGCATGTAAAATTTTAATGCTAACGCAGGTCACTATGTTCATGACGTGCGTTTTTATTTTGTCTTTTTTTATAGGCATTATGCGATGTAACGCATAATGCCTTTTTGTGCTTTAAAAAATGATTAATTAAAGACAAATGGTTGTTATGAGCTTTGCTCGTTTCAATAAATACACCGAATTTGAAAGGAGTTTTTAAGATGATTAATCAAACTGTAAGGCGTATCGATCTAGATTGGATAAAAGGTGGCTAATCATTTAGTTTATGTATTTAATAAAGGGAGGAATAGTATATGTTTTCAGTTTTAATGAAGTTAAGCTGGTTTTTTAAACAGTATTGGCGACGGTATACAGTTGCTATTACATTACTAATTATTGTTAGTTTTCTTGATATCATTCCGCCCAAGTTAATTGGAATCGCAATTGATGATATTCAGTTTGGACAAATGACAGCAAGCCGATTAAGTGAGCTATTGATATTTTTTGGTGTTCTTTTAGTTGTTAGTTATCTGATCACATATGTGTGGATGTACCAGCTGTTTGGGGGAGCACACTTAATTGAAAGAACGTTAAGATATCGATTTATGAAACACTTGTTATCGATGACACCGAGCTTTTATGAAAAAAGTCGTACAGGCGATTTAATGGCCCGCGCAACTAACGATTTAAAGGCAATATCCTTAACAGCTGGTTTTGGGATTTTAACGTTAGTGGATTCAACGATCTTTATGATCATGATCGTCTTTGTTATGGGCTTTACTATTAGCTGGCAGCTAACATTAGCGGCGTTAATTCCTTTACCACTTATGGCAATTGCTATCAGTTATTTCGGAAAGCTTATTCATAAACGGTTTACCATTGCACAGGATGCATTCGGTGATATAAATGATCGAGTTTTAGAATCTGTTTCTGGTGTAAGAGTAATACGTGCCTATGTACAGGAAAAAGCTGATGAAAAACGATTTAACGATATGACTGAGGATGTTTATGAAAAAAATATCTCTGTAGCTAAAATTGACGCTTTATTTGAACCTACTATAAAGATACTTGTAGGTTTAAGCTATTGTATAGGACTTGGTTACGGGGCATATCTAGTTTTTAATCAATCTATCACTTTAGGAGAGTTAGTCAGCTTTAATATATATTTAGGTATGCTAATTTGGCCTATGTTTGCTGTAGGTGAGCTTATTAATATTCTTCAACGTGGAAATGCATCACTTGATCGTGTTAATTCAACACTTGCTTATCAGCAGGATGTTAAGGATGTTAGTAATCCAATAGATGTTCACATACCAAGTTCAATTGAGTTTGATAATGTATTCTTTCGCTATCCATCTTCAACAGTAGATAACTTGAAAAATATTAGCTTAGAAGTACAAAGAGGGCAAACAGTTGGGATTGTTGGAAAAACTGGGTCTGGAAAAACAACGTTGCTTAAACAATTTCTAAGAGAATATCCATTAGGATCTGGAGAAATAAGTATTTCGGGAGTGAAGCTTGAATCAATTTCGATAGATACTGTTCATTCCTGGGTCGGTTATGTTCCACAAGAGCAAATCTTGTTTTCGAGAACAATCCGGGAAAATCTTAAATTTGGTAAAGAGCATGTAACAGAGGATGAAATTGAACGGTCATTATTATTAGCAGCTTTTGATAATGACTTAGCTGTGTTACCAAAAGGTTTAGACACATTAGTAGGAGAAAAGGGTGTGGCTTTATCAGGAGGGCAAAAGCAACGTATCTCTATTGCTAGAGCGCTTATTAAGGATCCTGAAATACTTTTACTGGATGATGCTATGTCTGCAGTTGATGGGAAAACAGAAGCGAAAATAATAGAAAATATTCGAAAAGAGCGTGCACAAAAAACAACCTTTATAACAGCACATCGTCTGTCTGCAGTACAGCATGCAGATTGGATTATTGTCATGGATGAAGGGAAGATTGTTGAAGAAGGAACACATGAACAGCTTCTTAGTTTAGGAAAATGGTATAAGGAACAATTTGATCGACAGCAGACAGCTTCTTATGGAGAGGTGGGATAACATGACACAGCCATCAACAGGAAAACGTCTTGTTCAATATGCTCTTCACTATAAGAAAATAATTATATTAGCATTGGTTATGTTAACCTTTGCAGTTGCAGCAGAATTAACAGGACCATTTATTGCAAAAAAGATGATTGATGACCATATGATGGGAATTCAAAGCCCGTGGGTTGAAGTAACGAATAAAGACGATTCAGCAGTTACTTATAATGATCGGTATTATAAAAGGGAAGACTACATTTCACAGGAAGACACATTAGGTGAAAGAGAAATGGAGATCATTCAAGTAGGGCGTTCCTTTTATACAACTGAAAAACACCTTACATTCACCGGTGAGGCTTCAATATCAGGTAATACACTAACAATCTCAAGTGGAGAAAGAGCTGAAACTTACCAAGTAGATAAATTAAACCAAAAGGAACTTTTAGCATTTTATCAGCCTGAAATATCACCAATCATTCTTCTATTAAGTTTGTATGTTGGTTTGTTATTTATTGCAGCTATCTTTCAATACGGAAAGTCATTATTACTTCAAAAAGCTGCAAATAGAATCATTCAAAAAATGAGAACCGATGTTTTTGAACATATTCAAAGAGTACCAATTACGTATTTTGATAACAGACCAGCGGGTAAAATTGTTTCACGTGTAACAAATGATACAGAAGCAATACGTGAATTATATGTTAAGGTACTAGCAAGCTTTTTTACAAGTGGAATTTATATGACAGGAATATTTGTTGCTTTATTTTTCCTTCATGTAAAATTGGCACTTATCACAATGCTGCTTATACCCATTATTTTTATATGGATTATTGTTTATCGAAAAATGGCTTCTAAGTATAATCATTTAATCCGAACTAGAGTAAGTGATATAAATGGAATGATCAATGAATCGATTCAAGGAATGACAATTATTCGTGCATTCAGACGTAAAAAAGAAACGTTAAATGAATTTGAAGCGTTAAATGAAGAGCATTTCACATACCAGAATAAGCTACTTAGTTTGAACTCATTAACTTCACATAATTTAGTTGCAGTTCTTCGGAATATCGCATTTGTTGTGTTAATTTGGTACTTTGGAGGTCAATCTATTTCTGGGAGTGGAATCATTTCAGTAGGCTTACTTTATGCATTTGTTGATTACCTGAACCGCTTATTCCAGCCTGTTACAGATATTGTAAATCAGTTAGCACAGCTTGAACAGGCGAGGGTTTCATCAGAACGAGTTTTCCAGCTTCTTGATGAAAAGGGCGAAGAAGTTGAAGTGAAGGAAATTCCTAGATATGAAGGAAATGTTAAGTTTGATGATGTATCTTTTTCCTATAATGGTGAAAATGATGTATTGAAAAATATTTCCTTTGAAGCAAGAAAAGGTGAAACAGTAGCTTTAGTTGGTCATACAGGATCAGGGAAAAGCTCAATTATTAACTTATTGTTTCGTTATTATGATATTAATAGAGGAAAAATCACAATTGATGATAATGATATCACAAAGCTGCCACGTCAGCAGTTAAGACAACATATGGGAATTGTGCTTCAAGATCCCTTTTTATTCACTGGTACAATTGAATCAAATGTTAGCCTAGAAAATCAAGAGATAACCAAGGAGAAGGTTCATAAAGCTTTGCAGGATGTAGGAGCAGAGAAATTTATCAAACAGCTCCCAAATCAATATGAAGAGCCAGTACTCGAAAAAGGTAGTACATTATCATCAGGAGAAAGACAGCTCATATCTTTTGCGCGTGCACTTGCGTATGATCCTGCTATTTTAATTTTAGATGAAGCAACAGCAAATATTGATACTGAAACAGAAGCAATGATTCAGAAGGCATTGAACATCGTGAAAAAAGGAAGAACAACATTTATTATTGCCCATCGATTATCGACAATCCGTGAAGCTGATCAAATTTTGGTTTTAGATCATGGCGAAATTGTTGAAAGAGGCAGTCATGAACAACTACTGAATCAAAAGGGTAAATATTATCAAATGTATCAATTACAAACAGGGAAGAATACAGTACAAGTAGGATAAAATAATGTTTACCTTCTACTTTTAAAGGGGAAGATACTTTAAAAGTAGGAGGTATTTTAATGAAGAAAATCATAAAAAAATTAATGAAGTGGGCACCAATTATTTATCCTATTGCGAAAAAAATCTTAAATCAACGAAAAGGAAAAAGATGAATAAAATGTTTACCAATTGAGGCTGGGACATAATTAAAGAAGTCATACAAAAAGACGAATAAATACTAAATTAAGTTAAGCTAAAAGAAACAAGTTCATTCCATTGCGCTCCAGACACTCGCTTTCCTCTATTCCTGTAGGTGCCCTTGTGTCTTCCGCTCCATTCAACTAGTTCTTAAAAATAGTATGCAAAATCAAAAAATCTATTGAAGATAGCAAATAAAGACCCGAACTATTAGGCAAGTGATTAATTGATATATCACCTAATAATTCGGGTTTTTCATTAGCTTAAATACTTATGTCGCAGCCTCTTTTAATGATATATAGGCGGAATTTTTATTTGTGTTTCATCCTTTAATGAAATATGTAGATTATGATTTTCATTTATCGCTGCAAAAAATACGTGTTGAGATGACAGGATTCCTTGCTGAGACAGCTGTTGTTTCAACCATTTTTCATCCAAATCAAAATACTGTAGAACATTGTGATAAATTTTCCCGTCCAATATCAATGGATAGGAAATGGATGGAACACTTCGTTTGATACCCATATCCTCCAATGTTAAAAATTGCTTTTGCTCTCTTTTTAAAACACTAAGCGAGCCATTTGCTTCTATAATGGCTGTTTTAACATCGCTTATATCAAACACATCTTTTTCTCTCAGCATTTGAAGAATATTGTCAATTGAATAGCGTATCGATTTTATATTTTGTTTTAGCAGAATTCCATCTTGAACAACGATCGTTGGTTCAAAGGTAAGAAGCTTACCAATTTTACGATTAGAAATCTTCCAATTCGCAACTAGCCTTTGTAGTAAGCCAACAACAACTATAGTAAAAGCAGTAGGAATATGTTGGATACTTGGGTCAGCGATATCAGCCCCAACAACTGCTCCTAAAGTAATAATAATTAAAAAATCAAATATCGGTAATTCTCCAATTGCTCTTTTACCCATAAAAATTGTTATGAATAGTAATAAAGGTAAAATTGTTATAATTCGCCCAAACACAATTAGAATATCTTTTAGAGTTTCTTCCATTTATATGCCTCCAGATAAGATTCAATAGAAAAAGGCTCTCCTAAATGAGTGGGATCAATACCTCTTAATGAATTTGATTATTAATAATCAAATATATAATAAACTAAAAAAAGAGACGAATATAATCGCCTCTTTAAAAAGAATAATTAAGATACTTTAGGTTCAGGTACTCTAGATAAAATCACTAAACCTATAATGAATAACAGGACTAAACTAAATACACCACTACTGGAGTTTCCAGTTGCTTGTGCTGTTACTGCTACTAAAAGTGGACCCATTATAGAAGCAAATTTACCAAAGATATTGTAAAAGCCAAAGAACTCATTAGCTTTTTCTTTAGGTATGAGTTTAGCGAAATATGAGCGGCTTAATGCTTGGATACCGCCCTGTGAAGTAGCAACTAACATAGCTAATATCCAAAAGTCTAATGTTGTTTCTAAGAAATAAGAGTAAATACAAACGATTATATAGATAAAAATTCCGACATACAGCATTTTTTTGCCAGTGAATTTTTCAGAAAGCCGGCCAAATAAAATAGCAAAGGGTGCTGCTACAACCTGGGTTACAAACAAAACAATCAATAAATTTGTTGAGTCTATTCCAAGATCTGTTCCATATGCAGTTGACATCGTAATGATGGTGCCGACACCATCAATGTAAAAGAAATAAGCTAGTAAAAATAAGAATAATGCCTTGTATTTCTTAATTTCCTTGAGTGTATTACCTAATCGTTTAAAGCTATTGAAAACAGGATTTGGCTCACGTTCTATGTAATATCTTTGATGAACATTTTTGAATAAAGGAATAGAAAATAAACCCCACCATAATGCAGTAATGATAAAAGCGATTTTACTTGCTAATGTTACAGATAATGGAATCACTTCGTTTTGTGCTAAAACTATTATTGCAATACTGATTATGAATGGAATTGTACTCCCGATATAGCCTAAACCAAAGCCACGTGAGGAAATACGATTCATCCTTTCTTCTGTTGTCACATCAACTAGAAAAGCATCATAAAAGACATTTGCTCCAGCTGAGCCAACAGCAGCTAAGGTGTAACAAATTAATAATAGCCACCACTTATCAGTAGGGATAAATGCAAGAAGTCCTGTAAATACAATTCCGATTGAGAAAAAGAAGGTGAAAAAGCGTTTCTTAAAGCCTCGGTAATCTGCAATTGTTCCTAAAATAGGTCCTAGCAAGGCTAAAATGAAGGTAGCAATTGCTATGGTATATCCTAAATATGCAGTTGAATCTGAAGGGCTAACTCCTGCATCTGTCGCAGCAGCTTTATAATATATTGGAAAAACAGCAGTGGAAATAATGATTGAATACGCAGAGTTGGCCCAGTCATAAAAAATCCAACTATTTTCTTCTTTAGAAAAACGCTTCATCGCTTTGTCCTCCATAGTGAATTTCTTTTTCATTGTACATGAAATTTCACATAGAAATACAAATGTTGAAAAATTTAACATTTATTTAACATGGATTTAATACTTGGTGAATTTTCCTACAAGTTCATTCCCATCACTGTTGATAAATCAGTAAAGCCGAGATCATCATATAATGATTTAGCCGGATTTCCTGTATAAACATTTAACAATACCTTTGCATATCTTTCTTTTCTTAACTCTTCTATAGCACTATTCATTAATTGCCGACCGATACCTAGCTTACGAAAAGCTGGGAAAACATAAACAGATGTTATTGTACCAGTTCTTACCTCATTTATTGGATTAAAGTCTGGTCCTATAAGTATCCATCCTGCAATTTGATTATGCTCGATTGCGATTATATAGTAAGCCCCACTATTTAATAATGGTACAAACATATTTAATCCTCTTTGTAGATCATTTTTTACTAACCCCATCGAACTTTCATTCATTGCTTGAATTGTCATATGAAGAAGAGTGTTTGTTTCTTGGCTTGTTGCTTTTCTAATCATTTTTAATTACACCCCATTTTTATACATATGAACATATCTTATGCTAACTGACCAAAATAGTGATTTCCTATATGTTTGAAAATAGGTATCTACTTAATATGTAATCTATGATTATCAGCCTAAAATATATGACATGTATAAGTACCTATTCACTTACTTTTTGTAAGAGTTTTTATCAGTCTAAAGTATGAAGTGAAGGTAGGTTGTTTTTGTGTATATCATACTGTAGACATTTGGGTTTAATAGGAAAATAGTTTCCTTTTTGTTTACATTTAAGTTTATATATGTAAATTAATGGTTATATGTGGTATTGGTATAGATAGGGAATTTCGTGGGATCAAACATTATCACGGGACTTCTTAGGTTATTATGTTTTGACAGTAAAAGGGTATTCTTAAATCAAAATAGATTAGATGCCAAAATAAATAAGTGTTAGGAGAGGAAGTAAATGTCAGGAATTATTCGCGTTACCCCAGCAGAACTAATGGATATGTCAAATCGTTATTCAGGTGAAAGCAGCCAGGTGGAGGACCAAATTGGTCGTCTGGACACAATGATAAGAGATCTTGAAAGCATGTGGGAAGGTGAATCTAGTAGAGCCTTCAATGAACAATACCAAACATTAAGACCTTCATTTGTTCAAATGCAGCAGCTTCTTCAAGATATCTCTGAGCAATTAAATAGCACTGCTCAAGCTCTTGAAAATGCTGATCAGCAAATTGCAAGCCAAATCAGAGGCTAATAAAGCATATGTAAGTAATGAAGGAGTGCCGTATTTATACATAGGTGGTGCTCCTTCTTTATGGGGTGAGGATTATGTACATAGAAATTACCGTAGATTTAAAAAATTACCAAAGAGAAAGCTTTGATATTAGATTATCCAACTACCATTCTATAAAAAAAGTTATCAATATTGTTTGGCAGGCTAAAAAGATATCTGAAAATCCAAAAGACGGTTCTTGGATAAGAGTTGTTAATAAACAAAAAGTGATACAAGGAAATACAAGATTACTTGATGCAGGCATTATGACAGGAGACAGAATTGAAATATTATGAAGGAGACAATGGGAATGTCACAGAACGATATCTCATATTTACAGCAGCAGCTAGAAGCAGATATTAAACGCGAAGAAAATATAATCACCTTTACGTTTCAAAAGGAAAAAATAAAGTTAGACGATTCTACAGAAATATCCTTTATAACAAACATCAATCCTACGATTAAGAAAGAAGTTAGTATGATGGATGATGCGTTATCGATTCATTTTACCATTCCAAAAACATACTCTTTTCTTCCTCCTCAACTTAAGCAATTAGATGAGAGAGAGCGGTTATTTCTTACATATAAGGTTGTACAACAGGTGAATCAACATGCTTTATCAAGAATACATCTACTTGTTTGTCCAGAAAATATTGCCCTAGATAAAGGATTAAATCCATACTTTCTACATCATGGAGTAAAGGAGAGTTTACCTCCTTATGAAAGAGATCAAGAACAATTATTAAAAGAAGTGAAGGCAACCATTATCTCAATTGTCGATTCACAATATACATTTGAGCAATATGTTTCTTACTCTCAAACATTAAAGCTATCTACATTTGCTAAAAAGATAGTTGAGTCAAGCTCATATAATGAGCTCCTTGAAATTCTTGAGGATAGAATTCAAGGGTTAAATGAACAAAAGCCATTAATCATGATGGTGAATAAAAAATCATGGAAACTTAATCGCTATGTTTTATATGGAGTTACTTTGTTGTTGATTCCTTCACTTATTTATTGCTTTTATTCTTTATTTTCCTTACAACCAAAACAAGAAAGCTTTATTTCAGCTCAGGAAATGTTTCTGCAAAATAATTACAGTGAAGTAGTAACAGAGCTGCAGCCTTATGATGTTAATGAGATGCCAAAGGTTACACAATATGAACTTGCTCTATCGTATATCATCAATGAGTCATTAACAGAAAATCAAAAGGAAACAGTGCGTAACACTATTACATTACAATCTGATCCACAATATTATAAATATTGGATTTTAATTGGTCGTGGTGAAGCTGAAGAAGCCCTAGATATTGCTAGATATATGGAGGATCGCGATTTAATTTTATTTGGATTATTAAAACATAAAGAGCTAGTCAAATCAGATGATGAATTGAAACGAGAAGAAAGACAGCAATTATTAGCTGATATTGAAGATGAAATAAAAGAATATCAGCGTGAAGTAGAGGAAGAGCTTGTAGAGGAAAATAATCCTGATCAGCCTGTCTCAAATTCAGTACAACATGAATCAGCACCTGAAGAAGAGAAGGAAATGAAAAATGACGAAGATAATACTGAGACAAAGGTAGAACAAGAAGACTCTTCAGCAGAAGAAAAACAAGATGACCCAGCCATTGAGCAAGGATCTCAGTAATAGATTAGCTAAAACGATAGAAATACAGGTGGTGAACATATGTCTGTGCTTTGGATTTTTAACAAAACGAACTATCAGCATTTACAACTTAAATCAAATAGTCATGAGGTAACAATTGGAGCTAGCGACAAGCATACAATGACACTTCAATCATTAACATCGTCATATAAAATGATCAATAAAAATGGAACTTATTATATGGATCAAGGTGTTGAGCAAGAACGGGAAATTGATAAGGATACCTTTCTTTCACTAGCTGTTGGAGAAGAGGAACTATCCATGTATTTATCCTCTAAAGACTTTGAAGGTAAATCCTATTACATAGGACATTTAGATGAATGTATCTTTTCGTCAATTGATGAGAGTGCTACTTTTTTTAAAAAATCAGCTGAGCTGTTAAATCAGGAATCGTTTTCATTAAATCGCCTTCAGGGTCAAATGGAGGTGTCACTTCTAGCAGGAGTACCTGTGTATATAAATGGCCATTTAATCAAGGAATCAACAAAGCTAGAAGTTGGTGATGTAATATGTTGGCCATTTATGATTGTTACCTTAATTGAAAAAGATGTTATACGGGTAGATAGTTTGTCAGATTATAAAACAAGTCTTCCAGAAATGATTGAGCCTCAATCAGAAATGCAAAAAAAGTATCCTTCATATCGACGAACACCACGGATGGTATATGACTTACCAAAAGAGAAGGTTCAGCTCTCATTTCCAACTCAGGATACAGAAGGATCAAATCGTAGTTTATGGCTCATCATTATGCCACCACTAGTCATGTTATTAGTTATGGGACTTGTTGCGATCCTTGTTCCCAGAGGAATCTTTATTATTGTTTCCCTCGTGATGTTCCTGACAACTTTAGTAACCTCTACTGTTCAGTATTTTAAGGATAGAGGAACACAAAAGAGAGCAAAAGAACGCCGTAAACGTATATATACAAATTATCTTCATGCAAAAAGACAAGAGCTACAAGAGCTTGCTGATAAACAAAAGGATGTACTCACATTCCATTTTCCTTCGTATGAACGAATGAAATATCTAACAAATCAGGTATCAGATCGATTATGGGAAAGAACGCTCGAAAGTCCAGATTTCCTGCAATTCAGGCTGGGTACAGGTACTGTGCCTGCTAGTTATACGATTTCTTCTACATCCTCAGACATGTCAAACCGGGAAATGGATGAACTATTAGAGGAATCACAAACTCTTGAAAAAGCTTATAAGAATTTAAGGAATTTACCAATTACAGCAAATTTATCTGATGGCGCAATAGGATTAATTGGTAAAGATGCTGTATTGAAGAATGAATTACACCAACTGATTGGACAGCTGGCTTTTTTTCATAGCTACCATGACTTGCGATTGGTGTTTATTTTTGATGAGCATGAGTATAAAGACTGGGAATGGATGAAGTGGCTTCCTCATTTTCAGTTAGCAAATTCCTTTGCAAAAGGCTTTATTTATAATGAAAAAACTCGTGATCAATTGCTTTATTCTCTTTATGAAATGATAAGAGAACGAGATCTTGAAGAAGATAAGGAAAAAATGAGGTTTTCACCACATTATGCATTTATTATTACAAACCATCAGTTAATATCAGATCACGTGATTTTGGAATATCTAGAAGGAGAACACGCTCATTTAGGGATTTCTGTTATTTTTGCTGCAGAAGCAAAAGAAAGCTTAACAGATAATATCCACACACTTATAAGGTACATTAATGATCAGCAGGGTGATATTTTAATTCAACAGAAAAAGGCAGTTCGTATTCCATTTGATCTTGATGAACACAAACGAGAAGGTAATGAAAGCTTTGCAAGAATGCTGCGAACTCTTGATCATCAAATTGGAATGACAAATTCCATCCCAACAAGTGTCTCCTTCTTGGAGATGATGAATGCCAAAAACATAGATGAACTACCAATAAAGAATAACTGGCTAACAAGAGAATCCTCAAAATCCTTAGCTGTACCAGTAGGTTTAAAAGGAAAAGAAGAAACTGTGGAGCTTAATTTACATGAAAAGGCTCATGGACCACATGGATTGTTAGCAGGTACAACAGGATCAGGAAAAAGTGAATTTTTACAAACATATATCCTTTCCTTAGCTGTACACTTTCACCCACATGAGGTTGCCTTTTTATTGATAGATTATAAAGGTGGTGGAATGGCACAGCCATTTAAAAATATCCCACATCTACTAGGGACAATTACAAATATTGAAGGAAGTAAGAACTTCAGCTTACGAGCACTTGCTTCGATAAAAAGCGAACTAAAAAGACGTCAACGCTTATTTGATCAGCATACTGTTACACATATCAATGATTATACGAAGCTTCATAAACAGGGAAAAGCTAAGCAACCTTTACCTCATTTATTTTTAATATCTGATGAATTTGCCGAGTTGAAAAATGAAGAACCAGAGTTTATTCGTGAGTTAGTTAGTGCCGCTCGTATTGGTAGAAGCCTAGGAGTTCACTTGATTCTTGCTACTCAGAAGCCAGGGGGAGTTATTGATAACCAAATTTGGAGTAATGCTCGCTTCCGGGTAGCTCTTAAGGTGCAAAATACAGAGGATAGCCGGGAAATTTTAAAAAATGGAGATGCGGCTTCCATTACAGTTACAGGGCGAGGGTATTTACAGGTTGGAAATAACGAGGTATATGAGTTGTTTCAATCAGCTTGGAGTGGTGCCCCGTACTATGAGGAGGAATCCTTTGATTTAGAAGATGAGATTGCAATTGTAACTGATCTTGGTTTGGTACCTTTATCAGATGTATCATCACAAGAGCAAAAACAAAAGGAAACGTTAAGTGAGATTGCTGCAGTTGTAGATCGAATTGAACAGCTTCAAGAGGAGATGGAGCTTGAGAGAATTCCAAGTCCATGGTTACCACCACTATCACCAAGAATCTATCCAGTGGATGAGGACTATGATGAACAAACAAAAGAAAAAATAGTGTTTGCTATGATCGATGAGCCTGAAAAGCAGAGTCAATCAAATTATACGTATGATGTAATTGATGATGGAAATATCGGTATTTTTGGATCAGCAGGCTATGGCAAAACAAATACAATGCTCACTTTATTACTTGGGATGGCAAGGAGCTTCACTTCTAAAGAGGTTCATTATTATTTAATGGATTTTGGTAATGGAGGGTTATTACCATTAAAACAGCTGCCACATACTGCTGACTACTTTTTACTAGATCAAGAGCGCAAAATAGAAAAGTTTATGAATATTTTGCGTGAAGAGGTTGCAAGAAGAAAGCAGTTATTCCAAAAACAAGAAGTTAGTTCAATTAAAATGTATAACACATTAAGTGATGAACAGCTGCCTTTATTGTTTTTAGTGGTTGATAATTTTGATGTTATTAAAGAAGAAATGATGGATCTTGAACAACAATTGAATTCATTTGCTCGTGATGGTCAATCTCTAGGAATTTATATGATGTTAACAGCTACACGTATTAATTCGGTTCGCCAATCACTTATGAATAACCTAAAAACAAAGGTTGTTCACTATTTAATGGATACATCTGAAGGTTTTTCAGTTCTTGGAAGATTACCTTTTTCACCGGAAGCTATTCCAGGTAGAGCAACGGTCAAGAAGGAAACAGCTTATTTCTCTCAAATTTATCTTCCAGCAGAAGGAAAAGATGATTTTGAACAAATGTCCAATATAAAAGCTCAAGTACAGAAAATGCAAGAGCTTTATTCCGATATAGAGAAGCCAAAGCCTGTTCCTATGCTTCCAACTGAGCTTACAATCACTAATTTTGCTTCATATGTGGAAAAGAAAAACGGTCTACTTCCTATAGGATTAAATGAAGAGCATGTTACACCAGTGTATGTGAATTTCTTAAAGGTTAAGCATTGTCTAGTTCTGGGGCAAGCACAAAAAGGAAAAACAAATGCTTTGAAGGCTCTTATTTCTTCAGCTCTTGAACAAGATGTTGAGACTCTAGGGATTTTCGATGCAATTGACCGAGGCTTATCTACTTTCATTGGTGAAGATAAGCTTGTCTATCTAGAAAGCAAAGATCATATAAACTCATGGTTAGATAAGGTAGAAGAACGATTGATCAAGAGAGAGGAAGAATATCAGAAAAATATTCTTGTTGGGAAAACAGCACAAGTATATTCACCTATTTTATTGGTTATAGATGGCTATGCTCGTTTCCTTCAAAATCTTGATAATCCTTTACAAGATAGAATTGTAAGATTCATGAAAAACTATAGTCATATCGGCTTTAATGTCATCATTTCAGGAAGCAATAATGAATTATCAAAGGGTTATGATCCATTAACATCAGAGATAAAGCAGATTCGTCAAGCAATCGTTTTAATGAAAAAGTCAGAGCAAACAATGTTCACCCTCACTTATGATCGCAAAGAAAAAGATGTTCAACCAGGATTTGGATATTATGTAGAAAATGGAAAAGAGCAAAGTATTCAAATACCGTTTGTTAATGTGGAGAGGAAGGTGCACGTATGAAACAATCTGCAACCATCATAAAATTACTTGTTGTTATTGCATTAATCGTCATTACCCCTCTTCTCTTCTTTCAATTTATTGGTGATAATCCGTTTAAGGTAGAAAAGGTAAGTGCTGCACAAACAATTGCCATTATAAATGAAGATATAGGAACCGAAGAAGAGGGAGAGCAAATACAGTTTGGCCAGGATATAGCAACAATTCTAAAAGAAAATTCAAATTTTGAATGGACAGTTGTAGGAAGAAGCGCAGGAGAAAATGGGCTAAAAAGCCAGAAGTACGATGCAATTATTTATCTGCCTTCTAACTTTTCAGAAAATGTAATGTCTTATAATGAAGCAAATCCAGTCAAAACAAACTTTCAATACAAAGTGCAAAGTCAGTTAAATGCAGTAAATAAAGAAAAGGTATTGTTAGAATTAGAAAAATCAACAAAAAAAGTAAATCAAAAAATTTCAACGCTTTATTGGAATTATGTATCAGCAGATATGGAAAATATCCGTCAGGAATTTGATGAAATTCTTGAGAAAGAAGTAGCTTTTCAGGAGGCAATGAGTGCCTTCTATCAACCTAGCTCAAAAGATCTTGCAGGTCAAATAGAAGAACAAAAAGCAATGCTATCAAGTATTCAATCTTCCATTCAAGATGCTGGAAAAAGAACACCTGATCAGCAATCAATGCTAGAAGGCTATGAACAAAATTTAACGAGCTTTGTAGAATATGTTGAACAATATAAAGAATACCAAGATAAACAACAGCAAATATTAGCTGAAATTCAAAAAGAAGCCATTCAATCCGTAACAGATGCAACAACGAACCAACAGCCTTTATTTCTTCAGTCAAAGGATCTGTTTGAAGAAAAAGGCGGAAGCTTTATCGAGACAATGAAAGTGATTGATTCTCAGATGGTTGGCTCGCAACAGGTTTTTGGCCAACTAGAGGAACAGCGTTATAGTCAAGTAGCTAGACAAATTAGTGATTATTATAATTTGCAAAAGAAGCTATTAGACTTTTATCAGCAGCTAAAAGATACAACAGAGCTTAATGCTGTTGAGGTTGAGCTTGCGATGTATAGTGATAGCTTAAATGAAGAACCAGAAGAGCCAGAAGAGCCAGAAGAGCCAGAAGAGCCAGAAGAGCCAGAAGAGCCAGAAGAGGATACACCTGATAAACCTGAGGAGCCAGGGAAACCTGATGATGAGAATCCAGAAGATGAAAAACCTGATGAATCAGAAAGCAGTAACTCAACACTATTAGCAGCAAGCACTGAACCAAATGAAGATCCGCTTCCATCTGATGGAGAAGATGAAGATAATACGGAACAGCCTCCTGTAGAAGAAGAGCCTGAAATTCCGTCAGAACCAACAGATCCATCAGAACCAACGGAACCAACAAATCCTCCAGATACAGAAACACCAGAGGAGAAATTTGTTGATTTAGGTGCTGAAAAAGCTGAGATTATGAGTATCGCTAATGAAATGACTAGTTTAAAAGAAACTCTATTAGCTCTTTTAGATCCTACTGCAGAGGATTTAAAAGATGCATTAGTAGGATTAGAAGGATTAAGTGGAAGGTTAGCGGATGTAAATGTTTCTTTAAGTGATAAAGAAAACGGAGAAAATCCGTTACAAAGTAAACTAGACGAGTTACAGAATACTCTTGCTGAAACCATTCGAACAACAAGTGAAAGAATTAAGGATCTTGAAGGTGAAATTGGTGGTCTTGAAGCAGATAAGAAAAAACT
The DNA here is from genome assembly GCF_007994985.1 of Metabacillus litoralis. Lineage (GTDB taxonomy): Bacteria > Bacillota > Bacilli > Bacillales > Bacillaceae > Metabacillus > Metabacillus litoralis. The sequence continues at coordinate 115,628 of NZ_VOQF01000009.1, read as the reverse complement.
TGAAGAGGCAAGGGATAAGTTGATTGGAGATATCCTGATTCTTGAGACAGAGAAAGAAGAACTACAACAGAAATATGATGATCTTATTACTAATTTCAATAAATTAGAAGCTGAGCTTAATTTATATAAAGATTATGAAACTAGTATTAAGGATGAAATAGCGAAAAAAGAACAATCAATTTTATCGTCAAAAGCATTATCTGAAACAAGAAAAGAAAAGCTTAATAAGATCTTTTCCAAGGAAATAAACAGCAAAGATCTTCTGGAAATGATGTTTTATTATTCGTATTTAGATCGATATGAAGCTACTTTAATTAGCATGATATCAGAAGATCAGGCAAAAAAAGATACATTGAGTAATGTAGAATTGCAAGAGGAAGCAAATAAGATGGTAGCTATTACAAGTGAAGAACAAGTAATCTGGGATCAACTCGAGGGAGATCTGCCAACAACGCAGGATGCTTTAAATACTATGGAGGATAACTTCACAGTCTTTATGGTTGAGTATCAAGTCACCGTTGATGAGCAGCAAACAAAGCTGATTGAAAGTCTTGATAGTATTGCGCAAGAAGCACAAGAAGTATTGAATCAAATTCAACAGCCAGAAAAGATGTTATCTCAAGCACCGCCAACATCAACGATAGAAGGTCAAGAAATGATAGTCGGAACTGAGCGTATCAATGATCAAATGGAATCCATTCATACATGGCTAGATTCTGTGCAGGAAAGTCAAACAAGTATTATTGATTATACAGGTGAGCTTCAAGGAAGAGTCGGTGACGTTCAAGCAGACGCAGATAAATTAAATAATAAATGGGCAACAAATGTTGCATCAACTGAATTGATTAGAGACGACGTATTTAGCGTACTAGGTAATACTTTTGTTGATGGCCAATCCAACGGATATGTTTATGATTTCCTAACAAATCCATTAAAAATAAGTGGAGATATTCCAGAGGAAACGAAGAGTACAACAGTTAAAAATATCCCACCGGTCGTTGTTTTATTTATTGTTCTTGTATGTAGCTTGTTAATTGGTTATACAAGTTTCTACTTTAAACAGCCACCATTGTGGATTCAAGGTATCTTGTTTTTGTTATTAAATTTAATTGTTGGTTTTGTTATCAGTCTATTTGGATTAGAAATTTATCCTTTAAGAGAAGAAAGTGCTGTGGAGTGGACTATTTTTACAATCGTTCTACTTACAGTAGGATCAGCATTAGTTAGAGTAGGCTTTGCTGTCCATCATTTAGTGGGGTTATTTATTACAGTAGGTATGGTGGTCTTCTATGTAACACCACTACTTGCTTTAACAACTCCAAACTTTAGCTTCCAGGATCCGATGTCTAAGGTGTATATGAGTATTCAATATGGAACAGAGTCTTTATTTACACAGGCAATGATTGTTCTTTGTTTATTACTTCTAGGTTTAGGAGCATTACAATACTTTATTGGCAGATCTCAGATGACTGTTGTTGAGAAAGGGTCTGAAACATATGAAGCATAAGCAAGTGAAACTAGTTTTCTTCTTTCTTTTGATGGTAACTGTTTATCATCTCGCAGCTGCTAGTGTTGTGCTTGGCGTGGAAGAAAAGTCGAAGATTGATGAGCTTGTGCCAAATGATTATCAAAAAGAAAAATTTAAGATTAATAAAGATCTAATTTTAGATGAACAACAGCAAAACCAACGAACGACAATACCAGAGGAACAAAAAGAGCTAACATTTGAAGGTGAAAAAACCTCAAATGATCGTGAAGTGAAGCATAACTTATTTTCAAGTGATGCAAAAGATTTAAACACAATTAAAGCAAAAGCTGTAAGTATGCAGCTTTTCTCAGAAAAAGAGCTGCTATCACAGAGTGCAATGGAGGAAGAGACAGATTCTTCCTCTGCTTCACCACTGAGCCTGTTAATTTGGATTTTAGTAGCGATGTGCAGTATCTTGCTGATTGTTGTGCTTTTTGTATGGAATAAATCGACTACTTTAGAAAAACGGGTTTAAAAATAGCTAGTGAGGTGATTTTTCATGAGCTTATCAAGTGCGTTATATGCGATTCAACGAACAATATCTTCACAGTCCAATGATCTTGATGAAAAAATTGATCGATTAAGAAAAGCAAAAAATGATATTAATAGAGAGCAAGGCTACTTACTTCAAGAGATAGCGAAGTTAAAGCAACCAGATCTAGGTAAAGAATGGGTAGGAAAAAGAGCAAATGAATATGATGATGAACGTGAAGAAGCCTATTCTATTATGCGGAAAATCGGTAACGTTGATTATGATGGATATCAGCAGCTTATTGAAAATAAAATCAATAGCTTAGAAATGGAAAGAAGTGTTCTTTCCTTTACACAAAGTCTTGCTTATGAAGCTGGAAGATTAGTTGGTAAAGGTGAAGAAGCGGCAGATGAGCTATCAGATCGTATTAATGACTTAAGAAGGCGGTTATTTTAATGGTAACAATTAAATTAAACTATCAAGCTGTCATAAAAGATCTAAATGAAGCGAAATCTGCGCTTCTGCATGTGAAGTTAGCTACACCAAGTTCTAGTGATCTTGGTAAGAACAAACTAGATTACACAAGGTATTTTCTTGAACGTGAAGTAAGAATTCATCAGCTAATTAACGAATATGTTTCAATTGTTGAAAAAAATCTTGAAGATACAAAAGTAAATGTCCGTTCATTAAAAGAACAGGATGAAGCCATTACGAGAAACTAATGGAAAGGGCAGATGCGGGCTGTGAAAGTATTTGAAGCAAAAACATTAATCGAGTCAATGGAAGACCGCTCACAAAATTATGATGATTTAAGAGAAAAGCTTCAACACCTAAAAAAGAAATTTACTGATATTGTTCAACTAGACGATCCCCTTCAAGGTAAAGGTGCAGCAGCAATCAAAGGCTTCTATCAAGGTCAGATCGACGTTGTAGAAGCCTGGCTTCGCCTTATCGACCGAAATATTGCCTTTTTCAATGGTGTATCAGGTATGACTGAAGATATTGATTTAAGTGGTAACACTACTGTATACCTTCCCTTTCTTGAAGACGAACTATCCCATCATGAAACCAGCTATAGCGCAATGGTCACAAGTCAGCAAGAAGAGCTCCAAACAATAGTCAATCTAATTGATGACCTTGTTCCTCTAAACGTATTTTCAATGGATCGCTTCAATGATCAACTAGCCCAGGCACAAAAGTAAAGGCGTTCTACAATACAAGCAGTAGAATCACTTGATGCAGACTTAAAAACAGAATATATGCTTTCAGAGAACGATGAATATTATGCAGTTACTCTCTTTCAGCAATTAATAGAAGCAACCAGACAAGGTGGCAATACAATTTCGCCAATTCATTTTAACGCTGAGGCTTATAAGTCGAGTGATGTTTATAAACTGAAGGAGCAGGCCGAGCAGCAGGCGAATGAATATCTTTCTTACAAAGAAGAACAAGAGAAAATGAGAGAACAACTTAGAGAGTTAGAAGAATTGGAAAGGCGTCCTTGGTATGAAAAAGCAGCTGATACCGTAAGAACCTTTACAGGAGAATTAACAGGCTATTACGATTATATTCGTGCATCAGAAGGAGTTGACCCAGTTACAGGCGAAGAATTAACAGAGGGTCAACGAGTTGCAGCTGGTGCAATGGCAGCAGCTGGATTCATCCCAGTTGTCGGATGGGCAGGAAGGATCTTTAAAGGTGGCAGTGCTATATACAAAACAACAAAGGGAGTAAAAGCTGCAGACCAAGCATTGGATGTATATCGTAATAGCAAGACTTTTTCAAATTTAGAAAAAGCTGAGATGGGCATTTATGGGCTTGTCTCTGCAAACGGATTTAGTGAGTATCTTACAGGCAAAGATATGTTTGGAAATAAACTAACTGTCGAGCAACAAGAGAATAGTCTTTATCAGGCTCTAGGGTTACTGGCTGTTGGTGGTGGTGCTTATTATGTTAATAGGTTGCAGGCTGAGAATGGGATTTATCAGGTGAAAAGAAGTTCAATTTCTAAAGAGATTAATGAGAAAAAAGATAAAGCCTTTTATATGGAATTAGAGGATCTCCTTAAACAAAAAGATTTAAGCATGAAAGATTTTAACGATATGCGTCTAAAGAGAGTAAGTGAGCTAAGTACAATAGAGATACAAAATATGAAAGAGATTCGTAGAAGTGTATCCCCAATCAATAAAGATACAATGATGCAAAAGGTTTTACCACCTAGTGCAAAAAAATGGTTATTTAGTTCTCCCAATGAGGGACAAATAAAGATAGGTGGTTTTTTAGCAAAAGTAACCGATACAGAAGCATTAAATACGTATGATAAAATATTTGAAGGTCTTCGATTAGATTATAAAGGAACAGCTGAATGGCCGAATGAATATTTAACAGTCGACTCTGCATTGGCAATACGCTTTAAATCGGTTGAACCAGACGACTATAAGATTCCATTTGGGGGTCAAAATAAAGATGAAGTAACTAAAATGATAGATGGGGATAATAGTGATGACTTTATTGATGAGCTACAGGGGGATCCATTTACAGGGAATGGTTTCACTAAAAGTAAAAGCTATATAATACCAGAGTATGAAAATAGGATTAAGGTTGACCTCTATGATGGAGTTGAGCTTTATGAAATTAGTAAGGATGGAGAAACGTTGATTGCAACATATAGTCAAGAGGATAGAAAGTTTACTAGTATAAGGAAATAAGGTGAGCACATATGAGAAGTGGAAAGAAAGCGGTATATAAAGGGAAAGAGTATGAATATATTTCAACCGATGATGAAATTTACAAATTGTTTGTACGGAAAGGATCGGATGCTCCTGATGATTTTGAAATAAATGAAAAGGGTAACTTTCAAAAGTTCGTTAATAGAGACGAACTAGATGATGTTTACAATATACGACAATTTGCAAAGTATAAAGGACATACTTTTCCAATATGGGAAATGGATGGTGAAAAACTATTATTAGGTGAAGGTAGTTATACTATTGCCCAGGAGGTAGGTTTTTCTCCATCTGAATTACCATGGGAAAGAGGCTTATATAAAAAATGGGTATCGAAGATAGATGTAGAAGAAATTGTAGAAGAAAGAAAACCATTATAGAAGATAAACTTAGAGCCAAGGAAGCGATAAAAGCTCATAAGTTAAAAATTAAATTCATAAAGCAAGGAAAGAACCATGAAAACTATTATTAATTGGTTTATTGCACCATATCAAATTGTACGATCAGAGTGGGGATATTTTTCACAAATAAAGAGGGAAGAATCTACATCTAAAGAAGAGGAGATGCGGATTTTTCAACTACAAATTTTCAACATTCTATTGTTGGTCGTGTACTCAGTGTTTTTTGTCACGTTCTTTGTGTATATCGGATTGATTTTTATAGTGAAATGGTATGCTCTTTCCGGAGTAATTGTGGGTCTTGTTATGATGAAAGCTATCAAATTCATACAAGAGAATAGGTATATGAAACGTCGCGATGCATTTATTAAAAATGATTCCAATTTAATTAAATCTTAGATGTTTAATTGGTAGATAAAGGTGAAAAATCTTAATTAAAAATTGTATTGTCTGCTAGAGCCAGCCTATAAAAGACTGATTTTTATTTTATATAGTTCTTAAGTACAGCCTCTCAGTCGAGTAAAGAAGGGAAATAAATTAGTGGATGGGAAATCAGGAGAGATTTTAATTTTGAATACTATTATAAATAAAACTTTAGATAAAAAAGTATTCATTAAGAATTTAGGAGAGTTTTTAGAAGACAATAAAGAAGAACAAGATGTTTTTGAGTTCAAAGATGCTGTAGAAATTGAATCAATGCGGTTTTGGACTTGGATTATTTTTAATCATAATCATGTAGCAAGCGTTATGCTTGAAAATGCAGATAAGAATTTACAAAACTCTTATACAAATTGGTCTAATCACAATGTTAAGAAAAAAAGACAATTACATGATGAATGGTTAATGGATAATTTAGGTAGTGACTATGAGAAAACACCTACATCAATTATTTATAAAAGAAATTGGGGAGAGGTCACCTCTTACACTGATATGAAGAGTGGGGAAGTTAGAATTTCAATAGTATATTATTAAAAATAACAAGGAAAGGGCATAGCCAAAAGTTAGGCCCCTTCTCATTTTTCAAACCTCATCTTCACAATTGTAGTCCCTTTCTTAACCACGTGCTGCCCTTCTACCTATACTGATTGCACTTGTATTTGGTATATTTTGAATGCAAGTATTTTTTTTGAGCTGGGAAATGTAGGTGATTAAAGAGGTTGATATTATGGGGAAGTTTGCAAAATATAAAAATAAAGTATATCCAGTTTTCATTAGAAATGGAAAATACCGCTTGAAAAGTATCGCAAGAGAACCGGGATTTAAAGAACTCGTTGATCTGACGGGAAAAGTACATCAAGATATTTATGTAAAAGAAGTAGATTTAGAAGATCTTGAACTAATTTATGAAAGAAAGTACAGAATCATTTACCAAGGCAGAGAGTATAAACCTTTTGCTATAGGTGAATTGGTAATAGAAAATTTTAAAATTTCTTTGTTTAGCAGTGACTACTTAGATTATGAAAAAAACGGATTTATTAAAAAAGAACAGTTTGTTTTTATGAAGGAAGTAAGTATCAATGAAATTGATCGTTTAGTTTTAATAAAAACTCCTATTGATAAATTTAAGGAACTTCCAGAAGAAAAGATAATTATACCTAGTAATGATATTTTGGAATACTATGAAAAATTCATAAATAATTGATGTTTATCATAACACAGTAAGTTTTTATAAAAATGTAAACTTTAAGAATGATTTAAGATCACTTTTAAGAAGATTATAGTTATGCATATTACTAATTGGCGAACCTAGGTGGGTTTGCTATATTCGACCGAAATACCGAAATCAGGTTTGAAATAATATGTCGATTTAAAATGTAACACACAAAAATATTCCCTTCCTTAAAGACGAATGGAGTGGTTTTTTAACTTGAACAAGTTTACTAACTGGTTGTTGGAACCATATAAGATAGGAACAAATGAGATAAGGGATTTGAGAGAATTACAAAGGGGAACAACTGATAAAGGAAAAAAGAATAGATTACATGGTCTAATTTCATTTAATGTGATTATATTCATCATACATACTTTTTTACTTGCTATGATCGCGACATATATCGTTCTTACTTTTGTTAATGTATTTTCCTTTTTAGGAATAGCATTTATTATTCCAATTATCATGTTTCTAAAATGGTTCTATAGGAACAGATATATGAAATTCAGGAAGGTCTATATCAATAAGGACCCCAACTCGATAAAACATTTTTAGTTGTAAGAATTCATTTACTCCTAATTTACAAAAGTTAGCTTTTCAATTATTTGATCTTCGAGAGGAACCCCCTTACTCAGCAACAATAAAATTGTCTCTGAAGGGATAGGTACACGTGAACAAATTAAGTTTAATTATCACTTTTATTTTGATGCTTGTCGGTTGTGGTAGTGATACTTCTTCAGAGAAGCAAACTAGATGCTAAACAAACAAGTCCTGTAAGTACATCTACAGATAATGAGTTATCATATGAAGAAAAACAAAAAGAAATAGTTGATTTTATAAATGAAGATATGAACGAAATTGCTAGCTATGAAACGAAGGCAAATAAGGCATTAGCAAGTGTTTCTGCTGAAAACTTTAAGAACGATAAAGAGTTATACAGAGTTTTAACAAGTGAGGTTATTCCGGAGTACGAAAAGGCTCTTGAGAAAGCGAAATCACTTGAAGTAAGTGTCGAAGAACTAACGCCAATAAAAGATAAATTGGAAAAGGCTTTAATTATCTATTACGATGCACTACAACTTGAGAAGGAAGCTTTAGAGAAAACAGATAAGGCATTGATCGAGCAGTCAAATGCAAAAGGTAGTGAATATATAGAAGCGATCACAGAATATCATGTAGAGATGGAGAAGCTAGCGGAAGAATATGGTGTTAATTATAAGAAAAGCACAACAAATTAATGGTGTTCAAACCAGCCTATAAAAGACTGGTTTTTATTGTACCTATCTTACAGTCTAGCATCTTAACTTAGTAATGGTAGATTTCTGAACGGAAATAAAAAAATTCACTCTGAGGTTATGAAGCTTATTAATTTGGACAATTTTTCTTAGAGATAAGGAGAGCATAATAAGAGGAACGGAAAAAGAGCTGTCTATAAAGGAAAAGAGTATGAATATATTACAACTGACGATATCGTTTACAAATTGTTTGTAAGGAAAGGATTTGATGCTCCTAATGATTTTGAAATAAATGAGAAGGGAAACTTTCAAAAGCTCGTCAATAGAGGAGAACTAGACGAAGTTTACTATATTCGGCAATTTGCCAAGTATAAAGGATATACTCTTCCAATATGGGAAAGTGGTGATGAAAAGTTACTATTAGGTGAAGGTAGCTATACTATTGCCAAAGAATTAGAGTTTGCTCCATCGGACTTACCATGGGAGCGAGGGTTATATAAGAAATGGGTACCAAGAATAGACATAGAAGAAATTGTAGAAGAAAGAACCCCACTTTAGATGACATGCCTAGAGTCAAACTATTGTACAAACTTTACCGATTCTTCTTTAATCATACATGCTTAAAAGTATGAGATTTTTAATACCATCTCATCAAGAGTTGCAAGACTATTTTCACTGAAATGATAGCTATATCTTAGTGATATTTTCACACAGCGATATCCAAAACCCACTCACACAAGAAACGACAATTTACAATATAAGCAATAGACTCAATACATTTGATTAAAATGAAAGGAACAAGGAAATGGATATCAGTCAATTACAATACATATGTACAGATTTAGGAATAAATATTGTTATTAATAATGGAGAAATAAAAGAAAATAAAGGATATTATGAAAATTATCATCAATTACAAAAAGAAGGAGAGAATTGGTGCTATTCTGTGATGAATTTTGAAAAGAGAACAGGGCCAGAGAAAGAAGATATTAAAAAATTTAATGATCAAAAAGAAGCTGTGAAGTACTTTTTTCTAAAAGTTTTATATCAGAATTATTCCTCTGAAATTTATCCGTCCAATAATCCTATAAAAAAATTCAACAGACTAGAAGAATTAATAAAATACTTTAAAAATATCGGTATTTCAGATGAGTTTTACAGTTTTAATGTTATTGAAACTCAAAAGATATATGGAGAAATAGAAGACGAAAAGATTGTAGTTAGCTATATTGATGATAAGAAACAAAAGAAATTTACAACATTACCATTAGATAGTAAAGATGGGATTTTTGAAATTTATAGGTTAACTTATTCTCTTTGGTTATTAAAGACTTTGGAGGAGAAATATATTGAAAAAGGTATTCTATTAGAAGAATTTAATGATGAAGATATAGTACGATTTATAAAGTGAAAATGATCAAAAAGTTTTCATGCTTAAACTATATCAGTTTCTAATTATACAAACACTAACCCATATAGAAGATGGTGTTAAAGGGATGAGGTGATTTTTAATGGATATTACTCAGGTAGCAAAGCTATTAAATCGTGTGGGAAAGTTAGTGGAAATTAAAGATGGTTACCTTAGAGAAAAAGAATTTCATGCTAAAAATCACCATAAATTAGAAGAAATAGATGGTGTTTGGGAGTTTGGATTAGTTATGATAGAAAGGACAAACAACCCAATAATGAAGAAACTAAAAGAATTTAGTACAGAAACTGAAGGTGCAAAGTACTTCCTTTTAGATAATTTATCGTCTTTCTTTTTTTCAGAGAAAGTTCGACCATTTATGATGGAGCATGATGAATTAGACATAGGAGGATCAAATTTTGATATAGATATGTTATTTAAAACAATGTCTTTATTAAGCATTCCTTCTTCCTTGTTAATAATAGCTAAGCAAAAAGTCAAACAAAGATCTATTCAGTTAGAAAGAGTAGATGAAACAAATTATATTGTTTCTTTTATTGGTGAAAAAGGAGATATTATCCACTCAACAATCCCAATAAATTATCATAGAGCATTATTTATAGCTTTTAAAAAGGTATACATGCTCCACCTTTTTAAACAAGAAGTAATTAAGCTATTAGAAGGTGAAGAGATAATAAATGACTTCTCTGAAAATGATATAAGTATATTTTTACAATAACTCTGTAAGATAAATTTATTTAATTCTTATCAGCTAAATGAGGTGAATAAATATGAACGATAACCAATTTACCAATAAGCTAGGAAATGATTTTATGATAATAAAAGAGGATGGAATTGAAATTATAGATGTTTATCCAAAGAATATTGATGGAAGTGCAAACCTTGATGTGGGTTTTAAATTAGTGGAGCAGAGATTTAACCAATCTTGGTTGCTAAGGGAAGTTCAAAGAGAGAAGGAATATGAGTTAGGAAAGTTTAGTAGCCGGGAAATCGGGGTTTTAGCACTTTATGCTGCGGTAAAAGGTAGATTTGATAATTTAAAGGTTAACAAAGATGTAAAAAAGAAGTTAAGGGAAAAAGCTGATACGTTAATTATAGGAGATGAGATTCTAAAAGGTACTATTGATAGTAAATATTTTTCTTTAGGTCTAGAAAAAGAAGGAGCCCTCAACTTAGAAGAAGAATCAAAAAAGTATAATATATATTATCTAACTTTTATGAAAGAAAAGGTAATTATATCAAAGGGCAGATCTTTGTCTAGTGCTCTTGTAGTATTATATAATTATGGTCTATTACTTGAAAAATTTGAAAATCAAATAAATCCTTTACTGAAACAATCATCAATACATTTGGCTGAAAGGGAAGTTTTAAAAAAGCTATATATAGGAAAATAATTCAGTTCAAAGTCCTAATTAAAGAAAGTGTGTACGAATGGAAATTCTGAATATATTATTTTGAAATAATATTAAAAAGGCCTAGCCAAAAGCTAAGCCCCCTTACTCAATCCTCAAACGTACCCTTCACAATTGCTATTCCATTTTCAACCATATGCTGACCTTTTGCCCAAACTGATTGAACATTTAGGTTATCATCTAATAAGACGAGATCAGCATCTTTGCCTACTTTTACTTCACCTTTTTGATGAAGCTTTAAAACTTTAGCTGGATTGCTTGTGATTACTTTAAGAGCTGTAGCAAGGTCAACGTTTTCTTCTTTAACTGCATCTCTTACCTCTTTGAACAAAGTATTTACCTTTCCAATTTTAAGACCGATCATCTCACCATCTTTATCAAAATCAGGAAGGCTAGCTTGTCCATCTGAAGTGAACGTGATTTGTTCAATTGAAACACCTGCTTCTAGCATTCTTCTTAGTCCGATACTACATTTTACTTCCCCTTCTTCGAGGAATTTAGGAATGGTACTTGTAGTGAAATCAACCCACCCACCTGTTTTTGCGTATTCAATGCCAGCCTCAAATAGATGTGGATTTCGATTAATATGAGTTGGGTAAAATTGTCGGATAGGAAGGTCGGTTGATGACACAACTTGTAATAGTAAATCAAGGTAATCATGACTGTCTCCAACATGTATATTGACAATCCCTGCTTTGCCTGAAAGCATTCCACCAATTCTTGCTGCTGAAGCAATTTTAGCCATTTCTTCGACTGTAGGCTGTGAAGAACGGTGATCACTAATCGCAATTTCTCCCACACCGATAATTTTATCAATTAATATTAAGTCATCTTCAATTTTCCCAGTTAACGTTTTTACTGGTACCTGATAAGAACCTGTATGAACATAACAAGAAATTCCTTCTTCTTCTAACCCTCTTGCTTTTGCGAGTAAATTGCTCATTGTCCGAGTCGTTCCATCTGTTCCAATAACCCCTACTAGCGTTGTAATGCCTGAAGTTGTCGCATCTGATAATTGGATTTCAGGTGTGCGTGTTTTAAAGCTACCTTCACCGCCGCCCCCAGTAATATGTACATGAGCATCGATGAATCCTGGTACCACCTTCATTCCACTTGCATCGATTACTTTCACATCAACAAAACTGTTAGGAATTGAAATTTCATCCTCTATAAAACCAATTTTATCGTGTGTAAGGAGGATATCTTTTTTACCTAAAAAATCAGGCGCATATACTTCTCCGTTTTTTATAAGTGTTAACATCTGACATGCCCCTTTCTAAGATGTATAGGTATAGGGGGCAGGTACCTAGAGCGTTAGGTGTCTGACCCCCTATTTATTAAAATCCGGTAAACACCGCTATAAAGATAAAGATACTTGAGAGTAAGAACATTAACAACATGAACTTGATAATGAATTTTGCCCATGTACCCCAGTCTACTCTTGCTGCGCCTAGTGCGCCCATTAGTGCTGCAGATGTTGGGACTAGGATGTTTGTAAGGCCATCTCCTAACTGGAATGCTAAGACGGCTACTTGTCTTGTGACTCCTGCAATGTCAGCTAATGGAGCCATTAAAGGCATTGTTAAAGCTGCTTGCCCAGAGCCTGATACAACAAAGAAATTGAAGACAGATTGGAAAATATACATGAACCATGCTGATAGTGCTTCAGGATAGTCACCGATTCCTTGGCCTGCTCCATATAACATAGTGTTTAGAACAGATGGTGCATCTGGACTATCTCCACCAAGAATAATGACGATTCCTTTGGCCATGCCCACTACGAGCGCAGCCGGTAGTAAGTCTTTCGCCCCTTCAATAAAGCCTTCAGCAATGTCGTTAACGCGCATGCCATTTAATTTAAATAAAACACCAATGACCCCAGCTACTAAACCTATTGTGAAAAATTGAGAAGCTATTTCTGGAATATAGTATGCGTGCTCAACGACTCCCCAAACTATCCAAGCAATTCCCGCTGCGATGGTTAAAACGACTAATGTATGACCGAGCGTAAATGCTGAATTGACATTTTGCTTACTTGCTTCTTTTCGGAAATATCCATCAGATTCATATGAAACGGAACGAGTTGGATCTTTTCGAATGGTTGAAGCGTATTTCCAAGTATAAATAATTCCAACTAATGTGAAAACAACCCACATTGTCATACGAAATGGAGTTCCTGATAATACGGGCACATCTGAAACCCCTTGGGCAATAGCTACGCCAAACGGATTCATCCAAGATGTAGCGAAACCAATTTGTGTAGCAACATACGTAATCATCACGCCAGTTATCGCATCATAACCAAGTGCAACCATTAGAGGAACAAGAATCATTGCAAAGGCAATCGCTTCTTCACCCATCCCAAATACAGCTCCTCCGAGTGAGAAAAGGAAAAACATAATCGGTATAATTAGAACTTCTCTACCCTTTGTTTTATCAATAACCTTTAATATGCCTTCTTCAATCGCCCTTGTTCTCATGATAATTCCAAAGGCTCCACCTATAATCAAAATAAATGCAATGACTCCTACTGCTGACCCCCATTTATCACCAGATACAAGTCCTTCAAATACATAATTTAGAAAACCAGCTTCGCCGTAAGGCTCGAATAAACTAGTTCCAGGACGAACTAAATTTCCATCCTCATCTTTTACATATTCAAAGCTATCAGAAACTAAAACCGTTTTTGTACTTTCTTTTCCGTCAGAAGTATATGTTACTTCCTCGGTTTGGAACTGTCCCACTGGAATGAGAAAAGTCATAATAGCAGCTAAAACCACGACAAAAAATACAATGACAAACGTGTGCGGCACTTTCCAAGTTTCGTTTTTCTTTTTCACTCTAAATCCCCCTCTATCGTTTTATATAAACTAGTAAGCAAGAACTGTGCCAACAATAAAAAGTCTGAATATAAGGAAAAAAGATAAGGCTTTTGATATAATTGGTTGATATTAACCAACCTTTTATCAACCAATTAAATCTGAAAAAACCTAATACTTATAAAGGGTGAAAAAATGAAGAGAGAACTTGTCCTATTAGCGGGAACAACAGAGACAAAAAGAACGTTAACAAATCAACTTCAATCTATCTTTGGCGAATTGGTAAGGATTAAAAGTTATGCTACTGAAGAATCTCTTCCAGTAAGTCTATCTAATCAATTAGTTGTTTATTCTTCTTACCTTATTAAAGAAGAGGTGAAGAATGTTGTTCAACAAAGCTGCAAGGTTATTATTGCTAATCGCACAATTAACTATGAGTTTATAGACCAACTTTTATCCGTTGCAGAGGGCACTGATGTGTTATATGTGAATGATTTTCTGGAAACAGCACATGATTCCATACGTACGTTAAAGGCATTAGGGATTAATCATGTTACATATACCCCTTATCATCCAGGAGACCCTATCCCATCACATATAAATGTAGCCATTACACCTGGTGAGTTGGCTTTAGTTCCTTCTCATATTGATCAAAAAATTAATTTAGGTGTTCGTCTTATAGATATTCATACCATATTTAAAATTGTTGATTACTTCGAATTACCAGATTCAATCAGCACTGAGCTAGCAGATCGCTATACTAAGGAAATCATTGACTTAACAAAAAAATTATCAAATGCTAGTCAAAAAGCTTCAACATTAAATCGTTATTTAATGAGAGTGGTAGATGGAGTGAATGATGGAATCCTAGCTGTAAATAGTGTAGGTCATATTACAGTATTTAATGAAATTTTAGAACGTTTAACAGGTTTATCCCATGAGTTTGCAGTTGGAAAAACCTTGAATGCAGCATTTAAGAATGTAGAGCTTATTAGGTTCCTAACAAAGAAGGATATAGAAGCAAAAGAATACTTTACAATTAAACATTCTCCTTATATGGTTCACCGCTTCTATATTAAGTCAGAAAAAACAGTTGTGGCTACTTTTAAAAACATTGATGAAACACTTGATATGGAAAAAGCAAGAAGATCAGATCTTCAGAAAAAAGGATATGTTTCAAAATATACCTTTGATCATATTTTAGGAAAAAGTAAAGTGATGAAAGAAACAAAAAAAATTGCTTTTCAACTCGCGAAAACAGAAGCGCCAATCTTAATTTACGGAGAAAATGGAACAGGGAAAGAATTGTTTGCTCACGCCATCCACCAAGCATCATCACGTATTAACAGCCCATTTGTAGCGATAAATTGTAGTGCACTATCTGAAGATTTATTAGAAAGTGAGCTCTTTGGTTATGAGGAGGGAGCATTCACTGGTGCAAAAAAAGGTGGGAAAAAGGGCGTTTTTGAGCAATCAGATGGTGGGACAATTTTCTTGGATGAAATCGGCGACATCAGTATAAAGCTGCAAGCACGTCTTCTTAGAGTTCTACAAGAAATGGAGATTCGTAGAATTGGTGGAGATAAAAATATTCCGATCAATGTGCGAGTACTTGTGGCCACAAACAAAAATCTGGTCAAAATGATCGAAGTTGGGGAGTTTCGCGAGGATTTATATCACCGAATCAAGGTATTATACTTGAAAGTTCCGCCATTAAGGGAAAGGATAGAAGACATTCCCCTACTTATTTCAGCATTTTTAGAGCAGCTTAGCAGCACGGATAGTGTTCCAACTCTAGAAACCTATTTATATCCCCTATTCCAAAAACATCAGTGGAAAGGTAACATTCGAGAATTGAAAAATGTGCTTCAGTATATGGTAGCTGTTTCAGGAGGTGTCCCTCTTACAGAAGAGCATCTACCAACCGATTTTCAAATCGAAAAATGCATAGGAAAAAAACAGGATGATCAGCTAACATCAGCTATGCAGTTTGTTCTTTCAAGCATTCTTGAGCTACACCATGAAGGAACAGGAATCAGCAGGAAGAAGATTGTAGAATGGACGAAAGAAAATGGAGAGGCATTATCAGAACAACAAGTCCGAACAATTATGAGAAAATTAGCTGAGCTTGGCTTTATCGTCATTCAGCGAGGTCGTGGTGGAACGGAATTAACGACGAAGGCTCTTGATTATATGAAAATAAAAGAAGAGGATACTTTACATTTAAAGGTTTGAGGATTGCCATATTAGAAAAGATCATGTAAGTAGTTTGAAATTATGAAGAAAAAATAAAAGAGTAACATAAAATGTACATTATATTACATCAGTAACTACCATATAAATAACATAAAACCCATAATGAAAACGCTTGAGAACATACGTTTTTTTATGGGTTTTGTTCTTGTACTAGTGTTGAAAAAGTTATCAAGTATTTTTATGTATTGGCTCCATTTTATGATTGTTGGCTTTTTTCTGAGATTGAAAAGTTCTAATCATACTCGGAACTCCTGCCAGCATACTAACCATAAAGCTCCACATAACATAACGCCAGTCTCCTGTAACAATCGATACGAAAATAAAAAACACTAGCTGCCCCACAAGTGCAAACCACGAAGCGATCCAAGCAAATTTTAAGTTTTCTTTCACTTACTTCACCCCTACCCTTTAACTGATTTATTCCACATTCACTATTTACTTTTAATTTTAACATAAAATTACAATTTCCCATATGATCTCGAAATGAGGATAATACAAACAAATTAGTAATAGAAGCAGAATCCTTGAACCCTAACTCATTTGGAACATGACGTAAATAGTAAGGATTTATCTAAGAAAATAGTCAGTTAAATGTACTTTTTCTCCTACTCACAAGCTTAAATTTTCAGGTAAATATATCTATAGAAAATTATATTTATAGGTAAATATAGTGGTTTTTATTACCATATAAGTATATTTATGTATTTTGTTTACGTTTTATGTTATTCGTATAAGAGGGAAAAACTACATAATAAGGAGAGATGAGGATGAAGAAGAATATAATTACGATTTTAATACTTTTGTCCGTTTTAATTGTATTAGGAGGATGTGGATCAAATGAGACATCAAAAGAAAGTGAACAATCTGAACAAGTGAAAAAGGAAGAAGTTGAAACAGAAAAAAAGGATGAAGAAAGTAGCGATGATGATACAGAACAAGAGCAAGAGGTATCAACAACTTTAGAAGAAATAATTGAAGAGAAATCAGGTAAATATGCTGGAAATGCTTATAATGAAGCAATTGTACATAGAGATTTAGACGAAAATAGCTTTCAGGATAAAGATAGCTTCCAAGTTTACAATTATTTATTAAGTCTTATGAGTGAATCAGAAACGTATAAAGAGTTTTATGAGGATTTACAGAATTTCAATGATTCTATTGAAACATCAATTTCAAGCACTCCAGAAGGAATGAAGCTTGAAGATGGCCAAACAATAAATGGAACATCAAACATTGCGATTTTACTAGATGCTAGTGGAAGTATGGCTCAGAAAATTGGCGGGAAAACGAAAATGGAGCTTGCTAAGCAAGCAGTAAATGAGTTTGTTGCTTCAATGCCTGAGGGATCAAATATTTCCCTAAGAGTCTACGGACATAAAGGGAGTAATAGTGACAAAGATAAAAAGGCTTCATGCTCAAGTACAGAGCTAGTTTATGAATTAAATTCATATGATGAATCAACATTTAAGGAATCTTTAAATAGTTTTAAACCAACAGGCTGGACACCGATTGCCAATGCGATCAATGAGACGAAAAAAGATTTTGAACAGGTTACTAATGAAGCTCAAAATATCATTTATGTTGTGAGTGATGGAGTAGAAACCTGTGATGGAGACCCTGTAAAAGCAGCCAAAGAACTTCATGACTCAAATATAAAGGCTGTTGTTAATATCATGGGCTTTGATGTTGATCAGGATGGTCAGAAGCAATTGCTGCAGGTTGCAGAAGCCGGTGGTGGAAAATTTGAAACCGTTGATTCAGCAGATGATTTCAAGAAGGTTTGGGAGCGTGAGCGAGTACGTCTTTATAATGAATGGAGCTCTTGGTCAGCAGAAAATTATAATGACATAGCTGCTGAGCAATCAAAAAAGATCAATGAATTATATGGTTCAAAATCAGACTTTTCTAATTTAACTTATGATGAGAAGAATCACCTTAATGAAGCGGTATACTATCTAAAAGATAAAGAACAAATTAGTTCTGATGTGAGAGAAGAATTATTGAGTCTAATTAAACAAAGACACACTATTTTAGATGAATACCAAGAAGAATATAAAGCATCAATAGAAGAGATTGAAACAGAAGGTAAAAGGTTGAAGGAAGAGATTCAGGATAAAGGAAAAGAAATGAAAGATAAGTATAGCAATTAATTGGTGAAAATAGAGGTGGGGACATAATTGAAGAAGTCATGCAAAAATACGAATAAATCGAAATTCAGTTAAGCTGAAAGAAATAAGTTCGTTCCATTGCGCTGCAGACACTCGCTTTCCACGGGGAGGAAGCTGAGCCTCCTCGGCATGCCTGCGGGGTCTCAGCCTTTCCTCAATTCCCGTAGGAGTCGAGTGTCTTCCGCTCCATTCCACTAGTTCCTAAAAATAGTATGCAAAATCAAAAAACTATTGATGACAGCAAATAAAAACCCGAACTAATAGGCGATGATTAATTGATTTATCACCTAATAATTCGGATTTATCACTAGCTTTAATACTTATGTCACAGTATCTTTATCTATATCGTGCCTTAATTATTATCTCTTTCTTCAAACAGCTTAACAATTTCAATAATAGTTTCCACTGACTTCTCCATATTCTCAATTGAAATAAATTCAAATTTACCATGGAAATTTTCTCCACCTGTAAACACATTTGGTGTTGGTAATCCCATGTAAGAAAGCTGAGAGCCGTCTGTTCCACCGCGAATAGGTTCAACGATTGGCTTTATTCCGAGGTTTTCCATCGCTTGGTGGGCAACATCAACAATATATTTTACAGGCTCGATTTTATCCTTCATATTGAAATATTGATCATTCATTTCGAAAAGAATAGCTTCTTCTCCATAAAATGACTGAAATTCTGCTACGAGCTCAGAAATTGTGTTTTTACGAGATTGGAATTTTTGTTTATCATGATCTCTTATTATGTAATGTACCTTTGTTTCTTCTACAGATCCTTCTATTGATATTAAGTGGTAAAACCCTTCATAACCTTCTGTGAATTCTGGTGCTTCCATCGCAGGTAATTTACTTTGGAAAGCCATAGCCATTTTAGCGGAATTCACCATTTTTCCTTTTGCTGTTCCGGGATGCACATTGTTTCCTTTAAAAGTAATTTTCGCAGCTGCAGCATTGAAGCTCTCATATTGAAGCTCTCCTAATGGACCACCATCGATTGTATAAGCAAAATCTGCACCAAAAGCGTCAACGTTAAATTTATGAGGGCCTCTACCGATTTCCTCATCAGGTGTAAATGCTACTCTTATTTTTCCATGCTTAATTTCTGGGTGTTTGATTAAATACGCCATTGCCGTTATGATTTCAGTAATCCCTGCTTTATTATCTGCACCTAATAATGTCGTACCATCTGTTGTCATAAGTGTATGGTCAATATAGTTTTCTAGGTTTGGGAATTGCTTGGGAGAAAGAATAATATTCAATTCTTTATTTAAAACAATATCCTTACCATCATAGTTATCAACGAGCTGTGGATTTACATTTTTACCAGTAAAATCTGTAGCGGTATCAACATGTGCTAAAAATCCGATTGTAGGTAGTTGTTTATCTGTATTAGCAGGAAGTGTTGCCATTACATAGCCGTTTTCATCGATTGTTACATCATCCATGCCGATTTGGTTTAATTCTTCTACAAGCATGTTTGCTAATGTTATTTGTCCCTCTGTTGATGGACATTTTTCGTTATTTTCATTTGATTGTGTATCAACTTTTACATAGCTTGTTAAGCGATCTATTAATTCTCTTTTCATTTTATATCCCCTTCCTTATTGTAGGATAACTTTATATTATCATGCTCTTTGCATTATCGCATTTTTAATAACTATGAAAAGAGCGCTAAAGGAAAAAAGAATTTCTCTAAGATTATCACTTACATATTTACTTGATTTGTACTGTTAACTCCTAGTTTTCTTAGGCCATAAAGATCTAAGATACTAAAACCAACCTTCGAGAAAATGGGTAAAATAATAAAAGCAGTGACATCTGTTAGTTCCTGAGTGAGTCCGAGACCAGATGGACCAATAATCCAAACGGTAGGATAACTAATCCAAAAAATAGTTAAATAAGCTGCTGTTTTTTTATAATGCTTTGATAATGCTAAACCTCCATTATCAGCAATTTTTCGTAAAGGATACCAAATGACATATAAAATAATCAATAGTGCAATAACACCTAGGAAATACCAGATATATGTTGTAACACCGTTTGATAAATCTGCAATTAAGCCTGTTAAAATCATGAACACATCTGCAAATATAAGTGTGAATATAATCGTTTTGTTCTTTTTAACATAAAACATAGCTGTAAATGCCAAAGCCAATAACAACATAGGTGTTGTAACGACCCAATCAATGTATCTAGCATAGTAAATAGTCTTTTCAGGTTTTTCTAAAAAACCTTGTCCAAGGGCAATGGATAAGTAAGCAGCACCAGACCATATTGGTATTAATATAGCAATTAAATATTCATATTTTGGAACTCCCCTAGGATCTCTACTTTGAATATAAAAGTAAAAAGCACCGATTAACATAACAGCAACATAAAAGTAATGAAGAAAATAAATAGCATTGTTCAAAATATAGCCACCTTAATCATCTTTTTAACTAGGTATGTCCATAATTAAACGTTAATAAACTATTTTTGATACTGGAGAAGTCTTAGTTGAGAAATAATGAATTAAATGTATTTAGGATTTAGTACGTATATATGGTAAAACAATAATAGAGATAATTAATTTGGTATAAAGAAAGGAATACATAAATGAACTTTAAAGATAGAGTTGAACCCATTCTCACAACAGATGATCCTTTTTTACAAGAATTTATTTCATATCTATTACATGATTATCCTGGCATAGAAAGTTCATGGCTAAAAAAGCTATTACATAAAGCAAAAGAAAAGCCAGAAAGTGCTTCTACGATCCTATTACTTTTAAATGTTGATTCTGCTGATGAAGATGTTGCGCGTATGTTGGCTGAGGGAGTGATAAACTCAGATCCAAGTATTGCGCCATTATATTTACATTTGGTAAACAAATTATCACCAGAATTAGTATTAACGCAAAAACAGCTTATTGAATCATATATCTCGACAGAGGTTTGGGATTTTTATGAATTATTAAAGAATGGAACAGAAGATGTAGTGTGGCCAGTATTCTTTGAGACATTATCGAAACTAGAATCTAGCCATAATGAACACGAAGAATTTCAGAAGGCAAAAAAAATCGCTTATACACTTGTCCAAAGAAACTGGATTACGATAGATACTGTGGTTAGGATATTTCAGGAAAACCTAGAGGAAGACGCATTTTACTACAGTGGAATTCTTGCTATCTATTTAATGAGATTAATGAAGTTAGAGCAGTATATGGGAGATTTAGCCAAACTGCTTGAACGAGAGGATGAAGACCTTCTATTAGATGAGGTTTGTGAAACATTAATTTCCTTCCAATCTCCTGCTGTTATCGATGCAATCAAACCATATCTATCAGAACAAGAAACAAATATATATGCCCTTTCAATTGCAGAAAATATTAAAATAGATGAAAGTTTAGACGCATTACGAAATGCCTACTATAGAGTTGAGCGAGATGAAAGTAAAGTAATGATCATCGAAGCTCTCGCAAATCAGCTTCATTCAGCTGCTGAAAAAGAAATAAATGATTTTGTAAGTAGAAGAGAGAACAACTTTATAGTTGATCTTGATTTAATTTCATACGGCTATTATAAAATAGTAGGCATCGATCATCCATTGATGTCAGAGTGGGTAGAAACCCTACATAATAGAGCTTGAAGAAAGTGGCTAGGACAAAATTAAAGAATCGTCCATAAAGAAGAATGAACCTAAATTATTCAAGATATAATACTGTTCTCTATTAATCAGGTAAGCTGGGCCTCCTTGGCGCAAGCGCCTGTGGGGTCTCAGCCTTTCCTCTATTCTAAGTAGGTGCCCTAGTGTCTTCCGCTCCATTCCACAGGCTCTAAAAAAAGTATTCAAAATCAAAAAAACTATTAAAGACAGCAAATAAAGACCCGAACGATTAGGCTAAAGATTAAAAGAATGATCACCTAATCATTCGGGTCTAACATTAGCTTAAATACTTATGCCCGAGCCTCTTTATGATGTAAATTATGCCACGTATTTTTGCTTCCCTTTTCGATATCGTACTAATTCCTCAAACCCACCTGATCCAAGAACAACACCGAATATAATAAAGATAAATCCTAAAACCTGAGGAAGTGAAATCACTTCACCTAAGAATAATGCTGCCCCTACTAGTGCAAAGAA
Source organism: Metabacillus litoralis (assembly GCF_007994985.1). Lineage (GTDB taxonomy): Bacteria > Bacillota > Bacilli > Bacillales > Bacillaceae > Metabacillus > Metabacillus litoralis. Next base: position 93,407 of record NZ_VOQF01000009.1, on the reverse strand, counting down.
AGGATTTAGGTTTATGAATATAGCAGATTCAGATGGACCGACCTTCCCTATTGCATAATTGTAGATCATATGGCCAACTGAAGTAGCTAAAAAGGCAGATGCAAAGAATAACAACCAAATACCAACTGATCCATTCCCCATACTTTGTAATCCGTTAGGCTCTACAATTAAACTAATAGCAAATAAAATGACTGATCCAAAAAGCAGCATGTACCCTGTCATTAATCGAGGATCCAATGTCCCAGAGATCTTCTTAATCATAATAAAGCTGATTGCTTGTAAAAAGATTGATAAAAACACATGAAAATCGCCCAATGAAATGGCTTGAAGTCCATTTCCACTTTGAAAAATAATGAAGAAAATCCCGATAAAGCCAAACATTATTCCAACAAATCGTAGAACAGTCACTTTGTAATTTAATAAAAATATAGCAAAAATTGTTGTTAAAATTGGTCCCATACCTAAAATGAGTCCACCATTAGAAGCAGAGGTTTCCTTTAATCCAACTGATAGGAAATAATGGTGTCCAACTACATTAAAAAGTGAACATAAGATCATGTAAAGAAACTGATTTTTTGTAGGCTTCTTTAATAAACCTAAATAAAATAGAATAAAGAAAACTCCTACAGCTGCTGTAAAGATTCGAAAAGCTGTCATGGTTACGGGCATAAAGCTAGTAACAAGAAGTTTTGTTGCAATAACATTAAGTCCCCAAGTGATCATCACAAAAAATAACGTTATATAGATTTTCAGCTTACTATTTTTACTCATGAATTTACTCCCTTAAAGACAAAAGATGTTACAGTATATTTCATAAATCATATAGCAAACACTTAGTATTGTCTAATGTGCGAATACATTTTTATATGAATGGAAATTAGGATGATTTAAGTAGTGATGAATACAAAAAACGATGGTTTTCACTATATGACATCACAAAAGAAAAAAGGATACTATTTCAAGTATCCACCTAATGTTTTAGATATCTTCATTCAAAGGTTGCTCACCGAATGGTTTTGCAACAGAATCTAGAAGTAACTTACTTTGTATCTTATTACCTGAAAAATTTAATATTCCAAGATTATTATTTGTGACCAAAATTGAACCGTCTTCTATAGATTGATAGCTAATATCCTCTGTCCATGAAAGATGAGTATTCTGTAAGGAATTTGAATCAAGATTATGATTGCTCACTTTGCGATCTTTTCCTTGAAGGGTATTGATCCACACAATAAGATTTAATAAACTGCCAAATACACCGCCAAAGCTATCATTATTCATTGGACTACTTGTTAGCTGGTAAATGGAAAGATCATGATTGTTTATCACAACATTCGCTTTTGCAGTAAAAGCATAATGCACATCACCTGATAAGATGATGGTATCACTTGGCTTCCATTTTTTTAGTTGTTGTAGAAAAGACGAAAATCCTTTCATATTGTATCTCCATGCTTCAAAATCTAGCTTGTAATGTACAGGAACACCTAATGCACGAAATGGATAGATATTTTTTTGTAGAAAACGCTCGATCAATTGTACCCCGTATAAAGGTGTGGCTGATGCGATAATTAACGGCTCTCCTGTCTCCCATTGGGCTTCTGATAAAAGAGAATCAACAAGACTCCACCCTTTCTCTCCGATAAGTATTGGCGGTTTGCTTACTTCATTAACAAAGCTCAATAGCTTTACTTGTTCTAAGGAAGCATCATATTCTCTTAGAGTTCGCGTATCAAGGAATAATGAAGCTGGTGTTGTAGGTGCTACAAAATGCCACGATTGAAAAGAGAATAGCTGTGATACCCAGTTTACATAAGAAGTTGCTCCAACACGATAGTTTTTAAAATAAGCTGTATGTGTTTGAATAAAAGCTTCATCATATATGGCAGGCTGATTCCCCCACCCTTGAAACAACCAGTATGCAGATAATCCGTTTGCAATTGTGTGTTTGCCTAGCGGTGAAACGTATACATCTTCTTTCCATTGTGAAGAAAGATTCCAATCATCCGTCAAATCATGATCATCAAACATCATATAGGTTGGAGTATTTGCTAAAACCCTTCGAACCCTTGATATAGATTTCTCAAAGGCTTGAAGATCATTTAATTGTTCAGCATATCGTTTCTTATTCTCGATATACTCTTCATTATGTTCATCATCTGAGGATTTCTGTGATGTAAAATGAATTTGATTTCGCTCATATACATCATTATAAGATTTCACAGCTTTTTCTCCATGAGCTAAATTCCATAATTCAGGGCTCCAGCTTAGTAGATACATAACAGCATACTCACCAAGGGTTATTAAATGGTTATGCGCATTTGATGAAGTGAATTGACAAAGGTTGTTCATAATATCCTGTCTACCGCGGACTTTCGTAAGCCGTTTTTTTCGCTTTTGTTCTTTTAGTTTTGGTTCTACAGCAACTAAATTCTCATGCTGTGCACCGATCAACCTTCTACTTATATTGTAGATAAATGGGAATATGGGGTCGGCTACATCATCAGCATATATTTGATCTCCTAGCATAAACAATGCACTTGGTCTTTGGGAAAGATCATTTGAGGTTTTGGCCAATATATGATCTGCTTCTGCTAAACGATCTGGACCTTTTCCGTGAAGCTTTCTGCATGAGCCATATAGAATGTTCGGATTTATTTCCGATTGAATAAAAAACGTAGGATATTGAAAATCTCTATATACTATTGAGCCAGGATTTTCTTGGTTAAGTAATTCAAGGTCGTGTAAATCAATAGCTTTTTCACTATTTTTAAAAGTGATGTTATATCCGAGAAGTTGGTCAACAGGAAATTCACCATAAAAAGGTGTAATTTTAATGAGATTTATAAATAGATGATCTCCTGCTTTTACTGTTTTTTGATTTACTCGAACATGTAAATCGTCATATTCTTTTGATTCATCGTTTGTTTGAATGATAAAAAGCTTAGCACTTATTGAAAATTCCTCACTTGTGGCTAACCATATATAAATATGTGACGGCTCTACCCTCCGAAGAATCGGACCAGCCAATATAGTTGGAAAATCCATTTATGTTAGTCACCACCTGAAATAGGTTTTTATTAACGTATTCAGAATTAGGCATTTTTGTGAGAATGGGCAGAGGATTTTCAAACAATTAAGCTAATGGAATTGATTATCTAGACTTTCTTCATTACACTTTAACTAGACATCACAATGATGGAGTGAAAAAATGGTAAATTATAATGAAAATGAGATTTTCGATATAATGGAGGTATGCTTGCTAGCTGGGAAAATCATGCTCCGAAGTGGCGCAGAGACATACAGGGTAGAAGATACGATGATGAGAATTGGGTCAGCTTATGGAGTTGAACAATCACATAGCTATGTAACACCAACTGGGATTATCTTTTCTGTTAGTAGCAAAACACCTACCCAATTAGTAAGAATTGAAGATCGATCAACAGATTTACAAAAAGTTGAAAAAGTAAATAGTATTTCAAGGGAAATTAGCAATGGCGAGCTTTCTGTAGAGGAAGCATATAAACAGCTTAAAGTGATTGAACAAGCAGCACATGCTTACCCAATATGGGTGCAAATTGCTGCAGCCTCAATATCAAGCGGCTGTTTCCTCATCATGTTCAATGGTGGCTGGAGTGATTTTTTACCTGCTGTTATTGCTGCCGGAATTGGATTTTCCAGTCTCATATATTTTCATCAGCTAGTTGAAATCAAGTTTTTTGCTGAATTTTTGGCATCCTTTGTTATTGGTTTATTAGCTGTTTTGATGGTCACCTTAAACATAGGAACAGAGCTGGATAAAATTATTATTGGATCTGTTATGCCTCTTGTACCAGGCTTATTAATTACAAATGCTGTAAGAGATTTAATGGCAGGACATTTAGTATCAGGCATTTCAAAAGGTGCAGAGGCATTTTTAACAGCATTTGCGATTGGTGCCGGTGTAGCGGTTGTGTTTTCTATTTATTAGTAAAGTTATTATTTTCAATATGGGGGCCTTACATATGATTGAACAGCTTGCTACTAGCTTTATTGCATCAGCAGCATTTGGTGTCATTTTTAATGCACCTCAGAAGTCATTATTAAAATGCGGCTTAGTTGGAATGGTTGGCTGGATTATTTATGTAACACTTTATGAATATTCCAGTGATAGTGTTTTTTCCTCATTAGTAGCTTCCTTTTGTATTGCGATTATCAGCCAGTTTTTTGCTAAAAAATATCGTACACCTGTGATTATCTTTAACGTGTCAGGTATTATCCCTTTAGTTCCAGGTGGATTAGCTTATGATGCAATGAGACGGGTTGTTGAAAATGAATATAACGCAGCTATTTCGTTAGCAGCAGAAGCATTTATGATTTCTGGTTCAATCGCAATTGGACTGGTTTTATCTGAAGTGATCAATCAAATCATTCGAAAAAAGAAGCTGAGGAAAGTTTCTTCTGAGGGTTTGTAAGTAAGATTTTACAAAGAAAATATGAAAAAATCTTAAGCTTTTAAGCTAACTAATGTATAATGTTTTAATCACTTACAGAGAGGTTTGTATTATGAATTCATATATTAAGGATCAAGTAGAACAATTTCAAGTACGTAACAAAAATCGTGGACGATTATTAGTAAGCTGTCCTGATCAACCAGGTATTGTTTCAACCATTTCACAATTCTTATTTTCTCACCAAGCAAATATCATTGAATCTAGCCAATATTCAACAAATCCAGAGGGAGGATCATTTTTTATTCGTATTGAATTTGAATGTCCGAATCTTGATGAAAAGGCAAGTAAAATGGAGCAGGAATTCACTGGAATTGCTGGAGAATTTTCGATGGAGTGGAGCTTCACACATGTGTACAACTTAAAGAAGGTAGCAATATTTGTTTCAAAAGAGCTTCATTGCTTGCTAGAGCTTCTATGGGAATGGCAAAGTGGAGATTTAATGGCAGATATCGCCCTTGTGATTAGTAATCATGAAGAAGCAAGAGAAGTTGTTGAAAACTTAAATATTCCGTTTTACCATATCCCTGCTAATAAAGATATTAGACAGGAAGTAGAAGAAAAACAGTTAAAATTATTAAAAGAGTATGATATTGATTTGATTGTGTTAGCTCGCTACATGCAAATTCTAACACCAACATTTGTTTCAGCAAACCCTAATAAAATTATTAATATTCATCACTCCTTCTTACCTGCATTTATCGGTGCAAGACCTTATGAAAGAGCTTATAATCGTGGAGTGAAATTAATTGGAGCAACATCACATTATGTAACAAATGATCTTGATGAAGGCCCAATTATTGAGCAGGATATTAGTCGTGTTGATCACCGAGATAATGTTGATAAACTAAAGAAAATAGGTCGTGGCGTTGAACGTAGCGTATTAGTTCGTGCAGTGAAATGGCACTTAGAAGACCGAATTCTGGTTCATGGAAATAAAACGATTGTATTTTAAAGGCTAATTAGTTTACATTGTTGTTTTGATGTAGAGTTAACATGGAGAACCATAGTAATTAGCACTATAATTAGCAGACCAAATCAAATTGATTTGGTCTTTTACTTTTATATGACTATATATTTTAATGAGTTATTGTCTACGAAATCGCAACCAATTCTACAAGACAGCAGCGATTATAAACTCAAAATGCTTTATTGTTTATAGTGCAATTTAATATCTTGAAATAGATAAAAGAGAATTGTAATTATATATTAAAATCTATATGGATTTTGGAAGGATATTTTCTTAAATTAACGGAGTAAGGTAGTGAAAGAAGGAGAATTAACTTTTTATAAATAATTAGTAAGGTAATAATTATTCTAGGGAATGTAGGCTGGAAGTAATCTATAATTTAGCGATGCAGTCTAGTCCACTAAGTTCTATGAAAGAAACTATCTCTAATTTTTATATGATTAAATAAACGAGGAGGGGTAAAAAGTATGGATGATATAAAAATTCTTTTATCAAAGTGGGAGAAAATATTACAAAAAATAGAAAATAATAACGGGAAAGTGACCCCCATTGAAATTGGAGAAAAAGCAACAACTCAGGAGATTGAGGCAAAAGAAAAGGAATTAGGTTATCAATTGGCTCCATCATTTAAATACATATTACAGAACATAGGAAAGTCACTTTCCTTTTATTATTCATTTTCCGAAGATATAATGATTCCTAATGAATTTCAGGAAATATGCTCTGGGGAGTTAAATTGGAATATTGACTTCCTTCAGAATTTAACTATATTAGCTGACGAACTAATGAGTGATGAGGAAGATTACGGAAGCAATCTACGGGGTAAATTAGAGTTTTCTCAGTCTGGGAATGGTGATATTTATGCGTTTGATATGTCTGTAGACAGTGAAGAAAAGCCAGTGATTTATTGGGATCATGAAGAAGACACTGTTACATATATTGCTGACTCATTTATTGATTATTTATTTAGGATTACAGAACTTGGGTGTATTGGCAGCGAAAAATGGCAGTTTGAATATTTTCTAGGTGATGCGGGAGTGGACATTACAAACCCACGGGCAGTCAAGTGGAAGCATTGGTTTGAGTCATTTTCTGAAACAACTTTAAAAGATGTGAAAGATAATATGGAACAACTGGTTGCCTTTGTTATTTATCGAAAGAAATTAGATGAAGAAACAATTGAGTTATTCCAGAATTTCGAAGAAAATAAACTATTTCAGCATCTTTTAGTAAAATTACATCAAATAAATACATTTACTGACCAGAAAATAGTATGTGAGATTATTGGAAAAGTTTTAGGGATTTCCGCAGAGAAGTGGGTAAGAGGTTTATGGGAAGCTAAACAAGATACGGTGAATACTAGCCTGCGTTCCTATTTGACTTCAATGTGTATAAATAAAAATGAGGGACTTACTTTAGTATTTAATTTTCTTGACCAAAAATTTAATAAAAAGATAGCTGGATATGAAGCTGTTTCCCATCTTGGTGATTTTCATTCGAGGGAAGTTATTTTATGGATGGAGAATCATGTTAAATTTCCTGTAACAGAAGGTTGGGACGAACTATTCCTAAAATCAAACTTTTCATGGGATGACATAGAAAGGTGGACCTCATTAGAAGAGAAGCACGAAGCGACTGTCATTCACGCATTAGAATTATTTGTCCAAAAGAAGCACGAGAATAATAAATATACTTATGTTATACCAGGTTTTCCATCAAGACCAGAAGCAATTGATTTTTTTGTGAAATTATGTGCTAAACAAGTCATAAAAAAGCGGATTCTCCCCATAGAAAATGTAATGCAAAACATAGATATATTTTATTAAGGTTGAGAAAATCCCTAAGCAAACAAAGAGCTATTGGTATTTTTCATACTGAATATAGAGTTTTTCAGTATATCATCACAACTGTTACTTAGGATTTTTTCTTAGTATTGAAACTACATAATCTATAAATAGTTCTCTTTTTTAAGGTAAGAAAAACTTAGTGGAATGGAGCGGAAGAGACTTGACTCCTGTGGGTGCATAGGAAAGGTCGAGACCCCACAGGCGCAGCCGAGGAGGCTTGACTTCCTTCCCACTCCCCACGGAAAGCAAGTGTCTGCAGCGAAATGAAACGAATTAATTTTTACGCTGAATGAAATTAAATGGGTCACCTATTATGGAATAACATATAAAGTAACGATTTTTTAATAACGCTTAGACAATACAACAAACGATGAAAATACCGTGATTATCGTTAATGTTGCTAACAAACTAACAGTCTGATATCCACTTAACTGAATGATTTCAAAATAAAGAAGTGGCATGAGTACAACCATATAACCTAATATAAAGAAATAGCTTACAAACATCCCTTTTTCTCGTATTCTTTTTGATCGTTCATCATTTTCTTTAAATTGCGGATAGAGATACGATAAACAAAAACACATAACTGTTGAACCTAAAAAAACAAGTTCATATCCTACAAAAGCCCCCCCTGTTGATATACTCGCAAAACTTAGTAACAAGCTATAAAATAAAAATAACAAACCACTAAATAAGAAAAATCTCCTCCCGGCTTTACTACTCATTTGCATAAATTTTCCCCTCTCCTAGCTTGTTCAAAATAATCCTGTAAAACCTATTCTTTTTCTTCTTCTAATAGAAAAACTTCTTCTACAATTGTGTTAAAACATCGTGCTATTTGAATAGCAAGAGGCAATGAAGGATTATACCGACCTTTTTCAATAGATATAATTGTCTGACGTGAAACTTCTAGTATCTCTGCCATACGTTCCTGAGAGATTCCATTTTCCTGTCGTAACTCTTTCATGCGATTCTTCATATAAGCAACACTTCCTCTACACCCATTATTTTACTGTAAAGGAAACTTAACTGTAAAGGGTGCTTTACATAAAAATACAGCACATATTGTGTTACATTTTTATAAATTTAATTTTCACTAACTGGCATATTAGAAAGTAACGAATCCGTTAATTGTTAGCTCCACAATATATGAGAAAACCGTCTAAAAACAACAACTAGCTTTTAACATTTCTTTTTGCTCTACAGTTTTTTATCTATTGTTTTATTAATCTAGCCTAGAATGATGGTAAAATAATAGAAATGAATCATGACGGAGGGGTTTTTTTGAAACGATTAAATGGCAAAACGATCGCACTTGTTGGACAAAGGAAATCGGAAGAACTAAGCAAGCTTGTAGAAAATCTAGGTGGAGTAGCACTCATTCGTCCTGCACAGGGTACAGTTTTTTTAGATGAATCAAACGTTGAAAAGGAAATACATGCACTAGTAACAGGTGATTTTGATTGGCTTATTTTTACGACAGGAATTGGCACAGACAAATTATATCAAACAGCAGTAAATATGGGTTTAGGTGAAACATTTATTGAAGCACTGCAAAAGGCAAAGATTGCAGCAAGAGGCTATAAAACTGTAAATGTATTAAAAAAACTAGGTATTAAACCAGATGTAAGAGATGATGATGGTAGTACAGCTGGTTTGGTGAGACAGCTTGATGCTCAGAAACTAACAGGTTGTCGGGTCGCGTTACAGCTTCATGGAGATCCTGCACCATTATTGATTAATTGGCTAAAAAACCAAGGTGCTGAGTATCGTGAGATTCTTCCTTATCAACATGTTCCACCAAAACCGGAAGTAATGGAGCAGTTAATGGATGAGATTTTAAGTGGGAAGATTGATGCTGTTAATTTCACAAGTACACCACAAGCAAGGTTTTTACTGGCTTATGCTAAGGAAAAAGGTAAAGAGAAGGAGATTTTAGACGCATTTGCCACAAATGTGATCGCTGTTTCTGTTGGTAAAGTAACAGCACAAGCTCTACGGGAGGTTGGAATTACTCGCATGGTTATCCCGGAAGAAGAGCGAATGGGAAGTGCGATTATAGCTTTAGTTCAGTTTTATCAAAAACAAGAAGAAGTGGAAACGAGTGAGTAAATCAAAGCTATTCTTTATAAATACTCAACTGAATTAACAACATCAAAACAAGGATTGGAAATTACTTGTTTTCCCTTTTTTATTTCATTCAACAAATATAAAAACTCAAATAGGTACCTAATTACAAGTAAATAATGTTGAATTATTGACTAATATATCTAAGATTCTAATTGATTATTTTAAAATGAAAAGCGGCTTATTATAGTCGCTTTTTTTCTTCTGGAATGCAACAAAAGAAAATTTTGTAAATTTATTGTTTAGTACCTTGCAATGTTCACTAGTGAATGGTACGATATACTTGAAATTGGAAAAAACGTATTTTTTTGGTCCACTAGTAGACAATACACAGTAGTGATCAACATATAATAGGAGCTGACCGAAAATGAATGTTCAATTTAAGAAAGGTGTGCTAGAGCTATGTGTTTTAGTTCTCATTTCCAAAAAAGACCAATATGGTTATGAGCTAGCACAAAATATATCAAAGAGAATAGACGTTGCAGAAGGGACTTTATATCCATTGCTTCGTAGATTAACAAAGGAAGATTACTTCACAACATATTTAGTTGAATCTTCAGAAGGACCATCACGGAAGTACTATACCCTAACGGAGAAGGGCCGAGAATATATGGTGAATTTGGTTGATGAATGGAAACAGTTTAGTTCAGGTGTGAATCAGTTAATTGAGGAGGGGATGAAAAATGAATAAGCATAAATTTTTAGGTGAATTATCAAATCAGCTAAAAAGTGTTCCGCAGCATGATCGTAACGAGATGCTTTATGATTTTGAGGAGCATTTTAAAATTGGTATTCAAGAAGGTAAATCTGAAGAAGAAATCGCACAAGGGTTAGGTAATCCAAGAGTCATTGCAAAGGAATTACTTGTTGAGTATAGAGTTACACAAGCAGAAACGGATCAATCAGTAAAAAGTATGTTCAATGTTGTGCTTGCAACAATAAGCTTAAGCTTTTTTAATATTATTTTCCTATTAGGACCGATTGTAGCCATTATTGGTGTTTATATTGCGTTATCAGCTGTGGCACTAGGTTTCACACTTTCCCCAATTGCATGGATTGTTTCTCTATTTTTCATTGGGTTGGGAGACTTTCTATCAGGCCTTTTTGCTAGCGTTATCTTATGTAGTTTAGGTGTGTTAATGAGCATTGGTATGATCTATGTTGGTAAGTTTCTTTATAAAGTTATTTTGAAGTACGTAAGATTCAATATAAGGATTGTAAAAGGGGGAGAAAGTCGATGAAAAAGGTAGCTTTAACAGCTTTTGTAGCACTTATTATAGGTATCATAGGCTTTTTTACTGTTAGTGGAAATGTGTTTTCAGTTGGAAGAAATGCAAGTATTGATGAAAGAGAAACCTTTACTTCTAGAAATATAGATTCAATGATCATAAAAGTAGATGTAGGAGAAGTGAATATAAAGGAAAGTAAGAATGATGAAATAGATGTTCATTTACACGGAAGTATAGCAAAAAAGCTTAAAGATCAAATCGGATTTTCAGTCGAAGAAAATGGATCAACAGTTGAGGTAAATGTTAGTCAAAGAGAAAATACATTTTTTCTGCAAATTCCTTTTATTAATGCTGATTTTAATAGTAACCGAGTGCTAGATGTAAGTGTACCAAAAGAGTTACTTAATAAACTTGATGTAAAAACAGATGTAGGAGAAATTGCTATTAATGGAATTGATGTGGAGGAATTAAGGGCACATAGTGATGTTGGAGAAATTTATGTTAATGGATTCACTGGAATTGGTGATTTTCAATCAAATGTAGGAGAAGTTGAGCTAGAAAATATAAGCGGGAAAATTAAAGCTCAAACAGATACTGGAGAAATTGACTTAAAAGTAGCTGAGATGACAGATGATATTGAACTTTCATCAGATGTAGGAGAAGTAACGGTTAGTTTTGCAAAAGAGCCTAGTAACATAGGGTTTGATTTAAGTAGTGATATTGGTGAGGTTTCAATAAATGGTTTTAAAGGCTATGATAACAATTCATCAGGCAGTATTGTAACGCAGATAGGCAATGGTGGTCCAATGCTTAAGGTTAGCACTGATATTGGTGAGATTTTGGTAGAAAATTAATACCTATTTATTATAAAGGTTCAACGATCTATATTCTAGTTATTGGAGCTTTAAGTTATATTAAAGCTCTTTTCTACAAGTTTGTCGTGTTTAAAGTATGTTGAACAAAACTATTTTGGGTTGATTGTAGCGAAAGGTGCGAGACTCCTGCGGGAGCAGCGGGACAGGTGAGACCCCACAGACGCTATGCGTCGAGGAGGCTCACCGCCCGCCTCGCGGAAAGCGAGCAACCTGTAGCGGAAATCAACCAGCAAAATACTTTTTATAAAGCAACAAAGTTTGCTTAAAAATATAAATCTAAATTCTGCTGAATAATCGTCACAGTCCCTTTGATAGTTATTTATAGAATGCTTTAGGAGGTATCTATTTTTATATAGGTACCTCTCTTTAATAATCGCTATACATTTGATTTTGTTGTTTTTATACTCACACAAAGTTTTTTGAAAAAATAAAAAAATACCTTGCAAAATTTTAAATTTCCTTTAAAATAGGAAATAATTTAATTTTACGACAATTTACGACAAACCTTATCAAGAGAGGCAGAGGGACTGGCCCTATGACGCCCAGCAACCACTATGTGTAATCTAACATAGAAAGGTGCTAAATCCTGCAGAACATATTTCTGTTCTGACAGATAAGGAAGAGATCTTAATAAGACAACTCTTCCTGTTAAAGGGAAGAGTTTTTTATTGTTTCAAAAAACGAACAATAAATAAATTTTTGTTTATAATGTTTGTGTTTTGGGGTTTAATTTTCTCTAAAACTGTTGTATAGTTGTCACTATGATAAAAAATACCGAAGAAGGTGGAGCATCTATGAAAAAAATATTTGTCTTTTTAGCATTGTTTACATTACTTTTAGCTGGTTGTGGTGCAAATGAAACAACTAAATCTGAAGGTGATACAGCATCAGAAGAAAAATCAAAGAAAATTGCATTGATTCTACCTGAGAAAATTGGCGTAAACCCATTTTTCCAACAAATGGATGAAGGGGCTAAAAAAGCTGCAGAAGAGTTTGGCTTCGAATTTAAAACAATTGAATCTACAGACATAACGGCAATAGAAGAAAACCTTCGTGTTTCAGTAGCAGAGGGATATGACTTAATTATTACATCTTCATTCGAATCAGAAGATGCACTTAAAAAAGTAGCAGGTGAAAATCCTGATCAACAATTTGCTATTATAGATACAACAGTTGATTTACCAAATGTACGAAGTGTTAATTTTAGAGAGCATGAAGCAGCGTATCTTTTAGGAGCTACAGCAGGTTTATCAACTAAAACAAATACAGTTGGAATGGTTGCGGCAGTAGATATTCCACTTCTTAAAAAATGGACAGTTGCTTTTGAAGAAGGACTTAAATCAACAAATCCAGATGCACAATATTTAGTGAATTATGTTGGTAGCTTTGATGATCCAGCAAAAGCAAAAGAACTGGCATTACTTCAATTCTCAAAAGGTGCTGACTTTATTGCTGGTGCTGCAGCGGTAGGAGATCTTGGTGTATTTGAAGCTGCTAAAGAAGAAGGTTTTTATACAGCAGGACAAGATATCGATCGAACAGAGCTTGATCCTGAGCATATTGTTCTTTCTCAACTAAAAGGAACAGATGCAGTTGCTTATGAAACAATTAAAGCTTTTGCTGAGGGAACGTATGAAGCTGGTGTTGTTGCTTATGGCTTAAAGGAAAATGGCGTTGGATTAACATATGTAACACATGATAGTAGCACACCATTGAATGACTTTGTTGGTCAAGAAGCAATTGATCAAGTAAAAGTTATTAAAGATGATATTGTAAGTGGAAAATTAGAAATTAAAAACCCATTAGAAAACTAATAAAATATAAAAAACTTGAAACCGACTACTTTTATAGCAGTCGGTTTCCCATGCTTTTTGGGGAGGAGGAAGTTTAGATGGCTGTTCGTTTAGAAATGAGAAATATGACGAAAAACTATGGTAGTTTTAAAGCGAATGATTCTATATCTCTATCTTTAAATGCTGGTGAAATTCATGCAGTTGTTGGTGAAAACGGTGCAGGAAAAACAACATTAATGAGAATGCTATATGGAATGGAGCAGCCTACCTCAGGGGATATTTATTTAGATGGAAAAAAGGTGATGTTCTCTAATCCTAATGATGCAATAGAAAATAAAATAGGGATGGTACATCAGCATTTTATGTTGTTTCCTGATTTTACTGCAGCAGAGAATATTGTCATTGGTCATGAGCCTATGAAAGTGGGATTTTTTGATCGTAAAAAAGCAATCGAAAAAGTTCAGAACTTAGTAGATCAATATAAAATTCCTGTTAGACCTAATGCTAAATCTGCTAGTTGTTCTTTAGGAGAACAACAAAGAATTGAGATTTTGAAAGTTCTCTATCGAGGTGCAGATATTATTATTTTGGATGAACCAACAGCGGTTTTAACTCCTTTAGAGGTTAAGGGCTTATTAAAAACAATTCGAGAGCTTGCAAATCAGGGGAAAAGTATCATTCTGATTACACATAAACTTCGTGAAGTGATGGAAGTAGCTGACAAAATGACTGTCTTGCGGAATGGTAAAGTGACAGGCTCTGTTTCAAGACAAGAAACGTCAGTAGATGAATTAGCAAAATTAATGGTAGGTCGTGATCTTCAAAATTTAAGTACCCTTACTCCAATGAATGGAAAGCCTATACTTGAAGTGAAGAATATGACCATTCAAGAAAAAACGAATAAGCCTATCCTTGATGATATTTCCTTCGCTGTAAATCAGGGTGAAATTGTTGGCATAGCAGGTGTTTCTGGTAATGGACAATCAGAGCTTCTTCAGGCTATAACAGGGCTGAGGCCAATACAACAAGGAAATGTTTATTTAGAAGGAAAAGATGTGACAAATCAACCTGTTGCATCTATTCGTGAAGCTGGCTTATCACATATACCTGAAGATCGTTACTTATGGGGTGCAGCTAAACAGGCAACTGTTGAAGAAACAGCGTTAATGGGCTACCATACAAAACCATCGTACCAATCAAAATCCTTCTTATTAAAAAAACCTTTCAGGAAACTAGTAAAAGATTGGATAACTAAATTTGAAATTAAAGCTGGATCACTTGAGGAATCAGCAGGGAACTTATCAGGCGGTAATTTGCAAAAGCTGATTGTAGCCAGAGAACTTGGACAAGAAACACCGATTTTAATTGCAGCAGAGCCAACTCGTGGTGTTGATATTGGAGCAATGGAATACATACATGAAGCTCTTCTTAATAAGAGGAATAAAGGTGAAGCTGTTTTACTTGTTTCGTCAGAGTTAACGGAGATTATGGCACTTTCAGATCGTATTCTTGTTATGTATGAAGGGGAAATTGTTGGAGAAATAGGACGCAAAGATGCTACTGAAGAAGCAATAAGTGTCTTAATGGCAGGAGGGGTAACAACATGACGGGCGTTCAAAATGGTATAAAGCGGTTATTTTATTCGCTACTACAACCCTTTTTTGCAATATTTTTAGGCTTGTTAACTGGAGCAATTGCAATAAGCATTGTTGGGGAACCTGTTCTTGCTTCTTACAAAGAAATGTGGAATGGCGCATTTGGAAATTTTTACTTCCTCACATCAACACTAGCGAGAGCAACACCTATTATGCTTGTTGGACTAGGTGTAGCGCTAGCTTTTAGAGCAGGTGTTTTTAACTTAGGAGCAGAAGGACAAATGGTGCTTGGTGCAGTGAGTGCTGCATTAGCAGGTGTCTATATCCCTGGTACTGGAATTGGGAAGACACTTCTCGTTTTGTTAGTTGGAATATTAGCAGGAGGTCTTTGGTCATTACTTGCAGGCTGGCTTGAAGCGAAGTTTAAAGTTCAACTATTAATTTCTACGTTACTTCTAAACTATGTAGCTGTTTTATTTGCGAGCTATTTAGTATCAGATCCATTTCAAGATAAAACAGGCTCAGGTGCTTTAGCGCAAACTCATATGCTAGATCAAAGTATTTGGCTTCCTAAACTTTTTCAAGGAATGAGTGTTCACTGGGGCTTTTTAATTGCTGTGGGTGCAGCCATTATCATGTTTATTATATTCCGTACAACATCAGCAGGGTATGAAGTGAAAATGCTAGGTTTGAACCCGTTTTTCGCATCGTACGGTGGTGTAAATAAAATAAAGGTGATGCTCACAAGTATGTTTATTAGTGGTGCACTATCAGGATTGGCTGGCACTGTTGAAGTGTTAGGGTCACAATATCGTTTTGTAGATGGAGCGCTCACTGTTCCAGGGTACGCATGGACAGGCTTGATGGCAACATTACTTGCAAACTCCCATCCAATTGGTACAGCCATTACGTCTATTTTCTTGGCGGCTATCGAAACTGGTGCAATGGGAATGGAGCGCAATACGCAAGTACCTTTAGAAGTATCTAGTATTATTCAATCTGTTCTTATTTTATTTATTTCAGCAAAACTAACGTTAAAATGGTGGAAACGAAAATCGAAAGTGGGTGGATCACATGGAACTCTTTGACCTTACATTACTTAGCTCAACCATTCGTATGGTTACACCCATTTTATTAGCTGCACTAGGTGGTGCATTATGTGCACGTGTTGGTTTATTTAATGTCGGATTAGAAGGTTTAGTGCTAATCGGAGCCTTTTCAGCAATAGTAGGCAATCATATAACAGGAAATGTGTTACTAGCTGTATTATTTGCAGCCTTTATGTCATTTTTATTTGCGATGCTCTTTGCCGTTATGACCATACAGTTAAAAGCGAATGATATTGTTGTTGGTGTTGCCATTAACTTTTTGGCACTTGGACTTACAACATTTGCTCTAAGAACAATTTTCCAGGTAAAAGGTGCTTATTATGATAAAGATATGGAAGGACTTCCTAAATGGGATATTCCAGTCATACAGGATATACCAGTTGTAGGTTCTATCTTGTCAGGACATTCTCCGCTTGTTTATTTTGCCTTTTTAGCAGCGATTTTATTGTATGTGTTTCTATATCGAACAGTTATCGGTTTTAGGGTTTTATCCGTAGGGATGAATCCAACAGCAGCAAAAAGTATTGGCTTAAAAGTTAGTTCATTACAGTACTTAGCAATAGGCATGAGTGGTGTTTTATGTGGTCTTGCTGGTGCTCAGCTGTCACTTGGACAAGTGACTTTATTTACTGAAGGAATGACAGCTGGACGTGGATTTATTGCATTGGTGGCAATGATGCTCGGTCAATCTCACCCAATTGGTATTATTGGATCAAGTCTATTATTTGGATTTATGGATGCAATCAGTATCCGACTACAAGGCTTCTCCCTACCAACTCAATTCACACAAATGCTTCCATACTTAATTACGATTTTAGCAATGTTCTTATTAAGAGATCGTGGAATGGGCTCACAGCTTGGCAATCAACAAAGTGGAAGATAAAAGGATAGTAGATATATAAATAACCTGAAAGGAAGATAAATAATGAATAAAGCAGATCGAATTAAACGTATGAAAGTACCAGCCGTCGATCCACAGTTAGCAAAACGTTTACCACCTGGTCAGGTATTAACAGAGCGTTTTCCCATTTTACATGAAGGTGAAGTACCTAAGTATGATCTTGAAAATTGGACATTGAAAATCTTTGGAGCTATTGATAAAGAAATGACCTTAACATTTGAAGACATTATGAAGCTCAATCAATCTTCTGTAACGTGTGATATTCATTGTGTAACAAGATGGTCTCGTTTTGATAACACATTTACAGGAGTGCTTTTCAAAGATTTATTAAAAGAGCTGAACATTAATCCAAAGGGTAAATATGTGATGCTGCATGCAGATCAAGATTATACAGCAAATCTCGAATTATCTGATTTAGATCGTGATGATGTATTATTAGCACATTCATTTGAAAACGAACCTCTAACAGATAAACATGGTTGGCCACTTCGATTGGTTGTTCCTCATTTATACTTTTGGAAAAGTGTGAAATGGATAAGAGGAATAGAATTTTTTGACGAAAACAAACCAGGATTTTGGGAACAAAATGGATTCCATATGAACGGTGATCCTTTCAAGGAAGAGCGTTTTTCGGGTGAAGATTTGCCAATACCAGAAGATGAATGGGAGAAAAAGGACTATGACTGAGTTATTGACAAATCTAAAGGTGAACTCAGATGAATTACCTAAAAAGGTACTAGTTTGTGGTGATCCAGCACGTGCAAAAAAGATTGCTAGTTTACTTGATGATTCTATGCTGCTTGCAAAAAACAGAGAATATCATTCTTATAAAGGAAGCTGGCAAGGTGTTGAGCTAGCCATTGTAAGTCATGGAGTAGGATCACCAGGTGCTGCTGTTTGCTTTGAAGAGCTGGCTAAAGGTGGTGCCAAAACCATTATTAGAATTGGAACAGCGGGTTCTTATCAGGCAGAAATTCAGCCTGGTCACATTGTGCTCAGTACAGCTGCCGTAAGAAGAGATGGTTTAACAAGCCAGCTTGTACCAGAAGGCTTCCCTGCCGTTGCTGATCGTCAAGTTGTGAAGTCATTGGCTGATGCAGCTAATGAAAGAAATCAACCTATTCATGAAGGAATAACTCTAACATTGGATGTGTTTTATACAGGTATCATCGAGTTTCCTCATGAACTTTATAAAAAGGCTGGAGTTTTAGCTGTTGAGATGGAAAATTCTGCTCTTTTTACAATTGGTGCGATCAGAGGTGTGAACACAGGGGCAATTCTTGCAATCGATGGTTATGCTGATGCTGATTTACGAAACGATTATAATCCACACACAGATTTAGTTTCTGAGGCAATTGAACAAGAAGCGTTTATAGCTTTGGATGCGATTATTCATACTTAATAATAGAAAGTAGATGTGATGAGATAAAGCTATTTTATTTTTCATATCTACTTTTTTAATTTGTTAGAAGTCCAATTTCTTTTGTTAACGCTTTATTTTTACTATAATGGATATAGTGTTTTAAAAGATAGGCCTGGTAAGCTAAACAGTGCCTTTAAGAAAAGGGATGGTGTAGAGTATGAACTATCGTCAATTAGGAGACACAGAGCTTAAGGTTAGTGAATTAAGCTTTGGTACATGGGCAATAGGAGGTTCTTGGGGTAAATCATCTGATCAAGAAGCATTAAAAGGATTAGAAAAAGCAATGGATGCGGGTGTTAACTTTTTCGATACTGCAGATGTATATGGTGATGGACATAGTGAGAAATTACTTGCAAAAGCAACAAAAGGTAAAGAAGACAAAATACATATAGCAACAAAATTCTGTCGTGCTGGAGATATTTTTGATCCAGAAACATATTCAGAAAAAGCGGTTACAGAATATTGTGAAGCAAGTTTAAAGCGCCTTCAACGTGAAACAATCGATCTTTATCAAATTCATTGTCCACCAATGGAGATTTTAAAAGATGGTCGTGTTTTTGAAGTATTAGATAAATTGCAGCAGCAAGGTAAAATTCGCCACTACGGCGTTAGTGTTGAAACAGTTGAAGAAGGATTATTTTGCTTAGAGCAGGAAAATGTAAAAGCACTACAAGTTATCTTTAATATTTTCCGTCAAAAAGCGGTAACAGAATTACTTCCTCAAGCTAAAGAAAAAGGTGTTGGCATATTAGCACGTGTTCCTTTAGCAAGTGGGTTATTGACTGGTAAATTTACAAAAGTAGCGAAGTTTGAAGAAGATGATCATCGTAACTTTAACAAAGATGGTGAACATTTTAATGTTGGTGAAACCTTCGCAGGTGTTGAGTTTTCTAAAGGTGTTGAATTAAGTGAACAACTAAAGTGGATTGCTGAAGATCGTGGCAATATGACGAGAGCTGCATTACGATGGATTCTTGATCATGAAGAAATTACAACTGTTATTCCTGGCTTTAAAACAGTCAATCAGGTAGAGGATAACTTACAAGCAACAGAAGTTCCACACTTCAGTGAAGCTGAGCTTAAAAAGTTAACTGATTTTTATCAACATGACATCCACCCGAATATTCGTGGAGTTTACTAATAAGTAGGAAAAAGAGTTAAGGCTAATATATGTGGCTTTAACTCTTTTTTTGTGTCTTGTACTGGAAGATTGCAGATTGCTTGTAAAGTTGGCGAGTTTTGTCGAATGATGGAATAGTTAAGAAAGTTGAATGATTATCGTGCAAAGTTGAATGAATAACAGCAAAAGTTGAATGATTATTACCCAAAGTTGAATGATTATTGAAAAATGGAAGAAGTGGAAGCATCCATAGTCAAAAAATAGCCAAAATAAACCCTCTCTGTTGGAAGATAGAGAGGGTTATTATCGTTATTGCTTATAAATTTGCAGAAACAGGTGAAGTTGTTGCTTCTTTTCTTCTTTGATGCCGGTGGTAGACGGCGATAATCCCGATAACAAACAAGCCAGAATAGAAATAAAGTACTTCATACCCCAGTTGTGAGACGATGATCCCTAGAATGTATGCTCCAGCTGCTATTCCAATATCAAAAAAGGTGAAAAATGTAGCGGTAGCATGACCACTTCGCTTCAAATCTGTTGCTTGAACAGCGAGTGTTTGTAAACATGGAACAATTGAGCCATATCCTAAACCGATAAAGCCCCCAGCTAAAAGAAATAGAAAAGTAGTTTGGGCAAAGCTTAGTAAAATTAATCCGAGTACAAAGAAAATAAGTGCTGGATAGATCACACTGTTTGGCCCTTTTTTATCAAATAAACGACCACTAAAAGGCCTTGATAATATCATAACAACTGCAAAAACTACAAAGAAATAGCTAGCAGCTTCTAATAACTCGAGCTCTTTTGCGTACATAGAGATAAATGAAATCACACTTGAATAAGAGAAAGCAACTAAACTACCAATTAAAGCAATAGGGAGTGCTTTTTTATCAAATAAATCCTCTAATGCTATTTTTTTATCCGTATTCTTTTGACTAGCTGGAAGTTCTTTGATTTTACTAAATGCTGTAAACACAACACCAATGACCATTAATAAAGCTAAAACAAGAAACAAAACTAAGAACGAAGTGATTTGTATTAAAGTTAAAGCAATAAAAGGACCAAATACAACGGCTAAGTTCATTGACATGGCAAAATAACCAAGTCCTTCTCCGCGACGTTTATTTGGGACTAAATCTGCGGCAATGGCTCCAGTAGCAGTAGTAGCAATGCTAAACCAAATTCCATGGAAAAAGCGAAGTGCTAATAAAAGACCATAATGATCAATCCATAAATATAGAAAAGATGATAAAGTAAATAAACTAAGACTTAGCATTAATACTTTTTTCTTTCCGAAATCCTGAAGTAACTTTCCAGAAAATGGTCTAACAATAATGGCTGAAAGAAGCAAAATCGTTACAATCAGTCCTGCTTCAACGCTAGATTTATTAAGTTCATCCACAACATAAATAGGTAAAGAGGTTAATAGACCATAAAAGGTGACAAAGATGAAAAAGTTACTTAAGAAGATACTAATAAAGCTCTTTGTCCAGATCGGCTGTTTATAGACAGTGTTCATTTTTTCATCCTGCCTCCTTTGGTTTTTACTTTCCTGGTGTCTAGTTAAATAGTAAGTAAGGCAAGAAACACGAGTTATTTCAATTCCTATCTGCTTTGGCCGCCTAAAGCTATGTAGCTTGTGCTTGCCATATCAATTTCCTAGTTTATTTAATAAAGAAAGTAAGTATTCTTGTTCTTCCTCTGTTAAATTTTGAAGCATCTGTTCTTCAAAATTTGTGACACTCTTCTCAACAGTGGGTAGGTGATTTTCAGCTTTTGAAGTTAGAAATACAAGTCGTTCGCGCTTATCTTTTCCATGCTTTCGTGAAATCCACCCAGCGTCTTCAAGCTTAAGTAGTGTGCGTGTAACAGTTGGTGCTTCAACACCTAAATAACGCCACATTTCACTTTGTGTCATTGGACCATTCTTTTTTAAACAATAAAGAATCGACCATTGAGAACTGTATAATTGATGCTGTTGTAGCTGTTCATTAAGTTCTTTTGTCATATGCCTTGTTTTTTGGTATAGCGTATGAAATAACTCACTTTTATTTATCATCACATGTCACCACCTAAAATTATTTACCTAGGTAAATAATTAACTTCTACTACTATAACAGATTGATAGTGGATGTAAAGGATTCTAGATTTTATCTTACTAACCTAACTAACAAAAAAAGCCTAGCAACATCTGCTAGGCTTACTCACTGAAATAGTAAATTATATTTTTACTGCACCATCCTTTATATTCCATGTTTTTCTCCAAGAGAAGTTTGCAATGATTAAGATTGCGATTGCAGCAAGGGCAATACAAGAAAATGTGATAAATCCTGAAGAATATGATCCTGTTAGTTCTTTTAAAGTTCCTAAAATGTTTGGTAAGAAGAAACCACCGATACCTCCTGCTGCCCCTACTATTCCTGTTACCATACCAATTTCCTTTTGGAAGCGTTGAGGTACTAATTGGAACACTGCTCCATTACCCATTCCTAAGCACATCATCCCGACAAAAAGTAATGCCGTGATCGCAAATAGTGGTGGCAATTGACTAACACCTAGCATACAAACAGCGACACCGATAAATAGGAATGATAGCACTTTAACTCCACCTATTTTATCTGAGATATATCCTCCTACTGGTCTGAAAAAGCTTCCGGCTGCAACACAGAGTGTCACAAAGTCACCTGCTTGAACTGAGGAAAGACCATATTCATCAACAAAGAACATACTAAGAAAGCTTGATAAACCAACAAACCCGCCAAATGTAACACTATATAGTAAGCAAAAGAACCATGTATCTTTATGAGCAAATACTTTAAAGTAATTTGCAAGTGGCTGTGGAGCAGGCTGTGTAGGAGCATCCTTTGCCAATAATATAAAAACAAAAAACGTAATAAGAAGTGGGATAATGGCAAGACCCATTGTTACATGCCAACCAAAGTTTTCAGCTAAACGAGGGCCAAATAAAGTGGCAATTAATGTCCCACTATTTCCAGCACCAGCAATCCCCATTGCTACACCTTGTAAATGAGGAGGATACCATCTGCTAGCCATTGGAAGTGCTACTGCGAAGCTTGCACCTGCAACACCTAGTAAAATCCCAATCATATAAAGCTCAGGAATGGTATTACCGGCAAATAACCCCCACAGTAAAGGAATAGTTGTGATGCTCATTCCTAATATAGCTGTCTTCTTAGGTCCAAAACGATCTGTTAAGATACCTAATACAATTCTAAATACAGATCCTGCAAGAATAGGAACAGCAACAATCATTCCTTTTTGAGAAGGTGACAATCCAAAATCCTGTGTAATAAAAACTCCAAGAGCTCCAAGAATAACCCAAATCATAAAACTGACATCAAAATACAAGAATGACGAAAAAAGTGTTTTCGGGTGACCGCTAGTTTTTAATTCTGATAATTTCATATAAAATCTCCTCTCATATTTGTTATTGTTAAAATTTTCTGTCTACTCATGTTCTGTGCTCATTATAAAACGTGAAAAAGAAGTAGAAAAGATACTTGTAATTAAATGTAACGCAGAATGTTAGTAAACCTTATTGTATCAATGGTTTGAAAAGCTCACTTTTAAAAATGTATGTTAGGAAATATGACAAAAAACCAATGTGAAGAAGCTCTGTATGAAATAATAAGATCAATAAATTAGGTCAGACCATTTATGCTAGGAGGGTAATATGAAGCAAAAATTGGTGGTAGTCGGAAATGGAATGGCGGGTATCCGTTGTGTTGAGGAAATTTTAAAGCATTCTTCAGACGTTTATGAAATATCAATTATAGGCAGTGAAAATCATCTTAATTATAATCGGATTTTATTATCATCGGTTTTGCAGGGAGAAGCAAAAATCGCAGATATCACACTTAATCAAAAGGAATGGTATTCGAGTAACCAAATTAACCTATTTTCTGGTGAAACTGTGATGAATATCGATTCAAACCAAAAACATGTTTTAACTGACAAAAATCGGTTGCTGTCATATGACAAACTTATCTTAGCTACTGGTTCATCTCCTTTTGTGCTACCTGTTCCAGGTGTAGAAAAGGAAGGAGTTATCACTTTTCGAACAATCGAGGATTGCAAAAAAATGATTGAAACCTCTAAAAATGATCGAAGTGCAATTGTGATCGGTGGAGGAGTATTAGGTCTTGAAGCAGCTTGGGGATTACTCCATCTTGGTTTGGATGTGAAAGTTGTTCACAATTCAGATTGTTTAATGCAACGTCAATTAGATCAAGCTTCCTCACGACTTCTTCAAAAGCAGCTAGAAAGAAAAGGTGTACAGTTTTTATTAGGAAAAACAACAAAGGAATTCAAAGGGCGGCAACACAAAGTAGAGGAAATAATTTTTTCGGATGATTCTTCAATTAAAGCGGATTTAGTTGTGATGTCTATTGGTGTTATGCCGAATGTACAGCTTGCAAAGGATTGTGGTATTCACACAAATCGTGGAATTGTTGTTAATGACTATATGGAAACAAGTGAAAGAGATATTTATGCTGTTGGTGAATGTGTGGAGCATAACGGTTTTGTTTATGGACTTGTTAAACCGTTATATGAACAAGGAAAAGTGCTGGCAAATCGACTTTGCAGTACTAAGAAGAAAAGGTATAAAGGATCTGTGTTATCAACAAGCTTGAAAGTGCCTGGTATCGATCTCTTTTCGATCGGAGATTTAAGGGAAGATGAATCAACACAAGCATTAACAATGCTAAATGAAATCAATGAAGTCTACAAAAAGATGGTATTTCGCGGTGATATCATGGTCGGTGCCGTGTTATATGGCGATACAAAGAGTCAATCAAAAATTGCAGATGTGATAGTCAAAAGAAAGCATATAAATGAACAGGAAAAGCAGCAGTTAATGTATTCAACAGAAAAAGATTATTCACTGTTAAGTTCAATGAAGGTAAGCGAAGTTATTTGTAACTGTAACGGAGTATCTAAGGGAGCTATTATGGAGGCTGTTCAGCATGAGGGAATATCAACTCTAGATGAAGTAAAGCAATGCACAAAAGCATCTAGCTCTTGTGGTAGCTGTAAATCACTTGTTTGCGATTTGCTTGAATATATTCATAGTGATGATTGTAATGAAGTAGCAGAACAAAAGACACTGTGTGCTTGTACGACATTAACAGAAGATGAAGTTGTTTACGAGATTCAACAGCAGAACTTATCTTTAGTAGGTGAAGTAATAGCAAAGCTTAATTGGCTTTCTAAAGATGGGTGTTCAAAGTGCATACCGGCAATTTCCTACTATTTAGCGATGATCTATCCAAAAGCTGAGGCTGCTAAAACTTCTAGTTTTGAAAACAAAGAAATTTTCCTTTCTTCTCAAAAGGACGGAACATATAGGCTTACTCCGAGAATATATGGTGGGAGAATGTCAGCTCAGGAACTAAAGAAAATTGCCAATGTTATTGAAAAATATCAGTTAAGTTATGTCGGATTAACGTCAGCTCAAAATATACAGATAAAAGGAATAAAAAAGGAGTACGTTCAAGCTGTATGTGCCGAATTAAATATGAGCTTTCATTCTTTAGAAAATAACACTGTTCAACATATTAACACGTTGTTTGGTGAACATGCTTGTATTTGTGATTATGATGATGCCATGCAATTATCAATTGAGTTAGAAAAAGGAATGGAAACAATCATCACTCCTTATAAAGTGATATTGAGCGTTTCAGCATGTAAGCATAGCAATGCTAATAATATTCAAAAAGACATTAATATTATTGGTGATGATAGAGGGTGGGAAATCTACGTTGGTGGTCAAATCCTTTCGGTAGATCAGCAGGAAGAGTTGTTAACAATTGCTCAAGATGTAGTAGAAGTAAAACAAGTTGTTTTAGGTTTAGTTCAATATTATAGAGAAACTGCAAATTATTTAGAATGTATTTTTGACTGGATTGAAAGAGTCGGGTTGATTCATATAAGAGAAGTTCTCTTTGAAGAACCTCTGAGAATGCAGTTGGTAGAAAGGCTAGAGTTGGAAGTGCAGCAAACGTTAAGTTTGTAATAATGAGGGCTGTATTTTTCTTAATAGATTATTAGAGGGAGGTTTATATACTTGACTGATTTATTATTAAAATATTTCAGAACAAAGCAGCAGGAAGTTCAATCTGAAAAGGTGTATGATACGCAATGTCCATTTTGTAGTATGCAATGTAAAATGCAATTGATCGAACAATCTGTTGTATCTAGAAAAACATTTAAAACAATTGGTAAGGATAATCCTACATCACAAGGTAGATTGTGTGTAAAGGGGATGAATGCACATCAACATCCCTTTCATAAAGATCGAATTATGCATCCCTTGCAAAAGGTTAATGGTGAGTTTGTTCAAATATCATGGGAAAAGGCATTGCAGCATATTAAGGAGCAGTTCGAATCGATCCAAGCTACTGATGGTCATGATGCTCTTTCTGTTTATGGTAGTGCATCAATTACAAATGAAGAAGCTTATTTGCTTGGAAAGTTTGCTAGAGTTGCATTGAAAACTCCGTATATCGATTATAATGGTCGATTGTGTATGTCTGCAGCAGCAACAGCGGCAAATCAGACATTTGGTGTTGATAGAGGATTAACAAATGCGTTGAATGAAGTGCCTCATACAAGGGTAATCATTTTAGCTGGCACAAATATCGCAGAATGTCAGCCAACAATCATGCCTTATTTTGAAAAAGCAAAGGAAAACGGTGCATATATTATAGCAATTGATCCTCGTGAAACGGCAACAACAAAGCTCGCTGATTTACATTTAAAGGTGAAGCCAGGAATGGATGCAGCTTTAGCAAACGGTCTACTCAAAGTGATTATTGATGAAGATTTAGTAGATAAACAGTTTGTTCAGGAACGGGCAACAGGGTTTGAAAAGGTTAAGGAGCATATAAATTCCCTTTCATTGGATGAAATTTCAACCTTAACAGATGTACCTATCGAGCAAATGAGAACAGCTGCAATAAAATTTGCGAGTGAGGATTCAGGTATGCTTTTTTCAGCAAGAGGGGTAGAACAGCAAATTGATGGAACCCATGCTGTACGGAATTTACTGAATATTCTAATCTCTACCGGTAAGATAGGGAAGAAATATTCTGGCTATGGAGCAATAACTGGTCAAGGTAATGGTCAGGGAGCACGCGAGCATGGACAAAAGGCCGATCAGCTTCCAGGTTATCGATCAATTGAAAATGAAGAACATCGTGAACAGGTTGCAAAGGTTTGGGGTGTAGATAAAGATGAGCTTCCTCGAAAAGGTGTATCTGCATATGAAATGTTCCAAAAAATAGATGAGGGCAAAATTACGGGTATGTTCTTAATGTGCTCAAATCCTGTTGTCTCAAATCCAAATGCCAACTTTATTAAAAAGGCATTGAAAAAGCTTAAATTTTTAGTTGCGGTAGAAATGTTCATCTCTGAAACTGCAGAGATGGCAGATCTAATCCTGCCAACATCATCATATTTGGAAGATGAGGGAACAATGACAAACCTAGAAGGAAGAGTCACACTAAGAGAAGCAAGTCGACCTTGCCCTGGTGAAGTTAAGCATGATTGGGAGATACTTTGCGAAATTGCGAAAGTTCTTGGAAAAGAGAAGTATTTTCCTTTTACATGTGCAGAGGACATCTTTAATGAATTAAGGGAAGCAAGCAAGGGAGGAGCGGCAGATTATTTCGGAATTACCTATGATCGGATTAGAAAAGAACAGGGAATTTTATGGCCATGTCCAAATTTAGATCACAAAGGAACTGTTCGTTTATTTGAAAATGAATTCGCGCATAGTGATGGAAGGGCTAGAATGATACCTGTTTCAAATTTGTCAGAAATTCCGAAAGAAAAGGTTGATGAAGAATATCCATTGTATTTAACAACAGGAAGAATTGTTTCACATTATTTAACAGGTGTACAAACAAGAAAAAGCTCAGCATTAGCTGCGAGAAACTTTGAATCTTACCTGGAGATTCATCCTGAAACAGCAAAGAGATACAATATTGAGCATAACAATTTAGTGTCTGTTACTTCTAAGCGAGGAAATATTGTTGTTAGAAGTAAATTGTCTGAGAAGATTAGAAAAGATACGGTGTTTGTTCCAATTCATTGGACGGAAGCTCAAAACGTGAATCTGTTAGTAGGTGAGGACCTTGATCCGAGCTGTAAAATGCCTGGGTTTAAAGTGAATGCGGTTAGGGTTGCACCTGTTTGATTTATCGATTTGATCCATTATTCATTACAGGCTCTTTTCGTAAAAGTTATAGTGTTTAACAAAGGGGTGGTTGGTTGTGCTACAGGTTGTTCGCTTTCCGCGGGGCGGGCGGTGAGCTTCCTCGGCGCACAGCGCCTGTGGGATCTCACCTGTCCCGCTGCGCCCGCAGGAGTCTCACACCTTCCGCACAACCAACCACTGCTATCGTAAATTGCTTAAGAAATGAAAATAGAGAAACCTATAAGTTAGTTCTCTTTTTTCTTATTATTTTAGAAGATAATCAATTTACCTCTCCCAAAAGGAATTACTTATAAATATTAAGATCTCCCCTCACCTTAAAATTCTGAGACCACAATATAACAATGTAGATAATCTATCATACAATCCTACCAGATAACTTATATATTACATCTGCAAATCCCTTCATTCATGTTTCTTCATACTTATTATTTTAAAACCGTTCTGAAAAGGTACAAAATACTGCTAATTTTCTTTAGTAGTACAAGCTTAACTTTTTATAACACAAAATTATCCTTTTCAAAGTAGATACATAGTTTTTTCTATTGTTCTTACAACTTCTTAATTTAGCCTATTTTTCAAGGGTTATTTGATTTCACACACTATAGTGGAATGGAGCGGAAGACATTTGACTCCTGTGGGTGTAGAGGAAAGGGTGAGACCCCGCAGGCGCGCAGCTTATGAGGAGGCTCAGCTTCCTCCCCACGGAAAGCAAGTGTCTGCAGCGAAATGGAACGAACGTGTTTTATACGAAAAATTATTAAAAATAACAGCAAAGTATCGAGATGGGTTTTCCGAAAGGTTAAATGTTTTTGACTATCACTATACTCCTTAATAATTTTCAAAAACATTAAAGTTCTCGATAATAATAGCCTAAATATAAAAAACCATGTAAGGAAAGCTAACATGTATATAAAATAAATGATTTATCCGTGATACATTATAAGAAACTTTCCTAAGGGAGGCAATTCAAGTGGATAAAAAGAAATTAGTCTTAATTGGAAACGGAATGGCCGGAGTTAGAGCAATCGAAGAAATCTTAAAAATATCAAATGAACTATTTGACATTACGATCTTCGGAAGTGAACCACATCCTAACTATAATCGAATTTTATTATCAAAGGTTCTGCAAGGAGATACAGCTGTTAAAGATATAACATTAAACGACTGGAATTGGTACGAAGAAAATAATATTACCCTTTATACAGATGAAACAGTCACAAAAATTGACTCAGAAATGAAGGTTGTTTTATCAAATAAAGGTCGAGAGATTCCTTACGATGAAGTGATTATTGCAACAGGATCCGTACCATTTATCCTCCCTTTACCTGGAGCTGATAAAGAAGGTGTAACAGCATTTCGTGATATAAAAGATACAGACATTATGCTTGATGCATCCAAAAGATTTAAAAAAGCAGCTGTTATCGGTGGTGGATTATTAGGATTAGAAGCAGCTCGAGGTTTATTGAATTTAGGAATGGATGTTTCCGTGATTCACATAGCTCCAACATTAATGGAACGTCAATTAGATGAAACAGCTGGTAAATTATTGCAAAAAGAATTAGAGAAGCAAGGAATGAAATTTCTTTTAGAAAAGGCAACAGAAGAAATTTATGGAGAAGAACGAGTAGAAGGATTGAAGTTCAAAGACGGCTCAAACCTTGAAGCAGATTTAGTTGTTATGGCAGTTGGTATTAAACCAAATATTCAACTGGCGAAAGAAAGTGGATTAACAGTAAATCGAGGAATTGTTGTAAATGATTATTTACAAACAGATCTTCCTAATGTCTATGCTGTTGGTGAATGTGCAGAGCATAATGGCATTCCATATGGCCTTGTTGCTCCTTTATATGAACAAGCAAAAGTATTAGCACATCAAATATGTGGCAGGGCTACAGCTCCTTATCAAGGCTCAGTTTTATCAACACAACTTAAAGTATCTGGTGTGGAAGTTTTCTCTGCCGGTGATTTTACAGAAGATGAAGAGAAAAAATCAATAAAAATCTTTGATGAGCAAGATGGAATTTATAAGAAGATTGTCCTCAAAGGTAATAAAATTGTTGGTGCTGTTTTGTTTGGTGATAGTAAGGAAGGAAATCGTCTGTTTTCAATGATTAAAAAAGAAGCGGATATTTCAGATACCGAGAAAATTAGTATTCTACAGCCACTAGGAGCGGAAGCTGGAGAAAGCTTAGTTGCTACAATGAGTGCTGATGAAATTATTTGTGGATGTAATGGGGTTTCTAAAGGTGCAATTATTGAGGCCATTCAAGAAAAAGGCTGTACATCTGTAGATGATATTAAAGCCTGTACGAGTGCTTCGAGATCCTGTGGAGGCTGTAAGCCATTAGTTTCAGATGTTTTACAATTTGCGTTAGGCTCTGATTTTGATGCATCTTCCCAAAAAGAAGCAATTTGTAGCTGTACAACATTATCAAGAGATGAAGTTGTTGATGAGATAAAAGCAAAAGGTCTAAAGCATATAAGAGAAGTAATGAATGTACTTGATTGGGAATCTGAGGAAGGCTGCTCTAAATGTCGTCCAGCTTTAAACTATTACTTAGGTATGGTAAATCCAATTGAGTATGAAGATGAAAGAGAATCACGATTTGTAAATGAACGTATGCATGCAAATATTCAAAAAGATGGTACGTATTCAGTTGTTCCAAGAATGTATGGTGGAGTAACAAATGCGAAGGATTTACGAAAAATTGCAGATGTTGTTGATAAATTTGAGATTCCTTTAGTCAAAGTTACAGGTGGTCAACGGATTGATTTGTTTGGTGTAAGTAAGGATGATTTACCAAAAGTATGGCAGGAGCTAGATATGCCATCTGGTTATGCATATGGAAAATCATTGAGAACGGTAAAAACGTGTGTTGGTGAGCAATTCTGTCGCTTTGGTACGCAAGATTCGATGGGACTTGGAATACGATTAGAACAAAAATTTGAAGGCTTGCAAACACCTCATAAAGTGAAAATGGCAGTATCTGCTTGTCCAAGAAGCTGTGCAGAATCAGGCTTTAAAGATATTGGTTTTATTGGCATAGATGGTGGCTGGGAAATCTATGTTGGTGGAAATGGTGGTACACATGTTAGAGGTGGAGATTTATTATACAAAGTCAAAACCGATGAAGAAGCGATGAGTATTACGGGTGCATATTTACAATATTATCGTGAAACAGCAAACTATTTAGAACGTACATCAGCTTGGATTGAAAGAATCGGCTTAGCACATGTTCAATCTGTATTAGATGATGCTGCTAAATGTAAAGAACTGAATGCACGTATGGATGAAACATTGTCTGTTTATAAAGATCCTTGGAAAGAAATTGTCGAAAGTAAGAAAACAACTAAAGAGTTATTTGAAACAGTGGGTAATGCTTGATTCTTATAAAATCGAATCGGGATTGCAAATTGCACACTTTAAAGACTGAATATTTCGCCAAAGGAGATGATCGATATGAAAGAAATGACAAAAACCAAGTTATATGTGGGACCTCTTTTAGAATTACCTGAGCGTGTTGGGAAAACGGTTATCATTGAAAAGGGAAAAGAAGTGGCAGTTTTTAGACTTTCAAATGGAAAAGTGAAAGCAGTAGAAAACAAATGTCCACATAAAGGTGGAGTATTAAGCGAAGGAATTGTAAGTGGAGACTTCGTATTTTGTCCAATGCATGACTGGAAAATTTGTCTTGAAGACGGTAATGTTCAAAAACCAGACTTCGGTTGTGTGAATAAGTATGAAACACTAGTAGAAGAAGGTGAAGTGTTCCTATTAATTTAATATAGAAAATAATGTATTTGGTATTTTAATATGTAGATTCTGTTAAAATGTTAATACAATACTTTAATAGAGAGGCAAAGTAAGGTATAAAACGAGGAAATTCTTCCCTTACTTTAAACAAAATAAAATGTGAGGGAGAATGATGGATATGGGAAAGGTATATTTAGTAGGTGCTGGTCCTGGGGACAGTGAGCTTATTACAGTGAAGGGTTTAGAGACGATCAAAAAAGCTGATGTTATTTTATATGATCGTTTAGTAAACCCAGCTATCCTTGATCATGTACCATCAAATTGTGAGCTAATCTATTGTGGAAAGCTACCAACTCGTCATTTTATGAAGCAGGAAGAAATTAATACTGTATTAGTAGAAAAGGCATTAGCAGGTTTCACCGTTGTGAGGCTAAAAGGAGGAGATCCGAGTGTATTTGGAAGAGTTGGTGAAGAAGCTGAAGTATTAGCGGAGAACAACATTCCTTATGAAATAGTACCGGGTATTACCTCAGGGATTGCGGCACCACTTTATGCAGGGATTCCTGTCACACATCGTGATTACGCAGGCTCCTTTGCCATTGTTACAGCTCATGATAAATCAAAAAATGGTAAGCCTGATATCGATTGGGAGGGCTTATCACGAGGAGTACAAACAATTGCCTTCTATATGGGAATTTCAAATTTAGAGCATATATGTGAAAATCTGATATTACATGGCAAATCATCTGATACTCCTGTGGCAATCATCAGATGGGGAACATGGAGCAGACAGCAAACAGTTGTAGGAACATTATCAACAATTGTTAAGATGGTACGTGATCAAAAGATTGAAAATCCCGCTATTACATTAGTTGGCCAAATCATTGAAACAAGAGAAAAAGTAAAATGGTTTGAAGATAAGGCACTTTTTGGCCAACAAATATTATACGTTCGGGGAAATCTTGATAGAGAGAGCTCTGTTAAAGAACTTACTGATCTTGGTGCTGATGTTATTGAATTTCCTAAATGGAAGATTAATGAAGCAACAGTAAATGGTGATGATCGAAACAACATCTTACAAGCAGAGAAGCTGCTTTTCACAACAACTTTATCAGTTACCTATTTCTTAAAGTTACTAAGGAAAGAAAAGATAGATATCCGCCAAATAAAAGCTGCTTTTTACTCCAGAAATAATCAAATTCAAGGCTTGCTTGAGGAACATGGTCTAATGGCCTTTTCAGAGAATGAATTAATAAATAAAGAAGGCTGTTTAGTTATAGGATCAACTCAGATGGAGCTTAATGATACTGAACAACATCTTGGTGTGTATGATTATTATGCTGATACTAGATTTGAATCTATTACCACTAGAGCAATATCTGATGCATCAATTAATTCGGTTATGTTAGATTCTAAAGAAGCTGTACATCTTTTAATGAAAAAATCAGCGGAATATCAAATAGAAAACCTGTTGGAAGCATCCATCCTTGTTAATTGTTTAACAGAAGATGCATTTGAAGTAGCTAAAGCTTATGGACTTAACGCTAACCTATTAATTGAATTAGCACCATCTGTCAGTACCAATTTAAACCAAGATAGTAAAGTCATTGAATTAACTTACTAAATATAACAGCATAATAAGTATTATATAAATAAATCAGATTTTCTCTTCAAGAGGTGATCTGATTTTTTTATTTCTCCATTTTATTACTTAATTCAATACTATAAGGTTCTAGCAGGAGTCTTATGACTTTCACTCAAAATGACAAAATGCTAATAAATTTCATGATGTTTTACCATTTAGCTAATTTTATCCAGTTAAGTATATTTTGGTAGATAATGTGGCATAATTTTTTCCTGTAGAAGTGTCTTTTTAGAAGATAAGCTAACCATGGTAAGGGAAGTGTTTCCATGGTTAGCTTCAAAGAACTGCTGGAAAAATTAATACTCAATTTCCTCATAATCCTTAGGTTGAGGCACAGGTTGTTCTGGAAGTGAGATGTTGTATTCTGAAAGAGCTTCTGATTTTCTTCTGTAAATTTTTCCTTTAAGAGAGTGTGACTGTTTATTGTTAGCTGGCTTTTCCATATAAACAACTCCTTTTAATTATTGATGATTATAGTTTAACCAAAATGGGTATTAAAATGTTTGATTGTAGGCATTATGCCATTGTTAAAAATTCACATCAAATGAAAACAATTGTTATGGAAGGAGACATTTTAGATGAAGGATCTTCATTCTTTTGCATGGTATGCAAAGCAAATTTCCCCTAAGCTGCCTAAAAAAGTTTTTAAGCCTGTTCCTAGTAGGCTTTGGGGTGGACTTGCCTACTTATTAATTGTGGTTGCAGGTTTTTTAACGATTGGTTTATTTCAACTACATCCATTTATTTACCTGTTAATCTCATTCGTACTTGGCACAAGCTTTGCTGCAATGGGCTTTCTTGGACATGAGATATTACATGGAACAGTTGTCAGAAAACCCTGGCTCCGTGATTTTCTTGGGGCAATTGCTTTTTGGCCATTAAGTATAGGACCTAAATTATGGAGAAAGTGGCATAACCTTTCTCATCATGTAAATACACAGCATGAGGAACATGATCCCGATGCATGGCCGACATTAGAAAGGCTTTCTAAAACAAAATTATTAAATTGGATTTACCACTTACCACATGGAGTTCGAGCATTTGGCAGCTTTGCTTCACTAACACTGATGTTTACACTACATTCAGCTAGAATGTTTGCTGCGTATATAAAGGAATTTAATCCAAAGCATCGCCGTTCAGTTTGGGTTCAGTTAATTCTTCCGTGGGTATTTTGGATAACACTTTTATTTATAATGGGACCAATGAAATGGGTGTTTGCTTTCTTAATTCCATTACTTATTGCAAATGCAATTGTTATGGGATATATCTCGACTAATCATCGTTTAAATCCAATTACTGAGATTAATGATCCATTAGCAAATAGCTTAACTGTAACAGTTCCTAAGTGGGTAGATGTGCTGCATTTCAATTTTTCCTATCACACTGAGCATCACCTTTTTCCTGGTATGAGCTCGAAATACTATCCTTTAGTAAAAAAACACGTGAAAAATATGTGGCCTGACCGTTATCACGAAATGCCTATTGGTAAAGCATTAGTGGCACTCTGGAAGACTCCGCGTCTTTACTACGATGGAAATCAGCTAATTGATCCAAGAGAAGGTCATGTTTATTCAACACTAGGTCATGGCTTAGATATCTCCAATATAACATTTCGTAAAGTGAACAAAGACGATGCTTTAGAGAGAATCATAAAGCTTTCGAAATCCAAAGTTGGGCAAGTCTTAAAAGACAAATAATATGAAAAAATAAATATTTAAATGATGAAAGGGATAGACATTAAAATTGTCTATCCCTCAGTTCATAGGTAAAGTTTTGCTGATTTTCGAGGCGCTAAACCTTGTGTGTAGATGCGTTACCCTGAGTGGTTATGGGTAATATATATCATGATGTGTAACGAAGAAGGCATGCATGTCTAAACAGTTTAAGAGGCTGGGACATAAGTATTTAAGCTAATGATAAACCCGAATTATTAGGTGATATTTCAAGTAATCTTTCGCCTAATAGTTCGGGTTTTTATTTGCATTTTTCAATAGATTTTTTGATTTTGTATACTATTTTTAAGAACTAGTGGAATGGAGCGGAAGATAATCGACTCCTACGGGAATTGAGGAAAGGTTGAGACCTAAGCAGGCGCTTGCGTCGAGGAGGCTCAGCTTCCTCCCCGTGGAACGCGAGTGTCTGCAGCGCAATGGAACGAACTTGTTTCTTTCAACTTAACTGATTTAGATTTATTCGTCTTTTTGTATGATTTCTTGATTATGTCCAAACCCCTAGTTCAAATCCACCTTTTTTAAAGCTTTTTTAGCCGGTCCTTCAATCACATCTCCACCTACATCAAATCGTGATCCATGACAAGGGCAATCCCAAGAACGATCTCCACTATTCCACTCTACTTCACATCCCATATGCGTACACGTTGTATCAACAAGATTAATGTTGCCGTCTGCATCTTTGTAACAGCCAGCACGTTTGCCATTTACCATGACGATAGAGCCTTCATCATTTCCGATATCTTCAACACGTTTGTCTGCTATATCGATTTTTCCCTCAATAAGATGTGCTGCTACATCGATATTTTGCTTTAGGAATTTCTTGATACTTGGATCAGCATAAAATCGAGATGGTGAATACAATTCTTCATAAGGATTAGATTTTTCTGCGACAAGATCAGCAAGCAAATGTGCCGCAGCTGTTCCGTTTGTCATACCCCATTTACGGTAGCCTGTTGCGATAAGAATATTTGTTTTTTTTGAAGTGATTGGACCAACATAAGGAACCTTATCTAATGTATAAAGATCTTGAGCTGACCAACGATATTTAATTTCTTCAATACCAAGGACTTCCTCACCAAACTCTTCTAATGCTTGGTAATGCTTATAAGTTGATTTTCCTTGTCCCGTTTTATGACCATCACCACTTATTAAAATAAGCTTTTCACCGTTCATCGGTGTGTAACGTAAAGATCGAGTTGGCGAATCTGCGCTGTAGAACATCCCACCAGGGTAATCAAGCTTAGCACGAACAGCTAAAATATATGAGCGTTCTGCATGTAATCGAGCAAAATAAAAGCCTTTTTTATCAACAAAAGGAAAATGAGAACAAGCGATTGCAAACTGACATGCTACTCTGTGACCATCTCTTGTGATAATAGTTGGTTTTGGTGTTGTTTCATCAATATCAATAGCTGTTGTTTGCTCGTATATTTCACCACCAGCCTTAATTATTTCATCGACAAGTGCTTTTAAATAATTTAGTGGATGAAATTGACCTTGTGACTTCATAATAACAGCACCTTTAACATCAATTGGTAAAGGGATATCATCAACAAACTCACTATGTATTCCTAGCTTTTGATAAGCATCAAATTCTTTATGAATTTTTCTAGCGTATTCATCACTAATTGCGTACATATATGAATCTTCATCTGAAAAATCACAATTTATTTTTAACTCTTTCGACGTTTGACGAACAAAGTTCAGCGCCTCATTGTTTGCCTCATAGTAAAGCTTAGCTTTTTCTTCACCCAAATGCTGAATGAATTCATCATAAATTAGTCCATGCTGTGCTGTTACCTTTGCAGTTGTATGTCCAGTTGTACCGTTTAAGAGATTTCCTGCCTCAAGTATAGCTACTTTAAAGCCTTTTTTTGATAGTAAATAGGCAGTTGTAATCCCAGTAATACCACCACCAACAATGGCAACATCAGTTTCGGTATCAATTTTCAAAGGAGAAAATGTATTTAATTGTGAAGTATCTCTCCAAAATGGTTCTGGTTCATAAGGCATTTTTCCTTGAGGAAATTCTTCAGTCATTGCTTCTACCTCCTATATATACGTTCATTTCATTTTTTCCAATATCAGTTAAAACATGTATGGTTTTTTGAAAAGACCTTTAAAAAAACTCTGGTGCACTTTTAAAATTTGTGGATAGGAATCTAGATCGTTCCATTTCGCTCCAGACACTTGCTTTCCTCTTCACCCGCAGGCGTCAAGTGTCGTCGGCTCCAACCACTATTTTTATGTAAAAAGTAATGGTATTGAATGGGTCTTATTCCTTCTACGCCTCAAGTCCTAGTACAAAATAAAGCTCAAGCTCGTTTTGAGCTTCTTACAAAATAGGTAAGATAAAGACATAGAAAAGAGCACAAGTAATAACGGAGATTAGCTCAATCAATAAAACTTGTGTAGAGCTGAAGATATTTTAAAAACTTCAAGCTTAAAAAAAGAAAGGAGGAAGAAAGATGAAGAAGTTTGGTTATTTATTATTAGGTGGGGTGGCTGTTATTGTCCTACTATCAAATCTTGCACCGATGATTGCCCTGGCATTAACTCTTGTGATTTTGTATTACTCTTATAGAGGCTTCGTAAAAACAACCTCAACATTTAATAAAGTGTTGTTAGCTGTAATCGGAGTGATTGCATTGTTTGCTTCAGCATCAAACCTACCAGCAGTTCTAGGCTTTGTCGCTTTATATGTATTGTATGTTGTATTTAAAAACTGGAATAAAGCTTCTAAGGTAAAAGAAAAAGAAGATGCAGATCCATTTACGAACTTTGAAAAAGAATGGAAGAACTTAAAAGGTAACTATTAATTAACGATAATTAAAAACCACAACTAAAAGGAGAGAAAAATAATGGCAAATATTTTTTCAAGAATTAAAGATACAGTAGCAGCTGATTTACACGAGGCAATCGATCAAAAGGAACAAAAAAATCCTATTTCTGTTCTTAACCACTATTTAAGACAATGTGAAAATGAAACGGAAAAAGTTCGTAAGCTTGTTGAACGTCAATATTTATTAAAAGGAGAATTTGATCGTGAATATAAAGAGGCGTTATTTTTAGCAGATAAGCGCAAACACCAAGCAGAAGTAGCAGCAAAAGCTGGAGAATCTGAGTTGCATGAATTTGCTTTAAAAGAGCAAGCACATTATGAGGAAAGAGTAGCTCGACTAAATGAATCTCGACTTCAAACAGGTCGTCAGCTTGAGGAATTAGAGCAAAAGTATGAGGAAATGAAACATAAATTAAAGGATATGCAAATTAAGCGTATGGAACTAATGGGAAGAGAAAATATGGCAAGAGCTCATCATCGTATGAATAAAGTGGTTGAGCAAAACAGCTTTTCAACAAAAGCATTTTCTCGCTTTGAAGAAATGGAAGGCTATCTAGATCGTCTTGAGCATCAAGTAAATTCAACATATCACCGCAATACAATTGATGCAAGAATTGCTCAATTAGAAAAAAAGATAAAAATGGAAGAAACAAATACAGTTTCATAAATGAAACGTGGTATTCTAAGAAAGTAGCAAGGTACCTGGAGCTAGACACAAAAAACTAAGGTCGAAAACTAATAAATACTTCTTCCTTAAAAAAAGGCGTAGATTTCTACGCCTTATTGTGCATGAAAAATAAGAGCTATAATTGATGATAGTAACAGCGATAGCGAATGCTAACTGAAATTTACCATTAAGTAAAGAGGCTTTTAAATAAATATACTATCTATCTACTAAAATCGAGTAAAATAAAAAAGGAAGGAGGATATCACTTATGATACAAAATAACGTTAAATCAGAATACTTCAATTGGATTGTTTTAATAGGAATACTCCTTCTTTTTTTAGAGGTTTTATTTTTTAATGGTGGATTAATTATAACGTTTATATTATCGATAGGATCCATCTATTTAGGACGAAAATGGAAGCCTCGTTTTAGCGGTAAGGTTTTTTTCTGGATAGGCTGGATATGGTTTATTGTCACGGTTTTAAATATGATGACATTTCGTTATTTTTTATGTGTTGTTTTGCTATATTATATTATTCAGTTTTTCCAAACTCAGCAGAGACCGAAGAAAATCAAACCAATTGTGTTGGAGAAATCAAATGAGAACCGAACAGAGCCTTTAATGGAACGTAAAAAGTTATTTAATAATCGTTTCTTTTCCAGTCAAGAAACACCTGAACATGCCTATGAATGGAATGATGTTAATATCCAGGTGGGTATTGGAAATACAGTGATTGATTTAAGTGAAACTGTATTACCTAAAGGTGAATCAGTGATTTCTATTCGCAATTTAGCAGGAAATGTAACAATTCTTGTTCCATATGAATTTGAGGTTCATATCAATTCTTCGATAATCGCTGGAACGCTTGCGGTATTTCATGAACAAGAACAAAGGATTATTAATGAAAATATTGTTTATGAAACAGAAAATTACCAGCCTTCTGAACAGAAAATAAAGCTTTTCACTTCATTTATAACAGGTAGACTTGAGGTGAAGAGAATATGACGATTATTCAAAGGCAAATTTTAATTGGAGCTATTTTTTCACTTTGCTGTTTTGTTTTATTATCATTATTGTTTTTCACTGCTTTCCCAATAGCTAAATGGAGTTCTTTATGGGAAGAAAAGATCTTTGATTTGCCTTTCATTTATATCGTACCAAGTATTAGTATTTTAATTGGTGTTTCTTATGGACTAATTTCAGGATTGTTTTGGCAAAAACAGCTGAATTCAGTAGAAGTGGCAATACGCGAGCTTGAAAAAGGTAAAGCAATATCTGCTGAGCCACATTCAGTACCAGAAATACTAAGCATTTGGAAAAAGATTGATAAGGTACAAAAGCAAATGTTAGAGCAAACAAAGCTTTCTCAAAAGTTAGCAAATGAAAGGGCAGAGGATCAAGAAAAAAGAATTCAAGAAATGGTTTCACAAGAGAGAAATAGATTAGCAAGAGAATTACATGATTCTGTAAGCCAACAGCTTTTTGCTGCTTCTATGATGATGTCAGCTATTACAGAATCTAAAGCTTCTTCTGATGATCGTGAAACAAAGCAGCTAAGATTAATTGAAGAAACGATTCATCAATCACAGCTTGAAATGAGGGCACTTTTGCTTCATCTACGTCCTGCTGCATTAAAGGGCAAAACCTTACAAGAAGGAATTCAAGAGTTACTGGTAGAATTAATGCAAAAAGTAACAATGGATATTAAGTGGAAAATCGAACCGATCATTTTAGATAAGGGTGTTGAAGATCACTTATTTCGAATTCTCCAGGAATCTGTTTCAAATACATTGCGTCATTCAAAAGCAACTAGCTTAGATATTTTATTAATATTAAGAGATGATTTTGTTATTTTACGAGTTTCTGATGATGGTGTAGGTTTTGAACTTGACGATGAGAAAACCGGATCTTATGGTTTACAAAATATGCATGAACGAGCTATTGAGCTTGGAGGATCTATGAAAATTGTAAGCCTAAAAAATAGAGGAACACGTTTAGAAGTGAGAGTTCCTGTGCTTGCAGGGGAGGGCGATAAAGATGATTAAAGTGGTGTTTGTTGATGATCATGAAATGGTTAGGATAGGGGTTTCCTCCTATTTATCTGCACAATCAGATATAGATGTTATTGGTGAAGCTGATAACGGTAAAAAGGGTGTTGAATTATGCCTAGAGCT
The DNA here is from genome assembly GCF_007994985.1 of Metabacillus litoralis. Classification (GTDB taxonomy): domain Bacteria; phylum Bacillota; class Bacilli; order Bacillales; family Bacillaceae; genus Metabacillus; species Metabacillus litoralis. The sequence continues at coordinate 52,876 of NZ_VOQF01000009.1, read as the reverse complement.
TCGTCCTGATATTATATTAATGGATTTGGTCATGAAGGAAATGGATGGAATAGAAGCAACAAAAGCAATCATTGACGCATGGCCTGAAGCGAAGATTATTATTGTCACAAGCTTTCTTGATGATGAAAAGGTTTACCCAGCACTTGAGGCAGGTGCAACTAGCTATTTATTAAAAACATCTAAAGCTAGTGAAATTGCAAATGCAGTTCGCTCTACTTTCCATGGGCAATCAATACTTGAGCCAGAAGTTACGGGAAAAATGATGATGAAAATGAGGCAAAAAGATGTCATTTCTTTACATGATCATTTAACATCAAGAGAGATGGAGATTCTCATGCTGATGACACAGGGGAAAACGAATCAGGAAATAGCTGATGAACTATATATAGCTCTAAAAACAGCAAAAACTCATGTGAGTAATATTTTAAGCAAGCTCGAGGTTCAGGACCGAACTCAGGCTGTTATTTATGCTTTTAAACACTCGCTTGTAAAATAACCATGATCGTTTTGATGAAGGAGAGACAACTATGCATAGAAATATTGAGTTATATGAATTTTTAGTAGAGAATTCTTGGCAAATCACTGAACAATGGTATCAACAATTAGATGATCTAGATGAATCATCCGTGTACTCAACTCAGGATACCGTGACAATTAATTCGTTAAAAGAAAAAAACCAAGAATTTGTAATGCAGTTACATAAAATATTTAATACAGAAGAAAAGTCATTTTTTGAAAAATTTGAGGAATGGACGGTTAACTTAGCGAAAGATCAAAAGCATTTAGATACTGATGTTCATTATGTAGTAAGAGAATTCTATCGAACTCAAGACATCTACCTTTCATATATTCAAACATTCTATAAACAAAATCAAGATAAATTAGAGATTGACCAATTCTTCACATGGAGTAACATTGTGAGAAAGGTTTTTAATTTATCAGTCTATATTTATATCGATGAAGCAAATAAAAATACATTGAAGCAAATTGCTGCACAAAAAGAGATGATTAATGAACTAAGTTCACCAGTGATTCTCCTTCAAAATAATGTTGCCTTACTTCCGTTAATTGGCGATATTGATACAGCACGCGCAAAATTAATTTTAGAGAATACACTAGCACAATCTGCCAAATTAGGAATAAGTAACTTATGTATCGATTTATCAGGAGTGGCAATTATAGATACGATGGTAGCTCATGAAATCTTTAATTTGATAAAAGCACTTAAATTATTAGGTGTTTCATCCACTTTATCTGGAATCCGTCCTGAAATTGCGCAAACAGCTATCCAGTTAGGACTAGATTTCGAGGAAGTACATACTGCTGCATCTCTTGCTCAGGCATTAGAGAAAATAACTAAGGGTTAAGGCTGAAGCACAAAAGGACTTTACTATAATTGAAAATATTTAATCTTATTTTCATCAACTTTTAGGTTATAACAATCTACCAAACATCACCAAACATCACCATACAAAAAATTACATAGCAAAAAAGCAGCTAGTAAGATTCAGCTGCTTTTTACTCATTTCAATTTGAACTATTTTCTGCCCAATCCTCAATATCCCATACCTTTGTTACCCAATCTTCATAAAAATCAGGTTCATGGCATACAAGGACAACAGTTCCCTTATAGGCTTTGATTGCACGTTTTAATTCTTCTTTTGCCGTTACATCCAAATGATTTGTTGGCTCATCAAATAATAACCAGTTGCTTTCGTGCATTTGTAGCTTACATAAACGAACCTTTGCCTGCTCTCCACCACTTAATTGTGTTAATGGACGTGAAATATGCTCGTTTTTTAAACCACTGCGTGCTAAAAGAGCTCGTACTTGATGTTGATCTAAGCTAGGAAATGCATTCCAAACATCATCGATTGGCGTAATAGAATCAGCTTTTACCTCTTGTTCAAAATAAGATGGAAAGAGGAAATCACCACGATTTACCTTACCGCCTAATGGATCAAGTTTACCAAGAATTGTTTTTAATAGTGTTGATTTACCAATACCATTACATCCAACAATCGCAATTTTTTCTCCACGTTCAATAGTCATTGTTAACTTAGGTAAAAGAGGCTCATTGTAGCCAATTTCAAGATCCTTTGCTTCAAAAACAAAGCGGCTACTTCCACGAGATTCTTTGAATTCAAATGTTGGCTTCACAGCTGTTTCAGGACGATCGATTCGTTCGATACGATCTAGCTGCTTTTGACGGCTTTTTGCACGACCTGTTGTTGAATAACGTGCTTTATTTTTAGCAATAAAGTCTTCTTGCTTTTTAATGAATTCCTTTTGTTTTTCATACGCATGAATATGTTGATTTTTATTAATTTCAGCAAGCTCTAAGAACTTCTCATATGTTGCTGTATAACGAGTAAGTTTAGAAAATTCTAAATGGAAAATAACGTTTGATACACCATTCATGAATTCTGTATCATGTGAGATTAATAGGAAAGCATGAGGGTATTCTCGTAAATAATTTCTTAACCAGCGAATATGCTCTACATCCAAATAGTTGGTCGGCTCATCAAGTAAAAGAACATCAGGCTGTTCGAGTAAAAGCTTTGCAAGTAAAACCTTTGTACGCTGACCACCACTTAATGCAGACACATCACGTTCTAAACCAATCGCATCAAGACCAAGACCACGTGCTGTTTCTTCAACCTTCATATCTAATAAATAGAAGCCGCCAGCGTCTAGACGATCTTGAATTTCTGCCATTTTTTCTAACAACTCTTCAAGCTCCTCAGGACTTGCAGTAGCCATTTTATCTGTTACTTCATTTAATTCCTTTTCTTTCTCAAATAAAGGCAAAAAAGCATCGTTTAAAATATCACGAATGGTTTTTCCTTTTGTTAAAACTGTATGTTGATCAAGGTAGCCATAACGAACACCTGGTGTCCATTCAACGCGTCCATCGTCATGAATAAGCTGCCCTGTAATAATATTCATCATCGTAGATTTCCCTACGCCATTTGCACCAACAAGACCTACACGTTCTCCCGCTAATAAGCGAAGTGAAACGTCTTTAAATAATGTTCGATCTCCATAGCTGTGACCGAGATTATCGATTGATAATAGACTCATTTCTCCTTAACCCTCCAAAAATAACCAGTATCTTGCCTCATTCTACTATTGTTTGATTTAATAAGCTAATGGTATATAGATGAAGTACTTTGATTTTTCATTGTTTTTTCAATTTAACCTATGACAATTAACATTTACTAGTATCATGCTTGTTTTTGAAAAAACTGGATGCGAAAACAAATTAGATTTACGAAGTAATTACACTTATAATAGAACAAGGACTATGTGTATGTGAAAGGATGTTTAGATGAGTAAAACTGTTGTTTTAGCTGAAAAACCTTCTGTAGGAAGAGATTTAGCTAGAGTATTAAATTGTCATAAAAAAGGAAACGGATATCTTGAAGGAGATCAATATATCGTGACATGGGCTTTAGGTCATCTCGTGACTTTAGCTGATCCAGAAACATATGGTGAGAACTATAAATCTTGGCGTCTAGAAGACTTACCGATGCTACCTTCACCATTAAAGCTTGTTGTGATCAAAAAAACAGGAAAACAATTTCAAGCTGTTAAATCTCAGCTTTTACGTAAAGATGTCGGAAATATTGTCATTGCCACTGATGCAGGACGTGAAGGAGAGCTTGTTGCTCGCTGGATCATTGAAAAAGCACATGTGAACAAGCCAATTAAACGCCTATGGATTTCATCTGTGACAGATAAAGCGATTAAAGAGGGCTTCCGTAAGCTAAAAAGCGGTAAGGAATATGAAAATTTATATGCTTCAGCTGTTGCAAGAGCAGAAGCAGATTGGATCGTTGGGTTAAATGCAACACGTGCACTAACAACAAAATATAATGCCCAGCTGTCTACAGGTCGTGTCCAAACACCAACACTTGCCATGATTGCCCAGCGTGAGGAAGAAATCCGCAGCTTTAAGGCTAAGAAATACTTTGGTATGAAGGCAGTAACAAATGAGGGATTATCACTTATTTGGCAAGATGCTAGATCTAAAGATACAAAAACATTTGCTGAAGATCAGCTCGAACAAAAATTAAAGGTTTTGAAAAATAAATCCGCGGTCGTTGTTGATGTGAAAACAACGCCGAAAAAATCCTATTCACCTGCACTATACGATTTAACAGAGCTTCAGCGTGATGCAAATAAACGATATGGTTATTCTGCAAAAGAAACACTTTCAATCATGCAAAAGCTATATGAACAGCATAAAGTATTAACATATCCAAGAACCGATTCACGTTATTTAACAAGTGATCTTGTTTCTACATTAAAAGATCGACTTGATGCCTGCCGAACAAAAGAACATGCTGCGGTTATTGCAAAAATTACAAAGCAGCCGATCAAAGCAAATAAATCATTTGTTGATGATCAAAAAGTTTCAGATCACCATGCAATTATTCCAACAGAAGAATCTGTACCGATGAGTGCATTAAGTGATAAAGAAAGAAAAATTTATGACTTAGTTGTGAAACGCTTTTTAGCTGTATTATTACCTGCTTATCAATATGACCAAACAATTGTTACAACAGAAATCGGGAATGAATCGTTTTTTGCGAAAGGAAAACGAATTGTTTCTCTGGGATGGAAAGAGGTTTACAGTGACTACAAAGATGATGATAGTGATGATGAACAAACACTTCCTTCCTTATCAAAAGGTGACAACCTTTCACTAACATCATTATCAAAAACAACTGGTGAAACAAAACCTCCAGCACGCTTTAATGAAGCAGCACTTCTTTCTGCAATGGAAAATCCAACAAAATATATGGCAGGAGAAAGTAAAGAGCTGATCCAAACAATTGGTGAAACAGGTGGACTCGGCACAGTTGCAACAAGAGCAGATATTATTGAGAAGTTATATAGTAGCTTTTTAATAGAAAAAAAGGGCAAAGAACTATTCATTACTTCTAAAGGTAAACAGCTGTTAACACTAGTTCCTGAAGATTTAAAATCACCAGTGTTAACAGCAGAGTGGGAGAGAAAGCTAACAAAAATCTCAAAAGGCTCTTTACCTAAGCAAACTTTTTTAAATGAAATGAAGCATTATGCCAAAGAAGTTGTAAACGAAATAAAAAATAGCAAGCAAACCTTTAAGCATGACAATGTAACAGGAAAGAAATGCCCAGAATGCAGTAAGCTTCTTCTTGAAGTGAATGGCAAAAAAGGAAAAATGCTTGTTTGTCAGGATCGTGAATGTGGCTATAAAAAGGGTGTTTCAAAAGTAACAAATGCTCGCTGTCCAAATTGCCATAAAAAGCTTGAACTACGAGGTGAAGGCGAAGGCCAAATGTTCGCTTGCCGCTGTGGTCATAGAGAAAAAATGTCAACATTCCAGGAACGACGTAAAAAGAATCAAAACAGTAAAGTCTCCAAACGTGATGTTGCACAATATATGAAAAAACAAGATGACGAGTTTACTAACAATGCATTAGCAGATGCGTTAGCTAAGCTTAATCTTAAGAAGTAATCTCCTCCAAGTGAACCATTTTTAGAATAGGAAGATTAACATGCCAATTATTAAAACGGATATGTTTATTTATGCACCGCGCCACATTTGCTTTGATGTTGCGCGGGATATTGATATTCACACACAATCGACAAGCCAAACGAATGAACGGGCTGTTGCAGGTGTAACAAGTGGCTTAATAGGGTTGAATGAAACGGTAACATGGGAAGCCGTTCATTTTGGCATAAAGCAAAACCTGACTGTCCGCATAACAGAATTAGATTTTCCAAACAGATTTGTTGATGAAATGGAAAAAGGTGCATTCAAACGCTTTTATCATGTGCATGAATTTATAGAGAAAGAAAATGGTACATTGATGGTTGATTCGTTTGATTACACATCTCCATTTGGATTTATAGGTAAAATAGCTGATCGACTTTTTCTTGAGCAGTATATGAAAGAATTTTTAGTGAGGCGTAATCGGTATATAAAGTTGATTGCAGAAGATAGGTATGGTGGGAAATAGGAAGTAGTGAGTTGGGCCGCATGAATGCGGCTTTTTTATTTTCGGGAAAATTGCTGATGTTGTCATAGATAGGGAGATAGTGGGTGGCTTGCTTTGCGAAATTTGTTAGTTGGTGTCGAATGAACGATTAATACTGAAAGTTGAATGAATAATATCAAAAGTTGAATGATTATTGGCCAAAGTTGAACGAATAATAGTAAAAGTTGAACGATTCTAGGATTCAACCAAAATTTTATATAAAAAGAGAGAGGTATTAGCTGCTTTTTATAGAAGATATATGTCATAAATGAATGGAGTTGATGAAATGATCATAAAAACACGTGAAAAGCCACTAATTATATTACAATTAGAAGCATTAGTAAGAAGATTACCACCGGAACATGTTAAACTACCGAGGATAAAAGAGAGTTTATCGAAAAGAAATGCCGGATACAAAGGAGAAAAAGCTGTTGACTATCATCTTGAACAGCAACCGGAAAAAGATTTCGCAATTTTGAATGATTTACGACTTCAAAATGATGATTACTACTATCAACTTGATTCTATCCTTATCAATAGTAGCTTTATAATTACTCTAGAAATAAAAAATATTGCGGGAACACTCTTTTTTGACCAAAACTTTCATCAGTTAATCCGTACGATAGATGGAAAAGAAACTGCTTTTCCAGATCCAATAGTTCAGTCGCAGCAGCATGTTACAAAGCTTAAGAACTGGCTAATTAAAAAGCAATTTCCAGACATTCCGATTATCCCTCTCGTTGTGATAAGCAATACAAACACTCTCATCCGGACTTCTCCAGAAAATCAACGGTTAAGCGACATTGTCATCAACATCAATTACCTTCCCTTTAAAATCCTACAAATTCAAAAACTCTATTCAAAACAAATTTTTAATGACAAAGATTTGAAAAAATTAGCTAGACAATTGAAGAAAAACCACACAGAGCAATTTCAACCTGTTTTACCTAGGTTTGAAATAAATGAAAAAGAGGTACTTAAAGGTGTAATATGTCCAGCTTGTAAAACGTTAGGTATGGAAAGGATATTTGGGAGTTGGTGTTGCCCGAGATGCCAAACAAAAGATAAAGACGCACATATTCTTGCTTTAAATGACTACTATTTGTTATTTGGTCAAGATATTACCAATAAGCAATTAAGAGAACATATATGTATTTCTTCTCCTACATTAGCTGTAAGAATTCTAAACTCAGTAACCCACTCATCTAGCGGATCCACCAAATCAAAAGTGCACAAATTATCCTTAATTGTTAAAGAATAACCATCCAACTAATGCACAACCTCCCATTACAGTAGTATTTTTTCCAAAGAAGTGAACAATTTATGATCAAATTATTACGAATTCGTGATCATCCGTTGAACGTTGCATGACACTTCTTTTTATTGATTATCAGAGGAGTAAACGTCTGATATGATGTGAGTAAGCAGTTTGTGTGACCTTTCACACAGTTTACAATAAAGTATATCGAATCGTAATAAGTTCATTTGATCACACTTACTTTTCGGTTTTAGGTAATTTATGTAGCACCAAAGAATAGATTGAAAGTTTATGTGTTTTTAAAGAAAGGAGTACTTGTATGAAATTGAAATTGGCTTTATTCACAATTATTTTATCTGCTATTACAGTACTTGCAGGTTGTGAGCCTTTATTGGTGTTAGATCCAAAAGGTCCTCAAGCAGAAAGACTCGCTAGTGACATTCTGTTATCAATGGGAATTATGGTAGGTATTGTTATTGTTGTATTAGTGTTATTGGTTATGACGTTAGTAAAATATCGTGCTTCTAAACAAGCAGATGATTATGAGCCACCACATATTGAAGGGAATATTTGGGTTGAAGCAGTGATGATTGGTATTCCAATCCTTATCGTTGCGTACCTTTCATTTGTTTCTGTTCAGAGTAACTATATTGTAGAGTCAGCTCCAAAAGGTTATGAAGATAAAGAGCCATTAGTTGTTTATGCTTCATCATCTAACTGGAAATGGCATTTTAGTTATCCTGAAGAAGGAATTGAAACTGTGAACTATTTATATATTCCAACAGATCGTGCTCTTGAATTTAAATTATATTCTCATGGACCAATTACAAGCTTCTGGATTCCACAATTAGGTGGACAGAAATATGCGATGAATGACCATGTTACAACACTTCATTTAGCAGCAGATGTTGCTGGAGATTATATGGGACGAAATGCAAACTTTAGTGGTGCAGGTTTTGCTGAAAATATCTTTGATGTAACAGCTATGTCACAAGAAGAGTTTGATGAATGGGTAGAAGAAGTAAAAGAAACGGCTGATCCTATTACAGAAGATAAATTCGAGGAATTACTTGAGCCTGGTCATCTTGGACGTATGACGTTCACTGGTACACACTTAGAATTTAATTCACCACCAGAAGGTCATCACAATCATGGCTCAACAGACCATGAAGGTCATGAAGAATCAGAAGAAGCTGATTCACATTCATCTGACGAAGAAACAGACCATAGTAATCATTAATTCAAAAACAGTAAAGTAGAAGTCGTTAACAAAAAGGTTTTATCATTACGGACATTTCACTTCCGAAAGGAGTCAAAATAGAATGGAATTTTTCGAACGCTTTGCCATACCTCATCCAAGTCTTCCGATTTATATAGCAATGGTATCTATTGGACTTACTGTTATAGGAATACTTGCAGGGTTAACGTATTTTAAAAAATGGGGTTATTTATGGCGTGAATGGTTAACAACTGTAGACCATAAAAAAATCGGTATTATGTATTTACTTTCTGCCTTAGTGATGCTTTTCCGTGGTGGAGTAGATGCGATTATGATGCGTGCACAGCTTGCTGTTCCAGATAATGTTTTACTAGATTCACAGCATTATAATGAAATTTTTACAACACATGGAATTGTTATGATTTTATTTATGGCGATGCCATTTATCATGTTCTTTATGAACTTTGTTGTTCCATTACAAATTGGAGCACGTGATGTTGCTTTCCCAAGATTGAATGCATTAAGCTTTTGGTTGTTCTTTATGGGTGCAATGTTATTTAATATCTCATTCGTTATTGGTGGTTCTCCTGACGCTGGGTGGACTTCATATTTCCCACTTGCAGGGAACGAATTTAGTAAATCAGTAGGTACGAACTATTATATGATTGCCATTCAGATTGCTGGTATTGGTACATTAATGACAGGTATTAACTTTATTACAACGATCCTTAAAATGAGAGCACCTGGTATGACGTTAATGAAAATGCCAATGTTCACATGGTCTTCTCTAATTGCTAGTGCGATTATCGTATTTGCTTTCCCTGTCTTAACAGTAGCACTTGCTATGGGAACGATGGATCGATTGTTTGGAACGAACTTCTTTACACTTGATAACGGTGGTATGGATATGCTTTGGGCTAATATCTTCTGGGTATGGGGACATCCTGAGGTGTATATCTTAATTTTACCTGCGTTTGGTATTTTTAGTGAAATTATTTCTACATTCGCTAGACGTAACTTATATGGATACAAATCAATGGTAGGATCAATGGTTATTATCTCACTTCTATCATTTATCGTTTGGGCTCATCACTTCTTTACAATGGGTCAAGGGGCACTTACAAACAGTATTTTCTCTGTAACAACAATGGCTATTGCTGTACCAACAGGTGTTAAGATCTTTAACTGGATATTAACACTTCGAAAAGGAAAAATTACTGTGCCAACACCAATGCTTTACTCTTTACTTTTCATTCCACTATTCACTTTAGGTGGAGTAACAGGAGTAATGCTTGCGATGTCAGCTGCAGATTATCAGTATCATAATACGATGTTCTTAGTAGCTCACTTCCACAACGTTATTATTCCAGGTGTAGTATACGCTATGCTTGCAGGATTCACATACTACTGGCCAAAACTTTTCGGTTTCATGTTAAATGAGAGAATCGGAAAATGGACAGCATGGTTAATGTCTATAGGATTTATCTTGGCGTTTATCCCAATGTATATTACAGGATTAGATGGTCAAGCACGTCGTATGTACACATATTCTGAGTCAACAGGATTTGGTCCATTAAACATGGTTTCATTTGGTGGAGCTGCAATAATGGGAATCAGCTTTGTTCTGATTGTTTATAACATCTACTATAGCTTCCGTTATGCATCAAGAGATATTAGTTCAGATCCTTGGAATGCACGTACGCTTGAGTGGGCAACACATACACCTGTTCCAGAATATAACTTTGCAATTATTCCAGAAGTTAAGTCTGAAGAAGCATTCTGGGATGCGAAGAAAAAAGGGCATGTATTATTTAAAGGTGAATATGAAAAGATTCATATGCCTAACAACAGTGGTTTACCATTTATCTTAAGCTGTATATTCTTTGTTTGGGGCTTCTCATTAGTATTTAGCTTGTGGATCCCAGTAATTATTACAACAATAGGAATTTTTGTATGTATGACAGTACGTTCATTTGAAAAAGATCATGGACGTTACATCTCTGTGAAAGAGATCGAAGAAACTGAATCAGAATTGCGAGGTGCGTAATAAATGAAAATAGATAACTCGCTTCCGCTTGAATATAGTACCGAAGAAAATCGGTTAAAGATATTAGGATTTTGGATATTTCTAGGTGCCGAAATTATGCTATTTGCAACACTTTTTGCATCATATTTCACACTAGAAGGACGTACCGCAGATGGTCCAACTGCAGCAGAAATATTTCACATTACACCAGTTTTAATTGAAACACTATTATTATTAACAAGTAGTTTTACAATAGGGCTAGCTATTCATGCAATGCGACTTGGTAGACAAAAAGCGATGTTAACCTTCTTTGGAATTACACTTCTTCTTGGGTTAGCATTCCTAGGAGTCGAAATCTATGAATTTGCTTTATATGTCCACGAAGGTGCGGGATTGCAAACTAGTGCATTCACATCGATTTTATTAACAACATTGGGAACACATGGTGCTCACGTATCACTTGGGTTGTTCTGGGGATTGTTTATTATGATCCAAGTGAAAAAACGTGGATTAACTCCTGAAACAGCTAACAAATCATTTATTTTCTCACTTTACTGGCATTTCCTAGATGTTGTCTGGATCTTTATCTTTAGCTTCATCTATTTGAAAGGAATGATGTAAGATGAGAGAGCTATTTCCAATGAAACAAGTCATGGGTTTTGCGTTTTCATTAGTTTTAACTGTCGTTGCACTTGCAGTATATTTCTTAGATATGTCATTCGCTTTAGGTATGACAATACTGCTTATCACAGCATTTATCCAAGCAGGTCTTCAGCTTGTTGTATTTATGCATGCTGGTGAGTCTGAAGATAAAAATGCGATTTATCTAAATATTTATTATGGGATTTTTATCGCTCTTGTAACAGTATTCGGTACATTACTAATAATGGTATGGGATATGGGCGGATATTAATCATATAGCTGTACAATACAAAAAAGGTATGACTCAATTTAAGAGTCATACCTTTTTTGTATTGTGTAACGTTCTTAATAAATATAATCTTTTACTCGTTTTGAAAAGTGAGACAGATATACGTAAAGACCTGTTCCAAGAGCAGCAAGAACATTTATTGCGAAAATGATACCGAATAATGTGAATTCCAGTGTGCCAAAGCTAGTTGTCATATATAAAGCAAACATGATCCACATTAGTGCTATAACAGGCATTTGAAGGATCGCAAGTTTTTTGTTTTCTTTCCATAAAAATAATGGTGTCGCACTTGAAAATAGTAAATAAGCAAAGAATACGTCCATTTTGTATCATCTCCTTAAAAATGTTGACGCTTTCAGGTTTGTGTCTAAAAAAAGAATATTTTGTGAACATTTTGTTACAATTAATATAACATAGGACAAGCTAATAAATAAAGTAAAAAGTGAATGATTTTAAAAAGAATTTGGAATGTTAAGTAATATACATTGACTATATAATTTTGTTTGAGTATAAGTGAAGATGGAGTATTTTAAAAATATTATTTAGTAGTGTTACGTTTTATTTAGCCTTTTAGTGGGTTTTTTAAACTTTACACATTAATTTCTAGGTAAACCGCACAGAAATACATCTTAAGATTATGAACAGGTTTCAAAAAAAATTATAGACTTGGTATAAAAATCAACCGGTAATTTTTACATGTGTGGCAAAGAAGTGAACACCACTATTTGATGCTCTACTAGTGAAAGGTGGTCGAAATGGTAAAAACTCAAGAATTATCTCGAAGAAAATTACTTGGAATCGCAGGGCTTGGATGGATGTTTGATGCAATGGATGTTGGGATTCTTGCATTCATTATTGCTGCTTTGCAGAAGGATTGGAATTTAACAACAGCTCAGATGGGTTGGATTGGTAGTGTTAACTCAATTGGTATGGCTGTAGGTGCTTTAGTATTTGGCTTGATGGCCGATAAAATTGGTCGTAAGCATGTATTCATTATTACATTACTATTATTTTCAGTAGGTAGTGGTATTTCTGCTTTTGTGACATCTTTAACACTCTTTCTTATCCTCCGATTTTTTATCGGTGCTGGATTAGGTGGGGAGCTTCCTGTAGCATCAACACTTGTATCAGAGAGCGTACCAGCGAATGAAAGAGGAAAGGTTGTTGTTTTATTAGAAAGCTTCTGGGCTGCTGGCTGGCTACTTGCAGCACTTATATCTTATTTTGTCATTCCAAGCTATGGGTGGCAGGCAGCATTACTATTAAGTGCACTACCGGCATTTTACGCTTTATATTTAAGACTAAAATTACCAGACTCGCCTAGATTCCAAGCAGTAAGTGTATCTAAACAAAAAGAGTCTTCATGGATGAAAATTTCAAAGGTTTGGAGAAAGCCTTATACAAAACAAACAACAATGTTATGGATTTTATGGTTTTGTATTGTTTTCTCTTATTACGGAATGTTTTTATGGCTACCAAGTGTAATGGTTATGAAGGGCTTTAGCTTAATTAAAAGCTTTCAATATGTGTTAATCATGACACTTGCTCAATTACCTGGCTACTTCACGGCTGCTTATTTTATTGAACGTGCAGGACGTAAATTTGTGCTAGTTACCTTCTTAATCGGAACTGCAGTTAGTGCTTATTTCTTTGGAAATGCCGATTCTCTACCTTTATTATTAACATCAGGAATTTTCCTTTCCTTCTTTAACTTAGGTGCATGGGGTGGTTTATATGCATATACACCAGAGCATTATCCGACAGAAATTCGCGGAACAGGTGCTGGTTTAGCTGCTTCATTTGGAAGAATTGGTGGAATACTTGGGCCGCTATTAGTTGGTTATTTAGTGGCAGCAGACGTATCGATTAATGCGATTTTCTTAATATTTGCTATTGCAATATTTATTGGAGCTATGGCTGTACTGTTTTTAGGAGAAGAAACAAAACAGAGGGAATTGGTTTAAATACGATGATTTAAAGGAGGTTAGTTAACGCTAATCTCTTTTTTGTAGTTTTAAAACTTCTCCATATAATACCTAGGATAAGTTATAAAAGAAATGCTACTCTTTGATAATTTTTATAATATAATGAATTATGAAAGAAAAGTAGGTGACAAAATTGACCTTACGTAAAAAGCTGCTATTTGCCTCAATAGGTATTATTACCTTCTTTATGTTACTCATAATGGTGATTGCAGGAATGATCACAAGTAAAATTCATTCTATTTATGAGCGGGAACAGGTAACAAAACAAATAAATCAAACTCGAAATTTAATTAAAAATGAAATAGAAAATTTAAATCAATTAAATTTAGATTACGCTGCATGGGTTGATACATCAAAATTCATCCAAGAGAAAAATTCAGAATATATTGAATCAAATTTCACAGAAGAAACCTTTGAACAAAACCGTATAGATCAAGTTATATTTTTAAATCAAAAAGGTCAATTTGTTTATAGTAGTAGGTTGAACGCTACTACTGGAGATTTAGCTGAGAATGTTGCAGAACCAGATTGGTTGGATCTTTATCATTTAAAAAAGCCTCTTTCCCCAGATGAAAAGATTAGTGGAGTTATCCAAACAAGTGAGGGGATAACCTTAATTTCTGCTCATCCTATCTTAAATAGCCATTATGAGGGACCATCAAATGGAACCCTGATTTTTACTAGAAAATTTGATCAGGAGTTAATTAGTGAGATCGGAGATACGATCGAATTAAAGCTCTCACTTTTTCAATCAATCCCAAAAGAATTAAATGCATTAAAGCTAAAAAATCTAGGTGAGGATGACTTATACATTCATGAACTGAATGATACTGAAATAGCTGGATATAGCACACTATCTGATTTACTAGGAAATAAAATTAGTTATGTTGAGGTCAAAAGCGAGCGAACCATATACAAAAATGGTAGACTTTTAGTTTTATTAAACCTCGTCTCTCTTTTAGTATTAGTAACGGTCATATGTACGGTCATTTATTATACTTTTGATAAAATATTTGCTTCAAGAATTATAAGATTAAAGCAAAGTGTTATCGGAGTTCGTTCATGTAAGAAATTAGGAGGTCGTGTTGGCGAGCATGGCGAAGATGAAATTGGTGATCTTGCCAATCAAATAAATGAAATGCTAGATGCTCTTGAAACTTATAGTGAAAAGTGGAAACAAAGAGCAAATTATGATTCACTTACAAATCTCCCTAACCGAGAATTTTTAACACAATTGATCGCAGATGAAATGACTAAAGAGGAAAATTTCTCTGTTTTCTTCATGGATTTAGATGGATTTAAGGATGTTAATGATACGTATGGACATGAAACAGGAGATAAATTACTACAAGTAGTTTCAGAGCGTTTAAAGAATGTTGTTCGTTCAGGTGATGCGGTCTCAAGACTAGGTGGAGATGAATTTGTTTTGTTAATCAAAAAAGCGAGTGATCAACAAATCATTATTGACTTAGCTGAAAGAATAGTAAAAGTAGTCAGTGAGCCTTTCCATATCAACGGCTCTGTCATTTCTGTTTCAGCAAGTATTGGAATTGCTACGTATCCACAGCATGGAGCAGATTATCGATCACTAGTTAAAAATGCAGATGAAGCTATGTACAAAGCAAAGAAAAATGGGAAAAATAATTATTATGTATTGAAATAAGCTGTATGATAAAACATAAAGCTGGGACATAAGTATTTAAGCTAATGATAAACCCGAATTATTAGGTGATAATTAACCATTTGCCTAATAGTTCGGGTTTTTACTTTCGTCTTTAATAGACTTTTTGATTTTGCATACTATTTTTAAGAATTTAATGAAATGGAGCGGAAGACACTAGGCCACCTACGGGTATAGCGGAAAGGCTGAGACCTCGTAGGCTCAGCTTCCTCCTCGGCGAATCTTGTGTCTGCAGCGCAATGGAACGAACTTGTTTCTTTCAGCTTAACTGAATTTAGATTTATTCATCTTTTTGTATGACTTCTTTAATTTTGTTCCATCCCCTTTTACATTATTCAAATAGTAGAATAATATATAAATAGAAATAAATAATTGGGAGGAATTAACATAGGAGGTGGAAGGATGAAAAAGCTAGGTGGTATGGTTGGTCAATTTATTGCTGCTTGTATAGGAATTGTTATATTTGGTGCAATACCTTCGTTGTTTTTCACTGTTGGTACAGAAGAAGGTCCTTTAGCCATGTTTTTTAAAACAGTAAAAAGTATATTGTATAGCTTAGTTCATTATGACGAACTTACGATAATGATGAGAGGAACAGAATATAAGCTATATCCACTAATTTTAGAAGGTGCATTATATTCACTAACGCTGATTTTAGGAGCTTTGATCTTAGCATATATAACATCGATATTATTAACGATCGGCACCATGCAGTTTCCTAAATGGCTACGAGAGAAAATGAAGTTTCTCATTTTGTTTCTTGAATCTCTGCCAGATATATTAGTCGTTTTAGTCCTGCAGTTAGTGATTATCGTTCTTTATAAGAAAACAGATTTCCTTCTGATGAAGGTTGTAACAGTTGGTGATAGTCAGGCCTTATTATTACCTATCATATGTTTAGCTCTTTTGCCTACAATTCAGCTTTATCGTATAACGGTACATCTTTTTGAGGAGGAGCTTTTTAAGGATTATGTTTTACTAGGAAGGGCAAAAGGATTACATCATACTTTTTTATTAGTTGTTCATGTGTTTAGAAATACCGCAATTTCTTTATTTTTTAATTTGAAAAAGACAATCTGGTTTATGCTATCAACCTTAGTTGTTGTTGAACTGTTATTTGGTATATTTGGAATTACCTATTATTTGACAACGTATATGGCTCCAGAAGTGTTCACCTTTATATTATTATTTTTATTTGTACCGATTTTTGTTTTTTATCATATCGTTAAAATGATCATCGAAAGAACAATTAAAGGGGGAGAACAGTCGCATGATTAAATTATTTAAAAATCCTCTCTTTTTAATTGGGTTCGTGTTTATAGTTGGACTAGTCACGGCTAGTTTTATTTATTCTCATATAGTGAATAACGAAGTAAAACAGATTTACCATATATATGGTGAAGATAATGAATTAGTCGATTCAGCACCTATTGCTCCTAGGAAAGAAGCTCTGTTAGGTACCGATAAGCTTGGATATGATATGTTAAGCAAGGTCCTCATTGGTGCAAAATTTACGATATTAGCGGCACTCATCATTGCTATATTAAGAATGGTCATTTCGGTGCCAATTGGATTGATAGTAGGAACATATTTTTCAAAAACAAAAAAATATTTAAATAGTTTAGTAGATGCTTTTCACTTTATTCCACTAACAATTATCGCTCTATATTTATTACAGCCAGTTCTCTATATGCGACCAGAAGGCTTTACATATTCTCTCACAGAAAGAATGGGAATCGAAATTCTTGTATTAGCTATACTAACTGTGCCTATTTTATCTGTACTTATTGGTAATGAAGCAGGAGAGCTATTAAAATCTGAATATGTAATCAGTGCTAAAACATTAGGGGGATCTAACCTACATATCATAGTAAAGCACATTATTCCGATTATGAAGGATCGTTTCTTCATCCTATTTGGTCAGCAGTTTGTCCAAACATTGATCGTTATGGCGCATTTAGGATTATTTAATTTATACTTTGGTGGGACGCTAGTGTCATTTGATAAGATGGGTACTGATCCACCTCAATCTATGACTAATGAATGGTCAGGACTAATAGGCGGGACAAAAATTTTCCTGCAATGGGCACCATGGATTCCGTTAACTCCAATCATCTGCTTTGCCCTAACAATATTGGCAGTTTCATTTATGGTAGAGGGATTTTCTAGAGTAACAACAGGAAGACCTGTTTATTTTAAGAAAAGAAAGAAATTTAATGAAGATCGAATGAATAAAATGGACATAGAAAGTAGAAGTGATCAGTTCAAACTCTTGAACAAGTCATCTTAATGAGGATTATCTTAGGAAGGTGATTTTGAAGTTTTTTTGTTAGCAAAATCACCCACATTTTATTTTTTGGTATCTGTTCAGAAGAACGTCTAGAGCTTGGCTGCATTTAATGGTTTCAGGGTGTTCAATTCCTTTATGCTCTGCAGTTGAAATCATTTCCATTCTAAGTAATGAAATTTCTGCCTCCAATTTATAAATGGGGAGCTCTATTTTCATTGTTAATACTCTCCTTAAGATAAATTTTTGTTAGGAATTCGGTTTCTATCAGTTAGGTATATATTAAAACAAATTATATAAAGATATAACGTTTTCGACAATTGTTATCATAATATGACAGTGTTTTTAGGTTATATCATTGTAGTGTAAAAGTATGTTACTGCTTTTTGACATGCTACTAGTATAGCATCACTTCCATCTTAAACAAGGAGAGGATATTTTTTGAAACAAAATCGGATAACTATTTTCGTTATGATCATTAGTTTTGCTCTTACTGTTACTTCCATTTCTTATAATATGTTAGTAGACCACGATCCGTATAAATATTTTACAGGCTTGGGAAGCGATATAGCTGTTTCACCGAATGATGAGGAAATTGCCTTTTCATATTTTTTAGATGGTAATGAAGAGATTTATACGGCAAATATTGATGGCAGTAATATGGATAAAGTGACAGAGGGTAGTAATCATCGATATCATACACCAAGATTTTCAACAGATGGGGAGAGTATTTTATATCTATCAACTTCTGAACATAATATAAACAGCTTAATCACACAAAACATTGACAGTGATAGCAGTGTGCAGCTTACAGATAGCACCCTGCATGTGACAGATGCCTTATTCTCTTCTACAGGAGAAAGCATCTATTTTATTGGAATCTTAGCAGAGGAGTTTAAGAAAGCAGAAGGTGAAACAAAGGAAGGCTTTGATCTTTATCAAGTAGATGTTGCTAGTAAAGACATAACACAGCTAACTGATAATGACCATTTTTCCATGACTGATCTTTCAATTTCAAAAGATGGAAATAACATATATTATAGTTTATTCAAAAACACCGAACAGCTTTATAGCTACGATTTAGAAGATAAGATAGAAACGCCTGTAGATGAAGGGTCGAAGCATGAAGTATACTCTTCAGTTTTATCGTTTGATAACAAGTATTTAGCTTATACAGCTGTTTCAGAAGAATCAGAGGATACATCATTATTTAAATATGAATTGTATGTGAAAAACCTAGAAAATAATGAAACAAGTAAGCTGACTGATTTGCAGACATATGTGCAGTCACCAACATTTTTTAACAAATCCAATAACCTAATTTTTTTGGAATATAAAAACTGGCCAGCAGAACCAGAGAACTATCAGCTAATGACCATGTCATTAACAGATGAAGCTCCTTCCCCAGTAGATTTGGAACTACCTGAATCACAAAAGAGCCATCTGTTTATGAAGCTGGTTGATCTTTTCGTAAGTGAGGCAGCGCTTGCTATTTATTACATTGTCTTTTTTGGGTGTTTCATTGTTTTATCACAAAGACATTCGCGAAAAGTATTTCTCCCATTTTTTATTAGTTTAGGTCTTGCAGTTGTGTTATTTATTAGTAGCTTTGTTGTGGCAGCATTAAGTAACCCGTGGTATGGAATAGCAATTGCAATGGTTGCAGCTGCGATGGTTGGCTGCTCAATTGTACTGTTGCTTCTTACATTTATTGTGAAGAAAATAGTGAAACCTATTTTATAGAGAAAAGAGCTAAAGTTGTGAATTTACAGCTTTAGCTCTTTTTTAGTTTTGCATCTGGTGTGGCGGGGAGCGAATTTTGTCGAATGAACGATTATGCGAGGAAGTTGAATGATTATCATGAAAAGTTGAATGAATAGTAGATAAAGTTGAACGATTATAGCCCAAAGTTGAATGATTACTAAGGTATGAGCTGAGTTTAGCTATTAAGAGGACTGACAAGTATAGTTTATTTCAATTTGGGAGTTGAATTGACGCTCTTTATTGCTCTTTTTTCTGAAAAGGGCTCTTCTCACTATGTAATAGTCCTTATTTTTTATCTTTAAAGTGGTCGTATCGCTAATTTCTTGTTCTCTGTCCAAGCAATGTGGGAATAGTGTTAATTGAATGCCAAGATTACATGATCTCAGGGAGGGAATTAAATGTATCCATATCCTGTTTATCCATACTATGCGATGCAACAAAAAGTTAAGCAAAAACCGATTGTCTTTCCGCCTCAGCATCAGGAGCAACAGCCAGGCTTAGAATATAAAATGGATCCAAGGCCCATTTCTGAATGGGCTGGATATAAAGGAAGCGGCAAGCTTAAAAATAAAGTGGCGATCATCACTGGCGGTGATAGTGGAATTGGAAGAGCGATAGCATATGCATTTGTGAAAGAAGGGGCAGCTGTTGTGATTGCCTATCTGAATGAACATAAAGATGCACAAGAAACAAAGCAAAGAATCGAGGAGCTTGGAGGAAGATGTTTGCTTATTTCAGGAGATCTTGGGCAAGAGCATACCTCCTATGAAGTCGTGCAAAAAGCAATTCAAGCATTTGGCAGACTCGACATTATTGTGAATAACCATGCTATCCAAATTGTTCAGGAAAGTATCCTTAATATTTCCGCACAACAGCTTGAAGCAACCTTTCGAACGAATATATTTGCCTTTTTCTATATGACTAAAGCGGGTTTACCTTACTTAAAAGAGGGAAGTTCCATTATAAATACAACTTCAATTACAGCTTATGAAGGAAATGAGAAACTTATAGATTATTCAGCAACTAAAGGAGCAATTACCACGTTTACACGTTCACTATCTCTTTCATTAGTGGAGAAGGGGATAAGAGTGAATGGAGTTGCTCCAGGACCAATTTGGACTCCATTAATTCCAGCTAGCTTTTCAGCAAAAAATGTATCAACCTTTGGCTCAGATACTGAAATGAAGCGACCAGGTCAACCCTTTGAATTAGCGCCATCTTATGTTTATCTTGCATCAGATGATTCTAGGTATGTAACTGGGCAAGTGCTGCATGTAAATGGTGGGAGATTTAGAACAACTTAACGAATTTGAATAACATTTTTCTATTTTACACAGGGTATAAAGTAATAAAATGCCTGTGTATAACCTGTGAATAGTGGAAAAAAGACCTATATATATTGTGGCGAACGAATGTACCCACACAAAATGTGGATAGATATTGTGGATATGTTGATAACTTCTGTGGATAACATGCTATTAATTGTTCAAAACTATGTTAATATCTAATTTTTTAATTTGGGAAATAAAAATTTGTGGAAGAATAATAATTTTCTATAGATTTATCTTACTTATCCACAATCCATATTTGTAGTTGAAAGGATTTGAAATAGCAAATCCTTTCTTTTACTCCGTATAAATTAGAATATTACAGAGACTTTGTTGCATTCTAATTTATACGAAGTAAAAAGGACGGGTGAAAATGGTAGCAAAGAATTATGAATGCATCATTGTTGGAGCAGGAATTGCAGGATTACAAGCAGCTATTCAGCTTGGCAGGTATATGCACAATGTACTTGTTATTGATTCTGAAGATGGAAGATCAAATTTGTGCAGAGGCTATCATAATATTCTTGGCTGGCCAGAAGGCGTTAGTGGCCAAACTCTTAGACAGTTAGGTATAAAACAAGCTCAAGACCTGAAAGTTGAATTTTTAAATGATAGGGTTATAAACGCACAAAAACAAGATCATCAGTTAACTTTACAAACCAGTTCAGCCAAAGAATTTAAGACCAAAACATTATTGCTGGCTACTGGTATAAAAGATCGTATTCCACCAATTAAAAACATTAATCCATGCTTAGGTATATCCGTATATGTATGTCCTGATTGTGATGGATATGAGGTAAGAGACAAGCATGTTTTATTACTTGGTTCTGGAAAAACGGGGGCAAATCTTGCACTAACTTTAACGTATTGGACAAACAACATCACGTTTATTAATCATGATCGAGAGGAACTAGATCCAAAAATAAAAGGAAAACTTAGAGCTGAAAATATAATAACTATAAATGAAAAAATAGAATCAGTCATAACTGAAAATGAGTCAGATTTTAAAGGGGTAATCCTACAAAATGGACAAGCTATCACTGGAGATAAAGGGTTTATTGGGTTCGGAGGAAATGTTGTACATTCAGATCTAGGACAACAGCTAGGTGTTGAGCGTCTAGAAAACAAACATTTACTTGTAGATCCAAGAACAAAAGAAACAAATATAACAAATGTGTGGGCTGCTGGTGATGTTGTTGCTCATTCGGAGCAAGTGACAATTGCCATGGCAGATGGCTGTCAGGCTGCAATATTTATTCATAAGCGACTATTAAAAAGCTAGTGCACTATGGAAATGAAAAAAAAATCTGAAAATATATAAAAGCAGACTTTTACATTGCTGGGGATCATCTTGTATCATAGAAGCTAAGGAGAAAGACAAGGGAGAGAAAGGCAATGAAAAATGAAATAGAAGAGCTATATGATGAAGTGTATGAAAAGCTTGCAGATTATCATCAACAATCTCAGGATTTACTGATAAAGCTAGCCTCAGTAGTGAAGGATGAACGAGAAGAGGAAACAGAAAAGCTGGAAAGAATAGAATTTGCTCTACAAGCTGCAAAGGACATTATGGAAAACATGATGACACCAGGAACAAAAATGACGATCATGCATCAAAAAGGACTTATTCAAATTGATTTAAATGATTAGCAGAATGCAAAGAGGCAGGGACATACATAATTATTTACTGTAATGATTAACCCGAAGTATTAGGTAATTGATCAATTAATCTTTCACCAAATAGTTCGGGTCTTTATTTTACTGTCTGCTATAGATTTTTAAATTTTTGCACTGGCTACTTTATCTTCTTTTACTCCCCATCACCTTGGCGGATTTGACCTGGCGATTTTCCGGTAAGCTTACGGGTGATTTTGTTTAAATAGTTAGCGTTTTTATAGCCTACTAATTGAGCTACCTCATCAACAGAATATTTTGTATGCTCTAAAAGTTCAATCGCTTTTTGCAAGCGGATATTTGTTAAATATTGAATAGGTGTGACACCTGTTTCTTGTTTGAAAAGTCTTGAGAAATGATATTTCGATAGCTTTGAAGCTTCTGCCATTTCTTCAGCTCCAATTTCATCTTGATAGTAATTTCGTGCAAATAAAACAGCACTTATGATTCCTTCTGACCAATCCTTCATTAATTTGTCATTTGTTGAAAGATATAAATAGAGCTCAGTAATAAAGTGATAAGCAATGCTTGAGCCTTGATAAGCATTGGTAATCTTTTTATCTCTTGCATCATCATATATTTGCTTTAAAAGCTTAACGGGAGAAGATTCTGGGTGAAACCTGACAACCTGACTTTCAGAATTTCGGATATAATCCCAACAACGCTTAGCTTGCTCGCCGTAAAGTGTTAAGTAAAGAAATTCCCATTTACTCGAATTCTCTGGTAAATAATAATGATAATTACTTGGACTGCTCACAATAAAAGCATGTCCAGGTTTTAAAGAATAAATCTCCCCATCTATTGAAATTTCCCCACCACCAGATAAGGTATATTGAAAAATATATTTGCCTTGATCCTTTCTTTCTGTTCCACTCCAATTATAAAGTGAAGAATGCTGCTCATCCCAACCGACTGACCAGATTTGTGTAACAGAGTTTACATGGGGTTCATTAAAGCGAAAGGCAATGGCTCCGGTTTTCTTATCCATAGCAAAAAACTCCCCTTTTTCTACCCTTTTTATCATAGGCTCTTTTCTGAAAGAATGTTATTAATTAACCTGATTTTGCTTTGGACATAATGTTTTTACAGCATAAAAGGTACTAATCGATTAAGAAAAGATACCACCAGGCTTTATACTGTGCAGTTTTCTTAGAGTTGTTTAAGCAAATAAGGTTTATGGAAACAGCTCACTATATTAGCAAAAAAAGAGTGTGAAACTTTAATTTATATAGGTTGAAAACAAGTTGTTTTCAGTATTTTCTTCAGTATTATCCAGATCAGGAATAGCAAAAAAGTGCTAAAACGTCACTTTAATTTTACCATTGTTTCCAAAGAAAAAGGACTATAAAATGAGCTTACATACAAATAGAATATTTAACTCAAGAAAAAAGGAAAGTTATTACCAAATTACGATATAATGGAAGGTGATTTTCATGAAGAAGCAACTATTGGAAGAATTTACAAATATATTCAAGAAAGCTGAAGGAGTAAGAGCCTTTTTTGCACCAGGAAGAGTTAATCTAATTGGTGAGCATACAGACTATAACGGAGGACATGTTTTTCCATGCGCATTAACGTTTGGCACATATGCATTAATTTCAAAGCGTAATGATCGGAAGGTTCAATTCTATTCAACAAATTTCCCTGATATTGGGGTCATTTCTCTGTCACTAGATGATACTTTAACATTGAATAAAGAACACGACTGGGCTAATTATCCAAAAGGTGTTATAAATGAATTCTTTAAAAAAGGAATTAAATTAGAGCAAGGCTTTGATATGCTTTTTTACGGAAACATTCCTAATGGTGCTGGCTTATCATCATCAGCTTCTGTTGAATTGGCTACAGCTGTTGCCCTGCAGGCTATTTATGAAACAGATTTTTCACGTGTTGAGCTTGTGAAAATGAGTCAGCGAGCAGAAAATGAATTTGTTGGAGTTAGCTGTGGAATTATGGATCAATTTGCAATAGGAATGGGCCAAGAAAATCAAGCTATTTTACTTAATTGTCAAACACTTGACTATCAATATAGCCCAGTTGTTTTACAAGACGCATCTTTAGTTATTGCAAATACAAACAAACGTAGAGCTTTAGCAGATTCTAAATATAATGAACGTAGATCTGAATGTGAACGTGCGTTAAAAGAATTGCAAACAGAGGTTTCGATTGAATCTTTAGGAGATCTTACACCAGAGCAGTTTGAAGGTTATCGTCATTTAATTCCAAATGAAACAGATCAAAAACGTGCTAAGCATGCTGTATATGAAAATGCCCGAACAATTTTAGCTGTAGAAAAATTAAATAACGGTGATATTGCAGGCTTTGGACAATTAATGTGTGATTCACATGCATCATTAAGAGACGACTATGAAGTGACTGGTTTTGAATTAGATACACTTGTTGAAGAAGCAGTAAACCAAGAAGGTGTGATTGGATCACGAATGACAGGTGCAGGTTTTGGTGGATGTACAGTTTCCATCGTGAAAAATGAGCACATTGAGAAATTCATTGAAGACGTTGGCAAAAATTATCGTGATAAAACAGGCTTAACAGCTGAATTTTATGTAGCAAATGTTGGAGATGGAGCGAAGGAAATTTAAGATTTTCTTATTAAAATAAAGATTAGTGGAGGGAAAAACAATGGCTGTATTAGTATGTGGTGGAGCAGGATATATTGGAAGTCACGCTGTTTCTGAGCTATTAGATCGTAATGAGGAAGTTGTTGTTGTAGATAATCTGCAAAAAGGACATCTACCAGCGGTTTTAGAAGGAGCAAAGCTTTACACAGGTGATTTACGTGATGAAAACTTCTTAAAAACAGTTTTTCAAGAAAATGATATTGAAGCAGTTATTCACTTTGCAGCTGATTCGCTTGTAGGTGAAAGTGTTGAGCAGCCTCTTCAATATTATGAAAATAACGTATATGGAACAATGTGTCTTTTAAAGGTTATGACAGAGTTTGATGTAAAGAAAATTGTGTTCTCATCAACTGCAGCAACTTATGGTGAAGTGGAAAACACACCAATCGTTGAAACAGATCCAACTGTCCCAACAAATCCATATGGTGAAACAAAGCTTGCTGTGGAGAAAATGCTGAAATGGAGCGAGCAGGCTTATGGCCTAAAGTATGTTGTATTACGTTACTTTAATGTTGCTGGTGCACATATGGAAGGAAAGCTTGGTGAAGATCATCAACCTGAAACACATCTTATTCCAATTATTTTACAAGTAGCATTAGGTGATAGAGAGAAAATTATGATCTTTGGTGATGATTATAAAACAGAGGATGGCACATGTATTCGTGATTATATTCATGTGACAGATTTAGCTGATGCTCATATTTTGGCAATTGAGAAGCTTAGAAAAGAAAATACAAGTGCAACGTATAATCTAGGTAACGGTAACGGATTTTCAGTGAAAGAAGTAATCGAAACAGCAAGAAAAGTAACAGGTCACCCTATTCCTGCAGAAGTAGCACCACGTCGTGCAGGAGATCCTGCAATATTGATTGCTTCATCAGAAAAAGCAGTAAAAGAATTAGGTTGGAAGCCAAAATATGCAGATCTTCACACAATGATTGAAAGTGCTTGGAATTGGTTTCAAAAAAACCCAACAGGCTATAAGAAATAATTCTTAATTGATCGGAGCAGGCATCATAGTCTGCTCCACTATCAAAATACGAGGAGATGATATTATTGTCTATTAATATAGAGCATGAGATTGAGAGGCTGCTGCAATTTGGGAAAAAAAAGCAGCTTATTTCTGAATGGGACGTTGATCTTACTCGTAATAAAATACTTGAAGTTCTACAACTGAATGACGTGAAGCCTGTGATATTACAGGATGAATTTCTAGATTCTCCAGTAACGATTTTGGAAAATATCCTGAATTGGGCTGCTGAAAACAACATCTTAAAGGAAAATACGGTCACCTACCGAGATCTTCTTGATACAAAGATCATGGGCTGTTTAGTCGGCACACAAGGTGAAATTATTCGCCAATTTAATGAAGTGTTTCATTCAGAATCTCCTCAAAAGGCAACAGAAGCCTTTTATCAATTTTCGAAGAATGTTCATTACATTCGAACAGATCGGATTGCGAAAAATGAAGAATGGCTTGTAAGTACTGATTATGGCGATTTACAAATGACGATTAATTTATCAAAGCCTGAAAAAGATCCTGTAGCTATTGCTGCTGCACGTGAGCTACAAAAAAGTGAGTATCCATCTTGTTTATTATGTAAGGAAAATGTCGGATATGCAGGTCGTTTAGATCACCCTGCTAGACAAAATCATCGAATAATTCCTGTTACATTACAGGATGAGCAATGGTTTTTACAATTTTCTCCTTATGTATACTATAATGAGCATGCTATTGTTTTTGCGGGTCAACATAAACCAATGAAAATTTCGAAAAATACTTTCCATAAGCTTCTTGATTTTGTTGAACAGTATCCTCATTATTTTCTTGGATCGAATGCCGATTTACCAATAGTAGGTGGATCCATTTTAAGTCATGACCATTTCCAAGGTGGACATCATACATTTCCAATGGAAGTTGCTAAAGCAGAATACAAATTTAAATTGAGTAAATATCCATCAATTGACTTAGGTATTGTTAAATGGCCAATGTCAGTTCTTAGGCTTTCGGGTGAAAATAAAGAAGACCTTATCCAAGCTGCTGAAGATATATTAAATGAATGGAAAAAATACAGCGATCCATCAGTTGAGATTGAAGCGTTTACAGGAGAAACTCCTCATAACACGATTACACCAATCTCAAGAAGAAGAGGCGAGCTTTACGAGCTTGATCTTGTTTTACGTAATAATCGTACTAATGATGTTCATCCATTAGGGGTTTTCCACCCGCATCAAGAAGTACATCATATCAAAAAAGAAAACATCGGGTTAATTGAGGTTATGGGTTTAGCTGTATTACCGGGAAGACTGCTTGATGAGCTTAAGCAGTTAGCTAATGAACTACCAAAAGAAAATGGTCCTGCGGTTATCTTAGAAGATGATGAATTAAAGAAGCACTATGATTGGGCTAAGAGTATAAAAGAAAAGCACCCAGAGCTTAGTCAGGAAGATAGCTATAACATACTACTCGAAGAAGTCGGAAAAGTGTTTGCTACTATTTTAGAGCATGCAGGCGTATTTAAGCGTGACGAAGAAGGTCAGCAAGCATTTCAACGATTTACAGAGACGTTACAAAAGAATGTAAAATAAATTAAAAATACTAGTATAAGATAATCCTATGCTGGCGATAATGCTAGTAATCCCCCCCTAATCTTTATATATGTATGTTCCTCCTTACGTTAGTAAGGAGGTTTTTTTTTAGCATTTAAATTACTGGGCCACAATTACAACTTTGCCTTCATCTAATTCTTTTTCAAGTCTGACTGCTTCACTTAGTGATACGCCAATAGATGCCATTCTAATTTGAAGATCTTCTCCTCTTGAACGGAAAACCCTTGCGATTTTATCAAACATTCCTTCCTCTGTTAGGCCGATATCATTTGTATCTGTATGTTCTGTTAAATGCTTTGAACGAGTAAGATCGTGTGCGAATAAATAAATTTCATCTTTTGAATATCCTTCAGCTTTTAACACAGATATCATTTCATTAGCTTGTACACCATTTTCAACTACATATGTTTTCATTCTTATCCTCTCCTTTTTATATATTGTTATATTTCCCCTGCATTGTGTGATGAAACATTATTCAATAGATAAATGTGCTTATAGGTAGTTGTTTTGGAAATTCTTGTTGATATGAAAGCTGAGAAAAATAGATTTCCTCTAGTCGCACTGAATAAAAATTTAGAATCTGTTTACTTAATTTACAGGGCTTTCGGTGCTGCAGAAGATTTTTCCTATTAAAGATTCTGCTACCTTTGTTAAAATAGAGAATAGAATGTTGAAAAGGTGATGACATTATGAAAATATCAATTGTGATTGCAACATATAATAGACTTTTAGAGTTAGGCGAGCTTTTAGAATCGATATCAAAGCAAACCGTATTACCACATGAAGTGATCATTGTGAATGATGGTGGAGAAAGTGTTGCTGTTTTAGTTGATTTATATAAAGAACTACCGATAAAAGCGATTGAACTAACTGAAAATGTTAAGCATGTTAAAGCAAGAAACATTGGTGTTCAACAAGCTACTGGTGATGCTATTATGCTTTGTGATGATGATGATATGATAGTAGCCAATCACATTGAGCAAGCACAATTGTATTTACGCGAAGCTGACTTTATTTATTTTGATGCTGAAATTGTAGCTTTTGAGATACAAGACCAAACTCGTTATCCTTTGTCTAGAAGAACCTTTGCTTATCAATATGATATAGAAGAAATGAGGAAGTTTTCCACCTATATACCATCAGGTAGTGTGTATAAAAGAAACGTACACGAGAAAATTGGTTTGTTTGATTCTGAAGTTCATAATTATTGGGATTGGGATTTTATTCTTCGGGCAGCTAAAGTATGTAACATACAGCGTGTCCCAACCGCTAGCGTTATTTATGCCTTTTCTGAAAATGGAAATAACCAATCAGCAGAATTGAATGAAAGACGAAAGCTGTATTTAGATAAATTATGTGAAAAGCATGATCTGGGTGACTTGCCTACCAAAAACTTCTTTGTTCTATTAGAAGAGCCTTATATGAAGCAAAGAGAAGCACAAACAAACATTGTTTGGGACGGTAAGCCCTTTGTTTCTCGTTTAGCTAATTTGGAGGTTAATGATGTTACACCATCACATTGAAGAAAATTGGCGGAAGCTACTTAAAGATACATTCAATGAAGAATATTTTGAAGAGCTAATGAGTTTTTTAGAAAAAGAGTATGATGAGCATACAATATTTCCTAAAAAGGAGGATGTTTTTACCTCCTTAAATATAACAAGCTACAATGCTGTAAAAGCCGTCATCTTAGGTCAAGATCCCTATCATGGAGAAGGACAAGCACAGGGGCTAAGTTTTTCTGTTTCTCCTGGGGTCAAATTACCTCCTTCATTACGAAATATTTTTATCGAATTAAAGGATGATCTTGGGTTTCCTACACCTCAAAATGGATCACTGAAAAAATGGTCAACAGAAGGTGTTTTACTGTTAAATACTGTTTTGACTGTTAGAAAAGCTGAACCTAATTCACATAAAAATCAAGGGTGGGAGAAATTTACAGATGAAGTGATTTCTTTACTAAATAACCGAGAGCAACCAATCGTTTTTATTTTATGGGGAAAACATGCTCAAAAGAAGAAACACTTAATTTCTTCACCACAGCACTTCATTATTGAATCAGCACATCCTAGTCCGTTTGCAGCAAGAAAAGGCTTTTTTGGAAGTAAGCCTTTTTCAAAAACTAATGATTTTTTGAAGAAAAAAGACCTTGGTGAAATTGATTGGTGTTTAACGGATGTTCATACAAAGTAAAGGAAATGATGGTAAAGGAGTTATCATACATGAATGAGGCACCAATAAATTGCATAAAGTGTAAGCACTTCTATGTAACATGGGATTCTAGATTTCCTAATGGCTGTCGTGCATATGGCTTCAAATCTGCAAATAGGCCAGCCATTACGGTAAAACAATCATCTGGAATGTCATGCTTAAAATATGAGATGAAAAGAAAATAGCTCTACTATTTGGAGGAAATTAAGTGAATATACATGTATCAAAAATAATAGCAAAAATGCAGGACGAAATAGAAAAAGCGAAAACAAGTACCTCAGAGCATCATATAAAAGAACATATTCTTATCATTCAGTCACTTTGTGATTTGATTGTTGAAAATAAAACACAAGCTCAATCAGTTATATCTTCATCAAAAATAGTTTCACCTAATTCTAGTCAAATCAATCCCACAGAGCTTCAAAAAATGATGGGAAATATTCCAACTGTCACTAAGCAAAAATCCGAGTCTTCTTCTTATAAAGAAGAAGGGGCAAATGGTGATTCACTATTTGATTTTTAACAAATGTTTTAACAATTCGACAGTGACTAATTGAATTTTAAAGAAAATTAACTATTTCCATAACAAAGTAAACCAGCCAGAGAAATCCATCATAATATAACCTAATCAGGACACAATGATAGTAAATATTGTGAGGAGGTTAGGAAAATGGCATATGATGATTTATTTGATGTAGGCGGGGGAAGAGCTTTTATGGGACTATTCGATGATCCATTAGGAACAAAGATATCCCAAGATCGTTATGATGTTTATGTAAATGAAGATTATATAGGTCAAAAATTTCTGTTAACAGCACAAGAATCTGTTCAAGATATAGATGATTTCTTGAAAAATGAAGGTATCAACCACTTCGATTCATTTGTTGATGGAGATCATTATTATATAAAAGCTGGAGAAGACAAACAAAGAGTAGAAGATGTTCTAAAAGTGTATCTTCAAAACCGTTAAACAATCATTTATGATCAATTAATATATGGCTCTTAGACTGTAGACAATTCCAAGTTTGTCTACAGTCTTTTTATTAATCGATCTTTTCTCGATGGAAACTCCATTCTGTAACAAGACCGTTCCTTTTCGCTGCGGTCACAAGATTCCTCCCCGATGAAGGACATTGAGCGGGGGAAAGCCCGAGAAAAAGGTCGTCATAGAGCGGATGAAGAACATGAGTACCTATATTATTAAATGTTAATGAACTTATCTTGAAATTAAAAAAGGCAAAGCTAGAAAACCAGTTAGAATCTGGATAAAGGTACTAAATATTATTAATTATTGAGGAAAATGATTACCTTCCAATTGGCAAAGAAGATGCAATCTACTTCTTTAGCTAAATGATTTAAGATATAAAAAGAAAAGTACTATTTTAACTACAAAATATTAGCTTTAAAGAATGAGATGCAGTGTTCAGGATAGTAGATTTCTACACACGAAATAGTCTTAAATATTATTGTAGGCAGGTTTTCCAAGCTTATTCCTTAATAATCCACCTTAGTGTAATGGAGCGGAAGAAACTTGACTCCTGCGGGCGCAGAGGAAAGGTCGAGATCCCGCAGGCAAAGCCGAGGAAGCTCGACTTCCTCCCCGCGGAAAGCAAGTTTCTGGAGCGAAATGAAACGATTTTAGTACGATCTAAAAACTAACTTATTATTTCTTGAACAATTTTATACTTTTAATCAAAAACTAGCTCAGTTCAAAGCTCTTAGAGGCAGGTTTTCCCAAGCTTATGCCTTAATAATTCACCATAGTGGAATGGAGTAGAATAAACTTTGACTCCTGATGGCAGAGGAAATGTACTCAGATTTTTAATACCTTCAACTGCAACTAATTCATAAAACCATCAAAATTAATAAGTTGAAAAACATTTCATGTAAGGTAAGATGAAAGAGGAAGATACAAGGAAGGAGTGTATAAACACAATGAAGCTTTTTCTTATTTTAGGTGCTATTAACGCTTTCTTAGCAGTAGCTTTAGGAGCCTTTGGTGCACATGGGCTAGAAGGAAAAATCCCCGAGAAATACATAAAAATATGGCAAACTGGTGTTACCTATCAAATGTTCCACGCTGGAGGTTTATTTGTTATTGCTTTTCTAATAGATAAACTTACTAATGTAGGCTTATTAACAACCGCTGGATGGTTATTTCTAATCGGAATCATTTTATTCTCAGGAAGCTTATATGTGTTAAGTATCACACAAATAAGTGTTTTAGGAGCTATCACACCATTAGGCGGACTATCATTTCTAGCTGGATGGATATTGCTGGGATATGTAGCTGTACGATACTTATAATACTTTTTAAAGGCTGACATGATTTGTCAGCCTTTGTTTTTATTACCCTTCACCTTATCTTGGTTGATATGATGCTAGTGAATATTGTGGCTCGTATTGTAGCTCTTCGTCAAATGTTACATAATCTAAGTAAACCATTAACAATAAATAACGCATTCCTGTTTGTGGATCACTTAGGATAAGATGATCTCGACCAGCTGCTTCGATTACACCTTTGAAAATTTTAGCATTCCACTCACGATTGTTTTCAAAAGTCATATAAACTGTTGCAATCTTACCACGATTTAAACGTAAAATATTCTCAATATATGACTCCTCAAGAGGAAGCATACCTGGGATGTTTTGAGCAATCCCTTGTTGTTGTGGAAATTGTGGTACTTGAAAACCTGGTTGAGCAGTGTATTGACCTGGATACCCGTATGTAGCATAAGGATTGTAACCTACTCCCTGCTGCTGCATCGGTTGCTGTGGTGTAGCTTGGGTACCTTGCACACCAGTCATATCATAAGGTTGAGCTTGAAATCTTTTGTTAGTCATTATAAAAACCCTCCCTGAAAATTTAATGTACACCAGGACAATTTGATTGTTCTGGAGAGTAAAAACAATGTGATTTGTAGCAGCCAGAATTCTATGAATTGTAACGTTGAGCGGATAGAAGGAATAACCCCATTTTCTAAAACGACCCTTTTTGCTAAGGTCATCGATCGTCGCAAAAGGGCTCTTTTTTCAATCTTTGCTCATTCATAGGTATGTATAGGAAAAACAACTTATGCCATTTAAAGTAAAATTTATAAGGTGGGATTTGAGATGATTTCTGTTGTATTTGAGAAAGTGTCAGAAGAAAAATTACATATTGTACACGAAATTGTTTCTTCAAATAAAAAATATAACGTGTTAGAAAACGGTAACGAGCTACGATCAAATGAAGAATTAAAAGAAGAATTTCTAAATTCACATTCTCATAGCTTTTTTATTAAAAATGAAGATAGATATGTAGGAATAGTGGATTATATAGATGAAAATCCAAAGGACAAATATCCCTGGCTTGGATTATTGATGATAAGGGGAGACGAGCATGGAAAAGGCTATGGAAAAAGTGCTTATCAATTATATGAAAATCATCTAAAGGAAACGGGGAGAACTGCTATTCGTATAGGGATTTTGAGAGGAAATAAACAGGCAAAGTCATTTTGGGAGTCAAGAGGATTTCATTATGTTGAAACGAAGCCGTTTAAAAATGGCAAACAAGTTGACTGCTATCAAAAAGATATCGGTTAAGAAGTAACATAAAAAAGGATGGCTCAAAGGTTAGGATTATTGAAAATCCTTCTGAGTCATCCTTTTACATCTCATAATTTAGCAAAAGCGAAATATTTTTCAAAAGTGAACACCTCGAAAAATATTAAAGCCTATTAAACATGAAAGAATGAATCTAATTTTGTTGGACTTAATAGATTTCCAACAAAGAAAGAACCAAACTCTCCGTAACGTGCACTTACTTCATCAAAACGCATTTCATATACAAGCTTTTTGAATTGTAGTACATCATCAGCAAAAAGTGTTACACCCCACTCGTAGTCATCAAAGCCTACAGAGCCGGTTATGATTTGTTTTACTTTCCCTGCATACGAACGTCCAATTAAACCATGACTTCTCATCATTTCTTTACGCTCATCCATTGCAAGCATATACCAGTTATCATCACCTTGGCGACGCTTATCCATTGGATAAAAGCATGAGTATTTAGCTTGTGGAAGCTTAGGATATAGCCTTGAGCGAATGTGTGGATTTTGATATGGATCTTCGTTGCTTTCTCCGGCTAAATAGTTACTTAGCTCTACAACAGATACATATGAGTATGTAGGAATGGTAAATTCAGCAAGCTTTGTTTTGTTAAATTCAAGCTCAATGTCGTTAAGCTCTTCCATTGTTGGACGTAGAATCATCATCATAAAATCTGCTTTTTGACCAACAATTGAATAAAGAGCGTGTGTGCCTTGCTCATCATTTTCTGTTACATTCCATTTTTCAAGTAAACCTAGAAATTCATTGGTTACTTCTTGTCGTTCTTCATTAGTTAAAAGCTTCCATGAAGACCAATCTATTGAACGAAAATCATGTAAACAATACCAACCATCAAGTGTTTGTGCTGCTTCACTCATTTATATTCACTCCTAATAAAAAATCATTATAGATACACTTTTACTATATCATAGTTTGTCCATACATCTCTGTGAATAAAACTTGAAAGTTAATAGGGATATAGTTAAGTCAAAAGACAGTTATTATGGATGGGGTTTTCTGAAAGGAGGTTTTAATATCGTAGCAAATCCGTTCCATTTCGCTTCAGACACTTGCTTTCCGCGGGGAGGAAGCTGTGCCTCCTCGGCTACGCCTGCGGGGTCTCAGCCTTTCCTCTGCACCCGCAGGAGTCAAGTGTCTTCCGCTCCATTTCACTATAGCAACCAACTTTGAGAAAGGCTCTTTTCTGAAAGATTGTTGCTTATTGACTTAATAATCTGCTAGAAACAGTAAATTTATCTCATGAAGATATTATTATAAAAAATGCAACATGACTTTATAAAGTGCTAATCTGTACGAAGATAAAAAACAAAGTATAAGAAATCACCATTTCCAAAAGAACAATGTACTTTGATCTGCTTAGTAATCAGCTTTTATGATTGATTAAAACAAAATAACCACCAATAAGAGTAACTTTACATTTTTTGGTGAATTATAAAAGTGGAAATGGATTACATACCCACATTTTATAGTGGTAAGTACTTTTCAGTTTATTTTGAAATTTAAGACTTTTGTATGTAAGCGTTATTAGCTGTTTGTATTGTTTGAAATTACGAATAAGTGGAGTATTCTAGTGGAAGAAGGGTATTCACATACCAAATAAAGGAGGTTTTTTTGTGTCAGATTTATTTGCGACATTAAAAGAAAAAGTGAGCGGACAACAAGTTAAAATTGTTTTTCCAGAAGGATTAGATGAAAGAATTTTAACAGCTGTTAATCGTTTGGCTGGAGAAGGTATTTTACATCCGATTGTTATTGGTAATCAACAAGAGGTAACAAACAAAGCGAATGAATTTAATTTAACATTAGATGGTGTAGAAGTATTAGATCCTCATACATATCCAGAAATGGACCAGCTTGTAGCAGCATTTGTTGAAAGACGTAAAGGAAAAGCAACGGAAGAAGATGCACGTAAAATTCTTTTAGATGAAAACTACTTTGGAACAATGCTTGTTCATCTAGGTAAAGCACATGGTCTTGTAAGTGGTGCTGTGCATTCTACTGCAGACACAGTACGCCCGGCTTTACAAATTATTAAAACAAAAGAAGGAATTAAAAAGACTTCTGGTGTATTTATCATGGTTCGTGGTGATGAAAAATATGTTTTTGCTGATTGTGCAATTAATATTTCACCAGATAGCCAAGATCTGGCGGAAATTGCCATTGCTAGTGCGGAAACAGCAAAAATGTTTAATATTGAACCACGTGTTGCGATGTTAAGCTTCTCAACAAAAGGATCGGCAAAATCACCAGAGACAGAAAGAGTTTCAAATGCAGTTGAAATCGCAAAACAACTGAATCCATCCATTGTTCTTGATGGTGAATTCCAATTCGATGCTGCATTTGTTCCATCTGTAGCACAAAAGAAAGCTCCTGATTCTGTTATTAAAGGAGATGCGAATATATTCGTATTCCCAAGCCTTGAAGCAGGTAACATCGGCTACAAAATTGCTCAACGCTTAGGTAATTTTGAAGCAGTTGGCCCTATCCTACAAGGATTAAACAAGCCAGTAAATGACTTATCACGTGGCTGTAATGCAGAAGATGTATATAAATTGGCATTAATCACTGCAGCTCAAGCTTAAAAAGTAGCAGGGGGGTCAGACCCCAATAAGGATCTGGCCCTCAAAATTTTTGTGCAAGTAAACTATACAGTTCACAAAGGTTAGAAAAGCAATGTGTTTATTCCAAACCAAAAAAGCTTGCAAAAATCCCCTTTAAACATTCCTTTTATAATGACGTCTACCATAAACCTTCGTAAATGATATAATGAGATAATTATTTTGTTAATGGGAGTAAAATATGAATATGTTAATCTCTTCAGCTTCATTAATTCATCAGCCACAATGGCGTTATATTGATCATTCAAGCCTAGGACCACAATTCGATGCCCAGCATTCATTTGCGATTGATGATACATTATGTGCAAGTGTAGGGAAAGCTGTATCTCCTGCAGTTGCAAGGACCTGGATTCATCACGATACGATTGTTCTAGGTATTCAAGATACAAAGCTTCCATTTTTGAAGGATGGAGTAGAATTTCTGAATCAAAGTGGCTACAAGGTGATTGTCCGGAATTCTGGTGGACTAGCTGTTGTTTTAGATCGTAATGTGTTGAATATATCACTGATTTTTCCTGATAGTGAGAAGGGTATAGACATTAATCGAGGGTATGATGCTATGCTCGAATTAATTAAATATATGTTCAAAAAGCATGGAGCAAAGATAGAGGCTCGTGAAATTGTTGGATCTTATTGCCCTGGGAGCTATGATTTAAGTATAGATGGCAAAAAGTTTGCTGGTATTTCTCAAAGAAGACTTAGAGGTGGAATAGCGGTCCAAATATATCTGTGTGTATCTGAAAGCGGAGAAGATCGGGCAGATTTAATAAGACAATTTTACGAACTTTCCTTAAAAGATGCTTCAACAAAGTTTACTTTTCCTTTAATAAAGCCTAGTACAATGTCATCACTTGCGGATCTGCTTCAAATAGATTTAACGGTTGAAAAACTGTTGTTAGAGCTTTTACTAACATTGAAAAATCACAGTGAGCAAATAATTTCGTCTTCATTAACACCTGATGAACAGCTGCTTTTTCAACAAAATTTACTCAGAATGAATGATCGAAATGAGAAGGTTTTTTCGAAAATATAAAATAGAAAGTCAGCTATCAATTTAAGGTAGCTGACTTTTCTATGCAACGTTGCATTTTATTCGCTTTGAACCAAGTCTAGCTTTTCTAGTATTCTTCTTTTTCTGTACAACATAATCCCTGCTTCTGATATATCATGAATCATTGAGCGGTTAGTCATCGCTCCAAAGAGAATGCCTGCGATAGGGACCATTTGGAGAAGCTTTTTCCAACCAAATTGATCTCGGTAAGTATAAACAACCTCACGCCAGCCTTGAAGCTGTGATATCATCTCACTTTTAGCTGCCTTATCTTGACCATAGTAGGATGATAACTCATTTAAGATTGCTTGTTTTCCAACAATATCTGCTGATACAAACTGCAGACATTTTAAGATGAAAATTCGCTCTTCACGATCTTTTGGATCGTAACCATATGCAATAGCAATTTCTTGGAGAGTTTTAAGGGATAAACCTAATAAAACGGGAATATCGATTGCTAGGGTGAAGATTCCTCCAACTCCAGTAGTGGCTCCCTGTATTGTCGCAAGATTACTACGATTTGTTTTTAGATCTTGACCAATTTGATCCATTGTCATTAAAGGTAGAGTTGCGATTTCAGAAATAGCTGTAATTTCATTTTCGGAGTGCTTGTTAATTCTAGCTAGTATTAATTTTTCCTGTGTTAAATATTGTCCACCATTTTGTACAAATTGACCAAGTTCATCAAGCAAAACACTAATCTTTTTTTGAATGAAATTTGGAGTTAATTTATCTAATATTTTAAAAGGAAGTCTACCAATTCTTTCCCAAAACCAAATTCCTTTTTGGTCCTTCTCCCAGCTTTCTATTCCTTTTAGCTCAGTTTCTAACCAAACCTTAGTTTCCATCTAAATCCCTGCCTTTTTATACTTACTTGAAGACCCTTTTTTGAAAAATTGTACAAATTATACGAATGAGCTGTTACAAGCATTGATTCTATCGATTAAAGCGTAAGAAGAAATGTCATCCTTAGACTATATACCAGTGGTAACACAAGACTTCCTCTCAAAAATTAATCTATTATGTATATGTTTACGATTTTAGGATGTACTAAGTTTCAAAATTCACTCAGATAACTTTTTAATAATAAAAAGACGTGAAGCTTCCACGTCTTTTTGTTTCTATTAATATACCCATTAATTGTTTATTCAGCCATTTTTTCCAAATTGCCATTGCGATCCATTTTAAAGGTTGTAGATACAGAGCGATCTTCTTCATCAAATAACACTAGTTTTCTTGCTCTGTTCATGATTTTCATTAATGTTTCATAGTCTTCTTGAACAGTTACTGTGTCTTGTTCTAGTCTTGCAACCTTTTTACTTAGTTCCTCATTTTGAGCATAAAGCTCTTGGTTTTCACGCTTTAAACGTCTATTTTCACTTACAAGTGCTTCAGAGTGCTCATTGCTTGATTGGTAGGACTGTAAAAATGAAATAACTTGCTTCATTGTTAACCGACCAGTAGCTGGAACAAATTGGTTTAGATTAGATGTTTTATTGATGTTCATAGCTGGCTGTGGAGCTACTTTAGGTACTGGAGCTGGAGATGATAGATTTGTTTTGACATCCTCATCTTCAGGCATAACCTCTGCCATATGACTCTCTAAAGCTGACATCATAGTAAGTTCTTCTTGCTCATCAAAATCGACGTCAGAATTAACTTCTGCTCCTTCTGGCATATCTGGTGTATATAATAATTGTTTTTTGACTGGTTGTCCTTTTCCAAGTGCTCTCATACGTTGTTTGCGTTGTTTTTTTGCTAGTTGAAGAGCTTTTTCATAATCATGTCTTACAACTGCGTTCCAGCGAAAGCCACAAGCAGCAGATGTGCGGTTTAATTTATCTCCAACTTCTTCAAAAGCATTTAGCTGTGTGCTGCCTTCACGAACATGTCGTAAAACTGTTTCAGCTAGTAATAAATCATTTTCTTCTGACCATGCATCTTGTCTTTGTTTCATTTTTTTCCAACTCCCTATATAAATAGATGTTTTTTAAATGTAGTATTTCACTGTCAATAGCATGGACAATTTTCCAATGTTTTATACAAACATCTTAAGAGGATAGTAGATTTTTTTCTTTATGCTTAAAAAACATAAAGTTTTCTTACACTTTTTTAATCTATTATTTATCTTCAACAACAGGGAAAAGTAACCGGAAATGGAATAGAAAAGTGTTATTTATCATGATGGTTTACTTGCATGTACACTTAATTAAAGGTAAAATACCTTTTAGTGCAAAAACGAATGAATTCAAAAATGAAAACTAAAGATAGTTTCATTTTGTGTATATAGGATGTATCAAGTAGTCCATGAAAGTTGAGAAAGGATCGATAATGATGGCAAATGAATTTCGTATTTGTGATGATTGCCAAGCAACTAATATAAAAACGCTTGTTCCTCGTTTAAATAAAATAGATTCAGAAGCTAAGATAGATATTGCTTGTCAATCCTATTGTGGTCCTGGGAGAAAGAAATCCTTTGCCTTTGTAAACAATCGCCCAGTTTCGGCCCCAACTGAAGACGAGTTAATCGAGAAAATCGAAAAAAAACTAGCAAAATAAAATCACCTCTGTGACTTTTTACAAAGGTGATTTTTTTATTGAGTTTATAAAGAATTCATACTAGCTTCTGGATTCATCATAGTGGGAGCAAACTCCTTACTACCTATCAACTTATTAAAACAGCTTTCATAAAAAACAATCGCAAATTATGGGTGTTCATGTCGAGTTGAAGTCGATATAATAAAAGCAGTCGATTTAGTTACGAAAACATCCTTAAAAATGATAGAACGGAAGAGGGAAAGACAATGCTAAATGAAAAGTTGTCTGAAGAAAAGGTTTTTAAAGATCCCGTTCACCGCTATATACATGTACGTGACAAGCTTATTTGGGATCTAATTGGAACGAAGGAATTCCAACGTTTGCGAAGAATCCGTCAGTTAGGCACAACATACTTAACCTTTCATGGTGCTGAGCATAGCCGATTTAACCACTCTCTAGGGGTATATGAAATTGTAAGACGTATTGTTGATGATGTATTTAATGGTCGTCCTGAATGGGATGATGAAGAAAGATTATTATGTCTTTGTGCAGCACTTTTGCATGATTTAGGACATGGTCCTTTTTCCCATTCATTTGAAAAAGTTTTTCATCTGGATCATGAAGATTTTACGCAGAAAATTATTTTAGGTGATACTGAGGTTCATGCTGTTTTAAGTAAAGTCGATAATAGCTTTCCGAAGAAGGTTGCTGAAGTTATTGCCAAAACTTATGAAAAGAAACAGGTTGTAAGTTTAATATCTAGTCAGATTGATGCCGATCGAATGGATTACTTACAACGAGATGCCTACTATACAGGTGTTAGCTACGGTCATTTTGATATGGAACGTATTCTTCGTGTTATGCGTCCAAGAGAAGATCAAGTGGTGATTAAAAGTAGTGGAATGCATGCTGTTGAGGATTATATTATGAGTCGTTATCAAATGTACTGGCAGGTTTATTTTCACCCAGTTACTAGAAGCGCTGAAGTTATCCTTACTAAAATT
The DNA here is from genome assembly GCF_007994985.1 of Metabacillus litoralis. Taxonomy (GTDB): domain Bacteria; phylum Bacillota; class Bacilli; order Bacillales; family Bacillaceae; genus Metabacillus; species Metabacillus litoralis. The sequence continues at coordinate 12,408 of NZ_VOQF01000009.1, read as the reverse complement.
CTCCATCGAGCAAAACAACTGCATCACGAATTTTATTCCTTTAAACATAATCCTATACATTTTTATTCTATATTTGAAGATGAACTAACTTTAGAAGACTATTTAAAGTTAGATGAATCAATCATTCTCTATTATTTTCAAGCATGGCTTGAGGAAACTGATCCGATTTTGAGTGATTTATGTAGAAGATTCATGAATCGCCAATTATTTAAGTTTGTTGAATTTAATCCTAATATTCAAATGATGACATTAATTGAGTTAACAACACTATTTAAAAAAGCTGGAATTGATCCAGAATATTATCTAGTTGTTGATTCATCCTCTGATCTGCCATATGACTTCTATCGTCCAGGTGAAGAAGAAGAGAGACTGCCTATTCATTTATTAATGCCAAATGGTGATTTAAAAGAGTTATCAAGACAATCAGAAATTGTTGATGCCATATCCGGTAAAAGAAGAACAGATCATAAATTATATTTTCCACTAGACTTAATCGAGGATTTATCAACAAAACGAACGGCAAAAAAGAGAATCCTTGAATTATTAAATATAAAGAAATAGTCATAATGATAGAAACAAAGAGATGTTAGGAGATGACGGGGCTTTGATGAAAGAACATGCTAAGCTGATGGAAGTAATCTCATCAGCTGGGGAAATCATTGGTCGGAAAAAGTTACAAAAGATGATTTATATTGCAAAGAAAATAGAGCTTCCTTTCTATGAAAAATATAATTTCCATTTTTATGGACCTTACTCAGAGGAATTAACTCTTCGTATTGAAGAGCTTTGTAATTTAGGCTTCTTAAATGAAATTCATGAAAAAAAGGGTGGTTATTTTCAGTATCGTTATTCACTAACAGACGCTGGAAGTGATTTTTTAGGACATTATGATTTAGATTTACCACCACTAAAAGACTGTATGTTGAATTTAAATGAACAAAGTTCACGCTTTCTAGAGCTTGTTTCAACCATTCTTTACTTTGAAGGGCATTCAAAAAAAGAAGTAAAAGAAAAGGTATTCACGTTAAAGAGCAAGCAGCGCTACACTGAGGAAGAAGTGAATGAAGCATATCTATATATTGAAAAAGTAAAAGATATTATAAAAAATGAAGTCGCCCAACATTAATTCGATGTGGCGGCTTTTTTTAGTTCTCTATTCATAATATCTCGCTCCTTGTGCACACTATCTGTGTAAAACAGATAAAAAGGAGTGATCATATGGAATCACATGATAATCAAGGTTTTTCACATGATGAATTTAAATTAAACAAAACAGGCTTTGATCCTCAAATGCCAGGACATCAGTCAAACCACCAAGACAAAATGATTTTACGTCAAGAACCAAGGATGGCAAGAAAAGAAGGTAGTGGGATTAGTTTACCTTACGAAACACGTCAGGAGATGGGCTTGCAGCTAGATGAACATAATTGTGCATTAAATGTGGCAATGAACCAATACACGAAACATCATTGGTTAACAGAAGGAGCAGAGTCATTCGGTAGCTTACATCATATTTTAGATGAACATATTGATGTAACAAAAAAGCATATTGATATGATTGGTGAAAGAGTTGCACGCTTAGGGATGGTGCCAACCGCTCACCCTGTTACTCAGCATGAGCTTTCATATATTAAGCATGAAGTAGAAGGTCGCTACACAATGAGAGACTTTCTAAGAAATGACCTAGAACATGAAATTAAAATTCAAGGCATGATGAGAAAAACAATTAGCCGCGCTCATGAACTAAATGATTTTGGCACAGTACAGGTGTTAGAAGAAGTGCTATTAAAGCGTGAGGACTTTGGTTATCACATTTGGAGCCTGCTTGAGGATGATACCCTTGTTCGTGGCATGAAGCATCTTCTTGATGGAGAAGATGATATTGCATCAAATCGTAAACTAAATGACAATTTAAAGCATTGATCACTAATTCCTGTTTTGTTTTTGCTAGTAATAAAAGTGAGGAAACCTTTAAATGGCTTCCTCTTTTATATCTGGTGAATCAGATTTTCATTTATATATCTATCTATTCGTCACTTAAACGTTTACCACCTAATGCATAATTGTTTTTGCTCATTTCTTCGATAAAGATCGCAATTTTCTCTGCAGGAGCACCTGTTGTTTCAGATACAGCTGCTGTAACCTTCTCAACTAAAGCTTTTTTTTGTTCCTCTGTTCGGCCTTCTAGCATTTTAACTGTTACATATGGCATTGTACTCTCTCCTTTTTATAAAATTCCGTGAATGATGTCGATAAAAAAATATGTATAAACAACCTATCAAAAGCATTTGTACAAGAAATTGATCCTTAAATATAGTATACTTTATTCGAAAATAGATTGCATTACATGTTAAGGTAGAAGGATATAGAGATTGGTACATAGTGATATGTGTTTAATTTATTTCACGGGTTTCAAAACTTTTCTTTGTCCTCTATTAAATACTAAGAAGCAAATAGTAATGTACAAAGCTTGGTGGGTATCTTTACTTAATAGATTTGTACACTTTATGCTATATGAATAATGTTTTACTACATGTTGGTTCAAATTAAAAGGGGTTTAAAACAAACTTGTTGTGTTTAATATATTTTAAAAACAAAAACTACGTAAGTTGATTTTCTCGGAAGGTGCGAGACTCCTGCGGGTGCAGCGGGACAGGTGAGATCCCACAGGCGCTGTGCGCCGAGGAAGCTCACCGCACGCCCCGCGGAAAGCGAGCAACCTGGAGAGGAAATCAACAAACAGCTACACTAGTTATCTGGTGCTTTTAAGCCTTTACTAACATATCAAAGGAGAAATAAATGAACGATTTTAGCAGCTTTTTAGCATTTCCTTTAGAAATGATTCCGTATGTTGTGATCACCTTAATTGTAGCCTTTACTCTTCATGAATTTGCACATGCGTTTGTTGCCTATAAATTTGGTGACCCAACCGCACAAAGACAAGGAAGGCTGACCCTTTCACCACTTGCACATTTAGATCCAATCGGTACCATTTTAATCTTTATCGCTGGATTTGGTTGGGCAAAGCCAGTACCTGTTAATCGCTTCTTTTTTAAAAGACCTCGACTTGCTGGTGTATTAGTATCAGTTGCAGGTCCACTTAGTAATTTATTGCTAGCTCTTTTAGGAACAGCAATTGTGAACATACTATATGTATCAGGCTTATTGACAATGCTACCAGGAAATTATGCGGAACAATTAGAACTGTTTTTTAGCCTTTTTGTTTCACTTAATGTGATGTTATTTTTATTCAACTTGCTGCCTTTTCCACCTCTAGACGGATATAGAATCATTGAAGATCTTGTACCAGCTCATATCAGATCAAAAATGACTCAATATGAAAGCTATGGAATTGTTGTTTTCCTTATTTTAGTGATAACTCCATTAGATTCTTATACAATTCACCCGTTTTTAGAAATTGGCAGAACAATTGTCATGAGCATCATTCATTTAATACTTAGTCCATTTTTTTAACCATAATCTAAGCATATGAGCCTGAACTTATTATCAAGCTCAAAAACATATCTATAGAGTTATTTTAGAAGGAGGATTTCATATGGAACAAGATAAAAAGAAAAAAAGCATTGGCTTTAATATTATAAAAAATGATCCAACAGATGGTCATGGAGGATTTGGCATTGGTGCATTAAGTCTAGATAATGTATCACCTGTTTTTATAGATATTGAAGAAGATGAAGCATTTGTTGATATAGGGGCTATGCATGCAAGAAGTGTTGTAGAAAAAGGAATTAAGTTTCTTAAAACAAAAGAAGAGGTACCAAATGGGAAGCCGTATTGGCTCGTTTGGGTAACGATTGATCGTAAAGCAGAGGGACCGTACTATGCAGGTGTAACAGCTTGTGAGCTTACAGTAGACCGTTCAATACGACGAGGCTATAAATCTCTTCCAGAGCATGTGAATCGTATGGATAAATCAATGAAGCGTCATATTATTGTTGATCATATGGATGATCGTTCAAAAGATATTCTTGCGAGATATTTACATAATCATAATGAAGACATGTGGAATTTGTCTGAGCAAAAATTAAAGGATGATCTTAAAACAAATCATAGTTAAAACTACTAAAAGATGTGGCAAGGCTTCCAGGTGATATTGCTGGATGTCTTGCAAGTGAATATGTTAATAAGAGGGAAATATGTGGCTAAAGTGTGACAATTCAGTGAACAACAAGGGAATTTCTTGTGGTTATTCCATAAAATTAGTAGACTAAGATTACAGTTTTATAAAACTAGGACATAAAAAACCCCGAGCATCCTTTGCTCGGGGTTTTTTATTGTTATCAATATGCTTTAATCCCACCATTTAAATAGCTTATCAAACCAACGATCTTCTTCTTGCTTGTTTTCGTTTGCATCATTTTCTTCAACTTCATCGATATGATCTTCACAATAGTCAGTTGGCTCGGTTCCCGTGATGAAATAGGTATATCTTTTAACAGGACAACCCTTTGTAGCGAGTTTTCCACTTTCAGGATTAACATATGCACCAACAACGCCATCTGGTGGTGTGAAGGCTTTTACTGATTGATCGTCTAATGCTTTTTCCATAAATGTTGCCCAAATATTTTTGGCATAGCTTCGTTCTTGAACAAGATTAATCGTTTTACCTTTATCATATCCTGTCCAAACACCAGTAACTAATTGAGGAGACATACCAACCATCCAGCTGTCTGTTGAGGTGGTCCCGGATTTCCCAGCATATTCTCTTGTTAAAGAATCAGCAATACTATGTCCTGTAACAGATGTATAACTATTTAAGGATGTATCAAACATTCCTGTCATCATATGAGTTGTTACAAATGCAGCTTGTTCATTTAAAAGCTGCTCCTTTGTTTTATCTGGTTTGTAGATGACCTCACCATCAGCATTTTCAATTTTTGTCACAAACTTCGGAGTAATCTTATTACCGCCATTTCCAAGCATTCCATATGCATTAACAAGCTCAATAAGGCGAACAGGAGATGTTCCTAATGCTGTTGATGGAATTTGTTTGATTTTTGATGACAGTCCAAAGAGTTCCCCTGTTTTTGCGAGCTCTTCCATTCCGATAAACATATGGGTTTTAACAGCAAATATATTATCAGATAAAGCAATCGCTTCAAGCATTGTAATAAAATCATCAGCATAATAGTCGTTGTAATTACTTGGTTTATAATTTGCTTTGCCATTATCATACGTAAAGGATGTTGGCTCACTCTTCATTTCCGTTGAAGGAGTAAATCCTTTTGTTACAGCGGCATAATAAAGTAAAGGCTTTATAGAAGATCCAGGCTGTCTTTTAGCTTGTGTTGCCCGGTTAAAAGGACTTTCAGCATAATCACGACCACCTATTAATGCCTTCACATAGCCTGTTTTAGGATCCATGGCTACAAATCCTGCTTGAATATCTGATTTTTCATCGATCGATTGTTCAACAAGTTTCTCAGCAATTTCTTGCATGTTAGGATCCAATGTAGTGTAAATTTTTAATCCTTGTGTTTGGACCATCTGTTCATCAATTTGATGCTCATTTTCTAAAGAACTCATCATAGCATCCTGAAAATAAGGAGCAATACCCTTTTGGATATTATTTGTTTTTATTTTATAAACAAGCTTTTGATTTACCGCAGTATCAAGTTCTTTTTCCGTAATGTAGTCTTCTTTCTTCATAATTTCCAGAATAATTGACTGTCTCTTTTCAGCTTTTTCTTTATTAATATAAGGAGAATAAAGATTAGGTCCTTTCGGAATTCCTGCGAGAAGTGCAGCTTCAGCTAATGTTAATTCCTTGGCACTTTTTCCAAAATAATAATTAGCAGCAGCTTCTATTCCATATACACCATGACCATAATAAATCGTATTTAAATAGCCTTCTAAAATTTGATTCTTACTATAGTTTTGCTCTAATCGAATCGTATATAATGCTTCATTAAATTTTCTCTTCCAGGTTTTCTCATGCTCTAAATATAGATTACGAGCATACTGCTGTGTTATTGTGCTGGCACCTTGAACCTTCGCCATTGCTTTAAGATCAGCAAGTGCTGCTCCTGCTATTCGTTTATAATCAAATCCATTATGTTCATGGAAATTTTGATCCTCAATGGCTAATGTGGCGTTGAGTACATGCTCAGAAATAGAATCAAGATTTACCCAATAACGCTTTTGGCCATTATGGAGCTCACCTATTGTAGAACCGTCATTTGCATAAATAATTGTTGATTGTGGCACTGCTAAAGAAGGAGGACCTTGCCACTTCGCATATAATACAACACTTAAAATAACAGTTGATAAAAAAACAAAGAATAATAACCCTATAAATGTGAGAGCACGAATTGTTTTTAATGTGATTTTTATACGTTTAGGAGTAATAACATCCAACCTGCTCACCTCCTTATTTTTATTTACGGACGTGTATACTATTAGCCATTATGAGTTTTTTAGGAGCTTTTTAAACATTTTGATAAAAAGTCATAGATTTTTCCTTGATTTTCTGCTAGATTCAACTATAGCTTTAAAGAAATAACAGGTAGTTTTTATAAAGCAAAAAATCTTTTTCGATAACAAAAAAACAAATAGAAAATATACCGGATGCTCGTGAGATCAACCGGTTAAAATAATATGAGACAAGCTATATACGATCGTGCCTTTCACTTTAGGTTTTTTGGCTATGTTAAAGACTTAACCAAGACAAAAGTTTTAAATTTAAAGAGTAAGGATAAACGTATAGTAAAAGCTGGTTGAAAGGATGGTAAAAGAATGAGCGAATTATGGTACACAGAAAAACAAACAAAGAATTTTGGAATTACGTTAAAAGTAAAACAAACGTTACATACAGAACAAACTGATTTTCAATATTTAGAAATGGTTGAAACAGAAGAGTTTGGTAATATGCTTTTCCTAGACGGAATGGTCATGACTTCTCAAAAAGACGAATTTGTTTATCACGAAATGGTAGCTCATGTACCTTTATTTACACACCCAAACCCTGAAAATGTACTTGTTGTTGGTGGTGGAGACGGAGGAGTTATTCGCGAAGTTCTTAAACACCCTCAAGTAAAAAAAGCAACACTTGTTGATATCGATGGGAAGGTTATTGAGTATTCAAAGAAATTCCTTCCAGAAATTGCAGGGAAATTAGATGACCCACGTGTTGATGTAAAAGTTGGCGATGGCTTCATGCATATTGCAGAAAGCGAAAATGAATATGACGTGATTATGGTTGATTCAACAGAGCCAATGGGACCTGCTGTAAACTTATTCACAAAAGGTTTTTATGCTGGTATCTCAAAAGCGCTAAAAGAAGATGGCGTATTTGTTGCACAAACAGACAACCCATGGTTCACACCAGAACTTATCACAAATGTTCAACGTGATGTGAAGGAAATCTTCCCAATCACACGTCTTTATACAGCAAACATCCCAACATACCCAAGTGGATTATGGACATTCACAATCGGATCAAAAAAATACGATCCACTAGAAGTAAGCGAAGATCGTTTCCACGAAATCGAAACAAAATACTACACAAAAGAACTTCACAAAGCATGCTTTGTATTACCGAAGTTTGTAAGTGACTTGATTAAATAAGAAAAGCGTAATCGCCTGTTCAGCTCCGACAAGCTTAAGAGGCTCAAGAATTGAAGGTGTTCTTTACCTTCAACTCTTGAGGAACTTAAGACCTCGAGGGGCTAGGCGATGAAGCTAGCCAAATAGAAAAGCGTAATCGCCTGTTAAGCCTCGGTCAAGCTTAAGAGGCTCAAGAATTGAAATGCAATGTAAACAAAACAGAATAGATGAAATGAGGTGAGGGGTCTTTCTCTCACTTTTTTTAAAGAACGGAGGAATTTTTCATGAAATTTGATGAAGCATATTCAGGTAATGTATTTATAAAAAGTCATCCGAATTATGAGGAAAGTGAAGCAGTAATTTATGGTATGCCAATGGATTGGACGGTTAGTTATCGACCAGGCTCGCGTTTTGGTCCATCAAGAATACGTGAAGTTTCAATTGGACTTGAAGAATATAGTCCATATTTAGATAAAGAACTAGATGAAGTGAAATACTTTGATGCAGGCGATATTCCCCTTCCATTTGGTAATCCACAAAAAAGTATTGAATTGATTGAAGAGTATATCGATTCTTTATTAAAGGATGACAAGTATCCGTTAGGGATGGGTGGAGAGCATTTAGTTTCTTGGCCAGTCATGAAGGCAATGTATAAAAAATATCCTGATTTAGCAATCATTCATATGGATGCACATACAGATCTACGTGATGATTATGAAGGTGAACCTTTATCACACTCAACACCAATTAAAAAGATTGCAAATTTAATTGGACCTACTAATGTGTACTCTTTTGGCATTCGTTCAGGAATGAAAGAAGAATTTAAGTGGGCAAAAGAAGTAGGCATGCATATTTCGAAATTTGAAGTACTTGAGCCGCTTAAAGAAATACTGCCGAAGCTTGCTGGACGTCCTGTGTACGTAACAATCGATATCGATGTGTTAGATCCTGCACACGCACCTGGTACAGGAACAGTTGATGCAGGTGGAATCACATCAAAAGAGCTACTAGCTTCAATTCACGCAATAGCAGCTTCTGATGTACGTGTTGTTGGCTCTGATTTGGTTGAAGTAGCACCAATCTACGACCCATCAGAACAAACAGCTAATACAGCTAGTAAAATTTTAAGAGAAATGATTCTTGGTTGGGTACAGAAAAAAGGATAATAGTTTATGGAATGGGGTCAGACTCTTGGGGTCTGACCCCATTTTTATTGTGACAACCTGTAATATCCTGTAACCATGAGGATATATTTTGTCATATTTAAAGAATAATAAAAACTTGTCAACCATCATATTTAACTAAAGAATTGGATGTTATCCCATTTATTTCTGAAAACTAGTAACTATTACATAGATTGAAATTTTTAATGATCTTATATTTTTCCTGTAAAAGAATAAATACTTATATGTCATTTTTCCTAGAAAGTAATCTATTTTTGAGTTTTGCTAAAATCTCCCTCAATTATGACAAAAAACCGCATGTTACGATACTTGCGAAAGTTAGAGAAGAATGAAAATGAGGGAGGATAAACAAAATGAAAAAGAAACTAATCGTATCAATCGTTGCTAGTGCAGCAATATTGATGGCAAACCCTTTAACGAATAAAGCGGATGCAGCCTCAAATACGACTTATACGAAGGTATATACTTATAAATCTAGTAATCTGAGTTCAGAACAAATTAATGCTTTATTTGAGAAGTATTTTAAAAATATTCGCATTCAACAGCAACCAGTAGAAACACAAAAAGTTGAACAACAACCGGTGACAACACCTGTTACACAACCTACTCAACAGCCTGTTCAGCAGCAGCCTACTCAAAAAGAAGACACATCAAGTGAAATAGCAGGATACCAGCTTAATCAATTTGAGCAGCAGGTAGTAGAATTAACTAATCAGGAGCGTGCTAAAAATGGATTGTCAGCTTTAAAGGTTGATCCAGCTCTTAGTAAAGTGGCACGTGAAAAGTCTTTAGATATGCAAAGAAATAATTATTTTTCACATACAAGTCCGACGTACGGTTCGCCTTTTGATATGATGAAGAAATTTGGCATCAGCTACCGAGCAGCAGGTGAGAATATTGCTAAAGGTCAGCGTACCCCGGAAGAGGTTGTAAATGCATGGATGAATAGCTCAGGTCATCGTAAAAACATTTTAAGTGGGAACTTTACACATATTGGTGTGGGATTTGTTTCGAGCGGTAACTATTGGACTCAGCAGTTTATCGGGAAATAACGTTAAAAAAGCGGCTAGCTCATGACTAGCCGCTTTTTTGATGCGTCATCGAGGAGGTTGCAGAGAGTTTTTTGATGTCGAATTATGTCGCATTTCTAATATATTGGCTATTTCGGCAAATATAATCAAATAAATAGCAAATAAACAGAACAAATCAGCAAATAAAATGCCTACTTTAGCAAATAAACTCCACCAAACAGCAAATAACATCATAAACAACGTTCCATTTACTTGGAACACTCCCCAATTTAAGGAGAATTTCCCTGCAATATCAACAATCCCATCTTGCGCAGTTGCAAATCGTTCTTTATACTATTAAAGTTAAGGATATGAATGAAAAGGGAGTGTCGATATGACAGAAAGCACACCTGTTTCCATTAATGTTGTTTCAGAAATTCATAATGAGAAAGATCATGATATTGAAAAGATTGAAGTAGCAACAACAGGAGAGTATATCGAAAAAGGTCGTTCCATTTACCTTCGATATAATGAAAAGCATGAGCTTGGATCTGTGAGAACAACTGTGAAGATTGGCGACGATGAGGTCGTTGTTATGCGATCTGGTGCTGTGACTATGAAGCAACGCTTTATTCAAGCGATACCAACAGTGACAGACTATGGCACTCCTTTTGGGAAATTACAGCTTCAAACATTTACACATACATTACAATTTGAAAAAACAGAGCTTGAAGATAGGCTCGTTATTTTATATGATTTGCAAATAGATGAAAATGAAAAGCATGTACATAAACTAATGATTTCGTATAAGGAGGATAACAAATGAACATAGTTGAGCAAGTAAAAGAACGGTTAAAAGATGAAGTGAAAGCAGCAGTTTTAAAGGCTGGTTTAGCAGAAGAAGCGCAGATTCCTGATGTATTATTAGAGCTTCCAAAAGAAAAAGCACATGGTGATTATTCAACAAATATGGCGATGCAGCTTGCACGAGTTGCAAAAAAAGCACCTCGTATGATTGCTGATGAAATTGTTGCTAATTTTGATAAAGAGAAGGGCTCTATCGATAAAATTGAAATTGCTGGACCTGGGTTTATTAATTTTTATATGAATAATAGCTATTTAACTGATTTAATTCCATCTATTTTAAAAGCAGGAACAAGCTATGGTGATACAAATGTTGGTAATAATGAAAAGCTACAGGTTGAGTTTGTTTCAGCAAATCCTACTGGTGATCTGCATTTAGGACATGCACGTGGAGCAGCTGTAGGGGATTCTTTATGTAATGTATTATCAAAAGCAGGCTATGATGTATCACGTGAATATTATATTAATGATGCGGGAAATCAAATTAATAATTTAGCTCGTTCAGTTGAAGCTCGTTATTTACAAGCTTTAGGCAAGGACGCTGAGATGCCTGAGGATGGATATCATGGTCAAGATATAGTGGGTATTGGTAAAAAGCTTGCTGAAGAATTTGGTGATCAATATGCTAACCAATCTAGTGAAGAGCGTTTAAGCTTTTTTAGAGAATATGGCTTGAAATATGAAATGGGTAAGCTGAATGCTGACTTAGAGGAGTTCCGTGTTCCATTTGATGTATGGTATTCAGAAACATCTTTATATCATAATGGAAAAATTGATACTGCTTTAGCAGCGTTAAAGGATAAAGGTCATATTTATGAAGAAGAGGGAGCAACATGGTTCCGCTCAACAACATTTGGTGATGACAAAGATCGTGTACTGATTAAAAATGATGGATCTTATACGTACTTAACTCCTGATATTGCTTATCATAAGGACAAGCTTGATCGTGGATTTACAAAGCTTATTAATGTATGGGGTGCTGACCATCATGGTTATATTCCGCGTATGAAAGCGGCAATTGAAGCGCTAGGGTATGGTAAAGATACGTTAGAGGTTGAAATCATTCAGCTTGTTCATCTTTATAAAGATGGCGAAAAAATGAAGATGAGTAAACGTACTGGTAAAGCTGTAACAATGAGAGACTTAATTGAAGAAGTTGGTCTTGATGCTGTTCGTTACTTCTTTGCAATGAGAAGTGCTGATACACATATGGATTTTGACCTTGATTTAGCTGTTTCAAAATCGAATGAAAATCCAGTTTATTATGCTCAATATGCACATGCACGTATTTGCAGCATGCTTCGCCAAGGTGAAGAGCAAGGACTTACTTTTGAAGACAACTTAAAGCTAGATGAAATTTCATCTGAAAAGGAATTTGATCTACTGAAAAAATTAGGTGAATTCCCACAAGCTGTAACAGAAGCTGCACAAAAACGTATTCCACACCGAATCACAAATTATATTTATGATTTAGCATCAACTTTACACAGCTTTTATAATGCTGAAAAAGTGCTTGATTCAGAGAATATCGAAAAAAGTCGTGCAAGACTTGCATTAATGAAATCAACACAAGTGACACTACAAAATGCACTAACACTAATTGGTGTTTCTGCTCCTGAAAAAATGTAATAGGAAAAAGGCTGGGACATAATTAAAGATGTCATACAAAAAGACGAATAAATTTAAACTCAGTTAAGCAAAGAAACAAGTTCGTTCCATTTCGCTGCAGACATTTGCTTTCCGCGGGGAGGAAGCTAAGCCTCCTCGGCGCAAGCGCCTGTGGG
>NZ_VOQF01000008.1 GCF_007994985.1 Metabacillus litoralis | reverse complement strand
ACAGATACTAATCGATCGAGGACTTAACCTAATATTTAAGCGAACGTCAGTGAATTGAATTGTTTAAATCGTTATCTAGTTTTGAAGGAATATATAAGTTTTGAAAAAGACTTGAAATATTCTTCATAACTAGTATAATAGTTTTTGTCACAAATGTCTGGTAATGATGGCGAAGAGGCCACACCCGTTCCCATGCCGAACACGGAAGTTAAGCTCTTCAGCGCCGATGGTAGTTGGGGGTTTCCCCCTGTGAGAGTAGGACGTTGCCAGGCTTTGTATATTAATCCGCAGTAGCTCAGTGGTAGAGCTATCGGCTGTTAACCGATCGGTCGTAGGTTCGAGTCCTACCTGCGGAGCCATTTTGGAGAGCTGTCCGAGTGGCCGAAGGAGCACGATTGGAAATCGTGTAGGCGGTGTAAGCTGTCTCAAGGGTTCAAATCCCTTGCTCTCCGCCACTATTTAAATATATATAGGCCCATTGGTCAAGCGGTTAAGACACCGCCCTTTCACGGCGGTAACACGGGTTCGAATCCCGTATGGGTCATCAAAGTTTTTTCGCAAAGCGAAAATAACTTACTTTCATATAAAATATATGAACATTATTCGGAGGATTAGCTCAGCTGGGAGAGCATCTGCCTTACAAGCAGAGGGTCGGCGGTTCGATCCCGTCATCCTCCACCATTTATATTATTATCGCGGGGTGGAGCAGTCTGGTAGCTCGTCGGGCTCATAACCCGAAGGTCGCAGGTTCAAATCCTGTCCCCGCAACCAAATTTCCTTTGAAGTATTTACTTTGTTCTTAAGAAAAGTTCAAGGTTGTTTATTTTCACTACGTGAAAAAAATTGGTCCGGTAGTTCAGTTGGTTAGAATGCCTGCCTGTCACGCAGGAGGTCGCGGGTTCGAGTCCCGTCCGGACCGCCATTTAATTTTTGAAGATTAATTTACACTACTATCTTTCTTTAGTGTAAAAGGGTTTCAATAAACGAGAAGGTCGAAGAAGCGACTGAGCGAACACCGGAGCGTATGTCAATACGTGAGGATGTGAGTGATGGAGCTGATGAAGAGATTCGAAGTTTAGTGGAAGCCGTAAACCTTATTGGCTCAGTAGCTCAGTTGGTAGAGCAATGGACTGAAAATCCATGTGTCGGCGGTTCGATTCCGTCCTGAGCCACCATTTTTGTTTCATTTTTTAGCCGGTGTAGCTCAACTGGTAGAGCAACTGACTTGTAATCAGTAGGTTGGGGGTTCAAGTCCTCTCGCCGGCACTGTTTTTCTTCTTAATATGGAGGGGTAGCGAAGTGGCTAAACGCGGCGGACTGTAAATCCGCTCCTTAGGGTTCGGCAGTTCGAATCTGCCCCCCTCCACCATTGTTTTTTCGCGAAGCGAAAATAACATTCATTATTAAAGAAAAGATTCATCTTAGGGGCATAGTTTAACGGTAGAATAGAGGTCTCCAAAACCTTTGGTGTGGGTTCGATTCCTACTGCCCCTGCCAATTAAACATTAATATATTGTGGCGGTTGTGGCGAAGTGGTTAACGCACCTGATTGTGGTTCAGGCATTCGTGGGTTCGATTCCCATCAGTCGCCCCATTTTTATATTATAAATTATAAGATTTTCAATGGGCTATAGCCAAGCGGTAAGGCATCGCACTTTGACTGCGACATGCGTTGGTTCGAATCCAGCTAGCCCAGCCATTTTCTTTCACATTTTTAGTCTTTTTGCATAGGCTATACTATATAATAACTAATATTATGATTGCGGAAGTAGTTCAGTGGTAGAACACCACCTTGCCAAGGTGGGGGTCGCGGGTTCGAATCCCGTCTTCCGCTCCAATAATATTTAAAGGCGGCATAGCCAAGTGGTAAGGCAGAGGTCTGCAAAACCTTTATCACCGGTTCAAATCCGGTTGCCGCCTCCATTTAAAACACCCTTGCCGGGGTGGCGGAACTGGCAGACGCACAGGACTTAAAATCCTGCGGTAGGTGACTACCGTACCGGTTCGATTCCGGTCCTCGGCATCAAAGTTATTTTACCTTAGCAAAAATAACTTACTATCTTTGCCAGTGTGGCGGAATTGGCAGACGCGCACGACTCAAAATCGTGTTCCTTCGGGAGTGTCGGTTCGACCCCGACCACTGGTATCTAATTATATTATAGTCAATTAACAGTGAATTAAGTAATATCAACGTATTCAACGTCTATCTACAGAATTGTAGGTAGGCGTTTTTTGTTGTTTTTAGGGTTATATTTTACACGACAAAATATATTAAAATCGTGTTCACAGGTCGTGTTCACTGTTAAGGAGTGTTTAAAATGGCTAGACGTACAAATGTATTAAATGAAATTGAATTATCTGTATTGGAAAAGGAAACGAAATCCTATGTAGAAACATTTAATGTGGCAATTGATTTATTCATTAAAGACTGTGATTTACGTAATCTTAGACCCCATACTGTTAAATATTATTTGAATGAGTTTAATGCTTTCTTAAATCAACTTAGAGGTCAAGGAATAGATACAACATTGTTAAAGCCATATAACGTCACAGAGGAACATATAAAAGAAAACGTAATACTTTATATGCGAAATTATAAAGGAAATCGGATTGTTTCAATCAATACAAGATTACGTGCATTACGTTCATTCTTTAACTTTCTTTATAATCAGAAACAGATTCCTAATAATCCTATGGAGAATATAAAATTATTAAAGGATAGAAAGACGGTCATTAACACCTTTACTAAGGTGCAGTTACATAAGTTGTTTAAACAACCTGATTTAAAAACCTTTACAGGAGTTCGTGACTATACCATTATGTTACTAATGCTTGAAACAGGTATACGTGTTAATGAGTTAGCTGGACTATCCTTAAATGATATTCGCTGGGAAGATAGCATGATTATAATTAAACATGCAAAAAGTTATAGGGAACGCTTAGTACCTATCCAAACTACCATGAAAAAGCAGCTTAAGAAGTATATAGCTATTAGAGGATATGTCGAAAGTGAAGCATTATTTGTTACTATTGATGGTGGCAGATTTACAAAGAGAGGTATCCAACAAAGGATTACTAAATATGGAGAAATGGCTAATTTAAAAGATGTTCGTTGTAGCTGCCATACATTTAGACATACCTTTGCTAAGTTAAGTGTCCAACAAGGTGCTAACATCTTTGAATTACAGACTATACTTGGTCACACTAGTATGGAGATAGTTAAAACTTATGTGAATTTATTTGGAACAGATGTAAGGGAAAGACATAAGGAGTTTTCTCCATTAAAAGTACTAAAATAAATATTGTCCTTTTTCCTCTTTTTTCTGCAAGTAAGTAATTGAAGGTTTAAAATATTGAACTAACTATCAAAATGAAAAGAGGAAAAAGGAATGTTAAAAGTTAAAAGTAGTGGAATTATTTGCAAAGGAAATTTAGAAGGAAACTTTGAGTTAGTACCAATGGAATTATATGACTATTTAGAAATAGGGTTAATATCAGGAAATGACTTAGTGGTATATATTAGATTACTTAGGTACTATAATCCTGAATATGGATACGCATATCCAACAATTGCACAGTTAAGAATCGATACAGGAATTAAAGCGAAACCTTCAATTCATAAGTGCTTGAGAAATTTAATTTCCGTAGGGCTAATTAAAAAATCAAAGACTAGAAAAGGTAATAACATTTACCTTGTTTACAAGCCACTAGAAAGATCGGTCTTATATGCTTGTGTACCGGACAAAGTGAAGCAAATTGAAGAATTTAAAGCTAGAGTAACTAACCAAGAGGTAGAGGATAAGAATAGATTATTGCACTATAAACAGACGAAAGAGGATAATGAAAAATCAATAATTAAAGCTAAGCAAATTTCCACTGCCTTTAATATAGATATTAATAGTTTATTACCTGAGGAAATAGAGACATTGGAAAAACTAAATAAATTTAATTCTACTTGTGACTAATAGATTAGGAGACCCCTTGATATATATGGATTTATACTATATTTTAATCACAAGTATTTACTTTTAAAATAATGGAGTTCAACTTATTAACTTCTTGGAGTTCAGATTAAATACTTTGAAGGTTTACAATATGAACGTTAAACAGACTTACTTAAACAGACTTATAGTAATAAGACATAATATATAAAGATATTCCTACCTAAGATAAAAGATTAAAAGAAAACACCACTAAGAGAGAAGAGAGTAATTAGTTAAAGTAAAAGAGTAGTAACGTTCATATATTGAACTATGGTCTTAAACTTTTAAATAGACTTATAGTTACTAGCAGGAAATAAGTCTCAATTAGTCGAATTTAGTATGTGAAAGGAAGTGTTTAAATATGGAGATTTTACCTATTAGAGATTTAATTCAAGATGAATTAGGGAACTATTACATTGTAAAAGCTATTAATGGAAAGAAATTAACACTTGTAAATGCTATAATCCATCATTCATTTCGTAGAATTTTGAGTGAAGATTTTGTTGCAGAAGTGAACAAACAATACGATAAAGGCGTTGCAGTAGGTCAGTATTTTACTGATGCACTTAAAAGCAAAATTGAAAGTATATCTACAGGAAAAACTCCTGGGGGAATTTATAAGCTAAGCGATATACAAAAAGAGTATGATATTGAAGTGATTAGCCTTTATGAGAAAGACGTAAACGTAAATTAAGGTAGAAAAGTGAGGTAGAATTAATGGTACATCACAAAAAGCATGAATTAAATTTTAGTTGGGAACTTACAGCACATCCTGACTACAAAATATTTTCTAACAACGAAAATGCAAATGAAAATGAGTACATCCTCCTTGATTTTGAAAACACCGTTCTATTGCGTTTTAGTGTACAAGAAGAATCATTTGAAGTAACAGGTTCAAGTTGGGACACTAAATATAAGGTCACACGTAGTAGAAAAATTATTGTCCTTACTGAACCTGAGGTATATGAGGAAGACGAAGAAGAGGACGAAGAATAATCTGGCACCCATTAAAGGTGCCTTTTATTTTTCTCAAAGAATAGCTGAAAATCGGATGACTTGTGATAGAATATGCAACCCAGAATATCTTTTTGAAACAGAATTCTCATAGAAGTCAATCGTACCAGTTGTTTAAGCATTCTATTCTAAGAATGAAACAATGAACCGTGCACATATAATAATCGACACTATTAGAATGTCGTAAGTGGCTATCCTTTAGTAATACCATGTCTTTTCAATAATCTATAGAACTTCATACGGTTAATATTATGCTGCTCACAAATCAATGTAACAGGTATCTTTCCTTCTAGATATTTTCTAATAGCCTCCTGTACAGAAGGGTCCTCAGGTGTTAAATCTGCCTTTCTGCCTATATGCTTACCATTTTCTCTAGCTAATTGCATACCCAATTTACGCTTCTCATCTAATGTATTTATTTCAAGTTCAGCAACTGCACCTAGAACAGTAATCATAAATTTACCCATTGGAGTAGAAGTATTTACCCTATCTCCATTTAAATCTAAGATGACAAAGGTAACACCCTTAGCTTCAAATTCCTCAGCAATTAATAGTAAATCCTTTACATTTCTTGCTATTCGGTCAATACGAGTAATTACAATAGTATCACCGTCATGTAAAGTATTGAGTAGCTTGGTAAGTCCTTCACGTTCTCTTGTTCTCCCAGTAGCCTTGTCCTCAATTAATTTAACGTTCTCATCATATTGCCTTAATAATTGTCTTTGAGTTGATATGTTTTGCCCAGAGGTACTAACTCTACAATACCCGTATACTTTAGACATGTTCTCATTCCCCTTATCTGTAACATAATATTATGTACTTGTCATTACACACATAGTAACACTAATTTAATTACGTTACAACCTTCCGTTACTTATTTAACAATAGAAATCATTGAAAATAGTAAATTTATAATTGTCGGAAAATAGTGTTCTAAAAGTATACCTTTCGTTACAATATAAAACCTACTAAAGGGGTACATGGGGGAGGTAGGGGGTACGTTGGTGCCAGTCATACATTTGCTATAGATATGCACCAGATTGAAAATCCTTATGGTATAATATTCCTGTAAGTAAGGGTTTTAATAGATTAAGTTAATAATACAAATAAGGAATGATTTGATGAACCAATTAGTAGATTTAATATCTAGCATTTCTTTAAACCAATTAATAGATACTATGGTAATTAAGGTAATAGCTGGGATTTTACTTTTCTTTCTATCCTTGTTAATCAAGCCAATCAGAACACGAATTATTAATCTGTTTAAAAGATTGATTGGTAGGGAGAGACATTCCGTTATAGTAAAGTGCAAAGTTTATCCAAAAGGTAGATATAGAGAAAAGGGAATACCTTTTGAAATTGAATTACCATATGAAGATATTAGTGAAGATTCCATGCCTATAACTAAATCCAATGATTTGATTATTGCAGAAATAAACAGAAAGTATGGTCGAACTTTTAGTCCATATGAAAATGATTTAAATGAAGTATATATTACTAAGAAAAAGTATTATGTGTGAAAATTTAACTAGGGAAATAATGAAAAATCAAAATTTAAATTCCACCCTTTGCATAAATGAAATCATTGTATTCAAGTAAACTATCTTTTGGTAAATTGCTACTGAGTTTCCATTCGACTCGATTACTAGAGGGAAAAGTCCATAGATTAAGTACAGTTTAAAAACTAACTCAATCCCTTTCCACCTATATCTATGAACTTCCTTGGATAAAATAAATTCATATGTCCTAATAATTCATGAAACTGCAAGTACCTAAGTGAAAACATCAAGAAGGGAATGGATATAAAAGTGGAAAATCTTGAATTAGAAAATCAACGTTTACTTAATATAGTTGGTGTGTTAAAACTGGAAATCAAAGTATTAACTAGATTAATTGAAAAATCAAATTATGAAAGCGAATGTATAGACCGTTATATAACGGAAATGGAAGAGTATATGGAGATATAGCTGTAGAAGATGGATTTGGTGCTAATTAAAAATAGCAACAATTAATTCGTTGATAATAAGTATGACTAATAGTACAATGATAATGAATCGTGTGAATAGAATAAATCTTAAGAATTCAATTACTGTAGAATTACTTAATATCACAGTAATTAACTATAATATAAAAGTGATGAAAAGGAACTTTCTGACTCAAAATCGTGTTCCTTCGGGAGTGTCGGTTCGACCCCGACCACTGGTATCATAAAATGAAATAAACCCTTATAGGTCAATGCTTTGAGCAGTCAGAGTATTGACCTTTTTTATGCTTTATATAGGAGAAGAATATCATTAAGTAAAGGAATAATCGTGATGACAATAACTAACGATTATTCCAAGGTAATTTACGATGAAATCTAGAGGCGAGAAGAGGATCTTGCAAAATTGTCCATATAACTATCATTCCAACAAAATGAGAAATTTTCTAATTCTTTAATTCGACTCCAAACTTAAAGTGATAGCTACTGTATGATATCTTTTGGTTTTTAACTTTTTCGATTTCGTGCTGAGTTTCCATATAGTTAATAGTTTGTATCTAATTGTGAAACCTAAAACATTTTTGTACGTATTATAGGAAGAAGTATTTTTTATAATCATGAAAAAGGTGATCATAATGAATAGACAAACAGTGAAGACGTTAAAGTGGATATCAGGTGGACTTGAAGCTTTCCTAGGTATACCAATTATAGGAGGTAGTATTGTATTAGGCTTTGGATGGACTCCATTAGTCATAATGTTAGCTTTTCATATCCTAGTAGTGATATTCTCCAAAAAAGTTGGAGTGAAAGCAACGGGTAACATACTCGGAATTGTAACATCTGCTATCGGATGGATTCCTATTGTCGGTATGTTTATGCATATTATATCAGCAATATTTATTCTTTTGGATGCAGCAAGTAAGGATAAAAATCAGGACATCATCGAAATGACCAAATAAAGAAAAGCATTTGTTTTAAAGGAAGAGCTGTATAAAGAGTAAATAAGGCTAATATCCTGAAGATGGAACTCTGCTTAAAATAGGAGTTTCAATTTGTTCTTAATTTAACTATGAAGACGTTTAAGCTATTGCTGACAGTATTAGTGACGAATTGATTCAAGAATAATTTAAATCCAATTGGATTTTCAACTAGTTAAAGACCTTATCGTTTTAATCGATAAGGTCTTTTTTGAAAGGCTGTTTGCTGAAAGATTGTAGCTAATTTATTTAAATCTATTTGGCATAATACGCATGTCTAGAATCGTTATATTGGTTCAGCTACTGTATTAGCGTTTGTTGTTTATTTGCCGATAAATTTTTCAACCAACGTGGAATTTATATCGATGGATCAAGACAATTAATCTCAATGGTTCTCGTTGCTGTAGAGATTAGCGGTAGTTTTTCGTTATGTACTTATCAAGTACATAAAAAGTAAATGTGATATCGATTATCTTTTATGATCAAAAAAAAGAACTACCATTTTTAAAAGGATAGTCCATTAGTTTGGTTATATGAACTAGTTATCACTCAAAATCAAAAACACTTTTTGCTCCTTGTTTCTCTCTAACAGAAATAACATGTGGAATAAAGTAAATAGTGTCACCTTCATTATTTTCTTTTATCTCCATTGTGCCATTTCTAAGGAACTTTTTGATTGTTCGGTTACTCCTCCATCTTGAAAGAGGTGGCACATGAAAGTCTTCTTCTTTTACTATCCCTTTATTATTAAATGCCCGTTTTAACACAACACCCTCTAACAAACTGTCATGTTTTCGAGAATTCTTTTTTGTATAATGTATTATGATCGTTATACTAATAGCTTCCAAAAGCAATCCAATGATAAAAAGTGTTACATCAAAGGGTTCACTAGGAGAAAAAAAGCTTTCTATTGCCATGACGAGAGGGAATAGAGCAATAGTCATAGAGAAACTAATAGATAAAAATATGATAAAAAATGTCTTGTAGGAGTAAGATTGACCTGCTCCAGCTTTCACAACATTTTGCTGTTGTTGTTTCTTAAAATTCTGATACGCCTTTTGCGGTTTGTTTTTCTTGTTCTGTTGTAATTCCTGTGAAGTCATATATTAATGCACCACCTTCACTGACTTTTATCGTTACATATCCTTTGAGTGCCCATTTTTCAAGCAATGCTTTTGCTTCATCTAATGTTAGGTCTGTGTCCATTGCCAGTTCGATGGGAGTTAAGCGACCTCCTCTGTTTTCAGCTACTTTTAAAATAGTATTCTCTAATACTTCGTATTTTCTCCGTTTATTTTTTCCTGCTTGTATTGCCCACTTGCATAGAAAAAAGCCTCCTAAACCTGGCATGATACATGCAAAAATATAAAATAAGATATTGACCCATAAGGCTTCACTGCTTAAATCAGCAGTAATCCCAATAAAAGCAAACAAACTAAACAGACACAGTGCTATGCCTGATATTAATGCAAGTAATCTAACGACTATTTTCATATAAACCACTCCATACCTATGTAATTGTGTATTCTAATTTAGTAAACATGTTCCTCTTTTCTTTATTTTATAATAATAAGTTGAAGTATATGTCGTCACGAATGCTCCAAAACATATCCTTATTGAACTAACAATCATTTGGTAAAGAAAAATTAAGGATATTGTAAGTATAGAAGTCAATATTTCAATTTTTCACCAGCTGTTTAATAATACAGAAGAATTGACTCAGTCGTCACTCTAACTAAAGTGCTATATACATACTACATTTTCCCTAACATCTTGTTTAAATTATTATAAAACAATATAGACAAATAAAGGAAGACTTTACGGGCATTATTTGAGTTAAAGCTTTCTCATCACCTTTTGTATTGCTAATATATCTACGTTTCTCTTCATAGTATGGTTTCTAGTTAATAACTCCTATTTATAATTTATGAATCTTAATAAAATGCCACAATTCTTAACATAAATTGTTTTAAAATGTTGATAGACTATATCAAATACCTTATATATATTAACTTTATAGGAGTTGATGAAGATATAATTGGAATGAATATACGTGTTTTACGGAAAAGATATAAAATGAGTCAGGAAGTCGTTGCTGAAAAGTTAAATGTATCACGACAAACTGTAGCCAAATGGGAAAATGATGAGGTGTTGCCTGATATTCATAAATGTAAAGTGTTGGCAGGTATTTTTGAGGTGACATTGGATCAATTATCAGGTGATTTGAGTGAAGCTGAAATAGAGCAGATTGCTCCAAAAGGTAAGCAGTTTTTTGGTGTTGTAAAGGTAGGCGAGCGAGGTCAAATTGTTATTCCAAAACAGGCACGTGAAATGTATCAAATTCAAGCTGGTGATAAGCTAGTCGTTTTAGGAGAAGATGCAACAAAAGGAATGGCCATTTTAAAAAGTGATAGCTTTTTAGAGTTTGCCGATATGATTCGTAGGGCGGAATTGGCAGAAGAGGAATCAGAATGAGTAAAATTGTCTTTTTTTCTATTCCAGCACATGGTCATACAAATCCGACTCTTCCGGTGGTATCAGAATTAGTAAGGAAAGGCCATGAGGTATGGTATTACTCCTTCAATGAGTTTCAAGAAAAAATAGAAAACATCGGTGCCGAATTTCTTTCTTGTGATGAGTTTTTACCGCCAATTTCACAGGAGGAATTAAATCGCAAAGTAGGAAAGGACTTTGCGGCATTGATTGAGATGATTGTGGATACAACCATTTCTTTAGATGAAAAGGTATGTAAAGAATTAAGAGAATTTAAACCTGATTGCATTGTGTCTGATTCTTTATGCTTTTGGGGGAAGTTATTTGCTAGTAAGCTAGGAATTCGCTACATTTGTTCAACAACAACTTTTGCATTTAATAAGCATACTGCAAAACTGATGAAACGTAGTTTAAAAGAAATTGTGAAAATGATAACGGGTATGCCACGCATTAATAAAAAAATGCAGCTATTACGATCACATGGGTATGAAGTGGATAGTTTTATCTCAATTGTTCAAAATGATAATGAAACAGACACGATTGTTTATACATCAAAAGAATTTCAACCAATGGCTGATACGTTTTCTGAACGATATACTTTTGTTGGTCCTTCGATCCGACAATCTTGTGATGGAGATCAGAAAGAAAATCGTGAAAAGGTCATTTACATTTCATTAGGAACTGTACTTAATCAAAATTATGATTTTTATAAAAATTGCATGAATGCTTTCTCAAACAGTGATTATAAAATAATCATGATAGTTGGTGAAAAAACAGAGATTGACAACCTTGGCCTCATACCTGACAATTTTACAATTAAACACCATGTGGATCAGGTTGAAATATTAAAGAAAGCAGATGTATTTATTACACATTGCGGTATGAATAGTGTAAATGAAAGCTTGTATTATAAAGTTCCTATGGTTTTATTTCCACAGCATAGTGAGCAAAGAGTAGTAGCTGATCGAGTTGCAGAACTTGGTGCAGGGATAAAACTAAAAGGAAACAAACCTAAACATATAGCCATAACAGTAGAAAATATTTTAAGTAATAGAATATATTCTAAAAATGCACAAGAGCTTTCCGAACAATTTAAAAATGCAGGCGGTGCTGTAAAAGCAGCGAATGTTATACTGAAAAAAATTTCGGGATAATCAATGAACTGAGACCATTGATTATCTTTCTGGTGATATTTAACACATTTCTAAATTGAAATTCTGTTGTATAATAAGTTATTATTTCTATTTAGTTGCATTACATACGAAAAAAGCTAGATAACAAAAGTTGTTTAAAAACTAGGAGAAATGAACTATACTTATGATAACTAAATAGTTTGGCAAACTATGTGAAAGCATAGGACGCAAAGCCACGGGTCTAAACACAGTATGACAGCCGGGTTACCTATAAATTAATGGAAACTGCTGTGATAAGCAGTTTTTTTATTATTGTTTGATCATGAATACATAGTTGGAAGGTGAGTTTTTTGAAGTTATTATTTTATTGCATCTTGTACCTGATTCCAGCATGTATCTTTATTTATATGGCGGGGATGGTGTATAGCCGAAATCGCCATAGTGCAAAGCATATTACATGCAGTTTATTGTATGTGTTCACATCGATGTGGTTCTTAGGGGTATTTACTACTTTTATTGCCTATCCAAAATATTTTGATGGAATTACAATTTATTGGGTGAATGGAGCTATTACTATCTCTTCTTTATTATCCCTTCATCTTTGGTTAATGAATGCTAATATGTACGCTAAGAAAAAAGGAAAATACCTTAAGCTTTTATTTGTCCCTGGTGTTGTGATGTTATTAACGTTACCAATTGATTCATGGATGTTAAGAAGTGATACAAATCTTTTAGAGCCAACATTCATTCCAGGACCTGGTTTATATTTGTTATGGATCGTTGATTTCTCCTATCTTACGTTTAACCTTATTTTAACCGTAATTGAAATGAAAAAGGGAAATAATGCCGCTAAATTATGGTATAAAGGGATGCTATTATATTTCGTGTGGACGTTCATTATGTTAGTGGCAGCTCTAATCTTCCAAAATACAAATCTATATTTCTTCATTTACTTTATCCCTCATGGATCTCTATTTTGGGCAGTTGCTATCTTTCTTAGTATGTCTAAATTTGATTATTTATCATCTTATGAGAAGCGGTATAATATTTTATTTCAACGCTCCCCTCTAGGAATACTTATTATGGATATTGAAGCAAAAGTCCTTGAGGCTAGTCCACAAATCTTTCAATATCTTGGTGTGAAAAGAGAAGAACTTGTTAACAAATCTATTGTTCCGTTTTTAGGTGAGGTTGACAAAGAGATATTTATTAAAAAATACCAAAAGGTATTTATGGAAGAAACAAAAGTCGAAAACTTAGAGTTAACATTTGTTAATAAATTAATAGAAAGAAAAACTTTACTGGTTGATTATGAATTTATTTTGGTAGAAGGAAAAACACTACAGTTTGTGATGTTAAAAGATATTACCGAAGCTAAAACAAAAGAGGAGAGAGTACGGTATTTAGCTTATCACGATATATTAACAGGGTTATCAAATCGTGCTGCATTCGAAAAACAAATATCAGAGCTTTTGAATAGAAAAGAGAAGTTTAATCTGCTATTGATGGATCTAAATAAATTAAAGAGGATTAATGATACATTTGGTCATCAAGCTGGAGATTATGCGATAAAACATATCGCAAACATCTTACAGGAATTTGCGTCAGAGAACGATCATGCAGCACGACTAGGTGGAGATGAATTTGTTATGTTACTTAGTGCTGATGGAACAGAGAACATCATCAAAAAAATTCAGAAGCAGCTGGCGACACCGTTAACGTTATCAGATCAAAATCAACTACATCTATCTGCTAGTATTGGTGTTAGTTCTTACCCTGCCGATGGTGTAACGATGGATCAGCTGTATAGTGTAGCAGACAAACGTATGTATGCAGAGAAACATAAAGGGAAGAACTCATAATCTCAAAAAAACTTAATATCATATTACTGGGGACTCCATTTAAAGTATGGTAGTCTTTTTTTTGTTTTTATAGAAAATAACTTAGCACAGTTAAAGGGAGAAAATAACTAAACATGATCTTGATTGTACGTACAAATTGGAGTATTATAGAGTTATGACAATATACGTGCGTACAAATTATAAGGGTAGTAGATGTGTAGTTAAATAGTTACGTACAAACGTTTCGTAAAGGAGTACATAAAGTTAAGGTTCGTGAAACATGGTGTATTCACGTTATCTACACTTTTAAGTCCATTATATTTGTAAACGGTTACTACTATTATGTTATCGGGGGGAAACAAAATGAGTTACGATGTAAAACATATGATTGAAAATGGTAAAACAGCACTTGGTATTGAACTTGGTTCAACTAGAATTAAAGCAGTTCTTGTTGGTGAAGATAATACGCCAATCGCATCTGGTAGCCATGATTGGGAAAATAGCTATGAAAACAATGTATGGACATATAGTGTTGAAGATATTTGGAGAGGATTACAAGATAGTTATCAAAAAATGTCCAGTGATGTCAAACAGCAATATGGCGTTACATTGAAAACAGTAGGATCAATCGGTTTTAGTGCCATGATGCATGGATATATGGCATTTGATCAAGATGGTGAACTTCTTGTACCTTTCCGTACTTGGAGAAACAATATCACTGAACAATCTTCAAAAACTTTAACAGAGCTATTTAATTATAATATTCCACAAAGATGGAGTATTGCTCACTTATATCAAGCAATTTTGAATCAAGAAGAACACGTTGCTAACATTCATTTTCAAACAACATTAGCTGGTTATATTCATTGGAAATTAACAGGTGAAAAAGTTCTTGGAGTTGGGGAAGCATCTGGTGTATTTCCAATTGACTTAAACACGAAGAATTATAATCAAGAAATGATTAATCAATTTAATGAGTTGGTTGAAGCTGATAAGTTACCATGGAAGCTAGAAGATATTCTTCCTCAAGTTTTAGTAGCAGGAGAAAAAGCTGGCGTTCTTTCAGAAGAAGGGGCAAAACTTCTTGATGTGTCAGGAGAGCTTCAAGCAGGTATCGCACTATGTCCACCTGAGGGTGATGCAGGAACTGGTATGGTTGCAACAAATAGTGTAGCAAAACGTACTGGAAATGTTTCTGCAGGTACTTCTGCATTTGCGATGGTTGTGATGGAGAAAGATTTGTCGAAAGTATATCCAGAAATTGATCTTGTTACAACTCCAACAGGTAATCTTGTAGCAATGGCACATTCTAATAATTGTTCTTCTGACTTAAATGCATGGGTAGGATTATTTGAAGAATTCACTCAAGCATTAGGAATAGAAGTAGATAAAAATAAATTGTTTGAAACGTTATTTAAGAAAGCACTTGAAGGTGATGCTGATGCTGGCGGTCTGTTATCATATGGCTATCTTTCTGGAGAGCATATGACTCACTTTGAAGAAGGTCGTCCATTGTTTGCTCGTTCTTCAGGAAGTAATTTTAATCTAGCGAACTTCATGCGTACACATTTATTTACGGCATTTGGTGCAATGAAGATCGGAATGGATATTCTTATTAAAGAAGAAAAAGTAGAACTAGATGAAATTTTAGGTCATGGTGGAATCTTTAAAACGGAAGGTGTAGGACAGAGCATTTTAGCTGCAGCTTTCAATACTCCTGTTTCTGTTATGACAACAGCAGGAGAAGGTGGGGCATGGGGAATCGCACTGCTTGCATCTTATATGAATAACAAAGAAGAAAATCAAACATTAGAAGAATATTTAAACGAAAAGGTATTCGCAGGTCAAGAAGGAAAGACAATGTCTCCTGATCCTAAGGATGTTGAAGGCTTTGAGAGATTTATGGAACGATACAAAAAAGGACTTGCAATTGAAAGAGCGGCAGTTGAAAATCTTAACTAATGTAAAGAACGCGTAATGAAAATGCGATTGGGACATAAGTATTTAAGCTAAAGATAAACCCGAATTATTAGGTGATATGTCAATTTTACATTCGCCTAATAATTCGGGCTTTTATTTGCAGTCTTCAATAGCTTTTTTGATTTTGTAACCTATTTTTAAGAATTAGTGGAATGGAGTGGAAGACATTTGACTCCTGCGGGTGCTGAGGAAAGGCTGAGACCCCACAGGCGCTTGCGCCGAGGAGGCTTAGCTTCCTCCCCGCGGAAAGCAAATGTCTGTAGCGCAATGGAACGAACTTGTTTCTTTCAGCTTAACTGAATTTAGATTTATTCGTTTTTTTATGACTTCTTTAATTATGTCACATCCTCTTTATTGCATGTCTGCATAAGAAAATCCCTGCTATTCATAAAAAGCAAGGGTTTCTTAAGTACAGAACTTTGTTATATATTTTTTGCTTCTCCCTTAATAAAACTTTCAACAACAAACGCAGATACACCTAATGCAGTTGAATATTTTCCAAGCTTTGAGAAATGTAGCTGTAGTTCTTTTTGATGGTGTGATAATGTGTGATTTTTTATCGTTGTGATAACTGGTTGCTCTATCCAGTTTTTTGCTAATGCCAATCTATTACCGATAATCACTTGATCAGGATTAAACGTATTAATAACATTATTAATCCCAAATCCTAAATATTGACCGATTTTTTCAAATAGTTCTTCGGCATTTTTGTTTTGATTTTCTGCTAATTTTATTAGCGATTCTAGTGTTTCTGACGTTTCACCAGCCATCTCTAATAATGCATTTTCTGATGCGTATGCCTCCCAGCAGCCTTTACTGCCGCAGTTACAGAGCTTGCCGTTAACATCAATAATCATATGGCCCATTTCACCTGAAAAGCCATCTTTCCCTTGGTATAGTTCTTTATTTAAAATAATTCCGACACCAATTCCGATACCAGCACTGATGTATATAATGTTTTGATAATCTTGACCTGCTCCAAACTGTTGTTCACCAAAGGCCCCGGCATTTGCTTCATTTTCGATGATAACTGGTACTTGAAATAAATCCTCAAGGTCTTTTTTCAACATGATGTTCTTCCAGCCTAAGTTAGGTGCAAGAAGGACTGCACCTTCTTTGTTTACAATTCCAGGAACACCAATTCCGATACCGACAATTCCATACTTGCTACTTGGCATTTCATCAATTAGAGAATGGATCATGTTCTGAACGATTTTAATAATGGCATGGTAAGGAGTTTCTTTTACTAATTGATTTTTCTCAATGATGATATTGCCTTTCAAATCTGTTAAAACACATAGTACATAATTAACTCCGATATCAATACCAACGGCATAACCGGAAGCTTTATTAAAATGAAGAATAACCGGGCGACGACCACCACTTGATTCTCCTGGTCCTGATTCAAATATAAGTTCTTCTTCTAATAATTCGTTAACTAGAGATGAAACGGTTGCTTTATTTAAACCAGATACTTGAGCAATGTCAGCTCTTGAAATAGGTTCTTTTTCGATAATTAATTGTAAAACAAGTGCTTTATTGTTTTTCTTTACAACTTGTTGATTCCAGGTAATAGACGCCACTTCTAAAACTCCTCATTTATTAGTAATTATATTTTAACATAAACTTAGTTTAATGGATATACAAACTTAATGTGTGGTGTTATAATGACAAATAGTTAGCTAGTAAGTTTATACTTCAACAAAGGAGGTAAGAATTTTTCTCCACTTTATTGGATAAAAATCCATAACAAGGTGCTTAACAAATAAGATAAATGAAGCCGTTTACATGATGATTCTAACTACTTTATATAGCAATAGTATTTATATTGCTTTCTATATTAATGATAGGAGAGTGAGTAATGATATGACAAAAAATATGTTTTTCAATGCACATCATTCACCAATTGGTGCGTTTTCTAGTTTTACTCTAGGGTTTTATGGTAATGGGGGAGGATTGGATTTAGAGCTTGGTCGATCTCCAAGGAAAAATGTTTATGTTGGTGTTGAATCGATAGAGCAAGAAGGAATGTATCATGCACTTCCTTTTTTTGAAATGGAAGATGACGAAAGTAAGCGTTATGATATTGAGAATATGGATCCTGATCAAGATAAACCAAAAATAGTTCATCCATATTCTAAGGATGAAATAGAAAGAGACTTTCAATTAGGAACAGACTCCTGGAAAGCTAGGGATTTAACTTTCACTATTTATTCACAAGCACAATCTGTTCCAGATCCAGCTTCTGCTTCTGATGAAGAGTTAAAAAAAGCATTAATACCAGCTGTATGGGCAGAGCTTACGATTGATAACACAAAAGGATCAAAAAGTCGCCGTGCATTCTTTGGATATCAAGGAAGTGATCAATATAGCTCAATGCGTCGTTTAGATGATACATGTGACAAAATTGCAGGTGTTGGTCAAGGACGTTTAACTGCTATTACTTCAAATGATTCTGAAGTAAAATCAGCTTTGCATTTTAGTTTAGAAAATATTTTAACGACTCCTTTTGAGGAGAATTGGGCATTTGGGTTAGGACCTGTTGGCGCTCTTATAATGGATGTTCCTGCAGGAGAAAAACGAACATATAAATTTTCAGTATGTTTCCACCGTTCAGGATATGTAACTGCTGGAATGGATACATCTTATTATTACACGAAATATTTTCCAAATATTGAATCAGTAGCAGCTTATGCTTTGGAAAATTTTAATGAATTTACAAGTAGAGCTGTACAAGCAAATAAATTGATAAGTGAATCTGATTTATCTGATGATCAAAAATTCATGATGATCCATTCAATTCGCAGTTATTATGGATGTACGCAATTACTTGATGCTGATGGTGAGCCTTTCTGGGTTGTTAATGAAGGGGAATACCGCATGATGAATACATTTGATTTAACGGTTGACCAAATTTTCTTTGAATTAAAAATGAATCCATGGACTGTTAAAAATGAATTAGATATGTTTGTTAGTCGTTTTAGCTATGAAGATAAAGTTCGCTTTCCAGGTGATGAAACTGAATATCCTGGTGGTATTAGTTTTACACATGATATGGGTGTGGCAAATACGATTTCAAGACCACAATATTCATCATATGAGCTTTATGGTTTAGACGGATGTTTTTCACATATGACTTACGAGCAGTTAGTGAACTGGGTACTATGTGCGTCAGTATATGTGGAGCAAACGGGAGATCAAGATTGGTTAAAAGCGAATTTAGATATTTTTGTTCGTTGCTTTGAAAGTATGTTAAATCGTGATCATCCTGAAGCAGATAAACGTGATGGAATTATGGGACTAGATTCAACTCGTGTAATGGGTGGAGCGGAAATTACAACTTATGATAGTTTGGATGTATCTCTTGGGCAGGCAAGAAACAATATTTACCTTGCAGGAAAGACTTGGGCATCATATGTTGCATTAGAAAAGCTATTTAAAGAAAATGATTATGCTGATTTATCGAAGCAAGCTGGTCTTCAAGCTGAAAAATGTGCAGAAACAATTGCTTCACATGTGACTTCTGATGGCTATATACCTGCTGTTATTAAAGAAGGAAATGATTCTAAAATCATTCCAGCAATTGAAGGATTAATTTTCCCTTACTATACAAATAACCGTGAAGCTTTAGATCTCAATGGTCGTTATGGAGCTTATATGCAAGCATTGAGTACACATTTAAAAACTGTATTAGTTGAAGGTGTCTGTTTGTTTGAAGATGGTGGCTGGAAGATTTCCTCTACTAGTAATAACTCTTGGTTAAGCAAAATTTACCTTAGTCAATTTATTGCTCGTGAGATATTAGATATGAAGTGGGATGAACAAGGAGCTAAGGCAGATGCAGCACATGTTGCATGGCTAACACATCCAACATTATCTGTGTGGAGCTGGAGTGATCAAATTATCTCAGGTGAAATAGCTGGTAGTAAGTATTATCCACGTGGTGTTACGAGTATCTTATGGTTAGAAGAAAGCAAGAAGTTGTCTAACTTAGTTACATCTTCACAAAATGTATGATAGAAGTTTAAGAGGTTATCTATGAAGAGACCTAACCTGAACGTAACCCACATTATTGTGAGGGTTAGGTAATTAATTTTATATAGAATCTAGAGTGTAAAAATAAAAAACATAAAATAACTTAGTTTATTGGATAGACAAACTAAGTGAACGGTGCTATAATCTGATTAAATAATAGTATTGTAAGCAGTTACATTATTTATATATTAAACTAATAACCTACTAATAGGAGGAATAACAATGGCATATTTTGAAACAGTAAATAAAATTAATTTTGAGGGTGCTTCATCAACTAATCCTTTTGCATTCAAATATTATAATCCTGAAGAAAAAATAAACGGTAAAACAATGGAAGAGCTTTTACGTTTTTCAGTTGCTTATTGGCACACATTCACTGCAGATGGCTCTGATCCATTTGGTGCTGGTACAGCAATTCGTCCATGGAATCATTTATCAGGATTAGATCTAGCAAAAGCACGTGTTGAAGCAGCATTTGAACTATTTGAGAAATTAAATGTCCCATTCTTTGCATTTCACGATGTTGATATTGCTCCAGAAGGTAGTACTTTAAAAGAAACAAATGAAAATCAAGATGTTATTGTTGGTATGATTAAAGAATACATGAAAACTAGCAAAGTTAAATTGCTTTGGAATACAGCTAATATGTTTACAAATCAAAGATATGTACACGGTGCAGCAACTTCTTCAAATGCAGATGTATTTGCTTATTCTGCAGCAAAGGTTAAAAAAGCACTAGAAGTAGCAAAAGATCTTGGTGCTGAGAACTATGTATTCTGGGGTGGACGTGAAGGTTATGAAACTTTACTAAACACAGATATGAAGCTTGAACAAGATAACTTAGCACGCTTTTTCCATATGGCAGTAGACTATGCTAAGGAAATTGGCTTGAATGTTCCTTTCTTAATTGAGCCAAAACCAAAAGAGCCAACAAAACACCAATATGACTTTGATGTTGCAACAGGTCTTGCATTCCTACAAAAATATGACCTGACAGACTACTTTAAGTTTAATATTGAAGCTAACCATGCAACATTAGCAGGTCATACATTTGAACATGAATTAAGAACAGCACGTATTAATGGAATGTTAGGCTCAGTTGATGCGAACCAAGGTGATACACTTCTTGGATGGGATACTGATGAATTCCCAACTGATTTATATACAAACACTTTAGCTATGTATGAAATTTTGAAAAATGGTGGCCTAGGTAAAGGTGGCTTGAATTTTGATGCAAAAGTAAGAAGAGGATCATTTGACGCAGAAGATCTTTTCCATGCACATATCGCTGGAATGGATGCATTTGCTATCGGATTAAAAGTAGCAAATAAATTAATTGAAGATAGAGTTCTTGATGGCTTTGTTGAAGAACGTTATAGCAGCTACACAAGCGGAATTGGCTTAGATATTGTTGAAGGAAAAACAAATTTCCGTGAGCTAGAAGCATATGCTCTTCAATTAAATGAAATCAAAAATCAATCTGGTAGAACTGAACGTCTTAAAGGGTTGGTAAATCAATACTTATTAGAAACTCTTTCAGGAGCAAGAGTTTAATCACGGCTCGTTTCTGAATAATTGTTGCTAATATTCCAATTTAGCAGTTGTAACTTTGTTTTAATAGCATAATAGGTACTCATTTAAGAAGAAAAGATGCCACCATGCTTTATGCAATGCTGTTTACTTGGAGTTGTTAGAGCAAGATAGTTTACGATAACAACCTAAATCATTTAAATAATACCAAGTATGCTGGATGTATTTTACTCCAGCATATTTTCATAGAAAAGGAGAATGATAGATGAAATACGTAATGGGTGTTGATCTTGGAACGAGTGCAGTAAAAATATTACTTGTAAATCAAAATGGTGAGGTTTGCCATGAAGTGTCAAAATCGTATCCTTTAATTATTGAAAAGTCAGGTTATAGTGAACAAAATCCAGAGGAATGGGTGGAAAAAACAACTGCTGGATTAGCTGAATTAATTGATGTTTTTGACGGTGATGTGAGTGACATCGAAGGCATTAGTTTTTCAGGACAAATGCATGGATTAGTTTTAGTTGATCATGAAGGTCAAGTTGTTAGAAATGCTATTTTGTGGAATGACACACGAACAACACCGCAATGCGAGGAGATTTATGATGTTGTTGGTAAACAACGTTTATTAGAGATAACAAAAAACCCTGCTTTAGAGGGCTTTACCTTACCAAAAATTCTTTGGGTTAAAGAGCATGAACCAGAAATTCTTGAACGTTCTAGCTTGTTTATGTTACCAAAAGACTATCTTCGTTATCGGATAACTGGACATATTCATATGGAATATTCAGATGCTGCAGGAACATTGCTATTGGATATTGCTAAGCGTGAATGGAGTCAAGAAATTTTAAATTTATTTGATCTTTCAACTGGATTTTGCCCTCCATTAATAGAATCACATGATTTTGTTGGGACAGTTACAGAACAAATTGCAAAAGAAACAGGATTATCCGATAAAACAAAAGTGTTTGCTGGTGGTGCAGACAATGCATGTGGTGCTATTGGCTCTGGTATTTTAAATGAAGGGAAAACACTATGTAGTATCGGAACCTCTGGTGTTGTACTTTCTTATGAAGAGCGAAATGACCTTGATTTTGAAGGAAAGGTTCACTACTTTAATCATGGTGAAGAAAATGCTTACTATACAATGGGAGTTACACTTGCTGCTGGTTATAGCTTAAGCTGGTTTAAAGATACATTTGCAACAGAAGAAGATTTTGATCAATTTTTAGATGGTGTTGATGAAGTAGCGGCTGGTAGTAATGGGTTATTATTTACACCTTATATAGTTGGAGAAAGAACACCTCATGCTGATTCATCGATACGTGGAAGCTTTATTGGCATTGATGCTGCTCATGAGCGAAAGCACTTTGCTCGTTCTGTGCTTGAGGGAATCACTTTCTCATTAAATGAGTCTATTGAGATTTTTAGAAATAGTGGTAAAACAATTGATTCTATTATCTCGATCGGTGGCGGTGCCAAAAATGAAACGTGGCTACAAATGCAGGCAGATATTTTCAACGCAAAAGTAGAGAAGCTTGCAAGCGAACAAGGACCTGGAATGGGAGCGGCAATGTTAGCGGCATACGGCTGTGGCTGGTATCCTTCACTTAAAGATTGTGCACAAGAATTTATTCAAACATCCAAAACCTATTATCCTATTAAGGAAAATGTTGAAGTATATAAAAATCTATTTAAAATTTATCAGCAAGTTTATACGCAAACAAAAGAGTTAAATGATCAGTTAAGAGAATATAGAAAGTAGTTGAAATTTTTTTTAGCGGAGGTGGCAGATGAAAGAAGTAGCGAAAACAAGTGAGGGGTCTTTTTTTACAGGGGAATATCGAAATCTATTTAAAGAAATTGGATTAACAGATGGAGAGATTACTAGAAGAATTAACACTAATTGGGAAGAGTTATTTAGCGGAAACAAAAGTACACGAATTTATCATCAAGTTGATGATGACTTTGGCTATATGCTTGATACGGGTAATCTTGATGTTCGAACAGAGGGAATGTCATATGGGATGATGATGGCCGTACAAATGGATCAAAAAGATATTTTTGATTGTTTGTGGAACTGGACTATGAAATACATGTATATGACAGATGGAGAGCATGCCGGGTATTTTGCTTGGTCATGTCAGCCTGATGGAAAAAAATGCATATGGACCAGCTCCAGATGGTGAAGAGTATTTTGCATTAGCCTTATTTTTTGCTTCACATCGATGGGGAGATGGTGTTGAGCCTTTTAACTATAAAACACAAGCCAAAGATATTCTCAGAACTTGTATTCATAAAGGAGAAGATGGAAACGGCTATCCTATGTGGAATAGAGACAATAAGTTAATTAAGTTTATTCCAGAGTGTGAGTTTTCTGATCCATCGTACCACTTACCACATTTTTATGAATTATTTGCATTGTGGGCTTATGAGGAAGATCGAGAGTTTTGGAAACAAGCAAGTGCTGCTAGCCGAAACTATATTAAAATTAGCTGCCACCCACAAACAGGTCTTGCTCCAGAATATGCTTACTATGATGGGACCCCAAATGATGAAAATGGTTTTGGTCATTTTTATAGTGATTCCTATCGTGTTGCGGCGAATATTGGTCTTGACTTTGAATGGTTTAGAGGAGATATCTCTGAAACAGAAATAGCGAATAATCTTCAGAATTTCTTCTCAGATAAAGAGCCTGAAGATTATCGTCGTTATAAGGTTAATGGTGAACCATTTGATGAAAAATCTCTGCATCCTGTGGGGTTACTTGCAACAAACGCCATGGCGTCGTTAGCAGCAGATGGTCCAAACCGGTTAAAATGGGTAGAACTACTATGGAACACCCCAATGCGTACGGGAAACAGAAGATATTATGATAATTGTCTCTATTTTTTTAGTATACTAGCTTTAAGTGGTCACTTTAAAATATGGATGCCAAAAGATTAATAATAATGAATTGGAAGCCAAACAAGGTATCTATACTTTTGGCTTCCAATATCTATACATTTTGGCGAAAGTTCAGGAGGCAAAAAGATGAAGCTTGAGCAAGGACAGAAATTGTTGTTCATTGGAGATTCAATAACAGATTGTGAAAGAGCTAAACCAGAAGGAGAGGGCTTATTTCAAGCTCTTGGCAAAGGGTATGTTTCATATATCGATGCACTTTTGCAAGCTGTTTATCCTGAAATCGGTATCAGAGTTGTGAATAAGGGGATTGGTGGTCATACTGTTCGAGATCTAGAAAACAGATGGCAGGAAGATGTGGTGAATCAAAAGCCGGATTGGTTAGTGGTGATGATTGGTATTAATGATGTGTGGCGCCAATTTGATACACCTTTCATAAAAGATTGGCATGTGCTAATTGGAGAATATGAGGTGACTCTTAGAAAGCTTGTTGTGGAAACAAAGCCCAATGTGAAAGAAATCGTGTTAATGACTCCATTTTATCTGGAAAGCAATGAGCAGGATAAAATGCGTCAGAAAATGGATCAATATGGACAAGTGGTCAAGAAAATTGCAGAAGAAACCAACTGTTTATTTGTTGATACTCAGGCTGCATTTAATGTCGTTTTGAAAGAACTTTATTCAGCAACATTGGCGTGGGACAGAGTTCATCCAACTGCTGCTGGACATATGGTTTTAACTAGAGCATTTTTAAAAGAAATTAGCTTTAACTGGAATCGTACTTAACATGAGTTACAATCAAGACACTTGTTTTAAAAGATAAGTGTCTTTTAGCTAGATCCCTCAGTGTATCATAAT
This sequence comes from Metabacillus litoralis, assembly GCF_007994985.1. GTDB lineage: Bacteria > Bacillota > Bacilli > Bacillales > Bacillaceae > Metabacillus > Metabacillus litoralis. Next base: position 265,610 of record NZ_VOQF01000008.1, on the reverse strand, counting down.
CAACAATTCATCAGTAGTGAGCTCTACATATAGAAGTGGAGGATAGTCAGTTGAATGAAAACATGATAATTAACGAAATTCCTACGGTGGAAAAGGTTATAGCTTTTACATTTGATGATGGACCTGATCCTATATATACAACTCAATTACTAGAGATTTTTCATAGAGTAAGAGGTAAAGCAACATTCTTCATGATTGGTGAAGAAGTGGTTAAATATCCGGAGATTGTAAGAAAAGTTACACAACAAGGGCATGAAATCGGAAATCACACATTTTCTCACCCTAAACTATCAAAGCTAAGTACTGCAAAATGTTTAGCGGAAATTGAGTTAAACGAGATAAGTATTGAGAAAGTTATCGGTCAAAAACCCGTTGTTTTTCGCCCACCTTACCTTGATTATAATGAAGACACACGATCAATCATTATTCAGAAGGAATATCCTCCTATGATAGGTGCTTTAAATTTGGAAGCTCGAGACTGGGAACAGCCTGGCGTTGATCATATTCTTGCAAAATCTAGAGAATGTGTGAAGAACGGTAGCATCTTAATTTTTCATGATGGCTATGGAGACCGCTCACAAACAATCGAAGCAGTGAGAAAACTTGTTACTGAATTAACCCTACAAGACTATCAATTTGTAACTGTAAGTGAACTATTAAAACTTTCTAAAAACCCTATTTAAGTGCTCTCAGCTAGATTTAAATTAAAATCCTCCAAGTATAGAGCAATATCTATATTTAATATCATCCACTTCTAAAGCTTACACTCTCATTTGCATTGGCTACTATTAGTAAATTAGCTGTATTTATTGAAGGATTTACTAATCTATACAATCTAATAGCTTGTTTACTTAGAATAGAATTCTATAAGATTTAAGATAAAGACTATTCTCTGAAAAGGTTACTAATTTAGTAGTAAGAACCTTATAAAAGAGCCCTTCAAGAGGTTGTTGTTATTAAACTAGGTTTAAAAACCATAGTGGAATGAAGCGCAAAACACTCGACTCCTGAGGGTGTAGAGGAAAGGTCGAGACCCCACAGGCGTAGCCGAGGAGGCTCGACTTCCTCCCCGGTGAATGGAGTGTCTGGAGCGCAATGAAACGAACTAAGTAATAAGATATTCTCAACAAGTAAAAGGTTTAATCGTTTACTTACAACAAAAAGACAGTAGAAAAAATGCCTAATAACATTATAATAGTAGAAAGGTTGTAAAACCGTTATCTCCAAAACTATGATAACGTTTCCAATCGCTATCTCTAAATAAGAAGGGTGTTTCAAACATGCTCAAAAAACTCCAAAGATGGAACACACTAAGAAACCAAATCCTAGTTGTTTTTTTAGTTGTTATGGCAGTAGTGTTATTAATAGTAAGCTTACTAACTTTTAATAGAGTATCAACGCTGCTAAAAGATAACGCAGATAAACAAATAAAACAAACAGCAGTTGAAGCTAATGGCAGATTAGAATCTTTATATAAACAAATCAGCACAGCCTCAAAACTAGTGATGACCAATTATAATATTCAACGAGTTTTAACAAAGGGGTATGAGGGAGAAGAAATAAGCTTCTCTGAGCGACAACAAATAGATGGAATTGTTAACACAATTCAGGCCAATACAGATGGAATATTTTCATTTGAGTTATATACAGATGATTTGAATCGTTTACTACCACTAGATAATGCAAGCTTGTTTTCCAGAATTGATAGTAAATGGATTCGTCAGGCTAATAGAGAAAATGGTGGTTTGGTTTGGATAGGTGATGATCCACGTAATTCAGATAACATATTGGCACTGAGACGGGTGAATCTTATGAGTCATGGCTATGCGAATGGTGGATATCTCCTAATTAGTATATATCGAAGTTATTTTGAATTTGCAGATGAAACAGAGAAAAACAATTATAACCAATATTCTATTTTGTTAGATAATAACCGAAAGCCTATCTTATCAAACTATCAAAAGTCTATTCAACCAATCATTAGTAATACTTCACCAACTGTTACATTAGACAATCAAGAATATATGGTGACAAATCAAACCTCGAATGAAACTGGTTGGACAATTATGATTTTAACTCCAATCAAAGCACTTACAGAAGGGGTTAGTGTGTTGAAGGCTGGGATAATTATCTCTGGTATTATCGGATTTATTATTTTCTCGATCTGTTCGTTATTTTTATCAACCTTTATTACAAGTCCAATCCTGAAATTAACTAAAACCATGCAACAAGCTAGCACAGGTTCTTTATCGATGAATCCTAGTGTGACAACCATTAATGAAATAAACGAATTAAATAGTACGTATAATCAACTTGTTAAAGAAACGAATCATTTAATACAAATGGTCTATCAAAAGGAAATTACTCGAAGTCGGAGTGAACTAAAAGCACTTCAAGCTCAGATTAATCCTCATTTCCTCTTTAATACATTAGACGCTTTAAAATGGGCATTAGAAGATAAAGATGAAGAAGAGCTAGCAGAGTTTGTTATTGCTATGTCTGATTTATTTCGCTATACCATCACAAAACAAAGTGATGGTGATTGGGTAACAATTAAAGAAGAAATTCACCATATCGAAAATTACATGGAGATTATGAAAATGAGATTTGGTGATCATTTACAGTGGAATCTTAGGATTTTATCAGAGTTAGAAAATGTTAAGATACCGAAATTATTGATTCAGCCAATTGTTGAAAATGCTGTTCTCCATGGTGCAGGTAACACATTACAACCTTGTATGGTTACTGTTTCCATAGAACAAATAGATAACGAATATTTGCAAATACTTGTGGAAGACGATGGTCCTGGAATTCCTAAAGAAAAGCTAGAATCTATTAGAAACTCGATACAATCAGGAGGAATAACGTCAATAAACAAAGGCAATGGTATGGCCATTTCGAATGTACACAAACGCCTAGAATTATACTATAAAGATCGCTTACAAAAGGGACTTACCATTATTAGTGATGAAGGCAAAGGAACAGTAGTTTCTTTTGTGATACCTGTAAATGGGGAGGAAGAAAACGATGGTGAATACAAAGACAATGCTAATAGTAGATGATGAACCAAGAACACGTCAGGGGTTAAAAAAGACTTTAGATACATGGTCTGATGGAAAATACGACATTTTTACAGCTGCTAATGGTGAAGAAGCCATTGAATTTATGCAAAAACAAAAAGTCCATATCTTAATCACTGATATTAGGATGCCTGAGATTACAGGTTTACAATTACTAAAAGCAGCAAAAGAACAAGATATCAATCCAGTTATCATCGTTATTTCGGCATACTCAGAGTTTGAATATGCACAAGAAGCACTTCGGTTAGGTGTTACCAATTATTTACTAAAGCCAATAAGTAAAAAAGTATTAATTGAGGCAGTCGAAAGTGCTGAACATTCAGTTGCTAAACAAGAGCAGGCTGGGATGATTGAAAAAGTGGTAGATAAAAAGCTTGTTCATTTGTATTCACAAAATCCTTCTAATCCAGAACCGATAAGAGAGGCCATTGAATACATTAATAATTCTTTAAAAAATGAGATCACTCAAAAAGAAGTGGCAGATCATGTTCATTTAAATCCTAGCTATTTAAGTGTGCTATTTAAGGAGCATGTAAAACTAACTTTTAGCGAATATGTAACAAGACGAAGAATACAAAGAGCAAAAGAACTATTGATTACTACAAATCTTCCGATCTATGATATTGCAGAAGAATCAGGTTATAAAACGGCTAAATATTTCATCAAGATTTTCAAAGAAATGGAGGGAGTGACACCAAGTGCATATAGAAAAAACAACAATGAAAGGGCTTTCTAAAAATAGTAGTATTTCTTCTAATCACTGTGACCTATTTTAGAAACAATCGTGATGCTACACTATAAATGTAAGAAGGAAATCAAAAAAGGTCATAGGGGGTAATTATTTTGTTTAAAAAGAAAGCGGTTGCAGTGTTTATGTCTTTACTCATGCTAGTATCTTTAGCGCTTGTAGGTTGTTCTTCTTCTTCAAGTAGCTCTGATGAAGGCAGCACAGAAGATGAAAAAGTAATCAAGTTCATGCATTTGTGGCCAGAAGGTAGTTCAAATGCACAGTTCTCAATTGTTAAGAACATCATAAGTGATTATGAGAAGGAAAATGAAGGAATAAAAATTGAAACAGAAATTCTAAGTCCTGATCAGTACAGAGAGAAATTGAAAATTTTAGCTTCTTCAAATGAATTACCTGATATCGGAATGACTTGGTCAGATGGATTTATTAAGCCCTATGTTGAAGGTGATATGTTAGCTCCTTTAGATGATGTGGTTGAAGGAAATCTTAAGGATGCATTTATCCCTGGTGTAAAAGAATCATATGCTGTTGATGGGAAAACATATGGTCTTCCTCTAGAATTAAATATTTCATATGTATTTTATAATAAGGAAATTTTCGAAAAATATAACCTAGAAGTACCTCAAACATTTAGTGAATACAAAAATGTTGTTAAAACATTAGCAGATAACGGCGTTGTACCAGCGACTGTTGGTGCTAAAGATGGTTGGCCAGCATCATTCTGGTTTATGTATATGGCAGACCGTATTGGTGGATCTACTATCTTAACAGATGTTATTCAAGGAAAAGCAAAAATGGATGATCCATCTATTGTTAAAGCTGCTGAAGAAGTTCAAAACCTTGTAGATATGGGTGGTTTTGTTAAAGGTGCAAGTGCTTTATCAAATGAAGATGCAAAAGGTTACTTTATGAATGAACAGTCAGCTATGTTCCTTACAGCTACATGGGAATTGCCAAATTACACAACAAGCCCTGATGTTACACAGGAATTTAAAGATAAGATCGGCTATTTTAAATTCCCAACATATGAAGGTGGAAAAGGCACTGATATCAATAGTTATGTTGGTGGACCTGGTGTTGGATTATTTGTTGCTAAAGACTCTAAAGTTCAAGATGAAGCAAAAGATTTTGTTGGATACTTAGTTGAAAAATGGGGAGAAAAATCAGTAACTGAAGCAGGAGTTATCCCAGCAACGAAAGTAGATACATCTAGCTTAGATCTTGCTCCGATGTATATTGATATTTTAAAAGATTTAAGTGAAGCATCTAATGTTACAACTTATTTTGATACTCAATCAAGCCCTGCTGTTTCAGAGCTTCACCACAATTTAGTAACTGCATTATTTGGAAAGCAAGTTACTCCAGAAGAGTTCGTTAAACAGCATGTAGATGAACTTGCAAAAGAAGAATAGTCATAAGTGAAATAAGTTTCACTTAATGGAGAGGCTGAATAATAGGTACCAGGCCTCCACATATTACCTTTATAGGGTAGTGGGGTTTGGTACTTTAAATTTGCGATAATCTCCATAAATTTAGAAGGGAGTATAGAAAATGAAAAGTGTAATGTCAAACAAATTAGTAATCACCCTTTATGTACTTCCTGCCTTAATTCTCATTCTACTACTCATATATATCCCTATAGTTTTAACAGGTTATTACGGTTTAATGGATTGGAACGGAATTGGCGCCATGAAGTTTATCGGATTAGATAATTACATTGAATTAGTCCAGGATAAACTATTTTGGAAAAGTACATGGCACTCCCTATTACTGGGAATCTTTTCTACTGCTAGCTTAATAGGATATTTAATTTTATCTCTTATCTTAGCAAGCAAAATAAAGGGAGCAAATTTTTTACGGAAAATATATTTAATCCCAATGTTATTATCATCAGTTGCTATTGGTCAGCTGTGGGCGAAGATCTTTGATCCTACGAATGGAATGCTCAATAGATTATTAGTAATGGTAGGTGTTGAGAATCCACCGCTATGGTTAGCTGATTCAAAAATCGTATTATTCGCAATCTTTATACCGATAGTTTGGCAATATGCAGGATTTTATATCATTATTTTCTATGCTGCATTAAAAAATGTCCCAGAGGAATTAATAGAAGCAGCAAAAATCGATGGTGCAACGCCGATCCAAATTGCTTATAAAATAAAGGTACCACTTATCTCAGATGTTATAAAAGTAATGGTCATTTTAGCTATTGTTGGTTCTTTAAAGTATTTTGATTTAATTTTCGTATTAACCGGTGGTGGACCTAACCATTCAAGTGAGGTTATGGCATCTTATATGTATTCTGAAGCATTTAGTAAATATAACTTTGGTTATGGTAGTGCGATTGGATTTGGATTATTAGTTATCTGTCTAGCTATGACTTGGCTTATTCAAAAATTGCTTTCTTCTAAAGAAGAAGTTGGACATTAATAAAGGGGAGTGAAAGAGTTGACAAAGGTTGAATATGAAACACAAAAAAATACGACCCTACCACCTTCTCAAAAAACGAGTAAAACACTTAGCACAAGAATTGGATTTGGAATTCTATACCTTATACTAAGTGTTATTGCGATTATTCAGGTTTATCCGTTGGTATGGTTATTTCTATTTTCTTTAAAAACCAATCAAGAAGTTTTCGGTATGTCCCCGTTCTCACTTCCGCAAGATCCTCAATGGGGCAATTATGTGAAAGCATGGACAAAAGGTAATATTGATGTATACTTCTTTAACAGTGTGTTGTACACAGTTGTCTCTGTTGTACTAACAGTTATCCTAGCTAGCTTTGTAACATTTGCAATTACAAGAATGTACTGGAAATTAAGTGGAGTTGTTCTTGGATTGTTTATGGCAGGGTATATGATACCACTTCATTCAACATTAATTCCTTTATTCAATTTCTTCAAATCAGTGAATTTAATTGATAATCCGATTTCGATTATCTTATCTTATGTAGCATTTAATTTGCCGATAACAATTATGATTTTAAGCGGATTTTATAGGTCATTACCAAGGGAAGTTGAAGAAGCTGCTGTTATGGATGGCTGTTCGATTCATACAATTTTCTTTCGTATAACACTTCCGATGACAGTACCAGTGCTTTCAACAACTGTTATTATCAACATGATTTACAATTGGAATGAGTTTGTTTTCGTCAATACGTTTATGAGCTCTGACAAGTGGAAGACAATCACTGTAGGTGTAAATAACTTTGTTGGTCAATATCTAACCGATTGGGGAGCTATTGGTGCAACACTTATGATCAGTATTATCCCGGTATTAATTGCTTACTTCATTCTTAGTGATAAGATTGTTGAAGGAATTGCAGCTGGATCAGTTAAAGGATAATGTTATAAACAGAGCTGACTTTTTGAATATTGTGCTCAGTTTAAAGGTAAAAATAATTTAAAATGTATGAGAAACCGCTATTGATGTTCCAATCAACAGCGGTTTTTTGTATTTAGGCTGCTTTCGTTAACACTTATAAAATCTAGATGCAATATAGATAAGGATACTATTGAACACCTTAATGAATGGAAGTAATAACCAATCGAAGTAAAATGGGATAATGTGCAACAAAGGAGATGACGAAAAGAACAAAAGAATCACTTTTCAATTTTTAACAGGTTTTTAACCGCATAAGTTCGGAAGTTGCATTTACAGATATTCACCCGGAGGATTATGAGATACTTATGAAAAAGGTAAATGGTGAGCTTGATTATAGTAAACCAATTATCCAAAGGTGGAAAGATAAAGATGGTCATTATAGGTGCTTTGAGGAATATGCCACACCAATTTATAAAAAGGGAAAGTTAGTTGCTCTTCAAGGTGTGTTAAGAAATATTGATGAAAGAATCGTTCTACAGGAAAAACTCCATTATCAGTTGTATCATGATGCGTTAACTGATATACATAATAGAGCTTATTTTGAATTGATTTTTACTAAGTATAATGAAGAAATCAACTTGCCTGTTGCCATCATTTTGTGTGATTTAGATGAGTTAAAGTTTATTAACGATCATTATGGTCATAAACAGGGAGATACCCTAATAAAAGATACTGCCCGGCTATTAAATGAAATTTCTTCTAATAGTATCTCTGTAGCAAGAATTGGTGGAGATGAATTCATTTTATTTGTAGATGAAAAAAATGATAGTGAAATTAACGTGTTAATATCTACTATTAAAGAAAAGCTAGAACTACATAATGAATATTCTGAGTTTGAAATAATGATATCAATTGGCTATGCTTATACACCGAGATCACAGGGTGAAATGTCACGTTTATTTTCTCAAGCTGATAAGAATATGTATAGTGATAAAAAGAAGAGAAAACAATCATTAATAAAGCTACATTAAACTATGAGCCGGGACAAAAGTTTTTAACAAAATAGTGGTAGCTGTAGTTAAGACACTCCTGAAAATACTCCGCTAAGCTATTAGTCTGTTTGGAATTTTTGTTAATCACTCAAGTCATGTCCCAGCCTAAATTAATAATGTTTAAAATGGTTTCAAGGTCATTAAGATGATTAAAACGATTGCAGAAGCACTTAAAATGTGATTAAGAGGAGCAGCCTTCTTTGCAAGAATAAGATAATCTTCTGGCAGTTCATGACCGTCATGTTCTTCAAGTACCTCGATTTGCAGATTAGCATTTTTAGGAAGTAAGCCTGCAGCAATTGGTTGAACTGCAACATAAATAATGAGGGATGCAATATACCATACTTCCTTGAATAAATATGGCTGGATAATTCCCATAATAATGCCTGTTAGTAACAGGGTAATGCTCCCTATCTTGGCATACTTCTCGATGCCTTGAGATACTTTATGGGCGAACTTTGCTTGTGATGTGTTTTTAACATTTCCTAATAGTACAGGTAAACCAAATGTAGCGCCAAGGCCAACGACTGCTGCTATAAGATGAATAACCAATAAAACTGAGTAAAACGTCATATGTATTCCTCCTCCTTTAAGACTATTTTGTATAGTATGCTGATAATAGATAAAATTAGAATTTGTTTTTAGAGATTAATTGACTATTAGTGAATTATTTTTATATACATAATAAGTAAATACAGACCCATTAGTTCAATTTGTCCTGTATAATGAAATGCATACTGTAATTTATATATCCTACTTATGAGATACAAAAAGCACTAGTTTTATATTCTTTTATTGTAATATGATCTTTAGTTTGTATCTTTTTTACTTTAATCATTTTACTAAGATATGAAATGAAGGAAGGAAGTCAACAGTGAAGAAGAAGGTTCTTATCAGTGTATCTGCTATTGTCATCATATTTATTTCACTTTTTGTAGTAAACCTTATTTCAAACGGAAAAGAAGAACAAGAAGCGCTCAATAGATCTTTATCAACTAAAAATGTGAATTCGGAAGCTACAGAAGAAGAAACACTTGAGCAAAAGAAAAAGAAAGAATATGAAGAAGATGTTAAGAAGCTTGTTGCTAGCCAGTTTGAGTATTTTGATTCAATAGTAAATGGTGACTTTTTTTATCAATCTAGAATTAGTCAATCTTCAGATAATTTGTCAGATGGATGGTTAACAGAACAAATCAAGAAAGAACTATATGAGCGTGCTCTAGAAATTCATCAATTACTTCCAGAGGAATTGAATGAGAATGATCCCAACTCACAAAAGTTAATGCAAGTTTTAATAACAATTAACACAGCAACAAGCTCTAAGGAAAGTCAAAGAAATATATATAATATCCATAAAACACTATACGAGTTAAATGTTCAATTAAATGACTATGAATTAGAAAAATATAATTCAAATGGTAAAGAGAATTTTAATCCAGTAACAGATTGGGTTAGTTTATTCGGAGAAAAAGAGGATCAAAGTGTTAAGACAGAAGCAGAACTAAAGGCAGAGCTTGCTGAGGATTCTGATGGTTCAGATGAAAATGAATAATAATTCCTATAGTAAAAACTGTATAATTTAGGGTAAAGTAGCCATATTGATGCTAACTACTTTCTAACTACTTAAACTCAACGCTTTGAATAGATGAAGTGTTGAGTTTTTTGCTTCTAGAAATGAAAAAACATACCAAGGGGATATCATTTTATGAAGGATGAATTAAGTTATATAGGCAAGAAGATTGTGGACAATTCTTTAGAGCTTGCTAAAAAGGTGATCTTTCATAAGGATACTTTATTAAATGAACAAATTATCCGATCAAGTATGCCTATTACCGAGAGGGTCGATTATCGAGCTAAATTAATTGGCTATTTTGGCGAAGCCTTATATGAAGATTTTGATATAATATCAGATAAAGTAACAGCATGGGCAATCAGAGCTGCAGAAATTGCTATTAATGACCATATCTCACTAAGTAGTACCTTGAGAGGTATTCATGCATATCGAACGGTTATATGGGAGCTATTTACAGAGGAGTTAGAGAAGAGGGAATTTGCACCTGTGACAATGCTGGATGTGTCAAAAATCATTGATCCACTATTAGATACTGTTTGCGGCATTATTGGTGAAGAATACGAAAAGCATAATCACAAATTAATGCAAATAGCATATACAGCACTTGAAGAGTTATCAGTCCCAGTTGTTCCAATTGTTGAGGGAGTTGCTGTTGTCCCACTTGTAGGGGGAATAGATACTCACCGTGCAAAATTAATAATGGATATAACTCTTCATGAATCAGGTCATTTAAAATTAACAAATCTTATTTTTGATGTATCAGGAGTTCCGATAATCGATACAATGGTTGCCAATCAATTATTTCAAATCGTGTCCGCCTTAAGATTAACTGGAGTCGAGGTTAGTATTACTGGAATTAGGCCTGAAATTGCTCAAACAATCGTAAATTTAGGTGTGGATTTTGGTGGGATTACCACTATGGCGAATATGAAGCAGGCATTATCAGAGTTAGGTATTAAACATTATAGAGTGAGTAGTTGATATAAATAAATGCTCTTTTCTGAAAGATAGTTGCTAATAGACGTCATCATCTGTTGTAACCAGTGTGTGATTGCATAAAAGGTACGATTTGTAGAAGAAAAGATGCTACTAGACTTTATACAGAGTTGTTTCCAACATGATTCTAAAAACAACCAAGTATACGAAACAGCCTAAATAAAAAACGTTCCTTAAACAGGGACGTTTTTTTTATGTTTACACTCATCATAAAAAATGAAGCTTGATGGAAGATAAAAGGAGAATTTTATTTTTGTGCATAGAACCAAAATGAAATGGAAAATATACTTTTGACTAAGTATTTCCCTAGCTAATGTCCTATGGTTGATAATTCAAACAAGAAAAGTGAAATGCATTACTTAGCCAGCAAAATAGAAGTGAAATTAGAAGGTGATCATTTTCTTTCAGTTCCTAATTAGCGATTTATGACTTAGGAAAAAAAGAGGTTATTTTTCCTCGGGGCCCCTAATATGTCGTGATAAGCTTGATGATGATTCAGCATTTTAAGGAAGAAAGTACATAATCTTTGGAGTTTACTATCAACAACATGATTTTCAAAGAAAGAGTTTTATCCTTACCATGTAAATTATTAACCATTCATGATCCTAGGGCAAAGTACTGTTTTACTGCTGTGCGAACCAAGTCTAGCCTATGTGATCAAGGCACTTTTGTTTTTTTATGGTCACAATTATTGACCCCTTTTTAAATTTAAAGGTCACAAAAGTGCACCTTATTAGTCAATTTTGTTGATCGTAATAGTTTAGGGGAAGCTCTATAATAGGTATTAGAAAGCGTTTACAATATTGTTAGTAAGGCGGTGAAGGACAGTGAGCAAAAATTCAGATTCACAAGAAAATACTTTAAATGTGCACTCAAAGGCTAAGAAAAGGGCAAAACGAAATAAATTTTTATCGTATGCGGCTTTCGTTGGTCCAGCACTTTTATTCTTTATCTTAATTCAAATTATCCCATTCATTATGGGAGTTTATTATTCCTTTACATCATGGAACGGAGTAAGTTCTGTTGTGGAATGGGTAGGCTTAGATAATTATATTAAGATCTTTACGGATGATAAGAAATTCTTCAACTCTTTTATGTTTACAACAAAATTTATGCTTGCTGCAGTTTTAATTAGTAATATCATAGGTTTCGGATTAGCGTTATTACTAAATGCAGCATTAAAAACGAAAAATATCTTGCGTACAGTATTCTTCATACCAAATGTAATTGGTGGTTTATTACTAGGATTCATTTGGCAGTTCATTTTCGTTAAAGGCTTTGCTTCATTAGGTAATATGACTGGAATCGGCTTTTTCAAACAACCTTGGTTAGGTGATGAAACAACTGCATTTTGGGGAATTGTTATTGTGTTTGCATGGCAAATTAGTGGTTACATGATGGTAATCTATGTAGCTGCACTTCAAGGACTTGATACTTCATTATTAGAAGCAGCTAGAATGGATGGAGCTTCAAGCTTAGATATGTTAACAAAGATTATTGTTCCATTAATTTTACCAGCATTTACAATTTGCTTCTTCTTAACAATTTCTATGGCATTTAAGATTTTTGATCTTAATATCTCACTAACAGGTGGAGGGCCATTTAATTCAACAGAATCTGTTGCAATTAACATTTATCAAGAGGCATTCCAGAATAATAGATATGGTTTAGGAACAGCAAAATCAATCCTATTCTTCTTGATTGTAGCAGTATTTACAACATTCCAAGTTATGTTTACGAAGAAAAGGGAGGTCGAAGCATAATGAAAAAAGGATATACAGCACGAACATTTGTGCTTGAGATCTTTGGGATACTTCTAGGAATCATATTCCTCATTCCCTTTTACTTTGTACTGGTTAATTCAGTTAAAGGATTTGCAGAAATCTTAATTGATGCAGCTGCATTACCAAAGGAAATTTTATTTAGTAACTATAGTAAGGTTTGGGAAATTTTAAATTTCCAGGATGCTTTTCTTAACTCATTGATCATAACTGTATTCAGTATTGCAGGTATTGTTGTCATAAGCTCAATGGCTGCATGGAAAATGGTTCGAACTCCTGGAAAGCTTAGTAAGTTCCTGTTTATCTTCTTTGTGTCAGCAATGGTTATCCCATTCCAAACAGTGATGATCCCACTTATGAAATTAGGGGGAACACTTGGAATTATGAATAGTATTCCAGGTATTGTAATTATGTACTTTGGTTTTGGTGTATCACTATCACTCTTCCTCTTCCACGGATTTGTTAAAACAATTCCTGCAGAAATTGAAGAGTCAGCTAGAGTCGATGGTTGTAGTCAGTTTGGAGTTTTTTGGAGAATAGTATTTCCACTTTTGAAACCGATTACTGTAACCGTTATTATTTTAAATACACTTTGGATTTGGAATGATTATTTACTACCACTTCTAGTGTTACAAGATTCAGCGTTAAGAACAATACCTTTAGCTACAAGTTCATTCTTTGCTCAATATACAAAGCAATGGGATATGGGTCTAGCAGCACTAGTGCTTGGTATTGCACCTGTAATTGTATTTTTCTTATTCCTGCAAAAGCATATTATTAAAGGAATTGCAGCAGGATCTATTAAATAACGTAGCTCATTAACTTCGCTATATAATGATTTGTAACTTGAAAAAATCTTGCTACAAATCATTTATATAATAAAAAACAAAGATACTAAGGGGGTAAATTAGTAATGAAAAAAGGCTTACTTTTATTCATGTCAATGCTATTAGTTCTTGGGATTATTGCTGGCTGTGCTAACAATAATACTGAAGGTAATGAAGGTGGAGAATCAGATGCTAACACTGAAGGATCTGAAGAAGTTGTAACATTAAATATGTATCAATTTAAAGTAGAAATTGCTGATCAGCTTAAAGCAATGGTTGAAGAATTCAACAAAGAATATCCTAATATTAAAGTCAATATCGAAACAGTAGGTGGCGGTGCCGATTATGGTGCTGGTTTAAAAGCTAAGTTTGCTTCAGGCGAAGAGCCAGATATTTTTAACAATGGTGGATTCAAGGAATTAGAGCTTTGGAAAGAGCATTTAGCAGATCTTTCTAATGAGCCTTGGGCTGAGCATGTTCTTCCTATTGGTAAAGTTCCAACAACAGATGAAGATGGTAAGCTATATGGTATGCCAGTAAACCTTGAAGGTTATGGATTCATTTATAATAAAGATTTGTTTGAAAAAGCAGGAATTACAGAAGCTCCTAAAACAGTTAGTGAACTAAAAGAAGCTGCACAAAAGCTTCAAGACAATGAAATTACACCTTTCGCTGCAGGATATGCTGAGTGGTGGGTAATTGGACAACATTTACTAAACGTACCATTCGCACAACAAGATGATCCAGAAGCATTTATCGCAGGATTATATGATGGATCTACTTCAATCGTAGGTAATGAGAAGTTCAAAGAATTTAAAGAAGTTCTTGATACAGAAATCAAATATGCAAATGAAAATCCTTTAACAACTGATTATAACACTCAAGTAACATTATTTGCTTCAGGTCAAACAGCAATGCTACAACAAGGTAACTGGACTGAAAACATGATTTATGAAATCAATCCAGACATGAACATGGGATTCTTACCAATTCCACTTAACGACACAGAGGCTTCAGATGCTTTACCAGTTGGTGTTCCTAATAACTGGGTATTAAATAAAGATTCTAAGCACTTAGAAGAAGCAAAAACATTCTTAAACTGGATGGTTTCTTCTGAAACAGGTAAACGTTATATTACTGAGGAATTTGCTTTCATTCCAGCGTTTGATAACATCGAAGCAGCAGGACTTGGTGACTTAGGTCAATCAATTCTTGAGTACTCTAAAGCTGAAAAAACAATTCCTTGGACTTGGTTCAGATGGCCAGATGGAGCTAACAAAGAATTTGCTGGTTCTATCCAAGCTTACTCTACAGGTAAAATCGATTATGATACAATGTTAGAGCAATTCCAAGCAACATGGGATAATATGAAATAAGAAATAACAATTCAATGTAGAAGACCAAATCCATAGAGATTTGGTCTTTTTATTAACTATTTATTCCGCACTTGTAAGCTATATCAAGCAAAGTAAATAGGGATTGAACTCCCGTTTCATGAGAATTTCATTTATACTATAAAATAAGCTAGAAAGGGAGGTTCCAAATATGCGTGTGAAAATGAGTATAAGAAATAAACTAATTATTTTATTGCTACTAATAACAATTGTCCCATTTGGAACTTCCATTGTTGTTACCTATTTATATACAAAAGAATCTCTTAAGGACCAATATGTACAAGAAAATGTAAATCTCTTATACCAGGGTAAAGTGAACTTAGAAGAATATATAGATGAATTAAAAAATTTAACAATGCCATTTTACAATAATATTGCTTTTATGAATTATCTAAGATATTCCTATTTAAATGAAGATTATATGACAAAAGGAACAGTTAATGATGTTATTCAAACCATTTTATATTCAGAAGAAAATATTAAAAAGGTTAATATTGCTTTAGTTGATGGAAATAGAAATATATCTGTTTCAAAACATACGATTGCCCTGTATTCTACGATTCCTGACAATTTAAACAGAGAATATTATCAAAAAGCCAAGAATAGTCCATATAATATTTATGTAGAGCCAATGAATAGTCAAGGTGCTAACAGAGATGTTTTTACAATACACAGAACAATCATAGATGTCCCATCTGATAGAATTTTAGGATTTATGTCATTGGATATCGGGGATGATAAAATATTAGACATTAGCCGAAAGCTTTTTGATAAAGACCGAGCAGAATTTTTCATTTTTTCACCAGATGGGGAATTCATTTTTCAATCTAATGAAATATCAGCTGACGAAGATTGGGTTTCTTCTCTAATTAGGACAGAAAATCAAAGTGGGACAATTGAGATAAATTCGGATTCCTTTAAAGGCTTAATGATTTATGAGAAGGTTGCAGATTCTTCCGGCGGTTGGATCTTAGCTAAGAGAATTCCTTATATCACTGTATTTGAAAGTGCATTAGGAGTAGCGAAAATTAATATAGTCTTTGGAGTTATCGGTTTAATTTTAGTTGTTTTAGCAACACTATTTGTATCATTTAAGATTACTTCTCCAATTCGAATTTTATTACAGAATATTAAGCAAGTTGAAAAGGGAAATATGAATGTTGATTTCGACTCTTTAGGTAATGATGAAATAGGTGTATTAGGTGATCGATTTAAAGAAATGGTAGGCAAAATAAATAGACTGATTAATAGGGAATATAAGCTTGAGATTGAGAATAAAACAAATCAACTAAAGGTCCTGCAATCTCAGGTTAATCCACATTTTTTATACAATGCATTACAATCTATCGGAACTTTAGCCCTGAAAAATAATGTTCCACAGGTGTATACTCTTGTCACACATCTTTCTAAAATTATGAGATACAGTATGAATATGAATGAAGATATGGTTCCTTTAATGAAAGAGCTTGATTATACGAAAGCCTTTCTATTATTACAAAAAGAAAGATTTGGAGATCAATTTGATTATACATTGAAGTTTGATGAAGCAATATTGTATATCCCTGTTCCAAAAATGATATTACAGCCAGTTATTGAGAACTATTTTAAACATGGTTTCGAAAGTAATGATGAGTCATTGGGCAATTTGACAATTGTCGGAAAAAAGCAAAAAGAGCATTTACTTATAACAATAAAGGATAACGGAAAAGGGATTAGTCAAGATAGACTAAATGAAATCTATGAGACCTTTCAAATGGACAATAGTAGTGCACCTGGTGATTTAAATATCGGATTAAAAAATATCTTTTTACGTTTAAAGCTCTATTATGGGGAGAGTGCAAATTTTATTCTAGATAATAATCCAGACCGAGGAATATGCGTCACTATAAGTCTGCCTTTAATTGGGGGTGAAGAAGCTGAAAGCGATCATAATTGATGATGAAAAGCATGTAAGAGAAGGAATCATGCTATTAGCAAATTGGGATCAATATGGAATAACAGATATATATGAGGCAAAAGATGGTGAAGAGGCAAAATCAATGATCTTGAAGCATCATCCAGAAATTATCTTTACAGACATGAACATGCCTAAGATTGATGGAATTGATCTTTTAAAGTGGATTCATACTTCAGGTTTTACTAGTAAAACAATTGTGGTGAGTGGATATGATGATTTCAATTATATGAGAAATGCTATTGCTTATGGAAGCTTTGATTATATTTTAAAGCCAATCGAACCGGAGATATTAAATGAAACATTAGAACGTGCCGTAACAGAATGGCATAAACAAGAAACAAAAAGAAAATCCTCTGAGCAAAATAATAAAGCAATGAATGAAGCAAGATCGGTATATTGGGATCATCTTTTTACAGGATTATTAGATAAATCTTTCATTTCAAATGATACTAAGGTGAAGATTCATCAGGAATTTAAGGTGGATTTAACATTAACACAACAATATACGATTTCATTATTTTCTGTAAGATGTTTGCTATCTAGTGTTTATGAGGGAGATCGCGATCTAGCTTTTTTTACAGTGTTAAATATCTGTAATGAAATTACACAATTAAATAAATCAGGAGTTTGCTTCAGGAATATTAATAAAGATGACGAAGTGGTTGTTCTGTTATGGAAACAAGATGAAATAGAGACAATGAATAAAAAAATAAAGAGTGCTCTTCAACAGATTTCTAAATCCGATATTATTATTGCAATAGGGAAGACATCTCAACAGCTTGATATGACTTATCACACAGCACTACAAACAATGTTAACGTTTGATCTTCTATCAACAGATAAAAAAGAGTTAATTAAGTATCAAGAAACAACAGCAGGCCCTCTTTTTCATTTATTAGATTACATGGAAGATATTATGTGGACATTACAAAGTGGACGTATAGAAAATTTAGATAAAGTACTTGATGGAATATTTAACATGCTAAAATCTGATTATTGTATTTCTTATGAACAAATCATGCTGTGGGAAGATCATTTTAAAATATTAAGGAAGAATTGGCTAAAAGAATATAATGTGAGTAAACAAACATCCTTTTATAAAGGTTCGAATTATTGGGAGAATGACGGATCATTTTCTTATAGCAAATTTATGAGTGAAAAACGTAAGGAATTTCATGAGCTTATTGAAATTCTTTATACAGCAAAATATCAAAAAGAAAAAAGCAGTATTCAAGAAATCGAAAGCTACCTTCGGAAAAATTATGATAAGGATATTACACTACAGGAGATTGCTGATAAATTTTATTTAAGCAGAGAGTATATATCAAGGCGCTTTAAACAAGAGTATCATGAAACAGTAACGAATTATTTAACAGCGATAAGAATAGAAAAAGCGAAGGAATTATTGAATAATCCACATTTGAAAGTATATGAAATCTCGTTTAAGGTCGGTTATCAAAATGAGAAATATTTCAGTAAGGTGTTTAAAAAGATTGTCGGACTTACTCCGAATGAATATAGATCTCAGGTTTTAGACAAATAATAAAGAGCTATATTTTTAAGAATTAGTGTAATGGAGCGAAAGACACTAGGGCACCTACGGGAACAGAGTAGAGGATGAGACCTAAGCTGGAGACTTGTTTTTTCAGATAAACTAATTAAATAACAGTAGTATAAGTTGAATAATTTTTCTCTATGGATGACTCTTCGGTTATGTCATGCGAAATTCAAAATTCTATTGAAGACAGCAAAAAAAGACCCAAGTTATTAGGCGAAAGATTGGACTATCACCTAATAATTTGGGTTTATTATTAGCTTAAAAACTTACGTCACAGCCTCTTTTACGCTGTTTAATGACTAACACTTTGAACTTTCTCTTTTTCTTTATTCGGTTCTTCTTCATTATCATTTGTTGTTCGTAGAGGTATTTCTTTTAAGAATAATGTTACGATAAAAGCAAGTGTGATAATACCTGCACTAACTAAGAAAACTACTGTTAATGATGTATTTAGTGCTTCTTTAAGAACGTTGATAAATTGGTCAAATACTTGTAACATATCAGGTGGAAGATCTGCACGTATTGCCTCTAGTTGTTCTGTATCCATTAATATTTGTGGATTTTGTAGCTTTTCCATTGTTTCAGCCATTTCTGGTGGAGGTGTAGGAATATTTTCTCCTTGATTATCAGCCAATTCATTCATCATTTTATTCCCCATAACAGATCCAAGTAACGCAACTCCTACTGTTCCACCTATTTGTCTAAATGTTTGCATAGAAGCTGTCGCAACACCTAAATATTTATGGCTCACAGCATTTTGAACAGTGATATTAAATACAGGCATATTCACTCCAATACCAATACCCACTACAATCAATTGCAGAATTAACCGTGTTAATGAAGAGTCTACTTCTAATGTAGAATTAAGGATAAGGCCTATCGCCATAATGACTAAGCCAAGTAAAGCAAAGATTTTGTATTTACCTGTTTTAGTAATTAAGTTTCCAACAATGATGCTAGATGTGACCATTGAAACTGTCATGACCATTTCAACTAATCCGGATACAGTAGCAGATTCCCCCTGAACTCCTTGTACATAAAATGGTACGTACATAATTGTGCCGAACATTCCCATTCCTAAGAGCATCCCAGCTATATTTGATACAGAGAAAACACTGTTTTTAAATAGGAAGAGAGGTAAAACTGGACTTTTAGCTTTAAGTTCGATAAAGATAAATCCTATAATTGAAAAGATGGTTACAGAGAACAAGCCAATAATTTCTAAAGAGAGCCAAGCATACTTATCTCCTGCCCAAGTGAAGCCTAGTAAAAGGCTGATAATAGCAATTGTTAATGTAATCGAACCGAGAAAATCTATTGGTTCTTTTTCTTTTGCTTTTTGAGACGGATATAACCGCAGAATTAAAGCAAAAGCGAAGAATCCAATCGGTAAGAAAACCCAAAAAATCCAATGCCAATCAAAGTTATCAACAATATAACCGCCAAGTGTTGGTCCGAATAAGCTTGAAAGTCCGAAAACACCACCTAGCAATCCTTGCCATTTTCCACGTTCACGAGGAGTGAATAAGTCTCCTACTGTTGTAAAGGCACTCGACATAATCATTCCGCCGCCAAATCCTTGTAAACCACGATACAAAATTAATTGGATAATGTCATTAGAAGTTCCACTTAAAAATGCACCAAGCATAAATATCCCAATACCGATTAAGATAAAGATTTTGCGCCCATAAATATCGGATAATTTACCAACTAACATTGCTGTTATTGTTGATGTTAGCATGTAGACGGTGAAAACCCAGTCAAAATACTCCATTCCACCAATTGTTGAAACAATTTTAGGTAAAGCTGTTCCAACAATGGTCATGTTAACAGCTGCAAAGAACATGGCTGACATTATAGCAACCATAATCATGACCTTTTGTTTATGTTCTAAATGATACATGTTTTATCCTCCTAATATCAGTGACTGAAGTTCAATAATAGTCATTTTTAACTGCTCTTCTTGTTTAAAATAATGTAATAAAGCCTCAATAAGAAAAACCCTTTGTTGTGTTGTATTCAGTTCCTTTTTTAACATCTCCAAAGAGTTAGCTAATTTTTCACGATGTGTTTGATCTTCTAAAGTTTGAATATATTTAGCAATTTTATTCAGGTGATTATAAATATGATCTGAATGAGAAGGGAAAGACTTCAGTATTTCCTCTGTAAATAAAGGTTTAGGTTTTGCGCTAATTAAGTCATTTGAAATGATATCTAAACGGTCAACGATATAAGTGGCAATTTCAAGAGCTGCATGACGATCAACATGCTTATGTTCACTTGCCTGTAAGATGTATTCTTTTAAGATTCCATGTAATGTTATGGTTATATCCCAAATATAAGGCTCAATTTCATCTCCATATGCACCGATGAGCATATTTTTTTGCCACAATACAATACGAGACCTTACTTTAATCAAGATATCCTTAAGCTTGTTGTTTTCAGTTACTGGAATTTCCTTTATTTGCATCATGATAAAATCCTTGCGATCAATAAAGTCTTCGATCTGAGTACAAAGTTGCTTAATTAAAAGCTCCTTAGGTGTTAACGAAGGATCAAAAGAGTAGGTAGAAGCTTTTTCAAACATGATGTTTTGATGGTATTCAAATACGGCGATAAACAGATCTTCCTTTGAAGTAAAAAGCTTATATAGAGAAGCTTTAGACATAGAGCATTTTTCAGCAATTTCCTGTACGGAAGTTGTATGGTAGCCTTTCTCAGCAAAAATAGTGGTTGCTGTTTCAATAATAAGTTTTCTTTTAGCGTCCAAAAAAATCACATCCTCGTGAGGGAAACTCAGTAGTTACTTTAAGAACTTGAAAGTATCCAAACGTTATTTTAGTGTAATTTATTGTATTAGTCAATGATGATGCCCTAGTAAATGAGGCTGGGACATAATTAAAGATGTCATACAAAAAGACGAATAAATGTTAAATTGAAAGAAACAAGTTCGTTCCATTGAGCTGCATACATAAGATTCGCCGGGGGCAGCCTTTCCTCTGCACCCGCAGGAGTCAAATGTCTTCTGCTCCATTTCACTAGTTCTTAAAAATAGTATGCAAAATCAAAAAATCTATTGAAGACAGCAAATAAAAACCCGAAATATTTCCTAATATTTCGGGTTTATCACTAGCTTAAATACTTATATCCCAGCCGCATTTATATTTTTATGTAATCAATCATTATAAATAGGTAGACTAATTGAAAACTGTGTTCCATTAACATCGCTTTCTACAGTCATTGTTCCCCCGTGATTTTCAATAATTTTTCTGGATACTGATAATCCTAATCCTGTTCCTTCTTCCTTTGTTGAGAAGAAAGGGTCAAATACATGAGATAAAATTGACGTGTGAATTCCAATTCCATTATCAATGAATTGTATTTGAATATGTTGAGCTCTAACAGTAGTTTTAATTGTAATTTCTAAAGGTGCATGATTCTTTGCTTGCATTGAATTACGTAGTAAATTCATAAATACTTGAAGCAATTCATCTTGATGACCTTTTATTGAGAGCTTCCTTGTTAAAGGATGCAGCTCATAGTGTAACTTGGCATTATATAATAATGCTTCACTTTTAAGGAACTTCCCAAGATACTCTGTCAAAAATTCATAGATATTTAGCTCTTTCGTTTTAGTGTGGGCTGGTTTTGCAATACTTAAAAAATCACTAATTATCTTATTGGCACGATCCAGTTCAGGGATAAGTAAATTTGAAAATAATTTAGTATGCTCGTTATCATCACTTTCACTTAGAAACTGTAAGTAACCTCTTACAGTTGTTAAGGGATTTCTAATTTCATGAGCAATTCCAGCAGCAATTCTTCCTGCTAAAGCTTGTTTTTCAGCTTCTTTAATCACATTTAAAAAATAAAATGTGCCAATCACTCTCTTTATAGAGCCATCAGGATTCCATAGTATCCTTGTGTTTATTATTCCATAATTCATATCTAACACTTCTTTGTTTTTTAATTCTGTTCCTGATTTGATTGATTCAAGTACAGCAATTTGTTCATCAGGGATTTGGAGTAACTCTCGTATATGCTTTCCGATTATTTGATCTCTTTCAACATTCAAATCCTTTGCAGCTTGCTGATTACAAAAAGTTATGATTCCTTTAGCATCGACAAAGACAATATGATGTGGAACAAAATCAAGAATAGCCGGCAAAAAACCTTCGCTCTCTTTTAGGCCACCATAGTCGCTTAGAAGATGGTTGTCCATCTTTGTTATTTCGATGTTTTGTTTCTCATCTTTCTTCACAGTTAAACCAAGCTGTTGATCGTGATATGTAAAAGTGCCTTTAATCTGCCCAAGTGTTCTGCGAAGCAAATCGTTCTCTTTTTTTAGTTGTTCAAGTTCATTATCGTCTGAAACGTTACTAGTCATTTAAAGACTCCTTATGTTAACAGTAATGATTGCTCTTTTCTAATTAATATTATACGCTACACAATTTTACATTTACTAGGTTAGATAATTACTTTTTTGAATAGTTATGATACAAGTTTTATCACAAATACTCACTCGTGAATATGATAGAAGAAGGGGTATTAAAAGGAGGCGGAATTATGAAGGAAAAAGAATTCGAAGTTGGCCTCAAAGAATTAGAGCTTACAGTAAAAGAGTTAGAATATCAGCTTGAGAACTTCGAAGATCATCATTCAAATACCTTAGATGAAAATGATGTGAGGGCACTTGTTGATAAGATACTAACAGAAAAAGAATATGTGACAAAAAAAGAAATGGACAAAAAAATATATGAAAGTCAGCTACAGCTAACGAAGTGGATTGTTGGAACAGGGATTAGTGTAGCAGCGGTTGTTGTAGGTATTCTTCGCTTTTTTTAGAAGGTGCTTTATTAAAGAGAGGATATCGTAAAAGGGGAAAGTCTTGGAACCATTTTCATATTTATTATGGTATTTAAACGAATATATTATAGTAGAAAAGGGGCCAGAAAGTAGCCCCTTTTGCTGATTAATTATTATCTATAATAGTAGCCACGATTAAATGGACCATCATCTAAAGCTGCTCCACCGAGTAATCCTGCACCTAGGCCTAATAATCCAGTTGTTAGTGGTCCTACGCCACCACCATAGCCACCAAATCCAGGGGTACCGTATCCTGCACCATAACCAGTTCCGTATCCAGCTCCAGGATAACCGTATCCACCACCAAAGCCTGTTCCGGGATAACCGTATCCACCACCGTAACCAGCTCCAGGGTAGCCACCATAGCCAGCACCATAATTATATCCACCAAAAGGACTTACCCCAGGACCGCCTGGGTATCCTCCAAATCCGCCGCCATATCCAAAGGGTGCTCTTTCTGTTCTATATGTCATTAGTCATTCATCCTTCCCAAATGTTAATGTTTCACTGTACTATATGTATTTACCTATTAAAATGGGAATGAGGTTTTGCAGAATGGGCTAATGTCCATAGTTAGATGAAATGACAAGAATCATCTTATGTTAAAGTTTTGTAAATAGATGAGAACTAGGAATGCAAATTACTAAATTATAATAAATATGAAGAAAGCTATTGATTATCCTTTAGAAGAGTAATATACTAAGGGAGTGATTTTTTTTAGGTTTATCGACAAAAAACGACAAAATTCTTTTTTTATCTTGCTTCTTTTCAAAAGCCTTGTTATAATCAATTACATATCCTAAGCGGGTGTAGTTTAGTGGTAAAACCTCAGCCTTCCAAGCTGATGATGAGGGTTCGATTCCCTTCACCCGCTCCATACATATGGTTACAACGCAGTGTTTCGTTTCTTAGATAAACGAGGCATTGCGTTTTTTAATTTTTCAAACCATATATTTTCAAAATAGAATAGTGACCACTAATTGTAAATGGGTTATTCCACTGGTTCATGTACCAGAAGTTTTCTAGGTAAAGCTTGGGCATAACAAATTCCTGTATGGGGGAAAATCGACAATCATAGAATAAGCCCTTCACAATTAAGTGATAACGCTATAATTGCTAACTCCTCCATGGATTTGAGTGAACATTTTTGATAAACTTTGTAATAATTGATTAGCTTCTTCACTGTGAAATGAAGGCTGAAAATAAATAAAATGAATTGCATTGACAGTGCTGGATGTTACAGCGGTTCGTTTAGAATCGAGATATGGACTGCCAAATGCTCCAATATCGTCTTGAGTAAGTATTTTATTTGATAATGTTATATCACGTTCATTAATGGCGGTATATGAATCGCTGCTTGTCCCAATTTTAATTGTAACCGTATCACCTGACAGTTTATCGTAATCATAAATTCCAAGAGGAAGCTGATATTGAAGAGAAAGAAAATTATTCAGATCAACTGCTGAATTCACATTACTAAGAAATTGCTGTTTTTGTACTCGACGATATAAAGCTTCATTAGATGGTCGATAACGACTTGGATCAGCTCCTACTAATTTAAATAATTTTCTCCATTCAGCTATTGCTGGGATTTCAGTGACTTTTTTATCAACATAATCAAAATAAAGGGATTCCTGAAACAAATGAAGTCTTCCTTTAAGCATTTGTGGTGAATCTGATACTTGAATATCTTTATAATGGACAACACCAACCTTAAAGTCTGGACTTAATTCCTTTAATATATGATCGATTGCAATTTCCATTATTTAAACCTCCACAACTATAGTGGTGTTATTTTACCATAGTAGAAGTGATATTTCGTCACCTGAGCTTCGTCTAGCTTCTAAAAAGAATGTTCTAATGTGATATTTTTGTTTAGAGGTAACGTTGTTCATGTCGAGAAAAGTGTGACCAAGCTTAATACAGTGCGGTTTCTTCAAATTATTAATAGTAAAACTTCAATTTAAAGAGAAGGGAGGAACTAGTATGAACATTGAACAATTTAAACAAGAAGTAATTGAATATAGTAAAGAAATTGGTATAGATAAAATAGGTTTTACAAGTGCAGGTTTGTTTGAAGAGCTAAAGCAGCGGTTAATAACACAACAAGAGCTTGGCTATCAATCAGGATTTGAAGAACCTGATATCGAAAAAAGAGTTACACCTGTGAAGCTTTTGCCAAAAGCAAGTTCGATTATTTCAATAGCTCTTGCATACCCTTCAAAGCTTAAAGATGCTCCTAAAAGCACTAAAGAAGATCGACGTGGAATTTTTTGTCGAGCTTCTTGGGGACAAGATTATCATACCGTTTTACGAGATCGGCTAAAGAAGCTAGAGGAGTTTTTAAAAAAGAGAATACCTGATATTCAACTAAAATCAATGGTGGATACAGGAGAATTATCAGATCGTGCAGTTGCAGAACGAGCTGGTATTGGTTGGAGTGGAAAAAACTGTTCGATTATAACCCCTGAGTTTGGTTCTTATGTTTACTTAGGAGAAATGATTACAAATTTCCCTTTCCCACCAGATCAACCTATGGAAGATCAATGTGGAAGCTGCCGTAAATGTATCGACGTTTGTCCGACGGGTGCTCTAGTTCAACCAGGTCAGCTTGATTCATCAAAATGTATCGCCTTTTTAACTCAAACGAAGGGCTTTTTAGCTGATGAATATCGAACGAAAATTGGTAACAGAATTTATGGCTGTGATACTTGTCAAACTGTTTGTCCAATTAACAAAGGAAAGGATTTTCATTTTCATGAAGAAATGGAGCCTGATCCTGAAATAGCAAAGCCAAAATTGAAGCCTCTTTTAACGATTAGTAACCGTGAATTCAAAGAGAAATATGGACATATTTCTGGTTCGTGGCGAGGAAAAAAACCACTTCAAAGAAATGCTATATTAGCTCTAGCACATTTTAAAGATAAAACTGCTACGCAAGACTTAATAATGTTAGTTCATCAAGATCCAAGACCTGTCATTCGTGGTACAGCTGCATGGGCTCTCGGGAAAATTGGAGATGCTTCTGCTGAAGTTGAGCTTCTAAAGGCGTTTGAAAAGGAGAAGGATGAACAGGTAAAAGAGGAAATACAAAAAGGTTTAGCATTACTTCATGAAACAAGTTGACGGTAGCTTCTATTATAAATAGAGTGCTGCCTTTTTTATTGCTCTAAAACTCTGAGTTCTTCTACTTCTTAGAACAATCTGCGTTTCGCAAGACTAATTCTCATTAAAAGTCATATATCTTGTAGTAATACATGATGATGGTGGTGATTGATTTTGAAGCAAATTCTGTCAGAATTGAATCAAGCAAAATTAGAAATGCTTGTAAATAAGAAGCTAATTAAAAATACCCGCAATAATCAAGAATTACATGCACTGGAACGTAGATATCTTTCAAATGAAAAGCGTAATGCTGAAATAGTCAAAGGTAGTGCAGAGGTGAAGATCTCAAGTGTTGAGATAACAGCAAATAATCTACAGGAGGCCTTATATTTTTGCCATTATAAATGGTTGAACAAGCAAAAGGATTTCTTTTATATAGAAGAAAGAATAGATCATCGAAAAGCGACATTTTACCATGATGAGCTTATTGATGATCAATTAATTGAAATCTTTAATGGAAGCGAGGGAAATCAGTCTTTAGTAGAAGTGAGTGATCATGACCTAAGAGAAAAAGAGGAGTTTAGCTATGACCGACTTGCAGCTGTACAATATGCTGAGAGATGGTGGAATGATGAAAATCCTAAATATAAAAATTTTGATGTGAATTGTACAAATTTTGTTTCTCAATGCTTACATGCTGGAAATGCCAAAATGCGTGGCTATCCAAATCGCTCAAATGGTTGGTGGATGCAAAATAATAATTGGAGCTTTAGCTGGTCAGTCGCAAATGCGATGACAAGCTTTCTTAAAAACTCTAAAATTGGATTACACGCTGAGAGGGTTACAGACGCAGAGCAATTAAAGCCTGGTGATGTTATTTGCTATGATTTCCAAGGTGATGGCCGGTTTGATCATACAACTTTTGTTGTGGCAAAGGATCCTGAGAATATGCCCTTGGTAAATGCACAAACTTATAATAGTCGAATGAGATATTGGGCGTATGAAGATTCATCAGCATACACTCCGAACATTAAGTATGCATTTTTTCGAATTTTAGATGATACGAGTTCAAAATAACAATGGTATAATGTTTTGTAGAAAAGTGGGTGAATAACCCAAATTAAGTGAACGGGCATTATTGCTCCGTTTTTTATAGAAATAGATGAGGTGACTATTATGGCTTTACACGTAGTATTATATCAACCAGAAATCCCTGCAAATACTGGGAATATTGCACGTTCTTGTGCAGCAACAAATACAACTCTTCACTTAATACGTCCATTAGGATTTTCTACGGATGATAAGATGTTAAAAAGAGCAGGCTTGGACTATTGGGAGCATGTTAATGTTATTTATCATGATTCTTTAGAGGAATTATTTGAAACATATTCATCAGGAGAGTTTTTCTACCTAACGAAATTTGGTCAACAACCACATACTACATTTGATTATAGTGATGTGGAGAAAGACTATTTTTTCGTATTTGGTCGAGAAACAACTGGACTTCCGAAGGATCTTATTTCAGCAAATATGGATAAGTGCTTACGTTTACCAATGACTGAGCATGTTCGCTCATTAAATTTATCAAACACAGCTGCAATATTGATATATGAAGCATTAAGACAACAGAATTATCCTGGGTTATCATAAAAAGGGCTACTATAGTAATCTTTTGCTTTTTAAAAACCTTTATAAAAATGATAAACTTTTGTGATGAAGACATCGTTTTACTAACTAGAAAAGAGTTCCCAAAAAAGAGGGTCAAACATTGTGATGTTTGACCCTCTTTTATTCTTTTGACTTATTATTTTTTTACACCTGGCTTACTATCATAACCTGCAGTGAAGATTGCAGTTATGAACGCTAAACTCACACCTAAAATTAATAAAAAGTTCATTGCTGTACCTCCTTAAAATAAATCTATTCAAGTACATAAGGAGCTATCCTTTAACCAGTTGTGAGAAAAGTCTCACTGTATGTATAGCATCCCTTTAATAACTAGTTTTATTATACCTTAAACCATATGTGATGTGAATGTGCAACATATTTTCCAAAGAAAATTTTTGTTGTTTATCTGCTTTTTGTCATGTAAAACGAATGTTAAAGGACATCCTCGCATAAAGTGTATTAATCTGCAAGTGCAGTTTATAGTTCGACCAATGATGAAGGAGGTCCTTATGGATATCTTAAAAAAGATTGAAAAGTACAGGGAAGATGAGCAACGTTTAAAGTGGGAAGGTACCTTCGTAGAGTATTTGGATATTGTTAAGGAAAAACCTTGGGTTGCCCAATCAGCCCATTCGCGGGTTTACAATATGATTAAAGATGCAGGGATTGAAGAGATTGATGGCAAAAGACGTTATAAGTTTTTTGATCATCAGCTATATGGATTAGAAGATGCATTAGAAAGATTAGTGGAGGAGTATTTCCATCCAGCTGCCAAACGTTTAGATGTAAGAAAACGAATTCTGTTACTGATGGGTCCAGTAAGTGGTGGTAAGTCTACACTTGTGACAATGTTAAAAAGAGGACTTGAGGCTTATTCATTAACAGATCGAGGTGCAGTTTACGCGATTAAAGGCTGTCCAATGCATGAAGATCCATTACATTTAATTCCACATCATTTACGAGAAGATTTTTATGATGAATATGGCATTCGTATTGAAGGGAATCTATCTCCATTAAATGTAATGAGGTTGGAGCAGGAATATGGTGGACGTATAGAGGATGTTCGAGTAGAACGAATTTTCTTATCAGAAGATAAACGTGCTGGTATCGGAACATTTAGTCCATCTGATCCAAAATCACAAGATATTGCGGATCTAACTGGAAGCATTGACTTTTCAACGATTGCAGAATATGGATCAGAATCAGATCCCAGAGCATATCGTTTTGATGGTGAATTGAATAAAGCCAATCGTGGAATGATGGAGTTCCAAGAAATGTTAAAATGTGATGAGAAATTTTTATGGCATTTGCTTTCATTAACACAAGAAGGTAATTTTAAAGCCGGTCGTTTCGCACTTATTTCTGCAGATGAACTGATTGTCGCACATACAAATGAAACCGAATATCGTTCATTTATCTCCAACAAAAAAAATGAAGCCCTCCATTCTCGAATAATCGTAATGCCTGTTCCTTATAACTTGAAAGTAACTGAAGAAGAACGAATTTATGAAAAAATGATTGGTGAAAGCGATGTTTCTGATGTTCATATTGCTCCACATACATTAAAGGTGGCAGCAATGTTCACAATCTTAACTCGCCTTAAAGAACCAAAACGCGGTGACATTGATCTTGTGAAGAAAATGAGATTATATGATGGTGAAAATGTTGAAGGCTTCAACTCTGTAGATGTAAATGAATTACAAAAAGAATATAATGATGAAGGTATGGCAGGAATTGATCCACGTTATGTGATTAACCGGATTTCTTCAACAATTATCCGTAAGGAAGTTCCTTCAATCAATGCACTAGATGTATTACGTGCGTTAAAAGAAGGATTGGATCAACATGCTTCGATCTCAAATGAAGATCGTGAAAAATACTTAAATTTCATATCTGTGGCACGTAAGCTTTATGATGATATGGCAAAGAAAGAAGTGCAAAAAGCATTTGTATACTCTTATGAGGAATCTGCTAAAACACTTATGGATAATTACCTTGATAATGTTGAAGCATATTGTAATAAAAACAAGCTTCGTGATCCATTAACAGGTGAAGAAATGAATCCAGATGAAAAATTAATGCGCTCAATCGAAGAGCAAATTGGAATTTCAGAGAATGCGAAGAAAGCGTTCCGTGAAGAAATCTTAATTCGTATTTCTGCATATGCACGTAAAGGGAAGCGATTTGATTATAATTCACACGAACGTCTTCGTGAAGCTATCCAGAAAAAGCTATTTGCGGATCTGAAGGATGTTGTCAAAATCACAACATCATCAAAAACTCCAGACGAGCAACAGCTTAAGAAGGTGAACGAAGTTGTTGCACGCTTAATCGATGAGCATGGCTATAATTCATCATCTGCTAATGAATTACTAAGATATGTGGGAAGTTTGTTAAATAGATAATGTATCAGGGAATGGGAGCTGGCGGAAATTTTGTCAGCTTTTTTTGTGTATATTGGTGGAAGAAGAGGTCAGTTTGTTTAGAAGCGTATAACGTTGAATAGTGGCAGATGGTCGGGTAAAAGTGTGAGGATGACGTGAAAAGATAAGAGAATGACGTGCAAAGTGAGATTAATGGTCGATAAAGTGGTGAATGGCGTGGAAATAGTGGCAGATGGTCGGGTAAAAGTGTGAGGATGACTCGAAAAGATGAGAGAATGACGTGCAAAGTGAGATTGATGGTCGATAAAGTGGTGAATGGCATGGAAATAGTGGCAGATGGTCGGGTAAAAGTGTGAGGATGACTCGCAAAGATAAGAGAATGACGTGCAAAGTGATTATTATGTAAAAGAGAGAGGGAAATCTTTCCCTCTCCTAGTTAAGCGTACATCTTATTTTCTTCTTCTTTTCTAAAGAAGCTCTTCATTGCTTGGAAAACATCTGATTTTTGCTTGAGGATATAGTGGCGGAATTTTTCATCATTGATATTTTTATAAGCGGACATTAAGGTTGAATGTCTGTTATACTGGTTGACTTCACCGTAGCCGAAGATATTAGAGACTTTCATAAGCTCGTCGACTAGTTTAACACATCTTGGATTATCTGAGGTTAAGTTATCACCGTCTGAGAAATGGAAAGGATAGATATTATATCGTGAAGGGTTGTATTTGCCATCAATAACTTCTAAGGCTTTACGATATGCTGATGAACAGATTGTTCCACCACTTTCTCCTTTTGAAAAAAAGTCTTCCTCAGTAACAATTTTTGCTTCTGTGTGGTGTGCAATAAATTCAATTTCAACTTTTTCGTATTTGGTTCTTAGAAATCTTGTCATCCAGAAGAAGAAGCTGCGAGCCATGTACTTTTCCCAAAGACCCATTGAGCCACTAGTATCCATCATCGCAATAACAACTGCTTTTGAATCAGGTTTGACTGTGTCGTTCCAGGTTTTGAATTTTAAATCCTCTGGATAGATTGGATGGAACTTTGATTTTCCTGCCATTGCGTTACGTTTGTATGCAGAAAGCATTGTTCTTTTTTTATCTACATTCCCCATCAATCCGGTTCTTCTTATATCATTAAATTCGATATGGTCAATCACAATATCGTCGCGCTCTTTTTGTTTTAAATTAGGTAGTTCTAATTCTTTGAAAAGGGCTGCTTCAAGCTCTAATATGGATACTTCTGCTTCATAATAGTCTTCACCAGCTTGATCCCCGGCTCCTTGACCTTTACCTGGTCCTTTTGCATCAGCCTGAGATCCGTCTCTTGCAACAACATCTCCGACTTCACTTTCTCCATCACCTTGACCAACATGTTTGTTTTTATCATAGTTATAGCGAATTTTGTATTCGTCAAGTGAACGAATTGGTATTTTCACAACATCTTTTCCATTTGACATAACGATACTTTCCTCTGTTATAAGATCTGGAAGATTGTTGCGAATAGCTTCCTGAACTTTTTCTTGGTGTCTTGTTTGATCATCCTGGCCTTTACGATGGAGGGTCCAATCTTCTTGTGAAATAACAAAATTTGTTTGTTCTTTACCCGTCATATTAAAATTCCCCCTCCAGATTTTAGTTAGTTTCAGTAGCTTGATCAATTAAATCAAAAAAATAATTCCTAAATGAAAAAAACTGTCACATTTCATGACCTTCACGCATACATTAACGTGGATGAATAAATTGGGACCAAGAACTGTTTGAAATTCTGTGGATTACTTTATCCTATGCAGCAGTTTTGTTTTATTGACAAATAATTTAGAAAATTATCGTGGAATTGTTAAAAATGAGACAAGTCCTTTTGAGGAATTTAGGATGAGGGATAGCTAAAAACATGAATGACTTATAATAGTGCTTTAACACCACCTTGATCCTATTAAACATGATTTTGACGGAATGTCTTGTTTAGGACATGTCAGACACTCTTGAGGAGCCATCCTTTTCATTCTTTCTACTTTTTAGAAGTATATTGGATAGGATCAGGCTTTTGCTCACTTTGTTTTATTTGTTGATTTGTACTCATGTTTTCCATTATTTTTGATTGCTCCTTTAAATCCTTCATATTGCGAACCATTGTGTTTTCTATTTTTTTCATAAAATTCACCTCGTAACTCGTTTGAGAATATTATTCCCGAAATTTTTTATTGAAAAACATTGGAATAATACTCACTAGGTAGTATTATTTCTTTTTATAGACCGATTCTTCTTTCCATCATTCTGCTATTCATGTGTATAATGAAGTATAAATAAAATATATAAAGTCTACATCACTTAGGGGGGGATTGCTTTGAAATCGGGTGAACTATGTAGAATTTTAATCGTTGACGATGAACAGCTAATAAGACAAGGGATAAAGCATTATCTTCAATGGGAACAAGAAGGTTTTCAAATTATTGGTGAAGCTTCAAATGGTCAGGAAGCACTGGAGATGGTTGAACGAACAAATCCACACATTATTCTTACTGATATTGTTATGCCGATTATGGACGGTGAAGAGTTAACAAGAATTGTAAAAGCGCAATATCCAAACATAGAAGTTATTATTTTGAGTAGTTATGGAGAGTTCGATTATGTGAGATCAACGTTTCAAAGCGGTGCGGTAGACTATATCTTAAAACCTAAGCTAGATGCTGAAAACTTACTGAACGTATTAACAACTGTGGCAAGCAGAATTTCGTCGCTACAAGCCAGTAAAGAAGAAACTAATCTTTCGTTGAATATAGGGCATATTATCGATAAATTTCTTTCTGGTTTTGAAACTGAGTATGATGCGCAACTTATTAGAAAAGCTTTTCCAGTTGATTGTTTTTGCTTATTAGTGGTAGATACACGAAGTCTCTCTTTCTCTAACAATTTATCTGATTCTGATTCACTTAAGAAAAGAATCAAGAATAAGATTGAAATAATGATGGGAGATACTGTTTTTCAACCTTATACAAGTGAAAAGAATGTAAGCGTATTCTTGGTTAATTTAGAGGAAAAGGACTTAATTGGCTGTTTAACGTTAGCAGATGAACTATTAAAAGAAGATTCTGAAGTTGCTATACTTATTACAGACTCATTTAAAGATTTCAGTCAAATAGGAAATAAATATAATTCTGTGATTAAGAAAATGTTACAATACCGTTTTTACTTTCCTGAAGCTAAGCTACTGACCGAAAAAAATCAACCAAAAGAAGTGCCACCAGTAGCTTCATTTAATTTGGACAAGTTTACAAATGATTTTAAGCATGAACGTTTTGATGCTGCCTTTAATTATTTAAACGACCATATTAAGGCTTTATCTGGTGGGTTTACTACTGATATTTTTGAGTTCAAGTCATTTTTTGGAAACATTATTTTTAATATAACCATACTCTTAAGCAATATGGACTATGACGTGGAAGAGTTAGAAAATGCTAAATTTACACTTTTTAATTCTATAGATGAAGCTACTTCTGCAAGTGCAGTTGTTGAGCAGTTAGAACAATTTATTGAAAAGGCTAAGAAAAGCATCTTAGCGAAGGGAAATCAGAGCGGTGGATCCAATATCAAAATGATCTTAGAGTACGTAGAAGACCATTATGCAGAACCGCTTAATTTAACTGGAGTTGCCAATCATTTTCATTTTAATCCCTCGTATTTATCAAGTTATTTTACTTCGCATAATGGAGAAGGGTTTAATGAATATTTAAATCGAATACGCATTGAAGAAGCGGCTAAACTACTAAATAGAGAATCTACTCCTATATCTGAAATTAGTGGAATAGTAGGTTATTCGGATCATAGTTACTTTTGCAAAGTTTTTAAGAAACTTAAGGGAGTATCTCCAAGCCAATATAGGAGAAGTCAAAAATTGAAATAAGCGATGTGATACCCTATGAAACATTTACCCGATCATTTTAGGCATAATGGGTTATTTGCTATTATGTTTCTAATAAGTGTGATCAGTATTATTTCTGTCTCAGTGATCATTACATGGACAACATTTCGTATGTCAGAGACGTTTTTTATTGATAAGTTCAGTATTACCAATGCGAAAGTAATGAATCAAATAAAAGACAGCTTTGAATCCTACAACTATTCAATTGTTCTCGCGTCGAACAATATTGTTCAAAGTGGGAAACTTAGAACAATAATGACAGAAAACCAAAGTAATGCACAAAAGATGAGAGCATATTTTCAAATGGGTGAGCAAATGAAGCGAACAAAATCAAATGTGGATGCCTATGAGACAGAGATACTGATCACTGGTATTAATGGAATTAGTTATGCGACAAATCGTACTTATTGGCCAATCTCGGATGATGAGCTAAAAGAACATAGTATTACTAAAAATTCGTTGGAGCAGCCTAAGAGGTTAATTTACCAATATGATCAACGAACTGAATATACTGCTATGGCAGGGGATGCTAAATTTATAGTTGCTTCTAAACCACTAATGGAGCGAATATCAGGTAGTATTTATGGAATGATGTATTTTACCATTCAGGAAAGTGAATTTAGAAAATTCTATAATAGCTATACAAGTACGGGAAACAATGTTTTTATCTTAGATAAAACTGGTATTATCGTATCAAGTAATCAGTCTGGTTTAATTGGTGATAAAGCTGAGGACCTATTGAGTTACACAAAAGAAAAAAACGATGATCGATACCTTATTGGAAATTTCATGGGTACAGACCAAATCATTTTTATGGAATACTTACCTTCTCTTGATATGTACCTATTTAACTTAATTGATAGAGAATCAGCTATAGGTGATTTAATAAATAAAAAACAAATTGTATTAATTTGTATATGTATCGTTGTAGTTGCACTTATTATAGTGTTTCTAATTTCAAGAAGAATGACGAATTCACTATCTAAGTTGGTTAAACAAATTGCAGATGCGTCCAAATATAACTTTGGTCAATATGTATCTGTAACAGGAACTTATGAAACAAGACAAATAGGGAAAGCATTTAATTCTATGCTTGACGAACTGAATGATTATTTAGAGCAACTCGTATTATTTCAAAAGCAAAAACGTAATGCAGAACTTGCTGCTCTGCAACAACAAATTAATCCACATTTTCTTTATAACACATTAACATCAATTAAATTTATGGTACAGCAGGGAGGAAGAGAAGAGGCGGAAGAGACGATTAATTCCCTCATCTCATTGCTTCAAAATACAATCGGTAATGTTAGTGAGACAATCACTGTTGAACAAGAAATAACAAACTTAAAAAATTATGTTCTTATTAATCAAAAAAGATACGGTGATCGAATTAAAGTAAATTATTTACTTGCACCGGATTGTTTGCACTATGAAATTCCGAAACTTATTTTACAACCGTTTATTGAAAACTCATTTTTTCATGGATTTAACCATAAAACCAATGGTTTTATAAATGTAATGGTATGGAAAGAACAAGATACGTTAATTTGTGAGGTTATGGATAATGGCGATGGAATGGATATTGGGTCAAAAAGCAAGCTTCCTAAAACAAAACGTAAAAAGCAACATTTCACAGGTATAGGTGTTAGAAATGTGAATGAAAGGATACAAATTTTATTCGGTCATAATTACGGAGTTTCAATAGACAGCAAACTAGGAGAAGGTACAAGAATAAAAATAACACTTCCTATTAATGTAAAATAATTGCTCTTGTAACAGAAATTTTATTTTGAATAACTGCCAAGCTTCCACGCTAATTGACATATTGGAGGCTTGGCATCCTGTTTTTTCAAAGCCTTTTTAGTTTGTAATTGACCAATAAAATAAAGAAAATACTATTATCTAAAATAAATACAAATCAAAAATGTTGAAAGCGTATACATCTATAAAAATATCACAAGTTTTTAAAAATATTGTCCTAAAGAAAATAGACATATAGATGCTAACATTATACCTGTAAGTAAGATAACGCTTACAAAAAAACACAGACAAAATGGGGGTATTTTTATGAAAAAGCTACTCGTATTACTGATGGCATGTATGATGGTTTTGGCAGCATGTTCTTCAGGATCAAAAGAGACTGTAGAATCTGAAGGAGAGAACACATCAGACTCAAAAGAAATTACAATTTGGGCATGGGACCCTAACTTTAATATTAAAGCTTTGAATATTGCAAAAGAAGCTTATCAAGCTGAAAATCCAGACTTAAAAATTAAAATTGTAGAGAATGCACAAGCTGATATAATCCAAAAATTAAATACCAGCTTAAGCTCTGGAACAACAAAAGGATTACCAAATATCGTGTTAATTGAAGATTATCGTGCGCAAAGTTTCCTACAAGCATATCCTGATTCTTTCCACGAAATTACAGGATCATATGTAGTGGATGATTTTGCATCATATAAAATTGCACCTACTAGTTTAGATGGGAAAAATTATGGTTTACCATTTGATACTGGTGTAACAGGCTTATATGTTAGAACGGACTATTTAGAAGAAGCAGGATATACGCTTGATGATTTAAAGGGTATCGACTGGAACCAATACATTGAAATTGGTAAAAAAGTCAAAGAAGTAACTGGTAAAAACATGTTATCACTTGATCCAAACGACCAAGGTTTAATTCGTATGATGATGCAATCTGCTGGCGCTTGGTATTTAAAAGAAGATGGTGTAACACCAATTATTGCTGGTAACGAAGCTCTTAAAAGATCTTTCGAAATGTATAAAGCATTGTTAGATGCTGACATTGTAAACCCAATCTCTGATTGGAGCCAATTCTTAGCAGGATTTAATAGTGGTGAGGTTGCATCGGTTCCAACAGGAAACTGGATCACTCCTTCAATTAAGGCTGAAGCATCACAATCAGGTAAATGGGCAGTAGTACCACAACCTAAACTTCCAGACGTAGAAGGTTCTGTAAATGCTTCTAACTTAGGTGGTAGTTCATGGTATGTACTTAATGTTGATGGTAAAGAAGAAGCGACTGATTTCTTAGCGAAAACATTTGGTTCAAATGTAGATTTCTACCAAGATTTAGTAACAGAAATAGGTGCAATTGGAACTTACATCCCTGCATCTGGTGGAGAAGAATATAAAGCAGCAGATGAATTCTTTGCAGGTCAAACAATTATCTCGGATTTCTCGCAATGGGTAGAAGAAATTCCACAAGTTAATTATGGTCTGCACACATATGCAATCGATGATATTTTAATTGTTGAAATGCAAAACTACCTTAACGGTAAGGACCTTGATAAAGTGCTAGAAGATGCACAACAACAAGCTGAAGCACAACTTCAGTAATATTTCCTACTAATCTTCTCATCTTAGAAATAGTATGAGAAGCAAAGCCTTGGAACCACATCTGCTTCTGAAAATAAGGATTACTTATTGAAGTAGCAATGTGTCTCCAAGGCTCTTATCTTATATTGACCAAGTTAAGGAGTTGACTTGAAATGATATCGGCAAAAACGAATCAAAATGCACCTTTTTCTTATACCAAGAGGAAAGTCTTTAATAAAAGTAC
Organism: Metabacillus litoralis; assembly: GCF_007994985.1. Taxonomy (GTDB): domain Bacteria; phylum Bacillota; class Bacilli; order Bacillales; family Bacillaceae; genus Metabacillus; species Metabacillus litoralis. The sequence continues at coordinate 227,790 of NZ_VOQF01000008.1, read as the reverse complement.
AATAATTGGCTGGTCTTTTATTACTATAGCGTCACTATTAATTTTCTTATTTTATTTCTATCCAATGGCGCATGCACTAATTATGTCTTTCCAATCAGGCACCGGTACAAATTTAACGTTTACAGGATTTGATAACTATGCTCGGTTAATCAAAGATCCAACTTTTATAACAGCAGTTAAGAATACAGTTATTTATCTACTTATTCAAGTACCAGTCATGATTTTATTAGCTCTATTTTTATCAGTACTTTTAAATAATAAAAGCTTAAAATTTAAAGGGTTTTTCCGTACAGCAATTTTCTTACCATGTGTAACATCTCTTGTAGCATACTCGGTTATTTTCAAATACTTATTTGGATTAGATGGAATTATTAACATGATGTTAATGAAACTCTCTTTAATTGCCGAGCCAATACAATGGCTTACTGATCCGTTTTGGGCCAAGATGGCGATCGTAATTGCAATTACTTGGCGTTGGACTGGATATAATATGATTTTCTATCTTTCTTCACTTCAAAACATTGATCATTCAATCTATGAAGCCGCAAAAATGGATGGAGCATCTGCTTTTCAGCAATTCTTTAAAATTACAATACCTATGTTAAAGCCTATTATTTTATTTACGTCAATCACTTCTACAATTGGTACGCTTCAATTATTTGATGAAGTTATGAATATAACAAGAGGTGGTCCTGGTAATGCAACCATGACAATTTCACAATATATCTACAACCTTTCATTTAAATATACACCAGACTTTGGGTATGCAGCGACCGTATCCTATGCAATTGTAATTATGATCGTTATTTTCTCTATTATTCAGTTTAAAGTGGCAGGTGATCGAAATGACTAAAATGAAAAGCATATTTAGCTATAGTGTGTTAATTATTGCGAGTATTGTATCAATTTTTCCGTTTTTGTGGATGATTATATCAGCAACAAATAAGTCAGTCGATGTTACAAAAGGAAGATTATTGCCAGGGACCAACTTCATTGAAAATTTTAATAACCTAATGAATACAGTTGACATTGTGCCAGCGTTAATGAACTCGGCCAAGATTTCAATTTCTACAACACTGTTATCGCTATTAATTGCCTCACTAGCAGGATATGGATTTGAGATTTATAAAAGTAAAGCAAAAGATGTTGTTTTTAATATTTTACTTTTATCGATGATGATTCCATTTGCTGCACTTATGGTTCCATTATTCCGCATGTTCGGTACTATTTCTCAAACTGTTCCTTTCATGGGGATTGATACATTAACGGCAGCAGTATTACCAACATTAACAACAGCATTTCTTATCTTTTTTTTCCGTCAAAGCACAAAAATGTTTCCGAAGGATATTCTTGAAGCAGGTCGAATTGATGGATTAAGTGAGTTAGGTGTTTTCTTTAGAATATATGTCCCTACTATGAAAACAACATATGCAGCAGCTGCAATTATTACCTTTATGGCTAGTTGGAACAATTATTTATGGCCGCTAGTTGTATTGCAATCTCCTGAAAATCAAACAATTCCATTGCTAATTTCAAACCTTGGATCAAGCTATGCTCCTGATTTTGGTGTAATCATGACGGCGATTGTTATCGCGACTTTACCAGCGGCTATTATTTTCTTCATTATGCAAAAGCATTTCGTTGCAGGAATGATGGGGTCAGTGAAGTAATTAATATAATAGGATCTTAGAAAATAATAAAAGTATTATCTGAGGATCGATAGCCTAAAAAGATATTTTTACAAGACAAAGGTATCTAAATACTATAGGTCCTCGTTTTTTTATTAATAAGCAATTATGAAATTTATTCGATTAATGATTAACCCAGAACAAAATCAGAACAATGAGAGGAAGCGTGATCTTGATGACAACTAACCTTAATCCAACTACTGATTGGCTAACAGATGTGAATGTGTTTGCAGTAAACCGTCTTCCTGCACATTCAGATCACTTTTATTATGAAACTTTAGCAGAGGCAAAGTCAGCTTCTTCTATGAAAATGCGATATGACTTGAATGGACAATGGAAATTTAATTATGCGATTAATCCTGTAAATCGACCAGTGTCATTTTATCAGGAAGATTTTGATTGTGCTGGTTGGGGTGATATTCGTGTTCCTGGACATATTCAATTACAGGGTCATGGCAAACCACAATATGCGAATACAATGTATCCTTGGGATGGTCATAATGATATCCGTCCACCTGAAATTCCTACTGATCAAAACCCTGTTGGGAGTTATGTAAAGTATTTTAATGTTCCTGAAAATATGAAGGAAAAGCCTGTTTTTATATCTTTTCAAGGTGTTGAATCAGCATTCTACGTTTGGCTGAATGGTCAATTTATTGGTTATAGTGAGGATAGCTTTACACCAGCAGAGTTTGAGCTTACTCCTTTTTTAAAGGAAGGAGAAAATAAGTTAGCGGTGGAAGTGTATCAACGAAGCACTGGCAGCTGGCTTGAAGATCAAGATTTCTGGCGTTTTTCAGGGATTTTTAGAGATGTATACCTATATACTGTTCCAGAGATTCACGTATTTGATACGAATGTAAAAGCAACGTTAGATGAAACATTTACGGATGGGACACTTAAAGCTGACCTGAAACTATTGTCTGCAAATAGTGGATCTAAAGTCGTTGCTGAATTATTTGATCATAAGGGAAATTTGATAGAATCTGCAACAGCTTCAATTGAAGGGGAAGAATCTAGCTTCTCTATGACAGTTAACAAACCAAAGCTATGGAGTGCAGAAGAGCCTACACTTTATCAATTATATATCCAATTATTCAATGAATCTGGTGCATTAGTAGAGGTTATTCCTCAAAAGGTTGGTTTTAGAAGGTTTGAAATGGTAGATAAGATTATGAAATTAAATGGTGAACGAATTGTTTTCAAAGGTGTCAATCGTCATGAATTCAATTGTCGAAGCGGACGTGCGATTACTAAAGAAGATATGCTATGGGATATTAAAACATTAAAACAAAACAATATTAATGCTGTTCGTACTTCTCATTATCCAAATCAAAGCTATTGGTATGAGTTATGTGATGAATATGGAATTTATGTGATAGATGAAATGAACCTAGAAACACATGGTTCATGGCAAAAGATGGGTGCTGTTGAGCCTTCTTGGAATATTCCAGGTAATAAGCCAGAGTGGCAGGATATTGTTCTAGATCGTGCTATATCTATGTTTGAACGAGATAAAAACCATCCATCTATTTTGATTTGGTCTTGTGGAAATGAATCATATGCAGGAGAAGTTATTTTGAATGTGACAAAATACTTTAAATCAGTTGATGATAGTCGCCTTGTGCATTATGAAGGAGTGTTTTATGACCGAAACTATAATGACACAAGTGATATGGAAAGTAGAATGTATGCCAAGCCTGCTGATATAGAAAAGTATTTAAATGATGATCCTGAAAAGCCTTATTTAAGTTGTGAATATATGCATGCGATGGGAAATTCTTTAGGTGGAATGAATTATTACACAGAACTTGAAGATAAGTACCCAATGTATCAAGGTGGATTTATTTGGGATTATATTGATCAATCACTTATAAAAGAAGATCGTTATGGTAAAGAGTTTTTAGCATATGGTGGAGATTTTGAGGATCGACCAACAGATTATGGCTTCTGTACAAATGGAATTGTTTATGCGAATCGAGAAGTTTCTCCAAAAATGCAGGAAGTGAAATTCTTATATCAAAATGTAAAGCTTGATGTAAATCAATCTGGTGTCTTGATTACCAATGATAATCTTTTTATTGATACATCAGATTATTATTTAGAGTATAAATTGTTGCTTAATGGAAAAGAAATTTATCAAAATAGAAGTAATGTAGTTGTTCAGCCTCAAAGTAAAGAGAGAGTTGAATTTGAGTTACCAGAAAAGGTATTACAAAACTCTGGTGAATTTTGCTTACATGCTGCACTTAAATTGCAGGAAAATCCGCTTTGGGCACAATCTGGACATGAAGTTGCTTTCGGTCAGTTTATTATGGAAAAACAAAAAGTAGAAAATCCAATCGCTTCATCTAGTGACCAATTTAGAGTTGTTGAAGGTGATGTAAATATTGGAGTACATGGTAGAGATTTCACGATTATGTTTTCAAAGCAAGTAGGTAGCTTAGTTTCTGTTAACTATTCAGGCAAAGAAATGATCGCATATCCACCTGTACCACTATTTTGGAGAGCAACTACTGATAATGATCGTGGCTTTGCTCAAACATTTAACTCAGGAAGCTGGTATGCTGCAAGTTTAGCGAGAAAATGTACAAATATTGAGTTAAAGCAAGAAGCTAATAAAGTACAGGTTATATTTACGTATAAATTTTCTGTTTCTGCAAAATTAGAGGTGAAAACGAATTATACAGTTACCTCTGATGGAAGCATACATGTTAAATCATCTTATTATGGTGCAGAAGATTTGCCACAATTACCGATCTTTGCGTTATCCTTTAAAGTTCCAGCAAAATATGATCAGCTAGAATGGTATGCAATGGGGCCAGAGGAAAACTATTCTGATCGTTCGATGGGAGCGCGTCTTGGTATCTTTAAGAATACTGTTACAGATAATCTTTCTGGCTACTTGAATCCACAAGAATCAGGAAATCGTACAGGTGTCCGTCAACTAAGTGTGACAAGCAAGTATGGAGATGGAATAAAAGTATCATCTGTCGGAGATCCAGTTGAGTGTAATGTTTCTCCTTACACAGCTTTTGAATTAGAAAATGCTACACATCATTATGAGTTACCAAATGTTCATTACACTGTAATAACTGTTGCAGGAAAGCAAATGGGTGTAGGTGGCGATGATAGCTGGGGTGCTCCAGTACATGACGAGCATTTGCTTAAAGCGAATGAAGATATGGAGTTTGAGTTCTTAATCCAGCGCGTTAATTGTTGATTAGTAGAAAGTTACAGAAGGATTAAAAAAACAATAGAAAAGAGCTTGGTTTGTTCAAGCTCTTTATTTTTTGTTAGTAGAATTTTTAGATCACAAAGGAGTTGGATAAAGTGTATTTACATATTAATGAAGAGAAACAACAATTTCATTTAACAAATGGAGAAATCAGTTATCTGTTTCATGTTTTGAAAAATGGCAGCTTAGGTCAGTTATATTATGGTAAGGCAATTAGACATCGAGAGGATTTTTCTCATTTTCAGGTTAATTCTATTCCAACTCCAGCTAGCTGTCATTATTACAAAGAAGATCCGGCATTTTCACTAGAAACAACAAGACAAGAGTTTCCTGTTGCAGGAAAAGGAGATTTTCGAGAAGCGGCAATTGAAGTTGAAACACGTGATGGTCGAATTGGAAATGAATTTACCTACCAAGGGTATGAAGTGACTAGTGGAAAGCCTAAATTGAAGGGACTTCCAGCAACATATGCTAATGAAGAAGAAGCAACAACTCTAACAATAACGTTAGTAGATAAAAAGATAATGGCGAAGGTTTATTTATCATATACAATTTTTCATCATTATCCAGTGATAACAAGAAATGTGAAAATGCAAAATATCGGTGATGACCCAATCTTTATTAAAAAGTTAATGAGTGCCTCGATTGATTTACCTGATGATGATTATTCTATGATTCATTTATCAGGAACTTGGTCAAGAGAACGACATATTAAAGAACGTCAGCTTGTTCAAGGAATTCAATCGATTTCTAGTATTAGAGGAGCAAGTTCACATCATGATAATCCGTTTATTGCATTAAAAGGAAAAGAAACAACAGAGCATGAAAATGAAGTATATGGTTTTAATTTTGTTTATAGTAGCAATTTTTTAGCTCAAGTCCAGGTTGATCATTATCAAACATCAAGAGTAATGATGGGAATACATCCACATCAATTCAAATGGAAGCTATCAGAGCAAGAAAGCTTTCAAGCTCCTGAAGTAGTGATGGTGTATTCAGATAAAGGGTTAAATGGAATGAGTCAAGCATTCCATGATTTATATCGTAATCACTTAATACGTGATCCGTGGAAAACTGAGGAAAGACCTGTTTTAATAAATAACTGGGAAGCAACTTACTTCGATTTTGACGAAGAAAAGCTAGTGAATATAGCGAAAAGTGCTAAAGAATTAGGAATTGAGTTATTTGTATTAGATGATGGCTGGTTTGGAGCTAGAAATGATGATACTTCATCACTTGGTGATTGGTTTGAAAACAAAGCTAAATTACCAAATGGACTAGAATCATTATCAAATAAAATTGATTTATTGAATATGAAATTCGGTTTGTGGTTTGAGCCTGAAATGATCAATCCAATCAGTCAATTATATAATGATCACCCAGACTGGGTTGTAGGTAGACAAGGAGAGCATTTGACTCTTGGTCGAAATCAATTAGTTTTAGATTTTTCTAGACACGAAGTAGTAGATTTTATATATGAAAAGATGGCGGGCATTATTAAGAAAACAAAGCTCTCATATATAAAGTGGGATATGAATCGAAACATTACGGATGCTTTTTCACAAGCACTTAGTCAAGATCAACAAGGAGAGTTTTTCCATCGATATATATTAGGGGTGTATTCTCTATATGAGAAGCTAACTGAGGAATTCCCAGATGTTCTATTTGAATCATGTGCAGGTGGTGGTGGTCGTTTTGATCCAGGTATGTTCTATTATGCACCACAAGCCTGGACAAGTGATGATACAGATGCAGTTGAACGATTAAAAATCCAGTATGGAACTTCATTAGTGTATCCAATTTATAGTATGGGTTCACATGTTTCAGCTGTACCAAACCATCAAACATTACGCAACACACCTATTGAGACAAGAGCGAATACAGCATATTTCGGAACATTTGGTTATGAATTAAATCCTCTCGAATTAAGTGATGAAGAAAGAAGTGTCATTAAGAAGCAAGTTCAATTTTATAAGAAGCATCGTAAGCTGATTAGAGATGGAGATTTTATTAGATTAAAAAATCCGTTTGAAAATAATGAAACAGCTTGGATGATTACTTCAAAGAATAAAAAAGAGGCATTGGTTGGCTGGTATAAAGTACTTGCAGATGCAAATCCAAAGAAAGAACAAGTGCTTCTTTTAAAAGGATTAAATGAGAATTTACTTTATCAAGTTAATGAAGAAAAAGAGGGCTTCTATGGTGATGAATTAATGTATCGTGGATTGCCTTTACCAACAGAATTTAACGGAGCAAATGGATCATTTGCAAAACGTGGAGGAGATTATCAATCTGAAGTCTTTTATTTAGTAGGCAAGTAATAAGTGAAAAGAGGGTCGGCTCAAATGAGTCGATCCTCTTCTTTATCTTTTTCAAAGTGTAAGAAAATGCAAGGATATAGTACATAAATCATTTTAATTAAACGTTTGTTTAAGTATTTTTAAGCTCAACTTTTCTTAGAATTTAATTTAATGAATAAAATGAGGCGTTTCTCTAAAACTATTGATGTTAATATCTGCATTTTATATCAAGTGTAAAGCTATAATAAGGACTGTTTATTTTAGAGGTTTTAAAACAATTAACATTACAATAATGGATATCGTTATTCGTTTTTACGAAGAGGAGTTGAATGAAGTGACATGGACAATTAGTAGAAATGAGTTGTCTCAGCAAGAGCTTTTGAATTTAGAGAGTTTATTTTCATTAGCTAATGGCTATATCGGTGTACGTGGTAATTTTGAAGAAGGTTATGGTAGTGAGATGAATTCCATTCGTGGAACATATTTAAACGCGTTTCATGATATTACTGAAATTAATTATGGAGAGAAGTTATACGCTTTTCCTGAAACACAGCAAAAGTTGGTGAATAATATTGATGCCCAAACTATTGAAATCTACTTTGAAGGAGAACGTTTTTCCCTCTTTGAAGGTGAAGTTATTTCCTTTGAGCGATTTCTTTATTTGGACAAAGGCTATACAGAAAGAGTGATTACTTATAAAACAAAAAAAGGACAGCAAGTTAAATTACGTTTTAGGCGTCTTGTATCTTTTCACATAAGAGAGCTGTTTGCCATTGAATTGTTGATTGAGCCTGTTGATTTTACAGGTACAGTTAAGATTGTCTCTAAAGTAGATGGTGATGTATCAAATTATGTTAGTCGGAACGATCCACGTGTTTCTGCAGGACATGCAAAGTTATTGTCTGTTGGAAATGTAGGATATGACGAAAATATGATGTTTGTAGTAGATAAAACAGGAACATCTAATTTAGAAACAGCATGTGCAACAAAACACCAACTATCAATTGGATCAAATAAGGTTGTTGGGGAAGTTGATGTAAAGGAAAAATCTATTGATGTTACATACTCATTTGAGCTAACAGAATCTATCACTTTAACTAAGTACAATGTATATACAGATACATTAAGACATGAAAATGACTTAATTAAAAAAGGAAAAGCTATTCATGAGAGCCTAGCAACAATAGATTTTAATACGTTGATTGATGAGCAAAAGCAATATCTTGATGAATACTGGCAGGTTGCAGACATAAAAATTGGTGGAGAAGAAAAGCTTCAAGAAGGAATTAGGTTTAATCTTTATCACTTATTGCAATCAGCAGGAAGAGATAAATATAGTAATATTGCTGCCAAAGGTCTTTCTGGTGAAGGTTATGAAGGGCATTTCTTCTGGGATACTGAAATTTACATGATTCCTGTTTTTTTATTAACAAAACCTGATTTAGCGAAAAGCTTGATTGTTTATCGTTATTCGATTCTTGATGGTGCAAAAGAGCGTGCAAAAGAAATGGGTCATAAAAAAGGAGCACTATTTCCATGGAGAACAATTTCTGGTTCGGAATGCTCTGCTTATTTTCCCGCAGGAACAGCACAATATCATATAAGTGCTGATATTGCTTACAGCACAATTCAATATTACTTAGCTACAAAAGATGAACAATTTATGATTGAATACGGTGCAGAGCTATTAATTGAAACTGCAAGACTTTGGATCGATACTGGACATTATTATCATGATACATTCCGTATCGATGATGTAACAGGTCCTGATGAGTATACGTGTCTTGTTAATAATAACTATTATACAAATGTTATGGCAAAGCATAATTTAAAATGGGCGGAAATTGCCTGGAATCTTGTAAAAGAAAAAGATAAAGCTGTTCTAGAAGAACTGAAGGAACGAATAAATGTGTTGGATACTGAGCCAGACCAATGGAAGCAGGCAGCAGAAAAAATGTATCTTCCCTTTGATACTGATTTAGGAATTAATCCACAGGATGATACATTTTTACAAAAAGATGTATGGGATCTAAAGAATACACCAAAAGATAAGTTTCCATTATTACTACATTTTCATCCTTTAACTTTATATCGTTATCAAGTTTGCAAGCAAGCGGATACAGTTCTTGGGCACTTTCTTTTAGAGGATGAACAATCATATGACACAATTAAGAACTCGTATGATTATTATGAAAAAATAACAACGCATGACTCATCACTATCATCTGCAATCTTTAGTATTATGGCAGCGAAGGTAGGCTATAAAGAGAAAGCATATGATTACTTTATGGAATCTGCCAGACTTGACTTAGATAATACTCACGGTAATACAAAGGATGGCTTGCATATGGCCAATATGGGTGGAACGTGGATGTCAATTATCCATGGCTTTGGAGGAGTGAGAATCAAGGAAACAGGATTATCGTTAAGTCCATCGTTGCCAGCTCAGTGGTCACACTATGAATTTACACTGTTCTACTTACAAAGGAGAATTTCTGTAAAGGTAAATAAGGAAGATGTTACTTTGACACTTCTTGAAGGACAAGATCTAAAGGTAAAACTTTTTAATGATGAGCTTTTGTTAAATAAGGGAAAAGACAAAACAGTAAAAATATCAAATTAGGGGGTTGTGATGAGTACTCTTAAAGCATTTATTTTTGATTTGGATGGTGTAATTACAGATTCTGCCGAATATCATTATTTGGCTTGGAAAACACTTGCTGATGAATTAGGGATAACTTTTTCTAGAGAATTAAATGAGGAGTTAAAAGGTGTATCAAGAATGGATTCTCTTGAAAAAATCCTTGAATTTGGAAATAAGGAAACAGAGTTTACCAATGAAGAAAAAGAAGAGTTAGCTAAGAAAAAAAATGAGCATTATGTACAATTAATAAAGAAAATCTCACCGGCTGATATCTTACCAGGAATTGAGGAGCTACTTATTGAAATAAAGTCAGCTGGTTTAGGTTTAGGGTTAGCTTCTGCTAGTAAAAATGCATCTGCAGTTTTAGAATCACTTAATTTAAAGAAGAATTTTGATGTCATAGTAGATGTTAATGCTTTAAAGAAGGGTAAGCCTGATCCTGAAATATTCTTAAAAGCAGCAGAGTTACTAAATGTTCAACCGGATAATTGTATAGGTGTTGAAGACGCTATTGCTGGAGTGGAATCCATAAAATCTGCAGGGATGTTTGCGGTTGCGATTGGACCAAAGAATCAATTTTCAACAGCAGATATCGTTTATCAAACAACAGCAGAGCTGTCGTATAATGAGATCACAGAAAGATTTATAAATAGATAATGGATGTGTTTATGTATGGTTGAAGAAATCAGAATACGTGCTGCCCAACAAGAGTTAAATAAGCTCAAGCAAAAGGTTCATGAACATGAATGGCGTTTACAGTATCATGTGGCACCAATTGCGAACTGGATGAACGATCCAAACGGTTTTTGCTATTTTAAAGGAGAATATCACTTGTTTTATCAGCATCATCCTTATGTTCCTAAATGGGATACAATGTACTGGGGACATGTTAAAAGTAAGGATCTAGTGAATTGGGAACATCTTCCTCCTGCTTTAGCTCCAGGAGAAACATATGATAAAGATGGTTGTTTTTCAGGAAGTGCAATTGAGAAAGATGGAAAGCTCTACTTAATGTATACAGGAAATGTATGGACTGGTGAGAATTATGACGAAGATCTAAAACAAGTTCAAGCACTTGCTGTAAGTGAGGATGCTGTACGGTTTGAAAAATTAGAAGAAAATCCTGTTATTTCAGAGGCTCCTAAGGGAGAAGATATTCATCCATTTCATTTTCGTGATCCGAAGGTCTGGAAGCATGAAGAAAACTATTATTGTGTCCTAGGCTCCAAAACACATGATAATATTGGACAGGTTTTATTATATCGTTCAAAAGATTTATTGAATTGGGAGTTTATAAATATTATTGCTAAAGGTGAAGGAAACTTTGGGTATATGTGGGAATGTCCAGATTTATTTGAATTAAATGATAAGGATATTTTGATTATGTCACCTCAAGGTGTAAAGCCTGAAGGGAATTTATATCAAAACCTGCATCAAGCTGGATATGTTGTTGGAGAGCTAGATTATGTTAAAGGTAATCTTTCATATGGTGAATTCGAATTACTTGACTATGGCTTTGATTATTATGCACCACAAACAATGCTCGATAACAAGGATAGAAGAATTGTGATAGCATGGATGGACATGTGGGAAAGCAAAATGCCAACACAAGAGCACGGTTACTCAGGAGCAATGACTTTACCTCGTGTATTAGAACTGAAAAATAACAAGCTTATTACAAGTCCTGTTAAAGAAATAGAACAGCTAAGAACAAATGAGGTTTCATATGAGCAGCTTAAATTAATTAATGAAATGTCTTTAACTGATGTTGAAGGAGATTGTATAGAGCTTGATGTTACCTTTAAAATGAAGCAGCCAGCAACATTTGGTGTCAGACTTCGTGTTGATGATTCATTAGGTGAAGAAACAGTTTTCACTTATTACGGTCAAAAAGGCATTTTGGAGTTTGATCGTAATGAGTCAGGAAAAGGTCCTGGTGGAGTTCGCAAAACGAAGATTATGCTAGAAGAGAACAAATTACATTTAAGAATTTTTATTGATAAATCATCTATTGAAGTGTTTATTAATGAAGGAGAACAGGTGATGACTGGGAGGATTTATCCGAGTATAAATAGTAATAAAATCAGCTTTTTTTCTGATGAAGAAATTGAGATTAGTGAATTGAAAAAATGGGAGTTAAAACGATCGATTTAAGGTGTACTTGCTTTGAAAGTAAGATTTTAATTAGCAGACCAATCTAATATGGATTTGTCTGTTTTTTCTTTAATTTCGCTTTAGACATAAGATACAACAGTGTTTATGGTCATATAAGAAAAGGCAAGACAAGTAATTAATAAATTTTCAGATAGTAATAAATCCGTTTCATTTCGCTGCAGACACTCGCTTTCCACGGGGAGGAAGCTGAGCCTCCTCGCTACGCTTGCGGGGTCTCAGCCTTTCCTCTATTCCCGTAGGAGTCGAGTGTCTTCCGCTCCATTTCACTATAGGTTACTTCATATAGTTATAAACTTGAAAGAACAATTCTCATTTTATTAGTTACTTGTTTATTACTGTTTTTTAATTATTGTTAGATTAGGATAAAGACAAAACAAGATATGTAATTAATGAATTGTCAGGTAGCGATAAATCCGTTTCATTGCACTCAGAAAAATTACTTTTGCGCGGGGAAGAAGTCAAGCGTCTTCACCATATTACATTAGAAAAAATCAACAGCATTAATCTTTACTAAAATAACCTTACTAAAAGGAAAGCTGGTAATTTACTTTTTTTATCTAGTAAAAAACAATATTTTGATACAAGATATTGCTGTCAAAATTTTTATAAAGGATTTTTTCCTTAGTACGTTATTAACAACAAAAATTCACTGAAACATCCTAACCAAAACATAAATCTAGTTTAAACAGAGCTATATATAAATTATAATTACATAGGGTAACGACATTTAGAAAGATTTGTATTATAGCTTGCTACATTTATAACATCAATGATACATAACATAATTCCTACTAATAATTTCAGGGAAGGTAGAATGATATGAAAGAATTGAAATTTAAATCATACAAACAGTTTCAGCAGTTTATTGAGCACAAAGCAATGGAAAAGGCTGTAATGAAGGAATTACAAAATGAAGAGCTCTCAGATTTTGTTAAAGATTTTAGTGATAAATCAAACAAAATGTGGCGGGAAAATGAGTGTGACGCAGCAATAGAAAAGCAAGGCTATGTTGTGATTAGTGTTTGGAAAGATGAAGTTGGAAAGCGAAAAGTAGGCAGAGGTCGTCCGAAAAAACCAGAATCAGAAAAATATAATCATACGATTCATGTAAGATTAGATGATAGTACATATTCAACACTTACTAATTTTTGTAAGGAACATAATTTAGAAGTTTCAGAAGCAATTAGAGATATGATTAAGAAATTATGATAGTGATAGAGTCAAACTGTAGTGGCAGGATATACAGTTGATATTTTGAAGGATCTTTAGCTAATAACATATTCCTACAAAAGAAACAATCGGCAATTTATGACAAAAAACGATTCCTATGTTACAATTTTTTAAAAATTAATAATAGGAGTAACTATGAATATTTATCACGATGTACATCAGTCAGATCCTTGGATTAAGTTTTTTATTAAATTCAGATGGTTGTTCTATTTGTTAGCAGTTATTCTTATATTAATAGGGGGATTTTTACATTTTCATAGAAGCTTAGTAGTTGTTTATACCTTAGTTATGCTTTTATTAGGCCTTATTTATAACAGTAAAATCATCTTACTTATGCAAAGTGTTTTAGTAACAACAGCTAGATATATTTTTGTTCCTGAAAGTGTTCCTTACATAGAATCTTTTATTATTCTCTCTTTAACATATTTTGTAACTGGGTTAGTTGTATCGATATTAGTCAGTAATAATATAAATCAAAAGAAAATAAATATGGACTTAACAGTAAGTTTTTCAAAGCTGTTAGATTCAAGAGATAAATATACGGCTTTACATTCAGAAAATGTTGCAAGATATTCACGGATGATTGCAGAGGAATTGAAATTACCGAAACAAACGTGTGAGACAATTTACTTGGGTGGGCTCTTACATGATATTGGGAAAATTTCGATACCTGAAGCAATCTTAAATAAGCCTGCAAAATTAACTCAAGATGAATATGAAATTGTTAAACAACATCCTTCAACAGGCTATTCTATCATTAAAGATATCCCAAGTATGATGAAAACAGGGGTGTTGGATATCGTTTTATATCATCATGAAAGGTTCGATGGCACCGGATATCCTAAAGGACTAAAGGGTGAGAATATCCCTTATTTAGCAAGGATAACTGCTGTAGCCGATGCCTTTGATGCGATGATTTCTAGACGTGTTTATAGAGATGGAAAAGAAATGATCTTTGTTTTAGAAGAATTAAAGAAAAACAGAGGAATCCAGTTTGATCCAGAGATCACTGATATCTTTATAACATGTGTTGAAAAAATGAAGGATACATTTATTAATCCTAAGGAAATTAAGTAATAATATTATCAGATATTTTCTAGCAAAGATAGATATAAAGTTAGTTGTATATCTATCTTTTACATATTAGTAAAAATGTGGATTTCGTGTGAAAACTACATAGTTGATAAAAAAATCTGAAAATAAACCTTTTCACTTTTTATTTTTTGTGTTACATTAATTACTGTAGTTGATAATCAATCTCACTGATAGTGAAAAAGAAAAACTTGAGTAATTTACAAGCTATTTTTTTTGATTACTATTGATAATGATTATCAAAATTAATTACATAACCTATTTTAAGGGAAGTTAGGATATAAATGGCAAAAATAATTTTAAGCATTGCTTTGATCCTTCTATCATGCTGCTCGATTTTTATAGGTGTTTTAGATTTAACACCAAAGGATTTATTTCAATTGACTGATGAAAAAACACAAATTCTTTTGTTAAGTCGAATACCTAGATTAATCAGTCTTATTATTGCAGGTGTAAGCATGAGTATATGTGGTCTGATCATGCAGCAGCTTACAAGAAATAAGTTTGTTTCACCGACAACAGCAGGAACAATGGATTCGGCTAGATTAGGTATCTTAGTTTCAATGTTAGTATTTACCTCTGCTAGTCCTATCGAAAAAATGATTGTAGCCTTTATATTTGCGCTAGCGGGTACATTTATTTTTATGAAGATACTAGACAGAATTAAATTCAAGGATACAATTTTCATTCCACTTGTTGGACTTATGTTTGGTAGCATTATAGGCTCAATTACAACATTCTTTGCGTACAGATATGACTTAATTCAAAATATTGGATCATGGTTACATGGAGATTTTTCTCTCATTATGAAAGGCAGATATGAACTTTTATACATAACGATTCCATTTGTCATTCTAGCTTATGTATTTGCTAATAAATTCACAGTGGCTGGAATGGGTGAAGATTTTTCGAAAAATTTAGGTCTGCACTATCGAAAAATTGTGAATGTTGGTCTTGTAATTGTTGCTCTAATAACAACAAGTGTTGTTCTAACTGTTGGAGTCATTCCTTTTCTCGGATTAATCATCCCGAATATTGTTAGTATCTATCGAGGTGATCATTTGAGAAAGAGCTTGCCTGAAACAGCGCTGCTAGGAGCAGTATTTGTTCTACTATGTGATATTATCGGTCGAATTATTATATTCCCTTACGAAATATCTGTTAGTGTCATTGTTGGAGTAATTGGAAGTGTGATTTTTGTGTACTTGTTAATGAGGAGAAGGGCATATGCGTAGGAAATCTTTAATACTACTAGGAATGGTCATGATCGCAGTAGCGTGCTTTATTTTTTACGATATCGGACCAAATGTAGATTATGTCCTTCCTAGAAGAATAACAAAGGTTGCAGCGATTATTGTTACAGGTGCAGCGATTGCCTTTGCAACTGTTATCTTCCAGACGATAACAAATAATAGAATATTAACACCAAGTATTATTGGACTTGATGCCTTATATATTCTGCTACAAACAGTTATTATCTTTGTTGCTGGATCGATGTCATTTTTCATTTTAAATGATTATGTGAATTTCTTACTTGGCGTCGTGTTAATGGTTATCTTTTCAACATTGCTGTTTGGTTTCTTATTTAAAAGAGAACAAAATATTTATTTTCTGTTATTAATTGGAATTATTGTTGGTACTTTATTCGGAAGTTTGTCTACATTCATGCAAATATTAATTGATCCAAATGAATTTTTAATGGTTCAAGCTAGAATGTTTGCTAGCTTTAATAACATTCAAACAGATTTATTATTGATTTCTTTATTATTAATAGGAGTTGCACTCATATTTTATTGGCCGAATCATAAGTATTTAGATGTTCTGTCATTAGGCAGAGAACATGCAATCAACTTAGGTGTAGATTATGATTTAGTTGTAAAAAAGCTATTAATTGTTGTATCAATTTTAATTGCTGTTTCAACTGCATTAGTTGGACCGATTACGTTTTTAGGATTACTTGTAGTAAATGTAACTCATGAATTTTATAAAACGTATAAACATAAGCATTTAATTGTTGGCTCCATCTTAATTAGTGTTATAGCTTTAGTAGGTGGTCAATTCATTGTAGAAAAGATCTTTACGTTTTCAACAACTGTTAGTGTTATCGTGAACTTTGTGGGTGGCGTTTATTTTATCTATCTACTATTAAAGGAGAATCGATCATGGTAGAGGTAAAAAATATAACCAAAAGATATGGACAAAAAATAGTAGTAGATAATGTCTCACTACAGATTAAAAAAGGTAGTATTACTTCATTCATTGGACCGAATGGTGCTGGGAAAAGTACAGTGTTATCAGGTATCAGTCGCTTGATTTCAATGGATGAAGGAGAAATATATATTGGTGACCAAAATATACAGAAAACCAAAACAAATGATCTTGCCAAACAGATATCAATATTAAAGCAAACTAATTCTATTAATCTACGTTTAACAGTAAGAGAGTTAGTGAGCTTTGGGCGATTTCCCTACTCGCAAGGACGCTTAAATGATGAAGATTGGCAAGCAGTCGATGAAGCTATCTCTTATATGGGACTTAAGGACCTTCAGGAAAGGTTTTTAGATCATTTAAGTGGAGGGCAGAGACAAAGAGCTTATATTGCGATGGTCATTGCACAAAATACAGAGTATGTCTTGTTGGATGAACCACTTAACAATTTAGATATGAAACATTCTGTCCAGATTATGAAAAACTTGCGTAAGTTGGTTGAAGATCTCGGTAAGACAGTCATTATTGTTTTACATGATATCAACTTTGCTTCCTGTTATTCTGACTATATTGTTGGATTGAAAGATGGCAGGGTTGTACGAGAGGGTACAAAAGATGAAATGATGGAAACCCATGTTTTAAAAGAAATTTATGATATGGATATTCCAGTTCAAACAATTAATGGACAAAAGATTTGTGTGTATTTTACTTAATGGTAATAACGATTTTGTTCTGTAGGGGGGAAACCCCTTTATTTTAAAGATATCATTGATAATGATTATTATTATTAAAACAATGTTAAAGCTTAATGCTGATTTTTAGCACTTTGTTGATTGGAGTGAAAGGCATGAGACTCCTGCGGGAGAAGCGTGTCAAAGGGAGACCCCACAGGCGCGCAGCTTACGAGGAGGCTCCCGGACCGCCCGCGGAAAGCGAATGCCTGTAACGGAAATCAACAACAATGTTTAACAGTGCCATTATTAAAACTACAGAAACAAATCTATTATAAAAAAACTTTATGGGGTGAATTAGATGAAAAAATTATTTTCATTATTAATGGTAGCATTATTTGTATTTGTTGTAGCAGCTTGTGGTGCAGAAAAAACAAGTGAAGAACCAAAGGCAAAAGAAGAACCAGCAACAGAAACAGCTTCAGAAGAAACGACAGAAGGTGCAGAAGCAAAAAGTGAAGAAATTACAATTACTCATCAATTAGGTGAAACAACTTTAATGACAAATCCTGAAAAAGTTGTTGTGTTTGACTTTGGTATTCTTGACTCTTTAGATAAATTAGGAGTAAATGTAACTGGTCTTCCACAAGAAAATATTCCAGATTATCTATCAAAGTATGAAGGTGACGAATATACAAGTGTTGGTAGCTTAAAAGAAATTGATTATGAAAAATTAAGTGAAGTTGCACCTGACTTAATTATTATTTCTGGTAGACAAGGAGATTTCTATAAAGAATTATCAGAAATTGCTCCGACAATCTTTATGGGTGTGGACACAACAAAATATATGGAATCATTTGAAGAAAATATGAATACATTAGGTAAAATCTTTAATAAGCAAGAAGAAGTTGAAACAGAAATTGCAGCAATTAAAGAAACAATCTCTTCTGTAGGTGAAGCTGCAGCTGATAAAAAAGCTCTTGTTGTTCTTTTAAATGATGGATCTGTTAGTGCATATGGTTCAGGTTCACGTTTTGGTATTATTCATGATGTTATGGGTGTGCCTGCAGCTGATGAAAACATTGAAGCTTCAACTCATGGTCAAAAAGTAACATTTGAGTATATTGTTGAAAAAGATCCTGATTACTTATTTGTAGTAGACCGCACTGCTGTAGTTGGTGGAGAAACATCTGCTAAAGAAGCGCTAGAAAACGAATTAATTCAAGGTACAAAAGCATATAAAAATGATAATATTGTTTACTTAGATCCCGCTATATGGTATTTATCAGGTGGTGGATTAGTATCTGTAGCTGAAATGGCTAAAGAAATAGAAACAGGATTACAATAATTACAGTATGAAAAGTAAGCTGACTAAATTTCGATTTAGTTGGTTTGCTTTTTTTATTTAGGCTGTTTTCGTAAACTTTGTTGTTTTTAGTATCCTAATGGATACAACTCTGTATAAGGTCTAGTGGCATCTTTTCTTCTCCAAATTGTACCTTTTATGCGATGAAACACTTGTTGCAACAGATAAAGATGTCAATTAGCAACAATCTTTCAGAAAAGAGCCTATATTTATTTGTTTTTCATAGCATGTGTAATAGGTGTTACTTACGATCTATTTATATATCTAGAACGAGAAAATAGCATTGATTTTAGATCGATAATCACTCTATTTTGGACATTTTTGTGTTACGATAAATTTGTAAACTATCTGACATTAGGGTTAGCCTAATAAGGAGTGATTATTAATTTATAACGTAGATGAATTATTTAAAGAATTCGGAGCTTCTTTTATTGAAAGAGAAAAAAGAAGGTTAACAGAATTATATAAACTCAATCTTATATATACTCCATATGAAGATTCCTTTGATCGAATAACGGATTTAACAAGTAGACTGTTTCATGCACCTATTGCACTTTTTACTTTGATAACAGAAGAAAAGCAGTGGTTTAAGTCTTGTGTTGGTATTTCAGATGATCTAAAAGTAGAAAGGTCAACAGAACGAAGTGCAGCATTTTGTCACTATGTAGTTGTTGATAAGGAACCTCTTGTTGTGAATGATGCATTATTAGATGAGCGTTTTAGAAATAATAGGCTCGTTAAAGAAAAAGGGTTCCGTTTTTATGCAGGAGCACCAATTATTACGAAAAATGATAATGTTTTAGGATCACTTTGTATATTAGATTATAAGCCAAGGAATCTAAGTAGCGAAGAACTTAATAACTTAATAGATTTAAGTAAGTGGATCATTACTGAAATAGAACTTCGAACAGATTTAATCGAAAGAACATTAAGTGAAAAGTCAATTAGTTGCCTGTATGAAATTACGAGTAGTAATGAATATACATTTCAAGAGAAATTAAATAAATTACTGACTTTGGGATGTGAACGGTTTCAACTTCCAAATGGTCTTATTTCTTGTGTTGATGATAATAAATATAAGGTAATAAAAGAGAAATCGAAAACAGGAGTTTCACGATATGCCGGAGAGATTTTTGCATTAAATGAAATTTGTGCATTAAAAGTTGTTGAAAAATTAAAGCCAATACACCTCAAACCAGATTATTTGCAAGAAAGTAGTTATGTTGGAATAAAGGAATATGTGGGTGCACCTATATTTGTAAACAAAAAGCTGTATGGAACATTTTGTTTTTTTAGGGAGGAAGAAGAGAGGTTAAGAACAATAAACACATCAGATCTTGAATTTATTCAATTGATCACACAATGGGTTGGAAATGAGCTTGAGAGATTGCAAACTGAAAAAAGCCTCAAGGAAAGCCAAGAAAGGTTTCAGCAAATAGCAAACAATATTAATGAAGCTTTTTGGATTTATGATCTTGGTGAAATGAGACTATTATATAGTAGTAGAGTTATGGCTGAAATTTCAGGCTTGAGAGATGAAGAATTCCTTTCCCTTCAAGTATGGCATGACTTAATTCACCCAGAAGATAGAGAGTATGTTCAAAATCAAATTAAAACGATAACAAATAGTATTGAATTCGATTTTAGAATTATTAAAGGTAATGGAAAAGTTCGTTGGATACGTAGTCGTATAGTTCCTATCTATAATGAAGCTGGAAAAAAATATAGATTAGTTGGTGTAGCAGAGGATATTACAGAAGCAAAGTTAAATAGTGATCTACTACGAAAATCTGATAAACTTGCAGCAGTTGGTCAAATTGCAGCAAGTATTGCACATGAAGTAAGAAACCCATTAACAAGTATAAAAGGTTTTTTTCAGCTATTACAAGAGAATCAAATTCCATACCAGGAATTGATTTTATCAGAGTTTAATCAAATCGAAGAATTCATTAATGAAATACTCATCCTAGCTAATTCACATATGGAAACGAAGCGTGAAATAAATCATATTCCTCACCTTATCTTAGATGTTATAAATTTAATGAGAGATTCTGCAGAACATCAAAATATTTCGTTTACAATAAATGGCGATGACAACCTGCAGCCAATAAATAGTAATGAACATCAAATCAAACAGGTTTTCCAGCATATTATGAGCAATGCTATTGACGCAATGCCAGCTGGTGGAATAGTGAATGTAGAATTCGGAGAGGAAAACTCTGAATTTATTTATATTATAATTAGTGACAGTGGTGTAGGGATTCCAGAAGATCGAATTGCCAAGCTTGGTGAACCTTATTATTCAAATAAAGAAAAAGGTAGTGGGTTAGGATTAATGATAAGTTATCGGATTATTCAAAATCATAAGGGGCAAATTCATTTTAAAAGTCAATTAGATATTGGTACAAGCGTAAAGATCTTATTACCAATTTCGTAGAGCATACCATCGGGTCAGACCTCTAACTTAGAGGTTTAGGCCTTTTTGGGTTCCTTTAATTTTCCAATAACGAATTTAATATGGAGTGTACCTTGTAGAGAATGAAAGCACATATCTGAATTTTTTTCAAATAAGCCTATAAGAGATTCAGTTAAATAGTTTAATAAGTTACAATAGAAAAGGATTAAGTACAGTTTTTGTAGAATTATTACATACATTTAGCGTACTGAACATTTTGATATATAGATCCTATTGAAGTTTACTTCAATTTTTAAATATTAATCAATGAGCATTTTTATTGTGAATATCTTTCTAATATCAATGAGATAGAGAGATTGTAAAGGAGGATATAGTATGTCAAATGTAACAGAAGGGCAAGAGATTATTGAACATAATAATAAAGCTAACCATCTTGTTCCTTATATCGTTGGAATTGGTGCATCAGCAGGGGGGCTTGAACCTATTGAGCAGTTTTTTCAATCTATTAAAACTAATATAGATGCTGCATTTGTTATTGTTCAACATTTATCATCACAGTATAAAAGCTTTATGCCAGAGTTATTGAAAAAACATACCGACATGAAGGTCATTCAAGCAGAAGAAGGGATGATTTTAAAAGCGCGAACAGTTTATTTATGTCCACCTAATCATTACATTTATATTAAAGATGAGGGTGTTTTACAACTAGAAAAATACGATAAAGATAAAGCGATCAATTACCCGATCAATGGTTTTCTTACTTCTTTAGCATCATATGCTGAAGAACGGGCAATTGGGGTTATTTTTTCTGGTAAAGGATCAGATGGAACTAAAGGACTTAATGATATTCATGAAAAAAGTGGATTATGTCTTATTCAAAATAAGACTGCTAAATACTCTGATATGCCTGAAAGTGCTATAAAATCAGGAATTGCAGATTTTGTCATAAGTCCAACAGAAATGCCACAGCATATCATTAATTATATCGATGCAAAACCAGTTAGTTTTAATGAATCCACCCTGAATCAGGTATTAGTGATGATACAGAAGAAAAGTGGCATCGACTTTTCGATGTATAAAAGGAATACCGTTATACGTCGAATTGAAAGAAGAATGTCTCTGAATGAACAGTCTTTTTCAACACTAGAGGATTATAAAAACTATCTCTTAGAAAATCCACGGGAAATTAGGTATCTACAAGAAGATTTATTAATTGGAGTTACTCACTTTTTTAGAGATAGTGAGGCTTTTAACTATTTAAAACAAACATTAATACCTACAATGGTTGATGATAATTTGGTTAAAGGTCGTAAAAAAATGAGAATATGGGTAGCGGGTTGTTCAACAGGACAAGAAGCTTATTCATTAGTTATCCTATTTAATGAAGAAATTGAGAAAAGAAAAATAGATATGGATTTGCAATTATTTGCGACCGATATTGATCGTGATTCTGTAAAATTTGCAAGCCAAGGATGTTATTCAGAGCAAATCGTTACAACAATTCCTCAAGATCTTTTGTTAAAGTATTTTGATAGAGATGGTAGTGATTATCAAGTAAAACGAGAAATAAGGCAGAAGATAGTTTTTGCCCCTCATAATATGATTAAAGATTCTCCTTTTGTTAATATTGATATGATCAGTTGTCGAAATGTCATGATTTATTTTCAAGCAGAGCTACAGCAAAAGGTATTATCATTGTTTCATTTTGCACTAAAGGAAAAGGGATATTTATTTTTAGGACCTAGTGAAACAATAGGAAAGCTATCAAGCTTGTTTGGTCCAGTGAACAGTAAATGGAAGATATTCTCTAATAATTTAATGGAACAAAATCAGCATTTGCCACATGCATTAATTTCAACAAATAATTCACAGGGTGAAAATAGCAGAGATAAGTTAACGATAGAAGCATACAGAGATACTAAGCATTATCATTATGCTGATGAACTTTTCAATTCATTGATGGATGAGCTATTGCCACCTTCAATTATTATAAATGAACATAATGAAGTCGTCATTTCATCAGGAAATGCTGGAGCATACTTAAATCTTCCAAAAGGTAAACTTAACTATAATATATTTAATATGGTTCCTACCAATTTATCTGTCGCGATTGGTACTGCGATTAAAAGAGCACGTCAAGATGGAAAAGAAATTAAATACGAAAACCTTTTACTCAATAAAAGTGAAAGCAAACAGGTTCAATTGGTTGTAAAACCGTTATCTAATGTGAAAAAGGATTATATTGCTTTATTTATAGAAGAACATCGACCAGAATCTACAATTAAATTTAAAAGTGACTCTATTTTATTTGATCATGATACTGCATATAATCAACGTATTTTTGACTTAGAGCAGGAGCTATATTATACAAAGCAAGGCTTGCAAACAACAATTGAGGAATTAGAAACCTCTAATGAAGAGCTTCAAAGCACGAATGAAGAATTAATAGCTGCAAATGAAGAGCTTCAAAGCACAAACGAAGAAATGCAGTCTGTTAATGAAGAGTTAATTACAGTGAACACAGAATATGAGAAAAAGATAGCAGAACTGACAAATCTAAATAATGATATGGATAATTTATTAATCAATACTAATATTGCCACCATATTTTTAGATAAAATGTTAAATATTAAGCTATATACACCAGAGTCCACGAAAATTTTCCATCTTATTGAGCGTGATATTGGACGTCCGATTCATCATATTTCACATCGCTTAGATTATGAATATTTAATGAATGATATCCAGGATGTTTTAGTAACAGCCAAAACAATCGATAAAGAATTACCTTCAAAAGATGGAGAATGGTTTCATATCAAAATAATGCCTTATCGAACGAATCATAATTTAATAGAAGGTATTGTTATAACATTCGTAGATATTTCAGCCATTAGAAAAGTAAATCGTGAACTTCAGTTAAGTAAACAAGCAATTGAACTAAGCCCAGCGAATACAGTTGTTACAGATTTCCAAGGAAAGATCGAGTATGCTAATAGTAGATTTGCAAAGCAGCTTGGCATTAAACCACACGAGGTTATTGGAAAAAAACTAAAGGATATTTATACAGAATATTTCAAGGGTAGTGAGTTTGAATCATATTGGAAGAAGGTAAGAGCAGGAGAAGAATGGTCTGGAGAACTCTCTTATTTCGGAAAAAATGGTGAACAATTCTGGGAGAATTTAACGCTAATTCCTGTAGAAAATGAAGAAAATGAAGTTGTTCAGATTCTACGTGTTGGTGAAGATATTACCAAGAGGAAGAGCTCTGAACAGATGTTAATTAAATCTGAAATGCTTTCAGCAGTAGGTCAGCTTGCCGCAGGAATAGCACATGAAATCAGAAATCCACTAACATCACTAAAAGGTTTCTTGCAGCTAATGACACAAACGAAGTCTTACAGTGAGGAATACGCTGAGGTCATGATGTCAGAGTTTTTAAGACTAGAAGAAATTATTAATGAATTCCTTGTTCTTTCGAGATCAAAGTCAGTAACATATCATGAAGTGAATGTTAACAAGATTATTAAGGATGTTTCGAAAATTTGGGAAACCCAGGCTATTCTTAATAATGTATCAATAAAAACGAAAATTGAACCAGTTCTTTTTAAAGTTAATGGTATTGAGAATGAATTAAAGCAAGTTTTTATAAATATTGTTAAGAATGGAATAGAGTCTATGGAAGGATCAACAGGGATTTTATCTATAGAAACTCGACAAATTGAAAACGATAAAGTGTTAATTCGTTTTCAAGATCAAGGAAAGGGAATACCAAAGGAACAGTTGGAAAAAATGGGGGAACCTTTTTATACAACAAAAGAAAAGGGGACAGGCTTAGGGTTAATGGTTAGTTTAAAAATCATTGAAAGCCATAATGGGGAAATCGTCTTTTTAAGTGAACTAAATAAAGGCACAACAGTTGAAATAACATTACCTTTATCTAGCTCAATCAAAGCGGTCTAAAAGAGGCATTAGTGTAAGGTAGAAGTCAATTGAAGAACGTAAATCGTTTAGTTCATCAATAATCACTTCATAATGATCACTTTTTCCACTTTCAATAATATCAGGGCGGATTAGGCTTAAAAGATCTTCAATTTTCTCGAGCTTGTTGGGAAGAGCTTTTAAATTATCTGAAGAGCTTGTTAAATGATATAAGTCAGTATCATTTAAGAAAGGCTGAAACAAAGAAAGAATTTCCTTACGATGATGATATTCGAGCTTGTCCTTGTCAGTCACCATGAGTTGCTCACGTAGCATATGAACTTGGTGGCTGACTTTTTTTAGGTTGTCTTTCAAAGGAATACAAACAACATATAAATTCTCATCATGCGTTTTAGTTTGGTATAACTCAAAAAGCTCAATTTCATCATCACAAGTTATCAGGTTGGCCTCAAATTTTTCTTTTTCGTTCGATTGAAGAAAATAGGAAACTTTATTCTTACTATCAATGTCCACTAGTTGGAGGAAATTCCTTTGGCTTGGAAATAACTTTCTCACTACAGACGATGTTTGTAAAATATCAAGTTGTGAATTTAGTATAAAAACTGGAACTGGTACATTTTCAAGTGAGAACATTTTGTTCACCACACCTTTTTTAAAGTTGTATGTTTATGAATGGCTGTTTTCGTGAACTTTGTTGCTTTCGGTTACATTATGGATACAGCACTTTATCCAGTCTAGGAGTATTTCTTCTAATTAAACAAGCATCTTATATTCGTAAAAACACTGTTTATAACAAGTAATAAGATCAGTAACAATCTCTAGAAAAGAGCCTATAAATTGACTATTTGAAGTAAAGAAATATTAATAAGCCTTAGCAAGAACCTTTTGCTCTGTTATCCAGCTTGATAATTTCTCTAAATCTGAAATTACAATTGTATTTTTAGGTATGAACTTAGTAAGATCATATTTTTCAAAAAGTCTACTGCCTACAATAATTGTAGGTTTATGATCCAGTTCTGCTAGAGAAGTAATATAATTTGGTAAATTCTTTAATTGATTTGACATCGTAAGTGAAAGACAAATAACATCAGGTTTTGATTTGTTTGCAAAGTAAATAGCATGCTGAAGTGGTAAATTAGGTCCTAAATATTTTACATTCCAATTATGTTCTTTGAAAATGTTAGCCGCCATTTTGATTCCTATATAATGCTCTTCACCTTCAAGACAAAATAACATAGCTTGTTTTTGCTGATTGCTATGATTATCTCGTTCATTTACTAATAACTGTAGCTTCGTAAGAATAAAATCAGCAGTTCCAGTTGCTAGATGTTCATCTGCAACACCTATCTCATCAATTTCCCAAAGGTAACCTATATAATATAATGCATCTTTTATGATTTTTTCATAGATATATATAGAAGAATAACCATCTAAAAGTAACTTTTCTACTAACCTATAGGAACTAGTTGTATCAGCAAGTAAGAGGAAATGAGCAAACTTTTTTGTTAAATCAGTCACCTGATTTCACTCCTTTCTAACTTAATCTAGTACCTATTATACTAAATATCTACTAAACTTCATCAATATAAAACTTTCAAAAAACTAAAGTCTCTTTGTGCAATTATGGTTTAAACATAACATGATTTTCTTTACTTTGCTAATAAGAATACTCAAGCTGATATACTTCTACAGATATCTTAATTTCTATGTGTTAAAATGCAGGTTCCTTTGTTTATAGATTGTAAAATTGATTTTATCTGAGGAGTTACCTTCTTTGTGGATTTTTAATATCGATTTAATTAAACGTTTGTTTAAGTGAATAACGGCATTTTTTCTAGGTATACTAACTAAATCAAGATCGATATGCAGAACAGTAAATGATGTTCACAGTTTGAGTTGTAAGTGAAAATGTAGTTATGGAGGAAATAATGAAAACACTCATTATTCTAGCACACCCATGTGAGGATAGTTTTAATAGAGCAATCTGTGATGAAGTAAAACAGCATTTAGAGTATAAAAAACATGACGTGAAAATTCGTGATTTATATAAATTGAAGTTTGATCCAGTTTTAAAGGAAGATAATTATTCCAGCTTTTATCAAACTGAACTTCCA
Organism: Metabacillus litoralis; assembly: GCF_007994985.1. Lineage (GTDB taxonomy): Bacteria > Bacillota > Bacilli > Bacillales > Bacillaceae > Metabacillus > Metabacillus litoralis. The sequence continues at coordinate 200,709 of NZ_VOQF01000008.1, read as the reverse complement.
AAAGACATTAAGGAAGAGCAGGATTATATTACTTGGGCTGAAAATCTAGTTATGATCTTTCCAACTTGGTGGAATGGAATGCCAGCCATGTTAAAAGGATATATTGATCGAGTTTTTACAAATGGTTTTGCCTTTAGATTTACTAAAGGAGAATCAGAAGGTCTTCTTAAAGAAAAGAAAGCAGTCGTTTTTCAAACAACAGGTCAACCAGAGGATATAATGAAACCTAATCAGCTTGTATCTTCAATGGAGACAATAGTGGATGTGGGAATTTTAGATTATTGTGGTCTAGATGTAATCACACATAAGTTCTTCTTTTCTGTACAGCATATCAATAAAGAAGCTAGAGAAGTTATGTTAAAAGAAGTAAATGGAATAGTGGATATATTATAAATACACTTTATTAATCCAAGGTAGATTTTTTTGTCTATTATCTTTGTTGTTGAGTACTGTCATATCTTTACGAAATATTTACAATTGTTAGGTGGTTTTATCAAGATCAATAGTAAAATATAAATTTCCTCTATGTTATAATGAATGTATTAACCTTGGGGAAAGAGTGGTAGTAGATTAATGAAGAAACTATCATATTTATTAATTGTTGTAGGACTTTGTATTGTCGGATATGCAGTTTGGGAAATAGCTGATACGAAAATGCAAACAACGAACTCTTTAAATGAAGCAAAAGCTATTGTAGAAACACCACCAAGTAAGGATGTATACAAAGAAGAGGATGGTACATTCAAGCCCCCTATGGGAGAAGCTATCGGTATCTTACAAATCCCACGACTAAAGGCAGATCTACCAATTGTTGAAGGCACAGATCCTGATGATCTTGAAAAAGGTGTTGGCCATTATAAAGGCAGCTATTATCCTGAGGAAAACGGACAAATCGTTTTATCTGGACATAGAGATACTGTTTTTAGAAATGCTGGTGAACTTGAAATAGGTGATTCTCTTGAAATGGTTTTACCATATGGTAGCTTTGAATATGAAATAATTGATACGAAAATTGTAGAAGCTGATGATCTCAGCATTATTACTCTTCAAAATGAAAAAGAAGAGTTACTATTAACAACATGTTATCCTTTTAGCTATGTTGGAAATGCACCACAGCGATATATAATTTATGCGAAGAAAAAGGAAGTTTAAAATTAAAAACTAGAAGAGGTGATCAATTAGACGATCACCTCTTTATTTTCTCTTATATCGGAAATTACATAAGTATTAGCATATCCTTAGGTAATGGTGCTTCAACAGTCAATTTTTCATTTGAGAGCGGATGAGTAAGTGAAACCTTGGCAGAATGTAAAGCTTGTCTTTTCATTATATTCGTCTTTCCTCCGTATAATAAATCACCAGCAAGAGGATGACCAATGAAGCTTAAATGAACTCTTATCTGGTGTGTTCGACCTGTTTCTAATTGAAGTGAAATCGTGGATAAGTTGGTCTTTGGTTTGTATTCTTCAACCTGGTAATGAGTTATAGCTTGTTGTCCATTAGGAGAAACTCTTCGTCTTGTAGCATGATGTCGATCTTTTCCAATTGCTTTTTTAATAGTCCCTTTTGATGGGCTCACATTTCCTTCAGCAAGTGCTATATAAGTTCGTTTAATTTTTTTAGCTTGAAGAGCTTGATCTAAAAGAGAATGTGAAAGATCATGTTTAGCAAAAATGATCGCTCCTGATGTATCTTTATCAAGGCGATGAATATGTCTTACTCGTATATGTATGTTATGTTGCTGATAATGATAAGCTACAACATTTGCTAATGTACCTAGCTGATTCTCCTGATTTGGATGTGTGTCAATTCCAGCAGGTTTGTTTACAATTAACAAATGATCATCTTCATATAGAATAGAAAGAGTCTTTTTCTCTGGTAATACTCCGTATCCTTCTTCTTTAAATAAATGTAGAGAGAGGCAGTCACCAGGTTGAACTTTATGATTCACATCAGCTTTTTCATTGTTTCTTTTAATGGCTGAAGCTGAATTCCATTTCTGTATTGTTGCTTTTGAAACTCCTAAATGAGTTGTTAATGTATGGAAAACAGTTTGGTTCGCCCATTCAGTAGGTATCATTATTTCGAGCCATTCACCATTTCGTTTCAAGAATATCAATCCTTTACACACTAATTTTATCGTATAGAAAGTATACCTAACTCTGAATGGATGTACAATCTAGTTCCGGTAAGACTTACCTCTACCATGTTTAATAATCGAGTGGTATGCTTAATGAAGTTAAATATATTAGTAGTTTTAATAGGTGAAAAAAGGGTGATTTATTTGAAGGTTGTTGTTGCCTCTACAGAAGAGCAAGAAAACCATATTGCAGAGTTAGTAGATCAGATTTTTACTGAAATTCTTCCGAAATTCTTTCCAGATGATAAAATTATGGAGCTTAAAGAACAGAAAGTACTTCAGCCACAAGAAACTGATCAATTTTATAATGGTACTTTGAAGGATGCCTTCCATATCATATCAAGCTTACAAGCTGTTATTGCTGTGTTAGATTTAATTGAGGATTGCAGACATGAAAAAGAGTATCAAGAAATGTTCGAACGTAATTGTCAAACATTAAATGAATATGGATATTTCTTTCCGTTTTCTTTTACCCAATTTAGAGAAGCGGAGAGTCAAATCGGAGAATTTAGTCAATTTATAAAACCGGCTAACACATGGTTAGTTTAATTGTGAGATCAAAAAAAACGCGGATTTCCGCGTTTTTTTTTGATTTTCTTCAAATATTACTGCTTCCATTCCTCTAATAATGTACGATACGCTTCCTCTGTACTAGAGCCTTCAACACGATCAACTTCTTTTCCATCTTGATAATGAACAAGAGTAGGGGTACCAGTAATTTTATACTCATTCCATGAATCTTCAAATTCTAATAAATTTAATTGGTTAATCTCAACACCAACGTCTTCAGCGATTGGCATTAAAACAGGTGTTGTAGCAACACAATGCTCACAACGTGGGCTAAAGAAATAAACGATCGTGTCTTCTTTATTTTCAAGCTTTGTTTCAAGCTGATCTGGAAGAATAATGTTTTGATAATTCGGGTCATCTAATTGATCGATTGTAGCAGGATCTAAATTAGCTTTTCCATATACGTTGCCTTCAGCTTTTTGGCTATTTTGATACGTTGTAACAAACGCAAGACCTCCGAATAAAATTAAAATAACTGCACCAAATAGTAAGATTTTTTTCAAATTATTTACCTGCTTTCTTAAGAATTAATAAACTTGTTACAAATACAATAATGAATCCTGTTAATGCTAAGAAAGGTATTGTAATAAACCCAAGCCAATTGATATATTCACCTGAACATGGCACAATTCCACAAGAAATAGAGTTTTCTTCTACGAAATCTATCTTTTGAACTCCATAGTGGTAAAGTGAAATGCACCCACCAATTCCTGAAAGAATTAATGTATAAAGAGCAATAGAAGCATCTTTTTTGAAAATTCCTATCCCTAAGATAATCACAAGCGGGTACATAAAAATTCTTTGGTACCAGCATAAATCACACGGAGTAAATTTCATTACTTCAGAAAAATAAAGGCTTCCTAATGTTGCGATAAATGAAGCAACCCAACCAATGGATAGTAAATTTTCTATTCTTTTATTAAAAGAGACTGACATAGTATACCTCACACTTAGATTATTTCCTTAAATTATAAGCCTTCCTGAATCTCCTGTAAAATAGATAGATTGTGACAATCTTATGATGGTTTTTCATTATAATTATTTTTGGTTAAAACTTTGCTGAAATACTGATGAAGTGATTGGTAATTTTTAAACCAAATGCTTGAAATATTACATCTATAAAGTTTCCTTAACTGTTCATACTAACTATGAAAGGAGAGGATTATGTTGAATTCAATTCAAGAATGTATGACAACTAATGTTGCAACAGTATCTTCACAACAAACAATTAAAGAAGCTGCGACATTGATGGGGCAATCTAATGTAGGTTCAATTCCTGTTGTTGATAATGGGCAGCTAAGAGGAATTATTACAGACAGAGACATTACTCTTCGTACAACTGCAAAGGGGTTAGAAAATTCAACTCCTGTTTCACAGGTTATGTCAACAAACCTTGTATCAGGTCATACGTCTATGTCAGTTGAAGAAGCTGCGAAAATAATGGCACAGCATCAAATTCGTCGTCTACCAATTGTTGAAAATAATCAATTAGTAGGTATTGTTGCGTTAGGAGACTTAGCAACTAATGAAATGAGCGATCATGCTGCTGGAGTAGCATTAACAAACATTTCTGAACCGAACAAAACTTCTTAAGTAGGTTTTTGATGTTTGTCATTTAGTGTCGAAAAACTAATATATTGTTGATATTAGCAAATAAAGTAATGAAAACAGCAAATATATTAACAGTAGCAGCAAATATATAATGAAAAACAGCAAATAAACGATAACAAAGAGCAAATATCTCATTTGAGGTGTGACATTATGTCATACCTCTTTTAATTTTCAAAGGTGGAAACGTGAAAAAGAAGATCGTGTTTTGTATAATGTAGGAAGAGGAGATGATATACAATGATCAAGGCTATTATCTTTGATTTTGATGGGTTAATATTAGATACCGAAACACATGAATATGAAGTGTTATCAGAAATTTTTAAAGAGCATGATTGTGAGTTACCATTAAGTGTTTGGGGAAAAGTAATTGGGACGAAGTCTGATTTTAGTCCTTATACATATTTAGAAGAACAAGCAAACAAAGTAATTGACCATAACAGTATTAAGAAACAACTAGAAGAAAGATTTACAAAACGTATTCATCTTGAAGAAGCGAGACCAGGTGTAATAGATTATATTACTGCTGCTAAAAAGCTAGGATTGAAAATAGGTTTAGCATCCAGCTCTAGCTATAAATGGGTTTCCACACATTTAAAACGATTGAATTTGTTAGATGAGTTTGAATGCATTCGTACTTCAGATCATGTGGAGCAAGTAAAACCGAATCCTGCACTTTATGTAGAAGCAGCAAAATGCTTGAATGTTGAACCTGAGGAATGTATTGCATTTGAAGATTCAGCAAATGGGGCATTGGCGGCAAAACGAGCAGGAATGAAATGTGTGGTTGTACCGAACTCAGTAACTAAGAATTTAGATTTTTGTGAAGTTGACCATCGACTAGAAACAATGGCTCATATGGATTTAAAAGAGTTAGTTATGTTTTTAAATAAATAATAAAGGGTATTATACCTTTTTAATCAATATATTTTTGCATGAAATACCATTTAGTAAGGCGCTAGATAAAGCTGTCTCTAGAGAACTAACTAGAAAATTTAACAACATCTTTCAGAAAAGCTTTAACTATCTAGATTAAAGGAGTTAGTAAAAATGTCTGAAAAACTGGACTTATCCAAATTTGAAAAGAAAATGATTATTCGTAATATCCAAGAAAGTGATATTGATGAGATTTTAAAGCTACAATTAAAATGCTTTCCCGGAATGACACCATGGAAAAGAGAGCATTTAGAAAGTCACTTAGAACATTTTCCTGAAGGGCAATTTTGTGCAGAGTTTGAAGGAAAGATTATTGGTTCATGTTCTAGTCTTTTAGTCAATTTTGATGAATATGATGATCGACATACATGGGATGATATTACTGACAATGGTTACATCACAAACCATGATCCAGAAGGGTATAATATGTACGGTATTGAGGTTATGGTTCATCCAAATTATCGCCGAATGAAAATTGGTCACCGATTATATGAAGCAAGAAAAGACTTTGCAAGAAGAATGAATTTAAAAAGTATTATTATTGGTGGGCGTATTCCTAATTATTATAAATATGCAGATGAATTATCTCCAAGAGAATATGTACAACAGGTTTCATTACATAAAGTATATGATCCTGTTCTTTCCTTTCAGCTACTTAATGAGTTCACATTAATGAGAATAAACCCAAACTATTTAGCTGATGATATGGCTTCTTATCAATATGCGACTCTTATGGAATGGAATAATGTAGATTATCAACCAAATACAAAGCGATTTTACAAAACATCTTATCCTGTTCGTATTTGTGTTGTTCAGTATATGATGAAGCAGATTTCTTCGTTTGAAGAATTCGCTAAACAGGTGGAGTACTATACTGATGTTGCTTCTGATGCGGGCTCTGACTTTGCTGTATTTCCTGAAATTTTCACAACACAGCTTATGTCATTTCTAGATGAAAAGGTACCAAGTAAGGCTATTCAGCGATTAACAGAGTTCACTGAGGATTATATCGAATTATTTACAGAGCTAGCAGTACGTTACAATGTTAACATTATTGGTGGATCACATGTTGTTGAAGAAGAAGGGCAAATTTATAATATTGCTTATTTATTCCGAAGAGATGGAACAATTGAAAAGCAATATAAACTTCATATCACACCAAATGAAAGAAAGTGGTGGGGAATTAGTCGTGGTGATCAAGTAAAGGTATTTAATACAGATTGTGGAAAGATAGCCATCCAAATTTGTTATGATATTGAATTCCCTGAGCTTGCACGTATTGCTACAGATAAAGGTGCTAAAATTATCTTTACACCATTTTGTACAGAAGATCGTCAAGGCTACTTACGAGTTCGTTACTGTGCTCAAGCCCGTGCAGTTGAAAATCAAATTTATACTGTTATTGCTGGAACAGTTGGTAATTTACCGCAAACAGAAAATATGGATATTCAATATGCTCAATCTGCTATCTTTGCTCCATCTGATTTTGAGTTTGCAAGAGATGGAATCGTAGGAGAGTGTAATCCGAACATTGAAATGGTGATTATTGGAGATGTTGATTTAGAAATACTAAGACGTCAACGTCAATCTGGTACAGTGAATCAATTGAAGGATCGTAGAAGAGATATCTACTCTATTAGATATAAAAAGGAACAGTAATAGATCAAAGCTGACTTGGAGTTAAGAGTCAGCTTTTTTGTTTTTCTTAAAAAAAGTCATAACATCTTCACCTCTAAAGTCGAATTATGAAATATATTAAAAAAATAGTCCTATACTATCAACACAATACTTTATATGAGTATGTTAAATAAATATTGTTGTAAAATAACATTGCACGAAAATTTTGTATTAACTTGCATCAACCTTAGCTAATTTTGTAGAAAATCATTACTGTGGTAGATCCTAATATATGCTAAAATAAGGATGGTATTTATTATAGAAATTTGCTGGAAAATCACTCCTTGGAGGTAAATATGAGCTGGAAAAAAAGCTATCAACGTTGGATAAATAAACAGGATTTAGATCAAGAACTAAAAGGTTTATTAGATGAAATGGAAGGCAACGAGAAATTACTCGAAGATTGCTTTTATAAAGAATTAGAATTCGGTACAGGTGGTATGCGTGGAGAAATAGGACCAGGTACGAACCGAATGAATACATACACAGTTCGTAAAGCTTCAGAAGGACTAGCTTCATACATAGATTCTTACGGTGAAGAAGCGAAAAAACGTGGAGTTGTTATTGCTTATGATTCACGTCATAAATCACCGGAATTTGCGATGGAAGCAGCAAAAACAATTGCTTCCCATGGAATTCAGACATATGTATTTGAAGAGCTTCGTCCAACACCAGAGCTTTCATTTGCTGTTCGTCACCTAAATGGTTTTTCAGGGATTGTCATAACAGCAAGTCACAATCCTCCGGAATATAACGGTTATAAAGTATATGGAGAAGATGGAGGGCAATTGCCTCCGGCAGCAGCTGATACTGTTATATCATATGTAGGCAAGGTTGAAGACGAGCTTCTAATAGAAGTTGAAGACGAAGCTTCATTAAAAGAAAAAGGTTTAATTAAAATAATCGGTGAAGAAATTGACAAAGCATATACTGAAAAGCTAAAAACAATTTCAGTGAACCCTAATCTATCAAATGAGGTAGATATTAAGGTTGTTTTCACGCCTTTACATGGAACAGCTAACAAGCCTGTACGTTTAGGGTTAGATGCACTTGGTTATAAAAATGTAACAGTTGTTAAAGAGCAGGAGCTTCCAGATCCAAATTTCTCTACAGTCAAGTCACCTAACCCTGAGGAGCATGATGCCTTTACTTTAGCGATACGCGATGGTAAAGAAATCGATGCTGATGTGTTAATTGGAACAGATCCTGATGCAGATCGTCTTGGTGTGGCTGTGAAGAATAATGATGGAGAATATGTAGTGTTAACAGGTAATCAAACAGGTGCATTACTTCTTCATTACATTCTTTCTGAGAAGAAAGCAAAAGGAACACTACCTAAAAATGGTGTAGTACTCAAAACAATTGTTACATCAGAAATTGGTAGAGATATTGCAAGCTCATTTGACCTAGATACAATCGATACTTTAACAGGATTTAAGTTCATTGGAGAAAAAATCAATGAATACGAAAGAACTGGTCAATACGAATTCCTATTTGGTTATGAAGAGAGCTATGGTTACTTGATTGGTGATTTTGCTCGTGATAAGGATGCTGTACAAGCAGCTTTACTATCTGTTGAGGTTGCAGCTTATTATAAAAGTAAGGGTCTTACTTTGTACCAAGGCTTACTAGAAATTTTCAAAGAATATGGCTATTACAAAGAAGGCTTACAATCTTTAACATTAAAAGGAAAAGAAGGTGCTGAACAGATTCAAAGCATTCTTCAATCTTTTAGAAGTAACCCGCCGACAGATATTGCTGGTAAAAAAATCGTAGCCATTGAAGATTATCACACAAGTGAACGACAAGATATTGTTGCTGGAACAAAAGAAACAATCAATTTACCAGGATCAAATGTTTTGAAATATATCCTTGAAGATCATTCTTGGTTCTGTGTACGTCCATCTGGTACAGAACCTAAAGCAAAATTCTACTTTGGAGTTAACAGCGAGACGTTACAGCAAAGTGAAGAACAATTATCAGCATTAGAAGCTGGTGTAATGGATAAAGTAAATGAGCTAATTGCAGCTTTAAGCAAGTAAAAAATAAATAATACTAGGTCGAACAAATTAATTTGTTCGGCTTTTTTGTATTTAGGAAGAACCTTTCAATGGTCAAAGGCTCTAGAATGAAATGCTAAGCTTTACTGGTATTTGTATTGTAATGCTGTTACTGGAAATACTAACTGTGACGATGTCGAACATGTGGGAGGACGTCTTATGGAATACAGTGAATATTGGGATAAGATAGATTCTAAAAAGGAAGAATTAAATTCTTTAATTTCTTCTTACTGGGATAGTTATTCACATATGGGAACATGGCAGTTTTGGACGGTCGTTGCATTATTGCTTTTTCCGTTAGTAATTCTTTATTTTTTAGTAGATAGAAAAAGAATATTTGAACTTTTTTTCTTTGGGTACACAGTTCATGTACTATGGACGTATTTTGAAATTGCATTAGAAAGGCTTGGCTTATTTGTACATACATATTTTCTGACCCCGATATTTCCCTATGCACTTAGTATGACAGCATCTGCTTTACCTGTTGGATTTTTACTTGTGTATCAATATTGTACAAATCGTAACAAAAACTTTTATTTGTATACATTGGTACTTAGTGCAATCTTTGCATTTGGCTTTGCCTCTGTAGAAGATTATCTAGGTTTATTAAGCTTTGATAAAGGGATGAATCAATTTTATCTATTTTTAATTGATATTGTGATTGTATTTATTAGTTATAGGTTTACATTAATAGTAAAGGCGTTAAGTAATGGTAGATCTACCTAAGTTATAGAGTCTTTAGTAAAAACACTTATTTCTTAGAAGTGTTTTTTTTTGTCATACTATTGATTAGTTAAAGACCTCAATTTTCTCTAAAAGGATCTACTCCAAAAGTCGTAGAAAATTTCATTCAGATAGAGAAGGCTTTATCAAGCTTATACTTGTTATAATATGGATAAAGCTATTGTAGGGGAATGGAATAATGATGAAAGATAACCGAATTCACGAATTAACTACACTTAAAGTGATTGCAGAGAAATTAAATGAAGCCACCGATGTAAAAATAATGCTTAAAGATGTTTTGTGTGAATTATTGAAACTTACTGACCTTAACACAGGATGGGTATTTTTGATTGATAAACAAGGTGAGTATGAATTAGCTGCTGAGTATAATTTGCCAGCAGGTCTCTCTTGGAATAAAAAAATAGTTATGTGTGAAGGTGGATGCTGGTGTATTAATCGGTATTATGATGATCGATTAAATAAAGCAGCAAATATTATAAATTGCAAAAGAATAGAAGCAGCCATTAAGAATAATTGGGGAGAAACAAATGGAATTACACATCATGCTACTGTTCCTTTACAAGCTGGCAATGAAAAGTTTGGTTTGCTTAATATTGCCGCCCCAAATAAAAAGCATTTCACTGATGAAGAGCTTGCTTTATTAGAATCTGTCGCATTTCAAATTGGAACAGCTATTAACAGAATTCAACTTGTAGAAAAAGCTCGTAAACATGCATTAATAGAAGAAAGAAATAGACTTGCTCAAGATTTGCATGATTCTGTTAATCAATTGTTGTTTTCAATCATGTTAACCGCAAGAGGTACTAAGGAATTGACAATAGAAACTGAAGTGAAAGATATGCTTTCCTATATTCAGGAGCTTTCACAAGAGGCACTAACAGAGATGAAAGGTCTCATCTGGCAGCTTAGACCACAGGGCTTGGAAAATGGTATTGGCTCGGCATTATTAAATTATGCAAATGTACTTGGATTGAAAGCTGAGTTAAATATAGAAGGGGTATGTACACTTCCCTGTCATCTTGAAGAAGAGCTGTGGAGAATTGGTCAGGAAGCATTAAATAATTGCAAAAAGCATGCTGAAACAACTGAGGTTTTTCTTTCTATTACTCGTAAAAATTATACCGTTAAAATGATTATTGAGGATAAGGGGATTGGCTTTCAATATGATGAAAAAAATCACCTGCCTTCAATGGGGCTAAGGGGTATGAAGGAGCGTGCCAAGAAGATTAATGGAAACTTTAATCTAAGCAGCAGTCTTGGATCAGGTACAATTATTTCAATCACCATTCCATTACAGAAAGAAGTGTAGATAGCATGACAAAGATAAAGGTTCTAATTGCAGATGATCATCATGTTGTTCGAAGAGGCTTACTATTCTTTTTAAAAACGCAAAAGGATATTGAAATTGTTGGTGAAGCAACAAATGGCCTGGAAGCAGTAACTTTGGTTACAGAATTAAACCCTGATGTCGTGCTTATGGATTTATCCATGCCGAAAATGGATGGAGTTGAAGCTACTAAGGCAATACGAGAACTTAATGATAAAGTGAAAATCATTATTTTAACGAGTTATGCTGATCAAGATCATGTTATCCCAGCTATTCGGGCCGGTGCTTCAGGATATCAACTAAAAGATATTGAACCAGATGAATTAGTTCAAACTATTCGAGACGTTTTAAAGGGAGAAAGTAAACTACATCCGAAGGTAACTGCACATGTTATAACACATCTTTCTTTAGGTTCAAAACAAGAAACTATAAAGCTAAATGATTTGACGAAGCGTGAAAAAGAAGTTTTAAACGAGCTTGCCAAAGGGAAAAGCAATAAAGAGATAGCATCTGCGCTATTTATTACAGAAAAGACAGTGAAAACTCATGTTTCTAATATCCTTTCTAAGCTGCAACTTTCAGATCGAACACAAGCAGCATTGTTTGCAGTGAAAAATGGGTATACCGATGAGAATTAACTTATAAGGGGTAGATTTTTTATGAAAACTTTAGTTATTAATGGAAGTCCAAGAAAAACCGGACGAACGAGAATGGCTGCTTCATTTATTGCAAAAAAGCATAATGGAATTTTATTTGATCTGAGTACAAGAGAAGTTCCTTTGTTTAATGGAGAAGAAGAACAAAGTGAGTTAAAAGATGTTAAAGAATTAAAGAGATTAGTTAGTGAGTCAGATTCTGTCATTTTATTATCACCTGAATATCATAATGCTATGAGCGGTGCCTTAAAAAATGCGTTAGATTTTTTAAGTAGCAATCAATTTTCTCATAAGCCTGTAGGATTAATTGCCATTGCTGGTGGTGGTAAAGGTGGTATTAATGCTTTGAACAATATGAGAACAGTTATGCGTGGTGTTTATGCAAATACAATCGCAAAGCAGTTAATTCTTGATCCACATTGTTTCGATTATGATAAGAAAGAAGTGAAAGAAGACCCAGCTTTACTTATAGATCAATTAGTTGAAGAGCTGGCAGTTTATTCAGAAGCACTTAAGAGAATTAATCAAAACTAAGAAAAGACTGACAAGGTTTTAAGCCATTGTCAGTCTTTTTTTATGACACTTTTATATTTGTTGAACATACTCCATTTCTGGATGTTCAACAGCATGATCAATATATCGTAACAAGGAGTAAAGTTGTTTTTCTACCTCTTGATAGTCATGCTCAAAGTTATATGCATGAAGAAATTGTTCAATTTTTTTTGAAAGGAAATCGTCTTTTGTGCGAACCATTAATATGAGTAGGTTATCCCACTGAGATCGATGAGTGTAATATAAAGCTTTGTCATAATCCACACTGCTATCCATTAAAATCCCTCCTTCTTAAGGAGATATGCTTAGTGTGTGTGAAATGTTCCTGATCTTACTGTGAAAAACTTGGTTTTGTTGATATAAAAGGCTTGGAAGTGTTTACCCTTATAAAAAATAGTCTTAATGGAAACCTAAAAACAAAAAAAGGATTTTCTAATATGAAAAAAATTTCGGTAATTCTTATTGTTTTGTACATGGTTTTTATAAATCAACCAATATGTAGTAGAGCTACAATAGATATGTTTACATATGAAATAATGAAGGATCACTTGGTCATGCTTTCAGACAAACATGATTTAGAAATGAAGTCACTAGGTCAATCTGAGCTAGGTCGTGAAATTTTCGCAATAAAAATAGGGAAAGGAAAAAAGAATGTCCTAATTACAGGTAGTCATCATGGAAGAGAATGGCTAACAACACATATCATCATGGAGATGATAAAAGAGTATGCCTCTGCCTATAACAAGAAGTATTCATTATATGGACATAGCTTGAATATATTAGATCATGTTTCCATTTGGTTTGTTCCTATGGTGAATCCAGATGGAGTGACAATACAGCAAAAAGGTGTAGAACATTTGCCATTAGTATTGCAGGAAGTTTATGTGGATATGAATAATGGTGAAAGCAACTTTAAAAGGTGGAAAGCAAATGGGGTAGGTGTTGATCTTAATCGACAATACCCTGCAGGCTGGGAAGAAATACAAGGAGATTCGACTTATGCTTCTTATTCCCACTATAAAGGTGAAAAGCCCTTTGGTTCTAGTGAAACAAAATCTCTACTAACTTTTACAGAGGAAATCAAGCCTTTAGCATCAATTGCTTATCATACATCAGGTCGTGAGATTTTCTGGTATTACTATAATCAGGTAGAAAACCTATACCGTGATTATCAACTAGCTGAAATGGTATCAGACGTGACGGGCTATAAAATATCTTATCCTTCTAGCGATGCAGTAGGAGGAGGATATACAGATTGGTTTATTCAATGCTACCAGAAACCTGCCATGACAATTGAGTTAAGTTACTTGGTTGAGGAGACAAATCCACCATTATCTATTTTTGATGAAGAATGGAACAGAAATAAAACAATAGGTCTTATTTTAGCAGAGTATGCAAAAAAACATGTGGATAATTAGGATAAGCCTCATAAATTTGGGCAAGTTATAATCAATAACAAATGGCAGATATCACTGATTATGCAATCGTTAGTAGCGGAATGAAAAACCATAGGAAAAGGTAATGGAGGATTATATGAAGTTGAACTCACTATCTAAATTGATTTTCACATGTATTGCTTTTATTCTTATTTTATCAGTGGGGATAAAAGCATATGGAGAACATAATGATGATGATATAGATTACAAAAAGTGGAGTAAAATTGCTATCTCATCAGTACAAGAAAAATACCCAGAATCAGAGCTTATTGATTATAAATATGTGAAACGCGAGGAAGTTAATGAGCAAGAGGCAAAGGATATTTTTCATATTAAAGCCAGTAAACAGGGGAAAATCTTTGTTGTAAGTGTTGATGTGGTATTTAATCCAAAAACAGGAAAACTCATTACTGTGAAAATGACTGAGGGAAATGAGCGAGATTTTTAGAGCAATAAGCTAGCTGCTAGTAAAATGGCATAGCTTATTGCTTTTTTTGTAAGGCTAGGAGTATAAATCTGGTACTTAGTTTTGGTCTTTAGCTCCAATTGAGAAATAGGATAACAAAGCAGACTGGTTTTTCACTAAGTCAGCTAATGTATATTCATCTAACACAGCTAAATAAGCTTGTAAAGCTTTATTAAGAACATGCTTTAGTCCGCAAGCGGGAGATATGATACATTGGTTTCGCTCTTCATCAAAACACTCTACAATATGAAAATCTTCTTCCGTTTGGCGAACAACTTCACCAATATTAATTTCATCTGGAGAAATGGCTAAGCGGATTCCACCATTCCGTCCTCTGACTGTTTCAATAATATCCATCTTTCCTAACTCATATGTAACCTTCATTAAATGGTTCTTGGATATATTATAAATTTCAGCAATTTCTTTTATATTTGAAAGCTCTTCTTTTGGTTTAGTAGCCAAAAATACTAAAACTCGTAGAGAGTAATCTGTATATAAAGTTAGACGCATATAAAGGACCTCACATATCAATGACTTCTAATAATCGACTAGTACTTTAACTAATTTTATCATAAATTATTTTAAAATCTTAATTTCTGTTATCAAATGTGACAAATTTTTAAAGATGTATTTTAGATATTGCTTTTAGATTGTTACATACTCTATTATAAAGATGTATTTAAAATACATCTTTAGGAGATGATACAATGCTTTCTCAAAAAACAATTGATATCGTTAAATCAACTGCACCTGTTTTAGCAGAACGAGGAACAGAAATCACAACGTATTTTTACAAAACAATGTTCGAGGCACATCCTGAATTATTAAATATTTTCAATTCAGTGAATCAGAAAAAGGGCCGCCAGCAAACAGCATTGGCAAATACAGTTTATGCAGCAGCAACGTATATAGATCAATTAGAGGTTTTACTTCCTACTGTTAAACAAATTGCACATAAGCATAGAAGTTTAAATGTGAAAAAAGAACATTATCCAATTGTAGGGGAATTTCTACTTAAAGCAATTAAAGATGTACTTGGAGATGCGGCGACTCAAGATGTTCTAGAAGCTTGGGGAGAGGCTTATGGAGTGATTGCCCAAGTATTTATAGATGTTGAAGAAGAGATGTATGAAACAACTAAGGAGGTTGCATGGGAAGGCTTTAAGAACTTTAGAATTGTAAAGAAAGAAAAGGAAAGTGAAATTATTACTTCATTTTATTTAGAAGCTCAGGATGGAACAAGTATCCCATACTTTCAACCAGGACAGTATGTGACAGTTCGTCTAAATATTACAAGTGAAACACACTTATTAAATCGCCAATATAGTTTATCAGATGCACCAGGAAAGAATTATCTAAGAATTTCTGTTAAACGTGAAAGTGGTGAACATCTTGTCGAGGAAGGAATCGTATCTAATTACCTTCATAATCAATTGACCGCTGGAGATACAATAGAATTGACTGCTCCAGCTGGTGACTTTGTTATAGACAGTAGCAATGAAAATCCAGTTTATCTAATTAGTGGTGGTGTTGGTATTACTCCTATGATAAGCATGTTAAACGATATTGCTGAGAAACAGCCCAAGCGACCTGTCACTTTTATCCATGCAGCTAAAAGTGCAGATGTGCATGCTTTTAAACAAGAAATTGAAGTGAAATTGAATAAATTATTCAATGGTCGGAAGTACTACTACTACGATCAAGGTGTTAACGTTGATCTAGAAGATAATATCTTTGAAGGTAGAGTAGATCTTACTAAATTTAAGAATGAATTAATCCATAAAGAAAATTCATTTTATATATGTGGTCCAGCACCATTTATGAAAAGCATGATTGATCAATTAGAGTCACTAGGTGTAAGAGAAGAAGCAATTCGTTATGAATTCTTTGGCCCATCTATTAACTTAAAAGAAACACAAAATACTTAACATTTTATTTAGCAATTTTATAAATATAAACAAACCCTTTCATCTTTTCTCTCCTAAGCACATACATTTAGGATAACGATAGCTTAGGGGGGAGAGCATGAAAGAATCTGAACAAAAGGCTCTTGAATATGCAATTGCTGAAATAACAGAAGTAGCTACTGGCTTTGGACTTGATTTTTATCCTATGAGATATGAAATTTGTCCAGCAGATATTATCTATACATTTGGTGCTTATGGGATGCCAACAAGATTTTCACATTGGAGTTTTGGGAAGCAATTTCATAAGATGAAGCTGCAATATGATTTAGGTTTAAGTAAAATTTATGAACTTGTTATTAATTCAGATCCCTGCTACGCATTTCTTCTTGACACGAACTCTCTTATCCAAAATAAATTGATTGTAGCCCACGTTTTAGCTCACTGTGACTTCTTTAAGAATAATGCGCGTTTTGGAAATACAAAGCGTGAAATGGTTGAAAGCATGTCAGCCACTGCTGAACGAATAAAGCAATATGAAATCCAATATGGAAGACATGAAGTTGAGACATTTTTAGATGCTGTTCTTGCCATACAAGAACATATTGATCCGTCCTTGGTACGCCCAAAGCTGTCTTGGACAATTGATGATATTGAGTTTGAGGAGATGGAAGAAAAAACAAGTACTCCTTATGATGATCTTTGGAAGCTTGATGATAAACAAAAACCAAAGCACACAGTTAAAAAGAAGAAACGGAATTTTCCTCCAACACCAGAAAAGGATATTCTTTTATTTATTGAAGAATATAGTCGTGAACTAGAAGATTGGCAACGTGATATTTTAACAATGATGCGTGAAGAGATGCTATATTTCTGGCCACAGCTAGAAACGAAAATCATGAACGAAGGCTGGGCTTCGTACTGGCATCAACGAATTCTTCGTGAGCTTGATCTAACATCAGACGAATCCATTGAATTTGCTAAGCTTAATGCTGGTGTTGTACAGCCTTCAAAAACAAGTATTAACCCTTATTATTTAGGCTTGAAAATCTTCGAGGACATTGAAGAACGATATAATAACCCAACAGAAGAAATGAAAATGTTTGGAGCAACACCAGGATCTGGTCGAGAGAAAATGTTTGAGGTTCGTGAGGTTGAATCAGATATTTCCTTTATTCGTAATTATTTAACAAAAGACCTTGTTATGAGAGAAGATATGTATTTGTTTCAAAAACAAGGTAGAGATTATAAAGTAGTTGATAAGGAATGGGAAAATGTTCGAGATCAGCTTGTTAGTATGAGGGTGAATGGTGGTTTTCCTTATATTACAGTCAATGATGGAGATTACTTAAAAAACAATGAACTTTATTTAAAGCATTGGTTCGAGGATATTGAGCTTGATCTTAAATATTTAGAAAAAGTTCTTCCATATTTGTATCAGCTTTGGGGTAGACCTGTACACATGGAAAGTGTGTTGGAAGACAAAGCCGTTTTATTTTCATTTGATGGAAATAGTGTATCTAGAAAATACTTATAAAATGAGGAAGTCACTGAATATCAGTGGCTTTTTTCTTGTTTTGAAACTACATGCTTACAATAAGGTAGATCTTCACTTTAGAGTCTTTAAATGTAACCGATATATAAAGTAATAATCTATTACTTTATTAGAGGGATTAATATGAAAAGACTAAACATTAACACATTAAAAGTATTATTATTTATCGCAGTTACTTTATTCGTAGTGGTGTTAACAGTTATCTTCTTCCTTAATGGCAAAGAGGAGCTCCTAAATAAAAAAGAGAGTAATAGTGGAGAATTGAGAAATAAGGTAGATCTATCTTCAAAGCTATTAAATAATAAAAGCGATACTGAATCAGAAGTTTCAATTGAACTTGTACCAAACGAAAATTCACTTAAAATGGATGCTGAGCTAATTTTAGAAAAGGTTAATTCTTTTAATGAACAGGATATTAAAAGACCAGAAATTACTAAGAAAAACTTTCATAGCACATTTGGGAGAAAAGTGGTATTTATCTATTTTTCTCATACTAGAGAATCTTTTTTGCCTTACTTTAAAAAAGGAACTGCCCCAGAGAGTGCTTACCATTCCAAAGTAAATATATCACTGGTTGGAAACAGATTAGGAGACTCCTTGAGAAGCAATGGGATTTGGAATGAGGTTAGTCAAATCGATATAGTAAATATGTTACATGACAGAAACTTAACATTTGGTCGTTCTTATCAAATGTCTAGAGAAGTTATTGTGAATGAAATGCGTGAAAATAGAGATTTAGAAATGGCTTTTGATATTCATCGTGATTCATTACCAAGAGAACAATCAACAATTGAAATTGATGGAGAATCACTAGCTAAATTTTCATTCGTTATTGGAAGTGGACATGAAAATTATAAGGGGAATTTAGATTTTACGAATGATATTCATGAAGTTATTGAGAGGAAATATCCAGGTCTTTCTAGAGGAGTCATAATTAAAGATAAGTCTCAAGGGAATGGTGTCTATAATCAAGATGTACTACCTAATAGCGTTATTGTTGAAATAGGCGGTGTAGAAAATAGTCTGGAAGAACTTTATAGAAGTGCCGATATTTTAGGAAACGCTATAAGTGAATATTATTGGGGGAATGTCCATGACTAAAATGTTTCTGTGATATTTGTAATAATTTTTTAGCCAATCAACCCCTTTCACCTCCTTCATAAAATCTGCACATATTTGTACTAAGCTAATAAGGGTAGGAAAAGGGGGAAAGATGTGTACATTTTCATCAGCAAAATAAGCTCATGGTTAAGTCAACCATTTTTTAATATGGCAAATTCACTAGAAGGATTTCCGATTGCATTTGCATTTGTATTGGGGATTGTAGGGGCACTAGCTCCATGTCAATTTGTCGCAAATGTAAGTGCCGTTACTTTATACGGTAATCGTTCTCTGCAAAGTAGAATTGTATGGAAAGATATATTAGGTTTTATTTTGGGAAAGATTGTTGCCTTTTCTCTTTTAGGGATATTAATTTGGTTTTTAGGGAGGGAAATTGAAGGTGTTCTCACCATGTATTTTCCATGGATACGGAAACTAATGGGTTCACTGTTAATCATAGTAGGATTGGTTATGCTTGGTGTCATTAAATTAAGAGGTACTTTTAAATTGGTAAAACAAGCTGAAGATAAGCAACTCGAAAGACCATTTGCTTCCTTCCTATTAGGGTTTAGTTTTTCGCTTGCCTTTTGTCCTACAATGTTTGTATTGTATTTTGTAACCTTGATGCCAATTGTTTTATCCAGTTCCTATGGTCTTATGTTGCCAACTGTGTTTGCAATCGGCACGGTCTTACCATTAATTATTACGATTTTTCTAATATGGTATTTAGGAGGAAGTGGGGCTTTATTAAAGAAAGGTAGAAAACTTGGCACAAATATCCAAAATATTGCAGGAGTCTTAATGATTATAGTTGGGATAGTTGATACCGTTACATATTGGTCTTAATAAGTACCTTATTTAAGTTCAGGGCAAGTTGATGTAGAATTTGATCCTTCAGAAGTTCACTATTAAGGAAACAATTGATGATCAAGGTTATGATGTTGAATTAAAATAACGTACCAAGTGCTCGTTATTTTTTATTTAAGTATAAGTATTTCTATGATACTTTCTCATAATAGTTTAGTTCCTGTCATAAGTTTTAATAATGGACAAAACTAAATGGGGGAAATGTCATGAATTGGGAAAGTAGATTAATGATGCCAAATGGTTTGAAGGCACAATATCAAAAGGCTGGTAATACTAGATACTATAAATTAGTACCACAACCTTCACATCATACTATTGTTGATAAAGTAGAATAGAAGGTCTAGGATACAATAATTCTATACCTGGTCCTTTACTCGTGTTTAAACAAGGGGAAATGGTTCGGATTGAATTAGAAAATCGTCTAGATAAACCTACATCACTACATGTACATGGATTATCTAAGCTTGTTTTTCAGGACGGAATTCCTGAAATAGAACCTACTCCATCAATCAAGCCAGGCGAATCATACGTGTATCAATTTCCAGCATGGCAAGCAGGCACATTTTTTTATCATGCTGGAGATCCATCCCAAATCCCTCAAGGGTTATTGGGACCTTTTATTGTGTTGCCTAATGAAAACCAATTAACAGGTGGAGAAATTCCTTATCGTGATTATGTATTAGTTTTACAGCAATGGGATATCCCCCAAGAAAAAATAGGTGAAATTACACCAGGTGTATATAAACCTAGGAAGTTTGATACTGCCCCTAATTTTTTTACAATCAATGGAAAAGCATTTCCTGAAACTGAAGGACTTCGCACGAAATATGGGAAAAAAATTAGAATTCGCTTTATAAATAAGTCGAGTGCTTCACATTCCATGCATGTTCATGGTCATGATTTTCAAGTAGTAAGTGTCAATGGGTTTCCACGTTATAACATATACGATGACACAATTAATGTTGCTTCAGGTCAACGGATTGACATTGAATTTTTATCAATAAACCCAGGATCTTTACCAATAAACGGAACAAAAACATTTCACAAACGAATAATGGGAAAACACCAGGTGGTATGGTAACAAAATTAAATTATGAAAAATAAGGATAAACTAAGCAGTATGTAGACGAATTCTTTCTACTTACTGCTTTTTTATTTTTAAGTTAAAAATATTTACATATATGACACTAATTTTGCACACTTTCTGCAAAGTCTTTTGGTATTTTTACAGTATTAACATATCAATCATAAACAAAGAAGGAGCAGGCTGAAATGAAACATAAATTCATAATAGGTATTATGACAAGTCTATTAGCAATTTCTTTAGCTGCATGTAGTAATAATGGACAAGAGGCACAAAATGAAAACACAGACTCGAACACAAATACCGAAGAAAGTATGGAAATGGATCATTCTGAGATGAATCATTCAGGTTCTGGTGAAATTCCAGAAGGATTAAAAGAAGAAGAAAATCCAACTTATAAAGTTGGGAGTCAAGCTATTCTTGAAACAGATCACATGGAAGGTATGAAGGGTGCAGAAGCTACAATTGTTGGAGCATATTATACAAATGTTTATATGGTTTCTTATACTCCAACAACTGGAGGAGAAATGGTTGAAGATCATAAATGGGTCATCCATGAAGAAGTTGAAAATTCAGGAGATCAACCATTTGAACCAGGAACGGAGGTTGTGTTAAACGCCGATCATATGGAAGGTATGAAAGGTGCAACAGCTGTTGTTGACTCAGTCGAAGAAATGACAGTATATATGGTTGATTACACTCCGACAACTGGAGGCGAGGAAGTGAAAAACCATAAGTGGGTGACGGAAAGTGAATTGTCACCGAAATAGGAATGTGTGTGCTTAAAATAAAGAAAAGAACTTGGATTAATCCAAGTTCTTTTTTGGAGTATATAGCTATGATTGTATCTTGCCTTTCCTTACTAAATTAGTCCATGACTGACCATTATCTTTTGTTTGATAAATATCATTTTCGTAAGTAATTATAGTCATCACTTCCTCTATTTCTGGATGAGATGAAATGTACATCACAGGATTTTGCTCATTCACTTCTTTTGGAATAGGTATTGATTCCTCTTTTTCATTATTTAGTTCTTTTTTATAAAGCGATACCTTATCTCTTTTTAAAGTAAAATAGAGAAAGGAATTTTCTCTAAATACAACACTTGTAACTGGTTGAGATTGTGAGGCTAGAGCAAACGAATCACCATTATCATTTGAAGTGAATAAACCTTGATCTGTGGATATTGCCACAATATTCGCTTTGGTTGGATGAGTAGCTATATTACCAATATTATTAAATGAAAGCCCATTCATCTTACTTTTTGTCCAGTTTTCACCTTCATCTTCTGAGTAATAAAATCCGCTATTTAAACTTGAATTCTTTGCTTCATTCATTACATAGATCATATGACTCTTGTAACCTGCTGCTAAATAGTGAAAATCTGTTTCACCATAAAAATCAAGTTTGTCTAATGTTTTTCCATCGTCAGAGCTTTTGATAATCCCAAGAGGATTCTTTAAATCTGATCCCTGTTCAGGGTGTCCACTTGAATAGAAGCCTTCATCAGTAGCTTGAAAACCCATGTAATCATGTTTATTTTCAGTGATTTCAAACCATTTTTCATTTGAGAATCTTAATAATCCATCGTGTGAGGCAAGATACAATTCATCTTTATTCCCTGCATAGCCAATACCGTGTATATGCTCAATTTTTTCATCTTTTATTTCTTTATAAATGTCTACATAATCATCTTTTTCATCTGTATAAACTTCAATGTCATTTTCCGTAGTTTTTTCATTTTCTCCTTGTGAACAGGCACTCAGTAAAAAACATAACAGGAAGAATGAGCATGTTTTTTTTATCAAAATAATACCTCCTACATTATTGGTTATTTACTAGAAATCCATTTATAGCCTACTCCCCAAACTGTCTTTAAATATTTTTCTACTGGAAAGTTTGCTTGTCGTAGCTTTTCTCTCATGTTTCGTATATGCGAGTCAATGGTTCGATCTTCTGTTTCAGCCTTTAGTCCCCAAATGCTCATGAGTAAATGTTCTCGTGAAAATACTTTATTTAGGTTTTTCAAAAATAAGCTAAGCAATGCATATTCCTTTGGTGTAAGTACGATCTCTTTCTCCTGAAATGTAACCTGATACGTAGATTGATTTATTAACAAATCTCCAAATTTGATGATATCCTCAGAGTGAGATGTCCTGCTGGTTCTTCTCATAATTGCTTCTATACGTGCTAATAATTCTTCTTCATTAAATGGTTTAACGAGATAATCATCAGCCCCTTTTTTTAATCCTTTAACGATATCTTCCTTTTCACTTCTTGCTGTTAACATGATGATGGGTACATCAGAGAATTCTCTTATTTTTTCACAGGTTAACCATCCGTCCATTTCAGGCATCATAATATCCAGAATCACAAGATCGACTTTATTCTGTTGCAAAAATTCTATGCCTTCAGGACCAGAGTTCTTCTTAAAACATCTATATCCATAAGGTTCTATATATAAAGATAATAAATCGAGCATTCTTTGCTCATCATCTATTAGCAAAACTGTTTTCATCCTACTGCCCCTTCAGTGTAATCTTAAAGCATGTTCCTTTATCTATTCGGCTTTCCACCGAAATGGTTCCTCCATGAGCATCTACTATTTCTTTTACTATGGATAAACCTAATCCAAAACCTCCAGTTAACCTTGATCGTGATTTATCCACTCTATATAAACGGTCAAAGATATAAGGTAAATCTTCATCAGGTATCCCTGTTCCTTGGTCTTTAACAAATATGCTTATGAAATTCTTTTCATTTGTTATCTCAATTTTAGTCAATGAATTGATATCAGAGTATTTTAGAGCGTTATCCAATAAATTTAATAAGACTTGTTCAAACCTATTAGGATCAATATTTACAATAGCAGTGATTTTACAATCTAATACAAGGTTTACTCCTTTACTATCGAAAGCTGGTTTCATTTTATGGTAAATGGAGTGGATGAATGAGCAGATTTTTACTTTTTCCTTAGAAATGGAGAAGGTATTTTGATCCATTTTAGCTAAATCAAATAGTTCTTTTAGAAGGTCACCAACATGGTTTGATTCTTCATAAATAATATTTAAGTAGTTAAGCCGTTCTTTTTCTGATAAGCTGTCTCTTCGTGCAATATCTGTATAACCTTTAATGTAGGTAAGAGGAGTACGTATTTCATGAGAAATACTTGCTAAAAACTCGGTTCTCTCTTTTTTCAAATAATTTAAGTCATTTGCAAGTGTTTGAATAGAAGATGATAACTCGCCAATTTCATCATTTGAAGCCTTGGGTAAAGAGACTGAAAAATCCCCTTTGCTTATTCTTCTTGTTGCTTCCTTCATCGATATCAATGGTTTTGTTAGAGCTTTGGATAAAAAGAATATGGTAATCAACATGAAAAGTAGAATGAGCACTGAAGCCAGGATAAAATGTTCATTTAATCGTGAAATAAAACGTTTAATTTGGTCCGTACTTTTGAACATGTAGACATAACCAATATCTCCGTTTGGTGCTTTAAATGAGGAAACCGTAGAAATATATTGTGTGTCTTGCCAATCTGATTGTAGAATTAGTCCTTCATTAGGTGCTTCTAGATCAGCGTTATGTCTTGTTAATATCTTGTTCATCCCAGCATCTATTGGCTTAGATGATATCTTAATTTTCCCAATAGCATCTGTTACGATAACTTCTGTTTCGGTTTCTGTCTCCATAACTTGAATATGATGTAATGTCGTTTCATCATATGAAATTTCCAAAACATCACTATGACTATTTCCACGTGATTTTAATGACTCCAATTCTTCATTAACAAGAGAATGCACAACATTGCGATGTAAGAAGAACATAGAAGATGCTTCAATAATAAAAATACAGATAAAAAACCAAAGACCAAGTTTGATTGAAATTTTCATAAACTACACCTTTTTATCGTTATAAGAGTATTGTAATGGGAAATTGTTGAGAAAATATGCAGATTTGATTTGTAACTAATGAAATTCATTCAAATGCAAACTTTCTCCACAAATTTTTATTATCATAAAAAAAACCTTTGCTTTAGAGGTGGTTTCAATGCAAATAACACTAACTAAATTGGGACAAGTCTATCTTCCAAATTATATCAGAAAAGAGCTAAATCTCGAACCAGGCGACAATATCTATATTTTTGTGGATAATAAAGCAATTATTTTGGCAAAAGAAGCATGTGAGAAAGAAAATCAATGCATACTCAGCAATAGGGGGACACTCCATATTCCTGTTGAGATAAGAAGAATTTGTAAAATAACATCCGCAATGAAGTTTAACGCAATTCTAAACATAGAAGATAGGATAATTGTTTTAAGTAAAAGCGATTAGGAAATTGAAGGATAAAATAATAATTGTGGATAATACTCCTGTGAAAATTAGATTAAAGGAGTGCTTTTATATGAACAAAGTAGATCTTCTAGAATGTATTTCAGAATGCGAAAGTGCACTATCTCATCTGAAATAATGCAATTAGTAAAGCTCATGAGCAATCAAAGTAAAAAATGCAGCATGCTGTAAGAGACTTAGAAGAATGTATTGCAGAGTGTCGAAGCCTTCTATAATCAGTAAAAAACCTCCAATTGGAGGTTTTTTAGTAAGGTAGTATTATTCTTCATCTTCTAAATCCTCTATTAATTTCTTCATTTCATCAATTTCTTTACGTTGAGCTTTTATAATTTCATCTGCTAGTTCACGAACTCTTGGATCTGAAATTTTTGCACGTTCACTGGTTAGTATCGCAATAGAATGATGAGGAATCATGGCCTCCATATAGTCAGTATCATCTACGTAAGTTTGGCTTCGTAAAAGAAAAAGTGAAAGAGCAAAAACAAGAACACTTCCTACAGCAATTCCAATATTAACTTTTCGGTTTTTTAGCATACGGTACATAAACGCTAACATAATAATAGTCATTGTAGCCCCCATCAACAGAGACATATACAGCCTTGATTCACTAAAAAAGACATGGTCTAGACTGTATGTGTTTAAATATTTAAATAGAAACATGACAATAGTTGAGGTGATGATCATCCCAGCAAATTTAAGATATTGTTTAATGATAATTACTCCTTTCAAGACTAATTAAATAGTGCTTTACCCGATAATAAGGTAAGTATGCGTACTTTCTAGTAATTGAAAACTAATTGAAAGAGCAAAGTTAATTATGCTCTGCTCTTTAGAAATAAACTTTGCTAAAAATTCTTGCCCTATTTATGAAGCCATTTTGCGACATTCTTCTGCACATCTAAAGCAAGACTCGGCACATTTTTTACAATGTTCCTGATCATGTTTTTCACACTCTTTTCCACATGCCTCACATATTTCAGCACACAATTTACAAATTTGTTCAGCAAAAGGACTATTTGATTGCATAGCTTTTGCTGTAAAGCCACATATATCCGCACATTCTTTGTCAAGGCGAATACAGTATGACATCATTGCTACATCTTCTTCTTTAAGGCATGCACTATAACAAACATTACAAGCCTCCATGCATTCTAAACATGCTTGGATACATTCTTTATATTGTTGGTTTAACATTTGTGGAACCCCTCCTTATTTTATTACATTATTTATAGTACCCGTCCAATATCGAATATAACGTGGTTCTAACAAACTCCTTAGAATCTGCACAATTAATGAAAGCATACTAACATTACAAAACCACCATTACGATACGAAGGCTGGGCTATGATGGTGATTACTTAAAAAACAATGAACTTTTTTTAAAGCATCAGTTCGAGGATATTGAGCTTGATCTTAAATAATTACAAAAGGTTCTGCCTTATTTGTAATAGCTTTGGGGTAAAACCGTACACATGGAAAGTGTGCTAGAGGATAAAGTCGTTATATTTTCATTTGATGGAAAAAGTGTATCTGGAAAATACTAATAGTGTGGGAAAGTCACTGAATATCAGTGGCTTTTTTAAAGTCTCTTTTCTTAAAGAGTGTTGCTAAATGATCTTATTATCTGTTAGAAAAAGTATTTTATCGCATAAAAAGTACAATTTCTAAGAAGAAAAGATGCCACTAGACTTTATACAGTGCTGTTTACTTCAAATTCCTAAAAGCAACAACGTTTATACTAAAGCCTTTTTTCTATGTAACAAAAAGATGACTCGAAAGGGGTCTACAGAAGACCACTCTCAAGTCATCTTAAAATAATAGTCAATTGTTAGAAGCTAGCTATTAAACAAATGCTGCTCCGACAATAATTAGTAAAATGAATAGAACGACGATCAACGCGAATGATCCACCAGCGCCATAGCCACCTGCACCATAACCGCCTACACCAGCGCCATAGCCACCTGCACCATAGCCACCGAATCCTGCACCATAACCACCAAAGTTACCATATCCTAAACCCATAAATAATTCTCCTTTCATTTGTAGGATTAATAATAGAGTATTAAGGAAATGGAAAATTGACAGTACAAATGCCTAGTTATACCCAAGTTGGGTTTTCACCTAGCTATAATCTTAGTATATGCTTTGAATTATTGTTGTTCTTGAATTGTACTTTAGACATCCAAGTTAGTCAGATGTTTTTCTCAAAAAAGCATATTCTCCAATAAAAATGAAAGTAATCATAAGTATTGCCACAACTACAACAACAATATCTGATTGAAATTTCACCCAAAGAAAAGCACTAAGAACGATAAGATCTAAGACGATTGCTGAAACAACGATAAAGGGGTTTGCATTGACCTTTTTTCTTAAGTGTCTAAAAACTCCCCAGTGAATCATGATATCCATAACAAGATAGAGAATTGCACCTATTGAAGCAATCCGAGTTAAGTCAAAGGATACAGTTAAGACAATCGCTAACACAACTGTATAAACAAGAGTGTGCTTCTGAATAGAGCCTGGCATATGAAAATGTTTGTGTGGTATTAGCTTCATTTCAGTAAGCATCGCAAGCATTCGCGAAACAGCAAATACACTTGCAATAATTCCAGTTATCGTTGCGATAATGGCAAGTATAACCGTAAACCACACTCCAAAATCTCCAAATGCTGGTCTAGCAGCTTCAGCGAGTGCATAATCTTTAGCAGCAATAATTTCAGACAATGTTAAATTACTTGAAACAGCCCATGCAAGTAATAGATAAACAGATAGACTGACTAGTATGGAAATTGTAATAGCTCGTCCAACATTTTTCTTCGGCTTCGTGATTTCTTCCCCACTATTAGTGATCGTAGTAAAACCTTTAAAGGCAAGGATGGTTAATGCAATGGCAGCTACTGAACTGACAATTCCTATATCAGGTGGGTTGCTAGCTTTATTAGGAATGGTGAATGCAAAATCCGCAACTATAATTCCCGCAATTGCCATAGTAGATAATCCAATTATTTTAATCAATGAGGCAATTGAGGTAAATGTTTGAATAAAAGTGTTTCCCGATATATTGATGAGAAAAGAAACGACTATTAAACCTACACCTAGTAAAGGTACTAACCACTCCGTCTGAGCACCATCAAATAATTGAAGTGTGTATGTACCAAATGTCCTGGCGACAAGACTTTGATTAATAATCATAGATACAGCCATCATTAAAGCTGCAGATGCAGTGATCGTACCTTTTCCATAGGCTTTAACTAAAAACATTCCAATTCCACCTGCTGAAGGATATTCCTGACTCATCTTCACATAAGAATAAGCGCTAAAAGCTGTCACAATACTTCCTATAATGAAAATGAGGGGAAACCAAGAGCCTGAGAGCTCTGCTACTTGTCCAAGAAGAGCAAAAATACCAGCACTGATCATCACACCAGTCCCAAGACCTACAGCCCCAGTAAGTGAAATACTGTTTTTCTTGTAATCTGGCATTGTTTAAAACTCCTTCATTTCAATTACTTGTCCATACAATACCCGGTTCGTTAATATTTATAACATAATAGGTGGTACTTAATAATAGTCCCAAAACAAAAAACTACCTTCAACAAGATTTTGAAGGTAGTACTTATTTAGTATAAGTTTAAGTTTAGGTATAGTCGGTAAAAGGGCACCCCTGAGATTTTCTTACGGTGAGTTGTGATGTAGCTTCCCTTTTGAAATGCCAATTTGTTGAGAAGTATAAATTCCTGTGTGTCCTGAAAATAAATAGCTAATAATACAAACAAGAAATAAATATAGACTTGCCTCAGAACCAAAAAGCTCGATACCCATAATAAAGCATGCTAAAGGTGTATTTGTAGCTCCACAAAAAACACCGATAAAGCCTAAGGCGGCTAAAAAGGGAATTGATACATGAAGGTACTCACCAAGGAAACTTCCAAGTGTGGAGCCTATGGCAAATAAAGGAGTTACTTCACCACCCTGATATCCCGCACCAAGAGTTAGCGAGGTGAAAAGTAGCTTTGTGATAAAAGTTAAAGGTGAAACATTCCCTTCGAATGCATCATCAATTAGTGGAAGCCCTAAGCCAAGATATTTACGAGTGCCAATTAAGTAGACGAGGGCAATAATAACAAGTCCACCAACAAAGCTTTTAATCATAGGGTTTGGGAAAATTTTAGTGTATTGCTTTTTTAACCAATGTGTTAGCTGTGAAAATAATGTACTTGTTAAGCCGAAAAGAATGCTGGCAAGGATTATTTTTATTAACAATAGTATGGATAGTGTAGGAATTGTACCAATATCATAATGGTGATGGCCAACTCCCCATGCCGTTGTGACAAAATCTCCAACAAAAGCTGCGACAAAGGCCGGGAAAATAGCTTCATGCTTAATCAACCCTAAAGCTAAAACTTCTAATCCAAATACTGTACCTGCTAAAGGCGTACCGAAGACAGAGCCAAAGCCACTGCTGATTCCACAGATAATGATTATTTTCCGATCCACTGCGTCTAATTTAAATATCTTCCCAACTAATTCAGAAAATGCTCCACCCATTTGAACAGCTGTACCTTCTCGCCCAGCAGATCCACCAAATAAGTGTGTGACAATTGTGCCAAATAACACTAATGGAGCCATGCGAAATGGAATGCTTTCCTTTGCACCAGTTGCTTGCTCAATGATTAAATTATTTCCTTTTGCGGAGTTTAATCCATATTTCCAATAAAGAAAGCTAACAAGAATCCCACCAATTGGAAGTAAAAATAAAAACCATGAATAAGCTTCTCTTGTTTGGGCTGCCCATTCTAAACTTACTAAAAAAAGAGCTGAAGCAGATCCAGCTAGAATACCTACAAATCCAGCTAATATAATCCATTTGATCATGTATAACAATAAATGTACGTGTATCTGATTTTTAAGAACGTTTTTGATCGTGTGCATGATGTATCCTTTCAACATATACAAAACAAAAGAGAAACGATAACTAATGCGGCCACTAGATTACTAAGATAAGAAAGCAAAAAAACTGCACTTAGTTTTGGTGTCTTAGCTTAAGTCGCCTTGCACTTTTCTTAGGAATCACAGAAACAATCTCTTTTGTTTTTTGTATAGTTTATCACATTTCCTGTTTTATCTAATTCAATTGAACAGCATTCTAATAAAATATCTTTTAATTTTACTCGTCCTCGTTGAACTCGTGATTTAGCACCTGATAAAGAGATGCCTAGTTTTTCTGCCAGCTCTTTTTGAGTATGATTATGAAAATCGGTATAAAGTAATGCCTCTTTATAATGATTTGGGAGGGACTCTGTCATTTCCAACAGCCATGATGAAACAAGCAGATTTAGGTTTTCATCGTTATCGAGAGTAGGATTATCTGTGTTTCGTGAAAATTCTAAAAGGCTATTCGGGTTTTCGCGAATATCTTTTTCTCTTTTTTTATAAAAATCTACAATTTCATTTCGAGCAACTTTAAAGATCCATGCTTGAATTTTTTCTTCATCTTTCACACTCGATAGCTGTGTGTGGATTTTGATGAAGACGTTTTGGAGTATGTCTTCCGCATCCTGTGTGGTAGCGACTTTTCCTAAAATAAATCGAAATAAAGAATCATTGAATTGAGACCAAATTAAATTTTGTTCCATCATAATTCTCTCCCTATAAGTCAAATCGTGTCATTTAATTTCATTATATCGAATCTGTTTTTATTTTAGAATTTTTTGCGTCCTTTTAGAAAAAAAGAAGTCTTAATAGATAAGAGCTGTTTTTGTAAACTTTGTTGCTTTTAGTAACTTTAGGAAACAGCAGTGTATACAGCTAGTGGCATCTTTTCTTATTGTCCTAGAGACTTTTATTCGGAAAAAAACACTTTTTTAACATGTAATTGAACAAGTTAGCAACAATCTTTCAGAAAATAGCCTAGATAGATAAACAATTGGAGGGATTTATGATGGAAATTACGTTTGAAAAAGATCAAAATAAACTACCTGTTGCTATTATTGGTGGAGGACCTGTAGGTTTAGCTGCAGTGGCGCATCTTATTAGCAAAGGTGAAAAGGTACTCCTTTTTGAAGCAGGCAATTCTGTTGGTCACAGTGTACTAAAGTGGGGAAGCGTTAAAATGTTTTCGCCTTGGCAATACAATATAGATAAAGAAGCGGAAAAGCTGTTGGAGAAGAGTGGTTGGATAGCACCTGATTTAACTCAATTACCTACAGGAAGAGAATTGGTGGAAAGCTATTTAAAACCTTTAAGTGATATCCCCGAAATAAACAAGAGCTTGATTTTAAATGCAAAGGTAATTGGTGTAGGTAAAAAAGGATTGGATAAAGTAAAATCTTCAAACAGAGAAAATGTACCATTTATTATTTATGTGGAAAGTGATGAACATATATCAAACTATGAAGTTAAAGCTGTGATTGATGCTACTGGAACGTGGTCCAATCCTAATCCTGTTGCTTCTAATGGAATTTTTACAAAAAATGAAATAAATGCAAGGGAGCATATTTATTATGGTATACCTGATTTGAAAGGAGAAAAAGAAAGGTATGCAGGTAAAAAAGTTTTAGTTGTTGGAAGTGGTCATTCTTCTATAAACATTCTTCTTGAGTTAGCGAAACTAAAAGAAGAACATCCACAAACGGAAATTCTTTGGGCCATTCGAAAAGCAAATGTGGAAGAGGTATATGGAGGGAAAGAGAATGATCAATTAGCTGCAAGAGGGGAGCTAGGGAGTAGGGTTGAAAAATTAATTAACACGAATACTATTTCTACTTTTACTGAGTATCAAATTATTGATTTACACAAACATAATGAAAAAGTCAATGTTAAGGGAGTAGTAAAAGATAAGATAGTAGTGATTGAAGGTATTGATGAAGTGATTTCTGCTACGGGATCAAGACCAGATTTCTCTTTTTTGAGAGAAGTACGTTTGAACATAGATTCTGCTATTGAAAGTTCTTATGAGCTTGCACCATTAATTGATCCAAATATCCACAGCTGTGGAACAGTTCGACCTCATGGAGAAAAAGAACTAAGACATTTTGAAAAAAACTTTTACATTGTTGGAATGAAAAGCTATGGACGTGCACCAACTTTTCTACTGGCAACAGGATATGAGCAGGTTCGTTCAGTTATTGCGTATCTCACTGGAGATTTTCAAGGTGCAGTAGATGTGAAATTAGAGCTTCCGGAAACAGGTGTGTGTAGTGTTGGATTAGTCGATTGCTGTGGCGAAGAGACAGTAAATAACCGAAATAAAAGTTGTACTACAACTAAAAGTGTTGAAGCATCGGAATCAATTAGCTGTGTACAAATTAAACCAAAAGAAATTAATAATAATTCATGCTGTAGTTGAATTAATGTAAATAAGAGATGGATGATTGATGTTTATCGATCTCTTATTTTTATAGATAAGAAAGATTTACATAATCTTTACAAAAATATTCTTGAGGATTTTATATAAGTGAATTAACATATAAGCAAATAGTTATATATTAATCATATAAAGTGAGGGCGATTCTTATGTTAAAAGAACCATGTGTTGGATATGAAAATAAAATGAAAGAGTTAAGAGAAAAGATGTGTATCACAACCGAAGAATTATCTCTACTAACAGAAACAGAGCTTCGTATTATAGAGAAGCTTGAAAATGGTCAGCTTCATCCTAGTGATGATTTTATTGAACGTTTAGCCAATGCTTTTCAAATGAATCCTTTTGAGGTGAAAAAGTATATATGGTGTGAAGAAGACCAAAATGAATGTATACATAATTAAGATAAGAGTTTGGTAGTCTCCCGGATAGAATTTAAATTAGTGGGGAAATTAATAAAAGGGAATTAAAACAATTGCATTGAATATATAAGTATATTGTTATATAGTGATTTACAGATAAATAAAAGGGGGGGAACAAATGTCTGAGGCACTAATAGAGATAGAAAATGCAGCAACAATTTTAAAACTCTTAGGAGATAAAACAAGATTGACTATGGTGAAAATGCTAGATTCGAATGATTGTTGTGTGTGTGAATTTGTTGAGGTTTTTAAAGCAAGTCAGCCCGCCATTAGTCAGCATATTAGAAAATTAAAAGATGCAGGAATTGTAAAAGAAACTAGAAGGGGACAATGGATTATTTACTCGCTGAATAAAAATAGTGACTATTATCCACTTGTACAAAATTTATTACAGCATCTTCCTAATCAAGATTATCGAATCAAAGAATTGGAAGCTCAAGGTTTACGTATTTCGTGTGAATAAATGGAGGGGATAACATGACATCAGTAATACTAGCATCTGCCATCTTCATACTCACACTTACACTAGTTATTTGGCAACCTAAAGGATTGTCGATCGGTTGGTCTGCATGTGGAGGAGCAATATTAGCTCTTCTTGTAGGTGTAGTAGATTTTAATGATGTGATTGATGTAACATCAATCGTTTGGAACGCAACACTAGCTTTTATTGCCATTATTATTATTTCACTAATACTAGATGAAATTGGATTTTTTGAATGGTCTGCTTTACACATGGCACGAGCGGCAAAGGGTAATGGAGTTAAGATGTTTATTTATGTAAGTCTTTTAGGAGCGGTTGTGGCAGCATTTTTTGCAAATGATGGTGCAGCTTTAATTCTTACACCGATTGTATTGGCGATGGTAAGAAATCTTAACTTTAGTGAAAAAATGGTATTCCCATTCATTATTGCAAGTGGATTTATTGCCGATACAACATCACTACCATTAGTTGTTAGTAACCTTGTTAACATCGTTTCTGCTGACTTTTTTGGTATAGGTTTTGTTGAATTTGCATCAAGAATGATTATTCCTAACTTTTTCTCATTAGGAGCAAGTATTCTAGTTCTACTGCTCTTTTTCCGTAAAAGTATTCCGAAAAATTATGATTTATCGCAACTAAAGAAACCAGTCGAAGCAATTCGTGATGAAAAGATGTTTAAATTGTCTTGGTTTGTTTTAGGGATATTACTTATCGGTTATTTTGCTAGTGAATTTATTGGAATTCCTGTGTCAATTATTGCAGGTATTGTTGCAATCTTCTTCTTATTTATGGCGAAAAGAAGTTCTGCAGTTAACACGAAAACTGTCATAAAGGGTGCACCTTGGGCAATTGTTTTTTTCTCAATAGGTATGTATGTGGTTGTTTATAGCTTGCGAAATGTAGGGTTAACAGATGTTTTAGCAGATGTTATCCAAGCTACAGCAGATCAAGGCTTATTTGCTGCAACGATAGGAATGGGATTTATTGCAGCAATTTTATCTTCAGTGATGAATAATATGCCAACTGTTATGATCGATGCACTTGCAATTTCTGATACAAATACATCAGGAGTTATAAGAGAAGCGCTGATTTATGCTAATGTGATTGGTTCAGATTTGGGGCCGAAAATCACTCCAATCGGATCACTTGCTACATTATTATGGTTACATGTCCTTTCTTTGAAAGGTGTTAAAATTTCTTGGGGTACTTATTTTAAAACAGGTCTTGTTTTAACCATTCCGACTTTGTTTATTACACTTGTTGGTTTATATATTTGGTTACTTATTATTCATTAATTCAAATTAAAAGGAGCAATTATCATGTCTAAAAAAACAATTTATTTTCTTTGTACTGGAAACTCTTGCCGAAGCCAAATGGCAGAGGGTTGGGCTAAAAAGCATTTAGGAAGCGAATGGGAAGTGAAAAGTGCAGGACTTGAAGCACATGGTTTAAATCCTAATGCCGTAAAAGCAATGAACGAAACAGGAATTGATATTTCAAATCAAACTTCAGATGTGATTGATCAAGAAATTCTTAACAATGCAGATTTAATTGTTACGTTATGTGGCCACGCCGCAGACAATTGTCCAGTAACACCTGCTCACATTAAAAGAGTACACTGGGGCTTTGATGACCCGGCAAAAGCTGAAGGATCAGAAGAAGAAAAATGGGGATTTTTCCAACGAGTACGTGACGAAATTGGAGAGAGAATTGAACGTTTTGCTAAAACTGGAGAGTAAGTATCAGCTTTTTTAAGCACTAGATTAATAATTCACATGATGCCGTGAGAACTTCTCTCGGCTTTCTCTTTATAAAGGTGGCTTTTTCTAAGAGCTTAAGGAGAGTCTTAGAAAGCAACAAGGTTTATGAAAACTACTTTATAACAATCTAATTATTTCCTAAGGAGTTGTAACATATGAAAGTAGAAATATTTGATCCTGCCATGTGCTGTTCAACTGGTGTTTGCGGACCAAGTGTTGATCCAGAATTAACTCGTGTGGCTTCTGCGGTATATTCATTAGGAAAAAAAGGCTTTGATATTAAAAGATATAATCTTGCGAATGAACCAGATGCTTTTACCAATAATAGTGAAATAACAAAAATCCTTACTGAAAAAGGTCCAGATGCCCTACCGGTTGTTTTGGTTAATAATGAAATGAAAAAAAGCGGTACATATCCAACTAACAAAGAGTTATCAGAGTGGTTTGGGGTTAAGTCAGAAGAGTTACAGGAAAAGCCAAAGGTACGATTATCAATTGATTTAAAGCAAATGTGAAAAAAGGGAAGAGTTCACTATATTTTCTGATTTAGGAAGAAGGGATAACCATGTTTACATCCTATAATCCAACCAATTTGGTTAAAACACCATTTTTATTTTTTACTGGAAAAGGTGGGGTGGGGAAAACTTCTACTGCTTGTGCGTCTGCTGTTGCTTTAGCTGATGAAGGCAAAAAGGTGTTATTAGTCAGCACAGATCCCGCCTCTAATTTACAAGATGTGTTAGAGATGAGTTTAACAAATACACCCCAACAAGTGAAATCAGTAGAGAATCTTTATGCATGTAATTTAGATCCGAAAGAAGCTGCGAGAAAATATCGAGAAAATGTTGTTGGACCGTATCGTGGGAAACTACCTGATGCAGTTGTCGCTACAATGGAAGAACAACTTTCTGGAGCATGTACAGTTGAAATAGCTGCTTTCGATGAGTTTACAAATCTTATAGCTGATTCCTCAACTATAAGTGATTATGACACAATTATTTTTGATACGGCGCCAACAGGGCACACTTTAAGGTTACTACAACTTCCAACTGCATGGACTGGATTTTTAGAAGAAAGTACACACGGAGCTTCGTGCTTAGGACCTTTATCAGGTTTAGGAGAGAAAAAGGATTTATATTCAAGAACAGTTAAAGTGCTATCAGATCCAAAACAAACTACACTATGTTTAGTATCAAGGCCAGAGATTTCCTCAATAAATGAAGCAAATCGTGCATCTACAGAGTTGCGGGGGATTGGGATAAATAATCAAATACTGATTATGAATGGTGTACTACAAACATCAGTTTCAGATGATGCTGTATCTTCCTCATTTTTT
Organism: Metabacillus litoralis; assembly: GCF_007994985.1. Lineage (GTDB taxonomy): Bacteria > Bacillota > Bacilli > Bacillales > Bacillaceae > Metabacillus > Metabacillus litoralis. Next base: position 164,311 of record NZ_VOQF01000008.1, on the reverse strand, counting down.
CAGCGTCAACAATTAGCATTAAACCATTTTCCTAAGAAGCTAAAAGAGCTGCCGATATACGAAGTACCTTATGTTTCTTATTCATTAACAGGTATTGAAAATCTTCGTTATTTATTCTCTAATGAATTCTTACCAAGTGTGGAAGACGAAGTTAATGATATTCATACAGAGATTTCAATGCAAAAATTAAATGACTTAATAAATGATCTATCGACAAAAAGGATAATATTCACGATGGGCAAAGGTGGTGTAGGAAAAACAACGGTGGCATCAGCACTTGCCGTTGGACTTGTAGAGAAAGGTCATAAAGTTCATTTAACAACAACAGATCCTGCATCACATATTCAAAATATGTTTGCAGAAGATAGTTATAATAAAAATCTAACAATAAGTGCGATTAATCCAGTAGAGGTTGTTGAACAGTATAAAAAGGAAGTTCTATCAAAGGCAAGTACCGAGCTTGATGATGAAGGCTTAGCTTATTTACAAGAAGATCTAAATTCTCCTTGTACTGAGGAAATTGCTGTTTTCAGAGCATTTGCTGAAGTTGTTGCAAAATCAGAAGATGAAATTGTTGTGATTGATACAGCACCTACAGGACACACATTATTGCTATTAGATTCTGCACAAAACTATCATAAAGAGCTTGCTCGATCTACTGGTGATGTTCCTAACAGTGTTAAAGCATTACTTCCTAGATTGAGAAATCAAAATGAAACAAGTGTTGTGATTGTTACTTTAGCAGAAGCAACACCTGTCTTAGAAGCTGCTAGACTTCAAGAAGATTTAAAACGAGCTAACATAGAGCCAAAATGGTGGGTTATTAATCAAAGTCTATACGCAACTAAAACAAAAGATCAGACTCTACTGGGAAGAGCCCATGCTGAAAAAGCCTGGATAGATAAAGTGAAAAATGAATTAGCAGCACAATCTGCAATCATTCCTTGGATAGCTGAGGAGAAGATTGGTTATGAAGAAATAAAAGAGTATGTAGAGCTTTAGGATATTTTCTAATGCTAAAAAAGACTTGGAGGATAAATAAATGACAACAAAAAATTACAACGAACTAGTGAAGAACCGCATCTATATTGGTGGTGCTGACGATATTGACGAAGTGATGAAGAATGAAAAGATTGATGTTGCGTTTGATTTAAGAGCTGAGGCATCTCATGAAGATTCAGAATATAATCGTGTTCATAGCCCAATTGTTGACGATGCTGATAAACAAGATGAATCAGTGAAAAATTCAATCGACTCTGTTGTTACCGCATATAACGAGGGAGAAAATGTCTATTTTCATTGCCAGGGAGGAAGTAACCGTACAGGTACTGTAGCAATTGGCACTCTTTTAGCACTGGGACAAGCCGAAACAATTGAAGAAGCTGAAGAAATTGCAAAAAATGCACGTCCAAAAATCAAGGTGAAACCTGAAATGAAAGAAACATTAAAAAGAATCTATCCAAATGGGTAAAACATGGGGGAATTAGAAATGAAAATTACTAATGATGCAAAAGAGGTACTGGAGCAATTCCTAACTGAAAAAGGTGCTGAAGGTATTCGGCTAACATCTGTAGCTGGTTGCTGTGGACCACAATTCACAATTACTTTAGATGCACCGATTGAAACAGATAAAGTTAACACAATTAATGGAATCACAGTAGCTGTTGATGCACAAATTACAGATACAGATGAGTTAACTTTAGATATAGAAGAAGACGCAGATGGAGCTGGCTTGGTTTTATTAGGTGCGAGTAATTGCTGTTAAGAAAAGGTGTAGTGGTTGGTTATCAGGAGTGTCATTTTTTGTCGAAAAACTAATATATCTTGAGTTTTAGCAAATATATTGATCAAAATAGCAAATAAATTTAATAAAACAGCAAATATAACGAGAAAAGAGCAAATAAACGCCGTAAAATAGCAAATATCTGTATCTAATCCTATAATTCAGACAATTTAATTAGGTGTAAGCTTCTTTTAAAGGAGATTACACCTAATTAAAACAAAATACTTTTATCACATCTAAAATTCTTCCTGATATTATCTCCATTTTTGTCGTGTTTTTAATATACCTCATCTTATTACAGACGTATTTCTTGCAAATAAAAAATCAATATGTTCTAATTAAATAAGAAACTTTTTATACAAATTAGTATAAAAAGTTATTGGTGTAAAATAGTTGATATAGCAACTAAAGATGATATATAACCATAATTCTAATAAATTAACTTACCTCATAATATAGTTAAGGAGTGGTTCATGTGTCAAACGAACAACAAGACAATATAAAAAGATTAGTAAAAGATCATTGGTATGTAAAATATGAGGAAGTCGGCTTTCCATCTATTCAAAAGGGGTGGGTTTTACCTGTTGAACGCTGGGCTGATTTTGATCCGTTTATTTTAATGGCAGAAGATTGGTTTAAAAGAGGCACTTTTTCGGACCATCCTCATAGGGGCTTTCAAACAGTAACATATGTTATTGATGGGAGACTAGAGCATATAGATAATGCAGGTGGACGCGATATTCTTGAGCCTGGTGATGTTCAATATATGAACGCTGGTTGGGCCGCAAGACATGGAGAGGAAGGCGTAGGAGATGATATTGCTCACACCCTACAGCTTTGGTTGAACCTTCCAAAGCATTTAAAGAAAACAGATACTAGCTACCAAAATATTTATAGTGAAGATGCACCAACAGTTGATTTTGCAGGTGGCTCTGTCAAAGTATTTTCTGGCGATATAGCAGGAGTTAAAGGTCCGATGGAATCTGTTGTTCCTTTTACATTATCAGAAATCTCATTAAATGAAGGAGCAACATACACACACAAGCTACCAGAAACGCATAATGCATTTTTGTATGTATTATCAGGTGATATGGATTTTGGAGAAAATGAAGTGAACCTGACAAAACATGGAGTTGCTACTTTAAGTTTTAATGAGAGCGGTAATAAAGATATGATGAGTGAGTTTAGAATTAAAGCAAACAGTAGGCGCTCGAAAGTATTGATCTATTCAGGTACTCCGATCAAAGAAGAAATCGTTCCTTATGGTCCTTTTGTAATGAATACAATGGATGAAATTAAGGATGCATATCGTGACTTTCATAATGGAAAGTTCGGTCCTCCTGCAGTCTGAAAGTAAACATTTCATCTATATGAGACTCAAATTTTAAAATAAGTTGAGGTGTTTCTATTGGATATTTTTGAAGTGATTAAATCACGCAGAAGTAATGGACGTGTGACTGATGAGGCAATTCCGAAAGAAATCATTGAACAAATATTAGAAGCAGGCACTTGGGCTCCTAGCCATTTTAGAACTGAGCCTTGGCGATTTTTTGTCTTAAGAGGTGAGGGCAGAAAGAAGTTAGGTGAAGTTCTTGTGAATATTGCTCAACAGAAGATGGAAGATTACTTAAGTGAAGGAAATCAGAAAAAGCTTGAGAAGATTGCTGAGAAACCATTTAGGGCACCTGTTATCATAACCGTTGCTGTTGAGCCAAGTGAAAATCCAAAAGCAATTTCCAAAGAAGAGTATGGCGCAGTATACTCGAGTATTCAAAATATGTTATTGACTGCACATAGTTTAGGGTTAGCGGGATTCTGGAGAACAGGCGAACCTACTTATGATCCATTAATGAAAGAGTTTTTTGGTTTATCCGATAAAGGAGATGTATTAGGTTTCCTTTATTTTGGGTATCCAAAAAGATCGTTACCAGAAGGAAAAAGAAAGCTATTTTCTGAAGTGACCACATGGATAGGGGAAGATTCAGAGGAAGATAAGTAAAAATGAATTAACTCTAATTATGTAGTATTCTACAACATTAGCATTCATAATAAGCCGTAATTATACCAATTACTATATATTAGAGTTGATTTTTTGAATGGTTATGGTTAGAGCCATGTATATGCGAATACGTTATAATCATAACAAATCATTCTTGTAATTTCCGAGGGAGAAATCACAGGTTAAAAGTTGCTATAGCAACTAAAACAAAAGGAGCAAAACGTATGACGTTTTGCTCTCTCCCTAAGATGTTTCATTATTAGGAAATCTTTATTAAAAACTTACAATGACGATCTCCTTCAGTTTGACAACAAGTTCTATTAATATTATCTGTGCCAATGACTTCTTTAAACATAGCTGTTTCACATCGACATGCTACTTTGTACTCTTTGGCTACAGATAGAATTGGACAATTATATTCTGTTAGTTCATATGTGTTGTCATCTATTTTCAAGAGCTCAGCCATATAGCCTTTTTCGTTTTGGATGTTGACCATTTCATTAAGCTTTTCGAATGAATGATGTTTATTTTGCATTCGATTCTTATATTCTGTGCTTAGTCTTGCTTCTCTTTTTTTAAATAGAAGATCAATTGTTTCTTCTCCATGTAATTCTTTAATATCGTTAAGAAAATCAACACTCATTCCCTCATAGTTTTTTGGGAAATACTCTGCTGCTTTTTGTGATAAGAAGTAAATTTGGAGTGGTCTACCCATCGGCTGCTTTAGTTCAGATGACAATATAAAGCCATCTTTTTCGAGGCTTGTCAAATGCTTTCTTACAGCCATATGCGTAATATTTAGATGTGATGTTAATTCATTTACAGTTAAAGATCCTTCTTTTTTTATCAAATTAAGAATTTTATCTTTTGTACTTTTTTGTGCGACTGTCATTATAAAACCTCCTTTAGTTACAGTTAGGAGTAGGTAGAAATTTAGAATAGAGCTTTAAAAATAGTTAAATCTTATTATACCACAAGGTATAAAATGTTGAAACAAATTGGATGCTTCATATTTTCATAAGCAAATAAATTGATCATATTGAAAATTTGATTTACTATATTTTTATACTTATTATACTATAAAGTATAAAAACAATATTTGGAGGAATATCAAATGACAAAATACACTTTACCAGCTTTAAACTATGAATTTAACGCATTAGAACCTCATATCGATCAACAAACAATGGAGATTCACTACGGTAAACATCATCAAACATATGTGAATAATTTGAATGCTGCTCTAGAAGGCAAAGAAAAATTACAAGCAAAATCATTAGAAGAATTAGTGAAAAATTTAGATGATGTACCTGAGGAAATAAGAATAGCTGTAAGAAACAATGGTGGAGGTCATCTTAACCACTCTTTATTTTGGGAAGTAATCGCTCCAGCTTCAGGTCAAAACACAATCGCTACAAACTTGGAAAAAGCTATTCATGAGTCTTTTGGGAGCTTTGAAAACTTTCAAAAAGAATTTACTGCAGCAGCAACAACACGTTTTGGATCTGGATGGGCTTGGTTGATTATTAATGAAGATGGAAAGTTACAGGTAACAAGCACAGCTAATCAAGATCATCCAATTATGGAAGGAAACCAAGCAATTTTAGGCTTAGATGTTTGGGAGCATGCGTATTACCTTAATTATCAAAATAGAAGACCAGAATATATCTCAAGCTTTTTTAATATAATCAATTGGAATGTTGTATCTGAGAAATACGAGCAAAATATCTAGTATCTATCCTAAGAAGTAATAAGGTGCCATTTAGGCACCTTATTACTTCGTTAAATGTAGAAATTAACAAAGGGGTAATATATATGAATGAGCAAATAGTTGATATTACGATAATAGGTGGCGGTCCCACAGGATTATTTTCAGCTTTTTATGCAGGAATGAGAAAGATGTCAGTAAAAATAATTGATAGCTTAGGTCAATTAGGAGGACAGGTGGCAGAGCTTTATCCTGACAAATATATATATGATATAGGTGGTTTTCCTAAAGTATTAGGAAAAGACTTTGTCGAGAATTTAATCAACCAAGCTAATTATGCTTCTCCTGAGATTTGTTTGAATGAAACAGTAATAGATCTTGAAAAACATGGAGAAGTTTTCACATTAAAAACAAATAAGGGTGAACATTATACAAAGGCAATTTTAATCACTGGTGGAATTGGAGCTTTTGAACCAAGAAAATTAACTATTGATTCTGCATCTTTTTATGAAGGGAAAAATCTTCACTATTCTGTAAAAGATTTGCAAGAATTTAAGGATACTAAAGTTCTAGTTTGTGGTGGTGGAGATTCAGCTTTAGATTGGTCAATGATGTTAAACGAAATTGCAGAGACAGTTACTTTATGCCATCGACGAGGAGAATTCAAGGCACATGAAAGCAGTGTAGAGCAATTATATCAATCTGATATCAATATTAAGATTCCTTATGTTATTAAAGAGCTAATTGGAGATCAAGAGAAAATTAGCAAAGTCGTAATTGTTGATAAAGAAAATAATGAAGAAACAATAGAAGTAGATTCTGTGATTGTTAATTATGGGAATATCTCTTCACTAGGCCCAATAAAAAGCTGGGGCTTAGATATGGAGAAAAATTCAATTGTTGTGAATCCAAAAATGGAAACGAATATTGAGGGTATCTATGCTGCTGGAGATATAGCAACTTATGATGGAAAAGTAAAACTCATTGCAGTTGGATTAGGTGAAGCACCTATTGCCATTAATAATATAAAGAAATATATTGATCCAACATCAAGAGTTCAACCACTTCATAGCACAAGTGTATTTAAATAGGGGGGACAAAACATGAAGCTCGTTGGTATTTCTGGTTCAATAATAGGCTCTAAAACATCAAAAGCTGTTCATGAGGTGTTACAAACAGCAAAAGCAAAGGATGCAAGTATTATAACAGAATTAATTGATCTAAAAGATTACGAGGTTGAGTTTGTTAGCGGTAAACCATTTAATGAGTATAACAATGATACGCAAAAAGTAGTTACTGCCATTCTCTCAGCGGATTTTCTTTTGATTGGAACACCAATATATCAGGCCTCCATTCCAGGTGTGCTAAAAAATGTGTTTGATCATCTTCCGATTGATGCTTTAAAGTCTAAAGTAACAGGAATTGTCACAACAGGAGGAACTGAAAAACATTTTCTTGTAACAGAATATCAATTGAGACCAATTATAAATTATTTAAAAGGCGTTGTTCCAGTAGGAAATGTTTTTGTCCATAACAATGATTTTAGTAAAGATAATGAAATTACGAATATGGATATAAAAAACCGAATAGATAGATTGGTTGAGGAAATGATTTATCTTCAAAATGGGATAAGTAATAGAGTGGAAAATTAGTAACTAAAGTTATTTTCTTAATGAGAAGAGAGAGCTAAGATAAAAAGTAAAGGTACGTTTTGATGGTTTGTAAATTAATCGCATACGAATTCATAAGGAATTATGGTTTTTAGAGGTAGATAAACCCAAACGTATGGTCTTGCTAATAAAAGAATTCACATAAATAACCATACACTAAAACGCTGTTGATTTTGAATTCAACAGCGTTTTAAATATATTTCTTTGTAAACTTTGTTGCTTTATAACAAGTATCGCGATAGTTGATTTCCGCTACAGGTTGCTCGCTTTCCGCGGGGCGGGCGGTGAGCTTCCTCGGCGCTTAGCGCCTGTGGGATCTCACCTGTCCCGCTGCACCCGCAGGAGTCTCGCACCTTTCGCTCCAATCAACCTTAATTAGATATCTTTAAAATCTTCTAAAACAACTATCTTTTAAGAAGGCTATTTTCATAAACTAAGTGGCATAAAAGAAACATCCTTCAATATAAAAGAGCTAACTTAGAAAGTGCTTGCCGCTGTAGCTGCTTTTCTTAAGCCTTCTTCAATAATATCTTTTGCACGATCAGGATATTGATTATGACCTTCAATAATAACTTCTGTTGTATCAGTCACACCCCAGAAATTCAAAACTGTTTTCACGTAGTTTACTGACATCTCAGCTGCTTGTGCAGGACCTTCAGAATAAACTCCACCTCTTGCGTTTAACAAAGCAACTTTTTTGTCACCTTGAAGACCAATTGGGCCTTCAGCAGTATAACGGAAAGTTTTTCCTGCTTGACCTAGATAATCTAAGTAAGTGTGTAAAACAGCAGGAACAGAGAAATTCCATAATGGGAATGCAAATACTACTTTATCTACTGCTAGGAACTGCTCAAGGTATTTGTTCACTAAGTCTGTTGCTTTCTTTTCGTCAGATGTTAATTCAAGACCTTTACCTAGTTTGAACATACCGTTAATCATATCAGTGCTAAAATAAGGTAAGTTTTCTTTAAATAAATCTAGTTCAGTTATTTGATCATTTGGATTGGATTCCTTGTAACTGTCTAAAAATGCCTGATAAAGTTGAACACTAATAGCCTGTTCAATTGGTCTAGAGTTTGCTTTTATAAATAAAACATTTGCCATTTAAAAATACCTCCATATATTTTGTGTTTTAAAAGGTTGCTATAGCAACCTTTGTGCTTAGTTGAAATTTGAACATTGTTTATCTTAGCATCTATTAGTTGTTGTAGCAACTAATAAGTATTGATAATGTAAAATTTATAATACATTATCACGCATTTTAGTTAAAATTCTTTTTAATTCACATATTTCCTCTTTAGAGATACCTTGGCATACCAATTTATTAAAATCCTCAGTAATGGGCGTTATAGTAGCTCCGAGCTCTTTTCCTTTATCAGTTAGGTGTAACTGTAAAGAGCGGCGGTCACTTAGGCTAATAATTCTTTTTATAAATCCCTTATTTTCTAAATTAGAGACCATTCGAGCAATGTTCGTTTTATCCTTAACAAGCATCTCAGCTACTTCGTTTTGAGTCATTCCATCCTTTTCCCAAAGAAGCATCATAATCAAATTTTGTTCTGGAGCAAGATTAAAAGGAGCTAATTTATTTTTTACATAACTTGTTAAAGTAAGATCCGTTTTATGAATGAATATACTTATATAATCGTCCATAGAGAGTTTCATTATATCCCTCCGTTTATTATAAGGAATTTTATTTAAACATCAGCTTAATATAACTAATTGTAGGTTTATGGTAAAGAATTTTTTACATTCAATTATATTCATTATATCTATTTTCCAAAAAGATTAACAATAAGATTTGAATTACTATAATTTAAAAATGAGATGCATGATTTAACACTAGTTAAAACGGGTAAAGATTAAATAGTAGTGAAGGAATGAAAACTTTTAAAAAAGGAGATATAAATTCATGAAGAATGTTAAATTAGCCGTTATTTATTATAGCTCCACAGGTACTAATTATCAGCTAGCTCAATGGGCAGAGGCTGGTGGAAAAGAAGCTGGTGCGGATGTGAAGTTGTTAAAGGTACCAGAAACAGCACCTCAAGAAGCTATTGAATCTAATCCTGCATGGAAAGCACATTATGAGGCAACAAAGGATGTGCCTGAGGTTACTTTAGATGATCTTGAATGGGCAGATGCAATTATTTTCAGTGTACCAACTAGGTTTGGTAATATGCCATCACAAATGAAAGCCTTCTTAGATACTACCGGTGGGTTATGGTTTAATGGAAAACTTGTTAATAAGACAGTAAGTGCCATGACTTCAGCACAAAACCCACATGGTGGTCAAGAGTCGACTTTATTAGCACTTTATACAACAATGTATCATTGGGGAGCTATTGTTGCAGCACCTGGATACACAGATCCAGTTACATTTGCTGCAGGTGGAAATCCTTACGGTACAAGCGTGTCAGTTAATCAAGACGGAGAAATGGTTGAAGATGTTCAAGCTGCAGTAAAACATCAAGCCAAACGAACAATAACAATTGCAGCAAAACTAAAATAAATATACTTACTCTAAAAGATTACCAATTTAATACTTATAATAGGGATATCTCACACATATCTCAATTGGGGTCAGACCCCAATTGAGACTGTTGAGATATCCCTGTTTTATTATGGCAATTATGTTACATGTATTGTAGTAGTGGAGTGTAGAGCTTAGAATACTTATAGTGAGGTGAATGATGTGAATTACAAGAAAAAAGTAATCGTCGTGTTTACAGCTGTTGCTATTGTGAGTGGCTGTTCAAATACTAGTGGTTCTAATGATACTAGTGAGCAAGCTGAACATCATGAGCATGTGATAAATGATATTAGAGAAGAAACGACTGGAATAGATATTTTACCAACTTTTTTAAATGACAAACCTGAAAATATGCAAGTTATTTATCAAGCAGCTTCTCAGCATAAAGATCTTTTAGAAAAAATCCCTTGTTATTGTGGCTGTGGTGAGAGCGCAAATCATAAAAGTAGCTATGATTGTTTTGTGTTTGAAAATAAAAAAGACGGAAGTATTATTTGGGATGATCATGGAACAAAATGTGGAGTTTGTTTAGAAATTGCTGCTCAATCTATTGTTGATTTTCAAGAAGGAAAATCAGTGAAAGATATTCGTTCGAAAATTGATGAGATGTATAAAGAAGGATATTCAACACCAACTCCTACTCCAGAAGTCTAGAAAAAATTAAATGATGAATAAATGACTAAGTGAATGAACCTTTGAATTATCAGGTTAATTGTAACTTAGTTTTTTTTATTTGAAATGATCACTATTGAAAAATCTTATTTAGTAACTAACCGTGTTCTTAAAGCAAACTTATTTCTCATATAATCTAGAAAATGTGATTATGAGGAGAGGATATGGTTTGAGGTTACCAGCTTCAGATTTGGGTTTAATGGCAGAACATCTTGCAGCACATGAAGGAATAATAAATAAATGGAAAAGAGATTATTTAGTCATACAAAATCCTGCATTAAAACAGCTTCTTTATACTTCAATTACTATAATGAGAGATCATGTACGAGTAATGTTGGCTCTTATTGATCCACAACAGCATGGTCCTGTTCATTTGGCGCAAATTCCTATTAATCAAGAAAAGTTTGTTTATCATAACTTAACAGAACAAGAGAAACATATAGCCTTAGAAGCAAGATCAACCTCCATGTCAATGGCTAGTAATAACTTTACCTCTGCACTTAGGATGAAGGATGCCAATACAAAGCATGTGCATTTTAAAATGGCTGATCAGCAAGTTAAGCTTCAAGGGTTATATAATAACATCGTTTTGCAGACTAACAGTGACTATACACCAAAAGCAACAGAAAAGGAACAATTAAAGACACTACAGCATTACCTTCATATTCTAAATGAATAAAGGTCAAAGAGATACGCGTTGCAATTATAGCGCGTGTCTCTTTGTTTTTTTAGTTTAACTAACCATTTCACGACAATCATTAGTGAAAATTTTAAAACTTCATTGTAATGAAAATGTCCTATTTTCTACATAATCATCTATAAAATGGCATATATATCATGATAAAATAGTACTATAAAATTTCATAAATTAGGATGAAGTCAAATGCATATTGTTCGAGATTTATTCATTAATATTAATATCCTAGTAGCACTCATTTTTGTTTATAGTCAGTTGATTGATAGGAAAATATTTCGAAATTTAACACCCTTTACAAGAAAAATAGTTGGGGGAGTGGCAAGCGGAATATTAGGTGTTATACTAATGCAATTTTCTATTCAAGTAACATCAGATACAATTGTCGATTTGCGACATGTTCCCATTTTACTTTCCATGATTTACAGTGGCACCATTCCCGCTATTATTAGTGCAATTGTTATTATTATTGCGCGTTTTTTTATTGGTTTTAACTTATCTTCTATTGTTGCACTTTTATATGTAGTAGTTGTAACTATAGGATTCTATTTTATTAGAAATCATAAGATGAAAAGAGTGTATAAGGTTTTTTGGATGCTTTTTTATGCAAATACTATCTTTTCCTTTGTTATCAGTTATTTAGTACCTGAGTGGAATGTGTTAAAAACTTTGGTACCAATTTTTTGGATACTTTCTATTGTTGGTGGTTTGATAGGGTATTATTTTTCTGAACATTTACGGAAAACTCACAAGTTATTTCAACATTATAAGGCACAATCGACAAAGGATTTTTTAACTGGTTTAAGGAATGTTCGCTATTTTAATGAGAAGCTAATGTCAATAATTGAAGATGAACATGTAAAGGAACATTCACTTTTATACTTAGATATTGACCACTTTAAGAAGGTAAATGATACATATGGTCATAACGAAGGGGATGAAGTATTAAAGCAAATTAGCAATATTATGGTAAGTCTTGTAAGACCAATAGACAGCTGTTATCGTAAAGGCGGTGAGGAATTCAGTATTATCCTGCCTAATAGTCCATTAACGAAAGCAGAAGAAATTGCTGAACGAATTCGTAGAGCAGTTGAATTACATCCTTTTAAACTTACTAATGGAAAAGTGATATTTGTAACAATCTCGATTGGTATTTCCCATTTTCCATCGATATCAACAAATGGAAATGAATTAGTGGAGTTTGCGGATGAAGCATTATATTTATCAAAGAATAGTGGAAGAAATAAAGTGTCTATAGCAACAAAAAAACGACCTGCGTAGAGTAGTCAGAATCCTATAAACGGGATTCTAATTACTTCAAGGTCGTTTTTTTTTGCTAAATCATTACTGAGCTAGAACATATTTGTTAATAGCGTGTGCAACACCATTCTCATTATTTGTTAATGTGACAACATCAGCCATTTCCTTTACTGTTGGATCTGCATTCCCCATAGCAACAGAAAGACCTGCAACCTCAAGCATTGGTACATCATTAAAGTTATCTCCAATCGCAACTGTATGTTCAATCGGGATGTTGAAGTATTCAGCCATTACTTTAACACCGTTTCCTTTATGTCCATTTGTATCCATAATTTCAATATTGAATGGACCAGAAGTTGTGATCGAGATATTCTCAATAGTCTGTAGTGTTGCGATTAATTCATCTTTTCCTGAAAGTGTAGGAACAAAGAATTTTTGGATAGATAGATCCTGGTTGTTAAGTACATCATCTATTGTGGTAAATATCTTAATAGTGTCAGTTTCTTTCGGTTGCTCCGTCATAAATTTATATTCTTTTTCTGTTAATCCTGATGCGATATCAGGATTTTTTTCTAAGAAAACTAACATACGTTCAGACCAAGTTGAAGCAACATATATACCTTTACTTGTATATACTTTAAAAGGGAATTTATTTTCATTTAACGTCGTTGCAACATGCTTTGAAGTTTCTTTGTTGATTGAAACTTCACTTAATAACTTTCCATCTGCAATGACCATTGTCCCGTTGCTTCCACCAACTGGGCACTGCAGTGGAGTTTGACCAATCACTGTTTTAATATCTTCAGGAGCACGTCCTGAGCAAATCATCACGATATGACCAGCTTCTTGTGCCGCTTGTATTGCCTCAATATTTTCCTTTGAAATATCAATGTTTGAAGATAAAAGGGTTCCGTCAAGATCAATGGCGATTAATTTTTTCATTTTAGTTTCTCCTTTATATTTCATTTGAATTGTTTTATGTATGTAAGAAATGAAGAACTTAATTATCTATTATGACATATTTTTAAAAAATTATTGAGAAAAATGAATTAATGTTTTGATGAATTTTGTTGATGACTTTTGATTTCAATAAAAAAAAGATATACTTGCTAAGAAACAAGTACTAAGTAGGAGGGTTAATTTATGGTCCGTTTTGGTGTGATTGGGACGAACTGGATTACAGAGAGTTTCTTAAGTGCAGCAGGTAAGGTTGAAGACTTTGAACTTACTGCTGTTTATTCAAGAACTAGTGATAAAGCAGAAGAGTTTGCAAATAAATATGATGTACAACATACATATACAGATTTAGATGAGTTTGTTAAAAGTAATGAATATGATGCTGTTTATCTTGCAAGCCCAAATTCACTTCATGCTTCACAAGCAATTTTATGCATGAAAAATGGTAAGCATGTGATTTGTGAAAAACCAATTGCTTCTAATACAAAAGAAGTAAAAGAATTGGTTAAGGTAGCTGAGGAAAATTCAGTTGTGTTAATGGAAGCGATTAAGTCTACGCTATTACCCAATTTCCTAGCAATTCAAGAAAATCTTCATAAAATAGGGAAGGTAAGACGCTACTTTGCAAGCTATTGTCAATATTCTTCTCGCTATGATAAATATAAGCAAGGAACTGTATTGAATGCTTTTAAACCAGAGTTTTCAAACGGATCATTAATGGATATCGGCATATACTGTGTATACCCAGCAGTTACATTGTTTGGCGAACCAAAGAAAATTCAGGCATCAAGCTATATGCTTGAATCAGGTGTTGATGGTGAAGGTAGTATTCTACTTACTTATGAAGAAATGGATGCAGTTATTATGTATTCAAAAATTACAAATTCATTTGTTCCGTCTGAAATTCAAGGCGAAGATGGAAGTATCATAATTGATAAAATACATACTCCTGAAAGTGTGAAAATTCATTATAAAGATGGAACAGTTGAAGATATCTCAAGAGATCAAGACTCTGAAAGCATGTATTATGAAGCACAAGAATTTATAGAGCTTATTAAAGCTAAAAAACTGCAATCAAAACAAAACTCGCATCAAAACACACTTATTACAGCAACCATCCTAGAAACAACTCGTAAGCAAATTGGATTACATTATCCTGCAGATAAATAAAAATGGGGTCAGTCCCTCGCTACTTTAAAGTGGTGAGGGACTGACCCTTTTTTTAATAAGAATCTGTTGAGTGACCTTCATTTTCAGCTTGTTTTACTGCTGATTCTGCTTTTGTGTCAGTCATTTTTGCGTTTTTAAGACCTTGTTCTACTCTTTTGCCGTAGTCTTCGTCACATTTGTAGAACATGTCTACCATTGTATCTTTGATTTCTTGGTGACACTTTTTTAGATTTTCGACAATGTTCATAATAAGTTCGTCACGCTCTAAATCAGAGAATTCCCGGTATGTTTCACCAGCTTGTTTAAAGTTGTTTTCGCGATCGATTTTTTGACGAACTAATTTTCCTTCAACATGTGGTTGATGATCTTTTCCATCTTGTTTTGCTTCTTTTAGCCCACCAAGAATAGATGGTTCATAATTCACATGAGGATTTTGTTGTTTCCCCATATCAACTTTATATTCCATTTGACCATCACGTTGATTTGTTGCTACATGTTTTTTCGGTGAATTAATCGGCAATTGCAGATAATTTGAACCTACACGATAACGCTGAGTATCTGAATAAGAATAGGTTCTTCCTTGCAATAGCTTATCGTCTGAGAAGTCTAAGCCATCAACTAGTACACCTGTACCAAAAGCAGCTTGCTCTACTTCAGCAAAATAATTTGTTGGATTTTTATCTAAAACCATCTTACCTACAGGAACCCAAGGTATCTGATCCTTTGGCCAGATTTTAGTAGGATCTAAAGGATCAAAATCAAGTTCTGGATGATCATCATCACTTAAAATTTGTACGAACATCTCCCATTCAGGATAATCCCCGCGCTCAATTGCTTCATACAAATCCTGTGTACCATGATTGAAATTCTTTCCTTGAATTTCATCAGCTTCTTTTTGTAATAAGTTTTTAATACCTTGCTTTGGTTCAAAGTGATACTTAACTAGAACAGCTTCTCCATCTTTATTAACCCATTTGTATGTATTAACACCAGATCCTTGCATCTCACGATAATTGGCTGGAATACCCCAAGGTGAGAAAAGAAATGTTATCATATGCATTGCTTCAGGAGTTTGACTTATAAAATCAAAGATTCTTTCGCTGTCTTGAATATTTGTTACAGGATCTGGCTTAAATGCATGAACAAGATCCGGAAATTTTAGTGGATCACGAATAAAGAAAATTTTCAAGTTATTACCAACTAAATCCCAATTTCCGTCTTCTGTGTAAAATTTAACAGCAAATCCACGTGGATCACGTAATGTTTCAGGCGAATGTCCGCCATGGATGACAGAAGAAAAACGTACAAATACAGGAGTTTGCTTACCTTTTTCCTGGAAAAGCTTAGCACGAGTATATTTTGAGATAGCTTCTTCACCAAAAGATCCATAAGCTTCGAAATAACCATGTGCACCAGCACCACGAGCATGTACAACACGTTCAGGAATTCGTTCACGATCAAAATGACTGATTTTTTCTAGGAAATCATAATTCTCTAATGTTGTAGGACCACGGTTACCAACAGTACGAACATTTTGATTATCAGTTACTGGGTGTCCTTGTCTATTTGTTAATGTGTCATTACTTTCATTGCTGCTCATTCGTTTATCTAATGAATTACCAACACCTTCAATAGATGTTCCGAATTCTTCATTATTAGATTGATCCTTGTCCAATGTATTACCTCCTTATTCAAAATAAATCAACAGATACATTTATTCACTAATATAGGAAAGATTATACAGGTGCTTACCTTTTTATGATGATCTAAATTAAAGTTTAATTCGTATACTAATTAACCAGAAAACAGTTAAATCTATTATCATCAATTGGTAATGTGATATTCTTATAGAAAATATCAAGATAAAGGAGATTCATATGATCCAAAATGATGATGCATCATTATATAATAAGGCTATAAATAAAGATCGCATTGCTTTTGAAATATTATATGATCGTTATGAAAAGCTGCTTTATTCCTTTGCGTATCGACTAACAAATGATGCTTCTTTAACAGAGGAAGTTGTACAGGATGTTTTTCTGAAGCTTTGGAATGGTACAAACGTCTATGATGAAAGTAAAGGTAAATTATCTTCATGGCTATTAACGATTACAAGAAATAAAGCAATTGATGAGATACGAAAAAGGAAACGACATACTCACGAAGAAATAATTGATAAAGATTCACTTGTTCAGGATGAAGATTCGGTGGAAGATAAGATAGAATGGAATGAACAAAAAATTAACATACAACGAGCAATGAACAGCCTTAAGGAAGATCAACAACAAATAATTAATCTCTTTTATTTCAAAGGCTTGAGCCAACAAAAGATCGCAAATCAGTGTGAATTACCTTTAGGAACAGTAAAAGGCAGAATTCGAATCGCATTAAAGCATTTACGGAAAATGTTAGCTCAGGAAGGAGGGACATCAAATGAGTAACGAAAAGTGTTATCAGCTAATTGACTATTTTAATTCAACACTTACAGATGAGGAAATGGCACTTTTTGAACTCCATTTACAAACATGTGCAGAGTGTCAAAATGAATTAGAAGAGATAACTAGTTTAACGGAAGATTTACCTTACCTTTCTGAAGCGGTTGATGTACCAAAAGATATGAAAGCACGAATATTTGATGAGATTTTCAAAGAAGAGAAAGAAGATGAACCTCAGTATAATGAAAGTGAAAATAATCAACAAATAGGGATTGCTCAACCAAATAAACGAAAAACACCAAGATTTGTATTACCATCACTAGCTGCAGCATTAATACTTTCTCTTATAACAAATGCCTATTTATATAGTGAGAATAAAGAAAATCAACAAATCCAATCTGAGATAGCTGAAATAAAGCCTTCTTCACAAGTAACTTTATTACCTGTTGATGAAAGTATCGAAGCCGTTGCAATTGTTTCACTTTTATCTTCTGGCAATGAAGCATCGCTATTACTACAAGCATCCAATTTACCTAAGCTAAGTGATGAAGAGGTATATCAGGTTTGGGTGATTGAAGGAGAAAAACCTTATCCTGCTGGTGCTTTTGAACCGAATGAATCTGGTCAGGGAACGTTATCTTATTCATTAAAAGAGTTAGAAGGTAATTGGGATACAGTAGCGATCACTGTTGAAAAAGAAGCCAATTTACCGTTACCAGAAGGAAAAGTTGTTCTAGCGGGTGGAATATAAAAATACCCTTCTCGAGAATGATATTCTTCTTATTGTACAAAATAAGTTCTTGAAGAAGAATTATCAAAAGAAAAGAGGTTTTTTAAATGGCTCAAAGAGATAGTCATAAAAATCAACAATTAAAAATGAAAAAAGCAAGTGACGCAATTAATACCGATAAAGATTTCGGAAATGATTTAGCAGAAAGAAAGCATAATGAAAAAAAGGGTAAATAAATAGTAAGTAAAAGAAGCTTGAGTTGGTCTCTTTATTGAGGCAAACTCAAGCTTTTTATTTCGAAGGCCCTGTTAAACTTTGTTGTTGATTTCCGTTACAGGCATTCGCTTTCCGCGGGCGGTCCGGGAGCCTCCTCGGCGCGAGCGCCTGTGGGGTCTCCCTTTGACACGCTTCTCCCGCAGGAGTCTCATGCCTTTCACTCCAATCAACAATGTGCTAAAAATCAATATTAACCTTTAACATAGCCATTTCGAAAAATAAATTTATTAAAAATTATTTTAGAAAAAAGTGATCCAAACGAAAAACTAGTTCGTTAGCTTAATAGAAAACGTGAAAGGGGAAATTAAAATGAAACTTAACAAATCTTTATTAGCAATTCCATTAAGCTTATCGTTACTAGTACCAGTCCAAGGAGCTTTTGCACATGATCATGTAAACCATACTAAAATGAGTGGTAGTGAGGCAGTAGCTACTCCTGCTGCAGAGCTTCGCTCAACATTAGGTCATTTACTTAGTGAGCATGCTTACTTAGCTGTAGAGGTAATGAGAAACGGAGCATTAGGTGCAAAGGACTTTGAAGCATCTGTTGGGGCATTAAATGAAAACACAGTTGACTTATCAAACGCAATTACATCTGTTTATGGTGATGAGGCAGGACAACAATTTAAACAAATGTGGGAGGAACATATCGGATTTTTCGTTGATTATGTAACAGCAACAGCAGAAAATGATGAAACGAAAAAGGAAGAAGCACTTAATAATTTAGATACTTACCGTGAAAAATTTTCACAATTCTTAGAAACAGCAACAGGTGAGCGGTTAGAAGCAAGTGGTCTTGCTGAAGGATTACAAATGCATGTAAATCAACTAGTAGGAGCTTTTGATAGCTATTTAGCAAAGGATTTTAATAAAGCGTATGAATATGAAAGAGAAGCTATCCACCACATGCATATGGTAGCAAAAGGACTATCTAACGCTATTACAGATCAGTTTCCAGAGAAATTTGAAACAACAAAAGCAGTAACACCTGCTGTAGATTTGAGAGCTACATTAAATCATTTATTAACAGAGCATGCAGGGCTAGCAGTCGTAGCAATGCAACAAGGTGCTGATGGTGCAGAGGATTTTGAAGCTGCAGCAGGTGCATTAAATGCTAATACAGAGGATTTAACTGCAGCAATTGCTTCTGTGTATGGAGATGAAGCTGGCGAACAATTTAAAACAATGTGGTCAAATCACATCGGCTTCTTCGTTGATTATGTAAAAGCAACAGGAGCAAATGATGAAAATGCTAAGAAAGAGGCATTAGAGAATCTAGATGGCTATCGTGCAGAATTCTCAAAATTCCTTGAAACTGCAACAGATGGGCGCTTAAAATCAGATGCTCTTGCAGATGGTTTACAAATGCATGTTGAACAGCTAATTGCGGCTTTTGACTTCTATGTTGCTGGTGATTATGAAAAAGCATATGATTCAATTAGAGAAGCATACGGACATATGTTAAATCCTGCTAAAGGATTATCAGGAGCATTTGTTGATCAATTTCCAGAAAAGTTCACATCAATGATGCCTGACGAAATGCCGAAAACTGGTATGGGTGGCACAGATGATAGTATGATGGGGAATTATATTGTCTTTGGGTTAATTATGGCCATTTTCGCTAGTATGGGCTTAGTCATTCGTAAAAAACTTCAACAAAACTAATGAGGTGAAATGCAAATGTGGCGTGTAATCTATGCATTGGTTTTCTTGGTAGTTTTTACAGGGTGTCAGCAAAATGATTCTATCAAGAAATCCAAGACGGAAGATTCGACTGTTTTGCATGAAGCTGAAAAGACGGAGGAGCCAGCCTCGTCTGTAGTGAAGACTGAAAATACTCATGTGAAAAACGATGATCCAATTATTAAGGATATAAGGGAAAAGATAAAACCAGCCCAGATTACGATTCCTGCAATTAATGTAAAAGCTCAAATTGAAGAGGTAGGTTTACTTGATAATGGTCAAATGGGGGTACCAGAGGATATAAATCAAGTTGGTTGGTTTAAAGAAGGTGTAATGCCTGGTGAGCAAGGTAATGCAGTTTTAGCTGGTCATGTTGACAGCAAAACAGGTCCAGCTATTTTTTATCACTTAGAAAAGCTTGCTAAAGGTGATGAAATTATTGTAGCAGATAAAGATGGAAAATCTCTCACCTTTGTTGTTTATGATAAGAAAAGCTATGTAACAGAATCTGCTCCTGTAGATAAGGTTTTTGGATTTTCTTATCGAAGTCAGCTAAACCTTATTACTTGCACAGGATCATTTAATAGAGAAAAAGGAACACATGAAGAACGATTAGTTGTTTATACAGTTTTGAAAGATAATTAAAAATCATTGTTTTGGTAAAAGGATGAAATCTTATTGATTTCATCCTTTAATTTTTTTTTGAGCTATTTTTCTAAGTAAAGTTCTGTATTATTACATGCTTTGCGCAAGTCTTACTTAATAGATTTAATTTCTATACAACATATTTTATAAAAATTTATCCAATACTATTCTTAACGCTTTACAGGGAGGAAATTAATAAATGGAATCAAATACAACATCATATAGAGATAAAGAAGTTATGGAGAAAGTGAGTGAGCATCAACAAAATCAAAAGTTAATTTCATCAGAGCTAGGCGATTTATTTGCTAACTATTTGGGAGACTCTTTATCTTGTTGTATTTTCGAGCATCATCTTGAAGTAGTGAAAGATGATGAAATAAAAGAATATCTTGAATTTGCATTGAAAACAGCGAAAAAACATTTAAATAAGATGGAAGAGATTTATGAGAAAGAAAATATTGCTATTCCAGTAGGATTTGGAGACCAAGATGTAAGGAGAGGTTCTCCAAGATTGTTTAGTGATATCTTCATGATTTTTTACGTTGTAGAAATGTCACGAGCCGCTCTAGTAACATATGGTGGTGCACTATCGAGCTCATACAGACAAGACATAGTGGATTACTTCAAGATGTGTTTAGATGACACTGTTATTATATTTGAAAAGGGTCTACATTTAATGCTTCTTAAGGGGACAAATATGGTGCCGCCTACAATTCCTTATCCGAAAAAAGTGAATTTCATTGAACGGGAGTCATTTATTTCAATGATTGCTGGTAAATTCAGACCTCTTACAGCACTAGAGATTAAGCATTTACAAATAAATATCAATACAAATATATTAGGGAAATCATTGATGTTAGGATTTAGTCAAGTAGCATCATCTGAGAAGTTACGTAAGTATTTTCAGCAAGGAGCAAAGGTAGCTGATACTCAGATTAAACAACTAGGAAAGTATTTGATCAGTGATAATTTACCAGTTCCTACTTCTATGGATGCGCATATAAGTGATTCTACAACAGCACCATTTTCGGATAAATTAATGCTTTATCATGCTTCACTTGCAAACACAATTGGGATATCGAATTATGGATTAGCGGTCTCCAAGATGATGAGACATGATTTACATGCCATTATGGGTATTCTCATAGCAGATATAGGAAAATATGCAAATGAAGGAATGAATCTTATTATCGGCAATGGTTGGCTTGAAGAACCGCCTAGGGCTGCAGATAGGAAAAAGCTTTCTAAAGAAGCTACTAATATAAACTCAGGAGAATAACGGACCTACATAATCAAAATTTATCCGAATACCATAATTTGAGCTTTACTTCATTTTTAAAGTCTGTTTTCGTAATCTTTGTTGCTTTAACAACTCCAAGTAAACAGCACTATATAAAGCATAGTGGCATCTTTTCTTCATAGGATAGTACCTATTTTGCCATAACAACAATGTTGCCACTGCATAATTAGGTCAATTAGCAACAATCTATCAGAAAAGAGCCTTTTTAAAAGAAGAAGGAGCTTGGTTTCTAATTTACACAAAGTTCCTCGTTTGGTTTAATCTAATTTTCAATTTTCTTCGTTCTCTAAAGAAGATTTTCAAACAATAAATTTCCTTATTGCCTCATTTATATTTCTCATAAAATAGGATTCTGTTTTTATCCCACTTTTATGAATGAGCTGTGCATGATCTGGATGTAATCCAATGATATAAGGGAGAACACCCATAAGTGTTATTTGGGTGAGTAAGTTCCGTAATGCTACTATTCCTTCTGTTGTAATATTTCCAATTCCATGAAAATCAAATAAAATTCGTACTATTGCACTATTGTTATTAATTTGCTGTAAAATTCGCAGACTATTACTATCAATTAAATCCTTATTTAAATGGCCATAAAGTGGGATTAGGACAATGCCTTTTGTAAGGATTATATAAGGTGCAGATAATTCATTAATTAATGCAAGAGAGGTCTCAAGCTGCTCTTTTTTTTCAAGTAATTCAAAATTTGTTTCTGCTAGACGAAGTCGATGCTTGTTTACAGCTTCAATTAGCTCTTGAATACGGTCATCCTGCTCGATACAAATAACATGTCCAACTGAATCTGCCCAATTAACCTTCAACTTAAAAAGGAAATATGGGGAGGTAATTGTTTTCATAACTAACTCGGTTGTTTTCGTTTCATGTGAAGTAAGAATGCGCTCTGCTTTATCCTTACTTTCTCTATCAATGATATCTAAAAATAATGTAGCATCCCCAAAAGTTTCAATTGCAATATCTGAACACTGTAATATCGTAAGTCCTTTATCAATTAAAAAATATGGAACAGGGATAAATTTAACTGCTGACATTAGAATTACACTCCTTGTTTTGAATGTTCCATTAGCCAAGCTTTAAGTTCAATAAGAGATGGAAACAATCGGGTTTTGTCAGAACAGTATGAGGAAAAATCATAGTTTGATAATAACCTTCCACCTACTATTACTATTGGTTTGTGAGGTAGCTCTTCAAGTGCTTTTATGTAGTTTGCTAGAATCTCTGCATGGTACCAGATTGAAAAGGAAAGACCAATCACATGTGGTTCCCAAATACTTGCTGACTTTAAGGCATATTCTAGAGGTAAGTTTGCACCTAATAGTCGTGTTTTCCAACCATATTCTTCAAATAGCTGTGATGCCATTTTAAGTCCAATATCATGTTGTTCATTTTCTAAACATAAAAACAAGGCTTTCTTTTCTGAGAATTGTCGTATTTTTTGTTCTCTTTTCATATAATTATGAAATCTTGCTAAAATATATTCACATGTTGAAGTGGCAAGATGCTCATCTGCAACAGTAATTTGATCTGTTTCCCATAGATACCCTATATGTTGGAGTGATTTCGTGATTAATTCTTCGAATAATTCGGTTCTACCTTCAGCACGATTCACATTTGTTATTGTGATTTCCCAGGCAGAATCTTCATCACCATTAAGAAGAAAACGAGCAAATTCTTCAACTTCCCAAGCCATGTTATCACCTCTAGCTTCACAATTTCACAAAGGCTTCATTAATTGAATCAGAATTATTATATTTTATCATAATTTCTATTATACTATTAGATTCAAAAAGACTCTTTATTCAAAGTGAAGTGTAAGCATACTATACTGAAGCATGTCCTGAAAAGGGAAATTCGTATGAATCCACTATTGAAAAAATTTGAGTTATAATGATATAAGATAAAACAACACAGAAAATTTAAAGAAGTTATTCAACATTTAACCAACTAGGATAGGATTTTTAAAAAGACATGTATAGAGAGCTTCATATAAAAAAAGGGGGAGTTTTATGACTGAAGTTCCGTTAGAGGTTCAACAGGAAATGCAAAAGCAAATTAAAAAACATCAAGGTATGCCAAAATCTAAAATTCTAAAAAGAGTTTTATTCATTTTTATAGGCGCTGTATTGATGGCAGTTGGTCTTGAAATCTTCTTGGTACCTAATCAAGTTATCGATGGTGGAATTGTTGGTATATCGATCATACTTTCTCACTTGCTTGGTTGGAAGCTTGGTTTGTTTATCTTCTTACTTAATATTCCATTTTTCTTTATAGGGTACAAGCAAATCGGTAAAACGTTTGCTTTATCAACTGTTTTTGGGATTTCAATTTTATCAATAGCAACAGTATTATTGCATCCCGTACCAGCGTTTACTGAGGATGTGTTATTAGCAACTGTTTTTGGTGGCATTACTTTAGGTATTGGTGTGGGAATTGTCATCAGATACGGTGGTTCCCTAGATGGTACGGAAATCCTCGCTATACTTGCCAATAAAAAGCTGCCTTTCTCAGTTGGTGAAATTATCATGTTTTTTAATATTTTCATTTTGGGTAGTGCCGGCTTTGTTTTCGGATGGAATAGAGCGATGTATTCACTAATTGCTTATTTTGTTGCTTTTAAAACGATTGATATTGTGATAGAAGGTCTTGATGAATCAAAATCAGCATGGATCATAAGTGAACAATATCAAGAAATCGGTGATGCGATTATTGCTCGACTTGGAAGAGGTGTAACCTATCTAAACGGAGAAGGTGCTTATACAGGTGATGATAAAAAGGTTATATTCTGTGTAATTACCCGTTTAGAAGAAGCAAAGCTAAAATCCATTGTAGAAGATTTGGACACGTCAGCTTTCTTGGCAGTTTCAAATATTGCTGAAGTAAGGGGCGGTAGATTTAAGAAAAAAGATATTCATTAACTTTCAAACTCTGTGGAAATTTAACACAGAGTTTTTATTATGCATAAGGTTTTTCTAAGAATGGGTTAATATTATCAATAGCTTTGTCATATTCATATAGGAGATGGACAAGATTGTACATTTCTTTTAAGGATGTGAACATCGATGGAGGCAATAATTGTAGATGTATTGGAATGGCTAACAAACCTTGGTTATATAGGGATAGCAATTGGATTAATGCTCGAAGTTATTCCTAGTGAAGTTGTCTTAGGTTATGGTGGATATATGATAGTCTTAGGTAAAATTGGTTTTATTGGTGCAATTATAGCGGGAGTTATTGGGGGAACTGTTGCCCAATTAATTCTATATTGGATCGGTAGTATAGGTGGTCGTCCTTTTCTTAAGAAATATGGTAAGTTTTTATTAATTAAGAATCATCATATTGATTTATCGGAAAAATGGTTTGAAAAATATGGGTCTGGTGTGATTTTCGGAGCAAGGTTTATTCCTATAGTAAGGCATGCTATAAGTATCCCAGCGGGAATAGCAAAGATGTCTATATGGAAATTCACGCTTTATACTGTTGCAGCCATGATACCCTGGACTATTTTCTTTTTATATTTAGGAATGGAGTTAGGAAGCAACTGGATGTATATAAAAGAAGCGGCTAAACCATTTGTCATTCCTCTAATTAGTATTTCTTGCTTAATGGTTATTGCCTATTTTTTAGTGAAGAAATTTCAAATGAACAATACATAAAAGAAGCTAGCCAATTTGGTTAGTTTTTTTAGTGTTAACTATTAGTGAATGATAAGGAGGAAGGATAAAAGCTTTGGAAGTAGTATTGTGATTTGAAATATTTCTCATTGCTTTTATAAAAAGAAGAGAATATAATAACATAATGTTAACGAAGAAAAATATTAAGTTGGTAAACTATATAAGGTTTAAATCAGTGGTAAGTTAGTTAAAAGCCACTTTTTAAATGGTTATATAGTTAACTAAGTTAATTATTAATTATATATATTAATTTGAGGTGAGATAGATGGAACATTTAAGTCAAAAAGAAAAAGTAGCCATTATGATTGCAGTTATTGGTGCTATGTTTTTTGCAGCTGTAAATCAAACAATTGTAGGCAATGCCTTACCCAAAATAATCGCTGATTTAGGTGGACTGGATTATTATAGCTGGGTATTTACGATCTATATGTTAACATCTGCAATTACAACGATACTTGTAGGTAAGCTTTCTGATATTTATGGAAGAAGACCATTTATATTAATTGGTATCTTCATTTTTATGATTGGTGCATTTTTATCAGGTTTATCAAAAGACATTATACAATTGATCACATATCGAGGTATTCAAGGGTTAGGTGCTGGTATGATCATGTCAACAGCATTTACAGCTGTAGGAGATCTATTTGCTCCACGTGAAAGAGGACGTTGGCAAGGAGCGATGGCTTCAGTATTTGGTATTTCCAGTGTATTTGGTCCAACACTAGGGGGATATATTGTTGATAATCTAGAGTGGAAATGGGTTTTCTGGGTTTTTCTACCTTTAGGAATTGTTGCGGCAATCTTAATATGGAAGCTTTTCCCGAAAGCAGAGAAAAAGGCTGGCGAAACTGTAGACTATCTTGGCTCTATTTTCTTAACAACCACAATTGTACCTGCATTATTAGCGTTTTCATGGGCAGGAACAAAATATGAATGGAACTCTGCACAAATTATCGCATTATTTTCAGGAGCGATTGTTTCACTAATTTTGTTCATAGCAGCTGAAAAGAAGGCAAAAAGTCCAATTATGCCATTGAATTTGTTTAAAAATAGTATTTTTACAATCTCCAATATCATTGCATTTGCAATCGGTGTTGCTATGTTTGGCGGAGTTATGTACATTCCTTATTTTGTTCAAGGTGTATTAGGGTACTCAGCAACACATTCTAGTTTTATCACAATGACAATGACACTCGGCTTAGTCATTGCAAGTGCAATTGGTGGACAGATTATTACAAAAACAGGTAAATATAAAACTCAAGCTATTATTGGATTAATGATCACTACTATCGGTATGTTCTTATTTACAACAATGAATGCTGAAACATCTCAATGGCTTTTAGTTTTATATTTAGTGCTAGTAGGACTTGGTCTTGGTGTTGGTATGACAGTATTTACATTAACTGTTCAAAATGCAGTTGAACAAAGTTACTTGGGAGTAGCAACAGCTACATCACAGCTGTTCCGTTCTATTGGAGGTACTGTTGGTGTCGCAATAATGGGAACCGTGTTAAATCAAAGAATGGAAACTAAAATGACTGAATCATTTAAGACTGTAAGTGAACAGGCTGCTGCTGCACCAGCAGAAATGCAAGAAAAATTAACAGCATTACAAAATCCACAGTTACTATTAGATCATGAAAAATTGACTGAAATTCAGCAAAGTCTTCCTGAAAGTATGACCACTTTCTTTGGGAAAATCATTAACCTGCTTCAAGATTCCCTAAGCTTTGCTTTATCAGGAGTATTTATGACAGCAACATTAATCATGATTGTTGCTGTTTTATTAACATTCTTCTTAAAAGAAATACCGTTAAGAAGCTCTAGCGACCCAGTTAAAGAACTAGAGAAGACAGATACGAAGCAGGTAAAATTAACGAAGCAACCAGTTTAGAAAAAGAGAGCATATGCTCTCTTTTTTGGATGTTATTACAGTGTTGGACGGACTTGTATATTTGCGCGGTGGCGTGAAAGGTGCTGGTGATGATCGATAAAAATGTGGATGTGGTCGGGAAAGTAGAGAGAATGAAGTCATGCATTGTTGGAGTTGGAGTGAAAAGTAGTGGTGATGGTCGATAAAAATGAGGATGTGGTCGGGAAAGTAGCGGGAATGACATGCATTGTTGCAGTTGGCGTGAAAATTAATGATAATGGTCGATAAAAGTGAGTATATGGTCGACAAAGTAGATAGAATGACATGAAAGATAACTATGATGGTCGATAAAAAAGGAAAACATGGCATGAAGTTAGACATGGATGAGTTGTATTCAGAAAAAGCTCTACATAAAGAGAGACTAAGACGGGGAAAATAACATTGAATATAATTCGAATTTGAAAGGATGGCAATAATGAACGATAAAGATCAAGAATTTTACAATAATGAAGTTTTTGCACAAGCAGAAGTTGTTCAGCATCCAAAAGAAGAAAATAGTTCCGCACTAATTCTTAATCAGGCATTTCATTTGTTATCAAATGAAGATATTACAACTACTGAAGAAACATCAGAATAAATAGCTTGGAAACGTTCAGAAGAAACTGAACGTTTTTTTGATTCTAGATATAATAAAGGAACTTTATGGTAATATTAACTAAATTATATAGGGAGGTTGGATAAATGATAAAAGCAATTTTCTTTGATTTGGATGGAACATTATTAAATCGTGATGAATCAGTCAAGCAATTTATTCATGATCAGCATCTGCGGTTATGTTCATATTTAAGTGATATAAATATAGATGATTATGTTAAACGATTTATTCAGTTGGATGATCATGGATATGTGTGGAAGGATAAAGTATATAAACAAATAGTCGAGGAGTTTAGTATTGAAGGAATAACAGCAGAAGAACTTTTAGAGGATTATCTTACATATTTTCAATTTCATTGTATAGGTTTTGAGCATTTACATGAGCTGTTAGAAAATCTTAGGAAAGAGAATTATAAACTAGCAATCATTTCAAATGGATTTGGAACTTTTCAAATGGACAATATTAAAGCATTAAAGATAGATAATTATTTTGATAGTATTATAATTTCAGAGAATGTGGGAATTAAGAAGCCAAATCCAAACATCTTTTTACAAGGATTGTCTGATTTAAATGTATCTCCACATGAAAGTATTTTTGTTGGTGATCATCCTGAAAATGATATTCATGCACCAAGTAAGCTTGGTCTAAAAACGATTTGGAAAAAGAACCATCATTCCGATCCTGTTGCTGCTGATTATATGATTGATGATTTGTTAGAGGTTCTAGATATAGTGATGAGTAATAAAACAAAGTCTAATCAGTAACAATTAGACTTTGTTCAGACTGTTGATATGTTTTCGATTTCTTTTTTCCGATCCTTGCTACTATACTCATTACCAACAAAAGTAACTTCAATCTTCACAAGGCTTCGCGGTTATATTTTTTAATGATTAGCTATTTTAGCATGATCGTTATCATATACCGCTAACTTTTTAACTAGTGTAGAGCTTTCTTTATTTAAACCAATAATGGCTATTTCAGTTCCATTTTGCTTGTACTTTAATACAATTTTATCTACTGTGCCTACAGCAGAATCATCCCACAGATGTGCCTGCTAAAGTCGATTACGATATGTTTAACTTATGCTTAATTGTGGAATGAATCTTAGTAATAAGATTGTAGCCTACATTATTAACGGAGATGGTTATAACACTAAACCTCATTTTTATATCTATAGGAAAATGATCTTCTATTAATAATTGCTAGACTATACATAAATTTTAAAAATATATTGTATGTTAAAGTGTTTAATAATGTAAAATAATAGAAAAGATGCTGGAGGGGATATAGATGTTTAAAAAGATATTATTAGCAACTGATGGATCAGATCATGCTTTACGGGCGGCGATCAAAGCAGCTGATATTGCTAAATTAACATCAGATACCATGATTACAGTAGTATATGTTGTGGATGGTACAACATCAAAATCAGATGTTTTATCAGCTGGAGATAAAGAAGCAATTAATGAAAAGCGATCACGTAAGCTTAGACCGACTGAACAATTACTTGAAAAAGAAAATATTGCATTTAAGATAAAGATGCTAAAAGGTGAACCAGGTCCAGAAATTGTTAAATATGCAAACAAAGAAGAGTTTGATTTAGTGATAGTAGGAAGTAGAGGTTTAAATGCTTTACAAGAAATGGTGCTAGGAAGTGTTAGCCATAAGGTGGCTAAACGTGTAGAATCTCCAGTTATGATTGTAAAATAAGGCTGTTTTTGCAAACTTTGTTGCTTTAAAATCCTCGAAGAAATCAGTCTAGTGGCATCTTTTCTTCATAAATGGTAGCTTTATATACGAAAATAGACTGTTTCTAATATATATTTTGATTAGGAACAATCTTTCAGAAAAGAGCCTAAAATACCAACAAAAAGGCTGACCTAATCATAAGAAGTAATTACTTTAGGGCAGCCGTATTAATCATTCAATTAATTTTTTCTAACTGCTTCATAAGAGTGTTTGGTAGATGTAAACCTCTATCTGTTATCTCTTTTTCAAGCATCTTGATAAACTCAGGATTCATCTGTAATCTACTAGCTTCTTCAAAACTATGTAACAGTGTAGTGTCTGATAATTTGAAAAATCTCAATGTAAGACCACCTTTTTCTCCTTGACATAAATTTAGCAATTAACTATCACTTAGCTAAGCATAATCTATTAATCTTATACCCGAATGTTAGAACTCTAAACAAAAACCATGTAAAAAATTGTAGAAATTATGCGGGAAATTCTCCTTAAAGTAAGATTGGTACTTTTGATATGTTTAATTGTTAGCACAAATTTATTAAAATATAAGTAAGCTTTCAAAAGGAGGGATATCTTAATGGGAAAAGGTAGAATCCGAGTAGAAGAACGTATTAAGGTAGAAACAGATGAAGAGATTTTTGAGGCTACTCTTTTAGAAGAAGATGAAAATTAAATAGAAAACAAACAAAGGAGAACGATGATGATCGTTCTCCTTTTTATAATGTCTGATTTTAGACCGACATAGTTAATTAAACGTTTGTTTAATTTTTTTTAATAGGTTATTTTCTAGAAAACAACCTTATTTATAGATCATCAAAACCATTATCAGC
Source organism: Metabacillus litoralis (assembly GCF_007994985.1). Lineage (GTDB taxonomy): Bacteria > Bacillota > Bacilli > Bacillales > Bacillaceae > Metabacillus > Metabacillus litoralis. The sequence goes on along the minus strand of NZ_VOQF01000008.1, from coordinate 134,003 downwards.
ATGATTAACCTTTGTATATTGTCTAGATTTTTGTTCAAAGAAATCTGATTTCCCTAAGTCTACTTCTTCATAGGCTTTAATCCATTTTAGAGGGTTTGTTCGGTAGCCTTCAAAAGGACGCTCATAACCAAGTTGATTACAGCGAACATTTGTATAAAATTTAATATAATCCTCAACATCCTGCATGTTCAGACCATCCATTTTGTTGCCGATGATAAATCTTCCCCATTCAATCTCAAGTTCTGCTGCTTGAATGAAGGTTTCTTGGACAAATGTAGCAAGTTCTTTTGTATCATATTCAGGATATTGTTTTAAAACTTCTTTAAAAATTTGTACAAATAAATCTACATGAATTTGTTCATCGCGATTTATGTAGTTAATCATTGTGCTTGTACCAACCATTTTTTGATTGCGTGCAAGGTTATAAAAGAATGCAAATCCAGAATAGAAGAATAGGCCTTCTAAAATAACATCATAAACAATTGACTTTAGTAAGTTTTCAACGGTAGGTTCTTCTGCAAATGCTTGATATCCGTTTGTAACAAATTCATTACGCTTTCGTAAAATTGATTCGTTTCTCCAATATTCAAAAACTTCATCTTGCTTTTGTTTTGGAACAATGCTTGATAAAACATAGGAATAAGAATGGTTGTGTATGACCTCTTGCTGAGCAAGAATAATCATTAACGCATTTATACTTGAATCTGTAACATAGTCAGCAACTTTACCAGCATAATCAGTTTGAATGCTATCAAGAAGTGCTAACAAACCAATGATTTTTAGAAATGCTTCTTTTTCCTCATCTGTTAAACTTGGATATTGCTTGATATCTTGTGCCATATTTATTTCAAAAGGAGTCCAAAAATTTCCTAGCATTTTCTTATATCTCGGGTATGCCCATGGAAAAGCAACATCATCCCAGTTTAAAATATTTGAGCTTGAGCCATTGATAATTCCTGTTGAACGATTTGGAGCATCCGCATCGACAATTTTACGCTTTTCTAAGATAGTATGTTTCACTATATCACACCTTTTATGTTGTTGATTTTTGTATTTTACATTGGTAAAAACTCATGTGCTGAGTTTTTAACTAGCACATGAGTCACATTCTTCAATTTCACTTGAGGTTGATCGTAAATAATACGTTGTTTTTAAGCCATTATTCCAGGCTGCTAAATGTAAATCCAATAATTCTTTCGCTTTAATTGTATTTTGTACATAAAGATTAAAAGAGATCGCTTGATCAATATGGCGTTGTCTTGCTGCATTTTGTTTGATGCTCCATTGCTGATCAATAAAGTATGCAGATTTATAGTACCATGTTGTTGTTGAATTTAAGTCAGGAACAGTCACTGGAATTTTATAGTCTTTCTTTTCTTCCGAATAGACCTTTTGGAAGATAGGATCGATACTAGCTGTACTTCCCGCGATAATAGATGTTGATGCATTAGGTGCTACTGCCATTAAATATCCATTTCTAACACCATGCTCCATCACTTCTTGTCTCAGTCCATCCCAATCTAAGGTACTAGCTTTTGATGTGTATTCTCTTTTCTCAAAATAACGACCAGTTTCCCAGTCAGAGCCTTTGAATACTGAATAAGAACCCTTTTCCTTAGAAAGCTCCATACTTGCTTGAATTGTTAGATAAGAGATCTTTTCGTATAATTCATCAGCGTAGTTAACAGCTTCATCATTTTCCCATCTCAATTCTTTAAGAGCCAATAAATGATGCCATCCAAAAGTTCCTAGCCCAATAGCTCGGTATTTTGCATTTGTTAGCTTTGCTTGAAGAACAGGAATAGTATTTAAATCAATAACATTGTCTAGCATTCTGACCTGTATTGGTATTAGCTCCTCTAAAGCATTATTTGTCACTGCTTTTGCTAGGTTAATAGAAGATAAGTTACAGACAACAAAATCACCAGGTGTTTTTACAGTGATGATTTTTCCATCTTCAGTGAACTGCTCTTCAACTGTTGTTGCACTTTGATTTTGTGTAATTTCAGTACAAAGGTTGCTGCAATAGATCATTCCTACGTGTGAGTTGGCATTCTTTCTATTGACTTCATCACGATAAAACATATATGGAGTACCAGCTTCTAATTGACTAATCATAATTCTCTTCATAATATCAATAGCTGGTAATTTCTCTTTAGAAAGCTGATCGTTTTCAACACATTCCCAGTATCTATCACGGAAGCTTCCATTTCCTTTTTCTTCATCATAGTAATCTTCTATACTATAGCCCATCACTTGACGAACTTCATGTGGATCAAATAAGTACCAATCAGCACGAGCTTCAACTTGTTCCATAAATAAATCCGGAATACAAACACCTGTAAATAAATCATGTGTTCTCATACGCTCATCACCATTATTAAGTTTTGAATCTAGGAATGAGAAGATATCTTTATGCCATACATCTAAATAAACAGCGATTGCACCTTTTCTTTGACCTAGTTGATCAACACTTACAGCTGTGTTATTCAGTTGCTTCATCCAAGGAATAACACCTGATGAAACACCTTTAAAGCCTTTAATATCACTGCCACGTGAACGTATTTTACCGAAATAAGCGCCAATTCCTCCACCTGATTTGGATAGGTTTGCAATGTCTGTATTGCTATCAAAAATTCCTTGTAAACTATCATCTATTGTATCTATAAAACAACTTGAAAGCTGTCCAATAGGTTTACCAGCGTTAGATAATGTTGGAGTTGCAACAGTCATATAAAGATTACTCATTGCCCAATAAGCTCGATTAATAAGCTCTAAACGTCTTTCTTTACTTTCATTTGCCATAAGTGTCATCGCAATAATAATAAAACGTTCCTGTGGTAGCTCATATAATTCCTTAGTGAAATCTCGTGTTAAGTAGCGGTCTGCCAAAGTGCGAAGTCCTATGTATGTAAATAATTGATCTCGTTCTGGTTTAATGTAAGATCCAATTTGTTCAATTTCTTCTTTACTATATTGCTTAAGTAATTTTGGATGATAAAGACCTTTTTCAACTAGTGTAGAAATTAAATGATATAAGCTACCATATTTATCTTCTTTGTTATAGCCTCTATTGGATGCAGCGTCTTTATATAGTTTTGATAAATAAATTTGAGCACAAAAATACGTCCAATCGGGATCTTGTTCATTGATTTGAGATAAACCTTCTAAGATTAAGAGGTTTGTTAGCTGATCAGAAGTATAAGAATCTCTTTGGGAAATTGTATTTTGAATTCGATTTAAATAATGCTCTATTTCAAGAGAGGGGAATTGTTGTTGTATATTGTGTATAAATGATGCAAGCTTGTCCATATCAAAAGCTTCATCACCATTTAGTTGATCGATGATTGTTGGGGTTGTTACAGTAGTCATAAGTATTCCTCCATCAGTTCGTATTAATCTTCTGTTAAGGAACAGACAAGATAAAACGACAGATAAGGAAGAAAAGGGTAGACATACCCGTAGTTACTTACTATCGTCCCATCCTCTCAGTCCCCGAAGAAATTGAAACATTCATAAGTAGTAGGTAGGTCTCCTGACTTATGCTCATCCTACTACGAGTCCTTCCCATACATATGTACAGTGGTTTTCTCAGTTCGTCACATTTACAGTTGCGGGGACAGCTCTGGATTTTCACCAGATTCCCATTTCAGCCACATAGGCGCCTAAAACTTAGTTTATACAATATATAGTTGTTTTCTTAATTAATTCGTCAATATATAGTGAATTAATCTTCTATATTACATAATAAAGCACCTTGGTAAATTTATCAACAAATACTTTCTAAATGTCGAAAATTATCGTGATTGATAGAATATTGGAGAAGTGCATCATAAAGAAATCATAAGGATTTTTTTGATGAAACACTGAAAGAAAGTAAGAGGGTCTTGAGGATAACCTGAATAAGTAAAAAATTTCCAATGAAAAAAACCAAGCTTTATGCCCGGTTTTTTGTTTTAAATCCAAATCCAAGTGTAAAGAAAAAAGATATATATAAGAAAAAAGCAAAAGGTAGAAACTCTAAAACAGGTACGCCAAGAGTTTGTGCAAAGAAAGCACCACTAACGCCCCATGGAATTAAAGGGTTAATTAAAGTGCCAGCATCCTCTAATGTACGAGACATATATTTCCGATCAATTTCTAATTTGTCATATAAGTCTTTAAAGGATTGACCAGGAATAAGAATGGATAAATATTGTTCACCAGTTAGTAGATTTACACCAACAGAAGAAGCAGCAGTAGAGGAGATAAGCTGTCCTTTGGTTTTAATTTTATCGATTATTCCATTTAATAGGGTAGAAATGATACTTAACGAATCTAAAAGACCTCCAAAAGCAAATGCAATCAAGATAAGGGAAATAGACCACATCATCGATTGTAAACCACCGCGGTTTAGCATATTGCTAACAACTTGATGATCAATAGGAAATGCAGTACCATTTTGAAGAACTTGAAGAAATTCACCAAGCTCAACCCCTTGAAAACCAATGGCTGTCATCCCGCCGGTCAATACACCCACAACTAATGCAGGAATAACCGGCACTTTTTTTACCGCAAGAAAAATAACTATAATAGGGGACAATAGTGTAATACTACTAATGGATACATGGTCTTTAATTAAATTCACCATATTTTTTGTTTCATTTATTGACGTAGTATCAATCACTGCTAAACGTCCAAGAATGAAAAAAATCAATGTTGTAATGATGATACTTGGAATTGTTGTGTATGTCATATGACGAATATGGGTAAACAATTTTACAGAAGAAACACCTGACGCAAAATTCGTAGTGTCTGACATTGGTGACATTTTATCACCAAAGCAAGCACCAGAAATTACTGCACCTGCAACCCATTCTACTGGCAAGCCAATTGCCATTCCTGCTCCCATTAAGGCCACTCCAACAGTACTTACAGTGGTAAAGGAACTACCAACAAGACTTGAGATAATCATGCAAGAAAATAAGGAAGTAACTAAAAGATAATTAGGATTAATAATAGTTAAGGCATATGCCATTACAGTTGGTATAGTTCCACTGCTCATCCATGCCCCAATTAAAATACCAATTAAAGAGAGAACAAGTATAGGTTGAACGCCATTTTGAATTCCTTTGACAAGCCCTACTTCTAGTTCTTTCCACTTATAACCTTTTAATAAAGCTAAAAAGCCAACAACAACTAAACAAATAAGTAATGATATATGTGGCTCTGTTTTCCAAATAAATAAGCTTGTAAAAATAATACCTAAAATTAAAAATAAAATAAAAATAGCCTCTTTAAAGCCAAATAATCTCTTGTGTTGATTCATGATTGATACTCCTTTATAACTTCAACGCTTTTTTGCTTTCTTGTATAAAAGTATTATATCAATCTAATAAATTAAGTCAATTACATTATTTAATGTATGAAAATTTCATATATTGTAGAAGTATATTAATTTTTTAATATATCAATTATTTTGAAAATATAAAAAATAATAGCAAAGAATGAAAATGATTGAAAATGTTCCTTTAATTAAGTAACAATTTTAAAAAAGGTTATTTTTGACAGTGTAAGTATTCTTCACGAATATTAATCGCTAAGTAATAGAAAATCTCAACAATACTACTTTTTTACCGAAAATAAAGAGAGGTTGGGACATAAGTATTTAAGCGAATGAAAAACCCGAATTATTAGGTGATATTTCAATTAATCATTCGCCTAATAGTTCGGGTTTTTATTTTGCTGTCTTTGATTTTGAATACTATTTTTAAGAACTAGTGAAATGGAGCGGAAGACACTCGACTCCTACGGGAATAGAGGAAAGGCTGAGGCCCCGCAGGCGTAGCTGAGGAGACTCAGCTTCCTCCCCGGAGAATGGAGTGTCTGCAGCGCAATGGAACGAACTTGTTTCTTTCAACTTAACTGAATTTAGATTTATTCGTCCTTTTGTATGATTCCTTTAATTATGTCCCAGCCTCAAAAGCTTATTAAAATATTACTTTTTAAATCCTAAATAGCTTTACATTGTTTTAGCCATTTGCTTTAAGCTATCAGAAGTATTAGCTATTTGAGAAATAGAGTTTGAGACATCATTAATGATATTAGTGAAGTTTGTTAAATCTGTTTTTGCTAGCTCACTTTGTTGTTTATTATTGTTCATAATTTCAACAATTGAATCAAAGAATGAATTCATTTCGTTCATTTGTGTTGTGCCTTTCGTTGTAAGGTCAGCCACATTGTTTATAGAGCTAGACATGCTATCTATTTGAGTATGAATATTGGTAATTAAGCTTGAGACACCTTGAACTGAGTTCTTTGTTTCTTCAGCAAGCTTTCGAACTTCACTCGCAACAACAGCAAAGCCTTTACCATATTCACCAGCACGTGCGGATTCAATAGCAGCGTTTAATGCTAATAAGTTTGTTTGTTCAGCAATTGAAGTAACGATTCCAACAACATTATTGATTTTTTCAGAAGTTTGCTCTAAAGATTTCATTTGTTGAATGATGTCTTCTGTACTTTTTTCAATAAATGTCATTAATTCATTTTGTTTTTCTAAATCTTTCTTTCCATTATGTGCTTGGTCTTCAGCTGTAGCTGCCACTTCAAAACGATCAATAGAATAGGAGGCAATTTCTTTTGATTGAGCAAGAATTTCTTGAATAAATGCATTAGTTTCTTCACTAGAATCAGCAAGTTGTTCAGCTAACGTATTCACATCTGTACGAATTTGTTCCTTTTGTAAGTCGATTTCAGCTTGAAGTTTCGCGTATTCATTATCATAAGCTTCTAACACAATTTGTTGCTCAAAGTTAAATAATTTACTTAAGCTGTGAACAGTTAAAATAACATCTTCCTTCGTTGCAAGCTTCGATTCAACAGTATTAATAACTGAAGCAAAAAGCTGTTGAAATGCGGCCATATACCATTTTGCTTCAAGACCTATTTTAACATGTATGTGGGCAATCCTTCTCATACGAATTACATCTTCATCATCTAAACGACCATTAAATATCTTTAAAATATGCTCTTTAAGTGTTCCTTTTAATTTATCGACGGAGCTATAATTATTGATTATTTCTATTAAACCTTCATTAGCTTCGAATGAAGAATAAAAAGCAGTTACTATTTGATCAATATTTTCTTGGATATAAGGCTTTAACGTAAGTGCTAGATAAAGATCATCCTTTGTTAATCCGGTCATATCTAATTGTTTACGTAGTTCTTGTTCACTAATTTTTAATGAAACCTGTGACATTAACTCACTATTATTTTTCTCTAAAGATGAAGCTGCTGTCTTTTTATCCTTTTTAAATGGAAGAATCCCCATATTTTAAATCCCCTTTACCCAATTATTCTTTATTGTCTTTACTAGGTATATCGGTTGATTTTTAGATATTTTTAGGGAATTCTGTAAATAGATGTTTTATTCTGAAATATTGTTGCTATAGTTCTATTTATTGAAGAAAAAGATTATTTTTTAGCCTAAAAAAATAAGCAGAGAATTTAATCTCTGCTTCATTTAGCAATTAACACGGGAATTGTTGAACTGTGAGATACTTTTTCACTTACACTACCAAATATAAGTCGCTTCAATCCACTTATGTCTCTACTGCCGATGATAATCAAATCACCATCATTGTTTTTTGCATAATTGACAATTTCATCTGAAGGTTCACCATATGCCACCTTAACTTCACCATCAACATTATGGTCATCTAGTATTCGCTGTGCTTCACTTCTTAAAGCTGCTTCTTTTTCTGAATACTCTCGTTCTCTCGTATCTGGTTCTTCTATTGGAACTGGTACAACTGGATAATGATTCAAGCCGCCAACTGGAGGTGTACTTGTAGGTGGAAACACGCCCGATCTGTCACTGTTTGTCACTTCAGTAAAAGTGGTTTCTTTTTGAATGTTAACAACCGAAAGAGATGATTGTAATTGTTTGCTCATATCAATTCCGAGTTCTAGTGCTTCTCTACTATCGTCAGTTCCGTCATATGCAACAACTAAATGTTGAAATTTTTTCAAGTTTCATCATCCTTTCTTATGTGATACTAGTTAATTTCCCTATATTCATAAATCTAATCATTTAATCTGAATTTGACATTAAAAGATTAAGCCAATTAAAAAGCCAATTACGACAATGGCACCGACAATCATAAAAATCGTACGTAACATTAAAACTCACCACCTTGTATATATTTATTAGACAAACTCATTTAAATCTTCATTTTCAATGCTGGCTGTAACACTCTGTGATTTTGCATTACAACTGTTGAAGAACAAATCTGTTTTAAATCATTTAATTTAAGCTGAGGATAAGGGCCATCGATTACTACGCTAAGAACCTGTCCACTTTTTACTGTTAAAAGATATGTAATTAAAGTAGGGAGGCTACCAGCGTTTATTTCACTTTTATTTTTAGTTAGTAAATAAATTTTACCGTTATATGATTTGGCAAGTTGATTGATTTTAATGACTTGATCTATACGTAATTGATTTTCTATTTGCAAGTTAATAGATAATTGCTTGTTCATCTCAAAAACCTCCATTTAAAGTTTCTGTAATTTGTTGTTAGTCGTTTAATACCTCTACTTCATAAAATAAAAACACTTACAAAATAAAATGATAAAATAGTCCTAGTCATTTTTATAAAAAAGTAGTTATTAAGATCATAAAAATAATTCAACAATTTGCTAAAAAAAGGTATAGTTAAAGTATTGTTAAGAAAGGAAGATGAAGATGGAAAAAGTAAAATACATAAGTATGATTACTGCAGTCTTCACCCAGATTATTGGCATTATTTTTTTGTTTATTAATATAACTATTGCAATTGGATTGTTTCTTGTGTATTTCCTATCATTGGCTGTCTTACTTGTTGCATTTATTAAGCTTAGACTGGATGAAAAAAAGGAGGATGATGAAAGTGATTATCGTAACTACTGAAACAGTACCAGGTAAAGTAACAAAAGAATATAAGGGGTTTGTTAGAGGAAGCACAGTTCAATCAAAGCATATAGGTAAAGATATTATGGCTGGGTTAAAAACCATTGTCGGTGGAGAATTAAAGGAATACACAGAAATGATGGAAGAAGCTAGACAAAAAGCAATCGGTCGAATGGTTGATGATGCAAAGGCAAAAGGCGCAAATGCAATTGTTTGTATGAGATTAGAATCGTCTGCGGTTATGCAAAATGCATCAGAAATAATTGCTTATGGTACAGCTGTGACAATAGAAGAGTAATCGATGAGATTGATGAGGATTTCAATAGATATATGTTGAAGAAAGAGACTGGGACATATTTAAAGAAGTCATACAAAAAGACGTATAAATCTAAATTCAGTTAAGCTGTAAAACAAGTTCGTTCCATTGTGCTGCAGACATAAGATTCGCCGGGGAGGAAGCTAAGCCTCCTCGTAAGCTGCGCACCTGTGGGGTCTCAGCCTTTCCTCTGCACCCGCAGGAGTCAAATGTCTTCCGCTCCATTCCACTAGATCTTAAAAAATAGTATGCAAAATCAAAAAATCTATTGAAGACAGGAAATAAAAACCCAAACTGTTAGGTGTATGATTAATTAAAATATCACCTAATAATTCGGATTTTTCATTAGCTTATATAATTTTGTCCCAGCCTCTTTCTTTATGCTGTTAATTGTGGAAAATCATATTAAAAATTTGAAGTTACCGTAATTGTATAGCTATAAGCAAGGCAATAGGTGTGTTAGAGGTCATCATCGAGTGGACGATGACCTTTAGCAAGCAAACAGACGAGAGAAAAGTGGATTCAATCATACGAAAGTTCGATCAAACATCAATAACTAATGCCTACTCGCTTTTTTACAAACTCCTGATTTTCTATTTGTTTAAATGCAAAATGCGCAGTATCCTGTACAGAGATTTCTCTTCCAGCTTCAGGTAGGAAATCAGCTGCATAGCGATATTTTTTTGTTAACTTACCATCTGGAAGATATGTTGGACAGACGATTGTCCAATTTAGAGAGCTGGCATTGAGCTGCTGAAACACTCTTAAATGCTCTTCGGCTGCTCTAGTTGTTTTCCTACGGGATTCACTTGATTGAAATCGAAAGACTTCTGGTTCTATTCGTGACTGTAAAATCCCAGCTGTACCAATCGTAATGATGCGATGAAGTCCTTTTTTCTTCATCGCTTTTATAAGATGTGGGGTAGTGATTGAAAGGGTATCACTTCCGTCAGTGTTTAGAGCACTAATTACAAGGTCGTTACCATCGATAACATTTTGGATATCTTCGTAATTTTTTGCATCTCCTTTTATTACAGATAGTAATGGAGAAGTAGTATGTATTTTTTCTGGTGTTCGAGTTAAAGTCGAAACTTCATATTTATCATTTAAAAGGAAAGATAAAATTTCAGTACCTACCCGACCTGTAGCTCCTAATAATGCAACTTTCATTTATTTCACCTCTAAAACAAATTTAATTTACCTGGAAAAACTTCTTATAAGGCTGTTTTCGTATACTGTTTTGCTTTTTGTAATATGAAGAAAACAGCACTGTATAAAGTCTAGAGGCATCTTTTCTTCTTGTATTCGTAACTTTTATAAGAAAACAACATTGTTTCTAACAGGAAATTACGTTAATTAACAACAATCTTTCAGAAAAGAGCCTCTTATAAAGATCATACTTTATTTAGAGAAAAATAAAAAATATTTGAATGGTAATAAAAATTAAAGGCATTAATATGGGGTTAATAAAAAGGCTATGTTAAAGGTTAATGTTGATTTTTAGCACATTGTTGATTGGAGTGAAAGGCATGAGACTCCTGCGGGAGAAGCGTGTCAAAGGGAGACCCCACAGGCGCTTGCGCCGAGGAGGCTCCCGGACCGCCCGCGGAAAGCGAATGCCTGTAACGGAAATCAACAACAAAGTTTAACAGAGCCAATAAAAAAGAGACCGACATAAAAACTGTCAGCCTTTAAGATTATATTATAGTTTCTTTTTAGCTTCTTCCCAGTAATAAACCTGGGGAAATCGTATATAAACAACATATTCATGAAATAAAGTATATCCAACAAAAGCAACTTGCTTCCAATCTACAGAGTCGAGCATAATTATCCGCTCCTTTTTGATGATTTCCTTGTTGAACGAATATCGATAGTTAAAAAGGAAGAATGGATGTTTTTATACTATATGGTTTTCAGAACTTGTTTGATACTTATTACCGTGAAAAAATCCACAAAAAGAAGAAGCTGACACAAAGTGCCAGCCTCTTAGCCAAATATATTTAATTGTTATTGTTGAGTATAACCGCTCATAGATTGTTGAGCCATTGATACTAAACGCTTAGTGATTTCTCCACCTACAGAACCGTTAGCTCTAGAAGTAGTTTCTCCACCAAGGTTAACGCCGAATTCAGAAGCGATCTCATATTTCATTTGATCAATTGCTTGAGAAGCTCCTGGTACTACTAGTTGGTTAGACGAATTGCTGTTGTTTGAACTGTTTTGTGCCATCTGTCATTCATCTCCTCATAATAGTTTTTTAATGGTTGGGTTAGTTGGATTTGCACCAAACTTATGAAGTGTTGTACTTCACCGCCTAACTCGGCGTAACCCATCAAGATAATTTGCTTTAGTTAATAATGTGTGTTGCTTTGTTGTTACTAAGTATTATGGATGATTTTTAAGTTTATATACACATTTTTTTTGGTAAATTTTTCTCATGTGAAAAAATAAAGAATCATCGTTATATTTCTGATGTTCTAACCGATGTATGAAAGCCTGTAATTCTTATCAATTTGAATAAATGACGATAAAAAAGCTTGAGTAACGTAGATTTTTACAATGATAATTTATTGATATGAGTTCTGTATAGTGAATGGAGCAAAAGTAGTGACTTTAAAATTTTATTCCAAATACAAGTATTAAAGAGGATACTAATGCATCAGCTTTTGAACATTACATAATTGAGCCACTATTGAGAGAATCTAATCGTATGAAGAGTTAGAGTTAAAGGAGATGAAAGGATGGGGTTATGTCCTTTATGTAATGGATTTGAGACGAAGTCATTTCAATGTCCTAATTGTCAAAGTTTAATGGAAGATCAAGGAAAGGTTATAGATTATTTTGATGATTATAGCGCGTATATGGATATAGATGTAATGAAATTATTTGATGGTTATGAAAAATCCTTAGAAAATCACGAGTGCATCCACTACTTTTATTGTCTTGGGTGTCAACATCAAGAAACTAAATCTATAGGTGAATAAACAAAAGCCATGTTCAAGTAGAACATGGCTTTTGTTTATTTATTATTTTTCTCCAGCTGGACGAATTCTTAAATCTGATTCAATATCGAAGAAGTGAGCTTTATTCATATCTAAAGCTAGTTCAAGTTCTTGACCAGGTTTAACATCTGTACGAGAGTCAACACGTGCTACGAAAGTTTGCCCATCGATTTCAGAGTAAAGCATTGTTTCAGCACCCATTAATTCAGCTACTTCAATTTTCGCTGTGATTTTTGATCCTTGAGAAGAATCGATGAATACTGGCTCATCATGAATTTCTTCTGGACGAACTCCCATAAGGATATCTTTGTTTACATATCCTTGCTCACGAAGGTATTTCATTTTACCTTCTGGAACATCTACAGTAGTAGTACCCATTGTGAATTTACCATCACCAAGCTTACCTTTAAAGAAGTTCATTGCAGGTGAGCCGATGAATCCACCAACAAATGAGTTTTCAGGCTTGTCATAAACTTCTTTAGGTGAACCAACTTGTTGAATCACACCATCTTTTAATACAACAAGACGTGTAGCCATTGTCATTGCTTCTGTTTGGTCATGTGTTACGTAAATTGTAGTTGTTTGTAAACGTTGGTGTAGTTTAGTGATTTCAGCACGCATCGCTACACGAAGCTTAGCATCAAGGTTAGATAAAGGCTCATCCATTAAGAATACTTTTGCATCACGAACGATTGCACGACCTAGTGCAACACGCTGACGTTGTCCACCAGATAAAGCTTTTGGTTTACGTTGTAAATATTGCTCAAGGCCAAGAATTTTAGCTGCTTCTGTTACACGACGCTCAATCTCGTCTTTAGGTAATTTACGAAGCTTTAATCCAAATGCCATATTGTCATAAACATTCATATGTGGATATAAAGCGTAGTTCTGGAATACCATTGCGATATCACGATCTTTTGGTGCAACATCATTCATACGTTTTCCATCGATGAAGAAATCTCCTTTTGAAATCTCTTCTAATCCTGCAACCATACGAAGTGTAGTTGATTTACCACAACCTGAAGGACCAACGAATACGATAAATTCTTTATCTTGAATGTGAAGGTTGAAATCCTCTACTGCTGTTACTTTATTATCATAAATTTTATAAATATTATTTAATTGAATCTCTGCCATTTTCTATTCCTCCCTATTTCTGAAAGCGTTTTAACTTGATTTCATTGTAAGGGATTTCAAAGAATAAAGTAAACGTACAAGTTGCACGAAAAAAAATCAGCCTTTTTGTGCAACTTGTAATTCAAAGAAATATAGTAATCATTTATTTTCTAATCGAGCAACCATTATTGCTAAAAATATAAATGCAGCATTAGAAAATATTCTAATATCAATACCTGTTTTTTCTAGTAGTTTTTCTAAACGATATTGAAGACTATTCCGGTGAATAAATAATCTTTTTGCCGTTGACGAAGCATTTAAGTTTGATTGAAGAAATGCTTCTATTGTATGAATAAGTTCATTATCCTCAAGAGCCTCTACCAAATGATTTGATAATAAATTCCCACTAATTTTTGAAGGTGATTTGAGCACAAGTAAGGGGAGCGCTTCATAAAAGCTTATCACTCTTTCACGGTTTGAAGTGTGATGTACAGTTTGAAAGCAGTTTTGCTCTTGCTTGAACTTTTCTCTAAGATAAGAGTCATTTTTTTGAAGTTGTCCAATGTATAAGAATGGCTCCACATAGAAGTCACTTGTTAGCGTATCACTTAAATTCTTTAAGGAGTCCATTTCTAAAATAGCAGTAGGTTTTTCTTCAATTATGATACCTTGTGAAGAGTTCAACCAAAGAATAAGATCTGAATTTAATATACCTTGAACTGCCTCCTCAAAGCTTTGCTTATCATCAATTGGTTTTGTTAAATAAAAATAGTAAAAACGAACATTACTTTGTTCAGCAGCCAATGGAGGAGTATCAATTGGTTTTTCTGAAAACAGAAAGTCGTACCATTTTTGTTGACTAACTGAAAAGTTACCTTCATTAGTTTTTTGGATTTGGTGAAAAAGGGTGACTAGTAATTCTTTCTCAGTTTCTGATAGAGAAGACTTTAGAATTCCAAAGGTTTGTCCAAGTTCAGTTTGAAACCATTCATATGTTGAGTCATTAGGAGAATAACTTGTTGTCATTGCATGTTTATAATGTTGCATTAATCTTTCTAGCATAAAATCTCCTCATTTCGCGCAATAAGTTCTATTAACATTATAGAAAAGAAATGGATTGCTTAAAAGGAAATTGAATGATTGTCACAAGTTATTCTTTTTTTAAAAAGGGTAAAGAAGAATAAAGACGAATAATAGGGAGGCTTTAATATGCTAGAAACATTTAACGAAACGGCAATAGCATCTTATGTAAAAACAATGATAAAAGAAAATTGTCAAAAGCTAGATGAGGAAAATTTAGATGAGATTACAATTGCGAAGATAGAAGGAAAGATAGAAGGATATAACGAGTTTTTAGATCAATTTAAATTAGGAAAACAATCATGTGATGAAGACTGACAAATGTCAGTCTTTTTATGTCTTAGACTATGTTAAAGGTTAATGTTGATTTTAGCACATTGTTGATTGGAGTGAAAGGCATGAGACTCCTGCGGGAGAAGCGTGTCAAAGGGAGACCCCGCAGGCGCTTGCGCCGAGGAGGCTCCCGGACCGCCCGCGGAAAGCGAATGCCTGTAACGGAAATCAACAACAAAGTTTAACAGAGCCAAGTCTTAAGAAATCTTTAGTAGAGAGTTTAGAGGTTTCGTTGAGTTTTTAGTAGGGGAAAACAAACCAAGCAATTAAAGGGGTGAAAAAATGAATACAGATGTTTTAATTATTGGTGGAGGAGTTGGTGGTTTAACGGTTGCTTTAAGGCTAGCGATGTGTGGAATCGATGTGACTGTAGTTGAACAACAAAAGGGAAGTTCCCATACGTATAAGGGGGAACTGTTACAGCCTAAGAGCTTAGAAATATTTCGAAGATTAAATATAGCAGAAGAAATTAGAAAGAATGGTCATCCACTTCACACCATTTCAGTTGAAGAAAAGAAAAATAAATCAGGCTATTATCAGCATAGAGGAAAATCAAAGATGGATTATCGCGTGATCAGTACACCGTTTAACTATGGTTTAATGATTCCTCATGAAGAGTTAAAGAAAATTATATTGAGTAATGCGATGAAATATACAACGTTTCATTATTATCAACCTGCAAGGTTTACAGAATTTGTTAATCAAGATAAAGCCTTAATTAATTATAATGGGTCAACTCTACAAATAAATGCAAAGGTTTTTGTCGGGGCAGAGGGAAGGAGATCAAAAGTAAGACAGTACATTGGAAATGATATCAAAGAGCAAATGTATGATCATCATTTCTTAACTGTAACTTTTCCTAGACCGAGTGATTTAACTGAAGGAAAAATGATTTCAACCAAAGATACATTTTTAGGTTTATTTCCATTACCTGATAATAAGGTAAGGTCAGTTTATTTGATTCCTTCGGGAGAATATAAGGCAATTAAGGAGAAGGGTATTGAAGAATTTTTTGATAGAGTTATTTCTCTTTGTCCAGAGCTAGATACTTTTATTAATCAAATTCCTTCTTGGAAGCAAATTCAATTAATGATTCCCTTTCAATATCATGCAAAAGCTTATTCTAAACACAATAAGGTGATCATCGGTGATGCAGCACATACTGTACATCCTATGGCAGGTGAAGGGATGAATTTAGCTATTCAAGATGGAGATGCTTTAGGTGATTTAATTTGCTGGATGGATGAACAAAGTGATTATTCCGAAAAGCATCTTAACTGGTTTGAAAAGGTAAGAAAACCTAGAGTTGATCATTTATTAAATCTTAGTCACTTAGCAGCACTTGCATACTCAAAGCCGTTTCGTTATTTTACAAAAATACGTGGTCGTGGGTTTAAACAGATGGAAAATGACCATATGCTTCATTACAAGCAAATGCTTAATATTTCAGGGTTAGGAATGTGGAAAGAGTCTTTATATGAAAGATTCATTCAACTTGGTTTATTACCAGCGCGTTCTTTTCAGAAGAAACATATGCTTCAATCTGATCATTTGTTCACAATGAAAGAGGATTATCCATGGAGATACAAAGGAGGAGTTGCAAATGATTGCTGAGTATATTCGAATAATCAAAGCTAGAGGTTGGATGAAACGAAATATTCCATTTCTATACAGCTGGCACGCATACATTGGGTATGAATTAAATTTATATACAGCTTTTAAAAAACCAAAAACAGTTTCTCAAGTAGCAGAACAATATAGCTTACAAGAAGATCTCCTGCAAAGATGGATTGACGTTGGTGTAGCTATTTCTTATATGAAAAAAGGATCAAAAGGAAGATTCCAAACGATAAAGAAAATGATGTTACCAGCACCAAAGAAAAATACACGCTCAACTGGGGCGATCTTAAAAGAAATGATGGAATTACATATTCCTACTCTCTTAAGTTACCCTTCAATGATGAAAACGAATAAGAAACATGTCTTTAACGAGGAATTACATGGAACGGTAGTGGCACAAACTTCCTCAATGTTAGAGCAAATAGCTTTAAGGAAAATATCAAAATTAGTGAAGAAAAATAAGATACAAGAAATTGTTGATGTAGGCTGTGGACATGGTGGATATTTACAAAGACTAGCAGATAGATATCCACAAATAAATATGCATGGGTTAGAAGTGAATGAAGAAGTTGCCTTGGAAGCACAAGCTAGGTCTGATTCATTAGATAAAGTAAACATTGAATGTAGAAATGCTTTTGACTGGATTCCTGACACAAAAGCTGACTTGGTTTTGGTTCATAATTTACTTCATTATTTATCAATGGAAGAACGACAGAAGCTTTTTAAACATATAGGGAAGTGGTTATCTGAAGGAGGTATAATATCGATCATAACTCCGATCAAAAATGGGAAGCATGGAAAGCAATTTTCGAGTATCTTTAATAGTTTTTTCTCTGCTTATGAAAACCTTTATCCTTTGCCTACAAAAAAAGAGATTAAGAAAATTGCCGGAAATGTAGACTTAGGGGTAACATCATTTTCACCTCTTGTGAAAGAAGCAGGCTGGTATCTTATTACATTGGAGAAGTGAGAGTATCATTAAAAAGCCATCCCCCTCATTGGTTTAAGGACAAGTTAGTAATAAATAATGAGGGGGATTTTTACTTGCTTTTAATCATTCCGCTTCAAATGGTGGATCCTCTTTTTTTAGATCTCTAGCTTCTTCAATATTAGTTGTTTCCTCTCTCATATGAACAGAGCCACCAGAAAGGCCTTCATTAATCATTCGATCAATATCTAGGTAGGCTTTGTTCTTTCCTTCATAATTCACATCTTGTTTTACATCGTCATGTTTGTCAGTCATCTTTTTATGCCTCCTCATACACAGTATTTTGTACGTTAGGAGTTTGTATCATTCATATACATGAAAAAGCATTAATTCGTGAATTTGTGTATGAATAGCTAATTCTTCTTCCTTTGGAGGTTGAATAGATCCCCATTCAATTTGTCCATTTTTATGATAAATTCCATCGTATTGAGTACCTCGAAAATAAAAGGAGATTCTCCAACCTGGTAAATTTGCTTGTTTAAATAAAGGTTTATATTGAAAATGTGTAATCAATTTTCTCGCTCCTTTCCTAGCTATATAAAATATACGGCATGAAAAGGAAAAATACCTTTTGGTAATTATTGTTTTTTATTTGCAAGTTCAATAAATAGCTCAGTAAGGCCAGTTATTCTTTTTTTCTGGATGTTTCCTTCATCAAATAACATAGGTTTTGAATTCACTTCAAATATGTAAGGCTTACCATGTGGCGTGATGCCGATATCCATTGAAAATTCACCAACAAATCCAAAGCTCTTACTAAGGGAATTACCCACAAGCTCTGTGAGATGATTCAGCTCGTTAATTGAAATTTTATCACCTACACTAGCAAATGAAATGATTTCTCCTCCATTGGGAACATGAGTGATAATTGAATTTTTTGCTGCCTTTCTCACACCAATACCTGTTATCTGATAGGAACCAGAAGAATATAGAGAATGAATTCTCAAATCATATTTACAGCCTTCTATAGTATCTGTTTTAATTTCCTGTTGCAAAATATAATCTTTATGGATGATGTATTCCAGTTCATCCAAGAAGGAACTTTTATGATAAGTTTTGAAGGTATCTTTAGTAAAGATATAGTACATTTTATCTTGTTCTTTTAGCTTATAAATGCCTTTACCTTTACGTCCTTTTATAGGCTTTGCATATATTGCACCGAGCTTAAGTAAGTCCAGGATAAATGAGCTGTTTAAATGAAGCCATGTTTTTGGAAGATACGTTTGAAGTTTTTGTTCTTTTGTTAAAGCCTGATAACATTGCCATTTATTAAAAAAATAAGGATTAAAAAAGGTCTTATTCTTTTGTTGATAGGATTGTTGTAATTTTATAAATTCAGTTGTTTTTTCATCCATTCTAGATGAAATTTTATTGTAGATGATAGGTGGAAAAGGGAAAGATGCCTTTCCCCATTTTTTATTTTTTTCTGAAAATACATAACCTATTATGCTGTTATCTTGTATATCATCTGTTGTAAAGACAAAGGAAAGGCCACCTTTATTCATAAGCTCCTGTTGTATTGCTTTAAACATGACAGCATCACCACGGAAGCTATTACTTTCTCTACCTTTACTAGCTAGAATTCCAACTAACGGAAAATAGTTATACTTCTTCATTTATAATATCCTCTGGGGAAAAGATCGCTTTTTTTGTCAAATAATATCCGTATTGCAGAGAGCTCTTTCTTGATAATAGGTCTGCATCTACTAGTTCTGGATGTGTAAAAATGGATCTTCCAGGCTTAGAGTTTGCTTCAAACATCCATACTCTACCTTCTTGATCTATTCCGAAATCAAAACCAATTTCTCCTATAAAACCAGGTATTGAATGATCGATACTCTCACTTAAAAGGATAGCTGCTTCAGTTAAGTCATGAAATGCTTTTAAGCGTTCTTTGGGATCATCGTAGATTTCTTCTAATGTTTTAACAACACCACCATTGTTTAAGTGAGTTGTTACACTGCCTTTTCCGGCTACCTTTGCTGCAAGAGCAGTGATTTTCCAATCGCCATGCTCATTTTTATTCGTATGAATTCTAAAATCGATGGACTTTCCATCTAAGCGAATGAGCTTAATTCCTTGCTGTGCTAAATAATTTGATAAAAGCCGATCTTTAAAAGCTATTTTTAAAAAATGTTCAATTGATGGGTATTTTCTTAAACGATTTATTTCATTTTCATCTCGATATCGTGAATAATATGTATTCTCTTCACGGGAATACATTAACTGAAAAACACCAAGTCCTAAGCTTCCGTTCTCAGGCTTTAAATAGATGCTTTGATAGATGGAAAGTAATTCTTCCATTTGGCTAATTGTAGGTTGTTGAATAGTTTCAGGTAGATATTTTGCGACTTTCATATCTTGAATAAGTAGTTGGTGAACAGACCATTTATTGAAAAATCCTGGATTATACCATGGGATAGAGTATTCCTCAGTTAATCGTTTTTTTACTAATTTAAGAGCTTGATGGTTTTCAATTCTTCTATTTGGTAATCGATCATAAACAGCATTTGGAAAGGGGAATCTACTTTTTTTCCAGCCATCTTTACCATGTGTGAACCCTTCAACAGTTCCATTTTCCCAATCAATATGATGAGCTCCAAAAACAAAAGTGAATAACCCAATTGACTGATCAATGGATAAAAACTTAGCAAAAAATAATGAACGTTCTCCAATAGGTCTTAGAGGTGAATCTGTGAAACCGGCTGTAAAAATCCCAATTAATGGTCCAAGATGGAGAGTTTGTTCATGGAAAATCAAGTGAGTTTTTCCATGGCTCGGAAGATGAAGTTCTTTGCACAGCTGTTCTGAGATAACAATTGTATCTTGGAGCTCAGGCAGATATTGTACCTCACATAAAATAGTAATTGTGCCAAAGGATATTGTGTTAATCTCATCATTTTTTTTTGAAGTTAATGGGAGATATACAATAAAATCTTCGGAGTTTGATGTATTGATAGAATAAATATCAGTCATTTATCTCGACTCCTTTAGCGGTTGTATCGTTACTAAGAAACTGACAATACTTTAATGGGGCATTATAAAGCCTCTCTTTTAATTTAGGGTTTGTTTTGGTAAATGTTTTTCTACCAGGCTTAGAATTGATATCAAGTATCCAGATTGAACCATCTTGTGCATAGCCAATATCAACACCTATTTCAAAAAGCTGTTTAAATTGCTTTTCTAGTAATGGTGGTAAAGAGTGGATAATTGTTGCTAGTTCATCTTCAAGTAGATATTTTTGCTTATATGTTAATGATTGAGACCAATCAGCAAAGCTTAAAGGATCTCCGCCACTATTTAAATTTGATAAAAATGATCCGTGGTATCCTTTGCGAATACCTTTTTCAATTAAATTCCATTCTCCATTTTGATCTTTTTGGAGAAATAACCTGATATCAAAAGGGTAATTGTTAGCATCTGTTAAGGGAAGTAAGGGTTGTAGCAAATAAGCTTGCTGAGAGATAAGCTTTTCACACCATTTTGATAAATCCTTTAGTGTTGAAAAATTCTTTGTTTTTTTATCATGGCCTTTATGATAAGTAATCGTAATATTTTCTGAGTCTTGCTTAACAGCAATAATTCCTACACCTCTTGAGCCATTTATAGGTTTAAGAATACAAGGCCCTGATACTTTTAAATGCTTAATCACTTGAATTGGATCATTTAAGAGCTCTGTTTGTGGGAGATAGGAATCTATTGTTTGTTGACCTCTTAACGAAGTATAAATCTTCCATTTATCAGGTAAACCAAATCCTAAAAAAGTGGTAGTAGGGTTTTTCTTAAGCCACTCAACAATTGGTTTGCCTTTTTTTGAGGCATGATGACTATTGTAAAAGCATCTGTCATAAATAAAAGAGGGAATTGGAAAGGATGAATTTATCCACTGCTGTGATGGTTGATCGAATTTCTCTCCGTTAATCAGTAAAGAATCAGGATCAATTGACATTGGTTCAAATCGTACACAATCTATATTAAAAAACTCACTTCTTTTTGCAATCTCAGTGATATACGTGTTTTCATGCTTTTTATTAATGATCAAAAATCCTAATGTTTGCTTTTGCATTTACGTCATTCCCTTCGTTCCTTCTTATTCCATCTAATAAGAAAATCAATTTTTGTTATACAAAAAAAGGCAGTAGTTTATAATCGCTCGTGCAGAAGGACGAACCTTGCCCTTTTTAGGATCATCCTCTGACTTAGAAGGCTTAGTATTAACCTCAATAATCCACGGTTTTCCTTCTGCATCTAATGCAAGGTCAATCCCAAATTCACCAAATTCACCACCAGCTTGGATACAGATTACTTCAACAATCTCAAGTGACAATTCCGCTAATAATTTTCGTAAATGCAAGCTATCTCTCTCACCATAAAGCTCATCTAATAAACTTTTGATTTGATGGATACTCCCACCTCTAGCAAGATTTGCAACAAATTGGTTATCACCAGAAACTCGTGCAACGCTTGAGGAAATTTTCCAATTTTGCTGATCCTTTTTATGACATAAAAATCTGAAATCTAGTGTGTGATTATTATATTTTTTTAGATTGATTGTTTCCTGCACTAAGAAACCCTCTCTTTTTAATCTAGGATAAAGAGCAGAAAAAAGTTGGTAAAAGCTATCATATTGTTTGTTTATTTCTCCAGAAAAGGTAGTGAAGTCTAATAAGTAAGAGGTATTTTCTTGTTCAATCACTCGAAAAATCCGCTTTCCTTGACTTCCGTTAATAGGCTTTATAAAAACATCCTTCTTGTCGTGAAGCATTTGTTCTAATATAGCTTTAGATTCGAGTAACTTACTATCGGGTAAATAAGGAACGAGATGTTCACTTGCTGATAATATTTGATGTACCTCCCATTTATTTAAAAAACGATCATTAAAATAAGGAGTTTTATTTTCAATAAAATCAGATGTAACGGATAAAAATGTTTTTGAGTGTTCTAGTTTTCTAGAATGAATTCGGTTGTGGACGACGTCTGGATATGGTACAGATGTTTTTACCCATTTGTCGTCAGTAAAACAGTAGCCTGTCATATGATCTTTGTTGTACATTTTTAGTGAAAAAATATATAGTAAGCATCCATTAGCATGACAATATCGTGCAAGTTCATGACAAAAATCGTGAATAGACCCAAAATTCAATCCTTGCTTTGTTGAAATCTCTGTTAACACACCAATAATTGGTCCAAGCCTAATTTGGGCAGAGTCAATCTGTTTTGCTTGCAGCTTAAAAGATTGTTTCGGTAAGTGTAATTCATCTAAAATATTATCAGTGAGAGACAAACTTAAATGATCCTCATTTATTAATACGACTGGACATGTAACAGTATGCATTCCACAGTTAATTTTCAAGGATTGAAGGTATTTAGACAAACCTAGTTGCTTGCGAAGTCCTTCAGTGATTTCACAAATATAAGGCCTGGAATTTGTTAATAATGGTGATAGTTCAATCAATTCTTGTTTCATGTGCAAATCCCTCATTTGCTCGGTGTTAAGACAAGCTCTATAATGTGTATAGGCTGATGTTTATATATCATCGTATGAAAAGGAATCAAAATCGGTGAAGTGGTGGAAGGTAGATGGTGATGAAAGATTTATTATTAGTATTAATCATGATTAGTATTGGTGCAGCAATTGGAGGAGTTACAAACTCATTGGCAATCAAGATGCTTTTTCGGCCGTATAAGCCTATTTTTGTTTTTGGAAAACGAGTACCGTTTACACCAGGACTAATTCCAAAAAGAAGACAGGAGCTTGCTAATCAGCTTGGGAAAATGGTCGTTGAGCACCTATTAACAGCAGAAGGTATTAAACGGAAATTTCTTCAATCACAATTTCAAGAGCAAATAAAATCTTGGGGAGAAATTCAAGTTAAAAAGCTTATACAGTCGGACAAAACACCAGAGCAAATAATGACAGCTTTATCTATTGAAAATTCCAACGATCTTATTAATAGTAAGCTAAAGGTGTTTGCCCAAAGTAAATATAATGAATTGATAAGAGAAAATAAGAAGAAATCCCTGCAAGAAATTGTGCCAGAGCATGTGGAAGACGATCTATATGTAGCAATTCCAAAGGTTGCTTCGTTCATTACTGAAAAAGGAATCACATACTTTGAAAGTCCTGAAGGAAAACAAAAGCTTAAAAAGATGATTGAAGATTTTTTATCAACAAGAGGAATGCTAGGTAATATGATTGGCATGTTTCTTGGAAATGATAGTCTAGTTGATAAAGTTCAACCAGAAGTCGTTAAGTTCCTGAAAAATCAAGAAACGAAAAATCTGTTAACAACACTAATTGCTCGTGAGTGGACGAGTATTAAAGAAATGACACTAGAAGAGATTGATGCAAAATGGGGAGTTATTGAAAAGGGATCAGGCCTTATTGATCGTATTGTTGAGATAGTAAATGCTAATGATTTATTAACAAAGCCCCTTTCAACGTATTTAAAACCAAATGAGGAAATATTAATTAACAAATGGCTGCCTAAAGCTATTGAATTAACAACAAATTATCTTGTATCTCATTTGGAAGAGATGATGAAAAGGCTGAAACTAGAGGATGTTGTCAAAGAACAAGTAGAAACATTTGCTGTTGATCGCTTAGAAGATATGATCCTCTCAATATCTCGCAAAGAATTTAAAATGATTACGTATTTAGGTGCTCTACTTGGTGGAATTATCGGTGGTTTTCAAGCAATTATTGTTATGTTGTTTTGATTTTAGGCTATGTTAAAGGTTAATTTTGATTTTTAGCACTTTGTTGATTGGAGGTGAATATATGAGACTCCTGCTTAGAGAAGCGTGTCAAAGGGAGACCCCACAGGCGCGCAGCTTACGAGGAGGCTCCCGGACCTAGGAAAAAAGGTACTTTTTTCCCGGGAAAGCGAATGCCTGTAACGGAAATCAACAACAAAGTTTAACAGAGCCTAATTTTAAAAAAGAAAGAGGCAATGTACATGAATGTGTATTCCTCTTTTATAGTGTTTTTTGAGATTA
This sequence comes from Metabacillus litoralis, assembly GCF_007994985.1. Lineage (GTDB taxonomy): Bacteria > Bacillota > Bacilli > Bacillales > Bacillaceae > Metabacillus > Metabacillus litoralis. The sequence continues at coordinate 109,618 of NZ_VOQF01000008.1, read as the reverse complement.
CAATAGAAAACTTTTTTTGAAATAATCCTCTTTTCACATGCATAATATGATATTTTTCAAATAGTTTGTTATAGTGTAGGGGAGAGCCTACATGGGTCAAAACTAGAAAGGAGGCTCATCATATGCCTGAAAACTTATATGATGTTGCATACAATTTAGAAACAGCTTTACGAGAAAGCGATGAATTCAAAGCTTTACGTAAGCTTTATGATCAAGTAAACGCGGATGAATCAGCAAGCAAAATGTTTGAGAACTTCCGTAACATTCAATTGGGTCTTCAACAAAAGCAAATGTCTGGACAAGAAATTTCTGAAGAAGAAATTGAACAAGCACAAAAATCAGTTCAACTTGTTCAGCAGCATGAGACGATTTCACAACTAATGGCAGCTGAACAACGTTTAAGCATGGTAGTTACAGAGCTAAACAAAATTATCATGAAGCCACTAGAAGAATTGTACGGAAGCATGGAGCAATAATAAGTACATAAAAATGACAGAATGGATTTTTCCATTCTGTTTTTTTATTTGTCTCTTATAAACATTGGGACTGATTTCTTCTGTTACACTCATTCACTTTCCTGGGTAGTCTTTTACAAAGTGTCTTATTCATCAAGGAGTTTCCACTTTTCGTAAATACTGATTGTTCTATTTTTACTAAAAGGGACATAACCTCATAATAGGTTTTTGACATCTGTAGAAGGGGGACCCGCAATGACTAATTATAAATTACTGGCACTTAATGTAGATGGTACTTTGCTTCGTTCAAATGGTCGCCTCCAGCCGTCCACGAAAGAAGCGATCGAGTATGTGAAAGATAAAGGTGTTTATGTAACACTTGTGACGAACAGGCATTTTCAATCTGCGAAAAAGCTTGCAAAAGCATTAAAGCTAGATTCATACATTATTACACATGGTGGAGCATTTATAGCTGATAATCTTGATGAACCATTATTTGAAAAGAGAATTTCAGAAGAAATGACGTTTAATCTTGTTCAAGTACTTGAAAATTTCAAGTGTAATATTCGTCTAACTCATGAAAGATATTCAATTGGAAATAGAAAAAAAATTGCTTCAAACTTACTTAGTAAATCAATTCTTAACACATCAGATTCTATGTTTTATCCTGTACAGTTTGTTGATTCATTAGGTGATACTCTTCGTGATGAGCCTGTGTCTGCAACAAAGATTGATGTCCATTTTTCAAAGGAAGATGAAAAAGAAGAGGCAGAGCAATTAATCACAGAAGCATTCGATGGAGTAGAAGTAAAAGCGACACAACCAAAGAAGCTGGAAATCGTTCAAAAAGGTTTATCAAAGGAATATGGATTAAGAATGTTAGCAAAGCATTTAAAGATTTCATTAGAAGAAACTGTGGCAATTGGTGATGCCGAAGATGATAAGGGAATGATTACATCAGCTGGGCTAGGTGTAGCTATGTGGAATGCACCCTTTGAAGTTAAGCATGCTGCTGACTGGGTAACTAGGTCAAATAACCACGAGGGTGTAGGATACATGGTTAAAGAGCATTTTCGTAAACAACAAAGACAAGAATTTTTGCGTAAAATTAAGATAGATAGATAATATAATTAAACTAAACAATCTGAGAGGCTGTGACATAATTAAAGAAGTCATACAAAAATACGAACAAATCTAAACTCAGTTAAGCTGAAAGAAACAAGTTCGTTCCATTTCGCTGCAGACACTCGCTTTCCACGGGGAGGAAGCTGAGCCTCCTCGGCAAGCCTGCGGGGTCTCAGCCTTTCCTCAATTCCCGTAGGAGTCGAGTGTCTTCCGCTCCATTCCACTAGTTCTTAGAATTAGTATGCAATAAAAAATCTATCGATGACAGCAAATAATTACCCGAACTATTAGGCGAATGTTTAATTGACATATCACCTAATAATTCGGGTTTTTCATTAGCTTAAATACTTATGTCTCATCCTCTTTCTGTTTTGTAGTACCTCATCTTCAATCATTTATTCTTAATTGCAGGATAATCAAACAGCTTTCCTTCGTATATAAGCTCAAGTTTTTTTTGTTGTCTAAAATCATCAGGAGTAACAAGTGCTGGTAGCTTATCCCATAGTTTAATTCCTGCTCTGTGTAGTACTTCAGCAACAAATTGTGAACAAAAATAAGAATTGCTAAATTCAATAGGTTCATTTAATGAAACTCCCAAGACACCGGCGAGATTATATAGAAATTTCTTTTTGTTTTTTATAAAAACATTAAGAACTCGACGCATCTTTTCTACTTCTCGTTCTGAAACTTCTAGTCTATAAATAACACATGTTGTTTTAGGGTATTTACTATAAGTGCCAGTGAACAGATCTTCTTTGACAAAGCCACCATTAATTGGGTTACTTGGATTTTTCCTTCCGAAACTATACATTTCAGTCAACTCATGGTTAAATGCGATAGAGGCATGATTATAAGGAGCCCTGGTGTATTTTTTAATTGATTTAGTAAATAAGGTACCTGTATCGGTTAGTAAAATATATACATATGTGGTAGATTTCATATATCTTTCCCTCTTTTGGAAATTCCTAATTTATTTTATACTTTATTATAAGCTCTTTTCTGAATTATAGATGCTAAAGTACTAAAATAGTTTGCTGAAAGTGTTTTGTATTATAAGGGTAGCATTTTTATGAAGAAAAGTTGCGAACAGAATAAATAAGGAGCTACTTCCTCCATATTTAAAGAAACATGTTTGCTGGAATGAGACTTATTATAAGAAAAATCGATGAGTTGTAGTAGGATTTTAAATTTGAGTAGGTGGAAAATTGAGTACAACCTTGTGGACTTTGACGATCATTTTTATCGGTTTAATTACTGTAAATCTAGTATTTATATTTATGAGTAAACAGCAAACTGAAAAGGATTTTTCACATGTGTTTGTTAGAGTGAAAACATGGTGGGGAATGTTTGCCGTTTTTTGTATGGCAACATTATTTAATCCTATTGTGTCTTTGTTGTCTTTAATGGTTCTTTGTTTTTTTGCTTTAAAAGAATACTTCTCCATGATGAAAACTAGAAAAGCAGACAGACGTTTGTTCCTTTGGGCATATTTGGCTATTCCGGTTCAGTTTTATTGGATAATGATCGGATGGTATGGAATGTTTATCGTATTTATTCCCGTTTATGTGTTTTTATTTTTACCATTACCAAGATTGTTAGGAAAAGGTACGAGTGGTTTTCTTAGATCAGTAAGTTCAACGCAGTGGGGCTTAATGTTAATGGTGTTTGGATTAAGTCATCTCGCATATTATCAATTTGCAACACCTGAATATGGCGCAAATCTTGTGTTATTTCTTGTTTTGCTAACACAAGTAAACGATATTGTTCATTACTTGATTTCACTATACATTGGTAAGAGAAAAGTAGTACCCTCAGCAAATCCAACGATTACTTGGGAAGGATTTATTTGTGCAGCCATCGTTACAACTGTAGTTTCCTACTTTATCTATCCATATTTAACACCACTTGATATGAAGTTTGGTATTTTATCTGGCATTCTCATTAGTTTAAGTGGATTTTTTGGAAGTTTAACGATCTCAGTATTAAAGCGTGATTTGTTAATTGGTGATCAGGAGAAAATAGACACGCTTAAAGAAAGCTATATTAATCGTGTTGATAGCTTAACATATACATCACCGGTATTTTTCCATGTTATTAGATATTTCTTTGATTTTATGTAGAGCACTTTTTTGCAAGATTTAGTTTTACAATAAAAACCTCTCTCTCTCATGTTAGGGAAAACTAGCAGAGAGAGGGAACCGCAATTTTATTGCTTATAACGCAAATAGTGATAATTAGATGTTGGAACACTTTCAAGAACATTACCTTCTGCATCTTTATAAATCTCATACTCTTGATACACTTCAACGGTATATCCATCTTCTTCTGTTACTTCAACAAACTTATTTTCTAACTCTGCTGCCAATTCTATTTGTTCATTTTCCTGCGAGCTTGCTGAAGTTGTTTCATCAACTGGTAAAGGAAGGCTTGTAACAACATCTTCTTTTTCACTGAAAAGAGGGGATTCTAAATAACCAATTACTAAAACAACTGCAACAAGGAAGAAAGGGAGAAAAATTTTCACAATAAAGCCTCCTAATGATATAGTTATAAACATTGTATGATTTTAATAGGTGAAAATATTAACATTATTTAAAATTAGAATGAAAGACATATCCTAGTGTAAATCTAGAATAAACTTTGCTTGTTAGAGGTAACAGTAAATTGTTACTATTGTAATAGAGTTGATAATTAGCTTTTTTCTAAAAAGCTTGTTGTTTACACTCCTGATATGGGGTGTAAGCTGTATAAAGTGTAATATTGGATGGAAAAAAGATATTGCTAAATTTTATATATAAATTGGTTACTTATTATTTTTTATAAGAAATAATGATTGCATAAGCAGCTTGAATGAAAAAAGAGCCTAGAATTTAGATAGAAACGAGGAACAGTATATGAACCAGGAATATATTGAAAAATTAGAAAAAAAGATTAATGAATATGAGGAAGTTATATTAGATATGTCTGCACCAATTATTCCGTCTATTATTCCTAATACAATATTAGTTCCAATTACAGGTATATTAATTGAAGAACGATTTGAGAAAATTAGAATTAAGATTTTAAAGTATATACAAAGTAATCCAATTGAATCAGCTATTATTGATTTAACAGATATTACACTTGAAAAAATCGAACAAATGGAAATAGAAGAGCTTGGGAGAGAAATCCATCAACTAACAGAAGCAATTATTCTCATGGGTGTTGAGCCCTATTATGTTGGTCTTTCGCCACAGCTTATAAAAAAGATTGTAACCTCTGGAGTGCAAATAAAAGCAGAGTCTTTTGCAAGTTTTCCAGCTGCACTAAGATACTTAATGAAAAAGAAGGGGTTTGTACTAACCACTGTCTAACACTTCTAGTATCTAACATTGACTCATCAAGCAGTATTTTTGTAAACTTAAGGCTATGTTAAAGCGTAAAGAAGTTCTTGAAAAGATAAGGTGATATTATTGAAAATATATATTAAAGGTATAGATGATGAACGATTTCACCGTCCATTAACATTGATTGGGAATTTGTTTTTTGAAGAAACGGAACTCTGCTTTACTAAAGGTGATTCACCCCTTGAAGCAGAGTTTTTCATTCATGAGAAATCAAATAGTGTCTCAGTAAGAGGTTCTCTTAGATCAGAGGATGGTAAACAATACGAAGCGATGAAAGAAAAAGAAATACCTGAACATTTAGAGGGAAAAGATCGTTTAAGACAGGTGAAGAACACCCTGTCATATGTGTATTTAACAATGCTTCAGGAATATACAGGCATCATTCAAAAATGGGGAATTTTAACTGGAATTCGTCCAACCAAGCTTTATCATAAAAAACGTCAAGAGGGTTTAACTGAAGCTGAAATTCATCGTATGTTTAAAGATGAGTATTTGCTTTCGGAAGAGAAAATTGAATTGATGAAGCAAATTGTGCAACGTCAGCTAGAGGTGATCCCAGACTTAGATACACTAGCTAATGAAGTAAGTATCTATGTTGGTATTCCTTTTTGTCCAACAAAATGTGCGTACTGCACATTTCCGGCATATGCAATAAATAATCGACAAGGCTCTGTTACCTCCTTCTTAGGTGGTCTTCATTTTGAAATGAAGGAAATTGGACGTTGGTTAACAGAGAAAGGCATCAAAATCACTACCGTATATTATGGTGGCGGAACTCCAACTAGCATTACTGCTGAAGAGATGGATATGCTTTATGAGGAAATGATTACTTCTTTCCCAGATGTTAAAAACATAAGGGAAATAACTGTTGAGGCAGGAAGACCTGATACAATTACGAAGGAAAAGTTAGATGTTTTAAATAAGTATAATATAGATCGGATTAGTATTAATCCTCAATCATATATTCAAGATACATTAAAGGCAATCGGTCGACATCATACTGTAGAAGAAACAATCGATAAGTTCCATTTAGCACGAAGTATGGGAATGAATAATATCAATATGGACTTAATTATAGGATTACCTGGTGAAGGTGTTAAGGAATTTGATTATACATTATCAGAATCTGCAAAACTAATGCCAGAATCTATAACAGTTCATACTCTTTCTTTTAAAAGAGCATCTGAAATGACAAAAAATAAACATAAATATAAGGTTGCAAGTCGTGAAGAAATTGGTACTATGATGGATCATGCTGTTTCATGGACGAATGAGAATGGCTATGCACCATATTATTTATATCGACAAAAAAATATATTAGGTAATCTAGAAAACGTTGGTTATGCCTTAAAAGGTCAGGATAGTATTTATAATATTATGATCATGGAGGAGCAACAAACAATCATAGGAATTGGTTGTGGTGCTGCTAGTAAATTTGTTGATCCAATAACAAGAAGGATTACTCAATTTGCAAATCCAAAAGATCCTAAATCCTATAATGATGGTTTCAAGCATTATACAGAGGAAAAAATTAAGATCCTAGAACAATTGTTTTTCCAAACAACGAAGTAAGGTTGCAAAATGTTTAAGCAGTGAGGAATGTATGGTTGCCTCCTGCTTTTTATATTTGAAGATGAAAACAGAAGGCAAGGCAGGTAGTTGGTATTAAATAAAGGCTATGTTAAAGGTTAATTTTGGTTTTTAGCACTTTGTTGATTGGAGGTGAATATATGGAGATGAGACTCCTGCTTAGAGAAGTGTGTCAAAGGGAGAGCCCACAGGCGCGCAGCTTACGAGGGAGGCTCCCAGACCTAGGAAGAATTGTCCTTTGAAAAAGCTGGCAGTTGGGATTTTTATTAATCTTCTAGGAAATGTAAATGTCAAGGTAACGATGTACAATTTTGATCGTTTATGAATGTACAGAACTTAATCAAGATCTTCATTTTCTAAGTGATTTTTAATTCTGAAAGAAGGCCAAACATTCTATACGACTGTTGCGTGGTGTAGAACACAATTTAATAACTCATTTGACAATTTCGTATCCTGGAACACCGCATCTCATTCTTTAAAGCTAATATTTGTAGTTAAAATAGTACTTTTCTTTTCATATCTTAAATCAATTAGCTGACTAAGTAGATTGGGATCTTCTTTGTCATTTGGAAGGTAACCAATTAATAATTAATAATTTATACTTTCCGTAGTGGTTTAATCGAGATTACAACCGGTTTTCTAGCTTTGTCTTTTTAAGTTCAATAAGTCCATGAACATTTAATAAAATAGGTACTCATGTCCTTCATCAGCTTTATGACGGACTTTTGATAGGGCTTACCCAGGCTCATGTCCTTCATCGGATTTATGACAGACTTTTGATAGGGTTTTCCCCTCGCTTATTGAAAAAAAGTACTTTTTTCCCGGGAAAGCGAATGCCTCTAACGGAAATCAACAATAAAGTTTAACAGAGTCTAAATAAATTATAAGGTTGTATCTCCATGCTACTTAAAGCAACAAAGTTTACAAAATAACCATAATTAAAGACACAACAACAAGGTGTAATAAAAATACCCTTTAAAAAAGAGTTCTTAAAAAGAAGGAATTCTACTATATTAATCCGAAATGATATATTGATATATACATTAAGGGGGATGAAAATGAAATATCAAACGGTAGAGCTAGTACAAGTGGGGAAGACGGCAACATTATATTTGAATAGAGTACAATCAATGAATGCAATGGATGTGAAAATGCTTGAAGAACTATCAAATTGCTTAAAAGAAATTGCAGATTCAGATATTTTGTTATTGTTTATAACAGGAAGAGGACGTGCCTTTTCGGCTGGTGGTGACGTAAAAACAATGTTATCTAGCAATGATGAGTCACAATTTCAACCTGTTATGGAAACAATCAAAGAAATGATTATTACACTATATACATTACCTGCTGTAACAGTTAGCTTTATTAATGGAGCAGCGGCAGGGTTAGGATTAAGCTTTGCATTAGCAAGTGATATTGTATTAGCAGAAAAGCAGGCCAAAGTGGCAATGAACTTTATTAATATCGGATTGGTTCCAGATGGTGGCGGGCATTTCTTTTTAAAGAAAAGATTAGGAGAGCATGCCGCAAAGCAAGTGATTTGGGAAGGCAAAACGCTAAGTGCAGAGGATGCACTAAAAACAGGGATGATTGATTCAGTATATGAGGGTGATACTGAAGAACAGATGCTGCTTTGGAAAACAAAAATGGAAGCGCGACCATTACAAGCAATGATCGCAACGAAAACAATTTTTAGCTGCCAAGAGAAAGCTTTATTAATAGATACACTTAATGCAGAAACAGAAAATCAGCTTAACATGAGAAGAACAAGTGATCACATTGAGGGAGTTGCAGCGTTTCTAGAAAAAAGAGTTGCACAATTTACAGGACAATAAAGGTAAAAGAAGATGACTTTGGGTCACAGTTTACATTTCCCAAAAGTCATCTTTTTTTATAAAGTAAGACTTTCACTTCTTTTTCATGTCTAGCTCCAGCAGAATAATTCTTTTCAAAAATGTCATATGCAGGATCAGCTATTTCAAAGAGCAATTTTCCTTAGAGGAAAATAAAGATATAGCTCAAGAGCCAGCTATTTCAAAATACAATTTTTCCTATCTACCAAAAACAACTAGTTTTCCTGATGAAGATGTACAGCGATGTGTTTTATCTGATAAATCTTTTTCAGCTAGTTTGTTCTCTGCTATTTCTTTTGCTTCTTTTTCTGTTGGTGCTTGAAAGCTTTCGTCTAAAAGCTTTTCTCCATTTTTTTCGAATACAGTTAAATAATATGTTTCCAACCTTTTTACCCCCTTGTTGTACAATAAATACTATCAGTATATAATTCTTACTTTTCTATTGATAATCCTGCAAAAAAGTGAAACCTTCTTTTACCAATTTCGTAGATAGTAAAGAGGAGGGATATAATGAGTCTTACTATTGATAATGTAACAAAGCGTTTTGGAACTCATACAGCAGTTGATCAGTTATCGATTACAATACCTGAGAGGGAGATATTCGGATTTCTGGGTGCAAATGGTGCTGGTAAAACAACTACATTCCGAATGATTTTAGGGTTATTAAACCCATCTGATGGGGAGATCTCGTGGGATGGTAAAAGGATTTCATATAATGTTAGTGATTCTATTGGGTATTTACCAGAAGAAAGAGGGTTATATCCAAAATTAAAGGTAAAGGAACAATTAATTTATTTAGGTAGATTAAAAGGCATGACCAAGCAAGAAGTGGTAAACGAGCTACAAAGCTGGCTTAAAAGATTTAATGTTACAGAATACGAGAATAAGAAAATTGAAGAGCTCTCAAAAGGAAATCAACAAAAAATACAATTTATCGCAGCTGTTTTACATAAACCTAAACTGCTTATTTTAGACGAGCCATTTAGTGGGTTAGATCCTGTAAATGTTGAATTACTAAAAAAAGCAGTTGTTGACCTTAAAGAAGCTGGAACCTCGATCGTCTTTGCGAGTCATAGAATGGAGCATGTTGAGGAATTGTGTCAGCACCTATGTATCATGCATAAAGGAAAGCCTGTTGTTCATGGATCTTTAAGGGATATAAAAAGAGCTTTCGGCAAAAAGAATGTTTTTATACAAGGCGATTTTGATATGGACTTTTTAACTTCGATACCTGGTGTAGTAAAATGCAAGAAACTGTCTGAAGGTGTAGAGCTTCAAATCGAAAATGAAGAAGTCGCAAAGGTGATTTTTCACGAGCTACAAAATAAAGGGTTTGTTCGAAAATTTGCACTTGAAGAGCCTTCACTAAATGATATTTTCATTGAAAAGGTAGGTGCTTCTTATGAATAAATTTTGGATCATAGTAGGTCATACTTATTTCAACAAGGTAAAAACGAAATCATTTATTATTACTACTTTACTTACTTTATTAATTTTGTTTGGTATATCAAATATATCAACCATCATTCAAGCGTTTGAAAAAGATGAAGAAGCAAAAACATTTGCTGTTTTAGATCAAACGAATACATATTTTGCTTTATTTGAAGACAATGTAGAAAAATTAGGAGATCCTTTTGAAATAGAAAAATCTACATTATCTGAAACCGAATTAGATAAAAAAGTACTAGAAGAAGAATATGACGGAATGATTATTATTACTAAAGATCAAAATGACTTACCTTCAGCAACTGTAAAAACGTTGTCGATGACAGATAGTCAAATATTTGCACAAATTGAACAGGTTTTGCAACAAACGAAACAAGAAATAGGTCGAGTTCAACTTGGTCTTGATTCAAGTGATTTAAATGTATTATTTACACCTGTTGAAATAAATAAGGTGGCACTTGAAGATAATGCAAAAACGGAAGAGGAGTTAAATCAGGCAAGAGGTCTTGTTTATGTATTATTATTCGTCATCTATTTTTCTGTTATCTTTTATGCAAGTATGATTGCAACAGAGGTAGCTACAGAAAAGTCATCCCGCGTTATGGAGATACTTATTTCAAGTGTATCTCCGGTCAAGCAGATGTTTGCGAAGTTAATTGGAATCGGACTTCTAAGCTTAACGCAAATGTTTATAATCCTTGTTTTTGGTTATGCTTCCATTCAATCGAAAATTGATGAATTGAATACGATGACTGGTGGATTATTAGGTTTTTCAGATATTCCAACATCAACTTTTGTTTATGCAGGAATTTACTTTATTTTAGGTTATTTCTTATTTGCTACTCTTGCAGCATTTCTAGGTTCACTTGTTAGTAGGATTGAAGATGTACAGCAATTAATTTCACCAATGATTTTTATCATTGTCGGAGCATTTATGATTGCGATGTTTGGTCTTGGAAATCCAGAAACACCGTTTATTACAATTAGCTCGTATATCCCATTTTTTACACCGATGATTATGTTTCTACGTGTAGGGATGTTAAATATTCCATTTTGGGAAATTGCATTATCCATAGCAATTTTACTTCTTTCTATTACAGCATTAGCGATATTTGGAGCAAGAGTATATAAAGGTGGAGTTTTAATATACGGAAAATCATCATCTTTTAAAGATTTAAAACGAGCACTTATGATGTCAAAGGATAAGTAACATAATCAGGGCTTTAAAGGTAAAGGTATATTGTGCCCTAAAAGCTGGAGGCAGGGACATAAAGTTTTTAAGCTAATGATAAACCCGATACATTAGGTGATATTTCAATTAATCTATCACCTAATGTATCGGGTCTTTTTACTGTCTTCAATTAGATTTTTTGATTTTTTTAATACTATTTTTAAGAACTAGTGGAAAGCAAGTGTCTGCAGCTTAACTGATTGATAGAAACAGTATTATATATTGAATAATTTAGATTATTCTTCTTTAGGGGATGCTTTCTTTATTATGTCCAGCCTCTGTTATAGTTTGATTTTCTTTTTTTAGTTACGCTTAATAAAATAATTTAAAATAACTGTTTAGATAAGAACGTGCATTCGTATTTTAGTGATGGTAAAATGAAAGGAGGAAAATAAACAATACAGGTGTTTAAAAGGAATGAACAATTGATGAAACAAATTAAATTTATACATACAGCTGATCTCCATTTGGATAGTCCATTTGTTGGTTTAAAGCATATGCCATCACATTTGTTTGAGAAAATTAGAGAAAGCACATTTCAGGCTTTTACAAAACTTGTTACATTTGCAATTAAGGAAGAAATTGATTTTGTTTTAATAGCAGGTGATTTGTATGATGGAGAAGATCGAAGCTTAAAGGCACAATTGAAATTAAAAACAGAGTTTGAAAGGTTAGCTAAAGTTGGAATAGAAGTTTATGTTATTCATGGTAATCATGATCATATGTCCGGAAAGTGGCTTAACATTGAATGGCCCGATAATGTTCATGTCTTTTCTAGCGAGAAGGTCGAATGCAAAGAATTTATGAAGAATGGCTCTTTATTAGCTTATCTTTATGGATATAGCTATCCTACTAGAGCTGTTATGGAAAATATGACAAAACATTATGTTCGAAAAGACAATCCTTCTGTTTATCACATTGGTATGCTTCATGGATCAGTAGAAGGAAATAAAGAACACGATGTTTATTCACCTTTTAAAGTAAGTGAACTTATTTCTAAAGATTTCGATTATTGGGCTTTGGGTCATATCCATAAACGACATGTCTTACATCACTCTAACCCAATGATTGCTTATCCGGGTAATATTCAAGGAAGGCATCGAAAGGAAACAGGGGAGAAGGGCTTTTATGTTGTAGAACTAGAAGACCATGAAGTGAGGACTGAGTTTATTTCAACAGAAGAAATTATTTGGAAAGAGGTAGAAGTTTCAATCGAGGGAATAACTACGATCTCAGAGTTAATACAGAAATGTGAGCAAATAATTTTTGCCATGAAACAGACAAATAAATCAACTTGTTTAACATTCGTTTTAACAGGGATTGACTCTTTTTCAACTACAATTCATGGACAAGATGTTCAAGGAGATTTAGTCGATATTTTAAATGACCAAGCAAAAGAAACTGAGTATTTTGTTTGGGTGGTAAAGCTAATTAATCAAACAAGCCAGCCAAGAGAAAACAATCCTAAGCTTGAAGCTTTTTTGTTTGATTTACACAAAACAGTTGAAAATTATCAATCATTTGATGAAATAATGGAACCACTATCAAAACATCTAGTGTTCAGGCAATATATAGAAGGATATACAACTGATGAAAGAAAACAATTATTAAAAGACGCCGAACAGCTATTACATAGAGAACTTTTACAAAATAATGAATCGAAGTGAGGTGATAAGAATTGAAAATTAAACAGCTTATGATTTATGGATATGGCAAATTTGAAAACAAGTTTTTTGAATTTCATGAAGATCCTTTGCAAGTTATTTATGGAGAAAACGAAGCTGGTAAATCAACGATCATGTCTTTTATACATAGTATTTTATTTGGGTTTCCTACAAAACAACAAGCTGAAAATAGGTATGAGCCTAAAAAAGGAGCAGCATATGGAGGATATCTTGTTGTAGAAGACAATCACCAGCTGGTCAGAATTGAGCGTCTACCAGGTAAAAATGGAGGAAATGTCACGATAGAGTTAGATAACGGTACAAGTAAAGGAGAAGAATACCTGCAAACATTGATGAGTGGAATCGATAAGGAAACATATCGATCTATCTTTTCTTTTGATGTTCATGGTCTTCAGCAAATACAGAAAATCAACTCTGACCAAATCGGAAAATATTTATTTCTTTCAAGCATCTACGGAGCTGATACCCTTTTTTCAATAGAAGATAAGCTGATAAAACAACAAGACTTACTGTATAAACCTAGTGGTAAAAAACCTGAGCTTAATGAAGGGCTAGTCAAGCTAAAAAACAGTCACAATCAGTTGATGGATGCAAAGAGACAAAATAATGAATATCAACAACTACTAGAATTGAAGGAAGAGCTTAATGAAGAGTTAACATCTTTAACGTTGAAAAAGAATGGGAATATCAAAAAGCATAAAGAGCTTGAAAAGGTATTATCCATATTGCCACTTCTTAATGATAGAGAATGGTGTAGAAATCAATTAGCTTCTTTACAAGATACTGAAGATTTTCCAGAAGAAGGTCTTAAACAGCTTGATCAATTGGTTAGTACTCTGCAGCCAATGGAGGCACAGCTTTACTCATTAAATCGAAAAAAAGAAGATATACAGCTTGAAGAAGAATCACTTATGCTAGATGAAGATCTTATAAACATAGTACCTACAATTCAACATCTACGTGAACAGCTACCAGTTTTTGAAGAAAAGCAAAAAAGATTGATACAAATTCAGCAAAGCATCAGTAAACTGCAACATGAAATTACTTTATATAAACAAAGAGTTCTACCAACAATGAATGACGATGAATTATTGACAATCAGTACCACCATTCAAATTAAAGAATCGATAAAAAAGTCTATCACATTAGATCAAAAGCTTAAGCATCGAAAACAAATGCTTGATGAGCAATTTGATCGAACAAAACATGATCTAGAAGAAGCAGAATGGAAATTAAGTAATCTCAAAGAAAAAATTCTGCCTGATGACGAGAGATTGAAATTAGAAGAACAGGTGAAAACTCAAGAAAATTTAGATATCAAACAATTACATAGCGAAAAACAACAATTAATATCTGAAATATCTAACAGAAAAGTGCAATTTAAGCAGGATAAAAAACAACGGACAATTATTTTATCGATATTATCTTTCTTGCTATTTACAGGTTCACTATTCTTCTTGTTAGAAAGAAGTTGGCTAATCGCTGTAGTGTTAATAGTTGTTTTGTCTTTGGCACTATTTTTCTTTAAAAAGTCTGCAGATTATAAAGATCCGTTCCTTCATCATCTATCAACAAAATTAAGTAATATAGAGGAAACCTTAAATGAAGCTAATTCAGTTCAGTTAGCTTCATCATCATTGCCAGAAGCGATGATGATAGTAGAGCAAGATACTCAAATGAAACTTGCACTTCATCATGAACAACTTTTATATAAACAGTATGAAAAGCACTATGAGAAAATAGTTAAACAATATGAGGAATGGGAAGAAGAACAATTTCAAAGTACAGTCACATTATCTAAGTTAATAGCAAAGTTACAATTAGACCATAATTTCACATCAGAAACATTATTAGAAGCCTTTGAGATCATACAGAAGCTTCAACAGTTAATTTTGGAGAAAAAACAGAATGAGAAAGAATATGTTGATCTGCAAAATCAAGTCGCACACTTTAATAATAAAATATCAGAAGTAATAGACAGGTTCCAAGTCGAGGGATCAAGTGAATATAGCTTATATGAGCTTTCAAGAAGATGTCAAAGTGAAGTGGAGAAAAAGGATTTACTTCTTAAGCTCATTGACAAAAGATCTGAAACAGAAGATGCAATTGGAGAACTTCAAGAGAAAATCAAGTATTTATCAAAACAAAAGGAAGAGCTAATAAGTAAGAGCAGATGTGCAGATGAAGATGATTTTCGAAAGTTAGCGAAAATACATCAAGAAAGAGAAGAGTTATTGAAACAAAATTTATGGATTGAAAAACAGCTAGCAAGTGAAAAGAATACAATAATAGATGATAGTCAGTTAAAGTCTAAAATTGATTTAACAGAGGAATTAACTCTTGTAGCACAGCAATTAGATGTAATTGAACAATCTGAAAAAGAAACAAGACAAAGATATTCAGAAGTTGTTGTTAAAATTCAAGAAATTGAGCAAAACGGTACTTATTCAGCACTTAGACATTCCTTTGAAAATGAAAAGGCTGCAATTAGAGAAACAGCAGCTCAATGGGTAGTAAAAGCCATTGCGAATGATTTATTAAATAAAACGATTGAAAGACATCGTGAGGAAAAGCTTCCTGCACTAATTGGTTCTATTAGTTACTTTTTTGCAAAGCTAACGTCAAATTCATATAAAAAGGTAATCTTGCCAGTTGGGAAACAATCATTTATCGTAGAGCGTTATGATGGATTGAAGTTTTTAGCTGAAGAATTAAGTCAGGCAACAGCAGAACAATTATATTTGTCTATTCGCCTAGCTTTAGTGAAAAACATCAATAATCAGCTGCATCTGCCAATCATGATCGATGATAGCTTTGTTCATTTTGATAAACAAAGAACATCAAATATTTTACGATTGATGGAGGAGCTTAAACAAGATAATCAAGTGATTTATTTTACATGTCACAAACATATTTCGGCAACTTATCCTTCTGAAAATATCATTGATTTGTCTGCAGTTCAGGCGATTTAAAGACTTTTCTGAAGCCGATTTTGATCTAAATATGCTATACTTACGATACAAAATATAAAGATTATTTTACTATTAATTACTCTTAAAGAGATCACATAAATTGGAGGAGCATATTTATGGCTAAAGGCATTCTACACTACGATGTTGGGGAGCAAGTAGAGGTCCATTTACTTATAAAATCATCTGTAAAAGGAATTGCAAGTAATGGTAAAGCATTTTTAACGTTAATTTTACAAGATACTTCTGGGGAAATTGAGGCAAAGCTTTGGGATGCATCTCAAGAGGATGAAGGGATTTATTCTCCTCAAAGCATTGTGAAAATTTTAGGAGATATCCATCATTACCGAGGGCGTAATCAATTAAAGATTCGCAAAATCCGACCTAAACATGACGATGAAAAGATTAACATCTCAGATTTATTAGAAACCGCCCCACTTTCTAAGGATGTAATGAATGATAAAATTACTCAATATATATTTGAAATGAAAAATCCAAATATCCAGCGTATTACACGCCATTTACTAAAAAAGCATGGAGCAGCTTTTATTGAATATCCAGCAGCAACAAAAAATCATCATGAATTTGTTTCAGGATTAGCATACCATGTTGTATCAATGTTGGATTTAGCTAAGGCGATCTCAAATTTATATCCAAGTCTAGATACAGATCTTTTATATTCTGGTGTAATTTTACATGACTTAGGTAAAGTAATTGAGCTGTCAGGTCCAATTAGTACAACTTACACTGTAGAAGGAAATTTACTAGGACATATTTCAATCATGGTAAATGAAATTGCAAAGGCTGCAGAGCATTTACAAATTGAAGGTGAGGAAGTTGTTATCCTTCAGCATTTAGTTCTTAGCCATCACGGTAAGGCTGAGTGGGGAAGTCCAAAACCTCCTATGATCAAAGAAGCGGAAATTCTTCATTATATTGATAACCTTGATGCTAAAATGAATATGCTAGATCGTGGACTTGAGCGTGTTAAGCCTGGTGAATATACAGAAAGAATATTTGCATTAGATAACAGATCCTTTTACAAACCAACATTTCATAAATAATCATTTTTAAAAAGGCGAAGTAAGCTCACGATGATTAATAGAACAGAGTGTTCTAATTTCTAGTTCCCCCACATATGCTTGAGTAAATAGCTTGTTCAAATGGACAAGGTTTTAAAAGGGGGAGCATGGATGTTAGTATTGCCATGGTGGATATATGTATGTATTATTGGAATTCTCATAAGCGGATATATGGCCTTTAAGACACATCAACAGGATAAGGAAATTGATGATGAGTTTATTGAAAAAGAAGGACAGGTTTATATAGAAAGAATTGAGCAAGAACGCCAGAAAAAGCAAGCACTTGTTAATCAGCAACAGGATATTCAAGAGGAACAGTCTGTAAGTTAATGATTATAAAAAAAAATCGGTGAATTTCACCGATTTTTTTTTGTTAATGATTATTTTATTCTTCTGCTGGTGCTTTAAAAAGATCTTTTAAGTCTTCTTCTTTAACTTCTACATTAGAATCCTTAATTGCATTATCTAGTGCCTTTTGAATGGTATCAGGTTGTTGAACCTTTTGTTTACGAACTTCTTCTTTTAAATCTTTTTTCATTTCTTCGAAAGGTTTAACAGTTTCAGTTACTTTAATAATATGATAACCAAACTCAGATTTAACTGGCTCACTAACTTCGCCCTCTTTTAGTTTGAAAGCTGCATCTTGGAATTCCTTAACCATTGCACCTTCACCAAACCAACCTAAATCTCCACCATTTTGTGCAGAACCAGGGTCAGTTGAATATTCTTTTGCAAGATCTTCGAAGCTTTCTCCTGCTTCAAGCTTTTCTTTAACCTCTTTAGCCTTTGCTTCATCAGCAACTAATATATGACTAGCTTTTACTTGTCCTTCTAATGTATCATAATAAGCTTTTATTTCTTCATCAGTTACTTCAACTTCTTCTGCAGCAGCTTTCTTTCTTAATAGATCAACTTTAACCATTTGTTTTACAACATCTTCACCTTGCATTTGGATAACACTTTCAAATTGAGCACCATATTGTGTTTTTAAGGTTTCAAATTCAGCTTCGATATCTTTCTCAGAAACCTCGTATTTTTCACTTAATACTTTTTCATGAACAAGCTCTGTTAAAACGTCTCCTCCGAAACGATTCTTCATTGCTTCGTAAAATTCATCTTTTGTAATGTTACCAGCTTTTGTTTCTACAACAACTTCTGATTCAGTTTCAGCATTGTTACAAGCACTAAGTGCGAATAAGCTTGTTGCGGCTGCTATTGCTATTGCTACCTTTTTCATCTTCTAATACAACTCCTAGTATAATATTTAGAAATTCTTTATTAGAAAAAACGTGGCTAGGTGCCATGTTTTAACGGCGAATACTGATTGGTTTCTTTTTCTGAAAAATTGAAAGTTGCTTAGTTAGATTGTAAGCAATAATCATTTTAAAATAATCCTGTTAGAAGCCCAAATCTGACAGTACAAGAAATACTATACCATAATGTGACAAGTTCAAAAAGTTTTTTATGATTTTACTTTGCTAAACAGTGTTCCTAGATCGCCATATAGGTAATTGTTTTCTGCAGTGCTGTTAAAGCGAAAATCTCTGATGAATATCCCTGTGACACTCTTTTGAGAAAAAAACTTCATGCGTAAACACTCAAATCATACAAACTCGATAATAAGACTTGTCTGTTATAGATTAAAAGCTATAATTACAGCTTTGCAATAGTTGAATATAACAAAATCTTAAAAATTAGGCAAACGTCCAAACAAAGCTAAAGAAAGTTAATAGGATATAGAGAAAGATAAAGGAGGTATTTCAATATGAGCTTTGGTTCTTCCAACAATTTTGCATTACTTGTCGTATTGTTCATTTTGTTAATTATCATCGGAGCTTCTTATCTTTAATTATTACCCAACAAAAAAATCTTTAACTTAGATTTCTTGGGCAAACACCCAATCACATTAGAGCAAATGACCATAGGATAAAGTGAAAAGATAAAGGAGGTAATAAGTTATGAGTCATGGTTTATCTAGCAACTTCGCGTTACTTGTTGTATTGTTCATTTTGTTAATCATCATTGGTGCTTCATATCTATAAGCTATTTCTATAGATAGAAGATTATATTGTGTTATTTATATGGCTGTTTACAACATTGAAACAAAAAAGTAGAAAAAACTTTAATAAAGAAAAAGACCTAAATTGGGCAAACGTCCAATCACAATAGAGCAAATGACCATAAGATAAAGTGAAAAGATAAAGGAGGTAATAAGTTATGAGTCATGGTTACACAAATAACTTTGCGTTAATCGTTGTATTGTTCATTTTGTTAATTATCATTGGTGCTTCTTACCTTTACTAAACTCTCTATTTTAATGGGCAAATGACTAAAGCTGATTAGATTTTGCTTTGAATAATGATCTTTATTAAGAATGGGAGGTGTAATAATGAGCGGAGCATATTCAGGTGGATTTGCGTTAATCGTTGTATTATTCATCTTGTTAATCATCGTTGGTGCAGCGTGGCTATAAGATAAAAGAGAGGCTGACTCAATTGAGTCAGCCTCATTAATGTGCGCTCTTTATTTGTTATTCTTACATCAAACTATGTATCCTTGCTTTTCTATAGGCGGATAACTTTAATCAATGTAAGAGCACTTACCTGCCTATAGAATGAAGGTGAACATGGAAGTATTTCTTTTGATTTACGATCGTATAAACGAAGCTCTACGTATACAAATTTTCAATGTATGATGAGATTAACAAAATCGTAATAAGAACATTTATTGTTCTAAAAACTTTTGTTTGACGGTCTTCAGGAATCTCGCGTACTAAACATAGAGTGTTTGTAAGCTTGTTTATATAAAACAAGATAAAGACTGCAAACAAGATGAAGAAAATGACCATATGAGATCCCCCTTCTCTTTCATATACATATTAGATTACCAAACTATTTATGAAAAAGATAGCATTGACTACTAATAACAAGTTAAAAAAGTGATGTAAAATATGACATCACTTTAGACTATTTACATATGCGTAAAATCCTCGTTCAAACGGCATTACTACTATATCTATATTAACTTACTCATTTTCTTATTCACTATTTTTGGACAAGTACTTCAAATCCATCATCGAACTCTTCAACAAAGCAGGATCTAGGAGCTAGTAACAGATGTTTAATAAAAATAAAATCTGGTACACAAAGACCTATATGAAAAGCCATTGCAATACTAAAATAATGCATATACGCTGGAAAGAGGATACTTCCATATAGAAAAACTGTTGTGAAAACAATAAATGGTGTCAAAAGAGATATAAGCATATTATGTTTTTTAATTCCATTACATGCTTTTAGTTGAAAAGAAGGAAACATATAATAAAATTTTATTTTCATCTCCACACGACATCCACATAATAGTAGTGGAAGTGCATGCAATATCTTATGAATTGGAATCATGCTAACCATCAACAGTACAAACATTAAAAAATGTCCGTCTTTTAGATGAACTTTTGAAAAAAATAAATTAATAGGTAAATAGGTTAAAATAAAAACACATATCATCGTTAACATCGAAATAAATGATATTCTGTGCAGACCAACATCCTTAGAAAGGTTTATGGTTTTCCAGCAGTTCATCGTCTCACCGTCCAAACTCATGTTAAGTACTACCATACTGTACGACGGTAAGAGGAAAAAATCAATACGTAATAAGTATTTGGGTAAGAATTTGCTAAAAAATAGTTTTTTGTCAGATCTTTAGGGAATAGTCTTTATAGTAATTACCTGTTCAATAAGCTGCTGGCGCTTTTTTTGATTATATGAATAATAAAGGATTTAAACTTTCTAAAATAACGGGAATACTATACAATAAAGGACAATAATGTATGAATAGAAAGAGGGTACAGGATGGATTTTATTGAGGAGCGTTTGGAAAGACTGGAGTATTATCAAGCGCTATTATTACAAATGGTGGATACAAATCGATTTCCTTTTTATCTGTTAGTTATGGAAAAGGGATTGAGTAAATCTGAAATCGAAGAAATATATCAACTTCTTAATGGGTTAGAAGCAATTCATGAAGAACAAAAAACGCAAGGATTAGTAATCTTTACAGATCTCCTTACGCAATTTGCTGGACAGTTAAATTCTAAGCTGGATGTAAATGAAACAATTCAAGCACTATATAGACAAAATTTATATCCTATTTTAATGAGTGATTTGGTTGAGTTAATAAAATCCTCATATTAATTTCTTAGCTAGATATAAGTTGCCCATCTTGAGAATTCTTTTTTGTTAAAGTTCCATCTTCATCATTGTAGGTATCCTCAATATTATGAAATGATTGTTCAAAGATCTCCATAAAATCGTCTCCATAAATATTGCGGATAATACACATCATCTCCATCATTTCAGGGAACTTTCCGTATAAATTTTGTAGAGGAAGTGCTCCCTTTAAAACAGAGTTTCTTTCAGGACTAAAATCTTCTAACAGTTTAGACAGAACTTCTTCTCCCTGAGCAGTAAGCTTAATATATGTGTTACGCTTATCATCAGCTTTCTTAGAAAATTCTAAGTAACCTCTTTCCTCAAGTTTTTTGGAGAAATTGAAGGCAGTAGATACATGCATAACTCCGAATTTAGCAATCTCTGAAATGGAGGCTCCATTTAAATGATCAGCAATCCACAGAATATGGTGTTCATTGATATTCAAATCGTATGGCTTGATCCACTGCTGCCAATCCTTTTCTATTGATTTCCATAATGCTTTACTAAGCTGCGCAACTCGTTGACTAAATAACAAGGCTTCTTTTATTGTATATTCCTTTTCATTATGATTCATCACCGGTCACCCCTGACTCTCAATGTATTATTCTCTATTATGCCAATAAAATAAAGATTAATAAAGATATAAATTTACGAAATTTTTAAAAATTTTAATAAACCCTTATATATCAATGATTTTAGCCGAAAAAAAGTGTGTAGACAATACTTGTCCTACACACTTTTTAAAATAAGAGAAAAATAATTTACTTGTAAAAGAAAAGTTTCTTACGTAAAGCGACTTTTTTAATTATGAGCTAAAAAACATTATTGAAGTGTATTTTCAAGCTGTTTAATTTTCTTTTCTATTTCTTCTATTTCCTTTTGTAAATCTTTTTTATGTGGCTCTATATCATGTTGGAATTGATTAATTGATTTTTTTAAATCTGCAGATACTTCTTTGACAATTTCCGTACCTTCTTGAGTTGTTTTAACGATTTGTTCTTTAAGGGCTTTGCTCTCAATCTTTAATTGTTTTAAAATGTCCTCTATTTGTTCACGGCTTAGGTTAATCTTCCCACGTAGTTCTTTTCCGGAAGAAGGAGTAGAAAGTAATGTTGTGATTCCACCAATTATTCCACCTACAACAAGACCGTAAAATAAAGCATTATTTTTTGACATAAATCATCCCTCCAAAAATGATGGATATGTATTAATTTATATAGTTAATCCATTCTTTAACAATTTACCCAAAGGTGTGTCTTTATTAAACATTATACATAGTTAGAGGCTTGTTAGCATAAATATTTATAAGTACTTTTTGAATTATTTTTTATATGTAGGCTCATTTAGGCTGCAAGATGGAAAAGAGCTATAAATGTTTTCTCATTTCTGTTCTTACTAAGTGAATATATGAGTATATTTATTTACTGGTATATAAGGCTTAAGTTGTTTGACTTTTAGAGAAGGGGGGATGAGCATGTCAGGTGTTATATTTTTATTTTTTGTTATTAGTTTATTACTTTTTATCGGAGCTTTTCATTATTTCAAATTATTGCAGCAATCAGCATCTTATCCACCTAAAAAAATAGTTAAGCAAAAGGTGAATGTATTAGCTTCAGCTGGAGTTATCATGCTTTTAATAGGAATAATGTTAATTTATTTTCAATAGGAATAATGTAGTTAGGTTTGATTGTCATTAATTAGGCTTTGTTGCTGGCTGCTCTCATCATTTGGTGAGTTTCAATTCATGGGAAATTAAAAAAACTGGCATTGACCTAAAAAGAGGTTGACCTATGATGGTCAACCTCTTAAACATGTTTAAAATGAAAAACTTATACAATTGCTAAATTTGAGCGTTTGAATATCGCTTGGACAATTGGGAAAACAACAACCATTGATACTGCATTAAATATAGTAGCTGGAAGAACTACACCTATGAATAAAGCGGAAAACGCTGCTCCACCTGGTAAACCTACAATAACTAAAGCAGATGCTAAAAAGATTGTTCCAGACACAATTGTGCCAATAACAGTTAGAACTGTTGCTACTGCTACCTTTTGTGCAAATTTCTTTACTAGTAAGAACAAACCGTAAAACACGAATGCTGTGATGAATTTATCAAGAATATTTGGGATTTGTCCACCTGGGAAAGTTGTTGTTAAAGCAGATAAAATTCCTGTAACAATTCCTAGCAAAGTAACATTTTTCACACTTGGAAAAAAGATAATTCCGATAAACATCATGATTAACATCATATCTGGTTTCATTCCTTGGTAAAACGGAGGCATCACCATATTTAGTACAGCCCCAATTGCAGAAAATAAAGATAGTGTAACTAATACTCTAGTATTCATTTCTCATCTCTCCTCTTCTAATCTCTTATTAGATGTTTCCCCCCAATAGTGAACTCATTTCCTATTGCGAGAGAAGTTATGAATTATTATAGCAAGAAATGTTTTTTACGTACAGTTATTTTATTTCTTTAATAATTGGCTATGTTAAAGGTTAATGTTGATTTTTAGCACATTGTTGATTGGAGGCGAATATATGAGACTCCTGCTTAGAGAAGCGTGTCAAAGGGAGACCCCACAGGCGCGCAGCTTACGAGGAGGCTCCCGGACCTAGGAAAAAAGGTACTTTTTTCCCGGGAAAGCGAATGCCTGTAACGGAAATCAACAACAAAGTTTAACAGAGCCTAAAAATTAGATCAAAAAAAGAAAAGATAGGAAGGGACATACTTAAAGAAATCATCAAAAAAAAATAAATCTAAGTTCAGTTTAGCTGAAAAACAAGTTCGTCCCATTGCGCTTCAGACACTCAAATTCGCCTAGGGAGGAAGCTGAGCATCCGCGTGCTTAGGTCTCAGCACATTCTCTATTGCCGTAGGAGTCTTAGTGTCTACCTCTCCATTCCACTAGTTTTTAAAAATAGTATGCAAAATCAAAAAATATTTAAGACAAAAAATAAAAACCCGAACTATTAGGCAAAGATCAATTGAACAATCGCCTAATAGTTCGGGTGTATCATTAGCTTAAATAATTATGTCTCAGCACCTTAAAATTAATGTTTACTTATTATTATCTCTAAACTCATTCATGAAAGAAGCTAGTGCCTCACATGCTTCTTTTGGTACAGCATTGTAAGTAGAAGCTCGGCAGCCACCAACAGAGCGATGACCTGCAAGACCAATAAAGTTACGTTCCTTAGCTTCTTGAAGGAATTTTTTTGTTAGCTCTTCATTTGGGAGTGTGAAAGTAATGTTCATTAAAGAACGACTATCATCTGTTGCATGTGCTTTATAGAATCCGTTACTATGATCAATAGCAGAATAAATAGCACCAGCTTTTTCTTCATTAATCTGTTGTACTTTTTTAACTCCACCTTGTTCTTTTACCCATTCCAACACTAAAGAAAGCATATAGATAGCAAACGTAGGGGGTGTATTGTATAAAGAATTGTTTTTTACATGTGTAGAATAGTTTAAAATGGTTGGAACATTTTCATTCGCAGTTTCAAGGAATTCCTTTTTAGCAATCACAACAGTTACACCTGAAGGACCAAGATTTTTCTGTGCTCCAGCATAAATAAGTGAAAACTTCTCAACATCAATTTCTTTACATAAAATATCACTAGACATATCAGCAATTAATGGGATAGAGCTTGTTGGGTACTCATTCCATTGTGTACCATAAATAGTGTTATTAGATGTAATATGAAGATAAGCACCATCTTCAGTATCAGCTAAAGAATAGTCTTTAGGGATATGTTTATAATTTTCTTCTTTACTTGAAGCAAGAATTCGAGTTTCACCAAACATTTTTGCTTCTTTTAGTGCTTTTTCAGACCAAGCACCTGACATAATAAAGTGTGCTGTCTTATTTTCTTGTAAGAAATTCATAGGAATCATTGAAAATTGTAAACTAGCTCCACCTTGTAAGAATAAAACTTCATAAGTATCAGGAATTCCTAGTAATTCTCTTAACAAAGAGTTAGCTTTGTTATGGACTTCTTCATAATCTTTACTACGATGACTAAGTTCCATAACTGACATACCTGTGTTGTTGAAATTAACCAATTCTTTTTGCGCACGTTCTAATACTGGTAATGGTATTGCTGCTGGTCCTGCATTAAAATTATAAGCTCTCAATCTATTGCCCTCCTAAGATAGTACGTAAAATAATACTCATATCCTATCATGAAAAGGGCAGGAAATGTAGACTGAATATTTGTATCTTTATGAAATTTTATCAAGTAAGCGTTTTTATTTGTGATTTATAGAATTTTAACTGGTATATGTTTGAGTTAAATTTATTTTTTCGTATTGCAGAGATAACCAGTCAAAGGCTAGTTCATGTATTTTGTCATTTTATTATTAACTATAAATGATTTTGATTTTCACTTGATTTATCGATAAACATTTAAAAATCAAAAAGACCAAAATTGCGTGATCTGATCGTTGCAATTTTGGTCTTTTTTAATAAGTCTATTTTCGTTTGTTTTGTTGTTTTTAATTATGAAAGTTCACTTTTAATAGATGAAGCGATTTCTTGTAGTTGCTCTGGTGAATATTGATCAGCATGTGATTTCCATACAGCACCAAAACCATCACCTTTGCCATATCTAGGCACAATATGCATATGATAATGGAAAACAGATTGTCCTGCTTGTTCTCCATTGTTGTTCAATAAATTCAAGCCAACAGGGTTAAATTGCTTTTTAATGGCATTAGAGATCTGAGGGATAACTTCAAAAACTTTGCTTGCAATTTCAGGAGTTAATTCATAGATGTTTTCTTTATGTACTTTTGGTATAACAAGGGTGTGACCCTTCGTTACTTGGCTAATATCAAGAAAGGCAACGACATGGTCATTTTCAAAAACTTTTGCACAAGGAATTTCCTCATTAACGATTTTACAAAAAATACAATCACTCATTGTACGTACACTTCCTTTTAAAAAATATTCTAAGTCAACAAGTTTCAACAGCATTCTTCATGTATGTATGTTACTTTAAATCTTATTCTAAGGTATAAAATGTTTAGCTACAAGCTTTGGCACAATATTTTACCTTAATAAAGAAAAGTACCAGACATCAAGATGAAGTACTTGTTTAAAAATCAAATCAAAAAGAACAGGATGAATCGAATGATCATCCTGTTCCTCGAGAAAGGGTATTTTTACTCAATAAATGGGAAATTATCTTTGACAAACACCTCATTTAACATTTTATTTAAATGTTAGTTGATGTGATATTCACCATTGTTCAACGCAACCATCCCCTTGTTAATTGATAAAACAAAAGCTAACGGAGTTTGAACTGTATTTTAACAAACACCTCATTTACAAAATGATGTTAATGCGAGCTTCTAATTCAGAGAATTACGGCCCGTAGACACCTCATTTCGAAATTTTGTGTTTACTTTCAATGGTTTATAATGAAAGCTCATTATCTTTGATAAACACCTCATTTAACATTTATTTAAATGCTATCTGAATGTGAAATCACCATTGTTCAATACAACCATCCCCTTGTTAGTTGTTTATACAATCATTAACAAACGAGAGAACTGTCTTTGACAAACACCTCATTTACAAAATGATGTTATATGCGAGCTTCTAATTCAGCAGAATTACGGCCCGTAGACACCTCATTTCGAAAAGTGTTAATTCAATGGAAAAGAACTAAATCCCTTGAGTTAAAAAAGAATGTCTGGAACAAACACCTCATTTAGAAGTTTTCGTTTTGACAAGTAACCCTTCCTCACTAATTATGATGTCCGAAGATCAAAAGAATATACGAGAAAATATATTTCTTAATTAGGACATGTTATCGTGATTTTGATACTATTAAAGAAGTACTTTTAAAACATGATCGCAAATAAAATAATAAGTGATTTTGCAAAGAAATGGTTAGGAGATCGTGTGGATTAAAATAAATATTATTTCTTTTAAGTTAACTGATAAAATACATGCATTCTAAAGAAAAAGGAGATCCGCTAAATGACATTGCTTAAAGTAGAAAAATTAACGGGTGGCTATACTCGTAATCCCGTTTTAAAAGAAATATCCTTTGAAGTGAACAAAGGACAAATTGTTGGGTTAATTGGTTTAAATGGGGCCGGTAAAAGTACAACAATTAAACATATTATTGGAATAATGGAAGCACATAAAGGCGAAATCTTGATCAATGGAAATTCCTTTGCCAAAGATGCAGCAAGCTATCGATCGCAATTTAGTTTTATACCCGAAACACCTATTTTATATGAAGAACTCACTTTACATGAACACCTTGAATTAACAGCAATGGCATATGGACTTGATAAAGACACCTTTAATAAGCGGCTTCAGCCTTTATTAAAAGAATTTCGCATGGAAAAACGCTTGAAATGGTTTCCAGCTCATTTTTCTAAAGGTATGAAGCAAAAGGTCATGATTATGTGTGCCTTTTTAATTGAACCATCACTTTATATTATAGATGAACCATTCGTTGGGTTAGATCCACTTGCGATAAACTCATTGCTAGAAATGATGGAAAAAGCAAAGAATCAAGGATCAGGAATATTGATGTCTACACATATTTTAGCAACTGCTGAACGATATTGTGATTCATTTGTTATTTTACATAATGGAGAAATTCGCGCAAAAGGAACGCTCCTTGAATTAAGAAAACAGTTTGGGATGAATGATGCTACTTTAGATGATCTTTATATTCAGTTAACAAAGGAAGATCAAGATGAAGAGCATTGAGGAAATCTGGAGTACTAGAATAAATCATCATATAAATGAGACGAGAGCATATTTGAAATACATGTTAAATGATCATCTGTTATTTGTATTTATCTTTTTAGGTGCTGGTGGTGCTTTAACGTATTCCCAGTGGCTTGAAGTATTACCACCTGATTTTCCTGCTGTATTAATAATGACGCTAACGTTTACGTTTATTCTATTAACATCAAGCGTTCGAACATTGTTAAAAGAAGCAGATATTGTCTTTCTACTGCCGATGGAGCATAAGCTTGACTCCTATTTTAAAAAGGCATTTTCTTATAGTATGATATCGCAATCTTTTATTGTGATTGTATCCATGATTTTATTTGCACCATTATATTTAAAAGCAACAAACGCTAATGGAAGAGTACTGTTGCTTAGTATTGTCCTTCTTTTAGTCATAAAGTTTTGGAATTTGAGAATAAGCTGGAAAATGGGATACTTTACAGAGTCTTCATCCAAATGGAATGATCTAATTGTGAGGTTTGCCATTAATGTACTGGCAATCTTTTTCCTGCTCTCGCAGCAGTATATTTTTGTAGGCATTGTCTTTTTCATAATGTTTGCATACGATCTTTACTTCTCTAAAATTATATCTAAGAAAGCAATAAAGTGGGAGCAGTTAATCCAAAAAGAAGATAGCAAAAAGCAATCCTTTTATAAGATAGCAAACTTGTTTACTGATGTACCAAAGCTCAAAAAACAGG
Organism: Metabacillus litoralis; assembly: GCF_007994985.1. GTDB lineage: Bacteria > Bacillota > Bacilli > Bacillales > Bacillaceae > Metabacillus > Metabacillus litoralis. The sequence goes on along the minus strand of NZ_VOQF01000008.1, from coordinate 81,114 downwards.
CAAAAAGAAGGAAGTATTTAGATTGGTTTGTTAAGCAGATAGCGTATCGTCAGGAAAATGTTTATGAGTATTTATTTATAAGAGCATTTTTGCGATCTGGGGATTATTTAGGAATTTTTGTAAGGTTAACGTTAATTGGGAGTATCATTATAACGTTTATAGAGAATCAGCTTTATGGAAATGCGATGATAGCGATTTTCTTTATCTTTTTAACAGGTATTCAAATTATGAGTCTTTACAAGCATTATGAGCTTCTGGAGCTACCAAATTTATATCCTAAAGCAGAAAAACGAAAACTTTCGAGCTTTTTAACAATAATGTTTAGAATGTTACTTATACAAGTGTGTGTTTATTCTTTAGTAACAGTATTCACTGCAAACTTAATAACGTTTGCTATAACGCTTCTGTCAGGAATAGCTTTTGTAGCCATTTTTGTTTTTGTTTATATGAATAACCGTATAAAGAAGAAAGAAAAGGTTGGATTATGATGGGGTATGAATCTCAAATGGCTGAAGAAGCTAGATTATGGAAACATAAGCTTTTAAGAAGGCCATCTCTTTTTGAACGAACATCAAAAAAAGCACAAAGTAAAATGAATACCTTCATTCCGGAAAAAGTACATCAGACAATCACAGAAAGCATTAAAAAAATGGTAGAAGCAACTCTTGTTGGTTCAAATATGACTACTTTTCCGAAGAAGATTGACAATTTAACCTTTGAAGAGCGGGAGAAATTAGTTGAAAAATCTATTGGAGCTTTCAAAAAAACAGCCGCAATAGAGGGTGCTTCTACAGGTGCTGGAGGGATCTTTCTAGGGCTTGCAGATTTTCCGTTATTGCTCGGAATCAAAATGAAATTTTTATTTGAAGTAGCAAGTATTTATGGCTACAGTACGAAGGAATATGAAGAGCGGTTATTTCTTTTATATGTTTTTCAACTAGCTTTCTCCAGTGATACACATAAAGAACAGGTACTAGAAATGATTGAAAACTGGGAAGTGAAGAAACATGAAATAAAGGATTTAGATTGGCGTGTATTTCAGCAAGAATATCGAGACTATATTGATTTAGTTAAGCTAATGCAGGTATTACCTGGTATTGGAGCAGTTGTTGGTGGGGTTGCTAACTACCAGCTGTTAAACCAATTAGGGGAATGTGCAATGAATTGTTATCGTTTAAGGCTATTTTCTAAACAGCAATAGTGGAAAAAAAGAAGCTGGGACATAAATAAATCTAAATTCAGTTAAGTTGAAAGAAACAAGTTCGTTCCATTGCGCTGCAGACATAAGATTCGCCGGGGAGGAAGCTAAGCCTCCTCGTAAGCTGCGCGCATGTGGGGTCTTGAGCCTTTCCTCTGCACCCGCAGGAGTCACAAATGTCTTCCGCTCCATTCCACTAAGTTCTTTAAAATAGTTTCCAAAATCAAAAAATCTATTAAAGTCAGCAAATAAAAACCCGAATTATTAGGCGAATGATTAATTGAAATATCACCTAATAATTCGGGTTTATCATTAGCTTAAATACTTATGTCCCAGCCTCCTGCTTTTGCCTATTTATTTAGATTAAGTCCATGTGATTCACAATAATCCAGCTGATATTGAATCGTTGCTTTGCATAATGTTTTAGCTGCTATTAGCATGCCCTTTTCATCAATATCAAATTTTGGGTGATGATGAGGGTAAACATCTTTTGAATGAGCTGGTTTAGCTCCTGTAAAAAAGAAGGTACCTTTTACATGCTGCAAATAATAAGCAAAATCCTCACCACCCATTTGAAGTGGAGTTTCTTCTACCTCATATACACCAGGAACCTGTGCTGCATGTTTCCTCAGAAATTCTGTTTCGTCGTGATGATTCACAACTGCTGGATAGCCTCTAAAGAAATCAAATTCATATTCAGCATTATGCATTAAACATGTTCCTTTTATAATATTTTCAATATCTTCCTCAATTTGTGTCCGAATGGCATCATCAAAGGTTCGAACAGTGCCAATGAGCTTTGCTGAATTAGCGATTATATTAAAGGCATTTTCTGCAACAAACGAACCTACCGATACAACTGCAGAAGAAACAGGATCTACTTTACGACTTACAATTTGCTGTAGATTTGTGACAATTTGCGAACCAATTAATATAGCATCTTTTGTTTTATGTGGCTGTGCTCCATGTCCACCTTTACCTTGAACTATAATCTCAAATCGATCTGCTGCAGCCATGATTGGACCTGAACGATATTGAATTTTACCTACCGGCTCACTTGCCCAAAGATGAGTTCCGAAAATCACATTAACACCTTCTAGGCAGCCGTCATTAATCATAGACAAAGCCCCACCTGGAGCATATTCTTCTGCATGCTGATGAATAAGCACAACATTTCCATTTAATAAGTTTTTGTGTTGATTAAGAACCTTTGCTAAAACAAGTAATGTTGCTGTATGACCGTCATGGCCACAAGCATGCATAACTCCAGGAACGGTTGATTTATACTCTACATCTTTTTCATCTTGTATGGGTAGAGCATCAAAATCAGCACGTAATGCAACTGTAGGACCAGGAAGTTCACCTATGATTTTTGCAACAAGCCCATTCCCGCCAACATTCTCTCGGATTTCAATTCCAAGATCTTGATAATATTTTTTTATAAAGGCAGCTGTTTCCACTTCTTGAAAAGATATCTCTGGGTGCATATGTAGATATCGACGAATATCGATCATGTCGTTAAAATGTTGGTCTAGATTTGACCATAGCTGATCAAGCATATTTTTCCTCCTTAAGATTTATAGATATATTTCAAAAAGCTTTTTTCAATAAAGTCTGTGTAAAAGCATATGTTTGTTAAAACAAATGTATTAAAATAGTAAGAAATTTAATCTAGTAGTCGTGATAAGCCAAATAGGTTAGATCGATTGTAGTTAAAAATTTTGAAAATTACAAGAATTATTTTTGGAGGAAAAGAGTTTGATGAAAAGAATAGTTGTAGTCTCGATTTTAGTGATTTTATTTTCTGTATTAGTGTTCCTAACGAAACTAGAGTCAATGATGGATTTGGAGCGGAAAATAGGTGAGAGACTTTACGATTTGTCTGAGCTGACATTGTTTAACGTTATTCACTGGATTGGTATGTTAGCTTCTACAGGTGGAATTGTAGCAATCTTGTTTATAAGTATGATCTTTTTTATCATCAGAGGAAAAAAGTTTATTGCGGCAGTTATGCTATTTACTTCAGTTTTAGTAGGGAACATCCTAAATAAACTTGTAAAAGAAATTATTGCAAGAGATCGTCCTAGCTTTACTGGTCATTTGGAGGAAGGATATAGCTTTCCAAGTGGTCACGTAATGGTTGGGGTAATTCTATATGGAATGATAGCTTACTATCTAATTCAAAGTAATATAACAGCCTTAAAGAAGAAATGGACAATTCTATTTACTGGTATTTTGCTTTTCTTAATTGGATTTAGTCGATTAGTAGAGGGTGAGCATTATTTCACAGATGTGATTGGCGGCTATATAGCAGGTGGAATACTGTTAGTAGCGATGATTTCCATCGATTATTTTATACATAGTAGATTTTTAATTAAGAAAGAGAAAACCATGTCAATATAAGGCTTAAACAATTCGATACTTATGTTTAGCAAAGTCAATAGTAGTGAAAATAAAAAGAAAGGAGTGAATGAAAAATGAAAAACCTTCATGGAATCATACTAATACTTTTTCTTAGCTTCTTAGTTGTTGCTTGTTCAAATACTGCTAGTGATGATAATAAACCAGAAAGTGAACAATCTGAAGCACAACAAGAAAATGATGAACCTTTGAAAGAAGAAACCCCAAACCAAACAGTAGATCCTGATGATGAACAACTACAAGAGGATAATGAAAATAGTGAAAAGACGGAATTTAATGCAGAAAAAATCATGAATGAGTATAAAACAAGCTTCTTGAGCTTAGCACAAGAAGCGGAGAATGATGGTAAGCTAACGTCTATTCAAACACAAGAGCAGTTAATGTCATATCTACAACAAAACATGTCAAAAGACCTTGCTTCATCATATGCTAACACTTATTTTCGCGTAGAAAGTGATGGAGTTTATATTAAAGCGACGGATTCTCCAACTTGGTTAGATCTAAGTCAAACCTTTGAAATAGAAAAAATAAATGAAAGTGAATATAAAGTTAGTCAAGAACGAAATAATGAATTAATAGGTCATGTGAATGTAACTTATAAAATAATATTCAAGGATGATCGTTGGATTGTAGATGGTATTCAAACAGAAAAAGTGGAAAGTAATACTAAGCCAAAAATTGATAATGAAGACAGTAAGAATAACATTAGTAAAAAAGATGCAGTAAGGCTAGTGAGAGACCATCTAAATCTAAATGGAAATAACAAAATGACCGTGAAAGTAGATCATCAGGAGAAAAATAAATATGTTGTACATGTTTTTGAAGTTGTCAAACAAGACAATCACTCACATACAGCAACATTAGGATGGTACTACGTATATAAGTCAGACGGAAGAATTGAAAATATGATGGAATAACAGTTTTAGGGTCAGTTTCCTCTTTAAAGAGGAAACTGACCCCTTTTTTATTCCTTTTTTTACTTGATAAATTATGGAAAGTAATATATAGTACATTACAACAGTAATGTACTATATATTAAACAAGTGAAGGAGGTCTGTGCTTGAAATTTGATGGAAATCAATCAATACCAATATACATTCAAATTGCCGAATGGTTAGAAACTGAAATTTTAAGAGGAAATCATAAACAAGATGAAAAGATTTATTCTCAATATCAGCTGGCAGATATGTTTAATATTAATCCGGCTACGGCTGCTAAGGGTCTAAATATTCTTGCTGATGAGGAAATTTTATATAAAAAACGAGGGCTAGGGATGTTTGTAGCTAAAGAAGCTGAACAAATTATTTTGACGAAAAGAAAAAACCAAATATTAAAGAAACTAGTCAATGATCTTGTTATCGAAGCGGAGCGCTTACACGTTAGTGAAGAAGAGCTGCTACAACTGATTAAAGCTGCAAATAAAAAAGGTGAGGGGGAAGCTAAATGAATGTAATTGAATGTAAAGAGGTATCAAAAGTTTATCATCAGAAAAAGGCACTTAGTAACCTTTCATTCTCGATTGAAGAAAATAAGATTACAGGTTTAATTGGTAGAAACGGAGCTGGAAAAACAACCCTTTTAAAAATAATTGCTGGTTTTATTCATGAAACAGAGGGCGAGACTTTTGTTTTTGGTGAAGAACCATTTAATAATTTACACGTATCAGCTAACAGAATATTTATAGATGATCAAATGATTTTTCCTCATTCATTAACATTAAAGGACATTCTTAGAACGGCGGCTAGCTTTTATCACAATTGGGATAATGACTTAGCAGAGCGCCTTGTTTCCTATTATTCTTTCAACCTGAAGCAGAGACATCATCATTTATCAAAAGGAATGAAAAGTACATTTAACAGCATAATTGGCTTGGCTGCAAGATGCCCGTTAACGATATTTGATGAACCAACAACAGGAATGGATTCATCTGTTAGAAAAGATTTTTATCGATCATTATTAAAAGAGTATCTAAATTTTCCTAGAACAATCATTTTATCTAGTCATTTATTAAATGAAATTGAAGATCTGCTAGAAGATATTCTACTTATTAAAGACGGAGAAAAATGCCTTCATGTATCTCTTGAGGAATTGAAGGAATATGCTATTGCTCTTAATGGTGATGAAGAGAAAGTAAAAGAAATCACATCAAATAGAGAGATTCTTTATGAAAAAAAGATCGGAATAAATCAACTTTACGTTGTAGTGAAAAATGATTTGTCGCTAAGAGAAAAAGAACAGACTGTTTTTAGTAATATCGAATTAAGTGCTGTACCTTCTGATGATGTTTGTTCTTATTTAACAAATAAATCGATCGGAGGGATTGATGATGTTTTTAACAGAGGTTAAGCTGTGGGATATTGTAAAAAAGCAAACACAATATAAGTTAAATGCCTATTTAAGTGTTTTTAGCTCACTATTATTTATCCAAGTTGTAGGTATACTGTTTTCAACAAATGGAAGTGGAAATACTAGTATGGGCTTTAATGGCGATTCAATAAATATCAGTTTTTTAACTGGTGATCTTATTATCATCTTTACGATCATATGGGCTTTAATAAGCGCGATTATTATCACAACAAAAGCTAGTCGTAATGATGATTTTATCTTTATATCAAATCGCTTAAGTAGCAATCTCTCTAATATACTTTTTCTTATTATAGCAAGCATTGTTGGTGGTGTTACCTCTATACTATCTGGAATATTACTAAAGGTGATTTTGTTATTTGTTTTACATGATGATTACACGTTAGGTACATTAATTAGTTTTCAAGAATTGCTTTTAGGTATGTTTGTTAGTTTTTTATATATTATTCTATTGGCTGCAATTGGTTATTTTGTCGGAATGGTAACTCAAATAAGTAAGTGGTTCGGCGTTTTAATTCCCGCATTGCTCATCGGTAATTCGATCATAAGTGCCAATCAAGGTAAAGAGGAATTTTTAGTTGCTGAAGTGGTTAAATTTTTTGCCCAAGAATCATCTTTACTTTTATTTTTTGCGAAAGTTATTTTTACATCAAGTATTTTGTTTTTCTTGTCAGTTATTCTTTCGAATAAAATGGAGGTGAGGAAATGATGTTTATATCACTTCTACCGATCGTTATTATTTTATTTTTAATATTTGTAGCTTTCCAATTAAACAAAGTTATAAGCAACACAGGTATTTATGAAAGATTGAACCTGAAATGGTTGCTGGGTTTATATGCTGTTGTTTTGATTTTATCGGTTTGTCTATTTTACCTTTTTCCTTTTGATATAGGTTCAAAAAATGTTGTGGATAATAAAAAAGAAATTCTTAATGCGCAAAACGAGAGTGATGCATTATTGACTGCTGCTCTTGAAGGTAAGAAAATAAGTGGAGAAAATCTAAAGGGAGTTTTAACGAGAGAAGAACTGAATATCCCATTTGAACATAATGAGCTTGAAATATTTGCTGAAGAGCAACATGGGAGTAATATTGTATTAGTTGAAAGGAAATCTACGAATGATCAGAAAATAAATGTTACTCAATATTATACAAGAGCAATTTTAGGTAATATTGAAGTAACAGAAGAAATAAAACCATATATAGTTGAACTAAATGAAAAAACATTATCGATTATGTATCCTGAACCATTAGATATTCAAGTCGGAAAGTTTGCCAAAGAATTTACGATAACGCAGTTTACAGGTGAAGGTGGTCTCTTTGATACTATGAACGATGATACTGATGCAAGAGGAGAAAGCGTTATTTATGTGAAAGTACCAAAAGATGTTGAAATTATCGATCCGAGTGAATCTTTAATTTATGTTAATTAGAGTAATGGAACATAACTAATTTCATAAAAGTAAGAGAAAAAACCAACTCCAGCGCTAAGAGTTGGTTTTTTTGAAATAGCTGTTTTATTATATTTTTTCTGTAATCAGTGATTTCGGATATCCGTTCAAATATTTAACTGAAATTATTACATTAAAAGCAGCATTATTAAAGTTAAGAGCTTTTAAAATTTATTGGTTAGGAAAGCCAGGTGGGTAATAATATGGCGGAACTTTAATCCATCCTCGTTTTCGCATTAATGTTTTTAAAGTAGTTCCAAAAACAACCCAATCTGTATAAAATTGAAGCCAAATCAAACCTACATCACTTCGTATCGCATCAGCTTGTCCTTTAGCACATGCTTGCATACAAACAACTAATTTAAAGGTAATTCCATTTGTAATTTCATCATCTGTTAGCTTAACACCGAGTGGAACTTCTTTTGAATCAGAATTTGGTTTTGCAGATGTTACATCAGGTAATGGAACTCCCTCCTTCTTCATAAATTGACTTAATCTTTTTACCTGTGATTCACATAATTTAATTGCATCAGTAAGCATTTCTAACACTTCATCATCTGTAGAAGTATTTAACCCTATTTCTTCATATCGAATAAACTCCTCAACCAAAGTTACATATTTCCAAAGATCCCCTACTTCAATTACATGTAAAGGAGATTTAGGTTCATCTACATTATCAATAGCAATTTTTAATGTATTCCACACTGCCTCAAAAGGGTTTGGCATATTTTCACCTCCTTCTTTATACTATTTCCTATTTGAACTAACAAATGTAAAAGATTTCTAATTGCTATAATTCTATGTAATGATCTCCTTTATTTAAAGGAATATATCAAGTATTAACGAATAGTTTAATTAGATGTAATTTTTAAACTGAACGATGGGAGAGAGAACATGGAATATAAAACTTTAGGTAAAAGTGGTTTATTAGTTTCAGAGCTTTGTTTAGGGGCGATGACGTTCGGCAATGAGGTGAATGAATCTCAATCAATAGATATGATACATAGTTTTCTTGATCAAGGCGGTAATTTCATAGATACAGCTGATGTATATGTTGGTGGTGAATCTGAACGTATTGTTGGTAAGGCAATTAAGGAACGAAGATCTGAGGTTGTTTTAGCAACAAAGGTTAGAATGCGGGTAGGTCCACAACCAAATGATTTTGGTTACTCTAGAAGACGTATACTAGAAGGAGTCGATCAAAGCTTAAAACGATTAAATACAGATTATATTGATCTTTATCAGCTTCATGTATGGGATAATATTACACCTATAGAAGAAACAATTAGAACATTAGATGATCTTGTAAGTTCTGGGAAAGTTAGATACATAGGCTGTTCAAATTTTTTAGCTTGGCAAATGATGAAGGCACTTTCTTATAGTGACTTTCATAATATGGTTCGTTTTATCTCAATACAACCACAATATAGTTTGCTAAATCGTGAAATGGATCGCGAAGTTCTTCCACTTTGTAAAGAAGAAAATGTCGGAGTGATTCCATGGGCACCAATCGGTGGTGGATTTTTAACTGGAAAGTATAAACAAGGAGAAACTCCATCTAGTGGCAGATTATCAAAAGGAATTGGAGAGTCTAGCTGGGAATATAGAGCTAATGCTAGAAACTTTGACATCCTTCATGCAGTTCAAGGAATTGCTCAATCTATCAATAAAACACCTGTACAAGTTGCATTAAATTGGCTGCATAACAAAGAGGAAATCACCTCACCAATCTTTGGTGCTAGCAGTTTAGAGCAATTTGAAGAAAACATGGGGAGTGTGGGTTGGAAGTTGAGTGATGAACATTGGAATCAGTTAGACAATATAAGTAAGCTACCAAGTGAGTATCCGACAAGGTTTTTGGAGAAGTTTAGACGTTAACAAAGATGTGATATAAAGTATAGAAATTAAAGAATTAATCGGAGGTTTCAAAAGATGAGTTATCAACCAAGTGAAAAAAGATATGATGAAATGCAATATAATCGATGTGGAAAATCAGGTATTAAACTACCAGCTCTATCTTTAGGTTTATGGCATAATTTTGGAGGGGAAGATACCTTTGAAAATGCTAGAGCATTAATTCAAAGAGCATTTGATTTGGGTATTACTCATTTTGATTTAGCAAACAACTATGGGCCACCTCCTGGTTCAGCTGAAGAAACATTTGGTCGGATCTTGAAAAAAGACTTTCAGGGCTATCGTGATGAAATGATTATTTCCACTAAAGCCGGTTATGATATGTGGCCAGGTCCTTATGGTAATTGGGGATCAAGAAAATATCTTATTTCTAGTCTTGATCAAAGCTTGAATCGAATGGGATTAGATTATGTTGATATTTTTTATCACCATAGACCAGATCCTGAAACACCTCTTGAAGAGACAATGATGGCACTTGATCAAGTTGTAAGACAAGGAAAGGCTCTGTATGTTGGCGTTTCTAATTACGGAACAGAAGAATCAAAAAAAGCCATTTCGATTTTAAGAGAACTTGGGACACCACTTGTTATTAATCAAGTTGCTTATTCCATGTTTAATCGATGGGTTGAAGATGGATTAACATCTTTATTAAGTGAAGAAGGTGTTGGATGTATTGCATTTGTACCACTAGCACAAGGTTTATTAACCAATCGTTATCTAGAAGGTATTCCTAGTGATTCTAGAGCATTAAAATCTAAAAGCTTCTTAAATAAAGATGATGTTACTGAAGAAGTTATTCAGAAAGTACAAAAACTGAATACGATTGCAAATGAGAGAGGTCAATCTTTAGCACAAATGGCATTAGCATGGGTATTGAGAGAACAAAAAGTGACCTCAGCATTAATTGGGGCAAGTAAAGTAAGCCAAATTGAAGAGAATATTGCTACTTTAAATAATCTAGAGTTTAGTAACGAAGAATTATCTTTAATTGACCAAATTCTAAAGAAATAATTTTCAGATCATATGTCTTTAGAGGGGTCTCTTAGTTTGTGTTGTTTTTTGTCGAAAATCTAATATATTACTGAAATTAGCAATTATATTATCCGAAGAAGCAAATAAATGATAACATAAAGCAAATAAGCGATAAGAAAGAGCAAATATATTATGAGATTGGGATAAAGCCCACCTCTTAGATGATAAAGCCGGTGACATTTTAAAAATGTCACCGGCTTTAATTTTTTATTTAATTAAAAAAGACCACTAATAAACAATGTTACAACATAAAAATTCTTTCTAAAAGAAGGGAACCTTTTGTTTTTAAAATTAAAACTAGTAATATCCCAGCCACTCTGTTTATATAAGCTCTATTCTGTAGTGTTGTTGTTTCTTCTAACAGACTTTATTCAGTGCTGTTTCCTTGAGGTTACTAAAAAGCAACAAAATTTTGTTAAAGTGTTTCATTGTTAAGGTATACCGGCATTCGTGAACCATGTAGAAAAATAGGGTAATGTTATGTAGAAAGATATTGTCATTTCCAAGGAAATATTGTCAGAACTGCAGAAAATGTTAGGAAATTAAAATCTGCAACTGACGCCAATAAAAAACCTCCGCAAAGGCAGAGGGATATGGTTTATTCTTCAATATTTATAAGTGAGTATGTGGTTACATATGAAGGTCGCGGGAATATGGAATGTTTATCGACTCCCTCACTTGTTCCTCTTTTTTTATGGGCATTTTCATATGCTTTTGATTCCTGCCAAGCTTTGAAGTATTGTTCATTTTCCCATAATGTTAAAATAATATATGTATCACCATTTTTAGGTCGTAATACCCGAATTGCAGAGAAGCCTGGTTCATTTTCGATTAATCGAGCTCTTTCGCTAAAACGTTTTTCAAAAAGTGGTTTTCCCTCTTCTGTAACAGGGATATTGTTTAGGACAGCATATAGGCCATTGCTTAGCTCTCCTGATGAATCTAACACTTCATACTTTTTAGGCTCATTGAAAATGGATTGTTCGGTTGTTTCATGAAAAAGTACAGTTGTATCAGCGTTTTCCATATGAAGCAGGTTCTTGTCGGGATGATCTTTTTTTATTTTTGCCAAATAGTCAGTTGTTCCGTAAGTTATGTAAAGATTCATTATTTCTTCACCTCATTAGTTAGTTTATGATCAATAGTACTAGTATTATTATAACAACTATATATTGATTTTTTCCAATTTTAGTGTTTTACACATATACCTACCTATTTTTAACAATACTAAGAAATATAAGGGGTGATTTTGAATGAAAAAGAAACTTCTTCTAACAGGACTCTCAATCGTAATGACGTTCATTATTGCTTTGTTAGGCTATTTATTCATTATATTTATGGGGAATTATGTAATAGATGAAGAAAAGCTCGTTATGAATACAGCATCGAAATTAGTCGATATGGAAGGTAATGAAATAACAAAGCTTTATTTAGAGAATAGAGAATTGGTCGATATATCTGAGGTGCCTGAGTATGTACAGCAATCCTTTGTTGCTGTTGAAGATCAAAGGTTTTATGAGCATCACGGAATTGATATGAGATCTATTGGTCGCGCACTTTATAAAGATATACTAGCTGGTGGGAAGGTTGAAGGTGGCAGTACAATTACACAACAACTAGCGAAAAACATATTTTTAACAAATGATAAAACACTTCTTCGAAAAACGAAAGAAGCGATAATTGCAGTCAATCTTGAAAGACGTTATAGCAAGAAAAAATTATTAGAAATGTATTTAAACCAAGTTTATTTTGGACATGGTGCTTATGGAATTAAGTCTGCTGCTGAATTTTATTTTGGTAAAGATGTTTCAGAGCTAACATTAGAAGAAGGTGCAGTTCTAGCCGGTATACCTAAGGCACCTACTAATTATTCTCCGATTAATAATCTTGCTAAAAGCAAAGAGCGTAGAGATATTATCTTAAGTTTAATGGGAGATCAAGATTATATTTCTTATGATGAGGTTGTTAGAACACAAGGGAAAACTGTGAAGCTCCAAGTTAGTGAAAAACATGAAAGTCCTTGGCTAACCACATATATTGATATGGTATTTGATGAGGCAAAGGAAAAATATGCAATTTCTAATGAAGAATTGTTAAGAGGTGGTTATACAATAACTGTTCCACTTCAATCAACGTTACAAAAATCAGCTTATGATCTTTTTCAAAAAAATGAGTATTTTCCTGGTACCGATGATCAAGCACAAGGTGCATTTATATTGTTAGACAACGATACAGGGGGGGTATTAGCAGCTGTTGGTGGCCGTAATTATGTTCCAAAAGGATTAAATAGAATCAAGATTCAAAGACAACCAGGATCCACGTTTAAACCTGTTGCGGTATACGCACCTGTTCTTGAGAATGGTTTATATAAACCTTATTCCTTATTAAAGGATGAGAAGGAAACATATGGTGATTATTCTCCTGAGAATTATGATAAACAATATTCAGGAGAAGTATCAATGTTTGATGCTATTATATCATCAAAAAATGCTGCCGCAGTCTGGACATTATCTGAATTAGGAATTAAAGAAAGTAAAAAATATTTACAAAGTCTAGACATTGGAATTAAAGATGATGGATTAGCTATTGCTTTAGGTGGATTATCAGAGGGAGTTACTCCAATTCAAATGGCTAATGCATATCGAACTTTTGCAAAAGGTGGAAGTTATAGTGAGCACCATCTTATTAATGAAATAAAAAGTGATGATGGGAAGGTAATAGCTGAACATTATGGTGAATTACAACAGGTTTTTTCTCCACAAACTTCATGGGATATGACAAGAATGCTGCAGCATGTTGTTAGTGAAGGAACAGCGAAAAGTGGAGAATTCAAAGGTGAACTTGCCGGGAAAACTGGCACAACTTCTTATCCAAATGTTGATGGTGCTTCAAAAGATGCATGGTTTGTTGGATATACAGAGAATGTTGTTGGTGCACTTTGGATGGGATATGATAAAACAGATGAAAACCATTACTTAAAGCATGGTAGCTCATATCCTACTAAGCTGTTTAAAGATATCTTAACAGATGCTAGCTGGGATCAAAACGTCGCTTTTTCAGTTCCAGATGGTGTGAATGATCTTGATAGCCCAATTCGAATACAGGAAATCAACCGGGTTGATGCTAGATATACATTCAAACCACTGGGCTTAATTACATTAACACTTGAATGGGATGCTCAGCAGGATGATCGTGTTGAGTACCGAGTTTATGAGAAAACACAAACTGGTACTACAAAGCTTGTTGGAAAAGTTAAAGGTGAAGGACATTATGAGATTCCTTATATTAATGTGTTTTCAGAAAGTACTTATTCTGTAGCTCCTTATAATGTACAAACAGATAAAGAAGGTATGCTCACAAAATCGATTAAACCTAGTCTTTTCAGTTCAAATGAATAAGTAATAAAAACAGTTTCATTGATTTATTCGTCTATTTTTTGACATTTGTATATCAAAGCTATACAACATGAAATGAAACCGTTATAGTTGAAAGGGCAGAGAGAATAATATAGAATTAGTATTAGATTATAATAAGTATTATTTAATAAAGGGGTTTTCCCCTTTTACATAGAAAGGTGGCCTTTTTAGAATGGCAGAAAAAAGATTCAATGATACGTTTTTAAAGGCGTGTCGAGGAGAAAAAACAGATCATGTGCCAGTTTGGTATATGAGGCAGGCGGGTCGCTCACAGCCTGAATACCGTGCAATTAAAGAAAAATATAGTCTTTTTGAAATAACGCATCAACCGGAGCTATGTGCTTATGTAACAAGGCTGCCTGTTGAACAATATGGTGTAGATGCTGCCATTCTTTATAAAGACATTATGACGCCACTTCCTGCTATTGGAGTAGACGTTGAAATTAAATCAGGAATAGGTCCTGTAATTGATGATCCAATTCGTTCACTAAGTGATGTAGAAAAATTGGGAGAAATTGATCCTGAAAGTGATGTTCCTTATGTATTGGATACAATTAAATTACTTACACAAGAACAGTTAGATGTTCCGCTTATTGGCTTTACAGGTGCTCCTTTTACATTAGCAAGTTATATGATCGAAGGAGGACCATCGAAAAGTTATAACAAAACAAAAGCATTTATGTACTCTGAACCGAAAGCTTGGTTTGCATTAATGGATAAATTAGCAGAGATGAGTATTGTGTATGTAAAAGCACAAATCAAGGCTGGAGCTAAAGCAATTCAAGTTTTTGATTCTTGGGTAGGAGCACTTAATGTGGCAGACTACCGTTATTATATAAAGCCGACAATGGAACGCATTTTCAGTGAATTAAGAGAAGAAAATGTACCTTTAATTATGTTTGGTGTTGGTGCAAGTCATTTAGCCCGTGAATGGCATGATCTCCCATTAGATGTTGTTGGTCTTGATTGGAGACTTCAAGTTCAAGAAGCTCGAGGTATGGGATTAACGAAAACGCTGCAAGGAAACCTTGACCCAGCTATTTTACTTTCTCCTTGGGAAGTAATTGAAGAAAGAGCTAAAGCTATACTAGATCAAGGTATGCAGCAGGACGGCTATATTTTTAATTTAGGTCATGGTGTATTCCCACAGGTAAATCCAGAATCTTTGAAGAAGTTAACAGCTTTTGTTCATGATTATTCTAAGCAGGTTAAAAGTAAGTAAGAAATAAATTATTAAACACATTCAAAATGGATGAGATCGATAAATGATGAGAAAATAAGCTGACGAATTGAATTAGAGGTGAATGACGTGAGTAAGAAAAAAATGGGTCTATTAGTTATGGCTTATGGTACACCATATAAAGAAGAAGATATTGAGCGTTATTATACACATATCCGCCACGGTCGTAAGCCAGCGCCAGAAGCACTACAAGATCTAAAAGACCGTTATGAAGCTATTGGAGGGATTTCTCCCTTAGCAAAAATCACATTAGATCAAGCGGAAAACCTTGAAAAGAATCTAAATGACATTCAAGATGATATTGAATTTAAAATGTATCTAGGTTTAAAGCATATTGAACCATTTGTGGAAGATGCTGTTAAACAGATGCATGAAGATGGGATCACAGAGGCAGTTAGTATAGTACTCGCTCCACATTTTTCAACATTTAGTGTGAAATCTTATAATGGACGAGCAAAAGAAGAGGCTGAAAAACTTGGAGGATTAACAATCACTTCAGTTGAAAGCTGGTATACTGAGCCAAAGTTCATTACCTATTGGGCAGACCGCTTAAAAGAGACATTTGAAAAAATGACTCAGCAAGAAAAAGATTCAGCCATTCTTGTTGTATCAGCGCACAGTTTACCAGAGAAGATCATTGCAAATGGAGATCCTTATCCACAGCAGCTTCAAGAAACAGCTGATTTAATTGCTGAAGCAGCAGGTGTTAAAAAATATGTAACAGGATGGCAAAGTGCAGGAAATACACCTGAGCCTTGGTTAGGTCCTGATGTTCAAGATTTAACACGAGACCTTTTTGAAGAAGAAGGATATAGAACATTTGTTTACATTCCTGTAGGCTTTGTAGCTGATCACTTAGAAGTACTTTTCGATAATGATTATGAATGTAAAGTGATCACAGATGAACTAGGTGCAAGCTATTATCGTCCAGAAATGCCAAATGCTAAGCCTGAATTTATTGATTGTCTTTCAACCGTTGTGTTGAAGCATTTAAAGGAAAATAAATAATAGACGTTTAAAAAGCAGTGGAAGCTCCATTGCTTTTTTACTTTGGTTTTTAAAGATAATAAAAATACTATTTATGATTTAATGTTTATATACTTTATTCGGTTACCGAAATAATGTATTCTAAAATAAAAGTCAATGTTAGTTAAAATAGGGGGTCTACCATTGAAAGATGAACAGTTGGAGCAACTAAAGAATGAATGGATTGTTGAGGCTACAATTAGTGAAATTCAAGAAAAACTAGAAAATAAAGAAATTACATCAAAAGAGCTAGTACTTATCTATTTATCCAGAATATCAGAGATCGACCAATCAGGTGCTTCTATTAACTCAATGATAGAAGTGAACCCAGAAGCATTACAAATTGCAGCAGCACTTGATTATGAAAGAAAAACGAAAGGTAGCCGGGGCGCATTACATGGAATTCCTGTTGTCATAAAGGATAATATTGATACAGGAGATAAAATGCATACAAGTGCAGGTTCACTTGTTTTGGCAGATTCATACGCGCAAGAAGATGCGGCTGTTGTAAAAAGGTTGCGTGAAGCTGGTGCAATAATTTTAGGGAAAACAAACTTAACAGAGTGGGCTAATTTTATAGCCGAAGATATGCCTACTGGCTACAGCTCAAGAGGTGGACAAACATTAAATCCTTATGGAAAGGAATTTATTGTTGGTGGATCAAGTGCAGGTTCTGGAGCAGCAATTGCAGCAAATTTAGCGACTATTTCGGTAGGGACGGAAACATGTGGATCAATTTTAAGTCCTGCAAGTCAAAACTCTATTGTGGGAATTAAGCCTACTGTTGGTTTAATTAGCAGAACAGGTATTATACCAATTTCTCATACTCAAGATACAGCAGGTCCAATGGCGAGAACAGTAGAAGATGCAGCGATTCTTCTTAATGCTTTACAAGGAACAGACGATAAAGATCCGATTACTCTTAGTAATGAACTTCTTTCTGTAGATTTCACAGAGTTTCTTAAATCAGGAGGATTAAAAGGTAAAAAGATTGGTATAGCTCGTGAAACGTATTTTGATGAGTTAAGCCAATCACAGCTTACTGTTATGAATACAGCAATTGATAAACTCACAGAGCTTGGAGCAGAGGTTATTGATCCAATTGTTATTCCTTCAACAAATGAAGAGTGGGATATAAATGTTCTTTTATATGAGTTTAAAGCAGATATAGAGGCGTATTTAAAAAATGTAGATTCTTCCATAGGAGTTCGTACACTTTCAGATGTGATACAAAGGAATGAACAAATTGGTGAGAAAGCATTGAAATATGGTCAAAAGCTCTTTCTTGATTCAAACAAAACAAGTGGAAGTTTAACAGATCCAACTTACCTAAATAGTCTAGAAAAGGATTATTATTTGGCTAGAAAGCAGGGTATTGATGCTGTCATGAACCAACATCACTTAGACGCTATTGTCTTTCCAAATAACATAGGTGCACTTCTACCTGCAGTAGCGGGATATCCGTCGATAACTGTACCTGCTGGCTACACGAACGAGGGAGAGCCAGTAGGAATAACGTTTTCAGGTCTAGCTTATAGTGAGCCAACCTTGATTGAGATAGCTTATTCCTATGAGCAAGGAACAAAACATAGAGTAGCGCCAAAATTATAGGATAAAGATTTTAAAAGCTGGTCATCTTTTAATTAGGGTGATCTGTTTTTCGTATGG
Organism: Metabacillus litoralis; assembly: GCF_007994985.1. GTDB lineage: Bacteria > Bacillota > Bacilli > Bacillales > Bacillaceae > Metabacillus > Metabacillus litoralis. The sequence goes on along the minus strand of NZ_VOQF01000008.1, from coordinate 63,386 downwards.
ATGATTAAATGAAGATTTAAGCCGGATGGAAATTTGAGATAGAGGTCGACGTAAAGGTGATGAGGACCAAAGATAGAGGAAAAACAGGTAAAGGTCGTTATCAAGGGAATGAATGAAGATCAAAAGGCAGTGGGAAAGCTGAGGTAAAGGTCGTCATAAAGGAGATAAAGACCTAAACCCAAGAAAGAGCCATTAATTACAAAACTTACTGTGTATTTTCTCACATATACTATTAGAATGAAGATTAGAACTACATAAGTCATACATTGTGTTTTGGAGGTTAGATTATGCTTATAACTGAAAGGCATCAAATTATATTAAACCTATTAAAAGAGAAAAAAAACGTCAAGCTCCAGGAACTAGTGGATTTAACGAATACATCTGAATCAACGTTAAGACGTGATCTTGATCAATTAGAGAAACAAAATTATTTAAAAAGAGTTCATGGAGGAGCTTCTTTAATTCAAAGTAAACGAGAAGAACCAAGCGTTAATGAAAGAACTACTAAAAACTTTGATGAGAAAGGAATGATTGCTAAATATGCGGCAAATTTAATTCAAGATGGAGATTGTATTTATTTGGATGCAGGAACAACTACTTATAAATTGATTACCTATTTGAATCAAAAAGATATTGTTGTTGTAACGAACGGTGTTGACCATCTAGAAGCGTTACTCGAAAAAGATATTGTGACTTATATTATCGGTGGTTATGTGAAAAAAGTAACGAAAGCAACAATCGGACGTGATGCATACACAAGTATTAAGAATTACCGTTTTGATAAGTGTTTTATGGGAACAAACGCAGTTCATCATGATCTTGGTTTAACAACTCCAGATCCTGAAGAAGCTCAAATAAAAGAAAGGGCTATATCATTATCACGAGAAGCCTTTATTCTTGCTGATAGTAGCAAATTTGGGGAAGTGTCATTTTCTAAATTTGCGAAATTAGATGAGGTGAAAATAATCACAAATAGTGAACCTGCGACTCAATTAAACAAATATGAAGAAAAAACTGAGATTATTCTTGTAAATTAAATCTTTCGCTTAGCTGTTCCTTGAGTTGACATAAGGAACAGCTTTTTTTGATTTAATAAATTGTTCATTATTAATTAATTAAGTAGGGTTTTCATAAAAAAATGTAAAAAAAAATAATTTTTTGTCAGAAAATTCCCCTTATTCACACTAGATGGTATATTATATAACATTATAGGTAATATTACTTATCATCAGGAGGGAAAAATGGAGACTATCATACTTAATGTAAATGTTTTATGGATTGTTATTGCTACTTTTTTAGTGTTTTTTATGCAGGCAGGATTTACTTTACTTGAAGCAGGACTTGTCCGGGCTAAAAACTCAATTAATGTGGCTTTAAAGAATGTGATTGATTTATTAATCACCACAGTTGTATTTGCTTTAGTAGGCTTTGCCCTTATGTTTGGTGATTCGTTATCAGGTTGGTTTGGAACAGAAGGGTTTTTGTTACGTGGTTTAGAGGATGATCCATACAATTGGGCCTTTCTTTTATTTCAAATTGTTTTTGCTGGAACTGCTGCAACAATTGTTTCGGGGGCCATAGCTGAGCGAGTAAAGTTTAGTGCATACATAGTAGGTACAATTATGATAAGTGGTCTAATATACCCTGTATTTGGTCATTGGGCTTGGGGCAGTTTATGGAACGGAGAAAGTAAAGGCTGGTTAGAGAATTTAGGTTTCATCGATTTTGCTGGCTCTACAGTTGTACATTCAATTGGTGGGTGGGTCGCTTTAGCAGCAGCAATTATTGTTGGTCCGAGAATTGGTAAATACACATCTGATGGTAAAAGTCGAAAATTTGCAATGTCTAACGCTGTTTTGGCTGTAACAGGAGTATTTATTTTATGGCTTGGCTGGTTCGGATTTAATGCAGGCTCAACAGGTGTGGCAGATATAAATATTGCACTCATTTCATTAAATACACATTTTGGTGCTGTAAGTGGTGGATTAGCAGCATTAATGATTAGTTGGATGTTAGATAAAAGACCTCAGGTTGAGGATATACTTAATGGTATTTTAGCAGGCTTAGTATCGGTAACAGCTGGAGCAAATATTCTCACGCCGGAGTTTGCTTTAATAATTGGAGCGATGGGTGGAATCATTGTTGTCTTTTCTATAAGAACGATAGATTCAGTGTTTAAGATTGATGATGCAATTGGATCAATTGCTGTACATGGTGTTTGTGGAGCATGGGGTACACTCTCATTGGCGTTATTTGCTCCTTTGGAAAATCTTGTTCGAGCTACAAGACTGGAACAGATTGGTGTACAGCTTCTTGGGATAGGAACAGCATTTGTATGGGCTTTTGGGATGGGACTTCTGATCTATGGAGTAATGAAATTTTTAATGAACATAAGAGTGGGGAAAGAAGATGAGGAAATTGGTTTAAACGTTAGTGAACATGGTGCATCTATTTCAGTTTTAGATACTATTGTTGCCATGAATGAAATTGCTGCTGCAAAAGGTGATTTGACTAAGAAAATTAAGTATGAACCTGGAGAAGATATGGCAGAGTTAAATGAAGCCTTCAATACAGTCTTAGGTACATTAAATGAGCTTGTTCATAAGGTGAAAACCCAAACATCCTCAGTTCTTAATACAACATCTTCTGTGTTATCACTAAGTGAGAAATCAAAGGAGAATGCAAGTCTGCAAATGATAGAAATAGAAGAAACTTATTCGTTTGTAGAGGAATCTGAAAAATGGCTAGAAAAAGAGATTGAAGTTGAAAATCAAGTAATAGCTGAAATTCAACAAGCATTTTCTTCAATTGAACAAATAGGGAAGCAACTAAGTTGGATTCAGGAGGAAATGACCAATATTTCCACATTTGTCCATGAAGTGGGTGATATAAATCAAGAAGTAAATTTCAAAATGAATAACTTCAATAAAAACATCGAAAAAATCACAAGTGATGCAAATGAGAGTAAACAAATGGTTGATATTATTTCAGAGGTATCGGAACAAATTAATTTATTATCACTGAATGCAAGTATTGAAGCAGCAAGAGCGGGTGAATCTGGAAGAGGATTTACAATTGTAGCTAATGAAATTAAAAAACTAGCACTAAAATCTAAACTTGCAACAGAAGACATTCGTGAAATGATTACATCAACAACAGAAGAAACAACACAGGGGTTTGCAGAGGTTATTGAGTTATCAGGTAAAATTGAGCTATTAAGTAATGAATTAATTAAAATGCCAAAGAGATTTAAGTTAATTGATGAAAAAGTATATACTGTTACTACATTTATGAAGGAATTCCTAGTTACATTAGAAAGAGTAAATAAAGATACAGCGACAATTCAAGAAAAAAGATATGAACAACAAGATAGCTTTAAAGAGATGTCAGGTAGAATGAATCAAGTGTATCAAAATATGAAAATAAATCTTGAATCAACGTTTGAAATGGTAGAAAAAATAAATACGATGAAGAAGCAAAATGAAAAATTAAATCAATCTGTTATCAAATTTAGAACAGCTGAATCGATGTCATCGTAAAATTATATAGACTTAAAAAAGATACTTTCAAAATCGAAAGTATCTTTTTTAGTTTTATGCTGTGGGGGTCTGTCCCTCAGCGTGCTAAAGGACTATTGTATAGTGCAGTGCTGATTTGTCGAATTTTGAAGAATGGAAGATAAATCCGCATAATCGAAGATAAATCTTAAAAATCGAAGATAAATAGCCGGAATCGATGATAAATTTAAAAAATCGACGATAAATTAAACAATGGAGAAAAATTCACTAACATCGTGTACAAATTTAAATAAAAGTTAGCTATTTTAGTAGTCTCTTAGTGTATGAATCAAAATTTTCACCTCCATTTCTACATTTTTCATAAAAACAACGGAGATTTGTATTATTTTGTTAGAAAGAAGAACAACTTGGGGTCTGACCCCCAGTTGCACCAAGTTGCCAGTTGCGAGGGCACTGAAAATGAAAACAGTTTTATTTATTGAATATATTAGATTTATTCGTCTTTATGGATATTTTCTTTAATTATGTCCCAACCTCATCTTTTTTAGTTTTATAGAAAAAGAATGATTTATAACTATAAAAGAAATAATATCAAGATCAGATTGTTTAAGTGTAATGATGATTAAATAAGAATCTCATAAGCTTTAACCAAAAAATATGTAAAACCTTTGACATAAGGGAAAAATTAATGTAAATTACCTAATGTACGAACAATATATAATAATAACCTTTTAAATATTCGTTTTTAGGAGTGCTAGATATGGAAAATGTATTTGATTATGAAGATATTCAATTAATTCCGGCAAAATGTGTTGTGAACAGTCGATCAGAATGTGATACAAGTATTACTCTTGGTGGACATCAATTTAAACTACCAGTAGTGCCTGCTAATATGCAGACTATAATAGATGAGAAGATCGCCATTTACTTAGCGGAAAATGGTTATTTCTATGTAATGCATCGTTTTGAACCTGAAAAAAGAGAAGAATTTATTAAAGATATGAATGCTCGAGGTTTAATCGCTTCAATAAGTGTTGGTGTTAAAGAAGAAGAATATAGATTTGTCGAGCAATTATCAGAGAAACAACTTACACCTGAATTTATTACAATAGATATTGCACATGGACATTCCAAAGCAGTTATCGAAATGATTCAACATATCAAAAAGCACTTACCGCAGAGTTTTGTAATAGCAGGAAATGTAGGAACGCCTGAAGCGGTAAGAGAACTGGAACATGCTGGTGCTGATGCAACAAAGGTTGGAATTGGACCAGGAAAGGTTTGCATTACAAAAATAAAAACTGGTTTTGGAACTGGTGGCTGGCAGCTTGCAGCACTTCGCTGGTGTGCAAAAGCAGCAAGCAAACCTATTATTGCAGATGGTGGAATTCGTACACATGGCGATATTGCTAAATCTATTCGTTTTGGTGCCTCAATGGTCATGATTGGTTCTTTATTTGCTGGACATGAGGAATCTCCAGGTCAAACAACTGAAAAAGATGGCAAGCTATATAAAGAATATTTCGGCTCTGCTTCAGAGTTCCAAAAAGGTGAAAAGAAAAATGTAGAAGGTAAAAAAATGTTTGTTGAGCATAAGGGCTCCTTGCAGGACACATTAACTGAAATGGAACAGGACTTACAATCTTCAATTTCATATGCAGGTGGAACACATTTAGATGCCATTCGTCATGTTGATTATGTTGTTGTTAAAAACTCAATTTTTAATGGTGATAAAGTTTATTAAACAGCCTTTTGTGCTAATTGATCAAATTAAAAAAAGATGAGCATGCTGTCATTAAAGTGACAATATGTTCATCTTTTTTTATGGCTGTTTTCGTAAACTTTGTTGGTTTTTAGAATCATGGTGGAAACAACTCTGTATAAAGTCTAGAGGCATCTTTTCTTCTACAAATCTCACCTTTTAATCGATAACACACTGGTTGCAAGAGATAATGACGTCTATTAGTAACAATCTTTCAGAAAAGAGCCTTTTTTATTTGTTTTTTTATCAAGAGGTGTTTCTTTTGTATGTAATATTGCAGTGAGAATAGTTATTTCTAAAATAAGCTTTACAATAAATTAACATTTGATGTAAAAAACCATTGAAATTAAAATGATATTTTCATATAATGAAGTATGAAAACGTTTCCAAGTGTCAAGCAAGGTGGGCAACATAGAGCCTATGGGGAGGGAGAAATTTTGTCTACCATTGAAGATGTCGCAAGGTTAGCCGGTTTATCGAGAACAACAGTATCAAGAGTATTAAATGACCATCCATATGTTTCTGATGAAAAGAAAAAGCTTGTTCAGCAGGCAATGGAACATTTGGGGTATGTTCCGAATTCGGCTGCAAGAAGCTTAAGAAATCAAAAGTCTCAGATTATTGCTGTATTGATTCCAAAAATATCAACACCTTTTTTTAGTCAGCTCATAGAAATATTAGAAATGGCAGCTTCTGCAAAGGGTTACCAATTAATTATTTGTCAAACACAATTCTCAAAACAAAAAGAGAGAAGTTATTTAAACCTTCTCAAAACGAAACAGGTTGATGGGGTTATCATGACATCAATTGAAAACGATTGGTCAATCATTGATTCTTATTTGAATTATGGTCCAATTGTTCTTTGTAATGAGGTTGTAGAGCAAGCTGAGATTCCGATGGTGTTTATTAATCAAACAAAAAGTGGATATATGATAGCAAAGCATCTACTTGAAAGAGGACATAAACATATAGCTTATTGTTCAAATGGTTATATAAGTGAGGGAATGACTGCTAGAAAAGAAGGCTTTATAAAAGCTCTAGCTGAGGCAGGTATTCATTTTCAAAGTAAACTTCATTTTGAAAGGGTTTCCACAGTTAATGATGGAAAACACATATTTAGAGAAATGGAGAATTTGAACATATGTCCAACTGCTATTTTCACTGGAAGTGATGCTGTTGCAGCTGGAATCATTTCTGAGGCGAAGAAGGCTGGATGGAGTTTACCAGATGATTTAGCAATTGTAGGTTATGACAATATGGAATTAACCGAAATTATCGAGCCTATGGTTACAACAGTTATATTGCCAGTTGAAGAAATGGCATCGAAAGCTATGGATGTAATTTATGAAAAAATACATAAAAAACAATTTCGTTCTTTCGAAAAACATGAGTTTGCCTCAAAACTAGCTTTACGAGATTCCACAATGTTTCGTAGAAATCTAGTTGCGACATCATAAAGAAAAGGATGCCGATTAAATACAATCGCATCCTTTTCTTGTTTTAAATTTCATTACCTATAGAAATTTTAAGAGAATACTTATCTTCTAGATTGTACTGTTTCTAGCAGTAAAGACGCTGAGAATTCAATTGGCTTATTTAGTGAGACTAGGGGCAATAATTATATTAACAGTATTTTATTTGAAGAAATAAGATCGATGCTTCATTGATATGAGATTTTATAAAACATAAACTTTGGAACTATAAATCGCTTACATGAAGACACTCATTACATGTATTACCATAACATTCATGCTGTTCCTCAATTTCATTTCCACATTCCTTGCATTGTTTTTTTGGTAAGTTTCTGAAAAATTCAGTTAATTTAATCATCATTTATAACCCCTCCATGTCATTTGTTACTGTCATTGTATTATAACAGTTAACGAAGTGTCAACAACTGTTTTGTAACAACTTGTTACGGATTGTGCTAAATATTGATATATCAAGGATAGTTCGTTGAAAAAAAGGCTATTAACCAGATATTTTTTTGATTATTGACTCATAATGGGGAATACGTGAAGAATAGATAACAAGCTTGTATAATGATAGGGAAGAAATAGGAGGATGATGTTTCGTGAAATTAAAGGTTATTGGCTATTGGGGTGGATATCCAGAAGCAAATGAAGCAACCTCTGGATATTTAATTGAATCAAATGGTTTTAACTTATTAATCGATTGTGGCAGTGCAGTATTATCTAAGCTCCAAGAAAGTATTTCAATTGATCAATTAGATGCTGTTGTATTGTCTCATTATCATCATGATCACATTGCAGATATAGGACCATTGCAATATGCATGTTATGTCACATCTCTCATCCATAATAAAGAAAAAACATTACCAATTTATGCACATGCTTTAGATCAGGAAGCTTATAAAAAATTAACTTATAAACAAGCAACTAAAGGAATTGAATATGATCATACAAAACAACTAGTAGTTGGTCCTTTTACTATATTTTTTTTACCAACGATCCATCCTGCACCTTGCTTTGCTATGAAAATATCTGATGGAAACTCAAGCCTGGTATATACTGCTGATTCAAGCTATCAAGACGAATTTATATCATTTTCATCTTCGGCTGATTTGCTTATCGCAGAATGTAGCTTATATGGAAATCAGGATGGAACAGCAGCTGGTCATATGAACAGTACAGAGGTTGGTAGAATAGCCAAATTAGCAAATGTTAAGAATCTCTTATTAACACATTTACCTCATTTTGGTGATCATCAAGATCTTATTAAAGAAGCTAAAAATGAATATACAGGTGAAATTTCTCTTGCAACAACTGGATTTACTTGGAGTAGCAATTAAAGGAGGAAAATGAATGTTATTTATTGATAATCAAGGAATTACAGATCCAAAAATTAATTTAGCAATAGAAGAATACGCGGTTAAACATTTAGATCCTAAAGAATCCTATTTATTATTTTACATAAATGAGCCATCAATCATAATTGGTAAAAATCAAAACACAATTGAAGAAATTAATACCAATTATGTAGAAGATCATTCTATCCATGTTGTTAGAAGACTTTCTGGTGGAGGTGCTGTTTACCATGATGAAGGAAATTTGAACTTTAGTTTTATTACTAAAGATGATGGTGAAAGCTTTCACAATTTCAAAAAGTTTACAGAGCCTGTGGTACAAGCTTTAGGGAAAATGGGTGTAAAAGCAGAGCTAAGCGGTAGAAATGATATTATCGCTAATGATGGACGAAAGATCTCTGGAAATGCTCAGTTTTCAACAAAGGGAAGAATGTTTTCACATGGTACATTATTATTTGATTCTGAAATTGAAAATGTCGTATCAGCACTGAAGGTTAAAAAAGATAAAATTGAATCTAAAGGGATAAAATCTATTAGAAGTAGGGTTGCAAATATAAGTGAATATTTGGATGAGAAAGTGTCAATAAAGCAGTTTAAAGAGCTGTTGCTTCACCAAATTTTTAGTGATTATGATACGATCCCACAATATGAACTAACAGAAGATGATTGGAAGAAAATAAACGAAATTTCTCAAAATCGTTATCAAAATTGGAATTGGAATTATGGTAAATCACCAAAATTTAATTATCAGCATTCTCACCGTTTTCCTGTTGGGTCAATTGATGTTCGTTTTGAGGTTCAAAAGGGAATCATCGAGAATTGTAAAATCTACGGTGACTTTTTTGGAGTAGGTGATGTGGAAGAAGTTGAACATTCTTTAACTGGCATAAAATATGAACGAGCAGCTATTGAAACAGCTTTGAGTGAAATTGATGTGAAAAAATATTTTGGAAATATTGATAAAGAAGAATTTATCAATTTGATTTATTAATTAATTTCCTTAAAAGATTATCTTTTAGAATGTAAAGTTAACTTCTTGTTATATGAAATAAAGATAAGCATACTAAATCTCACAATGGTTTGGTGTGCTCTATTTTATTAATGTCAGATAGTAATCAATTAAAATTTTTGTATATAACAAACCAAACACTTATAACCAAGTAGATAATAAGATATCAAGCAGAATGAAGGAATTAAGATATTGATAATAAGGCAGAGAATAGCTACTGATTAATACTAGTTTAATTCTAAATGATAGCTACAATGAGATTAGAGCCTGCTTTCTATAGCTACTTAGGGGGAAACTTTTCACATATATTTTTTCAAACTTTTACATGTGGAATCAATTCCAGGTCATTGAATATTATGAATTCTTTCAATATAATAAAGGTAGAATATTTTTTATGCTTAACGCAGTATATATTTAAAGCAATGAATAATGGAAGAATAGCTAAGGGGTAAGAGCTACGTTAAGTTGTGTTATTCTATTAGAAGTAGAAGTTCATCTAAGAAAACTGTTACGTAATTTTTTTATGACTAAAAAATGAATGGTTATTCATTCATTTTTACTACTAAGGGGTGGGAGAATGAATTTATCTTCACAGTTATCACTAACAGTAAAGGAATATAGTAATAAACCAGCAATTATTTTTGAAGGCACTGAAACATCCTATTTACAACTTGAAGGGGCAATCAATAAATTTGCGAGTAGTTTAAATGAATTAGGAATTTCCAAAGGAGATCATGTTGCAGTTGTATTAGGAAACTCACCATACTTCATTATCTCTCTTTACGGGGCTATTCGTGCAGGAGCAACCGTTATTCCGATTAATCCCATTTATACTCCAGATGAGATCGCTTATATTATTAACAATGGAGATGTTAAGGCTGTCATTACACTGGATTTACTACTTCCGTTATTTGAAAAAATGGAGGCGGTATTACCTACAGTAGGTCATATAATAATTTGTGAAACTCCACCAAATGAAAACAAAGCAGATCTTGATATTACGAAGCTAAATATCTTCACAAAATTGAAATCGTTTACAAAAATGCTCTCTGTTGGCAAAGCCCAATTTGAAGGTCCTGTGCTGAATGATGATGATGTCGCAGTTATTTTATATACATCTGGCACAACTGGTAAGCCTAAGGGGGCCATGCTCACACATCAAAATCTTTATAGTAATGCAATTGACACAGCAAATTATTTAGAGATAACTAACAGTGATATTGTTGTGACGACATTACCTATGTTTCATGTGTTTTGTTTAACAGTTTCTTTAAATGCACCATTAATGAATGGAGCGACATTACTTGTTGTACCTCGATTTAGTCCTGAGATTATATTCAATTTAGTAAAGAAATATGAAGCAACTGTTTTTGCTGGAGTACCGACTATGTATAATTTTTTACTTCAATTTGACCAAGCGAACAAAGCTGACTTAAAGTCTTTAAGAATTTGTATTTCTGGTGGAGCATCAATGCCTGTTGCGCTTTTAAATGGATTTGAGCAAAAGTTTGATGTGATGGTCTCAGAAGGATATGGTCTTTCAGAGGCTTCACCTGTTACGTGCTTTAATCCTCTTGATCGCCCAAGAAAGGCTGGTTCAATCGGAACAAGCATTGTAAATGTAGAGAATAAAGTCGTAAACGAATTAGGTGAAGAGTTACCACCTAATCAAGTTGGGGAATTAATCGTTAAAGGACCTAATGTAATGAAGGGCTATTACAAAATGCCAGAAGAAACGGCAGCTACGATCCGAGATGGTTGGCTTTATACTGGTGATTTAGCAAAAAAAGATGAGGATGGTTATTTTTATATTGTAGATCGAAAAAAAGATATGATTATTGTAGGCGGCTATAATGTTTATCCACGTGAAGTCGAAGAAGTTCTATATAATCATGAAGATGTGATCGAAGTGGCTGTTTTAGGAATTCCAGATCCGAATTTTGGTGAAGCAGTGAAATGCTTTGTTGTCGTAAAAAATAAACAAATAACTGAAGAGATACTTCTTGATTATTGTAAAGAGCATATTGCTAAATATAAAGTTCCAAATTCTATTGAATTCTTAGAAGAATTACCTAAGAATACAACAGGGAAGATTTTGAGAAGAGCATTAAAAGATCAAGTTCTTCAAAAATGATACTTTAGAAGAATACAATAAAGTAAGATGCTAGACACAAATATCGTGCAGATATTTGTGTTTTTTTGTATATGAATGACTAATGAGTAAAATCCTAAAGCTTTCTCCGGATAACATTTTATTGACTACTTTTATAATAGATTCTGCTAATAATCTTTGAAAACGAAAGAAAATTTATGAAAATATTCAAAAAATATTGAACTATTTCTCTTTTTCTGTATAATTTAATCAATGAAAGCATAAAAGCGTAAAAGGGATTATTTAAAAAATAGAAACGTAAAAAAGGGGAGTTTAACATGAATAAAGGTTGGAAAATTGGTTCAGGTCTTATGTTAGCTAGTTTTTTAGCATTAGCAGGCTGTGGTTCAAGTGAATCATCATCTGAAAGTAATAATGAAGGAAGTGGCTCTGCAGAAGGAGCAAAAACATACACAATTGGTGTTAACCAAATTGTTGAGCATCCTTCACTTGATGCGGCATTAGAAGGATTTAAAGCTGCTTTAGAGGAAAAGGGCTTAGAAGTAGAGTATGATGTGCAAATTGCTCAAGGAGATCAAAATAATAGCCAAACGATTGCTAATAATTTCGTTGGTGATAAAGTAGATTTAATATTTGCAAACTCAACACCTAGTGCACAAAGTGCTTTAAATGCAACAACTGATATACCAATCATTTTTACATCTGTAACAGATCCTATTGGTGGCGGATTGGTAACTAGCTTTGAAGAGCCAGGTGCAAATATTACAGGCACAACTGACACACATCCAGATGCGATACCTAATACTGTGAAATTCATTGATGAAAATATAGATGGAAATAAAGTCGGAATGATTTATAATTCTGGTGAACAAAACTCTGTAGCTCAAATCGAATTAGTGAAAAAAGCAATGGAAGGTACAGACTTAGAGGTTGTTGAAGCATCAGTATCAACATCTGCAGAAGTAAAGCAAGCGACAGAATCTTTAATAGGAAAAGTTGATTCTTTATACGTAATTACTGACAACACAGTTGTTTCAGCTCTTGAAAGTGTTATTGGAGTAGCCAGTGATTCTGATATCCCATTATTTGTTGGAGAATTGGATTCAGTTGAACGCGGTGGATTTGCTGCTTACGGTTTTGATTACTATGATATCGGTTTTGAAGCTGGTGAGATGGCTGTTAGTATTTTAGATGGTGAGAAGACAGCAAGTGAAATTCCTGTTCAATATCCACAAAAGCTTAAGCTACAAATTAATGCAAAAGCTGCAGAGGATATGGGAATTGAAATAAAAGAAGAATGGAAAGAAGAAGCAGAAATTTTAGAATAAAGGTGATGAAAGATGTTTACAGCCCTATTTGGATCAGTAGAGTCAGGATTAATTTATGCGATTATGGCTCTTGGAGTATACCTATCATTTCGAATATTAGACTTCCCAGATTTAACAGTTGACGGTAGCTTTGTTACTGGTGCAGCAGTAAGTGCTGTTTTAATTGTTAATGGTGTTAATCCTTTCCTTGCCACTTTTGTCGCATTAATCGTAGGCTTTTTAGCAGGCTGTATCACTGGGGTGCTGCATACAAAAGGAAACATCAATCCACTTCTATCGGGAATTTTGATGATGATTGCACTATATTCTATTAACCTTAGAATTATGGGAAAATCAAACGTACCATTATTACAAGAAGAAACCGTGTTTACTCAGCTTTTGGAGGGATGGAATAAGCTTGGAATTGACGCTGCCCTCCAACAGCTTTTCATTTCAATTGGACTTGAAGGGTTTGTTCCTAAAACATGGTCTGTTGTTATTATCATGCTTATTTTGATTTTTGTTATAAAATATGTCTTAGATTATTTCTTGAAAACTGAGCTGGGACTTGCAATTAGAGCTGTTGGTGATAATCAAAATATGATTACAAGCTTCTCTGCTAATACTGATATGCTTAAAATTGTAGGCTTAGGATTATCAAATGCTCTTGTAGCATTCTCTGGAGCATTTATTGCTCAATACAATGGATTTAGTGATGTCGGTATGGGGATCGGAATGATCATTATTGGCTTGGCATCTGTTATTATTGGAGAAGCAATAGTTGGAACAAAAACGATTGTAAAAGCAACAATTGCTGTTATTATCGGTGCAATATTATATCGTATTATTGTTGCTATGGCATTAAGAGTAAACTTCTTTGAAACTGGTGATATGAAGCTTATTACTGCATGTATTGTTATTGGGGCACTTGTTATTCCACAAATTATTGATAAGCAAAAGGATAAGCGGAAAAAAGGCTTACGCAGAAAGCGAGGTGTAGGCGATGCTACAATTAAATCAAATATATAAAGTATTTAATGAGGGCTCTGTTGATGAAAAAATAGCGTTAAATTCCCTGAATTTGTCTTTAAATGAAGGTGATTTTGTTACAGTTATCGGAAGTAATGGTGCTGGGAAATCGACATTACTAAATGTAATAGCAGGACGAATCACTCCTGATGACGGTGATGTGCTTATTAAAGAAAAATCAATGATTGATGTTCAAGAGTATAAACGTTCGCGCTATATTGGTCGAGTGTTTCAGGATCCAATGGCTGGTACATCTCCAACGTTAACGATTGAAGAAAATCTTGCTATTGCATATTCTCGTGTTCATAAACGGACGTTAAAGCCTGGTGTAACTTCAAAACGCAGATTGTATTTTAAAGAACAGCTAGAAATGCTAGGATTAGGCTTAGAAAACAGATTATCTGCTAAAGTAGGCTTACTATCTGGAGGAGAACGTCAAGCATTGTCGCTATTGATGGCAACATTCACAAAGCCTGATATTTTGCTGCTAGATGAGCATACTGCAGCACTTGATCCATCTCGAGCAGAGTTGATAACTAATTTAACAAAAAAACTTGTTGAAAAAGGTAATCTGACGACTTTGATGATTACACATAATATGCAACAAGCTGTTGATTTAGGAAACCGATTGATTATGATGGATAGTGGTAATATTGTTTTCCAAGCTGAAGGAAAACAGAAAGAGGGCTTAACAGTAAGTTCATTACTGGAGGAGTTCTCCAAAATTAAATCAGATAGTTCATTATCTGATAAAGCATTACTAATTTAAAAAGGTACATGTCCCACATTGGTTGAGGGACATGTACCTTTTTATTTGAGTTCTTGGGCTAGAGGCTGTTTTACAGATGAGCATACTTTGTGTTTTAAATAAGTTCTAAACTTGTAACTAGTTCGTTGCATTTCGCTGCAGACACTTGCTTTCCTCTGCACCCGCAGGAGTCAAGTGTCTTCCGCTCCATTCCACTAAAATGCTATAAAAGTAATTTTAAAACTACGATCTTTATGAGAGTTTTTCTTCAGCAAGATTGTTGTTTTGGCCTTAGTACCTATTACCTTATACCTGGTGTATTTTTAGGTATAATAGGTAATAGTCTAATAAGAAAGGTAGCTAATAACCTTATATCATTGCTGTTTGCTTCAAGTTACTAACAGTAACATTAATTGATGAAAACAGAAACAGCCTGAATTTTAACGTAACGTAACTTAACTGTGAAACATCAGTTTGCATCTTTCAATTAGCGTACATAATTCATATTTTTAACAAGTTCCATTGCTTCTTCGTCAGCAATGACTGTTGCATTATGGTGCTGATTTAAAATGGACGCTGGAAAGTCTTCTGTCACAACACCGCTTAGTAGTTTAACCATTGCATCTTGTTTAGCTTTTCCTGAAACAATAAGAAGAATTTCTTTGCTTTCCATAATTGTTTGAATTCCCATTGTGATTGCTTGTGACGGAACTTCATTCATATTATTAAAAAATCGTGCATTTGCTTTCTTAGTTGAAGAAGCTAGATCAACGACATGTGTTTTCGTTTTAAAGGGTGTACCTGGTTCGTTGAAGCCAATATGACCATTGCTTCCTATACCTAGAAGCTGTAAATCAATTCCTCCTGCGTCAACAATTTTCCTTTCGTATTGAGTGCATTCAGCTTGATTGTTTTCATTTAAACCTGAAGGAATATGAGTTTGTTTTAAAGAGATATTTATATGCTTAAATAAATTTTCATACATATACTGATAATAGCTATTTGAATCATCTTGTTTAAGTCCAATATATTCGTCCAAGTTAAAGGTTTTCACATGTTCGTAGGATGTATGATTCTGCTTGTGATCTTCTATGATGTTTTTGTATACACCTTTAGGAGTTCCACCCGTTGCTAAACCAAGATTTAGGTTAGGCTTTATTTTTATTTTATTTATGATAAAATCAGCAGCTCTTCGGCTCATTTCATGATAATTTTTTACTTCAATGATTTTCAAATATCATCATCTCCTTAAGATACCATTCACATAATTAGTCATGGCAAGTATTAATTTGCTTATAGAGTGTATTCATTTTCCTCTTGTTTTGTATAAGCAATCTTTCCTTTACAAATTGTCATAAAAACATCCATCTTCTCATCAAGGATAACAAGATCAGCATCTTTACCTGTTGAAATACTTCCTTTACGATCAAACATATTTAATTGTTTTGCTGGATTTTCTGAAGTCATTTTAATCGCACTTATAATTGAACATCCGGTGTAGAGTTGTATATTTTTAAAGGCATCAATCATTTTTAAAACACTACCTGCTAATGTATCTTCTTCTAATAACGCTTTTCCATCTGTTACTGTTACTAATTGACCACCTAAATCATATTTTCCATTCTCAAGCCATTTGGCTCTCATAGAATCTGTTATTAAGATCATTCTGTCATCTGATAGTTGTTTGTAAGCAAGCTTAACAATTTCTGGACGAATATGAATTCCATCTGAAATTAACTCGACCATTAATTCATCTCTTAAAAATGCAGCCCCAACAATTCCAGGCTCACGATGATGAAGGCCTGTCATTTGATTAAATAAGTGGGTAACATGTGATGTACCATGTTGTATTGCATGAACGACTTCATCATATGTTGCTTGTGAGTGTGCGATAGAAGATATAACATTCTGTTGTTTTAAATATTTTATTAAATCTATTCCACCAGTAAGCTCAGGTGCAAGTGAAACAAGTTTAATTTGATTGCTAGATATTTCTTGCCATCGTTTAAATGTTGAGATGTTAGGAGGTAATATATGTTTAACAGGCTGAGCGCCAGCTTTATTTTCATGAATAAACGGACCTTCTAAATGAATACCTAACACCTCTGCAAAGCCTTGAGTCTGAGAGTTTTGGATATATGTCCCCGTATTGTGTAATGCCTTTTCAATAGCAATTGAGTCTTCTGTTATTGTCGTAGCCAAAAAACTTGTTGTTCCTTCTTTCGGAAGTGTTGAAGCTATAACATCAAGGCTCTCTTTTGTAGCATCCATAGTATCTGCACCATTAGCTCCGTGAATATGAATATCGATCATACCCGGGATTATTCTGTAATTACTAGGTAAATTAATCACATGATAATCTTCTGATTTCGGAAGCTTATCAATAGTGCCTATAGAACTGATTTTGTCATCATCTATCATAAGAAATCCATTATCTATAACTTTATCTTCAGAGTAAATTGTTCCATTTTTAACTATTATTTTTGATGGATAAGAGTGCATTGGGTTTACTCCTTTGTTTTACATATTCTTGTATTTAGAATAACATTTCAATTTTTAGTTGTCTATACCAGTTAAAATTATGTATGATTATATAACAAAAATAATGACAAATAACTCTATTAATTATATAAAATTGGTATAGACATCTAGATTAATAGGTGTTAATATAGTTTTGTAAAACGCTTTCATCTATACAATTAGATGTTAGTGAGTATTATTACGGGATAACAGAACTATTTATTGTTATTTAATTTTTTACCTTTTTTACCTTTTTTATCTGATAGGAGGAGAATTCTATGATGAATTATTTACAAAAGATTGGTCGGTCTCTAATGTTACCAGTAGCAGTTTTACCAGCAGCCGCGATCTTAATGGGGATAGGCTACTGGATTGATCCTGCTGGCTGGGGTGCTGGAAGTCCGATTGCAGCTTTTTTGATTAAAGCAGGATCTTCAATTATTGACAATATGTCGATTTTATTCGCAGTCGGTGTTGCATTAGGGATGTCGAAAAATAAAGATGGATCTGCTGCATTAAGTGGGTTAGTTGCTTATCTAGTTATAACAACTTTACTGTCAACTAATTCAGTAGCAATGCTTCAAGGAATTGATCCAGAAGCAGTTAATCCAGCGTTCGCTAAAATAGGAAACCAATTTGTAGGTATTTTATCAGGAATTGTTGCTGCGATTATGTACAATCGTTTTAGTGAAGTTCAATTACCAGCTGCACTAGCATTTTTTAGTGGAAAGCGTCTAGTTCCAATAATGACTGCTGTTTCGATGTTGATTGCATCATTAGTATTGTTCTTTGCATGGCCTGTTATTTTCACTGGTTTAGTATCTTTTGGTACAGCTATTAGTAAGTTAGATTTTATTGGGGCTGGTTTATACGGTTTCTTCAATCGATTACTTATTCCAACAGGCTTACATCATGCTCTAAATTCAGTATTTTGGTTTGATGTTGCAGGTATAAATGATATTGGTAACTTCTGGGCAGGTACTGGAACAAAAGGTGTAACAGGAATGTATCAAGCTGGCTTCTTCCCAATTATGATGTTTGGCTTACCAGCAGCTGCATTAGCTATGTATCATACTGCGAAAACAAAAAGGAAGAAACAAGCTGCTTCACTAATGATAGCTGCAGGGTTTGCATCATTTTTCACAGGGGTAACAGAGCCACTTGAATTTTCATTTATGTTTTTAGCTCCTGCTTTATATGTTGTTCATGCAGCATTAACAGGATTGTCATTGGCAATTGCTTCATTATTTAATTGGACAGCAGGATTTGGTTTTAGTGCAGGCTTTGTAGACTTTGTCTTAAGTTCAAGATTACCATTGGCAAATCAACCATATATGTTATTAATACAAGGTTTATTTTTCGCAGTAATCTACTATATTCTATTCCGTTTCTTAATTACAAAATTCAATTTAGCTACTCCAGGTAGAGAAGCAGATAATGAAGAAACTGTTGAAGAAGTTCAAGATAACACATCGACTTCTGAAAATAAGTTTGAGAATATGGCGAAAACAATTTATGAAGGATTAGGCGGAGATGAAAATGTTTCATCTGTTGATAATTGCGTAACTCGCTTAAGAATTGAAGTGAAAAACATGGATGCTGTTGATCAAAACAAAATCAAATCAACAGGAATACCTGGAATAAATATTGTGGGTCAACAAAGTATCCAAGTTATTGTCGGAACACAGGTACAATTTGTTGCTGATGAGATTGAAAAATTAAGAAAATAGACAGACTAGCTAGACTACCTGTGAATGTATGCAGGTAGTTTTTTGTTTTTAGAAATATTATGCTTTTGAATGGTATCATAGCTTCTATGTTTAACAGTAATGAACCTGAATGAATAGTAATGTAAAGGTTATCATATGTGTGAATATATCCTTTCTTTATAATTGTAAAATGCTACTAGTATTAATATAATAATGAATAGTGATGTTGAAAGGAGATTTTTATGTGATTGACAAACATTCTCCTCTTCCTTTGTATTTTCAGTTAGAAGAGCAAATAAAAAAAACGATAGAATCTAAAGAGTTAGTTCCAGGAGATGCTTTGCCATCAGAACGTGAGCTTTCAGAGAATTATCAAATAAGCCGTATGACAGTTAGGCAGGCGATAACAAACCTAGTGAATAAAGGCTACCTGTTCAGAGAGAAAGGAAAAGGAACCTTTGTATCAAGTCAAAAATTTGAACAAAGTTTACAAGGCCTTACTAGCTTTACAGAAGATATGCTGGCACGGAACTTAAAGCCAGGTAGTAAATTACTGCATTTTGAAATATATCCCGCTGACGAAGACATTAAAGAGAGTTTGAATCTACAGGATGATGAACTTATTTATAAAATCAAAAGGCTACGACTAGCTAATGAGGAACCAATTGCAATTGAAACTAGTTACCTCCCTGTAAAGCTTGTACCTGGTGTAACCCCTGATATCCTTGAGAAATCTTTATACAAATATATCGAAAACAACCTACATTTAAGTATTGGGCACGCAACACAAACTGTTGAGGCAGCCATTGTGAATGAAGAAGATAGTAAGCATTTAAAGGTCAATAAAGGAGTTCCAATTTTACTCATACAGAGGGAAACCTACTTAGAAAATGGAACGCCATTAGAAATAGTAAAGTCTTCTTATCGTGCAGATCGATATAAGTTTAAAATAGGGATTGAGCGGAAATGATACGGTGTTTTATCCTTGCATAATAAAAATAATCCCCTTTCAAGTAGCCATGCTTAGATCTACTTGAAAGGGGATGATTTATATATTGGCTCTGTTAAACTTTGTTGTTGATTTCCGTTACAGGCATTCGCTTTCCGCGGGCGGTCCGGGAGCCTCCTCGGCGCAAGCGCCTGTGGGGTCTCCCTTTGACACGCTTCTCCCGCAGGAGTCTCATGCCTTTCACTCCAATCAACAATGTGTTAAAAATCAACATTAACCTTTAACATAGCCTATATATTAAAGAATTTTGTTGTTAAACCTTAGTAAATCGATGCGATGGCTATATTTGCTTAGTAGTGTTTTATTATGATCATCAGCTCCAGCGACATTACCACTGATAAAAACAGGAGGTTTCATTCCACTATTAATCATAAGCTTTATTGCCTCAGCTAATATTCCGTTTAATATTGCTGCACCTATGACTGTAGATGTAGGCCCAAAGGCTACTTCAAAGTCCTTATAATGTAATGCACCATCACCAAGTTTTGAATGATTGTTGAGTGGTAGGTCAACAACATCAGCAAGATATTGTCCACTTTTATGTCGAGATGATTGACTTTTATGATACTCAAACGAACTCAAACCAACAATATATGCACCAGTTTTCTTGGCGTGAATTGCAACATCAATTGGCACTGGATTAAGCCCTGATGTAGAAATAACAATGACTAGATCATGTTTTTGAATGTCTTGTTTTTTTATGAATTCTTCTGCATAGTCGTTTTGTCTTTCTAATTGCGAGGATTTAATAGCACCTTCATGTAGCATTAAGGGCTCAATTAAAATAGGTTTAATTGGGGCTAGCCCTCCTGCGCGATAAAAAACCTCCTCAGTAAGGATATGAGAGTGACCACATCCGAAAAGCTGGATAATTCCATCATTTTGAATCGTTTCAACTACTTTATCTGCAACAAATTCCATTTTCTCTTTTTCATGTTTCAGCACGAACTTTAATTTTTGTTGTATCTCTTCAAAGTAAGCTGTTAGCATTGTCATCACCTTCAAAATAGTTAGTAGATAGCTTGAATATAGATTTGTAGGAAATAAGTAAGATTTAGAAACTAATTTTTTAGTAATTGTTGTTTATTATAAAATACAAACGTATAATATATTATACAATAACAAATTATGGGAGATTATATGAATTCAATTCAATCACAAATTGCAGAAAACTTAAAAAATATTCGGAAGCTTAGAGGTTATAGCTATGATCAACTCGCACAGATAACAGGTGTAAGCAAAGGAATGCTTTCGCAAATTGAAAAAGGAGAATCAAGTCCAACTGTTAATACATTATGGAAAATAGCAAATGGATTGCAGGTGTCTTTTTCATCATTAGTCGAAGAAAAAGAACCAACTGTTTCGGTTGTAAGACTGTCAGAAAAAACAGCTGTAACAGAAAATAATGAATTGTTACAAGTATATCCTTATTTCCCTTTTGATTCCTCAAAAAAGTTTGAAATCTATTTTATGGAGATTATGCCTGGCTGTGTTCATACATCTGATCGTCATCATGGAAGTGTTGAGGAGTATGTTTTAGTTTGTGACGGAGAAGCAACTGTGGTCATTCAAGAAGTGGAATATGTTATGAAAAAGGGAGACTCAATGAGATTTGAGGCAACTCAAACCCATACATATGCTAATTTTACAGATAGAAAAACAAGTTGTTATTTATTAATTTATTATGCTTGAGTTGTTTATATCAATAGTTATATCAGTTTTCTAGAAAAGGAGTTAACGAAGATGACAACAATCACTTCATTAGGAAAGAAACAATCTAGCTTCCTACAAGGTACACAAGGAGGTTTAAGTATTGCGATTGGATATTTACCGGTTGCTATAACATTTGGTCTTCTAGCAAAATCAACTGGATTATCTCTCTCTGAAACAGTCATGATGAGTTTAATTGTTTTTGCTGGTGCTTCACAATACATATCTCTAAGTTTAATTGCTGTTGGAACGGGAGTAATTGAAATTATATTCACAACATTTATTGTGAATATCCGTCATTTCTTAATGTCAGCATCTTTAAGTGAAAAAGTGGAAGATGATCCCTTATGGAAAAAAGCTCTTTATTCATTCGGATTAACAGATGAAACATTTACAGTGGCTTCTACAAAGGAGGGAACTGTAAATGCGAGTTATTTATTTGGGTTAATGCTTATTTCTTATGCTAGCTGGGTTGTAAATTCAGGAATTGGTTATGTAATAGGAGCAAGTCTTCCGACAACTGTTCAAGAAAGTATGGGAATTGCTCTTTATGCTATGTTTATTGGCTTACTCATTCCATCTTTAAAAAAGCATCGTAAAGTCCTTTTCTTAGCAGTTCTAGCGGCAATCTTAAACTCGTTATGCTATGCTTCACAAGCAATCTCAACGGGCTGGGCAATTGTTTTATCAACGATTGTTTCTGCTGTTCTTGTTGAGCTTTTTTATCTTAAGGTTGAAAGTAAAGAGGTGAATCACAATGGATAACACAATCCTTATGATGATTATTGGAATGGGAATTGTCACATATATTCCAAGAATGATTCCACTTGTTGCATTAAGTTCGTTAAAATTACCATTATTTGTCCAAAATGTATTAAAGAATGTACCATATGCTACATTAGGTGCATTAATCGTGCCGGGTATATTTCTTATAAGTGATGATATAGTGTTTGGGATTATTGGTGCACTTGCTGCAACACTAATTGCCTTTACGGGTGCTAATGTGATTGTTGTTGTTATGGGGTCAATAGGGACACTGGTTTTGTATAGTATGTTCTTGTAGGTTACGATAACAATTATAGACCTTTTTCAAGTTCTAAAGTAATTCAGTACTTACTAAACTATAATAAGAGCTTGTTCGAGGGGGAATGACTACTTGAGAAAATGGCTAACGCGATCGATATTTGCTTATTTTATTTATGGGTTACTCGTTTATTGGTATCTGTTTGTGTTTTCTGATACTGGAATACCAGCTCCTTACATAGGAACTCAGGCAGATCCAGAGACCTTTATGACAGGAAGAGAACAGCTGTTATCACAGGAATATTCAACAATACGAAACTTTCTTTATTTAGTTACAGTCCCATTTGAATGGTTTTTATTGTTTGTCTTTTTGATTACAGGTTTGTCAAGAAAAACACAAGAGTGGTCACAAGCCACTTCAAGATTTTCTTTCTTACAATCAGCTGTTTATTTCTTTTGGTTATCGTTATTTATCTCATTCTTGTCATTACCAGTAAATTTAATTGGTTATAAAATTTCTACAACCTATCATATTACAACCCAATCCTTTCCTGCATGGATGAAGGATCAGCTTATCGATTTTTGGGTTAATTATTTGCTAATGGCTACGATTATCATTGTAGTATTTTGGTTAATTAGGCGGTTTGAGAAAAAGTGGTGGCTTTATGCATGGTTTTTATCTATACCATTTTCAATGTTTTTAATGTTTGTACAACCAGTTTTAATTGATCCTTTATACAATGATTTTACACCTTTAAAAAACAAAGAGTTAGAGACGAAGATCTTAGAGCTAGCTGATAAAGCAGACATTCCGGCTGAGCATGTATATGAAGTCAATATGTCTGAAAAAACAAATGCACTAAATGCTTATGTCACAGGAATAGGGTCGAATTCAAGGATCGTTTTATGGGATACAACATTAAACAGACTAAATGATGATGAAATCTTATTCATCATGGCTCATGAAATGGCTCATTATGTTAAGAAACATATTTATGTTGGAATTGCAGGGTATTTACTGTTAAGTTTGTTCGGTCTATTTTTTATACATTTGCTCATGAAATTCTGTATCAATCGTTTTGGCTCATTGCTTAAAATTCATTCAATGAAGGAGTTAACAGCTTTTCCATTGTTTTTACTGTTGTTAGGAATTTTAACATTTGCTTCAAATCCTTTGTCCAACACGGTTGCCAGATATCAGGAAAAATCAGCTGACATGTATGCGATTGAGATGACAAACAACCATGAAGCAGCAATAAGCTCTTTTCAGGAACTATCAAAAGCTGGCTTAAGTCAGGTAAATCCACCAACATTAATAAAAATTTTCCGTTATACACATCCAACCATGCTTGAACGTATTATCTACCTTGAGGAGCATGGAAAAGGAAATGTGGAGAAATAATAAGCATAAGAAGTAGATATTGATTTTTAGTTTCAAAAGTTTATCTTACATTTTCCATTAATGTTTAACCTGTGTTATAACAGATTCTCTAGACCTAGTGTATTTCGCACTAGGTATTTTTTATGGCTATATAGGAAGCTAAATACAGTCCCAATTAGCCTATTTTGATTTTTTTTACTTTTTTTTAAGAAAATTGTTCCATTTTTACTCAAACTGTTATATATTAGTTTTAGTTACAACAAACTGTATTATAACAATAAAAAGTGAGGTGTTCTTTCTACGATGGCAACCCAAATGACAGGATGTAAAGTTGTTGGAGAGATGCAAGAACCATTTCATCAAGTACTTACACAAGAGGCATTATATTTTCTTGAAAAGCTGGAAAGAAAGTTTGGTAATCGAAGACAAGAGCTAATGCAGCAAAGAAAGAAAGTACAACAAGAGCTTGATTCAGGTAAGCTTCCTGACTTTTTGAAGGAAACAGAGGATATTAGAAATGGAAATTGGACTGTTGCTCCAATTCCAGAAGATCTGATGGATCGCCGTGTTGAAATTACAGGTCCTGTTGATCGAAAAATGGTTATTAATGCTTTAAATTCAGGTGCAAAAGTATTTATGGCAGACTTTGAAGATGCAACATCTCCTAGCTTTGAAAATGCAATGAATGGTCAAATCAACCTTCGGGATGCTGTTCGTAGATCTATTTCATTTCAAAATGAAAGCGGTAAAGTATACCAGTTGAATGATAATATAGCGACGTTGAAGGTAAGGCCAAGAGGCTGGCATCTTGAGGAAAAGCATATCGAACTAGATGGTAAGCGGATGTCTGCAAGTTTGGTAGACTTCGGACTATTCTTTTATCACAACGCCCATGAGCTTGTTAAAAGAGGAAGTGGTCCATATTTTTACTTACCAAAAATAGAAAATCATCTTGAGGCAAGACTTTGGAATGATGTATTTATCTTTGCTCAGGAAGAGTTAAATATTGCTAGGGGTACAATAAAGGCAACAGTTCTAATTGAAACGATAATGGCTGCATTTGAAATGGATGAAATTTTGTATGAGTTAAAAGAACATTCAGCTGGCTTAAACTGTGGAAGATGGGATTATATATTTAGCTATCTAAAGAAACTTAGACATTGTGAATCTGTTATTCTTCCAGATCGTGCTCAAGTAACAATGACTGTTCATTTTATGAGATCATATTCGCTGCTTGCCATCAAAACATGTCATAAGCGAAATGCACATGCGATGGGCGGAATGGCTGCACAAATTCCTATAAAAAATAACCCTGAAGAAAATGAGAAAGCATTTAATAAGGTACGTGCTGATAAAGAAAGAGAAGCAACTGATGGTCATGATGGAACATGGGTAGCACATCCAGCACTCGTACAGGTGGCAAAAGAAGTTTTTAATCAGCATATGAAAACTCCGAACCAAATTCATCGAAAGCGAGTGGATGTAGCTGTAACTGCTAAGGATCTTCTAGAGGTACCTGATGGAACGATCACAGAAGAGGGGGTAAGAACAAATATTGATGTAGGAATAAGGTACCTAGCTTCTTGGCTTAGTGGAAGAGGTGCGGCTCCAATACACAATTTAATGGAGGATGCTGCAACAGCTGAAATTTCTAGAGCGCAAGTATGGCAATGGATTCGTCATCCACGTGGAATTTTAGAGGATGGAAGAAAGCTGACTTTCGAACTTTATGACCAATTAAGAGATGAAGAGATTAGTAACATTAAAGAAACAATTGGTGAAATTGCATTTAAAAAGGGGTATTTTGAAGAAGCAATTTCAGTATTTGATGAACTTGTAAAGCAGGATGATTTTACTGAGTTTCTTACAATTCCGAGTTATGAAAAACTATAGTTTGCAATTATAGATTTCATACAGGAGATCTATAAATATAAACCTGATTTTTCTTATGTGAATAGTTAAATATAACACAACAAAATGGGGGAATGGGAAATGAATAATCAAAGAATTGAGTCACTACAAAATAGCTGGAACTTAGATAAACGCTGGGAAGGCATTACTCGTCCTTATAGTGCTGAAGAAGTTATTCGTTTAAGAGGTTCAATTGATATTGAACACACGCTTGCAAGAAGAGGAGCAGAAAAGCTGTGGAATTACCTTCAAACAGAAGATTATATTCATGCTTTAGGCGCACTAACAGGCAATCAAGCTGTTCAACAAGTTAAAGCTGGATTAAAGGCAATCTACTTAAGTGGCTGGCAGGTAGCGGCAGATGCTAATCTTTCAGGAAACATGTATCCTGATCAAAGCTTGTATCCTGCAAACAGTGTACCGAATGTAGTAAAACGTATAAATCAAGCTCTTCAGCGAGCAGATCAAATTCAGCATCTTGAGGATGAGGGTGATATCGATTGGTTTGCTCCAATTGTGGCAGATGCAGAAGCAGGCTTTGGAGGACAATTAAATGTTTTTGAGCTTATGAAATCGATGATCGAATCAGGTGCATCAGGTGTTCATTTTGAGGATCAATTATCTTCTGAAAAAAAATGTGGTCATCTTGGTGGAAAAGTTTTATTACCAACACAGACAGCTGTGAAAAATCTTATTTCTGCTCGCTTAGCTGCAGATGTAATGGGCACGCCTACAATTATCATTGCTCGAACTGATGCAGATGCAGCAGATTTAATCACAAGTGATATTGATCCTGCTGATCACGAATTTATTACAGGGGAACGTACAGTTGAAGGGTTTTTCCGTACTCGTTCTGGTATAGATCAAGCAATAAGTAGAGGTCTTTCGTATGCACCATATGCTGACTTAATTTGGTGTGAAACATCTGAGCCAAATTTAGAGCAAGCGCAAAAATTTGCTGATGCAATTCATGAGAAGTTTCCAGGAAAATTATTAGCGTACAATTGTTCACCTTCATTCAATTGGAAAAAGAAACTTGATGATGAGACAATCGCTAATTTCCAAAAAGAAATTGCAAAAATGGGCTACAAATTCCAATTTGTTACACTAGCTGGCTTCCACGCACTTAATCATAGTATGTTTGAGCTTGCACGAGGCTACCGTGATCGTGGGATGGCGGCATATTCTGAGCTACAACAAGCAGAATTTGGTAGTGAGGTACATGGCTATACAGCTACTAGACACCAGCGGGAGGTTGGAACAGGGTACTTCGATGAAGTTGCTCAAACAATTTCTAGTGGAACATCATCAACAACAGCATTGAGGGGCTCAACTGAAGCAGAGCAATTTACAAAAGCTTAAAGAAGAGGTAGAAGCTCTTATTAAGGTGAAAAGTGGCTGGGACATAAGTATTTAAGCTAATAATAAACCCGAATTATTAGGTGATCGTTCAATTGATCTTTCGCCTGATAGTTTGGGTCTTTTTACTGTGGACTTTTAATATTGCATACTATTTTTAAGAACGAGTGGAATACAGCGGAAGACACTTAACTCCTATGGGAGAAGTGCTGACACATAAGCAGGCGTAGCCGAGCGAGGAGTCTCAGCTTCACCCCCCGGGAATTCTATGTTTGCAGCGCAATGGAACGAACATTTCTTTAAATGTTAGTATGTTTTTTCTTTAGCTTAGAATACAAAAAAGATCCACTAACCTCTTTTAAAGATAAAGATCGAAATGCTAACGACCTTCATACTTCATCCGAGGATACTGGATCTTTTTAGATAAATCTACTTATCCTAACTTACGCAATACGCTGTATTCTTTAGATAATGTCATAAATACTGTTTTGTTTTTTGTGTCAAGTGCATCATTAATACGTTCTTCTAGCAATGCTTTTTTTCGGATAAACAAAGCTTCATCAACAACCATTTGAATATACATGTCTAATACAGGATGTTCTGATGGAACGTTTTTCATTGTGTTACGGGACTTCATGATCTCAGTGTAAGACGACTTTTTATTTTTCATGAAAGATCACCCCTGATGCCTTTTTTATATTGTATGGAATTCGAGCGTGAAAATCAACTAAATATTAAAAATTTTTAAAAAATTTAACAGGAATATTTTTAAGCTGTATGAAATAGGAGTGGTTGGAAAAGCTAGTGCAAAGGATGTGAATGATAATGGCAAAGGAAAGGGAAATTGAAATTTCTCCGACAGCTTTAAATCCTCTAGTTGGGTTGGAAATTAATGAGAAACCAAATTTTATAAATGAAGAAGGCGAAAAAGAAATTGATGACGAGTGACTTCTTTTACTTAATTGTAAAAGAAGTCACTTTTTTGTTGTTTTTTTGTAAATATATAGAAATTTAAGCTTTTACATGCTAGATTGTTTATGGGAGTTATTACCTAAAAAAAGTGAGAGGTGTAGTGGAGTGAGTAAAAAAATAAACAGGGTAGAAGATTATACTATTAATCGTTTTACAATGGCGGTTTTGCCAGATAGCTCAAATAAGATGTTCTCAGAAGTACTCGAGATTGAGGAGAATCTTGTAGTAGAAAAACGGCCAATGGAACTAATCAGTGGCAGCTGCTCATACTATGGTAGTAGTTATATGGGTAGGAAGGACGGGACAAGGGACGTGATGGGTGTAACACATAAGCCACCGATTGCTATTGACCCAACGAACTCCTTATATTTTTTCCCCACGACATCCTCAACAAGGCCGCAATGTGCATGGCTATCACATAGCTATGTAAAGAGCTATTCAGAAGCAGAACATGATAATACAAAAGTGACATTTACAAACGATAAGGAAGTTATTCTTTGTATTTCGATTGGGTCATTTGAAAATCAGCTTTTCCGAACAGCACAGCTTCGAACAATTATGTCTTCTAGAATTGAACAGGAACAAAAAAAGATGAACATGCTATTATTTCCAAAAGGTCAGGGAGAAGTTAATACATTTTATGAGCAGATAATTAGGGAATTAAACCGCTATAATTAATGCTTACATTCAGATACTACTAAACTTACAAAATGATTTTGAATCAGATTTGAATTATTTTAGGTAGTCAATATGGGTGCTCCTTTGTTTCAGGTACGTTTGTGGAGTGCTCTTATTGACATTCTTTTTTTAATGGCTATGTTAAACTTTGCTGTTGATTTCCGTTACAGGCATTCGCTTTCCCAGGGGAAAATCCAGTTCATTTTTTTCTAGGGAAGAATAATGAAAAAGCCCAACTACCGACTTTTTCATTATTCTTCCTAGGTCTGGGAGCCTCCTCGGCGCAAGCACCTGTGGGGTCTCTCTTTGACACGCTTCTCTAAGCAGGAGTCTCATATATTCACCTCTAATCAACAAAGTGCTAAAAATCAGCATTAAGCTCTAACATAGTCTTTTTAATAAGGGTTTATAGTTCATCTATGTATTTGGAATACAATGATGCTCCTAAGCAAAGGTTAATTTGGAATATGACTTACTTAGCTAGAATTTAAATTTTATCCTTACCTATGGAAAGATTAAGAAAGGATTGAAACTTTACTAAAATGAAATCGTAATATCTAATTAAGGATTGCTTACATCTTTTAAAAATGGATAAGGAGCATGAGCTATGATGATAAATAAAAGAAGAAAAAAGTTTAGAAAGACCAATCAAGATCGTTATACATTTATAGACGGTGTTATTGATATTGCCGTGTACATTCCTGAATTGATCTTCTTGCCATTTAGATTAATGTGGTATTTATTAAGGTTCTTAGTGAGGATCTTTGATTGGACATGAATTTTATTTGCACGAAAAAATGTCCTAAAGAAATGTCGCTATAAACCGATCTTATAAGTATAAAGTTATATTTGTCTATTTTCTTAATTTAAAAAGATACATTTCCATAAGCTCTGCAACTTTATTACGAATTCTCGGATTAAAGTAGTTGTGTTTTTCTTCATATCCATTATAAATAAAAGAATAGAGAGTAAAAGCTTCATCTCGTTCGACTTGATGTACTTTAATTTTATGTTTTTGCAAGTGGCGTTTTACATCAGCTAAGTCCTTTTGTGCGAGCTTTAATGCTTCTTCTACTACTGTAAGATATGGACGATGAAGCTTAAACGGACTATTCTCAATAACTGTTAAGTCACGGTTGAAGATGGCCACAGCCATGGGTATATAAATAGATTGTTCAATGATGTCACGGATATCGTTTGGAATCCTAGTCATGATAAATGCCCCTTTCGAAACAGAACACTTGTTCTTATTTAATTATAAATGAATGCTTTCAGCTAAGCAAGCAAAATTATTACGTATTGTTTTCTTTAAAGTTTTGATACTAATGTGTAAAATAGATAATAAAGGTACTATTTTGAGGAGCATAAGATGAATTTGGAGACATTACAGGAACTATTCACAATCGATCAATTAATGGAGCTATTTGAAACATATCGTTCATTTGGTCCCTTTTTTGCTATATTATTGCCATTATTAGAAGCTTTTTTACCTTTTTTACCTCTTGTTGTTCTTATTGTTGCAAATGTAAATTCCTTTGGGTTATGGATGGGGTTTTTCCTATCATGGATTGGAGCTTCTTTAGGAAGTATTCTTGTATTTTTTATTATGAGAAAGCTTGGTCAATTTACGATCTTTAAAAAGCTTCGGGAGAAAAAGGGAATTAGAAAATTACTTACCTGGATTGAACGTAGAGGATTTAGTCCACTTTTTCTTATACTGTGTTTTCCATTTACGCCTTCTGCGGCAATAAATGTTGTTGCAGGACTTTCGCGAATAAGTTACTGGCAATTTATCTTAGCAGTACTTTCCGGTAAGTTTGTGATGATTTTTATGGTAAGCTTTGTGGGACAGGATCTTCAGGCACTTATTACTCAGCCTATCCGCTCAATCATAGCAGGGGTAGTTATCTTTTTGTTATGGTATATTGGTAAAAAGGTTGAACATCGCTTAAATAGGACGGTAACTGTTAAAAACAGAGACCATTGAGGCAGGTGTGTTGTATGAAAAAAAGAGGAATTGCTTTTTCAGCAGTTGGTATTTGCTTTGTTACTATATTTGTTAAATCTTATATTTTTGTTGAGTACAAAGTAGAAGGAGTTTCTATGCAACCTACTTATGAAGAGGGACGGCTGCTTTCAATTAACAAATTAGGAATGTATTTTGATTCACTCAAAAGATTTGATGTTGTACTCTTTCAATTATCAGGTACGGAAGAAATATATGTGAAAAGGGTCATTGGATTACCAGGTGATGAGATTCACTATCAAGATGATCAATTATTTATAAATGGCAAAAAGGTTAATGAACCATTTTTAGATGATGAAAAAGATAAGGTGAACAAGCAAACGGGTAATTTCACATTAGAAGAAATTACAAATAAAACAAGAATTCCAAAAGGGCATATTTTTGTCATTGGAGACAATCGTATTCAAAGTCGTGATAGTCGTCATTTTGGACTTGTTAAAATTGTAGATGTTATTGGAACGGTGAAAAACAAAGAATAGTGCTAACTCTCTGGGTGTAAAGATTCCTTGAAGAGTTGGCATTTTTTTATTTTTGAATATACAAGGCGGGGAGATAGGAAAGGTTTGTTTTCATGTAAATGATGATAAAAGGTTATTTGAATGTCATGATCAGAATCGGAGGTCCTGTCAAAAGGTCGTCAATAGGTGAATGAAGGACAAAATTGACGGTATCCCCAAGCAAAAAGGTCGTCATTGAGCCAAAGAAGGACATAAGCAAGAGGCAAGCCCGAGAAAAAGTCCGTCATTGAGCCAAAGAAGGACATAAGCAAGAGGCAAGCCCGAGAAAAAGTCCGTCATAGAGCTAATGAAGGACATAAGCAAGAGGCAAGCTCGAGAAAAAGTCCGTCATAGAGCTGATGAAGGACCTAAGTAAAGAGATGCTGTGTTCCTGGCAACTAAATTAGGAAATGCAATATTAGATTGTGTTCTACACAACGCAACAGTCGTGAATATTGTTGGGTCTCCTTTCAAATTAAAGATCACTTAGAAAAAGAAGATGTACATTAATAAACGATCAAAATTGTACATCGCTAGCTTGACATATACAGTCAACAGGCGAATGAAGCCCATAATCGAGCCAAGGCCTCAGTCAAAGGTTCCAAACAAAATCAAGAAAGTTTTATAAAATGGTAAAAATCTATATTATAATAATACATGGGTA
Source organism: Metabacillus litoralis (assembly GCF_007994985.1). Lineage (GTDB taxonomy): Bacteria > Bacillota > Bacilli > Bacillales > Bacillaceae > Metabacillus > Metabacillus litoralis. Next base: position 31,614 of record NZ_VOQF01000008.1, on the reverse strand, counting down.
TATACCCAATAAATGACTATTTTACGAGTTTACTAACTAAGGGGGATGGGAAATGCGTGAGGTTGTTATCACAGCTGCTGTAAGGACACCTATCGGATCTTTTGGAGGCGCTTTCAAGAATCTTTTGCCTACAGAGCTAGCCGTACCTGTGTTGAATGAGGTTGTGAAAAGAAGTAAGTTAGAAAAACAAGATGTAGAAGAAGTAATTCTAGGCCACTGTATTCAAAGAACAGATGAACCAAATACAGCGAGGACATCTGCGTTAATTGCTGGTTTTCCTGATGCAACAACTGGTTATACAATTCAAAGACAATGTGCGTCGGGAATGCAGGCAATCATATCTGCTGCTATGCAAATTCAAACAGGTCACTCTAACATCGTTATTGCTGGTGGAGTTGAGACCATGAGTTCAAGTCCTTACTTACTTAAGCAGCATCGCTGGGGGAGTCGTCTTCAGCACAGTCAGGTAACAGATAGTGTTTGGGAGATATTGGAGGATCCGATTCATCATATTATGATGGGGGAAACAGCGGAGAATGTTGCACAAGAATATAATATATCACGTGAAGAACAAGATGAGCTTGCCCTATCAAGTCATACTCGCGCTTTAGCTGCAATTGAGAGTGGAAAGTTTTCTGAAGAAATTATTCCAATAAACATAGTAACAAGAAAGGGAGAAACAACCGTATCTCAAGATGAAGGACCAAGACAGGTTACAAGTGAAAAGTTAGCTTCATTAGCACCGATTTTTAGAGAAGATGGATCAGTAACAGCGGGCAATGCCTCATCATTAAATGATGGCGCAGCTGCACTAGTATTGATGTCAAGAGAAGAAGCGGAACAGAGGGGCTTACCTATTTTGGCAAAAATATCTCATTATTCAGTTGCCGGTGTAAATCCATTGGTGATGGGGATAGGACCAGTTCCAGCAGTGAAAAAGGGGTTAGCTGCTTTGAATTGGTCGATAAACGATATAGATGTTGTTGAGATTAACGAGGCTTTTGCAGCACAATATTTAGCCGTTGAAAAACAACTTGAGTTAAATCGAGATAAGGTGAACGTTAATGGAAGTGGCATAAGTTTAGGTCACCCAATAGGCTGTACAGGTTCACGTATTGTTGTTAGTCTTTTACATGAAATGAAACGGAAAAATGCTAGTAAAGGTTTAGCAACATTGTGTGTTGGTGGAGGTATTGGTGTAGCTTTATTTTTAGAAATGTAATCATACTATAAATATGAGGTTGGGACATAAGTAATTAAGCTAATGATAAACCCGAAATATTAGGAGATATTTCAATTAATTATTCGCCTAATATTTCGGGTTTTTATTTGCTGTCTTCAATTAGATTTTTTGATTTTGAATTCTATTTTTAAGAACTAGTGGAATGGAGCGGAAGACACTCGGGCACCTACGGGAATTGAGGAGGCTCAGCTTCCTTCCGGTGGAAAGCCGAGTGTTTGCAGCGCAATGGAACGAACTTGTTTCTTTCAGCTTAACTGAATTTAGATTTATTCTTCTTTTTGTATGACTTCTTTAATTATGTCCCAGCCTCTTTTTTGAAAAATAAGTAAAGAAAAGCATACCAAGAAGATTGTGATGAATAGATAAAGAATACCTTGAAAGGGTAAAAGGCTTGCAAAGATCGGTCCCACACTTGCACCAGTTAACAAAGTGAAAGAATATAATGAGATAGCTGTTGCTCGCTTTTCGCTAGCTGCTTCACCAATAAAAGTGATCAGGCTTGGTATCAATACGGCTATGGCTGATACAAATAAAATAGATAAACAGGTAATGAAAAAAAGCTGTTTTGAAAAAAGCATCAAAGCGAAAGAGCAAATCATAAGGAACAAACACAATAGGATGATATTTAAAGGAGGATGTTTTTTTAACCACTTTCCACTGAAAAGTGAGAGAGGTGTTCCAATTAAGCCAATACATCGGCTATAAAAAAGCACTGTCTCTTGATTAACGAAATGCTGAGCAAGCTCCTCGTAAAACGCAACAAACGACATTAATGTGAAAAAGGTAAGAAATAAACCAATTATTATTTGTGGTTGTAGGAGGTTCTTAGTGTGTGTTGCAAGTTGACGTGGAGACTTCATTCTATTTTTAGGTACATTAGGAAGAGCAAACAGAGAAAAAAGTGAAAGCAGAAAGTACATAGCACCAAAGAAATAAAAAACTGATTTCCAATTATATATTGATACAAGTGAAGAGCTGAGTAATTGTCCAATAATTCCTGCCATTAGAAATCCTGTATTAATTACAGCAATTATAAAGGTGCGCATTCTTGGCAAAAACCCCTCAAAGCAATAAGCATATGCTACAGGTGCAAAGCTACCTAAAACAAATCCTTGTAAACCTCGTAACGTGTAAAAGCTTATTAACGATGAAGAAAAGGAGAGACATAGTGTAACGAGGCAAGAAAGGACCATACCGAAAACTAATACATACTTCTTGTTGAATTTCTCTGAAATTGGTCCAAAGCTTAAAAGTCCTAAGGCGTAGCAAAAAATAAATATTGTACTGGAAAATACAGCATCATCATATGTAATCGATAATCCATCAGCAAGTGCAGAGTAAATGGGAATAAGTAAATAAATATTACTCGCAACACAAACGGCAGTAATCCACATAAAAACGGCAATAATATGCTCCCTCATCTTTTCACCCCCTTATTTATAATTATGAAATTTCTAATCCATCTGTGATGTATAGTTAGCAGAAATTCAAGGGTAAAGTTGGTAGTGATGAAAAATGGAATTTGCTTGTAAAGTAAAGTAAAATAGAGAGAGATTCATATAACGACAATATGCAACTTTCTTTTTAAAATATCATGATATGATTTTATTACCACGCTATTGTAGAGTGGTATTTATTTTTGGCTCGCATAATGATTTTTCGTGTGTGGATATTGCAATCCACAGAGGATCGGGAGCCTTTATAAGCAAACAAGCACTATTTTTTTATAGATTAAGAGATACATTCATTTAAAAGGATGAAAAACCTTAACGATAGTGAGGAATAAACATGAGCATTCAATTTATTCTAGGTCGCTCAGGCAGTGGTAAAACTGAGACGATATTAAATGAAATTAGAAATAGACTTAAACAGGAGCCTATTGGCAAACCAATTATTTATCTTGTTCCTGATCAAATGACGTTTGGTGCTGAGTATGAGCTTATTCGCACCCCGAATTTAGGAGGAATGATTCGAGCTCAAACGTTCAGCTTTAGTCGCTTAGCGTGGCGTGTATTACAGGAAACAGGTGGTATGACGCGTCATCATCTTTCAAGTACGGGCATTCAGATGATGCTAAGAAAATTAGTTGAGCAATATAAACAAGAATTCAAGGTTTTTGCTAAAGCAAGTGATAAAAACGGGTTTATTGAACAGCTCGAAGCAATGCTTACTGAATTTAAACGCTATTGTTTGTCTCCACAAGAGCTTGAGGATTATTTAGCAAAAGCTACTACAGAGCATGATAAAAAAACGTTAACAGATAAATTGCATGATATGGCGATTCTTTATAAACAGCTTGAAATTCACTTAAGTCATAAATATGTAGATTCAGAGGATTATTTAAAATTATTAGCTGAAAAGGTAGAAGAATCGAGTTTTTTACAATCAGCAGATATTTATATTGATGGATTTCATAGCTTCACACCACAGGAGTATGAAGTGATAGCATCATTAATGAAACATACTAAAAATGTGAAAATTGCTCTTACTGCTGATAAGGCATATGAAGAACATCTTCCTCATGAACTACATCTTTATCAAATGACAGGAAGAACGTATCATAAAATTCTTCAGCTTGCCGGTGAGATGGGCAAAGAATTGGAGCAGCCAATCCTGCTCAATGAACAGCATCGATTTGCCAGAAGTCCCTCTTTAAGTCACTTGGAAGCAAATTATGATGCACGACCAACTAGTGTGTATGATAAAAAAACAAATATAACATTGTTTCAAGCATCGAATCGACGCTCTGAAATAGAAGGAATTGCAAGAGAAATTCAGGATCTTGTCAGAAATTCACAGTATCGTTATCGTGATATGGCTTTGCTTATTAGAAATGCTAATGAATATCGTGATGTGATACAGCAAGTTTTTAGAGATTATGAAATTCCGTTTTTTATCGATCAAAAACGTTCGATGTTAAACCATCCTTTAGTGGAATTAATTCGTTCAACATTAGAGATGATTAATGGTTACTGGAGATATGAAGCTGTTTTTAGAGGAATAAAAACAGAAATGCTATTTCCTGTTGATATGGATAAACGTGTAATGCGCGAGGATATGGACTTATTAGAAAACTATGTCCTTTCATATGGTATTCAAGGATCACGATGGACAAAGGATCAGCGCTGGAAATATCGCCGCTTTTATTCATTAGATGATGAATTTGTTGTAACAGACGAGGAAAAGCAAATAGAGGAAAAGCTAAATTCCCTTCGTGCTATTGTCACAGAACCGATTTTAAATCTGCAGAAAAGATTTAAGCGAAGTAAAACAGGAAGAGCACTTGCTGAAGCTTTGTATATGTATTTAGACGAACTGCACATTCCTGAGAAAATAGAAAAGCTACGTATTGAAGCAGAAGAAAAAGGACAGCTATTAGAAGCAAGAGAGCATGCTCAAGTTTGGCAGGCTGTAATCAACTTATTAGATGAATTTGTAGAAATGCTATCAGCTGAAGATATTTCCTTAAAGCTATTTTCAGAGATGCTTGAAACAGGATTAGAATCGATGAAATTTTCTCTTGTACCCCCAGCTATTGATCAGGTTTTAATTGCAGACCTTGAAAAGTCGAGATTTTTTAATGTGAAATGTTCTTTTATCGTAGGAGTAAATGATGGGATTATCCCAGCAAGACCTAAAGAAGAAGGAATACTAACAGAGGATGAAAGAGAGGCTCTGCATTATCACGGAATTGATTTAGCGGCAACAGCTAGACAGCAGCTACTGGATGAGAACTTTATTATCTATATGTCGTTGTCAAGTCCATCAGATAAGTTGTATTTATCATATCCAATGGCTGATGAAGAGGGAAAAGCATTGCTTCCTTCTGTTATTTTGAAGAGAATTGAGGAGATGTTTCCGCTTGTTAGTAAGCGACGTTTAATGAACGAACCAGAACAGTTAGCTCTAGAAGAACAGCTAAGCTTTATGGTTAATCAAAATGTTACATTAGCTTATATTACATCACAGCTCCAGGCTTGGAAAAGAGGCTACCCAATTCAGCCGATATGGTGGGATGCCTATAATCATTTCATAGCAACTGAGAAAAACATTACTCAAAGAGTCTTAAGCAGCTTAACTTATGAAAATAAACCGAAAAAGCTTGATACAGCAGTGAGTCGAGAGTTATATAGTGATCATATTCAGGGAAGTGTGTCTCGAATGGAGCAATTTAATAGCTGTCCATTTTCACATTTTGCTTCACATGGATTGAAATTAAAAGAACGACAATTCTTTAAGCTTGAAGCACCTGATATTGGACAAATGTTTCATTCAGCACTTAAGTTAATTTCAGATCGACTACAGCAGTTGAACATGGATTGGCAGGAGCTAACGAAAGATCAGTGTGAACGATTATCAAATGATGCTGTTGAAAAGCTAGCACCACGGTTACAAAAAGAGATCTTACTAAGCTCGAACCGCTATCATTATATAAAGCGAAAGCTACAGAAAATCCTTACACGTGCTTCTTCCATTTTAAGTGAGCATGCGAAGGCAAGTGGATTTGCACCAATTGGTTTGGAGCTTGGATTTGGTAAAGGTGGGGAGCTGCCACCCATTCGTTTTACATTGCCTAATGGCTGTACGATGGAGGTTGCAGGTCGAATTGATCGAGTTGATAAAGCTACCGGGAAAAATGGTGTGTTGCTCAGAATTGTCGACTATAAATCTAGTGAGAAAAATGTGCAGTTATCAGAGGTTTATTATGGTTTAGCTTTACAAATGCTCACTTATCTAGATGTTATTATCTCAAATTCTACTAAGTGGTTAGGTGTACAAGCAACTCCAGCTGGTGTTTTATATTTCCATGTACATGACCCAATGATTCAAGCATCAACTATGTTGCCAGAAGATAAATTAGATGATGAGATTTTTAAGAAATTTAAAATGAAGGGCTTATTACTTGGAGATGAAGAAGCCGTTCGTTTAATGGACAATTCCTTAACAGAAGGTAGCTCCTCAAATATTATTGCAGCCGGATTGAAAAAAGAAGGTGGCTTCCGTTCTACATCATCAATTGCAAGTGAAGAAGAATTTCAGCTGTTAAGAAATCATGTTCGTACTACCTTTGAGCAAATCGGGACAAATATTACTGATGGTGTTATCGATATTAGTCCTTATAAGCTTAAAGATAAAATGCCTTGCACATATTGTGCATATAAATCAGTTTGTCAATTTGATGATTCTTTAGAAGAAAATAATTATCGTGTGTTAAAAAGCGAAAAAAATGATGCTGTGTTAAAACGAATGAGAGAGGAGGGAAAAGGATATGAGTGAAATAATCGCTAAGCCAGAGAATAGTCAGTGGACTGATGATCAGTGGAAAGCAATTGTTGCAAGTGGACAAGACATTTTAGTAGCGGCTGCTGCTGGTTCAGGAAAAACGGCTGTACTTGTTGAGCGAATCATTAGAAAAATTCTTTCGCGGGAAAATCCAGTTGATGTTGATTCATTACTTGTTGTGACATTTACAAATGCTTCAGCTGCAGAGATGAGAAGTCGTGTTGGAGAGGCGCTTGAAAAGGCGTTAAAGGAAAATCCTTCTTCCCTGCATTTGCGTAGACAGCTTACATTACTCAACAAAGCATCAATTTCAACTTTACATTCATTTTGTCTTCAGGTTGTAAGAAAATATTATTATTTAATCAATATTGACCCTAGCTTTAGAATTGCTGATCAAACTGAAGGGCAGTTATTAATTGATGAAGTATTAGATGACATGTTTGAAGAGGAATATAGTCTCGAAAATAATGAAGAGTTTTTTGATTTAGTTGATCGCTATACATCTGATCGAAGTGATTTGGAGCTTCAAACGTTAATTCGTGAGTTGTATTTCTTTTCAAGATCACACCCAACACCAACAGTTTGGCTTGATGAGTTAGTATCGATGTATTTAAATCATGAAGGAAAAGATATCGACTCCCTACCCTTTGTTTCCTTTCTTCTTCAAGATATTGAGATGCAGCTGTTGGGTGCTAGAGATCAGCTTTTACAGGCTATGGAGCTTACAAAGCTTCCAGCGGGTCCTGCCCCAAGAGCTGAAAATTTGGATGATGATTTAAAACAAATGTCAGAAATTATTGCAAGTAAGCATTCATGGGATCTCTTAGGAGAGCAACTTAAAAAATTTAAACTAACTAGAGCGAAGATTGTTAAAGGTGACCAGTATGATAAAGCTTTAACTGATCAAGTTACAGCATTACGTAATACAGCTAAGAAACAAGTTGAGCAGCTTAGGGATGAGTTATTTTCCCGTTCCTTGGACAATTATTTGCAGGATTTTACCCATTTAAATCCAGTTGTTTCAAAGCTTGTTGATTTAGTAAAGCAATTTGCGAAACGATATGAAGAAATGAAAAAGGAAAAGGGAATTGTTGATTTTGCTGATTTAGAACATTATTGTTTACAAATCCTTAGTACAGAAAATCAAGAACCTAGTGAAGCAGCTTCTTATTATAAACAACAGTTTGTTGAAGTACTTGTTGATGAATATCAGGATACGAACCTTGTTCAGGAATCGATTTTAAAACTTGTCACAAAGGACAATGAAGCAGCTGGTAATTTGTTTATGGTTGGTGATGTAAAGCAATCGATTTATCGTTTCAGATTAGCAGAGCCATTTCTTTTCCTAAGTAAATATAAACGATTTAACCAAACAGCAGATCAAACTGGAATGCGAATTGATTTATCCAAAAACTTCAGAAGTCGTTCAGAGGTATTAGACGGAACAAACTATTTGTTTAAGCAAATTATGGGGGAAAAGGTTGGAGAAATTGAGTATGATCATGATGCAGAATTAAAGCTTGGTGCAACTTATCCGAACAGTGAACTAATGAAAACTGAGCTTTTATTAGTTGAACGCGGAGGGAAGGATCAAGAATCTGATTATGGTGAAGCAGAGCCAGAAGGTGTTTTTGATGAGCAGGAGCTAGAAACTGTTCAATTAGAAGCTAGATTAATGGCGAAAAAGATAAAAGCATTAATCGATCAGCAGTTTCAAATATATGACAGAGGTATTGATGATACTCGGTCAATTACGTATCGTGATGTTGTTATCCTCCTACGCTCTATGCCTTGGGCTCCACAAATTATGGAGGAATTTAAACAGGCAGGAATACCTGTTTATGCCAATTTATCAAATGGATATTTTGAAGCAACAGAGGTAGCGATTATGATGTCGTTGCTCAGGATTATCGATAATCCGTTTCAGGATATACCATTAGCGGCTGTACTTCGATCACCGATAGTTGGATTAAATGAAAATGAACTTGCTTTAATTCGTACGTTTGATCGTAAAGGAACATTTTACGATGCAGTAAAAGCATTTATGTCTACTAATGAAAATCATCAAGAGTTATACAAAAAACTTGAACCATTTGTGATCGTTTTACAACAATGGCGTGATCTTGCAAGACAGGGATCTGTTTCAGATTTAATTTGGCAGCTTTATCGAGATACAAAGTTTTTTGACTTTGTTGGAGGTATGCCAGGTGGCAAGCAAAGACAAGCCAATCTTAGAGCACTATATGACAGAGCACGTCAATATGAAGCAACATCTTTTAGAGGATTATTCCGTTTTCTACGCTTTATTGAACGAATGCAGGATCGTGGAGATGATTTAGGTGCAGCACGTGCATTGGGAGAGCAAGAGGATGTTGTCAGATTAATGACAATTCATAGTAGTAAAGGATTAGAATTTCCAGTTGTTTTTGTAGCAGGACTTTCTAAACAATTTAATATGATGGATCTTAATAAAAAATACTTACTTGATAAGGAATTAGGATTTGGTACAAAGCTTATTAATCCTAACTTACGAGTAAGCTATCCAACATTACCATATATTGCTTTAAAGAAAAAAATGAGAATGGAGCTTCTTGCTGAAGAAATGCGTGTGTTATATGTAGCCCTAACACGTGCAAAAGAAAAGCTATATCTTATCGGAACATTAAAGGATGCGGAAAAAACGATAACAGATTGGAAAAATCACCTTACACATACTGACTGGCTTTTACCAGACTTTGAACGTGCTAAGGCGAAAAGCTATTTAGATTGGGTTGGACCAGCATTAATTCGTCATCAAGATTGCACAATTTTAACAGAAGGTCAGATTTCTCACCAAGAAGAAATTGCCCAGCATCCATCAAGGTGGATCATCGAAAAAGTAAAAGGTGAAGAACTTGTAGAGCCATTTAAGGAAGAACAGGAATTAAATGCTGACCTTCTTGCATCTATTAGTTCTGGTGAAGCTGTTTCAATTGAAAGTGAACAAAAGCAATCTGTTCTTGAGCATCTTTCATGGATGTATCCATTTATGGATGAAACAAAAAAACGTTCAAAACAATCGGTGACAGAGCTTAAACGTCAGCGGGAGATTCAAGATGAATACAGTGATCAACAGCTGATAAAACAACAATTATCACAATCCTTCTTATATAATCGTCCGAGCTTTATGCAAAGTAAGTCTGTTACTGCTGCTGAGCGTGGAACGGCCATGCATACGGTTATGCAGCATATTGATTTAGAAAATTCTCTAACAGAAACTAGTGTAAAAAGCTTAATAGACGAGCTTGTTAAAAAAGAAATTTTATCAGCAGAACTGGCAGACGTAATAAATATTGAGCAAATTATTAACTTTTTTGCTACCCCTCTTGGAGAAAGATTGTTAAAAGCTGAAAATGTGTATCGTGAAGTACCATTTAGTTATGCTTATGATGAACAAAGTAATGATAAATTCAATGATGAGCCAATATTAGTACAAGGTGTTATTGACCTTCTATTTGAAGATGACTTAGGTATTGTGTTGCTAGATTATAAAACAGATACTATTAAAGGCAAATTTGCTAACTTTGCAGAAGCAGAAAACACTTTAAAAAATCGCTATAGAGTTCAAATTGATTTATATAGTAAAGCGATAGAGGATATTATTCAAAAACCACTGCATGAGAAATACTTATTTTTCTTTGATGGTGGTCATTTAGTGGAAATGTAGAAAGAAAGATTCAAGGGAAGTGAGCAAGACATAGACACTATGTTTGTGAGCTTCCCTTATTTTATTAAGACTCTTTTCTGAAAGATTGTTGCTAATAGACGTCATTATCTGTTGTAATCAGTGATCAGTGTGTTATCTCATAAAAGGTGCAATTTTCAGAAGAAAAGATGCCACTAGACTTGATACAGAGGTGTTTCTATCATAATTATAAAGACAACAAAGTTTACGAAAACAACCTTTATTAAAGGTTCCATGCCAGTAACGCAAAAGCAACTACTAAGTTTAAGAACGCTTATTAAAATATAATGTGTACAAAACAAAGATTCAGTTTGAAAGGAAGTCGATAACATGCGAATATTGCATACAGCTGATTGGCACCTCGGTAGATCTCTAGAGGGACGTAGTCGTTTAGCCGAACAAGCTCAATTTATAGATGAACTTGTTAAAATAGTAGAAGAAGAAAAAGTTGATGCAATCTTAATGGCTGGAGATGCGTTTGATACGGTGAATCCACCTGCTGCCGCTGAACAATTATTTTATGAAGGTCTTTCACGGTTATCTGATCATGGAAAACGCCCTATTATTGTGATTGCTGGAAACCATGATAATCCAGATCGTCTTTCCGCAGCATCGCCTTTAGCTGGCAATCATTCTATCCATTTAATTGGTTACCCAATAATTGATACGATAAAAGTGGATATCCCAAGACTTGGACAACAAATGAAGGTAGCCGCACTTGCTTATCCTTCAGAAGCGAGGCTTGAACAAGTTTTATCAGAAGAACATGATGAGATCTTATTAAGAAACAAATATGATGAAAAAATTCGAGAGCTTTTTGCGATGATGAGTAAGCAATTCAGGTCTGACACTGTAAATATTGCAATGAGTCATATTCATGTGGCAGGAGGCAGCTCAACAGATTCAGAAAGACCTATTGAAGTAGGTGGTGCATATACAGTTGCAGCAACAAGTATGCCAGAAGCTGCACAATATGTAGCATTAGGTCATTTACATCGACCACAAAATATTAACCGAGCGAAAACCCTAACACGATATTCTGGATCACCTCTTGCCTATAGTTTCTCAGAGATAGGTTATGCAAAGTCAGTGACAATTATTGACGCTGAGCCAAATAAGCCTGTTGAAATGAAAGAAATATCGTTATCATCTGGAAGACCACTTGTGAAATGGAAGGCAACAGAAGGGATAAGTCAAGTTCATAGCTGGCTTGATGAAGGAAGAGATGCTTCTGCATGGATTGACTTAGAAATTCATTTAACATCAACACTGTCAATTGAGGAAATTCATCGCTTACGTAAATGGCATTCAGGGTTTATTCACATTCGTCCTGTTTTTCAAAAAGAGTTAGAGGTAGCTGCTACACGACAAGCAAATTTACCTATTGATCAATTATTCTCGCAATTTTATGAAAAGCAAACAGGTGGAGCAAAGCCTGAAGATGAGTTAGTGAAATTATTTTTGGAGCTTATTCAACAGGATGAAGATTCAGAGGAAGGTGATGACGTATGAAGCCAATCCAATTAACTGTATCTGGTTTGCATAGCTTTAGAGAGAAACAGACAATCGATTTTGACTCTCTTTGTGATGGTGGAATTTTTGGGATCTTTGGACCTACTGGAAGTGGAAAGTCATCAATTTTAGATGCTATGACTCTTGCTTTATATGGAAAAGTGGAGCGAGCAATGAATAATACACATGGCATTTTAAATCATGCAGAAGACCAGCTTACCGTTTCATTTTCATTTGAACTTGAAAATGCTTCAGCTAAAAAAAGATATGTTGTTGAACGTGTGTTCAAAAGGACAGATGATGTACGTGTGAAAACTGCGATATGTAGGTTAATAGAAGCTGGAGAAGAACATGTCGTATTAGCGGATAAGGCTGTTGATGTTAATGAAAAGGTATACGGACTTCTTGGTTTGACAATTGATGATTTTACACGTGCTGTAGTGCTTCCACAAGGTAAATTTGCTGAGTTTCTATCATTAAAAGGTGCAGAAAGAAGACAAATGCTTCAGCGGTTATTTCATTTAGAGCAATACGGTGATCAGCTTATGAAAAAATTAAAGAAGCGAGTTACAGCAACAAGAATTGCACGTAATGAGCTTGAAGCTGAGAAAACGGGTTTAGGAAATGCATCTTCTACAGCCGTAGAGGAAGCAAAGAAACAATTAGAAGTTGCAGAATTGTTATTACAAAAACGTAATAAAGAATTTGAGAGTGTAATAAAGGAATTCGAAGATAAAAAAGTGTTATGGGACCTCCAACAGCAGAAGGTAGAATTTAAAAAGGAAAAAGTGAATTTAATAAAAGAAGAAGATAGAATTGAAGATTTGCAAAAGCAGCTAAAAAAGGCAGATGAAGCAGAAACATTACGACCTTACGCTGAAGCATTACAAGAGCTTAGAAAAGAAAAACAAGAAGCTGAGGTTAATCTTGAGGTAGTAAAGAAGAAATATAGTGAAATAAAACAGCAATATGATCAAATAAGCCAAGATTATGAAAAGATACGGAAAGATAAAGCAGAGCAAGAGCCAAATTTAGTAGCGAAGCGTGAGAAGCTTGTTTCATTGCAAAAGGTGGAAATTGACTTACAAAATGATCAGAAGCTGCTAGAGGAGCTTCAAAATAAACATTACCAACTACAAAAAAAGCGTGAAGAAAGTCAATCTTTGTTAAAGAAGGCACAGCAGTTCGTTGAAAAAGCAGTAAGCAAGCAGCAGCTTCTACAAGAAGAACAAAAAACAAAGCTTGTAACAGCAAAAGAACGTGAACAATTACGTGCTGCAATTGAAGCGAAGCAAAATGTACTTCAAAGTAAACAACAATATAATGAAACAACAGAATTTTTACACTCAAAATCAAAAACATTGGATAACGAAAAACATAAAAAACAGCATATTGAAGCTGAACTAATAAAAAGCCAAAATCAGCTCAAAATTGAATATAAAAGGCTAAATAATCTTTACTTTCAAGTAGCAGAATATGAAAAACAGTATAAGCAATATATTTCTTTTGCAAAAAAACAAATTGAAGAAGCTGTAGAAAAAGAAGAAATTGAAAAAAGTAAAAAACTTGCTTTTGAGCTTGTGAAGCAGCTAGAGGATGGGGCACCATGTCCAGTGTGTGGATCATGCAATCACCCTAGTCCAATTCATTTTGATGAACAAGAGCAGAATACTAATGAAGTAACAGCTTCACAACTTAAACAACAACTAGAACAACTACAAAGCATGAGTAATGAAACACAAACAATTCAATTGAAGGCAGAAAGCTTATCACAGCAGCTTGTATCTGACTTTACTTTTGTAGAGAACATACAGCAAGAGGAAATTCATGTTAAAGAGCTTGTGTCAAATGAAAATGATTCCACAATAATTGGGATCTATCAGATATTTAAGTCTGAATTTAAAGCTTTGACTCAAGACTTTCTTGAAATTAAAGTAGCTATTGAAAGAGTTGTTAAGCAGTTAAGAGAGTTAAAACAGGAAGAGTTAAAAGTCAGTAATTTTATTTCTACAGCTAGTGTTGATGTTAACGAGTGGACTGATAAACAAAAACATAATAAACAAAAATATGAACAATTCAAGACGTACTATGAAGATCATTTTTCTTCAATTCCTATTGATAACCTTGAGAAGTACCAAAAGGAAATCACAACGAAAGATGAAGAATTTGAACAATTAAATGAACGAATTCAAAAAAGCTTTGCGTTTATTGAAGAGCAACAAGCAATGGTTAAAGCTCAAGAAAAATCGGGTCAGCAGCTTTCAGAAGAACAAATCGGGTTAAAAACAACGATTGATAATCGGAAGCTTTTAATAAACGAAAAACATGAAAAGCTTAAAGAATTTATAACAGATAATGCTAACACCTCAATATCTACGCTAATTGAGTCTATAAATACAAAGATTAAAAACTTAACAGATAGTGAAAATAATCTGTATCAGGAAATGCAGAAGATCACTAATATGCTACATCATGTTCAAAGTGAGCTTGCAACAAATGAAAAAACATATGAACGAGCAACTAGTAAGACTCTAGAAGCTGAACAAAAGTGGACAACATTCTGTGCAAAAACATCTTTTAATACGATTGAAGAAACATTAACCTCTCTTTTAACAGAAACTAATAGGCAACAAATGAAGGCTGAGATTGAATCATATCTGGATAAAATGAAGCAGCTTAACACAGACTTAAATCGTATAATTGAAAAGCTTTCTAATAAAGAAGTCACATTAGAAGATTGGAATACAATTCAGCAAGTTAAGTCTGAATCTAAAACAATGGTTGAGGAAGCTGTTGCAAATAAAGGTGCTGCTACTAACGCATTACAAGAGCTGTTAGACAAGCATGAACGCTTCACTGCGATTGAAACAGCACAAAAAGAATTAGATGATATGCTGCAAAAATTAGAAAAATTAACAACGGTCTTTAAAGGTAATAGTTTTGTTGAATATGTAGCAGAAGAACAATTGCAGCAAGTGAGCAGAGATGCTTCAGAACGATTAAGCTTGTTAACAAGAGGAAGATATGCGATAGAAGTTGACTCACAGGGTGGATTTATTATGAGAGATGATGCAAACGGAGGAGTTAGAAGACCTGTTTCTTCATTGTCAGGTGGAGAGACATTTTTAACATCACTTGCATTAGCATTGTCTTTATCAACACAAATCCAACTTCGCGGCGAGTATCCACTTCAATTTTTCTTCTTAGACGAAGGTTTTGGAACATTGGATGTAGAACTGTTGGACACAGTGATCACTGCTCTTGAGAAACTTCAGGCACAAAATCTATCTGTAGGAATCATCAGTCATGTTCAAGAATTAAGAGCAAGATTACAAAGAAAATTAATTGTTGAACCAGCTGAGCCATCTGGAAAAGGATCATCTGTTTACTTAGAATCCTTGTAATAGTATGATTCCTGAAGAGTTAAGTAACAAAAACACTTAAAAAGAAACCTGTAAGGTACTATATAACAAACTAGAGGATTGTCACAATGTCAAAAAAACAAATCGGTAGCTGTGAGCTTTGTGGAAGAGAGGAAGTTGAAACAACAATTCATCACCTAACACCAAAAGAAATGGGTGGGGCATTTTTACCAACTGCCAAGCTATGTATTCCTTGTCATAAACAAATTCATGCTCTATATATGAATGATGAATTAGCTGCAAGACTGTCCACAATTCATGAGTTAAAACAAGATGAAAAACTTAAAAGCTTCGTGAAATGGATTCGCAAGCAGCCCTCAAGTAAATTGGTTCAAATAAGGAAATCTAAAGAACGAAAACAAAGAGGTCGATAAAATGATCTTTTGATATGTGTAAAAAATTTTAGTGTGATTCATTATGAGTGCTGTTTATGATTATAGTGTAGAACAAGACACTTAACGCCTATGAGCGCATTAGGAATTGACTAAAAATCAGATCATAGGTTATCTTGCTTGATGAATTTTGTGAATAGAGAATAATATGGAATGGTTTTGAACTAACTAAAAAGAAAAACAAGAGGCTGGGACATAAGTATTTAAGCTAAAGATAAACCCGAGTTATTAGGTGATATGTCAATTAAACATTCGCCTAATATCTCGGTTTTTTATTTGCTGTCTTCAATAGATTTTTTGATTTTGCATACTTTTTTTAAGAACTAGTGGAATGGAGCGGAAGACATTTGACTCCTGCGGGTGCAGAGGAAAGGCTGAGACCCCACAGGCGCTTGCGCCGAGGAGGCTTAGCTTCCTCCCCGCGGAAAGCAAATGTCTGCAGCGCAATGGAACGAACTTATTTTTTTCAACTTAACTGAATTTAGATTTATTCGCCTTTTTGTATGACATCTTTATATGTCCCAGCCCCTTGTTACTGTTTTAATTATTTCCAATCATATTTTGATCTGTTACATCAGGATCGATCAAATTTGTTGCACTAACACCGTTGTTAATAATATGGAAGTCTCCTGTGCTTCCACCACCAGAGCCTGAGGCACTTTTTGATTGACTTTTCGGAGATAAATAAAAGGTATCTCCAAAATTAACGACGCCTCCACCTACACTGTTAATTTTTATTGGACCTACAATAGCTGGCATAAAAAACATCCTTTTTAATTCTCTAGTACTTTACTTTATGCGAAGGAATTTACGATTGTTCGTCATTTATAGGAAAATAGACAATCCATATAAATTTCATTAGTATTACTACTTTTTTAGCTGACGTATATTTTTTACACGAGTTTCACAAATAATATCCTTTGTTGACCCAATTTGAAAAACAGAGGAACTCGATATGGCGATAACCTTTACATTAGAAACCCTTATTCGTGGATTTTCATGAAAAAAGTTCGTTACAACTTCTTCATAGAATTGAGGTTGTGGAATTTCCTCTTCAAATATAGGATACTCAGAAAGATCTCCTTCGTCTCCCAAAAAGCGTTCTTCCTCACGTTGTATGGCTAAAACCTTTGCAGTTGGAGTAATCTGCTGTGAATCCCCGATATTAAAAACAGAACTAATTCCGATCGTATTGACATATGCAGATGTTACTTGTGAGTATCGACTGATCATTGAGAAGCCAGCGGTACTAAAGGACCAATGATTAGGGATTCAGGTGGTGTATCAAATACAGAGGAAAGCGAAATTGTATTTGTATCACCAATTAAAAAAACCGATGAACTAGATACCCCAGTAACTCGAATAGCACCTACTTGAATGTCCTTATTTACAACTGTGAAATTCACGTATATCACCCTTGTGGAAAGTTTTATTTCGTATCCTTAGGAAAGTGTTGCAAAAAGTGTTGAATCGAATTTTCAACATCTTGTTTTACTTTAGAAAGAATTTCCTGTTTTTTCTCTAGTAACGAATCTTGTTCTGTAAGTGGTTGACCATTAATGTAATATTGGATACGACTATCAATCTGTTTTCTAATATCCTCAATAATATGTTTACGATGTGGATCATCTAAGCTTAAACCATAATGTTTTTCCGCTTGTTGAATAAATCCAGCACATTCTTGATTCAAGAATTGATTAACATCCTGGCTACATTGCTTGAATAGTTGATCTCTTAATTGTTGTTGAACTCCATTAACATTTATTCCTTTTTGCTGAACATCAAAGTTATCAATTTGTTCTGGATCTGTTGGATTTAAACCTATATTTAATGTTCCATCCAGCTGTTCGACTTTTAATTGATCAAATTTATATTCAATTCGTTCAATATTAGTGACGGGTTTATTTTTAATCCGCTCAACATCTGTACGTAACTCTTGTATGATATTCGTTAATTGTTGAATTTTTTTATCCTGATGTTGAACATATTGATGAAGTTGTTGGATATATTGCATAGTGTCAGCATTATAATACATATATTCACCCACCTTTATTCCTCGCTCAAAGTACTTTATTTCATAATATGCAGAAGAAATAGATGGGTGAATGCCCAAGACTTAAGCAGTCGGGGCAGCAAGAGGCACTAGTGGGTCTTCGGTGCCTTCAGTGACTACGCCTGTTGGTGTTTCTGATTCAATTTGTGGGGCTGCTTGAATAAAGCCGCCCGTATTATACAAATTTGATAGTGGTTTTATCATGCCTGCACTGCCAATTTGTAAAACAGAAGAGTTATTAACTGAGCCCACTCTTAAATAGTTAATACAGATTGATTGATTAATATAGAAATTCATTAAATAACACTCCCTTAATCCATTAAAAGGGTTAATGGTCGAAACAAGCTAGATAAATAGCACTGCAAAAACTCATGTGCGATTTTTTTGCTTAAAATGTACCCTAGGTAAAAGATTTAGCAATAAATAGGTTATAAATTGCCTGCCATAGGTTGATCAACAACATCATTATCATACGTATTTGTTACAGAATTTTGATTATATATGTTTAGACCGTCTCCAGTGTTAAAAGAACCTGCACCTGCGAATGTTTTAACTTCACTGTAAGGTGATATTGTAATAACATCTCCAACATGAACAATGCTACTTGTTCCGACAGAATTAACCTTAAAAGCACCGACGATAGCTGGCATGTAAAACATCCTTTTGTTTTTGGATTTAAAGCACTTTATTGTATTTTATGAAATTAAAGTGAAATTGTGTGATAATCGCTGAAAGTTGGAGTGGTTTATTGAAGTTAATAGTAAAATTAAGTGATTAAAAATGCATGCTGAGAGAGTAGGAAATGGCTATTGCCTTATAGTAGAGCTAAATGATTAATCATCATGTCATTTTTTAGCGTTTATTTGTTTAATTTGTTTGAGTAGTAAAACATCTAGCTCTTGACTACAGCGAACAGTTTCCTTTGAGTTAAGTCCATATCTTTTTGCCATTCTTAATAGTGTTTTTCGTTTTTGTTCAATTTCATTGACAATCATCGCAATCCTTCTCTCAATTTTTAAAATTAGCTAACTTGGAATATGGAACCTAATCAATTTGCTACTGCCTTTTACTTAAATTTTAAAAAGTTTTAATATTCAGTTTTTAAATTGTTTAAAATGATTTCACATGTTGATTTTTATTGCACATTTCATTCATCGTCGAGGAAGTTTTCCAAGAATGATGCTTTACTTGAGGTACAATATAAAAAGTTAATTTATATAAATCTATAAAAATAGATATGTCCAAATCAAAGTAAACAAGCCTATTATACAATGGAATTTAAACAAAAACTTACATTCGCTAAAATAACAAAAATAATAACAAAATTCTACAAAATTCAATGTGTTTCATCGAGAATATTGCCATTTAAAACACTAGTGAAATGTAGCGGGAAGACGATTGACATGCTTGACAGGAATACGATAGTATCCTTTGAGATAAGGTGGATATTGTCTATTTAAATAATATCCATTTTTGAGAAATGATGAGCAAGATTGGAAAAATAAATAATAAATATAAATAATGGAAATGGTATTTATATACTTCAATTTGTGGGGTAGAGAAACATGACGATTGATGCTCATATTCATCTTGATCAATATTCAGAAGAACTTGTAGAAAGATACATCCAAACTTGGATAGAAAGTGGGGTACAAAGTGTTGTAGCTGTTTCAACAAACCTCAAATCTAGCTACAAAACTTTAAAGCTAAAGCAAAAGTATCCAACATTTATTCGGGCAGCTATTGGACATCATCCAGAAGATGCTCCACCTTTGCAAAGAGAACTACATGAATTGCTGAATCTAATAAAGAAGGAAAAGCATTTAATATCAGCAATAGGTGAGATTGGATTACCTACATATAATAAAAAAGAGTTGTATGAACTTTATCATGAAGAGGTATTTGTAGAAACAATAGAGCAGTTTATACAGGTTGCAAAAACAGAAGCTCTACCAGTTTCTTTGCATGCTGTTCATGAAGAGTCTGAAAAGGTGCTTAATCTTCTAAAAAAGCATTATATAAGAAAAGCTCATTTTCATTGGTTGAAAACATCACAAGAGACAGCAAATGAAATCATTTGCTGTGGATATTATGTTTCTGTTACACCTGAGGTTTGCTACCGGAAGCGTGATCAAAAATTGGTTCAATTAATTCCTGTGGATCAGCTCCTAATAGAAACAGATGGACCTTGGCAGTTTAATGAAATGTTCATGGGGAGGGAAACAACTCCATTGTTTTTAGAGGATATCTTAACCTGTTTATCGAATATACTATCTACCCCAAGAGAAGGATTAAGGAAAAAGATCCTAGAAAATACTGAACAGCTGTACATAAATAAGAGCTAGCTATCTAACTATTCATATTTAAAAGTGTTACCTTCTCTTTTTAAATAATTGGCTATGTTAGAGCATTATTACTGAACCAAAAATTAAGGAGGGTCTCATATGAAATTTGTATCAGCAACAATTCATAATGAGCCATTTATTGGCTTGCTATATGAAAATAAGGTCATTGATTTACACAAAGCCGAAAAAGATATATTTGAAATAACATCTTTTCCTGAGACACTTTTTGAGTGTGTTGCATTAGGCGATAAATTTATCCAGGATGTTCAGCAAATAGTTGATAAAATTAAAGAAGATGGATCAGAGGGTTATCTTTATCCATTGCAGGATATAAAAATTAATGCGCCAATAACAAAGCCTACAAAGAACATATACTGTGTAGGAAAAAACTATCGAGAACATGCCATTGAAATGGGGAGTGTGGAGGATATCCCTAAACATGTTATGTTGTTCTCAAAATCACCTACAACCATCATTGGTCATGATGAGGAAATTGATCCACATCTACATATAACAAATGAACTTGATTATGAAGGAGAGCTTGCTGTTGTAATAGGCAAGAAAGGGAAGCGTATTAATGAAGAAGATGCAATGGATTATGTTTTTGGATATACAATTGTTAATGACGTGACAGCAAGGAATTTACAAGCACAGCACAAGCAATTTTTATTAGGGAAAAGCTTAGATACTTCTTGTCCGATGGGTCCATATCTTGTTCATAAATCTACGATCAAAAATCCATATCAGCTTTCAATTAAAACGAAGGTAAATGATGAATTAAGACAAAATGGTAACACGAAGGATATGATATTTTCTATTGAACATATTATTTCGACAATATCACAGGGAACAACTTTAGAGCCTGGTGATATTATTGCAACAGGTACACCATCTGGAGTTGGAAAAGGCTTTAATCCACCGAAGTTTCTAACCCCTGGAGATATAGTGGAAATTGAGATTGAGGAAATTGGTATTTTGAAAAATAAAATAATGGTTTAAGAAGAAGGACTGATTTTTTTGGTCCTTTTTTATTAGCTCTATTTAAACTAAAGGATTTGAGGAAAATAAACTAAAACCTAATTAATGTCTAAATTCACTAAATATTCTTTACGAAGAAAAATAATTGTGTTAGTTTTTAATATGGTGGTAATTGGAAAAAACTATTGTGATACTTACCTACTTCTTCATAAAATTCTACCTCACAGACCATCACTTGAACAAAAGCTCCTAGAAAGAATTCATATGCACATCATCTAATAATAAGAGCTGCTTGCAGTGGTTTTTAAAAAACAGCTTTAACTTATGAGAAGCTCCTAAGGATAAATTCATATACTAGTAATAAATCTTTTAAAATGAATATTTGCAAAAATCTTAAAGTTAAGGAATGAAAATGAATAAAACGGAGGAAGTAAAAATATATGGCTATGATTTTATGTGACAAAGTGAATAAACACTATGAAAACAATCATGTAGTAAATGATTTGGATTTGACGATAAACAAAGGAGAAATTTTTGGATTATTAGGTCCAAACGGAGCTGGGAAAACAACATCAATCTCAATGATGACCTCACAAATATTACCGAGTAACGGAACAATTAAAATCAATGATTTGGATGGTATAACAAAAAGAAAAGAAATCAAAAAGATTGTTGGAATTGTTCCGCAGGATATTGCTCTTTATCCAATGTTGAATGCTATTGATAATTTAAAATTTTTCGGTGAGCTATATGGGATCAAGGGGCAAATACTAAAGGATAGGGTAAATGAATTACTTTCTTTAGTAGGTCTGGCAGATCGAGCCAAGGAACCAATAAAAAACTATTCTGGTGGTATGAAAAGAAGAATTAATATCGCAGCTGCATTAATACATCAGCCATTAGTTGTGTTTATGGATGAACCGACAGTAGGTATAGATCCGCAATCAAGAAACCAGATTTTTGATTTAATTAAACTTCTTAAAAGCCAAGGAATTACGATTGTTTATACAACACATTACATGGAAGAAGCAACAGCACTATGTGATCGAGTAGCTATAATAGATGATGGAAGTATTATTGCCTTAGGAACAGTCGAAGAGCTTGTTTCAGATGTTTATGGTGGAGTTGTTGAATTATCAGGAGATAATCAAGAAGAAGTTAGAAAATTTGTTGATCTATTTCAACAAGAGTCCTTTACAAAAGATATTAGATTATCAGGTAGTAAGATTGAAATGGTTGTGGAAGACATAAATAAGAATGTTGCGGAAATGCTTGAAGCTCTTAATCAGAATGACAGCAATTTAAAGATTATTAATATGATGCATCCTTCCTTAGAGACATTGTTTTTATATAAAACAGGCAAAAAGCTAAGAGACTAATAACTTAGTTAAATTATAGAAAAAGGAGATTTTTCTACTATGCAATGGTGGGCAATCGCTAAAAAAGATATAAGGATCATGTTAAAGGATCCAGGTGCAATTGTTGTTTTGTTTATGCTACCCTTAATGCTAATTACAATTATGAGCTTTGCTTTAATGCCAGTTTTTCAAGGTGGTGGTGGTGACGAAGCAATAGCTTTACCAATTGTTGATCAAGATCAAACAAAGGATTCTATAAAGTTTATCAATTTATTAAAAGATACAGATGGCATCAAGCTTGAAACAGAAAATAATGAGGAAGATTTTACAGAAAAACAAATTAGAAAATTGGTTAGTGATGGAGAGTATCCATTTGCTTTAGTTATTCCAAAAGAATTTGGAGAGAAAATTAAAGATGGAGAAAAAATTGAGTTGATATCCTATGAAGATCCTGCTCAAGCAAATATGACTTCTATTATAGGAAGAGCAATTGAAGGTGTTGCACAAGCCTTTGAAGTTGAATACATTGTCACTCGAATGGTTGAAAATCAAGTAACAAACATTAAAGAAAATGTAACAAATGAAATTAGTAAAGTAGAAGATGGATATAAGAAATATATAGCTAACCTTACCAATCAACTAAACTCTCTTACAAACAATCAATTTGAACCTGTATCAATTGAAGTAGATGCACAGCAAGGTGAAGAACCTGATCTAACTCTTTTAAAAGATGAGTTAGTTAACACTGCAAAGCTTTCTTTGAATGATCCAAAAGTTACAATTGGAACATACTCTGCTTCAGAAGGAGATGTAGTGGAACGCCCAGACGCTTTTCAACAAAATGTACCAGGCTATACAGTTATGTATGCTTTTTTCATTATTATGTATGCTGGACGATCTTTTTTAAATGAAAGAAATGATGGCACTTTTAGAAGAGTTTTATCAGCGCCTGTAGATCATTGGCAACTATTTATTGGGAAAATGATACCAAACTATTTTATTGGAATACTTCAAGTTGTCGTGCTTTTTGCGTTTGGACACTTTGTGTTTGGTATGTCACTAGGTTCATCATTTTCAGGGTTGATTTTGATAACATTAGCTCTTGTATGGGCAAGCTCCTGCTTAGGAATGTTAATTGCTGCGATATTTAAAACAGATTCTCAAATATCTGGTTGGTCCGTCTTACTTGCTCTAACCCTAGCAGCATTAGGTGGGACAATGGTTCCTTTATTTATCATGCCTGATATTATGCAGAATATCGCATTAATCACACCTCATGCATGGGCATTAACGGGGTATCAGGATATTTTAGTAAGAGGTTTAGGATTTAAGGATGTCATACTTGATGGTCTCGTTTTGTTTGGATTTGGTTTTGTTTTTCTTTTCGTATCTTTATGGAAAATGAATTACGAGAAGTGATATCAACCAAAAATGCGCTTTAAATAGTCTATTTAGGAATGTTGTATCCATTGTTATAATACTAGTGCTTTTAGTCTGAGTATTCCTTTTTTAAATGAAGGGTAGCTAATCTTATTGAAACTTCAACAAAATAGACACAACAACAAAGCATTTTATTACACTTTCTTTAAATTTATTATAAAATCATGCTAAAATAGGGTTGGTTAAGAGAATGAAGGAGGAAGAAAATTTGATACATGCACATATTACTACATGGGTACTAGGAATTATACTGTTCTTTGTAGCATTCTCATTCTTTAAGTCTGGGAAAGAAAAGCCATTTAAAATTATCCACATGGTTTTACGATTATTCTATGTATTGATCCTTATTACGGGAATTGTTATCGTTTTAGGTGTCTATTCATTGGATGGTGAGTATATTGCTAAAATTATTTTAGGAATATGGACAATTGCTACTATGGAAATGGTCTTAGTCAAATCGAAAAAAGGGAAGCCAACAAGAATTTATTGGATTCAATTTGTTGTCGTTCTTGTACTAACAATCCTATTAGGAATGAGACTTCCATTAGGGATTTTCCATTTCTAAAGATATTGCTAGTTAACAATAATGCCTGCTCTAGCTATTTAGAGAAGGCATTTTTTTATTTGGACAGTAAATTGTTGATAAGTAACTTTAATGAATCACCATGCTGCTAAGCATTATGATATCTTCTTCTGATAAAGTACTTTTTATTAGATAAAAATAGAGTTTCTTCCAAATAATTATGTTAAATACAATAATCATTAAGATAAGATTCAACTTTAAGGGCCAAGAAAGGTGATTAAAAGATCATATAATTCTCCTTTAGAATATCGTGTATCGTGTTGATTTAAAGATATTTTGAAAGGAAACTACTTTAGGTTGAATGGAGCGGAAGTGCGAGACTCCTGTGGGAGCAGCGGGAAGGTGAGACCCCACAGGCGTTTGCGCCGAGGAGGCTCACCTCACGCCCCACGGAAAGCGAGCAACTGAAGCGGAATTCAACGATGCAGCACACTTGGTAAATAGCCATGAATTTAAGGAAGCAGAAAGTTTAAAATGTTAGCCAGAAACGTTCATGGCTAAATCAAAATAATCCACTAATTATACTTCTTTTGCCTAAGCTTGTGGTGATTTCAAAGCGATCGGAAGAATGAACACCTCTTTTAAAATGGTGCTGAATGGCACAAATTTCTTCTTCATTATCAAATTGATAAAAAGATACACCTTTTTTATGTACTTGATTATCTAAAAATAATAACTGGTTGTAAGAATAGATACAGTCGAAGGGTGAAAACCCTTTTGAATTAAGGTGTTTTAGTAGTTTTATAAATGTTTCATCTTGAAGCTCCTTAAGCATTTCATCTAATGCAAACGGAAGACTTTTTTGTATACGAACAGTGTCTCCACAGCTTATTGAGAAAACCCCTGCCTCCGTTTTTACCTTACCTAAACCTAACCATTTACAAGATTTCCAACCAATCGGACTAAGTATTTCTAAATGTGGCTCCTTAATTTCTTCTAATAAATGAAGCTCATCACTCATATCATCATAAATGACGTACTGATTGTTCGTTACTTCAATCAGTCCAGTTAAGTACGAACGTTCTTGATTTAATAATAGATCTGTTCGTTTATATGGACTCATGCAATTACCCTCCAGTTGAAAGTGAAAATATGTGTAAAAAAATGCGCTATCATCCGTTTTAGACAAAACAACAGAAAAATATGCATTAAAAATGATATTGGACAATTCAACATTGAGTGAAAGTGGGCATAAGATACCTACATCTGTTAAAGGACATAGGCGGATAGGTAAGTATAGAAGGAAATTTATGCTAGGGAGATGATGCTTAAATGTGTGGAATTACAGGTTGGATTAATTTTAAAGGAAATTTAAGCAAAGAACAAAGTACAATCAAAAAAATGGCAGAAACTTTAGCAAAAAGAGGTCCTGACGATACAAACATTTGGGGAGAGAATCATGTATTGTTTGGGCATAAACGCCTAGTAGTTGTAGATCCTTCTGGTGGAGTTCAGCCTATGACTCGCTCAAAGGAAGGTCATACTTATACTATTTGCTACAATGGAGAGCTTTATAATACAGAAGATATTCGTAAAGAGCTGCTTTCACGTGGATATACATTTAAAGGTCATTCTGATACTGAGGTTTTATTACAAGCTTATATTGAATGGGAAGAGGAATGTGTTCATCACTTGAATGGTATTTTTGCATTTGCTGTCTGGGATTCAACCAAAGAGAAATTGTTTATTGGAAGAGACCGTTTAGGAGTGAAACCATTATTTTATAAAGAAGAAAATGGATCATTAATCTTTGGTTCAGAGTTAAAGGCAATTTTAGCGCATCCTTCAGTTTCGGCTGTGATCGATAAAAATGGATTATCAGAAATCTTCGGTGTAGGTCCTTCACGAACTCCTGGAGTTGGCGTGTTTAAAGGAATTGATGAACTGCGTCCAGCACATGCTTTAATTTATACAAAGGATGGACTGAAGAAGTGGAGATATTGGGATGTAGAGAGTAAGCCTCATGAAGAAAATGTTGATGAAACAGCAGAAAAGGTTCGTTATTTATTTACGGATGCAGTAAAGCGTCAACTAGTATCAGATGTTCCGTTATGTACATTCCTTTCTGGTGGTGTTGATTCAAGTGCAATAACTGCAATTGCTGCTGAGCATTATAAAAATGAGGGTAAAGGAAGA
Source organism: Metabacillus litoralis (assembly GCF_007994985.1). Classification (GTDB taxonomy): domain Bacteria; phylum Bacillota; class Bacilli; order Bacillales; family Bacillaceae; genus Metabacillus; species Metabacillus litoralis. Next base: position 5,145 of record NZ_VOQF01000008.1, on the reverse strand, counting down.
CTTCATACCTATTCAATAGATTATGAGGATAATGAGCAATTCTTTAAGGCGAATGAATTTCAACCAAATTCTGATGGTCCATGGATCAAAAAAATGAGTGATACATTTAACACTGTTCATCATAGTAGCGTAATAAAGCAACAAGAACTTGTTGATCACTTAATTGAGGCAACGTCTGTTCGAGATTTACCAGGGATGGCAGATGTTGATTCTTCTCTTCTGTGGTTTTGCAGAGAAATTAAAAAGGAGTTTGTTGTTGGTTTATCAGGTGAGTGTGCTGATGAAATATTTGGAGGATACCCATGGTTCCATCGACCAGAGGATCTTGCAAACAAAGCATTTCCGTGGATGCGATCAACGGATGAAAGAAATAGCTTGTTAAAACCTGAATGGCAAGATAAATTAAAGCTAAATGAATATGTGCAAGCTCGTTATCAAGACACAGTCAATGAGACACCAATTCTAGAAGGTGAATCAAAATTAGAAACGCAAAGACGTCAACTTTTCTATTTAAATATGCATTGGTTTATGACTAATTTACTTGATCGAAAAGATCGAATGAGTATGGGAGCAAGTCTTGAGGTTCGTGTACCATTTGCTGATCATCGTCTTGTAGAATATGCTTGGAATATTCCATGGGATATGAAGATGCATGGAAACCGTGAAAAAGGAATCTTAAGAAAAGCCTTAGAAGGTATATTACCAGACGAAGTATTATACCGTAAGAAGAGTCCGTATCCTAAAACACATAATCCTGAGTATACAAGACTAGTAAAAGAATGGCTACAATCACTTGTGAATAAAAAGGATTCTATTTTGCATGTATTATTAAATGAACAAAAGTTAAACGACATTATCCAGTCAGAAGGTAAAGCTTTTCAAGTACCATGGTTTGGCCAATTAATGTCAGGACCACAGTTACTTGCTCATCTTGCACAAATTCATGTATGGTTTGATAGTTATTCTATTAATTTAGATGAAAGATAAAATAGATCATAAAAAGAACTGCTCTTTAAAGGAGCGGTTCTTTTTGCTTTCATAAGAACTGGAGGGAATTATCTAAAATACAGGCTTAAAGAATTCATAAAACTTGTACTTCTTACATATAAGGACATAAGTGAAATTATTGATAATAGTGGTTAGCAGATTAACAGGTTATTAATGTTTGAGTTTTGTATAGTAACTGTGTATAATGTTTGTATAATATATGTACACTTAATGGAGGGCATTCATCATGAAAAAAATGGTTGTGATTGGAGCTGGACCTGGAGGGTTAGCAGCTGCGATGATGTTAGCTAGTAAAGGTTACGATGTAGATCTTTTTGAAAAACAATCATACATAGGTGGCCGCAACGCTTCTATTGAAGAACAGGGCTATACATTTGATATGGGTCCTACTTTTTTAAGTATGGTTCATATCGCTGAAGAAATTTTCCAATCTACAGGTAAGAAATTGCATGATTATGTAGATCTTATTGAACTTGAAGAGATGTACCAACTGATATTTGATGATGCCACCATTAATATGACAAGAAATGAACGTGAGATGATACAAAGATTAAATCGTATAGCTCCAGGTGAGGGTGATGGCTATAAACGGTTTATGGATGATACGAGAAAGAAAATGAACGCCCTAACTCCTATATTACAAAGTAAAATGGATCATTTTTATGATTATTTAAGATGGAGAGTTATTAAGGCATTACCTCAATTAACAATTTCGAAAAGTTTGTATGAAGTGTTATCGAAATATTTTAAAGATGAAAGAATGAAGCTTGCTTTTACATTTCAATCGAAATACTTGGGAATGTCACCATGGGAATGTCCAGGAGCATTTTCAATCCTCTCTTATATGGAGCATGAATATGGAATTTATCATCCTAAAGGTGGAGTGAATCAGCTATCTAAAGCAATGGCAAAAGCATTTGAAGAACTTGGAGGAAAAATTCATTTAAGTAAAGGTGTGAAAAAGCTATTACTTGAAGGTAAAACAGTTACTGGTGTCGAGCTTGAAAATGGTGAAAAAATTGAAGCTGATGAGGTAATTATTAATGGCGATTTTGCACATGTTATGACAAATCTTGTTGATGATGGTGTATTAAGAAAATACTCTAAAAAAAAGCTAAAGAAGAAAAAATATTCATGTTCCACTTTTATGATTTATTTGGGTTTAGATAAACAATATGATCTACCACATCACACAATAGTGTTTGCAGAAGACTACAAAAAGAATGTTGATGAAATAACAAAAACATTTACGATGCCAAAAGATCCATCTGTATATATTCAAAATGCCAGTGTAACAGATCCAACTCTAGCACCAAAAGGTCATTCAGCTTTATATATTTTAGCTCCTGTTCCTAGCAATTTAAGTCAGATAGATTGGGAAGCGCATAAGGACAGTTTTAGAGAATTAGTGTTAAAAACAATTCAAGAAAAAACTGAGTTTAAAGATATTGAGAGTCATATTAAAGTAGAGAAAATAATTACACCAAGAAATTGGGAAGAAGATATTTTTGTTTATGAAGGAGCTACATTTAACCTGGGTCATCAGCTAACACAAATGATGGTGCTAAGGCCACATAATGAATTTGAAGAACTAAAACGCTGTTGGTTAGTTGGTGGCGGAACACATCCAGGTAGTGGTCTTCCTACGATATTAGAATCAGCACGAATCACAACAAATGCAATTGAAAAACAAGCAAATCATAATAATATAAAGCATGTGAATATGCACGTGGATTTGAGGGATGCGAAATGAGATCAGTTGTTGTGGGCGGAGGTATTGGTGGATTAGTGTCAGCTCTCCTTTTAAATAAAAAGGGTTATGATGTTACAATATTAGAACAACGAGATCGATTAGGTGGGCGACTTTCTTATGTAGAACAAGATGGTTTTAAAATTGATGAAGGTCCAACAATTGTGCTATTACCACACATGCTTACAAGTATTTTAGAAGAAGCAGGTGTACCGCCTGAGAAGTATGAGCTCATACAAATTGATCCCTTATATTCAATCCATTTCAAAGATGGATCAACATATGAAAAATACACTGATCGCTCGAAACAGCTTAATGAGCTAGAGCGAATTTATCCTAATGAAAAGCAAGGGTTTATTAAGTTTATGAGTGATATGGATATCCGTTTTGAGCAGGGAATGTCATCATTTATTAAAAGGTCCTTTTCTAGTAAAAAAGATTTTTGGACTAAGAAAAATATTAAAACATTAGTAAAACTTAAGGCATATCGGACAGTCTATCAATCATTAAAAACATATTTTCAAGAAGAAAATATGCGCTTAGCATACTCACTGCAATCTCTTTATATAGGTGGTAATCCCTATGAGTCACCTGCTTTATATTCTCTGATTTCATATAGTGAGCATAAACATGGAATCTATTATCTAAAAGGTGGATATGCTCACTTAGTTGATGTGTTAAAGAAAGAGCTTGATAGAAGAGGTATTAAGGTACAGTTAAATTCAAAAGTAACATCACTTTCTACTGAAGGTGACAAAGCAACAGGCCTTTATGTAAATGACGAGTATGTAAGTGCCGACCAGATTATTCTAAATGGGGATTTTCCTGTTATGTCTAAATTACTAGATACAAAGAAACCACCAGAAGATAAATATACACCTTCATCAAGCTGTGTATTGCTTTATTTTGGATTAGATAAAGTCTATGAAAATACTCCTGTTCATCAATTTTTCATGAGTGGTGATTTTTCAAAGCACATGAAGGAAGTTTTTGAGAAAAAAGTGGTGCCAACAGATCCATCATTTTACTCATTCCATCCATCTGTTATTGATTCAAGTCTTGCTCCGGAGGGAAAAGGAGTATTATATACGCTCGTCCCAGTACCATCGGGTACTCATATTAACTGGTCAAATCAAGAGGACTTTATTGAGAGAATTATTGATGAGTTAGAAGAAAGAGGCTATCCGAATTTAAGAAATCATATAGTTTGGAAAAAGGTTAAAAACCCAAATATTGCTGAAAAAGAGGGACTATTTCAAGGCGGTAGTTTTGGAATTGCACCAATATTATTTCAATCAGGTGTTTTTCGTCCTCAAGCTAAACCATCTTCTTACAAAAATGTATATGCAGTAGGTGCATCTGTTCATCCCGGCGGTGGAATTCCAATTGTCATGCAAGGAGCAAAAATAATGGTTGATGCTGTACAAAATGATCATAAACAGGAGGCGGAAAAATGGTTGATATAGAAAATGCTTATAAGCAATGTGAAAAGGTAATAAAACATCACTCTAAAACTTTCTATAAGGCATTTTCCTTATTGCCAGAGAAGAAAAAGAAAGCGGTTTGGGCTGTTTATGCGTTTTGCCGAATTGTTGATGACATCGTTGATGAAGACTCTTCACCTCACAAGGAATTAGCACTTTTTGAAGAAGATTTTCATTTATTTTTAAACGGTACAATTCCACAGGGAGAATATCATTTTATGTGGCTTGCATTGCATGATGTGTCTATCCATTATAATCTTCAAAAAGATGCATTTTTAGATATGATTACTGGGCAGCGAATGGATCTTGTGAAAACACGCTATAATACAACTGATGAAGTTCTCACTTATTCCTATCATGTGGCAAGCTCAGTTGGATTAATGCTTTTACCTATATTGGCACCACAAAAAATTGAAGCTCTACGTGAAGGTGCTATTTCACTTGGACTTGGAATGCAATTAACAAATATTTTACGCGATATTGGTGATGATTTAGGACGAAATCGAATTTATTTACCGAAGGAATTAATGGATTATTATCAATATAGTGAAGAAGATCTGCGAAGTGGCCTAGTTAATTCATCATTCGTTAAGATGTGGGAACATCTTGCGAATGAAGCTGAGCTATACTATCAAAAAGCTCTCGAGACAATGAATGAATATCCATTATCATCACGCACTCCTGTTAAGGCTTCAGCTTTATTGTATGGAGAAATATTAACGAAGATTAGGAAGAAACAATATAAAGTATTTAATGAAAAGCAATACGTTAGTAATGAAGAAAAAACGATTATTCTTTCAAAGATATCAGGATGAAAAAACCTTACGCATAAAGCTCACTATGAAGTGACCCCTTAAAGTTAGACACGGTTATTTCTTTAGGCAACTTGGGTAAAATGAGTTC
>NZ_VOQF01000075.1 GCF_007994985.1 Metabacillus litoralis | reverse complement strand
GAAAATTATTAAATTTTATAAATTAAAAAAAATTAGATCAAGGTGCAGCCTATGAATAAGTTAAAATGGGTTACAATTAAGTATATATAAATATGAAATAAAATTTGAAATAGTTTTAGGAAGGAGGATTTGGTTGTAATAATTATTAATAAATTAAAAAGATATAAGCTCTAAATTATGTACATATCGCCCGTCACTTTCATTATATAGATGAAATAAGTCGTAACATAGTAGATTTACTGGAAAGTGAATCTAGATTAATAAAAATAGAGCTAGAATAAGTTAAGCGCTTCAGTTACATTGAAGAAAAAGTTGTGCAAATCGATTTATTTTTAAAAATTTTGA
>NZ_VOQF01000074.1 GCF_007994985.1 Metabacillus litoralis | reverse complement strand
GATTCGAACCTCTGACCGACGGCTTAGAAGGCCGTTGCTCTATCCTGCTGAGCTAAAGGCGCATGTTTTTATATTATAAAATATGCACACGATGGCGGAGAAAGAGGGATTTGAACCCTCGCGCCGCTTACACGACCTACACCCTTAGCAGGGGCGCCTCTTCAGCCACTTGAGTATTTCCCCATATAAAAATGGCTCCGCAGGTAGGACTCGAACCTACGACCGATCGGTTAACAGCCGATTGCTCTACCACTGAGCTACTGCGGAACAAAAAATTATTATTATGGTGGGCCTAAATGGACTCGAACCATCGACCTCACGCTTATCAGGCGTGCGCTCTAACCA
>NZ_VOQF01000073.1 GCF_007994985.1 Metabacillus litoralis | reverse complement strand
GTAGGCACAGTTTGATAAATTATAAAAATAATCGATCCATATATCTTTAAAATACCCTTTAATCCAGGACGCCTTAATGATTTCCTCTTCTCTCTCACGTGTATAGATTCCATGTTCAGTTAAAACAAAAGGCTTCTGAAACTGATGTTTCGCTAATGCACCAAGTACACCAGCGTACCCTGTAGAAACACTATGATACAAATCAGCTTCTGGTAATTTTTGATTCATACAAATAAATAGAGGCAATACCATAGAGCGAAGTGCCCAAAACATATCTGTAAAAGGAACAAAAGCAAATCTTTCCTTACAAAGATCATACACAATATCAAAGAAATCTTTACTTGCTAAAAA
>NZ_VOQF01000072.1 GCF_007994985.1 Metabacillus litoralis | reverse complement strand
GGAGTTCGTAGTGAATTGAGTGGCATCTATAATTTGTCAACTGGTACGGAAGTGAGTATTAATCGGTTGGTTGATGAGATGGGCAAGCTTTATCCTATTGCAGATTTACAAAATATCGAAAGTCGCCCAGGTGATATTAAGAGGTCGATTCTGGATAATCAGAAAATCAAAAAAGATCTTGATTGGGTGCCGAAGTATTTGCTTGATGAGGGGCTTGCGAAGGTAATTGATTATTACGAAGATAATCAGTTTGTAGCACCTGTAAAGACGGAAAAAGAAAAAAAGGTGAAGAGAATTCCGTTTCTGCCTTTTTATGAAAATATCGTTTTGTTTGCGATGTTTTTTGGTCTTTC
>NZ_VOQF01000071.1 GCF_007994985.1 Metabacillus litoralis | reverse complement strand
TATTGCTCTTTCTACTTTAAGGCAATTAGGGTTAATAATAACAAGTTTAGGATTAGGTCTTATTTTAATTACTTTTTTTCATCTTTTAACTCACGCTATATTTAAGTCTTTACTATTTATATGTAGAGGAGATGTTATTCATCAGAATCAAGGTTTACAAGATTTGCGGTTTTTGGGAGGTTCATTAAAAGGAAGACTTTTTGCTAGAACTTTGATAAATATCTGCAATTTAGCTTTATGTGGATTTCCTTTTTTAGCGGGATTTTATTCTAAGGACGCTATTATAGAAATAGGTTACAGTTCTAGTTATAGTTTGATTTTTTTATATTTGATAGCTTTTAGAGTAGGACTTTCTGGCTCTTATTCTATGCGTTTATATTATTT
>NZ_VOQF01000070.1 GCF_007994985.1 Metabacillus litoralis | reverse complement strand
AGTCGACTTATCACTTCTTCAGTCGGCAGAGCTTATGAATATGTGAATGAAATTAATAGTGAGCGATTTATCGAAGGTACAAATGTATTAAGACCTTATTATTTTCAACGAATTCTAGAAAATAAGCAAAAGGCTTTTCAAGAATTACAGATTCCTTTTGTACAACTAGAGGTTTTGACAATTGATCACTCAGCTGAAAATTTACAGAATATTGGTTCGCTTCTAAGAATGAATGATCATTTAGGATATGATGAAAGTGATCAATTATTTATTCTTCTTTCAAATGCGACAAAAGAAGATGCAACATTTGTGATTCGACGATTCCAGAGCAAAGGAATATTAGTTGTTCTCCAAGAGGAGGAGGCAGTGATAAATGCTGGGTAAAATTCTTTTTGCTTATTATCTTTTAGCTGTTATTTATATCATTGTCTT
>NZ_VOQF01000007.1 GCF_007994985.1 Metabacillus litoralis | reverse complement strand
ATCGTTCAACTTTTGAAGATAATCGTTCAACTTTTGAAGATAATCGTTCAACTTTTGAAGATATTCCATCAACTTTGATAGTTAATCGTACAACTTTTGAAGATAATCCATCAACTTTTGTAGTTAATCGTTCAACTTTTGAAGATAATCCATTAACTTTTATAGTTAATCCATCAATTGACAATCTTCGACAAATTTCAAGGGAGCGAACCTACTAGTTTTACAACCCAAAAATAAAAAGCTCCAAATCATGATGTGATTTGGAGCTTCTATTAATTAATTCCTTATTTACGATAACTTAAACTAGCAATTGCATCGTGTAAATGAATCGATTCTTCGTTACGGCAATGAACAGTAAAGGCCTGGATGAATGAAAGTTCATATAAATCTGCAGCTACTAGTCTTACCATATCCTCAACGAAACGGGGGTTTTCATAAGCAGTTTCTGTAACCATTTTTTCATCTGGACGTTTTAGGACTGGATGAATCATAGCACTAGCATTTGTTTCAGCTGCTTCTAATAGAGCTGCTTTCCAATCTAACTCTTCATGATAGTCTTCTGTGAACTCGACATCCATTGTAATATAGCCACGCTGATTATGTGCACTATATTCACTAATTTCCTTTGAACATGGACAGAGAGTTGTAACCGCACATGTTAATGAAGCTGTTGTTGTATAACCAACTGCCTCATCATACGTTACAGCAATTGTTGCTTCTGCATGATTTAATCCAACTAACCCTGAGCTTGGTCCTTTTCTTTCGTAAAACCATGGAAATGTGACTTCGATACTTGCGTCTTTTTGTTTTAGACGTTCTGCAAGCTCTTTTGTGAAATCGTATAGATTTTTTATAGAGAGGACAAATCCACCATTTTGACGATACTGTTCAAGCTGTTCAGTGAATCTACTCATATTCGTACCCTTTGAATCATGAGAGATTTTACTAGTCATTTTGAAAGTAGCAATAGTAGTTTGTTGTGTTGGATTTAAATCAGATTCTATAATGATAGGGTGCTTAACATTGCTAATTCCTACTGAATCTATAGTAAAAAGGAAATCCTTTTTAGAGTTTTGTAAATCTGGCATTTGGTCTTTTTCAGTAGGCTTTAATTTTTCGCCCGGCTCAACTGAACCAAATAGAAGATGACGTTCTTTTTTTGGTGGCAAGTTTATCTTTCTTGTCATAATGTTCTCCCTTCACTTACTCGATATTGAGAGTATACTTTAATATGATAGAAAACTTCAACGATTATCTCTTTCCAATGTGTTGATATTTGTAGATGTTGGTAAAATTGTGTTGAAAAATTGAATTGTATCAGAAAAACAGTTTTAAAAATGATAGTCATAATCTCGTAATTAAATAAGTATGATATAGTACGAGATGAATTAAAAAGTTAGGAGAAAAATAGATGAATAAATCTGTATCACCCTTTTTAAGAGAGTTTATTGGACTAGGTTTACTAGGATTGTTTTTCTATTTGTTTTTGTTTGTTGATTTTCAGGAAATATCGTTAAGTATTCCTTCTGAATTATTGACTGTTAATACAATGTTTTTGAGTATTTTACTAGAAGCTATACCGTTTATTATATTGGGAGTATTTGTTTCAGCTCTCATTCAAACTTTCGTTTCAGAAGACTTCATTAAACGTACCTTACCAAAGAATGCAATTGTTGCGATTTTGCCGGCTGCTCTTCTTGGAGCGTTATTCCCGATTTGTGAATGTGCAATTGTACCAATTGTAAGACGATTAATGAAAAAAGGGATGCCATTACATTTAGGAGTTGTTTTTCTAGTAGGAGCACCAATTTTAAATCCTGTTGTGTTTGCATCCACCTATTATGCATTTGGCTCACAACATTATATGGCATATTCAAGAATGGGACTAGCTTTTATTCTTTCGATCGTGATAGGCTTTATTATTTACCTCATTTTTAGAAAACAACAAGATCAGTTAAAGTGGACAAAAGAAGATTTAGTCAGCACAACAATAGATGATGGAAAAGAAAAAGTAGGAAAGATAAAATCAACTATTTTCCATGCCAGTGATGAATTTTTTGAAATGGGAAAATTTCTAATTATTGGGGCATTTATTGCTAGCCTTTTTCAAACATTTTTAGATCGTACACTTTTAACGGAAATTGGTTCAAATGACTTTTTATCACCAGCTGTTATGATGGCATTTGGATATATTTTATCTTTATGCTCAGAAGCAGATGCTTTTGTTGCTGCTTCATTTGGGAGTTCTTTTACAACAGGTTCACTATTAGCATTTTTAGTTTATGGACCTATGCTTGATTTAAAAAATACAATCATGCTTTTCGCATTTTTTAAAGCAAGATTTGTTGTGATATTTATGGTCGTTGTTACTATTGTGGTATATGGAAGCATTGTTGTTTTTCAACAATTCTTATTGTGATCGGAGGTTAGATAAAATGGAAAACCAAAATAGCCACTATCGATTTCATATTTATATAAGAGGAATTATTTTAATTGGTTTTACCTTGTTAATGACTAAGTTAGTTGTTACAGGAGATATGTTACATTTTATTGCTCCGAAGATGATGCCTTTTATTTATTTTGCGATTGTCGTATTTTTATTACTAGGTATAATTCAAATTTGGAGAAGTGGATCAAAGAAAAGAGAAGAGCTATATTGTGATTGTGGTGTTGACCATACAAGTGGAGGTTCTCCATTAAAATCAATTGCCGTTTATTCGCTATTTGTTATCCCGATTATAACCGGCTTTCTGTTTCCAGAAGTTGTTTTAGATAGCTCTGTTGTAGCTAAAAGAGGATTTAAATCTTTGGCTGTAAATGAGGAAAAGATAAATAAAAACGAAGATGAAACAAGTGAAGCTGATGAATATTTACAGGATCCTGAAGCATATATGGAGGAACTTGAAGAGAGTGTTGGTGATAAGGTTGCACAATCATCAAATGTTCCAGATGTGCCTTTAGAGCATCCAGAGGGATTTGAAATCCAAGAACAGCCTGAGGAATTTTATGCTCAATTAAAAGCAGAGATGCTAAAGGCGGATACGATCGTTTTTACAGAGGAAAATTATATAGCGATGACAACAATACTAGATGAAGATCCTGATGCTTTTTCAGGGAAAACTGTTGAACTAACAGGTTTTATCTTTAGGGAAGAAGATTTTGAAGAAGATCAATTTGTTATTGCAAGATTTGGATTATCCTGTTGTGTAGCAGATGCTTCTGTATTTGGAACTCTTGCAACACTTCCTGATGCAAAACAATATGGCGATGATCAATGGGTAAAATTAAAGGGCACATTATCAACAGTAGCTTATCAAGACTGGATGCTTCCATCTATATCAGTATCATCCATTGAAGCGGTAGAACAACCAAAAACCCCATATGTTTATGAATCTTACTAAAGTAAAGTAGTTTCCCCTTAATTTTTGGTGTTTTCTATTGTTAGATTATTATAATTGTACGAAAGTATATAACAATGAAATAATAGCGTGAATTCATATAAGAGTTCACGCTATTATTTATTATTGGGAATACATAGTATGGGTATCTTTTAAAATACTTAGTGGAATTATTAGACGCTTTCTTGAAAAAGCGGATACTAAATGAAAATTGTAGGTAATGGTATGGGATTAGGATATCGAAATCAAACTTAATTAACCTAAAGGGTAGGTTTTAGTTGGAGGTAAATAACTGGTAATGGGAACTGAAAAACCAAATTAAACTTTCATAAGTGGATTTTAAAATTGAATTGCAGCAATAAACGAATTAGTAGAGCTTTATATAATTTAAAGGTTTTTATAAAAGTTTGTTGTTTTTAAAAAATAATTGAACAAAACTATTTAAGGTTGATTGGAGCGGAAGGTGCGAGACTCCTGCGGGAGCAGCGGGACAGGTGAGATCCCACAGGCGCTTGCGCCGAGGAAGCTCACCGCCCGCCCCAAGGAAAAATCGTTTATTGAAAAGCCGGTAGTTTGGCTTTTTAATATTTTTCCCGCGGAAAGCGAGCAACCTGTAGTGGAAATCAACCATCACAAGACTTGGTATAGAAGTGAAGAATCCCATAAAATGCTGTTGATTACTAAAAAAATTCAGCATAATTTTATGTGTATTTTTTTAGATTTTTCAATCAGAAATAACAATACGCATTAGGGTTGTTTACACCTCTAAACAGAATCCCCCAAATAGTCATTCCTTGTCTCTTTGTTCCAATCGCTCATCATCAGACGAATCTAACTCATTAGATTTTTCTTTAGGTTTATTAACAGGATCAACTGTATGTTTATATTGATATGCTTTACTTGTTGTAAGAACACTCAAGATTAGAACAACAAATACAATAATAATCGATATAATAAAAACTACCTTCACGTTAAACCTCCCGTTGTATTGAAATTTTAACTGATATTGAATTCACCTTTTTAAAATACTAATTCTTCTATTATATATCTTAACATGAGTAAAATGATCTCGGTTTAAAAAGTTATGCAATAAAATATCATGTTTTGTCACAAACTATACTGGGTAAAGATAAGTAGAAGACAAGGGAGGAATTTAATATGTCAGAAAAATTAATTGCAACAGTAAATAAGCAGGTTGCTAACTGGACTGTGCTTTATGTAAAACTACATAATTACCATTGGTTTGTAAAAGGAAAGAACTTCTTCACGCTACATGAAAAGTTCGAAGAGTTTTACAATGAAGCAAATGTTCATATCGATGAACTAGCTGAACGTTTACTAGCACTTGAAGGCAAACCGGTTGCTACAATGAAGGAGTGTTTAGAATTAACGTCAATTAATGAAGCTGAAGGTAATGAAACTGCCGAGCAAATGGTTAAGAATGTATTTGATGACTTTAGCAAGGTAGCAGACGAGCTCAAGGAAGGTATGGATCTAGCAGCAGAAGTTGGCGACGAAACAACTGGTGATATGTTATTAGCTATCCACCAAAGTCTAGAGAAGCATAACTGGATGTTAAAATCTTTCTTAGGAAAATAAGTTTTCATAAAAAACCGGGTGAAGCACAACCTTCACTCGGTTTTATTATGTAAAGTTTTTCACATAATAATTGGTGCTAGTTAAATGCTCTGTTAGTAATGGTTATTTTTATTACGAAAGCTCTTTTTCAGCAATCTCTTTAGTTATTTTATCAGAAATATACGGTGCAATTATTTCTTGTAATTCCTGAGTTGACATACTTTGTATCCATTCAAGAATTTGTTCTTTATTTGTTTGGTGCAATATAGATTGTACATATGCAAAAACATCTTCTTCATCAGCTCGAAATCTACTTAAATCATCGTTAATAAACTGATTTTTTTCCACCTTTTATCCTCCCGGTAATCATCTGTTAACTTCCCGCTTTATTACTATATTTTTTACAAAGATCTCACGAAATATTCCATTATAACTTGGCGCATAAACCTAATAATATAGGCAAACGCTAAAAAAAGATGAAGAGAAGGAGCTGTCTTTTATGGATAATGGAAAAAAAACATACTATATAAATGTTGGTAGTGGTGAAATATCTCAATTAAGTACTGCATCACCATGGCATTTTAAAATAGAAGCATCAGATGATGAGATTATTACATTAAGAGAATATTTTGATCAAGTATATTCTTCAGATATACAAGGTTTCCTTAGATCACATACACCCTATATTCAATACCATTATGATCGTGAAAATGATGCAATAGATGACACGAACAAGCAAATTTATCGAATGATTTATGAGCTTGGAGATGAAGAAGCCAAAAACCATATCCGAACACAAGGATTGATCTCAAGAATAGACGAACAAGAATAAACCTTATACAGAGCTTTAACATTGTGATAAGATTTTATTAGATTAGGAAGAAAATTGAGGGATTACTTATGTACCGATTTACTGATTATTATCACAATGAAGTTACCTTATCATTTGAAAGCTATCCATTTTCAAGTGATCCTAAGCATGTTTGGGTTGTTTGTCGATATGAGAATCAATGGTTATTAACAGAGCATTCTGACCGAGGCTATGAGTTTCCTGGTGGTAAGGTTGAGAAGGATGAAACGGCCGATGAAGCAGCAATTAGAGAAGTAAAAGAAGAAACAGGTGGGATTGTTAAGAATTTAACTTATCTTGGACAGTATAAGGTTCAAGGTAAGGAAAAAGTAATTGTTAAAAATATTTATTTTGCAACGATTGAAATCCTTGAAAAACAGCAACAATATTTTGAAACATTCGGTCCCATTCTTCTCGAGAAAATTCCTAAAAACATCAAATACGATAAAAAATATAGCTTTATCATGAAAGATGATGTTTTACACCACAGCTTATTAGAAATTAACAAAAGATGGAATATTAAATAAAAGAGGCAGCACCAGAATACCCTCATGATCAGAGGGTATGTGGTGTTAGCCTCTTTTTTCTGTTTTAATAAGTCTTTTTTCTAATAACTCTACCCCTTTATACATGATTGTCGCGAAAAAGGCGATTATGATTAAGCTTAGAAGTACTAATGTAAAATTGAAAACTTGAAAGCCATATATGATCATATATCCAAGTCCGTTAGCTGAAACAAGAAACTCCCCAACGATTACGCCTACCCAAGACAAACCCACATTAACTTTTAATGTTGAAACGATTGTTGGATATGATGCAGGGAGAATGACCTCCTTGAAAATTTGATTTTTCTTTGCATCAAAAGTATGAAGTACCTTCACATAATTGGTATCTACCTCTCTAAATGCGGTGAATACGACAATGGTTGTGATGATAACAGAAATAATTGTTCCCATTGCGATTATGGATACAAAACCTGGACCTAAGGCAACGATTAGTATTGGACCAAGAGCTACTTTAGGCATGGCATTTAAAATGACTAAATATGGATCGAGAATTTTTGATAATCTAAATGACCACCACAATATTGCAGCAAGTACTGCTCCTAGTAGTGTGCCTAATATAAACCCTAATACGGTTTCGAATAGTGTTACACCGATATGTGATAAAAGAGTACCATCACTTATTTTTGTAATAAAAAGATTCCATATCTTTGATGGTGAACTAAAAAGCAATGGGTCAATCCATGATTTTTGGCCGGCAATTTCCCATAATCCGAAGAAACTAATGAAGATTAAAAACTGGTAAAAAAGTACCCAGTTTTTTTCTCGTTTCAAACCACTTTTATATTGCTTATGGAGAAGTTCAATGGCTTCATTCTGTTTCATATTGATCAACCTCCTTCCATATTTGTTGAAAGAGAGTGTTATATAATGGGTGCTGTCTTGCTTGAAATGGTGAAAGCTCTCTAATTTCCTTTGGTACAAGATAGGTTCTGTTTACTTTACCTGGTCTTGCTGAGAACACAAAAATTCGATCACTCATTGCAATAGCTTCACCGATATCATGTGTGACAAGTAGAGCTGTTTTTTTGTATTTCTTTAAAGTTTGAACAACTAAATCCTCTAGCTTTAATTTGGTTTGATAATCTAATGCGGAAAAAGGTTCATCAAGTAATAGTATCTTAGGATTAGTTGCAAGAGTTCTTACTAAAGCAGCTCGTTGTCTCATTCCACCAGATAGCTGACTAGGGTACTGTTTTTCCACATTATCTAGTCCCATATCCTGCAACATTTGCATTGTTGCTGCAGTTGTTTGTGCATTTTTCTGTCCAGTAATTTTAAGACCAAGAGTTACGTTTTCATCAATTGTCTTCCAAGGAAATAAGTAATCTTGTTGAAGCATATAGCCGATCATCGTGTCTGGTTTGGTAATTTGTTTATTAGCTATTTTCACAACACCTTCAATAGGTTTAATTAAACCTGCTATAATCGACAATAAAGTGGTTTTTCCACAGCCACTTGGGCCGAGGAAGGAGATAAACTCACCTTCCTCGACGGCAAGATGAACATCCTCTAAAGCAACAGTTGCTGATTCTTTTGTTAAGTAAACATGATGAATATTTTCAACTGTTAAAAATGACATAGGTGTTCCTCCTAACTACTCGATTACTTCTTCTGCAAGATTTGTATTAACAAGTGTGTTATAATCAATTCGCTTTGGTAACTCGCCTGCTTCGTCCATGATATTCTGTAGGTTATTCCACTCTTCTTCATCTAAAATTGGATCAGTTGCAAACGAGCCTTGTTCTTTGTAACGCTCTACAACTGTTTCAATTAGTTCTAGTTCTGTATCTTCGAACTGAGGAGCAATAGTTTTAGCGATTTCTGAGACTTCTTTTTCTTCAACCCATTTTTGAGCTTTATAGATTGCAGCTGTAAACTTCTTAGCAGACTCTTCATTTTCAGTCAAAAAGCTGTTTTTACTCATGAATGTTGTATATGGAATCATACCGGATTCAGTACCGAATGAAGCGACAATATGACCAGTTCCTTCCTTTTCGAATATACTAGCAGTTGGTTCAAAAAGCTGAACAAAATCACCAGTACCTGAAGCAAAGGCGCTTGGAATGTTAGCGAAGTCAACATTTTGAATAAGCTCCAAGTCATTTTGTGGATCTATATTATGTTTTTTAAGAACAAATTCCCCTGCCATTTGCGGCATACCGCCTTTTCGTTGCCCTAAAAATGTACTGCCTTTTAGCTGATCCCATTCAAAATTGTCAATCTTCTCGCGACTTACTAGGAAAGTACCATCTGTTTGAGTTAATTGAGCAAAGTTAATAATAGAATCACTAGAGCCTTGTGCTTCAACATATATGGATGTTTCAGATCCAACAAGGGCTATATCTGCTCCATCAGATAGTAGAGCTGTCATTGTTTTATCTCCACCCCAAGTTGTTGTTAATTCAACATCAAGTCCTTCTTCTTCAAAAAAGCCCTCTTCCATAGCTACATATAACGGGGTATAGAAAATAGAGTGGGTAACTTCAGCCAATCTAATTTTTTCAACTTTGTTTTGATTACAAGCTGAAAGTGGTAAAACAATAAGTAGTGTGACAAAGAATAAGTACAGCCATTTTTTCATTACCTTTAACCTCCAAGATGCATAGCATCATAATTTTTGTAAACTCTTAAAATAACTTGTAGTACTTTGATAATATGAGTAGAAAATTTTTTTGATCTAAGTTAAAATATGTTATTTTATAAAAATGTGTGAATGCCTATTTTGGATGTTACCGTTACCATAATTTAAATGTCTATGAAGAGAGTGTGATTCTGCAATGAATGGAGAAATTGTAAGTAAAATCAAATTCCCATCACCTAATCCAAATATTCGATTGTGGATTGTGACATATCTTTCAAACAAGTTAAAAGTGAAAGGTCTATTAGCTGAACCTATAGAACAGGGAAGTTACGATGGTTTTCTATATTTACGAGGTGGCATAAAAAACGTGGGTAAGGTAAGAGTAGGACGTATTGTTCAGTTTGCATCAGAGGGTTTTGTTGTAATGGCACCCTTTTATCGTGGAAATCAAGGTGGAGAAGGTAATGAAGATTTTGCTGGAGATGATCGATTTGATGCAATTGCTGCACTAGAAATTCTGAAAAAGCATCAAATGGTTAAATCACAGCGTATTCATGTTTTTGGCTTCTCAAGGGGCGGTGTAATGGCTCTCTTAGCAGGTATTGTCTCAGATGAGGTTCGCTCGATTGTTACATGGGGCGGTGTTTCAGATATGTTTCTAACATATGTAGAGAGAGTAGACTTACGCAAAATGATGAAAAGAGTAATTGGGGGATCACCAACGAAATTTCCAAAACGCTATGTTTGGAGAACACCCTTGTACGAATTAGAAAAACTTAACTCATCAGTTCTAATTATTCATGGAGTAAGAGATAAAAACGTGTCAGTTGAACATGCGTATCGTCTTGAAAAAAGATTAAAAGAGCTACAGAAGCCTGTAGAAAGCTGGTATTTTCAAGAGTTCACTCATTATTTCCCTCCAGCTATTAATCGGGAAACCGTACATAAGCTCTGCAATTGGATGAAAAATCAGTAACATTTTCTAAAATAGGACAAGGGTGGTATGATGAAGATATAAAAACTTGTCATAATAAGGAGGTTTCTTTATGGGAATGCCTGTTGAATTTAATACAATGATCGTAACTAAAGGAAAAGAACAGCGTATAACAGAAAATACATTTCAATTAACAAAAGACGGCTTCAGAATTTATCCTATTGATATTCCAATTGAAGTCCGTAAAACAAAAACTGGTGAAGTAACAGGAGAAGCAATAGTAGAAAAACTTCAACTGTCAGAAAACCAAACAATGATCACATATAAATTAATCAATTTGAATTCTACAAATTAATTTTGAATTTGCAGATACAATGAAATAATGCATGTAAATTGTTAATGGTTAATATTGGATAGGTAATTGGTGATTGTGTAGACACAATTTGAAGGTAAAGAAATGATAGAATGTACAAATCAATTACATCCTTTAAAAGAGGTATAGTGATGGCTGATTTCCGCTCCAGGTTGCTCGCTTTCCGCGGGGCGGGCGGTGAGCTTCCTCGGCGCACAGCGCCTGTGGGATCTCACCTGTCCCGCTGCTCCCGCAGGAGTCTCGCACCTTCCGCTCCAATCAACCTTAAATATTTTTGACCATTAACTTTAAAAACAAGAAAACATGTATAGATAGGAACATCACACTTTTATAAAGTATATAAAAACCGCTGTTTAATTATCCTAATTAACAACGGTTTTTTATAAGGTTATTTGTGTGATTTCCCTTGTACTCTCAATCGTGTTACAAACTAAATTATGTTGTTTGGCACTCTATCCTAATTTGTAACTCGAGTCTATTTTGTATTCATTGCTAAAGGTAGTTACCTAAATAGCAATAATTCGATATTTAAAAATAATTTGGTGTAGAGATAGTATTGCATCAAAGTTTGAATGATTACCTTTCAGAAATCAATCAGGATAGTCTATACAAAACTATCACATTGGGACTCCCTTCAACTAAACCATTGTAATTAATATAAAAGAGGCTGAGACATAAGTATTTAAGCTAATGATAAACCCGAATTATAAGATGAAATTTCAATTAATCATTCGCCTAATAGTTCGGGTTTTTATTTGCTGTCTTCAATCGATTTTTTGATTTTGTATACTATTTTTAAGAACTAGTGGAATGGAGCGGAAGACACTCGACTCCTACGGGAATAGAGGAAAGGCTAAGACCCCGCAGGCGTAGCTGAGGAGGCTTAGCTTCCTCCCCGTGGAAAGCGAGTGTCTGCAGCGCAATGAAACGAACTTGTTTCTTACAACTTAACTGATTTAGGTTTATTCGCCTTTTTGCATGATTTCTTTAATATTATCCCAGCTCCTAAACAGAGTGATTTTAATATTGTATAGGTCCACCTAATTTTTCAATGGTTGGTGAAACACTCTTAAACTTCTTAAAGTTATCTTTAAACTCTGTAGCCAATTCCTTCGCCTTTTTTAAATAATCTTCCTGAGAGCTCCATGTTTGCTGTGGCTGTAGAACATCATCAGGGACTCCTGGGACATGAATAGGAATATTAAGACCGAATACTTCGTCTTTAATTGTTTCGATATGATCAAGGTCACCTTCAACAGCAGCCTGAACCATTGCTCTTGTATACTGTAATTTCATCCGTTCACCAACACCATATTCACCACCAGTCCAACCTGTATTAACAAGGAAAACTTGAACCTCATGTTCATCAATTTTTTGTCCCAGCATATTAGCATACACTGTTGCAGGAAGCGGTAGAAATGGAGATCCAAAGCATGTTGAGAATGTTGCTTCAGGTGCAGTGACCCCACGCTCAGTTCCAGCTAATTTACTAGTATAACCACTTAAAAAGTGATACATTGCTTGTTCTCGCGACAATTTACTTATAGGAGGGATAACACCAAAAGCATCAGCCGTTAAATAAATAATTGTTTGTGGATGACCAGCAATACTAGGAATAATAATTTTGTCTAGTGCAGATAATGAATAAGCAGCACGCGTATTTTCTGTATAAAGCGAATTACTATAGTCTGCTTCTCTTGTATCAGGATCTAGTACAACATTTTCTAGAACTGAACCATACCGAATCGCATTAAAAATTTGTGGCTCTTTTTCTTCCGTTAAATTAATGCACTTTGCATAACAACCACCTTCGATATTGAAAATACCAGAAGTAGACCATCCATGCTCATCATCCCCAATTAAACGTCGGTTTGGGTCTGCTGATAAAGTGGTCTTTCCTGTGCCAGATAAACCAAAAAATAATGCCACATCACCTTCAAACCCAACATTTGCAGAGCAATGCATTGGTAAAATATTGTTATCAGGTAATAATAAATTCATTACTGAAAAAACGGATTTTTTCATTTCTCCTGCATATTCAGTTCCTCCAATTAAGATTGTTCTTTTTTCAAAGGAAATAATAATAAAAGTTTCAGAATTGGTTCCATCAATCTCAGGATCTGCCTTAAAATTTGGAGCTGATATTATTGTAAAAGGCTTTTCTTTTGATTCAGTATTCTGGTTGCTTCCTTCTATAAAGAGCTGTCCGGCGAACAGGTTATGCCATGCAAACTCATTGATAACTTTTAGTGGTAGCTGGAAGCGGCTGTCTGCTCCCGCAAATCCGTTAAAGATGAAAAATTCATCACGGCTTTTCAAGTATTCTGTAACCTTGCTATATAAACGATCAAAAACTTCTTCTGAAATAGGTTGATTTGTAGATCCCCAATTAATTCTATTAGCTATTGAACGTTCTTTTACTATGAATTTGTCTTTGGGAGATCTTCCTGTGTAGGCACCAGTAGTTGCGCGGATAGCTCCAGTTGAAGTTAAAATGCCTTCTTTCCGCTCTAAAACTTTTTCGACTAGCTGAGATACTGATAAATTATGTTTTGCGTTGTTTCCTTTAATAAGTGTCTCAAGCTCATTGATTGTCTCTGCAATATTCATCCCCATTACCTACCTTTTTCTAAATAATCAGAAGTTATAGTGTTACATCATGTATGTTTCAATAGTATAACACATTAATATTATTAAAACATACTACTTGTGAAAGTTTTTATGAAGGAGTTTTCATTTTTTTATAACTATTTTTATTTAAATTGGGAAGAATATAAATTAGTTACACTTTGGATTATTTTAACGGCTATGTAATGCCTGTAACGGAAATCAATAACAATGGTTAACAGCACCAAATTATAAGAAATAATGTATGCAAGGCTTGTCGTTTTTTGTTGACACCAGTAGGTTAGTACGCTATGATATGTCCTTGAACGGATTCTCTTATCCCGAGCTGGTGGAGGGACAGGCCCGATGAAACCCAGCAACCTGCTATCAAAGGAAAGCGATGAGTGCGCGATTAATTGAAATGCTTCAAATTTAGATGCGCAATCAATTATTATATTTTCCGATGCAAAGGTGCTAACCTGAAGCAAGGTGAAAACCCTTGATCGATAAGAGCGAAAGGCGATGAACGATTACAAACCTTTCCTCATGTGGGAAAGGTTTTTTTGATAACAGAAACAGTACTTCTTCATTAGAGTTTTACCAGGACAAGCATGTGGTAAAGGTACATAATACTTCTGTTCACAAAACATGCCAACGTGATTCTTTAAAGATAGTGTTCAACCATCAACAACCTATTTATTTGGTGAGAACATACTTAGGGAAGAGTTCCGGATCAAAACATCAAAAAGAAATATGAGGAGGAAGCATTAATTATGACTAAAAAACGTCTTTTTACTTCAGAGTCTGTAACAGAGGGCCATCCAGATAAAATTTGTGATCAAATTTCAGATTCTATTCTAGATGCTATTATTTCTAAAGATCCTAATGCACGTGTTGCGTGTGAAACATCTGTAACAACAGGTTTAGTATTAGTTGCTGGAGAAATCACAACTAGTACGTATGTAGATATTCCGAAAATTGTTCGTGAAACAATCAAAGAAATTGGCTATACACGTGCAAAATATGGTTTTGATGCAGAAACTTGTGCAGTATTAACATCAATTGATGAACAATCAGCAGATATTGCAATGGGTGTTGATCAAGCATTAGAAGCTCGTGAAGGTCAAATGTCTGACGAAGAAATTGATGCAATTGGTGCAGGCGACCAAGGTCTTATGTTCGGATTCGCTTGTAATGAAACAAAAGAGTTAATGCCTCTACCAATTTCATTAGCTCACAAGCTTTCTCGCCGTTTAACAGAGGTTCGTAAAGAGGATATTCTTCCATACTTACGTCCAGATGGAAAAACACAGGTTACTGTTGAATATGATGAAAACAATAAACCTGTTCGTATTGATACAATTGTAATTTCTACTCAGCATCACCCAGAAATTTCACTTGAGCAAATTCAACGAAACTTGAAAGAACATGTAATTAATCCTGTTGTTCCAAAAGAATTAATTGATGAAAATACAAAATACTTTATTAACCCAACTGGTCGTTTCGTTATTGGTGGACCTCAAGGTGATGCAGGATTAACAGGTCGTAAAATCATTGTTGACACGTATGGTGGATACGCTCGCCATGGTGGTGGTGCATTCTCTGGTAAGGATGCAACAAAAGTTGACCGTTCTGCTGCATATGCTGCACGTTATGTTGCGAAAAACATCGTTGCATCTGGTTTAGCTGACAAGTGTGAAGTTCAGTTAGCTTATGCAATTGGAGTAGCACAACCAGTTTCAATTTCAGTTGATACATTTGGTACTGGAAAAGTTTCTGAGGAAGTTTTAGTAGATGTTGTTAGCAACAACTTCGATCTTCGTCCTGCTGGAATTATTAAAATGCTTGATCTAAGACGTCCGATTTACAAGCAAACTGCTGCATACGGACACTTTGGTCGTAATGATTTAGATCTTCCATGGGAAAGAACTGACAAGGCAGATATTCTAAGCAAGCAAGCTTTACAATAATAATGAAAAAAGGTCTGATGCACTAGGTGCATCAGACCTTTTTTTTGTATTTTTCTATAAAACATTAAAAGAGCTTTAAACTTTATTTAAGAAATTATAATGTTTATCCGGGATTTATATTGTGAATAATTAATGAAGTTTACTTTTACAATGATATCAAGTTAACATTTATACGTTATGATATAAGCAGGATAAATGGAGGTTGACATAGATGAGAAAATTCTTGTTTGTTACTTTTTTAGCTGTGTTGTTAAGTGGATGTCAAGAATCAGATGAACATAATAGACAAAGTGAGGCAACAAAAGCTGAAACAGAAGATATAGAGGTGAAAGCACCTAAAGTCGAAATTATATCTAAGGAGCATGTTTCTCGTAATGAAGATATTTCGATCGTAGCGAATGTATATTATGGAGAAGAATTAGTTGATGATGCAGAAGTAACGTTTGAGATAAAAGATGAAGAAAAGAAATCTGAAAAGGTAGAAGCGGATTTTATAGGTGATGGTCAATATAAAATAACGTATCAATTTTTAGAAAATGGCCTTTATAATGTGACTGCACATACAAATGTCAAAAGCTATCATACGATGCCAACAAAGGCAATTCAGGTTGGTGAAGGTGGTGCAAATGAATCCACAAATCAAGAAGGAAATACTAGTCATCATGAAGAACATGATGACCAAGGTGAACATCAACATAGTTCAGTCAAAATTATGACAGAGGATTTAGCTGAATTTACGGTAAACAAAGAAGAAGAATTATTTACAATGATAAATAAAGGTAATGATCCTTTAATAGATGCTACAGTTCGCTTTGAGATATGGAAGGAAGGAAACGATCATCATCATTATGTTGATGCAATTGAATCAACAACGAAAGGATCTTATATTTCCAATTTTACTTTTGATGAAGTAGGACTGTATCATATTATTGTTCATGTTGAGAAAGCAGAAATACATGATCATGTTGAGGTTAAAGTGAATGTACAATAAAATGGTGTAAAGAAATATGTATATGTTCTATTTGCTTTTTGTTATGGAATATTACTTCTAGAATTGGAGACCTAGGTCTCTTTTTTTATTTCGCTTTTTTACAACCTTTCATATATGCACATGAAAGGTTGTAAAAATAGCTTTATAAATACTGGTTAATATTCCATTGTTTACAATTTTTTTACTTATCAACTACCAAAAAATGATAAAATGGATGATATTGATAAAATTTTTTTAGTGGAGGAAACGACATATGAATTCATTATTTAATAAACCAAAAGGGTTTGGAGAAATTCTCGATCATACCTTTCGTCTGAGTAAGCAGCGTTTTTCAGATTTCTTTCTTATACTCCTTATTTTAGTAGGACCAATCTATGTTGTTCAAGCTGTTGTTCAATTATTATTCGGAACAAGTTTTTTTAGAGAAACAGGGACTGGCTCAAACTGGTTTGAGCAAGTACTCTCAAGTTTCGAACAAGGTACATATGAATATACTGACACATCTGGAAATCTTGGTGCGGATATTAGTTTAATAGTAGTAAGTTTAATTAGTTTAATATTTTTACCTATAGCTCAAGCAGCTATTATTCTAGCTGTTAACCATATTCGAAAAGATGAAGAATACACAGTAGGGTCAGTGATTAAAGGAGCTTTTTCAAGATTTTGGCCATTGATTGGTAGTAGTATCCTCTTTTTCTTAATCGCTTTTTTCATGATTACTATACCTCTTGTTGTAGTCTTTATTGCTGGTTTTGTATCAGGAGCAATGAATCCGATTTTAGGAATTTTACTAGGCATAATTCTATTTTTAGCATTCGCTGTGGTAATTGCTTACCTATTAACTAGATGGAGCTTTTACTTTGGATCTGTCACATTAAAAGAAGGATCACCAGGTTTTACAAGAAGCTGGAGATTAACAAGAAAACGTGCTTGGCCTTTAATTGGTCTTTATATTATTTTTTCACTTATTACTAGCACTATTAGTGGAGCCTTTCAATTATCGTTTTCTGTTTTATTAGGAAATAGTGTTTTATTAGGGCTTATTGTTAATACAGTTTCTCTAATAACAGCTTTATTTTTTGCAGTTGGGTATGCGGTTATATACTTTGATTTAAAAGTAAGACATGATGCTGATGACTTAAAAGATTTGATTGATGAATATGAAGAACTGCAATAACAATAAGACTTCTAACATGTAAGAGGATCGGTTAATTACCTGAGGGGGGAGTCTGATGCTAAATGATGAAAAAGCAAAAAAAGAACTCCAGGAAATCTTAAATCAACGGGAATATTTGGTGTATGAAGAGAAGCCTCCTGGTTTTATTGAGAAATGGTGGAATTCGGTTGAAGATTGGTTATCTGAATGGTTAGAGGGTCTTTTTCCTACGATAGAGCCTGCTAGTGGAATTGGTGGTCAAGTTTTATTAACTTTAATTGTTATCATGATTTTGCTACTTTTAGGTGTATTTGTTTTTATCATTTTCCGAAATGGAAAACGTAAACGAGCCTTAAGGAAATATCAACCACTTCAAACAATTGATGAAATGAAATGGTCCTATCAAAAGCATCTTAGAGAGTCAGAGAGGCAGGAATTGCAGAGAGAGTTCAATTTATCAACGAGACATTTGTTCTTGGGACTTCTCCTTTATTTTCATGAAAAGGATCTATTAAAAGCGAGAATTTGGAAAACAAATTGGGAGTATTATGATGAATTAATGAAAGTAAATAAACAATGGGCTAACCAATTTTATAATCTAGCTCAATTATTTGACGAGGTTACTTATGGAGAAAGAATCATTGGGGAAGAAGAATATCATCATTTTAAGAAAATTGTTTTAAACTTAATTGAGGATGAAGAATTTCATCATCATTTATCTGAGCAAGGTGAGAGAAATGGGGTGTAAGCTTTGGCAAATGTATCTATAAAGATGAAAAATTGGGTTCTCATTCCTCTTTTTTTACTGATTATTTTATTTAGCAGTTATTTCCTTGCCTCAGGAAAGCCAGAGTATTATCAAAATTATGTTTCAAACTCACCTTCCCCTACAGGAACAAAAGCATTTTTTACTTATTTAGAAAACGAAACAAACTCTGTTACTGCTTGGACTAGACCACCTAATTTACTTCCTGCAGAGGATGAAAATCAAGTACTCGTGATGATTGAACCAGCTTTTGTGCCAAGTACAGAAGAAATGGAAGCTTATAAAAATTATATGGAAGCTGGTAATACGATTATTTTATTTAGTCAAAATCCTAAAGGTTTTTTTGATGTAAATGTTATCTTTGATCAAGAATTACTGCCAGAAGGAACAATTTATGACGACCAAGGAAATAGCTACAAGGCTGAAGTGAATTCTAGTATAACTCTTAAAGCTCATAATGAGGATAAAATTTTATTACATAGTAAATCTGACGGTGTACTAGCTTTGAAACGTTCTTTTGGTGAAGGTCAATTTATTGTTTCAACTAGTCCTGAATGGTTAATGAATAGAAATATTATCAATGATGATCATACATCTCTTATTTTGACATTGATTAATAGCATTGATGGTGAGGATTATTTTTTTGATGAATATACACATGGACAGCAAAACTCCTCTTCATTTATTGCAGTATATCCAAAATGGTTTCTAGTATTACTATTACAAGGATTAATCATAACTATCTTGTTTCTATGGTACCAAGGAAAACGATTTGGACCTATTATAGTAGCTAGAGAAGAGACTGTGAGATTTAGTGATGAGAAAATTAAAGCTATAGCTGCATGGTATCTTAGAAGTAA
Source organism: Metabacillus litoralis (assembly GCF_007994985.1). GTDB lineage: Bacteria > Bacillota > Bacilli > Bacillales > Bacillaceae > Metabacillus > Metabacillus litoralis. The sequence continues at coordinate 399,346 of NZ_VOQF01000007.1, read as the reverse complement.
GAATTATCATGATTCTTTATTGATACAAGCAGATTTCGTTAAGTTACTTCTTAAGGAGAATTGGAGTATTCCATATAGTAAAGCATGGGAAGATGTATTTAGTGATTTAGAAAGAAAGTGGAAACAGCAAAGTAACAAAGAAATTAAAAATTTTCTTGATGGTTTAACTGAAGCTCTAACTAAAAAGAAGCTAACGAAACAAGAATATTTACTATGGTCTAAAAAACTTGATACCTTAAGGAAAGAGGTGGAAGAAGGATGAATTCACACTTAACATCCTTATTTGAAAAATATGAACAACGAATAGTTGGGCAAGATTTAAATCTTAAACTTTTGTTATCTTCTATTCTAGCTGGTGGACATGTGTTAATAGAAGGTGTACCAGGAACAGGTAAAACACAAATGGTTAAAACATTGGCAGGACTTTTGGGTGGAGAGTACAACCGAATTCAATTTACTCCTGATCTACTTCCTAGTGATATAACTGGAAGTACAATTTATAACATGAAGGAAGGTTCTTTTCAAACCTTGAAGGGACCGATTTTCACAAATGTACTGTTAGCTGATGAAATTAATCGAACTCCTGCTAAAACACAAGCTGCTTTGTTAGAAGCGATGGAAGAAAAGCAGGTAACCATTCAAGGTGAAACCTATCAATTATCAGAAATGTTCTTTGTCGTTGCTACACAAAACCCAATTGAATTTGAGGGAACATATCCTTTACCAGAGGCACAGCAAGATCGGTTTTTATTTAAATTATTAATAGACTTTCCAACTTTTGAAGACGAAAAGCAAGTGCTGAAACAAGTATTGGAAAATGATATGAAAAGTACGTTGAAACAAATACTCAATATGGAAACATTTTTAATGATAAGAAATGAGATCGAACAAATAACCTTGAGTGATAGTGTTCTAGATTATATTATGCAACTTGTAAGAAGAACGAGGGAGACAGATTCAATACAATTTGGAGCAAGTACTAGAGCTGCTATCTCAATAGGAAAAGCAGGAAAAGCTTGGGCGTATCTATCAGGACGAGATTATGTCACACCAGATGATATTAAAATTGTTGCAAAGCCAAGTTTAAGACATCGAATTCAATTATCTCCACATGTAGAATTGGAGGGAACAACCGTTGATCAAATTATTGAAGAACTTGTGGGGGCGACTCCTGTTCCGAGATAAAGGAATCCTACCTACAAAGAAATTGCTTGCTTTTTTCCTGATAATATCTAGCGGATTGCTCCTTCTATCAATCTGGGAAGTATCATGGGTTGTGTTAATCTTAATTAATCTGTTTTTTTTATTGCTTAGTTTAATAGATTTAGCTTTCATACCAGCTACTAAACAAATCATTGTTGAACGCAGAATTCCTGATGAAATGGAAAGAGGGATTTCTTATCCTATTTCAATCAATATAACAAATCACTCTAAACATCAAGTTAAGTTTAGAGTGATAGATGGAATTCCTCAATCCTTTCAAAAGGATTTTCCTATTATGGGATTTGTCCAAGGAGAAAGTTCAACAACTGCTTCTTACAAGGCAATTGCAAAGGTAAGAGGTATGTATGCTGTAAAAGAGATTTATATTAGATATAGAAGTTTATTGGGGCTATGGGAAAGGCAAGCCAAAACACATCAAGAACATACAGTTAAGGTCATTCCAGATTTAACGTCAACGAGAAATTATCTCGAAAGTGCACAGAAATTCTTACTACACGAAGGAATGAAGGTTCGTAAACATAAGACCGGTAGTGGGGAATTTACAAAGATTAGAAGCTTTGTAGTTGGGGATGATCCGCGTAAAATAAATTGGCGTCAGACTGCTAAATTACAAGAGGTTATGACAAATGAATATGAACCTGAACATGGAAAGTATATTACAGTTTTAATTGATTGTGGAAGAATGATGGGTGTTGAGCTTTCGAAAAGTAACAGATTAGAAAAGGCGCTAGAGGCAGCCTTAACACTTATCGCAGCGGCTCTTCAAAAAGGTGATTATGTATCTGTTCTAGCTTTTTCTAAGAACGTAAAGGTTTATGTACCACCTGCTAAAGGGATGGCACATTTACAAACAATTCTTGAGGCAGTTTACAATCTAGAAGTTGATGCTTCAGAGTCAAATTATGCTGCTGTTTTAACATATTTACAGACGGTACAAAAGAAGAGGAGCTTACTACTATTATTTAGTGATGTTCAAACCTTTCTACATGAAGAAAGTGCACTAGTTTATTTAAAACGATTACGTAAACGTCATTTGTTTTTAATGTTAGGTATCGAAGATGAATTTTTGTTGAATGAAGTGAGAGCTGTGCCATCTGATGTACAAAAAGCAATGAAAAAAAGCGTTGCTCAGCAGCAACAGCTTTTTAAGAAGCGCGAAAAAATAAAATGGGAAAAGCAAGGCCTCCAAATGGTGGAAGCAAAAGAGGAGAACCTTGCAACTGTAGCAGTTTCCAACTATATTTCAATGATGAATCAAGGGATTTTATAGATTAGTCAATTTTTTACGTTCAAGAAGTGATCTTCCGATTAAAACATAAAATACTAGTCCGAAAACAGTTAATAGAGCAACAATATATTTTGCTTCTAATGAAATAGGAGCAGGTGTGATATATCCTTCAATAATCCCAGCGATAACAAATAACGGAATGGTTCCAAGTAATAATTGTACAGAATGTTTAGCTTGTTGTTTGAGCTGATATGCTCTTGTATATGGACCAGGGACAAAAAGCTTATATCCCATTAACAAGCCTGCTCCTCCCGCAATAAAAATGGCAGTAAGCTCGATCATCCCGTGTGGAACTATATATGCCCAAAAGTCATATGCTTTATCATGCTGCCAAAACAAAGCAGCTAAAGCACCTATGATAATTCCATTGTAGATTAATAGATAAACAGTTAAAATTCCAAAGGTTATACCACCAGCAAAAGCTAATATAGCAACCTGTATATTATTTGTCATAATGGTGGCAGACATAAAAGGTGAATCTACTGCTCCATCATGATCACCTAAGCTTTCTGGATCAACTCCTTGAGCGATATCAGCAGGTAAAATGGAATAGATGTTAAGTGAATCATTTAAAACTGAAAAATAGCTTCCTACTGCTCCTAATATAAATAAAAGCATAGCAATGATCACAAACTTCCATTGCTTTAAAAATAGTCCGATAAATGTCGTACTAAAAAAATACCGAAATTGTTTAATACTTGAAGTTTGGTCTTTATACAATAAATTATGAGCTTTAGAAACAAGTCCATTTAAATATGTTGTAACATCTTCTGTAGGAAAATAAGTTTGGCTGTATGAAAGGTTTTGCGCTGTTTTTTGATATAGGCGATTAAATTGCTCGATATCATTACCAGTCAATGAACGCCTTTTTTTACTTAATAAAGAGATAAGCTGTTCAAGCTGCTTCCAGTCATCTCGATGTTGTTTCATAAACTGCTTGATATTCATCGTTCCACCTTCTTATCTAAATATATGTATATATCACTTTACCTATTTAATTATAGTGATATTATAGAAAAATAGAAACCATATTAGGGAAAAATATCCAAGAAAGTAGTGAGTATGTTGCAGCAACATGTTGATATAAAAACACCTGAATATGTTTCATTAAAATTTCAACCTGCCGGGTTAGGAAGTAGGACGGCAGCACTACTAATTGATCATCTTATTTTAACGATCGTTAGTGTGTTGATACTGATTGGAACATTTATCCTGATGTACGATATGCCTGTTGAGTTTATTTTTATGTATGAATTCTATTCCTATCCATTTGCCATTACCATCATTGTTCTTTTCGTTTTAAATTGGGGCTACTTTTTTGCGCTTGAGTTCTTTTATGGTGGAAAAACATTAGGTAAGAAAATGATAGGAATACGTGTTATTCAGGATAATGGACATAGCTTAACTTTATTATCTAGTTTTATTAGAAATTTATTAAGAATAATTGATACCCTACCAGCAAATTATTTATTGGGAATGATTATGATTTTCTTTCACTCAAAACATAAAAGAGTTGGAGATATAGTTGCGGGTACAATTGTTATTCATGAAAGAAAAGCTAAAAATAGTAAGAAGCTTTCACCAATTGAGAAGGAAATTGCTAGGAAGGGTCTGAGAAAAGAAGATCTTGTGATTGAGGAATGGGCATTAAAATCGTTAACATCAAAGGAATGGGAATTGCTCAAGGTTTATAGTAATCGTATTTTGCAATTACCAGTAGATGAAAAGATGCAATTAACAGAGAGAATTGGAAATATTGTGTTTCCCAAAATTGGTATGGATGTTATTGGGAAAACAAATGAAGAAGTTGAAAATAACTTATTGATTCTTTATTTGATTTTAAAGGATGAGTGGGAATTTGAGTTGTGATTTTTGGGACAATGCACTTTGGGGTATTGTTCTTTTGCTGAAAAAAATGCTTTTTGACTTTGTTGCTTCTGAATTTATTTGTTAGTAGTAACTGGTTCGTTACATTTCGCTGCAGACACTTGCTTTCCGCGGGGAGGAAGTCAAGCCTCCTCGGCTTCGCCTGTGGGGTCTTGACCTTTTTTCTGCACCCGCAGGAGTCAAGTGTCTTCCGCTCCATTTCACTATAAACAACAAACTCCAATAACTTCAATAACTAAGTTATTGGGGTGTTTAAAAAAAGGTGAATCATTGTGATTAATTCACTTGTTTTTTCAGATTTTCTTATTAAACATATAATGGATCCCTGCAAAAAATGATCTACTCACATTCAACCAGACGTCCCAATCCTGTTAAATATTCTAATAATTGTATATGTTGATTTCATACTTTTAAATCATTCTCCTAGCTCTATTGTCAATAAAAAATATTGTCACCATAAGTTTGTTTGCAAGTTTTTATCCAATCCTCAATCCAATCCAGTCCGGTTAATTTATCGAAAAAATAACAAGCGTGAATTCGTACGTGAATTCACGCTTGTATCTTTGTAATTTACTTTTTGCAGTGATTATTTGTCCCCGATTAATGTAATGATTTCATGAGGTATTTAAGCATATCTAAACTGATCTTTTTCTGTTATTGCGTCTTCATATTCTTTTAGCAATTCTTCGAAAATATGGTCCCATGTTTGAGTTAATGCGTATTGTCGGGCTTCTTTTTTCATATTTTCTCGTAGTGCTTTGTTTAGTAGTAATTCTGAAATACGTTCTTGGAATTCTGTGACATTTTTAGGTTCGCAAAGGTAGCCGGTTTTTTCGTGTTGGATAATATTTTTAACTCCGCCAGAATTAGATGCTATTACAGGTGTTCCAGATGCTAATGCTTCTAGTACGACATTTCCGAATGTTTCTGTTGGAGAAGGAAAAATAAACAAATCTGAGGATGCATATATTTTTGCCAGCTCAGTACCTTTCAAATACCCTGCAAAAGTCATGTTATTTGGTGCTTTTTTCTTCATCTCCTCTTTTGATGGACCATCTCCTACAATTAACCAATGTACATCATTTTTAATTGAATCAGGAAGCTGATTTGTGATATTCATTAGTGTATCAATATCTTTCTCCGGAGCTAATCTTCCTACATATGTTAAAACAAACTTTTCTTTAATCTTATAGTTATGGCGAACTTCATTATGGGAATAATTCGGATGAAATAAATTGCAGTCTACACCTCTACCCCATATACGTAGTTTAGAAAAGCCTTTTCTCTTTAATTGCTCTAACGTTTCATTAGAGGGAACAAAGATTTTGCGATGTGGTTTATGAAACCAATGCATATATTTCCATAAAACTTTTGATAAAAATTGAAGATCATAATATTCAAGGTATTGATCAAAATCAGTGTGATAAGATCCAACAATAGGGATATTTAATTTTTTAGCGTAATGTAAACCACATACTCCAATATTAAAAGGTGTTGCGACATGAATTAAATCAGGCCTGAAGCTTTGTAGCTCTGCTTTGACTTGTAGCATATTTGGTAATGCCAGCCTACATTCTGGATATAAAAAAAAAGGTAAGCTTGTGAAACGATGAATATGACTTGAAAACATTGATTCTTTTGTACTTTCAGGTGCAAAAACTCGAAATTCATAATTGTTTTTTTCTAAGTAGTCAGTAAGTCGTTTTAATGTACGTGCAACTCCATTAACATCAGGTGCAAAAGTATCTGTGAAAATAGCTATTTTCATCGAATCCCCCCGGTTACACTTATAAGTGAATCGTATTTGCAAATATGACTAATGGTTATTTAGAGCAGTTCACTCATATTGGAGCAGTATAGAATAATTCAGTTAGTATAGTGTATGTTAGAAAGCCTGAAGAGCTTCCAAGTAAACATCCAGCTAAAACATCTGAAGGGTAATGAAGTCCTAAATACATTCTTGATAAGCCTATGCTTACTCCAAGAGGAATTAATATCATAGTCAATTGAGGCATATATAAGATAAAGGGTATAATAACCGAAAAAATCGCCGTCGTATGGCCTGATGGAAAAGAATGATCCTCTAATGGATTAGCTGGGACCTTTGTTTCAATAAGTGAGATATAAGGTCTTTTACGCGGATAGAGCTTTTTAACCAATGCAACAGGAAGATGACTAATAAGTAGTGCTGTTGCACTTGCAATAGCTGTTGCTTGAATATGACCTCTAGAGAAAATAATGATGCTCAAAGTGATGGCTATTGTGGCAATGGCGCCTCCAAGATGTGTTATATTGCGAAAATAGAAATTCAATAGCTTTTGGTCATACAATTGATTTACACTTCGAAAAAGCTTGCATTCAAAATCATACATGTTGGAGATAAGCTTTGTTTTCATTGATTTAGACACTCCTTTAGTTAACCTCTCTTATACTATTTTAGTTCAGAAATATTTAGTTAATAATAAGAAATTGTAAAATATTCCTTCACATAATTTTCACAAAGTTAATGTTATTTAAATAAAAGGTTACCCTGTGTTTAATATAATCATTCACATCAATCACTACGCACAATGGGAATGTAACTCCTAGATCGATAATTGGACATTAGGAGTTTTATTCGGTATTCAAAAAAATTAACAGACCATTAAAGAATTTAGTAGTCTTTCTATAATTATGACTATTTGAAGAAAGTTATATAGAGATTTGTGAATAGATTGAGAAGGAGAGTTTATGACAATTTCATAAACAATCATGGAAATAACGTGTATGTTCATTCAGAGGGTGGTACCATTATTGGTGTGGTGATTAGTACAATTTAGTAAACGAAAGGCAATTGGATTAACCAATTGCCATGTTAATTATTACTTCGTTGTTTTCTGAAGAGATTTGTAATACTTCCCTTTTTCAACATATTCTTGACGAATACGATCCATGTCATGTAAATCATCAATTGTTAAAGTTCTAACAACTTTTGCAGGTCTTCCTAGTGCTAGTGAGTTGGGAGGAATCTTTTTACCTGGCGGAACAAGACTGCCTGCTCCAATAAAGGCTCCTTCTCCAATTTCTGCTCCGTCTAAAATAATAGAACCCATACCGATCAAAGCCTTTTCACGAATAATTGAACTGTGTAAGATTACACTATGACCAATAGTCACATCATTTTCAATAATAAGTGGTTTATTGGGACTTTGATGTAAGCAACACAGATCTTGAATATTCACTCGATCACCAATAATTGTAGGTGCTACATCACCTCTTATCACTGATTGAAACCATATGCTTGTTTCATCACCAATAACAACATCTCCAGTGATCGTTACATAATCAGCAATAAAAGCTGAATCTGATATTTTTGGGCTTTTATCTTTGTAAGGATAAATCATGTTTGTTCGTCCTTTCTTATGGGAATAATATACTCTTTATCATTATTTTTATTATAACAAAGGCTCTATAAAACTTAATAGGAGCGATTGGTAAAATGAATCAGACTTATTTTCAGGTTATTGAATAGGAGGCAGCAAAAATGTGGAAATGGGAAGCTGAAGTAGAGATAGCTAAGGGTGTAATCGTCATTGTTCATGGAGCTGCTGAACATCATGGTCGTTATAAATGGCTTGTTGAAATGTGGAGATTAGCTGGTTACCATGTCATTATGGGCGATTTACCAGGTCAAGGAACATCTACGAGAAGAAGAGGACATATTCAATCCTTTGACGAATACATTATAGAGGTTAATGAATGGATTAAAGAATCAAAAAAGTACAATCTGCCTTTATTTTTAATAGGACATAGTATGGGTGGTTTAGTTGTTATTCGTTCTTTACAGGAAAAACATCAGGAAGTAAAAGCCGTAATATTATCTTCACCTTGTTTAGGGATCTTATATAAGCCAAATAAAGCATTGGAACTTGCATCAAGAGGGTTAAATATTATTGCACCCTCTTTTAAGGTTGAGTCAAATTTAAATGTTTCAATTGCAACGAGGAATAAATCTGTGCAAGATAATGATGAAAATGATTCTTTATATGTGACAAAGGTTTCAGTTAGATGGTATCGTGAACTGATACATGCAATGGAAGAGGCACAAAAGCAGGTCGATAAATTCCAGAAAGTTCCTTTGCTACTTATGCAAGGAGGAGCGGATAAAATTGTTGATAAGTCACTTGTAAAAGAGTGGTTTAACAAAGTTGATCTTCTTGACAAAAGCTATAAAGAATGGGAAGGCTTGTATCATGAAATTTTTAGTGAGCCAGAACGCGAACAGGTATTTGAGAGAGCGAAGAACTTCTTCGATACTCATTGCTTGAATGATAGACCAAATGATCAATCTGATACTTAAAATATAAAAATTTATAAATAAGAGGTGACACCCCCTTTGACAGTACCGCAGCATCCATTAAGATTAATGACGAAAGTGTATCGTGAAATTTTTCCAATTGTTCATTTTTACATTGGCCATTGGCGAGAATATGCAGAAAAAATTCCTAATAAAGAGTTAAGAACTCAAGCAATCAATAGTATAAATGAAAAAGAATTTCACTGTGAGGGTGGAGGAATATTAGCAATTATCTCTGGTACACATAAACAGCAATGTATTGAATTTATTGTTGCTTATCAAACGATAAGTGATTATTTAGATAACTTATGTGATCGAAGTACATCCTTGGATCCAGAGGATTTCAGAATGCTGCATCAATCTATGCTTGATGCTTTAACCTGCGGAGCCCCTTGTAAAAATTATTACCAATACAGAGAAGATCAAGATGATGGTGGGTATTTACACAGTCTTGTTCAAACTTGTCAAAATGTTTTAGCTGATTTACAGCATTATCCTATCATTGCTAAGCACCTTATTGAATTATCTGGTTATTATTGTGATCTTCAAGTACATAAACATGTGAAAAAAGAAGAACGTGTACCAAGACTCGAAAATTGGTTTCAAAAACATAAATCAAATCTTCCTGACATGGAATGGTATGAATTCTCAGCATGTACTGGTTCAACATTAGGTATATTCTGTTTAGTTGCGTATGCTTTCCAGGGTGATTTTGAAGAAAAGCAGGCCTTGCAAATTAGGAATAGCTATTTCCCATATATTCAGGGATTACATATTTTACTGGATTATTTAATTGATCAAGATGAGGATGAGTTAGGTGGTGACTTGAATTTCTGCAGTTATTATTCCTCTGAATCTTCTATGATGAAAAGGCTAGAGTACTTCGTGGAAAAAGCCGATGACCACTTAAAGGGGATACCACATGAAAATTTCCACAAATTGATTAACCGAGGATTATTGGGTGTTTATTTATCTGACGATAAAGTAGCTACACATAAGGATCGTAATAAACTTGCTAAAAAGCTAATTAGACTTGGTGGAATGACTACTTATTTCTTTTATTTTAATGGAAGAGCCTATAGAGCATTTCAAAAGTTGAATTGGAAAAAAAGCTCTTAATAGTTTTTAAAATTTAGTTTGTGTTTGATGAGAAAATTTAAAAAGGTTTTATCTTTACACCCCTAAAAGTTAGAGTGATCTAATTTTTAGGGGGATTTTTTGTTACATGATTAACATTTTTCTATGGCAACGATATATGGTGGGTTATTCTGTTTGTTTAAAAATTGATATTGAATAACATGCGCAACTTGTGGATCAATTGAAGTGACGTAATTCATCAATTCATCTCGTTCTAGTTTTCCTTCAGTATGACCATGATAGATCACGATAACAATGATGCCCTCTCGCTTCATAAGCTTTAATAACTGCTCAATAGCTGATTTTGTTGTATCAGGTAAAGTAACAATTGAGGGGTCACCACCTGGTAAATATCCAAGGTTGAAGATTGCTCCCGAGACTTCGCCAGCAAGATGGTGAGGAATAACTGACGTAACTGTTTCATGTCCTTGTTGTACAAGAGTCACACGTTCTTTTAGCTTCTCAGTTTTTAGCCGTTCAATCGCATTAATAATAGCCTGCTTTTGTATGTCAAATCCATAAACATGTCCTTTTTCGCCTACTGTTTTCGCTAAAAAAACAGTGTCATGACCATTTCCTACAGTTGCATCTACAACAATATCCCCAGTATTAATGGAATTTTGTAATAGCTGTTTTGCAAACGGTAATATTCTCTGTAGCTTCATATTATGCTTCCCTCAGATTGTATATAATATTTTCCTTGGAAGCTGTTACGTCTTTTTAATTCAGCATCAATTGAATTTAAAACATCCCATTTATTAACACTCCACATCGGTCCAATCATTAAATCAATGGGACCATCACCTGTAATACGATGGACAATCATTTCTGGTGGAATAATTTCTAGTTGATCACATACAAGATTTACATAATCTTCTTGTGATAAAAACTCTAATTTGCCTTTTTCATATTGTTTAACCATTGGAGTTCCTTTTAATAAATGCAATAAATGGATCTTTATTCCTTGAACATCAAGTTGTGAAACAGCTTTTGCTGTTTCCATCATCATTTCATTATTTTCTAATGGTAAACCGTTAATAATATGGGAACAAATTCGAATTCCATGTTTTCTTAGCTTATTGACACCTTCTATATAGCATTGAAAGTCATGTGCTCGATTGATTAAAAGCGCAGTTCGTTCATGGACAGTTTGTAAGCCTAGCTCAACCCATAAATAAGTTCGTTCGTTTAACTCAGCTAAATATTCAATCACATCATCTGGTAAACAATCTGGTCGTGTTGCTATTGAAATACCTACAACACCTTCTTGATTTAATACCGATTCAAACTTTTCTCTTAAAACCTCTACTGGAGCGTGTGTATTTGTATAGGCTTGAAAGTAGGCCATATACTTACCATCTTTCCATTTATGATGCATTTTATTTTTAATTTCATTAAATTGAGTCACTAAATCATCAGCTCGATTACCTGCAAAATCACCAGATCCAGCTGCACTACAAAAAGTACAGCCACCATGTGCAACTGTGCCATCTCGATTAGGACAATCAAATCCACCGTCTAAAGCCACTTTAAATACTTTATGTCCAAAATGCTGTCGTAAATGATAATTCCATGTATGGTATCGTTTATTATCAGTTGCAAAAGCAAACGGAGAAGCTTGATTCATAGCAAATCCCTCCTTTTTCGTATCGCTCATGAATATTTCATCTAAATATCTTATCATGATGCCTTTTAAAAAAATAGACATTTGGATTGTTACCATTATTTAAAACACAAGTTTTTAAGAGTACTGTTCATAATAAAATATGATGAAGCTTTCATTAACTTCATATCGTTTGGAGGAGATAAAGATGGCAACAAGACAATCCGTTGACGAATATTTGCAAAGATGTACAGACGCCCTTGATTACGCTCGTGATCAATATAAAACAGGTATGAAGCAAGAACATTATAATGAGACAGAATATACAAAAGCTCTTCAACAATTAGAAGATGCGGTAAATGATATTAACCACCTTTCTTTAAGTGCGAATGATCAACAACAAGATCAGCTTTATCGCATGAGATTACAATTACAGCAAGTGCAAAATGAAATGATATTGAAGGGGGATACTGAACGATGAAAAAACGTTCCAAGCAAAATAACCCTGAGCAAAAAACGAAAAATGGAATCAATAATAAAGACTTAGAGGTTGGTCAAGATTTTGATCCTATAAAAGAAACAAAGGTTAAAAATGCCAAAAAAGGTCAACCAATAAAATCAAAGCAAAGAGTTGAAATGGAATAACATGAAAAAGGACCTTCTATGGTCCTTTTTTCGTGTTAACTCTTCTACATAAAATACTTATTGACAAATAGTTACCAACATATTATCGTACTATGTGTACTACATTATATAATACACTTAGTTCAATTTTAACTTGAGAGAAAGAAGGGAGAAACGATCATACAAATAGATCCGAGAAGTTCTACTCCCATTTATGAACAAATCATTCAACAAATGAAAGAGCTTTGTTTTAAAGGGTTATTAAAATCTGGTGACAAGCTACCATCAGTCCGGGAATTATCAACGATGATTATTGCTAATCCAAATACTGTTAGTAAGGCTTATAAGGAATTAGAAAGACAAGGCATTATTGAAACTTTACGAGGACGAGGGACATATGTTTCCGAAAATGCAAGAGTATCATTAGATGAAAGGAAGATGGAAGTGATAAAGGAACAATTAAAGCCTTTGATTATCGATGCATTTTATGCGGGTATTGATTTTAACCATATTCATGAATGGATTGATGAAATTAAGAAAGAAGTAGGGGGAGAATCCCATGCTCGAAATAAAGAATCTCACGAAAAAAATTGACAATATTGAAGTCGTAAAAGATATCAATTTAAAATTAAAGTCTGGTGAAATTTTTGGTTTACTAGGACGTAATGGATCTGGAAAAACAACATTACTACGATGTATCCAACAGATCTTGAATGTAGACCAGGGTGAAATTTTATTTGAAGATATATCGATTATAGATCATCCACTAATAAAACGTAATGTGGTTTATATGCCCGTGCAAAATCCAGCATTTGATCGCTATACATATAAACAATTAGTGAGGTTGTTACGTACCATTTATCCTGATTTTGATGTGACCTATGCTAACGAATTAGTAAATCGTTATGATTTACCAGAAAATAAAAAATACAGAGAATTATCAACAGGCTTAAAAAAGCAATTATCTTTGATTTTATCATTTTCCATCAGACCAGCTGTTATTATGCTAGATGAACCAACTGATGGAATTGATGCCGTTACAAGACATGACTTACTTCAATTAATGATTGATGAAGTGGCTAATAAAGGAACAACAATTTTAATAACATCTCATCGATTAGAAGATATTGAACGAATCTGTAATCGGATTGCCTTTTTAGAAGACAATCAGTTATCTGAAGTGATAGAAGTTGAAGACTTGAAGGATGATTATGTTAAGGTTCAACTTGCATATGACAATGATGTTGAATTAAAGATTAGAAAAAGAGGGATCCCAATTTTAGAATCAACTGGTGTATTCTACACAGTCATACTAAAACGTGATGATGAGGATAGTCATGAATTTTTAAACCTTCTTGCACCAAGAATTTGGAATGAACTTTCCGTTTCTTTAGAGGAAGTATTTATTGCAAAGTTTGGAGGAAAGAGAAGATGGTAGCGGTGGAATTGATGAAAGTGGAAATGAGGAGAAATTGGATTCAATTACTTATTACTTTTTTGATTCTATCCTTTTTCACACCTTTAAATATTTGGTCTCAACATGTGAATTATCATAGCTATGAATTTGTTGATTTTCTATATATGGAAGTAACGTTTATTTTCATCGTGTTAATCATAGCATTAGCTCTTGTTCAAATTGGCAGTGAACGAAGCAATGGCATATTGGAGTTTACTTGTTCACTACCATATTCAAGAGCTCAAATTTATTTGACGAAATGTTTTTTAGGTTTAAGTGTTATTTTAATAGGTTGGTTACTTTCTTTTACTTTAACCGGGCTTATCCTTCGGTTAAATGAAATGCAAACTACTTATTTTGTAGAATACTACTTAGATGGTTTAGGAGCTATGTTACTATTTTATGCGATCACGATTTCGGCGGGAGCATTTACTGGTACAGCTTTTGCTCAAGGATTAGTAACAATTTCGGTAAGCATTCTTCCTCTATTATTAGTTTTGCTAACTATTATTCAGCTAGATATACTTTTTAATCTCGAAATACCTCTTGATGATAAGTTAAAGAATGTGTATAGCATATCTCCAGTATCTTATCTATCTTTTGATTCTGCTCGTTATTCAGAGCTATACATACCATTTCTTTTAGCATGTTTATTTCTTATCGTTGGTTATTTTGCTTTCATAAAACACCCGATAGAACGGACCGGAGCTTTTTTTACATGGAAATCAATGAACAGACCTGTGCAAATTATTGTCATTTTTATAGGGGTTATAGGCTTTAGTGCGTTTGGTTATTTAACAGATGAACGAATGGTAGGTTATTTGATCGGCGGAGGAATTGGGGCATTTATCGGGTTTATTGTTAGTTATTATCTCATATTTAAAAAGAAAAAATAGCAAAAGTTAATTGGAGGAGAAAATATGATCGAGGTTCATCAGCTAAGCCATTCGTTTAAGGTTGGTAAAAAAGGCAGTGAAAAAGAAATCCCTGTTTTGAAGAATACTTCTCTGAAAATTAATAAAGGAGAAATTGCTTCAATAGTAGGAAGAAGTGGCTCAGGTAAATCAACTTTGCTAAATTTACTTTCAGGCTATATATCGCCTACATCAGGTGATATTTTGATCCATGATACAAATGTTACAGAATTTAATGAAAAGAATGCTTTAAGAAGAGAGATGTAAAGGTATGTTGGTCATTGCTTAGGCAATCGTTAGAAAAACATACTTAATATAAAAATGACAATCAAACCAAATCGAAAAGTAATTTGGTCTGATCGTCATTTTTCTTTAGTAAAGGGTTTTAATTTTTTTTATCGTTGCTAACGATCTCTATTTTTTAGATAATTAAATTAAAAAGAGGAATCAACATGACAATCAAAATTAGATTTTCTAAAGAAAGTGACTTTGAACAATTAATAGATATAGACCATAAAGTTTGGAATATGAAAACAACACCTACAATTATAAAATGGGATTCTCTTAATGAATTTAGTGAGAAAAACCCTGAGGGAAGTCAGCTTGTAGCTATTTTAGAAGAAAGAGTTGTTGGCTATTTAGGATTCCATTATCCAACACCATTGAAAACAAATCAGCATGTGCTAGAAATAGATATTGCTGTTGATCAACATTATCAAGGAAAAGGAATCGGTAGCAAGCTGCTTGATGAATTAATGAAAATGGCAAAGGATAAAAACATTCACAAATTGGCACTTCGTGTTCTTTCATCAAATGAAGGAGCAATAGATTTTTATAAAAAATGCGGTTTTATTGAACAAGGAAGATTAGTAAAAGAGTTTCTAATTGATGGTGAATTTGTTGATGATCTGCTTATGTACAAATTAGTAGAATAGTAAGTAAATACAGCGTTGAAAAGTCGGTAAATTCACATTATTACAACATTAAGTATCTTCATTGCAAAACAAAAGAAAAGGGGCTAATATTCTCAGAAGGATAATAAAAATGTACGGTATTAATCAAAATCGTTATTTTTATACAATATCTTTTCTAGAGGAGGAGAAATATGCCACGTTCCCTTTGGTTGCTTATAATTGGGATGATGATCAATGTGACCGGAGCCTCTTTTTTATGGCCACTTAATACAATTTATATCCATGAACATCTCGGGAAATCGTTAACTGTAGCTGGCTTTGTATTAATGCTTAATGCTGCGGCTAGTGTTATTGGTAACTTAGTTGGCGGTATTTTGTTTGATAAAATCGGTGGTTATAAATCAATACTATTAGGCATTATCATTACGCTCGTGTCTGTAATAACTCTTATGTTTTTTCACCAATGGCCTGTTTACATGTATTTACTTATACTCATAGGCTTTGGATCTGGGATTGTATTTCCTGCTACATATGCGCTTGCAGGTACAGTTTGGCCAGAAGGTGGTCGAAAATCATTTAATGCCATATATGTTGCACAAAATGTCGGAGTAGCAGCTGGAGCCTCTTTAGGTGGAATTGTTGCTTCTGTATCATTTAATTATATATTTATAGCGAATGCAGCACTGTATGCTGTCTTTTTCTTAATTGCATTCTTCGGGTATCGAAATATTGATGGAGCACAAGGTAGCCAAACTTCAATATTAGATCAAAAAGGTGTTGTCAAAAATCGCACAAAATTCACGGCTCTTGTTATTTTATGTACAGGGTACTTATTATGCTGGGTTGGATATGTGCAATGGCCTTCAACAATTTCTTCTCATACACAAAGTTTAAATATTCCTTTACACCAATATAGCTTGTTATGGACAATTAATGGTGTATTAATTGTATGTGGTCAGCCTCTTATTTCCTTATTTGTTAAGCGTTTTGCAAAAACCATTAAAAAACAGATGGTGATCGGATTTGTCATTTTTATTGGATCTTTTATTGTCGCATCATATGCTGAACAATTTACAGGATTTTTAGTTGCAATGGTGATTTTAACAATTGGTGAAATGCTTATTTGGCCTGCTGTTCCTACAATTGCAAATGATTTAGCTCCTAAAGGAAGACAAGGCTTTTATCAAGGCTTTGTGAACAGTACTGCAACTGGTGGAAGAATGATCGGACCCCTTCTTGGCGGCTTTGTTGTAGATTATTACAATATGAATCTACTTTTCTACATTATCATCGGTCTCTTAACAATTGGAATCTTCACAACCATCCTTTATGACAAAAAACTGACTGTAGCGGTAAAAGGGGATCAAACACCAAGCGAAATTGGGGTCTGACCCCTTTTTTGCTTGGTGCAGCAAATGTGGGGGAGGCGGTGGATATGGGTTAGCGAAATTTGTCGAATGATGGAATATACATGAAAGTTGAATGATTAACGTTAAAAGTTGAATGATTATCGCCAAAAGTTGAATGATTAACCTAAAAAGTTGAACGATTACTGAAAAGGACTATATATCGTAGCCAAATATATAGAAAAAACTACATCAAAAAAACTCAATTTTGGTAAATAGCAATTTAAATTGGACTTGTACTATAAATCTCACAGCAATTTATGAGAAGTTTTGTTTTTTTTCTCTTCATGTAGACGTAAACAACCAAGCTTCTTTGACCATTTCCTGCTATTTTGAGAAGTTGCTTTATGATACGATAATAGAAAAAGAGTTTGCTAGGGGTAGGTATAATGTTAAATCAACGTTTTCCATATGCGAAGGAAATTTTTGAAACAGTTATTGAAAACGCTTACGTCTGGATTGTTATTGTTGATGCTAAAGGTAAAGTTATTTATATGAATGAAAATTATTGCCGTTTTTGTGAAGTGAATAAAGATGAAGTGATCGGCCAGCATGTTACCAAAGTAATTGAAAATACAAGAATGCATATTGTGGTTGAAAGCGGAGAAGAGGAAATAGCTGATCTTCAATATATTCGTGGAAATTATATGATTGCAAATCGAATTCCGATTTTTGCAGAAAATAAGGTTGTTGGAGCTTTTGGTACTGTGATGTTTCGTGATACAAAGGAATGGCATGAAATGAACTCCCATGTACGACATCATCTTTCATCTATTCAATCATTTATTGATCAACAAGAAACCACTGGTGCCAAATATACCCTTAATGATATCCATTCTAACTCGTCTATAATGAACGAATTAAAAGATAGAGTAAAATCCATTGCAGCTACCGATAGCTCAGTGTTAATTAGAGGTGAAAGTGGGACAGGAAAGGAATTGTTTGCACACAGTATTCATTTGTTAAGTCATCGCAGTGAAAAGCCTTTTATTAAGGTCAACTGTGGAGCAATTCCAGAGCAGCTACTTGAATCAGAGCTATTTGGATATGAAGACGGTGCCTTCACCGGAGCTAAGAAAGGCGGCAAAAAGGGGAAGTTTCAACTAGCAAATGGGGGAACTATTTTTCTTGATGAAATTGGTGACATGAGTGCACATATGCAGGTGAAATTACTTCGTGTACTTCAAGAAAAAGAGGTTGAACCTGTAGGATCATCTAAAACAATTCCATTGGATGTTAGAGTCATTACGGCAACTAATCGTCCTTTAGAAGTACTTATGGAAAGCAATAGTTTTCGTAGTGATTTATATTACAGAATTAGCGTGATTCCTCTGTTTATCCCTCCACTTCGGGAAAGGCTGGAAGATCTTGAAACTCTTGTGCGGCATTTTATAAAAAAAGTTTCATTACGAACAGGTAAACGAATTTCACTCATTCATGAAGATGTGATGAATACCTTTCAGCATTATCACTGGCAAGGGAATATTCGTGAGTTAGAAAATATAATCGAAGCTGCAATTCATCTGGCGAAATCTGATGTTATTACGCTTGAAAGCATACCAGATTACATAAAAGAAAAAACTATTTTTCAGACAAAAGCAACTTCATTAAAAGAAATGTTAATTGAGGCGGAAAAGAATATTTTACTATCAACATTAAAGAAATTCGAAGGAGATAAAAGAAAAGCTGCAAAAGCTCTTGGAATCAGTAAATCTAGCATGTATGACAAAATTCAAAAGCATCATATAACTTAATTCATTCCAGAAAATCGGAAAACAGTCCAGAAATATGGACTGTTCTTTTTTATGTTGCTGTATAAGACATTACTGATCATGGACAAGTTATCATTTTTGAACCAATTCCAGTAATTCGGAAAAAACCTGTTTCATATGTGTCTATTTTCTTAAAGATTAACAGCATAATAGATGTTGGCACATATCTTGCAATTATATTCATGTATAAGAAAGGAGGAAGAATATGAAACACATTTTTCAATCATTTCACGAAGCAGTTCAAGATGTTCAAAATGGATCAACAATTATGGTAGGTGGATTTGGACTTTGTGGAATTCCTGAAAACTTAATTTTGGCCTTAGTTGAAACAGGAGTAAAAGATCTGACTGTTATCTCCAATAATTGTGGTGTTGATGATTGGGGACTTGGCTTACTTTTGAAAAATAGACAAATAAAAAAGATGATTGCATCCTACGTTGGTGAAAATAAAGAGTTTGAAAGACAAGTGCTAGCAAATGAAATTGAGGTGGAGCTAATACCACAAGGCACGTTAGCAGAAAGAATTCGAGCAGGTGGTGCAGGTATACCGGCATTTTATACGCCTGCAGGTGTTGGTACGCAAATTGCTGAAGGTAGAGAAGTTCGAACGTTTGATGGAAAAGAATATTTATTAGAAACAGCACTAACTGCAGATGTTAGTTTTGTCAGAGCATGGCGAGGAGATCGTCTGGGAAATCTTCAATACAACAAAACAGCTCAAAACTTTAATCCTATGATTGCAGCGGCTGGAAAAATAACAATTGCTGAAATCGAGGAAATGAAGGAGATAGGGGAAATGGCTCCACAACATGTTCATACACCAAGTATATATGTGCAGCATCTGATTGTTGGGGAACAAATAAAACGAATTGAAAGGCTAACAGTTCGACAGGAGGAGCTACTATGAGTAAAGGTACTATTCGCGAAATCATTGCAAGACGTGCTGAACAGGAAATTGAAAGCGGTTACTATGTGAATTTAGGTATTGGTATGCCTACATTAGTAGCAAATTATATTCAGCCTGATAAATTTGTTGTTTTACAGTCTGAAAATGGTTTGCTTGGTATTGGTCCTTATCCAACACAAGAAGAAGTTGATGCAGATTTAATTAATGCAGGTAAAGAAACGGTTACAGCAATTCCTGGTTCAAGTTTTTTTAATAGTGCAGAGTCATTTGCGATGATTCGGGGAGGACATATTGATTTAGCAATATTAGGTGGAATGGAAGTTTCAGAGAGTGGTGATTTAGCAAATTGGATGATACCAGGAAAGATGATTAAAGGAATGGGTGGTGCCATGGATTTAGTTCATGGTGCAAAGAAGATTGTAGTCATTATGGAACATGTTTCAAAAAATGGTCAACCTAAAATTGTTAAACAATGTAGTCTGCCATTAACAGGAAAAGGTGTTGTAGACAGAATTATTACTGATCGAGCTGTGATTGATATAAGAAATAATGGAATGTTCTTAAGCGAGGTATTGGAAGGTTATACAATTGAGGATGTTTTAAAATCGACTGCTGCTAACTTAATAGTTTGTGAGAATGTTAAAGTTTCGTCTTCTTCTTAAGAAAATAGTCAAACAAAGGGGGATTTAACATGTTTAGTATGATCGGCTTAATAGGCGGTTTAGCACTTTTAATTTTTCTAACGATGAGGGGAATGAATTTATTAGTAGCTGGACCGTTGTGTGCTTTGTTTGTTGCGGTGCTTAGTGGGCTACCGCTTTTTCCTCAATTAGTTGGTGAAGGGGAAGCTAACTTTGTAGGAAACTATATGACAGGCTTTTCAGGATTTATCGCTTCATGGTACTTAATGTTTTTACTAGGAGCAATCTTTGGAAAAGTTATGGAGGACAGCGGTGCAGCTGATAGTGTTTCTAAGTGGATTGTTAGTAAGTTAGGAATGAAAAGAGCGGTTTTAGCAATCATTATTGCTTGTGCTGTTTTAACTTATGGTGGAGTTAGCTTGTTTGTTGTAGCGTTTTCTGTTTACCCGATGGCAGTTAGTTTATTTAGAGAAGCGAACTTGCCAAGAAGATTTATTCCAGCAGCATTGGCGTTTGGTTCAGTGACTTTTACGATGACATCAGCTGGATCACCAGAAATTCAAAACTGGATTCCAATTGAATATTTAGGAACATCTCCATATGCAGGCTGGGAAGTAAGTTTAATTGTTGCTGTTTTTATGATGGTATTTGGTTATTGGTGGCTAGGTAAAATGATTAAAAAAGCTATTTCACGAGGAGAAAGCTTTATTGCAAGAGAAAATGATCCTGTAAATGAAGATAAAGCATTACCACATCCTTTAACAGGATTAGTGCCATTAGTAGTTGTTCTTATTATTTCATTTGTATTTCATGACTCCCTCCAGCAATCTGCTTTAATTATCGCATTGCTTGGTGGCGTGATTGCTACTTATTTATTAAATCGTAAATATTTCAAATCATTTTGGAACGCGGTTTCTGAAGGTACACTTGGTGCGTTATTAGCTTTAGGAAATACTGCTGCTGTTGTTGGTTTCGGGGGAGTAGCAAAGGCAGTACCAGCATTTGAGGTTGCGGTAAATGCCATGACAAGTATACCAGGAAGTCCACTTATAGGTGGAGCAATAGCCGTAAGTGTTATAGCCGGTATGACTGGATCAGCTTCTGGAGGTCAAGCAATTGCTTTACCTTTACTCGCTCCTCATTACATGGATATGGGCGTTAATACTGAAGCATTACATCGTGTAGTAGCGATATCTTCTGGTGCGTTAGATTCGCTACCACATAATGGTTATGTTGTAACAACTGTTCGGGCAATTTGTGGTGAATCACATCAAGATGCCTATAACCCAGTAGGGGCAGTCACAGTCATTGTTCCTCTTTTAGGAGTTATATTAGCGATTATTTTATTTTCTTTAGGATTAGGGATATAAAGAAATCTATAGATTCGGAGGTTATTAACGATGGTTTCAAATCAAGTTGTATTAGTTACAGGTGCGGCAGGAGGAATTGGCTTTGAACTAGCAAAAGCATTTGCAAGTGAAGGTGCCATAGTCGTTTTGACCGATTTAAATGAAGCTAAAGTAATAGAAAGTGCAAGAAAAATTCAAAATGAAGGTAATCAAGCTCTAGGATTAAAGTGTGATGTGACAAAGGAGCAAGAGATCATTCAAGTGATTAACACAACGATAGAAGAGTATGGAAGAATTGATACACTTATAAACAATGCAGGCTTACAGCATGTTGCACATATTGAAGATTTCCCAACAGAAAAGTTTGAGTTACTAACAAAAGTGATGCTTGTCGCACCCTTTATTACGACAAAATATGTTTTTCCAATTATGAAAAAGCAGAAATTTGGAAGGATTTTAAATATAGCATCCATTAATGGATTAATTGGGTTTGCTGGAAAAGCGGCTTATAATAGTGCAAAACATGGTGTTATTGGTTTAACAAAAGTAGCTGCGTTAGAAGGAGCAGAGCATGGAATCACTGTGAATTCACTTTGTCCGGGGTATGTTGATACCCCACTTGTACGAAATCAACTTCAAGATTTGGCAAAAACAAGGAATGTTCCTATAGAAGATGTTCTTGAAGAAGTATTATATCCTCTAATTCCACAAAAAAGATTGTTAGCAGCACAAGAGATAGCTGATTATGCTTTATTTTTAGCAAGCAATAAAGCAAAAGGTGTAACAGGTCAGGCAATTGTTATGGATGGTGGGTATACAGTACAATAGAACATTTAACACAAAGCGACTTGTGCTTTTCACGAGTCACTTTGTGTTATTTTCTATTCTGAACAAGTCGTAATTAAGTTACGCCTTTCTAATTGACTTGCATATCCCGACAAATTTATATAAAATAACCTTAACATGTATACGATATGAACGGAGAGAAGGAATAGTAATTAGCAAAAATTGTTTCAGAGAATTGACGGGTGGTGCAAGTCAATCAATTTTGCTTATGAACTCGCCTTTGAGTTACAAATGTGAAAGCCAAAATGGTGAAGTAATGTTTGTCGTCTATCCACGTTACGGATGTCAAAGTGGACATATAATCATTATGTCAATGTTGGGTGGTACCACGGGATTTAAACCTCTCGTCCCTTGTTTGGGATGTGGGGTTTTTTCTTTGTAGTACTAAAATTCTTTTTTAAATTGGCTATATTAAAGCTTGATGTTATTTTTAGCACTTTGTTGATTGGAGTGTAAGGCATGAGACTCCTGCGGGAGAAGCGTGTCGTAGGGAGAGAACCCACAGGCGCTTGCGCCGAGGAGGCTCCCGGACCGCCCGCGGAAAGCGAATGCCTGTAACGGAAATCAACAACAAATTTTAACAGCACCTTTAAATTAGAAGCACTTTGTCCCGTTCAAATTAAATTTATTTTTATATCAACATAAACATACATAGCATTAAGGAGGAAAACAAATGAGCTTCAATCACCAAGATATTGAGAAAAAATGGCAAGATTACTGGCTTTCTAACAAAACGTTTAAAACAACAGAGGATGCAGAAAAACCAAAGTTTTATGCACTTGATATGTTTCCATATCCTTCAGGTGCAGGTCTTCATGTAGGACATCCTGAAGGCTATACAGCTACAGATATTTTATCTCGTATGAAGCGTATGCAAGGCTTTAATGTTCTTCATCCAATGGGGTGGGATGCATTCGGTTTACCAGCTGAACAATATGCACTTGATACTGGGAATGACCCTGCAGAATTTACAGAGCAAAACATTAATAATTTCAGAAGACAAATTCAAGCACTAGGGTTTTCTTATGACTGGGATCGTGAAGTAAATACAACTGATCCTGAGTATTACAAATGGACACAATGGATCTTTTTACAACTTTATAAAAAGGGCTTAGCATATGTAGATGAAGTGCCTGTAAACTGGTGTCCTGCACTTGGAACCGTTTTAGCAAATGAAGAAGTAATAGACGGAAAAAGTGAGCGTGGTGGACATCCTGTTGAACGCCGTCCAATGAAACAATGGATGTTGAGAATAACTGCTTATGCAGATCGTTTACTTGAAGATCTTGAAGATGTGGATTGGCCTGAAAGCATTAAAGATATGCAACGCAATTGGATCGGACGTTCAGAAGGAGCTCATGTTACATTTGAAATTGAAAAGCATGATGAGAACTTTACCGTGTTTACAACACGTCCGGATACATTATTTGGTGCAACTTATGCTGTTTTAGCACCAGAGCATTCTTTTATTGATAAAATTACGACTCCTGAGCAAAAAGATGCTGTAGCAGCTTATATTGATGAAGTGAAGCACAAAAGTGACCTTGAGCGTACTGAGCTTTCGAAAGAGAAATCAGGTGTTTTTACTGGAGCTTATGCAATCAATCCTGTTAATGGTGAAAAAATGCCAATATGGATTGCTGACTACGTACTTGTAACTTATGGCACAGGTGCAATTATGGCTGTTCCTGCACATGATGAACGTGATTATGAATTCGCTGTGAAGTTTGATCTTCCAATTAAAGAAGTTGTTAGTGGTGGCGATGTAACAAAAGAGGCTTATACAGGCGATGGAGAGCATGTAAACTCTGATTTCTTAAATGGACTAGCTAAACAAGAAGCGATTGAAAAGGCGATATCTTGGCTTGAGGAAAATGGTAAAGGTGAAAAGAAAGTCACTTACCGTCTTCGTGATTGGTTATTTAGCCGTCAACGTTATTGGGGTGAGCCAATTCCAATTATCCATTGGGAAGATGGCACAATGTCTGCTGTTCCAGAAGAAGAGCTGCCACTTGTTTTACCGAAAACTACTGAAATCAGACCTTCAGGAACTGGGGAATCACCACTTGCGATCATTTCTGATTTCGTAAATGTTGTTGATCCAGAAACAGGTAAAAAAGGTCGCCGTGAAACAAATACAATGCCACAATGGGCAGGAAGCTGCTGGTACTACTTACGTTATATTGATCCAAAAAACAGTGAAGCACTTGCAGATGATGCAAAATTAAAGCAATGGTTACCAGTAGATATTTATATTGGTGGAGCAGAACATGCTGTTCTTCACTTACTTTATGCACGCTTCTGGCATAAGTTCTTATATGATATCGGTGTTGTTCCTACAAAAGAGCCATTCCAAAAATTATTTAACCAAGGTATGATTCTTGGAGAAAATAATGAAAAAATGAGTAAATCTAAAGGTAATGTTGTCAACCCAGACGAAATTGTTGAATCACATGGTGCAGATACATTACGTATGTATGAAATGTTTATGGGACCTTTAGAAGCTTCAATTGCATGGTCTACAACTGGTCTTGATGGATCAAGACGTTTCTTAGATCGAATTTGGCGTTTATTTATTGAAGACAGCGGTCAGATAAGTCCAAAGGTTGTTGATGAAGCAAATGAGGATCTTGAGCGAGTTTACCATCAAACAGTGAAAAAAGTGACAGAAGATTTAGAGGGACTTCGTTTTAACACAGCTATTTCTCAATTAATGGTATTTATTAATGACGCTTATAAAGCAACAACACTACCTAAAGAGTATGTTGAAGGTTTTGTGAAATTAGTTTCGCCAATTGCTCCTCACTTAGCAGAGGAATTATGGAGTAAGCTTGGTCATAGCACAACAATTACTTATGAAGCATGGCCTGCTTTTGATGAAGCAAAATTAGTTGAAAATGAAGTGGAAATTGTTGTACAAGTTAACGGAAAAGTCCGTGCTAAGCTTCTTGTTGCAAAAGATGTAACAAAGAATCAACTAGAACAAATTGCTCTAGAAGATGATCGTGTAAAAGAGCAAGTAGAAGGAAAAACAATTCGCAAAGTGATTGCTGTTCCTGGAAAACTTGTTAATATTGTTGCAAATTAAAAATTTCAATTAGCAGCTCGTAAGGTGAAACTATCTTGCGAGCTGTTTTTGTTAGATCTTTTTGAGTATTCTAATGCCTTGCTTACTGGTACTACATCGTATACATTTGTTATAATGCATATATTAAAATTGAAGGGGTGTAACACAATGTACGAAATTAAAGAGATTTCTCCTGAGGAAATTCAACAAAAGCTTGAAAAAGGTGAGAAAATTGAATTAATAGATGTTCGAGAAGATGAAGAGGTTGAAGCAGGAATGATTCCTCAAGCAAGACATATTCGAATGAATGACATACCAGATCAAATAGACGCAATTGATAAAGAAAAAGAAACAATTTTTATTTGTCGCTCTGGTGCTCGTAGTGGGAATGTTTGTGCATATTTACAAGATAAAGGCTATAACGTTGTGAACATGGCTGGCGGTATGCTTGATTATAACGGAGAAACAAAACCAAAAAGTCAGATAGGTTAAAATATGATTTAATTGTCAAATAATTAATTGTACATATTTGAGCTAGAGATTAAAACCATAGTCTGTATTAGCAATTTCCCTTACCTACACACTAAGGAAAAAATAGAACAAATACAAAAAAAGATTACCTATCCCATTTGGAAAAGGTAGTCTTCTTTTGTATTTGTTTGTTTGCTTAAAGAGTTTTGCTTGTGATTCTATTAAAATAGGATAGTGTAATGCTGCGAAATGGAACGATACTCTTATATCTGAGTTGTATTAAAATAACCCTTTGGATTAGCTTTCACGATAAATAATAAGTGCAGAAAAACAGTAAAGCTGATCTCCTTCATCATCTGTTGTAACAGCAACACTGTATTTTATATCTTGAACCTGTCCTTCACTCAAATCTGCTAAAAAAATATTTAACCCTTCTTCTAAGTCTTTCTCATGTTCTTCATCAAATAAAGCAACCTTTAACATCTATTCACATCCTTTACATGAAAAAATGTATCAATATACTATATTTGATTAATGAACTTAATATGACCAGAAATTATAATGAGGGTTAATCAGTTTGTGAATAAATAGCAGCATTCATTCCGGCAAGACGACCAGTTACTAAAGCTGATGTAATATTATAGCCACCTGTATAGCCATGGATATCTAGAATTTCTCCACAGAAATAAAGACCAGCTTTGAATTTTGATGACATTTCACGTGGATGTATTTCTTTTACAGAAACACCACCACCAGTCACGAATGCTTTTTCAAGTGATAATGTTCCATGAACATTAAATTGAAATTGCTTACAATCCTTCACAAATGATCGGAGCTTTTCATTTGAAAGATTATCGTATGTTACTAGTGTATCAATATCATTTTTTTCTAATAAATATAGTAAATATCTTTCTGGTAAAAGGCCTTTTAGGACATTTTTAATTGCCTTTTTTGCATCTTGCTTTAAATCCTTGACAATCGATTGAAACAGTTGTTCTTCGTTTATTGAAGGAACAGCATCAATACTAACTGTAATAGCATTTGTTTTAAATTTTTTCATCGCTTTTACAACATATTGACTACATCTTAAAACTGCTGGACCTGAAATTCCAAAATGGGTAAAAATCATATCCATTTTATGAGTAATAATAGGCTTTCCTTTTGGATTTAAAACACTTAAGGCAACATCCCTTAAAGAAAGACCTTGCAGCGTTTTATCTTGAATAAAACGTTCATTTGATGTAAGTGGTACTTCAGTTGGAAAAAGTTCAGCAATTGAATGTCCCGCCTTCTCAGCCCAAGCATAACCATCTCCGGTACTTCCTGTATGTGGTACACTTTTTCCACCAACTGCTAGTACAACTGCCTTTGTTCGTATTGCTTCACCACTAACAAGCTTTACAGTTTGTACTTTTTCTTCATCATAAATCACATCTTTAACTGGCTCATTTGTACGAATGGTTACATTTAATCGCTGTAATTCACTTAGTAACGCATCGACTACTGATTGAGCTTTATCACTCACTGGAAACATTCGTCCATGATCTTCCTCTTTTAGCTGAATACCTAGATTTTCAAAGAATTTAATAATATCTTCATTACTAAATTCAGAGAAAGCACTGTATAAAAACCTTCCGTTACCAGGTATATGTTTGATGATTTCATCTATTGGTAAACGGTTTGTCACATTGCAGCGCCCTCCACCAGAGATAGCAAGCTTTCTTCCAAGTTTATTTCCTTTGTCTAAAAGAAGAACTTTTGCTTTTTTTTCTCCAGCGGCAATTGCTGCCATTAATCCTGATGGTCCACCGCCTATTACAACAACATCATACTTCATTGGTTATTCACACCTTCATTTATTAAGTTTGCTTCTCATATTATACTTGAAGAAAAAGAAAAACCAAAAAAAATGTAAAATAAGACATATTTATGATAAGTGAAATCTGGTTAAGCTAAATACAAACTTATGGTATAAGCGTAGGATTATGGTAAAATAGAAAAGTTGAATCTTCATAGAGAAGAATGGTGAAGCAGAATTATGTCGAATAAACTTTTAAGAGGAACGTTTATATTAACGTTAGGTACATATGTTTCAAGAATATTAGGAATGATTTATCTTATTCCTTTTGCTGCAATGGTTGGAACAACTGGTGGTGGTTTGTTTCAAACTGGTTACGCACAATATACAATCTTTTTGAGTATTGCAACTGCGGGATTTCCTGCAGCTATTTCAAAATTTGTATCTAAATATAATTCAATGGGAGATTACCAAACAAGTCGAAGGATGTTTAAATCTGGTATTGTGGTGATGTTAGCTACCGGCTTTATTGCTTTTGCTCTTTTATATGCATTTGCACCTATGTTAGCTATAAGTGCTCTTGCAGATGAGAATCTCAATGGCGTGACAGTAGATGATGCGATTTTTGTTATTCGAATGGTCAGTATTGCTCTTATAATAGTTCCATTAATGAGTCTCATTCGAGGTTTTTTTCAAGGACATCAATCGATGGGACCAACAGCTGTTTCACAGGTAGTTGAACAATTAGTACGAATCGTATTTTTATTAACATCAACTTATTTAATACTCAATGTGTTAAATGGTGATCTTGTTTTAGCGATAGGTTATGCAACATTTGCTGCATTTGTAGGAGCGATAGGTGGGCTACTAGTTCTATTAGTATATTGGATACGTCGAAAGCACTCACTTTTAGCGATGCAGACTGAAGCTGTTGAGTCAGAGCCAATACCAATTGGAACGTTGTTTAAAGAAGTCTTTCGATATGCTGGTCCCTTTGTTTTTGTGGGCTTAGCAATCCCGATCTATAATTATATAGATACAAATACATTTAACCGTGCCATGTTGAGTGTAGGAAATGAAAAATCCTATACATTAGATATGTATACAGTTTTACTCCTGTACGTTCCAAAATTAGTTATGATTCCAGTATCACTAGCAACAGCATTCGGTTTAACGTTAATTCCAACAATAACAGAATCATTTACTAGTAATAATCGAGCTTTGCTTCATAAGCAAATAAATCAGACGTTACAAATCATTATGTTTTTAGTTTTACCAGCAGTTGTCGGATTATCTGTTTTAGCAGGTCCTGCGTACAATATCTTTTATGCAGGTACATCTGAAGAAATAGGTAAACATATTTTAATGTGGTATGCACCAATCGCATTACTATTTTCACTTTTTACAGTTAATGCTGCAATTTTACAAGGAATAAATAAACAAAAGCTGGCTGTTATTAGTTTGATCATAGGAATAATTGTAAAGCTTGCTCTAAATTCTACACTTATTCAATTGTTTGAAGGTGTTGGATCAATTTTGGCAACAGCTGCAGGCTATTCTGTATCCTTATTATATGGTTTTGCAATGATTAAGCGGCATGCGGGCTTTTCGTTTAAATTATTAATAAAACGATCAGTGTTAATTATTATGTTATCAATATTTATGGGTCTGGCTGTGTCTGTTTCTCAATCTGTTTTAAGTATATTTATTAACTATGCTGATGGTAGGATGCAATCTGTTATTATAGGTGGTTGTTCGGTTTTATTAGGTGCAGCAATTTATTTATACTTAGCTTATCGCTCACATCTACTTGAGAAACTATTAGGAAACAAGCTAAAACGTTTCTTTCCTAAAGCAAAATCAGTTGAGTAGATTGAAACATCTGAATTTCGGATAAAATAAAGATAATTATATAATGCGCGAACTCGGCATGCAGCCGAGTTTTTTTCTAAGGATATATAGGGGGTAAGGAAATGAGAATTGATAAATTATTAGCGAATTCTGGATTTGGCACTCGTAAAGAAGTGAAGAAAATGTTGAAAACAGGTGTTGTAAAAGTGGATGGTGTGGCAATAAAGGATCCAAAAACTCAAGTGGATCCAGATGCACAGACAGTTACTGTTAATGAAGATAGAGTTGAATATAAGGAGTTTGTGTATTTATTAATGAATAAACCTGCGGGGTATCTTTCGGCTACAGAGGATGAAGTACAAGAAACAGTTATCGATTTGCTTCAAATGGAGGATGCTGTTTGTCAGCCATTTCCTGTAGGGCGTCTTGATAAAGATACAGAAGGCTTATTGTTATTAACAAATGATGGTCATCTGTCACATCAACTACTGTCACCAAAAAAACATGTGCCTAAAACTTACTTTGCTGACATATTAGGGGAAGTAACCAATGAAGATATAGAATCATTCAGACGAGGTGTCGAGCTTGATGATGGGTATGTTACAAAACCTGCTATACTTGAAATTCTGACATCTGGAGACTCATCAACGATCCATGTCACGATTACTGAAGGGAAATATCATCAAGTAAAAAGAATGTTTGAATCTGTAGGGAAAAAGGTTACGTATTTAAAAAGAATTTCTATGGGACCTATTTCTTTGGATGAAGATGAATTGAAAACAGGGGAATATCGCGAATTAACAGAAGATGAACTAGAATCCTTAAGAAACGCTCAACCTATTGATGTTACGAACGAGCAGTAACTAGAAATTTCATACCAAAAAAAGAGGAACCTTTTACGAGAAGGTTCCTTTTATGTATAGTTTAATTAATTTTTAATAATAAGATATTACGAAGACATTTTAACTTTTTTATTTGTAGTTGACCATTTACCTCTTGTTGGGCTGTGAACCAAATCGTTGTATGCTAATACATTTAGATCACGTTGAATCGTTCTAGGAGTTATACCAAATTCGTCAACGAGTTGTTGTGTTGTCACAGTTCCTCGTTCATTAATAAACATGTAGACTGATTTGATTCTGGTTAGCATACGGTTTGTTGAAGGTTTCAAAAAACCACTCCTTATCGTTTGATCGCACTGGCTATGCCTACTACAACCTTTCGATGACTGCAACTTCAGATGTCACTTCATACATATGTTATTAAGTGGTAAAACGTTACAACAATATTTTACACGATTTCGACACAAATAATCCAGAGAAATGTTTCAATTTACGAAATATTTACATTTTTAATACTTTTTAAGTCAATTATATTGATTATTATTATCCTTAAGGAAGTCCAATTTTAAAAATAAAGCTGGTGTTGAAATAAGAGTTAATGATAATAAACGAAGACTTTTAATACCACTAACTAATTATGTAAGCACGCGCGTACTTAATATAATAAATTTATATGACTCCTATTCTGAATACTATGACAATTAATTTGTTTTTCTTGAATATTTTTATGAATCTTTTTTTCTATTGTTATCGTATAAAGAAAGAAGGAGTGAAAATGGATGAATATGTTAACTGTTAAAATAAATGAAGCAGGATATGAAGAAAAACAATCAATTATAAAGGACATTGACTTTTCTTTATCAAGTGGTGAGTTGATTGGAATTATCGGACCAAATGGTGCTGGGAAAAGCACAACGATTAAAACAATATTAGGAGTTTTAGAATATGTTAATGGTGAAGTTATGTGGAAAAAAGGAAGTGTATATGCATATATCCCTGAAAAGCCGATATTTTATGAACATTTAACATTGTGGGAGCATTTAGATTTATTAGCATCCATTAATGGAATTGACGATACAACGCTTATCCAAAGAAGCAGTGAATTTCTTGAAGCTTTTAAAATGGAAAAAGTGAAGCATGAAATGCCAGCAACTTTTTCAAAGGGAATGCAGCAAAAAGTAATGATCATACAAGCCCTTTTACTAAAGCCTGATGTTTATATAATTGATGAACCATTTATTGGCTTAGATCCTAGTGCGATTAAAAGGTTTTTAGAAATAATGGAGCAAGAAAGAAAAAGAGGAGCAAGCATATTAATGTCTACACATGTTCTTGATACGGCTGAGAGGATTTGTGATCGCTTTATCCTCATTTCAGATGGAACAGTTGTAGCAGAGGGAACTTTAGATAAAATACAGCTAGCAAGTGGAGTACCTGATTCATCTCTTCTAGACTGTTTCCACATCATAGCTGAAGGAAGATCTTAGAGATGAATGGAAAACAATTGTGGATAAAACGTGCAAAGCTAGATTTGCGTTATCAATCTAACATTCTTCTATCTGTTTTTGATTGGACTATTATAGTTTATCTGCTTATTCCTTCTCTTGTATTTGGAGGTATTGCTTATCATTCCTTTTGGTACTCACTTCCAATATGGTTAAGTAATGTTCCGATATTCGTTTATTTCTTAGGCTGTTATCTATTATCATGGCAAGGATTAATTCGTACATATATGGATGAAGCGGATCAGCTATATTTAATACAACACACCTCGAAAATGGTGGAGCTAAGATATATAAGTGCCCTATATTCTATTTGTATAATCTTATTTAAATGGCTGTGTATTTACTTGCTTTTGTTACCACTAACAAATCATTTTGATACATTAAAATTAAGTCATTATGTTCAGCTTATTATTTATTTCTTTAGCTTAAATATGTTAATCATGACCTATAAACAAGCCATATATCATTTAAGTACTCTTAAGAAAGTGTTTATAGATATTTTCTCGCTTTTGCTATTAGCATGTGTTTCTTATTTCGCTGTGCGATCACAATTAAATAACATGAATTTCCCTATAGTAGTATCTGTTCTATTTCTTTTCTTATCTCTTTGGCAAATAAAGGTTTATCAAGGTCAATATAAAACTTTTTATACTGATGTAGAAAAGGAGCAAGAGAATAAAGGGAAGTTAATCAGATTTTTGTTTGCGGTAAATCCTGAAATAAACGTACCAAGGGTAAAAAAGCTTAAAAAGAAATCATGGCTATTATGGCGTAATTCTACAAGGATTTTTAGTGACCGTAATCCTGTAAATGGTGTTACGGAGCTTTTTATCAAGGAGTTTTTACGAGGAAAATCAAATGTAATTAATTATCTGCAGCTTATTTCCATTACATGTACGATGGTTTTATTAACACCAATATGGTTAAAATGGCTTACTTTTATAGCCTTTTGGTTTTTCTTTAAAGAATGGCTTATTTTACTATTTAAAGAAATAATCAAGCAAAATCCATATTTATCTAAAGATTATGGTAAGGAGGACTATGTGTTTCTTTCACAAAAGAAATGTGAAAAATTAATTGTGCTACCTGCTATTTTATTTGTTTTATTCTTAACCATTCTTTCAACAGTATTTTCATTTCTGATATAGCAACCATATTGATTGTAAAAGATGGTGAAGGTACAGCTTAGTTCTAAAGAGAATAATTCAAAATAACTTGAAAAGACCATATTCATTTTGAATAGTGTTTCATCTTGTGGTACTCTTTTGCATATATATAAATAGATATAAGTGGCTAACGGAGGGAATTGTTTTTGATTATATTAAAAAGTAAACGTGAAATAGATTTAATGCACAAAGCTGGGCAGCTATTAGCAAAGTGTCATAAAGAGATAGCTAAAATGATAAAGCCTGGTGTTACAACGCTAGAGATTGATAAATTTGTTGATGAGTATTTAGCTCAACATGGTGCTACTCCTGAACAAAAAGGATATAAAGGTTATGAATATGCAACTTGTGCATCAATTAATGATGAAATTTGCCATGGATTCCCAAGAAATACACCACTGCAGAACGGCGATATTGTGACAATTGATATGGTTGTTAACTTAAATGGCGCACTAGCAGATTCAGCTTGGTCATATGCTGTTGGTGAGGTTTCTGATGAAGCAACTCGTCTTTTGCATATTACAGAGGAAGCATTGAATCGTGCTGTTGCTCAATCAGTTATTGGTAATCGAATCGGAGACATCGGCTATGCAATTCAATCGTATGTTGAAGGTGAAGGGGTGTCTGTCGTAAGAGATTTTACCGGTCATGGTATTGGCAGAACGATTCATGAAGCACCAACGATCCTTCATTATGGTGAACAAAATAAAGGGGTTCGTTTAAAAGAAGGTATGGTTATTACAATTGAGCCAATGGTCAATTTGGGCGCATGGCAATCAAAAATGGATGATAACAAATGGACGGCTAGAACAATTGATGGCAAGCTATCAGCTCAATATGAACATACGATTGCCATTACAAAAGAAGGACCACTTATTTTAACAAAACAATAACATTAGAAAAGGCTGTAATCTAAATTCAGTTAAGCTGAAAGAAATAAGTTCGTTCCATTGCGCTGCAGACACTCGCTTTCCTCAATTCTAAGTAGGTGCCCGAGTGTCTTCCGCTCCATTCCACTAGTTCTTAGAAATTAGTATGCAAAATCAAAGAATCTATTGATGACAGCCAATAACAACAAATAAAAACCCGAATTATTAGGCGATTGATTAATTGTAATATCACCTAATAATTCGGGTTTATCATTTGCTTAAATACTTATGTCCCAGCCTCTTTTGTTTAATATTTGTGAATTTCTATATCTAGTAATTAATGTCCACCAATAAATGCTAGTTGTATGAAAAATAGTACAGCGAAAAGATAAACAAATGGATGAACTTCTTTCCATTTTCCTTTTGCAATTTTCATCAAAGGATATGAGATAAATCCTAAAGCAATACCTGTTGCAATACTTGAAGTGAGGGGCATACTTAAAACTACTAGAAATGCTGGAAATGCTTCATCTAGTTCTTTCCAATTAATTTCAGAAATAGCACCCATCATTAAACTTCCTACAATAATAAGTGCAGGAGCAGTAATAGCTGATATGCCAGAAACTGCACCAATTAAAGGACTAAATAATAAAGTAAAACCAAATAATATGGCAACTGTAAGTGTAGTTAACCCTGTTCTTCCGCCTGCTGCAACTCCTGCTGACGATTCAATGTATGCACTCGTTGGACTTGTTCCAAACATAGCTCCAACAGTGGTAGCTGCAGAATCAGCTAATAGAGCAGTACGTGCTTTAGGAAGCTCATTGCCTCTCATTAAACCTGCTTGTTGAGCTACACCAATCATTGTACCTGTTGTATCAAATATAGTAACTAATAAGAAAGAAAACACAACGGCATATAAGCCATGTGAAATAACATCACCAATTGCAGTGAATGGATTTGCTACAATTAAGCCTTCTGGTAAGCTCGGTAAAGCGAAGAACCCTTGTGTAAAAACAAGTTGCCCGGTGAAAAAAGCAATTAACGCTGTGATCACCATACCGATAAAAAGAGCACCATGAACATTTAAGCTCATTAATACTAATGTTACTGCAAGTCCAATTAAAGCTAGTACAACTGATGGAGAATGAAGATCACCTAATGCAACTAAGTTGTTAGGATCAGATGTTACAATACCAGTTAAGCGGAGGCCAATAAATGCAATGAAAAGTCCAATTCCTGCTGTGATACCATGCTTTAAATTACTGGGAATGGCTTCTATTAATTTTTTACGAAATGGTGTTAAAGATAAAATAACAAATAAAATACCAGCAATAAATACTGCTGAAAATGCTGTAGCATAAGTAATATTTTCATTTGCCCCTACTACGGAATAAGCAAAATATGCATTTAAACCCATTCCAGGAGCGATCGCAATGGGATAGTTTGCTGATAAAGCCATCCAGAGAGTACCAATAATTGTTGCAATAATTGTAGCTGTAAATACTTGATCAAATGGTACTCCAGCATCAGCCAGAATAATCGGATTAACGACAACAATATAAACCATTGTTAAGAAGGTCGTAATTCCCGCTATGATTTCAGTACGAGCATTTGTGTTGTTTTCTGCTAATTTGAACATGTGAACCCCCTGTGTTTTTACGAACATTGATGAAAACCTTTATAATAATATTCGTTTTTAGGCGTTTTTGCAAGTGGTTTTTTAAAATTAGAGGTGTAAAAGTATATTTTTTTATTTTTCTTTCATATTAATTTTATGTAGTATTGAGAGTAGAAATAGTTTCTCTCTTTTATCTACTGTAAGTGTCTGGTATGTTAGTAAAGGACTGAAAGATTTGTACTACTAGGAGGTATACATAATGAATTGGAATCAAGAAGTAGAAATAAGAAAAGAAGACTTAATAAAAGACACACAATCATTTTTAAAAATAAAAAGTGTTTTAGATGAAGACTCAATAAGTGATGGTGCACCATTTGGAAGAGGAATAAATGAGGCTTTTACACATTTATTGCAATTAGGTGAAAAAGAAGGATTTCAAACAAAAAACCTTAATGGATATGCTGGTCATATTGAATTACAGGGAAGTGGGGAAGAAATTGTTGGCGTACTTTGCCACGTGGATGTTGTTCCAGAAGGTGATGGGTGGACAAGTGATCCTTACGGGGCAGAGATAAGAGATGGTAAAATCTTTGCTAGAGGAGCAATGGACGATAAGGGACCAACTATTGCTGCATTTTATGCAATGAAGATCGTAAAAGAGCTTGGTTTACCTCTTACAAAGAATGTAAGAATGATTATAGGTACTGATGAGGAAAGTGATTGGCGTTGTGTTGAGCATTATTTTAAACATGAAAAAATGCCTGAACTTGGATTTGCACCAGATGCAGATTTTCCAATTATCTTTGCGGAAAAGGGGATTATAGATCTAACGTTAAAACAAGAATCTATTAATAACATTGGTACTAGTGATAGTGATTATGTTCTTAAGTCATTTAAATCAGGAAGAAGATTTAATATGGTTCCTGATTTAGCGAAAGCAGTAATTAAGAACTGTGATGAATTCAACTCTATCAAGGGTGCTTTTCAAACATATATTGAAAAAGAGAATGTTAAAGGTCACTGTGAAAGTAATAACGATGTTTTGCATCTAGAAATTGAAGGTGTTTCTGCACATGCTATGGAACCAAATAATGGTGTAAATGCTGGATTATTGCTAGCTGCATTTTTATCGCAGTATGAATTAGATTCAAAAGGTAGCCATTATATTAAAACAATAGTGGACAATTTTTCTAATGATACACGAGGTGAAAAATTGAACCTTGCCATTGTAGATGAAATAAGTGGTGAATTAACTGTTAATGCAGGAGTTATGTCTTATCAGGAAAATCAGTTAGGCACAATTGGAGTAAATATCCGTTATCCTGTAACAGGTGACTCAGATCGAATAAATGAAGGTTTTTCGAAGGTGAAAGGCTTCAAAGTAGATGCATTTTCAGACTCGAAGCCACATCATGTAGAGGAAAGCAATCCATTAATTCAAACACTGAAAAAGGTTTATGAAGAACAAACAGGTGAAAAAGCTGAATTAATCGCTATTGGTGGCGGAACATATGCAAGATCATTAGAAGCAGGTGTTGCATTTGGTCCGTTGTTTCCCGGAAGACCAGATGTTGCTCACCAAAAGGATGAATATATCATAGTAGAAGATCTGTTAAAAGCAACAGCAATCTATGCACAAGCTATTTATGAGCTTGCAAAATAAAAACAGTATTGTTAGTGAAAATGTGGTAGGATAAATATGGAATTTAATAAAGGTAACTCAAAAGAACTCTTCTCTTTAAAAATCTTCTACTTAAAGTAGGTTATTTGGAGAAAGTTTTTTGAGTGTACCTTTTCTTTTTGTTTTTTGGCTATGTTACAGCTTAATGTTGAATGTTAGCACTTTGTTAATTGATGCAAATGCATGTAACGGAAATCAACATTAATGTTTTAACAATGCCTATCTTTTAAAAAGCTATTTTAGAAAGAAGGAACATCATGGGTTATTCATTACCACAGCAAGAAGCTAGAGCTATTAATACGAATTTTTATTTGTATTACTTTTTTATCTTTTTTGGCTTTGGTTCTCTTTTTCCACTATTATCAGTTTACTTAAACGATGTGATTGGTTTAACAGGAAGTCAGATTGGAACAATTATGTCTTTAAGCCCTGTTATTATGATTCTAGTTCAGCCTCTTTGGGGTGTATTAAGTGATATGACTCAGCGGCCAACTTATTTGCTAACCATTGCGTTAATTTTCACTGCAATTTTTGGCTTGATTTATTCATATGTCGCTAGTTATTCATGGATTATCATTATTGCTATTCTCCTAGCGATAACACAAAGTGCTCTTATTCCTTTATCAGATAGTATTGCCATGAACTATGTTCAAAAAACGAAGGCTCAATATGGTTCTATACGCCTTTGGGGAGCAGTAGGGTTTGCTGTATCCGTTTTAATTGTTGGTTGGATTTCAGATTTAACTAATTTGTCTATTATTTTTTATGGTTTCTCTATCACATTAGTCATTGCGTGTGTATTTGCTTGGAGATTGCCGAAAGAAAATCAATCAATGAAGATTAGTATAAAAGATGGCTTAAAAGAGCTTTCAAATGTACCAAAGTATTTTATTTTTCTGTTTGTCACATTTTTAGTATTAGGACCTATATTAGCTAACAATATCTATTTTGGTATATTAATTTCAGAAGTTGGTGGAGGATTAACTGGAATTGGTATTGCTTTTCTCCTTGCTGCTGGAAGTGAAGCGCCCTTTATGAAAGTAGCCGGAAGAATGATTGCTAAGTTAGGTATCATTAGAATCATTATTTTAGCAACGATTGTTTCAGCACTTCGATGGTTTTTATATTTTATTGAACCACCTTTATATGTTATTTATCTTTCAACTATTGCCCAAGGATTTTCCGTAGGCTTATTCATACCTGGTGCTATTCAGTATGTAAAGGATATAGCTCCGAAAAAAGTAGGTGCAACAGCTATTTCACTATATTCAGCTATTGGAAATGGGTTAGGAAATTGGTTTTGTACATTTGTAGGAGGGTTAATAATGGAAGGTTATACCGTCATGCATGTGTATTTATTTTTTGGCTGCTTGTCAACATTAGCTATTCCTGTGTTAGTTTGGTTTCAGTATAGTAAAAAAACATAAGATTTTTTCTCTTTGGTTTCAGTGCATCCAAAGAATACATCTAAATGTAAAAGGAGAGAAATTATATTTTCTCTCCTTAAGTGTGGAAACTTATTTCCTACTCAAATGCAAATACATCACTCGATAAATAACGTTCACCTGTGTCACATACGATGCAGACAACAACATCATTTGGTGTTAGACGCTTCGCTACCTCAATTGCAGCATAACATGCAGCACCTGATGATGGACCAACTAATAGACCTTCCTCACGCGCTAGTTTTCTTGTTATATCATATGCTTGCTCATCTTCTATTTTGAAAATTTCATCATAGACATTTTGGTTTAAAATCGATGGAATAAAGCCTGGACTTGTCCCAACTAACTTATGCATTCCAGGTTTACCACCTGATAGAACTGGTGATCCAGCTGGTTCTACAACATGAACAGATAAATCTTTATAGTGCTCTTTTAAAGCTTCACCTGTACCAGTAATAGTCCCTCCTGTCCCAGCGGTTGCAATAAAGGCTGAAAGAGGTTTTCCTATCTCATCCATTGCATCAATGATTTCTTTAGCTGTTGTCAAACGGTGTGCATCAGGATTTGCACTGTTGTCAAATTGCATTGGCATAAATGCATTTGGTATTTCCTTCGTTAACTGCTCTGCTTTTTTTATTGAACCTGGCATCTTTTCATCACCAGGTGTTAACACAACTTCAGCTCCATATGCCTTTAAAAGATTAATTCGCTCTAAAGTCATAGTATCTGGCATAACGAGTATCGCTTTATATCCACGTGCAGCTGCATTCATCGCAATCCCAATTCCAGTATTTCCACTTGTTGGTTCAATAATCGTTGAATTTGGCTTTAATAAACCTTGTTTCTCAGCTTCTATAATCATATTATAAGCAGCACGATCTTTTACACTTCCACTAGGATTGAAAAATTCTAATTTTAAGTAGATGGCTGCACCTTCTTTTGGATTAATTCGATTTAATTTAACTAAAGGTGTATTTCCAATTAATTCTGCAACATTATTTACAACTTTCATACCTTCACATCCCTTTTTATTTCTTGCTCTTAAACCTTTTGTTGATTTCTGCTAAACGCTAAAAATCAATCTACAGGTTATCATAAGCCATTTCTTTATTAAATACTTTTGTAACCAGTCTTATTAAAGTATTTCTATATAATGTTGAACCTATCAATAAAATTATATTATACCAAAACATAATTTCATATAAAAATACTAGGATTAGCCATTAGTTATGTGTTTATTTGTAGTATCATTAGAATCTATTTCTTATACTTTTAATACACAGGTAGGTGGGATAAAATATAGTAATAAATAGCGGTAATTGTTAACGGTTGATTTTAAATCTAGAAAGCACCATTTTAAAATCTAGTGGTGGATACGTATCGGTAACATTATGATGTCTTTTAACAACAAAAGCCTTAAGAAAAGGGGTTTAGTTTATGCAAAAACAAAATAACACTCATTTTTTTATTGCAGTTCCAATAGATGAGTACAATAAAGAAATCATAAACAAATGGATTTTGATTAATAAAGAAAATTTACCATTCAAATCATGGGTTCATCCAGAGGACTACCATATTACATTAGCATTTTTAGGACATGTAGAAGAAACAGAAAAGCTGGAGAAACTAAAGTTAATCTTACACGAAACTACTTCAGTTTATTCACCTTTCCAGATGCATATAAAAGGAATTGATACATTTGGAAAAAAGGAACACCCTAGAATTTTATGGATTTCTTTAGAAGAATCTGAAGCTTTAGCTGATTTGCAGCAAAAAGTATATAATGTTTGTAAAGATATTGGAATTCATCTTGATTCAAAACCATTTCGCCCACATATTACAATTGCACGAAAATGGATATCGGAAGATAACTTCATTAAACCGATAGATCATGAAGAGCATTTTAAAAAAGATACAAATTCCTTATATGTTGAACAAATAAACCTCTATCAAACACATCTCAATAGAGCACCAAAGTATGAAGTTAAAGACAATTTCCCTTTTCTAAACAAGGAGAAAAGGGAATGAATATATTTAAAATTTCATTTCAAGTTATTCTGCTGTATGGAATCTATCTAATAGGTGTATTTATTCAAAATGTAAGCCAAATTCCTGTGCCAGGAAGTATTATAGGAATGCTATTTCTATTTACTGCACTGCACTTTAAATTTATAAAAAGAAAATGGTTTTCACTGGGAGGCGCTTTTTTACTAAAGCATTTACCTTTATTATTTATCCCAGCGACTGTAGGGGTTATTGATTATCTTGAGCTATTTAAGGGAAAAGGCTTATTAACAATAGCTATTGCCTTTATAAGTACTTTTATTGTGATGGCTGCGTCTTCTTTAATTAGTGATTTTATTTTAACTAAAGGTGAAGAAAAGAAAAAGGATAGAGGACTGTCAGTATGAAGATCATTGTTGGTATTTTCTTTATTATTATGACCATTTCTTTATATGCGTTAATGAAAAAAGTGTATGTTCACTTTAAATACCCGATTCTTGTCCCAATTTTTACGGCCAGCTTTATTGCAGTTTGTTTTTTACTTGTTTTAAAAATACCTTATACAAGTTATATGTACGGTGGAAAGTGGATTGATGGACTTTTGGGTCCAGCGGTTGTAGCTTTAGCTATTCCATTATATGATCATCGGAAGCTGATAAAAAGTAATGTAGTCAGTATCTTTATTAGTGTATTTATAGGATCGTTCATTGGAGTGATAAGTGGAGTCATATTGAGTTTGATAGTTGGCGTTAATAAGGAGTTATTGTACTCAATTGCGCCTAAGTCTGTGACTACTCCCATTGCGATGGAAATAAGTGAATTACTTGGTGGTACGCCAGCTATGGCTGCTGTTTACGTTATGGTAGCTGGTATTTCGGGAGCTATGATTGGTCCTTATGTATTAAAAACGCTGAAAATAAAGAATTCCATCTCAAGAGGAATTGGATTTGGTACTGCTTCACATGGTATAGGAACAGCAAGAGCGCTTGAAATAGGAAGTGTAGAAGGGGCGGTCAGTTCTATTGCATTAACTATAAGTGCAATTTTCACTAGCATTTTATGTCCTGTTATTTTATCTTTCATCAACTAAAAAAAATCACAACTATATTTATGAGTAACGCTCTTTTCTGAAAGGTTGTTGCAACCTGAACTTATTATTTCTTCTGTAAGGTTAAAAAAGGGCTTGTAACCTTCATTATTGAAATAAAAGAAGATTACAAAACAGCCTAATTAGATTATTTATTGTTTTATAGAACCTGAGGAGTTGAAAATCGATTGGCACAATTAATTAAGCTATATGATTATATTTCACGATATGAAATTGATGCTTATCGCTATCCAAGTCAATTTATCCGTTTGAAAAGACATCAATGGGATAAGGTATCAAAAGCATGGGAAAACAATATGTTTCACACAGTAATGAAAGTTAGTGAAATCCAAATAGAGCAAGAAGAAGAAAAACAAACATTTCTACAAAAAGTGAAAAATCGGTTTTCAAAAGATGAGGTAGAGATAGAAAAGCAAGAAATAAAGCCACTAGTTAATGAAACAGCTCTAGATGACGAAGAATTGCAGTTTCAGTTTACAACAATCCCAAAAACAGTGGATGATTTGAAACATTTATTTTTAGATTATATCTTTCGGTTTCAAATAAGATGGGCAAGCTCAACAATAAGAGAAAAATCTTCTGTTGATAAAGCAATTTATAGAGATAAATTACTTCCTTATTTCATAAAACGCCTTCCTGATCAGTTTTTATTACTATATCGGCCAATTTTCAAGTTGAAAAATGCACCTGTAGAATTAGAAATTATACTTATTGGTACTTCAGAAATATATTGTCTGTCATTTGTTGAGCAACTAGATGAAGCTATTTTTACAGGTTCAAAGGAGAAGTTTTGGAGTGTGAGGAAAGGTGAAAATGAAAAGAAGTTTTTAAACCCGCTCATTAGCCTAAATCGGACGGGTACAGTTGTAACAAAACTTCTTTCTTCACAAGGCGTAGATCTTCCTGTAAAAAAATTAATTATTAGTCGAAATGGATATATAGATTATCCGTTTGCTCCTTTCGATATTACTATATTAGATAAACGCACATATGAAAGCTGGTTTCAAAGACTACGACAATCTTCTGCACCACTTAAACATGCTCAGTTAAAAGCAGCACAGGTGTTATTGTCTCATTGTCTAACAAATTCCTACTATCGATCAGAATGGGATGAATCTAATTGATTCCTCGAGGAGGGGCATTTTGTAAGGCTCTTACGTTAGAGCCTTGACAACCCTTATATAAAGAAAAGAGCTTCTATAAAACTAGAACATAATAGGTTAACATACATAAAATAATATGGATAATGGAGCCATAACATGAATGGATTATTTTTTATTATTAATATAAAAGCTGGTCATGGTAAATCATTGAAGACATGGAGAAAGGTGAAAAAAGAGCTTGAGAAGAATAAAGTTTCTTATCGCTCCTTTTATACTGAATATGCAGGACATGCAGAGGTTCTTGTTAGACAAATTGCAGCTATCCAAAACTATCGATTAAAAACCATTATTGGTATTGGTGGGGATGGAACCATCAATGAAATAATTAATGGTTTAACTCCAGTAAATAAAATTCAAATAGGTT
The DNA here is from genome assembly GCF_007994985.1 of Metabacillus litoralis. Lineage (GTDB taxonomy): Bacteria > Bacillota > Bacilli > Bacillales > Bacillaceae > Metabacillus > Metabacillus litoralis. The sequence continues at coordinate 356,087 of NZ_VOQF01000007.1, read as the reverse complement.
TTATTTATGCAGGAAGTGGAAAGGATTCTTCTAGAGGAACGAAACTCCCGAGTAATTCAATTAAGGCAGTTAAATATTTAAGACAACAATTTACAAAGCCATTAGCATCTATGGACCTTGGAGATTTTCATTTAGAAAGAAAAGGTTCAAGCAGAACATTTATTAATCGTCTCGGGATTGGATTAAATGCTGAACTAGTTGATACAAAAGCCAAAACCATAACAAACACAAATAAATCTTTTTTAATAAAGCGGATTAAGTTTATGACAAGCTTAATTAAGGTACTATTGAATTATCAACCTTTTACCATACACATGACAATAGATGGAGAGCTAATTAGTTACGAAAATGTATGGTTTATTACCATTTCAAATCGTCCTAATACACAATGGAATATGCTTCTTTCACCTAATGCTAATTCAAATGATGGATATATAGATGTAGCTGTTGTAAGTGATATTAATAGATATCAACTTTTTTTTCTTTTATTGACACCAATTTTCAGTAAGAAGTTAAAGGGAAAAGCTGTGAAGGAGATCATTTGTCAAGAAGTAGCTGCACGTTCTGAAGGGAATATTCTGTTACATGCCGATGGTGATGTTGTAGGGGAGTGCCCAGTAAAAATATCTGTAAAAAAGTCACATGCTTCAATTATTATTTAGGGACGTTATAGTATATTTTTAATTTAGTAGGCTTTGGTAAAACTAAAGGTGTAGGTTGAGTTAATGCATGTGAGCTGAAACAATAAAAATTAACCAAACCAAAATTAAAGAGCGTTTCAATCCACTTTTCATCTAATTAAGCTATATAGAGCTCTATTTTTCATAAATAAAAACTCTCGTCTGGAGGGCATAACATGTTAAGTATAAATAGGTCATTTGAAGCGTTCTTAGATACGATGGATGAAATAACGATTCTTATCCCAATCGATCACGATTGTGAAGATAAGACCTTCTATCTTAAGTTAGAGGATTATAGTGAAGCATTATTAATTAAAGAAAAAGTATTTATAGAAAGCTATATAAAATATATATGCAAGCCAGACTGCGATATTGAGTTTGGTAAAACATACATTATTGTTGATGGTGACGGATGCGAAACAGATCTGCAAATAGGAGCTGTTATTCGTTTAAATGAATTTGACAATATGTTTGCTTATGAGGGTCAGGATCTAGGTGTTACCTATTTCAATGAGAAAATAATGTGTAAAGTATGGGCTCCCACTGCAACACAAGTAAAACTTAGGCTTTATGATCAAAACATTAACGAGTATGGAACATATGAGATGGTAAGATGTGAAAAAGGAACCTGGTCGATCACTCTTGAAGGTGATTACGAAAAAAGCTATTATACGTTTCTTACCTGTATAAATTTAATGTGGAATGAAGTCATTGATCCTTATGCAAAAGCTGTATCAATAAATGGATTATATGGTGTAATTATTAATAAAGAAAAAACAGCTACTCAAAAAATAAGTACCCCTCTCCTCAAAAATAAAACAGACGCAATTATTTATGAAGCTCACATAAGAGATTTTTCAATTCATCCTGATAGTGGAATAGTGAATAAAGGACAATACGACGGCTGGTTAGAAACAGAAACACACAATAGTTTAGGTGATTCAACAGGTCTATCCTATTTGTCAGAGCTAGGTGTTACTCATATTGAGTTATTACCGATAAATGATTATGAAGAAGTAGATGAAACAAATCCACTAGATTCGTATAACTGGGGTTATAATCCTCTACACTTTTTTGCACCAGAAGGCAGCTATTCACAAAATCCAAAAGATCCTTATAAACGAATTATCGAGGTTAAAAGGCTCATCCAAAAGCTTCACGAATATGGTTTTAAAGTTATTATAGACGTTGTATACAATCATGTTTATTCCAAGGAAAATTCATCTTTTGAGAAGCTACTACCAGGATATTACTTTAGACATGATGAAAATGGATTTGCTTCAAATGGAACAGGCGTAGGAAATGATCTTGCTTCAGAACGAAGCATGGTAAGAAAGTTTATTCTTGATTGTGCCCAATATTGGTTAGAAGAATATGATGTCGATGGCTTTCGTTTTGATTTGATGGGGATTATGGATATTGAGACAATGAAAGAGTTGCAGAGTAGAATTTTATCGATAAAAAAAGATGCATTTTTACTAGGAGAAGGCTGGGATTTAAATACACCATTAGCAGGTGATAAGAAAGCAACGATTGACAATGCGAATACAATTCCTGAAATTAGCTTTTTCAATGATCAATTCAGAGATGTAATAAAAGGCAGTACATTTAGTGTGGATGATTGTGGATTTGTTTACACGAATTTAGAAAAATATGAACAAATGAAAAATATAATAAGTGGGTCTGCAAATATGTTTTTAGATCCTCATCAGTCAATAAATTACGTTGAATCACATGATAACCATACAATGTGGGATCGTTTCCAGTTGTACGCGCCTGACGAGGATAACAAGCTACGAGAAGCAAGACATCGATTAGCAACTAGTATCGTGCTTCTTTCGCAAGGAGTTCCTTTTATCCATGCAGCACAAGAATTCTTTAGAACAAAACAAGGTGTTGAAAATAGCTATAACTCATCAGACGATATAAATATGATCAATTGGAAAGAGCGTTCTATCCATAAAGAAAATATTGAATATGTTAAAGAGTTAATACAGTTGAGAAAGCTTCATGGAGCTTTCCGTTTACCATCTTCTTCTTTAATCAAAGAGCATTTATTATTTGATGATCAGAAGCCGGAATTAATTTGTTACCTTTTAAAAGATGTAAAAACACTAGGTCCATGGAATTTCTTGTATGTTGTTCACAATAACCATCCAAATGCTTCTTATTCAATAGAGCTTCCTTTTGTAGAAGGATGGAAAGAAATAGTTAATCCTCATAAGGTAGTAATAAATGATCCATCACCAGTAAATAATCAGGTGGATATACGAGATTTAGGAACGTATGTTTTCTGTAAAAAGTAGGATTTCGACTTTTACTTGACGACCGTCATAATTAGGAGATAAAATTTAATATGATAGCTATAGTGTACGTTCTATAATCACTATCAGCTATCTTTTTTATTTTTTGCTCTGTTAAACTTATTCGGTTGATTTTAGCTCCTTTAACAGTAAAGGCAAGATTATGATGAACTGTAACATATTCTTATTTATCAGCAAAAATAATTTAAAACAATGTAAGGCTTATCAAAGCTTTTAATAGAATGTTGTTGTACTTTTTATTAAAGAAAGTTACTATAAATTTTATGCTGAATTTGCGGATGTATTTTAAAGTCAATATATATAAATTGGTAAGTAATATGAATAAGTTTTTTTACTTGATGTTTTAGAGTCTAGTTCAAGCGTCTTATGTGACTGTGAAATATAGAGTATTTATTAATTCTTGTGGTTGGAATAAAGATGCTTGTGCTTTTCAAATACTTATATGAAATGTTGGGTTGAAATTGAAGGTGAACTGGTTGGAAGAAGTATTAGGTAGCGAGTGGAAAATCACACCTGCTGGTGGTGCAACAGGTGATGCATATTTTGCAACAAAAGATGAACAGCAGCTTTTTCTAAAGCGTAACAGTTCTCCGTTTTTAGCTGTGCTTTCGGCAGAAGGTATTGTTCCAAAATTAATGTGGACGAAGCGGATGGAAAATGGAGATGTTATTACAGCCCAACATCGTCTTATTGGGAGAGAATTAAAAGCAGTAGATATGCATGGTCAGCATGTTGCTGAGCTTCTTCGTAAAATACATCGCTCTAAAGAGTTATTAGATATGTTAAGAAGATTAGGAAAGCAACCGCTAACTCCTAACTCCATAATTGAAGATATACAGCAAGCGGTTGTTTTTGAGAAAATCGAAACCCCAGAAATTAGGGATGCGATTGATTTATTAATTGAGCAGCTTCCAGATGTACAATGTAATGACCAGGTTGTTTGTCATTGTGATGTTAATCATAATAATTGGTTAATATCTGAGGATAATCAGCTTTACCTAATCGATTGGGATGGAGCAATGATTGCTGACCCGGCTATTGATATAGGTATATTATTATATTGGTATATAGATGAAGCAGATTGGGAAGCATGGCTTTCAGCTTACGGATTAGAGCTTAATTTAAACCTGAGAACGAGAATTTATTGGTATGTTCTGTTACAAGCCATAACATCTTTTTTATGGTATCATGCAAAAAATAATAACAAAGAAATGAATAATTGGGTTGAACATATTTCAATCATTATCAATAAGATCAAAAGCAGTTCTCAGGAATAAGTGTTAATATCTTCAACCCATTGAGATAGTTGTTCTTGATGTGATTGGATATGTTGATCTAATTCAGTAGAGTTTTTCCCTGATTGACTATAAGTATAAATATCTTCAAGCATATTTTTCACATTAGGATTTGTGTTAGAGTTTACCATAAGGGATTTGATGACTCTTTCAAGTTGTTCACACTCTGCTACAGTTCCACAGCATTCGCTTTGATGCTCTGATAATATATCTTTTAGTAAATTTACTTGATCATGATATTGAATTGGCAAAATAAACACTCCTTTTCATAAAACATATAACTATAATTTGTCATTACTTGAGTAAAAATATACAGGTATAAATAGATGATATAAAAACTAGGAGGTTGACTTTATAGTCAGCCTCCTAGTTTTTAGCCTGCCTGCAATAAAGTTAGGTAAAATTGCCACAAACTAAAAATTCATTTTACACTTTTTCATACTTGATAACATGTACCATTCATGGTATCTTTTAGAACGATAATAAATCGATAGAGGTGTCTTCATGCGTTTACGTCATAAACCTTGGGCAAATGATTTTATTACAGAACATTCTCAATATGCTATTTCAAATCCAGAGCAATATAAAGGAAAATGGCATGAGATATTCGGTAATCATAACCCAATTCATATTGAAGTTGGTACTGGTAAAGGACAATTTTTAGCGGGTATGTCAAAGCAAAATCCAGACATTAATTATATAGGAATTGAGCTTTTTGACAGTGTTATTGTAGCAGCAGTTCAAAAAGCAGTAGATTTACAACTTGAAAATTTCAAATTGTTAAATGTTAATGCAAAGGATTTATCGGAGTATTTTGATGGAAATGAAATTCATCGAGTATATTTAAATTTTTCAGATCCATGGCCTAAAGTTCGTCATGCAAAAAGACGTCTAACGTATAAGGATTTCTTATCTTTATATGAAAAGATATTAATAAAAGGTGGAGAAATACACTTTAAGACTGATAACCAGGGATTGTTTGAGTATTCTTTAATTAGCTTCTCAGAATACGGTTTACAGCTGAAATATCTAAGTTTAGATCTGCATAATAGTGATTTCGAAGGAAATATTATGACTGAGTATGAAGAAAAGTTCTCAGGAAAAGGTCAAAGAATTTATCGAGTTGAAGCAAAATACATGAATGAAGATATATAAAAGTAAGCTAGAGAAAACAGTGATATTCACTGTTTTTTTGTTGTTAATTTCTGAAATGGAATGATTTCCGTGACCACCCTCATTAAAGATTATTCTCAATAGTTCCTTCAAAGAAATCAAACTTAGAACTAAAAGGTCAATGCTTATGTTGAATTTACATAATGAGACCTAACTTCTCCTTTCCATCATAGAATATAGTTATGATAAGATAATAATGGGAGGGATTTATGTGGAAATACTTCAAATTGGTCAAACAAAAATATCATGGTTAGATGGTGGGGTAACATTTCTTGATGGTGGTGCAATGTTTGGTGTTGTGCCGAAACCGCTATGGTCTAAAAAATATCCGGTCAATGATAAAAATCAAATTGAATTACGAACTGATCCTATGCTTGTGCAAAAAAACGGACTTAATATTTTAATAGAAACAGGTGTTGGTTCTGGAAAGTTTGATGAAAAGCAACTTAGAAATTATGGGGTAAGAGCAGAATCAATGGTTGAAAAATCATTAAAGAAGTTAGGTTTGGAAACAAATGATGTTGATATTATTCTTATGACACATATGCACTTTGACCATGCATGTGGATTAACAAAGTGGGAAAATGATAAGTTAATATCTGTTTTTCCGAATGCAAAAATTATCACCTCTTTTATTGAGTGGGAAGAAATGAGAAATCCGAATATCCGATCACGTAATACATATTGGAAAGAAAATTGGGAAGCAATTCAACATCAAGTTGAAACATTTGAAACTTCGATCAAGGTTATAGAAGGTATTGAAATGCATCATACTGGTGGCCATAGTGATGGTCATAGCGTAGTTATCCTTCAAGATGAGAAAGATACTGTTGTCCATATGGCTGATTTAATGCCAACACATGCACATAAAAACCCTCTGTGGGTTCTAGCTTATGATGATTACCCAATGACATCCATTGAAAATAAACAAAAATGGCTGGAGTTTGGGGAATCCCAAAATGCCTGGTTTATATTTTATCATGATGCATTTTACCGGGCAATAAAATGGGATAAAGAAGGTAATGTTTTGGAAAAGATAGAGCGTATTAGATCTTAAATATAAAGACAAAAGGGATGTAAAGTAAACATCCCCTTTGTTAAAAACTTTTATTATCCTTTATTAATATCGTAATATTTAGTTGGCTAAGAAAAAGACAAGAAGCAACTTTACAACTTTTTACTTAAGCAAATAGTTTTTTTGAATTTTAATGAAGCTGTTCAACGTGTACAATAACTCCAGTGTAGATATCAATATAAGCTTCATATTGCTCAAGTTGATTATCTACAGAGCGAGAAATACCAGCTTTATAAACTTCATATATTAAATGTTCATTAGAGTAGATTTCTGGGATTGTGTAAATCCAAGATCCATCAATTGGTCCTTTTTCTTTAAAGGCTTTTTTTACGATTGCAAGTGCCTTATCAGAAGAGATTTTCGATTGCTCCACTCGTTTTTTTACTAAATATGTACTTGTAATACCAAGTCCTAAGCCTAATAAAAAATATTTACCTTTCATTTTGTCACCCCTTAGTTTCGATCATCGTATAAAATTTATACAGGATTGTGTTTGTGCGTATATTTTTACAGTTTACATTATATCATGTTCAGATAAATCAATTGCATTCCAATGTTAGCAAAGCTAGAAAGTAGTTTATATAAGATCTTACCTAATATACATATTTGAAATGAGGGTTAATATGAATAAAGAAACTTTAGACATGTTTAAAACATTAACTGAATTACCGGGTGCACCGGGTAATGAGCATCAAGTAAGGGATTTTATGAAGCAAGAGCTTGCACAGCTGTCAGATGAAATCATACAGGATAAATTAGGGAGTATATTTGGCGTAAGGAGAGGTAACACAGGAGATCCAAAAATTATGGTAGCAGGACATATGGATGAAGTAGGTTTTATGGTTACTGCGATAACTGATAATGGGATGATACGCTTTCAACCACTTGGTGGCTGGTGGAGCCAGGTTTTATTAGCTCAAAGAGTACAAATTATTACAGATAATGGTCCAGTTATAGGTGTAATTGGCTCAATTCCACCGCATCTGTTAAGCGAAAGTCAACGTTCAAAGCCAATGGAAATAAAAAATATGTTAATTGATATTGGTGCAGACGATAAAGAAAATGCTAGAGAAATAGGAATAAAACCAGGTCAACAAATAGTGCCAGTATGTGATTTTACACCTTTAGCTAATCCGAAGAAGATATTAGCTAAAGCATGGGATAATCGTTATGGCTGTGGGTTAGCAATTGAATTATTAAAGGAATTAAAAGGTGAGACGTTACCACATACTCTCTATTCTGGAGCAACTGTACAAGAAGAGGTAGGTCTACGAGGAGCTCAAACAGCTGCAAATTTAATCAATCCGGATCTGTTTTTTGCATTAGATGCAGGACCTGCTAATGATATGAATGGAGATAAAAAGGAATTTGGCCATTTAGGAAAAGGTGCAGTACTTAGAATTCTAGATAGATCGATGGTAACTCATCGAGGGTTAAGAGAATTTGTCCTTGATTTAGCTAAGACACATAATATTCCATACCAATATTTTGTTTCACAGGGTGGAACAGATGCAGGAAGAGTACATGTTTCAAATCAAGGTGTTCCATCAATAGTGATTGGTGTTACGTCTCGCTATATACATACATCTGGCTCAATTATGCATGTTGAGGATTATGCAGCAGCTAAAGAGCTATTGGTACGTCTTGTAAGATCTTGTGATGCAACAACAGTAAAAACGATCAAGGATAATTCTTAACTGATTTTACTACAAAATAGCAAGTATTAGCGTTTGATAATAGAGTCAGATAGGAGTAGGAAATTTGATTATAGCAATTGGAACGAAGAACCCAACCAAAATCAATGCAGTTACAAATGCATTTACCCAATATGTTAAAGGTGAGTTTATCTCTGTAAATGTTTCTTCTAACGTTTCTGATCAGCCTCTATCTGACGAAGAAACGATGTTAGGTGCAATTAATCGTGCTAGAAATGCACGTGAAGCAGAGAAAGCAAATATAGGTGTCGGCTTAGAAGGTGGTCTTGTGAAAACTGAAATTGGTTACTTTTTATGCAATTGGGGTGCACTTGTTGATGATAGCTTACAGCCTGTTGTTGCTGGTGGAGCAAGAATTATTATTCCAAATGAAATAGGAGATCAAGTTTTTGCTGGTCAAGAATTAGGTGATGTTATGGATAGCTATGTAAAGAAGCATAATGTTCGTCAAAATGAAGGAGCAATTGGTATTTTCACTAATGGTTTAGTTGATCGTACACAAATGTTTTCTGAGTTATCCACTTTATTAATTGGTCAATATTTATACAAAAATAGATAGTAGTAACACCCCCCTTTCTAAAGATAGTCAATGAGAAAGGGTTTTTTTTATTTTTTGGACGTAAGAAAGGGGATTCCGCATGCAAAAGAAAGATCATGGTCGACAATGATGTTAGAATGGTCGGCAAAGTGTAATGAATGGTTTGTTGTATATGTCAAGCTAACAATGTACAATTTTGATCGTTTGTGAATGTATAAGGATTGATCAATTTTTCTAAGTGATCTTTAATTCTGAAAGAAGGTCCAAAAATATTTACGGCTGTTGCGTGGTGTAGAACACAATCTAATATTGCATTTGCTAATTTAGTATCCTGGCAGATCGCATCCCATTCTTTAAAGCTAATATTTGTAGTTAAAATAGTACTTTTCTTTTCATATCTTAAATCAATTAGCTCAAAAAGTAGTTTGGTATCTTCATTGTCAATTGGAAGGTAACTAATTTCATATTTAATAATGTTATACATTCCATAGATAGTGCTTTAATCGAGATTCTAACCGGTTTTCTAGCTTTGCCTTTTTAAGTTCAAGATTAATAAAATAGAATAGGTACTTATGTTCTTCATCAGCTCTATGAAGAACTTTAACTCGGGCTTTCCTCTCGCTAATGTCTTTCATTCATTCATCAGCTCTATGACGACCATTTACTCAGGCATGTCCTCCACATCGACCCTATGACTGTAAGGGAAGAATGCAGCGTGAAAAGACTGAAGAAAGTTACACATGAAAGCTATGAATCAGGAACGTCAATAAGCCTGGCAATGTTAAGGTTTTAACAAAGCCAAGCCATTATATTTCCTTTAAGATGACACTTATAAAGGATCAGATCGTTGAGGTAGCCACTCGGATAAAAAAGAAGGTAATCCCTTATCGGTTGCGAGTGTAGTATGTCCTCCATTTACAAGAGAAAATGTTTTATCATTACTTGAAACAAAATCAATTACACGAATATTTTGCTCTTTTACGACAAGCTGATCTAAGTCTGTGGAGATAACAAGCAAATTTGCATGTATATTTTTTAGATCTGCTTTTTTATCATGAATATAAAGTTCACCATTTATTAACTTATTCTCTTTTCCTAATTCATTGATGAGTTCTTTCATAGCAGCTCCTGTAAAAGGAATATGTTCAGATGTCCACTTATTTAGACGTTTCCATTTGTCTACGTATTCGTCATCATATGCTTTATTTAGTAAGGAAAGGTATGGTGTGAAATAGATGGGACTTGTAACCATTCTCATTGCCCATTTGATCATTTTTGCTGGAATAATCCCAGTTGTTTCTAGCAAGTTAGTAAAATCTAAACGCCCCTCTTTAGTAGCTTGTGCCAGCTTATCAAAATAGGGAGCAGTTTCAAAATCAACTGGAGAGACAGATAAAATTAAGTTTTTAATAGGTTCCTCAGCAATGGCTGCATACATGGTAGCAAGTGTTCCACCAAGACAATAACCAATAATGGTTATTTCTTTTGCATCAGAGTGACGAAGTGCCCTTTTGACACCTTTTTGAATATAGTTAACAATATAGTCGCTTGCTGTTATATCCTGATCTTCATAGCCCGGTATACCAAAATCAAGTAAATACACATCAAAACCATTTTCAGTGAAACTTTCAATCATACTATTACCAGGAGCCATATCTAAAATATAGGGCTGATTTACTAACGAATAGACGAGAAATAATGGGATACTGTACTTTTTATTTGGTGAGGGATAATACCACAAAGTTGCTTTATTCTTTTTCCAAACAGCACTTCTGGGCGTCAAACCTACTTCAATTTCTGGGTTTACAATTGCTTTGAAAAATCCCTGCCATCTCTTCATTTCTTGATCCAGATTATATTGATGACCGAGGTCAGATTTACCCATTTTCACTTCCACTATTTCTTATTTTTTCTTGAAGAAGTTTAGTTAGTAGATTATTTACTTCTTTAAGGTCCACATTTGTTGTTGGTTGTAATAGTTGATCTAGTAGTTCTTGCTTTATATTCGCCATGTTAGAATTAGAATGGCTATCCTTAGTTTTTGAACAGATTGAGTGTTTTGACGTGATATCAATTACTGAATCTTTTATTTTATCAATTTTTTTACAAACCTGTTTATTTAGATATACCTGTTTATTTTTCCATTGCTTTTTACCTTTATGACAAGCTGGCTTTATATATTTGGTTGCATGGATTGCTTTTTTATCAATCTCCATTTTAAGTTCTCTAAGTAGATTTATCGCTTCTTTAATTTCATCCTCAATATCATCTAACTTATCTTCTGATTGGACAATTAACTTACCTAGTCTTCCGATATCTTTTTTCGTTGGAAGGTTAAGTTGTGAAGATACTTCTTCTACATATTCTTGAATCGCCTCACTAATTTGAGCAATCACTTTACCACCTGAATTCATTGCCATAGCAATCTCTTCATTATTAAGTTTATCTTTAATAGATGTGTTTAAAGTATGTTCGAGCTTAAATCCAATTTGCTTTAGTAATTTGAACACATCAGTTGTTTTTTTACTCATTAAATTTTTTCCTCCTTGATTGCTGTATTCAAATAAACATGCAAAACTGATAGGTTTATAAATACAAGCAACATTTTTCTATAGTATAAGAAGGTAGAATTGAATGAGTGCTTAAAATGATAGAAACACCCCTGCCTTTTTTTATATGGACAATGATATTCACTGAGTTTTGAAGATTGGAATGTAGTTTTTCTCTATTTAGTCAAAACACCAATCACATCCTATTAACAATGAATAAGATATATTTATTCGAATTTTTAGGAAAAGGGGTGGTTTTACACTGTGTATAAAAATCAAATAAAAGATATATTTCAGGAATATGGGAATGAAAGAGTTTTTGAAAAAGTAGAATACATGAAGATTGATTTAGAAAAAGTCGATGGATTAAATCAAGATAGCTTGGAGGCCTTTTTTTATTTATTTGAGGTTGATGAAAATATGACAGGTGAACAATTTGTATTTCTATTTTGTATGTTTTCAACGTTTTATGAGAAGGAAAAGTTTCCTATTATTTTTTAAGAGTTATCTTTAATCCTATCGATCAGCTTTATATGAATTTAAATTTCCACTTAGTTTTAGTACCTAGCACAAGGCGCCCTCGAGTTGGTAAGCGGCGCCTTGTGTTATTCTTATTCTACTAGATATGAAAGTACAGCAAGTGCTTGTTCTACATTTTCAACGGTTACATTAGCTTTGTTTGATAGTTCCTTTAATGGATGGTGGAGTTGTTCAGGTCGAATGATAATAAGTGGCTTATTTAAGGAGATTGCTGTGCTTGCATCCATTGCAGTATTCCACTGTTTATATTCTTTACCAAATAAAGCAATTACGATATCTGCTTTATTCATAAGGACACTTGTTCTGAAATTATTAATTCCTGAAGCCATATCATCCTTGATAATAGAGTTTGGCTGTTTGCCAAGTATATTTTCACCAATAGAGTCAGACAAATCGTGGTTTTCCATAGGTCCAACAAAATGAAATGGAAGTTGTTTGCTAGATACTTCTTGTTTTATTTGATCTCTCCAGTTTGAATGTATTTCTCCTGCTAAATAAACAATGAATTCCATAAAATCCCTCCTAGATCAATATTACTCAATATTAACATATTTTTCACTCATTATTGTGTTTTGTTCCTATACTTTCTCTTGTCACGTTTTTATGAAAAAGGTTATTATTAAATAGGTTCTTTTTTACGATAACTAAATTTTTCTGCTTTTTAATAAGTATTTCCTTGCATTTCTTTGTTATAAACAATATCTAATGTAAAATCTTTTTATAAAGCAAGCTATCTTTAGGCTATAAAGCAATGTAATAATCGCATACTTAGGTCAATGGCAGCTAAAAAACCTTTGAACCTATCCTTGCATTTATCAGTTTTCGAGGGGGATTGGTGTGAATAAATTAATTACCTTATGTTTTAGTTTTTTTATAATTCTCACTTTAACAAGCTGTAATATATCTGATGAAGATTTATCAAAAACAACAGTCAATCAGGCAAAAATTGCTTTTGAAGAAAAACCTAAGAAACCAAATAAAGAAACAAAACTTTTTTCATATTATGTTCCAGAGAAATTTGAAATAGAAGAAACTAATAAATATAATGTAATACTTGAAAAAGGGAAACAAAGCTATATTTTATTTGTGAATTTAAAGGAAAAATCGAATAGTCAAGTTTCTTATGAAGCTTTGTCAAAACAATATAAAAATCCTTTAATTTTAAAAACATTCGAAAACGAAGAAAAATTTGGTTATTTGTTTGTTGATAAGGTTGAGAAAAATCAGTATGAGATTACTGTAGGTATCGGTGGTACTAAGTTGACAACAGAAACAAATAAAAGTGACATTGAAGAAGATGCACAAAATATGATGGAAATTGTGAATTCAGTGAAAAAATAGGTTAAAGTGGATGACTCAAAAGGAGCTTACTTTTGCTTTTGTGTTATCCACTTTTATTTTATATTGAATATGTTAAGCTTACTATGATTTTAGATGCCTGTAACGGAAATCAACCAATAAGATTAAACAGAGCATTTATACTAATAACCTAAGCTCATTGATATATCTCAAGTTGGTTAACTGGAAACAGGATCGGCAATCATATACACTATAATGATAATAGCCTTAAACAATATAGATATAATGAACGAATAATTTATCCTTAATAATCAACCTAATGTGGAGGGAAATAATATGAAGAAATTACAATCTATTGAAGAATATAAGAATGTTATACAGGAGAAGAATACTATTTTAATGTTTTCAGCTGATTGGTGTCCTGATTGCCGAATCATAGAACCAATTTTACCAGAATTAGAACAGGAAAATACTGAATTTACATTCTACTATGTTGATCGTGATGAATATATTGAGCTTTGTCAAGAACTAGATGTTTATGGAATTCCTAGCTTCGTTGCATTTAATCAAGGAAAAGAAGCTGGTCGATTTGTTAATAAGGATAGAAAAAAAAAGAAACAAATTCAAGAATTTATTGATACGATTCATAATTAAATTTTTTTAAAAAACAACTAGTTTAAAAAAACAAATTATTCATACATGATATTGATAACTAGGTGCTAAGCACTTTGCTAGTAAGATCTAAAAGTATTAAATTTTGTATTAGTGTCTAGCTTCAGCAGCAATTGCCAATAAAACTCCAGATCATCTCCCTATGATAAGTTAACATCGTTCGCTTTGCTTACTGTGTTTCCTTTATCTTAGTCGATGCTCCTATAGTTTGTATGGCGATGAGCAAGACACTTTTGCTTTTCTAAAGAGGAGGAAAATGAAAATTGAAGATGACTTCTAGAAAGTTAGTTGAGATGCTTAAGGAGAAGCTAAATAAGTCCGAATGGCAATTCAATTATGATCGTGAAAAAGATACTTTAAGAGTTGAGGATTCTCAGTCAAATAAAGGTGTTACATTAACTTTACCAAGAATCATTGCAAAATGGGAAAACACAAAGGAACAAGCAATTGATGAGGTTGTGTATTATGTAAAAGAAGCACTTACTGTTATGAATGAGGAGCAGGAGATAACAGGAAAAGAAAGATCGATTTATCCTGTTATTCGTTCAACATCCTTTCCATCAGAAAGTAATGAAGGAATTAAATTGTTTTATAGTGAGCATACAGCGGAAACAAGAATTTATTATGCACTAGACCTTGGAAAAACGTATCGTTTAATCGATGAGAAAATGATGGAAAAAGAAGGTTGGACTAAAGAACAACTTAAAGAAATTGCCTTGTTTAATGTTAGATCATTAAAGACAAGTGTTAAAGAAGATGTTGTTGCAGGTAATGTTTTTTATTTCCTTAATGCAAATGATGGATATGATGCAAGTAGAATTTTAAATGAAAACCTTCTGCAGTCTTTTGAAGAGAAAATTGAAGGTCAAATGGCTGTAGCTGTACCACATCAAGATGTACTTCTTATTGTTGATATAAGAAATGACACTGGTTATGATATATTAGCTCAGTTAACTATGAGTTTCTTTGCAAGTGGGACAATTCCAATTACCGCTCTATCATTTTTATATGAAGAAAAGAAGCTTGAGCCTATCTTTATATTAGGTAAAAATAAACCACACACTAACTAATCTATCCTTTTACGACCTGAACCCCAACAAGAAAAGGATTAATAACGAATGGTATATTATAGCAAGAATTTTTCTGTTAGCTTTTTATTAATAAGTTTAGTGAAAATAAAAGAGGTAGCTCATGCATGTACATTGTGAGCTATCCTCTTTTTTCTATTTTACCGGTTGCTAGTGTCTCACAAGGATCTACTAGTTAGTTATGAACATTGACTAATAAAAAAATAACAGTAGATTTTTTTCTTATCTACAAAACATGACATTTATTGATACAATAGTAAGTAGGATTATATGTTCTATTAGGATATATAAATTGAAATTCGAAAGTAAAAATCGGTTCTACGAGAATGAATTCTAATTTATGAGAGTAATAAGTGAAGTTACAGAAACTTGTGGTATGTTTCTGGGCAAGTTACTTAACTTCAATAGGGTTTAACAAAATCGTAGTATATACAACGATTTTTAATTATGTGAAAGAGTGATTAAGATGAATTGGGTAAAAAAACTAGTAACCTTCTTTTTAGGTGATGATGAAAAAGAATTTAATAGAACAGTTGATGAATTAAAGAATGATGAGCAAATTAATGTGAAAAATGTTTTTAATGAACGAAATATGACTGCAGGACAATCAAATGATCATCAAAAAGCTGAAGCTAGAGTATCTTACCAATATCCAAAAGGTAATTTTAAATTTCCCGTTATTCCAGATGAAACATATACAAAAAAAGAGAGAGATGAAAGACCAAAGCGAACTGTTCGTAATCAGAGCCAGACTCAACAAACAGCCAAAAAGCAGCAAACTACACCAACCTTTGATTATTCTGAATCTTCATTTGAAGAAAAAAAACCTGTTGTTGAGAAAATGAAAAAACCTTTCCACCCGACGTCAACACCATCTCCGATATATGGATTTCAAACAGATCATATAAGGTATCCTAATTCTTCACGAATTGTAACGGAAAAAGCGAATGAGGAAAAAGTTCATTTATTCAGTAGACAACATGAAGAGGTTATGGAAGATAGTAATGAAGAAGCAGAGTTTGAAATCAGTTCTTCTTCAAAAAATAAAGAGATACAAGAAAGTTCATATCAAAGTGAAACGGAAATTGAGGAATCTGAATATGCTGAATCTAGTTTTAGAGATAACAACTACATTTTAGAAGAACGTAATATAGAGCTTTTCGACGATGAGGATAACGATACAATAATAAATAACGAAACAAATGGAGATGTGGAGGATGAGGTTCTTCAGCAACTTCTCAAATCTGAAGTTCAACCAATTGGTGATCAAAGTATAAAAGATAACTTATTATCTGAATCTAATTCACCTAGCCTTGATACTGAAGAAGATGTGGTTAAACATCAAGAAATTGAAAGTAGTCATACGAATTCAGTGTCGTTTAAGGAAGATAAATTAACTGATAATAATAAAGAAAAAGAAGCTAATGTCATTTTGGATCAACCAAATGAAGGTAAAGTTGAACACATCCAAGCTATTCCACAACAGAAGGAAAGTAGAAAAAGTTCACATCCTTTTAATGTAATGATGCTAGGAAGAGATAAACAGCGTATTCATGGTAAAGAAAAAAACGAAGACAGTTATCAATTTCCCTTACTTTCTTACTTAAATGTTCCGACACAAGAATTAACAGAAGATAATACATGGCTTGAATCACAAAAAGAATTACTAGATCTTACATTAACAAACTTTAATGTGCGTGCAAGTGTAGTAAATGTTACACAAGGTCCGGCAGTTACTCGCTTTGAAGTACATCCTGAGCCAGGAGTAAAAGTGAGTAAAGTAACCAATCTAAGTGATGACATTAAATTAAGCTTGTCTGCAAAAGATATAAGAATCGAAGCGCCCATACCAGGTAAAAATACGATAGGAATTGAAGTTCCAAATAAAGTAAGTAAGATGGTTTTTCTGCGTGAAATTTTAAGAAGTCAAGAATTTCGTAATAATCCTTCTCCGATGAATGCTGTCTTAGGTTTAGACATTTCTGGACAGCCGGCAGTTACTGATCTTAAGAAAATGCCACATGGATTAATTGCAGGTGCTACAGGCTCAGGTAAGAGTGTATGTATTAATACGATCTTAGTTAGCTTACTTTATAAAGCTGCACCACATGATGTTAAACTCATGTTAATTGATCCAAAAATGGTCGAATTGGCACCATATAATGACATACCACATTTAGTTAGTCCTGTTATAACAGATGTGAAAGCTGCAACAGCCGCATTGAAATGGGCGGTTGAAGAAATGGAAAGACGATATGAATTATTTGCTCATTCTGGAACAAGAGAAATTACGAGATATAACCAGCTTGTTAAAGAACATAAGCAAGGTGAACATCTTCCATACTTAGTTATTATTATCGATGAATTAGCGGATTTAATGATGGTTGCACCTAATGATGTAGAAGAATCAATTTGTCGTATTGCCCAAAAGGCTCGTGCATGTGGAATTCACTTAATTGTTGCAACACAGCGTCCATCTGTAGATGTTATCACTGGTTTAATTAAGGCAAATATCCCAACTAGAATAGCCTTTTCTGTTTCTTCACAGGTAGACTCAAGGACAATAATTGATGTTAGTGGAGCTGAAAAACTATTAGGAAAAGGAGATATGCTATTTTTAGAAAACGGGTCTTCTAAAGCTGTGAGACTTCAAGGGACCTTTGTTTCTGATGAAGAAATTGAAAGAGTTGTTAAACATGTTAAACTACAAGCAAAGCCAGACTATCTATTTCATCAAGATGAGTTAGTGAAAAAGGCAACAATTCAATCTGAAGAAGATGAGTTATTTGTTGAGGCGTGTGAGTTTGTCGTGAATCAAGGTGGAGCTTCGACATCAAGTCTTCAAAGACGCTTTCGAGTTGGTTATAATCGTGCAGCCAGGTTAATTGACATGATGGAAGAGCAAGGTATTGTATCTGAAAATCGTGGTAGTAAACCAAGAGATATTCTTATTTCCGAAGAAGATTTAGACGCGATACAGGAGAGCAGTACTTTTTAAATAGTACTACTTAAAAATACTATCAATAATTAAAAAACAATTTTTAAAAGCAAAAATTGTAAAGTAATTAACAGAGCTTTAAAGAAATGGTATGATACGAGAAAAAGTAGAGGTTAGTTTCATTGCATGGATAAAATAGTTGATTTAAAATTAATTCGTCAGGAAAAGGAAGATCGTTTGATCACTTTTGCAGCTCAGCATATTGGCGAACTGCATTATTTTGTTAATCGAAAAGTAAATATTCGCGAAAAAGTAAAGGCTAAGCATATTTTCCGAAATAAAAATAGTATTAAGACTATTGAATTTACGGATGATCAGGAATTGCTTTTTCGTGATTGGTTTACGTTTGATTATTTAACATTAAAAGGTTTAACAATTTATCAGTCTTATGTGAGTTCGCAAACTAGTAAGTTACATCCTTTACATTCGGTTATTCATGCCCTTTTTATGGCTTGTGTACTTGAACCATTTAGAGTAATAAAAGTAAATAATGATCATATACATGCAGAGAAATTACTTACAAAAGAAGTAGTTGAAATAAATATCAAATTACTAAATAAGAGTAGAGATATTAAAGAGAAAGAAAATATTTTTATTCGAACGATTCCGATCTATGACCAGCTATTATGTATTAGTGAGGTATATGTACAAAGAGATACAGAGGTTATTAACAGGCTTTTAAAGGATATTGAGAAATCTGAAGAAAACTGGCGTACATTTTTAAAGAAATATTCCATAAAATATACTTGGGTATAAGATTTCACCATGATAATTGAAGGATTTTCATGGTCTTTATGTAAAGCTGATGATATAATATATTTTCGTAAGCTGATTACATATGTATATATTCTGAAGCAATTAGCTAATTTTTGTGGATTGATATAGATGAGTTGCAAATCAAGATGAGCGTCATATACTGTCATCAGATAGACGTTTGTTGGAGGTTCTAATTATGACTGTTTATCATTTTGTTGGAATTAAGGGTACTGGTATGAGTGCCTTAGCACAAATTTTACACGATATGAATTATGAAGTTCAAGGATCAGATATAGAGAAACATGTATTTACAGAAAAAGCCCTTGAAGCACGTAACATTAAAATATTACCCTTTGCCAAAGAAAATATTAAAGAAGGCTTGACCATTATCGCAGGAAATGCCTATGCAGATACACATGAAGAGATTGTTGAAGCAGTTAATTTAGGGCTGCCTGTTATTCGCTATCACCGTTTTCTTGGCGACTTTATTCAAAGATATACGAGTGTGGCAATAACTGGTGTTCATGGGAAAACTTCTACAACAGGATTGCTATCACATGTTATAAAAGGTGCAGAGCCTAGTTCATTTTTAATTGGTGATGGAACAGGCAGTGGTGTACCTAATAGCAAATATTTTGTTTTTGAAGCTTGTGAATATCGCAGACATTTTCTTTCGTATAACCCGGATTACGCAATTATGACAAATATCGATTTTGATCATCCGGATTATTTTACAAACATAGAAGATGTTTTTAGTGCATTTCAAGAAATGGCACTTAAAGTAAAAAAAGGTATTATTGCTTGTGGAGATGACGAGCAACTTCAACAAATCCAAGCCAAGGTGCCAGTAGTATATTATGGTTTTGGTGATGAAAATGATTTTCAAGCTAGAAATGTTGTAAAGTCTACTGAAGGAACTTCCTTTGATGTTTTTGTTCGAAACACTTTTTATGCAAACTTTAAGATTACATCATATGGTGACCATAGTGTGTTAAACGCTTTATCTGTTATTGCATTATGTCATTATGAAGATATCGATGTAGAAATTATTCAGCAAAGATTGCAAACATTTGAAGGTGTTAAACGCCGTTTTAATGAGAAAAAAATCGGTGATCAAATTTTGATTGATGATTATGCACATCATCCGACTGAAATTAATGCAACAATAGATGCAGCAAGACAGAAATATCCAGATCGTGAAATTGTAGCTGTATTCCAGCCTCATACCTTTACGAGAACACAATCATTTTTAGGTGAATTCGCTGAAAGCTTACAAAGAGCCGATCATATTTATTTATGTGATATATTTGGTTCTGCAAGAGAAAATGTAGGGAAACTTTCAATTGATCATTTACTAAATAAAATTGATAATTCTCATTTAATTAATGAAGAAGATACTACTGTCCTTAAGGAGCATGATTCTGCAGTCTTAGTGTTCATGGGTGCAGGAGATATTCAAAAATATCAACAAGCATATGAAAAGGTTTTAGTATAACCTTATAATAAAAAAAGCTGACATCAGGAAGTGGATTGTTGTAATCCATCTTTAGATGTCAGCTTTTTAATTTTCACATAATTTCTTTCTTATTAATTGATTTACTAGTTATTTCAAGTTTTCTGGATTTAAATCATTAAGTTCATCAATGACAAAGCGACCATCTTTACGAATAAGCACGTCATCAAAATAGATTTCTCCTCCACCGTATTCAGGTCGTTGAATCATAACCATATCCCAGTGGATGTTTGATTTATTACCATTGTAAGCATCATCATAGGCTTGTCCAGGTGTAAAGTGGAAGCTACCATCGATTTTTTCGTCAAATAATATATCCTGCATTGGATGTAAAATATATGGATTAACACCTATCGCAAATTCCCCAATATATCTAGCACCTTCATCGGTATCAAAGATTTTATTAATACGATCTGTATCATTTGCTGCTGCATCAATAATTTTTCCATCTTTAAATGTTAATTGAACATTCTCGAATGTAAACCCGTTATAGGGTGATGGTGTATTATATGTAATTTTTCCATTAACAGAATCCCGAACAGGAGCTGTATACACTTCTCCATCGGGTATATTCATTTGACCAGAGCATTTTATTGAAGGTATATCTTTTATTGAGAAAGTAATGTCTGTATTGACACCAGTTAATCTAACTTTATCTGTTTTATTCATGAGTGTAACGAGTGCATCCATTGCTTTGTCCATTTTACTATAATCCAAATTACATACATTAAAATAGAAATCTTCAAATTGCTCGGTGCTCATTTTAGCTAACTGAGCCATTGATGATGTAGGATATCTTAATACTACCCATCGTGTGTTTGGAACCCTAATTTCTCGATGAACCTTTTGTCCAACTGTCTTACCTTGCAGTCTCATTTTTTCATCAGGCACATCAGCGAATTCATTGATATTATTACCAGCTCTTAACCCAATATAAGCGTCCATATTCTTCATAACCTCGGCCTCAAAATCAGCCATCATGTTATATTGCTCTTCTTGTCCACCCATTAGAAGTGCTCGATCAATTTGATGATCTTTTATAGAAACAAACGGGAAACCACCAGCTTTGTATGCTTCATTTACAAGAGCGGAAACTAATTCCTTTTGTAACCCAAAATTTTCAATAAGTACTTTCTCACCTTTTTGAAGTTGAATTGAGTAGTTAATTAGATTTTTAGCCAATTGTTCTATACGTTGGTCTTTCAAAATAAAACCTCCATTTATTTTCTTTTCTGTCATACCTATTGTACCCGATTTTAGCAGCTTTCCCTATATTTATACTGAAAGGCCAGGAAGGTATTATAAACGCTAATATCTCTTTTATAGTAATGATATAGTTCCATTGTCTTCAGACACAGAATTCAACTTTGACACACTAATTTTTTGTCTTTATAAATAGAAACAACAAAAGTAGGAATATTAAAGGGATTGTCTAAATAAGTGGAGAAATTAGATATTATGTAATATTTATGTTTATAATAAGTAATAACCGGGTATGGCAAATAGTAAATGTTATTGGAGGTGTGAGATATGATAATTATTTTATATTTGAGTGTTGCTTTAATTGCGATCGCTTTTACAATTTTAGTTGTATATGTGTCAAAAACCTTAAAAGCACTGCAGGGGACTTTAACAAATGTTGCAGGAACTTTATCAGGTCTTGAAAGACAGATGGAAGGTATAACAACAGAAACGACACAACTGTTACATAAAACAAATGCTTTAGCAGAAGATATACAACATAAGTCAGATAAACTTAATACGGTTGTTGAATCTGTTAAAGATGTTGGTGATACAATTCAGAAATTAAATCTAACTGTTAAGAAAATAACCACGACTGCATCAACAAGTATGGAGAATAATCAAGAAAAAGTTAATCAAGTTGTACAGTGGAGTAATGCAGCAATGGATATTTGGGGAAAATGGAAACAAAGAACTGAAAAAAGACAACAGGTTAATAATGATCACTTAATTTGAACTTGATTAAAATCAACTATCAGGAGGTATAAATAATGGCGAAGAAGAATAATAGCAAAGACTTTTTAGTGGGTTCAGTAATTGGGGGACTAATCGGTGCAGCAACAGCTTTATTTTTAGCTCCTAAAAGTGGTAAAGAAATGCGAGATAATCTTGGTGAACAAGCAAATGTCATGAAAGAACGAACAGGAAAGTTGACGAATAATGCACTTGAAAAGAGTTCAGATATAGCTGCTTTAGCTAAAGAAAAAACAGCTTCTTTATCTCAAGTTGTATCAGATCAATCTACACAAATTATGGATAAAGTAAGAGATATTACGAGTCAATCAAGTGCTAATTCAGAGGACCAAGCAGAATTAGCAGAGCAACAGGTTTCTAAAGCTCTTGAAGAACTGTCAGAGGGTACAGAAGATAAAGATAATACAGAAGAGCAACAAGATAAAACTATACTTTCTGCTGTAGAATCATCTAAGGATGAAGAGAAGTCTAATGCAAATGAAGAAGACAATGACATTACAGAAGATAATAAGAAATAAGTGAACTAGTGAAATCTTACTTTCTATATTGAAGGGTGAAAAATATGAGTACAAAAACGATTTCAACAGTAGAAGAATTTGAAGAGCTACTAACAGAGCATGATCAATTTTTATTTTTAAAGAATAGCTTAACATGTCCAATTAGTCAGGCTGCTTATGAAGAATATCAACAGTTTGCTAATAATCATGATGAGTTTCCTACATATCACCTTCATGTACAAGATTCTCGCCCACTTTCCAATCATATCGCAGAGAATTTTAATATTAAGCATGAATCACCACAAGCACTATTATTTAAAGACAAAACCGTTACATGGAATACATCACATTGGAAAATTACAAGTGATACCCTAAGCAAAGCAATCAGTGAATAATAAAAAAGTGTCTACCATATTGGATAGACACTTTTTTTGCTTCTTTTTATAGCCATTTAATTGAAAGGCTATCTCCTGGTAATAATGGCTCCTGAAAGCTTACTTCTTGCTCGTTTTTTAATAAGATAAATTTACTAGTACCTGAAGTGGGTACATCAATATCAATTGCAATGAATATATCTTGAAAAATAAATGGCTCAACAGCTTTTCTTTTTGTTGTTACTCTATCGCCATTAAGTAAAACATCTTTGTGTGATAACAGTTTTTCATTTCGGTAAAATTCAGTTATTGATTTTTCAAGTGTTATTGATTTTTCGTTAAATGTGATTGGTAAAGATTGAACAAGCATCATTTTTGTTTCTTTTACAAATTCCTCAACAGTTGGTAATTTAGTAGGCTTAATAACAAGGATATCACCATTCTCAAGATTGGAATTTCTAGTTGTTTGAAGCCCATTTTTATAGATTTTACCTGAAAATACATCTAAAGGTACTACTGCTTCATCTAATTGAATTGAAAAAGGTTTAAGCTCTGAAAGTTCGCTCTGTAAGTTTATTTTTTCCAGGAATTCCTCAATTGTTTTAGGTATAGAACATGAAATCTTATCACGATCAGATAAAATTACATCCTCATGTGTTTCTTGATTATTTAGAAGTATATTAGCTTGAACGGTATAGATTGTTCCATTGACTGAAACTGACTTTGATGGTATTTCATCTATTATTTGTGATATTGGGATTACTGGAGTTGATCCATTTTGCCCGTTTTCTACAATAATATTATCTCCATGCTTTATTTCATCATCAAGGAAACATATGCTATCATTTTTTCTAATCACAGGTGATGAGCCTTGATTACCTGGGATCGTAATTGTTTGTCCATTTACTTCAACCATTATGGCCATTCCGGGTTTTCCATAGAGCTTATTTAGTTGTATCCCTGAAGCTAAAAGGCTATCTGCAATTGTTAAAGTTTTCATATGAAAAAGTCTAACAGACCGATCATTTACTTTAACACTTATATATTGAATTGGATTTTGTTTGGATGAAACAGCAATCCCAATTGGTGTTACGAGCTCAGGGCCTTTTTGCACATGATCAGCAAGCTTTAACTGATTTATAGCATCAATCCCCCTTATAGCTACACGATTGGTAGGTAATTGAAGTAGTGCTGCTAATTTTTCTGGTAGCTTGGGTGTTAAACTTCCTCCACCGACAAGCATAATTGCTTTTGGTGCTATTCCATTGTTTAATAACAATAATTCATCTTTAATAGCAATAGCCAGTTTATCAATAGAAGGAGATATTTTTTCGATTACTTCTTCTCTCGGCATCTCAGTTTCAAAGCCCAATATATCTGTTACGATAATCTTTTCTTGAGAAGATAGCTGTCTTTTTGCTTCTTCTGCTTTGGGGAAATCTAATAGAAATTCATCTGAAACTGCTTCTGTGATCTCATCTCCTGCAATAGGCACCATCCCGTAAGAAATGATTGTACCAAAGTCTGTAATGGCAATATCAGAAGTTCCTGCACCAATATCAACAAGAGCGACGTTCAACCTTCTCATTGATGCAGGAATTAAAACGTTAATTGCAGCAATCGGTTCTAGAGTAAGTGCTTCCATTTCCAAGCCGGCACGGTTTAATGCGGCTAGTAAAGATTCAACAACAACTTTAGGAAGAAATGTCGCAATTATTTCTACGGACGCTTCCTCACCTTGTTGATCTATTAAACTACCGATTTCCTGATTATCTAAATGAAAATGAAGAACAGAGTATCCAACACAATCATAATGGTGAGCACGTTCACTATCATATTTTTCAGCTAATTGCTTTTGTGCAATTTGAACAGCCATTAATTCCAAATGTAGGATATCTTCTTTTTGGATCATTGGTTTACCTTTTATTTCTGTGGTGACTTTTGCTCTTTCAGTCCTTAATGCACGCCCTGCTGCTGCAACACATACTTTATTTAAGGATCCATGTGTTTGTTCAAGTTCATTCTTTATTGATAAAATAACGTTAGCCACAGCCAACACATCATGTATTTGCCCATCAAGCATTGCTCGTTTATCATGCTCTTTTATTACTGTATCTATAATGTAATAGAAGCCATCTTCTTCTTTAAGAATTAAACCCACAACAGATCTAGTTCCAATATCCAGAGCAAATGTTAGGTCTTTATTATCCATTTTTTACACCCTTCTTCGTTAGAAAACATGATTTGAGTCCTATTTTATATATTTTATGTCATTACGAGATAGTAAATTAAAATTTGATCGTATATGTGCTTGTAAAGGAAGTGAAGGTCCTTTATTTATAAAAGCAATTCTTTAGAAGACACGTTTGAGGAGTTCTTGCCAAATGTTCGCCAATTTAAATATATTTGAATCAGAAAATCTACAGGTGCTTGTCCTAGTAAAATAATGAAAAGCAACCTCGTTATATGTTACGATGCTGTTTGTATCTGTTAAAATTACTTAACTCAGACACTTTACTGCTTAAAAGCGTTTAAATGTTAAAGTTTTTGGTGACAATCTTAATTTTATCGTATATAATTACAACTAATTATAGAAAATGTACCATACTTTCAGTGAATGATAAAGAAAACATTGTATTTCTATAGTGTTATCCATCAAGATAGATTATGAATCTATAACTTCTACTTTATTCACAAGATTTGTGTGGTTGACAGATTTAATTTTTAATGCGAAAGGATGAGACAGATGAGTAATGCAGAATTAGAAGCATTAAGAGAAAGAGCAGATGAGATTAATTTACAGATTTTAAAGCTGATTAATGAACGAGGAAGTGTTGTTCAAGAAATTGGTAAAACAAAAGAGGCACAAGGTGTACATCGTTACGATCCTGTTCGCGAGCGTAAAATGCTTAATAGTATTAAAGAATTTAACGATGGTCCATTTGAAAACTCAACATTACAGCATATTTTCAAAGAAATATTTAAAGCTGGATTAGAACTACAAGAAGATGATCATAGTAAAGCATTATTAGTTTCACGTAAGAAAAAGCCTGAAGATACAATCGTTGAAGTAAACGGTGTTAGAATCGGCGATGGCAGTCAATCATTCATTGTTGGTCCTTGTGCAGTAGAAAGCTATGAGCAGGTTGCAGCAGTAGCAGAGCAAGCTAAGAAGCAAGGAATTAAAATACTTCGTGGTGGGGCTTATAAGCCGCGTACAAGTCCATATGATTTCCAAGGTCTTGGCCTTGAAGGTCTGAAAATTCTGAGAAGAGTTGGGGATGAGTATGGTTTAGCGATTATAAGCGAGATTGTCAATCCGGCTGATATTGAAAAAGCTCTTGATTACGTTGATATCATTCAAATTGGTGCAAGAAATATGCAAAACTTTGAATTATTAAAAGCAGCTGGTGCTGTACGTAAGCCAGTATTACTTAAACGTGGTTTAGCTGCAACAATTGATGAATTTATAAATGCTGCTGAGTACATTATTTCACAAGGGAATGATCAAATCATTCTTTGTGAACGTGGAATTCGTACGTATGAGCGTGCAACTCGAAATACATTAGATATTTCAGCAGTTCCTATTTTAAAGCAAGAAACTCATTTACCAGTTTTTGTTGATGTAACACATTCGACAGGTAGAAGGGATTTACTTATTCCAACAGCAAAAGCTGCACTTGCAATTGGTGCTGATGGCGTTATGGCTGAGGTACATCCAGATCCAGCTGTTGCGTTATCAGATTCAGCACAACAAATGGACTTTGATCAGTTTGATAACTTTATGACTGAATTAAAACATTTAGTTAAGGTGAATGCGTAATTATCAGGTAATTTTATATATAACACATCAAGAGGCTGACCTTTCGTTAGCCTCTTAATTTTATTTATGTATATAAATGTGGTACATTTAGGCAAAATGATTTTATAGATTGTTATTAATGAGGGAAAATCTAGGGGATTTATCATGAAATTGTGAATAAATAAACAAAATATGTTGCAACAACGTAAAAAACAGTTGAAATAGATTGCAGACGTTTTTAGAGTATCGTATGATTATTTACATAGAATGAGAAATAACTTTATTTTTAGACATAAGTCAACAAACTTTACATACGAAAATAGAGAGCGATTAACTAAACGTATTGAATGTAACAGAAGGAGTGTTTTAAATGTCAAGTGTAACTATATATGATGTTGCCCGTGAAGCTAATGTTTCTATGGCTACAGTTTCTCGTGTAGTTAATGGAAATCCAAATGTAAAACCAACAACTAGAAAAAAGGTACTAGATGCAATAGATCGATTGGGATATCGACCAAATGCAGTTGCGCGTGGATTAGCAAGTAAGAAAACAACGACTGTTGGTGTAATTATTCCTGATATATCAAGCATCTTTTATTCTGAGCTTGCTCGTGGAATTGAAGATATTGCAACAATGTATAAATATAATATTATTTTAAGTAATTCAGATTCCAATAAAGATAAAGAGCTACATCTCTTAAATACAATGCTAGGTAAGCAAGTAGATGGTATCGTATTCATGAGCGGTAATGTAACAGAGGAGCTTGTTGAACAATTTAAACGCTCTCCAGTGCCGATTGTCTTAGCTGCTTCTATTGATTTAACTGATACAACACCATCTGTTAATATCAATTATGAACAAGCTGCCTATGATGTCATTTCAATGCTTGTTGAAAAGGGACATAAACGGATTGCATATGTTGAAGGCCCGGCAGAAGAGCCTGTTAATCGTCTAAAGAAATCTGTTGGATATCGACGTGCTTTAGAAGATGCAAAAATTGCGTTTGATGAATCATTAATCATCGAGGGTGATTATACGTATGATTCTGGTATTGAAGCTTTTGAGAAGATTGATGAGCTTGCTGAAAAGCCTACAGCTATTTTCGTTGGAACAGATGAAATGGCATTAGGAGTAATTCATGCGGCACAAGATCGTAATTATTCAATTCCAGATGACTTTGAAGTTGTTGGGTTTGATAATACAAGACTAGCAACAATGGTCCGACCACAATTAACTACAGTTGTACAACCAACATATGATATTGGTGCCGTATCAATGAGATTGCTTACGAAGTTAATGAATAAAGAAGAAGTAGAAAATCAAAATGTAGAACTACCACATCGTATGGAATTCAGACAATCCACTAAACAATAAATTAATTAGTTAAATATTTATAATGAGGTGAGCGAACTTTAAGTTTTGCTCGCTTTTTTATGTTTATTATTATAACCTTTACAAAAGTACTCGTTTTTCAATTTTTTGTTGGTTGTTATAGTGGGGCGAAATGAAGTGAATTCATTACTACTCCTCTTAGAATATGTTTAAGCACAAGTGTCTAAACGCATCTTATGGATTATGTAATAGGAAGGAGTTTTTCTACATGCCTGATTGGTCATACCACACAATCTTTAAGCATATAGTAGCCAAACTGCCTGGGCATATTGGGAGAGAAGCTATTCATAGAGGAATGAATGGCATTGCCACGATTCCAGGGGGGAAGTATCTTATCCGTTTTTTAGGTCATATGGAGCCTTCGGTACATAATAAAGTAAGAGTTGATGAACTGACTTTTACATCTCCTATAGGACTTAGTGGTAAGGTAGATCCACAATTATCTGGAACGAAGGCATTTGAAAATTTAGGTTTTAGCTTTATAGAGATTGGTCCTGTTACAGATCAGTTACAAAAACCTGAGGTAAGACCTCACTATAGTAAGAAAGATCATTTGAAAATTGAATTTCCAGAACGTGAAGAATCCTTAGGATGTCAAAAAACAATTGAAAAATTAAGTCAGTATGATCATCTTTCAGTAAAGAAGTTAATTAGGATAAAAGGAAATCAAACAGAGCTTTTAAACATGACTAGTAAATTGAGTCCACATGGTGATGCATTTATTATCGAGTATACGACAAATCTAGATGAGCATTCTTTTTTACAATTAAAGAAAAATGTAGATTATTCACCTCTTTTCATTGCTGTTTCACCAAAACAGTTAAATAGTTTCACAGATCATATTTTTGGGCTTATTCAGGATGAGAATGTAACTGGTATCTTACTTGACTGTGATAGAGAAGAAGATAGCTATTCTATTAATCAATCATTACGTATGATTAAGTCATCCTTACCGAAAACTTTGCCTATTATTATTTCTGGAGGAATTAATGAACCTAAAGATGCAATAACCTATCTAAATGAAGGAGTAAGTCTGCTCATGTTATCAGGTGGTTATATTACATCAGGCCCAGGCTTGCCAAAGAGGATTAATGAATTAATAGATGATAAATTTGCTCAAACCTCAGATCGCTCCTATCCAGGATGGATTTGGTATTGGTTATTTGGGTTTTGTATTTTTATTGGTGGAATTTTAGCTTTACTTTTTAGTATGACAAAAGTGATTTTGCCGTATGATGAAGCTTTTCTAGGTATTTCAAGAAGTGAGATATTGGCTTTTAATGAGTTAATAGTCTTTTTTATGGCACATGATCGAATGACTTTAGCAGGCACTATGATATCCGGTGGCATTTTGTATATGCAGCTAGCTAGACATGGAGTACGAAATGGAATTCATTGGTGTAGAAAAACAATTAATATAGCTGGTGTAACTGGATTTTTAGGTATATTAATGTTTATAGGATATGGTTATTTCGATTGGTTACATGGTTTATTTTGGGTGATTTTATTACCACTATTTGTTATGGGATATAGGAAAACTAAGAATGTCACAAATAGCCCTAAGTCAAAAAATGAACGTAACCATCAAGCATGGAAAATTAGTTTATATGGACAACTGTCATTTATTATTTTAGGCTTCTCATTTACGTTAGGTGGTGTCATTATCTCGGTTATAGGAATGACAAATGTTTTTGTTAAAACAGATGTTGAATACTTATGTATGCCTCCTGAAGTAATTAATCAGTTTAATGAAACGTTAATTCCAGTGATTGCTCATGATCGGGCTGGATTTGGTAGTGCTCTTTTAAGTGTTGGGCTTATTGTACTTATGATCTCATTATGGGGATTTCATGAGGGAGACAGATGGGTATGGTGGAGTATGTTGATCGGAGGTCTTCCAGCATTTTTATCTGGCATCATTATTCATTATGTGATTGGGTATACCACCTTTATTCATTTATTGCCAGCATATATAGCGAGCGGTTTATATGTATTCGGACTTCTTTTCTCCTATTCTTTCTTAATGAAGACACATTCTGATAAATCTATAACTGCTATTAGAAATAGTAAGGTACTGGGAAATAATTAAAGAAATAGTCCATAAAGACGAATAAATCTAAACTATTCAATATGTAAAACTGTTTTCTATTAATCAGCTAAGCTGGAGAAACAAGTTTGCTCCATTCCACCAGTACTAAAAAAATAGTATGCAACGTCATAAAATATATTATAGACAGCAAAACCCGAACTTTTAGGCGAAAGAATAATGTAACGATCTCCTAATAATTCGGGTTTATCTTTAAGTTAAATAATAATGTCCCACTCTTAATGGAGTAAAAAATTAATCCTTTGATGGTCGAATGGAGTGTAGAGCTTTTTCTACTGTTAAAGCATTTTTTTCTTCAATTTCAGCTTTTCTAGGTATTGGTTTAACTATTTCTTTAGGATCCTGCCATTGTGTTGGGAGGGTTACTGGAGCTTGAGCTTGCCAATGCTTGATCCATTCTTCAGGGAGGGCTTGTGGTACTTGTATATTATTCATTTCAAGCCAAATTAGACTCCATGCTCTTGGTACAACACGCCATATATCATATCCACCCCCACCTACTGCAATCCATCGACCATTACAATACTTATGGGCTATTTCATGAGCGAGCTTAGGAATTTCATGATATATCCTCATAGTACTAGCTAAGTGTGTTAATGGATCGTAGAAATGGGCATCCGCTCCATTTTGTGTAAGGATAACATCTGGTTTAAAAAATGCTGCTACTTCTTCTAAAGAGGTTTTATAGGCATAAAGCCAAGATTCATCCTCTGTGAAAGCGTCTAAAGGTATGTTAAAGGAATATCCGTAGCCTTTGCCAGCACCTCGTTCTGTAATATTGCCTGTTCCAGGAAATAAATATCTTCCGGTTTCATGAATAGATAAAGTACAAACATTTGGGTCATCATAAAATGTCCACTGTACACCATCACCATGATGAGCATCTGTATCAATATATAGTACTCTTGCGTTGTATTTTTCTTGCATATAACGAATCGCTACAGAGCTATCATTATATATACAAAAACCTGAAGCTTTTCCTCGGAAACCATGATGAAGCCCACCACCAAAGTTAGCAGCATGTGTAACTTTACCTTCCATTACAAGATCAACTGCTGTTAAAGTACCACCAACTAAAAGTGAACTAGCTTCATGCATATTCTTGAAAATTGGCGTATCTTCAGTGCCAATCCCATAATTCATACCTTCTTCACTGGTTAATTTCCCATGTCCAGCTAACTCCACAGCTTTTATATACTTTCTATCATGAACAAGTGCTAATTCGTCAACTGTAGCCATTCTAGGAGGTGCTATATCGTTATCAGTAATAGCATTTATTTTCCTTAATAAATCATAAGTAAGCTCAACACGCAGCTGATTAAATGGATGATCATTATTAAATTTATATGTCTGAAAGAGAGGTGAATAAATAAATGCAGTATCTTTATTAATCATTCTAAGCTCTCCGGAAAATTAGGCCATAAAATTTCATATCCTTCACCCTTTAAATCATTAATTATCATCGTGACGTTTATCGTTTGGACTCTAAAAACAAGTATTTTAAAGTTTGGATCAGCATCAGGGTAAACTAAAACACTTGAGATATTAACATTTCTATGACGAAAAATAGATGAGACCTCTGCGAGCATGCCTGCTTTATTAGGAACCTTTATTTCAATATGTGATGCTGGTTGATCTCCACCAGTCAGTTTTACAAAAGTATGCAGCAAATCTGTTTCTGTGAGCATTCCAACTAGCTTGTCATTTTGTAATATTGGTAAACAACCAATTTTATGCTCCATTAAAACAGCTGCAACTTCTTCAACAAAATCTAGAGGATGACCTGTTACAACATTTTTTGTCATGACGGTATTTATAGGTTTATTTAAAAAGTCTTCTTTTAATTCAAGCTGAAAAATAGATGGGCTTGCATCTTTTACATCTCGTTCTGTAATAATGCCGACTAACTTAGCAGTATCGGATAATATTGGGATGTGACGTATTTTATTTACTTTCATTGTATTTAGTGCTAATTGGATTGTATCGTTTGAGTTTAAGGCTACCACGTTTTGCTTCATTATTTGCTTAACGATCATCATGTTGCCTCCTTACGAAATGAAAGAAATTACCTATAAAAGATTACATTCCCTTTGAAGGGATTTTGTTTATCATTTAATACATAAAGCGATTTTTAAAACGTAATTGATCAAATTGCTGAATAGAGTTAGGTTGTATTCTTTTACCGATTTTGGCCATGAGACAGTTTGCTGGATGAGAACTAATTTCAGGTTCATCTGTAGCGTACCACTCTAAACCACCAGCATTCATCATTTTTTCCATTACTTTTCTATATTCCCAGACATTTAAACCTGAGCCTTTTAAATCCCAATGCCAATAGTATTCTGTTGTGATAATGATATAATCTTCCATTGCATCATCCATCATTGAAACCTTCAAGAGATTTTTACCAACAGAAAAACCTCTGTATTCAGGGGCAACTTCAATGGCTCCTAATTCAATTAGCTCTTCCATATTACCCTCAGACCATCGTTCTAAAGGATCTGGATAAAGGTAAGTTACATATCCAATAATCTGGTCATTTTGTCTAGCGATAATAATCCTTCCTTCAGGTAAAGCCGCTATTTCGATCAATGCCTTTTGCTGTTGCTTAGGCTGACGAAAAGCAACTAACCCTTCATGGAAATCATATGTAGCAAGTTTTTCAGGTGAGATAGGACCTTCAATAAAAATACTCCACGTTGGTGTTTTTATTTCTTTTGCATTATATGTTTTAGGGTGTTTCAATAAGGTCACCGCCTTTTAATATTGTGATGATCAGATAGTAAACTAGTTTTGGTTTAGAAATTCTACACTTTCATTATAGACCATGATAAATGATGGAATCATCCATAGAAACCTGACTTATGTAAAAGCAGATTATTGCTGTTATTCTATTATTATACTAAATGCAGTATAAAATAAAGCGTTTACAATATAATTTAGTAAATATATGTCTCAAAATTGTGAAAAGTGAAATATTGTAATATAATAGGAATGTAAAATGTTACATAAGGGGGAGTAAATAATGAAATTGGAAGCGTTGTCACCGACAAAGGGGAAATTCAACTTATCAGACTATGATGCTGCTTATGCATCCTTTGATTGGAATAAGGTAGAAGAGAACTTTACATGGTCAGAAACAGGTCGGATTAATGCAGCTTATGAAGCAATTGATAAACATGCAGAATCTCACCGTAAAAACAAAATTGCTCTTTATTATCGCGACCCTGAACGAGAAGAGAAGTATACATTTAAAGAAATGAAGGAACTTTCAAATAAAGCTGCAAATGTTTTAAAAAACAAGGCTGACGTTGAAAAGGGAGATCGACTATTCGTCTTTATGCCAAGAACACCAGAATTATATTCTGTTATTTTAGGAGCAGTTAAACTAGGTGCTATTGTAGGACCATTGTTTGAAGCGTTCATGGAAGGAGCAGTTAGAGATCGTCTTGAGGATAGTGATGCTAAAGTAATTGTAACTACACCAGAACTATTGAAAAGAGTTCCTGTAGATGAGCTGCCTTCATTAAAGCATGTTGTTGTTGTTGGGGAAACAACTGATGACTCACAAATTGATTTCTTACTAGAAATGAAAACAGCAAGTAAAAATATTGATATTGAATGGGTAGAAAAAACAGATGGATTATTGCTCCATTACACTTCTGGTTCAACAGGAAAGCCAAAGGGTGTTTTACATGTACATCAAGCCATGGTCCAACATTATCAAACTAGTAAATGGGTCTTAGATTTGCAAGAAGATGATGTATACTGGTGTACAGCAGATCCTGGTTGGGTAACAGGAACCGTTTATGGAATATTTGGTCCTTGGTTATCTGGAGCAACGAATGTTATTGTTGGAGGAAGATTCAAGCCAGAATCCTGGTATAAAACAATCGAGGATTATGGAGTAACTGTTTGGTATAGTGCCCCAACAGCATTCAGGATGTTAATGAGTGCTGGAGATGAGCTGGTTAAGCAGTTTGATACAACCTCATTAAGACATGTTTTAAGTGTTGGTGAGCCGCTAAATCCTGAAGTTGTTCGTTGGGGAGTAAAGGTATTTAATAATCGCATTCATGATACATGGTGGATGACAGAAACAGGTGCACAGACTATTTGTAATTATCCTTGTATGGAGATCAAGCCAGGATCTATGGGTAAACCGATTCCTGGAGTTCAGGCAGCCATTGTTGATGACCAAGGTAACGAGCTTCCACCATACCGAATGGGGAATCTGGCTATTAAAAAAGGCTGGCCATCAATGATGCATACAATTTGGAATAACCAAGAGAAATATGAATCTTATTTTATGCCTGGAGATTGGTATGTATCAGGTGATTCCGCTTATATGGATGAAGAGGGGTATTTTTGGTTCCAAGGTAGAATTGATGATGTTATTATGACATCTGGAGAACGTGTTGGTCCCTTTGAGGTTGAAAGTAAATTAGTTGAACACCCAGCAATTGCAGAAGCTGGGGTAATCGGTAAGCCTGATCCAGTTAGAGGGGAAATTATTAAAGCGTTTGTCGCATTGCGTGAAGGGTATGAGCCATCGGATGAGTTAAAGGAAGAAATCCGCTTGTTTGTAAAACAGGGTCTGGCTGCCCATGCTGCTCCAAGGGAAATTGATTTCCGAGATAAGTTACCAAAAACAAGAAGTGGTAAAATTATGCGGCGAGTTCTTAAAGCGTGGGAACTTGATTTACCAACAGGTGATTTATCAACGATGGAAGATTAACAAAACCAATAAAAAAGAGATGTTCGCAAATTAAATGAACATCTCTTTTTTATTGGTTGTTTATTTTAAAAAGAAAGGAAAAAAAGTTTTTCTTATTCTGTAACTGGTTCTGGTGCTGAATCAGATGGTGATTGTGGTGAATCTTCATTTGTATCAGGTTTTTGAGAAGTTTCTTGTTTGTTTGGCTTTTGATCTTTAGGTACGGTAGGTTTAGGTTTTTCTTCTAAATAGTCTCCTACCTTAATAATTGAAGAAGGAGCTGATTCGTTTCCACCAACGTCTACAGCAACGATATAATATGCAGCTGGTGT
This sequence comes from Metabacillus litoralis, assembly GCF_007994985.1. Lineage (GTDB taxonomy): Bacteria > Bacillota > Bacilli > Bacillales > Bacillaceae > Metabacillus > Metabacillus litoralis. Next base: position 320,655 of record NZ_VOQF01000007.1, on the reverse strand, counting down.
ACTTCCAACTGATACTGCTAATGAATCTGTTGATAAAACACTAGCAACTTTTCTAAAGTTTTTTGAAAAGTTTGGAGCTGCATATATTCGGTAGCCTAATACATCGTTATCACCATTTGCACTCCAACTAATTCTTGTACCGCTAGCAGAAACACCACTAACTTGTCTTGGATTTGAGCCATTATCAGATATTTCCTTACCTTCAGTAATTACTAGATTATCCCAGCGTACTGTCTTAGGTAATAGTTTTCTTAAATCAATTAAATTACTGATATCATGTTTTTCTAATATTTCCTTTTTGAGCATAACACCTTCTTGGACAAATTCTGATGGTGCTGAGGCAGGTACCTTGTATGCTCTATCTTTTACAAAAACATATTTGCCTCGAGTTAAGCTATCGTCAACCTTATTTGGTACATATTTAGCATTAAAAAGATCTGATGCGACTAATCCAGCACTTCTACATAGATCAGAAGGTAACTCTCCTGTTAACGCACAGTAAGAACGCTGGACGATACCACCTGGCATTTCAAAACGGTTTTTAGGTGCTAATAACTCTGGCTCTACATCGTGTGCCACATTCATTAACTTTGCCCATAGTAGAATATTTCTTCTACTGTATGACATGCCCTTATAGTTTTGCTCTAATGACTTCGGAGTATCATACCCTATCCAGGTTCCGAACGTTACATTTGGGTTGGTTGCGACAAACCATGCATCCTTATAATCCTGTCCAGTTCCGGTTTTACCAGCCCAATCTGCACTAAATCCTAAATAGCCATTCAAAGAAGTAGCAGTACCACTATTAATGACATCCCGCATCATATCAATAGTTAAGTATGCAGTTTGAGCTGAGAACACATCATTTTCTACTTTTTCATGTTGATAAATAACTTGACCATCACTATTCTCAATTTTTTCTATGAGATAAGCATCAATAAACTTTCCTTGGTTGGCAAATGTTGCATAGGCATTAACATTTTCTTCTACTGTTACACCATCTGTCATAGCACCTAAACTAAGAGATTCGATCCCGTAATCAGCTTTATTCAAACTTGTAAATCCCATTTTTTCTAGATAAGAAACTGGATTTTGGTCTAATATATTCTTATACGTTTTTACGGCGGGAACGTTGTAGGAATATTTGAGTGCCGTTCTAGCACTTGTCAGACCATGGTAGCCACCGCCATAATTTCCTGGATTATAGCCGGATGCAATTGGCATATCTGCTATGACTGAACCTGGCTGTGATTTACCTAATTCCATTGATGGAGCATATACTAGCAATGGCTTCATAGTAGAACCATTAGGACGTTTTGAATCAGTAGCATGATTAAGATTTTCTCGCTCGAAGTCACGCCCACCTACAAAACTTATAATTCTACCTGTACTATTCTCAATTAACACCCCACCAACCTCGACAGGCTCTTTAATCGTTATCTCTTTCCCTGTATCTGGATCAATTACCTCTTCAGGTTTGTCACTGCCATAATATTCGTAATTATTAACAACATCCTGCATTTTATCGTAAATTTCTTTATTGATTGTTGTATGAATTCGATAGCCGTTTTGTCTTAAATTCACATCGGCTAGTGATCTATATTGTGCATCTAACTTCTTATCCTTCTTTAAGTCTTCCGCCGTATAGCCATCTTCTTCTGCTAATTGAACTTTAATAATCTCTTTTGCGCGATCTTCAACTTCATATGTTAAATATGGGTACTGATCAACAGATGAAGGTTTTTTCGCGACTAAATTAGCACGTACATCAAATGCAAGTGCTTCTTCATATTCAGTTTGATCAATATAACCAGCTGAGAGCATGCGGCTTAAAACTGTTTTCATTCGAGTAATTCCCGGATCAAGTTCTTCTTTTACTTCTCCTCCATTATTTGAAAAAGGTGTATATCCGAAAGGACTCTGAGGTAAACCAGCTATAAAGGCAGCCTGTGCAATCGTTAAATCCTTAGCAGGAACACCAAAAATTCCTTTTGCTGCAGCTTGGATTCCGGCAATATTTTTACCATTTGAATTTCGACCAAAATCAGCAACATTTAAATAAGCCTCGAGTATTTCCTCTTTCTCGAAGAATTTCTCTAAACGAAGAGCTAAAAGAATTTCCTTTGCTTTTCGATCAAATGATACTTCATTAGTTAAAATTTGATTTTTAATCAATTGCTGTGTAAGTGTACTACCACCCGTTTGAACAGATGCGTTTGTAAACTCTTGAAAAAGGGCTCGAAGTATTGCTTTAGGGACAACACCCTCATGCTCATAAAACAATTCATCCTCTGTAGCGACTACAGCATTAATTACATGTGGTGAAACATCACTTAATTTGACTTCTTCCCGCTCGATATCAGTGTTTAATTTACCCAAGTGAACATTTTTATCAAAGTATATGAGTGAAGTCTCTTCGTAGTTGTATATATCCCTTTGCATATCTTCAAAAGATCGTATTGGCTCGTCCTTGACTAATGAAGCAAAATAACCAGCACCAACCCCCCCAGCAAAGCATAAACCAATTAGTCCTATGACGAAAAATAGCAATAAAAGATTTCCTATGACGTTATATGATATTCTAAGACCTTTGGTTATATCTTTGTTAAAAGGTGAGAAGCGCCTATTTGTTTTATCCTTTTTATCCATTTATGCAATCCCCCCAAACCTAACTTATTATACCATAATAAAGTGAGGAATTTGTATGGTTTTGTCAACAAGAAGTTCTAATGTATTGTTTCTCCTATTGACTTTCATAAGTGTTTATGGTTAAAATTGCTTGTAATTATAACTAAATATTTAAGCTTTGATTGGAATAAGTAGTAGAAATCTCCCTGTTTTAGAGAGCTGATGGTTGGTGGAAATCAGTACAAAGGTATTCTATGAATTACATCCATGAGCATCTTTTTTGAAAAGGATAGTTCCCTAGTAGAAAAAGACGGATTATCCGTTAAATAGCCGAGATAGAAGTAACTTAGTTATTTCTAAGTAGGGTGGTACCGCGATTATTTCGCCCCTTCAGTGATGAAGGGGCTTTTTGTTGTTTTGTACATTACGTTCATTATGGGCACTATGTTGAAAGAAGCTATTACAATAGTTGTTTGACAATTAGAGAGTCCTTTGATAATTGCTCTTTTCTAAAAGATTGTTGCTAATTTTACTGTGAACATTGCTGTTACCTTGAAGTTCTAAAAGCGACAAAATTCGCGAAAATAGCCTAGCTAAGAAACATCTTGAAATTTAAATGTGTGTAAAAGGAGGAAAAATAATGAGTGATTTATTAAAAGATTTAAAATTCAGAGGGTTAGTAAACCAAATAACTGATGAAGAAGGACTTGCAAAAGCTTTAGAAGAAGGGGAAATAAAACTGTATTCTGGATTTGACCCAACTGCTGATAGCCTTCATATTGGGCATATGCTACCTGTTTTAACTTTAAGACGCTTTCAACTAAATGGACATCATCCAATCGCACTTGTTGGTGGAGGGACTGGATTAATCGGTGATCCGAGTGGTAAGAAGGCAGAGCGCACTTTAAATACAGCTGATATTGTCCAGGATTGGTCTAATCGAATTAAAGAGCAATTATCTCAATTTCTTGATTTTGAAGCGAGTGATAACCCAGCAATTATTGTTAATAATTATGACTGGATTGGTAGCTTGGATGTTATATCATTTCTTCGTGATGTTGGGAAAAACTTTGGTATTAACTATATGCTTGCAAAGGATTCTGTTCAATCACGCATAGAATCAGGTATTTCCTTTACTGAGTTTAGTTACATGATTTTACAATCATTTGATTTCTTAAAGCTGTATCAAAATAATGGCTGTAAACTTCAGATTGGTGGTAGTGATCAATGGGGGAATATTACAGCGGGCTTAGAATTAATTCGTAAGTCAGAAGAAAATTCTAAAGCTTATGGGTTAACCATTCCACTTGTTACAAAAGCAGATGGAACAAAATTTGGTAAAACAGAAGGTGGCGCTATCTGGCTAGATGCAGAAAAAACATCTCCTTATGAATTTTATCAATTTTGGATTAATACAGATGATCGAGATGTAGTGAAATATTTAAAATTCTTTACATTCCTATCACACGAGGAAATTGAAGAGCTTGAAGGTGAAGTTGCATCTGCACCTGAAAAACGTTTAGCACAAAAAGCGCTAGCTGAAGAAGTGACAAAGCTTGTTCATGGTGAAGCGGCTTTACAGCAAGCAATTAAAATCTCTGCTGCATTATTTAGCGGTGAAATTAAAGATTTAACGGGCAATGAAATTTTAGAAGGCTTTAAAGATGTTCCGACAACAGAAGTGACGGAGGGGGAGATTGGTTTAATTGATCTACTTATCCAAGCAAAAATTGCACCTTCTAAACGTCAAGCTCGTGAAGATATTACAAATGGAGCAATTTATATTAATGGTGAACGTATTCAGGATTTAGAAAAAATCATTTCTAGTGATGATAAAATTGATGGGAAATTCACTGTTATCAGAAGAGGGAAGAAAAAGTATTTCCTGATCAAATACATGTAATGTGCTCTATTGAACAGGGGAATGGATGAAAGTCCTTCTCCTGTTTTTTATTTTGTCGTGATAAATCTAGTCTTAGTTCTTATAAAATAAAAAACCTGTACCAAAATTGGCACAGGTTTTTTGTAGCTATTAACGAGAGTAGAACTCAACGATAAGAGCTTCGTTAATTTCAGCAGGTAGTTCAGAACGTTCAGGTAAACGAGTGAAAGTACCTTCTAATTTATCAGCGTCGAAAGTTAGGTAATCAGGTACGAAGTTACTTACTTCGATAGCTTCCTTAACGATATCAAGGTTGCGTGATTTTTCACGTAAAGTGATAGTTTGACCAGGTTTTACTTGGTATGATGGAATATCAACACGTCCACCATCTACTACGATATGACCGTGGTTAACTAATTGACGAGCTTGACGGCGAGTACGTGCTAAACCAAGACGGTATACTACGTTATCAAGACGAGAATCAAGAAGAATCATGAAGTTCTCACCATGCTTACCAACCATTTTACTAGCTTTATCAAATAAGTTACGGAATTGACGCTCATTTACACCATACATATGACGAAGCTTTTGCTTCTCTTGTAGTTGTAAACCATATTCAGAGATTTTTTTGCGTTGCCCTGGACCATGTTGTCCTGGAGCGTATGGACGCTTTTCTAATTCTTTACCTGTACCACTTAATGAAATTCCTAATCGACGAGAGAGTTTCCAGCTAGAGCCTGTATAACGAGCCATGCTAACTCCTCCTTTATGTTTTTATTTTTGCATAAAATAAAAACCAGACTGACTATACAATTCTGCACATTTTGTTTTCATGTATCCTCGCTCCAGCAGCATAGAGTTACTCGATACACCTCCTTATTTACCAAGGGGAACAAAATGAAATCACAACTGCTACATCAATAGGCTGCATATTTTATACACAACGAATATTATATGACTTAAAACATATTAAGTCAAGAATTTTTCTGACTATCTATTTTTTAGTGTTTTTTAAGAGTTCAGGTAAAATAATTTTATCCATAAATAAGGTCTTATTGAAGGTCAAAAGAATATATGTCAAAGATAAAGTTAATTATAATTCAATGGACAATCTGTATTTTCTTTCTACTATTTATGTGATGGTTTTATGTTATAATAAAGAGTAAATATGGTATTATTTTGTAACTTAATTAGTGTGGGTGATTTTTGTGGGTAGTCAATCAGTTGAAAAGACAATTAAATATGCTTTTTTTAATTATTTAAGTGAAAATAATGAAAAGCCTTCTATTAACGATGTAGTAGAAAATCTTACAAGTATACTAAAGAATGAACTGTCTATTCAGCACGTAGTTTTCTATCTATATAATAAAAAGCTAGATTACCTTACACCACTTGACAATCGTGATCTTCCGTCAAAATCTTTACCACACAGTTTCATATACGGAGAAGTATTTCAGCATGAAGGAACATCTTTTATTCCAATTATGCAGAAAGATCGTTTGATTGGAGTAATAGAACTAGCGGATATAAATGAAACTCTAGCAAATAAAGAGCTGACAGAAGTAGCTAAAGCATGTTCTACCTTTTATTCTTACTGTATGAATTTAGTTTCTGTAACTCAAAATGATCAAAAATATGAAGAGTTGTATCGTATAACAGAAAAATTTCATTCTTTAATGGACAAAGATGATGTATTAGTTGAATTGATATCAACACTGCAAGCATTGTATTCAGAATTTATTTTTTATCTATTTTTATCACATGATAATGAAAATCACCGAAACTTACCAATTAAAGAATTAGGTTTTGATCATCAAGATGGTAATGAGCTTGCAATGGAAGCATACGTAACGGGGAAAGTTACAGTATCAAACCAAGATGAGGCAAATCAAGCAACTATATATTCACCTTTAAAGGGAAAACAGGGTGTGTATGGTGTTTTACAAATAGTCGCAAATAATGGCGTTGAGTTATCAGATGAAAATAAAAATTTCATTGTTATGCTTGCAAATACAGCTGGGACTGCATTAGAAAATGCTCAACTGTACGATCAGTCTAAACGATTAATAAAAGATTTACAGCTTATTAACGAAACATCGCATCGATTAAATAAAAATTTAAGACTTACAGATACAATGACATATATGTCTTCTAGAATTATGGAATCATTTGATGCAGATGAGGTAGGTTTTTTCTATATTAATCCAGATGGGACAATTCAGATATTCCCAGGTAGTACTAAATTTTTTAGTTCAGATGAATTACAAATTTATCTTGATTATATAAAGGGGAAAATTGAGAAGGATTTAGAGGGCTTGTTCATTGGGGATATTTCAACATACCTTTCAGGTGCAGAGTACTCTTCAATAATGGCTGTTCCAATGGTGCAAAGTGATAGTCTTAAGGGTTGTGCTTTAGTCATGCATAAAAATCCCTATCATTTTTCGTTCGACATGTTTAAGCTGCTTCAATCGTTAATTCATCATTCAACACTAGCTTTAACGAACTCACTTCTTAGAGAAGAGCTTGAAACTTTAGTTAAAACAGATCATTTAACACAGCTACATTCTAGAAATCATATGAACAATCGTATTGAAAAATCAATTAAAGTTGATCGTCAAGGTACATTTGTTTTGATAGATATTGATAATTTCAAAATGGTGAATGACACATATGGTCACCAAATTGGTGATGATGTACTTATACAAGTTGCTAACATAATTCGCAATAATATTCGTGAACAAGATATAGGTGCTAGGTGGGGTGGAGAAGAGCTTGCTATTTATCTGCCACATGTAGATTTGGAAGCCGGGATAGCAATTGCCGAAAGAATTGTTACTCGTGTTAGAGAAGATACAACTCCAGCCATAACTGTTTCATGTGGAGTTTCATATTGGAATGCTGAGAATCAGTATAATTTTGATCAACTATTCAAAAAAGCGGATAATGCACTGTACGAGGCGAAAAGTCTGGGGAAAGATCAAGTCATTGTCCAATCGGATACAAAATAGAAAAAGGATGACAATTTGTCATCCTTTTTTGCTGTTCTTAAAGATTGATGCGTTAACTGAAACGAACATATGTTACGAAATTTTAAAGATATTGAATTAATACATTTACAAATTCTTCTAAAAATGTTTGATCTTCCTCGTCGAATCTATTTTTAATCGGGCTATCAATATCTAAAACCCCAAGTAATTTACCTTCTTTAACGAGTGGAACGACAATCTCTGAGTTTGATGCTGCATCACATGCGATATGTCCTGGAAACTCATGCACATCTGCTACACGTTCAGTTTTTAAATTAGCAGCAGCTGTACCACATACACCTCTGCCAACTGGAATACGAACACAAGCAGGTAAGCCCTGGAATGGTCCTAGAACTAGTTGATCTTCCTTCATAAGATAAAAGCCTACCCAATTTATGTTATCTAGAAATTGATTTAATAATGCAGATGCATTAGATAGATTTGCGATCTGATCTTCTTCACCATCTAGTAGTGCTTTGAGTTGATTAAGTAATAATTGATATTGATCTTGTTTATTACCATTGTATTTTTCGACATGAAACATGAATATTACCTACTTTCAGCTATTTAGTTACAAAACCTCATCAAACATTGTCGAGCGAATGATAAAGGATTCTTCTAATTCGAATTGAATTATTACATAAGGAGGTGAGTGTGATGGCTCAAAAAGTGTTAAAAGATACAAGACAGAAAATTCTTACTGCTGCGATTGAACTTTTTAATTCAAAGGGTTTTACTGGAACATCAGTTAGAGAAATCGCCAGTAAGGCAGACGTAAATGTAGCTCATATATCTTACTATTTTAAAGGAAAAGGTGGCTTACTAGAATTTCTTGTTTCTTATTACTATGAAGGATATATTAAACTAATAGAAGATAATTATTCTCTTCTCCAATATAGTAATGTCCACGCAGTATTAAGTAAGATTATTCTAGATATATTAAATTATCAACATGAAAATCGTCAACTTTCAAGATTAGTATATCGTGAAGTGACGGTTGATTCGATCTTAATACGTGAGGTTATGACAACATATTTAACAAAAGAGAAGTACTATATTAAGTCTTTATTTGAACAAGGAATTAAAGAAGGTTATTACCGCAAGGCCTTTATTCCACATTTGATCATTCAACTTCGAAGTCTTTTGCATACGCCATACCTACAGCCACAATACATGAGTGAAGTGCTGCATATTCAGTCACACGAAGCTTATTTTGTTCATCAATATTATAAAGAGTTGAAAATTTGGTTAAATTCATTGCTAATCGAAAGCTATTCAAGAAATGAAAAAATAGCAGTTATTCGGTAGAAATGTAACGAATACTTTAAAAAAATTGGAATAAACAGTTTTTTAAGAAAAGAATTATGTTAATGAATAAAAATAAGAATAATTCTTCCCTACATCCCTTGCACAATGGGCATCAGAACCGTATATTAAAGGGATTTTTTGTTTTTTCGCCAATTCGATAATTGTTGATCCAGGATACGTTTCTCCACAGAATTCTTTTCTTAAACCTGCTACATTATAATCAATCTCCATACCTTGTTCCTTAATTGCCTGTAGGATATGATAAATCGATTTTTCCATAGAAAATGTTACTGGATATAACTTTTGGAATTTTTTCACTAATGTTAAATGACCAATTCTATTTGGTTTATAAGTACCTAGATTACTATTAACTGAATGTAAAACTTCATCATAATATAATTGGTGAAGTTTTTGCAATGTTCCGGTAAGCTGAACCATTTCTCCAAAAGTATTTTCATCAAAGTCTAGGCAATAGTAGGAGTCCTTTATATTTAAGAAATGAACAGAGAGAATACTATCGTCTAAGTACTTTCCATACTTATTTAAAAACTTTGTTGTTTCATTTTCAAAATCTTTAATATAATCTACCTCTAGTCCAAGGTTGATTGCTATTTTATTATGATATTTATTTTTTACTTTTTGAACTCTTTCAATATATTCCTCTAAATCGTCTAGCTTCATTGCACTATCCTTCATAGGTGTAGGATCCATAAAACCAATTGGAAGTGGAGCATGCTCCGTAAAACTTAAGCTTTGAAAGCCTTCTGTAATTGCTTTTTCAACATATTCTTCTAATAAATCTGTAGTCCCGTGTGGACAATATGGTGTATGAACATGTCCATCTATTTTCAACATATTTCTCTCCCTCTCCGCAACCATTGTATTTATGCTTTTCAACTATAGCTGTAGCATTTAGAACTTGAAGAAAGCAGTTTATAAAAGACTTGATATATTGCCATAGGATGTTTTCATAATAATGATATGCTTCATCATTACTCCTCAGACACAGGATTATATAGGCGAAAATCTTAGGCTTCTAGTTCTCTGATGTTGGGGCTCGATCTTTTCTCGACCAAACACTATTATCAATTATTTCCTTTGCTTTTTTAGTTTTTTTGAGTGAATTTCGCTTACAAAATCACATTTACAACAAAATAGGACAAATAATGTAAAAAAATAAAAATTTCTGGTCAAAAAATGTCGTTTACATGGTATCATAAAAACATTGAAAAAACATTATAAACTCTTATATAAAGTGTGTTCTGTTTTAGGACTTTACCATATGTTTAAATAAATAAAGTAAATTAGCTTAGCATGTAACAGAAATCAACAACAAAATTTAATAAATTCTAATAATTAGTAAATATAATTTGATATAAACGCTTATCAGCATGATCATGTGAAACCTTTCATCTTTGGGGAGTTTCAATCATCCCTGTCATGACGATTTTGTGTAACAACGAGGGGGCTCATTATGGAAGTTATCATTGGACTAGTCCTTCTAATATGTATTTTATTTGGTACTGGATATGTATTAAGAAGAAAGATATATAAAGAAGTAGATCGGTTAGAGGCTCGGAAAATTGAAATTATGAATCGATCTATTATAGACGAGTTATCAAAAGTAAAAGAATTGAAAATGATCGGACAAGCAGAAGAGTTGTTTGAGCAGTGGAGAGATGAATGGGATGAGATTATCACTTCTCAACTACCAGAAGTTGAAGAACTTCTATTCGATGCTGAGGATTACGCTGATAAATATCGTTTTAAGAAATCAAAAAGTGTTCTTGAACATATTGATGAGGTCTTAAGAACTGTAGACGATAATATTGATAAAATCATCTTAGAAATTAATGAGTTGGTTTCAAGTGAGGAAGAAAACTCACTTGAAAGTGAAGAAGTAAAAGAACAAACGAAAAAAATGAGAAAGACACTGTTAGCACACAGCCACCAATTTGGGAAATCTCATAGTAAATTGGAAGATACGCTTGATGAGATAACGAGTGCGTTAAAGCAATTTGATATTGAAACAGAACAAGGCAATTATTTAGTAGCGAGAGATCTATTAAAGAATACAATGAAAAATGTCGATACACTTCAAGTCAAAATAGATGAAATTCCTAAGCTATTGACTGAATGTCATACAACAATTCCAAATTTACTACATGAGCTAGAAGATGGTTATAAGGAAATGATCGCAACTGGTTATTATTTAGAACATCTCCAAGTAGACGAAGAAATTAGAAAAGTTAGAGAAAAGCTTTCCTTGATTAGTCAAAAAATAGAGGATACTGAAACAGAGGATATTCAAGAAGGTCTTCAATTACTACAAGAATCAATAGACCAATTATATGATCTACTAGAAAAAGAAGTGGAAGCAAGTCAATTTGTGAAGCAATCTAAAAACAAAATAGATCAACAATTAGAAAAGCTATCAGAGCAAAAAACAGCTACTTTACTAGAAACGGACCTAGTGAAACAAAGTTATCAATTATCTGAAACTGAGTCTGAGAAACAGAAAGTTATTGAAAAGCAGATTTCTCAAATTGAAAAGAAGTTTGTGCATATACAGCAAAACCTGCAAAGTGATCATGTGGCACATTCAATCATTAAAGAAGAGCTTATGGAAATTGAAATACAAATTGCTCAACTTTTTGCTGATCATAATGCATATAGAGAAATGCTTCAGACACTGAGAAAAGACGAGCTTCAAGCTAGAGAAAGACTTAACGAATTAAAACGCATGCTATTAGATACGAGTCGATCTGTTCAACAAAGTAACATACCAGGTTTGCCAATTGAATTTGGAGAATTGATTGATAAAGCGAGAAAAGATGTACAGAAGGTAACAAATAAGTTAGATGAGATTCCTTTAAATATGACTGTTGTCATTCAATTACTAGATGAAGCTGTACAGTCTGTTGAGTCACTGAAGGAATTTGCTGATGCATTAATTGAACAAGTTCTATTAATAGAGCAGGTTATACAATATGGGAATAGATATCGAAGTAGAAACCAAGAGCTTGCATCCAGGTTTAGAGAAGCTGAGGATTTATTTAGGGACTATGACTATAGTAAAGCATTAGACGAAGCTGTAGCAGCCCTTGAGCAAGTTGAGCCAGGCTCCTTTCATAAAGTTCAAGAACTTTATGAAGAACAATATAGTAAACCAAAAAATCGTAAATCTTAAGAATTATTCATATTCAAGGATGACACTATAAAATGGTTGTAGTTTTGAAACTAGAGAAATCTTGTTTTTAATCACCATTTAATTTTGTTATCCTTGTTTTATTTTTAGGCATTTATAAGAGTTTTTTAGATAGTCTACAATAGATCATTAGCGAATTCTTGCTTTCGTTTAGGAAACTATAACGATGACCCTTTTGATTGTGCTTAGCATAGTTGAATAACTTTTTGCGAAAAGTAATATATCTAGCCTAGCTATCGAGAAGGAAAATCAGACTCTAATACCTAGTGGGAAAATAAAGAATAGAAAGTTTTTCAACAATCATAAGAGGGTTTAAAAAGGGGAAAAATGGTAGTTTCCATATTAAACTGTCTTACTTGCTGCGGCTGTTTAAGGTGCTTGCTCTTTTGTTGTTGAGGTTGTTATGATATGATTACTTCTGAATTTTTCCCTTACAAGGAAAAGATTTGGATTATAATTTATGAGGTTTCTTGCTTGGGGGAAGAAGAAGGATGCTGTATTTAGATAACAGTGCAACAACAAAGCCATATAAAGATGTACTTGCTACCTTTATTAAGGTCACTGAAGAATACTTTGCTAATCCATCTTCTATACATAAATTAGGTAGTGAAGCAGAAGGATTACTCAATCAATCAAGAAAACAAGTAGCAAATTTATTAGGAGTATTACCTAATGAAATTATTTTTACTTCTGGAGGAACAGAAGGAAATAATTTAGCCATAAAAGGTGCAGCATTCGCAAATCAACATAAAGGGAAACATTTGATCACCTCAGTTATTGAACACCCATCAGTATTAGAGTCTTTTAAACAGCTTGAGAAAATTCATGGCTTTGAAGTGACTTATTTATCTGTTGATGAAAATGGAACTGTATCATGCGAAGACTTACAAAAGAATTTACGAAATGACACAATTCTTGTCTCAATTATGCATGTAAACAATGAAGTCGGAACAATTCAGCCGATAGCTGAGATTGGACAACTTATAAAACAATTCAAAAATACATTATTCCACGTGGATCATGTTCAAGGTGTGACAAAGGTACCCTTAAATATCAATGATGCACATATAGACTTATGCACCATTTCAGGACACAAATTTCACGGACTAAATGGAACAGGAGCTGTATTTATAAAAACAGGAGTACATTTGCTGCCCCTTTTTACAGGTGGCTCTCAGGAACTAGAGATGAGATCTGGAACTGAAAGCCTTGCGGGGAATGTTGCTTTAGCCAAAGCACTTAGACTTACAACAGAGAAAGCAGAAAAGCAATTGAAGATCGTGAAAGAAACACAAGAAAAGCTAAGAAGTGAATTAATGAACATTAGTGGTGTTGTCATTAATACCCCAGTTTTTGCAGCACCACATATATTGAACTTTTCAGTTCCAAACTTAAAAGCAGAAGTATTAATTCATTATTTTGGTGAACATGGTATTTATTTATCAACTACTTCAGCATGTTCATCTAGAAGAAGTACTGTAAGCCATACCTTGTTAGAAATGAAGAAAAAAGAAGAAGTAGCCAAAAGTGCAATTCGTGTAAGCTTATCAGTTGATCATAATGAAGAGATAGTAGAACCGTTTATTACTACACTTAAAAATGGAATAAGTAAATTAACAAAAGTTATGAGGTAGAAAAATGAAATTTGATCATATTTTAATACGTTTCGGCGAAATTTCTACAAAAGGCAGAAATCGCAGGAAATTTATCGATCGTTTAAAACGAAATATACGTGAAGTCTTAATAGATTTTCCTAATTTAAATTATCAAGGCACAAGAGATCGAATTTATATCCTTTTAAATGATGAAAGTCATGAAGAAATTGTAAAAAAATTAAAGCTGGTTTTTGGAATTCAATCTTTTAGTTTAGCTATTAAGTGTGAAAGTGAAATATCAGCTATAAAAGATACAGCTTTAAATGCGATTACTAGTCTCTACAAACCGAACGATACATTTAAAGTAACAACAAAGCGCGCTGATAAGCAGTTTCCATTAGATACAAATGCATTAAATTATCAAATCGGCAGTCATGTTCTTATAAATACAGATAACTTAAGCGTTGATGTGAAAAACCCTGTTATTAACCTTCGAGTTGAAGTAAGAAGTGAAGCAACATATATTACCTGCTTCGATTATCAAGGTGCTGGTGGCTTACCAGTAGGCTCTGGTGGAAAAGGATTGCTTCTATTATCTGGTGGAATAGATAGCCCTGTAGCAGGTTATCTAACCTTAAAAAGAGGTGTAGAGCTTGAGATTATTCACTTCTTTAGCCCACCTTATACAAGTGACCGTGCTAAACAAAAGGTGGTTGACTTAGCTAAAGAGTTAACTTCATATGGTGGTAAAATAAAGCTTCATATTGTTCCTTTTACAACTATTCAGGAAAAAATTCAGGCTCAGGTACCGGAAAACTATACGATGACATCTACACGAAGAATGATGTTAAAAATTGCTGATCAATTGAGAGAAAAACAACAGGCTTTAGCATTAATTACAGGTGAAAGTCTTGGTCAAGTTGCAAGTCAAACATTAGAAAGCATGCTTGCTATTAATGCTGTGACAAATACACCGATCTTAAGACCACTAATTACAATGGATAAGTTAGAAATAATCGAGATTGCTAAAGAAATAAATACTCATGATATTTCTATTCGTCCTTATGAAGATTGTTGCACAATCTTCACTCCTGCAAGTCCTAAAACGATGCCAAAATTAGAAAAGGTTTCAAGATTTGAGAGCTTTGTCGACTTTGATGAGTTAATATCAGAAGCTGTGGATAACATCGAAACAATTTTGATTACAAAAATTCAAAAAGAAGAAATGAATAGTTTATTTTAAGTAATTTTTTTGTAAAAGGCTGAGTTAAGGCTTAATGTTGATTATTAGAACTTTTGTTGATTGAAGTGAAAAGCATGAGACTTTTGTAACGGAAATCAACAACAATGTTTAACATCGCCAAGTAAATAAAAGCAGAGAGAAGAAATTACCAATAAATATTATGAATGAAGCCATGTGTATTGACACATTCTATACTCACAAGGAGGTGATACACATGGCACAAAACAGCGGATCAAACAGCTCAAACCAACTTGTTGTACCTGGTGCACAACAAGCAATCGATCAAATGAAATACGAAATTGCTTCAGAATTTGGTGTTAACTTAGGACCAGAAACTACTTCACGCGCAAACGGTTCTGTTGGTGGTGAAATCACTAAGCGTCTAGTTTCTTTTGCTCAACAACAAATGAGCGGTTCTTATCAACAACAATAATTGAATAGATAATGGCTACTAAGGTGGGAGTTTATCTCCTGCCTTTTTTGATGCCTTCTTTACTACTTGGGCTTCGCAAACTTTCACCTTAAGCTAGACAGTTTTTTCAGGAATTCATCAACTTTTGTTGCTATTCCATCAACTTTCTGCGATATTCAATCAACTTCTTACGATAATCCATCAACTTTCACGAATAATCCATCAATCGACAAATCTCATCAACTACCCGTGCCCCCTTTTACTTTCCAATTTCAGATGTAAAAGAATATGGTCAACTTATAAAATGAGAGAAAGATAAATAATTTTTTAACATAACCTTTATTACCCGAAAATAAACTATAAAAAATCCATTCTAAATATCATTAGTAATATTTTAAAAATTATAATAATTATGTATACTATTATTGTACAAACATTGGGGAGGGGAAATAATGGTTAAAGAAGAATTGCTTGCACCTTCAAAATATAATCTTGTTGAAGAGATTGAAAAGTATGCTGCAGAGCCATCAAAAATTGCTTTGAAATTTGAAAATGAAGATGGTGGCAAAAGTGAAATTACATATTATTCCTTGATTGAAAAAGTGAATAAAATTGGAAACGCTTTAATTAACCAAGGCCTAACTCCTGGAGATACTGTTTTAGTTGTCATTCCTCGAATGATAGATGCTTATGTTGTCTATTTAGCAGCCCTAAAGGCAGGACTAGTAGTCATTCCCAGCTCTGAAATGTTGAAAACAAAAGATTTACAATATCGAGTAACACATGGTGATGTTAAAGCCATTATTAGTCATGTGTTGTATATAGATGAATTTAAAGAAATTAGAGAATTTAATGATTTAAAGAAATTTGTAATCAATGGTAATAATAATGAGTGGATATCACTTGAACAATTAAGTAGTAGAGAAAGTAATAAAATGAATATAGCTGATACATTGTCTACAAGTATGGCTTTTTTATCTTATACTTCCGGTACAACTGGAAATCCAAAGGGTGTGGTGCATACACATGGTTGGGCTTATGCTCATTTAAGAACAGCAGCAAAAAATTGGTTAAGTATTAATGAAGAAGATACAGTTTGGGCAACAGCGGGTCCTGGTTGGCAGAAGTGGATTTGGAGTCCATTTTTGTCTGTATTAGGCTGTGGTGCTACAGGGCTTATTTATCAAGGTAAGTTTGATCCAGAAAAATATTTACAGCTTTTAGATGAATATCAAGTTAATGTATTATGTTGTACACCTACAGAATATCGGTTAATGTCTAAGGTTGAAAATCTTGAAAGATATTCTCTCTCCTCATTGCATAGTGCTGTATCTGCTGGCGAACCATTGAATCGTGAGGTGATTGATACCTTCCAGAAACATTTCAAGGTAAGTGTACGCGATGGATATGGTCAAACAGAGAACACACTGTTAGTTGGAGTTATGAAAGGTATGACAATTAAGCCAGGATCAATGGGGAAGCCAACACCAGGTAACGACGTCATTATAATAAATGATAATGGAGAACCTTGTGAAGTAAATAAAGTAGGGGATATTGCGGTTCATAAAGATACACCTGCGCTATTTAAAGAATATTATAAAGACACCGAAAGAACGCTAATGCAATATAGAGGAGATTATTATATTACAGGAGATCGTGCGAGAATGGATGAAGATGGATATTTTTGGTTTGAAGGAAGAATGGATGATATCATCATCAGCTCTGGCTATACAATAGGACCATTTGAGGTTGAAGATGCTTTAGTGAAGCATCCATATATTAAAGAATGTGCTGTTGTAGCAAGTCCGGATGAAATTAGAGGAAATATAGTTAAGGCTTATGTTGTTCTAAGAGATCAATCATTAACAATAGATAATAAACTAATTACTAGCTTACAAAATCATGTAAAAGAATTAACAGCTCCTTATAAGTATCCTCGTGAAATAGAATTTATCGAAGAATTACCGAAAACAACATCAGGAAAAATTCGTCGAATAGAGTTGAGGCAACGTGAACTTAAACTAAAACAAGCATAAACAAAAACTTTTTAAGCCAGGTGACTTTACCTGGCTTTTTTATATGTTTCTATGATTACAAATGACTTGAAGCTGTTGTTTGGTCTTCAAAATTGATTTAACTTATTGAGAGAATACTTTAAGCTTACAACGTAAGTATTTTACTGGAGTCTCTACCTTGCCCACCGCTCACCACAGAAGTCTCGCACTTCCGCTTCCGTCAACCTTAAGTAGCTTGTAGCAAAATTGCATTGAAACTTCTAAATCTAATTTTGATTCATTATAAACTATATTTCCAAAATACATGGATTTCTGGTAATGTTTCAAATAACAACATTATTGGTGATTTATATCCTTAATATTGAGGACTTAAATTAGGAAGAAATTGCTTGACGGAGGGAAAACATCTTGGGAACTTTATGGTACGGAGGAAATATTTATACATTAGAATACGAGGATTGCAAAGTTGAGGCTGTTTTTTCAAAAGAAGGAAGAATTATTGAGACAGGAAAGTATAGTGATCTTGTTAACCAATATAAAGAAGAAATCTCTAAATACATAGACTTACATGGTAAAACAATGATTCCTGGTTTAGTTGATAGCCACCTGCATTTAATTGGACATGGAGAAAAACTTGTAAGGTTAGATTTCTCTGAAACAACAAATTCAGATGAAATTATCCAAACAATAAAAGATAGAACCCTTCATCTTAATCCTGGCAGCTGGATAATTGGAGAGGGATGGAATGAGAATCAATTAGAGGATCAAAAAATTATACATCGAAATGAATTAGATGAAATATCACCGAATCATCCGGTAATGCTAAAAAGAATATGCAGACATGCAATTATTGTGAATTCAAAAGCATTAGAGCTTGCTAATATATCAAGTGATACACAAGATCCCCCTGGTGGAGTCATTGTGAGAGATTCAACAAATACTCCAACAGGATATTTACTAGATCAGGCTCAAGAGCTTGTGTTTGAGGTTGCACCAACTTCTTCAAAAGAAGATCTTGTTCTTGCACTTGAAACATCTATAAAAGATTGCTATAAAAAAGGGTTAGTTGGAGCACATACAGAAGATCTCTCCTATTACGGTGGATTAGATAAAACTTTGCATGCTTTTGATGAAGTTTTATCAAAAGGCTTAAAATTTCGAACACACTTACTTGTTCATCACCTTATCGTCGATGAATTTCAGCAGAAAGAACGAGATTTAGGAGAGTTTGGAGAATTCGGTGCGATGAAAATATTTGCTGATGGTGCCTTAGGAGGAAGAACTGCTCTTTTAAGCTTTCCTTATCATGATGATCCATCAACAACTGGTGTGGCTATACATACAGAAAACGAGCTTGCTTTATTAGTAAAAAAAGCTAGAAGCTATAAAATGGAGGTAGCAGTGCATGTAATCGGTGATTTAGCCTTTGAAATGACCCTTGATGCGATAGAAGCTAATCCCCCTCAAGCTGGTCAACACGATAGGTTAATACATGCTCAAATATTGAGAAAAGATTTGATTGAAAGAGCAAAAAAATTACCGATCATTCTTGATATACAGCCACGATTTGTGGCAAGTGATTTTCCATGGGTAATTGATAAAATCGGTGAAGATCGAATGAAATCTTGTTATGCATGGAAGACTTTAGTAGAAGAGGGTATTCACTGTGCTGGAGGATCTGATGCACCAATAGAACCAATCGATCCGTTACTAGGTATCCATGCAGCTGTTACAAGAGAGAGTATTTACGACAATACGGGAACATGCTATTTTCCAGAACAAAAGCTATCTATATACCAGGCAGTTGAATTGTTTACAAAGGGAAGTGCATATGCGATTCATCACCAACATGATAGAGGGATGATTAAAAAAGGATTTGTAGCAGATTTTACAGTTTTTGATCAAGATATATTCAAGCAAGAGCCGGATACTTTATTACAAGCAAAAGTTATGATGACAATTGTAGACAATGAATTTATGTATCAACATAGTACTTAATAAAAAAAGAAGCGAGAAATTCGCTTCCTTTTTTTATTTCTTATAGAAATGATCTTTTTACCTTTTCCCAGAAAGAATTATCTTTAAGTTTAACGGTTTTGATTGGTTGATCACTTAAGCTGTATTCTAATTTCAATACATTTCGAACACTTAGAGCCTCATTGTCCATTCCAATTACAGGATAATCATTTCCGTCTTGAACTATCTTTAATGTTAGTTTTCTCTTTTCACTTAAAATGAATGAAGAACCTAGTGTACGATACAGGTTATTATTTAAGGAAGCCAATTCACTAACTTGTATGCAAGGAAGCATTGGGTCAACAACAGCACCATTAACTGACTTATTGTATCCAGTACTTCCTGTTGGAGTAGCAATTAACATTCCATCTCCTCTAAATGTTTCAAAATGAAGATCATCAATGAAAACGTCGATAGCGAAAGTTTTAATAATACTCGATCTAATTGAACATTCATTTAAACATTTAAAGGTTGCTAAGTCATCAATTTTAACTTCTAACACAGGATAGCGTCTTACTTCAATTTGAGATTCATTCATTGCAGATATCATTTTTTCTTGTTCGTCAATGTGGAAGTCACAGTAAAGGCTTAATGTGTCATCAACAGAAACACCTGCATATAAACAATCTGTTCTGAAGTTTGTTTTTCGAACAGCTTGTAAAAACGCCCCATCTCCACCAATACTCACAACAACATTTGCTGTATTCACATCATCAACAATCGTAAATTCATTATCCTTTGCAAATTGAATTAATGAGTTGATTTTTTCTAAGAGGTTGTCCTCCTTTTTATAGAAAAAGAATATATTACGACGATCTGGCATAATGATTCCTCCTTATGATTATGTAAATCTCCACATTTTTCCTTAAAGGTGTTACAATACTTTATGTTGTTTAGTTTACCACTTTTAGATATTTAAATGTTCTAAGAAGCAATAAATTTGAAACTAAAAGATAATTGCTCTTTTCCGATTTTTATTAGTATTTGCGTAAGTTAACCTTGTATATTCCTGACATTATGTAATCACTTGTCATCAATCTACAAGGTAGATAATGCACAGAAAAGAGTCAAATAGTAAACTAAATAGGCTTGGCTAACGGCAAAGCACGATTCAAGATAGTAAAGGAGGAAGTAAGAGATGAATGGTAAACGGTGGGGAGCATTAGGAATAGCGGCAGGTTTATTTGTTATTTCGATTATTATTAGCTCATCAATGTTATTTTTAAAACAAAGTGATATGTTTAGTGAAGCATTTGCTGCGACTAATAGTGATTTTGCTGAGGAGGTTATTGAAGAAGGTACTTCAGCTAGCAAAATACTCGTCTTAAATGTAAATGGAGTTATACAGGATACTGGTGAGGATGTTGCTTCTTTTTTTAGTACAGCAGGATATCAACACCAAACCTTTTTAGATATGGTTGAGGCAGCTGGAAAAGACAAGAATGTAAAGGGTGTAATTGTGCGAGTTAATTCACCTGGTGGCGGTGTTGTAGAAAGTGCAGAAATACATAAAAAGCTAACAGAATTAAAAGAAAAAAGTAAAAAGCCTGTGTACATCTCAATGGGGACAACTGCTGCATCTGGTGGTTATTATATCGCAACTGCAGCAGATAAAATCTATGCTGCACCAGATACATTAACAGGATCTCTAGGTGTTATTATGCAATCTGTCAATTATGGTGAGCTTGCAGAAAAGTATGGAGTGAAATTTGAAACAATTAAAAGTGGACCATATAAAGATATTTTTTCTCCAACACGAGATATGACTGAAGAGGAAAGAGATATTCTTCAGACTATGGTAGACAATGCGTACAAAGGTTTTGTCAAAGTAATTACTGAAGGTCGCCCTCTTACTGAAGAAGAGGTACGTAAAGTAGCGGATGGTCGTATATATGATGGAAGACAGGCAAAAGAAAATAACTTGATAGACGAGTTAGGATATTTAGATGATACAATTCTTGCTATGAAAAAAGACTTAAAAATTGAAGATGCTCAGGTAATTGAATATGAAACTTCTTTAGGTTTAGATAGCTTTCTGTCTATGGGAGCTTCGAAAATGTTTAAAGATGATATAGAGCTTTCAAACTTATATCAGTTTATAGCTCAGCCTAATTCTCCAAGACTTATGTATCTGTATTCTGAATAAGGGGGGACTATTATAATGGATGCTACATTTGAAGGTTCAGAAAAAGAGGAAGCATACTATAGCTCTGAAACTGTAAACAAAAGTACTGTTTTGGATTATAGCCATTTACTAGCAGGCTTTTGGATACGTTTTTGGGCATATCTTGTTGACCTCTTAGTAATTGGTAGTGTAAACCGAATCGTGATTTATCCATTGTTTGAACTGTTAGATATAAGCACAAAGAAGACATTCATTTTTTCACCAATAGCAATAACAACTGCTATAACATTTTTTGCTTATTTTGTATTGCTGACAAAGTTTAAAAATCAAACTTTGGGAAAGATGATTTTTGGTTTAAAGGTTGTATCTTTAAAAGAAGAAAGAATAACGTGGGGAACAATTATTTTCAGAGAGTTGATTGGAAGATATATATCCAAATTAATTTGGGTTGGATATATCATTGTTGCTTTTACCCCAAAGAAACAAGGTCTGCATGATCTTTTTGCAGATACTCAAGTTATTCATGAAAAACTCTATAAACAAGAATCATTAACAAAAACTGTATCCTAATTCTTATAGAAGAAAACCTGCTATAAAAATGGCAGGTTTTTTGTTACTTAAGGCTCTTTTCTGAAAGATTGTTGCTATGTATTTAGAATTTGCAGTAGAAACAGTGTATTTTCGCATAAAGGCTACTATTTTATGAAGAAAAGATGCCACTTTACTAATACAATGTTGATTTCTTCCGGTATTTATAAGCAACAAAGTTTGCGAAAAGAGCCTTGCTTAAAGTTCACCAAAAATAGTCCTTCATATAGCTACAAAAATTCATAAAAAGTTTTCATGCCTGCTATCTATTTAGTAGGTTTATTTTATTTATAAGAAGGTGATAATGAAAAATTGAAAGGGTGTGATAAGGCTGTACTGGTTTATTGGTATTTTACTGCTATTATTATTACTATTTTTCCTCATTATTTTTACGAGATTAACAATCATTCTTGATTTAATACATATTGGAGATAATGATCATATCAAAATTAAAATCAAAGCGTGGTTCGGTTTATTAAGGTATACGATAAAGATTCCTTTTGTGAAAATCGATGACCAAGCAAATATAATCATAAAACAGGAACAAAAAGTTGGAGATGAAGATACCGCTAATAAGGTTTCAAAAGGTAAAGAAAAGATCACCCCAGAAGAAGAGGTCAAAGCACTACATGACATAAAAGAAATCGTACAGCATGTTGTAGGTTTACATAAAATCGTTCAACGTTTTTTAAGAAAAATCAAAGTGAAACAATTTATCTGGCATTCTCAAATTGGGATAGGTGATGCTGCTCATACAGGATTAATAACAGGTGTTGCTTGGTCAATAAAAGGTGTTGTCATTGGGATTGTAGGAGAATATATGAAGCTTAAAACAACTCCAATCGTAACGATAACACCAGAATTTAATCAAATTTGCTCAAGGACAAAACTTCAATGTATTTTTCAGTTTCGAATCGGGCAAGCTATGTTGGCAGGTATACAATTCCTCAAATACTGGAAAGGTGGACGTCCAGATTTAAAAAGTAAACCTTTTTCCTTTTTTGCTAACTAGTGATTAAGGATTACAGTATTGGTAGGAAATGACCGGTTTTTTAAATTGTTAAAGGAGGCTACATATATGAGTGATCACCCAATTCAAGGTTTAATGAAAACAGCCATGGAGAATCTAAAGCAAATGATTGATGTTAACACAATCGTTGGTGATCCTGTTGAAACACCAGATGGTAGTGTCATCTTAACTGTTTCAAAGGTTGGATTTGGTTTTGCAGCAGGTGGTAGCGAATTTAATTCAACTGGTGCAGAAGAGGGAGATAAATCCCCTAAGCTACCATTTGGTGGAGGTAGTGGTGGAGGAGTTTCTATCACGCCAATAGCGTTTCTTATCGTTTCCTCAAATGGTGTAAAAATGCTTCATTTAGATGAAAATACACATTTATATGAAAAAATTCTTGAGGCTGCACCACAAACGGTGGAGAAAATTCAAAGCCTTTTTAAAAAGAATAAAGGAAGCAATAGCAGCGGTAACAGCAACAGCAAAGAAGACCCAGCTGAAGATGTAGATTTTAAGTCAGGTCAAAAGCAAGATCTAGATATTTAAGTTCTTAAAAGGTTCAGCGTTTCTATTAGAACGTTGAACCTTTTGCATGTTTGTAAAATTTTTAATAGTTAAATTTTATTTAGAAGTACAAAGCGACAAAAAACTAATGGTGTTTGAAAACGGAAAGCTTAATACATAATAATTGATAATTCTGATTAGCTGGGCTATATTTACACTGTACATAATTTTTAATTATAGGGAGGATTTTAGTATGGCTTCAATCACTTTTAAAAATAACCCTGTTACATTACTTGGAAATGAAGTTAGTGTTGGCGATCAAGCACCAGACTTTACTGTTTTAGCAAACGATTTATCTCCTGTAACATTAGCAGATACAAAAGGCAAAGTTCGTATTATCTCTGTTGTTCCATCAATTGATACAGGAGTTTGTGATGCACAAACTCGCCGTTTTAACGAAGATGCTTCAACAATAGAAAATACAGAGGTTTTAACAGTTAGTATGGATTTACCGTTTGCACAAAAAAGATGGTGTGCTTCAAATGGTCTTGAAAATGTGAAAACTTTATCTGATCATCGTGATGCCTCATTTGGAGAATCATATGGTGTCCTTATTCAAGAATTGCGTTTATTAGCACGTGCTGTATTTGTTGTTGATGCAAATGATAAAGTTACATATTTAGAGTATGTTAGTGAAGCAACAAATCATCCAAACTATGAAGCAGCAATCGAAGCTGCTAAAGCTGCAAAATAATATTTTTTGTTAATTGAACTGTGAAAAATTGAATGATAAAAAAACTGTCCTTAGGGCAGTTTTTTTATGTTTTAATTCTTCAGTTTAGTTGTAATTAGTTTACTGAGCTCTTAGTGAGCCTGTTTGTGAGCAGAGATTCAAGAAAATTTTTGTCATAATATGACCTAATTCCACTAATGTTGTTTTCCTTTGACTATACTAAGAACTATGTCTAGAATTAGAAGAGGTAAATGGCTAGGAGGAGTATAAGCATGCAAACACTTTCAAAGATAGAGAATTTATTTACTGTAATAAATGAAACAGCAGAATTAATTTCAAATGAAGCTCAAATCACGTATATAGAAGCAGTAGCTGAAACAGGTGAGAATATTTTCCACAATTCTATTCTTCAAGAAAATCTTAGTGAAGTTACAGAGAAAAGCTTAAAAAGAAAATACGAGACAATTCAAATCGATTCATATGATAAAGAAGAGCTACGTAAAGCTTATCAACTAGCTATCTTGAAAGGATTGAAAGAAGGAGCACATCCTAATCATCAAATGACCCCTGATACAATTGGGTTATTTTTAGGTTATTTGGTTAGTAAGTTTTTGGGGAAACAAAAGAATGTTACTATATTAGATCCAGCAGTGGGAACAGGAAATTTATTAACAGCAATATTAAACTATCTTTCATTAGAGAGTATAGAAAGCTATGGAGTAGATGTTGATGATCTTTTAATTAAGCTTGCTTATATAAATGCAAATCTTCAAGAACATCCAATTAGCTTATTTAATCAAGATAGCTTAGAACGTTTGTTAATCGATCCTGTCGATATGGTTGTTTGTGACCTGCCTGTTGGTTATTATCCGAATGATATGGAAGCTGCCAAATATGAGCTTAAAGCTGATGAAGGGTATTCATATTCACATCATCTTTTTATTGAACAAAGCTTAACTCATACGAAAGATGATGGCTATTTATTTTTTATTGTTCCTAACTCTCTTTTTGAAACAAAGGAAGCTCCAAAGCTAAATAAATATTTAAGAGATACAGCTATTATTCAAGGGTTTATTAAGCTTCCTGTCTCTTTATTTAAAGATGAGAAACATGGGAAAAGTATTCTCATCCTTCAGAAAAAAGGTGAAACAAGTATCGCTCCAAAACAGGCTTTGCTTGCAGAATTACCGAGGTTTTCAAATAAAGAAGCAATGAACTCAATTATGAAAAAAATGGATGATTGGTTTAAAGAAAATAAGTAGGAAAAAGGAGAGCTGATCAGTTTAGCTCTCTTTTTTATTGAACTTCCTTATTAAATGGTTTCTTTTGTAAACTTTGTTACTGTGTCCTATTAATTTGCTGAAAATATCTGTAAACGCATTGTAGAAGCAAAGCCTTATTTTAACCCACTACATTTAGAAAGAATTATTAGAATTATAAGAATTTTACCTGTAACCGATTGCAATTTCATCAAGTTCTTGAAATGTCGAAATGTCAGTGTTTAAATGGAAAAGGCAGATAATAATCAGAAGTTTTTTGCAAAGACTAAGGAAGTAAAGAAGAACACATCTAAAGAGCTAGTTTATTGCTAATAGTTTTGTGTCGATTAATTGTATTACATATATACATTATTAACACCTATAAAGGTGATTTGAAAATAAAAAGGAGCGAAACAAAATGGCTAAGGTTATAGCAATCAATGCAGGTAGTTCATCACTAAAATTTCAACTATTTGAGATGCCTAGTGAAACAGTTTTAACAAAAGGTTTAGTTGAAAGAATAGGTATAAATGATTCAGTGTTTAGCATTTCAGTTAATGGTGAAAAGCAAACAGAAGTAACAGATATTCCTGATCATGCAGTAGCGGTAAAAATTCTCTTATCAAAGCTAACTGATTTAGGAATTATCAAATCACTAGATGAAATTGAAGGTATTGGTCACCGTGTAGTTCATGGAGGAGAGATCTTTAACGACTCTGCTATCATTACTGACGATACATTAAGTAAAATTGAAGAGTTATCTGATCTGGCACCACTTCATAACCCAGCGAACATTGTTGGAATTAAAGCTTTTAAAGAAGTACTACCAAATGTTGATGCAGTAGCAGTATTTGATACAGCTTTCCATCAGACGATGCCTGAGCAATCATTTTTATATAGCTTACCTTATGAATATTATGAGGATTATGGAATTCGTAAATATGGTTTCCATGGTACATCACATAAATATGTTTCTGAAAGAGCAGCAGAAATCCTTGGAAGACCTGTAGAACATCTTCGTCTCATTTCTTGTCATTTAGGAAACGGAGCAAGTATTGCTGCAATTGAAGGCGGAAAATCAATTGATACCTCAATGGGCTTTACACCACTTGCTGGAGTTGCTATGGGGACAAGATCTGGAAATATTGATCCTGCGCTTTTACCTTTTATTATGGAGAAAACAGGAAAAACGGCTGATGAAGTATTAGATATTTTAAATAAAAAGAGTGGAATCCTTGGTATATCAGGGCTTTCTAGTGATCTTCGTGATATCGAACAAGCAACATCAGAAGGAAATGAACGAGCAAAAACAGCTCTTGAAGTATTCGCAAGTCGTATTCATAAATATATTGGATCTTATGCAGCTAGAATGTCAGGTGTTGATGCAATTATCTTCACAGCTGGAATTGGAGAAAATAGTACTGAGATACGTGCACGTGTATTAAACGGATTAGAGTTCATGGGAATATATTGGGATCCTGCTCTAAATAAGGTTCGTGGTGAAGAAGCATATATTAGCTATCCGCATTCACCTGTTAAGGTTTTAGTTATTCCTACCAATGAAGAAGTTATGATTGCAAGAGATGTTGTTCGCCTAGCGAAATAAATATAGATCTCATCTAAAAAGATTATTGAGGTCAATTGCTATGAATAATTAATTGACCTATTAACCGAACAGAAGAAATAATAAACATAAAAAGACAGTCGTGAACCAAACGACTGTCTTTTTTATGTTATGATAAATAAAGGATCCTTTCTGAAGTTTTTATGGATCTATTTACGTGTTAAAACAAAGCTTTCCAAGTAAAAAATGTCATTTAGATCATATAAAGTACTGTTTTCTTTGCAAAGTTACTTCAGCAACAAAATTTAGGAACAGCTTAATAAAGACCACTTATTACGTTAATAAGGAGACATTTCTCATGAATGAATCAGTACGTGAAAAAGCCATATTAGCCGAAATTACTAGTTGGGAAAATGATATGCAAAATGATGTAAGAACAGATTTTCAACGAACATTTAACAGGTGGATAGATAGAAATATCGAGGAAATACCAAAGCGAACGAAAACAATGATATTAAAAAAAATTGATGCTAGTTTTTTTAACTTACATTCGTTTATTCAAAATTCGTTTATACAACAAGATGCTAAGCAACAAATTTTACTATCTGCAAAAGCATTAAATGAGGATATTTTTCAAATTAATGATTTACATAAGCTTTCAATTAGTCAACTACATTACTTAGCAGACCTACAAACCTCAAAGCACAGATTATACTCCTTCCTACAGGGAGGCATTACCGGAACTGGTGGTATTCTTTTAACAGGGGCCGACATTCCTTTACAAACGATACTAAATTTACGTGCAATTCAAATGATTTCAATGTGTTATGGATATGAAATAAATAACCCGTATGAAATGATGACTTCCTTGAAATTGTATCATGCTTCTTTATTGCCAAAGCATTTACAATATAAAGCTTGGATAGAATTAAAGCAGGATATAGAAGAAGAAAGTGTTTCCTACTTTTACGAAGGAAATGAGGATTTAGCAGATCCTAAGAGTATGGAATACATACTTAAGCAGATAGCGAAATTGTCAGTAATATCAATATTCAAACGCAAACTTATTGCTGGAATACCTTTAGTCAGTATGATGATTGGTGCTGGTGCTAATTATCAACAAACTCGACATATTAGTGATTTTGCAAATAGATTTTACCAATATCGATATATAACACAAAAATCAACTTACTTTGATGGAGGGTATTATGAGTAGTATTGAGCATAAACTTGAAGCACCAAATCAGGTTAGATGTAAAGTAATTACGATTAGTGATACTAGAGATGAAGAAACTGATAAAAGTGGTTATCTTATAAAAAGCTATTTAAAAGAACATAATCACTTGGTTGTGGATTATGAGATCGTAAAGGATGAAAAAACGCTCATTCGAAGTTCGATCCTAAAAGGCTGTGAAACAAGAGAAGTTGATGTGGTACTTACCAATGGAGGAACGGGTATAGCAAAAAGAGATGTTACTATTGAAGCAGTTGAATCAATCATCGACAAAGAAATTCCTGGCTTTGGTGAGATTTTTCGTATGCTCAGCTATCGTGATGATATTGGTTCAGCTGCTATTCTTAGCAGGGCTATAGCTGGTGTTGCAATGGATACAGCTATATTTGCCATGCCGGGGTCATCAGGAGCTGTTAAGTTGGCAATGGAAAAGTTGATATTACCTGAAATAGGTCATGTTGTTCGTGAGGTAAAAAAAGATTTATTTCGTTAATCTTGTTAATTTTTAATTATTCATAACAAACAAATGAATGTAAGACAATTTGTGTTTTCCATTCATTTTACTTCTACTTTATACAAGCTCAATAATCCTTGAGCTTGTATTTTTGTTATGTGTGGACTTTATCCTTAGATATTTGCTGATTTGATCTATACCAAATCCATAAATCATTTATAATCGATGCTAATTCAGAAATTTCCTCGGTTAGCTCACAGGACGTTAGGAAATTCTCCTCTTCATTTAATGCCTCTTGTTTAAGATTAATATCTTCTTCAAGTTCTGCAATACGGTCAGGAATATGACCTCGAATATGTTCCCAATCTGCCAAAATACTATTTTGAGTATGTAAGCTATAAGAATTCCAATCTTGATCTAACTTCGGAAGATATATTTTTAATCTAGGGTTATAGGTGAAGTATTCATTCAATTCCCATTCCTCCAAATTTAATTTCACATCTATTGTACCATTAGTCGAAAAAAAAGTTCTATGCACATTTTATTAGTCATTTTAACTGAAACTAAGGGGTGATATTTATTTTTATACAAAAATTATGAGAAAATATACAAAATTTCTATTGACGAAATAGGGAAAGAGTTGGTAAAGTGATACTTACATAGAAAATGTATTTTTATTAGTATATATTAATTTTTATACAACTAAGGAGGAACAAATAGATGAAAAAAGTAGTTTTAGCATATTCCGGGGGTTTAGATACTTCTGTTGCAATTAAATGGTTACAAGAACAAGGGTACTCTGTTGTTGCGTGTTGCTTAGATGTTGGTGAAGGAAAAGATACAGCTTTTGTACAACAAAAAGCACTGCAAGTTGGTGCAGTTGAATCATACATGATTGATGCAAAAGAAGAATATGCAAATGACTTTGCATTACTTGCACTACAAGCACATGCTCTATACGAAGGGAAATATCCTTTAGTTTCAGCACTTTCACGTCCATTAATTGCAAAGAAATTAGTTGAAATTGCAGAAAAAGAAAATGCAGTTGCAATTGCACATGGTTGTACTGGTAAAGGAAATGACCAGGTTCGTTTTGAGGTTTCTATCAAAGCGCTGAACCCAGACTTAGAAGTTCTTGCTCCAGTAAGAGAGTGGGGCTGGTCACGTGAGGAAGAAATTGAATATGCAATTAAGCATGATATTCCAATTCCAATAAACTTAGATAGCCCATATTCAATTGACCAAAATCTATGGGGTAGAAGTAACGAGTGTGGAATTCTTGAAGATCCTTGGGCTGCTCCACCTGAAGGGGCATATGATTTAACAGTGCCTTTAGAAAAAACACCTGATGAAGCGGAAGTAATTGAAATTCATTTTGAGAAGGGTGTTCCTGTTAAAATTAATGACAAAGCATACCCTCTTCATGAATTAATTCTTGAGTTAAATGATATTGCTGGTAAACATGGTGTTGGACGAATTGATCATGTTGAGAATCGTCTTGTAGGAATTAAATCTCGTGAAGTGTATGAGTGTCCAGGTGCTATGACACTTATTAAAGCACATAAAGAGCTCGAAGATTTAACGTTAGTAAAAGAAGTAGCACACTTCAAACCAGTAATTGAACAAAAATTAACTGAGCTTATCTATAATGGACTTTGGTTCTCACCATTAAAAAATGCTTTACATGCATTCTTAGAAGAAACACAAAAGTACGTAACCGGAACAGTACGTGTGAAACTTTTTAAAGGTCATGCAATTGTTGAAGGAAGAAAGTCTGAGTACTCATTATATGATGAGAAACTAGCAACATATACGAAAGATGATGCGTTTGATCATAATGCAGCAATCGGATTTATCGAGCTATGGGGACTTCCTACGAAAGTGAATAGCATGGTGAAAAATAAGAAGGTGGAAGTATGAAAAAACTTTGGGGTGGACGCTTCCAAAAAACCCCTGAACAATGGGTGGATGAGTTCGGCGCATCCATCCATTTTGATAAAGAATTAGTTGAAGAAGATATTACAGGCAGTCTTGCACATGTTGAAATGTTAGGTAACTGTGGCATTATCACAAAAGATGAAGCAAAAGAAATTTCAAATGGGTTAACGACACTGTTAGAAAAAGCAAAGAGAAATGAGCTTAATTTCTCAGTTAACTATGAAGATATACATCTGAATATCGAGAAGCTGCTAATTGATGAGATTGGTCCTGTTGGAGGAAAGTTACATACAGGTAGAAGCAGAAACGATCAAGTAGCTACAGATATGCATTTGTATTTACGTAAACATGTTGAAATGGTTGTTGAACTGATTGAAGGACTTCAAGCATCACTTGTTAGTAAAGCAGAAGCGCATGTAGAGACGATTTTACCCGGGTATACACATTTACAGCGTGCTCAGCCTATTTCGTTTGCACACCACCTAATGGCTTACTTCTGGATGTTAGATCGTGATAAACAAAGATTTGAAGAATCCTTAAAACGTATTAATATATCTCCTTTAGGATCTGCTGCACTTGCAGGAACAACATTTCCAATTGATCGGGAGTTTACTGCAGAAAAACTGGGGTTTGAAGGAATATACGAAAATAGCTTAGATGGTGTTAGTGACAGAGATTTTATTATTGAATTTCTAAGCAATAGTTCACTAGTTATGATGCACCTTTCTCGTTTATGTGAGGAAATTATTTTATGGTGTTCACAAGAGTTTCAGTTTATTGAGCTTGATGACACATATGCAACAGGTAGTAGCATTATGCCACAGAAGAAAAATCCTGATATGGCTGAACTAATTAGAGGGAAAACAGGTCGGGTTTATGGTAACTTAATGTCATTATTAACTATTTTAAAGGGGCTTCCTCTTGCCTATAACAAAGACCTTCAAGAAGATAAAGAAGGTATGTTTGATACTGTTAAAACAATAGAAGGTAGTCTTCAAATTTTCATTGGAATGATTGATACATTAAAAGTAAATAAAGAAAACATGGAAAAAGCAACAAAAGAAGATTTTTCAAATGCAACAGAGCTTGCTGATTATTTATCAACTAAAGGAATGCCATTTAGAGAGGCACATGAAGTTGTCGGTACACTAGTGTATCAATGTATTCAGTCAGGAATATATTTGAAGGATTTACCTTTTGAGGAATATAAAAAATCCTCTAACCTATTTGAGGAAGATTTATATGAAGTAATCAATCCATTCGAGGCAGTAAGAAAGCGTATGAGTGCAGGCGGAACAGGCTTTGAAATGGTTAAAAAGGCAATTCAAAAGGCAAAAATATCGCTAGAAGGATAAACAAGTAAATTAACGGTATAAGCTTCTTATTTTCAGAAACACTATATGGGAACAGTTGAAAATAAGGAGCTGAAAACAGTGCGAGAAAGAAGAGTAACACGACAAACATATTACTATGACCACCTAGGTGAACAGGAAACAATGCAACAATTAACAGATTCCTATTCAAGTGGTGTTGTCGAACAGCAATATGATCCCAATTTTCTTCAAGAGCATTTCCAAGTAAAAAGGGACTAATACAATTTACTTAGCAAAACAGCTGATTGTTATATGATCAGCTGTTTTTTTCTGCTTTGGAAATAATTCTGTTAAAATACATTAATTTTTTATGGTATTCTTAGCTACCTTTTACAAAATGTAACAAGTTTCAAAACAAGATTATTGTAAAATGGTCTTATTACAAGCACAATAGAATTGGAAACAACCAACTTAAGTTCAGTATAGTATATAAAGAGAGAGATGTAGATTGTTAATTATATTTATAAGGACAAGTTAGGGGAGGAAATTTATCGTGCGACATGCCCTTATTACCGCAGGATCTAAAGGGTTAGGAAAAAAAGTAACGGAAGAATTTCTAAAGAATGGTTTTTCTGTGACGGTAAATTATCATAAAGACATCGAAGCAGTTGAAAAGTTAAAACATACATATTCACATATGAAAGATCGGATGCTTTTTGTTCAAGGAGATGTGACTAAAAAAGAAGATTTAACAAAAATAATCGAGTTAACACTGAAACGCTTTGGTCGAATTGATTGCTTAATAAATAATGCCGGACCTTATATTTTCGAAAGAAAAAAGCTAGCTGATTATACAGATGAAGAGTGGTATCAAATGATAGAAGGAAATCTTAGCTCTGTTTTCCATTTATTTAAATTAGTTATACCTGTAATGAGGCAACAGCAATATGGTCGGATCATTACCTATGGTTTTCAAGGTGCTGAATCATCACCAGGATGGCTTCATCGTGCAGCATTTAGTGCGGCAAAGGTAGGACTTGTATCCTTGACAAAATCTATTAGTATCGAGGAAGCTGAAAACGGTATTACCGCTAACATGATATGTCCAGGTAATATAATCGGAGAGATGAAGGAAGCAACAATTGAAAGCTCAAGAACACTAGCTGATAAAAATACACCAATTGGCCGGTCTGGTACTGGTGAGGATATTGCGAGAACGTTAGCATTCATTTGCCAAGAAGATTCAGATATGATAACTGGTTCAATAATTGAAGTAACAGGTGGAGCTAATGTGATACATAGGTACCATATCTAATTTTATGGATCGTAAGTAAATGGACTTTTCTTTATATATCAATTTCAATCGAACTACATAGAGGTGTGTGAAGATTAGCAGAAAATAGTAAAATATGGGAATGGAAAAGCTGAATTTATCTAAATCTTCACTTACCTGTCTCACTGCGTAATCATATGATAAATTACGGTCATACTGATAAGGACGCAAAAGTGAAAGGGTTGATTTATATGAAGATTGGGATTCCGGTAGAAATAAAGAATCATGAAAATCGTGTTGCAATGACTCCTGCGGGTGCTGTTCACCTTATTAAGCATGGACATGAAGTTTATATTGAAAAAAATGCTGGGTTAGGATCCGGTTTCACTGATGATCAGTATATTAATGCAGGGGCGCAAATTGTTGATACGGCTCAGCAAGCATGGTCAATGGACATGGTGATGAAGGTAAAAGAGCCTTTAAAAGAGGAATTTCAATATTTCCGTGAAGGATTGATTTTATTTACTTATCTACACCTTGCACCAGAACCTGAATTAACTCTTGCACTGATCAATCATAAAGTAATAGCTATTGCATATGAAACTGTACAGCTACCAAATGGATCTCTTCCACTT
This sequence comes from Metabacillus litoralis, assembly GCF_007994985.1. Taxonomy (GTDB): domain Bacteria; phylum Bacillota; class Bacilli; order Bacillales; family Bacillaceae; genus Metabacillus; species Metabacillus litoralis. The sequence goes on along the minus strand of NZ_VOQF01000007.1, from coordinate 286,687 downwards.
TTAACTCCAATGAGTGAGGTGGCAGGAAGGATGGCATCGCAAATTGGTGCTCAATTTTTAGAAAAAACACGTGGAGGGAAAGGGATTCTATTATCTGGTGTACCAGGTACTCAACGAGGTAAGGTTACAATTATTGGGGGTGGTGTGGCTGGAACCAATGCAGCGAAAATTGCTGTGGGATTAGGTGCAGAAGTCACAATGTTAGATGTGAATCCGGAAAGATTAAGACAGATAGACGATATTTTTGGTCACGATATTTCAACTTTAATGTCGAATCCACTTACAATCTCAGAAGCAGTTCGTAGATCAGATCTTGTTATCGGAGCTGTGCTTATTCCAGGAGCAAGAGCACCTCTTTTAGTAACAGAAGATGATGTTAAATCTATGTCAAAAGGATCCGTTATTGTGGATATTGCCATTGACCAGGGTGGTATTTTTGCAACTACTGATAAAATAACCACACATGATTCTCCAACATATGAAAAACATGGTGTCTTGCATTATGCAGTAGCTAACATGCCTGGAGCTGTTCCACGTACATCAACGATTGCGTTAACAAATGTAACAGTACCATATGCAGTTCAAATTGCTAATAAAGGCTATAAAAAGGCGTGTTTAGAAAATGAAGCTCTTCTAAAAGGAATAAATGCATTAGGTGGATTTGTTGCTTATGAAGCTGTTTCAGAAGCACATGGTCTCTCATACACAGATCCGCGTACATTTTTGTTAGGAATTTAACCATTGTGGTCTGCCAGAAACATATTGTCAGACCTCCTTTTGCTATGTTTAATTGTTATTTAAATATGGTATTTATAAACTTAGAGTGAAATTTTAATCATCATAAAAATGTATAGAAGGTAGGGGAAAATATGCAAACATCTTATCATGGACATGCTGTAGTACAAATTTTTACAGAAAATACAAAGGTAATCATCGATCCATTTATTTCAGGAAATGAGTTAACTGATTTGAAGGTAGATAACATTGAAGCAGATGTCATAATTTTGACTCACGGTCACAACGACCATGTAGGTGATACTGTAGAAATAGCAAAGAAAAATGATTCACTTGTTATCGCACCATATGAATTAGCTATGTACATAGGAAAACATGGAATTAAAGTTCATCCAATGAATATTGGAGGTGCCTATCAGTTTGAATTTGGAACAGTCAAATTAACACAGGCCTTCCATGGTTCAAGTTATGAAGAAAAAGATGGTACTGTTATTTATACAGGGATGCCCTCAGGTGTCTTATTCACATCAGGCGGAAAAACAATCTATCATGCAGGAGATACTTCATTGTTCTCTGATATGAAAATGATTGGAGAGCGAAACACAATTGATTTGGCGTTTTTACCTATCGGTGATAATTTAACTATGGGTCCAGAAGATGCAAAATATGCAGCTGAATGGTTAAAAGCAAAAAAAGTCGTGCCAATTCACTTTAATACATTTGAACTAATCAAACAGGATCCACAAGTATTTATTAATATGTTACCAACAAATATTGGTTTATTATTAGAAGTTGGAGAAAAATATAACCTTTTAGATTCTTAATCTGTATGCATATAACAACTATAACGGATCTGTTTGTTAGTGCGCACAACGTGTATTGTTTCATAATAAAAACCACATAGAAATTGAGTAACCTGTAAAAAAAGCTGTTGATGAATTCAGCAGCTTTTTAAGTATAATCTGTTTTCTCTTAGTTACTTTTGCTTTTAACGCAAACCCCGCAGGAATCAAGTGACTTCTTTCTATTTCACTAAGTTTTTATATACTTATCCTCTAATAGCTAGATTATTGCTGTGGTTTAAATTCAAAATGCTCGTTGAAGATTTTTGTTTGTTCTTCTTACACCCTTCTTATTATCTCAGGAATTCCCCTCATTTTTTAAATATCTATATATGCCCAATTTTTTAATGAGCATGATTTATTAGGGAAATATATTTCGATTTTTTACCCAAATCAGCAGCTGTTCTTTTTGCATTCGCTTCTTTTTTTTATTGTACATGCATAAATTGAATTATAGAAAAGATTTGAAAGGATGATTGCATTTGAAAAATTTATTGTATGCATTGATTGCCTTGATCATGCTTTATTATGGACTTCAGCAAATCACATTATCAGGTAACCAAATGCAAACTGTTTTTGCTATGAGCTGGCTATGTTTAGCGATCTTCGTTATCGGAGGTAATTTTGCGCATTATTTATATCGTCCAAAAAAAGCTGTTAGTGTAAAGCAATCGTACAAGCAATCTCTTCAGAAGAAGAGACAACGTCAAATGATGCGTTGATATAAGTTTCCTTGACCTATATAATAATAGTGGATTCTAGTTACTTAAATAGTCCTATAACATTTAGTTGTTCGTTCATATTTCTAATTATATAACTAATCTATTATAGAACTAAAAAATGAATTCACTATTATAAAGGGTGATGAAGCTTGGCTACAAAGCATGAGCAAATTTTACAATATATTACTTCACTTTCTGTTGGTGAAAAGATCTCTGTACGTCAAATTGCAAAGGAAATTAATGTGAGTGAAGGAACTGCTTACAGAGCAATTAAGGAAGCAGAAAACAAAGGGTATGTTAGTACAATAGAACGTGTTGGCACGATAAGAATTGAAACTAAGAAAAAAGAAAACTTTGAGAAATTAACATTTGCAGAGGTTGTTAATATTGTTGATGGACAGGTTTTAGGTGGAAGAACAGGATTACATAAAACATTAAATAAGTTTGTTATTGGTGCTATGAAGCTAGAGGCAATGATGAGATATACAGGTGCTGGTAATTTATTAATAGTTGGTAACCGTACAAATGCTCATCAATATGCTCTTGAAGCAGGAGCGGCTGTGTTAATTACAGGTGGCTTTGATACAGAAGATCATGTAAAAAAACTTGCGGATGAACTGGAATTACCAGTTATTTCAACAAGCTATGATACATTTACGGTTGGTACGATGATTAATAGAGCTATTTATGATCAGCTTATCAAAAAGGAAATTGTGCAGGTTGAAGATATTTTAACTCCTGTTGATAAAACAATTTGCTTATATACAAGTGATAATATTGCAACTTGGTATCAACATAATTATGAAACTGGACATGGTCGTTTTCCAGTAATTGATCAAAACATGAAGGTACAAGGTATTGTTACTTCAAAGGATATTATGGGCTATGATCATGAAACAATCATTGAAAAGGTTATGACAAAAAGTCCTATCACGGTAATTGGCAAAACCTCTGTTGCTTCAGCTGCACAAATGATGGTATGGGAAGGTATTGAGGTTCTTCCTGTAGTTGATCAACAAAATAGGCTGCAAGGCATGATTAGCCGTCAAGATGTTTTAAAAGCACTTCAGATGATTCAGCGTCAGCCGCAGATTGGTGAAAAAATAGATGATATCGTGACAAATCAATTTGTCACGATCGAAGATGATTCAAAAAGAAGTAGTGTCTTTAGGTGTGAGGTAAGTCCACAAATGACCAACCATCTTGGAACGATTTCGTATGGTGTGTTTACAACTCTAGTTACAGAAGCAGTTAATCGTTATCTGCGAGCTCAAAAAAAAGGCGATATTATTGTTGAAAATATAACCATCTATTTTATAAAGCCTGTCCAAATGGAAACAATGCTTGAAATTCATCCGAAAATATTGGAAGTAGGACGTAAATTCGGAAAGATTGACATTGAAGCATATAGTGATGGAGCGGTAGTTGGAAAAGCTATGATGATGGTTCAATTAATTGAGCGCTAAAAAAGGTGGAAACATATTAAAGCACGAAGAGCCCCCTCAAGTTTACTTGGAGGTTCTTCGTGCTTTAAAAGTTCTTTATTTCTGCTGCCCAGCTTCTTTAATTATTTGTGGTAAAAAGTGTTTATAAGCACGATAACCAGCCCATGCGCTTGCGAGACCTAAAATGATGAAGATCATTCCAATAACAAATGCTAAGGTTGAACGAAACAAAAACATTTGATTAGCTCCAAACGATGCTACAAATATACCTAAAGCAATACTAGATTTAGCAGACATCCATCGTTTTTCCAACTGATTCTTAGATCTATATGCTTTCATTTTATAAAATACATAAAAAGCAATTGAAACAACAATAAAGAAAACAAATACTGGCATAAAACAACCTCCGAGATCGTGTAAGAATTAATTAATATATAAATCAGATCTAAATGTTCCAACTCTATTTTAACATTTCATTAGGGAAAATCTATTTTTTTACGTCCTGTTTCTAAAAGTCTATTGATCATCCTCTAAATAGTTTAAAGTTAATGGTTCGATTGAGCATGGATAGGCCCTTATTGATGAACGGATGTTGAAGGACTTATCCTAATAGTAAATGATAAACAACTTTTTTTTAAAAAAACTGATTGTTCTTTCTTTTTAAATGTCTTTATTTATGCTTTAATAATTGTTATAGAGAGCAAAGGAGAATATGATGAAACAACAAATTATAGATACAATCGTACAGAATTCAACAATAATCATCCATCGTCATGTTAGACCTGATCCTGATGCATATGGATCTCAATGTGGTTTAGCAGAAATCTTAAAAACATCTTTTCCAAATAAGAATATATATGTAGTGGGTGAAACAGAACCTTCATTAGAATTTCTTTATAAAATGGATGTTGTTCCAGATGACGTATACAATGAGGCATTAGTTATTGTATGTGATACTGCAAATCAGGCTCGTGTAAGTGATAAGCGGTACAACACTGGTAAGTCACTAATAAAAATTGATCACCATCCTAATGATGATCAATATGGAGATATTTTATGGGTGGACACAGAAGCAAGTGCTACAAGTGAAATGATTTATGAGTTATATTTAGCTGGAAAAGACCAAGGTCTAGTATTATCTACAAAAGCTGCTGAGTTATTGTATGCAGGCATTGTAGGGGACACAGGACGCTTTCTTTTTCCAAGCACAACAGAAAAGACATTTCAATATGCAAGTGCTTTAATATCTGAGGGAATTAAACCAGCACCACTATATGATGAGCTATATAAAACCAAAAGGAACGTAGCTCAATTAAGTGGATATGTGCTGCAAAACTTTAATTTAACTTCTTATGGCTCAGCACATATGAATATTACAAAAGAGATGTTAGCAAAGTATAATGTAACACCGTCAGAAGCATCTCAGTTAGTAAGCATTCTTGGAAATATTGAAGGTGTAAGAGCCTGGGCATTCTTTGTAGAAGAATCAAGTCAAATACGTGTAAGATTACGCTCAAAAGATATAGTTATTAACCAACTCGCTAAGAAGTATAATGGTGGAGGCCACCCATTAGCTTCAGGTGCATCAGTATATAGCTGGGATGAAGTAGATATGGTATTAAAAGATTTAGATCTCCTCTGTCAGCAGGTCTAATCTTATTATGTAATTGTGGTTCGGAACTTTCTTCCGAACCTTTTGCAAGTGGGGAATTGTAGTAAGCTTTTTTGTGAAACTTTATAATTTAGTTGAAGTTTCTGAAGTAGGAGTATGCTTGCGGTATATGTTGATAACGCTTACCTTTCTTTGTTGGGAATAAACCAAAAACCAAATTCTGTGGCATCTTCATAAACATCGAGCTGAAGCACACGGATTTCTCTTTTTATTAAATCAGCAATTTCAGGTGATTCTTCATATGCGGAAAATCCTCTTTTAATCGTTTCTAGTTTTTCTTGAGCAAGTTTTCGATGATTCAAGATATACATGGTAATCCCTCCAATTTATCATTAATTTTCTTCTGAAAAATCCTTCTGTTAATTCAAAGCCAAGGTATGAACTTCTCCTTGAAAAGAATATTAGAAATAGATTCTCCCTAGTAAGTTTGTAAATGTCTCCTCAGTAGAATTAATTGACTTGTTGTGTAAAGTGGACGAACACATCTACATCTCAAATTGGTGGTAATTGAAGAGTGATGTACCTTTTCGAATTCTACAATAAGGAAATAGTATGATGTAAATGATAAAACAAGGCAGTGAATAAGAAAGTGCAAAACTAAAATGACGGTGATGTTTTGATGTTAAACGAAGGAGAGGAAAAGTAAGAAGTATTTTCCTTGTTTTTCCTATTTCTATTTTATCAAAAAAATCAGAAATTGCGATAGATTTCTTAACATTTACATAAAATTGTTAAATTTAAACTTTATATTCTAAATTATTTTACTAAATTGTTGACTATGTTAAACGTTGAATTGAGATGGACAATATGTTACTCCTGTGGGATAGTGTTTAAAGATAGATCCCACAGGTGCTAAGCTTTCGAGGAGCATTTCTGAGGGGAAAAGTAACCTTTTTTTTACCCCGGGAAAGCGAATGCCTGTGACAGAAATAAGCTGCGAAGTTTAGCAGGTGTGAAAAAACATTCATAGAACATAGGGGATTTGTAAAATAAAACGATGAGGTCAATAAGTCAGTCAGAAAATGAAATTTCAATTTCAATGGAAAGAGTTGTATGTAACATAAATTTAGTCATATTTAGCTTATACTTATTCCCATCTTCAAGTTTTATAGGAAGGTTTTCAATCATTCTCTCAATTAAAAGGTGGTTAGAATTAATACTTTCAATATCTTTTGCGATCACAATATCTGCTAATTCATTTTTGACTTTATCTTCAATATTTTTCACCTTAAATTCTTTCAAGTGATATTTATCACCATTTGTTAAATCAATATTTAGCTCTTGAACTGTAAGCTTCTTTTGTGCTTCTTTATTTAATTTACTATATTCCTGTTGGTAAATTTCTCCTTTCTTTATTAATTCTTTAATTGTTGTGCGCTGTTCTTCAATTTCTGTGCTTTGTTTTTCTTGAACAACACCAAAAATAAATAAAAAAACACCCCAGCTAATAATCGCTCCAATTGCGACACCTGCAAAAAAACGCTGCCATGATGGTTGCTGATAATGTGGTGGAATTCTCATGAAATATGCTCCTGTGTTAACCAAGCAATTAAATGCCATCCAGTTTGTGCGCCACCCATCGCCGATACAATCAATAAAACCTGTTTTATGATATCACGTGTTTCACCTTGGAAAATGCCTCTTTCAAAACTATAAAATGCATCAAAAGTTCCTCCGATTGCAGCAACCAGGGCCCAAATTTTTAACCTGTTAGCAAATTCAAACATTTTTGTTAACGGTGGTTCACCTGCTAAAAAGGCGCCAATTGCACCTATTAAAGTACCACCTAAAATTACTCCTAGTGCTATAAAATAGCTATGAATAAATGCCGGTATAAAAGCTTCTTTGTCCATATTGATCAACCTCCTCTTTCTATATATATGGACGACCTATTTTAAGTATGTTTTGTTTTATTTTTAAACCTCTTATTTGTGCTCTTAAAAATCTCAGAATATAATGGAATGTAGACATATAGTATGGTGGTAGTCAGTAGTAGAATTATTCAATTACTTATATTGCTTGAGTGAAAGTAAAGGCATTATTAATGCTTAATGTTGATTTTTAGCACTTTGTAATACTTTAAACACAAATTCAACGCACAGCTACGTTTACATAAATGATGAAGTAAATTGAAAAGGGGGGAGACTTTTGCCTTTTGTACATCTTCAAGTGAAAAGCGCATATAGTCTTCTAACAAGTTCTGTTAGACTTGATAAACTTGTTAGCAAGGCGAAGGACCTTAATTTTAAAGCATTGGCATTAACAGATTTTCAAGTAATGTATGGAACAGTACCGTTTTATAAATTATGCAAAAAAAATGGAATTAAGCCAATTATAGGATTAACAATTAAAGTTTTAGATGAATCGAGCGAAGAACAACAAACAACAGCCTTAGTATTGTTAGCCGAGAATAATAAGGGTTACAGAAATTTAATTAAAATAAGTAGTGCTCTGCAAACAAAATCTGTTGAAGGTCTCCCAGAAAGATGGTTAAAAAGCTACAGTGAAGGACTAATTGCAATAAGCCCCAAAAGCGAAGGACTTGTAGAAAAATATCAATTTGAACAAACAGATGAAAAAATAATTGAAGTGATACGAAAATATATGACTATTTTTGGTGAAAATTCATTTTACTTAGGATTACAAAAATCTAGTAATCATAATGATGATTTTACAAGTGAAACGATTTCTTTAAGCAAGAAAATAGGGGTGCCAGTAGTTGCTACAAATGATGTTTCATATATAGAAAAAGAAGATTTTATTGCTCAACAATGTTTATTAGCCATTAAGAATAATGAAAAGCTTTCAGAAGATCTTTATGAACTAGATCATTTACATGAAAATAATCTAAAGTCTGCTAAGGAAATGGTTAGCATCTTTGAACAATTTCCTGAGGCGCTTGAGAACACGATTCATATCGCTAATCGTTGTGAAGTGAACCTTGAATTAGGAATTTCACGGTTACCAAAATTTCCGACAGCAACTAAACAAAGTGCTGATGAATTCTTAACAGAATTATGTCTAAAAGGATTGGCAGAAAAAAATTGTGAAGATGATTTCGTTTATAAAAAAAGATTGGCATATGAATTAGAAGTAATAAAAAAAATGAAATTTAGTGATTACTTTTTGATTGTTTGGGATTTTATGAAATATGCTCATGAACATAATATCCTTACAGGACCTGGGCGTGGATCTGCAGCTGGTTCACTTGTGTCTTATGTTCTTAATATTACAAATGTAGATCCTATAAAACATAAATTGTTATTTGAGCGTTTTTTAAATCCTGAACGAATTTCAATGCCTGATATAGATATTGACTTTCCTGACACTAGAAGAGATGAAGTTATTGACTATGTAGCAAAAAAGTATGGAAAGATGCATGTGGCACAAATTATTACATTTGGTACATTAGGAGCAAGAGCAGCTATAAGAGATGTTGGAAGAGTACTGGGAGCTTCACCAAAGGATACCGATATTCTTTCAAAATTAGTACCTTCTCGTCCTGGAATATTACTTTCAGATGCCCTAAAAGAATCTCAAGCATTAACAAAACTTATTAACTCAGATTCATTATTTTATAAGATTATTGATACAGCCTTGAAGGTTGAAGGATTACCAAGACATACTTCTACACATGCAGCAGGAGTTGTACTAAGTGATCAGCCTTTAACAAGCATTGTTCCAATCCAAGAAGGTCAAACAGATGTTTATCTAACACAGTTTTCAATGGATTTCTTAGAAGAACTAGGGTTATTAAAAATGGACTTCTTAGGATTGAGAAATTTATCATTAATTGAAAACATAACAAAATCAATACAACGTGGAGAAAGACAAGTTGTAAACTTAATGAACATATCTTACCAAGATCAAAAAACATTTGAACTTTTAGCAAATGGTGATACAACAGGTATATTTCAGCTTGAATCAGAGGGGATGAGAAGTGTTTTAAAGCGTCTTAAACCCACCAATCTTGAAGATATTGTAGCCGTTAATGCTTTATATCGACCTGGTCCAATGGAGAATATTCCAATTTACATAGATCGTAAGCATAATAGAAGTGAAATTGATCTTATTCACCCTGCACTGGAACCTATTTTACGAAATACCTATGGTGTAATTGTGTATCAAGAGCAGATTATGGAATTGGCTTCCACAATTGCAGGTTTTTCTTTAGGAGAAGCAGATTTATTAAGGAGAGCAGTGGGAAAAAAGAAAAAAGAAATTCTAGATAAAGAGAGAGTCCATTTTGTAACAGGTTGTATTAAGAAAGGATATAGTGAGCAGGTAGGTCATGCTATTTATGATTTGATTGTCAAGTTTGCTAATTATGGATTTAATAGAAGCCATGCGGTTGCTTATAGTATGATTTCCTATCAATTAGCTTACTTAAAAGCTAATTATCCTATCTATTTTATTGCAGCTTTATTATCAAGTGTAAGTGGAAATGAAGATAAAGTTACACAATATGTTAGAGAAGCTAAACAAAAGGAATTGACTATTCTACCTCCTTCAATAAATAAAAGTGAATATCGATTTTCTGTTGAAGGTAATAGTATCCGTTTTAGCTTAACAGCAATTAAAAATGTCGGTGTTTCTGCAATTAAAGAAATATTCCATGCAAGAAGGAAAAAACGCTTCACGGATTTATTTGATTTTTGTATTCGAGTTTCGATGAAAATTGTTACGAGACGAACAATGGAGCAATTAATCTTTGCCGGTGCAATGGATGAATTTGAAGAAGATCGAGCAACGTTATTAGCAAGCTTAGATGTTGCAATCGAACATGCTGAGCTAATGAAACCAGCTGATGATAATCAATTTGACTTGTTTTTAGATGATGAATTTATGTTAAAGCCGAAATATATTGAAGTTGATCCATTTAAAATAGATGAAAAATTAAAGTTTGAAAAAGAAGCTTTAGGATTTTATTTTTCGAGTCATCCTGTTGAAATCCATCGTCCTACATTTGATTTATCAGGGGCAGTAAATATATCGGAATTATCCTCAAAACTTGATAAAAAGGTCTCAGTTGGAGCCATGATAGTAAGTAGTCGAACAATAAGGACGAAAAAAGGCGATAACATGTCATTCATTATGATAGGAGACGAAACAGGTGATGTAGATGCAGTGTTATTTCCACAAGTGTATATGAAACATAGTGAGGAGCTTAAACTCAATCATATTTTTCTGTTCGAAGGAAAGGTGGAAACGCGTGACGATCGACTTCAGTTTATTGTCAATCAAATGGTTGCTGTTGATGAGATAAAAACTGAAGAGTCTAAAGCAAAACTATTTATAAAAATCGACAAAGATTCAATGGATCAACAAAAACTACTTGAAGTGAAAATACATTTGAAAAACTTTCAAGGTACTACGCCTGTTTTTGTATATTACGGTAAAGAAAAGGTAACCGTTAAACTTCCTAGTGAGTTTTTCATCTCACCATCTGAAGAATGTTTGGAGGGTTTAGTAAAGATACTCGGAAAAGAAAATGTTGTTCTGCAAAAGAGATAATAGGGACATATATTGACCAGCTATGAAATGTAATAGGGTAATATATTCTTTACAAACGTCTGAATTATGTTATCATTTAGTAATGATCAAAAGTGGTCTGACCACTTTTTTGAATATAAGTGCATAGCTCCTCAGAAGAAAAATAATATCTTTTTCTATGTAATAAGCATTTTTAAATATAGGGATTAGAACTCAATTCCTACTATATTAGAATGTCTTATAAAAAATGCTAAGCCTTAGCAAGGTTCTTTTCGTTTTTTTATATTGCTGTTTATACAAAACGAACAACGAATATGAACGTAAACAACCTGTCATAATTTCTTGTTTATATCAAACTCATAATTTTTGTTGCTAATTACGTTAATTAGACGAAGAAAAATGGACGATAACAAGGGGAGTGTTAAAAGTGTCATTACGAGAAGAAGCCTTACATATCCATAGAGTTCATAAAGGTAAACTAGAAACAAAATCAAAAATACCGGTAAGAAATGCACATGATTTAAGTCTTGCATATTCACCTGGTGTAGCAGAGCCTTGTAAAGATATTTATGATGATAAAAATAAAGTTTACGATTATACAATGAAGGGCAATATGGTTGCGGTTGTTTCTGATGGTACAGCTGTTTTAGGTCTTGGTAATATTGGCCCTGAAGCAGCACTTCCCGTAATGGAAGGCAAAGCTGTGTTATTTAAGAGCTTTGCAGGAGTTGACGCTTTTCCAATTTGTTTAAATACAACTGATATTGATACAATCATTAACACAGTGAAGCTCTTAGAGCCGAACTTTGGTGGAGTTAATTTAGAAGATATTGCAGCACCTAATTGCTTCGTTATTGAGGAACGCTTGAAAAAAGAAACGAATATTCCTATTTTTCATGATGATCAACATGGTACAGCAATCGTAACGGTCGCTGGACTTGTTAATGCTTTAAAAATTGTAGGGAAAAGCATGGGGAAAATTCGAGTTGTAGCAAATGGAGCTGGTGCTGCCGGAATTGCCATTATTAAATTATTATATCGTTATGGTGTCAGAGATATCATTATGTGTGATTCAAAAGGGGCCATTTACGAAAACCGCCCATATGGAATGAATGATGTGAAGGCAGAAGTAGCTAAATACACCAATCGAGATCAAGTTGAAGGCTCACTTTCTGAGGTGCTTACAGGTGCAGATGTTTTTATTGGTGTCTCAGTTGAAGGGGCATTAACAGCAGAAATGGTTAAATCTATGAATAGTGGTCCTATTATCTTTGCAATGGCAAATCCAGTACCTGAAATTATGCCTGAGGATGCAAAATCAGCCGGAGCAATGGTTATTGGTACTGGAAGATCAGATTTTCCTAACCAAGTAAACAATGTACTAGCGTTTCCTGGTATTTTTAGAGGGGCTTTGGATGTTAGAGCGACTCATATTAACGAACAAATGAAGATTGCTGCTGTAGAGGCCATTGCGTCATTAATTTCAGAAGATGATTTAAATCCTGAATATGTTATCCCAGCTCCATTTGACCCTCGCGTGGCACCAGCAGTTGCATCTGCTGTTGCTAAAGCAGCAATGGAAACTGGAGTGGCTAGAATCAATGTTGATCCTGAGGAAGTTGCGGAAAAAACAAGGAAACTTGCCATAATCGAATAAAAGTGAGTGATATGTCTTTGACAGCTGCACAATCGAAAGTTTATATTGAAATCCTTCGCCACATAAAAGCATATATTTCTGAGAAACAGCTTTCTTATGGAGATAAAATTCCTTCTGAAAGAGAGTTTGCAGAAAAGCTTAAAGTAGGCAGATCATCTGTTAGAGAAGCATTAAGAGCTCTAGAATTATTAGGTATGATAGAAACAAGAAGAGGCGAAGGTACGTTTCTAAAAGATTTTAGAGAACATAACCTTATTGAAATACTTGGCACTTTTATTTTAGAAGATTCGAAGGCAATTGATGATATTTTTGAGATGAATACTATTCTTGAACAAAGTGCCTTAAACTTAATATTAAACACAAGTCATGAGGAAGCTCTTAAGCAGCTAGCTCGTAAATTAGAAGAAAATAGTATGATAACCAGATATGAATTTATGAATAATATTGTTTTAATAGCTAATAATCATTTGCTTTCTCGAATTTGGAGAGTTCTTAATGAATATGTTCATTTTGTTGCAAAGGGTAATAAAGTAGATACATATCCAAAGGAATATTTTGAAAATCTAGTAAATGCCTTATTAATTAAAAATCCAGAAAAAACGATGAAAGCCTACCAAATGTTAGCACTTGAAGAAAATGTCGAATAGGTGATGACAATTTTCAACACCATACAAGCTAAAAATTCTTTAAAGTAGGATATATATAAGCTCTATGTGTATGACTATCACTAGGAGATTGTGGAGAAGTGAATGCCTGTAATGGGAATGATCACAAAAATTCCAACTAACACAAAGTAAAAAACTAGAAATAAAATGTTTTAATAGAGAAACGTTAATAAGGGAGGTACTGTTTTGCTCAAAGATTTATTTTCAAAACCAAAGAAAAAAAAGTATGCTTCAATTCCTTCTGAGCAAGCAAAGCAAGATGTTCCTGAAGGTATTGTTTTGAAATGTTCAAGCTGTAAAAAGATTATGTATACAAAAGAATTAACTAAAAATTTAAAGGTTTGTATGAATTGTGGCTATCATCATCAAATGAACGCTAAAGAACGAATTAAAAGCTTATTTGATGAAAATACCTTTGTAGAATATGATAAAGAAATGATGTCAGAAAACCCATTAAATTTCCCTGGTTATGAAGAAAAGCTAGAAAAAGATCGAAAGAAAACTAAGCAGAATGAAGCTGTTGTAACTGGTGAAGGTATGATTAATGGATTTAAAACAACGGTAGCTATTATGGATGCCAGCTTTAGAATGGGAAGCATGGGTTCTGTAGTAGGTGAAAAAATAACGAGAGCGATTGAGAAGGCGAACGATCAAGGATTACCATTTATTATTTTAACAGCCTCTGGGGGAGCTAGAATGCAAGAGGGTGTGTTAAGTTTAATGCAGATGGCGAAAACTAGTTCAGCTTTAAAGCATTTTAGTGACAATAGAGGATTAATTATTTCAGTTATGACTCATCCAACAACAGGTGGAGTTTCAGCTAGTTTTGCATCTTTAGGTGATTACAATTTTGCAGAGCCTGGTGCACTTATTGGGTTTGCTGGAAGAAGAATCATTGAACAAACAATTCGTGAAGATCTACCAGAAGACTTTCAAACTGCTGAATTTTTACTTAAACATGGCCAGTTAGATGCTGTTATCCATCGAAAGGATCTTAAGGAAACTCTAGGAAACATCCTTGATATTCATCAACCAGGAGGTGAGTTAACTTGGTAGGAGAATTGGAATTTGAAAAGCCTGTTGTGGAGCTTAGAAAAAAGATTAGTGAGCTTAAAGAGTTTACTAGTCAATCAGATGTGGATCTTTCTTCAGAAATAGAAAAACTTGAAGCAAGATTAGAATTTTTAGAAGGTGAGATCTACACAAATATTAAACCATGGGATCGAGTACAAATTGCCAGACATCCAAGTAGACCTACAACACTGGACTATATAGAACATATTTTTACGAACTTTCTTGAATGTCATGGTGACCGTTATTATGGTGATGATGATGCAATTGTAAGTGGAATTGCAAAATTTAATGGTATGCCAGTAACAGTAATTGGTCATCAGCGCGGAAAAGATACAAAAGAAAATATTCGTAGAAACTTCGGTATGCCACATCCAGAAGGATATCGAAAGGCACTAAGATTAATGAAACAAGCAGATAAATTTAATCGACCGATCATTTGTTTTATCGATACAAAAGGTGCATACCCAGGTAAAGCAGCTGAAGAGCGTGGACAAAGTGAAGCAATTGCCAAGAATCTATTTGAAATGGCTGGCTTATCAGTACCGGTAATATGTGTTGTAATTGGTGAAGGTGGTAGTGGCGGAGCTTTAGCATTAGGTGTCGGCAATTACATTCATATGCTGGAAAATTCTACTTACTCTGTTATCTCTCCAGAAGGTGCTGCTGCATTGTTATGGAAGGATTCAAGCTTAGCAAAAAAAGCTGCTGAAACAATGAAAATAACAGCTCCAGACTTAAAAGAACTTGGTGTAGTGGATGAAATCATACCAGAGGTAAAAGGCGGAGCACATAAAGATCTATCAGTTCAAGCAAAAAATATTGAGATAGTTCTTGCTGATTCCCTTAAGTCATTATCTGTTATGACTGGCGAGGAATTAAAGCAACACCGCTATGAAAAATATAAAAGAATAGGTCAAGTATCGTTTGCGGATGATTTACTTGGGGTAAAATAGATAAAACGTGAGGCCACTAGGTCCACGTTTTCTTTTCGAAATTGAACTGTATTGAAAAAGGGAATAGAATAATCTAAGTTATTTAACTTTCTTTTTTGCTGAATCCAATGAATGTGAATTGTTTTAGGTATTTCAACAATTATTTTATAAAATTACATAATTCAATAAACACAGTAGATAATTTATTGTATAATGAAAAAGGTTCAATAAAAGGTTATTCGACAAAAAGTGAGTATTTGAATTTGGCAATTGTTGTGATAACTATGTATTCATGGTATTTTTGTTATAGATAACAATTGCCATTTAATTATAGTGGGGTGAAGTAAGTTGAAAAAAATAGGTGTCCTAACTAGTGGAGGAGACTCACCTGGTATGAATGCAGCTGTTCGTGCAGTTGTACGTAAAGCAATTTATCATAATGTAGAAATCTATGGTATCTACCACGGGTATTCTGGATTAATAAATGGACAGATTGAGAAATTAGAATTAGGATCTGTTGGAGATATTATTCATCGTGGAGGTACAAAGCTGTACACTGCTAGATGTCCTGAATTTAAAACAGTTGAAGGACGTATGAAGGGTATTGAACAATTAAAAAAACATGGAATTGAAGGACTAGTTGTTATAGGTGGAGATGGCTCTTATATGGGAGCGAAAAAACTAACAGAACATGGTTTTCCATGTGTTGGTGTTCCAGGAACAATAGATAATGATATACCTGGAACAGATTTTACAATTGGTTTTGATACAGCTCTCAACACAGTAATCGATGCAATTGATAAAATTCGTGATACAGCAACATCACATGAACGTACATATGTAATTGAGGTTATGGGAAGACATGCAGGTGATATTGCTCTTTGGTCTGGATTAGCTGGTGGTGCTGAAACAATCTTAATTCCAGAAGCTGAGTATGATATGGACAGTATTATCACTCGTCTTAAAAGAGGTCATGAAAGAGGAAAGAAACATAGCATAATTGTTGTCGCTGAAGGTGTTGGTAGTGGAGTTGATATCGCTAAGCAAGTTGAAGAAGCTACAACATTTGAAACACGTGTTTCTGTACTAGGTCATGTTCAGCGTGGAGGCTCGCCAACTGCTTTTGATCGTGTTTTAGCAAGTAGACTTGGTGCATTTGCAGTGGAGTTACTACTTGAAGGAACGGGTGGACGCTGTGTTGGTATTCAAAAAAATGAGCTTGTTCATCATGATATTTTGGAAATTTTAGATCAACCACATACAATTGATGAAAATATGTATCAATTATCTAAAGAGTTATCCATCTAATAGTTTGGGTGGTATCGTTTTCACAAAAGATGAAAAATATATGTGAAGTATAAGAAGAACAATGAATTGATATAGAAAAATTGAGACTAGCTTCATGTTTTAACATATGCTGGTCTCTAAACCACTAGATGGTAGGAGGAAATTGTAAATGCGTAAAACGAAAATAGTATGTACGATTGGCCCGGCAAGTGAAAATATTGATAAGTTATCAGAATTAATGGAAGCTGGGATGAATGTTGCTCGTTTGAACTTTTCTCACGGCGATTTCGAAGAACATGGTGCTAGAATAAAGAATATTAGAGAAGCTTCTGTAAAATTAAATAAAAATGTTGCTATTCTTTTAGATACAAAAGGACCAGAAATTCGTACAAACACAATGGAAAATGGTGCAATTGAACTTGAAGTTGGTAAAGAGATCATCGTGTCAATGGAAGAAGTTGTAGGTACAACAGAGAAATTCTCAGTTACATATGAAGGATTAATTGATGATGTTCATATTGGATCAACTATATTGTTAGACGATGGTTTAATTGAACTTGAAGTTATTGGCTTAGACCAATCTAAAGGTGAAATTAAAACAAAAATTAATAACAGTGGTACATTAAAGAATAAAAAGGGTGTTAATGTACCAGGTGTAAGCGTAAAACTTCCTGGAATCACTGAGAAAGATGCAAGAGACATTGTATTCGGTATAGAACAGGATGTTGACTTTATAGCCGCTTCATTTGTTAGACGTGCATCAGATGTTCTTGAAATTCGTGAATTACTTGAAGAACATAATGCAGGTCACATTCAAATAATTCCTAAGATTGAGAATCAAGAAGGTGTTGATAATATCGATGAAATTCTTGAAGTATCTGACGGTTTAATGGTTGCTCGTGGCGATCTAGGCGTTGAAATTCCTGCTGAAGAAGTACCATTAGTACAAAAAGAATTAATCCGTAAATGTAATGCATTAGGAAAACCTGTTATTACTGCAACTCAAATGCTTGATAGTATGCAACGTAACCCAAGACCGACTCGTGCAGAAGCTAGTGATGTTGCAAATGCAATTTTTGATGGAACAGATGCTATTATGCTATCTGGTGAAACAGCTGCTGGGACATATCCAGTTGAAGCAGTGAAAACAATGCACAATATTGCTTCAAGAGCTGAACAAGCATTAGATTACAAGCAAATCCTTTCAAAACGTAGTACACAGGTAGGTACTACTATTACTGATGCGATTGGTCAATCAACAGCTTATACTGCGCTAAATTTAGGTGTTGCTGCAATTGTTACTCCTACAGAGAGTGGACATACTGCAAGAATGATTTCAAAATATCGTCCTAAAGCACCGATTGTGGCAGTTACTGTTTCTGAATCTATTTCACGCAAGCTTGCTTTAGTTTGGGGAGTATACCCTAGAAGTGGTAATCATTCAACGACTACAGATGAAATGCTTGACAACTCAGTAATTGAAGCAATCAATAGTGGCTTTGTTACTCATGGTGACTTAGTTGTCATTACTGCTGGTGTTCCAGTTGCAGAAGCTGGTACAACAAACTTAATGAAAGTTCATGTTATTGGTGATGTTATTGCCAAAGGACAAGGTATTGGTAGAAAATCTGCATTTGGTAAAGTAGTTGTTGCAAGTACTGCACAGGAAGCTCAAGATAAAATGAAAAAAGGTGCAATTCTTGTTGCTCAAGGAACTGATCGTGATATGATGAAAGCACTTGAACAAGCTTCTGCATTAATTACTGAAGAAGGTGGATTAACTAGCCATGCAGCAGTTGTTGGCTTAAGCTTAGGAATTCCTGTTATTGTTGGTGTTGAAAATGCAACATCATCATTGAAGGATGGTCAAGATATAACAGTAGATGCTGTTAGAGGTGTAATTTACCAAGGACATGCAAGTGTACTCTAAAATTTTGTGTATGAAAATATAATAGCTGTTGGTTGTTAGCTTAAGAGAAGGGATATTCCTTCTCTTTTTTGCTATAATGAAATAGAATGGTAGGGAGCTTCAAGAGAAAGTTAAGAGGTGAACACATGAGATTATTAATGCTTTTAATCATCATCATACCTGCAATTGAGATAGGTGTTCTAATTCTTTCTGGTAGAACCATAGGAGCTATAGCAACAGTTTTGTTAATTATCTTAACTGGAGTTATTGGGGCATGGCTTGCTAAGCAACAGGGAGTAGAAACATTAAGAAATGCACAACAGCAAATGAAATATGGTCAAGTTCCAGGTGTGGCAATAATTGATGGTCTTTGTATTTTAGTTGGGGGATTATTATTACTAACACCAGGCTTTATCACAGATACAGTTGGTTTTCTTTTACTAATACCAATCACTCGAAATAAAATAAAACCATTGATCTTAACAATGATTAAAAAGATGATTGATAAAAATCAAATAACGATTATTCGATAGATAGTTCTTTATCAATTTAAGAGAAAAACTAAAATGGAGGTTTTTTAACTCCTTGATAGTGTTGATTGCTGTATTTCGTAAATACTGCAATCAACATATTTTTTAAGTTCATGAGTTTTAGGCGTGATTCATTAAAGCTTTTATTTACTTTATTTTTGTTGACCACCAATTACAAACTTCCAAACATCCTCATATACTCCTGCTCTGTGTAAAGTTTTAATGATAACTAATACAACAGGGCCAGCAATTAACCCTAGAAATCCTAATAGCTTGTATCCAACAAAAAGCGAAATAAGTGTTGCGAGTGGATCTAAACCTATTGTCGAAGAAAGTATTTTCGGTTCTGATATTTGTCTTTGGACCATGACAATGATGTATAAAGTACTGATTCCGATTGCAAGTGGTATACTGCCACTAAATGATAAATAAATAATCCAAGGAATGAAAACAAGTCCGGTTCCTAGGTAGGGAAGTATATCAACTAGCCCAATTAACAAAGCAATTGTTATTGCGTATTCAACTCTAAGAACAAGGAGACCGATGAGAACAATAATTGTTGTTATCGAAATAAGTGTTGCTTGAGCACGAATAAATCCAATAAGTGCTTTTCTTAATTCGTCAAAAATTGTTTTACCACTTTTTCTAGCTCTCTGTGGCAAAAATACAGATAATGTAGCTTTAAATTTATACCAATCTTTACTAATAAAAAAAGTAGCAAGTAATGAGAAAATGATAACGGTAGCAGCATTTGGAAGGAAACTGATCAGGACAGGTATTTTTTCTAAAAAGTCCTTTATAAAAGTTCCAGCACTTGAAGCAACTTGCTCGCCAATACTTTGTATGTTAACTATAATTGAATGCTGTTGGTTTGATCCAAGAGTATTAAATAAATATGTAAGCTGATTGTATAAAGGCATGATTTTTGTTACAAAAAAAGTTTCAATATAAACAGCTAACAAATCTAAATGACCTGGTAGTACCTTTGCTAAATATGTAGTACCAGTTACAATTTCTGCTACCAATAGAATAAGCGCACCTGCTATTACTCCAATCAATAAAATGATAGCTAAAACAACAGCTATCCCTCTTGGAATTCTCACCTTTTTCTCTAAAAAGTTGACAAATGGATTTATGAGCATGGCAATGAAAATCGCTATAATAAAAGGGTAAATTAAGGTAGAAAGATAAAAGCTAATAATAAGACTAAGGCAAACAACTCCTAAAATGAGGAGAAGTCGTAATGAACTATATAGATAATCCAAATTCAAATTGTTTCCCCCGTTCATTTTTCGTGATCAGTCTTGAATAATAAATACCAAACTTCCGAAAATTTATATGATCATCAAAACAATCTTTAGTCGAGGATCATTTTCATCACCCGTTATTTATGAGCAAGAATACGAAAGCATAAAAGTAAATGTTAAAAAGTCTAGTCCATATAGGATGTTTATTACAAATATAGCTTGTTTATACTAGTTGAATTGAACGCATTTATAGATTTAATTCGTACAATAATTTAACAACACAGATTTCATAGGAGGACATACTTCATGTTTAACCAATCTTTTTTATTTTTGATCATTTTATTAGGGGTAGGATTAATAGCTAAAAATCAGGCATTAATAATCGCAACTTCCTTTTTAATGATCATTAAATTAATTGGCTTAGATACTAAAATATTGCCAACTGTCGGTGCGAAAGGTATTAATTGGGGGGTAACGATTATAACAATTGCTGTCTTAGTTCCTATTGCAACAGGAGATATTGGATTTAAACAGCTTGGTGAGGCACTAAAATCTACTTATGCATGGATTGCTTTAGCTTCTGGAATAGCAGTTGCATTAATAGCTAAAAATGGAATAACACTGTTAGCCGAGGATCCACATATAACAGCGGCGCTTGTTTTAGGGACGATTTTAGCTGTTTCACTGTTTAATGGTGTTGCTGTTGGACCACTAATTGGAGCAGGGATCGCTTATATAGCTATGCAAGTTGTGAAATTTTTCAGCTCATAAACAAATTTGATCCACAGTGAATTTTATTAATGAGAAATTATTTCCGTTATTTGGATTGTGCAGATTTCCTAAAATGTACACTAATATAACAAATTTATGGTATGGTTATATCAGTAGGGTTGATTCGTGAACTAAATATCTTAAAAAACATTTTTCTAACAAATTTTTTTGTTGTTTGAGTTGTTTTCATTCACAAAAGTCTGATAATTGTTTATAATAGATATAGGTTCAAAAAAATCAGTGCCTACAAAAATACTAATCCCCTGGCTAATTAAGAAAAAAAGTACAAGTGAATAGGTACATAAAAATCTGCTTGTAATGCGGGTTAGAGTAAGTTTGATAGGTCACACTGAAAGTTGTTCATTGTGTCTATTTTTTAAGTTAAAAATGTAAGCATTTACTTTTTTCTTTGCTTGCATGTGAGCAAGCGCTCAATCGTCTTAAAGTTTAAAGGAAAGAGCATTTGGGTATTTATACTTGATTAAATCCCTTGCTCAAATAAGGATCGAGTATCTTTTACATATGAAAACTATGAAAAAGCCATAATATATATGTTTTCATAGTTATTTCTTTAAACTTATTGATGAAAATATGGGGAATAAAAGGTAAAGGAGAGATTTATATGACAGCAACACGCGGTCTTGAAGGAATCGTAGCGACTACTTCATCTGTTAGTTCAATCATTGATGATACTTTAACATATGCGGGTTATAACATTGATGATTTAGCAGAAAATGCTAGCTTTGAGGAAGTAGTCTATTTACTATGGCACAGAAAGCTTCCAAATACAGATCAATTAAATGAAATTAAGAAACAACTTGCGGAGAATGCAAAAATTCCACAGCAAGTTATTGACCACTTCAGAACATATCCTATCAATAGTGTGCACCCAATGGCAGCTCTTCGAACAGCTGTATCTTTACTTGGCTTATTTGATGAAGAAGCAGATGTGATGGATACAGAAGCTAATTACAGAAAAGCAATCCGTCTACAAGCACAGCTTCCAATTGTTGTAACATCTTTTGCTCGTATTCGTAAAGGGTTAGAGCCAATTGAACCAAGAACTGATTTAACAATGGCTGCTAATTTCTTATATACATTATCTGGTCAAGAGCCTGATGAAGTAGCTATTGAAGCATTCAACAAAGCTCTGGTTTTACATGCCGATCATGAATTAAATGCTTCTACATTTACAGCTAGAGTATGTGTGGCTACACTGTCAGATGTTTATTCTGGAGTTACTGCTGCTATTGGAGCTTTAAAGGGACCATTACATGGTGGAGCTAACGAAGCTGTAATGAAGATGCTTGCTGAAATTGGTGAAGTTGAAAACGCTGAAAGCTACATTAATGAAAAACTAGCTAATAAAGAAAAGATCATGGGATTCGGCCACCGTGTCTACCGTCAAGGTGATCCTAGAGCTAAGCATTTAAGAGCTATGTCTGAAAAACTTACTAAATTAACAGGTGAACCAAAATGGTATGAAATGTCAATGAAAGTTGAAGAATTAGTTACTTCACAAAAACCATTACCACCAAATGTTGATTTCTATTCTGCATCTGTATACCACAGCTTAGGTATAGATCACGATTTATTTACTCCAATCTTTGCTGTAAGTCGTGTTTCTGGGTGGTTAGCTCATATTCTAGAACAATATGACAACAATCGATTAATTCGTCCTCGTGCGGATTATGTTGGTCCTGATAAACAAGTATATGTACCTGTTGATCAACGCAGTTAATAAAAGGTCATATTATAGTAAGTGATCCTCCCAGCTTTAAGGGAGGATTGCTTTACGCATTCGTTATTTTATTTGTACTAAATAAAAGACTGTTTTCTCTCATTATTGCTTTTGAATGTATGATAGAAATGGATCATGTGCATTACTTCCTTATAATTTCTTTTGGTACAATGGTTTTTAGAAAATAACGAAGATAACATAATTTTAAAAAAATAAAAACATCAACACTTAATATTTCAGTGATCTATTGATACAATAGATAATTGAAAGTACATAATTTGGGAGGTTATTAATTTGACACAAGGTGAAAAAATTTCAGTTACAAACGGAGTACTTAACGTACCAAACAATCCAGTTATCCCATTTATTGAAGGTGACGGAATTGGATCAGATATCTGGGCTGCCGCTTCACGTGTATTAGAAGCAGCTGTTCAAAAAGCATTCAATGGTGAAAAGGAAATTGTATGGAAAGAAGTACTAGCTGGTGAAAAAGCTTTTAACCAAACTGGTGAGTGGTTACCTGCTGAAACATTAGATGTTATTCGTGAATACTTAATTGCAATCAAAGGACCTCTTACAACACCAATCGGTGGTGGAATTCGTTCACTGAATGTTGCTCTACGCCAAGAATTAGATTTATTTACTTGTTTACGTCCTGTACGTTATTTCCAAGGTGTGCCTTCACCAGTTAAACGTCCAGAAGACACTGATATGGTTATTTTCCGTGAAAATACTGAAGATATTTATGCTGGTATTGAGTATGCAAAAGGATCTGAAGAAGTAGAAAAATTAATCAACTTCTTGAAAAATGAGTTAGGTGTTAATAAAATCCGTTTCCCAGAAACATCTGGTATTGGTATCAAACCTGTATCTCAAGAAGGAACAAGCCGTCTTGTAAGAGCAGCAATCAACTATGCAATCGAGCATGGAAGAAAATCAGTAACACTTGTTCACAAAGGAAACATCATGAAATTCACTGAAGGTGCTTTCAAAAACTGGGGTTATGAGCTTGCTGAACAAGAATTCGGTGATAAAGTATTCACATGGGCTGAATATGATCGCATTGTTGAAAAAGATGGTAAAGATGCTGCTAACAAAGCTCAATCAGATGCAGAAGCTGCAGGCAAAATTATCATTAAAGATTCGATTGCAGATATCTTCTTACAACAAATCTTAACACGTCCTCGTGAATTTGATGTTGTTGCAACAATGAACTTAAACGGAGATTACATTTCTGATGCACTAGCAGCTCAAGTTGGTGGAATCGGAATCGCTCCTGGAGCAAACATTAACTATGAAACTGGTCATGCTATATTTGAAGCTACACACGGTACTGCACCAAAATACGCAGGACTTGATAAAGTAAATCCATCTTCTGTTCTTCTTTCAGGGGTTCTTATGCTTGAACACTTAGGTTGGACTGAAGCTGCAGATCTAATTACAAAGTCAGTTGAAAAAACAATTGCTTCTAAAGTTGTAACTTATGACTTTGCTCGTCTAATGGATGGAGCTACAGAAGTGAAATGTTCTGAATTTGCTGATGAACTAATTAAAAACATGGGATAATAAGAAAAGAAATACGCTTTATTAGTAAACGTTAAAAGATGTAGGGGAGCTCTTTTGGTAGGTAGATTGAATGTAAACATTCTTCTAGGAACCTAAAGTAGTTCCCCTTTATTTGGATATAATCATATATTAAGGAGATGTTTATATATGGCTAATAAACGTAAAAAGGTTTCTGTTATTGGTGGAGGCTTTACTGGAGCAACCACTGCATTTCTATTAGGTCAAAAAGAATTGTCTGATGTTGTGTTAGTAGATATTCCTCAAATGGAAAACCCTACAAAGGGGAAAGCGCTAGATATGTTAGAAGCAAGTCCTATACAAGGATTTGATGCAAGCATAACTGGCACTTCAAATTATGAAGATACAGCAAATTCAGATATTGTGGTTATAACTGCTGGTATTGCTAGAAAACCAGGAATGAGCCGTGATGATTTAGTATCAACTAACGCTGGAATAATGAAAAGTGTCACAAAGGAAATTGTAAAGAACTCACCTGATTGCACAATTATTGTTTTAACAAACCCTGTTGATGCAATGACCTATACTGTTTATAAAGAATCAGGCTTTCCTAAACACCGTGTAATTGGTCAATCTGGTGTACTTGATACAGCACGATTCCGTACATTTGTAGCACAAGAACTAAATTTATCTGTTAAAGATATAACAGGCTTTGTGTTAGGTGGTCATGGTGATGATATGGTGCCATTAGTACGTTACTCATACGCTGGTGGAATACCATTAGAGACTCTTATTCCAAAGGAACGTTTAGATGCTATTGTAGAAAGAACGCGAAAAGGTGGCGGTGAAATCGTTAATCTATTAGGTAATGGAAGTGCATATTATGCACCCGCTGCTTCTTTAGTAGAGATGGTTGAAGCGATCCTAAAAGATCAACGCCGGGTTCTTCCAACAATTGCTTTTTTAGAAGGTGAATATGGATTTGATGGTATTTACTTAGGTGTGCCAACAATTCTAGGTGGCAATGGAATAGAGAAAATTATTGAATTGGATTTAACAGAAGAAGAAAAGGCCGCTCTTCAACAATCTGCTGATTCTGTTAAACAGGTAATGAAGGTATTATCATAATAAGGGATGAATATACTATACTAAGGCTTAAACGTTCAGAAATATTTCCCTGATAACTGTGAGAAATAGTGTGTTTTTTTTAGAAGAAAAGCTGTCACTAGATTTTTGATAATGCTGTTTTCTTAAATAACCAATGAAAATAGCTTATATTAAAGAAAGTTGGGGGAAATACCTCAATTTTCTTTTTTGTACATAAAATGCATCCATAGTAATTGTAGCAGGAAGTAGATTTTTACCCTACGAGAAAAAGGTGGAATATTAATGCTTCTAGGAAAGAAAAGAAAGCTAGGTAGACAAATAGGAGAAATAACTATTGGCGAAAAGTTATCATTAACAGAGAAAATTGAAGATAAAGATATCCTGTTATATCTTGGTTTAACAAATGATGCTAACCCCCTGTATATTCAACATGATTATGCATCACAAACTCCATATGAAAAACCACTTGTACCTAGTATTATGCTGACTGGAATTATAACAGCTGCTGTTTCAAAATACCTACCTGGTCCAGGAAGTCATATCTTAAAGCAAGAGATCGAATTCCTCAAACCGATATTTCATTATAGTATTGTTCAATTTATGTTCGAAGTGACAGAAGTTTTTATTGAGGAAAATAAAATTATTGTTCAGATTGTAGCTGTTAATGCTGATGAAGAGAAAGTTTTAGATGGGAAAATTACTGTATGTCCCCCATGTAAGGTTACTCCGATTGAAGGAAAAGCACTAGAAAATTTCTAGTGTATAGATGTAGTTTAAGCCCTGAATTATCTTATAAGAAAGTACTGATAATAGAGAGCTACTAAATGACTTCGGAATAAAGCCGGAGTCATTTTTATTAATTCAAAATCTACCTTTCTATTTTTTTGAAACCAATAGTTGCTCTTTTTCACTAATATTCGCTAGAATAGATATAACACATAGAGAGAAAAAAGTTTTAGTTAATCATTAACTTGGATCATTCGAAGGGAAATATATACTTTGGAGGCTTATATGAGTAAGAAAATACTAGTAGTAGATGATGAACAATCTATTTCAACATTGCTAAAATATAATCTGGAACAAGCAGGTTATACTGTTATAACAGCAGTGGATGGTGAGGAAGGCCTGCAAATGTGTATGAAAGAAGAGCCTGACTTACTTGTATTAGATTTAATGCTACCGAAAATGGACGGAATAGAAGTTTGTAAACAGCTTCGTCAAAGGAAGATAATGGTGCCTATTTTAATGTTAACAGCAAAAGATGATGAATTTGACAAAGTACTTGGCTTAGAATTAGGCGCTGATGACTATATGACAAAGCCATTCAGTCCTAGGGAAGTAGTTGCGAGAATAAAAGCCATACTTAGAAGAAGTCAAACTCAAATAGAACAACAAGAAACAAAAGAGTATGATGAGGAAAACCAAGTAATAATAGGTGATTTAAGGGTGTTACCAGACCATTATGAGGCTTATTATTCTAAAGAAAGATTGGATTTAACACCAAAGGAATTTGAATTACTTATTTATCTAGCCAAACATAAAGGTCGAGTTCTTACACGAGATCAGCTATTAAGCGCTGTTTGGAATTATGATTTTGCGGGTGACACTAGGATAGTTGATGTACATATAAGTCATTTGCGAGAGAAAATTGAACGAAATACAAAAAAACCATTATATATTAAAACGATTCGTGGACTAGGTTATAAGTTAGAGGAGCCAAAGGTGAATGAGTAGGTTTCGTTCCAGGTTTTTATTTGCTCTAACTACATTAATCATTGCCGTACTGGTTGGATTAGGTTTATTATTGGGGCAAATTTTTGATAGCTATTATATGAATTCTTTTAAAGATGAGTTGAGAAAAGAAGCGTTGTTAGCAAAATCAATTTTTTTAGATGAACAGTTATCGGGGGAGTCAATCTCTAACCTTGTAGCTGAACTAAGTGAAAATTTCAATTCTCATATAACGATTATTGATCAAAATGATAAAGTGATCTTAGATGAAGGGGAGAACACCAATCATGACCATCAATTTTTGTTAGAGGAAATACTTCCACTTATTAAAAGTGAGGGCAAGGCTTTTTATTACACAGATAAAAATAATAATTTAGCTTATTATAGTATCCCTCTAAATGAACAAAGTAATGATGAAGGTGTATTGATTATCAATTCATCTATCGACTCGTTAATTCGAGTCAATCAACAGATGTGGGGTATATTAGGTGCGAGTTTAGGATTAGCATTTATTATTATTTTATTATTAGGTATTAGAATAACAGCACAATTTACACGCCCGATTGAATCTGCTACCCAAGTGGCAATGGAGCTTGCAAAAGGAAATTATAAAGCAAGGACATATGAAGACCACTTAGATGAAACAGGAATGCTTAGTCAGTCAATAAATATACTTGCTAGAAATTTACAAGACATGACAAGGGCACAGGAAATGCAGCAAGACCGACTTCAGACATTGATAGAAAACATGGGTAGTGGACTGATTTTAATAGATGGAAGAGGTTATATCAATTTAGTTAATCTTGCATATAAAGAATTATTTGATGTGGATTCTGCAAAATTCCTTTACCAACTATATCATGATGCGTTTACACATCATGAAATTATCGAGATTGTTGAAGAAATTTTTATGACTGAGGTAAAGGTTAGGAAACAACTTCACTTGCCACTGGCAATTGAAAGAAGGCACTTTGAGGTTTATGGTGCGCCAATTATTGGGACAAATGATGAGTGGAAGGGAATTGTTCTTGTTTTCCATGATATCTCAGAGTTGAAAAAATTAGAACAAATGAGAAAAGATTTTGTGGCAAATGTTTCTCATGAACTAAAAACACCAATTACTTCAATTAAAGGTTTTAGTGAAACACTATTAGATGGGGCGCTTAGTGATAAACAAACTGCGGAATACTTTTTATCAATCATACTAAAAGAAAGTGATCGTTTACAATCACTTATACAGGATCTTTTAGATTTATCTAAAATTGAACAACAAGGATTTCAATTGTCTGTTCAAAATTGTGATTTAAAAGAGATTATAGAAGATATAAGGATTATGTTGGAAGGTAAGGCGAAAGAAAAAGAGGTAGATTTAACGATCCGTTACCCGGAAGGCCTGGTCTTTATTGAAGGAGATATCTATCGTTTAAAACAAATTTTTATCAATTTAATTAGTAATGCGTTAACTTATACTCCTAAGGAAGGCTCTGTAGCTGTTACTCTAGAAAACTTTAATGAATATACAATGATTACTGTATCAGATACCGGAATTGGGATTAGTACGGAAGAAATACCTCGAATATTTGAGCGTTTCTACAGGGTAGACAGAGCAAGAAGCCGAAACTCTGGAGGAACAGGTCTAGGGCTAGCAATTGTTAAGCACTTAGTGGAAGCACATAAGGGACAAATAAGTGTACAAAGTAAAATTGGAGAAGGAACGACCTTTTCAGTGAAATTATTTAAAAAGTGGATTGATAAATGATCTGCTATTGTATGTAAAGAGGACAAAGGGATGAATGTGGTTTTTTCGACATAATTTACAATTAATTTACACCAAATTTATTATTGCTTAATATTCAATTGGTATTATACAAAGTGAAAACCCCTTCATCCAAGGAGCCAATCTTTTGGACATGAGCACAATCTGCTCATGTCCCTTTTTTTATTTTATAAAGAAAAAGGTTCTTATTATTGGATCTATATGTATACTTTCTCCCATTACATTTTGACATTTTCATTGTTCTAGACAAAGTAAAAGCTAAATGAAGGGACAATAACTAAAATGAAATAATAAATCCTATCATAAAGTAGTCGTACATTTAGTTTGTTTGTATAGAATGATAGAAAGAGAGACTTTAGAGAATTTGTAATAATACTGAAACCTTTTTGACATAAGTTCGTATTAAAGATAAGCAAATAAACATCTAAATACATAGATGTAGAAAAAGGGTGGGGATAAGATGTTAAGTGTGAAGAGAATTTATAGCATAGTTGGATTTGTCTTTCTAATTGCCATCTTAGCAGTGATTGCATTTACTTCATGGTATACAGTTGATGAATCAGAGCAAGCTGTAATGATTACATTAGGAGAAGTTGAGGAAGGGGTTAGTGAACCAGGACTTCATTTTAAATATCCTTGGCCTATTCAATCTGTTGAAGTGCTTTCTAAAGAAACCTTCAGTTTACAATTTGGGTATGAAGAATCAGAAGATGGTAATGTAAAGGATTTTCCCAAAGAAACTAAGATGATAACAGGTGACGAAAATATCGTTTTAGCAGACATGGTTGTTCAATGGAAAATAACAGATCCAGGTAAATATTTATTTAATGCAGAAAATCCTAAGGAAATGCTGGAGGATGCAACTTCTGCTAGCTTAAGAAGTATTATAGGTAGCTCTACTATTGATAACGCCTTAACATCTGGTAAGGTGGAAATTGAAAAGCAGGTACAGGAATTATTATCAACATTAATAAATGATTATGATATTGGTATTACTGTATTGGCTGTAAAGCTTCAGGATGTGGATTTGCCAAATGAAGAAGTTAGAAAAGCATTTACAAATGTTACAGATGCACGTGAAACGATGAATACAAGAAAAAATGAAGCGAATAAATATAGAAATAAGCGTACTGAGGAAGCACTTGGTGAAAAAGATGCGATTATATCAGCTGCAGAAGGTGACAAGGCAGCACGTATGCAAGAAGCTCGTGGAGATGTGGCTCAGTTTAATGCAATATATAACGAATACAAAGATGCTCAAGATATTACACGTAAACGTTTAGTTCTGGAAACAATTGATCAAGTATTGCCAAATGCTGAGGTATATATAATGGAGGATAACGGTAATACAATGAAATATCTACCGATTAAGGATGCATCCTCAACCACCAAACCTGTAGCACCAGTTGAACAGGAAGGAAGTGAAAAGAATGGACAATGATAACGTTGTAAACATGGACGAAAAAAAGCCTTCATTCTCTTTCAAAGGATATCTTCGTGGAGGTATAGTTTTATTAATTATCATACTTATTCTCTTCATCACATTAACAAACTTATATATTGTAAAAGAAAATGAATATAAAGTTGTTCGTCAATTTGGTGAGGTTGTTAGAATTATTGAAGAACCTGGACTAAATTATAAAATTCCATTTATCCAGTCTGTTACAACATTACCAAAATATCAAATGACTTATAATGTAGAAGAAGCAGAGATTAATACGAAAGACAAAAAACGCTTAATTATTGATAATTATACAGTTTGGCATATTGAAGATCCTAAACTAATGATTTCAAATGCTCGAACAATTGTTAATGCTGAAACGAAGATGGCGGAGTTTGTTTTTTCAACAGTACGTTCTGAGTTAGGTCAGTTAGACTATGATCAAATTATTAATGACGAGAAATCATCAAGAGGAAGTTTAAATGATCAAGTAACTGACATTGTTAATGAATTATTAGCAAAAGATGGATATGGCATCAAAGTAACAGATGTAAGAATGAAACGGACGGATTTACCTGCTGAGAATGAACAATCAGTATTTACCCGTATGATTTCTGAACGTGAATCAACTGCACAAGGATATCTTTCAAAAGGTGACGCAGAAAAAAATAGGATTATAGCGAATACCGATCGAGAGGTAAAAGAAATGTTGGCTGAAGCTAAGGCTGATGCTGAAATAATCCGAAGTGAGGGTGAAAAAGAAGCTGCTAAACTTTACAACACATCCTATTCAAAAGACCCAGAATTTTATGAGCTGTTTAGAACGCTTCAATCATATAAACAAACAATAAATGAGGAAACAGTTCTGATTATTCCATTTGATTCTCCATATGCAAATTTACTTAAGGGTAGTGAATAAGCAACAATAATGAACCACAGTTTTCCTTTCTATTTGGACTCATGATAAAATAGAGAGGAAAGCTAAGGTTCTTTTTTTAGTGTTTCCTACTGTTTTTCTATAAGGTTGTTGCTAATTAACTGTACTTGAAATCAACAAAGAATGTTTAAAGGGGATTTCTAGAAAAATGTAAAATCTGTATGATCATAAGTTATGAAGACTTTAGATGCAAACATAATTAAGTAAATGATATGAAGAACCTATTTACAAGCTATTGGAGGATTAAAAATTGACTAAAAAGAAAATTGTATTGATTGATGGTAACAGTATTGCATATCGAGCGTTTTTTGCTTTGCCACTACTAAATAATGATAAAGGTGTACATACGAACGCTATTTATGGATTTACTATGATTTTAATGAAGATACTTGAGGATGAAAAGCCATCACATATGCTTGTAGCATTTGATGCAGGGAAAACTACGTTTAGACACAAAACGTTTCAGGAATATAAAGGTGGTAGACAAAAGACTCCACCTGAATTATCTGAACAATTTCCATTTATTCGTGAATTACTTGATGCTTATCAAGTATCACGTTATGAGCTTGAGAATTATGAAGCTGATGATATAATCGGTACTCTTTCTAGGCAAGCTGAAAAGGATGGCTATGAAGTTAAAGTCATCTCAGGTGATAAAGATTTAACACAATTAGTTACAAATAACATAACAGTTGATATTACACGTAAAGGAATCACTGATGTTGATTCTTATACTCCTACTTTTGTACAAGAAAAATATGGCTTAACTCCCGAGCAAATTATTGATATGAAGGGCTTAATGGGCGATACGTCAGATAATATTCCCGGTGTACCAGGTGTGGGAGAAAAAACAGCGATTAAGTTACTAAAGGAATTTACGTCATTAGAAAATGTGTTAAATTCAGTTGATCAGATAAGTGGGAAAAAACTAAAGGAAAAGCTTGAGGAAAATCGTGAACAAGCATTAATGAGTAAAGAGCTTGCAACAATTGAATGTGATGCTCCAATCACGATTGGTTTAACGGAATTAGAATATGAAGGATTTGATCAACAAAAGGTAGCAAATATATTTAAAGAGCTTGGCTTTAATTCATTATTAGATAAAGTTGGGGAAGAAGAAGCACAAGATATAGTTGTAGAAGAGATTGAGTTTAAGCATGTAACAGATGTTACGAATGAAATATTAATCGATGAATCTGTGCTATATATTGAAGTTCTAGAAGAAAGCTATCACCAAGCTAATATCATTGGGATATCGATTGTAAATAAAAATGGATTATTTTATGTGCCAGCCGATACTGCTTTAGCTTCTGAAGAGTTTAAAGCATGGGCGGAAGATGAGTCGAATAAGAAAATAGTTTATGATGGTAAGAAAACAACAGTTGCTTTAAATTGGAAGGGTATTTCATTAAAAGGAATTAACTTTGATGTATTAATCGCTGCTTATTTACTAAATCCTTCAGCAACCTTTGAAGATGTTTCGAGTGTGGCAAAGGTTAATGGACTATCAATTGTGCAAACAGATGAAAGTGTTTATGGCAAAGGAGCAAAACGTGCTATTCCAGATGAAGAGCATTTGAGTGAGCATATTGTTAGGAAAGGACAAGCTCTTTTCCAATTGAAAGAAACACTAGAAAATCAGTTAGCTGAAAATGATCAATCTTCTTTGTTATATGACTTGGAATTGCCTCTTTCTCTTATTCTTGCTGAGATGGAAGCAACAGGTGTTAAGGTAGATATTGAACAGCTAAAAGCTATGGGAAAGAATCTTGCTGAAAAGTTAAAATCGCTAGAAGAGAATATTTTTGAACAAGCTGGTGAATCTTTTAATATTAATTCTCCAAAACAATTAGGGGTAATATTGTTTGAAAAGCTGGGTCTACCAGCTATGAAGAAAACAAAAACTGGCTACTCAACATCAGCTGATGTTTTAGAAAAGCTTGAAGATAAACATGAGATTGTAAGAGAAATTCTCCACTATCGTCAACTTGGGAAATTGCAATCAACTTATATTGAAGGTTTATTAAAGGTGGTTCATAAGGATACGTATAAAATTCATACACGTTTTAATCAGGTGTTAACAACAACAGGAAGATTAAGTTCAATCGACCCTAATTTACAAAATATCCCTATTAGACTTGAAGAAGGGCGTAAAATACGTCAAGCATTTGTAGCTTCAAATAAAGATTGGGTAATCTTTGCAGCAGACTATTCTCAAATTGAATTAAGAGTTTTAGCTCATATTGCTAATGATCAAAATCTTGTAGAGGCTTTTAGAAACGATCTTGATATCCATACAAAAACGGCTATGGATGTATTTCATGTTGAACAAAATGAAGTTACATCTAACATGAGAAGGCAGGCAAAAGCAGTTAACTTTGGAATTGTTTATGGAATTAGTGATTATGGACTTTCACAAAATCTTGGCATTACCCGTAAAGAAGCAGGAGAATTTATTAAACGTTATTTAGAAACATTTGTCGGTGTTCAAGAATATATGGACGATATTGTGGCAGATGCAAGAGGTAAGGGGTATGTTAAAACATTGCTTCATAGAAGAAGATATATCCCTGAGCTTACAAGTCGTAATTTTAATATAAGAAGCTTTGCAGAAAGAACGGCAATGAATACACCGATTCAGGGAAGTGCGGCTGATATTATTAAAAAGGCCATGATTGATATGGCTGATCGTCTTAAACAGGAAAAGCTTCAAACAAAGTTATTGTTACAAGTTCATGATGAATTAATCTTTGAAGCTCCAAAAGAAGAAATAGCTATATTAGAGAAAATCGTTCCTGAAGTAATGGAAAATGCTGTTGAGTTAATTGTGCCATTAAAGGTAGATTATTCTTACGGTGATTCATGGTATGATGCTAAATAATAAACAAGATCAACATTTTTTACAATTGGTATCTGTTTAAAAGATCAATATATCATTCTTAGTGAGATAAAGGGTATGTGAGTGGTCAAATGAGATATTAATACACTTCTACACACCATTATAGAAAGTTTAGCCACTGAGGTAACCTAGGGGCCTTTGTAAAGAGGCCCTAGGTAATAAATTGGGTTAGGCAATTAGAGCTAGAGAACATAGATAAAAGGAAGTGATGACATGCCAGAGCTGCCAGAGGTTGAAACTGTTCGCCGCACATTACTTCAGCTCGTAAAAGGGAAAACAATCGAAAAAGTAACAATACATTGGCCCAAAATGATTAAAAAGCCAGAGGAACCAGATCAATTTGTAGATGCTTTAATTGGTCAGACAATTCACGATGTTAACAGAAGAGGGAAATTTTTAAAGTTCATATTAGATGACTATGTACTTGTTTCTCATTTGCGAATGGAAGGTAGATATGGTTTGTATGAGAAAAATGAGGAATCTGATAAACATACACACGCCGTATTTACATTTACTGATGAAACAGAGCTACGATATCGAGATGTACGTAAATTTGGCACAATGCACTTGTTTAAAAAAGGATTAGAAGAAAATGAATTACCCCTTTCTCAGTTAGGTCCTGAACCATTTTCTGAAAATTTCACTGTATCTTATCTTGAGGAACGATTAAAGAAAACAACAAGAAAAATCAAATCTGCTTTACTTGATCAAACAATCGTTGTTGGACTTGGAAATATATATGTTGATGAGGCATTATTTCGCTCTGGAATAAACCCCGAAAGAATCGCAAATACATTAACAAAAAAAGAGTATAACCTATTACATAGGGAAATCATTTTAACCCTAGATGAAGCTGTTGCCCAGGGAGGCAGTACTGTGCGCTCCTATGTAAACACACAGGGTGAGATAGGTATGTTTCAACTTCAGCTATATGTATATGGTAGAACAAATGAGCCATGTAAAAAATGTGGGACAACATTAACAAAGACAGTAGTGGTCGGAAGAGGTACACATTATTGTGAAAAGTGTCAGAAATAAAGATATTTATAAAAGCGAGAAGCATAATTATGTTTATCGCTTTTTTCTTTGAGGTGATATATTTATTGGCTATGTTAAAGCTTAATGTTGATTTTCAACTTTGTTGATTGAAGGGGAATACATGAGACTCCTGCTTAGAGAAGCATGTCAAAGGGAGACCCCACAGGCGCGCAGCTTACAAGGAGGCCCCCGGACCTAGGAAGAATTGTCTTTTGAAAAAGCCGGTAGTTGTGATTTTTCATTATTCTTCCCTAGGAAGAATTGTCCTTTGAAAAAGCCGGTAGTTGTGATTTTTCATTATTCTTCCTTAGGAAAAAAGGTGCTTTTTTCCTGGGAAAGCGAATGCCTGTAACGGAAATCAACAACAAAGTTTAACAGAGCCTATTTATTTCACTGATTTAAACATTTTTATGCCAAATTTAGATGAAAGGAAATTGAAAGTTTTATTTAATTCATATCAACCTAAAGATAGCCATAAACTCAATACAGTTCTGTTTTCGTCTCTTTATAAACAACAAAGTCTTTCGAAAACAGCTCTCTTTGAAAAAAACCTTCTTTAACATTATATAGGCTACTATCATACACTATGTTAGCAATTAGAAGGAAGGGGCTAGGCTTTATGGTTCAATATGTATCATTATTGTTGTTAGCATTCGCAGTAAGCTTAGATAGCTTTTCTGTAGGTTTTACGTATGGCATGAGAAAAATGAGAATACCATTTAAATCGATCCTTGTTATTGCTTGTTGCTCAGCCGCAACAATGCTTGGCGCAATGTTAGTGGGTGATTTGCTAACAAAGATATTTCCTATTTACGTTACAGAAAGGCTAGGCGGAATTATATTAGTTCTAATTGGTATGTGGGTTTTATATCAATTCTTTCGCCCTGGAAAAGAACATTCAGAGGAAGAAGAAAAGACAGAAAAAACATTAATTAACTTTGAAATAAAAACACTAGGTATTGTGATCAATATTTTAAGAAAGCCGATGTCTGCAGATATTGATAAATCTGGAACTATAACTGGTATTGAAGCATTTTTGCTAGGATTTGCATTATCTCTTGATGCTTTTGGAGCAGGAATAGGTGCATCATTGTTAGGTTATTCCCCGATTATAATGAGTATTCTTGTTGCATTAATGAGCTCGTTATTTGTCTCAATAGGCATACATTCTGGAAATGTACTATCAAGATTTAGCTGGATGGACAAATTTTCTTGCCTCCCAGGTGTTATCCTCATTATGATAGGGATATGGAAAATTTAAGGACGTACTGGAGGAAATGGTTGTGACAATTGTCATTGGGTTAACAGGCGGAATTGCAAGTGGAAAAAGTACGATATCTTCAATGCTTCAAGAAAAAGGAATTCGAGTAGTGGATGCTGATCACATTGCAAGAGTTGTAGTGGAGGTTGGGGAACCAGCTTATAACCAAATTGTTGAAGAGTTTGGTATCGAAATATTAAAAGAGGATAAAACAATCAATCGAGAAAAGCTAGGGACAATCATTTTCTCTGATGAGAATAAGCGCCAAACGTTAAACAGCATTGTTCACCCAGCTGTAAGGAAAGAAATGCTAAAACAAGTAGAAGAAGAAAAAAACAAGCAATCTAATGCTGTTGTTTTAGATATTCCTTTATTATTCGAAAGTAAACTAACACATATAGTTGATAAAACACTACTTGTATACGTAGATCAAGAAACACAGATGAAAAGGTTAATGAAAAGAAATGGATACAATGAAGAAGAAGCTAAAATGAGAATGGACTCACAGCTGCCATTATATGAGAAAAGAGAACTTTCAGATTACATTATTGATAATAATGGATCAATTGAATCAACGAAGAAACAGTTAAATGACCTACTAGAGAAGATTCTCTAGGTGCAGAATTTAACAATATAAAAGTTCGAGAAGCAGGAGACTAGAAATAGTCTCTTTTTGAATGGAAAAAAGTTAATAAAAGAGTTAAATATATCACTATATGTGTTATACTTAATACGAAAATAGAATAATTAGTATAACATATATAGCGAGAGGGGTAATATGATGAGAGCCAATATTGCAATAAATGGTTTTGGTCGTATTGGGAGAATGGTTTTTCGTAATGCAATGATGCAAGGTATGAATATAAAGGTCATTAATGCGAGTTATCCAGCAGAAACGTTGGCACATTTAATAAAGTATGACACAAATCACGGTAAATTCGATGGAAATGTGATTGTAGAAGAAGGTCATTTAATTGTAAACGGTAGCAAAGTAATTTTAATTAATGAAAGACATCCTGAAAATCTCCCATGGAAACAATTGGGGATTGATATTGTCATTGAAGCAACAGGTAAATTTAATCATAGAGATCAAGCAATTCTTCATATTAAGGCTGGTGCTAAAAAAGTTATTTTAACGGCACCAGGTAAGAAGGAAGATCTAACAGTTGTTATGGGAGTAAATGAAAATAAGTATAAATCAGATCAACATAGTATTATTTCAAATGCATCTTGCACGACAAATTGTTTAGCTCCGGTAATGAGGGTAATTGATGAAAATTTCATCGTCAAAAATGGCTTAATGACAACAATACACGCATATACAAATGATCAAAGAAACATTGATAATCCACATAAAGATTTACGAAGAGCAAGAGCCTGTGGGCAATCAATTATTCCAACCTCAACGGGTGCTGCTAAAGCTTTAGAATTGGTGTTACCACAATTAAAGGGGAAGATGCATGGAATGGCATTGCGTGTTCCAACACCGAATGTCTCTTTAGTTGACGTAGTGGTAGATGTAGAGAAATCTGTTTCTGTAGATGATGTGAATTTAGCCTTTCAGCAAGCAGCAAAAGGCTCTCTAAAAGGAATTCTTGATTATACAAATGAACCCTTAGTATCAATAGATTTTAATACAAACCCTTTTTCAGCAATCATTGATGGTTTATCGACAATTGTTATGGCGGGAAATAAAATAAAAGTTCTAGCTTGGTATGATAACGAATGGGGATATTCATGTCGTGTAACAGATCTTACGATGATGGTTGAGAAGAAAATGAGTTCCATGATTGAGGTTTAAACGTTTACCTTTTGTATGCGAACCGTCCAAATGGTCGTGATAAAAAATTCACAACCTGGACGGTTCTTTTTTCGTGAAAAGCAGGGTGAATAGAATAAAAAAACATGAGAAAAATAGTAAGTGATTGCCCCTTTACTTTAATGGTTAACAAAACTTTTTAAAAAAGTTTGTTGCAAAAGATATATAAACAAAGTATACTATTTTTCGTGAACTTCTTATAAAAAGCCAAGGTGTTAAAGGCTACTTAAAGGGTTAGGACCTCTTTGGACTAACTTTCCCCCGTGGTAGTTACACATATACCATTAAGCAGAGAATTCATGTATAAAA
The DNA here is from genome assembly GCF_007994985.1 of Metabacillus litoralis. GTDB lineage: Bacteria > Bacillota > Bacilli > Bacillales > Bacillaceae > Metabacillus > Metabacillus litoralis. The sequence goes on along the minus strand of NZ_VOQF01000007.1, from coordinate 248,122 downwards.
ATAGTTAAAGGGGGATCCATTAATATGGAAACAATGGGTAGACACGTTATCTCAGAATTATGGGGATGCGATTTTGATAAGTTGAATGATATGGATTACATTGAAAAAACATTTGTAAATGCGGCATTAAAGTCTGGTGCAGAAGTAAGAGAGGTTGCTTTTCATAAATTTGCTCCACAAGGAGTAAGTGGTGTAGTAATCATTTCTGAATCGCATTTAACAATTCACAGCTTTCCTGAGCATGGTTATGCAAGTATTGATGTTTATACATGCGGTGATTTAAATCCGAATATAGCAGCAGATCATATTGCTGAATCTTTAGGTGCTCAAACTCGTGAAAATATCGAAATTCCTAGAGGCATGGGTCCTGTTCAAGTTAAACAAGCTCAAGCAAAAGTTCTTTAATTTTCGACTAATATTGAACATTTAGTTAAGAGGTGTGGATTTATTTAATCCACACCTCTTTTTATTATTGTGAAATTTCAGTATGATAGTAGGTAGAATACTTTGGACACGACAAGTGAAAATTATGATAAAGGGGTTTAAACATAATGAGTTTTGTAAACAAGCTTAAAGATATTTTTAGTACACATCAAGAAACGCGTGAAAATCATTACAACGAAGATCTGAAAAGTCATTATTATAAAACAACGTATAAAACTGCTTTACAATCTGTTAAATCAATTATCGAAGAAACACCTGGAATGACAATAACATCGGTATCTGAAGACCGTGGTGAAATGAGTGTAAATATCGATCGACCAAAAAAAGGTTTCTTAATTGTAACAATAATATCTGTTCGTCCTTTTGAAACAGCAGTTGATTTTACAGCAACTACAAATACCGTCTTACCAACAGATTTTGGATATAGTAAAAAGGTAATTCTTGAGCTATATAAAAAGCTTGATAAAAAAGAAACATTTGTAGGAACAGGTAAAAGTGGAAGATAAATAAACATTTTGTTTTATACTGGTACATACTAAGAAAAATTTTGTTATTCCAATGAATGTAATTATTTGAGAAATTGATTGGAGTTGGGTTTTATGAAATGTCCTTCCTGTCAACATAATGGGACAAGGGTATTAGATTCTAGACCAGTTGACGAAAGTAAATCGATAAGACGTCGACGTGAATGTGAAGAATGTCAGTATCGTTTTACTACATTCGAAAAAGTTGAAGAAATCCCTTTAATTGTGGTAAAAAAAGAAGGGACTCGTGAAGAATTCAGTAGAGAAAAAATATTAAGAGGTCTTATTAAAGCATGTGAAAAAAGACCTGTTCCATTGCAAGTATTAGAAGATCTTGTTCATGATATAGAAAAAGAATTAAGAAACCAAGGTGTATCTGAAATAAACAGTGAGCATGTCGGTGAGATGGTCATGAATCGCCTTGCGGTAATCGATGAAGTTGCTTACGTTAGGTTTGCTTCAGTGTACCGACAATTTAAAGATATAAATGTATTTATTGATGAATTAACAGATTTAATTAAAAAAGTAAGATAAAAAAGGAAGAGCTAGTAAAGAAAAATTTCTTATAGCTCTTTTTTCAGTGAGCTAGGGATGAAATGGTCAACAAAAGTTAACCAATACCTTAGAAAGTGAAGCAAAGAGCGAATATGTTTTGAAAGGTTTGAAGGGGATGGATCAGCATCATTGGAAAGAAATTCTTGCAATTGATCGTTACAAAGTGAAAAGTAATTCGGTTCTTAACGATCTTGATCGTAAGATTTTAACATTATTATATCAACCTTTGATTGGTTCAAAATGTTTTAGTCTTTACATGACACTTTGGGGAGAGCTTGAACAAAGCAGGGTATGGAGTGTAGAAAAAACACATCATAGTTTGATGACAATCATGCAAAGCAATCTTAGGGACATTTATCTTGAACGTATAAAGCTTGAAGGATTAGGTTTATTAAAAACCTATATGAATGAATCAGAGGGGTGTAAACGATACGTATACGAGCTTCATGCACCGTTAAAACCTAATGAATTCTTTCAAGATGGTGTTTTAAATGTCTATTTGTATAATCGAGTAGGTAAAAATACTTTCCTACACTTAAAGCAATTTTTCTCAGATGATCGAATTGATACAGAGATGGGTGAGATCACGAAATCCTTCGATGAGGTTTTTGATTCTGGGCAATCTGCTGAGATGATTGCAAAATTGAACAATGAGACATTGGAAGATTTAACATTGCAAGTAGACAAAGAATATATGCAAACTGAAACCCGAGCATCAATGGAAGTATCAGATCATGCTTTTGATTTTGACTTGTTTTTATCAGGTATTTCGAATGTGATTATTCCTTCAAAATCAATTACGGCTAATGTGAAGGATGTTATAAAGAAATTATCGTACCTTTATGGAATTAATGCTGTAGATATGAAAAATGTCGTCATGAATAGCATTGATCAAAATGATTCTATTGATATTGAAATTTTACGAAAGTCAGCACGTGATTGGTATCAATTTCAACATGGTGATGAACTACCTGGATTGTTAGATAAACATCAACCTCTTCCGTTAAGGTCTGAAATGAAAAAAGAAAACCTTACAAAGGATGAAGAATTAATTCTACAGTTAGAATCTATTACACCAAGGAAATTTTTAATCGATGTTTCTGGGGGAGTTCCACCTAGTGCTGGAGATTTGAAGATTATTGAGGAAGTTATGATTAACCAAAAACTTCATCCTGGTGTTATAAATGTATTGATCTATTATGTTTTGCTAAAAACGGATATGAAATTAACCAAATCTTATGTAGAAAAAATTGCTAGTCATTGGAAAAGAAAAGAAATAAAGACTGTAAAAGCAGCGATGGACTTAGCTAAAAGTGAGCATCGCCAATATCAACAATGGGCAGAGGAAAATGCTAATAAGAAAAAAACAAATTATAAAAAAGCTCCAGTTCGAAAAGAGCAGTTGCCAGCTTGGCTTGATCAAGAACAAGAAAGTCCAAATAAAAAAATCGAGTCAAAAAAACCAGATGAGAAAACAGATCTTGAGCGTGAACAATTTGAGCTTGAGAAAAAGAAATTATTTGATCGAATAAAGAATTACAAGGATAATAAAACAAAAGAGTAATCAAAGCTGTTTTCAAAAGCTTTTTTACGATTTGGAAGTTGAAATAAATAGGAATGAATTTAGCGGCATCTTTTCTTCATAGATTGTACCCTTTAAGTGAAAAAACTTTCTCCACCACATAGATCAACAATCTTCCAGAAAAGAGCCTCACTTAAAGAAAGAACTGAGGTGAAAAAGAATGGAACATATGAGTAAATCTCTTAAAAAATTACAAAGTAGACCAGATTTTAAAGATCGCTATAACGATCTAAGAAAACAAGTTCTAAATGATCCAGATGTACAAGCTTTTATAACCAATCATTCATCTGAAATTGAGAGTGGGATGATTGATCGAAGTATCGGGAAATTATATGAATTCACGAATCAAAGTAAAAACTGCAAGAAATGTCCTTCTTTATCACAATGTCAAAATTTATTGCAAGGATATCACCCACGACTAATGATTGTTGGAAGAATGATTGATGTTCAATATGATAAATGCCCAACAAAGGAAACTCATGATGAGCGCAAGAAACATGAGTCTTTGATAAAGAGTATGTATATTCCGAAAGATATTTTAGAAGCTCAATTTCATAATATTGATGTTGATGTAGAAGAAACAAGTAGATTAAAAGCAATAGGTATCGCACAAGACTTTGTCGAGGAATACAATAAAGGTAAACGTCCAAAAGGTTTATATTTATATGGCTCCTTCGGGATTGGTAAAACATATATCTTAGGAGCGATTGCAAATGAACTGGCTTCACATCGAGTTTCGTCGATGCTCGTTTATGTTCCAGAGTTTATGAGAGAGTTAAAAGGATCTTTCCAAGATTCTTCTTTAGATGAAAAATTGGAAGCTGTAAAGAAAATACCTGTGCTGATGTTAGATGACATAGGTGCTGAATCTGTATCAAGCTGGATGCGTGATGAAATTTTAGGAACAATTTTACAATATCGAATGCTAGAAAATTTACCAACGTTCTTTTCATCTAACTTTAATTTGAAGCAGCTTCAACATCATTTATCTGTATCACAGCGTGGTGAAGAGGAGCCAGTTAAAGCAGCAAGGATTCTAGAACGGATTAAACATATGGCGATTCCTATTGAGTTAATTGGGAAAAATAGAAGAGGCTAGAAGATTAACACTTATGATGAAAAATATCTAAATAATATAATGTAGACCAAATCGAAAATTGATTTGGTCTTTTTATGGTTATAAATAATAAACAATAAATTAACATGTGAATTTTGTTTTCTCTACATTCTTTACTTCTAATTTTAAATGTTTCCCCATATACATAGAACCAGGTATTGGTAAAAAGGGGGGACAAACATGCTTGAGATTTTATTTTCGTCTCCGAAAGAGGCAAGAACAATTTACGCTATTTTTCGTTCCATTCGTAAAGAGTTCCTTTCAGAATTACAACTTATTAATGACGAGCTTATAAAAATTAGCCCTAAATCATGGGATGTATCATTAGAGCAAATTGTAATTCCTGGATTTATTCAATTTATCTTAGAATATAAAGAACATCAATTCATGCTTTCAATACTAAAAGAAGAATATTATTTTGTAGAAGAAATAGAACAGCAACAGATTTTACAAATTGCCAATTCAATCATTGACGGGGAAAGAACAGACATACCAAGAATTCAAGGGTTATGCCCCCGTGATGAAGTGCTCAAGGAGACTTTGGGGATGTTTTTAAAGCCTGAGTTGAATTTCTCATTTGCTTCGTTTCAAAAATTCCGTCTTCATCAATATATTGCTAGATTAAGAGAGTATGTTGAAGTGGCCATTGAGGAGTACAAGCTAGAGCAAGAATATCAATCCTTTATCCAAAGCTTACGAGATTATCAATGTGAACAGAAATCTAAATTAGAGAGGATTTCAATTGTACATAAAGAGGGCTATGTAGTTTATGATGATAATAAACAACATTTAAGTGATGATCAACTAACTGCTTATGTAGATCAAGGGTTTATTTATCAACATCCAATGTATATTGATTCGAATTTATTGGCTCCTTTAGTATCAATTGCACCAAAAGAAATTTTCGTTTATACAAATGACTCAATAGATGGTATGATTCAAACAATTCAAAATATCTTTCAAGAAAAAGTGAGAATACATAGCTTAGCTGAATTTACATAATAACTATTATAGTGAAATGTCTGCTTGATTTTAGAACCAAAACAATTTATAATACGAATTAATTGAAAAAATCATCAGTATTGATAAGGACATGAGCTTGTTTATACGGTTTTACAGAGAGGGAAGGATATGCTGAAAACTTCCTAACACGATAAACAATTTTACCACCTTTAAACTTCAGCTGTGAACACATGTTTAGTAATAGCTGACGGTCTTCCCGTTATCGATTTAAAGCCATATCTAATTTTTTTGCATTTTTTTTAAATGCAAGATCAATGATTTAATTAGATATTGGGAATAAGGGTGGAACCACGATCCATTGACTAGAGTATAACTCGTCCCTTTTATAGGGGCGGGTTTTATTTGTTTTTAAGGGGATTTTAGAAATTTCCAATAGCTGATAATTTTAAAAGATACTTTTGCCGTGTTTTAGGTGGTACGGCTATGAGCCACTTATAAATAGAATGTAAACATTTGCTTTCCTTTCTATTTATAAGTGTCTTATACAACGGATCTAATTCAAGAGGCACAACTAATTTAAGATGATAGAGGAGTGAACAAGGATGTCAGACGTTATAAAGATTGCGTTCCCAGACGGAGCTGTTAAGGAGTTTGCTAAAGGTACCACAACTGAAGATATTGCGGCATCCATAAGCCCAGGTCTAAAAAAGAAATCTTTAGCTGGAAAATTAGATGGACAAGTAATCGATTTACGTACACCTATTCAACAAGATGGTGCGATTGAAATTGTTACACAAGATAGCGGAGAAGCGCTTGAAATCATGCGTCATTCAACTGCACATTTAATGGCCCAAGCAATAAAGAGGATATATAAAGATCAATCTGTAAAGCTTGGTATTGGACCTGTTATTGAAAATGGTTTCTACTATGACATTGACATGGAGCATGCAATAACACCAGAAGATTTACCAGTAATTGAAAAGGAAATGAAAAAGATTGTAAATGAAAACTTAGATATTACACGAATTGAAGTAACTCGTGAAGAAGCTAAGCGTCGATATGAAGAATTAGAAGATCCACTAAAGCTTGAGCTGCTAGAAGTAATTCCAGAAGGAGAAGCAGTATCTATTTATGAGCAAGGTGAGTTTTTTGATTTATGTCGTGGAGTACATCTTCCTTCAACAGGGAAAATCAAGGAATTTAAACTACTTAGTGTCGCTGGTGCTTACTGGCGTGGAGATAGTAAAAATAAAATGCTACAACGTATTTACGGAACAGCCTTTTTTAAGAAAGCTGATTTAGATGAGCATCTACGTATTCTTGAAGAAGCAAAAGAGCGTGATCATCGTAAGCTTGGTAAGGAGTTAGGCTTGTTTGCTACATCACAAAAGGTAGGGCAAGGTTTACCATTATGGCTTCCAAAAGGTGCAACTATTAGACGAATTGTAGAACGTTACATAGTTGATAAGGAAGAGCGACTAGGCTATCAGCATGTATATACTCCAGTTCTAGGAAGTGTAGAGCTTTATAAAACATCAGGTCACTGGGAGCATTACCAAGAAGATATGTTTCCGAAAATGGAGATGGATAATGAAGATCTAGTACTTCGCCCAATGAATTGTCCTCATCATATGATGATTTATAAAAATGATATTCATAGCTACCGTGAATTACCTATTAGAATTGCTGAATTGGGAATGATGCACAGATATGAAATGTCAGGTGCTTTAACAGGTTTACAGCGTGTTAGAGGAATGACATTAAATGATGCACATATTTTTGTACGCCCAGATCAAATCAAAGACGAGTTCATCCGTGTTGTTCGTTTAATCGAAGCGGTTTATAAAGACTTTGGTATTGAGAAATACTCATTTAGATTGTCGTATCGTGACCCTGAAGACAAAGAAAAATACTTTGACGATGATAGCATGTGGGAAAAAGCACAAAGCATGTTAAAAGGTGCAATGGATGAGTTAGGTCATGATTATTTTGAAGCAGAAGGAGAAGCTGCATTTTATGGCCCTAAGCTTGATGTTCAAGTAAGAACAGCACTTGGTAAAGATGAGACTCTTTCAACTGTTCAACTGGATTTCTTACTACCAGAACGTTTTGATTTAACATATGTAGGTGAAGATGGTAAGCAGCATCGACCAGTAGTCATCCATCGTGGAGTTGTATCAACAATGGAACGTTTTGTTGCTTTCCTTATTGAAGAATACAAAGGGGCATTCCCAACTTGGCTTGCACCAACTCAAGTTCAAGTCATTCCAGTGTCTCCTGGTATCCATCTTGATTATGCTAAACAAGTACAGGAAGAGCTTCAAGAAGCTGGATTACGTGTTGAGTTAGATGCTCGTGATGAAAAAATTGGCTACAAAATTCGTGAATCACAAATGCAAAAAATTCCTTACATGCTTGTTGTAGGTGATAACGAAATCGCAGAAAAAGCTGTTAATGTTCGTAAATATGGTGAGCAAAAATCTGAAACACTTGCGTTTACTGAGTTTTTACAGAGCATAACAAATGAAGTAAAAAGATAAGTATAGTTTTCAGTAAAATGAGTTGAAGCAGAAATAATTTGATTTTAACACTAATAAGAGCTTTTAAATAAAAGTGTTGCAGAATGATTCTTGGTCTGATAGAATAACATATGTTGTTGAAATAAACATATAGCATCTACTTGCAATATCTTTTGTTCGATGTTATAATGTTCAAGGTAATTGAATAGTCTTTCATATATACAAGTAGAAGCACCCGCTTCTCACCTGATTGACACATCCGTTTGTAGTTGACAGGTTGCGATGAATTTTTATATACAATCGTAGTGTGGGTGTTTATACATCCGCACTTTTTTATTTTACAATAAAAAAACCAAGATCTATCTACAATTAAACGGATTTGAAAAACTACTATTCAGTTTGATAAAACCTTGGAGGTGGCTAATTATTAGCAAAGATATGATGGTAAATGACGGAATCCGCGCACGTGAGGTTCGTCTGATCGGTGCCAATGGAGATCAGCTTGGAATTAAATCTCGTCAAGAGGCGTTAGAAATTGCTACTAGAGCTAACTTAGATTTAGTTTTAGTTGCACCAAATGCAAAGCCTCCTGTATGTCGCATCATGGATTACGGAAAATTCCGTTTTGAACAGCAAAAGAAAGACAAAGAGGCTCGTAAAAATCAAAAGATCATTAATTTAAAAGAGGTTCGTTTGAGCCCAACTATTGATGAGCATGACTTTAACACTAAGCTTCGAAATGCACGTAAGTTCTTAGAAAAAGGCGATAAAGTAAAAGCTTCTATCCGTTTCAAAGGCCGTGCCATTACACATAAAGGAATTGGTCAAAAGGTGCTTGATCGATTCTCAAGCGAATGTGCAGATTTAAGTACAATTGAGTCTCATCCAAAAATGGATGGTCGTAGCATGTTCTTAGTATTAGCACCGAAAAACGAAAAGCAATAATTCTTAAGGAGGAATCCCTTATGCCAAAAATGAAAACACACCGTGGAGCTGCGAAACGTTTCAAAAAGACCGGATCTGGTAAACTTAAACGTTCACATGCTTACACTAGTCACTTATTTGCTAACAAATCTACAAAAGCTAAACGTAAACTACGTAAATCAACTGTAGTAAGCAAAGGCGATTTCAAACGTATTCGTCACTTATTAGACAATATTAAATAATCGGAACATCGTAATATAGGAGGGAATTTACATGCCAAGAGTAAAAGGCGGTATCGTTTCACGTAAACGTCGTAAAAAAGTATTAAAATTAGCTAAAGGTTATTTCGGTTCTAAACATACATTATACAAAGTTGCTAACCAACAAGTAATGAAATCATTAATGTATGCTTACCGTGACCGTCGCCAGAAAAAACGTGACTTCCGTAAGCTTTGGATTACACGTATCAATGCAGCTGCACGTATGAATGGTCTTTCTTATAGCCGTTTAATGCATGGCTTAAAGCTTGCTGGTATCGAAGTAAACCGTAAAATGCTTGCTGATATAGCTGTAACAGATGAAAAAGCATTTGCTCAATTAGCTGACGCTGCAAAAGCTCAACTAAGCAAATAATAGATAAACATAAAAGAGTTGATTCCTAAGTGGATCAGCTCTTTTTTAGCTTCGTGTTGGGAAATGAATGTTACTATATAGAGAGAAAAGGAGAGATATTAAATGATCTTTATATTTTTATACTACATAATAATAAATGTTATTGGTCTAGCTTTAATGGCTACTGATAAAGGGAGAGCTAAACGCAAGGAATGGAGAATCAAAGAATCTACATTGTGGTCTGTATCTCTAATAGGTGGTGCACTTGGGAGTTATATTGGAATGAGGTTATATCGTCATAAAACAAAGCATACTTCATTTAAAGTTGGCTTGCCTTTGCTAGTTTCTTTACATTTTGGTTTAGTTTTATATCTAGCTGTATTTTAAATGGTGATTTGAGGATCTGAGCAATTTTCATGGTGCGGGAGTGACTTCCCGACCAGATTTGGATGTTATTACAGCTAAAAAAGCTGTAATAGTATGTGAAGCAGCAAGTAAGTTTGAGTAATATTATTTGAGAACGTTTTCAAATGCTTTTTCCAACCTACATATAGGTTTTTTTTAGCTAACAAGAGTTATAGAAAAAATTTATCAGCGATTTTTTGAATTTATCGTCGATTTTCTCGATTTATCGTCGATTCTGCAAATTTATCAGCGATTTTTCGGATTTATCGTCGATTAGACATTTTTCGACAAAATACACCTCTATTGAGAAAAAGCCCACTTACAAAGAAAGCCACCACATCCTTAGATTGCCACCTTCTGCAAAACTGATTCCATATACTCAAGAAGTTATCCGTCCAATGAATTAGCATAAATCACAAAAATTCTCGTAAAATGTATAAACACTACTAACCTGCCAGAATGACAAACAAGAAAGTGGTGATTAAAATCGAGCTTGCGACGTCTACTGTTTTAACTGCCATCCAAACTACAGGATTATTTGCACCGCTATTCTTTATTCTATTTCATATCATTAGACAATTTCTGTTTATTCCAGTAGCTGTTGTTTGTGTTGCTGGTGGTATTTTATTTGGTACCGAATTAGGATCGCTATATTCAGTTGTAGGCCTTACTTGTGCAAGTATTACTTTTTATTTGTTTTCCAGGCTGTTTCCTAAATTATTACATCGATTTGTGAAAATGAAAGAAAAATGGATAGGTGCGTACACCTATTTTTCAACTGGCCAAATTATGGTTTTACGCTTGATTCCACTTGTAAACTTTTCACTTATCTCTCTTTGCATTTTAGAAAAAACAAAAGGATTTATGAGATATGTGAGGCTTTCATTTATCACTCATATACCTTCATCACTATGTTTTACCTTTTTAGGGGCATCAATTCAAAATTTGTCACCAATATTGATTGGTTCAATCTTGTTAACCTTGCTATTTCTTATTTATTTTTTAAGAGAGAAACAGGTCTTTATCAAGTGGGAAGATTTCTTTTTAAAAGAAAAAGGTACAGCTCGACAATGAACTGTACCTTTTATTACGAATTAGACTTTGATTTAAGTTTCTTATTTCTCACGTTTTTTCACAAGAAGCTCTTTAATTGGACTTTTCCAATCAATCTTTGCGTGTGGATAACGTTTTTTTATTTGGTTCTCTACATATGAAAAATCTTCTAATGTTAATCCTTGTAGTGAACTAGTGTTTTTTGCCCATATAAAAATGGAGACAACCTCAAACGAATGTGTTGTTGTACCTAAGTATTTTTCTCCTTCAAATAATACACCTTTGTAGGTTAATAAAAAATTTTTTCGGACATTTTCTTTATCATCTAAGAAATGAAATTGTTTTTGTTCATGAGCTAATTCAAGTTTACGCTTTGGATTAAATAAATATTTGAATCCAGAATAAATAAGAAATAGAATGAAAATGATTAAAAGCAGCCTTAATAATATAACAAACATTTTTAACCCCTCCTGAGGGTATTTTTCCTTATTTACGATTTAGGAAGCGAAAAGGTTTCAAGTTTTTTTCAATTTGTTATAATTTTTTAGTAGGATATTTTTATTGGAGGCAAAATTGACGGTTATTTCAAGTTTATATCAAATGCAATAACAATTAGATCTAAGAATTGAAACACAGCATTAGTTAGAAAAGGTAAAACAATAGAGCGAAAATACTGGTGTTTTGTCATGAATGAGAAAATGATAGATCAATAAAAAGAATTAGGAATATTTTTTCAAAAAAAAAAAAACAGAAGATACTTATACTAAATCAAGGGAGAGCTAAATTTGAAATATAAGTTGAAGGTAAAGTTATTAAATAAAGATGCTTTATTACCACTTCAAGCTAATAAAGGAGATGCTGGATTAGATTTGTATTCTAATGAGGAAAAAGTAATTATGCCTGGGGAGGCTGAGTTGATAAGCACAGGTATTAGTATTGAGCTTCCTGAAGGAACTGAAGCACAAGTTAGACCAAGAAGTGGTTTAGCATTAAAGCATTCAGTAACTGTATTGAACAGTCCTGGAACAATTGATGAGGGTTATAGAGGAGAAATTAAAGTGATCTTAATAAACCATGGAAAAGATGAGTTTAAAGTAGAAAAGCACGTAAGAATTGCACAAATGGTTATTGCTCCAGTTCCGAAAGTTGAATTAGTTCAAGTTGAAGAATTATCTGGCTCTGCAAGAGGTGAAGGTGGATTTGGTTCATCTGGTTTGAAGTGAAATGTATTCAGGTATTACCCGGCAAAATAAAATATGTCAGTTCAGCAAGTAGAAGAAGCGTATGTTTCTAAAAATGAAGTAAATCATATAAGAGACAACAGCAAGGTTAATTAAGACAACCATATCAGAAGTTCGTTCAGGTATAGTTCTTTCATGTATAATGAAGAAGATTGTTAATTAAGGAGGATTTACATAATGGCTAAACTAGATGAAACATTAACAATGCTTAAAGATTTAACAGATGCAAAAGGGATTCCAGGAAACGAGCGTGAAGTTCGTGATGTTATGAAAAAATACATATCGAGTTATTCTGATGAAGTTACAACAGATCATCTTGGAAGTTTAATTGCTAAAAAAGTAGGTCAAGAAAACGGACCTAAAATCATGATTGCAGGTCATTTAGATGAAGTTGGGTTTATGATTACCCAAATTGATGACAAAGGTTTCTTGCGTTTTCAAACGGTAGGTGGCTGGTGGTCACAGGTTATGCTTGCACAACGAGTGACGATTGTAACAAATAAAGGTGATGTAACTGGGATTATTGGTTCGAAGCCACCACATATTTTACCTCCAGAAGCTCGCAAAAAACCAGTTGATATTAAAGATATGTTTATTGATATTGGGGCATCAAGTAAAGAAGAAGCTATTGAATTTGGTGTAAAACCTGGAGATCAAGTTGTTCCATATTTTGAATTTACTGTTATGCAAAATGAAAAGATGCTTCTTGCAAAAGCATGGGATAATCGCATTGGGTGTGCAATTGCAATTGATGTGCTTAAAAATCTTACAGAAGTAGATCACCCTAATGTTGTGTACGGTGTTGGAACTGTTCAAGAAGAGGTAGGACTACGTGGAGCTCGTACATCTGCAAACGTAATTCAGCCAGACATTGCATTTGGCGTTGATGTTGGAATAGCTGGGGACACACCAGGAATTTCTGAAAAAGAAGCTGCGAGCAAAATGGGTAAAGGTCCACAAATCATTCTTTATGATGCCTCAATGGTATCTCACAAAGGGTTACGTGATTTAGTAACAGATACAGCTGATGAATTAGATATACCTTATCAATTTGATGCGATTGCTGGTGGTGGAACTGATTCAGGTGCTATTCACATTTCAGCAAATGGTGTGCCTGCTTTATCAATAACAATTGCTACTCGATATATTCACTCACATGCAGCAATGCTTCACCGAGATGATTATGAAAATGCCGTGAAATTAATTACTGAGGTTGTAAAACGTTTAGATCGCGATACTGTGAATAAAATTACATTTGAATAACAAAAAAATGCTGGGACATAAGTACCCAGCATTTTTTAAAGTTTTGTATTATTTCTTTAATCCTTGTTCTAAAGTTGCCAACATTTCTTGTTTATCTTGATCATTTGCATTTTGCCAGATTACCTCGAAAAGAACTCCTAGACCTGGTAGCATTTTTTCTTCTCCACTTTGAATGGCATCAACAATTGTATCTTGTAGCTGACCTTGATCGTTTCCAGAAACATTTGAAATAACAGCATGACGAAGATTTAAATTCATTAATATCAACTCCTTTGCAGAAATGTTACTACTTATCCTATAGCATTTGTTAAACGATAAAATATTATGTATGATGAGAAAGAGAAAATGTAAATGCACTTAAAAGGAGTATGAATGTGGACCGAATTGAATCAGTAAAAAACTCTAAAGTAAAACAATGGCGTAAGTTGCACACAAAAAAAGAACGTGAAGCAACAGGCACATATATTATAGAAGGATTACATTTAGTTGAAGAAGCATTAAAAACGAAAGACATCATTAAGGATTTAATACTGTGTGAAGATATCACGATGCCAACACATTGGAATGTAGATGGCTTAAATATAATTTTAGTGACAAATGAGATCATGAAGGCTATAAGTGATACAGAAGCTCCACAAGGTGTAGCGGCAATTTGTGAATTTCAAAATCAGCATACACCAAACACATGGAAGAAAATTCTTTTAGTTGATAGTGTTCAAGATCCGGGTAATCTGGGTACAATTATTCGTACAGCTGATGCTGCAGGAATTGATGGTGTTATTTTAGGAGAAGGAACAGTGGATCATTATAATTCAAAGGTTATACGATCTAGTCAAGGCTCCATTTTTCACTTGCCAATTGTTAAGGGAAACTTGCTAGAAAAGGTAATGGATTATAAGGAGCAGCAAATTCCGATTTATGGAACTTCTCTACAAAACGGGATAAGTTACAATGAAGTAAAATCTACTGAGCAATTTTGCTTAATCATTGGTAATGAAGGTAGTGGAGTTAACGCTGATCTACTTGAGAAAACAGATAAAAATTTATTTATTCCAATATATGGTGGTGCTGAATCATTAAATGTTGCTATCGCAACAGGAATTCTCTTATATCATTTACGTGGGTAGCCTTGCAGTAACATTTTGTTTTGATTATAATAAGATAGAAATTACATATGAAACAAAACGATGACAGAGCATAGTAATTTATCATTCGTTCATTCAGGGATAAAGTGCCTTAGACTGAAAGCACTTTTATGATAGAGATAAATGAATTCACCTCTCGAGTTGACACTTAGACCATATGATAAATATGTAAAGGTGTTCCGGTTTTTACCGTTATGGAAATGAAGTGAGTCGTATGAGTTTTTCTATGTACGATTAACAAGGGTGGTAACGCGAATTCAAACTCGTCCCTTTCTGGGATGGGTTTTTTATTTTGCAAAAAAAGCTACTTTTAGAATGGCTTTAGTAACTAAACAAATGAAGTAAAACAGAAAGCCTAAAATAAGGAGGAAAAAATGATGCAGGAGCAATTAAAACAGCTGCAACAAGAAGCGCTTGAAAAGATTGAACAAGCGCAGGAACTAAAAGCGTTGAATGATATACGTGTTGCATACTTAGGAAAGAAAGGCCCTATTACAGAAGTGCTACGTGGAATGGGGAAATTGTCTGCTGAAGAACGACCAGTAATGGGAGCTCTAGCAAATGAAGTTCGTGAAGTGATTGCAAATGCTATTTCAGGTAAACAAGAGCATTTAGAACAGCTAGCAGTAGAAGAAAGACTAGCAAACGAAACAATTGATGTTACTTTACCGGGGAGACCTGTAAGAGTAGGAAATCATCACCCAATAACAGCAGTTGTAGAAGAAATAGAGGACCTGTTCCTTGGCATGGGGTATCAAATTGCAGAAGGACCTGAAGTTGAAACAGATTATTTCAACTTTGAAGCATTAAATCTTCCAAAAGGTCATCCAGCTCGCGATATGCAGGATTCCTTTTATATAACTGAAGAATTGCTTTTACGTACACATACTTCTCCAGTACAAGCTAGAACAATGCAAAAACATGAAGGTCAGGGACCAGTGAAAATCATTTGTCCTGGTAAGGTGTATCGCCGTGATAATGATGATGCAACACATTCACATCAATTTACACAAATCGAAGGACTTGTGGTAGATGAAAACATTAGCATGAGTGACCTTAAAGGTACACTTGAAGTGTTTGCGAAGAAAATGTTTGGTGAAGAACGTGAAATTCGCCTACGTCCAAGCTTCTTCCCATTTACAGAGCCTTCAGTTGAAGTTGATGTGTCTTGCTTCTCATGCGGAGGAAAAGGCTGTAATGTATGTAAAAAAACTGGCTGGATCGAGATTTTAGGAGCAGGAATGGTTCATCCTAATGTTCTAGAAATGGCAGGCTTTGATTCTAAGAAGTATAGTGGTTTTGCATTTGGAATGGGTCCTGAGAGAATCGCAATGTTGAAATATGGTATTGATGATATTAGACATTTCTACACAGATGATGTGCGTTTCTTAAAACAATTTAAACGAGCGTAAATAGGAGGATTTAAACATGTTTGTTTCATATAAATGGTTAGCAGAATATGTTGATTTATCAGGCATTACTCCAGATGAATTGGCAGAAAAAATTACACGTAGCGGAATTGAAGTTGAAGGTGTAGATGTCTTAAATGAAGGCATGAAGGGTGTAGTGATCGGGCATGTTGTTGAAAAAGAACAACATCCGGATGCAGATAAACTCAATAAATGTCAGGTTGACCTCGGTGATGGTGAACTTGTCCAAATTATTTGCGGAGCAAAAAACGTTGATAAAGGTCAAAAAGTAGCTGTTGCGACAGTTGGAGCTGTGTTACCTGGCAATTTTAAAATAAAAAAAGCTAAGCTTCGTGGTGAGGTTTCTAATGGAATGATTTGTTCGCTACAAGAACTTGGCATTGAATCAAAGCTAGTTGCCAAAGAATATTCTGAAGGTATTTTTGTTTTCCCGAGTGATGTTGAAGTTGGAAAAGATGCATTAGCACAATTAAATTTAGATGATGCGGTTCTTGAGCTAGGGTTAACGCCAAATCGCTCAGATGCTTTAAGCATGTTAGGTGTTGCACATGAAGTGGCAGCCATTTTAAGTCGTGAAGTTAAATATCCTGAGATTTCTTATGACAAATCTTCGGAAAAAGCTTCATCTGAAGTAAGTGTTAAGGTTGATGCAACAGAAGATAACCCATTATACATTGCTAAAGTAATTAAAAATGTAACAGTTGCTCCATCTCCACTATGGATGCAAACACAATTAATGGCAGCAGGAATTCGTCCACACAATAATGTTGTCGACATAACAAATTTTGTTCTTCTAGAATACGGTCAACCACTACATGCGTTCGATTATGATCGTTTTGGTTCAAAAGAAGTTCTTGTTCGTCGAGCTAATGATGGTGAGAAGATCGTTACATTAGATGATCAAGAACGTACATTAACATCTGACCATTTAGTGATAACAAATGGAACAGAACCAGTAGCATTAGCTGGTGTGATGGGTGGAGCAAATTCAGAGGTTCAAAATGATACAAAAACCATTTTATTAGAATCTGCATTATTTAATGGTCAACGAATACGAACGGCTTCAAAAGATCATGGTTTAAGAAGTGAAGCTAGTGCTCGTTATGAAAAAGGTGTAGATCCAAATCGTGTTCAAGCTGCAGCAGAACGTGCAGCACAACTGATCTCTTTATATGCAGGGGGAGAAGTTTTAGAAGGATCTGTTGAAGTTCAGTCAGCTTCATTTGAACCTGCTGTTGTGCAAACTACAGTTGAGAAGGTTAACAGAATTTTAGGAATGAATATTTCTGCTGAAGAAATGAAATCTATCTTCGACCGACTGCAGTTTGGTGTTGAGCTTGATGGATCTACATTGACTGTAACTGTTCCAACTCGCCGTGGAGATATAACAATAGAAGAGGATTTAGTTGAGGAAGTAGCAAGACTATATGGTTATGACAATATTCCAACTACATTACCAGTAGGTCAAGCGATTCCAGGTAAATTAACTTCTTATCAAGAAAAACGTCGTAAAGTACGTCGTTATCTAGAAGGAACAGGTTTATATCAAGCAATCACATATTCACTAACAAGTGAAGAAAAAGCTGCTAAATATGCATTAGAATCTGCAGAATTAACAAAGCTTTCTTTACCAATGAGTGAAGAACGAAGTGTTCTACGTTTAAGTCTTCTTCCTCATTTATTAGATGCACTAAGATATAATGTAGCAAGACAAATTGATCAAGTAGCTTTATATGAAGTGAGTTCTGTTTTTCTATCACAAGGAAAAGATACTCAACCACTTGAAAAAGAAAGATTATCAGCTGCAATTACAGGATTATGGCACTCACATTCTTGGCAAGGCGAAAAGAAGCCAGTTGATTTTTATGTTGCTAAAGGAATAGTTGATGGTCTTGTTTCACTATTAGGCTTAACAAATCAAATTGAGTATAAGCAAGCAAAGCGTGAAGGTATGCACCCTGGTCGCACAGCAGAGGTATATTTAGGTGATAAGCTTGTTGGTTTTGTAGGTCAAATTCACCCTACGGTTCAAAAAGAATTAGATTTAAATGAAACATATGTCTTTGAGTTATCTTTAGAAGATCTATTAACTTTTGATATTGAAGAAACACGCTTTGAGGTTATTCCACGTCACCCTTCTATCACAAGAGATATCGCTCTTGTTGTAGATAAGAATGTTATCGCAGGTGATATTGAGAAGGTGATCACTGAAGCTGGTGGAAAAATGTTAAAAGATGTATCTGTTTTTGATTTATACGAAGGAGATCGTCTTGAAGAAGGTAAAAAATCTGTTGCATTCTCATTACGTTATTTCGATCCGGAAAGAACTTTAACAGATGAAGATGTGACAAAAGTGCATGATAAAGTGCTAAAAGCTGTTGAAGAAAAAGTGAATGCTTCTTTACGTGGCTAAAGGTAATTAAAAAGAGGAATCATCTCAATTTTAGAGATGATTCCTTTTTGTTTGACTTTTTTAACGTAATGTATAGCTTCTGTTTTGTCGAAATTTGCAGAATCGCTGATAAATTTGGAAAATCGTCGATAAATCATTAAAATCGATGATAAACTGAACCAATCCTTTAACATGACTGAAAATTAGACTGCATTCTAGGGATTTACCCCCTTATTAAGACCTCACAAGCTGTTGTATTTACCTTTTCGCAATCTTAAGTGCTTTTTCGGTATTAGCAAAATGCTTTTTCGTAATCGATGCTAAAAATTCCCCGCCATTTCTTTTTATAATCTTCGCAGCAGCTAGATCTACGTGAGCTCCTGCACCTTTTGGTATCGTTACACCAGCAATTTCTGATAATCGATCAAACTCTTTTACAAATGAATACCTTGCAATAATGGAAGCTGCTGCAACTGCCAAATGAATGCCTTCAGCTTTTGTTGAGAAATAGGTTTTTTCATCAGGGAGTTTTTTTCCAGCTAGATGTTTAAAGTATATAGTAGGATCAACAAATTGATCAATTAATAGTCCGTCAGGTTTTTGTGGTGCAATTTTACTTAATAAATTATTAATTGCTTGATTATGTAGTAAAGCTTTCATTTTACCTTGTGACATACCTTGCTGTTGAAGTTCATTATATTTCTCATTATGTAACACAAGTAAACTATAAGGAATTGTATTAATAAGGTTTTTCGCTATTTCGATAATTTGTGGATCTTTTATATTTTTTGAATCTTTTACACCTAGTTCTTTAAGCAAAGGAATTTGCTCTTTTTGCACATAAGCAGCAACTACTGTTATAGGTCCAAAAAAATCTCCAGTTCCTACCTCATCTGAACCAATAATTGATAAACTTGCAATATTTGAAGGTGGTTGATAACTTGTTGGCGTTTTACTAGATAAAGCTGGCTTTTCTTTTTGCTCTAATTTAGTTCCCCATTTTGTTGATTCCGCTTCTGCAGATCCACCTTGGAATAAGACCTTACCTGATTTGTATGCAGTAATTGTACATCCATCTATTTTCGCAGAGAAAACAGCTCCTGGAGGTATTTTTGCTGTTTTATGAATTGAGTAATGAGCATCCATTTTATTAATAATAGATTGATTTACTTTAATAACAGAGTTTGCCAATAGGGACATCCTTTCTAGTACTTGATTTTACTCTTTTAAGAGTCTATTGAACTTCTTCCCATATCATTAAGCTTCGTGTTATGATAAGGAATAGGATTTGCAGGAAATGGAGGATTTATCGTTGTCAAATCGCCCTAAATCGAAAACAACAGTAGATATATATAGTCAACAATATTCAATTATTGGTTCAGAAAGTACGAGCCATATTCGGGCTGTTGCTTCAATTGTTGATGATAAAATGCGAGAGATTAATAGTAAAAACCCTTCTCTTGATATAAATAAGCTAGCTGTGTTAACAGCGGTAAATGTTGTGCATGACTATCTGAAACTAAAAGAAGACTATGAAAAATTAGAGAAACAATTAATAGAAAAGGATTGAAGCCAAGAAATGCTAGATTTCGTATTATTTATTATTTTAATGTTTGGGATACTAGTCGGCTTAAAACGCGGATTTATCCTTCAATTTATCCATTTAACTGGGTTTGTTGTAGCCTATATAGTAGCATACCAGTATTTTGATGATCTTGCACCGAAATTAAAGCTTTGGATTCCATACCCTGTAACAAGTGAGGGACCAGCAATACTCACATTATTAAGTGGGGAAGATCTCGAAGGAGCTTTCTATCGAGCGGTAGCGTTCGTTATATTATTTATAGGAACAAAAATTGTTATGCAAATCATTGGTTCTATGTTAGATTTTGTTGCATTATTACCAATTTTAAAGCAATTAAATCGTTGGGCTGGTTCAATTTTGGGATTTCTGGAATCATATCTGGTTTTATTCATACTCCTTTTTATAGGCGCGTTACTACCAATTGAACAAATCCAACTTGCCTTAGATCAATCTGTACTTGCAGATTTAATTGTTAATCATACTCCATACTTCTCTGATAAAGTTAATGAGCTCTGGATTCAATACATATCATCATAAGAGGCTGACTTAATGAAACAATGCTTCCTCATAATCAATATTGGTTTGAGTGTCATAAATCATTCATTACTAGTGTTGTACGGAGGAAAATGTTTTTTTAAGTCAACCTCTTTTTTCTAGTTACAATTTAAGGTGGGAGACAGTTAAAATGCATAACAGATCAACAGTAGACCAACTCTTGAAGACGAATTGATCTGCTTTTCTGATTTTAATTCTAAAATGATAAGATTAACTTATATAGTGATCTTTGTAACCAAGTATTGACGTAAAAGATAAAGGTCATTCTATGATAAAATAGATGAAGAGTTCTAAAGGGTTTCCCCATTATAAGACAATTTTTTTCGGAAATGATTCTGTTAAATTCATAATAATGGAGCGGATTTTAAACGTAACGTAAATTATTGATAGGTCTTTACTTACTTAAGGTTCAATAAATAGTTTTGATATATATGTTGAAAATAGAATACATCAATACCGGTAAAAAATTGTACATTTGTATTTTTTATTTGTATCATTTTTAATAACAAGTTACATATAGAGGTGAAAAGAATGGAATTACATAAAAAGGACGTAATTCGTCTATTAGAAAAGATTGCAGTATTAATGGAGTTAAAAGGAGACAATCCCTTTAAAATATCAGCATTTAGAAAAGCGGCAAATGCACTTGAAGTTGATGATAGAAGCTTATCACAAATAGATGATTTTACTAAAATCGCAGGAATTGGAAAAGGAACATCTGCTGTTATTAAAGAGTTTGTTGATTCGGGAAAATCTGAAGTTCTTGAGCAACTGGAAGAGGAAGTTCCTTCAGGGTTATTACCTCTACTAAAGCTACCAGGTCTTGGCGGTAAAAAAATTGCTAAGTTATATAAAGAACTAAATATCGATTGTGTAGACTCCTTAAAGCAAGCATGTGAAGACAATAAAATTCAAGCTTTAGCAGGCTTTGGCAAAAAATCAGAAGAAAAAATATTAGCTGCTATAGCTGAAATGGGAAATAGACCAGATCGTTTACCGTTAGCTTTTATGCTACCGATATCAGAAGATATTGAGCATTATTTGCAGCAATGTGAAGGGATAGACAAATTCTCCAAAGCCGGAAGTCTTAGAAGAATGAGAGAGACAATAAAAGACTTAGATTTTATTATTGCAACAAATCATCCTGAAAAAGTAAGGAATCAGTTATTAGCGATACCAAAGCTTTCTGAAATTATCGCAAGTGGTGACACAAAGGTTTCGATCCAACTTAGCTATGAATATGGTGTTAGTGTTGATTTTAGATTAGTGAAGCCAGAAGAATTTGCCACAACACTTCATCATTTTACTGGTTCAAAAGACCATAATGTTAGAATGAGGCAGTTAGCTAAAGAGCGTGGAGAAAAAATAAGCGAGTATGGAGTTGAAAATATTGAAACAAACGAAGTGAAAACGTTTGAAACAGAGGCAGACTTTTATGAGTATTTTCAATTACCACATATTCCACCTGAATTAAGAGAAGATGGAACTGAGGTTGAATTATTCCATCATGAAACAAAGTCAAAGTTAATTACTTTAGATCATATAAAAGGCGATCTTCATATGCACTCTACCTGGAGTGATGGGGCATACACGATTAGAGAAATGGTTGAGGCATGCAGAAAAAAAGGCTATAAATATATAGCTATTACTGATCATTCGCAATATTTAAAGGTTGCAAATGGACTAACATCAGAACGATTAAGAGCACAACGTAAAGAAATAGATGCTTTAAACGAAGAGTATAGTGATATAACCATTTTAGCAGGTGTAGAAATGGATATTTTACCTGATGCTACATTAGATTATGATGATGAATTATTACAAGAGATGGATCTCGTCATTGCCTCTATCCATTCGAGTTTTTCACAATCGCAGGAAGTGATTATGGACCGATTAAAAACAGCTTTAAAGAACAATCATGTTGATATCATTGCACATCCAACAGGAAGAATTATTGGCAAAAGAAAAGGATATGACGTAGATATAGATATGCTTATTGAGCTGGCAAAAGAAACGAATACCGCTCTTGAGTTAAATGCAAATCCTAATCGTTTAGATTTAAGCTCAGAATATATTAAAAAGGCTCAGGAAGCGGGAGTAAAACTAGTCATTAACACTGATGCTCATAATATTGATATGCTTGAACATATGACAATCGGTGTATCAACTGCAATAAAAGGCTGGATTAAAAGTGAAAATGTCATAAATACATGGGATATGAACCAATTACAAGCCTTCTTAGATAGGCACCATCATTAAAATGATCAACTATTGTGAAGATAAGAAATATTAATGAACACATGGATAAAGGGAAATGGTGCTAGTGCTATTTAGAAAAAGTACATTGCATTTCATAGGAGGTTTATCGTTTTGCAGCAAAAAGTACTACATGTATTAGAGTTTGAAAAAGTAAAAGATCAGCTTGTTCAGCATGCATCTTCTTCTTTAGGGAAGGAAAAAGCAAAGGCGTTAATTCCTTCAACTAATTTTCAAGAAGTGGTGATTGCTCAGGAGCAAACAGATGAAGCAGCTAAAGTATTACGCTTAAAAGGAAATGTCCCACTAGGTGGACTTGTTGATATAAGAACAACAATGAAAAGAGCTAAAATCGGCGGGATTTTGAATGCAGTTGAATTAAATGAAGTTTCAGGAACACTATATGCAGCTAGGCAAATGAAGAGATTTATTGAAAAGATGGTGGAGGAAGAGATTGAGCTTTTTCATTTACCAGTTTTTGCTGATAAAATTGTCGTCTTACAAGAAGTAGAAAGGAAAATTTCTGAATGTATTGATGATAATGGCTATGTTCTAGATAGTGCAAGTGTTGCATTAAAAGGCATTCGTCAGCAATTACGAACAACAGAAGCAAGAGTTAGAGATAAATTAGAGTCAATGATTCGTTCGTCATCCGCATCAAAAATGCTATCAGATGCCATTATTACGATAAGAAATGAACGATTTGTGTTACCAGTTAAACAGGAATATCGTGCCTCTTATGGAGGAATTGTTCATGATCAGTCAAGCTCTGGAGCAACATTATTTATTGAGCCTCAAGTTATCGTTGATTTGAACAACACACTTCAACAAGCGAAGGTCAAAGAAAAGGTAGAGATTGAACGAATTTTAACGATTTTATCTAATGAAGTGGCTGAATTTAGTGATGACATATTACAAAATGTGTATTGTCTTGCTGAGTTGGATTTTATGTTTACAAAAGCTAAGTATGCTAAGAAAATGAAGGGCACTAGACCTGATGTTAATGAAAATGGAATTGTTAGGTTGGTAAGGGCTCGTCATCCTTTATTAGCTGAAAATGAAGTTGTTCCTAATGATATTGAGCTAGGTACAGATTTTACTACGATTGTTATAACAGGTCCTAACACAGGTGGTAAAACAGTAGCATTAAAAACGCTAGGTCTTTGTACGATAATGGCACAAGCTGGATTACAAATACCTGCAATGGATGGCTCTGAAATTGCTGTATTTCAAGCTGTATACGCAGATATTGGTGATGAGCAATCAATCGAACAAAGCTTAAGTACCTTTTCATCACATATGGTGAATATAGTCGATATTCTTGATAAAGTTGATCATAAAAGTTTGGTGTTATTTGATGAGCTAGGAGCTGGAACCGATCCTCAAGAAGGAGCTGCACTTGCTATTTCTATTTTAGATGAAGTGTATAACAGAGGAGCTCGTGTTGTGGCAACTACGCATTATCCAGAGCTTAAAGCATATGGTTATAACCGTAGTGGGGTTATTAATGCAAGTGTTGAATTTGATGTTGCAACATTAAGTCCAACTTACAAGCTGTTAATAGGGGTGCCTGGCCGAAGTAATGCTTTTGAAATATCCAAACGATTAGGGTTGCAGGAAAAAGTGATCAATAAAGCAAAAGCACAAATGACTGATGAGCATAATGAAGTAGATACAATGATTGCTTCATTAGAAACTAGTAAAAAAACAGCTGAAAATGAGTTAATAGAAGCTGAAAAAATCCGTAAAGAAGCAGAACAGCTCCATAAAGAGCTACAGAAGCAAATACTAGAGTTTAATTCACAACGAGATGCTTTGTATGAAAAAGCAGAGCGTAAAGCACAAGAAAAAGTAGAGGAAGCTTCACAAGAGGCTCAGAAAATAATCCATGATCTACGAAAAATGAGAAAAGAGCAACATGCACAAGTGAAAGAGCATGAGCTTATTGATGCAAAAAAACGGCTGGAAGATGCGTTACCACAATTTGAAAAAAGTAAAAAAATTGATAAAAGTCAACCTGTTACACAATCCTTACAACCTGGAGATGAAGTGAAAGTAATAAGTTTTGATCAAAAAGGTCATTTAATTGAAAAAGTAAGTGATAATGAGTGGCAGGTACAAATGGGTATTATGAAAATGAAGGTGAAGGAAAAAGATCTTCAATATATAAAAAGGCCTAAACAGGAAATACAGGAAAAGCCTTTAGCAACTGTAAAGGGTAAGGATTATCATGTGTCACTAGAACTAGATTTACGTGGTGAACGGTATGATAATGCGTTGTTAAGAGTTGAAAAATATTTAGATGATGCTGTTTTAGCTGGTTACCCTAGAGTTTCTATTATTCATGGTAAAGGAACCGGGGCTCTTCGCACAGGTGTTAAAGAGCTGCTTAAAAATCATCGAAGTGTGAAGAGTACACGTTTTGGAGAAGCAGGAGAAGGTGGCTCTGGTGTAACAGTTGTTGAACTCAAATAGCAGGGAGAGGAATAATGAATACATTTTGGGAAAATGACTTAGTTCAGACTGCTGCTTATTACAGCGTTGTTGTTTTATGTATAATCGTATTTTTAACAATTTTTGAGCTTGTTACTAAATATAAAAACTGGGACGAGATTCAAAAAGGAAATATGGCAGTGGCAATGGCAACAGGTGGGAAAATTTTCGGAATAGCTAATATCTTTCGTTTTTCAATAAACCAACACGACAGTGTGTTGGAAATGATGGGTTCGGGATTATTTGGTTTTATTTTGTTATTGTTAGGTTATTTTATTTACGAATTTATGACACCCAAATTTAAAATCGATGAAGAAATTCGAAAAGATAATCGAGCTGTAGGTTTTATATCACTCGTTATTTCAATAGGTTTGTCATATGTTATTGGGGCTAGTCTGTAAGGAGAGTGTAATGTGGAAACATTAGCTAAAGTCATGTTCGGCCTTTGTGGGGTCTTTATTTTAATAGGAGTTATTTTTTTAGTTTTTTTCTAACGTTTTTATCATTTATTATCTCTAAATGCTAAAAAATAAAAGTTCACAAAAACAGCCTTTTCTGAAATAGTATTTTCAGTATTGTAATAAAAAGGAAAGTCTATATACAAAGGCCTGACCCATTATGGAGTCAGGCCTTTGTATTATTTAAAAATATTTATATTTCTGAAAAAAGAAAAATCTGCTATACTTTTCACAAGGGGAGATAACAGTTTTTAGTTATTAGATTTCAAGGGGGAGATAAGATGGAAGTGCAAAAACCTTGGTTAACTTTATATCCAGAAGAAATTCCTCACGAATTATTGCTTGATGATGGTAAGTCATTACATGATTATCTTAAGCAATCTGCATTAGAATTCCCAACAAAAACGGCGATACATTTTCTAGGGAAAGAGCTATCATATTCAGAGGTTTACAATCAATCTTTGAAGCTGGCTAATTATTTCCAATCTCTTGGTTTACAAAAGGATGAACGTGTTTCAATTATGTTACCTAACTGTCCTCAAGCAGTGATTGCATATTATGGGGTTTTGTTAGCTGGAGGAATTGTTGTTCAAACAAATCCACTTTATATGGAAAGAGAGCTTGAATATCAGCTAAAAGATAGCGAGTCCACATTTATTATTACGTTGGATTTGTTATATCCGAGAGTTTCTAAAATGAAAGCGTTAACAAAAATTAAACATATTATTGTAACAAGTATTAAAGACTATTTACCTTTCCCTAAGAATCTTTTATATCCAATGATACAGAAAAAGCAGAATCAATTAGTTGTAAAAGTTGAGCATGAAGGAACAACACATCAGTTTAAAAAAATCATGGAAATAGCACAACCTGATATTGAGATACATGATTGTGATCCGATTAACGATATTGCACTTCTTCAATATACGGGTGGAACAACAGGATTTCCTAAAGGGGTAATGTTAACTCATCATAATGTTGCATCAAATACAAAAATGTGTTCAACCTGGATGTATAAATGTAAAAGAGGAGAAGAATCGATTTTAGGAATTATCCCATTTTTCCATGTGTATGGAATGACTACTGTTATGAATCTCTCTGTTATGCAGGGCTATAAAATGATTCTCTTACCGAAGTTTGATGCAAAGGATGCACTAAAAACAATAGGAAAATTAAAGCCAACTTTATTTCCAGGTGCACCTACAATTTATATTGCATTATTAAATCATCCAGACATTCAAAAATATGACCTGTCTTCAATTAAATGCTGCATTAGTGGATCTGCACCACTACCAGTTGAGGTTCAAGAGAAATTTGAGCAAGTTACTGGTGGACGTTTAGTCGAAGGATATGGATTATCTGAAACCTCTCCTGTTACACATGCAAATTTTATATGGGGGGAAAGAAAAAAAGGCAGTATTGGTGTACCATGGCCAAATACAGAGGCAATCGTTTATTCATATGAACGCGATGGGATAGCTGAACCAAACGAGCTAGGAGAAATAGCTATTCGTGGGCCTCAGGTTATGAAAGGATATTGGAATAAAAAAGAGGAAACAGAAGCCACTTTTAAAGATGACTGGTTACTTACTGGAGATATTGGCTATATGGATGAAGCTGGCTATTTTTACATTGTTGATCGTAAAAAGGATATGATCCTTGCAGGTGGTTATAATATATATCCTCGTGAAATTGAGGAAGTATTATACGAGCATGAGAAAGTACTAGAGGTTGTTGTTGCAGGTGTACCTGATCCGTATCGAGGAGAAACAGTAAAGGCTTATATTGTTTTAAAAGATGGGCAAGATGCTACAACTGAAGAATTTAATGAATATGCTCGTAAGCATTTAGCAGCATACAAAGTACCGCGCATCTATGAATTTAGAGACGAACTTCCAAAAACAGCAGTTGGGAAAATACTTAGACGTGCATTAGTTGATGAAGAAAAAGAAAAAATGAAAAATGCTAACTAAATAAATAAGAGAACCATTTGGTTTAGCATGGTTCATTTTCTTTTACTGAAATTGTATCATGCTAATTTGTTTTCAATCTAAGATCAATAGTAGACTCTTTTGTTGATTAATATTGACCTAACTAAACAGTAATTTTATATTAGAGGATTTACTTACGCAACCAAGTCTCCGAACATAGCCTTTATAGTTACGAATAAAATCTATTTTTTTATGAAATAGTATTGACATAATAGAAAGGAAAAACTATGATTAAATTATGAATGATGATTCATTCATTTCAAAAGGAGAGTTTAGATTGAAACAGAAAAAACCAAAATACAAACAAATAATTGATGCAGCAGTTATTGTAATTGCTGAAAATGGCTACCATCAAGCACAGGTTTCGAAAATTGCAAAGCAGGCTGGTGTAGCTGATGGAACCATTTACCTCTACTTTAAAAATAAGGAAGATATTCTCGTATCTCTTTTTCAAGAGAAAATGGGAAACTTTATAGAAAAAATTGAAGAGGAAATTGAGTTAAAGCAAACAGCTGCTGAAAAGCTTTACTCTCTTATAGAAAAGCATTTTTCTTTATTATCAGAAGATCATCATTTAGCCATTGTAACACAACTTGAGCTTAGACAATCAAACAAAGAGCTAAGATTAAGGATCAATGAAGTGTTAAAAGGATATTTAAATGTTGTAGACAAAATCATAACTGCTGGTAAAGAAACAGGAGAATTTAAAGCAGAGCTAGATACAAGGATAGCTAGACAAATGATTTTTGGTACAATCGATGAAACCGTAACAACATGGGTTATGAATGAACAAAAATACAATTTACCGAAACAAACCGCAAAAGTTCATAGTTTATTTATTAACGGTTTTGCAAACTAAGTATAAGAAACATTTTATCTTTAGAAGTTGAAGTTCATCTCTATTTCTAAAGATAAGGTGTTTAAAATATAGTCATTTTCCTACATGATAAAAAATATAGTAAAAGGATTGATACTAGTCTAGTCATAGGAGGAAAGAAGAATATGGGACTTTTAAAAGTAAATATATCTGATTTCATAGCAATTGTAACAATTGATAATGCACCAGCAAATGCTTTAGCATCAGGAGTTTTGAAAGAGCTTTCAAACCTTTTGGATGAATTTGAGAATAATGAAGCTGTTAGAGTGATCATTTTACATGGTGAAGGCAGATTCTTCTCAGCTGGCGCAGATATTAAAGAATTTGTACAAGTACCATCTGGTGAAGAGTTTGCTAAATTAGCATCTAATGGTCAAGATCTATTTGAACGTGTTGAGAATTATAGCAAGCCTGTTATAGCTGCGATTCATGGTGCAGCATTAGGCGGTGGATTAGAGCTAGCGATGTCCTGTCATATTCGACTTGTAACTAATGACGCAAAGTTAGGATTACCAGAACTACAATTAGGCATCATACCAGGTTTTGGTGGTACTCAACGATTACCAAAATATGTAGGTACAGGCCGTGCATTAGAAATGATGCTAACAAGTGAACCGATTTTAGGCTCAGAGGCTGTAAAGTTAGGTCTTGCTAATCATGCACATCCCGAAGAAAAACTTTTAGAGGAAACCAAAGCGTTAGCAAGTAAATTTGCTCAAAAAAGTCCCAATTCAGTAAAAGCTGTTATAGAGCTTTTAAATATTGCCAAAACTGAAACTTACCAAAATGGAATGAAAAAAGAAGCAGAACTATTTGGTGGTTTGTTTGGTAGTAATGATGCGAAAGAAGGTATTACAGCATTCATTGAGAAGCGAAAACCAAACTTTACAGGTAAATAATTACTAATAACATATTGTGTTATATAGAGGTAAAAGAGATCTGTTTTTTCCTTTTTAAAACTACTTAATGAACATGGGGGAATGGGAAATGAATATCTTTGTAATGATGAAAAGAACATTTGACACTGAGGAAAAAATCACTGTACAAAATGGACAGATTAGTGAGGATGGAGCAGAGTTTATTATCAATCCTTATGATGAATATGCGATAGAAGAAGCAATTCAAGTTCGTGATGCAAATGATGGGGAAGTTACAGTTGTAACAATTGGTGGAGAAGAGTCTGAGAAAGAATTAAGAACAGCATTAGCAATGGGGTGTGATAAAGCTGTTTTGATTAATATTGAAGATGATCTTGATGAAGGTGATCAATATACAACTTCGAGAATATTAGCAGAATTTTTTAAAGATAAAAATGCTGATTTAATTATTGGTGGAAATGTTGCTATTGATGGGGGATCAGGTCAAGTTGGTCCGCGTTTAGCAGAGTTACTTAATATTTCATACGTAACAACAATAACAAAGCTTGAAATCGATGGAGATAAAGCAACTGTTACAAGAGATGTTGAGGGTGATTCAGAAGTAATTGAGACAACATTACCCCTGCTAGTAACAGCTCAACAAGGTCTAAATGAACCGAGATACCCATCTTTACCTGGAATCATGAAAGCAAAGAAAAAACCACTGGATGAGTTAGAACTCGATGATCTTGATTTAGAAGAAGATGATGTAGAGCCAAAAACAAAAACGATTGAAATATATTTACCACCGAAAAAAGAAGCAGGAAAAGTGTTAGCAGGTGAGCTTGAGGATCAAGTAAAAGAGCTTGTAACACTACTTCGTAATGAAGCAAAGGTTGTTTAATCATAGATTAATAGAGTGATAGGGAGAAAAATATTTGAACAGGGGGAAATAATCATGGCTAGAAAAGTACTTGTATTAGGTGAAGCTCGTGATCAATCATTAAGAAATGTATCTTTTGAAGCAATTGCAGCAGGTAAAACCATCTCTGAGGGTGGAGAAGTAATCGCTGTATTACTAGGTGACCAGGTTGAATCGCTTGGTAAGGAGTTAATCCACTATGGAGCAGATCGTGTAATAATAGTGGAGGATGCAAAACTTAGCACATACACTCCTGATGGTTATTCTCAAGCAGTTTTAGCTGTAATTAAAGAGGAAAATCCCGAGGGTATTGTGTTTGGACATACAGCGTTAGGAAAAGATCTATCACCAAAAGTAGCGGCAAAGCTAAGCTCAGGACTAATTTCTGATGCAACCTCCATTGAAGTTGCTGGTGGGAATGTCGTGTTTACACGTCCAATTTATTCAGGTAAAGCTTTTGAAAAGAAAATCGTAACAGATGGAATCATTTTTGCTACGATACGTCCAAATAATATTAGTTCATTAGAAAAAGATGAGTCTAGAACAGGTGATGTTCGTGCTTTATCTGTCGAGATCAAGGATTTACGTACAATTGTTAAAGAAGTAGTCCGCAAAGCTACTGAAGGTGTCGATTTATCAGAAGCAAAGGTAGTTATTGCAGGTGGTCGTGGAGTAAAGGGTGAGGATGGTTTTGAACCATTGAAAGAATTAGCTGACGTTCTTGGCGGAGCAGTTGGGGCATCGCGTGGTGCATGTGACGCGGAATATTGTGATTATTCTTTACAAATCGGCCAGACAGGGAAGGTTGTAACACCTGATTTGTACATTGCTTGTGGAATTTCCGGTGCGATCCAACATTTAGCTGGAATGTCAAATTCTAAAGTTATAGTGGCTATTAATAAAGATCCAGAAGCAAATATATTCAAAGTTGCTGATTACGGAATCGTAGGCGATCTTTTCGAAGTAGTTCCGTTACTAACAGAAGAGTTTAAAAAGTTAAACGTACACGCATGAAAAAGGTAAAAGCACGCTTTAAGTGTGCTTTTACCTTTTTTTTATTTGTGTATTTAAGAATTGTTGAAATTCGCTAAAGAAGGTGTGAAAGTCTTAAAGAGAGCAATTGGAGCGCAAAGTTAAGATCATGGTCAGTATGTAGTATAGGAGAATGGTCGATAAACTGAACTTTCGCTTTGAAGCGGTAAGAGAGTAGCAGGCGCGCAAAGATGAGAGCATGGTCGACAAATACAGGAGAATGGTCGATAAACTGGGTTTGATGGTCGGTAAGAGAGCAGCAGGCGCGCAAAGTTGAGAGCGTGATCGATAAATACAGGAGAATGGTCGATAAACTGGGTTTGATGGTCGACAAGAGAGCAGCAGGAGCGCAATGATGAGAGCATGATCGACAAATACAGAAGAATGGTCGATAAACTAGGTTTGATGGTCGGAAAGAGAGCAGCAGGAGCGCAAAGTTGAGACTATGATCGACAAATACGGGGTAATGGTCGATAAATTTGGTTTGATGGTCGGAAAGAGAGCGGATGGCGCGCAAAGTTGAGAGCATGATCGATAAATACAGGAGAATGGTCGATAAACTGGGTTTGATGGTCGACAAATACAAAAGGATGGTTGAAAAAATCAATTAGATGGTTTGCTTGAAAAATTAAGAGTAAAAAAACTATGTTTTAATCGTGAATCATAGGGAAAAGTAAAGTAGAAGCAAATTGTTCGCTTACTTACTATGTGAATGCTATAATTTAAACATATTTTAACCAACATATTAGGAGGAATTTCAATGGCTATAACAAATGTAACAGATCAAACTTTTTCAGGTGAAACAAACGAAGGTGTAGTATTAGTAGATTTTTGGGCACCATGGTGCGGACCATGTAAGATGATTGCTCCAGTTCTTGAAGAACTTGATACAGATATGGGAGATAAAGTGAAGATTGTTAAAGTTGATGTTGATGAAAACCAAGAAACAGCTGGTAAATTTGGTGTTATGAGTATCCCAACTTTATTAGTATTAAAAGATGGCGAAGTTGTTGACAAAGCTGTTGGATATCAACCAAAAGAAGCACTTGCAGAAGTTTTGAACAAGCACCTTTAATTTCTAAAAAAAAGTTATTTTTCATACACAAAAGGGATTGACATATGTCAGTCCTTTTTTCTTAGATCAAGAGGATCCAACTTTTACTTAGATTTGGTGTTTAGTTCCAGAGAGCTATCACCTATCAAACTTCACATCATCTCACTACGATAAGTCAACATCGGTTTAGCAATCATTTCTCCGGAAATAATTGTATATATTTCGACATTTTAACATAAGACGAAACATGATCTGTCATGATAAAATAGTTTGTTAGTAGGCAGTAATGTGTCATTTTTTTATCAAGTCTGTTTTCATGAACTTTGTTGCTTTTAAGTAACTTAAATTGTAGACAGTACTTATAAAATGGTAGATTACTGCCTATCACATATAAATAAGATAATGGGGAGTGTTTGCTATGAGAGAACATTTTAAGGAAAAGCTCGCACTTCTTCCTGATCAACCTGGCTGTTATATAATGAAAGATAGACAAGGGACAGTTATATATGTTGGGAAGGCAAAGGTATTAAAAAACCGTGTTAGATCTTATTTCACAGGTTCTCACGATGCTAAAACATTACGATTAGTCAATGAAATTGTTGATTTTGAATATATCATTACATCTTCTAATCTTGAAGCACTCATTTTAGAATTAAATCTGATTAAAAAATATGACCCAAAATATAATGTCATGCTCAAGGATGATAAAACATATCCGTTTATTAAAATTACAAATGAGCGTCATCCTCGATTACTTGTAACTCGAAAAGTGAACAAAGATAAAGCAAAATATTTTGGTCCTTATCCCAATGTTTTTTCTGCACGAGAAACAATCAAGCTATTAGATCGATTATATCCATTACGAAAGTGTTCTACATTACCTGACAGAGCTTGTTTGTATTATCATATGGGACAATGTCTGGCACCTTGTGTGAAAGACGTTTCAGAGGAAACAAATCGTCAAATGGTTGAAGAAATAGCTAAGTTTCTTAATGGCGGATTTAAAAAAATTAAAGAAGAGTTATCTGAGAAGATGGGGAAAGCATCTGAGGAATTAGATTTTGAACGAGCTAAAGAATATCGCGACCAAATTCTTCATATTGAAGCCACAATGGAAAAACAAAAAATGACATTAAATGATTTTGTTGATCGTGATGTGTTTGGTTATGCATATGACAAAGGCTGGATGTGTGTACAAGTATTTTTTATTCGTCAAGGAAAACTAATTGAGCGTGATGTATCATTGTTTCCCATCTATGATAGTCCAGAGCAGGAATTTTTAACATTTCTTGGACAGTTTTATTCAAAATCAAGTCACTTTGTTCCCAAAGAGATTGTACTACCTGACAGCATTGAGGTTGATGTGATCGAGCAACTGCTAGAGGTATCAACAATTCAACCGAAAAGAGGGAAGAAGAAGGATTTAATACTACTTGCCCATAAGAATGCAAAAAATGCACTTGTAGAAAAATTTGCTCTTATAGAAAGAGACGAAGAAAGAACAATTAAAGCTGTTGAAAATTTAGGAGACATTTTAGGAATAGCAACACCACATCGTATTGAGGCTTTTGATAATTCTAATATTCAAGGAACAGATCCAGTGTCTGCAATGATTGTGTTTGAAGATGGTAAACCTGCTAAAAAGCATTATCGTAAATATAAAATTAAGGGTGTTGAAGGTCCTGATGATTATGAATCAATGAGAGAGGTTGTAAGGAGACGTTACAGCCGTGTGTTAAAGGATGAACTACCTTTACCAGACTTAGTGATCATTGATGGTGGAAAAGGGCATTTAGCAGCAGCACAGGATGTATTAGTTAATGAATTAACACTTGATATCCCAGTTGTTGGACTTGTTAAGGATGATAAACATCGTACATCAGAGCTTTTAATAGGATCTCCTCCAGAGTTTATACAATTAGAGAGGAATAGTCAGGAGTTTTATCTTTTACAGCGAATTCAAGATGAGGTTCATCGATTTGCCATTACATTCCACAGGCAGTTGCGGGGAAAAACAGCTTTTCAATCAATCTTAGATGATATTCCTGGAGTGGGTGCACAAAGAAAGAAATTGTTATTGAAGCATTTTGGTTCGTTAAAAAAGATGAAGGAAGCTAGCTTGGATGACTTTATTGAGGCAGGAATGCCCAATAGTCTTGCAAGTACGATATACGAATATTTAAAGGAGTAGCAGTTAGATAAAAATGTGCTTGCATGCATAATAGAAGTCTGATAATCTAGTAAGTAATTTGATATATGATCGTTAGTTTGTTAAATGAAGGTAGAGGTGCGAACATTATTAGTAACCTGCTTGAGGAGAAATGGTTTCCGATGAAGGCTGGTGAAAGGAATATTCGCCGAAGTGATTAAAGCACCATTTGTTTTAATTGCTGGTTTTACATTTAAAAAATGTAAAATTGTCAAGAGTTTTTATATTCTTGGAGAGCTATCTCATTGTAAAGAACGAATTTATTTTTTCGTTTTAAAAGCAATGGGGTATTTTTTATCCCATTGCTTTTTTTATTGCACTTTTTAAGCTTCTAAAATCCTTTAAGAACATATGGAGAATGGACGTTTAGCAGGTTTATTGTGATAACTTTGGGCGCTACCTTTAGCAGACAATGATCGATTATCTAGGCTCTTTTCTGAAAAATTGTTGCTATGTAATCAAAACAGTGTCAAAGCAACAAAGTTTGAGAAAACAGCCATCATCTAAAACAATTGAAGGGTGAGGTTACTCATGAGTATAATCGTTCAAAAATTTGGTGGTACTTCTGTTGGTTCAGTTGAAAGAATTCTAAATGCGGCAAATCGAATTATTCAAGAAAAAGAAAATGGTAATGATGTTGTGATTGTCGTTTCAGCAATGGGGAAATCCACTGATCAGTTAGTTGATTTAGCAGCTCAAATTACTGCGAAGCCAAGTAAAAGAGAAATGGATATGTTGCTGACCACAGGTGAGCAAATAACGATCTCACTGCTTACTATGGCACTAACGGAAAAGGGATATGATGCAGTGTCCTTTACAGGCTGGCAGGCCGGAATTGAAACAGAAGCTGCTCACGGTAATGCGAGAATAACTAATATTAATACAGACAGAATTAAAAATGAATTAACAAAAGGTAAAATTATCGTTGTAGCTGGTTTCCAAGGAATCTCAAGTGATCAACAAATTACAACATTGGGGCGTGGCGGATCAGACACTACTGCTGTAGCTTTAGCAGCTGCACTAAAAGCAGATAAATGTGATATCTACACAGATGTTACTGGTGTTTTTACAACAGATCCTAGATTTGTCAAAGAAGCAAGAAAACTAGCTGCTATTTCATATGATGAGATGCTTGAGTTGGCTAATTTAGGAGCGGGTGTGTTACATCCTCGTGCTGTGGAATTTGCAAAAAATTACAATGTGCCGTTAGAAGTTCGTTCTAGTATGGTAAACGAGCGTGGAACAATTATTGAGGAGGCAACAAACATGGAGCAAAATTTAGTCGTAAGAGGAATTGCATTTGAAGATCAAGTAACAAGAGTATCTGTTTTAGGATTACCTAATGAACTAACAACATTATCAACAATTTTTTCAACTTTGGCTAAAAATGGTCTGAATGTAGATATTATAATTCAAAACACAACAAGTGATGATCGGACATCAATATCCTTCTCTGTTAAAACGAGTGACTTAGAAGATACGATAACCATTCTAGAGCAACATAAGTCTGTATTACAATATGAAAAAGTTGAATCAGAAACTGGGTTAGCAAAAGTATCAATTGTTGGTTCTGGTATGGTATCAAATCCAGGTGTTGCTGCTGAGATGTTTGACGTATTAGCAAATGAAGGTATAGCTATCAAAATGGTAAGTACTTCTGAAATTAAAGTTTCAACTGTTATTGATCAAGCTCATATGGTGAATGCTGTAGATATCCTTCATAATGCTTTTGAGCTATCTAAAGTAGCGGTTATTGTATAAACTTCCTTATAATTTTTAGCTTTATTAATGCATATGTAGTAAAACATAGGGGCTTTTAAGAAAAGCCCCTTGTTTTTAAGGAAATTAAAGTTTTCGTTCACTTCTTTTTCCAATTGAGTTTTCTTCAGCTTGAATCGGATCTTTTTGATCCCACTTTACTGTAAAAACAGCTTTATTTGCTCGTTTTTTTAATTGTTCATATGTTTCAGTTATTTGATTATTTAAAGTTTGAAGTTGTTCAGCAATAAAACCAGCTTCCATTTGAAATGTATGCTCGTTTGATTTTTTAAAACGAATGGAGATAAGCTCTCCACTTAGCTCAAATTCCATTTCAGTCTTTTTATTATGTACTAGTGAAAGATTTCCCCATCCAGCTTTTTCAAAAAATGCTGTTAATTCATCTAGTGATGAAACAGGATATTTGCGAGCTAATGCTTTTCCTGCCCAGTAAAGCATTTGAGGATGGTCTTGTCCTAGTATATCAGGAATAAGGACTTCTCTTAATAATTCAAAACCAAATGCAGGAACTGAGATATCTTGTAGTTCTTCTAAGTTAATGATTGTAGATTGTTTATTCACGATATTCCCCTCTTTCTTCGTTTATTATATAACAACATACTTGTTGAAACACATGTAATATTAAGTAAAATGATATGAAAGGCTAATTTTGGATTCACTACCGCTTGAATAAATTGATATAGTTTATGGATCAAATGAGTGGTACGAGAAAGATTTCTATTGCAAGGAAAATTAAGGTACTTGAGGGAAAAGAGGCTTTCTATACTTGCTTGAATTTTAAGTATACTGATAAAATAAATTTTATAAGGATTAGTTATTTTTCAAAAAATTTTAATTTATGAACGCGTTTTCTTGACGCTAATTCTTTATGGGAGTAAAATGTATTTGTCACAAATTTATCTCGAATAACATACAGATGGGATTTTAATAGTCTGTAAGTTTGATTCCAATAGTCTATTTTCTAACATTCACTAAAAGACCATCAGTGATAAAGGTAAATTTTATTAGGAAAGAATTATTGGATTGAGAATTGTATTTGTTTTTGAATCGTGAGCGCATTATTGATACTAGGGGGTAAGTACATGGCTGGAAACCGAGAGTTTATGAATCGTAGACTGCACTCATTATTGGGAGTAATTCCGGTAGGGATCTTTTTGATTCAGCATTTAGTTATTAACCATTTTGCAACAAGAGGTGCTGAAGCGTTTAATGAAGCTGCACATTTTATGGAAATGCTTCCATTTAGGTATGTATTAGAAATTGTCATTATCTTTCTACCACTTCTCTACCATGCTATTTACGGAGTTTACATCGCATTTACAGCAAAGAACAATGTGAGTAACTATGGATATTTACGAAACTGGCTATTTATGTTACAGCGTGTTTCAGGGGTAGTTACATTTATATTTATTGCTTGGCATGTATGGGAAACAAGAATTGCAGCTGCACTAGGGGCAGAAGTAAACTATGACATGATGGCTTCCATTTTAAGTAGTCCATTTATGCTAGCATTCTATTTAATCGGAGTTATCTCTACTATTTTCCATTTTGCTAATGGACTATGGTCATTTGCAGTAAGCTGGGGAATTACTGTTACTCCTCGCTCACAAGTTATTTCCACATATGTAACTCTAGCAATCTTTATTGCTCTTTCATATGTTGGTGTTCGCGCAATTTTCGCATTCGTATAATCCAGAAATAGCTATAAAAGGGAGTGGGGTTAATGAGTAAAAGTAAAATTATCGTTGTCGGTGGCGGATTAGCTGGTTTAATGGCAACAATTAAAGCTGCTGAAGCAGGTGTTCAGGTAGATTTATTTTCATTAGTACCTGTTAAAAGATCTCACTCAGTGTGTGCACAGGGTGGAATTAATGGTGCAGTAAATACAAAGGGTGAAGGAGATTCACCTTGGGAACATTTTGATGATACAGTTTATGGTGGAGATTTCTTAGCGAATCAACCACCAGTTAAAGCTATGACAGAAGCAGCACCAGCAATCATTCACCTATTAGACCGAATGGGTGTAATGTTTAATCGTACACCAGAAGGGTTACTTGACTTTAGACGCTTTGGTGGAACTCAGCATCATCGTACAGCCTTTGCAGGTGCAACAACAGGACAACAGCTTCTTTATGCATTAGACGAGCAAGTTAGACGTTATGAAGTAGCTGGCCTTGTTACTAAATATGAAGGATGGGAATTCCTGGGTGCCGTTATTGATGATGATAATGTGTGTCGAGGCATCACATCGCAAAATTTAACATCTATGAAAATTGAGTCATTTAGAGCAGATGCAGTAATTATGGCAACTGGTGGACCTGGAATTATTTTCGGGAAATCAACAAATTCTGTTATCAATACAGGATCTGCTGCTTCTATTGTTTACCAACAAGGAGTTTATTATGCAAATGGTGAGTTCATACAAATTCATCCAACAGCAATACCAGGAGATGACAAGCTTAGATTAATGAGTGAATCAGCTCGTGGGGAAGGTGGACGAGTTTGGACATATAAAGATGGTAAGCCGTGGTATTT
The DNA here is from genome assembly GCF_007994985.1 of Metabacillus litoralis. Lineage (GTDB taxonomy): Bacteria > Bacillota > Bacilli > Bacillales > Bacillaceae > Metabacillus > Metabacillus litoralis. Next base: position 209,350 of record NZ_VOQF01000007.1, on the reverse strand, counting down.
CCTTGAGGAAAAATATCCTGCTTATGGAAACCTTGTTCCTCGTGATATTGCTACACGTGAAATTTTTGATGTATGTGTAGAGCAAAAGCTAGGTATTAACGGAGAAAACATGGTGTATCTAGATTTATCTCATAAAGATCCGAAAGAGCTTGATATTAAGCTTGGTGGTATCATTGAAATATATGAAAAATTCATGGGTGATGATCCACGTAAAGTTCCGATGAAAATCTTCCCTGCAGTTCACTATTCAATGGGTGGATTATGGGTTGATTATGACCAAATGACGAACATTCCTGGTTTGTTTGCAGCCGGAGAGTGTGACTATTCTATGCACGGTGCAAATCGTCTAGGAGCTAATTCACTTCTTTCTGCTATATACGGAGGAATGGTAGCTGGACCTAATGCTGTTAAGTATATAAACGGTCTTGAAAAGAGTGCTGAGGATTTATCATCTTCTGTGTTTGATAACCATGTTAAACAGGAAGAAGATAAATGGAACAACATTATGAATTTAGACGGTAAAGAAAATGCTTATGTAATCCACAAGGAATTAGGAGAGTGGATGACTGACAATGTAACTGTTGTGAGACATAATGATAAGCTTCTAAAGACAGATGAGAAAATTCAAGAGCTAATTGAAAGATTTGATAACATTAATATCAATGACACAGCGAAATGGAGTAATCAAGGTGCTGCATTTACTCGTCAATTGAAAAATATGCTACATTTATCACGAGTGGTTACACTTGGTGCTTATAATCGTAATGAAAGTCGTGGAGCACATTATAAACCAGATTTCCCTGAGAGAAATGACGAAGAATGGTTAAAAACAACAATGACTAAATTTACAGGGAATCTTACAGCTCCAGAATTTACGTATGATGATGTAGATGTGTCTTTAATTAAACCACGTAAGCGAGATTATTCTAAAAGCAAAAAGGGGGATAAATAATGAGCGAGAATAAAGTAGTTCAGTTTGTTATTACCCGTCAAGATTCGCCTGAAGCAGCTCCTTATGATGAGAAATTTGAGATTCCTTACCGTCCTAATATGAATGTTATTTCGGCATTAATGGAAATACGCCGAAATCCAGTCAATTCAGCTGGTAAGGAAACAACACCTATTAACTGGGATATGAACTGTCTTGAAGAAGTATGTGGTGCTTGTTCTATGGTTATTAACGGCAAACCACGTCAATCATGTACAGCACTTGTTGATCAGCTTGAGCAGCCTATTCGCCTTGAGCCAATGCGTACCTTCCCAGTTGTTCGTGATTTACAGGTTGATCGTAAGCGTATGTTTGATTCTCTTAAGAAGGTTAAAGCATGGGTACCAATTGATGGTACGTACGATTTAGGACCAGGACCTCGTATGCCAGAGAAAAAACGTCAATGGGCTTATGAATTATCGAAATGTATGACATGTGGTGTATGTTTAGAGGCATGTCCTAACGTTAATAGTAAATCTAACTTCATTGGACCTGCTCCATTATCTCAAGTGCGTTTATTCAATGCACATCCAACAGGTGAGATGAATAAATCAGAGCGTTTAGAGTCGATTATGGGTGATGGTGGATTAGCGAATTGTGGTAACTCACAAAACTGTGTGCAATCTTGTCCGAAGGGAATCCCTTTAACAACTTCAATTGCTGCACTAAACCGTGATACTGCTATACAGTCATTCCGTAATTTCTTTGGTAGTGACCAAGGATAAGAATATATGTTTAGAAAATGAGGCTGACCTTATATGAATTTGGGTCAGCCTTTTTATGTGCATTTGATTATTCTGATTTATTATTTAGGTTTAAATTAGTAAAAGTAAATTCCCTATAATGATGAACAATGTTTTCACTTTTTACATACTTTGAAGAAAAGGCTGTTACTTTCACAATTTTATATCAATATAGTTGGAGAAATGATTGTACATAGCATGGTACCTTCAAAGTGATAAACCACAGCTGCTATGGATGTTTAGTTAGATTTTGAACAATATTGTAAATGAATAGTGATTACTAACACTTTCATTTAAATTTAGGGAGAGACTTTTTAGTGAGGAACAATGTGTGCAGATGTATTAAATGGAAATCGGAGAATGTTCGTATACTAAAAAGGATAACTAATAGCTTATTTTATACAACAGTAGAAATTGGACGCAGTAATGCAACTTTTCCTATAAGTATTCTGTCACAGTAGTTCTCATTAGCACATAGTATATGTTGACTAAATATATTATACCCATCTGGTAGATCAGCTCTCACCTTAGCAAGGAGGGTTACAATACTTGAAAGAGAAAGAATTTCAATCAAAACCACTACTCACGAAAAGAGAGAGAGAAGTTTTCGAATTGTTAGTTCAAGATAAGACAACTAAGGAAATTGCTAGTGAGCTCTTCATAAGTGAAAAAACGGTTCGAAATCACATCTCGAATGCGATGCAAAAGCTTGGTGTTAAGGGACGTTCTCAGGCGGTTGTTGAGCTCCTTCGAATGGGTGAACTAGAGCTCTAATCAAAACCGGCTATCCTTTTAAGTAAAGGGAGCCGGTTATATTTATTTTATATTATTATATGTAACTTGCATTTTATTAAAAAAACAGGGAAAATAGCTAGTGAAATATATAAGTAAAATGTTAGTGAGGGTTTATAAGTGACAATAGAACGTGCAGATGTTACGAATGAAACAGTAGCTGATCTTGAAAAGGCACTTCGTCATATTTCAGCTATTATAAAGCAAAAGGGTCGAGAAATATTAAGCGACTATAGCATCACACCACCGCAATTTATTGCTCTACAATGGCTATGGGAAAATGGTGACTTAACAATTGGTGAGCTTTCGAATAAAATGTTTTTAGCTTGTAGTACAACAACTGATTTAGTGGATAGAATGGAGAAGAATGAGCTTGTTGTTCGAGTTAAAGATCCTCATGATCGAAGAGTGGTCCAAATACATTTATTAAAAGAAGGCGAACGTATAATAGAAGAAGTAATTGAAAAACGTCAAAATTATTTAAGAGATAAGCTTGTTAATTTTGAAGATAAAGAAATTGTATTGCTTGAAAGGTCATTAATAAAGCTACAGCATGATATGAGAGAAGAATGAGGCGATAATTTGAAAAGACCGATTGGTGTTATTGATTCTGGAGTGGGTGGTTTAACAGTCGCAAAAGAAATCATGAGACAGTTACCAAAAGAAGAGATCATCTATTTAGGTGATACAGCTCGTTGTCCTTATGGACCAAGAGAAGCTGATGAAGTTCTTCGGTTTACTTGGGAAATGACGAACTACTTACTTGAACATCATCATATAAAAATGCTGGTAATTGCATGTAACACAGCAACAGCTATTGCACTTCAAGAAATTCAGGACACAATAGATATTCCGGTTATCGGAGTTATTTTACCAGGAGCTAGAACAGCTATAAAAGTAACTAAAAATGATCATATTGGTGTAATTGGAACAGTTAATACAATTAAGAGTGCAGCATATGAAACAGCTCTTAAAACGTTAAACAATGGATTAAGTGTTGAAGGATTAGCTTGTCCAGAATTTGTACCTCTTGTTGAGAGTGGCAATTTTGAAGGTCAAAAGGCAAACGATATTGTTGAGAATTCTTTGGTTAGCTTTAAGCAAAGTAATATTGATACACTTATTTTAGGATGCACACATTATCCAATCTTACAAAAGCAAATAGAAGAATATATGGGACAAGCAGTAAAAATCATCTGTTCAGGAGATGAAACGGCTAGAGAAGTGAGTACGATATTGTCGTTTAAAAAGTTACTCAATCAAGATACTAGTCAAAAAGAACATAAATTTCTGACAACAGGTCCTAAGCAACTATTTGAAAAGATTGCCTCTAAATTATTTGAACAACCGATCCTACATGTAAAGTCGATATCGTTAGAATCTACTAAAAACTATTAATATGATTATTATAAAAAGTACCGTGTGTAATAGCACTGTGCTTTTATTTATTTACGCTAATTTTCTGTTCTCTAAAAGTTTGTACAAAAAATCGGTCTAATTTGAATAATAGCTCGTATACATAGTAGTACAAACTGCCTTTGGAGGGATTGGAAATGATTAAATACAACAAACAGATTGCTGTTACTGTTCTTGCTTCATCTATGTTACTATCTGGTTGTGGTTTATTTGATGCAGATAAAGCAACAAAGGAAATTGATCCACCACAGGATGTAACCTTTACGGAAGATGGGGAACTTATTGAGGGTGAAGGAACAGCTGTAGGAGAAGATGGAAAAGAGGATGCTGCAGTAGAAACAATTTCTAGTCAATTGTTTTTATTTGATAAAAGTGGTTTTGTTGTGCCTTATACAATGAATTTGCCTAAAACAGACAGTATTGCTAAACAATCTTTAGAATATTTAGTTGAAGGTGGGCCTGTTTCTAATGTACTACCAAATGGGTTTAAAGCTGTATTACCTCAAGATACTATAGTGCTAGGAGTAAATATTAAAGAAGATGGCACAGCAATTGCAGATTTCTCTAAAGAGTTTAACAATTATAACAAAGAGGATGAAGCAAAAATTCTTCAAGCTATTACTTGGACATTGACTCAATTTGATTCAGTGAAAAAAGTGAAGATTTGGGTGAATGGACATGAACAAAAGGAAATGCCTGTTAATAGTACGCCAATAGGTGAAGGTGTTAGTAGAGCTGATGGAATTAACCATGATTCAAGTGACATTGTTGATATAACGAATACTCATCCTTTAACTGTTTATTATATGTCAGAGTCTGATGGTCAGCAATATTATGTACCTGTAACAAAACGAGTGAGTAACGAAAAAACAGATCCAATTGTATCAGCAGTAGAAGAGCTTGTAGAGGGTCCTTCACAATCTTTAGGTTTAATGAGTGATTTTCAAGAAGGCGTAAAGCTGCTAAGTGCACCAAAATATGCTGATGGAAAAGTTACTCTTGATTTTAATGAATCTATTTATGGTAGTTTTGATGAAGAACAAAAAATTGTTTCATCTCAAGCACTTCAATCACTTGTTTTAACATTAACAGAGCAACAGGGAATTGAAAGTGTTGCAGTTACAGTTAATGGAAAGGCAGAGTTAATTAACGAAAACGGTGAAAAACTAACAGAACCTGTAACAAGACCAGCAAAAGTAAATACAGGTAGTTTTTAATTTACTTGTTTTTGATATACTATATAGAGGGTAAAGAGAGGTATGCTTATAAAAAGCTACCTCTTATTTAATTTTTATTGCAATATTGAATCCAAAGATTAATCCAAACCCAATTACGGTCTTGAGAAGCTGATGACTATTGTAGTTTTTTTGAACACCATGATCTGTAATTTCACTAATTTGTTTTAATCAATTGTTAGATTTAATAGTGCGAGACATACATATAAAAACAAATTGAATTTTTGGAGGAATTTAAATGAGACATGATGGAAGACGTGATGATGAGTTAAGAAAAGTTGATATTCGTAAGGATTTTGTTATTCATCCAGAAGGCTCGGTTTTAATATCCGTAGGTGAAACGAAAGTAATATGTAACGCTAGTATTGAGGACAGAGTTCCTCCATTTATGCGTGGTGAGGGTAAAGGGTGGATCACTGCAGAATATTCTATGCTCCCTAGAGCAACAGAACAACGAACAATTAGAGAATCATCTAAAGGTAAGATAACAGGACGTACAATGGAAATACAGCGTTTAATTGGGAGAGTATTACGTTCAGTTGTGAACTTAAAAGAGCTTGGTGAAAGAACGATTTGGATCGACTGCGATGTGATTCAAGCTGATGGTGGAACAAGAACAGCATCAATAACTGGTGCGTATGTGGCCATGACAATTGCACTTGGAAAATTACTTGATGAAGGTAAATTGAAGACTTTACCTATAACTGATTATCTTGCAGCAGTTTCAGTAGGTGTTGATCGGGAGCATGGTGAAATATTAGACCTGAATTATAAAGAAGATTCAAAAGCGGAAGTGGACATGAATATTATTATGACTTCTCAGGGAGAACTTGTTGAAGTACAAGGAACTGGAGAGGAAGCAACATTTACACGTCAACAATTAAATAATATGCTCGATTTGGCGGAAAATGGCATTAAGTCACTTATTGAAATTCAAAAAGAAGCACTTGGAGATCTTTCCCTAATTGTTGAAGAAAATATAAAAAAGCAGGGCGAAAACAAGTGAACAAAATAATTATTGCAACAAAAAATAAAGGTAAAGTAAACGAATTTGAAGCATTGCTAGCTCCTTTAGGTTATCAAGTACAATCTCTTTTAGATTATCCTGATGCAATAGATGTTGAAGAAACAGGTAGTACGTTTGAAGCTAACGCAATATTAAAAGCAGAAGCTATTTCAAAGCAATATGGGATGGTAACAATAGCTGATGATTCAGGTTTAGAAGTTGACTATTTAAATGGTCAACCAGGTGTTTACTCAGCACGTTATGCTGGTACTGACAAAAGTGATCAAGCTAATATGGAAAAGGTACTGAAAGAATTAAGTGCTATTACTGAATTGGAAAAACGATCAGCTAGATTCATCTGTGCATTAGCATTGTCTACCCCTGGACATGTTGTTCAAACTGTAAGAGGGGCATGTGAAGGCTTTATAGCTGAAACCCCAACAGGTGAAAATGGCTTTGGTTATGATCCTATTTTTATTTTGCAAAATTCAAATAAAACGATGGCACAGCTTTCTAAAGAAGAAAAAAATAAAGTTAGTCATCGCTCAGATGCACTTAAGAAGCTTATCGAACTGATAAGCTAAATTAAATAAGGCGGGGAATTTCATGAAGGTTTTACTATTAAGTGATAGTCATGGTTTAACTTCAGAAGTTGATATCATTAAAAAGAGACATGAGGATGAAGTGGAATTAATGCTACACTGTGGAGATTCAGAGTTATCTTCAACAAGTCCACAATTAAGTTCATTCAAAGGAGTAAAAGGAAATTGTGATTTTGGATCTGATTTACCAAATGAAATAATTGAAGATCTAAATGGCCAAACGCTTTATATGACACATGGACATTTATACAATGTAAAAGTTACCCTTATGAGCTTGAAATATCGAGCAGAAGAGGTAAATGCTAAGATTGTTTGCTATGGACACTCTCATGTTGCTGCTGCTGAATTAATTGATGGGATTTTATTTATCAATCCGGGTAGTATTAGGCTTCCAATACAACGGAGACAGAAAACCTATGTAATAATTGAAGTTGAGGATTCTCATGCAAATGTTAAATTTTTTGATGTAAGCGGAGAAGAGATACAAGAATTGTCAAATGATTTTATGATCTAGTGGCTGTTTTAATGCTTGGTTGTGGATCTTTTACCGTTTCTACCTGGGTGAAAGTGTAGTTCGTTTTCTCCCAGGTAAATAAGTTTTAAAAACAATTTAATAAAAATTCTTTAAAGTATTGACTTTTATATGAAGGAGAAATATAATAATAAATGTCGATGAAAATCATCAGATATTAATAAGGCAATATTAAATGTCCCAGTAGCTCAGCTGGATAGAGCAACGCCCTTCTAAGGCGTCGGTCGGGAGTTCGAATCTCTCCTGGGACGCCACATATTACATACTCAAACCTTCTATTGGAAAAATAGAAGGTTTTTTTGTTGATCTAAACCGAAAACTAAAAAGTGCATGAAACTATACTTATTTGGATGTCCTATGTTTGGTTGAATATTTCATGTTAGATTTTATGCCAAGTTTGTTTTCTTGTTGCCCATTCAGTTGTAATATATGGATATCAGAATTCTGTTTTGTGTATTCTTTTATTACCCCAAAGAAATCCCTCAATATAATTCCATTATCTGCAATTCTCCACACGTGCGGATTTTAAAAAATTCTTTATTTTTTTAAAAATAGAGCTCTTCCCATCATACCAACAATGAAAGCGTATACAAAATAATCAATAAATCTAAATAGTCAAATAATTCGTAAAACACTGTTGACACTTAGATTTATTGAGCGTAATATAAGTTCAAATAAAGTTATACGAACATTTGAAAAAGTGTAGAAAATTCTTTGAAGTAAAAGTTTTCTTTTAACTATCATAATGTTCAATGATCTAACAGATCCAACTTATATAAAGGAAGGCGTGCTCTTATGGGTGATCAGTGGATCTTTCTAAACGATGATTTTGTAAAGAAAGAAGATGCAAAAATATCAGTTTATGATCACGGTTTTTTATATGGTGATGGAGTATTTGAAGGAATACGAGTTTACAGTGGGAATATATTTCGGATGAAGGAACATATGGACCGATTATATCAATCAGCTAAATCAATTTTGTTAACTATTCCATACACACAAGATGAACTCACAGAATTAGTCGTTAAAACTGTTGAAAAAAATGGTTTAAGCGATGCGTATATTCGGTTAGTTGTCTCTCGTGGAACAGGTGACTTAGGTTTAGATCCTTATAACTGTAAACGAGCAAATACGGTAATTATCGTTGAGCCACTTTCAATTTTCCCTAAACATCTTTATGAGACCGGGATTGACATTGTGACAGTTGCTACAAGGAGAAACAGACCTGATGTCTTAAGTCCAAAGGTTAAATCTCTAAATTATTTGAACAATGTGTTAGTTAAGATTGAAGCACATTTAGCAAACGTAAGTGAAGCGTTAATGTTAAATGATCAAGGTTATGTTGCAGAGGGATCTGCTGATAACGTCTTTATTTTTAAAAACGGGAGGTTATTAACGCCCCCTGGATATATAGGTGCTCTTGAAGGAATTACACGTAATGCGATCATTGATATTGCGAAAGAAATGGATTACGAGGTATGTGAAGAGCCATTTACTCGACATGATGTTTATACAGCTGAAGAGGTTTTCTTAACTGGAACAGCCGCAGAAGTAATTGCTGTAGTAAAAGTGGATGGTCGAATCATTGGTGAAGGAATACCAGGTGAACAAACCAAGAAGCTTTTGGAGGCATTTCGTAAAAAAGTTGTTAAAGAAGGCGTTAAGGTGGAGAATATCCCACAAAATCTTCATGTAAGCTAACAGCTATCATATAGTAAAACGATGAAGAGGATAAGTAGTCTTTGGTCAAGTATCTACAGAGAGCCGGTAAAGGTGGAAGCCGGTGATACTCCCATAGGTGAACTCACCTCTGAGTGTTAATCCGAATTTTTAGTAGGATTGACCGAGTCCCATTCTTCGGTACTCGTTACAAAAGGGAACAGGTTATCTGTTCGTAAGGTGGTCATATGATTTGACCATGAAGAAGGGTGGTACCGCGAAAAGTTTATTAACCTTTTTGCCCCTTTGGCACACAAAATAATGTGGAGTCTTATGAGGGGTGGGAAGGTTTTTTATATGCAGTTTATATCAAAAAAAACAAAGGCTAAGAGCCTGCTAAGGGAGGAAAGAAAATGGGTACAAATGTACAGTTGAATAACTCAGCTGCCAAATGTACAAACACAATGTCGGGGTCTTTGATGCTAATAGAAGCACTTAAGCAGGAAAAGGTAGAGGTAATTTTCGGATATCCTGGTGGTGCTGTTTTACCAATCTATAATAGTCTTTATGATTCAGGAGTGTTTCACGTATTATCCCGACATGAACAAGGAAGTATACACGCTGCTGAAGGATATGCACGTGTTTCTGGAAAGCCTGGTGTTGTTATCGCAACAAGTGGACCAGGTGCGACAAATTTAGTGACTGGCTTAACAGATGCAATGATTGATTCCTTACCATTGGTTGTTTTTACAGGTCAAGTTGCAACATCTGTGATTGGATCAGATGCTTTCCAAGAAGCTGACATTATAGGAATTACAACTCCTATCACGAAACATAACTACCAAGTTCGTGAAGTAAGTGAACTTCCTAGAATTATAAAAGAAGCATTTCATATTGCGACTACAGGCAGACCAGGTCCTGTCTTAATAGATATTCCAAAAGACATTGCAATATTTGAAGGTGAATTTAGTTATGATATGCCTGTTAATCTACCAGGCTATCAACCAAATAGTGAACCGAATTATTTACAAATTCGTAAATTAGTAGAAGCAGTAAGTAGAGCGAAAAAGCCAGTAATTTTAGCTGGTGCAGGTGTTTTACATGCTGATGCATCTAATGAACTAACAAAATTTGCGGAGCAACAGCAAATTCCAGTTGCTAATACACTTCTTGGATTAGGAGGCTTTCCATCTGATCATCCATTGTTTTTAGGAATGGCTGGTATGCATGGAACGTACTCAGCAAATATGGCACTTTATGACTGTGACTTATTAATTAGTGTTGGTGCAAGGTTTGATGATCGTGTAACAGGTAATTTAGAGCATTTTGCCAAAAAAGCAACGATTGCCCATATTGATATCGATCCTGCTGAAATTGGGAAAAATGTACCGACGGCAATCCCGATTGTAGGTGACGCAAAGCTTGCTTTAGAGCAACTAATAAAGCAGGATGGCAAACAAGGTGATAATGAAGAATGGAATGAACTTGTTTCATCTAATAAAAAGGAATTTCCATTGGTTTATAAAGAAAGTGATACAGAATTAAAGCCTCAATATATTTTAGAGCTTATTCATAAATGGACGAATGGTGAAGCAATTGTAACTACCGATGTAGGGCAACACCAAATGTGGGCTGCACAATATTACAATTTTAATAATCCTAACAAATGGGTTACATCTGGTGGTTTAGGTACAATGGGATTTGGCTTACCATCAGCAATTGGTGCACAACTAGCAGATAGAGAAACACCAGTTGTTGCTATTTTAGGTGATGGTGGATTCCAAATGACACTGCAGGAATTGTCAGTAATTCATGAATTAAACCTACCTATTAAGATTGTTATCTTAAATAACGGTGCACTAGGTATGGTAAGACAATGGCAGGAGTTATTTTACGAAGAACGATACTCTCATTCTAAGTTTGTTACACAACCTGACTTCGTGAAAATCTCAGAAGCATACGGTATAACTGGTGTTCGTATTGAAAATAGTGAAGGTTGGGAAGAGAAGTTAAAGCAAGCCATCACTTCTAATGAGCCAGTATTACTAGATATTCATGTTGCTAAGGATGAAAACGTCTATCCAATGGTTGCTTCTGGCAAAGGGTTACATGAAATGGTAGGTGTGAAATTATGAAAAGAATTCTCTCTTTAACAGTTTTAAACCAAACTGGTGTTTTAAATAGAATTACAGGTTTATTTACAAAAAGGCATTACAATATTGAAAGCATCACTGTTGGTCATGCTGAAACAGAAGGTGTTTCTAGAATGACAGTTGTGGTAAATGTTTCAGAGGAAAAAGAAGTTGAACAAATTACAAAACAGCTCAATAAACAAATTGATGTATTAAAGGTAACGGATATTACTTCACAATCAATTGTTTCTAGAGAGCTTGCTTTAATAAAAGTAATGTCAACTGCTGCTACAAGGATGGAGCTTCAAGGTCTTATTCAACCATTTAGAGCATCAGTCATTGATGTTAGTCGTGAAAGTGTAGTTGTTCAAGTGACAGGAGAGCCTGAAAAAATTGAAGTTCTAATTGATTTATTAAAGCCTTATGGCATAAAAGAAATTGCTAGAACTGGTACAACTGCTTTTACTCGTGGAACTCAAAGAACAACCAAAGAAGTGCCAATTTCAATCGTCTAAATTCAGTTAGTAATCTTGCCTGAAACCAGGTTTAAAGATTCATATAAAGCAATAGATCTACTATAAAAATCATAAATCATATTAAGGGAGAGATTATACATGACAACAGTATATTATAACGGAGACGTAAACGAAGCAGCATTACAAGGGAAAAAAGTAGCAATCATTGGTTATGGTTCACAAGGTCATGCACATGCATTAAATTTAAAAGAAAGTGGAGTAGACGTAGTAGTTGGTGTACGTCAAGGTGGTTCTTTTAATAAAGCAGTTGAAGATGGTCATCATGTTGTAACAGTTGCTGAAGCAGCAGAGCTTGGAGATTTAGTAATGGTATTACTTCCAGATGAGCAACAAGCAAAGGTGTATGAAGCAGAAATTAAGCCTGGTTTAGAAGCTGGTAATTCATTAGTATTTGCTCATGGCTTCAATGTACATTTCAGCCAAATCGTACCACCAGCTGATGTTGATGTATTCCTAGTAGCTCCAAAAGGTCCAGGACACTTAGTAAGAAGAACATATGAGCAAGGTGCTGGAGTTCCTGCATTATTCGCAATCTATCAAGATGTTACTGGAACTGCAAAAGAAAAAGCATTAGCATACGCGAAAGGTGTAGGTTCAGCTCGTGCGGGTGTTCTTGAAACTACATTTAAAGAAGAAACAGAAACTGATTTATTCGGTGAGCAAGCAGTACTTTGTGGTGGTTTAACTTCATTAGTAAAAGCAGGATTCGAAACATTAGTTGAAGCTGGATACCAACCAGAAGTTGCCTATTTCGAATGTTTACATGAATTAAAGCTAATCGTTGATTTAATGTATGAAGATGGTATGGCAGGAATGAGATATTCAATTTCTGATACAGCACAATGGGGTGACTTTGTTTCAGGACCAAGAGTTGTAGACGGACGTTCTAAAGAAGCAATGAAAGAAGTATTAAAAGATATTCAAAATGGTAAATTTGCTAAAGATTGGATCTTAGAAAACCAAGCAAATCGTCCTCAATTCAATGCAATCAATAACAATGAAAATGAACATCAAATTGAAGTAGTTGGGAAAAAATTACGTGCAATGATGCCATTTGTAAAATCAAACCAAAAACAGAAAGAAGCGGTGAGTGTGAGTGCGAAAAATTAACCTATTTGATACAACGCTCCGTGATGGTGAGCAATCTCCTGGTGTGAACCTTAATGTAAAGGAAAAACTTGAGATTGCGAAACAGCTAGAAAAACTCGGAATGGACGTTATTGAAGCAGGATTTCCTGCTACATCAAAAGGTGATTTATTAGCAGTTCAAGAAATCGCAAAAACTGTAAAAAATAGTTCTGTAACAGGTCTTGCTCGCTCAGTTAAAGGAGATATTGATGCAGCGTGGGAAGCATTAAAATATGCAGAAGAACCTAGACTTCATGTGTTCTTAGCAACTTCTCCAATTCACAGAGAATATAAGTTGAAGAAAACAAAGGATCAGGTTATTTCAACAGCAGTTGATTCTGTTAAATATGCTGCTCAATTTTTCCCAATTATTCAATGGTCAGCGGAGGACGCTTGTCGAACTGAATTACCTTACCTAGCTGAGATTGTTGAACAGGTGATTGAAGCAGGTGCACACGTTATTAATATACCTGATACAGTTGGCTATATTACACCTAAGGAATACGGTGAAATTTTCACATATTTACGTGAAAATGTAAAAGGAATTGATAATATCATTCTATCAGCACACTGTCATGATGATTTAGGCATGGCAGTTGCTAACTCTCTATCAGCGATTGAACATGGTGCTGGTCAAATTGAGGGAACAATCAATGGAATTGGTGAAAGAGCAGGTAATGCAGCTCTAGAAGAAGTGGCAGTAGCTCTTCATATTAGAAGCGATTATTATAAAGCGAAAACAGGTTTATATTTGAAAGAAACAAAACGTTCAAGTGATCTTATTAGTAATCTAACGGGCATGGCTGTTCCTGGAAATAAAGCAGTTGTAGGTAAAAATGCCTTTGCTCATGAATCTGGAATCCATCAGGATGGTGTTTTAAAAGAAAAAACAACATACGAAATTATTTCACCAGATCTTGTTGGTGTATCTACAAATTCAATGGTTCTTGGGAAACACTCAGGTCGTCATGCGTTTAAAAATAGATTACAAGAATTAGGTTATGAGATTTCTGATGAAGAAGTGAATAAGTTATTCGTAGCATTTAAAGAATTAACAGAAAAGAAAAAAGAAATTTCTGATGATGATTTAAAAGCACTGTTAATTGAAGAGAAAGTGTCAAGTAAAGAAGCTGCCTACGAATTGAAGTCATTACAAGTTCAATACGGTACGGCACAGATTCCAACTGCAACTATTACGTTAACAAATGCAGATAATGAAATAATCCAGGAAGCAGCAACAGGAGCAGGAAGTGTTGAGGCAATCTATAACACACTAGAACGTTGTATTGGTCAAACAATTAACTTAGTTGATTATCGTATCCAATCAAATAGTGGTGGAAGAGATGCTCTTGCACAAGTATATGTAAAAATGCAAATTGGTGAACATGAAGCAAGTGGTAGAGGTATGGCGCAGGATGTTTTAGAAGCATCAGCTAAAGCTTATATCAATGCAGTTAACCGTATTGCATTGCTTTCTGAAATGCCAAATGAATTATTAGAAGCAAGTCTACTAAAATAAATTACTCGGAGGGGGTTAGAACATGAAGAAAAGAATTGCATTATTACCGGGTGATGGAATAGGCAAAGAGGTAGTGGATGTAACAGTTGAAGTATTAAAAACAGTAGCTGAACATTTTCACCATCAATTTCAGTTTGATTATGGACTTATCGGTGGAGATGCAATTGATCAAAAGGGCAATCCATTGCCAGAAGAAACAATTGCTATTTGCAAGCAGGCAGACGCAATTATTCTAGGTGCTGTTGGTGGACCAAAATGGGATCAAAATCCAATGGAGCTTCGCCCTGAACGTGGACTATTAGCACTCCGAAAAGAGCTTGATTTATTTGCGAATCTTCGCCCGATTACAACGTTCGATAGCTTACTAGATTCTTCCCCTTTAAAGAAGGAGTATGTTAATGGAGTAGACTTTGTTATCGTACGGGAACTAACAGGTGGGTTGTATTTCGGTAAACCGAGTGAACGCATAACGTATGAAGGTCAAGAGGCTGTTGTTGATACACTTCTTTATAAGCGCTCTGAGATTGAGAGAATTATTGAATCAGCATTTGAAATTGCTTCAAAACGACGTCGAAAACATATTACATCAGTTGATAAAGCAAATGTATTAGAATCTAGTCGTGTTTGGAGAGAAGTAGCTGAGGAGGTAGCAAAACGCTATCCTGAAGTTACACTTGAACATATGTTAGTGGATAATGCAGCAATGCAGCTAATACGTTCACCAAAACAGTTTGATGTTATTGTGACTGAAAATATGTTCGGAGATATTTTAAGTGATGAGGCGTCAATGATTACTGGATCACTTGGTATGTTAGCATCTGCAAGTCTTTCTTCTACAGGTTTACATTTATACGAACCAATTCATGGTTCAGCTCCTGATATTGCTGGGAAAAACATAGCAAATCCTGTAGCGACTATTCTGTCTGCAGCGATGATGCTTCGCCAATCATTTGGTTTAGAGGAAGAAGCAAAAGCCATTGAAAAAGCTGTTGATAATGTATTGAACTCTGGAACTCGTACAGCAGATCTTGCTCAAGGAAATAAAGCTGCCTCAACAAAACAAATGGCTGAAGAAATTAAAAATGCACTTGCAGATGACCATGCTATATTAAACATTATGGAAGCTTATTCGTAAACCTTAGATATAATGAAGAAGGTAGTTTTTAATTATTCGAACGAATGTAAGTAATATAGTGTTTTTATAAAACCTATTTTGTATGAGGGGCCTGACACTTACTTCGTCAGCCCCTCATTTTTCAATCAAAGAGGGGGTTTTTAGACCATGACCGTGAAACCGAGAACTATAATTGAAAAAATTTATGATGAGCATATTGTTCAACAAGAACAAGGCAAACCAGATCTAATATATATAGATTTACATTTAATCCATGAGGTTACCTCACCACAAGCATTTGAAGGATTACGTGAAAAAAACCGTCAAGTAAGAAGACCAGACCGAACGTTTGCGACAATGGATCATAATGTTCCAACTGTTAATCGTTTTGTTATAGAAGATGAGGTTGCCAAAAATCAAATTAGTGCATTAGAACGAAACTGTAAAGAATTTGGTATTCGCTTAGCAGACTTAACAAGTGAAGATCAAGGAATTGTTCATGTTATAGGGCCTGAGCTTGGATTGACATTACCAGGAAAAACAATTGTTTGTGGTGACAGTCATACATCTACACATGGAGCATTTGGTTCAATTGCTTTTGGTATAGGAACGAGTGAGGTAGAACATGTTTTAGCAACGCAGACTTTATGGAGACAGCGTCCAAAAACACTTAATATTCATGTGCCTGGTAAGCTTCAAAAAGGAGTTACTGCAAAGGATGTTATTTTAGCTGTTATTGGTAAATATGGTGTTCGCTTTGGAACAGGATTTATCATTGAATATACAGGTGAAGTTATAGAGAATCTTTCTATGGATGAGCGTATGACTATTTGTAATATGTCAATTGAAGCAGGAGCTAGAGCTGGATTAATTGCACCTGACGAAACAACATATTCTTATGTTAAAGGTCGAAAATATGCACCAAAAGGTGAAGAGTTTGATAAAGCAGTAGAGTATTGGCAAACGTTGAAGACTGATGAAGGTGCAGAGTATGATGAAGTTATTACACTAAAAGGTGAAGATATTCCACCAATGGTAACTTGGGGAACAAATCCTGGAATGTCAGTTGGTGTTGATGAGAAAACACCAGATCTTGCTAGCTTTACTAATGAAGAAGAAGTTGATGAAGCTAAGCGTGCATACAGCTATATGGGACTTGAGCCTAACACGCAAATTGAGAAAATTACAGTTGAGCATGTATTTATAGGGTCTTGTACAAATTCACGTATAACAGACTTAAGACAAGCGGCAGAAGTGATTACAAGTCTAAAAGGATTAAAAGTTCCTTCAACTGTTCGTGCGATGGTTGTACCAGGATCACAAAAGGTTAAAAAGGTAGCAGAAGCAGAAGGTCTTGATGTGATTTTTAAAGAAGCTGGCTTTGAATGGAGAGAATCAGGCTGTAGTATGTGCTTAAGTATGAATAACGATGTTGTACCAGACGGAGAACGTTGTGCTTCAACATCTAACCGAAACTTCGAAGGAAGACAAGGTAAAGGTGCTAGAACTCATTTAGTTAGTCCAGCAATGGCAGCAGCCGCGGCTCTACATGGCAGATTTGTAGATGTCCGTCATATCAAGGAAGGTGCAATGTCCTTTTAATTTGTGGAAGCAGTATAGAATGAAGGATATCCATCTAAGAAGAAAAATTGCCACCATGTTATATACTTTGCTGTTGACTTTCGAAAATAAACTAAAATAGAAGCTATATTATGAATGAGTAACTTTAGGAGGGGAAATATGAAACCTTTTACAACACATACAGGGAAAGTAGCTGTATTAAATCGTGCAAATGTTGACACAGATCAAATCATTCCAAAGCAATTTTTAAAGAGGATAGAGAAAACAGGATATGGTAGATTTGCGTTTTTTGATTGGAGATACCTTCCAGATGGAAGTGAAAATCCAGAATTTGAATTAAATCAAGAAAAAAGTAAAGGTGCCTCTGTTCTACTTGCTGGTGAGAACTTTGGTTGTGGATCATCTCGTGAGCATGCACCATGGGCTCTATCAGATTATGGATTTCAAGTGATTTTAGCACCTTCTTATGCTGATATCTTTCATCAAAACTGTTTGAAAAATGGAATTCTACCTATAGCTTTAGATCAATCTGTTTTAGATTTAATACGTCAGAAATCACATGTTGAAGGCTATGAATTGAAAATTGATTTACAGAATCAAGAGATTTTAGATAATGATGGATTATCACAAGATTTTTCTGTTGATCCTTATTGGAAAGATATGCTTTTATATGGTAAGGATGAAATAGATTTAACGTTAAATTATGGTGAAAATATCACGAAATTTGAAGATACTAGAAAAGCAACATTTCTATGAGCGTAAAGTTAATTTAATAAAGGATATTCATTAATTGTTGAGCTTCTCTTAAAAATGAAGCTCAATTTTTTTGTTTGTGACTATTAACAAGTTCGTTCCATTTCGCTCCAGACACAAGATTCGCCTGGGAGGAAGCTCGAGTCTCCTTGGCTTCGCCTGTGGGGTCTCACCCTTTCCTCTACACCCGCAGGAGTCAAGTGTCTTCCGCTCAATTCCACTATAATGTATCCAACTGCAATAAAATCTTTCAAAATACTTTTGTGAAAAATCAAATGCATGTAATGAATATTAAACAACAAAATATAATTATTAAGAAAATAAATTAACCCAAAACTCATTTCAGAAAGAAATACCTCCTAGTATAAAATAGTATTTTTTATACTAGGATCGATAGACTCTATGCAAGCCTGTTAACTTCAATCAACAAATTACATAATAAGCATCATTAAGCACTATCGCTGACTTTGTTTCTAAAAAATATATTTAGTTTACCGTTATAAAAATTAAATTAAATTTACTGTTAGAACTTGCGCTTGTTTTCCAAGTCTTGGATTGTTACACTTGTATGCATACAAAGGTTGCTGGAGTTGACCACATATGAAAGAAGATAAACGATCAAATGTTATCCCTTTTCCGAATTTAAAAGAGAAATTTTTGGATAAAGGAATGGCACTATTAAAGGAAAAGAAATACACTGAAGCACTTGGTATGTTTTCAGAAGCAAAAGCATTAAATGAGGATAAGGCAGAAATTTATTTAGGGATGGCCATTTGCTTGATGGAGCTTGGTGAGTTAAATGAAGCAAAAGATGTTTGTAAAAAAATGCTTCAAGAAGATATTGGGCATTATTTTACTGTTCTACAAATTTATTTAACAATCTTGATTCAATTAAGAGAGTATCAAGAAGTACAAGCAACAATAGAGGCTGTTTTAGAAGAAAATAACCTTCCTGCTGAAAGTGCTGAACATTTTTACAAATTATTAGAGTTCAGTAGGAAAATGACACAAAATCAAGATGATATCGTTGAGGATTTAGAAGAAAACCAGGAACCTACGATGTACATAGAAGATATTCTTGAAGATGTCTCAAAGCAAATGTCCTATATTGAGTCTTTAAGAGATCGAAATATTAATAAACACTTTTCCTCACTAAAGATATTGTTGGAAAATCCTATGACTCACCCTATGGTTAAAACAATGATATTGCATTTGATGATTGAAAATGAGATAAGCAAAGAAGTAACAGTAACGAAGTTTGGAGAATCAATGAGTATAATACCTTCTGATCTGAAAGATATTTCAGATCATCTTTTCACAAAAAAGGTATTAAATATATTAGACGATACACTAGGAATAGAAAATCCTACTCTTTATGAAGCTGTAAAAGAAATCTGGATTAGGCATTTATATGTACTATATCCATTTTTACCAAAACCAACTGAAGCAAAACTATGGGCAGCAGCTCTACAAATTGTTGGCTATGAAATGCATGGAATTGGGTTAGAAGAAGAAGAAATAGAGAAATTGTATGATAAATCAATTGCTCATCTAGAGGAAGCCTGTCAAAAAATATATCAAATAGAAGAAATTTCTTATATGCAAATATAAGCTAAATGTTGAAAGGTATATATTCTATGTTATAATTAAATGGTTGCAAAATAGTGATCATCGTAAATTAGGTCTTTTTTATCGTGGGCAAAATAGGCCTTCTTTTTTATTACGAAATCCTGAGCATGGTTAGTATCCGGTTATTGTTTACCGTACATAAAAACAGGTATATGATCTAGGCAGTTTGTTCAAACTGGACAAGCAGCCAAAAATTACCTATCACTTATTCGCACATCATAATAGATCTTTGGAGGGAACAACATATGTCAGTAAAATTTGAAAAACTTGAGGGGAACGAAGGCGTTCTTACGGTTGAAGTATCTGCAGAGGACTTCACACAAGCACTTGATGAAGCATTCAAAAAAGTAGTAAAACAAGTATCTATTCCAGGATTCCGTAAAGGCAAAATCCCACGTGGCATGTTCGAACAACGCTTTGGTGTTGAATCATTATATCAAGATGCTTTAGATATTATCTTACCAAAAGCATATCCAAATGCAGTTGACGAAGCTGGAATCGATCCTGTTGATCGTCCTGAAATTGATGTTGAACAAATCGAAAAAGGCAAAAGCTTAATCTTCACTGCTAAGGTTACAGTAAAGCCTGAAGTTAAATTAGGTGAATACAAAGGTCTAGAAGTTGAAAAACTTGACGATACTGTAACAGATGAAGATATTGAAAATGAGTTAAAACAACTTCAAGAGCGCAATGCTGAGTTAGTTGTTAAAGAAGAAGGTTCAATTGAGAATGGTGATACAACTGTTATCGATTTTGACGGATATGTAGATGGTGAAGCATTTGAAGGCGGAGCTGCAGAAAACTACTCGTTAGAAATTGGATCAGGATCATTTATCCCAGGTTTTGAAGAACAGCTTATTGGTCTAGAAACAGGTGCTGAGAAGGAAGTAGAAGTAACTTTCCCAGAAGAATACCATGCAGAAAATCTTGCAGGTAAGCCAGCTGTATTTAAAGTAAAAATTCACGAAATTAAAACAAAAGAGCTTCCAGCTTTAGATGATGAATTTGCTAAAGATGTTAACGAAGAAGTTGAAACTCTTGATGAACTTAAAGCTCAAACAAGAACTCGTCTTGAAGAAGCTAAAAAGACAGAAGCTGAAAACCACTTACGTGATACATTAGTAGAAAAAGCTGCTGCAAGTGTTGAAGTTGACATTCCAAATGCATTGATTGAAAATGAAATTTCAAGAATGATGCAGGAGTTTGAACAACGTCTTCAAATGCAAGGTATGAATTTAGAGCTTTACTTCCAGTTCTCTGGACAAGATGAAGAAGCACTAAAAGCACAAATGAAAGATGATGCTGAAAAACGCGTTAAATATAACTTAACTCTTGAAGCAATTGTAAAAGCAGAAAACATTGAAGTTTCTGATGAAGATGTAGAAGCAGAAATCGCTAAAATGGCTGAAATGTATAACATGCCTGTTGAAAACGTTAAACAAGCATTAGGTGGATCAGCTGATGGACTTAAGGAAGATCTAAAAGTTCGTAAAGCAATTGATTTCCTTGTAGAAAATAGCAAAGTTGTTGCATAATATAATTATAGAACAAGGCGCGAGTAGATCGTGCCTTGTTTTGTACAAATAAGGCTGTTAATAGTTCAGTTACATATTGCTAACTCGTTAAGTCTGGAGTTCCATTTTATACATAGTATGAAATTTAAGTTTGCATATAATAGATCACTTTTAATAACCATGTTTTAAATATATTCCTTTGGGAATGATATAAGAAAGCCATTACATACATAAAATAAGATAACATGCATCACCGTTCTTACTAAAAAATCATGAACACTTGCAGGATAGGGTAGTTGAGGCTTATTTGTTTTGTCAATCTTCATCTTTGTAACCTTTTTCAGGTGACAAAAGTAGTATCACTACCTCTCATTGCTCTACTTATGGTAAAATGCAATACATACCTGTTTTACAATTTCTGTTTGAGGAACTACTACCTACATGGAGAGATTTGGGTAGCTCGGATTGATTGAGATAAAGATATAAGGGGTGAAACAATGTTTAAATTTAACGACGAAAAAGGACAACTAAAATGTTCGTTTTGTGGTAAAACTCAAGATCAGGTTCGTAAATTAGTTGCAGGACCTGGAGTATATATATGTGATGAGTGTATTGAACTCTGCACAGAAATCGTAGAAGAAGAACTTGGTACTGAAGAAGAAGTAGAATTTAAGGATGTACCAAAACCAAAAGAAATTAATGATATCCTTGATGAGTATGTAATTGGTCAAGATAATGCGAAAAAATCATTGGCAGTGGCTGTTTACAATCATTATAAAAGAATCAATTCCAATAGCAAAATTGACGATGTTGAATTATCAAAAAGTAATATCTCAATGATTGGTCCAACTGGTAGTGGTAAAACTCTACTTGCACAAACATTAGCTCGTATACTTAATGTACCATTTGCAATTGCTGATGCTACGTCATTAACTGAAGCTGGTTATGTTGGGGAAGATGTTGAAAATATCTTACTAAAGCTTATCCAAGCTGCAGACTATGATGTTGAAAAAGCTGAAAAAGGCATTATTTATATTGATGAAATTGATAAAGTTGCTCGAAAGTCTGAAAATCCATCGATTACACGTGACGTTTCAGGTGAGGGAGTTCAGCAAGCTTTATTAAAAATTCTTGAAGGTACTGTGGCAAGTGTTCCACCTCAGGGCGGAAGAAAACATCCACATCAAGAATTTATTCAAATTGATACAACGAACATTTTGTTTATATGTGGTGGGGCATTTGATGGTATTGAACAAATCATCAAGCGTCGTCTAGGCAGAAAAGTAATTGGCTTTGGATCTGATAATAAAAATGCTGATCTAGACAAAAAAGCACTTCTTTCACAGGTATTACCCGAAGATTTACTTAAATTCGGTTTAATTCCTGAATTTATCGGACGTTTACCTGTTATTGCAAGCTTGGAGCCGCTTGATGAAGAGGCTTTAGTTGAAATATTAACTAAGCCAAAAAATGCATTAGTTAAGCAATATCAGAAAATGCTTGATTTAGATGGAGTGGAACTGGAATTTGAAGATGGTGCACTGTTAGAAATTGCGAAAAAAGCAATTGAAAGAAAAACAGGTGCTCGTGGACTTCGCTCGATCATCGAAGGAATCATGTTAGATATGATGTTTGACTTACCATCAAGAGATGATATTGTTAAGACAATTATTACGGATGAAGCAGTAAAAGGTGAAATGCCACCTAAACTTGTCTTAAAAGACGGAACTGTTATACAAGAAGATAAAAAGACTTCTGCTTAATTGCATATTTATTAAAAAGGGATGAAAGCTGTTTACAGCTCTCATCCCTTTTTTGAATGCATAATGAGTAAGACCTGAATCATAATCAAAGGAAATTCTTCGATAGAATCTTTAAATGATGTTTAATCCTTCCATTGCTAGGAGATACTAGCTATAAATAACCGCTTCTAAAATAGTTAAAAAATAGTGTTGCTTTAGAATGACAAGTAGTAGCTTGTCTTTTGTTAGCTATCAGGATATTTCCCCTAACTACATAACGATTTTTATTCGATTTTTTTTATTGGGAATAACTACAGACTGTTTATTTGTTCATTTAGTAAGTTTTTTATCTGAAAGAATGTTGTTTGTAAAGGTACGAGGCTTATGTTGTGTGTATTAACCTTCTTGGTTCGTAATTTGTTTTATGGAAAGTGTAAATCAAAATGAAAACATAACCAAAAATCTCTTAAAAGTATCTCTAGAAGCAACATGTGTTAAAGATTACCATTAATCTTTAACAAAGACTTAAAGTATTTAGATTTAATTTATTTTTCACCTTTGTGGTAATAAGCATCTTAGTAGGAGGGACGACAATGAGTTGGACAAGTATTGCTTTGTTTATTCAATTGTTCTTTGGAATTATTATAGGAATGTATTTTTGGAACCTATTAAAAAATCAACGGTCACAAAAAGTCTCAATTGATCGTGAATCTAAAAAAGAGATGGAACAGTTGAGAAAAATGAGGGCTATAAAGCTAACGGAACCATTAGCGGAGAAAGTTAGACCAAATAGTTTTGATGATATTGTTGGACAACAAGATGGTATTCGTTCACTACAAGCTGCATTATGTAGTGCTAATCCACAGCATGTTATTGTATATGGGCCACCTGGAGTTGGAAAAACAGCTGCAGCAAGACTAGTATTAGAGGAAGCGAAACGAAATAAACGTTCACCATTTAATAATAACGCTGTATTTGTAGAGTTAGATGCTACGACTGCAAGGTTTGATGAAAGAGGAATTGCAGATCCTTTAATTGGCTCAGTACATGACCCTATCTATCAAGGTGCAGGTGCTATGGGACAAGCTGGGATTCCACAACCAAAACAGGGTGCAGTAACACATGCTCACGGTGGTGTTTTATTTATTGATGAAATTGGTGAACTTCATCCAATTCAAATGAATAAACTTTTAAAAGTTCTTGAAGATCGAAAAGTATTTTTAGAAAGTGCTTACTATAATGAAGAAAACAATCAAATTCCAACACATATTCATGATATTTTTAAAAATGGATTTCCAGCAGATTTCCGCTTAATTGGTGCAACAACACGAACACCAAATGAAATCCCACCTGCAATTAGATCAAGATGTTTGGAAGTGTTTTTTAGAGAATTAGAGCAGGATGAATTAAAAGTAATTGCAAAAAAAGCTGCTAGTAAAGTAACCATGGACGTAAGTGATGAAGGCATTGATTTATTAACATCTTATGTACGAAATGGTCGTGAAGTTGTTAACTTAATGCAAATTGCAACAGGTGTTGCATTATCTGAGGATCGTGGCATCATCACAGTTGAAGATATTGAATGGGTGATTAATTCTAGTCAATTAACACCTAGATATGATCGTAAAATAAATGAAAGTTCTAAGGTAGGTTTAGTTAACGGATTAGCTGTTCATGGACCAAATACAGGGGCGCTACTGGAAATTGAAGTAACGGTTATTTCAGCAGAGAAGGACAAAGGCACGATTAACATTACAGGTATTGTGGAGGAAGAAAGCATAGGCGATCGATCAAAGTCGATTAGAAGAAAAAGTATGGCAAAAGGCTCGATTGAAAATGTAATAACTGTTTTGCGTTCAATGGGAATTAATGCGAGCGATTTTGATATCCATGTAAATTTCCCAGGTGGAACACCGATCGATGGACCGTCAGCAGGTATTGCAATGGCAACAGGTATCTTTTCAGCTATACACCGCATAGCAATTAATAATAAAGTCGCAATGACTGGAGAAATAAGTATCCATGGAAATGTAAAGCCTATCGGAGGCGTTATTCCTAAAATTAAAGCAGCAAAGAAGGCTGGAGTAGAAACTGTTATTATTCCACAAGAAAATATGCAATCAATTCTAAAGGAAATTCAAGGAATTAAAATTGTACCTGTTTCTAATTTACAGGAAGTGTTTGATTTAGCACTTGTTGATCCACCAACTGAAAAGATTGAACCGATTATCCAAAAGGAGTCACAAGATTTTCCACAGCAAGAATCTGTATAATAGGAGAAAACCTACTCGAGTATATATAAGACCTCGAGTAGGTTTTTTTTAGCAATTTATTATGGTTAAAAAATGCATTCGAAGGTGTTAAAGTTTATTTTTTATGTTAGCCACTAAGCTAAACATTTTTTTATGTAAAACAACTACTCTTATGTAAATGGCTCATTTTTAAAAATGATTTTCACATTTTCTTTTTCAAATGTAAGGAATAGGGTATACTACGTATGGAATTGGTTGTTGTAAAGTTGTTACAAATAGACACTTGAAAAAGAATAAGATAGAATTGAACAATAACTTACTATTATGTCATGGAGGTGTAAACGCATGGCGAAATCAACTACTCAAATCGTCCCACTTCTTCCGTTAAGAGGCTTATTAGTCTATCCGACGATGGTATTGCATCTTGACGTAGGAAGAGATAAGTCTGTACAGGCGTTAGAGAAGGCAATGATGGAAGATCATATCATCTTTTTAACAACACAAAAAGAGATTTCGATAGATGAGCCACAAGAAGAAGACATTTATGAAATTGGTACTTTAACAAAGATTAAGCAAATGCTTAAATTACCAAATGGGACAATTCGCGTTCTCGTAGAAGGAATCGAACGAGGAGAAATAGAACGCTTTGTTGAAGAAGATAACTATTATTCTGTAGAAATAACCATGCATAAAGACCCAGAAGAAAAAGGTGTGGAAGAAGAAGCTTTAATGAGAACAATGTTGGAATACTTTGAACAATACATAAAGCTTTCTAAAAAAGTATCCGCAGAAACATATGCAACTGTTTCAGATATTAATGAACCAGGTCGTATGGCAGATATTATATCATCTCACCTACCGCTTAAGCTTAAAGAAAAGCAAGAGGTTCTTGAAACTCTTGATGTGAAAGAAAGATTAAATAAAGTAATTTCGATTATTCATAATGAAAAAGAAGTTCTTCAGCTTGAAAAAAAGATTGGTCAGCGTGTTAAGCGTTCAATGGAAAGAACACAGAAAGAATATTATCTGCGCGAGCAAATGAAGGCTATTCAGAAAGAACTTGGAGAGAAGGAAGGGAAACTTGGAGAAGTTTCTTCACTATCTGAAAAGATTGAAGCAGCTGGAATGCCTGATCATGTTAAATTACTTGCTTTAAAGGAACTTGATCGTTATGAAAAAGTTCCATCAAGCTCTGCAGAAAGTGCCGTTATTCGAAATTATATTGATTGGCTACTTTCTTTACCTTGGACAAACGCAACTGAAGATCGATTAGATGTTAATGTTGCTGAGAATATTCTAGACGAAGATCACTATGGCTTAGAGAAAGTAAAGGATCGTGTGATTGAATATTTAGCTGTTCAACAGCTGACTAATTCGCTAAAAGGTCCTATACTATGTTTAGCAGGACCTCCTGGAGTTGGGAAAACATCCTTAGCACGATCAATCGCAAAATCATTAAACCGTCATTTCGTCAGAATTTCTCTAGGTGGAGTAAGAGATGAATCTGAAATTCGTGGTCATCGCCGAACATATGTGGGAGCAATGCCAGGAAGAATTATTCAAGGGATGAAAAAGGCAGGAACAATTAACCCAGTGTTCCTTCTAGATGAAATTGACAAAATGTCCAGTGATTTCAGGGGAGATCCTTCAGCCGCTTTACTAGAAGTATTAGATCCAGAGCAAAACCATAATTTTAGTGATCATTATATTGAGGAAACATATGATCTATCAAAGGTAATGTTTATTGCAACAGCAAATAATTTGGCGACAATACCTGGTCCTCTCCGTGATCGTATGGAAATCATTACGATTGCTGGGTATACCGAGCTAGAAAAAGTCCATATAGCAAAAGATCATCTACTACCACGCCAGTTAGAAGATCATGGCTTAAAGAAAGCGAATTTACAAATACGCGAAGATGCGATTCAAAGTATTATTCGTTACTTTACTAGAGAAGCAGGAGTACGTGGTTTAGAGCGTCAATTAGCTTCGGTTTGTCGAAAGGCAGCCAAGCTTGTTGTAAAGCAGGAGCGTAAGAAAATTATTGTTACGGATAAAAATATTGAAGAGTTTCTTGGTAAAAAGCAATTTAGATATGGACAGGCCGAGCTCGAGGACCAAATTGGGGTTGCAACAGGTTTAGCTTATACAACGGTTGGTGGAGATACATTATCAATAGAAGTATCAGTTTCACCTGGTAAAGGAAAATTGATATTGACTGGTAAGCTTGGCGATGTTATGAAAGAGTCAGCACAAGCTGCTTTTAGCTATATTCGCTCTCGAGCTGAAGAGCTAAAAATTGACCGTGATTTTCATGAGAAAAATGATATCCATGTCCATGTTCCAGAAGGTGCTGTTCCGAAGGATGGGCCATCAGCAGGAATCACAATGGCAACAGCTCTTATATCAGCTCTAACTGGTAAACCTGTTCGTAAAGAAGTTGGAATGACTGGGGAAATAACGTTACGTGGAAGAGTGCTTCCAATAGGCGGATTAAAAGAGAAAACGCTAAGTGCGCATCGTGCAGGGTTAACTAAAATTATTGCACCTAAGGATAATGAAAAAGATTTAGATGATATCCCAGAAAGTGTTCGTAATGAACTAACCTTTGTGCTTGTGTCACATTTAGATGAAGTATTAAAACATGCGTTAGCAGAGGAGAAATAATGAAGGTTACAAGTTCTGAAATTGTTATTAGTGCTGTGAAGCCTGCGCAATATCCGGATGTGAATATTCCTGAGATAGCATTAGCAGGTCGATCAAATGTAGGGAAATCATCATTTATAAATAAAATTCTAGCAAGAAAGAATCTTGCTAGAACTTCATCTAAACCCGGTAAAACACAAACATTGAATTTTTATATAATTAACGAAGTTCTTCATTTTGTTGATGTACCTGGTTATGGATATGCAAAGGTTAGTAAAACAGAGCGTGAAGCATGGGGAAGAATGATTGAAACATATATTACAACACGAGAACAGCTGAGGGCTGTTGTGTTATTAGTGGATGTTCGTCATCCTCCATCAAAAGATGATGTTTTAATGTATAACTTTTTAAAGCATTATAATATCCCAACAATTATTGTTGCGACAAAAGCGGATAAAATCCCTAAAGGGAAATGGCAGAAGCATGTTAAAGTGATTAAAGATACATTAGACATGGATAAATCAGATTCCTTAGTTTTATTTTCATCAGAAACTGGTCAAGGTAAAACAGAGGTATGGAGCATTATTGAACACTATACTTCATAATGGAAAAAGGCTGACTAAATGATAGTCAGCCTTTTTGGCGTTATTTAGCTTTAGGAGTATAAAATCCGAAGCATCTATCCCCTATCACACGTCAGAGCAAGTTTCTATGTTTTTATGCACGATTACTTGCGTTTCTTCATTAATAATAAGTAGCTACCAATTATAATAAGTAAAAGTGGCCAATATTTTTCAATTAGCGTTGCGAAATTTTGAAGTAATGTAATTGATTCAATGATCTTTTGGAAAAAATGCAGGAATAATCCAGTAGCGAATAATGCAAATCCTTGAACATAGCCTGTTTTCGTTTTAATAGAAGTTAAAATCATCCCTATTGCTAATATGAATAAAAACGCAGCAGGGTGATCTGGCCATGAAGTGAGTTTATCATAGTAAATGAAATGCACACCAAGTCCAGTTAAGATAACTCCTGGTAATATAGATGAAAAATCTTGGGCAAAATGTCCACTAATTAAGAATGCAAAGCCTAGTAAAATTAATAACATTTGCCAACTATTTTGGAAATTAAATAAATGGATATTAAAATTTTGGATAGAATAAAAAATACCGAGAGCCAATAAGATAATTGCTGGTAATAATTTTTGGTTTTTCATCGTACACCTCTAGGAAATTAATTGATGAAGTCGAGCCTTTTTAGTAAACTTAGTTGCTTTAGCATATTTAAGGAATAGCACTGTATAAAGTCTAGTGGCATCTTTTCATCGTAAAATATACATTTTAACTAGCAACAAATTTATAAAAAAAGCTTTATTTCATACTTGGTAAATTGTAATACTAATAGAAGCCATTAGCTTGATTATTACGTTAATATTTGTTATTGTACTCATTGAGAGTATGAGTAATTTGTCTTAGTATGTAGAATGTTTACTGAGAATAGATGATCTTCAATAAATATTGAACAAACATATTTTATCATATAGTTTCAAACACTGTTCACATTTTTAAACAGAGTTTTCACTATAAGATGATATACTAGTAAATAGAGATCCTTGTATGTGGGGGTGTAAAAGGGAATGCATATACTTGTTGTCGGGCTAAACTATAAAACTGCCCCTGTTGAAATTCGCGAGAAGCTTAACTTTCAACCAGATGAGCTTGCAGTTGCGATGCAACAGTTAAAAAAACAAAAAAGTGTACTTGAAAATGTAATTGTTTCTACATGTAATCGAACTGAGTTATATGCGGTAGTTGATCAGCTACACACTGGTCGTTACTATATAAAAGCATTTTTAGCTGAGTGGTTCGGTTTAGATAAAGATGAGATCACACCATATTTAACGATTTTTGAACAAGATGGAGCACTTGATCACTTGTGTAAAGTTGCTTGTGGGCTAGATTCAATGATTCTAGGTGAAACACAAATATTAGGACAGGTTCGTTCTAGCTTTTTACTTGCTCAGGAACATAACACAATTGGTACAATCTTTAATCAATTGTTCAAGCAAGTTATCACATTAGCTAAACGCTCACATTCTGAAACAGATATAGGTGCAAACGCAGTATCTGTTAGTTATGCAGCTGTGGAGCTGGCTAAAAAAATCTTTGGTGATTTACGTTCAAAGCATGTCCTTATTTTAGGTGCCGGAAAAATGGGCGAGCTTGCTGTGCAAAATTTACATGGCAGTGGTGTTGGAAAAGTAACTGTTATGAATAGAACATTGCAAAAAGCAGAAGAGCTAGCAAATCGTTTTGATGGTAATGCGAAGGGGATTAACGAACTTCAATGTGGCTTGATTGAAGCGGATATTCTTATTAGTTCAACAGGAGCTAAAAACTTTGTGATTACAAAGGAAATGGTCACTCATGTTGAGAAAATGAGAAAAGGTCGCCCATTGTTTATGGTTGATATTGCTGTACCGAGAGATTTAGATCCAAAGCTAGCAGATTTAGATAGTGTTTTCCTATATGATATCGATGATCTTCAAGGAATTGTAGAGGCGAATCTTCAGGAACGTAAAGTTGCTGCTGAGAAAATTGAACTTATGATTGAGGAAGAGATCGTTCAATTTAAGCAATGGATTAATACATTAGGTGTTGTACCAGTCATTGCTGCTCTTCGTAATAAAGCACTAACTGTTCAAGCAGAAACAATGGAAAGCATTGAACGAAAAATGCCAAACTTAACTGAACGTGAAAGAAAAGTGCTTAATAAACATACGAAAAGTATCATCAATCAATTGCTAAAAGATCCTATTGTTAAAGTAAAGGAACTTTCTGCTGAACCAAACGCTCAAGAATCATTGGACCTTTTTAAAAAGATATTTAACATTGAAGAAGATGTTGAAGAACAAATGGTTAAAGAAAGATTGGAAAAGCAATCATTAAGATCTAATGAGCAGATGATCGATTATCGTGCTTCACTTCAATCGTAAGTGAAAGGACCTTTCATTATGGAAATGAGTTTGACTAGAATTAATGAAGTTACCATCATTCTTTATGCATTATGTGTACTTTTATATTTTATAGATTTTCTTAATAATAACCGGAAGGCGAATCGTGCTGCCTTCTGGTTACTTTCTATTGTTTGGCTTTTGCAAACAATTTTTTTATTTGCTCGTATGTTTGAAACAGGGCGCTTTCCAGTTCTTAATATGTTTGAAGGGCTATATTTTTACACCTGGGTACTTGTAACACTCTCTGTTGTAATAAACAAATTTCTTCGAGCAGAATTTATTATCTTTTTTACAAATATAATTGGATTCATCATGATGTCCATACACACATTTGCACCTGCGCAATATGAGTCTGCTGCAGTATCAAGTCAGCTAGTATCAGAGTTACTATTAATACATATTACGATGGCTATTTTATCCTATGGCGCTTTTTCACTGTCATTTGTTTTTTCTACTTTATATGTTATTCAACATAACTTATTAAAAAAGAAAAAATGGGGAAAACGTCTGCTTCGTATAGAAGACTTGTCAAAGCTTGATCACATGTCTTATGTATTAAATGTTATTGGAGTGCCGATGCTTCTATTAAGCTTGATATTAGGTATTATTTGGGCATATATCAAAGTTGTAAACTTTCATTGGTATGATGCAAAAATACTAGGTTCTTTTACAGTTTTACTCACATATAGTGCTTACTTGTATATAAGAATTGTAAGAGAATTGCAAGGTAAATCAGTAGCATTAATGAATATCGCAGCTTTTCTAGTGTTATTAATAAATTTTTTCTTATTTGGTAGTTTATCAAGATTTCATATTTGGAATTCATAAAGATATCTTTGGATGTAGTAGGAGGAAAACATGCGTAAAATTGTCATAGGCTCAAGACGAAGTAAATTAGCATTAACGCAAACGAATTGGGTAATTAATCAATTAAAAGCTTTTGGTTTACCCTTTGAATTTGAAATAAAGGAAATCGTAACAAAAGGTGATCGAATCTTAGATGTGACTTTATCAAAGGTTGGTGGGAAAGGGTTATTTGTTAAAGAAATTGAGCAGGCAATGATTGATGGTGACATTGATATG
Source organism: Metabacillus litoralis (assembly GCF_007994985.1). GTDB lineage: Bacteria > Bacillota > Bacilli > Bacillales > Bacillaceae > Metabacillus > Metabacillus litoralis. Next base: position 177,732 of record NZ_VOQF01000007.1, on the reverse strand, counting down.
GCTGTACATAGCATGAAAGATATGCCTGGTATTCTTCCAGATGGTTTAACAATTGGTTGTATTCCGAAACGAGAAGACCATCGAGATGTACTAATTTCAAAGGATCATAAAAAGCTTTCTGAGCTTCCAGCAGGAGCAATTATTGGCACAAGTAGTTTAAGACGAAGTGCACAGCTATTGATCGAACGACCTGACATAGAAATTAAATGGATTCGAGGAAACATTGATACCCGACTTGATAAATTAAAAACTGAAGATTATGATGCTATTATTTTAGCAGCAGCCGGTTTATCAAGAATGGGTTGGAGTAAGGATGTTGTGACAGAATTTCTAGAGCCTGAGTCATGCTTACCTGCAGTAGGTCAAGGTGCATTAGCAATTGAGTGCCGCGAAAATGATGAAGAGCTATTAAACTTACTAGAAAAGTTAACAGATAAAAGAACTAAGTTAGCTGTAACAGCAGAAAGAACCTTTTTAACAAAAATGGAGGGTGGCTGCCAAGTGCCAATTGCAGGCTTTGCAACGGTAAATGAAAATGATGAAGTTTCATTTACTGGGTTAATCGCTTCTCCTGATGGAAAAGAGTTATATAAGCAACATGTAACAGGTAGTAATCCTGAAGAATTAGGCAAAAAAGTTGCTGAAGCTTTAACGAAACAAGGTGCAAAAGAATTGATTGACCGAGTGAAAGAGGAGCTAGATCAATAATGAAAAGTGTAGATCCTTTGCAAGGGAAGCGAGTATTAATAACACGAGCGAAATCTCAGGTTGAAGGATTTATTCGCAAAATTGAAGAGTCAGGTGGAGTAGCCATTTCTGCTCCACTTCTTCAAATAGAACCAAATGATTCGAATGAAGCGGAAATTTCTACCATACTTAGTAAACTTGAAGATTATCATTGTATTGTATTCACCAGTGCAAATGGTGTCACACATTTTAAACATTACCTAGATAAATATCATATATCCTATGATTATCTACAGCATCTAATTGCTGCTTCAGTTGGTAGAAAAACAAGTAAAAAAATGAAAGATATCGGCCTAGAAGTCTCAATTGTTCCAGAGGAATTCGTTGCTGAAAAATTAGCAGAAAGCATATCCACTAACCTACATACGAACGCTAAAATACTTGTAATCCGTGGAAATCTAGCACGACCAACCCTTGTAACTGAATTACAAAACAAAGGGTATGAAGTAACAGATCTGGTTGTCTATAAAACAGTACATAATGTTTCAGAAGCAAAAAAGCTACAAAGTCATATAGTGAACGATGAGCTTGATTATATAACCTTCACAAGCTCTTCAACGGTTGATAGCTTTATGAAGGTACTTAATCAAGTAGAACTACATCATCATTTAAAAAAGTTGACTTTTATCTGTATTGGGCCAATTACGAACGATACACTGAAAGGCTACGGATTTATAGGGTTTATGCCACAATCTTATACAATAGATGATATGGTACAGTTAATGATAGAACTTGAGGATAACTAAGGGAGGACTTCTAATGAATATCGAATTTACAAGACATCGTCGTTTACGAAATAGTGATAGTATGAGATCAATCCTAAGAGAAACACATCTTAGAGCAGAGGATTTTATTTATCCTATTTTTGCAGTTGAAGGGGAAAATAAGAAAAATGAAGTTCCATCTATGCCAGGTGTTTTTCATTTATCACTAGATCTATTAAATGCTGAGATAGAAGAAATTGTTTCATTAGGTATTAAATCTATTATTTTATTCGGAGTTCCAGAAGAAAAAGATGATGTTGGTACACAAGCATATCATGATAATGGAATCGTACAACGTGCAACAAGACAGGTTAAGGAAGCTTTTCCAGAGCTTGTTGTAGTGGCTGATACTTGCTTATGTCAATACACTGATCATGGACATTGTGGCATTGTAGAGAATGGAAAAATATTAAACGATCCTACATTAGATTTATTAGCACGTACTGCAGTGAGTCAAGCAAAAGCTGGTGCAGATATTATTGCCCCATCAAACATGATGGATGGCTTTGTTGCAGCAATCCGCTATGGTTTAGATGAAGCTGGCTTTGAGCATATTCCGATTATGTCTTATGCTGTTAAATATGCAAGTGCATTTTATGGTCCTTTCCGTGATGCAGCACACAGTACACCACAGTTTGGTGATCGTAAAACATATCAAATGGATCCGGCTAATCGTGATGAAGCGTTAAGAGAGGCTCAATCAGATATTGAAGAAGGTGCAGATTTCTTAATTGTGAAACCGGCTTTAGCTTATTTAGATATTATTCGTGATGTAAAAAACAACTTTAATGCACCTGTTGTTGCTTATAACGTAAGTGGAGAATATTCAATGATTAAAGCAGCCGCGCAAAATGGCTGGGTAGATGAAAAAGCAATGGTTATGGAAATGCTAATTGGAATGAAGCGTGCAGGTGTAGATTTAGTCATTACTTATTTTGCAAAAGATGTGGCACGTTGGTTAAAAGAAGATCAACAATGAATAAAGCAATCAATTGTAAGAAAGGGGAATACTAATGAGAAGTTATGCGAATAGTGAAAAGGCATTTAAAGAAGCGCAAACATTAATGCCTGGAGGAGTAAACAGTCCTGTACGTGCATTTAAATCTGTTGGAATGAACCCAATTTTTATGGAGCGTGGAAAAGGCTCTAAAATTTTTGATATTGATGGTAATGAGTATATCGATTATGTATTATCTTGGGGTCCGCTTATCCACGGTCATTCAAATGACACAGTTGTGGAAGCTATTAAAAAGGTTGTTGAATCAGGAACAAGCTTTGGAGCCCCAACTTTAATTGAAAACGAATTAGCACAGCTTGTTATTGATCGTGTGCCGTCAATTGAAGTTGTTCGTATGGTGAGCTCTGGAACGGAAGCTACGATGAGTGCCTTGCGCCTTGCAAGAGGTTATACTGGCAGAAATAAGATTATTAAATTTGAAGGATGTTATCACGGTCATGGAGATTCTTTATTAATTAAAGCTGGCTCTGGTGTTGCTACATTAGGTTTACCAGATAGTCCTGGTGTACCAGAAGGTATTGCAAAGAATACCATTACAGTACCTTACAATGATCTTGAAAGTATTCGTTATGCATTTGAACAATTCGGAGAAGATATTGCAGGTGTAATCGTAGAGCCTGTAGCAGGTAATATGGGAGTTGTTCCACCACTGCCTGGCTTCTTAGAAGGATTGCGTTCAGTTACGGAAGAGTTTGGTGCTTTGCTAATCTTTGATGAAGTGATGACAGGCTTTAGAGTTGATTATGGATGTGCTCAAGGGTTTTACGGCGTTACACCTGACTTAACTTGTCTAGGAAAAGTAATTGGTGGAGGCTTGCCTGTAGGTGCGTACGGTGGGAAAGCGGAAATTATGCAGCAAATAGCTCCAAGTGGACCAATTTATCAAGCAGGTACTTTATCAGGAAATCCTTTAGCAATGACAGCTGGACTTGAAACATTAAAGCTGTTAACAAAGAATTCTTATAAAGAATTCCAACGTAAAGCAGATCTCCTTGAAGAAGGACTTTCAAAAGCTGCAGCTGAATATGAAATTCCACATACAATTAACCGTGCAGGTTCTATGATCGGCTTCTTTTTTACAGACAAAGAAGTGACAAACTATGAAAAAGCAAAATCATCTAATCTTGAATATTTTGCAAAATATTATAGAAGTATGGCAAACGAAGGTGTTTTTCTACCACCATCGCAATTTGAAGGACTATTTCTTTCAACAGTACATACTGATGAAGATATTCAATATACAATTGAGGCAGCTAGAAAATCATTTGCTGGTCTTAAATAAAGCTAGTAATATCGCGTTGCGTGAATCCTTATAAAAGGGATTCACGCTTTTTTGTGGTTAGCATGCAACTTAGAGGCGTTTGGAAGAGTAAAGGTCGTCGTAGTTATGTATGATGAAGCCTATAAAGGAGTGGAAGGGGAAGTACGTCAAAGCCGTGAAGAAACCCGTAAAGTGTAAATGATAAGAAAAGGATGTACAATTTTGATCGTTTATGTATGTGCAAAAATTAATCAACATCTGCTTTTTCTAAGTGATCTTTAATTTGAAAGGAGGCCCAACAATATTCGCGACTGTTGCGTTGTGTAGAACACAATCTAATATTGCATTTCCTAATTTAGTTTCCAGGAACACCGCATCTCTTTACTTATGTCCTTCATCAGCTCTATGACGAACTTTTTCTCGGGCTTTTCCCTCGCTCATGTCCTTCATTAGCTCTATGACGGACTTTTTCTCGGGCTTTCCCCTCGCTTATGTCCTTCATAATAAAGAAGTGGAAGTGTAAAAGGCGTCAAAGCCATGATGAACCACTAAACAAAGTGGAAAAGCTTAAATAAAGCGCATCATACAATAAATCCTAAAATAAACAAAAGAAAAAGTTGGTATCAGTTCCCCTCTTTACTCATATCATTGTCCTAACAGCTTATTTAAGTGACAAACAGTTCTGGTTTTCTCTGAAATTCATGCTACAAACCAATAATTCCGTAATAAATCAATCATATTTTTTAGTTTTCATACATACATCTGTATTGTCATAGTAATTTACTAGGCTATTTGAAAGGAGGAATTCTTTTGTCACAGGAACAGCAGCTACGTTTCTCTGTAGAAGAATCAGTTTGGTTTCAAAAAGGACAGGAAGTATCTGAACTTTTATCAATTTCATTAGATCCTGATATTACAATTCATGAACATGATCAGTACATTTCAATTCGAGGTGCATTGCAACTTACGGGAGAATACAAAATAGATAATGACGCGAGTGTGAAGGAGCAATTTGAATATGCAAATGTTCGGTATGTGAATGAGGTGTCAACTCGCGAGGATGGAGTAAGTGTATTGAACCATCGCTTCCCTGTTGATATTACAATTCCTAGAAACCGGATTGAACAATTAGAAGAGGTGTATGTATCAATTGAGTCATTTGATTATGAATTGCCAGAATACAAATGTTTAAAGCTAATTGCAGATTTATCGATAAGTGGAATTTCAGATGGGCAAGTAGAACAAATTTCTACTGAAGTAGTGAGACCTGAGGAAAAGGAAGAAGCATTTGAAGCTTTATTCAGAGGTCAGCAACAACAACCAAATGCGACTGTTGAGACATCAACACCAACACCACCTCAAGTAAATGAAGAAGAAAATGTATCTCCATTTTCATCTTTTTATGAAGACTCAACAAGTGAACAAGACTTGGACAAATTCTCTTCATTTCAATTAGAGGAAACAGAAGTGAAAGAAGATCGAGTTCTTGAAGAAAGTCACGCTGAAGTTGAACAACTTACTTCACCTAATGATGTAAATAACAGTGAAGTAGAAGAAACGATAGTAACTAATGAAATTGAACAGCAAGTGGAAGAAGTTATTGTTAGTGAAGAACAAGAAGAACAAAAGGAAGAAGATCCACAAGAGGACTTATATGATCCTTTCGTAGTTGAAGTAAGAAAAGAAGTTCAAGAAGTTGAAGAAGAGCCTAAAGAGGTGCAGTATTCCTTCTTTTCTAAAACAGAGGATTCTTCGTTAGAACCAGAAACTGAGGAAGAAGATGTTGATGGAAGAGATGAAACAAATGCTAAAGATGCTCATTATTTAACTAGTTTATTTGCGAGAGATGAAGAAGAAGATTTCTCAAGAGTAAAAATGTGCATTGTGCAGCAAGGTGATAGCATTGAGCTTATTAGTCAACGCTATGATATTTCGGTTCAACAGATTTTAAGAGTAAATGACTTTCATGCAGATCAAGATGTTTATGAAGGGCAAATCCTTTATATTCCCGCATATTCTACTAGCAAATAAAATGAAGAAACAGCATGGGGGCAAATCCTACCTCAGCTGTTTTTTTCATTAATTAGTTGAGCTGATTGGAGGTGTTGTTGAATTGTCTATAAAAGTTGAAGCTATCACACCGTTGCTAAAGCAATATGATTTGAATTTAGAGTATTCGGAAGAAATTAGTAAAAGAGTGGTAAAGGTATATACTGATAATGGTTCATATGCTTTAAAAAAATTATCGAAAAATCCAAATCCCTACTTTATTGAATCATATTCAATCTTGGATCAAACAAAATACTCTAAATATGTTCCACTCGTTAGAAATCGCTCAAATCAAACAATTTCTCAAATGAATGGTGAATATTACTACTTAATGCCATGGTTAACAAATGAAACGGAAGAAGAACGAGATGCGAGACATCAATATCTTTTTAAAGAAGTTGCAGAGCTACATAGTCGAACAGAAAAGGATGTCAAACTATCTAGTGATGCAGCTACTCATCATTTTGAATCTTTTGAAAAACATCTTGATGAAACAAAGATCTATTATGAATCTTTTGTTGAAGAGTGTGAACAGAAATTATATCTTTCTCCTTTTGAATTACAAGCAGTCACTTATTTTATAGAAGTGAGTAGAGCAATAGATTTCTCAAAGAAAAAGCTTGTAGAATGGTATGAAAAAATGCAAGAAAAAGAGTCATCCAGAATGGTTTTAACACACGGGAAAATCTCAGCTCGTCATTTCCTATATGATGGTGAGGGAAATGGATACTTAACAAACTTTGAGAAATCTAAATATGCAGCTCCGATCGATGATTATTTATATTTTATCAATCGAACGGCAAAAACATATCCAATACCAAGTGATGATTGTGTGAACTGGTTTTATACGTATCAAAAAGGCTATCCTTACAAAGAAGAAGAAATGCTTCTCTTTTTAAGTTACTTATCTTATCCAGAACGAATTTGCCGGCTTATTAAATCCTATTCTGCAAAAAATAATTCAACGGAGTTAGAGAAAAATAGACAATTGGTAAAAGCGTACTGGCAATTCAAAAACATTGAGTATTTTGTTATGAAGATTTCTGAAATCGAAGAAAAACGAAAACAAGAAGCTCAACAAGCTCAAGAACAGTAGATTTCTACAGGGTTTTTCATTTTTTTCTGGTCCAGGTGTTCTTTTGACTGGAATAGCACTCACCACAACCTAGAAAGTAAATATCATTTATTGAAAAAGCAGAGGTTCACTCTTTTTAAAATGAGTAAGCCTCTGCTATAAAAGATCTTTTCATTAAAGCCATTCAAGGCGTAATGCTATTGCTAACAAAATTAATAATCCTAGTAGTAATACATCAAATGACGTTGGGAAGAAGACAGTGCGAATTCCCTGAAAAATAGTTAACGGTATAATAATTTGAATACTAATCTCGCGCATTTGTCTTACCCATGGTGGAAGTGTGTAAGGATTATAACGCCGCTTCATTTAACCCCTCCTCTTTCAAAAGGCTCTATTTTCCTAAACTTTATGCTTTTATAAATCTGAAGGATGCAGCACTGTATAAAGTTTAGTGGCATCTTTTCTTCTAGAATTCGAACCTTTTATCATATAAAACATTGTATCTAACCAGCATATAAGATCAATTAGGAACAATCTTTCAGAAAAGATCCTTCAAAAACTCTATAAAAATTTAATGCTCATCTGTCTAAAAGAGATAAGTATTTGTCATAAATATAATCGTAAGATAAAATATGCACCTAAATCGTGATATGTGCCTGTATGAAAAAAGATAAACATGGCAAAGATATTGACGAAAAAAAGGATTGTTTAGTAATATATAAGAGATGTTATACTTTGAAGACAAATTTCATATTGAATAAACGAAGATTGGGAAGAGTACAATCACCATCACTTTACAGAGAGAGAAATCATTTGCTGAAAGATTTCTTAAGCCAGAGGGATTGGAATGTCGCCCAGGAGTTGTTTCTTTGAAATGATAGTAGAAGAAACCGGTAAAAACCGTTATTTTGTTGAGTGTATAGACTATGAAAAAGACCCTAGTTTTATTTGGTTATAGTCTGTAAAAAAAGGTGGTACCACGAAAATATTCTCCTTCGTCCTTTTATGGATGGAAGGAGTTTTTATTTTTTCTGCTACTGTTTAGAACGGACTGTTGATTTTATGAGTATAAATGAAGTTAACAATATGTGATAACAGTGTCAAATATCGTACATAAATAATACTCAGTAATAAGGAGGAAATAAAAATGGAGAACAATGAACAACAATTATCTTTACCAACAAAGTATGATCCAAATGCAATTGAAAAAAATCGCTATTCATTTTGGTTAGAAGGTAAATATTTTGAAGCAAAAGGTGATGAAACGAAAAAGCCTTATACAGTTGTAATTCCACCACCAAATGTAACAGGTAAGCTTCATCTAGGACATGCTTGGGATACGACACTACAAGATATTGTGACACGCATGAAAAGAATGCAAGGCTATGATGTGTTATGGCTTCCAGGAATGGATCATGCGGGGATTGCAACTCAAGCAAAGGTTGAAGCTAAGCTGCGTGAAGAAGGTATTTCACGTTATGATTTAGGACGTGAGAAATTCATAGAAGAAACGTGGAAGTGGAAAGAAGAATATGCTGGACATATTCGTAAGCAATGGTCAAAGGTTGGACTTGGACTAGATTATTCTCGTGAAAGATTTACCTTAGATGAAGGTTTATCAAAAGCTGTTCGTGAGGTGTTTGTTAATTTATATAAGAAAGACCTTATTTATCGCGGAGAATATATAATCAACTGGGATCCACAAACGAAAACAGCACTTTCAGATATTGAAGTTATTTATAAAGATGTTCAAGGTGCATTTTATCATATGCGTTATCCTTTAGCAGATGGAACAGGCTCTATTGAAATTGCGACAACACGTCCTGAGACAATGCTTGGTGATACAGCTGTAGCGGTTCATCCTGAAGACGAGCGTTATAAGCATTTAATAGGTAAGAAAGTACTGTTACCAATCGTAGGAAGAGAAATTCCAATCGTTGGTGATGATTATGTAGATATGGAATTTGGATCAGGAGCTGTTAAAATTACTCCTGCTCATGATCCGAATGATTTTGAAATCGGAAATCGCCATAATCTAGAGCGTGTTCTTGTTATGAATGAAGATGGCACAATGAATGATAAAGCTGGCATTTATAAAGGACTAGATCGTTTTGAATGTCGCAAGAAAATAGTTAAAGATCTTCAAGATCAAGAAGTGTTATTTAAAATTGAGGAGCATATGCATTCTGTTGGACATAGTGAACGAAGTGGTGCAGTAGTAGAACCATATCTTTCAACACAATGGTTTGTTAAAATGCAGCCATTAGCAGATAAAGCAATAAAACTTCAGCAAGAAGAAGATAAAGTTAATTTTGTTCCAGATCGTTTTGAAAAAACATATTTACGCTGGATGGAAAATATCCGCGATTGGTGTATTTCACGACAGCTATGGTGGGGTCACCGTATTCCAGCTTGGTATCATAAGGAAACAGGCGAAGTATATGTAAATCAAGAGCCACCAGCAGATATTGAAAACTGGAATCAAGATAATGATGTATTAGACACATGGTTCAGTTCAGCTTTATGGCCTTTTTCAACAATGGGTTGGCCTGATGTTGAATCTGCTGATTTCAAGCGCTATTATCCAACTGATGTATTAGTAACTGGGTACGATATTATTTTCTTCTGGGTATCTCGTATGATTTTCCAAGGACTAGAATTTACAGAACAACGTCCATTTAAAGATGTATTAATTCATGGTCTTGTGCGTGATGAGCAAGGACGTAAAATGAGTAAGTCATTAGGCAATGGTGTTGACCCAATGGAAGTAATTGATCAGTACGGAGCAGACTCTCTTCGCTTCTTCTTATCAACAGGAAGCTCTCCAGGTCAGGATCTACGTTTTAGCTATGAAAAAGTAGAATCAACTTGGAACTTTGCTAATAAAATCTGGAACGCATCTCGTTTTGCGCTTATGAATATGAATGGATTAACATTTGAAGAAATTGATTTAACAGGCAAAAAATCGGTTGCAGATAAATGGATTTTAACTCGTCTGAACGAGACGATTGAAAATGTAACAAAGCTAGCTGATCGATATGAGTTTGGAGAAATCGGTCGTTTGCTTTATAACTTCATTTGGGATGATTTCTGTGATTGGTATATTGAGATGGCAAAGCTTTCATTATATGGAGAAGATGAAGCTGCGAAAAAGACAACTCGATCTGTATTAGCTTATGTTTTAGATTCTACGATGAGATTGCTTCACCCATTCATGCCATTTATTACAGAGGAAATTTGGCAATCACTTCCACACGAAGGAGAATCAATAACTGTAGCTTCATGGCCAACAGTAAAGGCTGAATTATCAGATGATAAAGCGGTAGTTGAAATGAAGCTTTTAGTTGAAGTGATTCGTGCAGTTCGTAATATTCGTGCTGAAGTGAATACACCAATGAGTAAACAGATTCCAATGAAAATTAAAGCAAAAGATAATGGTGTCGTAACACAGCTTGAAGATAATCGTGTATATGTAGAGAGATTCTGTAACACAAGCTCACTAGATATTGCTACAGACATCTCAACAAGTGAAAAATCAATGTCATCTGTTGTTACAGGTGCAGAGATTATTTTACCGATACAAGGATTAATAAATATTGAAGAAGAAATTAAACGATTAGAAAAAGAACGTGAAAAGCTTGATAAAGAAGTAGAACGCGTTCAGAAAAAATTAGGTAACGAAGGCTTCTTAAAGAAAGCTCCTGATAAAGTTATAGAAGAAGAAAAAGCAAAAGAAAATGATTATATTGAAAAGCGAGAAATCGTTTTAGCAAGAATTAAAGAGTTAAGAGGTTAAGTTAGTTACTCGGGTGGTGCTTTATAGCGCACCCGAGTTTTTAAATAGGTGGAATAAAAGGAGGTCTAAACGTGTTTAATACGTATCAAGAAGCGTTGAATTGGATTCATGGCCGTTTAAAGTTTGGTGTTAAGCCTGGATTAAAGCGGATGGAATGGCTTTTAGAGCAAATGAATTCTCCTGAAAGAAATATACCCATTATCCATGTAGCAGGAACAAATGGTAAAGGCTCAACTATTTCTTATCTGTTACACATGTTAACAGAAGCAGGATATGATGTTGGAACTTTTACATCACCATATATTGAAACTTTTAATGAAAGAATTAGTGTGAATGGCAAGCCGATCTCAGATCATGAAATGCTAAAGCTTGCTAACGAGGTAAAACCATTTGTAGATAAAGCTGAAACAACTGAGCTTGGTGGTCCGACAGAATTTGAAATTATTACAACCATGATGTTTTTATATTTTGGAAAATACCATAAACCTGATTTTGTATTGCTTGAAACAGGGCTAGGTGGAAGATTAGATTCTACAAATATTGTTACTCCGATCTTATCAATCATTACAAATGTAGGATATGATCATATGAACATATTAGGTTCAACGATTGCTGAAATTGCTTTTGAAAAAGCAGGAATAATAAAACAAGGAATCCCAGTTTTCACGGGATCAGAAAACAAGGAAGTAGTAGAAGTCTTATCACGTATAGCTAATCAAAACCAAGCTCCTTTGTTTAAAATTGGAGAAGAATTTCAAATACTAAATAGTTCGCAACAACATAAAGGTGAAATGTTTTCGATGAAAACGAATCATAATGAATATAATCAAGTCTCGATCATGATGAAGGGACAACATCAAGTTCAAAATGCTGCTTTAGCAATAGCTGCTATTGATTTCTTAAATGATCATAAAATAGCTTCTCTAAAGAAAGAGCATATTTATGATGGCATCAGTAAGGCATTTTGGATGGGAAGATTTGAACAAATTTATAATAATCCTGAAGTGATTATTGATGGAGCACATAATAAAGAAGGCATAGAATCACTAATAAATACAGTGAACAGGCACTTTCCTAATCGAAAGATTCATATCCTTTTTAGTGCATTAAAAGATAAGGAATACAGTGAGATGATTAATAGATTAACAAGTATTGCAACAAGCATTACCTTTACTACCTTTGATTTTCCTAGAGCAGCTACTCCAGAAGAACTCTTCTCAGCTTGTGAGTTTAAGAAGAAAAACTTTTTTTCTTCATGGAAACAAGGTGTGGAAGAAATGTTGGAAACATACGAAAATAAGGATGATTTAATTCTTATAACTGGATCTCTTTATTTCATATCAGCAGTTCGAGAGTACGTGAGTAAAAAGTAGTTTTATCATAAAGAAACAAAAATAACAATATGACAAAAGTTAGAAAATTTGCTAAAATAATGAAATATGATAGTAGGATGTAATTTAGGAGGCGTAATTTTGGACAAAAAAGTACAGGTAGGATTATGGCTATGCTGGTTAATTGTTACCCCTATTTTATTGTGGGTTGCCTATCAACTTGCGCCTCCAACATTTAATGGTCTTGAAGTAGATATCTTAGCTTTTTTAATATTAATGTGTCTTGTCTCCTTTTGGCCAATCATCATCAACGAAACACCTATTTTCTATGTTCAAGGTGTATCACTAGTTGTATTTCTTTACTTTGGTTTATTTATCGAAATGATTTTAACTCAGATTGCTGTCATTGTGTTGCTTTTAAAGGTACGAGTCAATATAAAAGATTTATATAGGTATCCTCTAAATTCATTGTTATTTTCTTTAGGTTCATTAGGTGGAGCGGTTGTTTTTTATATGATCGGAGGAACACATGGAAGAGTTTTATTTAGTGATACTTTCCTCACAACAATCATCTCTTATGAATTAACTGTTTTTCTATTAAATCAATTTTTATTTAATATCCTTCAACTAGTAATCTATAAAAAAAGATTCAAAATATTAACGAAAAGCTTTTTGTGGGAATTCTTTACCTCATTAATCATCTTTCCAATCGGTATTGCTCTTTATTTCCTCTATCTTGAAGTTGGTATAGAAGCGATTATTTTTATTGGGACTCCATTATTAGCATTATCTATCATTTTAACTTTGTATTATAAAACACAACAAATTAATCATTATTTACAGCAAGCAAGTGAAATTGGGCATCAATTAACAGGTAGATTAAATATAAAGAATGTCCTTGATATTTTTATGGACAAAGTGACTGCAATGATACCTGTAGAAGCAGCTTACATCATTGATGTTGATTCTGAAAAACTAAGAATAGTAAGAAAGTATGAAAATGGAACAATACAGATAGATACAGAAGAACCAAAGTCTCCAGATCGTGGACTTTCCGGACATGTTTATGTCATGAGGGAAAGTATATTATTTCATAGTCGCAAAGAATGGCGTCATATTCACCAATCCCAATTACCTCATACAGTCGAAAGTGTGATTGGTGTTCCTGTAATGAGAAATCAAGATTTAATTGGTATTGTTATACTTGCCTCGAATAAAAAACATGCTTTTGACAAAGCACAGCTTATGATTATAGATTTATTATCTGCTTACTTAGGTGTTGCAGTAGAAAATGCTAAGAATTATGAAGAAACAAAAAGACAAAGTGAGCATTGCTCGTTAACCGGTCTTTATAATTATCGTTATTTAGAAAATAAACTAGAGGAAAACTTTTTATCTCTTAATCAAAGAAAAGTTGAATCACTTTCCCTCATTTTATTAGATATTGATCATTTTAAAGATGTAAACGATACATATGGTCATCATGCTGGAAATGAAGTATTGATTCAGCTTGCAAACCGCCTACTAAAAACATTTCGTCATAGAGGAATTGTTGCAAGATACGGTGGAGAGGAATTTGTGATCCTTTTAGCTGATTATACTAAGGCTGAGACAATTACTATTGCTGAAGAAGTTCGTTTGTTAATTAGCAATACACCTTTTGAAATCGAACAAAGTTTACATAATACCAATACAATGATATCTATTTTTATAACAGCTAGTATAGGTGTAGCAATAGCTCCAGAAGATTCAGAAGATGCTATTTCACTAGTAAGACATGCAGATCGAGCAATGTATATTGGCGCAAAAAGAGCAGGTAGAAATAAAGTTGCTGAATATGTTAGTTAGTTTTAAATGGGAAATAGTTTAATATCAAGTATTTCCTGCGCAATAATCGACATGATTTTGTAGAGTTTGTGTAAATATTTCAACACCTACTATTTTAATCTGTACGTTTTGGTATAATAGGACTATCTAAAAATATAAAATTACTAATATTAAAGTAAAAGAAATGTCGTGGGAGGTATTGTGAACATGTATAAGCATATTATTACGATATTTCTAGTGTCTTTGCTTACGATACAAGCCTTTATACCTATTAACAACGCTGCAGCTGTGGATGGCCTCTCAATTAATGCGACGGTTAAAGGTGAGCACACATTAGAAATTGAAGATAATGGTTCAGTAACATCAGATGTCATATTTAATTTGTTTCCTGAAGGTGAAGCTACTTCTAATGAAAGAAAGCCAATGGATGTAGTTATTGTTTTTGATAAATCTGGTTCAATGAAAGACGTTGTAAGAGGAGGAAGTTCCAAATTAGAGCTAGCCCAAGAAGCTGTGGATCAAGCGGTAAATATATTCTTTGAAAATTCAAAAAAGGGTTTTGATGATAGATTTGGACTGGTGACTTTTGACTCTGTTGTTCAGTATACTATTAACAATCTTCATTCAAACCCGAATATTGTTTATAATAGAGTAAAGAATGAAAGTGCTGAAGGTGGGACTAATTATTCAGATCCATTGAAAGAAGCAAAAGACCTCCTACTAAATGCAAAAGATAATGGGAAGTATAGTGGTCCACGCGATCAATATATTATTTTTATGACAGATGGAAAACCTACAAACTCAACTTCTCAACAAAATATCTCTGGAAATTACAAAGAACTTATTAAATATCAAGATTATCAAAAACAGTATAGCTATAATTCTTATCGAGATAAAGTTTTAGCTGGTCAGTTTGCTTTTTTTGAAAATGAACTCTACATTGTTTCAGATAATCAAAAGGATATTAGTGGAAACTATACACTCCATTTTGACTCAAATTCAGATGGCAATAACATTGCTTTTACACACGATAGAAAAGTATATTTATATTCAAAGTCTAACCCAACTGTACCACAAAAAATAGTAGAGCATACTCGTGAACAGGCTCTTGAAATAGCGAAAAATAATATCACCTTGCTTTCAATTGGGTTCGGTGAAGAACATCAGCTTGATATGAATTTATTAGCAGAACTATCTAGCTTGTCAAACGGTAAAGCAGAAAGAGCTTCAGGTGAGAATATAGTAGATGTCTTTAAAGATATTTCTGATAGTATTTCAGCAGAATATCCTTCATTATCTAATGGATTTATCAGATTTGTTTTACCATCAGGAGTGACAGTTCAACAAAATGATAAAGTTAGGATAATAAAAGAAGAGGTAGATGGAAAAAACGAAGATGTTGTTTATATGAATTTAAGCGATATTAAATTCAATCCGACCCCTCCTCAAGCTGGAGATCAATCCTTACAATATAATTTGCCATTAATATTTACCAGCCCTGGAGATTACAGTTTTTCTTTTGATGTACTTTACAATTCAGGGAAGAATGCTAAACGTGGATTAAAATATGATGTAAATGTAGTCATTCCTCTAAAGAAAATTGAGTTTAGGCAAAAAACAAAAACGATTAAAATAGGTGAAAGAATTAAGGTAGAAGATTACCTATCATTTACTCCCTTGAATGCGACAAATAAAACCATTAAAGAAGTACTTAATATTGGAGACACTTCACCAATATCTATAGAAAAGATTGGGAATGAATGGTATGTAAAAGGAGAGACTATAGGTTTTACTGAGATCAAAGCAGTTGCTGATTATAAATATCCGACGATCTCTGATGAAATGACGATTGTAATAAAGAAAGAAGATGGCACTACAGGTGGAACAAATCCAGAAGGTGGGACAGAATCTGGAGAAGATTCTGATTCTTATGGTAAATGGTAAAAAACTCGAGTTGACATTGATCAACTCGAGTTTTTTTATTTTTATATTAATTTCCAGAATCACTTTAAAATGGAGCATTACTTATTACAGGTTGATCTAACAATATTTGAAATCGATCCACCTTAGGCAATGAATCTATTTGATCTGCTAATACTTTTAAATCTTGTTCCACTTGGAATCTAGATTGTTCACTTTTTTGAAAACTTACAGGCTTTATACTTTGTAAAAGATCAATTTTATTATTAGTAGAATGTAGTTTTTTCTCAATTTCATTTTGCCGAATTGCGTTAACAGTAAGTGTATCTCTTGCGAATATGCCTCCATTTATTAAGAATAGTGAACCAACACCATATAAATCAGCACTTTTTTGTGTATAGAAGAATGCATCTAATTTTTGAATATCATCTGTAATATTTTTGAATTCATTTATTCTATTAATTAAAATATCCTCTTGTGAAATCAGAACAAGTTGTTTTTCATTAAGTCCTTTAATATTTGTATTTGTTATATCTGATTTTCCAAGAACATAAATCGTTGAATCTACCAGAAGATTATCATCTTCTTTTTCGAGACCTTCCTCATTATTACCCTCAATAACTAAGTTACCAGTCACAACGATATTTCCTTGTAGATTAACTGTTTTATCTTTAGGGAAGATAACAAGATCACCATGTACAACAAGCCAGCTATCGTCATGCATGACTACATCCTTTGTAATATATAAAGGAGGATAATCATTAGACGCTGGGTTTATCAACTTACCAACAGCAGAAGGATCAGAACTAGAATATACATATGTTCTAGGGTTAGTAGGTTTTATTTTACCAGTCAAATAGTCAAAATCGATTTGCTCATTTAATGAAAAGCTTAGTAGTTCTATATCATTTTCACATCGTTCTGTTTGAGTAGAAAGAAATGAAGATGATGGGATAAGTTGATTTCCACAACTTTTCAATAATTGTTCAACAGATAGGTGAACGTTTGAACGACTTGTAAACATATCGTCTGTAAATCCATATGAAAGCTCATTAAACAATTGAGCCATTGTATTTCCGAAATTCACATCAATAAACTCTGAAGTATCTTGGGTAACGGTCAAAATCGATTCTGGATCAAATGACTGATCATACTCTTCTTTTGTACGAGGTAAAGCTGTTAAACTATTTAATTGGTTTTTCAATAATACATTTCCATTAATCCTTGGCAATAACGTGTCTTTTTCTTGTAATGGATTATCTGGTGTGGAATTCGCATCCTCAAAATAAGCGATATCATTAGTGTTTAAGTCTCCAGAAAACAAATCACCTTTAATATCTGCAGCACCGTTTAATGTAACTAATCCGTCAGGACCAGATCCGATTGCATAATTTAAGAAGCTTGGAGTCGGAGATAAATAAACAGTTCTTGTGATTTTTTTTGCGATTTTTGCTCCGTCCGTATTTTTGTTTATATAAGATAACTCGAAGATGCGTGTGAAATATTTGCTGGTGTCAATCTTGTATTTATCTTGTTTGGATACATCGGTTACAATAATATTTTCATTTTTTAATTCGTTGATAATTGGTAGAAACTTATCATCAAACGTTGCAAGATCTCTTTCCAGTAATTGAAATCCACTAGCTTCTTTTGTGAATTTCGCGATACCTTCATTCAAGATCTTGGTCGCCTCTGTTGTTAGTTCTATTTCATCAATTCTAACTCCAGTTCGTTGATTACTATTAATAGAAGCTGCAACTATTGTTAAACCTAAAACAGTAAAAATTAAAGAAACAAGCAAAACTGTAATCAATGTTTGTCCTTGTTCATTCCTCATGTTTTGCACCTCACTTAAAACCCAAACTTACTTTCAAGCTTAATAGGTTTAACTGATATTACTTGATCTTCTGTAAAGTTATTATGCTGAAGCTCTAAAACAACTTCAATTAGTCCTCTTTCACAGCCTGGTTCTCCATCTTCATTTATACATTGCAATAAATTTATTCTCGAAGCAATTTCTTCACCTTCTGAATTCTGTTCGAAAATTAATGAATAATCATTAGTTAATAGGTTTCTAGCAATAGGATCAGCTTCACCAACTGTTGATAACAATTCAACTGAGTTTGCAGATAAAGTTACTTTATGTTCCTCTTTTAGGCTTTTATCAGCTGTTTCCTCTCTAATTAAAGAAGGGAAATCTTGATCTACAACAAAAGATTGATCTTGGCTTATTTTCAAACAGTTATTGCCACAATCTTCTACAGAATCAATCGGTGTTTCATAGAGAGTTTGTAGAATGGATGAAACAATATGATCTGCTTCATCTCGTAATTGCATTTCAATACCAACTTTTTCATAGGTTTTAATTCCCATCATAAACACATTATAGACAACAACTAAAATAATTGATGAAATAACAATTGTAGCCATGACTTCAATTAGTGTGATTCCATTTTCATTGTGAAATTTTTTAACGAAGCTTTTCATTCGTTATAAACCCCTCTAGTATAGATTCGTTATCATCTTCCCATTTAACTGTTACTTTAGTTGGAATTAATGAATCGCGCAGTGCAGAATCATTATGCTTCTGTAGCTCTACATCAATATCAAATTGTCGGTTATTAATATAAGGTTCAAATGTAGATTCACATAACTCTCGTTTTTTTAAAGTAGCTGGATCATTTTCTGGATACCATTGACGGCATATATTGCTTTTTAAAACAAATGTAGAAGCTGCTCCTTCTTCTGTTAAAGAATCTACATAATTTGTTTTCATTTCTTGGAAATCTCTTTGCTCAATAAAGTTAAGCATGTTTCTAGCAGCATACACACCAATTGTATCATTCTCACTTTTTTGTGTATAAGTCATTGCTTGTGAAAAAAGAGTAAGCATACCTAGTGTTAAAATACTAAAAATAACGATAGATAACATAACTTCGATTAAAGTGAATCCTTTGTTATGGGTGAAAAGTTTTGCCAATTTGAATTTCATTCCAATCCCTTCTTTCAAATAGGTCAAGTTTATTATACAATAAGTTATGGTCGATATTTGTCTTTTTTTAGATCTTTTATAGGATAAATGTTAGAGGAATAGGAAAAATTACTTAATTATTAAGTGGGGTGAGTTCTTGCACTTATATTTGTTTACTTTAGTAGGTTTTCTGATATTAGTTCCAATCTTACTACTTGTTCCAATTGGGTTAAATAAGAAAGGGAAGCTTATTTTATCAGGTGTTGCTTTGTTATGTTCAGCGATGTTTACTTTTACGCTTCAAGTTATTCCTACTTGGCAATCAGCATTAGCCATACTTATTTTGTTGGCTGCAATTGCTTATTTACTAAGAGATAAAGAAGCTCTCTTTGAAACCGAATTTCTGGATGATGATACAGAAGAATTGGTTTGGGAAGATGAAAAAGCTTTTGATAGTACAATTGAACTAGTTGTGAATAGTGAAAATGTACAGAAAGTAAACGATATAGATAAAGCTGCTGATACAACAAATGAAAATATATATGAAGAAATAAATGAAGAAGTTCTCAAAGAGGAAGCTGAATTGGAAAATACAATTCAAGCCCAGAACAGTGAGTCTCAGGTACAAGAGGAGAATTTCTTTGAAGATTTCTTTGATTCATTAGATTCTAGAGAAGATCTTCAAAGTCGTGAAACGTCTAGTTCAGAAGACAATGAGATAATAAAAGAAACTGCTGCGACAATCGAATCTTCGGAAGAACAAGAAGAAGAAAAAGAACTAAATTCTGATGATCTTCTATTAGAGTTGTTTGAAGGTCGAGATCAAGTTGAGCATAAAGAAGATCATTCATCTGTTTATGAATCAGTAGATGAATTCGGTATAACAGAAACTTCTTCAAGAGATGATCTTTTTGAAACTTTGATAAATGAATATTCAGAGAAACAAAATGAAGACTCTCCATTACATACTTCTATGGAGGATAACAACACGAAATCTGAAGAAGTAAGTCAACAATTACCTGATTATAAGGTTGTTGAAAATGAAGAAAGAAAAATTGAAGAAAACACAGATGAAGCTGCTTTAATTGAAATTGATGACATTCATTTCAATCAAATAACAGATCATTCTGCAGAAGTTGAAGAAATTCAAGAGAATACAAGAGATAGTGATTTTCTTCAAAATGATATATTGGACATGCTGCTAGACCAATTCTCGGTTTATAAAAAGTCTCTTTCAAGTGAAGAGTATGAAGAAGTCTTAAAAAAGGCAATTGAAGATGCTAAATCTCCAAAAGAGTGTTTTTTATTTTCTAAAGAACTACTTATACATTATCAAGAGTGTTTAGTAGATGGAGAATATGATTTGTTTCTCTCTGAGATAAGTCGGAAATTAGAGAAATACCCACTATTAGTTGAACAGTTAACATGGATTAAATAACCAACTAATTAACGTGAAAATATAAAGAATAGGTGTGTGAAGTTTATGAAAAAAAGTACTGAAGTTGTTGGGTTACCAATTATAAGCATATCAGATGGTTTAGAGCTTGGAAATGTGAAGTCTCTTGTTGTTAATCCTGAAAAGGGTACGGTCGATTTCTTAACAGTTGAGCACGAAGATTGGCAAGTGAGCGTAAAAGCAATTCCTTTTAGTAAAGTCATCGGTATTGGTGAATTTGCTGTAACAATTGATTCAGATAATGTGATTATTGATTTGAACGAAATTCCGATAGCTAATCAGCTAGTGAACAAGCGTATTAAAATTACAGATACCCGAGTTATTACTCGTAAAGGTCAGTTGCTTGGTGAAGCAAAGGAATATTTTCTTGATGAAGATAATGGTGTAATTATTGGACTTCAATTACTTGTAAATGATCAACATGTATTTATTAAGTCGGAAAATGTTTTAACATTTGGAAAAGATATTTTAGTTGTTAATGAAGAAACAGCTGAAAATTTATTACATTCAGAGCATGAGCTAGTAAAACAGCCAGAAAGTGATGAACCAGTAGCGGAAGAATTAATTGAGGATTTAATACCTCAAGAAGAAGATAAGTTTGAAGACTTGAACAATCAACAAATTGAAGTTATTAAAGAAAAGCAAATTAAATTATTAGAAGGTAAAGTTGTGATTAAGGATATATTAGCTTCAGACAGTACTGTATTAATTGCAAAAGATACTGTTTTAACAAAAGAGGATATTCAAAAAGCACAAAATGAAGGACCTAGTACATTTGTAGAGCTTTCGATGAATACAGAAATGTAGAAGGAGCAATGAGTTGTGAATGTAAACAAAGGTGTGAAGCTTTTTGTTGTCCTACTTCTTTCAGTGATTTATTTAATTAGCTTTTCACACATAGGTGTAAAGGCATTTGATTTAATTGCAAACAAAGGTACCTTTGAACCCGGAACACAGATTGCTTCTGTAACAATAGAAAATTTATCAAATGATCAGGCAGCGCAAGAACTAAATGATGAAATTACAGAATGGTTTGCTAGTGAATACTTGCAAATATCAATAAATGAACAAAATATGGTGATTGATCAAGACTTCTTTGTCATAGATATTCCGAGTACTCTCGACGCTGTAGTTAATGGCAAAAATAACCCACTTGTTGTTTCTATTAATCAAGAAGTATATGAAGCTGATTTAAGAAGTGAATTAGGAGACCGTTATACAACGATTGATCATACTCAGCTTCAGTCAGTTTTCTTAAATGCTATAAGTGGATTAGCAGCTGAACAACAGTTTTATTCCATTCAAGCTTATGTAAAAGGTGATTTAAATTCAATTGCTACAGAAAATTTTGTTTCAGTACCATCAGAAATTGACCAAATTCAACCGTTAATTGATTCAATTGGAAGTATCTCTGTACCTGCTCAATCACAAGTATCTTTATTAGAGTTAACAAAGGATATAACAAAGCCTTCAGAAGTTGGATTAAATATAGTAGCTTCAGCTCTTTATAAAACTATTTTACTAACAAACTTTGAAGTTGTTGAAAGACATACAAGCTTAGAGCTTTCAGAGAAAATAGAATTAGGTTATGAAGCATCTGTCATACCAAGTAAATTAGATTTAAAATGGTTTAATCCAAATAAAAATGATTATACAATCGATTTTCAACTAACAAATTCTGTTCTTCATGTAACAGTAAATGGAGCACCATTTTTATATAAATATGAATTGAAGTTATCAGAGCAAACCTCGTATCCGCCTAAACGAATTATCCGATATACTAGCTTACTAGATGAAAATGAGGAAAATGTTGTTGAAGAAGGAAAAGAAGGACTTTATATCATTGTAACAAGAAATGTTTTTGATTTAGATGGTGGTTTAATTGAAACAGAACAAATTTCAGAAGACTTTTATCCACCAACTTATAAGATCATTGAAACTGGTTTAATTAATAACTTATTAAAAACGGAAAATCAAGAAGATATCATAAACAGTGATTCAATTAATGGTGAAGCACTAAATCAGGATGAAAATGAAGAAGTTACGACCGGTTCTAATCAGAATGAAGAGCAAGCTGATTCAAAATCTCAAGAAAGTGATGCAGATCATAATACGAATCAAGATACAGTAATTTGGGAAAACCCTAGTAAAGTGATTGAAAAATAATATCTGCTAAAGAAGGGATCTTTAATGAACGATACTAGAAAAAGATTAGGCGATTTATTAGTAGAATCAGGACTGATTTCTGAGGAACAATTGCAAGTTGCATTAGTAGAGAAACCTAAAGGTCAAAAACTAGGTGACGCTCTTCTTGAAAGAGGATATATAACAGAGCAGCAGCTAATTGAAGTGCTAGAATTTCAGCTAGGCATTCCTCATGTGAGTCTTTACCGTTTTCCATTTGATCAGAAGCTTGTTAAACTTGTGCCAAAGGAAATGGTCAAACGTAATTTATTGATTCCGATTAAAATTGAAGGTGACAAGTTATTTGTTGCAATGGCAGATCCAATGGATTTCTATGCGATTGATGATCTTAGACTTTTAACAGGCTTTCAAATCGAAACAGCGATTGCTTCTAAAGATGATATTTTAAGAGCGATCAATAAATACTATGAAATCGATGACAGCATGTCAGACATCATGAGTGAATTAAACGTTCAAGATGATGTTCAAGAAGAGAAGATTACTAGTGAAGATTCACCAGTTGTGCGTCTTGTTAATCAAATATTACAAAATGCAGTACAACAAAAAGCCAGTGATATTCATATAGATCCCCAAGAAACGAAAGTGTTAATTCGCTATCGTGTTGATGGTGTATTAAAAAATGAACGAACTTTTCCAAAGCATATGCAAAGTGTTCTTATTGCCAGATTAAAAATAATGGCAAACTTAGATATTACAGAACATCGTGTTCCACAGGATGGACGAATTAAAATGCATATTGAATTTCATCCAATTGATCTACGTGTTTCAACATTACCGACTGTATATGGTGAAAAAATTGTTATGCGTATTTTAGATCTTGGAAGCACGCTAAATGACTTAAATAAATTAGGCTTTAATAGCTTGAACTTTAAACGTTTTGTGAAGTTGATTGAAAATCCAACAGGTATTGTCTTGATTACGGGTCCAACAGGTTCTGGTAAATCCTCTACTTTATATGCAGCATTAAATCACTTGAATTCTGAGGAAGTTAATATCATTACGATAGAAGATCCTGTTGAATATCAGCTTGAAGGAATCAATCAAATTCAGGTGAATGCAAATGTTGGAATGACATTTGCAAAAGGATTGCGCTCTATTTTGCGTCAAGATCCTAATATTATCATGGTCGGGGAAATTCGTGATCGTGAAACGGCTGATACGTCTGTTCGAGCATCATTAACAGGTCATTTAGTATTAAGTACACTTCATACAAATGATTCTCTAGGAACCATTACACGTCTAATTGATATGGGTGTTGAGCCGTTTTTAGTTGCTTCCTCTTTAACAGGTGTTGTTGCTCAACGTCTTGTACGAAAAGTATGTCGAGATTGTGCCACAGAGCAAGCTCCAACAAAAAGAGAGATTGAAATATTTGCTAAACGAGGATTATCGATTGATAAAGTAGTTCGCGGCAAAGGCTGTGGTACGTGTAATATGACAGGCTATAAAGGTCGTATTGCCATTCATGAGCTACTAGAGTTAAATGATGAAATGAAGCGTGTGATCATGAATAACGAATCTTTTAGTAAGCTAAGAGAATTAGCGATTAAAAATAAAACAATCTTTTTAATTGATGATGGATTATTAAAAGTAAAGCAAGGATTAACAACAACGGAAGAAATCTTGCGGGTAGCAGTCGCAGAGTAGGTGATATGATGAAGAACAAAATTGATGCCATTTTAAAGCTCGCATTTGAAAAGAATGCATCAGATATTCATTTATCTGTAGGTGTACCTCCTATAATGAGAGTCAATGGTGACTTAGTTAAAATTGGTGAAGATTTTTTGATGCCTGCTGATACGGAAGGAATGGCCAAAGCAATGATCTCTCAAGCAAAATGGCCGTTGCTTGAAGAAAAAGGAGATCTTGACTTTTCATATGGTATTCCTGGTATTTCGCGATTTAGGGTAAATGCATTCCGCCAACGTTCATGTATTTCGCTTGCCATTCGAATTGTTCCAAGAAATATCCCTTCTTTAGATGAATTGCATTTGCCAGCTATACTAAAGAATATCGTGGAAAAGCCACATGGACTTGTATTAGTCACAGGTCCTACTGGTAGTGGTAAATCAACAACACTTGCATCCATGATTAACTTTATGAATCGTTCAATGAAGCGTCATATTATTACGTTGGAAGATCCTATTGAATATTTGCATAAACATCAGCAATGTGTTGTTGATCAGCGTGAGGTGGGCTTTGATACAATGAGCTTTGCTTCAGGCTTGAAATCTGCACTGCGTCAAGATCCTGATGTTATATTAGTTGGTGAGATGCGAGATTTAGAAACTATTCATACGGCCATAACTGCGGCAGAAACAGGGCATCTTGTTTTAGGAACATTGCACACATCTTCAGCTGCTTCAACAATTGATCGAATGATTGATGTATTCCCAGCAAATCAGCAGCCACAAATTCGTTTACAGCTTGCATCTGTTTTAGTAAGTGTTATTTCTCAAAGACTTTTTCCAACAGTTGATAAAAAAGGTCGCCGAGCAGTGATTGAAATACTCTTAAACAATTCAGCTGTTTCAAGTCTCATCCGAAACGAAAAGACATATCAAATTCCTAGTGTTATTCAAACAAGTCGAGCTCAAGGGATGCAGTCGTTTGAAAGTAGTTTAACAGAATATGTGAAAAACGGAATTATTTCTGCTGAATCAGCATTACCGTATAAGCAAAGGACATCAGAATAATGCCAAAGTTCAAATATGAAGGCCGTGAGCGTTCAGGGAAAAAATCAGGAAGAGTAACAGCAAGCTCTAAGCGGGAAGCCGTATTAAAGCTAAGCGAACTTGGAATTCGGATTACAAGTATTGAAGAAATTCCCGAAACACTTCTAACAAAGGATATTTCGATTGGAAATCCTGTCAAGCTTCAAGAATTTGTTATTTACTTAAGACAGTTTGCTACATTACTTCGAGCGGGTGTCACAATAGTTGATGCAACAAATATCCTCTCTCAACAAACAAGTAGTAAAGCACTTCGTAATGCTTTAGAGCAAATGGAAGATGACCTAAAATCTGGACAATCATTATCTGCTACAGCTGCTAAGCATAAAAAAATCTTTTCATCAATGTTTGTGAACATGATCAAAGCTGGTGAAGCAAGCGGAAGCATGGAAGAAACACTTGAAAGACTAGCCATTCAATATGAAAAACAAAATCGAACAAAACAAAAAATACAATCTGCATTAGCGTATCCTATGGCTGTTGCAATTGTAGCAATAGTTGTTGTGATTTTTCTTTTAGTATCTGTTGTACCAACATTTGTATCTATGTTCGAAGGCTTTGGAGCACAACTACCAGCAATTACGCTATTTGTCTTAAATTCTAGTATTTTCATGCAGGAATACTGGTATATTGTGATTGCTTTCTTTGTTGCAGTTTTTGTGACTTTTTTTGCTCTCAGGAAAAATAAACAAACAAAATACTATCTAGATGTTGCAGCACTAAGAATGCCGATTTTCGGGAGCATGATCCAAAAAGCTGTTCTTGCTAGAATGACAAGAACACTAAGCTCACTGTTTTCAAGCTCAGTACCGATTCTTCAATCATTGATGATTGTTGAAAAAATCGTTGAAAACGAAGTGATTGCCAAGGTCATTGCAAGCTCTAGAACGTCTCTTGAAAATGGTCGTTCTTTAACAGAGCCAATGAAAAAACACTGGGCATTTCCACCATTGGTCACTCAAATGATTGCGATTGGTGAGGAAACGGGATCTCTAGATGAAATGCTCGGAAAAGTAGCCGATTTTTACGAAGAAGAAGTAGAAAACAGTACAGATCGTCTCAAATCACTAATTGAGCCACTAATGATTGTTTTACTTGCTGGTATTGTCGGAACAATTGTGATCGCGATAATCGTTCCAATGTTTGACATTTTTAACCATGTTCAAATGTGAATTTACAAATTTTTTATATTCATAGTGATGATTACTCATGTATAATAGGTAATAGATTTAGGGAATTAGAACTAATATATTAGGAGGAACTAAAAATGTTTAAAAAACTAGTAAAAAATGAGCGCGGCTTAACTCTTATTGAGCTTTTAGCAGTAGTTGTTATCTTAGGGATTATTGCTGCGATTGCGATTCCGGCTATTGGTGGGATGATTAATAATTCTCGAGTTGATGCCCATATTGCTAATGCAAAACAAATTGCAAACTCTGCTAGATTAATGGTTACAACAGATAATCTTGATATTGATACAACTGGCACATCAATTACTCTGGGAGCATTAATAACAGCTAATCACATTGAAGATATTACGGACCCATCTTCAGATGCAAACTATGATAGAACTGAAACTACTGTTCTAGTAATTGAAAATGCTGAAGGAAATACAGAGTATCAGGTGCAATTATCCGATGGAACAACCGATTATGTAGATACTCCGTTACCTAACGCAGAAGAACTAGATAGGGAAGACATAATTAACGAATAACAATAGATAGTCCTTCAATGGACTATCTATCTTTCTATTAAAAAGGAGCCCAAAAACAATGCCAACAACCATCATCCTATACACCTACATCTTCATCCTTGGCGCAGTTCTTGGCTCCTTTTATAATGTTGTAGGAATGCGTATCCCATTAAAACAATCAATCGCATATCCTGGCTCAGCATGTCCAGTATGTAACAAGAAACTAACAGCTCTAGAACTAATTCCGATTTTTTCATACCTCTTTCAAAACGGTAAGTGCAAAAACTGCAAAACATCAATCTCACCTTTATATCCATCTATTGAACTAGTAACGGCAATTCTTTTTACGATTTCACCGATGTTGGTGGGATGGTCAAAGGAATTGATTTTAGCATGGTCACTTATTTCTCTATGTATGATTGTGACTGTTTCTGATTTAAAATATATGATTATTCCAGATAAAGTGAATTTGTTTTTTCTTGTCCTTTTTACTGTGGAAAGAGTGTTCATCCCAGCTGATCCTTGGTATGATCCTGTTGCAGGCTTTCTTATTGGTGGGTTAGTTCCCCTTGTTGTCATATTAGTTAGTCGTGGTGGTATGGGCGGAGGAGATATGAAGCTTCTCGCTGTGTTTGGGATCGTTCTCGGCTGGAAGCTTGTTCTTTTAAGCTTTTTTCTGGCTACCTTGGTCGGAACGATTGTTGGGTTCCTTGGAATGATGACAGGCTCTGTTAAAAAGGGCAAGCCCTTTCCATTTGGTCCATTTTTAGTTGTGGGTGCACTACTTTCATATTTCTTTGGAAATGAATTAATTCACCTGTATTTATCGTACTTCTTTTCTTACTTTTATTAAGAAGGGGTTTTTATAAATGGCATTTTCGCTATTTCGTCAAAATCATCAATTTGTGAATTTATATATATCAAATTATTCAATACAATTACTTGAGTTAAAAAGCAGTGATCCACTTGTTGTAAGTCGTTTTGTTGAAAATTACCTTCCAGAAGGTGTTGTTGTTGATGGAAGTATTAAGGATTTTGAGAAGCTTTCCATGATACTTGAACAAAGCATAAATGACTGGGGTATTAAAGGGAAAAAGGTCCGTTTTATAACACCTGATTCTGCTGTGAGTGTTCGTAAAGTTAAGGTTCCTTTAGAATTGAGTGAAGATGAGATAAAAGGTTATCTGTATTTAGAGCTAGGTAATAATATTCATCTACCATTTGAAGAGCCTGTTTTTGATTTTGTTTTACTAAATGAAACAGAAAATGATAAAGAGATTCTTTTATTTGCAGCACCAGAAACAATGATAAAAGAATACATCGAACTTTTAGACAATGTGAAGCTTACAGCAAGTGTTGCGGATTTGTCATCATTAAGCATGTATCGTTATCTATATAAAATGCAAAAAGTAACACAAAAGGAAAACACATTATTAATTGAAGTAAAACTTGATTGCATTAATTTTAGTATTTTTGAAAATTTAAAGCCTATTTTTACAAGACATATGCAACTTGAAGGTGAAATGCGTGACTGGACGTATCAAATCGATGCTGAAACACAATGCTTCTATAAATATGAGTTGAAGGAAAAAGAACCATTATTGGTACAATTTCAAGATGTGGCAAAGGAAATTGAAAAAATTATTAATTTTTACCGCTTCAGTATTCATCAAGGAGATCAACAAATCACCCAAATTATCTTAGTGGGAGATAATCCATATATTGATGAACTCCTTACACTATTAACAAATGCTATTACAACGATTTCAATCACACATTATCAAAATCGAGTGTATACGTATAAAAATCTAGCTGTTCCGAGTAAGTTTCAAACTGTTCTTGGCTTAGCATTAAAAGAGGTGTAAGCAAATGTTAGCTGAAATTAATTTACTACCTCAGAAGCAAAAACGTGATTACACCAATCTATTAATTGCTGCTTCATTAATCGTGATCATTATTACTACAGTGATGATTATCGTTTCTTTAGGAAATCAAAAGAATAAAGAAATTAGCGCATTAGAGCAAGAATATACATTAGCTCAAAAACAAACAGAAGTTCTACAGCAACAGGCAAATCAAAGTAATGCAAGCTCAGCTGTTTCTGAACTTGAGAAAGCAATTTCATGGTCAGAAAAGTATCCAGTAGATTTTGTGCCGATTTTAAATGAATTAACTAAAATTTTACCTGAAAAAGGATACTTTTATGGTTTAGATTATGAAAACAGTTCTTCATTAAATTTACTTATTCAATTTGAAAGCTCACGTGAAGCTGCATTTTATTTAAGTCGTTTAAAAGAATTAGAGATTTTGGAAACTGTAAAATTGTCTACTGTAGAAACAGTAACTTTACAGAATGAAGATGAAACAGTTCCACGTTATTTAGCAACATATCAGCTTTTAATTGATCGTACTGTCCTTAAAGCAATTCAAGAGGAGGACAATGAGAAATGATTGAATGGAGAAAAAAACATACTATAATAATTGTTCTAGCTCTTTTATTAGCTGCTTTAGCTTGCTATTTTTCATATGTGCTTTTTGTACAGCCTAAAAATCTAGAGCTTACTAGCTTACAAAATCGAATTGAAACAGAAAACAAATTAATAGAATCGATGCAGAAATCAACCGGTTCCTCAACAGAAGAGGCATTATTATCAGCGGTTGAATTGCAAAAGATCTTACCTGTTAGTCCATTTGAAGAGCAGTTTCTTTTAGAGCTAGAAAAAGCTGAAACAATGTCTAGCAGCGAAATTACATCTATTTCTTTTCAAGATGGTGGAATGGTTGAAGAAGAAGACCAGGGTGACGAAATGGTTGAAGCCTATGATGAAAAATTAGATCCAGATAATGAAGATAGTAATGAAGCAGAGCAATCGGAGTCTAGTAACACGGAAGCTATTCCTGAAGGCTTAGAGAAGCTAACAGTTGAGCTAGATGTGAAATCTCCTAGTTACTACGAATTAGAGGATTTTATAAAGATACTAGAAAATACAAATCGTATTACACAAATTGAGTCATTACAGGTAGAGGGTTTTCCTGAGCTTATTCAAATTGTTGAAGATCCCGATACAACATATGAATATAAAGTGGTTGTTTCTACTTACTATTTCCCAACACTTGATGAGCTTCGTGAACAGCTTCCACCGTTTTCGGTTCCTTCACCAAGTGAAAAGGAAAATCCGTTTACAGATATAATAAAAGAAGATGAAGAAGAAGAATAAAAAAATTGACGAAAAATATTAAGGATGAGACGACAAATGTCTTGTTCTTTTTTTTTGTTCTTCTGATAGCATTATAGCCATGCTGTGTGAACGGAATTGAAGAGAAAGGTGGTAGGCATATGGACAAGCAATCGTCTGAGACTATCAAAATTAAAATAAATGGTGAAGATCGTCCATTGTCACAAGGTAATGAACCTTCAAAGGAGATTTCATTTTCAACATGGGAGGAAAAGGTGAAAGCTGAGAAAGAGATGGCTTCAGCTAAACAGCCAATAAATGATGAAGAAGAATTTCCTTGGCTATTACCTGATGAAGAGGATTCTGATTTTAAAGAAGATCCGAAGGTTGTGACATCACCAAAAAAGAAGAAGGTATATTCAAATTCAACCGTAGCACCTTATCTTTACTCGAAAAAAAGTAATCGTAAGGTTCCTCATATTGCTTTTCCATTTAAACAAATCGTCACAATTGTTTTATTAGCAATAGGAGTAGGAACAGGGTTCGGTTATATTGCTTTAAATTTTTTATCAAACAAAGATATGCCAGTTATGGCTAATCCGAGTGGAGGAACTGATGTTGTGGTTCCGAGAGAAACCGGAGAAGATCCAGCAGGTGGTGAAGAAGCTACTGACACAAGTACATCTGCTTCATCAAATGCCACACTTCAAGTTTATGCTGTTCAAGGTGGAAGCTTCACTGCTAAAGAAGGTGCAGAAACACTTGCAGCACAAATAAAAGATAAGAACTTGGCATCAACAGTATTAGAGCTTGATGGTAAATTTACAGTTATCGCAGGCTTAGGTAAAGCGAAGACAGAAACTGATGCACTTAATGAGATTTATAAACAAAAGCAGTTTGTGAAGTTTTGGGGAGGTAAGCAGCTCGGACTTGAGGTTTCTACAAGTAGCTCTGCGGATCAATGGGTAAACATAATTACAGAGCTATCACCCTTAGCATCAGCCGCTGCTACTGGATCAGGCGTAAGCAGCGAAAATATTACGAAATTAGAGACGCAAATTAACGCAATTTCACCTAATGATGCTGAAAAGCCTTTGGTTGATAAGCTACTACAAGCTGTTTCAAGTCTTAAAGAACAAAACGGATGGCAAGCACAGCAAAATTTGTTAGAGGTTGTGCAGGCTATACAGAAGAAGTAAGGTAGCATCGAAAACCTAAAACAGTATTTTTAGATAAATTTTAATAAAATCTTAATAAAGAGAGAAAGTTACTCCTAAACCACTATCGTAACAAAGACAAAAATATGATAAAGGTCGCATTTTTTGCGGCTTTTTTTGTTTTTAACATTAATGTAGGTACTCCTCTTCTTTTTTATTTATCTCCAAAAATGAAAAATGCTAAATTGTTACGATACACTTGATTTGGTAAGATGTAGAAGTATCTTCTTATCTGAAACGAAGAAAGGACGGAACATCATGAAATCAAACCTCATCTTAGCTTCAGCTTCTCCCCGTAGAAAAGAACTACTCGAGCTTCTTCAGCTGCCATTTGAGGTGATCCCAAGTTTGGTAGAGGAAGTTATGGACGAGGAGCTACAACCAGCAGAAATGGTTCAATCATTAGCACAACAAAAAGCTAAAGGTGTAGCAAAAGAACATCAGCATGCATTTGTTATTGGCTCCGATACGATTGTTGTTAGCGATAATAAAATGCTAGGTAAACCCAAAAGTCATGACGAAGCAAAGAAAATGCTTAGAAATCTATCTGGTAAAACACATGAGGTTTTTACAGGTGTGTCGATTATTAATGGAGAAAAAATTCATACTTTTCATGAAAAAACGGCCGTAACTTTTTATCACCTTACAGAAAGTGAGATTGAGGACTATGTGTTATCAGGTGAACCGATGGACAAAGCGGGTGCATATGGTATTCAGGGTCTTGGCGCACTTTTAGTAAAAGAAATATCAGGTGATTATTTTTCTGTTGTTGGGCTGCCGATTGCCAGAACAAGCAGAGAATTAAAGGAAATGGGATTTAGCAGATAAATAGGCTATTTCTAAATATTTGAGCCTCTTTTTTGAAACAAGTTTTTCAAATACACCCAATTAAAACAACATGGAATAAAACGGGTACGTAGGAACATTATAATACACATAGAAAATAAATATTTGAGCAGAAAGGGAAATGAAGGAGGACAAATGGAGCTGTCAACTTTTAAAATCCGTGATTTTCCCGAAGATGAACGACCTAGAGAACGCTTGTTAAAGGAGGGTGCTGATAAGCTTACAAACCAGGAGCTTTTAGCCATTTTACTTCGTACAGGCACGAAAAAGGAATCGGTTTTAGATCTTTCTCAACGTTTATTAAAGCATTTTGAAGGGTTGAGAATGTTAAAGGATGCATCTGTTGAAGAAATTACAACGATATCAGGCATTGGAAATGCAAAAGCCGTTCAAATTTTATCTGCTCTTGAGCTTGGAAGAAGAATGAATCGTCTTACTTATGATGAACGTTATGTGATCCGCTCCCCACAAGATGGTGCGAATTATGTGATGGAGGAAATGAGGTTTTTAAGTCAGGAGCATTTTGTTTGTTTATATTTAAATACAAAAAATCAAGTTCTTCATAAACAAACAGTGTTTATCGGTAGTTTGAATGCCTCGATCGTTCATCCGCGAGAGGTGTTCAAGGAAGCTTTTAAACGATCTGCAGCCTCACTTATTTGTATTCACAATCATCCATCAGGAGACCCTTCACCAAGTAGAGAGGATATCGAAGTAACGAAAAGATTAGCAGAATGTGGAAAGGTTTTAGGTATAGAACTTTTGGATCATCTTATAATTGGCGAACAAAAATTTGTTAGTCTAAAAGAAAAAGGCTACGTGTAATACTTTTTTTTTTGCGTAAATACGATATAATAAGGTTTATGAGTTTTTTTGATTCGTTTCTTTCTATAAACTAGGTTTTTGCCTTTTTAAAGAAATTCACTTCTAAAATAAAGCTCATAGCAGGAAATATGAAGAAGAGCAAATGAAGAATTCCTCTAATTTATAAAGAAAATTCTAACATTCATGATTGAAAGTAGTTTAACTACCACAATATAGAAAGTTGTTTTCTATCAATTTTCCTAAAGATAAGAAAAAGTATATTCGTTTCAGAAAGGAAGATACACCCTATGTTCGGTATTGGTACAAGAGACCTTGGAATAGATTTAGGGACAGCTAACACACTTGTATTTGTAAAAGGAAGAGGAATTGTTGTTCGTGAACCTTCTGTAGTTGCTTTACAAACAGATACAAAGCAAATTGTAGCAGTCGGTAATGATGCAAAAAATATGATTGGTCGTACACCTGGTAATGTTGTTGCACTTCGTCCGATGAAAGATGGAGTTATTGCAGATTATGAAACAACAGCAACAATGATGAAATATTATATTAGACAAGCAACAAAAACAAAAGGTGTTTTTTCTAGAAAACCTTATGTTATGATCTGTGTTCCGTCTGGAATTACAGCTGTAGAAGAGCGCGCTGTAATTGATGCAACAAGACAAGCTGGAGCACGTGATGCTTATACTATAGAAGAACCTTTTGCTGCTGCAATTGGTGCTAATTTACCTGTTTGGGAACCAACAGGAAGTATGGTTGTAGATATTGGTGGAGGTACAACAGAAGTAGCCATTATCTCACTTGGCGGAATTGTTACAAGTCAATCAATTCGCGTTGCTGGTGATGAGATGGATGATGCGATTATTACATATATTCGTAAAACGTATAACTTAATGATTGGTGATCGTACTTCAGAAGCGATTAAAATGGAAGTTGGATCAGCAGGATCTCCTGATGGTGTTGAAAATATGGACATTAGAGGTAGAGACTTGTTAACTGGTTTACCAAAAACAATTGAAATTACAGCTGCTGAAATTGCAGATGCATTAAAAGATACAGTTTATACAATTGTTGATGCTGTGAAAAACACACTTGAAAAAACTCCACCTGAATTAGCAGCAGATATTATGGATCGTGGAATTGTGCTAACAGGTGGTGGTGCACTGCTTCGCAATTTAGATAAAATCATTGGTGAAGAAACAAATATGCCCGTATTAATAGCAGAAGATCCATTAGACTGTGTAGCTATTGGTACTGGTAAGGCACTAGAGCATATACACTTATTTAAAAACAAAGCAAGAGATAGTAGATAATTGCTTTGAAGAAATTATAGGCGAGCAAGTATTTATACTTGGCAAAAAAATTGTATAAGTTAGCTTAGGTCAATAACAAATGAATAGTATTATTCTTTTTGTTCATAATTTGTGTCATTTTCTAGATATAGAATCATGAAAGTAAGGGTTGAAGCCCTTCTTTCATGATTAACTTTTATTTGACCAAGCTTAAATCTGCTCGCGATTTGTGATGAAATAAAAGGTAAGAGGGTGTTCATCATGCCACAGTTTTTTTTAAATAAACGCCTCATCTTGTTGCTAGTAAGTGTTATTGTTTTAGTGGCATTGATTGGCTTTTCTATTAATGGAGATCGCAAGTTAACTTGGCCTGAACAATTTATACAAGATACAGTAAGTGTGTTTCAATCAATTTTCCATACACCAGCATCATATGTATCAGGCTTCTTTGAAAATGTAAATGATCTTAAAAATACATACGAAGAAAATGAGCTTTTAAAAAGCAGGCTTGATGAGTATATGCAGTTAGAAGCTGATTTACAAGAATATAAGCTTGATAATGAAAAGCTAAGAACTGAACTTGGGGCAATCTCAGATTTAAGAAAATATGATCCGATTTTTTCAGCTGTTATCGGTCGAAATCCTGATCGATGGTATGATTATCTATCAATTGACAAAGGTGAGCAGGATGGAGTAGAGCCAAATATGGCTGTTGTGACTGCACAAGGTTTAATCGGGAAGGTAAAGTCAACATCCCAATTCACTTCAACTGTTCAATTGTTAAGTGCAACAGACTTGAAAAATAGGATTTCAGCTGAGGTTCTACCACTAACAACTGAAGAAAATAAAGAGGCGGATAATGAAGCTAAAGAAAAAGTAACAGGTTTAATTGAAGGGTATGATGAAGAAAAAGGTGCGCTTTTACTTCGTCGTATTGAATCAAAGGTGGAGCTAGAAGTCGGGCAGAAGGTTACTACTGCAGGCTTGGGTGGAGTTTTTCCAGGTGGTATTATGATTGGTGAAATTATTGAAATTGAACCTGATTCATATGGATTAGATCAAATGGCTTATATTAAGCCAACTGCCAATTTCTATGATCTTGATCGTGTGTGGGTAGCAAAACGTCAAGCAGAATCAGAAGATCCAGTAGAAGTATTAACGCAAGAGGAGGAAGAATCGTGAAACGTTTCTTTCTTCCTTTTCTCGTACTTTTTGCTTTTATTAGTGAAAGCTCATTTGCTCATTTAGTCCACTTTACCTTTGTTTCTGAAGACTATTTATTTATTCCACGGTTTGTCTTAATATTTGTCATCTTTATTACAGTTTATTTGAATCGTACACAAGGTATGGTCCTAGGCTTCTTTTTTGGCTTGTTGCATGATATTGTTTTTATAGAAGTGATCGGTATTTATTTATTTGCTTATGGAATATTGGCTTATCTTATTCATAAAGCAATGAAAGCATTACACGGACATATATTGATCGTCTGGTTATTAATCATTTTATCTATATCAGTACTTGAATTTTATGTTTATGGAGTCAATTATTTGATAGGAGTCACTAATATATCACTTTACAAGTTTACAACCTTAAGATTATTACCGACTTTATCATTGAATTTAATTGCTGCAATTTTGTTTAGTTATCCTATCAAAGTGTATTTAACAAAGTTAAAACTTGAAACGACTGAGGATTAAGTAAATGCCATTTAATTTAGTTAATCCTTCGTTATGCTGAATTAACAGAAGGATCCTAAAAACTATTAGATAATTATCTACTAAAAGAAGGATTTCATGCATTTCTGTCGAATAGTACAATCGTTGAGGTGAACGTCATGAAGGTCCAAAAACAACAATTTGTTACGATAAAAGGCACAAAAGATGGCTTAACGTTACATCTCGATGATTCATGTTCTTTTGACCAATTACTCCATGAACTCGAGGAAATGCTATCTTTGAAACAATACATTCAGCAGGATGGTCCCGTGATCGGAGTGAATGTAAAAGTAGGAAATCGTTTTGTAAACAAGAAACAACGGGAAAAATTAGAACTGATCATTAAACAGAAGCGTAACTTAATGATCGAATCTATTGAAAGTAACGTGATAACAAAGGATGAGGCTCTTAGATTAAAAAGAGAAACCGAGGTTATTTCAGTTGCTAAAATTGTACGATCTGGACAAGTCTTAAAAGTTAAAGGTGACTTACTACTTATAGGTGATGTAAATCCAGGTGGGACTGTCATAGCATCAGGGAATATCTTTGTTCTGGGTGCTTTAAGAGGAATTGCTCATGCAGGTGTTGAAGGAAATATACAAGCCGTAATTGCAGCCTCTTTAATGAAGCCGGCACAATTGCGTATTAGTGATATAATTAATCGTGCACCAGATCATTTACCTCATGAGGGTAATGAACTAGAATGTGCACATATTAATGAAAATGGTGAAATGATTATTGAGCGACTACAGCAACTTACTCATTTACGACCTAATTTAACAAGGTTTGAAGGGGGAATCTAACAATGGGTGAAGCAATTGTCATAACTTCAGGTAAAGGTGGAGTTGGTAAAACAACGACATCAGCTAATATTGGAACATCTTTAGCTATATTGGGCAAACGTGTTTGCCTTGTAGATACAGACATCGGTCTTCGTAACCTAGATGTTGTAATGGGATTAGAAAACAGAATTATTTATGATTTAGTAGATGTAGTAGAAGGTCGATGTAAAATACATCAAGCTCTTGTAAAAGATAAGAGATTTGAAGACTTACTATATTTATTACCTGCAGCTCAAACTAGCGATAAAACCGCTGTTAAACCAGAGCAAATGAAAAAGCTTATTGACGAGTTAAAGCAAGATTATGATTATATTATTATAGATTGTCCAGCCGGAATCGAACAGGGTTATAAAAATGCTGTTGCAGGTGCTGATAAAGCTGTTGTTGTCACAACACCTGAAATTTCAGCTGTACGAGATGCTGATCGAATAATTGGATTACTTGAACAAGAAGATATAGAACCACCTAAGCTAGTGATTAATCGTATTCGTAATCATCTTGTTAAAAATGGTGATATGCTAGATGTTGATGAAATTGTTACACATCTATCAATCGATTTAATCGGAATCGTAGCAGATGATGATGATGTGATTAAAGCTTCTAATAATGGAGAGCCTATTGCAATGGACCCAAACAACAGAGCTGCAATCGCTTATCGTAATATAGCGCGTCGTATTTTAGGTGAATCTGTTCCTTTACAATCTTTAGATGAACCAAATAAAGGCGTTCTAGTAAAACTGAAGAAATTTTTTGGTGTACGAGTTTAATAGAATATGATGATATAACGACTAGTTTACATTCTTGCTCCTGAAGGAAGCTGCAGAATCTCACTAGTCTTTTTTTTGTTTCGATTTTCTAAGTTAAACGTTCACATAGTTAGATGAATTAACAACAATCTTTCATACAGCAAGCCTTAAAAAGAAAAGATTTTGATCATATCTCCACAGGACAAGGCATAGACTTGTACAAACTTGCTAAAAGGATGGATGGGGATGAGTCATCGAGCGGACGAAATAAGAAAAAGAATTGCTAAAAGAAAAAGAGAACGAGGAACGACTTCGGAGCAGGATTATTCCAAAAGAACATCGTTATTTATGTCTGATGAAGAACGGCACGGTGGGTTTTATGCTCCGCCGAATTATGATATGGGACCTAACAAAAATCAATCAGGACATCCATTATTTCGAACAGAGGTTTTTATTTTTAAGGTTTTATTATCTGCCGTTTTGATACTTGTGACAGCAATTGTCTTTAAAAATGGATCTCCTATGTTTGATCAAGCAAAATCGGTAATTACTTATTCTTTAGAAGAAGAATTTCAGTTTGCTGCTGTTTCAACATGGTATCGTGATCAATTTGGTGAACCATTAGCTTTGTTCAACACAAACAAAGAAACTAGCGATGTGGTTGATGAAAACACTCAAACTGCTCAATTAGCTGTACCTGCATCAGGAAAGATCTTGGAGTCATTTAAAGATAATGGTCAGGGAATAATGGTGGAAACAAATAAACCAACTGTTGAAGCAATGAATGAAGGAATCATTATTGAAGCTAGTGAAAAGGCAGAAACAGGCTTAACAATTGTTGTCATGCATGCCGATGGAACGAAATCATGGTATGGAAATTTAGATAGTGTAAATGTGGCCCTATATGATTTTGTTAAAAAAGGAACTGAATTAGGAAAAATAAAGTTATCTGATAAGCAAAAAGGTACCTATTATTTTGCCATTAAAAAGGGTGACGCTTTTATAGACCCAATTCAGGTGATCAAATTTGAATAACTATCTAGGTCTACTTCGGAAGATTCATATACATCCTTTGTTATGGGTAATTATAGGGCTTAGTGTTGTGACTGCAAATTTTAAATCATTATTTTTGTTAATGCTTATCGTTTTTGTTCATGAAATGGGCCATGCAATTAGTGCTCATTTTTTTTCTTGGCGAATAAAAGCGATCATGTTGCTTCCATTCGGCGGGGTAGCTGAAGTAGATGAACATGGCAATCGTCCTTTAAAGGAAGAATTTATAGTTGTATTATCTGGGCCATTACAGCATTTATGGCTTCAAGGAGCGGCATTTATTTTACAATTTGTGAATGTAATAAATAGCAGTGATTATCAGCTTTTTACCTTCTATAATTTATCGATATTATTGTTTAATTTGCTGCCTGTTTGGCCATTAGATGGTGGTAAGCTGTTATTTATTTTGTTCTCAAAATCATTCTCATATCGCAAGGCACATATGTTTATGATGCTAACATCAATAGCATTTTTGTTTATATATGTCCTTACAATTGCTATTACTTCACCAAATCACCTGAATATGTGGATTATTACAACTTTTCTTATTTATAGCTTATATTACGAATATAAACATCGAATGTATAGTTGTATGCGTTTTTTAATGGAACGTTATTATGGAAAACAGAACACAATATATAAATTAAAACCAATTATTGTTGATGAGTCAGAGCTCGTATATAGTGTTTTACTTCAGTTTCAAAGAGGATGTAAACATTTAATCGTTGTTGAGAAAAATGGTACAAAAGTATCTGAAATGGATGAAAATGAATTATTACATGCTTATTTTGCAAACAAACTAACGAATTCAAAAGTAGGCGATCTTGTTTATCCCTATTAGGTGGAACCGTACACACTTCCTTTAAAACAGGCTCTTTTCTGATAGGTTGTTGCTAACTTCTTAATTTTGCACTGTAATATTGTTTGATAGCATAAAAGGTAGTAATCTCTGAAGAAAAGATGCCACTATGCTTTATACAGTGCTTTTTCTTGAAGTTGTAAAAAGCAACAAAGTTTACGAAAATAGCCTTGATAATGTTATAGTTTAATGTAACATTAAAGTGGACATTTGCTCCTCAGAAAGAGAGTCTTACCGTGCGAAAAATATTTATAAATGAAAAAATAAACGAAAAAAGACTAGCTGTTTTAGAACATGATTCGTTAACAGAGATCCATCAATCACAAGCATCTGAAGAAGATATTGTTGGTAATATATATAATGCTCGAGTAAAAAAGGTTCTGCCAGGTATGCAAGCAGCATTTGTTGATATAGGATCATATCAAAATGGATACCTTCATCGTAATGATTTAATATCTTATCAATTAAGTCAGCATAAAGATTCAAAACCATCGATATCTCATTATATTAGAGAAGGTGAACAAGTACTTGTTCAGGTTGTGAAGGAAGGCAATGATCAAAAAGGACCTAAATTAACAACAAATATTGAATTTAGCGGAAGTTCGATTGTTTTTATGCCATATGGTAACTATACTGCAGTCTCAAAAAAAATCGCTGAAGATCAAGAGAGAAAACGACTTTTACATATTGCAAATGAGTTAAGACAAGAAAATGAAGGTCTTTTATTCCGTACATCATGCCAAAACCTATCAAAAGAAGAGCTTTGTCACGAATATATCAAATTAAAGGAAATGTTTTTATCACTACAGATAAAGCAAAGTGATAAACCTGTTTGTGTGTTTGAAGCAAAAAGCTTTATTGATCGTTTATTAAATGAAATTGTGATCAATCAAGAAGATACAATTATTTGTGATGTCATTGACAGGGTGCAAAATTTAAGAAGAGAGTTTCCAAATACAACAATTGTTTTTCATGATAAAAAGGAGGCGCTTTTTTCCTTCTATAATCTTGAACAAGAAATAGATAAATTGTTTAAAACAATTGTTTGGTTAAAAAATGGTGCGTATATTATCATTGAACAAACAGAGGCAATGGCGATTATTGACGTAAATACAGGAAAATTTTCCGGGAAATTATCGATGCGTGACACTGTGTTAAAAACAAATCAGCTAGCTGCAATCGAAATTGCCAAACAAATTCGATTACGCAATTTAAGTGGCATAATCTTGATTGATTTTATAGATATGAAGCATAAAGAAGATCAAAATGATGTAGTAAATACAATTAATAACGAAATGAAGAAAGATCGTGTTCAACATAAGGTGATTGGTTTTACAGAGCTTAATATTTTGCAAATAACAAGAAAAAAAGTCCGCCAGCCTCTTATCACAAGCATAACTGATCAATGCTCAACATGTAATGGTTTGGGAAGAGTCGTTTCTGCTGAAACAGTTGCTTTTAAATTAGAAAGAGAGTTATGGAATTATCAATTTATGGATAATGAAGCCATCTTAATAGAAGCAACAAGTGATGTTATACAATTATTAAATAATGAGAACCACATAGCCAAGTTAGAAAGCACACTTCAGTATAAAATAGTGTTTACAGAATACTCTCGAAGAATCCCTAGCTATCATATTAAACATATTGGGGATATGAAAACTGTTCTTGAGAGATCAGAAAACTAATTATTAAGTTAGCTATTTTATAATTAAGGCTTTTGCTTAAAGTGGTAGCCAATATGAGACCTCACTTGCACTAGCACCAAAGAGGCTCCTAGGGTAGCGAATACCTGTGACGGAAATTAATAACAAAGCTTAAAAGGAGTTACATGAAAAAAACAGTTGCATATTTGAAAAGATATTGGTATTATATTTAATGTTATGACTTGTAGCGCACCCGTGCTACAACCGCTCAAATTTAGGTATTAAAGTGATGTTTTATTACATACACCTCATTTTGGCGAGTCTGAGTTTATAGGAGGTGCATTGGAATGTATGCAATTATCGAAACTGGTGGAAAGCAAATCAAAGTAGAAGAAGGTCAAGTTATCTACATTGAAAAGCTTGGTACTGATCAAGGTGAAACTGTTACGTTTGACAAGGTTTTATTTGTAGGTGGAGACAACGTTAAAGTTGGTAGCCCAACTGTTGACGGAGCGACTGTAACTGCTAAAGTTGAAAAGCATGGTCGTCAAAAGAAAATCACTGTCTTCAAATATAAAGCTAAGAAAAACTATCGTAAAAAGCAAGGTCACCGTCAGCCATACACTAAAGTTGTTATTGAAAAAATCAACGGGTAAGGCTATTTGAAATGATAAATGTTAAGATTTATCGTTCAAATGAGGGACTTATAACATCGTTCATTTTGTCTGGACATGCTGAGTTCGCTGAGCATGGCAAAGATCTAGTTTGTGCTGGAGCATCAGCTGTTACCTTTGGATCTGTTAATGCAGTTCTTAGTTTAACAAAAATTGAGCCACAAATTGATCAAGGTGGAGATGGAGGGTATCTACATGTTAGATTACCTAAAAATCTCGATCCATCAACAAGTGAAAAAGTTCAACTTTTGTTAGAAGGTATGGTTGTTTCTCTTCAAACAATTGAAACAGACTATGAACAATATATTTCGGTATCAATTATGAATGAAACAGGAGGTGAAACTTCATGTTAAGATTAGATCTTCAGTTCTTCGCATCTAAGAAAGGGGTAGGTTCGACTAAAAATGGTCGTGACTCTATCTCAAAACGTCTTGGTGCTAAGCGTGCAGATGGACAGTTAGTATCAGGTGGTTCAATTCTTTACCGTCAACGTGGTACGAAAATTTACCCAGGTGAAAACGTAGGCCGCGGTGGTGATGATACTCTATACGCTAAAGTTGATGGTGTTGTTAAGTTCGAACGTTTCGGACGTGACCGCAAAAAAGTTAGTGTATACCCAGTAGCACAAGAAGCATAAGTTCATTTAGAAAAACTCTAACCTAACTTAGGTTAGAGTTTTTTTTATGAAGCTGGGACATAATTGTTTAAGCTAATGATAAGCTCGAATTATAAGGTGATAATTCAAATAATCTTTCACCTTAATCACTTACATTCAATATTCTTATGCTTATTTCTATTGAAATTTGGAATATCCCTTATGTTCTAATTCAATGTTTGTTATAATTTCTATTGCAGCCTAAAATAATGACTCCTTAATGAAAATAATTATTTTTAAAATAGTGGGAGAAATGTATGGAAAATAAATCGAACGAAGCTAGAATTGTTGATATATTAAGTCATTCACGCCACGATTGGATGAATAAACTACAACTAATTAAGGGAAACCTATCTTTGCAAAAATATGATCGTATTAAAGATATTATTGAGGAAATTGTCATAGAAGCACAGCAAGAATCGAAGTTATGTAATTTGAAAATGCCTGCTTTTGCTAGCTTTCTTATGACATTTAACTGGAGTAAGCATCAATTTTATCTAGAGTATGAGGTTATAGGTGAACTAAAAGTATTAAAAGAATATGATGAATTATTAACTAAATGGTCTAAAGGCTTTTTGGATATACTAGATCATACAGTTGATAGTACATGTGAAAATCATCTTTGTTTAACACTTAAAACAGACGATCAAGTTGAAGACAAAATTTGTTTTATCTTTGAATTTGATGGGAAAATAAATAATACAGAGCTAGTAACAGAATGGATTCATTCAACAGATCATACCGAAATTGGTATTGATGACTTTGAAATAAGTACATATGAGCTTAATACAGCTATATCACTTACTATCACAGATCGTTAAAACAATGAATGATTCTTTTGAGCATATGTTATAGGCATTAGATAGAACGGAGGAAGACAATGTTTGTCGATCAGGTCAAAATATATGTAAAAGGTGGCGACGGAGGTAACGGAATGGTTGCTTTTCGTCGTGAAAAATATGTACCAATGGGTGGCCCAGCCGGTGGTGATGGTGGTAATGGTGCTGACGTAGTATTTGAGGTTGAAGAAGGCTTAAGAACATTAATGGATTTCCGCTATAAAAGGCACTTTAAGGCTCCTCGTGGTGAGCATGGAATGTCCAAAAATCAACATGGTAAAAATTCTCAACCAATGGTTGTTAAGGTTCCACCAGGAACAGTTGTTACAGATGAAACAACAGGATACATTATTGCTGACTTAACTGAACATGGTCAACAAGCAGTCATTGCAAAGGGTGGACGTGGAGGACGTGGTAATTCAAGATTTGCCACACCTGCAAATCCTGCTCCCGAGCTTTCAGAAAATGGAGAACCGGGAATTGAGCGTAATGTTATATTAGAATTGAAAGTATTAGCAGATGTAGGATTAGTTGGATTTCCAAGTGTAGGTAAATCGACTTTATTATCTGTTGTTTCATCTGCAAAACCAAAAATTGCTGAATATCACTTTACAACACTTGTTCCTAATTTAGGAATGGTTGAAACAGAGGATGGCAGAAGCTTTGTTATGGCTGATCTTCCTGGGTTAATTGAAGGTGCACATCAAGGTGTTGGATTAGGTCATCAATTCCTTAGACATATTGAAAGAACACGTGTCATTGTTCATGTTATAGACATGTCAGGGTTAGAAGGCAGAGACCCTTATGAAGATTACCTAACAATTAATGCAGAATTAAAGGAATATAACTTACGCTTAACAGAGCGTCCGCAAATTATTGTAGCAAATAAAATGGACATGCCAGACTCTGAAGAAAATCTAGCTGAATTTAGAAAAAAACTTGATGATGATGTGAAAATCTTCCCAGCATCAGCTGTAACTCGTGAAGGTGTTCGTGAGCTATTATTTGCAGTAGCAGATGCGATTGAAAACACACCAGAATTTCCACTTCATGAAGAAGAAATTACGGAAAATCGAGTTGTTTATGAATTTAAAAAGGAAGAACCGAACTTTGCGATTACACGTGATGATGAAGGTGCTTTTGTGCTTTCAGGTGAAAAGATTGAAAAGCTATTTAAAATGACTGACTTCTCACGTGATGAATCAATTAAACGTTTTGCAAGACAATTAAGAGGCCTAGGTGTTGATGAAGCCCTTCGTGAACGAGGAGCAAAAGATGGCGACATCGTCAAACTGCTTGAATATGAATTTGAATTTATTGAGTAGAAGAATTTTCTTCTCAGTTATAA
This sequence comes from Metabacillus litoralis, assembly GCF_007994985.1. Lineage (GTDB taxonomy): Bacteria > Bacillota > Bacilli > Bacillales > Bacillaceae > Metabacillus > Metabacillus litoralis. The sequence continues at coordinate 133,157 of NZ_VOQF01000007.1, read as the reverse complement.
ATTGATGTAATAAGGAGAGCTAATTAATGGCTCTCTTTTTTGTAGCTTTTTATAAATTTTTTATTTAAAGTCAAATGGAAGTAGTATTTGTATTTAATTCTGTTATTTACTAGTATTTTAAAGTGATTTTATATCATTTTCTCTTTTCTTTTAGAAAAAAGGAGAAATTTAGCCAATATTGTGATAAATTATCTACAGTGAGAAAAATCATGGGAGGGACATCATGAAGGATGATACCTTTTATTTAGTGCGTGAAGATATATTACCAGAAGCAATGAAGAAAACGCTTGAAGTTAAGAAGTTAATAGAAAGAGGGAAAGTTGATTCTGTTGCTGAAGCTGTACAGCGGGTTGATTTAAGCCGTAGTGCTTTTTATAAATATCGAGATGCAGTTTTTCCGTTTCATACAATGGTAAAAGAAAAGTTAATAACACTATTTTTCCATTTGGAAGATCGAAGTGGAACACTTTCTCATTTATTATCTGTTGTAGCTACTGCTGGATGCAATGTGTTAACGATCCATCAATCAATTCCGATTCAAGGAAGAGCGAATGTTACACTTTCTCTTAATACGAATGGAATGACAGAAGATATTAATCGCTTAATGACAAAGCTTAGAAGATTAGAGTTCGTAGAAAAAGTCGAAATTCTTGGTCAAGGTGCATAATAAGGAGTTGAAGGCAAGTTGACAGTGAAGGTAGGATTCTTAGGTCCTAGAGCAACTTTTACTCATTTGGCTGTACAAGCCTTTTTTGGAGAAAAGATTGAGGAAGTAGCATATTCAACAATACCTCAGTGTATTGATGCTGTTGCAGAAGGTAAAGTTGATTATGCTGTAGTACCTACAGAAAATGCATTAGAAGGATCAGTTAATTTAACAATAGATTATTTAATTCATGAACAACCATTAAATATTGTTGGTGAAATTGTTTCTCCGATTGAACAGCATTTAATGGTACATCCTGAAAACACAGGAAAATGGGAAAACATCACAAGAGTTTTTTCACATTCCCATGCAATTGCACAATGTCATAAGTTTTTACATCATACTTTTAATGGTATTACATATGATTATGCAACATCAACGGGAGCAGCTGCTCAATATGTTAGTAATCATCCAGATGAAGCTGTTGCTGCAATTGCTAACGAGCTTGCAGCAAAAGAGTATGGATTAGAGATTGTAAAAGAAAATATACATGATTATCAATATAACCACACAAGATTTGCAATCTTACACCCTGCAAAAAAAGAATACAATAGTCCCTTACTTTCTCCAGATAGGGAAAAGTCTACTTTAATGATCACACTTCCATCTGATCAATCAGGAGCATTACATCAGGTATTATCAGCATTTACGTGGCGAAAATTAAATTTATCAAAAATTGAATCAAGACCAATGAAAACAGGCTTAGGAAATTACTTTTTTATCATAGATATTGATATGCGAATAGATGAAGTGTTAATTCCAGGAGCTATTGCTGAATTAGAAGCATTAGGTTGTGGAGTGAAGCTACTAGGATCATATGAAGCTTATTCAATTAAGAAGAGTATTAAGAAATAATGACGTGAAAATAATGAAGGAGGCTGGGACATAAGTAGTAAAGCAAATGATAAACCCGAATTATTAGGTGGAATTTCAAATGATCATTCTCCTAATAGTTCGGGTTTTTATTTTGCTGTCTTCAATAGTTATTTGATTTTGCTTACTATTCTTAAGAACTAGTGGAATGGAGCGGAAGACATTCGACTCCTACGGGACTAGAGGAAAGGCTAAGACCCCGCAGGCGTAGCTGAGGAGGCTTAGCTTCCTCCCCGTGGAAAGCGAGTGTCTGCAGCGCAATGGAACGAACTTGTTTTTCAGCTTAACTGAATCTAGATTTATTCTTTCTTTTGGATGATTTCTTTAGTTATGTCCCAACCTCTCTTTATGTTTTAAATATCACCATTAAATAAAAATCCAGCCCTATCAAGCTCTTCACAAGCAAGATCAAGCTTATCAAGTGAATCAGCTTGTATCGTGTGTAAATGCAGTCCCTCGGTTAATTGAGATAAATAGGAGGCATTATGCTCAGTAATCTTTTTAATAAACTCCTTTACATCATTTCGATTACCAACCATTATGGATGCTGTTAAGTCTCCATAAACAGGGTGCTCAACGATAACATCTTTTACAAAAACACCGTGATCAACAAGGATATTCAATTCATCCTTCGTTTGTTCAGGATTATGTTTACAAGCTATGATTCGTTCACTCATTTTTGTAGGGTTTTCTTCTTTTGCAATATAAACATACCCTTGGCTTGTTGCCATAATAGGATAATTTTTAGCCTTTAATAGAGAGATATCCTGTACAATGACTTGTCTACTTACATTGGCTAGGTTTGCTAACTCTCCACCTGTTGTAGGAGAAGCTGCTTTTATTAAAAAATCTAATATAAAATTTCTTCGTTCTTCCCCTAGAATTTTATCAGTTTTCATCGTATTCTACCTTTCTTTATGAATGAGTAACAATACCATAAGATTAAAAATTTTTAACGATCGAATATAACGTTTGTGTAAAGTTCTCAATTTGTTGCTTCGTTGTTTGTTTACCTAGTGAAATTCTAATATATTGCTTTGCTTGCTGTTCGTCAAATCCGATAGAAGTAAGAGGTCGTGATGGTGCTTGCATGCCTACTTGACATGCACTTCCTGTAGAAATGGCATAACCATGCCTATTGCATTCTAACATTGTGTATTGCCCTTCTATCCCTTTAATCACGATAGGTAAAATATTTGGTAGTGATTGATCGATATTTTCTGTTAATAAGATGATTTTATCTTTATAAGGCTCAAGTAAAGAGATGAAATGATTTTTTAACTGTAAAAAGTGTTCAGTATTTTTCTCCATTTCACTTATGATCTCTTGTGCAGCCGTTGCAAATGCTGCAGCACTTGGAACATCTACTGTTCCAGGTCTAAACCCTGATTCATGGGTAGTGCCGGCTATGAGTGGCTGCCAGTGAATGGCTGGATTGATATAGGCAGCTCCAATGCCTTTTGGTCCATAAATTTTATGAGCAGATATTGAGATAGCATCAAGATGGGAATTCTCAACAGAAATTGGTAGCTTTCCAAATGTTTGTACACAATCACTGTGAAAAAGAATGTCTTTATTTTTTAATAATTGACCAATTTCTTTCAATGGTTGAATAGAGCCTATTTCTGAATTTCCATGTTGAATAGAAACTAAACCGGTATTCTGCTTAAGCTGATTTTGGAGATCGTATACTGAAATATGACCATTTTCATCAGGCATCAAAAATGTCACATCATATCCTTTGCTAGCTAATGTTTTGAAAAAAGTATGAAGAGAAGAATGCTCGATTTGAGTTGTAATAATATGATTCTTTTTCGAATCAAGTCCTTTTAATAATGATTGAATGGTTAATATATTTGCTTCGCTACCTCCACCTGTAAAAAAAATACCTTTCTCATTTGCACCAAGTAGATTAGCTATTATTTTTCTAGAAGCTGCCAATGTTCTTGCTGAAAGATCACCAATATCATGTAAGCTACTACTGTTACCATAGGCAGTTTTAGCTACTTTACAATATATATCAAGTGCAGAATCACTTATTGGAGTTGTTGCTGCATAATCCAGATAAATCACTACCTTCACCTCACCTTTATCATTATCTTACTGTAAATGTAATAAAAACTCTTGTCATTATTTTAAATTTATGTAAATATAGGTGTCAAGACAGGTGTAATTTACAGGAGGGTTGTTATGCCTCAAACAGATGTAATTATAATTGGAAGTGGACTTGCAGCCCTTTCTACTGCATACCATCTTCGTCATAAGCATATTACAATGATTACCAAATCTTCATGGGTGACAAGTAACTCGATGCTGGCACAAGGGGGGATTGCAGCTGCAGTTCATCACCGGGATTCATGGAAAAGTCACTTTGCAGATACGTTAGTTGCTGGATGCTATCATAATAATGAAACAAATGTTGAGTATCTTGTGCAAGATGGCCCTTCTTCAATACTTGAATGGTGTGAACGGGGAATGAATTTTGACTACGATGAAAAAGGTGAATTGCTTCTAGGAAAAGAAGGAGCACATACTCATCATAGAATCATTCATGCAGGTGGAGATGCTACTGGCAAAGAATTAACAAAGTTTTTATACCAAGCAACAAGATCATCAATCAATTTAATCGAAAATGAACTAGTTATCGATCTTATTATAAAGAATGGCCAATGCTTAGGCGTTTATACGAAAAATAAGCAGGGTGAAATAGAGCAATATCTAGCAAGTAAAACGATTATAGCTAGTGGTGGTTGTGGTGCGGTATATGGTCATACGTCAAATGCAGACGTTATTACAGGTGACGGAATTGCCATGGCTTACCGGGCAGGAGCAGAAATTGCTGATATGGAGTTTATTCAATTTCATCCAACAATGCTTCATATTGATAGGAAATGTGTTGGGCTTATTTCTGAAGCTGTTAGAGGAGAAGGTGCAACATTAATTAACCAGAACGGTAAAGTATTTATGAATGATCTTCATCATCAAGGTGATTTAGCTCCAAGAGATGTTGTATCAAGGGCTATTTTTGATGAAATGAAAAAAGGAAACACAATCTACCTTGATATTTCAATGATTGCCAACTTCACTACAAGATTTCCAACGATTTCAAAGCTATGTCGTGAGCATAAAATTGATTTAGCTAGTGGGAAAATCCCTGTTGCCCCAGGAATGCACTTTTTAATGGGTGGAATCCTAACTAATGATAAAGGTGAGACGTCAATTCCAAATTTATTTGCTGTTGGAGAAGCGGCATGCACAGGTGTACATGGTGCGAACAGACTGGCAAGTAATTCTTTGTTAGAAGGACTTGTTTTTGGTAAAAGAATCGCTGAGTATATCTCTACATTATCTTTTGACAGAGAGTATTTCTTTAATGAAGTACCTTCTATGTATCAGACGGAAATAGAGCTACCAAATAAAAAAGAAATCCAAGAAATCATGACAAAATATGTGGGCATACAAAGAACAGAAAATGATTTACTCTATGCTGTTAAATGGTTTGAATCATATAAAGATCAAGTCTCTTTTTGGGACTTTAATGTGAAGGATTTCACAATTGAACAAATTGAAGTAATTAATATGTTAACAATTGGTTGGATCATATCGTCATCAGCATTAACAAGAACTGAAAGTAGAGGCGGTCATTTTCGACTAGATTTTCCTGAGAGTAATGATCAAATCTGGAGACAAAAATATGTTATTCGAACAAAAGATGAAATGCAAGTGGAGGTGTAACGGTTGAATACGATCAAATTAAAGAAAAAATTAGAAGAATTCTTTTTAGAGGATCTTGGAGAATTAGATATCTCCAGTTCAACAATCTTCGGTGAAGCCGCTAGAGGTGAAGCTGTTATTGTTGCAAAAGAAGATGGCATCTTCTCTGGTGCTAGTATTATAGAAGCAGGATATTCTCTGTTTCAGTCAGATCTTCTTGTGAACGTAAAAAAGCTTGATGGAGATATATTAAAAAAGGGAGATATTATTGCTGAAATTGAAGGACCTGTTTCTGTCATTTTAAGTGGAGAGCGTGTTATTTTAAATTTAATGCAACGGATGAGTGGGATTGCTACTTTAACAAATCAAGCAATTAACTTACTGAAATCAGATTCTACCAGAATTTGTGATACAAGAAAAACATCACCTGGTCTAAGAATGTTTGAAAAATATGCAGTTCGTTGTGGTGGTGGCTTCAACCATCGATTTGGATTGTATGATGGAGTCATGATTAAGGATAATCATATTGCTTTTGCGGGATCTATTTATAATGCTGTGAAAGAAGTAAGAAATAAAACAGGTCATATGGTCAAAATCGAGGTCGAAATTGAAACTGAAGAACAATTATTAGAAGCCATTGAAGCTAAAGCAGATGTTATTATGTTTGATAATCGAACACCAGAGGAAGTAGCAAGATTTGTTAAGCTAACACCCAAACAAATTATAACTGAGGCTTCTGGAGGTATTGGATTTCATAATTTAGCAGATTACCGAAATACAAATGTTGATTATATTTCTTTAGGAATGTTAACTCATTCATATAAATCATTGGATATTAGCTTAAATGTAAAATAGGGGGGATACACGTGGAATTATTAGATATTCTTGAACATGAAAAAAAAGAGATGATGCCAGAATCTTATAAAACACGATCAACTGAGGAGATGGAAAAAAGAGTTAGAGAAATAAAAGAGAAGTTTGGTTCAAGATTGTATATACCAGGACATCATTACCAAAAAGATGAAGTTGTTAAGTTCTCAGATGTTACAGGAGATTCATTACAGCTAGCACAAGCAGCTGCTGAAAATAAAGACGCAGAATATATTGTTTTTTGTGGAGTACACTTTATGGCGGAAACAGCTGATATGCTTACTACTGAACATCAAAAGGTCTTATTACCTGATATGAGAGCTGGTTGTTCTATGGCAGATATGGCTGATATTGAACAAACAGACAGAGCATGGGAAAAACTTCAAAATGTTTTTGGTGATACCATTCTTCCTTTAACATATGTAAATTCTACTGCTGCTATCAAGGCATTTGTTGGAAAAAATGGCGGAGCTACTGTTACATCTTCAAATGCTAAAAAAATGCTCGAGTGGGCATTTTCACAAAAACAACGAATCTTATTTTTACCTGATCAACATCTAGGAAGAAATACTGCATTTGATTTGGGCGTTCCTCTTGATAAGATGGCGATATGGAATCCTATCTCTAATGAATTAGAATACGATGGAAACCCCGAAGACGTTGTGGTTATTCTCTGGAAAGGGCATTGCTCTGTTCATGAAAACTTCACTGTGAAAAACATCGAACATATACGTAAAACAGAGCCTGACATGAATATTATTGTTCATCCAGAATGTAGTCGTGAAGTTGTAGGCTTATCTGATTATGCTGGATCTACCAAATACATTATCGATATGATCGAAGCGGCAGAACCAGGAACTAAGTGGGCAGTTGGGACTGAAATGAATCTTGTTAATAGAATCATTCAGCAGCATCCTGATAAGAAAATTGTCTCATTAAATCCATTTATGTGTCCATGCTTAACAATGAATCGTATTGATCTTCCTCACTTATTATGGACATTAGAAGGTCTAGAAAAAGGGGAAACATCCAACAGAATTGTTGTACCTGAACATATAACTCAGGATGCAGTATTAGCACTAAATCGTATGCTAGCAAATGTATAAAAGGAAGAAAAATGACTTCCTAGTGAAAATAAAGAATATATAAAACATACTAACATAAGTAGTTAAGCTAATGTTAAACCCGAATCATTAGGTGATATTTTAATTAATCATTCACCTAATAGTTCGGGTTTTTTGTTGTTTTTGATTTTGTTTACTATTTTTAAGAACTAGTGGAATGGAGAGGAAGACAATCGACTCCTACGTGAATAGAGGAAGAGCTGAGACCTAAGCAGGCGAAGCTGAGGTGGCTTAGCTTTCTCCCCGTCGAATGAACTTGTTTCTTTCAGTTTAACTGAATTTATTCGTCTTTTTGTATGACTTCTAAATTATGTCCCAGCCTATTCTGTATAAGTAATTCTTTAATCAACTTTTACAAACTAAAACAAAAGTTGAACAACTAGTGATACCGCTCATCTTTTGAACTATTGATTATAAAGCCAGTTCTTCTTTTTTTTGACCTCTTTCATTAAGCACTTACTGTATAAAATAACTATTTTAAAGAGAAGAGAATCCACTAGTCTTTATACATTTTTGCTTTCTTCAATCGACTCAAAGCAAAAAAGTATACGAAAATAGCCTTAATAATTTCCATAAAACAAACATAGGTATAAATATAGCCATTTGAGAGGTAATCATTTCTTTTATATTAATTTTTATCATATTTACTGATTTCTTCTCATAACTTGTTATGAAGAATAATGGCATTATGCTTATGTTCATATTTTGCTGAAAAATAATGGTGTTTTTGTAAAATCATTATGATTCATTATCCATCAGATACTTTTTTTATGCTTAGGAGGGAAAGCATTGAAAATTCATATTGTACAAAAAGGCGATACACTTTGGAAGATTGCAAAAAAATATGGAGTTAATTTTGAAGAAGTAAAGAGCATGAATACACAATTAAGTAATCCAGATTTAATTATGCCTGGTATGAAAATCAAAGTTCCTTCTGGAAATGTAGCTGTGAAAAAAGAAGCTCCAATTCAAAAGGAAGCACCAATTCAAAAAGAAGCACCAATTAAGAAAGAAATGCCTTTAGCGGAGCATCCTTTTGCTAAGGAAAAACCAAAAGCAGTTGTAGATGTAGAAGACACTGTACCTAAGGAACCTATCACAGAAAAACCATCAAAACCTTATATACCGCCTGTACCTAATGCACAACATCCGGTATATACTGGGATGGAAGCGAATAATTATTATACGGTGAATATGGCAATGATGCCGCAAATGGGAAATCCACAGCTACCACCGAAACCAGCAAATGTGTTACCTGACATGACAAAAGTAGACGAAGAAATGCCTAAGGAAAATCATCATACAGAGCCATATTATCTACCAAAAGAAGAACACCATGAGGAGGATTTAAAAGATATGGCCAACATGCCGAATGTACCAAACATGCCTAATATGCAGATGCCTGCCTATAATCAACCGGCAATGTATCAACCACAACCGCAATATGTAGCACCACAATACATGGTGCCAGTTTCACCTGTATTACCGGGAACAGGACTTTGTCCACCATATTATCCTATGCAACAAATGCCTTATGCGCCTGGTCCTGCTATGATGCCGAATCAGCCATATCCAACTGCTGTGAGTCCTGAAGCTTATGATGAAGATGATGATTATGATCATGAAAATGTACCAAATCAACCTTATATGCCTTATCAACAGGCAGTAGCTCCAGCTCATTATGGGCAAGGACATGGATTTCCTGTAAACCCATATGCAGGTGTACCAGTTTCCCCAGTTATGCCAGGTACAGGACTGGGATATCCAAACCAAGTGATGGGTGCTTATGGAGAAGCACATGAGGGAGAATATGCAAATATGCCAAATCAGCCATATCCTCAAGTAGCTCCTGCTTATGATCAGGATGATTGTGGCTGTGGAGGTCCGTCACCACAACAATATGCAAATCCATATCCATATCAACAAGGCTATCCTATGGCTCAGCAGCCTTATGGTGGATACCCAATGCAACAACCATACATGGCTCCACAAGGTTATGCACCATCACCATATGGTTATAATCCATATGGCTATAATCAAACACCATACCCAGGTCAACCAGGTCAACCAGGTCAACCAGGTCAACTTGATCCAAGTGCGCAGATGTTTGGTATGCCAAATTATGATCGTGAAGAAGAGGAAGATTAAAACTTACGACAAACAGGGGATGATTTATTCATTCCCTGTTTTTTATATTAGGTTAATTTCGTAAACTTTGTTGTTTTTAGAATCATGATAGAAACAACTCTGTATGTATTAACAACTCTGTATGTATAAAGTCTAGTGGCATCTTTTTTTTTTGCAATTTGTACCTTTTATGCGATAACAAACTGGTTGCAACAGGAAATGACGTCTTAAAGCAACAATCTTTTAGAAAAGAGCCTTATATTACATACAAAAAACTTCCCTTGTTTTCGGTCGAAAATAAACGAATCTCCATTATTTAAACAAGTTGCCGTAAAGTAACAGACTTAACTTCCTGTTTCAAGCACATCATAGGTAATGAGCAATTCATAATTGATTGCTTAATTTGAGTGTATCTAAACAGGGAGGTTTTTGTTTTGATAAACAGTAAAAAGGCTTCTACTTTAACGGCAATCGCTCTATTAACAACGAGTTTAACAGCTTGTAATGGTAATAATGAAGGTGCCTTAAATAATGGAGATTATGATAACAATACTCGACCTATTGGATACTATTCAAATGAAAATACAGATGTTGATAATGAAGGACCTATCACAGAAATGCTGGATGGCATGAATGACGAAGATAATTATTTTCGTCGTGTAAATGATCGTTATGACAATCGTAACATGTCAAATCCAACAGTGCCTTTAGGTGACCGGGATAACGGTCTTGTAAGAGATAATCGTTTTAGTCATGGTGACGCAAATTATCATGGACACTTAAACGAGGTTGGATATTACAATCGTGGAGATGGAGCAGTTTCAGATAAAGTAAAGAACGCAGTTGAAAAAATTGACAACGTAGATGATGCTCGTGTTTTAGTAACCGATGATAATGTAATCGTTGCTGTTGATACTAATGACAGAAACGATGCAGATATGAAAGAGAAAATCACGAGTGAAATAAGAAAAATGACTGAAGGCAGAAATGTCCAAGTTATTACTGATGAAGGAACATTTACTCGTATACGAAATATTGACAATGATATTCGAAATGGTGGAGATAGAGAAGCTATTGATACGGATGTTAATGATTTAATGGAAGATTTAGGTGATGCTATTCAACGTCCATTTAATGGTGAGCGCTAAATTTTCGTAAAGAGGGGGCAAAGCCCCTTTTTTTTATTGATCTTTTTTGGATAATCCTTCTATAAATGGTCACAATAATAATTGAGATTGTGTTTAATGAATTTTATGAACGAGGTGAGATTGGTGAGTAAGTTTCATCGTGGTCACATCATTACTGTTTGTTGTATTCTTGTTTTTATTGTAAGTATCACAGTAACAAACGGTAGTCATCAGTATATAAGAGCAGAAGAACAAAGTGTAAGAGATCCATTAACAATTGAGGTTATCTTACAGCGGAAATATTTAGACGGAGAAGTTAGTGAAGAGATCACGAAAGAAACAATCCTTTCTATGGAGGATTTTTGGGCATCATATGAGAGCTGGCAGCTTGTTGATCAAAATGAAGAACGAGTTGTTTTTAAAAAGAATATTGATGATATTTCACCTTTACTAAAGACAAATGGATATTTTGGTATTGCTGGAGATGGGACACTCTCCATATTTAATGGCAGACCAGAAACAAGTGAAGTTATTCAATCTTTTTTTCAAATTGATATGGATAAGCTTGAAAGTCATAAGCATGACGAATTAATTCAAGGCATAAGAATACAAACAAAAGATCAATACTTAGAAGTAATAAAAATGTTTGAGACGTATTCAAAAGCTGAAAAGAAGTAGGTGTTTTGCTAACTTAGATTTTTTCTGGTTAGCTTTTTTTCTTTTTACTATTTTTGAAAAGAATTATTTATTGAAAAGTTGTTGTACCCAAATCATTATATTTTAGATTAAATGCAGGACCTTATCTGAGGTTTTTTGTCGTAAAGTGTCTAATCGGAGATAAATTACAATAATCGAAGATAAATCACAATAATCGAAGATAAATCAGAAAAATCGAAGACAAATTCAAATAATCGAAGACAAATCTACTAAATCAAAATCAATAACTAAATGTTAACGTTCACAAAATATATTTTTTCTTAGTTTTGCAATCTTCTTAATGAGTAGTTGCCTTTTTGTGAAGGATCTCTACTGCTAATTACCTGTAAAAACAAATTTCACCGTATACTAGGTTACTATTATAAGAATCAAAGATACCACAGAGTACTTTTACAAACACTCCACAAATTACTCTTTAATAAATTCATACAAATTCCTTCATATCATGGTAAAATATAAGGGAACAATTGTACGTGTTTTTTTATTGTATTGAATTATACTTCTGATTAGTCAAATTTTTTGATACAATGAGGTACAGTCAATAAGAGGTGAAGGAAATGATTGAATTTATTAAAGGGTATGTGGATAATGTAACACCTGAATACATTGTGATTGATCATAGAGGAATGGGATATCAAATTCATACACCTAATCCTTTTAGCTATAAAAAAAATAATAGTGAAGAAATCATTGTTTATACATATCAACATGTTCGTGAGGATTTATTAGCTTTATATGGCTTTCCATCTAGAGAGGAAAAAGCACTTTTCATGAAGCTATTAAACGTAACAGGGATTGGACCAAAGGGCGCACTTGCGATCTTAGCATCTGGTAATCCATCACAAGTTATTGAAGCAATTGAAAATGAAAATGATACGTTTTTAGTGAAATTTCCTGGTGTTGGTAAAAAAACTGCTCGTCAAATTATTCTCGACTTAAAAGGTAAATTGGGAGAAGTTGCCGCACTTTATTCTCCAGACTTATTTACGCATGAAGATATAGAACAAAAATACACAACAAACCAGGCATTAAATGAAGCAGTTGAAGCTTTAAAAGTGTTAGGCTATGCTGAACGTGAAATTAAAAAAGTTCTTCCTGCGTTACAGGAAGAAAGCTTAACAACAGATCTTTATATTAAAAAAGCATTGCAAAAGCTATTAAAATAGGTGATAAATATGGATGAACGTCTTGTGTCCAGTGAAGCAGATTTACAAGAGTCGTATATCGAACAAAGCTTAAGACCACAAACATTATCACAATATATCGGACAAGATAAAGCAAAGGAAAACCTTAAAGTATTTATTGAAGCTGCAAAAATGAGAAGTGAGACTCTCGACCATGTCCTCTTGTACGGTCCCCCAGGATTAGGAAAGACCACTTTGGCTACGATAATTGCAAATGAGATGGGTGTAAATATTAGAACAACATCAGGTCCTGCTATTGAAAGACCCGGTGATTTAGCGGCGATTTTGACAGCACTTGAACCTGGTGATGTACTTTTTATAGATGAAATCCACCGATTACAACGTTCAATTGAAGAGGTATTATATCCAGCAATGGAGGACTTTTGTTTGGATATTGTGATTGGTAAGGGATCAACAGCAAGATCTGTTCGCCTTGATCTGCCTCCTTTTACATTAATTGGTGCCACGACAAGAGTAGGCTTATTAACGGCTCCGCTTCGTGATCGCTTTGGAGTTTTAAGCAGATTAGAGTACTATAATGAAAGTCAATTGGCTCATATTATAGAGCGAACAGCTGATATTCTTGAAATTGGTATTAAGCATGATGGTGCCATTGAAATGGCAAGAAGATCAAGAGGTACACCTAGAATTGCTAATCGTTTATTAAGAAGAGTGAGAGATTTTGCTCAAGTTATGGGTGAAGATACGATCACATATGAACTTGCAATTGATGCCTTGGAAAAACTTCAGGTTGATAAGTTAGGTTTAGATCATATTGATCATAAGCTATTGTTAGGGATTATTGAAAAATTTCGTGGTGGACCGGTTGGGATTGATACAATTTCGGCTACAATAGGAGAAGAATCACATACAATCGAGGATGTTTATGAGCCATATTTATTACAAATTGGTTTTCTCCAACGAACTCCAAGGGGAAGAGTTGTAACAAATCTTGTTTATGATCATTTTCAAATGGAGGCTCCACATCATGACTGAATTTCCTAAGATACTCATGATATTAGGTGGATTACTTTTAGTTATTGGATTTTTCATGCAATTTATTGGTAAACTACCTGGTGACCTTATTTTTAAAAAAGGAAATACCACAGTCTTTTTTCCAATAGTAACTTGTATTGTAATAAGCATAGTGCTATCAATTGTCTTTTCAATTTTAGGTCGTTTTAAGTAACAAGTTTAGATAGAAAATAGGTGAGTTTATTGAAGGTAGAATTATTTGATTTTCATCTCCCAGAAGAGCTGATTGCTCAGGTTCCTCTTATGGAAAGAGATGCTTCAAGGTTAATGGTTCTAAAAAAAGAAACAGGAGAAATAAAGCATGAGTCTTTTAAGGCAATTATTGATTATTTCAATGAAGGTGATTGTCTTGTGTTGAATAATACAAGAGTTATGCCTGCAAGACTTTTTGGTGTAAAAGAAGACACGGGTGCAAGTATTGAAATTCTCTTATTAAAACAACAGGAAGATAATGTGTGGGAAACACTTGTTAAACCTGCAAAGCGTGTCAAAGAAGGAACAGTCGTTACATTTGGTTCAGGTGTCATGAAAGCTACATGTGTTGGATCTAGTGAACATGGTGGACGATTATTAAAGTTTGACTATGAAGGTATTTTTTATGAAGTACTTGAAACACTTGGAGAAATGCCTCTCCCACCATATATTAAAGAACAATTAGATGATCGTGAGAGATATCAAACTGTTTTTTCTCGTGAAATAGGGTCAGCAGCTGCACCGACAGCTGGTTTACATTTTACAGAGGAGATTCTTGAGCAACTTAAATCAAAAGGGGTACATATTGCTTTTATAACTCTTCATGTTGGTTTGGGCACATTTCGGCCTGTAAGTGCAGATACAGTGGAGGAGCATGAAATGCATGCAGAATTCTATCAAGTTACAGAAGGTACTGCAGCCCTTTTAAATGAAACAAGGGCAAAAGGTGGCCGTATTATTTCTGTCGGTACAACATCTACTAGAACGCTTGAAACCATTGCATCAAAGCATAATGGTCAATATGTTTCAGAAAACGGTTGGACAAATATCTTTATTTATCCAGGATACGAATTTAAAGGTATTGATGGAATGATTACAAATTTCCATCTTCCTAAATCTTCGCTTATTATGTTAGTCAGTGCTCTTGCTTCAAGAGAAAATGTCATGAACGCATATGAAACAGCTGTAAAAGAGCAGTATAGATTTTTTAGTTTTGGAGATGCCATGCTAATTATTTAATTTTAGTAAGATAATTAAGACAGTTAATTAGTGTATGTTCATATCTTCTTTGGATAATAACATACACTTTCTATTAAGGAGGAAATATAGGTGTCAACATCACCAATTCGTTACGAACTGATTAAAACATGCAAACAAACAGGTGCAAGACTTGGAATCGTTCATACTCCACATGGTAGCTTTGAAACACCAGTTTTTATGCCTGTAGGAACACTTGCAACTGTAAAAACAATGTCACCTGAGGACTTGAAGCAAATGGGTGCTGGTATTATTCTAAGTAATACCTATCATCTTTGGCTTCGTCCAGGTAATGAGATTGTTAAAGAAGCTGGTGGATTACATAAATTTATGAATTGGGATCGATCTATTTTAACAGATTCTGGTGGATTTCAAGTATTTAGCTTAAGTGATTTCCGTCGTATTGAGGAAGAGGGAGTTCACTTCCGTAATCATTTAAATGGTGATAAGCTATTCCTTTCACCTGAAAAGGCTATGCATATTCAAAATGATTTAGGATCAGATATTATGATGGCTTTTGATGAATGTCCACCATATCCTGCTGAATATGATTATATGAAGAAGTCAGTTGAAAGAACAAGCCGATGGGCTGAGCGCTGTTTAGAAGCTCACCAAAGACCAAATGATCAAGGGTTATTTGGAATTATTCAAGGCGGAGAATATGAAGAACTACGTAAACAAAGTGCAAGAGATTTAGTATCATTAGATTTCCCAGGATATGCGGTTGGTGGATTATCAGTTGGAGAACCAAAGGACGTTATGAACAGAGTGTTGGATTTTACAACACCACTTATGCCTGATAATAAACCTCGTTATTTAATGGGTGTAGGATCTCCTGATTCGTTAATTGATGGTGCGATCCGTGGTATTGATATGTTTGATTGTGTTTTACCAACACGTATTGCAAGAAATGGTACACTAATGACAAGTGAAGGTCGTCTTGTTGTGAAAAATGCAAAATTCGCTAGAGATTTCGGTCCTCTTGATGAAAATTGTGATTGCTATACATGTAAAAACTATTCAAGAGCATATATTCGACACTTAATAAAATCTGAAGAAACCTTCGGATTAAGATTAACATCTTATCATAATCTATATTTTCTGGTAAACTTAATGGAGCAAGTTAGACAAGCTATTCGTGAGGATCGTCTAGGCGATTTCCGCGATGAATTCTTTGAAAAATATGGTTTCAATAAACCAAATGCAAAGAACTTTTAATACATGCTTGAAAGGGGTGATATTCAATGGATATGTTAACAACAGTTTTACCGTTAGTGTTAATGTTTGCGATCTTTTACTTCTTGCTAATTCGTCCGCAACAAAAGCAACAAAAAGCGGTTCGCGAAATGCAGAACAGCCTACAAAAAGGCGACAAGATTATTACAATTGGCGGACTTCACGGTATTCTTGATTCAATCGATGAAAATAAGATTGTCTTAAAAGTTGGTGACGGTACTCGTTTAACGTTTGATCGTCGTTCAGTACGTGAAGTACCAAAAGACTAATAAGTAAGATACATACAAAAAGAAACAGGGATTAACCCCTGTTTTTTTTGTATGGTCTTTTATAAGGAAAGAAAGGTAACCTAGTATCGGTGTCTAGCGAATGGTATGTCCTATATGTCTTCAGATTATCTCCCTAGGAACTCAGTCAATGCTCATCTTAGTTTATCGGTGATGACAAAATGCACCATCTTATTTACCTTCTCTTGATGCAGACAAATTAACGCCAAAAACTCCACCTAACATTGCAATTAATAAAAATCCTCCATGATACATCAACTCTTCAGTAGTAAATACCTGTCCGTGACCCAAAAATTTAAATAGAAGAATAATTAGCGAATAAAGTAACGCAGTTATCCCCCCAATTAACCAACCCTTTTCTTTACCATTACCTCCAGCAACAAATCCACCGATAAATAAAGTCAATAATGAAATGCCTAGTAATACCCATGTAATAGAAGATTCTGTGAGACTAGTAAATTTTAATAATAAAGAAAAAGTTAAGCTTGTCACTAAAGCGATCACAAATATTGTAATGAGACCATAAAGAATCGCTTTTCCCCATCTTTTTGTTTCCATTTTAACGTCCCCCCCTAAAAAATAAAAAAAGTACCAAAGCTTGTTGTAGCTCGTCTTATTACAGAATATTCATAGAAGAAAAAAAAAGACTATAAATATTTTAGTGGACTTGCATCATATGATGGTAAAGAGGACATGTACCATGGTGGTAGATACTAAAAAACATTGAAAAGAAATCAATAATACTATAGATAGATTTTTAATGCTTATATGAAAGGGTAGATTGCTTTGTTGCTTTGTTTTTAAATCGAAGTTCTAGGAGTAACATAGTTTATGAAAATAGCCATATAAAAGTTTCAAAAAGCTAATAAAGCATATAGAGAAATTGTTGTACTAAAAGTGCACATGAAGCAAAGCACTAGGACATTTGTGCTTTCAAGGGGGATAAACGATGCTTACAATTTTAACTGTTATCATCTTTCTCGTAACATATTTTATTATTATGACTGAAAAAATTGATAGAGCTGTAGCAGCAGGATTTGGCGGAGTTGTTATGCTCATAGTAGGGATATATGATGTGAACAAAGCTTTTTTATCATATATTGATTGGAATACAATCGCTTTATTATTTTCAATGATGCTTATTGTTATTATTACAAGTCAAACAGGTGTATTTGAATATGTCGCGATCGTTATGGCAAAAGCAGTTGGAGGAAAGCCGATACCACTTCTCATAGTGATATCTACATTAACTGCAATTGGCTCAGCATTTTTGGCAAATGTAACGATGGTTTTGTTATTAGTTCCAATCATCTTAACAATAGTTAGAATGCTTGATATTCCTGCAATGCCTTACTTAATCTCTATAATCATTGCTTCTAATATTGGAGGAACAGCAACTTTAATTGGTGATCCACCTAATATTATGATCGGTCAGGCGGTGGAGCATTTAACATTCAATGCTTTTCTTTTTCACTTGAGTCCGATTGTTTTAATTATCTATGCAGTTGTATTAATTTATTTAATCATTCTTTACTGGAGTAAGTTAAATGTAAATCACATTGATCAAGTGAAATTATCTTCAATAAAAGCATCTGACTACTTAAAAGTAACAGCAGCGTTACCTAAATCACTAGCTGTACTCTGTATGACGATATCTGGTTTTGTATTAAATCCGATTCTTCACATAGATTTAACAAGTGTTTCTTTAGCAGGTGCATTATTATTGCTTTTGTTAACTGAGGATGAGTACAAACCTGAAGAGGTTTTTAAACAGGTGGAGTGGGGAACATTATTTTTCTTTATCGGTTTATTTATGTTAATTGGAGGTCTTGAAGAGGTTGGAATAATCGATGAATTAGCTAGGGGCCTAGTGTTTTATACTGAAGGTGATTTACCGAAGACTTCTATGTTAATTCTTTGGATGACAGGAGTGTTATCAGGTTTTGTAGATAATATCCCGTTTGTAGCGGCAATGATCCCAGTTATAACAGAATTCCAGGATTATGGTATGACAAATCTCGATCCTTTATGGTGGTCATTGGCACTAGGTGCTTGCTTAGGTGGAAATGGAACGTTGTTAGGTGCAAGCTCAAATTTAGTTGTCGCAGGATTAGCAGCCAAAGAAAAAGAGCATATAAGCTTTATTGAGTTTCTAAAGGTAGGTTTCCCAATAGTGATCATATCTCTTTTTATTTCATCTATTTATATCTATTTTAGATATCTAATTCATTTTACAAATTAAATACAGTTACATAAATATAAACTTATCGCTCAAACTAAGTAATAATAAACTGCATGCTGATAAGGAGGCCATATTATGGAGTGGTTTCTAACCATTGTGGCTCGTACACTTTTTCTTTATTTCTTAATCGTTATTATTTTTCGTTTAATGGGTAAAAGGGAGATTGGAGAATTAAGTATACTCGATTTAGTGGTTTTTATTATGATCGCTGAAATGGCTGTTACAGCTATTGAGGACGAAAAAGATCCATTAATTCATACAGTTGTTCCAATGACCTTATTAATGATTATTCAAATCTCTCTCGCCTACTTGTCTTTGAAAAACCAAAAAATTAGACATCTATTAGATGGAAAACCAACAATCATCATAAATCGGGGAAAAGTGGATGAGCATGCCATGAAAACACAACGTTATAATTTTGATGATTTAATGACACAATTACGCGATAAAAATATTAGTAATGTGGCCGACGTCGAATTTGCCATTTTAGAGCCAACTGGCAAACTTTCAGTAATAGAAAAACAAAAAAAGCAAAAAAAGCAACCTGAGCTGCAGGTGCCACTAATTGTTGATGGACAGATAAATGAAGACAATTTAAAAGTAATTGACAAAAATAATCTATGGTTAAGGCAGCAGCTTCGTAAATTAGGATATAAAGATATTAGTGCAATATCATTATGTACCTTTGGAAAAGGGATTTTTTTTATTGATATAAAGGATGAAAAAAAATAGAATATCCTATTTACTGAGGATAGGGATAAAACCATACTTTTTTTCGCCTGTTTATTAACCTGTTGTTTTCAATTTACTACTATTTTTAAAAGTAACAGGATACAAAAAATCGACAGCTAGGTCATATAGCTGTCGATTTTTTGTATTGGCAATTATTTAACAGGTATTAATTTTGCTAAAAATCCACCAACATAAGGTATCCGTTTCACTTCATCTTTTTCCACTAAATTCAAAACAAATAACAGCAAGCAGTAGATGATGGATGTAACTGTTAATGCTGATATTAACCGAAGAATACTTGAAGAATTAAGGATTACATTTTCGTAAAATAGGTAACCAGCTACTCCAGAAATGACCATAGTCAAACCACTTTTTATATAATCCTTCACATATATAGTGAATGGTATAACCTTCATTACAGTTGCGAAATGTAATAATGTAACAAGCATGATACCAATTACTATTGCTAAAGCTGCTCCCATAATTCCCAATGAAGGTCTTGTTGCTAAGGCAAAGATTAAAGCGGTTTTTACTGCAGATCCTATTAGGCTATTGATCATTGCTGCTTTAGCTAAGTCCAATGCTTGTAAAACAGCTTGTAATGGGCCTTGGAAATAGTAGAAAATAAAAAATGGCGCCATTACTTGAACGAAAATGGCTGATTTACTACTACCATACATAACAGTCATCAATGGTTCAGCAAAAACATATAACACAACACAAGAAAGACCACCACTTACAATCGATAATCTAATCGCCTGCTGAAGTCGATGCTCAACAAGCTTAAGTTGATTTTGCGCCATTGCTTCACTAATTGCAGGAACCAATGAGGTAGAAAGAGAATATGTAATAAAAGAAGGTAACATAAGTAATGGTAGTGCATAACCAGTTAGTCCACCATATTGACTTGTTGCAACAGCTGTTGCAACACCGGCTATGGCTAGACTATTTGCTACAACGATAGGTTCAAAAAACCATGCAATGGATCCTATGAATCTGCTTCCAGTAGTTGGTAATGCAATACTCATTAATTGTTGAAAAGTATCTTTACCATTTTTAGCAGATTTAAAAAACTTTCTTCGGATTCTCATTTTTTTCTTGAGCTTAAACATGGTTAAAAGGTAAATAAGAGAAACTAATTCTCCGATGACAGCAGAAATCATAGCACCAGCCGCCGCATATTCAATTCCGTATGGTAGGAAAGCACTTGTTAAGATGGCTACTAATGAAATCCTAACAATTTGTTCTAATACTTGAGAAACAGCAGCAGGGCGCATGTTTTGTTTTCCTTGAAAATAACCGCGAATAACTGACGAGATCGCAACAATTGGTACAACTGGTGCAATCGCATATAATGGCCATACTGTTCGACTATCCCTAAATAATTCAGCTAGGTAAGGTGAAAGAAAAAACATTGTTGGAGTGAAGATTAAGCTAAGCAAACCTGTAATAGACAATGAAACAACAAGAATTTTCTTTATCTTTCTTTGATCTCCCTGAGCTTCAGCTTCAGCAACTAATTTTGATATCGCTACAGGTAAGCCAAGTTGTGTAATGGTAATAGTTAAAACGAGTGTAGGAACAGCCATCATATATAAACCTACACCTTCTTCACCGATAAATCTTGCAACAACAATTCGATTAATAAAGCCTAAGACACGTGTGATAAATCCTGCTAATATTAAAATAAGCGTTCCTTTTAGAAACGTTTGCTTTGACATTCCTTTCCCCTGCCTTCTCAAATAACGTGTAATGCTATACAATTACTATATGCACAGGATTAGGCCAAGCATGACAAGTTCTGTATAGAATATATGAACACTGAAAGTTTACATAAGAATTTTTAATAAGGAGAGGTTATATGGACAAGCAACCATTTGATAGTTTTAGAGATCATGTAAAGCCAGCGATAAGAAGCAAGCTAGAGGAATTTATATTGTTAGGCTATCGTGATGTGTCAGAAGAGAAGGTATGGAACTTCTTGAAAAATAAAAAATGGAGAAAAACTCCTGAATTGTTTGTCCATGAAGTTGTTCGTGATGTTTTGTCACTTAAAGTAGGTGACTTCATGAACTATGCAACAGTCGAATCGTTTAAAAAAGATAACTGGTTTGATAGTGATGAAGGAAAAGATCTACTAAAAGGTCTTATTTAGCATTGCTTCCATTCAATATAAAAGCGTATAATTTTTTAGTGTAGAAGTTAACAGTCAAAGATTTTTTACCATACTATTTCAATTACAATATTTTTATGTGATTTAAGGAGGATACATAATGATAAAGCGAGGACGCATTATTGCGTTTTTTCTACTAGTCCTTGTTGTGGGAAGCTTAATTGGTATGAACACAAACAAAGTGACAAATAACATTATTTTAGGGTTGGATTTACAAGGTGGCTTTGAAATCCTTTATGAAGTTTTACCAGCAAATGATGGTGATGAAATAAATAGAGAAGTTTTAGTAAGTACTGTAAATGCTCTACAAAGACGTGCAAACGTTCTTGGGGTAAGTGAACCAAATATTCAAATTGAAGGTGAAGACCGTATTCGCGTTCAGCTTGCAGGAGTTAGTGACCAAAATAAAGCTCGTGAAATATTATCTACACAAGCAGAATTAACATTTCGTGATTATGAAGATAAAGAAATGTTAAATGGCTCTGATTTAGTTGAAAGTGGTTCTAAGCAGTCATTTGATGAAAATGGTGCTCCAAATGTAGCAATTAAGCTTAAAGAAGCGTCAAAGTTCAAAGAAGTAACACAAGAGATTGTCGGAAATGCCCCATATAACCAACTAGTAATTTGGTTGGATTATGAAGAGGGTGATTCTTATCAAGAAGAAGTGACAAAAGAAAATCCTAAGTTTCTTTCAGCACCAAATGTAGATCAAGTTTTTAATCAAACAGATGTAACAATAACAGGAAACTTTACAATTGCTGAAGCACAGGATTTAGCAAATCTACTTAATGCGGGATCACTTCCAGTAAAGTTAGACGAGCTATATTCAACATCAATTGGTGCACAATTTGGAGAGCAGGCACTTGACCAGACAGTACTTGCTGGGATAATCGGGATTTCTGTTATCTTCTTATTTATGCTTTTTTTCTATCGTTTACCTGGTATTATTGCAGTTATCACATTATCAACATACATCTATGTTATTCTTCAGGTCTTTGATTGGATGAACGGTGTATTAACATTACCGGGAATAGCGGCACTTATCCTTGGGGTAGGTATGGCAGTTGACGCAAATATTATTACATACGAACGGATAAAAGAAGAATTAAAGCTAGGTAGAACAGTTCGCTCAGCCTTTAAGGCCGGAACGAGACGTTCATTTGCAACAATCTTTGATGCAAACATAACTACGATGCTTGCAGGAGCTGTTTTATTCTTCTTCGGTACAAGCTCTGTTAAAGGTTTTGCAACAATGTTAATCATTAGTATTGTTGTTAGCTTTTTAACGGCTGTTTTCTTAACACGAATTCTACTTGCGTTATTAGTTGAAAGTCGTTGGTTAGATAAAAAGAAAGGTTATTTTGGTGTTAAAAAAGAACATATACTTAGTATAGAAGATACTGATGATGATACGATTGCTCCAACTCAATTTGATAAAGTTGATTTCTTAAAACACCGTAAAAAGTTTTTCATGTTATCTTCGGTTTTAGTTGTAGCGGGTTTTATCATTCTACTTATTTTTAAATTAAACTTAGGTATAGATTTTGCTAGTGGTACACGAATAGAGGTTTTAGCAGATAAAAGTTTAACAGCAGAAGAAGTAGAAACAGAAATGGCTAAACTAGATATAGAGGTTGATGATGTTGTTCTTGCTGGAAACGAAAACGAGGTTGGTGTTGCTCGTTTTAAAACGGTTTTAGATCAACCAAAAATTGCTGAAGTGAAAAATCACTTTAAAGAAAAATATGGCTCAGAACCAAATGTTAGTACTGTATCTCCAACAGTTGGTGAAGAACTAGCTAGAAATGCAATGCTAGGAGTTCTTATTGCGTCAATTGGTATTATTATTTATGTATCAATTCGCTTTGAGTTTTATATGGCATTAGCATCGATTGTGGCGCTGTTACATGATGCATTCTTTATTATTGCCTTCTTCAGCATTACTCGACTAGAGGTTGATATTACGTTCATTGCAGCAGTCTTAACAATAGTCGGTTACTCGATAAATGATACGATTGTCACCTTTGACCGGATTAGGGAACTTCATAAGAAGAAAAAGGTTAAGACAATCGAAGATTTACAATTTATTGTTAACAGAAGTTTACAGCAAACATTTACAAGATCAATCAATACTGTTCTTACGGTTGTAATAGCAGTTATAGCTTTAATGATTTTCGGTAGTTCATCAATAACAAACTTCTCCATTGCCTTGTTAGTAGGATTAGTTTCTGGAACATATTCATCTTTATTTATTGCTGCACAGCTATGGTTAATTTGGAAAGGGAAGCAGCTAACTAAGAAAAAAGATGTTCCATCTAATATAAGTGATGAACCACAAATCTAAATAATTTTTAGGGTCACCCCTCTTTTAAATGTAGAAATAGTGATGAAATTAGCTCACTAAACAATACATATAGAGGGGATGACCCTTATTTATTCATAAGAGTTGGTTATTATATGGATAACAGTTAAAGAGGTGGAATAAATGAATAACAAAGATCGTTTTAAGCAAGCTGAATTTGCAGCAATGATAGGGGTTGTAGGAAATATCATTTTAGCAATTATAAAGGGAGTAGTTGGTGTTATATCTGATAGTCGCGCTTTGATCGCTGATGCCGTTCATTCAGCATCAGATGTTGCTGGCTCCCTAGCTGTTTTTATAGGTGTGCGTGCTGCCAAACAACCCCCTGATGAAGACCATCCTTATGGTCATGGTAAGGCGGAATCAATTGCTGCAATAATTGTAGCTGTTTTGTTATTTTTAGTTGGCTTAGAAATTGGAAAATCTTCAATTGAAGCATTTTTTCATGAAATTGAAGCACCAAAGCTTCTTGCTATTTATGCTGTTATCTTTTCAATTGTTGTAAAAGAATGGATGTTTCGATACAAGTTTAAATTGGGTAAAAGAATAAAAAGTGATGCAATCATTGCAAATGCTTATGAACATCGCTCAGATGTTTATTCTTCAATAGCTGCTTTAATTGGAATAGGTGCAGCTATTGTTGGTCAGGAGATAGGTATAGATTGGCTTGTGTATGCTGATCCTGTTGCAGGATTATTTGTTGCCATTTTAGTCATTAAGATGGCGTGGAAACTTGGTTCAGAATCTATCCATACAACTTTGGACCATGTATTACATGATGAAGATATTACTGAACTTAAAGCTACGGTAAGTCAGATAAGTGGAATCAAAAAAATTGATGAACTATTTGCACGTGAACATGGGCATTATGTCATTATAGATATAAAAATATCAGTTGATCCACATATAACCGTAGAAGAAGGTCATAACATTGGAAAGCTAGTGAAAGAGAAGTTAATGAGTGAACATGAGCATGTACAAAATGTACTTGTGCATATTAATCCATATTCACCATAAAAAGTTTGGAGGAATTTAGATGAAACGTCAGTGGAGTCTTGTTGTAGCTATCATTTTTGCACTAATTATTGCACTTTTTGCCGTAATAAATGTTGAGCCTGTTCAGGTTGATTATTTGTTTGGAACATCTGAATGGCCATTAATTTTAATTATACTAGGATCTGTCCTGATGGGAGGATTCATTATTGCATCTGCAGGTGTTGTGCGAATTTTATCTGTACAGAGAAAACTTAAATCAACAGAAAAAGAAAATATAAAATTAAAAGAAGAGCTAGAATCCTTAAAAGGAGAACAAGTTTCTTTACCAAATAATGAAGTTCAGAACGAGGAAGAAAAGCAATCTGAGAATTCCTAAATTGAATCTACAACAGTTGGAATATAATACTTAAATTGAAACCCCTTGATCACTCTTGTATAATGGGATGGTTGAGGGGTGAAACTATGTTAAAAGCAAAAACAAGATGGTTGGTACAACCAACTGATGAATCTTTGATTAATACATTAGTAGAAGAATTATCGATTACTCCACTTGTAGCGTCATTACTCGTTAATCGTGGAATTCATTCAACCCATGGAGCTCGTGAATTTTTACAAATAGAAAAACAAGATTTTCACGATCCTTATTTATTAAAAGATATGGACAAAGCTGTTCTCCGAATAAAAACAGCTATTGAAAATAATGAAAATATCCTTGTGTATGGAGATTATGATGCTGATGGTGTTAGTAGTACTACAGTATTGTTAACAACTTTAAGAAAAATTGGAGCACAAGCTGACTTTTATATTCCAAACCGTTTTACTGAAGGTTATGGTCCTAATGAGGCTGCGTTTAGACAAGCACATCAAAAAGGCTTCTCATTAATCATAACTGTAGATACAGGAATAGCAGCAATCCATGAAGCTGCCATTGCTAAAGAGCTTGGAGTTGATTTAATTATTACTGATCACCATGAACCAGGTCCAATTCTTCCGGATTCATTTGCAATTATCCATCCAAAACAACCAGGATGCTCTTATCCTTTTAAAGAATTAGCTGGAGTTGGTGTAGCTTTTAAATTGAGTCATGCGCTTTTAGGAGAAGCTCCAACAGATTTATTAGAGGTGGCTGCGATTGGAACTATTGCTGACCTTGTTACTCTTCACGGTGAAAATAGATTAATTGCAAAAAAAGGAATTCAACAACTAAAGTCAACAAAACGTATTGGATTAAAGGCGTTGTTGAAAATTGCAAATGTAGATCAAAAAGATATAACTGAAGATACAATTGGCTTTGCGATCGGCCCAAGAATTAATGCTGTAGGTAGGTTACAGTCAGCTGATCCTGCTGTTGATCTCCTTTTGTCAGATAATGAAGAAGAAGCTTTTATGATTGCAGAAGAAATTGATTTATTAAATAAAGAAAGACAAAAGTTAGTTAATACAATGACTGAGGAAGCAATCGCAGAAGTGGAAAATAAATTTCCTATTGAAAATAACCCTGTCTTAATTATTGCAAAAGAAGGCTGGAATCCAGGAGTAGTAGGAATTGTTGCATCTCGACTTGTAGAGCGTTATTACCGACCAACAATCGTGTTAAGTATCGATCATGAAAAGGGAATTGCAAAAGGCTCAGCCCGAAGTATTACTGGCTTTGATTTATTTGAAAATTTATCTACATGTAGAGAGATCTTACCACATTTTGGCGGACACCCAATGGCCGCTGGTATGACTTTACAGCTAGAAAACGTTGATATCCTTCGAGAAAGATTAGTAGAGCTCGCTAAAAATCAATTAACGGATGAAGATTTTACTCCAGTAACTAAAGTTGATGTGAGCTGTATGCTAGAAGATATTTCTGTTAAATCTATAGAAGAAATGCAACAGCTGTCACCTTTTGGAATGAATAATCCAAAGCCGATTGTTCAAGTTGAAAATGTTACACTAGCAAATATTAGAAAAATTGGCGCAGATCAAAACCATTTAAAATTAGTTTTTGCACAAAAAGAACATCAGCTTGATAGTGTTGGATTCGGATTTGGACATATACATGATGAACTATCACCTGCAGCAACACTATCAGCAATAGGTGAGCTAACAATTAACGAATGGAACAACCACCGTAAGCCTCAAATCATGCTACAGGATATTAAGGTAGATGAATGGCAACTTTATGATTATCGTGGTACTCGTAATGTAGAAAAGCTTATCAAAACAGCTAATTCTGAAAATCTTACCTTTATAACTTTTCAACCTTTTACATTTGAATCAATGAAAAGTAAAGTGTTACTAAATAGCATTCATTTAGTTGAAACAATAGAAGATGCAGAAAAACTTAATGTGAAAAATAAAAATATTGCTTTAATAGATATACCTGTATCATCAGAGCATATCGAATCACTCTTTTTACAAGGAAAGCCAGATCGTATTTATTCTGTTTTTATGCAAGAAGCCGATCATTTCTTTGCTACAATTCCTACTCGTGAACACTTTAAGTGGTATTATGGCTTTTTATTAAAAAAAGGAACATTCAACTTAAACGAACAAGGAGAATTACTAGCAAAACATAAAGGATGGTCAAAAGAAACAATTGAGTTTATGTCACAGGTGTTTTTTGAGCTGAAATTTGTTACAATAGAAAATGGTGTTATTTCGACAAATTCCTCGTCTCAAAAAAGAGATTTAGGAGAATCGGAAACCTATGTACAAAAACAGATGAAAATAGAGTTAGAAAAAACGTTATTATATACATCATATATGCAGTTAAAGCAATGGTTTGAAGAACGATTTCAATCGGCTGATCAAGATGCACATATGAATGTATAAGGAGGACATTGGAAAAATGGATTTAAAGCAATTCGTAACAGTCGTACCTGATTATCCAAAACCAGGAATCCAATTTAAGGATATTACAACTTTAATGGATAACGGAGATGCGTATAGATATGCTACAGATCAAATTGTAGAATATGCTCGTGAAAAGCAAATTGATCTTATCGTTGGTCCTGAAGCTCGTGGGTTTATAATCGGATGCCCAGTAGCGTACTCATTAGGTGTAGGTTTTGCTCCTGTTCGTAAAGAAGGGAAATTACCTAGAGAAGTAGTTCGTGTAGAATACGGCCTTGAATATGGTAAAGATGTTTTAACAATCCATAAAGACGCTATCAAACCAGGTCAACGAGTATTAATTACAGATGATTTACTTGCAACAGGAGGAACAATTGAAGCTACGATCAAGCTTGTTGAAGAGCTTGGTGGAGTTGTAGCTGGGATTGCTTTCTTAATAGAACTATCTTATTTAGATGGACGTAAGCTATTAGATGGTTATGAAGTATTAACGTTAATGACTTACTAATTGTTTGAAAATTAAATAATAAAACAGAGAAATTTTTTCGGTGTTTTCTAAGTGGAATATCGAAGAATTTCTCCTTTCTTTTAATTTTTAAAGAGCACTCTCATGGGTGCTTTTTTTATAAAGGCTCTTTTAATTTATTGGCTCTGTTAAACATTGTTGTTGATTTCCGTTACAGGCATTCGCTTTCCGCGGGCGGTCCGGGAGCCTCCTCGGCGCTAGCGCCTGTGGGGTCTCCCTTTGACACGCTTCTCTAAGCAGGAGTCTCATGCCTTACACTCCAATCAACAGTGTGCTAAAAATCAACATTAAGCTTTAACATAGCTAATTTATTATATGGTTTGGAGATCAACATTTTAGAATAAGAGCCGATATGAATAACAATACTTCTCTTATTTACATAAGGTTGTTTCACCATCATGATTCTCCTCATTCGTTTACCTTTCATTAGAGAATACATGACTTTATTTGTAGCTACCTTTAAAAGTGAGGAAAATAGTATCTAATTATTCTTCGAACCAGTATTTGGTTTCTTAAAAAGAATGAATTCTCTTTACATCTTCTCAATTTTTATTGATAATAGTTACAATATAGTAAAATTTCTAAAAGTAGGATCTAAGGACTATTCTTCATAATTAAAACCCAATTGAAAAGCTTGGTTAAATATATTCAGGTTTACAAGACGTATTCACTCCGAATTAATGGAGTTCAAATAAAGTTTTCATTATAAAAAAGGTGATTTCATGGCTAACGAACAAGTTTTATCTTCTGAACAAGTAATTGAAAAGGCAAAGCGGTATTTATCAACTGAGGATACTGCTTTTATTCAACGAGCCTACGACTATGCAGAAGAAGCACATCGAGAGCAATTTCGTAAATCGGGTGAACCATATATTATACATCCCATTCAAGTAGCAGGGATATTGGTAGACTTAGAGATGGACCCTTCAACAATTGCTGGAGGATTTCTGCATGATGTTGTAGAGGATACTGAAATAACGCTAGATGACTTGCGTAAGGAGTTTAGCGACGAAGTAGCCATGCTCGTTGATGGAGTAACAAAGCTAGGTAAAATTAAATATAAATCAAAAGAAGAACAACAAGCAGAAAATCATCGTAAAATGTTTGTTGCGATGGCCCAAGACATACGAGTAATCTTGATTAAGCTTGCTGATCGTCTTCATAACATGAGAACGTTAAAACATTTACCACAAGAAAAGCAAAGAAGAATTTCAAATGAAACATTAGAAATCTTTGCTCCTTTAGCACACAAATTAGGTATTTCTAAAATCAAATGGGAACTAGAAGACACATCATTACGTTATCTTAACCCTCAACAATATTATCGAATTGTTAATTTGATGAAAAAGAAACGACAAGAACGTTTAGAATATTTGGATGAAGTGATTAATGAGGTTCGAGATCGTGTTGATGATGTAAATATTGAAGCGGATTTTTCAGGAAGGCCTAAACACATTTACAGTATTTATCGGAAAATGGCACTTCAAAATAAACAATTCAATGAAATTTATGATTTATTAGCTGTAAGGATTGTCGTTAATAGTATTAAAGACTGCTATGCAGTGTTAGGGATCATTCATACATGTTGGAAGCCAATGCCTGGTCGTTTTAAAGATTATATTGCCATGCCAAAAGCTAATATGTATCAATCACTTCATACAACTGTTATTGGGCCAAAAGGAGATCCTCTTGAAGTTCAAATTCGTACGATTGAAATGCATCAAATTGCTGAGTACGGAATAGCAGCACATTGGGCATATAAAGAAGGAAAAGAAGTTGACGAGAAATCAACTTTAGAGAAAAAACTAACATGGTTTAGAGAAATTTTAGAATTTCAAGATGATGTAACGAACGCAGAAGAATTCATGGAATCATTGAAAATTGATTTATTTTCAGACATGGTCTTTATCTTTACACCAAAAGGAGATGTAATTGAACTTCCTTCTGGATCAGTTCCGATTGATTTTGCTTATCGTATTCATTCTGAAATTGGTAACAAAACAATTGGTGCAAAAATCAATGGTAAAATGGTCACATTAGATTATAAGCTAAAAACAGGAGATATTATTGAAATCCTTACGTCGAAGCACTCTTATGGACCAAGTCAAGATTGGTTAAAGCTAGCACAAACTTCTCAAGCAAAAAACAAAATTCGCCAATTCTTTAAAAAGCAACGACGTGAAGAGAATGTTGAAAAAGGTAAAGAAATGGTTGAAAAAGAAATTAAGAATTTAGATTTTGATGTAAAAGAAATCATGACGATTGATAATCTTCAGCGTGTAGCAGAGAAATTTAACTTCTCAAATGAAGAGGATATGTATGCTGCAGTTGGGTATAACGGTGTGACTGCATTACAGGTTGCTAATCGTTTAACAGAAAAGTGGCGTAAAAAGCGTGATCAAGAAGAACAAGAGAAAAATGTTCGTGAAGTAATAAATGAAGCTAAGCAAGTAACATCAGTAACATCAAGAAGACGTGATGCCGGTGTACAAGTTAAAGGTATTGATAACTTGTTAATCCGCTTATCAAAATGCTGTAACCCTGTACCAGGTGATGAAATTGTAGGATTCATTACAAAAGGTCGAGGTGTTTCTGTTCATAGAGATGATTGTACAAATGTTCATACAGATGACGCAAAAGAACGTTTAATAGATGTAGAATGGGAAAATCAACCTTCTACAAGTCGAAAAGAATATAATGTGGAAATTGAAATCCTTGGTTATGATCGCAGAGGTTTATTGAACGAAGTACTTCAGGTAGTTAATGAAACAAAGACAAATATTTCATCTGTATCTGGAAAGTCTGATCGAAATAAGGTTGCGACAATTAATATGACCATATCGATTTCAAATATTAATCATTTGCATAAAGTTGTAGAAAGAATTAAGCAAATTTCTGATGTTTATTCTGTACGAAGAATGATGAATTAAGGAAAGGTAAGGTATTGTTCGTGAAAGTTGTGATACAAAGAGCTAAAAAGGCAAGTGTTACCGTTTCTGGTGAAGTAGTAGGATCTATTGATAACGGTGTTATGGTCCTAGTTGGGGTTACACATGAAGACACTGAAAGCGATGCTGAATATCTTGCAGATAAAGTTGCTCATTTACGAATATTTGAAGATCGTGATGGGAAAATGAATGATTCTTTATTAGATGTTAATGGACAGGTTCTATCGGTATCTCAATTCACTTTATATGGAGATTGTCGTAAAGGTAGACGTCCAAATTTTATGAGTGCTGCAAAGCCAGATATTGCAAACGAACTTTATACTCTATTTAATAAAAAGTTAAAAGACAAAGGACTTCAAGTTGAAACAGGTACTTTTGGTAGTATGATGGATGTTCAATTCACAAATGTTGGACCTGTTACATTAATTCTTGAAAGTAAATAAAGGTTGTTTTTGTAAAGTCAAGCCTGTGGGGGCCCGACCTTTTCTCTAAACACGCAGGTGTCTTCCGCTGCATTACACTATAGTGAGAAAAGAGCCTTAAAATAATCAAAATAAAAAAGGTTACTCGTTCCATTTGGAATGAGTAACCTTTTTTGTATAAGACGACAAATGATCTATTTAAAATATTGTGTTAGTCCATTATAGATACCTTGTGCTGCTCGTTCATGGTACATGGAAGAAGCAATTGTTAATTCCTCTGTTCTGTTACTTAAAAATCCTAATTCTAGTAATACAGCAGGACCTTTGTTTTCACGGATAACGTGGAAATTACCAAATTTCACTCCTCGATCTCTAAGTTTTGCTTGTTTTACTAATTCAACATTCATTTTTGATGCTAATGGTGCATCCTTTAATGAGTTGTAATAATAAGTTGTTGTACCAGAAGCACTGCTATCAGTTGTACTGTCAAAATGTATGCTGATAAATGCTTGGGAATTTCTGTAGTGTGAAGTACTTACTCTTGAGTTTAAACTAATATAAGTGTCATTTGATCGAGTAAGAAATACATTTGCTCCTGCAGACTTTAATTTATCGTATACAAGTTTTGCAGTTGATAAAGTTATATTTTTTTCGAACGTACCTCGTGACCCAACGGCACCACTATCTTGCCCACCATGACCTGGGTCAATGACGATTGTTTTGTTTTTTACATATTGTTCAGAACCAGGTTTAGTAATAGGAGAATTGACTCCTATTGTTTCAATAACCCAACCTGCAATATACGCAGTCTTGTTATTGCCAACATTAATTTTGTACCATTCTCCAGATTTTCCTATAATGTTATAGGTTTCTCCTAATTTTGCTCTTTTGACGATTGAGTGACTTGTTGATGCTCCAGAACGGATATTTGTTCCATCAAAAATAATTTTCACCTGTTCTGTTGAAGAAGCTGGTGTTTCCTTAACTGGAGTCGGTGTTGCTGTTTTCGTCACATACCAACCTGCTACCCAACCAACCTTGTTCGCTCCAAAGCTAATTTTGTACCATTTATTTTTTTCCTCTAAGATGGTAACCTTTGTTCCTTTTGTGACAGCCGCAATAACTTTGCCACTTAATGATCCATTGTCCCTTACATTCAAGGAAGTAGCTGTTACTGTTCCATTTGACGTTGTATTTGTTGGTGTCTGTGGAGTAGTGGTTGTTTCTTTTGGCGTTTCTGCAGGGTTTGACGCACTTACTTTTATGTAATCACTATGAACCCAGCCTTTGATGCTATTTGTCTCAACATATGCCCAATCACCCTGTTCCTTCGTGATAACAACAGCTGCATTTTTCTTTAAGCTACCAATTTTTGCTCCTTTTGTCGAAGCAGAATTCCTAACATTAAGAGAGGTAGCAGTAACTGTAGCTGTTTTTTTAACAGAAGGACTAGTACTTGGATTGCTACTGGGTGCTGTATTTTTAATTGTTACAAATTGGGAAGATACCCAGCCTTGTTTACCAGAATATGAAATTTTAACCCAAGCTCCACTCTTCTCTAAGTAAGTGGCTGATTTTCCATTATCAAATACACCGATTACCGAAAAAGTTGTTCCAGGACCTGAGCGAAATCTCAAACCTGTCGCATTTGATGTGACAGTTGAACTTTTCGAAACATTTTCTGATGATGCTGGTTTTTGAGAGGCAGTTTGTTTCTTCTCGGTTACAAGCCACCCTGCTACCCAGCCTGTCGAATTGCTAGATAATTTAATTTTAATCCACTCGTTTTTCTTCTCTACCACATCATATGTTTGTCCCGATTTAACTTTGGCTATAACTGAATATGTAAGACCAGCACCACTTCGAACATTTAATAAATCAACCTTTATAGTGACCTGATCATTTGTAGCAGATGTTTTCACAGTCATAAACAATGAAGAAGTTAACAGTACTGTTAAACAGATGGATACTGTTAAAAGTTTGCGAATCAATGATAAATCCTCCTTTATTAAAATGCTAATATAACCATTTCTCTACTTATATCGACATTCCTTTTAAAATTTGAAATAAAATCTTCCAATATAGGAAAAGATATTTAAGAAAATAACTTCATTTAAGCTTTTTGTTGATTTGTGAAGAGTTTCTTCGAGGAAACTAAATTATCTGGAGAAATCATACTAAAAATATGGAGGAGAAATGAATATGAGAAATAGTGAAAAAGGTGACATCTCTCATTCAACACGTGATGTGTTTGGAGTAAATCTTCATGATTTTATGATGAAAGAACAAAATGATACTTCATATGAGCTTGCTTCAGAGTTCGGTATATCACTTGGAGATGTTAAGAAATTAAAAAAACATTTAAATCGTTCTTGACAATGTACTGCAAAGATACGTATGATAAGATAAAATTCGATAATAACTTTTATGTTGAAATATACATATCTTTTATGAACCATTGAGGGAGAAAAGTAAGTAAGAATACACATGACTAGAGAGGAAATGTCTTAGGCTGAAAACATTTCTACATGATGACTTATTGAAAAACACTCCTTAGGTTTCTCTCTGAAAAACATCATGTTTAGTAGGAGCTGAACGTTACAGGCGTTAACTGTTTGAGTGGAGATAGATAATACTATTTCAACTAGGGTGGAACCACGGGTATAACTCTCGTCCCTACATTATTGTAGAGACGGGAGTTTTTTTGTTGTTTTGAACCATTTCGAAAAATAAAAACTACAGCTCGGGTAACTACCCAGATCATATAGCATTTGTGTATTGGAGGAGAAAAGTAATGTCATTCCAGATTCCTAGAGGTACTCAGGATATATTACCTGGAGAAGTTGAAAAGTGGCAGTATATTGAAAATACTGCTCGTGATTTATGTAGTAGGTATCAGTATAAGGAAATACGTACACCAATATTTGAACATACAGAATTATTTTCACGTGGTGTTGGTGAGAGTACTGATATTGTTCAAAAAGAAATGTATACCTTCCAAGATCGAAAGGGAAGAAGCATTACACTAAGACCAGAAGGAACGGCATCAACTGTGCGTTCGTTTGTTGAAAAGAAGCTTTATGCTAATCCATCACAGCCAACAAAGCTTTATTATATTGGACCAATGTTTCGTTATGAACGCCCACAAACAGGTCGTTTTCGTCAATTTGTTCAGTTCGGTATTGAAGCACTTGGTAGTAATGACCCGGCAATTGATGCAGAAGTTATTTCACTTGCAATGAATTTATATGGAACACTAGGTCTTAAAAGCTTAAAGCTAGTGATCAATAGTTTGGGTGATACTGCAAGCCGTACAGCTCATCGTGAAGCTTTAATTGCCCATTTTGAACCTCGGATTAATGAATTTTGTTCAGATTGTCAAAATCGATTGCAACAAAATCCATTGCGTATTTTAGATTGTAAAATAGATCGCGATCATGAGTTAATGAGTTCAGCTCCTTCTATTCTTGAATTTTTAAATGAAGAATCTAAGACTTATTTTGAAAAAGTGCAACAATACTTAACAGCAAATGGAATTTCATTTGAAGTTGATCAGAATCTTGTTCGAGGGCTTGATTATTATAATCATACAGCGTTTGAAATTATGAGTGATGCAAAAGGATTTGGTGCAATTACTACTCTTTGTGGAGGTGGTCGCTATAATGGACTTTCTCAAGAGATTGGTGGTCCAGAGACACCGGGCATTGGGTTTGCACTTAGTATTGAGCGTCTATTATCAGCACTAGAAGCTGAAGGTGTAGAGTTACCTATTTCATCAGCAATAGACTGCTATATTGTGACAATGGGAGATCAAGCAAAAGATCGTGCTGTTTCATTGCTTTATGACATGAGAAATGCAGGTTTTAAAGCGGAAAAAGACTATGAAGATAAAAAGATGAAAGCTCAATTTAAAGCAGCAGATCGCCACAATGCAAAATTTGTTGCCGTTTTGGGTGATGATGAGTTAGAAAAGAATGTGATTGCAGTAAAAAATATGGATACAGGTGAGCAAGAAGAGATCGGAATAGATCGATTAATTTCATATTTAAAACAAAATTCTAAGTAATGTATTGAAAGGTGAGGGTTACATGTTTGGTCGTACATATTATTGTGGAGAAGTACCTGAAACTTCTATTGGAGAAAAAGTTATATTAAAAGGTTGGGTTCAGAAACGTCGAGATCTTGGAGGAGTCATTTTTATTGACCTTCGTGATCGTACTGGAGTTGTTCAAGTTGTTTTTAACCCCGAAATTTCTGAAGAAGCATTACAAATAGCTGAAAGAGTTCGAAGTGAGTACGTATTAGATATAACTGGGAAGGTTGTTCTTCGAAGTGAAGAAACAATTAACCCGAATGTACCTACAGGTAAAATTGAAGTGATTGTTGAAAGTGTAACAATCGTAAATGCTGCAAAAAATCCACCTTTCTTGATTGAAGATAAGTCAGAGGAAGTATCAGAGGATGTTCGTTTAAAATATCGTTATTTAGATTTAAGAAGACCAGCATTATTTAATACAATTCAAATGCGTCATAATGTCACAAAATCAATGCGTAATTTCTTGGATGAAAAAGGATTTTTGGATATTGAAACACCTATTTTGACGAAAAGCACTCCTGAGGGAGCTCGTGATTATTTAGTGCCAAGTCGTGTTCATGATGGTGAATTTTACGCATTGCCACAATCGCCACAAATTTTCAAGCAATTATTAATGGTTTCCGGTTTTGATAAATACTATCAAATTGCTCGTTGTTTCCGTGATGAAGATTTAAGAGCAGATCGTCAACCTGAATTCACGCAAATAGACATTGAAGCATCTTTTATGAGTCAAGATGATATTATGGCTATGACAGAAAAAATGATGGCAAGAATTATGAAAGAAACAAAAAATATTGATATTGAATTACCACTTCAAAGAATGTCTTATGATGAAGCGATAAATCGATTTGGTTCAGATAAGCCTGATACTCGTTTTGGTTTAGAGCTTGTTGATGTTGCTGAGGTAGTTAAAGACAGTGGCTTAAAAGTATTTAACACAGTAGTAGCAAACGGTGGTCAAGTAAAGTCTATTAATGTTAAAGGTGCTGCTGATAAATATTCAAGAAAAGATATGGATGCTTTAGCAGAATTCGTGGCACCATATGGCGCTAAAGGTTTAGCTTGGTTAAAGGTTGAGGAAGATGGATTGAAAGGTCCAATAATCAAGTTCTTTACAGAAGAAGAACAAAAAGGACTTCTACAAACGTTAGAAGCTACAGTGGGAGATTTATTAGTATTTGTTGCTGATAAAAAATCTGTTGTTGCTGACGCTCTAGGTGCTCTTCGTATGAAGCTAGGAAAAGA
The DNA here is from genome assembly GCF_007994985.1 of Metabacillus litoralis. Taxonomy (GTDB): domain Bacteria; phylum Bacillota; class Bacilli; order Bacillales; family Bacillaceae; genus Metabacillus; species Metabacillus litoralis. The sequence continues at coordinate 96,341 of NZ_VOQF01000007.1, read as the reverse complement.
TTTAAAACTTATTGATGAAAGTAAATTCAATTTCTTATGGGTAATTGATTGGCCATTACTTGAATATGATGAAGCAACAAAACGTTATTATGCTGCACATCATCCATTTACAATGCCAGCTAGAGAAGATATCGGATTATTTGAAACAGATCCTGGAAAAATGAAAGCACAAGCATATGACATTGTTCTTAATGGTTATGAGTTAGGTGGAGGATCAATTCGTATATTTGAAAAGGATATTCAGGAGAAAATGTTTAAGCTACTTGGTTTCTCTGAAGAAGAAGCAAAAGAGCAATTCGGTTTCCTGCTTGAAGCATTTGAATATGGAACACCACCACATGGAGGTATTGCTTTAGGTTTAGATAGACTTGTCATGCTTTTAGCAGGTCGAACAAACTTAAGAGATACAATTGCGTTCCCAAAAACAGCTAGTGCAAGTGACTTACTAACAAATGCACCTAGTGCTGTAAGTGAAGCACAATTAGAGGAATTAAATATAGAGCTTCGTGATTAATTCCTGTTATAAGAGCTTCCAAGAGTATTGAACTGTCATATGTAATTTGCTATTATTTAATTAAGAAATAAATAAGAAGTTACAAATAAAAAGTCCTGATGTGTTCGTTGTACACCTAGTTTTGACCTAACATTATAGATTCGGGAGCTTGTTGTTTCTACATGTAGTAAATGCCTTTTATTCAAAGCGAGGACTTACAACCATCTAGAATAGAGCACCCACCTGCTAAGGGCGGGATCAAAACGAGGGAAACGGCAACGGCATAATTGGGACTAATACATATAGAGTCAAAAATTCCAGAGCTGGAAAATTGACTCTTTTATTTTGCAATTTTTTTTAATTTTTACAAGTGTAATAACTATTTAGTACATTAGATATACCTACAAAGCCTCTATAAAATACTTGCATTTCCGTCTGTGTATGATATATTCGTTTTCAGGTAAAAATACTGTCATTATATAGATCGACTATAAGTGAAAAAATGGATTAAATGGAGTTGAATTTCTTGTTACATCAATTTTCTCGTAACGAATTAGCTATAGGTACAGAAGGTTTAAATATTCTTAAAAACAGTACAGTTGCAGTCCTAGGTATTGGAGGCGTTGGTTCTTTTTCTGCTGAGGCTCTAGCTAGATCTGGTGTCGGTAAACTAGTTTTAGTTGATAAAGATGATGTTGATATCACAAATGTTAACCGACAAATTCATGCACTAGTTTCAACTGTGGGACAACCTAAAGTAGATTTAATGGAAGCAAGGGTAAAAGATATTAACCCTGATTGTGAAGTAATATCGCTAAAAATGTTTTATACAGAAGAAACATATGAACAATTTTTTGATCACAATATTGATTATGTAGTGGATGCATCTGATACGATTTCATATAAAATTCATCTTATGAAGGAGTGCCTAGAAAGAAACATTCCTATTATTTCAAGTATGGGTGCAGCAAATAAAATGGATCCAACAAGGTTTCAGGTTGCTGACATTTCTAAAACACACACAGATCCTATTGCGAAGGTTATTCGTACACGATTAAGAAAAGAAGGAATTCAGAAAGGAATTAAAGTTGTATTCTCTGATGAAAGTCCTATTGTCATACGTGAGGAAGTGCGAAAAGAGGTTGGGAATGATGCGGCACAAATCCGTAAAGCGAAAATGCCACCATCATCAAATGCATTTGTACCTTCAGTAGCAGGTTTAATTATGGGAGGATATGTTATTACAGATCTTCTAAAAGATATAAAAATAACACGAGTTAAAGATGAAAAGAAATAATAAAGGAGGCTGACATGTTTCAGCCTCTTTATAGTTAGTTATAATATTTTTTAGGGAATGTGTCATCGCTCATTTTTTGTGCTTGACTAATCATTGACATTAGTAGCTTATAGTCATGTTCAATATGCTGCTTTTTTTGTAATAGCTGTTCATACTTAGCTTCAAGTTCAGAGTGTTTTTTCCTAAGTTGTTCATTCTCTATTTTTAGTTGTTCTTGTTCATTCTTTATATCATGATCATTCTTTGTTTGTTCATGACTTAAAAAGTTTATACAATCACTTAATGTAATGTCTCTAAAATCCTGGTCAGAATTTGATGTTAGAGCATCATTCGATAATGCTAAATTGTGACTTAATTTCTGTTGTGTGAGTATATTGTCTTTTTCTTGATGAATGTTTTTTCTTAGTTTTTTGGCATGTTCTACTTCTTTTTTATAATGCTTCCTTACTTCTGCATTCCACCGGTAACCACATGCTGCTGATGTTCTATTTAAATGATCACCCACTTCGTCAAATGCAGCCACCTGAGTGCTTCCTTTTTGAATATGTTGTAATACAGTCTGAGCTAATAGCAGATCATCTTCACTTGACCAAGCATCTTGTCTAACCTTCATGATACCCTCCTTTGCGTTGTTTATTATTTTCCCTTAGCGTTTCCTGATAAAATCATATTATTACGATGTGTAAATAGGAAAGCAATATAGCTTTTGATCGAACTGTTGAAAACCGCTCACTTTTAACATTACTTATTTTGTTACGGTCTTTATCTAAGGCTATTTTCGCAAACTTTGTTGCTTTTATTTACTCGAGAAATCAGCACAGTAGTAAGTCTAGTGGCATCTTTTCTTCATAAAATGGTAGCTTTATATGCGGAAATACGCTGTTACTACTGTATGTTTTGGTTACATAGCAACAATCTTTCAGAAAAGAGCCTTATCTAATCTCTATGATTTGAAAGATTTATCCTACACTATATAATCAAATAAGAAGGTTTTTTAAACAGTGCTATTCTGTGGTGAAGAATGCATTTTATTGCATAATAGATATCCATTTTTATGATGAAAAAGATGCTATAGAATTGATTGGAGTGTTAACAATGAATGGGGAGCCACTTGCTTATCGTATGAGACCAACAACAATAGATGAAATTGTTGGTCAGAAAGATATAATTGGACCACATACAAGCTTATATAAAATGATTAAAAATGGTTTTGTTCCATCTATGCTTTTATATGGTGAACCAGGTATCGGAAAAACGTCAATTGCATTTGCTATTGCTGGTACAACCAGTATTCCTTTTATCGCATTAAATGCAACAACAGCTGGAAAAAAGGATGTTGAAGCTGTTGTTGATGAAACTCGTCTTACAGGAAAGGTTATTTTATTTTTAGATGAAATTCACCGATTTAATAAAGCACAACAAGATTATTTATTACCACATGTTGAACGCGGAGATATCATATTAATTGGTGCAACAACTGAAAATCCATTTCATGACGTAAACCCGGCGATTCGAAGCAGATGTGGACAAATAAAGCAGCTCACTCGATTAACGACTGATAATATAAAGGAATTACTTAACAAGGCTTTAAAAGATGAGCAAAAAGGTCTTGGAAAGTTATCAATTAAAATTACTAATGAACAAATAGATAAAATTTCCTTTGGATCTAACGGTGATGCAAGGAAATCTCTAACATTGCTAGAATCAATCGTATATGCTTCACCGAGAGAGAGTTCCACTTATTTAATCGATGATGAAATTATCCAAGATATGATTGGTCGAGTGGGTGTATATGGTGATAAAAAGGGATCTAATTTTTATAATCTGTTATCAAGTCTTCAGAAAAGTATTCGAGGAAGTGATGTAGATGCAGCACTTTATTATTTAGCTCACTTACTTGAAACGGGTGATTTAGTTGCAGTAAACCGAAGATTACTTGTTATCGCCTATGAAGATATCGGATTAGCTGATACATCAATAGGTAACAATGTGTTGGCAGCTGTTACCTCGAGTGAAAGATTAGGGCTCCCAGAGGCAAGAATTCCTTTATCAGTAGCAGTAGTTGAAATGTGTTTATCATCTAAATCGAATTCAGCGTACAAGGCGTTAGACATGGCCATAAATGATGTTCGAAATGGAAATGTTGGAGACATTCCAAAGCACTTGAGAGATGGTCATTATGCAGGTGCAAAGGATTTGGGGCATGTTGGTTACAAATATCCTCATGATTTCCCAATTGGAACATTTGGTGGATGGGTTCAACAGGATTATCTACCAACTAAACTTCTAGGAACAAAATATTACCGACCAATAGAAGCAGGTGAAGAAAAACGACTTGCTGGAATTTATAAGAAGCTTGAGCAATTTAAGAAAGAAAACAAATAAGTTACAGTTGAATGTCCAAGTTGTATAGTCGGTTTTAGTGCTAACCATAAGGATAATATGCTATAATGGCAAGTGTTCAAAGAAGATACTATTATAAATTAGTTTTTTTTATAAAAGTCAGTGTAACTAAATGTAAGGTTAAATAACAGCCTTCTAGCCGTCTTGCCTTATGCCTGTCGGGTCTAAACAAGGCGCCTTCGCTTTTCGTTGTCTAGCTACAGGCGCCATCGGCTCGAGGGAAAAACAACATCCTTTTTCCTAGGTCATAAGTCAATTAGGAATAGAAGGTAAAAAGCACCTTCTTTTCCTAATCGCCTTATGCTTGTCGCCGATAGGCAGGCGCCTTTCGCTTTTCATTGTCTAGCTGCAGCGCCTAGCCCCTCGGGGTCATAAGCAAGGCGCCTTCGCTTTTCTTAGTATGGGAGGGTTTTTATGGCGAATAATATGACAGAAACGATCTTTAAATGGGTTGTTTATTTTATAGGTTTACTGATTATGTCGTTAGGTATTGTATTGACGATTAAAGCGGAGTTAGGTGTTTCTTCCTGGGATGTGCTTCATATTGGATTGTATTATCAATTTGGTTTAACAATTGGTTCATGGACGATCATAACAGGTGTGTTTGTTTTATTGATTGCAACGATATTGATGAAAAGAGTTCCACAACTGGGTGCTTTTATTAATATGATAACTATAGGAATTTTTATTGATTTATATTTATTATTGCCTTTCCTTCATACGCCTCATTCGTTTTTAGGTCAATTGCTGATGCTTCTAATAGGTATTGTTGTTTTATGCTACGGTATGGGTTTATATATATCTGCAAAATGTGGTGCAGGACCCAGAGATAGCTTAATGATGGCCTTAGTTGAAAAAACAGGTAAATCTATAACAGTTATTAGAGGTAGTATTGAAATTATTGTCTTATTTTTCGGTTGGCTTTTGGGTGGACCTGTATTTATTGGAACGATTATCACAACTTTATCTCTAGGGTACATGGCAGGTGTGATGATTCCATTTTGTGAAAAATCAACAGATAAACTCTTCAGTGAACTTTTTAAACAAAATAAAAAAATATTTGAAAAAGTTTGCTAGGGTCGTAAATCTTAAGGGGGATATTATGAAAATATCAACAAAAGGACGTTACGGATTAACAATTATGATAGAGCTAGCGAAACAGCATGGAGAAGGACCAACATCATTAAAAAGTATTGCTCAGACACATAATTTATCAGAGCATTATCTTGAGCAGCTTATTGCTCCATTAAGAAATGCCCGTCTTGTTAAAAGTATTAGAGGAGCATATGGTGGCTATATTTTAGGAGATGAGCCTGCTAACATAACTTCAGGAGATATTATCCGTGTTTTAGAAGGGCCAATAAGTCCTGTTGAAGTTCTAGAGGATGAAGAGCCAGCAAAAAGAGCACTTTGGATTAGAATTCGTGATGCTGTTAAGGATGTACTTGATAACACAACACTCGAGGATCTTGCTAGCTATACAGACGGTGAACAAGAACCTTATATGTTTTATATTTAATGTTATTACTATGATTAGGTTTTCTAGAAACGAGTGTATAGAAAGGAGGGGATGTTGATGAAACGAATATACCTTGATCATGCTGCAACTTCCCCGATGCATCCAGAGGTAGCTGAGAAAATGTTCTCTATGATGAAAGAGAGCTATGGCAATCCTTCTAGTATTCATTCATTCGGTAGAGAAGCAAGACGAATTCTCGATGAAGCTAGACGAAGTCTTGCAAAAACAATTAATGCAAAACCAGCAGAAATAATTTTTACTAGTGGTGGTACTGAAGCTGATAATTTAGCTATTATAGGTACAGCTCTGGCGAATCAACATTTAGGAAAACATATCATTACGACAGATATAGAGCATCATGCAGTTTTACATGCGTGTAAATATTTAGAAAAAATCGGATATGATATCACTTACTTACCTGTAGATAAATCTGGCATGATTTCTTTAGAAGATTTAACGAATAACCTGACTGATCAGACAGTGCTTGTTTCAATCATGTATGGAAATAATGAAGTTGGCGTTATTCAGCCTATAAGGGAAATTGGTCACATCTTAAAAAAACATCAAGCATTTTTTCATACAGATGCGGTACAAGCATATGGAATTGAACATATAGATATAACTGATTTGAGTGTAGATTTACTATCTGTTTCTTCCCATAAGATAAATGGACCTAAAGGAGTAGGTTTTTTATATGCTAAAGCAGGCCTTAAACTTCAGCCTTCACAATACGGAGGAGAACAGGAGTTAAAAAGAAGAGCTGGGACTGAAAATGTTCCTGGTATTTTTGGCTTTCAGCTTGCTGCTAACCTGTCATTAGCAACACAAAAACAAAAATCAGAGAACTATAATGCCTTTAAGCAGGAAATGATATCAATTTTTCAGGAACATCAGCTTATGTTTGAAGTAAACAGTCCAAATGACGGCTTACCACATGTGTTTAATGTCTATTTTCCTAAAACGAATATCGAATCATTACTAGTAAATCTAGACTTAGCTGGAATTGCTGCATCAAGTGGTTCAGCATGTACGGCAGGTTCAATTGATCCCTCCCATGTATTAGTTAGCATGTATGGTAAGGAATCAGAGCGAATTTTATCATCTATTCGTTTTAGCTTTGGATTAGGTACAACTAAAGAAGATATTCAATATGCAGCACATGAAATTTCAAAAGTGATTAAAAAAGTTACAGCATAGAGTAAAACTGGAGGTGAAGAGATGAATAAAGATCCTAAAGATACAAGAGTTGTTGTTGGGATGTCTGGTGGAGTAGACTCCTCAGTAGCAGCTCTTCGTTTAAAAGAGCAAGGTTATGAAGTTATAGGAATATTCATGAAAAACTGGGATGATACAGATGAAAATGGCGTATGTACAGCAACAGAAGATTACAATGATGTGATTGAAGTTTGCAATCAGATTGGAATTCCCTACTACGCGGTGAACTTTGAAAAGCAGTATTGGGATAAAGTATTTACCTATTTCCTAGATGAATACAAAGCAGGAAGAACACCTAATCCTGATGTTATGTGTAATAAAGAAATTAAATTTAAAGCATTTTTAGAGCATGCTATGTCACTAGGTGCTGATTATTTGGCAACAGGTCATTATGCTCGTGTTGAGTATCGTGATGGAGAATACAAAATGCTTCGTGGTATCGATGACAACAAAGATCAAACCTATTTCCTAAATCAATTAAGTCAAGAACAGCTTTCAAAGGTAATGTTTCCATTAGGAGATATTGAGAAGCCATTAGTACGTGAAATGGCAAAAAAAGCAAACCTAGCAACTGCAACTAAAAAAGATAGTACGGGAATTTGTTTTATAGGTGAAAGAAATTTCAAAGAATTTTTGAGTGGCTATTTGCCTGCACAACCCGGAATTATGCAAACACTAGATGGTGAAGTAAAAGGTAAGCATGATGGACTTATGTACTATACAATTGGACAGCGCCACGGATTAGGAATTGGTGGTAGTGGTGATCCTTGGTTTGCTATTGGTAAGGACTTAGAGAAAAATGTATTGTATGTTGATCAAGGTTTCCATAATGAGCTTTTATATTCTGACTCAATCACCGCAACAAATATAAGCTGGGTATCAGACTCTCAACCTACAGAATTATCTTGTACAGCAAAATTCCGCTATCGACAAGAAGATAATGAAGTGTCAGTAGAAATGATAGATGAAAAAACAGCAAAGATTTCGTTTAAAAAGCCTATACGAGCTGTAACACCAGGACAAGCTGTTGTATTCTATGACGGTGAAATTTGTCTAGGTGGAGGAACAATTGATGAGGTATATAAAGAAGACAAGAAGCTTTGGTACGTTGGATAACTGAGAAAATAGGGGGGTGACGCTGTTAAGTGGAGTCAGCCCCTTTATATTGTGATTTAAATCTTGAAAATTTGTTAGACAAAGGTTTTCAGTTAAATCTTAGTTTTTGGATTTCAGTTAAGGCATTCGCTTTCCCGCTCTACGCAGGAGCTTCATGCTTTCACTTCAACAACAAAGTGTATACCAAACAACATCATACAATTTACATAAAAAATACTTGAAAGTGGGTAACAAAATGGATAACAATCAACTTGGTATCGAAGCTATGCAAAAAGGTAATTTTGAAGAAGCAGCAACAGCATTTTCTAAAGCTATTGAAGAACAACCTGCAGATCCAATTAGTTATGTAAACTTTGGGAATTTATTATCAGCAGTGAATGAACTTGAAAAAGCCCTTAAATTCTATGAAAAGGCTATTGAAATCGATGAGAATACAGCAACAGCATATTATGGAGCAGGAAATGTATACTTTAATCAAGAAAACTATAATGAAGCAAAAAACATGTATGAAAAAGCCTTAAGAAAAGGCTTAGATAACGGTGACCTTCATTTTATGCTCGGATTGTGTATGCTGCAAATAGATCAACATCGATTAGCATTACCATACTTCCAAAGAGCAGTAGAGTTAAATGAAGATGATGCTGATGCGAGGTTTCAATATGGTTTATGTTTAGCGCAGCTTGAGTTAATAGATGAAGCAATGATTCAATTTCAAACTGTAGTAACATTAGATGAGCAACATGCAGATGCATTTTATAATCTTGGAGTAGCATACGCATTTAAAGAAGACACAATTAAAGCGAAAGAAATGCTAGAAAAAGCGTTAATGATACAGCCGGACCATATGCTAGCTGGACATGCTTTAAACATAATAGGTGAAAATAAACAGTAGTAGTTGCATTAGAGGGGAGTATGGTGTCATGCAGGAAAGTGCGGATTTATTTGCGGAAAATGAAAAATTTGTGAAGGGCTTAGTGAAGGTTGTTATTTTTCACAATGAACAGAATTTATATTCTGTCTTAAAAGTAAGAATTCATGAAACAAGTGAGAATATTGAAGATAAAGAAATAACAGTTACTGGATATTTCCCACTCCTGCATGAAGATGATACATACACCTTTTTTGGTTCATTTACAAACCATCCTAAATTTGGTTTGCAATTTCAAACTGAGCATTTTCGAAAAGAAATACCTCAAACAAAGGAAGGAATCGTTCAATATTTATCGAGCGATCTTTTTAAAGGAATTGGAAAGAAAACCGCAGAAGCAATTGTTGATAAATTGGGTGAATCAGCTATTTCAAAAATTCTTCAGAATCCTTCTATCCTCGACGAAATTCCTAAAGTAAACAAAGAAAAAGCGAAACAATTAGTTGAAGCACTTGTTTCTCATCAAGGTCTTGAACAAGTAATGATTTCACTAAATCAAGTGGGATTTGGTCCACAGCTTGCTATGAAAATATATCAAACATACCAAGACCAAACGTTAGCAATCATCCAGGAAAACCCCTATCAATTGGTGCAAGATATAGAAGGGATAGGGTTTGTACGAGCTGATGAACTAGGTCAGCAAATTGGTATATCAGCAAAAAGCTCTGAAAGAATTAAAGCTGCTTGTCATTATATTATTGAACACTTATGTTTACAGGATGGTCATGTTTATATAAAAGTGGATCAATTAATTATAAAAACGAAAGAGCTACTTGATCATTCAAAAAAAGGTCTCATTCATGAAGAAGAGATTGCTAATGAAATTATTTCCTTAGGTGAAGAAGGAAAAATGATTGTTGAGGAAGATCGTGCATATTTACCTTCTCTTTATTTTGCTGAACAAGGATTAGTGAAAAATATCAAAAGAGTTTTAGATCAACAAGAGTACGAAGAGCTTTTTCCTGAATCTGAATTTTTGTTATCTCTTGGAAACCTTGAAGAACGGTTAAAGGTCCATTATGCACCAACACAAAAAGACGCCATTCAAAAAGCACTCATGTCACCAATGCTTTTGTTAACAGGTGGACCTGGAACGGGTAAAACAACAGTTATTAAAGGGATTGTAGAACTTTATTCAGACTTACATGGTTGTTCATTGGATCCCTCAGATTATAAAAAGGAAGAACCATTCCCTATTCTTTTAGTTGCACCAACAGGTCGAGCTGCTAAAAGAATGAGTGAAGCTACAGGACTATCAGCTGTTACAATTCATCGCTTATTAAAATGGAATGGTGCCGATGGCTTTGAACATGATGAGAATAACCCAATTGCAGGAAAATTACTCATCGTAGATGAAGTATCGATGGTTGATATTTGGATAGCAAATCAGTTATTTAAAGCTTTACCTGAAAACATTCAAGTTGTCATGGTAGGTGATGAAGATCAACTTCCTTCCGTAGGTCCTGGTCAGGTTCTTAGAGATCTATTAGCTTCTTCAACCATACCTACTGTGAGGTTAACTGATATATATCGACAAGCAGAAGGATCATCCATTATTGAGCTTGCACATGAAATCAAAAAAGGGAATTTGCCACAAAATATTACGAAACCAACCTCTGATCGTTCTTTTATTCAGTGTTCACAATCACAGATGAAAGAGGTTATTGAAAAAGTAATAAAAAGTGCAATAAATAAAGGGTATTCTGCAAGGGACATTCAAATTTTGGCTCCAATGTATAAGGGACCTGCTGGTATTGACCAATTAAACAAACTTCTACAGGAACTTTTTAATCCCAAGACACCTGGTAAAAGAGAAATGAAGTTTGGTGAAGTTATTTATCGGAATGGTGATAAAATTCTTCAATTGGTAAACCAGCCTGATCAAAATGTTTTTAATGGAGATATCGGAGAGATCGTGTCCATTTTCTATGCGAAGGAAAATACAGAAAAAGAAGATATGATCGTTGTTGCATTTGATGGAAATGAAGTCACCTATACAAAACAGGATTTTAATCAGTTTACACATGCTTTTTGTTGTTCTATTCATAAATCACAAGGAAGCGAATTTCCAATTGTAATTTTACCTATCGTTAAGGGTTATTATCGAATGCTACGTCGAAATTTAATTTATACAGCCATAACGAGAAGTAAACGATCACTGATTCTTTGTGGTGAGAGAGATGCTTTACAATGGGGAATTTCGAATAATGAGAGCTCCGAAAGACAAACAAGTCTGATGTTAAAGCTAAATAAAGATGGAACAGAAATGATCATTGATGAATTGCAAAAAGAATTACCATTCCCTGTAGAAGATGCAAATATTGGCATGGAAAACGTTACACCGTATGACTTTATGGAGGTTAGTGAATCATAAAAATGTTCGAAAGAGGTGGAGCTACTTTGCGAACATATTCAAAGCTTAAAGGACTTCCAGTGTACAGCACCAGCAGTGCTGACCTTCTTGGTCATATAACGAATTTATGCGTATCTACCCAAGGCTTTATCATCGGACTTCTTATGGAAGGAAAGGGTCTTTTCCATCGTGATCGTTTTTTACCTATTGAATCTATACATGCAATTGGTGATCATGGTGTAATGGTTGATGAAGCTGAAAATTTATTAACAATTCATGATCTAAAGAAAAATTATACGTATAACACTTACAGTGATCTTCAATACAAATCAGTTTTAACAAAAGAAGGAGAAAAACTTGGTTTGTTGGAGGACGTATATTTTTCAGAGGAAATGGGCACAATTGAGGCATACGAGTTGACGGACGGTTTTTTTGCTGACATCGCTGAAGGAAAAAAAGTGGTTAAGGCTAGCGGGGAGCCGCTATCGATAAGCAAAGATGCGATCGTCATAGACTTTTAAGAATGTAAAAGAGGTGTGCCCGTTTGTTTTCATGTCCGAATTGTAAAAGTAAAGATCTTGGGAAGATAGGTGTAAATCAATATTACTGCTGGAGCTGCTTTATTGAATTATCTGTCACTAAAGGGAAAATATTAACACATCAAGTTGAGGAAGATGGCACATTAAGCTCACTTGATGATTTGTTTTCAGATGATGAACGATCAATAAGCATGTAAAGGGGAGATTGATTTTGAAACGTACTGTAACCTCATTAATGTCTTTAGGATTAGGTGCTGCAGCTTATCATTTTGCTCGCAACTCTAACATGACAAATAATCGTTCAATGAAAAAAATGAAAAAACGTATGATGAAAATATTTTAATATTTCTTTAGGGAGCTGACTGTTCAGCTCTCTTTTTCATATTTATAGTAAATGCAACATGTATAAAATGTCTCCTTCCTTTAAAGAATAAATGGATAGAGGAGGGAGTTTCTTGAGAGAACAACAAATAAAATGGTTATTACGTATCACTATTTTATTGCTCGGATTACTTACAATATATGTCTTTTTCAAACTTTATAATATATGGGCTCCCTTTTTTCTTATGTTCAAAGCCATATTTATCCCTTTCTTAATAGGAGCTTTTATTACATATCTTTTACATCCAATAATTGAGAAATTACATCGTACAGGTGTTCCAAGACCAATTTCAATCTTAATTATTTATTTGCTCTTTTTCGGTTCTATTGGTTACGGTTTTTATAAAGGAATTCCTGTACTAGTTAATCAGCTTCGGGATTTATCAGAGAATTTCCCACAGCTTTCTGCAGCGTATTCTGAATGGGTTGATTCTATTCATGATCAAACAAACCGCTGGCCTAATGGTATTCATGAACGGATTGATCAACTATTTGCAAAAACAGAAGCATGGTTAGCGTTAACTGTCGAGAATGTTATTAGCAGTTTAAAAGGGATTTTCGATTATATGCTATTAATCGCCATTATCCCATTTCTAGTGTTTTATATGCTGAAAGATTATGATCAAATTAAAAAAGCTGGGTGGTATTTAACTCCTAGAAAATGGCGTAGTGAAGCCATTCAATTTTTAAAGGACATTGATCGCTCGCTAGGAAATTATATTAGAGGACAATTATTTGTTTGCTTTATTATTGGGTTACTTGCGTTTATTTCATTATGGTTTTTTGATGTGAAATACCCCTTAATTCTGGGATTATTAATTGGTGTAACCAACATTATCCCTTATTTTGGACCAGTAATTGGAGCAGTTCCTGCCTTAATCATAGCAGCAACAATGTCTACACAAACAATTATAATTGTTGTTGTTATCATATTGTCTTTACAATTTATTGAGGGAAATATTCTAGGACCATTAGTTGTAGGTAAAAGCTTGCACATGCATCCAATCATTATTATGCTCGCATTATTGTCTGGTGGTGAAATTGGCGGGATTGTTGGATTGATGATAGCTGTTCCCATTGTAGTAGTGTTACGTGTGATGATCCTTCACCTTGTATTACTGAGAAGACAACATTGACATTTATCGCATGCTTGTCTATAATTCACGATAGAATATTGAATATTGCAATCACAATGATGGAAAAAGATGTTGTTACCGCCTTTTCAGAGAGGAATTTCCTTGGCTGTAAGAAATTCTAGGTAGGCACAGCAAAAAGCTATTCCTAAGTGCAGAAAAACCTGCCGTTATAACCACGTTACGGTTATTAGAGGTGATGAACATAAGTCACGCATTTTTCTTTCTAACTTTTGCCTATTGGCTAGTAGTAAAGAGATTCTTGCGTGCAAGTTCATAATCAGGGTGGTACCGCGAGTTTACTCTCGTCCCTGTGCAAAGATGGATTTCTTTACACAGAGACGAGAGTTTTTTGTGTGATTTATGTTTTATGCAATTAGAAAACACATAATTGAAACTATTGATAACAAATGAGGAGGATACATATGAGAAATTTACAATCAGCAGAAGTGCGCCAAATGTTTTTGGACTTTTTCAAAGAAAAAGGGCATGGTGTAGAGCCAAGTGCTTCTCTAGTACCACATGAGGACCCTACATTACTTTGGATTAACAGTGGTGTTGCGACATTAAAAAAATATTTTGATGGGAGAGTTATTCCTGCCAATCCAAGAATTTGTAATGCACAAAAATCAATTAGAACAAATGATATTGAGAATGTTGGTAAAACTGCTAGACATCATACATTCTTTGAAATGCTAGGTAATTTTTCAATTGGAGATTACTTTAAGGTTGAAGCTATTGAATGGGCTTGGGAGTTCTTAACAAGTGAAAAATGGATTGGGTTTGATGCTGATAAGCTTTCAGTAACGATACACCCTGAAGATACCGAAGCATTTGATATTTGGAAAGATAAAATTGGTGTTCCTGAGGAGCGAATTATTCGCTTAGAGGGTAACTTTTGGGATATAGGTGAAGGACCTAGTGGACCAAATACCGAGATCTTTTATGATCGAGGAGAAGAATACGGAAATGATGTACATGACCCAGAATTGTATCCAGGTGGAGAAAATGAGCGGTATTTAGAAGTGTGGAATTTAGTATTTTCTCAATTTAATCATAATCCAGATGGAACATACACTCCACTTCCAAAGAAAAACATTGATACAGGAATGGGACTTGAAAGAATGGTCTCTGTTATTCAAAATGTTCAAACGAACTTTGACACAGATTTATTTATTCCAATAATTCGTGCAACAGAGGAAATATCAGGTGAGCAATACCGTACTGATAAAGATAAAGATGTTGCATTTAAGGTTATTGCTGACCATGTCCGTACAGTAAGCTTTGCCATTAGTGATGGAGCTCTACCTTCTAATGAAGGCCGTGGATATGTTCTTCGACGTTTATTAAGAAGAGCAGTTCGGTATGCGAAACAAATTAATATTAATCGTCCTTTTATGTATGAATTAGTTCCAGTTGTAGCAGAGATTATGGTCGATTTCTATCCTGAAGTGAAAGATAAAACAGAATTTATTCAAAAAGTGATTAAAAATGAAGAAGAACGTTTTCATGAAACACTAAATGATGGTTTGGCAATTCTTAGTGAAGTAATCAAAAGTCAGAAAAAGCAAGGTAAAGATATCATTCCAGGAGAAGATGTTTTCCGTTTATATGACACTTACGGATTTCCAGTTGAGTTAACTGAGGAATATGCAGAAGAGGAAGGAATGAAGGTTGATCAAGCTGGTTTTGAAGAAGAAATGGGTCGCCAGCGTGATCGAGCTCGTGCAGCAATTCAAAAAGTTGATTCTATGCAAGTACAAAGTGGAGTGCTCGGAGAAATAAAGGAAAAAAGTGAGTTTGTTGGTTATAACCAATTAGAGATTGAGCAAGCAAAAGTTATGGTAATCATTAAAGATGGAGAACTTGTTCATAAAGCTTCTGAAGGAGAAGAAATTCAAGTTATCCTTGATACAACACCTTTTTATGCTGAAAGCGGTGGACAAATCGCAGATGAAGGAACACTAATCAATAGTAAAACACATGTTAAAGTAAAAAATGTTCAAAAAGCACCAAACGGACAAAATCTTCATCTGGTAGTAGTTGAAAGTGGTACTTTACAAACTGGTGACACGTTTAAAGCATCTGTTACAAAAGCAAATCGTAGTGGTATTGTTAAGAATCATACTGCAACCCATTTATTGCATCAAGCATTAAAAGATGTGTTAGGCGAACATGTAAACCAAGCAGGATCATTAGTTACTGCTGATCGTCTGCGCTTTGATTTTTCTCATTTTGGACAAGTAACACAAGAAGAATTATCTATGATCGAACATAATGTTAACGAACAAATTTGGAAGAGCATTTCTGTTCAAATTGAGCTAAAATCCCTTGCAGAAGCTAAAGAAATGGGTGCGATGGCGTTATTTGGCGAAAAGTATGGAGAGGTAGTTAGAGTAGTCCAAGTGGGCGACTACAGCTTAGAGCTTTGTGGTGGTTGTCATGTAGATAACACAGCAACAATTGGTTTATTTAAAATTGTAACTGAATCTGGAATCGGTGCTGGAACTAGACGTATTGAAGCTGTAACAGGTAAAGCAGCTTATCAAGTTATAAATGAACAATTACAGAAACTCGCAGAAGCTTCAGAGCTGTTAAAATCAAATCCTAAAGATATTACAACAAGAATTAGTGGCTTACTTCAAGACTTCAGATTACTTCAACGAGAAAATGAATCATTAAATTCTAAACTTGGAAACTTAGAAGCAGGTAATATTGTAGATCAAGCTAAAACGATTAATGGTGTAACACTTCTTGCTGCCAAAGTGAATGCTAAGGATATGAATAGTCTACGTGGAATGATGGATGACTTGAAAAATAAGCTGCAATCAGCTATTGTTGTTCTCGGAGCTGCTGAGGATGGTAAAGTGAATTTAGTTGCAGGAATAACGAAGGATTTAGTAGATAAAGGCTACCATGCAGGAAAACTTATTAAAGAAATTGCAGAACGATGTGATGGAAAAGGTGGCGGTCGCCCAGAAATGGCTCAAGCAGGTGCTAAAAATCCTGAAAAACTGGACGGAGCACTTAAATATGCTGAAGAATGGATTGAATCCGTTTTATAATTAGTAAAAGTAGTGTAAAATAAAGGTAAGATTGGACAAGCAGATTTCTTCTTAAGAATCTGGGAAAGAGGTGCGAAGGTGAGTTCATTTGATAAAACGATGAAATTTAATTTCTCTGACGACTCTGTCGAAACGAATGTAAACGAAGTCCTTTATACTGTATACGATGCATTACAAGAAAAAGGCTATAATCCAATAAATCAAATTGTGGGCTATTTGCTTTCTGGTGACCCAGCCTATATTCCTCGTCATCGTGATGCAAGAAATCTAATTCGCAAGCTTGAGCGGGATGAATTAATTGAGGAGCTAGTTAAATCTTACTTACAAAAACGGATTTGATCTTTTGTATCTAAAGTATCTGTTCTGTAAAAAATGAAATGTAAATTTGTATATTGATGGGCTGAATTAATTAGAAACTGCAATAAATGCTCTAAATTATTCAGTTCCAATCTTTATACAATAAAATCGAGAGGCATATTATGCGAATACTTGGATTAGATTTAGGAACTAAAACATTGGGAGTAGCCGTTAGTGATGAATTGCGCTGGACAGCACAAGGAATTGAAACGATTAAAATCAATGAAGAAGGTCGAGACTATCAACTGGGAAGACTTTCTGAACTAATTAAACAGTATGAAGTTGAGAAAATTGTCCTTGGAATGCCTAAAAACATGAATGGAACAATTGGACCAAGAGCGGAAGCAAGTCAATCTTTTGCTGAAATACTAACAAAGAAGTTTAATCTTCCTGTTATCCTATGGGATGAGCGGTTAACAACAATGGCTGCTGAAAAAATGCTAATCTCTGCAGATGTTAGTCGAAAAAAAAGAAAAAAGGTTATAGACAAAATGGCTGCAGTGATGATATTACAGGGTTATTTAGATAGCTTAAACTAGACAAAAATTATTATGAGGTGAAGAATTCATGGATCACGGAGAAAAACAAATTACAGTTATAGATGAGAATGGCAATGAACAATTATGTGAGGTTCTTTTTACATTTGAGTCAGAGGAATTCAAAAAATCTTATGTGTTATACTATCCACTAGGTGCAGAAGAGGACGATAGCGAAGAAATTGAAATTCATGCTTCAAGCTTTAACCCACATGCAGACGGTGAAGATGGAGAGCTAGAGCCAATTGAAACGGAAGAAGAGTGGGACTTAATTGAGGAAATGTTAAATACATTTCTTGATGAAGAAGAAGAGCAAGAATAAGCATAAAAAGTGCGATAAGAGATATACTCTTATTGCACTTTTTTTTGTCTAACTTTATCAAAGTAATCAAAATGGGCAATTTCAAATCGTATTTTACATGTCATGTTAAAAATATTGCCGAATAATCATGAACATTGTAGTATAATAGTTGTGGTGAGAGGAGGATACACATGTCTGAAAATCCAAAAAAAGATTCATTCCGAAAAAAGTTATTAGAGAAACATAATGAGGCAAAGGTTGTTCGGAGAATTGTTCTTTCCGTATTTATTATTCTTTTAATTGTTTTTTCCGGATTAATCGGAGGTGGCTATCTCTATATTAAATCTTCGTTAGAGCCAGTCGATCCAACTGATCAAACGCCTGTTGATGTGACGATACCAATTGGTTCATCAGTTTCGTCAATATCAAAAATTCTAGAAGAAAATGATATTATAAAAGACGATCGTGTTTTTAAATATTATATTAAATTTAAAAATGAATCTGGTTTTCAAGCAGGTGATTACCAGCTGAAAAAATCAATGACATTTCAAGAAATTATAGCTAGCATAAAAAAAGGGAAAGTCATGGATGATGTTGTATTCCAAGTGACAATTCCAGAAGGAAGACAACTAACAGAAATAGCATCAATTATTTCTAACAATACAAACTATTCAGAAGATGAGATTTTTGATAAATTAAATGATAAAAGCTTCATCGAATCTATGAGAGCTGAATACCCTGATTTGCTCACTGATGATATATTCAAGGAAAATGTTAAGTATCCACTCGAGGGTTACTTATTTCCTGCAACATATCCTTATTATCAAGAAGAACCTACAATTGAAGAGATTCTAGAACCGATGATCACAAAAATGAGTGAAGTTGTTGCAAAATATATTCCGCAACTTCAAGAAAAAAATATGAGTGTTCATTACTTTGTAACAATGGCATCTCTAATTGAGGAAGAAGCAACTGAAAAATCAGATCGTGAGAAGATCTCAAGTGTTTTTTATAACCGTATTGATAAGAATATGATGCTACAAACAGATCCAACTGTTTTATATGCATTAGGTGAGCATAAGGACAGAGTGTTATATAAAGATTTAGAAGTGGATTCGCCATATAATACTTATCAAAATACTGGACTTCCACCTGGACCTATTGCAAATGCTGGTGAAATGTCTTTTGTTGCTGCACTTAGCCCTGAACCGACAGATTTCTTATATTTCCTAGCAACAAAAGAAGGGGAAGTAATTTTCACAAAAACGCTAGAAGAACACAACAAAGCAAAGAATGAACATATAATTAATAACTAACATTATTTCAACAAAGGGAACGTGAATTATTATTCGCATTCCCTTTGTTGTTGTGGTAAAATATATCGAGTTGTTATTTGGATTGTACTATTTGATATAATCATACAAAAAGAGTTCTCAGGATATGGGGCTCTTCTTTTTAGGTAGAATATAGATTATTCGACAAAGTTCATCAGCAGTTGTATAAGCAGGAGGGCAATCATGTTAAATGAAGATGTGCTAACGTATGTTGAAAGCTTGATTCCAGAACGTCCTCAATACGTGGAACAAATTGAAGAGTTTGCTTTAAAGCATGATGTGCCAATAATGGAGAAATCAGGTATAGAGGTATTGTTATTGTTGTTAACAATGCAACAGCCAAAGAAAATATTTGAAATCGGGACAGCAATTGGTTATTCAGCAATAAGGATGGCTTTATCTTTACCCAATACCCACATTGTTACTGTGGAGCTTGATGAAGTTAGATATAAGCAAGCAGCACTTCATATAAAAGAATTAGGACTAGAGAATCGTATTAAATTATTCTTAGGTGATGCACTATTATTATCAGATGATATTAGCAAGCATGGCCCATTTGATGCGTTTTTTATTGATGCAACAAAAGCAAAATATAGTAAGTTTTTTGATTTATATGAACCAATGTTAACAAAAGATGGAATTATATATACTGATAATGTTCTTTTTAAGGGTACAGTTGCTCGAGATCGTTCAGAATTAAAAACGAGAAGACAACGAACTCTTGTTAGAAAACTTGATGAATATAATCAAATGCTTTTTTCAAAGGAAGGCTATACATCAACAATGATTCCCGTAGGTGATGGTCTTGCAGTTACAAGAAGAAAAGAAGTGTAAAGAGGTGTACAAAATGAAAAAGCCAGAATTATTAGTGACTCCTAAAAAGGTCGAAGACTTTTTACCTTTAATTGAAGCAGGTGCTGATGCATTTATAATTGGTGAGCAAAAATTCGGTCTTAGGTTGGCTGGAGATTTTTCAAAGGACGATATTAAGAATGCTATCGGCATTGCTCATCAGCATGGAAAAAAAGTGTATGTTGCAATGAATGCAATTTTTCATAATGAATTAGTTGATGAGTTAGGTGAATATTTACGTTTTCTAAGTGAAGTGAAAGCAGATGCAGTTGTTTTTGGTGATCCAGCTGTTCTTATGATGGCTAAGGATGCTGCTCCTCGGATGAAGCTACATTGGAATACAGAAACAACAGCAACAAACTGGCACACGTGTAATTATTGGGGAAGAAAAGGATCACAACGGGCTGTGCTTGCTAGGGAGCTGAGCATGGATGCAGTAGTTGAGACAAAAGAACATGCAGAAGTTGAAATAGAAGTACAAGTACATGGAATGACATGTATGTTTCAATCAAAACGATCATTATTAGGCAACTATTTTGAGTACCAAGGAAAAAAATTAAAAATAGAAAAGCCTGATACAAAAGAGACGATGTTTTTATTTGATCCAGAAAGAAATAATAAATATCCAATATTTGAAGATGCAAATGGAACTCATATAATGAGCCCTAACGATATTTGTATTATAGATGAACTTGGTGAAATGATTGAAGCAGGTGTGGATTCTTTTAAAATTGATGGTGTTTTGCAAACATCAGATTATATTGTTGAAGTTACGAAAAAATATCGTAAAGCAATAGATTTATTTGTTTCGAATGGTGATGAATATGAAGAGGTTAAGGATGACCTTTTAAATGAGATTGAAAATCTACAGGCTAAAAATCGCCCGTTAGATACAGGATTCTTCTTTAAAGAAACAGTATATTAATTTAATGAATCGGTTGAATGTTAAGCCTTTCATTTTGAACATAAAGGGAGTGAAAAAATGACAACTGTAGTTGATAAAATATCGAGCATAGTCGATGGTAAGCGTGTAATTACAAAAAAACCTGAATTATTAGCACCTGCCGGAAACCTTGAAAAATTGAAAATTGCGGTTCATTATGGTGCTGATGCAGTATTTATTGGTGGACGTGAATATGGTTTAAGATCTAATGCAGACAACTTCTCACAAGAAGAAATGGCTGAAGGAGTTCAATTTGCTAATAAATATGGTGCGAAGATTTATGTAACAACAAATATATTTGCTCATAATGAAAATATGACAGGCTTAGATGAATATTTAATAGGTCTTCAAGATGCAGGAGTTACAGGGATTATCGTTGCTGATCCATTAATTATCGAAACATGTAGAAAAGTTGCACCTAAGCTTGAAGTACATTTAAGTACACAGCAATCTCTATCAAACTGGAAAGCAGTTCAGTTTTGGAAAGAAGAGGGGCTAGAGCGTGTTGTATTGGCACGTGAAACAAGTGCTGAAGAAATTAAAGAAATGAAAGAAAAAGTTGATATTGAAATTGAGGCTTTTGTTCATGGAGCAATGTGTATTGCCTATTCTGGTCGATGTACATTAAGTAACCATATGACAGCACGTGATTCTAATCGTGGTGGTTGTTGTCAATCATGTCGCTGGGATTATGACTTATTTAAACTTGAGGATAATCAAGAAGTTGAGTTATTTGATAAAGAAGATGCACCTTTTGCGATGAGCCCAAAAGATTTAAATTTAATTGAATCTATACCTAAGATGATAGAGCTAGGAATCGACAGCTTAAAAATCGAAGGTCGAATGAAATCTATTCATTATATTGCAACAGTTGTTAGCGTATATCGTAAAGTAATTGATGCTTACTGCGCAGATCCAGACAATTTTAAAATTGATATTGAATGGCTTAAAGAACTAGATAAATGTGCAAACCGTGAAACAGCTTCAGCCTTTTTTGAAAGTGTTCCTGGTTTTCAACAACAGATGTTTGGTAATCATAGTAAAAAAACAGTGTATGATTTTGCTGGTCTTGTATTAGATTATGATCAAGAAACAAAAATGATTACTTTACAACAACGTAATCATTTTAAACCGGGTGAAACAGTCGAGTTTTTCGGACCAGAAATTAAGAACTTTACACAAACAATAGAGAAGATATGGGATGAAGATGGAAATGAGCTTGATGCAGCTCGTCATCCACTACAAATTGTAAAATTCAAAGTAGATAAACCTGTCTTCAGTAACAACATGATGCGAAAGGGGTTCTAACTACTATGGCGAAGAAGCCGGTTGTAATCGGTGTAGCTGGAGGCTCTGGCTCGGGAAAAACGAGTGTGACGAAAGCAATATATGAGCATTTTAGAGGTCATTCAATCTTGATGCTTGAACAAGATTATTATTATAAAGATCAAAGTCATCTGCCTTATGAGCAAAGATTAGATACAAATTATGACCATCCATTAGCTTTTGACAATGATTTACTAATAGATCATTTAAAAACATTACTAAGTCATGAATCAATTGAAAAACCAGTTTATGACTATAAATTGCATACAAGATCTGAAGATGTTATAGTTGTGGAGCCTAAGGATGTTATAATTCTTGAAGGTATCCTTATTTTAGAGGACGAGCGTTTGCGTGACTTAATGGATATTAAGCTTTATGTGGATACTGATGCGGATCTTAGAATCATACGGAGAATCCTTCGGGATATTAAAGAGCGTGGACGTTCGATTGATTCGGTTATTGAACAATATATAACTGTTGTAAGACCGATGCATAATCAATTTATCGAGCCGACCAAACGATATGCAGATATTATCATCCCAGAAGGTGGGCATAATCATGTTGCAGTTGATTTAATGGTCACAAAAATTCAAACAATTCTTGAACTAAAGGCAATTTTGTAATAACATAGCATAGATAAAGTCTACTGTGATCATATTATGTATAAGTACAATTTTTATGGAAAATCTTAATAGGGCACATTGATGCCCTGATTTTTTACATATCATCAGATTTGGGGTTCTACATTTTGTTCACCATATATTTGAATTACTGACATAATAATTTTTAGTCATTTTTCTAAAAGAATTTTCACCTAGATTATACATATGTAGTATGCAATCTATAGTATGTTTTCATAGATTTAGCAATATTACAATGACTCAGTACGACATGGACAGTCTACTAGAAGGAGTGGAACAAACATGGCACAAGATAAAGTTTTTCCAATGACAAGAGAAGGTAAAGATAAGCTTGAGCAAGAGCTTGAATATTTGAAAACGGTTAAACGTAAAGAGGTAGTTGAAAGAATTAAAATTGCACGTAGCTTTGGAGATCTTTCTGAGAACTCTGAATACGATTCAGCTAAAGAGGAACAAGCCTTTGTTGAAGGTCGTGTTACAACACTAGAAAATATGATTCGAAATGCAAAGATTATTGAAGGTGAAGCTGATACAAGCATTGTTGCTTTAGGAAGAACAGTTGCTTTTACTGAATTACCTAATGGTGATAAAGAAACGTATACAATCGTTGGTAGTGCTGAAGCTGATCCGTTCGAAGGTAAAATCTCTAATGACTCACCTATTGCTAAAAGTCTTATGGGTCGCAAGGTAGGAGATCAGGTGACTGTTCAAACACCTGGCGGAGAAATGCTTGTTAAAATCGTAGAAATTAGCTAATACAGGTTTATATAATGAACACCTCGTCGAAAATGATGACGAGGTGTTTTTTATTGGTTTAAAATACCTTGGAAACATGTATGAATATAGCAGATCATTTGTACGCAACGGACACAGTTACAAGGAGGGGTGTTGGAATATGATATCAAAAAGAAGGTTTCTAACTTTAGGAATTGTTATCATTATCTGTTTTTCTTTTTATTTATATCGATTAGCTGATTTACAATTAATCAACACAGAGTCATTTACAGATAAGGGAATAAATCTTGTTCAGGAGAGTGTTAATCAACGTACACAAGAAGTTTTAATTGATGATGGAAGAGGACGATTTGTTGATCGAAATAACGTATCATTAAAAAAAGATGCAGAGCCATCACTTGTGCTGTTTCCTTTTTTAAAAGATATTTCTTGGTCAAGTGATAAGCTCTCTAATTTAGTGAATGTGCCTAGTACAGAGTTAGAAAGACTTGTTCAAAATACAAAAGAGCCCATTGTTCTTTCAAGTAAAGATGGTGTGGAATTAACTAATAAAGATTTAAAGGAAATAAATGAGCTAGAGATTCCAGGTGTATTTGGTATTTTTCAACAAACAACAATAGATGAATCTGTTGCAGACCACATTATAGGGATAACAGGAGAAAATGCAGAAACATTACGTGAGAAATACCCAGATCGCAGTGATTTATCATACAAAACGAAAATTGGTGTGACTGGCTTAGAAAAAACATTTGATGAATTTTTATTACCAGATGCAGAAACTAAACTCTTATATCATGTTGATGGAGACGGAAATCCGCTTTTTGGGGTAAATGTTAAGTATATTGCTGACTCTAATCCTTTCTATCCAGTAACAGTAGAAACTACGATCGATAAAGACATTCAAGAAGTGGCAGAAGATATATTAACAAATCAGAATGTTGAGAATGGAGGGCTTGTTCTTCTTGATATCCAAACAAATGAGGTTTTAGCAATGGTGAGTAAACCAGATTTAGATCGATCTCATTCTAGTACCTTAACAAACCATATGATTCGACCATTATTTCCGGGGTCAGTTTTTAAAACTGTCATTTCTGCTGCTGCAATTGAATATGGTTTAGATGATGCGAACCGAAAATTTAATTGTAATTTAAATCTTTATGGAGAAGATGATGGGGGACAGGATGATGGATTATTATCGTTCGAAAGAAGCTTTGCGAAAAGTTGTAACTATACTTTTACAACATTAGCAAAAGAGCTTTTGAAAAAGGACCAAAATGCGATTGAGGATATAGCAGGAAAACTTGGATTAATTGGTCACATAGGTTGGAGCGGAGAAGTGTTTCATTATGATCAATTTAAGCAATTTCCTGATGAAATGGCTGGAAGTATATGGGGAGATGAAACAGATAAAAATGTACCCCGTGCAATTGACCAAACCGCTATAGGACAAAAGGATGTAAAGCTATCACCAATGGCTGTAGCAAATATGATGGCGACAATTGCAAGAGGCGGACAAAAACATGAGGTTCGCATCGTAGAAAATATATTATATAAAAATGGAACAAATATGTTTTCATTTACGTCTAACAAACTAGAAGGAGAAAATATTTCACCATATACAGCATCAAGGCTTCAAGAATTACTAAGGCTCGTTGTAACTGATACAGAAGGAACAGGTAGAAGGTTTCAATCTTCTCCTTTTGAGGTATCAGGAAAATCAGGAACTGCACAAACCGGGAAGAAAAATATTGAAGGTGAAACACTTTATCATAAGTGGTTTGCTGGTTTTTTTCCATCTAATAATCCAAAGTATGCACTTGTAGTTGTAGAGATGGATACAACTAGTGCCAACGCTGGAACAAATGCTGTTTTTTATGATATGGTTGCAGAACTAGCCAAATTTTAAATAAAGAATAGTATACAATGTGTTTTTAGTTGTTTTCACATAAATTTTTGCTCTTGAATTTATAAGGAATGGAGTGTCTAAGGCTCTTGACTTCCTTGCCATTCTACTAGGAAAGGTCCTAGAACCCCCTAGCAGAAGTTAATGAGACTTGAGTATTCCCAGAGCTTTTCTTATGTCTGGAGCTAAATGAATGCTGTTTCCTAGGTACCAAAAGTAAAGGGTTTTACAAAATCAGCTTTATAAAAGGCTCTTTTCGCAAACTTTGTTGCTTATAAGCATTGTATTAAGTATAGTGGCATCTTTTCTTCATAAAAAAGTAGCCTTTATGCGAAAATACACTGTTTCTACTGCATATTTTGGTTACATAGCAACAATCATTCAGAAAAGAGCCTTATAAAAACATTTTGTGTAGAGAATATGAAACTTATGGCTTAGGTTAAACGACTAGATAGAAAAAGGTCTTAATGCTAGAATTAGACAGAAGGTATGAGGGACAAAGGAGTGTAGGAAATTGAGTAATTATCAAATTAATAACTCTCGTTATGAAAAAAGGGATAAACGTAGAAAAACGAATGTTGTATTAAACACATTAATTGGGCTCGTTTTTGTTCTTATTCTTGTTATTGGCTCTCAGCTTATTTTTGGGGATAGCGGAGCTGAAAAAACAGCAAAATATAATGAACAACCAGATATTAAGCTAGCTAGTGAAGAAAATAAGGCAGAACAAGATGATTCTAATGAAAAGACAGCTGAAAATGATGATAAATCAGAAGATAAAGACTTAAATGAAGATGAAGGTATAGAGGAAGAAGCTAAAGAAGATGAAGAGACTGAAGAGGATTCATTTGAGCAAGCAACAATAACTGAGGGAGAACCTGGTTCCGAGATTGCAGAAACAATTGAAAATCCCGCTTGGTCGCCTATTGGAACTTCTCAAACTGAACCACATTCAGCAAACTATACAAAAGGGTCACAAGATTGGAATGAAATGACAAAAGCACTTAGCTATGCAACAGGAATTCCAGAATCAGATATGATTATTTGGTTCCTCGGAAATAATGGTGGACCAAATGATGCAGCTGGAACAATCTCTCCTAAAGACAAATCAGTGAAATATAAAGTTTATATAACTTGGGTTGAAAATAATGGATGGAAACCTACTAAAATAGAAAAGCTGAACTAACAAGAGACTGGGACATAATTAAAGAAATCATTCAAAAAGAGGAATAAACCTAAATCCAGTTAAGTTGAAAGAAACAAGTTCGTTCCATTGCGCTGCAGACATAAGATTCGCCGGGGAGGAAGCTAAGCCTCCTCGTAAGCTGCGCACCTGTGGGGTCTCAGCCTTTCCTCTGCACCCGCAGGAGTCAAATGTCTTCCGCTCCATTACACTAGTTCTTAAAAATAGTATGCAAAATCAAAAAACATTGATGACTGCAAATAAAAACCCGAACTATTAGGCGAATGTTTAATTTACATATCACCTAATAATTCGGGTTTTTCATTAGCTTAAAAATTTATGTCCCATCCTCTTTTTTTAATGCTTATAAATATTATCAAGATTAACATGTCTGTAGGTAGAGGACAACACTTACCACGTTACTGACTAGATGCCTTAAAATGAACAACAGCGCTGTACAGTCTTTTGCCTTCCTCAGATATATACATTTGGTGTGTGACTGAATGTACTGTTAGCAAGATTGCCTGATTATGTAGAATTTGATCATTTATCTTCTTCTCGAGTTCTTGAATGGAAAATGCTTCAAAAAACTCAACTTTATCTTTTATAATATCTAACTGAAAGTTCATGCTCCACCTCCATCAATCTAAAAATAAATATACCAAAGAGTTCAGAAGATTTACAGTGATATACCGTGTAGATGCTGATATAAAAATCAGAGTCTTGCTTTGTAAGAGTATAATATGTACACTTCTAATTGAAGACGGAATGGTTGATGTAATAAGCATATGACTATTTTGGATAGATACATAATGGAAGGATTTGAAGACATTGAGAATCGCAATAATAGGTGCAATGGAAGAAGAAGTTACAATTCTTAGAGATCAATTAGATAATCGAGAACAAGAGGTTATTGCAAATAGTGAATTTACAAAAGGCACATACAATGGTGTGGAAGTAGTGTTATTAAAGTCTGGTATTGGTAAAGTTAATGCTGCTTTAAGTACAACATTACTTTTAGATCGCTATAAACCAGATTATGTTCTTAACACTGGCTCTGCCGGTGGATTTCATTCTTCATTAAACGTTGGAGATGTTGTTATATCAACTGAGGTTAGACATAATGACGTAGATGTTACAGTGTTTGGTTATGAATATGGTCAAGTACCAGGTTTACCAGCAGCATATGTACCAGATCAAAAGCTAGTTGATATCGCTGTAACAAAAGCAGAAGAAATTAGTGATATTCAAGTCGCAAAAGGTCTTATTGTAACTGGAGATTCATTTTTAAATGATCCTGTAAAAGTAGAATTTATTCGTAGTAAATTTAAGGATCTTTATGCAGGTGAAATGGAAGCAGCAGCAATTGCTCAAGTTTGTCATCAATTTGATGTTCCATTTGTAGTAATAAGAGCATTATCTGACATTGCTGGCAAAGAATCTAATGTTTCCTTTGATCAATTCCTAGATCAAGCTGCAAAGCATTCTGCTAATTTGGTTTTGAAGATTGTTGAAGCCATTTAATCGTGTATTTTACGTAACATGAGCAAACCCTTAAAAACAGATGATAAACGAGGAGACTTCCCTTGTTTCATCATCTGTTTTTTTGGTTATTCATTTACATAGCTCTACAATAAGTATGAATGAATTTATGCCTTAATTATTGATATGGTGAAATTTACATGGTTAGTTATCTACTAGAATATGTTATTGTTTATCTATGACATAATAAGTAGGTGAATTGATAATATGAGTAAAAAAAGTTTACAAGCACTTGTTATTGATTTTAAAAATTATGCGTTTGTACTATTGGCTACAAGTGTATTTTTATATATAGGTGTTATTTTACCTGATCAAGGAAAAGAAGAATTCTACGACGTGATATTAATGCTAACGACGGCTTTGTTTTTAATAGGCTCCTTCGTTTGTTTTAAGTTCTCTCTAAAATATAAAAAGCAAATAGATGCACAAGAAGAAAATGTTTAAATAACTCAAATTATGAAATGCACCCCAATTGTTAGTTACAACTAACAATTGGGGTGCATTTTTTTTTGCCAGTGACGAGTTCAGTTAAAATATCGTTTGAAAGTTCAGAAAATATAATCTTTTATAAAATTAAAAAAATCTATTTACAGATATGGTAATTATGGATACAATTACCATTGTAAAATAAAAATGAAAACTAGGGAGGTCGAAGAAAATGAACAAGTGTACAAAAATTAAAACAATGCTTAACAAATTTAATATGTTCTTAATCGACCATAACGGTGAATCCCTTTAATTTATGTTTTCGTAATATGTATCTTAAACAGACGGGAAGTACGCTCAGGTTGATTGGAAAGACTTGTGCGCTATAATTGAATATTTATATCGTCACAGGTTGCCTGTGGCGATTTTTATATTCTTTTTACATTGTTTAAGTGGGAAGTGAAATAAGAATTCTTCACAAGAAGGAAGTAGTAACCTCTTAAAAAGATTTGGCAGCCTGTGTATATGCATCCAAAGATGTGTTAAATGCTTTTAAGGAGGTGATACCACATGACAATTAATTTATTTTTCATTACATTAACTTTTTCTGTATCTAAAAGAAATCAATCAAAACAAGAATTTGAGAAAAATGAGCAAGTTCAACAGAAAATGAAACAATTAAGAGAAAAGGAATACGAACTTTTCCGTAATATGTAAGTACATTATTTTTTTATTTTATAAAAATTTTTGGAGGCGATGAAAATGATTAAAATCGAATTATTACTACATTTAACTGTTCAGAAGGACACTGCCTAGCTAATTAAGCTACGTCATTTCATTTAACTTAAAATAAAAATGATAAGAAAAAGAGAAGGAATAAAATACTCCTTCTCTTTTAACTTAGGTGTATTATTCTTTTTTGCGATTTCTTTTCTCCTTTTCAGCTCGATAAAACTCATGAAACATTTTCATAAGTGCTCGTTTCTCAATCCGTGAAACATAGCTCCTTGAAATACCAAGTTCTTTTGCAATCTCACGTTGGGTTTTTTCCTTTTTTAAATCTAAACCAAATCTTCCAACAATGACTTCACGTTCTCTACCATCTAAAATATCGATATATTCCTTTACTTTTTCTAATTCCATATTAAGTTGTATTGTTTCTATAACGTCTTCATTTTCAGATTTCAGGACATCAATCAAGCTAATCTCGTTTCCTTCTTTATCCTGACCAATCGGATCATGCAAAGAAACATCTTTTTTTGTCTTTTTTAATGCTCGTAAATGCATAAGGATTTCATTTTCAATACATCGAGCAGCATATGTTGCCAATTTAGTGCCTTTTCCTTGTGAATAGCTTTCTATCGCTTTTATCAATCCAATTGTGCCGATTGAAATTAAATCTTCGGAGTCTTCCCCTGTGTTTTCAAATTTCTTCACAATATGAGCAACGAGGCGTAAATTATGTTCAATCAAAAGGTTTCTTGCATATTCATCTCCCTCTGACATTCGCTGCAAATATTTCTTTTCGTCTGTTGCAGACAAAGGTTGTGGGAAGGCATTATTTTTTACATAAGATACTAAGAACACTAATTCTTTTACAAAAAAACCTAGTGCAGTAATGAGCCCTGACATACCTCCACCTCCACTAAAACTTTATGTAGGCTATTGCCTATAAGTTATGTGTATGTGAGAGATAGCTTGTTTGTGTCTGTACACATAAAGAAGTTATCTTTTTGATCTAAAAATCTTTATCTTTAAAGAATGAATCTACACTGTTTTATTTAGTCATGCCCTGCCGAAAAACATTGCCATTAGCTTAAAAAGTTTAAAATATTGATTATTTTCTTCGTAGATTTGGGTTTAACGCCTAAACTTATCCTAAGCAATGTACATATAACTAATTATATAGATGGGTATTTAAGGGAGGTTTCTTATATGGTGGGTTATTCACCTTATGGTCCAGGTCCGTATCCATACTATCCAACACAAGGAGCAGTTGGATATGGTTATTGGTACGCCTTTATTGTTGTATTGTTAATTCTATTGCTTGTTATTGGTGGAGGCTACTATTATTACAATTATTATCGATAAACAATTAAGGGATGACTAGATTCTAAAGTCATCCCTTGTAAGGTTTGTTTCTTTCATAAAAATGATCTAGAGGTGCATGAAAAGTAATGGTATAATTAACATTCTTGGTTAGATGTGGATACATAAATAATAGATAAGTTAGTGTAGTGGTTAATAGGAATGGACAACATAAAAAAAGGCTGTTTTCGTAAACTGTGTAGCTATATAAATGTTTTAGAGAAGGGTGTTATGTGCTACAGTATACTCACTTTCCACAGAGCGGACGATGAGCTTACTCGACGTGCAGTGCCTGTGGGATCTCTCTTGTACCGCTGCTTCGGTAGGAATTTTAAAATGTTTATGATGAAGAACTATAAAAACAACAATTTCAGAGAAAAGAGCCAAAAAAAAGAGCCGTCTACCGGCATGTATATAAGCTTTTAAGAAGAAGCTTTTAAAACATGTCCTAAAGATCGGCGTTTAATTTCCATAGTAATTAATTCTATAAAATCATCATGTAGTTTCATTTCAGTTGCTTTATAATAAGATTCAATTAATAATTCGTCAGAAAGTTTACGCATGGTTGATGGCCAACTGCTTGGCTCTACACCTCCTAACAGGTAGTAACGCAACTTATTTGCGTTAGTGAAATTTGTTATATATTGTTATTGATTTAAATTTAACATGAATGAGAAGATAGAACAACCGTTCTGTTATCCACAGTTGTAAGTGGATAAGCTGTGGGTATGTTGTTTATAACAGTGAAAAAACGAATCGTTACAAGGGGTATAATGTGTATAATATTATCCACAACTGTTGAAGAGAGTCGGAAAATGTCGAAAAGTTTTTGTGTTTTCTAAAAACATTTTTGCATATATTATAAGTTTGTTTTGAAACTATGACTTAAATTCGTTATGATGTAAGATGGCAAAAAAATGATAATGAGGTGCTGAAACTCATGCTACGACAATTTTTACCTGGTGAATATGTGAAGAGTATTTATCATATCTCACCTAAGAAGCTTAAAGAAACCGGAATTAAAGGGATTATTACAGATTTAGATAATACGTTAGTTGAATGGGATCGACCAAATGCAACACCTCAACTATTAGAATGGTTTAAAGAATTAAAAGATCAAGGAATGAAAGTTACAATTGTTTCAAATAACAAAGAAGCTCGTGTGAAATCATTTTCAGAGCCTTTAAATATCCCCTTTATATATAAAGCGAGAAAACCTATGGGTAAAGCTTTTATAAAAGCTGTAAAAGATATGAATTTAAAAAAAGAAGATGTTGTTGTAATCGGTGATCAGTTATTAACAGATGTTCTTGGTGGAAATCGAAATGGTTTTCAAACGATACTGGTTGTTCCTGTTGCTTCCACAGATGGTTTTTTCACAAGGATAAACCGACAAATAGAACGTAGAATTATGGATAGCTTAAAGCGAAAAGGTATGATTCAATGGGAGGAATAAAAGCGTGTTAGAAGATCAATTTTCATGTGTAGGCTGCGGAGTCGCTATTCAAACTGAAAATGAAGAAAATTTAGGTTATGCTCCACCAAGTGCTTTAGAGAAGGAAGAGGTAATATGTCAACGTTGCTTCCGATTAAAAAATTATAATGAGATTCAAGATGTTTCATTAACAGATGATGATTTTTTAAAAATCTTACATGGTATCGGTGAAACAAAAGGATTAATTGTTAAGATTGTTGATATATTTGATTTTAATGGTAGCTGGCTTCAAGGAATCCATCGATTTGTAAAAGGTAATCCAATTTTGTTAGTTGGAAATAAAAGTGACATATTACCAAAGTCAGTTAAGAAGCAAAAGTTAATTAATTGGATGAAAAGAGAAGCAAAAGAATTAGGATTAAAACCTATTGATGTTTGTTTGGTTAGCTCTGCAAAAGGGCATGGAATTAGAGAGGTTGCAGAATTGATTGATCAATATCGCGAAGGACAAGATGTCTATGTTGTTGGTTGTACAAATGTAGGGAAATCGACATTTATTAATCGAATGATTAAAGAAGTAACTGGAGTTAATGATGTTATTACCACTTCTCATTATCCTGGTACCACATTGGATTTAATTGAAATTCCACTTGATAATGGAGCAGCTCTTTATGATACTCCTGGTATAATAAATCACCATCAAATGGCACATTATGTAGACAAGCGTGATTTAAAATTACTAAGTCCTAAAAAAGAAATTAAGCCTATGATTTTCCAATTAAATGAAAAACAAACATTGTACTTTGGGGGCTTAGCACGTCTTGATTATGTTTCAGGAGGAAAGGAAGCATTAGTTTGCTATATTCCTACTGATTTGAAAATACATCGCACAAAACTAGAAAATGCCGATGATTTATATGAAAAACATGCTGGAGAATTATTATCTCCACCTAGACAAGAAGATGTTGATACATTTCCTAAACTAATACCTCATGAATATACGATTAAAGAAGCAAAAACAGACATTGTTTTTTCTGGTTTAGGATGGGTTACAGTAAATAATCCGGGAAAAAAAGTTGTAGCATATGCTCCTAAAGGTGTAAATGTAACTTTAAGGAAATCGTTAATTTAATTGAGGAGAGTATATAACATGGGGAACTTATATGGTCTTATCGGATGTCCTGTTGAACATTCTATGTCACCAAACATTCATAATGATGCATTTAAGGAAAGAAAACTTGATGGATATTATCATGCATTTCATGT
Source organism: Metabacillus litoralis (assembly GCF_007994985.1). Classification (GTDB taxonomy): domain Bacteria; phylum Bacillota; class Bacilli; order Bacillales; family Bacillaceae; genus Metabacillus; species Metabacillus litoralis. The sequence continues at coordinate 63,031 of NZ_VOQF01000007.1, read as the reverse complement.
TGAACAAGATCAATTAACAGAATCTGTTAAGGCTTTAAAGACTCTTGGGGTTAAAGGATTCAATGTAACAATTCCACATAAATTATCAATTATTCCACTTTTAGATGAACTACATGAAACAGCACAAATTGCAGGAGCTGTAAACACAGTTATTCATAAGAATGGTCGATTAATAGGATATAACACTGATGGAAATGGCTATGTTAGATCTTTAAAGGATGTAGTGAGAAAGCCATTAGGTGAACAAAAGATTCTACTAATTGGTGCTGGTGGTGCAGCAAGAGGTATTTATTTCACTCTCACGCATCAAGGCTGTCAGCATATTGATTTATGTAATCGAACTGTTTCAAAGGCTGAGGAATTGGTACAGCAATGTCCTTTTCCAAATACAAGCACATCATTAAGCTTAACCCAAGCCGAACAACAATTAGGAAGCTATGATATTATCATCCAAACAACAGCAGTTGGGTTACATCCTAATATAGACCAAAAGCCAATTAGTTTAAAACATGCAAAATCAACTGCAGTTGTTAGTGATATTATCTATAATCCGATTAAGACAGCATTACTTCAAGAAGCAGAACTTTTAGGTTTAACCGTCCACACAGGTGTTGGGATGTTTGTTCATCAGGCAGCACTAGCATTTGAATTATGGACAGAACAAAAGCCTTCTGTAGAGAAAATGACCGCGATAGTAATGGACAAACTAGGAGGTACTAAAACATGTTAAAAGGAAAACAGAAACGTTTTTTACGATCAGAAGCACACCACTTAAGCCCAATCTTTCAAGTAGGTAAAGGTGGAGTTAACGAAAATATGGTTAATCAAATTTCCGAAGCTTTAGAAGCACGTGAGCTTTTAAAAATTTCAATCCTACAAAATTGTGAAGAAGATAAAGATACTGTTGCACAAGAAATTGTAAAAGGAACAAAAGCAGAGCTTGTACAGATTATCGGAAATACAATTGTGTTATATAAAGAATCAAAGGAAAATAAGAAACTTAATTTACCTCAATAAAATGAAAGTAGGTGGAAGGGATTGACTAAAAAAATTGGAATTTTGGGCGGAACATTTGATCCACCCCATTTTGGGCATCTGTTAATTGCAAGTGAAATTCTTAATAATATGCAGTTATCAGAAGTCTGGTTTATTCCTAATCAAATTCCACCTCATAAAACAGAAAAACATTTCTCAGATAGTAGGCATAGGCTAAACATGCTCAAACTTGCTTTAAAGGATCATGATCAATTTAAAATAAATACGGTAGAATTAGAGCGTGAGGGTCCGTCATATACATATGATACAATTCACATATTGCGTGAGCAGTACCCGGAATATTCCTTTCATTTTATTATCGGTGCTGATATGATTGAATTTCTTCCTCATTGGCATAAAATCGATGAAATCATTAAGTTAGTTTCATTTATTGGTGTAAAAAGACATGGGTATAAGACGGAAACGGACTATCCAGTAAAAGAGATTAAGATCCCGATGTTTGATGTTTCTTCTACGATGCTTAGGGAGCGTTTAAATAAAAATGAAAGTACTGCTTATCTTTTACCGGAAGATGTGAAAAGATATATTGAGGGGAATCATTTATATGGAACGAGATAAAGCATTAAAAATAGTGGAAAAGCAGTTAACCGAACATAGGTACATCCATACAATTGGTGTAATGGAAACGGCTATTCATTTAGCGGAGAAATATGGTGAAAATCTCAAAAAAACAGAACTTTCAGCAATTTTTCATGATTACGCTAAATTTCGACCTAAAGATGTGATGAAACAAATAATTATTGAACAAAAGTTTTCACCCTTACTTTTAGAGTATAATAGTGAATTATGGCATGCACCAGTTGGAGCATTTCTCGTTGAAAAAGAAGTGGGGATAAGTGATGCAGACATATTAAATGCTATAAAGTTTCATACATCAGGTCGATCTCATATGTCTTTACTGGAAAAGATTATATATGTTGCAGACTATATTGAACCCGGTAGACATTTTCCAGGTGTAGAAGAAGTAAGAGAACTTGCTGAGGAAAGCTTAGATAAAGCTTTAATAAAATCATTACAAAATAGTATTATGTTTTTACTGAAGAAAAATCAAGCTGTTTATCCAGACACGATTTCAACATACAATTGGTTAGTATTAGAAGGAGGAAGAACTATTTAATGAGAGAAAGAGATATTTTAACAACAGTAGCAAAAGCAGCAGATAGCAAACGTGCAGAGGATATTATTGCACTTAATATGAAGGGGATTTCTTTAATAGCAGATTATTTCCTAATTTGCCACGGTAACTCTGATAAACAAGTTCAAGCCATTGCAAGAGAAATTAAAGAGCAGGCTGCTGAGGAAGGTATTTTTGTAAAACGTTTAGAAGGCTTTGATGAAGCTCGTTGGATATTAATTGATTTAGGAGATGTTGTTGCACATGTCTTTCATAAAGATGAAAGAGGTTATTATAACCTTGAACGTCTATGGGGTGATGCGCCAACTGAGGATTTAGTGAGTGAACTAAATCAATGATTTACCAAGGATTTGCCTATATCTATGATCAGCTCATGAAAGATGCGCCATATGATCAATGGGCAGAATTAATTCTTGAAGTTTTTTCTAAGTATCAACCGAACACTAAGAATGTTTTAGACATTGGTTGTGGCACAGGTGAAATCGCTGTTCGATTGGCAAAAAAACAATTCAATGTCACTGGTGTCGACCTAAGTGAGGATATGCTCACTGTAGCTCAGGCAAAGGCTGAGAAGAACAAAGTCAATATGTTGTTCCTACAGCAAGATATGCGTGAGCTTACAGGCTTCACAGAGCGATCTGATGCGATTACGATTTGTTGTGACTCTTTAAATTATTTAAGAACGATATCGGACGTAAAATCAACGTTAGAAGCTGTTTATAATCAATTGAATGATAATGGATTGTTTATTTTTGATGTTCATTCACTTTATAAAATTCATAATGTTTTTGCAGATGCAACATTTGCTGATCAAGACGATGATATAAGCTTTATCTGGAGTTCGTATCTTGGAGAAGAAGAAAACAGTATTGAGCACGATCTTTCTTTTTTTGTTAAGCAAGGTGAATTCTATGAGCGGTATGATGAACTGCATTACCAGCGAACATTTGATATCGAACAATACAAACAATTATTACAATCTGCTTCCTTTGAAATTGTGAAGATATGTAGTGATTTTCAATTAAATGAAGACCCTACACCAACAACTGAGCGAATCTTTTTTATTGCAAGGAAAAAATAAGGAGTTCTCCATTAAAAGGAGAACTCCTTATTTTTTGTATTGGCTCTGTTAAACTTTGTTGTTGATTTCCGTTACAGGCATTCGCTTTCCCGGGAAAAAATGCAGTTCGTTTTTTCCTAGGGAAGAATAATGAAAAATCCCAACTACCGGCTTTTTCAAAGGACCATTCTTCCTAGGTCCTGAAGCCTCCTCGTAAGCTGCGCGCCTGTGGGGTCTCCCTTTGACACGCTTCTCTAAGCAGGAGTCTCATGCCTTTCACTCCAATCAACAAAGTGTTAAAAAATCAACAATAACCTTTAACATAGCCCTTGTATTTGTAATCTTGTTAGTTCATTTTTGTAAGAAAGCTAAAAAAAATTTTGAAAAAGCAGGATTATGGTTAATTGTAGAGAATTATTTATGTGTTATTGTTTTGAATTGTACTGAAACTTCCTCAATATCTTCATAATATTTCTCATGTGTTACCTGAAATACTTTATTAAACATATCTCCGATTTCATTTTCTAACACTTTAATGCCTTTTCCTGTTACTCCACCTTTAACACATACTTTTTCCTGTAATGTTGGAAGTGTATAGATTTCTGTTTCAAGTAATTTTCCCATACCAACAATCATTTCACTTGCTAATAAAACAGCTTGATCTTTAGTGATCTCTGTTTCAGCTACTGCACTATCCACAAATTGCTGAAGTAAAAAGCTAAAAAAAGCAGGACCACAGCTAACGATATCTGATGCTACTCTTGTTACGTTATCTTCTATTTGAACTGGGTTTGAGACCTGCTCAAATATCTCTTCAATCGCACATTGTGTTTCTTTATGACATGATTTTCCATAGGTAAGTAGTGATACACCTGAGAAAGCTCTGTTCGTAATACTTGGGATTGCTCTGGCTACCTGACATTTAACAAGTGATTCAAGCTGTTCAACACTGATAGGACTAGTAATAGAGATTATACATTTGTTCGGTGTTAACAGGTCATCTAGATCCTTTAAAAGGGGGTGAATATCCAATGGCTTTACACAAATAAATACAATATCAGAACGTTTTACTACATCTTCTGCAGTTTCCATTAAGTGAAGATTTGAATATTGTTCCTTAATAGTAGCAGCCTTAGCAAGTGTTCTATTTGTCATATAAATAAAAGAAGGTTTAATAGCTCCCGACTCTATAAAGGATTCGATTAAAATTCTCCCCATATTACCTGTTCCAATAAATCCAATGTTCAATGGAAATCCCCTCCTTAATATGCAATTCTCTCATACACGATATGTTGGTTATTGACTATTTATGATTAAAAATAATCGAGATTTGAATGTGAAATGTTGGATTGTATTAGCTTGGAGCTTCTTCTTTAAAAGTCAAATTCAAAAACTAAAAACCAAGTTTACTTCTTTTTAACTATATTATTTAAGGAGATTAAATAGAATGGAATATATTAAAAATAACAAAAAATGGATTTTGGTATTGATTAGCTTATTCATAGTGGTGACTTTTGGTTATTACTTTTTTGCAGATCAATCAGAGAAAATTGAAATGATTGAAGGAGATCATGAATTGGATCGTATTTCACAAGAAGACGAGGAAACCTTTGAACTAAAAATGGAGGGGAATGAAGGTATTGATCAAGAACCAAACGTAATTATAGTAGATATAAAAGGAGCTATTTATAAACCTGGTGTTTATGAAATTGAAGCAGATGCAAGAGTTCATCAAATAATAGAAAAAGCTGGAGGGTTAAATAGTGATGCAGATGAAATTGCAGTTAACTTAGCTGCTCCTTTACAAGATGGAATGGTTCTATATATCCCTAAGAAAGGTGAAACCGAAGTAAATCCCTTCTTAAGTCAGAAAGGGGGGCTAGATAATGATCAGGAGGTACAAAAGGTAAACATTAATACAGCAACGATCGAAGAGCTTCAAACATTAACAGGAATTGGTCCAGCAAAAGCTGAAGCAATTATGACATATAGAGAAGAAAATGGATTATTTCAGTCCCCTGAGGAGCTACTAGAAGTAACAGGAATTGGCGATAAATCATATGAAAAATTAAAGGAAGAGATTTTAGTAAAATAGCTATTGATCATAAAATGGAAATTCACCCTCGAAAAATACAAAAATAATAAATTGACGAAGTATAAGCATTCTCGATAAACTTAAAAGCAGAAATATGTCGAGTGGAGGAGTTTTAAGTGAGTCGAATTTCTTGGGATCAATATTATATGACACAAAGTCATTTATTAGCTTTAAGAAGTACTTGTACAAGATTAGCTGTTGGTGCAACAATTGTAAGAGATAAACGAATCATAGCGGGAGGATATAATGGCTCAATTGCAGGTGGTGTTCATTGCTCTGATGAAGGTTGCTATGTAATTGATAACCATTGTGTTAGAACAATACATGCTGAAATGAATGCGTTACTACAGTGTGCAAAATTTGGTGTGCCAACCGAAGGTGCAGAAATATATGTCACACATTTTCCATGTCTCCAATGCTGTAAAGCTCTTATACAAAGCGGAATTAAAACAGTATATTATGCGGTTGACTATAAAAACCACCCATATGCAATTGAATTATTTTCCCAAGCTGGTGTAAAGGTAGAACACGTTAAATTAGAAAAAGAATATCCAGATCAAAATACTCAGAAAAAAAGAGAATTTGTTACTGGTTTATTAAACAAATTATCACAAGATAATATCAATCAAGATGAAATGAACTCATTACAAAATGAAGCTGACCGTCTTTTCCGCTAAAATAACAAGAGCAGTGTCTTGGTCATCTTCGTACAAAGGAAAGCAAATGATTATAACACATTGTTGCTAAATGGTCTGAAGTTTGAATACGCTAGAGCTAGATAGCAAAACCCAATAAAGTTTTTGAACCTTCTGATCTAAAAATAAGGACTGGCTTTTAAAAAGAAGCCAGCCTTTATATCTTTTTCACAATTAGATTAAAGCTTTGAATAAGAGGTGTTTACTAATAAAAGGAAATTTATTATTTTATGCAATAGCTGCCAGCTTAGCTATATTAGTAAGTCGTTTTGACTTCCATCCCCTAGCTATTATCTCTACATGCTTTTACCTCGTTTTTTTCCTTGTGAAAAATAGATTGCCACTCTTTGTGTATTGTTTATTGACGATTATCACTTATCTCGGAGTTTTTCATGTTACTGAAATTAGTAATAAAACTTCCTTACAAGGAGGTGAATATACTTCTATAGGAGAAATAATCACGATTCCTACGATAGACGGTAATTTTTTAACAGGAACAATTCAAAACCCACAAGGAGAGAAGTTAGTTTTCTCATATGTTTTAAAAACACAAAATGAAAAGCATTTATATAAAAAACTTGAATCTGGCAACAGCTGTACATTTAAAGGTGAATTACAGATTCCTAAATCACCCACAATGCCGAATGCTTTTAATTATAAACAATATTTGTATGATCATCATATTCATTGGAAGTATCAAGTGAAAGAAATTGAAAACTGTTACTCTACTAATCGTGGTGTAATGAACACACTAGTAAATTTAAGAAAATCAGGTTTAAATTTGGTTGAAAGAAACTTTTCAAAAACATCTGTTGGTATTGTGCAGGCGCTTATATTTGGTGAAAGACATTTACTTCAGGAAGATATCGAACAAGCTTACCAGGAACTTGGTATTGTTCATTTATTAGCCATATCAGGGTTACATGTTGGCCTTTTAGTAGGTGGTATCTATTTTTTACTGATCTTCTTCGGTATAACTCATGAAAAATCAAAGATTATTATGATTATTTTTTTACCAATTTACATGGTTTTGACAGGAGGAGCACCATCTGTGTTAAGAGCTTCTATGATGGTCATTATTTATTTTGTTTTACAACTTTTAAAACAAAAAGTTCCACCGTTAGATGTGATCAGTTTTACATATTTATGTTTATTATTTATAAATCCTTATTATCTATTTCAAATTGGATTTCAATTATCATTTGTTGTCAGCTTTGGTTTATTGTTGTCTTCTAGAATACTACAGTATTTCACTAGTTGGATTTTAAAATTAACAACTGTTTCTCTCATTGCACAGATTTGTGGAATTCCATTATTGCTATCAAATTTTTATGAATTTTCTCTTATCAGTTTACCGATGAATATGATCTTTGTACCTTTTTATTCTTTTATTATTTTACCCTTAGCCATCGTAGCAACTTTTACCTTATCCATTCCTTTCATAGGTCCTCTTTTTGTGTATTTGATAACATCACTACTTGAACTATCTCATCAACTTGTTCTTTTTGCTTCTACTATTCCTTTAACAATTACAACAGGCAAACCTTCACTGATCTTCTTATTTTTTTGTATAGTCCTTTTATTATTACTATTTATACGATATGAAAAAACAAAGAAAGGGAAAACGTTAATTTTACCAACAATGCTTCTTTTGCTCCTTTTTGTATGCCAAGCTCTTGGTCAAAAAATGAATTCAGTCGGTCAAGTGCTTACAGTAGATGTTGGACAAGGTGATTCGATATTTATACAGCAACCATTTAATGGAGGGACATTTTTAATTGATACTGGTGGAAAGGTTTCATTTCCAAAAGAAGAATGGGAGAAGTCTAATAGATCATATTCCATCGTCAAATCTGTTACTGTTCCTTATTTAAAATCTATTGGAGTAACAAAACTAAATGGTTTATTTTTAACTCATGGTGATTTTGATCATATAGGGGAAGTATTAACCCTGATGGACGAAATTAAAATTGAACAAATCATTATCCCTATAGGATTTGAACGAGGTGAGCTTGAGGAAAATATAATAAACAAAGCCTTTGAAAAAGGAATAAACATAAAAGAAGTCAAAAGTGGTGATCAGTTAAACTACAAAGATCTTTCATTTCATGTTGTTTCTCCAAATAAACTCACAGAAAGTAAAAATAATGATTCTCTTGTTTTATGGGCAAAAATTGGAGGTCTTAAGTGGGTGTTTACTGGTGATGCAGAAATCAATAGTGAAGAACTAATGATAAAATCATATCCATCTTTAAAAGCAGATGTAATGAAAGTTGGCCATCATGGTAGTAAAGGTTCAACTTCTGAGAAATTCCTTGATGCAATTGATCCGTCTTATGCAATCGTCTCAGCAGGTTATAACAATCGATATCAACATCCTCATAAAGAGGTAGTTGATAAGCTATTTAAAAGAAATATAAACATACTGAGAACAGATTTGGATGGTGCGGTTTTATATCGTTATAAAGGAAATAGTGGAACATTTTTGACACATCCACCATATGATGAAGTAAAATAACGAAAACGTAAAAGAGACTGCTTATAGCAAGCAGCCTCTATGTAAGAGTACACAAGATATTAAGAACCGATTAATTTAATAACAGTCGCAATGATAAAAATTGTCGCGAAGAATCCAAATGAAGCAATAAAACCTACTCCAGAATCAACAGCGTCATTACGTTTACTTTGGACGTTTTTTTCAAATTCGTTCACTGTTACCCCTCCTATATCATACTTAGTATAAGCGATTAATTTTAAAAAATCTACAGTAGGATAACACTTATTTAGCAATCAGGCTATTATTCCCAACTTTACTATATTTGATAACCGATAATTATGGTTCGATTGGCTACAATAAGATGAAATCGTAGTATCGTTTCTATTTAGGTACCTAGGACCTGAAGACGGAACGTTCACATAGATAAGAGAGAATTGACCTGTTCATGTGTCAATTCTCTTTTTCATACATACAAAATCATTTTTGAAACTTGCCAAACAACTGTTTTCATTTTACCATGAATGAAGGGCTCTAGTTAAATGTCCCTGAATTATTTTGGACAGTTCTCTAAAGCTAATGAATGAGAAGAATGATGGGAGTAAAGTAATGATCTTTAATATATGGAAAAATATAAAGAAAAAGAATTTAGCACCAGTTTATTTATTAATTGGTAAAGAGTCCTTTTTAATGCAGGAAACTGTTCAATATATAGTAGAAGCTGGAGTACTTGAAGAGGAAAAGGATTTTAATTTGTCTGTTTATGATATGGAGGAAACACCAATTGAAACAGCCATTGAAGATGCTGAAACATTGCCATTTATGGGTGAAAAAAGAGTTGTTATTGTTAAAAATCCTTTGTTTTTGACAAGTGAAAAGAAAAAGGAAAAAGTAGAACATAACATCGAAAAACTAGAACAATACATACATTCACCAGCACCTTATACAGTGCTTGTATTTATGGCTCCGTATGAAAAGTTGGACGAGCGAAAAAAAATTACCAAATTAGTAAAAAAACAAACTGAAGTAATTGAAATGAATTCTTTGTCTGATAGTGATACTAAAAACTGGATGTTGGATATAGTAGAACAAGAACAAATATCACTTGAAAAAGACGCAATGGAAGAGTTAATTATGCTTACAGCAGGGGATTTAATGATGATTCATCAAGAGTTAGGAAAGCTAAGTACATATGTAGGGGCAGAAGGGGTCATTACATCTGAAACAGTTAGGTTATTAGTTGCTAGAACGTTAGAACAGAACATTTTTGATTTAATTGAACATGTTATTCATAAACGAAGTAAAGATGCATTACAAATTTTCTATGATTTGTTAAAAAATAATGAAGAGCCAATTAAAATTCTCTCTTTATTAGTAACTCAATTCAGATTAATTTTACATGTAAAAGAATTATCTAACATAGGATACGGACAGCAGCAAATAGCTAATACGGTAAAAGTGCATCCATTTAGAGTGAAATTAGCTTTACAGCAAGCAAGATTGTTTTCAACAGATGAATTAGCTCATCTTTTAATGGAGCTTGCAGAAGCAGATTACGAAATGAAAACTGGTAAAAAAGATAAACAGCTTTTATTAGAGCTATTTTTATTAAAGCTATTTGATGAAAAGTCATTAACATAAGCTGGATTCTGGAAGGTTTATGATTGATTGTTGAAAAGCTATATAAAAAAATTAATTTTATATCTATAGAAAAATAAAAAACGATCCTAAGTGGGATCGTTTTTTTTGTATAAGAATGAAAACAATGTTTGTCCTTCTTATAATTACGCAGTTAATCCGTTAACACTTTTAGCTAAACGTGATTTGTAACGAGCAGCAGTGTTTTTATGAACTAATCCACTTTGTGCAGCTTTATCAATTCGTTTGTTAGCTTCAACAAGTGCAGCTTTTGCGTTATCAGCATCGTTAGTTAAAACTAATGCATCTACTTTTTTAATAGCAGTACGCATAGCAGATTTGATTGTTGAGTTATGTGCATTACGCTCATTGCTAGTTTTTACGCGTTTGATTGCAGATTTAATATTTGGCATATATTTCACCTCCTAAGAAGTAAATCGAGATCTATTTTACTCGATCATTACCTTTACATGAACAAAAGATATTCTATCAAACAGACATGTATATTGCAATACTAATGTAAAGGAAATTACATTGAAACAGGTATTTTTTACGTATTTTTATTTTTAATGTTCTACTTATCTCGTTAAAGATCCAAAAGATTGCGGTTTCAAGTCTTAATTCCATTAAACATGGGAATGTTTCCTAGCAGATATGGCAAACATATGACAAGGAACTAATTGGGAGGTATTTTTATGGGAAAGTCTTTAGATTTAAGTTCATATTCAGTAAGAACGGATTTGGCTGTTGAAGCAAGAGCAATGGCACTTGAACAACAAATAACTGCGAGTGGAACAGAAGCAGTTGATCAAAGTCATATTTCTGGAGTTGTTATAAAAGAATGGGATGAAGAGGGAATTAGTATCTCTTCAATTGATATTGATGATGAAGGTGCAAATGTTGTTGGGAAAAAACCAGGAAAATATTTAACCCTCGAAGTACAAGGAATTAGACAAAAAGATACAGAGTTGCAGGAAAAAGTAATTGAGGTATTTTCAAAGCAATTTAATCATTTCTTATCAAATCTGGGCATTTCTAAAGATGCAAGCTGCTTAGTAGTTGGACTTGGGAATTGGAATGTTACACCTGATGCACTAGGTCCTTTAGCTGTTGAAAATTTACTAATAACAAGACATCTATTCAAACTACAGCCGGAAAATGTTCAAGAGGGTTTTAGACCTGTCAGCGCTTTAGCTCCTGGTGTTATGGGAATAACAGGTATTGAAACGAGTGATATTATTTCTGGAGTTATTGAACAATCTAAGCCAGATTTTGTTATAGCAATTGATGCGCTAGCAGCTCGTTCAATAGAGCGAGTAAATACAACTATTCAAATATCAGATACTGGTATTCATCCAGGATCTGGAGTCGGTAATAAGCGAAAAGCATTAAGTAAGGAAACATATGGAATTCCTGTAATTGCTATTGGCATACCTACTGTTGTTGATGCTGTATCCATTACAAGTGATACGATCGACTTTATTCTAAAACACTTTGGTCGAGAAATGAGTGAAGGAGATAGACCTTCAAAATCATTAACTCCAGCCGGATTGAGCTTTGGTGAACGTAGAGTTTTGACTGATGAAGATTTACCTAGCGAAGAGCATCGCCAACAATTTTTAGGTATTGTTGGGGGTCTTGAGGATGAAGAAAAAAGAAAATTAATTCATGAAGTTTTATCACCATTAGGACATAACTTAATGGTTACTCCTAAAGAAGTTGATACATTTATTGATGATATGGCTAATGTCATTGCTAGTGGTTTGAATGCAGCTCTTCATCAACAGGTAGATCAAGATAATTCAGGAGCTTATACTCATTAAATCAATGTTCTACTTCCTTATGCTTAGTCATACAATTTAGTAGACAAGCATAAGGAGGATTACTGTAATGAAGCGAGCTCATACTAGTCGAAATAATATGGTCGTAACACTAAATGGGACAAGCATTAAAAAAGGGTTCATTGTTAGCTTCATCTTACTATTTATGACGTTTTTGCTATCGGGAATATTAACATCCTTGAAACCAGAATATAGATTAACATCATCGTCAATAAATGATTTAACAACTAATATTGATGGAGAATCGTTTTTGCAGCTTTTAGGTGCAGAAAACCGATATTTTGCATCAGCATTACCTGAGCAGACAGAGCCTATAAAACTTTCGTCTCTAATTTTTACAGTTGCGACAAGCATTAATCCAGATGATCCAAGAAGTCTTCTGGGTCGTGAGCTTCCTGGCTTTTCATTATTTGATAGTGAAATTGTTGTTGCAGGAGATGGAACAAATTATACGAATATGCCATATGAATCACCACCACCAACTGAGGTTCTTGAACAAGAAAGAGAAGCTTCGATCAATAAAAATGATGTAGTCAATGAGACAAATGATGAACCAAAAGCACCACCAGCACTAACAACAGGTGATAAGAAGGTTGTTTATATTTATAACACACATAATACAGAGTCATATCTGCCTTTATTAGAAGGTGAGAAAGATCCAAATCGAGCCATACATTCGAAGGCAAATGTCACATTAGTTAGTGAGCTATTAGGAAAAGCTCTACAAGATCAAGGGATAGGTTCACAAGTCGAGGAAACAGATGTACAAGCCAACCTGAAGCAAAAAGGCTGGAATTACGCAAAATCGTACACTGCTTCTAGACCTGTTGTACAAGAAGCAATGGCTAGTAATCAGGAATTAAAGTATCTCATTGATATTCATCGTGACTCGCAAAGAAAAGATATCACAACAATTAAAATCGGCGATAAAACCTACGCGAAAATTGCTTTTGTTATTGGTGGCGATAACCCAACAGCTGAAAAGAATGAGAAAATCGCGAAAGAGCTTCATGCTTTACTAGAGAAAAAGTATCCTGGATTAAGTAGAGGGATATTTGAACAAGCTGGTAAAGGAGTTAACGGAGTTTACAATCAAGATTTATCGAGTAACGCTCTTCTGTTAGAGTTTGGTGGAGTTGATAATAATTTAGATGAACTGAAAAATTCAGTAGCAGCTATATCTGATGTGTTTAGTGAATTTTATTGGCAAGCTGAGAAAGTGAATACACAAACATCTGAGGAAAAAAAGTAAGAACATTGTGAGGGAAGCAAAATGATAAAATTTATGCTCAAAAGTTTTATACTTTGCTCGGTGCTTCTTTTTGGAGTGTTAATTGGCATGCAGCAAGCTAATCAAGGTATGATAAAGATGAAGGGATATAATGACCCAGATTTTCAAGGAGCATTTCAAGTTGATAGTGAAAAAACTGGAGAGTTTGATGCTTCAATCCTTGGTAATGAAGTGACAAGTCAAGATCTACAACAAAAACAAGAGCAACTGGAACAAATTGAAGCATTTAATTTTTTCTCTCATATTGGAAAGCAGTTTGCTAATATCGTAAGTCATGGGATATCGACTTTGGTCGATTTATTTGCACAATGGATTAATGGATTTTTAGAATGATACAATAATGCTGATAGGGGGTTAGATTGATAACCTATTCTATCAGCTTTTTTGTTTATAGAAGAACAATGTATACAGTCTATTGGGATATTTTCCTCAAAGAATCGAAACACTTTTTCTAAGACATAAAGAAGACATTAGCAAAAGGTTTACAGAAGATAGTACGCTGTATTTATCTAACTCACATTGTGTACTTATTTTTTATCCATTGAATCTTGCTAGGCCTATTGATATAATGAGAAATAGTGTATTCGTAAGCTATGTAGGAGTGAAGAAATAATATGAATAAAGACGAAAAGTTAATAAGGCAGTCGAGAATCCGTAATTTTTCGATTATTGCCCATATTGATCACGGAAAATCGACTTTAGCAGATCGTATTTTAGAAAAAACATCTGCTTTAACTCAACGTGAGATGAAAAACCAATTATTGGACTCTATGGATTTAGAGAGAGAACGCGGAATTACGATCAAATTAAATGCTGTTCAGTTAAAATATAGAGCAAAAGATGGAGAAGACTATACTTTCCACTTAATAGATACACCAGGACATGTTGATTTTACCTATGAAGTTTCACGTAGTTTAGCTGCTTGTGAAGGTGCGGTGTTGGTTGTTGATGCTGCTCAAGGTATTGAAGCTCAAACTCTTGCTAATGTGTATTTAGCTCTAGATAACGAATTAGAAATTTTACCTGTTATTAATAAAATTGATTTGCCTAGTGCTGAACCTGAGCGTGTGCGAACAGAAATTGAAGATGTTATTGGCTTAGATGCTTCTGAAGCTGTTTTAGCATCTGCAAAAGCTGGTATTGGTATTGAAGAAATACTTGAACAAGTGGTAGAAAAAGTTCCTGCACCAGAAGGAGATCCAGAAGGGCCATTAAAAGCACTTATTTTTGACTCTTTATATGATGCATATAGAGGTGTAGTTGCGTACATCAGAGTTGTTGAAGGAACTGTAAAGGTTGGACAAAAAATTAAAATGATGGCAACGGGTAAAGAATTTGAAGTAACAGAATTAGGTGTCTTCACACCTAAACCCGTCCAACTAAAAGAATTAAATGTTGGTGATGTTGGATTTTTAAGTGCAGCCATTAAAAATGTTGGAGATACCCGTGTTGGTGATACAATTACGAGTGCTAAAAATGGTGCTACAGAAGCGCTACCTGGTTATCGTAAACTAAATCCAATGGTTTTCTGTGGTTTATATCCAATTGATACATCAAAATACAATGACTTACGTGAAGCATTGGAAAAGCTTGAGTTAAATGATTCGTCTCTTCAATTTGAACCTGAGACATCTCAAGCATTAGGATTTGGTTTCCGTTGTGGTTTCTTAGGATTGCTACACATGGAAATCATACAAGAGCGTATTGAACGTGAATTTAAAATTGACTTAATCACTACTGCTCCAAGTGTAATATATGATGTTCATCTAACTGATGGCGAATCACTGCGTATTGATAATCCTTCTAATATGCCTGATCCACAAAAAATTGATCGTATTGAAGAGCCTTATGTAAAAGCTTCAATTATGGTTCCGAATGATTATGTTGGTTCAGTAATGGAGTTATGTCAAAAGAAGCGTGGAAATTTCATTGATATGCAATATTTGGATGACATTCGTGTCAATATTAATTATGAAATTCCTTTATCAGAAATTGTTTATGATTTCTTTGATCAATTAAAGTCCAGTACTAAAGGATATGCATCATTTGATTATGAATTGATCGGATATAAAACATCTACATTAGTGAAAATGGATATTCTTTTAAATGCAGAGAAAATTGATGCATTATCATTCATTGTGCATCGTGATTCAGCATATGACAGAGGTAAAATCATTGTTGAAAAATTAAAAGAATTAATACCTCGTCAGCAATTTGAGGTACCGATTCAAGCGACAATCGGACAAAAAGTAGTTGCTAGATCTACAATTAAAGCTATGCGTAAGAACGTACTTGCAAAATGTTATGGTGGAGATATTTCACGTAAACGTAAATTACTTGAGAAACAAAAAGAAGGTAAAAAACGAATGAAGATGGTTGGATCTGTAGAAGTGCCACAGGAAGCGTTTATGGCAGTACTTCGTATGGATGAAAGCTGATTTCTTAATTTGTACTACACAACATGATATAATTTGCATCTGCAAAGAAATCTGATAGCCGCAGCCTAGTCTGCGGCTTATTAATTAGAAGGTGAAAATATGATTCAGTCAGCATACATTCACATCCCTTTTTGTCATCATATTTGTCATTATTGTGACTTTAATAAAGTGTTTTTTAAACAACAGCCTGTAGACGAATATATTGAAATGCTTATAAATGAGATGCACCATGCGACAGCTCAAAGAAAGCAGAATATGTTGAAAACAATATTTATCGGTGGAGGAACACCTACTGCTTTAACAGCTAAACAACTTGATCGGCTATTAGAAGGAATTACAAAAGAGCTTCTTCCAACAAAAGAGCTGATTGAATTTGCAGTAGAAGCAAATCCTGGAGAGCTTACGAGCGAAAAGCTGCATGTATTAAAAAACGCTGGAGTAAATCGCTTGAGTATAGGTGTGCAGAGTTTTAATGATGAGCTTTTAAATAAAATCGGTCGAGTCCACAGAAGAGATGATGTATTCCGAACCATTAAGCAAGCAGAGGAAGTTGGGTTCGAAAATATGAGTATTGATTTAATGTATGGACTTCCAGGACAAACTGTTGAGGATTTTAAAGCATCCTTAGAAATTGGCTTTAGCCTAAATGTAAAACACTTTTCTGCTTATTCATTGATTATTGAACCAAAAACAGTTTTCTATAATCTTATGCAAAAAGGAAGGTTATCATTGCCTCCTCAAGAGCTGGAAGCACAGATGTATGAGATAGCGATGGAGGAGATGGAAAATCATGGATTTGCACAATATGAAATAAGTAATTATGCGATCCCTGGTTTTGAAAGCTTTCATAATCTAACCTATTGGAATAACGTAGATTATTATGGATTTGGTGCAGGTGCTCATGGATATGTTGATGGAGTGAGAACATCGAATATAGGGCCTGTTAAAAAATATATAGACAGTATTAAGGAAAAGGGTAATGCTTATAATAGTGAGCATGTAGTGAGTTTGAATGAGAAGATGGAAGAAGAAATGTTTTTAGGTTTACGAAAAACTGCAGGTGTTAATAAAGAAGCATTCTACAATAAATTTTCCATCGAACTAGATCGTCAATTTGGTGAGAAAATTAAAAAGCAAGTTGAACTTGGGTTAGTGAAAGATGATGGTGTTAGCATCAAATTAACACATAAAGGTAAGCTTTTGGGTAATGAAGTTTTTCAGGAGTTTCTTCTAACATAAAGGCTATGTTAAAGCTTAATGTTGATTTTCAGCACTTTGTTGATTGGAGTGCAAGGCATGAGACTCCTGCTTAGAGAAGCGTGTCAAAGGGAGACCCCACAGGCGCGCAGCTTACGAGGAGGCTCCCGGACCTAGGAAGAATGGTCCTTTGAAAAAGCCGGTAGTTGGGATTTTTCATTATTCTTCCCTAGGAAAAAACGAACTGCATTTTTTCCCGGGAAAGCGAATGCCTGTAACGGAAATCAACAACAAAGTTTAACAGAACCAACATAAAAGATAAGAAGATTATAAACGAATCTAAAAACAGTGTTTATCCGAAAAAATATTAAGAGATTATAATTGACATTTTAATTCGGTTTTGATAACTTTTTATATATATTTAGCACTCGCTTGTATAGAGTGCTAACAGAGGTGATGAATAGTTGCTTACAGATCGCCAATTATTGATACTTCAAGTAATTATTGATGATTTTATCCATTCAGCACAGCCAGTCGGTTCTCGAACATTAGCAAAAAAAGACGAAATTACGTTTAGTTCTGCTACAATTAGAAATGATATGGCTGATTTAGAGGATTTAGGATTTATTGAAAAAACTCATAGCTCTTCAGGTCGTGTTCCGTCAGAAAAGGGCTATAGATATTATGTTGACCATCTGCTGGCACCACAACGTTTGACAAAAACAGAGGTTTCTCAAATTAAGTCGATTTACGCTGAGAAAATTTTTGAATTGGAAAAGGTTGTACAGAAATCGGCGCAGATTTTGTCAGATTTGACCAACTATACATCAATTGTTTTAGGTCCTAAGGTGAATGAGAATCGCTTGAAACGTATTCAAATTGTACCTATTAATTATGAAACAGCAGTAGCTATCATTGTTACCAATACAGGACATGTTGAAAATCGGACAATTACTTTCCCAGGTGCGCTTGATCCAAGTGAAATTGAGAAAATGGTTAACATTTTAAATGAAAGATTATCAGGAGTTCCATTGGTTGATTTACAGGATAAAATCTATAAAGAGGTTGTAACTGTATTAAAAGATCATATTGATAACTATGATATTCTCCTTAAAATGATGGCTGGCTCATTAACGATGGATGCTAGTGAAAAGATTTATTTTGGTGGCAAAACAAATATGCTTAGCCAACCAGAGTTTGCTGATATTGGTCGAATTCGATCATTATTAACGATGATTGAGCATGAAGATCAGCTTTATGGATTATTAAAATCTAATCATCCGGGAATTTCTATTAAAATTGGTAAAGAAAATGATAATATGGCAATGGAGAATTGTAGCTTAATTACAGCGACATATTCATTAGGAACACAAAAGTTAGGTACAATTGCTGTTCTGGGGCCAACAAGAATGGAGTATTCACGAGTAGTAAGTTTATTAACGCGAATGACAAATGATTTGTCCAAAACGTTAACAGATTTGTATCATGAATCATAAGCTTGGCTATATTGTAGTGGATGGGATAGAGATATTCCATCCGATTGCCATGCTTAAATGATAGATTAACCATAATGATAAATACTACTTACTTTAAGGGAGGTGAATATCGTGTCAAATGAAAAAAACGTTGCAGAACAAGAGGAAACAGTAGAAAATGTCAATACTGAAGCAGAAGTTGAAATACTTGATGCAGATGATGTTGTTGTTGAAGAGACGTCAGAAGAAGTTGATGAATCAACAGCTAAAATTGCAGAGCTTCAAGCAAAGCTGGACGAAACTGAAAATAAAATGCTTCGTGCTCAAGCGGACTTCGACAATTTTAAAAGACGTAGTCGCTTAGATCAAGAAGCTGCTAAAAAATACCGCGCACAAAGCTTAGTATCTGAAATCTTACCTGCTCTAGATAGTTTTGATAGAGCGTTACAAATAGAAGCAGCCAATGAACAAACAAAATCGCTGCTACAAGGTATGAATATGGTTTATAATCAATTAGTTCAAGCTTTACAAAATGAAGGTGTTGAAACAATTAAATCAGTAGGAGAAGAGTTTGATCCACATCTACATCAAGCAGTCATGCAAGTAGAGGATGAAAATTTCGACTCAAATACTGTTGTTGAAGAGCTTCAAAAAGGATACAAATTAAAGGATCGAGTTATTCGACCTGCAATGGTGAAAGTCAATCAATAAAAAATAATCTTACATATTAGGAGGTTCTATATTATGAGTAAAATTATCGGTATCGACTTAGGTACAACAAACTCATGTGTCGCAGTATTAGAAGGCGGAGAACCAAAAGTGATCCCAAATCCAGAAGGTAATCGTACAACTCCTTCTGTTGTTGCTTTCAAAAACGGCGAACGTCAAGTTGGTGAGGTTGCAAAACGTCAATCTATTACTAACCCAAATACGATTATGTCAGTTAAACGCCATATGGGTACTGACTACAAAGTTGAAGTAGAGGATAAAAACTTTACTCCTCAAGAAATTTCAGCAATTATTCTTCAACATTTAAAATCTTATGCAGAAGAATATTTAGGAGAGCCTGTTACTAAAGCTGTTATTACAGTTCCAGCATATTTTAATGATGCTGAGCGTCAAGCAACTAAAGATGCAGGTAAGATCGCTGGCTTAGAAGTTGAACGTATTATTAACGAACCAACGGCAGCTGCTTTAGCATATGGTTTAGATAAAACAGATGAAGACCAAACAATCCTAGTTTATGATTTAGGTGGCGGTACGTTTGACGTATCAGTACTTGAACTTGGTGATGGTGTATTTGAAGTACGCTCAACAGCTGGTGATAATCGTCTTGGTGGAGATGACTTTGACCAAGTTATTATTGATTATTTAGTAGCTGAATTTAAAAAAGAAAACGGCATTGATCTTTCTAAAGATAAAATGGCGTTACAACGTTTAAAAGATTCAGCAGAAAAAGCGAAAAAAGATCTTTCAGGTGTAACTTCAACTCAAATTTCTTTACCATTCATTACAGCTGGAGAAGCAGGACCACTTCACTTAGAAGTTAGCCTTTCTCGTGCGAAATTTGATGAGCTTTCATCAGGTTTAGTAGAAAGAACAATGGGACCTGTTCGTCAAGCACTTAGTGATGCAGGTCTTTCAGCTAATGAAATTGATAAAGTAATCCTTGTTGGTGGATCAACACGTATCCCAGCTGTACAAGAAGCGATTAAAAAAGCACTTGGCAAAGAGCCTCATAAAGGTGTAAATCCTGATGAAGTTGTTGCACTTGGTGCATCAATTCAAGGTGGAGTTATTACTGGTGATGTAAAAGACGTTGTGTTACTTGACGTAACACCACTTTCACTAGGAATTGAAACAATGGGTGGAGTGTTTACAAAGCTTATTGAAAGAAATACAACAATTCCAACTAGTAAATCACAAACTTTCTCTACAGCAGCTGATAGCCAAACAGCAGTAGATATTCATGTATTACAAGGTGAGCGCCCAATGTCAGCAGATAACAAAACATTAGGTCGTTTCCAATTAACTGATATTCCTCCAGCACCACGTGGAGTACCTCAAATTGAAGTATCATTTGATATTGATAAAAATGGTATTGTTAATGTTCGTGCAAAAGATTTAGGCACAAACAAAGAGCAAGCTATTACAATCAAATCAAATACTGGTTTATCAGATGATGAAATCGAACGTATGGTTAAAGAAGCAGAAGAAAATGCTGATGCTGATAAACAACGTAAGGAAGAAGTTGAGCTTCGCAATGAAGCAGATCAATTAGTTTTCCAAACTGAGAAAACATTAAAAGATCTTGAAGGCAAAGTTGACGAAGAGCAAGTAACAAAAGCAAATGAAGCTAAAGACGCTTTAAAAGCTGCGATTGAAAAGAATGAATTAGAAGAAATCAAAGCGAAAAAAGACGAGCTTCAAACAATTGTTCAAGAACTTTCAATGAAGCTTTATGAAGAAGCAGCACAGCAAGCTCAGGCACAACAAGGTGGAGAAGCTGGGAAAAACAACGATGATGATGTTGTAGATGCTGAATTCGAAGAAGTTAAAGATGACGACAAAAAATAAGTCGCAGTAAGGTGAAAGTCAAAGTCAGGCTTGTCTTGACTTTGACTTTTTTTGATAAAGGAAAACTTGTTATTCGTTAAACATGGAGCACAACTATATGTTGCTTTTCCTTCCTTTAGAGTGATACAATTTACCTTATGTGAGAAAAATCGGGAGTGAGAATCTATGAGCAAGCGTGATTACTATGAAGTCCTCGGGTTAAGTAAGAACGCGGGTAAAGATGAGATAAAAAAAGCATATCGAAAGCTTTCTAAACAATATCATCCTGATATTAATAAAGAAGCAGATGCTGTGGACAAATTTAAAGAGATTACAGAAGCTTATGAAACATTAAGTGACGATCAAAAGAAATCTCATTATGATCAATTTGGACATACGGATCCTAACCAAGGCTTTGGTGGTGGAGCTGGATTCGGTGGCGAAGGCTTTGGCTTTGAAGATATTTTTAGCTCAATCTTTGGCGGTGGCACGAGAAGACGAGATCCAAATGCACCACGACAAGGTGCGGATTTACAATACACGATGACGTTAAATTTTGAAGAAGCGGTATTTGGAAAAGATACAACAATTGAAATTCCTCGTGAAGAAACTTGTGAAACATGTGATGGATCTGGGGCTCAAAAAGGAACGAAGCCAGAAACATGTACACACTGTGGTGGAAGCGGTCAATTAAGTGTTGAACAAAATAGTCCATTTGGACGTATTGTCAATCGCCGAGTATGTCACCACTGTGAAGGTACTGGTAAGATGATCAAACACAAATGTGGAACTTGCCGTGGAACTGGAAAAGTGAAAAAACGTAAAACAATTTCAGTTAAAATTCCAGCAGGTGTAGATGATGGTCAGCAATTACGAGTATCAGGACAAGGTGAACCTGGTGTTAATGGGGGGCCTCCTGGAGATCTTTACGTAGTATTCCATGTAAGAGAGCATGAGTTTTTTGAAAGAGATGGAGATGACATTTATTGTGAAATGCCATTAACATTTGCTCAAGCTGCACTTGGTGATGAAATAGAAGTACCAACACTACATGGTAAAGTAAAACTAAAAGTTCCTGCAGGTACACAAACAGGCAAGAAGTTCCGTTTAACAAACAAAGGTGTGCCAAATGTTAGAGGTTACGGTCAAGGTGATCAATACGTTATCTTACGTGTCTTAACGCCAACAAATCTAACAGAGAAACAAAAAGATTTATTAAGAGAATTTGCTGAAATCAATGGAACGACTCCTGATGAGCATGAAGAAAGCTTTTTTGATAAAGTAAAGCGTGCTTTTAAAGGAGAATAATTTTTCTTTATTAATGGACAAATGAAAGATAGAAGGATTGGAGTTGGTAGATATGAAGTGGTCAGAATTAAGTATTCACACAACACAAGAAGCAGTAGAACCCATTTCAAATATATTGCATGAGGCTGGAGCAAGTGGCGTTGTTATTGAAGATCTTGCCGATTTAATAAAAGAACGGAGCACTGCCTTAGGTGAAATCTACCAACTTGATCCAACTGATTATCCTGAAGAAGGTGTACTTGTTAAAGCTTATTTACCAGTGAATAGCTTTTTAGGAGAAACAGTTGATGGCATAAAAGCATCAATCAATAATCTGTTAGTTTTTGATATTGATTTAGGGAAAAATCATATTACGATCAGTGAAGTGAATGAAGAAGAATGGGCAACTGCATGGAAAAAATACTATCACCCTGTGAAAATTTCTGAAAAATTCACCATTGTGCCAACTTGGGAAATATATGAACCAGTTAGTTCTGATGAATTAATTATTGAGCTTGATCCAGGAATGGCATTTGGAACTGGAACACATCCTACAACAGTGCTGTGTATACAGGCGCTAGAGAGAACTGTTCAAAAAGATGATACAGTCATTGATGTTGGTACAGGATCAGGTGTATTAAGCATTGCCGCTGGGTTACTTGGTGCTAAACATATCGAAGCTTATGATTTAGATCAGGTTGCAGTTGATAGTGCCCGCTTAAATTGTAAATTAAATAAAGTACAACAAATTGTTTCAGTTTCACAAAATAATTTGTTAGATGGTGTTGAAGGTCCTGTAGATTTAATTGTGTCTAACATTCTTGCTGAAATTATTGTTCGCTTTATAGATCAAGCATATGATGCACTAAAAAAAGATGGAACATTTATAACATCAGGCATTATCCAAAATAAAAAACAAGAAGTGAAAGATGCACTTATAAATGCTGGATTTACGATAGAAGAAACAATGGTAATGGAAGACTGGGTAGCGTTTATTGCTAAAAAGAAATAAATAAGGGGTCTGACCCCCAGGAACTAAGGTGGCTGCGGTGCAAAGGTATTTTATTAATGAAGAAAAAGCAAATGTAGAATCGAATATTATGGTTACAGGTGATGATGTTCATCATATAACACGTGTTTTACGTATGCAGCCTGGAAGCAAAATTGTCTGTTGTACAAGTGATGGTTTTGAGGCTCTTTGTGAAATAGTTGAATTTACCAATGACCAGGTGAATTGTTCTGTATTAGAATGGATGACAGTGAATCGTGAATTACCTGTTTCTATAACCATTGCGAGCGGGTTGCCTAAAGGGGATAAGCTTGAATGGATTATTCAAAAAGGCACCGAGTTAGGTGCTTCTTCATTTATCCCTTTTAATGCTGCTCGTTCAATAGTAAAACTAGAGCCGAAAAAGGTTGGGAAAAAGGTTGAACGTTGGGAGAAAATTGCGAAAGAAGCTTCAGAGCAATCATATCGAAATCTTATTCCAACCGTTTCAGAACCTAGTTCGTTTGATTCATTATTAAAGAATTCAAATAGCTATGATGTGAAAATAGTTGCTTATGAAGAATCAGCAAAACAAGGTGAAAAGAAAAACTTAGTTCAGGCATTTGATCAATTAAATGACGGTGCTTCTTTGTTGGCAGTTTTTGGACCTGAAGGCGGATTAACCGAGCAAGAGGTAAAAAAGCTTGAAGAGCAGGGTTTTTATATATGTAGTTTTGGTCCAAGAATATTAAGAACTGAAACTGCTCCATTATATTTATTATCAGCGGTTTCTTATTATTTCGAATTATTGAGGTGAGGTATAATGCCTACAGTTGCATTTCATACATTAGGTTGTAAAGTAAATCATTATGAAACAGAAGCAATATGGCAGTTGTTTAAAGATGCAGGCTATGATCGTACTGAATATGAACGTGTTGCAGATGTGTACGTTATTAATACATGTACTGTTACAAATACCGGTGATAAAAAAAGCAGACAGGTTATTCGTCGTGCGATTCGTAAAAATCCTGATGGAGTTATTTGTGTAACAGGTTGTTATGCTCAAACCTCACCTGCGGAGATAATGGCGATTCCGGGTGTTGATATTGTTGTAGGTACACAAGACCGCACAAAAATGCTTGAGTATATCGAACAGTTTAAAGAAGAGCGTCAACCAATCAATGGTGTTAGAAATATTATGAAAACACGTGTATATGAAGAACTTGATGTGCCTTCATTTACAGATCGTACAAGAGCATCTTTAAAGATTCAAGAAGGTTGTAATAATTTCTGTACATTTTGTATTATTCCATGGGCACGTGGTTTAATGAGATCTCGTGATCCTAAAGAGGTTGTAGCACAAGCACAGCAGCTTGTGAATGCTGGTTATAAGGAAATCGTGTTAACAGGTATTCACACAGGTGGATATGGGGAAGACTTAAAGGATTATAATTTAGCGATGCTATTACGTGATCTTGATGAACAGGTAGAAGGTTTGAAGAGAATCCGAATTTCGTCAATTGAAGCGAGTCAAATTTCAGATGATGTTATCGATGTTCTGAAAAAATCAGATAAAGTAGTAAGACATCTACACATTCCAATTCAATCTGGTTC
The DNA here is from genome assembly GCF_007994985.1 of Metabacillus litoralis. Lineage (GTDB taxonomy): Bacteria > Bacillota > Bacilli > Bacillales > Bacillaceae > Metabacillus > Metabacillus litoralis. The sequence continues at coordinate 38,171 of NZ_VOQF01000007.1, read as the reverse complement.
TGATACTGTATTGAAACGTATGCGTAGAAAATATACAATGGAATTCTTTGCAGAGAGATTAGATCGTCTAAAAGAAGCTTTACCTGGTTTAGCCATCACTTCAGATGTTATTGTAGGATTCCCTGGAGAAACAGAAGAAGAGTTTATGGAAACTTTTAATTTTATAAAAAAATATCAGTTTTCTGAGCTACATGTTTTTCCGTATTCAAAACGCACAGGAACACCTGCTGCGCGTATGGATGATCAAGTAGATGAAGAAGTGAAAAACAACCGAGTTCATCGCTTAATAGAGCTTTCCGATCAATTAGCAAAGCAATATGCATCACAATTTGAAGATGAAGTACTAGAGGTTATTCCTGAAGAGAAATTCAATAAGGAATCTAATAATGATCTATATGTTGGTTATACAGATAATTATTTAAAGGTAGTATTTCCTGCAAATGATGAGATGATAGGCAAAATTGTAAAAGTTAAAATAACAAGAGCAGGCTATCCATATAACGAGGGCCAATTTGTAAAAGTAATGAACGAACAATTGGAAATTAGCGGAGATATACGGTTAACATCTTAAATAATTGAAAATTGATGCCTGAAATGGTGATCAATAATATAAATAGAAAAAAGGGTTGGCATCTGCTAATCCTTTTTTCTATGGAGCTATGTTCAATAGTGAGGTAAATAGAATGATTTATTGGTAACCATTTATAAATGACTAAAAAAATAGTTATAAGTACAAATTAAATTTGTACTCGTTTTTATTTATGTAAAATGATAAGATGTAAGAGGTCGGACAACTATAGGTTAAGGAGATGTGATACATATGTCAAAGATAGCAAACATGATAGATCATACAGCTTTAAAAGCAGATACAACAAGAGATGTAATCGAAACACTATGTCAAGAAGCTAAGGAATATCAATTTGCTTCTGTTTGTGTTAATCCTACATGGGTTAGTTTAGCAGCTGAGCATTTAAAAGGAACAGATGTAAAAGTTTGTACAGTTATTGGGTTTCCGTTAGGTGCAAACACACCTGAAACAAAAGCCTTTGAAACAACAAATGCAATTGAAAATGGGGCAACTGAAGTTGATATGGTGATCAATATCGCTGCATTAAAGGATAAAAATGATGATTTAGTAAAGCGTGATATTGAAGCAGTTGTTAAAGCAGCTGGAAATAAAGCATTGTCAAAGGTCATTATTGAAACGAGTTTACTAAATGAAGAAGAAAAAATTAGAGCTTGTAAAATAGCAGTTCAAGCAGGTGCAAATTTTGTTAAAACATCAACAGGATTTTCGACTGGTGGAGCAACTGTTGAGGATATCGCTCTTATGAGAAAAACTGTAGGACCTGATATAGGTGTTAAAGCTTCTGGTGGAGTAAGAGACACTGAGGGTGCAGAAGCATTAATAAAAGCAGGAGCTACACGTATTGGTGCTAGTTCAGGTGTTGCAATTAGTAAGGGTGAAGTTTCAAATTCAGATTACTAAGTTTAATGCTATGTTATAAGCACAAACGTTTTTCTTCACTAAACATAGAATAAATGTATTATTTAGACAACTTAATAAAGTAATAAGTTTTTGCTATATCAGTTGACCTATATAATACCTTATATTATAATGGCAAAGTACATGTTTTGTTATAGCATGTTTTATTTAAAGATGTCGATTGGTTGTATTCGGAGGGAGGGAAAGAGAATGTCAAAAACGGTCGTTCGTAAAAACGAGTCGCTTGAAGATGCTCTTCGTCGTTTTAAACGTACTGTATCTAAAAGTGGTACAATACAAGAAGCTAGAAAGCGTGAATTCTATGAAAAGCCTAGCGTAAAGCGTAAGAAAAAGTCTGAAGCAGCTAGAAAGCGCAAATTCTAAAAGAGGGTGTACGTATGAGTCTTCTTGAACAATTGAATCAAGATATGAAACAAGCGATGAAAAACAAAGAAAAAGACAAACTAGCTGTCATTCGTATGGTTAAGGCTGCTTTACAAAATGAAGCAATAAAGTCTAGTCATGCTGAATTGTCTAATGAAGAAGAATTGACAGTGCTTTCTCGCGAACTTAAACAACGTAAAGACTCCCTCCTAGAATTTAAAAATGCTGATCGTTTGGACTTAGTTGAAAAAACACAAGCAGAGATCGATATATTAGTCGATTATATGCCTGAACAGCTTTCCGAAGAAGAAGTTTCTGAGATTGTTAAACAAACGATTTTAGATGTAAATGCAACTTCTAAGGCGGATATGGGGAAAGTTATGGGAGCACTCATGCCCAAAGTTAAAGGTAAAGCAGACGGAAGTCTTGTAAATAAGCTTGTGCTACAGCAGCTATCATAAATAATTAAGACATCTTGTATAAAATGCAAGATGTCTTTTTATTAGGCTCTTTTCTGAAAGATTGTTGCTATGTAACCAAAATATGCAGGAGAACCAGTGTGTTTTCGCATATAAGCCTACTATTTTATGAAGAAAAGATGCCACTAGACTTATTACAATGCTGATTTCTTTGGGTATTTATAAGTATAAGTTTGCAAAAACAGCCTTTTATTATGACTAAATAAGAATAAAACTTGTATTTAGTTTTTGTGTTGGTCTTAGCATTGAAGAAAATCTAATGCTTATTGTCTATCAAACGTTAGATTATCTCCCTAAGCCAACAAAGGCGCTTGATTTTTTCTTACATAGTGAGACTTGAATTTTAAAACAAAGTAAATACTAGGAAGGTTATTTGTTAGAGTTCTTAGCTTAGGCTATGATAGCTTAATGTTGAGTTATCGCACTTAGTTGAATGCCTTTAACGAAAATCATTAACAATGTTTATGCACCTTATTTTTAGAAGGTACGTTTTCTTGTAGAAAAGATTCTTCCGCTATATTCGATATGGTGCTGTATCCTTTAGAATTTTAAACCCTAATGTTTATGAGAATAGCTCTTGTAAATAAAATTAATAATAAAAGTATGAAACTAATTAGGTATCATATACGTATTAAGATTATGCAGATTAGGAAGGAGGTAAACGATGAGAAAGTATTTTTTCTTGCTCATGATTATTATGGGTCTGGTTTTAAGTGTTTTTACTGGTTTTAATAATGAATTAAAAGCTGATTCAAATCAAAAAGTGTATATTATTCCTTTAGAAGACACAGTTGAAAAGGGACTTTCGCAATATATTGAACGAAATATTACTGATGCTAAAGAACAGGGTGTTGACCATATAATCCTTGAGATTGATACACTAGGCGGTGCAGTAGATGGTGCAATGGAGATTGCGGATACCTTGAGATCAAGTGATATCCCAATAACAGCTTTTATAAACAGAAGAGCAATTTCTGCAGGAGCTTATATTGCATTAAATGCAGACCAAATCTATATGGTTCCAGGTAGTCAAATGGGATCTGCAGCTGTTATTACTGGTGATGGTAACGCCGCTGATGATAAAGCGCAATCATTATGGTTATCTGAAATGAGAGAATCAGCAGAACGAAATGGTCGTGATCCTAAATATGCATTAGCAATGGTTGATAAAGATGTTGATGTTCCTGAGTTTGGTGCTGGCAAAGGTGATTTATTAACTTTAGAAACGAAGCAAGCAGTACAGGTTGGATATGCTGAAGGAGTTGCAGAGGGCAGAAAGGATTTATTAAATCAGCTGAATTTATCCAATGCAACAATATTAGAGGCTGAGGAAAGTTTTGCTGAGAAAGTAGCAAGATTTATTACAAATCCAGTTGTTGTTCCAATTTTACTTTCAATTGGAAGTATAGGACTTGTTGTCGAGCTTTATTCACCTGGTTTTGGAATTCCAGGTTTTATGGGTTTAGCATCTTTATTACTATTTTTCTATGGACATTTAGTGGCAGGACTTGCGGGACTAGAGTCTCTACTCCTATTTATTTTAGGAATCATCTTAATAATAGCTGAATTATTTGTACCGGGTGGTATAATGGGGATATTGGGCTTTGCAAGCGTGATCGGAAGTCTTTACATCGCTTCAGGTAATTTCATACAAATGACGATCTCACTATTGATTGCTTTTGCTGTGTCCGTTCTTGTTTCTATCTTATTAGTAAAGGTGTTTGGAAAACGTATGAATATTTTTAAACGATTAATTTTGCGTGACTCAACAAATACTGAAAGTGGCTATGTTTCAAGTAAAACGAGAAACGAATTAATAAATGTCGAAGGTGTTGCATTGACCACACTGAGACCAGCAGGTACTGCAATAATAGGTGATGAACGCTTGGATGTTGTAACTGAAGGTAGTTATATTAATAAAGGACAAAAAGTAAAGGTAGTGAAGGTTGAAGGCTCACGTATTGTTGTGAGAGAATTATAGAGGTTAGTTCAACAATTAAAGAGGTTATTACTTCTTACATGTCAGGCTTATCATTTTTATTAGGAGGAAAACAATGGATGCTTCAGCAATTTTAGTATTAGGACTTGTTATATTAGGTTTAATCTTTTTAGGTGTTTTCTTTACATTTGTACCAATTGCTCTCTGGATCTCTGCACTAGCAGCAGGAGTAAAGGTAAGTATTTTCACATTAATTGGGATGAGATTACGAAGAGTTATCCCGAGTCGAGTAGTTAACCCATTAATCAAGGCTCATAAAGCTGGGTTAGATGTAACAACTAACCAACTGGAAAGTCACTATCTAGCAGGTGGTAATGTTGACCGAGTAGTTAATGCACTTATTGCTGCTGAGAGAGCAAATATTGAATTAACGTTTGAGCGCTGTGCTGCTATTGATTTAGCAGGCCGTGATGTATTAGAAGCTGTACAAATGAGTGTTAATCCTAAAGTAATTGAAACACCATTTATTGCCGGTGTTGCAATGGACGGGATCGAAGTAAAAGCAAAAGCTAGAATCACAGTTAGAGCAAACATTGAACGCCTAGTTGGTGGTGCGGGTGAAGATACAATCATCGCGCGTGTTGGTGAGGGTATTGTAAGTACTATTGGTTCATCTGATAATCATAAAAAGGTATTAGAAAATCCTGATTTAATTTCTCAAACTGTTTTAGGAAAAGGGCTGGATTCTGGTACAGCATTTGAAATTCTGTCGATAGATATTGCTGATGTTGATATCGGTAAAAACATTGGTGCTGAGCTACAAACAGAGCAAGCTGAAGCAGACAAGAAAATTGCTCAAGCGAAAGCGGAAGAAAGAAGAGCAATGGCTGTAGCACAAGAACAAGAAATGATTGCACGTGTTCAAGAAATGAAAGCGAAGGTTGTTGAAGCAGAAGCGAAAGTACCTCTTGCAATGGCTGAAGCGCTTCGTTCTGGAAACATTGGCGTAATGGATTATATGAACATAAAGAATATCTCAGCAGACACTGATATGAGAGATTCAATTGGTAAAACAAATCAAAATAGTAATGATCACGAGGAATATTAATCATTAAGCTATTAACAAGTAAGTGGGTTTGATGATATCCATCAAACTCATCTTTTCCTCATTATAAGGAGGGAGAAATAAATGGATATATCAGATATATTTGGAAATCCAATAGTATGGGCATTTCTTGCTTGGTTATTTTCGAGAATCTTTACCTCTGGAAAAGAGGATGCAAGTAAGAAGAAGCCTGAAAGTCCAACAGAACGTCCAACACATATTGAACCAAGACAAAATGATCATACACGCCCAAGTCCAAGGCGAAATCCAAGCCCAAGGCCAAACACAAGACCATCTACAAGATCAAATCCAAAGCCTGTTATGACAACTGTTGAAACAAGGAAAAGGGAACAAAAGCCTTCTCTTCAAACTGTTCAAGAGGCTTATGAGAAAATGAAAGTAGAATCATTTGATAAGGTCGAGCATGTTGAAATCATTAAGGAAGAACCAAAAAGGGTTCGTAGTGTTGTAAAAGAGACTACACCTAAAATAAAAGGTAATATAAAAAGGAACACACTTTTAATCGATCAACAAAAAGCAGTACAAGGTGTTATTTGGAGTGAAGTACTCGGACCATCAAGAGCAAAAAATCCTCATTACACAAGAAATAGAAGACATTTTTAACTTCTCAAATAATGATGTTATAAGACTCACTTTTCTCTCATACATATGAGATGAAAGGGGGTCTTTTTTTATGGCAAAAAAATGGCGCCAGCAACTAACAAGATGGATTACCAACACAATCGAACTACCGCCCGATGTCATGATGGATCTTCCTAGAATAACGATGGTTGGACAGATTCATATTTACATAGAAAATCATCGAGGACTTCTTACGTTTACTGATACGGAACTACGTCTTCTGTTAAAACAAGGTCAACTTTTAATTAAAGGTGAAGCCTTTGTCATAAAGACGATTCTACCGGAAGAAATTCTACTAGAAGGAAAGATAGATCAAGTTCTCTATCTGGATGCTACGTAAGGTGCTCCATAAATTTTCTAGGCTCTTTTCTCAAAAATTGTTGTTTTAACGAATGAATTCGAAATGAATTTACCAAAGGAATCAAATGTTATATAAAGCATAATCAGGTAAAGCGCTTAAAGCAAAAGGCTAAAACGTAAAAAAGCAATGAATTATAAATAAACAATTTTTTGCGAAAGTAGCCTTTCATCAGGTAGGAATAAAATTGTCTGCTGTAAATTTCACAGCAGACACACATTCCATTACTATCATTCGTTTTTTAATAGGGGGATGAATTATGAAAAATCAATGGACGAGTTACTTATTTGGCATATTAAAAGTAAGTATCGAGGGAAGAGGTACTGAAAGGTTTCTAAATGATTGCATACGATCTAATATAGCTGTGTGGAATGTACATAGAAGCGGAGTAGATGGTTTAAGTTTTTTCATTCGACTTCAAGATGTACATGCCTTAAGAGACGTAGTAAGACGTAATGAGTGTAAGTGTAGATTTGAGAAAAGATTAGGACTTCCTTTTTTAATGAAGCGTTCTTGGCGCAATAACGGATTTGTTATGGGTTTTCTCGCCTTCTTTGTATTAATTTTTATTTTATCAAATATGATTTGGGGAATTGAAGTGGATGGTGCTTCGCCTGAGACTGAGCATTTAATTAAGAAGGAGCTTTCTAGAATTGGGGTTACATCAGGAAAGTTTCAATTTTTTGTAGAAAATCCAGATGATATTCAGAAAACCTTAACAGATAATATTCAGCAAATCACTTGGGTTGGTGTAGAACTAACAGGTACAACATATCATTTGAAGGTTGTAGAAAAAAATCAACCGGAAGAAGAAAAACTTGTTAGTCCACGACATATTGTTGCGAAAAAAGAAGCAGTGATTAAAAAAATGTTTGTTGAACAAGGTCAACCAGTGACAACCTTAAATGAACATGTTGATAAAGGGCAAATCTTAGTTTCAGGTCTAATTGGGAAAGAAGATGATCAAAAGGAAGTTGCCGCTAAAGCGGAGATATTCGGTGAAACCTGGTATAAATCAACAATAACAATCCCAATAAACACGACTTTTCAAGTGTTAACTGGGAATACTAAAGATAAGTTTTACCTTAAATTCGGTTCATTTCAACTCCCGATTTGGGGATTTGGTGAATCAGGATTTACTTCCTACGAGCTAGAAGATGATATATACGATCTGAAGTTTCTAGGATTTTCTTTACCATTAGGTTTTCTTAAAGAAACTTATCTTGAAAAAGAAGAGGTCGAAAGAAAATATACACTTAAGCAAGCAAAAGAAGCAGCTCTTGACCAAGGTCGTAAAGACATTGAGGATAATTTGGTGGAAGATGAAAAGGTGATTGGAGAAAAAGTTTTGCACGAGACGAAGGAGAATGGTAAAGTTAAATTAACCGTTCTTTACCAAGTGTTGGAGAACATTGTAAAAACTACACCAATTGTTCAGGGAGACTAAAGAATGCCAGAAGAATTAGTGACAATGAATCAAACAGTAGATAATCCAAATGAAGCTATTGCATTGTTTGGGAATAATGATGTACATCTTAAAAGAATTGAAGAAGAATTAAGCGTATCAATTGTAACAAGAGGTGAAGGAGTATTCGTTTCAGGTGATTCAGAAAATGTGAAACTTGTTGACGATCTTCTAAAATCACTACTTGTTATCATCCGAAAAGGAATTAACATAAGTGAACGAGATGTGATTTATGCAATTAGTATGGCAAAAGAACAAAGCTTAGATCAGCTCGAACAGTTATACGTCAAAGAAATAGCTAAAACTGCTAAGGGTAAATCGATACGAGTTAAAACACTGGGACAGCGCCATTATGTTTCTGCTATTCAAAGCAAGGATCTAGTGTTTGGTATTGGACCTGCTGGAACAGGAAAAACGTACTTAGCTGTAGTGATGGCAATTAATGCAATGAAGCTTGGATCAATTAAACGAATAATCTTAACACGCCCTGCTGTTGAAGCTGGGGAAAGTCTTGGATTTTTACCAGGAGATCTTAAGGAAAAAGTTGATCCTTATTTAAGACCTTTATATGATGCTCTACACGATGTGTTAGGTATGGAGCATACACAAAGGCTTATTGAAAGAGGAACAATTGAAATTGCACCATTGGCTTATATGAGAGGAAGAACATTAGACGATGCTTTTGTTATTTTGGACGAGGCTCAAAATACAACACCAGCACAAATGAAAATGTTTCTTACACGTCTAGGATTTGGTTCAAAGATGGTTATAACCGGTGATATTACCCAAGTTGATTTACCAAAGGGAGTTAAATCAGGTTTATCAGTAGCAAAAAGCATTCTTAATGATGTAAATGGAATATCCTTCATCACGCTAGAACAATCAGACGTTGTAAGACATCCACTTGTAGCCAAAATTATCTCGGCTTATGAAAATACTAATGAAGGATCGTGACCCGGAGACCCGAATTCGGGTCACTTTTCTTTTCTTAGAGTTTACGACTAAAAACGATACATAGAGAAATTAGAAGAATAACATAGCTTATCTTATTTTTATGATAATGATGTAATAAAAGAGGATTGATACAAAGTAATAGCTTTTACCTATTATTAATAGGTGGAAAGCTCATTTTTTTCTACTTTTTTTGTCATATTTTGTCTTAAAGGTTGAACATTTTTCGATAAAAGGAAATAATGAAAGATAGTATGTATGTAGATACTGTTTATCATTATATGAAGATGTTTAGGGTGGTGTGCTTACTATGAAGAAGAATCCAAAGAAGGAAAAGCAAAAAACGAGTAAACTTTGGAAACTTAATGACCATAAGTTTCTTCATATTTTTTTATATGGTATTTTAGCTATTATCCTGTTTGTTGCTCTTTACAGCAATGTTAAGCCTGAGACCTTGGATATTGAGCTTTTTACAGTATCAGAACAAACAATTTATGCGCCAACTACTGTTGAGGATAAAATAGAAACGGAGAGAAAGCAGCAAGAAGCATATGATGCAGTTGAAGATCAATATGTGTTAAAAAAAGAGATCACAGATAAGCAGGTAGATCTTATATCTTCTATTTTCGATACTATTATCGAGGTGAAGAATGAGGTAGACACTAAACCAGCAGTAGATGAAGAAGAATCAACGTTAACACCAGAGGAACAAGTTAAGAAATTACAAGGAAAGCTTACATCTTCCATAAATGATAAAATACCTGGTGAAACATTTTTGCCACTTATAAAAGCTAGTGATGCTGATTTAAATATGGCAAAAGACGCAGTTGTAACCGCTGTTAATAATATTATGAGTAAAGAAATTCCAATTGTTCAATTATCTGAAGCTAAAAAGCAAGTAGATGAAGAATTGCAATATACTCCTCTCCGCTCAGAGGTATTACAATCAGCAACTGTTTTAGGTAAATTTGCAATTACTCCTAATTATGTATTTGATTTAAAAGCTACGGAAGAAAAAAGGCAGCAATCAGTTGATGCAGTCAAAGTAGCACAAATTAAACAAGGACAAATTTTGGTTGAAGAAGATGAATTAATTAATAGAGAAATTCACCGAAAGCTTGGGTTAGTCGGTTTACTTGATGATCAGCAATCATACAAACCATTTTTAGGCTTAGCATTACTCATTTTGTTAATTTTGGCTGGTGTTATTTATTATTTTGAGAAAAAAGATAGTCCGATATCAAAGAGAAATAATTCACTTCTTTTATACTGTTTGATATTTGCTATTACAATTTTATTAATGAAAATTGTAAGTTTATTTCAGAAAATTGATTACACACATATCGGTTATATAGTTCCTGTGGCCATGGGAGTTATGTTGATTAAGTTATTAATAAATGAGCGATTAGCCATTTTAACAAGTATGATTTTTGCTGTGTGTGGAAGTGTAATTTTTAACGAGGGAATAACAGGTAGTTTTAATTTTTCAATAGGTGTATACTACTTATTCGGATGTCTCGCGGGTGTGTTATTTTTAGGTGAGCATAATCTTCGTTCGAAAATATTACAAGCTGGATTGTTTGTAGGCGGAATAAATGTTATTGTTCTAACAGCTATTATGCTGATAAGGAACGGATCATATTCAAATGTTGAAATTAGTTCCTATTTTGTAATGGCATGTGTTTCTGGTCTTGTGTCATCAGTTCTAACAATTGGATTTATGCCGTTTTTTGAAACTGGCTTTGGAATTTTATCTACTATGAAGTTAATTGAACTTTCGAATCCAAATCATCCATTACTGCGTAAAATTTTAACTGAGACACCTGGTACATATCATCATAGTGTAATGGTAGCAAATTTATCAGAATCAGCATGTGAAGCAATCGGAGCAAATGGGTTACTTGCAAGAGTAGCTGCTTATTATCATGATATCGGGAAAACAAAACGCCCACAGTATTTTATTGAAAATCAAATGAATATTGAAAATCCACATAATAAGCTTTCAGCACAATTAAGTAAAAATATTATTATTTCGCATGTTACTGATGGTGTTGAGATGCTCAGAAAACATAAAATGCCAAAGGAATTTGTTGATATTGCTGAACAACATCATGGCACTACATTATTAAAATATTTCTACCATCAAGCAAAAGAATCAAACGATTCAATTTATGAAGATGAATTTCGTTATCCAGGACCTAAGCCACAAACAAAGGAAATTGCTATTATATCAATTGCTGATAGTGTAGAGGCGGCTGTTCGTTCAATGTCAAATCCAACACCAGAAAAAATAGAAAAGCTTGTTAAATCAATCATCGCAGATAGATTACAAGATAATCAATTAGATGAGTGTGATTTAACATTAAAAGAATTAGATATTATTGCAAAGTCATTTTGTGAATCACTTAAAGGTATATTTCATTCTAGAATTGAGTATCCAGAATTATCAAAAAAACAGAAGGTGAAATAGAGATGAGACTAATCATCGATAGTATAGATGAAACAAGTGAATTAACAGAAGAACAGGTTAAAACAGTTGAGGATCTTCTGCAGTTTGCAGCAGAAACTGAAAATGTAAAACATGATGCAGAGGTATCAGTCACATTCGTTACAAATGAACGTATACAAGAAGTAAACCGTGAATTTCGGGATAAAGATCAACCGACTGACGTTATCTCCTTTGCCTTAGAAGAAATGGGTGAGGGAGAGCTAGAAATCATCGGGTTAGATCAACCTCCAATGTTAGGAGACATCATCATTTCTATCCAACGCGCAAAAGAGCAAGCAGAAGAGTATGGTCATTCGTTTATAAGAGAGCTGGGTTTTCTAGCTTGCCATGGTTTTCTCCACTTATTAGGTTATGATCATATGAATGAACAAGATGAAAAAGAGATGTTTACTAAACAAAAGGATATCTTAAATAGTTATGGACTTAAAAGATCCCAAGACCTCTGAATGGAAGCGTTTCTATAAAAGTTTTAAATTTGCTTGGAACGGAATTTTCCAGACTTTTAAATCTGAGCGGAATTTTCAGATACATGTTTACATTTCAAGCCTGATGATCATTCTTGGTTTTTATCTGAAATTTACCATGTTTGATTGGGTAGTCATTTTGTTTTTAATAGGTGGAATGCTTGCTTTAGAGTTAATGAACACGGCAATTGAGCATGTTGTAGATTTAATTACTGAGGATTATAACCCGATTGCCAAAGCAGCAAAAGATGCTGCAGCAGGAGCTGTTTTGGTATATGCGATTTTATCGGTTATAATTGGAGTAATTCTTTTATTAAGACATATATGAAACAAAAAAGGCACTATTTAGTGTATTGTGGACAAATTCAGAAGATTCTTACAATTGGATGACAATTTCCAAAATCACGTGAAAATAATGATGATATTAGGTAAACTATAAGAAGAATCATCATTCGGTAAAGAGAAAGGAAGAAAATCTAGTGAACATTGAACAACTCATCGAAGAAGCAAAAGCGGCAAGGGAAATGGCTTATACACCATACTCAAAATTTAAAGTAGGAGCTGCTTTGATAACGAATGATGGAAAAATTTATAAAGGCTGTAACATAGAAAATGCTGCATATAGTATGTGTAATTGTGCAGAGCGAACAGCTATTTTTAAAGCTTACTCAGAAGGAGATAAGCAGTATAAGGCGATAGCTGTAGTTGCGGATACGAAAAGACCAGTTCCACCCTGTGGGGCCTGTCGTCAAGTTATTGCAGAGCTTTGCCCGAAAGATATGAGAGTTATATTAACTAACCTACAAGGTGATATAGAGGAATTAACAGTATCAGAATTATTACCAGGTGCTTTTTCAGCGGAGGATTTACATGAATAAAAATGAATTCAAATCAGGTTTTGTTTCAATAATTGGAAGACCAAACGTAGGAAAATCAACGTTCATCAATCGTGTAATTGGTCAAAAAATTGCTATTATGAGTGATAAGCCACAGACAACACGAAACAAAATCCAAGGTGTGTACACAACAAACAATTCTCAAACAATTTTTATAGACACTCCAGGTATTCACAAACCAAAGCATAAACTTGGAGACTTTATGATGAAGGTCGCTCAGAATACGTTAAAAGAAGTTGATTTGATTCTCTTTATGATTAATGCTGAAGAAGGATTTGGTCGTGGTGATGAATTTATCATCGACAGACTGAAAGAAACAAAAACACCAGTATTTCTAATCATCAACAAAATTGATCAAATTCATCCTGACCAACTACTGCCTTTAATTAGTCAATATAAAGATATGTATCCTTTTAAAGAAGTAGTTCCAATTTCTGCACTTGAAGGTAATAATATCGATACCTTGTTAAAGCAAATTGATATGATTCTTCCAGAAGGTCCGCAATATTATCCAGCTGATCAAGTAACAGATCATCCAGAGCGGTTTATTATTACAGAGCTTATTAGAGAAAAGGTATTACATTTAACGAGGGAAGAGATACCGCATTCTATTGCTGTAGTGATGGATACACTGGAACGTCGGGAAAACAATCAATCTATATATGTAGGTGCAACCATTATAGTTGAGCGCGACTCGCAAAAAGGTATTGTCATTGGAAAACAAGGTAGTATGTTAAAAGAAGTGGGAAAAAGAGCTCGTGTTGATATCGAAGCATTGCTAGGTTCAAAAGTATTTTTGGAGTTATGGGTTAAGGTTCAAAAAGACTGGAGAAATAAAGCATCTCAACTTCGTGATTATGGATTTAGAGACGATGAATACTAAAATTTGAAATTCACTTTTGAAAAATTAGTGCACCTTATACAAAGATTCATGATTTTAGAGTATTCATTAAATTGATTAACAAATATTGTTTAACATGAAATGAAGAAGAAAAGGTCAAGATAAATATATGAAATTGGATATTGCTTGCTAGTCTTAACAACTGAAAGGTGGGGTTTTTTATGTTGGATTTTACCTGGAAGGTTTTTTCACAAACAGGTAGCATTGATACGTATCTTCTTTTTAAGGAAATGGAAAAGGAGAATGATGACGGACCCGATTATCAAGATGATGAACTAGCTGAAATAGATTTTCCAATTTCCTGATCTTGCCTGATACCTTTGGAAGGTGAAGGAAATTTGCTTCAAAAATGTGAAGGAATCGTAATCCGTTCTATTGATTATGGTGAGACAAACAAAATTATTACAATATATACGAGAGAGTTAGGAAAAGTTGGGGTTATGGCAAGAGGTGCAAAAAAACCAAATAGTCGCCTTACGTCAATTACCCAACTTTTTACGTATGGAACATTTATGTTTCAAAGATCGAATGGATTAGGAAGTCTCCAGCAAGGAGAAATTATCCATTCACTAAGAGGAATTAGAGAGGACATTTTCCTTACTGCATATGCCTCTTACATATCAGAATTATTAGATAAAAGTACTGAGAACACAGAGAGAAATCCTTATCTTTTTGAATTATTAAAACAAACACTTATCTATCTTGATGATGAAGTTGATCCTGATATATTAGTCAATATTTTCGAAATGAAAATGTTGTCTGTATTGGGATTGAATCCTCAGTTAGACAGTTGTACTGTTTGTGGTAATAAAGATGGAAACTTTCATTTTTCAATTAGAGAAGGTGGATTTATTTGTCACCTTTGTTATCAGAAAGATCCTTATAGACTACCTATCTCACCAATGACTGTAAAATTACTTAGATTATTTTATTATTTTGATTTAAACCGTTTAGGAAATATATCTGTTAAACCAGAAACAAAAAAGGAATTAAAAAATGTAATACAAGCCTACTATCAAGAATTTTCTGGTCTGACGATAAAATCAAAGCGTTTCTTAGATCAACTTGACTCATTAAAAGGCAAACTATAATAATTGACTTTTGATATCATTTCGATTAAGATGCAAATATAATTAAACGAATTATAATGCGTTGAAGGAAAGAAGTATTTACGTTCCCCAATGGAAGCGACCTTAGGATGGTGTAAGCTAAGGATTGGCACGTAAGGAAGGGCATTCCGGAGCAGGAATTTTTTAAAAGTGGCTTATTATATAAGCAAATAGGGTGGAACCGCGGGTATACTCTCGTCCCTATGTCATTTGTTTGGCATAGGGACGAGGGTTTTTTTGTGTTTAAAAAGCCGGTTGCTTGTTCTACAAATAATATTTTATTACTAACTAATGGAGGTGTTTTTGAATGAATATTCAAGAAATGATTTTAACGTTGCAAAAGCATTGGTCAGATCAAGGTTGTGTACTGATGCAGGCATATGATACAGAAAAAGGTGCAGGAACTATGAGTCCATACACATTTTTAAAAAGTATAGGACCTGAACCATGGAAGGTTGCTTATGTTGAGCCATCAAGACGACCTGCTGATGGCCGGTACGGAGAGAATCCTAATAGACTTTATCAGCATCACCAATTTCAAGTGATTATGAAACCATCCCCTGATAATATTCAAGAGTTATATTTGGATTCATTACGTGCATTAGGTATTGATCCTTTAAAGCATGATATTCGTTTTGTAGAAGATAACTGGGAAAATCCTTCTCTAGGTTGTGCAGGTTTAGGTTGGGAAGTATGGCTTGATGGAATGGAAATTACACAATTTACTTATTTCCAACAAGTTGGTGGTTTGGAATGTAAACCAGTTTCTGCTGAAATTACATATGGAATTGAAAGGCTCGCATCATATATACAAGATAAGGAAAATGTTTTTGATCTAGAATGGACAAAAGGCTACACAGTGAGAGATATCTTCTTAATGCCTGAATATGAGCATTCAAAATATACATTTGAAACATCTGATACTGATATGCTTTTTCAGTTGTTTTCTACTTATGAAAAGGAAGCTATTAGACAAATGGACGTGGGACTTGTACATCCAGCATATGATTATGTCCTGAAATGCTCACATACTTTTAATCTTTTAGATGCAAAAGGAGCTATATCTGTTACTGAGAGAACAGGATATATTGGACGGGTGCGAAACTTAGCGCGTAAAGTAGCTAAGACATTTTATGACGAAAGAGAAAAATTAGGATTCCCAATGTTACATGAGAAAGGAGGAGAACATAATGAGTAAGCAAGATTTATTAATAGAAATTGGATTAGAGGAATTACCAGCTCAATATGTCACACCTTCTATGAATCAGTTAGAAGATAAAATAACAAAATGGCTTGAAGAAAAAAAGCTATCTCATGGAGAAGTAAAAACATTTTCAACACCAAGAAGATTAGCAGTCCAAATAAAAGATGTGGCTGATAAGCAACCTGATATTGAAGAGGAAGCAAAAGGTCCAGCTAAAAAGATTGCTTTAGATGGTGAAGGAAATTGGTCTAAAGCTTCAATTGGTTTTACTAAGGGGCAAGGTGCATCAGTTGAGGATATTTACTTTAAAGAAATAAATGGTGTAGAATACGCACATGTCCAAAAACATATAAAAGGTCAAGAAACGAAAACTTTATTAATCGAAATGAAGCAATTAATTATTGGCTTAACTTTCCCTAAAAATATGCGATGGGGAAGCAATGATTTACGATATATCAGACCAATTAAATGGATTGTAGCACTATTTGGAAATGATGTTATTCCATTTGAGATTGCAGGTATTGAGACAGGTTCATATACGTATGGACATCGCTTTCTAGGAAATAAAGTGGAGGTTGCTTCTCCGTCTCTATATGAAGCAGCTTTGTTAGAACAATTTGTTTTAGCTGATCCTGTTAAACGTAAACAAGCAATTACGTCTCAGCTTTCAGAAATTGAAGCTGAACAAAAGTGGATTATTCCAATCGATGAAGATTTACTCGAAGAAGTTAATAATTTAGTTGAATACCCTACTGCTTTATTTGGAAAGTTTGAATCTGAGTATTTAACATTACCAGATGAAGTTCTAGTTACTAGTATGAAGGAACATCAAAGATATTTTCCTGTAAGAAATCAAGAAGGTGAGTTACAGCCTTTCTTTGTTACTGTGAGAAATGGTGACCATAATCATCTTGAAAATGTAGCTCGAGGAAATGAAAAGGTATTACGAGCTAGATTATCTGATGCGAATTTCTTTTACAAAGAAGACCAAAAACTTAAGATTGAAGATGCAGTACAGAAATTAGATAAAATTGTCTTTCATGAAGAATTAGGAACTTTAGGAGAAAAAGTTAAGCGTGTTGTTAAGCTATCTGAAACACTTGCTAATCAGCTACAAATTAATTCTGAAGGAAAAGAAGATATTAAACGTACAGCATCTATTTGTAAATTTGACTTGGTTACTCATATGGTATATGAATTTCCTGAACTACAAGGTAAAATTGGTGAGAAATATGCTAGGATTTCTGGAGAAAAAGAAACAGTTGCTGCTGCAATAAATGAACATTATATGCCAAGACATGCAGATGATGCTGTACCTTCTTCAGATATTGGTGCTATTGTTTCTTTAGCTGATAAACTTGATACAATTACAGGGTTTTTTGCGATAGGCAAAATACCAACAGGCTCTCAAGATCCTTATGCATTAAGACGACAAGCAAGCGGAATTGTACAAATATTACGCTCAAAGAACTATAAACTAGAACTTCCTCAATTATTCAGCTCAGCGCTTGAGTTGTTTGGTGATAAAGTCTCACCAGATACTAAAAAAGAAATGGTAGCATTCTTCAAACTACGATTAAAATACCTTCTAGCGGAGGATTCTATTCGCCATGATTTAATAGATGCTGTTCTAGAGTCATCTTACCTTGAGGTAACGTCATTAACTGAACGTGCAAGATTACTAAAACATGCTTCAGATCAACAAGAATTTAAGGAAACAATTGAAGCACTAGCACGTGTTATGAATATCGCTAAAAAAGGTAGTGCACAAGAAATCAATGAGTTGTTATTTGAATCAGAGTATGAAAAAAAGCTATATGAGGTGTACAATATTTCATCAGAAAAAATAGCTGGTTATAAAGAAGTAGGTCAAGAGGAAGAAATTTTTAAAGTGCTAGCCAGCTTAAAGCCAGTTATTAATGATTATTTTGATCATACGATGGTCATGGCTGAGGACGCAAAAATTAAAGAAAATCGTTTAGCTCAAATGGTAGCTATTTCAGAGTTGATTGAGTCATTTGCTAAAATGAATGTAATTTTAGTGAAATAATTAAACTACTGTAAACGAAGAAAAGAACTGTCTACTAATAAGTCAGTTCTTTTTTCGTATGCTAAAACAAATTGCTTTTCAAATCCCATAGAAAGTATATAATAATTTTATATAGTATAACCTATTGTCTAACTGATTATATTCATTTAGTCAGATAATACCGATTGACGAATTGATTAATTAATAATCAGCTTACTTTTGCAATTTTCCCGAAAAAATATAAGATAGAAAATAATTCAGATATGATAATTAAAAATGAAGTTTATATTTATGAATGTAATTTGGAAAGGCTCTTTTCTGAAAGATTGTTGCTAATAATCGTTAATATTTGTTGTAACCAGTGTGTTATTGCATAAAAGGGGCGATTTGTAGAAGAAAAGATGCCACTAGACTTTATACAAAGTTGTTTTCATCAGGATTCAAAAAGCAACAAAGTTTACGAAAACAGCCTTTGGAAAAAAGTTTTTTAAAGTAAGGTGGTGAGTCAAATAGAGCTTAATAAACGTCAAGAGAAAATTGTGGAGATAGTAAAAGGAAATGGACCGATAACAGGGGAACAAATAGCAGATCAGTTAAATTTAACGAGAGCAACATTGCGCCCGGATTTAGCTATATTAACGATGACTGGGTACTTAGATGCCCGGCCACGTGTAGGATATTATTTCACTGGTAAAAAAAATAATCAGCTTCTAACAGATGAGCTAAAGAAATTGAAGGTTAAGGACTATCAATCTATTCCAATTGTTGTGAGTGTAAATGTTTCAGTATATGATGCGATTTGTACGATGTTTTTAGAGGATGTAGGAACATTGTTTGTTGTTGATGATCAATCGATTTTAGTTGGAGTGCTATCACGAAAAGATTTATTACGTACAAGTATTGGCAAACAAGAATTAACAACAATACCTGTTAATATTATAATGACAAGAATGCCTAATATTACAGTTTGTAGACACGAAGATTTAATTTTAGATGTTGCACATGTTTTAATAGATAAGCAAATCGATGCGTTACCAGTTGTAAAGGATACAGAAAAAGGATTAGAGGTAATTGGAAGAGTAACAAAAACAAATATGACAAAAATACTGGTTAGCCTTGCAGTGGAATAAAAGCAGCTAGCAAACGGAAATGGGGATATAATAAATGAGTTATCGATTAATTTATGTTGTATCTGATTCAGTAGGAGAAACAGCAGAGCTGGTTGTTAAGGCAGCTGCAAGCCAATTTAACGGAGCGTCAGCCAATACGAAAATTAAAAGAATTCCATATGTCGAAGACAAAGGTACTATATTAGAGGTTATTTCATTAGCGAAACAGGACCACGCTATTGTTTGTTTTACAATGGTTGTTCCTGAATTAAGAGATTATTTAATGGAGGAAGCGAATAAACAAGGTGTTGTTTATTACGACATTATCGGTCCTTTAATAGATAAGATGGAAACTTCATATGGTATTTCAGCAAAATATGAGCCAGGCCGTGTTAGAAAACTAGATGATGATTATTTTAAGAAGGTGGAGGCGATTGAATTCGCCGTCAAATATGATGATGGACGAGATCCAAGAGGTATTTTAAAAGCCGACATCGTATTAATAGGTGTTTCAAGGACGTCAAAAACACCATTGTCACAATATCTCGCTCATAAGCGCTTTAAGGTTGCGAATGTACCGATTGTACCAGAAGTTGAACCACCAGAGGAATTATATAAAGTTTCAGCACAAAAATGTATTGGTCTTCGAATCATGCCTGAGAAATTAAATCATATCCGAAAAGAAAGATTGAAATCATTAGGATTGAATGATGAAGCCTTTTATGCAAATATTGACCGAATACGAGAAGAACTAGATTATTTTGATAAAGTAGTAAATCGAATTGGTTGTCAAGTTGTAGATGTTTCAAATAAAGCTGTTGAAGAAACAGCAAATATCATTGCGAATTTCATGAATAAGCAAAATGGCAATTTTTAAAGAATTTGTGGGTGACTTATTGGTAATTAACTATTAACATAAGTCACCCATATTTTTTATGGTGAAAAAATCATTTCTAAGAAGCTTCCTTTGCGAAAAAAACTTACCGTATGAAGGTGTGATTGACCCAAGGGGTTTACTCTTTTCTAAATTATTAGTACTTAAATGGGGATTAGTTGCTTATACTTAGATTTAGGAGAAAAAAACAATAGAAATTTGACGAACTTTGTATTATAATAAAAAATTGTGATAAAAAGTTATTTTTTAGGTTTAGAACTTGACATCTAGGAATAAACTATTAATTGTAAACTGTCAAGAAATACACAGAAATAATTTTCGACAAAAAAGGATTTTCGTTCTTTTTCTAGAATATTAACTTACAGTAGTATTGTTAAGAAGGATTATCCCGGAGTGATGTAGAATAATGAACTATGCCGAAAAAAATATAGGGATTTATGTTGATGCTGATGCTTGTCCAGTCAAGCAGGAAGTAATGGATATTGCAGGGAAGTATAAAATAGATGTTACTTTTGTAGCATCCTATAACCATAGTTCTGATAAAACATATGGTGGAAAATGGGTGTTTGTAGACACTGGTAAAGAAGAAGCAGATTTATACATAGTCAATCATGTAAATAAACATGATATTGTTATTTCACAAGATATTGGTTTAGCAGGTTTATTGCTAAGAAAAAATGTTATTGTCGTTACTCCTCGGGGTAAACAATATACAGAAGCTAATATTGAATCAGCCCTGCAGTTTCGATATTTATCAGCTATGGAGCGTCGTAGTGGTAAGTACACTAAAGGTCCAAAAAAGTTCACTGCTGAAGATACAATAAATTTTATCACAACAATCGAAAAAATTTTGTCGAAAGTTGCAGGAGATTTTAAATAAATATTGAATATCTCTATTACGGAGTTGTTAGTATGGGAAATCGAATTCCCGAAGAATTAATCGAGAAAATCCAACGAACTTCTGACATTGTTGATGTGATAAGTGAATATGTTCAACTGAAGAAACAAGGACGTAACTATTTTGGCTTATGTCCATTTCATGGAGAAAAGTCCCCTTCGTTTTCAGTTTCAGCTGATAAACAGATTTTTCACTGCTTTGGTTGTGGTGCGGGTGGGAATGTTTTTTCCTTCTTAATGCAGCATGAGAATTATTCTTTTATAGAAGCTGCCCAACACGTTGCTGATAAAGTTGGCATTGAGTTACCTACCGAAATCACAGCAAATGATCAGGAGCGCAATATTCCTAAAGATGCTGAGAAAATGATCGAAGCTCATGAACTCTTAAAGAAATTTTACCATCATTTATTGGTAAATACAAAAGAGGGTCAAGAAGCATTAGATTATTTATTGAATAGAGGCTTTACTCGAGAAACAATTGATACATTTGAAATTGGTTATGCACTTGATTCTTGGGACTTTATATCAAAATTCTTGGTAAAAAGGGGTTTTAGTGCTGATTTAATGGAGGAAGCTGGATTATTAGTCAAGAAAAATAATTCTGATGACTATTTTGATCGCTTTCGAAATAGAATTATGTTTCCTATAACAGATCATCATGGTATGACAATTGCGTTCTCAGGGAGAGTGCTCGGAGACGAGAAGCCAAAGTATCTGAACAGCCCTGAAACAAAAATATTTAATAAGAGCAAGATACTCTATAATTTTCACAGAGCTAGGGTACATATTCGTAAAAATCAACAAGCTGTTCTTTTCGAAGGCTTTGCTGATGTTATATCTTCTTCTAGATCTGGTGTAGAGAATGCTATAGCAACAATGGGAACTTCGCTAACTGAAGAGCAGGCAAAAATTTTAAGAAGAAATGTATCAGAGATTGTGATTTGTTATGATTCAGATTCTGCAGGAATAGAAGCAACGAATCGAGCAGCTAAGATCTTACAGAGTGTTGGATGTCATATAAACGTTGCGATGATTCAAGATGGTTTAGACCCTGATGACTACATCAAAAAGTACGGCTCTGAAAAGTTTAAAAACGATGTAATAGGGGCAAGTGTACCTCTAATGACGTTCAAGATGAGCTATTACAGAAGAGGCAAAAACCTCCAAAATGAAGGCGAACGATTCCAATACATTGAGAATATTCTTGGTGAGGTCAGCCAATTAAAAAGTGCAGTTGAAAAGGAAATCTATTTGAAGCAGCTTTCTAAAGAATTTGATTTATCAATGGATGTTCTAAAAGAACAGCTTAACCAGAAGAAGCCTAAACAAGAATCTGATCATTCTTCAAATGTAAAAAAGGTTCCACAACAGGTGAAGCGCAACCCAATTGCAAGGAAAAGCCTGTTACCAGCCTTTCACACTGCAGAACGAATGTTAATTGGTTATATGCTAAGAAGTAAGGATCTGTCTCAAAAGGTATTAGAACGACTTGGACTTCAATTTAATATTGAAGAGCATAAAGCTATTGTTACTTATCTATATGGTTTTTATGAAGAAGGAAATGAGGAAAATGTTAGTTCGTTTCTTTCAAGATTACCAAATGCAGAATTACAAGATATTGTATCCAACATTGCGATGATTACATTAAACACTGAAGTAAGCGAACAAGAGTTATCAGATTGTATAAAACAGGTGTTGAATCATCAAAAAATGTTAATGATAAAAGAAAAAGAAGCTGTTAAAAATGAAGCTGAAAGAAATAAACAGTTCAAAGAAGCAGCTCAAATAGCAATGGAAATTATTCAATTAAAACAAGCTTTAAAGTCATAAAAAGTAAGCTGAAGTGAAGAGGTAAGTATTAATAAGTGTGTTACCTATAACACATTCAAGATATATCAAATATACCGCTACACAGAAATCCAGTGGCTTATCTTATAACTTGGTAAGTTTGGAAGGAGGGGTTCCTATGGCTGATAAACAGACCCATGAAACGGAAGTAACCTTTGAACAGGTGAAAGACCAATTAACAGAAATCGGGAAAAAACGTGGAGTATTAACATACGAAGAAATCGCAGAGCGTATGGCAAACTTCGAAATAGAATCAGACCAAATGGATGAGTATTATGAATTTTTAGGTGAACAGGGTGTTGAATTGTTAGGTGAAGCAGGAACAGAGGCTGATCCCAATGTTCAAGAGCTGGCAAAAGAAGAAGAATTTGATTTAAATGATTTGAGTGTACCACCAGGCGTTAAAATAAATGACCCTGTACGTATGTACTTAAAAGAGATCGGTCGGGTAGATCTTTTATCTGCAAACGAAGAAATTAATCTTGCTAAACGTATTGAAGAAGGTGACGATGAAGCAAAGCGAAGACTTGCAGAAGCAAATCTAAGACTTGTTGTAAGTATTGCTAAACGATATGTTGGTCGTGGAATGCTTTTCCTTGATTTAATTCAAGAAGGTAATATGGGTTTAATGAAAGCTGTAGAAAAGTTTGATTATAGAAAAGGTTATAAATTTAGTACGTATGCAACATGGTGGATACGTCAAGCAATTACACGTGCTATAGCAGATCAGGCACGTACAATTCGTATTCCAGTTCATATGGTTGAGACGATCAACAAATTAATTAGAGTTCAACGTCAGTTACTTCAAGATCTTGGAAGAGAACCAACTCCAGAAGAAATTGGAGAAGACATGGAACTAACTCCTGACAAGGTTAGAGAAATCCTTAAGATTGCTCAAGAACCTGTTTCACTTGAAACACCAATTGGTGAGGAAGATGACTCACACTTAGGTGATTTCATTGAAGATCAGGACGCAACTTCACCTTCTGAACATGCTGCATACGAACTGCTGAAAGAACAGCTGGAGGATGTACTTGACACGTTAACAGATCGTGAAGAAAATGTATTGCGCCTGCGTTTTGGTCTAGATGATGGCAGAACCAGAACTCTTGAAGAAGTTGGTAAGGTGTTCGGTGTAACTCGTGAGCGTATTCGTCAAATAGAGGCAAAGGCGCTTAGAAAGTTACGTCACCCTAGCCGTAGTAAACGTCTAAAAGACTTTTTAGAATAGAAGGCGGACTTATGTCCGTCTTTCAGTTTGTAATAATATAACTTACTCTGACATATACACGATGATGTGAAACAACTTAAAATTTATCATTTACAAGCCATATATGTCTTCTTTAAAATAAGAGTAACAATGATTAAGGATGGCTAAGATGGATAAAGATAAAAAAAACATTATAATCAATGAAATTCATCAATGGAAAGACAATAAACTTTTACCTGAAACCTATTGTGACTTTTTGTTAGCTCTCTATACTGAAGGCAACCAAGAAAATAATGAACATGTTGAAGTGAAAAAAAAGAAAAAAAGAATATCCTTAATTGATGGCTTTTTATATGCTTTTATTATGATCTTAGTAATAGCATCTCTTTTTACTAATTTTACTGAAATTACCTACTTAATGCAAATGGTTATCCTAAGTTTTTTACTCATTGGATCTTCACTTGTTACCGCTTACTTTATTAGAAAAGGCAAATCTTTTCAAGGGCCTTTAAGCTTAACTTTTATACAATTATTAATTTCCTCCATTGCATTATCTGATTTTTTTGCAAGCGGAAATGATTTTATACTAGGATTGATCGTTATTAGTAATTGTCTAGTCTGGTTAACTTTTGGTGTTATTTTAAGAATTCTTTATCTATCTATAAGTGGAATATTAGGTATAGCTGTTTTTGTAGTTGCTATTATATTATAATGAATTTTAGTAGGTTAAGTATGTCAATAAAGATTTATGAAGTTTGCTCATAAATGTCTGTTTTTTGTCTAAAGTGTGAAAAACATAAAGATGTTATAAGATAGGTCTTTTACTTATCATAAAATTACAGTAAAATAGAGGTTGTTTATAAAGACTATTTTCGCAAACTTTGTTGCTTTTTAATTACTTGTAGAAATAGCTGTTTATAGATACTTGTTGCATCTCTTCTTTAATAAATGGTACTATTATGTGATGAAAACAATGTTTCTACTGACGATTTTAGCTATTATTATAGCAGCAATCTTTACAGAAAAGAGCTCTTATAAAAAACAAGTGTACTTATGAAACTTATCTATTAGTACTATGCAGTAAACCTATTACCTACACAAAGAAAACGCTCTATTAGTTCAAATGACTGAGAAGTAAAACTCAGAATATGATTTCTAATAGCGACATTAGTTGGGATTTTAGTCCACTAATGGAAGATTCACATTTACATAAGGGAGGTTACATGATGAATCGCAATCCACTTATTCCATTTTTATTAATCGCACTCTTAGGAATCGGCCTTATGTTTCTTTTATCATTCAAAGGTCTTGGCGATCATGAAGAATTAGCAAATGGGGAAGAAGAACCAAAAACAGAGGATGTTGCAAATGCATCTCCGGAAGAAATTTACCAGCAAAACTGTATTACTTGCCATGGTGAAAACTATGAAGGTGGCGCAGGTCCAGCACTAGTTGGTATTGGTGACAATTTGAGTGTAGATGAAATAAAGAAAACACTTAAAGAGGGTAAAGGAATTATGCCAGCTAATCTAGTTCCAGATGAGAAGTTGGATGAAATGGCAGAGTGGGTATCACAAATTAAGTAAGTTTTATTTGAGAACCGCGTATCCAATTACTATTAATTAATGTTAATTATCGTAAATAAAAGAAAAGTCCTTTGCTTCTGTGAAGGACTTTTTTTATACTTTATAGCATGTACTTACCCTATCCAGCTAAAAACTACAGCAAGAATAAAGGTGTTTATAATTTAGCTAAATTGAATACCTTAAAGATAAATCACATTCTATAGAAATTTGGTGACATAAATGAATGAAATGAACCTATCGAAAAGACTTGAAACAGTAGCTCGATTTATACCAGAAAACGCAGTGATGGCAGATATTGGATCAGATCATGCCTATCTTCCTTGCTTTTCAATTTTACAAGGTAAAGCTAGATTAGCAATTGCCGGGGAAATTACTTCTGGACCTTATGAATCAGCAAAAAATCAAGTAATAAAAACTGAACTTCAAAATGTTATTTCTGTAAGACAGGGAGATGGTCTATCAGTTATCAAAGAAGAAGATCAAGTTGATTGTATTACAATTGCTGGTATGGGTGGAGGTTTAATAAAGAAAATACTTGAAGAAGGAAGTTCAAAGCTTACTACTGTTAAAAGATTAATTTTACAGCCTAATATTCACTCTATTTATATAAGAGAATGGCTAGTAGAAAACAATTGGGAACTTGTTGATGAAGAAATTATTGAAGAAGATGATAAAATTTATGAAATACTTGTAGCTGAAAAAGGTAATACAAAAAAACCTTATAAAGGTGTATCTTTTCATGCTGGTCTTCTATTAGGACCAATTTTAATTGCTAAAAAAACAGATGTTTTTAAGAAGAAGTGGCTCCATGAGAGTACTCATTGGAAGGCAATCATTAAACAGCTTGAGCAATCAGGACATACATATAATAATAATGAAAAATATAGAGATTTAACTGAGAAAATTAAGCTTGTTGAGGAGGTTTTAGAATCTTGAAAAAATCACCAAATGGATTTGAGGTCATTCAATTATTTGAACAATTTTCTCCAAAAGCCTATGCAGTAGAGGGAGATAAAATAGGGCTACAAATTGGTACATTAAATAAGAAGATACATAATGTTATGATTACCCTAGATGTTGTTGAATCAGTGATTGATGAAGCAATTGAGAAAAGCGTTGATTTGATTATTGCTCACCATCCTCCAATTTTTAGAGCGATAAAAAAACTTACAACCGATTCTACATATGGAAAAATGATTGAGAAGTGTATAAAGCATAACATTGCCATTTATGCAGCACACACTAACTTAGATATAACAAATGGTGGAGTGAATGATCTATTAGCGCAAGCTCTTGGCTTATCACAACTGGATGTACTTGTTCCGACTTATGAGGACAAGTTAAAGAAGTTAGTAGTATTTGTACCTTCAACACATGAAAAGCAGCTTAGAGAAGCGTTAGGAGAGGCTGGTGCAGGACATATAGGAAACTACAGTCATTGTACATTTGCTACAGAAGGAGAAGGTGGGTTTTTACCGCTTGATGGTACTAATCCATATATAGGTAAAAAGGGAAATTTAGAATATGTTTCTGAATCTAGAATTGAGACAGTGTTTTCAACATCAATAGAGAAGAAAGTGATTCAAGCAATGCTAAAAGCACATCCCTATGAAGAGGTTGCTTATGATATTTATGCTCTCGATCAAAAAGGATTAACTCTAGGTCTAGGAAGAATAGGCGTTTTACCAGAAGAATTAACACTTGCAGAATTTGCGGAACATGTTAAAAAATCTCTTGAGGTAGAGCGAGTTCGATTGGTTGGAGATCCGAGTAGTAAGATCAAAAAAGTTGCAGTTTTAGGTGGAGATGGTAATAAGTATATACAGCAAGCGAAATTTAAGGGAGCAGATGTATATGTAACAGGAGATTTGTATTTCCATGTTGCACATGATGCACTTATGATGGATTTGAATGTGGTTGATCCTGGACACCATGTTGAGAAGGTTATGATTAAGGGAGTATCAGCTAAACTTAGTTCTATGTGTATTGATAAGAACTTTGATGTTGATATTTTTGGATCTGAAATTGATACAAATCCGTTTAAGTTTATTTGATTGTTATATTTCACAACAGAGTTGTGCTTAGCACACTCTTTTGTTTTTACAGAGATAGAACCAAATATACAAAGAGGATGTCTCATTAAGAAAGTTTTAGCAGACTAAACCAATATGTTTACTCTCTTTGCGTAACTTTTTGAGACATCCTCTTATTTATTTATTTTTAATTTTAACTTTAGGTAATATTTTTGATAAAGGAATTTCATGATTTAAAACCCAAGTTGTATCATCTTCAGGGTTAAATTGTTCAAGAAATTGTATGACCTTTTTTGTAATTGGTGTAGGTGTGGAAGCTCCTGCCGTTACAGCAACAGTTTTTACATCTTTTAACCATTCTAGCTTTAATTCACTTAAGTCAGAAATTCGATAGGCTGTTGTACCAGCAATTTGTTCTGATACTTGTGCTAATCGATTAGAATTGTTACTCTTCGGATCTCCAACAACGATTGTTAAATCAGCTTCGCCTGCTTGCTCTGCAACAGCTTCTTGGCGAACTTGTGTTGCTAAGCAAATTTCCCGATGAACTTCAACATGAGGAAACCTTTCCTTTACTAGTTCCATTATATCGGCTACATCCCACTGACTCATCGTTGTTTGATTCGTAACGATGATTTTTTCACTATCTATATTAAGTTGTTCAACATCCTCAATCGTTTCTACAAGATGCACAACATGTGGTGCAACACCTACGGCACCCTCAGGCTCTGGATGGTTTTTCTTACCAATGTAGATTATGTGATAGCCCTGGGCTTCTTTTTCACGAATTAAATCATGTGTTTTTGTTACGTCAGGACATGTTGCATCAAGTGTGATGAGACCCTTTGCTTTCGCAATTTCCCTAACCTCTGGAGAAACTCCATGAGCAGTAAAAACAATTGTACCTTTATCAACTTTTTCTAAAATCTCTAAACGGTTATTACCATCTAGAGTGATAATACCATCTTCTTCAAAAGCATCTGTAACATGTTTATTATGAACAATCATTCCTAAAATGTAGATTGGTCTTGGTAAAGTTTTATCTAAAGCGGCGTTTTTTGCGATTACCATTGCATCAACAACACCATAACAATATCCACGAGGTGCGATTTTTATAACGTTCATTTATATTGCCTCCTTAAGAGATCACATCGAGAGTTTTTAGTACATGGAAAAAAAGCCGTAAAAACGGCTCTTTACTCTCACAATCTCTTAATATTATATCGAAGATTGGGGTAGATTACAAAGAGGAATAATTAGATATACATTTTAGGCATCGAGTTTTTGGAGGAAGTAGAACGTTTTTTGGGTTTACTTGCTGATCCTGCTTGATCAGAATTACTTTTTACATCTGAATCATTTTTAGCAGTATTTGCTTTTTTCTTCGTTTTTCCTTTTTGCGAAGTTGTTTTGCTAACACCTTCTGTTTCTGAATTGTTTTCAACCGATTGGTCAGCTTTAACATCTTCATCTGTTGTTGATTGCTCAGCATCACTTGAACTATTCAATTCACGGTAAATTTTCATCATAGCTGGCAAATTTTTTACAAGTGGACCATACTGTTGAACCATAGGAGTAACCTGCTGTGCCATCCCTAACATTTTTTGTACATTACCGAGCATACCGGAGATATTAGATGGATTCATAAGTCCTTGTAGTGAGCCAGTAGCCCTTGAAGCACTAGTTGCTGCATTGGCTGCTCCTGTAAATGCTTGTGGATTAACAGCACCGCCTGCAACACCTTGTGAGCTTCCAGGCATTATACGAGAGAGTATACCTTTTAATCCTCCTCCACCACCTCTTGAAGCTACTTGTTGACCAATTTGCTGGCCACCACCCATAAATGAGCGTTGAAATGGTTGTTGACTTATAGGGAATTGCCCCTGTTGTGGGAGAAAACCTCTAGGATTCATAGGAGGCATAGGTCTTTGTTGAAACATGTAAATCCTCCTTTCAAAGTACATATACCTAACATAGACTATGCATTCTAACAGCTAATGGTTCTTCTTTACCTTTACGCTATTTTAAAGGTTAGTGTGTTTGTATGTTAACGTATGAGGCACTAATCTTCAGAGGAAAGTGAATATCTTTAACGAAAATGAAGAAGATTGTTTAACTGCGTTTTATTTTTAAAGGATGAACAATTCCAGGTATACGTAGCTACTGGTAAAATCTAGTTTGAGTTTTTCAGTGTATCGGTTATAATGTAATGATGGATTGATAAGGTACACTTGGGAAATAAAGGTGATTCTTATCTTAAAGGAGATGAAACGGATGGAGTCTACAAAATTCGAACGGTTTTCATTAAAGCCGTTTATAATAGAAGCATTAAAAAAGGAATTGAAGTTTTCTGAACCAACTGAAATACAGGAGAGAGTGATCCCGTCAATTTTAAATGGTGAAAGTGTTATTGGACAATCTCAAACAGGTACAGGTAAAACACATGCTTACTTGCTTCCACTACTCAATAAAATTGATACTGAGAAAAAAGAAGTTCAACTTGTTATTACAGCCCCAACTAGAGAACTAGCCATTCAAATCTATAATGAAGTAAATAAAGTTATTCCTTTTTCAAATGAGGAGATAACATCTAAATGTTTTATTGGTGGAACTGATAAGCAGCGTACTATAGAAAAATTAAGAAACCAGCCACAAATTGTTGTTGGAACACCTGGTAGAATCAAGGATTTAGTTCAAGAAAATGCTCTTATTATCAATAAAGTAAAAGCCCTTGTTGTCGATGAAGCAGATTTAATGCTTGATATGGGATTTATTAAAGAAGTTGATATGGTTGCTGGTCAAATGCCGGAGAATCTGCAGATACTCGTATTCTCTGCAACAATTCCAGAAAAATTAAAACCTTTCTTGAAAAAATACTTAGCAAATCCACGTTTTACACATGTTGCTCCTAAACAAGCAACAGCTGCTAAAATAGAACATGTTCTAGTACCTACCAGACATCGAGATAAAATGAAGTTAGTTCATGATATTCTTGTATCATTTAATCCGTTTGTAGCAATTGTTTTTACAAACACGAAGAAAAAAGCTGATGAAGTTGCCGATTATTTATTAGAAAAAGGCTTAAAAGTAGGACGTATTCATGGAGATTTATCTCCTCGTGATCGTAAAAAGATGATGAAACAGATAAATGATTTGGAATTTCAATATGTTGTTGCTACAGATTTAGCAGCCCGTGGGATTGATATAAAAGGTGTAAGTCATATCATTAATTATGAAATACCAACAACAGAACTCGATTTCTACATCCATCGTGTTGGACGAACAGCACGTGCTGGTAGTTCAGGAATTGCAGTAACGCTTTTTGAAACTTCTGATGAAGATGCTTTAAATAAATTAGAAAAATTAGGTGTTGAGTTTGTTAATAAAGATCTTGTCGGTGGAGAATGGAAAGATCTTGAAGATCGCAAACGACGTCAAAATAGAAAAAGAGTAACTGATGATGCTGATGCTTTGGCGAAAAGTATTGTACAAAAACCTAAAAAAATAAAGCCGGGCTATAAAAAGAAAATGGGTCGCGAAATGGAACAAATTAAAAAAAGAAAGAGAAGACTTGATCGAAAAGGTAAGTAAGTATAGGGGGAAGAGTTATGCTTAAAATAGGATCACATGTTTCCATGAGTGGGAAAAAAATGCTATTAGCCTCTAGTGAGGAAGCTGTCTCTTATGGATCAAATACATTTATGATATACACTGGTGCACCTCAAAACACGAGAAGAAAGAAAATTGAAGATCTAAACATTGAAGCAGGACAAGCTCATATGAAGGAAAATGGAATAGAGGAAATTATTGTACATGCTCCTTATATTATCAATATTGGAAACTCAACAAATCCAGCAACTTTCCAATTGGGTGTCGATTTCCTTCGTTCAGAAATTGAGCGTACACATGCTTTAGGTGCAAAACAAATTGTTTTACATCCTGGTGCCCATGTTGGTGCTGGAGCTGATGTTGGCATTCAGAAAATCATTGAAGGCCTAAATGAAGTTCTCGAACAAAACCAAGAGGTTCAAATAGCGTTAGAAACAATGGCTGGTAAAGGCTCTGAATGTGGTCGTTCATTTGATGAATTAGCCAAAATAATTGATGGAGTTACACATAATCAACATCTATCAATATGTTTTGACACGTGTCATACACATGATGCTGGATATGATATTGTAAATAACTTTGATGATGTATTGAAAGAGTTTGATTCGATTATTGGAATCGATCGTCTAAAGGTACTTCATATCAATGATAGTAAAAATCCAATGGGTGCTAGTAAGGATCGTCATGAGAATATTGGTTTTGGACATATTGGTTTTGAAGCGTTAAACTCAATTATTCACCATCCGTCATTAATGGATGTTCCAAAAATACTTGAAACACCATTTGTTGGTGAAGATAAAAAGAATAAGAAAGTTCCATATAAATATGAAATTAACATGTTTAAAGACAAAACATTTGATAAAGGTTTATTGGAGAAGATTGCTAATCAATAATAAGAAGGTAAAGTCAGTTCTTAACAGGAACTGACTTTTATTTTTGATGAAACGATAAGTAGTTGATGGAAAATATGTTAATTTTATTAATTTGTGAACTTCTGGAAAATTTGATTAACTTGTTGAGCTGTTTGTGGAGATGTAATCTTTGCAATTTGAGTTAATAGCTGTTTTCTTTCATTAACATTGAATATATTTATATTTTTCCCATTCATCGATTTCACGACTTGAGCTGCTTGAGTTTTCTCTATAGAAACATTAAACTGTTTGGCATATTGCATGAGTTCCTCTACTGATATATTGTTGAGCTTCTGATTAATTATTTTTTGAAATAACACCATTATCAAACCTCCTCTCACACAATGTATGAAGTTTCTTTGATAAGGTGCAGATTTTTTTACCGATTTTTCTCTTTACATTTTTTGAAGAAGTGAGTATAATTTTTATGTTATAAGTTAGATATTATTTATAGATATTAAATCGGAACGATTCTTAATTTGTAGGAGATGAAGTTCAATGAATCAACCTGTTATTGAGATAAATAATCTTAATTTCACATATGAACGTACAAAAGTGTTAGAAGATATTAATCTAACTGTAGAACAAGGAAGCTTTTTAGGGTTGGTTGGTCCAAATGGATCTGGAAAAACAACATTGTTGAAATGTTTATTAGGTTTATTAAAGCCACAGAATGGTGAGGTCAAGCTGTTTGGTCAACCAATTCAAAAATTTAAAAACTGGCATGAAGTAGGGTTTGTTTCACAAAAAGCAAATAGCTTTAATACTGGTTTTCCAGCTTCAGTTTTTGAGGTTGTTTCAAGTGGATTAACATCTAAGCTTGGTTTATTTACATTCTTGGGAAAGAAGGATCGTCAAACAGTACTTAATGCCATTGAAGCTGTTGGGTTAAAGGAATTTACAAAACGTAATATAGGAGAGCTCTCCGGTGGTCAGCAGCAAAGAGCCTTTATTGCAAGAGCGATAGTAAGTGAGCCAAAATTATTAATTTTAGATGAACCAACTGTAGGTGTGGATGCACAAACAGTTCAAAACTTTTATGAAATGCTAATGAAGCTGAATAGACAAATGGGGATAACGTTGATTTTGGTTACACATGATGTTGGAACGATTACAGATAAAGTGACTCATGTTGCTTGTATTAATAAGCATCTTCATTTTCATGGCAAATCAGAAGAATTTGAATCACTTAAAGAAGATGAAATGTCAGATTTTTATGGCCATTCTGTACACGTGTTAACACACTCCCATTAATGGAGGATATGAAAAATGTTTAGCAGTCTTTTTGAATATGAATTTTTACAAAATGCATTTATGTCAGGACTATTAATAGGTCTAATTGCACCACTTCTTGGTGTTTATGTGGTTGTTAGAAGAATGTCATTAATAGCTGATGCTCTAAGTCATGTCACCCTAGCTGGGATTGCAGCAAGTTTACTTTTAGAAAAAAAGTTCACAGCATTTGCAGGGTTAAATCCAATTTATCTTGGTATGGGTTTTTCAGTAGTAGGTTCATTACTTGTAGAAAAATTACGAGCGGTTTATAAGCATTATCAAGAACTAGCGATTCCAATTATTTTATCAAGTGGAGTAGGAATTAGTGTTATCTTTATTTCTCTTGCAGATGGATTTAATACAGATTTATTTAGTTATTTATTTGGAAGCATTAGTGCAGTAAGTCGCACAGATTTATATGTAATCATTGCTGTTTCTGTTTTTGTTATAGCGATCATTTTCCTGTTATATAAAGAGCTGTTTCTTTTATCGTTTGATGAAGAACATGCTACAGCATCAGGTATAAATGCAAAGTGGATTCATTTTATTTTTATCTTACTTGTAGCATTAGTTATTGCTAGTTCTATGAGGATTGTTGGGATCTTGCTTGTATCATCATTAATGACTTTACCGGTTGCAGCTAGTATTAGAATTGCAAAGGGCTTTAAGCAAACAATCTTCTTTTCTGTACTATTTGGTGAAATATCTGTTATTATTGGATTATTCCTATCCTATTATTTAGATTTAGCACCAGGGGGAACAATTGTCATATTATCCGTATTTATCTTAGTAATAACAATTTTATGGACTAAATTTACAAAGGGGAAAGTTTCATGAATGTTCAAGAAGCTCTCGACTTACTGAAAGAAAAAGGCTATAAATATACAAGTAAAAGAGAAGAGATGTTGCAGTTATTTGCAGATTTTGATAAATATCTAACAGCAAAAGATGTTTTGGAATCGTTAAAAGATGATTATCCTGGATTAAGCTTTGATACGATTTATCGAAACTTATCTCTATTTGCTGATTTAGGCATTTTTGAAATGACTGAATTATCCGGAGAAAAACATTTTAGATTTACTTGTGATTCGAAACATCATCATCATCATTTTATTTGTCTTAAATGTGGTAAAACTAAAGAAATTCCTGGTTGTCCGATGTCCCAACTACAAGGAAACTTATCAGGTTATGATATAAGTGGACACAAGTTCGAAGTGTATGGTAAATGTCCGCAATGTCATTAAAATATGTATGTCTTACAGAATGTGAAAAGGGCTCTGACTTATGTCAGAGCCTTTTATCTTTTATAAAATCTTTACTTCATACCATTGATTTACCCAATTTTTCGCTTCTAACCAGTTATTAACACGAATAACATCCTTGGGAATTGGGTCTTGATTGTAAGGTGTATTAAATAAGATAACAGGAATATTATGCTCTTCGCTAATCATACATGCGTTATCATGCTTGTCTTCAAAAAAGATAGATATGTTATTATTTTTAACAGCTTCCAGCTTATTATGAGTTCCGATTAATTCAATGTGATGGTAATAAAGATCTTTGTCTTTAAACCAATTATAAGTAATGTCTTCTAAATGTTTTCTCCTTGCACTAATAAATAGAAGCTTATGTTGATCTTTCCATTCATCTAATACAATTTTAGCATGATGAGCAAGTGGTGCTTCCTTGTAGATTATAGGTTCAAATTCATCCATCCATTTCCAAAAATCAGCTTCAGTAATATTTAAGATCTTTGTTAGGTCATATTGTTTTAAATCATGATATGTTAGTGATTGATTGAATGATTTATTTAAATAAGGTACAAAAGTTTGTGGATCAGTTACAGTCCCATCAATGTCTATTCCAAGTCGCAACATAAGTAAGTCTCTCCTTTAATTAAATCCTAGTACATAGTGTACCATAATGGCTTTTTAAACGAACAGAAAAGTTTTACAGTTATAGTTCTTTACTTATAGCTCATAATAATAAATGCTCCTTTACATTAGAAAGGAAGGGATCTTAATGGCAGACGAAAATAAGTTCAATGAACAAGAACGTGATCGTTTTGATAACCCTAATTACAAGGGAATTACGCCACTAGATCGAGAAATTGAGTCTGATTATGAAACAGAATCAGCTGCGGAAATTGCGGCTCCAATTAATATGAGAAATGAATATGCTAATGTTAACACAGAGGCAGATGAAGTGGCAGGAGAGGGTAGAGGAATGGGCTTTTTAGCTCTTGCTTTATCGATTATCTCATTATTTATTTTACCTGTAATTTTAGGAGCAGCAGGTATTATCGTTGGCTTTATTGCAAGAAGAAGGGGAGCAACTGGTACTGGTGCATGGGCAATAGGTATTGGTGCAGTATCAATTATCCTTGGAATTTTTATCACACCATTCTTTTAAATGGTAAAGGTTAAATGAAAGGGATTGACCATTTGCTGGTCAATCCCTCATTTTTGGTATATTCCTAAAAGGAGGATGATTGGTATGAAAGACAAGAAGGCAATAGCTACTCATAATGGAGTAAATGAGACCATTTTTGAAAAAGAAGCTACTGAGGCAAATATGGCTATTCAAAATCAATTTTACGGAGAGAAACATCTAGAAGATGATATTGATACTTCTTTATCAATGAATAGTAATATTGGGGCAGTTCTCCTACCTGAGGAACATGAAGAAGAATAGTGTAGTGTAACGAGTGAAATAAAAATAAGGAATCGGTTGAAACCGATTCCTTATTTTTATTATGAATTTAATTTTTCTTTTTCAGCTGCTTGTTTTGCATAATGTTCTTCAGCAATTTTATCAATTTCTTTTTTAAGTTCTTCTACCATTGTTTCTTCAGGTACTTTACGAACGATTTGACCTTTTCGGAATAATAGACCTTCACCGCGTGCTCCTGCAATACCAATGTCAGCTTCACGTGCTTCTCCTGGTCCATTAACTGCACAACCTAACACAGCAACTTTAATAGGAGCTTTAATTTTTGAAATATATTCTTCTACCTCATTTGCAATGCTAATTAAATCAATTTCGATTCGTCCACATGTAGGACAAGAAATCAAAGTAGCCGCATTTGCTGCTAAACCAAAGGACTTCAATAATTCTCTAGCAACTTTTACTTCCTCAACTGGATCGGCGCTTAAAGAAATACGTAAAGTGTTACCAATTCCCTTGTTTAAGATAACTCCTATTCCAGCAGCACTTTTTACAGTACCTGCAAACAATGTACCTGATTCGGTAATACCTAAATGTAAAGGATAATCAAAAGCTCTAGCTGCTTTTTCATAAGCTTCAACTGCTAAATTAACGTCAGATGCTTTCATTGAAACGATAATATCATGGAAGTCTAGATCTTCTAGAATTTTTATATGATGAAGTGCACTTTCAACCATTCCATCTGCTGTTGGATAGCCATACTTTTCTAGAATTCTTTTTTCAAGTGAACCAGCGTTAACACCTATTCTAATCGGAATTTTACGTTCTTTGGCAGCTTTAACAACTGCCT
Organism: Metabacillus litoralis; assembly: GCF_007994985.1. Taxonomy (GTDB): domain Bacteria; phylum Bacillota; class Bacilli; order Bacillales; family Bacillaceae; genus Metabacillus; species Metabacillus litoralis. Next base: position 1,360 of record NZ_VOQF01000007.1, on the reverse strand, counting down.
CAACTTTTTCTTTTCTCCCAATATTACCTGGATTAATTCTGATTTTATCTGCTCCACCTTCGATTGCTTTTAGAGCAAGCTTATAATCAAAATGAATATCGACCACTAGTGGAATATTAATACGTTTTTTTATATCTGCAATAGCATTTGCTGCACGTTCATCAGGACATGCTACACGAACAATTTGGCAGCCAGCTTCTTCTAATCTGTTTATTTCAGCAACAGTAGCTTCGACATCATGTGTTTTTGTTGTTGTCATACTCTGTATAACAACCTCATTATTTCCACCAATTGTTAAGCTTCCCACTTTTACTGGACGGGTTTTTGTACGATGTATGATTTCACTCACGTGTAAATCGCTCCTTAAAAATAAGTTTATTGCTTTTTGAAACTACAAAAATGAAATGAACTTTAAACATGCTATAAAATTTGTACTCCAAAACTCATTTTACAGGGAGGCTTACTAAAAGACAAGGAACAACTATTGTTTATAATTTGGAAAGCGATATATTTTTCCGGTTATGATTGAGTTTGCTTTTGTATCAGAATTAAGCTCTTCAAAATCCTTACTTATTTGTTCAATAGATGCAGGCAACATATTATGATATTTTTCAATGATTGTTAAGACTGTGTCACCTTGTTGGACCTTCTGCTCAAAATAATCGATTTTAGTGGTTGTAGATGTTGATGTTGGGTTTACAACAGGAATTGTTTTGTTATCTGAAGCAGCTTGACTGACTGCAGGAAGAGTACCAATTTGAAAGTCATAGTAGATGATATAACAAAGAAATAGACCAATTAATAAAAGGGAAAGTCGCTTCAAGATAATTTCCTCCAATTTTTTTTAATAAACTTCTATATTCTATGCTTGTCCTAACAAAATATGTCAGGGAAAAGCCGAATTTTATTAATTGGAGTTAATATTTAAGGCTGTTTCCATAAACTTTGTTGTTTTTATAATCATGTTGGAACCAACTCTGTATAAGGTCTAGTGGTATTTTTTCTTTTACAAATTGCACCTTTTATGCGATAAAACACTGGTTACAACAGATAATGACGTCTATTAGCCACAATCCTTCAAAAAAAGAGCCATATTTAATAAGCTTCACAAGAATTTTATAACGGCAGTCAATACAAAAAGTTTGAGAGGAGGTTTTAACATGAAGAGTTAAAAAGGATTCAAGAAATGATTATAAAAAGAATTAGAGAAAAAGACTCAAACACCTTTAAAGCGGTAAAATCTGTTATCTAAAATTATTAAAAATATTCACAGTAATATAAACAAAAACCTTGGAAGTTGAACTGCACCCCAATTGTTAGACACCATCTAACAATCGGAGGTGCAGTTTTTCTATGGCCA
>NZ_VOQF01000069.1 GCF_007994985.1 Metabacillus litoralis | reverse complement strand
GTTGAACCATTTTGTACAATCGGTGAAATGAAAAGTGGTTCTTGTGCTTCAAGTGCTGTATTGTAATAGATTTTCTGCTCTCTAATCGCTCGATCTAAAAGGGAACCTGGTATCATTTTTATTGAGGCATCAGGCTGGAAGGTACTTTCTACCGATTTAACCGCTAGCCTCAAATATCCACTAGATTGCACAAGATAAATGGCAAATCTACTTGATTTCAGAGATCTTTCCAACACAGAAATCGCTCCAGTAAATAAGGCCTCTGGCTCAAGATTATCAAGCTGTTTGACAGATTCATAGATCTTCCCTACTCCGTCTTCCGTTCGTAAAATTTGCTCTCTCATTTCTTCTTTTACCTGAAGTGTATCTTTGTAAATTGAAGATAAAAATGCATATTTAGACTGTGCTGAGGCTAATTCATCTTTCGTAAATTGAAGAACAATT
>NZ_VOQF01000068.1 GCF_007994985.1 Metabacillus litoralis | reverse complement strand
GTTGAACCATTTTGTACAATCGGTGAAATGAAAAGTGGTTCTTGTGCTTCAAGTGCTGTATTGAAATAGATTTTCTGCTCTCTAATCGCTCGATCTAGAAGGGAACCTGGTATCATTTTTACTGAGGCATCAGGCTGGAAGGTACTTTCTACCGATTTAACCGCTAGTCTCAAATATCCACTAGATTGCACAAGATAAATGGCAAATCTACTTGATTTAAGCGATCTTTCCAACACAGAAATCGCTCCAGTAAATAAGGCCTCTGGCTCAAGATTATCAAGCTGTTTGACAGATTCGTAGATCTTCCCTACTCCGTCTTCCGTTCGTAAAATTTGTTCTCTCATTTCTTCTTTTACCTGAAGTGTATCTTTGTAAATTGATGATAAAAATGCATATTTAGACTGTGCTGAGGCTAATTCATCTTTCGTAAATTGAAGAACAATT
>NZ_VOQF01000067.1 GCF_007994985.1 Metabacillus litoralis | reverse complement strand
TAGTTTTTAATAGTAAAAGAGTGCATATATACGTGTTCTTGCTAAACCCCTTGCAAAACTACTTGTCTAGGAGTGGAAGTATGTTCGGATTAGGGATAAAAATGCAATGCAGGAAGTTTGGAAAATGGATTGATAAGAAGGGTTTGACTCAAAATGAAATTACGAAGAAAGCTAATGTAAGAAGTACAACTGTATCAAATATGTGTAGTGATCCAGAGTATAGTACGAGGATTGAAACATGGACTAAAACTAGTAGAGCTTTGAAAAGTCTTGCTTATAAGTGGATAGAAGAGATTTCTTTGATATGTGAATAAATAAATCCTTTAAATCCACACTAATCAAACATCATGAATTAGCCAATTTAAAAGACCCTCCAATTATGGAAGGGCTTTTTCCAATTTCTTTAATTAAGTATACTTTGAAGAAAACTTACTGACTCTTTTT
>NZ_VOQF01000066.1 GCF_007994985.1 Metabacillus litoralis | reverse complement strand
AGAAAATTTGATATAAGAGTGTTGTTTTTTTTTTGTTGTTTAAGATTTGGAGTATATAGGGTAATAATTGCAGGGTGGTCTTCTAATTGTAAATATTCTTTATTAGGGAGACTACGAGCTGTAGCTCAGACTATTTCTTATGAAGTAAGGCTAGCTTTGATTCTTCTATCGTATGTTATTTTAGTAGCCGGGTTTAATTTAAATTTATTTATTGAATATCAATCTAATGTATGATTTATTTTTTTGGCTTTTCCTTTAAGATTAATTTGATTTAGAAGGTGTTTGGCTGAAACTAATCGGACTCCTTTTGATTTTGCTGAAGGAGAATCTGAACTTGTATCTGGGTTTAATACTGAGTATAGAAGAGGAGGATTTGCTTTAATTTTTATGGCTGAATATGCAAGAATTTTATTTATAAGAATTCTTTTTGTTATTATTTTTTTAGGTAGGAGAGTTTGTTCAATTTTTTTTTT
>NZ_VOQF01000065.1 GCF_007994985.1 Metabacillus litoralis | reverse complement strand
AAAAGGTCATGCATGCGGTGCAGGATCAAGGCTACTATTTGCAGATGCCGCCGGTAGTGGACGATGAAATGCGGGCGATTGCCGCGCAGAACAGCAAGCTCCCCCGGGGCTGAGCGGGTTATTTGTGGTAAGCCAACGGCCGTTTTGGCAGCGTAAATCCCTGGCGGAAATGACCGCGGCGGAATGGGAGTCCCTCTGTGACGGCTGTGGCCGCTGTTGCCTGCACCGTCTGGAAG
>NZ_VOQF01000064.1 GCF_007994985.1 Metabacillus litoralis | reverse complement strand
ACAGGTCCCGGACTGCATTCAGCTAACGCCGGAGGACGCCGCGGGCTTTACCTGGCTGCCGGCCACCTGCGCCTATCGCATACTTGCGCAGGGTGGGCAGTTGCCGGACTGGCATCCACTGGTATCCGGTGATCCGGATAGCGTGCATAGGGCTGGTATTTCGGTGCAGGACAAGGTGATCAGCGAAGAGGGTGTGAACCCGGACGACTTCGAGGATTACATTATTACCTGG
>NZ_VOQF01000063.1 GCF_007994985.1 Metabacillus litoralis | reverse complement strand
AGCATGTAAATAACAGCCGCTACAGACATAATCAGGATACTTCCTCCCCAAACCAACATTGACCCGATTCCACCTTCAACTGACACATATTTGGATTGATCCATAGCATAAACTTTGTCAGCCAAAAGCTGAGTTGTACTCCACATGGTATCTAGCGTTGCCCATACAGGTTTACCAAGGAACCCATCCTTCATAGATTTAATAGCATCCATTGCTGCCGTCAGATAGCCATCAGCATTGCTTACGAATGTTAAAATAATGGCAAATTTTGATAGATCCCAGACGAGATCTTGTAATGGGGTCTGGCGTTTCCCTGCCAATATTTGATAGCCAACCCAGAGGATATAAACGCTAATACCTGCACTTAGAAGAGATAACATATCCTGACCTAATTGACTTTGAAGTGGTTTGGTCATCTCTTCGATTTTACTAACAACTTCGCTATTAAACTTTTCAAAGAAACCAGACATGTTATCACCTGTTCAATCCATGTTGCTTATCATATTCAGCTGACTCAGCCTTA
>NZ_VOQF01000062.1 GCF_007994985.1 Metabacillus litoralis | reverse complement strand
TTCGAACCAACGCATGTCGCAGTCAAAGTGCGATGCCTTACCGCTTGGCTATAGCCCAATAAAGTAATGTAAATGGGGCGACTGATGGGAATCGAACCCACGAATGTCGGAACCACAATCCGATGCGTTAACCACTTCGCCACAACCGCCACAATATATTAATTTTATTGGCAGGGGCAGTAGGAATCGAACCCACATCAAAGGTTTTGGAGACCTCTATTCTACCGTTAAACTATGCCCCTATTATAATGTAATGTTATTTTGCTCGTGAAAAACATGGTGGAGGGGGGCAGATTCGAACTGCCGAACCCTAAGGAGCGGATTTACAGTCCGCCGCGTTTAGCCACTTCGCTACCCCTCCGTATATTGAATTTTTCGACAATTAATATTAAATGGTGGCTCGGGACGGAATCGAACCGCCGACACATGGATTTTCAGTCCATTGCTCTACCAACTGAGCTACCGAGCCACAACTATCTATAGCAACAGTAGTCGAAAAATCTACTGATAAAAAAATGGCGGTCCGGACGGGACTCGAACCCGCGACCTCCTGCGTGACAGGCAGGCATTCTAAC
>NZ_VOQF01000061.1 GCF_007994985.1 Metabacillus litoralis | reverse complement strand
TAGTGCCACAACATAATGCTCATCATCCTCTGATAGTGTATATTCTGATTTTAACTTTTCATCGAAATTTTCAACAGCTTGAAGTGTTTCATTTCGACCTTTTTTTGCCTCTGCGACCGCATCCATAAATCGATCTGAGGAAAATACATTCAAAGGTACTAAATCATCGACTCGATTAAAAATTCTTTTCAGTTCATCCTGCTGACTATCAACCATCATCATGTAATTTTTCTCATGATGTGATAATTCTGATTCTAGAAAGCTTTGATAAACAACGGTGTTCCCTGACAAATCATTATCTCCTGCATCACCTGATATTCCTTTAAAGAAGGCGATTTGCCGGTCAATGAGTCGTAACCATGCATAAACAACATCTATTTGGGCCTGATAAAAGCCCTTGATGGCATTTGCTCCTTTTCCTTGAAGAGCATCATCAAGCTGGACAATATCCAAAAAACGTTTCCGTAGAAGAACAAGCTTTTCCCTCAGACTAGAATATTCCTTCGCGCGATCTTCCATTGACTCTATTAAGCTTCTTGCCTCATATACTTTCAAAGACATCGACTACCTTTCTTTCAATTTCTAT
>NZ_VOQF01000060.1 GCF_007994985.1 Metabacillus litoralis | reverse complement strand
GTATGAAAAAACATGGGATGGTGTAAAGAACTTCACAGGTGAGTTAACTGGATATTACGATTACATACGTGCCTCTGAAGGTGTTGATCCCGTCACTGGTGCTGAACTTACAACAGCTCAACGTGTGACAGCTGGAGCAATGGCAGCAGCAGGTTTTATCCCAGTTGTAGGATGGGCCGGAAGAATCGTTAAAGGTGGAGGAGCCATCTATAAAACCGCCAAAGGTGTGCATGCAGCGGATCAGGCTTTGGATGTTTACTTAAATGCGAAGACATTCTCAAATCTCGAAAAAGCAGAACTAGGAATCTATGGTCTTGTGTCGGTTAATGGCTTTAACGAATATATACTAGGCAAAGATATGTTCGGTAACGAGTTAACTGATCTTCAGCGTCAACAAAGCTTATATTATAGCATTCTAGGTCCTGCGCTAATGGCTACACCGTTTATCCCTACTTTAGTGAAAAATGGTAAAGTGGTATCGGAAGAAACAATCGGGAAGTTGCATCAGCTAACACTGAAAACAAAAACTGGGGCTGTTTTTTTTGGTAGAGAATTACAGGGTGGAATGAATGTTCTTCTTCAAAATCCTAGAAGCAATTTGGCGTTTAGTTCAATTGGGAATTCACCAATAAATGTT
>NZ_VOQF01000006.1 GCF_007994985.1 Metabacillus litoralis | reverse complement strand
TTGGCCATAGAAAAACTGCACCTCCGATTGTTAGATGGTGTCTAACAATTGGGGTGCAGTTCACTAGACGAGTTATGCGTAAGGTTTTTTGTATTGTTGTTAATCATTTTTTATTTACGTTTAGACAAAACAGACGCAACATTTAATCCACTAATAACGACCATAGGTGAGCCGCCACCAGGATGTGTACTGCCTCCTACAAATGATAAATTACTAATATCTCTTGAAAAATTGCTCGGTCTTAAGAATGCATCTAGCTTATTATTACTAGAAAGCCCGTACAATGCCCCTCTATATGCACCAAACTTCTCAGCGATATATTGAGGAGTGATGATTTTTTCATGCACTAAATGCTTTCTTATTGATAAACCTTTATTTTCTAAAAGGTGATATATTCTATTTTTATATTCTTCTGGATCAATTCCTAACCCACCATCTTTTTGTAAAGGAGGAGCGTTTACTAAAATAAACAAATTGTCTCCATCAGGAGATTGCGTTTTATCTGTATAAGAGCTATTACTAATATAAATCGTAGGATTATCACTATATTTATGGTGAGTAAATAGATCTTTGAATTCTTGTTGATAATCATTAGAAAAATACACGTTATGATGAAGCAATTGGTCATTGCGTACATTTAATCCAGCCAGTATTACAAAGGCAGAAATTGATGGCTGATAACGATCACGTTTTTTTGTAGTAAAGTGTGGACGATCCTCCGCATTTACTAATTCAGGATAAGCTTTTAACAAATCAGCATTCATAATTACTTCATCTGGTAGATAGTTTTCTCGATTCTCAAATTCTATATGTTTCACTTTTTTATTTTCAACATGAATATTTGTCACCTTTGTATTCAGATGAATGTTTACGTTTAGCTTTTTAGCAAGCTTCTCATATGCTTGAGCAAGCTGAACGTTTCCACCTTTGATATAGTAAACACCTTGAACAAGCTCCAAATAAGCAATCAAGCTAAAAGTTGCAGGACTAACATATGGAGATGAGCCGATATATGTTGCATAACGAGAAAATGCTTCAATGACTTCCTTCGTTTGAAAATACCGTGAAAAGAAATGGTGTAAAGATTCATTTGGTCTAACCTGCAGTAATGCCATACCGAGCTTTGGAGCTAAATAATCACTTAGGTTTTCAAAGGTTTTAAAAAAGAAATGCTTTTCAGATAAGTTGTAAAGTCTTGTAATCTCTTTAATAAAAGAATCAAATTGAGTTCCACCATAGGAATCTAATTGTTCTAGCTGTTTTTTCATATATGCGAAATCATTTGTAAAATCAAATTCTGTTCCATTAGAAAAGATATTTCTTGTATGGATCGGTAATTTTATAAATTGGATATAATCTTCAGCCTTTTCTCCAGCGATCTCAAAAACCTGTTTGAAAACATGTGGCATTGTGATGGTGTTAGGTCCAAAATCAAATTTATGTGTACCAAGTTCATACGGCATTAATTTTCCGCCACAGTGGTTATTTTTTTCGAATAAATCTACTTGGTATCCTTGAGATGCTAATGAGATCGCAGCTGTTAATCCACCAAGGCCCGCACCTATTATTGCAACTTTCTTCATATATTTCTCAGTCCTTATTTAGAGAATTGCTTGAAATGAATCGATTTGTTCATTTACAACAATCTGCTTCAATGAATCAAGCTGTTTAGTGAAAAGTAACTCAAACGAAGAATTTCTTTCTTTACGAGATGAGCCATTAAGTGAGTGATAATAAATTGGTTCACCGACATTAATGTATATTTCCTGTTTTTTTGTGTGTCCAAAGCTATAGTAGAAGGCTACTGGGATAAGTGGGATATCTTGATTTTTTTCCATTAGGGCAATAGTGCCTGGTAAAAATGATAAAGGTCTTTTTTCTAAATGAAACTCATCACCTTGAGGAAAAAGACCAACTGATTTGCCTTCTTTTAAAAGAGTACCACTATAATTCAGTGCTTTCACAATATCCTTTAGACTCAGTCGATTTACTGAGTATGCTCCTAATTTTCCGAAGAAAGGGTAATCCTTTAATCCTTTTTCATGCATCATTACAAATAAATCATGTTTTAGAACATGACGATTTAAATGAAATAAAACAAGTGCGTCCCACCAAGAGCTATGATTTATTGTGAAAATTGCTTGAGAAGGTAATGGTTGATCAAACTGGAGATAAATATCCTTAAAGTATCTTTTTAAAAGCTGGCGATTATAAATAGTAAAAACAGTTTCAAACCAAGCCTTCTTATTTGCTTCAATCATTAATAATCCTCATTTCATATCAGTCAAATAAGTGATGTCGATTTCTTATATAAGTAAAGATTGTGATAAGAGAGAACAACCCTGTTATGAAAACAGCCAGCCATAGCCCGTTGAACAGTGAAAGTAACAAAAACATTGCTAATACGAGAAAATAGACAGTCACAATACGGGAGTGCCAAATCGTAATAGTTCGTTTCGCTTTAAGAGATAGTAAGTAAATCACAGAATGCAGAATAAAAGCGACAATAAACCAGCCGATAAAATTAGACATTGGGATGTTATAGTAAAAGCTTTCTGCATTCCATACCCAATAGTTTTTCACTTCATATGCTACAGGATCTATGACAAGATCAATTAAGACGGCAAGCAGAGAAGCGATAATAGTGTAGGGTATAAATTGTTGTTTTTTTGTTATCACCGATGAAATAGCGTGTGAACCAGCTATTACCATTAGCCATGCAAATCCGATGGCAATTGGTACTCCAATTAATTTAGGACCAAAATCACTTGTATAATAGTAATCTCCGAAAAGAAGTCCATACTCAACACCAATATGTTCAGCAAAAATCGAAAAGAAAACAATAATTAAACTTAAGCTCAAACCTAAATTAATACCAAAGGACTTAATAAAATAAATGCCACCGATTAAGCCTGAGAGAATTAAAAATACGACGTTAGCCCATTCAAGAGCAGGTGGAATAAGATCAAAGGTTAATAGAATAATTCCAACAAAATACCAAACGAGAAACAGCTTAAATGTTAATTCATCAATCTTCAAATCAAACCCTCATTTCTATCCAAGATTATAGTAGATTGCACATTGTTTGTACAATAATAGTATGCTTTGTCCTAGTTTAAGATGCAGAGGAAGTTTGATTGGAGATTCTAAAAATATTTAAGTTAACTTCAACAAACTTCTAAAGAAGGGCCTTAATTAAAAACATTGATTTTTTGAAGGTCAACAAAAAAAGAGACTGAAAATCTTTAAGATTTTCAGTCTCTAGCTTATATATATTAATTTGCAGCAGCTCTTGTAATGAATTGTTTTGATTCCCAAGCTCTTGATTTCCATCTATGAAGCATTACAATACCTCTAAACCACTCATCTGTAATAAAGGCAATCCACACACCAACAAGACCTAGCTCAAAATGAATGCCAAGAATGTAGGCAATTGGAACAGCTAATCCCCACATTGAAATAATGGCCATGTAGGTAGGGAAGCGAATATCACCAACTGCTCTTAAGGAGCTAATGATGATCATATTAAATGCTCGACCAGGCTCAAGTATAATTGTTAATAAAATGAGGATACCACCGGTTTTGAGAATATCTTCATTACTTGTAAATATGCCAAGCAATGTATCGGAGAAAATTGAAAAGATGATCGCCATAATGGTGGAAATAGCTACACCAGCATATAAGCTTTGTAAGCATCGTTTATATGCTCCTTCATAATCTTTTGCACCAATTAAATATCCGATTAAGATTTGTGTGCCCTGACTAACAGCAAGGCTAAACAATAAAATCAACATCATTAAATTTTGTGTATATATTTTTGTTGTTAATGCCTCTGTTCCTATCATAGTAATAAAAACTGTAATAATCATTTGTGATGTATTATAGGAAAATTGCTCACCAGCTGTTGGAACTCCGATGCGTAGTAAGTTTTTAAGATGATGAACAGGAAGTGAAAAGATTTCTTTTATATTAAGTGTAAAATGAACTCGCTGTTTTAGCATATACAAAATAACAACTAAGCCAATAATTCTTGAGACGACAGTTGAGATGGCAACACCTTGAACACCTAAAATCGGAAATCCAAATGGACCAAAAATGAAAAAGTAGTTTCCGATAATGTTCAAAATATTCATTCCAATTGTTAAATACATTGTGTCCTTCGTATATCCATAGCTTTTAAGAATAGCACCAGCTGTCATAATTAATGCTTGAACAAATGAGAATCCTCCAACTACCTGTAGATAAAAGGTAGCTTCTCCTAAAAGCTCTTCTGGAATATTCATTAAGTGTAAAATATCTTCACTTGCGATATAAATAATCACACTGATTAATAATCCGATTAATAGATTTGCAGATATAGAGACAGAAGAGATATCCTTTGCATTTTTATATTGTTTTGCACCTAAATATTGAGCCACTAAGATGGTCGTTCCTGTTGCTATAAAACCGAACATAACTATAAGCAAAAATAATATTTGATTTGAAACACCAACAGCAGCTACAGACTGATCTGAATATTGACTAAGCATAAGTGTATCTGCATTACCCATTAACATATGGAGTAGTACTTCAATAAATATAGGCCATGTAAGCGCAAATAATGTTATTTTCCGATCTTGTTTTGTTAACGACATGATGATCAACTCCCTTTATTAAACGTCAACAATCCTTATTTAGTTTACAGAGATTGTTGTATAATAGAAAGAGAGGAAATCGATAACTTTTGGAAAAATACGACTACAGGGATGGATCTTTTATGTCTTATCTAGAATTCAATACACCACCTTTCCCAACGTTAATTACAGAAGGATATGCTGTTTTTGAAAAGGGAACAAAGCACTTTCGCCGTGTTTTTTCTGTGTTTGATTTAATTTACGTAAAAGCAGGTGAGCTATATCTCACAGAAGACGAAAATCGTTTTACTGTTACGAAAGGGCAATACATTATCTTAGTACCAGGTTTTGAACATTACGGACATAAGGGGAGCCCTGTGAAAACAGAGTATTACTGGTTTCATTTCCTTATCCCAACTGAATATGATCTTGTTGATAATGGACTCGATAATTGGGGAGATATTCATGTAGTTCAAGGTGACCATGTAAATCCTTCTTTATATAAATTAAGAATTCCGTGTTACGGAGAAATTGAACATAATCATTTTGTAGAAAATATTTTTGATAATATCTTAGGGATTGATCATCAAGCTCCAGATTATCGATTAAGACAGCAATTACATTTTCAAGAATTCCTTTTGCATTTGCAAAAAGAAGCATGCAAGATACCAACAGCAGCAGAAAAAGTAGTTGAATTAACAGTAGCTTATATTCAAAACCATTATAAAACAGAAGTGAAAATGGATGACATTTCAAGAAGTCTACATTTTCATCCAGATTATATCACTCGCTGTATGCAAAAAATAACCGGGATAACTCCTAATTTATATTTAAATAAATTTAGAATGAATCAAGCTAAAAAATTATTAGCCACAACAAATAATAAGATTGCAAATATTTCTATAGAAGTTGGAATTGAAGATTCTACTTATTTTTCAAAGCTATTTAAAAGATTGGAGGGAATGAGTCCTATAGAATATCGAAAGGTTATTAACAGGCGGCAAGGAAGAGAGTGAAGGGGCTATAAAGAAATTGTAGAAAAAGCCAAATTCCTTGCTGTAAATGTCAAGCTAACGATGTACAATTTTGATCGTTTATGATTGCTCAAAAATTAATTAACATCTTCTTTTTCTAAGTGATCTTTAATTCTGAAAGAAGGCCCAACAATATTCACGACTGTTGCGTTGTGTAGAACAATCTAATATTGCATTTCCTAATTTAATTTCCAGGAACATCGCATCTCTGTACTTATGTCCTTCATCGGCTCTATGAAGGACTTTTACTCGGGCTTTCCCTCGCTTAAGTCCTTCATTAGCTCTATGACGGACTTTTACTCTGCATTTTCAGGGGTGATTTTCTAAAGAGGTTGTTGTTGTATTACCCTCCAAAATAGTGGAATGAAGTGGAAGGTATTTGACTCCTGCGGGTGTAGAGGAAAGGCTGAGACCCCGTAGGCCCAGCTTCCTCCCCCCGGAAAGCAAGTGTTTGGAGCGAAATAAAATGATTATTTTATTGCAACTATTTATTAACTTTTCTTATTGCCTTACTAACAAAAACGAAAAGTCATATGGTTCAAGTGTGACATCGATACTGCTGGAGTTTGCAGCAAATTCCTCTGACTTCCAGAGATCAAGAATCGTCTTGTTTTTAATATCAATAGGAAGTGAGATTGATTGCTTTTCCGCACTCTTGTTCATTACAACAAGTAGAAGTTGATTCTTTGTTTCTCTGCTATAACAAAGATGATTTTTATTTGCATCTGCAGCTAGCAGCTTGAAATCTCCTTCATTGGCCATGATAGGGTATTTTTTTCTAAGATGAATTAATTTCTTCATGAATGTGAGCATTTCTTGATCTTGGTTGTCTTCCTCCCAAACCATACATTTTCGACAGCCTGGATCTTGGTCACCAGTTAAGCCGATTTCATCACCATAATAAATTGAAGGAGTTCCTAAAAAGCTAAATTGAAAGACTTTTATTAACTTGACTCTTTTTTTATTCATTTGAGCTATGTTGATAATTCTAGGTGTATCATGGCTACCAACTATATTAAAAAGCATTTCATATTGAGGTTTTGGATATTGATGCATATATGACTGAAGCTCATATTCGAATTGTTTCGCATTGATTTCATCATAAGCAAAGAAGCGGTGAAGCATATTTGTTAAAGGATAATTCATCACAGAATCAAATTGCTCACCTTCAAGCCATGGTAGCGCATCATGCCACACTTCTCCTACGAGAAAAACATCTTTTTTAACAGATTTAACAGCTTGTCGAAATTCTCGCCAAAATTGATGGTCAACTTCATTAGCGACATCCAATCTCCAGCCATCAATATTAAATTCTTTTATCCAATATTGTCCAACATCTATTAAATACTGTTTCACTTCAGGATTTGTCGTATTTAATTTTGGCATCGACTTTTCAAAAGAAAATGTTTCATAGTGATGCTCTTTTATTTGATTCTCAGTAAAATGGAACCAATCTTTATAAGGTGATGCATTACGATTTAAAATAGCATCTTGAAAAGGTAGGAAGTTCTTTCCACAATGATTAAATACAGCATCAAGCATGATTCTAATTCCTTTTTTATGGCATTCTTCCACCAGTTTTTTAAAGGTTTGTTTATCTCCAAACTGAGGATCAATTTCGAAATAATCAATTGTGTCGTATTTATGATTTGAATTTGCCTTAAATATTGGTGTAAAGTAAATTCCTGTTATTCCAAGATCAACTAAATAATCAAGCTTTTTGAGCACACCCTTTAAATCACCACCAAATATTGTGGTTACTGTAGGTTCAGTACTATTCCAAGGTAAAGTTGTAGCTGGATCATTTGTTGTCGTGCCATTTGAAAAACGATCTGGGAAAATTTGATACCATACTGTTTCCTTCACCCAAGTTGGTGCTGTGAAGCTGTCTGATTTATGATAAAAGGGAAAACAAAAATATGCAGAAAAATCATCATGTACAAAATCACAAAATCCTTTTTCAGTAAAAAATAGTTTTTCTTCATTATGTATTAATTCAAAAGCATATCTTAGACGTTTTTGTGGTGGTTTGATACGAACAAGCCAATAATCAAAAAGCTCGTCATGGCCACTTACCTTCATACTAACAGAAGTTTTTACCCATCTATTATCAACAAATTGAAAAGGATCACCATAAAAAAGAGTAACAGAATTTAAATCCAAATGCTTTGTACGGAGCATAATTTGAACTGTTTCATCGTGACAAGAATAGGCAAACTGATTTTTAGGGCGATGATAAATAGATTCCTTTAACATATCTACTCCTTTTCCAACTATTATTTTGTACTACTAAGCTTTTTCAAAAGGAGATGATGATATTCATATTATTGGTGAAAACTAATTCATTATAAATCAACAAAAAGATAAGACAACAACCATAAAAAAATTGACGTTTTATAGGAGAAAGAGATACTCTAAAAAAGCAGATATATAAATCGGAAATCATAGGAGGAAAATACACATCTATGTATAAGAACGTAATAAAATTATTAGCTATTTCGTTTTTGCTTTTCAACACATCTATACATGTAAATGCGGAGGAAACACTTGAAGAAGCCTGGCAAAATGAACTTGTTTATTTTATTGAGGTAGATCGTTTTAATAATGGAGATCCACAAAATGATGGAGCTGAATTTAATCCTGAAGATCCTTTAGCATATCATGGTGGTGATTTTGAAGGGATTGTAAGAAAGCTTGAATATATAAAAGAAATGGGTTTTTCTACAATTGTGTTATCGTCGATTTTTCTTCAAGAAGGTAACAACATTGCTCAAAATATAGACGAGCATTATGGGACAAAAGAGGAACTGCAGAACCTTGTGTCTCAGTCACATAAGTTAGATATCAATGTGTTACTAGAACTAGATTTAAATACTGGTTCTTCGTTCACTGCTGAAGATAAAGCAAAGTTAATTGACTCAGGGGCAAGCTGGATAACTGATGTTGATATTGATGGTTATTTTATTAATTATCCGGATGTTATTTCAGCGGACTTTTGGAAGGTTTTTAATGAAGCACTAGTAGATAAATATTTAGTTGGTACATTACAAGAGTATGATGTTACAAAGGTGAATCGTTATATTGAAGCAGGTTTTGATTCGATATTAAATGCACCTTTCCAAGAAGCTGCTTCACTTGCATTTGCTAATGTTGACAATAACACTGAACCAGCATCAAGTATTGTCGAAGAAGCTCCTGAAAATTTAACAAACTTTTTAGATAGTCATAATACTGTCCGATTTACACGATATTCAATCGAGAATAATCAGCATCCTGGTAATCGATTTAAAATTGCTTACTCTTATATGTACACATTACCGGGAACACCATTTGTATATTATGGTTCTGAAATTGCTGTGGATGGAGGAGAACCTCCTTTAAACCGTCCATTAATGAACTTTCAATCAGATGAAGAACTAATTGACTACATGGGCAAATTAGCGAAAGTCAGAACGAATTTTCCACCATTAACAAAAGGTGATTATCAGCTTTTATATGAAAAAGGTGGAATGATCATTTTTAAACGTACTTATCAAGAAGATTCCGTTATTGTTGCTATAAATAATTCCTCTAAGACACAAAAAGTGATCATCCCAGCAAATGAAATTGCTGAAGATAAGAAGCTACAAGGATTGTTAACTGGAGATGTGTTTCAAGAAGAAAATGGTAACTATGAATTTATTATTGATCGTGAACTAGCAGAAGTATACGAAATCAAAGAAAAGACAGGGTTAAATATACCTTTTATTAGTGTATTTATTATTGTTCCGACTTTATTTATCGGCTTTTTAATTTTAGCTAAAAGACGTGGTCAAAAGAAGTGAGAAAGGAATATGGTAAAAATAAGGAGGCTGGGACATAATTAAAGATGTCTTACAAAAAGACGAATAATTCTAAATTCATTTAAGCTGAAAGAAACAAGTTCGTTCCATTGCGCTGCAGACATAAGATTCGCCGGGGAGGAAGCTAAGCCTCCTCGTAAGCTGCGCGCCTGTGGGGTCTCAGCCTTTCCTCTGCACCCGCAGGAGTCAAATGTCTTTCGCTCCATTACACTAATTCTTAAAAAAGTACACAAAATCAAAAAATCTATTGAAGACAGCAAATATAAACCCGAAATATTTCCTAATATTTCGGGTTTATCATTAGCTTAAATACTAATCTTAGTATGTTTATTTTTTCAAGTTTCTCAAACTTAACTATTTACAATCTTACCACCATTAACATGAATCATTTGTCCTGACATGTAAGATGAATCATCACTTGCTAAAAATACATAAGCAGGTGCAAGCTCTTCAGGTTGTCCAGGGCGCTTCATTGGAGTATTAGCTCCAAATGTAGCTACTTGATCAGCCGGGAAGGTCGATGGAATTAGTGGTGTCCAGATTGGGCCTGGAGCAACTCCGTTTACACGAATTCCTTTCCCAGCAAGTGAAAGAGCAAGAGATCTTGTGAAGGTTGTGATTGCGCCTTTTGTTGCTGAGTAGTCTAATAGTTGTTCATTTCCAGCATAAGCTGTAACAGATGATGTGTTAACTATAGTACTACCTTTCTTTAAATGAGGTAGCGCTGCTTTTGTTAAATAAAAGAATGAAAAGATATTTGTTCTAAATGTTCTTTCTAGCTGTTCACTTGTAATATCTTCAATCCCTTTTTGAGGATGCTGTTCTGCTGCATTGTTTACTAAAATATCAAGACTTCCAAAGGTATCAACTGTTTTAGAAACAATGTCTTGGCACACTTTTTCATCACCGATATCACCAGGGATTAATAAACACTTCTGTCCTTGCTTTTCAACATGCTTTTTTGTTTCTTCCGCATCTTTCTCTTCATCTAAATAAGAAATAACAACATTTGCTCCTTCTTTTGCAAAAAAGACAGCTACAGCTCGTCCTATTCCACTATCTCCACCTGTAATAATCGCTACTTTATTCTTAAGTTTGCCACTACCAGTATATGAAGCATCATCAAATGTGGGTTGTGGATTCATTAAATCCTCATGGCCAGGTTGTACATCTTGATGTTGAGCTGGCATTGTTTGTGGTTGATTTTGTTGGTTACTCATTTTTGATTCCTCCTCAAAATTTTAGTACTGTAAAGTATTATGTGAAAAAAGCTCTGAAAGTATGTTTATAGGATTGGTATTGATATTCCCACTTTGGTTTGTTAATAAACAGATTTGTCCCAGAGAATATATCTTTTACGTGGTTTAATGATAATAGAGGAGGGATGGTAATAAAAAAAACAGCCCTGAACTTTCGAGTTCAGGGCTGTTCATCTTCTTTATGAAGTCTTACATAACATTGAAGTATTTTGCGTCTGGATGGGCAACAACAATTGCAGTTACTGATGCTTCAGGAGACATCATAAATCCTTCAGTTAATTCAATGCCAATATCTTCAGGTCTTAACAAATTAAATAACTTCTCTTGATCTTCTAAGTCAGGACAAGCTGGGTAACCAAATGAGTATCTTTGTCCTTGATATTTTGCAGAAAAACGTTGATCCATTGTAAAATCTGGTGCATCAGGGAAGCCCCAACGATCACGAATCAGCTGATGTGTACGTTCTGCTAAACCTTCAGCAAGCTCTAAGGCTAAGGCTTGAACAGCATGACTTTTTAAATAGTCGCCTTGCTCTTTAAATCCTTGTGCAAGCTCACGTATTTCACTACCAGCAGTAACAGCAAACATTGCCACGTAATCAAAGCCATCAGACTGTTTAGGACGAATATAGTCTGAGATACAACGATATGGTAATTTATCCTGTCTTGGAAAATCGAATGTTTGTAAAATAACATCTGTGTTGTTTGGATCTAAGATATGGAGTTTATTTTCTTCACTATAAGATGGGAAAAATTGATACGTAGCGGCTGGCTTGAACCATTTATTTTTTGCTCCATCTTTTAAAAGCTCTTGAATAAGCTCATATAGCTCCATTGTTTTCGGATCCTTCTTTTTAATGAGTTCTTTAATTTTTCCTTTTAAACCGAGATGATGACCAATAAGCATTTGCATATTCACATAAGGAATAATTTGCGTTAATTCAATGTTTCTAAGAATATGACGCTTTGTATCATTCGGTTGGAAAATTGGTGCATCTGTTAGTTGACCTCGTTTTTCTAATAAATCAGTAACTGCCTTTGATTGTGGTGCTTTCGTTTTCGCTTCTTCAGTAACAGCAGCTTCATCATGAATAGCAAATGACTCTGGTGATGTACGTAACTGATTTGCTAGAGATAAGCCATCCATTGCGTCTTTTGCATAAACAACAGGACCTTTATATTGTGGAGCGATTTTCATTCTTGTGAATTTACGTGAAAGAGCTGCTCCACCAACTAAAATTGGAAGGTCACAATTTGCATCCTGTAAATCTTTAGCCGTTATAACCATCTGCTGTGCCGATTTAACTAATAAGCCAGAAAGCCCAATAAGGTCAGGATTTTCGTCTCTAACAGCTTGAATCAATGTTTGTGGTGTAACTTTTATCCCAAGATCAATCACTTTAAAGCCATTATTACTTAAAATAATGTCTACAAGGTTTTTCCCTATATCATGTACATCACCTTTTACTGTTGCTAAAAGGATTTTGCCCTTACCACTATCATCTTTCTTTTCCATAAATTGCTCCAAGTATGATACAGATGCTTTCATCACTTCAGCACTTTGGAGAACTTCTGCTACAATCAGCTGATTATCGTTAAATAAAACACCAACCTCGGCCATTCCAGTCATAAGTGGTCCGTTGATAATATCTAATGGAGCTTCGAATTTTTTTAGAGCTAATTCAAGATCAGGAAGAAGACCTTCTTTTGTACCTTCTATAATGTATTGAGCAAGTCTTTCTTCAAGTGGAAGATTTTTAACAGGCTTTTTATCTTCTTTTTTCTTGCCACGATAAAAGTTTGTAAAAGTGGCAAGCGATTCGTCTGTTGTTTTAAATAACAGTTTTTCTGCCATTTCAATTTCTTCCTTTGGGATCGAGGCAAAACGTTCCAATTTTTCAGTGTTAACAATTGCATAATCAAGACCTGCTTGCGTACAGTGATAAAGGTAAACTGCATTTAAAACCTCACGACCAACAGGTGGAAGACCAAAAGAAACATTACTAACACCTAATATTGTTAAACACTCTGGTAAGTGTTCTTTTATTAATTGAATGCCCCGCACTGTTTCATTTGCAGATCCAATATATTGCTCATCACCTGTACCTACAGGGAACACAAGAGGATCAAAAATAAGGTCGCTAGCTTTTAATCCATGTTTCTTAACTAGTAGATCATGTGAGCGAATTGCAACTTCAAGCTTCTTTTCCGCTGTTAATGCCATACCAATTTCATCGATAGTTCCAACAACTAATGATCCGCCATATTTCTTAACAAGAGGGACAATTGCATCAAAACGTTCTTCACCATCTTCAAGGTTGATCGAATTGATGATGGCCTTACCTTGTGAATATTTTAATGCTCTCTCAATAACAAGCTCATCAGTTGAATCAATAACAAGAGGAGCTTTTACCTTTTTCACAACCTCAGGAATAAATGCTTCCATATCCTCTAGCTCATCTCGGTCTGGATCTGCTAAGCAAATATCAATAACATGAGCACCGTTTTTTACTTGTGCTCTGGCAATTTCTGATGCTTCTTCAAATTTGCCTTCAGCAATTAATCTCTTAAATTTACGTGAGCCGATAACATTCGTACGTTCACCAACAAACAATGGACGCATTCCATCTTCATAAAGGAGGGCATCGATTCCAGAAACTGTATGTCCACTTGATACTTCATCCATTTTTCGAGGTGATATCGTAGCAACAGCTTCAGTTAATGCTTTTATATGCTCTGGTGTTGTACCACAGCAACCGCCAATTAAATTTAGCCAACCTTGTTCTGCGAAGGCAACTAATTTTTTTGCCAGTGAATCAGGTGATTCATGATAGTTTCCTTCTTCATCAGGTAAACCTGCATTAGGGTAACAGCTTACAGCTGTATTTGCTAAGCCAGATAATGTACGAATATGGTCAGTCATAAATTCTGGACCTGTTGCACAGTTTAGACCAACAGAAAGAGGTTTCATATGTTCTAGAGATACATAAAATGCTTCAATATCCTGACCAGCCAATGTTGTTCCCATTGGCTCAATCGTACCTGAGATCATTAATGGAAGTTCCTTACCTGTCGTTTCAAAGGCTTTTTTAATGCCTAGAAATCCAGCTTTAACATTCAACATATCTTGACTTGTTTCAAGAAGTAATAAATCTGCTCCACCAATAATTAAGCCTCTAGCTTGTTCTTCATAGTTATCTATCAATATATCAAATGTTGTTCCACCAGTAACAGAAAGGGTCTTCGTTGTAGGACCCATTGCTCCGGCTACATATCTTGGCTTTTCTGTTGTTGAATATTTTTCGGCTGCTTTTTTAGCAATTTGAGCAGATTCGATATTTAACTCTAATGCCATATACCCGAGATCATATTCATCTAAAACAATACTAGTAGCGCCAAATGTATTAGTAGATATAATGTCAGAGCCTGCTTCTAAGTAGGCTTCATGAATAGATTCGATCACATTTGGAGCTGTTCGGGTTAAGTATTCATTGCAGCCTTCATAATCTTCTCCATCAAAATCTTCTGCTGTAAGGTCTGCAGCTTGAATCATTGTCCCCATTGCTCCATCGAGTACAAGGATTCTTTTTTCTAGTTCTTTTTTGATGCTACACATGCGTAATCTTCCTCTCAGCTCGCTGTTTTTCCTTTTCATGGATGTAATTTGTTAATTCCACTGTAAGGTCATATTGTAAAAATGGTGTAATTAAATAAATACCGTTAAATAAATCAAAAGCTGTGTCAATTAAATCTTTAGCAATAGCTAAGCCTTCTAGACGAGCTTGCTCTTTATCTGTTCCAGCTGCAGCCATTGTTTCACGAATAGAATCAGATAGTTTAATTCCAGGTATTTCATTATGAATAAATTCAGCGTTACGGCTAGATGTTAATGGCATAATACCGATATATATTGGTGCTTTTAAATTTCTTGTTTCTTCATATACATCGATAATTTGTTGATTCGAATAAAGTGGCTGTGAAATAAAATAATCTGCACCATGAGCAATTTTCTTCTCAAGTCTTACCACAGCTTTATCTAAATGACGAACATTGGGATTAAATGCAGCAGCAACAGAGAAATTCGTTTTATCACCTAATGGTTTGCCAGAATAGGAGACACCTTCATTAAATTGCTTGATTAAACTAATTAAGTCAAACGATGAAACGTCATATACAGAAGTTGCACCAGGAAAATCTCCTATTTTCGATGGATCACCTGTTATCGCTAATACATCTGACATCCCTAGTGAATGTAAGCCCATAAGGTGGGATTGTAAACCAATTAAGTTACGATCTCGGCATGTAATATGAATTAATGCTCGTGAACCTGTTTTTTCTTTTGCTAAAATTCCAGCTGCCAGATTGCTAACTCGTGGTGATGCTAGAGAGTTATCTGCAAGAGTTAATGCATCAATTCCAGCATCATGTAGTGCTTGTGCACCGTCAAGGAACTTAGTCATTCCTAATTTTTTAGGAGGATCTAATTCAACGATCACTGAGCGTTTTTGCTTTACAATATCCTGTAATGGCGGTAGATCATCAGAGTGGTCTGAAGATACAGTGATCACATTATTTGGTACACGAACTTGTTTATCTGTAATAGGAGCAAGATCGGCTACAGCTTCTGACATTGCTTTAATATGGTTAGGTGTTGTTCCACAGCAACCTCCAATTAAACGAACACCTTGTTCTCTGAATTTGAGTGCACTTTCTCTAAAATAACTTTCATCAGATTCATAAACAAGACGACCTTCGTTCATAGCAGGTAAGCTGCTATTTGGGAATACAGAAAGATAGGATTCTGTTGGAATTGGCACTTCTTCTAGTGATTGAATCATATGATATGGACCTAAACGACAGTTCAAGCCAACGACATTGGCACCAAGATCTTCTAATGTTAAAAAGCCATCCCTTAATGAAGTTCCATCCTGTAATACACCGGCTTCATGAAGGGAAACATTTGCAATAATTGGTTTTGTTGTTTCCTTACGAGCAATTTGAAGGACTGCTTTCATTTCTTCCAAATCATAATAAGTTTCAAGTAAAATCCCATCAACATCCTCATTTAGAAGGATAAAAAGCTGCTCTCTGAAGTTACGTTTGATTTCATCATTTGAGTGAGCACTTTTTTTGAAAGAGCGAACTCCACCAATTGTTCCGAAAACGTAAGCTGAGTTAGCTGCTGCTTTTTTTGCAATTGCTACAGCTTGTTTATTAATCTGTCTAATATCATCCTCAAGACCATAGCGTGAGAGTTTAATATCATTTGCACCGTACGTATTTGTTTGGATAAGGTTGGCACCAGCAGAAATATATGCTTCATGAACACGTTGAACATCATCAGGCTTTGAGATATTTAATTCTTCGAAACATCGATCAACACCATGAGAATAAAGCATTGTTCCCATAGCTCCATCACCAATCAAAATCTTATTCTTTAAATCTTCCAAAAATTTATTTGCCACTGAAATATCCTCCGATCTATTAATGAATAGATATAAAAATTATTAAAATAAATGGCTTTTACATGTTATATAATCGAAGAGCCCCCGATAAATAAAAAAAGCCTTCTTAAGAAGAAGACTGAATGATCATAAGCTTCCCCTTATCTTACAAGCATTTTACATGCTTATCTGGAATTAGCACCTTGGCACTCAGATGGGAATCATAGGTTGAGCTGATTTTAAAAAAGTATAAATCAAGCTAACTAGATCTTCACTCGTTTGAACCGGTTGCTGAAGCTTCAATGGGCCAGTCCCTCAGCTTCTCTTGATAAGATATGAAATTACATATTTACTTTAATGCAATAAAAAGCATTACAACTAATTTATCTAATAATCAGAAAAATATCAATAGTAAAATGATAATTTATAAGATATATGTAGTTTTTTATTGAGGAGACTAGTGGAAAGGGGCAGACCTTGATAGGGGGTCTGACCCCGAAATATTCATTTTTTACTAAGGCTGTTTTCGTAAACGTTGTTGCTTTTGCAATTTCAAGTAAACAACACTGCATCAAGCATGGTGGCATCTTTTCTTCACAGATTAGAACTTTTTTATGCAATAAAAACAATGGTTCAACTGCAAAATCAGGGCAATTAACAACAATTTTTCAAGAAAAGAGCCTTTACTAATTATTAGCGGTAATTAATAAACTGAACATCAATTGGTAGGTCTGCTTCTCTGATTGCTGATATAACGGATTGTAGGTCATCTCTGTTTTTACCAGTTACACGAATTTGATCGTCTTGAATTTGTGTTTTAACTTTCAGACCTTTGTCCTTAATGATGCTGTTGATTTTTTTTGCATTGTCTTTATCAATTCCTGAAACTAATTCTGCCTTTTGGCGAACAGTACCACCAGATGCATTTTCTAATTTCTTATATGAAATATTTTTGATCGGAACATCTCGTTTAATTAGCTTTGAGATTAATACATCCTTAAGTTGTTCAAGCTTATATTCATCATCAGAAACTAAAACCAATTCTTCTTTTTCTAATGAAATGGTACTTTTGCTACCTTTAAAGTCATAACGAGTAGCTATTTCTTTCATTGCGATACTAATTGCATTTGTTACCTCAGGGAACTCAATTTTTGAAACAATGTCAAATGAATTATCTTTAGCCATAATAATCCTCCATAACGTATATAATATAGGTTGATTATAGTAAAATAAAACAAGCATCACAACTATTACGAAATTTAAAGTTATTTTGAAGCGAAGATCCCTTTTCTATTAGATAAGAATCTTTACTTCTTTTCTTTGATAAAGGCTCTTTTCTGAAGGAATGTTGTTAATAGACGTCATTATCTGTTGTAACCAGTGTGTTATCACATAAAAGGTGCAATTTGTAAAGAAAAGATGCCACTAGATTTTATACAGAGTTGTTTCCAACATGATTCTAAAAACAACAAAGTTTACGAAAACAGCCTTGATAAATAAACCAAATGTGGTAGGGATTGTATTACTGCCACTAGTATAAAATAAGGAGTAACTTCTATTAAAAAACAACCTTAAATGTATAGTTGATAGTTCAAATACGAAAGGATATGAAACAAGAATGATACCAGGTACATTTGAAACATTAACAGTAGACGAGAAAGTGGATTTTGGCTATTTTTTAACAGACGGAAGTGATCGTGTACTGTTGCATAATAATGAAGTAACAGAAGAAATTGAAGTAGGAGAAGAAATTGAGGTCTTCTTTGGTGTAGATTCTCAGGATCGATTATATGCTACTATGAAAAAACCGATTATAACTGAAGGTACTTATGGTTGGGTGGATGTTGTTGACGTAGTCGATGATATGGGGGCATTTGTTTACATAGGTTTAAGCAAAGATGCATTAGTAACTGAAGATCACCTTCCATTTTTAAGAGAAGTATGGCCAAATGTGGGAGACAAGCTATATTGCACCTTAAAGGTTTCGCATAATGGTAAGTTCTTTGTTCGATTAGCAACAGAGGAAATAGTTGAGCCTTTATTTAAAGATGCTGATAGATCTATATTTAATAAAGAAATAACAGGAACAGTGTATCGAATGATAATAGCTGGTTCATTTATCATAACCGAAGAAGGATATAAAGGTTTTATTCATTCTTCACAA
Source organism: Metabacillus litoralis (assembly GCF_007994985.1). Taxonomy (GTDB): domain Bacteria; phylum Bacillota; class Bacilli; order Bacillales; family Bacillaceae; genus Metabacillus; species Metabacillus litoralis. The sequence continues at coordinate 459,618 of NZ_VOQF01000006.1, read as the reverse complement.
AGACAAGTAGAGCCGCGTCTAGGTGAAACTGTGACAGGACGTGTCATCGATGTGAAAGAAGATGGAACAATTAACGTTTCTTTACTTCCTAGAAAGCATGAGGCATTAAGTGGAGATGCAGAAAGAATTTACGCATATATGCAAGAACGTGGAGGTGCAATGCCTTTTACAGATAAAAGTGATCCTGATGATATTAAGGAACGTTTTAATCTGAGTAAAGCAGCATTTAAACGAGCGATGGGACATTTAATGAAAAATGATCGAGTTTACCAAGAAGAAGGTTGGACTTACTTTAAAGAATTAAAAAAATAAGCTGAATTTTAGAGGCTTTCACTACTGATGAGTAGTGAAAGCCTTTTCTTATGGATTAAAGCATACAATAGTTAGAAAACGAAAGAAAAATGTCTAAAAACATAAAAATATGCAGTAATTTGTCGATAAAAGTAAGGTGTTAAAAAAAGATAATAAAAGAGAGGTACAGAAATGACTATTACCAAGAATGTAACAGCGTTGCTAATAACGATCATGATTATACTTTCTGGGTGTTCTCAGCAAGAAACAACTAATTTGGTAGATAATAAAGTGAAAATAGGGATCATGCTATCTGATGTTGGTCTAGGAGATCAATCTTTTAGTGATTCAGCATTTGCAGGACTTGAAAGAGCAAGAGATGAATTAGGAATAATTTTTGATTATCGAGAGCTAAAGGAATCAGAGACATATGAAAAAGGACTGACAGAACTAGTTAATGATAATCATGATGTTGTCGTTGGCTTGGGATTCATGGTTCAGGAAGATCTTGAAAAAGTAGCAAAAAAGTTTCCAGAACAACGTTTTATATTAATAGATGCAGTTTCAGATCTTGAAAATGTAACATCTATTACCTTCAAGGAAGATCAAGGAAGCTTTTTAGCAGGCGTTACTGCAGCTCTCACAACAAAAACGAATAAATTAGGCTTTATAGGTGGAGATGATGTTCCACTAATTAATAAATTTGAGCAAGGATTTGTAGAAGGTGCAAAATCTATTAACCCTACTATCACTGTTGATGTGAAATATGCAGGTGATTTTGGTAATGATCAACTTGGGGCTAGTCTTACACGTGAAATGATTGATAATGGTGTTGATGTATTATATGCAGCAGCAGGTTTTACAGGTGTAGGTATGTTAAAGGAAGCTCAAGCAAAGAAAGTGTTTGCGATTGGTGTAGATAGTGATCAATACTTTTATGCAGAGAAAGCTGTTATAACATCAATGTTAAAAAATGTTGATGTAGCAATGTATCAAATGGCTAAGCAGCTTACAGATGATGGTAATGTACAAACTGGTCATGTTGAGCTTGGAATAGCGGAAGATGGAATTGGTCTAGCACCTCTTAGAGTAAATAATTTTACAAATGAAGAGAGAAAGCAAATTGAAGATTGGAAAGAGAAGCTATCAAACGGAAGCTAGGAGGACATCATGACAATCAAAAATAAACTACTAATAAACTCAATAAGTGTATTATCATTAGCGATCCTAATGATCGCATTTATTATTTATAATATGCTATCTATACAGTCCTCAAGCCAGGATCAAGTAGGAAGCTTACTTAATATTAAGCAGCTTCAAGGAGAGTTAACAAGTACAAAACAAGGATTAAATAATTTCTCTGTGACGCCAACTGATGCTCAAAAGGCGGAAGTACTAGCAAGTATAAAGGAAACTGAAGAATTATACAGTTCTTTAAACAAAAGTATTTCTGATGAAAATAGCTCAGGAGCTTTAAAAAGTGCTGTTGAAAAGTACGAACAGTGGAAAGGTGAGGCAACAACTGCTTTAGATAGTAAGAATAATGCTGAAGCTAAACGCCAATCTATTCGTTTATCAGGTATTATGAATGATGTTCATTTATTAAATGAATATGCTAATGAAAACTATACGATCTTACAGAATAATTTAGAAAAGAAAATTTCATTTATTATCGTTTCAGCGATTATTGGAAGTATTCTTTTAGTTGTCCTATCGATGTTTTTCGCAATCAGAATGACGAACTCAATTACACGTCCTTTAAAGAAATTATCACTCAATGCAAAACAAATTGCTTCAGGTAATCTACTGATCGAAGATATTAACTATAAAGGAAAAGATGAGCTTGGTGCATTAAATAAATCATTTACTAGTATGGTGGATCAACTTAAGAAATTGATATTTTCAATTGATACAGTGAGTAAAGATGTTGAAGGTTTTGCTAAAGAACTTGAAACAGAGAATAAGGGACTTACTGATATCACAAATCAAGTTGCCGTTTCAACAAACGAGATGGCGATCGGGTCACAAACTATTTCAAACGACTTACAAGATGCTGTTACCTTAATAGAAAAAATGGAAATCGAAACGAAACAAAATGTTTCAAGCTCAAAGGAATCAGTATCGTTTGCGATTGAAGCCGTTTCAGCCATTCACTCTGGTCAAGAAGCAATTAAAACACAGCGCGATTTAATTGTAGAAAACCAAAAAACAAGTCACACAATAGATCATGCAACAAAAACGTTTGCTAATTATGCATCGGAAATTGAAAATATGGCTCAAGCCGTTTCAGGTATTGCAGATCAAACAAATTTATTAGCTCTTAATGCAGCAATTGAGGCTGCTCGTGCAGGTGAAGCTGGTAAAGGCTTTGCTGTTGTTGCGGATGAAGTAAGAAAGCTTGCTGAGGAAGCAACACAATCTACTAAACATATCTTTGAGATGGTTTCTAAAATAAAAGAAGGAATTTCAGGAATTTCAGATTCAGTTCAAAAGGGTGTTCTAATTGCACAAGAGCAACAATTGTCAATGGATCAAACAACAAATGCATTTGGAGATATTGAAACAAAAGTTGAGGAAATGAAAGAGCGCCTAACATCTTTATTAGAAGGTACTCAAAATTCAAAGGTGTTTGGTGAACAAGTACTAAATACAATTGAAAGTATTAGTGCAGTTGTTGAAGAATCAGCTGCAGGAAATGAAGAAATCTCAGCATCAACATCTGAACAATTAATTGCCTTTGAGAAAATTGTTGGCAAGGTAGTTACATTACGAGAATTAACAGATGATTTAAATTCAACAGTTGGAGCATTCAAATTAAAGTAAGATAATAAGAAAAAGACGTTCAAATTAAGTTTGAACGTCTTTTTTGATGATTTCCATTATAGGCATTCTCATACAAATATAATCAAACGATCTTATTAAAGATGATCAGTTTTTTTAGAATATTGGCGCTCGCCACGCTCACGATTTTTTTCACGCATCATGTTTTTCTCATGACGTTTCGCATTATTATCTTTAGCTTTTTTATCATTATCACTAGTATGTGGCATGAAGAAGCTCCTTTCAAAGAAGTATAAGCTTATCATTCCCACTTCCAGAGCTGAATATGTATGACTAAAGGCAACTAGATTTCATCATTTAAAAAGAAAATCGCTAACGTACCAGGACCAGAATGTGCACCAATAACTGCTCCAACAAAGTTAACATAAACCTCTTTTGGAGAAAACTCCTCTTGGATTAATGATTTCATCTCATTTGCCACATCTATATCGTCACCATGACTTATAGCAATTGTTTGATTTTGTAAATTAACACCACGTTCTTTCATGACCTCAATAATTCGTTTTAGAACTTTTTTACGTCCTCTAATTTTTTCTAGCGGTATTAACTTACCTTCTTCAACATGTAATAAAGGTTTGATATTTAGCAAGCCACCAACAAATGCAGAAGCTTTGCTAATTCTGCCGCCACGGGCTAAATATTCAAGATTATCTACAGTGAAAATGTGTTCGATTTTTGGACAGTAAATTTTTACAGCTTCTTCAATCTGCGTAAAAGATTGATTATCTTCTGCAAGACCAACTGCATACATTACGGCTAGACCATATCCTAGTGAAGCACATTTTGAGTCAATAATGGCCAATTCAAAGTTAGGAAATTCTTCTAAAACTTCATTCCGAATCATCATTGCGGTTTGATATGTTCCTGAAAGTTCAGATGAGAAAGCAACATATATACTAGGTGTACCTTTTTTAGCTAATTCAGTAAAGACTTCTTTAAATAACAAAGGTGAAACTTGTGACGTTTTAACAATAGCACCGTTTCGCATTGCATCATATATTTTCTTAGGACTTGCCTCTTGCTGATCTGTTAGTTGATTACCATCTAAATCAACACTTAGAGGTAGAAAGGAGATAGAGTGATCTTCAAAATATTCTATAGGTAAATCACATGCACTATCGGCTAAAATGTGAACATTCATTGAAACACCTCATTTTTGTTATGTATGGATATATTAATACTTTAAGTTTACCATCCTTCAATTAAATTACAATCTTTGTATTCATTTCTTAATAAAAGGGGAAAACCAAGTATACGATAATAAAATAACACAGGGGAGGTTTTATGTTGAGTATAAGTTCCGAGATAAAAAAGACAATCGTTGTGATAATTGGTGCTTTACTTAATGCAATTTCATTAAACTTATTTTTAATTCCTGCAAGTGTGTATGCAAGTGGGTTTACGGGTGTTTCCCAGCTTCTTTCTAGTGTCATTGAAGAATACACTCCTTTTTATGTTTCCACAGGTATTTTATTGTTATTACTAAATATTCCGGTTACTATATTAGGTTGGAAAAAAGTAGGGAAATCATTTACACTTTATAGCTTTCTAAGTGTAGCAGCAACAACCTTTTTCTTAGGTATTATTCCACTACACTCTCTTTCAGAGGATATCTTATTAAATGCGGTATTCGGTGGAGTTATTGTGGCGATCGGTGTTGGTATGACATTAAAATATGGTGCTTCAACAGGAGGGCTTGATATCATTGCGATGATTTTATCTCGAATGAAAGATAGACCTGTTGGAACTTATTTCTTTATGCTCAATTCAATTATAATCTTAACTGCAGGTTTACTATATGGCTGGGAAAAAGCACTTTATACACTGGTCACTTTATATGTATCAACAAGAGTAATTGATGCAATTCATACAAGACATGAAAAACTTACAGCTATGGTCATTACTAAAAAAGCTGATGATTTAAAAAAAGCGATCCATTCCAAACTAGTAAGAGGAATTACCACTATTCCTGCAAAAGGGGGCTTCACTAATGAACCTAAGGATATGATGATCATCGTCATTACAAGATACGAATTATATGATTTGGAAAAGGTAATAAAAGAAGTAGATCCTAATGCATTTACAAATGTTGTTCAAACAACAGGAATATACGGCTTTTTTAGAAAGGATTAAATTACATCACTTTTTATCTAGACAGTTGCTTTTCGCTCCATTCCACTAACTGTGTACGAATTATTAAAAATGCGGCTGGGACATAATTAAAGAAATAATTTAAAAAGACGAATAAACCTAAATTCAGGTTGAAAGAAACAAGTTTGTTCCATTGCGCTGCAGACATAAGATTCGCCGGGGAGGAAGTTAAGCCTCCTCGTAAGCTGCGCGCCTGTGGGGTCTTAGCCTTTCCTCTGCACCCGCAGGAGTCAAATGTCTTCCGCTCCATTCCACTAGTTCTTAAATAGTATGCAAAATCAAAAAAACATTGAAGACTGCAAATAAAAATCCCGAACTATTAGGCGAATGTTTAATTGACATATCACCTAATAATTCGGGATTTCCTTAGCTTAAATACTTATGTCCCATACTCTATTCTTTATATTGACTGAAGAGTTTGTTGAAATTCACTTAACTGTGCTCTTTCAGCATCAGTGCAATTGGCATAAGCAGAAGATAAAGCGTTTTTTGCTTTCATCACTGCTTCCTGTTGATCACCTTGTTCAATTCCATTTGCAATTGAATTAGCATATGCTACAGCTTCACGAGCTTGTTGAAATAATGGGTTTGTCACTTATATCCCTCCACGTGAGGTGTCTTCGTTTTTGTTCGCTTCTTCTACTTGAGATAATGTTGAATGGTAAGGGAACCTCTCATCGTGCTTAGCAACTGTATCTTTGCCTTGCTGAACAAAACGTTTAGATTTGTTACGTTTACCCATTGAAAAAGCCCCCCTTTGAAATTGTGACGCTAAATAACGTCACTAATATTGTGTGCGAACAAAGGGATTATATAAATGGTAATATATAAGGTTTTCTCTAGAATTTGAAAAATTTAAAGTCCTAAAACATCCTTTAGATAGTGAGCAATTCCATCCTCTTCATTTGAGCGTGTTTCTTTATTTGCAACTGCTTTAACTTTATCTATTGCATTGTCCATCGCAACACCAATGCCCCGCATATTCAAGCATTTCTAAATCGTTATCTTCATCACCAAAAGCAATAATTCGTTCAGAAGGTATATTATAATAAGAAGAAATTTTTTGGAGTCCAAGTGCTTTATTCGTTCCGGCTTTAATTATTTCTATGACATGCCATGGAGCAGCCCATCTTCTATGATCAATAACCTCTGCATGGACATCTGATAGGTAACTTCTTATCTTTTCTACATTGTCTTCAGGAGCATGAATAAGAACACTTGTTACATCATTACCTAAATTACTTCTTAAATCTCCAATTGTTATTTCTGGATTTCCCATACCGAACACATCAAGAAGCTTCTCATCATGATAATGAAAATAAACATCATCAATAATTTCAGCTAGCATATTATGTATATCATGTTTTTCAGCAACTTCAACGATCTGTTTAACAACATTTACATCTAACGTTGTATGGTATGTACCCCATTGATCATTTTGTGGATGATGGATATAAGCTCCATTAAAATTAACAATGGGTGTAGTTAGCTGTAATTCTTCATAATAGATAGAGCTTGAACGAAATGGTCGGCCTGTTGCTATACAGACAATATGGCCATCATCCTTTGCTTTTTTTATAATCTCTTTTGAGTATGTGGAAATTGTTTTATCATCTTTTAAAAGAGTACCATCTAGATCTAGAGCAATTAAGAAAGGTTTTTTCTCCATAATATCTCCTTTTATCAACATTAATTTTTAACTCACAGTGCAATTCTGGTAAATCTTAAATAACATATTAACATTCCCCACAAATATACTTGACTCATATTAAGTGTATCTTTTTTCCAAGTTTTATGTCTACATGTTACAATTAATTTGAGGAAGAATAGTTAGGGAGGCGCGTTATTTTTGGTAATTGTTGAAAAAATGAATGTAGCAAACATTCCACTACTACATATTGTAAACCAAACTGATAAAAATAATAAAACTCCATTGGTTATGTTTATCCATGGATTTACAAGTGCCAAGGAAAATAATTTGCATTATGCTTATTACCTGGCAGAAAAAGGAATTCGGGTCATTTTACCTGAAGCACTATTTCATGGTGAGAGAAGTAAACAATTCGATTCTACAGAATTAAGTATGCATTTCTGGAAAATTGTTGTAAATGAAATAGAAGAATTGAAAACGTTAAAAGAGTACTTTGAAGAGCAGGAACTAATTGATTCAAATAGAATTGGTGTAGCTGGTACATCAATGGGTGGAATCACAACTTTAGGAGCACTAACAAAATATGAATGGATTAAAGCAGCGGTGAGCTTGATGGGGAGCCCTTGCTATACAACCTTATTAAAAGGACAACTTTATTCATTGCGTCAAAATGGTATGGAGATTCCTCTTTCTAATGAAGAAATAGAGAAGCAAATTTTATTTTTAGAAAAATATGATTTAAGCTTACAAAGGGAGAAACTAAATAATCGACCATTGTTATTCTGGCATGGTGAACGAGATGATGTTGTGCCATTTGCTCCTACGTATCAATTTTATAAAGAAATTGTCCCTATGTATGAGCAAGAACCGAATAAGCTTAAATTTATCGCCGATCCATTAGCAGATCATAAGGTATCTCGTGAAGGTGTGCTAGCATTAGTCGATTGGTTTGAGAAATATTTATAATTGAAGAAACCCTTGTAAGTAAGCAAAATTCTTTTCATCTTCGTTCTCTTTACTATACTTGTTGGGAATTACTATGAACGAGATTAGAATGAGTGCTACCATTCAATAAAAAGTGTGAAAGGAGTTTTAAATATGGATGAATTACTAAAAGAAAACATTTACGGTGCCTTAGAAACAGTAGAAGACCCAGAACTAGGGGTGGATATTGTTAATTTAGGTCTTGTATATGACGTAGATATGGACGAAAACGGTCAAACAGAGGTAACAATGACATTAACTTCAATGGGCTGTCCACTTGCAGGAACTATAGTTGAAAAAGTGAAAGAAGCACTTTATGACATTCCAGAGGTTAAAAGCACTGAGGTGAATATTGTTTGGAGTCCACCATGGACAAAAGACAGAATGTCACGAATTGCTAAAATTGCTTTAGGGGTTCAATGATATAAACAAAATTAGTATAGGATCTAGTAGGTTAGCTAATGATAATTACTGATGAATATACTAAACAACATATATTTAAGAGACCAATCGAATAGTAAGTAGTTTCGTTCTAAATTGTATAGTTATTTTCATTTGTATAACAATGTTTCTAAAGGCTAGCTAATAGATTAAAAATAGTATAATAAATAGCTCCCTAATATGTCGTTTTTTGACAATAGAGAGCTATTTTTCATCGATCTATTCCTAAATAAAAAAGAAGTCTAATTTATTTCAATACTAGATACTGAAGACCCGATTGTGGCTCTTCAGTTTTTTATTGTTTTTTTCTTTCGTTTCATTTCATTTTATAGGCGAATACACATTTATTAGGTACAAGTTTATAGACATATGACTAGTGAATAGGATGATATTGAATAAAAACTAAGGAGTGTATTCGAGAATGAATCATTACTATAATGATAATATTTATAACGTCTACCCATCAGATGAAAGAATTTTTCGCCCAGGCTTTGGTTTTGGTCGCCCAAGATTTGGTCGTCCAGGTTTCGGTTTAGGTGGATTTGGCTCAGGTTTAGGTTTTTTTCCAGGTGTAGGATTTGGTCGCCCAGGCTTTGGTTTAGGTGGATTTGGATTTGGATTCCCGTTTTTAACAGGATTAGCAGCTGGAGCATTATTAACTCCAAGACCTCCATATCCGTATCCTTACTACCCAGCTTATCCATACCCTTATTATTGAAGGTAGTAGAATAAAAGAGCTTTGTCTTTTTAGGGAGACAAAGCTCTATTTCAATGGAGGTTTTTTGTTAAGGCTATTTTCGTAAACTTTTTTGTTTTTCTTTTCTTCTAGAAACCTTATATTTATGAGAAAAAAAAGTGTTTCTAATAGATAATGAGGTCGTTTAGCAACAATCTTTCAGAAAAGAGCCTTTGTGAAAATTCTAAGTTGATTGGATTAATGATGGTACTCTGAATTATAGTGAAGAGATCTGATCAATTGCAGGAGGGGCTTCTTTAATATACAGCTTTATGTATATCTATAAATGTGATTTCTCACCTTTAAAGATAATCATAGTATTAAATAAGAATAATTTTATCAGAAAAATTAGTAAAAAATATTATTTATACACTTGATTTTATTTTTATACATATTTATAATTGAGGAATAAATTCAGAAAATGAACTTGTTAAGGAGAAGGTGATTTGGTGAAAGTCGGAATTGTTGGGGCAACTGGTTATGGCGGAGTCGAATTGTATCGGATATTATCCAATCATCCACATGTCGACGAATGTATACTTTATTCATCTTCAGAAATGGATGTACCTTATACACAATCTTTTCCACATTTAAATAACTTAAGCGATCATAGATTGAAAAATATAGATGTTGAAGAAATGAAAAAAAATGTGGATGTTTTATTTCTTGCTACTCCACCAGGTGTATCAAGCAAATTATCACCACAATTTATAAACTCAGATGTGAAAATCATTGATCTATCTGGGGACCTTAGATTAAAACAAAAAAGTGTTTATGAGCAATGGTATAAACGTGAATGTGTTGAAGAAGAAATTCTTGAAGGTGCAGTATATGGACTTTCTGAGTTGAATAAAGTAGACATTGCAAATGCTCAATTGCTTGCAAATCCAGGATGCTTTCCAACAGCAACAATATTAGGTTTAGCACCAGTTGTTAAACAGAAACTAATAGATGAGAAATCAATTATCGTTGATGCTAAAACAGGTGTATCAGGTGCTGGGCGAAATGCATCTCCAGGAACACATTATTCTGAGGTAAATGAAAATGTAAAAATCTATAAAGTTCATGAACATCAACACATACCTGAGATTGAACAAGCGCTACATAATTTAAATGATTCAATTTCATTTATTTCGTTCAATACACACTTAATGCCAATGACAAGAGGTATTATGGCAACGATTTATGTAAGTTTAACAGAAACCACAACAACTGAAAAATTACTAGATTTATATAATGAATTTTATTCGAATTCACCGTTTGTGCGAATTCGTAAAGATAATGAGTTTCCCTCAACTAGAGAAGTGTATGGATCAAACTTTTGTGACATAGGATTAAAGGTTGATGAGCGAACAGGAAGAATAACAATCGTTGCAGTTATTGATAACTTAATGAAAGGTGCAGCAGGTCAAGCGGTACAAAACTTCAATATTATGAACGGCTTTGAAGAAACAACCGGATTGTACTTTGCCCCTATTTATCCATAGAGCTGTTTTCGAAACGGCCATCAAAAGAATGGTATCTTATATGTATTTAAAGCGTGATGATAGTCATTAATAGGAGCCATTCAAATGACAACTAGGGAGGGAAATGCAGTGTTAGAAACAAAAGAAACATCTGCTATTACAAAAATTAATGATGGATCCATCGTTACACCAAAAGGATTTTCTGCTGATGGTGTTCACGCAGGTCTTAGATATAACAAAAATGATTTAGGTGTAATATTTAGTGAAGTGCCTGCTAATTGTGCAGCTGTCTATACTCAAAGTCATTTTCAAGCAGCACCTTTAAAAGTGACTCAAGAAAGTATCGGAAAAGAAGGCCTTTTACAAGCAATTATTGTTAATAGTGCGAATGCTAATGCATGTACTGGTGAGCAAGGAGTTAAAGATGCTTATGAGATGCGTGAAAGATGTGCAAGTTTATTTGAAATTCAACCACATTATGTAGCTGTTGCATCAACAGGGGTAATTGGTGAATTTTTAAAAATGGATAAAATTCGTACGGGAATTGAACAGCTACAACCAAAAGCAACAAGTGACTCAGCTAATGCTTTTCAAAATGCGATTTTAACAACAGATCTAGTTATGAAAACATCATGTTATGAAGTGGAAATTGACGGAAAAAAAGTAGTGATTGGTGGAGCAGCTAAAGGATCAGGTATGATTCATCCAAATATGGCTACAATGCTATCATTTGTGACAACTGACGCTAATATAGATTCAGCATCACTTCAATCATTATTAAGTGAAGTAACAGATAAAACATACAATCAAATTACAGTTGATGGAGATACTTCAACAAATGATATGGTACTTGTGATGGCAAACGGCCAAGCAGGTAATGAGCAGCTTAATGAAACTCACCCACAGTGGAATGATTTCAAGGCAGCATTTAAAGAAGTAAGTGAAGAGCTTGCAAAGCAAATTGCAAAAGACGGTGAAGGTGCAACAAAGCTTATTGAAGTAGAAGTTACAGGTGCTAAAACGAAACAAGAAGCAAATGTTGTTGCTAAGAAAATTGTAGGATCAAGCTTAGTGAAAACTGCTGTATATGGGGCAGATGCTAACTGGGGAAGAATTATTTGTGCAGTTGGTTATAGTGAAGCTTCTGTGCAGCCTGAGAAAATAGATATTTATTTAGAAGATATATGCTTATTTACAGCAAATAGCCCTCAAGCTTTTTCAGAGGAAATTGCTACAGAATACTTAAAACAAGATTCAGTAAAAATTAAGGTGAATCTTGGTGTTGGTGAAGAAACAGGTAAAGCATGGGGTTGTGATTTAACTTACGATTATGTGAAAATCAATGCAAGCTATAGAACATAAGGAGATTGGTATGACAAAAACAGTTGTATTAAAATGTGGTGGAAGCACAGTTCATCAGTTGTCAGAGTCATTTTTTCATAGTTTAAAAGCTTTGATTGAACAAAATTGGCAGGTACTGATTGTACATGGTGGCGGACCGGATATTACGAAAATGCTACAAGCATTAAACATAGAAACAGAATTCTTTAATGGTCAAAGAAAAACAACAGAAGCTGTTTTAGAGGTTGCTGAAATGGTTTTAGCTGGAAAAATTAATAAACAGCTTTCTAATTTGTTACAGCAAAAAGGGTTAAAATCAATAGGTGTATCAGGCAGTGATGCAGGCTTATTAAGAGCAGATTATCTTGATAAAGAACATCTTGGATTAGTAGGAAAAGTAAATGCTGTTGATACTGAGGCAGTTGGATTATTAATGGAAAATGGCTATATACCTGTTGTAGCACCATTAGCTAGAACAATATCTCATGATACATTAAATGTGAATGCGGATTTAGCAGCTGCGGCTATTGCAAATGCTGTAGGAGCTACCAAGTTCTTATTTGTTACGGATGTTCCGGGTATCTTAGATCAAGATAAACAATTGATTAATGAAATTACACCATTTGAAATTAGGTCGCTAATTAATAGTGAAGTAATAACAGGTGGAATGATTCCAAAGGTTCAATCTGCTGTTGCTACACTTTCAGATGTTTGTAAGGAAGTAATTATTGTAAGTGGTCAGGAAGCTTTTCTAGAAGATAATGAATTTAAAGGCACTAAAATCGTGAAAGAAAGGAAGGTATTGTCGACATGAGCTATCAATTTCCAACATACGCAAAATGGGATATCACTGTGAAAGAAGCAAAGGGTTCATGGATTACAGATATAAATGGAAAAAAATATTTAGATTTTGTATCTGGAATTGCTGTATGTAACTTAGGACACGCAGATGAAGATGTGCTAGCTTCGATTCAAGAACAGCTTAAAGAATATTGGCATATGTGTAACCTGTTTCATCAACCAATACAAGAGGATGTTGCAAAGCTACTTGTTGAGTCTAGTGATGGAGATGCGGTATTTTTCTGTAATAGTGGAGCAGAGGCAAATGAAGCTGCTATTAAACTAGCACGTAAATATACAGGAAAAACAAAGATTGTCACTTTTCTTCAATCATTTCATGGCAGAACGTTTGCAACAATGTCAGCAACTGGTCAGGAGAAAATTCAACAAGGATTTGGTCCTCTTCTTGAGACATTTGAATACCTTCCATACAATGACTTAGAAGCATTAGAAAAATTAGGAAATGATGTTGGCGCAATTATGTTAGAAGTTATTCAAGGTGAGGGTGGAGTTGTTCCAGCAAGCCAAGAATTCTTAAATAAAGTAAATGAAACTTGCCAACGAATTGGTGCTTTACTAATTATAGATGAAGTACAAACTGGAATTGGCCGTACAGGAAAACCGTTTGCTTATCAGCATTTTGGTTTGTCACCAGATATTGTTACATCTGCTAAAGGGTTAGGAAATGGCATTCCTGTTGGAGCAATGATTGGTAAAGAATCTTTAATAGGATCCTTTCAAGCTGGAAGTCATGGATCAACTTTTGGTGGAAACCCGGTTGCAATGGCTGCAGCTAAGGCAACACTTACAAAAATATTAACAGATGACTTTTTAAAAGAAGTAGATAACAAAAGTAAATATCTGTTAACTAAATTGCAAGAAACAGTTGGACATCATCCTATTGTCAAAGAAATTCGTGGGAAAGGTTTATTAATTGGAATTGATTGCGGCGAACATGCAGGAACGATTATTACTGAGCTACGTGAAAATAACTTATTAGTTATCGGAGCTGGTCCCAATGTTATACGAATCATTCCACCGCTAACAGTTTCATACGATGAACTAGACTTAGCGATCGAAAAAATAGATCAATCCTTTGCACAGCTAAAGCAGTCAGTGAATACCCTTTAGAGTGAATTTTTTTTACTATTATATGAATAAAAATACTATATTTATAATAAATATTCATTATTGATCTTACTGTAGAGTCATAGACTCAAATTATATAAGAATGATTACAAACGAGGTGTAAACAGATGAAAGGATTTCTCCATTTAGAAGATGGTTCGGTATTTAAAGGAAAGCTTGAAAATGGAACAACTGAGGATGTTAACGGAGAAGTTGTGTTTTTTACAGGAATGACAGGATATCAAGAGGTGTTAACAGATCCTTCATATAAAAATCAAATTGTTGTATTTACGTATCCTTTAATTGGAAACTATGGCATTAACATAAATGATGATGAAAGCAAAAAGCCACAGGTCAAGGCTGTCGTTTTATATGAATGTACATCGAATTATTCTCATTTTGAAGCAAAGTACAGCATGAAGGAATATTTAGAGAAGTGGAATATTCCTATTATTCATCATATTGATACACGTGCTGTTGTGAAAAAAATCCGTAATCATGGATCAATGGCTGCAACGATTTCTCCTTTTGAACATAAAGAAGAACAGCCTTGTGAAATATTTGAAAATGGTGTATTTGAAGTTGCTTCATCATCAATAGAAACATATGGTGACGGAGATAAACATATTGCATTAATAGACTTTGGATTTAAGAAATCCATTTTAACTGCATTATTAAAATTAGGCTGTAAAGTAACAACTGTTCCTTTTAAAATGATGGACCAGGTAAATGAACTGAATCCAGATGGAATATTATTATCAAATGGTCCAGGAGATCCTGAACAATTATCAGCTTATTTCTCACAAATTAAACAATTAGTTGTGAAATATCCGACATTTGGAATTTGCTTAGGTCACCAATTAATTTCTTTAGCATTTGGTGCAAAAACGAAAAAGCTATTATTCGGACATAGAGGGGCGAATCAGCCTGTTTTTGATAACAAAACGAAGAAGGTTTTTATGACGTCTCAAAACCATAGCTATGTTGTAATTGGAGATAGTCTTAAGAATACAGACTTAAGTGTTCGCTTTTATCATATCAATGATGGATCGATCGAGGGATTATCGCATGCAACATTACCACTATTAACAGCGCAATTTCATCCAGAAGCACATCCAGGACCATCAGATAGTGAATGGATGTTTGATGAATTTTTAGAATTAGTCAAGGCTGCAAAAGGAGATATGCTTTATGTCTAAAAACGAATCTATAAAAAAAATTGTTGTGATTGGATCTGGTCCTATTGTTATAGGTCAAGCGGCAGAGTTCGATTATGCTGGTACACAAGGATGTTTAGCATTAAAGGAAGAAGGCTATACAGTTGTTCTTGTAAACAATAATCCGGCAACAATTATGACTGATGAAGAATATTCAGATGTTTTGTATTTTGAACCATTAACAGTTGAAAGCTTAGCTAAAATCATCGAAAAGGAAAAGCCTGATGGTCTGCTCGCATCATTAGGAGGTCAAACAGGACTAAACCTGGCGATGGAGCTTCATGAAGCTGGAGTGTTAGAAAAGTATGGTGTGCAAATATTAGGAACATCAATCGATTCGATTCGTAAGGGTGAAGATCGGAATGAATTTCGTCAATTGATGTATGATCTAAATGAGCCTATTCCAGAAAGCTCAATTGTAACAACATTAGAGGAAGCAATCGAATTTTCGAATAAGATTGGTTTTCCGATTATTATTCGTCCAGCTTACACACTTGGTGGTAAAGGTGGAGGAATTGCTACTAATGAAGAAGAGTTTAAGAAGTTTGTAAAAAGTGGTTTACAAGCAAGTCCTATCACTCAATGTTTAATTGAAAAAAGTATTGCAGGTTTTAAGGAAATTGAATATGAAATGATTCGTGATCATAAAGGTACCTGTATTTCAGTGTGTAATATGGAAAACATTGATCCAGTTGGAGTGCATACAGGTGATTCAATTGTTGTTGCCCCTTCACAAACGCTTTCTGATCAAGAGTATCATATGCTCAGAACAGCAGCTATTAAAATTGTATCTGCACTTGGGGTGGTCGGTGGATGTAACATTCAATTAGCTTTAGATCCAAAAAGCAAACAATATTATATTATTGAAGTAAATCCACGGGTCAGTAGATCATCTGCATTAGCATCAAAAGCAACTGGCTATCCAATTGCCAAAATTGCTGCAAAATTATCTGTTGGTTATACATTAGAAGAGTTGAAAAACCCCTTAACAATGAGCACATATGCAAGCTTTGAGCCAGCTCTTGATTATGTTGTTGTAAAGTTTCCAAGATGGCCATTTGATAAGTTTAATAAAGCAGATCGTAAACTAGGTACAAAAATGAAGGCTACTGGTGAGGTTATGGCAATCGAGCGAAATTTAGAGGCAGCTCTGCAAAAAGCTTGTGAATCGTTAGAGTTAGATAACATAGGAACGTACTTACCAGAACTAGAAAAATCTACTTCTGCAGAGCTTATAGATTTAATGAAGATAACTGATGACCGCCGCTTTTTTGCTGTGATGGAGCTTATTAGAAGAGGCATGGGAATTGAAGAAATTCATGAAATAACTGAAATGGATTATTACTTCTTATCTTGTTTTAAACATATTATCGATCTCGAGAATCAGTTAAAGAAACAATCCGTTGCTTCATTAGATGAAGAATTAGTTACAACGGTTAAGGAAAAAGGTTTTTCAGATCGAACTATTGCTTTCTTACTACAAACAGAAGAAGGAAATGTTAGAAAAGCTCGACTTGCAGCTGGGGTTAAACCGTCATATAAATATGTTGATACTTGTGCAGCAGAATTTGAAGCTCGTACTAATTATTTTTACTCAACATATTTTGGTGAAAATGAACAACCTCCATTAAATGATAAGAAAAAAATTCTTATTATCGGTTCTGGACCGATACGAATTGGCCAAGGAATTGAATTTGATTATAGTGCAGTTCATGGAATTAAAGCATTAAAAGAATTAGGCTATGAAGCGATCATGATCAATAACAATCCTGAAACAGTTAGTACTGATTTTGAAACAGCAGATCGTCTATATTTTGAACCAATTACACTTGAATATGTGTTAAATGTTGTTGAATCTGAAAACATCGATGCTGTTATTGTTCAATATGGAGGACAAACAGCAATTAACCTTGCTGAGCAATTAGAAAAGGCTGGTGTATCTTTATTAGGTACAGACACAGAAACTTTAGATTGGTTAGAGGATCGTGACAAGTTTTATCACTTGTTAGATGAGCTTTCGATTCCACATGCGGTTGGTTTAACTGCTAATAATGCAAGTGAAGCAATAAAAGGAGCAAATGAAATTGGCTATCCCGTTTTATTAAGACCATCATATGTTATTGGTGGAAAAGGGATGGTTGTTGTTCATAATCATGAAACGTTAACGTCATTATTATCAGGTAGTACAAATATGATTTATCCTGTGTTGATTGACCAGTTTGTACAAGGACTTGAAGGTGAAATTGATCTTGTATCTGATGGAAAAGAAGCAT
Source organism: Metabacillus litoralis (assembly GCF_007994985.1). Taxonomy (GTDB): domain Bacteria; phylum Bacillota; class Bacilli; order Bacillales; family Bacillaceae; genus Metabacillus; species Metabacillus litoralis. The sequence continues at coordinate 442,258 of NZ_VOQF01000006.1, read as the reverse complement.
TTATCCCAACATTTATTGAACATGTTGAACCAGCAGGAGTTCATTCAGGAGATAGCTTAGCTATTTTACCGTCACAAAATATAACAGATAATCAGAAATCACTAATCGCTGAATATGCAAATAAATTAGTGAAGAAATTGAATTACCGTGGCATTATGAATATTCAATTCCTTATTAACGCTAATAACATATTTGTTGTTGAAGTTAATCCACGTGCAAGTAGAACAGCACCAGTGATAAGTAAAGTAACTGGAATTCCTGTCATTAAGCATGCAACCTATTTACTTTGTGGTAAAACGTTAAGTGAACTGACAATTAAATCGTTTCCTGATAATGGGATGGTTGCAGTTAAATATCCGGTTTTCTCAAGTCATGCTCTGCATGATGTAGATATTACGTTAGGACCTGAAATGAAAGCAACAGGTGAGGGTATGTGTGTAGGAACAAATTTACACAGTGTTTACCGCAAAATATTTGCTAAAGATCTTGAAAATGTAACAAGTGTTTTCTTTGATTGTGAAAACGATGAAGCAAATAAAGCTACTGAAGAAGCGGGTCTTAAGGCTGTAGCAGATGATTTTCAGTTATGGGTTGAAGGAGATAAAGGAATTTTTGTCTCAATAAACGATAGTGATGAAGCGAAACTACAAAGACAACTCGCTCTGGAAAAGGGTATGCTTTTATTTACAAATCTTCATACGTATTATGCATGTTTAAATGGAATAACAGCAACTGATGATTCAGTTGAGTCGATACAGCAGTTAACGGGAAAGGAAGTGGTCAAGCAATGATTAATGTGAAGCAAAAAAAGCCTACAACAGTAGCAAAGAGAGATTTTCTAACACTACTTGATTATAGCAAAGAGGAAATTATTCAACTGATCGATGAAGCTTTTGCTTTAGAAGAAAATCCAATTCAGCCTGTATTAAAAGGTAAAACATTAGCAATGATCTTTGAGAAATCTTCTACTAGAACACGTGTATCCTTTGAAACCGGAATGCTTCATCTTGGAGGTCATGCTTTATTTTTAAGTAGTCAGGATCTTCAACTAGGCAGAGGTGAACCTGTATCAGATACGGCGAAAGTATTGTCAGGTTATGTTGATGCAATCATGATTCGTACGTTTGGTCATGATAAAATTGAAGAATTAGCAAAACACGCGAGTATTCCTGTTATAAATGGTCTAACAGATTTATTTCACCCATGCCAAGCATTAGCTGATTTAAAAACAATTTATCGTTTAAAAGAGAAATTCAATGGTGTGAAAACAGCTTACTTAGGTGATGGAAATAATGTAGCTCACTCGCTAATGATTGCTGCTGCGAAAGTGGGCATGGATTTTTCTCTAGGATGTCCAGTAGGCTATGAACCTGATGCAAGTATTGTAGAAGAAGCAAAAAAACTTGCTGAAGAAACAGGAGCGAATATCGTTATTACAAATGATCCTATTGAAGCTGTGCATAACGCCGATATCATTTATACTGATGTTTGGGCAAGCATGGGGCAAGAAAGTGAACAACAGCAAAGATTGGTTGCTTTTAAAGACTTCCAAGTAAACGATGCATTAGTAAGTCATGCAAAAGCTGATTATCATTTTCTACATTGCTTACCAGCACATCGTGAAGAAGAAGTAACAGCATCGATTATAGATGGAGAGCATTCAGCAGTATTCGAGCAAGCCGAGAATCGCTTACATGTTCAGAAGGCGTTACTTAAGAAGTTGTTAGGATAGGCTCTTATCTCAATGATTGTTGTTAAATGAATAAATAGTTGTTCGTTTTTTTATTGCAGTATAGGTAGTACTATTCTAAAAAGGTAGATACTGGTTTGAAAGTCAGTCTACACTTTTATACTTTTAAAAAATAAATTGATGGGCAACAATAAACGTTCCATTTTGCTCCAGAAACTTGCTTTCCGCGGGGAGGAAGTCAAGCCTCCTCGGCTTTGCCTGTGGGGTCTTGACCTTTCCTCTGCACCCGCAGGAGTCAAGTTTCTTCCGCTCCATTTCACTATATTTAACACATTGTAAAAAATGTAAAAACAAAAATTTTAAGAATAGAGCTCCAAGAAAGAGGTTGGGACATAAGTATTTAAGCTAATGATAAACCCGAATTATTAGGTGATATGTAAATTAAACATTCGCCTAATAGTTCGGGTTTTATTTGCCGTCTTCAATAGTTTTTTTGATTTTTTATACTATTTTTAAGAACTAGAGTGGAATGTAGCGGAAGACACTAGGGCACCTACGGGAATTGAGGAAAGGCTGAGACCCCACAGGCGCTTGCGTCGAGGAGGCTCAGCTTCCTCCCCGTGGAAAGCGAGTGTTTGCAGCGAAATGGAACGAACTTGTTTCTTTCAGCTTAACTGAATTTAGATTTATTCGTCTTTTTGTATGACTTCTTTAATTATGTCCCAGCCTCTTTTATGCTAAGGCTATTTTCGTTAACATGTTGTAGGCTCTTTAAGAAAGGCTCTTTTCTCAAAGATTGTTGCTAATATGCCCTAATAATCTGTTTAAAACTGTGTGTTTAACGCTAAAAGGTATTTAAAGAAGAAAAGATGCCACTAGACTGCATACAGTAGGGTTCCTTTAGGTTATTAAAAGCAACAAAGTTTACGAAAACAGCCTTAAGAAAAATCTCTGTAAAAATTCTAAAGTCGTGGTTAACGAACAATATCTTTTTGATCACTCTGTTAAAAGCCAGTGATTCTCGATTATCTAAACTAGGCTAGTTCTAAATTAACATTCTTAAACAAATACCAATACAGCAATACCAACGATAAAGCAATAATAAGAGAAGTATTTCAAGTTTCCTTTAGCCATAATATTCATAAACCATTTTAAAGAAAAATAGGAGGTAATGAGCGCTGCGATAAAGGCAACAATATATGGAATAAGAAATGTATCTAAATTAGGATCATCGATTAAGTCTGTTACACTTAAAATCATCCCACCAAAGCTAACAGGAATAAACATAAGGAAAGAAAATTTTAACGCTGTTTCTTGTTTCATTCCAAGAGCCATAGCAGCAACAATCGTTGCACCAGAGCGGCTAATTCCAGGAATTAGTGCTACAGCCTGTGCAAGACCAACGATAATCGCATCTTTCATTGATAAATCTCCATCATTTTTACGGCCGCGTAAATTTCGGATCGTCCATAATGCAATTCCGGTAATAATAAGGGTGATTGCAGTTACTTGAATATACTTCAAATGTTCTGAAATCGCGTCATTAAATAATAAACCAATTACTCCTGCTGGAATGGTAGCAACAATAAGATAAACGATAAAGCGAAAATCACTTTTTGCACTTTCATCTTTTGTAGTTATGTATTTCATTCCGTTAACAATCAAGCGAATTAAATCTTCCCGATAAATAATTAATACGGCAATTAATGAAGCAGCATTAACAAGTAATTCAAAGGAAAGTCCTTCAATTTTAAGTCCAAGAAAATGTTGTGCAAAAACTAAATGTCCACTAGAAGAAATAGGAATTGGTTCAGTAAATCCTTGAAAAAGCCCTAAAAGTAAATATTTCAATATTAATAAAATATCCAATATACGTATCCTCCGCTTGAAAATTTTACAATCCTTTTCCATTTAACTACAGGTTTGGAACTCTGTAAAGAACTTTATAGTTACTCATGAAAAAAGCCTGTCTGGAGATAATAAAGATAAGGTAGAGAGGAGGGAATTCATTGGGTCAACAACATCGTTTTCGAACTGGTCAGAAAGCACCTAATAATGGCATGTATGTAGAAATTGGTGAAACTGGGGATAATGTGAAAAACCCTGCTCAAATTCGGTTGAAAGCTGGAGATCGTTTCCCTGAGACAGCAAACCATAATCGTCAGTGGACATATAAAAGAAAGCCTTAATTAAACAATTAAAAAAGAAAAAACCCACTTTGTGTAGGGTTTTTTCTTTTTGTATCGAATCATTTATTATGCCTTACATAACAAGCTTAATGTTGGTCGTGTTTTGCCACAGGCTCATTTGGAATTACTTCAGCTATTAAGAAAATGACAACGATTGCAATGACAGCAACTGTTGAAGCTACCATAAAGTCATAGTGGCCGCCTGTCATAGAATTAACAACATATGATGCCATATGTATTAATAAAAATCCCCAAAAAAATGTCCATAAAAAACGCAATGCATTCACCTCTATCCAGACGAGTTCTTATTATATATATTATCACAAACTTTTTGTTTTATAAAGGTTGTTTTCGTAAACTTAAATGAATAAAAAATCGAACGTAACCAGTAATGAAAGATGTATCTTTTCGCCATAAAAAAATACCTTATATGTGGCAGTAATTCGCACCTTAACAAAGTTGCAGATGGGATAATTCTATAAAATCGGACTTATAACTTATTGCTATGAAAAAATTAAAGTCCGAAATTTACTTCCAGTACCTTGCTAATTGAAGGTGACTTGATGTTTCTAAGAGAAGTTAATGACTACATCGGATATCAACAACCAAATTTAAAGAAGTCGTAAAAATATTCATAAACTACACTAAGCTTGCATTGTATGATAAAACCAAAGGATTTCATACAAACTGACAAAGTATGAAGGACGTCTATATTTAACGAAATAGTGACACGCTCCCATTCTTTTTTAATATGCGTACATACATTATATAGAAGAAATGTCTCAGTAAAGAAAGGTGGTGGGCAAGTGATGAAAATAATGGAGCGATTTTTTCAGATTGAAACAGAATGGAATGTCATACAAATACCGCCAAAACCCAATGGCTTTGCTGTCTTTATACTTGGCGACAGATCAGACTTTGTTGATAGTTCTTCAAGCTTTTGGCACCAACATTATGGAAGGTATCAACTAATGCAGGATCTAATCGATAACGGTTACACTTTAATGCATTCGAATTTATATGGAAACAACTGGGGAAGTCCTAGAGCGGTAACAATGGCTAAACAGCTGTACCATCTAGCTATGAAGAAGGAAATTCTCAATCCTAGAATTCACCTTTTAGTTGATGGAATGGGTGGTTTAACAGCATTACAAATGATGCAGGATATACCAGAAAAGATACGCTCTGTTGCAATGCTGAATCCTTGCCTTGACCTAAAAGCACATCTAGAAAAGGAAAAAGAGCATAAGTTTTTTTATAAAAGACTTAGAAAAGAAATTTCAGAAGCTTATCTGATTGAACCTAAAAAAATATTATCGTTAGCTTTACCAACTTTAACTCATAAAAACGCAACTGAACTTCCTGTTAGGGTTTGGCAGAAAATGAATGGCACCGTATATGATCCAGAAGATCATGGGAAAAAATTTGAAGCACTAAGAAAACATTCAGAACATCCAATCCAGTTAATTTACCATTTAGGTGAGAATCCTTATAGAATAAATCAATCTGTTATTAAGTTTTATAGGGAATTTGAAAAAATTTTATAAATTATTGATGTGCGCGGAAATATTTAGGCAGGGATTTTATAAGCAAAGGGATATCTGATGGTCCCTTTGCTATAATTTCCTCTTGTTATATGTACGCAAATTTATTCATTCAAGAACATCATTTAATGAGTTAATATTGTTGTTTCTAAAGTAAGTTTAACGGTAAGAAATGTAACCTGATTTTGATTGAGCTTGTTAGCTTGATTCATTCTTATATGGACTAATCTAGATCGTGTTTGCATAGTATACAATAACTAACAGTCAGGATTAGGAGGTATAAGATGATACAACGGGTCATTATCTTTGGAGCACAAACATATTTTGGAATTAGTCTATGTGAACGCTTACTAGAAGAAGGAATTGAGGTTAAGGCAGTTTTATTTGATCGGGGAACATCAGAAACGAGAGATTTAGTTGAAGATCGGTTATTGTACATTGGCAGGAATGCATTACTTGAAATTAATGATTCTTATTACAGAGAATCAGAAGAAGATAGGGATGTGGATTTCATTATATTTTGTGGAGAAGAAGATCACCATGATGAATTTGAACTACTTCAAGATTCCATTAAAACTGCAAATCACCTTAATTCCCGCTTTCTCTATATTAACTCTCACCATGTACATAATGAATATCAAGAACTTGTGGAAATTCTAAAAGAACATTCAATTCTTATCCTCCCAACAATATACGGAGCTAGTCTGTCAAGATCAAATAAGATAAATAAAGCATTAATTCAATACCTTAAGAATGAGAAACAAGAAATTGTGATTGAGGATCACGTTTTACCTATAAAAGATGCAGTTGAAGCTACTTATAATTTGTTAGAAAATGTTGAAAGTAAGTTTTATACTTTTTCCATGAAAAAGGATTTGAATCCTGAAAATAGCCTACCAATAAGATTTGTAGAAGATAAACAAAATCTGAATAAGAAAATAAAAGGACTTTGTACGATTGAAGTGGAATCAAGTATTTCAATAGAAGAAGGGTTACAGAAACAAATTTCTGATTTAAAGAAGGAAAATAAGAATGAGGATTAGAAGGAAATACTTGTACAAATAAATACAGTAGAGATAAAATATAGATATATTGATAAAAACGCAAGGGAATGATTACCCATGAATATAAAGCTAGGTGTTGTCCTCATAATTCTTTTGGCGCTTTTTGGTTGTGGACAACCTGCAGCATCGGGAAATCTTCAAAAGGTGGGATTACTTGTACCTGAAACGATTGATGATAAGGTATGGGGATCGAAAGGCTACAAAGGTCTGTTGAAGATACAATCAGAATTTGGGGTTGATGTTTTTTATAAAGAAGGAATGAATGAAGAGCAGAAAATCCGTTCCGCAATAGAAGAGTTTCAAGAAAATGAAGTGAATCTCATTTTTGGACATGGTAGTGAGTATGCAAATTATTTCAATAATATCAGCAAGGAATTTCCTGACATTCACTTTGTTTTATTTAATGGAAAAGCAGTGGGAGAAAATGTTACTAGCTTAAACTTTGAAGCACATGCCATGGGCTTTTTTGGTGGGATGGTTGCTGGAGAGATGACTAAAACAAATAAAGTAGCTGTTCTTGCTGCTTTTGAATGGCAACCAGAAGTTGATGGCTTTTTTGAAGGAGCTTATTTTCAAAATGAAAATGTCCATGTAGATATCCAATATGTTCAAAACTGGAATGACACCGATACCGCATTAACCCTTCTAGATATACTCATTGATAATGAAAATGATATCGTATATGTTGCCGGTGATGGATATAATATCCCTGTAATTGAGAAATTAAAAGAAGAAGGACTTTATGCAATTGGTTTCGTATCAGATCAATTAGATTTAGGTAAAGGTACTGTTTTGACTAGTACTGTTCAGCATATAGATACACTATATGAGGTTGTCGCAAGATCTTTTGATGAAGGAAATCTAGAAAGTGGCGAATTATATTATGACTTTCAAGATGGTGTTATTTCATTAGGGAAATTTAGCCCTTTAGTAGAAGATGATTTTCGTCTAAAGATTGAAAAAGATATTGAAGAGTATATCGAGAGCGGCTTACTACCTAATCAATTGTAAATAAACAAAATATTATTTATGATGAAGATAGTTAATTATTACTATGCTTAACATTGATTTATAGCACTTTGATGTTGGTGGTTAAAGCAACAAAAGCATCATTTATCCTATGAATTAAATGCTTGTTTTACTAATCAACTAGTTAAGCAATATATATTATGAAATGGAGTGATTGTAATGGAACAGCATCCAAAAACAATGGAATTTATGCAAATTGCAATGAAGTATTTACCTGAGGCGAAAGAAAAACTTGAAGGATCAGGAATTGAATTGTCGATGGAAACGCTACAGCCTATGATGGAGCTATTCACTAAGGTAATGGGTGAAGCATATGAGTTAGGTAAAAAAGACGCATAAGGTTTCAAAAAGCTGCCATTGGCAGCTTTTTTTTCGGCTGCATTTGAAGGGAATTAGAGAAATCATTTCTTTTTAATATAGTCTAATAGTGGTGCGAATTGTTTTAGCATAGGTTTAAGGTTTTCAACTGATAACATAATGTCATCAATTTGCTCCATTAAAGTAAAGTAATTTATTTCTTGTTGTTTCTCACTCGGTTTAGGTTGTATTTGCTCTTGCTCGGGATTTTGAGAAACACTTCTTGATCCGAACATTAATTGTGAAAAGCGGTCAACAGGCTTTGACGAAGAATCTGTTTCTTTTTCAACAACCACTTCTTCCTCAGCTATATTTTCTTCATTAGAACTAATATTTAACTCATCTAGCTCCATTTTAATTCCTCCTTACTAAAGTTCTTTTTGATATAGCTTATGTTTTATATAAATACTAGTTCTAGTCGATAGTACTAAAACATTAATATTGAAAAATATATTTGAATAAGATAATATTAGTACCAAGTCATAATAATTGATATTAAATAGCCTTATATGTAGTTATAGATATTTTATTTAAAATAGAGAATTAAAATAAAGGGGTTGCACATATGAATGCGGGATTTATTGGTATTGGACGATACACACCTGAAAAAATTGTAACAAATGCAGATTTAGAAAAAGTAATGGACACATCAGATGAATGGATTAGAACAAGAACAGGTATTGAAGAAAGACGAATTGCAGATGAATCAATCAATACTTCAGATATGGCATTTTTTGCTGCAGAAAAAGCACTTATCGATTCAGGGATTTCAGCTGACGAATTAGATATGATTTTAGTTGCAACTGTTACACCTGATCAACCGTTTCCATCGATTGCTTGTATGCTTCAGGAGAAATTAGGCGCTACAAAGGCTGCAGCTATGGATATCAGTGCAGCGTGTGCAGGGTTTATGTATGGAGTTGTAACAGCAAAACAATTCATTGAAACAGGTGCCTACAAAAATGTGTTAGTTATTGGCGTTGAGAAATTGTCGAAAGTCACAGATTGGAATGATCGTAATACAGCTGTATTATTTGGTGATGGAGCTGGCGCAGCTGTAATTGGACCAGTTAGTGAGGGAAGAGGAATTCTTTCATTTGAGCTAGGTGCTGATGGAACAGGTGGGAAACATCTATATCAAGATGAGTACATTATCATGAATGGTCGAGAAGTGTTTAAGTTTGCGGTAAGACAAATGGGAGAATCGAGCCTTAATGTTCTTGAAAAAGCGGGCTTAAGTAAAGAGGATGTTGACTTTTTAATACCTCATCAAGCAAATATTCGTATTATGGAAGCTTCTAGAGAACGGTTGGATTTACCGGTAGAAAAAATGTCTAAAACAGTTCATAAATATGGAAATACATCTGCCGCATCTATACCTATTTCTTTAGTAGAAGAGGTAGAGGCAGGAAAGATTAAAGATGACGACCTCATTGTAATGGTTGGTTTTGGTGGAGGCTTAACTTGGGGAGCTATTGCGTTACGCTGGGGACGCTGATATAAAATGTTTTTGTAAAATTGTTTCATGTATATTCTAATGAGTAGAAACCCTGTTGCTATAAAAGCAGGAGAAATTAACTTTAAGGTGAGGTGTCATCCATGGAAAAAAAACGAGTTGTCGTTACAGGATTAGGTGCATTAACTCCCATTGGTAATGATGTACAAACTACTTGGGAAAATGCTATAAAAGGTATATCAGGTGTTGGTCCATTAACTAGAGTTGATGCTGAGCAATATCCAGCAAAGGTAGCAGCGGAGCTTAAAGATTTTAATATTGAGCAATACATGGATAAAAAAGATGCGAGAAAAATGGATCGCTTTACACAATATGCTGTTGTAGCTGCTTTAATGGCTGCAAAGGACGCAAATTTAGAAATTACAGAAGAAAACGCTCCACGTGTTGGAGTATGGATTGGATCAGGTATAGGTGGAATGGAGACCTTTGAACAACAATATAAATTATTACTTGAAAAAGGTCCAAGACGTGTTAGTCCATTCTTTGTTCCTATGCTAATTCCAGACATGGCAACAGGACAAGTATCAATTGCTTTAGGAGCAAAAGGGTTTAACTCTTGTACTGTTACAGCATGTGCAACAGGAACAAATTCAATTGGTGATGCATATCGAGTTATTGAACGCGGTGAAGCAGATGTGATGGTAACAGGTGGTGCAGAGGCACCTTTAACAGAAATGTCTTTTGCTGGGTTTTCAGCTAATAAAGCATTATCAACAAATCCTGATCCGAAAACAGCTAGCCGCCCATTTGATCAAAATCGTGATGGATTTGTTATGGGAGAAGGAGCGGGAATTATCGTTTTAGAGGAGCTTGAACATGCATTAGCTCGTGGTGCGAAAATTTATGCTGAAATTGTTGGATACGGAGCTACAGGTGACGCCCACCACATTACAGCACCAGCACCAAACGGTGAAGGTGGAGCAAGAGCCATGAAACAGGCAATTGATGGCAGTGGACTAAATGTGGCTGACATTGATTATATTAATGCTCATGGAACAAGTACTCCTTATAATGATAAATTCGAAACACTTGCTATAAAAGAAGTGTTTGGCGAGCATGCACAAAACCTTGCGATCAGTTCTACAAAATCGATGACTGGTCATCTATTAGGTGCAGCAGGTGGTGTTGAGGCCATTCTAAGCATATTAGCTATAAAAGAAGGAATCATTCCACCAACTATTAATTTAGAAACACCTGATCCAGATTGTGATTTAGATTATGTACCAAATGAAGCTAGGAAAAGGGAAATTAAATCTGCGTTAAGTAATTCATTAGGATTTGGTGGACATAACGCTACGATTATATTTAAAAAGTTTAAAGCTTAAAGATTTCAAAAAAGCGTGAATTCAATTAGTGAATTCATGCTTTTTTTTGTCCGATGAAAAGTGGGTGCTAAAGGACGTACTTTAAGGAATTACGTCCTTTAGCAGCTGTAAGTTGATTACAAAAGGACGTCATTGAGCGAGTGAAGAAGCACATAATCAGCGGAAACTCGATCAGTAAAGCACGTCATTGTGGTAGTGAAGCCCATAAGTAGGAGATCCTGTAACACTGAAGCCCGTCATAGAGCTAATGAAGGACATAAGTAAAGAGATACGATGTTCCTGGAAATTAAATTAGGAAATGCAATATTAGATTGTGTTCTACACAACGCAACAGTCGTGAATATTGTTGGGCCTTCTTTCAAAATTACAGATCACTTAGAAAAAGAAGATGTTAATAAATTTTAGTACATTAATAAACGATCAAAATTGTACATCGTTAGCTTGCCATTTACACAAGTGAAACCCATTAGTAGCCGAAACTCGATCACCAAAGTCCCTCATCAAGTGAATGAAGAGCTAAAGAAAACAATCAACACTCATCAAAAAGCTCATCTCAATTCCACAATAAAAATTAAGCCACACAACTACATTAACCAGTTCATACAATATCTGTGGAAGGGGCGCTGATAATGAGTGTAGTTGATACAGTAGAGTGGTTGAAAAAAGCATCGTCTCATCAAGATATTTATAAAAAATTAGCTCGATATTTCACAAACATGACAGATGGTGAAATCGCTAAATACTTACAAACTTTCGGTATGTATAATCATTCCACCAATATTGATAAATGGATTGAACGAGTTGAGAAGGATCACATTTTAAGATATGTTAAACAGTTGGAAGTAACATTGAAAGAAGAATGGGGAGGGCCTGATGTGCCTATTTTTATTTTTCCTTGTGAGCAAACTAATCGTAAAATTGAATTCGAATATTATGGTAGAACCGGTTTAGCATTTCATAATAAATTATTTCTGTTTTTATCAACGGGCGTAAAAAAGACTCATATAAAATCTCTTCTGATTCATGAGTATCATCATGTTAGTCGTTTAGCAGCTGTTTCGAAAAAGGAAAATAGCTTTACAATAATTGATACGATGATTATGGAGGGGTTAGCAGAAAATGCTGTAAGAGAGAAACTTGGTGATGAGGAAGCTTTAGCGTCTTGGACAAAACGATACACAGATCAACAATGCGAAAGGTTCTTAGATAGAATTATACTACCTAATAAAGAAATCACTCGAGATAACCCAAAATTTTCGCAGCTAATGTTTGGTACAGGACTTTATCCTTCTATGTTGGGTTATTCTGTGGGCTATTATTTAGTGAAAAAATACATGGATGATACAAACAAGAATACTAAACAGCTACTAGCAATTGATGCTGATGAATTTTTGTAATAGCTTTTTTATGGAATAAAGAGTCAGGGGTATTCAATTATGTTAAACAGAGTACAACTAATACATTGAATATTTCTCTCTTATTCCACATAAAATGAAATATGGACAAGTATTCAATGATAAAAAAATACTAGATTATATATTTTTAAGCGAATAGACTTTCTATTTTTTGCCTATACTGTTTGACAAATGGTACTGAAGTGAGGGATAAAAAAATGTTATTTCTTCATGATGTTTGGGTAAATTGGTTTGAAGGTGAAGAGAATGGGTACAATGTATGTCATTTCCATGAATGGAGAAAAGATGACAGCGTTGAGCTCCTTGATCAGGTTCCACTATTAAAGGTTAATTCATTGCTTTTTGACTACATAGAAAATAACTTAGCTGAGTTACCACCTGGTCTAATGAAGGATATTTTTCAAAAATCTTATATTAGAAAAAACCATGAAAGAATTCAATTAGACTATTGTTTTGTTGTGACTGATGGAACTGGAATAATTGCCGTAGATACAATTGGCTATACAATTCCAATACGTAAAAGTAGAATTATTCCCAGACAAGAGCAATTAGTGTTCGAAATGGTAAAGGATATTGAGGCTGAAGAATATTCTACTGAAATCATGAAAGATGAATCAGCGGCAAAGGAATATCATATCTTGTCTTTGTCCCCAGAGCATATGAGGGGTTTAACAAGAAAAGAAAGACAATTAAAACAGCTATTATTTATGGCTCTTGATCAATTACAAGCTACTAAAAATGCAGCCGAAGTTAAATATTGGTACACTGAGTGGAATCCAACGAAATATGAGGATATCCAGCAAAGAGAATTTAACGAGGTTTGGAATCAATTATATGAAGAAACCTTATACGGATGGTCTCCAAAGCATATTCAATTATGTGAACGACTTATAAAGGGACAACCCTTTTTTGAAAAGCTATGGGATATGGAGCATGAATCAAAAGTGAATTAAAGGAAAGGGTCAGACCCCACTCAATTTTGAGAGGGGTCTGACTTTTTTACTTATCATTTTCTCTTACGACCAAGTCCCATCGCATTTTCCATTTTTTTAAGCATTTTTTGGGCTACAGCATTTGCTTTTTCAGCTCCGTGATCTAAAATCTTATCTAATTCATCTGAAGCCATAAGATGATGATATTTTTCTTGTATAGGTGAAAGGGTTTCTATCAAAACGTCGGCGACATCTTGTTTGAAATCACCATAGCCTTTTCCTTCATACCTAGCTTCAATTTGCTCAATAGCTTCACCAGTAAGAATTGAATAAATGGATAATAGATTAGAAATACCAGGTTTATTTTCTTTATCGTATTTCACAATACCTTCTGAGTCGGTAACCGCACTTTTAATTTTTTTCTCGATTTGTTTAGGGTCATCTAAGAGAGTAATAAATGCTTTTTGGTTTGCATCAGATTTACTCATTTTCTTTGTAGGCTCTGCAAGCGACATAATTCTTGCACCGACTTTAGGGATTCGTACTTCTGGAATGGTAAAGATGTCATTGTATTTTTTATTAAAACGTTCAGCTAAATCTCTTGTTAATTCCAAATGCTGCTTTTGGTCTTCACCAACAGGAACAAGATCAGTACTGTAAAGAAGAATGTCTGCAGCCATTAAAGGAGGGTAAGTAAGTAGCCCAGCTGATACTGCTTCTTTACCATGTGATTTATCTTTAAACTGTGTCATTCTCTCTAGCTCACCGATATAAGCTACACATTGTAACATCCATCCAGCTTGAGCGTGTGCTGGTACTTCAGATTGTATGAAAAGTGTTACCTTCTCAGGATCAATTCCAACTGCTAGATACATGGCTGCAAGACTTCTTATATTCTGACGAAGAGCAAGACGATCTTGAGAAACCGTTATAGCGTGCTGATCTACAATGCAAAAGTAGCAATTGTATTCATCCTGTAAATCAACAAACTGTTTTAGCGCTCCTATATAATTTCCTAACGTTACTGACCCACTTGGCTGTATGCCTGAAAAAATTGTTTTCATCATAATTCCTCCATTAATAGTATAAATTGATCATATCATCTAAAAATCCATAAAAAATAGCCCACTCGCCCCAAAATATAGGGACGATGGACCGCGGTACCACCCTACTTATTTCTAATAGTAGAAATCAACTTTATTCTTTAACGCAAGAACACGTCTGCACATACTAGTTTCTGCACAGAAGCTCAAAAGTCCATTCCATATTAGACATTACCTGTTCACAGCAAACACAGGCTCTCTTTAAATGCTACTAACATGTACTACTCTTTTTCATAGCCGACTATTTTTTTCTTATTATAGAAAAGATGGAGTTGATTTGCAAACTGTTTATAGGTAGTAAATGAAAAGTGCTATTAACATGACACCTGTCACCATTAGACCAGAAAGTAAAAATGGAGTATGATCGAAATCCAATAATTCTGAAACAGGTATCATTTCATCTACTTCTTTCTTTGAAAGTTCTTTTCCTTTGGATTCAAACAGTCTTCTAAATCCGTATGTAATTCCGTCAAAAAATCCACCTTTTATCGTCATAGTAAAAGCGGCAATAAATAATAAGGAGATTCCAAAGTAAAACGAAATATTAATAAAAGATAACAAAGTTAATTTTTGGTAAATGAAAAAAGAGAGTAAGATTACAGCAAATAGAGACACAATAAACAACGTAAACGACTTTTTATTACGCAAAAGTTTCATCACTCTTTTCTAAAAGTTCATAAACTTTATTATATCAGAAGAAAGGAGGAGCTAAAAATAGGTATAAAGTTATTCTGGAAATATTATTTTAACAATATTATGGGTTGTTTTTTTTGAAAAAAATAGTTGGAATTTCTTTAATGAGAAAAAAAGTTTGTTAGATTATGTAACCCTTTACAAGTCAACGCGTTAAAGCATATGTCTAAAAAAATGGCAAAAATTATAAGAAAATTCAAACGAAACATATGGGTCTTTAGAACTATTTTTTGTGAGGATTTCTTTAATATTATTGCATTTGTGTAAACTTTATTAAAAAAATAAATGCACAATTGTTTGAATACTTGTATAATAATCCTTGTAAGAAAAACAGCATATAAAAAAAAGGGAGGTCTACTTGTGAAAAAGTCGAAATTATTTCTTCTTTTAGCTTTATCATTAGTGCTTAGCATGTTCTTAGCAGCATGTAATGGCGGTGGTGATGAATCTAAAACTGATGAAGGTGGCGATACTGCTGCAGAATCAGTACCACAAGAATTAAAAGTATTAGAAACATCTGAAATTCCATCTATGGATAGCGTTATGGCGCAAGATTCAGCAAGTTTTACAGCATTAGCTAACGTAATGGAAGGTTTATACCGTTTAGACCAAAACCAAGAAGCAATTCCTGGTATGGCTGATGGAGAACCTGAAGTGAGCGAAGATGGTTTAGTATATACTGTGAAATTGAAAGATGCTAAATGGTCTAACGGAGACACTGTAACAGCAGAAGACTTCGTATTTGCATGGCAACGTGCGATTGACCCAGCAACTGCTTCTCCTTATGGTCCTTACATGATGGAAGGTAAAATCAAAGGAGCAAAAGAAATCACTAAATTAGCTTCAGAAAAGAAAGAATATGATCTTAACACTTTAGGCGTTGTTGCTAAAGATGAAAAGACTTTAGAAATTACATTAGAAAAACCAATTCCATATTTTGAATCATTAATGGCATTTGGAACTTTCTACCCTCAAAACAAAAAGTTTGTTGAGGAAAAAGGTGATCAATATGCATCATCTGCTGAAAACTTAGTATTTAACGGACCATTTGTTCTTTCAGCTTGGGATGGCAACACTGCAACTGAATGGACTATGGAGAAAAACACTGAGTATTGGGATGCTGAAGCTGTAGCTTTAGAAAACATCCAGTTTAACGTACTTAAAGATCCACAAGCATCAGCAAATGCATATGAAACTGGTGAAGCTGATATCACTGGTAAACTTGCATCTGATATCGTTCCACAATATGAAGGTGACCCTAACTTAATTAAATGGTTAGAGCCTACAATTTTCTGGATTAAAATGAATCAACAAAATGAAGCATTAGCTAACGAAAACATTCGTCGTGCACTTGCAACTGCATTTAATAAACAAGATTTAACAGACAGTATCTTAAATAACGGATCTGTTCCTGCTAACTATTCAGTACCGAAAAACTTCGTAACTGATCCAAGCGGTAAAGATTTCCGTGAAGCTAACGGAGATATGTTAGAGTATAACGTAGAAGAAGCTAAAAAGTTCTGGGAAGCTGGACTTAAAGAATTAGGTACAGATTCTGTTAAATTAGTATATCTTGGTGGAGACACTGAAACTTCTAAGAAAACTGATTCTTACATTAAAAACCAATTAGAAACAAATCTTGAAGGATTAACGATTGATGTACAATCTGTACCATTCAGCGTTCGTTTAGATCGTGACGTTAAAATGGACTATGATTTACAATTCGCTGGTTGGGGTCCTGATTACCAAGATCCAATCTCTTTCTCTGATCTTTGGATCACAGATGGTGGAAACAACAAAATGGCATATTCTAACGAGCAATATGACAAATTGTTAGAAGATGCTCAGTACACTTATGCTGATGATAATGCTAAGCGTTTTGAAGCATTACAACAAGCAGAAAAAATTCTACTTGAAGAAGATGCTGCTTTAGCACCAGTATACCAACGTTCATCTAACGTATTGGTTGCTGATAAAGTAGAAGGATTCACATATCACTTCATTGGTCCTGAGTACAGCTATAAATGGGTTACAATTAAATAATTAATCCATCATTACCTGACAATTTGTATTGTCTAGTTATGTAGATTATCTATCATCTTGGTTTCTTTTACCAATGATGATAGATTGTCTTTATAGTTTACGGATTGACCAAAAGTCGGTATAATTGAACCGGTTGAAGAGAGTATAGGAGATATACTCTCTTTTTCCCTTGTAACAGAATTGTCGAACAATGGAGAAAATTTAGTTTTTTAGGAGGTGCGTTTCATATGGTTAAGTATATATCACAACGTATCGTTTATATGCTACTTACCTTAATATTAATAGCCACATTTACTTTTTTCCTCATGAAATTAATCCCTGGTACTCCTTTCACTAACATAAGTAAGCTGTCACCAGAACAGGTAACCATTATGAAAGACAAATATGGATTGGATGAGCCAGTTCCGATTCAATATTTAACTTATATGGTTAACCTAGCTAAAGGAGATTTAGGGGTATCCTTTCAGTTTAATAACGCAAGTGTAACAGATATCCTTATGGATCGTATCGGTCCTTCGGCAGTACTTGGCTTCCAAGCAATGTTCTTTGGAACAATTCTTGGAATTATACTAGGCGTAATTGGTGCACTGAGGCAAAATACATGGGTAGATTATTCGACAACCTTTATAGCCGTTATCGGTAAATCAATTCCTTCTTTCGTATTTGCTGGACTTCTTCAATATTATGTTGGAGTAAAATTAGGTTGGTTACCAGTTGCCTTCTGGAGAGGACCAGAGTATACAATCCTGCCTACTATTGCACTAGCGATGTTCCCAATCTCTATTGCAGCTCGTTTTATGAGAACAGAAATGATTGAAGTATTGGGCTCAGATTACATTACATTAGCAAGAGCAAAAGGTGCTAGCTCATTTGAAGTTGCATTTAAACATGCTCTACGTAATGCATTAATTCCAGTTATCACTGTATTAGGACCTCTAACAGTTAGTTTAATGACTGGTTCACTAGTTATTGAAAAAATCTTTGGTATCCCTGGACTTGGTGAACAGTTCGTAAAGTCAATAAATGTTAATGATTATCCAGTAATTATGGGAACAACTATTTTATTTGCAGCATTATTTATCTTTGTTGTTTTAGTTGTTGACTTGTTATATGGAATAATAGATCCAAGAATTCGTTTAGCGGGAGGTAAAAAATAATGTCAAAGCAAGATGAGAAAATCTCAAAAGACTTGTTTCAACCCGCTGATTTAGATTCATCAGTAAGTGAGAAAATTTCTAAGCCAAGCTTAAATTACTGGCAAGATGCATGGTTGCGTGTGAAGAAAAACAAAGCGGCAATTGTAAGTATTGTTGTTTTATTTCTTTTAGCAATTCTTGCGATAGCTGGACCTTTTCTAAACGATTATGATTATAAAGAGCAAAATGCAAAGCATTCAAATCTTCCACCAAGGGTTGAAGCTCTAGAAAATATTTCATGGCTTCCATTTGACGGAACTTTAACAAAGAAAAATGGAGAAGTATATGATGCGTATGAACTAAAAGGTGCATCTGATGCTTACTATTGGTTTGGAACAGATAGTTTAGGACGTGATATCTTTACACGTGTTTGGAAAGGTACACAAGTATCATTATATATTGCTCTACTAGCAGCTTTTATTGATATGATTATCGGTGTAGCATATGGTGCAATTTCCGGTTATTACGGAGGTCGTGTGGATACAATCATGCAACGTATCATTGAGATATTAGTTGGTATACCAAACTTGGTTGTTGTTATATTAATGATCATCATATTGAAGCCTGGTATTATATCCATTACGATAGCCTTAACAATTACCGGATGGGTTGGTATGGCAAGGGTTGTGCGTGGTCAGGTTCTTAAATATAAAAACCAAGAATTCGTATTAGCATCAAGAACACTTGGTGCAAATGATCGAAAAATAATTATAAAACATTTATTACCTAACTTAGTAGGTGTAATCATAATCAATACAATGTTTACAATACCTAGTGCTATCTTCTTCGAAGCGTTTTTAAGCTTTATTGGTTTAGGTCTACAAGATCCATTAGCATCTTTAGGTACATTAATTGATGATGGTTTTAAAACATTGAGATTATATCCTTATCAAATGATTTTCCCAGCAATTATAATCAGTACAATTATGATTTGTTTTAATATGATAGCTGATGGACTTCGTGATGCACTAGATCCGAAAATGCGCGACTAAAAAGGTAGGTGAATAGATCATGGAAAAAATATTAGAGGTGAAGGATTTACACATTTCGTTTCATACTTTTGGAGGAGAAGTACAGGCTATCCGTGGCGTAAACTTTGACTTATACAAAGGAGAAACACTTGCTATTGTTGGTGAGTCAGGATCTGGTAAATCTGTAACAACTAAATCAATTATGCGCCTTTTACCTGAATCTAATTCAGAAATTAAGGCAGGAGAAATCTTATTTGATGATAAAAATCTTGCACAGCTTAATAATAAGGCTATGCAGAAAATTCGCGGGAAAGATATTTCAATGATCTTTCAGGATCCAATGACATCTTTAAACCCAACGATGAAAATTGGTAAGCAAATTATGGAACCAATTGTTAAACATCAAAACTTAAGTAAATCAGCTGCAAAAGATCGTGCTATTGATTTATTACGTTTAGTTGGTATACCGCAACCTGAAGCACGTTTCAATCAGTACCCTCACCAGTTTTCTGGTGGTATGAGACAAAGGGTTGTTATTGCGATTGCACTTGCATGTAATCCAAAGGTTTTAATTGCAGATGAACCAACAACGGCATTAGATGTTACGATTCAAGCACAAATTCTTGAATTAATGAAAGATTTACAAAAGAAAATCGATACATCAATTATTTTCATCACTCATGACCTTGGAGTTGTGGCAAACGTAGCTGATCGTGTTGCGGTTATGTATGGTGGTAAAATTGTTGAAATCGGAACTGTTGATGAAGTATTCTACAATCCGCAACATCCTTATACATGGGGTTTAATTAGTTCGATGCCTAATTTAGAATCAGATGATATTGAGTTATATGCAATACCAGGTACACCACCAGATTTATTGAATCCACCAGCTGGTGATGCATTTGCTGCTCGTAATGAATTTGCTATGAAAATAGATCATGAAAAGCAACCGCCTATGTATAAAGTTTCTGATACACATTATGCTGCTACTTGGTTATTACACCCTGATGCGCCAAAGGTAGAGCCACCTGAAGCTGTAAAGCGTCGTAGACGTAAATTCCCTGAAAATAAGGAGGGGAAATAATTATGGCAAAAGAGAAATTACTAGAAATAAAGAACTTAAAGCAGCATTTTAATATTGGAAAACCTAATGAAGTGAAGGCTGTTGACAACATTTCATTTGACATTTATAAAGGTGAAACACTTGGACTTGTAGGTGAGTCAGGTTGTGGGAAGTCGACAACTGGACGTACAATCATTAGGTTATATGATGCTACAGGTGGTGATGTCATTTATGATGGCGTCAATGTACATGGAAAAAAATCCAAGTCTGATTTAAAAGCATTTAACCGTAAAATGCAAATGATCTTCCAAGATCCTTATGCTTCTTTAAATCCTCGTATGAAAATTTCTGATGTTATAGCAGAAGGAATTGATATACATGGATTGGCAAAAACGAAAAAAGAGCGCTTAGAAAAAGTATATGAATTATTAGAAACAGTAGGTCTTAACCGTGAGCATGCTAACCGTTATCCACATGAATTTAGTGGTGGACAGCGTCAACGTATTGGTATTGCACGAGCACTTGCGGTAGAACCTGAATTCATCATTGCTGATGAACCAATTTCAGCACTTGACGTATCGATTCAAGCACAAGTTGTAAACTTAATGAAAAAACTTCAAAAGGAAAAAGGGTTAACATATTTATTTATTGCCCATGACCTTTCGATGGTTAAATATATCAGTGATCGTATTGGTGTTATGTATTTTGGAAGGTTAGTTGAGTTAGCAGATGCTAATGAACTGTATAATAACCCTATTCACCCTTATACTCAGTCATTATTATCAGCAATTCCACTTCCAGATCCTGATTACGAACGTACTCGTGTAAGAAAAACATATGATCCTAGTCAACATAATTACCAACCAAATGAAGATGTTGACTTTAGAGAAGTAAAACCAGGGCATTTTGTTATGTGCTCATTATCTGAGTTTGAACAATATAAAAAACAATACTCTAATTAATTGCTTAAAATGACCAAATCAACTTTGAATTGGTCATTTTTTTTTTATGAACTCATTAAAATTTAACAATTTTTCGTGCATTATACCATATACCAAATATATATAATGTTTTGTCCTAATCTCCGAAGGGAATGTTGCATATACTATATAAAATAGTTAGCTGTAGGGGATAACCTCGAAATTTGTAGTTTTAACACGTGTTCTTTCTTTATACTTAAGATATCAATATTAAACTGGGGGAGATTAGATGCAGGGGTTTCATAGTCGACATTTTGTTTTATGCATTATTTTTCTAACGACTATACTATTTATTTCTACTGATGTTGAAGCAAATACGAAAGAAGAAATTAATAGTAAAAATCATGTGGAAAATAAAGTAGGACTACAAATAAAAAGCATTCCTGAGTCAATGCCTAGATTTGTGTATGATTCCGGTTATACATTTACTTATCCAGATGCTGTTAGAGGGATTTATGTTACAGGGCACTCTGCAGGTGGAGAGAAATTTCAAAAACTTAAAAATCTTATAAAAAGCACAGAGCTTAATGCAATGGTTATTGATGTAAAAGATGATCATGGACATCTTACTTATATACCTGATAAAGCTTCACCTTATTTTAATATTGGAAAAAACTACATAAAAGATCCAAAAAAACTATTAAAGGAAATGGAAAAAGAGCAAATCTATCCGATTGCTAGGATTGTTGTGTTTAAAGATACTGAATTAGCTAATCAAAAGCCAGAATGGTCATTTAAGGAAGGTACAGAGGTATGGAAAAACGGTAGGGGAGAATCGTTCGTTAACCCTTTTGTAGAGGAAGTATGGGAGTATAACGTCAATATGGCAATAGAGGCAGCCAAGCTTGGATTTGAAGAAATTCAATTTGATTATGTACGGTTTCCAGAGGGATTTGAACGACGTGATGATAAGCTAGTTTATAGTAAAGGGAAATATGGTGATGATAAGCAAGATAATGTACAAAAACGTGTAACTGCTGTGACTGATTTTGTTTCATATGCTAAGAAAAAATTAGAGCCTTACGGAGTAGAAGTTTCTGTAGATATATTTGGATATACAGCAACTTTAAAGGAGGCACCAGGCATTGGACAAAATTTCTCAAAAATATCAGAGCATGTTGATGTTATTTCATCAATGATTTATCCAAGTCATTGGACTTCATATTTTGGTATTGCAAAACCTGATCTAGAGCCATATAAACTTGTTAGCGAATACGCAAAATTAGAAATTCAAAAGCTAAATGAACTCACAAACAAACCAACCTCAAGACCATGGTTGCAAGACTTTACTGCATCATATTTAGGAAGTGGTAATTATCAATCTTATGGCAAGGAAGAGGTACAAGATCAAATTAGGGCTTTGAATGAACATGGTATTAAAGAATTTTTACTATGGAATGCAGGAAATACCTATTCAACTGGAGTTGATTACACACCCGTTAATTAAAAATAAAAGTAATAGTAAGAATATGTATAGAAGCGTTTGGGTCAGTCATAGCCCAAGCGTTTTTTTATTATCTTCATTTCTTGGTGTTCATTTAGTATCTACATTAAAAAAACAACAGATAATTTTACCAATGATGAAGGGAACCATATATGTAGTTCGACCTCCATTTAAATGATGTTAAAGCTTAATATTGGCTTGCTCTTAACACTTTGTTTATTTTAGTAATAAAGGCATGAGAAACTGTTTAGAGAAGCGTGTCAAAGGGTCCTACAGGTGCTCGTACTTAGGGAAATTGGTTTTGGAAATAGGGATTCATTTTATTCCTAGGATGCAAATACCAGTAAAGAAAATCAACAAAAGAATAAAACAAAGCCAAAATAAAAAATTTACCAAGTTTAATACTAAAAAAAGCAGGGTATACATAATTGTGGGAGAACTTAGTAGTGTAAATTCGAACAAGGGAGTAGATCAATGAATTGGTATGAAAAACTCAATCAGTATTTTCCCATAGAAGAAATGAAATCTAAAGAACACTTAGAGATTTTACTTAAGGAAAAAGGAGATATATATCATAAAGATGAAGGTAAGCATCATGTAATGATGTATGTAGAACTTGATGATTTTGTGTTTATTGATTATATTTTTGTCTCAAAAGACGCACGTGGTGAAGGGCTAGGAAACAAATTAATTGAGAAGCTCAAGAAAAAGAGGAAACCAATCATTTTAGAAGTAGAACCAGTTAATTACGAAGATACTGACTCAGAAAAACGATTGAAATTTTATCAAAGAGAAGGATTTAAGCATGCTACTTCTATAGGCTATGAACGTCGATCTCTTGCAACAAATGAAGTAAATAAAATGGAGATTCTTTATTGGGCCCCAAATAATGAATCAGAAGAACAGGTTTATGATGCGATGAAACAAACATATAAACTCATTCATACCTTTAAGGATAAAGAGCTTTACGGTGATTCGTATCAGCCAGTTGATGATGTATTAACAATTAATAATGACTCTAAGAATGATAATAATGACCTATTTAAAGATTTAAGTTAATTGAGAAAATGAGATGGTAATTGACAATGATAAGACAAAATTTGATCTATTTTCCTTAATTTTGACTAAAAAGACAAAAAAATGACTGTATAGTCAAATAGTGATTTACTTAAGTGAATTAGTAATGTAATCGATTTGTCATACTTTTAACATAAAATCTATATGCATACTTACTTTTTTATAGTATAATCAATTTAGAGATTTCTTATTTAAAGTAATTTCAATTTTATATACTTTTCTTTATGAAAACTCATTCTATAATTAGAGGAGTGAAGGATAATGGTTACACTATATACGTCACCAAGTTGTACTTCATGTAGAAAAGCTAAAGCTTGGTTAGAAGAACACGACATTCCATATATTGAGCGAAATATCTTCTCTGAACCTTTAACAATTCAAGAAATAAAAGAAATTTTGAGAATGACTGAAGATGGAACAGATGAAATTATCTCGACTCGTTCAAAAATTTTCCAAAAGTTAAATATAAACTTAGAAACATTACCTTTACAAGATTTATATAACTTAATTCAAGAAAATCCTGGTCTTCTTCGTCGCCCTATTATTATCGACGAGAAAAGACTACAAGTAGGATATAATGAAGATGAGATTCGTCGTTTCCTACCACGTCGTGTTCGTACTTATCAATTAAGAGAAGCTCAACGTTTAGTGAATTAACTAGTAGAAAAGGCAAATTCTTATAAAAGAGTCTGCCTTTTTCATATTTTATATAGTTTCTTATTTGGAAAAGGGCTGAAGTCATTAAGTATTATGTGTTTATTTATTTGTTTGTAGATTTATTAGTTGGTGATATAGAATACCTGCCAAAAGCACAAATGCTGTTGTTAAAAATGGTAAACTATATGCTAAGTATTGATGTGTCATAAATAATGACTGTAGTTTATTCTCACCTACCATCATCTTCCCTGCAGTAAATGATAATAAGCCTCCTCCAACATATATCAGAATAGGATATTTTGTTAATAATACAAGGATCAATTTACTTCCCCAAATAATAATTGGAATTGAGATGAATAAACCTATAGCAACAAGTAACATGTGCCCCTGTGCGGCTCCAGCTACGGCAACTACGTTATCAAAGCCCATTAATAAATCTGCTACAACAATGGTTTGTACAGCTTTCCATAAAGAAGAGTGACTTTTTATTTTATTAGAATCATCGTCTTTTCCTACAATGAGATGGAAAGCAATATATAGAAGGAAAATCCCTCCGATTAGCTGTAAAAATGGGACATTTAATAAATACACAGCAATTAAAGTAATGAGGATTCTTATAATAATTGCGAGTACAGTACCAAAAATAATTGCTTTGTTCCGCTGAATAACAGGTAAATTTCGACATGCCATTGCGATTACAACTGCATTATCTGCGCCAAGCACGAGATCAATTCCTATAATGACTAATAGTGATAGTAAGAAATCTTGTTCCATAAAGTTATACCCTCTTTCAGCTTTTTCACTGCTCGTACAATTATATGAGAGTAATCATAAATTATGATGGAGAATTCATATAGGTAAAACAACTGTTTTTATAAATTCAGAGTTTTTTTATTTCATTTACGACCTTTTTATCATAAAATAGGAGTACAAGATTGCTTCATACTTGAAGGTTTTTTAATAGCTCAGCAGATGATCTACTATTTAGGGATGCTGAAACTCACTTTACCATTGATTAAATCTTTACATGTTTGGGTAAAGTGTAGTAAAGTACAACTACCTTTTAGAGGGGGTTGTCCCTTCAACATCTTATACAGAAGGGAAGGTTGAGAAATGGAAATCGAACGTATTAACGATAATACTGTAAAGTTTTATATTTCGTATATGGATATAGAAGAGCGTGGATTTGATCGTGAGGAAATTTGGTACAATCGAGATCGAAGTGAAGAACTTTTCTGGGAAATGATGGATGAAGTACATGAAGAGGAAGAGTTCATGGTTGAAGGTCCACTCTGGATTCAAGTTCAAGCACTAGATAAAGGTCTTGAGGTTATTGTAACAAAGGCACAGGTTTCAAAGGATGGCCAAAAGCTCGAGCTTCCAATTTCAGATGAAAAGTTGAAAGAGCTTCCGGTTGATGAAAATATTGAATCCTTGTTAGATCACCATTTTAATAAATCCAGTGATTCGAAGGATGAACAAATAGAAGAGTTAGAGCAACAGCTTCAATTTGTTATTAAATTTAATGATTTTGAAAATGTTATTTCTCTATCTAAATATTCGTTGTTAGGTGGTATGACGAATCATTTATATTCTCTAGATAAAAACTACTATGTTTATGTAGAGTTTGAAGATGAAGTTAGTGATGAGGAAATTGAAAATACATTAAGTATTATCCTTGAATACGGACAGGAATCAAGAGTAACGATTCATCGTCTTGAGGAGTATGGTAATTTAATTGCAAAAGACCATGCACTAACTATAATTAAGAAACATTTTTCGTAATATATTTGTGAGACTTTTGCAGAGTAATCAAAAACGAAAAAAAGTTTTCAATAAAATAAATATACTTTATACTATAGCCGATTTCTAAATGAATCGGTATTTTTTTTTGAACATGGGAAATATTATTGTTATTTACAATCCGAGGACAAAATTCCATAAATAAGGTCTATTTAATAAACCTAATGTGATGGAAATAGTAATTTTAGATAAGAGGTTCTAGAATGTGAAAAAAGAATATCACCATGCTTTATACTGTGCTGTCTACTTTGATGTGTTAAATGCAGCAAAGTTTAAGCAAGAGATAAAAAGGGAAGTAAGACTAAAAATAAAGTAAGGTGAAAAAGTATGAGGTATACATTCCGTTTACTATTATTTATTACAGTAATTGCTTCCATTATTTTAATAACAAAAAACCTATGGGGAGATTGGATTGTTGGTACATTCAGTGTACTTTTTACGCTGTCTATTATCTTTATCTGTATTGTTATCTTTCTTGAAAATCGTCATCCCTCACATACAATCACATGGTTGGTTGTACTTGGTGGATTTCCACTGGTAGGTTTTTTCTTTTATTTATTTTTTGGGAGAAACATTAAGAAGAGAAGATTATTTGAAAAGAAAGCATTAACGGATGAAAAGGCTTTTTTAGAAATTGAAGGTAATCAAAGCTCATATCAAGATAAAATAAATCATATGGGCAATCACCAGCAATTATTATTTAAGCTAGCACATCGGTTAGGGCATAGTCCAATATCATTTGCTACAAAAACAAAAGCACTCACTGATGGAAATGAGACTTTTGAACATATTTTTCAGGAGTTAAAGAGAGCGAAGCATCATATTCATCTTGAATATTATATTGTTAGAAATGATGAAGTTGGACAACAGCTGAAAAATCTTTTAATTGAAAAAGCAAAAGCTGGTGTTGAGGTTAGATTTTTATATGATGCTGTTGGATGTTGGAAGCTTTCTAAAGATTTTATAAAAGATATGAAAAAGGCTGGAATTGAAACAGTATCTTTTTTACCTGTGAAAATTCCGTTTTTAAATAACAAAATTAACTTTCGTAATCATCGGAAGATCATTGTTATTGATGGGTCAGTTGGTTTTGTAGGTGGCTTAAATGTTGGTGATGAGTATCTTGGTAAAGACAGTTATTTTGGTTATTGGCGTGATACCCACTTACTAGTTAAAGGTGAGGCTGTAAGAACTCTTCAAATGATTTTTTTACAAGATTGGTACTATATGACAGATAAGAAGCTTTTATCTGATACATATTTATCTTCACCAGCTGCAGAAATAGAGGAAACTGGAGGTGTTCAGCTAATAGCTGGAGGTCCAGATAATAAGTGGGATGTGATTAAGAATTTATTCTTCTCAATGATTGTTTCCGCTAAAGAATCAGTCTGGATTGCATCTCCCTATTTTGTTCCTGATGAAGATATCTTAAGTGCACTAAAGGTTGCGGCACTTAGTGGAATTGATGTTCGATTAATGGTGCCCAAAAGACCTGATAAGAAGATTGTATACTATGCTTCAAGGTCATATTTTCCAGAGCTCCTTGATGCTGGTGCAAAGGTTTATGAATACGAAAAAGGATTTATGCATAGTAAAATTGTGATTGTGGATTATGAGCTGGCTTCAATCGGTACCGCTAATATGGATATGAGAAGCTTTCATTTGAATTTCGAGGTGAATGCTTTTCTGTATCGAACAGGAAGTACACAAACATTGGTTAATGAGTATATAAAGGACATTGATGAATCTAGGGAAATTATTATGGATGAGTTTTCCAAAAGGTCAATCATGAAGAAGCTATTTGAATCAACTGCCCGGTTAATGTCACCAATGCTTTAGAAGAGAGTGGTAGAGGTTAGGACATCAGTGAAGAACTTATACAGAAAGACGAATAAATCTAAATTCATTAAGCTGAAAGAAACAAGTTCGTTCCATTGCGCTGCAGACACTCCATTCGCCGGGGAGGAAGCTGAGCCTCCTCGGCATGCCTGCGGGGTCTCAGCCTTTCCTCAATTCTAAGTAGGTGCCCGAGTGTCTTCCGCTCCATTCCACTAGTTCTTAGAATTAGTATGCAAAAACAAAAAATCTATTGATGACAGCAAATAAAAACCCGGACTATTAGGCGAATGATTAATTGATATATCACCTAATAATTCATGTTTTTCATTAACTTAAATACTTATATCCCAGCCTCATTTGCCTTTATTGATTTTCAAAAAGGAAACGCTTTTTTTACCAAAATTTAATTTAGTCACCTCAACTTTCATTTTTAATGTTTTGATTAATTGAAAGAAATCAAGATAATAAAAGAAATGAAGGGAGGAGATTAAGTGTTTATTGCACTCGATCAAGATGGTAACAAAGTGAATCTTGCTGAGAAAAAATGGTCACACGCTAAATTAAAACAACTGAGGGGAAGATCTCGGTTTATTTGCCCTGTATGTTCTAGTGAATTAGATTTGAAAATTGGTACGGTGATCACATCACATTTTGCTCATAAGAAATTAACTGGTTGTTCATTATTAGAAAGTAGTGCTGAAAGTGAGTACCACCGTAAAGGTAAGTATGATTTGTTTCATTGGTTAGATAAACAAGACTCTATTTCTTCAGTTAAGCTTGAATACTTTTTAGAGAGCATAAAACAAAGACCAGATCTTTTGATCATACATCAACAAAAGCAAATAGCTATAGAATTTCAATGCGCCAAAATAGATCATCAGCTGATTACGAAAAGATCAAGAGAATTTCAAAAAGCAGGGATTGATGATTTATGGATACTAGGAGCCAATTCTATTAAAAGAACAGGCTCTCTCTCATTTCAATTAACAGGCTTTCAATGGCTATTTGTACATATTCATAAGCAAAACAAACCGCCTACTATTATTGCATATTGTTCTGAACAGAAAATGCTTATTATGCTACATAATATTATGCCTTTCTCCCAAAGATCAATCATTGCACAAGCAACACACACTCCACTGCATAGAGTTTCTTTACCCCAGCTATTTCGTGACATGTATCCTACTGAACAGCTTATCCAAGCATGGGTTAATAAAATAAAGAGCTTCCGTCTTCACTCCTCACAACTTAAAACAAAGCAAACACATGCATTAAATATCTTTTTGTATAAAACAAAGCAGCTGCCGCTTTCCTCTTTACCAACGCTGGCATTTCTTCCACTAGCTACAAACTACTTGATAGAGTCACCCGTTTTTATCTGGCAGAGCTGGATATTGATTTTTATTGATCAACTTAGGTTAGGAGCTCATTTTAGCTTTCGTGATGTGTATTTTTTTATCGATACTAAAATACAAGCGGGGCTAATAACGATTAGACGTTTGCTGCATAAAAATCTTCATTACTCCTATGTGATCAAAAGCTATTTACTGAAGCTATGTCAAATGTCTATCATCAAAAGAAGCGATACAAATACATTTATTAAGGAAAAACACATGGTGTGGAAAAGTAAAACCGAAGATCTTTTAAAAAGTGATCAGGAATTATTGTCTAAATTCAAGTTGTTATAGACAAATGAATAACAAATATTTTTTTGAACAAATTAATAGGGAGATATTAACAACAAGAGGTGATCATATGTTTAATAAGAAACGTAAACGTAATACTCTTCTTTTGACTGCATCCATGTTAGGAGTAGGTGCTACGGCTTACTATTTGACAAAAGAAGCTGTGCAGGGTGAAGATAGAGGTAGTGATGAAAGTTCATATCCTTCAATCAATCCATTTGATTTTACCGAGCAAGATTTTTAAAATTCATGCGGAGAAAGAAATCAAGGAGGAAGGATATGAAGCACAATAAAATTTTATTACTCATCACAGTATTTACCATTATTCATTCAATGAATTCGAGCTCCGCATTTGCAAATATTTCAAAAGGGGGAAGAGAAATGTCAGAACAAACTGCTGTGAAAAAATTACCTTCTAGAAATGAAATTAAAACCGAGGATACTTGGAGATTAGAAGATATTTTTTCATCTGATGAAGCATGGGAGAAAGAATATGAAGAAGTGAAAGCTTCTTTACCTAAATTAGCTGAATACAAAGGAAAGCTTGATGAAAGTGCGAACACATTGTTAGACGCGCTTACTTATCAGGATGAAGTGATGGAGCGTTTAGGCAAATTATATACTTACGCACATATGAGATATGATCAAGACACAACAAACTCTACATATCAGGCATTAAATGATCGTGCAAGAAACTTATATACACAAGCTGCGAGCTTAAGTTCATATATTGTTCCAGAAATCTTAGCGATTGATGAAACAAAGATTAAAAATTTCGTAGAAGAAAACAAGGGATTAAAGCTCTATGAACATGCAATTGATGAAATCAACCGTCAAAGACCACATGTATTATCTGCTGAAAAAGAAGAGCTTTTAGCTGAAGCTTCAGAAGTACTAGGTTCATCTAGTAATACATTTGGTATGTTAAATAATGCAGACTTAACATTCCCGACGATAAAAGACGAAAATGGGGAAGAAGTAGAAATCACACATGGCCGTTATGTTCGCTTTTTAGAAAGTGAAGACCGCAGAGTACGTGAAGAAGCATTTAAAGCTGTATACGACAAATATGGTAGCTTTAAAAACACATTTGCAAGCACGTTAAGTGGAACAGTAAAAAAAGACAATTTCAGTGCAAAGGTACGTAATTATGACTCTGCAAGACAGGCAGCACTAAGTAGTGATAATATCCCTGAAGCTGTTTATGATAATCTAATCAGCACAGTTCATGATAATCTTGATTTATTACAACGTTATGTAAAGCTGCGTAAAGAAGTTTTAAAGCTTGATGACGTTCATATGTATGATCTGTACACTCCACTAATTAAAGATGTGAAAATGGAAGTATCTTATGATGAAGCTAAAGACTATATCTTAAAAGGTCTCGAACCTTTAGGTGATGACTATATTTCTATTTTAAAAGAAGGCTTTGAAAACCGTTGGGTAGATGTTCATGAGAATAAAGGAAAAAGAAGCGGAGCATACTCATCAGGAACTTATGGTACAAATCCATATATCCTTATGAACTGGCAGGATAATGTGAATAACTTATTTACATTAGCACATGAATTCGGTCATTCCGTTCATAGCTACTATACGCGTAAAGAACAACCATATCCTTATGGCAATTATTCAATATTTGTGGCTGAAGTAGCTTCAACATGTAATGAAGCTCTATTGAACCATTATTTATTGAACACAATAGAAGATGAGAAAAAACGTTTATATCTTCTAAATCATTTCCTTGAAGGCTTCAGAGGAACAGTTTTCCGTCAAACAATGTTTGCTGAATTTGAGCACATTATTCATCAAAAAGCACAAGACGGTGAACCTCTGACACCTGAATTATTAACGAAAACTTATTATGACTTAAACAAGAAGTATTTTGGTGAAGATATTGTTGTAGACGAAGAAATCGGTCTAGAATGGGCAAGAATACCTCATTTCTATTACAACTATTATGTATATCAATATGCAACAGGCTATAGTGCAGCAACAGCACTAAGTAATCAGATATTAGAAGAAGGTCAACCGGCTGTTGATCGTTATCTTGAATTCTTAAAAGCAGGTAGCTCTGACTACCCAATTGAAGTGTTAAAAAAGGCTGGAGTTGATATGACATCTTCAACACCAATCGAAGAAGCTTGTAAAGTATTTGAAGAAAAGTTAAATGAAATGGAACAATTACTATCTAAAATAAATGCATAATGTAAAAGGGAATGCGGAGTTACCATCGCATTCCCTTTTATGTATCTTCTAGATGTGATGTGTGCTAAAAGCCTTTAAATGTTTTTCGATGGTTTACTATATAAAGGATAATGAATATCGCAATAAACAATAAAGGCGACGTAATATACATAGGCACAAGATTCATAAGACCTAATACGTTTAAAAATAACAATCCAAAAAATATAATTGCCCCTAAAATTATTCCGATCACCTTCATAATAGTCCTCCTTATAACAGTGCTTATTTATATTTTATATGAAGCAAGTGATATCATTATCCTTGTTTGAGGTAATTTTTTAGACAAGCAAGGACTTTTATGTGTTTAGTGTGGAAAAGAAAAAGTTAAAGGTTGTTCATGTAGTGGATAAGATCTCCTCTAGCCTTGGAAAGACACACAGCTAAAGGTCGTCTAGAGTGGATGAAAGACATTATCAGGAAAAAAGAGGAAGCAAAAGGTCGTCATAGAGTGGATGACGGACATTAGCAGGAAAAAAGAGGAAGCAAAAGGTCGTCATAAGGTGGATGAGGTCCTTCAATAGCAGAAGCAAAAGGTCATAAAGACCCTCTAGCCAGGGGAAAACAAGACTAAGTGATCAAAAGAAAATCCCTTCAACAACTCGTTTTAAAGTAAATCAATTACTTCAACTTTTTACTGTTATGTGACATTTTTGTGAAATGATAACTCGACACTTGTCATTTGTCGACAATTTTTGATATATTATAGATGTGAAATTAATCACAAACAAACATTTACCCCTTTGTTTGACCGTGAAAATTTCTCCCATCCCCTTTGTTGTCGTTAAGACATAAAAAAAGACCCTATACTTGTATAGGGTTTTTTATTTATCCTCTTTTTACCTAGAATAAGAGAATGAAAAGTCATTCATTATCCTAAAACCTCAATCAGAGAATGAAAACTCCCATATATTATCCCTTATTTGCTATGCTATAAATAATAGATCACTAGTTCACGTCATTTTGTTCAAGAAAAAGGTGGGGAAGTGCAGTGGAATGTAAAATAATACACCCAGGTGTAGCTGTTATTATATTTGATGAACATGGAAGAGTTTTATTGCAAAAAAGAACTGATGTTGGGTTATGGGGAATTCCTTCAGGACATGTTGAGCCAGGGGAGACAGTTGAACAGGCGGCCAAACGAGAAGTGTTTGAAGAAACAGGCTATGATATTAGCATTGAAAGATTAATTGGAGTTTATTCTGATCCTACTTCACAGATATTTCATTATCCAAATGGAAAAGTTGTTCATTTTATTACAACTTATTTTCTTGCTAAGATCACTGGTGGTCATCTTAGTGTAGATCCTGTGGAATCACTGGATGTAGAATTCTTTCCAGTTACTAAATTACCCAAAGGCCTTATAACAATGCATCCAATGTGGCTGGAGGATGCGCTGTCTTCAGAACAAAAAGCTTTTATTAGATAAGGCATAAAAAAATGACCCCATTGGATCAGATCTCGCTAGAAAGAAGAGAGTGCTGATTTATTGGAGTCATCTCAATTATTATTTTTAATTAATATCATTGTATTTCCAAAATGTTCCGTATTTAGCTTGAACTTTTTCAACTTTTTGAGAAAGTACAAGTTTTTTTAATTCCTTTTCTACTTCTGCTAATGTCATATCGTATACGGTAGCAATTTCTGCTGATGCCACAAATTGATAGTACTGTAAAAAAACTTCTAATGGTGGTGTATGTGAAGGTTTGATTACATCACCTATCATTTCTTTAAGAACTTGCACATACATATCGTATGAATAAATGCCTGTTATTTTTAATCCTTCTTCATCAACATCTTCACTGAAAAAAGCAAGTGTAGGTATTTCTTGGACATCCATTTCTGATGTGATTTTCAAATCACATTGTAAAGCTTTTGCGGTGCTTTGAGAATGTAAATCTTTTTGAAATTCATCAACATCTAAACCAACATAATCAGCAATTTCGACTAAAAGGCTCTCATCAGAAACATTTTTACTTTGAATGAATAATTGTTCTCGTAACTTTCGTAAAAAACGAAGTCCAGCTTTTTTCCCTTGAAGCTCGGCAGATTTAATTGCCAGTGATGCAATATACGGACTTGAAAGTGGGTTATCAAGCCATACATTTCCGTCGCATGACATACCGGTTCGACTTGCAGTTTTCTCCCATGCTTCAGCTAATTTTTCAGGTCTCATTCTCTTTGAAACATTCATAGTAGCCAGTCGTCCACTTATTATATATTTTAAAGTGAACAGACGTCCGTACTCAATCTGTAGCTTTTTTATAATTGGTTCTAGAGCCCAGCATTCTGGACATAGAGGATCAACAAACATATAAATTTCTAAAGGTTTATCAGGATGCCCACTACACTGAGAGAAAAAGAGGGAGACATCTTTTTTCTCATGATTGTCCTTCATTTTTATTAACCTCTTTCTGAACATTGTCATCTTCATTATCTGCACTATTTACCATATGATGTGCAGTAAGGGTGAGACGATGCAATAAAAATTCCTTCACATTTTCTTCTAATTCAATCTCATTCATTGCCTTTTCCATACATGAGATCCATGCATTTGCACGAGATGGAGTGATTTCAAAAGGAAGATGTCTAGCTCTTAGCATAGGGTGACCATGTTCTTCTGTATAAATTTGTGGACCACCTAAATATTGTGTAAGGAATTGTTTTTGTTTCCGAGCTGTTTCAGTTAAATCATCTGGGAAAATTGGTGCTAGCAGTGGGTGATTTTGGACATTTCCATAAAAGGAATCAACAAGCTGCGAAAGTGTTTGCTCTCCAATCGCCTCATATGGTGTTAATTGTTGATCTGTCATGTTGATAGCTCCTTTAACGTTTGCTATTTATTTAACTTTGGACTCTGCCTATTTTGGTTGTCGATTTCCATATTTTTTAGGATCAGATATTATGGGAAAATTTAATCAACAATGTGTTAAAACTCAACTTGAGCTTTAACAAAGTAAGCTTTTACATATTAAAAAAATACGTTTTTTTATTAATAAAATAATTCAACGTCTTTATGACGTATTTATATTTTATCAAGTGAGTTTATATATCTCAAACAAATCGCTCGAAGATGATTGTAAAAGGTCTTTTTATTTCTAGCATGTTGCCATTTTTAATTAAAATCAATGATAAAAATAGAACACCTACTAAAATAGTAGGTGTGTGACTAAACATATTATACTTGATAGGTAGACGTGATTTTGCGAACATAGTTTTGCGTTTCTTTAAATGGGGGAATGCCACCGTATTTGTCTACGTTTCCTGGTCCTGCATTATAAGCAGCTAGAGCTAATGATACATCTCCATTGTATTTAGAAAGCATTTGCTTTAAATATTTTGTTCCGCCTTCTACGTTTTGAGATGCATCAAATGGGTTATCTACACCAAGAGAACGGGCTGTAGCAGGCATTAATTGCATAAGGCCCATTGCACCAGCGTGGCTTTTTGCATTTGTCTTGAAACCTGATTCTTGTTGGATAACAGCTCGGATTAATTTTTCATCTACTCCATATTTAGCTGATGCTTTCGTAATGATATCATCGATTGTACCTGATCCTGAACTAATTGGTGATGTATGACTAATATTTATAGGTAGTTGAGACGAAGTTTTTAGCATCATGCTTGGTAAAGATGCTAAAGAAACCGGCGTTTTTTCAGGAACAGATGTAACACCAGATTGACCAATGAATGACTTTAGTAATTCCTGAAAGTTTGTGTCAAACTCAGGATTGGTCATGCTGTTCGAGGTGTTGTTAAAATTCTGTAATGCTTGGAGTTCCATCAATGTTTTATAGTATTTCATTTTTATATCCAAGGTATTACCCCATCTCTTTATATTTTTGCTCATAAAAACGACGAATTTTATTTTTAGTATGACGAATGGGTATATCCAGTTCATCTAATAAATCAGTAAAAAATACTTTTCCTTCGTCTTCATCTGGGACTTCATATTCTAGTTCGTAATCTTCAACTGATAAATATTGACTGTGATCTAGTACGATAAGGCCATTTTTATATTCTTTTTCAGCTCTTGTAGTAGACAGTGTCCCGAAATACGTAATTGTTTTATAATCAATGTTATGTCCGTTTAATCGTTCTGCAATTTGACCTTCTATTATATGGCCTGAATGAATCATCTCATTAGCAACTTCTTCTGTAATGAATTGATGTGTTTCTAATAAGCCTATCTCAGCAGGCTCTTTCAATGTTAAACAATACTTATCTTGCTTTTTTCTTATCCGGAGAGCAGCACCCAATTCTTTTAAAGAAAATTGTGGTGTATCAAAATAATGATTTTCTTGAAAGAAAAACTCATGTTCTTTTATATTAAAGAAGTCTCTTATTTTTATAAATTCTTCTTGAGTTAGTAAATTTTTAAACTCTATTTCAATTTCTTGTGACATAGCTAAGACCTCACATAGTTAGTATAATAGTTCTTTCTATTATCTCTTTTATTTTAATATCTCGCAATGTTATCAAGTAACTTTTTAATATGGTAAAATAATCATGGACTGTAATGGAAGGAGATTACTATGAATAAAAGAATTGAACTTACAAAAGCAAACATTAACAACAAAACATTAGTATTAGAACCTGAAAGTACTCATAGTGAATTTGGTGAATTAAAAGCTAAAGGTCAAATGCTTGTTGATTCTGATCATTTAGCATTCATTTATATACTCGACTCGAGTGATGCATTTGTTTATGCAAGCTTACCACATTCGATATGGTCAGAATTAAGAACAGCTAAGGAAGACAACCTTCCTGTTATAGCAAAAATTGGTGATCAAGAATTAGAGCTAGTTGAATTATCTGATGAGTTAACATACCTTTTAGGCAATATAAAAGATAATGCAAACTATGGTGAAGAAATGGA
Organism: Metabacillus litoralis; assembly: GCF_007994985.1. Lineage (GTDB taxonomy): Bacteria > Bacillota > Bacilli > Bacillales > Bacillaceae > Metabacillus > Metabacillus litoralis. The sequence continues at coordinate 405,520 of NZ_VOQF01000006.1, read as the reverse complement.
AAATAAGGTTGTTGAGGCATTTCTATTAACATAATTTTTTCGGGGAAATAACTCTTTTACCGCTGGAAGAGGATCTTAGAAAGTTTCTAGCATAAGTAAATCGTAGGTGAATTTACTAGGATGCAGCGAGTTAATTATGGTTCAAACTGGACCTATAATAAAAGCAAGCCTTCTGAAAACAGAGAGATATCCTTTATTTCCAAAAGAGATTTTCGAAATGTTTTTACCTGCCTCCATTTTTTGGTCAATATACCTACTTAACGGTTTTTAAGGGGGATGTAAATGCAAAGCGAACAATGGAAATCATTTTTAGCTCCATATAATCAAGCTGTAGAGGAATTAAAAGTAAAATTAAGAGGAATACGATCACAGTATGAATTAGAGCACTCACACTCACCAATTGAGTTTGTGACAGGTCGTGTTAAGCCCATAGCAAGTATTTTAGATAAAGCTAAAAGAAAAAGTATCAACATGAATTCCATCGATGAAGAAATGCAGGATATTGCTGGAATTAGAATGATGTGTCAATTTGTTGATGATATAAAGGTCGTTGTAGACATGCTGAGAAGCAGAAATGACTTAGAAATAATTGAAGAACGTGATTATATCACAAGCAAAAAAGATAGTGGCTATCGGTCATATCATCTTGTGGTAAAATATCCTGTTCAAACAATTAAAGGTGAACAAAAGCTTTTAGTGGAGATACAAATTAGAACATTATCAATGAATTTCTGGGCAACTATTGAACATTCATTAAATTACAAATATAGCGGAAAAATACCAGATAATATTAAAGTCCGTTTGAAACGTGCAGCAGAGGCAGCATATTCTTTGGATGAGGAAATGTCTCAAATTCGTGGTGAGATTCAAGAAGCACATGTGATTTTTTCAAGAAAAACAGATAAAAATCGTCCTTAATTTCGTATATAATGTAATTATCCATATTAATCAAGAACGAAATCTTTTATAAAGGGGTAATATTGTATGAAATTCGCAATTTCATCAAAGGGTGATCCAGTTTCAAATTCTATAATGCAAAAAATGAAAACCTACTTGTTGGATTTTCAACTAGATTATGATGAGGATTGTCCAGATATTGTCATTTCTGTTGGAGGTGATGGTACCCTTTTATATGCTTTTCATCGATATAGAAGCAGGTTAGATAAAACTGCTTTTATAGGTGTTCATACTGGGCATCTGGGTTTTTATGCGGATTGGGTTCCTGATGAAATTGAGAAGCTTGTTATTGCCATTGCAAAAACACCTTATCAAGTTGTTGAATACCCAATATTAGAAGTGATTATTCGCCATAATGATGGCGGAAGAGAAGCAAGATATTTAGCACTAAATGAATGTACGGTAAAAAGTATTGAAGGTACTCTTGTGATGGATGTTGAAATTAAAGGACAGGCATTTGAAACATTTCGTGGAGATGGCTTATGTATTTCAACCCCATCTGGAAGTACTGCATATAACAAAGCATTAGGTGGAGCGATATTACATCCTTCTTTACGTGCCGTTCAGCTGGCGGAAATGGCATCGATTAATAATCGAGTTTTTCGTACAATAGGATCACCACTTATTTTGCCAGAGCATCACACATGTATGCTGAAGCCAGTGAATGATGTGGATTTTCAAATAACGATCGACCATTTAACTCTTTTGCATAAAGATGTAAAATCCATTCAATGTCGTGTCGCGAATGAAAATGTTCGCTTTGCTCGCTTTAAGCCTTTTCCATTTTGGAAAAGAGTACGTGATTCTTTTGTTGGAGATATGTAAAAGATATAGAGTGATTTAACACAATAATGAGAAAAAGCAATTTAAATTAGTGTTTAATCTTCTGGTGGTCTTATGGATCTTATAAATGGTGCTGTGAGCGGTTCATTACCGCTCTAGGATCATTTTTTCAATGTAAAACAAATCGTCGTCTCCTCAGTGCATATGAAGATATCCTCCTATGTGCATAGAAACACCATAGTGATGAAATGAATCCATCACTGCTTCCACTTGAGTTTAAGATCCTGCTAATAACTCAAAGTAACCCCTAAAAATTATAGAACACTATAAATAACAAAAGCTAAAACAGGTAGGTAAAGAACATGTCACGATTTCAACTTGAGTGGAAAATAGGTAAGCAGTTTGAAGGAATAACTGTATCGGATTTTTTAAAAGAAAAGAAGATTTCTAAAAGGGCATTAACAGATATTAAATTTAATGGTGGTGATATTTTGGTTAATTCTGAACACATTACCGTTAGATATAAATTAAAGGAACTTGACAAGCTGACTGTTATTTTTCCAGAGGAAATAAAAGGTCATGGTTTAGAGCCTGATGATCAAGTTGCTTTTACAATTGTTTATGAAGATGAACATTGTCTTGTTATAAACAAGCCCCCACATGTTCCCTCTATTCCTTCAAGAAACCTTGAGAGAGGGACACTTGCAAATGGATTGATTTCTTACTACGAAAAAAGGGAGATATTATCAACGATACATATTGTGAATCGATTAGATAAAGACACTTCAGGATTAATGCTTGTTGCAAAGCATAGGTACGCTCATTCATTATTTTCAGAGCAGCAAAAGAAAAAGGAAATTCACCGTACATATGAAGCTGTTGTGGAAGGTGTTATGACAGAGCGCCAAGGGACAATTTCAAGCCGTATTGGTCGAAAAAAAGATAGTATTATTGAAAGAGAAGTTACAGAATTAGGTCAAGAAGCCATTACACATTTTCATATACTAAAATCAATGAATGATAAAACTCATATTCAACTAATTCTTGATACAGGAAGAACCCATCAAATTCGTGTTCACCTTTCATCTATTGGTTATCCTTTATGTGGAGATACACTATATGGGGGAAATGATACAGAAATAAATAGACAAGCACTACATAGCTCACAGCTTACTTTTTGGCATCCTATCTTAGAAAAAAGCTTAGCCTTTCATTCAGAACTGCCTCATGATATGAAGCAGCTTTTAAAGTAATTTGCGATACACTTACTAAAGAAAAATAAATGTAGCCTGGCTTTCATAGGTGAAAAACCTTGAAAGGCAGGCTAAGAGCTAATAATTATACCTTTTCATTCTCTAAACTTTTCAGCAACATAAGGTAATGTAGATTCAACAGATATAACTTCATCCTCAGGATAGCGATAGGCTGTAAGATTGTTTCCAAATACAGCACCTGTATCAATATTAATTGTCTTATTCGTTCGTCTTGGATCTTTAACTGGTGTGTGACCGTAAACAATCATTGCTTTTCCTTTATAATGCTTTGCCCAATCACGTCTTTCAGGAGTACCATCAGGATTTTTCTGGCCAGTAATATCACCATAAAGAACAAATGTTTTAACAGAATTACTGTTTTTCCCGATATAATCCTCTCGAATCCCTGCATGTGAAACAATTAACTTCCCATTATCTAGATCTTGATACAAAGGAGAATTTTCATAAAGAGCTATAAAACCAGATTTGATTTCTTTTTGCTTATCAGAAGGAAGCTGTTCAAATTCGGCAACAGTTGTTTCAAGTCCGTGTGTGATCTGTACCTTGTTACCTAGAAAGTAACGATAAAGCTTATTACAATGGTTTCCTGGAGAATACAATGCTTTATTTTCTTTAATAAGACGACAAACTATTTCAATTACTTTTATAGAATTAGGTCCACGATCTGTTAAATCACCGACAAAAGAGAGCATACGACTATCAGGGTGCAAAGGGATCCCCGTTGACCAATCATATCCTAATTTCAGTGTTAACTCTTCAAATTCATCATAACAACCATGAATATCTCCTATTACATCAATTTTCATATTGTTCACCTCTTGTTTAGGCCACTTAGCAATAATTATGCCCTTAATAATTTGTACAAAGTATCGAAATCGTTTCACTCCAGACACTTGCTTTCCTCAGAACCCACAGGAGTCAAGTGTCCTCCGCTACATTCCACTGTGATGGTTCGTTACAAGAACAACTGTGAAGGCAGCCTGTCGATATATATTAATTATAAAATTAAACACAAAAAAGTACCTTATTTAAATAAGGTACCCAGTGTGGTGACAAAGTATATATTGGTGAATTTCTGACTGTGTTAAAGGTGGTAAAAAACAATGGACTTAAGCATTACCATTTTTAATCAAACATATATTTTCGTGTTCGTGATCGAACATTAAGAACAATCGCAATTGCAACCATATAGGTTGCTAAAGAACTCCCGCCATAGCTAACAAATGGTAAAGGTAAACCAGTGATAGGAAGGAGTCCAATTGTCATACCAACATTTTGAAACACCTGAAACGTGATCATTCCAATAACACCTGTACATAAGTAGCTGCCAAATGGATCATTGCTTTCTAATGCGATATGAATCATTCTGTATATTAATAAGAAGAAAAGTGAGATTACAACACTTCCACCGATAAAACCGAATTGTTCTGAAATAACAGCAAAGATAAAATCAGTGTGTGCTTCTGGTAAATATACCTCAAGGTTTTGATACCCTTTACCATCGAGCTGCCCTGAACCAATTGCCATAAGTGATTTTACAAGTTGAAACCCTTGCTCTCCTGAATATTCATAGGGGTTTAGCCAGCCGTAAAATCTGTTTAACTGGTAAACTTCACCTCGTAAAATATATTTAAGGAAAAAGTCAGGAAATTTGAAAAAGATAAGCAAGAAGGCCCCAACAGAAAACAATACAGTAAAAAGGGCTGGTAAAATAATTCGCCATTTTATTCCTGATATTAAGATGAGTGAGGCTATAATCGCACATATTACCATTGTCATTCCCATATCTGGCTGTCTCACTAATAATAGTACAGGTGGTGCAGCAGTAGCAGCCAATTTACCTATAAGTAAAAAGTCATCACCAACAGTATTGTTAGGATACTTCTCACGATGATCAGCAATAATTTTACTTAACACAATGATCATAATAATCTTCATCAACTCTGAAGGTTGGAAGTTACCAAGCGGTCCAAGTCTATACCAACTTGTTGCACCTTTAATGGTTTGAACAATACCTTCAGGTAATACTTCTAGTCCTAATAATAAGAGTAATCCGAAGCCATATAAGTACCATGATAATTGTCTAAAGCGATCATAATCAATTAGCATTGTTACGACAACAGCCATTGAGCCGATGATATACCATTGAATTTGTTTCATCGAAAAATTAATACCTTGTAACACTTCAGGAAGTGTAGTTTCTGCACTATTTATAGCAAGTGTGCTAACAATTGCCAATAAAAATAAGATGAATATTAACGTATAATCTATTTGCTGCTGAGGGGATTTTTCGTTTGTCATTGGAGATCCCTTTCTAATCTAGAAACTTGAAATTTTGTACTAACTCATTGTATCATTAACCATCTTAATTGATTGTGAACGATTTGCAAAGAATATAGAAGAAATTTTCTTAAAGAACACTTTCGATTTTATTGCTTCATTCATAACTAATAGAATATTATAGTATTTGTGATAAGTAGCACAATATGATGAATAATAGATAAAACTGGCGAAACATATATAGAAGTGTCTGGGTTATTCACTAAAATGGCACCTGAGAGGAGGAGCTATCATGTCCGAGGAGAGAGATAAAGTTGAGCTTGAAGAAGGAACATTACTAACCGCCATTTCAGAAAATAATATGGATCAATTTCGGGAAATCTTTTTAGAACAGCATCCATATGACCAAGCAAAGTTCTTTGTGAAATTAGAAGGTCACGATCGCTTAATAGTATATCATTTTTTATCTCCAGAAGAAATGGCTGCTGTATTTGAGAATATTGAAGATGAAGATGATCAATATGAGACATATTTATCTGAAATGGATCCCACTTTTGCTGCACAAATGCTGGCACAGATGTATGCCGATGATGCTGTTGATGTTTTAAATGAACTAGATAAAGATCAAGTTGCAAATTATTTAACGATCATGGAAGATGGTGCAGCTGAAGAAATTCGAGAGCTGCTTCATTATGAGGAATATACTGCCGGTAGTATCATGACAACGGAGTATATCGCAATACATGCGAATCAAACTGTTCATTCTGCTATGCAAATCCTAAAGAATGAAGCTCCAAATGCAGAAACCATTTATTATGTTTTTGTAATAGATGAGGATAAAAAACTTGTTGGGGTCATATCATTGAGAGATTTAATCATAAATGAACCTGATACAATGATTTCAGAAATAATGAACGAGCGTGTATATTCGGTTACTGTTGCTGTTGATCAAGAAGAAGTAGCTAGAAAGATGAAGGACTATAATTTCTTAGCACTTCCTGTTGTTGATTTTAGAGATCATTTACTTGGAATTATTACTGTCGATGATATAGTTGATGTTATCGATGAAGAAGCAAGTGAAGATTACTCAAGACTTGCGGCTGTTTCAGATGTAGATTCACAGGATCGTGGACCATTTTCTGCAGCAAAATCTAGATTACCTTGGTTAATCATTTTGTTATTTTTAGGGATGTTCACTGCGAGTTTAATTGGAAGATTTGAAGAGACATTAGACAAGGTTGCAATGCTTGCTGTTTTTATTCCATTAATAGCTGGTATGGCCGGAAATACAGGTACACAGGCTTTAGCAGTAGCAGTTAGAAGAATATCTGTTGGTGATACGCAAGATCAAACTCTAGGGAAGTTAATTATTCGAGAAGCTGGAACAGGGGTAATTACTGGAACTATTTGTGGGATTGTCGTAACCTTAGTTGTGTTTATATGGCAAGGAGATATTTTCTTAGGTACTCTTGTAGGGATATCGATTCTTGCTACATTAATCGTAGCAACAATAGCTGGTGCCTTCATTCCACTAATCATGCATCGTTTAAAGGTTGACCCTGCTGTTGCATCAGGACCTTTTATCACAACAATTAATGATATTCTCAGTATCTTAATTTATTTTGGTTTAGCAACTTTATTTATGCAATATTTAATTTAAACAATATATCTTATTTGACTTATGTAGAAATTATAGACAATATTGAAGCATATAAATACAAAATTCCCAGCATTTTATATATGCTTATTGTATAGATTATGCATACTTAAAGGCTAATCAATAAACAAATGAATATAATCAATACTTATTTATATAAAGGAGGGATATGATGCACGGTGCATCCGTTACTTCACTAGTTATAGTCATTTTAGCTGCATTTTTAACACCAATATTACTACACCGCTTGAAAATGAATTTTATGCCGGTGGTTGTGGCTGAAATAATTGTAGGTCTTATAATTGGTAAAAGTGGTTTCGATGTTGTTCATCAAGATATGTGGCTTGAAACACTTTCACTACTAGGATTTATTTTTCTTATGTTTTTAAGTGGATTAGAAATTGACTTTACTGCATTTGCAGGAGGTAAAAAGAAGGAAAAACTGCCTTCAGGGAAAGATGTCCCTAATGCGTTTGTAGTATCTCTCGTAGTATTTAGTGGCATATTTGCATTATCATTATTACTTTCATATGGATTTGTTTGGATAGGTTTAATGGATAATGCCTTTTTAATGACACTAATCATTTCCACAATTTCACTTGGTGTTGTTGTACCAACCTTAAAAGATGCCCAAATAATGAAATCTAATATTGGGCAAATTATTTTACTCGTCGCGGTAGTTGCTGATTTAGTAACAATGATTCTTTTAGCCGTTTTTGCATCGATATATGGCGGGGGAGATAATAATACATGGCTATTATTAATTCTCTTTGGAGCTGGTGTAGCACTGTACTTCTTAGGTAAAACCTTTAAAAATCGCTCCTTTATTGAAACGATGTCTAAAGGAACGATTCAAATCGGTACAAGAGCAGTATTTACATTAATCATTCTCTTAGTAGCCATATCTGAAACAATTGGAGCTGAGAATATTCTAGGTGCATTCTTAGCAGGTGTACTTGTTTCGCTATTATCACCAAATAAAGAAATGGTTCAGAAGCTTGATTCTTTCGGTTATGGCTTTCTTATTCCAATATTCTTTGTAATGGTAGGGGTAGAGCTAGACATTTGGGCATTGTTTAAAGACCCAAATATCTTCTTGTTAATTCCGTTATTATTTATTGCGTTATTAATATCTAAAATAGTACCAATCTTATATTTAAGAAGATGGTATGACTTAAAAACAACATTAGCTTCTGGTTTCCTTTTAACTTCGACTCTTTCATTGGTTATTGCTGCCGCGACTATTGGTGAAAGAATGGAGATTATTACATCAGAGATGTCAGGAGCGCTCATTTTAGTAGCTGTTATTACAAGTATAGTCACGCCAATTTTCTTTAAAAAGCTTTTCCCAAAAAGTGAAGCAGAGCAAACGAAGATTAAGGTTTCCTTTATTGGCGCAAACCAAATGTCATTACCAGTTACAAGAGAATTAAATCCAGAGCTATATGAAACAACAGTTTATCATGTACATCAAGATAAAATAGATAAGCAAATATCACAATCGCTTTTTGATATCCGAGAAGTTATAGACTTTAATTTAGACACTTTAAAAGAACAAAATGCATTTGATGTAGATTTAATTGTCGTTGCAACTGGAAATGAAGAACGAAATGCAGAAATAGCATTGTTTGCTAAAGAGCAGGAAGTTGAACGAGTAATTGCAAGTGTAGCTTCTCCAGATTTGGGAGCAAAGCTTAAGGATAAAGGTATCGATATTTTCTCCACACTGCTTTCAACAAAAACAATGCTACGAGCACTCATTGAAGCACCAAGTGTTATGAGAATTTTAACAAATCAAGAAACAACACTTTACCAAATTAATTTAAACAATGCGAAATATGATAATATCCTATTACGTAATTTCCCGTTTACTGGAGATATTATCTTTGTACGTATCTTTAGAGGGAAAGATTCACTTGTACCACATGGAGACACAGACTTGAAGCTGGGAGATCGTTTGATTGTTACTGGCTCAAGAGAATATGTGAATGAGTTAAGACAGGAGCTTGAGTTTAATTATTGATTTTCGCGTAGTTATAAAAATATTATTTGTTAAAGCTTTTAACTCTACAAGTAATATTGAGTCTAATCTTATACAAAATAAGTCATTTTGACCATAATCAGATTGTTTAAAGTAGAACTTAATAAAAAGAGGCTAGGACATAAGTAAAGAAGTCATACAATAAGACGAATAAAACTAAATTCATTAAGCTGAAAGAAACAAGTTCGTTCCATTGCGCTGCAGACACTCGCGTTCCACGGGGAGGAAGCTGAGCCTCCTCGGCATACCTGCGGGGTCTCAGCCTTTCCTCAATTCCCGTAGGTGCCCGAGTGTCTTCCGCTCCATTCCACTAGTTCTTAGAATTAGTATGCAAAATCAAAAAAATCTATTGATGACAGCAAATAAAAACCCGAACTATTAGGCGAATGATATATCACCTAACAATTCGGGTTTTTCATTAACTTAAATACTTATGTCCCAGCCTCTTTTTTTCAATTAGGCCAGATTATGGTGCTAATTAATGAAATAATGTTATTTATCTGAAATTCATTATAAAGTTGTTTTGTGAAAGATTGCTCCTAATTTCAATATACTAAAATCAGAGTTGTTCTCTTTCAGCCTAAGGAGACTATATAAAATACCTATTTTTCATAGGCTTAGCAAATTTCAAAATCAATTTCTTGAAATCGTTCAACTTCTTTTTTCCATCTTTCCTCAACAAATGCTTGATGATCAGGATGAGCATTATATGTATCATAAGCTTCTTGATTTTCAAACTCCATTGAAAAACCAAAATCAAAATCATATTTTTTACTTACTTGTTTTAGCACCTCGAAATTTTCTACTATTGGTATGGAGCTTAATATTTTTTCTCCGTCTGCTAAAAATTTCTTGGTATCAACTGAATTTCTTTGACTTTTTAAAGTGAAAACCGCCATATGTCTTATTCTTCCTTTTACCATCTTATATACCTCCATGTCTTATATTAGTTTTAGTATAACAAAAAAATTTTGAGAAAATTGTGTTGCAAAAAAGTTTTCATGAACTTCTTATCAAATCAAATGCTAATGTTCAAGAAGAATAACACAAAAAAGTTCAATGCGCAGAACTAACATACTATACAATAGATTTAAACAGGGGCACATGCTTAAAACGATCTTCTACAATCGGAGCGATATTCTAGAGAAGTTTTCTCTTACCTAATTTAGAACCATAATATTTCTAATAGATTTGAGTTTTTTCCTTGAAAGTTAAAAATCATTTGGTATGATAGAATTAAATATTATAAAGATAACCGCTAGGGGTGCCCTAATTTTCAAGGGCTGAGATTAAAGTGTTTCTTTAAGACCCTCATAACCTGATCTGGATTATACCAGCGTAGGGAAGTGGATTACGGCATATTCCTTATGTATGTAACCACTTTCTTACCAAGAAAGTGGTTTTTTGCATTTATTCACAGTTTATAAAAAATAGGTGAGCATTATGGAGATACACGTAATAACAGATGGTAAACAATCCACAGTGGAATTAACCAACCGCCTTCTATTCATGCATAAAGAAGTGGATTATATTCATATTCGAGAAAGAAACAAAACAGCGTCAGAGCTAATGAGTATTGTTACTAAGTTAATAGAACAAGGTGTGCCAAAAGAGAAATTAGTGATAAATGATCGTCTTGACGTTGCTTTACTAAATCATATCCCAAATGTTCATTTACCTGGTCATAGCTTTTCAACAGAAAAAGTAAAAAAATACAATTCATCATTAAGAATAGGTAGCTCTGTTCATTCTTTAGAAGAAGCGTTGATGTGTGAAAAAGCTGGTGCTGATTATGTGATATATGGTCATATTTTTAAAACAAATTCAAAAGAAAATCTTGCGCCAAGAGGAGTAAAGCAATTACGTGAAATACTTGAAAAAATTAAAATTCCTGTTATTGCAATAGGAGGAATTGATCCTTCAAATATAAGTGAACTTAAAGGTTTAAAGCTAAAGGGGATTGCGGTTATGTCTTACGTTATGCAAAGTGATGACCCAATTACCGCTCTAAAGGAATTAAGAAAATCTATTGCAGAGGGGTGAATCGTAATGAAAGCAAAATATGATGTTGGGATTATTGGTGGAGGAATAATAGGTCAATCTATTGCTTATCAATTAGCTAAGGAAAATATCTCAGTTGTTGTATTAGAAGGTAATAAAGTTGGAGCAGGTGCAACAAGTGCTGCGGCTGGGATGTTAGGGGCAAGTTCAGAGCTTGAAAACAATGATGCTTTCTTTCAATTTGCTAAAGAAAGTCAGCAGCAATATAAAACCTTAAGGCATGATCTTACGAACTTATCACAAATTAATATTCAGTATGTTGATAAAGGGATGTATAAATTAGCTTTTACAGAACAAGAAGCATATGTATTGAAAACAGCTATGAAAGAACACCATTCACTAGAATGGCATTCAAAACAGCAGGTATTAGCTATGGAGCCTAATCTTTCTAAAGAAATTGTGGGTGGACTTTATATACCAGAAGATGGTCACGTTTCCCCAAAACATGTATGTGCGGCTTTTTCAAAATCTGCTAGTTTGCTAGGAGCTGTGATAGTTGAAAACTCTCCAGTTCATTCTATTAAAAAACTAGGTGAAGAAGAGTATATTCTCTTTACTAATCAAAGCGAATATAGCTGTAGTCATATTGTCATCGCAAATGGTGTATGGAGTGATTATTTCTTTAAACAGCTTGATTTAGAGATGAAAGTAAAGCCCGTTAAAGGTGAATGTCTTGCTGTATCTAGCGAAAATATTAGTCTGGAAAAAACGATTTTTTATGATCATTGCTATATTGTTCCTAAAGGTGATGGTCGATTAGTGGTTGGTGCCACAATGGTTGAAGATGATTGGAGTACAACACCAACAGTTGGAGGTATTCAGACGCTGATCGAAAAAATAACTCCGATTTTGCCTGCTATTAAATCTGCAAAGCTACTTGAAACATGGGCAGGACTAAGACCACAAACAGATGATGGTAAGCCTTATATTGGTCAGCATCCAAATGGAGAAAATATTTATTTTGCAACAGGGCATTATCGAAATGGTATTTTACTAGCACCAAAAACAGGGACGATGGTTAGAGATTTAATTCTAAAAAGAAAACTAAATGAAGATTATGTAAAAGCTTTTTCCATCACACGTAATCTAGCAAAGGCAGCGAGGTGATAACATGAGCATAAAATTAAATGGCGAATTAGTAGAATTAAACGATGTAAACACAATTCAACAGCTATTAGCTTATTACAAGCTAGAAGATCGACTTGTTATTGTTGAACATAATCGAGACATTATTTTAAAAGATCAATATAAAGAAACAACCATCAAAAATGGTGATGAAATTGAGCTAGTTCATTTTGTAGGAGGAGGATGAAACATGTTAAAAATCGCAAACAAAACATTTCAATCAAGATTACTATTAGGTACAGGAAAATATCCATCATTTGAAATTCAGAAGGAAGCTGTTGCAAAATCGGAATCTGAAATTCTTACATTTGCTGTAAGACGAATGAATATTTTTGAGGAATCACAACCGAATTTCTTAGAGCAATTAGATGTTTCAAAATATACCCTATTGCCAAATACTGCTGGTGCTAAAACAGCTGAAGAAGCAGTAAGAATTGCCAAGCTTGCAAAAGCATCTGGTTTGTGTGACATGATTAAGGTAGAGGTGATTGGCTGTGATCGCTCATTATTACCTGATCCAGTTGAAACACTAAAAGCAAGTGAAATGTTATTAGCAGAAGGCTTTATCGTTTTACCGTATACGTCTGATGATGTAGTGCTTGCTAGAAAACTAGAAGAATTAGGTGTTCATGCGATTATGCCAGGTGCTTCACCAATTGGTTCTGGGCAAGGCATTTTAAATCCGCTAAATTTATCATTTATTATTGAACAATCAAAGGTACCAGTTATAATCGATGCTGGAATTGGCTCTCCTTCTGATGCCGCACTTGCAATGGAGCTTGGTGCTGATGGAGTTTTATTAAATACAGCTGTTTCTGCAGCAAACGATCCAGTTAAAATGGCTATTGCGATGAAAACAGCTATTGAAGCTGGAAGAATGGGTTATGAAGCTGGTAGAATAGCTAAAAAGGATTATGCAATTGCAAGCAGTCCTACAGAAGGAATGATTACAACTTAATGGAACGTTATTCAAGACAAATGCTTTTTTCACCGATTGGAGAAAATGGGCAAAATAACATAAAAGCTAAACATGTATTAGTTGTTGGTGCTGGGGCATTAGGAACTGCAAATGCCGAAATGATTGCAAGAGCAGGTATAGGTAAATTAACTCTTGTTGATCGTGATTATGTCGAGTGGAGCAACCTACAAAGACAACAGCTATATATAGAAGAAGATGCGCAAAATCGTATGCCAAAAGCGATTGCTGCTAAGCTACATTTACAAAAAATTAATTCAGAAGTAGATGTACAGGCATATGTTGAAGATGTTACTTCTACAAACATTGAAGATTTTGTTAAAGAAGTGGATGTCATTGTGGATGCAACAGATAATTTTGAAACAAGATTATTAATAAATGATATCTCGTTAAAAAATAAAATTCCTTGGATATATGGTGGCTGTGTTGGTAGCTACGGTCTTTCTTTCACTGTGATTCCAAATGAAACACCATGCCTGCATTGTTTACTGAAGCATATTCCATTTGATGGAATGACATGTGATACAGTTGGAGTTATTTCACCAATCGTAAGTATGGTTGCATCACATCAAACAACAGAAGTATTAAAGCTTCTTGTAGGTGATGAGGAAAATAGAAGAAGCAAGCTTGTTTCATTTGATTTATGGAAAAATCAATATTCTTCAATTAATATGACACGTTTAAAAAATGATGCTTGTCCAACTTGTGGTACTGATCCTGTTTATCCTTATTTAACAGCTGAAAAAGGCACAAAAGCAGCTGTATTATGTGGAAGAGATACAGTTCAAATTAGACCAAGTGAGAACAAAAATATATCCTTTGAAAAAATTTCTGAAAGAGTTAAGCCACTAGCAGACGCATTTTTAGAAAATCCTTTTTTAATGTCGTTTACATTTGGTGAGCATCGAATTGTGTTATTTAAGGATGGTCGCGCATTAATTCATGGAACAAAGGATATTGCGGAAGCAAAGAAAATATATCATCGCTATATAGGGTAGGAAAGAAGGGAATATAGATGACTGTGCCTCGTGCATTAACAATAGCAGGATCTGATTCAGGTGGGGGAGCAGGTATTCAAGCCGACTTAAAAACATTCCAGGAGCTTGGTGTATTTGGCATGACAGCGATAACTGCTGTAACAGCACAAAATACACTTGGAGTTCAAGGAGTGTATCCATTATCTGTGGAAGCCTTAAAAACCCAAATTCAATCAATCGCAACAGACTTAAATCCACATGCAATCAAAACAGGAATGCTTTTTAATGCAGAGATGATTCAGTTAGTTTCAGAGCAAGTTAGAGAATATAACTGGGAAAACCTTATCGTTGATCCCGTAATGGTTGCAAAAGGTGGTCAATCTCTGTTACTTGAGGAAGCAGTGGAAGCTTTAATTACTTCATTATTACCATTAGCCAAGGTTATTACTCCAAATATACCTGAAGCAGAGGTTTTAACTGGTATGAAGATTGTAACGTTAGATCACAAAAAAGCCGCTGCAAAAAAACTGCATCAACTAGGTGCTCAACATGTCATCATTAAAGGTGGTCACGATATCTTAGGAGATACTGTGAGTGATTTACTTTATGATGGACAGTACTTTGAAGAGTTTACAGGACCAAGAAAAGAGACAAAACATACACATGGCACAGGCTGTACCTATGCTGCTGCGATCACTGCTGAAATAAGTAAAGGTAGATCAGTATCAGAAGCGGTAACTACAGCAAAGTCATTTATTCAGGCGGCAATTGAAGAGGAATTAGGCTTTGGTAGTGGACATGGTCCAACAAATCATTGGGCTTTTAACAAGACACGTTTCTAAATTCCGCCCTATAGGTGGTGAATGATTAAGCTACCCCTCCATAAAAACTGGAAGGAAAGTGAAACCCTTGCAGAGGAATCAATAACTATGTATACAGTGGCAAGGTTTAATTACGGTATAAATAAATTTAAAGAGGTTGGGGCATTAGTATTTAAGCTAATGATAAACTCGAATTATTAGGTGATAATTTAATTAAACATTCGCCTAATAGTTCGGGTTTTTATTTGCCGTTTTTAATAGTTTTTTTGATTTTGCATACTTATTTATAAGAACTAGTGTAATGGAGCGGAAGACACTTGACTCCTGCGGGTGCAGAGGAAATGCTGAGACCCCACAGGCGCTTGCGCCGAGGAGGCTCAGCTTCCTCCCCGCGGAAAGCAAGTGTCTGCAGCGCAATGGAACGAACTAATTACTTTCTTAAAATTTAGTGATTTTAGTCTTAGTATGTTTTTGTTCTTCAAATGACTAATAGCAAAATTAAAGATAAACTCAGAAAACAAGGAATATTAACTGTACCATAAACTAAATAGCGATTTTTGATTTTTAGTGATATAATTATAACCAGGTACTAATAACATGTATTAATTTTAGGAGGCTGTATATGAATTTATCACTTAGTGGACGTAATATAGTGGTCATGGGAGTAGCAAACAAACGTAGCATTGCATGGGGAATTGCACGTTCTTTACATAATGCAGGAGCAAAGTTAATCTTTACTTATGCTGGAGAACGCTTAGAAAAATCTGTTCGTGATTTAGCAGAATCTCTAGAGCGAAATGATTCTCTTGTTTTACCTTGTGATGTAACAAATGATGAGGAAGTTAAAACATGTTTTACTAAGATTAAAGAAGAAGTAGGTGTTATACATGGCATAGCTCATTGTATCGCATTTGCTCATAAAGAAGAGCTTCAAGGAGAGTATTTAAACACAACACGTGATGGCTTTTTATTAGCGCATAATATTAGCTCATATTCTTTAACAGCTGTAGCTAAAGAAGCGAGATCTCTAATGTCTGAGGGAGGAAGCATTGTTACTTTAACATATCTTGGTGGAGAGCGTGTATTACCTAATTACAATGTTATGGGTGTTGCAAAAGCTTCACTAGATGCAAGTGTAAGATACTTGGCAAGTGACCTTGGAAAAGATGGAATTCGTGTTAATTCTATTTCAGCTGGTCCAATACGTACACTTTCAGCGAAGGGTATTAGTGATTTTAATTCAATTTTAAAAGAAATTGAAGAGCGCTCACCACTTCGTCGTACAACAACACCAGAAGAAGTAGGAGATACTGCTTTATTCCTATTCAGTGATTTATCTAGAGGAATGACGGGTGAAAACCTTCACGTTGATTCAGGATATCATATTCTAGCATAATGATTTTTATTTGAAACTTTCTAAATAAACGAGCGCTTATTTTCATGTGGTTTAAAAGTCACTTGAACATAAGCGCTCTTTTTATATGCTGTCAAAGTTCCTTTCATACATCAATATATTAACTTCGTTTACATATTGGTGTATGAAAGGATACTTTTCTTCACCTTAACAAATTTGCTTGCAGGCTGGCGACTAATGACAATTCCATTTTGCGTAATAATAATCTCATCATTAATATCAGCTACAATTGATTTATGGCTTTGCTTTAAATTTACTAATTTCATGCATTGTTTTGCCACTTCATTAATTGTTGGAATAGGATTATTTGGTCGGGCAATAAAAAAGCCTTGTCCATATTCAATACCTAAATCCATGACCTTTTTCAATTCAGACTCTGTTTCGATACCTTCAGCAATAATTTTACTATTCATTTTCTTGGCGAATGATACAAATGCTTCTAAAATATTGGCTTTAACTGGATTGTTATCGATTCCACTTACAAGAGATCGATCAACTTTAATGTAATCTGGCATTAATTCTGATATTGATTGTAATGAAGAGTAGCCAGCACCAGCATCATCAACCGCAATTTGAAATCCTTGTTCACGGTAGTGGTGCAACACATTGCGAAAAGCAGCGAAGTCACTTATTGCATTTCGTTCTGTAATTTCAAATACTACATTATTTGGATCTAGTCCATATTGCTTTAACAAAGAAATCGTATGACCAGGATTAAATTTATCATCGTAAATAACTTGTGAGTTTAGATTAATAAATAATTTCTTATCTTCTAGTATTCCTTTACTTTCCTCAAAGGTACGTTCTCTAGCAAGCTTTTCTAGAGAGTATAATAAGCCTTCATTTTCTGCAAATGGAAACAAACGAGTGGGGCTATGAAAATAGCTGTCAACAGGTCCTCTCGATAAAGCTTCAAAACCGAAGACTGCGTTTTTGCTATGAAAATGAACAATTGGTTGAAAGTAAATGGAAAGGTGTCTATTATGAAGTATGCTCAAAAATTCTTTCTGTAATTGAGCATCCAAATTGTTATGTTCACTACTAACATTGTTCATATATATCTCCTTAAATAATCTGCGTAATTCGACAATAACAATTAATTATTAAGGTAGCGTAAATTAATTGTAAAATTTTAATTTTTATTATTCTACTACTAGCTTTGTACTATCCATTAAGTTGTGTGTAAACCACTCCCGAAAATTTCGTTGAATAAAATCAGACTACAAAGTAGTACAAGTATTCTAGAGAAGAAACTTATAAAAATAGGCACATTACCCAGTTTTACTGCATAACATACTGTGTGCAAACATCTTTATCATTGGAGGTAGTGAAATGAGAAATAATCAGAAAAATAAAGATTATAAGATGAAGCCACTAATGTATATTGTCCAGCCGGATAATCAAGATATCAATGTGAATATGCAATCATTTGTTGTTAAGAAAACAAAATCAAAAGCAGTTGTTGACACGAACCAGGTTGAAGGTGATTCACAGGTTAAAACATTAGAAAGAGAGCCTTCCGTAGAAGAAGTGAATAAACTCAATATTGAGGCACAAGTGGAGGAAGAAAAAGATGTTGAAGTGAATCCACTAAAAGAAACCAATAGCTTACAAGGTGAAGAAGAGCAAGATCAGGAGCAAACTGTTAAACAATATCGTAAACAAAGAAAACCTATTACTCAAATGAATATTGCCGAAAAGATTGAGTTCTTTAAAAATCTTCCTAAAAATATGCCTAGAACATTATGTCAAATCGAAACAACTGAAGATACTTACCGTGGAGTTATTATGACAGAAGAAGATCGTATTGTTACAATCAGGTCGTTAACACATGCTAAACCAATTGATGTACCATTTGAAAACATTAAATCTATAAATTTATTAGGATTTTAAAAGGAGTCTTTTTTCTAGACTCTTTTTTTAGGGTTTTATTGTTTTTTTGTATTGCTACCATTTGAATTTACCACTAAATGACAAAAGTATGCGAAAGCGATAACTAAAAAGTTAGGCACTATTTCCTGTGCCTAACTTTTATCTAGCAGAATGTTTATTTTAGTGTGTCCTATTGTCTTAATAACAATGGTGATAAGCATTGAATGGCACAGAAGCAAGTAAGATCAACTTCAATACAATTTTGTGTTTTTATTAATTCTTTTACATCACAAATTTTTTCTGCATGATGACCGTGACAATCTAATGGCAGTAAAAGGCGTAATGTTGCACAACAATCATGGATGTTTTCAACTCTAAAGAAATTTGTTTTAAAGCATTGCTTTGAGCCTACATTTCCAAATGCATGAAAAGGATCTCCTTTGTCACTTAACAAGATAAACGGAATGGTATCTCCTAACGTTTTCACTGGATTAAGAAGATTACTATAACAGCTAGTAGGACATTTTTCACTTACCGCTTCTTGTTGATCTAGAATATCTTCAACCGCACTACATACACAATTTAAGTCTTTATTTTTCATATTTCTCCCCTCCTACTAATGTTCTTGCTATTAGTATAAGAAACTTCTTTTAAAATGGTGCTAGGTAGTAGCCTATTTTAGAAGAATTGTGATACTAATCAATAATATGATGTATAGAGATAGTAGTAGGCTGATATCTTTCTTAAGTATCTTTTTGGAAAATATAGATTTTATCCTTCTTAAAAGAAAAGACTGCTGAATTCAATCAGCAGTCTTAAGTTGTTGTTATATTAACGATAGTGTTTCTTGTCAGCAATACGATCAACTAGCTCTGGTGATAAACATTGAATAGCACAGAAGCAGTCAAGATCTACTTCAATACAGAAGTCAGTTTTTTCAAGACCGAAGAATCCTTCATCACAAGGACTACATACGCTTTCTGTGTTTCCGTCAACGTCTACTGGACGTAGAATTGATAATGTTGCACAGCAATCTTTGATTGCTTCAACACGGAAGAAAATTGATTGGAAGCAAGTCATATCATCAAGGAATCCACCAACATTACCGAATGCTTTGAATAATCCACCTTTTTTGTCAAACAAGATAAATGGAATTGTATCTTTTGTACCTGCTACAGGATTCAATAAATTACTGAAGCAGCTAGTCGGACAAGAGATATCTTCTACCGCTTCTTGTTCCGCTAAAATTTGTTCTACAGCTTCACATACACAATTGTTATCGAAGTCTTTTCTATCTTTGCAACCCATTATTAGCCATCTCCTTAATTAATAAATATTTGACTTTAGTCCTTAACAGACTATGTGGAATATGACTAGTGTGTGTGGGTTATCGTCTAGATTCTTATAGAATCGTTGGGAAGAAATTAGGTGAGCGCTGGTTTTCCTAGTGAATAAGGGGATGGATTTGCTATCTATTATGAAAAAGTAGGCTCTTTTTTAGAGGTCACTGTTCTGAAATGCACAATTAGGAAATAATAGAATAATTCATTTCTGTTTAAAACTCTGTTTATAGCACAATAAAGTATGAGTGAACTAAAAAACAAAAAAAAGCAGGGGGGGACCCTGCTTCTAAAGTTAATTAGAAGATATCGATGTTTACTACTAATGCGATTAAGATTTGTAGTAAAACTTGTAGAGAAATTGCAACATCTGTATCAGTTGTTGTCACATTTACATCACGAGAGTTTTCGATGATTAATTTTTGTCTGTTTAATTGTGTTGTGTCAGTTTGTTGCAATAATTGTTGAGTTACTTGCTCAGCGCGGTTGCTGTCAGCGATTGTTAAGTTAATAACTAATGCAATTGCTACTTGTAATGCTACTTGTAGTGATACAGCTACTTGAGTATCTGTAGAGTTAACATTGATGTCACAAGAATCTCTAACGATTATTGTTTCAGAAGAGATTTGATCAGTTTCATTAATTTGGTCTGCTGATTGACTTACTGTTGCATCATCGTTGAAGAAGTTGATGTTATTTCCAACAGCAGCCACCTCATCTTTAGAATAACAATCAGTCGGATGACAAGAGTTACGATCTAGTGCTACCCATTCATATGGTCTTGCTTCCATTGTTTAATTCCTCCTTTCGGTTTACTTTTATTAAATGATCAAAATTTATTTTTGTATAAGCCATCTATCTTGGTGATTTTGACCATTTTTGGTTTATTTGTCTTCTTTTTTCTTTTTAATCATGTCACGTAATGTTGTATTTTTCGGTGCATCTTCTTCAACAGGCTCTTCCTGCTTTTGTTTAGATCCTTTAACAAATTCATCAACTTGTGCTTGAAGATCTTCTACTACTTTTCGTAGCTGTGCTTTTTGGTCGTCAGATAATTTATTCTTCTTTTCTTCAGTAATGTTATTTTTGTTAAAAACATCTTGAACGAAAAGTTGCATCATTGTAGAAGAGATTTCTTGTAAATTTAATTTTTCATTAGACATTTTTTTTCACCTCACATTTCATTTAAACCAGTAACAAAAACATTCTAGTGCGATAAATAGTTTATTCAAATAAGCTTGTTATTGTTTAAAGAATGTCAATTTGAACAAGTAATGCTAATAAAATTTGAATTAACACTTGTAAGGAAATTGCTACATCAGTATCTGTTGTTGTGATCGTAACATCACGAGAGTTTTCGATAATAAGTTTTTGTTTATTTACTTGTTTAATAACTGAACTTTGTAATAGCTGTTGAGTAACTTGCTCAGCACGATTACTATCGGCAATTGTTAGGTTAATAACTAAAGCAATTGCAACTTGAACAGCTGCTTGCAATGAAACAGCAACTTGCGTATCAGTTGAAGTGACATCAATATTGCAAGAATCTTTAATGAATATATACTCCTCTGAAGCTTGAACGGTTTCGTTTATTTGTACAGCATCTTGTGTTGATTCCTCTTTCTTACAATCTTCTAATGCTGACCATCTTTTTGTAGTCATGAACATTCACTCCTTTCATTGATTAGAGATAAAAAGGATAGCACAAGCACAATACATTTCTTCCCCTCATGAAAAGGTAATAAAAAATGTTGATTTGATTGTGCTAACCTTTTACTTGTAGTTAATGCAGATTCCCTAGCTTTTGTATGAGTCAAACATACAGCTTTGCACCCATTTTTTAGATAAATGCTGATGGACGAACAGTTAAAAGTTGAATAAGAAGCTAGTCTTATATTCTTAAGTGATTTCATTTTTCATAAGTATATAGAGTTCCTAAAAGGAAGGGTGGGATGTTATGGTTACAGGATTTCAATTTATTCTTTTTGGGTTTGCTGCTTTTCGTTTAACGCGGCTTATTGTGTTTGATCAGATAACCTTGTTCTTACGTAAACCTTTTCATGATGAAATTGAGGAAGTGAATGAGGAAGGAGAGGTTGAAACTTATATAGAAATTAAAGGAACAGGATTTAAAGCATGGATTGGTGAACTACTAAGCTGCTACTGGTGTACTGGTGTATGGTGTTCAGCTTTTTTATATGGATTATGGATGGTTTGGTCACAGGGTACAGAGATTCTTATCATGATTCTAGCTATAGCAGGATTTGCTGGTGTCATTGAATCATTAACAAAAAAGTTGATAGATTAGGCCTTTACCTTAGAAACAATTAATCCCTGCTACATAAAATGGGATATAGAAGCTGAAATTATCAATGCTCTTAAGTTTCCAGAATATCTAAAGACTACTTTACAGACGACCTTAAATGAAATGTCCTTTAGTTTGGTAAGAATTATCAATATATAAGAAAAGGAAGGTGGGATGTTTGATGAATAAGGCTCGCTTGAATCCTTCCGTTAAAACGACTGACACGAACCAATCAGTTTCTGTATCAAGACCAAAAAAAGTCAAAAAAAGTGGCTGTGGCTGCGGGAAAAAAAAGAAACGTTCTTAATGTCATAAATGCTATTTTAGCTTCTAGCACGATAAGAGTATATAAAAGGACTGATCTTAACAGATCAGTCCTTTCAGTGTGTAGACAAAGTATATTTTCAAGCCCTTCAGACTGATTGAAAACGCTTGACTTTCAAGGCACGAAGCCTTGTGAGGAGCGGAGTTACCCGATTTGGTAATGAGCACCGCAGCAAGGTGAGTAACGAAGAAAGCGAGCGTTTGTCAACAGTCTGAAAGGACTGATCATAACAGATCAGTCCTTTTAGTGTTATAACAAGCTATATATATAATTTTGGTTTTCTAGGGATTTCCTTAGTTCTATTCATATTTTTCACTAATGATTGACATTCTTCAGAAAATTCATAAGGAATAACTTGCTGATAATCTGAAGGTGGGTTGATATCAACTAGGTTAGATCGTGAATAATGACGGTCAATTGAAAGGTTACGATTATCAACTTGATTCCCAACATGATTTGCTATGATACGTCCAAGCTGTCTTCCAAGTTTAAGCCCCTCATCATTATCAACAGGAAAATGAACGCCTCCATACAACCTTGATATGGCATTTGTTTTTGCAACTGTATGAATTTTACCTTTTGCTCCTGGGAAGAAGTAACTTAGGACTTCCTCTGCACAGCCAGCGATTGTTGCATGACCTGAAGGATAGGTTGGATGGCGTGGTGTACAAAGAATTGGTTCTAAATTTTGGTTATATTGATTTGGTCTTGCAACAAGCCATTTATATTTTAGCTCCCAAGCAACAATAAAAGCATCATTTATTGCTGCTTCTGTAATAGCTAATATTCTAGCTGCATGAGGTGCTGACACACCATATGAATCGATGAGTCGATCGATTACTGGTGTCCATTGCTTGGTTGCTACTCCAGTTCCGTAATATTTAGCAATGTCTATCTGCTCGTTTGTGATGTTTTCAAGAACATCTTCAACCCTTCCTAATTGTTTTTCCCAATTGATTTTATCTGGATGAGTTATGTTCAAGCGTATCAAACGACCATTTGGATCTGAGAAAGTACCATCTTCATTGTTTTTTAGAAAAAATGGAACCCACGAGCCTGCATGTGGAGCCTCTCCATTTTTGGGTGGATGACGTTCACCAGCATACGGGTGCTCATTCCATCTTAAATAGTTCATATTATAAACCTCCCTTTTATGCGATTAATACAATATATGGAAGAGGTAGTTAACAGGGAAAGGCGAAAGTACCAAATGGTTAAATAACATAATTTTACAAGTAGTGTGTATACTAAAAAATATTTAAAATGGTTTTATAAGGAGAAGGATACATGCCAGAGTGGATTGAAGTTATTATAAGATCAATCTCAATTATATTCGGGTTATTTTTTATAACAAAACTTTTAGGAAAAAAGCAATTATCGAAGTTATCTTTTTTTGAATATATTACAGGTATAACAGTTGGTGATATTGCAGGGACACTTTCGATGGATATTGAATTAAATTTGGTAAATGGAATTTCTTCTATTTTAATATGGTCTCTTGTTCCAATCGTTATATCGATATTTTCACTAAAAAGTAAGGGTTTCCGAGATATTGTAGAAGGAAAAGCGACAACTTTTATTCAAGATGGAAAGATATTAGAAGGAAATATGAGAAAAGAAAAGTATAGTGCAGATGAACTTCTAGAGCAACTGCGAAAAAAAGATATATTTCAAGTTTCAGATGTAGAATTCGCTATATTAGAAACGAATGGTGAATTAAGTGTTTTATTAAAACAAGAGAAACAACAAGTTAAATGGGAAGATATACTTCATAAAAAAGTTAAATATTATGAAAGACCAATAACAATTATTTCGGATGGGACATTTCTAGAAAATACAATTTACGAGGCTGGCTATAGTCTTGAGTGGGTAAGAGAAAAGCTGCAATCAAGAAAAAAAGATGTGAAAGATGTGTTTTTAGGTCAAATTGATTCTTCTGGAGAAATATTTCTAGATTTTTATCATGACCATTTAGAAATTAAGAACAAGAAGGAGAAGGAAAATGGATAAAATTGAGCTGTTATTTAATGGGTGGATCCAAAATATTTATCGTCAGCATGAAAGATTACAAGGAAATGAAGATCAAAAATTAAAGATTAAGGATTTTGAGCTGGAAAGTATCGATTCAACAGCGAAATCCTTTGAAAAGAACATGGAATTTACTGCAAGTGAAATGGAGAAATGGTTAATAAAAAATCAACTAGATAAGTAAGAAAAAAATATTGTTAATTTCCGTTACAGGCATTAAATTTTCCGCTCGTTGTTTATTTCCTTATTTGTTAGGTAATCTGTCCAAACCATTATACCTTTTTTATCATAATGTGTAGAGATGATAGAGCATAGGAGGTGTTTTAACATGGGTTACGGTTACGCAGGAGGAGGATACTCAGGTGGCGGTTATTATGGTAATACCTTCGTATTAATCGTTGTATTGTTCATCCTTTTAATCATCGTTGGTGCTTCTTTCTATAGCTAATTTTAAAGAGCGGAAATACGGATATAAATTGTCTGTATTTCCGCTTTTTTTAATACATTTGAAAGAAATACTGTTGTTCATGTTAAAGGATTTACACAAGTATTTTTTAAGTAGGAAAATTTTAATCACATTTTTTATAGGAGTTCATAGTATATATCATGAATTAAGGAGGCGGGAAAATGGATAGCAAATTCTTTAAAAATCTTGAAGGCAAAACTGGTGTAAATATGAATGATGTTTTATCTTTGGCTAACTCTTTACAAGGCGCAAACTTTCAAGATGAAAAAACAGTACGTGGAGTTATTCAGCGAGTATCTCAAATTGCTAACAAACCAGTTTCAAAAGAAATGGAAGACAAAATTGTTAATTCAATTGTAAATGGTAAAGAAAAACTTGATTTTAATACAATTTCTAAAATGATGAATAAAAAATAAGATATCAAACTGATTTTCATAGTTTCATATCTATAAAGTAGCAAAAAAATGGTGTTGACTCAGTTGAGTTAACACCATTTTGATATTGATCTAAAGTAATGGCCTTAGAAAACGAGAAGTTGTTGCTTTTCTTCCTCGTCTATTTGAAGGACAAGAAATATATAAATGTTCTTTTGCTCTTGTCATGGCAACATAAAGTAAACGTCTTTCTTCTTCCAAAAATTCATAGTTTCCTTTTCTTGCAGATTCTAATGAAAAGTCATGTGGAAGTGAACCATCAACTGCCCCAATAATATAAACATATTTGTATTCAAGACCCTTTGCTCGGTGAACTGTCATCAATTGGACTCCTGTATCATGCGAATGTCCCTTTAATGCATGTTGAGTTGAAATCATATGATTTGTGTGTTGGAGGAATTCGTCGACATTAAGAAACTTCTTAGCTACAACTTTTAAATCATTTAAATCATCTGAACCCCTGTCCATTGAGTTTCCTTCATTACCTTGTTTCTTTAAATAATCGGTAAATCCTAACTCTTTTTCGATAATACCTAACGCAATAGCGGGTTTTTCAGTTTTTAAAGAGCTTATTCGAGGAATGATTTTATTAATTTTTGATATTTGAAATGCTGGAATACCCTTTACATGTAATAAAGCATCAAGAAGAGAGCAGTCATGTAATATCGATAAAGCTTTCACATCATTTAACGTGCTTTGCTTTAAAAAGAGAGCCCTAATAAAATCTGTTATTGCATCCGTATCATCTGGATTTACGCTTAAGCGTAAGTAAGCAAGAACACCACGAACCATTTTGCGCTCATAAAAAGAGTTCTGACCTTTTTCTATTGTAAAAGGGAGACTTGATGTAACAAATCTCTCGAAAACTGCTCGTCCACTTGTATGTGTTCGATAAAGCACAGCAAATTCATCAGGATTTGCACCAAGTTCAATTTTTTCTTTCATATCATTTATGATTAAAGTTGCTTCCTCTTCTTCATCATAAGGAAAAAAACAAATAGGTGATGTTTCTGACTGATACTGAGCAATCATTTTTTTACTTAATCTTTTTTTGTTTTTTGAGATCACTTCATTAGCTGTAGACACAATATGGTGATCTGATCGGTAGTTAGAAGAAAGAGAGATAATTTTAGCATCAGGAAATTCTTCTTTGAAATTGAGAATAAAAGAGGGCTCACTTCCTCTGAAGCTATAAATCGTTTGATCATCATCTCCAACTCCACAAAGATTGTTTGTGTGACGTGATAAAAGCTTCATTAAGTTGTATTGTACTGGATTAATATCTTGAAATTCATCAATTAAAAAATAGTGAAATCTCTTTTGGTATGCTTCTAATAACGTACTATTTTCTTTTAACATCTCATAGCATTGAACAAGCATATCATCAAAATCGAATTGCCTGTGTTTTCGCTTTTGCTCCTCATATTCCTTAAACAACGTTAAAGCAGTTTCTTCCCAATCATCAGCAGGCTTTATTTCACCAGGGGTTTTCATTGTGTTTTTCCAATACCCTATTTGTTGAATAGCTTGATCAAAAGGAAAATCTTTTTCATCAATGCTTAATTCTCGACATGATTGTTTTAAATAGTTTTCCTTTTGCCAGTCCCATTTTAATAAATTTTTCCCATTCCATTTTTCACTATTGTGGTGAATAAGCATTTTATAAAAAATACTATGAAAAGTACCAATCACTAACTGATTGAGTCCAACAGTCGAGTTTTTACTGTTTTGTGCTAAACGATCCTTCATTTCTCGAGCAGCTTTAGCTGTAAAAGTAACAAGCATAATTGATTTAGGATCAATTTCTTTTTCCTGCATCATATATAATGCTCGAGTTGTAAGTACACGTGTTTTCCCACTACCTGCTCCAGCTAAAACGAGCAAAGGTCCATCTATCGTTGTAACAGCTTCCTTTTGTTCGTGATCAAGTGGAATTCCAAGAAGCTGTGATGGTGTTTTTATTTTTAAAGAAACTGGTGCTCGACCTTTTATCGTTATAGGTTTTTGCCACTTTGATTCCTTGGGCTTTTCAACAGTGCCAATGCTTCTTGATTTAGGAATTCGGAAGCCATTTTCATTGTAGTAATCATTACCGATTTCTGTTTCAGTCATTTCTTGAGCTTTAATAGTAGGCGTTTCAATTAGTTGTTCTTGACACTTTTTATTGAGTTCCATATTAGAATGATAGAAATGAGGTGATTTGTTGATCCCTAAATACATTTTTATGGGGTGTTTGCATACAGCACATGCTATATCATCTTTTAAACTTGCTTCATATACTCTTTGATAATCTTCACGAGGTAAATGCAGCAAAGAAATAATTTGACCATTAAAAAATGCAGAATTCAAAAGCTTCACCTCCCATAAAATAGAAATAACTAACGTATATGTATAGATAAGAAAGTACAACGATATTCTTATCACATTGATTAAGCGACAAATTCTATCTTAACAGAATCAATGGTGATCGAAAAGCTAAAGTTATGATGGTTATCTCTCCAAAAAAAGGGGTATATAAAAATAAGAGGTGATTTTTATGGGTTATATTTTACCGATCCAGAATGATACGTATACTCAATATGTGAATCGAACTGTTTCTGTACAAAATCATTATTCTCATATATTACCAACAACTGCTGTACAGAAAACGACAGATCATGAAGAAGAACGTACAAGAGAAAGTAAGTCTAATTTTAAAGAAATTTTACATGAGAAAATGAAATACTCACAAAACATTGCACCCTATACAGGAAAAGGAAATCATTTTAACGAATACGTATAATGAAAAGAAATCTTCCTATTAAATGAGGGTGTAAAATGATCTTAAACTCAATAAATGATTGTTGTTATTATTTTCAAGGTGCTGTAAACATTGGTTATGTTAGAAGCGGAGAAAATGGTCTATTAATAGATGCTGGAATTGATAAAGCAACAATAAAAAAGGTACTAAAACTATTGAAAGAGAATGAGTTACCAGTTACTCATTTATTTATCACACACGCTCATGCTGATCATTACGGTGGAGCAGCTTATTTACAAAAAACAGAGAATATATACACATTTGCACCAGCCATCGAATCAGCAATACTAAGAAATCCAATATTGGAACCTTTATATTTGTTTCAAGGAAACATGCCATTACCAGAAATGAGAAATAAGTTTTTAGAGGGAGAACCAATTGATGTAGATGAAGAGGTTGCAGAAGGATATCTTATGTTTGGTGAGAAAGAAATTAAATGCATTGCTTTACCTGGTCATAGTATAAATCAATTTGGTTTAATAATAGATGAAGTTTTATATGCAGCAGATGCTTACTTTAGTGAAGAACAGCTTCACAAACATAAAATTCCATTTATTATTGATGCTAAGTCTACATTAAAGACATTGAAGCTTATTAAAAGGATGAATTGTGTTGGGGCATTACCTGGACATGGTCAATATGAAACGTCATTTCAAGAAACTGTAGAAGCAAATATTACATATCATCTTGAAATCCTAGACTCCATTCAATCCATGATTGATGAAAGAAAGGAAGAAGGTATTTCACATGAAAACTTAGTTAGTTTAGTATGTGAAAAATGGTCAGTAGAATTGAAGAATATTTCAATGTGGATGTTATTTAGAACAGCTATTACTTCATATGCCACATACCTTGTTGCAGAGGGGAAAATTGAATTATTTCTTAGTGATAATAAATTGCGGATTAAATCAAAATAAAGGTGAGGGTTTCAAACCCTCCTTATTGGCTACTCATTGAAAGGTTTGAATAAATAACCCTTCGCCCTCAAGCCATTCCGCATAGAATACATCCTTTGTATCTTTAATCTTATGTTGTTTCAATTGTTTTTCTAACCAAATAAAATCAAAACCGGCTTCTTTTAGATTTTTATTTAAAACTTTTCCATCTGTAATAAGTGTAATGGGGATATTTACATCTTTTGAATTTAAGTTAAGGTCATCTTTTGTAGGTGTTTCATATTTTGCTTTCTTTAATACACTAACAGTGCCATCTGTTTCAAGAACTGCATATTCAAGCTCTCTAATAGAGAAGACACTTTTTGATCTTATTAAATGTTGGAGTTGATTTATATCCAATTTACATTTTTTTAAACTGTCTCTTAGTATTTTTCCCTTTTGAATCACAATTGTAGGTTTTCCTTCTAAAAAGCCTCTTGTTTTACTCCATTTCTGAGTAATTATTTCTAATGTGAAAATGAGTAGTCCCCAAATAATAATAGCATATATAATTTTAGCTATGCCCGTTTCATCATCAAATATTGCATTTCCAACAAGTTCGCCGAGTACTAGAGCGGAAATAAAGTCAAATGTTGTGATTTGAGTGATTTGAGTTTTTCCTAATACTCTTGTTATGACAAAAAGTCCACAAAAGCCAATAATCAATTCGAGCGTGATTTGACCATATTCCATCCAAAACCCTCCGTATTGTTTACCATGCATTTATGATTTTCCAATGACCTAGTTTTTATACTGTGTTTTGAGGTGTGTTTAGATTTATTAACAAAAAGGAACTCAATGTAGATTTTTTACACTTTGTAGATTTGGTTAAGTATACTGAGAATCATTTTGGCGATGTGTGGGTAAAAGGTTACACCACAGTTCTCTAGGGGCTGGTGGTAAGTATTTATTTTTTCCAGGGTTGCGAGGCTATAGCATGAGTCAAAAACGAAAGTTTAGAGTGCCAACAAAAAAAGCTAACGCAATGTTAGCTTTTTTGTTTAATTACAATGTTTAACCATCGTAACATGAGGGATGCCAGCATCCATAAATTCTTCTGAAACAACTTCATAGCCCAATTTGTTGTAAAATGGGATAGCATGTGTTTGAGCATTTAACTTAAGCTTTTTAACACCTTGCTTTGTTGCAAGCTCTTCTAATTTAGTGACGATGACTTTACCAACACCTTTTTTACGTGCTGATTTCATCACACAAATTCTTTCAATTTTACCGTATCCTTCGACAATTCTAACGCGTCCTGCTCCAGAAGGTTGGTTATCATCATATAAAACAACATGTGTTGCTTCATCCTCATGTTGATCAATTTCTTCTTCTAGAGGAACTTGTTGTTCATCTACAAAAACTGTTTTTCTTACAAAGTATGCATCTTCTAGTTGTTCGTTTGTTGTAACTTGTTTTATTTCCAATTATTCGCTTTCCTTTCCAAGTAAAAATGTCTCATGAACGGTCCAAGAACCGTTATCTAGTTGATAGAGAAGGTGGAAGCGGTCAATCACTTCCTCATGATGAATATCTAGCATCTTAATACTACCAAGAACGTCAGAATGCTCATCATCTGATAGATTTTGTCCTATTGTAATATGTGGGACAAACGCATATTCGGGTTCACTGTTTAATGCACCAGTATGAAGGCGTTCATGTAGCTCTTGCATTTCATTTGTAGGCTCAACTTTTAAGTAAATGACATTATTAACAGGTGAAAAAGAGCTTACTTTCTTAATTTCAAGATGTAATGGTTGTGATGTTTTAGCTGTTTGGCGGAGCTCTTTTGTGATTTGTTCTAGATCTCCTTCTTCTGCATCAAAAGTTGACTTTAATGTAACATGCGGTGAAACTAATGCATAATGCGGATCATATCTTTTACGATAAGAGTTGACTAAATCTTGTAATTTCTTCGATGGAAAAAGGGCAATTCCGTATTTCATGCCATTCCCTCCTAGACATTTCATATAATGTTAGTATATCAAATTTTATAAAATAAACATATTTAAAGCAGATTAATCAATAAAGTTTTAGGAAATTGTCTATTCAAACATTTCTTTTAAGATAGGAGTTAGAGCAGGCTGCCAATATTTCCATGTATGATCACCATCAAATTCTTCATAAATATATGAAAAACCCTTTGTTGAAAGCA
Organism: Metabacillus litoralis; assembly: GCF_007994985.1. Lineage (GTDB taxonomy): Bacteria > Bacillota > Bacilli > Bacillales > Bacillaceae > Metabacillus > Metabacillus litoralis. The sequence continues at coordinate 374,494 of NZ_VOQF01000006.1, read as the reverse complement.
CTTCATTTAATGTTCTATTTGGTGAAATAAAATCTGAAACTTCGCCATCAGTTGTTTTAACATTTGTTTCTTGTTTACCTATTTGATGATAAATGCTCGGTCGAGATGCTGATGAGAAGTTTTTCACAGCTTGTAAAACATCTTCATTTACATAAGGAGATTGTAAAATCAGTTTTCCGAATGTATTTGGATACGCTAAACCGGTAAGAAGAGAAACAGTTGCTCCAAGTGAATCACCAATAAGAGCACGACCATAGCCGATTTGATATGTAGGAAATTCTTTATCAAGATAAGGAACAAGTTCATGTGCTAAAAATCTAACGTATTTGGAAAACTTGGCACCATTCGGATGGTATTTGTCACGACGATCGTTTACATCGTTGTAAGGTATGCCAATGACAATCACATCTTCAATTTCTTCATTCTTCATTAATGCCTCAACCTGCCTGCCAACACGTCCAAGACGAAAATAATCCTGCCCATCCTGTGCGATAAGCAAACTGTATTTATATAGAGGAGAATAATTCTCTGGAAGATAAACAAGCAATGTTAACTCTTCCTGTAATGAATTCGAATAAAAAGTATGCTCTTTTACAATACCTGTTTGTTTGCTCATGATAAACCTCCTTAGAAGTAAGCGCCAATGCAGTGGATATCATAACTAAAATGAAATCCCTTTCTATTTTATCCGATTATCAACTGACAGTAAAACCATACGCGGTTATTTCATTAAATGGCTTAAAAATGGTATTGATTGCAAAAGAAATTAGCTATTTTCGTAAATCACATTTAGTTCATCTTGAATCTATTTTATTAGATTTAGAATTAATTATTTTATAAATGACTTTTTGAATTTATATCCTTTTCCTAAAAATTAATGAACATAACTTGGTTTATTGTTTCATCTTTTGAATTTTTTTTAAAAGGTTATGCTAATTAATTCCCCCATAGTGGAGCGAAATGAAACGAACTCGTTACTAACTAAATCTAAATGAAAAACCAGAAACTATCTTTATTATAGACAGTACAATCATTATCATAATTCTAAACGTTTTAATATAGTAGAAAAAGGGAATAGTCTAGTAAACCTATTAAAAAGTGAGAGGAGAATCACAAATGAAACAAAATACTAAAAAGAAAGTGGTTGCATCCGGAGTTGCTTTATCAACGATAGGTGTTACTTCATACGTACTTAAAGATCAATCCAGAAAAGATAAACTAGTAGAAACATTGAAAGCAGTAAGAAACAAAATCCAAAATATGTTCCGAGATAGAGACAAAGAAGTAATAGAAAAAGCAGGACATCCTCATCCACATGATATTGAAGATAATAAAATGGTTTCAGAAGGTGCAGCATTTTCAGTAAATTATTATGACGAAAAAGAAAAATAATAAATGAAGTTTAACTAGGGTAAAAAAGCAGTATATATCAATTGCTTATTATAGACGCTCAGAGGATTTTTCTCTGAGCGTTGTTTTTGTGATCACAAAAAACCCATAATGAATATTCGAACAATAAACAAAACCATTGACTTTTTTCTAATACTTTATATAATAATCTTATTAATCCGATAAAAAAGATATGAATTATACAAAAGCGGGTGAGAGCAATGTTTTTATCTATTAACAATGTAAACAAGCAATTTAAAAACCGTGATAACAAAGAAGAAACGGTTTTGACCAATATAGATTTGCAGGTAAAAGAAGGAGAGTTTGTATCGATCTTAGGACCATCAGGTTGTGGAAAATCTACATTACTTTCCATTGTTGCAGGTTTAACACCACAAACATCAGGAGAACTTGTTTTACAAGGAAAAACACTAAAAGGTCCTGGAAAAGAACGTGGAATGGTTTTTCAACAGGCAGCATTATTTCCTTGGTTAACTGTTGAAGAAAATGTCATGTTTCCACTACGCAAAGAGCTTTCAAAAAAAGAAGCACAAGAAAGAGCGAGTAAATATTTATCTCTTGTGCAATTAAGTCCTTATGCAAAGCATTCTCCACATGAATTATCAGGAGGAATGCAGCAGCGTGTATCCATTGCCAGAGCACTTGCTATGGATCCTGCTTTGTTATTAATGGACGAACCGTTTGGTGCTCTAGATGAACAAACACGTTCAAGATTACATGAAGTGTTAGAGGATGTTTTTTTAGAAACGAAAAAAACTATTTTGTTTGTTACACATAGTATTCATGAAGCATTGAAGTTATCTGATCGAATTGTTGTGATGGGAACTCAGCCTGGAAGAATTGTCGATATTATCGAATTGAATTTTCCAAGACCGCGTGAAAAAGCTGGTGAAGAACTATTAGGTTATGAAGAAAGAATTAAAGCTTTATTAAAAACAGAGATTGATAAAGTGATAGAAAAGGAGCAACAGTATGCAACCCGTCGTTAAACGAATACTTTTTTATGGAATTCTGCTAGCTGTTTGGCAGGTTGCTGTAACAGTACTTGATGTTTCAGTATCTTTACTGCCTGCTCCAACAGATGTTTTTTCATCACTATATACTGGATTTCTTGATTTAACACTTGTTTATGATTTAGTTGCCAGTTTTAAAAGATTGGTAATTGGTTTATTAATTGCATTAGTTTTAGGACTTATTTTAGGAGTCTTTTTAGCAAAATCAAAAACTGCTGATGAAACATTAGGATCATTAATCATTGCGTTGCAATCTGTTCCAAGTATTGTGTGGTTGCCTCTTGCGATAATGTGGTTTGGCTTAAACGAAGCAGCAGTTACGTTCATTGTTGTTTTAGGTGCTACATTAGTTATGACGATTAATGTAAGAACAGGTATGAAAAATGTTCCACCTCTTTTTATAAAAGCAGCACAAACAATGGATTATAAAGGATTACGTTTATTTTGGAAGGTAATGTTTCCAGCATCAATTCCTTATATAGTAACTGGAACAAGACTTGCTTGGGCATTTGCTTGGAGAGCTTTAATGGCCGGTGAACTATTAAGTACTGGACCAGGACTTGGATATAAACTAAAATTCGCTTCTGACTTTGGAGATATGAGTTTAGTTATCGCGATTATGATGATGATCATGGTTATTGGAGTTATTGTGGATTTATTATTTTTCCAACGAATTGAAAAAAATGTAATGAAAAAATGGGGTTTAGATACCTAACAACGGAGGGTTTTACAGATGAAAAAAGGATTATTATTAAGCTTAGTTTCAATATTATTTGTAGGAGTTTTAGCGGCATGTGGAACAAAAGAATCAGCGAGTTCTAATGGTACTGGTGGAAAAGAAGAGGTTATTATTGGCTACTTCCCAAATATTGACCATGTTCCAGCAATGATTGCAAAAGAAAAAGGATATTTTGAAGAAGTATTAGGAGAAAACGTAAAAGTAACTTATAAAACATTTCCAGACGGTGCTGCATTTATGACAGCATTAAAAACTGGTGATATCCATGCTGGTCTTGTAGGCCCAGGACCTGTTATGAACAACTTTGCAAATGGAGCAGATGTAAAAATTGTTGCAGGAGCATCTTCAGGTGGAACAGTTGTCGTAGCATCTGAAAAAAGTGGTATTGAGTCTGTTAATGATTTAACAGGAAGAACATTTATTACGCCTGGCGTAGGCTGCACACATGATGTTCAAATGGAAACATTTCTTCAAGAACTAGGTATTACTTCAGCACGTATTGGTGGAACGTTGAAGCATGTAACAGGTAATCCAGCTCAGTATGGTGCTATGTTTGAATCAGGAAAAGTTGATCTTGCAGCTGTTCCAGAGCCTTGGGCATCTCAGCTTGTAAACGATGGTGCTAAGATTATTGTCGATACAGATGAAATTTCGTATGGAACAACTCTTCCTAATACTGTATTAGTTACAAGTGGTAAATTAATTGATGAAAACAAAGAATTAGTAGCAAATATTGTGAAAGCTCATGAAAAATCAGTTTCATTCATTAATGAAAATCCAGAAGAAGCTCGTGAAATTGCGATTAACTCTATTAAAGATATTACAGATCAAGATTTAGATCCAAAGATTGTTGAAAGTGCTTGGGAGCGTGTAAGCTATACAACAGAAGTGAATGCTGATGTTGTTCAAGAATTTGCAAATTCATCTTTTGAATTAAAATTTCTTAAAGAAAAACCAGAATTCAGTGATCTTATCGACACTCAATTCTTAACGAAATAGGTTTTAAGAATGATAAAAAAATCACTTATCATGATCATTGCTGTTCTAGCATTGATAGGCTGTTCACAGTCTATCAATCTAGAAGAGCATTTTTCATTAAATGGGACAGTTGAGTCACTGAAAGCAGTCAATCAAGATGGTGAAGCTGTTGAACTTATAGAAGATTACAAAGATCAGGTTTGGCTCTCTACGTTTATTTTCACTAATTGTGATACCGTTTGTTCACCAATGACAGCACATATTGCCACATTGCAAAAGAGATTGCAAGACGAAAAACTCGATGCAAAACTTGTTAGTTTCACAATTGATCCAGAATATGATTCCCCCGAAGTGCTAAAAGCCTTTGGAGATCAATTTGGTGCAGATTATAAAAATTGGAGCTTTTTAACTGGATATAGTCAACCTGAAATCGAATACTTCACAAATAAAAGCTATATTGCTCCTGCAGCAAAATTGGAAGGATCAAATCAATTTGTTCATAGTACATCGATCTACCTTATGAAGGGTAATAAGATACTTGAACAATATGATGCTGTATCAGAGGTACCTTATGAAAAAATTATCAAAGATATCAAACTATTGAAATAATTCATTGCATTCTCTACTACAATGAGGTAAAGTAGTGAAATAGTACTTTAACAACTTCATATATTTTCTTATCAAGAGAGGCAGAGGGACTGGCCCTATGAAGCCTCAGCAACCGGTTCAAAACGAGTGAAGATTTGGTACCGTTGATATTGCTACGTTCGGAAAATTAAATTTAGTATGTTTTTTACAGCACGACTGATAATGAAAAATGAAGCGAACAAAGAGTTCTTGTTTGTTCGAAGCATTTTTCATTATCAGTCGAAGGCTTGCAAAAGCAAGCCGTAAGCAAGCGATAGCTTGCTTGCTGAAAAAAACTAACACAATACTAAATTTGATGTTTCTATAACAAAATACAGTATCAACAATCTCTAAAACCAAACAAAAACTTCCACGAGTGCCAAGGTGCTAAATCCAGCAAGCCAACATCAGCATTTTTATGCTTGAGAGATAAGAAGGAGCACACTTATAATCACAGTCTTCTTCTTAACGAGGGAGACTTTTTATTTTGTGTTTAAACAACATAATCCTTCCTCTCAATTACATACTTTTCTAATTAGGATGGTGAAGATAATGAATCAACGTATTGAAACGAAATTAGCGCAAATTGGAAATAGAAGTGAAAATGTAACGGGAACGGTTAATCCACCTGTCTATTTTTCTACTGCATATCGTCATGCAGGTATTGGCGAGTCAACTGGCTTTGATTATATCCGCACAGGTAATCCAACTAGATTACTAGTTGAAAATGCAATCGCAGATTTAGAGTATGGAGATAGAGGGTTTGCTTTTAGCTCTGGAATGGCTGCAATTCAAACGATCATGGCATTATTTCAAAGTGGAGATGAATTGATTGTATCCTCTGATTTATATGGTGGAACATACCGTCTTTTTGAAAGAGAATGGAGAAAATACGGTCTAAATTTCCAATATGATGATTTTACAAAACCAGCTGAAACAGAAAAGCTAATAAATGAAAATACGAAAGCATTATTTATCGAAACACCAACAAATCCATTAATGCAAGAAGCGGACATAAAAGCACTTGTTGCAGTCGCAAAAAAACATAACATTTTAGTGATTGTTGATAATACGTTTTATACTCCAGTGATTCAAACACCGATAGTAGATGGAGCTGACATTGTCATCCATAGTGCAACAAAATACTTAGGCGGACATAATGATGTTCTTGCAGGTCTTGTTGTTACTAAAGGTGAGAAGCTTAGTGAAGAGTTTTTCATGCATCAAAATGCAATCGGAGCAGTTTTGGCTCCATTTGATTCATGGCTGTTAATGAGAGGTATGAAAACATTATCTCTACGCATGAAGCAGCATGAGCAAAATGCTAGGCAAGTTGCGGAATTTTTAGAGAATCATGAAGATGTTCAAGATGTGTTATATCCAGGAAAAGGTGGAATGCTTTCCTTCAGGTTAAAAGACGAAGCTTGGATCAATCCATTCTTAAAAAATCTAAAAATGGTTACATTTGCTGAAAGTCTTGGTGGTATTGAAAGCTTTATCACATATCCAGCCACACAAACTCATATGGATATTCCAGAAGAAATTAGAATCGCAAATGGTGTCTGTAATAAGCTGTTGCGCTTTTCAGTAGGAATTGAACATGCAGAAGATATTACGTCAGATTTAGCACAAGCATTTAAACAAATGAAGGGAGCTGAAGCAGTTGAGCAATCATGATTGGTCTTTTCAAACAAAGCTGTTGCATAATGAATCAAAGGTTGACAAAGGAACAGGAGCGGTAAGTGTTCCTCTTCATCATTCCTCAACATTTCATCAATTTGATGTTGAAGAATTTGGTAAATATGATTACGCACGATCAGGAAATCCAACACGTGAAGCATTAGAACAGGCAATCGCTGAATTAGAAGGTGGAGCAAGAGGATTAGCTTTTTCTTCAGGAATGGCAGCTATTTCAACTTCCTTCTTGCTGCTTTCACAAGGTGATCACGTGCTTGTGACAGAAGATGTGTATGGTGGAACTTTCCGTATTATCACAGATGTTTTAACAAGATTCGGTATTGAACATACTTTTGTTGATATGACAGATTTGCATCAAGTAGCTTCAGAAATACGCCCAAATACAAAAGTCATCTATATGGAAACACCATCAAATCCTTTGTTGAAGGTAACTGATATTAAAGGCATTGTTAATCTGGCTAAAGCTAATAATTGTCTTACATTTTTAGATAATACATTTTTAACACCAGAACTTCAGCGTCCAATCGAATTAGGTGTTGATGTTGTCCTTCACAGTGCAACGAAGTTTTTAGCAGGACATAGTGATGTATTAGCAGGTCTAGCAGTTGTAAAGGATGAGGAATTGGGTAATCGTTTATACAAACTACAAAATGCCTTTGGTGCTGTACTTGGTGCTCAGGACGCATGGTTAGTTTTAAGAGGATTGAAAACTTTGCATGTACGACTAAAGCAATCACAAGAATCGGCTGAAAAAATTGCTGCCTACTTAGCTGATCATCCTAAAGTTGAAGCTGTTTATTATCCAGGCTTAAGCTATCATCCAGGTCATGACACACATCGCTATCAAGCAAAGGGTCCTGGAGCTGTATTATCCTTTAAAGTTGCTGATTTTGAGGCAGTAAAGCTGTTAGTTGAACATGTGAAATTACCAGTGTTTGCAGTAAGTTTAGGTGCTGTGGAATCGATTCTTTCTTATCCGGCAAAAATGTCACATGCGGCAATGCCTGCAGAAGAACGAGAAAAACGTGGCATTTCAGATGGATTGTTAAGATTAAGTGTAGGCTTGGAAAAAGCTGAAGACTTAATTGCAGATTTTGAAGCAGCATTTGCGAAATTGCCTGCTGTGACTGTAAAAAGCTGACTCTTCGGGGTCAGCTTTTTTGATTGTTGGGGGAAGGGAGAGTAGTTGGGCTAGCGGGGGAGGGGGATGTAGGTGTCGATTTGTGTCGGAAAACTAATATAATTTAGTTTTCGGCAAATAAAATCAGCAAAACAGCAAATAAATCCACGGAAAAAGCAAATATCTCATACTAAACAGCAAATAAAATGAAGAAATAAGCAAATATGTCATTTTTAGAATAAGAGGAATAACGATGTATGATGGCGAAATGGTGATAAAACACGAAAAGGAATGATAAGATGATTGTAAAACCCCGCAAATACCCCATCGCCATTAAAAAATTGAAAGCTATTCAAGGTCGTCTGGCACAAAGTCACCCGAAATATGAGATTATTAGTGAAAATATATCTAAAAGATTGGCAGGTTATAAAGGAGAAAAAAGTTTGGATTATCATTTGAGTTTTCTTGACGAAAAAACATTCCATATCATGCATGATGTTAGGCTATTTGATGGAAAACACTATTTTCATATTGATACATTAATTCTATCAAGGAAGTTCATTTATTTATTAGAAGTGAAAAATATATCTGGGACACTATTCTTTGATAATCAGTTTAATCAATTAATAAGAACACAAAATAATACTAAGGAAGCTTTTCCTGATCCGTTAATACAGGTGGAACGGCAATGTAATCAGCTAAACAAATGGTTGAAACTAAACAAATTCAAAAACCTCCATATAAAAGACCTTATTGTTATAAGCTCTCCACGCACAATACTTGAGACTTTTCCTAATAATGAAAAAATCCATCAAAAAGTGATTCACAGTGCAAAACTTCCTTTTAAGATTAAATATTTCGAAGAATCTCAAGAGAAAAACCTTCTCACAGAAAATCAATTAAACAAATTAAGTAAACTTATGATCGAAAAACATACACCAGGAAATACTGACTATCTTGAGTTGTATAATATATCAGATGTGGAGCTACAAAAGGGAGTGATTTGTTCCAATTGTTCAAGGTTGCCCATGGAAATTAGAAGAGGTCGATGGATATGTAACTACTGTCACTTCATCTCAAAGGATGCTCACCTTTCTGCCCTAGAAGACTATTTCTTGTTAATAAGTAAAGAAATTACAAATGCTCAAATAAGAACTTTCCTTAAAATCCCCTCCATTTATATAGCCAACAAAATCCTCACCTCTCTAAAGGTAAATGTCACAGGAAAAAACAAAGGTCGAGTGTATCATTTAGATTTCGACTCTAAAATTCAAAATTATTAGACAATACCTGCTACTATATATTAAGCTTGTACAATACATAATTTCACCAAGAAACTAACACACTAAATGTAAATTCATTTGTATTCAAGGAGTTTTTAAAATGAAAAAGGGTATTTTGTTTTTGCTCATTTTTACAGGTCTTATTCTTCCTGCTATTACCCATGCACATGTAAAGTGGTTTGCAACTGTTGATCCGGAGAAGGTTAGTATCGAACAAATACTATCTCCATTATTCATTACGATTACCCTACTTTGTGCGGTGATATTAGCTGTGTTGTCTCAGGTAATGGGGAAGTTGATGGATATTCCGTTAGCAGCTAAACTGGATATCACATTGGATGGTTTTCGAAAATATTCCAGACATCTTTTAAAATATGGAACAGCTTTATCGTTTATTCTTCAAGTATCATATGGAACGATGTTTGCTCCAGAATTTGCGATTACAGATTTGTGGCAAACAGTTGTGATGTGGCTCATCATTATTTTTCTATTAATACCACATCATTATTCCACTAAAATTGCTGCGCTCTTTATGTTAGGATTGTTCATCAATGTGTGGGGTCAAGCAGGTTGGTTTCATATGCTGGATTATGGCTTTTATTTAGCTGTTATAGGTGTGCTGCTAGTAGGGCGTACAAAGTTTGAAACGATTGGATTTCCATTTTTATATTTAGGTACAGGATTAAGTTTATGTTGGGTTGCTGTTGAGAAATGGGTTTATCCTGTGATGACAACAGAAATTATTCAACAGCATCATGTTCCGACATTTGGTTTTCCAGCTGATATTTTTGTTTTACTATCTGCTTTTATTGAATTTGTTGTTGGTTACTTATTAGTAGTAGGAATCCTTAATCGCGTGTTATCCGTTGTTGTGACAGTATTGTTTATTTTGACAACGACGATTTTTGGATACACAGAGGTTGTAGGACATGCGATGATTCATTTTGTTTTACTTATTTTTATCATTGAAGGTGTTTCATTTTACAAGCCTCCAATAAGAATTCATAAAACAAGACTTGATCAAATGATCTTTGTTTCCTTGAATTTTATATTTGTGTTAAGTACGATTTTGCTTATTTACTATCGCTTTGCTTAATTAGTTCTTACTATTTAAAAGGTCTATTCAGTATTATTCTGAATAGGCCTTTTTTCAGTGAGTAAGCGTTTTAATGATATTTATATGCATGTACAGTATGTTTCTATCATATATAAAAAAGTAAGCTATAGCTTTTACACAATTTTACAAGGGGGAATAGAGATGAAAAAAATGCGTAATAGTATGTTGTTTATCATGATGCTTGCATTTGTTATGGTCATTGCAGCTTGTGGTGGTGGATCTGATACAGGAAGTACAAGTGAGGAAAATGAAGGAACAAATGAAACAGAAAACACTGAGGAAAGCCAAGATCTAAGTTTATTAACAGGTGGAACTGGTGGTACATATTATCCACTTGGTGGGCAAATTGGAAAGGTTATGACAGATAATACAAACGCAAATATTACTCCACAAACTTCTGGTGCTTCAGCAGAAAACATGGAAACACTTCGTGCAGGTGAAGCAGAGCTTGCATTTACACAAACAGATATTGCGGCATATGCAATTGACGGAAAAGAGATGTTTGATGGAAATCCAATAGATAATATTCAAGCAATTGGTTCTTTATATCCTGAAACAATTCAGTTGGTAACAACTAAAGATAGCGGAATTGAAAGTGTTGAAGATTTAAAAGGTAAAGCAGTTTCAGTTGGTGCCCCTGGTTCAGGTGCTTACATTAATGCTATGCAGGTTCTTGAGGTTCATGGATTAACAGATAAAGATATTAAACCGCAAAATCTATCATTTGACGAATCAACAGATGGTATCCAAGCAGGTACAATAGATGCTGCATTTATTACTGCTGGTACACCAACAGGAGCTGTTGAGGCATTATCAGCTCAAGAAGATCTTGTGATTGTTTCTCTTGAAGAGGATATGGTTTCAGCATTAATTGAAAAATATCCTTATTATGCTAAAGATACAATTGCAACTGGAACCTATGGAATTGAAGCAGATGTGAATACAGTTGCTGTAAAAGCAATGCTAGTTGTTACAGATGATCAAAGTGAAGACTTAGTGTATGAAATGACAAAGGCAATGTTCGAAAACACAGATAAAATTACACACGCTAAAGGTGAACTAATTACACCTGAATCAGCATTAGAAGGAATCGGAGACTTAGAAATTCATCCTGGCGCAGCAAAATACTATGAAGAAAAAGGTCTACAATAAAAAAGCAAACATAGGGGTCTGACCCCTATGTTTGTATTGTTAGGTGATTGGCTATGAAAAAACACATATATCTCCTTGGAGTAGGCGGAATCCTGCTTTTATTCTCCATTCTGTTTATTCCCTATCAACAAGTTCTTTCAATTAGCTATCAAGACAATGATGAAATGTTAGCTTATCTTCCTATAACAAAATCTAAAACATTTCAGATTCAATACACACATTCTATTCATCTATCAGATGTGATTGAAACGTACAGCGTGAAAGAGAAAAACATCATCTTGAATGAGCTTTCCTACGAAGATTTCGCAGTAGGAATGCCTGCAAATGCTGAAGGAAATGAAGTTTTCGAAGTCAGAGATGGAACCTATGTTATAACAAATATGAAGAGGGAATTTCCTTTTTTTGATTTACGAGTAGGACAAGTGAGGGCAAATCATAGGATACTCCAAGATACAAATTCATATAAATTAACAGATTTTATAAAACCTGGTGAGTGGGTAAGATTGTCGATTCAAAAGCTATCGATATGGCAGCAACTGAAAGGAGTGAAAATAAGTGGAAACTAATCAATCTAATACATTGTCAGCAGAAGAACAGCAGAAACTTCTTGAAAAATATGATCCAGAAGCAGGAACTCGTAAACTTACGGGGATTGTTGGCAAAATTGTGTTTATCGGCTTACTAACTTTTTCATTATTTCAGCTTTATACAGCGATTTTTGGCATCTTCACTGCACAAATTCAACGAACAATTCACTTAGGGTTTGCCCTAACATTAATCTTTCTCTTATTCCCGGCAAATCGAAAAAGTAAGAAAACCCATAAACTCCAAGTCACTTGGTATGATGGCTTACTTGCTTTACTAAGCATTGGTGTTGGATTATATTGGCCGATCTTTTTTGAAAAGCTAGTGATGAGTGTTGGCCGATTGACAACTTTGGACTTCATTGTTGGATTAATCGCGATTTTACTTGTGTTAGAAGCAACAAGACGAGCTGTCGGCCTACCAATTACGATTATCGCCATTGTGTTTCTTTTATACGGGTATTTTGGACCTTATATGCCAGGGTTTCTCTCACATCGAGGTTTATCATTAGAAAGACTTGTTCAAACAATGTTCTTTACAACTGAAGGAATACTTGGAACACCGCTCGCCGTCTCATCCACATTTATCTTCTTATTTCTATTATTTGGTGCATTCTTAGTGAAAACAGGTGTAGGGCAATACTTTAATGATTTAGCTGTTTCCATTGCAGGACGAAGCACAGGTGGTCCCGCAAAAGTTGCGATATTCTCAAGTGCGCTACAAGGAACCATTAGCGGCAGCTCTGTTGCTAATGTGGTAACTTCTGGATCATTTACCATTCCAATGATGAAAAAACTAGGGTATAAACGGGAATTTGCAGGAGCAGTAGAGGCAGCGGCATCTACTGGTGGACAGTTAATGCCACCAATTATGGGAGCAGCAGCATTTCTAATGGTAGAATTCATCGGAAATGGAATTACCTATTGGGACATTGCGAAGTCAGCGGCAATACCAGCATTACTCTATTTTACAGGTATATGGATCATGACACATTTTGAAGCAAAGCGCATTGGTTTAAGAGGATTAACAAAAGAAGAAATGCCTAACAGAAAAGAAGTTCTAAAAAAGCTCTATTTATTATCACCAATTCTTGCCGTTATTGTGTTACTAATGTCAGGTGTGATCGTAACACATGCTGCATTGTATGCAATTTTACTAGCGATCATTGTTGGTTTTATAAATAAGGATACTAGAATGGGACCAAAGAAATTTGTTCTTGCTTTAGTAGATGGAGCACGCTCAGCGCTAGGAGTAGCAGCAGCAACCGCAGCAGCTGGTATTATTGTTGGGATTGTCACAAAAACTGGATTAGGCTTAAAATTGGCAAATGGGTTAATTGATTTAGCTGGTGGTTATTTAATTCCTACACTCATGCTAACAATGGTCGCAGCAATTGTACTAGGGATGGGATCACCGACAACAGCAAATTATGTTATCACATCAACTATTGCCGCACCTGCGATTATTTTATTAGGTGTTCCAGATTTATCAGCACATTTATTTGTTTTCTATTTCGGCATCATCGCAGATATTACACCACCTGTAGCTCTCGCAGCATTCGCAGCAGCTGGTGTCGCTGGTGGAGAACCATTACGAACCGGAATCAATTCGGCAAAGCTAGCCATTGCAGCTTTTATCATTCCATATATATTTGTTCTTTCACCACAGCTATTAATGATTGATACAACATGGACAGAGCTATTATGGGTGATTGCCACTGCCCTTTCAGGAATGATCGCAATCGGTGCAAGTATTATCGGTTTCTGGATGAGAAAATTAAACATACTTGAACGAGCTATTTCCCTAATCGGTGGATTACTACTAATCTATCCAGAAGGAATATCAGATACAGTAGGGTTAATCATCTTCTTAGGAGTATTTGCAAGCCAAGTGTTCTTTAATCGAAGAGACAAAGGAATGTCGCTAAAGGCTTAATTCTATCGAGGATCATGTCAGATGAAGGCTAATACAGCCTCATTTGACATGATTCAAGTTATTTTCCGGGAAATAAGTCGAATAGTGATGTGGGGAATGGAAGGCTGTTTTACATGATCATATGGGAAGTTTTATTGACTTCAATTCTAGTTCTGAATATAATAGAATATGTATCTTTAAGAGTTTACAAATTTATATAGCGATCCGATAGTTCAGTGGGAGAACACTACCTTGACAGGGTAGGGGTCGGGGGTTCGAATCCCTCTCGGATCATAGAAGTGAGAAGCTTCAACCCTTGAGGATAGGGTTGAAGCTTTTTTCTTTTTCTCTATCACTACTTATTGACAAGTGGATTGAGTAGCAATGTTCCGAATCCTTCTGCAGTAGCAGTTTCAGACACTTTTCTCGGACCTTTTGAGACATTATGATGCCTTCATCCTGAAGACAAGAGTAAATAACGAATATCTACAATAAATTGAATATTGATTAGAGATCTAAGGCTGTTTCTGTAGCGATTAATAAGTTCCATTACCATATAGTGAAGACAATAACTCACTCCTCGATCGTACATTAGAAAAATTGGTCCTGTGTACGCTTTTTTCATACCATCATGGTATGAAAAAAGCTAATAGATAAACTGAAAATGTAGTCATTATTTTAAGTTAAGGTGAGATATTTTTTTGTGTTCTATCAGGAATTGGGAAAAACAATAAATAATTACTTTCCACGAGATGATAAACTAGATAAAATAGAAGATAATACTCATTATATCAATGGCAGTCTTAATGAAAGAGTGTGTTGATAATAGAAATTAACTATTAAATGATTTAAATGAAAAGATTAGTTTAAATAAATTTCAAGGGAGTAAGTATGGAAAATTTTTTAACAACATTCATTGAAGAGTATGGGTATGTTGGTGTAATGCTATTGATAGCGATAGAGAACATCTTCCCACCTATTCCATCAGAAGTCATCTTAACTTTTTCAGGATTTATGACAACAAAAACAAACTTGTCAATCTTAGGAGTTGTTATTTCTTCTACTATAGGCTCTGTAATAGGGGCTGGTATCCTCTATTTTATAGGCATGCAACTTGATGTAAGCAGATTAGAGAAAATTATTGATAAATGGGGAAAGGTTCTTCGATTGACAAAGAAAGATATACATAGAGCAGATGCTTGGTTTGATAAATACGGTCCATTTACAGTATTCTTTTGTCGTTTTATCCCTTTAATCCGGAGTTTAATTTCAATACCAGCAGGGATGTCCAATATGAAGATAGGGATCTTTTTTATTCTTACTACATTAGGTACATTAATTTGGAACGTTGTACTTGTATATTTAGGAGCAACAGTTGGAGCTTCTTGGGAAGAGATCGTTAGTATAATGGATATTTATTCAAATGTGATTTATATCACCCTCGTAGTGATCGTAATAGTTGCAGGATTTTTATTTATTCGAAAAAGGTTAATAAAGAAACCATAAAACGAGTTTCTTTGATAGTAGATATGACTCAAAATTCTTACTTAATTAAAGCGGTCATCCTAGACATTTTCTTAAGATCTACTTTAAGTGAGTATCAAGTAAATATCACAACAATTACTAAATAAAACACAGTTTAAATAACTACAAATGTTTCTAATACTATAATTATAATAAATGGTGAATATAAAATCATAACGAAGGCTGCCCTGAAGAAGTTTATGGGCAGCCTGTTTTGTAGTAAAAATAATGCAATTACTTCTCACCACTCTTATAATCTCTAGATTTATATACCTACTGAACCTAATCCCATAATTGGCCTTGTCTTAGATAGTAGAAATGTAGTGTCTCTGCTATGTATTGAATATCCTCTTAGGTTAACTACTAACTAAAGAAAGGTCCCCCTTTCCTCTCACTTCATTTTTTGATAAAGTGTAATTTACTATGTATGTGTGGAGGAAGAGTCATGCGTTATGATTATGAACAAATAGACTATCAAGTGGATTTACCAATTAATATTTTTCACGCATACTTTAGAACGGTTTCCATATCATTGGCATGAGGATATTGAGATTCTATTTGTATTAAAAGGTGCATTGGAAATAAGAGTTGGTCGAGACAGCTATCAGTTAGAAGAGGGTGAACTATTCCTTGTAAATAGTAATGAACTTCATTTTATTAACGCAAGAACAGCTTTTGGAAAAACTCAGGTGTTGGCTCTTCAAATAGAAAGTGAATACTTAAAAAAGCACCGTATTCATACTGAGAACAAAAGGTTCTATCTAAACTCAAGTGAAGTTGGGCCGGCAAATATAAGTATTGTGAATGAAATGAAGTATATTCTTGCAAACATGATGGATTTAATTCTGAATAGGAAAAAATTATATTATTTAAAAGTAGAAAAACTCTTACTTGATCTAGTTGTTATTCTACTGGAGCATTTTGAGGTTCCATTACTAGAAAAAGAACGTCACGATATAGATAATGATCAAAGACTATTAGAAATATTGAAGTACATGAATAATCATTGTACAGAAACAAACTTTGGTTTACAGGGTATAGCAAAAGAATTTTCGTTAAATCCACAATACTTATCTCGATATTTTAAAGCAAAAGTAGGTATGTCTTTAAAAAAGAAATTAGACAGCATGCGCTTGAACAAATCTTTAATGTCATTACAAACAACAGACGAAACAGTTACCGATATCGCTTTTAAATATGGTTTTCCAGATAGTAAAGCCTATTATCGGGTTTTTAAAGAAGTGATGGGAATAACTCCTTCTCAGTTTCGTGAACAATACTTGATAGAAGTTGAGCAAAATATTCCGAAGGATTATTTAAGTATTAATAGTCGAGAATCACTAAAGAATTTATTTAAACATTTAGAACGTAAACAGAAAAATCAAGATGAAATAACAGTAGATAAGAAATATGATATTAATCTCTCTCGATATACAGAGACTATAAGTCATTCCTTTAAAAACTTAACAACCTTTGGTTATGCTCCACATGCGTTGAGAAAAGAATTTTATGAGCAGCTTCAGGTTGTACAACAAGAAATTGGGTTTGAATATATTAGATTTCATGGGATTTTTTCGGATGAATTACTTGTTTACAATGAGCAAGGTGATGGCACATATTTTTTAAATTTTAACCATATAGACTCTTTACTAGATTCTCTACTGATGAATAAGATAAAACCATTTATAGAGATAGGGTTTATGCCAAAGGATTTAGCAAGTACATCAGATACAATTTTCAGATGGAATGCTTATGTTTCTCCACCTAAAAATGTCAATCGCTGGTTAGAAATGTTAGAAGCATTCTTCAGGCATCTTATTAATCGTTATGGACTGAAGGAAGTAAGAGCTTGGTATTTTGAATTTTGGAATGAACCAGAAGTTAAGTATTTCTGGTCTGGAACAAGAGAAGAATTCATAACATTGTTTGCAAAAAGCTATAGATGTATAAAAAATATTGATTCTCAGCTAAGAGTAGGTGGCTTTGGTAATATTGATTTTTTATCTGATATGACTTGGTTAGAAGATTTCAGTAAGTACTTGGACAAGGAGAATGTTGAATTGGATTTCTTCTCTTTCCATGTTTACAATCTTTCAAAGGAATCACCGGAAAAAATTGATCCTATTAATGATTTTGGTGATGTGTATCTCACAGGCGATATTATCAAAAAGCTTGAAGAGGCAGAGAATATCAAGTTTGGTGATGAACATAATTTCACACGTAGAATTGACAATATCAAAAACATAATTAAAGGTTACCCTCAACTGAATAAGGAGCTATGGATAACTGAATGGAACGCTAGTGTTAATAGCAGAGATTTAATACATGATACATGCTATATGGCATCTTTTATTGTCAAGAATGTTATTGAAAACTATTGGAAAGTAAAAGGAATGGGATTTTGGACATTCACGGATATTTTTGAAGAATTTAATTTTGAGCAGCCTTTATTTCATGGAGGCTTTGGCTTGATGACATACAATGGAATAAAAAAGGCTAGTTATCATGCTTATTATTTTTTAAGTAAGCTTGGAGATGAACTTGTTTTTAAAAAAGAAGATACAATTGTTACGAAAAGAGGAGAAGACTACCAGATTTTAATTTTTAATTATTCTCATCCAAATAAACTTTATAGTTCATTTGATTTTTCACAGTTGTCTTTGATTAATCGCTACACGGTTTTTGAGAATGACTCTAAAAAATCCTACAATTTAAATTTAGATGGTATCCAGGGAGAATATACCTTGAAAAAACAATATGTGAATAGAAAACAAGGCTCTTCTTTCGACGCTTGGGTAGACATTGGAGCACCAAGTAGCATTGACCAAGACACGATGAGATTTCTTAAAGGAAGAGCGGAACCGGGAATTCAAATCCAGAAGATAAACATTCATAATGAATTCAGTTTGCAAACAGTTCTTCATCCACACGAGATACAGCTAATCGAATTTAAAAAAAGGTACTAATTTAATAGCTAATATTAACAAAATACATATAAAATGAAACAAAACCAAGGTATTCCCTTATTTGACATGGGGAATGCCTTGGTTTTTTTATGTAGTCAAAAATCGGAATACTTTTTCTATGTTATTGGAATGTAGTAAATACAAAATAAATTTATAGTAGATTTAACAGTTTTGCAGGAAGAAAGCGCAAACATATATATAATGATTCATTTGGTAACATTCCTGCTGGTTGGATTAAAGAATGTGTAAAGAAATCAAAGATAGAGAGAAAGAATCTTTCAAAAGAGGAAAGACAGAGTAGTTGCAGGATATTATTTTATTTAAAAATAGAAGTTAATGTTGGAGGGGATCATCATGTCTGAGTACTTTAAAAAGAGAAAAGCTAAGAAACAAGAAATAGTGCAACAAGTGAAGGAAGATAAAGCAAAGCGTAAACAAAGAAAGCAGGAAATTGCTGCTATGCCAGAGGCTGATAGAAAGGCAGCAATTGTAAGCGATAAACAATTGAGGAAAGAACAGAAACAACAAAGAAAAGAAGAATTGAGATCTTTAAGCCGTAAAGAAAGAAGAGCAGCGAAAAAAGAAGCGAAAAGGTACAAAAAAATAAAAAATAGACCAATACGAATCGCGGGCTGGTCGGTTGTTGGTGCGGTGGTATTATTTGCTGTAGTAACGGTAGGGCCGACTGTTTCAAGTATTCTTGGGAACATGACTGGTAAACACATTACAATTGATACAACAAACGAAGAAGCAGTTAAAGCAAGAGAAGCTGCCGATGTTATTGCTGAAGAAATTTCGGATGAAGGATTAGTTTTATTAAAAAATGAAAACAATTCACTTCCTCTAGCAGATAAAAAAATCAATGTATTTGGTTCTACGGCATTTGGCTTTAAATATGCAGGTGGTGGTTCTGGTGCTTCAGACTTATCTCGTGCTGTCAATTTATTTGATGCGCTTAACAATGCAGGAATTGAGTACAATAAGGAACTATATGATTACTATGCGGGATTGCCAGAATTAGAAGAAGCAACAGGTAAGGGTGAAACTGGTGCGGTTCAAGTAGTTAAAGGAATGCTTGGTGGTGATGACGAGGAATCTGGTGAGCCAGCTGTTACAGCTGATGCACTAGCTCAAGCGAAAGAATTCTCTGATAATGCAATGATTATTATTCAAAGTGATGCGGTAGAGGCGTCAGATGTAAGTGCGGATCAATTACAGCTAACAGATGATATGCGTGCTTTAATTGAAAAAGTAGCTAGTAACTTTAGCAATGTGACAATCATCGTAAATGCTGGTAATACTTTTGAATTAGGATTTGTTGAGGAATTTCCAAGTATTCAATCCGTACTTTGGGTTGGGACTCCTGGACCATTTGGAACAAATTCACTTGCTAAAGTTCTATCAGGAGAAGTAAATCCTTCAGGACGTATTACTGATACGTATGTTTATGATCTTGAATCTTCACCAGCGAGTGAGAATTTCGGAGACTATAAATATGAGAATTTAGATAAAGCTTACCTTAATTATGAAGAAGGAATTTATGTAGGATACAGATTTTATGAAACGTACTATCAAGGAAATGAGGAGGGATATAAACAAGCAGTTCAATATCCTTTTGGTTCTGGTTTAAGTTATACAACATTTGATTGGAATGTTGTTAGTCAACAATTAAATAGTGAATCGATCGAGTTAAAAGTAGAAGTGAAAAATACTGGTGAAGTTGCTGGAAAAGATGTTGTCCAAGTTTACTATTCTGCTCCATATACACCAGGTGGAATTGAAAAGTCTGCAATTAACTTAGCAACCTTTGCAAAAACAAAGTCTCTAAATCCAGGAGAATCTGAAACTTTAACAATTACGTATGATACAAGGGATATGGCTTCATACGATATGGCTAATGAGAGCTATGTTTTAGAAAAGGGAACATACGAAATTAAACTTGGTAAAAATGTTCATGATATTGATCGTTCATTGAGCTATGAATTACCGGAAGAAATTGTATACAACTCAGACGCTGATACAGGAACAGAGTATAAAAATCGTTTTACTCAATCAGAAAACGAACTAACAGTTCTTTCTCGTAACGATTGGGAAGGAACATATCCATCAGATCAAGATAATTCAAAAGTTGCATCAGATCTCGTTATAGAAAGAGTTCAAGGACATGAGTTTAATAACGATGTTGACATGCCTATAACAGGTGCTGACAATGGCCTTAAATTAGAGGATTTAAAAGGATTAGATTATGACGATGCTAAGTGGGATAAATTCTTAGATCAATTAACTGTTGATCAAATGATCGATTATGTGTCAGATGCTGCTTATCACACAACAGCAATTGAAGAACATGGAATACCGAATACAGTTTTATTAGATGGACCTGCTGGGCTTAATTTCTTCTTTAAGAAGTTCGAAGCTGGAGCATACCCAACTGAAATCGTTATTGCATCAACGTGGAATAAAGATTTAGCCTACAAAATGGGTGAATCAATTGGAAAAGAAGCTAAAGCATACGGAGTTCACGGATGGTACGCTCCAGCTCTTAATATTCACCGTTCACCACTAGGCGGAAGAAACTTTGAGTATATGTCAGAAGATCCTGTATTGAACGGTATGATTGGTGGTAGCATGTCGAAGGGTGCAGGGGACCAAGGTATTACGGTGTTTATGAAACACTTTATCATGAATGAGCAAGAAACAAATGCACGCTCTGGGATTCTAGTATGGTCAAATGAACAAGCTATGCGTGAATTACACCTACGTCCTTTCGAAATGACAGTAAAAGAGGCTGGTGTAACCGGTGCAATGTCTAGTTTCACTTACATTGATGGAAAATGGGCAAATCCGGAATTATTAAATGGAATGCTAAGAGATGAATGGGGCTTTGAAGGTGTCGTATCTTCAGATGCAGTGTTCGGTTTCATGGAACCACAAATAGCCATTACATCTGGTAATGATTTAATGTTAGATATTTTATCGGTTACCAAGAACAAGGAGCAATTACAAGAAGCATATGACAAGCATCCTGAAGCAGTTGCAGTTGGGCTGCGAAATAGCATGCATAATTCTCTATATGCAACACTGAAAACGTACATTTTTAACTAAAAATATTACTTGATAAAGTGAGAAGGCGGACTATGTCCGCCTTCTTACCAATTAACAACTTCTTAGAGGCGGTGGGTAGAATGAAACATAAAAATATAATTCAACAAATGACTTTGGAAGAGAAAGCTTCCCTCATGTCTGGACAAAACTTTTGGAATACGAAAGCAATTGAAAGACTTGGAATTCCATCCATTATGTTAACTGATGGACCACATGGATTACGCAAACAAGGCGGGAAAGCAGATCACCTTGGATTAAATAAAAGCTTACCAGCAACTTGTTATCCAACAGCAGCAACATTAGCAAATAGCTGGGATAAGTCACTGTTATATGATGTAGGACAAGATATTGGGAAGGAAGCTCGTAGTGAGGGAGTTAGTGTATTACTTGGACCAGGTCTAAATATTAAAAGAAATCCGTTATGTGGACGTAATTTCGAATATTTCTCAGAAGATCCATATCTAACTGGTGAACTAGCTAGTGAAATGGTAAAAGGAATTCAGTCCAATGACATTTCAGCTTGTCCTAAGCATTATGCTGTCAATAGTCAGGAGCATATGCGAATGACAATTGACGAAATTGTCGATGAACGTTCGCTTAGAGAAATTTATTTAACAGGCTTTGAGAAAGTTGTTAAAGAAAGTAAGCCTCTTACGATGATGTCTTCTTATAATATGGTAAATGGTGAATTTGCAAATGAAAATCAACATTTAGCAAATGACATTTTGTATTCTGAATGGGGATTTGACGGTGTTATTGTAACTGACTGGGGTGGAAATAATGACCGTATTGCTGGGTTAAAAGCTCATAATCAGTTAGAAATGCCTTCTACTAACGGAATTACAGATAAAGAAATTGTCTATGCAATACAAGCAGGAACATTAGATGAATCAATTTTAGATGAAGCGGTAGATCAATTACTATCACTAGTATTTAAAGTGCGTTTAGATGATAAAGAAGCAGTAAAAGTAGATTATGAAGAGCACTACAAAAAGGCAGTTGAAGCTGCTCGTCAGTCTATTGTACTCCTTAAGAATGAAAATAGTATTCTTCCACTTAAAGAGGGAACAAAAGTAGCGGTTATTGGTGATTTTGCAAAAAATCCAAGATATCAAGGAGCAGGGAGCTCATTAATTAATCCTTATAAATTAAGTAATCCACTTGATAGCTTACAAAATTCTTCTTTAAAGATTGCAGGCTATGCACAAGGATTTAAGCGAATGGGAGGAAGAAGCAATAAATTATTGAAAGAGGCAACAAGTCTCGCAGAATCTGCTGAAACGGTGCTTCTATTTATTGGTCTTGATGAAAGCAGAGAAGCAGAAGGTGTGGATAGAGAAAATTTAAAATTAGATCAAAATCAGCTAGACCTTGTTGAAGGTTTAGCTAAGGTTAATAAAAATGTGATCGTTGTTTTATCTGGTGGTGGAGCAATTGAATTACCATTTGCTAATGACGTTCAAGGAATTATACACACGTATCTTTCAGGACAAGGTGGGGGTGAAGCCATAGGTGATATATTACTTGGTAAACATAATCCGAGTGGTAAATTAAGTGAAACATTCCCAATTCACTATACTGATGTACCATCATCAGCATACTACCCTGGACAGCAAGCAACAAGTGAGCATAAAGAGGGGGTATTCATCGGGTATAGATACTTTGAAACTGCAAAAGTACCAGTGCTTTATCCATTTGGTTATGGGCTATCTTATACTACTTATGAATATAGTAATATTCTTGTAGACGGCTTAAATGTTAGTTTTGATTTGACAAATACTGGTGAAGTTGCTGGAGCAGAAATTGCTCAATTGTATATTGAAAAGGTAGATTCAAAGATTTTCCGTTCGCAAAAAGAATTAAAGGGCTTTGATAAGGTTCACTTGGAGCCTGGTGAAACGAAGCGAGTGACAATAACGTTAACAAAACGAGATTTCTCTTACTATAATCCTGAAATACAGGATTGGGAAATCGAATCAGGAGTTTATAAGATTCAAGTAGGTAGCTCAATTCAAGAAATTCATTTGGAGGAATCGATTGAAATGGCAGGTGTTACTCCAACTGTTTTCTTAAAGGATGAATATCCACACTATTCCCAGGCAAATGCTAAGCATATCCCTGATTCAGAATTCGAAAAAATATTAGGTAGAAAGCTTCCACCTACAAATTGGGATTATCAAAAAGATTTAGGGATGAATGACACGATTAATCAAGCGCAGTATAAAAACTGGCTTGGAAAACTGCTATATAAATCTATTATGTTTTTCCATCATTTCTATAAAAAAATTGGAAAACCGTTAACAGCAAATAATGTATACTTTGTTATCAACATGCCATTTAGACAGATTGACCGCTTTACGGGTGGGAAAGTTAGCAAAAAGAATGTTGAGAAACTTTTACGATGGATTAATCGATAAGATAACAAGGAAACGGTAAAACTCTTCACCAAAAGCATTCATGTTTTTGGTGTAAGAGTTTTTTTAGAAATCTGATATCATTAAATCGAATAATTGTCATTCAGTGGTTTTCATTAATACGGTGTAAGAGCGGACAATTTTTGAATTTTTAGAATAAGTAGCCGATAAATTGACTGTAAAATAAACACAAAATGGGGTTAGGTTGGCGCGCAAAAGTGGAAGAATGATCGAGAAGAAGAAGAGAATGGTCGATAAAATGTGTTTGATGATCGGGAAAAGGCTGGTTGGCGCACAAAAATGGAAGAATGGTCGAGTAGAAGAGGAGAATGGTCGATAAAATGTGTTTGATGGTCGGGAAAAGGCTGGTTGGCGCGCAAAAAAGACATTCATGAAATAATAACCTCTCATGAATGTCTAAAAATAAGAAAAAAGATAGACTATTTGTTGTTCATACGCGTTATTGTCGTAAATATTTTATGGTAGCCATAGTAACTAAGGATTGCGACAAAGACACCAGTAAAGAGGAGGAGCAAAAATGGAAAGTATGTGAAACTTATATAAATAATAAAAATACAAAGAATGATGATTCCGAAAGAAAATACTGGGTTTGTGATGCTGATAATTAGTACGTTCTTTAAGCTCTGAGATAGTTTAGATTCTGTATGAACAGTATCAGAAAAAAAGTATAGTGTATAAAGAAGCAAGAGAGCTAATATGAATAAAAATAAAAAATTTATAAAAGGTGAAGTATTCTTAAAGTAAAGATAGTCAACACTCCCTATTAGCCATAGAAAAGAGATAAAGAGTCCGCCTAAAAAGCTCCGTTTATAATTTTCTTTGTAAAACTTCCAAAAGGAACGAATAATTTTTATATCTTCTTTCATGAACCATTTTCTAACAACACCAAATAAAGCTGTCGTAGCTGGAAATAACAAAACCGGAGATAATACAATAATGGAGATTAGTAACAGTATCATCTGACTAAAATCTTCAACAAGAACTAGAAGTAAACTCAAATACGCAATAGGTAAAATAAAGACTAGCCATGTTAGATTCAGTGTTGCTAGATTAATAATCCATTCAAAAACGGGTTGTACTCTTCCAAGAAAATTATTCAATTACCTCAACTCCTCTATTACTTCTGCTTTTTTATAAGGCTCTTTTCTGATTGTTTCTAATTAACTTAATTTTTTGTTAGTAAGTTTTTATCATAAGGTAATATTCTAAGAAGAAAAGATGCCACTAGACTTTATACAGTGCTGTTTTCTTCATATGACTAAAAGCAACAAAGTTTACATAAACAGCTCTTTATAGAGAGATTAAAGTGTCGATCGGCATAAAAAAACTATTTTCATAATAATTCCAATAAAATAGAGCTATTATCTCATAATAAAGTAGAAACATTACAGGTGTCAAAGTTGATTTAAAGTCCATTAATTATCTCTAAATTAGAATGGATTATTTCTATAATAATTAGGGTGTTTAAGAAGAATGGAAGAATGATAAAGTTAAGAGAGCGTTTACATTAGTGTTGTGTAATTGCTTCATAAATAGGTATTACATAATAAATACATAGTGAGGATGAGAATTATATGGAAAAAATAGCCGAAAAAAAGAGTTACAAATTTCCTTTTCAAAATCCCAACCTACCATTAGAAACAAGAGTTAATGATCTTACCTCAAGATTTACATTAGAAGAAAAGGTTCATTTAATGTGTCAATATCAGCCGGCTATTGAACGCTTGGAAATAAATGCTCATAAACAAGGTACTGAAGCTGCTCATGGCATGGCTTGGTTAGGTAAAGCAACAACTTTTCCGCAGACAATTGGATTAGCTTGCACATGGAACCCGGAATTAATGAAAGAAATCGGAGATGTCATAAGTACTGAGGCTAGAGCTTTTTATAAGAAAAATCCAGAGATAAATGGATTAACTTTATGGGCTCCTACAGTTGATATGGAAAGAGATCCACGTTGGGGAAGAACGGAAGAAGCTTATGGCGAGGATCCCTATTTAACAGGAAAGCTAACTTCATCTCTTGTAAAAGGTATTCAGGGTGACCATCCGTTTTTCTTCAAAGCTGTCGCAACATTAAAGCACTTCTTAGCAAACAATAATGAAATTGATCGTGGAAGCTGTTCAGCGAGTATTGATCCGAGAAATATGCATGAATATTATTTGAAAGCTTTTGAACTGCCTTTTAAAGAAGGTGGTGCCCACTCTATGATGACAGCATATAATTCGATCAATGGTACGCCAGCTATTCTTCACCCTTATGTAAAGGAAATCGTTAAAGAGCAATGGGGAATGAATGGATTTGTTGTAAGTGATGCAGCAGATTTATTAGGAGTTGTTCGTGATCATGGGTATTATGAACACCATTCTCAATCTGTGGCTGATGCGATTAAAAACGGAATTGACAGCATGACAGATGATTTTGATGAAACAACCAAGGCAATTTTTGAAGCGTTAGAAAAGAATTTAATAAAAGAAAATGATTTAGACCGTGCATTACGAAATACATTCAGGGTTCGTTTTCGTTTAGGAGAATTTGATCCAATTGAGAATAACCCATACTCAGCTATACCTGAATCAATTATTTGTGACCAGAAACACGCTGAGGTTTCATCTCAAGCAGCTAAGGAATCTATTGTACTATTAAAAAATGAAAACAATTTATTGCCTTTAAATAAGGAAAAGTTAAACAAGGTCTCAGTCATAGGACCGTTGGGAGATATTGTCTATCGAGATTGGTATTCAGGAGATTTCCCATATTCTATTACACCTTATGATGGTATAAAAAATAAGCTAGAAGGTAAACAGGTAACATTCCATAGTGGAAATGATAAGGTTATTTTAAAGAAAGCTAGTAAATTTATTGGTTTAGGAATGGATGAAAATAGTCCTCTACTAGCAAATAAGCAGAAGAAAGAAGAAGCAGCAAGGTTTGAGCTTTCGGATTGGGGATGGGGAAGCTATACAGCTCGTTCACTAGATAATGGTAAGTACGTAACAAGTGCAGATGATAAAAACATAACAGCTTCTGCTGATGAAATATATGGATGGTTTGTAAAAGAAGTTCTCCACTTACAACCAGAAAGCCAAAACGAATTTAAACTTTCTACTTGGAATAATCAAGCAGTTGTTGAAGACGAAGATGGAAAACTTAAGATATCTGAAGACACAGATGTTACTAATTCTGTTTTACTAGAAAAAGAAATAATTGAAAATGGAATGGAAGAAGCCATTAAAGCGGCAAAGGAATCTGATGTGGCCATTGTATTTGTCGGAAATAATCCTGTAGTTAATGGCAAGGAAGAAATGGATCGCCCAGATATTTCTTTAGCTCAAGCTCAGGAACAACTCATTAAAGAAGTTTATAAAGTGAATCCAAATACAATTGTTGTCGTTATTGGAAGCTATCCATTTGCGATTAATTGGGTAGATGAAAATATTCCGGCCATTCTCTATACCTCACATGCAGGTCAAGAGTTAGGAAATGCGATAAGTGATGTTTTATTTGGAGACTATAATCCTGCGGGCCGTTTAAATATGACATGGTATCGATCTGTAGATCAATTACCTGATATATTAGACTACGATATTATTAAAGGCAAACGAACGTATATGTATTTTGATGGTGAAGAATTATACCCATTTGGTCACGGGAAATCTTATGCCAATTTTGAATATAGTGATTTTAGAGTTAGTGAAAATGAAATTAATGAGCATGGTGAGGTAACTGTAATAGTAAAGCTGAAAAACAATAGCACATATGCAGGTGATGAGGTTGTCCAGCTATACTTCCGTTCATTACAATCTCGATTCAAAAGACCACTTAAACAATTAATTGGTTTTAAACGAATCTTTATTGAAGCAGGAGAAACAACAGAAGTAGAACTGAAAGTAAAAGCAAGTGATTTAGCAGTTTGGGATGTTACTAGAGATAAGTATTGTGTTGAAACTGGAGAATATGAGTTGATGATTGGTCAATCATCAACGGATATCATGTTACAAGAAACACTTAAGGTTAATGGTGAGGTTATTCCTCCACGTAATTTGTATGTGAATACAAAAGCAGAAAACTATGATGATTATCAAGATGTAGTGATCAACGAGTGCAAAGAAGGTGGGCATTCTGTTCAAACAAAAGATGGATCCTGGGTGATGTACAGCGATGTAGATTTTAGTAAAGGTGTACAATCTATTGAAGCTCGTGTATCAAATAACTCAGAACAAACGAAGATTGATATCTATCTTGAACATCCTCAAGGGGAGAAAATCGGTGAAATTGTTGTTAGTAATACGGGAGACAAACAAAATTGGCATACCGTAACAGGAGCTGTTCAACTCAAAGAATCTATTGAACATACTAAGGTTTATTTTGTTTGTAAGGGTGAAGTATTAGTAAGTTACTTCCGTTTCATTGCTTAGTCATAGTAAGGGTGTTTTCTATTAACGTGAAAAGGTCAGGCTGGCAGTTGGTGCTAACTGACCTTTTTTTAGAAAAGCTATTATCGTAAACTATGTTGTTTTTAGGAACTGAAGGAAACAACACTATATAAATCTAGTGGTATCTTTTCTTCTAGAATCGTTCTTTTTATGAGAAAAAACTCAATTAGTAACAATCTTTCAGAAAAGAGCTTTTGGAAAATGGGGTGAAATGATGACGAATCCTAATAAAAAGGATTTGAAATTGTGGTATAAGGCTCCTGCAGCAAAGTGGGAGGAAGCACTACCTTTAGGAAATGGTCGATTAGGAGCAATGGTTTTTGGAGATGCAAAATATGAAAAAATTCAATTGAATGAAGATACGTTGTGGTCGGGGGAACCAGGTCAAAAAATCAATAAAGAAGCTAAACATACTTTGGAAAAAGCAAGAGAGCTTATCTTTAAAGGGAAAAATGTTGAAGCTGAACAGCTAATAGAAAAGAAGATGGTTGGAGAAGATTGTGAAGCTTATCAGCCTTTAGGTGATGTAATTATTGAACATATAAACGAAGGCGATGTGGAAAATTTTCGGCGTGAACTAGATTTGAAAACAGCTGTTTCACGAACGGAATATAAGATATGTGATGTTACGTATAGAAGAGAAATCTTTGTTAGTTACCCCGATCAGGTTCTGGTAGTAAGGGTAATGGCCTTAGGTCAAGAATCTTCTCCAATTCGTTTAAGAATTCACCTGAATTCATTACATCCTCATGTGATTAACGAAGGGAAAGATAAGTCTCTCATTTTGAGTGGGAAAAGTCCTATTTCCGTAAAAAATCCTGGTGAAATTTTATATGACGATCATCGTGGTTTAAAATTTCAAGTTCATATACAAGGGCAGTCGGAAAAGGGGGGAAGCTCTATTTCAGATGAGGCTCTTGAGATTTCCGGTGAAAATGAAGTGATGTTACTGCTAACAGCGAAAACGAATTTTATAAACTTTCATGAGGTGCCAAAATCGGATTTATCATCTATTGAAACTCAATGCCAGAATATCCTTTTCAACGCAAAAAATAAGGGATATGAAAAATTAAAGAATTTCCATATACATGATTACCAGAGTTTGTTTAATCGAGTATCTCTCTCATTAGATACGGAGCACCACTATGAAGAACTTCCTACAAATGAAAGGCTAGAAATTTATAAAAACAGACAAGATGATTTTTCACTTGAAGCAATGTATTTTCAATATGGTCGTTATTTATTAATTTCCTCATCAAGACCTGGCACTCAGGCAGCGAATCTTCAAGGAATTTGGAATCCGTTTATTCAGCCTCCATGGAATAGTGATTATACAACGAATATAAATACGGAAATGAATTATTGGATAGCAGAGGTTTGTAACTTAACAGAATGCCACGATCCTCTTTTTGATCTATTAGAAGATTTGAGCATTACGGGTAAAAGTGCTGCGAAAGAATTATATGGTGCGAGAGGCTTTGCCGTTCACCATAATGTTGATTTATGGAGGATGTCTACACCATCTTCGGGTCAGGCTTGTTGGGCTTTTTGGCCACTGGCAGGAGTATGGCTGGCAAGTCATTTATGGGAGCATTATCTGTTCACACTTGATCATGCATTCTTAGAAGAAAAAGCGTATCCGTTAATGAAAGATGCTGCACAATTTTGCTTGGATTGGTTAATAGAAGGACCTGATGGATATCTTGTAACAAACCCTTCCACATCACCGGAAAATAAATTTCTCACCGATGATGGTCAACCAACAGCTGTATCTTATGCTTCCACAATGGATATGACGTTAATTAAAGAGTTATTTCAAAATTGCATACAGAGTTGCAAACAATTAAATATTGAAGATGACTTTCTTGAAGAACTGTCAGGTGCTATAGAACGCTTAGTACCTTTCAAAATAAACAAAGATGGACGATTGCAAGAATGGATAGAGAATTTCGCGGAGCATGAACCTGGTCATCGACATGTATCACATTTATATGGACTTTACCCAGGCAATCAAATTAATAGAAATCAAACTCCGAACTTAGTTGAAGCTGCAAGAAATTCCTTAACATACCGCTTAGAACATGGTGGAGGACATACAGGTTGGAGCTGTGCATGGCTTATCAATTTATTTGCTCGCCTCCAGGATGAACACAATGCGCATTTCTATTTGCAAACGCTATTAGCACGATCTACTCATCCTAATTTATTTGATGATCATCCACCTTTCCAGATTGATGGTAATTTTGGTGGGACATCTGGAATGGCTGAGTTGTTGGTTCAGAGCCATTTAGGTGAAATTGAATTACTACCTGCATTACCAGCTGCTTGGAAAAATGGCAGGGTAAGCGGATTAAAAGCAAGAGGTGGGTTTGAAATAACTATTGAATGGGCTGATGGAAAACTAAAATTAGCAGAAATAATGTCTACTAAACAAAGTAATGTAAGGGTTTCCTATAAAAATAAATTAATAAAAATTGAAACGCAAGAAGGGACCTTTGTTATGACAAATCAAGTAAAAGTAGAAAATAATTCAAAAATAAAAGTTTCATTAGTTGATGAATAAAATTAAAGTGAATAGGAGGAAATAGGATGATTAGTACAAAAATCCCGAAAATGATTTATGGTGGAGATTATAACCCAGAACAATATGACCGTGAAACGATGAATGAAGATATAAGAATGTTTAAAAGCGCAAAAATTGATTTTGTTCGAGTTAATATTTTTGCATGGGCAATATCTCAGAAGGATGAGGTTTCTTATGACTTTCAATGGCTAGATGAAGTAATTGATACCTTATATGAAAATGAAATCAAAGTTGGAATTGGAACAGGTACAGCCGCTCATCCAGCATGGCTTGCAAAGAAGTACCCTGATGTTCTTCGAACTGAATTTGACGGAAAGAAACGTAAATTTGGAGGAAGACATAATTCATGTCCAAATAGTCTCACCTATCAAAAATATGCTTCTTTATTTGTGAAGAAACTTGTTGAACGCTATCAAAAGCATCCAGCTGTACTTCTTTGGAATATTTCGAATGAATGGGGTGGGGCTTGCTATTGTGAAAATTGTGAGAAAGCCTTCCGTGTTTGGCTTAAAGAAAAATACCGTACATTAGATCATGTGAATAAAGCTTGGAACACAACGTTTTGGGGACATACGTTTTATGATTGGGACGAGATTGTCACACCAAACCTTCTTAGTGAGCATTTTGGTGAAAGACACACCATGTTCCAAGGGATTTCACTAGATTATGCACGTTTTAATTCTGATAGTATGTTAGAATGCCATAAAATGGAGTATGATATTATTAAGAAATCTTTACCAGATACAATTGTAACAACAAATATAATGGGTGCTTATAAACCACTAGACTATCAAAAGTGGGCTCCATATATGGATGTTATCGCATGGGATAATTATCCTTCTATTGAAACACCTACTAGCTATACAGCGATGATGCATGACTTGATGCGAGGCTTGAAAAATGGAGAACCGTTTATGTTAATGGAGCAAACACCAAGTCAGCAAAATTGGCAGCCATATAATGCCTTAAAACGTCCTGGTGTCATGCGGTTGTGGAGCTATCAAGCAGTTGCCCATGGCTCTGATACCGTATTGTTTTTTCAAATGAGGCGTTCAAGTGGAGCTTGTGAAAAATTCCATGGTGCGGTTATTGATCATGTTGGCCATGAAAATACACGAGTTTTCAAAGAGGTAGCGGAGCTTGGAGAAGAACTTGACCAATTATCCGATACTCTATTAAATTCAAGAGTACAATCAAAAGTAGCGATTGTGTTTGATTGGGATAACTGGTGGGCAGTTGAATATTCGTCAGGTCCATCCATATCCTTGAAATATGTAGATGAAGTTCATAAATACTATAAGGCTTTGTTTGATCAAAATATTCAGGTAGATATGATCGGTGTTCAAGAGGATCTAAGTCAATATGAAGTTGTGATCGCTCCTGTTTTATACATGGTTAAGCCGGGATATGCAAAGAAGATTGAAGATTTTGTAGAAAAAGGTGGGATATTTTTAACCACCTTCCTTAGCGGGATTGTGGATGAAAATGATCTGGTCACTTTAGGCGGTTATCCTGGTGAATTGCGTCATGTACTTGGAATATGGTCAGAGGAAATCGATGCACTTGCTCCAGAGCATACAAATAAAATTGTCATGGAAAAAGAATATGGGCTCTTAAAGGATGTGTATTCTTGCTCTTTATTATTCGATCTTATTCACTCAGAGGGTGCAGAGGTCATTGCTACCTATGGAAAGGATTTTTATCAGGGCCGTCCAGTTGTAACGAAGAATAAATTTGGTAAAGGGCAAGCATGGTATGTTGCATCAAGTCCTGATGATGCTTTTTTACAAGGACTAATAAACGAAATTATTAAGGAAAAAGGAATAAGAAATGATTTCTCAGGGAATGAGCCTGGTGTTGAAATAACAAAACGTATTAAAGGCGATAAAACCTACGTATTTGTTTTAAACCATAATAGTGATACTGTTCATATTGAGCTTTCTTCTGTAACTGGTTTAAATTTGTTAACAGGAGAAGAGGTCTTTCAATCAATTGAATTAGCTTCCTATGATGTAGCAATTATCGAGCAGAGTAAATGACTATGAAGAGGCTATTTTTTTCAAGCCTCTTTATCTCCTAAACTTTTTATCGTTATTCCTAAATATTAAATGACAAACAAAAATTAAAGCGTTTACATTGTGGATCTTGGCGGTGGTATTTTATGAATCGTTTAAAAAATTATTTTAATAATATGAAGCTTCATTCAAAGCTAGTATTTTCCTTTGTCATAGCCGTTATTATTCCGCTGCTTATAGTTGGAACCTTTTTAACCCATGAATTAAGATCAAATGCCCTCACCGATGCAAAAGAACAAGTATCTTCTGATTTAGAAAGAGTGAAAAAGCGTACTGCCGAGACGTTAGAGAAGGCGATATATGTATCAAATAATTTAACATTAGATACTGAACTTAAAGAAATCCTTAATACGGAATATAAAACGATTCAAGAAGTTGTTTCTACATACAATAGCTATCATAAATTTGAAGAGTATCTTGAGACATTTAGTGAAATTTCAAATATACGTGTTTACACAAAGAATGAAACAATGTTAAATAATTGGAGATTTATTCCTGAGACATTTATAGAAGATAAATTTTGGTATCATTCATCCCAAAAAACTAATGGATTGATAGGCTGGTATTATATACAAGATGAAACTAAATATAATAAAAAATACTTAAGTCTAGTTAGAAATATAAATTATACCGATTATAAACTCAATGCTCTTTTAGTGATTAATGTGAACAATAATCACCTATACGATATGCTCAGTCAAGAACGAACACCGGTTATGATTATCGATGATAATAACTATATTGCTGTTTCAAACCGTAGTGAATTTATTGGCAAAAAGTTAAATGAAGTTGTAAATATTGATCTCCCTCCTAATGAATGGTCAGGTTCTATTACTGGGATGGTTGATGGAGAGGAATCTGAAGTTCTTGTTGATATTTTATTACCTGAAATTAGTTCAAATAAACTTAGATTTGTCTCTGTTATACCTCAGAAAGTCATTATGGAGGATGCGAATAAATTTCTCGGTCTTGGATTGATTGTTATTGTCATTAGTTTAGTTATTGCTATTCTATTAATCTCTTTTTTCTCAAAACTTCTATCAAAAAGAATTCTTAAATTAGGGGAACAAATTGATATTGTATCTGAAGGAAATTTAAACGTATATATACAAGTTGATGGGGAAGATGAGATCGGACTATTATCTTATCAATTAAATTATATGGTTAAAAACATTAAAGAGTTAATCGACGAAGTAGATAAAGCTCATAGAAGAAATAATATCCTCGAAAAGCGTCAACAGGAAATTAAGTTGAAAATGATGGCGAGTCAAATTAACCCGCATTTTCTTTTTAATGCGCTAGAATCGATCAGAATGAAAGCTCATATGAAGGGTGAAAGAGAAATCGCAGGTGTTGTTAAGTTGCTAGGGAAATTAATGAGAAAAAGCATTTCTGTTACAGGTGAAATGGTCACGCTACAAAGTGAAATTGAATTGGTTACGTGTTATTTAGAAATTCAAAAATTCCGTTATGGTGATCGTTTATCTTACTCATTAACTATTGATCCTTTGTCTGAGGGGATTTATATTCATCCTCTTATCATTCAACCTCTTGTAGAAAATAGTGTTCTCCATGGTCTCGAAGATAAATCACTTGAGGGACGAGTAGAAATTATAACAAAGGTGATAGATGATGAATTACATGTGTGCGTGTCTGATAATGGAAATGGCATTGCTGAGGAAAAGTTACAATCAATAAATAATGCATTAGAAAATATAGAAGATAATAGAGCAAATAGAATTGGGTTAGTTAATGTTCATCAAAGACTTATACTTACGTTTGGGAAGAGAAGTGGCTTAACAATAAAAAGCCAACCTAATATTGGGACAGAGGTTGCATTTGTCATACCAGTAAGGGGGAGAGAACATGTATAACGTGTTAATTATTGATGATGAACCGATGATTCGAGAAGGTTTAAGAACATTAATTCCTTGGGAAGACTTAGGTTACCAGGTAATAGATACAGCAAAAGATGGTCAAGAGGGTTTGGAGAAATATAGAAAAAATGAAATTCATTTAATACTTGCTGATATTCGAATGCCAAGAATGGATGGTATAACACTTATTGAAACAATCAGAAAAGATGATGATCATGTACAATTCCTTGTGTTAAGTGGGTATGCCGATTTTTCCTATGCACAAAAAGCAATCAGGCAAAATGTGACTGGTTATTTATTAAAACCAGTAGAAGAAGAAGAATTGATTCGATATGTTAAAGGAATCAAGAAAAATCTAGATCTAAAACAAACTTTTACCGAACAACAAGATAAAAGCTTGCAAGAAGGTAGACATGCCTTTTTTAAGGAAATGATTGAAACTTGTGAAAACGCCGCAGTTCATAATTTAAATGAAGACATAATAAAACTAGAGTTACAAGCAAATAATTATCAGTTAGTACTGATGAAATTTTTAGATCATACAAATCTAGATCTTGAAGAGATTAGATTACTCTTAACGCAAGAGATTGAAGAAACTTGGGGGTATTTGTTCAGTAGAGACCAATATCTTTGTATTGTATTAAAAGACATAAGACCTAACCTTGTTCATTATAACGAGTTGTATGATTTAGTAAAAAGTCATATAAAGAATATTAAAATTGTGATGTCTGTAAGTAAGGTTTTTACAGTAATTAGTGAGATAGGCGAGGAATTTAGGAAAACAAAAAAGATACTTGATAATCAATTTTATTATAAAGATTCTAAATTTCTTAGAACAGATTCAGAGCGATTTCTTATTCCTAACAATCTACCAAACCATGAAATACAACCACATGAATTTCCAATCCATTCCTTTACTGAAAAGATATATTTTGCTCTTGAGGCATTTAATGATCAGGCACTTAAGAATGTTTTAATGGAAGCTGCTCAAACAATGATTGATAGAAACTATTCGGAAGAGCAAATAAAAACAAGTTTTATTCGCTTACTATCAATGGTACTTAATAAATGCTTGGTGAATAAACAAGAGCTAAGTGAGACGGTTTCAGATATAACAGCAGATCTTTATAAAATAAATGACAAGACTTCTATAAGTGTACTGTTAGATTATATTTATGACTTATTTTTAAAAGTAATATCAAGTCAAAATATTGGTGACCAAGAAGGTCAATTAGTAAAGCTTGTGGATTTCATCCATCGCAATTATCATGAAACATTAAAGTTAGAGACTCTAGCAAAGATATTTGATTATAATAGTGCATATTTAGGGAAAATTTTTAAAAATCATACTGGCGAATATTTTAACACCTATCTAGATAAGGTCCGAATGGAAAATGCAAAAAAATTATTAACTGAAGGTATGAAGGTTTATCAAGTAGCAGACAAGGTTGGCTATTCTAATGTCGATTATTTTCATAATAAATTCAAAAAATATGTTGGTATGTCTCCTAGTAAATTCAGAAGAAAAACACCTTAACGTACACGATTTTTTCGTTGTACGTTTCTTTACGCATGATGACTAGAGTTGTTTTCGTAAACTTTGTTGCTTTTAGTCATATGAACTATATAAAGTCTAGTGACATCTTTTCTTCTTAGAATAGTAACTGATAAAAACATTGTTACTAACAGGAATTTAGGTTAATTAGTAACATCTTTTAAAAAATAGCATTGAATTAAAGATACATTATATGAAAAATTTATATGATTTTTGTGTTAATTTATGAGGTATTTTATCTTTTATGTATGCGCTATCATTAGCTTATAAGTAAGAAGGGGGGATCATCATGAAAACAGTTACTAGCAGTAAAAAAGAAGCTGTAATTATTCAAACTCAGAAAAAAAGCTTTTGGAAAACTTTCGTTCAGCAAAAATACTTATATATGATGGCTGTTCCTTTTGTCATCTTAGTCATTGTTTTTAATTATCTTCCATTATGGGGATGGACAATGGCATTTCAAAATTATAAGCCGGGTCTATCCCTTTTTCAGCAAGAATGGGTTGGATTTGAGCATTTTATTGAATTATTTTCAGATGATCGTTTTTATCGGGCACTAAGAAATACATTAGCGATGAGTCTTCTTGGATTAACCATCGGTTTTGTGATGCCAATCATTTTTGCTGTCCTCTTAAATGAAGTTCGAGTAAATTTGTTCAAACGAACAGTCCAGACAATAACATATCTACCCCATTTTGTATCTTGGGTTGTTGTTGCTGGTATTGTGACAAAAATGCTCTCAACAGACGGTGGAGTAATCAATGATTTGTTAGTAGGAATGGGTGTAGTAGACAAGCCTTTTCAATTCATGGCAGAAGGATCTTATTTCTGGGGAATTGTTGTAGCATCTGATATTTGGAAAGAAATGGGATGGAACGCAATCATTTTCCTAGCTGCTATGTCAGGGATTGATTCTCAGCTCTACGAAGCAGCAAAGGTAGACGGTGCTGGTCGGATAAGACAGATATGGCATATCACATTACCTGGAATACGACCAACCATTCTCGTTCTATTAATCTTAAACATTGGGCACTTAACAAGCATTGGTTTTGAGAAGCAATTGCTACTCGGAAATAACTTAGTTGTTGATTATGCAGAAGTACTAGATTTATATGCATTGAATTACGGAATTGGGTTAGGTCGTTTCTCATACGGTACAGCGATTGGCATATTTAATTCAGTAGTAAGTATTATTCTACTTTTTGTGGCAAATGGAATTTTCAAGAAATATTCCAACTCCAGTGTAATGTAAGGAGGACTGATAAAAATGCGAAGAAATAAGTCACTTAGTAAATCAAATGGAACAGATCGCCTATTTGATTGGTTTATCTATATTTATTTAATCCTTATCTCGATTGTTACTCTGTATCCCTTTTTAAACGTACTAGCCATTTCATTCAATGAATCTATTGATACAGTAAGAGGTGGTATTCATATTTGGCCAAGATCATTTACATTAGACAATTATGTGGAAATATTCAAATATGATAACCTGATCACAGGTTTTATAAACTCGACTACCCGAACCATTATCGGAACAATCCTAGGTGTTATCTCGTCAGCAATGGTAGCATACACGCTTAGTAGAGCTGATTTTCAAGGTCGTAAATTATTCTCAACGATCATTGTACTAACAATGTATTTCTCTGGTGGATTAATTCCAGGATACATGTTAATAAGAGATTTGGGGTTAATTAATAGCTATATGGTTTACATTCTTCCAGGCCTTGTAAATGCGTTTAATATTATTATTGTACGTTCGTTTATTGATGGAATTCCATATGCACTTCAAGAGTCAGCGAAAATTGATGGAGCAAATGATTTCATGATTTTTTGGAAAATTATCATGCCTTTATGTAAACCAGTTCTAGCGACTATTGCCCTTTTTGTTGCTGTTATGCATTGGAATTCTTGGTTTGATACTTATTTATATAACAGCATGAATGAAAATTTAACAACTCTACAATATGAGTTAATGAAAATTTTACAAAATACATCAGTAGGTAGTACAGATCCAAATGCGATGAAGGGAATGACAGCAGACCAATTAAAAACCTTTGTTTCTCCTGAATCAATTAAAATGGCTATATCAGTTGTAACGATTGTTCCAATTTTAGTCGTCTATCCATTTGTTCAAAAGTATTTTGTTCAAGGAATGACACTTGGAGCTGTTAAAAGTTAATTAGTTGATGTCACATTTTAAAACTTGTAGGAGGTGATCTAACTAGCTAGGTGGGAGATTAGTAGATTTGACTTCTGTTCTATGTAAACAATTTCATACAAGGGGGATTAAAACATGAAAAAGAATGTTAGCAAAATTATTTTGTTCATGGCATTAAGTTTTGTTCTAATCATATCAGGGTGTAGCAATAAGACAGGAAATGAAGCTGAGAAGAATAAAGATGGGCTTACAGAGCTAACTCTATTTAGTGCAGATCCACATACACAATGGGATAATATGGAAAGCTCTGTAAGTAAGGTTGTGAAAGAAAAAACGGGTGTTACTCTAAATCCTGAATTTGATGTAAACGGTGGAACTCAAAAAATTGCTTTAATGATTGCGAGTGGAGAATATCCTGATCTTGTTGCACCAAAAGGTGAAGCAGGAAAATTAGTTGATGCTGGTGCTCTTATTGATCTTACTGATCTAATTGAAGAACATGCTCCTAACTTGAAAAAAATTTATGGCGAATATATGAACCGTTTGAAATGGGGCAACGATGATCAGTCAATTTACATTTTACCTACATCTGCTGTAGACACAGAGTATTTTAAGCCTAGCCATGGTGTGGGATTACAGCATGCAGTTGTAAAAGAACTTGGATATCCTGAAATTGATACGTTAAAGGATTTTGAAAGCGCTATTAAAGAATATAAAGAGAAGGTTCCAGAAGTAAATGGGCAATCTACAATCGGTTTATCACTATTAGCAGATGACTGGCGCATTATGATTTCGACGACAAATCCAGCTTTCTGGTCAACTGGAGTATCTGATGATGGAGAATACTATATTGATCCAGAAACGTATGAAGCAATATTCCATTACAAGCGTCCAGAGGAGAGAGAGTACTTCCGTTGGTTAAATCATATGAATGATGAAGGATTACTTGATCCAGAAAGCTTTGTTCAAAAATATGATCAATATTTAGCTAAATTATCTTCAGGACGTGTTTTAGGGATTATTGATGATGATTGGGAATTCGATGAAGCACAACGTGCACTACGTGAACAAGGTCAACAAGAGAGAATGTATGGATTATATCCTGCGACATTGGAAGCAGATATGAAGCATGCGAACTTCCAGAGTACTGGTTATTTAGCTGGTTGGGGTGTTGGTATTACCACTGATTGTGAAGATCCGGTAGCAGCAATTAAATTCTTAGATTATCTAGCTTCTGATGAAGGTCAAATTCTTCAAAACTGGGGAATTGAAGGAGAGCACTATACAATTGAAGATGGTAAACGTGTTATCTCTGATGAAGAAATGAATAAAAGAAACAACAATGCTAACTATGTGAAAGAAACTGGTACTGGTGTACTAAAAGGTTTTGCACCTGCATATGGAGATGGTGTCGTTGATTCTAACGGTCAAACATATACAATAGCTTCTCCACAACAAATTAAAGATGCTTATACAGATGTAGAAAAAGAGGTTTTATCAAACTATGGTGTTGAGATGTGGAAGGAATTATATCCACAGGAAGATGAGTTCCCTGTAAAACCTTGGGGTGTATCCTTTAATATTCAAGTTCCAGGTGATTCAGAATTAGTGCTTATTGAACAAAAAGTACTAGATATCGTGAAGAAACGTATACCTGAAGCAATTCTAGCAAAACCTTCTGACTTTGATAAGCTATATGATAATTTCTTGAAAGAAATTGATGAAGCTGGTGCAAAAGAAGCAGAAAAAATGAGAACTGATTTAATTAAAGAAAGAGTAGAACTTTGGAATAACTAGTAATGAAGTCGTTTTCAAGACAATTATAAAAGAGACCCGAATTCACTTTTGGGTCTTTTTTAAAGATATTAAACATGTTTAATATCTTTAATTAATTTTTAAAAATCAAAGTTCGTCAATCTAACAAGTATTCTGTTGATTGATAGACTTAATGATAAGAAGGAGTGTAACGATGAAATTTACAGATGGATATTGGCTTATACGAGAAGGATTTGAATTAATTTCTGGAGTGCAATTCTTTAAAGCTACTTCAACAGAAAACACACTAAAAGTATTAGTGGCACCGAAGGATATTTCAAACCGTGGATATCAACTTGATACACCATTATTAACAGTGGAGTTTTCATCTCCAATGAAAGATATCATTAGGGTGAAAATCATTCATCATAAGGGAACAAAAAAGCGTGGTCCAGAATTTCAACTTTATGATCACCAGCAAGCACCAGTTTCTATAGAAGAAACGGAAGAAACGATCACATTTATCAGTGGAAAAACAAGTGCAGTTATTAACAAAAAGGGACCATGGGGAGTCCAATACCTTTATGATGGTAAAAAAATAACTGGCAGTGGTCAAAAATCAATGTCTCATATTACTGAAACAGCAACTAAGACTACCTATGTTCGCGAAGAACTAAATTTAGGAGTTGGTGAAAATATCTATGGTCTTGGGGAAAGGTTTACTTCGTTTGTAAAGAACGGACAAGAAATCGAGATCTGGAATCAAGATGGAGGTACGGCATCACAACAATCTTATAAAAATATCCCTTTCTATGTATCAAATAAAGGGTATGGGGTCTTTATCAATCAACCGGAAAATGTATCTCTTGAAGTTGCTTCTGAAAAAGTATCCAAGGTTCAATTCAGTGTGAAAGGTGAATCGTTGGATTACATGATTTTTGGTGGAGAAACATTAAAAGAGGTTATCTCAAACTACACGACTTTAACAGGTAAACCGGCTATGCCTCCTGCATGGTCGTTTGGTTTATGGTTATCAACTTCTTTTACAACAAACTATGATGAAGAAACAGTGAATAGTTTCGTAGAGGGAATGCGTGAAAGAGATATTCCGTTATCTGTTTTCCATTATGATTGTTTCTGGATGGAAGCGTTAAATTGGACAGATTTTGAATGGGATAGAAACATGTTTCCAGATCCTGATGGAATGCTAAAACGTATGAAAGAGAAGGGCTTGAAAATATGTGTTTGGATCAATCCTTATATTGCACAAGAGTCAAAGCTTTTTGACGAGGCCGTTCAAAATGGCTACTTAATTAAACGACCTAATGGAGATGTTTGGCAATGGGATAAATGGCAGCCTGGAATGGGGATTGTTGATTTTACAAACCCTTCAGCATGTGAATGGTATGCTAATCATCTTAGAAGATTAGTAGATATGGGGGTTGATTCTTTTAAAACCGATTTCGGTGAAAGAATTCCAACAGATGTAGTTTACTTTGACGGCTCTGATCCTGACAAAATGCATAATTACTATACATTCTTATATAACAAGGTTGTATTTGAAGTACTAAAAGATCAGCTTGGTGAAGGAGAGGTTACCTTATTCGCGCGTTCAGCAACCGCTGGCGGTCAACAATTCCCAGTACACTGGGGTGGTGATTGTGATGCTACATACGAATCAATGGCAGAAAGTATCAGGGGAGGATTATCACTTGGTTTAACTGGATTTGGATTCTGGAGTCATGATATCGGTGGATTTGAAAGTACAGCACCTGCTGATTTGTTTAAACGTTGGGTAGCATTTGGACTTCTCTCAAGTCATAGCCGGTTACATGGAAGTAAATCATACCGCGTTCCATGGGCATATGATGAAGAAGCTGTTGAAGTAACGAGATTTTTTACAAAGTTAAAATCAAAATTAATGCCGTATATCTTTAATTCAGCGAATGATTCAGCCAAACTAGGGCTTCCAATGATGAGAGCAATGCTTCTTGAGTTTCAAGACGATCCAGCTGTCGAAACACTGGAAAGACAATATATGTTTGGTGATTCATTACTTGTAGCACCGATATTGAACGAAGAAGGAGATGTATCATTTTATCTTCCAAAAGGAAAATGGACGCATCTATTTACGAATGAAGTGATTGATGGAGGAGTATGGAGAAATGAAAATCATGGATATTTAAGTCTTCCACTATATGCTCGCCCTAACTCTATCATTGCTGTAGGTTCAAATGAATACGAAGCTGATTATGACTTTGCAAACGATGTAGTTTTACATCTCTTCCAACTTGAAGAAGGTAAAACAGCAATATCTACCGTTCGTAATTCCAAATCAGAAGTTGAACTTGCAGTTTCAGTAACAATGACTAATAGTGTACTCACAGTTAAGATTATTAAAACAGTTGGGAAGTCATGGTCTCTATTATTACGTGGTATTTTAGAAATCAACAAATCTACTAATGCAAATATCGAATCAACCGAACTAGGAATTAAGCTCTTACCAGAAAAAGATGCTGAAAGCTTTACTGTGGTACTTTAATTGAGCACTGTTTTGGCGTTAATAAATCTTTGATGCTATCTTCCGATAAACTGATTCGATCTTTAAAGAATTTAGTAAATTAAATACTAGATCAAGTTATATACAGGATAGGGAATTCGAACTCCTGTTGAATAACGTAGTGTTAAGCTCCAATTTCTTTTAGATAAGAAATTGGAGCTTTTTCTGTAAAAAGGAGAATGATTTTTACCTTAAAGACATTTAGCTAATAGTGCAAAACAATGATAGTACATTAGTTATAATTTCTATTTAGTTACTTAATCGGTTAATTTACTATTACAATTCATCCAATAGAAAGTTCATGATTTTTAATAAATCCAATCAGAAAACAATATCTTTTGCTGTCTATATTTATAAGATGTTGTAGCGGAAATCATATAAAGTAATCGTTAAGTTCTAATACAATTAAGCCAATGTCGTAATGGCTTAATTGTATTCTAAAATAAGTAAGCAGATGTATTTACAGTGGTTGTTATTGCCCTTCCCCTAATGTATAATCAACTAAAATTGGAATTAATACAACTAGAATTATAAAGTGGTAGAATTACTTTTTTAATCCTTCTACAGCTCCGTAAGTAAAATCAGGAATTATTGGAAACACATTATATATTTTTATGTTTTGTTACTTCATAAAGATATCAATTTATAAACAGAGAATTGTAAGCGTTTAATAAAATGATAAGGGAGAACAAAATGATAACACTAAAAGTAAATCATAAGGAACAATATCATACTGCTAAGAGATGGCAAATAGGATTATTCGCATTGAACGACACCGCTACAAATCTTTATTTGTTTATTATGATGTTTATTTCTTATTATGGGACAGGTGTTGTAGGGTTAACAGTTGTTATTGTGAGTTCAATCTTATCTCTCATGCGTATATTTGACGGGATTACCGACCCAATTATCGGATACATAATCGATAAAACTGAAAGTAGATTTGGTAAGTTTGTTCCATTAATGATAATAGGGAATATCATCTTAGCCATAACTGTTTTTTCGATGTTTACTTTCACTCATTTAGTACCAGATCCACTACAATTTTTCTTTTTCTTAGCAGTACATGCCATTTATATTATTGGTTATACTTTCCAGACAGCTTGTACAAAAGGTGCTCAAACAGTATTAACTAATGATCCCACACAACGTCCGCTCTTTTCCCTTTTTAATGCTATATTTAATTCTGTTTTATTTATGGGTGGGCAATTGTTCATAGCTAATTACCTTGTTGCAAAACATGGTGATTTTACGTTATCTCTTTTTAATGAGTTAAAATATTACGCTATTGTTCTTAGTGCTATTTTTACTTGTTTAGCGGCTATGGCTATTAAAGGGAAGGACCGTAAAGAATATTATGGATTAGCAGATGAA
This sequence comes from Metabacillus litoralis, assembly GCF_007994985.1. Classification (GTDB taxonomy): domain Bacteria; phylum Bacillota; class Bacilli; order Bacillales; family Bacillaceae; genus Metabacillus; species Metabacillus litoralis. The sequence continues at coordinate 330,451 of NZ_VOQF01000006.1, read as the reverse complement.
AATGTTAAGCTGAAATTTCGTGATTATTGGCCTGTTATAAAAGAAAATAGAGCCTTACAAATGTTAGTTATAGCTGCTTCCACAGATAAACTAGCAATACTGATGCCTAGGCAAGCTGCTGTAGGGGTGATGTTCTTTGGTATCCTCTTAGGAGATTATTCATTGAGTGGTACAATTGGTTTCATTACATTTATTCCAACGATTCTCATTGTATTTTTCGGAATTGGTAAAGCACGTAAAATAGGTCTGAAACGTGCCTTTGTTTTTGGGACATGGCTAAGTTTCTTTTCCTTTGCTACAACGGCAATTTTCTTACTAGTGGTCGATTCAACAATCATTTCTTTAACAGACATTGGTTTATTAACCGTTGTATTCCTAGTTTTATATAGTATCTCAATGGGTCTTCAACAATTAACAGGAAACTTGGTTATACCAATGATTGCAGATGTCTCTGACTATGAAACATATCGAACAGGTAGATTTGTTCCCGGAATGATTTCAACCATTTTCTCGTTAGTTGATAAACTTATTTCATCGCTTGCACCAGCAATTGTTGGTTTTGCAGTAGTGTTTATCGGATATAGTGACTCATTACCAGAAGTTGGGGAAGAATTAACAACTCCTTTATTGTTTTTGGCTTTATTGCTAAAGTTTGGCTTTCCAATTATTGGCTATATCATTTCGATAATTGCCATGAAATTTTACCCTCTAGATGATATGAAGATGAAGGAAATTCAAGGAACTATTTTCAACATAAAAAAAGAGAAAAGAGAAGAAAAAATTATTTAGTCTCAACAAACAGTAAGTAAACCTAAAATCTATAAATAAACCCTTACCCTTCGTTAATTTCTCCATAGAATAGTAACACTGTATGATCAAGATATGGAAATTTATAGACAATATAAAACCAACAGATATAAAGATAAAATAAACGTTATAATTTTACCTTCCAAGATAGGAGGATATAATCAATGAGACTCAAAAGTTATGAAGAATTATTTGAGAGAATTAATACAAGAAATGACATCGAAGAAAATATATTGCAGACTCTTGATCATATCCAGAACGATAACAAGATACCACTTGAAATTCCTAGGAAAATTATTATGGAAAAAGACGAGAATGGAATTGTTACTTCATACCCCAATAATGAGGTTAGAATAGATAAGGTTGCAATAAGAAGAAAACTAAAATATATACCAATTTATGAACACAAACATGAATATATCGAAATCGTATATGTTTTACAAGGTAGTTTTATTCAAGAGATAAAGGGAAGGCAAATCCAAATGAGTAAAGGGGACTTATGTATTTTTGACAGAAATGTCGTACATAGTTCTATACCTTTAGGTGAATCAGATGTGGTTGTCAATATTATCTTAACACCGGAATTTTTCGATGGTATTTTTATGTATTTATTGTCTGATGATAACAATATTTCGAATTTTATCATCAATAGTCTTTACTCTAAGAGTAAGTCACAAAATTTCTTAAAACATCATGTAAAAGAAGGTACAATGGTACAGAAAATTTTAGAGAATCTCCTGCTAGAATATTATTCGACAGAGCTTAGATCTTCGACAGCTATTAACGGTTATTTCCTCATTCTATTTACAGAATTATCAAGAGAAATAAGTGATAGAACTGGAGAACTTATTAATGTTGAACAATATAAAGTAAAGGAAAAAATTCTAAAGTACATTAGAGATCAGTATAAAGATACTAATCTTAATAAAATGGCAAATTCCTTTAATTTTCATCCGAGTTACCTAAGCAGTCTTATTAAAAAAGAATTTGGAAAAAACTTGAAAGATTTACTGCTTGAGGTTCGAATGACAGAAGCAAGTAAATTACTAAAAAATACAGATATGACAATTGAAAATATCGTCCATGAAGTTGGTTATACAAATTATAGTCATTTTTATAAAGTGTTTAAGAAGACCTATGGAATGACTCCAAACCAATATAAAACAAATATAATTAAAAGGGAGATTTAAAGTCCGAATGAACTAAGCTAATTAAAAGTTATCATAGTTAGCTATTATTATTTGACTAAAACCTGCCAGTATGGCGGTTTTTTTTCTGTTCACAAAATTTAAGGGGGAATCTAATTTTTAAAAGATAAACCTAAAAAAACATATACTCTCCTAAATAAATAACATTACTTAATAATTATTAAGCTTGTAAAATCATTTATTGTAAGCGTTTTAATTAAAGAGGTAAGGGGTTGAAAAAACATCGTCATTGAAGATCATCATTATAATACTGAAAAGGGGAGAGCGTGTTGTCAATATTAACAACTAATTTTAAAAAGTCGGCATTGTTTATGACTGTGTTATTGTTGCTAGTTTCACTTGTTTTACCAAGCGTGAGTGCCGAGCAAGGTGGGAAGAATAATAAGACAGATGTAGTAGTTAATACAGGTAGACTTGTAGAAAATATTGATGAAGATTGGACATTTTACAAGGGGTATCAAAGTGAAGATGAAAATTTTAGTGCAACCAATTTTAATGATAGAAGTTGGCAACAAATAAATCTTCCTCACACATGGAACGTAGAGGACGGTATTGATCTTGGTGAATATTATCAAGGGGATGGATGGTATAGAAAAGAATTGACTATTCCTAATAGTTATAAAGATAAAGAAGTATTCTTACAATTTGAAGCTGCAAATAAAGAGGCTGAAGTTTTTGTTAATGGCAAGTCGGTGCACACAAATATAGGTGGCTATCTTGCATTTACAGTTGATATTTCAGACTATGTAAATTATGGAGAAAAAAACATTGTAGCTGTAAGAGTGAACAATGAAGTGAAAGATTCAGCTCCACTATCAGGAGACTTTACCTTCTTTGGGGGTATTTACAGAAGTGTAAATCTAATCGTTACGGATAAAACTCATATAGATGTTGAAGATGATGGTTCGACTGGTGTATATGTTACCATTCCTAACGATAAATCGATTGAGAAAAAGGCCGAAGTAAACCTTGCAGTGCCAGTTAAAGTAAGTAGTGATGATGCAAAAAGTAAATCTAACTCTATAGAAGTTAGAGCTGAAATAAAAGATGCAGAGGGCAAAGTCAGATCAAGAACAGAATTAAAGATTGATGGGAAAAAGTTAAAATCTGCAGAGGTGTCAGGAGATCGTGCTGAATTTACAGGTGCATTGAAAGTAAATAATCCACACCTTTGGAATGGTACTAAAGATCCTTATCAATATATTGTTGAAGTTACTGTAACAAGAAAAGGTAAAGTAATTGACCAGGTAAATGAAAAAGTAGGTTTTCGTTATTTTTCTGTGGATCCTGATAAAGGATTCATCTTAAATGGTGAAATTTATCCACTCCATGGTGTTAACATCCACCAAGACAGAAAAGGTTTTGGCAATGCAGTTCCAAATGAAGTCAGAGCAGAGGATTTTGAGCTTATTAAAGAAATTGGTGCTAACACCCTGAGGGTCTCTCACTATCCACACTCACAGTATGTTTACGATAAGGCTGATGAAATGGGATTGGTCGTTTGGGCGGAAATTCCACTAGTAAATTTTATGACACGAACAGAAGAATTTTCAAGCAATGCTGAAAAGCAACTAACTGAAATGATTAAACAAAACTATAATCATCCTTCGATTGTAACATGGGGTCTTCAGAACGAATTTGGAGGAAGAGGCTACTATACTCCTGATAATAGTGGGAGCCGTGAAGAGCAGTATGCTGCGGCAACCGAATTGATTAAACGCCTGGCAACGAAGGCAGAAGAATTAGATCCTAACAGACCGACTACTCACGCTATTCAGGGGAATTCATCACGTGATCCCGAATATAAGGAAATTTTGGATAGACATGTAGCTTGGAATGAAAATGCAGGTGTCGATATTGCCTCTTTTAATACCTATTTTGGTTGGTATTATAATAAAGCTGGAGATTTAGCTCAATATCTTGATACATTACATGAAGAAAATCCAAATGTTCCACTCGGTATTTCCGAGTATGGTGGAGGAGCAAACCCTTATCAGCATGACGTGATTGATGAAGACTTTATTACTAACTGGAATAAAGAAGAGAAGCTATCTTCTCGTGGTCCAATTCAACCAGAAGAATATCAAAATTATCTTCATGAAAGTGCATGGAGCATCATTAGCGAGCGTCCTTGGTTATGGGCAACTCATGTATGGAATATGTTCGACTTTGGTGTTTCGGGGAAAAATGAGGCCTCAACACCAGGTATTAATACTAAAGGGCTTGTATCACATGATCGGCAAACTAAGAAAGATGCATTCTATTTTTATAAGGCACAATGGAATAAAGAAGATCAATTTGTCCACATCACAAGCAGCAGATTTTCTGAAAGAGAAGAAAGTACTACACCTGTAAAAGTTTATTCAAACCTAGAAGATGTGACATTAACTGTAAACGGTATCGATTACGGTAAGGGTACAGTGCAACAACCAGGTGTATTTGTTTGGGATGGTGTAGAGCTTAATGAAAGTGGCAATGAAGTAATGGCAACAGCTGAAAAAGAAGATGGAACGAAGGTTACAGATACAGTTACATCTTGGGAAGTTATTCAATAACAATACTAGTTCATTAGAACAAGCTTATTTTCAAAAATAAGCTTGTTCTTTTTTTGTGAAAATTTAAAGGCACTGTCAAACGATAAAACAAATGTTAAGATAAAAGAAATCATTATCATTTTACCTTCCAAGATAGGAGGATATATCAATGAGACTCAAAAGTTATGAAGAATTATTTGAGAGAATTAATACAAGAACTGACATCGAAGAAAATATATTACAGACTCTTGATCATTTCCCAAAAGATATAAATCAAATACTTGAAATTCTTAGAGACAAGTATAATGATGGTAAAATTATTATGGAAAAAGACGAAAATGGAATTGTTACTTCCTATCCCAATGAAGTAGACAAGTTGAATAATTTTACAATCAGGAGAAAAACAAAATATATACCTATTTTAGAACACAAACATGAATACATTGAAATCGTCTATGTTTTACAAGGTAGTTTTATTCAGAAGATAAAAGGAAGGCAAATTCAAATGAATAAAGGGGACTTATGTATTTTAGATAGAAATGTTTTGCATAGTTCTTTACCTTTAAGTGAATCTGATGTAGTTGTCAATATTACCTTGACTCCGAAATTTTTCGATGGTATTTTTATGTATTTATTGTCCGATGATAACTATATTTCGAACTTTGTCATCAATAGTCTTTACTCTAAAAGTAAGTCACAAAATTTCTTAAAACACCATATAAAAGAAGGTACTATGATACAAAAAATTTTAGAGAATCTCCTGCTAGAATACTATTCAATAGAACATAGATCTTCAGCAGCCATTAACGGCTATTTTTTAATACTTTTTACAGAACTATCTAGAGAAATTACTGATAGAACTGGTGAAGATATTAAAGATGAACAAAATAAGGTAAGGGAAAAGATCCTAACGTACATTAGAGATCGATATAAAGATATAAATCTTAATGAAATGGCAGAATACTTTAATTTCCATCCAAGTTATCTCAGCAGCCTTATAAAAAAAGAATTTGGTAAGAATTTAAAAGAGTTACTAATTGAGCTTCGAATGACAGAAGCAAGTAAATTACTAAAAAACACAGATATGACAATAGAAAATATCGTTTCTGAAGTCGGTTATACAAATTCTAGTCACTTTTATAATATATTTAAGAAAACCTACGGGTTGACTCCGAACCAATATAAAACAAGAGTAATAAAAAAGGATAGTTAAAGTCTGATTGAACGCCATATTTAGATGCCAAAAACCCACTATAATAGCGGGTTTTTCTCTGTTTACAAATAAAAACGAAGAAAAAGATCTAAAAAATACACCTAAAGAAAACATATAATCTCCTAAAGATACAACATTACTAAATGCTCTTAAGTCATGTAAATTATAAATGTAAGCGTTATTAATTCGGTGTGAGGGAGTGAGTAAACATCTTCATTTAATCTTTACAGTCTTGAAAGTAATAGTTTAGTAAATTAGTTTGTTTGGTGAACTAATAAATGTTATAGGGGGTAATTATGGTGAAAAAGAAAAAGTTGTCTTTGATATCAATGTCATTGTTATTAGCAGGAAGTGTCTTAGCTGCATGTGGAAATTCTGAATCTACTTCCAATGAAGAAAGTGGAGGAAATGAAGGTAATAATAAAGAACCAATCGTACTAAAACTAGCGGAGAATCAACCAGATGATTATCCAACAACAATTGGTGATAAAGAATTTGCTAAATTAGTAGAGGAAAAAACAGATGGTCGTTATAAGGTAGAGGTTTACTCAGGCGGTCAACTTGGTGATGAAAAAAGTGTAATTGAACAAATGCAGCTTGGAACAATGGATTTAGCGAGAACGAATGCTGTACCTCTTGCTGAGTTCTCAAAAGAGATTGGTGTTCTACAAATGCCATACATCTTTAGAGATGAAGAACATAAATGGAACGTACTTAATGGTGAAGTAGGAGAAGAAATTTTAGGAACACTAGAATCAGCGAATATTGTGGGCTTAACGTATTATGATTCTGGTAACAGAAGTTTCTATAATTCAAAAAAACCTGTTGAATCACCAGAAGATATGGAAGGACTTAAAATTCGTGTTCAACAGTCAGCTTTATTTGTAGACTTAGTTGAGGCTTTAGGGGCATCAGCAACACCAATGGCTTACGATGAAGTGTATTCAGCACTACAAACAGGTGTTATTGATGGAGCTGAGAATAACTATCCTAGTTATTATTCTTCTAACCATTATGAGGTGGCAAAGTATTTCACATTAGATAATCACTCTGGAGTACCTGAACTATTAATGGCTTCAAAATCACTATGGGATAAATTAAGTGACGAAGATAAAGCAGCTTTTAAAGAAGCAGCAATTGAGTCCCAGACTGCTCAACGTGAAGCATGGGATAAATTAACAGAGGAATCAAAGAAAGCCATAGAGGAAGCTGGTAATGAAGTTGTTGTGATTGACGACACAACTCCATGGAGAGAAGCTGTTCAGTCTGTTTATGATAAGCACGGTGGAGATTATAGTGAGTGGATCGAAAAAATTGAAAATGAGTAATCTAGAAAATTAAAAAATAGTTCATGTTCATTAGTAGGAGTATACCTCCTATTAGTGAACATGGCAAAATAGCCGTTACAAACAGACTAATTAGAACTTATATAAAAATCAACGTTCAAATACCAGAGCTTAATTTACAAACAACAATCCTAAATTCTTTAACATAAGGCATTCATGAATAGCAAGTTAAATAACCTCCTATTCATGAATGTCTTATAAAAAGGATTGCAGGTGTTAGTGCATGAATAGTTAGGAGGCCCTTTGCATATGAAAGCTTACAAAAAAGTTAAAAATGGGTTTGACCAAGGGGTAGACGCAATTGCGATGACTTTTATTGCTATAATGGCAATTATTGTCTCAGCAACTGTATTTTCTCGATATTTCTTTAGTTACACACCTCGTTGGTCTGCAGAAGTTTCCTTACTCTTGCTAATTTGGGTGAGTTTCATTGGAATAGCTGTAGGATTTCGCGAAAAACTTCATATTGGTGTAGGTGTCTTTGTTGGGATGCTACCAAAGAAAGCACAAACATTTTTGGATTTCATAACAAAGATCATTGTAATTATAGTAGGGATTATATTCACTTTTTTTGGAATTAAATTCACCATGTTGATGGGGAACTCAACGATGTCTGGAACTGGACTACCTCAAAGTGTCTTATATGGTGCAATTCCTGCATCAGGTATTTTAATGGTTATATATGGGATTGAATTGCTCTTTAAAAAAGGTATGCATCAAGAATGGGAAGAAAATACAGAGGAGTGATGAACAATGGGTATTCTTATTTTAATGGGGAGCTTTGTTTTACTATTACTTTTGCGTGTTCCTGTTGCCCTATGTTTAGTCGTATCATCATTTCTAACCGGAATGTACTTGGATATAGACTTAGCAGCTTTAGTTCAACGAATGGTTGGTGGATTAAATTCCTTTTCTCTCCTAGCTATTCCTTTCTTTATATTAGCAGGTGAGATCATGAATGAAGGTGGTATTTCTCGCCGCTTAATTAACTTATCTAATGTAATAATCGGAAAAGTACGTGGTGGACTAGCTATGGTAAACGTGTTAGCAAGTACTTTTTTTGGTGGAATTTCAGGGTCAGCCGTAGCAGATGTTTCTTCAATTGGATCTGTATTAATACCGATGATGAAAAAGAAAGGCTATGATTCTGATTATGCTGTAAACGTAACGATATCCAGTGCAGCGCAAGGGGTCATGATCCCACCGAGTCACAACATGATTATCTATTCAACAGCTGCTGGTGGTGTATCAGTTGGCTCACTTTTTATGGGTGGTTTAGTACCTGGCTTATTATTAGGTTTGGTATTGATGATCATCACGTATTTGATTGCCGTAAAGAGGAAGTATCCAAAAGGAGAACCGATTAAGCGAGAAGAAGTTCCGAAGATTATCCGTGAGGGTCTATTAGGCTTGTTAACAGCTGTCATTATTATTGGAGGAATTGTAAGTGGTATTTTTACAGCCACTGAATCAGCTGCTATTGGGGTCCTATATGCATTTATCATCACATTCTTTGTTTATCGAGATATTCCTATTTCGAGAATGGGGATTATTTTGAAAAGAACGTTTAATACGTTAGCGATGGTTATGTTTTTAATTGCTGCTTCATCAGCATTTGGGTGGCTTTTGGCTTTATTAAAAGTTCCAGCTATGGTGACAGAGGGATTAATTTCAATCTCGCCAAATGATGTTGTGACATTACTATTAATCCTTCTTATTTTATTAGTATTAGGGATGTTCATGGATATGGCACCACTCATTCTTATTGCAACACCTATCTTACTACCAGTAGCAACAAGTGTAGGGATGGATCCTGTACAATTTGGGGTGGTTCTTATCTTGAGTTTAGCAATTGGTTTAGTTACTCCTCCTGTGGGTACTTGTATGTTCGTTGGATGTGCAATAGGAAAAATCCCTATCGAAAAATCAGCAAAAAATATGCTTCCATTTTATGGAGCAATGATTATTGTTTTATTAATGATTACATTCATACCACAACTGACCCTTTCTTTGCCTGAAATATTAATAAAATAGATTAGAAGACTGTGTTATGCCTAAAGCAGTAAAGCTTTCGCTAGATAGGCATAACAGGTCTTGTAAGATACAGCTAGTTACACTAATCAGCAGCAACAGCTCTATACTCTATGATTATATCAAGCGTTTTTCGTAGTTTTAGCCTAAAATGAAAACGCTTTAAAAACAAGGAGGAAAAACATGGCTTCAGTATCTAAGAAAATAAAAAAGTTTTCAAAGTTAAGAAAAAAAGTATTGGCTAGTACACTTGCACTATCAATAGTCGCTCCAGTAATGGTGACACAAACATCTCTAGCTGCAGATAGCGGTAACCTTGGACAGTTTGAAAACTCAGGACCAAGTGCATATACAGGTGTTGGAGCAATTGAAACATACAAGATTACAGCAACAGAAACTCAGCCAGAAATTGAAGTTGCTTCTCCAGAGCTTGCTATTGAAGAAGCTGGTAAGTATTTTAGAGATGCAAACAGAAATGGCGAAATAGAATTATATGAAGACTGGAGAGAACCAGTCGATCAACGTGTTGCCGATTTAGTCGAGCGTATGAATTTACACCAAAAAGCAGGTTTAATGCAAATTAATGTAAACTTCTCGATAAATAATAATCCAGGGGAAGATGGAAATCTATTAACTGAGGGGGGCATTAATCAACTTTCTGAACAAGATATGCGTTATGTCATTTTCCGCTCAACACCTAATTTAGGAACTCTAGCAAATTTTAACAACCAAGTTCAAAAATATGCAGAGAATCTTGACTTAGGAATTCCAGTTACAATCATATCAAATGCTCGTAACCATGCTTCAACGGACTACACAAATATTGGTGAAGCAGAAGGGCAACATACATTCTGGCCAGGGCCATTAGGATTTGCTGCAGGTGGTGATGCAGAAGCAGTACGCGAATTTGCTGACATTGCCAGAAAAGAATGGGAAGCTGTTGGTATTCGTAAAATTTACGGTTACACAGCGGATGTTGGAACAGACCCACTTTGGGCAAGAATTGAAGACACATTTGGTGAAAATCCAGAAGTTGCCGGTGAAATGATTTATAACGCAATTAAAGGTTTTCAAGGTGATAAGCTAGGAAAAGATAGCATTGCCATTACAGTTAAGCACTTCCCTGGTGGTGGCGCACGTGATGAAGGTTTAGATCCACACTTCGAAGATGGAAAATTCAATCCATATCCTACACCTGGAAGTCTATTAAAATATCATATTCCTCCGTTTGAAAAAGCAATTGAAGCAAATGTATCTTCTGTCATGCCTTATTATGCTTACCCAAGCAACACAAGTGCAGACCAAGGGTTGGACTGGTACAACGAAACGCAGCAATTCGAAGAGGTTGGTTTCGCGCTTAACAATGGAATCTTAGGGTTTTTGCGTGATGAACTAGGCTTCAAAGGTTATGTAAACTCAGATACTGGTGCTGTAAATGATAATGCATGGGGTGCGGAAGATTTAGAACTACATGAAAAATTTGCAAAAGCAATTAATGCTGGAACAGATATCGTTTCAGGTTCCAATAATCCAGACGCTTTAATTAAAGCGGTTGAGGATGGTTTAGTAACAGAAGAAACAATTAATGAGTCGGTTACATTATTGTTAACAGAAAAAATGAATTTAGGACTTTTTGAAGATCCATATGTAAATCCGCAAGCGGCTCTTGATCTGGTAGATCGTGATAAAAATCCAGAAGTCTTTGCTGCTGCAGAATTAGCACACCGTAAATCTGTTGTTCTAATGCGTAATGATGAAGTTGATGGTGAAAATCTATTACCGTTAACAGAAGAAAAATTAGAAAATGTTAAGTTGTACGTTGAAGGGTTTGTTGGAGCAATCGCAGGAAGAGGCGCAGCAGATCCAGCTGCAGACATTCGAGAGAAAGCTCCATTACAATCAGCTGCATTTACAGCAAGTTTAAAAGCAACTCTTGAAGAAAAATTCCCTAACATTACACTTGTAGATACTGTTGAGGAAGCAACTCATGCTTATGTCTTTGTTCAACCCATGCAATCTAACTGGGATAATAATCCACGTATTACTGTTGGACCTGAAACGGCAATTTTCGATGCAGAGAAAATTGTTGATATTCAGCAAAAAGTTCCAACCATTACAGCAATCAACTTTACAAATCAGTGGCTAATTAATGAACTTGAACCAAATGCTGCAGCATTAGTCGCTACTTTTGGTACTTCACAAGATGCATTATTTGATGTGATCACTGGAAAATTTGATCCTGTTGGAAAACTTCCATTTGGTATTCCAGCTAGTGAGGATGCAGTGGAAAGGGAAGTTGGCGATGTTCCTAGTTTTGCTGATGAAGAAATTGATGATTTTGCTTATGTAAATGCTGTAGGAGATGCATATGCTTACAACTTTGGCCTTTCTTATAGTGAAACAGATCCAGGAACAGATCCAGGAACAGATCCAGGAACAGATCCAGGAACAGATCCAGGAACAGACCCAGGAACAGATCCAGGAACAGATCCAGGAACAGATCCAGGAGCAGATCCAGGAGCAGATCCAGGAGCGGATCCAGGAGCAGATCCAGGAACAGATCCAGGAACAGACCCAGGAGCAGATCCAGGAACAGATCCAGGAACAGATCCAGGAGCAGATCCAGGAACAGATCCAGGAACAGATTCAGGATCAGTTGAAACTCCAGGGGATGAGAACGAAAATCAACAAGGAAATGAGTTGCCAAAAACAGCTACTAATTCATTCAACTATTTAATATTTGGACTAGTTTTGCTATTAATTGGTAGCGGTGTGTTCGTCATTAGGAGAAAGCAAAAAGTAGGTATGTAATAGATCAAAATTGAACGAATGTAGCTCCATAGAAATAAAGAAAAGAACTGCTATTATATAAAATGAAATGAAAAACCATCCCAAGACGGATGGTTTTTCTATTAGAAGTTCTAATCTGATATGTATCATATTTTATTATAAGTCAATGTGTAAACTATAGATTTAAAGGTATGTTTGAATTGTTATAATTGTTAAAACTATGCTAAAAGGTAAACTGAGAGAGTCACCATTTTTGTTTTAACGTAAGAAAATATGAAGATTAGGAATGGGGAAATTGTATGGGGAATTTTAAAAACTTATTATTGGATACATGGCGTGTAATCCTTTTCCCATCAGGTTCGGCAGCATCTAATATACAAATCTATTTCTTTATGGGGTTCTTTCTCATTTTTTCAACTGAGGCACTAAGTTTAAATCCAGTATTTGTTGGGATTATCATGACAGTAATGAGGTTATTGGATGGTATAACTGACCCAATCGTAGGATCAATGATAGATAGAACACAAACAAGAATCGGTAAGTTTACACCATTTTTACTAATAGGATCCATTCTTCTATCAATTAGCTTGTATATGATAATCGTTATTCCATTTTATATCCCTCAACAATATCATTATGTTTGGGTTATTAGTTGGTATGCAATTTGGATGATAGGATATACATGTATGACGACAGTTAATAAATCTGCCCTTTCAATAGTAACAAGGAATCCTAAACACAGACCTATTTCGGGGATTACAGGGGGGCTATTTTCAGTTGGGATTCAATTAATCATTTTTAGTGCTATTGTTCCAACATTACAAGAAAGTGGAGGAATGAGCTCTCAAGAAGGATGGATGAAGGTCTTTTTGCTTATCTTAGACCTTCATTTGCTATTATTTATTCTCGGCCTTTTTTCTATTGTTGGAGTGGATAAACCACAATTCTATATGGATATAAAAGCATCGACAAAAATGAAAGTGAAAGATTATTTTGAAGTGATTAAAGAAAATAGAGCCTTACGAATGCTTTTGGTCGCAGCATCAACTGATAAACTAGCCAGTACTGTTACTAGTGCATCAACGGTTTATTTCTACATTTATGTTGTGAAAAATTTGGATTTACTTCCTTTCGTAAAAGCAGTTTCCACTCCAGTAGCGTTTATTGGAGTATTTATTGCCGGAGGAATAGCCATTCGATTGGGAGTGAAAAAAACATTTGTGTTAGGTGCGTGGGGGAGTGTTGTAGTAACTGCTATTTTGATCATCTTCAGACCTTTTGAAGATGACCCATTCGTGAAGATCGTGTTTATTGTGTTACTGGCTTTGAATTTGTTGTTTCGGCGTTTAAATGATCAAAATGTTAATCCAATGATTGCTGATATTATTGATTATCATACCTATAAAACAGGAAAGTTTATCCCTGGTACAGTTGGTGCTACCTTTACCTTTGTTGAGAAAATGATTAGTTCATTAGGAAGTACAATTATAGGAATAGCATTGGGAGCAGCGGGTTACGTAGCTGGAGCTGAACCAACAACCGCACTCTTTTGGACAGTATTTGTGCTTTATTTAGTTTTACCACTGTTAAGTGACATTGTAAGCATACTTGCAATGAAATTTTATCCAATCGATAATGATATGTATAAAAAGATGTATTCTAAACAAACAGTTATTAAAAGCTGAGGTGAACTTTTATGAACTACCCATACGAAAGTGTCGTCGTAAACGAAGAAGTACCCGTATTCTTATTAATGACAACAGTCAAATATGTCGCCATGCACTGGCATGACCGAATTGAATTTCTACTAGTGTTAAAAGGTAAGGTTCGCGTTTATGTTGGAAGAGAAGATTATATCTTACATGAAAATGACCTCCTCCTTATAAATAGTAACGAAATTCACGGAGTTGAATCAGATGAAGATAATACGATATTGATTGTTCAAATTCCTATTTCATTTATGAAAAAATGCTACAAAAAAATTGAGCAAGAACGATTTAAATGCCAATCTTTTCTCCATGAAAACCAGCAGCAATTTGATGAAATTCGAACTCTACTCACACAGTTATGTCTGACAGTAAAAGAAAAAAAGGAAAGCTATGATTTAAAGGTTCATTCCTTTCTGTTGGACATCATCTATCATCTTGTTACCAACTTCAAAGTGAAAAATCATCATGAATTAAAACAAACTAGCAAAAAGAATATCGAAAGAATGAACAGAATTACTGACTACATAGAGAAAAATTACACGCACCCTCTTACCCTTGATGAGGTTGCAGAAACCGAACAATTAACTCCTCCATACTTATCCAGATATTTTCAACAGCATATGGGACAAACCTTTCTTAAATATTTAAATGGGATTCGCCTTGAACATGCTCTTCATTACTTATTAGAAACTGATTTGCCTATCATTCAGATCGCAATGGAGTGTGGTTTTACAAACTTAAATACGTTCCATAAATTATTCAAAGACACATTTCATACGACCCCTTATCAATATCGAAAGAATCAAACAAAATCTTTTCCAACTCCTAGAAGGAACAGGGAGGGTACTGAGGGGTATGAATTTGTTGAAGAAAGCGACCTCCGTTATTTATACAAATATTTAGAAAAAGATAAAAATCGGTAAGATTTATCTTAAAAAAGTAAACGTTTTCAAACGTTTCCTTCCTTATAATTAAGTTAAATACACAGCTTTTATATGGCTGTTTAAAAAAAAGCTTATTATTGGAGGGTAACTTTATGTATAAAAATCCACATTATTTCTCACATCTTGCACACGTTGAATTAATCAGCCCAAAATTAGAAGAATCAGCCGATTTCTTTAAAAATATCATTGGTTTAGAGGAGTCAGGGAGAAAAGGAAATTCGGTCTATTTCCGTGCATGGGGCGAACACTATCACCACAGTTTAAAAATCACAGAAGGAAAAGAACCTGGTCTTGGCCATATTGGCTGGAGAGCTGACAGCCCAGCTGCCCTTGAAGAAGCCGCAGCACAAATTGAAAAGTTTGGACAGGGAATTGGTTGGATTGAAGGTGACCTAGGTCATGGTCGTGCATATCAATTTCAATCACCTGATGGTCATTTAGAGGAAATCTTCTGGGATGTAGAAGTTTATGAAGCGCCAGTTGCACTACAAAGTAAGTGGAAAAATCGTCCGCAAAAAAATCCTGGGCGCGGAATTTCTCCACGTCGTATTGATCACATTACACTACATAGTAACGATGTGACAAAAGATCGTGAATTCTATCAAAATATCGGATTCCGCTATAATGAAGGAATCTTTTTAGACGCAAATGAACCAGGAAGTCCTGAAATCGGTGCTTGGCTTTCTGTGACAAACCTTTCTCATGATATTGCTTTTCTAAAGTCTCATAATGGAAAACCAGGTGGCTTTAACCACGTTTGCTATGCAGTTGAGAGTAGAGAAGAGGTTTTATTAGCAGCTGACCATATTATTGAAAGCGGATACGAGTTAGCAATGGGTGGACCAACTCGTCATGCACTTGCAGAAGGCTTTTTCTTCTATGTTGATGAGCCAGGCGGAAATCGTTTTGAGTTGTATGCTGGAGCACATTTAGTCTTCGCACCTGACTTTGGTCCATACAGATGGAGTCTTGAAGAAAATCCAAATGATGCTTGGGGTAGAGAAATGCCGTGGGATAAATCCGGGAAAATTATTAAGTAATTTACAGGTTATGTCTAAAGTAATTGTGTGAGTCAATGGGAGAGATAGTAGGGGAAAAGTAGAGACTCCCAGACCTCCGCAAATGTGACCTCCCTAGCCAAGTTTAAGATACAGAATCGTTAGAAAGGATGTTTTGTAGATGTGGCACTTTTTTCCTGAGAACTATATGTGGTCTTATCAAATCGTACGAATGATTAGCCAATCTTATTTTGGAGGCGGTGAAGTAAATGAGATTTTAGATGCTGCCAGTCGAATGAAGCTTGGTGATTTTGATAGTTTTCATAACGAATGGATGAATGCTGGTCATAAGTCATTATCAACTGCAAATGATGCAATGGATAAAGGTCATAAGGAGACGGCGAAAGCAGGTTATTTACGTACAGCAAACTACTTCCGTACCGCTGAATTTTTCCTTCAACCAGATGATGAGCGAAAACTGCCAACCTATTTAAAGTCAGTTGATTCCTTTAGAAAAGCTGGAGAATTGCTAGACATTCCACCAAAGGCAGTTAATGTACCATTTGAGCATGCATCTCTTCCAGGGTATTTCTTTGAAGCACCCGGTCAAAAAAGAGGACCTTTAATGGTGATGTTCGGTGGCTTAGATTCAACAGCAGAAGAATTATACTATGGACCTGCACAGTTCTTAAATCAAAGAGGTATTTCCCTTTTAGCTCTTGATGGACCTGGTCAGGGTGGGGCATTGCGACTTCACAAAATTCATTCAAGACATGATTATAATACAGCTGGAACAGCTGCATATGAATGGGCCGTTGACAATTTAGATGTCGATCCTGAACGTATTGGAATTATGGCTGTTTCAATGGGTGGTTATATGGCAGCAAGATGTGCAGCATTTGAACCAAGATTTAAAGCATGTGCGATCTGGGGAGCTGTTTATGACTACAACGATGTTTGGAGAAAACGACCTGACAATCACCCTTTAGCAAAGATATTACAACATATTTTCGGTGTGGAAGACATGCCGGCTGCAAGAGCTAAACTGGAGCATTATAACCTTCGCGGTGTTGCCGAAAAAATTCAAATGCCTACTTATATTATCCATGGTGAAGATGATCGCCAAAATACAGTGGATAATGCCTATAACGTATATAATGATTTAACTTGCCCAAGATGGTTAAAAATTGTTTCGAAAAGCAGTCCAGGTTCTTCTCATTGCCAAGTGGATAATATTACAGAAACGTACGAAATGTATGATTGGCTCAAGGAACAGTTAACGAACTAACAAGGGGGCCCTTAGTAAATGAAATTTGTGACATTTTACGATTCGAAAGGAAATATGCGTGTAGGATGTCTTGAAAATGATAGAGTGATAGATTTGAATCTCGCATCTGAAGGGAATTTACCTGATTCAATTGTAGAACTTATCAGGAATCAAGATAAATATCTACCTATTGTACAATCGCTAGTTAGTGATAAAGATGTCCCATCCTATTCATTGGAAGAGGTACGTCTTGCTCCACCTTTACCAAATCCAACTAGTTTTCGAGACTTTGTTGCCTTTGAAACTCATGTCAAAAACGCAACAAAGCGAAACGGTGATACGGTGGCACCGGAATGGTATGAAATGCCGATTTTCTACTTTTCCAATCCTCATTCAATGAAGGGACCAAACGAAGAGGTAAAGCGACCTGCTAAGTGTTCGAGACTTGATTATGAGCTCGAATTGGCATGTGTTATTGGAAAAGAAGGAAAAAACATTAAAGCTAGTGAAGCTGAAGATTATATCTTTGGTTATACCATTTTGAATGATTGGTCTGCACGTGATCTACAAATGAAAGAGATGAAAGTGCTTCTAGGACCTGCAAAAGGAAAGGATTTCGCTACGTCTATTGGGCCTTATATTCTAACAAAAGATGAACTAGATTCGTATAAAATTGGTCATGTCTTTGATCTCGAAATGACCGCATCAGTAAATGGAGAGGTTCTTTCGAGAGGAAATTTTAAAGATATCTTCTTTAGCTTTGGCAACATGATTGAAAGAGCTTCCGAAGAAGTGACCTTATATCCAGGCGATATCATTGGATCAGGAACAGTTGGTTTCGGTTGCCTAATGGAGCTTGGAACAGAAGTGCATCCTTGGTTAGAGCCTGGAGACGAAGTGGAATTGAAGATTACTGGACTCGGCTCTCTAAAAAATAAGATTATTTAATATAGAAGGGATAAGACTAGGATGAGAATTGTGGACCTTAGTGTATCAATTGAAGAGGATTTAAAGGATCCTCTTCCTTTTTCTATACGTTATGAAACACATGAAGAAGGAGCAGAGTTTGGTGCAAAGCTTGTTGGAGTGACTCCTGATGACTTTCCAGAGAGAAAAGGGCTGGCCGGTGAATTTCTAACTTTAACTAGTCATGCTGGAACTCATGTTGATGCCCCTTGGCATTACTGGCCGACTTCAGAAGGCAAGCCTGCTCGTACCATTGATGAAATGCCGCTGGAATGGTTTTTTAACGATGGTGTAGTGCTTGATTTTACAGACAAACCTTTAGGATATGCGATCACTGTTGAGGATGTTCAAGAAAAACTTGATAGTATGGACTACAAATTGAAGCCTTTCGATATCGTCATGATCCGATGTGATGCAGATAAAAAGAGATACCAATCTACCTATAGTGAAATTCATGTAGGTGTCTCAGCTGAAGCAACACTTTGGTTAATTGATCAAGGAATAAAAGTGATGGGTACGGACGGATGGGGATGGGATACACCACTCGCCGTCCAAGCGGCAGACTATAAACAAAATCCACGTGAAGGTGTTCTATGGGCCGCTCATTATGCAGGAAAAGAAAAGGAATACTGTCAAATTGAAAAACTAGCAAACTTAGATCAATTGCCACCCTATGGCTTTAAAGTATCTGTGTTTCCAGTGAAAATAAAGGGAGCGAGCGCAGGCTGGACGAGGGCAGTTGCGATCATTGATTAAAAGCACTAAATCTAAAATTAGCGTTTTGCAAGCACTTCAAAAAATGTGAGGAGGTACTAGCATGACAAATCAATATGTAAAAAAGGTACTGGTTGTTGGTGGAGGAATTAGTGGCTTGTCAGCAGCTATTGCTTTAAATAAAATTGGGATCGAAGTAGAAATAGCTGAAAAGGAATTAGAGTGGAACGTGTATGGAGTAGGAATTATTCAGCCACCTAATGCTTTAAGAGCTCTCAATGAAATTGGCTTAGCAGATGCTTGTATGGAACAAGGCACTTCATATCCAGGTTTTGATTATTATACAGGTCAAGGCCATTTCTTGTTTCATACAGCTTCCCCAACCATTGTAGGGTACCCTGGTGTTAATGGTATCTCAAGAAGACAGCTACACAATATTTTGTTTGAAGCCGTTGAATCAACAGATACAAAGATTTATATGGGGACGACTGTTAATACAATTGAAAACAAAGAAAACGGTGTTAAGGTCGCGCTGAATAATGGAATAACTGCCACTTACGATTTAGTTATCGGCTCAGACGGTGCTAACTCTAAGGTTAGAACATTACTGTTTGGTGAAATTGAGCAACGTTATAGTGGGCAAGGAGTTTGGAGGTATAATCTACCACGACCAAAAGAAATTGACAAAGGCCTTTTTTATTATGGAAAGGACGCTAAAGCAGGGTTGGTTCCTATGTCCGATGACTTAATGTACCTACTTGTTACAACAAATGAACCAGGGAATCCTAAGTTTCCTAATAATCAATTGCATAATTTATTAAAGGAAAGGATGACTGAATTTGGAGGAATCATTGCTGGTATAGCTAAGCAAATTGTTGATCCCTCTGAAGTGGTTTACCGGCCGATATTTACGCATCTTATGAAAAGTCCGTGGTATAAAGGAAATGTTTTACTAGTCGGTGATGCGGCACATGGTACAGCTCCACATCTAGGTCAAGGTGCTTCAATTGCGATTGAAGATGTCGTTGTTTTAGCTGATATTTTAAAACATAATCTCCCTGTTCAAGAAACAATGGAGGCATTTATGGAAAAACGTTTTGAACGCTGCAAAATGATTGTAGAGAATTCCGACCAATTAGTTGAATGGGAATTGTTAACCTCTGCTGGAAGAATGACGGAAAAAGTAAATGTTGGAGAGTTTTTAAAGATGACTCTTGAAAAAATGAATGAACCTTTCTTATCTGAGTTAAACGTTTAAAGAATAATAAAAAATGTATGCGTTTTCAATTTGAATAATTATATAAGGGGGCATTTGAATGAATGAATTAAGCAAAAGCAAACGTTATGAGAATTTCCTTGTCATCATTATGTTTTTCGTTGTCGGGCTTGTGTTTTTAGATCGATTAAGTTTAGGGTTTGTTTTTCCTATCATGGGACCGGATTTAAATCTATCAAATACACAGCTTGGTTTAACAGTTGGGATTACAAGTTTATTCTTTGGAATCTCTACGTTAATCTTCGCTAGTCTTTCCGATTTTATAGGGAAAAAGAAGGTAATGCTCGTTATCTTTGTTTTTGTTTTTTCAATTGCTACCTTACTAACCGGACTTGTCGGTTCGTTTTTTGCTTTAATTATGACGAGAATCATCATGGGATTAGCTGAAGGGCCCGTCATGCCGTTAGTTCAATCGATTGTCATGGCGGAGTCCTCTGAGAAAAGAAGGGGATTTAATATGGGTGTCATCCAAAGCGCTTCCTCTTTAATTGGAGGTGCAATGGCACCAGTTTTGACCGTTTCCCTAGCAGTAGCCTTAGGCTGGAGATCAGCATTTTATATCATCGCCATTCCTGGGATCATCGTTGGTCTTATCTTATGGAAGTATTTAAGAGAACCCAAACTTGTTGTTGAACAAGACGAGGAGCAACAATTGGTAAAACCAACGAAAGCAGATTATCTTAAAGTATTTAAAACAAGAAACGTTTGGCTATGCACAATTATCGGGACTTGTAATATGGTCTTCATCCTGACTCTTACCGCTTTTCTTCCAACGATGTTAGCGAACTCAACAAACTATAAAGATGCTCAGATTGGCATGCTGCTTGGAGCTATGGGGCTCATGATGTTTGTTGGGCAAATGGGAGCACCTGCACTTTCTGACCGTATAGGAAGACTACCTATTCTTAAAATCTTTTCATTTATTGCCATTTTCCTTCCAATCATGATCGCATTATATTATCAAAACTTTGTTGTTTTAATTATCTCAATGATTATCCTCTCGATTGGTAATGGATATCAACCACTTGTGATGAATATTGTGCCAGCTGAATCTGTATCTCGCAGATTTACTGCTACTGCGATAAGTTTCGTTATTTTAACAGGGGAAATTATTGGAGGATTTGCTGGTCCGATGATGGCAGGGGTATTAGCTGATAAATATAGCTTAACTGCACCGTTATGGATTACGGCAATTGCCGCTTTTATTGCGTTTATATGTACTTTTGGAATTAAAGAAACAGCACCTATTAAAATACAGCAGTCTAAAGATATAGATTTAACGATGTAATCTTTTTTTGAGGTTTATTTTCTCGATATTTCATAGAGCTCTAAAAAGATATTTGAAAAATCATCATATTGTTCCATATATAGGAAAAGTCGTGTTTTATAAGGATCAATTTTATACTATGTTATATATACAGAGAATGAATTAAACATGATGAGGAATGGAAGCGGTTACTTTTATAAGGGTGTTGGAAATCAAAGACTTTAACAGAACGTTCTAAAGTAATATTTTTGTAGAATTGGGACTCTTTTAGAATAAGAAGTTTCTATATAAAAAATATTTTGAACAAACAAAGGAGCTTTTGATATGAAAACGAAAGTAGGGATTATCGGAGCAGGTCCAGCCGGTTTAATGTTATCACATCTCTTGCACCTTGAAGGTATTGAATCAGTGATCCTAGAAAAACGCTCTAGAAAAGATATTGAGGGAACGATCCGTGCAGGGGTTTTAGAGCAAGGGACAGTAGATCTTCTAATTGCGTCTGGCGTAGGCGAAAGAATGATGCGAGAAGGACATACCCATCATGGAATTGAGCTTCAATTCAATGGAGTCCGACATAGAGTAAACATGCATGAGCTTACGGAAGGGAAAAGTATTATGGTTTATCCTCAACATGAGGTCATAAAAGACCTTGTAGCTGCTCGATTAAAGGCAGGTGGAGAGATACTCTTTAATGCAGATAATGTTAGTTTGCATGATGTAGACAAACAATCACCGAAAATTAGATTTCAGTACGATGATAGTGATCATGAACTTAGCTGTGATTTTATTATAGGCTGTGATGGCTACCACGGGCCAAGTCGAAAAGAAATACCTGATTCCATTCGAAAGGAAAAACAACATATTTATCCTTTTGGATGGTTAGGGATATTAGCAAAAACATCTATTGCTAATCCAGAACTTATCTATTCAAACCATGATAGAGGATTTGCCTTAATTAGTACACGAACACCTGAAATTCAACGACATTACATTCAAGTGGATCGAAATGATGATATCAACATTTGGTCAGACGATCGAATTTGGACAGAGCTAAAAGCGAGAGTCGAAACAAGTGATGGATGGACACTTCCTGATGGTCCAATACTTCAAAAAAACATTGTGTCGATGAGAAGTTTTGTTTGTGAGCCAATGCAATACGGACGTCTGTTTTTTGCAGGTGATGCAGCCCACATTGTTCCTCCAACTGGGGCAAAGGGATTGAATTTAGCGATGACAGATGTTCATCAGGTATTACAACGTGGAATTGAGAGGTTCTATAAGACAGGTAGTGAAGATCTGTTGGACCGCTACTCGGATATTGCTCTACGTCGAGTTTGGAAAGCACAGCGCTTTTCAAATTATATGACAACGATGCTGCATCGTAATGTTAATCACAGTCCATTTGAGAGAGGGATTCAACTTAGTGAGTTAGATTATGTTACGTCATCTCGTGCAGCATTAACTAGTTTATCCGAAAATTATATTGGCTTGCCATTAGAATGGGAAGCAGAAAGAACGGTATTTATCTAATAAAAAGAGGCTGACAGTAGAGGACAGTCCCCGGTATGGGATTGTCTCTCAAGTCAGCCTCTTTTCATAACAAATTACTAGATAGATTGAAGTAAAGATTCCGAGCCTTTGGCCAGTTGCTTTGCTGGTGGCCATTCACAAAGGTCAAATGGAAAATCGGACCCTGGAACAATTCTTTCTTTTCCAACAGTTTTAGCTAAGTAGTCAAGTGTAGTTGGATTCCATAAGACGCTATCATACCAAAAGTCTTTTAAGTACTCGATCGGCTCTTTTTGCAAGTTCTTTGAAACGAGTGGCCACATTTCAAAGCCTTTGTTCAAACGACCGATTTGATAAGGAAGGAATCCTCCACCATGTGCCAAGAGAATTTTTACATTGTTGTATGTATCTAATAGGCCACTTAGTAAGAGATCTGTAGCTGTAATCGTTGTTTCCCAAGGTACACCAATTAAGTTTGGCATCATGCGCTGGTTTAAACGTTGATCTTCACATAATAAAGGATGGATGAACATGATCGCTTTTTGCTTATTCGCTTCTTCCCAAAAAGGAGTGAAAGAGTTGTCTGATAATAATTTACCGTTTAATCCAGGTCCAATAATGGCACCTTTTAATCCCATATTCATTGCATCTCTTAAGTCTTGTGCAGCAGTTTCAGGGTGATTAAGAGAAACGGTGGCAAGTGCTGATATTTTTTGTGATTGGACTTGTGACCATTTTGCAAGTGATGTGTTGTAAACAGCTACTAATTCTCTTGTAATCTCTGAAGGGAAATCATATAAAAATAGCTGAGGAATCGGTGAAACAACTGAATGATCCACACCAATGTTTTGTTGTTCTGTTAGATATAAAGATTTATTAGTGAATTCTTGTTTTAGTTCAAATACCCACTTGTTGTTAATAGATAAAAATTCTTCTTTATCTTGACTTTTTTTCTCCCAGCTTGCATTAATGATGTTTCTTTGGTCTTTTATCCAATCAACGACTTCTTCGGGAATAAAATGAGTGTGAAAATCATGCATGGAAATTCAGCTCCTTTTAAGTATTAATAATGATTAAATCGATAACCTAAACGTCTAGAAATTTCTTTACCTGCTTCTACAACTCTCTTAATATGTGATGGAATTGTTTGATCGTTTACTCGTTGAATAGGTCCAACGATATTAACAGCGGCAATGACTTGTCCTGTGTAGTCTTTTACTGGAGCAGCAATTGAGACAACACCTTCAGATATTTCTTCCGTACTTACGGCATAACCTTGTTTGCGAATATTTGTAAGGGTTTCCATTAATGTTTTCTGATCTGTAATGGTATGTTGTGTAAATGGCTCTAATCCGTTTTCAATCGTTTTTTCTACTCTTTGTTCATTGTTAAAAGCTAAAAGCACCTTTCCAGAGCTCGTTGCATAGGCGGGATTTCTTTTACCGATATGGGTGAAAGCACGTACATGGTGCTTACTTTCGACCTTGTGTAAGTAAATGACATCTAAGCCATCAAGAATTGCTAGGTGAGCAGTTTCACCTGTTTTTTCAACAAGTTCATGTAAAACTGGCATGGCTTCCTTATGAATCTCAAAAGTTGATGTACAAACACTTGCAAGTGAAAGGATAGATAAACCTAATCGATAACGCTGTGTTTCTGGATCTTTTTCAACAAAGCCCTCACTTGCTAATGTTGACATCAGTCTGCTCACTGTACTTTTACCAAGGTCTAACTCTCGAGCAAGCTCAGTAATTTTTAGTTCAGGTTGATCCATTGTAAATTTTCGTAAGATACGAAGTGCATTTTTTACAGATGAAAGTGTGTAATCTTTTTTAGTCGTTTCCGTCATTGTTTACTCTCCAATCTGTTGTTCATAGAGGAACGATATTCCTTTATGAGGTTTTCTTTCACTATATCACATAGAGTGAATAAAGAGAATAATCAAAATATTTTTTAAAAAACTTCAATTCGTTCCATATATAAGAACATTGATGTTTTATAAGGGACGATTTTGTACTATTCTAACATTACAAAGAAATGAAAACATTTTATGTAATGGAGGAATGGTTATGGAAGCGATTACTACAGCAACAGGAATTGATTGTAGACATTTTATTAATGGGCAATACATGGATTCTATGAATAACAAAACATTTATAAATACGAATCCAGCAAATGAAGAGATAGTAGGATCTGTAGCTGAAGGTGGGGAGGAGGAAATTAACTTAGCTGTATCTGCAGCTAGAAGAGCACTAAACGGTCGATGGAAAACAATGCCTTTAACAGAACGTTCTAAAGTATTACGTAAAATTGGAGATTTAATATTAGAAAGAAAAGATGAGTTAGCGCGATTAGAATCTCTTGATACAGGAAAACCAATTTGGTTATCAAGTACGATCGATATCCCGAGAGCAGCCTATAACTTCCATTTCTTTGCTGACTACATGACAACAATGGGAACTGAGGCTTATCAACATGATGATATAGCCATCAACTATTCAGTACGTAAGCCAGTAGGAGTTGTTGGGTTAATCAATCCGTGGAATCTCCCATTACTTCTATTAACGTGGAAACTTGCTCCGTGTTTAGCTGCAGGAAATACTGCTGTATTGAAACCAGCTGAATGGACACCAATGACGGCAACCGTTTTAGCGGAAATTTGTAAAGAAGCTGGAGTACCAGATGGTGTTGTAAACGTAGTACATGGTTTTGGACCTAACTCTGCTGGATCAGCTTTAACAGAACATCCTGATGTAGATGCGATTACATTCACCGGTGAAACCTCTACTGGTACAGCGATCATGAAGGCAGCAGCAAATTCACTTAAAAAGCTTTCATATGAACTAGGCGGGAAAAACCCAAATATCATCTTTGCTGATTCTGATCTTGATGAAGTACTAGAAACAACTATTAAGTCTAGCTTTATCAATCAAGGTGAGGTTTGTTTATGTGGATCAAGAATTTATGTTGAACGTCCAGTTTATGAAGAGTTTATTGAAAAGTTTGTAGCAAAAACAAAAGAGCTTGTTGTTGGAGATCCATTTGATGAAAAAACAAAAATTGGTGCAATGATTGGAAAAGAACATTATGAGCGCGTTTTAGGATATATTGAGCTTGCGAAGGAAGAAGGAGGAACAATCCGTATTGGTGGAGGTCGTCCTTCAGGGCTAGAAAAAGGGTATTTTATTGAGCCAACGATCATTACAGACTTAGATCGAAATGCTAGATGTGTTCGTGAAGAAATATTTGGACCTGTTGTCACTGTGATTCCATTTGATTTAGAGGATGAGGTCATTGCTCAAGTAAATGATTCTCATTACGGACTAAGTGCTTCCATTTGGACGAATGATCTTCGCAGAGCTCATAGAGTGGCAAATGAAGTAGAAGCTGGAATTATTTGGGTTAATACTTGGTTCTTAAGAGATTTACGAACTCCATTTGGTGGTATGAAGCAAAGTGGAATCGGTCGTGAAGGCGGTATGCACAGCTTTGAGTTTTATAGCGAGTTGAAAAACATTTGTATCAAACTTTAAAATAGGAGGTCAATCAAGATGGAATCAACCGTGTTATTTGCTAATCAATTATTACAAGCAGAAAAAGAAAGAGTCGGAATTGCGGCTTTAACTGAACAAAATCCAACTTTTACAACTCAAGATGCGTACGCCGTCCAATTAGAACTTATTAAACACAAATTAGCCCAAGGTCAAACAATTGTTGGAAAGAAAATTGGCTTAACATCTCTTGCGATGCAACAATTACTTGGTGTGGATGAACCAGATTATGGCCACTTACTAGATGAAATGGTCGTTGGAAATGGAACTGAGCTATCTTTTGATCGAGTTATGCAACCTAGAGTAGAGGCAGAAATTGCGTTTGTGCTAAAAGAGGATTTAAAAGGACCAAATGTAACTGCACTTGATGTGCTTCAAGCAACAGATTATATTTTACCTTCCATAGAGATCGTTGATAGTCGTGTGAAGGATTGGAAAATCAAACTACAAGATACGATAGCAGATAATGCTTCAAGCAGTCATTATGTTTTAGGTGGAAAACCTGTTCGAGTGGATTCTGTAGACCTTGAACAAATTGGCATGGTTTTATCAAAAAATGGTGAAATCGTTAATACGGGAGTTGGAGCAGCCGTAATGGGACATCCGGCAAATTGTGTAGCATGGCTTGCTAATAAATTAAGCGAATTTGATATTCCATTAAAAGCTGGAGAAGTTATTCTCTCAGGTGCACTTTCTGCAGCTGTAGAAGCAAAACCAGGCGATATCTTTTCAGCAAGAATTGCTCGTTTAGGAGAAGTTTCAGTTCGCTTTTCTTCATAATAAGCTCAGGGGAAAGGAGATTCATATGGGAAAAATAAAAGTAGCAATCATAGGTACTGGGAATATCGGGACAGATTTAATGCTGAAGCTAGAAAGATCTGAAACACTTGAGTTAACATCTTTGATCGGAATTGATCCTCATTCTGATGGAATATTTAGGGCAAGAGAACGAGGTTATCAAACCTATACGAACGGATTAGAGGAATTTTTAGAAAATAACAGTGATGACGCTGATATTTTCTTTGATGCAACATCGGCAAAAGCCCATGTTCGACATGCGAAACTTTTAAAAGAAGCTGGCAAGCAAGTCCTTGACTTAACTCCAGCAGCAAGAGGGCCTTTTGTTGTCCCTCCGGTTAATCTGGGGGAAAACTTAAACGTTCCTAACATCAATTTAATTACTTGCGGAGGTCAGGCGACAATTCCAATTGTTCATGCGGTAAATAAGATTTGCCCTGTTGAATATGCCGAAATTGTTGCAACCATTTCAAGTAAAAGTGCAGGTCCTGGAACAAGAGCGAATATAGATGAATTTACTCAAACGACGAAACGTGGGATTGAGGAGATTGGTGGAGCTAAGAAGGGAAAAGCCATTATTATTCTTAATCCAGCCGAACCCCCTATTTTAATGAGAGATACCGTTTATGCTGTTGTCGAACCAGGACAAATAGATGAAGATAAAATTACATCATCTATTAAAGAAATGGTCAAACAAGTTCAAGCTTATGTACCAGGTTATCGACTCCGAACAGAACCAATTTTTGACGGAAACCGTGTAACCATATTCATCGAGGTTGAAGGAGCAGGAGATTATTTGCCTAAATACTCTGGAAATCTAGATATCATGACAGCCTCAGCAGTAAAAGTAGCGGAAGAACTGGCTAAAAATAAACTGAATTCTGTTGTTTCTTAAACAAGAAGTTTTAGCGGAAAGGAATGGTTTGGAATGAACGATAACCGAGATGTTCTCATTACAGAAGTAGCTTTACGAGACGGTAGTCATGCGATCGGTCATCAATACACAGTCGACCAAGTTCGTGATGTAGCACGTGCATTAAGTAATGCCGGAGTGCCTTATATGGAAGTCGCTCATGGAGATGGTTTAGGTGGGTCTTCCCAACAATATGGTCTTTCTTTAACGGAGGAAATGAAACTGATTGAAGCAGCTGTATCGGTTTGTGACAAGGCAAAAGTGGCTGTTTTATTAATACCTGGAATTGGAACGATGAATGAGCTGAAGCAAGCAGCTAGTATTGGAGCAAAAATGGCTAGAATTGCTACTCATGTAACAGAAGCAGATGTAGCTCCTCAACATATTACTTTAGCAAAAGAACTTGGTATGGAGACGGTAGGTTTCTTAATGATGTCTCATATGGCACCAGTTGATAAGTTAGTAGAGCAAGCTAAATTAATGGAGAGTTATGGAGCAGATACGGTTTATGTCGTCGATTCAGCCGGAGCCATGCTTCCAAATGAAGTTCGTGAAAAAATTCGTTCCCTTCGTCAAAGCCTAACCATTAATATTGGTTTTCATGCTCATAATAATTTATCGCTTGCGATGGCTAATACATTTGTTGCCATTGAGGAAGGTGCAACAAGAATAGATGGCAGTGTACGCTGTTTAGGAGCTGGCGCTGGGAATACGCAGACAGAAGTTTTAGTAGCTGTACTAGAAAGACTAGGGTTAAACAGTGGAGTCGATTTATATAAGATGATGGATTTAGCGGAAAGTATTGTATCTCCTATATTAAAACAACCTCAAGAGATTACAAGAGATAGTCTTGTGATGGGCTATGCGGGTGTGTATTCTAGCTTTTTATTACACGCACAGCGCGCAGCCAAACACTTTAACATTGATCCTCGTGATATTTTAATAGAATTGGGGAAACGTAAGGTTGTTGGTGGTCAAGAGGATATGATTATTGATGTGGCTTCTGAAATAGCGAATAAAAAACAAAGTAGTCTTAGTGTTTAATAGGAGGAATGACAATGAATATGTCAAATAAAGAAATAGCTAAATATTTATTAGAAGCTGAATCAAATCGAACGGATATAAAAAGAATCACGTTAGATAAATCTCCTAACTTAACTGTAGAGGAAGCCTATCTTATTCAAGAAGAACTTGTCAACATGAAGCTGGAGCAAGGGCATTCCATAATTGGGCCAAAGATGGGACTTACAAGTCGAGCAAAAATGGTCCAAATGAATGTAGAAGAACCAATATATGGATACATTTTTAACAATATGGTGATCCAAGATGGAGCAGAAATTTCATTATCTGACTATATTCATCCGAAAGTGGAAGCGGAAATTGCCTTTATTTTAGGTAAGGATATTGAAGGTCCTGGTATCACTGGAGCTCAAGTTTTAGCGGCTACAGATTATGTCTGTGGAGCACTTGAAATCATTGATAGCCGTTATGAAAACTTTAATTTTACGTTGCCAGACGTTATTGCAGATAACGCATCCTCTTCTAGGGTTGTTTTGGGAAATAGAATTCGAAAACCAGAAGAATTAGAATTAGATTTAGTTGGAACTGTTTTAAAGATTAATGGAGTAATGAAGGACCTTGGTGCAGGAGCGGCTGTTTTAGGACACCCTGCGAATTCTGTTGCCATGCTAGCGAACATGCTACATCGAAAAGGAGAAAAGTTGAAGGCTGGCCAAGTTATTTTGACAGGAGGAATCACTGGGGCTGTCCAACTTTCGTATGGTGATCATGTAACAGCTAAGCTAGATGGACTAGGCGAAGTCAGCTTTTCTGTAGGGGAATAAGTGTGGTTGCTTTCAGAAAAAGAATAGAAAGGAGGCTCTATTATGCCAATTGTAAACGTTAACATCATGGAAGGACGTCCTAAGGAGAAAATTGAAAGAGTGATTGCTGATATTACGGAAACAATCACGACTACATTAGAGGTTCCGAAAGAGAATGTAAGAGTGATCGTAACTGAAATACCTAAAAGTCATTGGGGAATTGCTGGTGAATCAGTTGAAAAACGTAATGCATCAAATTAAGTTTATTAAAGCAATGGAGGTTTAAAATGACAATTGAATTGGGTGTTTTAGCTGCACATGTTCCAAGTATTTGTCATCGGGAAAATGTACCTGAATATCAACAAGATATTGTGGCAAAGATGGATGCTATTTCCGAGAAAATTGAAACAATAAAACCAGATGCTGTTATTATTGTTTCGTGTCATTGGCAATCAACATTTCATCATTATGTTGATGTGTCACAAACACATAAAGGTGTTTTAACTGCATTCGAATGTCCCGACATTATTTCTGATGTTAAATACGAGTACCCTGGAGATCAAAGTTTAGGCGAAAAATTAGTGATGGCTGGTAAACGAGCAAAAATTCCAGTTATTGCAGTTAATGATCCAACATATGTGTGGGATTATGGCACCGTTGTACCTCTTCGCTATCTTGTTCCAAGCGAAGATGTTCCGGTTGTCAATTTATCTATTACTCTTGCAGCTGGATTAGATGAAACATATAAATGGGGGCAAGAAATTGGTAATGTACTAAATGGCGACTACAAAAGGTATGTGTTTATATTCAGTGGTGCTCTTGCTCATAATTTAGTAAGAGGACGTCACCATATGCCGACTGTTTCTGAGCAAGCATTAGATAAACAGTTTATTGATTATATTACGGGAAAGAACTGGAATCTTGCAAAGGAAATGTTACCCCAATATGCTAAAATTGCTGGTGTAGAAGGAGGAGGACGTCATCTCGCTATGATGCTTGGTGTGTTAGGAGATAAATATCATCCAACATTCCATACCTATGCTCAATCTTCAGGAAGTGGAAATGCAATTATGACGTTTGATTTTAAAAAGGAATTGTAATGTAGTAATCGATGACTAAAAATGATTGTGAAGCTTCACTCCCTTGATGTTATGAGAGTGAAGCTTTTTTAGTATTATTGTTTTCCAACTTTTTATTGAATGTTTTCGTTTTTATTGTTAAAACCTCTCAGCAACAAACTTCAAAAGAGCCCTAACAGCAAAAGATTGATACCTTTCTTTTTTCGTAATAAATCCAAGCTCCCACATAGGCGGTGAAGTTAATTTAATCATCTTAATGGTTTCTTGATCCATCTTTCTATAGATTGACTTTGGTAATAGCGTGATACCAAGCTCTGCTCCAACGAGTTCTGTTATTAAATCCCATTGTGAGCTTTCGTAAGCAATGTTGGGATGAAATCCTACTTTCTGACATTCTTTTATAATCAGTTCGTGTAAGGCAAATTCCCGATTAAAAACGATAAAACTTTCTTCTGCTAGTTGTGGTAGGTTGACCTTAGTCAATTCGGCAAATCTATGCTTTGAATTTGTATAAAGCATGAACTCCTCTTTAATAAACGGAGTAATATCGAATTTGCTATGATCTGTAGGGAAAACAATGATACCCACATCAACTTGACCTTCTTCAACTAATTGCTCAATTCGTTTTGCTCCTAGTTCAACTAATTCTAGGGTAACCTCTGGAAACTCCTGTTTAAATGTTTTCGCTATTTCTGGAAAAAAGAGCGTACCAATCAATGGTGGGATCCCAATCTTAATATTTCCTGTTGGCAAATTAATTAAGTCATCTAAAAGAATAGAAAGTTCATCTGTAGCCCCTAATATTTTACTAGCTTGCTTAAGGACAATTTTTCCTGCATCAGTCAATATTAACTTACGTGTCGAACGTTCAATTAATTCTACTTTAAGCTCTGATTCTAGCTTTTTAATCGACTTACTTAATGTTGGCTGTGAGATAAAGGTGCTTGAAGCTGCCTTTGTGAAACTGCCGTAAGTTGCTACTTCTGTGAAATAGCGAAGATCCTTTAATTCCAAGGTCATCACCCTTTTATTCTGTATTTGAATAAAAAATATAACTATTATTCATTTTACTCATAAGTTGGAATACTGTAAATTAATAAGTAAATATATTTTAAAAATTCTGACTAAACAATAGAGTGGGAGGAAAGGTATATGGTTCACAATGAGGTTGTTATTGTAAGCGCTTTAAGAACACCTATTGGTCAATTTGGTGGAAGCTTAAAAAATCTCAGTGCCGTCCAATTAGGTGCACATGTTATAAAGGCTGTTCTAGAGCAGGTAGGAGTTTGGGGTGATCAAGTTGATGAGGTCATCATGGGAAATGTACTTCAAGCGGGTCTCGGTCAGAACCCGGCAAGACAATCTGCTATACATGCAGGCCTTCCTGAACATGTATCTGCTTTCACGGTAAATAAAGTGTGTGGATCAGGATTAAAGACTGTTCATTTAGCGACTCAAGCTATTTTAACAGGAGATGCCGAAATCGTTGTTGCTGGTGGAATGGAAAATATGAGCCAGGCACCTTACTTATCTATGGCAGCTAGAGAGGGGTACAGAATGGGAGATCAGAAACTCATAGATAGTATGATTCATGATGGATTGTGGTGTGCTTTTAATGATTATCACATGGGAATTACAGCAGAAAATATTTGTGACCAATTTGAAGTAACGCGGCAGGAACAAGATGAATTTGCTGCATGGAGCCAAGAAAAGGCAGCAATAGCTATAAAAGAAGGGAAATTTAAGGATGAAATTGTAGAAGTAGAAATTCCTCAACGAAAAGGAGAACCAATTTCGTTTGACACAGATGAATATGTAAAGGTGGAAACAACAGTAGAAACATTAGAAAAGCTAAAGCCAGCTTTTAAAAAGGACGGACGTATAACCGCGGGGAATGCATCAGGAATTAATGATGGAGCAGCTGCTGTTCTCATGATGAGTCTTCGCAAAGCAAAAGAACTTGGGATCGAACCTTTAGTCACAATTCGTGCTAATGCAAGTGCAGCTGTAGACCCAAGTATTATGGGGATCGCTCCTGTGCCAGCCACGAAAAAAGCATTAAGTAAAGCGGATCTTACAATCAATGATTTGGATTTAATTGAAGCGAACGAAGCATTTGCAGCACAAGCACTTGCGGTTGGAAAAGAGCTTCAATTTTCAAAAGAGAAGTTAAATGTAAATGGTGGAGCCATTGCCTTAGGACATCCGATTGGGGCAAGTGGAGCAAGAATTCTGACGACATTAATCCACGAATTAAAAAGAAGAAATGGAAAATATGGTTTAGCGGCATTATGCATCGGTGGTGGTCAAGGAGTTTCAACAATTATAGAAAACTATGAAAAAGAGGTGCAGTAAATTGAAAAAAATATTTACTAGTTTTGAAGAAGCAGTTCAAGATATTAAGGACGGAATAACGCTTATGGTTGGGGGATTTGGACTAGTTGGAATACCAGAGAACCTCATCAAAGCTCTATGTGAGAAGAATGTGAAGAATTTGACCGTTATTTCAAACAACTGTGGAGTTGATGATTGGGGACTTGGACTTTTACTTAAAAATAAACAAATAAAAAAGATGATTTCATCTTATGTTGGTGAAAATAAAGAGTTTGAAAGACAAGTACTAAGCGGTGAATTAGAGGTACAACTAACCCCACAAGGTTCTTTAGCAGAGAAAATTCGTGCAGGTGGTGTAGGCATTCCGGCCTTTTACACCCCAGCTGGAGTTGGGACACCGATTGCAGAAGGTAGAGAAATAAGGGGATTTAATGGGAAGGAGTATTTACTTGAAGAGTCCCTTACAGCTGATTTTAGTTTAATTAAAGCGTGGAAAGCAGACAAAATGGGCAATGTAATTTATCGCAAAACAGCTCAAAACTTCAACCCTATGATGGCAGCAGCAGGGACAATAACAATTGCAGAAGTAGAGGAAATTGTTGAAGTAGGAGAACTAGACCCAGATCAAATACATACACCAGGTATTTATGTTCAAGGACTTATTGTTGGTAAGCATAAAAAGCGAATCGAACGACTTACTGTTCAAGCATAAAAAAGAGGAGGGACAAAGATGACCAAAAACGTAAGAATACAAATTGCACAAAGAGCAGAAAAAGAAATCCAAGATGGTTTCTATGTAAACTTAGGAATAGGGATGCCTACCATAGTTGCAAACTATATTTCGGAGAATAAGCAGGTTGTTTTACAATCAGAGAATGGGTTATTAGGGATTGGTCCTTATCCATCAAAAGAGGAGGTCGATCCAGATTTAATCAATGCAGGAAAAGAAACAGTAACGGCCATAAAAGGAGCAAGCTTCTTTAATAATGCAGAATCATTTGGCATGATACGCGGTGGTCATATTGATTTAGCGATTTTAGGTGGTATGGAGGTATCAGAAAACGGTGATTTAGCAAACTGGATGATACCAGGAAAAATGATCAAAGGTATGGGAGGGGCAATGGATTTAGTTCACGGGGCCAAAAAGATTATTGTCATCATGGAGCATGTGAACAAGACCGGCCAGCCCAAGATTCTAAAAAAATGTTCGTTACCCTTTACTGGTCAGAATGTTGTTAATCGAATTATTACAGATCGTGCGGTTATTGATGTAACGGAGGATGGATTAAAATTGATAGAAGTAGCTCTAGGTTTTAGTGTTCAGGATGTTATTGATTCTACTGAGCCGGAGTTGATTGTGACTGAACAAGTTTTGAGTGATGCCTATTAGCAATTGTATGATTATTTAATCGACAAAACCTTGGATATTGCACAAAAATAGCACAGACTTAATTTATTTCATTGATTTCTATTAACTTATTTTACAACCAAAAGCCAAAAACGTTGATTTACCAATACTTAATTAACTCTATTTTATTACTTTAACCTCTATTAATTCCCCACCCAATTTTGACAGGGTAGGGGTCGGGGGTTCGAATCCTTCACGGATCATCAGAGTGAAGCTTCAGTTCCTTATATTAGGGATTGGGGTTATTTTATGAGAAAAATATTTACTTAGTTTTAATGTCTAGCTCCACCGCCTAGCCCTTTTCTTATTTATCTTGATAGCTAACCCTTTTATTTTTGAATTGGATAAGTGGTATTGCCTCTCTAGTGAGCTCTTTAGTATCTAACTATTCCACTTTAACGATAAGTGGAATTAACACGTCTGGCCCGATGAAACCTCCCTGTTCAATCCATTATTCTTCTTCCTCATACAGGTCATATTTTTGAGCATTTAACGAAGATTTGTTTTTTGAAAGAATTCTTACTCACCTTGAGAAGTGAGTAAGGGGAAAAGTGCTAGAAAATAGTCGGTACCATGCCTCCATCCATACGTATTGGAGAACCTTTAAAAGCGGATGCATAGGGACTACATATAAAGGTAGTTAATCTACCTATCTCAGTTGGCCTGATAAATCGTTGGATTTCAGATTGAGGTAGATTTGTAGTCATAAATTTTTTCTCCTTTTCTGAAAAAGTCATATCTTCATTAGGGTACATCCCCTCAATTATTTGATACACATTTTCGGAGAGTGATGGTCCCGGCATGATCGTATTGACTGTAACTTCTTTTCCTATTGTTAATTTAGATAGGCTTTTTGACAATGATAATAGCATTGATTTTGTCATACAATATTGAGGCATTTGTCCCGAGGGCATAACTCCTTCTTCACTCGCAATAAAGATAATTCGACCAAAATTATTTTTTATCATTTT
Organism: Metabacillus litoralis; assembly: GCF_007994985.1. Classification (GTDB taxonomy): domain Bacteria; phylum Bacillota; class Bacilli; order Bacillales; family Bacillaceae; genus Metabacillus; species Metabacillus litoralis. The sequence continues at coordinate 294,995 of NZ_VOQF01000006.1, read as the reverse complement.
AGGTAAGTAAAATTTAGATAATCCATTTGCAGCAAGAACATTAGTACGGATATACTTTTCCCACACATCATCGTCGACGTCCTCATATTTCATAATTTCATAAATCCCCATATTGTTAACTAAAATATCAATTTGAGAATGTTTTTTAAATAATGCTTCCCACCAAGCCAACCATAATGTTCAATCACCATGCTCATTACCAGTTGACCAATAACGACAGCAACCATCGTTATGCCAACACCAACAAAAGGAACACTAATGATTATAGACGTTAAATAAACAACCCCTAAAATACCTCCAAGTAGTGTCCATTTAGGTGCTTCTGCCACATATGAAAGTTTACCTTTTCCAAAGAATAACCACAGTAATCCAAGAATGATTGATCACATAAAGAAGTTATAAAAACTTGTTTCAAGCTGACCAATAGATTTGCCTAATTCACCGTAGATTGCTCCTTCAAAACTTAGGGCAACTCCTGCTAATAATGCTAGTAAATATGCAAAGTAACGCATTAGACTTTCTCTCCTACCTATTTATTTATATATCTAGAATAATCGATATACTATTCGAAAAAAATACAGAAATCAAGCGATCAGATTTCTGTTTTAAAATATTCAGCTAATTGTTTAATGAATTCTTCGTTTCTTCTATAATAGGTCCATTGATTATAACGAACAGATTCAAGCAGACCCGCTTTCTGCATCATATTTAAGTAGTGAGATACAGTAGATTGAGAAGCTTTGGCTTTTTCTTGAATATCCCCTACACATACCCCACCTTTATAATTTACCTCCTTTGGCAAATGAGCTCCTTGTTTAGGGAAATGCTTCTCTGGTTCCTTTAACCACTGTAATATATTTAGCCGTGTTTCATTTGATAATGCCTTAAAAACATCGATTAGTTCCATAGTTCATATTGTATATCGGTTATTTTCGATATGTCAAATGAACAGTAACGTTAGAACAAAAAGTAGAAAGATAAAAGGATTTGACCTTTAGTTAACTATTAACACGTATACTAAAATTTTCTATTAATTAAACACCGACCACAAACACGAAAATTGCACAGACTTAATTTATTTCATTAATTTTAATTAACTTATTTTACAGCCACAATACAAAGATATTAATTTATCAATACTTATTCCGGAAACTAAAAACAATCTAGGAATCATTTTTTAAAAGTATAAATTAAATAAAATTAAATAAACTGTCATTTTTATAATAGATTTTTAAAAAACCCTCCAAAAATTCGACAACTTTCAGTATAGATATATAGAAAACTAAATAAATAGTAAAGGCAAAACTACTGAAAGGTGGTGACGCAAAGCTATAGGGACTAAAGGTCAACTTGATCTATGTTAGCCAGCTGTCATGCGGTACCTAGAATAAAAGCTCATAACACAAGAGGTGAATTTAATGAAGAAGCTATTTATCATCTTATCATTAACCCTTTTTACAGTAGGATGTGGGAAGGAGGAAACGATAGAATCGACATCTGCTACTTCACCTTCAAAAGAGAAGCAGGTTCAGGTTAAAACGTTTTTATATGAAAATAAAGAAAAAGGTATTCGTATAGGTGAAGTGAAAGACTGGAAATTTAGTAAAGAAGAAGATTCAAATGTTGTCTTTCAAAATGAAAAGTTACAAGCCATCATTACGATCTTACCTACTAAACAGGATGTAAAGTCAATCAAAAGAGATTTAATAGTGGGTGCTGGTGATATCACTATAATTGAAGAAACAGATAAAACGTTATCTTTTCACTCAAACCGTAAAGAAAGCATTCGAACAGATGTTTCTATTTCTCAAGTTGGTGAGAAAATGAATATTGTAACGTTTGTAGGAAAAGTAGACGACGATGAAGTCAATCGAGCAAAAATTATAGAGTTTAAAAAACAAATTCAATTTAACTAAGAGAGGATAAAGAATGATGAAAAAATTTGTTATATCAGGTTTTACATTAGGGACATTATTAATGGCAACTTCGGCGTTTGCTGAAGAGAAACAAGAGATTGTTAGTGCAGATTCAGAATTATACGAAACAGTTAGTTTAATAGAAGAAGCAGAATTCGAGTTAACTGAAGATACCGAGGAAAAAGTATTACTTCAAGATGACTATGCCGAGGACCGTTTAGTAGAAGCGGAGGAACAACTAGATAACGGCGATGAGGAAACAGCAAAAGAATTAATCGAAGACTATGAAGAACATGTTGATATCATTGAAGAAACAATTGAAGAAGCAGAAGAAAATGGTGAAGATGTTTCAGAAGTAATTACAATTGTTGAAGAAAATGCTGAAAAAAGAAGTGAGAATTTACTGGCTCTATTAGAGAGAGAAGACTTACCTGAATCAGCAAAAGCTGGAATTAGCAAAGCATTAGATAACCAGAAGGAAGCGTTAGAAAAAGCAACTGCAGCAAAAGAAAAAGCAAAACAAAATGAAGAAGATGATGAAAAGGCTGAGGTAGCAGAAGTAGAAGATAAAGACGAAGTGGATTCGGACAAGCAAGCTGAAGAAGTAGAAGAGTCTGAAGAAGCAGCAGAAGAACAAGCTGAAAAAGAAAGAGAAATAGCAGAAGAACAAGCTGAAAAAGAAAGAGAAGCAGCAGAAAAACGAGCTGAAAAAGAAAGAGAAGCAGCAGAAAAGCAAGCTGAAAAAGAAAGAGAAGCAGCAGAAAAACGAGCTGAAAAAGAAAGAGAAGCAGCAGAAAAACGAGCTGAGAAAGAAAGAGAAGCAGCAGAAAAGCAAACTGAGAAAGAAAGAGAAGCAGCAGAAAAACGAGCTGAAAAAGCAAAAGAAGCAGGAAAGAAAGCTGAACAAGGAAAAGAAACAGAAAGACCTTAATTAACTTGGAAACAACTACCACTCTTTTTGGTAGTTGTTTCTTTCATTACGCCTTTACCTCAAATATCATATCATGTACAGTAGTGAAAAAAGGCTATGTAAGCGGGTGATAGGATGAACAACGATGAGCTTATCTCGGTTATTACAAATTGCAAAAATGGTGATCAGTTGACTAGAGAGCAACTAATTCAGCATTATCGCCCATATATTCTCAATACTGCGTCTCACATTTGTAAGCGATATATTAGCTGGAGTGAAGAAGAATCTAGTATAAGTTTGATTGCCTTTAATAAGGCTATTGATACGTTTGAGCAACACAGTGGTAGAACATTTCTTAATTATGCCTATCTTTTAATACAGCGTGACTTAATCGATTTTTATAAAAGAGAAAAAAGTGAACAACACCTGTCTATTACTTTTGTAGATTCTGAACAAGGTAACAATATGATGGATGTGGAAAAATCAGTAGATACCTATCGTCGTTCGTTGACATCTAATGAGCTAGTTGATGAAATTATTGACTTTGATCATGCCCTAAATGAATTCAAGGTTTCTTTTGAGGAGCTTGAAAAGCATTCCCCAAAGCATAAGGATACTAGGAAAAAATTATATCAACTGTCAGATGTGTTTATTTTAGATGCTGAGTGTAAACATCACTTTTTCTTAAAAAAGAGATTACCGGTGTCCTTGTTTTGCAAAAAGACAGGCTATTCTAAGAAGACATTGGAAAAGCATCGAAAATATTTCATCTCACTTATTCTGCTTAAACTAAATCCTCAGTGGGTGCAGCTATCTGCATATATAATCGATTTTCAAGGAAAGGAGGAAGAGTTATGAAACATACAGCATATAAAGGAATTGTCGTGAAGATTACAGAGCTTCACCTTGTCATACTTCAAGATAATGGTAGATATAAAAATGTCCCGAAAAATGCTATTAAACAGGTTCCACTTTTAGGACAATCTATCACCTATGTTGAAAAAGCTTCTTCCTTGAGATGGGTACCATATATATCTGTAGCAGCTCTCATAATTTTATCATTTATCTCATTTTCTATTTTTCAAACAGTTAAGCCTTCATATTTATTAGTCATAGATATTAACCCGAGTCTCGAGATGGAAGTTAGCGACAAAGGGGAAGTGATTGATTTAATAGCTTTAAATGAGGATGGGGAAAAGATTGTTTCTTCTGTAAAAGATTCGAATCGAAATGTTTTGTCTATGATAGATTTAATTGTAAAGGAAGCTAAGAAAAAAGGATATCTAGCTAAAAATCCTATGATTACAACAAGCTTAATTTCACTTGCAGAAGACGATTTAACATTGCCTGTTAAAGAAATTAATGATGCTTTAACCTCTTATGTACAAGGAGAACACGTCCAAGTTGAAGTTAAAGAAGCAGCACTGGTTGAATATAAAGAAGCTAAAAAATTAAATCTATCAGTAAATTATTATAAACAATATCAAGATCTTGTAGAAAAGGAACTCGTAGAAGATCTTAATGATATTAAAGGAAAAACAATTGTAGAATTAAAATCTATGGCATCTCAACCTAATAAGGAAAGTCAATTGATACCAAATGATACTGATCAGCATAAAAACACGGAAAAAAAGGTAGCAAAATCAAAGGGCTTTATAAAAGAGCCAAAAAAAGAGCAAGTACCTAACGATCAAACAAAAGGAAATGAAGATCAAAATAGTAGTGAAAAAAGTAGAAATCAAATTCAAAAAGAAGCTGAATCAAAGGAAAAAGCATCAACGAAAATAGACAATAGTGGGGACAAACAAAAGTCAATAAATGAGCAGGAAAATAAAGAAGTGAAAAAGGAACAACCAATAGATAAACCTCAAAAAGAAGATCCGAAACCGGTAGAGAGAAGAGATGAAGAAAAAGATAAGATAAAACAAGCTCCTATTGTAAAAGAGAGTGAAGAAACAGAGGAGAATAAAAATCAAAGAAGTGAAAAAGATCAAGAAAATCCAAGCATTGATGAAAAGAATGAGAAGACCAAGAGTAGTGAGAGAGAATGATTCATAACTTATTCGAAGAGGAGGTATAACCTTAACAATAAATGACAATTTATTGTTAAAGCTTGGTGTAATATACCTATTAACACAACTAAATTAGAGTCGTCTGAAAATCCTTAAAATAAGGGTTTTAGACGTTTTTTTATTATATCGGGAACCAACAACAGATGTTAATAAAATTATATATTGAAGGCAGTCTTAAAGAGGGAGTCAATCGCTTATTTTTATCGTGCGGCTGACTCTCTTTTGTCTTACATTAAAGCTTCTTGCTTTTAACTTGAAGAAAATAGCACAACATAAGTCTAGTTGAATCTAACTTTTTAGAAGTGTTTCCCTTTTACACAATAGTTAAGTGTTTTTAACCTGTAATTAGCTAAAATAGATACAATCTTTAAAAAAATACCTTTACAAAAAGCCAACAAACTCAATAAGATAAGTCATAATAATAAAATAAAGAAACTTCTCCCTTTGTAAGCATTAGTAATTCAGTGCTGATTGGATTTTATCAGCGATTTTTTGGATTTATCATCGATTTTCCGAATTTATCATCGATTTTTCAGATTTATCATCGATTCTTTAAATTTATCATCGATTAGACAACTTTCGACAAAAATCCCCCCGCCGTTAAACCCGTAACCATACAAGAGTAGTCAACAACATTTGTTAGATAAATATATATTACTAATTTAATTGTCTGTTATAATGAAAATCAGTTTATTAATCTAGAGGAGTTACATTTCATGAGAAGTATCATTAAATTTTTAAGCGTCATTACTTGTATCATCCTTTTTTATTATACGGTAGATTCTGCAGTGGAAGTATTTGATACAAACTGGCAGTTACCAGAGGCCTCAACTGAGGAGCTTACTGACAAGCGAATCATTTTGATTACTCAGGAATTAGATACACCGTTTTGGGATCAAGTAAGTGCTGGAGCGAGGCAACAGGCAAAACGGGATGGAGCAAGGCTTGAGATTTGGGGAAGCTATGGCAATAATCAGGAAGATTTCCTGAAACAAATAGAAATAGCAATATATTCGCAAGTAGATGGAATTATTGTCCAGGGATTAGATACAGAGGAATTTAAGGAGTTAACAAAAGTGAAAGCGTCTTCATATGGTGTGCCAGTTATTACAATAGCTAATGATGTACCGATGGCAGAAAGTCTGCGTAGGACATATGTAGGTTCTGATCAGTTATTAGCAGGTAAAATGATTGCAGAACAACTGGTAAAGGATATGGGGAAATCCGGTAAAGTTGCTATCATGCTTGATGAAAGACAGGAATATTATCAAACACAAAGATTAGAGGGTATAAAAGAATATCTCTACAATTATCAGGATATTGAACTGCTTGAAGCAGAAACAGAAGATACCAGAGAGCAAGTTATTGCCACAACTAAGGATTTATTAAACAGATCACCAGATGTAGATGCTTTTATCACGTTAAATGCTAAATTTGCTGATAATCTTGTAGAGGAAATTGATAGACGCTCCAACGCGGAAACGTATTATATTTATTCTTTTGACGATGACCCTACATCTCTATCATTATTGGAGCAAGGAAAAATTGATGGCATGATTGAGCAGTCTCCTTCAAATATGGGGAGTCTTAGTGTGGAATATATGATGAAGTGGTTAAACAAAGAGGTTTTACCACTAAATTTAGACGGTTATTTTACTGATATTCGAATGGTGAAACAGGTGGATTTGAAATGAACAGTATACAAAAGAAAATTTGGGGACTTGTGTTAATCGTCCTCTTGATTATGGCGACAACATGGGTTTCGCTCATATCCTATAACCAAAAAATGCTCGATCAGTATAACGGTATTCTAGAACGATATTTAGTATTAAATGAAATATCAAGAAAAAGTGAAGATACTGTAACTGCTTTGAATAACTTTTTACTACTTCCTTCTAATGATAATTTAAAAGCGGTTACTAAGAATAAAAAAGACATTCAAAGCATGAAGAGTGAAGTTGCTACATTTAAAAATGTGGAGAATGAGTTGGCTTTAACTAATTATATTAACTTGATTGAGAGTCTAGTGGAGACAATTGATTCAGCTTTATCTTTCCATTCAGAGGCTGAAACTGAGTACTCGATGAAAGCATTCAATGAAGCAACTCATATTTCTAACTATATCTCGGAAATGGCACTCACGTTAATTGATCTTGAGCTTCAAACATATGACTTATTTTATCGAGGGATTATTAATCAGTCAGAAGAGCTTAAGCAACTGGGAACTTGGTTACTATTATTGATTACGGTTGGTCTTTTACTTTTTACCTATTGGTTTTCACAAAGAATTACGAAACCAGTGGAGAAGTTAACACTTGCGGCAAACGAGCTGTCTAAAGGAAGATTTGATTTAAAAGTGGAAGTGAATTCGAGTGATGAAATTGCCTTTTTAGCGAAGACGTTTGATCGTATGCGTTTAAATATTAACAATTTAATTTCAGATATTCATCATAATGCACAGTTAGAAAATGAATTACAGCAGAATAGGCTACTACTTAAAGAAAGTCAGCTGCGTAATCTTCAAAGTCAAATTAATCCTCATTTTTTGTTTAACACGTTAAATACACTTTCTAAAAAAGCTTATATGGAAGGATCTGAAGAGACGAGTGACTTATTAGTTAGTGTCGCTGGTTTATTGCGGTATAATTTGAAGCATTTGGATAAGCCTATGACACTTTATGATGAGGTTTACGTGATGCAACAATATATTGATATTCAAAAAACAAGATATACCGATAGACTTAATTTTTATATGGAAATCGATGAATCATGCCTTTCTATTAAGATTCCTGGTCTAACTTTGCAGCCACTTGTAGAGAATGCTGTTATTTATGCCGTTGAACCAAATGAAGAAGGAGGTACGATTTGGTTTCGAATTAAAGATGAAGGAGATTTAGTCACTATTGAAGTGGAAGATAATGGTCCTGGGATGACAGAGGAAAAAATTCAAGAAATATTAGAAGAAAAGGTAAATACAGCAAATGGACATTCATCTGGAATTGGCTTAAGTAATGTAATGAAGCGTCTTCGTCTTTTTAATAGTATGGAAGATGTGATGAAAATTGAAAGTACCTTAGGAGTTAGTACGAAAGTAAGTATCAAGCTTTTGAAAGAAAGGAGAGGTGAGAAATGATTAAAATACTACTTGTAGACGATGAACAAGTTGAACGAGATGGATTAGAAGCCATTCTAAAGAAGAATTTTAACGATATTACGATTCAACAAGCTAAAAATGGAAGAGTGGCGATTGAATTAGTATCAGAATTTCAACCTGATCTAGTATTTATGGACATTCAAATGCCTGGTATAACTGGTATTGAGGCAATCGAAACAATCAAATCAGATCATCCTGACTTGAAATTTATTTTAGTGACTGCTTATGCCACTTTTGATTATGCAAAAGAAGCGATGAAACTAGGTGTAGTCGATTATTTGGTCAAGCCTAGTCGTGTTAAGGAAATAGTCGATACAGTTGAGAAAGTACTTGAGCAAATTAGAGTTGAACAAAAAAGACTTGAGGTAAACAAACAGCAGCAATATACGCTGCAAAAAGCGATGTCTTTGTTTCAGACTGATGTTGTAACACAGTTGCTGTTTGATCATGTTCATGAAATTCATTTAGAAGAATTATTAGAGATGTTAGACATACAATCAACAGAAGAAAAGTTTGTGATTAGTGTCATTGTACCAAATGGCTTTGAAGCCTCCTATTCTACGGTAAGAGAAAAAGTAAGTAAAACAGGAAATGCTTGGGTTGGGGCCTTATATGGACGTCAGCTTCCTATTATAGTATTCCGAAAGAAAGATCAATCATTCCGTAATCAAGCTACGATGTTATCTAGGGAGATTTTGTCATTAAATTCATCTAGTGAAGATAACAAATTATTTGTTGGAATTGGAACTGTATACAGCTCTTTAGATCAAATTAGGCAGTCGTATCAAGAGTCGTTAGTTGCAACGAGAGATACGTCAATTCCGAGGAGTTTTCAATTTTATGATGAATTACCTGCGCTTGTCTCTGGCTTTGATGAGGAAACAACAAAGCAAAATGAACAGCAATATTTTGAACATATCCGTAATGGAGAATGGGATGAGATCTTTCATAGAATTACGACCATTATTGATCGTTTAGAGCAGGAAGGTACGATGTTAAAGCAAACCCAGCAAAAAGTGATGGAAATGTTTTGGATCGCCTCTCGTGTATTAAGTGAGATGGGAATCGAATCTGATGTACAGCTGTATTCCTTTAAGTCAACTGATTACAGGCAGCTTCGAGCAGAAACCAGTCATTTGTTAGAAAGATTAAGAATGTCACATGAGGAAAATCATGCAGCAATGGAAGCTGATATCATTCAACACATTAAACAATATATTATTGATCATGCTCATAAAGATATCTCATTAGAAGCAATTGGTAGAGAAGTTGGGTTAAGTCCAATTTACATTAGTAAAATTTTTAAAGAACAACTTGGGATCAACTATATACACTTTTTAACTGAATGCCGTATCGAAAAAGCAAAGAAATTGATGAGAGATCCGTCAAAAAGTTTAAAAGAAATAACATTTGAAGTTGGTTATCATGATCCAAATTACTTCAGTAAGGTATTTAAAAAAATCTGTCATTCTTCTCCAAAAGAGTACCGTAAAAAGTTGCTTTCTAAAGTTGAATAATACCTTTGTATAGGAGCGATTAAAATTAAACAGTTATTTTCCCTAAGAAATCCAGGAATGTTGGTACTTATATTATTTTTATTTCTTCTTGGGTGTGAAAAACAGGATAATAGAAACAATGACACTAATCCACAATCAAATACGGGAAACTTTCAGCCGACAGAGGAACAGATGGAAGATCAACCTATTAAAATTGGCTTTGCAATGGATACTTTAACAGAAGAGAGATGGCTGAAAGACAGAGACTTTTTTAAAAAATCAGTTGAAGATTTAGGTGCAGAGGTTGAGGTCATGGCTTCACATGGAGATGATGCTTTGCAAATATGGCAAGCAGAAACGATGATTAGTAAGGGTATTGATTTATTAGTCATTGTGCCACATAACGCAGAATCAACCGCAGCTATTGTAGAGAAAGCACATTCAGCAGGAATTAAGGTATTATCATACGATCGTCTTGTGAAAAATGCAGAAGTTGATATGTATTTATCTTATGATAATGAACAGGTGGGTACTCTTCAAGCGCAAGCCATTTTAGGTATTGTTCCAAAAGGTAAGTACGTCTATATCGGTGGAGCTGAAACAGATAATAATGCACATATGGCGAAAAAAGGTGTATTTGACGTATTACAGTCACATATCGAAAAAGGAGATATTACTATTGTATTTGATCAGTGGACGAAAGATTGGGAGCCGGCAAATGCAAAAGATAATATAGAGCTTGCCTTAGATGCAAATAATAACAACATTGATGCGGTGATTGCAGCTAATGACGCGACAGCTGGTGCAGTAATTGAGGTACTTGAGAGCCGAGGGCTTGCCGGTAAAATTCCAGTTGCTGGTCAAGACGCAGATCTAGCAGCTATTCAGCGTATTGTTGATGGAACGCAAGCAATGACTATTTATAAGCCAATTAAAGAGCTAACTGATCTAGCTGCTGAGCTTGCCATCAAGCTAGCAAAGGACGAGGAAATTGGAGATGTTGTAAAAGTAAACAATGGTAAAATGGAAGTGCCTTCGATCCTTCTCTCACCAACTATTGTTAATCAAACAAATATAGATGACACAATTATTGCTGACGGTTTCCATACTAGAGAAGAAGTTTATTTGAAGAATAATAAATCTGATTAGCCATTTTAAAAATAGATCAACAGAATGGAGCTTCGATTGAATTCGAGCTCCATTTTTTATATGGTTGAAGATGAATCCCCCTTTTTCCTATATTATGTGGTAAATAGAATTAGAGTTTAAAAATACCTACAATGACTTTTTTGTCTCCGAAAAAAACTTCTCAGATTTGATGTTTGTCCAATTCACAATGTTAAAAAAGTACAGATGAATAATAAAATAGTACTATAAGTAAGCGCTCTTATTCCCTAATTTAGATGGTATATTTTATTTGTAAGCACTTACAACAAGTTAGAGGGGGAAAAATAGAATGAAAAAAGGATTTAAATTACTTTCGGTCTTATTAGTAGGTATTTTATTAACATTTGTAACAGCTTGTAGCAGTGGCAGCACTGGGGGAAGCGGAAGCAGTGAAGTAAGCGTTGGTATCGTATTACCAACTAAAGATGAGCCAAGATGGGTTCAAGATGAAGAAAGATTTAAAGCAGCTCTAGCAGACTCTGAATATACAACTGAAATTCTATTCAGCCAAGGTTCTTCTGCAAAAGAAAAAGAAAACGTTGAAACGTTAATTAGTAAAGGAATAGATGTATTAATTATCGCTCCACATGACGGTCCAGCAGCTGGTTCAGCTGTAGAAGCGGCTAAAAAAGAAGGAATTAAAGTTATTTCTTACGATCGTTTAATCACTGATACAGATGCAGTTGATTATTATGTAACATTTGACAGTGTTGCTGTAGGTGAAGCACAAGGTCAATATTTAGTTGATAATGTACAAGGAACTGGTGTACCTCTTTACTTATATGCTGGTGCTTCATCTGATAACAATGCATTCTTATTCTTCGAAGGTGCTTGGAAAGTTCTTCAACCAAAAATTGCTGATGGTACTTTTGTAATCGCTAACTCTAGTGAAGCAGAAGCGTTAAAAGATAAAGCAACTCTTACTCGTGATGAGTTAGGTAAAGTATTAGGTCAGGTTACAACGAACTGGGATCCAAACGAAGCTAAAAATAAAGCACAAACAAACCTAACAGCAGCTGGTGCCGATCTAAAAGGTGATATTGCAATTTTAGCTCCAAATGATGGTACTGCTCGTTCAATCGCTGATGTATTTGCTTCAGACAGTGCAGTTTCTAGCTATACAATAACTGGTCAAGATGCTGAAAAAGCTTCTATTCAATATGTAATTGATGATAAACAATCGATGACAGTATTCAAGGATGTTCGTACACTTGTTGAAGATGCAATGGGTATGGCAGTTACAATCCTTGATGGAAATACTCCAGAAACAACTGGAACTTATAACAACGGTAGTGTTGATGTTAATGCTAAACAAACAGACGTTATTGTAGTTAACAAAGATAACGTGAAAGCTGAATTAATCGATTCTGGTTACTATGATGCAAGTGAATTCACAGGACTAGAGTAATAGAAAAATAGAAGTTCAAGGAATGAGTGTTAGACTTACTGTCTAACACTCATTCCTAAATTTTAAGTTGTCTTGTTAAGGAGGCAAAAAGATGAGCGATTATATTTTAGAAATGAATGGAATATCAAAAGAATTTACAGGTGTGAAGGCGCTCTCTAATGTCAATTTTAAAGTTGAAAGAGGAGAAATCCACTTTTTAGTAGGAGAAAATGGTGCTGGAAAATCTACACTTATGAAGGTGCTTAGTGGTGTTTATCCGTTTGGAAACTACTCAGGTGATATCGTTTTTAATAATGAAGTTCAACAATTTAACAAAATAAGCGATAGTGTTGATGTTGGTATTGCGATTATCTATCAAGAGCTGGCATTGTTCCCTGATTTGACTGTTTATGAAAATATATTCGTAGGTAATGAGATTCAAAAGGGTGGTATTTTAGATTGGAATAAAGCCATCGTAGAAGCGAAGAAAATGCTAACAAAAGTAGGCTTAAAAGTTAATCCGGAAACATTCATTAAAGATCTAGGTGTAGGAAAACAGCAATTAGTAGAAATTGCGAAAGCACTAAGCAAAGAAGTTAAACTACTAATCTTGGATGAACCAACAGCTGCACTAAATGAAGATGATAGTGAGAACCTGCTACAACTACTACTAGAATTAAAAAAGCAAGGAATCACATCAATTATGATTTCTCACAAATTAAAAGAAGTAACTGCTATTGCAGATAAAGCAACAGTATTGCGTGACGGAGAGACAATTTGTACATTAGATGGCTCAAAGGGAGAAATTACCGAAGAGTCTATTATTAAAAACATGGTTGGCCGTGAAATTGAAGATATTTATCCGAAACGTCCAAAGAAAGATTTTGGTGCCAATGTCCTTGAGTTATCTAACTGGACAGCTTATGATCCACTACTTGGTCGTAATGTAGTTAGTAATGTGAACCTTGAAGTGAAGCAAGGGGAAATTGTAGGTATTGCTGGATTAATGGGTTCAGGACGTACTGAACTTGCATTAAGTATCTTTGGTAATGCGGCTAAATATAAAATCCAAGGAGATTTACTTTTAGAAGGACAATCAGGTAAATTTAAACATCCGAGTGAAGCAATCAAAGCAGGAATTGCTTATGTGACAGAAGATAGAAAAGGTGACGGATTGTTTTTGCAACAAGATATTAAAAGCAACATTTCAATTGGTAACTTGAAAAATATCTCACCAAATGGATTTGTTAATGAAAACGAAGAAATTGTCATTGCCCAAGGCTATAGGGAATCTTTAGGAATAAAGACACCATCTTTACAGCAGCTTGTTGGTAATTTAAGTGGTGGTAACCAGCAGAAGGTATCTTTAGGGAAATGGTTATTTGTTGGACCGAAATTATTGATTTTAGATGAACCAACACGCGGGATTGATGTTGGTGCTAAATTTGAAATTTATACAGTTATGAATGAACTGATTAATAAAGGTATGAGTATTATTATGATTTCATCAGAGCTTGGTGAAGTTCTTGGAATGAGCGATCGTGTGTATGTTATGGCTGAAGGCGAAATCAAAGGTGAATTATCATCAGAACAAGCCAGTCAGGAAAAGATCATGGAACTTGCGACGCAATAGGAGGTAGTAAGATGAAATATATTAACGAGTTAAAAGGATTATTAAAACATAATATACGTGATTATGGTATGTATATAGCACTTATTGTTATTATGATTACTTTTCAAATACTTACTAATGGACTTTTCATGTCTTCGCGAAATATTAGTAATTTACTAGATTCAGCAGGTTATATCGCTGTTCTAGCTGTCGGCGTTATGCTGGTTATCGTTATTCGCCATATTGATTTATCAATCGGATTTCTAGCAGGCTTTCTTGGAGCAGTAGCAGCAATTCTGTTAATGCAGTTTAATATGCCTGTATTCATTGTTATTCCAATCATTCTTATTCTTGGTATTTGTGCTGGATCTGCTACAGGTTTTCTAGTAGCTAAAGTTGGAATTCCAGCGTTCGTTGCTACCTTGGCTGGTTGGTTAATCTATCGTGGTGCTATTTTATTAGCAACAGAAAAAACAGGTACAATTATCGTTGATAATGATGCGTTCAATGCAATTGGTAATGGATATATTCCTTCAATTGCTGAAGTAGGTGGGTTTCATTTACTTACCTTGCTTGTTGGGTTAGTTGGTATTTTATTCTACATTTATAGTGCAATAAAAAGCCGTAAAAATAAGATAAAATATGAATTTGATGTTGTGTCAAAACCTATTTTTGTTCTGCAGCTACTATTTGTTTCAGGTATTATGGGCTATATTACTTGGTTATTGGCTGGTTACAATGGTTTTTCATGGACTGTTATGATTATTTTACTTGTTGTTCTTGTTTATCATTTTATTACAACGAAAACAGTAATTGGTCGTCATATTTATTCGGTAGGTAGTAACCCAGAAGCGGCACATCTTACTGGTATTAACGTAAGTAAAATTACCTTCTTAGTTTTTGGTTCAATGGGTATGCTTTCTGCATTATCTGGTATTTTATTTACTGCACGTTTACAATCTGCTACAACAACTGCTGGTACATTATTTGAGCTTGATGCGATTGCTGCAGCATTCGTTGGTGGGGTCTCTGCTGCCGGTGGTGTTGGTAAAGTAACAGGAGCAGTTATTGGTGCGATTGTTATGGCTACTTTAACAAATGGAATGAACTTATTGGGTGTGGGAATTGCGCCTCAATATATGATTCGTGGAGGAGTACTTGCATTAGCAGTAATTTTTGACGTCATGACACGTAAACAAAGAGCTTAATAACAAATGGGGAATAACCCCTTGTCCTAGAGGGCAAGGGGTTATTGTTATATCTATAGAAATGAGGATAGAAGATGAAAAGTAAGCTTTTTAAAAAAATTAAGTTGAAATCAATCAGAACAAAAGTACTACTTGGATTTTCAATAGTCATTTTGTTAACTATTGCTTTTGGAGCTTATAATTTTATTGCTTCTAAATCTATTAACTCAGATGCGAAGAATATCATAAATCACCAAATTCCTTTATTAATAGCTGATGAAACCTTAGGACAATACATGGCGGAACGAATCGGGCTTGCAAGGGGATATGTATTAACAGGAAAACAGGAATATATAGATCAGTTTAATACGTATACAGAAAAAAGCAGGAAAGTGGAGGATAAAGCTCTAAGTATAAGTGATTCAGAGGAGCTTAAAGATTTAGTATCTTCAAGCATAGAATGGGAACAACGGGTTCAAAATGAAGTCTTTGCTGTATACAAACGCGGAAACGAGGAGCTTGCAAAAGAAAATCTAGAGGGTTCAGTTCGGCTAGCTGCAAATGAAATAATGAACGGCTATAGATATCTAATTAATAATCGAGAGAAAATGATTGAAGGTGCTGGTAACAACTTACTTGTTAATAACGAATCAAACATTACTATGGGCTTAACAGTTAGTGTTGTAGTAGCTGTTATAGGGTTTGTCATCGCTATATATATGTCGTCAATCATTTCAAAGCCTATTCAAATTGTTACAAAAAGAATGGGATTGCTTGCTAATGGAGACTTAAGTCAAGAGCCGATAGTGACAAGATCTTCTGATGAAATTGGAAGATTATTTGAAGCAACAAACAAGATGAGTGAAAACATAAGAGTATTGCTAGGAGAAATTAGTAGAGTATCAGAATCTGTATCAGCACAAAGTGAAGAATTGACTCAATCTGCTGTTGAAGTAACAGAGGGCAGTAGTCAGGTTGCCTTAACGATACAAGAGCTGTCTTCAGATTCAGAAACACAAGCAAATTCAACGAATGAATTAGCTTCTTCGATGAGGGTTTTTACCAGTAAAGTAAACGAAGCGAGCAAAAGCGGTAAAGAAGTCTATCAATCTTCTAAGAATGTGATTGAATTAACAGAAAAGGGAAGCAATTTAATGTTTTCTTCTATTCAGCAAATGAGCACGATTCATACGATTGTTGAAGATGCGGTAGAAAAGGTCAGAACTTTAGAAAAGCAGTCGGAAGAAATTACCAAACTTGTTGGAGTGATTCAATCCATTGCTGATCAAACAAACCTACTTGCGTTGAATGCTGCCATTGAAGCGGCTAGAGCTGGAGAACATGGTAAGGGCTTTGCGGTCGTTGCTGATGAAGTGAGAAAACTAGCTGCTCAAGTTTCCTTCTCTGTAGCGGATATTACTTCTATTGTTGGAAATATACAAGCTGACTCTACTCTTGTAACAGAGTCACTACAAACTGGTTTTGTGGAAGTTGAAAATGGAACAAATCAAATTAAAACAACTGGAGAAACTTTCGAGGAGATAAATCAAGCCTTACTAGAGATGACAAAAGGTGTCCAATTGATTTCAGGAAATTTAAGCACGATAGAGGACAATAGTGATGAAATCAATAAATCAATTGAAGAAATTGCTGAAGTTTCGGAAACAGCTGCAGCAGCAATTGAAGAAACAGCTGCCTCTGTACAACAAACAAGCAGCTCCATGGAACAAGTTGCCTCAAGTTCTGAACGATTAGCAAAATCAGCCGAAACTCTACAAAATCAGGTTGCAAAATTTAAAATCGTAAGTGACAACTGATAGATGCTGCTTAATTAACATTGTTACTACTATGATTTAAAATTAAAAATGCTTTTGAAATGTGATCATTTCAAAAGCATTTTTTTCTGAAAATCTCTGTAGTATTATCCTTGCCGTAATTTCGGAAATACTGCTCCAATTGTCATTCTGATAAACACTGAATGGTCCAATGAAGTTTACTTTAAATTTATTAGAGTGGGATTAAATATTTTAGTGAGTAGATAATCTAAAAATCTTAGCAGAGGTGTAAAGTAATCAGATTTAATTAGTATTTGTGGGGAAAGTAAGAGCTAATCAAATATAAAAGTGTAAAATAAAATGGAAAGGAGAAATACTCCCTTCCATTTTATATTTAAGAAACAGAATTAATTAATCTCTACATTAATACCGTGTTCCTCAAAAGCATTTTTCATTTCTTTTTTCGCTTCTACTTCATCATCACCATGAATTTCTAATTTATATTGAGTGGAGTTAGACATTAAGGATACAGTTAGGCCAAGAAAACTTTTAACATCAACTGTTTTGTTTTCTACATGCAAAACAATACTTGATATAAATTTATTTGCGGTGTTTACAATTGAAGCCATTTCTTTTACATTTATCGAGCCAGATTCTACAGCTCTAGCTAATTTTGAAGCATTCGATGCTCTTTTATTAAAATCCATCTTAATTCCCCCTTTATTATGTGTAGGGTAAGTATACCATTATGAAAAATACACTAGAAAAATACATTTCTAATGTTGTTATTATATTGTTAAGAATCTACGAACATTATTTACTTTAGAAGAGGGAGATTAGGAGATTCACAAAAAATACCTTATTAGCATCTTGGTTTTTTGTGAAGTCTCCTTTTTTGTGTATCGAAATTAAGCAAGGTTTGACTGTTTAAATCAAAAATCGTAAATTTTTTTGCTTTAAGTTTCAGGATGAAGCATTGTAAGAGGGGTAAATCATAACATGCCAACATGAAAGATAAAATCTCGTTATATGAGAAAAAGAGGTGCCTAAGTATATTTAGGACAACCTCTATTCGTACTATTTATTATTTTTTCCAGCTAGAGCACAAGATGTTCGTTCCGCAATTTTTGGTGTTAGTACAGGGCTTAAAGGCACTGTATCACTATCTTCAATATAATTTAACAACGTTGTTACCATCTGTTGGGCAATATCTTCAACAGGAACACCAAAACTTGTTAATGGAACTTCTAGGTTTTCCATTTGTGGGATATTATCGTAACTAATGACAGACATATCTTTTGGAATAATATAATTTGCTTGTCTTAGTGCACGGACTATTCCAGCACTTATATCGTAACTTGTTCCAATAATGGCTGTGGGTTTAAAGGGGGAGCTCAAGAGACGATTCGTTGCCATGTATCCATCATACCAGTCAAGTCCTCCGGTATTAACCAAATTATAATTATTAAGTTTAAGACCGAATTTTCTCATAGCCTGTTGGAATCCTTGATATTTTTCTACTTGCCTTTCATCTATAAAAGAAAAGTCACCAAGAAATGCAATGTTTTCATGTCCTAATTTATTTAAGTACTCAACAGCTGCATTCATTGCTTCTTTATAATTTACATCAATAACAGGAATTGAATTGTTTTGATTTACACCATAAGTAACGATCGGCATTGGAAATGTTTTAGGCATATGAATATTATCTCTATTAAACACAATAACGCCATCTACTTGGAAACGCTTAAACATTTCAACTGACTCTTCAATTGAATTTATGGAAAGTATCATAGAGTAGTTGTGCTTGCTTATTTCTTCATTAATCTTTGTTATCAAGGCAGATGGTGCAACTCGTTCTAATGTTGGCCATATTAACCCGATAACATTAGAACGTTTAGAAACAAGTCTTTGTGCTGCATAATTTGGTTCATATCCCATTTCTTTTGCTAGTTTTATAATCTTATCCTTTGTTTCTTGTTTTACAAGCGGACTATCATTTAAAGCTTTTGATACTGTGGAATAACTAACACCAATTTTTTTGGCTATATCTTTTATTGTAATGATCATGTGAATTCACCAACTAATCTTTATTTTAAAATCTTTTTATATTTATAATTACGTTGTTAAAATTAAAGTTAAAAATAATATATATTGATATTTTCACAGTTAAACATATAAATGTCAAACGCTTTCAGGAGTAAAAAGATGAAAATATTTAGAAAAGTACTTGAAAAGAAATAGTTAATCATGTAGGATAGTAATTGTAATAACAACGTTGTTATTATTGAAAACTACCGTTAACCCTTTTATTTTTTATGAGGATTGAAAGCGTTTGCCGTCGTGGAATTTGACTAAGCAACATGGCAATCTATTATAATGGTATTTTTTTAATAACAAATGAAAGGGATTACACTTAACTACGAAAGTTATTACTTAATTATTAAATAGGGGGAATATTTCAATGAAGATGAAAAAATTATTTTCAATGGCAGCAACAGGTATTTTATCTATATCATTATTAGCTGCATGTGGTGCTAACAGTGAGAGTGAAAATGCTGGAAATGCAGAAAGTGGTGGCAGTGCAGAAGCTGTTTCATTGAGATTAGCACATAACCAGCCGGAAGATCATCCTGTTCATACATCATTAATGGAGCTATCAAAACTTACTGAAGAAAATTCAGATGGAAACGCGAAAATTGAGGTTTTTCCAAATGGACAATTAGGACAAGAGCGTGATGTTATTGAACTTGTAAAATCAGGTACTCTTGATATGGCGAAGGTAAGTGCAAGTGCTTTGGAAGCGTTTGATTCAAACTACGCTATCTTCTCACTACCATATGTATTCCAAAGTAAAGAGCACTATCATCATGTAATGGATAATAGTGAAGCTGTTCAAGAAATTTTCCAAGGTACAAAAGACGATGGTTATGTTGCGATTGGTTGGTATGATGCAGGTCAACGTAGTATTTATACAGTTGACAAAAAAGTAGAAACTCCTGCTGATATGAAGGGACTAAAAATTCGTGTTCAGGAAAGTCCAACATCTATCGCGATGATCGAAGCAATGGGTGGGTCACCAACTCCGATGTCATATGGAGAAGTATACACGTCTCTTCAACAAGGTGTAATTGATGGTGCAGAGAATAATGAAGGTGCACTAGCAAATGGTCATGGAGAAGTAGCGAAAGCATACACATACACAGAACATCAATATGTTCCAGATGTTGTTATTGTAAGCACTGCCGCGTGGGATAAGCTTTCAGAAGATCAGCAAAAAGCAATTCAAGATGC
Organism: Metabacillus litoralis; assembly: GCF_007994985.1. GTDB lineage: Bacteria > Bacillota > Bacilli > Bacillales > Bacillaceae > Metabacillus > Metabacillus litoralis. The sequence continues at coordinate 275,025 of NZ_VOQF01000006.1, read as the reverse complement.
AGCGAATGCTTCAACTGAAAGCCATAAAGATGTTTGGACAACTGCTATTGATGGATACATTAAAGAATTAGAAGGTATGGGTGTTAACTTCTATACGATTGATAAAAAGGCCTTTATCGATGCAGCAACACCTCTACATGAAAAATACACAGCAGAAAATGAAACAAATAAGAAATATTTTGATGATTTCCAAAGCCATCTTAAATAAACGTGTAAGATAATAGGCCTCTCTTTTCTGATTAGTTCTTATGCAGAAAGAGAGGCCTATAAAATATGAAGAGAAGGTGACGATCCTATGAGAAAAGTGGTTGATAGGGTTACAGCGTTTTTAACATGCTCCTTAATGATTGTTATGGTGTTAATTGCATGTTGGCAAGTATTTACTCGTTTCGTATTAAATGCTCCTAGTACTGTATCTGAAGAGTTCCTGAGATATGCACTTATATGGTTGACAATGGTTGGAGCTGCCTATGCTTATGGAAAGAAAAAGCATTTAGCCGTAGTGTTTGTTTCTAGGAAAATTCCAGGAAAATACCAATTATACTTAAACTTATTTATTGAAGCAATTGTCTTGATGTTTATTGTAGTTATTCTTCTAGTAGGAGGAACAAAAGCTTATCAAAACGCAATAGGTCAGGTTTCATCCGCTTTGGGAATGCCAATGCAGTATTTATATTTAAGTCTAATTGTGTCTGGGGTTTTATTTTCATTCTATTCTGTTCTCCATATAAAAGAGCATTTTACAAAGCATAAAAAGATTTCTTCATTAAATAAATGACGCTTTAGGTATTTAGTAAAGGGGAGTGAACATTATGGCATTACAGGCAGGGCTTGTTTTAGTTATTGTATTCATACTTATGCTTGTTGTAAGTGTGCCTATCTCGGTAAGTATTGTTATTGCTTCTTTGGCAGCTATTCTTATCGTAATACCTTTGGATATGGCAATCTTTACATCAGCACAAAAAATTGTTACAGGACTTGATAGTTTTACTTTATTAGCTGTACCTTTCTTCATTCTGGCAGGGACCTTAATGAATAATGGAGGAATTGCTGTACGACTTATCAATTTTGCAAAAGTACTTGTTGGTAAAATGCCAGGCTCCTTAGCTCATGCAAATGTCGTAGGGAATATGTTATTTGGTTCTCTTTCGGGCTCATCTGTTGCAGCAGCAGCGGCGATTGGCGGAGTAATGGGACCATTACAAAAAAAAGAAGGATATGATCCGAAATTTTCTGCGGCTGTTAATATTGCTTCTGCACCGACAGGATTAATTATTCCACCAAGTGGAGCTTTAATTCTTTATTCACTAGTAAGTGGAGGAACATCAGTAGCTGCTTTATTCATCGCTGGGTATATACCAGGGATTTTGTGGGGCTTAGCTTGTATGGTCGTTGGTTATATTATTGCAAAACGGAGAAATTATCCTATTTCTGAAAAAGTTACTTTTAAAGTAGCTATTAAAACATTTATTGAAGCTATCCCAAGTTTAATGTTAATTGTAATCGTTATTGGTGGAATTCTGGGAGGAATCTTCACTGCTACTGAAGCGGCTGCTGTTGCAGTAGCGTATACCTTCATTTTAGCTATGCTTTATCGTGAAATTAAATTTACTGACATTCCAAGAATCATTATGGAGACAGTCGAGATTACTGCTGTTATTACCTTACTTGTAGCAGCTTCTTCAATTATGTCTTGGGTGATGGCATTCACAGGTATTCCGACAGCTATCAGTGATATGATCTTAGGTATTTCTGACAATCCGATTGTTATTCTATTAATTTTGAACATATTCTTACTATTCATCGGTACATTTATGGATATAACTCCAGCTGTTGTTATCTTTACACCAATATTCTTACCGATAGTAACTAGCTTTGGATTGGATCCGGTTCATTTTGGAATTATGTTAGTTTTGAATTTAAGTATTGGAAATATTACACCTCCAGTTGGTAGTGCACTCTTTGTAGGGGCGAGTATTGCCAACTTGGATATAGAAGATGTTATTAAACCGCTTTTGCCATTTTATATCGTGATAATTGTAGTCTTACTGCTTGTTACGTATATACCAGAAATTAGTATGTTTCTCCCGAAACTACTTGGCTATTAGGTGGATACAGGTTAATAGCAGGTTAACTACCTGCTAATCTACTGAAAAATATAGATAGGTATGAAACGCTTAAGTAATATTCGTAAAAGATAACTAGAAGAAAAAGGTGATTCATATGTCGTTAAGAGAAAATTATCAGTTTCAATTTATAGACGAAAAAAATAATACTCTACTTTTCCAATTAGAGAACTCTGATGTTTTAGCAAAGGTTTTTGTTTTAGAAGAAGATATTGTACGAGTAATGATATCGAAAGGAGATCAGCTAGAACAAAAAAATACTTGGCTAGTAGCGCCAGGAATGGATGACGTTCCCCTTAAAGGTAGAGACCGTTTTGACTTGTCACCATATTCACTTCCTCAATATAAGTATCAAAATGGAGAAAGTCATTTCACACTAGAAACGAAAAAATTAAAGCTACAAATCAATCTTGATGGATTTAAGGTTACTTGGTTCTCAAAAGATTCTAATGGAAATGATCATCAAATTGCAGCAGATCGAAACACGCAAGCTTATAATCTTGATGGATCTCTTGGAGAAGGAATTTATCATTATCAACAAAGAACATTAAACGAACAGTACTTTGGACTAGGTGAGAAAAGTGGAGAAACGGACCGTTATGGCAAACGTTACCGTATGTTAAGTATCGATCCGATGGGATATGATGCGCAACACACGGATCCACTTTATAAACATATTCCTTTCTATATTACTAGAAATAAACAAACAAACATTTCTTTTGGTATTTTTTATGATAATATGGCTCAAAGTATTTTTGATATGGGAAATGAGATGGATAACTACCATGGTTGGTATCGATATTATCAATCTATGGCGGGGGATTTAGACTACTACGTGATTTTAGGACCTGAAGTAAAGGATGTTGTAAAAAAATATTCTTGGCTAACGGGTAAAACAATCTTTGGTCCTAAATGGAGCTTAGGATATTCGGGATCTACGATGACTTATACAGATGCTCCTGATGCACAGGAGCAATTGAGAAAGTTTATTGAAGACTGTGAAGAAAACGATATTATATGTGATTCATTCCAATTATCTTCTGGATATACATCAATTGAAGATAAGCGTTATGTGTTTAATTGGAACACTGATAAGTTTCCAGATGCAAAAGGATTTATTAATGAATACCATGAAAAAGGTGTAAGACTGTGTGCGAATATTAAACCAGCATTGCTAAAAGATCACCCAATGTTCGATGAACTAAAAGAAGAGAAAATGTTTATTTTAAATGACAGTGGTGAAGTTGAAATGGCTCAATTCTGGGATGAAGTTGGTGCGTATATCGACTTTACAAATGAAGAGTCAATTAAATGGTGGAAACAAAAAGTCACTGAGCAACTTTTAGAATATGGAATCGATTCCACTTGGAATGATAACAATGAATTTGAAATTTGGTCAAAAAATGCCATTTGTAGTGGATTTGGTGAGGAAACGAACTTTGAAAACGTACGTTCTCTTCAACCACTTCTTATGATGAAAGCTTCTTATGAAGCACAAAAGGAATTTGCACCTGAGATTAGACCTTATTTAATTTCTAGATCAGGAAGTCCAGGAATGCAGCGCTATGTACAAACATGGTCTGGAGATAACTATACTAGCTGGAAATCATTAAAATACAATATTAAGATGGGTATTGGCTTGAGCTTATCAGGTATTTATAATATTGGCCACGATATCGGTGGTTTCTCTGGTCCAGCTCCAGAACCAGAATTACTAGTGAGATGGGTACAAAATGGAATTTTCCATCCACGCTTTACGATCCATTCTTGGAATGATGACAAAACGGTTAATGTTCCTTGGATGTATGAAGAAACAACAGGTCTAATTCGTGACCTAATCAAATTCCGACATCGTATGCTCCCTTATCTATATACGGCGTTATACCAATCACATGACAAGTACGAACCAATTCTTCGTCCAACATTCTATGAGTTTGAAAACGATGAAAAAACATTTGAAGAAAATGATGAGTTCATGTTAGGTGAATCAATGCTTGTTGCGTCAGTTGTTGAAAAGGGACAAAGAGAAAGAGCAGTGTACCTTCCAACATACGAAGGTGGTTGGTATGATTACCATACTTCCAAGTGGTATGAAGGTGGTCAAACTGTTACAATCCCAGCACCAATAGAATATAATCCTTTATTAATTAAAGCTGGTAGCATAATTCCAATCAATGATGCTGATTCTTCGTTTGCCGGTAAAGAAAAAGATGAACGTGGCTTCTTGTTATTCCCACATAAGGAAGAAGGCAGGGCTTCTTATAATCTTTTTGAGGATGATGGTATTTCAGCTAATTATAAAGAGAATCACACAATCGTTTCGGTGAAGATGGAAGCTGATTCTGAAAACATCCATGTAAGTTATCAAATTAAAGGTGAATATAAGCTTCCATATGAGTCTATTACATTCTATTTACTTGAAAATGAACAAAGAAACCTTTACATCAATGGTCAGCAAATGAAAGATCAAAATAATGGATATGTTGTAAATTTATAATCCACACATGAAAAAGTTTATCTTTGTGAAATTAGAGGGAGGAAGTAATATATGGCCCTTATAAATTGTAACTACTTTAGTTTTTCTTTGAAACGTACTGTGGAAATAAATGTAATTATTCCTACTCCAGAGGGAGATGAACAAATTACTGATAAATACACCCAAGATTTCTATCAGTATGAAAAGGGACTTCCTGTTGTTTATCTCCTACATGGTGCATATGGGAACTATAGCTCATGGACAAGATTCAGTAATATAGAACGGTTCGCACAAAAACATTGTTGTGCCGTTGTAATGGCTTCTGCAGAAAATAGTTTTTATCAGGATATGGAACATGGCGGTGCATTTTATACATTTTTTTCAAAAGAACTTCCAACGTTGGTTAAAAGCCTCTTTCCAGTAAGTAAGAAGAGGGAAGACACATTTATTGCAGGTTTATCAATGGGTGGTTATGGTGCTTGGTTTTTAGCACTTTCTAATCCAACAATGTATTCTAAAGCTGCAAGTTTATCAGGAGCACTTGATATTGTGATGCTATATGATGAAGTAAAAAAAGGTACTATTCCAGGTCCGTTTAAATGGGAAGATATATTTGAGGATCCTTCGCATCTTGAAGGAAGTCAGGCAGATTTGTTTAATCTGCTTACCAGTTGCAAGGAATCTGGTACCATTCCAGAATTATATCAAGCATGTGGAACAGAAGACTTCTTATATTCTATGAATCAATCAGTTCGAGATCGTTTGAAAGAAGCTAGCGTGGAATTTGTCTATGAAGAAGGAATAGGAAATCACGACTGGGATTTCTGGGACAGCTACATTCAAAATGTTTTGGACTGGCTAATGAAGAAATAAAATGAACATTTAATTGTAGGGTGCCATTTAAAAGGCACCCTCTATATTCTTACTTGACTACCATGATATACGGTGGTATTCTTCAATTATTAATTAATTAGTTTACAAAACAAATTAAAAGTAGTTTTATAATATTTTGGAATCCTAGAGGATAATAAAATTTTATATCTCTATTAAGAAAGGAAATGACTATGTCAAAACAACAAATAGGTGTTATTGGATTAGCTGTAATGGGGAAAAATCTTGCACTAAATATTGAAAGTAGAGGCTATTCAGTTTCTGTTTTTAACCGTTCATTTGAGAAAACAGAAGAATTTTTAAAGAATGAAGCTGTTGGGAAAAATTTCATTGGCCTTGAGACAATTGAGAAATTTGTTAATTCACTAGAAAAACCAAGAAAAATATTATTGATGGTAAAGGCAGGATCTGCTACAGATGCAACAATTGATTCTTTAAAACCATACCTTGAAAAAGGTGATATTTTAATAGATGGTGGAAACACATTCTTCCAAGATACAATCAGACGAAATAAGGAATTAGAATCAACTGGTATCCACTTTATTGGAACTGGTGTTTCAGGTGGTGAAGAAGGTGCGCTTAAAGGACCTTCAATTATGCCTGGCGGTCAAAAAGAAGCGTATGAGCTTGTTGCACCAATTTTCCAGGCGATTTCAGCAAAAGTTGATAATGATTCTTGTGTGACATATATCGGACCTAACGGAGCTGGTCATTACGTGAAAATGGTTCACAATGGAATTGAATATGGAGATATGCAATTAATTTGTGAAGCATATTTTATTCTTAAGAATGTACTTGGTTTAAATGCTGAAGATCTTCATCAAGTTTTTTCTGAATGGAATCAAGGTGAGTTAAACAGCTATCTGATCGAGATTACATCTGACATTTTTACAAAAAAGGACGAAGAAACAGGCAAGCCTCTTGTTGATGTTATCCTTGATACAGCTGGACAAAAAGGAACAGGTAAATGGACAAGTCAAAATGCCCTTGATTTAGGTGTGCCTCTTCCTATCATTACAGAATCTGTATTTTCTCGTTTTATTTCTGCAATGAAAGATGAACGTGTAAAAGCTAGTAAGCTCCTAAAAGGACCTGAAAAAGCTTCTTTTGAGGGGAACAAGGAAGAGCTAATTGAGGCAGTTCGTAAAGCTCTCTATTTAAGTAAAATTGTTTCATACGCACAAGGCTTTGCTCAAATGAGAGCAGCATCTGAGGAGTACCAATGGAATCTTAATTACGGGGAAATTGCGATGATTTTCCGTGGGGGATGTATTATTCGTGCTCAATTCCTTCAAAAAATTAAAGAAGCCTATGATCGAGATGCTAATTTAGCCAATCTTCTTTTAGATTCATACTTTAAAGAGGTAGTAGAGGAATATCAAACGGCATTGCGTAAGGTTATTTCATTAGCTGTAGAAACTGGAATTCCTGTACCTGCTTTTTCAAGTGCAATTGCTTATTATGATAGTTATCGTAGCGAAACATTACCAGCTAACTTATTACAAGCTCAACGTGATTATTTTGGTGCTCATACTTATCAACGTGTTGATAAAGAAGGAGTTTTTCACACTAATTGGATGGGATAATGACAAAAAGATGCTGGGACATAATTAAAGATGTCATACAAAGAGACGAATAAATCTAAATTCAGTTAAGTTTAAAGAAAGAAGTTCGTTCCATTGCGCTGCAGACATTTGCTTTCCGCGGGGAGGAAGCTAAGCCTCCTCGTAAGCTGCGCGCCTGTGGGGTCTCAGCCTTTCCTCTGCACCCGCAGGAGTCAAATGTCTTCCGCTCCATTCCACTAGTTCTTAAAAATAATAAGCAAAATCAAAAATCTATTGAAGACAGCAAATAAAAACCCGAACTATTAGGTCAATGATTAATTGAAGTATCACCTAATAATTCGGGTTTTTCATTAGCTTAAATACTTATTTCCCACCATGTTTTAATTTATTAGCTTTGATGTTCAATCGTTAAACTAATATTTGGTACTTCTAAGAAATCCTTTATGGCAAAAGCACATGCGCCCATTACTGCAGCATGTTTTCCAAGGTCTGAAATAAATAATTCATTATAATGGCTTACAGAAGAAGTAAGATTAGCTTTAATTTCATGAATGGCATCAGGATATAGCTTTAGTAATTCACTATTTAGTACTAGTGTTTCTGGGTTTAATAAATTTATGATATTATTTAAACCAACTGTTAAATATTTAATATATTGCGCTAATAGATTAAGTGTTAACTGATCATGATCGTTAATGAATTTCTCTACTTGTTGATAAGTTAGATTTTTTACTTGGTGTAAATTCTCTAGTTCTGAAAAAAGACTCGCTTCTGACGCATACAATTCCCAACATCCTGAATTTCCACAATTACAAGGTTTTCCGTCAGGAACAACAATCATATGTCCCATTTCACCAGCATACCCATGATATCCTTTAAGTAGCTCTCCATTTATTAAGACACCCAATCCAATACCAGAATACATACTAATACTTATTAAATTCTCACTTTGGTGATGTTCATAAACTTGCTCTGCAAAAGAGCACAGGTTTGCATTATTTTCTATCCGAATATTCATGTTTAGTTCTTTTGCTAGATCTTCTTTTAGATTCTTATTTTCCCACTTATGCTGAGGGATAAAATCGATGATTTCCTTTTTTGATACGATGCCATGCACCCCAATAACGACACCTATAAGACCAAATCGACTTTCTGAACATTTTTCATCAAATTTTCTTATCTCTTTTGCTAACAGTTTTAGAATTTCATCATAATTAGAGTTCATTAATTCGGTAACCACGGTTTTTACTGGATTTCCACCTAAGTCAGATAAGGTAAATGTGACTTGTTTGTAATCCAAATCTATTCCAAGTGCATAACCAGCTTTTCGGTTTAAAGAAAGCATGATGGGCTTTCTTCCTACAGTATTATGTTCTTGCTGAGATTCAACAATTAGTTCTTCTTGTAATAAATCAGCTACTTGAACAGAAATTGTTGCTCTTGTTAACTTTGTAATTTTTGATAAATCTGCTCTCGAGATCATCCCTTCTTTTAAAATTTTCCCTATTATTAAACTTCTGTTTATTTTCTTTATATAAGCAGAATCGCCAGCTGCCATGTTAATCACCCTTTTGGTATATGGTATAAAACGTTTACATTCGTCAATAAAATCATTATATATTAAGTAGTATTACATAAAAACAATCATTATTTAAATATGGACTATTATAAAAGCAAATGATTGACGAGTATAAGTAGAAGTGATATTCTACAGATATTATATTAATTTGTTTTGTAAACTAATTAATAGGATGAGTAAATTATAACATATATTTTGCTCAGTAAAGAAATTTTAAAAAATGTCTCTGTTTTTCTAAAGAGTCTGGAAAGCCTTAAGAAATGATTAAGGTAAATTGAAGTGAGTATGCTAATGGTGCAATAGTTGATGCATCTAGCAACAAATTGGAATAGCAGCTCAATGTTAATAAAGCGTAAAAAAGGTTTGGAGGAGAACAAATGAAAACGTTTTTAAGTAATGATTTTTTACTAACGAATTCTACCGCAGAGAAACTTTATCATAATGTAATGAAAGAACTACCGATTTTTGACTATCATTGTCATTTAAGTCCAAAAGAAATCTATGAAAATCATTCATTTGAAAATATTACACAAATCTGGCTTGCAGGAGACCACTATAAATGGCGAGCTATGCGTATTCACGGAGTGAAAGAGGCACTCATCACAGGTAATGCTAGTGATTGGGAAAAATTTGAGGCTTGGGCAGAAACAATGCCACATTTGTTTGGAAATCCATTATACCACTGGGCACACATGGAGCTAAGAACTTATTTCGGAATTACGAAGCTTTTGTCTCGGGATACTGCAAAAGAGATTTGGGAAGAATGTAATGAAAAATTAAAAACTGAGGACTTTAAGCCACGTCGATTTATTGAAAAATCAAATGTAGAATTTGTTGGTACAACAGATGACCCAGCTGATAATCTTGAATATCATAAACTTTTACAAGAAGACTCTAGCTTCCAAGTGACAGTTGCACCAACATTTCGTCCAGATCAGGCTCTATATCTAGAAAGACCTAGCTTTAAAGAATATCTAACAAAGCTAGAGAATGCTTCTGGTGTTAACATTAATGAGCTTGATGAATTAGTGGAAGCGTTAAAGCAACGTGTAGATTACTTTGCTGAGCATGGTTGTTGTGCATCAGATCATGATATCCCACTAATGGCATTCAAGAAAATAGAGAAAAATGAAGTAGAGAAGATTTTTTCAAAACGCTTAAACAATGAAGAGCTTACAAGTGATGAATTAATTGGTTATCGTTCGTATCTTCTTACTGAATTAGGGAAAATGTATGCCGAAAAAGAGTGGGTTATGCAACTTCATATGGGTGGATTAAGAAATAATAACACGTATATGAAAGAATTAATTGGTGCTGATGGAGGCTTTGATTCAATTGGTGATCATTTATTAGCAGAAGGTCTATCACGATTCTTAGATACATTAGACCAAGCGAGATCTTTACCTAGAACAGTGCTTTACAACTTAAATCCACGTGATAACTATGTGATTGGTACGATGATAGGAAACTTCTTTGAAGAAGGAATTCCAGGTAAGGTCCAATTTGGATCAGGCTGGTGGTTTAACGATCAATATAATGGAATGCTAAACCAAATGACAGATTTAGCTAACTTAGGTGTACTTAGCCACTTCATCGGTATGACAACAGATTCTCGTAGTCTTCTTTCATATGTTCGTCATGAGTATTTCAGAAGAATCCTATGTAACATTTTAGGCGAATGGGTGGAAGAAGGAAAAGTTCCAAACGATGAAGCGATTTTACATCAAATGGTTAAAAATATCGGATTCACTAACTCACAAAAGTTTTTTTCTGAGCGATGAGTTGAATAGACAAAAGGAGCAGATATAAATGGGCATTCTTCAGGATTTATTAAAGGACATCCCGGTTCCAAAAATGGTGAAAGTTAGACAAAATTTCGATAACACGAAAATAGAGAATATAGATCAAGCTTTAAATGAAAAATTACAGCAAGAATCCATCAGGTCGAAAGTAAAGCCTGGAATGGAAATTGCGATTGCAGTTGGTAGCCGAGGTATGGATAAACTTGTAGAGGTTACAGCAAACACAGTTCAATTTTTAAAGGATTTGGGAGCTACGCCATTTATTGTACCAAGTATGGGAAGTCATGGTGGAGCAACTGCTGAGGGGCAAAAAGAGGTATTAGCTCATCTTGGTGTAACAGAAGAAAGTGTAAAAGCGGAAATCCGTTCTTCTATGGAAGTAATCAAATTAGGGGAACTGTCAAATGGATTACCAGTTTATATAGACAAATATGCTTCTGAAGCAGATGGAATTGTTGTCATTAATCGTATTAAACCACATACAGCTTTTAGAGGCCCTGTTGAAAGTGGCATTATGAAAATGATCAGTATTGGTTTAGGCAAGCAAAAGGGTGCAGAAGCAACCCATCAATTAGGCTTTAAATACATGGCTGAAAATGTTCCTGCGATGGCAAAGCTGATGATGGAAAAAACCCCAATCTTATTTGGTGTAGCAACTCTAGAAAATGCATTTGATAGAGTTGCAAGAGTTGAGGTTCTTGCTGTGGAAGACATTGAGGAAAAAGAACCAGCTCTTCAAGCTCTAGCAAAGGAATTATTACCTAAATTGTTTTTTGAGCAAATTGATGTTCTTGTTATAGATGAAATTGGCAAAAACATAAGTGGAGATGGTATGGATCCAAATATTACGGGACGATATCCAACACCATATGCTAAGGGCGGACCTGATGTAAATAAAATGGTTGTTCTTGATTTAACTCATCAAACAGAAGGAAATGCAAACGGAGTTGGAACTGCAGATTTTACAACACAACGCCTTGTTGACAAAATGGACAGAGAAGTAACTTATGCAAACGGACTAACTTCAACAGTGTGTGCTCCAACAAAGATTGCAACTACACTAGCAAATGATAAAGATGCAATAAAAGCTGCTATTAAAACATGTAATATATTGGATTTCACACAAGTGAAAATGGTTCGAATTAAAAACACATTAGATATAGCTGAAATAGAAGTATCTGAGGCTTTACTTACTCATGTTGCTGAGCATCCTGACATGGAACAGATATCAGACTTGTTTGAGCTTTCATTTAATGATGAAGGTAATTTAAAAGATTAAAGTTTAACGTATTGCTTAACATTTTTCTATGGAGAAAAAAGGGGGACTTGTAAATGTCAAATTTATTTGATTTAACTGGAAAAACTGCTGTTGCTATTGGTGGTAATAGTGTATTAGGATCATCAATTGCAAAGGGAATGTCAGCACAAGGTGCAAAGATTGCTATTGTGGGGCGTAACCTTGAAAAGGCAAATCAAGTTGTTACTGAAATTGAAGAAGATGGTGGAACAGCTAAAGCTTTTCAAGCTGATGTAAGTAACCGTGAATCATTAGAAAATGTTGTAAAGGAAATCGAGCAATGGTCTGGTGGTTTTGATATCCTTTTAAACGCACCTGGTAAAAATAGTGCAACTCCATTCTTTGAAATAAGTGATGAAGAATGGGATGATATAATGGATGTTAACTTAAAAGGAATGATGGTAACTTGTCAAATCTTCGCGAAGAAAATGATTGATCAAGGAAGAAAAGGAAGTATTATCAATATCTCTTCTGTTTCATCGACAACACCACTTTCTAAAGTATTTACGTATTCTGTTTCAAAAGCAGGAGTCAATAGCATGACGCAATTCTTAGCAAGAGAATTTGCTCCACATGGTATTCGAGTTAATGCTATCATCCCTGGCTTCTTCCCAGCAGAACAAAACAGAAAAATTCTGAGTGAAGAACGTGTTGAATCGATCATGAATCATACACCTATGAAGCGCTTTGGAAATCCAGATGAACTTCAAGGTGCAGCAGTTTGGCTTGCTTCAGAAAATGCGTCTAGCTTTGTCACAGGTACACTTATCCGTGTAGACGGTGGTTTTGGAAGCATGACAATATAACAATTAACTATAAATATATATAAGATCTACAGTTTAATAGAAAGGAGATGACAAACATGAATGAGAAACTTCTTAGCTTAAAGTCAATTCTCCAAGAGATGGGATCAGTTGTTGTTGCGTTTTCTGGTGGTGTAGATAGTACCTTCCTATTGAAGGTAGCCGTTGACACACTAGGTACTGAAAATGTGTTAGCAGTAACAGCTGATTCTGAAACATATCCTTCAAGTGAGCTGCAAGAAGCAAAAGAATTAGCTGGAAAAATTGGTGCCAAACACAGAGTCATTGAAACATCAGAATTAGCGATTCCGGGGTATACAGAAAACGATCGAAATCGTTGCTACTTCTGTAAAAATAGCTTATTTGAACATTTGATTCCTGTCATGGAAAAAGAAGGATTTCAAAATATCGTATATGGAGTCATTGCAGACGATTTAAATGAATTTCGTCCAGGGATGAAAGCAGCGAAAGAGAAGGGAATTCGTGGTCCTTTACAAGAGGCTAACTTATTTAAAGACGAAATAAGAGAACTATCGAAAGAACTCGACTTAGCAACATGGAATAAGCCTTCTTTTGCATGTCTTTCTTCTAGAATTGCTTATGGTGATAAAATTACGATTGAAAAATTAACGAGAGTCGAAAAAGCAGAAGCATATTTAAAGACTCTAAATATCCGACAAGTAAGGGTTCGGACTCATCAGGAAATGGCGCGAATCGAAGTGGAACCAAATGATATGCAAAAAGTTCTTGAAAATCATGAGAAGATCGTAGATGAACTAACTAAATACGGATATAAGTATATAACCTTAGATTTAATTGGATATAAAAGCGGTAGTATGAATAAGGTTCTTTCGTAATCATAAAGGCTTTGGAATTTGTCCAGAGCCTTTTTTATGGAAAGAATATAAAATTGATCATAGTAAAGGCTCTTTTCTGATAGATTGTTGCTAATGGTACTAGTTACATGTTAAAAATAGTTATTCTACTAAATATAACGTTCTAATTTACTAGGAAAAGATGCCACTCGACTTTATACAATGCTGTTTCCTTAACGTTACTAAAAGCAACAAAGTTTACGAAATCAGCCTATTTAAATAATACTTTTGAAGAGGAAGATGAATATATGTCAAGAGAATTTGTTATTGGTCTTGATCTTGGAACTACAAGTGTAAAAGCAGTAGTTTTCGATTTGAAAGGAAATGTAATCTCTGAATCAGAAGAAATGATTACTTCCATTTACCCTCAACAAGGCTGGGTAGAACAAGACCCAAATCAAATCGAACGTTTTGCCGTCCAAGCAGTACGTAACTCTATAGAAAAAGCAAATATCCAAAGAAGCGAATTGTTAACTATTGCATTTTCTTCTGCTATGCATTCATTAATATGTTTAGGAGAGGATCATCAACCATTATCAAATGCGCTTATTTGGGCAGATGGGAGAAGCAGTGAACAAGCAGAAAAGTTAAAGCATCTAAAGAAAGTGGAGATTTTCAAGAAAACGGGAGTGCCTCTACATCCTATGTCACCTCTTTCAAAGTTAGTATGGATGAAAGAGGAGAATTATGATCCTTACCTTAATGCATATTTGTTCTTATCGATTAAGGAATATATCCTTCTAAAATGGTTTGATCAACGTGTTGTTGATTACTCGATGGCTGCTGCTACAGGCTTATTCAATGCCCACACACTAGACTGGGATGGTGAGCTACTGGAACTAACAGGTATTAAAAAAGAGCAGCTTTCGGTAGTAGTGCCGCCAACTGAAGTTTTAACGGGCATAAATGAGGGTGTGGCGAATGAAATGGGAATATCATCTGATTTACCATTTGTCATAGGAGCTGCAGACGGACAATTAGCTAATCTAGGAATAGGAGCTATTTCACCTGGAGAAGTGGCCATTACAGCTGGAACGAGTGGAGCAATTAGACAATTTGCTAATGGCTTTAAAATAACTGACAAGCATGAAACCTTTAGTTATACCTTTACTAAGGATTACTCTATTATAGGTGGGCCAACCAATAATGGTGGAATTGCCTTACAATGGTTAAAGGAACTTTTAAATGATCACGGAAGCTTTGATGAGTTTACAGGAGAAGCGAAGAAAGTAGCTCCAGGTGCCGAAGGGTTGATTTTCCTTCCATATATAAATGGTGAAAGAGCACCACTATGGAACCAACAAGCAAGAGGTAATTTTTTCGGAATGAATGTTACTCATAAGAAAGAGCATTTCGTTCGGTCGGTTTTAGAAGGTATCACATTTAATCTATATCAAATAGGGCAAAGTTTAGAAAATCTAGCTGGAGCACCTGATAAAATCTATGTAAATGGTGGGTTGTCTAGATCAGATTTATGGCTTCAGATGCTTGCTGATGTATTTGGAAAAGAAGTGTATGTCTCAGAAAGTCACCATAGTGCAGCCTGGGGGGCGGCATGGACAGGATTAGTTGCTCTTGATAAAGCTTCTTCCTTTGAAAAAATAAAAGAAAATATACCAATGGGTTCTCCCATTAAACCTAATGAGAATAATCATAAAATATATGTAAAGATATATCAAAAATATGCATTATTAGTAAGAGATATTGCAAAGCATTTTTAATGAAGATTCTTTAACAATCTGATTAAAGAGGTACGATTCTAAGTAGAATAGATGTTATTAAACTTTAAATCAGTGCTGATTTCTGAAAGCTACTAACAACATAGTTAAGTAAAAAGTGCAAATTAAATTTATATACTAAGGTGAGTGAAAGAACAATGCTTGAGGATATTTTAAAACAAGTGCAAACAGGATCATTAAGTATTGAAGAAGCAAAAGGTAAGCTTGCAACCTACGAGAATTTAGGTTTCGCAAAGGTTGATCATCACCGTAAAAAAAGACAAGGGTTTCCAGAAGTCATTTATGGTGAAGGAAAAACAAAGGAACAAATTCTTTCTATTATAAATGCGATTCGTTCAAAGGGAAATAATGTTCTTGTTACTAGAATTACCGAGGATAAAGCATTACATATCCTAAATGAATATCCTGAATTTACATACAATGAAATTGCTCAAATTCTTTTTTGGAAAGATAAGAAGCAAGTTGTTGAGAGTGAGAGTTATATTGCGATTGTATGTGCAGGAACATCAGATTTAAAGGTTGCAGAGGAAGCTGCGATTACAGCTGAAGCATTGGGTGCGAATGTACGGAGATTTTATGATGTAGGTGTAGCTGGTATACATCGTTTATTTGATTCAATAGAGGAAATACAAAATGCCACAGTTTCTGTCGTTGTTGCAGGGATGGAAGGAGCCCTCCCAAGTGTAGTTGGTGGACTTGTTAATCACCCGGTGCTTGCTGTTCCAACAAGTGTAGGCTATGGGGCGAATTTTAATGGCTTAAGTGCATTATTAACGATGTTAAATTCATGTGCTTCTGGGATTAGTGTTGTTAATATAGATAATGGATTTGGTGCTGCTTACAATGCCGTATTAATTCATCAATTAGCACAAAAAGGAGAAAATCAAAAATGAAAACACTTTATCTAGACTGCTTTTCTGGGATTAGCGGAGATATGATGATTGGTGCTCTTATTGATGTTGGCGCTGATCCTACTGTTCTTGAAGAAGAATTAAAGAAGCTTAATATAGAAGAAGAGTATGAACTTCAATGGAATAAGGTTGTTAAAAATGGAATTACAAGTACAAAATTTGATGTAATCTTAAAAAAACATGCTCATGATCACGATCATCACCATGAGCATAGTCACAAGCATGATCACGATCATCATCATCATGAACATAGTCACAAGCACGATCACGACCATCATCATGAGCATAATCACGAACAAGATCACGATCATCACCATGAGCATAGTCACGAACAAGATCACGATCATCACCATGAGCATAGTCACGAACATGATCACAATCATCATCATGAGCATCATCATCATAGAACCTACAAGGACATTGTACATTTAATAGAAACAGCTGGCTTTTCGAAACAGATAACTCAAACTGCATTAAATATCTTTAGGAAAATAGGTGTAGCTGAAGGTCATATACATGGGATACCTTTAGATAAAGTCCATTTCCATGAAGTGGGTGCAGTAGATTCAATTATTGATATAGTGGGAGCTGCTATTTTAATTCACCAGTTAGAAATAAAAAAGGTAAAATCTTCATCTATTCCTGTAGGAACAGGTAGAATTCATATTGACCATGGAATTTACCCGGTCCCCGCACCTGCTACTTTAGAAATGTTAATAGGTGTTCCTATTGAGCAAAGTGATGTTAGGTTTGAATTAACTACCCCTACAGGAGCTGCTATTGTCGCAGTTTTAGCTGAGGAGTTTTGTTCAATTCCATCGATGAAAATTCATGCAATTGGATATGGAGCTGGTACAAAAACATTTAAAGATCGTCCGAACGTCCTTAGAGTTGTAATTGGAGAATAAAGTATAATGTGTAATGGAGAGGAGTTTTTAATATGGTTTTACAACCTCCTCCAAATGAGGAACATATTGATGATCAAATGCTGAAAGTTGAAGTGAATCTTGATGATATCTCGGGAGAATGGCTTGGTTATGTCATGGATTTACTTTTTGAATCAGGTGCAAATGATGTTTATTATACTCCTATTTATATGAAAAAAAATAGACCAGGAATTTTACTGCAGCTATTATGTCATCAGGATAAGCTTGAACAGATAAGAGATATACTCCTTAAAGAAACAACAACACTAGGAATAAGATATTATCCATTAACGGTATTTAGAGCAGAACGGCAATTCAGACAGATTCAAACTGAGTGGGGACCTGTAACTGTAAAAGAAGGAATATATAATGGACAAGTTATCCAAAGGGCTCCAGAATTTGAAGAATGTAAAACAATTGCCAACACATATAAAGTTCCCCTTAAGAAGGTATACGAACAAGTGTGGACATTATTAAAGTAACAATATGAAATATAAAAAGCACCCTATACAGTAGACAATATAATATGTCGACTATATAGGGTGCTTTTGTTTTTAATATATTTCTGAGTGTTATAAAGTTATTTTTGACGAAGTTTCCTATTCTTCCTTCTTCTCAATCGGTATAAAGTTTAGAATGTCCTTTGTTTCAAAACTGTCAATGAGTCGATTTTGCCAATCATAATAATCAATTCTGTCTTCTAGTTTTTGAATATCTAGTAAGGCAGACTCACGGGTTTCTTCAGAAGTCATTGGATCCGCAATAAGTTCCTTTAATTGAGCTATTGATTTTTCCATTGTCGAGCTATTGGTCGTGATCGCTGATCTCCATTTGATAGTAAAAAAGTCAAAAAAGCACTGATACCAATCTTCTTTTATTGTATATAAATCCTTCCTTTCACCCTTTACCCAAACCTTTTCAACCATATTTAAATCAAGTAAGCTTCTAACCGAGTTACTCATACTTGTTTTACTCATCCCGAGTTCTTCTTTCATTTCATCAAGCGTAAGCGGTTTATCGGAATAGAAAAGAAGTCCGTATAACCGTCCTGCGGAGGGGGTGATTCCATATAAAATCATATTTTGAGCAATTGAATCTATAACCATTGTCCTGGTTCTGTCTAAGATTTCATTGTTCTTCAATTATTTCACATCCTAAAATAATACTTATTATTTAAATTCTACACTACATATTTATGAAAGAAATGTAAAGGGCTGCTTTATTAAAGTAAAAGGAGTAAAAAGGAGCATTTCTAAGTAAAATCTTCATATAGTACGTACAGTTATTTCTGTACGTACTATATGAACGATAGGAACGATATGTACTGTTTGAACTAAAATTAGTTTTAGGTTTATAATTAAGAAGTCCTAAGAGGCTAATATAATGAGGTGAAAGAATGGAAGAAAACCATATAAAGATTAAGGTCAATGATGTTACCAAGATCTTTGGGAAATCATCAAAAAAGGCCTTACAGTTAGTTAGGGAAGGGAAAACAAAGGAACAAATTTTAAAGGAAACAGGCTCAACTGTTGGTGTTAACCGAGCATCCTTTGAAGTAAAGGCTGGAGAAATATTCGTGATTATGGGTTTATCTGGTAGTGGTAAATCTACTTTAGTTCGATTACTTAATCGTCTTATTGAACCAACATTAGGGCAGGTTCAAATAGATGGTAAAGATGTTGTGAAAATGAACAAAGAAGAGCTAAGAGAAGTAAGAAGAAAGAAAATAAGTATGGTCTTTCAAAAATTTGCTCTGTTTCCACATAAAACAGTCCTTGAAAACACGGAATATGGATTAGAAATTCAAGGTGTAGTAAAGGAAGAAAGAAGTAAAAAAGCATTAGAAGCATTAGAGTTAGTAGGATTAAATGGCTATGAAAATCAATACCCAAGTCAATTAAGTGGTGGAATGCAGCAGCGTGTTGGATTAGCGAGAGCGCTGGCAAATGATCCTGATGTACTTTTAATGGATGAAGCTTTTAGCGCATTGGATCCATTGATTAGAAAAGACATGCAGGATGAGTTGCTAGAATTACAATCTAATATGGAGAAGACCATTGTCTTTATTACCCATGATTTAGATGAAGCTCTTCGTATTGGTGACCGAATCGCCCTTATGAAGGATGGTAACATTGTACAAATAGGTACACCTGAAGAAATATTAATGAGTCCATCTAATGAATATGTTGAGAGATTCGTAGAAGACGTTGATCTTTCGAAGGTACTAACTGCACAACATGTTATGAAGCGTGCTGAGACCGTACAAATTGATAAAGGTCCACGTGTTGCGCTTAAATTAATGAAGAACTTAGGAATTTCATCTATATATGTTGTGGATAAACATCAGAAGCTTCTTGGTGTCATTACGGCAAAAGATGCTTCAAAAGCAGCTGAAGAAAATCAGTCAATAGAGTACTACCTCGAAAAAGATACTACTGTCGTTGGAACGGAAACGTTATTAATAGATTTATTTGAAAAAGTGTCAGCTGCAACTATTCCTGTTGCAGTTACAGATGAAAATAACCGATTAAAAGGAATTTTAATTAAGGGTGCTGTTATTGGTGCACTTACTGGAAATGAACAATATATAAATGAAACTGAATCTGAAGCACCAGAAACTAGGGAGGTGATGTAAGATGGAAGGATTTTTACCGAAGCTTCCCTTAGCAGACTGGATAGATGCTTTAGTTGACTGGATGACAAACACCTTTGATGGATTGTTTGATGGTATATCTACTGGTGTTGAATTCTTTGTTGAAGGAATCGTATCTGGTTTAGGCTTTATACCTTCTATTCTATTAATCATTCTTATAAGTTTACTATCTTGGAAGGTTTGTAATATAAGAATTGCTTTATTTGCATTAATAGGTTTATTTCTTATTGATAATTTAGGTTATTGGGAAGATATGCTAGAAACTTTGGCTCTTGTGTTAACTGCCGTGTTGATTTCCATTGTGATTGGAATTCCAGTTGGTATTTGGGCATCACAAAGTGAAAGAGTAAGAAAAGTAGTAACACCTATACTTGATTTGATGCAAACTATGCCAGCATTCGTTTATTTACTACCAGCCATCTTTTTCTTCAGTATTGGTGTGGTACCTGGAGTTATTGCATCTGTTATTTTTGCGATGCCACCGACAATTCGCTTAACTGTACTTGGAATTAAGCAGGTACCAGCAGATTTAATTGAGGCAACTGAAGCATTTGGTTCTACAACAAAGCAAAAGCTTCTTAAGGTACAACTACCACTAGCTATGCCAACGATAATGGCAGGAATTAACCAAAGTATCATGCTGGCTTTATCAATGGTTGTTATTGCCTCTATGGTAGGAGCTCCAGGACTTGGTACAGAGGTTTATCGTGCTGTAACACAAATTAAAACTGGTGTTGGGTTTGAAGCAGGTCTAGCAATCGTTGTTATTGCTATTTTACTAGACCGCATCACACAAAATATAGGTAAGAAAAAACAAGGGGGAACAGTATAATGTTAAAAAAATTAATAGGTATTACATCAGCATTAACACTAACAGTAGGCTTAGCCGCGTGTGGAGGAAATGAAACAAGCGGATCAACGTCTTCAGAATCAGAAGGATCAACTGCATCTGTAGGAGAACAGCTTGATTATGAAATAGTAGGAATTGATCCTGGTGCAGGATTAATGAAGTTAACAATTGATGAAGTTTTACCAGAATACGGTTTAGATGACTGGGATGTAGTAGAAGGTTCAAGTGCTGCTATGGCCGCAGCTTTGAAAAAGGCATATGACAAAGAGGAGCCAATCATTGTAACAGGCTGGAGTCCACACTGGAAATTTGCAAGCTATGACTTAAAATACCTTGAAGACCCAAAAGGAATCTATGGTGGAGCTGAAGATGTTAACACGATTGCTCGTCAAGGATTAAAGGAAGATCAACCTGATGCTCATAAGCTTCTTGATCAATTTAACTGGGAGCCAGAGCATATTGAAACAGTTATGAATTTAATTCAAGAAGGTAATGAACCAACTGAAGCAGCAGAACAATGGGTAAGTGAAAATGAAGAGGTAGTTAGCGCATGGACTGAAGGTGTTAACGAGGTTGAAGGTGAAGAGCTTAAGCTTCTT
This sequence comes from Metabacillus litoralis, assembly GCF_007994985.1. Lineage (GTDB taxonomy): Bacteria > Bacillota > Bacilli > Bacillales > Bacillaceae > Metabacillus > Metabacillus litoralis. Next base: position 253,933 of record NZ_VOQF01000006.1, on the reverse strand, counting down.
TATGTAGCATGGGATGACGTAATTGCAAGCACACATGTTGCTGGGAATGTTCTAGAAAGTGTTGGATATGAAGTAGAATTAGTTCAGGTTGATGCAGGTCCAATGTGGGCTGGTATTGCAGATGGTAGTGCTGATGCAATGGTAGGCGCATGGTTACCAACAACTCACGCTGATTATTATGCTGAATATGAAGGAAACTTTGAAGATCTAGGTGCAAACCTTACAGGAACTAAGCTTGGGTTAGTTGTACCAGCATATATGGATATTGACTCAATTGAGGATTTAAAAGAATAAGTAATATGGAAAAGGGTAGCTAGAATAAACTAGCTACCCTTTTCATTCATGCTGTAGACAGACTCGATAAAAGATCGAGTTTGTCTACAGCCTTTTTTATTGGATTTTTTCTATCTAGACTGTTCCTTCACGCTGTAGTCAGCTTTAAGGGAGAGGAAAGACATGTGAAATGTCGTCATAGAGTCAATGAAGCCCTTAACCAAGAGGAAGGATTGCGATAAAGGTCGTCATAGCATTGGGTATTTAAGCTCAGTAAAATATAGAATTTATTCCATAAAAAAGTTGTTTGATTTAATGTTGACTTATCACAAATATCTCTCACTTGTATTTTGTATATCCCATAATGTAGAAAATTTCAAATGAGAAACTTACACAGTGTCCAATGAATGATGTTGTTCATTGCAAATATAATGAGTTTAAGAAGTTTAAATATCGGTAACATAGGAGGTTTTATAAATGGAAGTAACAGAAACTGTACAACCATTAAAAAACTTTATTAATGGACAATGGGTTGAGTCTGAAAGTAGGTCAATGGAAGAAGTACCAAATCCAGCAACTGGTGAAATCATAGCACGAGTACCCATTTCAACTAGAAAAGATTTAGATCAAGCAGTTGAAGTGGCAAAAGAAGCATTCAAAACATGGAAAAAGGTTGCAGTACCGAAACGTGCACGATTTTTATTTCGTTATCAACAACTATTAATCGACAAATGGGAGGAGTTAGCGAAGGTAATAACGCAAGAAAATGGTAAAAGTTATACCGAAGCGTATGGGGAGGTTCAAAGAGGGATTGAATGTGTTGAATTTGCTGCAGGTGCACCAACATTAATGATGGGAGAGCAGCTACCTGATATTGCGACTGGTATTGAATCTGGTATGTATCGTTACCCAGTAGGTGTTATAGGAGGGATCACACCTTTTAATTTTCCTATGATGGTTCCTTGCTGGATGTTTCCACTGGCAATAGCATGTGGAAATACATTTGTATTAAAACCCTCTGAACGAACACCCTTATTAGCAAATCGCTTGGCAGAATTATTTAAAGAAGCTGGTTTTCCAGACGGGGTATTAAACATCGTGCATGGAGCACATGATGTTGTTAATGGTATTTTGGAAAATGAGGATGTGAAAGCAGTTTCATTTGTTGGGTCTCAACCTGTTGCTGAGTATGTATATAAAACAGCAGCTGCTAACGGTAAACGTGTTCAAGCTCTTTCTGGTGCGAAAAACCATTCGATCGTTTTACCTGATGCAAATTTAGATAATGCTGTGACAAATATTATAGGTGCAGCATTTGGTTCTGCTGGTGAACGTTGTATGGCGGCATCAGTTGTAGTTGCAGTTGGTCATGTTGCTGACGAATTAATTGCTCGACTTAAAAAAGCAGCAGATGATCTTACAATAGGGAACGGTTTAGATGAAGGTGTTTTCCTTGGACCAGTTATTCGGAAGTCACATAAAAATCGCACAGTTCATTATATTGAAAGTGGTGAAGAGGAAGGAGCAACTCTCATTCGAGATGGAAGAAATGATGTAGTAAAAGAGCAAGGTTATTTTGTTGGACCAACGATTTTTGATAATGTTCAAATTGACATGTCCATTTGGAAAGAGGAGATTTTTGCTCCGGTTTTATCGATCGTTAGAGTAGGTACTTTAGAGAAAGCTATTGAACTAACAAATAAATCTGAATTTGCAAATGGTGCCTGTTTGTATACTGATAGTGCTAGCGCAATTCGCGAATTTCGTGAAGAAATAGATGCAGGTATGCTTGGGGTCAATCTTGGAGTTCCAGCACCAATGGCATTCTTCCCATTTTCCGGTTATAAGAAATCCTTTTATGGTGATCTTCATGCAAATGGTAAAGATGGAGTAGAGTTTTATACTCGCAAGAAAATGCTTACTGCTCGTTACTAATCATTGAACCTATTAAAGGAAGATGGGGTTGATTATTATGCAAACAACCAATCATACACACAATTTGCAGAAAACAGATGAGAAATACCTCTGGCATTCAATGAAAGGATCTGCTCCTAATCCTTCTAATTTGATTATTACGAAAGCAGAAGGAGCATGGATAACAGATATAAATGGTAATCGCTACTTAGATGGTATGTCAGGTTTGTGGTGTGTAAACGTGGGCTATGGTCGAAAAGAACTTGCTCAAGCCGCATACGAACAACTAAAGGAGATGCCCTATTACCCTCTTGCACATAGTCATGTTCCTGCCATAAAGCTAGCAGAAAAATTGAATGAATGGCTTGGAGACGATTATGTCATCTTCTTTTCTAATAGTGGTTCGGAAGCAAATGAGGCAGCCTTCAAAATTGCCAGGCAATATCATCAACAAAAAGGTGATAATAACCGATATAAGTTTATTTCACGATATCGGGCTTATCATGGTAATTCAATGGGTGCTCTTGCAGCAACAGGTCAAGCAGAACGGAAATACAAATATGAACCTTTAGGTCAAGGTTTTCTGCATGTGGCACCACCTGATATGTATCGTAATCCAGAAGATATTCATACATTGGAAAGTGCTCATGAGATTGATCGTGTTATGACATGGGAATTAAGCCAAACAGTAGCTGGTGTCATTATGGAGCCAATCATTACAGGTGGTGGAATTTTAATACCGCCTGATGGGTATATGTCAAAAGTAAAGGAAATTTGTGAAAAGCACGGTGCATTACTTATTTGTGATGAAGTTATCTGCGGTTTCGGTCGAACAGGAAAACCGTTTGGATTTATGAATTATGATGTTAAACCAGACATTATTACAATGGCTAAAGGGATTACTAGTGCATATCTTCCTTTATCAGCAACTGCAGTGAAAAGAGAAATTTACGTAGCTTATAGTGGTAATGAAGAGTATGACCGATTCCGACATGTTAACACCTTTGGTGGAAATCCGGCTGCTTGTGCTTTAGCTCTAAAAAATTTGGAAATTATGGAGAATGAGAAGCTAGTTCAACGTTCTAAAGAGTTAGGAGAACGGTTGTTAAATGAACTTGAAGATATTAAAGATCATCCATTTGTTGGAGATATACGTGGAAAAGGTCTGTTATTAGGAATTGAGCTAGTGGAAAACAAGCAAACGAAGAAACCTGCAAGTCTAGATAAAGTGAATAAAGTGATTGGACTTTGTAAAGAAAAAGGGTTAATAATTAGTAAAAATGGTGATACCGTTGCGGGCTATAATAATGTCTTGCAGCTATCTCCACCATTAAGTATTACTGAAGAAGACTTTGCTTTTATTGTTAGGATCTTAAAGGAAAGTATTTTTCAATTATAAATCTTCCAATCTTCTGTTTTCCTAAAAAGAGCGAGTTTAGTAGGTATCACTTTATAATATAAGCGATGGGGAGAATCCCATCGCTTTACTGTTGCTTACAAAAGTTTATTCCAAGTGAGATAGGACCATACGCTTCCTTAAGAAGTGACGGTAAGAAGAAAGCGAATATTGCTATTGACCATAGAGAGTTAATTTTCTATAATTAAAGTGGAAATAAACAAACAAAAGTGGTAAAAAGTAAACACGTAATAACAGTGAAGCAAAAGTAATCCAAAGTGATTAGGAAATTTAAAAGATTAATTTGAGAGCGCTTTATTTTAGAATTTGTAGATTAAACGCTATGACTAAAATTATCAGGAGGTATATTATGGTTCAAAAACAAGCTATCTTAGAAAAAAATGACATTATAAACTATATAGATGTGTTAATGGATAACCTTTCACAAATTAAAGATAACACGGGTGAATTTTTATTAAACTTTGATGGTTTAGTTGTTGATGATAAAAGTTGGAATGTTTGGAACTGGCCTCAAGGTGTTGGGTTGTACGGAATCTTCAAATATTGGAAACTAACAAACAGTCAAAAGGCTTTAGATATTATCACAGAATGGTTTAAAGCTAGATTTGAAGAAGGTGTTCCACCAAAAAACGTTAACACAATGGCCCCGTTATTAACGTTAGCATTTTTATATGAGGAAACAAAGGACCAGACATTTGTTCCTTACTTAGAAAATTGGGCCGAGTGGGTTATGCATGATATGCCACGAACAAAAGAAGATGGTCTTCAACACATGACTTATGGACCAGAAAATAAAAATCAGCTATGGGATGATACGTTGATGATGACAGTTTTACCTTTAGCTAAAATCGGGAGACTGTTTCATAAACAAGAATATATTGAAGAAGCAAAAAAACAGTTTTTAATTCATATTAAGTATTTAAGTGACCGTAAAACAGGATTATGGTTTCATGGCTGGACATTTGAAGAAAATCACAATTATGCAGAAGCATTATGGGGCAGAGGCAATTGCTGGATTACCATTGCAATTCCGGAATTTATTGAAATTTTAGATCTAAAAGAAGGAGATTTTTTAAGAGAATTCCTTATTGATACATTAAAAAGACAGATCGAAACATTGGCTGAATTTCAAAATGAAAGCGGATTATGGCATACACTAATCAATGATAAAACATCTTATCTGGAGGCTTCAGCAACTGCGGGCTTTGCCTATGGAATCTTGAAATCTATTCATAAACGCTATATTGGTCAAGAATATCGGGAAACTGCTTATAAAGCCATTCAGGGAATTGTAGAAGAAATTAACGAAGAAGGTGCTCTACAAAAAGTCTCAGTAGGTACTGGTATGGGTAATACGTTAGATTTTTATAAGGAAATCAAAACGACAACAATGCCATATGGACAATCTTTAGCCGTTTTAAGTTTATCTGAATTTTTACATGAGTTTATCTAAATTTTCACTGTTTCATCTATAATACTAGATTTAGTTAGTAGTCCATTACTAGCTAAGTCTAGTAGATTAGTAAAAGAGATCGTTTTGATAGATAATTTCACCAGCATTCTGTACCTATGGTGTTTCATTTTTTCTGTTGAAAGAAGGGGAATTAGTTTGCTTACTAATGCGTATCACCTTTGGACAAAAACGGATTATACATACCCTGTCAAAGGCCTTTTCATGCCGAATATTGTTACATATATTCATGATGAGGATGAGAAAATAAGACCAGCAATGATAGTCGTTCCTGGTGGCGGATATCAAAGGGTGTCTCCTGCTGAAGGAGAGCTTGTTGCTAAGGAGTTTTATAAAGAAGGCTACAATACATTTGTCATCACATATACAACAAATTTATTAGCGCAAAATCCATTAAAACTGCAACCTTTAAAGGACTTATCCAAAGCAGTTATGTTTCTTCGCAAAAATGCTGGAGTATTTAAAATCATTCCAAATAAATTAGCGGTTTGTGGGTTTTCAGCAGGCGGGCATCTTAGTGCTAGCCTTGCAGTTCACTATGATGCAAAGGAATTAAAAATCAGTGGTGAATATGAAAATATCAGTAATCGACCAGATGCTATGATTTTATCCTATCCGGTTATCTCATCTACTTCTTTTGTACATAAAGATTCTTTTTTAGCACTATTAGGTGAAGATCCAACAAAAGAGGAATTGGAATATATGTCATTAGAAAACCATGTGTCAGAACATACACCTCCAATTTTTCTTTGGCATACAGCTACAGATCAACATGTACCTGTAGAAAATAGCTATTTATTTGCTAATGCATGTAAAGCACAAGGAGTCCCATTTGAACTTCATGTGTTTGGCAATGGCGGGCATGGTATTTCATTAGCAAACGAAGATTGGGCTAGTGGGAATTATGATGGATATTACACGATGCAGCAATATATAGAAACGATAGAGTTTTATATTGAAAATAACATTGAACTACCTCCTTCCTTAAAAATGATAGGGGAAATTTCAGAAAAATTAAGTTTAAAAGAAGCGATTATTCAAGGGGTTAAGAATTTTTCACAGCGTCAACATGATGAAGGTATTGCTATTTGGCCTATTCTTGCTCATAGGTGGTTGGAGAAAGTACTTTAGTTCATGAGTTTTTAAGTAGAAGGATTGGTGTTTTGTGGAAAAATATACTAAGGGAGTATTAGTTTTCAAATGCCTCTTGAATCTTCATAGTATGAGAAGCTTTAGTTCCACTGTTAGGATTGGGATTGGAGCTTTTTTGTTTTCATTAGAAAGATTAATAAACTGAAGATGTAAAAAAATTACTATATTTAGTCAATATAATGGTATAGAGAGTATGAAATTATATGAAATAATGTAAACGCTACCATTTATATTGTAATGACATCACTTCCCAAAATCACCTTGTAATTTCTTCTTGAAATATGACTAGACAAATATTACTTCTATTTTCTAAAAATTTACAGAAAAAGCAAACGAATAGTAAATGGCATTCTTAAACCATAAACCTATGAAGGTGGTTTATATATCTAAACTCTGTAAAGGAGGTGAGGTAATCTTTAAATAAGTAGGAACAATTGACACTAGTTTTTCCCATTTAAGTAGTTATCTTGGCTAATTGAATAATCAAAGTGAGGGATGATAAAATAATGCTCAGAAAAAAGAAAATGAAGAAACTAATCGGTTCTGTAGCTATTACTACCCTATTAGTGGGGTCAGTCATTACCGTGAGTCCGAATGAATCCAAAGCTGAAGTGGTCACAAAAAATATTACAATTGATGGTCAAAATGTAGATGAATATAACAGGTTTAAAGGGTTTGGAACTGTTACAGCAAATAATACATCTCGTTTGATGTTAGATTATAAAGAAGAACACCCAGAGAAATATTGGGAAATTATGAATCTATTATTTAATAACGAAACAGGTGCTGGTTTAACACATGTCAAAATAGAATTAGGTGCTGATGTGAATTCATCCTCCGGAACTGAGCCGGCAACAATGCGGTATAGTGATGAGCCAGCAAATGTATTAAGAGGAGCCGGGTTCCAATTTGCAGCTGATGCAAAATCCATCAACCCTGATATCACGACTGAGATTTTACGTTGGGGTGAACCCAGGTTTACTTGGACTGGTGCTGCGACCCTTGATTATGAAAATAGATATCAATGGTACAAAAAGACAATGGACGCCGTTAAAGATGAATATGGATTTAAACTAGATTATATTGGAATTTCCCAGAATGAAAGAGCGCAAAATAATGGTAAAAACGAACTTGATTGGCTTAAATATTTTACTACTTCTATTAAAGAAGAACCAAATTATGAAGCTGACTATAAAGATATTAAACTAGTTGCCTCTGATGGTTACCGAGATACAAAAACAATAAGTAGGACTTTGCTTGATCATCCAGATTTAATGGATGAAATTGATGTTATCAGCTCTCATTATGGATTAAATGGATCAAATGAACTTACTGAATTACAAAACAAGTTAATAGAACTAGGAAAGAAGCCTAAAGAAGTTTGGGTGTCTGAAGGAATTGCGCCGATGATTAATGCACGTTATCGCGAAAATATGGAGCCGAATTATCGTGGACTCGGGGGGAAAGCTGGAATTATTGATGTTACCTCACGTATCATTTCAGTGTATTCATGGACAGGGGCAGCAAGTAATCCACTTAATGCTGTTTCATTTGATTTCCAGCCATCAGTAGCAGCATTTTATGAAGGATCAGCCTACAATCCGAAGCATTTAATTAGTGCCTTTGATCCGTGGTCTGGTTTTTATGAAGTAGATGGTGGATTGCAAGGTGTGCGTCATGTGATGAATTTTGTTGGATATGATGATCACTCGACACCTGAAAATGAGCGGTGGATGTATGTGAAAGATGCAACATATAGTGATGGGAATTTCTTTGATGGTGGTGTTGATGTTGATACAAGTACTCATAACTACCTTACATTAAAAGATCCAGAAACAGATGACTATACAACTGTTTTTGCAAATAATACAAAGAATACTAGAAAATATAAAATAAATACAAAAAACTTAAATGGCAAGGAAAATGCACCAATCTTTGTATGGGAAACACGTGGTGCAGATGAAGGACAAGCATATGATGCTAATTGGTTTAAAAACATACATGTTATATCACCGCAGAATGGAGAATATGAAATTGAAGTGAAACCTTATTCAATTGTAACGATTTCTACATTAGATAAAGAGTCAGAAGTAGAAGGCTTTGAATATGAATCACAGCCAGTTGATTTATCTGAAGACACAATTTTATCTTTACCTTATAAAGATGATTTTGAATATAAACAATATCGTGATGATGAAAAAGGAAGAGATTATGTTGAAAGAAGAGGAGGAACTCCACGTTATACAACTGACCAAATAGGTGCTTTTGAAGTTGTGAAAAAAGCAACTAAGCCTGCTTCTAGTGGAAGTGTAGAACGTACTGAGTTAACGATTCCTGATGCCAAAAAGCATGGAAATATGCTACAGCAGAAAATAAATCCTGATATTATCGCATCAGAATGGTCTGTATGGGGTGGGAAAGATGGCTCAGAATCAACTAGTAATCCAAATACAACACTTGGTGATCATCGATGGGTGAATTATAAGGTTTCTTATGACTTTTTATTAGACACTCATACTCCAGAAGTAGAGGGAAGAAGCAATTATGCTTTAATTGGAGTACGACAAATGAAAGCCGGTGGTTTAGATTCACATGCACCATATAATGCCCGAGTGTATTCAGATGGCAAGTATGAAATCCTTAAATTGGGTAATGTTGTAAAGAGCGGAGAAATTGGTCAATTCGATAACAAGCTTTGGCATAATTTAGCTCTTGAAGCAAAGGAAAATGTGTTCACACTTTACCTTGATGGAAAAGAAATTGATCAGTATACGGATGAGGATTCAACGGTAATGTCTGGAAGAATTGTCCTAGGATCTGGATACTATGAAACTCTTATTGATAATTTACGTGTAGATCCAATTAAGGGATATACCTATGAGTCAGAAAAGATAGATAGTGCACAGGGAAATCTATATAAAACCGAGGAAGAAGCTCTAAATAATACTAACTTGTTAAATCCAATTAGCTATATTGGTAAATGGAACTATACACAAGCGGGCTATGCACACTTTAACCGCACACAAATGACCGCAGCAACAGATGTCCCTGTTTGGAATGGAGTGACGGTAGCTCATGGTGATTCAACAACAACGCAAGGGACATTAAATAAGGTATTTTATTCGGGCAACTGGTCTTCCAATAGTTCAAATGCTTGGAGCTCTGTAGGCGGTTCGTTTGAGATCAAATTTAAGGGAACTGAGATCAGACTGTTTGGTATCACAAATCCTTCAAATGGCACAGGCGATGTATATTTAGATGGAAAATTAGTCGGTGAAGCGAATTATCTTAATAACAGTCAAATAAATCAGATTGTATGGTCTTCAAAAAATCTTGAAGACAAAGAACATACACTTAAAGTTGTAGCAAAAGAAAAGTATATCAGCTTTAGTAAAGCAGAAATTGAAACCACTGATCCTATTTTAGCTGTAAAAAAATTAGGTGCTAATGATATTGTTAAAATTTCGGATGAATCGCTTGTTGGAAACGAAGAAAATACAGTGTATGCATTTAGAAAAAATGCTTCTTGGGGTTCCAATAATACAAATGCATGGGCTAATTTTAATGATGATCCATATCTTTTAATAAACTTTACTGGTTCAGGTATTGATTATCTGGCTGGGAAAGGAGAAAAAACTCTCTATAATTTTGAACTTGATGGAGTTGATGTGGGGAATTTTGGCGTAGATTCAAGCACAGGTGTAAGATACTCTATACGAGGTCTTGAAGAAAAACCACATACTCTTAAAGTGTCACTAAAAGATAATGAAAAGCTAGAAACATTCATGGATTACCGTGGAGTAAATATCTATAGCAAGCCTAATACAGATAATCCTAGTAGTAGTATGATGGTTTTTGAATTTGAAGGATCAGGCTTCAACTTATTTGGTGCCACTCCTGATGCCTTAATTGATGTGTATGTTGATGATCAATTAGTTGATGAGAACTTTAGGATATATGCTAAAGGTGATAGACAAACTTCTTATCATATTCGAGGATTTAAGGATAAAAAGCATACAGCTAAAGTGGTAATTAAAGGTGGAACATTTGTTTTAGATGGTATTGATGTGATTAATGGGAAAAACAAAGTAGAAGTAAATAAAGAAACTTTGCAAAAGTTATACGATGATCATGAACAGAAAAATCATAAAAGCTATACAAAGGAAAGCTGGAAAAACTTCCATAAAGCACTCATGAAAGCAAAATCTGTACTGAAGAACCCACAGTCTACTACAGATAAAGTAGTTGCTGCAAGAGTTTCCCTACAGGATGCCGTAGAAGGTTTAGTTGAAAAAAATGAGTAAGAAGTTTTAAATTAGAGTCTTTCTGATCCTTCTATTACTACTGAAAGTAAAATATTAATAATATTAAAGTGGCTGTCTCATTAGTTTTTTACCTTATGAGATAGTCTCTTTGTTTAGGGACAATTTACATTCCTACTTAGAACAATGGATAGAAGGCAATTAAGATAAAAATGACTCTGGAGGGGTATGATGAAAAAAGTTATTGCACTTCTAGGTGATTATTATCATCAAGAAGCTAACATTTCACCAGCTCTTAATCATGCTTTATTAAAGTTGAAAAATGAAGGAGAACAAATGGAAGTTGAGTATATAAAAGCAGAACAATTAACTGAAAAGCTGCAAGAACACCCTGATATCGTCGTACTATACAAAGCAAATAGATTAAATCCAACGGAAGAAAAGCCAAGATACTGGATGTGTGAAAAACTTGAAGAGAAAATTTGTCAATATGTTAAGCAAGGTGGCAGTTGGTTTGTTTGGCATTCGGGATTATCTTCCTATGAAAATTTTAAAAAATATTACGAAATGGTTCAGGGGAAATTTGATTTTCATCCGAGTGAACATCAGCATGTTAGTTATCAACCAACAGGAGAAGTAACAACTATAAGAAACCAGTTTAGTATGGTTGATGAACATTATTTTGTGACGTGTGATGAAAGCAACACAGATGTGTTTCTTAGAGCTGTTTCAGCTAAAGGCAATACTGTTGCAGGCTGGACTCATGCGTATGGTATGGGAAGAGTTGTATGCTTAACACCTGCACATAATAAAGAAGAATTGGTTTCCAACGAAATGGTCGACTTATTGGCAAAATCTCTAAAACTATCTTACTTATGATTCCAAGTAGGATCTTGGGTTCTACTTCATTTTATTAACTTTGTAAAAGTTACATAAATGAATAAGAGTAAAAAATTTTCTGAAAGTAGTAAAAAAAGTGATATTTATGTAAAAACATACAAATTATGATTAAGTTAATAGCTGCTAAAACAAATGGAGGGGAACATTTTGGAATCAGCAGGTTGGACTTCAGGGGTATTGCGAATATGTGATTGGATTAGTAAATTTGCCTATATTAATCTACTATGGATATTTTTCACACTAATAGGTTTTATCATTTTTGGAATTGCTCCATCAACTGTAGCTTTATTTTCGATTGTACGTAAATGGATTATGGGAGAGCATAACATATCAATTTTTTCCTCTTTCTGGAATGTTTATAAAAGTGAGTTTAAAAAGGCGAATATACTGTGGGGAACATTGTTATGTATCATAGGTTTCATGTATATAGATTTGGTTTTAATTAATTCAATGCAAGGTATACTTCATTACATCTTTTTAACATGCTTTGTTATTATGACTTTTATATTTTCTATTGTCCTTATCTATATTTTCCCGGTGTATGTACATCTTGAGGGTTCTATCCTTCAATATTATAAATCAGCCATTCTACTCGGTACCTCATTTCCATTTCGTACCTTCACAATGATTCTTGCGGTGGTGACAGGTATATTAATAGGTTTGATCTTCCCAGGAGTCGCGTTATTATTTTTCGGGAGTGGCGTAGCTTTTGTTTTGATGTATCTTTCATACTCAATCTTTGCAAGTATGAATCTAAGCACAAATTCATAGATCGTTAATCCTTAGACACAGATATATCTGCCATGTTACACAAAGCAAATATATCTGTGTTATTTTTGTTATTAATACAAAGTTGATAGATGAAACAGGTGATCTTTTGTTTGTGGACTCTTGTTTTTTCTTAAAAGAAGTAAAAATTATTGCAATATCTATCAAAATACTGTTAAGTGTCGAAACTCTTCTTTTCTTATAATAAAGGTATATTAAAAAAGAGGTGATACCCGATGAGTTCGAAAGCCGAAATATCTACATCCTCAAAAGTGAAAATAGGTAGAAGAAAAGTAAAGACAGAGAAGAGTGAGAATTTAGCAGGGTTTTTATTTGTTTCTCCAATGCTTATTGGAGTTTCTGTATTAGTGCTTCTGCCGATATTTGCTACATTTATTTTAAGTTTCTCAGATTGGAAGTTTATTCAAGGAATTGATCAATTAAAATGGGTTGGGTTTAGTAATTTCAAAGATTTAATTGAAGATAAAGTATTTAACAAATCATTATTAAATAATGGGATTTTCTTATTTACAGTACCAATCTGTATGGCATTTTCATTGTTTTTAGCTGTGGTAATTGATAAAAGCGTTTACATGAAAAGCTACTTTAAAGTTGCATTTTTTATGCCATATATATCAAGTGTTGTTGCCATTGCGGTTGTATGGCAAGTATTATTTCATCCTTCGTCAGGACCTATCAATCAAACATTAATGTCATTAGGCATTGAGAATCCACCATTGTGGATTGCTGATCCGAATTTTGCATTGATATCAGTTATGTTAATTCAAATATGGATTTCGGTTGGCTTTAATTTAATTATCTATATTGCTGGTCTTCAATCGATTCCAAAAGAATTATATGAAGCAGCCGATATGGATGGGGCAAATTCTTGGGTAAAGTTTCGTCATATTACCTTCCCAATGGTATCTCCAACTTCATTTTTCTTACTAATCACAGGTATTATTTCAACGTTTAAAGTATTCGATTTAATCGCAGTTTTAACAAAAGGTGGACCTTTGCATTCAACAAGCATGCTTGTATGGCATCTATATGATACGGCTTTTGTTAATCTAGATATTGGATATTCATCTGCAATGGCAGTTATCTTATTCTTTATTGTCTTTTTAATTACAATATTACAATGGGTTGGACAAAAAAGATGGGTTAATTATTAGGGCTCTTTTCTGAACGATTGTTGCTATGTAACCAAAATATGGAGTGAAAACTGTGTTTTTCCACTATAAGGATATCTTTTTATGAAGAAAAGATGCCACTAGACTTAATACAGTGATGATTGCTTCATGTATTTAAAAGCAACAAAGTTTTGAAAACAGCCATTATTAAGGGAGGGAACTTAATGAGTAAGAAACTAAATATTCAAAAACTCATTTTTACAATAATCGTATTTTTAGTTAGTATATTGTTTTTATTACCATTTATATGGATGCTCTCAACATCATTTAAAATAGAAGCAGATGTATTTAAGTTTCCTATTCAGTGGATACCTGAGAGATGGAATGGTTTTAATAACTATCAACAAGTTTGGTTTGGAGAGTTTCCGTTTTATATCTATTATTGGAATTCTATAAAAGTTGCAGTCCTCACAACAGTCGTTTCTTGTACGGTTTCAGCTTTAGCAGCTTATGGTTTTTCTAAAGTGAAATTTCCTGCAGGTAAATGGTTATTTATCATAGTTTTAGCAACTTATATGGTTCCTCCACAAGCTAGCTTAGTTCCACAATTTATTCTTTATCGAAACATTGGGTTGTTTGATAGTCACTTAGGGCTAATATTATTAGGGAGCTTTAGTGTATTAGGAACTTTTATGCTAAGACAATTTTTTATGGGAATTCATAACGAGTACATTGATGCTGCAAAAATTGATGGTGCAGGTCATTGGAGGATTTTCTGGTCAATTGCTTTACCTATCGTGCGTCCTGCAGTTGCAACATATGCAATCTTAAGGTTCATTTGGACTTGGAATGATTATCAAAACCCTTTAATTTTCTTACGATCAGATGCTCTTTATACAATTCAACTGGCAATGCAAAAGTTTACAACAATTAATGGAGAGTTTTATTCATTAATTATGGCTGCAGCAGTTTCTGCTATTCTACCATTACTGATTGTATTTATGATCGGACAAAAGCAAGTAATTGAAGGAATAGCATTAGGTGGAGTAAAGGGGTAATAAAAAACAATATGTAGCAGGAAAACTTTTTGAAAAGTCAAATATTTTCCGATATGAGTAAAATAATTATTATATTAATGGTTAAAGCCTTTGCTATACTTTTTCGTGTAAGGGTTTTCATTGTAGAAGAACTTAATAAGGGGGAGAAATATGATGAAGAAGAAGTTTTGGTCTACATTAGCTGCTTCGACAATGTTAGTTGGGGTACTAGCAGGTTGTACAGGTGGTGGAGAAAGCACCGCTGGAACAGAAAATGATAAGGATAATAAGGCATCTGATGAAGCTGTGACAATTAAGTTCCATACACACGGAAATGAAGCAAGCTATAATTGGGAAAAAACAATTGCAGCTTTTGAGGAAGAGTACCCTAAAATAGATGTTGATCTTGTCATTCTTAGTGAAAAGGGAGACACCCAAGAAGCAACACAGAAGTTAGATTTGGCGGCTGCTTCTGGTGAACAATTAGATGTTTTAATGTTTAGTGATCCTGCTAGTTATGCACAGCGCGTTGCACTAGGTATGGTAGCACCAATTGATGAGTTTATTGAAGAAGAAGGATATACAATAAATGAAGAATATAAAGTGGATACAAAGCTTAATGATAACTATTACGCACTTCCTGGTAAATTCAATCCTTGGTACGTATTGTTAAACAAAAATCATTTAGATGAAGCAGGATTAGAAGTGCCAACTGATTGGACATGGGAACAGTATATGGAATATGCAAAAAAACTAACAACAGATGATCATTATGGAACATATTTTCACGGTCCACAAGGTGGTGGCTGGATGGAATTTATGAAATTAGCTCTTGCTAGTGAAGAAGATAATACAGAATTTATTAAAGCAGATGGTACGTCTAATTTTGATAGTCCTTTGTTTAAAAAGACATTAGAAATGCGTGTTCAAATGGAAAAGGTAGATAAATCTGCAACACCTTATACAGATATTATTTCACAGAAGCTTCATTATCGTAATCAGTTTTTTGGTCAAGATGCAAGCATGGTGTTAATTGGTAGCTGGATGAATACAGAATTAGGAGGAACAGAACAATTCCCTCTAGACTTTAATGTGGCTGTAGCTCCTTACCCTAAGAATGAAGAAGGGGATGCAGGTGGATATACTCCAGTTACAACTGACTTTATGTCTGTCGCTGCGAATTCGAAGCATAAGAAAGAAGCTTATACATTTATTCGTTGGTACACATCAGAAGGTCAAATCGTTCAAGGGAAAAATATTCCTTCTTGGAATGGTGTTAGTGAAGAAGAATTAGGATCTATTATCGATGGAATCTTAGCAGATACTGCAACACCTGAAAAAGTAGATAGAGAGTCACTAGTGAATGTATTAAAAGGAGCAAAATCATCCAAGATCATCCCACCTGTTCCTTATCAAGCAGAGCTATACAAGGTTGTAAATGAAGAGTATGAAAAATTAATCTTAGGTGAACAAGAAATTAAGCAAACATTAAAGGCAACACAAGAAAGAGCACAAGAAATTATCGATAATAATAAATAATTGTTGATAAATGCATATGTATTAGGCGTAAATGCCATTTCCCTTCCTCCCAACCTATTTAATTGGGAGGAAAGGAAATGGATGCAGCAAAAGCTGACGCCTTTTTCTTTTCGTTATTTTATGTCTGATGAAAACTGAAAAATAGGAAAGGTGATATGATGAATAGCAGTTTAGTATGGGTTGAGGAAGCATGGCTGAAAGTAAATACTAAGGTTGAAAGAACGAGTGAAAAAATAGGGTCAAATTTTCCACATGCAAGTGTTGAAGGGAAGTACCAATTGGAGGCTCCTTCATGGTGGACAGCAGGATTTTGGCCTGGATTACTTTGGCTGCTTTATCAGGATACAAAAAATGATTCCTATAAAGAATTAGCGGAACAATGTGAAAAGAAATTGGATACTGTTATCACAGATTATTATAAGTTAGATCATGATATGGGCTTTATGTGGACGTTAACAAGTGTTGCAAGATATAAACTTTTAAATGAAGAAGACTCTAAAAGACGAGGGCTATTAGTAGCAAATTTATTAATGGGTAGGTTTAATGCTTCAGGGAACTATATTCGTGCTTGGAATCCATGGTATGAAGGAGAAAAAAATTCAGGTTGGGCAATTATTGATTGCTTGATGAATCTACCATTATTATTTTGGGCAACAGATGTAACGGGAGATCCTAGATATAGTATTGTTGCTAAAAAGCATGGAGAAACTGTTTTAGATCATTTTATACGAAAAGATGGTTCTGTACATCATATTGTTCGATTTGATCCTGAAACTGGGGAAAGAGTTGAAGCTATTGGTGGTCAAGGCTTTGGTCCTGATTCAGCATGGTCTAGAGGAGCAGCATGGGCAATTTATGGTCTCTCATTACTTTTTAAATATACAAAGGATGATAAATATCTACAATCAGCAAAAAATGTTTCACACTTCTTTATTGCCAATCTACCAGAAGATTATGTTCCACATTGGGATTTTAGGCTTCCTGATCACATTACAAAATATCGTGATTCTTCAGCTGGTGCAATTGCAGCATCAGGTTTACTGTTATTGGCTGATCAAGTAAGTTCAACAGAATCTGCAATTTATAGGAATGCTGGTGCTAGAATACTTAAATCCCTTTACGAGAACTATGGTGCTTGGGATAACCATAATGAAGAAGGCTTAATTCTTAGTGGAACTAGTCACTATCCTGAAGGGAAGAATATTGATGTACCACTTATTTATGGAGACTACTATTTTGTTGAAGGTCTAGCTAAATTAAAAGGAAATAATCAGTTGTTTTGAAATTATTGCATGAATTTAAACGAAAAGAGTACTTAATGCCATGTTTCCTTTATAGTATCCAAACTAGGCACAAGAAAAAATCTTCTCTTCAGTAACTTTTGATAAGATAATAAGTAGAGGGAAAATAGTTAATCCCGAAATCTTATCCTTTACATGAGGAGGTAAGTTATGTGGAGTCAGATACAAAAGAAGCTACCACCCCATTCTTTTCGCTACAAAGTTATTTTAACTTCCATCATTTGTATTGTTATACCTGCTATTATTACGCTCTTTATTAATAACTATTTAACAAAGGATGCTATGAAGGAACAGGCATTGTCAAATGCTAATCGAGAATTGAAATTAGCAGGAGAATACCTGAATAAAATCTTTGAGGATATGTTATATGCTGCAAATTTTGTTCAACTTGATTCTGAAATTAACACTATTTTAAAGAAAAATGCCAAAATAGATGATCATACTATAGAACAAGAAGAAGCATATGAAAGCTTTGTAGAGTATAGTAAAGTGTCTAAAACGATTGAAAATGTAACACTACTTGGAGAAAAATCATATGTAACGATACTTCTAAAAAATGGAAAGCACTACACCAATTATCCTGTAAGTGATTATAATCCAGAAAACCTATTTAATAAACCTTGGTTTAAAGAACTAGATGGAGTTTTTGGATATGAAGCCGTTTGGATCGGAAGTCAGCCAACAGTTTTCAAATCGGAACAAAAAAGTAATCCTTATCAGATTTCAGTTGCTAGAACTTTAAGAGATTCTAATCTGAAAATCTATGGATATGTCATTGTAACTATAATGGAAAATAAAGTGAAGCAAGCATTTGAAAGTTTGCCTGGTAAAGAAGAAATGATGCTTGTAGATTCATCATTTAAAATTTTATCTCATCGAGACAATGGAAAAATTGGGGACAAATTTCCTTATATAAAGGAAATTCAAGATCCGAATTTTACAAATATCATAACTGCACAGAAAGAGAATTTCCTTTATGCAGATCATCAAATAATGAATATGGGATGGAAGCTCGTATCAGTTAATCCATACAAACAAGCTATCTTTAAAATTAATTCAATTTTCCAAAAGGTATTTCTTGTTCAATTGATTTCATTTATTATCTTTTTCCTATTATTAGCCTATATATTACAGACAATCACAAAGCCATTAGTGCATTTAAGCAATGTGGCAGAAACTGTACAAAGTGGTAACTTAAAGGTTCGTTCTAACGTTCAAAATAAGGATGAAATAGGTAAACTCTCTAATTCTTTTAATTTAATGCTTGATCGAGTAAATGAAATGATCAGTGAAATTACAGAAACTCAAATAAGAAAACGAAAAGCAGAGCTATCAATGCTTCAGGCTCAAATTAATCCACATTTCTTATTTAATGTATTAAATTCCATTCGAATGAAAGTGATGAAAAAGGGTGATTATGAGAGTGCTGAAATGATTAGCTCATTATCTAAATTGTTACGAATGACCATTGATCAAGACAAAGGCATGATCACATTTAGAGATGAAGTAGGTATCGTAACAGATTATGTACGTCTAATGAATATGCGTCAAAGAGAAGCAGTTCAATTTGAGGTTAATGTATCAGATACTGCATATTTAGAAACGATACCACGTTTTATTTTACAACCAATTATTGAAAACTCTATTATCCATGGATTAAATCAAAGTGCTGGAAAAATTACTGTAGAAGCCTTTTTAAAAAGGAATGATTTCTTCATTATTATTGAAGATAATGGTGAGGGAATGAGTGAACAGTCACTATTAAATCTACGAAAAAGACTAACTAGAGATGCAGGCTTTAGTAATGTGCAAAATAAGATGGGGTTCTCAAGTATTGGTATAACAAATGTATATGAAAGAATGTGTATGACTTTTGGTAATGCATTCAATATGGAAGTGTATAGTGAAGTGGGAAAAGGTACAAAAGTGGTACTGTCTGTTTTAAGGGGAGGTTGAATGATGAATGTATAACGTAATGCTAGTAGATGATGATTATCCAGTTCTAGAGCTATTAATTGAGACAATCAATTGGAACCAATTAGGATTAAATCTTCAAAGCACTCATGAAAATGGAGCTAATGCTCTAACCCATGCCTTAAATGAAATGCCAGACATATTAATAACTGATATCGGTATGCCTAAAATGAATGGATTAGAATTAACCAAGAAATTAAAAGAATTAAATCCTAATATACAGGTTTGCATGTTAACGTGTCACAATGAGTTTGATTATGCACATCAGGCTTTAAAGCTCAATGTACAAGATTATCTTTTAAAAGATACACTTAATCCGAAAGATTTAACTGAAGTACTAAAAAAATTAAAGCAAAATAAAGAAAGAGAAGATCAGAAAAAAATAAAAGAATTCAAGTTAGAGAGTATTGTTGAACGAAACAGAGAATCAATGAAAAGAGATTTTCTACGTAAAACGATTGATCAAAGCAGCTTTGAAAATAAAGGTATTTACGATGAAGCACGATCCTATGGGTTGGATTTAACGAATAGAATGTTTATACCTGTATTATGCTTCATACAAGATTATCGCTCTGCCAAGATATCTTATCATTCTGAAGATACATTATTATTCTCGATCCAAAATGTCATTAATGAAGTATTAAATGATGATGATCAGATAGCCATTTCTTTTAATTTTAGTGAGAAGGAATCTTTTTTGTTCTTTCCATATAGTACAACGTTAAAGTCAGATAGTTACGGAGTAACAACAAAATGTCTTGAGAAAATTCAGAGAAACGTTTTTAGTTCATTAAATATTACCCTCTCTTTTATAGTAGATAAACCATTTGATTCCTATCATTCTTTTAAAACATCACTGCATCATTTACTCGATAGTTCGAATCAACGATTTTATATGGAAACATGCAAAATAGAGAAAAAACGACTAGAAGCAAAAACAAATGAAAGCTTATTTGAATGGTATGACAAGGCGTCAAATGAAATCAGACAGCTTATTATAAATAAAGATGTTTCAGAGATTAGACCACTTATATGTAAGTGGATGGATATCTTTAAGGAAAAAGAATATTCAGCAGAAATTGTGAAAGACTGGACTCTTAAACTTTTACTTGATCTTAAGGTTAAGATGAAGGCTTTACAGTTTTTTGGTACTAATACATCAAATGAAGTTCTTCATGAAGAAGTAATTGGAATCGATTCTTTAATAGAGCTAAGAACCTGGTTAATTCATTATTTTGAAATGCTTCTGTCTGCAGTTAACAGTACTAGTTCAAAATCCAGACGAAAAGAAGTACTCGAGGCTTGTAAATATGTTGAAGTGAATTTAGAAAAGAAAATAACACTTGATGAAGTTGCGAACATTCTTTATTTGAATCCTAGTTATTTCAGCAGACTTTTTAAAAAAGAAGTTGGTGGTACTTTTGTTGAGTATGTGACAAGAGCCAAAATGAACAGAGCAAAAGAATTACTCGAACAAACTGTTGACTCTGTTGGGAAAATATGTGAGAGGTTAGGGTATGACAATCAGAGCTACTTTATTAAAGTGTTTAAAAACTACGTTGGTGTCACTCCTATTGAGTATAGAGGAGAAAAGCGGTAAGGAATTATATCACCTTTTATTTTGTAAGCGTTTAAAGAGGGGTTGATTACTTCCTTTTTAATATAAGAATTTTTGTGGAAATTGGTTCTACTAGATAAGATAGCTGGTTTTAGGTTTAATTTGGCTTATAAATTGAAAGGGGATCATGATTTCATGCTTACTAAAATTGAATCGCTTCAAACAAACCCTCTTAAATCTAGGGAAGATGTAACTGAGGCACTAAAACAAATTTTTAATCCATTAAAATCTTTTTATAGTAAAGGGTTTACCAGGTTGAAATTGGGAAATACAAGTGCTGCATACTCTGATTCCACATCTGAATTTGAGGCCTTTTCAAGATTATTATGGGGCTTAGCACCCTTACTTGCTTGTGAAGAGAAAGAATCTGATCTGTGGAAAATGCATCTGCAAGGTATAAAAAATGGAACAAACCCTAATCATGAGGAATATTGGGGAGAAATAACCCATTTTGATCAAAAAATAGTTGAAATGGCTGCTTTTGGTTTATCTTTATTACTAATTCCAAGCAAGATTTGGGATCCTCTTAATCTACAAGAAAAAGAAAATTTAACAAAATGGTTATCACAAATTAATCAATGTAAAGCACATGATTGTAATTGGTTATTCTTTGCTGTTCTTGTTAATCTAGGATTGAAAAATGTCGGACAACAATATGATCGCTGTAAAGTTGAAGAAAATTTAGAAAGAATTGATCAATTTTATGTATCTAATGGTTGGTATTCGGATGGTATTGATGGACATTCAGATTATTATGTACCTTTTGCTCTTCATTTTTATGGCCTTATCTACTCTAAGTTTATGGAAAAAGAAGATCCTATCCGTTCTAAAAAATATAAAGAACGCGCAGAGATGTTTTCAAAAGAGTTTATTTACTGGTTTTCAACAAATGGTTCATCTGTTCCTTATGGGCGAAGCTTAACGTATCGATTTGCCATGTCTTCATTCTGGGGAGCTGCGGTTTATGCAGGTATTAAGCCTTTTTCATTAGGGATAATGAAAGGAATTATTCTTAGAAACATGAGATGGTGGTTTAAGCAACCTATCTTTAACGATAATGGCATTTTAACAATAGGATATTCTTATCCTAACTTGATTGTAGCTGAAAATTATAATTCACCAGGTTCACCTTATTGGGCGTTAAAATCATTTTTACCTTTAGCTCTTGATGGTGATCATCCCTTCTGGCGAGCAGAAGAGGAGCCACTCCCTCTATTACAGGAAAAAAGGATTCAGAAAGAACCACATATGATCATTTTTAGAAATCAAAACAAAGATCATGTTCTTGCTTTCAATTCAGGACATCTATCAACAAACGAACATACTCACACCTCAGCAAAATATGAAAAGTTTGTTTATTCTACTACTTTTGGTTTTAGTGTACCACGAGCAGAATGGGGGCTTTCACAAGGAGCATTTGATTCAATATTAGCTTTGAGTGAAGGAGATAATATTTATCGAGTGAAAAGAGAATGTGAAGATACTAAAGTTGAAAAGAATTATATCTATACGAAATGGAAGCCTTGGAATGACGTAGAGGTGCAAACATGGATTGTCCCAGGCACACCTTGGCATATTCGAATACATTGTATAAAAACAAGCAGAACACTAGATACAGCTGATGGTGGCTTTGCATTAGGGATTGAAAGTGAAAAGGGAGAAGCTACATTAAAAACGGATCAAATGAATCTTGAATGTTTTGCTCAAATGTCATCGGGAGCAAGCGGAATGAAAAGTCTTGATGGTGGAGGTAGAGCTGACTTAGTTTATCCGAATTCAAATACAAACATTCTGCATTCTCGTACTGTTATTCCGACGATTCAGAAGAGAATTATGCCAGGAACCCATTTCCTCGTTAATGCTGTGTATGGAGCAACTAATACTGATGAAGATAGCTGGAGAGCAGTTCCTAGTGTAGAAATAGATAAGGAGAAAATCATTGTTCAATTTTTGGATGAAGCAGCAGTGATAATTCCAATTTAAATAGAGGAGTATATTATGTTTCTCTAAATTGTGAGGTGAAAATTATTTGCTTTTAGAATATGAGCAAATACATGCTTTGATTAAAAAGAACAAGTCCTCTCTTTTATTTTCATCAAAGCAAGAACAAGCTAATTGGTTTAAAGAAATAAAGGAGAAAACAGTTTATCAATCTCTATTACTTGAAATAAAAGATGAAGCAACAAAGCTACTCGAAACACCCCTTCAAGAGCTCACATTTTATGAGTTTACTATCTTTAGAGAAACTGGATCAAGACTTGAGTATGAGAGAAGCTACTTTGCAACAAGAAGACGTTTAAATACATTTGCTTTAATGACGTTGATAGAACCGGATGAACCTATTTATTTGAAGGAACTTCATGAAACCATTTGGTCTATTTGCAATGAGTACACATGGTGTTTACCAGCCCACTTAAAAAATAGTACTGAGATGGATACAAAATTGGATGATCAGTTTCAGCAATTTGAGGATCCTTTTTACACTATTGATTTGTTTGCTGCTGAAACCGCATTTACACTCAGTGAAATACTGAAATTAACGGAGCATATCATTGATCCCCTCATTCAAAAAAGAATGGTGAATGAGGTATTTCGTCGCGTACTTGTTCCCTTCCAAAAACAATCATTTGATTGGGAGACCTCAACTCATAATTGGTCAGCGGTCTGTGCAGGCGCAATCGGATCAGCTGCATTACATTTAATAAAGGATGATAAACAATTAGCTTCAATTCTAGAGAAAGTGTTAAAAGCTATTTCATATTACTTAAAAGGATTTAACAATGATGGTGCTTGTATGGAGGGATATGGATACTGGCAGTACGGTTTTGGTTTTTATGTCTACTTTGCAGATTTACTCAAGAAAAAAACATCTGATGAAATTAACTTATTTCATATTCAAAAAGTTCATCAAATAGCTCTTTTTCAGCAAAAATGTTTTATCTATAAAAATCAGGTTGTAAACTTTTCTGACTCAACAGAAAGAGGAGCTATATTTTTAGGTCTTAGTCATTATTTAAAAACTATTTTTCCTGATATTGAAGTTCCCGAAGTAGAGCTACGTGCATCTTATGATGAAGACCATTGTAGTAGATGGGCACCAGCTTTTAGAAATTTACTTTGGTTAGATGAAAAGTTAAGTGGTAATCCTTGGCGTAACGAAACGTATTATCTTAAAGATTCACAATGGTTCATTTCAAGACATGATGAGTATGTATTTGCTTGTAAAGGTGGACATAATGATGAGCCACATAATCATAATGATATTGGCCATTTTATTTTACAAGCAAAAGGAGAATCTTTTTTTAAGGATTTAGGAAGTGGAATGTATTGTGAGGATTATTTTAACCAAAAACGTTATACATTTTTATGTAATGGATCTCATGGACATTCGGTGCCAGTCATCAACAATCAATTTCAAACTGAAGGATACAATCACAAATCAACGATTATAGATTATTTCAGCAATCAAACAGAAGATTTAATTGAAATGGATCTTAATAAAGCATATAACATGAAGAGCTTAGAGCATTTAGTAAGGAAATTTCAATGGAAGAAAAATCATACACCAGAACTGGTTCTAATTGATACATTTCATTTTTTAGAAAATCCAATTTCCATCGTTGAACGATTTATTACTCCTGTCATGAAGGTCATTGAAGATTCTACAGGGATAATTTTGGAAGGATCTGAGAAAATAAAAGTGTATTTTGATCGAGAGCAACTAGATTTAATTATTCGAGAAAATGAATTTATAAATCATTTTGGGAAGAGAGAAGAGTTGTATCAGTTAGATTTTACAGTTAAGAAGCCCAGCAAATTGACTTCTGTAGAATTGAGTTTTCGATTTATGTAGAAGTAAGTCATGTGGAAAACCTATTAAATAGATTTTTAAAGCAATTTTTTAAAAAAATAAAATCATGGAGCAATTCAGTCAAAGAAAAATTTGCTTAACTAGAATGTATCGATTATACCTATTTTCCTGTTATAATCAAATTAACAACTAATATCTTAACCTAGTCACATACCATTCTCTTATTGTGAAACTGAACTCCTGGATACTTATAGGGTTCCATCTGCAAATATGAGGATTTTATATTTTTAAGGAGGAACATGACTTGACTATCACTGATATCATTTATTCACGACGTACTATCAAAAGCTTCAAAGCAGATCCAATCTCTATGGAGCAAATTAGTAAATGGCTACAAGCAAGCACTATGGCACCAAATCACAAAATGACTGAACCATGGGAAGTGTATTTGGTAGGGCCTGAGACAAGAGCAGCTTTAAATCATAAAGCTAATTTTTTCAATGCTCCTGTTGTAATGGCAGTTTTATCAAAGCATGGTAGTACAGAAGTTGAAAAAGCAGAGAACGCCCTAGCTACTGCTTGCTTTGTACAAAATTTTAATCTGATAGCTTGGGAAGAAGGAGTCGGTACATTCTGGTCTTCTGTAGGAAATGCTCAGAAAAACCGTGAGATTCTTGGTGTTCAAGATGAGTATGATGTGATTGGAGTTTTTGGAGTGGGTTACCCAGAGGAAATTAGTACTCCAAAAGATAGAACATCAATCGAAGAAAAAATTAAGCACTTACCATAATACTGAGAGGCTGTCCGAAAAAATGGGCAGCCTTCTTTTATGAAGAAATTATCATCAGGCAGGGAAATGAGTACACTTATCGTCTTGCCAAAAGCTTTTGTAAGTTTTTGGCTTATAAATTGACCATATACCAGATCTTTGCTAAGATAAGGTTAACTGAATAGACGTCATTACTCCAAAGGGGAGTAGCTGTTAAACAAAGTCGTCATTACGGGTTAAAACACCCCGGCTTTGTTGGCAATTTTATTGTTAGCGAGACCTTTGCCAATTCTAGATTGGTAAAGGTCTTTTTTTAGACCTTTACATGGTAGTAAAGGTCATTTTTATTATAAATAAGATAGGGAATTAGATTGTTATTACAAAGTTTAGGAATTTTATTAAATGCTAGGTGGTTAGATTAATGTAGAACATTTGGGTTTGTGGGAGGATCTTAGCTCTTAGAAAATATATATAAGATAATACACATAACCCAAGTAAGATTTATTAATCAGATAGTATTCCAAAAAGATAGGTGAAAATGATGGAAGAGAAATGGGTAATCGTTGATAAACTTTTATCAGAAATAAAAATAATGTCAAACCCAAACAATAAACCTGTAACAATTACTGGCAGTTCAAATGATTTGAGATGCATTGGTATCGGGACTGATGCAGCTGTTTTTCAATATATAGATTTACCCGATTATGCGTTTAAATTATTCGCAGACGATAAACAAGATAAAATTCAATTAGAAGCAAAAGTCTATGATCAATTAAAGAAATCACCATATTTTCCAACGTGTTTTGCAGCTTATGATCGATATTTAGTTCTGAGCTTTGAATCAGGAATCACTCTTTATGATTGCTTACTACAGGGAGTTCATATTCCTTATCAAGTAATCAAGGATGTAGAAGATGCAAGGAATTATGTAGTAAAACAAAAATTAAATCCACGAGATATTCATTTGAAAAATATATTACTACAGAATGGAAGAGCAAAAGTAATTGATGTATCCGAATATTGTAAACCTGGAGATGACCATCGCTGGGAGCATTTGAGAAAAGGATATGATGCGTATTACGAAAAAATTGATGGAAAGGCAATCCCTTTTTGGTTAATGGAAACAGTTCAAAGGTGGTATAACCAGAGAAGCTTTGCATCAATTGATGAATTTATGAAGGATGTTCTTAAACTGAAATTCTTTTGGAAGTAATTTATAATGTTATTGAATCCAATCTCGATTTTTTAGGGGTTGGATTTTATTTGTATCTTTATCTATACTTAAGTTGTATAATATTTTCTTTATAAAGAGTTAAATAAAAGTAATGTAACGAAGTGAAAATTAACGAAAATATTTAAATAATGAAATAGCCTTCAGAGGAAGGAGAGAGACTTTATTGCCTAAGTGGAAACCATTAGATTTTTTATTAATTTATAATAAAGAGCTTTTTAAAAGAGATTTAATCGCAGGAATCACTTTATTTATCATGTTAATTCCTCAAGGAATGGCTTATGCAATGGTTGCTGGACTTCCAGCAGTTATGGGGTTATATGCTGCTACAGTGCCTTTATTTATTTACGCAATTTTTGCTTCATCAAAACATTTATCTATTGGACCAACGGCCATTACATCATTACTTGTTTTTTCAGGAGTTTCCACAATTGAAGCTCCAGAGTCAGGATCATATATATCGCTTGTACTTCTATTAGCTTTAATGGTTGGTATGATTCAGCTTCTGTTAGGTCTTAGTAAATTAGGATTTATCGTCAAATTCATTCCCCACTCGGTTATGAACGGTTATACATCAGCAGCTGCCATTACAATTGGTCTTAGTCAAATTAAACATGTATTTGGGATTGAAATTGGAAACCACCTACAGATTCATCTTATTTTAATAGAAATCATTCAAGAAATAAAAGAGATTAATATTATTACATTTGTAATAGGTGTAATAAGCATCATTTTCTTAGTTGTTATGAAAAAGGCTGCTCCAAAATTACCTAGTGCCCTTTTAATTGTTATTATATCAATTGCTGTTGTTGCATCACTTAATTTAGATCAAAATGGTGTGAAGATTGTAGGAAGAGTACCAGGAGGTTTCCCGCAATTTTTATTTCCTTCTATATCCACAGAGTTGATTCAACTTTTACTTCCTATGGCAATCACAATTGCTCTTTTAGGCTTTATGGAGTCGCTTGCGATAGGAAAAGTAGTAGCTAAAAAGGAAAAATATAAGATTAATCCAAACCAGGAATTAGTGGCATTAGGATTATCAAATATTATTGGATCATGGTTTCAATCTTTTCCGGTAAACGGCAGTTTTTCTAGAACAGCTGTTAATCACCAATCAGGTGGCGCCACTCAAATCACTTCAGTTATAACTGGATGCCTTGTCATCTTAACGTTGTTGTTTTTCACATCATCTTTTTATTATCTACCAAACGCTGTTTTAGCTGCAATTATCTTAGTTGCCGTTTATAAATTAGTCGATATAAAAGAGCTAAAGCATCTTTTTCAAGTCAAACGATTTGAAGGATGGATTTGGATTACAACTTTTCTTGTTACTTTATTTATAGGAATTCAATGGGGAATTATAATCGGTGCAATATTCACTTTATTTTTATTAGTAAATAAAAGTTCACACCCATCAATTGTCCAAATGGGCTACGTGAAAAGTGAAAAAACATTTCGCAATGTAGAACGATATCCTGAAGCAATAACTTCTGATGAAGTCTTAATATTAAGAGTCGATTCGAGTCTCCATTTTGCGAACATTTCCTATATTGAGGAAAAGATAAGGTATTATCTTAAAAAGTATAAAAGGGTAAAATGGCTCATTATTGATATGTCAGGTGTTAATGATGTTGATACAATATCAATTGATACACTAGAGGATTTAATTGAGTTTTGTGATAACAAAAAGATAACTGTTTTATTTGCGAGCATGAAGGGCTCCATTCGAGATACAGTTGATAAAGCTAAATGGAATGAGAAATATACAGAACAAAGTAATCATTTATCATTAGAGCAGCTGTTAAAATCGAAAGGTATTAATATAGAGAAACCAGATGTTGCAAATCCACATGTTTTGGATTATCAAATATAATTTGTGTTTTCTAAGAAAATCTAAATCTGAAAACTTGAAAAAAGAACCATTGCTCATTAATGAGTGGTGGTTCCTTTTTATGTATTAAACATAAC
The DNA here is from genome assembly GCF_007994985.1 of Metabacillus litoralis. GTDB lineage: Bacteria > Bacillota > Bacilli > Bacillales > Bacillaceae > Metabacillus > Metabacillus litoralis. Next base: position 225,392 of record NZ_VOQF01000006.1, on the reverse strand, counting down.
CTTACTTTAGTTATTCTACAATCTTCAATCCTAGCAATCTCGAAAATCCTATGGCTTGATTAGGTGAAACCTCACAACCATTTAAATTCTCAAATGACACAGTTAGTTGCTCAAATGAACATGTACTAATATCAATTCCTTTTAAAGAAGTTTCAGTAAAATCAGCTTCATTAAGATCACAGCTTTTTAGACTCACTTTGTTCAGTTTACAATCATAAAAGTTGGTATGACTTAATAAAGATTCAATAAATCCTACTTGTTTAAGACGAGCTTCTGCAAAACTACTAAGATTAAGATCGCAATTATCAAAAGTAACATTGCCCAAATTAGCATTCGAAAAATCCAAACCAACAAGCTTGCAATCCTTAAATGTGACTCTATGAATAATACCATCACAAAACCGTGCATTAGATAGATTACAATTTTCAAATATAACGTCAGTCATATCGATGTTAAAAAAGGAAGAGTTCAAAAACGTTACATTTTTAAAGATAACCTTTGAAAAGATTACTCGATTAATTTCCTCATTATCAACTTGTGCACTACTAACCATACAATTCATTAATTGTGGATCTTCTTCATAATAAATATCCTGGAAATTTACTTTTTCTAATTCTCCTGCGATTTTTGGAGAATCAATTTTTATATTTTTACCCATGCTACACCCCTACTTTGTTTATTACCAACACTAATGCTATATAAATTGAAATGAAATTATAAGTCTTTATTTTTTTGATAAATTGTGTGCAAGCTACCTTTTCATTTTTTGAACTAGCATGGGGAGGAAGTTATGAGTGCTTATAAAGTTTGAACATCTAGATTAAATTCTCATCATAATTTTCAATATATCAATAAAAAGTATAGAGAAAATCGTCAGAACATTATATACTTAATAAACATAAACGAACAATAAAATTAGTTAACGAACATAATTGCACACAAAAGGGGGATATTGTGAGATGGATGTTATTACAATAGGGGAATCAATGGTGGTATTTACTCCAACGAGTGATGGTTTTATGAGAAATGCTACACAGTTTACAAACAGGATTGGTGGAGCGGAATCAAATGTTGCTGTTGGATTAGCAAGATTAGGTCATAAGTCAGGTTGGATAAGTAAGCTTGGAGATGATGAATTCGGGAAAGCAATTCTTGGTTTTTTAAAGGCTGAAAATGTTGATGTAACTCAAGTAACCTTTGATCAAGATGCACCAACAGGAATTTACTTTAAAGAACCGAGAAGGCAGCATAATACGAGAGTTTATTATTATCGAAAAGGCTCTGCCGCTAGTAAACTATCACCAGAAAATCTAGATAAAGAGTATTTAGCAAAAGCAAAATATCTTCATATTACAGGAATTACTCCGGCACTTAGTGATAGCTGTAAAGAAACAATCTTTGAAGCAATTAAGCTGGCTAAAAGTGAAGGAACGACAATTGTCTTTGATCCTAATTTACGAACAAAGCTTTGGGGTGAAGAAGAAGCGAGAAAAACATTACTAGAAATTGCTGCAGAAGCAGATATTATTTTACCTGGTGTTGCTGAGGGAGAATTTCTATTTGGTGAAAGTGACCCACATAAACTAGGGCAATTATTTTTAAACCATGGTGCATCAATCGTTGTGTTGAAGATTGGAGCAGAAGGTGCTTTTTATTTCACTGGAAAAGAAAGCGGTTTAATTTCTGGATTTCCAGTTAAGCAAGTGGTGGATCCAATAGGTGCTGGAGATGGCTTTGCTGCAGGCTTTTTGTCAGGATTACTGGATGGAATTGAGCTAAAGAAAGCAGTCGAACGAGCAAATGCAGTAGGAGCACTCGTGACAATGGTAAATGGAGATGTTGACGGCTTACCTGAACGAGATGAAGTAGAGCAGCTTTTATCAAATAATCGTGAAGATGTTATACGTTAAGGGGGATGCAGAAATGGGACATATTGAGATTATAAAGCAAACTGGAGTTGCTGCTGTTATTCGTGGGGCTACAGTAGATAATATTGCACTTATTGGTGAAGCACTAAGTAAAGGTGGAGTAAAGGTTTTAGAAATCACAGTTGAAACACCAGGAGCTTGTGCAGCCATCGAAAAAGCATCTTTAGAGCTGAATGATGTATTGGTTGGAGCAGGAACTGTTTTAGACCCTGAAACAGCTAGAACTGCTATTATGTCAGGAGCGAAGTTTATTTTTTCACCAACGATCAATAGTAAAACAATTGAAATGGCTAAAAGATATGGTGTCGTTAGTATTCCAGGTGCTTTAACACCAACTGAAATTCTCTCAGCCTATGAAAATGGTGCTGATCTTGTCAAAGTATTTCCAGCTAATGTATTTGGACCATCTTATATTAAGGATATTCATGGACCGCTACCACAAATTCCACTGATCACAACTGGGGGAATATCTGTTGCTAATGTTGGAGAATACATTAAGGCAGGAGCTTCTGGAGTAGGAGTAGGAAGTTCTTTAGTGAATACAAAAAAAGAGCTTAGTGAACAGTATTTAAGTGAAATAACAGAAACAGCATCTGCATTTATAAAAGCTGTTCAGGATGCAAGGAAAAAGTAATATAGTTTTATACGTTTGATTTTGTATGATAGTAGCCTATAATAGTATCATTAAAATAGAATGGTTTTGAAGTATCGGGGGACTAATAATGCTTGCTGTTGAACGGCATGAAAGAATACTGGAGCAATTAGATAAAAATAAAATCATTAAAGTTTCTGAATTGAGTAAGCTCTTAGATGTTACAGAGAAAACAATTCGTGGCGATTTAGAAATCTTAGAGAAGCGTGGACTATTGAAAAGGATACATGGTGGAGCAGTATTAGTAGAAGATGAGGGAAGAATGCTCCCAATTGCTGAACGTCAATTAGGTCATAGTGATGTAAAGGAAGCAATTGCAAGAGAGGCAGTAAAGCTCATTCAACCAAATGATACAATCTTAATGGATGGAGGAAGCACCACAATTGCTATTGCAAAGCTATTAGGGGCTTTTCCTATAACAGTTATTACTAACGATTTGAAAATTGCGAATGTGCTGCTGTCAAAGCATAATGTTCGTTTGATGGTACTAGGTGGTACAAGAATTGATTCATCATCATCTTTAATGGGGGCACAAGCAACAGAGATGCTAAGTAAAATGAGGGTGAATCGGCTATTTTTCGGAACAACAGGTGTTTCGATTGAACACGGTTTAACAGTATTTAATAGTATTCATGCTGATTGGAAAAAACAAATTATCGCATGTGCTGATCATATTACCTTGTTAGCTGATTCCACGAAGTTTGAAAAAGTAGCATTAATTCAATTTGCTTCCATTCAAGATGTAAATGAAATCGTGACAGATACAAATCTGGACGAAATAATAAAAGAAAACTTAAGAAATAGAGAAATAAACTTACATTTTGCAGAAATATAAAAACAAAAAAAGAGATGATAAACGGTCAATTAATCGTTGTCATCTCTTTTATTTATGTTATAATCAAACTATAATGAACATAAACGAACAATTTAATACAAAGTTACACAAGGGGAGGTATTGAAATGGAATCACTTTTTTCTTTAAAAGGTAAAGTGGCTTTATTAACTGGAGCTAGCAGAGGACTAGGTCAAGGGATGGCAGTTGGTCTTGCGGAAGCTGGCGCAACAGTAATTGGAGCTGGAATGAGTAATATGTCAGAAACGCGAAGTAAAATCGAAGCAGTTGGTGGAACATTCCATGAACTTACCATTGATTTATCACAAGATCATGCAGCCGCACAACTAGTCAATGACGCTTTAGCAATAACAAATACTATTGATATCTTAGTTAATAATGCGGGTATTATTCGTCGATCAAATGCTGAAGAATTTTCAGATGATGATTGGTATGAAGTGATAAAAGTGAATCAACATTCTGTTTTTCAGCTATGTCGAGAAGTAGGTAAACATATGCTTGAAAATGGATCAGGAAAAATAGTAAATATAGCTTCTATGCTTTCCTATCAAGGTGGCTTAAGAGTACCTGCATACACAGCGAGTAAACATGCTGTTGCTGGATTAACAAAATCTCTAGCAAATGAATGGTCAAGTAGAGGAATAAATGTAAACGCTATCGCACCTGGTTACATGGAAACAGATAATACAGCACAGCTTCGTGCTAATCAGGAGCGTAATGAATATATTACGTCAAGAATTCCCCAAGGTCGTTGGGGGACACCTGATGATTTAAAAGGTGCAGTTATCTTTTTAGCATCAGATGCTTCGCGTTATGTTAATGGTCATATTTTATGTGTTGATGGCGGCTGGATGAGCTCTTAAACGAAGGCTCTTTTTCTAAAAGATTTGAATTATTGAACAGAAACTTTGTTAGGTTGATTGTAGCGAAAATCAGCCTCCGCTCCACTTGTTATAAAGCAACAACATATATGAAAGTAGCCAAAGTCTAAAGTAATAACTCAATTCTCAAATTTGAAAGGGGAAAAAATAATGGAAATCAGACATGCAACAAATCCAACAGATTTTAAAACATATACAACGGAAAGACTAAGAAGCGACTTTTTAATTGATTCACTTTTTGTGCAAGGTGAAATCAATATGACCTACTCACATTATGATCGTGTTGTAACTGGAGGAGCCATTCCAACATCTCAATCTCTAAAACTAGAAGATCAAGAAACATTAAAAACTGATTATTTCTTAGAAAGACGTGAAGTTGGTATCATCAATATTGGTGCTGAAGGAACAGTCTTAGTTGACGGTCAGAGTTATACATTAAATAAAAGAGACTGTCTTTATGTAGGCCTAGGAAATAAAGAAGTTTTATTCGAAAGCAGCAATTCTTCTGATCCTGCTAAATTTTATATCGTCTCTACAACAGCACATAAGCAATATCCAACGAAAAAAGCTCCAATTGAAGATGCTGAGCCAACACATTTAGGATCTGACAGTGAATCAAATAAACGTACAATTTATAAATATATTCATGCAGATGGTATTCAAAGCTGTCAATTAATGATGGGAATGACGCTACTTGAACCTAACAATATGTGGAACACAATGCCAGCACATCTTCATGACCGTAGGATGGAAGTGTATCTTTATTTCGATATGGATGAGAAATCAAGAGTATTCCATTACATGGGTGAGCCACAAGAAACTCGTCATTTAGTGGTCCAAAATGAGCAAGCTGTTCTTTCACCACCATGGTCTATTCATTCTGGAGTAGGAACAAGCAACTACACGTTTATCTGGGCAATGGCAGGAGAAAATTATACATTCACAGACATGGATGCTGTTAAGATGGAAGATCTGAAATAATCTCATCAATTAAAGAGTGCCATTCACTTTACTACACTTCGTAGTAAGGAGTGATGGCACTCTTTTTATGCAAGTCTTTTTTAGTAGGAAGCCTTTTATAATAATAATTGATTATACTTGGAAAATGTGTTGTTATTAATGAGTTTTAGCAAACTAATGAGTTCGTTTAATTTCGCTCCAGACACAAGATTCGCCGGGGAGGAAGTCAAGCCTCCTCGGCTTTGCCTGCGGGGTCTTGACCTTTCCTCTACACCCGCAGGAGTCAAGTGTCTTCCGCTACATTACACTATATTGTTTTAACTAATAATAATTCTTGAGAAAACAGTGTTTTATCGGATAAAAGGTAATAATCTAAGAAAAAAGATAACACAAGCTTTATAAATTGTTGTTTCCTTGAAGACTAAGTACTATAACAATGGTTGATTGAGTGGAAGGTGTGAGACTCCTGCAGGAACTGCGGTACAGGTGAGACCCCACAGGAGCTTAGCGACGAGGAGGCTCACCGACCGCCCTGCGGAAAGCGAGCAACCTGGAGCTCAATCAACCATCTCCTATAAAAAGTAACAATTTTTAATAGATAAAATATCTTTGTTTGAAAATTCGAAAATAACTATGTAGGAGTGAGAATATTGACCAAAGCTAAAACAACTAATTCACCATTATTTCGTGACCCTATTTTTGATGGTGCGGCTGATCCAACTATAATATGGAATCACGAGGAAAAGCAATGGTGGATACTTTACACAAGCCGACGTGCAAATGTTCATTGTGACGGTGTTTCTTGGGTTCATGGAACAGACATTGGTATTGCATCATCATCTGATGGAGGGCAAACGTGGAATTACAGAGGAACACTTCAAGGTCTTGATTTTGAAAAAGGCAGAAATACATATTGGGCACCGGAAGTTATTTATCATGAAGGTTTTTATCATATGTATGTTAGTTATATACAAGGAGTTCCTAATCAATGGCAAGGACACAAAAGGAAAATTCTTCATTATACAAGTAATAATCTGTGGGACTGGACATTTGAATCAAATCTTAAGCTAAGTTCTGAGTTTGTTATTGATGCTTGTGTTCATACCTTACCTGATGGTGGCTATAGAATGTGGTACAAAGATGAGGAGCATAACTCTTATACATATGCAGCAGATAGTACTGATTTATATCAGTGGGAAGTTGTTGGACCAGTGATTACAGAATTTCCTCATGAAGGCCCTAATGTATTCTATTTTAAGGATTACTATTGGATGGTTGTTGATAAATGGGCTGGTCAAGCTGTTTATGTATCAAAAGATTGTAAAAGCTGGAACTATAACAATACCATTCTACATATTCCAGGAACTCGCTATGATGATGGTTCTTTTGGCTATCATGCTGATGTTCATATTCATGAGCAAGAAGCATTTATTTTTTATTTTACACATCCGGGTCGAAAAGAAGGAATATCAGTGGAATCCTACGAAAGTAAACGAACTTCACTTCAGATTGCAAAGCTAGATATACTTGATGGGAAGCTTATTTGTGATCGAAATGCCAGTGTGCGATTAAACATGAATTGTTAGGATTTCAGAAATGTTACTGAGGTATTAGTAGTTTTTGAGGTTCATAAATTTCCTTATCTTAATTAATAGTATTGCACTGTTTTCTAATACATGAAGTCTGAATTTTATATGTCTTATTTATAGTTACTTTATTATAATTGTAATTAAATTTGCAGTAAGGACTTAAATGAAAGCGTTCTATTATTAGATTGTAGTTTTTATTTTAAACTTGTCACGGATGTGATAACAACATGAAATCGAAAGAGAAATCTGTTCAGAAGCTTTCATTATTTGCGATAACCTGGCCAATATTTATTGAAACATCATTACATTTACTGATGGGAAACGCTGATACAATTATGCTTAGTCAATATTCAGATGATGCTGTGGCAGCGGTTGGAATATCGAACCAAATTCTATCCGTCATCGTTGTGATGTTTGGATTTGTTGCAACAGGAACAAGTGTACTTGTTGCACAAAATCTAGGAGCAGGATCTTTAAAGGAAGCTAGTCGAATAGCTGTAGTATCGATTGTGACAAACATTCTCTTCGGTTTAATTATGGGTCTTACGCTTATTTTCTTCGCATCAAAAATTATTATCATGATGGGGGTTTCACACACACTTATTGCTGATGCTACACTTTATCTGCAAATTGTTGGAGGATGTATTTGTTTTCAATCTGGTTTAATGACGATGGGAGCTATTTTACGAAGTTACCGTTTCACTAGAGATGCTATGTACGTTACTGTTGGAATGAATTTGATTAATATAATTGGAAATGCACTGTTTATATTTGGATTATTTGGCTTTCCAGTATTGGGTATTACGGGTGTGGCAATTTCAACAATTTGCTGTAGATTAATAGGAATAGTTGTGATGTTTTTCATTTTATTTAAAAAAGTGAAACCGAGTTTACCATTTTTATATGTTTTTAAAAAAATTCCACATGTTGAGTTAAGGAAAATACTAAGAATAGGAATTCCATCAGCAGGCGAGCATTTATCCTTTAATGGATCACAGCTAGTGATTACCTCTTTTATCGTTTTACTCGGAACAGAGGCCATAACAACAAAGGTTTATGCACAGAATATAGGTATGTTTGTTCTGCTTTTTTCTTTAGCCATCGGTCAAGGGACGCAAATTATGATCGGACATCAAGTTGGTGCCAAAAAATTTGACGAAGCTTATAGGCGCTGTATAAATAGTCTTATCATTGCGATCATTGTATCAGCGATTATTGGAATCATACTTTATCTTTTTAGTTACCAAATTTTCCGTCTTTTTACAAATAATCATGATATTATTGTAACAGGAAGTATTCTTCTGCTATTAACTGCATTTGTTGAACCTGGACGTGCATTTAATGCTGTGGTCATTAACTCATTACGTGCTGCAGGTGATGTCAGTTTTCCTGTATTCATCGGGATCCTTTCCATGTGGGGAGTAAGCGTGCCTTTAGCATATATATTGGGAATTCATTTTGAGTTAGGATTAAAAGGCATTTGGGTAGCCTTTATTGTTGATGAATGGTTAAGAGGTTTACTCATGCTTTGGCGATGGCGACAAGGGAAATGGCGTCAAATGGCATTAGGTAGACGAGGATTACAATCAGATGCATCTTAAAATATCGAAATATTATGTCAAAATGCCTTAACATATAAAAGTAGTTTAGGAGGGTATTATAATGAATACAAAAAAGGGTGAGTTACATTGGATTATCCCAGACGGATTTATCCCACCACTAAGTTCTGGTGAACAGCTTAGTCATGAGTCAATTTGTATTGTAAATCTAAATGAAAGTGAAGCAAAGCTTTTAATCTCAATCTATTTTGAAGACAGAGAACCAATTGAAAAAATACCAGTAAAAGTACTAGGTAAAAGAAGTAATCATTTACGAACTTCATCCTTAGAATTAGATGGTGATTTTATACCTTTAGGTGTTCCGTATTCTATTGAAGTAGAAAGTGATTCTCCAATAATTGTTCAATATAGCCGGTTAGATTCTACACAGCCACAATTAGCATTAATGTCGACTATGGCATATCCACTTAAATAGGTATACAGAATTTATCTACTGCAATCAAGAATAAGGCTGCTCTCTTTACTCAAGAAGGGGAGATAAATTGTGGGTTTTAATTTGAAAGCGGTTACTAAATTTTCAAAATCTAATTCTTACCATGATTCAGTAAATTACTACATTGGAGTTCTAAACGATGAAGAACTTAAAAGTGTTGATTTCAAATAAATATAAAAATTTAAAAATTAAATACAAGTTAATTTTATTTATCTCGATTTTATTAATCGTTTGTTTGTCCTTCATAATCATGGGTTTTCAATATGCTTTTAATAGCTATGATGAGCAAATATATCGCCAGTCTTCACAAGTTTTAATTATGTCTTCTAATCGAATAGAGGATGAACTTAAGAATATCGAGGAAGTAACTTACAAAATCTTGACTGATGATGTTATTCAGCACGCATTAATTCGGTCTAAACAGAATTTATCAAAATATGAAAAATATCAAATTGAACAAGAGGTTTGGGAAAAATTAACTAGTTATATAGGTGCTGAAAGATATATCCAGTCAATTCATCTTTTTGATCATAGTGGAAAGGAGTTTCGAGCTGGGGGAGTTTCCTCAATGATTTTATATGATCAAAAAGAATATGTTATGAAAAAAGCAGAAGATAAAAATGGAAGCAATAGTTGGATATCCTTGGAAGATGACGAAGATACGATTTTTTCAGCAAGACAGATTAAATCATATGAAAATTTAAGTTTAGAAAATCTAGGAACATTGATTGTAGAAGTGAAATTGAAAGATATAGTGAAGGAGCTTCCGAGAGAGTGGGAAGGTGAGGGATTTATTGCTATTTCTAAGGGTGAGGATATATTTTTTGCTGAAGATACCACGTTAGCAAATCTTGATAAACTTCAATTAACCACTAATAGTAAACAGGGTTATCAAATTCAAAGCATATATGGAAGAAGCTTTTTTGTAACTCATTCTAAGTCTCCTTATGCTAACTGGACATATTGGAATGTGTTACCTTTTGGAACAATGTTTGCGAAAGTAACAATGATCAAGTTTTTGGTAATCTTTTTGTTTTTAACCATTTCTATTTCAGCCATTTTATTAATTATCCGATTTTCAGAGAGAATTACAAACCCAATAGGAAATTTAGTGTCTGCTATGAAGTTTGTTCAAAAGGGGGACTTTAAAGTAGCAGAAAGTTTTACACCTTCACAATATCATGATGAAGTTGGCATTCTCCATCGGAATTTTTTTATCATGATTGAGCAGATAAATGACTTAATTAAAGAGAATTATGAAAAACAGCTTTTAATTAAAGATACAGAATTTAAAGCATTACAATCTCAAATAAACCCACACTTTCTTTATAACACACTCGAATCTATTAACTGGTTAGCAAAGGTAAATCAGCAACAACAGATATCCAAAATGGTAGAATCACTCGGCTATTTATTAAGAAATGCAATAAGTATAAAAGATGATGTTATTACTGTAAGAGAAGAAATGGAAATGGTTGAACACTATGTGACCATTCAGAAATTTCGATTTGAAGAGCGATTGGTATTTACATTATTCATTGATGAAAAAGTAAAGGATTGTATGATCCCAAAGCTAGTTCTACAACCTCTTGTTGAAAATGCCATTCATTATGCATTAGAGATGATGGTAGAGCCTTGCGAGATCAGGGTTACTGCTTTTAAAGAAGAAGATTATCTTCACTTACTAGTTGAAGATAATGGACCAGGGATGGATAACCAGCAGCTTGCACAAGTGAAAAATGGTGAAATGAAGACTAGAGGTAATGGCATTGGATTACAAAATATTGATGCGAGAATTAAATTTGTTTTCGGTCAGGAATATGGACTACAACTTGATAGTGAACTTGGTAAAGGAACACAGGTACTCATAGTCATTCCATATCAGATGAGGTGGGATTATGTATAAAGTTTTACTTGTCGATGATGAAAGGATTATTTTAGAAGGGATTTCAAGAATTATCAATTGGGAAGATTTGGGAACTACATTAATTGGTACGGCAAGAAATGGTCTTGAGGCTTATGATTTTATTCAAAAACAGCAGCCTGATATTGTCATTTGTGATATTAAAATGCCAGGGATGAACGGATTACAATTAGTTGAATTAATCTCAAGTGAGCTTCCAGCCATAAAATTTATTATTTTATCAGGCTTCAATGACTTTAATTATGCAAAGCAAGCTATGGAATTTGGTGTTAAACAGTATTTATTAAAGCCCTGTAATGAATCAAGTATTGCTGATGCGTTAAATAAAGTAATTGGTGAACTGGATCGTGAAGCAAAAAAGTCTCAATTTTTAATAGAAACAAAAAGTCGTTTAGATCAAGTACAGCCTTATGTTAAGAAGCAGCTATTAAAAGAGTTTATTTCAAGTAAACCTGATAGTAACAGAGGTATTCAATTTTATGAAGGTTTGTTAAAAGTTAATTTTCAAGATGAATACATTCGTTTGCTGATTTTTCGAATAGAAGGTGATTATCATTATGAACATATGTTTGTTATCGAAAATCTTGGAGAAGATTTATTCTCGCAATCAGTTTTATCAACAAGTATAGGAGAATATGTTTTATTTCTTGTAAGTGATCATGAGTTTGCGAACTTGCAATCAAAGATTGAACAATTGAGGGATCATTTTTACGATATTTATGAAATGGATATGACTGTTGCAATAAGTGATGTTGATTGTATTACTCAAGTAAGAAGACTCTATCTTGAAGCACTTGAATGCTTGAATCATAGGTTTTATTTAGGTGAGGGAAGCATTATTACAAAAAGCGATATTCATCAAGAAAATAAAATAGCTGGGTACGAGTATGATGGTCAAAGTCTTTGCTTATTTATAAAATCAGGAAATTTAGAAAAGGTAGAAAGTGAGATTACACGTTTCTTTAATGACTTAACACAAAGTAGGTTGTCTATTAGTTTAGTTCGTTCTTATGTTATGCAAATATTCCTTATGATGATTCAAAACGCAGATACAAGTAATCTTCAGGAATATATGGGGAAGATGTCTTCTTTAGTTGAAATGGACACTATTCAACAAATGAAGGAGTTCTTTGTTACAACAGCAACTGAAATCACACAAATTCATTATGACAGACACAAGTCAAATCATTCTGCAATTATTCAAAAAATGATTGATCTTGTGAAAGACAATCTTGGTAATGCAGATCTTTCATTAAAATGGGTAGCTAATAAAGTTTTTATGAACGCAGATTATTTAGGTAAATTATTTAAACAAGAAACAGGTAAGAAATTTTCAAACTATGTGACAGAGGTTAGAATTAATAAAGCAATCGAACAAATTCAATCAATGGATGATGTTAAGGTATTTACTATAGCAGAGACGATTGGATTTGGAGATAACCCTCAATATTTCAGTCAGGTATTTAAGAAAATAACTGGTTATTCTCCATCAGAATATAAAAAAGTGAATTAATTAATTAATAAGGTTCTACAGGTACCCATTTACAGCAAAAAGATAGAGGCTGGGACATAATTAAAGAAATCATTCAAAAAGACGAATAATCCCTAAATTCAGTTCAGTTGAAAGAAACAAGTTCGTTCCATTGCGCTGCAGACATTTGCTTTCCGCGGGGAGGAAGCTAAGCCTCCTCGGCGCAAGCGCCTGTGGGGTCTCAGCCTTTCCTCTGCACCCGCAGGAGTCAAATGTCTTCCGCTCCATTACACTTGTTCTTAAAAATAGTATGCAAAATCTAAAAACATTGAAGAGTGCAAATAAAAACCCGAACTATTAGGTCGAATGTTTAATTGACATATCACTTAATAATTCGGTTTTTTCATTAGCTTAAAAATTTATGTCCCTGCCTCATTTTTGTTGGATGGACTTTCTCTTTTATTTGACATATAAATCAGAATACACTGTTTTTTGAACACTGTTAACTGTTTTTTACATTTTAATAGTTTAATAAACCCTATAAAATAAGGGTTGTAAGCGGTAACAAAAAAGTTTTTAACAAGGGGGATAAAAAAATGAAAAAATGGTTGATGTTGTTTTTATCGGTTTTCATGGTATTTTCTCTAGCAGCATGTAGTGGTAACAGTACATCTGGTGAATCTACTTCAGATTCGGGAGATTCAGGAGACAAAAAGGAAGAGGAAGTAACCGTTCGTATTGCATGGTGGGGATCTGAACCAAGACATGATTACACACTGAAAGTTATCGAAATGTATGAAAAAGAAAATCCGGGTGTGAAAATCCAAGCTGAATATGCAAGCTGGGACGATTATTGGAAGAAACTTGCACCACAGGCATCTGCTCAAAAATTGCCTGATATTATCCAAATGGATCTTTCTTACTTTTCACAATATGCAGAAAATGGTCAGTTAGCAGATATGACACCATATATTGGAGATCAAATTGATGTAACAAATTTCACTGATAATTATGTTGATGGTGGAAAAATTGATGATAAATTATATGGATTTAACTTAGGAGTAAATGTTGTTGGTTTTCATTATGATGAAGCACTATTAAAGAAAGCTGGTGTTGATTCTCTTAAAGAGGATTGGACATGGGATGATTATAAAGAAATGGCACAAAAAGCTAAAGACGCAGGAATTTTTGCTGATACTGGTATGAAAGCAGATGTTTTCTTTAACTATTACTTAAGAACACAAGGAAAAACATTATATAGCAAAGATGGTACAACTTTAGGTTATGAAGATGACCAAATGTTTGTTGATTTCTTTGAAATGACATCTGGATTAGTTAAAGATGGTGCTGCTCCAACTCCAGATTATTTAGCTCAGGTTAAAGGTATTGAAGATGACCCTGTTGTAAAAGAAAAAGCAGTTGGTATTTGGCAATGGTCCAACCAGTTTGTTGGTTTACAACAAGTAGCTAACAGACCATTGAAAATCCAAAATATGCCAGGACCTAACACAAGTGACGGTTTATATTTAAAACCTAGTATGTTCTGGTCAGTAGCGAATAATTCTGAGCATAAAGAAGAAGCAGCTAAGTTTATCAACTTCTTTGTTAATAATGAAGAAGCAAATAAATTAATCTTAGGTGATCGTGGTATCCCAGGTTCATCAGTTGTGAAGGATGCTTTAAAGCCAGTTCTTACTCCTGAACAAGTTCAAGTATTTGATAGTGTTGAGTGGGCTGAGGAAAACAGTTCAGCATTTGATGGTCCAGATCCAATTGGTGCTGGTGAAATCATTGAAATGCTTGATAGTTTATCTGAACAAATGAATTACGGTCAACTTAAAGTCGAAGATGCTGCAAAACAATTTAGACAACAAGCAGAAAGTATCTTGTCTCAAAATAAATAAAGAGTAGAGACTGATAGCTGATCATATTCGATCAGCTATCAGACTTTATCTTAGGCTCTTTTTTAGAAAGATTGTTGCTAAATGCCTTAATAATCTCTTGAAACAGTCTTTTTATCGAAAACAGCCTTATCTTAAATTAAGTTCCGTTGAAAGGAATGATTGTATGAGTACACGAGCTATCAGGCAAAATGTAAGAGGCTACTTATTTATTAGCCCCTTTATAATAGGATTTCTGGCCTTTACTTTTATCCCAATACTAGCCTCATTATATTTTTCTTTTACTAAATATAACCTATTTGGAGCTCCTCAGTGGATAGGCTTAGAAAACTATAAAAAAATGTTCACCGAAGATCCAAGATACTGGCAATCTCTTAAAGTAACACTCATTTACGTGTTTGCTGGTGTTCCATTAAGATTAGGTTTTGCTCTTATTATAGCGATGATTTTAAACACAGCATCTAGAGCAGTAGGTCTTTATCGATCATTATTCTATCTACCATCTTTAATTGGTGGAAGTGTAGCAGTTGCAATTATGTGGCGAAATATTTTTGGTGATGAAGGAATTATCAATCTTTTATTAGGAGTATTCGGTTTACCAGATGTTCGCTGGTTTGGGGATCCTACGGCAGCACTTTGGATGCTAATCCTTCTCTCTGTTTGGCAATTTGGATCTTCCATGTTAATTTTCTTAGCTGGATTAAAAAGCATTCCAGTTACTTATTATGAAGCAGCTAGTGTTGATGGTGCTACTTTTTGGCAAAAGTTCACGAAAATCACGCTACCAATGTTAAGTCCTGTTATTTTATTTAACACAATCATGCAAACAATTGCAGCATTTATGACATTTGTGCCTGCATTTATCATTTCAAAGGGTACAGGTGGACCTTTAGATGGTACACTTCTTTACTCACTATATTTGTTCATTCAAGGCTTTGAATTCTTTAATATGGGATATGCATCAGCAATGGCATGGGTGATGTTAATCATTGTCGGTATCCTCACTGCAATCATATTCTTCTCATCGAAGTTTTGGGTTCATTATGAATCTGAAGGGGGGAAATAACAATGCAAACAGAAACGAAATTAAAACAGTATCCTAGTACAACAGGATTGAAAGTTCGAAAAATGAAAAAACCTAAATGGTGGATTTATCACATTCTTGTAGGTGGTTTTGCAATACTTATGCTTTATCCAGTAATTTGGCTATTAATGAGTTCATTTAAGCCAAGTGAAACAATATTTGTTACTGCACAATCACTTATTCCTGATCCATGGGTTTTTAATAACTTTGCACAAGGTTGGGAAGGAATCGGTGGAAATTCCTTTGGGGTATTTATAAAAAATACTGTTGTACTTGTATTTTTTACAATGGTAGGTCAAGTTATATCTTCAGCAGTTATAGCATTTGGGTTTGCAAGGTTGGAATTTTTCGGAAAAAGCTTTTGGTTCGCAATCATGATGGTGACGTTAATGCTACCATATGAAGTCGTAATGATTCCACAGTATATCATTTTCGCAAAGCTAGGGTGGCTAGATTCAATAAAACCAATCGCTGTTCCTGCATATTTCGGACATCCGTTTTTTATCTTCCTGCTTGTTCAATTTATTCGAACAATTCCAAGAGAATTAGATGAAGCTGCTACTATAGATGGATGTAATACATTTAAAATCTTTTACAAAATTATTCTACCTTTAATTAGACCGGCATTGGCTACTGCAGCGATATTTTCGTTCTATTGGACATGGGATAACTTATTGGGACCAGTCCTATATTTAAATAGTCCAGATAAATATACAGTTTCAATGGCACTTAATATGTTTTTAAGTAATGAAACCGTGTCTAACTGGGGAGCGATGTTTGCGATGTCAATTGTTACGTTAATACCAGTTTTTGTTATTTTCTTCTTGTTCCAAAGACACGTAGTTGAAGGTATTAGTACTAGTGGATTAAAGGGTTAAGCTTAGCAAAGCTAGCCCTCTATATTTTTACCACGTAAGAAAAGATAGAAATTATTGAAAAAGGAATGGGGCAAATATGATGGAAACACATGGAATTATGGGTGGTGTAAATAACGTTCTTGAATGGATTACAAGATTAGTACTTTTAAATATTCTTTGGATCTTCTTTTCATTACTAGGTTTCATTGTTTTAGGATTCTTTCCCGCAACAGTAGCAATGTTTGCTGTGGTCAGAAGGTGGGCATTGGGAGAAATGGATATTTCTATAACGGAAGTTTTTTGGAGATCATACAAAAAAGAGTTTATTAAAAGTAATATTCTGGGAGCGGTTATTGTAATGGCAGGAACAGTATTAGTGATTGACTATTACTTCCTACAGCAAGCCTCACTGCAAATTCAAAATCTATTATCCGTTCCTTTTTTAATCATTTCAATACTCTTTATTTGTGTCCTATTTTATATTTTTCCAATGTATGTTCATTATGATTTGAAGATCGCACAAGTGTTTAAGAATTCTTTTTTTATTATGATTATGAGACCTTTTTCAACAATCATGATCTTTGTAAGTAGTGTAGGATTAGCTATTTTATTATCTTTTGGACCACCTTTACTATTAGTATGCAGTGGTAATATATTTGCATTAGTTATGACAAAACCAGCAATAAATGCGTTTAATGCAATAAGTAAAAAAAGAGAAATGGTCATGACTAAGAATTTAAATGAAAAAGATCTGATAAATGAGTGATTTTAAGTAGACCAACTGAATGTAAATACTTACAATTAATTTAGGTTTAAGCTATTACCCTGTTTTTTATACAGTTTTGTCTATTATATTTATTACACTACAAGCTAAAACCTATCAAACTTAAATATGTAAACACTTACAAAAGGGTGGTCTTTGTGAATAAGTTTTTACCTTTTACACTCATTTTATTGCTATTGTTTACCACTTCTTGCAGTCAGGAAAATGAGCCTAGAAGAAGTGATATGGAAGAAGTTATTACGATTAAAGTGGCATGGTGGGGAAGTCAAGCAAGACATGAATACACAACAAAGATTATTGAATTATATGAAAAACAAAATCCGAACGTAAACATCGAGCCAGAGTTTGCTAATTGGGATGATTATTGGAAGAACTTGCCTCCAATGGCAGCCGGAAATCAGTTACCTGATGTTATTCAAATGGATATGGCGTATATATCTCAATATGGCAAAAAGGGTTTACTTGAGGATCTCTCACCATATATACAAAAAGGAACGATCGATATCTCAACAATTGATGAAAATGTTGTAAACAGTGGAAAGGTTGGAGAACAAATTTACGGATTTACAATAGGAATAAATGTGCTCTCTGTGATCTCAAACGATATTTTGTTGGATATATCAGGTGTAGAAATCAATGATGAAACATGGACATGGGAAGAAATGGAGCAGCTTACTGTTGATATTAAGAAAACAGCTGGTGTTTATGGATCAAACGGAATGCATCCTCCAGATATTTTCTTTCCTTATTATTTACGAACTAAAGGTGAGCAATTTTATAATGATGCAGGAACAGGTATTGCTTATAAAGATGATGGATTATTCATTGATTACTTTAATATGCAATTGCGTTTAATTGAAGAAGGTGCATTTCCAACTCCAGATGAGGTTACAGCAGTGAGAGGGATGGAAAGTGACTTTATTGTAAAAGGAAGTTCTGCTATTACGTGGAACTATTCAAATCAATATGCTGGATTTGATCAATTAACAGATGCGTCATTAACGTTGAATCTACCTCCGGAGAATCATGAAAACAAAGCTTTATTTTTAAAGCCGAGTATGCTTTTTTCTATACCTAAAAGCTCGAAACAAAAGGAAGAAGCCGCAAAGTTTATTGATTTCTTTGTTAACAACGTAGAGGCAAATCAATTAATGAAGGGTGAGCGTGGAGTACCTGTTTCATCAGAGGTGTCAGATGCTATCAAACCCTTACTTACTGACGGAGAGGTAAAAATAGTTAATTATGTTGAAAGAGCAAAAGGGATAACAGAAGAATTTTATCCCCCCGATCCAGTTGGAAGTTCTCAGGTTATGAAAATATTAAAGGATATTTCCGATCAAATATTATTTAAGAAAATAACTCCTGAAGAAGGTGCAAGAAAATTCAGGGAACAAGCAGATGAGATATTAAAAAATGGTTAAAACAACAATGGAGGAAAATGACATGCCAAAACTTCAATTTGATGAATTAGAAATTCAGGAAGTACTAGATAAAGTGGTGAAAAGAACATTTGAAATGGATTTTAATTGGGATTGGCCTGGTGGTGTTGCTTTTTATGGAATAGCAGCAGCTTATGAAGCAACAGAAAAACAAGAATATATTGATTTATTAAAAGCATGGGTAGATGAATGGCTTGAGGACGGTCTACCAAAGTTGTCTATTAATGGTGTTTCTATTGGACATACATTAATCACACTTTACTCTGTGACAGAGGATGAAAAGTACTTGAATGTGATTAAAGAGATGGCAGAATATCTTAAAAATGATGCACCACGTTTTGCTGATGGAATTTTTCAACATACAGTGAATTCAGTAAAAGATGTTTTTCCTGAACAGGCATGGGTTGATACGATGATGATGGCCGGCTTATTTCTTCTAAGAGTTGGTAGATTACTAGATCGTGAGGATTATTTCAGAGATGGACTTAAACAATATCATGGTCATGAGGATTTTCTGCAGGATCCAGTGACAAATCTTTATTATCATGGATGGGATAATATTGCGAAAAACCATATGTCATCAATATATTGGGCAAGAGGAAATGGATGGGCTGCATTAACAATGGCAAAAGCATTAAGTTTGGTTGAAGTACAGGATCCTTCTTATATGATTATTGATTGCTCATTACGAGATCAATTAAGTGCCTTAGTTAGGCTACAAGGTGAAGATGGTTTATGGCATACAATTGTAGATGATCCGTCTTCATATGGTGAAATTTCAGGAACATCAGCGATTGCAGCTGCATTGCTTACAAGAGGTTCTCTGTATAATAAATATATCCAAAAATCAATTGATGGTATTTTAAGAGAAATTGAAGAGGATGGAAAAGTATCAAAGGTTTCAGCAGGAACAGCCGTAATGAATGATGCTGACGGATATAAAAACGTACCATACAAACGCATACAAGGGTGGGGACAGGGTTTAACACTTGTATTTCTAGCTGAATTAATCAAAAGTAATAAAAAAGTATATAACTAATATTCTACTAAATGCCATGATAAAAAATATTGATTGGTAGGGGGAGAATGTTTTGATTCAGAATCAATATACGATATATATAGCAGGAGATTCCACTGCAGCTAATTGCCCATCTCATGAATCTCCTATGGCAGGTTGGGGACAATTTTTCCAACATTTCTTTGATAACCATGTGAGGATTCATAATGAAGCAGTGGGTGGTAGAAGCTCAAATAGTTTTATAGAAGAAGGAAGACTCCAATCTATTTTAAATCGTATTCATTCAAATGATTATTTGTTTATCCAGTTTGGACATAACGATCAAAAATCCTATGGTACAGATCCTTATACGACTTATCAATCTTCTTTAAGAGAGTATATTAAAGGAGCTCGTGACAAAGGAGCAAAGCCGGTTTTATTAACATCTGTTCATAGAAGGAAATTTGATCAAGCAGGTAGTCTCGAAAATACGTTAGGCGAATATCCTTATGCAATGATTCAATTGGCAGAGGAGCTAGAAGTTCCAATCATTGATTTATGGACAAAAACAAAAGCTCTTTATGAAGAGCTTGGCATAGAAGGATCAAAGAAATTGTTCACAATTCTAGAGCCTAATACTCATCCGAATTATCCTGATGGAATTGAAGATAACACGCATTTTTCAGAAACAGGTGCAAGGGAAATAGGAAAATTAGTAGTGGAAGGAATAAAAGAGTTAGACTTACCGCTTGTTACGTATTTATCCACTTAATCTAGTAAGCTCACTCTGTTGACAGCAATATTCCTTTGAAATTCTTAGTGACACTCACTAAAAAAACTAATAATAGGAGATACCTTCATATGAGTAAAAAGTTATATCATGGAGCTGCGTACTATCCTGAATTATGGAATGAGGAAGCAATTGAAGAAGACATAAAATACATGATTGAAGCTGGCATCAATGTAGTAAGGATGGGTGAGTTTGCCTGGTCAATCATTGAAAAAGAAGAAGGGAAAATTGATGTTACCTTTTTTGTAGATATGATCAAGAAATTGAGTGAACATTCTATTGAAACGGTCATGTGTACACCAACTCCGACACCTCCAATTTGGTTAACACATAACCATCCAGAGCGGATGTATGTTAATGAAGATGGGAAGACAATGATTCATGGCTCAAGACAGCATATATGTACGAATAATCACTATTTTCGAGAAAAGGCAGCAATTATTACCAAAGAAATTGCAAAAGCGGTAGGAGATCATCCAAGTGTAATTGGTTGGCAGCTAGATAATGAATTTAAATGTCATGTTAGTGAATGCATGTGTGAAACCTGTAAGACTTTATGGCATGAATGGTTAGAAAATCGATATGAATCAATTGACAGATTGAATGAAGCCTGGGGTACTCATATTTGGAGTCAATATTACCATAGCTTTGATCAAATTCCCCAGCCTATTTCAACTCCATTTCTTCATAATTCATCCTTAAAAACAATGTATCAGCTTTTCTCTTATGAAAAAATAGCTGAATTTGCTGATGAGCAGGCTGAAATTATTCGAAAATATTCTACTGCACCTATTACTCACAATAGCACAACCTTTTTTCATGTTGATAATGAGAGACTATATAAAAATTTAGATTTTGCTTCATTTGATACATACGCAGAACAAAGCAATTTTGCAGCTTATTTATTCAATTGTGATTTATGGAGAAATTTTAAAAAGAACAGAGATTTTTGGATCATGGAGACGAGCCCATCATATAGTGCTTCTCTTGAAAGTCATGCTGCACCACATCCAAATGGTTATCTAAAAGCTGAAGCAGTTGCTGCCTATGCATTAGGGGGAGAAGCATTTTGTTATTGGCTTTGGAGACAGCAGCGAACAGGATGTGAACAGCCACATGGATCTGTTATAAGTGCATGGGGTAAACCGACAGTTGGTTTTGAAAATGTAAAGGAAGTCGAAGCTGCAAGAAAGGAAATAGAGTCTATCATTCTATCATCAAAACCATTACAGGCTGAAGTAGCAATAACCTATTCTGACGTTGCTAAAGCATTTATGAAAACAGAACCACATCGAAACTTAGATTATCGTTCATTAGTCGTAGAATTTTACGAAAAAATAGTAAAAGCAGGTTACCATCGTGATCTTCTACCAGAAGGTGCGGATTTACAGGGATATAAATTATTATTTACTCCATTTATTCATAACGTAACACAAGACTATCGAAATAGAGCAGAGGATTTTGTTAAGGGCGGTGGAATATGGATTGTTGGCCCTATAACAGGTGGAAGAACAGAGCATCATACAATTCATACAGATGCAGCTCTAGGCGAGTTGGACCAACTAGCTAGTGTTGAAACATTATTTACATACCCAATGGATGGAACTGAATCTACTGGAGAATTCATGGGGAAAGCTGCACCACTGAGTTTATGGAGTGCTATTTTCGAGCCCAAAGAAGCTAAAGCAGTAGGCATGATCAGTGAAGGAATTTCTAAAGGTAAGGCATTCATGACAGAGCACTCTGTTGGTAAAGGAAAAGTTGTGATGCTTGGGTCACTACCAACAGAAGAATCTGGTGAACAGCTCCTAATAAATTGTCTAAATCATTATGCTGAAGAAGCGAATGTAGTAGTAAAAACAAATGTAACAGAAGGTACAATCGTTGTTCCAAGGCAAGGATCCAATGAGGTTGTGTGGGTAATCGTTAATATGGATGGAAACGGAGGCTCGGTTACAATTCCTCATGATGCTGTTAATGGAATTACTGGTGAATTCATTCCAAAAGGAAAATATGAGATTAACAGTTATGAACATAAGGTGGTTTCTTTTCAAAAAAATTAATGAAGAACATGGGGGATCTGCATGACTAATTTACAATCACTTAAAATTGCCTATATTGGTGGGGGATCAAAGGGATGGGCAAAAAGTTTAATGAATGATCTCGCATTAGAAAGTAGAATTTCAGGAACTGTTGCTTTATATGATATTAATTATGAAGCTGCCAATCGCAATGCACAAATAGGAAATAGAATATCAAATCATGAAAAAGCAAAAAGTAATTGGAAATATGAAGCTGTCACAACGATGGAGGAAGCATTGTCAGACAGTGATTTTGTCATCATTTCTATTTTACCAGGTACGTTTGAGGAAATGGCCTCTGATGTTCATGCACCTGAAAAATATGGAGTGTATCAATCTGTAGGTGATACAGTTGGTCCTGGCGGTCTTGTCAGAGCGCTTAGAACAATTCCGATGTTTGTGGAAATAGCCCAAGCAATTAAAAGACATGCACCAAAGGCATGGGTTATTAATTATACAAATCCAATGTCACTTTGCACTCGAACACTTTATGAGGTATTTCCAGAAATCAAAGCCTTTGGCTGCTGTCATGAGGTATTTGAAACACAGAATTTGCTATCTGAAGTTGTAAAAGAATTTCTAGATAAAGAAGTGCAACATCGCTCTGACATTAAAGTAAATGTATTAGGTATTAACCATTTCACATGGATAAATAAAGCTAGCTACCAAAATATTGATTTAATGCCTTACTATAAACAATTTGTAGAAAAATATGACGAAACTGGCTATGAAAAAGAAGAAGGAGAATGGAAAAATAGTGTTTTCTCATCCTGCAATAAAGTAAAGTTCGACTTATATAAAAAATATAGCTTAATAGCTGCTGCTGGTGATCGCCATTTAGCTGAATTCATGCCACCAACATATTTGAAAAATCCAGAAACAGTAGCTTATTGGAAATTTCATCTAACACATGTGGATTTCCGTAAAAAGGATTTAATAGAAAAAGTGAATCATAATGAAGCATTAATAGAAGGTAAAAAAGAGCTGAATCTTGTTTCTTCAAGTGAAGAAGGAGTTAACATTATTCTCGCTCTTCTAGGTGTAGAGGACCTAGTAACAAATGTGAATTATCCAAATAAAGGTCAAATTGAAGGCTTACCGCTAGGAACAATTGTTGAAACAAATGCTTTATTCAAGTACGACTCTGTTCAACCAGTATTTGCAGGGAAACTACCATTAGACATTCATAATATGGTTAGTAGACATGTTATTAATCAAGAATCAATTTTAAAAGCATCATTAACTAAAGATAAACAACTAGCGTTTAATACATTTGTTAATGAGCCACTATTGGCAGCAGTAAATAGGGAAGACGCAGAGGAATTATTTAATGAGATGTTAGATAATACGAAAAGTTATTTGGCTGGCTGGGATATATAGTTTTGTATAGGGGTAGGAACAAGGCTCTGTTAAGGAGCCTTGTTTTATTTTGCGTTAAAGACTTTTTTTGCATCGCTTTATTTATGAGTTAAAATCGTCATAGTCATGAGCTAATGAAGGACAAAAACGAGAGGAAGCCCCGATCAAAAGTCCGTCATAGAGCTGATGAAGGACACAAACGAGAGGAACCTCCAAGCAAAAGTCCGTCATAGATCTAATGAAGGACACAAACGAGAGGAAAGCCAAGTCAAAGGTTGTTTTACTTAATCACAATCCAAAGAAAAGCCTTCTTTTTCCAATAACTTTCCAACAATTAAAAATCTATTAAACAACACTGATTTTTAATATAAAGTAGCGGTTTTTTATATGTATCTAAGATAAAGAATTACTTATAATTGAAATGAGTTCTTGATCACACTAATTAATGAAAGGGCTTACAAAAAACTGATTAAGAAGGGAGCCTACGTATAACCACGGGAAAGCTTGTTTCAATTGGTGTACTTGAATTTACTTAAGAAAGTTACTTAATTAAATAGCTAGCAATGAATATACTAACCAATCTAGTTAAGATCAAATAGAATTTCAAGTAATATTGGCCTCACTGAATTTTGAAACTTTATCGACTATTAATGAAGGGTGATGAATCAATTTTGAGGAAACAATCTATTACTAAAAAACTAGTTACTTTATCTTTAGCAGCTCCACTTCTTTTTACAGGTTTTCAAGGTAGTGCTTCAGCAGTATTATCTCAAACAAATAAGCAGGCCATCCAAAGTAGTTCTGTTCAGCTCGAATATTTAGACAGAGGTCTTGTAGCTGCAAGTACTTCAGAGGGGATCTTTTTAAGTTGGCGACTGTTAAGTGATGAAGTGTCAGGTTATTCAGAAACTGGTTTAACGGGTGTTAACTTCAATGTTTATCGTGATGGTAAAAAGATCGGAACAGTTGATGATAGTACAAACTTTTTAGATAGTAATGGTACAGGTACATCTAAATATTATGTAGCTGCTGTTGAAAATGGAAAGGAAATTGATCAGAGCTCAGAAACAACACCATGGGAAAATACATATTTTGATTTGAAGTTGAAAAAGCCTTCTGATGGTGTTACACCAAGTGGTGAAGCCTATTCTTATACAGCTAATGATATGAGTGTTGGGGATGTTGATGGAGATGGCAAGTATGAGTTTTTTGTGAAATGGGATCCGACAAATTCAAAGGATGTATCACAAAAAGGTTATACAGGAAATACGTATATTGATTGCTATACATTTGATGGGGAATTGTTGTACCGGATTGATCTTGGAGTTAATATCCGATCAGGAGCTCATTATACACAATTTTTAGTATATGATTTTGATGGTGATGGAAAATCTGAATTAATGTTTAAAACAGCACCAGGTACAAAAGTGATAAAGTTTGATGCAAAAGGAAATGTTAAATCTGAAGAATTTATTACAATGCTTAAAGAAGATAAAAAAGAAGGATATAGTCATCAAGATGATTATCGAATGAGTAGTGAAGATTATTATAATCATGTTGTTGATATGTTTAAGAATTGGCATAATCATGAGGAAGTTGTAAATGGAAATTGGCCTGCATCACTTGAAGAGGCCTTTGGAATCGAAAAGAAATATGATTACCCGCTATCAACTGATGATGCTGAAAGTTTAGCAGATTACTTTATTGATGAATATGCTCCTAGTAGAAGTAGCCGTAATGACTTAAGAGATTTTGAAGGATTTATTGTAAAAGGTCCTGAGTACTTAACTGTATTTAATGGAGAAACTGGCTCTGAAATGGAAACTATTCGTTATAAACATGAACGTCATGATGATGGATTAATGTGGGGAGATTACGCGATGTCGCGAATTGAGCCTGGTAATCGAGTCGATCGCTTTTTAGCTGGTGTAGCATATTTAGATGGTGAAAACCCATCCGCTATTTTTTCACGAGGCTATTATACAAGATCAACACTTGTATCATATAGCTGGGATGGAAAGCACCTTAAAGAAGAGTGGGATGTTGATAGTGGCTGGACACCAATGACAAATCCTTTTAATGATGGTCCACATGGAAGACTTGGGACAAGTGAGGAATTTGGTTCACTTACAACTCAAGGTGCACACTCTTTAAGTACAGCTGATGTTGATGGAGATGGTAAGCAGGAAGTGATTTATGGATCTTCTACAATTGATCATGATGGTTCTTTGTTATATAGCTCAAGTGATGTGATGCCACCTGAAAGTGCAACACCAGGTGTAATTGCTGGCTTAGGACATGGTGATGCATTGCATGTTGCAGATATCGATCCTAATAGAGAAGGCTTAGAAATCTTTATGGTTCATGAAGGTGGTCGCTGGGCTCCGTATGGCTATGCACTTAGAGATGCTGCAACAGGAGAAGTTATATATGGTGGCTATACTGGTAGAGATACTGGTAGAGGAATGGTAGGTGATATTGATCCTTCTCAAAGTGGATTAGAAACTTGGGCTGTTGGTTTGTGGACAGCTAATGGAACGAAGCTTGATACACGTTCACCAGGAACGAATATGAATATCAAATGGTCTGCTGATATGACAACACAGATCGTGAATGGATCAGGAGATAAAACACCAACAATTGATGATTGGAAAAAAGGAACAGTTTTAACTGCTTCAGGTACAAAAACGAATAATGGTACAAAAGGAAATCCATCATTAGTTGCTGATATTTTTGGAGATTGGCGTGAGGAATTGCTTGTTCGAACGGATGATAGTCAATCGATTAGAATTTATTTAAGCACAGAAGTGACAGACCGTAAATTATATACATTGATGCATGATGCACAATATAGAACAGGTATTGCTTGGCAAAACGTCGGTTATAATCAGCCAGCATATCCAAGCTACTATTTTGCTTCTGACACTGATTGGCAAAGTGTTCCACAGCCTGATATGAAAATGCCTAATGAATTAACTTCTTTAAGCAATCTAGTAGACATATATGAAGAAAATGGAGAGTTGAATGGCTCAATTATACGTAAACTTGAAAATACGTTAAAACAAGCTCAACATCATATTGATAAAGGCTCTGATAAAAAGGGAATTTCCTTTTTAGAGAAATTCATTAAACAGTTAGATCAAAAACAGAAGAAAAAAGAAGTTAGCGAAAATGCAAAATCAATTTTAACAGCTAAAGCTGAGAGTATAATTGTGAATATTGAGGAACGTTCAGGCAGATAACCAAATTTAATAGCTACCTTAGAATAGATTGAAAGACTTTCTATTTTAGGGTAGCTTTTCTATATAGGGATTCTGTTAACTATAAAATCAATCTATAAATAATTATCCGTACAACTAGTGAAACCTAACTTAAATTTTAATGATGGTATCACTGTCATTCATTATGTAAACCTTGACAAATAAAACGTTTTCCTATTAATCTAAATGTGCGTACAAATTTATTTTCTAACTTTTTCTTATTGTGAAAATAATTGTTTTGTACTAAAAACTTATCTTAAATTATTAAAATCATAACTATTAATTCATTATTCTATGAACTAGGAGGAAGTTAAATGGCTAAAATAGCATTTTTATTAGCAGGTGGTTTTGAAGATTCAGAGATGATCAATCCTTATGAAGCAATTAAGGAGGCAGGTCATGAGGCAGTGATTATTGGCTTGGAAAAGGGTGTGGAATGTCCAGGTAAGCAAGGGACAGTTTCTTATACAGCAGAATTAGGTGCAGCAGATGCAAACGGCAGTGATTTTGCCGGAGTGGTTATTCCTGGTGGTGGTGCTCCTGAGGCTTTACGCGTAAATGAGGATGTTGTTCGTTTTGTTAAAGAATTAAATGAACAAGGTAAGTTAATTTCAGGGATATGTCATGGTCCTCAAGTTATGATCAGTGCTGATGTATTAAAAGGAAAAGAGGCAACAAGCTATATAGGAATTCGTGATGATATTAAACTAGCAGGTGCAATTTATAAAGATGAAGAAGTGGTTGTTGGAGAAAATATAGTTACATCCCGTACTCCAGCCGATGAACCTGCTTTTATACGAGAAATACTGGCTAAATTATCATAATATCAGTTTTAATACTTATATAGTTTACTCTTGAATAAATGATAGAGTTATGTCCCATGGTTTAAAACAAGAATTACAATTTGTACAATGTATACAATAATTAAAGGAGCATGTTTGCTTGCTCCTTTTGTATGTATTTTATTTGAGTGAAACTTATTTTTAATGCTTCTGAAATAGCTGACTAATAATATAAAACGCCATAACCCATATAATAATAGCTGAAAATTGATTCATATACCTTAAGTACTTTCCATTTGTATCCAACTGTCCGATTTTTCTACCTGCAATAGCTAAGCCTAAGAACCACAACCAAGAAATAGCGATACATGCCAATGTGAAAAGCCATTTATCTGAACCACTATAAGTTAATGAACTTGTACCAATTACTCCAATTGTATCCATAATCGCATGGGGATTTAATAATGACACAGAAGCTGCAAATGTTATTTGTTTTTTAGGCGAAAAAGGATTTAGCTCCGGTTGTTTTGAGACATTAGAAGAATCACGCCACATCATCCAGCCCATATAAATTAAGAATAAAAAGCCTACAAAAAAGATTGTGTTTTTTAACCAAATGAAGTTAAAAACAATAAATGAAACACCCGTAACAGCTAATGAAATTAAAATGGTATCACAAATGGCTGCAGTAACAATGGATGGTAAGGCATTTGTGAATTTTATATGAGTCGCTCCTTGTGTGAATACAAAAATATTTTGTACCCCTAAAGGTAAAATAAGTCCAAAAGCTAAAAGCATCCCGTGAAGTAATGGCTCCATAATATTCCTCCTTTTCTCTCATAATAGAATAACGAAAAAGGTTCATTATGTCTCCAACAAATTGGGTGCCAATCATTTAATATTATGATATCTAGGTTACATTACACTATCGTTATTTATTAAGAAAATGTAAGTGAAAAAAATGACAGAAAACATCTTCGAACTTTACTCCTATGAATTATTAGAGGAAGGGATGATACTTTGATTACTTCTCTTTATTTTGTTTAGGCAAATACCATAAAAAAAGAAAACTTGTCATAAGATAATAAATCCCTAAAATAGCTAAACAGTCCTGTATAACAGTAAATAACTTATTATCTTTAATGAAATACATCCAGGTAAAAAAACTGATCAAAAAAATAATTGGATATAAAATGAAATAACCAATGAAATATATTTTCTTAGTATTGTTCATGAAAGAACCACCTTAATTTGACATTATACTTAGTAACAACTTCTCTTAATATCTAGTGTTATTTTTTGGTCAAGATTTACTACGACTATACTATAGAAAGTGTTAAGACTTTTATATCGTAACATTGATTACGGAAGAGTTGTAATAAAATGGATATTAAACTTTTTTTGATTTCAATATTATCCTAGTTTCAGTGTTTGTAGAAGAAGACCTTAAGGTGCTTATGTTAGAAAAATAAGAATATAGCTGCATGATATAAAAAAGTATGCAAACTGTATAAAAGGAGAAAATTATGCCTGAAAATAATAAAACATATATATCAAAAGCGAACTTCATGCTTCATGGAGGAGACTACAATCCTGATCAATGGCTAGATCGTCCTGACATTTTAGAGGATGACATAAAGCTAATGAAGCTGGCACACACTAATACTTTTTCAGTAGGAATATTTGCTTGGAGCGCACTTGAGCCAGAAGAAGGTGTTTATAACTTTGAATGGTTAGACGAAATCTTTGATAACACCACTAGTTTTGGTGGTCGAGTCATTCTAGCAACACCAAGTGGTGCTCGCCCTGCGTGGATGTCTCAAAAATACCCTGAAGTTTTAAGAGTAAACGGTAACAGATTAAAGCAGTTACATGGTGGTCGTCATAACCATTGCTTTACTTCAAAGGTTTATCGTGAAAAAACGCAGCAAATGAACAGACTATTAGCAGAGAGATATGGTCAACATTCAAGTTTATTAATGTGGCATATTTCCAATGAATATGGTGGGGAATGTCATTGTGATTATTGTCAACATGCATTCAGAGATTGGTTAAAAGAAAAATATAATCATAGC
The DNA here is from genome assembly GCF_007994985.1 of Metabacillus litoralis. Classification (GTDB taxonomy): domain Bacteria; phylum Bacillota; class Bacilli; order Bacillales; family Bacillaceae; genus Metabacillus; species Metabacillus litoralis. The sequence goes on along the minus strand of NZ_VOQF01000006.1, from coordinate 195,673 downwards.
TTGAAGTCTTTAAATGATGCATGGTGGGGTCCTTTCTGGAGTCATACTTATAATGAATGGTCACAAATTGAATCTCCTTCCCAAATAGGTGAGAGTGCCGTTCATGGATTAAACTTGGATTGGCGTCGATTTGTTACAGATCAAACGATAAACTTTTATGAAAATGAAATTGTGCCATTAAGAGAATTAACACCTAATATCCCGATTACGACAAATTTTATGGCAGACACATTTGACTTAATACCATTTCAAGCACTAGATTATAGCAAGTTTGCAAAGCATCTTGATGTTGTTAGCTGGGATGCATATCCTGCTTGGCATAATGATTGGGAGAGTACTGCCGATTTAGCAATGAAAGTGGGCTTTATTAACGACTTGTATAGAAGCCTTAAACAGCAGCCATTCTTATTAATGGAATCAACACCAAGTGGAGTGAACTGGCATGAAGTAAATAAAGCGAAACGCCCAGGTATGCATTTGCTTTCTTCTATGCAAATGGTTTCACACGGATCTGATAGTGTCTTGTATTTCCAGTGGAGAAAATCACGAGGATCTTCAGAAAAATTTCATGGAGCTGTTGTTGATCATGACAATAGTCCAGAAAATCGAGTGTTTAAAGAGGTTGCAAAGGTTGGTCAAACATTAGAAAAGCTATCAGATGTAGTTGGAACAAACCGTCCATCTGATGTAGCTATTTTCTATGATTGGGAAAATAACTGGGCAGTAAATGATGCTCAAGGCTTTGGTCTTAAAACGAAGCTATATCCACAAACGTTACAACAGCATTACCGCACCTTTTGGGAACAAGATATCCCAGTAGATGTTATAACGAAAGAGCAAGATTTCTCTAATTATAAATTACTTATTGTGCCAATGCTGTATTTAGTAAGTGAGGAAACAATTTCAAGACTAAAAGCATATGTTGCTAATGGTGGTAAATTAGTTATGACTTACATCAGTGGTCTTGTGAATGAACATGATTTAACTTATATGGGTGGCTGGCATAAAGATCTTCAAGAGATCTTTGGAATGAAGCCTCTTGAAACAGATACTTTGTATCCAAAAGATAGAAATCATGTTACTTACAAAAACAAGTCATATGAGATGAAAGATTATGCAACAGTTATTGATCTTAATACGGCTAATGTAGAAGGAATCTATCAAGAGGACTTTTATGAAAATACACCTGCAGTGACAAGTCATCAATATGGAAAAGGAAAATCATATTATATTGGTGCACGCTTAGATGAACAATTTCACAGAGACTTTTATAGTGATTTAATAGAAGAATTAAGTCTTAGATCTGTTCATGATATTAAACATGAGCAAGGTGTTTCTGTCCAAGTCAGAAAGGCAGAAAAAAATGATTATATTTTTATCATGAATTTTACAGAAGAAAGACAACCTGTTAGCTTTGATTTCCAAGGAAAAGATATGGTTTCTGGAGAGATGATCACTGGAGACATCATGCTAGATAGATATGAAGTAAGAATAATTGAGAAAACAAACAGCTAATGATTTCTTAGAGTAAGAGCATCCATTCTAATGTAGATTGGGTGCCTCTTTACTTGTATTGCAACAAATTCCTTTGTACATAAAAGTAATCCCTTACTTTAATGGTGATGCGACAAGAAAATCAAATAGCTTAAAACTTTTTATTTTTAATATAAAGTGAAAAATACAGATAACCTTAGTATCTATTCTGTAGTAGAAATTGAAAAAGAAGAAGATGTAACAGACAGAAAGCTATGGGTTGCCAAATACAGCAACAAAAAATACAATAATCTGATGATTGGGTTGCTTTTTATTGTTATTGGATCTGGTTTTGTATGGAGAAAACGTAAATATTTAAAAATGAATAGTTAATAGATCGAAAAAAGCCCTAATCCGAAGAAGATTAGGGCTTTTTAAAGCTTGTTGAGAAGCACAAATAAATTTTATCTTCGATTTTTGGGATTTATCTTCGATTTTCCGAAAATATCTTCGATTAGACAATTTCCGACAAAAACATCTTACGCAAAAAAATCAGAATAACTAATTACTGTGCATATACATAATTATCACAAGTTTAACAGAGTGTAACTTTTCAAAAATACAAACAAAAAAAGAAAAACAAACATTTATTCAAATATAAATAAATATAAACAAACAAAAACGGGTGTTATTATGATAGAAAAGTAGTATAATAAGAACAAGATCAGTACTTTTTAGTAACGGGAGGTAGTGGAAATGAAAGTATCTTTATTTATTACATGCCTAGCAGATGTATTTTATTCAAATGTTGGTCAACATACAATTGAACTTTTAGAAAAGCTGGGCTGTGAAGTGGATTTTCCTGAAAAACAAACATGCTGTGGTCAGCCTGCTTATAATAGTGGTTATCATAAAGAAACAAAAGAAGTGGCAAAACATATGATTCGTACATTTGAAAATTCGGATTATGTTGTTGGTCCATCAGGATCATGTGTAGCCATGTTAAAGGAATATAGTCACTTATTTGAGAAAGACCAAGCTTGGAAGGAAAGAGCTAAAAAGCTAGCCAATAAGTCATATGAATTAACACAGTTTATTGTGGATGTATTAAAAGTAGAAAACGTGAATGCTAGTTTACCAGCATGTGCGACTTATCATAAATCCTGTCATATGACACGTTTACTTGGTGTTAAAGATGCTCCTGTTAAGTTATTAGATCAAGTGGAAGGCTTAGATGTTAAACCACTTCCGAATAGTCATGATTGCTGTGGTTTTGGTGGAACTTTTTCAGTGAAAATGGTTCCTATTTCAGAGCAGATGGTTGATGAAAAAGTTAAGCATATTGAAGAGACCGGAGCGGAAGTATTAATTGGAGCTGATTGTGGTTGTTTAATGAATATTGGCGGAAGAATTAATCGAAAAGGTAAATCAATTAAGGTTATGCATATAGCAGAAGTATTAAACAGTGAGGTGAAGTAAAATGGCAATGAAAATAGGTGATGAGAAATTTTTTGAGCGTGTTGATAAAGGTGTAAATAATACGTTCATGAGAAACGCTGTTGTTTCAGCTCAAGAGAGAATGCAGGGAAAGCGTATTTTAGCTACAGAAGAGCTTGGAAATTGGGAAGAATGGCGTAAGCTTGGAGAAGAAATTCGAACGCATACTCTTGAAAACCTTGATTACTACTTAGAGCAATTGAGTGAAAACGTTAAAAAGCGAGGTGGACATGTTTTTTTTGCTTCTACAAAGGAAGAGGCTAATGAGTATATTTCAAAAGTAGCAAAAGAGAAAAATGCAAAGAAAGTTGTTAAATCAAAATCAATGGTTACAGAAGAAATTCATTTAAATAGTGCACTTGAAAAAGCTGGCTGTGAAGTGATTGAGACAGATCTAGGGGAATATATACTTCAGCTTGATGATCATGATCCACCTTCACACATTGTTGTTCCTGCTCTTCATAAAAATAAAGAGCAAATTCGCGATACGTTTAAAGAAAAACGCGGTTATGATAAATCAGAAATTCCTGAGGAGCTCGCACTTTTTGCAAGAGAACAGTTACGTCAAGAATTTCTAAGTGCTGATCTAGGTATTACAGGCTGCAATTTTGCTGTGGCGGAATCAGGCTCTATTAGTCTTGTCACAAATGAAGGAAATGCAGGACTTGTAACCGCTTTACCTAAAACACAAATTACAGTAATGGGGATGGAACGAATTGTCCCAACTTGGGAAGAGCTAGATATTCTTGTTAGTTTACTATGTCGAAGCTCAGTAGGCCAAAAACTAACAAGCTATATTACTGGTTTAACAGGACCAAAAGACGAGGGAGATGTTGACGGACCAGAAGAATTCCACCTTGTGATAGTTGATAACGGTCGATCAAACATATTAGGAACAGAATTCCAAAGTGCACTCAACTGTATTCGTTGTGCTGCGTGTGTTAATGTGTGTCCGGTTTATCGCCATATTGGTGGTCATTCATATGGATCGATTTATGCAGGACCTATCGGAGCTGTTTTAACACCATTACTTGGTGGTTATGAAGATTATAAAGAGCTTCCATATGCATCATCTTTATGTGCAGCATGTACAGATGCATGTCCAGTAAAAATACCTCTACATGAACTATTAATTAAACATCGTAGAAAAATTGTAGAAGATGAGAAAAAGTCACCTTTTGCTGAAAAGCTTGCAATGAAAGGCTATCAATTAGCAGCAAGTTCACCAAGTCTTTATAAAGCGGGAACAAAATCTGCTTCCTCTGTGATGGCACCGTTTACGCAAGATAATAGTATTCATAAAGGCCCAGGACCAATGAAGCCTTGGACAGATGTACGTGATTTTCCTGCTCCTAATAAAGAGAGATTTAGAGACTGGTATAAAAAGAGGAACAAAGGAGGCGAATAAATAATGGCAGAAGGACAAATCCATCATCAAGAAACATTTCTTAATAATCTTGCTGAAAAACTAGGTAGACAAAGAAGAAAAACAGTAACAAAACCAGAGTGGACAACAACTCCACAATATGACGTGTTAAAAGACGCAACAAAAGATGAGTTGGTTGAAGTCCTAAAAAAACATTGTGAAGTAATTCATACTCAATTTATCGAGACAAACTCAGAAGATCTTACGAAACAAATCCGAAATGTTTTCAAACAATATGAAGTATCAAGTGTAGTAACTTGGAAAGATGAGCGGTATAAACAGTTCGGCTTAGAAGATAAGTTATTGAAGGAATTACCTAAAGAGGATATCGATGTTCATATTTGGGACCCATCTCTAAAAGAGAAAAATATTCAAGCTGCAGAAAAAGCAGATGTCGGAATTACATTTAGTGATATGACTTTAGCTGAATCAGGCACAGTCGTTTTATTTAGTAGTGAAAACAAAGGTAGATCTGTTAGTTTATTACCGAAAACCTATATTGCCATTATCCCCAAAAGTACATTAGTACCAAGAATGACTCAAGCAACTGCTTATATAAATAAACAAGTTCAAGAGGGTAGAAACATTTCTTCCTGTATTGATTTTATTACAGGTCCAAGTAATAGTGCTGACATTGAATTAAACTTAATTGTAGGTGTTCACGGACCGATAAAAGCAACCTATATTCTTGTGCATGATAAATAATTTCAAAAATAAACAAAAAATATATTCAAAAACAAACAAACGTAGTTTATAATTAAAAACAGATAAAACAAACAAAAACAGATACAAACAATAGAGGAGGAAACAAAAATGGTACAAAGTTTATGGAATAAAGAAAAAGCAGCTTCATTATCTCAAGGTGTTGAAGAATTAGTTTATCGCTCTAACTTAATTGGAACAGATCGTTCTGTATGTAACTGGGGTGGCGGGAATACATCAATGAAAACAATTGAAAAAGATTTCCGCGGCCGTGATGTAGAGGTTATGTATGTAAAAGGAAGTGGATCAGATTTAGCGACAATGAAGGCTCATAACTTCACAGGCTTAAAAATGGAAGATATTCGTCCTTTAATTGAACGTGATGAAATGCCTGATGAAGAGATGGTTGCTTATCTAGCACATTGTATGATTGACAGTAAGCATCCACGTGCTTCAATTGAAACTCTATTACATGCATTCTTACCTTTTAAACATGTTGATCACACACATCCAGATGCGATTATTAGCGTTTGTTGTGCAGACAATGGTAGACAAATTGCAGAAGAAATTTATGGAGATCGATTTGTATGGGTACCATATGTTCGTCCGGGATTCACTTTATCAAAAATGATTGCAGAAGGTGTGAAAAATAACCCTAATGCTGAATTAGTATTAATGGAGAAACATGGTCTTGTAGTTTGGGGTGAAACGGCTGAAGAAAGCTATGAAAAAACAATTTCTGTTATCAATGAAGCTGAGCAATATATCCAATCAAAACTTGTTGAAGAAAATGTATTTGGTGGACAAAAATATGAAGCTTTACCAGAAGAAGATCGTAAAGATATTTTAGCTCAAGTGATGCCTGTCATTCGTGGTGCTGTTAGTGAAGAAAAGAAAATGCTATTAACTTATGATGATGCAAAAGATGTACTACAATTTGTAAACAGTAAAGACGCTGCTGAATTATCACAAGTTGGAGCAGCATGTCCTGATCATTTAGTTCATACAAAAATGACACCTTTATTCATTGATTGGAATCCACAATCAGAAGATGTTGCTAGTTTAGTAGAAAAAGTAAAAGCTGGAATTGAAGACTTTAAAGAAGAATACAAAGCATATTTTGAAAGAAATAAAAACGAAGGTGACAAAATTTCTGAAACAGCACCACGAGTTATTTTAATTCCTGGTATTGGTATGGTTAATAGCGGAAAAAATATTCCGATGGCTAATGTTAGTGGTGCTTTATACCATCGTGCAATTGCAGTTATGAAAGGATCTACTACACTAGGAAGCTTTGTTTCTTTAAATGAAAATGAGTCATTCAATGTTGAATATTGGCCTTTAGAGCTTTATAAATTATCATTAGCTCCAGCAGAAGCGGAATTTTCAAGACAAGTAGCATTTGTAACAGGTGGTGCAGGTGGAATCGGTAGTGAAACTTGTCGTCAATTTGTAGCTGAAGGAGCACATGTTGTGATTGCTGACCTTAACCTGGAAGGTGCGGAAAAGGTAGCAGCGGAAATCAATGAACAATATGGTGAAAAACGAGCATTTGCAGTGAAAATGGATGTAACTAGTGAAGAAGCTGTTCAAGAAGCATTCAAACAAACTGCTTTAACTTATGGTGGAGTAGACACAATTGTCAATAATGCTGGACTTGCCACTTCAAGTCCTTTTGATGAAACATCATTAAAAGAGTGGAATTTAAACATGAATGTTCTTGGAACGGGTTATTTCTTAGTTGCTCGTGAAGCGTTCAAGCAAATGAAAACACAGGGAACTGGCGGAAATATGGTGTTCATCGGTTCAAAAAACTCTGTATATGCAGGAAAGAACGCAGCAGCATATAGCTCTGTAAAAGCGATGGAAACTCATCTTGCTAGATGTATTGCAGCTGAAGGTGGAGAATTTGGTATTCGTGTAAACTCTGTTCTTCCAGATGCAGTTCTTCAAGGATCAGCTATTTGGGGATCAAGCTGGAGAGAAGAACGTGCAGCAGCATATGGTATTCATCCAGATCAATTAGAAGAACACTATCGTAAACGTACGACTTTATTAGTGAATATTTATCCAAAAAATATTGCACAATCTATTTTATTTTTCGCATCATCAAAATCAGATAGAACAACTGGTTGTATGATAACAGTTGATGGTGGAGTTCCAGCTGCATTTACTAGATAATAAATAATATGGTTACAAACAAGGTGTAAAAGATGAAAATTCTATTACACCTTGTTTTGTAGCTAATAGTATGAAAGCGTAAAAGAACTAAAAACGATGCGTTTCAGTTTATACTATGTCATAATAATATCTAGAGCCTACAAGCATAAGAGCTGACTCTTTTAGCAAGTAAGCTCAATCTCATAATTTAATTTCTCATTGTGAGAACTAGGAGGCACATACACACATGCTTGTGGCAGAAAGACACCGTAAAATAGTCGATGTTGTTAATGAAAAATTAAGTGTTAGAGTAACAGAACTAAGTAAAATTTTTAAGGTAACAGAAGAAACAATAAGACGAGATTTAGAAAAATTAGAAAAAGAAAACCTATTACGCCGAAGTCATGGTGGCGCTGTAAGTATACAAGATGAACAAACAGAAGTTTCTTATACAGAAAGAGAAATTACAAATGCAGCACAAAAGAGAGCAATTGCCATTGAGGCAGTTAAACTAATTGAACCAGGAGACCAAATTGTCCTTGATGCTAGTACAACTGCTTGGTATATGGCAAAAGAGATGCCAGATTTACCACTAACCGTTTTAACTAACTCAATTAAAGTAGCAGTTGAACTTAGTAAAAAAGAGCAAGTTCGAGTTATTTCTACTGGTGGAATGCTGCAACCTAAATCACTTTCATATGTTGGTCCATTAGCGGAGAGATCACTTAATATGTATCATGTGAATAAGGCTTTTATATCGTGCAAGGGCGTTCATATTGATGCGGGTTTAAGTGATTCAAATGAGTGGCAAGCATTGTTGAAAAAGCAAATGATGTTTATCGCAGATCAAACGATATTATTGGCTGATTCTACTAAGTTCGGAGTACGAACTTTCGCCCAAATTAAAGAAATACAAAATATTGGACGTGTTATTACCGATGATAGCATTGATGATTCGTATTCTCGAGCTTTGGAAGAAAAAGGTGTGCTGCTTCAAATAGTTAAGATATAAAAACATAGGAGATAACGGTATAGCTTAGTCTATGCCGTTTTTCTTTAAGTAAAATTGGGGTTGAATGCTACAATATAGGAAAATAAAATGTTATGTTTGATATAAAAGAGGGATATTAATGAAATACGATCTTTTACAAGAATTATTAACCTTAAATGATGAAGAAAAGTTAGTGCTTCAACAAAAGAGAGAAGTGCAAAAAGAGCTCTATACGAGTCAAGAGAGTTTTATTGTTGAAGGTGAAAAATTTTTAAATAATAGAATGATTATGGTACGAAAACATACGAGGTTTGTACCATTTCCTAAACATAAACACAATTATATTGAAGTTAACTATGTTTATAATGGCACACTTAATCAAACAGTTGGCAATGAGAAGCTTGAATTAAAAAAGGGAGATATTCTTTTCCTAAATCAATATATCGAACATGAACTTGAAGCATGCTCAGAAGAAGATATTATTATTAACTTTATCATTAAACCAGAGTTTTTTTCGTTTATCTTTTCGTATTTAACAACAGAGAATATGATTTCGAATTTTTTAATAAGTAGTATTTTTAATGAAACACAAAATGGAGAATATCTTTATTTTGCTGTATCACAAATTGAAAGTATACAAGAGCTTATAGAAAAAATGATTATTGAAATTATGAAACCTTCTTTGTTGTCAGAATCAACGATCAAGCTATATATGGGATTACTAATGGTAGAGCTTATTAAGAACTCTGATAAAGTTAGATATAACGAAGAGAGCCATAAACATCAGACCATTGTAGAGTCACTAAAATACATTGACGAAAATTATAAAGATGCTACATTGTATGAATTGGCTGCTAATTTAAATCTACCACATTACACGTTAAGCAAAGAAATTAAAAAGGCAACAAAATTCACATTTAAGGATCTTGTTCAGGAGAAAAGACTAAGTGTAGCAAAGGAATTATTGGTTAACACATCTTTACCGATTACATCAATTGTAGAAGAGGTTGGATATGAAAATATAAGTTACTTTTACCGTGTGTTTAAGAGCAAATACGGTTATACTCCTAAAAATTATAGAGATGAAATATTGAAAAAATAGCCGTATTACTACTAATTAAAGTAGATGATATGGCTATTTTATTTTTGACTATTAAGAGCATAAATGAAGTGTTTATTTGTAGTGAAAGATATGTTCTTCTTATATCCAAAGGTTGCCTAAGATAGAAAATAGGGTGAATATTTAAGAATTGTCACTTAAAAGCGAACGTTTGAGGCAAAAGTCTACATAAATTATTAACTATATATTTTTTCAACACTATAGTGGCAAATAAGGACAATAAAAGAGTTTAATCAAGTTATAGTAAAGGGGAAAATAATATTTTAAAATGTAAATAAGTAAGCGTTTTCGATAAGAGTTGTTTTCATAAACTTCGTATAAGATTCTTGAAGAAAACAGCACTGAATAAAGTCTAGTGGCATCTTTTTCTATTAGAACAATAAAAACACTATTTTAACAGAAAAAGCCTCCAAAAAAAAGGGTGGTAATCATGACTAAATATAGTTTAGCCGTCGATATTGGCGCTTCAAGTGGAAGGTTAATCCTTGGCCATGTAGAAAATGGAAAGCTACAATTAAACGAAATTCATCGATTTGACAATAATATAGTAAAAAGAAATGAACACTTCTGTTGGGATATTGAAGCTTTATTTCAAGAAATAAAAGTGGGAATTAACAAGTGTAACGAGCTAAATATTAAGCCTGAAAGTATTGGTATTGATACATGGGCAGTTGATTTTGTGTTATTAGATGAAAATGACAATTTATTAACAGATGCTGTGGCATATCGTGATCCAAGAACAGATGGAATCATGGAAGAAGTATTTGAGATTATGTCAAAGGAAAAGCTGTACTTGGAGACTGGTATTCAATTTCAAAAGTTTAATACGATTTATCAGTTGTTCGCATTAAAAAAGAAGTCACCCGAAGTAATTGATAAAGCAAAATCATTTTTAATGATTCCAGAATATCTGAATTTTTTATTAACAGGTAAAAAAGCAAATGAGTACACAAACGCTACCTCTACACAGCTTGTTAATGCATTTACAAAACAATGGGACTATGAATTGTTGGCTAAGTTAGGAATTAATAAAGAGATGTTTCTTGAAATACAGCCACCAAAAGAGGTTGTAGGCACTTTATCAGAGGAGCTTGTTTCAGAATTTGGCTTTGATATGAAGGTAGTTTTACCTGCTACACATGACACAGGTTCAGCCGTGATTTCTGTTCCTGAAATAGAGGAAACGGTTTATCTTAGCTCTGGTACTTGGTCATTAATAGGTGTAGAAAACCATTTCCCAATTTGTGTTCCAAAAGCTCTTAAGTATAACTTCACAAATGAAGGTGGATTGGATTATCGTTTTCGTTTTTTGAAAAATATTATGGGACTTTGGATGATACAAGAAGTAAAGAGAAATTATCATGACAATTATTCATTTGCCGAATTTGTCACTCTTGCTGAAAAAGAGAAAAACTTTCAATCTTTTGTTAATGTAGATGATGATCGATTTTTAAAACCAGAAAATATGGTAAAAGAAATTCAACAATATTGTCAGCAAACTAATCAACAAATACCTCTAACTCCAGGACAAATAGCAAAATGTGTTTATGATAGTTTAGCAAATAGCTATAAACGAGCAATCAATGAAATTGAAGAAATCTTTGAAAAAAGTTTTTCAAGAATAAATGTTATTGGTGGAGGCTGCCAAAACGAGATGCTCAATCAAATGATTGCGAATGTCACGAATAAAGAAGTTTGTGCAGGTCCAATTGAAGCAACAGCCATCGGAAATCTTGTCGTACAGCTTATGGCTCTAGAAGAAGTAGAAGATATTCAGCAAGCAAGAGCGTTAATAAAGAATTCATTCGAAGTAAAAACATATAAACCACAATACGTGAGAGGATGACAAATATGTCAGTAAAAGAGAGCTACGAATTAGCAAAGAAACAGTATGAAAAATGGGGAATTAATGTTGAGGAAGTACTAGATCAGTTAAAGCAAGTACCAATATCGATTCATTGCTGGCAAGGAGATGATGTAGGTGGTTTTGAAGTAAACAAAGGTGAATTATCTGGAGGAATTGATGTAACGGGAAATTACCCAGGTAAAGCAAGAACACCTGAAGAATTAAGAAGTGACCTGGAAAAGGCGTTATCACTAATTCCAGGGAAACATCGTGTCAACCTACATGCTATTTACGCTGAAACAAACGGTGAAGTGGTAGAGCGTGATCAATTAGAGCCTAAGCACTTTGAGAACTGGGTGGATTGGGCAAAGGAACATGGATTAGGACTTGATTTTAATCCAACATTATTTTCCCATGATAAAGCTGCGGATGGTTTAACATTATCACATCCAAACCCAGAAATTCGTGAGTTTTGGATTAATCACTGTATTGCTAGTCGTAAAATTGCCGAGTACTTTGGTAAAGAGCTAGGAACTCCAACTTTAACAAATATCTGGATTCCTGATGGTTATAAAGATGTACCAAGTGATCGATTAACACCAAGAGTTCGCTTAAAAGAGTCATTAGATAAAATCTTTGAAGCGAAAATTGATGAGCAATATAATATCGATGCTGTGGAAAGTAAATTATTTGGTATTGGATCTGAATCGTATGTTGTTGGTTCACATGAATTTTATTTAGGATATGCTTTGAAAAATAATAAGCTTTGTTTACTAGATACAGGGCATTATCATCCAACAGAAATGGTTTCAAATAAAATTTCTTCCATGCTGTTATATAGTGAAAAGTTAGCATTACATGTATCAAGACCAGTACGTTGGGACAGTGACCATGTTGTGACACTTGATGATGAGCTTAAAGAAATATCTTTAGAGATCGTACGTAATGATGCACTAGATAAAGTTATGATCGGACTGGACTTCTTTGATGCTAGTATAAATCGTGTGGCAGCGTGGACAATCGGAACTCGTAACATGATTAAATCTTTACTGAATGCCATGCTTGTACCAAACGAGCATTTAAAACAATTACAAGAAGAAGGAAACTTCACAGAAAGATTAGCTTTAATAGAGGAATTCAAAACATATCCATTTGGAGCAATTTGGGATTATTATTGTGAGCAAATGGGGGTACCTGTGAAAGAAGCTTGGTTGGAAGATGTTAAGAAATATGAGAAGGACGTTCTTTCTCAAAGATAAAATATAAGGTATAGAAGAGAGAGGCTGTGACTTAATTAAAGAAGTCATACAAAAAGACGAATAAATCTAAATTCAGTAAGTTGAAAGAAACAAGTTCGTTCCATTGCGCTGCAGACATTTACTTTCCGCGGGGAGGAAGCTAAGCCTCCCTCGTAAGCTGCGCGCCTGTGGGGTCTCAGCCTTTCCTCTGCACCCGCAGGAGTCAAATGTCTTCCGCTCCATTCCACTAGATCTTAAAAATAGTATGCAAAATCAAAAAATCTATTGAAGGCAGCAAATAAAGACCCGAAATATTAGGCGGATAATTAATTTAAATATCACCTAATATTTCGGGTTTATGATTAACTTAAATACTTTTTCCCAGCCTCTTTAAATTTCGACGTTTCTAAGTTTTTTAGCTTATCGATATTAAACTTAATTCACCTTTATTAATTGCCATTGCTGATTAGTGCCACCATGGTAATCATATTGAATAATATCTGAGCCATTTGTCGATCCAAAAGCATCTAGTGCTTTGCCAGAATGACGGTTAATTATTTTATAGTATCCATTCCCAAGTGGAACAAAGCTCCATTGTTGGTTGTTTCCACCAAGATCTGAGTATTGAACAGCATCACCACTGTTATTTGTGTCCCAGCCAAAGATCTCCAGAGCTTTACTGCTATTTACATTTTTTAATTTATAGTAACCGTTTTCAAGATTGGTGATTGTCCATTGTTGATGAGTACCACCATTATCAGACCATTGAATCACATCGGCACCATCAGCTGTGCTTTTTGCGTTCACTTCAGCTATTTTACCGGTTCCACGGTTAATTAATTTATATTTGGATCCAGTGAGAATACCTGCAGCATTGCTATCATAAGTAGGCCAGCCGTTAGCATCCCAATAGAGGTCATTAATTAGCAATCTAGGCATTCCATTATTTTGAGCATCATATGCGTGACGAACAATGATGTTGTTGTTATAAACATCTTGGTGACCTGGTCCGATCCATTGATCATTACCAGCATCAAGAATTGTACCACCACCATTCATCATGTTTACGCCATTTTTGTCTACATAAGGACCTGTAATATTCTCAGATCGTCCATAGGCAATTTTGTAAGTGCTATCTACACCTTGACAGCATTTATCAAAAGAAACAAATAGATAGTAATACCCATCCTTATAGGTAATATTAGGTGCCTCAATAGCATGCTCTGGATGGTTTGGTCTAGCAGCAATTGAATAAAGCTGACCAGTTGGTTTCATTGTGTTTTTATCTAATTTAGTTAATTTAATTCCACTCCAGAAAGAACCAAAAGAAAGCCAAGGATCTCCATTCTTATCAATAACCAGATCACCATCTATTGCATTATAATCATTTGAAGATGTGGATCTTATCACCAATCCGTCATCTCTCCAGTTACCTGAATTGATACTTTCTGTAGAGGTTAACCCAATCATAGATGTGTTTGTCCCAAATTTAGATACAGAATAGTAAACCCAGTATCTACCATTATAATAATTAACATCTGGTGCCCATTGAGCACTTGTATGGCCCGGAACATAGTTACTCCACCACGATAAAGGCTGTGGGAAAATAACAGGTGTTGCAGACCAATTGGTACCATTGTCAGATCTCAAAACTCGTAAGCCGGTTTTATCAGCTTCTCCTGTACCAAAAGCCCACCATGTGTTACCTTCTTTAATAATAGATGGGTCGTGTAGCATCACATCTCCTGATAAATTCCAAAATGAAGCAGAAACAGTTTGAGTAAGTGTAAAAACCATTAGAACAGTTAACAGAATAAACTTTCCTTTTACTTTCCAGCTTTTTTGTTTAATCAAAAGAATCCCTCCGTTATTTTGTTATCTAATACTATTTCCTATTAGGAAACCTCCTTTCGTCATTTAACTAGATTGATAAACACTAAAGTAAGCGCTATCATTTTTGCGTTATAGTATGAAACACTAGTTGACTTAGTTTAATTATAAAATAGGTTCGTACAATTAACAATGATTTTTTAAAAAGTTAACCTTACAAAAGATAAAAATATATTGACATGTACGTATGTGTATAATACGATAAATTTCGTAAAGGAAAAGCGCTTACAAATTGAAAATTCAGTTTTGTAAGGGTTCTTTTAAAAAACTAAATTGGTGGAGCGTATAAATTACATAAATTTAGCTTCGTCATAAAAGAAGAGGTGAAGGAGAAAATGAAGAAACAGTTGTTGCAAAAGTTTTTGATTTTATTATTTGTAATCGTCATTGCTATTCCAAGTTCAGCATTTAAACATGTACCTAAGGTTCAAGCAGCAGAGGTACCTGTTTTTCAAAATGCATCTGTACATGATCCTTCTGTTATCAAGGTTGATGACATGTTTTATGTATTCGGATCACACTTGGCAGCTGCCAAATCTCCAGATTTAATGAAATGGGACAAGTTTGCATCTGAAGTTGATGCAAATAATCCGTTATTTGATGATGTAAGAGAAAACTTAAAAGAAACATTTGAATGGGCTGAAACTGATACGTTATGGGCAGCAGATGTTATTCAACTTGAAGATGGAAAGTTTTATATGTACTACAATGCATGTAAAGGAGACTCTCCACGTTCTGCACTTGGAATTGCAGTAGCAGATTCAGTAGAAGGTCCTTATGAAGATTTAGGAATTATTCTAAAATCAGGTATGTGGGACCAAATTAGTGAAGATGGAACAATTTATGATGCAACAATTCATCCAAATGCTGTAGACCCTGATACATTTTTTGATGCTAATGGTAAGCTTTGGATGACTTATGGTTCTTATTCTGGTGGAATTTTCATTTTAGAAATGGATCCAAAAACAGGTAAGCAATTACCTGGTCAAGGGTATGGGAAAAAACTACTTGGTGGTAATCATAGTAGAATAGAAGCTTCATATATTCAATATGTACCAGAAACTGGTTATTACTATATGTACCTATCATTTGGTGGACTTGATGCAATTGGTGGGTATAATATGCGAGTTGTTCGTTCAGAAAATCCAGATGGTCCTTATCTTGATGCAGAAGGAAATGACATGATTGATGTGAAGGCTAATCCTGATCTTCCGATATTTGATGATGCATCTATTGAACTTTACGGTGTGAAATTGATGGGTAACTTCTTATTTGATCGAAAAGTTGGAGAACCAGGAACAGGTATTGGAACTGGATATGTTTCACCTGGTCATAACTCAGTTTACTATGATGAAGAAACTGGTGAACAATTCTTAATCTTCCATACTCGTTTTCCTGAAAGAGGAGAACAGCATGAAATTCGCGTACATAAAATGTATACGAATTCAAATGGCTGGCCTGTAGTATCTCCTTATCAGTATGCAGGAGAATCATTAGAAACTGTTACAGAAGCAGATGTTATCGGAGAATATAAACTTATTAATCATGGCAAAGATATAACTGCTGAAATTAAAAAGTCGGTTCTTGTAGGCTTAAATAGTGATGGAACCATTACTGGTGAAGTTACAGGTACATGGGAGTTTATTGATGATAATAAAGTTCAGTTACAAGTAGAAGGACAAACTTATGATGGAGTATTTGTTCGTCAATGGGATCCAACTACTCAGAGTTATTTAATGACTTTTACTACTTTATCTTCTGAAGGTATTGCAATATGGGGTAGTAAAGCAATCACTCAAACAGATGAAGAGCTTGTAGAACAAGTGAAGAATAACTTAGATCTTGGTGATACAAGCAAGGTAATTAGTAACTTAACACTTCCAACAGAAGGTTATCGTAATACTGAAATTAAATGGCAATCAACTCATCCGGAGATTGTTTCAGAGGATGGAGCAGTTTCACGTCCAACTGATGCTGATGCTACGGTTACATTAACAGCAACAATTACAAAAGGTGGATTTACTACAACGAAAGAATTCTCAGTAGTTGTTTTACATCAAAAAGAAGGTAAATTAGTAGCTCACTATGCTTTTGAGGATAATATCGAAGACAGCACAGGAAATGTTGAAGAGGGAACAGTGACTGGTGCTACTATTGATAGTACAGATGGCAACAATACTTATGGAGCTGGACAAGTAGGACAAGCTGCTATATTTGACGGATCATCAGGTATTCGCTTACCTAATGGACTTATTTCAAGTAATGAATATACTGTTTCATTTTGGTTAAATCCAGAAGAAAAAACAAACTTTACAACAGCTTTCTTTGGAGCTAGAAATGAGGATAACTGGATAAGCTTTGTTCCACAAGGCGGTGATTGGGTACAACATAACACAATGATTTGGTCAACAAGTGATGGTAACTGGGTTGATGCAAACACTAATTTAGCTTTAAACACAAATGAATGGGCACATGTTGCGTTTACAGTTAACAATGGGTCACTAAACATTTATATTAACGGAGTAAATACGTATTCAGGAGAAAATTTCGGAGATGTATTTACAACAACTGACGGAGTATTTGGCTTAGGAGTTAACTTCTGGGATACTCCATTCAAAGGTCTAATGGATGAGTTATTAATTTATGATAATATGTCACTAACTGAAGAAGAGATTTTGGCTTACTATCAAACTGGAGAAGTACCAGGTAAGACACAACCAACACCTCCAGGAGAAGGTGACGGAGGAGAAACACCAACAACACCAGAACAACCAGGTGAAGGTGATGGAGGAGAAACACCAACAACACCAGAACAGCCAGGCGAAGGTGATGGAGGAGAAACACCAACAACACCAGAACAGCCAGGCGAAGGTGATGGAGGAGAAACACCAACAACACCAGAACAGCCAGGCGAAGGTGATGGAGGAGAAACACCAACAACACCAGAACAGCCAGGCGAAGGTGATGGAGGAGAAACACCAACAACACCAGAACAGCCAGGCGAAGGTGATGGAGGAGAAACACCAACAACACCAGAACAGCCAGGCGAAGGTGACGGAGGAGAAACACCAACAACACCAGAACAGCCAGGCGAAGGTGATGGAGGAGAAACACCAACAACACCAGAACAGCCAGGCGAAGGTGATGGAGGAGAAACACCAACAACACCAGAACAGCCAGGCGAAGGTGACGGAGGAGAAACACCAACAACACCAGAGCAGCCAGGCGAAGGTGACGGAGGAGAAACACCAACAACACCAGAACAGCCAGGCGAAGGTGATGGAGGAGAAACACCAACAACACCAGAACAGCCAGGCGAAGGTGATGGAGGAGAAACACCAACAACACCAGAACAGCCAGGCGAAGGTGACGGAGGAGAAACACCAACAACACCAGAGCAGCCAGGCGAAGGTGACGGAGGAGAAACACCAACAACACCAGAACAGCCAGGCGAAGGTGATGGAGGAGAAACACCAACAACACCAAGTCCTGAAAAAGAGAAACCAAAGAAAGATAAAAAACCAGCAACTGTTTCACCTAAAGTGAAAGATGGTAAAGTAATAATTGATAACAAAGATTTAGAGAAAATTGATGAAAACAATGGGCTATTGATTGTTGAATTCAAGAACTCAAATGCACCTGTTACTTTAACAAAAGAAAACATTGCTTTACTAAAAGGAAAAGGCGTTGAAACGGTCCTTGTTTCTCCAAAAGGTGTTGGATCTAGCATCAGTATTCCTCTTAGTATGATTGAGGCAGGAGCAGATGTTGAAATTAAACGTCTAAAGGATACTACAGACTCAAGATTTGTTAGTGGAATTTAT
This sequence comes from Metabacillus litoralis, assembly GCF_007994985.1. Lineage (GTDB taxonomy): Bacteria > Bacillota > Bacilli > Bacillales > Bacillaceae > Metabacillus > Metabacillus litoralis. The sequence goes on along the minus strand of NZ_VOQF01000006.1, from coordinate 177,506 downwards.
GATTTTACGATTAAAGTTGGGGATGTGACTCTACATTCATTCCAAGTACCACTTGAGTTATCTTTTGAAGTAGATACGAAAAAAGTGAAAAATACTGATAATCTTAGAGTTGTATATTTCAATGAAGACACAAATAAATGGGAAATTGTAGAAAATGCGGTTTACAAGGATGGTAAAGTGACTGTATCAACAGATCACTTGAGTATCTATTCTGTTGTAGAGATTGAAAATGAAGAAGAAGTAATCGAACTAGCAAGTGCATCAACAGAAAGCTATGAGCTTCCAAACACTGCTACTTCAACTTTCAACTTCCTAGCAATGGGAATTATGATCTTAGTCATTGGTGGAGTATTCTTCTACTTACAAAGAAGAAAGAATGGTATGGCTAGTTAAGTATACAACATTTTAAAAAAAGCTTTCTCTAACAGATTCTTATTGAATCTGTTGAGAAAGCTTTTTTAGTTATATTTAAATGTAGGTTTTTTTAAGTATTGACAGTTTCCAAGGCTTCTTTTACTTCCTTCACAACATCACTTGGTCTGCAAGCTTTATACTGTTTAAAGACTCTTCCGAAATATGTAAGGTTCGAGTACCCAACTCTATGTGCAACATCACTAATAGAGTTATAGCCTTCCCTTAATAACCGATCTGCTTCATGAACACGTAACATATTTACATATTCTACAAACGTTTTCCCCGTTGTTTTCTTAAATACGTAACAAAAGTAATTTGGACTTAGATTACAAATAGTCGCTGCTTCATTGATAGTAGTTGAATTTTGGAAATTTTCACTAAGATGAGTGAGTATGTTTTGAATAGATGAGTCTTCTCGATTATTTTGAATAGTATCAGGCTTCGCTTCAGATAATCTATAAATTAATGCGATAGAATGGATAAGATTAGCTTTAATGAAAAGTTCAAATCCTTTTTTCTTTTCTTTAAATTCAATATACAGATCTTCTAGTCGCTTAGTTAGCGGTGCAGCTACCGGATTTTCAGCTCTAATGATACTAGGGATCGTTAATTCTTGGTTAATAATAGGAAGAACATACTTCTTTTCCGTACTATCAAGCGAAAGATTGCGGATTAAAGCATCATTAAAGACAATTGATATTAATTCTGAATTTTTATTTATGGGGTATGCCCCGTGGATTTCCTTTGCATTTATAAATAATACATCACCTTCATTTAAATCTGTAAATTGATCCTGTATTTGTATACTAAATATTCCTTTTCGGATTAATATAAATTCCAAATGTTCCTGCCAATGCAAAGGGATACCTGCTCCATTAGTAGGAGAGACCTTGAATATATTTAGTGGAAAGGTCTTATCAGGAATGAAAGTATATTCTTTAAACGCTGGTTGTTCGTACAAATTTGATCCCCCTCAATATTTCTACATAATTTATCTTGGTAACGAGCGTAAATTGTGTTGAAAGAATTATAATAAAAACGAATCTACATTCTTTTTGTAATGCCAGTTTAATAGGAGTTAGACCTTGTTTATACCTTGACAAAGATCTATTATATACATTAATCTTAATGTACGTACAAATAATAATATAGCAAAAAATACATTCGTTCAACTTATTACCTGGATATATTTTTAATTATTTGAGTATTTTTGTAAACGATTACTTTTTGAAGAGGAGGGAGAAAAATGAAACATCATCAATATGCATTAACACCTCCAATGGGGTGGAATAGTTGGGACTGTTATGGTGCTACTGTGAGAGAAGATGAAGTAAAAGGAAATGCAGATTATATGGCAACGCATTTAAAGCAATATGGTTGGGAGTATGTTGTTGTTGATATACAGTGGTCAGAATCTGGGGCAGTTTCTTCTGCTTATCGTCCTTTTGTTCCCCTAGAAATGGATGAATACTCTCGATTAATACCAGCAGAAAATCGTTTTCCATCAGCAAAGGGTGGGAAGGGGTTTAAGCCATTATCTGATTACATACACAATCTTGGATTAAAATTTGGTATTCACATTATGAGAGGAATTCCACGTCAGGCTGTACATCAAAATGGACCCATACTCGGTACAAATAGTACTGCAAGAGACATAGCTAAACCTAATTCAATTTGTCCATGGAATACAGATATGTATGGTATTGATGTTTCAAAACAGGGTGCCCAAGAATACTATAATTCTCTTTTTAAGCTTTATGCAGAATGGGAAGTTGATTTCGTTAAAGTCGATGATATTGCAGATTCAAAGCTTTATGGTCCACACATAGATGAAATCCAAATGATTAGAAAGGCAATAGATCAATGTGGTCGTCCAATGGTGTTAAGTCTTTCACCAGGGCCTGCTCCGTTAGAACAAGCGAGTTTACTTGAAGAAAATGCAAATATGTGGCGCATGACTGATGATTTCTGGGATCTGTGGGAATTGCTTTATAACATGTTTGATCGTTGTTATAAATGGAGTAAAAATATAGGACCTGGTTATTGGCCAGATGCTGACATGCTACCTTTAGGACATATTGGAATTCGGTCAGTTGATGGAGGAGCCAGTGATCGTTACACAAGATTCACTAAAGATGAGCAAGTAACTATGATGACGTTATGGTCAATCTTTCGTTCACCATTAATGTTTGGCGGGGAATTAAGAGATAATGATGAATGGACATTATCTTTACTAACTAATGAAGAAGTTCTTGATATGCACAAAAATAGTCATAGTGCCCGTCAAGTTTACCGTGAAAATGATAAAGTGGTTTGGACAGCTAAAGGTGAAAATGAAATTTATGTGGCGTTATTTAATATATCAAATGATAAGCAAGAAGTATCTGTAAAACTTGAGGCATTAGGGTTGAGCAATATAGTAAAAACTCAAGTTAAAGATTTATGGAAGCAACAGCAAGTGGATATTATGGACAGTTGTATTAGCTATGAATTATTGCCACATTCTTCAATGCTATTAAAAATAGATTTATAGTAATATATTTTAGTTAATTTTGTAGCTACAGGATCAAAAGCAGTGTTACTTATTTGACACTGCTTTTTTATGTAATAAGAAAGCTTCAGACTTTGTTTTCCACTAGAATCTCGAGGGAAAAATAAACCCTTTTTCATAATCGTCCTGAACAAGACCCTTGAGCTTTTCTTTTTATTGATACCGATAATTCTCATTAATATATGTTGTCGGAGCAACACCAGTAATTCTTTTAAAGACTCGGCTGAAATAAAAAGGGTTAGAAAATCCTAATATATCACTAACTTCAGAAACATTTCCTTCGTTCTTTTTGAACATTTCAATTGCCTTTTCAATAAGTAATTCATTTTGATAAACGTTTACGCTTCTACCTGTTTGCTTTTTAAAGATGGTCGATAAATAAGCATAATTCATACCAAGTGTAGTAGCTACTTCTTCTCCTGTTAATTTATGTTCAGAGTTTCTCATTATTTTAATCATTTGATTGACAATATAATGATTTTTCGATTCTTGCTGATCTTCTATATGATTTGAATACAATTCAATAAAAAATTGATAAGTTTGTAATGAAAGCTGTAAAGGTCGTAACGGATGTGGATTGTCATATAGTGCTACAAGGTTTTTAAGTTTGGATTCAGTATAATTAGCGTTTGTTACTGTTCCATGCTTTGGTAGACTTAATTTAGTTGAATAGGTATCTTCATTTATTAAAGAAGATTGAGGATAATACTTGTATTCTATATCTTCTATCATTGATTCACTTTGTGGAGAATCATAAAAATGAATATAGTACCATTTCGTACCAGGTTTATATAAATCTCCACCCCAATGATATATATTCTTTCTGAGAAATAGATATGATCCTTCATTTATTCGAAATTCTGTTTCATCTTCAAAGACATGTATAGATCCTTCAACGACAAATATGAAAACATGAATTTTCTCCATTTTTCGATCAGGATGACGAAATATTCCGTTACTATCATGGATATAACCTATATCTCTAATTAGTGGAAGATTATATGAGTTTATCTTTATGTTGTTCATATTTATCACCTTTATCATATGTTATCTATCAATGTTAGAATAACATAAATATCTAAAAAAAAGATATGTAATCTATTGTTTAGTGAATTCCCGTTACTAAATTTTACATTCATAATAGTAGTATAAAATATGAAAAGCAGGTGACTAACAATGAATAATGTAATGCTATTAGATGGTATTTTTAAAGATTCAGAGAGAATAGGGAAAGAATATTTACTGTATCTTGATGTAGATCGTCTTGTTGCTAGTTGTTATGATGCAGCATCACTAACACCAAAAAAACCACGTTATGGTGGCTGGGAAACGAGAGGAATTAGTGGTCATTCTATAGGACATTGGCTTTCTGCTGCAGCCACTATGTATTCAGTAACAAAAGATGAGAAATTAAAGGAAAAACTAAATTATGCAATAGATGAACTAGCACATGTCCAATCATTTGATCCTTATGGGTATGTAAGCGGATTTCCAAGAGAATGTTATGATCAAGTGTTTGCAGGTGGAGACTTCGAAGTATCTCATTTTAGTTTGGGAGACTCATGGGTACCATGGTATAGCATTCATAAAATCTATGCAGGACTAATTGATGCTTATAAGATTTGTCATAATGAAAAAGCGCTAGAAGTTGTAATAAAGCTTGCTAATTGGGCGAAGGAAGGAACAGACAGACTGACAGAGGACGAATTTCAAAGAATGCTGATATGTGAACATGGTGGAATGAATGAAGCGATGGCTGATCTTTACTTAATTACAGGCAATAGAGGTTATCTTGATCTTGCAATTAGATTTTGTCATAAAGCTGTTTTAGATCCTTTATCAAAAGGAATTGATGAGCTAGAAGGTAAGCATGCGAACACTCAAATTCCTAAATTAGTAGGCGCTGCTAAACTTTTTGAAATCACGGGTGATGAATATTATCGTGATGCAGCAGTTTTCTTTTGGGATATAGTTACACAGAATCGTTCATATGTAATAGGCGGAAATTCTAAAAATGAACATTTTGGAATTGAAAAGTCCGAGGAGTTAGGAATTACCACAACTGAAACATGTAATACCTATAATATGATGAAGCTAACTGAGCATTTATTTAGATGGACCCATAAAGCGGAATATATGGATTACTATGAAAGAGCTTTATATAATCATATTCTTGCTTCACAAGATCCAGATACAGGAATGAAAACATATTTTGTCTCAACACAACCCGGGCATTTTAAAGTATATTGCTCTGCAGATGATTCATTCTGGTGCTGTACAGGAACAGGTATGGAAAACCCTGCACGTTATACAAGAAGTATTTATCATCAAGAAGAAAATGAGTTGTTTGTGAATTTATTTGTTGCATCTGAAATTAATATAGACAACAAGGATATGAAAATTAGACAAGAAACTTTATTTCCTGAAGTTGGTTCTACTAAATTAACTATTGAAGCTAACAAAGATGAGTTTTTAACCATTCATATTCGTGTACCTTATTGGGTATCAAATGAAGTGGTTGTAGAAGTTAATAATGAACAAATCGCTTCAAGTAGTGAAAATGGTTATTTGACGATAAGTAAACATTGGCAAAACGGGGATATAATTAAAATTAAGCTACCAATGGACCTACATACTTATCGAGCTAAAGATGAATCTTCACACGTTTCATTTATGTACGGACCTATCGTCCTCGCGGGAGCTTTGGGTACAAAAAATTTTCCTGAAACGGATATATTGGATGATCATCTAAAGTTAAATAACTATCCTTTAATTAGTGTACCAACACTTGTAACAGGGGAATCAGATTTAACGAAATGGATTAAGCCAGTTGAAGGAAAGGCCTTAACATTTGAAACAGAATCAATAGGTCAACCAGGAGATGTGAAAGTTACTCTTATTCCATTTTATGCACTTCATCATCAACGCTATACACTGTATTGGAATGTGATGGATAAAGACGAATATGAGAAATTCTTATCAAGAGAGCAAAGTGAATCAGAAAAGTTAGCATCTATCACAGTCGATCATGTTCAACCACATGAGCAACAACCAGAAGTTGAACATGATTTAAAAACAGAAAACTCAAATTCAGGATATTTGAATGTAGTTCATGCGGGTTGGCGTGATAGTCGTAATGATGGATTTTTCAGCTACGAGATGAAGGTAGATCCTAAAAAAGATATGTATTTACATGTTACCTACTTTAGTGGTGATCAAATTTTACATTTAGATGGTATAGCTTATGAACGAGATTTCCATATTGCTATTAATGATACTGTAATCGCAAACCAGGCATTAAAAGGTGATATGGCTGACAAACTATTTAGTGTTGTTTACACTATTCCAAGCAATTTAACGGAAAATAGAGAAAAAATAGAAGTTAAATTTGTATCAACTGAAGGAAAAATAGCTGGTGGTGTTTATGGGGTTAGAATTCTGAATGATACATTATAACTGATCATAATAGTTAAGACTCGTTTTTTTGGGGTTAATGATAATAAATGAATCAGCAGACCAATCGTATTGTGATTGGTCTGTTTTGTGTTTTGTAGACTTTTTTATTTTAAAAGTAGCTTTCTACTGATTATAGAAGAGACTTACAATAAGGAGTTTTGTCGTAAATTGTCTAATCGGAGATAAATACGCAAAATCGAAGATAAATCTGTAAAATCGATGATAAATCTGTAAAATCGATGATAAATCTCAAGAATCGATGATAAGTCCAATTTTCTTTCAAAATCAGCTTATTTAATTTGCTGTTTCCACATTAGATTATTGGTTTGTTGCCTTTTTAGAGCATTTTCCTGAAAGATTTTTGTTAAATTGCCTTTATCCCCTGTTGAAATAGATATTTCGTATAAAAGGTATAAAATAGCAAAAAAGTTTACAAATACACTCATAATTAAAGACCTTAAATAAATGAAAAATAAACGCTTGAATAAGAATCCAAGCGCTATTATTTTGACACATTAGATTTTAAAATTCCCGATAACCTTCATTAAATCATCAGCTTGTTTAGAAAGCATTGAAGTTGATGCAGCAATCTCCTGCATTGCTGCAGAGCCTTGTTGAGATGCGGCAGCTGTTGTTTCCGTATGTGATGCATTAGTAGATGAAATTTCGATCACTTGATTAAAAGCATCTGACACTTCTTTACTAAGATTCATCGTTTGCTGGATATAATCAACCATTGTATTGACGACAGTTGTTGTCATCTGTGTTTGTTTCACAATATCTTCGAAAGAGCTATTCGTTTGCTTTGTTAGCTCTACTCCAGAGATAACTTCTTTTACTCCTTCATCATTTTGATTGATGATTACTTTTACTTCATCTTGAATCGAGCTAATAATTTGCTTCACACCACGTGCAGCATCCTGTGATTGCTCTGCTAATCTTCTCACTTCCGCTGCTACAACTGCAAATCCTTTACCTTGCTCACCTGCACGTGCAGCTTCAATTGCAGCATTAAGTGCTAATAAATTTGTTTGTTCAGCAATGTCAGTAATTGTGCTAATAATTGAAGTGATTTCGGTAGATTTCTTCCCTAGGGCTTCAACAGTTTTATTTGTGTTAGACATAGTTTCTTCTATGGATAGCATTTTTTCAGAAGATGCTTTAACAGAATTTCCACCATTTTGTGCTACCTGTTGCATTTTAATCGAGTTAGTTTTTACTGTTTCAGCTTGTTCACTTAAAGATATTGCTGCTTTTTCAAGACTTTGCATGATTTCAAATGATATCTTCATTTTTGTTTCGGTTTTTTCACTTCCAGAGGCAATCTCACTAGAAGCATTCGCAATTGAATTGATTACTGTTGTAGTTTCTTCTGTTGAAGTTAGCAAATGTCTTGTGGTTGCGGTTACATTTTGCGCCATTTGCGAAACTTGGTGTACCAAAGTGCTGATACCATCGATTAATTGATTTGTGTCATTTGCTAAATCTGCGAGCTCATCTTTTGAATTTACCTGAATTCGTTTTGTTAAGTTACCACCAGCATTAGCAATTTCAAGAATGGACGTGCTAATTTTATTTAAGTTAATTTTTAGTCCTCTAGTTAAGCTAAGTGCAAAGAATATAGATAATAAAATTGCGAATAAGGTTAAACTTATTGTGACTATTTTAAAAATTGAAACTTGACTATTCAAGTCATTAATTCTTTCTTGTTGGTTTTTTTGCTGATCAGCAACTATCAATTCAACATCAGTTTGAATGGAATTCATATACTCTGTTCCTTCACCAGCTTCAACAATAATTGCAGCTTCGTCTAAACCAACAGTTTTTCTTGTATTAACTAGGCTATCAGAATAGGCAACCCAGTTGTTAAAGGCTTCCTCAATGTTTGTTAACTTTGCCAGTTGACTATCATTACCTTTGAAAAGGTTTCTTAAATGTTCAAGTTCTGTAGGAATGTCATTTTTACCATTCTCAAATGGATAAATAAAATCTGTAAGCCCTGTAATAACAAAACCTCTTTGGCTTGTCTCCATACTAAGTAAAATTCTTGATAAATCCTGTGTACTTGTGTTTATTTCCAAGTCATGTTGAATTAAATAATCAATTTCTTTATCTAGCTTGTTGATGTTTGTGTAAGAAGTTGTTGCGGATAAAAGTAGGACAATTGATAATAAACCAAAAGATATAATTAATTTTCCGCGAATGGTGTTAATATAGGAGAAAATACCCAGTTGTTTCTTCTCGGCTCCAGGCTTTTTTAAGTCCTTTTTCTTTAATTTAATCTGTTTTTGTTTCTTTGGAGCTTTTTCTTTTCTCTCATTTTGGTTAAACACGGTGACCTCCCCCGATTAAGCCAAAACCACTCTACCAAATTACGTTGGTAGTAATAAAATATTCTCCTTCATATTACAACTTAAAAAATGACATTACTAGTAAAAATTACACTTTTTTTAGATTTTTTTGAAAAAAATGTCGATTCGTATCTAAATAGACCTATGTTAACGCCTTATAAACAATTATTAAATTTATACATCTTAATAGTTTAAAAGTCGAAAATTCCCGTAATAGTAGATGCAAAAGTGATAAATAGTATAGGTTTAATGTCCGTACATGTGTATAATAAATAAAACAATCTCTAAGGTGGTGACTCTACCAATTGAAAAGGCTATTGATTGGATATTTAGTCTTATTTACAGTTTTCTTTATTTATATATACAACTATCATTTGAAAGATACCATAACAAGTTCTTATGAGGACAATCAGGAAAATCAATTTCGAGGAGACATTAATGAAAAATACGTTATGCTGACATTTCAATCTGGAATTGAATACTGGAAAAGTGCTATTAAGGGCTTTGAAGACGCAGCTAACGAGTTAAATGTTTCAGTTGAATATCGAGGAGCAACTCAGTATGATGTTCATGAACAAATGACTGTTTTAGAGCAAGTAATAGCTAAGAAACCAGATGGAATTGCATTATCTGCAATGGACCCATTTGCATTGAACTCAACTATAAATAAGGCAATAGAAGCTGGAATACCAGTTATACTATTTGATTCTGATGCACCAGCGAGTAATGCTCATACTTTTTTAGGTACAAACAATTATAGTGCTGGAAATGCAAGTGCTGACAAAATGGCAGAACTGCTAAAAGGAAAAGGAAAAGTTGCTGTCATCACTCTACCTAATCAACTTAACCATATAGAAAGAACAGAAGGATTTATAGAAACTGTACAGAAAAAATATCCTGGAATGGAAGTTGTTGCTATAGAGGATGGTAAAGGAGATCAATTACGTTCAAAATTAGTTACAGAGAAAATCTTAAAAGAGTATCCTAATATAAGAGGGATTTTTGCTACAGAAGCAAATGGTGGAGTAGGAATTACTAATGCGATTGAATCTATTAAAAAAACAGAAGAAATTAAAGTTATTAGTTTTGACACAGATAAACAAACTCTAGATAAAATTAAAGAAGATGCTATAGCGGCGACAATTGCTCAAGGTACTTGGAATATGGGCTATTGGTCTTTACAAATCCTTTTTAAGAATAACCATGGTATAACTTCTACAGAAAAAATGGATAATTCGAAACAATTTCCAGCTTATATTGATACAGGTATAACAATTGTCTCAAAAGAAAATGTAGAAGATTTTTATGCTGATTAATGTTACTAGATTGAGAGTTGACTAATATGAAGCAACCATTATTTCAATTCAATCATCTACCGATTAGACACAAAATTATCACGTTACTTCTTTTAATTAGTATTTTACCATCTATCGGATTGGGTCTTTTAACTGGCTATACAGTTGAGCACATAATAGATAAACAAGCTACACAACACACACTTCAACTAATTGAACAAGTAAATCGCACTTTAGAATCACATGCTAGCAATATGCAAAATATTACTTATTTATTATCTATGGACCCTGAAATTAAAAAATTTTTAAGCAACCAAGAAATAGAAGATCAGAATGAAAATGAAGAATATGAGATACGTCAATTTATGCAAGGGCTTTCAACCTTATATCCGGAGGTTGCAGGAATATTAGTTGTTAATAGTAACGGAGGATATGTCAGTAATGAATTGTATCCTAGATTTGAATACAACTTAACAAATGAGGCGTGGTATAAGGAAGCAGTTGAAAACGAGGGAATATTTAAAATTATAGGTCATCCAACAGATCGAAAGATTACAAGTCATGTTAAATATAAGAATAGTGAAGTAGTCACAGTTGTAAGAGCAATACTCCAACCAGAAACACAAAAAGTTCTTGGTGTTGTTTTAATTGATTTAAAGTTGAGAGTAATTGCTGAAGCAACCAAAAATGTTAGGTTAGGGAAATATGGTTATTTAATGGTTATTGATGAAAAAGGACAGGGGATTTATACTCCACCAACTCCTTTAATTGAAAATGTCCCTGAAAGGCTGCTTATAAATGAGGAAGATTCGGGATCTTTTTCAGAGAAAATAAACGGAAATAACCTTCAATTTATCTTCCAAAAGCAAGCGTTTACAAATTGGATAACAGTCGGTATATTTTCCATGAACGATTCTGTGGTGGAAGTTAGGAAAATACATTTATTCGTTATATCTTTTTTCTTTTTCGTTTGTTTGTTTGGTATAACTGCATCCTACTATATTTCTAAATCAATGTCTGAACCTATTGTTCACCTCATGTCAATCATGAGACAGGTCGAATCAGGTACCTTGACAGTTCGTTATGAAGGTAATCGAAAAGATGAAATTGGTATGTTGGGTAAGAGTTTTAATCACATGATTTCTAAGATTATAAATCTCCTTTCATTAACCGAACATCATGAACGTCAAAAAAGAGAGGCTGAGCTTAGAAGTCTTCAAGCACATATTAAGCCACATTTTCTTTATAATACATTAGATACGATAAATTGGATGGCAAGAAATCAAGGAGCTGAAGATGTCTCAGAATTGGTATCCTCTTTGTCTAGGTTGTTTCGTATTGGATTAAATAAGGGACAAGATCATATTCTATTAACTGATGAAATAACACATATACAAAGTTATTTAAGTATTCAAAAAGCTAGATACAGAGATAAATTAAATTTTACTATTACAATTGAACCAGCCATACATGATGTTATGACTCTCAAACTTGTGCTACAACCAATAGTTGAAAATGCAATTTACCATGGAATTAAAGAAAGAAGAGGTCCTGGGCATATCTATATCCAAGCAAATAAAGAGCAGGATTTTTTGGTACTTACTGTTAGAGACGATGGGAAAGGTATAGACCAAGATAGGCTTGGAAAACTCAGAAAGACTATGGATGCTTTATATGATAATAAAGAAAGTAAACAAATTGATATTGGGTACGGCATGATGAATGTACAGGAAAGAATCAAGTTAACATATGGAAACAATTATGGAATAAAGATTGATAGTAAAGTAGGGGAGGGAACAATAGTAACAATTTTCCTACCTATAAAGAGAGATATTATAGTTGATGATGCTAAAGCTTAAGGAGGGAGAAATGTGATTAATTCTATATGGAAAGTATTAATTGCCGATGATGAACCTATTATTCGGGAGGGAATCCGTCAATCTGTTGAATGGTCATCATTTAACATGTTTGTCGAAGCTGAAGCTGAAGATGGTGAAGAAGCTTTGGAGCTTGCTTTAAAATACTCTGTTAATATAATCTTAGTGGATTTGAATATGCCGATTATGAATGGACTTTCTTTAATAAAAAAAATAAGAGAACAACTACCATTATGTAAGATTATTATTATAACTGGTCATGATGAATTCACATATGCTCAGGAAGCCTTAAGATTAAATGTCACCGATTATATTCTAAAACCAGTTGAACCTAATAAATTAAATGAAGTTTTAGATCAAGTTGTTGAGGAATTGGAAAGTGATACAAAACAAGATGAATTTTTAGAGATGGCTTCAAGACAAATAGAGAATAATCTATCAATATTACGTGAACAATTTTTTAATAAATGGATAAATGGAACAATAAAGAATAGGGAAAGCATAATAAATCAGTTAAAATTCTTTGACCTCCCTTTAAGTAGCCCAAAACATATTTTAGTCATTCAATGCCCAGAATACGTAGCTAATAAACCATTGTTGTCTGATAAAGATAAAAAAATCCTACTGTTTTCAATAGAAAATATAACTTCAGAAGTATTTGATCATTGTTCAAAAGTGAGTTTCAGAGATGAAACAGACCTAATCATCGTTTTACTGTGGGATAGTATTTCTGAGAATCTATATAATATAGTGAAAATGAAAATAAAAGAGTACTTGAAAATATCTATAAATATTTATATTGAAAACATTGAAAATGACATTGCATCCATTGCTGAAGGATATGAAAACTGTAAAAAGAAATTAGTTAGTGAAACAACCATCTCACCAATTGTTAGAAGAGCTAGACAGTATATTGAAAAAAATTTTACAGATTCTGATATAACAATTGAACAAGTAGCAGACAACTTACAAGTATCACCTGTTTATTTAGGTCGAATTATTAAACAAGATTTAGGAACGTCATTTGTTAGTTTAGTAACTAACTTAAGGATTAAAGAGGCTATTATGCTCTTAAATAATACTGACCTCCCAATTGTCCAAATAGCTGAAGAAGTAGGTTATGACACACAACATTATTTTAGTACAGCTTTTAAAAAAGTAGTTGGAGTTTCACCAAACAAGTATAGGAAAAATCCAACATTTATTAATGAATAACCTTACTACGTCCTATCTTTAACAACCCTTTTTCATTATGAGAAAGGGTTGTTTTAATTAGGGTGTTTTCGTAAACTTTGTTGTTTTTAGAATCCTATTGGAAACAACTCTGTATAAAGTCTAGTGGCATCTTTTCTTCTAAAAATTATACCTTTTATGCGATAAAACACTTGTTACCAACAGATAAAGATGTCAAATAGCAACAATCTTTCAGAAAAGAGCCTTTAATTATTAATACACAATAAAAAAATGAAAGCGCTTAAAATAAAGTTTAATTATTATAAAAATTGTATTTTTATTGAAAAGACTGAAAATTAACAAGGTGATATATTTTATTCAATGGTGAACAACCTGATACAAGAAAAAAGAATAACAGGGGGAAAAGTAGATGAGAAATTTATTTTCAGTATTTATTTTAATATTTATGTTAGCTTCACTAGCAGCTTGTGGAGGAAACGAGGGAGCAAGTGGTGGAGAAAGTGGAACTGTAGGAATTGCGATGCCTACTAAATCCTCTGAAAGATGGGTGAACGACGGTGATAATATGGTGAAAGAATTTGAATCATTAGGATATGAAACAGATCTACAATACGCTGAAGACGTAGTTGAAAATCAAGTTTCTCAGATTGAGAATATGATTACAAAAGAGGTAGATGTCTTAGTTATAGCACCTATCGATGGAGAAGCACTTTCAAACGTATTAGCTAAAGCTGATAAACAGGGAATTAAAGTAATTGCATATGATCGTCTAATAAAAAATACAGAACATGTTAGTTACTATGCTACATTTGATAACTTCCAAGTTGGTGTTTTACAAGGTTCATATATTGAGGAATCTCTTGGATTAAAAGATGGAAAGGGACCTTTTAATATCGAGTTATTTGCAGGATCACCTGATGATAATAACGCTTACTTCTTCTTTGATGGAGCAATGTCAGTGTTACAACCTTATATTGATTCTGGCAAATTAGTTGTACAAAGTGGTCAAACTTCTTTTGATCAAGGTGCAACTTTAAGATGGGATGGATCTGTGGCTCAATCTAGAATGGATAACTTATTGAGTGCTTATTATTCAGGAGAAAAAGTTGATGCTATTCTTTCACCATATGATGGGATAAGTATTGGTATCATTTCTTCTTTGAAAGGTGTTGGCTATGGTTCAGGAGATAAACCAATGCCAATTATTACAGGTCAAGATGCTGAGTTAGCTTCAGTAAAATCGATAATTGCTAAAGAACAAACACAAACAGTATTTAAGGATACAAGAGAGCTGGCTAAAAAAGCAGTAGCAATGGCAGAGGCTGTTCTTAAAGGAAAAGAAGCAGAAGTAAATGACAAAGAAACATATGATAATGGTGAAAAAGTTGTACCAGCGTATTTATTGGAGCCAGTATCAGTTGATGTGAACAATTACAGTGAAGTACTAGTAGATAGCGGCTATTATACAGAAGATGAATTGACACAATAATTTACATGATATGGATTTAGGCTACTTAAGGAGAGTCAAGTTTAATAAAAGGGCTCTTCTAAGCAAGTCTAAATACATTTTAAAGGTGGTGTTTGTAATATGTCTGAAGTTATTTTAGAAATGAGAAACATAACGAAAGAGTTTCCAGGCGTTAAAGCGCTTGAAAATGTGAATTTAAAAGTGAAACAGGGTGAAGTCCATGCCTTAGCAGGTGAAAATGGTGCAGGTAAATCAACTCTAATGAAAGTGTTAAGTGGGGTATATCCACATGGATCATATTCAGGAGATATTTTGTTTCAAAATCAGGTTTGTGAATTTAAAAATATTAAGCAAAGTGAAGAATTAGGAATTGTTATTATCCATCAAGAACTAGCACTAATCCCCGATTTATCAATTAAAGAAAATATATTTTTAGGAAATGAAAATTCTAAAAGAGGCATTATAAATTGGCATGAAACAACGAATAAAACAAAGGAACTATTAGAAAAGGTTGGTCTGAAAGAGTCCCCTGATAAATTAATTACGGAAATAGGAGTTGGAAAGCAACAGTTAGTAGAAATTGCAAAAGCCTTATCTAAAAAAGTTAAATTACTTATTCTAGACGAACCAACAGCTGCGTTGAATGAGGATGATAGTGAAAACCTATTGGATTTGTTACTAGAATTTAAAAGACAGGGTATGTCAGCAATTATTATTACACACAAGCTGAATGAAATTTCTAAAGTTGCTGATTCAGTAACGATTTTACGTGATGGTCAGACAATCGAAACGTTAGATATGGAAAAAGATAATGTAGATGAGGATAGGATTATTAAAGGTATGGTGGGAAGGGATTTAACAAATCGTTATCCTAAAAGGGATCCTAAAATTGGTGAAATAATTTTTGAAGTGAAAAATTGGAATGTATACCATACTAATGAGCGGAAGGTAATTGATAATGCTAATTTTCACATTAAAAAAGGTGAAATTATCGGAATTGCTGGGTTAATGGGTGCTGGTCGGACAGAACTAGCTATGAGTATTTTTGGAAAGTCTTTTGGGAAAAAAATAACTGGTGAATTATATAAAGATGGCAAGAAAATTCAACTTAATAATGTAAATCAAGCCATCAATAACGGAATTGCATATGTTACAGAAGATCGAAAGGGTAATGGTTTAGTTTTAATGGATGATATTAAACAAAATATATCATTAGTTAATTTAAAAAAGATTTCAAAAGGTTTTGTTATTAATAACAACCAAGAAGTTATAGAAGCAGAAAAATTTCGTGAGCAGATGAAAATTAAAACCCCTAGTGTTTTTCAAAAAACAGGTAATTTAAGTGGTGGTAATCAGCAAAAGGTTGTTTTAAGTAAATGGATTTTCTCACAACCAGATATTCTAATTCTAGATGAACCAACTCGGGGTATTGATGTAGGAGCAAAGTATGAAATTTATTCGATTATTAATCAGCTAGCAAATGAAGGGAAAGGCATCTTAATTATCTCATCCGAACTGCCTGAAATTCTTGGAATGTGTGATCGAATATACGCGATGAATGAAGGTAGGATAACAGGGGAGATAAATAGTCAAGATGCGACACAAGAAACTGTAATGAAGTATATGACAAAAAGTAAGGCTAGGGGAGGAGTATAACTATGCAGCCAATGACGCAAAAAGAGCATAACAGTAAACAACAACCTGATAGTAGATCGTATAAACAAATATTATCACAAATGATAAAAAGCAATATGAGACAATACAGTATGATTATAGCGCTTATCTTAATCATGTTACTTTTTCAGATATTAACAGAAGGTATATTATTAAAGCCTTTAAATATAACGAATTTAATTTTGCAAAATAGTTATATTTTAGTTCTAGCCATAGGCATGGTCTTAGTTATCATTACTGGACATATCGATCTTTCAGTAGGTTCTATAGCAGCATTTGTTGGAGCTATAGCAGCTATATTGATGGTAGACTATTCAATGCCTACTTATTTAGCTGTTATTATTTCATTATTATTAGGAGCAATAATAGGAGCTTGGCAGGGTTTCTGGATTGCTTATGTAAAGATTCCTGCTTTTATTGTGACATTAGCAGGAATGTTACTATTTAGAGGATTAACACTAGTTGTTTTAGAAGGTAAATCGATTGCACCTTTCCCAGAGACATTTAAGAAGATTAGCTCTGGGTTCATTCCGGATGTTTTTGGCGGAGGAAATGTTCATTTATTAACATTATTAATAGGTATATTTTTATCTATAATCTACGTGTTCAATGAAATAAAAGCTAGAAGTAATCAAAAG
Organism: Metabacillus litoralis; assembly: GCF_007994985.1. GTDB lineage: Bacteria > Bacillota > Bacilli > Bacillales > Bacillaceae > Metabacillus > Metabacillus litoralis. The sequence continues at coordinate 160,588 of NZ_VOQF01000006.1, read as the reverse complement.
AAGTATAGTTTTGAAGTACAGCCAAAAGGAATCTTCATTGTTAAGCTTGTTTCATTAGTCGTTGTTATAAACATCTTTTCTTATGTATTAGCAATTTATGAAGGATTACCAAATATACTTATCATTTTAGGAATATTAATTTTAATTTATACTTTTGTAATGAGGAAAACAACGATAGGAAGACATATTTATGCTATTGGTGGAAATGAAAAGGCAGCACAGTTATCAGGTGTGAAAACGAAACGAGTCACATTTTTAGTGTTTGTAAATATGGGTGTATTATCTGCACTGTCTGGACTAATCTTTGCTGCAAGGCTTAATGCAGCAACACCTAAAGCAGGGAATTTATTTGAACTTGATGCAATTGCAGCATGTTTTATCGGTGGGGCATCTGCGTATGGTGGAATTGGTACTGTTCCAGGTGCTATTATTGGTGGTTTAGTTATGGGTGTAATGAATAATGGTATGTCACTAGTTGGATTGGGTATAGATTGGCAGCAGGCTATTAAAGGTTTAGTATTATTAGCTGCTGTAGCGTTTGATATTTATAATAAGAATAAAAATTTATAACAATTGAAAAGATAGGAAGAGATAAGGATCGTCAAAAATCTAGTTTATTTCACTAGAATATTTGACGATTTTTCTAATACATTTACTTTTTATCACATGGTAAATCCTCTTGTTGTTATTCAAGAACATGACTATGTACTAAACTCTTTTTAATAAAGGAGTATATTTGTTAATAAAAAGTTCACTAAAGAAACTAAAAATTTTGCAAATAATGCAATCAAAACATAACGAGCAACAAACACAAATACAAAATAATTCTTTTTTTAATTTTTTTATCTTTTAGTGTATAATAAAATCAGTTGTACGAATAAGTACTTATTTAGAAACATACAAGTTGAAAGTGGTGGGAACAAATGGCACAACAAACAAAAGTTAGTATGGTGAAAGAAAAAATTAAAGAGTGGATCATAGACGGTAAGGTTTTACCTGGAGATAAAATTTATTCTGAAAATGAGCTAGTTAAAATGTTTGAGGTAAGTAGACATACAGTTCGACAAGCTGTAGGAGATCTTGTACATGAAGGTTGGTTATATAGAGAGCAAGGTGCTGGAACATTTTGTTCAAATCGCTCAAATCAAGCTCAACCTCAAAGTGTTAATTCAACAGGCAAAAACATTGGTGTTATTACGACATATATCTCTGATTATATTTTCCCGTCAATTATTAAAGGGATAGAATCATACCTAACTTCTCACGGTTATTCTTTAACATTTGCTTGTACGGATAATGATCCTGAAAAGGAAAAGCAGTGTTTAGAAACAATGATTAATTCAAATATAGATGGTCTAATAGTAGAGCCGACAAGAAGTAGTAGCTATAATCCAAATCTTCATTATTACTTAGAAATGGAGCAAAATAATACACCTTTTCTAATGATAAATCAATATTATCCTCAACTAAATCCACCTTATATTATATTAGATGACGAAAAAGGAGGATTTATTGCTACAGACCATTTGATCAAGTTAGGACATAAAAAAATAATTGGTTTATTTAAAAGTGATGATTTACAGGGATTAAACCGGATGGAAGGTTTTATCCGTGCCTTCAGAGAAAATAATATCCCGTTTTTTCCAGAGATGTTTATTACTTTCACAACAAAAGAGAGAGATTTTCTTTCTAAATTAAAAGAGGTATTAAAAGATGCTACAAATAGACCAACAGCTATAGTTTGTTATAATGACGAAATTGCCGTTCAAGTTTTAAATGTTTTAAGAGAATATGATATAAAAGTTCCCAACGACCTATCCATCATTGGATATGATAATTCTTACTTGTCTATAGCAACAGAGACAAAGCTTACTTCTGTTAACCATCCAAAAATGGATATGGGTATTGAAGCAGCAAAATGGATAGTGGCTGAAGTGGAAAAAAGAGACAATAAAGATAATACAAGTAGGCAGAAAGTTTATGAACCTGAACTAAAGGTAAGAAACTCTACTAGCTCATTAGATAAAATAGAAGATAGTAAGGTCATTATTTAAGGTCAGCTACCGTGTTCATAAAAACTACAATGTCTTCTGAAAATAAAGCAAATAATTGAGTTCTGCTGAGTGTATTTAACTAAAGTAAGTACATTCAGTGTGTTTATTTATCATGATAAGTGTAATACTAAAGATTTTATTTCATATTAAAAGTACTTAATGTATCAGTGAGGAGGAAGTTGATTGATTTCTTTAAATGAGCTTACTAACTTAGCAAACAAATGCACATGTGGAAACCATCATAATGATATTTTAATAGATGAAGTTGTTATAAGTGATGATGCATTAAATAAAGCAGTAAAGTATATAGAAAATAGCCAATTTGAAAAAGTAGTCATAATAGCAGATCAAAATACATTTGAAGTAGCAGGCAAAAGAGTTTCTGAGCTACTAAGTGATGAAAAAATTGATTATTGTATTACCCTTATTAGTGCTAACAATCAAGGAGATGTTATTGCTGATGAAGAGGCTTTAATTGAGGCTATGTTAGGTATACCACAAAATGCTGATAGTATTATTGCTGTAGGTGCAGGTACAATTCATGATATTGCTAGATTTGCTAGCTATAAGATGGCTAAACCGTTTATTTCAATACCAACAGCCCCTTCAGTTGATGGATTTAATTCCATGGGAGCTCCTGTTGTCATTAAAGGTGTAAAAACAACTTATCAAATGCATTCTCCAATCGCAGTTTTTGCAGATATCAATGTTTTGCAAAAAGCACCTAAAGAAATGATCGCTGCTGGTTTTGGGGATATGATTGGAAAATATACATCTTTAGCAGATTGGAAGTTTTCACACCTCATAGCAAAAGAGCCATATTGTTCTTTGTCCGCACAACTTACTAAAGAAGCACTAAATAATTGCGTGAATGCTGTAAAGGAAATTGAAAACGGTGACAAAGAAGGCATAAAAATATTAATAGAGTCTCTTATACAATCTGGCTTGGCAATGCTTCTTGTTGGTTATTCTTCGCCTGCATCTGGTGGTGAACATCATTTATCACATTTTTGGGAAATGGATTTTATAAAAGAGGATAAACCACAGGTCCTTCATGGAGCTAAGGTAGGAGTTTCTTCTCAAATTATTCTAGATCTTTATAAAAACAATGTGCTAGATCTAATAGGTAACCAAGACCAATTAAAGAATTTCTCTACAGCTGAAGCAAAGGCAATTCTCGATAAACAGCATGAAATCATCACAATTTTAGAATTGTTACCTAAACCGAAAGAAATTGCAAATATGTTATCAATGTTAGAAGGTTCTGTTACTCCTTACGATTTAGGAATAGAGCCAGCACTTGTTCAAGACAGTTTAAATAAAGCCCATGAATTAAGAAATCGCTATACATTGTTGAAATTTTGGAACGAGCATATAGGTGAACATCAATATGTATAAAGAGTTAGAAGATGTAAAGGTTGTATTTTTTGATCTTGATGATACATTATATGATCAACTCAAACCTTTCAGCTTAGCTCTAGAGTCTGAAAATTTAACAATTGAACCAGCATTAATTGAACCTTTATTTAAGAAGGTACGTTTTTATAGCGATTTGCTCTGGAAAACTTATACGAATGGAAAAATAGATTTAGATGAGTTAAGAACAAAAAGACTTATAATGGCATGCAATGATTATAATGTTGATCTAACTCTTGAGAAAGCTAAAATGATACAAGCATCATATGAAAAACAACAAAATTCTATAAAACCCTTCTCAGATGTAGAGTCATTAATAATAAATTTGCAAGAATACAAAAAAATGGTTGGGATTATTACAAATGGTCCATTAGAGCATCAGTATAAAAAGATAAAAGCACTGCAGCTACATCGGTTAATATCTAGAGATAAAATATTTATTTCTGATAGTATTGGGATAGCTAAACCAGACAAAAGGATTTTTCATTATGTTCAAAAGCAAGTAGAAGTTAACTCAAACCAATGCTGCTATATTGGTGATAACTGGGAAAATGACATAATTTCTCCCATTGAGGCTGGTTGGAAAACGGTTTGGTTCAATCATAGAAATAGAGATCCGGAAACAAATCACTCACCTATTAAAGAAATTGTAGAGTATAAAAATTTCATGGTATAGACGAACAAAAATTTTTATAGAAATGAGTTAATTGAGGGGTTCGGTTTATATGCAGCAGAATTTTAGCGTTTTTGAAGGCATAAATCGTGTATTAGAATGGTTTGCGCGATTTGCTGTTTTAAATTTACTTTGGGTAGCATTTAATTTACCAATAAGTGTCCTTGTCATATCTTTAGCTTTAACCAATCAGGTGGCAGTTATTGTGACCACTTGGTTAATTATTGCACTTTTGGCACCTTTTTTCTTTTTCCCAGCAACGACAGCTATGTATGCTGTTGCTAGGAAGTGGATATTGGGAGAACGTGATTTATCTATCATCCGCTCATTCTGGGGGTATTATCGAGAGAATTATAAAAGAAGCATAGCTAGTGGTGCTTTACTTGTTCCAATTTGGATGATATGTGTGTTAGATATATACTACTTTTTCCAACTGAACTTAATTGTAAGTATTATTCTTATATTTATGTTAATTTTTCTTTTTATATATACAACAAATCTATTTGCGATCAATGTTCATTTTTCAGTTAGCTTCAAGTTAGCATTAAGGAATGCACTAAGCTTTACATTATTAAAACCATTTAACAGCATAGTGATAGCGATGATCAACTTGTTTATTTTGTACCTTAGTCTGACGAGCTATACTTTTTTACTACCATTTTTCACAGGATCGACTATCGCGTTCCTATCTTATTACACATTTAATAAAAAATTTAGTAAGGTGCAAGAAATGCAAGAAAAATAAACAAGTGGGCCAGAGTTTCTATAATAGAAACTCTGGCTTTTTTTTAGAGCTGAATTTTTGTTAATTTGAATCTCTCTTTAAGTCGTCTTCTCTTGAATAAAAGCGTATTCTTTTGTTTTTTCTTATTATATTTTAAATATAATATTTTATGTAAAAAATAACCTTTAATTTAACTGTCTTGTTCGGACAAATTGAGTTAGAATCAAGAAGAGCAAAGAAAATAGTATGAATAAAGAATTATACTAATTAATTCCACTTGGAAATTTAATGTAAATTCACAGATCAAATGATGGAAATTACTAGTAAATACGTTTATAAGTTTCTCCATCTGTTCAATATTATGTAAAATAAAGTTACAAAGAATATAGAAAGGTTGATATCATGGGATTTCCAGGGTGAATAAACACACGTACGTACCTATAAAACAATAAAAAACAAAATAATACAATTTTTTTATAAAAACTCGTTGACATGTACGAACAGGTGTAATAATATATAGTTAAAGAAGCGCTTACATAACAAAGATAAAATATTCAAACTAATAAAAAAGATTAAGCCACCTTTGTTCTGTAAGTCTACTTTTATATTAAAATAGCTTTAGGGGGGATTAAGTTGTTTAAGAAGTCTAAAAATAAACTAAGTAGGTTTTTGTTAATCTCAATGTTAGTAGTTGTAGTAGGAGGAGTTTTAGGAGCTTGTAGCAGTGAAGGTTCTGGCGGCGATAGTGGTGGTAAAGTAAATTTAACTTTCATGTTTAGTGGTCAGCCTCAAGAACAAACAGCTTATAAAAACGTAGTTAAGAAATTCGAAGAAGCTAATCCAGATGTTAAAGTTAAAACAGTAGTAACAGCTGGAGATCAATATGATACGAAACTACAAGCTGCAATTGCTGGTAACAGTGTTCCTGATGTTTTCTTCTATAATCCTGGAAATTTAAAAGCTTATGTAAACGCTGGAGTTTTAAAGGATATTACGGAATTAGTTGAAAATGCTGAAGGTGTAGATTTAACTAAGGTTTGGGAAACTGGTATAAATAAATATCGTTACGATGGTGAAGTTGCTGGTCAAGGTGCAATCTATGGTGTGCCTAAAGATTTAGGACCTTTCGCTTTCGGATATAACAAAACAATGTTTGAAGAAGCTGGAGTTCCTCTTCCAGATCCAGACAAGCCTTATACACTAGAAGAATTCTTAGAAGTTAACAAACAGTTAACAAAGGATAAAGATGGCGATGGTAAATTAGATCAATGGGGTACAGGACTTAATGTTAACTGGTCATTACAACCATTTGTTTGGAGTAATGGAGCAGATTGGTTAGATGAAACAAATACAAAGGTTACAGTTGATGATCCTAAGTTCGCTGAAGCATTACAATATTTTGCAGATTTACAAAATGTTCATAAAGTAACACCTTCTGTTGCAGAAGGACAAACTCTTGACACGTACCAAAGATGGATGCAAGGTCAAATCGGTTTCTTCCCAGTAGGTCCTTGGGATATGGGAGCTTACAAAGATTTGAAATTTGAATATGATTTATTACCTTGGCCTGTTGGTTCTACAGGTGAAACAAAAGCATGGATCGGTTCTTTAGGAATTGGTGTATCTGAAAAAACGAAGCATGCTGAATTAGCAGCTGAACTAGCATTATACTTATCTGCTGATGAAGAAGGACAACAAGCATTAGTAGATCAACAAGTTCAATTACCAAATAATACAGATGTTGCTGCTGAGTGGGCTGCAGATGATTCAATTAAGCCTGCAAATAAAGAAGAATTCTTACAAATTATTGAAACACATGGTCGCGATTTACCAACAAACTTCACTTATACAGGTGAGTGGTATGATGAATTCTTCAAGAATATCCAACCAGTAATTGATGGTAAGAAAACAGCTGAAGAATATGTAAAAGAAGCACAACCAAAAATGCAAAAACTTCTTGATAAAGCAATTGAACAAGAAGAAAAAGCTAAAAACTAATATAACAAACATAGATAATATGGTGCTGGGGCAATATTCTAGCACCATTTATCTTAAAGTAATGGAAGAATAGAAATATGTACTTAAATTCTGTGTCTACAGCTCCAGTGCCTTCGAAGGAAAACATTTCCTAGGTTATAAGGCAATTTGGAATTGAAGGCAAAGAGAGCCTTCTGTTCCAAATTGCCTTATTTTTCCTGGCAAATCAAGGCGCTTGCACTTTTTACTAACTCTCTGATAGTAGATTAAGGTTAAAGCCCTTTTAAAAGAAATGGGGAGAAAAATATGAAAAACAAAACGTCAAAACTTTATAAAAGTGAGCGAAGAAATGCATATATGTTTGTAGCATTACCAATATTAGGCTACTTAATATTTATTTTAGCGCCAACTATTTATTCAGTTTATGGTTCATTTACAAGTTGGAATGGTTTAGGGCAAATGGACTTTATTGGGTTACAAAATTATGTTTTTCTACTAACCGATGAATCTTTTCATAAAGCCCTTTACAATACGGTCTTCATGATGCTTGGTATTCCATTAGGATTAATATTAGCTCTATTATTAGCTTTAGGATTAAACAGAGCGATCTTTGGAACGCAAGTTTTCCGAGTTTTATACTATGTACCAGTAATTTCTTCAATTGCTGCTATTTCAATCCTTTGGCAGTGGGCTTACAACGGTGATTATGGTTTAGTTAACCAATTTTTAGCGATCTTTGGAATAGATGGACCAAGTTGGTTAATGAATAAGCACACTGTTAAGCCTGCATTAATTCTTATGACAGTCTGGAAGGGCTTAGGATATAGCATGTTGTTATATTTAGCTGCATTACAAAGTGTACCAAAAACTTATTATGAAGCAGCAAAATTAGATGGAGCTAATGGGTTCCAAATGTTTAAAAACATCACATTACCGATGGTGAAACCAGTAACTTTCTTTATTGTTGTTACATCAATCATTGGTGGAGCGCAAATTTTCACTGAAATTAACGTAATGACACCAACTGGTGGTCCTGAGTATTCATCTGCAACAGTAGTATTCTATATTTGGCAGAAAGCATTTGGTAACTTTGAAATGGGTTATGGCTCTGCAATGGCAGTTGTTTTAGGTATTGGTATCTTCCTTGTTACCTATATACAATTTAAGGTTAATGAGAAATCATCTTATGAACTTGATTAATCATGTCAGTCAGAGTAAAAGGGAGTGGAAATGATGGATACTGTATTAGATAAAAAACCGGAGCCTAAAGTGAAATATCAATCTGAAAAGAAAACAACAAGAATAACTAATATCATTGTTTTCTGCTTGTTATCAGTTGGAGCAATTTTCATGGTCGCACCTCTTTTGTGGATGGTGGCAACTTCATTTAAAGAAATTGAAGAAGTGTACGCACTACCACCTGTATGGATCCCAGAATCCTTTAATTTTATCAAATATGTAGAAATTTGGGAAAAAGGACCTTTATTACAAGGTATAATAAATAGTTTAATAGTAGCTGTGTCAGTTACTGTTATTGGTACTTTCACATCTAGTTTAGCAGCATTTGCATTCGGTAAAATGAATTTCCCATTTAAAAATGCAATATTCTTACTATTATTGACTGCGATGATGATTCCATATCCAGTTGTTATGATCCCGCAATTTATTATCTTTTCACAAATTGGTTGGGTAGATACTCTGTTACCGCTTATTGTTCCAGGCTTATTTGGGAATATCATCATGGTATTTTTCTTAAGACAATATTTAACAAGTGTTCCAAATTCAATTATTGAAGCAGCAAAGATTGATGGATGTTCTTATTTTAAAATCTTCTATAAAATCATTTTCCCTTTAGTTCGTCCAGCAGTTGCTGCACAGCTAATATTGTGGTTTATGACGATTTGGAATGATTATCTTGGTCCTATTCTTTATTTAAACTCACCTGAGAAACAAACATTACAGCTAGTTATTGCAAACTTTAACTCTACTTACGCGATACAAAGTGATTATCCGTTAATTATGGCAGCGTCAGTTGTTTCTTTATTACCTATGTTAATTGTATTTATTTTCTTCCAAAAACAGATTATCGAGTCTGTTGCAATTTCTGGTGTTAAAGGATAATGAAGCATAAATAATAGACATAAATAACACTACTATCTATTAAGTTAGTTATAGAATTCTAATATATCTACTATAGTGGCTAAATGGGACGAACTAGCTAGCCTAATCTACTTTAAACAAATTTAGATTAGGTTAGGCTGGCTAGTTACCATGTAATGGCCACTTTTCCTTTATAAAAGCAAGGGAGTGAATCTATATGAAACGTGTTACTTATTTTGCTGATAAAAATTACAAAGTAGGAGAGGTAGATCCAAACTTGTTCGGGTCATTTATTGAACATTTGGGGCGTGCCGTTTATACGGGAATCTATGAACCTGATCATCCACTAGCTGATGAAGATGGATTTCGCAAAGATGTAATGGAATTAGTTAAAGAATTAAATGTTCCGATTGTTCGCTATCCAGGCGGGAATTTTCTTTCAGGCTATGATTGGACTGATGGAATAGGACCGATTGATAAAAGACCAACAAGACTTGATCTTGCATGGCGTACAACAGAACCAAATGAAGTAGGAATAGACGAGTTTATGAAGTGGGCAAATAAGTCCAATATCGAACCGATGTTAGCTGTTAATCTAGGTACTGGAACTCCGAAGGAAGCTGGGAATTTAGTTGAATATTGTAATCATCCAGGTAATACATATTGGAGTGATTTACGTATCAAAAACGGCCACAAAGACCCACATAATGTAAAGGTGTGGTGTCTGGGTAATGAAATGGATGGACCTTGGCAAATCGGTCAATTAAGTGCAGAGGATTATGGAAAAAAAGCAAGAGAAGCAGCAAAAATTATGAAATGGGTAGATCCAACGATTAAATTAGTTGCTTGTGGTAGTTCATCTGCAGAAATGCCAACATTTCCAGAATGGGATCGCGTTGTATTAGAACACTTGTATGAACATGTTGATTATATTTCATGTCATAGATATTACGAGAACCTTGGGAATGTTAATGATTTCTTGGGATCATTTGCTGATATGGATAATTTTATTAAAACAATTGCCAGTACAGCAGATTATGTACAGGCAAAGAATAGAAGTAAAAAGAAGATGTACATTTCATTTGATGAATGGAATGTTTGGTATCAGAAAAAGGTAGAATTAAAAGATTGGGAGATTGCTCCACCAATTCTTGAAGATAATTACTCATTATTAGATGCACTTGTTTTTGGAGGGTTGATGTGTACATTATTGCAACACGTCGATCGTGTAAAAATGGCGTCACTAGCACAATTAGTAAATGTTATTGCACCTATTTTCACTCAAAAAGGTGGTCCAGCTTTTAAGCAAACAATTTTCTATCCTTTCTTCCAAGTATCAAATTATGGAAGAGGAGAGGTGCTTAATACTTTAGTTGATGCGCCAACAATGGAAACGAATAAACATGGAGAAATTCCATTAGTTCAATCATCGACAACATATAACCCTGAAGATAATACATTAAGTATCTTTGCTTTAAATTGTTCAGAAGATGATGATCTTTTACTAGATGCTCAATTTCGTTCATTTGGTTCAGTTAAAATCATTGATCATCTTGTTATGGATGGTCCTGACCTTTATGCAACTAATAATTTTGATTCTCCAGATAATATTAAACCGAAAAAGTATGACATCTCAAGCGAAGCAGGCGAACAGCTAGAAATTAAGCTGCCTAAAATGTCATGGAATATGATCCGTCTACAATGTGAAACTAAATTATAAGAATCAATATAAAAAATGGGATTGAACCCAAAAATTAAATTATAGGAGTTGTCTAACATGGCAGAATTCAAAGTTAATAATCCACTAATCGAACAACGAGCAGATCCTTGGATCTATAAACATACTGATGGCTTTTATTATTTCACAGGTTCTGTACCTGCATATGACAGAATCGAACTTCGTCGTTCTGAAACAATTCAGGGATTAACAAATGCTGAAGCGAAAACAGTTTGGGTAAAGCATGAAAGCGGAAAAATGAGTGCGAATATATGGGCTCCAGAAATTCATTTTATTGATGGAAAATGGTACATCTATTTTGCTGCTGCAAGAACATCTGAAACAAAAGATGGCTTGTTTGATCATCGTATGTTTGTTCTTGAAAACTCATCAGATAATCCATTAGAAGGTGAGTTTATTGAAAAAGGTCAAATTATCACAAAATGGGAATCCTTTGCTTTAGATGCAACTTCTTTTGAGCATAATGGAGTTCGATATTTAGTTTGGGCTCAAAAAGACCCTGAAATCTTTGGAAACTCTAACTTATATATTTCCGAAATGGAGAATCCATGGACATTAAAAGGTGAGCAAGTATGTATTACAACACCTGAATATGACTGGGAGAAGATCGGATTTTTAGTTAACGAAGGTGCTGCTGTATTAAAACGAAACGGTAAAATCTTCATTTCGTTTTCAGCAAGTGCAACAGACTTTAACTATTGCATGGGCTATTTAACTGCAGATGAAAATAGTGATTTACTAGATCCTGCTTCATGGCATAAAACGCCTGAACCAGTATTTGTAACAAATGAAGAAACAGGTCAATATGGTCCTGGTCACAATAGTTTTACAGTTTCTGAAGATGGCTCACAGGATATCCTTGTTTACCATGCTAGAAACTATAAAGAAATTGAAGGTGATCCATTATATGATCCTAACAGACATACTCGTGTTCAAGTTTTAGAGTGGAACGAAGATGGTACACCGAACTTTGGAATTCCTGTTCCAGATAGCAAATAATGATTTATAAAAAAGGCTGATATATATATGGTCAGCCTTTTTTAAATTATTTATTTCCTAAGAAAGGTAAAAGACATCTAATCAGGTGTGATACTGTTTTTTACCACATTGTCATTAACAGTTACATAATTAACTTTCAATAGATTGATAAAAGAAGGCTCTCTCTCTATTGTCACGCATTCTAACTACTAGGAAGCTAACAGAATAGAAAAGGAAGGTGTTCAATATGCTGAGGAGAAAAGTAGTTGTTCCAATTGTTATAGCGGTTTCTATTTTAATTATTGGAGGATTAACTCTTTTTCTGACAAATAGTAATCAAAATGGCGTTGCGCTAAATGAAAATCAATACCCTTCACCTCCACCAAAAACACTTAATGAAAAAATTAATCCCGATATTATAAATTCTGAATCAGAATGGACAACAAATAATACTCATGATGCTGAAATTATAAAGGTTGATGATTGGTATTACACTTTTTCAACTGACTATATGGTTGCAGGTACTCCGAGTCCAGGTATTCAAATTAGAAAATCAAAAGATATGATAAATTGGTCATTTGTTGGCAGAGTGTTCAGTTCTGTATCAACGGAAGCTGCTGAGTGGACTAAAGGTGGAAATACCTTTTGGGCACCAGATGTTATTGAAATGAATGGAACCTTTTACCTTTACTACTCTGTTTCTGGTTTTGGCACAAGAAATTCCTATATAGGGCTAGCGACAAGTACTTCCATTGAAGGGCCTTGGGAGGACCAGGGTGCAGTAGTGAAAACGCAGGAAGAAGATAATAAGACAGTTAATGCCATTGATCCAGGAATCATCATTGATAAAGAAGGAAATCCATGGATGACTTATGGTTCTTATTTTGGTGGAATTTTTATTGTCGAGCTTGATAAAAGCACTGGGAAATTAAAATCACCTGAAGAAGAAGGTACTTTAATCGCTCAGCGTAAAAACAATGATTATGAAATCGAAGGACCGGCGATCATGTATAACGATGATACGGAAATGTATTATTTAACACTTTCGTACGGTTGGCTTGAAGATACCTATAATGTTCGTGTTGCCCGATCAGCGAATATTGAAGGACCTTATTTAGATTATAATGACAAAAATATGGTTGATCTTACAGAAGGATCATTTGACACAGGAACAAAAATTGTAGGAGCCTATGCATTTAATAATGATACTGGTTGGTTAGGTACAGGTCATAATGGCTTAATTCAGGATGGTGACAAATATTATATCACTCATAATGCAAGAGCTGGAGAGGATTTATATTGGTCACATCTTCATGTAAGAGAAATAATCTGGACAGAAGATGGATGGCCAGTTGTTTCACCAGAACGGTATGCAGGTATTCCTGAAAAGTCGACAGAAGAATTAACTGAAAAGAATATTATTGGAGAATGGGAGTATCTAACTTTAAGTCGTATTGATGATGCGATGGCTACTTCTACTAATCTCACATTATTTGAAAATGGAAAGATAAATGAAAAAGACGGTAAAGATTACTGGGAACGATCTAGCTCAAATACAATTAAGTTATATTGGCATGATAACGAGGCACCTGATAACTATTGGGTTGACACTGTTACGGTTCTTCCTCAATGGGATTGGGAAAATTGGAAACCGACACTAGTATTCACTGGATTAAATGAAGAAGGTACAGCAGTATGGGGTAAGAAAATATCAAATGAGATTGGAAAGTGAGGGAATACAAGAAATGATGTTTCCAAAAGCACCAGTTAAATATGATTTATATGATGAAGCAATAGCAAATGACGAATCATCATGGACAATTCATAATGTTCATGATCCTGCTCTATATAAAGATGGTGACACTTATTATGTATTTTCAACTGATGCCAAGGTTGGTGGCGAACCAACAGGTGGAATTCAAGTAAGAAAATCTAAAGACTTAATACATTGGGAGTGGGTTGGACATGCGTTTGAGCAAATTCCAACAGAAGCACATGAGTGGACAGGTGCAAAAGGATTATGGGCTCCTGATGTAACAAAATATGGTGAAACCTATTATTTATATTATGCAGCTTCTCAATTTGGGAAAAATCAGTCATTTATCGGGGTTGCAACAAGTAATAATATTGAAGGGCCATGGGTAGATCAGGGTGAGGTTATTAAAACTAAGCATGGTGAAAGTATCCCAAATGCCATTGATCCTAATATTACTTTTGATGAAGAAGGAAATCCTTGGATGGTATATGGATCTTTTTTTGGTGGGATATTTGTTGCAAAAATAGATCCTTCCACTGGAAAATTAATAGAACAAAATGATGGAATCTTAATCTCAAAAAGACATCATAGTGTTGAAGCTGCAGTAGAAGGCCCATATATCGTGTATCATCCAGAATTTAAAAAGTACTACCTGTTTGTTTCCTATGACTCTTTATTTAGAGATTATAATATCCGGGTCGCATGTGCTGATCGTATTGAAGGTCCTTATCTAGATTACAATGGAAATGATATGACGAATATAGAGATTTCTCCAAATGATACAGGGTTGAAAATCCTTGGTGGCTATAAATTTGGAGAAGCTGAGGGTTGGATAGGTCCTGGACATAATTCCGTATTAAAAGATGGAGACGATTATTTTGTTTGTCATCATGCTAGAGGTGAGAGAACAAAAAAACATCATGCGTTACATATTCGGAAAATTGTCTGGACAAATGATGGATGGCCACTTGTTTCACCTGAGCGTTATGCTGGTGAAAAGGAACAAAAGATCAACCCTAGTCAATTAGTAGGCTTATGGGAAGTGATAGAAATGGATCGGAACGACAATCATCAACTTGCTTCTAAACCAATTCTTCTTTTGTCAGAAGGAAAAGTAGAAGATATTCATAATGGACATTGGGTTTGTAAAGATCGCAATCAGTTTGAGCTTAGTTTAGAGGAAAAAATATTTACTTTATATGTTCTACCTGCTTGGGACTGGAGTAGATGGAATCCTACATTGGTTTTTACAGGAAAAGACAAAGAAGGAAATGTTCTTATAGGAAAAAAAATGAAAGAGTAAGTGTTTTATAACTTGTAAGGATAAGTTATTGCTGTTTTTAGAGGGGATTAGTAGATTTTTCATTAAAATTACGAAAATATTTAAAATTTGTATTGAAATTTATCTGACAAGTGCTAAAATTTATTTAAGGTCATACGTATAAGTTATAAAATGCTTTATGTTTCTAGTATTTTTGTTTTTTTAGTAAAAGTAAGGAGCTAGAATTAATAACTTGTACGTATAAAATGTTAAACTCATGAATTTCTAAAATATGAAACATAGAAAAGGCTTTTCTGAGGGTTAATGATTTGGGGGGATGAAGATAACTAAGTATTCAGTTGGTGTTGACTATGGTACACAATCGGGTAGAGCAGTACTAGTTGATGTAGGTACAGGGAGAATAATTGCAACAGCTGTTAAACCCTATACACATGGAGTAATGAATGAGTTTTTACCTTATGGGCGTACAAAGTTAGAAAATGATTGGGCTTTGCAACATCCAACAGATTATATTGAAGTATTAGAAACTACCATCCCTGATGTTTTAAAACAAGCTAATGTTTCAGCAAATGATGTAATTGGTATTGGAATAGATTTTACAGCTTGTACGGTTTTGCCAATAAATAAATATGGTACACCATTATGTCAATTAATAGAATTTAAGAATCAACCACATAGTTATGTAAAGCTTTGGAAACATCATGCTGCACAAAAAGAAGCAAATAGATTAAATGAAATAGCTGTAGCAAGAGGAGAAAAGTTCCTAAAAAGATTTGGAGGGAAAATTTCCTCGGAATCTCTATTTCCTAAACTATGGCAAGTTTTAAATGAAGCACCCGAAATATATGAAGCAGCTGATCAATTCGTTGAAGCAACAGATTGGGTTGTCTATAAGTTAACAGGTGACTTAAAACGAAATAGCTGTACATCAGGTTATAAAGCAATGTGGCATAAGCAAGAAGGATATCCTTCAAAAGAATTTTTCAAAGCCTTAGATCCTCGTTTGGAAAATATTGTTGAAGAGAAGCTTTCATATGATATATTACCGATTGGATCAAAAGCTGGTGAATTAACAAAACGTGCTGCAGAATTAATTGGCTTAAATCAAGGAACAGCTGTAGCTATTGGAAATGTAGATGCTCATGTGGCATTACCAGCAGTAGGTATAACAGAACCAGGTAAACTATTAATGATTATGGGAACGTCTACATGTCACATCTTACTAGGTGATGAAGAAAAGCTTGTACCAGGTATTTGTGGAGTTGTTGAAGATGGTGTTATTCCAGGATTAATGGGTTATGAAGCTGGTCAATCTTGTGTTGGTGATCATTTTGAATGGTTTACTGAAAACTGTCTTCCAGCAAGCTACCATGCAGAAGCAAAAGAAAAAGGAATAGGAATACATCAATTGTTAACAGATAAAGCAGCAAAACTTGATGTTGGTGAAAGCGGTTTACTAGCACTGGATTGGTGGAACGGCAATCGTTCAACACTTAATGATGCAGATCTAACAGGCGTACTACTAGGTGCTACGTTATTAACTAAGCCTGAGGAAATTTATCGTGCATTGATTGAAGCAACTGCATATGGTACACGTAAAATTATTGAAGCATTTAGAAATAGTGGAGTGCCAATAAATGAAGTGTATGCATGTGGTGGTATTGCAGAGAAAAATGATCTTATGATGCAAATTTACTCAGATGTAATAAACATGGATATCCGCATATCAGCTACTTCACAAACACCAGCACTAGGTTCAGCGATGTTTGGAGCTGTTGCTGCTGGTAAGGAGCGCGGTGGTTATGATGACATTAAAGTTGCTGCAAAGAAAATGGCCAGATTAAAAGATTTTAAATACCAACCTATTCAACATAACTCAAAAGTATATGAGCAGTTATACACTGAGTATTCAAGGCTATATGACTACTTTGGTAATGATGAAAATAATGTAATGAAAAACCTAAAGAAAATTAAACAATCCAACAACTTAAAACAAGAACAGAAGTCACTTAATAAAGCCAAGTGATGTTAAAAAGAGGAGAGATGATTATGCTTGAATCATTAAAGAAACAAGTTCTTGATGCAAATCTTCTATTGCCAAAATACAATATGGTGACGTTTACATGGGGAAACGTAAGTGGCATTGATCGTGAACAAGGACTTGTCGTTATTAAACCTAGTGGAGTTCCATATGAGGAATTAAAGCTCGAGGATTTAGTTGTTATAAATCTTGAAGGCGAAATTGTTGAAGGAGACTTACGTCCATCCTCAGATACGGCAACACATTTAGCGCTTTACAAAGCTTTTCCGACAATAGGTGGTGTTGTTCATACACATTCACCATGGGCGACAAGCTGGGCACAGGCAGGACGCTCTATTCCTGCATTAGGCACAACACATGCAGATTATTATTATGGAGAAATTCCTTGCACAAGAACACTTACTGAGGATGAAATTACTAGTGGATATGAATTAGAAACAGGTAATGTCATTATTGAAACGTTTGAAAAAGGTGAAATAGATCCTGTAGCTGTCCCAGGAGTATTAGTGTCAGGTCATGCACCCTTCTGTTGGGGAAAGGACGCAAATCAAGCAGTGCATAATGCAGTAGTGTTAGAAGAAGTAGCTAAAATGGCTTTGCATACGTATCAGTTAAATCCAGAAGTAAATTCAATTGATCAATTTTTATTAGATAAACATTATTTACGCAAGCATGGAGCAAATGCTTATTATGGTCAAAAATCTAAAGAAGTAAAACAGTAATTATCTGACTAGGGGGAAATCAATATGTTAACAGCAAAACCATATGAATTCTGGTTCGTAACAGGAAGTCAAGATCTATACGGAGAAGAAACAGTAAGAGAAGTTGAAGCAAATTCAAAAGTGATTACAGAAGGTCTTGACCAAGATCCAACTCTTACTTATAAGCTTGTATTTAAATCAGTGCTAAAGGAAGCAGATTCAATTCGTAGATTATGCTTAGAAGCAAATGCCGATGAAAATTGTGCAGGTATCATTACTTGGATGCATACCTTCTCACCTGCAAAAATGTGGATTGCAGGATTATCATCATTACAAAAACCAATGCTACACCTTCATACACAATTTAATCGTGATATTCCTTGGGATAGTATTGATATGGACTTTATGAACACAAATCAATCTGCTCATGGTGATCGTGAGTTTGGCTTTATGGCTACTAGACTTAATGTGAAAAGAAAAGTTGTTGTAGGACATTGGGAGAATAGTGAAGTAAGAAATACGATTGGTAGCTGGATGAGAACAGCTGCAGCATTCTCTGAAGGACAGCACTTAAAAGTTGCCCGTTTTGGTGATAACATGCGTAGAGTAGCTGTAACTGAAGGTGATAAAGTTGAAGCACAAATTAAACTAGGTTGGACTGTGAATGGTTATGGTGTTGGTGATTTAGTTCAGCGCATGAATGACATTTCAGAACAAGAAGTAGATTCTTTAATGGAAGAGTATGCTCGTGAATATGACATTGTTGCTGAAGGTCAAGAAGATGGTCCAGTACGTGAATCAATTCGCTATCAAGCAAGAATTGAATTAGGTATGAAAGCATTTTTAGAAGAAGGCGGATACACAGCATTCACAACAACTTTTGAAGATTTACATGGTATGAAGCAGTTACCAGGTCTTGCTGTTCAACGTTTAATGGCACAAGGATACGGATTTGCTGGTGAAGGTGATTGGAAAACAGCAGCACTTCTTCGTATTCTGAAAATCATTGCAAATAATGAAGATACTTCATTCATGGAAGATTATACGTACCACTTTGAGCCTGGTAATGAATTAGTATTAGGATCTCATATGCTTGAAATTTGCCCAACAATAGCAGCTACAAAACCAAAAATTGCTGTATATCCATTAGGTATTGGTGGAAAAGAAGATCCAGCACGTATGATTTTTGATGGAAAAGGTGGTTCAGCATTAAATGCTTCAATCATTGACCTTGGACATCGTTTCCGTCTTGTCGTAAATGAAGTGGATGCAATTCAACCTGAGATTGATCTGCCAAATCTGCCTGTTGCTAGAGTTCTTTGGACTCCACAACCATCATTAAGTGAAGGTGCAGAAAACTGGATTGTTGCTGGTGGAGCTCATCATACAGTGTATTCATATAAAGTAACAGTTGATCAGCTAAGAGACTGGTCTGAACTAGTAGGAATTGAATGTGTTCTTATTAATAATGATACAAATAAACATGCTTTCAAAAACGAATTACGTTGGAATGACGTAGTGTTTAAATAATATTTATTGTGAAAACGAGGATAACGATCATACTTCAATTTGATGGGTTACCTCGTTTTTTAACTATAGGCTTCTTTTTACAAAATTGCTGCTTTTAGTTTAATAGGAGCAACAGACTTTACTATAATAACCAAATTAAAAAGTGAAAGTAGGGTTAAAAGATGACAAACACAGTTGTAATTAATACTGATATAAACAAGGGAACAATTAATCGTAATATATATGGACATTTTGCAGAACATTTAGGTCGTTGTATTTACGAAGGAATTTGGGTTGGAGAAGATTCACCGATTCCTAATACTAAAGGAATTAGAAATGATGTATTAGCAGCATTAAAACAAATTAATATACCTGTGCTTCGTTGGCCTGGTGGTTGTTTTGCTGATGAATATCACTGGAAGGATGGAATCGGTCCAAGAAGCGAACGTAAACGTATGGTTAACACTCATTGGGGTGGAGTTGTGGAAAACAACCATTTTGGTACACACGAATTTATGCTACTATGCGATTTGTTAAATACTGAGCCTTATATCTGTGGAAACGTAGGTAGTGGGACTGTACAAGAAATGTCTGAGTGGGTTGAATATATGACATTTGATGGTGAATCACCAATGGCAAACTGGCGCCAAGAAAATGGTAGACAGAAACCTTGGAACCTTAAATATTTTGGTGTTGGTAACGAAAACTGGGGTTGTGGTGGAAATATGCGACCTGAATATTATGCAGATTTATATCGTCGTTATCAAACATATGTAAGAAATTATGGCGACAACAAGCTTTACAAAATTGCTGGTGGAGCAAATGTAGATGACTATAATTGGACAGAAGTATTAATGCGTGAAGCAGGAAATTTAATGGATGGCTTAAGTCTTCACTATTATACAATTCCTGGTGATTTCTGGTTAGGCAAAGGATCTGCAACCAATTTCCCTGAAGATGAATGGTTTATTACAATGCAGAAAGCTTTACATATGGATGAGTTGATTACAAAGCATGGTACAATTATGGACAAATATGATCCAGAAAAGCGTGTAGGCATGATTATTGATGAGTGGGGAACATGGTTTGATGTTGAGCCTGGAACAAATCCTGGGTTCCTTTATCAACAAAATACAATACGCGATGCATTAGTTGCTGCTGTTCATTTCCATATTTTCCATAAGCATTGTGATCGTGTACAAATGACAAATATCGCACAAACGGTAAATGTTCTTCAAGCAATGGTGTTGACTGAAGGAGATAAAATGATTTTAACTCCAACATATCATGTTTTTGATATGTATAAGGTACACCAAGATGCAACATTACTTTCTGTTGATGCAACTGTAGGAACATACAAATACAATGATCAAGAAGTTGAGCAAGTTTCTGTTTCAGCATCTAAAGATAAAGAAGGAAAAGTCAATATTAGTTTATATAATATTGACCATAAAGAATCATCAACAATCACACTTCAGCTTCGTGGATTGAAAGAAGATATTTCAGGTATTACTGGTACCATCCTTACAGCTGATACAATTGATGCTCACAATACATTTGAACAACCTGACTTAGTTACAACAACTGAATTTACAGAATTTAAAATTGAAAATGAACAACTAGTGGTTACATTACCGCCAATGTCAGTTGTGTTACTAACGATTTAAAAAGTAAAAGGCAGGGATGATTATATGACCACAAATGTTTGTAAAAGCTGTACGAGAAATGTCATCCTTAAAAAACAAGAAGTTGATCGAGTTCTTTCCAATCACAAAGGTTCTGAAAATATTATTGTCTCAAATGAAGTTTTTGAGGAACGAATGAGTGCATGTAGAACATGTCCATCACTTGTTTATGGATCAACATGTTCACATAGTGGCTGTCTTGTTGAATATCGTGCGAAATTTTCGACTAAACGGTGTCCGAGTCCACATGGTGCTAAATGGTAGACATTTATATCAGATCAATTAAAGAATTTACGTAATGTGAGGCTCCCATCTCTGATATGAGATGGGAGCTTCTATGTTTTTTTGCGTTCTTGACTACCAATATGTAAATTTTATTTGTATGATATGATTACAAAGAAGATTGAAGAGATAAGGAGTTTAAAATGAATAAGAGATTTACTACTATTATAATGACAATGATTTTTGTTGGGATTCTTTCCTTATGGATATTAGCAAAAGATCACTCTGTAGTTCCACTACATTACCGTATTTTAATTTCATTTGGTGGATCGCTATTATCGGGTGTTTTAGCGTATCTTCTTTCTATGGATAAAAGCGACTCTGAAAAACCAACTAAATAATCTAAAATAGGCTTAGAAAAGTGGAGACTAAAGTATTCAATTTGATACTAGTCTCCATTTTTAATTATCTGTATTTCTTTATAAATCTATTCTTCACGTCTATATATACCAGGTGATACACCATATGTTTTCTTAAATACCTTATGAAAATAGGGATAACTGCCAAAGCCACAGTTCACGGCTATTTGTTCAAGTGATTTTGATGTGTATTTCATTTGGTCAAGAGCTGAAGATAAGCGAATTTCTTGTGTATATTTAATCATCGTTTTTCCAACACTATTCTTGAATAAAAAGGATGCTCTCGAAACACTAAGCTCAACATGTTTGGCTACTTCCTCAATTTTTAGTGGTGATAATGCTCTTTCTTCAATATAACGCATCATTCGTGTAACTGCAGGTGGGCGGTTGAAAACAATAGTTGTTTCATTTACATATCTCTCCAATAATAAACACAGGGCTTTCATTAAATAGTCGTTAAGATTTTTATCCTGCTCAGAAGATGGTCGTTGTTCTTCAATGATGAGATATCTCCATAAATTCAAAATTTTATCGTCTAACTTTATTCGTGATACCGTTGGTTTCTTTGAATGGTGCCACCAATTATCAATCCAGCTTCCACGACAGAAAATATAGTAGTCTCCACTGTTCTGTCCCTCCTCTATGTTTAATTCATATTGTTCTTTTGGTTTAAGAAGAAGAAGATCTCCTTTTTCAATCGTATATTTTTTATTATTTACAGTTATTTGACAAGATCCTTCTGTTTGTAAACGAAATAAATAATCATCAAATCCAGCATGATCAATAGAATGAAACTTTCTCGTATGATAGGAAAAACTGCATAACACGATATTAATCATATTTTTCTAAACTCCTTTGAATAAAAGTAGGAAGATAGTATATGTTTTAATTATATCATTCATTTGCAAACAGTAATTTATCGTTTAAGCTAAAGGTAAATAAGACATAAACGTTTGAACGAAATATTCTATTTTTTAGTTATATGAAAACGCAGAAAATAATAAATGAAAGAGGGTAGAAGTTATGACAAATATTCCAATAGCTATTCAGTTATATACATTACGTGAGGAAACAAAAAAAGATTTTGCTGGTACACTACAGCGTGTAGCTGAAATTGGGTTTGATGGTGTAGAATTTGCAGGTTTTGAGGGTCTAGATGCTCAAGAGGTTAAGGAATTGTTAGATCATAACAATTTAAAAGCAGCATCAAGCCATATTTCACTAGAAGAACTTAAAAATAATTTAAATCAAGTGATTAATGATCAGAAAATCATAGGCAGCAAGTATGTTGTTTGTCCCTATTTAGCAGAGGATCAGAGAAGTGAAGAAGATTATCAATCACTAATTTCCTTTTTAGATGAAACTGGTGAAAAGCTAAAAGCAGAAGGAATTACTCTTTGCTATCATAATCATGATTTTGAACTTCAGAAATTACAGGATGGTAGAACAGCTTTAGAGTCAATTTTTAATGATACAAATGCCGAAAATCTTCATACAGAGCTAGATGTTTATTGGCTCACAAAAGTCGAAGAAGATCCTGTAGAGTGGTTAAATCGATATAAAGGTCGAACACCTCTCGTTCATTTAAAAGATATGACAACAGATGATGAGAAGTTTTTTGCTGAGCTTGGAACTGGTGGAGTGGAAATTGATGCAATCCTTGAACTAGGGAATGAACTTAACGTTGAATGGTGGATTGTAGAGCAAGATGTTTGCCGTCGACCTGCGTTTGAAAGTATTGAAAGAAGTTTTAATTACTTAAAAAGGAAATGATTAATGTGTCATATGGCACTATGTGATATGAGAAAAAGAGGCTGGGGCATAAGTATTTAGACTAATAATAAACCCGAATAATTAGGTGATATTTCAATTAGTCATTCGCCTAATAGTTCGGGTTTTTATTTGCAGTCTTCAATAGATTTTTTGATTTTGTATACTATTTTTAAGAACTAGTGGAATGGAGCGGAAGACACTTGACTCCTACGGGAGAAGAGGAAAGGCTGAGACCCCGCAAGCGTAGCGAGGAGGCTCAGCTTCCTCCCCGGCGAATGGAGTGTCTGCAGGGTAATGGAACGAACTTATTTCTTTCAGTTTACTGAATTTAGATTTATTCGTTTTTTTGTATGATTTCTTTAATTATGTGACAGCCTCTTTTTCAAATTGTTTTTACTTCAGCGATTATGTTAAAGCTTACTGTTTAGTACCTTGTAGTATTCTGTTAATAGACATGTGACTACTGCTTGAATAACCGTGCCATAAAAGAGATTTTTTAACAAAGCTTTTTATTTTGTAAAGCTATGGTGCTTAGTAGGTTGCGATGAATTTCTGCACTCAAAGCTTTATATCCCTCAGCAGTAAGATGAATACCATCATCACTTATTAAATCAACTAAGTTTCCCGCTTTTTTAATTCCTGTTCTCACATCAATTTTCATTATATTTAACTCTTCTGCTAATTGATTTAAATGATGATTATAAACTCCATGCCAATAGTCTATTCCTCCAACTTGACTGATCCAATGGCTAATTGAAGGACTATATTTTTCTGAAATATTTTTATAATATCGAACTGGATCTAAAGGTGGAAGTGTAGAAATTACGGGTGTAATACCACTTTGAGATATTTGGTTAATCATTGTTTTAATATTGTGTAAGTAACGATCTAGCGGAACAATTGCTTTATGCTCATTTAAAGGATTATTAGCAACTTCTTCCCAGTTAAAATTACAGTCGTTTCCTCCAACACCTACAATCACATAATCTGGTTTTTCATGTATAACATCTTTTTCAAGTCTTTCCAATAGTAAGTCAGAGTTATCATTAAATACACCCTTATTTACAACTGTAACCTCATTTTTATTGCTCGAGAATAATTCTTGTAAAGAAGTTGGGTAACTTTCCTTTAAAATTCTTAATCTTCCTTTTACGATAGATACGCCTCTTGTGAGACTATCACCAAAACATATTATTTTCATGTAGCATACCTCATTATAAATAAATCAATTTTTAAATATCTTATTTCTTCTATCATAACGCAAAGAATAATCTTGTAAACTATTAGCTATTAATCATCAAATAATATTCACAATATATAGACAAAGGTATGAACTATGCATTATAAGGTAGTTTCTTTCGAAATGATACATGACTTAGAATTTTTACCATATGACCATAAAAAAATAGGCTACCAAGTATCTTAAGAAACAGGTAGCCTATTTTTTCATTATAGCAACAATCTAATTGGAAAAAACATTACTTTATAAGGTACTTTCCGCTTCTTGTTGCTCAAACTTCTTGTAAGTTCGTAGTGACATCCAAGATAAGTAAAAGCTTATTGAGCTAAAAAGAAAGAAAAAATTCAGACCTGGTATTGAAGAAAGCATGTAATAAATTGCATATGAGCCTACAATCATTAACAAAGTGTTTAGAGGTTTAATTAAACCAATAAGGAATGCACGTTTTATATATTGAAAAGTTGTTAATCTATAATGTACGAAAAGTGGAAAAATGTGAATAAACAGTATCACAAAAAATAAGCAAAGTGAGAAAAATCCACCAATCATAAGTATTGAAGCTCCATCAGTTAGTGATTTCGTATACAAGAAATTAATATAAAGTAAACCAGCAATAAGATAAAAAATAATCCCTAATACATTAGCTTGAAGAAACTCCTTTTTAAATGTAGACCAAAATGTTTTGAATAGAGGAACATCATAATCTCCTAACGTCCATTTTCTCGTAATAGTGAACATAGCAGCTGTAGCTGGAAATAATCCAAAAACAACCAGTCCACATATTGTGAATAAAAACCATAATAAATTTACTATACAAAGTCTCATAATCCACTCAGCTACATTGTATAACTTGTCCATTGTACCCATTTATATAACGTCCTTTCATATATTGAAAAGAGTTTATCCTAAAGAATAGTAGGTCTTTTCATTGAAGTTTTAATATAGTTATCCTATGTCGTATTATATAGTGGTTTTCTTTGATCGTAAACTGGGAATAAAGAGTGTAAAGACAAGCTAAAGAACAAAGGGAGTGTTAGCGATGGGTTTTCTTCTTTATCTAATAGTTGGAGGATTGCTAGGGTGGTTAGCTGGTTTAATAGTAGGAAGAGATATTCCAGGTGGAGTAATTGGGAATATTATATTAGGAATCATTGGAGCTTGGCTTGGTGGAGAGATATTTGGTGATTTTGGTCCAAAGCTAGCCAGTATAGCGATAATCCCAGCATTAATTGGGGCGATTATCGTGGTATTGTTAGTTGGGCTAATAATGAAAATGAGTAAAAATAAAAGATAGAAATGAAGACCACTTTGATCTGCTGATTGAAGTGGTTTTTTAAGGTTATAGTAATCTATTAAAAAAATTTCAAAAAAATATTGTGCGGATTAAATATGTGTGTTATATTTTTATTGCAAGGTTAGTGCAAACGATTTCGCAATTAAGTGCACATAGATTACATAAAATTAAAATAAGATAACAAAGATTTAAGTGTGTTCATGTTAATCTGTTTTAAAAGTAACTATGTTTTTTTTAGAGTAATTGTGCAAACGTTTTTTCTAACTGAAAGCGCATAAATAAAAAATGGGGGTAAAAACAATGAGTAGTAAAAAATTATTCTTGGGGCTTTTCTCTATTATGTTTCTTGTAAGCGTTGTACTTGCTGGTTGTTCTGGCGGTTCTGATGAAACAAAAGGCACAGACACTGGTGGTACTGAAGCTGAAGGAGAAGAAGTAACATTAGATATTTTCCAATTTAAAGTAGAATTTAAAGATCAGTTTGAAGCGGTTGCTGAACAATATCAAGAAGCAAACCCTGGCGTTAAAATCAACATTCAAACTGTTGGTGGCGGAGAAGATTATGGTGCAGCATTAAGATCTAAATTTGCTTCAGGTGATGAGCCAGCAATTTTCAATATCGGTGGTCCTACTGATGTTATTGACTGGGAAGATAGCTTAGCTGATTTAACAGATACTCAAGCAGCAGGAGTTGCGCTTGAAGGAACTCTTGACGGAGTTACTAAAGAAGATAAAGCATATGGATTACCATTTAACCAAGAAGGTTATGGTTTAATTTACAACACTGAAATATTCGAAAAAGCGGGAATTGATCCTACAACAATTAAAGATATGGCTTCATTAGAAGAAGCTGTTGCAACATTAGATGGAAAAAAAGGTGACTTAGGTTTAGATGCAGTATTTGCTTTCCCAGCTAAAGAGACTTGGGTAACTGGTCAACATTTAGCAAATGCATTTATTGCTCCAGAATTTGACGGTAATGTAACTAAGGCTTACGAGTCTGACACAATTGGTTTTGAATATGCAGATGCAATGAAAAACTTTATCGATTTACAAAACAAATTCTCAGTTCAACCTGTTGTAAGTCTTGACTATTCACAACAAGTAGAAGAATTATTCTCTACAGGTAAAGTTGCTATTATTCAACAAGGTAACTGGGTATACGGATCTATCGCAGGTATTGACGAAGAGTTAGCTAATAACAAAGTTGGTATTTTACCAATACCAGTTCCAGGATATAAAGAGGATTCAATTCCTGTAGGTGTTCCAATGTACTGGGCTGTAAATAAGAACAAAGATGAAAAAGTAGTAGAAGAGTCTAAGAAATTCCTAGATTGGTTATATACTTCTGATGAAGGTAAAGAAGCTGTTGTTAGTGACTTTAAATTCATCCCAGCTTATGAAGGTTATGATGCTTCAAAAATTACAGATCCACTTTCAAAATCAATTTATGAGTATGCAGAAGCAGGAAAAACAATTGGTTGGACATTCAGTGGATATCCATTAAACTGGGCTCAAAATGAACTTGGTGTTAATATCCAAAAATATTTGAGCGATGCAGCTACATGGGAAGAAGTAATCAATGATTCAAAAGCTGCTTGGGAAGAAGCAAGAGCAGAATAGTTAATAGTAAGAAAGTGAGCAAACGAGGTAGCGATTTTTGCTACTTTGTTTGCTCATACATTTAATCTACTAATTTACCAATATCGTATAAGACACTTCATAATAGAAGGTATTTTCACCTTCTATTATGAAGCGTCTTATAGCACACCATGAAAAGGACGTTATATAAATCTTTGTTAGTTTAAACAAAGGTAAAACATTAAAAAGCTATCATATGTTGGAGGGATAAAACATGATGCGTACAAAGGATCTATCATATTGGTTGTTTTTAGCACCGGTCCTATTAGCATTAACATTGGTTATTATTTTACCTTTATTAATAGGGGTATACTATTCATTTACTGATTGGAATGGAATAAAAGCTGGTTCATTCCTAGGGTTCGAGAATTATATCGATGCCTTTAAAGACGAAGAGTTTTTAAACTCTCTCTGGTTTACAACTAAATTCTCGGTTGTATCGGTTTTTCTAACGAATATCATTGGGCTCGGTTTAGCATTAATTGTTACAACTAAAATTAAATCTAGTAAATTTTTAAGAACGGTTTTCTTTATGCCAAACTTAATTGGTGGACTGATATTAGGATTTATCTGGCAGTTCATTTTCATTAAAGTATTTTCTGGTTTTGGAGATATCTTTGGGATCGAGAGTCTGAAAGGTTGGTTATCTACAACTGAAACAGGTTTTTGGGGATTAGTTATCTTAATGAGCTGGCAAATGTCAGGTTATATCATGATTATTTATATCGCATATTTGGAAGGACTTCCAAGTGAATTGTTAGAAGCTTCTGAAATAGATGGTGCTGGGCCATTCCAACGCTTAAGATATATTATTTTCCCATTAGTTGCTCCAGCATTTACTGTAAGCATGTTCTTAACATTATCAAACTCATTTAAACTTTATGATCAAAACCTTTCATTAACAGCAGGTGGACCATATAACTCAACACAAATGGTTGCAATGGAAATCTTTAAAACGGCATTTGGTGAAAGAGATATGGCATATGCACAAGCAAAAGCTGTTGTATTCTTTATCATAGTTGCAGTAATAGCATTAACTCAAGTTTATATTAATAAGAAAAGGGAGGTTGAAATGTAATGAGAAGCAAATATCCATTTTCACTTGAGATATTAGGAATCTTATTAGGGCTTTTATGGCTTTCACCTTTCTATTTAATGATCGTTAACTCTCTTAAAACAAAAAGAGAAATATTTTCAGATGTTATTCGTTTACCTGAAGAATTTACATTTGATAACTATATTCAGGCTTTTGAAGAACTTGATTTTATCCAAACGTTTTTTAATTCAGTGATTATTACTGTTACGAGTGTATTGATTATTATCATTTTCTCATCTATGGCAGCTTACGCTTTATCTCGTAATAAAAGCAAAATAAGTACATTATTATTTATGGTATTTGTTGCAGCTATGTTAATTCCTTTCCAATCAGTTATGATTCCACTTATAACAGTATTTGGACAGGTAGAAATGTTAAATCGTGTAGGTCTAATCTTTATGTATTTAGGATTCGGAAGCAGTTTATCTATTTTCTTATACCACGGTACTTTAAATGGTATTTCTAAATCATTAGATGAAGCAGCAACAATTGATGGATGTAGCAAATTCCAAGTATTTTGGCATATCATCTTCCCGATCTTAAAACCAATTACTGTAACTGTTGCGATTTTAAACATCATTTATATATGGAATGACTATTTATTACCATCATTAGTTATTAACCAAGAAGGCTTACAAACAATTCCACTTAAAATGTTCTTCTTCTTTGGAGAGTATACAAAGCAGTGGCATTTAGCACTTGCAGGCTTAACGATCGCGATTATACCGGTAATTATTGTATATTTCTTTGCACAACGTGAAATTATAAAAGGTATATCTGAAGGTGCAGTTAAATAATATCAACTATAAGGAATGAGAAATCGTTCCCATATCCTTCTCGACATTTTATTTTCTTTTCAAGCAGGAAAGGGTGTAACAAATAGGGAATCAAATAGGTATCACATTTTGTTATCACCCTGCATTTGGTAAGGAGGCACCAATGGTTACAATTAAAGATGTAGCAAAACTGGCAAACGTTGCACCTTCAACAGTTTCGAGGGTTATTGCTAATAGTTCTCGCATAAGTGAACAAACAAAAAAAAGAGTTCGAGAAGTGATGGAGGAATTAGGTTATCATCCTAATTTACAGGCAAGAAGCTTAGCAGCAAAAAGCACACAAGCAATAGGTGTAATTATGCCTAATTCAGCTTATTATGCATTTCAAAATCCCTTTTTCCCTGAAGTACTTAGAGGAATAAGTACTAGTTCACACGATAATAAATATGGAATTTACCTTTCTACTGGGTCAACAGAAGATGAAATCTATCATGAAGTAACATCAATGGTATTAGGTAGAAGGGTTGACGGAGTTATTCTCCTGTATTCTCGTATTAATGATAAAACAATGCGTTTTTTACAACAATCTGATTTTCCATTTGTTGTTGTAGGAAGACCAGATGAAAATGAAGAACGTGTATCATATGTTGATAACGATAATATTCATATAACAAAACAAGTTACAAATTATCTTATTGAACTTGGGCATAAAAATATTGCTTTTGTTGGAGGAAGTATTAACTTTGTTGTAACGATAGATCGATTAAACGGTTATAAACTCGCATTACAAGATGCTGGTATTCCATTTAATGAGGACTATTTAGTTCATGAAGACTTTATTAAGGAGAATGGTAGGGAAGCAATTGCGTCACTTATGAATTTAAGTGATCCCCCTACAGCACTTGTTACACAAGATGATTTAATTGCATATGAAATGATAAGTCATCTAGAGGATATGAATATTCGTGTTCCAGACGATATTTCAATTGTAAGCTTTAATAATTTAATGCTATCTGAACATTCAAAGCCCCCATTAACATCCGTAGATATTTGTATTTACCAGCTTGGTTTTGAGGCAACTAAATGTTTACTTGAAAAAATAAGTGTACCAGATACATTACCTAAGAGGATTACGATTCCTACAAAGTTCATTGAGCGGAAGTCATGTGAACAAAAGAAATAACTATATCTTAAACTTTCTTGAGGATGAGTGATGAAAATGTAATGATACGTACATTTTATCAATTATCCTCTTCCTTTTATTTAGACCCTTAACTTTTGCTTCTTAAAATTATTGGTCATAATAATAATAAGGTTATATTTGATTATTTAATAGTTAATAAAATGTTTGAAAATAAGTCAATGTTGATTGTGAGGCAGAGTTATGAATAAATTATGGTGGAAAGAGGCAGTAGCCTACCAGGTATATCCTAGAAGCTTTATGGATTCTAATGGAGATGGCATTGGAGATCTTCAAGGGATGATGTCAAAGCTAGATTATTTAAAAGATCTTGGAATTGACGTAATATGGATTTGTCCTATGTACAAATCTCCTAATGATGATAATGGCTATGATATTAGTGATTATCAAGATATTATGGACGATTTCGGTACAATGGGAGATTTTGACCTTCTTTTAGAAGAAGTTCATAAACGTGGAATGAAATTGATTATTGATCTAGTAATCAATCACACAAGTGATGAGCATCCTTGGTTTATAGAATCACGGTCTTCAGAAAATAATCCTAAGCGTGATTGGTATATTTGGCGAGATGGTAAAGATGGTAATGAGCCTAATAACTGGGAAAGTATTTTTAGTGGATCTGCATGGCAATTAGATGAAAAAACAAACCAGTATTATCTTCATATCTTTTCAACAAAGCAGCCTGACCTTAATTGGAGAAATAAAGAGGTACGTACAGCGTTGTACGATATGATCAATTGGTGGCTTGATAAAGGAATTGATGGATTCCGTGTTGATGCAATAAGTCATATTAATAAAGAAGAAGGCTTACTTGATATGCCAAATCCAGAAGGACAAAGATATGTTTCTTCTTTTGATAAACATATGAATGTGGAGGGGATCCACACATATCTTGATGAATTAAAGCAAGAAACCTTCGCTAAATACGATATTATGACTGTTGGCGAGGCAAATGGAGTAAAGGTTGATAATACCGAAGATTTAGAGCTGTGGGTTAGTGAAGAAAAAGGGAAATTTAATATGGTCTTTCAATTTGAACATTTAGCATTATGGGATGCAGAATCTCAAAATGGCTTGGATATACTAGGTTTAAAAAGAGTATTAACAAATTGGCAGAAAGCTCTCGAAAACAAAGGTTGGAATGCTTTATTTATAGAAAACCATGATAAAGCACGTGTTGTTTCCACTTGGGGCGATGATCAGGAATACTGGTTTGAAAGTGCTACAGCTTTAGCTACAATGTACTTCTTAATGCAAGGAACACCATTTATTTATCAGGGTCAAGAAATTGGTATGACAAATGTTAAATTTGATTCGATTGAAGAATATAATGATGTAGCTACAAAGAACATGTATCGTTTTAAACGTGAAGAAGGGGTTTCACATGATGAGATCATGGAAGTGATCTGGGCGTCCAGTCGAGATAATTCAAGAACTCCTATGCAATGGTCAAATGAACCTAATGCTGGATTTACAACAGGAACACCTTGGATAGGTGTGAATGAAAATTACCGAGATATTAATGTCGAGAAACAGCAACAAGATGAATCTTCTGTTTTACATTTTTATAAAAAAATGATCAAGCTTAAAAAAAGTGATGATATTTTCACATACGGAACTTATGATCTAATCCTTGAAGATCATCCAGCTATTTATGCGTATACACGTTCATTAGATGTTGAAAAAGTTGTTGTTTTTTCAAATCTAACAGCTGATACGGTTACATGGGAGGAAGATCTTAGTATTGCTTTTGAATCAAATCAACTTCTTCTAGCTAACTATGAAGTAGATAACCATGATTCAACAAGTATATTAACATTAAAACCATTTGAAACAAGAGTATACCGAATTTAAAGTAAGTAGATGAGGCTGGGACATAATTAAAGATGTCATACAAAAAGACGAATAAATCTAAATTCAGTTAAGTTGAAAGAAACAAGTTCGTTCCATTGCGCTGCAGACATAAGATTCGCCGGGGAGGAAGCTAAGCCTCCTCGTAAGCTGCGCGCCTGTGGGGTCTCAGCCTTTCCTCTGCACCCGCAGGAGTCAAATGTCTTCCGCTCCATTCCACTAGTTCTTAAAAATAGTATACAAAATCAAAAAATCTAATTGAAGACAGCAAATAAAAACCCGAAATATTAGGCGAATAATTAATTGAAATATCTCCTAATATTTCGGGTTTATCATTAGCTTAAACACTTATGTCCCTGCCTCTTTTTTTTCCTAGTTTTCTTTTCTAAGGCTTATAGAAATTGATTTTTACCCTTTGTTAACTAAAGGTGATTAACGATACTCTTGCATAATAACTAATTCAATAACAATTTAACAGTGTTTTTTAAAGCAATAGTCTGTAAATAAACATCAGAAAAATAGCAGTTGAAAAACTAACACCATTAGTTTATATTAAAACTAATGGTGTTAGTTTTTTGTTAAAAACATTTAGGGAGATGAAATGGATGAAGGTAACGAGAATTGGAGATTTAATTCAATTAACTTTTTTACCAGGTTTTTTTCCTGTGAATTGTTATATTGTTGAAGATAATCATGGACTTACATTAATTGATACAGGAATACCAAGCAGCTATAAGGGAATTTTAGATGTAATTGAAAATTTAGGAAAACCACTAACAAATATTTTACTCACACATGCACATGGTGATCATGTAGGATCATTAAACCGGTTGAAAGAAAAATTCCCTAGTGTTCCACTGTCAATATCAGAACGTGACAGCCGGTTATTAAAAGGAGATACATCATTAGATCAAGATGAACCACAAACACCCATAAAAGGAGGAATCCCTAAAGATATCACCTTAATACCTGATAAGCTGTTGAAAGAGGATGATTGGGTTGGCTCATTACGGGTTGTGTTAACACCTGGACATACTCCTGGTTCAATAAGCTTCTTTGATACTAGAAGCAAAGCTATTATAGTAGGTGATGCGTTACAGACTAGAGGAGGGGTAGCTGTAAGTGGACAAATTCGCCCTATGTTTCCATTTCCAGCTATGGCTACATGGAATAAAGAAAAGGCTCTTGAAAGTGTAAAAAAAATAAAGCAACACTCACCTAGTTTATTGGCGGTAGGTCACGGAGATTTGCTGAGTGATCCAGATATTAAATTGCAAATAGCGATTGAAAAGGCAGAGAAAAACCTTAGTAGAAGATAGTAGATATGAAATTTAAATAACGAAAAGAAAGGTAGAGATAAGATGTCTCCTAGAATTGGTCTTGATTTACAAACTATTTTAAAGGCAGCAACAGATCTAGCAGATGAACAAGGGATCGATTCTGTAACACTTGCTACACTAGCTAAAAAATTAACAATCAAGCCTCCATCACTATATAATCATATCGATGGTTTAACAGGATTGAAAAAAAAATTAGCTCTTCATGGATTTGAGGAATTGTATACTCGGTTAGCTAATGCTGCAATTGGTCTATCGAAGGACGAAGCTGTTCATGCTGTTTCAAAGGCATATTTTTCATTTGCACGAACTCATCCAGGATTATACGAATTAACATTATCAGCACCAAATCCTGATGAAATAGAAATCGAGTTAGCAGGAAAGAAAATTGTTGATCTTACTGTTCACATTTTAAGTGCTTATGGATTAGAGGAACAAGAAGTGATCCATGCTGTTCGAGGGTTAAGAAGTATATTACATGGATTTTCTTCTCTAGAGCAAAAAGGTGCATTTGGGTTGCCGCTCGATCTTGATAAAAGCCTTTATTTATTAATAGAGAGTTATTTAGCTGGAATTCATAAAATGAAGGAGAAAAAAGGTGATATAAAGTAATGATATTTTCACTTTAATATTGAAGTAATTAGTTCTATTTAGAGCAACTATTGTGTAACGATTAAGTAAGCTATGATAACATGAAAGGATAAAAATGAGAGGATGTCAAGCATGATTCAACACGATTTTACAAGTGGAAATATTATAAAGCAAATATGGATTTTTTCATTGCCGATCATGCTGACAAACCTGCTACAAATATCTTTTCAATTTATTGATAGCTTATGGGTTGGACAGTTACTGGGTGCTAATGCACTTGGTGCTATTGCTGTTTCAGGAACGATTATCTTTACAATTTTATCATTTATTATTGGTGTTAATAATGCAGCGTTAACCATTTTGTCACAGCAAAAAGGAAAGGGAAATGATCAAGGCTTAAAAAGTTATATTAATGCATTTGTTGTTCTTTTATCATTACTATCTTGTTTGTTGGGTATAATAGGCTTCTTCTTTTCTGAAAAGATATTAATCTTACTCAATACTCCACAATCAATGATTGCTGATGCAGCAGCATATCTCAAAATCAACTTTATCGGGATACTCTTTTTATTTGGTTATAACTTTATCAGTACAGTGTTAAGGTCGTTAGGTGATAGCAAATCGCCTGTTAAATATGTAGTGATTGCTGTCATTTTGAATGCAGGTTTTGATCCGTTATTTCTATATGTCTTTAAACTTGGAATAGAAGGGGCAGCATATGCTACAATTCTTTCTCAAGGAAT
Organism: Metabacillus litoralis; assembly: GCF_007994985.1. Lineage (GTDB taxonomy): Bacteria > Bacillota > Bacilli > Bacillales > Bacillaceae > Metabacillus > Metabacillus litoralis. The sequence continues at coordinate 125,767 of NZ_VOQF01000006.1, read as the reverse complement.
CGCATTTATATATGGTATCTTTGATACGTTAAAACGCAATTTGGTGCCATTTATTTTTCCTAAGCCTCCCAAATGGATTGAAGTGAAGAAAATCATGACTTTAGGAATACCTTCAGGACTACAAATGATGGTCATTTCAGCTGGTGTTATGGCAATTATGAGTGTTGTTAACTCATTTGGAGACGATGTTGTCGCAGGATTCGGGGCAGCTCAAAGGTTAGATAGTCTTATTATGCTACCAGCAATGGCTTTAGGCACTGCGGTTAATAGTATGGCAGGCCAAAATATTGGAGCAAACAAATGGGACGCGTTCATCAAATTGCTAAATATGGTGTACTGTTTAATTTTATTATTATATTTGTTATTAGTACATTTGTCTTTTTCTTTGCTGAATCAGCTATTAAACTATTTATGGATGATAAGGAACCACTCCTTTTTGGAACTTCTTATTTGCAATTAATAGCTTTCTTTTACCCGTTTTTAGGTATTAACTTCATCCTTAACGGAATAGTACGAGCGGCTGGTGCCATGTTCCAAGTACTTTTATTAAATATCCTTTCATTTTGGTTATTACGTTATCCTTTAACATATCTCTGTTCACAGTGGTTTGGTGAAAGTGGTATTGCCTTGGGAATGGGCATTAGTTTTATTTTGAGCAGTGTTATTGCATTTGGTTATTATAAACTTGGAAAATGGGATAAAATTAACGCTATAAACGAAGCAAGTGATCATTAATTTTCAAATTTTCAAAAAGTTATTTTTGACTACTTGACAGTTACAAAAATAATCGCCATAATAATGTAAAACTTAGCTGTAGATGTTGTGTTTAAATTAAAAAATCAATGAAAATCATATATAGAACGTATATAAAAAGGACTAGTATGTGGACCTTTTAATTTCAGAGAGTGAAGTTTATTAGCTGAGAGACTTCATAATGTAAAAGCCACAGAACCTACCTTTTGAGTCTTGTGAAAACATAAGCGTGTTCCTAGCGTTAGTAGGATTAAGTGGGATGTGTTATTTACGTATATTGGTAAATAATGATAGAATCCAAACAAGGTGGTACCACGGAAGCAGAGCTCCTTTCGTCCTTATTTTTAGGATGATTGGGGCTTTTTGCATGGGAAATTTTGATATGATTTTGGAAAAACAAAATTAATCAATTTATAAGGAAAACAGTAGTGGAGGAACAGAAATGGATAAAAAGCGAATTGTTGTAAAAATAGGTAGTAGTTCGCTCACGAATGCAAAAGGACAAATCGATCAAGAAAAATTATCTGATCATGTCCAAGCTGTTGCTGCACTTCGTGAATTTGGACATGAGGTTTTACTTGTTTCATCAGGTGCAGTTGCAGCTGGTTTTACACATCTAGGATATCCAACAAGACCAATTACATTAAAAGGGAAGCAAGCTGCCGCAGCTGTTGGTCAGGGCTTATTAGTTCAATCCTATCTTGAAAAATTAAATCAATTTGATATAAAGCCAGCACAAATTTTGTTAACTCGCAACGACTTTTCAAAGCAGGAAAGATATAAAAATGCTTATGCTACGATAACAGAGCTTTTAGAAAGAGGAATTTTACCAATTATAAATGAAAATGATACTGTTTCAGTTGAAGAGTTAACATTTGGTGATAATGATATGTTATCTGCTCTTGTTAGTGGACTTATTCATGCTGATCAATTAATTATCTTAACGGATATAAATGGCTTGTATGATTCTAATCCACGTTCAAACCCTTTAGCTCGAAAAATTAATTTTTTATCTGAAGTTACTGATAGCATGTTACAAGCTGCTCAGGGAGCTGGATCTAAAGTAGGAACTGGAGGAATGAAGTCAAAGCTCATGGCTGCTAAAACTGCTTTAAATCTAGGTGTACAAGTCTTTATTGGTTTAGGTAAAGGAAATCAAAAATTAATAGAGATTCTTCAAGGTGATGGGAATGGAACTTATATCGGTAAAGAAGGATTATCATCAATAAATAATAGTCGCCAATGGATTGCCTTTCATTCCGAGGTATCAGGTACCATTCACGTTGATCAAGGTGCAGAAGATGCGCTTTTATATAAAGGGAAAAGTCTTTTGCCTGCAGGAGTAATTGATTTTAATGGGAACTTTGCACAATGTGATGTGGTCGAGGTAAGAGGTCCTAATGGTTTACTTGGGAAAGGCGAGGTTTTGTTTTCATCAGAAGAATTACAAGAGCTGATGGGGAAAAGAAGTGATGAATTAAAAGAAGTTGTTTCATCTATTGTTGTTATTCATCGAAATAAATGGGTAAAAGCAGAAGGAGGGCTCTAAAGATGAGTGAAGTGTTAGCAAAAGGAAAAGCTGCCAAAGAAGCTAGTTTTGTTATGGTTGATATTTCAACAGAAGATAAGAACAATGCTTTAGCGTTAATAGCAAATCAATTGATCGATGATAAAGAATTTATTATAAGTGAAAATGCAAAAGATTTAGAAGCAGGAAAACGCAATGGTTTAACAGATAGTGTGCTTGATAGAATCATGTTAAATGAAAAAAGAATTCACGATATAGCAGACGCTATAAGGATGCTCATTAAATTAGAAGATCCAGTTGGCGAGGAACTGGAAACAATTGAAAAAGAAAATGGCTTGCTTGTTAAGAAAAAGCGAGTTCCACTTGGTGTAATAGGGATGATTTATGAAGCAAGACCTAATGTAACAGTTGATGCTGCAACACTAGCACTAAAAACAGGGAATGCTGTTATTTTAAGAGGTAGTTCTTCAGCGAGTTTTTCTAATCAAGCTCTTGTGAAATCCATTCATAAATCGTTACAAGTAAGCAAGTTACCAAAGGATGCAGTTCAACTTATAGAAGATACAAGTCGAGAAACAGCAAAACAGCTTTTTCATTTAAAAGAATATCTTGATGTACTAATTCCTCGTGGTGGAAAGAATTTGATTGATACTGTTGTAAGAGAATCAACAGTTCCTGTTCTTGAAACAGGAGCGGGTAATTGTCATGTTTTTATTGATCATTCCGCTGACTATAAAATGGCCGAAAATATTGTGTTAAATGGAAAGGTTCAGCGTCCGTCTGTGTGTAATTCCGTTGAAACCATTTTAGTAGAAGAAAAATGGTTTGCACAATATGGAAAAGATTTATTAGATGCTTTAAACAGTCAAGAAGTAGAAATATATGGTGACGAAGTTGTGAGTAGCGTATTTGGTGCAGCGAAATTGGCAACTGAAGAAGATTGGTATACAGAGTATTTAGCACTAACAGTTAGTATCAAGGTAATAACTGGTGTAGATGAAGCGATTTATCATATTAATAAATATGGAACAAATCATTCTGAGGCGATCGTAACAGAAGACGAACTTAATGCAAAGAAATTTCTTAACAAAGTAGATGCTGCAGCTGTCTATCATAATGCTTCCACTCGCTTTACTGATGGATCAGAGTTTGGTTATGGTGCAGAGATCGGTATTAGCACGCAAAAACTTCATGCTAGAGGTCCAATGGGATTACCTGCCCTAACTTCTAGTAAGTTCTTTGTTTATGGAACAGGTCAAACTCGTTAGTAAAGTTATTTGTTAAAATAGAATAAAGCCTATGATGAGAAGAAGAAATTAGTCCTTTGATACAAAGTGATCTTCTTCTTTTTTTGTATCCATTTTTTATAGCATTTGTGGTGAAGGGTGATTTTCTCTAAAGGTTGTTCGGCTGACAACGGGAAAGAATAGTAGAAACTCCTATTAGCAATTGTCCCGGGTTAGAGAAAATACATTAGAAAATGTTAAAATAAAGGTAATTAATACATTTTGCGTAAAGGGCAAGTGTAAAGGATACATGCAATCAATATTAAACTTGAGCTGTTTTTACTAAGGTTGGTATTTAACTGAACGAACTTAAATCATCGTCTGAAAATAAGAGGAGGGGAATTATGGATGAATTTACGTTTTTCCCACAGGGAGATCGAGCAGTAACGATAAAAATGGGTAAAGAGATCAACATTACTACTCATAAAAAGGTAAAGCTTCTATGTGAACATTTAAAATCAAATCCTTTTACTGGAATGATTGAGGTAACACCAAGCTATACCACTGTTACCGTTTTCTATGAACCGAAAGATCTTGTTTTAAATTCTATTAACGAGTCTCCTTATAGTGAGGTTGTAAGGATTTTGTCAACTATTATTTCATCTATTAACATAACGGAAAATACAGATCAAACTAAAACAATCTTGATTCCAGTATGTTATGGTGGCAAATATGGACCAGACTTAGCGGAGGTAGCAAAAATTCATCAACTTACAGAACAGCAGGTCATAAACATACATTCTAATCAGGATTATCTTGTCTATATGATTGGTTTTGCTCCAGGCTTTCCTTATTTAGGTGGGATGTCAGAAAAAATTGCAACACCGAGAAAGTCGACACCGAGAAACATGATTCCTATTGGAAGTGTTGGAATCGGTGGAGAACAAACAGGAATATATCCAATAGAAAGTCCTGGTGGATGGCAATTAATTGGTCGAACCCCAATCAAGCTTTTTGATGTAGAAAGAGAACAACCAAGTCTTTTAAAAGCAGGTGATGTTGTGAAATTTACACCTATTACCCAAGAGCAATATGAGAACTGGGAGGTGAGTTGATGACAATTGATGTTATCGAACCTGGGTTATCAACGACAGTTCAAGATACAGGTAGATATGGTTTTCAGGAATATGGAGTTGTTGTTAGTGGTGTAATGGATGAACATGCAGCAATAATCGCCAATGCTTTAGTGGGGAATAATGATCATGAGCCCCTTTTAGAAGTTACTTTAATTGGTCCAACGTTGACTTTTCGTAATGAAGCTATTATTTCACTATGTGGAGCTGATTTATCTGCAAAAATCAATGGTTTAACCATTCCTCTATGGAAACCTATTTATATAAAAGAAGGTAGTACTTTAACGTTTGGTCGACCAATCAAAGGATGTCGTAGTTATTTAGCTATTGCTGGAGGATTGGATGTTCCTGTTGTTATGAACAGTAGTAGTACATACAGTAGAGGAAAAATTGGTGGCTATAATGGACGACTATTAAGAAAAGATGATGTGTTACATAAAAAAGAAGCAATCAGTGAGTTTACACAAATACTTTATAACTATTTCAAATCGCATATTACTACTGCAGAAGCTTTTAGGTATGTACCTTGGACAGTTAGTACTAGTCTCATAGAAATGTATAGTAAAAAATCACCTATTCGTTTTATAAAAGGTCCACAATTCTTTGATTTTACTAAAGAATCTTTGGAACGCTTTAGAAAAGAGTCTTTTCAAGTGCTGACAAATTCAGATCGAATGGGGTATCGCCTGGAGTCATTTAAACTAGAGTTAAAACAAAATATAGATCTTTTATCAGAGGCTGTAACAATGGGAACAATTCAAGTTCCACCTGATGGACAGCCAATCATATTAATGGCAGATCGCCAAACAGTTGGTGGGTATCCTAAAATTGGCTATGTTGCAAGCATTGATTTACCAATCCTTTCTCAGGTAATACCTGGTGAGAAACTATCCTTTGAAGAAATATCGCTTGAAAAAGCACAAAAATTATTAATTGATCGAGAAGATCTTGTTAAAGAATTGAAAATTGGATTGCTTTTAGCCATTAGGAGGATGGAGCATGATGCAGGTTGATTTGAATTGCGATATGGGAGAGAGCTTTGGTTCGTATAAGATTGGTGCAGATGAAAATATCATTACAGTGATCACTTCGGCAAATGTAGCATGTGGATTTCATGCAGGTGATGCTACAACTATGAGAAAAACAGTTATATTAGCTATGAATCATTCTGTAAGTATTGGTGCACACCCTGGTTTTGATGATTTGGTTGGATTTGGTAGGAGAAATATGTCTCTTTCACTTCAAGAGATATATGATTTAATGATCTATCAAATAGGTGCTCTAAACGGTTTCGTTACGTCTGAAGGTGGAGTGCTTAATCATGTAAAACCACATGGTGCTTTATATAACATGGCAGCTAAAAATAAAGGAATGGCAGAAGTGATAGCAGAAGCTGTTTATAAAGTAAATCCAGAGCTGATTTTATATGGGCTTTCAGGAAGTGAGTTAATTGAGGCGGGAAAGAGGATTGGATTGCGAACGGCAAATGAAGTATTTGCAGATCGAACTTATCAAGAAGATGGTACCTTAACACCTCGAACTCAAGAAGGTGCATTAATCAAAACTGAAAAAGATGCAATCCTTCAAGTTCTCAAGATGGTAAAACAGCAAAAGGTAATAACAACAAATGGAACTGAAATACCCATTGTGGCAGACACAATTTGTATTCATGGAGATGGAGAAAACGCAGTCAGGTTTGCCAAAGATATTCATAAAGCTCTAATTGAAGATAAAGTTATTGTTAAAAGTTTGTAAATGGGGTCAGACCCCCATTTACGTTTTCGTCATATAAAGAACATAAGTTGAGCGATCTTCGTCAATTTCGGCGGAGATTTTTTCGTATTCTTCGTTTTCGATCCATAAATAATCATTTCCTATTAGTGATAGAACTTCTTCGTGTGAATATAGATCATATGTGAAGATTAAAGGTGATACATTGTATTCTTTATAATCACGAACTTCAAGAGTAACATGAGAGTAGTTTTCAGCATCTTCAAAAATATATTCTTCTGTCTCTTTTTCTACGTAAATGACATAGTACTCTTCTTCAAGACTTGTTGAGGTTTGTTTATAAACTTGTTTTTCTTTAATAAAAAAATCACAGTATCTACGGCAATAAATTTCAAATGGATCTGCAAAATCATAATGGTATAAGGCAGGATAATTATTGCGCTCATCATTCATTCTATATTCCAATTTATAACTTTTTTTCATATTTACCTCCAAAGAATTGGTTATTTTTACTATACTATATAAGATGGGTTAATGAAGGATAATTTTTCTAAGCTGGATGATCTATTTAGTGGTAGAAATGTTTATAATGACCTATTCTTAAGCGTGAATATATAATAAAGAAAGATGAAAGGAGGGTTGTTGAATGAAACAGATGAAAACAAAACAGCTATTAACTGGAGTAATTTCTGCGACGATGATTGCAGCTGCAGGCTGTGGAAATGATGAAGAGCTTCCACCAGTTCCAGAAGGAACAGATTGTGGTGATTGGGAATGGGAAGCAGATGAAGGAGTTTGGGAGTGTGATGATGATGCTTCCTCACATCGAGGTCATTATTTTTATGCTGGTAGCTGGTTTGCATCGAAAAACAGCTTAAGATCTAGCTCTGCTTATAAAAGCTATAAGTCAAGTAGTTCATTTAAAGGTGGAGGATCAGTATCAAAGTCCAGCTCTGGATTTGGATCAGGCTCTAGCGGAGGTTTCGGTGGATAATGGAACAAGAATTTAATGAACATGAACACACAAAAAAACGTGCTAAAAGCTATAATGAAATCAATTCTTTCTGGCATGATTTAAATGATAGTGAATATGGGTTGTTTGATATGGCATTTCTATCAGAACAAGATATTAAAGATATACAATTAGTAACTGAACGAGTTGGAAAAGTATTCTTTAAAACGGCGAATTTATTACGTAATTCACCAGATGAAACACTTTTACAGCTAGATATTCCACAAAGCATCCTTCCTTTTATACGGCATAAAGCATTACCTGTTGAAACAATAATAGCTCGTGTTGATCTTGTGAAAACAAAAGAAGGATTAAAGGTATTAGAACTAAATAGTGATACGCCTACTTTTGAAAAGGAAGTTTTTCATGTGAATAACTATCTTTGTCAGGAGTTTGATGTAACTGATCCAAATGAGGGCTTAGCAGCTATATTAGGTATAGAAATGAGAAAAGCTTTAGGTGAAGCTCTTAATCGAACACAATTCTCTAATCATCCTAATATCGTGTTTACTTCACATGATCAGAATGAAGAAGATAAACTTACAACTCAATTTTTAATGGAAACATCAAATGTTTTAGCAAAATATGTACCTCTACACAAGTTGACAATAAAGAAAAATGAAGGGTTGTATGATGATGAAGGAAATAGAATTGATGTTCTTTATCGACAAACATATCCTTTAGAGCATTTATTAGAAGATGTTTCCGCTGAAACAGGAGATCAGATCGGTGTTCAGCTGATTGAACTCGTTTTTACGAATAAGTTGATTATGTTAAATCCAATTTCTGCTTTCCTTTTACAATCTAAAGCTGTTCAAGCAGTTATCTGGGGTATGAAAGAGATAGATTCTCCGTATTTCTCTACAGAAGAAAAACAATGGATACATGCTTATTTTCTTCCAACCTATTTAGAAGAAGATTTGTTTTTGTCAAAAGGGTGGAAGTATGTGAAAAAACCAAGCTATGGAAGAGAAGGAGACACTGTATCCATCTTTCAAGGCACAAAAAAACTGGTAGAAGATCAGCATCATACATATGAGGAATCACTACCTGTTTATCAGAAATATGTTGAATTACCTTCACAAGAAATTAAAACGGTGACTGGAGTAAAGGAAGCAAAAATCTTAATAGGAAGCTTTTTAATTAATGGGAAAGCTTGCGGAATTGGCTTACGTGCTGGAAACCAAATCACGGACAATAATGCGTACTTTTTGCCAGTAGGTATAAAAAAGGAAAGAAGGGACTGAAGAGCATGACATTTACGGAATTATTTTTATCTACCTTATCTTATATTGGATTAGCAACTTTATTATTGTTAATTGGAATCATACTTTTTGAGGTTACAACTAAAAATAAAGAATTTGAACTTATTAAAAATGGTAATAAAGCAGCAGTATACGCATTCGGTGGGCGTATTTTAGGATTGGCGATTGTGTTATATTCTTCAATTGCAAACTCGGTAAATATTTTAGATATGATTATTTGGGGAAGCATCGCGATAATCATGCAAATTATCATATTTTATCTTGCTGAGCTACTAACACCAAAATTCAATATAACTAAAGCTATTGATGAAGACAATCAAGCAGTTGGATTATTTTTATTGTTTTTATCAGTATCAATTGGTTTAATTATTGCAGCTTCTTTAACATATTAATTGTTCTATATTCCATTTAAATTAATATTTACAAGCTCATCAGACTGATTAAAAACGCATAACTTTTCAGGCACAAAGACTTGAAAGGAGCGGAGTTACCCTGTTTGGTTTTGAGCATCACAGCAAGGTGATTAAAGAAGAAAGCGGACTTTTTGCGAGTCAAAGGAACTCTTTGACTCGCAAGTTTGTGAACAGAGTATAATTAAATACAAGCTTATCAGACTTCATAGCAACTATAAAATTATAAATATTTACCACTTAATCCTAAATAAATGAAACCAGATACGATCACAAATCCTATGCAAAATATTAATTTTCCCAGAGCTGACCATGATCTTATCCAGCCCCATCTTTTCCCTTCGGTATCTAGCCAATAAATATCAATAAAGACAGACAAAATAATCACTAGAAATACAACAAGAATCTGCATTCTCAATCTCCTAACTAACTTTAATTTTATTTTCCCTGTTATTCATTGACTACATTAAATTTTTCCTTGCTTAATCCAGCTCATAATCCGAAAACTACCCAAAACAGACACAAGGAAAAGAATAAGCATTATTAACAACCATACAGGTAAGCGATTTATCTCTATTAATCCTTCTGTATTAGAGATAATAAAAAATAACACAACTATTGACATTAAGTAACAAAATACATTAGGAATGATCCACAGAATTCGCATCTTTTTATTTTGCATAAATACCACACTCCTTATTATCACTACGAAGGTAAACAAAAAAGGTTTCATAGCATTCAAAATTGACAAAGGTGAATTTTGGTATTTCACATAAGTTAGTATAAATTTGGAAGTCATTGTAAATGTTAAAAGGGCAAAGATATGAAGATAGTCCACACCAATTACATTTAAAGCCCTTCTAAAAAAGATGATAGGAAGCATTTTTATGACAAAAACATCCAAGACAGAAGCGATTTTATGGAGCATTGCATTACCGGGATTTGCGCAGTTTTTAAACGGGAAGATTATAAAGGGTACAGTTTTTATTTTACTGGAATTTTTAATTAATATTAACAGTAATTTTAATAAAGCAATAATGGCAAGCTTTTTAGGTGAGATTGATCAGGCATTTCAAGTGGTCAATTTTCAATGGTTAATGTTTTATCCTTGTGTATATATGTTTGCGATGTGGGATGCGTTTAAAGATGCAAATGGTGATGTGGCTCCTTTTTCTTATCTGCCATTTGTTTGCAGTGCTTATACAGTCACTGTCGGTTTAATGTATTCACCTATTGTTAAGGTAAATGGTTTTTTATTAGGTCCCATTTGGGTACCAATTCTTGCACTTATACCAGGATTAATAATTGGATTTACTATTATGAAGCTGATTAAGATTAAGAAAAGCTCCTAATTCTTTAGGATTGAGTAAATTTTAAACATTGTACAAAATTAAACCCCTAATAAAACTAATCCTTCTAGCGTATTATTTATGAAGGTGTTGGTTTTATTTTTTTTATTTTCACATGCAGCTAGAAACTACATAATTCTTAAACTAAACAAAATTTAAGAAAATAGCATTTTACAAAAGAATTTATAGTGAAATCATCCTTTGAAGATTACTATTTGTTAAAATAAACCATAGAAAGATTATTCAGTTTTTAAAGTATGTTTTTGAACTTCAATAGAGTGAAAATCATTAAGAATAAATATGCAAACAAAGAATTCTATGTGAGGAATACTTCGTTAAAATAACGTGTTTGCAGGAGGTTAACATGATAAATGAAAAACAATTAATTCATAAAACTTTTTATGAATCATTTTTATCAAATGATGATAGAAGAATACCGGTAGAGATACTTGGGGAAGCATATTTCCAAGAACAAAATAGTGAAGAAAGCTATGACTTATCATATATTCGTTTTGCTCAGGGTGAAATTTATTTTCAATATCATGATTATGAAACAGCAATATTTAAATGGGAAAATATAAAAAATGAGTTAGAGCAATGGGCTAAAATGAATATTGGTGATGCCTATTATAAGTTAGGGTTACTTTCTGGTGCTGAAGATATGTACAACTCAATCGAGACAGATGTTTCCACTTTAAACAGTGAGGTTGCTTTGAAGTTATTTTCCCTTTATAAAGAAAGGAAGAAAATAGAAAATGCCTATGAAATTATCCAGCATGCTGTAAGTCTTAATCCAGATTATCCAGAAGTCACAAAGCTTGCTAGAGAGTTTTATGAGGAAAATCAAGATGATCAGCAATTAGTCATGCTGGCTGTTTCAGAATCGCTACGTACAGGAAGTAGTGAATGGTTTTCTATCTTAATAGCTTATGTCAAAGCAGGTCAATCAAAGGATTTCTCTCCGGAATATTTTATTGATACGTTGTTAATTATGTTTGAAAAAAGCAAGATCATTTTTGTGGATATGATAAAGGCCTTATGGCAGAGCTATAGAGAACAAGAAAATTATATAAGCTGGCTTAACGTGTTAAATGAGTTGCTATTATCAATAGAAACGGAGGAGGACTATTATTGGGATCAACTGATCCCATTATTTGAGGAAACATTTATTGAACTAACAGAAGGTACATATTTGTTAGAGAACATAAAATCTGTTATCCCACGGTTAGTTGCTAGCTGGTTAAAGCTCTCAACAAAAACAAATGCTCTTTTTCCATCAGCTATTGCATTAGCTTGGAATGAGATTTTTCCTTCAACAATGATTCAAGATGCAATATCTAAGGCGGAAACGATTATTTTCGATGCAGATAATAATAGAAAAAGCTTAAGTGAAGCACTACAGCTCTTTAACAATATAAATAGTTGGGCAAGAAGCCATACGCTTGATATTGATTATAAACTCAGATGGTGGACTGAGGAATTCATCGATAGAAGTGTAAAGCAGCATCTTCTTCTTTTAGGTAATCACGGTTGTGGTAAGACAACATTTATTCACTCTTTATTAGGTGATAAAATATACACTGGTTCTACACCATCTTTTGTTGTGTTTCGTGATCATGAAGAATTAAACATCATTCAAATAACTGAACATGGAGATCAAGAGTTACCTAATAATACAGAATTACTTTATCAGATGGAAAAAAATCCAGCTGCTCTTTATCAAGTGAAAAGACCTTGTATTACATTACACGAACAACAATGTGCATTAATAGATACACCACCAATTAATAGCAGTGCACAGGTAAGAGATGAACTTTTTGAATCTGTATTGCTATCTGATGGAGTGATCTTTGTTATAGATGGAACTGCTCCGTTACCTGATAGAGAATATGATTTGTTATTCCAGATGAAAAATTTTGCACCTGATATTAAGGTGAATTTTATCTTAAATAAGGTTGATTTAGTTGCAAGTGATGCAGATACAGAACAAATTATCGGTGAAATTAAATTTAAAGTACACTCCATCTATCCAAATGCAGAAATCTTACCTTATTCATCCTTATATCCATTTAGTCAGCAAATAAGTAAGTTAAACAGGTTTCTAGATACACATTTTCCTTTAGATATACAGCAAGTAGAAGAAAAGCGAACGGCGAAAATCTTAACAGTGATTAGAAAAGTGATAGCACATTTACTGCAAAAACGAGTTGATATGGAAAAGGGATTTGCACATTCTATACAATGGAATGAAGATATATTAGGTCGATTAAAGGGATTTAATAATATATTAACAGACATGCAGCATGAAAAAGTAAAATCTCTAATTACTGCTTATCGTTCATTAATAACTAATGTTAAAGTTGAATTACAAGAAGCATTACCGAGTTTACTTAAGGAGAGCGCAGAATTTATCAAAGAAGATAGTGATTTTAAACAAATTCATGTTGAGCTTAATGATCACATGAATAAAAAAATTAAGGATTATGTAGAGGAAAAGCTACTACCGACAATTAGTCATCAACTCGAAACCTGGGTATTGGCATCACATGATGAACTACATGAAAGTCAGACTTATTTAGTTGAAATGAGTGAAACTTTTAATGACATTTATCAAGAAGAAAAACTATTATTAAAATGTGATTTTTCAATTTTATATGATTGGCGTCGAGATATTGACCGAATGATGGCAAGAATCTTTTATGAAAATGAGAACATTATGCTTAAAAATAAACCAGCTCAAATCCTTTTAAAAGGAGTCGGAAAGATTTTTGGAGCAATGAATCAAAATAATACCGTGCTATATAATCAATATAAAAAGTATGTAGAAAATGAATCATATGAAGAAGTAGCAAAAACAATTAGTAATAAGTTGTTCTTACCTCTTGAATTATTTGAAAAAGGTTTAAAGCAAGACATAACGACATTCTTTACTAGCTCTATTCAGGAAGTAGAAAATATTATTAATGAGACAAGAGACAATATTGAAAATGGTAAAAATGAGTTAGATAGAATGAAACAAAGTCCAGAAGTTTTTTATGATCCATTAAAATTATTTGAGGTAAACTTGTTGCAGCAGGAATTTATGCTACAGGCGAAAAGAGGATATAGTCGTAGTTTTTAATAGTAAAAGAGGCTTGTTTCATATGTGATTTATCACGTATGAAACAGCCTCTTTTTTAGGCTATTTTACTTTGTTAAATTGTTAATTTACGTTATAGGCATTTGCTTTTCGTGAAAAAAATATTTATCAGTTATGAATTAAACTATTTTTTAGTTTAAAGGAGTATAATGGAATAAAAAATATTAGACTGACAGGAGAAAGTACATATGAAAAAATTGAATAAACGTTATATAAATAGATTATTAATTCTTCTTTTAATTCTAGTCATTATTGCTTTTATTCCAACTCCATATTATCTTTATCAGCCTGGAACGATAGAGGATCTAGAACCTAAGATTACAATAGAGGGGGCGAATAAAGATGAACAAGGCAGTTTTAATTTAACTACGATTTTATCTGTAAAGGCATTTAACCCTTATATATTAGCATACGGTTTAATCGCACCACACACTGATATTAAGAAAGAAGAAGATGTAAAAGGTAACTTAACAGATAAAGAATATACGAACTTATTAGATTTCATGATGCAGAATTCAAAACAAAATGCTTTAGTTGCAGGATTTACAGAAGCAGGAGAAAAAGTGGATATCAGTTACAATGGAATTTTTGTTAGTTCGATCTTATCAAATTCCCCAGCAAAAGAGATTCTTGAAGTAGGAGATATTATTACAACTATAGATGGAAAAAAACTGAGTGATGTACCAAGTTTCATCTCCTATATTGAAGAAAACAAGAAAGCTGGTGAATTTGCAGAACTTTCAATTCTAAGAGGTGAAAAAGAGCTTGTTGAATCTGTTGAAATGATCTCGTTAGATTCATCATCAAATAAAGTTGGAATAGGAATTGTTCCAGAAGAGGAATTTACTGCTACAGTACCAAAGGAAGTGAAAATTAATAGTGAAGATATTGGGGGACCTTCTGCTGGGCTTATGTTTTCACTAGAAATCCTCAATCAATTAACTGAGGAGGATTTAACGAAAGGTTACAAAATTGCTGGAACAGGTACCATTGATCATACTGGAAAAGTAGGGCAAATTGGCGGAATTACACACAAAATTACAGCTGCATCCGAAGAAGGTGTTGAGATTTTCTTTACACCTAAAGATATAACAAGCTATGATCGAAATCAAAAGGATATTGTGGCTGCGGTAAAAGAAAATGGTTATGATATTCGGGTTGTACCTGTAGCTACATTGAGTGAAGCTGTTGATTATTTAGAGAAGTTGGATCAGAAGAAGTGAAGAGTTTAGAGTGGGAGGAGCCATGTAGGTTTCTCTTTTTTTGTTAGACTTTGTTAACTTTGTTGTTGATTTCTGTTAAAGAAATTCGCTTTGCTAGGAAATAATAAGCGCCTTTTTTCCTAGGTATAAGACAGATTAGCATTTTCTATTTCTCTTACTTGAAGTAAAGTTTTTTCAATATTAAAGTATTCTCATTGGAATTTTTAACAATAAAGAAGATGCTGGACATAAGTATTAAAGCTAGTGATAAACCCGAATTATTAGGTGATATATCAATTAATCATTCGCCTAATAGTTCAGGTTTTATTTGCTGTCTTCAATAGAATTTTTGGTTTTGCATACTATTTCTAAGAACTAGTGGAATGGAGCGGAAGATACTCGGGCACCTACGGGAATTGAGGAAAGGCTGAGACCCCGCAGGCATAGCCGAGGAGACTCAGCTTCCTCCCCGGCG
The DNA here is from genome assembly GCF_007994985.1 of Metabacillus litoralis. Classification (GTDB taxonomy): domain Bacteria; phylum Bacillota; class Bacilli; order Bacillales; family Bacillaceae; genus Metabacillus; species Metabacillus litoralis. Next base: position 110,544 of record NZ_VOQF01000006.1, on the reverse strand, counting down.
AATGGAGTGTCTGCAGCGCAATGGAACGAACTTGTTTCTTTCAGATTAACTGAATTTAGATTTATTCGTCTTTTGTATGACTTTTTTTAATTATGTCCCAACCTCTAAATCATTTGACGAAACTTAAACTAGAGGTTCTGGTTTTTCACATGTACTTTCCATTCGATAGTGTGTACCATTGTCAGATGAGTCATGGAATGCATGCATGGCTTCTAATACATGGTAAGCTAATTCACCATTTGCACGGTATTTTTCACCATTTAAAATAGCTTTGACCATATCTGCTACACCAAGTCCTCTGCTGTTTTGAGCATAGCCTTTTGATAGTGGAATTTCTATAAACTCTTTTTCATCTTTTTTCCTAATACGAACTGGTCCACCAAATGTGTTTGGATCTGGAACGAGTAAAGTTCCTTCACTGCCATAAATTTCGATAGGAGGAAGAGAAGATCCACCCATAGCATCAAAACTTGTTGTGATAGTACCGATTGCACCTGATATAAAATCAATTACTCCAGAGATATGAGTAGGAGTTTGAACGTTGATTATTGTTCCAGCTTTTGGTTCGCTCGTCACTGTCCTATTTTGATAACTAATACGAGTTGATCCAGATATTTTTTCAATTGGTCCTAATAGTGCAACTAGAGCTGTTAAATAATACGGTCCCATATCAAACATTGGGCCACCACCTATATCATAGAAAAAGGCAGGGTCTGGATGCCAATGCTCAGTGCCACGTCCAATCATGAAAGCAGAAGCTCCTATGGGAGTACCGATTTCTCCTTTCTCAATTAAATGGATAGCCGTTTGTATTCCAGCACCTAAAAAAGTATCTGGTGCACTGCCTACCAAAAGATTGTACTTTTTAGCTGTTTCTAAAATGTGTCTTCCTTCTTCTCTAGTCACTGCAAGTGGCTTTTCTGTATAAATATGTTTCCCAGCTTCAAGAGCCTGGATACAAACTGTGGCATGAGCTTTTGGAATGGTTAAGTTAATAATCAATTGAATCTCAGGATCAGCGAGTAATTCTTCAACAGAGTATGCATTAGGAACACCGTATCTAGCTGCTTGTGATTGAGCACGCTGTTCATCTAAATCAGCACAAGCTACCAGATCAAGATGATCAAATTTTTGACAATTTTCCATGTAGATAGAGCTTATGTTTCCACAACCGATAATACCTATTTTGAGTTTCTTCATATTGAACCCTCCATTATTTTATAAAGATTATTAAATTAATAACGTAAGAGATTATTGGCTATCTCCCATTCCAGTATAGAAACGACCATTTGTTGAAGTGGCTAACCCTGTAGTGCGTTTTTTACCTTCAGCGGTCCATAAAAATCCTCTACGCATCATAAGTGAAACTTCTGGCATGGCAACAATATTTGCTTTATGACCTAATGAGTTATAAAAGACATGACCATGTCCCCAACGTTTTGTCCAAACTACTGGCATAGCGACAGGTTTATTTGTTGCATGTGGTCCATCCACAACAGGAAAGCTGGTCGTCGCTAATACTTCAACAGCTGGGTCCACATGAAGATAGTACTGCTCACTCACAACCTTAAAATCAGAGAGACCTTCTAATAGAGGATTTGTCGTATCCTTCATGTTGACCATATATTCCACACCATCATTTCCTGGGTGTGCCACCCAGTTTCCACCCGTCATAAATTGCCAGTCAACATTGTTTCGAAAAGAATCACACATACCTCCATGACAGCCTGCTAATCCTACACCGTTTATGACGGCCTCTGAAATATTGAGAACATATTTCTTGGGTATATCTCCCATAGTCCAGTGTGGAACAATTAAGTCTAACGATTGCAGTTTTTCAGCATCAGCATACACATCTAATGAAGAAGAAATTTCCACATTGAAATTTTCTTCTTCTAAAATGTTTTTAAAGATTTGTGAAATTTGTTCTGGTTCATGACCATCCCATCCACCCCATACAATTAGTGCGCTTTTTTTCATATCAACCACTCCTTTATTCTATTAAACTTCTGAAATAGAAACCCATTGACGTTTTTCAATCGATTGATCAACTGCTTCTAATACTTGTTGACATTTAACACCATCATGGAAATTTGGTACAGGTTGTCGATTTTCTTTAAATGCTTCCATTAGTTCAACCATTTCATGTATAAAGGTGTGCTCATAGCCGATTGTATGTCCTGGTGGCCACCAATTCTCAGCAAAAGCATGTGCTGGATCTGTTGCTAACACACGGCGGAAACCTTGCACATCTTCATGGTCATCTGTAAAGTACACTTGTAATTCATTCATGCGTTCAAAGTCAAAAATGACACTACCTTTGCTACCGTTAATTTCGAATGAATTCGTGCAACGATGTCCAGTTCCATAACGGGTAGCTTCAAAGCTTCCTAACGCACCGTTAGCAAAACGAGTCATAAATAGAGTGGCATCATCAACAGTAACCTTACCTTTTTCAGCTTGAGCATTGCTACTGTTTGCTGATAACCCAGTTGTATTCGTTGCGATAGGTCGTTCTTTAATGAATGTTTCACTCATCCCAATAACTTCTGTCATATCACCGATCAAATAGTGTGCTAAATCAATTAAATGTGCACCTAAATCACCATGAGAGCCAGAGCCTGCAATTTCCTTTTGAAGTCTCCAAGCAAGAGGGAAGTTAGGGTCCACTAGCCAATCCTGTAAAAACCATGCACGATAATGATAAATATCTCCTAATTTTCCTTCTTCAATTAATTTTTTTGCTAACATAACAGCAGGAGCAAAGCGATAATTAAAGCCAACCATATGTTTCACACCTGCTGCTTCAACAACCTTTAGCATTTCACGTGAATCCTCTAATGTAAGCGCTAACGGTTTTTCGCAGAAAATATGTTTACCTGCTTTAGCTGCGGCAATTGTAATTTCTTTATGTACATCACTTGGTGCATTAATATCAATTAAATCAATATCTTCTCGCTTAATAAGGGCTTTCCAATCTGTTGTATATTCTTCCCAGCCAAATTGTTTCGCTGCTTCTGCAACTCCTTTGGCATTCCGACCACAAATTACCTTCATTTCAGGTCGAACTGTGTTTGGGAAAAAAAGAGGTAAATCACGATAAGCATGACTGTGAGCTTTCCCCATAAACTTGTAACCAATCATTCCAATATTTATTTTGTCCATAATATTTCCTCTTTTCAAAGTTTGATAGAAAGTATTTTATAAACAAAAAAATCTAAAATAAGTATTAATGCCGATTATTAGCACAATATTAGTGCACATGTAATGAAGATTCTCTTTCAATTAATGAAACGGATAGTTTAATCATAATTTGCTCATTTATATCATGTGTAATGGATTGAAGAACCTTCTCAGCTGCTAATTGTCCCATTTCATAAAGTGGAACATTTACAGAACTTAATGATGGAGTGGTCATTTTTGCGATTTCAGAGTTATCATAGCCGATAATCGCATAATCCTTACCAGCATGAAAACCTAATTCATTAAGCTTTTGCATAAGGCCAATAGCCATTCGGTCATTCGCTGAAAGAATTGCTTTTGATTTTGTTAATAAGGTAGAAATTTTGTCTCCAGCTTTATATCCGCTTTTTCGACTATAATTTCCTTCGAAAATTAATGCCTCGTTCAATGATATTCCTTTTTGACGAAGTGCTTTATTATATCCTTCAAGTCTGTCTAGACTATTAGAAAATTCGAGCGGTCCATTTAAAAACAGAACTTGTTGAAATCCTTTTTCTAGTAAAGCAGTTGTTGCTTGATAGCTACCATCCACATGATCTGCATCAATAAAATGAAAATGCTGCTCAGAAAAAGCTTGATTAATAAGACAGTAGGGCAATTTCAATTGATGAAGTTTTTCAATTGCCTCTAGTTCATTTTGGTTATGTCTGGCACCTAAGATGATACAGCCGTCTACTCTTTGTGAGTGAAAAAGCTGAACATAATCTTTTCGTTCATCAGGTCTTTGAAATATTAACAATAAACCATATCCTAATTCACCAAGTCGTGCGCCAATCCCACTAACTAGCTCTGAAAAATAATGAGTAGACAGTAAGTTCACTTTTGGAAGATAAGGAACGATAACACCAATGTTATTGCTTTTTCCTTTTGCAAAGTTTTGCGCAATAACATTAGGGTGATAATTTAGCTCTTTCGCTGCTTGTAATACTTTTTGTTTTGTCTGCTCTCGCAAAGGCGAGATATTGTTGAATACCCTAGAAACAGTAGCTTCGGAGACTCCTGCTAATCGGGCAACATCTTTTCTACTAGCTAATTTATTCACCCCCTGTAACTATTATGTACACGCGTTCATTTTCTCTTTTTTTGAAAAGAATGTCAATGGATAACAATAAAATTAATGATGATTTTGCTACTCATCACTGCTTTATTAGATTTAATTTTAAAACAGTCAAAAATTTTAAAAATTCATGTTTATTTTCTTGAGATTAGGGTAAATTGCAATAGACAGTATCCCCCCTGATACTTTCTATATGAAAAACTTGAGGAGCCTTCATACCTTTGTATGGAGGCTTTTTTTTATGGGCTTTTTTACCTGTTTTGGAAAATGGTGTTGAAACATAGTTTGGTAGGCTTTATAATCAAAAATGTAACCGTTTACAAAAATTGAAACTGAAACAAACATAGAATGATAAGTTATCCGCAAGGAGAATGGTACATGGTAAAAATGCGTGATGTAGCAAAATTAGCAAATGTTTCAGTCGCAACAGTTTCTAGGGTTCTACATAATCCAGAAACTGTAAAGGAGGCAACGAGAAATAAAGTACTAAGTGTAATTGATGAGGTAAATTATAAACCCAACATGCTAGCTCGACAGTTTCGAAGAAATGAAACAAACATAATTCTCGTAGTTGTACCTAGTATTATAAATACAGTATTTTCTGGAATTATAGAAGGAATAGAATACGAAGCAGCAAGTCATGGATATCGTGTGTTACTAGGTAATACAAATAGAAAAGTTGAAAACGAATATAACTTAGTTGATTTACTAAAGAAAAGGCAAACAGACGGTATGATTCTGTTATCTGAAAGGATGGATCCCAACTATATTAAGTCTTTAAGTGAAGAATATCCTCTAGTTCTAGCTACAGCATATATTGAGGGATTAAAGGTTCCATCTGTATCAATCGACAATGTTAGTAGTAGTCGAGAAGCTGTTGAACATCTTATAAGTCTTGGTCACAGAGAAATTGCCCATATAACTGGACCCTTGCAATTTGCGATTTCTAAAGGTAGATATAGTGGTTATCGACAAGCGTTGATGCAGAATAATATTGAAGTTCGGAATATGCTAGTTCAAGAGGGAGATTTCACCTTTGAATCTGGCTATAATCAAATGCTGAAATTAATGGCAATTGAAAAAACACCAACTGCAATTTTTGCAGCAAATGATGAAATGGCTATGGGAGCAGTAAAAGCAGCGAAAGAACTTGGACTTGATGTTCCCAAAGATATTGCTGTTGTAGGATTCGATAATATTACATTTTCATCTAAATTTGACCCAGCCATAACGACAGTAGCACAACCGCTTTTTGAGATGGGTCAAAAGTCTATGAAATTATTATTACAACAAATTCAAGGAAAGCCAATACTTAAGTCACAATATATATTAGAATGTGAATTACTTGTTAGGGATTCCTGTGGTGGAAAAATAAAAGAAAAGGTAATGAATGAAGAAATTAGTACATAAAATGTAATCGGTTACAATTTAAAGGGGGTGAGTAGCGGAAAGTCGTTAGTAATCGTGAATATAATTGTAACCGGTTACATTTTAACTGTTAGAAAGGGGGATTATTTTGGCAAATATTCAATACAGTTTACAGTTATACACTTTACGTGAAGAGACTGGAAAAGATTTTATAGGTACATTGGAAAAGGTAGCAAAGCTTGGTTATCAAGGGGTCGAGTTTGCTGGATATGGAGGAATAAAAGCATATCAAATGAGAAAGGAACTTGATCGACTAGGACTGAAAGCAAGTTCTAGCCACGTGCAACTATCACTGCTTGAAAGCGAATTAGAGCAAGTCATTGAATATCAGCAAATAATTGGTAGTCAACATGTTGTATGTCCTGTACTCCCAACTGAAAGAAGATCAAAAGAGGCTTACTTTGAGCTCATTCCAATCTTAAATGCAATTGGACGAAAGTGTCATGAAGCAGGAATAACTCTTTCTTATCATAATCATGACTTTGAATTAGTGAAGTTAGATAATGGCAAAATGCCTCTAGAACTCCTATTAGAGGAAACAAATTCTGAATGGGTTAAGGCAGAGTTTGATATTTACTGGTTAACTAAAGCCGGAGAAGATCCAGTTCTGTGGTTAAAACGATATGGAGGAAGAACACCGCTTGTTCACATAAAGGATATGACAACAGATGGAGATGAATTTTTTGCAGAGTTAGGAACTGGTGGTGTAAATCTAGATGGGGTACTTAAGCAAGGGGAACAATCGAAAGTAGAGTGGTTTGTTGTTGAGCAGGACAGATCAAGAAGCTTGCCTCTAGATAGCATAGAAATTAGTATGAATTATCTGAAAAGTAAGAAATTAATTACTTTTTAAAAAGTCTAATAACGAAAACAAAGGGGATGGAAGAATTGAAGAAATTACTATCCATTTTAACAATTATGGCTGTATTACTTCTAACTGCTTGTGGACTTAACGGGGGTGGGTCAACAGCGGAGACTACATCAGATGCAGATTCAAGTAAAACAAATGATGAGAAAAAGACATTAGAATTCTGGCATATTGACACAGGGGAAAAAGAGTTAGTTTATGAAGAAGCAGTTGAGAGATTCAAAGAAAAGCATCCAGATGTTGAAGTAAAGATATTACAAATTCCTAATGATGCTTACAAACAAAAGTTATCAGTTGCTATGTCTGGTAATGATGCCCCAGACGTATTTCATAGTTGGGGAGGCGGCTGGTTAAAGAACTTTGTTGATCAAGGAAAAGTGTACGATATCACAGAAGAAACGGATAAATCTCACTTTAATGAACTTGCGCTAAACAATGCCACTTTTGATGGTAAGGTATATGGTATGCCTTTAAGCCTTTCGATTGATGTTGTTTTTTATAACAAGGAGATATTTGATAAATACGGATTAAAAGCACCAAAAACATATGATGAGTGGCTTAATGTTATTGATACGTTAAACAAAAACGAAATTATCCCTATTGCTTTAACAAACCAAACAAAATGGCCAGGTGCTTATTATCTAATGAATTTTGCAAGCAGAATTGCCGGTCCTGAACTGTTTGAGAGTGCATTCAATAGAGAAGGAAAAGGTTTTGATGATCCTGCTTATGTTGAGGCTGGAAAATATATTCAAGAGTTAGTAGAAAGAGATGCCTTCAATCCTGGATTTAACGGTGTTCCATATGATGAAGGTCAAGGTCGTCAGTTAATGTATACTGGTCAGGCTGCAATGATGGATATGACTATCTCATTTTTAAATAATGTAAAACAAGAAGCTCCGGAATTTAAAGAGAAATTAGATTTCTTCTTATTCCCAACACTTCCTAATGGTAAAGGAGATCAAACACATGTCGGAGCAGCAACTGGGCCTGTATGGTCAGTAGCACAAAACAGTGAAAATCACGATTTAGCTTCTGAACTTGTTAAAGAATTAACTAGTGCAGAAACAGCTCAAAATTATACAGATAGAACAGGTTCTCTAACAGCAATTAAAGACGTTGTTCCAGCAGATGAATTCACAAAACGATTTTATGATGTTGTACAACAAGCAACTCATTTACAAATGCCTTATGACCAAACACTTCCACCTGAATTAGCAGAATTACACAAAGATACAACACAAGCCATTTTTGGGCTAGACATGACACCTGAAGAAGCAGCAAAAAAAATGGAAGAAAAGGCTAAAGAAGTTTTAAAGTAATAAAAATAGGAGGGGTTTGTCCCCTTCTATTTTAGAAAAGGAGTGACTGCCAATGAATACACCTGTAAAAACGGCTGATAGACCTGGAGTAGTTAAGCTTAATACAGTTACAAAGTATAAAAAAATTAGAAGTGCATTAACGATTAGCGCATTTGTTGCACCAGCGATTATTATATATGCTGTTTATGTTTTATTTCCTATTATGTCCACTCTTATGTACAGCTTTTATGAATGGGATGGAATGGGTGTAGGAGTATTTGTAGGTTTGCAGAATTATATTGATCTATTCAAAGATGCTGTTTTTTGGAGAGCTCTTACAAATAATACATGGGTAGTATTAACTTCAGTTTTTGCTCAAATTCCTCTTGGTTTAATTATGGCATTAATGTTATTTGCACCTATTAAAGGTATTAAATTCTTTAGTAGTGTTTATTTCTTTCCATTTCTCATGTCAACTGTGGCCATCGGATTATTATGGGTCCTAATGTTTGATCCATTAAATGGGGTAATTAATAGCATAATAAATGTATTTGGTTTTGAAAACGTTTCATGGCTAAGTGAAACGAATACCGCATTATTTGCTGTGTTATTAGTTATTGTTTGGCAATTCTCCCCATTTTATATGATTCTTTTTAAAGCTGCGATTGTTGGAATACCTGGCGAATTATATGAAGCAGCTGAAATTGATGGTGCTAGTTCTTTTCAAAAGTTTTTTAACATTACATTACCACTTCTAATGCCAACGATCGTAAGCTCCTCTATTTTAGCTATTGTAGGATCATTAAAAGCATTTGATATTTTCTATATTATGACAGGTGGAGGTCCTAACCACGGAACGGAATTACTGGGAACATATATGTTTAAGCAAGCATTTATTAACTTTAACATGGGCTATGCAAGTGCAATTGCCTTTATTATGTTCTTTTTAGCTCTATTCGTTACTATTATTATTCAGGTTATGGATCATTTTCGTAAAAAGAAAGGAGCCTACGGAATATGATAATGAGGTTAAAGAAACTACCCCTTTATATTATTGCTTTTATGTTGTTAATTTTCACGGGTTTTCCTTTCATTTATATGATTTCAACTTCTCTCAAATCACGTAGTCATTTTTTTGAGGAACCATTTGCGTTATTTTCATCTTTTAGTTTAGAAAATTTCACATCAGTTTTTGAAATGGGATTAACCCGATACTTCATAAATAGTATTTTTGTATCAATTATAGCTGTAATTATTGTCATGTTTGTAGCTGCATTGGCAAGCTACCCTTTAAGTAGGATGAAATTCAAATTAAACAAAGTTCTTTTCTTACTATTTATATCAGGAATGATGCTTCCTATTCATGCCACGCTTATTCCGATCTTTAAACTTACACAAAGCATGGGAGTATTTGATACGATATGGGCATTATTGGGGCCTTATATTGCATTTAGTCTCCCTATCTCAATTTTTATTTTAACTCAGTTTATGCAGGAAATTCCTAAATCATTAGAAGAGGCAGCAAAAATGGATGGTTGTAACCACTTCGGGATTTTCTGGAGAGTGATTCTCCCTATGTTAACACCAGCTTTAATGACGGTGTTGATCTATAACTTTATCCATCTTTGGAACGAATTTATTTTTGCACTTGTTTTAATTTCAAGCCCAGAAAACATGACATTACCTTTAGGATTACAAGACTTTAAAGGAGAATTCTCAGTAAATATACCGGGTCTTATGGCCGCCTTAACATTAGCAAGCTTGCCTATTCTTGTTGTTTATCTTTTCTCTCAAGAGAAAGTTGTAAAAGGTTTAGCAGGTGGGGCCGTAAAAGGATAAAACAAAAAATGGAGGTAGGTAATGATGACAAAAATCAAGGTTGGAGTTATTGGCTGTGGAAGTATCGCAAGAAGACGTCATTTAATTGAGTATGCAAAAAATGATAATGTAGATATCGTAGCAGTGTGTGATGTTGTGAAGTCACGTGCAATTGAAATGGCTGAAAAATATGGTGCAAATGCATTTGAACAATACGAAGAAGTTATTAAACTTGCAGAAGTAGATGTGATAAGTGTTTGTTTACCTAATAATCTTCATGCTCCAGTTTCAATTGCTGCTTTAAATGCCGGTAAACATGTTCTTTGTGAGAAACCTATGGCAACATCAAGAGAAGAAGCAGAAAAAATGATAGAAGCAGCCAAACAAAATGACAAAATATTAATGATTGCGCATAATCAACGCTTTGTATCATCTCACCAGAAAGCAAAACAAATAATAGAAAGCGGTGAAATAGGAAAGATTTATAGTTTTCGAACAACATTTGGTCATCCTGGACCAGAGAGATGGAGCATTGATGGGAGAAATAGCTGGTTCTTTGAAAAAGAACAGGCATTCATTGGTGCACTAGGTGATTTAGGTGTCCATAAATCAGATTTAATTCGCTATTTATTGGGAGATGTAGCGGAGGTTAGTGCATTTGTTGAGACATCTTCAAAAGAAGATACACAGGTAGACGATAACGCAGTGGCGATTTTGAAAATGGAATCTGGTGTAATTGGAACATTAGCAGCTAGTTGGTCATATGTAACCAGTGGAGACAACTCTACTATTATATACGCTGAAAATGCTGTTTTAAGATTAGAAGATGACCCAGGCCATTCACTAATTGTCCAATATAAGACAGGAGAGGTTGTGAAGTATCAATTAGATAAAATTCAAACAAATGATGAAGGGGGTCAAACGAATACACATGTTATTGATCACTTTATCGACTCTATCATAAATAAAAAAACACCACTTATAACTGGAGAAGAAGGTAAAAGATCACTTGAAGTAATTTTAGCAGCACTTGAATCTAATGAGACGAAAAAAGTAGTGAAAATATAAGCATTAAAAAATAAGGTTGGGACATAAGTATTTAAGCTAATGTTAAACCCGAATTATTAGGTGATATTTCTATTAAACATTCGCCTAATAGTTCGGGTTTTTATTTGCCGTCTTCAATAGTTTTTTTGAGTTTGCATACTATTTTAAGGAACTAGTGGAATGGAGCGGAAGACACTCGACTCCTACGGGAATTGAGGAAAGGCTGAGACCCCGCAGGCATGCCGAGGAGGCTCAGCTTCCTCCCCGTGGAAAGCGAGTGTCTGCAGCGCAATGGAACGAACTTGTTTCTTTCAGCTTAATTGAATTTAGATTTATTGTCTTTTTGTATGACTTCTTTAATTATGTCCCAGCCTCATCTTTTTGACTTAAACACCATGCTAAACAACACTCAAATAAAAGAAAGTCTGATCTTAAGAATTTCTTCAAAATTTCACTACCCTTCTGTTAAGAACTCTTGTTTATACTAAGAAAAATCTCAACAAATATAACTCATGGTATACTTTGGAAAGGAGGATGAAAAGATGAATAATTACACCGTTTTAGTAGTAGATGATGATAAAGAAATTCGCGAAGCGATTGAGATATATTTGAAAAATGAAGGTATGACAGTTATCACGGCTCAAGATGGTGTTGAGGCGATTGAACGTCTGAACGAACAGGAAATTCATTTGATTTTATTAGATATTATGATGCCTAGAATGGATGGTATTTCAACAACATTTAAAATAAGAGAACAAAAAAACATCCCTATTATTATTCTGAGTGCTAAAAGTGAAGATACAGATAAAATTTTAGGATTACAGGTTGGAGCAGATGATTACATAACAAAGCCATTTAATCCTTTAGAGCTTATTGCTAGGGTGAAATCACAGCTTAGAAGATATGTAACATTAGGTCCTTTTGAAGGAAGAAATAAATCAATTGATCTTAATGGACTAACAATCGATCAGGCTGCAAAAGAAGTTGCTGTTGGTGGCGAACCTGTGAAGTTAACTCCAATTGAATTTAAAATTGTTGAATTGTTAATGGTTAATGCTGGTCATGTATTTTCTATCTCTGAAATTTATGAAAGAGTATGGAAAGAACCTTGTTATAACGCTGAGAATACCGTTGCCGTGCATATTCGTAAAATACGTGAAAAAATAGAAATTGACCCTAAAAATCCAAGATATTTGAAGGTGGTATGGGGAATTGGATACAAAATGGAAAAATAGGTCTTTATTAATTGTATGGCTAGTTTTATTTACATATGGAATAAGTGGTGTTCTTTCCGTTATAAATAATAACTACGATTTTGAGAAGCAAAGTTATTTTAAAACATCACAGTTTGAACAAACTATTGATGAATTACTAATGTATGTGAATTCATTTGAAATTGCATATCAATCTAAGGAAGAAGTAAAAAAATTAATTACAGTATCAAATGAAGAAATAGCAGAACATCGATTTCATTATGGTAATTTAACTGATCAAATAATGAATATTGAGGGTCAATATGTATCTAAAATCGAAGAAGCTCAATCTGAAAATGTTGCAGAATTATATCGTAAAGAAAAAGATGAAAAAATCGCGGACATTACGAAGAATTTCGAAAGTGATGAGTATGTTAAAGAAAAAATTATAAAAGAAAAAGAGCAAGCAATTGATGAACACTTTGATGGTCTTGAGAGCTATCGAGGAGAATATCAATCATACAAGGAAGCCTTTTTCTATTATTTAAAAAATACCTCATCAGGTGATGTTTACACTAATTTACCAATTAAAGATGATAGAAGTATTGAAAAATATATTAATGAAGAAACAACACACCATGTGATAGAATACCCTTCAAAACAAAACACTTATTTGTCGTTGAATAATAGGGTACTTTATCCTGACGAGGAATACCTTCATGTAGGTGACGAAAATTCAGATGATCTGTATGAGGGTACAATTGCAGTTGTTAAGAATTCTGGAAATAATAACTTTGTTTTAGCGAATTACCAAGAATTTAAAACCCAGCAGAAGCTTTTCTGGGGGAAAGTAATTGCTGCAATTATTGCTCTATTTATTAGCTTCTTTATTGGGAGAAAATTAAATGTTATTAGTCGAATTCAATCAAATCGAATAAAAGGAATCGCTGATAAACTACCTATAGATGTAGCATTTTTCTTTTTCGGTTGTACAACATTTTTTTGGTGGATCTTATTTTTGGACTCTCTAGATTACATCTATTATGATTTTGTATGGTTTGTCATTGAGCTAGGGTGGTTGTCGCTATTCCTAGGTTTATCTCTTGTTCAAGGAATCTATTTATATCCTAGAGTAATAAATGTCTTTTCTCATAAAGAGAAGCTAGAAAATACACTTACAAGTAAGTTAATTAAAATGGTTCAAGTGGCATTTTTAAATAAAACTGTAGGTTGGCAAGTCTTTACCTTATTAGCAATTGTTTTTGTGTTTGGAGCAGGATTTGGCCTTGTACTTTATGAACCTGAAATTTTACTTGTTTATATACCTGTTTTTATCGTTTTAGGTTTACCGATTTTCTTACTAATTGTGAAACGCACTGCATATTTTAATGAGATAACAAGTAATACAAATGCTTTAGCAAATGGTCACTTTGAACCGGATTTAAAAATAACTGGTAAATCTGTGTTGGCAAAGCTTGCAGAAGATATAAATAGTATGAAACATGGTGTAAAAAGATCACAAAAGGAACAAGTGAAAAGTGAGCGATTAAAAACAGAATTAATCACGAATGTTAGTCATGACTTACGTACTCCATTAACATCAATCATCACTTATTCTGAGCTATTAAAGAATCCTAATATAGAAGAAGATGAACGGAAAACATATATTGAAATTATTGACCGTAAATCTAAAAGACTTAAGAGTTTAATTGATGATTTATTTGAGGCATCAAAAATGGCTAGTGGAAACATTGAACTATCTAAGGCGAAAGTTGATGTTGTTCAACTGCTTCAACAGGCTTTAGCAGAGTATAACGAAAGTATTCAGGAGTCGACTATTCAATTTAGAGTAATGAATCCAGAAAGCTCTGTTTTCTCATATGTAGATGGTCAAAAGCTTTGGAGAGTTTTTGATAATTTAATTGGCAATATTCTTAAATATTCACTAGAGCATACAAGAGCTTATATTCAAGTGAAGGAAGAGAATAACCAAGTATGTATTACCTTTAAAAATATATCTAAATATGAACTGAACGATGATGTTGAGGAATTATTTGAAAGGTTTAAAAGAGGAGATAAGTCACGCCAAACGGAAGGATCAGGATTGGGTCTAGCGATAGCTAAGTCAATCATAGATCTCCATGAAGGTCAACTTAATATTGATGTGGATGGGGACTTATATAAAGTAACAATTTTGCTGAATAAAATAGAAGAATAAATTTTAATAAAAGGGGTCAGACAGGGGTCTGACCCCTTTTATTACCTTTAATTACATAAACTTAACGAGTTACATATAATCCCTTTACAATTTTTCTCTAAAATTGTATTGAATGTTAATTTATCACAATTCTTTCTATGGAGGAGTAATGAAAGAAAATATTATATTTATTCATGGTTTAACAGGGAATCAACGAGCGTTCAATAAACAAATGAATTATTTTAAAGGTAAATATAATACATATTCTTATAATTTACTAGGACATGGAGATGATAGAGGACAACAGGTTGATTTTTCATTAGATAAATTAGTACAACAATTAGAAGAGCTTTATGAAAATAAAGGAATTGACGAAGCTCATCTTTGTGCACTTAGCTTTGGCTGTTATCCTGGTACAATTTTTGCAACAAAATGGAAATATAAAGTGAGTAGTTTATGCTTTATTGGTGGACACTACAATTTTCCCTCACGATTATTTGAGGTGTTCATGCACTATTGGGATAATCTTGATGAAGATTATTCAACATGGTTAAAGAAATATACAAATGCGATCTACCCAAAAGGGAATGTGTTTGATCATTATTCAACACTTTCACAGAAAATTTATTATAAGTATGGACTTGAGTTAGAAGAATCGATATTACTAAGGGCGATTGAACATAGACTGGAATATGATCTGCGTAGTGATCTTCGAAAATTGGAGGTTCCTATTTTATGGGTTATGGGGGAACATGACTATTTATATAAATCATCCTTAAAAGAATTAAACAAGGACATTCCACATGTAATTTATAGAGAAATAAAATACGCAGGTCATGCCGCAAACTTATATCGACCTAATTGCTTTAAAGATATGTATGAAGAATTCTTAGTTCAACATCAACAAGAAAAAACGCATACCTACTAAGAATTGTCATAATATAGCTGTTTTTTAAGGTATAAAATGGTAATTTAGTATACTTTGATCTAATTAATGCATTTATTAGATGGGAATTCTTCGAATGATCTTATTTTAGTATAGATTTATAGATTTAAGGATGAAATTTTTTTCAAAAGATGATATGATAGAATTATCTTAAAATTTCATAGACTAACAAATATTTAGAGGAAGGTGACACGATGACATCAAGAGTCGAAACAAATGATAGTAGTTTACCGCTACGTAAGGATGTAAAAGCACTAGGACATATATTAGGTGAGATCATTGTACATCATGGTGGTACCGAGCTACTTGAAAAAGTAGAAAAACTAAGAATGATGGCGAAAGATCTTCGAAATAACTTTGATAAAAAAATATATGATGAAATGAAAAATGAGATAGTAAATTTAGATCCACCAATGAGAAAACAAGTTATTCGAGCATTTTCAATCTATTTCCATTTAATTAATGCTGCAGAATCTAATCATCGAATTCGCAGACGTCGTGAATATCAGCTTCAAGATGATCATGTTGTACAATCTGCTTCAATTGAGAGTGCACTTTTATCATTAAAGGAAAATGAAATTGATGAGGCTACAATTCAAAATGTACTGAATACGTTATCATTAGAACTAATTATTACTGCACATCCAACAGAAGCAACAAAACGCTCTGTTATTGATATTCAAAAGCGTATTGGTTTGATCTTAAAAAGTCTAGATAATCCAATTTTAACAAAGAAAGAACGCAAAAAGTTAGAAGATAGCTTACTTAATGAAGTAACAATTCTTTGGCAAACAGATGAATTACGTCATCGTAAGCCAACTGTAATGGATGAAGTACGCAATGGTTTATATTATTTTGACCAAACATTTTTTGATGTGTTACCAGATATCCACCAAGATTTAGAAGAAGGTTTAGGAGAACAATTTCCTGATCATAAATGGAATGTTCCTAACTTCCTTAGATTTGGATCATGGATTGGCGGGGACCGAGATGGCAACCCTAATGTAACTCCAGAAGTTTCATGGGAAACGTTAGAAAGTCACAGAGAATTAGCAGTTAAGAAGTATACAGAATCTTTAACTGAATTAATGAAGCGCTTTAGTCACTCAATTACACGTGTAGAAGTTAGTGAAGAGTTATTTGCTAATGTGGAAGAAGAAGAGCAAGTATATTTACAAAGCGGAAAACAATGGCCAGTAGAAACGGAAGTTTACCGTCGTAAACTTGCTGTCGTTTTAGTGCGCCTAGAAGAAGTAGGTAAATCTGAATTAGGATATAAATCATCTGATGAGCTATTAGAAGATCTTTATCTAATTCAAAGAAGTGTGAATAAGCATCAACCAGCACAACGTGAGTTGAAAATGCTGAAAAAATTAATACGTCAAGTTCAATTATTTGGATTCCATTTAGCTACATTAGATATTCGTAATCATAGTGGTGAGCATGAAGCTGCTATAACGGAAATTTTAAGAAAAGTTAAAGTTGCAGATGATTATTCAACACTTTCAGAGGAAGAAAAACTAAAAACCTTAGAAAATGTTTTAAAAGATCCACGTCCAGTTCTTCTGTTAAATGAAGATTATTCGAAAGAAACACAAGAAATGATTAAAGTATTCACGATGATTAAAAAAGCGCATGATACTTTTGGCAAGAACTCAATTCTTGTATATCTTATTAGTATGACACAATCTGCAAGTGATTTACTTGAGGTATTGGTACTTGCTAAAGAAGCTGGAATTTACAGATTACATGTTGATGGTAGTGTAGAGAGTGATTTAAATGTAGCTCCTCTTCTTGAAACAGTTGATGATTTGATTGCAGGTCCAAAAATTATGGAAACATTATTTACAATGGATGTTTACCGAAATCATTTGACAATGCATGGTGATTCACAAGAAATTATGCTTGGTTATTCAGATGGTAGTAAAGATGGTGGAACAATTACTGCTAACTGGAAGCTATATAAAGCACAATTAGAAATTCATGATATGGCAAAACGTCATAATATCGGCTTAAAGTTCTTCCATGGTCGTGGTGGATCATTAGGACGTGGAGGCGGTCCGTTAAATCGCAGCATTCTTTCACAGCCAGCTGAAACATTAGGTGATGGAGTGAAAATCACAGAGCAGGGTGAAGTGTTATCTTCACGTTATTTAAGTGAGGATATTGCATATCGTAGTTTAGAACAAGCAACATCTACATTGCTAGAAGCATCTGTTAATTTATCAGAGGGATCTGAGCAAAAACATTTACGTGAACAAGCTTGGGAAGATGCGATGGAAGAGATTTCAAATGTTTCTCTTAAAAAGTATCAATCATTAGTATTTAATGATCCTGACTTTTTAACATACTTTACAGAAGCGACTCCACTAAATGAATTAGCTGAATTAAATATTGGTTCACGTCCAATGAAACGTAAAAACCGAAATCGCTTTGAAGATCTGCGAGCAATTCCATGGGTATTTGCATGGACTCAAAGTCGTCAGCTTTTACCAGCTTGGTATGCGGCAGGAACAGGTTTAGAAAGCTTTGCATCAAAAGGTGAAGAGAACTTAAAATTATTACAACGCATGTATAGTGAATGGACATTTTTCCGTTCGACAATTGATAACTTACAAATGGCGTTAATGAAAGCAGACATTACAACAGCAACTGAGTATACGTCACTTGTTAAAGATAAAGCAATTGCAGAGCGTATTTTTGGCAATATTGTTGAAGAATATAATAAAACGAAAACAATTCTACTCCAAATTTCAGGTGATGAGGAACTATTAGATCATACACCAAATATTAAAGAATCTGTTCACAGACGTAATCCTTATGTGGATCCGTTAAACTTCTTACAAGTTGAACTGATTAAAGAGCTTCGTGAACAAGAAGAACCTAATGATGAATTATTAACAGAAGTATTATTAACCATTAGCGGTATTGCTGCAGGGTTACGTAATACTGGTTGATTTAATATGTTTAAGGACTATCGATTAATATCGATAGTCTTTTTTTGCGTTTTAATAAAATCTGAAATGTAAGGAGGAAACCTTGAATTCTGTTCATGATTTAGCAATGTCTCTCCATTATAAAAAATCAGTATGTATGTGACCAGGAATGCGTAAGAAAATCTGACGTGATTTCAGTTATTATCAAAAATTTAGATGTATCCATGTAGGAAATCTTACAAAATGCAAAAGAAACCTATCTGAGCGTTTAACATTATGTATGATGTCAGTTTATGAGACTAAGAGTAAAATTATTTTATAGAAAACGATCTTGAATGCACAGCAAGACTGTCAAAGCTGTTTCTTATCTTATTCGACCATTTGATAGGGAGTGGAATGTGAGAAGACCATTATAAAAGAAAAAAGATTGTTCGTTTAGTTAGTTGACACTTGCGAAGGAATTTTTGAACAGGGGGTTAGAAGGTGAACACAAAAAGCAAAATTTCATTTATAGACCTGGCAAGTAATTTTGAAGAGGTGGAACACGGCTTATCAAAAAGAGAGGCATATGAAGAAGCACATCGATGTTTATATTGCTATGATGCACCTTGTATTACAGCCTGTCCTACTGGTATTGATATTCCGTCTTTTATTAAGAAGATATCTACTGGTAATTTAATGGGCTCTGCTAAAACAATTATGACATCAAATCCTGTTGGAGCAAGCTGTGCACGTGTATGTCCAACTGAGGAGTTATGTGAAGGGGCATGTGTGTTAAATCACTCAACAGCACCTATCATGATTGGAAATTTACAAAGATATGCCACAGATTGGGCTATTCATAATGAAAAAGTTTTCTTTAAACCGGGTGAGAAAAATGGGAAAACTGTTGCAATTGTTGGGAGTGGTCCTGCTGGTCTTTCAGCTGCTAGAGAATTAGCTGTATTGGGCTATCAAGTTACTATATTTGAAGCTGAAGAAAAAGCGGGAGGTTTAAATACGTATGGAATTGTCTCTTTTCGACTTCCACAAACCGTTTCCTATTGGGAAAGTGATCAAGTGAGAAAGTTGAATGTCGAAATAAAAACAAATACACGAGTAGGTGTGGATGTTTCAGTTGAAGAACTATTGAATAACTATGACTCAGTGATTTTAGCAATCGGTATGGCAAACGTACCGAAAATAGGAATTGAAGGTGAAGATGTAACTGGAGTATACGATGCAATAGATTTTGTTAAAGAAACCAAAAAGAAAGCTATCCCTCAAAATTTTATCGGTAAGAAAGTTGCAGTAATAGGAGCAGGCAATACTGCAATTGACGCAGCAACATGTTCAGTTCGATTAGGAGCTAAACATGTCAAAATCATCTATCGTAGAACATTAGAGGAAATGACTGCCTATGATTTTGAGTATGAGTTTGCCAAACAAGATGGTGTTGAATTTAGATGGTTAACAGCACCAAAGAAAATCATTTCAGATGATACAGGTAAAGTAATTGGACTTCAGTGTATAAAGATGGAGCTTTCAAAGGAAAGTGTTGATGGAAGAAGGAAACCACTACCAATTGAAGGATCAGAATTTGTTATAGAGGTGGATGCAGTTATTCGCGCTATAGGGCAGTCCAGACACTTGGAGTTGTTGGAACAATTTCAGGTAAAACATAAAGATGGAGTTGTACAGTTAACAGGAAACTCCCATCAAACATCTAATCAAAAGGTTTTTGCCTGTGGTGATGCAATTTTTGGTCAAGGTCAGGGAGAAGCAATGGTCGTTTCTGCTGCACAACAGGGTAAATTAACAGCTTATGAGCTACATGAAAAGTTAGGAAAACAATCAATTGGAATAGCGTAAATTTCCAGAAATCAATGACAACGAGTACTTTAGGGGGGCTTTATTTGGCTGATTTACAAATTGAACTTGCAGGTATCAAATCACCTAACCCGTTTTGGTTAGCGTCTGCTCCTCCAACAAATTCAGGATATCAAGTACAACGTGCTTTTGAAGCAGGATGGGGTGGGGCTGTTTGGAAAACATTGGGTGATCCAATCATTAATACTTCTTCTCGTTTTGCTGCTGTTAGCTTTAATGGGCAAAGAGTTGCTGGTTTTAACAATATTGAACTTATAACAGATCGACCACTTGAAGTGAATTTAAGGGAAATCTATGAAACGAAAAAGAGATTTCCAAATCACACGATTATTGCTTCATTGATGGTGGAACCAAAGCAAGAGAAATGGCATGAGATTGTCAAAAGGGTTGAGGATGTAGGTGTTGATGGTCTAGAGCTTAACTTTGGCTGTCCGCATGGTATGGCAGAACGTGGAATGGGCGCAGCTTCTGGTCAGGTTCCAGAGTTAGTTAAAAAGCAAACCTATTGGGCAAAAGAGGTTGCAAAAACACCTGTTATTGTAAAACTAACCCCAAATATTACGGATATCACAGTAACTGCTGAAGCTGCCGTTAATGGTGGTGCAGATGCTATTAGTATGATTAATACAATTAATAGTTTAGCAGGAGTAGATATTGATACCTGGAATACGATCCCACATGTTGGAGGGAAAGGAGCTCATGGTGGTTACTGTGGACCGGCAGTTAAACCGATTGCTTTAAATATGGTGGCAGAATGTGCGAGGAATTCAACTATTAATGTACCGATTTCAGGAATTGGTGGAATTTCAAACTGGCAAGATACTGTTGAATTCCTATTAATGGGTGCTACAGGTGTTCAAGTTTGTACTGCCGCGATGCATCATGGTTTCCGAATTGTTGAAGATATGATTGATGGACTTTCGAACTATCTTGATGATAAAGGGATACATTCAGTAATGGATCTTGTTGGAAAGTCAGTACAAAAGTATTCTGATTGGGGAAATCTAGATTTAAATTATAAAGTTGTTGCTAGAATTAATAATGATACATGTATTAACTGTAATAAATGTCATATTGCATGTGAAGATACTTCTCATCAATGTATTGATTTATTAAAAGATCCAATTGGTAAATCAGTATTAAAGGTGAGAGAGGACGATTGTGTTGGGTGTAACTTATGTTCAATTGTCTGTCCAGTAGATGGAGCAATTGACATGGTAGAAGTGAAAACAGAACTATCACCTATGACTTGGAATGAAAGACAAACTGTATTATCAACACTACAAACTAGTGCCGTTAAGTTAAGTTAGTAAAAGGAAACGAGGTGCTTTATATGAAAAAATTAATTATTAATGGAAAGATTGTTACAGCAACTGATTACTATAAAGCTGACATTCTAATAGAGAATGAAAAGATTGCTGCAATCGGGAAGAAACTTAATACAGATGTAGATGAGGTAATAGATGCAAAGGGAGCTTATCTCTTACCTGGGGGGATTGACCCACATACACATCTTGACATGCCATTTGGTGGAACCGTAACAAAAGATGATTTTGAAACAGGAACAATTGGAGCAGCCTTTGGAGGAACGACAACAGTTATTGACTTTTGTTTAACGAATAAGGGTGAACCACTGAAAAATGCAATAAAAGCTTGGCATGATAAATCGGTGGATAAAGCTGTTATTGATTACAGTTTTCACTTGATGATAGGAGAAATCAATGATGAGGTACTATCTGAGCTTCCTAGTATTATAGATAATGAGGGAATTTCTTCATTTAAAGTGTTCATGGCTTATAAAAATGTTTTTCAAGCAGATGACGGAACATTGTATCGAACACTTGAAACTGCTAAAAAGCTTGGTGCTTTAGTAATGGTTCATGCAGAAAATGGGGATGTTATTGACTACTTGACTAAGAAAGCTTTAGCTGAAGGAAAAACGGAACCAATATATCATGCTCTTACAAGACCACCAGAAATTGAAGGTGAAGCAACAGGAAGAGCTGCAAAATTAACAGAACTTACAAATTCACAGCTTTATGTTGTTCATGTTTCTTGTCAGGATGCGCTTGAAAAAATTGCAGAAGCAAGAAGTAAAGGAATTGATGTGTGGGGAGAAACTTGTCCTCAATACTTAGTATTGGATAAAACCTATTTAGAAAAACCAAATTTTGAAGGTGCAAAGTATGTATGGTCACCTCCTTTACGTGATAAACACCATCAAGATGTTTTATGGAAAGCTTTAAAAAGTGGTGAGCTACAAACAATTGGTTCAGATCAATGCTCATTTGATTTTGATGGACAAAAATCACTAGGAAAAAGTGATTTCACAAAAATCCCTAATGGTGGTCCTATGATTGAAGATCGTATGAGCATTCTTTTTTCAGAGGGAGTAAAAAAAGGTCGTATTACACTTAATCAGTTTGTTGATATCACATCAACTCGGGCAGCAAAGCTATTTGGATTATTTCCGAAGAAAGGAACAATTGCAGTTGGTTCTGATGCAGATATCGTGATTTTTGATCAGAATGTCGAGCGTACTATTTCAGCCAAAACCCATCATCTAGCAGTAGATTATAATGCTTTTGAAGGTATGAAGGTAACAGGTGAACCAATTTCTGTTCTATCTAAAGGAGAATTTGTTGTTAAAAATAAAGCGTTCGTCGGAAAAGCTGGTAAAGGAAAGTTCTTGAAAAGAGCAAAATATGGAGAGCAACTTGATATAAATCAAGAAGTGAAGATACTTATGTAGTGGATTTAGATCATAAGATCATAAAAATGTAGCAACGGAAGATAAAATAAATAACAAAATACTAGCTATACTTCCATTAAGCTCATGATCTATTAACACAATGAGTTATCGCTTCAAACGTATAAATTATAGAAACTAGTCTTGTAAGGTATTAACGATAATAAGGGGGTATTTGCATGGCAAACAATTATTTAAAGTCTCCTGATCTATTACCTATATCACATGAAAAAAAGAAGATTAGTGCGGTTGGATTTTCCTTTATATGGGTTGGTATGGCTGTTGTTTTGGCTGCTTTTGCAATTGGTGGAGCAGGTGTTCAAAGCTTATCCTTAGGGTGGGTAGTTGTTGCAACGATTGTTGGATCAATAGCACTAGGACTTTTGATGACAATGACAGGAGATATTGGAGTTGAACATGGATTATCTTTTCCTGTTTACATGAGAGCACCTTTTGGAACTGTTGGTACACATATTCCATCAATTGTACGTGGATTTGTTGCTTCCTGTTGGTTTGGGGTAAATACTTATTTTGGCTCAACAGCTATGAATGCAATTTTAGCAACAGTTTTTGGCTTTGATAACTGGTTTGTTTGTTTTCTCATTTTTGCAACATTACAGTTAGTCAATACTGCACTTGGAATAAAAGCAGTTGAGAGATTTGCAGATTTGGCTGCTCCAATTATAATTTTAATCTCTATTTGGATGTACTTCACTTTATCTGATCAAGCACTTCAGCAAGGACGTGAAGTATGGTCATGGGTCGAGAGCCCTGTTACAGGAGGAGCGGCCGTTACTGCTTTTATCGTTGTGATCATGTCTAATATGGGATTTTGGGGAACTTTAACTGCAGATATGCCTTCTTTATCAAGATTTGTTAAAGCTCCTCTAAATGAAAAAAATTGGTTTAAACGAAACAAAGCTCAAATTGCTGGAAATTTAATTGCATACCCAATTGTTCAAACTTTTATGGTTGTAATAGGGGCTGTTTCCTATATAGCAGTTGCAAACTACGATCCAGTAGTTGCACTTCAGCAATCTGCCAATGGTCTGATATTAGGAATATTATTAGTAATGATTGTTTTTGCTCAATGGTCAACAAACATATCAGCTAATCTTATACCAGCTGCTACAATTTTTTCGAATGTTGGAGGTCCGAAAATGCCATTTTGGGCAGGCGTTATTGCTGCAGGAATTCTAGGGATTGTTGTTCAGCCTTGGAGTTTGTTTGGAATTATAATAGAAATGCTCTTAATTATTGGAGGAGTACTTTCAGCAATTGTTGGAATTTTAATCGCAGATTATTATTTAATTCGTAAACGTAGAGTTAATGTCCCTGATTTATATGAAACAAATGGACAGTATAAATATATGAATGGAATAAATTGGGCTGGATTAATTTCATGGGCTGTTGGAGGCATAGCAGCTATTATCTTTTCAAATTATTCGTTTCTTGTTGGTTTAGCAGTTGGGTTAATTAGTTATTACCTCTTAGGTAAGTATTGGTGGTTTGAAAAATATAAGCAAGCGGAAATAGAAGACCCAAATGATGAAAAATATCTAGGCATCTCAGTGGGGAGAAATTGGGAGATTGAAGTTGAACAAAAAAGAGAAGTGGGTGTGGTTATTCCTACAGATCCGATAACAGAAAAGGGATAAAGGAAGAAGGGGAGAACATGTCAGAATACAAGGAATTTCTACTGGAGAAAGAAAAAATAGATCATTTATTTGATCAAGAATTTCAGATAACTCTTGTGATTGAAAACTTAAATGGAGCAATAGTCGATTTTGAAAAAACAGTGAATGAGGAAATTGAAACCAAACAGCTTCATATCAAAATGGCTGAGTCCAGAAAATATTTTGCAACGCATTTATTAATGAGAGCTAAGTAACAATGTTAGTAGGGCAGATATTTGTCCTACTTTTTATGTGGAGTTAAAAAAAGGATATTTGCTATAAATTTACTATTACTATTTGTTGCTTATCATCAGATATTTGCAAAAGACGTTTAGAATGAAAACAAGAGTCATTTATATGTAAATAAATGTAACAACTTAATGGTTTTTCAATTACCTTCTGCTTATACTTATTAATTATGATAGATGAGGTGGTTAACCAATGAAATCATACATTACTGTTGGAGAGATTATGTCAAGAAAACACTTTGACCAGACAAAGGTAATAGCGGGGGAGAGTGGTTTGACTCGTCAGTTAAAATGGATTCATATTATAGAATCACCGCAAGTGAATTCCTTATTAAAGGGGAACGAGCTCGTTTTATCCACAGGGATTGGTTGGAAAGATAACCCTAAAGATCTTCTTTATTTTGTTCAACAATTAATAGGGTGTAATGCTGCAGGTTTATGTATTGAAATAAATACACACATAACAAATATCCCTCAAGATGTTATAGCATTAGCTAATACACATCAATTTCCTATAATTATCTTTCTTAAAGAAGTGCTATTCGTTGAAATTACCCAGGATATTCATTCTCTTATTATTAATAAGCAATATCAACTCCTCACAGATTTAGAGCAATTTTCACAAAAACTAAATAAAATGATGTTAGAGGTGGATCAACACGAGCAATTTTTGACTTTAATACAAAGCTATTTGGATGTACAAGTCATAACAAAGTTTAATTGTGGGAAAGTGGAATGTTTCCCTAATTTAAGTGCACAGCAAAGACAAAGGTTACTTAATGAAGCTCCAAATAGTAAATTGTTTATATCAAAGCTTAGTAAAAACGTTCAGATTCTTGGTGACCGTTATGCAGAGCTTATTATCATCTCCAAAAGTAGGAATTTAAATGAATTTGATGCGCTTATTTTAGATCGAACAGCAACAATACTTGGTCAATTCTGGTTAAGGGATTTATACGTAAGTGAGAAGAAAATGGATAAAGAACATGAATGGTTAACTTCATGGCTAAATGCTGAAATAAAGAGTGATGTCCTTTTTAATCACCTTTCACCCCTCCATATACCTTCTAGTTTTTCTGGTGGCATTGTCTGGGTTTGCTATGTGAAGGAATTACTGGAACGATCTCCAAATAAGGAATTTACTTATTTTAAATTAATCACAAGAACAGTTTTTGAACAATTTGGTTTTCATTTGTTTTATGTTGAATCTGAAAAAAATCTAATTATTATCTCTCTGGATAAACGAAAGAATGATAATTGGAAGGAAAGAATGACAAAGGCTCTTCACAGCATACATCATCATGATTCACATAGTCGAAAAAGCTATTTTGATATATCTATTGGTGCAGGACAATATGTGAAAAATATAATGAAGATTAATAAAAGCTATCAAGCGGCACTAAATACATTGAAGTTACAAGAATATGTGAATAAAGAAAACAGAAGTTATTTTTATGAAGATTTGCATATGTATCGCATGTTAACTTTATTAAAGGAGCAAGGAAATTTAGAAGAAACAGTTTATGAATATTTAGAGCCTGTTATGGAGTATGACAAAAGCTACAACGGTGAGCTATTAACAACTTTAAAAACATATTTAGCATGTAATGGCTCTAAACAAGAAACTTCAAGAAAACTATTTATTGTCAGACAAACTCTTTATCATCGTATTGAAAAGCTGGAAACAATTTTAGGTGGAGATTTTATGCAATCAGGAAAGCGCCTTGAGTTAGAATTTATGCTTGTGGCTTATGATTATTTAACGAAGTACAAAAAAGAAATCTATTTAAAGACTCAAACTCACTAATAAAGTCAGAATATTTATTTTTTTGTATCTGAGAGTCTGGTTTTCTCAAAGGCTTTTTCTAATTCAATAATTGAAGTGGTAAGAAAGAATTATTGCTTTCTATTCAAGAATAAACCATTCAAATTGTCGTTTTATTCAAATATCTTATTTTACAATTTGTCTAATGAACGAGTTACGTAAGTAATTAATAATAGAAATATGTTATTTATTTATTTTATTAACATATAGGATGGAGTTACATGCGAAAGGAAGCAATAGACAAATTGAAAAAGCCAAATGTTACAAAGTAAAACTTTATAAAGTAGTCAAAAAAAGGAGTGTTCTGATGCAAAGACAAAAGGTAAAAATAAATGGTGAAAGCCTAAAGAATAGTCTTGAAACATTTGCTAATTTTGGTAGAACAGATAAAGATGGGGTTTCAAGATTATCGTTGTCAGCTGAAGATATTTCTGCAAGAAACTATTTTTGTGAATACTGTAAAGATCTTGGTATGACAATAAAAGTTGATGATATGGGGACTATATATGCAACTCTTGAAGGTGAGCAAGATAAACCACCGATTGTGATAGGCTCACACTTAGATTCGGTTAAAAAGGGTGGACGTTTTGATGGTTCATTGGGTGTTATTGCTGGTCTTGAGATTATAAAGACATTTGTTGAATATAATATTAAGCCAGCAATACCGATCATGATTGTTAATTTTACAAATGAAGAAGGAGCAAGATTTGAACCCTCTATGATGGCTTCTGGAGTGCTTTCAGGTAGATTTTCTAAAACAGCAATGCTACAAAAAAAGGATGTTAATGGAGTTACTTTCTCTGAAGCTCTCGATGATAGCGGATATAAAGGAGTAATCGAAAATAGATTGAAAGAAGCGACAGCTTTTTTGGAATTACATATTGAACAAGGGCCAATTCTAGAAAGTGAGTCACTTTCTATCGGAATCGTTGAATGTGTACTAGGAATGGTTTGTTATGAAATCGAAGTTATTGGAGAATCAGATCATGCAGGCACAACTCCTATGAATATGAGAAAAGATGCACTTTTTACAGCAACGGATTTAATAACAGAAATTCGCGAAAAAGTTGGAATATTAGATGATGATTTAGTATTTACTATTGGAAGAGTAAATGTCTTTCCAAACATTCATACTGTTATACCAAATAAAGTAATCTTTTCATTTGAAGCAAGACATAAGGAACCTAATGTTATCCAACAAGTAGAAGAAATAATTCAAGGGTTATCTGCTTCTACAATAACAAAGGGCTGCCTAGTTAACACATCTAAACTATGGGATCGAAAAACAGTTTTGTTTGATCAAAACGTATGTAATACCTTAGAAGAATCAACTAAGATATTAGGATACCCATTTAAAAGAATGGTGAGTGGTGCAGGCCATGATGCACAATTTATCGCAAATTTCATTCCATCAGCTATGATCTTTGTACCTAGTATGAACGGTAAAAGTCACTGTGAAGAAGAATTTACAACGTATGAAGATTGTAAAAAAGGTGTGAATGTCTTGTTAGAAACCGTTCTAACGATTTTGTCTAAATATTAAATATAAGAATAGAATATAGAAATTTAATCCAAAATAAACATGTCACATAATAGCGTGTTTATTTTTTTGGACCTTTTTCCAAAATCTATCGTTTATTTTGTGTGGAAATAGTAAAATAGTTACATAAAATAGGAAATATTAGGGGGGTTAAAATAATGGAGAGTAAACCATTGCATTATGATGGTAGTGTTCAAGCTGATTATGCTGAATCAACTTCTATAAATGAAACTGAAGCGTTTGAAATCACAGATGAAATGAGAAAGAATATTGCTGTAAATCCTTTCAATGTAAATATAACTGAATAAAAGTTTTTCAAGGGGTATGTCTTTTCTTTGACAAATCCCTTTTTTATTAAATTAAAAACTCTTTATTGTGTAAAATTTTGTTAGTAATAATGGTAAGTTGAATTTCAAAGTGAAATAGTTGACATCTATTAATACCTTTAATATAATTATCTCGAATTAATAATACTTTAATTAATTGTAATATATCATGTATTTTTTATTTGTTTTTGATAGAAAATAAGGTGACAAAATAAAAGGAGAATGACTAATGGCAAAAATATTATACATTACAGCACATCCACACGACGAAGCACAATCATTTAGTATGGCAGCAGGAAGAGCTTTTATTGATTCATATAAAGAAGCAAATCCTAGTGATGAAGTTGTACACATTGATTTGTATAAAGAGGATATTCCGCATATTGATGTTGATGTATTTAGTGGTTGGGGTAAGCTACAAACTGGAAATGCTTTTGATGAATTATCAGATGAAGAAAAAGCAAAGGTGAGCCGACTAAGTGAATTATGTGAGCAATTTATTTCTGGAGATAAATATGTTTTCGTAACACCTTTGTGGAACTTCTCATTTCCTCCAGTAATGAAAGCATATATCGATTCAGTGGCTGTATCAGGTAAAACATTCAAATATACTGAGCAAGGACCAGTTGGATTATTAACAGATAAAAAAGCACTACATATTCAAGCACGTGGTGGAATTTATTCTGAAGGTCCAGCAGCTGAATTAGAGATGGGTCATCGCTACTTAAACGTTATTATGAATTTCTTTGGTGTGCCATCATTTGAAGGGTTATTCATTGAAGGGCATGCTGCAATGCCAGATAAAGCAGAAGAAATTAAAGCAAATGGAATTGCTCGAGCAAAGGATTTAGCTAAGACTTTTTAAGGAAATATTAGAGGTTGGGACAAAGTCTTTAACAAAATTGAAACCGAATAATGGTAGTTAGGTGTAGTTACGATACTTCTTATCTGATAAATACTCCCGCTTTCCACGGGAAAATGGCAGAAACATTGTTGAGGATAGTCGATGCTTTTTCAACCCGAAGGAGTCTACGTATATTTTATCAGTTAAGCTAACTATTACTTGTTCGGAAATTTTTGTTAATCACTTAAGTTGTGTCCCAGCCTCTTTTCATTTTATTTATTAATTAAAGCCGATCTATACTTTTTAATTTCTTCTTCAATCTCATTTAATTTCATTTCGAGCTTTTCAGTTGAGTGACCTGTAGATTCAAGTTTCTCAATATTTCCTTGGACTTTAATATACTCCATTTTTAATTCATCAATTTTTTGATTAATCTCATTTGGCGACAAAATACATTCTCCTCTCTTGCTAGTCATATTTCTATATTATTTATAGTAACAACTAAATGAAAATAAGTAAAAAGCAACCATTCAATACAGATAGATGGTTGCTTTTACTTATTATATATCCTTTTATTAGTAAGCGTTTTCATAAATCACACCTTTAAATGTGATTTTAAATGTAGTTTGTTGATCTTTCACTGAATTCTTCTTTAGTTCTTTTATTCTATTTACAGCTTCTGTCATACCAGATGCACTGATTTTCTGTTCTGTTGTTTCATTTCCATTATCAATTAAAAAAACAAAATGCTTCATTTGTTGCTCCTCCTAAGATGTTCTTTTATTTTTTTGTCATTGTAAAGTTTAATATTTTTAAGATAGTTACATTATAAAATAAATTGAAGACCATTTGTGTAAGTGCTTTCAAAAAAATATGAACAATTTGTGAATGCGTTTTCACAAAGGGGTTTTAGTGAAGGATTCTTCACTAAAATAAATATATAGCAAACGAAATGATAATTGAAATAGCAAGAATGATATAGATGAGTGAAAGTCTTGAGATGTTTCCTTTTGTTTTTTCATCATAGTTATTATCACCTTTACCACCTAATAAAACGGTTCCTAACAAAGCTAGTACACCAATTACAACAACTAACATCATAAGTATTTTCATAAAGTACTCCTTTTAAACATGAATTTTCAAATTTAATTTTAACGAGTCAATGAATGATCTTCACTTAAAGAAGAGGTCAACAATATTTTAGCCTATCTTTGAAGTTATTTCTATTATACTAGTTAACTGAACAATTATGTATCTTTCGAAGGTGAGTAAATACTTGCTCCATAATGCTTATTTAAAGTAACAAATGTTAAATGAAGAAAAATGTCGAGGTTTAACAGATTAATAAGTGTGGAATGGTATTTATATAACATACTCATTGAGTAGTACAAGTACTTGAAATAAACAGAAGAAGCGCTTCTTTACACGTTATTGTGTTCTACACACAAGGATAAGTCAAAATCTTTGTATTTTTGATACATTGTTACGATTGATGCACGAATGTAAAATATATTTAAGAAAACAATATGAAATTCATATTCTGTTTCTTTTATGGAGGTGTTTATAGTGCAGGTCAATTCAAGAGATTTTTTCCTTTTTCTATCAAAAAATAAAACTTTGAACCGTGCCGCTCAAAGTTGGGGTGGCGGTATAGCCTCCGGTAAAATTGTTGGTGGAATTGATTTTCCCAGCTCTGTAAAATTTATAAAAGAGTTAAATGAAGAAGGGCTTTCTGTAACAGTGGATCATTTGGGTGAGTTTGTTACAAGTGAATCAGTTGCGAAAGAACGAACAGAGGAATGTATTCAAACAATTGAAACGATCGCAGCCCAAAAGATAAATTCTCAAGTTTCTTTAAAGCTAACTTCTTTAGGCTTAGATATTAATGATCAATTAGTTTATGAAAATATGACCAAAATCTTAGATACTGCTGAAAAGCATCAAATAATGGTCACAATTGATATGGAAGATGAACAGCGTTGCCAGAAAACACTAGATATATTTAAAGATTTTAAGCAAAGCTACAATTATATTAGTACAGTTTTACAAGCGTATCTTTATCGCACAGCAAAAGATATTGATGATTTAAACGAGTATCATCCTTCACTGAGACTGGTGAAAGGTGCATACAAGGAATCAGCAGATGTAGCATTTCCTGAAAAGTCAGATGTTGATGATAATTTCAAGAAAATAATTAACATGCATTTGTTAAATGGAAACTTCACGGCAATTGCTACACATGATGATGAAATTATTGAATATACAAAAAGATTAGTAGATAAACATAATATTCCTAAGAATCAGTTTGAATTTCAAATGCTATATGGCATGAGAACAACAACTCAAAAGGAATTAGTAAAAGACGGATACAACATGCGAGTTTATATTCCATATGGTCAAGACTGGTATGGATATTTTATGAGACGCTTAGCTGAACGCCCAGCGAATCTCGCTTTCGTACTTAAGGGAATGACAAAAAAATAACTTTATAAATCTATTAGAAAAAAATAGAAACTAATATTAACAACAAAGGAGAGTCGATTTACATGACAACAGCTTACAAACATGAACCATTCACTGATTTTAACAATGAGGAAAACCGTAACCTATTTCAACAAGCATTAGCTAATGTGAATGAAATGATGGGAAAAGAATATCCACTAGTGATTAATGGTGAAAGAGTTACAACAGATAATACGATTGTTTCTTACAACCCGGCAAATAAAGAAGAAGTTGTTGGAAAAGTTTCAAAAGCAAATAAAGAACATGCTGAACAAGCGATTCAAGCAGCATCGGAAGCATTTGAAGATTGGAGATATTGGAATCCAGAGGAAAGAGCAAATATCTTATTTAGAGCAGCAGCTATTATTCGTCGGAAAAAGCACGACTTTTCGGCTTTATTAGTAAAAGAAGGAGGAAAGCCTTGGAAAGAGGCAGATGCTGATACAGCTGAAGCAATTGACTTTTTAGAGTATTATGGAAGACAAATGATTGAATTAGCAAAAGGTAAGCCGATCAATAGCCGTGAAGGTGAAATTAACCAATATGTATATACGCCAACAGGTGTAACAGTTGTTATCTCACCATGGAACTTCTTGTTTGCAATTATGGCTGGAACAGTTGCTGCTCCAATTGTCACAGGTAATACAGTTGTTTTAAAACCTGCTAGTACAACACCAGTTATTGCAGCACTGTTTGTTGAAGTGCTTGAGGAAGCTGGCTTACCAAAAGGTGTAGTGAACTTTGTTCCAGGTAGTGGAGCTGAAGTTGGTGACTATTTAGTTGATCATCCAAAAACAAGTCTTATCACATTCACAGGTTCACGTGAAGTAGGTACCCGTATTTTTGAACGTGCTGCGAAGGTTCAAGAAGGACAAATGCATTTAAAACGTGTAATTGTTGAAATGGGTGGTAAAGATACAGTTGTTGTTGATAAAGACTGTGATATAGAGCTTGCGGCTCAATCTATCTTTACTTCTGCATTCGGTTTTTCAGGTCAGAAATGCTCTGCAGGCTCACGTGCCGTTGTTCACGAAGATGTATATGATCAAGTTCTTCAAAGAGTAGTAGAAATTACTGAAGAAAAAATTGTAGGTAATCCTGAAAATGCTGACACTTATATGGGACCAGTTATTGATCAAGCTTCATTTGATAAAATTATGGATTATGTTCGTGTAGGTAATGAAGAAGGACGCTTAATGACTGGTGGTAAAGGTGATGATTCAAAAGGTTACTTTATTCAACCAACAATCTTCGCTGATCTTGATCCCAAATCTCGTTTAATGCAGGAAGAAATCTTTGGTCCTGTTGTTGGCTTTTCAAAAGCAGCTGATTTTGATGAAGCTCTGAAAATTGCAAACAACACAGAATATGGTTTAACAGGTGCTGTCATTACTAGAAATAGAAAGCATATTGAGCGTGCAAAACAAGAATTCCATGTAGGGAATTTATATTTCAATCGAAATTGTACAGGAGCAATTGTTGGCTATCACCCATTTGGTGGATTCAAGATGTCAGGTACAGATTCAAAAGCCGGCGGTCCAGATTATTTAGCTCTACACATGCAAGCTAAAACAATAAGTGAAATGCTGTAAAAAGTATTGAAATATAATAGAAAGCAGTAAAAAACTGCTTTCTATTATATTCACTATATAGTATATTTATACGGTGATATTAATAGTAACAGAGAAAATACGCTAACTATTCACAGCTGATGAATGAAATATTAATGTATTTTTGAAGAAATTAATAACTTAAAATTAATAACTAACCATTGTGGATATGATTCCTACAATGGTAGTTTTTATATAAATATACTAGTAGTTGGATGGCGGGGGATAAGATGGTTAATTTACAGTTAATTATTTCTGTTATTGTTTACATGGTTGGGATGCTCTTTATCGGTTATTATGCTTATAAACGAACTTCAAATCTAACAGATTATATGCTAGGTGGACGATCGCTTGGTCCAGCTGTTACAGCGTTAAGTGCTGGTGCTTCTGATATGAGTGGTTGGCTATTAATGGGTTTACCTGGAGCAATGTTTGCAACAGGATTGAGTTCTGCTTGGATCGTGATAGGTCTTACATTAGGTGCATGGGCAAATTGGCTTTATGTTGCACCAAGATTACGTACATATACAGAGTTAGCGAATGATTCTATCACAATTCCTGCTTTCTTGGAAAATAGATTTAATGATTCTACGAAAATTCTCCGGTTATTTTCAGGTGTAATTATCTTAATTTTCTTTACCTTCTATGTTTCTTCTGGAATGGTTTCAGGTGGGGTATTATTTAATAGTATTTTAAACTTAGAATACCATACAGGATTATGGATCATTACAGGTGTTGTTGTAGCTTACACATTATTTGGTGGCTTTCTTGCAGTTAGCTGGACTGACTTTGTCCAAGGAATCATTATGATCATCGCTCTAATTCTAGTGCCTATAGTAACAATCTTTCATATTGGTAGTCCTTCAGATGCTGTATCAGAAATTCGTTCGATCGATTTTGCTTTATTAGATATATTTAAGGGAACAAGTTTACTTGGAATTATTTCTTTATTTGCCTGGGGACTTGGATATTTTGGTCAACCACATATCATTGTTCGTTTTATGGCTATTTCCTCAGTAAAGGAAATTAAAAAAGCGAGACGAATCGGTATGAGCTGGATGATTTTTTCAAGCATAGGTGCCATGTTAACTGGTTTTCTTGGAATTGCCTACTACTCAAAACAGGGCTTAGAAATCAGTGATCCAGAAACAATCTTTATTGAGCTAGGAAATATCTTGTTTCATCCTATCATCACTGGATTTTTAATTTCAGCAATATTGGCAGCTGTTATGAGTACAATTTCTTCACAGCTTCTTGTCACATCAAGCTCACTTACAGAGGATTTATATAAAACATTTTTCCGTAGATCAGCAACAGATAAAGAACTCGTATTTGTTGGACGACTATCAGTATTAGCAGTTTCCATTTTAGCACTATGGCTTGCATGGGAACAAAATAATACAATATTAGGTCTTGTTAGTTATGCATGGGCAGGCTTTGGTGCAGCCTTTGGACCTGTGATAATCTTAAGTCTTTATTGGGTAAGAATGACAAAATGGGGAGCACTGGCTGGAATGATTATTGGAGCTTTAACCGTTATCATTTGGTCAAACTTAGGTTTATCTGAAATCATGTATGAAATAGTACCAGGATTTGCAGCTAGTTTGTTAGCTGTCTATCTTGTAAGTATATTTACATCAAAGCCCTCTGTTCATGAGGTAGCGAAATTTGATGAATTTACAAAATCGATGTAATAGGTAGTTGTATTTAGGAAAAAGCCTGCTTCTTCGCTAATAAGAAGAGATTGCAGGCTTTTTTGCTATTTACAAATCAAGAAAGAGTATGCTCAAATGTTTTTTCAAAAGCAATACCAAAAAAAAATTGAAAGGGGAATCGATAAGAAGCTATTTAGTGTAACAAGGCATTATGGCATAGACCTCTTTATATACCAATTATCCTTCTTTCATGAATAATGTTAAATGAGAGTAGGAATTTAGGTAGATATCAGATGCTTTTATCCAGTATAATTGTACGAAAATTCAGTAAAATGATGTTAATTACCATGAAAAGTGGTACAATCATAGTGACAAATATTCCATAATTATCCTTATTAGATTGTTCCAAAATCGGAAAGCGTTAGCATAAGTTTTTCAACTTTTTGAACAACCTCTAATAGTACCTAGGAGTTTAGTCATGATCATAACCTTAGCTCACTCTACCAGTCATATTTGTCACTGTGTAGGGTTATTTTTGTCTAAAAAAGGGGGTGTTAATTGTGTTGGAGTGGTTAGAGCTGCTTCTCAAAGTGTTAGTTGCTGCTGCCACATTGTTCTCTTCCATCACACTAGGGATGAAAAATTTAAATGATTTAAAGCGTAAAAAAAAGAAAAAGCGCCTCCTATAAGGAAGGCGTTAGGAATAACAATTTTTCATTTATATTATAACAGATTAATGATTAGGTGTTTAGGTACGAATGGAATTTATGGAATATTGTCTTCATCATAATTAAAGGGAGGCTTCATTATGAGCTATGTTCATTTAATTCCGTACACAGTCCAAACAATTATAAAAAGCACAAAAGAAATACCGCCTGGAATTCAGTTAATTAATGCACCTTTTTCTTGGGATAACGGATACAAAGGTGAGGGTGTTGTGATTGCTGTTTTAGATACTGGATGTGAATCAAATCATTCTGAATTAAGAGAACAAATTATTGATGGGAAAAATTTCACAACAGACGATCAAGGTGATTCAACTAATTTTGAGGATTACAATGGTCATGGAACACATGTATGTGGAACAATTTGTGCAGCTAGAAATGATAGTGGTGTAGTTGGAGTAGCTCCAAATGCTAAACTCTTGGTTGTTAAGGTTTTATCGGAAAAGGGGTATGGAGAAACAAAATGGGTGATAGAAGGTATAAGATATGCTATGAATTGGCGTGGTCCAAAAGGTGAAAAAGTCAGAATTATTTCCATGTCACTAGGAAGCAGTGAAGATAGTGTAGAACTCCACAATGTTATACAAAAAGCTATAAATAGTAATATTCTTGTTATATGCGCAGCTGGTAATGAAGGAGACGGAAATCATGAAACGAACGAATTTGCATATCCAGGAGCTTATCCAGAAGTTGTACAAGTGGGCTCAGTAAATTTACAGAGAAAGATATCTGTATTTAGTAATACCAATACTGAAGTTGATCTCGTTGCTCCAGGTGAAGAAATCCTCTCAACATATCTGAACAATGAATTTGCCGTATTATCAGGAACCTCAATGGCAACACCACATATTTCTGCTGCAGCAGCTCTAATCATTCAACAATGTGAGCAAGAATTTGAACGCTCTCTTACAGAATCCGAAAGCTACGCACAAATTATTAAAAGAACAATCGAGTTAGATGTTAGTAGACGTTATCAAGGAAATGGTTTATTAGATTTATCAATAGGTTTCAAATCCAGGTATAAACATGATGATCAATTGACTGCTGTGAAATAATGCTTGTTATAGTCAATCTTTTATTTCCAATATCATAAAACATAAATTTCGTAGAGGTGCTTCTAATTAAAGAGGAAGCACCTTTTTATTTTTTTGTAGGTGTTCAAAGGACAGAATTTGGATTTAGTTAGCTTATTTGTAGGAGGTTGGCAAGTGCCTGACAATTTCTTATAAGTTTTCAATATTTTGAAACTTTCGACTCGCAGCTTCGTATTACATATTGTGGATAATTAATAGCTATTATGATTCCTTTTGAAGTACTAAGTATTTTGATAAATACATATTAAGGAGGAAGATTACATGTTTACTGCGTTAGGCTTTTTTATGATTTTAATCCCAATTTTAATAATTGGTGCAATTGCCGGGATTGGTTACTTTTTCTGGGTGAAAATTCGTTATCGAACTGCACGATCTAATCAGGCTTTAATAATTACAGGTCCAAAGCTAGGTGATCCTGAAAAAGAAACTAATATCTTCACTGATCTTGAAGGACGTTCTATGAAGATTATAAGAGGTGGCGGCTATCGCTTAAGACGCTTTCAAACTTCAACACCTGTAAATTTAACGTCTTTTCAATTAAAACTATCAACACCTAGGGTATACACAAATGGTGGTGTTCCAATTGTTGCTGATGCAGTTGCGATGGTAAAGGTTGCTGATACTTTAAATGGAATAGCTAATTATGCCGAGCAATTTTTAGGCAAAGAACAGGATGAAATTGAATCAGAAATTATTGAGGTTCTTGGAAGTAACCTCCGTGCTATTCTTTCTAAAATGACAGTTGAAGATATTAATAGTGATCGAGAAAAATTTAATCATGATGTATCAGAGGTTGCACAAAAGCAATTAGATTTAATGGGCTTTAAAATTACCTCATTAGGTTTGACTGATTTACGTGATGCAGATGAAGAAAATGGATACTTAGAAAATCTAGGGCGCCCACGGATTGCAGAGGTACGAAAATTAGCTGAAATTGCTGAAGCAAATAGTGAGCGTGAAACACGAATTCATAGAGCACAAACTGATCAAGAAGCAAAAGAAGAAGAATATAAGAGACAAATTGCCGTGGCAGAATCTAAAAAAGAAAAGGATATTAAAGATGCAGCCTTTAAGGAAGAAACAGAGCGTGCTAGAGCAAAGTCTGAACAATCTTATGAATTGGAAAAAGCTAAATTATCTAAAGAGGTAAAAGAAGAAGAATTAACATTAAAATTCCTTGAGAGAGAACGTGCTGTTAAATTAGAGGAAGAAGAAACAAAGGTTCGTAAAACAAAAGCAGATGCTGAATATTATGAAACAACACGTAAAGCAGAAGCAGAGGCTCGGAAAGCAGAAATTGATGGGGAAGCAAAAGCAAAAATTCGTAGAGAAGAAGGATCAGCAGAAGCTGATGTTATCCGTGAACGTGGTAAGGCAGAAGCAGAATCTCGTAAGCTTTTAGCTGAAGCTATGGAAAAACACGGTGATGTTATTATTACTGAAAAACTAATTGAAATGCTACCTGTTTTTGCAGAGAAAATTGCTCAACCACTTAACAATATTGATTCTGTCAAAATTATTGATTCTGGAAATGGTCAAGGTTTACCGAACTTTGGTAAAAGTATTACAAAGACAATGGTTGATATACAAGAGCCTCTAAAGGAAATGACAGGAATCGATATGGGTGCCTTGTTAAAATCATATGCTGATCGAACAAATAAAACTTCAAATCATATTACTGTTAATGAAGCGAAAAATGATAATGAGTATATAGATGGAGATGTAAATGAAAAGTAGGGATTTACTGTAAAAAAGGGAGACACTTTAATGTCTTCCTTTTTTCATGGAGTATTTTTGAGAGTTATTAATCTAGAATAACTGATGATATCGGTAACATTGCTTTTTCATAAAGGCTGCTTTCATAAACTTTGTTGCTTTAAGTAAATTTAAGAGACTGCATTGTATACAGTTTAGAGGCATTTTTTCTAATTGTCATTGGATCCTTCATAAAAGGAAAAGATAAAAACGTTGTGATATTTTCTTACAAAGATGCTATACATTTTTGCTTTTGCACAGTATGATAAATGGTAAATATAACCGATGTAGGAGCTAGATATATGGACGAGCTATTAGAACAGATTTTATCTTTATCAGATATTAATGAAGTCATCGATTATGTTAGTAATGGTTTAAAAAAACCAGTTGTATTAGAAAGCGACCATTTTTTTCTATTGGCGTATAACTCTTATTATGTTGAGCATTTTGATATAGCAAATCAGAAAACAATTTTCTCTAAAAAATGCCCTTTACATATATTTGAAAAGTTTGTTGAGACTGGTATTATTGATCAGCTGAAAACAACAGAAAAGCCCTTTCGAATAAGTGAAATGAAGGATATAGGGCTAAATAAGAGAGTTGTGACTAGTGCAACGTATATGGATACTATTATGGGCTATATTTGGGTTCAGGAGATTGAAGAGGAATTAACGGAAGAAGAATTGGAATTCTTACATAAAGTATCCTTTCATGTTGGGAAAATCATTTATAGAAAAAACAAAATCAAACAACAGAAAGCAGAAGAAATTGAGAATTTTTTTAGAAAGGCGATAAATTTTAGTTTTAAAAATGAAAAAGAGCTTAGATGGGAAGCTTCTCAGTTAGACATCATTTTACCTTCAATTTTTAATATAATGGTTGTTAATGCAATTGAAGCTGAGGAAGAGCTTGTAGAAGAGCTAAAAGAAACGATTCGCTCTTATTTAAATTTGAAGGATAATACAAGTCATGTTTTAGTTAATCAGACAAATATTGTGATTATTGTTGGCTGCTATTCACTAAAATATTCACCTGTAGCTACATCTTTGCAGATTATTGAAAATCTACTAACAAACTTTGATGAAAATCGTTATTCAAATATATACATAGGTGTTGGTAATGAATATCAGACTATTTTATCTTTGCATAATAGCTATGAGGAAGCGTTAGAAGTAGTGAATATTGCAGAAGAAATTGGTACACAGGAAAATGTTCCATATGAATATGATAAAATGGGTATATTTCGATATCTTGATGTGATAAAGAACAAGAATAATAAAAACAACTACCAAAATAAAAACCTGCAAATTCTTCAAGCAAAAGATCGTGAAAGTCAAACTGAATTAGTGAAAACACTTGAATACTATTTAGTTAATAATTGTAAGCTTAAATCTACTGCTGAGCAAATGTTTATTCACCTTAACACACTTAATTATCGATTGAAACAAATAACAGAGCTAACCTCAATCGATTTTTCAGATTTCAATCAAAAGTGTCAGTTATATCTTGATTTGATGTTAAATAAAAAATTATAGCTTTATTATCGTTACTAATGATAAAAAACAGGCCTAAGTAAACGAGACCTGTTTTTTACTTTATAAAGATGAGGTAATACGATTCGTCTGCTTTTCTACCTTCACGAATTTACTATAAATCATTAAAAGTACTGCACCGAATATTGCTGCACAGCCAATTAATAAATACAATGAGAATATGCTATAGGTATCAATAAATTTTCCACCTACCAAGGCACTTATCATACCAGAGTAGCCAAAGAATACGGAAATCAATAAAACATGTCCTGTTGATTGTAGACGTGCAGGGACAATTTTTGTTACATAAGAAAGGGCAACTGTAAAAAATACACCAAATGTAACACCATGAAGCAATTGATAAAAAATTAATTCAACTGAACTTGAAGCAAATGACATACCGATAAATCGGATACCATATAATAACGCAGCAAAGATGATAAAAGTTAGATCTTTATATTTTCTGTACCAATAACCACTTGTGAAAAACACGAGCACCTCGGTTGCAACACCCCAAAAGAAAGCCCAACCAATTGTCGTTTCTGTCCCACCAACTTTTTGTATAAACACACTAAGATAAAGATCGTTTGCTCGATGTCCTAGAGTAATAAATAAAACGATGATCAAAAAAACTGTAAATCGTATGCTTTTTAAGAGAAGGAAGGCATCTTTAAAATTGACTTTACTCTCAGAACCATCTGTTACTTTTATATCAGTTAGGAAAATCCCGATGATAAATAAGCTAACGCAGAAGAACATAAATGGAATAACAATATTGTCTACACCAAGATAACTTAACAAATAACCTATAGTAATACTTGAAATTCCATAACCGAGTGAGCCCCACATACGTATACTTCCAAAACTCACATTCGTTTTGTCAGCTGTTTTTTGAGAAAGGCTATCACTTAATCCTCCAGTTGGAGCTAAGAAAAAGAATAAGCAGTATATTAAAATAGCCATTGCTGTAAAGCTATCTAGCTGAAAAAATACAAACCCTGAAAAAATCATACCAGCTATACAAAATAACAAGACTTTTTTTATACTTCTAATTTTGTCACTAACGTACCCACCGATAGGTTCAGAAAGTAAAGAAGCAAAAGGTCCAATTGCTAAAAGCATTCCAACCTCAGTAGCAGAGTATCCTTTATGTAATAAGTAGATTGGTAAATAGGAAGTACATATAAATCCAATTGCCTGAATGAAAAATAAAAATAACTTTAATGGTGTAGTTTTCATAGATGTTTGTCACAAGCCTTTCACAAATATAAATTGATGAATGAAGGAAAAAGGTCCACTCATTAAGGAAACCGATTTCTAAAATAAACAAAAAAAGAACCGAAATACTAATATATATTGTTCGCTCTCCCGATTATACCCACTATAATAGTGATAATCAATAGATATATCTTATAAAAATAGAAATCGGTTTCTTATTTGTTGCGTATAGAATACTTAAATCTCATATTAAATCCAATTGTTATAATGAGAATGATATTGTAGTTCAGTCAACTAATCGGATTTCTCGTATACTTTCAATTTTCCATCGTTTTTCAAAAAGACATTGTAAATATCTACAATGTCTTTCTGAGCTAATGCTCTAGAGAATTTTGTCATTCTGGATATGTTTTTTGTAAAAAATTCACGGATTGAATGATTAATTTTTTTAAAACCTCAATATCAATATCAGCAATCTTATTAATATATACACAAGCTTTACCTGATGTGTGTTTGCCAAATGTTTCGAGTAATTGATCTCTTTCTGTATCACCTGTTGCAAAATACAAACTGAATTTAGCTTTACGAGGGGAAAAGCCAACTAAAGGTGCATCACCTTCATGTCCTGTTTGATATTTATAATGATATTGTCCGAATCCAATAATACTAGATCCCCACATTTTTGCTTCAAAACCTGTTGTTTCTGAGAAAATATCTAGCAATTTATAAGCATCTTCACGTTTTTTCGGGTTCTCTACTTGTTCAATGAAATCCATCACATTATGATCATTCTGTTTTGTTTTCAGTTCATACAAATGTGAACACCTCCTTAAGAGATTACCCCAAGATTTTTTAGTCCATTATAGATACCAGAGTCAGAAACAGAAGTTGTTTGATGTTTTGCGTATTGAATTAAATCAGGATGTGCATTTCCCATTGCAAAGCCTTCTCCAACAATCGATAACATTTCTTTATCATTCATACCATCACCAAAAGCTACCGCATTTTCTTTATTAATTTTAAGAAGATCAAGGATATGCTGAACAGCTATGCCTTTGTTAACATTATCACGTATAACATCATAGCAATGACGTAAACCATCAACATTCACTTGTGATAAGTGGATGGAAGGTTCTTTTGTTTCATATAGCTTATGTTCGTTTTCTTTAAGATTAATTAATGTGATTCCAAGAATTTGTGATAGAAATTCTTCTGAAAAGTCATTGTTTTTATGTAAATGAAAAGCTTGAATAAATTCTTTTACAAGAGAGGCTTCTATATTAGAAAATACGTTTTTGTCATGTGTATATAAAACAAACTCATGATCGTTAGCATTAGCAATTTTAACAAAACCCTCTACGGTAGATCTATTCATTGGCGTTTTAAAAATATCCTTACCATCATGGATCGCATATGCACCATTATAGCCAATTAGCGAAGTGATGTTTAATTCTTTTGCAATAGTAGAAATTTCATGTAATGGACGACCGGTAGCTAAAAATACAGTAATACCCTTACTTTTGGCTACTGCAATTGCTTCCTTTGTTGATTCTTCAATTGTGTCATCCGGCTTTAAAATTGTTCCATCAATGTCTAAGAATAACAGTTGATAATTTTTCATTAGTCAGCTCCTGTATGGCATTTTTAAGACAATCATAAATGAGTTTTTGATTTATAATTATTTTATCACAATTAGATATATAGAATCTTTTTTGTAGGTTTTTTAAAAAACTTTTTAAAAAGAGGTTTAAATTTTTTTATAGCGGTAATAATAATAAGCGAAAATGTAATAAAATTGTTTGATTGATTTAGGAGGAAAAGATTAATGGCACAAGGTAAAGTAAAATGGTTTAACTCAGAAAAAG
Source organism: Metabacillus litoralis (assembly GCF_007994985.1). Taxonomy (GTDB): domain Bacteria; phylum Bacillota; class Bacilli; order Bacillales; family Bacillaceae; genus Metabacillus; species Metabacillus litoralis. The sequence continues at coordinate 67,477 of NZ_VOQF01000006.1, read as the reverse complement.
GTTTTGGATTTATTGAAGTTGAAGGTGGAGATGACGTTTTTGTTCATTTCTCTTCAATTCAAGGTGAAGGTTACAAAAGCTTAGAAGAAGGTCAAGAAGTTTCTTTCGATATTGAAGAAGGAAATAGAGGACCACAAGCTGCTAACGTTCAAAAAATATAAAACCAGACAAAAACCATATATCGTATGAGTCAAAAGGGTCTGACCCAGTTACAAACATACATAGTGATAACCGCTATTTTGTAACTGAGGGACAGGCCCTTTGGTTTTGTTTTATAACTTCAGGTCATCACCCCATAATAAGTCAACTACAGTTCGCTTCCCTAACCATCGTTCTTTTCTCAGTCGATGTTCATCCAGATTTAGGTCGATTCAAGTAAGCTTGTGCTTTTGTTATTTCTTTTTTATAACTTGAATGTACTTTTTCTGCACCTACAAGAATAGGTTGTACTATGTATTCCTTTTGAAATACATGTAATGAGGAGGAAAAGGTATGAAAGTTGTAGATCAATTAAAAGCGTTTATTGTTGAACAAGATGTTATTCCTAAAAAGATGAACATCCATCCAGACGCACTGGCAGAGCTTGAAAATGAAAAATTTGTGTATATGATTTCTATAAATTCTGAAAATCCGATAAAAAGATTTATGGGAATTGAACTCATTCCTACAGATAAAGTGAAATGTTTTGATATTGTTGAACAAGAGAACCATACTGAGCAATGGATTGTAAAAAAAGAAGTCAAAAAAATAAAGCAAAAATATATGTCAGAGAAAAATGATTTTACTAAAGACATTAATCTGCTTTTTTCTTACATAGGCTATCTTGAAAGAGAGCTTGAGGATAAAACAAACTATCTTCGTTATTTAAAAGAAAGTAGCTCTTCAATTAAGACAGATGATGAAAAAGCCTAGCATAAGGCTTTTTTGGTTATTAATTCTGATCAAGAAGATTGCCTTTGTTTGAATTCTTCAGATGAGGGAATTGTACAATAACACATTAAACAAGCTATAGGAGTGTTATTAAATGATTTCTTCACAACAATTAACTATATTAAGGAACAAATTAGAAGAAGAAAAACAAAAGCTAAAATCCACGATCCGTCATACAAAGGAAAAACAAACTACTGGCGAGTTATCTAGCTATGATAATCATCCTGCAGACATGGGATCAGAGCTATATGAAAAAGAATCAGATCTCGCAATAAATGATCATGTAAAAGAAGAGTTGAAAAAAATTGAAGAAGCAATACAGGCGATGAAAGAGGAAACCTATGGGAAATGCAAAGAATGTGGAAATTCTATCCCATTTGAACGTCTAGAGGCTATACCAACCACATTATACTGTATTGATCACACCAAACAATCTACAGCTCATCAATATCGTCCTATTGAAGAGGAAGTATTAACCCCTTCTTTTAATAATGATAAGAGAAGTAATGAAATTAAAGATCATGAAGACAGCTTTGCTGAAGTTGCTAGATATGGGACAAGTGATACACCAGCAGATTATACTGGTGATGAAGAAAATTATCAGGATCAGGTTGAAAATGAAAATTTTACGGAAAACTTTAATAAGGATATAGGTAATGATATAAAGGGAAAGCAAACAATAGTATTCCATAATAAAAAATAGTTGGTTATGGAAAAAAGGCCACTTTAATTTGATAATTAAAGTGGTCTTTACTGTGATAATTTAAGAAGGTAATTGACATGCTAAAAAAATACATTTAGTAAAAAATATCACTTAGTTAAGTTCAACCTTTTCGAAATGTTCAACAGTAGGAAATGGTTCATAATAACGATGTAAAAGCTCTTTCCACTGTATATATTCAGGAAATCTTCTAAAACCATCTGTGTGGTCTTCGAGTGTTTCCCAAGTAACTATAAGAAGATATTTCCCCTCAACTTCCAAACAGCGCTGGAGCTCGTGGCTACAATAGCCTTTCATAGAACGAATTAACCCAGAAGCCTGTCGAAATGCCTCTTCATATTCAGCTTCTAATCCTTTTTTAACATGAAGCATTACAGCTTCCAAGATCATACTATCACACTCCAAAAAATAACATACAAGGTTATACATTTAACATATATTCATTAAGTAAGTATTCTATAATATGAGGACATACCCTTTTTCATTTTGGCTCTGTTAAACTTTGTTGTTGATTTCCGTTACAGGCATTCGCTTTCCCGGGAAAAAAGTACCTTTTTTCCTAGGGGAAGAATAATGAAAAAGCCCAATTACCAAAGATCAATTCTTCCTAGGTCCGGGAGCCTCCTCGTAGCTGCGCGCCTGTGGGGTCTCCCTTTGACACGCTACTCTAAGCAGGTGTCTCATATATTCACCTCCAATCAACAAAGTGTTAAAAATCAACATTAACCTTTAATATAGCCTTCATTTTTATAAAAGTTATCTTAATAACTTACAATCATAGATTTAATGTTTTATAATATAATAACAACCTAATAACAAAAATAACAAAATGGAGGTTATATAAAGCATACTCTAACTGTAACGGTGTTGAATTGTTTATTACATCTTGCAAATACATAATAAAGGAATATTTTATGATCATACAAAATCAATTACTATCTTTAAGAATGTTCATGTTTTTTGTAAGTGCAATCGGATCAATGGTTGTAAGTTTTCTACCAATATATTTGCAACATAAAGGATTTTCAAGCTCACAAATAGGTTGGTTTTTAGCGATAGGTCCATTTATAGGTTTAATTGCTCAGCCTTTATGGGGTTATGCAAGTGATAAGTATAAAACTGTAAAAAAGGTTTTATTTGCTTGCTTAGTAGGTTTTTTACTAAGTGTTATATGGATTTTCCAAATAAATTCATTTTTGTGGATTATTACTGCAGGAATCTTTTTCTTTTTCTTTTTCTCACCAGTACATCCTTTGGCTGATAATCTCGCAAAAAGACAAGCACAAATTCATTCTGTTACATTTGGATCCATTAGGATGTGGGGATCAATTGGTTTTGCTATTGTGTCTTTAGTAAGTGGATTTCTACTTTCAGAGTTTGGTATTGGGTTCTTAGTTATACCAGTTACCGTTTTTACGGTTATTACATGTATCTTAGCTTTGCTTTTATCTGACACAAAGGCTGGTACAAAAAAAATAAATTATAAGGATATTGGTGTCTTGTTTAAGGATCCAACTTTGCTTGTTTTCTTTTTCCTTACGGCACTTGTTTTACTAACACACAGAACAAGTGATTCGTTTATCAGCTTATATTTATTTGAAATAGGCGGAAACGAAATGCTAGTTGGATGGATTTGGTTTATTGGAGTATCTAGTGAAGCATTATTGTTTTTCCTAAGTGCAAAATGGTTTAGAGCTTCAAGTCCTATATTTTATATTATTATCGCATCGTTTCTTTATTGTATAAGATGGGTTTTGACAGCTTTTGCACAAGATCCAACAATGCTTTTAATGATCCAAGTCTTACACGGCATCTGTTTTGCGATTGTGTTTTTAGGAGCACTTGAATATCTATATAAAGCAATTCCAGAGGAATTACAAGCAACAGGTCATATGGTGTTTGTAGGTATCACTTTTGGAATTACAGGGATTGTTGGTTCATCAATAGGTGGTGTTGTCTTTGAAAATTATGGTGGCAAACTACTTTATCTTTTATTAGCTATATCTTCATTTATAGGTTTTATAGGTTTTATCTTATTTTACTTAAAAGAGAAAAAAACAGAATCAAAAAAATTAAATATACCAATTAATTAGAGGAGGAAAAAATTTTGAATAAGCTCACTTGGGGAATACTTGGCTGTGCTGACATTGCGGTGAATGCATTCATACCAGCAATACGTCAATCAAAATTTAATGAACTAAAAGCGATATCAAGTAGGAGGATTGAAAAGGCTCAAGAAACAGCACGTGATAACAATATCCCAGTTGCATATGGAAGCTATGAAGAGCTATTACAGGATCCAGAAATTGAAGCTGTGTATATACCTCTTCCAAATCATTTACATAAGGAATGGTCAATGAAAGCAGCTGCAGCAGGCAAGCATGTGCTTTGTGAAAAGCCTATTGCCTTGAATGCAGGAGAAGCAAAGGAATTAGCATCTTTCTTTCATGAAAGAGATTTATTATTAGGTGAGGCATTTATGTATCGTCATCACCCACGATTTGATCGAATAAAGGAGATAGTTAATTCAGGTGAACTTGGTACAATTAGAGGTATACATGGGACCTTTACATTTAATAATGCCAACGATAAAGGAAACATAAGATATCGCTCTGATTGGGGTGGAGGATCTTTATATGATATAGGTTGTTATGTCATAAATTCAGCTAGACTAATTCTGGAAAAAGAGCCAGAAGCGGCTACTGTACATGGATTTTTCTCAGAAGAGCATGGTAATGTTGATATGATGGCATCAGGCTTACTTGAATTTCCAGATTCTATTGGAGTAACCTTCATGTGTGGAATGTGGGCAGAGTTTCAAAATACACTGCAAATTGTTGGAACTGAGGGAATAATTAACATCCCGTCCTCTTTTGTTTGTTCACCTGAAGAAAAATCAAGTTTCTCAGTAACAATAAAAGGGGAAGAAAGACTAGAGGATTTTCCACCAGTAAATCAATATACATTACAACTTAATGATTTTGCTAACAGTGTTCGCCAAAAAACACCATTAGCATTTGAGGTAGAAGACGCTATTTTAAATATGAAGGTTTTAGATGCTTGTTTAAAATCAGCTAAGGAAAAGATGAAAATTCAAATAAAATAAAGCAAAAATAGAGTGAAGTCTTTTTCTTCACTCTATTTTTGCTTTATTTACTTTAAATCATTAACTGAGAATCCGTCAATTGAAGAAATCCTTCCACGCCACCATGTTCCGGAATGATTAGGAGAATTTTCATTATTTAAATAGACAGCATTTTTCAAGTGAATAAAAGTTAATGGAGCACTCTCTGATTCTTCTTCCTCTTCTTTCTGTTTAGCATATTCCCCTTTTAAATCACTGAATTTTTTTGCGATAATTTTAGACATTGTACTATCCTTAAGGTTTTTGGAGGATTCAGTAACTCCTTCATAATAATTCGTAGCACTTATTAAAGTACCTGATATAACCACTCCATTTATAGAGAGGGTCAAATCTAACTCGATTCCATCTTGCTCAACTAAATCTAGAAACATAAGTATAATTGCATCGTCAGTACTTACTTGATCCTGCTCTTTGTTTTTTTTAGTCATAAAAAATACACCTCTCAATTTATTTAAGTATTTATATCATGCCCTTAAATAGATAGTTCATAAATGAGGTGTAATATTTAACGTAGATTTTTTAATCTCGTCCTATAGATTACGCTAATTGAAGGTGAAAAAACGCTGTATAAAGTCTAATTCTATCTTTTATTCTACAAATCGCACCTTTAATGCGATAACACACTGGTTACAACAGATAAAAACGTCTGAAAAGCAACAATCTTTCAGAAAAGAGCATTAAGAAATAACAAATATTAATTAGCTTTCGTATTTAACAGCTTAAGTCCTATTGCAATAAATACTATGCCAGTTAGGCGATTCAATATTAATTCAGCTTTTATGTTTTTTCGTAATTTTATTGTAGCCATTGAGGTAAAATAAGCAGTAATAATACTCCATAGTCCTCCAGTAAATGTAAATGTTAGTCCTAAAATGATAAATGGTATTGGGCTTGTCACGTCTGAGCTAGTTTTTATAAATTGCGGCAAAAATGCTAGAAAAAAAAGTGCTACTTTAGGATTTAGAACATTTGTAAGCATTCCTTGAAGAAATATTTTCTTATTACTTTGCTTTGGTAAAGAAGTGTTTTTATTCTCAGATTTCTTATCAATAATCATCCTTATACCTAAATATGCTAAATAAATAGCTCCAATGATTTTGATTGTGTTAAAAAGAAAAGCGGATTGAGCCAAAATTAACGAAAGTCCAAATGCAGCAAGTAAAGTATGTATGACTAATCCTGCTATTATGCCTATCGCTGAAATGATACCTGCGGCTCTACCTTGGGAAACACTTCTACCTACAATATACATTGTATCTGTACCTGGAGTTAAGTTTAGTAAAATAGCTGCGAGAAGAAAAACCTCAAAATTAGTGATTCCGTACATCGTGTTTCTCCTTCCTTTTATTATAGTTTTCTTTTTTATTATTTTTTCCAAATGTTAAATTCTGTTGCTTTAGTTTTCTGAATATAATGATGAAGGACCATCTTTTAGTTTACATTTATTTTTCGCATAAACATTATCTCCGGCAAGCGATTTAATTGTTTTCCAAGCCTTTATAGCATCATCTCTTGACTTCCCTTTGTTAACAGGATCATTAAAAAAGTCTCGAGTGAACTGATTATATTCAAATTGTGGTCCAATCTCCCGCTTGTAACCAGGCTCTTTTTTCCGTTTTTCTTCTTGCTTCCATGCATCAACAACATCTCGGTATGTTTTGCCAGTGTTACTTTTCATGTATTGTTGTATATATGTAGAAAAGTGGAAGTTAGGTAGTATTGTTTTGAAAAAAACTCGAAGATCTTGACTGAATTTTATATCAACTGAAATGACTGTATCAAGGCTTATTTCTTCAAAATTAGATTTTTTTATTGGTTTATTTTTTTTTCTAGTTGGACCCTGTTTTTCTCCTGTTGTTAAAAATAATTCTATTCGTTTCGTCAAGTCTAGCTTTGAGCCACTTGTGCTTAATTCATTGGTTCTACAAAATTCCTGGAGTTCTTTTTTTAACCAATAGTAGTTTGTGAATTCAAGCATAGTCATTTTTGTAGATAGTTCTGGCCGCATATACAAACACCTCCTATTAATAAAAAGAACACTAGTTCTCTTATATTCAACCATAAAAATCTATATATGTAAATATTTATAATATATTTTAGATAGGAAACTAAAGAGGTGTTATATAGTTGATATTAAAAACATTTGAAACAAAACAAATGTTAGAAGCTATTTTAGGTAGTATTGACGAAGCTATCCACGCGGTAAATTCAGAGGGCATAACGATTTTTTATAATAGTGTCGCAGCACAGCATGATGGAATAGAGATCGAAGAAGTCTTAGGAAAGCATGTACTCGATGTATTTCCATCTTTAAATAAGCAAACAAGTACACTGTTGAAAGTAATTGAAACAGGTAAGCCGATCTATCAGCAAGCACAAACGTACAAAAACTCTAATGGTCAATTAATTGATACAGTAAATACAACGTTACCTATCATTGTGAATGAACGGATTGCAGGAGCTGTAGAGATTGCAAAGGATTTAACAAAAGTTAAAGAATTAGCACAGAAATTATTAGAGCTACAGGCGAAAGTAAATAGTCAAAAAAGTAAACCTACTTCAATTATGGGGGCAAAATATAACTGGAATGACATCATTTCAGGTAGTAAAAGTATGGATAAAGTGATTGAACTTGGTAGAAAGGCAGCTAAAAGCTCTTCACCAGTTATGGTTTACGGTGAAACAGGAACAGGGAAGGAATTACTTGTTCAATCTATTCACAATGCTTCCTCACGAAATAAAGGACCGTTTATTGCTCAAAACTGTTCTTCTTTACCAGAATCTCTGCTTGAGAGTATTTTATTTGGAACAAAAAAAGGTAGCTTTACTGGTGCAATTGATCGAGCCGGTTTGTTTGAGCTTGCTCACGGTGGAACGCTCTTTCTTGATGAAATTCATACAATGCCCCTAGAATTCCAAACAAAGTTATTAAGAGTACTCGAAGATGGAGTTATTCGAAGAGTAGGTGGTATTGAGTCGTATATGGTTGATGTTAGAGTAATTGTTGCTATGAATGAGCACCCCTTATTGTGTATGAAGAAAAAAATCCTCCGTTCAGATTTATATTATCGTTTAAATGTATTTTTTGTTGAATTACCACCTCTTAGAGAAAGGGAAGAAGATATTGTACTTTTGATTCATCATTTTATAAAAAAATATAACTATCAATTTAATAAGCTAGTTCTAAAAATTGAGCCCAAAGCAATAGAGCAGTTAAAAACATACCAATGGCCTGGAAATATCCGTGAGCTTGAACACTCTATAGAATTTGCTATGAATATAATTGAAGAAGATGATGATGAAATAAAACTGAAGCATCTTCCAGATAATCTTACAGTAAAGAAGAAATCGGAAAAAGGGAATGAAAAACCATTTAAATTATTAATAGAAGAAACAGAGAAAAAATTAATTCAACAAGCTTTATTTGAAACCAAAGGAAATGTTCAAAAAGCTTCAAAGATGTTAGGGCTTCCCAGACAAACTTTGCAATATAAAATCAAAAAGTATGATGTATAAATTGCCGTTAATTGAAGGTGTAGTACTTTTAAATTAAAGCCTAATGTGAATTTTTAGCATTTTGTTGATTTGAAGTGAAAGACATGGAACTTCTGCGGAAGAAGCCTGTCGAAGCGAATGTCTGTAACGGAAATTAACAACAATACTTAACGGCACCAATAGATAAATAAACCAAAATTAGGAATCTCATAAAGAAAAGATTTTTGAGAAAGGAGCATGTTGATGAACCATATAGCTGAAACGAAGGTTATCAAGGGTGAAGATTGTTATCTAGAAGTGTACCTTGATTATTTTAATGAACGAATTCGAGTCGATAATTACCGGGGAAATATGACAAGTATTGTACAGAAAATAAATGAGTTAGCTGAACTGGATAAATTCACAAAGATTATTTTTTATTGTCGACAGGATCACTGGAAGAAGTTACTACCATTAGGCTTTGAATTAGAAGCAATAATAGATGGCTACTTTAATGGTACAGACAATTATATTTTAACTTCTTATAAAAAGGAGAGTAGAAGAGAAAGTAGATCGTGGATCGAAGAAGATCAGATTGTTAATCAAATCATAACAAATCAGAAAGAAACAGATAAAGTAACAGTTGCTCCGAGTCAATATCATTTTAGAAAAGCTATTTCTGAAGATGCAGAAAATCTCGCGAAATTATATAAACAAGTATTTGCTATATATCCAACGCCTATGAATGATCCCCAATATATTAAAAAGATGATTTGTAACGGAACTATATTTTATGTTGTTGAGGTAAAAAGTGAGATTGTAAGTGCAGCATCATCTGAAAAAAACGTCATATTTCATAATGCAGAATTAACAGATTGTGCCACATTAGCAGAACATAGGAAGTACGGTCTTATGAAGAAGCTGCTACTATTTTTAGAAGGTGATTTAAAAAATGAAGGAATTTATCATGTTTATTCTATTGCAAGAGCACAATCTTATGGAATGAATGCTGTCTTTTATCAATTAAATTACAAATACAACGGAAGACTTACAAACAACTGTTATATTTTTAATGAATTAGAAAATATGAATGTATGGGTAAAAGATCTTTCTTTGAGATAGGCTCTAGTTATTCAAAATCTGCCGAGTTTTGATGACTGCCGAATGTTGAGCATATTGTTAAATACAGCTGAAAGAAGGAAGAAATTTACTTAAAATCAGTGATGAAGATTTTTTATTAAAGGCTCTTTTCTGAAAGATTGTTGCTATGTAACCAAAATATCTAGTAGAAACAGTTTATTTTTGCATATAAGGATACCGTTTTATGAAGAAAAGATGCCACTAGACTTAATACTGTGTTGATTTCTTAGTGCATATAAAAGCAATAAAGTTTGCGAAAACAGCATTTATTAAAAGTAGCAATAACAAAGTAATGCCTAATATTCGGCGATATTTTGCTTTTTCCATGATGATTCAGAGTTCATATTATTTGGAGGCATTCATTTCTTCTTAAGCTTATTTGCAATATTCATGATAGCTTCACTGCAACAAAACAAAATTGACACCTTACTTTAGTTTTGTTGCAAAATTAAAAGTAGTTGTAATTTGTCTGGGATTTACTTCCACTATTTATGTTGGCATGAAACTTGCTTAATATAAGCTGACCAACATAATTTAAGGGGGAATGTAATATGTGGCAGGATTTATATAAGCCAAATCGTCATTGGAAGGAAATTGAATTATGGAAGGATGTACCAGATGAGAAATGGAATGATTGGATCTGGCAATTAACTAATACAATTCGTACTCTTGATGATTTAAAAAAGGTCATCAATTTAACTCCTGAAGAAGAAGAAGGGGTACGAATTTCTACGAAAACTATCCCACTTAATATTACTCCATACTATGCAGCGTTAATGAATCCCGAAGATACAAGATGTCCCATTCGAATGCAATCTGTGCCAATTGGTGAGGAAATTCATAAAACAAAATATGACTTAGAAGATCCCTTAGAGGAGGATGAAGATTCGCCAGTAGCTGGGTTAACCCACCGTTATCCTGATCGGGTATTATTTCTAGTTACAAATCAATGCTCTATGTATTGTCGTTACTGTACTCGCCGACGATTTTCAGGGCAAATTGGTATGGGTGTGCCAAAAAAACAATTGGATGGAGCAATTGATTATATAAGAAACACACCAGAAGTGCGTGATGTTCTTTTATCAGGTGGTGATGGTTTATTAATTAATGACAATATACTTGAGTATATTTTAAAGAATTTACGTGAAATCCCACATGTTGAAATTATTCGAATTGGAACAAGAGCCCCAGTTGTTTTTCCACAGAGAATTACAGAAAACCTATGTACTATATTAAAAAAGTATCATCCAGTATGGCTTAATACTCATTTTAATACATCAATTGAAATAACAGAAGAATCAAAGCGTGCGTGTGAATTGCTTGTTGATGCTGGTGTGCCTGTAGGTAATCAAGCAGTCATCTTAGCTGGAATCAATGATAGTGTAGCAATTATGAAAAAGCTTATGCATGATTTAGTGAAAATTCGGGTGCGCCCTTATTATATTTATCAATGTGATTTATCTGAAGGAATTGGACATTTTAGAGCACCAATTTCAAAAGGTTTAGAAATTATTGAAGGGTTAAGAGGTCATACAAGTGGATATGCAGTACCTACATTTGTTGTTGATGCTCCCGGTGGTGGAGGGAAAATTACCTTACAGCCAAATTATCTAATTTCGCAAAGTCCAACTAAAACAGTTCTTCGTAATTTTGAGGGTGTTATGACTACTTATCCTGAACCGGAAAATTATGTTGCGGGTCGTGGTGATGAATATTTCCAACAAATTTATCAAAATCAGGATATGAGTTTGTCACAAACTGGAATAAGTGCATTATTAAATGACCAAAAACTGAATCTTGTACCGAATTCACTTGAACGCTATGATCGCAGACAAAGCTTTCAGGAAAGTTCAACGTATTCCTCCTTAAAGGATAAGCGAGAAAAACGTGATGAGTTAAAAGAAAAGAAATATCAGGCTCAAATAAAAAAGCAAAACAAAGGTGATGATTGAAAGACTCAGCTAAGAAAAAGGGGGCGATTATGAATGAAATGTGAGTGGTGTGGCAAATCAGATGTGAAGGAAACGGAAAATACAGTTTATTGGGAGCTTCCTGATGGTACTCGAGCAATTGAAATAACAAATACTCCAGCAATGAGTTGCAACTTATGTGGGATGGATTATCAAACGGAAGAAAGAATTGAAGAGCTTGAAGATCATCTATTATTAATTGATTCCTCTAAGATAGATAAAGTCATTTCATATGAAAAACTTATGCTTCAACCAAAATTATTAAAACGTAATTATTTCAAATTTTAAGTAAGAACATGAGGTGGTTTGGTACATGAAATCATATTTGATTAAGCCTAACTTGACCGAAAGCTATCCTGTAGTTACACATGGTAAAGGAATTTATCTTTATGATGATAAGGGCAAACAGTATATAGACGGATCTTCTGGTGCGGTCACAGCTAGTATTGGTCATGCAATTCCAGAAATAATTGACGCAATGCATTCTCAAGCCAAACATGTTTCTTTTGTTTATCGATCTCAATTCACTTCAGATCCTGCAGAAAAGCTGGCTTCAAAACTTAATCAGCTTGTTTGTGATAAAGAGGATTATTGGTCTTTTTTTGTTAATAGTGGATCAGAAGCGACAGAAACAGCACTTAAGGTAGCTCTTCAATATTGGCAGGAGCAGGGGGAAAATAAAAAGCAAAAGATCCTTTCACGTTGGGTTAGCTATCATGGTATAACGATAGGTGCTTTATCGATGTCAGGACATGTGAGTAGACGTGAACGGTTTGTAGCATTGTTAGAGGATTACCCGACAGTATCTGCTCCATATTGTTATCAATGCTCTTTACAATTAATTCATCCGACATGTCAATTGGCGTGTGCAAAAGAATTAGAAACCGCAATTTTAAGAGAAGGTGCTGAAAACATTGCAGCTTTTATTGCAGAACCAATTGTAGGTGCAGCAGGAGGAGTTATCATTCCTCCACAAGGCTATTATGAGCAAATAAAAGAAATTTGTGATCGTAATCAAATTCTGTTTATTTCCGATGAAGTGATGACAGGGATTGGTCGAACAGGAAAAATGCTCGGGTTGGATCATTGGAGTGTTAAAGCAGATATTATTGCGCTTGGTAAAGGAATGAGTGCCGGCTATGCCCCTATAGCTGCAACACTAGTAAGTGAAAAAGTAATGACTCCTATATTAAAAGGATCTAATTCTATAATGAGTGGCCACACCTATAGTGCAAATCCTCAATCAGCAGCTGCTGCCTTAGCGGTTCTTACGTATATAGAAGATCATTCTTTATTGGATTTAGTGAAAACAAATGGAGAATATTTGCTTGATGAACTAAAAAATGCTTCAAAATCAATTGACATAATTGGAGAGGTTAGAGGAAAAGGACTTCTAATTGGTGTTGAATTTGTTTCAAATAAAGATACTAGGATGCCTTTTAGTAAAGATATTTCAATAACTAATTATGTTGTACAAAAAGCGAAAGAAAAGGGACTTCTCATATATCCTTCTTCAGCAGGAAAAGAGGGAGCTTATGGAGATGCGGTTATTATCTCTCCTCCATTTATTATTGAAAAACATGAAATAGATCAGCTTGTTAAGCTTTTTATAGAAGCTGTTTTAGAAGTAGAAAGTGAACTGTCCTAATAAGGAGGGATCAATGTGAGAGAGCCTATTCAGATAAAAGGGAAAAGTAAGGTAGGTAATTTAGATGGAGCACTAGCTTCAATAAATGATCATTGTTCAGTGATGTTTGGTGGATTTGGAGGAATTGGAAATCCACCAACAATCATAAATGGGCTGTTAGAAAAGGGTGTAAAGAATTTAACATTAATCGGAAATGACGCAGGATTTCCTAATATTGGTATTGGTAAGCTTGTTAGTCAGGGGCGTGCTAAGAAATTAATTGTTTCACATATTGGCTCAAACCCTATTGCAGGAAAATTAATGCTCGAAGATAAGCTAAAGGTGGAATTTAGCCCACAAGGAACATTAGCTGAAAGAATTCGAGCAGGTGGTGTTGGAATAGCAGGGATCTTAACAGATATAGGTGTAGGTAGCATGGTGGAACAGGGAAAACAAAAAACAATAATAAATGAGCAAGAATATTTAATCGAAACAGCTTTAACTGCAGATGTTTCGATAGTATACGCGAAAAAAGCTGATACCTTTGGAAACCTTATCTATGAAACTAGTGCGAGAAACACAAATCCTCTTGTTGCAATGGCAGGAAGCTATACAATTGCAGAAGTTGAAGAAATTGTAGAAGTAGGTGAACTCGACCCAGAAGCAATCATCACACCTGGTGTTTATGTAGATCTTGTTATTCAAAGCAAAGGAATTGATTGGAAGTGGGCATGGGAGTAATTGTGGTGCCTGTCACTTCCCGGGTTTTGTCGAATAATAACTGATGGCAAGGAGGTTGAGAGTAAGATATGGATTCAAAAATTGATATAAGAAATCGAATAGCAAAGCGTGCAGCTGAGGAAATTCAGGATGGGATGATAGTGAATTTAGGGATAGGAATACCATCACTCGTTCCAGATCATCTACCAAATTCTTTACATGTAATGTTTCATGCGGAAAATGGCATCTTAGGAATTGGTAAATCTCCAGAAGAAGGTAAGGAAGACCCGATGTTATGTAATGCAGGAGGATTTCCTGTAACGACAATTCCTGGAGTTTCCTACTTTGATAGCTCCACTGCATTTGGCATGATTCGTTCAGGGTATTTAGATCTCACAATTCTTGGTGGACTTGAGGTTAGTGAGAAGGGAGATCTAGCAAATTGGATCGTCCCAGGTAAAAGAGTTCCGGGGATTGGCGGGGCAATGGAATTAGCACAAAAAGCAAAAAAAGTAATCGTTGTTATGAATCATTGCAATAAAAATGGTGAATCAAAAATTGTAGAAACATGTACATTACCTTTAACAGCAAAAAAATGTGTAAATATGATTATGACAGATAAGGCTGTGATAGAAGTCACAAAGCATGGATTGCTTTTAAAAGAAATCATGAGTCCAAATACAATAGAGGAAGTTATGATAAAAACGAATGCTCCTTTACTAATCTCAGAGAATATTAAAACGATACACTAGGTTACAAAAAAGGAGTGTAGTCAATTGGATCAACAAAGAAAACTTTTAAAAGAAGAAATACACAAATGGCTATCAAGTAATCGTGAAGATGGTATTAACCTATTAAGAAAGTTAGTGCAAGCTAGTAGTACTCAAAAAAATGAAAAAGCCGCTCAAGATATCGTGATTGAAACGATTAAAAAAATAGGTATGGAAATAGATATATGGGAACCAGATGGAATTCAATTGCAAACACATCCCTTTTTTGCTTGTGATAGAAATGAATTTAAAGATAGTCCGAATGTTGTTGGCATATTAAAAGGATCTGGTGGAGGAAGGTCTATCATTTTAAATGGTCATATCGATGTTGTGCCAGCGGGAGATGTTAGTCAATGGGCAGATGATCCATTCAGTGGAAAAGTCGTTGAGGGGAAGCTATATGGTCGAGGATCAACTGACATGAAAGGTGGAAACGTAGCATTATTACTAGCAATTACTGCTATACGTGAACTAGGTATTCAGTTAAAGGGAGACGTTATTTTTCAAAGTGTTATAGAAGAAGAGAGTGGTGGGCTTGGTACACTAGCTGCAATAGAAAGAGGATATGTAGCTGATGCAGCTATTATTCCTGAGCCTACAAATATGAAAATATTCCCGAAGCAACAAGGCTCAATATGGTTTAGAATATCAGTTCATGGTCGTTCAGCACATGGTGGTACACGTTATGAGGGGGTAAGTGCGATTGAAAATGCCTTTAATGTGGTTAAACACATTGGAGAGTTAGAGAAACATAGAAATAATAGAATTACAGATAATCTTTATAAAAATATTCCAATCCCAATTCCTATTAATGTCGGAAAAATTGAAGGTGGAGATTGGCCATCATCAGTAGCTGATTTAGTGAAATTAGAAGGTAGAATGGGAGTCTCTCCTGATGAAACAATTGAAGAAGCTAAGAACGAAATGACCAAGTGGTTAAAAACTCTACCTGAGAAAAATTCCTGGTTCGACCATAATCCTGTAGAATTAGAATGGTTTGGGGCAAGATGGGTTCCTGGAACAATCGATTTAGATCATAAATTAATGAAATGTTTATCAAGTAGCGTTATTGATGTTACAGGAGAAGAAGCCATAATTGAGGCATCTCCATGGGGAACAGACGGTGGCTTACTAACAAATGTCGCAGCAACACCAACCATCGTCTTTGGTCCGGGAAAAACAGAAAAAGCTCATCATCCAGATGAATACATTGAATTAGATAAACTGTTTGAAGCAGCGGAAATTATTGCTTTAACTGTTGTGGAATGGTGTGGTGCCTGTCACGACCCGCTTTTTGTTGATTAATGTCGAAGGGATTTATGACTTAATATATTAGAGAAAGAGTGATGAAACAATGGATGATATTCGTGAGCTTGAGGAGTTAGATAAGAAGCATTTTTTACATCCTACATCATCGATTGAGCAGCAGCAAACATCTGGACCTACCTTTATCTTTAAAAAAGGCAGTGGTATTTATCTTGAAGATTTTAAAGGTAATAGATTGATAGATGGTATGTCATCATTATGGAATGTGAATGTTGGACATGGAAGGTTAGAGCTTGGGGAGGTTGCAAAGCAACAGATGACGAAACTTGCTTATAGCTCATGTTTTGCTACCTTCAGCCATGAACCAGCCATACGACTGGCTGCTAAACTTGCAGAAATATCACCTGGAGATTTGACAGCTACCTTTTTTACATCAGGAGGCTCTGAGGCAAATGATACTGCCTATAAGCTTGCTCGACATTATTGGATCCTTAAAGGGCAGCCAGAAAGAAAGAAAATTATTTCAAGAACAAAGTCCTATCACGGGGTTACTTTAGGTGCTACAAGTGCGACTGGTTTAAAGCCGTTTCGTGATTTCACGAATTCTTTAGCAACTGATTTCTTCCATGTGGATTCTGTAAAATCAGAAGCATTAAAAGATTTAATAGAAAAAGAAGGCCCTGAAACCATTGCAGCATTTATTGCAGAACCTGTTCAAGGAGCCGGAGGAGTCCACATTGCTGAGGGAAATTATTTTAGAGAAATTAAGAAAATCTGTACAGAATACGGTATTTTATTTATTACAGACGAAGTCATTACAGGCTTTGGAAGAACAGGTGATTGGTTTGCAATTAACCATTATGCTGTTGTCCCTGATATGATGTGCTTTGCGAAGGGAATTACTAGCGGCTATGCTCAGCTCGGTGGTGTTATAATTTCTGAAGATATGTTTAAAACGTTTAAGGAGAAGTCATCAGGAACTTTATTACATGGATACACCTACAGTGGTCACCCGATGGCATGTGCAGTTGCTTTGAAAAACATTGAATTAATTGAGGAAGAACAACTTGTAGAAAACGCTAAAGGGATGGGCGCTCATCTTTTAGATGGATTAATAAAGTTAAAAGCCAACCAGAACAATATTTCAGAGGTAAGAGGGTTAGGTTTAATGGTGGCCATCGAATGTAAGTCTGGAAGTAATAGCTCATTATCACCATTAATTGTAGAAAAAGCACAACAAAAAGGACTTATATGTAGATCAGTCACGTTTGATGGACAGGACACTATTGTTTTAGCGCCACCACTAATTATTAATTCAGATGAAATACAGAGTGTTCTATCTATCCTTAATGAAACATTTACAGAGGTTCGAGATTGTTGCTAAGCTTTAGTAAATGCTTCTTTCTAGTAAATTGATGAAGAAGAATAACTTATGTTTATAGAGCTGTTATCGTAAACTTTGTTGCTTTTAGAATCATGCTGGAAATAACTCTGTATAAAGTCTAGTGGCATCTTTTCTTCTACAAATTGCACCTTTTATGTGATAATACACTGGTTACAACAGATAAAGACGTCAATTAGCAAAGAATCTTTCAGAAAAGAGCCTTTTATAAACAGCATTTTTACCTATATAAATTAAAGCAAAAAGTTCACGGAAAGTATCCTTTATAAAAAAGACATAATTTTGTAAAAAAGTTCCCATACTCCTTCCATTATTAGTAACGAACCTAAGGTATAATTAAGATATAAATGGATTAAGCAAGGAGGAGTTCTACATGTTTGCTTTACGAAGAAAGAACTTGTTATTAGTTGGTTTTCTAGTGGCACTAATTGTTATTTCTAATTTTCTTATTTATCGTTTGGAATTTATGCAACCGCTACCAAGTGAAGTTGCTCTTGGTTCATTAATAGATCTTATGTTTGTGATTCCACTTCTTATTTATTTCTTCTTAATGAAAAAGAAGTATTCATTAAAATATATGGTTCCATTGGCATTTGCCGGCTATGGTGTAGCTTTACTAATTATTCCTCATGGTTTTTTGTCTTCATACTCATTTGTAAAATATATAGTTCTGGCTGGTGAAGGTGCATTTCTATTAGTCGAATTTTATATTGTTTTCAAATTGGTGAAGAATTTACCTTCGATCATAAGATATATGAAAAAAATTGATGTACCATTCTTTCAAAATCAAATAGCACAATCTTTATCAAGTCATTTAAAATCATCATCACGTTTAGTAGATATTATAACGTCAGAAATTTCAATGTTTTATTATAGTTTATTTTCGTGGAAAGCCAAACGAGTTACACCAAAAGAAGATCAGCAAATATTTACTTTTCATCAAAAAACAAGTGTGATCGCTTTATATATAATGCTCATACATGCTCTTGTTATTGAATCTGTTGGTTTACACTTTTTATTGCATAATTGGAATGAAATAATTGCTTATATTTCATTAGCTCTAAATATTTATGGTTTGATTTATTTTATAGGGGAAATTCAAGCGGTCCGTTTGAATCCCATTGTACTAACAAAAACCCATCTTTATTTACAAGTAGGTTTAGGTAAGGGACTCTCAGTTCCACTTGAATGCATCAAGTCGGTTACTCCGTATGAAGGACCTGAAGTTTTATCTTCAATAGAAAGTAAAGAAGTTTTTGATTGTGTTCTACCTGATATAACTAAAGAAAAACCAGCTTTTGAAATTGAGCTATATGCGCCAATGGAAGCAAAATTCATGTATGGTTTTAAGAAAAAGGTAACAAAAGTTCATCTTCGCCCTGATGACCCACAAGGATTTTATGATGCATTATCAGCAAAAATTAAATGAAGGCTGCTTTTGTTCCCAGCCTTCTTTTTTCTAATTATAGTGTTGATTCTTCTATCATCTTATTAAGTGGTTTTAGGAGATGATCATGGAACATCACAATTTTAGATTGATACAGTAAGTGTTCTTCATAATGAAAAAGAATTTCGTCATATAAAGTAATAATAATCTCCGCACTAGCTATATTTTCTTCAGTAAACAATCCGCTTCGATTCACAACGATATTTTGATATTTTTCAGCCATTCGTTTTAAAGGCTTTACTAATTTTTTTACATCTTTCAGTCGATATAAATCTCTTAATTGCTCATTTAAGACAGAAGAATCTTTCACCAATTGCTGTGCTAGATAGAAATTAATGTCTTTTAAGTTATATAAACTAAGATCATTTTCATCATTAAAGATAAACTGTTTTAGCATAATTATGTCTGATTCAATTGGTTGATTTAAGAATGCTAAATAAATACGTAGCGTGTTATACGCATCATACATCGGGTTGTGAGCTTCGCCGATAAATGGTAAAGAATAAAGTGATAAAGCATCTTCAACACTTACATTCCTTTTTGCTACTCTCTTTTTAAACGTAGCTTGGAAGTCTATATAGTTATTTTCAATTTTTCTTATCGTTCGTGGAGGAATTTCATGATAAATTGAGTCAAATTTCAATCTTGATAAATCACTTGTAGACCAAGAAAAATATCGAGCTTTTTTTACTCCGCCAATCCATTCTACAAAATCTTCAAACACACTCTTGAAATCATGTGCATTAGCTAATTGTTCATCTTGGATACCTGTTAACGTTTTGCAAAACTCGGAAAGAGGATCTGAATTTTTTGGTTTAATAAATTGATCGAAGAAATCTATTTTCTTTGTTTCAAGATCATATTTTACTGCACCTAAACGAATGGCTTCCATTTTTTCATATGGCATTCCTTTATCAGAACATAACATTTCAAAATCGAAAAACACAAAATATTTAATACCTGCCATCCGCTTCACCTCCATTCAGTCATTATAAAAGGGATATTTATAGAGTGGAAGTACTAATTATTGTAAATTTCAGCGGAATCTGACTTTAGCAGCAGAATAATTTGGTCGATATTCATCAATACTGCAAGCTATCATATGCTTTAAAATATTAATTTAGACGATGAGATTAATACAAGTATCGAAATTTGTCGAATACTTAAGCTCTTAATTTATTGACAAATTACGGTAAAATAAAAGGGTAGTAGATATTATAAGTTAGTAGAAACAGGTGGAGAGATGTCTAATATACGTGTGCTTATTGCTGATGATGAAAAAGAAATTAGAGATTTACTGAAGGCTTATCTTGAGAGGGAATTTTACCATGTTGATGTTGCTTGTAATGGGGAAGAAGCTCTAACATTATTTAATCGAGCTACATACAATTTGCTGATTTTAGATGTGATGATGCCTAAAATTGATGGTATCCAAGTATGTCAAGAAATTAGAAGTAGCTCGAATGTACCTATACTAATGTTAACGGCTAAAGATGATGAAATTGATAAAATTATTGGGCTAACTATTGGAGCTGATGATTATATTACAAAGCCATTTAGTATAAATGAGGTTGTCGCAAGAATAAAAGCGTTAATGAGGAGATTTCTAGTTCTAGGGAGTGAATTGACTAAACAGGAAGCTTCTGGCATTGTACATTTTAAAGGACTGTCGATTGATTTGAAGAAGTATACAGTTTTTGTTAATAATCAGGAAATATCCTTAACTGCAAAAGAACTGGATTTACTAAGACTATTTATGACTCATCCAGAACAGGTTTTTACAAAATCACAACTGTTCCGTCAGGTATGGGATAACAATTATATAGAAGATGATAATACGGTTATGGTCCATATTCGTAAACTCCGTAAAAAAATTGAGGATGATCCATCAAATCCTAAATATATTCAAACAGTCTGGGGTATAGGTTATAAGTTTGTAGGTGAAAAAGATGAAGTTCGATAAAGTAACAATATTGCTAAGCTTTCAGTGGATCGTAATGACGGTCCTTTTTATTATGTTTAAAGATGTTAAAGCATACTCCATTTTACTATTTTTAATCGTAAATGTTATTTCAGTCACGCTACTGAATAACCATTTGAAATTCCGAAAAAGATTAAGTGAATTGAATGTAGAATTAACGCGAGCTAAAAAGGGTCATTTCCATACCAGACTATTAGCAAACGATGATCATCTTGTTAACGATATAATTTTTTCATTAAATGAGCTTATAGAACAATTGGAGAATCTTCATTCTGATAAAATCAAATCTGAAGCGGCAAGGAAGAGTCTTTTATCAAGTATATCTCATGATATTCGTACTCCTCTTACATCTATTATCGGTTATATTGACGCAATTAAGGATGATATTGCGACAACACAAACAGAAAAGGAAGAATACATAGAAATCGTTTCAAAAAAGTCAATTCAATTAAAGTGTTTAATCGAGGAGTTATTTAATTTAGCAAAATTAGATGCTGATGAATTACCGATGAATTTCGAACAAGTAGATTTTGCAGAAATAACTAGAGAAATATTGATTGAGTTTCTTCCGCAACTAAAAAATCTAGGAATAAAGATAGAAGTAGAAATTCCTGATTCTGCATGTACTATTACAGCAGATCAATTTAGTGTTGTAAGAATTTTAGAAAATCTCATTAAAAACGCTATTCAATATGGACAGCAAGGAAAAGTGTTAGGGGTGACACTTTTTGATGTTGATTGTGAATATCAGTTGACAGTATGGGATAAAGGTCCAGGCTTATCAAAAGAAGACTTGGAACATGTATTTGAAAAAATGTACCGTGTTGATTCTTCAAGAAATCTTTCATCTGGTGGAAGTGGTTTAGGACTTGCGATTGCAAAGAGCTTAACTGAAAAAAATAACGGGAGGATATGGGTGAAAAGCACGCCATTCTTTTTAACGAGCTTTACTATAGCACTACCTAAGAGTGAAAGTTATACAATTAAGAAATAGTTAAGAATTAGTTAAAGGGCAGTTAAAAACTCCTGCTTATACTAAGATCATAAGCTAATAGAAAGCAGGTGATTGGTATGGAAACAATTATAAAAACAATGGATTTAACTAAGAAATATGGTAAACAAAAATCTGTTGATTGCCTCAATTTAACAGTTAAAAAGGGAGATATTTATGGATTTCTTGGGCGAAATGGAGCTGGAAAAACAACAACCATTCGTATGCTTCTTGGATTAATAAAGCCTTCATTAGGGGAGATTGAGCTTTTTGGAGAAAAATTAGAAAATAATAAGAAACAAATATTACGCAGAATTGGATCAATTGTTGAGGTGCCAGGTTTTTATGAAAATCTGACAGCAAAAGAGAATTTACTAATTAATACAAAAATTATGGGTGTTCATAAAAAGAATGCGATAGAAGAAGCCTTAGAAATTGTCAGCCTACACAAGGAACCGAAAAAGCTAGTTGGCAATTATTCTTTAGGAATGAAACAAAGATTAGGCATTGCAAGGGCACTCTTGCATTATCCTGAACTATTAATCTTAGATGAACCAACAAATGGCTTAGATCCAATTGGTATTAAGGAAATGCGTAAGCTTATTAAAACATTAGCAATGGAGAGGAATATGACCATCTTTATTTCTAGTCATATTTTATCAGAAGTTGAGCAGTTAGTTGATCAGTTGGGAATTATTCATGAAGGTAAGCTCCTTGAAGAGATTTCTTTTGATCAGCTTAGAAAAAGAAATCGTAAATACCTTGAATTTCAAGTAAACGATGAAAATAAAGCAACGATGCTTCTTGAAAAACATTTTGATATAACAGATTATGAAGTACATGATGATGGAATTATCCGCATTTATTCACATATAGGGATGCAAGGCAATTTAAATAAAATGCTAATCGAGCAACAGATAGAAGTTACAAGATTAACAATGAGTGAAGATCGACTAGAAGAATATTTCACAAAGTTAGTTGGAGGTGGCACAATTGGTTAATTTATTAGTGACAGAAGTATTAAAGCTAAAAAGATCAAGGATGTTTTTAATAAGTATTATTGGTGCTGCAGTAGCGCCATTTATGGTTGTTGTTGCCTCCTATATACACATGCAAACAAAAGCAAATGTAATTGTAGCATTTGATGAGTTGTTTTATCAAACCAACTTGTATACTGTATTGGTACTAGGCGTACCATTATATGGTGTTGTAACAGCTTATCTTATAACCAGAGAGTATACAGAGGATACGCTAAAAAATCTTTTAACAATTCCAGTATCTCGTTCTAGCTTTTTGATAAGTAAAATTACCATGTTGTTTTTATGGATTTGTTTGTTAACATTTGTAGCATGGAGCTTAGCGGTAGTTCTAGGGTTGATTTTCCAATTTAAAGGTTTAAACTCTGAATTGCTCTTGCAGTCAATTAAACAATTTAGTATCGGTGCTGGCTTGTTGTTTGTCCTCTCATCACCGATTATATTTGTCACTTTAGTATCAAAAAGTTATGTACCAACAATTATTTTTACAATTGTGATCACAATGTTAAATGTAATGGGCGGAAGTTCAGAGCATAGAGGGTTATTTCCGTGGGCAGCTGCAGGAGATATTTCTAATCATACTCTTCTACCGACATATGATCCGGCTGTTTCATATATCATAATTACGCTTACTTCTCTCGTAGGATTTATTAGCTCATTTGTCTATTTTAGAAGAGTTGATGTATAAGTTTAAATTGTTTGCCTTGTCGCAGTCTATTGTTAGTCTAATCAAATCATTCATTTAATAGCAACAAAACCAAAAATTCTATTAAACACAGCAAATAAAGACCCGAACAAATAGGCGAAAGATTAATTGAACGATCACCTAAAAATTCGGGTTTATCTATAATTTAAATACTTATATCCTATCACAAAATCTTTATTATCCTCTAACACGTAGCAGCCAATTTACAAACGGTGGTACTTTACGATCCACAACTTTCAATTCATCCAGTATTAGCTTTTCTTTATGATCTTCTATCCAATTTTGTAATTCTCTTTTAGAATCAATTTGAGTATAGTATGTTTCTCCACATTTTCCAACAGCATTCACAACATACCTACATGTGTTTCCCATAAGTGCCCACCTTTTAGCTTTTAGTGTTATATATCCTATTAAGCATTATAACAAGGTGAGATTTTATTTCTAGACTTTACTTTTAAAAATTTTGGGAGTAGAATGGTATATTTTATTTTATAAAAAGACCTCCTTAACATCTAATGGTTGAAGAGATTTTGAATTATTGATGTAAACAAATGCGTCATAACGGTCTGACATGACAGATGGTACATAGTTTCCATATTGTTCATATTGAGGATTATAGACAACCCCAATTGCCCTGTGCCCAATTGGCTGGCTGAAAAGATTTCGATTTTCTTGAGTAAACAACAGTAGTTTATTGGATGGACCTGCTTTATGCATAGCATCTTCCCAGCTGCCTTCCTGAGCGGGAGGAGTAATCATGTTTTCAAGATTAACTCCCCATTGATCAGCTGCTATTACTGTCCCTCGATGAGTACCGAAACCAACAATTAACACCTTATTATTGCCTTTTTGTTCACGAAGTAGCTGGCCAACATTCACAACACCTTGATTTGCCATATCTGTCGCACGTGCATCTCCAACATGAGTATTATGTTCCCAAACAATTCCTTTTGCTTTTTCACCATGAAATTGTTCTATTTTGTGAATTACTTCTACCATATGTTGATCACGAATATTCCAGGATTGGTTATCGTCTAGCACCATTGTTCGATAGTAATTTTCAGCGTTTGATGTAATAAGTGCATTAATTTCTATGTTTAAACTGCTTTCTTCATTATCTTTAAAAGTATGCTTATTTAAAGAAATTTCTGTTAAAAGTTTTGTTACCTCTTCATGGCATCCTTCAGAATAAAAAGCTGCTGAAATACCATATTTCTCAGGTTTGCGGTTAAAGGGATCGAAGCATGAAAAGGTTTGTTTTGCTTCTTCGACAAGGGAAGAATTTGTTTTTTCTAAGTAAGAAATAATTTCATCCATTGACTCCCAGAGTGAGTATATATCTATACCGTAAAATCCAACTTGTTTTTCTTTTGGCTGCTTCATATTATGCTCTTTCAACCACTCAATGAGTTCGATCATTTCTTCATTTGCCCACATCCAAGTAGGCCAGCGATTAAATGATTTTAATACTTCACGAGCATCTTTGAACTTATCGTTAAAGCCTTTTATATATCTGTTTACTTTTTGACATGCTGGCCAGTCACCTTCTACTGCTAAAAACGTGAAGCCTTTTTCAGTAATTAGTTTTTTTGAAATCTCGGCTCTTTCTTTGTAGTATTCTGATGTTCCATGTGATGATTCCCCTAGTAATACTAGACTTTGTTCGTTGACTGTATTTAATAGAAAATCATAATCATTAGCTGTTCTTAACGGTATAGCATAATCTTTTATAGATTGAATTAGTTGTTGATTCATGATTATCTCCTAACATATTTATTGTTTATACTGAGCATTGTATGAGTTTTCACCAGAATGAACCGATAAAAGCGTATCAGCATATCCAACAAGTCTATTTATGATTTCATCAGAAATAGAGTAAACAAGATGATATAGTTTACTTTTATGTAGTTCTGGATCATCAAATATAATTGTTGTATTAATAAAGATATGTTTTGTATCAAAAAGGTTGTAATGAATAATAGCTTTCCCAGGCGCACCACCTGTTAAAGGATCTTTATAGCTTGGTAAAAACACATACCACTCTTCAGCAGTGGGTGATCTGAAATTTTTAGTAAAAGTCATTCCTTTTATTTCATTCTCTATTTGTTTTTTTAGGTTTTCATCTATTACGTCAATCACTTTATTTACATTGTTTTTCATGAATCCTCCTACACCTTACTCAATCAGCTGGATTAGCATGAACGGCGATTTCATATGCATCTAGAATCATATTTTTCTTTTTGTGGTCATCTATATTTACAAGATATTGTCCGTCTTGTTCATCTTCAACTTGCATGATAATTGTATTTGTATGATCTTCACTTTCTTGAAGTAGAGCAAAGGTTTCATCTTCTATATCAAATAAAGCCTCGACAATATATTGTTTTTCATGGCCTTGTTCATCTTCTACTACTATAAAATCTCTTTCTTGATCGTTTATCATGTTATCAACCTCCTAATTTAATTGTATTTTTCCCTACTGAAGGTATTTTAATTATTGTATTATTAAATGGAGTAAAAAGTTTTAAGGAGCTGTCTTTAAAAGGGGAAATTAAATGAATCAAGAAAATCATATAAAGATGCTTAATAAGCTTATAAAAGGAAATTGAAGGGCTTTTAAAAAGTCATTTCTGAAAGATTGTTGCTTATAGACGTCATTACCGATTGTAACCGGGGTGTTATCGCATTTGTAGGAGAAAAGATGCCACTAAACTTTATATAGTTCTGTTTTATTATGATTCTAAAAACAACAAAGTTTAAAAGAGCCTTAATAAATCAACATCATAGTTTAACAACCATTTTAAAAGGACTTTTATTAAAAATGAAGAGGTGTTAAGATATAGTTTATCAATGAAAAAACTATACGCTTTCAAAGAGATTTTTTTCGGAGAAATGCTTGATTTATTCTAAGAAAAAATTATAATATTATTTGTCACTAAATATACGTGTCTAGTAATAATGCGAAGAGGCTACACTCGTTTTCATGCCGAACACGGAAGTAAAGCGCTTCAGTGTCGATAGTAGTTGGAGGGTTCCTCCTGTGAGAGTAGGACGTTGACAGACTATTTCATGAACATATTTATACGATCTTATATAATATTGATTTAATGGAGGATTAGCTCAGCTGGGAGAGCATCTGCCTTACAAGCAGAGGGTCGGCGGTTCGATCCCGTCATCCTCCACCAACGTTTTTTCGCGCAGCGAAAATAACGAACCTTAAACTCGCGCAGCAAAAATAACAAACCTTTACTCGGCGAAGCAAAACTAAATGAACATATGGGGCCTTAGCTCAGCTGGGAGAGCGCCTGCCTTGCACGCAGGAGGTCAGCGGTTCGATCCCGCTAGGCTCCACCAGATAATAATAATAATCAAGACTTAAGAGTTTTTAACATTTGGCGGTGTAGCTCAGCTGGCTAGAGCGTACGGTTCATACCCGTGAGGTCGTGGGTTCGACTCCCTCCGCCGCTATACAAGGTAAATGACTATTGGACCCTTAGCTCAGTTGGTTAGAGCAGACGGCTCATAACCGTCCGGTCGTAGGTTCGAGTCCTACAGGGTCCATTAATTTACGGAGGAATACCCAAGTCCGGCTGAAGGGATCGGTCTTGAAAACCGACAGGGGTGTCAAAACCCGCGGGGGTTCGAATCCCCCTTCCTCCTCCATAAAAAACGTTCATAAAAGTGGTCACGAAATATATAATGGTTTATATACTGTATATTACAGGACCTATTAACAGAGTTTTTTTATTATCGCGGGGTGGAGCAGTTCGGTAGCTCGTCGGGCTCATAACCCGAAGGTCGCAGGTTCAAATCCTGTCCCCGCAACCAACTTTCTTGTTATCCCGTCCGGGAAGCCATTATTGCACAAAACAAAATATGGAGGGGTAGCGAAGTGGCTAAACGCGGCGGACTGTAAATCCGCTCCTTAGGGTTCGGCAGTTCGAATCTGCCCCCCTCCACCAATGTTTTTTCGCGAAGCGAAAATAACAAACAATATGGTTTAATTGCACTGCGAAGCAAAAATAACAAAGAACATGCTGGTCTTCACCATAAGAAATAACATTTATTATTTGTTTTAGGGGCATAGTTTAACGGTAGAATAGAGGTCTCCAAAACCTTTGGTGTGGGTTCGATTCCTACTGCCCCTGCCAAAAAATATACCCACTTTTAAAATGGCGATTGTGGTTCTGACATTCGTGGGTTTGATTCCCATCAGTCGCTCCATAATTACGTCGAAGCACAATCATAGGGCTATAAGCCAAGCGGTAAGGCATCTTACTTTGACAGCGACATGCGTTGGTTCAAATTCAGCTAGCCCAGCCAAAACATAAGGCATCATAGCCAAGTGGTAAGGCAGAGGTCTGCAAAACCTTTATCCCCGGTTCAAATCCGGGTGGTGCCTCCAAAAAAATGCGGGTGTAGTTTAGTGGTAAAACCTCAGCCTTCCAAGCTGATGATGAGGGTTCGATTCCCTTCACCCGCTCCAAAGACAACAATTGGACCTATAGCGAGCTGGTTAGAGCGCACAGCGCACGCCTGATAAGTGTGAGGTCGATGATTCGAGTCCATTTAGGATCACCTTACATATTTTTCCGCAGTAGCTCAGTGGTAGAGCTACTCGGCTGTTAACCGATCGGTCGTAGGTTCGAGTCTACCTGCGGAGCCATTTATTCAATAATGCTAAAAAAACTAAAAGTTAATTTTGCGCCTTTAGCTCAGCAGGATAGAGCAACGGCCTTCTAAGCCGTCGGTCAGAGGTTCGAATCCTCTAAGGCGCGTACTAAAAAAGTGTACTCCATTAATTGAGTACACTTTTTTAGTACTAATTTTCAAGTTCTCTACCTAATTATTAATAACATAGCATTATTCACAATAGAGAAATAGAATGATTGTACATAGGACATAATAATATCAAGTTCTGTATTTATAGGAGTTGATTTAAGGTGGGAGCAGTTGAAAGAAATGGCTATCGTTTTGAACCTGAATTTAGTGTTATTCATCAAAATGGTGCGATCCATGTTTATGAAAAGGGTAAATTTATTGAAGAAATAAAGTTTGTTTTTAATGGTGAATTTCCTGAACATGATCAGATCGAGGAAATAATTGATCAATATTTTGAAAAAAATAAATAATAAGAGAGACCGTTATATTTAACTGTGATAAGTGTTGTATCTAACTGTACACAAATAAAATCCTAAAAATATGATTTAATTTTACCTATTTAAGGTATATAAAAATTAAGGGAGTGTGTTACAGATGAATATAGTCATAAAACCAGAAGCAATAAATCAATTAAGAGGTAGGGAATTTCAGGAAAATGAAGGGATTAGGATAGAAGCAACTTTTGTAGGTAGCTGCACAATTTATGCTGAACATAGTCTTCTAGTTGATATAAAACAAGATGATGACGATATTTTTATGGTTGAAGATATACCAGTTGTTATATCAAAGAAAAGCCAAAAGTATCTTGATGAGAATATATTTTTAGATTATAGTCCACAATTAGGATACAAAATATCTTCTGATCAAGAAACGTATAAATATAATCTCCAACTAAAAGAAAATAAGTGAAAAAAATAAATTAATGTCAAGGATTATATAATGCTCATTTAGCAGACGATTCTCAGGATTTTCGTCTGCTTTTTACTATTATTTTTAGGCGTTGTTAAATCTTGTTTTTGATTTCCGTTACATGCAATAACAATTCTTACTAGGTCCGGGAGCACCATCGTAAGCTACGCAACTGTGGCTTTCCAGTTGAAACCTTATCCCGTAGGAGACTCATATATTCACTCCAATCAACAAAGTGCTGAAAATTAACATTAATATTTAACATAGCTACTGTTTAATAATTCTATAACAGGGTATTATTCAAACACTAAATATGTTTTTTGGAGGAAACCTGTGTTTAATAAACTTTTCTTATTTATAAAAAGTAGAGTGTGGCTTTTGCCAACTATTTTTTCTATAGGTTCATTTTTCTTAGCCGTATTTGTAGCTTTTTTAGATCAGTTCATAAATCTGAATGATACTAAAATTATAAAAGCTTTTCTTACAATTGATCGAGACCTTGCTCAGACAATATTATCAACAATTGCCGGATCTCTGTTAACAATGACAACCATTACATTTTCAACAATAATGGTTGTTTTGACAACATATTCTTCTCAATTTTCTCCAAGAACTCTTCAAAATTTTATTCGTGATATGGTAACAATGCGAGTATTAGGAATATTTATTGGAGGATTTGTTTATTCTATTTTCTCCTTGCTATTTATGAAACAAGAGTCAGAAAGTTATGTTTTAGCAGTAACGATTAGTGTTATTATTGCTTCTGTATGTGTTGGGGTATTTGCTTATTTTATTCATCATGTAGCTTCTTCAGTTAGAGTAAGTAAATTAATTGAGCAACTTTCAAACGATGTACTTAAATCAATACATAATAAAATTAGTAAAGTAGAGAAAAGTGATCATGTCATATTAGTAACAAGCACTCCTAGTGCGTATAAATTCTCAAAGGAAATCGAGATAACAAATAACGATTTTGGTTATATTCAATTAATTGATGAAGAAAAGCTATACAAACAAGCATGTGAAGAAGATTATTTCATAGAAATTCATCATCCAATAGGAAGTTTCTTACCGCCTGATAAATTAGTTATGACAATTCATCACAACGGAGTAGCTGATAATAAAGAGTTAGAAGAAATCACACTTGGAAATGAACGAACTACAATGCAAGATATAGATTTTGGCTTGCAAAAATTAACGGAGGTTGCTTTAAGGGCTATTTCTCCGGGAATAAATGATCCTAACACTGCGATTGATTGTATACGAAATTTAGGTTTATGTTTAAAAAAAGTTAGTAGCCTTGATGCTAATTACCTAGCTTATTATAAAGATAATATAGTTGTACTCTCAATACCTCAAAGACCTTTTGAAGAAGTGCTCAGGTCATGCTTTTACCAAATTTGTCATTATGGACAAAAGGATATCTCGATTTTAGAAGCAATCTTTGATGCTTTATTGGAAATATCAACGTCTAATACAAAAGAGATTATCGAAAAAACAGTTCAATTTAGTGAATATATTCTTGAAAAAGCAGATATTCATTCATTCCCTGAATTAGATCAAAGATCATTGAAAGACAGAAAGAAACGTTTAGTGAATCAAAAATAATAACGAACTTATTTACTTAAGGTCAATTTTAGAAAAGTATAATATATTTCATAATATTTCTCTCTTATGGAGATATTAATCCTGAATGGGAGGAATTTTGTGATGTATAAGTATCCTAAATTAATACTAACATTAATGATGATAGTTCCGTGGTTTTCGTTAGTTTTCTTCGGAAAAACAGCATTCAAAAGATTTCTGCCAGCAAGTTTATTTATTTCTATAGTTGTGAAATTTGAATGCTATATTGCCAAGAAACGAAAATGGTGGTGGTTTTACGAGGAACTTCATCCAAAATTAAGTAGAGACACTCCGTTAATTATTGGTCCATTCTTTGTTGGGTCATTGTGGATATTAAAATTAACTTATGGAAAATTCAAGGAATTTATTTTATTTAATATATTGATCGATTCATTTTTCACCTATTATTTAATGAATGTTTTTCAAAAGTTAGGGTTAGGATCTTTGGTTAGGTTAAAAAGACTTAATTTATCATTACTGTTTATAATCAAATCACTTCTTTTATACTATTTTCAATATGTTAAGGATCGTTATATTGACGATAGAGAAGTAGGTTAAATTAGATAAATCAATGACTGCTGCGAAGCACCTTACATGAATACATTTGCCTTAGTCAGAACTCAATCTAGGTCACGCTTTTCTTTTTTCGAGTATTTATAAACTGCTATCCTGATAATAAAAACTAGAGAAAAGAAAATAGCACTTAAAGTATTTTTAATTTCAGGACTTTTTAAGGTTAGACTAGTAAGAATCATTAATAAAACAATCCCAAAATAGAAAAATTTCTCATATTTGATGATAAACTTCAACTATAACACTCCTTACATAATATTAATAATGGGAAAGGTTGAAAATGTATAGAAGGTAAAAAATTAAATTCTTTATACAATCTTAGCAATTAATTACTTGCAACAAGCATTATTAATGAAAGATGCTACACTCTTTGATCATTCATATAATACCATTTGTTTTGGATTTAAGAAAACAACGTAAATAGAAAGAAGAAAGAGATATCCAAAAGGTGAGTGATTCCTGAGATATCTTTTTTTGAGTTAAATATCATTTTACAATGTTTAGCAGAATCATAATCTCCTGTACATTTTGTTTAGTATATTCAGAGGTTGTTATGTAGTTTGAAGTAATATTTTTGCTAGCTGCTTTTCTTTCTATTTACATTTTGCAATTATCTATAGTTATTATTTTGTTTGCTCAATTTAGTCAATAGAAAAAATTGGATAATATTTCTTCAAAACACTTTACATAGGTTAGGGGGGTATAGTATATTAGATTTAAGGAAACATTATAAATGTAAATAACACATCAGTTTCAACCGCATAAAAATGGTACTCATAAGTAAATGAACTAATCAAAAAATGCACTTCAAAGGAGAGAATAAAAAATGAAGAAAATATTTAATGTAAATGGAATGTCTTGTGGTCACTGTGTTAAGTCAATTAAAGACAGTGTAGGAAAATTAACTGGAGTAATTAATGTAGAGGTTATTTTAAGTGAAGGTAAAGTAAATGTAGAATATGATAACAATACTGTTTCATCAGTTGAAATAATGGATGTAATTGAAGAACAAGGCTATGATGTTAAGTAGTATGAATTACGTACGTGTGTGAAAATATTAATATGAAGTTATATACCTCTAATAGGTATAAGGAGGGTTTTACAATGGCACAAACAATAAAAGAAGCTACACTACCTATTGCAGGAATGACTTGTGCGTCATGCGCTGTGAGGATTGAAAAAGGACTTAATAAGGTTGAAGGAGTACAAGAAGCAACAGTAAATTTTGCTCTTGAGAAAACATCTATTAAATATGATCCAACTGTAGCGAATATAGATGCAATGAAAAAGAAGATAAGGAATTTAGGATATGAGGTAATAGAGGAAAAAGTTGAGTTGAACATTATTGGTATGACATGTGCGGCTTGCTCAACAAGAATTGAAAAAGGATTAAACAAGCTTGATGGTGTTTTGATAGCATCGGTAAACTTAGCATTAGAAAGTGCTACAGTAGAGTACGATCCTGCTCAAACAAATGTATCACAAATGATCCAAAAAGTTGAAAAGCTTGGTTATCAAGCAAACCAAAAAGGTGAGCAAAAAGAAGATATTGCAGATCTTAAAGAGAAGGAATTAGAAACACAAAAAGGTAAATTTATCTTTTCACTTATTTTATCCTTCCCATTACTATGGGCAATGGTTAGCCACTTTAGCTTCACATCATTTATTTATCTGCCTGATATGTTTATGAATCCTTGGGTCCAATTAGCGTTAGCTACACCAGTCCAGTTTGTTGTAGGAAAACAATTTTATGTAGGAGCTTATAAAGCGTTAAGAAATAAAAGTGCAAATATGGATGTTCTCGTTGCTTTGGGAACTTCTGCAGCGTATTTCTATAGTTTATATTTATCAATTATTTCTATTGGTAGCAATGCACACATGGTAGAGCTTTACTATGAAACAAGTGCAGTTTTAATTACATTAATCATTTTAGGCAAGTTATTTGAAGTTAGAGCAAAAGGACGTTCTTCAGAAGCTATAAAAAAACTGATGGGGCTTCAAGCGAAAACAGCAGTTGTTGAGAGAAATGGTGTTGAGATTGAAGTAGCTCTTGAGGATGTATTAGTTGGGGATATTGTTTATGTAAAACCAGGTGAAAAAGTTCCGGTTGATGGAGTTATTATTGATGGCCGTTCAGCGTTAGACGAATCAATGTTAACTGGTGAGAGTGTACCTGTTGATAAAACAGTGGGAGATTCAATTATTGGAGCAACAATTAATAAGAATGGATTTTTGAAGGTTAAAGCAACAAAGGTAGGGCGGGACACAGCCTTATCACAAATAATTAAGGTGGTAGAAGAGGCACAAGGATCAAAGGCGCCAATTCAACGTTTAGCTGATCAAATTTCAGGTATTTTTGTACCTATTGTTGTTGGAATTGCATTTATCACATTTTTAGTATGGTTCTTTATTGTGGCTCCTGGTGATTTTGCTGAAGCATTAGAAAAATTAATCGCAGTTTTAGTTATTGCATGTCCATGTGCATTAGGTCTTGCGACACCTACATCTATTATGGCTGGTTCAGGAAGAGCTGCTGAATTTGGCATTCTTTTTAAAGGTGGAGAGCATCTAGAGCGCACACATCGATTAACAACAATATTATTAGATAAAACAGGAACTGTTACAAATGGTGAGCCGGTTTTAACAGATGTATTAATTGAAAAAGATATAAATGAAAAAGAGTTTTTAACATTAGTAGGTACAGCTGAAAAGCAATCAGAACATCCATTAGCACAAGCAATAGTTGCTGGGATAAAAGAAAAGAATATTGAACTTGTGGAAGTGGAAGAGTTTGAGGCAATACCTGGCTATGGTATTCAAGCTAAGGTGGGAGGTCAAGTTGTTCTAGCTGGTACAAGAAAGCTAATGAATAAATACGGTGTAATGATCGAGGGTGCTCAAGCAACAATGGAACAGCTTGAGGCAAATGGCAAAACAGCAATGCTTATTGCAATCAATAATAAGTATGCAGGCTTAGTTGCGGTTGCAGATACAATAAAAATAACTTCAAAAGCAGCCGTTAGACGTTTAAAGGAAATGGGTCTTGAAGTGGTTATGATTACTGGTGACAATAAATTAACAGCAGAAGCAATAGCTAAAGAAGCGGGAATTACCCAAGTTGTAGCAGAGGTTTTACCAGAAGGTAAAGCCGAAGAAGTGAAGAAGTTACAAAAACAAGGAAAGATTGTAGCGATGGTCGGGGATGGAATTAATGATGCACCAGCACTTGCAACTGCTGATATCGGTATGGCAATTGGAACTGGTACAGACGTAGCGATGGAAGCAGCAGACATTACGTTAATGCGCGGTGATTTAAACAGTATTGCTGATGCTATTTATATGAGTAAAAAAACAATTCGAAATATTAAACAAAACTTATTTTGGGCATTTGCTTATAACACACTGGGAATCCCAATAGCTGCATTAGGCTTTCTTGCACCTTGGTTAGCAGGAGCCGCAATGGCATTTAGTTCTGTATCTGTTGTCTTAAATGCATTACGATTACAGAGAGTAAAACTATAGAAAGGAATAAAATGATATGAAAAAATGGATATTATCAGCTGTTACCTATTTAATCATTGTGATATTTGCCTATATTGTATATGATTCTTATGCTGTAAATGTAGAAAGTAAACAAATGCATAAAGAAGAGCACAAAGAATCAGAAAATAGTGCGACTGAAGATCATGGAACACATGGTAATGCTTCAAGTAAAGAGTCTGATGAACAACATGAACATAATAAGGAAGAAAATCAAATAAATGTTCAAGTACAAGAAGCAAATGAAGATATTATTATTACTTTAAAAGATTTGTCAGGTAATCCTCTTAATGATTTAGAAATTAATCATGAAAAAGTAATGCATCTTATAGTTGTTGATGAACACTTAGATCAATATTACCATTTACACCCAGAAGAAATGGGAGCTGGCCAGTTTAAAGTGAAAAGTCAATTAAATGAGGGAAATTATAAAGCGTTTGTAGATATAAAGTCAGAGAATTTAGCTTATAATGTGAATCCCGTACCATTTGAAGTAGGGAATCCCTCAACAGTTGAACATAATCATGCTTCATTAGAGGTTGATAAAAACCTAGAAAAAGTAATTAATGAAAATAGTGTAACACTTACAACTACGAATTTAGTAGTCGGTGAACCAGTAACATTAACGTTTGATGTTCACGGTGCTGAACTAGAGCCATATTTAGGGGCGATGGGACATGTGGTCATATTAGATGAAAAAGCGGAAGAGTATTTACATGTGCACCCACCAAATGAACAGGAAACAGTATTTGAAACTGAATTTCCACATGCTGGTATTTATAAAATTTGGGCAGAATTCCAGGTTAATGGAGAGGTAACTGCATACCCTTTTGTAGTTGAAGTGAAATAAAAGACAAAAAAGGAATCCACTGTTTTTGATGGATTCCTTCTTCTTTTGAGATGTTTTACGTAACAAATGCCGATTTACATGACTATAAATAACCAGTACTTTTTCTAAAGCGAAAATTTTTTTTAACTAGTTTAAAAAGGCTATTTTCGCAAACTTTGTTGCTTTTACATACCCGAAGAAATCAGCACAATATTAAGTCTAGTGGCATCTTTTCTTCATAAAATGGTATCCTTATATGCAAAGGCAATGTTAAAGGTTACTGTTGATTTTTAGCACATTGTTGATTGGAGTGAAAGGCATGAGACTCCTGCGGGAGAAGCGTGTCAAAGGGAGACCCCACAGGCGCTTGCGCCGAGGAGGCTCCCGGACCGCCCGCGGAAAGCGAATGCCTGTAACGGAAATCAACAACAAAGTTTAACAGAGCCTATGCAAAAACAAATTGATTCTAATGGATATTTTGGTTACGTAGCAACAATTTTTTAGAAAAGAGCCTTTAAAAAAGAGGGGTGGTATACATTTATTCTTCTTCTAATTTTTTCTGTGCTCTTTTAGCTAGATCAGAAAGATTTTCCTCTTCAGCAAATTCATATGCAAGGCTTGGTTTAACCACAGGTCCACGTTTTTCAAAATATTGAGCAGCTGGTCCACGTTCTCCAACTAACAAATGAATAAAAATTTCTGCACCTGTTACAATGACTGCTGAAATAATACTTCCCCATGCAATCTGCAAATAGCTTTCAAATAAAATGCTGCCGAATATCCACACACTTAAGTAAGTTAATAAAAAATCAACAACTGCAGCAGCTCGTCTACCCAATTGAGGTAAAATAATTAACTCTCCAACAATGTACGATGTAACGGTAACAAATAAGCTAAATGATAAAATATCAATAATTGTTGCTTCAAAAAATAAATCAAGTCCAAGTCCAAACGCTATGACACAAGTTATAAATTTGATTATTAAAATGGTCGAATGCTTCAAATGAAAAACCTCCTTTTGTTAGTTTTAATTAAAGTAGGGAAAGTCATACATATTTTATAAATTTTAAAATAGGATAAAAGGGTTTCGATTGTTCTATGGGATTTGTTATATTTTTTGATAAAGCATTATTATAAAAATAATCTTTAGTAAGAAATAATATGGTAAAATGTTACTGAAATTCTATATAAGTTTAAGGAGAGTTTTAAACATTCATGAACACAATCATAAAAACATTCATCAAAATTTTCATATTTACTTCCATTCCTTTTGGCTTCTTCATGTATATACAAGCATTGATATTTAATAATTCTGAACCAAGTGCCTCTTTATATATTATAATAGGGCTTGTTTTTGGTTTGTTTATGTCATTAATTTTGACAATTTTAGATTACCAGTCTAACAAGTCAATTGGAGAAGGAAAGAGTAGTGGGGTACATAAAAAAGGGTCGATAGAGGTGCAGCTACCTGGTCATGAGGCCTTTAAAGTATGTAAAAAAGTAGGTTCTGTTTTAAATGGTGCAAGGATTTCGTATGAAAACCAACAAAAAGGGTTGCTTATAATAAAGACCGGAATCAGTTGGAAAACCTGGGGAGATATTATTGAGGTTGTAGTAGAAGAAGTAGGTGCTAATTCTACGCGAGTATCTATTCAGAGTAGACCACTTGTTCCAACTACATTAGTTGACTATGGAAAAAACTCTGAGAATATTCAACGTATTATTAGATATTTAGAAAAAGAGCATGTGAGTATATAATTAGACCTACTTAGGCCCCGGATTTAAAATCTGGGGCCTAAGTTTGTACTATGATATTTCTTTTGAATTGTCATATTCAACACATAGTTCCTAAATAATTAATTTACTTGTATGAGTTCGTGCTGTGAATTTGTTGCTTTCTGCTTTAGATCTATTGCTTTTCGATAACAAATAAGTCCGCTTATACCTAACCCCAAATAAATGATGCTCATCACACTTGATGGAAGCCATGCACCTAATGTCAAGCCAAAACTTCCGATTAACATGGCCACATTATAAGATAAATTATCAACTGCCATATAAGAAGCACGTGATTTCTCGTTAACAATTCCGGCTAAGATTGTTTGTCTAATAGGAGAATACATTAACTCACCTAATGTAAATAATAGTGCAGCTACTATTAATAATAGAAATGAGTTACTATATGCGAATGTTGTAAAACTAACAGAGTAAATAGCAAGCCCCAATGTTAGAACAGCTTTTGCATTAAATTTTCCAAGCCACTTTGAAAGTTGGAGTGTTGCAAGAACAATTATTACAGTATTTATTAACATAATAATACTAAACATTTTGACCCCGGTTATTTCAAATGAGAAAAA
This sequence comes from Metabacillus litoralis, assembly GCF_007994985.1. Lineage (GTDB taxonomy): Bacteria > Bacillota > Bacilli > Bacillales > Bacillaceae > Metabacillus > Metabacillus litoralis. The sequence goes on along the minus strand of NZ_VOQF01000006.1, from coordinate 29,654 downwards.
GTCAGTATGAAATTGTTCTTTTAATCTTACGGCTACATATTTATCAAGCTGGAATTCAAGTGACATAATGCATACTGTTGCAAATACAAATAACATAAAGCTTCGGTCTCTTAATACATTTAGATAGTTTTTAAAAATTCCGAGCTTTATTGGCTGTTCGTGATGATCAATATCAGCCTCTGTTAATGATTCTTTTATAAAAAATACAATGATAATCAATGTTGCAATACTTACAATTAAAAACATCAAAAATAATAGAAACTTATGCTCCTCAAAAAGTAATCCGCCCAGTGTTGCTCCAAGTGCTATTGCAATGTTTCCAGTCCAATAACCAAGTCCATAAATATAAGGACGTTCTTTTTCAGAACTAACATCAATAATCATTGCACTTGCTGCAGGACCTATTAAACTAGAACTCACATTACTAAAAATAAACATCAAATATGTTATCCATACTGAAGTAATCAATGGTGAGTTTACGATAGTCATTACAGTTAAAGCAAAAACTTGTATTATTTGTGCAATGACAAGCATTTTCTTACGTCCTATGCGATCTGATAAATAACCAGAGTACAGCCCTACAATTATTGAAATGATTATATTCATCATTAACAATATCCCAGCTAAGCCTGCTCCCACATGACTACTAAAATAGATTGCCATAAATGGCAGAATAGACATTTGAGTGATATCAGTAAAAAAATCTGTCATAATTCTAATTTTTATCGTTTGATGTAAATCACGAAATCTCATTTGTTTTCTACCTTCTTTCTGATACTTTTATTATAATAAATAAAAAAAGAAGAAAAACCGTAAATCAGATTATGGAAATTTCGTATTTTAGGGAGGCAGCAATGAACGTTATTGAGCATTACATTAATTTGCGGTTGGCGTTTATGGATACTGAAGAGGAAGAAATAATCGAAACGACTACAGCTGCTATTTCTGATTGTCTTTCATGCACAATGAGAAACACGAACCATTTAATCAACAAGATGAATGAGAATGGTTATTTGAACTGGATCCCACAAAAAGGAAGAGGAAGGAAATCCGCACTTATTTTTCACTTACCTCTAAATGATGCAGCTTCGTTAAATGTAAAACGTCTGTTAAAAGAGAAGAGCTTTGAAGAGGCATACAGATATATAATGGAAACAAAGTTTTCTCAATCTATAAAAGATACCCTTCTTAGTGGAATTCAAAGTGAATTTGGACTGCAATCTATAACACTTTCCAGTGGTAGAAAAGACACACTTAAAATACCTCAGGAAACGAAAATACACACACTAGATCCAGCTTTTATTGGAATTGTTCATGAAGCACATATTGCTTATCATATATTTGATACACTTATTCGCTATGATAAAAACAGTAAATCTTATTCTCCAGGAATCGCACTTGCTTGGGATGAAACAAAAGGTGGAAAAGAGTGGACTTTTTACTTGCGTAAAGGTGTACTATTTCATCATGGTCGATTAGTAGAGGCTAAAGATGTACAATATACAATTCAACGAATCTTAAATAACAAAGAAATTCCCTATCATACTTTATTTAGCGGTATAAAAAGTGTAGAGATTATCGATGAAATTACAGTTAAATTTGTTCTAGAAGAAGTAAATTACATGTTTTTAGATATCATGAGCAGCTTTTTTTCATCAATACTTCCTCATGATTGTGTAGTAAATCCAGCGAAACCTATTGGCACTGGACCTTATAAAGTAGCAAAACATGATGATCATCTTCTAGTGCTTGAAGTATTTCCTTACTATTTTCTAGGAAGAGCATTTCTCGACACGATTGAGATTTGGCATGTGCCAATGTCCTTAAACCTCGAAAATAAAAAACAAAAAGAACCTGTTAATCTTTCCGAACATAACATAAAAACATTTCAAGAGCTTGGTAGTTTTTTCTTTATGTTTAATATGAAGAAGCAAGGTCCACACCAAGATCAGTGTGTTCGCTTAGCATTTCAGCAGCTTATCGATTCAAAAGAGCTTGTTGAAGATTTAGGCTTCCCAAGAAGAATGCCTGCTTATAGTTTTATTTATGAAAGAAGTAGTCAAGAACATTGTTTAGAAACTTCATTAACTAGAGCGAAACAGCTACTACAATCGAGTATGTACAAAGGTGAAGTATTAAAGCTTGCTACGTTTGATTTTAGAGAAGCTATAGAGGACATGAATTGGCTGAAGAAACGATGTGATCAGATAGGTTTGAATATAGATATATCAACAATAAATTCTACAGACATCTATCAAAACGATCGGTTTGATTGCTATGATTTGATCTATACAGGAGAAACATTTGAAGAAAATGAAGAATTAAGTTTGTATATGCTATATTCAAGTGAACACAGTATACTTCGTAGAGCTCTTAGTACTGAATTTCGACTTGAAATTGATGAGAAATTGAAGATGGTATTGCTGGAGAAAGAGATAAAAAATAGGGTTGATCGATTTTATTTTATTGAGAAATGGCTAAAAGAAGTAGCGGTCCTTGTCCAAACTTATCATACCTTAGAAGAACAAAATTACCACAAAGCTTTAAATGGAATTACAGTTTCAGGATATGGAATGCCAGATTTTCGTCATCTTTGGGTAAAACCAAAAATTGATATTGAAAAGCAAGCAGATGCGAGTTACTCCATCTACATTCCATAACTTAATGGAACTTTTAATACACTTTAATCGTAGATAAACATATAGATAAAGAATTTGGAGGGATTTGGTTGTGGAAGAACCTTTTTTTATGGGTGATTTGATGTTTCAAATCGGCCCAATATTTATTGGAATTATTTTTATTATTGTTATCAGTTTTTTTATTATTAATATAGCTAAAGGAATAAGTACGTACAATAAAAATGAGCAATCCCCAAAACTATCTGTTCCGGCAGAAATAAAAACGAAGCGTACTTCAGTAAGATCAGGTGGTCAGGATCATCACTCACATACTTCTTACTATGTAACCTTTGAGTTTTCAAGTGGTGATCGTAGTGAATTTAAGGTTTCAGGTAAGGAATATGGACAGTTAGCAGAGGGTGATATAGGTGTTTTGACTTTCCAGGGAACAAGGTACGGAGCATTTGATCGTAAAGTAAATAAAGAGAGTTAATATAATAAATGACAGTTGAGTGGTAATAAGAAATGCTCTTAAGTTCTATTAATTATTATTGCCGTTTTTATACTTATTTTACTAATCATATTGCCTATGCAATATCGTCTTCTAGTACTTTAAAAGAAGAGGAAGCAAAGTCCAAAGCAAAAGAGGAAACCTATTATTTTTATTTGCGAATATCATTGCTTTAATTATCTATCGAATAAAACATTCATAGCTGAGGGAGATGTATTTATGCTACATATAGAAAATATCCATCATGTAAGCTTATCGATAACAGATTTAGAGAAATCAAAACATTTTTATGGTCAAATTCTAGGTTTTCAAGAACTAGATCGTCCTAACTTTGACTTCCCAGGAGCGTGGTACCAAGTCGGAAGTCAACAGCTTCACTTGATCCAACACAAAGATTCTAAAACATTACGAAAAAGTAATGAATTGAATTCAAGAGATGGACATTTTGCAATTCGTGTAAAAGATTATGACCAAACGTTAGCATATTTAAAAGAAAAAAACCTTGAGGTTAGTGAAAAGCCAAAGAGTAAAAGTGGGTTTGCTCAGATTTTTTGCAATGATCCCGATTTTAATTTAATTGAATTTAATGTAGACCAGAAAACCCTTAAAAAATAACGTATTTGAAAAATAAGGATAACTCAGTGGAGAAAGCTTTCACTAAGAGTTATCCTTATTTTTTAGACTAATTTACCAGGAGAAACCTTAAAAGTAATTTCATTATCATTCTTTTGAACGGTAAAAAAACAATATATAGAACATAAATGTGTAAAAAGACTCATAAATAAAAGTATGTTATTATCTCTTGTTTCTTATTAAGGTTTTTTGTGAACTTTGTAGAAAGTAGCTTTCATGTTTTGAGAGGAGATATTCAATGAGTCTTGAAGATAATAATCGACAACTTGACTGGCGTAACCAGAATAAGATGTTAACTGAGAGCATTACAAATTCTCCAGGTGTAAAAAATTCTTATATGAGACCAAGAATTGTGGTGTTTATCCCTGCTCATAATGAAGAAAAATCGATTAGAGATTGTCTAGCAGGACTAGGAGATCAAGAATTACCAACTGGAGTTGAGCTAGATATATTTGTTATTGCTGATAATTGCACAGATCGAACAGAAGAAAGGGCATTGGATGCTGGAGATGAATTTAGGTTAAATTTATATGTTTTAAAAACAAAAAATAATAAACAAAGAAAGGTTGGTGCATTAAACCATGCTTGGAAAAATATATATGGAGATCACCTCGATATCTACTTTAAGGAGTTAACTCCATATCAAAAAATTTATAAGCAATCAATAAAAGGAATTCTTGGTATGGATGCTGATAGTCGCCTTGCTCCACATGGACTTATATATATGTGGGAAGGCTTAATGAGCGCAAGAAATATCGGGGGTGTAATGGCAAAATATACAATGAGGATGCCAAAAAAGAAAAGCTCACTTTCGAAAGATGATGTTCATTATGAAGAAAAGCTTGCTAGTGGTGAATATGGCGGACCTATTACCAGATGGTGGACACATCAACAAAAACAAGATATGGCAAGCTGGTTACTTGATCTTCAATATCATGGGGGAAGTACGTATGTACTAGGTGGTCAAGCAACACTTTTTCGTCCTGAGGCACTTCAAAACATTGTTGATGAAAATAAATTAGATGGACCATGGCAAGATGAAAGTGATGTAGAGGATATGCTTTTAACATGGCAATTACAAAAATCGAAATGGAAGACCCTTATTAGCCCAAAAGCTCGTTGTTTTGTTGATGCTATGAGAAATTATCATACATTTAGACAACAACGAAATAAATGGCAATCAGGAACAGTTGGGTTACTAACAAACAGTGATATAGGTGTTAAAACCAAACATACAGGGAAAATTTGGCGTTCACAAATAAAAGCTTTTATTAATTTGATCATACGTGCTTTATTTTTAACTTTATTGGTCGTATCAATAGCCACAGATCAATTCAAGTGGTCCTGGATTTGGATTACCCCTATTATTATCGCATCTATATTAAATACAATTCTTGCAATGAAAACCCCTATGAACAGACCAGTTGATGTCATTATGGCAGCCTTACTTATTAGTCCGGAAATTTATTTATGGGTGAATTTAATAACCTTTATTCATGTTTGGTTAGATCGTTTTTCAGCTACCAAAAAAGATGGATGGGCAAACCAATATAACGCTGAAAGTGGCAAAACAAGTAGTCGAATCGTCCAGGGAATTTTAATGGCTATTATCATAATAATGGTTGGATTAGGATTTTGTGTATATTACCAAGATTATTTAACAAGTCAAGTTGTTCAATTGGCAACACAACCATACATCACAATAGGCTGGACATTATTAACCTATTTAACAATATTTGCTACACTACATATGATGTATCAAATTTGGACGCTTAGAGCTAAGCATACAGCATAGTTAAGATCAAACACATTTCATGGAGAGATGTGTTTCTTTTGATTTAGACTCAAACCACTAATGTTAATCATTCGTATACATATTGGAAGGGGTTAATACAATAAGTATAAAAACCTAGAATGTTATTTATTGTAAGATTAGAATAGATAAATACATAGTTTTTATAAACTACATTTTCGAAAGGTTTCGAGAAATTAATTTTATAGGAGAGATTAATGTGACAATAAGATATGTAGTATTTGATTTTGATGGAACACTAGCAGATACCAGTGAAGCATTTATGTATGCATGGAATAAGTTGGCTGACAAATATCGTTATAAGAAAATTAAATTAGAACAAATAGAAACAATAAAAAAGTTAAATATGAAAGAACGTAGTGTTTTATTGAATTTTCCTTTGTACAAAATTCCTTTTGTCATGCCTGAACTTATTAAACTATATAAAGATTCCGTAGTGGATATTACATTGTTTCCTGGTGTTAAGAGTTTATTAGAAAAATTGAACAAAACAGGCTATAAAATCGCGATCATCTCTTCGAATTCAGAGGGAAATATTAAAAATGCTTTAAAAAGAAATCATGCTGATCATTTAATAACGGATGTTATAAGTGCTAAAAGAATTTTTGGCAAAGATAAAACGATAGATCAGTTTTTAAAAATAAAAAAATTGCAAGCATCAGAAATGATCTATATTGGTGATGAAATCAGAGATATCATTGCATGTAAGAAAAGTAATGTGAAAATTGTTTGGGTAGAATGGGGATATGATGGGTTAGATGTAGTTAAGTCTGCTGAGCCTGATTATATGGTAAAAAAACCAGATGAAATTTTAGAAATTGTTAAGAAAAGATAGAACTCTATCGAGGAGTAGAGGGAAAATAAATATTTGGTTGCCTAAGATAAAATAAATTCTGTTTTGGAAGATAGATTCGTTCATTAGATTTTTTGTGGAAGCAACTTGTCACTTTATAAATTAATAGCTTTTATTTTAAGTGTAATAAAGAGTATGATTGTAAGTGGTTACATGAAAGTAAGGTGAAATAATATAAGTTGTAAAGGACAAAAAGGAGATGAGTAGATGCTGAAAATAGGAATAATCGGTACCGGTTGGTTTAGTGGTGTTCATGCAAATATTCTTAATAAAATGGAAGACGTTTGTATTATGGGGATTTGTGGCTCAAGTAAAGTAAAAGCAGAGAAATATGCTAGTAACTATCCTAATGCTACTGGATATGGTGAAGTAAACGAGATGCTCGATCGTGAAAATCTCGATGCTGTCTACATATGTATTCCACCCTTTGCGCATGGTGAAATAGAGTTAGAACTAATAAATCGAGGAATTCCATTTTTAGTGGAAAAACCGCTAAGTGTTGATCTTGATATTCCTGATGAAATCCTGAAAAAGCTAAAAGATCAGCCATTAATAACCTCTGTTGGCTATCATTTTAGATATCGTGAATCTATCGATATATTAAAAAATGAACTTAACCAAAGTACAATCGGAATGATAACAGGGAGCTGGATGGGTTCGATGCCAGGTGTTTACTGGTGGAGAAATCAACAAACTTCAGGTGGTCAATTTATTGAACAAACAACTCATTTAGTTGATCTGCTTCGCCATACTGTTGGAGAAGTGAAGGAAGTCTACGCCGCTTATGGAAGTAGATCTTTACCAAGCCGTTATGAAGATGTAACAGTATCAGATATTGGAACTGTAACATTGAAATTTACAAATGGAGTTATTGCCAACCTTTCAAATACATGTATATTACCAGAAGGTGATTCAAAGGTAGGATTAGATTACTACACTGATAAAGGAATCCTCCAATTAGGGTTTGATACATTAAAGATTTCAAAAAAAGGGGAAATAGCAATAAAGGAAGACACCACTGATCCTTATGTTAAAGAAAACGAAGCATTTTTACATGCTGTACGAACAGGAGATACATCGAAAATATTATCAACTTATGAAGATGCATATAAAACTCAAGAAATAACTGTTGCGGCATTAAGATCAGCTAAAGAAGGTTTGCCGGTTAAAATAGGTTAAACATGAAAAGTAAAAAGAGACTAGGGACATATTAAAGAAATCATCCATAAAGACGAATAAATTTATATAATCCTAAAATAGTTACTATATCATACTGTTTTCTATTAATCAGTTTATCTGGAAAAACAAGTTCGTTCCATTGGCTGCAGACACTCACTTTTCATTAGTCCTTAAAAATAGTATACAAAATAAAAAGCCATTGAAAACAGCAAATAAAGACCCGAATTATTAGGTGAAAATTAATTGAAGTATCACCTAATAATTCGGGTATATCATTAGCTAAAATAATTATGTTTTTAGCCTCTTTATAATAACTTTATACATTCAAAAACTTCACACAAACAGGGTCAGGTACTGATACATCAGACTGTAATAAAGTCAGTTTTCCTGTATTTGTATCTCTTGAGAATAAGACAAGATTACTGCTTTCTTGATTTGAAGCAATTAAGAATTGTTCTGTTGGATCTAAAGCGAAATCACGTGGCCAGTTTCCTTCTGTTGAGGTATATTCAACAAATGATAACTCACCGTTTTCTTCATTTACACTATAAATTGCGATACTATCATGTCCGCGATTTCCTGCATATACAAAACGTCCGTCAGAGGAAATATGAATAGCACTTCCTTGACTATTTTCTATAAAGTCAGTTGGAATTGCAGGTATGTATTGAAGTTCAGTAAGAATTCCCGTTTCTGAATTATAACTTAACGTTATGACTTCATTACTTAATTCTGTCATTACATAAGCATATTTTCCATTTGGATGGAACGTAATATGTCTAGGGCCACTACCAGCCTTAACTAATAAGCTGTGCGATTCCTCGAGCTTTCCGTCAGAAATTTTATACGTCACAATTTTATCAATTCCTAAATCAACTGCAACAACATATTTTTCATCAGGTGTAAAGCCAGAATAGTGAGCATGTGGTTTTTCCTGTCTCTCATGGGGACCTGTACCTTCATGCTGCATAACTGATAATGCTGGTGAAATACTATTATTTTCATTTATTTTATGTGACACTATTGTTCCTAAATGATAGTTAGCTGTTACAACGTGGTTATTAGTAGTATCTACACTAACATGACATGGTGATGCACCATCAAGAAGCTCTCGATTGATTCCAGTTAAATCTCCTGTTTGTTGGTTAATTTTAAAAGCAGCAACACCACCTTGATCGCCATCCTTTACAACAGCATAAAGAGTACTATTATCTTCGCTAAGATTTACGTATGTAGGATTGTCCAATTCAGCTACAGCTTTAACATCTCCAAGCTTTTTTGTTTCAGTGTCCAATGTAAAGCTATAAACACCTTTACTGTCACCTTTTGTATATGTACCAATATACCCGATTAATTTTGGCATAATAAAAAACTCCTTTCAACATGTTCTATTATCCATTATAGCGTTTGTTAACTAGAGTAACCAATAATTTAAGCTATCAATTTACTATCATTTACGAATATAATAGTATTTATGATAATTAGGTTTTTTTGTTAATTTTGCTGCTTTTAGTAACTAGACGTAATTGTGACTTGACTAAATTCTATCAGTATCCTTGCATGATAGAATGACTAAAAGCAAAACTTAACAGCTGAGATATTGAAAAAAGGAGAAAGAAAGATGTTAAAACGTTTTTTTTCGTATTACATACCACATAAAAAGCTTTTTGTTTTCGATTTTAGCAGTGCCATTATTGTTGCGATTTTAGAGCTAGCTTTTCCGCTTGCTGTTCAGTGGTTTATAGATTCTTTACTTCCTAGTGAAAATTGGTCAGCGATTGTGTCTGTAAGTATTGGCCTTCTAGTACTTTATTTTATAAGTACCTTTTTACAATTTGTTGTCAATTATTGGGGACATAAGCTAGGAATTAATATAGAAACAGATATGAGGAAACAGCTGTTTCAACATGTTCAAAAGCAATCTTTTAAGTTTTTTGATAACACAAAAACTGGTAATATTATGAGTAGAATAACAAATGATTTGATGGATATTGGCGAACTCGCTCATCATGGACCAGAAGATTTGTTTATTTCGATTATGACCTTTATTGGTGCATTTTGGATTATGTTCACAGTTAATGCAAAGCTTGCATTAGTTGCGTTGATTGTTTTACCATTTTTAGCATTGCTTATGATTGTTAGTAACTTAAAAATGAATAAGGCTTGGAAGAAGATGTTTACTGAAATAGCAGATGTTAATGCGAGAGTAGAGGACAGTGTTTCAGGAGTTCGAGTTGTACAATCATTTACAAATGAAGAGTTTGAAAACAACCGATTTTCTGTAAATAATTTAAAATTTAGAAAAGCTAAGCTTGGTGGATATAAGGTAATGTCATTTAGCTTATCAGGCATTTATATGATGACAAGGTTTGTCACATTAGCGGTTCTTGTTTATGGTGCTTGGTTAAGCTACACAGGGCAGCTGTCTTATGGAGAGCTAGTGGGCTTTGTTTTATATATTAATGTATTATTTAAACCTATTGATAAAATTAGTGCTTTAATGGAGTTGTATCCAAAAGGTATGGCTGGATTCAAGCGTTTTACAGAATTATTAGATATGGATCCAGATGTTGTAGATGTAAAGGATGCTGTTGAGGTTCAGTCACTTAGAGGTGATATAACTTTCTCAAATGTATCTTTTGGTTATGACGAGCATAAACAGGTTCTTAAAGGAATTAATTTAGATATTACTTCTGGTGAAACAATTGCATTCGTAGGTCCATCAGGAGCTGGAAAAACAACAATTTGTTCGCTTATTCCACGCTTTTATGATGTTGATGGCGGCTCAATAAAAATTGACGGCATCGATATACGCGATATGGCCAAGCAATCGCTTCGATCACATATAGGTATAGTGCAACAAGATGTATTCTTATTTACAGGTACACTTAGAGAGAATATTGCTTATGGAAAACTTGATGCATCACAAGAGGAGATTGAGGAAGCTGCAAAAAGAGCACATTTGGAAAGCTTTATCGAATCACTTCCATTTGGTTATGATACTCAGATAGGTGAAAGAGGCTTGAAGCTATCTGGTGGTCAAAAGCAAAGAATAGCTATTGCTAGAATGTTCTTAAAAAATCCACCGATTTTAATTTTAGATGAAGCAACATCTGCTTTGGATACTGAAACAGAAATGATTATCCAAAGAGCATTAACTGAGCTTGCAAAAGATCGTACTACACTTGTTATTGCTCATCGTTTAGCAACAATTCGTAATGCTGATAAAATTGTTGTTGTCACAGAAGAGGGTATTGCTGAACAAGGAAATCATGATGAATTAATACAGCAGGGCGGAATTTTTGCGAATTTACATCGTGTACAATTTCAAAGATAAGAGAGATGGGACGGGGCTTTGTGCTCTGTCTTTTTTTGTGGAGCGGGTGGCGAATTGTGTCGAAAAACTAATATTCTGTGGAAGAGAGCAAATAAAATCAATAAAACAGCAAATAAATGAAGTGAATCCGCAAATAAATAGAGCAAAGCAGCAAATATATTTGCATATAAAGCAAATAATGGATAACCAATTAATAAGGAGTAGGAATATAAAAGCAAAACAGAAGAATAATATCATGGAATTTATTTAATCAGTTATTATTGTGGCTCTAATTTCTTATCTACAAAAAAACTTCTTTTTATAGAAATAATAAATGGTTGCGATTACAAATCAATAGTAGCAAGAACCCCATATATAAAGGCTTTTTTGCAATAATTAGACTTCTATAAAAGTGATTGACAGTCGATTCTAACTTATGTATCTTATGTAAGTATGTTTTTATTAGGAGGAAATTATGAGTAAGCAAAATACACAGCAGGTGAAAATTGTAACAGCTGATCCCTCGGCACTAGGTTTATTTGGACTAGCGATGGTCACTCTTGTTGCATCTTCACAGAAATTAGGCTTAACAGAAGGAACATCATTAATATTACCATGGGCATTTTTCTTGGGTGGACTAGCTCAACTATTTGCAAGTGTCCTTGATTCTAAGCATAACAATACATTTGGTACAACGGCTTTTGGTGCATTTGGTTTGTTTTGGTTTGGTGTTGGTATGACTTGGTTAATTCAATTAGGTGCATTTGGTGAAGAGTTAGCTGCTAATGCTGATCCAAAACAGCTTGGTGTAGCATTTATCGGCTATTTGATTTTCAGTGTTTTTATGACTGTTGGAGCAATGGCAACACACAAGGTATTATTCTTTATTTTTGTATTTATTGATTTCTTATTTATCGGCTTATCTTTAAGTACACTTGGGATCATGCCTGAAACTACTCATATGATAGCAGCGATTGCAGAGCTTCTTATCGCATTATTATCTTTCTATGGATCTGCAGCAGTTGTTTTAAATAATCAGTTTGGAAAAGTAATTTTGCCAGTCGGAAAACCATTCGCTATTTTTAAAAGCTAGTAGTAAGGAGACTAAACAAGTTGTTAGTCTCCTTTTTCAATGGTAAGAAGATTTAATTAGTTTTAGTGCTTTTAATACAATCGTGCTATATTATTTTTAATATAGTTGTATTAAAAAGGGGTTTTAGAATGACTAACATTGGTTGGTTAATTATATTTTGTGAAATAGGTTTTTGGATTTTTGTACTTGCTGGTTTAATAACAAGGTATGTTTTTAAGAAGAATAAATTAGGAGCGGCTTTCCTGTTATGTACACCGATTATTGATCTTATTTTAATCGTTGCTTCGATTATTGACTTGAAAAATGGTCAACAAGCCACTTTCTTTCATGGTATTGCTGCTTATTATATAGGTATGACTGTAGCATTTGGTCATCAAATGATACGGTGGGCTGATCGACGTTTTGCTTACAAATTTGCAAATGGACCAAAACCACAAGGAAAACCGAGATATGGAATTGAACGAGCACGTATAGAACGAAAAGGGTGGATTCGTCATCTATTAGGATGGGGCATAGGAAATGTATTACTATTTTCAATCATTTTAATTGTAGATGATAAGGAAAGAACACAGGAAATATATAATGTTATCTATATTTGGTTACTTGTATTAGTTATAGATTTTATTATAAGTTTCAGTTATACGATCTTTCCTAAAAAAACAAATAGTACGATTAGTAAATAAAAAAAACGAACGTGGCTATATTTGGTTCCATAACAATGTAACCTTCAAGTATGAGTGACTAAGAAAAACCTTATAACATAAAAAAAGCTGATAAAATCAATCAGCTTTTTTTGTCTCTATAAAAGGTTTATTAACAAAATGATACATCCAGCCCATTAACACTGCACCACCTATAAAGTTCCCAAGTGTAACGGGTACAAGGTTATGGATAACACCTTGCATTGTAAAGCTATCAGGTGGATTTGAAACAAATGCAATAGCAAAAGTACACATGTTGGCAATACTGTGTTCATAGCCTGAAATGAAAAAACAAAAGACAAATAGCATCATTGTAAAAAGCTTAGCTCCATCTCCTTTTAATCTCATTGGTATAAAGAAAGCAAGACAAACGAGCCAGTTACAAAGTATGCCTCTAAAAAATAGTTCGGATGTTGGAAGGTGAACCTTTTTATCAGCAACACTTAATAAAAACCCTGTAGTTGATTCATCGGAAAATAAGCCAGTTGCATAGATGAAAAAAGCAAAAAAACAAGCTCCAATTATATTTCCAACATAGCTTGTGCTCCATAGCTTGAATGCCATTTTCCATGTTAGTTTTTTTCGCAGAGCGGTATATGAATAATAAAAAGTGTTACCAGTAAATAAATCTCCTCCTCCATATGCAATTAAGATGATAGCAGCACCAAATGTTAGAGCAGCGATCGGATAAGCTAATGGTGAATGTTCTACATAAAAAAAATTTCCAGCTTTAAATGCAACGATAACACCAAATCCAATAAACATACTAGCAAGTATTGATCTTAGTATGTATCTTAATGGGCTTTGATCATAAATTTTCTTCTTCTTATTTGATAATTCCTCTACAAGTAATAAGGCTTCTTGTTCCAATTCCATTCACACTCCAAGCTGTGTATCTCTTTTCTATTTATATCTTACTGTAAAAAGAGAAATTTAAACGTGATGATTATCACAAACAAAACTACTTAGTAAAAAAGAAAAAAGTTTTCCGACTATTTAGCTAGAAAATGGTCTATTTTTGTTTTTCATTTATTTTATTAAGATATTAATAAATTTTGTTATAAGGAGTTAAAACAATAAAATTAACTTAAAATAGATATCTTGAAATATTAATTTTTGTATATGTGTGCATAAAAATACATGGAGATGTTGAGTTGAGTCATTGATGAAGCCTACGATACAATTGCTGGTAAGGGGGAGATTAACGTGAAAAAACATATATCAATTATCGGTGTACCAATGGATTTAGGGCAATCTAGACGTGGTGTAGATATGGGTCCGAGCGCAATTCGTTATGCTGGAGTTGTTGAACGATTAGAAGAGCTAGAGTACAAGATTCATGATAGAGGAGATATCGAGATTGGTAGACCTGGTAAGGATGAACATGTTTTGGCTTCTGATGGAAATCTGAAATTTTTAAGTGCTGTATCAAAGGCAAGTGAAAAGCTAGCTTCTGCTGTTGATGAAGTAATTGAGGAAGGATCTTTTCCACTTGTATTTGGCGGTGACCATAGTATTGCCATTGGAACATTAGCAGGAGTTTCAAAGCATTATAAAAATTTAGGTGTTATTTGGTATGACGCACATGGAGATCTAAATACCGCTGATACATCTCCATCTGGAAATATTCATGGAATGCCTTTAGCTGTTAGTTTAGGTATTGGTCATCCAACTTTAACTAATATTGCAGGTTATACGCCTAAAGTAAAGCCTGAAAATATTGTGATTATCGGAGCACGTTCCCTTGATGAAGGAGAAAGAGTACTTATTCGTGAAAAAGGTATAAAGGTTTATACTATGCATGAAATCGATCGTCTAGGAATGACAAAGGTGATGGAAGAAGCAATTGATTACTTAAAGAACAAAACAGATGGTGTTCATTTGTCACTAGATTTAGATGGATTAGATCCAAGTGATGCACCTGGAGTTGGCACACCTGTATTAGGTGGAATTAGTTATCGCGAAAGTCATTTAGCAATGGAAATTTTAGAAGAATCAAAAATAATTACATCTGCTGAATTCGTTGAAGTAAATCCTATTTTAGATCATGGAAACAGCACAGCTACAGTTGCTGTAGCATTAATGGGATCTTTATTCGGCGAAAAATTACTATAATGGGGTCAGACCCCACCGAATGTAATGGTGGGGAGAGACAATCTTTCACTTGTTAAACATTATGATTTTATTTTAAATTGAATTTTCGTAATCGATATTGCAAGCTTTGTCTACTTATATCCAATGTTTTTGCTGCTTTTGAGATATTGTAATCATGGTCTTGCAGTACTTTTGCCAGATATTTTTTTTCTGTATTCACCATATATTTTTCAAGCGAAAGGTGATCATCATCAATATCTTTAAACATGTCAGAAATCATTGCTTCTGATATAGATGGCTCAAGTGAACTTGTTTTTTGTCTGAAGGGCAAAGGTAAATGAGGAAAGTCGATAATTTCCTCTTCAGGTTCGATTAAATTCATTGCTCCTTCAATAATATGTTCAAGTTCACGTACGTTACCAGGCCAATCATAAGCATCAAATAGAGAAAAAACATGCTTGCTTATTCCTCTGATATTCAAATCAAACAGGATATTGAATTTTTGAATAAAGAACTTAGAAAGTTCAGGTATATCACACTTTCTTTCACGAAGTGGTGGAATAAATAGTGAAACAACACTTAGACGATAGTAAAGGTCTTTGCGCAATTGATCGTTCGCAATTGCATCAATAGGGTCTTGATTTATTGTAGCGATGATTCGAACATCAATTTTTTTATCCTTTGTATCACCGACTCGTCGAATTGTTCTTTCTTGTAGAGCTCGTAATAGCTTTGCTTGTAAGCTAGGATGTAATGAATTAATTTCATCTAGTAAAATGGTGCCACCTTCGGCTTGTTCAAATAATCCAGGTCTTTCTATTGATCCTGTGAAAGCTCCTTTTTTAGTTCCAAACAATATGCCTTCTATCAGACTATCTGGTAAAGCAGCACAGTTTTGACTAATAAATGGACCAGAAGAGCGTTTGCTACCATTATGAATGCTTTGTGCAAATAATTCTTTTCCTGTGCCTGTTTCACCGACTATTAATATAGACGAAGCTGTTCTAGTTGCACGCTTACTATTTTCAATTACTTCTTGAAAATTAACAGATCTACCAATTATAGAATCGAACGTGAATTTTGTATCACCTTTATTTAATATATTGTCACGTATGATTTGTTCTAGGTTTGTAATATCCTTTGCGACTTCGATTGCTCCAATAATTTGTTTATTACAATCATATATGGGAAATGTATCATTAATGGTGGTGATTTCTTGTCCTTTTTGGTTAAAGTAGGTTTGTTTTGAAGATTTAGTAACAGCTCCAGTTTGCAATGCAGACATTAATGTACTTTCAGATTCCTTTTGAAAGTTGAATAATTCAGGAATGTTTTTTCCTAGTACATCACTATGATTCATGCCTTCAATTTCAGCCATTTTTTTATTATATAAAATCGTTAATCCATCTTGATTAATGATATGTATCCCAGTATCAATATTATCTACTAATGTATGTAAGATAGCTTGAAGATCATCTAATTTGAGCATATTCTCTAAATTCATTGCCTTTAACCTCCAAAGTAGAAATTACTACTTCAAGGGTAGATGATAGTTGATATGAATGCAACGAAAATTTGCACTTTTGAATAGAGAGCTCAAATTATCGATAATTATTTTGCACGAAAGCTGATAATTCTACTAATAGCCATTCTTTATTAATGACCTTATTACTTAAGTTTCACTGCAAGAGTATTAAAATGATGGCAAGAAATTTGCTTATTACTATATAGCTATTCAAAAAAATCACAATTAAAATAGGAGGAATATAGAATGAAAACTGTATCAGAAAATGTTATTAAGCAAACCGAACAATTTGGTGCTAATAATTATAATCCTTTACCAATCGTTATATCAAAAGCTGATGGAATATGGGTAGAAGATCCAGAGGGTAATAAATATTTAGATATGTTAAGTGCATATTCTGCAGTGAATCAAGGTCATAGACATCCTAAAATTATTGACGCGTTGAAAAATCAAGCAGATCGGGTGACACTAACTTCTCGTGCTTTTCATAATGATCAGTTAGGGCCTTGGTATGAAAGAATTTCTCGAATAACTAAAAAAGAAATGGCCCTACCAATGAATACAGGTGCTGAAGCTGTGGAGACTGCAATTAAAGCTATTAGACGTTGGGGTTATGAAGTGAAGGGAATAACGGATAACAAAGCTGAGATTATTGCATGTGAAGGTAACTTTCATGGCCGTACAATGTCAGCTGTATCATTATCTTCTGAAGAAGAATATCGCAGAGGATTTGGACCGATGTTGCCAGGAATTAAACTAATTCCATATGGAGATGTAGAGGCTTTAAAATCAGCGATCACACCTGAAACAGCAGGATTTATTTTTGAACCTATTCAAGGTGAAGCTGGTATCAATATACCAGAAGACGGTTTTCTAAAAGAAGCATCACGTGTATGTAAAGAAAATAATGTACTGTTTGTTGCAGATGAAATTCAAGCTGGTCTTGGACGCTCAGGTAAAATGTTTGCTTGTGATTGGGAAGATGTTGTTCCTGATATGTATATTTTAGGAAAAGCATTAGGTGGAGGAGTTTTTCCGATTTCATGTGTTGTAGCAAACCGTGACGTCTTAGGAGTGTTTAATCCAGGGTCACACGGATCAACATTTGGTGGTAATCCATTAGCATGCGCTGTTTCAATTGCTGCTTTAGATGTAATAGAAGAAGAGAACCTAGTAGAACAATCTTTAAAATTAGGAAACTATTTTGTTAAACGCTTAAAAGAAATAGACAATCCATTAATTAAAGAAATTCGTGGAAGAGGATTGTTTATTGGAGTAGAATTAACAGAATCAGCAAGGAGTTATTGTGAAAAACTTAAGGAACAGGGATTATTATGTAAAGAAACACATGACACCGTTATTCGTTTTGCACCACCACTTGTTATAACAGAAAAAGAATTAGATTGGGCGATCGAGCGAATTAAAAACGTATTAGCTTAATGAATAAAAGTAAAAAACTCAAAATAAAAAAAGAATGAAATCCAACAGGATTTCATTCTTTTTTTATGCTGTAAATCTAAAAAATGATATGAGCAATCACAACAATAATCGGTAATGAAATAATCGTTCGTTGTAAGAAAATAAGAACTAAATCTAAGAATGAAACAGGTAATTTTGAACCAAGAAGTAGCCCACCAACTTCTGACATGTAGATCAATTGTGTGATGGATAAGCAGCCGATTACAAATCGGGTCATCTCACTTTCAATTCCACTTCCGATAATAGCCGGTAAAAACATATCAGCAAAACCAATTAGCATTGTTTGTGAAGCCTCTGAAGCTTCAGGGATTTGCATGAGCTCTAATACTGGAATAAACGGATATCCTAGTATTTTAAATAAAGGTGTATATTCTGCAATGATCAAAGCCAGTGTCCCAATTGCCATAACAATAGGAAGGACACCAAGCCACATGTCTAGTACGTTCTCAATTCCTCCTTTGAGATTAGTGGTGAATTTATTTCCTCTAGCTTGCTTGATAGCATGTTGGAAACCCCACTTTAATGATGAAATGTCAGAAGGAATTGCTTCATCGACTTTTTCATTCTCATTATAAAATGTATTAGATTTACGAGATAGAGGTGGAATTCTAGGGCTAATAAAAGCACATGCAAGCCCTGCTATAACAATCGTTAAATAAAATGATACAAAGTATTGCTCCAACTTAAGATATGACATAATGACAATTGTGAAGGTTATTGATACAACTGAAAAAGTTGTGCCGATAACAGCTGCTTCACGTTTGGTATAATAACCATCTTCATATTGCTTATTTGTTAAAAGAACCCCGATCGTTCCATCTCCTAACCAAGATGCTAAACAATCTATCGAAGATCGTCCTGGTAAGGTAAATAAAGGGCGCATGATTTTTGTGAATAATGCCCCACATAATTCTAGTAAGCCAAAGTTTAATAGCAGAGGTAGAAATAATCCTGCAAACAGAAACACTGAAAATAAAACTGGTATCAAATCAAATAATAATAGCCCACCTGTGGCTTCACTCCATAAAGAGTTAGGACCTATTTTAAACAATGCGATGATGGAGAAAATCATTCCTAATAATCTTGTTATTTGCCAAATCCAAGAAACATTAAATAGTTTATCTAAAAAAGGTCTATTAATGATTAAGCTAGGCTGAATTATCTTTGTAAAAAGAGATAAGAGAGCAGCAATCGTAATAAGAAAAGTTGCGATATAAGGAAGCGCTTCTCCAAAAGCAGTTTGGACAAATCCAGCCATTAATGCAACAGAAATTGTAAACTCCCCATTGATTGACAAAGGGATAACAAAAAGGAAAATTCCTATTAACGATGGAAGGATAAATTGTAAATAGTCTCTAGTTGTATACACTTCTTCCTTTTTTAACCGTTTATCCATTGAATACACCCCTTGTTATAGTAGTGTGTTTAATCATATTTAAACCCCTTTCCTTTTTTTCTTTCTTTTTGAATAGTCATAATATATAAAAATTAATAAGCAAGTTTTGTGCCAAGTGACAAGTTGGTTATATACCTTAATTTCATGGAAGAACCTGCAAAATATATTTGCAGCAATATAAATATATTACTCTATATTTTGATTAAGGAAAATAGATACAATATATAGACGAATTCACTATTATAATGTCATTATGTAAAACTTTTCAATAGATGATAATAAAAAAACTATTTAGCCTTACTACTTATCGAATATGAATAAAAGAGGGTTTCAGCTAATAATTGGTTGGACAGTTAATGAGAAAAAATATTGCTACCTACTTTATAGTAAGGTTTTTACCTTGTTTTAAAAGTTGATTATAATAGCAGTTAAATAGCATGAAAGCTTAGAAAAACGATTGACCATAGGAACGTAAGGCTGTAAACTAATCACAAAACCGTCCAGTCGGTACAGTTGAAGAGAGGTGCTGGTCATGAGTAGACAATCACAAATTTTAGAAGCAGCTTCTAGAGTTATTGTTGATTTTGGGTTAAATAAATTAACATTAGAAATGGTCGCTAAAGAAGCGGGAATTAGTAAGGGCGGATTACTTTATCATTTTCCTAACAAAGAAGAGTTAATAACAGCACTCAATGTTTATGCTTTAGAGGAGTTCAAAAGAAAGATTAATCTTGAATTGGTAAATATAAAAGAAGAAAATGGGAAATTCTTAAGAGCTTATGCATTGGCAACAATAAATGAACTTACAGAATCAAATCATATATTACTAAATTCAAGTTTATTAGCTTCATTGGCAAATAATATAGAAGCCTTGACACTATGGAGAAAGCAATATGAACAATGGGAACTTGATTTCAATAGAGAAAAGGTAAAACGAGAAGATGTATTAACTATACGATTTGTTTGTGATGGACTTTGGTTTTCAAGCATGTTTCACTTAGATGTTATTGAAAAAGAGGAAGCTGTTCATCTTATCAAATATTTACTGGGAAAGCTTGAGGAGGTATAGTTAATGGCCTATCTATTATTATTTTGTTCAATCCTGCTAGAGGTATTTGGTTCAACTATGTTAAAGCTTTCTGATGGATTTAAAAAATTAATTCCTGTGATCTGTGTAGTTATCGGTTATGGATTGGCATTTTATTTACTCTCCATTACATTGAAAACACTACCTTTAGGTATTGTTTATGCGACATGGAGTGGTGTTGGAACTATTTTCACAGTGTGTGTAGGTGTTTTTCTTTTTAAGGAAAAAATCAATAAAAAGGGGTTTGTGGGAATAGGTCTACTTGTTGTTGGTTTAGTACTAATGAATATGAGTAATTAAAAAAGGAAGGGGAAAATATGAAGGGGATACTATTTTTAATGATCGCTGTGCTATCAGAGGTTTTTGGATCAACAATGTTAAAACTATCAAATGGTTTTACAAATTTTATACCTTCACTTGGTGTGATTGTTGGATTTTCACTAGCATTCTTGGCTTTAAGTTATGCACTTAAAACAATACCGCTATCATCAGCATATGCAACATGGTCTGGCTTAGGTACTGCTCTTACAGCATTAATTGGTGTTTTTCTGTTTCAAGAAAGTTTTAATTTATACAAGATGGTAGGGTTATGTCTTGTTATAGCTGGCATTTATGTATTAAACTCAACAACCCAGAAGGTTGAAGATAATACAGTGAGTGTTAGTGAAAATGTATAAACATGCTTATTTTTGTTGTAAGAAGAGTGCGTTATAATAAAGGAAGAACTATAAAAGGTGGGCTATATGAATAAGCAAAAATTATATTTAGATATTGCAAGCTATATAGAAAAACATGATCAAATTTCCGCTATGACATTATGTAATGAACTAATCGAAAACTATGGATTTTCTGATAAACAATTTTCTACAGGAAGACCTAAACTATATGTTGAAGTTGTTATTTACCTAGAAAAATTACTGAAGAGTGATGTATTGAAATCATTGGAGAAGGATCAACATGATTGTAGATATGAGGTTGTATCAAAGGTGATTCAGGATCCTGAACCCAAAAGTGAGGAAAATGTAGAAGAGAATATCGATCATGAAGATGGAGATATGCAACTCTCTCTTTTTTAAAGAAGCAAGATTGACTAAAACAACAAGATAAAAGGTGTGGAAAGTTATTCATGAAAATTATCAATCATTCCTATAAAAGACGAGGTACTATTGAATTTATGTTTGATGACTATCCTTTTTCAAAAGTTATTTTTTCACCGATTAAAAATTATTATTTTGTTAGAACGGTGAGGTGGGATCCTGCCGATTCTGTTGTGACTAGAAATGATTTAGAGAAAATGGAGATACTAGCTAATGAGTTTTTGGGCTGTTTAGATTTTTATAAAGATAGAAAAGCATATAAAGAGTATAGTAGATAGGACGTAGGGGTAAATATAAGTATTGTGATAGTTGATTTCTGCTACAGGATGCTCGCTTTCCGCGGGGAAAAATATTGAAAATGCCCAACTGCCGGCTTTTTCAAAAAGAAATTTTTCCTAGGGCAGGCGGTGAGCTTCCTCGGCGCACAGCGCCTGTGGGATCTCACCTGTCCCGCTGCACCCGCAGGAGTCTCGCACCTTCCGCTCCAATCAACCCTAAATAGTCTCCACTAAAACAATATCTTTAGAGTAGGTCTGTAATTTTTTGATCATCACACTGTCAATTGAAGAATTTTCATTAGTTTCGCAATCTTTTATGCAGAATTGTGGTGTCGCATTAATAATCATTGCTTATTCAACTAGGAATTATAAAATGATTAAAAAAACAATATTTTTCATTAGCAGCACCTGTTACGTTTCCTAATGCATATCCGTCATTTAATCCACGTCAAAATATAATATTTATTTCTTCTATTTTTCTTCTGTTAACTTCAATGTTTGTCATTTCATTATAAAACTATATCCTTCATTCATTTTCTATTTATAACTTATTTTTTACACCATGATACTTGTAATGGAGGAAGAGACAATCAAGGCGTACATTTACAATTTAAGGCCTTTGTCTAGAAATAAAATAATTGTAACAGCTATTAACAACACCCCTAATCCATTCGTTATAAAACGTTCATCTTTTCCACCTGCTTTTGCTTAGTTTTTCTTTATAATGGGTGTTAGGAGGGATTATATGGGAAATGTGACTTTTTTATTAGCTTTTAGTGGAGGGTTGTTGGCGTTTATTTCACCCTGTTGTTTGCCGCTTTATCCATCGTTTATTTCATATATTACTGGTATGTCAGTAAGTGAGTTAAAGGGTGAGAAGTCCAACTTACATAGAAAAACGATTCTTACACATTCTGTATTCTTTTCAATCGGATTTTCTGTTATTTACTATATATTAGGATTTTCGATGAGTAGTGTTGGTGCAATTTTCAAAGAGTACCAAGATTTAATTAGAATGTTAGGTGGTATATTTATTGTTTTAATGGGGTTGTTTATGCTGGAAGTTTTTCAAGCGAAATTTATGCTGAAGGATACTAGATCACAGAAAAAAGGAAAAATCGGTTATATAAATTCCTTTTTTATTGGCCTTGGTTTTGCAGCTGGTTGGACTCCATGTATTGGTCCAATATTTGGTGTTATTATGTATACGAGTGCCCTGAATCCTTCACAAGCGATGATCAATATTACTGGCTATGCACTCGGGTTTTGTTTACCTTTCATTATTATGGCTTTTTTTATTAGCAAAACAAAATTCATCTTGAAGTACTCACGAATGTTTATGAAAATTGGTGGATTTGTCATGATTATTCTTGGTATTTTACTATATTTTGATCAAATGACTTATTTCACGATTTGGTTTCAAGAGTTTCAATATAAGCTATTAGATTTATTACAGAAGAAATAAGGTGGAATTAAATATGAGATGCAAATTAATACTCCTAATTTTTTTACTTATTTTAACTGGCTGTACAAGCACAAATACAATACCTAAGGAATTCATTGATTTTATACCAGAAAGTGAAAATGAATTTTATGTTGTAGGATATGAAGATGAAAAAAACACTACTACTTATTTTAAGAAGAGTATTGATGAATTTAAGGAAGATCAGTCAGTTAGCGGTCTCACAATTTATTATAAGGTCGATGATTCTTTTAGAAAAGCTCATGAGAAAATGAGATTTAATTATAGTTCTGGTTTTATTATTCTTGAGAAAGATAAAACACCTTATTATGTTGAAAGTTATAATGACTTTTTGGATAAAAAAAGTAGCAGGGAGTAATTAACTATCATTTGTAGTTCTGAACGCAAATGGCAGAAGAATTAAAATCAGTTGTTAGTAAATTTAGATTATAATAAGTATGAAAACTACTCAATTTGTGAGTGGTTTTTTAATAGAGTTGCTTCGTAGACTATAATTTCCATCGGTAACTTGAAGGAAACAATACACAGAAAAAACCTTTAACAAGTAATGAAAAGAATGATCAATTAATGACTGAGGTATTTGATGTGAAACTGTATAGTGATGTAAAGACATGAACTCTAAAAGGCAGGTACTAATATGGAATGTGGATGTGGAGTAAATAAAGTGCTTGAATTTAAGGTCGAAGCAGATATTGGGGCAGATCCAATTTGGTGTAATAAGTGTGGTTATAATTTAGATATAGAGGATTTTAAGATATCAAAAAACCCTGAAGAAAAACTAATGAATTGGATTAGTCAATATGGAAAATGGATTGATTGGACAACAGATACATTGGTGCCAAATGCTGCAGAAATGGAAGCCATTCATAATGCTAATGGTGAAAAATTAACTCATGAGTTAGCAACAGAGCTTTCTCTAGAAGGGAAGGTTCTATTTTCTCCTTCCAAAATCGTAATGGCTTACAGTAATAATAAATACTAATTTTGGTATTGTTGATAAATGAAGCACCCTTTATGTTATAAGAAAAAAAGGAGCAGCAATATCTCTGCTCCTTTAATGTATGAAAATGTTTATCCTAACTCTGATGCATATTTATTTAAGTCTTTACTCATTTTTTCGATTTCATCGATGAAGGATGAAATATCTTCAGTTGATGCTGCTTGATTTTTACCTACAGCAACAACTTTTTCAATAGAAGCTGATATATCATCCATTGATTTTTGTATGTTTGTTAGTGTTGTACGGATTTTTTCTGTAGAGGAAACTGTCTCATTTGAAAGCTTTCTAATTTCGTTAGCTACAACTCCAAAACCTCTACCCATATCACCTGCACGTGCAGCCTCAATTGATGCATTTAAGCCTAATAGGTTTGTTTGATCAGCAATTCTTTTAATGAAAGTTAAAACATCGTCTGTGTCCTTAACTTCATCCTTTGCTTTTTTAGATTGAGAGAGAAGGGTATTACTAGTTTGAGAGAGATCGTCAGCTCCCTCTGCAATTGTTGTTACACGGTTATTTGCTTGAGTAATGGAGATAACTATTTGATCTGAAATTCGACGTAATTCTTTCTCATTTTGTTCTTGAATTTGAATAGCAATGGCACCTACAACTTTATTTCCTTCGATGATTGGTGTTGCTAACCCTGTAAATGGAAATCCGAAAAATTCGGGATCTACTTCTGTTCGAATGATTTTCCTGTTTTTAATACAATCTGCTAGAGGTTCTCTAGGATTAATTTTATGACCAGGTCTTGCTCCAATATCGATCTTTTTACCAGGATAATATGCAATCCATTCTTCAGTATTTGTCACACCAATAGCGATGTGTGGAAGCATAGAATGAATAATTGGAATAACCATAATAATTGAGTCAAGTATATGGCGATCTTCCTGAGTTTCTCCTATATCGTGTTTAGTTATTTTTGTAGTCATTAATTTTCCCCCATGAATGTTGTCTTATATAGTACTATATCTATTATACTAGTTATATGGGGTAAATAAATTAAATAGTCTTTTTTACTTATATCTTTTTTGAAGAAATCTTCTTCTTTATACTTTTTTTAGAATTAATTTCTAGTTTTAGTAAGTTTAGTAAATAATTAGATAGAAAGATGAAGGAAAAATGAATGGACATATTTTATGGATTATTTATTTAGGGCTTTTAGGGACAACTGCAATTTTTTTTCTTATTAAAGGTATGTATAAAACAAAATTAACGAAGGTAGATTTTGTTATTTCAATTATCACATGGATTGGGTTATTTGGGTTTGTTACAAATATACAAATATTAACACCGCTTGTATGGAAAATAGTCTTCTTTGGAGGGATTGCTTGGGATATCTTTTTTGGACTATTTATCCAAGATCATTATGAGGATGAGGATTTTGAGGAAATACCTAAGACTGTCAGAATCGTTTTATCATTTCTAATGTTAGTGATACTTATAGGTCCATTATATTATGGATTATATCATTATGCTTTTTGAACTAGTATGGAAACGATTAAGGGAAATACTCTTGTAAGGTCTTTCTCTACATAATAAAAGATGACTCAATAGCCACATAATGTCGGCTTTGAGTCATCATTATATAAGTTAATAATTAAGATCTAAATTTTCTTACTAATCCGTTAAGATCTTCTGCTAATTTTGACAGATGTTCTGCACTAGAAGATATTTCTTCCATTGAGCTGCTTGTTTGTTGAATAGAAGCAGATGTTTGTTCAATTCCTGCTGCTGATTCTTCAGAAATAGATGCGATATTATCAATAGAATGACTCATATTTCCACAATCTTGATCAATTTCTTTTAATCTATTTGATACATCTTGAACTTGATTGACAACAGCTGAAATAGCTGATTTAATATCTTCAAATGTTTTACCGGTTGTTTGGATAGAAGACGTCCCTTTTTCCACCTCTTCGTAACCAGATTCTAAAGTTGATACAACGTTATTGGATTCAACTTGGATACTCTCAACAATTCCAGTAATATTCGCTACTGAATCTGATACTTCTACAGCTAATTTCCTCACTTCATCAGCAACCACTGCAAAGCCTTTTCCATGTTCTCCTGCACGAGCCGCTTCGATTGCTGCATTAAGTGCAAGTAAATTTGTTTGCTCAGCAATAGATTGAATAACACCTACTAAATTAGAGATTTCTTTTGATTTCGTATCAAGTTGCTTGACCTTCTCTACAGAACTCTTGACTATATGATTGATATTTTGCATTTGATTTATAGAAGAACTCATTAAAGTACTTCCTTCTTCAGTTAATCCCAAAACAGAATGAGATGATGTGACAATGTTTTCACCGTAGGAGTTAGATTCTTGTATTTTGCCAATAAAAGAGATCATAGTTTCAGCTAGATCTGTTGAAGCGTTTGCTTGTGACTCCGAACCAGCGGAAAGTTCTTGCATAGTTGCTGCAACTTGATTACTTCCATCTTTTACTTCATTTGCAGACTGAGTTAGCTCCTCGCTTTGACTAGATACTACTTCTGAAACATTAGATATTTGATTTACCATATCCTTTAAGTTAACAAGCATTTCATTCATCGCTGTACTTAGTTGAGCAATCTCATCTTTTCCAGAATACGTATTTTCTTCAATAGATAAATTGCCTTCAGAAATCTCTTTAGCCATGTCAATTACTGAATTTAAGCCCTTTTGTACGATACGGTTAACAATAAGTACGATAGCAATCCCCACAATGATAGAAATAGAAATACAAATGATTAACGTGTAGATGGATTGTTGTATACTATTTTTAGTGTTAGTCATTGCAGCATCACGTTGGTCATTAATAAGTTCTCTTAAATCATCTAATAATCTGATTGAAGCACTTCTTAAAATTTGTGTATGCTCCCTATTTGTTAATACTACTGCTGTATTTCCATTATTAACTGCAGGTACGATTTCATTTAAGAAAATGTCGTTTACTTTTTGATCATTTTTTGCGATTAAAGTAAATAATTCTTCTTCCTTTTTTGTATCAATAGACTTTTGAAGTTCTTCTTGTAAGGTATTGAATTCAGTTCTTCTCTCTTCGAATTCTTTAATATAGTTATCATTTCGGTTGTTAATGTAATCTGCAATTCTAATATCTTTACTAGAAAATAGAGCGGACATTTCCTCTGTTTTAACTGCTCTTTCACTTCGTCTTTCCAATGCGTTAAGTTCTTCGCTTACATTTTGCATTTGTCCGAAAATAATCAATGCCGATATTCCAAATAGAGCAATTGAAAAAATTAATGCTACACTATACTTCCAGCCTATTTTAATATTTCTTAAAAGTTTTACGATCATTTTTGAATCTCCTCAATACAAAAGATTTGGTGTTATATTCCTATATATCGACAAATTTGTGTGAAATCTTAATATATTAATCAATTAATTGTTTTTAATTTGATCTTTCTTTAATGCTCTTTTTTGAAAGATTGTTTCTATTAGACTTCATTATTTGTTGCAACCAGTGTGTTATCGCATAAAAGGTGCGATTTGTAGAAGAAAAGATGCCACTAAACTTTGTTATTTCCATCATGCTTCTAGAAACAACAAAGTTTATGAAAACAGCCTTCTTTAAAAATATGTAACATGACTTTCTGGGTGCATCTAGATTTTAAACTAAACTTAATATGGAGTTGAATGGAATGAATAATCACGTTCAAAGTGTTTTACATCAGATTGAATTTGCAATAAAAACATTGATACAAATGATGGATGAGTTAGACAATTCTGACCTTAATAAAAGACCAACTACAAACAAGGCATCAATAGGTGAACTCTTAGAACATCTAACAAATATTTGTGAGGCGGATTTGATGATTGGGAACTCTGTGTCAGAAAGAGAAATGAAACACTATTATTCTAGTGTTTCATATAATTCAATAAGTGAAATGAAAATAGCTATAAATCGTAACTTTCTTCAATTAAAAAAGCATTATTTAAGTTTGTCTGGGGTAGATCTTACAGAGAAAGTAACAACATATTGGGGTGTTTCTTATACAAGGTATGAATGGCTTTTAGAGATCTTAGCACATCTATATCATCATAGAGGCCAGCTACATGCTATGCTTGTTCATTGTTGTAACAAAGAATTAAAGGTTTCACTGTTTGAATAAATAATACAGCTGAAGAATTTTATGGGTAATTTGACTCTTAATATCTACTTAAAGAAGGGAAAAGTGAACTTTTTGTCGAAAAAGACATGATTGGTATTTTCATATTTTTGGGTGTATAGACCTATTTTAGGTGTATAATGAATTATAAAACAGTTAGTTCGATAGCTATGTTGAAGGAAGGGATTTTCAGTGGAGAAGTATCATAATCTATCAAGAATGGATTATAAACAATGGTTTGAGAAAATCCTCGGATTTTATTGGTTAATGGTGATAATATCTGTTTTAGGACAATGTATAGGTTTATTTGTTACATTTCTCAACTACCCAGATTGGATAAGTGAATTTCTTGTATACAAAATAATTTTACCAACAAGTGTGCAACTACTAATTATGCTAGGTTGTGTTTATTTTATTAAAGTAAAGAAAATTTACAGCTCTAGGTTCTTGACCATTTCTGGTACTTTGGTAGCTCTGGTTATTATTCTGACACATCCTGATGTTCCAGGATTACAGGTTATGTTGTTATTGCCGATGTCAGTGGCTTTAATTTATTTTGACAAAAGTAAGCTGCTTTTTAGCTTTATTGTTAATATGGTTGCATTATCGGTTATTTATATATTTCCAGCTATAAGAGAATCTGTATCTGAATACGAATTTTTCTCTTATTTACTTTCTTTATTTGCAGGTTATTTTATTTATTTGGCCATACTTGAAAGAGGAAATGAAGTATTACAAATTGTAAAAAAAGCTTCTGAGAAGGAAAAGGAATTGCTTGTTAAAAGTACGATGATGGAAAGATTGACGAAAATAGATGCACTTACAAATTTATATAATCATAAGACCTTTCAAGAATATTTAGATCAATTTGTTGAACAAAGCTTAAAATATGAAATGCCTCTTCAACTAGCAATCCTAGATATTGATAACTTTAAAACGATTAATGATACGTACGGACACAGTGTTGGTGATTTAGTATTAAAGCGTCTGGCAAACGCAATTGTTGATAAAGTAACTGAAAATGATATTGTTGCTCGTTATGGTGGTGAGGAGTTTGCTCTTTTACTAACAAACAAAAGTCTTGAAGAAACTTATCAACTTATAGAAGATATTCGATTACATATTTCTCAGATAAACCATGAAGAAATGAAAGCTGTGAAAGTAACCGTAAGTATTGGTTTAAAGGACTTTAACGCGGGACTCAGTAAGCTCCATTTTTTCAAGCAAGCGGATGCCCTTTTATATAAGGCAAAACGTAATGGGAAGAATCAAGTGATGTTTGAAAATTAATTAAGAAACAAAAAACCTTCTGAGAAATGAAGTGACCCCTTAAAGTTAGACACGGTTATTTCTTTAGGCAACTTGGGTAAAATGAGTTC
>NZ_VOQF01000059.1 GCF_007994985.1 Metabacillus litoralis | reverse complement strand
TTTTCAGCGCTACAAAGCAATCTGAAAAAAGATGCTCCGTGGCTACGATATGTGAAAGTATCTGATACGTTGGATGATGTGCAAAATTATGTTGAAACGATCGTAACAGAAGAGCATACAAATGATGGAATTACCTTTCATCTTAACAAACTAAATGCTCCAGCTTATTTTTTCTTTTCATCTGAAAAGCCAGTTTCTTCTGTAGAAAGCTGCAAAATAACAAATGTTGGTCAAGATCTCTACTTAATCGAAACAAATCAATTAACGTTTACTATTAGATTGGAATGATAACGATGAGAATTTGTTTAATAACAGAAGGATCTTATCCATATGTTACAGGCGGAGTTTCAAGTTGGGCACAGTCCCTATTAACACAATTGCCGCAGCACGAGTTTATCATTTTATCGATATCAGCTAAAAAGGAAAATACGAAGAAACGAAAATATAAAGCTCCTGCAAATTTAGTCGAGGTGTATGATATTCACCTTGATTCCTTTCTATCGGAAGAAATTGTATCAGGCAAACGATATAACATTACCGCTGAAGAAAAGCAGGCATTTAGCTCCTTAATAGGGGGAGATGAAATAAATTGGCCAATTTTATTTGATTTACTTGTTAGTGAACGAATTGATTCGATTTTGAATTTTT
>NZ_VOQF01000058.1 GCF_007994985.1 Metabacillus litoralis | reverse complement strand
AGATACTTTCACATATCGTAGCCACGGAGCATCTTTTTTCAGATTGCTTTGTAGCGCTGAAAACTGCTGTAGGGAATCGTCAGCATCTTTATCCTTCAATAATAGCTGTGGTGTTACTGAATGTGATAAAAAACCTGTTGTAAAAAGGCCGTTATAAGCAAGCCATTTTGAATAAGAATCAACTTGAAATCCTTGAAGCTGTCTAGGTAATACAGCAGTATTCTGATCAAGTAGTGATGGCTTTTCTACATCATTCATAATCGTTTGTAAATCAGGAAACACAGCGTTTACCACGTTATAATGTGTTAGGTGTTCACTTTGTTCAACAGGTATATAG
>NZ_VOQF01000057.1 GCF_007994985.1 Metabacillus litoralis | reverse complement strand
TTCTCTTCCGTAAACAATTGTATTCTCTCTTACTCTATCTAACTCAAAGGCTTGTGCTTCTGCTTTCATTTCATCAGAAGAAGCAACAAAGGATGCTGTGTAATCGAGGTCATACTTCGCTTCTAGCCTCTGTAATTCTGACCAAACAACATGACGCATGAAATTTTCGTTCGTCATTCCCGAATCTTTGTGTATATTGTTATTTGTTTGGAATGGGAAGCCTTCTAAAGCTGTCACCTTTGCATTTACAACTGGATAAATAAAGGTTGGCACCATAAGCTGAATACCCTTTGTGAAAAGCCCACTTTGCTTGGCATCTGCTAGAATCGTTCCGTTAAAAAACACAAATTTCCCATCACCATATTTTGAACTCCATAAAAGTGGTGTACCATCTGATGATTGCGCAATTAATGAAGCTTGTTTACCAATTCTGG
>NZ_VOQF01000056.1 GCF_007994985.1 Metabacillus litoralis | reverse complement strand
AGATACTTTCACATATCGTAGCCACGGAGCATCTTTTTTCAGATTGCTTTGTAGCGCTGAAAATTGCTGTAGTGAATCGTCAGCATCTTTATCCT
The DNA here is from genome assembly GCF_007994985.1 of Metabacillus litoralis. Classification (GTDB taxonomy): domain Bacteria; phylum Bacillota; class Bacilli; order Bacillales; family Bacillaceae; genus Metabacillus; species Metabacillus litoralis. Next base: position 242 of record NZ_VOQF01000056.1, on the reverse strand, counting down.
TCAATAATAGCTGTGGTGTTACCGAATGTGATAAAAAACCTGTTGTAAAAAGGCCGTTATAAGCAAGCCATTTTGAATAAGAGTCAACTTGAAAGCCTTGAAGCTGTCTAGGTAATACAGCTGTATTCTGATCAAGTAGTGATGGCTTTTCGACATCAGTCATAATCGTTTGTAAATCAGGAAACACGTCTTTTATCACGTTATAATGAGTTAGGTGGTCACTCTGCTCGACAGGTATATAT
>NZ_VOQF01000055.1 GCF_007994985.1 Metabacillus litoralis | reverse complement strand
CTAACTCCCCGCCCATGCGCAGCAGTTCTCTTCCGTAAACAATTGTATTCTCTCTTACTCTATCTAACTCAAAGGCTTGTGTTTCTGCTTTCATTTCATCAGAAGAAGCAACAAAGGATGCTGTGTAATTGAGGTCATACTTCGCTTCTAGCCTCTGTAATTCTGACCAAACGACATGACGCATGAAATTTTCGTTCGTCATTCCCGAATCTTTGTGTATATTGTTATTTGTTTGGAATGGGAAGCCTTCTAAAGCTGTCACCTTTGCATTTACAACAGGATAGATAAAGGTTGGAACCATAAGCTGAATACCCTTTGTGAAAAGGCCACTTTGCTTGGCATCTGCTAGAATCGTTCCGTTAAAAAACACAAATTTTCCATCACCATATTTTGACTTCCATAAAAGTGGTGTACCATCTGATGATTGCGCAATTAATGAAGCTTGTTTACCAATTCTGG
>NZ_VOQF01000054.1 GCF_007994985.1 Metabacillus litoralis | reverse complement strand
CTGGCTAGAGCGTACGGTTCATACCCGTGAGGTCGTGGGTTCGACTCCCTCCGCCGCTACCATTTTGGACCTTTAGCTCAGTTGGTTAGAGCAGACGGCTCATAACCGTCCGGTCGTAGGTTCGAGTCCTACAAGGTCCACCATTATCCGAATATCCGGAGGAATACCCAAGTCCGGCTGAAGGGATCGGTCTTGAAAACCGACAGGGGTGTCAAAACCCGCGGGGGTTCGAATCCCCCTTCCTCCTCCATATTCTTATAATGTAAACTTTATACCTTATTATCGCGGGGTGGAGCAGTCTGGTAGCTCGTCGGGCTCATAACCCGAAGGTCGCAGGTTCAAATCCTGTCCCCGCAACCAATTTCTTACGAAGTTTTTCATTTCGTTTTAAGGGAATTTTACAAGGATGTTTATTTTCACTATTTTCTTAAAGCAAGTGCAAAGATGTTTATTTTCACGTAGTGAAAAAAACTTGGTCCGGTAGTTCAGTTGGTTAGAATGCCTGCCTGTCACGCAGGAGGTCGCGGGTTCGAGTCCCGTCCGGACCGCCATTTTAAAATGTAACAGATCATTTTTTCATTTTCTTTAAATGTACAGAGTAAGAGGGTGTCAATAAGCGAAGAGATTTGAAGCTTAGTGGAAGCCGTAAACCTTATTGGCTCAGTAGCTCAGTTGGTAGAGCAATGGACTGAAAATCCATGTGTCGGCGGTTCGATTCCGTCCTGAGCCACCATTTTTAATTTAATCAATGTTTATGGCGGTTGTGGCGAAGTGGTTAACGCACCTGATTGTGGTTCAGGCATTCGTGGGTTCGATT
>NZ_VOQF01000053.1 GCF_007994985.1 Metabacillus litoralis | reverse complement strand
CTCCCTATTATTCTTAAAGTCTTAACTTCGTTTAAAATATCTATTAACACAACTGAATATGAGTAGTTAAAACGTCTCAAATCCTTGAAAGTACTGGGGTTGAGACGTTTTTTTATTAGATCAGGAACTAAAAGATAAGTGTTATTAACACGTCTTGGGGGAGAAACCTAAGGTTAACATATATCTCACTTCCGCATTCTGGCCGGTTTGTGGAGTAACTCTAATATTGCGTAGTAGTAAAAGATTACGACACAAACTGTATTTGTACTACATGCCAAAAGATGTATACAAAGGAAAAATGTAGTGATACAATTTTCTTGTTATAGAAATAGTAAAAAAGTAGGGGGGATTGTATGAAAAGTTATTTCACGAAGTCATTGTTTTTAACTGGATTTATCTTGCTGTTTTCTTTTAACTCTGTTTCCGCATCTACAGATATTGAAGGATCTTATGCTAAAGATGCAATATTGGAATTAGTAGAAAAGGGTATTATTTCAGGGGATGCAAATGGAGATTTTAATGTAACAGGTAAGATAACAAGACAAGACTTTGCTAGTGTCCTAGCAAAATCACTTGAATTAGACTCTTCAAATTCGTCAGTTACTGCTACGTTTTCAGATGTACCAGTTGACCACTATTCTTATGCGTATGTAGAGGCTGCTGTAAAAGCTGGCTTGATAAGTGGAACTGGGGAAGGTAATTTTGGATTTAACACAAATCTAACTCGTGAAGACATGGCAACTATTTTTGTAAAAGCACTAGGAGCTGACGCGGTTGGTTATGGAGACAAGTTAACATCTGCTGATCAAGATAGAATTTTAGAGTGGAAAAGAGACTCAGAGGCTTATGCTGTT
>NZ_VOQF01000052.1 GCF_007994985.1 Metabacillus litoralis | reverse complement strand
ACAAAACATTTGAACAACCAACGACTGAGTAATTAGTATATCATTTAACTTCGTAGAAGTCAATACTTCTTTTGAAAGAAATAAACTATTTTCTTGAGTCAGTTAAATACTTAAAACATTCTACTGCATAAATTCGCAGAAGTCAACAACTAAGATGTAAATGTTTATTAAGTAGTAGGGGAGATGGTGGTTTTTTTGAAAGTAATTAATAGAGGTTACCGACATTCCATATATCCTACGAGGGAGCTTGAAGTATTGATATGAATGCATATTACCTAATGTAACAGCGTAACATAGTTACAGACTAACGGATGAAATCTGTAACGGTGTTAGTGACTTAACTTTTAAAAATCTGATGCTGAAAATAAAAAAAGAGGAGGGATAGAGTGATTAGTCTAGACTTACGTAAGAAAGAAGACAAAGTTCGTTCTGATAAAAAAATTCGTGTGAATGCTTCACTTGATCAAGATACTCATGACAAGTTAAAAAAATTAGCTATTAGTTGTGACATGACAAAAACAATGCTTTCAGCAGAGATTATCAAAGTAGTTGTAAATCATATTGAATTTATAGATTTTTTACAAAAAAAATATAATAAACAAGAACAATATAGGGTGATACCTGTTCGTCAGGACGGGAAAACATATTATTAATAGGTTCTAAAAGGAACCCTAAAGTATTATCTTAAATTTTTAGAGATCGTTAGTCACAAGTTGAGACATACCATTTATATAGATTCATAGGTTATCTAAATGGTATAAAAAGAGCGATTGGATAGATCCAATCGCTCTTTTTTGTATCAGTCCTATTACGCGCCTTAGAGGATTCGAACCTCTGACCGACGGCTTAGAAGGCCGTTGCTCTATCCTGCT
>NZ_VOQF01000051.1 GCF_007994985.1 Metabacillus litoralis | reverse complement strand
ACTTCGTCCGAGAGAGTGAAATTACCGTAGGATTTGGCTTCTGTAGCTGGACAAAGTAAGAGCAAAAACTTAGTTGAAGTGAATTGAATTGTATAATCGTTATCTAGTTTTGAAGGAATATAAAAGTTTTTATAAAAAAAGACTTGAAATATTCCATTAAAATAGTATAATAATTCTTGTCGCACTTGTCTGGTGATGATGGCGAAGAGGTCACACCCGTTCCCATTCCGAACACGGAAGTTAAGCTCTTCAGCGCCGATGGTAGTTGGGGGTTTCCCCCTGTGAGAGTAGGACGTCGCCAGGCTGCTTCAAGAAAATTATTATGGAGGATTAGCTCAGCTGGGAGAGCATCTGCCTTACAAGCAGAGGGTCGGCGGTTCGATCCCGTCATCCTCCACCAAAGATTTTTCGCGAAGCGAAAATAACTATCCATTGAGATATTTATGCAAGGTGAAATTAACTTTCCTTAGACTTTGGTAGGATTAAGAAAACTAACCATTTAAGCCGGTGTAGCTCAACTGGTAGAGCAACTGACTTGTAATCAGTAGGTTGGGGGTTCAAGTCCTCTCGCCGGCACCACATTTTAACTCATTATAAATAATGAGCCATTAGCTCAGTTGGTAGAGCATCTGACTTTTAATCAGAGGGTCGAAGGTTCGAATCCTTCATGGCTCACCATTTACACCCCATGCGGGTGTGGCGGAATTGGCAGACGCGCTAGACTTAGGATCTAGTGTCCTTGTGACGTGGGGGTTCAAGTCCCTTCACCCGCACCAAAGTTTTTTCGCGAAGCGAAAATAACTTACGAGAATTCTCTTATGAGAATATTGCGGAAGTAGTTCAGTGGTAGAACACCACCTTGCCAAGGTGGGGGTCGC
>NZ_VOQF01000050.1 GCF_007994985.1 Metabacillus litoralis | reverse complement strand
TTCGAATTCTTTTATGTAGAGGAACTCAGATTTCATAATTCCAAAGAAGTTCTCCATAACAGAGTTGTCGTAACAGTTTCCTTTACGGGACATACTTTGAACAATCCCTCTTGATTCAAGTGCCTGACGATATTTCTTCATTTGATAATGGCAGCCTTGATCGGAATGCATAAGTAGCTGGTGGATATCAGGTAAACGTTTGAAAGCCTTCTTTAACATATCTGAAACAAGAGAATAGGTTGGTCTAGAACCAATTGTGTATGAGATTATCTCCCCATTAAATAAATCTAAGACAGGCGATAAATAAAGTTTCTCACCAGATATTTTAAATTCTGTAATGTCAGTTACCCACTTTTCATTTGGGGTATTTGCCGTAAAGTGGCGATTTAAAATATTCGGCGCAATTTTACCGACCGAACCTTTATAAGATTTATATTTTTTCATTCGTACGATACACTTTAACCCTAGTTCTTTCATAATCCGTTGAACCTTCTTGTGATTCACTTTTTGACCACGGTTTGCAAGTTCATCACGAATACGGCGATAGCCATAACGTCCTTCATGCTCTTCATAAATTGTCTTTATTTCCACTTTTAGATCGGAATCTGGATCTGGACGATTCATACGTTCCACTAAGTCATAGTAAGTGCTACGTGGAATGCCAGCGAGTTTTACTAGTGCTTTCACCGGATATTTATGCCTTAATTCATAGACTACTTGCGTTTTGTCTTGTTTGGTGATTTTTTCTTGTTTTGAACTAAGGCATTCAACTTTTTTAAATACTCGTTTTCCATTTCAAGTTGTTTAATACGTGCTTCTAGTGCCTCGACTGACCCTTCTAGTGGTTTAGATTTTGTTTGTTTTTTCGCATCTTTTTTCATGGATGGACGCCCCTTTTTCTTTGATTGAAGGGCATCTAATCCTTGTGTTTCAAATTGCTTTTTCCAAACAAGAATTGTGGATGGAGCAGCTATATTAAAGATGGCCGCTGTTTCCATTATGGACGTACCGTGTTCAATCATATAATTTAGTACGTCTAGTTTAAACTGTTGGGTGTAATTTGTATATAATTTTACGAATGCTTC
>NZ_VOQF01000005.1 GCF_007994985.1 Metabacillus litoralis | reverse complement strand
TGTAATTTATCTTCTGTAGAAAATTTGGCCATAGAAAAACTGCACCTCCGATTGTTAGATGGTTTCTAACAATTGGGGTGCAGTTCACCTAGATGCTAGGGTTTTTATTTTGCGAATAAGATGTACTCAGAACGTTTCTTCTCTTCATCTCTATCTTCCTTTAATAGAAAATAATAGTACTAGTAAAAAAATTGTAAATCTAGTAGGAAAACTTTCAAAAAACTATCATATTTTTCACTCCTTATACATTTACTACTAATAGAAGAACTAGATTGTATAAAAGCGGAGGAGAAACGATGAGTATATCTTATGCAATTATGTTATTATCACTTTCATTATCAATCTTTCATTTTTCCTATGGATATAAGGAAGCAATCCGAATAAGCAATGAGGAAGGTCCAGTTCAAGGTCTGCCACTTATTTTAAGCATACCATTAGGATTTACCTTTGCTCATTTATCTTCAATTTTCTATCAACAAATTTAACCAGCGCTGTGCTTTTGCATAGCGTTTTTTCTATGATTAAGAAAATTTCTTTTCTAAACAGTTGTTGTATTGTAGTAACAATTTTTATTAAGACGTACTTTTATAATTCAAGAATTTTTATGATGTTATTTTTTGCGTGAATCCTTCATAGATATCATTTAAAAGAACCTTTAGGAGGATGCTTTGACCATTTTAAAAAAGGTTTGCAAAAAGATCATTCAATTTCTTTGTTACATGATATTTATGTTAATGATTTCACTTTTTTTCTATATACTATTTTCGATTAAGGTTAGTCTTGTTATTAGCTCCTTTTTGATCGCTTGCACATTTGGATTGCTTTGTTACCTAATTTTCAGAATGATTCGTTCTAGGGGAAATTTCAAATTTTTATTTTTCAAAGAAATCTCAGGTGGACTTTCTGTTTCATTACTAACTTTGATTTCTTTTGTTGTATCTTTTTATTTTTTTTCGGTCAATTTGATTATTTCCACTGAGTTCGGTCAAAACCTTACAATTAAAGAAAAACTAGAACTATATACACTTCCCCTCCAAACAAACAATACATCAACTACAGATTATAATAAGATGAAAAAAGATAAAAAAAGAGCTACCCACAAAAATGTAACCATCTATTATCAAAATCATGAAAAAGAGCTGCTCCCAATTATTAAAGATGTTTTGAATAAAGCTGATCAAGTAACAACAGATCTATTCGGACCTATAAATGATAATGAAATTGATTTAATTCTTCATTCTTCTACTGATGAGCTTTACGAAAAGACGTCATTAAAGCAAACAATAGGTTATTTTGATGATCCTAACGATATAATCGGTGTGGCAATTACTGATTTACCATCCATCCTTTCAGATGAGATGCCACAGTCGTTTTATTTTAGCAGCACAATTATGCATGAATATACCCATTATCGACTTCAAGCTTTTGTTAAGGAGCAAGGATTATATGTTTATCGAATTCCCCTTTGGTTTCACGAAGGAGTTGCCGAGTATGTTGGAATGTATAATGTTGATCACAGGTATTTTCCATTTGAAGAAGCTGATTTCAAGAAGCTAGTTACACATAATGATTGGGAGAAATTCCGCTTAAATGACTTTGATGTTTACACTCAAAGCTATTATGCCATTCAGTTCATAGTGAATCAGTACGGGGAATCTATTATTAAAACAATTATTGAAGAAACAGCAAAGGTTAATGATTTTGAAAAAGGATTTAGTACTGCAACAGGTTTTACAATAGAGGAGTTACAAAAATTATATGTGAAAGACGCTAAGAAACAATCACTAAATAAGCCTGCAAACTTTTAGCTAGCAGGCTTCAAAACTTTCGACGATCGTTTTATTACGTGCTTTTCAAGCAAAAATAACAAGATTCCAATCATAATAACAGTGCTTCCTATTATTTGCGTCAGAAATACTTTTTCATCTAGTAAATAGTAGGCTAGAGCAATTGCTCCTACTGGTTCGAATAAAATCATAATCGAAATAGTATTCGTACTTACCCATTTTAACGACCAATTAAATAAAGAGTGCCCCAATAATGTAGGAACAATCGCTAGCAATAGGAAATAGTACCAATCAGATACTGGATATGGTGCAAGAGGATATTGTAGTAATAAACAATAAAAAAGCAATGTAATCGAACTTATTCCATAAACAATGAATGTGTAGAGACCTAACGAATGACGCTTCCTGATTCCCTGTCCAAACAATAAGTAAGCCGTAATCATTGCACATGCCGCTAACGCTAAAATATCCCCAAGTAAAGCTAGTCCGCTTATTTTAAAATCACCCCAGCTTATAATGACACTTCCACTTATAGCCAGTGCTCCACTAAATAACGCTATTTTCGAGACTTTTTCTTTAAAAAATAAATACGTACCAATAAAGGCAAACAAAGGCTGTAATGTTACAAGAACAACGGAACTTGCAACAGATGTAAAGTTAAGTGATTCAAACCATAAAATAAAATGAAAAGCTAAAAATACCCCAGCAATTATAGAGTAAATCCAGTCTTTTTTCGTCATTAGCTTTACTTCTCTTATATTTTTCATAAAAAAGAATGGTGCGATAAGTATAGTAGAAAAAAATAAACGATAAAAAGCGATTACAGGTGCCGGCGCCGATGTTAGCTTAACAAATATAGCAGATGTTGAAACAGCAAGAACACCAATTATTAACGCTAACAGTGGATAAAGTCTTGATCTATCCATATGATTTTCCTCCATACGTTTCAATAATTTAACTCTGATAGTTTATCACATGCATCCACAAAATAGATTGCGAAATTTGTAGAATAAATATGACAAGAATTGGATTTTCTTTATAGTATAATAGTTACTAGTTAGACAAGCTCTTTTTAATAAAAACAATACGAATAAATAAGGAGGAAAATAATGATTTTACAGCTTGAAGAAACCCGGAAAGAGGTAGTAAACACTGTTAAAGATATTCCTGAGCACTTATTTAATGAGAAACAAACGGAGTATTCATGGAGTATCGCCCAAGTGCTTGATCATTTATTAAAAACAGAGCTTGAGATCACACGAGCAATTGCCTATATGTTAACACTTCCAGAGCAAGATCACCTTCCAGACAAACCACTAGCTTTAACGCTAGATCGCTCACAGAAAAGAACAGCACCTGACACAATCTCACCATCAACCGAAATTATAGAAAAGCAGAACATCTTAGCTTCTCTATCACAATCTAGAAATCAATTACTTCAGCTGATTGATTCGATTCCTTCTGAAAAAGACTTAACAACAAGCAGGTTCAAGCATCCATTTTTCAAAGAGTTGTCCCTTAAGCAGTGGATTGAATTTATCGGCTATCATGAGAAACGACATCTCGCTCAAATTATTGACATTAAACAAAGTATCACAAATGAAAGCGTTTAATTAAAAAGGAGAGAAATATAATTGAATATGATAAAAAAGCTAGTAACACTATCACTTCTACTATTGTTAATAGGTATGTCGATCACTCCAGCAACTTCTGCAAATGAATTAGATGAAAAATTAACAATCGTTTCATTAGGTGATTCTATCACGATGGGATGGGGAATCGATAATCAAGACCCTAATACACAGTCACCATCTGCATTTCCATTTTTAATTGGCAACAGTCATAATGAAGTATTAAATGTGAGTTATCCCGGGTGGACTTCTGGAGAATTATTAAGTGCGGTTTCTCTTGATATCTCTAAAGAAAAACTACAACAAGCTGATGTAGTAACGCTAAATATTGGGGCAAACGATTTGCTACAAGCTATTAATTTACAAGAGTTCATAAAATCAGGCAAGTCTTTAACAGATCCTGCTGATGTTGCTGAAATTCAAGGAAAGGTAGCAGCTACCTCCGCAGAAATCACAAAAAACCTTTCTTCAATTATTAACGTAATTAAACAAGAAACAGATGCACCAATTTTGTTGTATTCCTTATATAATCCATTCGGACCTGATACTGATCCGCAGTCAATCTCTTCACAACTTTATTTAGTAGGAAATTTAATAACAGAATCAGTGAATACATCTGTTTATAACCCTATGGCAAGTAATACTGGTTCACATTATTTAGATTCTTACTCAGCATATGACGGTAAACAAGCAGAATATATTATTCCTGAAGATATTCACCCGAACAAAGTGGGACAACAGATTTTAGCAGATCTTGCAACAGCTAAGCTATTAGACTTATTTCCACCAGTAAATATTGTTGCATCACACCCTTCTGAAGAACAAACTTCAGATCCAGTGAAGATCACGATTGAGGAAATTGAACATTTAATTCATTTAAAATGGCTACCAGGCGAAAAAAGTGTAGATAACTTTGTAGAAGAAGGAAATTTGATCACCGGAAATACCTTTGAAGTAACGGAAAATGGAACATACTCAATTTACGCAAAAACAGCGCTATCTGAAAGTGTGATTACACTTGAAGTTAAGAATATTGTCCCTAAAGTTGAAGAGCCTGTTGAAGAGGAACCAGATGAAAAAGAGCCTCCTGTTACAAAACCGGTTGAAAAGCCAAAAGATGAGGTTGCACCTCCAAAGAACGAAGGAACAAAACCTACTCAACCAAAAGAAACGGTTAAGGTAAAGGTTGAAAAACCAAAACAAACGGTTGTAAAAAACGGACACGCCTTACCAAACACAGCTACAAACATGTACAGCTTTTTAGTAGCTGGAATGTGTTTATTAGGAGTTGGTGGTGGAGTTTTTATCACGCAACGAAAGCGCAAAATTAAATCAAGTAAAATAGAATAGTAAGTATGAGTTGAGAAGAAGATGAGACATAAGTATTTAAGCTAATGAAAAACCCGAATTATTAGGTGATATGTCAATTAAATATTCGCCTAATAGTTCGGGTTTTGATTTGCAGTCTTCAATGTTTTTTGATTTTGCATACTATTTTTAAGAACTAGTGTAATGTTGCGGAAGACATTTGACTCCTGCGGGTGCAGAGGAAAGGCTGAGACCCCACAGGTGCGCAGCTTACGAGGAGGCTTAGCTTCCTCCCCGGCGAATCTTATGTCTGCAGCGCAATGGAACGAACTTGTTTCTTTCACCTTAACTGAATTTAGGTTTATTCGTCTTTTTGAATGATTTCTTTAATTATGTCCCAGCCTCTTTGTTATTCTTTATGATGATGTTTGTCTTTATGAAATCTACCTTTATGCATGCCAAAATGAAAGTCATTTTCACCATCGAAAGGAAATAGCTTTTGTTTTTTTGCTTCCTCTGCATGATTTTCAAAAATTTCATGCATGATCTCTCTAGTTGATAAATCAGTAACATCCATTCCTAATTTCTCAGCCGTTTGTTTAACCTTTTTATCTCTAACTGCTATGGCTAGCTCTTTTAGATCTTTTCCGTCCGTCTCAATGCCTAATTCTTCCGCATCTTTCATCACACTTGCTTCAAAAACTTCTTTTGATAATTCATCTATATTTTTACCTTCTGTATTAATGCTTAATTCTTTAGCTTTTTTTATAACAAGTGTTTCATACACTTCTTTTGCTAAAGCATCAACATCTTTTCCATCTGTATTAATTCCAAGCTGCTTTGCTTTTTCAATCACAATTTTTTCATGAATTTCTTTTAAAAGCTGCTTCTTATCTTTGCCCTCTGTGGTAATACCTAATTCTTCTGCTCTTTTCTGGAGATATTCCAGCTTCATACCGTGATCTTTATCATGATTATGCACTTCTTCACTATGTTGCTTCAGCTCTGATGGTGGTATTTCTTCAGCTGCAAATGCAGATTCCACACTAATAAACCCAAATGTTAATGCACTCACCATTAGGAACGGAACAAACTTCTTCTTCACTTAATGACCTCCTTCAATTTTTAAACCAAATATGTAAACCTTACTGCATATTTGTAGACTTCCTTAGATTGTCCAAAGTTATGAATAAATTGTTAACAAACTGTTGTGTATTTGTGAAAATTCATGGAAGAATTATGTGTCGCTTACAAATAAGATATATAATGAACATTATATAAACTAGACTTTAATTAGGATTCACGATCAATGAGGAGTGACTAACATGAAAACGGCTGTTGTTATAGGAGGAGGAATTACCGGCCTAACAACTATGCATTATTTACAAAAATATGCTCAAAAGGAAAAGCTCGACTTGAATTTAGTGCTAGTTGAGGAAAGTAATCAATTGGGCGGTAAAATCAAAACCCATAAACATGACGAATTTATTATGGAAACTGGTGCGGACTCAATAGTTGCTAGAAATGAAGGTGTTTTACCTTTAATAGAAGATTTACATTTAGAAAATGAAGTTGTTTATAACGAAACAGGAATTTCCTATATTTATACAGATAACAAGCTAAAACCAATTCCAGCCGACACGGTGTTCGGCATACCAACTAGTGTAAAGTCTTTATTTAGCAGTACATTAATTTCTCCTAAAGGGAAAGTAACAGCTTTAAAAGACTTTTTCACTAAAAATCAGCACTACACAAAAGAAAGTTCTGTTGGTGAGTTTTTAGAAAGCTTTTTAGGTAAAGAGATTGTAGAAAAACAAATTTCTCCTGTGCTTTCAGGTGTCTATTCTGGTAGCCTAAACAAACTAACAATGTCATCAACACTTCCTTATTTAGTAGATTATAAAAATGAATATGGCAGTATCATTCGGGGCATGTCTCAAAACAAAGAAAAATTCCAATCAGCAAATAATAAAAAGTTTCTTTCTTTTAAAAATGGACTTTCTTGTATGATTGACACTCTAGAAAATCAATTAACATCAGCAACAATATTAAAGGGTGTGAAAACCTTAGACATCAGCAAGAAAAATGATCGTTACGAAATTAGCATTGAAAATTCTTCACCTATTTCTGCTGATTATGTTGTATTATCAACACCTCATAATGTGACACAGCAGTTATTAAATAACCATGATCTTGATACTGAATTTAATAAATTAAAAAACTCATCACTTATTAGTATTTACCTTGGCTTCCAAATACCTGACAAAGAGCTTCCGGCTAATGGAACAGGTTTTATCGTCACGGAAAACAGTGATTTACATTGTGATGCTTGTACTTGGACAAGTAAAAAATGGGCTCATACATCAGAAAAACAAAATCTATTGGTTCGACTTTTTTATAAAGCTTCGAATCCTTCTTATAAGAAGATAAAGGATTTGTCTGAAGAAGAGCTTGTAAAAGTGGCATTACAAGATATCGAAAAAAGCCTAAAATTAAACGTTACACCAACATCTGTAAAGGTAACAAACTGGCTTGACCTAATGCCAAATTACCATCTTGAGCATAATAAAGCGGTCACAGCTTTGAATGAAAAATTAACCAGTCTTTATCCTAACACCTACTTAGCTGGTGCTTCTTATTTCGGAGTTGGGATTGGCGCTTGTATTAAAAATGGGAAAGAAACTGCTGAAAAAATTATAAGTTCACTGAAATAGAAAGAAGCTGGGACATATTTAAAGAATTCATACAATTAGACGAAAAAGTCTAAACTCAGTAAAGTTGAAAGAAACAAGTTCGTTCCATTGCGCTGCAGACACTCGCTTTCCACGGGGAGGAAGCTGAGCCTCCTCAGCTACGCCTGCGGGGTCTCAGCCTTTCCTCTATTCCCGTAGGAGTCGAGTGTCTTCCGCTACATTCCACTGGTTCTTAAAAATAGTATACAAAATCAAAAAACTATTAAAGACGCAAATAAAAACCAAACTATTAGGCGAATGATTAATTGAAAAATCACCTAATAATTTGGGTTTATCATTAGCTTAAATACTCATGTTCCAGCCTCTTTCTTATGAAGCGGACTCATTTTGCGAAAATTGGCTATTATATAAATCAGCATAAAACCCATCAAGGCTTAATAATTCCTCATGTGAGCCTTTTTCAATAATGTCTCCATCCTTCATTACAAGAATAAGATCAGCATCACGAATTGTTGATAAACGATGGGCAATTACAAAGCTTGTTCTTCCTTCTAAGAGCTCTGTCATTGCTTTTTGTATTTTCATTTCTGTTCTTGTGTCAACACTACTTGTTGCTTCATCAAGAAGGAGGATTTTCGGCTTAGCAATAATCGCTCTTGCAATCGTGAGCAGCTGACGTTGTCCTTGAGAAAGGTTTGTTGCATCTTCACCAAGTACAGTTTCATAACCATCTGGAAGAGTACGAATAAAGTCATCAGCATAAGCATTTTTTGCTGCATTTTCGATATCTTTATCTGTCGCTCCTTCATTTCCATATGCGATATTTTCTCGTATTGTTCCATTAAAAAGCCATGTGTCTTGTAAAACCATTGCGTAAAGACTGCGAACCTGTTCTTTACTCATATCTGTTAAGTTAACTCCATCGATTTTAATGCTACCTTGATTCAACTCATAAAATCTCATTAATAAATTGACAATTGTTGTTTTCCCAGCACCTGTAGGTCCAACAATTGCAACCGTTTGTCCTTCCTTCACTTCAAGACTAACATCATTGATAATTAGCTGATTTGGTTCATAGCCAAATTTAACATGCTCAAAACTAACATGACCCTTAAGCGAATCTGTCTTAACCGACGTATCTTTTTCTTGAATTTCTTCTTCTTCATCCAATAATGTGAAAACACGTTCAGCAGAAGCTATTGCTACTTGTATCATATTTGCTATTCCAGCTGCCTGTGCTAATGGTTGTGAAATTTGCTGAGTGTATTGAATAAACGCCTGAACATCACCTACGCGTATACTTCCATTTAAAACAAGTAATCCACCTGAAATGGAGACGATAATAAACCCTAGATTTCCTACAAATCCCATTAGCGGCATCATTAAGCCTGATATAAACTGTGCTTTCCAGCTTGACTGATACAATCGATCATTAATTTCATCGAACTCGGAAATTGATTTCTTTTCATGACCAAAAGCTTTTACAACCTGGTGACCAGTAAACATTTCTTCGATATGACCATTAATTGTTCCAAGCTCTTCTTGTTGTTTGACAAAATGCCTTTGTGAAAACTTCGTAATAAATCTCGCAACCATTAAGCTAAGTGGAATGGTTACTAATACAACCAATGTTAATAGTGGACTAATAACCAACATCATTATGATAATTCCAATAATCGAGATCACCGAGTTTATAATTTGAGTAAGAGCTTGCTGTAAGGAGGTATTAATATTATCAATATCATTTACTGCTCTACTTAATAAGTCACCATGTGAATGTTGATCAAAATAACGAAGTGGTAACCGTGACAGCTTTTCATTTACTTCTTTACGAAGCTGTGCAACTGTTCGTTGAGCAATTCCTGCCATAATATATTGTTGTATATAGGAAAACAATGATGAAAGAATATATAAACCAATTAATAGAAAAAGAATTCTAGATATAAAATCAAAATCAATAGAACGTCCAGATGTAAAGCTATCAAAAATAGATGATGTCGCATCTCCTAATAGTTTAGGACTAATGACATTAAATAGTGTTGATAAAATTGCAGCTAGTGTAACAAGGATCATCTTATTTTTCCATGGTTTTAAATAACTCAAAAGTCTTTTAAAAGCTTTCTTAAAGTCCTTAGGTTTTTCAACTGTCATTCCCTGACCATGTCTCATCATTGGGCCTGATCTTCTTTCACTCATGCGCCCACCTCCCCATTTTGCTGTGAAGCAACAATTTCCTGGTAGATGGTATTATCGTTTAATAGCTCTGTATGTGTTCCTATTCCAGCAATTTTCCCGTCATTCAACACAATAATCTTTTCCGCATTCTTAACCGTATTTACTCTTTGTGCAACAATAAGAATCGTTGCACTAGCTGTTTCTTGTTTTAAAGCATCACGTAATTTACGATCTGTTTGATAATCTAGTGCAGAAAAGCTATCATCAAAAAGATAAATCTTTGGCTTTCTTACGAGTGAACGAGCAATGGATAAACGCTGTTTTTGACCTCCAGAAAGATTAGAGCCAGCTTGCTCTAGCTTGCTATGCATCCCTTTTTCTCTTTTTTCAACAAAATCAAGCGCCTGAGCCGTTTTAAGTGCTTCACGTATTTCTCCCTCACCAGCTTGATCGTTTCCATAGCGCATATTTTCAGCAATGGTCCCACTAAATAATGTCGCCTTTTGTGGGACATAACCAATTTTCCCTCGAAGTGTGCTTTGTAGCATGTTTTGGATATTCACGCCATCAATTGTGATTGATCCACTTTCCACATCATAAAAACGAGGAATTAATTGGAGAAGTGTTGATTTACCAGCACCAGTGCTACCAATGATCGCTGTTGTTTCACCAGGTTTCGCTACAAAGGAAATATCCTCAAGAACAGGTTTTTCCGCTCCTTCATAACGAAATATCACTGAGTTAAATTCAATGAGACCTGCCTCATCCTCTGCAAATTCTTCATTTATTGGATCTTTTATCAAAGGTTTCGTCATTAAAACCTCATTTAATCGTTTTGCGGAAACTTGTGCTCGAGGAATCATAATAAACGCCATTGAAAGCATGATTAAAGACATTAATATCATCGCTGCATATTGAATAAAAGCCAATAAGTTTCCAACCTGCATATCACCTTGTTCAATGCGGATCGCACCAAACCATACAATCGCGATATTTGTAAAGTTCATAATAATAAGCATGATCGGAAACATAAATGCCATTAACTTTCCAACTTTAATACCAGTATCACGAAAATCCTCATTTGCTATATTGAAGCGATTTTTTTCATAATCAACTCGGTTAAAAGCTCTTACAACACGTATCCCTGTTAATGCCTCTCTAAGAATGAGTGTTAAGCGATCTGTTTTTTTCTGTAAAGAAGAAAAAAGCGGAATCGCTTTTCGAGCAACAACAAAAATCACAAGTGCCAAAACGGGTAATGCAGCAAGGAAGATAAGAGATAAATACCGATCTCTTGATACCGCAAGCAATACCCCTCCGACTAACATTAAAGGAGCTCTTGTCATCATACGCTGCATCATATTAATCACATCTTGAACAACTTTTACATCATTTGTTGTTCTTGTAATAAGTGATGCTGAGCCGAATTTTTCATACTCCTGCAATGAAAAATGCTCAACGTGCACGAAAATTTTTCTTCTCATATCTCTTCCAAAGCCTAATGAAACTTTTGAAGCAAAATAACTAACTCCAACCATTAATACGATCGCCATAAATGAACAAAAAAGCATCAAGGCACCTGTTCTTAAAATAAAGGGCACATCTTGATTCACAATACCTACATCAACGATATCAGCCATTAATGTTGGTAAATACAATTCAAATAATATGGCCGCTAACGAGAATACCAAAACAAATATAAGCTTTGTTCGATATGGTTTAAGATGTTTTAGCATTTCTATCATTTTTTTCACCTTCTTATTTATCATTATCACTTTTCTCATTATAGTCCATTTCAACTTCTTTCACCTAATGAAATGTTATCTAAGATAAGTGAAATGTGTATGACGAATTCAATCATCAATATTGTTTAATTTTTCCTACACGATTCCTCTCTTCTTTCTATTATCTATGTTTATTATGTTTCTATTAAAGGTAAAGGATAAATAAATGATCAGAAAGGAGAATGATAATGGCAACTGTAACTGCAGGATTTCAAGTTCTACCAAATGGCAAGGATATGAATACAGATGGTGTTATTCCTCAAATGGTCGACGTGATTAAAGCATCCGGCTTAAAATATGAAGTTGGTCCAATGGAAACCGTTGTTGAAGGTAATTTTGATGACATTATGTTATTGATTAAAACCACACAACAGGTTGGAATTGAAATGGGAGCAACAGAAGTTTTAACAAATATTAAACTTCACTATAAACCAGATGGAATTTCAATTGCTAATAAACTAACACATCTATCATAATTTACTGATAGAGTAGGAGAATTTTATGGAAGAAAGCATTAAATCATTACTTTCTAATATGTTATTAACAAAAATCGCGATCGTAATAATCGGTATAACAATTATCGTGGTTATCTTCAGATTGCTACAAAAAAGTGTAAGCAAATATGTAAAAGATTATGATAACCGGTATAAAACAAGAAAGCTCATTAATATCATTGGATATGTTGTAGCTTTAATATTTATTGCAATAGTTTATAGTGATCAGCTCGGCGGGATAACTGTTGTGCTTGGTGTAGCAAGTGCTGGTATCGCATTTGCTCTACAAGAAGTAATCATCAGTATCGCAGGGTGGATATCGATTTTAGTCGGAAACATCTTCAAAACAGGTGACCGAGTGAAGATGGGTGGCATTAAAGGCGATGTTATAGACCTTGGTGTTTTAAGAACAACGATCATGGAAGTCAATGAATGGGTTGATGGTGATTTATATAATGGACGGATTGTAAGAGTAGCAAATAGCTTTGTCTTTAAAGAACCTGTTTATAACTATTCAAATGATTTCCCGTTTTTATGGGATGAAATTAAAATACCTATTAAATATGGTAGTGATTATCAACAAGCAAAGAAGATAATCTCTACCATAGGTCAAGAAGTTACTGGTGATTATGCTAATAAAGCTAGACAGGATTGGGAAGAAATGTTGAAGAAATTCCTTATTGAAGATGCTAGCACACAATCGATGGTCACTATAGCCGCAAATGACAATTGGGTTGAATATACACTTCGTTATGTTTCAGAATATCGTTCACGAAGAACAACAAAGGATCTCCTATACACAAGAATCCTTGAAGAAATAGATAATAGTCCAAATAATATTGAATTTGCTTCAGCTACATTTGACTTAGTAGGTGCTCCTACTGTTGATGTTAATCTAAAATAAAGGAGAGGATTATGATGAGTTGGACAAAAGAAGATTATCCAGAATCGATGAAAAATTTGACTCCAGAAACAAGAAACAAAGCAATTGAAATTGCAAATGCACTACTAGATGATGATTATGCAGAAGGACGTGCTATTGCTATTGCCATTTCTCAAGCTGAAAAAATGAACGATTCTAGCGAAGACCTTCCATACCACATTGTGCCTCATAATGATGAGTGGGCAATTAAAAGAGAAAATGCAACACGTGTAACTGAGGTATTTTCAACAAAAGAAAAGGCAATGAATAAAGCGCGTGATCTTATTAAAGACAAAAATGTTCAATTAACCATCCACAGGCGTGACGGTACATTTGAACGAGTTCAATATGCAAATTAGAAATATAGATATTTCCACCAAAAGCGGTTTTCCTTTCATGGAATCCGCTATTTTTTTCCAATATTATTGAGTTTTTTCTATATAATTGCTACCTTTGAAAATACTTTTTAAAAGGTAGCACAAAACTGTTGACACCGCTTTACAATAAATGATATTATTAAAAATTTGATAAAATTTCACAATCGTGTTATGATGATAATACATTACACGGAGGTGGATTATTTGTTTAAAATTGGTGATCATATTATGTACCCTATGCATGGCGCAGGAATCATTGAAGGAATTGAAGATAAAGAGATCCAAGGAGAAATTCAGCAATATTTCGTTATCAAAATTCCAATGAACAACATGCAGGTACTCATCCCTTTAAAGAAAATCAAAAATTCACACATACGGTCTGTTGCAGATGATCAAGCGATAAAAAACATTTTGGATATTTTCCACAATGGCGAATCAGATTCATCACTAACTTGGAAACAAAGATATAAAATTAACTCAGATAAAATGAAAACAGGAAAATTTCAGGAAAGTGCTGAAGTGGTACGTGACTTAATGCGAATTCAAAATGACAAAGCCCTAAATTCAAGTGAAAAACAAATGCTAGACAACGCAAAGAAAATGCTAGTAAGTGAATTAGGCATCATAAGAGGCATTTCTGAAGTTCAAGCAAGTAACTTATTGAAAGATCCAGTAGCAGCGGCTGCTATTTAATTCAAAGTTAGCTTTCCTCAACTTTGTTCATTCTCCGCTTATTTTTAAAAGTACTTTTCCTCACCATGTATTACCCAATGAACCAGTTTTTCTTTTTCACAGTGTATTTTACATTCTTATAGATGAATATTTGGATCCCTATGGACTTTAATTAGTTTGTAGGGGTTTTTTGAATGCAAATTAATATGGTTTTATCCTGACCTGCGCTACCATGGTATCTAATCCTGTTCGCTCCGCACTTTTTCGCAGATTCCTTTTACTAGTAAAGAATTTCAACAGCCGATCATTCACCTTCAAAGTATGAAAAATCAACTTCTTTTACGATAAATCTTTTCTTAAGACTTACGCCAATATTGTTCTCTATCATTAATTTTGCAAGTCGCTTACCATCTATAAGGATAATTTTTTTACTTTCCAATCGTTCAACATAATCTATAGCACCTCTTGTAAAGCTGGATGTTGTGATAAATATACCTTTTCTAGCACCCTTTCCATCTAACGCTCCAGAAAAGCTCATCACTTCTGGTCTCCCAACAGTATTTTCCCATTTTTTTGCTTGGACATAAATATTATCAAGACCCAGTTTATCCTCTTTAATCACACCATCTAAGCCACCATCATTCGTTTTCTCAGTCACTTGACCGTCACCATATCCCATAGCAGTTAAGAGTTCTACCACTATTGTTTCTAACCTTCTCCAGTGCGCTTGTTTTAAATGATCAATTAAGTCTATAACTAAGTCATTTTCAATTTCTTCAACTTTTTCCTGGATGATATCAAAGGGATCCACTACGTTTTCCAGCTCATCAATTTCTTCCTTAACGTCATCCAAATCATCAGATAGAAGTTGTAATCCATCATCAGTAATTTGATAAGTGTATTTACTTACTTCTTCAATATACTCTTCTTTCTTTAATGAATACCTCGCCAATCTCATCCTATGTGAGAAAATAAATTCCTTACTATCCGGGTAGTTCAAGCTTTTTTGTTCATCTGTTAGAGAGAAGTGTTGTGCAACTCCTTCATTAATCATTGTAGTAGTATATGGCTTTTTATCTTTAATAAAATTTAACAATCCAATGACGAGTTCTTTTTGATTTGGTAACGAGTTAGCAAGAATTTTATCTTCAATTTTAACTACATTGTTATTCTTCATCAGGTCTTGTAGAATTTGCGAATTTTTAGGTACACCATTCTTTTTAATAATCTCTAGTATTTCATTACTTGTATAACCACGTTCACTCATCTCTTTAATTATGGAGAGAATTTCATACGACTCTTCAGTAAATAATTTTGTACTACCTTCATTCTTAACAGGAATAAATTCTTTAAATATCTTAATCCATCTTCTACCATTTGCTTCAGACCAACCTACTCTGTTAGACAAAGCTTTTTGTGTCATATAAGTTCTTTTCATAATACAACTCCATTTTCTAGGTATGTCGTTATATTTTACCATCTAGAGATTGAGAATTATATTATTAGTGAATAGTAGAGTGTAAACTTCTTGAACGATATACATTTCATGTTACCCTTGACCAATCCACACTAAGAAATTAAAATAAACATATGATCTTATCAAAGTTCAAAATGGTAAATCTTTATTTTACGGGGTATTAGCTCAGCTGGGAGAGCGCTACGCTGGCAGCGTAGAGGTCAGCGGTTCGATCCCGCTATGCTCCATACTTACACAACGACGAAAACCCTTGATAAATCAAGGGTTTTCGTCGTTGTACTCTGGGCATCCGCCAGTGTAATTAGCCCATAAAAATACGGTTCAATAGCATATGAACCGTATCGTTAGGTTTTTTATTTAATATCTTCAACTGCATATAATATGAAGTTTAAATAATATCCAACCAGATTTTAATAGCCGTTGCAAAAATTAATAGAGCTAGAATACCTTGTAAAACTTTTGTATTTACCTTTTTCCCTGCCATTGCTCCTAGCGGTGATGCAATTAAACTCGCAATAACCATAATTGCTGCTGGAGCATAATCTACTTGCCCAGTCGTGACTTTCCCTACAGTTGCTCCAATTGAAGAGATAAAAGTGATAGCTAAAGATGAAGCAATCGTCATACGAGTGGGAATTTTTAATACAACTAACATGATTGGTACTAGTAAAAAAGCTCCTGCTGCACCCACAATTCCTGCACCTACCCCAACAATTAGCGCTAAAATAGCTGCGAGCCACTTGTTAAATTTCACTTGATCCAGTGGAATATCATCAATTCCCTTTTTAGGAATAAACATCATCACTGCAGCAATTAAAGCTAACACTCCATAAGTAAGATTAATGCCTCCTTCAGACATTAATTTGGATCCATATCCTCCTATAAAGCTGCCTACTAATATACTTGCTCCCATATAAGTAATAAGTGTTTTATTTAAATATCCGCCTTTTCGATATGCCCAAACACCACCGATAGTCGCAAAAAATACTTGGACAGCACTGATACCCGAAACTTCATGAGCACTAAATGCTGCTAATCCAAATAATGGTGGAATATATAAGAGCATTGGATATTTAATAATAGAACCGCCAATTCCTAACATACCTGAAATATATGAACCTATAAATCCGATTAAGAAGATTGTAATAATAAACCCTATTTCCATGTCTCTTACCCCCTATTTAGAAAAGGGAACCTACATAAGGTTCCCTTTATTTTTCAGCCTTTTTTTATCCAAAACTTTAGGACATCACCAGCTTCTTCGTTTTTAATTAATTCGTGACCACCAGATTTTGCCCAAGCAGCTAGATCATTTTTAGCTCCTTTATCAGTTGCATGGATTTCTAGAATCTCACCTGAGGCTAAATCATTCATTGCCTTTTTTGTTCTTACGATTGGCATTGGGCATGCTAATCCTTTTGCGTCTAATACTTTTGTTGCTTCCATGTCTTAATAACCTCCTAAAATTTAAATATAGATTAACGAACTGCACAACGGTTAGGTCCAATTTCCATTTCACGTTGCTTTTCTTCATCTGGAGTGATTTTCCCCATATTTGTTTCACGAATTTCTTGATATGCATTTGGTTGTGGTGGTAAGTTTTCTGTAACAAGTTTTCTAAATTCACTCTCATCTTCAATGTTTAAACCATGATTTTCTGCAAACAAAGTTCCTAATTTTTCTGATACACTTCCATCTTCATTTAACTCATCAATAATCATAAAATGTGCGGGTAAAACAATTAGGTCTTCTGAAAGCTCACGATAGCGTAAATATAAACTTTCTCTTAAATCTGCTACCCAATCTTCTGCCATTCCTGCTAAATCTGGTCTTCCAATCGAATCGATAAAGAGAATATCTCCTGATAACAAGTATGATGAGTCAACAACAAATGATGTTGAACCAATTGTATGACCTGGTGAATATAATGCATGAATATCAATAGCTGTGTTTCCGATTGTCACTGTATTGCCACCTTCTAGTGGACTATACTCGAATGTCACCTCTGTTGCATCCTTTGGTGGTAACCAATATGTTGCACCAGTATGAGCAGCAATCACTCTTCCACCTGAAATATGATCAGCATGAAGATGAGTATCAAATACGTGAGTAATAGTTGCACCAATTTCTTGTGCAAAGTTCAGATAAGTTGAAGTCATTCTAGTTGAATCAATAATTGCAGCTTCTCCATTTGAAACAACCATATATGATAAGCAACCTTTGCCAATGCGAACAAACTGATAAATCTCCCCACCATCTCTTAGATCGCCAATTTTCACTGGCTCTAAGTGTTCACTCCAAGCCTTCATACCTCCTTCTAAGTAAGAAACTTCTAAACCTTGTTCTGAAATCATTTCTGCTACCATGATAGAAGAGCCTTCTTTTGCACACACCACTAATAATTCTTTATCAGAAGGAAGCTTTTCTAAAATTTCTTCAACACCATCTAGTAATTCAAAATATGGGATGTTTAGATAATCAAAATTTTCTCCTTCTATTTTCCAATCTTGAAAATCACCTTCATTACGAACATCTAAAATAAATAATCCTTCTTTGTTAAAAACCTTTTTTGTTACTTCTTTAGAATTCATCGCTTTCACTGTCATTTTCAATTACCCCCTAAGGTATATTTAAGTTTAAAAAAAATAATTTTTATTTAGAAAGTAAGTGTTACTTCCGCATCACTTGTAATTCTAAACTGCAGTTACAATATTAAAGATTTTGTATGCGTCAAATAAGCCACCATTACTTGCGATAATTGCTACTTTTTTACTCGTTTTAAGTCTTCCTAATACTGATATATTTGTTATTTATTTAAAGTAGACGTTATGCCTGACCATGCACTCATACCAGGTACAACATTATTCACTTTAGTGAAATCCTTTTCAGCTAATTTTTGGGACGCAAGATCACTTCTGCTACCAGTTCGACACACTACATAAATTTCATCATCTTTATCTAATTCACTTATACGCTCATCTAATTCGCCTAACGGAATAGAGATTGCATTTGGAATATGATTAAAAGCGTATTCAGCCGATTCCCTTACATCTAATACAACAATGTTTTCTCTTGCTTCTAATTTTTTCACAAGTTCTTCGTTGCTTGTTACATGTGGGTGTTTTCTTTCAATAGTTTCTTCATTTGAAGATTTACGCAGATAGTGTTTAAGAACATCTCCTTCTTCAATTGTACCCAAATATTGATGACCAGAGCTTTTTGCCCATGCTTGCATATCAGCCTTTGAACCTTTATCTGTTGCTTGAATCTCTAGGACTTGCCCTGCTTCTATCTCATTCATCGATTTTTTTGTTCTCACAATTGGCATAGGACATGCTAAACCTTTTGCATCTACTAATAAATCTGTTTTTATTGAGTTCATATATAACTCCTCCTAGTTACCCAACAGGGTATATTTTTCATTAAAAAAATTAGTTTGTTTCGCCTTCCCAATCAAGCATTCCACCAGTCATATTGATTACATTATACCCATGACTTTCAAGAAATTGATAAGCACGACCACTTCTTGCACCAGAACGACATACCATGATATATTCTTTTGATTTATCTAGTTCATTCATACGAAATTCTAATAATCCCAATGGAATGTGAATGGCACTCGGGATTTTTCCTGCCTCCACCTCTTCTACTTCTCTCACATCAATGATGTTTACACTTTGACCTTGAGTTAACATGTTTTCTACTTCTTTTGCTGTAAATTGATTCATCTTAATATCCTCCTTTTATCTCCAGGCGCTCATACCGCCCTTTACATTTGTTACATTGGTAAACCCTAATTTTTTCAACGTTTTACTAGCCTTTTGACTACGCATACCACTTTGACAAATCACAATAACTTCTTTATCTTTTGATAATTCCTTCTCAGCTTTCTGACCAAGTTCATGTAGTGGAATATTTTTAAATTCTTTAATACGATTCCCATTAAACTCACCTGGGGTTCTAACATCAACAAACTGCTTATTTTTATCTTTTAATTCATTCTTAAGTTCAGCTGTTGAGATATGATTTACTCCTGTTGCTGGGATGATCCTGTTCAGGATAAAAAATACGAAAAGAGCGATGACGATATAGTTAATGTATTCCATTGTATTTCCTCCCTACTTATTTAGGGGAATATTCCCCTACTAATCTTAAATGAATAAATTCACGTTTCCATCTTCAGCATCTGCAAGGTATGCTGCAACTCCTGCATACTCAATGTTGTTCAATAATTCTTCTTGTTGAAGACCTAATAAATCCATTGTCATCGTACATGCTACTAGTTTCACATCTTGTTCTTGTGCCATTTCAATTAAATTTGAAAGAGGCATTGCATTGTGCTTCTTCATCACATCTTTGATCATTTTTGGACCGAAGCCAGCAAAGTTCATCTTTGACAATCCCATATTTTCTGGGCCTCTAGGCATCATCTTCCCAAACATCTTTTCCATAAAACTTTTCTTCACTTGTATATTTTCATCTTTTCGTAAAGCATTTAATCCCCAAAATGTATGAAAGATTGTTACTTCATGATCATAGGCAGCTGCACCGTTCGCAATAATATAAGCTGCCATTGCCTTGTCATAATCACCACTAAATAATACAATCGTTGTCTTTTTCTTTTCTGTCATAGTAGTTCCTCCTCTACCCCTGCGGGTATCTAATTATCTAAATTTTTTTATCCTTTTTTAATCCAAAATTTAAAAACTTGATCTTCTTCCTCATGCTTTAAAAACTCATGCCCACCTGATTTAGCCCATGCAGTTAAATCATTTTTGGCACCTTTATCTGTTACATGAATCTCTAATACTTGACCAGCTTCTAACTCATTCATTGCCTTTTTTGTTTTTACGATTGGCATTGGACATGCTAAACCTTTTGCATCTAACACTTTATCTATATTCATTGATTACTCCTCCTAATTTTTAATTACCATTACCCCTATAGGTATACATTAATGCAAATAAAAGTGGGTGTCAACCCATTTTTTATTATCGACTTTTAACCAGTAGATTTACTGCTTCTTTCACTAATTCTTCTGTACTGTGCTCTCCAGTTTCTTCAGCTTTACGAACACATTCTACTAAATTTGAACTCACAACTACGCCTATAGTTCGATCAATTGCCGTTCTTGCTGCAGACAATTGCGTGATAACCTCCTTACAATCTTTTCCATCTTCCATCATTCTTAAAATACCTCTAAGTTGTCCCTCAATTCGCTTTACTCTATTTTTCATTTGATCATTATACTCCATCTTCTTACCTCCTTTAACAATACCTTTCTTTGCTTATTTGTTTTTCCTTTACTCTTTTTTCCTTTTGGAAAGGAATGGTATACCCAATAACGTTAAAGCCCTTTTTACGAAGAATTCGAACCCCTACATTTCTTTCCATACAATTTGAGGCAACGACTACTAGATCCTTATTTGGAATTTCGCTG
Organism: Metabacillus litoralis; assembly: GCF_007994985.1. Lineage (GTDB taxonomy): Bacteria > Bacillota > Bacilli > Bacillales > Bacillaceae > Metabacillus > Metabacillus litoralis. The sequence goes on along the minus strand of NZ_VOQF01000005.1, from coordinate 565,286 downwards.
TAGTATCTTTTAAGGTATGCAGTTGGAATATTTATACCTGGATATACTGGATCTTTATAGGCTTCGTTATAATCCCTTATATCTATAACAAACTGATTATTTATCTCAATCTCTTTCTTATCAATATCATGTAATCCATAAACAGGATAATACCTCGATAATAAGAAATTGATGATACATATTAACACACATATACTTAAAAAAATCATATATCAGGCTCCTTCCTAATTTGTAGCAAGGAACAACTTACAAGATTCATAATATACCACACGGGGTATGTTGTCAACAACTGATTAATAATGTTTTTACCTTAGTTTAACTTTATTGAGTTTTTTTAAATACCCCTGTATAATACCAAGTATATCAATAGGGATTTACGACTTAGAATAGGAGGAACTTATATTGAGTTTTATTAAATCATTATTTACTGAAAAATGTCCAACATGCCATAAACAGTTGATTACGAGCAAAACAAACTTCTTAAGCAATATTGTTATAAAAACATGTCCAGAAAATCATTTCAAAAAAGAGTTTCATCCTGCTCTTGAAACATATATAGAAAGTAAAAGAATTAGTTAAATAAAATATCTGACCAAATTTTAATAGATGTACCTAATATTAATAATGCCAAGATCCATTGTAGGATTTTGGTATTTATTTTTTTCCCAATATTAGCGCCAAGAGGTGACGCGATTAAGCTAGCAATGACCATAATGAATGCTGGAAAATACTGAACCTGACCCGTTGTAATTTTTCCAACTGTTGCTCCGATAGAGGAAATGAATGTGATCGCTAAGGAAGTAGCAATCGTCATTCTCGTTGGAATTTTCAATACAACAAGCATGATTGGGACAAGAATAAATGCACCTGCCGCTCCAACAATCCCTGCACCAATTCCAACTACTAGTGCCAGAGATGCAGCCAGCCATTTGTTGAAGGTCACTTGATCAAATGGGATGTCATCTACACCTTTTTTAGGGATAAACATCATCACAACAGCAATTAGAGCCAATACCCCATATACTATATTTATTCCACCTTCTGTCATAAGTCTTGATCCAAAGCTTCCAACAAAGCTTCCAATTAAAATAGCTCCTCCCATAAACAAAATTAACTGTTTATTTAAGTATCCACCTTTCCGGTAGGTCCACACACCACTAATTGAGGCAAAAAAAACTTGAAAGGCAGTAATGCCGGAAACTTCGTGTGCAGTAAAAGCAATAATTCCAAATAACGGTGGAATGTATAATAGCATCGGGAAATTAATGATTGAACCACCTACACCTACCATTCCTGAAATAAAGGAGCCAACAAATCCTATTAAAAAAATAATGATTATAAAGAAAAAATCCATAGCCATTCTCCTCCATTCAATGAAGAAGGATAACCCTAAAGTATCCTTCCTCTATAAATCACCCTTTTTTCAACCAAAATTTGAAGACACCATTATCTTCTTCATCTTTTACTATTTGATGTCCACCCGATTCTGCCCATGCTGTAAAATCGTTCTTTGCACCTTTATCTGTTGTATGAACTTCAAGGATTTCTCCTGAACTTAAGGTATCCATTTCTTTTTTTGTTTTAACGATTGGCATTGGACATGCCAGTCCTTTACAATCTAAAACTTTATTTGCATCCATTAACAGGGTCCTCCTTAACGCACTGCACAACGATTTGGTCCTATCTCCATCTCGCGTTGCTGCTCCTCTTCTGGGGCAATTTTCCCCATATTTGTTTCTCTTATTTCTTGATATGAATTAGGCTGCGGAGGAAGATTCTCGGTTACCGTTTTTCTAAATTCATTTTCATCTGTAATATTTAGACCATGGTTTTGTTGAAATAACGCACTTAGTTTTTTTGAAACACTTCCATCATTGTTCATCTCTTCTATACCCATGTAATGTGCCGGTAATACTAATAAGTCATCTGCAAGCTCTTTGTACCGCTTATATAATGTCGTTCTTAAATCACCAACCCAATCCTCAGCTTTCCCTGCTAAATCTGGGCGACCAATTGAATCAATGAATAAGATATCGCCCGTTAATAAATACTGATCATCAATGATAAAAGATGTACTTCCAATCGTATGTCCTGGAGAATAGATGGCTTTAATCGTTGTCTGACCAACTGTGTATTCATCCCCATCATTTATTTCTTCATAGTTGAATGTAACTTCGTTTGCATCTTTTGGTGGAAGGTAATACTTTGCATCAAATTTATCTGCAAGCTTTCTTCCCCCTGAAATATGGTCCGCATGTAGATGTGTATCGAGTACATGAGTCAGCTTAAGATCTTGTTTTTTAAGAAACGGCTCGTACGGATCTAGCATACGACTCGTATCAATCATCGCTCCCTCTCCGTTTGATATAACCAAATAAGATAAACATCCTTTACCTATACGTACAAACTGGTAAAGGTCTCCCCCATTTTTCAGCTCACCAATCTTGATAGGCTCCAAATGCTCACTCCAAGCTTTCATACCACCTTCAACAGAATAGACATTTGTAAATCCAGCCTCTGCTATTTGTTGTGCAACAAACACAGAGGACCCACCTTTTGCACATACAACATAAATTTCCTTATCCTTTGGCAATTTATCTACTATAGAGTCAACTCCCTCTAATAATTCAAAATAAGGAGCATTAATGATTTCAACGTTTTTCCCTTCGATCTTCCAATCGTCAAAATCATCGGTATTACGGGCGTCTATAATAAATACATCCTCATGATTGAAGATCTTTTTTACTAACTCTTTAACCGTAATAATTTTAACATCAGTTTCACTTGCCATTGTTAACCTCCCACCTTTTAAAACAACTTGTTGATTTCATATTGATTAAAAAGTTAATGTAACATCTGCATCTTTCGCAAAAGTTAAAAAGGTTACAGCTCCACCTACATCAATGCCTTCTACAAATTGTTCTTTTTCTAAGCTCATAACATCCATTGTCATTTGACATGCAATCATTTTCACACCCATTTCACTTGCCATTGAAACAAGCTCTTCAACAGGTGGTACATTTGCTTTTTTAAAACCTTCTTGAAAATGTTCTTTACCAGCTGGCATTGATAAGTTTTTATGTGCTTCTTTATGAATTAAATTTAAACCTTCAAAAGTAAAAAAGATCCCTACTTCCGCATCTGTAGCAGCTGCCGCAGTTGCGATATTGAAAACTTTATATGCGTCAAACATGCCACCATTTGCTGCAATAATTGCTACTTTCATTCTTCTTCCTCCTCAATGAGCTTTATCAATAGATCCATGCCAATCCTTCATACCTGGTTCTACATTTTTCACGTTTTTAAAACCTTTTTCTGTAAGCTTTTGGGCAGCAAAATCACTACGGCTACCAGTTCTACAGATAATATGGAGGTCTTCGGCGTCACTTAATTCCTCAAATCGCTCTTCTAGTTCTCCAAGAGGTATATTAATTGATCCTGGAATATGACCAAAAGCATATTCAGCTGGTTCTCTGACATCTAAAACCGTTATCTTTTCATTCCCATTTAGTCCATTTAGCAATTCTTCTAAATTGACCACATCAGGGTGCTTCAATTCGGACTTTTCTTCCTCAGCACTAGCCTTCCTTAGGTAGTGTTTAAGAACATCCCCTTCTTCAACTGTACCTAAATATTGGTGACCCGTGCTATCTGCCCAAGCTCTAAGATCAGCTGTAGATCCTTTATCAGTGGCTTGTATCTCCATAACCTGTCCAGGGTCAAGTGCAGTCATTTCTTTCTTTGTTTTTACAATAGGCATAGGACATGCTAATCCTTTAGCATCCAAGATCTTATTGACTGTTACTTGCATCAAAGTCCCTCCTATTCAGCTATCTTATTTTGATTGACTTATCATTCTGGTAAAGCATGTAAGTCAATATTATAGTTTGTTTTAAACATATAAATATGTCTTTTACTTTTATCCATTTAACACCATCATTTTCTGTGACATTTATCACATAAATTCTTTTTTTTATTCATTATTATAGTTATACCGGTATAGGTATTAAGAAAAGGAGATGATTTTAATGAATAAAAAAATAGTCATAATAGGCGGAGTTGCAGGAGGTGCAACCACAGCTGCAATCTTGAGAAGATTAGATGAAACGTCAACCATTATCCTTTTGGACAGGCAACAATGAAAAAACACTTAAATATATTGGGATTGGTTATGATGTTGTTCATATTCATCCTAGCTCACATGCAGGGTATATACTGGAGCTAAACCAATTTCAATTAAATTAATTTTTGATAATACGAACGGTAAAATCTTCAGAGCTCAAGCCATTGGAAAAGATGGTGTAGATAAACGCATTGATGTAATAGCTGCTGCTATTAGAGGAAACCTTATTGTCTATGATTTAACCGAACTGGAATTATCATATGCACCACCATTTTCTTCAGCCAAAAATCCCGTTAATATGGCTGCTTATGTTGCTTCTAATATGATTGATGAGAGTGGTATTACGGTTCAATCAATATCCCTCTAGGTCATATAAGAAAACGAATGGACAAAATTCCAAAAGACAATTTAACAATTTATGTAATATGTCAGGTTGGCCTACGAGGTTACGCGGCTACACGAATTTTTATGAAGAACGGTTATAAAGTAATGAATCTGGATGGTGGCTGGGAAACGCAAAGCTCTGTATACATCTAATGAGGCTGTGACATAATTATAATGAAGTCATACAAAAAGACGAATAAATCTATATTCAGTAAGCTTAAAGAAACAAGTTCAGTTCCATTGCGCTGCAGACACTCCATTTCAGTATAATCAAACATTGATTTACACCTTTCTTTTTAGATATTTCCTAAGTAATTTACCCAACTTTCATTAGAAAGTAATAAGTTATTGTTTTATAAAACTTGTATTTCCCATTAATCATTTAAATTACAAAGCTTATCTTGATCATACATCCAAATAACAAGAACTAAACTCAATAATGAAGCTCCAGATAACGCCATAAATACATTCGAGCTAAGTTGGAAATAATTAAAACTGACAAAAAAGCTTCCTCCACTAATTGTTGGAGGAAGCTTTTTACTGCTATTTATAATATGATTATTTACTCTAAAACAAATCCCTTAGAAACAGGCATCATACTCGTCTCTTCTAAACTTTCACCTTTCCAAACAAACACTTTTACTTTATGTCCTTCCACACTCTTAGGAAGCTTTAACCCCAATTTATAGGCTTCTTCCTTACCTTTTGAGATTTGTTTCGATGTGGATTTCATATCTACCATTTTGTTTTCAGCATCATATAATGCCATAACAACCATAATTGACTCTTTGGCATCTGAATTATTTGTTACAGATGTCGTTACATATAATTGTTTGTTAGCTTCTAGTTTATCTAAGCTAAATTTATTTTTTGTTTGATATCCAGTATTTTCGATAACTGTAACATGTGCTTTTACCTCGATTGTTGGTCCTTCAACAAGTCCATCTGCATTAGGTATACCAAAGTTTGGTGTACCATCAGCATTCCAAGTTAATTTTTTTACTCTAGTATGGCGGTTAGGATCGTATAAAGGATCGCCGTCGATTTCTTTATACGATCGAGAATGGTAAACAAGGATATCTGTTACACCATCTTCTGCTACAGTAAATGTACTATGTCCTGGACCATATTGACCAGTTGCGTCATTACTTTCCATAACAGGTTTTGGTGATTTATACCAAGATTTTGGATCCATTAAATCACTATCATCAGAAGCTGTTAGTAATCCAATAGCATAGTTAGAGTCTGTTGCACTTGCACTAAATGAAACAAATATCTTTCCATTTCTTTTGATCACATCTGGTCCTTCATTTACCCAGAATCCTCGTCTTTCCCATTCGTAATCAGGAGTTGCAAGAAGCATTGGTTTTCCTTTGATTGTCCATGCATTTTCCATTTCTGCCATGTATAGATTTGATATGCCTTCTTCTTTTTGTGCCCAAATGAAATATCTTTTACCGTTATGCTCAAAGATTGTTGCATCTAAAGAGAAGTCAGTGAAAGAAAAAGCATCATCTTCTGATTTTTGAACCATTCCCTTTTCAACCCAAGTACCAGTTAACGGATTTTCATCACCTGATTCAAGAACATAAGGTCTAATTTTCCAAATATCATCAGAATGGCCTGCAGCGAAGTGGATATACCACTTTCCATCAACAAAGTGAACTTCTGGAGCCCAGATGTGAACAGCCATTTCTCCTGATTCGTGTGCTTCCCATATTGTTACTTCCTCTGCATTTGCTAAACCTTGAATTGTTTTTGCACGTCTCATCACAATTCGATTGTATTCTGGTACTGATGCTGTGAAATAGTAGTAGCCATCAGTATGCTTATAAATATTTGGATCAGCTCTTTGCTCAATAAGAGGGTTTGTGTAATTATATTTTGCAGCAGCTCCCTCTATTGTAAAGCTACCTGTTTTTGCGTATTGATTTTTATTTACTTCATTCCAATCAACTGCTAACTGATCTGTCATGCCATTACTATAATGTGCTGTTACCGTATCAGGTAAATTCGGTTCAACGTTTTGAGCAGTTGTTACATGCACATCGTCAACACTTACTAGATCTGCTACATGTATATTTGCGACAGCTTTAATATCTGTGCCATAAACTGTGCCGTTTACTTTAAATGAGTTTGATTTTGCAAGCTTATCTAAAGAATAATCTTCCCATTCTACACTCATCTCTCCTTGAGAGTCATCATAATAGTTTACAACGACTTTTTCAGGAAGCTTTGGTGGGAAATTTTCTGGTGTCATCACATTTAGCTCTTCTACAGAAACAATGTTATCAGCTAGAACTGTTACTCTATAGTCCTTTGTGTCTGTATAACCATTTCGGCTAAGTGTAGCTGTTAATGTAATTGTTGCATTTTCTTCTTTCAGTGAAGGTCTCTTAACATTTCCTTCATTTGAAATAATATCCTGATTATTTGATGTCCATGAAACTGTGACACCATTACCTGCTGCACTTGGTAAATCCATGTTACTTACAATAGCTGATGTATCTCCTAAGCTAAGAGTTTCTTTCGCTTTATTAACAGCATCTTCGTCTGAAAATGATTCTGCTATCACTTGACTAATTTCTTCTTCATTTAATCCTTCATTGTATATTCTAAAATCACTAATTTTCCCGTCAAGATAAGGATCTGCTGCATAATTTGATCTTCCGATAAAATTACGAGTTGTAAGGCCAGGAGCGCGATCATCTGTTAATTTGCTTACTGGTAGTCCATTACTATACATCGTATATTGATCACCAATTTTTGAAATTGCTAGATGTGTCCATTCTCCAACCTTAGGTGCTCCTGATGTTGCTGTTGTAATCGATCCTCTCATATCTAAGCGAAGATTAGGTGTTAGGAAAACGGTTGATTGATTTGCTCCATTTCCAAAATCGAAAATTCTTGCCCAATCTCCAGTTTTTGAATCTAAGTACACCCATGTTGATAAAGTGAAATCATCGACATTATTAACAATTCCTGATGGAAGAGTAACATGCTGCTTATTATTGTGATCTAAGTCAATCGCTGGTTTAGATTCAACTGTTTGTAAGGTACCACCATTCACAGATGTACCATGCATCCCAGAACCTGATAAATCTGGAACAAGATTTCCTTGTAATCGATCAAATTTGTACCATGCTACTAAATCTCCAGAAACATTTGTTGTCACATAAACAAACGCCTCTACTTTTTCAGTCATTCCTTCTACTGTTCCATTAATCGTAAAGCTTGTTCCTGCTGTACGGTATTGATCTTCCTTTATTGCATCCCATGTCACATTTACCTCATCACTTGAATTGTCAGCATAAAATACTTTAATAGTAGCTGGGAGATTCGGTAAAGATCCTTCAGTTGTTGAAACAGATATAGTTTCAACTGAAGTAATTTCTTTATCCGTAGTAACCGTTATATTTGCTTTTGCTTTAATTGTTGAACCTTCAATTGTTCCTTCTACCATAAAAGAACCTGCAGATGCATATTTGTCTGAAGAAATCTCATCCCATACTACTGGGCGCTTTTCAGTAGTGTTATTAGAATAAGTTACATTCACTTCTGCTGGTAGATTTGGTTCAGTACCAACAACAGTTGTTACATTCACTTCTTCCACTTCTTTAATATCAAATGAAAAATCAGCTAATTCTCTGATGTCATTAAGACTAAGTGCTTTGTTATAAATTCTGAAATCAGAAACTTTGCCATGTAATCCTTTATTTTCAACTTGCTCATGTGCCATCGCATGATATCCAATATAATTCGTTGCTGAGACGATATCACCTGAATCAATTCCGATCGGCTCTGAGCCTTGTAGTACACCATTAATATAATGATGCATCGTTTGCTCTGAAATAACAGTTGCTACATGAACCCATTCATTTACTGAAATACCTGCTGTTTCAATCGATGGAAATGGCGAAGGTCCAAATAATTCTAGCATTCCATTTTCACCAGCAGATTTTAATGCATAATTAATCGCATAATCCGCATTTGCAGTAAAATCACCAATGCTATACAATGTTGCCCAATCCTTTGCCGACTCCACGTTTACCCATGTACTAATTGTTACATTCTTCGTTTCGTCAAGTATTCCTGAAGGCATTGTCACAAAGTCCTGATCACCATCTAGTTGAACTGCTCCACCCTTTTCAGCAGTTACAAGTGTAGCATTATTATTTAGTACACCATCATGATTATGACCTGATTGATCTTTCACTGTTTTAGAATCTGGTGATTGTTCAAAGTTGTACCAAAGAATAAGATTATCTTCCAAGTCATTTGTTGCTGCAGAAATGGTTGGTACCACACTTACTGGAAAAATACTAAACAAAATGGCTAAAACAGATAAAACTGAAACCATCTTTCTCATACTATATCCTCCCTCACTTTCTACTTCTCAATTCTATTATTCTTGTATTTTTCTCTTTCTCATAAAAATCGTAAATACTCCACCTACTATTAAAAGAGCACCAATAACTAGATAGTTAAACATGCTAGTAGCAGTACTAGGAAGACCTTTTCCATCTTTGTTCTTTGAATCATCATTTTTATCAGTTGGCGATTCAGCTTTATCACCTGGATTTTCTTTATCCTTATTAGGAGAATCACCATTACCCTTACCAGGACCATCTTTACCTCCTGAATCTGGAGCACCTACTGTATAGGTAAAGCTAGATTTATACAATTTTTCCAAATCAGCAGCACCGATACTCACCTGAAATACTCCATTTACCTCATCATTTAGTTTAAAATCAAAAGCAAAGCTGCCATGAGCATTCGTAGTTGTTTGATCTAGATATGCGAAATTCCCGTTTGGATCTTCTACTTTCACCGTAACGTCTCTTCCAGATTGATTTTTCAGAATTCCTTCAATATTGATTTCTTTTGATTTTGAATGGCTAGATATCACAACATCCTTAATCTCAATCGGATTTTCTTCATGCTTTTTGACCTCAACAGTTGTTTTTGCAGAGTAGTTACCATCCTCTGACACAGCAATAATCTCTGTTGATCCCGCTGTTTTTCCCTTTAGAGTGATTGACGTTTCACCTGTTTTAGCGTCATAAGTAGATTCAGAGATTGTCGCAACATCTGAATTACTAGAATAAAAGGATACTTTTTTATTAAGAGCTGTGTTAGGTGTTACTTTTGCATGGATAGTAGATGATGTTCCTTCTTCTAATGTTAGTGAAGTCTTGTTCAACACAACTTCTGTAACATCTGCTTCAGATAATTCAAATGTAGCTCGACCATTTTGTTCAGCTGAATCAACTGTATTTACACCAAATGTAAAATTATCTCGTTGATATAAATATAAATCTTCATCATTGAGAGTTTGGAAAGATACCCAGTTCTTATCTGCTAATCCTGGAACCTTTTTAAACGTTGCTGCTTCTTTAAAGCTATCTGTTCCATCATGTTTTTTCAGTTCTATATTTGAGCCATTTCTTACTAAATAAAAGCCTGGCTTATTCTCTGATTGAAAGGAAATAAAGTCCTCTGCATCATTTGCTAGACCTTCTACAGTATGCCATCTAGAATCTAAGCTGTTTTTATCAACAGGATCAACTCTAAGCGCACCATTTAAATGACGAACATATCTGTTTTGATCGTGATATGACTTCAAAGAAAAACTAGAATCACTAATTCCAGATGCCGTAGGAGTGATCTTTTGAATTGTGCCATCATGGTTGTAATTCAATTTCTCAATTGCTACTGATCTACGATAATTTCCACCAGTAGGAAGAGCTGCCGTATGATAAATGAAGTACCATTCATCTTCAAACTCTAAAACAGCTTGATGACTTGTTCCACTGCTATCAAGCGTATCCATAAGCTTTCCTTTATACTCCCATGGACCTGTTGGGCTATCACTCATTGCATAAACTAACTCTTCTGGATAATTCATTGCATATGTTAAATAATACTTTCCATCATATTTATGAAGAAAAGGTGCTTCAGTAAACGTACCAGGCATATTCTCAATATCTACCTTGTGGATATCACCATCAAGCTCAATCATATTTTCTTTTAATTTTGCATAATAAAGATGAGTATTTCCCCAATATAAATAGGCTTGACCATCATCATCGATATACACTGTTGGATCAATATCATCCCAAGAATCTGATCCCATATTTTCTGGGTTTTCAGTATCCGTACTAATAACAAGTGGACCACCTATCGCATCTTTAAATCCACCTGCTGGGTTATCAGATACAGCCACTCCGAGTGCAAAACCTGGTGCATTTTGGTCACTATTATCAACTGTTACATACCAATAAAATTTACCGTCTCTTTCAATTGCTTGTGAAGCCCAAGCAGAATCACCTGTTGCCCACTCAAATTCTGTACGTGGCATATATCCTTCTAGCTTCCAATTTGATAGATCACTAGAAGAATAGATACTCCATTTTTTCAACACAAAGAAATCTCCATTAGTAGCCGCTTCATCATGACCTGTATACAGATAAGCTTTCCCATCATGTACAATTGCTGCTGGATCAGCACTAAATTGATCCTTAATAACAGGATTGTCCGCTTTAGAAATTGGAACGAACGATCCGATCATTAATAACACCATGAGAAGCATTATGATTGTTTTTTTCATGGTTTTCCTCCCACATTTAATGTCGTTTCTCTTACTTTTACTTTTTAAATCTTTATTAACTAGAGGGGAACTGACTATTACAAATCTATTGAGTCAGCTCCCCATAGTAATCTACAAGTTCAACTTTCTTCTTGCTCTAAAGGCAGTGAATCCTCCAATTACTAATAACACTAGTCCGATAACTAAATAGTTATATAGTGATGTTGCTGTTGCTGGTAATAGATTTCCTGATTGTGGTTTCTCTTCCTTACTTGGTGATTCTTCACCATTACTTGGTTTCTCCACTCCGTCTGTTGGCGGTTCTTCACCATCTGTCGGTGGTTCCTCTCCATCTGTTGGCGGTTCTTCACCGTCTGTTGGCGGCTCTTCTCCATCTGTTGGTGGTTCCTCTCCATCAGTCGGTGGTTCTTCCCCATCTGTTGGTGGCTCTTCACCATTTGTCGGTGGTTCTTCTCCATCTGTTGGTGGCTCTTCCCCATCAGTCGGTGGTTCTTCTCCATCAGTCGGTGGTTCTTCTCCATCAGTCGGTGGTTCTTCTCCATCAGTCGGTGGTTCTTCTCCATCAGTCGGTGGTTCTTCTCCATCCCCTGGCTCGATTACTTCAACACCAACACCTGGAATATTAATTTTCAATCGCTCAAATTCCTTTTTTGTTAGTGAAAGAACATCACCATGTCTAGGTCGATCTGGCAAATTAATATCCTCTGAAAGCTTCCAATCTGCTGATGCGATATCATTTGTTTCAAAAAGTGTATAGCCTCTCCCATTTCCATATTCGTCAATTAACAGGTAGAATTTATCTTCATCTGTATTGGATTGGAAAATTTCTGCTCCCTCACCATGATCAAGAACATCCATACCAATTCCTTCTTTTGTTAATTCAAAATCTCCAAAGAATGAATCACCAACTTCTTGAAAAACATGTTCTCTAATTTCTTCTCCGGCTAACTCTTTTTCTGTATAATACGTTCCTTTCGTAATACGGTAGACTTTGTCTTTATAATCAATAGCAACGGTGTCTAAAATGTCATGACCTAAATCTAATAATGTTTCTGGTTCAGTAAATGTGTAGAAGTCTCGTGTTTTTGCGTACATGATTCGGTTGTGACTTGCTCCATTTCCATAGCGATCAGCTACACTATCATAAACAAATGAAGACCAGTAAACGATATACTCACCTGTAGAATCGTCATAATAAACCTCTGGTGCCCATGTATTTCCTGTTTCTGGTGAAGTAATTTCAACCATTCTTTGTTCAGACCAATTAACTAAATCTGTAGATTCCCAAATCATGAGAGAATTACTACCTTCTCTCACTGTTCTCCCCCAATTTCCATTTGTTCCATAAACTTTTAAATCTGTTGCAAGTAAATAGAACTTGTCTCCTTCAGGTGATCTGATAATCGAAGGATCTCTTAAACCTTTCTCACCTAAATTACTAGTAAGAACAGGATCACCATTATTTATTTCATTCCACTCTGTTACATCATTACCATCACTTAATGCAAAACGAACCTGTTCTCCATCTGCATACGCTTCTCCATTAAAATAAGTCATTAAATATGCTGCATAATCTTCATCCTTCACTGGCATTTCTGTAACAGAAACAGTAAAGTTCTTCACAACAGATTGTCCATTAAGACTAAGTGTTGCTTTTAGCTCCACTGTTACATCACCTTTACCATGTTCAGGTCTATTCACTTCTCCTGTTGTTGTCACAACATTAGAATCACTTGTTTCCCATGAAATTGTTGAGCCATTTTCACCTTTATTAGGTAAAGGTAGGTTTCCTCGAACATCGCTTGCATGGTGAATCTTTAAAGCATCAGCATCTTCTTGTAATGCCACTGATTCTTCAAGTCCTTTTAAAACTTTTAATGTAAACTCCTTTGTTTGTAATGTTTTTCCATCAGTTACAGTTGCTGTTAACACAACAGTTTGATCTCCTTCACTATACAAAGGTCTTGTTACTTTTCCCTCATTGCTAATGATGTCTTGATTATTCGATTGCCAAGTAATCGTCGTTTCATATGCACCTTTTTCAGGTAATTGTAAATCTGTTATAATTCCACTTTCATTTTCGTTGTACTTTAGAAAAGAACTTGCATCAAGTTGATTTATCGCAAAATTTACAAAGTACCCATCTAAACCGCCAATCGCGTCAATCTTCTTTTCCGCTTCAGAATATAAAACGCTTACATCCTGTGCAGTTAAAGCTCCTCCGAAGATTTCAAAATCTGCAACCATTCCACCAAAATAAGGATCAGGTGCATAAAATGATTTTGCAATAAATCCACTAATTCCTTCTGTATTTTTTATATCATCCAATGTAAAACCGTTTGTTGAACCTGTTGCAACAAGCTTTCCATCTATATAGGTTTCTAATTTTTCCTCTGCACCATTTATAACAGTTGTTACTAATTTCCATTCTGTCGCAGGTAATTTAGGAGATGCTGCAAATGTTTCATTTCTCCATGCGTCTGTTGCGATTCCGAGGCGATCTGTAGCTCCACCAATATAAGATGGCGTATAGTACACATAATGTGTATCATCTTGCCCTAAACCATATAACCATTGAGCACCACCAGAGCCTTCCCAATTCACTAAAGAGGATACAGTGACACTATCTAATCCATCTAATACACCATTAGGAATTTCAATATATGATGCTGTGTCTCCACCTTCAAAATTAACGACTTTTGTATCTTCATTTGTAATTAAATCAACACCATCAGGATTCACAAGAGTGCCGTCGAATTGACCTGCACTATCAACAACAGTTGTACCGTTGATGTTACTCATATCATAGTCTAAAATCTTTTCGGCATTTGATGCTGCATTTACCTTTGTAATGGTTGTTGTTCCAGGTAATACAGCACATACCATAACTAAGCTTGTAATCAATGGTAGAAATTTTCTTTTTCTTTGTTTTTTCATCGTTTTCTCCTCTATATTTATTTGATTAGTTTGTTTTAGTCATCCAAAAATCTGGCCTTCAAAGCTTTCACTAGCTTTGAAGGCCAGTTCTTCTTTAATGCTTCATTTTTCTTTTTTTAGCAACAAGTAGGGATCCACCCACAATTAGTAAGAAAATACCTAAGATCACATAGTTATATAGATTAGTAGCCGTACTTGGTAACTCATTGTCATGAGTATTTTTTTCCTTGTTTCCTGTTTGTTTACCATCACTCGGTGTCTTATCTTCATTACCTGGTGGTTTTTCTCCATCACCCCGTGGCTCTTCTCCATTTCCTGGCGGTTCCTCTCCATCACCCGGTGGCTCTTCTCCATTCCCTGGCGGTTCCTCTCCATCACCCGGTGGCTCTTCTCCATTTCCTGGCGGTTCCTCTCCATCACCTGGAGGCTCTTCTCCATTTCCTGGCGGTTCCTCTCCATCACCTGGCGGTTCCTCTCCATCACCTGGCGGTTCCTCTCCATCACCTGGCGGTTCCTCTCCATCACCTGGCGGTTCCTCTCCATCACCTGGCGGTTCCTCTCCATCACCTGGCGGTTCCTCTCCATCACCTGGCGGTTCCTCTCCATCACCTGGCGGTTCCTCTCCATCTCCTGGCGGTTCCTCTCCATCACCTGGCGGTTCCTCTCCATCACCTGGCGGTTCCTCTCCATCACCTGGCGGTTCCTCTCCATCACCTGGCGGTTCCTCTCCATCACCTGGCGGTTCCTCTCCATCTCCTGGCGGTTCCTCTCCATCACCTGGCGGTTCCTCTCCATCACCTGGCGGTTCCTCTCCATCACCTGGCGGTTCCTCTCCATCACCTGGCGGTTCCTCTCCATCACCTGGCGGTTCCTCTCCATCTCCTGGCGGTTCCTCTCCATCACCTGGCGGTTCCTCTCCATCACCTGGCGGTTCCTCTCCATCACCTGGCGGTTCCTCTCCATCACCTGGCGGTTCCTCTCCATCACCTGGAGGCTCTTCTCCATTTCCTGGCGGTTCTTCTCCATCACCCGGTGGTTTCTCTTCAACAGCAACCTCAATGACATCCATATAACCACCATCAATGGTTGTTACACTTATAAACACTGTGCCTTTTTGCTTCGCTGTAAGTGTGCCATTCTCGTCAACAGCAACGATGTTTTCATCATTGCTTGACCATACAACATCCTTATTTGTAGCATTTTCTGGAGTAATTGTTGCTGCTAGCTTTGTTTCATCACCAACATTTAATTTCATCGTTTCCTGTTGGATCGTTACACCTGTAACTTTTTTATCGCTACTCGGTTCTTCTATTTCTACAGGCACATTTTCTAATAACGCATCGTACTCTTCTTGAGTAACAGGTAAAACGGTGCCATGTCGTGGTCTTGAAGGTAAATCATAATCTTCTGGAACCGTCCATTCACCTGAAGCTAAATCAGTTGTTTCGAATGGCACATAACCTCTTCCACCAAACTCATCAATAAATAAATACCATTTATCTTCAGTATTTGATTTAAAAATAGCTGGTCCTTCTCCACGACTTATATCTCCTTTCCCAATTCCTTCTTTAATAGATTGGAAGTTAGGATCTAGAACAGAATTCCCTACCTCTTGGAAAATGAATTTTCCATTAGGTGATGAGGAAGTAGTTCCTCTTTCATCTTTTGTAAAACGATAGATTTTTCCTTCATGCTCAATCATGGTTGTATCAATAATTGAATAACCATAATCCATATACACTTTAGGTTCACTGAAAGTATGAAAATCTCTCGTTGTTGTATACATCATTCTTTGATAGCTGTTACCACTATTTCGGTCATTTTCATTTTCATATAGCTTTGATGCCCAGAAAATCACATACTCACCAATTGAATCATCATAAAAAATTTCTGGAGCCCACGTATTACCCGCTTCTGGAGGAGCAACTTCAGCCATTCTTTGCTTAGACCAATTAACTAAATCTGTTGATTCCCATACCATGATTGATCTACTTCCAGTTGTCTGGGCTGCACCCCAATCTCCATTACCATGAATCTTTAAGTCAGTCGCGATTAGATAAAATTTATCTCCTTCAGGGGAACGAATAATAAACGGATCTCGTAGTCCCTTTTCTCCTAATTCTGAAGTAAACACTGGATCTCCATTATTCAGTTCTTGCCAATGAAGCGGATCATTACCTTCACTTAATCCAAAATAAATTTGTTCACCATTTTCATAACCTTCACCTGTAAAATAACTGAACACATATCCTTTATAATCTTTTTGTTCAGGTAGCTCTTTTACATTCGCCATAAATGACTTCGTAATTTTTTGGTTATTTAGAGAAATTGTTGCTGTTAACTTAACAAACTTATCTCCATCACCATGGACCGGACGGTTAACTTCACCAGTTTCTGTGACGATCTTAGGATCCTGTGAATTCCATGAGATCGTTGTGTTATCTAAACCTTTTGTTGGTAAAGTTAAATTCCCACGAACATCATCGATATTATGAACGTTTAATGCTTTTGCTGCTTCTATAACTGTTTCAAGATCTATCGGTTTTCTGATAACAGTTACTGTAAATTCCTTTGTGACTGAGTTTGTTCCATCTGATAAAGTGGCAACAAGCACAACAGCTTTATTTCCATCATCATAAGCAGGTCTATTCACTTTTCCATTGTTTGTAATGATATTCTCACTTTTTGATTGCCATGTGATGGTTGTTCCGTTTTCACCCTTATTTGGGAACGATAAATCAGTTTTAATTTCTTCATTACTTTCATTTTTACCAAGGAAGTCAGAATAATCTAATTGAGCTGCTGCGTCTTCCAATAAATACGACTCCATTTCCTTTATTTCTTCCTCAGCTGCTTTTGTCAGATTACTTACTTCTGTATCTGATAATGCCCCATTATAAATTTCAAAGTCGGCTATCATTCCACCGAAATAAGGATCATTGTTATACATTGACTTACCTATATAACCACTTTTTCCAGCTGCATTTTTTATATCTTCTATTGAAATTCCATTATTTTGACCAGAGGCAATTAATTCACCATCAATATAGACTTTCAGTGAATCTTCTTGACCATTAAAGACTGTTGTCACTAATTTCCATTCATTTGCCGATAAAGTTGATGCTTTTGCAGATACTTCATTTCTCCAACCATCTGTTGCTATTCCGAAACGCATGCTGCTATCAGCATTATATTTAGGCGTAAAATATAAATATTTGCTATTGTTCTGCCCAAGTGAATATAGCCATTCAGCTGATGCATTTCCGTTCCAATTAATTAAAGAGGAAACGGTTACACTTTCAAGGGTTTCTAATACACCCTCTGGTAGCTCAATATACGAATCTGTTGTACCACCCTTAAACTGAACAACACCTGAATTTCCAATTGAGATTAATTCAGCATTTTCAGGATTAACGAACGTACCATTAAACTTTCCAGTACGATCTTCCACTGTTATACCTTCAATATCTTTCATGTCATAATCAAGGATTAACTCTGGAGTTGATGGTTCTTCATCTGGTGGTTCAGTAACGTCATCTTGTGCTAGCTCTGAAATTTCCTCATCAGAAAGTGCATGATTAAAGATCTTAAATTCATCAAATTTACCATTAAACAAATGATGCTCATCTTTACTAGACTTTCCTAAATAGTTCATTGATGTTTCTAAAAGCATTCTAGGTTCTACATTAAAAGTAGAGTTTCTTGCTACCTCTTTACCATCTACATAAATGACAGCATCAAAATCTTCAATTGTAACAGCCACATGATGCCATTCTGTTGTGGATAATTTTGGTGCTGTGATGGCATATTTATAATTGTCTGCTAAAGTAGCTGAAGCACTACTAAATTTCTCAGTGAAAGGTGTAACTGTTGCAAACTCTAAATTCCCTGAATCACCTTGTGTACTTAAATACATCGTGTTTCTGTTTGCTGTTCTTCCTGTATCAGAGGAAAAATCAAAGATTCGCTGATTTGTTTGATTATCTTTCACTTTCACCCAGCTGGACATTGTCATTCCTTTTAAGTTCAAATTCTTAATGATGTTTTCTGGTAATTCAACATATCCAGTTGTTCCATCAAGATTTATTGAACCTGAAGAGTGTCCTACTGTATCATCTGAATCTACTTCTGCACCACCTACTAATTGAGCGTCATGACCATTACCTGAATCATCCTTTACAGTTGCACCATCTATTGAATCAAATGAATAATGAACAACTGGCTCTTTAGAAGGCTCTTGATCTTCCATTCCATACTTCTCTTGTAGAGCATTGTATTCATCCCTTGTTATTGGGATAACTGTTCCATGTCGAGGACCTGGTGGAAGGGCATATTCTGAATCATCTAGCACATTATTCACTAATTGCTGACCATCATCTAAATCGTTTGTCCATCGAACATGATAAGGCCACGAATCTAAAAACAAATACCACTTGTCTTCATGAATATCTTTGAATACAGTTTGACCTTCATTATTACCACCATGACCAATTAATCCACGATTGCCATTTTTCGTTCCTGCAATTGGATCAAATTGATAACCGTTTTCCTCTATTCCATCTTTATCATAAAAAATATCAGTTGCTTTTTCGTAATAAACTTTATAGCCAACTTCTGATTTCGTAAAACGATATAGTGATCCTTCATTTTCTATAAAGCTTGTATCAATCGTAGGGAACCCCTCGTCTATAAACACCTTTGGCTCTGAAAATGAATGAAAATCTCTTGTTGTTGCATAGTACATCACATTATACTGACCAGCAGGTCTTCCGTTAGGAAAATCTCCATATGTTTCTTCGTTCTTCATTGATGATGCCCAAAATACAACATATTCGCCTGCTTTTTTATCATAATAAGCCTCAGGTGCCCACGTGTTTCCTCCTGTTTTTGGAGCAACCTCCACCATTCGTTGTTCGCTCCAATTGACTAGATCCTCTGATTCCCAGATCATAATTGCATGACTTCCAGTTATTTGAGCTTGGTCAAAATTTGTACTTTCTCCCATCTTCAAATCTGTTGCAATCATGTAGAATTTATCACCCTCTGGTGATCTCATAATAAATGGATCTCTTAAACCTTTTTCACCCATTGTTGATTGAATAACTGATTGTCCATTATTTAATGCTCTCCACTTTAATGGGTCCTCAGCTGTTGCAAAGGAGATTTCCTCTCCACCTTCATACTCTCCTGTGAAGTAAGAAAAGAAATAAGCATCATATTCTTTTTTTCCTGGGTTCTTTTTAACTTCAACCTCAAAGTTCTTTTTCATTTCTGCTGTACCATTCGTAACAGTTGCTGTTAATGTAACGACGGTATCATTTTCCTGTCGTGTTACCCATCCAAGTAATTTTGGATTTTCTGAAGCTTGCAGAGATCCCTTGATGACTGCAGGATCAGAGGATTCCCATTTAATTGTTGAACCATTTTCTCCCGTTGATGGTAAACTCATATTTCCTTTCACATTATTTTGATTAACAATCTTTAACTTTTGAGCATCTAATTCAGCTCGTTGTTGATTGGAAAAATCACTTATCACTGTTACACTAAATGTCTTTTCTACTGTTAGTTCTTTATAAGAAAGTGTTGCTGTAAGCTCAACTACAGCATCAGGACTATCAGCAGATGGTCTTGTTACCACCCCTTCATTTGTAAGTACTTCTGTATTATTTGATTTCCAAGTAAGATCAACATCATGTTTTCCCTTTTTCGGAAGATTAATAGTATGTTTTATTTGATCTTTATCACTATCTCCATTTGTTAAATAATTCGCTACATCCAAAGAATTCTCCGCGTCTTCAATAACAAGCTGATCAATTTCGTTAATTTTACTAGCAGTTTCAGTAGCTAGCACTTTTACTTCGTCATCTGTAAAAGCTTTACTATGTACTTGGAAATCTCCAATCATCCCTTTATAATAAGGATCATTTTGAAAAATTGATTTACCAATAAACCCAGAAAAGCTTGCAGTTGAATCAATAATGTCAGCTAGCTTTTTCCCTTTAGCCGAACCAGATGCTACTTTCACACCATTTACATATAGTGATAATGTATCTGTAGAGCCTGAAAATACAACGGTTACAACTTCCCATGAATTAGCTTTTAATCCCTCTTTTCCTCGGATAAGTGCTTCATTTCGCCAACCAGCCTGAGAAATTCCAGTTGCAGCAACATTACTATTGTCTATCCCATGTCTGGGCGTAGCAAAAAAATAGCTGTTACCGTTTTCGATATCACTTGAGACTTTTCCTAAACCAAAGATCCAACGGTTTTGTCCATCATTATTCCAGTTAACAAGAGAGGATATTGTGACATCCTCTACTCCAGTTAATAGATCAGTTCCATCATTAAATTTCGGAATTTCAATATAGCCACTTTTTGAATTTGAATTACCTCCATTAAAAGAGATATAACCTGCTTCTGAATTATTGACCATTTGACCATTTTCAGGATTTTTGAAAGTTCCATCCAATCCTTTATCTGAGAGATCTTTTACTTTAATTGCACCATTCGGATCCTCAGCAAATGTTTTCATATCATAATGTAAAATCAAAGTATTTCCTTCTTCTGCAGAAGCAACTGGTTGAAACGATCCTAAAAGGGTGCTAAATAACATGATAGATAGTACGAAAATAGAAATATATTTCTTTTTACTCGTTCTCATCATTCACTCTCCAATAGGAATTTTTCATTTTTTCATCTACTTATTAATGCGTAGATACTGCGGACTTGTTCGTTTTGCTTCTAATTACGATCACTCGCTGCAGTACAATGAACAATAATAGCAATACACCAATGGCGATTTTAGTCCACCATGAGCTTAATGTTCCTTCAAAAACAATAACCGTCTGAATAATACCTAAAATAAGTACACCTACAACACTTCCGGCTACATAACCAGCACCACCAGTAAGCAATGTTCCTCCAATAACAACAGCAGCAATCGTATCTAATTCAAGTCCATTTGCATGCAACCCATAACCAGATAGCATATAAAAGGTAAATATTAACCCAGCAAGAGAAGCACAAAAACCACTCACTGTATAAATCATGATTTTTGTTCGTCCAACAGGTAATCCCATTAATAGTGCAGATTGTTCATTTCCACCTATAGCATAGATATTACGTCCATATTTGGAAAAATGAGCAATATAGATCGCTGCTAACACGACGATTAAAGCAATGATTACACTAATCGAAATGAAATTCCCTCCACCAATTGGTATTCGTGTACTCGCCATAAAGCTGAAAAACGGACTATCTATTGAAATTGTTTCTACACTGATTAAGTAACTTAATCCTCTTGCTAGAAACATCCCGGCAAGTGTGACAATAAATGGCTGTAAATTGAAGAAATGGATAAGACAGCCCATACCAAACCCAAGTATTGTCCCAACTAGTAAACTAATAGGAACGACTAACCATGGAGATAGCTGAGCATTCATCGTTAAACTTGCTGCTACCATACTAGTTAATGCAATAACAGAGCCTACTGAAAGGTCGATTCCACCCGATAAAATGACAAATGTCATTCCGACTGCAACAACGATCAAAAATGCATTATCAATGAAAAGATTTAAAAATACTTGTGTTGAAAAGAAGCCTGTATATCTTAAAGATCCGAATAAATACATCAAAATAAATAGCGAAATTGTCGCAATTAAGGGAAGTTGTTTTGAGTCTAAATGAAGTTTGTTCATCATAAAGTAACCCCCTCACTTTTTTTCGCTGTTTTTCTTGCAGGAAAATAATTTGTCAATTTCTTTCTAAACTCTGGTGATTGTAATAAACAAACAATTAATACAACAACCGCTTTAACAACAAGATTTATCTCAGGTGCTATCCCAATTGAATAAATTGTTGTTGTTAAGCTTTGAATAATAAGAGCGCCAATGACGGTTCCCATTAAATAAAATCTTCCGCCATTTAACGAAGTACCACCTATTACTACTGCTAAAATTGCATCAAGCTCATACCAAAGACCAGCATTATTTCCATCAGCACTTGCAACATTAGAACTTAAAATTAACCCGGCAATACCAGCACAAAGACCAGAAAACATATAAACCATTAAAAGAATGTTTTTAGAGTTTATACCTGACAAACGACTTGCCTCAGGATTTGCACCAACAGATTCAATAAATAAACCAATTGCTGTTTTTCTCGTTAAAAAAGACGCAATTGCTAAAACTGCCGCTACAATAAAAATGGAAAAGGGAATCATGAAAAGATAACCTCCACCGATAAACGTGTAAGGATCATAATAAACAGTCATGATTTGTCCGTCTGTAATTAGCTGTGCGACCCCTCTACCAGCAACCATTAATATGAGAGTAGCCACAATTGGTTGTACTCCTATATGTGATACGAGAACACCATTCCAGACACCTGTTAATAATGAAATTCCAATCACAAAAGCAATTGCCATAAATAGTGGGACTAAGCTGTCACCACTTGCTCCACTTACTGTCATAGCTCCAACTGCACCAGCCATTGCAATGACTGAACCAACACCAAGATCAATTCCTTTTGTTGCAATAACTAATGTCATTCCAATAGAAATGAGAATAAGAGGTGCACCCCTATTTAAGATATCTATTAAACTACCTGCTAAATGTCCGTTTCTTACTTCAATAGAAAAGAAGCTTTTATCAAAAAATAGATTGATTAAAAGGATTAATACCAATACAATGATTGGCCAAAATAGTTTAGATTTCATCATGTCATACCATTCCTCCAGCCATTGCCTTCATTATGTCTTTTTGGGTAACATGTTGATTATTTTCAATTTCTGAAACCTTCTTGTGATCTCTCAAAACGGCAATCTTTCTACACGTTCTAATTACTTCTTCTAATTCTGAAGAAACAAATAAAATAGACATTCCTTCTTCACTTAAAGAAAGCATAAGTTTTTGGATTTCAGCTTTTGCCCCAATATCGATTCCTCTTGTTGGTTCATCAAGGATTAGAAGTTTAGGGTTTGTTATTAACCATCTTGCTAACATGACCTTTTGCTGATTTCCACCGCTCAAATTTTTAATTAATTGCTCTGGATTTGGTGGATTTATATTTAGTAGCTTCACATATTCATCAGCTATTTCGATTTGCTTTTTCTTTGGAATATAATTAAACCAACCTTGTATCCCTTGAATGGCAAGAATCATATTTTCACGAATCGTCAAATCTGGTATAATGCCCTCTGTTTTCCTGTTTTCAGAGCAAAAAGCGATCCCTTTTGAAATAGCCTGTTTAGGTGAGCTCAACTTTGTCTTCTTACCTTGTATAAAAATCTCTCCAGTATCTGCTTTATCGGCACCAAATAATAATCTTGCTAACTCTGTTCTTCCTGAACCAAGAAGACCTGCAAGACCAACTATTTCACCCTCGTAAATACTAAGATCAAATGCATCTATATTACCTTGTTTTGATACATTTTTCCCTTCCAAGAAAAGATTATTATTCATTCCTTTTGCCCCACCAATACTTTTCGCTTTTTGACCAAGCTCAGTTAATTCCTTGCCTATCATCTTTGTGACAAGATCAAATCTTGTGATCTCTTTTGTCATATATTCACCAATCCATTGACCATTTCGCAAAACAGTTAAACGATCGGTAATTTCATAAATTTGATCAAGGAAATGACTAACAAAAACAATCGCCAAGCCTTCACTTTTCAATTTTCGAATTACATTAAATAAGTGATTTACTTCATTTTTATCAAGACTTGAAGTTGGTTCATCTAAAATTAATACTTTTGCTGAGACATTAAGAGCACGTGCAATAGCAATCATTTGCTGAATAGCTACTGAATAGGAGGATAATAATTTTGTCACATCAATATCTAAGTTAAGCCTTGTTTTTAATAGATCTTTTGCTTGGCGATTCATTTCTTTCCAATTGATCCGACCTCTTTTCATGATTTCACGGCCGATAAATATGTTTTCGACGACAGATAAGTTTGTACAGAGATTAACCTCTTGATAAACCGTACTAATACCTAAATCCTGAGCATCTAAGGGATTTGATACTTTAATGTTTTTACCTTCAAGAGTTACGGTACCTTCATCAATTGTATATACACCTGTTAGCACTTTGATTAATGTTGACTTACCAGCGCCATTTTCACCCATCAAGGCATGAACTTCGCCCGGATATAAATTCAAATGTACATTTGACAAAGCTTTTACTCCTGGAAACTCCTTTGTTATCCCTTCCATAACAAGCATCGGAGTATGCTTCTGCTGCATAATATTTCCTCCTCACAGAGATCTTCTGATATATAAAGCCACATAAGAATTAGCTTTAAGTCTCTTTAAAGATGACTTCGCTATGACTTAGTGGCTCTAGGTTTGCTAAAATTTTAATAAGGCTGTTTTCGGAAATTTTGTTGATCAGTACTTAAAGAAAACAGCAGTGTATTAAGTCTAGTAGCATCTTTTCTTAGCAAAAATCTTTCAGAAAAGAGCCTTAATATTCACGTGTTGGAAGTAGCTCTTCAGCTTGATCCATTGTGTACATGCTTTCTTCAACAGCTACACGCTTTTCAATTGTTTCACCAGCTAGATGTGCCTCAATTAAATCAACCATTTGCGGACCAAATAACGGGTTACACTCTACAGTTACATTCATCTTTCCGGCAGCCATAGCCTCAAAAGCTCCTTTAACTGCATCTACACCGATAATCTTGATATCTTCACCTGGTTTTAACCCATATTCTTCAATTGCCTGAATAGCACCTATTGCCATGTCATCGTTATGAGCATAAAGAACATCAATGTTATCTCCATCTGACTTTAAGAACGCTTCCATAACTTCTTTACCTTTTGCACGTGTAAAGTCTCCTGTCTGAGATTTAGTGATTTTCAGATTAGGATGATCTGCTATAACTTCTTCAAATCCTTCTTTACGATCAATTGCAGGTGCTGAACCTACAGTTCCTTGCAATTCAACAATATTTACATCACCTTCTACATCAGCTGTTTCTTCCACTAACCAGTTAGCAGCTTTTCTTCCCTCTTCTACAAAGTCAGATCCTAAGAATGTTACCCATAATGAGTCATCTTCAATGTCAACAGCTCGATCTGAAAGAAAAACTGGAATTCCTGCATCTTTAGCTTCTTGTAAAACAGTTTCAAATCCAGTTTCAACAACTGGTGAAAAGACAATTGCATCTACTTTCTGAGCAATAAATGAACGTATTGCTTTTATTTGATTTTCTTGTTTTTGTTGCGCATCAGAGAACTTCAATTCATGTCCTGCAGCCTTGATTGCATCCTGCATTGATTTTGTATTAGCTGTTCTCCATTCACTTTCAGCACCAACCTGTGAAAAACCAATCACTAGCTTATCACTAGATTTTGAATCTCCTGAACTAGTATCTGAGTTATCTGTATTTCCCCCAGTACCAGATGAGCTACATGCAGCTAGTAAAAGCATGAGTGACATCATCATAAATAGTAGTACTTTTCCTTTGAATAACTTTCGCATAAGTATTTCCTCCCCTTTTCTTCCAATTCCTTGATTTAAATAGCATTTTTACCAGAATTGGTATATCCTAATTATAAAGCGCTTCCACAATAGATTGAAATGGATAAACTTTTGAATAAATTTCAAATTATTTAGCAATAAAATGCCACAACACATTTTATTGCATTATTTTTATGTGAAAGTATAATATTTTTATTATTCAGTATTTTCTTGCTACTTTCTGATAATATGAGTTTTAATTTCACATATATTAATAAGAAGAAAAACTACCTTACCTTAGACATTTATTTAAAAATGAAGATTGTAAAAGAAAAAGAGATAAATAATAGGGGGAGATATAGTGAAAATGAATGTAAAATTGTCTGACCTCTCATTACGCACAAGATTAATCCTAGTATTTATCGTTATCCTTCTATCGCTTGCTGCGATTAATTGTGTTCAGATTTATTTGTTTGTTGGGTATGTTAAGCAATATAACGCAATGATGGAGACTATTACATTAACGAATACTATTAATGGAGAATTAAAGCAGCAGCTCGATAATGAAATACGCGATATCGCATATGGAAGAGTTCCTTTTGGAGAAGGCAATCAATATGAGTTTCTTGCTAATATGAGAGAAAATTTAAACCAAATTGAGAAAGATGATAAAAAAGGGCGATTTGTCCAAGAAATTAGTGCTGTGAGAGAAAATTTATCATCTGCAAATGACTATATTGACAAGCTAGGTGAACAGATTCAACGTAATGCTCCCGCAGACGAGAAAAATACTACCTATGAATACATAACAATCATAACAGATCTTATTGATAACCAGGTTCAAACACTTTTACAATCAACACTGAACGCAAGTGAGTTATCACAAAAGAGTATTGTCACCAGTTTAAAAAGAGATATTACTATATATATAGCTTCGTTTATAGGTGTAATTATTTTATCCTTTTTATTTGCATGGTATATTTCTGGGAGTTTTGTCAAACCAATCCGAGCTCTAGGTAAGAAAACAAATGAAATTGCAGAAGGTAATTTAACAATCGGTGCAATAGCCATTCCATCCAAAAATGAGATTGGAGATTTATGTCGTTCTTATAACCGTATGTTTTATAATCTGAAAGATATCATTGTGAATGTCAGAAATACAAATGACCTCGTTGTTCTAACTTCTAAAGATATTCACCAAAGTATTCTTGAAAACAGACTTGCTGGTGAAGAGGTTGCAGAAGCAACTCAAACAATATCTATTAATCTACATAAACAGGATGAACTTATTAGAAAGTCAGCTTCTACATTTGATCTTGTTTTTCAAACATTTAACGAAATATTATTAAAAACGAATAAAATCTATTCTCACTCTAGTGAAGCACTTCAAACGAACGAAGAAATTCAACAGCAAATTAAAAGCTTCGAGCAAAAATTTATCAATTATGATAAGAAGTTACAGCAAATAAATGTTGATCTAGAGTATATTTATCGCTCCACAAACCATTTTAATGAAATGTATCGACTTATAAGACTTATCGCCAAAGAGCCTAATTTACTGTCACGACAACTTCATAATGATGAAGAAGAAATTAAAAACAAAACGGAAATAAATAGAGCAAGCGAACTATTCAATGAATTATATAAACGTTCTCACCTAACAGAGAAAGAGACGCTTCAAACTCATCAAAGGATTTCTTCCATTAAAGATCAAATTAGCTTTTATTTAAATGACATTCATGAAAGTATAAATATCACTGAGCAACTCAAATCTACTTTTTTGAAAAAGCATACAATCACGAGAAATGAAGAAATTGAATATCAACGTATATCATCACATATGCAAGAAGCTTTTAAACAAATGGAATCTGTTCGCCAGATTATTTCTGAGATTGAATATAGTTCAAAACTGAGTAAATCAGAGGTGATCGCCATTGCTGCAATGGGAGAGGAACAGCTAACAACACTTGAAGAAGTGTCAGATGCTTCATATAAGCTTGTGGAACGGATTCAGAAAATGAAAGATAATATAAGGCAGTTTACTATATAATTCACTACTTCTATTATTGTTCCCTCGAGAAAAAGGGTCTTCTTTTTCCTGGGAAAGCGAATGCTTGGGAACGGAAATCAACAGCAAGTTTAACAGAGCCTTTTAATTAGATCTTGAAGTAGTATCTCGAGTATAGCAACTATCTTTCAAAAAAGAGTCGTTAATAATTATACTAAACACTATTGAATGGTTGGGTTACTCATGAAGTTTAAGAAATGGTTGAATTCCAGTTTAAGAATTAAGCTACTTGTCATGTTTATTATATTAACAGTTCTTCCACTCATTTTTGTCGGAATCGTTTCCTATGTAAAATCTTATAATATTGTATCTGAAAAGTCTTATACATTGGCACAAATTCAGGTCGACCAGCTTGGAAGAGAATTTGATTCTGTTGTTCAAGATATAAAGAGATTTACCGAAATTGGGAAACAAGAAAGTACCGTCCAATTTTTAATTGATCATGTGAACACTGCTGAGGAAGCTAATAATATATTAGGTATGATCGGACTATATAGAGAAAGTTATCAGTATAGTGATAGCATAATGAACATTAGAATTATCGATCGAGATGGAAAAGCTGTTAGTGAAGATCGCGGTGTGCACCAGCTCAATAACCAGGCAACAAACATTGTTTCGTTTAAGCTCCTTTCTAGCCCAGGAAAAACATTTATTGAACCCGTATACAAAAATAGCAATCCTGCTCTTTCAATGACGAGTTCAATCATATCAGATTCATCAAAAGAAGTAATTGGGTTTATTAATATTATCATTAAAGCTAGAATTTTTGAGGAAATTCTTCTAGACGCTGCTACCAATTCATCTGGGATTTTCCAAATTGAAAATGAACGAGGTGATATTTTATTCACGTCACCAGAAGGCACAAAAATGCCTTCTATATCACAAGATGAGGCAATGAAAGAAAAAAGCTCTGGTTTCTTTACAAAGTCATCTACATTTTATGTGTTTCAAACCTCTAAAATCACAGGCTGGAAAGTAATAAGATCTGTTCCATTAGCTGAAATGACAAAAGAAGCAAATGAAATTAAAAGCTTAATCTTCCTAAGTGTAGCATCAAGTATTATTTTCACCATCGGGCTATACTACTTTATTACATCCAAATTGATTCGTCCGCTTCGTAATTTGACAGATAAAATGAAAGAGGCTTCCCTAGGAGATCTTGATACGAAAATTATCAATGAAGGAACAGATGAAATTGCAGAATTAGGTCAAAGCTTTAATAGTATGATCACAAAAATTAAAACACTTGTCTACAAAAGTGTTAACGAACAAAAACAACTCAAAATGGCTGAATTAAGAACAATGCAGGCCCAAATTAATCCACATTTCTTATACAACACACTTGAAACGATCATTTGGATGGCAGAAGCCAAAAAAACTCCTCAGGTAATAGACATTACAAAGTCCCTGTCTCACTTTTTCAGAATTTCTTTAAGTAAAGGAAAAGATGTGATTTCTTTAGAGGATGAGATCGATCATATACGAAATTATCTTATTATCCAAAAAATGAGATATCAAGACATTTTGGATGTAACTTTTCACTTAAATAACGATATTTTAAACTATTCAATTGTTAAACTAACGCTCCAGCCTCTTGTTGAAAATGCGATCTATCATGGAGTCAAAAATAAAAGAGGTAAAGGATTTGTGAGGATTAAAGCTGACTTTACTCCTGAGGGTTATATTTGTATCGATGTGATAGATAATGGGATAGGTATTAAGGAAGAAAAGCTTGAAAACATCCGTATACAATTAGCTAAAGGTGTTCCTTTTGAAAAAGACCAAGGAGGCTTCGGTATGGTCAATGTACATCAGCGAATATCACTTCATTATGGGGAGCCGTTTGGATTAACGATAAATAGCTGGTATGGATCTGGAACACGTGTTAGTTTAATTATTCCTGCTGAAAGGTGATAAATAAAGTATGAAAAAAGTATTTTTAGTAGATGACGAAGTGAATATCCGAGAGGGAATAATGAACAGTATTAATTGGGGTAATCAAGGATTAGTATTTTGCGGAAGTGCTTCAGATGGTGAAGTCGCTCTTCCTCTCATTGAGAAACATCAACCAGACATTGTAATTACTGATATAAAAATGCCCTTTATGGATGGCCTTGAGCTTAGTCGCATTCTCAAAGAAAGATTTCCTTCGATAAAAATCATTATTCTTAGTGGTCATGACGAATTTGAATATGCAAGAGAAGCTATGCGAATACAAATTACGGAATATTGCTTAAAGCCTGTTAGTTCCCAAGATTTACAAGAAATATTAGCAAGAGTGGTTTCACAAATTAAAATTGAAGAATTAGAGAATAAAAGACTTATTGATTTAGAAAGTCGAGCAATTCAGAATAAAACTGATTCGCGCGATAAGTTTTTATATGAACTTTGTGAAGGTGAATACAACTCCTCAGATGCAATTAAAAAAGCATCTATCTTAAATCTTAGTATAATCTCAAGCTATTACTATATTGTTGTTGTGGAAGCCACATCTGAATCTTATTCTATGGATTGGATTGAAAATGAATTCGATTGTGTAAGATTTAGTAGAAAATTAAAAGAATCTATCTTTATTATGATAGGAGAAACAAAGGAGTTACTTGAAAAAGAATCAGAGCTTATTAGAAAACGATTAATTTCTCATGAAGAAAATACCTTAGAGAATTCTATCATTTTTGGTATCGGAGGCGTTGAGAGTCGCATTCGAGGAATAGCCCTATCATTTGCAGAAGCTGATGAAGAGAAAAACTATTCAAGTGTTATTCATAAATATAATTCAAAAGAAACTGATAGAGACATTGAATCGAAGAAAGCATTATACCAATTTAAACGAAAAGACTTAATTCATTTTCTCAAGACGGGTCAGCTTTGTGATATTCATACATTCTCACGTTCTTATTCCTCATACCTTGAGAAAGAAAATAATAAGTCTCCATTTATCACTTATTATTTTTTAATGGATTTCACAATTACCGTCACACATTATTTAAAGGAATATGAAATTGCTAAACTAGAAATTATGCAGGAAATTAACACATTAGAAATGAAAGCAAGCTGGATTAGGAAATACCAAGATGTACTCACATATATGGCTGATTTGCTAAAAATAACGATTATTTCTAGGGAAAAACTGATTGGCAAAAACGGATCAGTCATTCAGAAGGTAAAGGAATATATCCACGAAAACTATAATAACCAGCAACTATCACTTCAGTATGCAGCTGATGAGGTAAATGTAAACGCATCTTATTTAAGTCATTTATTTAGTCAGGAAACCGGTCATACATTCATCGAATATTTAACAACAACACGAATTAATTGTGCAAAGGAGCTATTAAAAACCACTAACGACAAAACATATGAAATAGCAAATAAAGTTGGATATACTGATTCACACTATTTCTGCAGAACGTTTAAAAAAGTAACTGGAATGACAACACGACAATATAAAAATCAAAGTAGTAGTAACATTTCAATCTAGAACAATAATGTTGTTCTAGATCGAACTTAACAAAGTGCATGAGTCATTCTAATTTATATTCACCACAACAAGTTAAAAAAAGAAGATTAAAACTACATCCTTTTATCTTCTCTATTATTCCTTAGTTATTGCACCCATGCCTTCTAATAAAACTTTTGCATCAGAATTTAGGAATTCTCTTGCTACCTTATTTAGTAGTAAATGTTCGTTTCCTTTAATGGTTTGTTTGAGTCCTCTTAGGTCAAATTTAGTTGCTTGCGAATTGATCGCACTTATAATGAAAAGCTCCTGCTTTGTTGGAGACTTATATCCAGAATCCATTGCTTGAGTTATAAATTCAAATAACTCTCTTGCATTCTTCTTTAATTTTGTGCGATTTTCTTTTAATGGTTCAATATTTTCTTCAATTAATTTTCTGGCAGTAACTAAATCCAATTCTTCAACTTTTTTATTTATATTATTTATCAATTCAACGATGCTCATCTTGAGGCCCCTTTAAACGTATTCTTCTATATATATCGGTCAAAAAATGATTTTATCAACTCTATATCGAAATAAATAATCACTTTTAGTGGAGATTCTTGAATTGAGAAGAGTCTAATTTTTACCTTGTATAGCTTATAAACTTCTATATTCGATTAGTGGTCGGAATAGTTTTTGTGTATGTCGCATATTTATTATGGACAAAAATCTTCATATAGGAGTGGTGAAAATCAATCTCCCTAAAAAAGTTCCATATATCCAAAACCCAATAGTTCAGCCGGTATACATGAATAATCAGCCTGCAACTCATTCTGTAATTCACTCATTTGCTGGTCTCCCTCAGCCTACATATTATTCAACTAATTTAGATCCAGTTTTTATTCAGCACCTTAGTAGACACCAGGGACAAAGTATTGCACTTGTAACAACAGTTGGAAGAGTTGAAGGTGAACTAGCCGGAGTCGCCGTCGATCATCTTCAGCTTAATACAGAAGATCGTTCTTTACATATTCGGCTATCACAAATTATATGGTTTGAAGGTCCAAAAGCCACTTATGCTTAAAAAGGGTTCGGAATGATTTCATTCCGAACCCTTTTCTCGACATTATAATCATGTAAAACCATCAGTTAATTTAAGAATCCCATTTCAGATATGTAGGTTTCTGAAATTCTTTATAAGAATCCATTACTCAAGGTTTGCATGTTTTCCATACATTTTTGTTGAATCAAGACCTCTTTTTTCCATTAATCTTAATATAATTGCATCATATAAGAGTAAAAGTGTTTGTTCAAAAAGTGATCCCATTGGCTGAATTGTTTTATAATCATTCTCTGTTTTATCCTTTGGTGCTCCAGGTAATTTAATCGTAAAATCTGCTAACTGACCTATTGTAGAATCTGGAAAAATAGTTATTGCGGCAATTTTTCCGGAAATGGTCTTAGCCTTTTCAGCAATCATTACTAAGCTCTTTGTTTCCCCAGAGCCAGAGCCAATTATAAGAATATCATCTTTTTCAAAGGTAGGTGTTACCGTTTCACCGATTACATAGGCATCAAAACCCATATGCATCATACGCATAGCAAACGACTTTGCCATAAAACCAGAACGACCTGCTCCAGCTACAAATACCTTCTTGGATTCAAGAATTTCTTCTACTAATCTTTCAGCTTCTTCATCAGAAATTAATTGACTGCTATTCTCAAGTTCTTTCAGAATTTCAGCTAATAATTGAGTAGTTTTCATATAATCTTAACCTTGCTTTACCATTTCTTGCATTTTAGCAGCTGCTGCTTTTTTATCTTCTTGACCAGTGATTCCTCCACCAACAATAACAAGATCTGGTTGGACTTTGATAACTTCTGCTAAAGTCTCTAATTTAATGCCACCTGCGATAGCCGTTTTTGCATTTTTAACAACACTTTTAATTGTTTGTAAGTCTTCGAAAGAGTTTTTACCAACAGCTTGAAGATCATAACCCGTGTGAACACAAATATAATCTACTCCTAATGAATCTAGCTCTTTCGCTCTGCCAGCTAAGTCTTTTACAGCAATCATATCAACAAGGATTTTTTTTCCTTGTTTGCGTGCCTCTTCTACCGCACCTTTAATAGACATATCTTCTGCTGCTCCAAGGATTGTTACGATATCTGCACCTGCTTCAGATGCTTTCATCACTTCATATCCTGCAGCATCCATAATTTTAAGATCAGCTAATACTTTTAAGTTAGGAAATGCAGCTTTCACTTCTTTTACAGCTCGAAGTCCTTCATTTATTACTACTGGTGTCCCTATTTCAACTATATCAATATGCTCTTCAACCTCTTTAACTAACTCAATTGCTTCTGGGATATTCACTAAATCTAGCGCTAACTGTAATTCCATTAATATTCCCTCCTATTTTTATAATCCAACTATTTAATTAAAAATAAATGTTTCACAACACAAACATACACAAATCATGTGTTATGTGTAGTATACTTTGTATATTCATCGACTGAAAGTACGCACTTTTTCTTTACATAGTGTCTAAAAGTATACTAAGTGAAAGTGAAGAACATAAAAATTGAGGTGAAAGATATGTCACGTTTTGAAGAAAAAACATTTAATTGTGAAAAAGAGCTAACTCTTTCTGTGATTGGTGGAAAGTGGAAAATGATTATCCTATGGCACTTGGGGAAAGAAGGTACAAAGCGTTTTAGTGAATTAAAATCACTTATCCCTGGTATCACACAAAGAATGCTCGTTAATCAATTACGTGAATTAGAAGAAGATATGATTGTAAAAAGAAAGGTATATCCTGTTGTACCTCCAAAAGTGGAATATTCTTTAACAGTAGAAGGAGAAAGCTTGATGCCGATTCTCGATTCGATGTATGAATGGGGAAAAAATTATATGGCAAATGTAATTCCAAACTTAGATGAAAATAAATCATCCTCTAATCAATAGGTATACTTACCAATTCATTTATTTTTCCTATATTCAATCAATAGAAACCACGAATTTGTGGTTTTTTTCTATGTTAATTTTTGAAATTTTGGCTATATTAATGCTCAGTGTTGGCTTTTTGTGAATGTGTTTAATCGGTAGAAAAATATGAGACTTCTCCTTAGCTAAGCGCATCAAAAAGGCACTTTTTTAAAATGAGTGTGTTAAACTCAAAGTTTAAAAAACTAACATTTTCATGTATCACAGTATACTTTTGGACACTTAGTAACTTCAAAGTGTCTACTTGTTAAATCTCTCATACTAACCAATAATGTCATTATTAAGAAAAGGATTGTTACATTTCTTCACCTTAATTCACATTTATTAAATTTCCATAAGAAAGAAGGTTTTTTGGATGAAGCTAAGAGTTTCTGCCGTACAATATCACCTCCATACTATCCAATCCTTTGATGAATTTGCAGATCAAGTGGAACATTATATAAAAACCGCTCAAGAATTTGATGCAGAATTTGTGTTATTTCCAGAGTTTTTAACAACACAATTAATGTCAATCGGTGACTCGGATGGTAAAACATTATCAATACAGGATCTACCGGATTTTACAGAACAATATCGTTCTTTGTTTATAAATTTGGCTATGAAAACAAAGATGCATATTATTGGTGGTACACATGTTATTCAAAAACATGGAAAACTATATAATGTGGCTCATATGTTTTATCCTGATGGTCGTGTAGTTGAGCAAGCTAAATTGCATTTAACTCCAACGGAAATTGAAGAATGGAATATGACTCCAGGGGAAAATCTGAAAGTGTTTGAAACAGAAAAGGGAACAGTAGCTATGTTAACTTGCTATGATATTGAATTTCCGGAAATTGTACGTATTGCAAAAGCAAAAGGTGCCGATGTTATTTTCTGTCCAACATGTACGGATGATCGTCATGGGTATTATCGTGTCCGTTATACGAGTCATGCAAGAGCAATAGAAAATCAACTATATGTAGTTTCAGCAAGTACAGTTGGCTCTCTTCAAACTGTTGATTTTATGCGTTCTAATTTTGGACAAGCAGCCATTATTACACCAAATGATATTCCATTTCCTCCTCGTGGAATACTTGTTGAAGGTGAAATAAATCAAGATATGGTTGTTACTGCAGATCTTGATTTAGAACCTCTCTATAAAGTCCGTCAAAATGGCTCTGTTACAACATGGCGTGATCGACGAACAGATTTATATCCAGATTGGTCGTAAAATACACTGCAAAAGGAGATTAAAACGATGAACTATACAAGAATATCAAACATTAAAGATCCACTTTTTACACAAATGCACCAGTTAATGCAGGATATATTTCCACCTGAGGAAGTTCTAGAGTTTGATTTGTGGAAAGAACCTCTTGAAGATCCAGGTATTCGCGTTTTTGTTGCAGTACATGATGGTAAAGTTGTTGGAGCAACAGAATATCGTTATTACGAAGATTTTAACGTTGCGATGACAGATTTTACGATCATTGGCAAAGCTGGCTTGGGAGTTGGTCCATTTTTAGCTAATAAAAGACAACAAGATTTAAACGAATTAGCTAAAGCAAATGGTCAGGAACTATCTGGAATGTTTGCGGAAATTTATGATCCATATAAAGTAAAAAATCATGAGTTTGGTGGCATAAAACCAATGGACCCTTTCGTACGTCGTGAAGTACTGGCGCACCTTGGCTACAAGCGCATTGATTTCACATATGTTCATCCTTCTTGGAACAATGACGGAGAAGAGGTAACTGGTTTAGATCTTTGCTTTTTACCTATGGACGGAAGAACAGAGATTCAAGCTGAATTAGTTAAGGTATTTTTAGAAAGATATTACACAGTTTTACCAAATAAGCCTCAATCTTGGATTAAGATGATTAATGAATTGGCAGGTAAGGACAAACTTCAGCTTGTTGCATTTTAAAGTGAAGAGGCTGGGACAAATTAAAGATGTCATACAAATAGACGAATAAATTTAAATCCAGTAAAGTTGAAAGAAACAAGTTCGTTCCATTGCGCTGCAGACATTTGCTTTCCGCGGGGAGGAAGCTAAGCCTCCTCGGCGCAAGCGCCTGTGGGGTCTCAGCCTTTCCTCTGCACCCGCAGGAGTCAAATGTCTTCCGCTACATTCCACTAGTTCTTAAAAATATTATATAAAATCAAAAAATCTATTGAAGACAGCAAATAAAAACCCGAACTATTAGGCGAATGATTAATTGAAGTATCACCTAATTATTCGGGTTTATCATTAGCAAAACTCCTTATGTCCCAACCTGTTTTATATGGATTATATTTTTAAACCATGACCTTACACATATCATTTGTAAACTCAACAGGATCTTGAATTGGTAATCCTTCAATTAACAGAGCTTGGTTATATAAAAGATTTGTATAAAGAGTCACTTTGTCTTTATCATTTTCAAACGCATTTTTCAATGACTGGAATACTTCATGGCTACTATTAATTTCAAGTACCTTATCTGCCTTCACATTTTGATTATCAGGCATAGCACTCAAAATTTTCTCCATTTCAATTGTCACATCACCTTCAGTTGTTAAACATACAGGATGCGATTTTAAACGTTTTGAAATTCTTACGTCCTTAACTTTGCTAGAAAGAACATTTTTCATAAAGTCAAAAAGATCTTTGTTTTCAGCTCTCTCTGTTTCTGTTTGAGCTTCATTTTCATCTGATTCTATGCCAAGATCACCACTTGAAACAGACTTAAATTCCTTCTCTTTATAATTCATAAGCATTTTGATAGCAAATTCATCAATATCCTCAGTAAAGTATAAAATTTCATAGCCTTTTTCAGATACTAACTCTGTTTGTGGTAATTTTTCAATTCGATCAATCGACTCACCAGAAGCATAATAAATATATTTTTGATCTTCAGGCATGCTTGATACATACTCATCTAGTGAAACAAGCTTATTTTCTTTTGATGAGTGGAATAATAATAAATCCTGTAACACTTCTTTATTGCTACCAAAGTCACTATAAACTCCATATTTTAACTGTCTACCAAAGGCTTTATAAAATGTTTCGTATTTTTCACGATCATTTTTCATAAGGCTTTGGAGTTCATTTTTGATTTTTTTATTTATATTTTTTGCAATTAATTTTAACTGGCGATCATGCTGTAGCATTTCACGAGAAATGTTTAATGATAAATCCTCAGAATCTACCATACCTTTGACAAAACTAAAATAATCAGGAAGAAGATCCGCAGATTTATTCATAATTAATACACCATTAGAGTAAAGCTCTAGACCTTTTTCATATTCTTTTGAATAATAATCAAATGGCATATTTTCTGGAATATATAAAATCGATTGATATCTTATCGTTCCATCTACGCTAATATGAATATGCTTTAATGGCTTATCAAATCCATAATGCTTTTCTTGATAAAACTTTTCATAATCTTCATCTGTTAATTCACTTTTATTTTTGCGCCAAATTGGGACCATACTATTTATTGTTTGTTCTTCAACATATGACTCTAACTCATCATCACTATCTTCTTTAGGTCTTTGACCAGAAACATCCATCTTAATTGGATAACGAATAAAATCAGAGTACTTTTTGATAATAGTTTTTAGAGAATATTCTTCTAAAAACTCATCATAGTTTTCTTCTTCAGCATTTTCTTTTATTTGTAAAATAATTTCTGTACCAACAGTGTCCTTTTCATGAGGTTCAATTGTATAGCCCTCTGCTCCCTCTGATTGCCACTTATATGCTTCATCACTGCCTAATGCTCTACTTACAACAGTTACAACATCCGCTACCATAAATGCTGCATAAAAACCTACGCCAAATTGACCAATAATATCATGTCCATCTTTCAGTTCATTTTCCGTTTTAAAAGCTAAAGAACCACTCTTAGCAATCACACCAAGATTATTCTCTAACTCTTCTTTCGTCATCCCAATTCCAGTGTCTGTAATTGTTAATGTTCTGTTTTCCTTATTAGGTGTTACTTTTATGTAATAGTTTTCTTGATCAAAGGTTAATGATTCATCTGTTAATGCTTTGTAGTAAATTTTATCAATTGCATCACTTGCATTTGAGATGAGCTCTCTTAAAAATACTTCTCTTTGAGAATAGATAGAGTTAATCATCATTTCTAATAGTCTTTTGGATTCTGCTTTAAATTGTTGCTTTGCCATGATCAATTTCTCCTTTCAATATTAACTGCTTATTCTTTAATTTTAGCACTCAACTCTTTCAAGTGCTAACACTATATTTTAAATATCATATAGAAAAAGAACTGTCAATAATTTAACAAAAAACTATCATTTAAATTCCTTTTTATGTAAACAAAACCATTATATCACTATTATTCAAATAACCGGAACAGATTGTAATGTTTCTATTACATGATCGTAACAACGTAAACAAACTGTTAACTGCTTGTTCTTTTAAAGCTAGTTTTTCGTGTTAAGATTGGTGCATTGATTAGCAACAAGCTAACAAGGAGGTAATTTTTATGAAAAGAAGAATACTAGGTTTCGTCGCTGCTGCAGCAATTAGTGCTGGATTTGCGACAAGTGCCTCAGCACATGAAGTAGAGGTAATTGCAGGTGATACCCTTTGGACAATTGCAGAAAGAGAAAATGTCACAGTTGATTCTTTGATTGAGTTAAACAATTTATCAGGTGACCTAATTCGTCCAAATGATAAATTAATTGTACATCATACACATGTAGTACAAGCAGGTGAGTCTCTTTGGGATATTGCAAAAGAATATAATGTTACTATAGATGAGCTGCAAAATTGGAATAAATTAGATTCCACGACTATTCAACCTGGTGAAGAACTAATCGTTCAAAATGCAAAAAATATAGATAGCTCGAAATCATCTTCAAAAAAACAAGTAGTAGATACAAAGGTAAAGCAGACAACAACATCACCAAAATCTAACAGTAAAGAACTAACTGTCACAGCAACGGCCTATACAGCAAATTGTGAAGGATGTTCTGGGACAACTGCTACAGGTATAAATTTACATAAAAATCCAAATGCGAAAGTGATTGCAGTTGATCCTTCCGTTATTCCACTTGGCTCAAAAGTTTATGTAGAAGGCTATGGTGAGGCAATCGCAGGAGATACAGGCGGTGCGATTAAAGGAAATAAAATTGATCTATTCATTCCTAGTAAATCTGCAGCATTGGATTGGGGTAGGAAAGAAGTTAGAATAAAGGTGTTGGACTAGGTTGAAGTGCTAGAGTATAGTAACTAGTTAACCAATTAATATTTTAATAGATCGTGTGGGTCTTCATTATTGAATGAAGACCCTTTTTCATCTCTAATGTCTTTCATCTGCTTGATGAGGACCTTTATATACCCGTTCTGTTTCTCTAATGTCCTTCATCCGCTCTATGATGGACATTTCATATCGGTTCTGCTTCTCTAATGTCATTCATCCGCTCTATGATGGACATTTCATATCGGTTCTGCTTTTCTAATGTCCTTCATTACACCCTTTAACATTCTTAATCTCCTTCACTAAAGGGGTTCATTTTTCCTACCCAAAAAAAGTCTCCATCATCTCGATGAAGACTTTCCTCAAAAAACTAACAAAACACCATACATCTCAAAAAACCTGAAATAAAATTATCTCTTGATAATCGGAACCCATACTTCAGATCGGTAGTCTTCAGCATTTGGATCACCATCTGGGTATACCTCTATTTCAGGTGCATTTCCATGCTCGTAGCCAGTTGAAGGAAACCACTCTGAGAAGATTCTCTTCCATATGTTTTGTATCGAATGCGGCATTGGACCAACTACTTCAAACACTGCCCATGTAGATGCTGGTATGATTCTCTCTTCGCAATCTTGAATGATTTTTTCACTGTTCTTTTCTATCCCAATAAAATAAGTCATATTTTCCTGTTTGTGATTATGATCTAAACAAATACCCATTAATCCCATTACACCAGCTTGAGCAGCTAAAACTTTAGTCCATCCACTTTTATTTGACTGCTCCCAAAACAATGGAACTTCTTTGTTGTTCTCACCCATCGAAATTTCAATCCCCTTACCAACCACCTTAAATTCATCCTTTTGAATGATCTTGTAATTCATTTCTTGTTCTCCCTTTAATTGAATTTGAAAGGATAACTTTGGAAAGGCCTTTATATTTATTCCAGTTCTTCTTACTTCCACTGGGCTAATTCCATGTGCTTTACGAAATGCTTTTGAAAAAGATTCTGGACTTTCATAGCCATACTTTAAAGCGATATCTAGTACACGTGCTCTTGAGTGACTTAATTCTTGAGCAGCTAATGTCAATTTCCTCTTTCTAATATATTCAGCTACTGATACCCCTGTTATCATTTGGAACATACGTTGAAAATGATATTTTGACATACAAGCAACTTTAGCAATTTCTTCAATTTGAAGTGTAGAATCTAAATTCTCCTCAATAAATTGAAGAGAATCATTCATTCTTTGCAGCCCTTCCATAAGCTTCCACCTCCCATATATACAATATCAATCAATGAAAAGAATTCCCTGTCATTTTCTGCACAAGTGTGACAGGTTTATATAAGTAAAAATATTCATTAAATTTCTCTTTTTGAAAATGGCAAAAATAACTTTACTCCCCTTTTATTTAAAGGTAAAAGCTTCATATCAGCTATTAAATGACTGCTATATCCTAACATGCAGGTCCAAAAAATTCCGTCTATTTTATATGCTTCTTCCAAATAGTATGCAATGAAAGCAAAATATAAAAGACCTATAAGTGAATGCGTATAGCTTCTGTGAGAAACAACTGAAGCTATTAATATGTAGATTCCAAGCAAAGTCAACCATAATTCTTCTATTGAAGCCCCTGCTACAAAAACTCCAATTCCTGTAACAGTTAACATATGCCTTTGTTTAATAAATGTTGAAAGTACAAATAAACTAATTCCAATGAGTACACTGATGATCTGCTCATCTTTTGCCTCAAAAAATAATCCTTGAAAGACAAGAAAACACCCTATTAACTGGACAATGGTTCGAACTAATTTATGGGAAAACGTAATTCTGTTGCTTAACTTACCGTCAATATCCATATCTGGTACAAGACCTGCCACACAACCAATTCCTATCAATATTGTTGCTTGTGTTGGATCTGTTAATAGCGCCTGACTAACAACTAAGCCTCCTACACCGCCTAAAATAGCATGTGTTGTTCCTTTCATTTTTTCACCTTTTTCTATTTTTATATAAATTTAGATTTTAAGTATACACGATTAAAAGGGAGAAAAATGATGTGTTCTAGCAGTTTATGTCATATTTTTGATGATGATGGAGAATTCTATGTAGATATTCGAAAAATTGCCGAGAAATGTAGATAAATTTTACCCACAAAGAGCAGGATATTGAAGCACCTTTCTAAAAAACTATAGGTAGAGATTCGAAACGAAAGAAAGGGTGTTTTACTATGAGAGATGATTTAACATTACAGCAAATTGCAGAAGGTATACCTAAATCAGTATTAAATGCATCTGATAAAGATTTAGAAGGATTTCAACAAATAATTGAAGAAACAATAAAGTTAAGAGAAGGTCATCGGAATTTACAAAAATTAGTAAAGGGGTTTTCATCAAGTACCATTCAACGTTCTTAAATTAAGTAAAGACGTCCTTGTAAACCTATGAACAGGACATTACAAGGACTTTTTTCGTCTTGAATTTTTAAAGGCAAAAGGAAGATATAATAGCAGAAACGTTGCTATTGCCACAAATTCTAATGGAATTATATACCATGGCCATGGGCCAAAAAAATCGATCATTGTAGGATTAAGAGGTTTTCGTGAAATATACATATAATTTCCACCAACCCAAAGATTAATGATAAAAATAAGAGTTGCATAAGCGTTTAACCATAGCAAGGCCTTCCAAATTGATTTAAATGTTGGAAGAAATCCATTTACAAAAACCATAAAGAGATTCGCAATAATTGTGAGTCCATGGGCGATAAAAAAGTGAACATAGCGGTAATGGGGAAATGTGTAGTGACTGATATCTGGTGTGATCATCGCTTGTAATGCACTACCAACTCCAGCGAAATATGTGAATTCAAATAAGGAATACCGTTTTGTTAGCAACATAATTGCTGATAGCAAAAGTGTAATACTGCTCAAATGTAATGGAAGGGAATGTCTATACGTCCAAGAATCATACCAATACAACCATATATGAAGGCTAATCTCCGAGATTATCATGATAATAAATATTAAAAGTCGAACAGTAAAGTTATACCGTTTTTTTCTGAGTGTTTTTCGATATAAAAATATACAAGCTCCTAAGATTATAAATACAGATAAAGTAAGCAAATGCTCAAGAGAAAATAAAGTGAACTCATTATTACCTTGTGGCAAAAAAAGCTCTTCCATAAGTACCCCCCATAATTCCTGCATACTCTTATCGTTTATTTAGAATAATTATATTAATAGAAAAGAGAAATTGTAAAACAATATTCTTTTTCATTGTCCCTTATAGTAACCTATTCAAGATCATTCTTCCCTAATCCTACCTTTTCATGATAAATAAAAGCTATTTTCGTAAACTTTGTTGTTTTTAGAATCATGGAGGAAACAACTCTGTATAAAATCTAGTGGCATCTTTTCTTCTACAAATTGCACCCTTTTATACGTAACACACTGGTTACAACAGATAATGACGTCTAAAAGCAACAATTTTCAGAAAAGAGCCTAAATAAAAGCCAGTCTCAAAACACAAGACTGGCTTTTTCATATAATT
Organism: Metabacillus litoralis; assembly: GCF_007994985.1. Lineage (GTDB taxonomy): Bacteria > Bacillota > Bacilli > Bacillales > Bacillaceae > Metabacillus > Metabacillus litoralis. The sequence continues at coordinate 522,501 of NZ_VOQF01000005.1, read as the reverse complement.
ATTATCCGTTAACCTCTGTACCTAAGCTTGAAGCATTCAATCCTACACTTTCAAATGCTTTACCAATTTGATCTTCTGCTTTTGTAAATGTTTCATTAGCAGCTTCTAGTGAAGGTGTGTCTTTTTTTAGTTCATCAGCTTTTGCTTGATAAGAATTTGTTAGATCCTTTAAAGCTGCTTCAAGATCAGCTTTTTGATCTTTAAGTTGTTCCGGAATTTCTACCTTTTCTAATTCAGCAACTACAGCTGTAGCTGATGCCTCAGCACTTGTTTTCATTTCTGCTGTTGGCTCTTCTTCTGAAGCTTCATAAGTATTTAGATCCCCATCTTGTGAATTAATTGCTTTTGACACACTCATATAAAATTGCATCATTGCACTCTTAGCATTCTTTGCAGCATCCTCTGTTTCGGCTTCAGCTTCTTCATTTGTTGAATCCTTTTCATCCTTTGCACCATTACTTTCTTCTGAGCAAGCTGTTAGAGCAATAGATAATACCAAAGTGGAAATTAAAAACCAAATCTTTTTCATGTAATAATCCTCCGTTTTTTTGTTATGTATGTATGAAGACATTCGTTATTTACAAACAAAACCATTTATAGTAAATAATAGAAATGTCGGTTCATCTATAGTATTATAGATTTTACTTTAAGGAATTTCAACTATTATTTTAGAAAAATTTAATAGGTTCATAGCATATAAGCTCTTTAACAATATTACAGCAATTTAGCATCATTTTATCTTATAATATTATTTATATTTCATCTTGGGAAGCCAATTAAATAGATGGATTTTTCAGATTATTATGATAGTTAGCTTAATAAATTTGTTCTACATGTATTAGTCGATTGCCGATCACAAAAGGTTTCAAGTTTTCTTTAAAAATTTTTCAAGAAAAATATTATCATTTCATTTATCACATAAATTAATGAGGAATAGGAGTGACTAATAATGAAAATTGTTATTGCCCCTGACTCTTTCAAAGAAAGTTTAACTGCTTTAGAAGTGGCTAGCTTAATTGAGAAGGGTTTTAAAGAAGTTCTTCCTGATGCGGAATACATTAAAATACCAATGGCTGACGGTGGTGAAGGAACTGTTCAATCAATTGTAGATGCATTAAACGGTAATATCATTGAGTGCCAAGTTACTGATCCGTTAGGTAATAAAGTACCAGCTTTTTTTGGTTTATCTGGTGATGGTCAAACAGCCGTTGTTGAAATGGCTGCCGCATCTGGTCTGCACCATGTTCCCCCTGAACGAAGAAACCCACTTTTAACAACCAGCTATGGAACAGGTGAGCTTATCTCTGCTGCCTTAGATTGTGGAGCAAAACACATTATTCTTGGAATTGGTGGAAGTGCCACAAACGATGGAGGTGCTGGTATGATTCAAGCATTAGGGGGAAAACTACTAAATTCTAAAGGCCAGCAAATCGAGTTTGGTGGAGCTAGTTTACTTGATTTATCAACAATAGATTTAACAATGATCGACGAAAGGATACACAAAACTAAAATAGAAGTTGCTTGTGATGTAGATAATCCTCTGACTGGACCTTCAGGTGCTTCAGCAATCTTTGGTCCTCAAAAAGGAGCAACAGCTGAAACGATAAAGATTCTCGATAAAAACTTAGAACATTTTGCAGATCTTATTGAAACAACACTAAAATTAAAGTTAAGAAATACACCTGGTGCCGGTGCTGCTGGAGGCCTTGGATTTGGAGTATTGGCAGCTTTTTCATCAGCGAAATTAAAAAGTGGTGTTGATATTGTATTAGAGAAGGTTGATTTTGATAAACATGTAAAGAATGCAACATTTGTTATAACAGGCGAAGGGAAAATTGATTCTCAAACAATACACGGCAAAACGCCGATTGGGGTGGCAAGAGCTGCTAAGAAATACAATATTCCTGTTATTGCTATTGCAGGGGCATTATCAAATGAAAGTGAAGTAGTGAAGGATTATGGAATTGATGCCTTATTTAGTATTGTTCCAGGTGCCGTGACAATAGCTCAGGCTTTAGATCAAGCAGAAATATATACAACAATCACAGCAAGAAATATTGCTTCCATCATAAAGTTGGATCTTCTTAAGTAAGATTTTATAGACACGTAATAAAAAAGGATCAAATCCACTATTAAGCTGGATTTGATCCTTTAACTATATATTTTTAGTTAGATGAACCAGTTTTTAAGAGAACCGCTTCTTCTTTTTTTGCAGCTGCTTTAGACTTCACATATCGAGCTCCTAAAATAACTCCGGCAACAACTAGTACTTCAAAACCGTACTTTACAAAGCTGTTTGCAAAGAATCCACTTAAGAAATGTTCTCCAACAATCATCTTAGATGCTGTCCATGCAAGTACAGCCGATCCAATTGTAACAATGATAGGGTAACGATCAATCCACTTAAGAATAAGCGTACTTCCCCACATTACAACTGGTACCGAAATTAATAATCCGATAACAACCAAAGTCATATTACCATGTGATGCACCTGCTACTGCTAGTACATTATCTAGACCCATTAAAGCATCTGCTATAATAACAGTTCGAATTGCTGCCCAAAAGTTATCTCCCGCTTTAACATCACCATGATCTGAATCATCAACAAGTAGCTTATAAGCGATAACAACTAATAAAAGACCACCTACTAAATGTAAACCTGGTATTTCCAACAGCCATACAACTGCTAATGTTGCAATAATACGTATAACGATTGCTCCGATTGATCCCCATAAGATTACTTTCTTTTGTTGATGCTTTGGCAAGTTTCTTGCAGCTAGTCCAATTAAGATCGCATTATCTCCTGCTAAAACTAAATCAATTACGACAATTGCCAAAAGCGCACTCAGAAATTCCATTTCCAAAATATATGCCCCCTATAACCTATATCAAATTTTCAAAAATCCCACAAAAGAGACCTTTGCCATATAGGCAAAGGTCTCGCTGAGCACAAAATATGCCAACAAAGCCGATGAACTACTGTTCATGTGATGACGACGTTGTTTCAGGTAATTACCTGACGCTACTCCCCTTTACGTTGGAAGATACTTTAGGATTGTTTATGATGTTTTTTATTATACTGCAACTGCCTAGTATATGTCTATTATATCTAGTTAGTATATTTTCTTAGATTAAAAGTTTTGGAAGGTCTTTTTAGGATCTTTGAATTTTTAGATGTACCGAGTTCGTTTCATTGCCAGACACAGAATTCGCCTGCCCCATCGCACCCTTCCTAGCACCCATCGAAATCAATTATCGACTGCTACATTCCACTATGGAGCGAAAAAACGAAATGATTAATAATTAGCCCACACCTTAGAAACTACAACATTATACAAAACACCCTAAACAAATGAATTTTCAAAAAAGAAGTCTATTTAATCAGATTTAGTATTAAAATGAATATATAGGTATTTTTTCATCGAATCTATGTTTTATGATTTATCGTCACCCTTTTTAGCATAAAATAGAGAAATATGGTAAAATATCACTGAAATTATACTAAGTCAATCCACCAAAAGAAGGCCTAATTTATGAAGAAAAAGTTAACAATTCTCCAAAAGGGTAATGGAGTATCCCCATATATATGGGCATTTTTAAGCATTTTACCTTTTTATTTTATTTTTCAGTCCTCTTCTACGGCAGAAATTATTGTCGGAATTTTATTAACTATTGTATTTTTCATCACTTTTCGATATGCCTTTATTGCTAAGAAGTGGAGAGTTTATTTATTAGCATTCATTTTAATTAGCATTTCCTTTACATCAACATATCTTTTTAATTATTTTTACTTTTCCTTTTATATTGCTTATTTTATTGGAAATATAAAGGAACGCATACCTTTTATGACGATTTATATTGTGCATTTAGTTATTACGGCAATCGCCATCAATTTTAGTATTGTTTTACACGAGGATTTATTATTAAAACAATTACCTTTTGTTATTATAAGCTCCCTTAGTGTTGTCTTGCTACCGTTTAGTGTTCATAGTCGCAAAGAACGTGATCAACTTCAGGAAAAGCTTGAGGACGCTAATAAAAGAATATCAGAATTAGTCATAATAGAAGAAAGACAGCGAATAGCAAGAGATCTTCATGATACGTTAGGTCAAAAGCTATCAATGATTGGTTTAAAAAGTGATTTGGCTAGAAAACTCATTCACAAAGATCCAGAGCAAGCAAAAACTGAAATGAAGGATGTGCAGCAAACTGCGAGAACTGCACTGAATGAAGTACGTAAGATTGTGTCTCAGATGCGAGGAATACGATTAAAAGATGAATTAATTCATGTAAAACAAATTCTAAATGCTGCCGAAATCAAATTAGTCATGAATGAACAAATATCATTAACAAATGTACCATTACTAAATGAAAATATTTTAAGTATGTGTTTAAAAGAAGCAGTTACAAATGTTGTCCGTCATAGTAAAGCATCAACTTGTTTTATTTCATTAGAACAAACTGAAAATGAAGTGAAAATGATCGTAAAGGATGACGGAGTTGGTTGTGAAGCTGTTGATTTCTCAAAAGGTAACGGACTTGCTGGAATGAGGGAACGTCTAGAATTTGTTAATGGAAATTCTGAAATTATTACGGAAGATGGTACAAAGCTAGTCATAAAAGTACCTAATGTCGTAAAACAGATCGATTAGGAGGGGCTCTTATGATTAGAATTGTTATTGCGGAAGATCAACAAATGCTTTTAGGTGCATTAGGATCATTACTTAATTTAGAAGATGATATGGAAGTAGTCGGAAAAGCTAGTAACGGGAAAGAAGCTCTAGCTCTTGTCACTCAGCATCAGCCTGATATTTGTATAATGGATATTGAAATGCCAGGTATGACTGGTCTAGAAGCAGCTGAGAAGCTCAAGGATATTGAATGTAAAGTTATTATTCTTACAACCTTCTCCAGGTCTGGATATTTCCAAAGAGCCTTAAAAGCAGGTGTAAAAGGCTATCTTCTAAAAGACAGTCCTAGCGACGAGTTAGCCAGCTCTATACGAGATATTATGGCAGGGAGACGTATTTATGCACCTGAATTAATGGATGATGTGTATAGTGAAGAAAACCCATTAACAGATCGGGAAAAGGAAGTACTTGAACTTGTGGCAGATGGCTTAAATACGAAAGAGATCGCTGATCAACTTAGCCTAAAAACTGGAACAGTTCGAAACTATATATCAACGATATTAGAAAAGCTAGATGTAAAGAATAGAATCGAAGCTATTACTCAATCAAAGGAAAAAGGTTGGTTTAAATAGAGCTAATCATGTCAAACGTAAAAATCGCAACGTGTATAAACACGTCGCGATTTTTTTATGACTCACTCTTAGATGTCTGATCACCTTTTAAAAGATTATAATCGGCTATAGGCATGGTAATAATTTTCCCACCGATTTGTACATGAACTGTATCTTGAAATATTGCTTTGACTATACCTTTTAAAGAAATTGTTGAATTAACTGTAATATTATTTTTGATTTTAGCTTCCATGTTATTACACACACCCTTCTACCAATATATTAGGCTTTTTAGTTTTGCTGTGTATATGTGAAACACATAAGAAATAAGCAAGTCACCTAGAGCAAACACTAAACATAGACTGCAAATTTTACCTTATGTTACATGTTTCACTTAATAAAATCAAAGTTCATTAGTGAAAATTATTATATTCAAAATTATAACTCTATAGACCAAAAAAGTCTCATTAAAACACTTTTTAATTCCTATAAAAAAATCTGCAAATTTCTCCAATTTTCACCTTTTAGCTTAAACCTTTAAAATAGGCTTATCTCTATGAAACATTAAGGATTATAATACGTCAAATAAAGTAATACGGAATAATAAAATTGATTTCACTAAAAAATGTTCATATTTCTCTCAATCCGTAGAAACGGCTCCATCATTCTATTTTAGTTTCTGTAGCTAATAGTGTAGTTTAGCAGTTTAAAAATAAAAAGGAGGTCCAGTTATGAAACACAAAAGCTTTATCTATAAACCATTTGCCCTTGCTTTAGGTTTGACATGTTTATTTGGGATAAACCAAGTAGAAGCATCAACACCTTATGAAATCCAACAAGGTGATACTCTATACAATATAGCTCAAAAAAATGATGTAACCGTTGCGCAGTTAAAGCAGCTTAACAATCTAACTTCTTCGTTGATTTATTCCGGTCATACATTATCGATCCCCTCTACAATAACCATCATTCATGGAGATACTTTGTATAGCATTGCGAAAAAATACAACAGTACTGTTTCCCAATTAAAGCATATCAATCAATTATCATCTAATATGATCTATAAAGGGCAAAAGCTTATTATTCCAACAAATGTAACTGTCAAAAAAGGTGATACTCTATATAGTATAGCTAGAAATTATGGGTTATCAGTTTCAGAATTAAAATCACTAAACTATTTATCTTCAAATACCATTAAGGTTGGACAATTGCTTAATGTAGCAGCAAAAACTCGTTCCAATCATCATTATGATGCTTCACACGTAGAATTATCTGTTAAGCTCAGCTCTGACTTTACTTTTGATGCAGAAGAACCTCGGAGATATCTACTTCAATATACGGATCAAGATGCCTATTTTTCTAGAGTAGAAGTGTTAGATTCTCAGACAAAATTACCTGAGATTAAAGAGAATTCAAAAGCATATTTAAAAGGAAATACAATAAAGGAAATACCTATAAACAATGATTCCCTTGAATTTTACCGTAATGCTGCATTCTTTCTTCATGGTTACACAAATAAAACACAAACAGCTATTGTCGTTAAAAAGGTTGATGATGTGCTTATTCGATTTACCATTCATTATTTGAATAAAGAGGAATCAGAAGAAATAACTCCACAAATGATTGACATTCTTCAAACTATTAAAATAAAAAAATAAATACTTTTCAAAATAATGTTGACGTTTAAATAAAAGTATCATATTATTAATTTAAATAACTGAATCGGTCTCCTAAAGGGGAGTAGCTTTTACAACAGAGTCGTCACTACAGAGCTAATTGCTCTCGGCTTTGTTGGCAACGAAAGTTGTTAGCAAGACCTTTACTATTTGGTAAAGGTCTATTTTTTAAAAAAAACCTTTACCTCATTGGTAAAGGTTTTTTCTTTGTTATTCACCTTTAACATTTGGAGAACGATTTAAAAAGGAGAATGATTATGTTTTCTAAAAAGACTGCAATGGTAGATTTAATTAAAAAGAATAAAGAAGAACTTCTTAAAGATAAACAACAACTAGAAAAAATTGAAAAACGTATTGATGAAAAATATAGTATTCAAAACAAATAATAAGGAGGAAATCAATGATGTTACTTAGAAAATACATGTCACTTTTAGGTATAGGTTCTGCGATCATTGACCTCATATTACCTAAAGATAGATATTGTAAAGGTGAACTTATTAGCGGCCATTTTTATATTAAAGGTGGAACAATTGAACAACAGCTTAGAAGAATAGATAGTGATCTTGTTTTAATCGATAAATCTACTAATGTTGAAAAAGTAATAGATAGTACAACAATTTTGTCTACAAAATTAATTAATGCTCAAGAAGCAAATAAAATATCATTCACTTTCAAACTGCCAGAGGATATTCCACCATCATCTGATGATATATCCTACCGATTCAAAACTAGATTAACCTTTAATGAAGGTGTGGAAAGTAGAGATCAAGATATTATTCAAGTCGTTTAATCGGAGAAAATTGAAGGTAAAAAATCTATCAAATATCTCCCTAGATTACATCAAGCTATTGTTCTTCCATACAACTCTATACAATCATACATGACTAGGGGTGATTAGATGTTTAGATATTTTAAGAGAATAAAGTTTATCTTTAAATTTTGGAAGTTCATCCCCTTTTTGAAGGATTTCTTTTTTACGAACGAAGTACAAGGTCATAAGAAACTACTTGGTGTTTTATTCATTATCACGTATGCCTTCTTTCCATTTGATATAATTCCAGACTTTTTAGCTTTGTTTGGAATTGTGGATGATATTGTTATTGCAACGTTTATCTTAGAAAGAATGATTAAGATGGCTCCAGATTCTCTAAAAGAAAAGCATGGACTTTATAAGGAATAATATAGTTTTATCTTAACTTTTTTTGTTCCAGTGTTTAGCAAAGGCTGTTTTCGTAAACTTTGTTGTTTTTAGAATCATGATGGAAACAACTTTTTATAAAGTCTAGTGGCAGCTTTTCTTCTACAAATTGCAACTTTTATGCGATATCACACTGGTTACAACAGATAATGACGTCTATTAGCAACAATCCTTTAGAAAAGAGTCTTAGCAAAAGTCTAGAAAAAAAGAGGTTAAACCTGTGCCAATAATCATGGTACATGGATTAACCTCTTTTTTATGTCATTTAAAAACAACTTCGAAATATTTCATAGTAAATTCCATTTTAATTAACAGCTGTTTCCTGGTTGTTTGCTTTTTTTCTTTTAATGATTATATAAAAAGCTGGCACAAATAATAATGTGAAAATTGTTGAGAAAAAGATACCAGATATAATTGAAATGGCTAGTGGAGTAAATAATACGTCACCACTAAAAGCAATAGGAAGTAAAGCTCCCATGGATGTTACAGCTGTTAAGATAACAGGACGTAATCTTGCCTGACCTGATTCTACTACCGCTTCTACTAAGCTAGCTCCTTCTTGAATTCGTTGCTCCATAAATTCAATGAATACTGTAGCATTTCTTACAACAATACCTGCTAAGGATACAATTCCCATCATTGCCATAAACCCTAAACCAGTTTGTGTAATGAATAGACCTATTAAAGCTCCAGATATCGCTAAGTACACAGAGCTCATAATGAGTAATGGAATTCGTAATGAGTTGAATTGAACAACCATTAAGAGATAAATTAAGAAAATCACAATAATAAATAGTTTTCCGACTTCAACAAAGAAATCAGATCGTGCTGATGATTCACCACCAACAGAAACCGAGATTGAATCAGATGTATAGTTTTCAGCAATCTCTTTAATTTCAGATTCTACTGCAGCTTTTTGTTCATCTTTTGGATACGTTCTTATGGTAATAGTTCGTTCACCGTTTATATGTGGAATTGATTGGATTTCTTCTCCTTCATTCACATTAACAAGATCTGATAAAGGAACAAGTATAGGTGGTCCCTCTTGAATAGCTGCTTTTGAAGGTAACTGGATTTCTTCTAAATTTATACTCGCCCCTTCTGCAACACCATCTAGTTTAATTGTGAAGTCACGGCTGGTTATCCCATTATCATAAGATCCCATTGGAATTCCATCAGTGATTAATCTTATTTGCTGACTAATTTCATTAGTGGTAATTGAATGTTTCTGAAGTTCTTCTCTAATTGGACTATAAGTTATAGTTGGACGTAATCTTCCCACATCATCTAAAACAGCACCACTGCCATCTAGGTTACTTATCTCTCCTTTTATATCGTTTACAGCATTCATTAATTCATCTAATTTTTCTCCTTTAACAGTTACCGCAATCGGTGCTCCAACTGGAGGTCCTGCTTCAATTGTTGACATGGAAATTATTGCTTCAGAATAGATTTCTCTTAATTGATCCTGCCATTTATCAATTGTTTCAGATGCAGTCTGAGATTCTCTGTCCACCCTAAGCACCAATTGACCTATGTTTTCTCCAGGATTTGAGACAACACTTCCAAACAACCCAGGTTCACTTGTACCAGCAAACATTGTCACTTCATATATAGCAGGATCATTTTTTTGTAAATAAGAGCTCATTTCTTCTAAATATTTCTCTGTATTTAATAGTGTTTGCTCTGGTGGTAGTGTTACAGTTATTGTCACTTCTTCACGATCTGCACTAGGGAAAAAGACAACTGGAATAAATGGCACTAACCCATAAACAAGGGTACAAAATAGTAAGACACTCAAACCAATTCTCATGGGAAATTTCACTATTTTTTTCAATACTTTCTGACTATACCAGCTTGCTAATGCTTCTAACGGCTTTCCTAGTAATCCATCTTTTTGTGTAGCTTTTTTGTTTTTTTCAAAGACCTTTTGTCTCCATACTAGAAAGATAGGTACTACAGTTAAGGCAATAATCGTTGAGCCAATTATCGTCGTGATTAAAACAGAAGGTAATGCTCTTATAAACGCTCCACTCGAACCACCTATAAATAGTAATGGCAGAAAAGTGAATACAATAGCTAATGTTGACGTAATTATTGATACTCTAACTTCCTTGGCACCTTGTAAGGCTCCTTGTAATGGACTGTCACCTAAACGATATCTTCTGCGGATATTATCATTAATAACAATAGCATCATCAACAAGAATACCAAGTGCAATGATCATACCGATAATCGATATTTGATTTAAATCCACCCCCATATAAGGAAGAGGAATCAATCCTAATGCAATTGAAGATGGAATGGCAATCGCTACTAATAAGCTTGAGTTGAAGTTTAATCCTAATAAAGTAACTAAAACAACAACTAGGATAGAGATGAAAAATGAAGTTCCTAAATCCTTGAAAATCTTCCCAACAATTGTGTCCTGTGTATAATACATATCTAGGGTAATATCTTGTGGTAAATCCTTACTAAGCTGCTTTACTTTTTTGTCAACTTGATCATGAAGCGAAGGAATATCTACTCCCTTTTCTTGCAAAATCGTCATTGAAATCGCTGGTGAATCATTATAATTAACAAGACTCGGCTTCTCTTTTGGAACCAACGTTAATTCTGCAAGATCACCAATAAAGACTGCTTCATCATTAACTTGTGTAACAAAGATTTTCTCAACTTGCTCAATATTTTCTATATGTTCTAGAGAAAGCTGCTTTTTCTCACTATTTATTTCTTGAGTACCTAGTGGTGTTATTTCAACCTCATTATTAATTGCATTAATAATATCAGGTAAAATAATTCCATACTCTTTCATTTTCTCTTGTTGTAGAGTTAGTAAATATTCATCCTCACTAATCCCCTTAAATGCTACTTTTCGTACACCGGCGATTTTCTCCAGTTCCTGCTTCCAAGTCATCATCATGTCTCTTTGACTTTGTAATAATTCCCGATCATCACTTAACAAATGATATGAAGATAAAGCTCCTGTTTGAATATCTGAATTTACTGTTGAATTCAGTACATTTTCTGGAAAAGATTTACTCGTGTCTGAAACAGCTTGACGTACTTCTTGGAACACTTTATCTCTATCTTCGTTATCTGCTACTTCTAGAACAATATTTGAAATACCCGCTCCAGAAACCGAGGTGATTTTCTCAATGCCTTTTATAGACTCAAGCTCTCCTTCTAAAGGATTTGTAATGGTTCTTTCAACCATTTCAGGAACTGCTCCAGGATAAATCGTTGTCACAGTCCCAACATTAACCGAGATTTCTGGAATTTCCCGCTTAGAAAGCTGCAATGCTGTTAAGCCACCAACAATAACTAATAATACTAAAAATGTTAAGGTGACTTTCGGTCTTTTTATTAACGAATCAAACATAATATGATAACCTCCGTTTTTTAAACATTTTAATCTATTCAATAAACCAGATAATTTTTTAAAAAATTCAATTGTGAAAATAGTCTAATGTTTTAAATAAATACTGGGTAACTGCTCATATAATAGTAAATCACTCATTATATGATGCTTCTAAAAGACAAACTTCGTTTCGGTTTTTTCGAATTTATCAACGATTTTGCGAATTTATCAACGATTTTTCAGATTTATCATCGATTCTGGAAATTTATCATCGATTATTTGGATTTATCATCGATTAGACAATTTAAGACAAAATCTTAAAAACACAAAATGACCAACAGGTACTCAATAAACAAACAAAACCTAATTTTAATAAAACTTAACACTACAAATAATGACCAGTGAGTACTAAACGAGCATGAGGAATTTCCTCAAATACAATCATCCTTTTTTACAACCATGTATAAATAAATCGACAACGAACAATACAGTTTGAAGTAACATTGCATAATCATAATCTTTATTAAAAAAAATATCTCTTTTATAATTTTCAAGTATACCAATAAATGCTTTTGCATGTTCACTCGGATTTTCGATTTGTTCTTCTTCCATAATAGACACAACATATTTGTGATAGTTATCAAGAAAGTTATGTAGACATTGAATCATTTTTGGGTCATTGTTATAAGCTTGAAGGTATTTATTAGGTCTATGTCTGTCATTATAAAAAACAGCTAATTGTCTCTCGGCAATACAGATTAATTTTTCTTTAAAGGTAGTAAATTTATTTACTTCTTTTTCAAGCATCACTAGATATTGGCGAAATCCTTGTTCATGTGTTTCAATATACAGTTCATCCTTAGAGGAGAAATATAAATAGATTGTTCCTTTTGATACTCCGGCTTGTTCAGCAATTTCTAGCATCTTCGTATCATAATACCCTTTTTTACCGAAGATTTGTTTTGCAGCTTTAAGTATTTTAACTTTTTGATCTTCTCCTCTTGTCAATGCAATCCTCCTCTTCTAAGAAATTTATTCTCCGATATTGTAAATATAGAACTGATTTTTTCTAACGTCAAATTTCAATGTGTTTTTTAAGTAATCAAAAAGCCACTGGCTGTATTTAACGTAAGTGGCTTCTTGTCTTTAGTGTAGGCTCTTTTCTGAACGATTGTTGCTATTTGATGCCTTTATCTGTTAGATCCAGTGTATTATCGCATAAAAGGTGCGATTTGTAGAAGAAAAGATGCCACAAGACTTTATACAGAGTCATTTCCATCAGGATTGTAAAAGCAACATAGTTTACGAAAATAGCCTTAGTTTATGTTTTTATCATTAATTGATCACCGCGATGGTATACTATATTCGTTTGCGCAAGATGTACTATATTTCTACCACTATGCTTAGATTTATATAATGCTTTATCTGCATAACTCAATAAGTCTTCTATTACAATATCTTTATTAGCATGTGTAACACCAAAGCTAGCCGTGATAGGGATTTTTTTATTTTCTCGTTCAAATGGTGTATTCTCGATACTTCGTCGAATTGCTTCAGCATATTCACCAGCTTCATGAAGTGTTGTTGAAGGTAAACAAATAACGAATTCCTCACCACCATAACGCCCAAACAAATCACTTGGCTGCAAAAACTTTTGACAAATCGATACAACGTGACAAATGGCTTCATCTCCCATTCGATGACCATATTTATCGTTTATAGCTTTGAAATGATCAATATCAAATATAATTAGTGAGCTAGAAATTCCGTCTTTATGCATTTGCTTTATGATGGTATTACTACGGTCAATAAAAGTTTTGCGATTTAAAATACCCGTTAAACCATCAGTATAGGCAAGTTGCTCTAACTTTTGATAAAGCTGTCTTTGTTCTGTTATATCAGCGATAACAATTGTACTTCCAACAATAAAGCCTGATTTGTTCTTAACTGGTGTTGAACGAATTTGATAATAGGAGTTTAAGCCTGACCACTCTAGTTCAAATTCTTCCTTATGGTTCAGATGATCAATTGATGGAAACAAAAATGTATTCAACTCATTTTCCTGCCATAAAGAATGAATGTTTTCCCCGATCTTTTTATCATTTAATTTGTCACCTATTATTCTCTTTGCTGCATCATTAAAGTCGACAATACGCTGACTAGGATCTAAAACTAATACACCGTCTCTCATGCTATCAAAAATAAGTCCTCTAGCTATTGGGGCTAATTCAAGTATATTAGTAGACATAAATGCCCATATATACAAGAAAGATGTTACGCTCATCACAATCGGTACAGGATCCATGCCGTATGGAGTATATCCTAATAAATAAAGAAATGATGAGATCATTGGTAGATAAAGTCCTAAAAGTAATACAAAAATTTGCTTCCAATACGTTGATTTTGTTTGTTTCCAATAACTTAGTAACAAAACTCCACCTGCTAGTAAACAGCCAAATGTATAGCTACCATGAACGATATACCATGGTCCGATCACAAAATCAATCATCGGTGTTCCATCATTTCTCAAGTAAACAGTTTGGTAGAATTGATGATGAAGATGGTTAGTTAAAACCAGCATTGTTGTAATAATTGGTATAAGAAGTAGGAAAAAGCGATTTCTGCTTGTTAAATACTTATCTTTTCTAATATATTGTAAAACTAGCATTAAACTTAAAGGAGCTATATAAGGCAGTCCAAGATATTGAAAATAAGTCCATAAAACAATCATCTCTAACGATTGACTCGAAAGCTCAAATGCATGTCCAAAAGTGTATATAGAAGAAAAAAACGATATAAAAATAAATGTATGACTGCCTAAAAAGCTTCTGCGCTTTGCATATGCATAAATACCTATGAAAATATTTAATACACCTGCAACAGACATTAAAACAATATAAATAAAGATATCTGAGGGCATTTTTTATCATAACTCCACTGCTTATTTGTTTTTTACGATTTTTATTATTCTTGCTTAAAGTATAAAAGCGAAAGGAACAGACTTCTACTTTGTAATGTATAAAAATCCTATTATCTTTTACCTAGTTAAATATTACCATATAAACCTGTAATATGGAGATATTTTTCTATTTATAATGTGCTTAATAAAACATTAACTTTAAGCCTAACCATTTCAATGGAATATTAAATTTTATGGAAACATTTGCTTCTACTTTCCAATCATAAATATTTACTTCATAAGCGATAAAATCTGAGCCAAAAATAAAAGCCACAAATCTTATGAAAGATTTGTGGCTTTTTCTTATTTATTTTGCAAATGCTTCTGTTAATACAGGAACAATTTGTTTTTTACGAGATACTACACCTTTAAGTACTGCTTCATTGTTATCAAGTGAAACATTGAAAGCTTGTTCAACTTTAGCTGTTTCATTTCCAATTGCTACAGCAACAGAATCATTTGTTAAGATATCAGTAATCACGAATAAAAATAAATCTAATTGTTTATCTTCTACCACTTTAGCAAGTGTTGCTTCAATTTCAGCTTTATGTTTAAGTACATCATTTGTATCAACTGCATTTACTTGAGCAATTTCTACTTTACTAGATCCCATTTGGAATTCTTTTGCATCAAGTGAAATTAATTGTTGTACTGATTTATCACTTAAATCTGCTCCAGCTTTAAGCATATCTAAACCATAAACCTGTGCATCTACACCAGCAATTTCAGCCAATTCTTTTGCTGCATCAATATCTTCTTGAGTACATGTTGGAGATTTGAATAATAGTGAATCAGAAATGATCGCTGATAGCATTAAACCAGCTGTCTCTTTTTCAATTTGCACTCCATTTTCTTTATACATTTTGTTTAAGATAGTTGCTGTACAACCAACTGGTTCAGCTCGATAATATAATGGATCACTTGTTTCAAAATTTGCAATTCGGTGATGATCAATTACTTCAAGTACACGTACTTCAGTAATATCATCAGCACTTTGTTGGCGTTCGTTATGATCCACCAAAATTACACTACTCGCTTCACTTGCTACTTTTTCTACAAGACGTGGCGCATCTTTCTTAAAGTAATCAAGGGCGAACTGAGTCTCACCGCTAACCTCACCTAAACGAATAGGTTCAGCATTCTGACCAATTTTATTTTTTAATTCAGCATAGGCAATCGCAGAACAGATTGTATCTGTATCAGGATTTTTATGACCAAAAACAAGTACTTTTTCCATAACTATCTCCTTTATAAATGAAATATAGTCTATCATATCATAATTTTAATTTATAAATTAAGAAAATACCAAAATTACCAACTTAATAGAAGGAAATAAAAGCAATCATTACACTGGGAATTGTTGAAAATAATTACCTCTAGGCTCTAAAATCACTTTATCTTTCACAATACATCTCAATCTATCCACTATTCCCCTACTCTAAGTTAAACCGATCGTGTAGGATATTACGCCTTTGTAAAATGAATTGTTACCCATTCATTTGTTTGCTGTTTTTCTTTAATTGAAAAACCATCAATTTGGAACATTTCTATCAACTGATCAATATGCCATTCAACAAGACCTGAAATGATAAATTCATTACTGTTATTTAATAATGTATGTTTTTTTAAGATACTCATCGTTTCATTTGCACCAATATTAATAAAGATATAATCGTAATTTGCATCAATTGTATAATCTCCAGTAATTAAATCTGCCTGCACTACCTGTAAATCATTTTCTAACTCATTTAATTTTGCATTATGATAGAGCTCTCTTGCGACATCCTCATAATCTACTGCAACTACCTTGCTGGCACCTTTTAATGAAGCAGCTATTGCTAACATACCAGATCCTGTTCCTAAATCAAGAACTGTTTTTCCAGTAAAATCTTTATCTACGATCATTCGTAAACAGCCTTGAGTTGTCTCGTGAAGACCTGTCCCAAATGCAGCTAAAGGATCGAATTTTAATACATTTTTATTCTCGTAAATTTCGTTAGAAGAAGGATACTGAATAACCCAATTATTTCCTAGGTCAATATCTTGGAAATCGTAGGTTTGCTCCCAGTCTGTTTCTTCATGTGCAATATGTGTAATACTGTCTCTTGATATTGATAATGTTGATTGTAATAAAGGATAATAAGCATCAGGGAGATTTTCAACCTCTAAATCACTAGCATATATTTTTAATTCTACATGCTGATCTTCTCTTTCTTCATACCCATAACCATTTTGAACCTTGATAATCTCGATAGGCGATTCGTAATATAAATTATAAATTCCTGCTGCATTTAGGAGATCAGTAACTTCCTCGATCTCTTTGAATGGTACATCTATTGAAAATTCATGTAACATCGATTCTTCCCTCTCTTTGTGTAAGACTCTTTTTTTGCAAATTACTTGCTAATTACTTAATTATGCTTTAAAAAACACCATTAAATTCATAAAATATGTTTTACTTCAAATATTAATCATCACGTAATAAAGTTTATGTACGTATATGACTTTATGTAAAAAGAGATTTCCTATTGTCCTTTCACAGTTTAATATAAATTGAATTAAGATAGCAAATTGTTTTTAGTTATATTAAACCTACTTGTTGGATTTTACACATTCTTTTGTTCTTGGTATTTCAGTATATTATTTCTTTCTTACCTCGTAAAAAAGGACCCAGTAACTCACTAGGTCCTCGTGATCATCAATTATTTCTCAACCTTCACATAATCTCTCCATTTATGTTGAGGCTGCCAATTTAGTACTTTTTTTGCTTTTTCATTAGAAAATAGTGTTTCATATCCTTGTAGTGATTTACGAATTTCAACAGCAGGATAAACTGTTTCCATCAAACTTTGACTTTCAATGTTCATGCTTGTTTCATCAGCTGCAATGTTTAATGCAATTGAGCCTAAACCATCAGCCTCAACAGCTAACCGATAGGCAACTGCTGCATCCCTTGCATCAATATAACTCCACATAATAACCTTTCGCTGCTCTGGATCATTGATGAATTGAGGGAAGTTATCATACATATGAGGAGCAATGATATTACCTAATCTCATGGAAACAACTTGCATCCCTGTTCGACGATGAATCATGTCAGCTGTTTGCTCGTTCACTATTTTAGATAAGCCGTAGCTGTCCTCTGGTATCTGTGGGTGATCTTCATCAAGTGGAACATAATGAGGCATTAGCTCTTTCAAGGCAAAGACCAAACCATAAGATGACTCACTCGATGATATAACCGCTTTTTGAATTCCAAGAGTTCCTGCTGCTTCTAATATATTATATGTAGATATTACATTATTCTGGAAAGTGACTTCATTAGGATGTGAATAAGCAACAGGAATGGCTGCAAGATGAACAACAGCATCTGCACCAGCTAACACTCCATATACTTCACCTAAGTTTTGTAAATCTGTTATCACTGTTTTACAGATTGGATCCTCTGGATGTTTCATATCTGCATTTAATACTTCATATCCGTTATCAAGAAATTCTTTTATAACGGAATGACCAAGAAGACCACTTCCACCAGTTACTACCACTTTTTTCATGAATTTTCACACCTTATTTTAAGATTTCTTCAATTTGTGTAATGATATCGTTTGTTAAAATAACATCAGAGCCTTTAGCATTTTCTATAATTTGCTCTGGTTTAGTCGCTCCAACTAATGTACTCGCAATATTCGGTAGACGTAGAATCCAAGCAATTGCTAATTGAGATAAGCTAATATCTAACTCTTTTGCTACCCCTCCTAATTTCTCCACTTTTGCAAGAGTTTCATCAGTTAAAAATTGATTCATATACATGTTTGAATTAGGATCTGTCGCACGACTGCCCTCTGGCGCTCGATTGCTTAAACTATATTTCCCAGTTAAGACACCTTGTGCTAAAGGAGAGAATACAATTTGACCAATACCATGCTGCTCACTAACTGGGACAACTTCTTCTTCAATGTAACGATGAAACATATTGTAGTTTGGTTGATTCACGACAATTCGATTCAATAAATATTTATCTGCTGTTCCAACTGCTTCTTGAATTTGTTGTGCTGTCCATTCACTTACACCAGCATATAAAATTTTTCCTTGGCGAATAAGGTCATCAATTGTTCTTAATGTTTCATCTACTGGTGTTTCCGTATCATAACGGTGGCAATAATAGATGTCGACATAATCAGTATTTAAACGTTTTAAGCTACTATGAAGCTGCTCAAATACATGTTTCCTTGAAAGACCACTATCATTTGGACCTTCTCCCATTGGCCAAAAAACCTTCGTTGCTAACACATAAGAATCGCGACTATACTTTGCAAGTGCTTCTCCCACTACTTTTTCTGACTCTCCAGTTGCGTACACATTTGCTGTATCAAATGAGTTGATTCCAATATCATAAGCTGTTTCGATTGTTCTAATAGCTTTTTCTTTTTCTGTAGAAGCTCCGTAAGTAAGCCAGCTTCCTAAGCTCACTTCACTCACTTTTAACCCTGATCTTCCTAAACGTCTATATTTCATCTTTAACATCTCCCATTTATAAAGTTCTGTTAAGAATACCGGATCTTAGGAAACCTGTATCCCCTTTCAGACCTAGCTGTCAAAACTACTTATTTTTAAAGAGTTCTTTAAAAGTATCCATACCATTTATGATATCGTTTACATTTATAAATTATAGATATTTCAATAAGTGTATACAAGTACTGAAATATTATTGATATAATAAAAAATAAATAATCTACTATATTTTTTATAGTAGCTACAAGGAGGATACTATGGAAAAACTGAACGAGGTACATATCGAGTGCTCTATTGAAAAGGCACTAAATATTATAGGTGGAAAATGGTCTTTTCTTGTTATCAAACAACTTTTTGACGGAACAAGAAGATTTGGTGAATTACAAAAAGCGATCCCAAAAATTAGTCCTAAAGCATTAACTGATACACTCCGCCACTTGGAAAGTAATGAAGTTCTAACTCGTGAGTCCTTTGCGACAGTACCTGTAACTGTTGAATATACATTAACAGAAAAAGGACATTCCCTTCATATGATGCTAAAAGAAATGAAAAAATGGGGAGCACAATGGGGGTAAATGCGACCTATAAAAAAAGTGAACTTCAAAAAATGAAGTTCACTTTTTTATATTCCAGTATTCTATTAAAGGACCATGATACCCGAATATAGGATCTTGATTCGGCAATGGTACAGAATTAATATCTTTTCTAAACCTTTCACAATGTACATCCTCTTTCTTTAAGTCTGGTTCCATCCCAGACGGATAGGCTCCTACAACTTTAAAATCACTTGAAGATGACACCTTTTTATGACCTGTTCCTGCAGGTAAGACAAGTACGTCTCCAGAAGAAACATCAATGCTCTCCCCTGTGTCTCCTCCAAGTAAAATGACTGCTTCACCGGCTACCACACCTAGCACCTCATGAGTATTACTATGAAAATGATGATAGCTGTAAACTCCATTTGTCCAACTGTTCAACCAATTATGTTGATGAAATAACTTTTCGATATCCTTACTATTAACTTGTTGATAAATAACAACTGGTAATTCTTCGTTATTTGGAATCTTTTCACCTTTTTTAAGAAACACTGATTTACTTTCTACAGCCATTCTTTTTCCTCCTCTTATCTTTCCAGTTCATTTCGTGAGATTTATCACATCTATTTTTATAAATTCCCTTTACCCTTACATTAAGGAAAGTAAAACGTGGGGGGATCATAGTGAGCAAAAAATTCAAAGGTGAAGACAATAGCGAGCTTAAAGGAACATTGATTAGTGTATTTTCTATCGGATTATTAATCTTGGTTATGTGGTTTAGTGTTTATTTCTTTTATATTACACGTTAATTAAGGGGGGCATTCAGATGCATTTTCATAAGTTTGAAAAAATTTGGTTAGGCTTTGGAATTTTATCTTTACTATTATTTTTAAGCATTATTGGTGTAACTGCTTTTGCATTTAATCACCAGCCTTCTGGAGGCTTAGAAACAATTGATCCTGAGAAAGTACATGAAACTGCACCATTTGATAATCCAGGTACTCATAAAATCAATGATGATACGTATGAGGTGATTATTGTTGCAAAGGCTTTCGGCTATGAGCCTCCTGAAATAAAGGTTCCTGTTGGAAAGAAAATAATCTTTAAGGTTACTAGTACAGATGTTACTCACAGTTTTTCAATTATTAACACAAATGTAAATATGATGGTTGTTCCTGGCCAAATCAATACAAAAGAATATACCTTTGATAAACCTGGTGAGTATCTAGTAATCTGTAACGAATATTGCGGAACAGGTCATCATTTTATGAAGACAACGATTGAGGTGATTGAGTAATGAAACAAATTAGTTTGGCAGACAAAAGATTAGCGTTAACCAATATTATTTTTGCTTACATCGCATTTTTGATTGGTACGTTTTGTGGTTTACTTCAGGTTTTTATACGTAATGATGCACTAACATTACCACCATGGCTTGACTATTATCAAATTCTCACAGCACACGGTGTATTACTTGCACTTATATTCACTACTTATTTTATATTTGGTTTTCTTATTTCTGGTATGAGTTATTCACTTGGTTCATTTGGACCTAAAGTTCATTTATTTTCATGGATCGGTTTTATTGTAACAACAGCTGGGACATTACTCGCCATTGTTGAAATCATTGCAGGTAGAGCTTCTGTTCTTTATACATTTTATGCTCCATTACAAGCAAGCGGCTGGTATTATGTTGGCTTAGCACTTTTTGTAGTAGGTACATGGATATACAGCTTTGCTTTAATCGGTCACTATGTAAAATGGAAAAAGCAAAATAAAGGCCAATTAAGCCCATTATTTGCTTTTATGACAATTGCAACGCTTATCCTGTGGATTATTGCTTGTTTAGGAGTAGTTGCAACTGTATTATTTCAGTTTATTCCTTGGGCATTTGGTTGGGTTGATACAATTAATGTTGAGTTAAGTCGCTCATTGTTCTGGTATTTTGGTCATCCACTCGTTTATTTCTGGCTATTACCGGCTTACATTGCTTGGTATGTGATTGTACCAAAGATCATCGGTGGAAAAGTATTTAGTGATTCATTAGCTCGCTTATCGTTTGTATTGTTTATTTTATTTTCTATTCCTGTAGGATTTCATCATCAATTAACAGAGCCTGGTATATCAAGCTTTTGGAAATTCCTACAAACAGTTTTAACTTTTATGGTAATCATTCCTTCTCTAATGACTGCTTTCTCAATGTTTGGAACATTTGAAAAAACAGGTAGAGATAAAGGGGCAACAGGATTATTTGGATGGTTCTTTAAATTACCTTGGAAGGATATTCGATTTACTTCTTTATTTATTGCTATGTTTTTCTTTATTCCAGGTGGTGCCGGGGGAATTATTAATGCTAGTTTTCAACTAAATGAAGTGATTCATAATACATTATGGGTTGTTGGGCATTTTCATATAACTGTTGGAACTCCTGTAGCGATGACTTTTATGGGCTTAACATTTTGGTTGATTCCTTATTTAACTGGTAGAAAACTAACAAAAGCAATTCAAAAACTTGCGTTTATTCAAGTGATCACTTGGTCGATAGGGATGCTACTTATGAGTACATCACAGCATATTTTAGGCTTACTAGGTGCACCAAGACGAACAGCATATGCAGGTTATATGGATGATCCCAATGCTTTAGTGTGGTTCCAAGGAATTCTTTCCAATCACGTCACTATGGCAATTGGAGGAACAATTCTCTTTCTATCTGCTATGATTTTAATCTATATTGTGTTTTACACATTACTTGCTTCACCTAAAGCTAATTCAATAGAAGAACAAGTAGAATTTCCAATGGCTAAAAGTGATATGTCTGGTACACCTAAATTCTTGGAAAATTGGTGGATTTGGATTGGCATTGCTATTGCTTTAATTGCTATTGCCTACACGATTCCATTGATTCAAATGATTGAACATGCACCTCCTGGTTCTTCTGGATTTAAAACATGGTAGGGAGATGATTGATATGTTTTCAGTAGTTTGTGCTTTACTACTTGTCACAACTGTTTTAACGGCAATGGTTGTTGATTTCACAACGAATGAGGATTAATGTGAAATATAAGCTTACCTTTCGGTGACTATACCCTTCACTACTGGAGGCACCTAGAGCAAGATATCAAAATTCACAAATAACAAAGACTGTTTCAAAGGGTATCTTTCCTCTTTGGACATCAAAGGAATTAACCATAAAAAGGCGCTGTTGATTTTGAATTCAACAGCGCTTTTAATTTAGGCTAGTATACAAAATTTGTTGCTTTATAAGAAGTATTGTGATGGTTGATTTCCGCTACAGGATGCTCGCTTTCCGCGGGGCGGGCGGTGAGCTTCCTCGGCGCTTAGCGCCTGTGGGATCTCACCTGTCCCGCTGCTCCCGCAGGAGTCTCGCACCTTCCGCTCCATTCAACCCTAAATTATTTTGCTTATTAAGTATTGTAACACCTAGAAACTGCTTGTGAAATATTAAAGGAATTTTTAAAAAATCAAAAACGTAGACTTATAAATTTAAAAAAGCGTGAACTCATATTTGAATTCACACTTATGGCAATTGACTGGTTTGCACCCCAAATCGTAACTTTTTATCAAATAAATCAACCTCTTTATTTGTTTTAAAGTCTGCAAACTTGTAATGGACAAGCTTCACAACGACAGATTTGACGAAGACCCGGAAGATCATAAACTGTTATAAAGCCTTTTTGATTATCAATAAGTCCGTCTTTTTTTAATTGATTAAGCATACGTGTGACCGTTTCTCTTGGTGTACCTATTAAACAAGCAATTTCATCATGTGTGAATTTCTTTGAAATTTCCCACACATCACCCTTTTGAACACCATAAGTATTAGTCATTCGAATAATTACTGATGCAAGTGCTCCATTCTTTCCAAAAAACATTAAATCACGAAGCTTTGTTTGTGTAAGCTGTTGCGTGAAGCTAATCCATTTTGTAAATTCTAAAGAAAATTGACGATTTTGCCAAATCAGCATCTCAATATCCTCTTTATCAATGATACCAATCACTGAATCACCCTGTGCTTTGGCATTCTCCATAGCTCCCCGCATTTCGTTTGCATGATACTCCCCAAACAGATCATCAGCTTCATAATAATTTAATGTTAATACTTTTCCATCTTCTGTACTTTTATATAAAGTAATGGTTCCCTCAATTAAATAATAAAGTTTATCAACCTTATCTCCCTCATAATATAAATGATCATCGTTCTTTACAGTAATTCTTTTCATTTTATTTCTTAAAGAGTTCATGCTATCTATTGAAAAAATATTAGTATTTGCTACCTTTTGATTTGTTTTTCGGTTTATAGTTGTTGGCATTTTCATCCACATCCCAAAATCATAAATTTTTATCTTATCTCCATTGTAGAAAATAAATACAAAAATTGTTATCAGGGAATTCCCTTATTTCTTTAGGGAATATCCCCTATTATGTATAAAAGAATGAAATTGTGGCAATTCATCTAAGTCGTTTTACTTAGTAATACACGAAATTTATTTGCATATAAAAAAGAGCAATCAGATGTTAGATCTGATGCTCTTCTTCATAATTATGAAAGGCTGTTTTCTCAAACTTTGTTGCTTTTAAATACCCGAACCAATGAGCACTGTATTAAGTCTAGTGGCATCTTTTCTTCATAAAATAGTACCCTTATAGTGAAAAAATATTGTTTTCACTTCAAATTTTGGTTACATAGCAACAATCGTTCAGAAAAGAGCCTTATGAAAAGGAACTTTTACTACTATTGTTGTTCCCCCATTTATTTTTGATTGAATATCTATTTTCGCTCTTATTGAACGTGCTCTTTCTTCCATACTAAATAACCCGACACCATTTCTTTTTATATTTGGATCAAAACCGATTCCATCATCTTTAATTTGGACAAATAAATAATCTTCTTCCTCAAATAATGAAAGGAAAATATCCTTTGTTTCCGCATATTTCCTTATGTTTGTCATTGCTTCTTGGATAATTCTATAAATACTTGTTTCTACTTCAGATGAAAGTCGTTTTTGCAATTTATATGTAAAATTTGTCTTAAAACCATAATGCTCAGAAAACTTATTTACAAAAGAACGGATAGCAGGAACTAACCCAAGATCATCAAGTATAGAAGGTCTTAGCTGCCAAGAAATTTGTCTAATTTCTTCAATAATCGTAGAGATTTCCACTTCTATCTGTTCAATTATATCTGGATTTGAATTTGTTCTTAAACGATTGATCATGATAAGAAGACTGTACAGATTCTGACCAATCCCATCATGCAGCTCTCTAGAGATATTCTTTCTTTCTTCCTCCTGGATACCAATTAGTTTTGACATCATTCGCTGCAATTCTTCTTCTGCACGTTTACGAGCTGTAACCTCATTACGAATAGCTAAATATTGATATGGCTTTCCTGTCTTATCTAAAAACGGAACAATCGTAGTATCTACCCAATAATAAGTATGATCTTTCGCTTTATTTCGTATTTCTCCTTTCCACACCTTTCCAGAAGAAATAGTGTTCCATAAATCTCTGAAAAACTCTTTAGAATGGTAACCTGAATTGATAATTTTGTGACTATTACCTATAAGTTCCTCATTTGTATATTTAGAGATCGTACAAAATGTTTCATTAACATATGTAATAATCCCCTTTTGATTTGTAATCGCAACAATAGATGATTCATCTAAGGCAAATTTCAAGTCAATCAATTCAGATAAAGATTCCTGTAGCTCTGTTTCGATTTTTTGAAAATAGTGCTGTTGTTCAATTTGTTCTTCAATATAAATAAAGGTGAGTGATTGGCCCAACAGTTCAACGATTTCAGAATGCACATTCACAGATCTTTGGGTATTTTCTACATTTAACATTGTTTCCATTATTTTTTCTGTTGAATTCAATAAGTCATTGCTATTTATATTCGTGAAAATAGAGGAAACGTCTCTGTTCTTGATATCAATTAATCTGTACCCAAGTAGATCCTCAGCAGCTATATTTAAGGATTCAATGTTACCATTGTTATTGACAATAATCAGTGGAGCATTCTCTTTGTTCACCATCTGTTCCTTTCTATCCGCTTTTATTGGTTTGCTATATTCCATAACCTAATAATCCCTTTTTTAACGCATATTCAACAAGCTCTGGCCTTGTTTTCAGTTTTAGTTTTTCCATAATATTTGATTTGTGGTTTTCAACTGTTTTAACACTGATCACAAGCTTTTCACCTATTTCTTTATTTGAAAAACCTTTGGCTATTAAGGTTAATACTTCTTTTTCACGATCTGTTAGTAGAGAATATGTGTCAGAATCTTTCCCACTTTTCATACGCTCTAAATAATCTTCCATTAATTTCTTTGTTGCAGTAGGATACAAATAAGCTGAGCCTTCTGCAACAACAGAAATCGCATGAATGAGTTCATGATGAAGAGCACTTTTTAATATACAGCCTGATGCCCCTGCTTGAATAACGCGAAATAAATATTCCTCATCATCATGCATCGTTAAAATTAAAATTTGAACCTCCGGCCATCTTTTTTTTATTTCAACTGTTGCTGATAGTCCGTCTTTTCCATGTGGCATGCTAAGATCCATTAACACAACCCTTGGCTGAAGCTCTTCTACCTTCTTAATTGCTTCTTCCCCTTCAGAAGCTTCACCAACTACTTCCATATCACTTAAATCATTTAATAACATTTTTAACCCTGTTCGTACAACTGCATGATCATCAACTAATAATATTGATGTTATCAACTCACTCACCTCACATTCGGAATAATAAGATTTATGACTGTTTGCATTTCACATGGATTTATCACATTGACTCTTCCACCTAATAAAATGATTCTTTGCTCTATACCTTGATATAACATTGAAAATCCGTTGATTTCCATTGGAGTTTTTTCAACTTCTGCTATATCTATTTTCACCTTGAGTTCTTCCTCCCATATTGTTTCAACAAGAATATGTTGAACGTTACCATGATCAGTATAAGCTGTAATTATGTCCTTTACGATTCTATATATCATTAATTCTGTAAATAACGGTATCCTTCTTGGTCCATTATAGTCTACATACTGTATTTCAACTCGAGTTTTTTTTCTAGCGTCAGCAATAAATGTGGCTAAAGCTCCATCAAGTTCTTTATGAACAAATGGGTGAATTTTAGTTGATAATTGCCTTGTGTCTTCAATTGTTTTCTTTGTTAATTTTATCATGTTATTTATTGTCATTCTATCTTGCTTGTCCATACGCTGTTGTAAAAATTGCAAATGATTAAAAACTGCATATAAATTTTGAGCTATTTCTTCATGAAGAAACATAGAAATTTCTTTCAACTCATTTTCATACTCTTCAATAATATGAGTTATCACTTGTTTCTGTTTGATTTGAATATTCATGTGATCCACCTTTGTTGATTAATCATTGGAAAAAAGTATTGGAGTCATTTTGATAGGACAGTTGAAGAAAATACACTATTAAGATAGTTTTAAAAAACGTTTTTCAGAAAGGTATTTAAATTGTTTATCGAAATTTCAAATTAACTTCATTTCTTTACTACAAGCAGATAACTTACCACTAATTCAAAATTAATGATAAGTTATCACACTTTACTCTATTCTTAATCTTCTAAGCTCAAAACAATACGGCCGTTAATGTCACCGTTTACCATTCGATCAAAGACTTCATTAATTTTTTCTAGAGGTTGAACTTCAATGATTGTTTTCACTTTTCCTGCTGCGGCGAACTCAAGTGCTTCTTGAAGGTCCTTTCTAGTACCAACAATTGAACCAATAATACTAATACCACCTAAAACAGTATCAAAAATTGGGATCGGCATTTCTTCTGGAGGTAATCCTACAAGCACACAAGTCCCACCTCTGCGAACAGATTGAAATGCTGCTTGAAACGCAGGCTTTGATACTGCTGTAACTACAGCACCATGCACACCATTAGTTCGGGCTTTAATAAATTGATCTGGATCTTCTTCACCCGGATTAACAACTAAATCTGCACCTAATTCTTTAGCTAATTGGAGCTTTTCCTCCCCTAAATCAACTGCTACTACATTCATCCCCATTGCTTTTGCATATTGAACAGCAACATGCCCAAGCCCACCAACACCATAGATTGCTACCCATTCTCCTGGCTTAACACCAGAGACTTTTAACGCTTTATATGTTGTTACTCCAGCACAAAAAATTGGTGCTGCTTCTTCATATGTTAATTGATCAGGTATTTTCACAATGTAATTTGCGTCTGCTTTACAGTATTCTGCATAGCCTCCATCAACAGAGTAGCCTGAGTTTTGCTGTGATTCACATAGGGTTTCTTTACCACTCAGACAATACTCACATTGACCACAAGCTGAATACAACCAAGGTACTCCAACGCGATCACCAATTTTGATATGTGTAACACCTTCTCCTACTTCTGTTACAATACCTACACCTTCATGACCTGGAACTAATGGAAGCTTCGGCTTTACTGGCCAATCTCCATGTGCCGCATGTAGATCTGTATGACATACTCCACAGGCTTTAATTTTAACAAGAACTTCTCCATGCTTTATTTGTGGCACATCAATCTCTTGTATAGCTAATGATTGTTTAAATTCATTTACTACTGCTGCTTTCACTCTACTTCCCCCTATAAAAAAGTTAGTGAAAATGATCATTTCCTTATCTATAGATTAATAGGAGAAGGCTTATTAAGATGTGATAAAACTCACAACTAAATAAATTTATCAACATTGGTGTATGAATAGGATTGCCTACCTACTCTTACGGTATCATCCACTTCCTGTCCATTCAATAATGAACAATGATAAAAAAATGCATAAAAAAGGATATGATAACCTTTTTTATGCATTCGTTTACTTACATTATTTAGATTTCAGCATATTAAAAACCTGTTCTACGTCTTTATCACCTCTACCTGAAAGGTTAACAATGATGGAATCTTCTTTCTTTAATTCTTTTGCTAATTTCATAGCATATGCAACAGCATGTGAGCTTTCTAAGGCAGGAATAATTCCTTCTATCTTTGAAAGAACCTGAAATGCTTCAAGTGCTTCTTGACCAGTTACTATGACATACTCTGCTCGTTTCGTTGTTTTTAAATAGCTATGTTCAGGCCCAACACCTGGATAGTCTAAGCCTGCAGCAATCGAGTATGTTGGCATTGGTTCTCCATTTTCATCTAAGAGGGTTAAACATTTAAATCCATGAATGATAGCTGGAACACCTTGTGTCAAGGATGGTGCCTCCGCTGGTTCAACTCCTATTAATCTTACTGACTCTTCTTCGATATAGTGTGCAAATGCACCAATTGCATTGCTACCTCCTCCAGCACAAGCAACAACAGCGCTTGGTAGCTTGCCTTCTTTTTCTAGTATTTGTCTTTTTGATTCTTCACTAATAATAGATTGAAAGTGCTTAACCATTGTTGGAAATGGATGTGGGCCTACAGCAGAGCCTAAAAGATAAAATGTGCTTTGATAGTTTTCTACTAAATCATCTAAAGCAGCATCTACCGCATCCTTTAATCTACCTTGTCCCTTATCTACAGAAACAACTTTTGCACCTAAAAGCTCCATGCGGAAAACATTCAATGCTTGTCTTTCTGTATCTACTTTTCCCATGTATATGATACAATCCATTCCACCGATGATCGAGCAGGCTGTAGCAGTGGCAACTCCATGCTGACCTGCACCTGTTTCAGCAATGATTCGTGTTGCCCCCATCCTTTTTGCTAATAGTATTTGTCCAATTGCATTATTTATTTTATGTGCTCCAGTATGATTTAAATCTTCACGCTTTAAGTAAATTTTTGCTCCTCCAACTTGCCTTGTTAAATTCTCAGCATATGTTAGCGGATTTTCACGTCCAATATATTCTTTCATATAATAATTAAATTCTTCTATAAATTCAGGATCATCCTTATATTTTTCAAAATTCTCATCTAAAACCCCTAATACATTTTTCAAATCAGGTGGTATAAAACTACCTCCAAATTCACCGAAATAACCTTTTTCTACTGTACTATTTGTCATCTCCCTAATCTCTCCTCTGCTAGAAACTTAAATATTCTGAATAGATGAATTATATCATGTATTTATGATCATATGCATGTCTAATAATAGGTAAATAAAACGGAAATAAAGAAAAGAACCCACAAGTGGAGTTCTTAGTTCATGCCCTTTATTACAACTTTTTTGTTTAATAAGTTGCTATACAAGTTGTTTCTACCTGTTATTCTGCTGCAAGATAATTTTTCACCTTGTATTCTTCCTTTTTCTCTTCTAACCATGTTGAGTATTCAGTTGCCAGCTTTTCATCGAAAAGAATGCCTTCAATTTCTTCCTTACTATTTTCTAATGTGGCTTCTTCTGCTTCTTGTATATCTGTTACTTTAATAAGGTGATAGCCATATTCCGATTTCACTGGTTCACTAAGCTCATCTACCTTCATCGCAAAAGCAGCTTCTTCAAATTCTGCAACCATACTACCTGCACCAAAGTAGCCTACATCTCCACCAGCCTCAGCTGAACCAGTATCTGATGAATATTCTTTCGCTAATTCTGCGAAATCCTCTCCACTATCAAGCTTTTCTTTTACTTCTTTAGCCGTTTCTTCATCTTCTACTAATATATGACTTGCTTTAACTTGCTTTGTCTTAGCAAATGAGTCTTTATTTTCATCAAAATAAGTTTGTAGTTCTTCATCTGTTATCTCAATACGAGATTTCAATAATGCCTCAATTTGAAGATTTGTTTTAATATCACCTTCAACATCTTCCATTGTTAAGCCACTAGTTGCTAACGTTTGATTAAATGTTTCCTCTCCACCATAAGAAGCAATAACTTCCTCAATCTCGGTATCTACTTCCTCCTGTGAAACAGACACTTTCTCCTTGTTTACTTCCTGCTCAATTATATTTTTCGTAATGAGTGAGTCAATAGCAGCTTCTCCATTTTGTTCAACAAAAAATGTATACAAGTCATCCTTTGTTAATGATTCACTTCCAATTTTAGCAACAACTTCACTTCTTGTTGAAAGAAATACAAATGCCGCTACTACTACTATTAAAAGCACAGCTAAAACTGCCACTGTTTTTTTACTTGAAAAAATTTTCTCTATCATTTAAAAAGCTCCTTCATCTATTATCATTATTTGCTTATTCTAAATGATAACTTACAATTATGAATAAACTATGAACAAAGCATTAAATATTGTAGATGTTCATAGAATTTTTTTTAAAAAGGCTATGTTAATTAATTTTGATTTTTAGGATTGGAGGTGAATATTATGAGACTCCTGTTTTGAGAAGCGTGTCAAAGGGAGATGCCTGTAACGGAAATCAACAACATAGTTTAACAGAGTAAAAAAAAAGCTAACTTCATATAAGAGAAGTTAGCTTGGAAGAACGATAATAAATTTTGTTCCTTGATTTTTTTTACTTTCAACAGATATTTCTCCATCATGTAATTCTACTAAACGCTTGACGATCGAGAGACCTAACCCAAATTCTCCAAATTGATTACTTGATCTTGATAAATCAGCTTTATAAAATCGGTTCCATATCGATTCGATTTCTTCTTGATTCATGCCAATTCCAGTGTCCTCGATTTCAATAATTGTATGTTGCTGAGCTTGCCGGCCTCTTAGCCAAACACAGCCTTTTTGTGTGAATTGAAGACTGTTTTTTGTTATATTCATCAATATCTGAATAAGGCGATCATAATCAGCAAAAACACTGCAATTTCGCTCAGCTTCAATTAATAAATCAACATTCTTTGTTTCTGCTTGATATAACAAATGATCCTTAATTACTTCTAATACTTCCTTTAATTGTATTTCCTCTTTAACTAGTTTTATTTGATTAGAACGAATTCTTTCATAATCAAGATTTTCATTAACTAGCCGAATAAGTCTCTTTGTTTCATCACTTACAAGCTTTATTCCTTTTTCTCTTTCCTCATCTTTAATCATATTATGTCGTAGACCTTCTATTACTCCACTAATTGTTGTTAATGGTGTACGAAGTTCATGTGAAACGTCTGCCATAAACCGTCTTCTACGCATTTCTAAACTTTCTATTTCTTCATTTGATAACTTCAATTGATCTACCATTTTATTAAAATCATTAGCCATTTCATCGATTTCATCAAAATCAGCTGTGGCTATATGTGCATTATAATCACCTTTTGCTATCTTTGAAGTAGCACTTCTAATTTTCTTAATTCGATTAACATGAATTTTTGAAAGAATCCAGCTAAGTAAAAAGGAAATGGATAAAGCAATAAAAACAGTATATAGTATGTATTGGTTAACCTCAGTAATCATCTCTCTTGACCCACTGATTGGTGAAATAAGTAATATTCCACCTATTAAGCCTTCTCTCGCAATATATGGTATAGCGACTAGTGAAACCTCTTGATCAGCCCATTTTACGTTATGCTTTGTCACTACCTTCTCACCATTTGAAAGCTTATTCCAGTCTTCCTCTGTAATACTTGTTTGTGGTGAACTATTTGAAATTGGAAAAACAATTCGACCATGTTGATCAAATATACTAAAGTAAATATTCTGTCCATCTAACACTCGCTTATATTGAACCAATACATGATTTTGCCCAACTTGTTCAAAATCAGTTAATATTGTTTCACCATACTTTGTTAATTCATCTACTTTATTTTGATAAACTACGTTTTCTACATAATGAGCAAAAAGAAAGCTTAAAATCACAAAAGCAACAATAAGAACACTAATATGACTAAGAAATTGCTGATAAATATATTTAATTCTCATTGTCTTCATTCAGTTCCTCAAATTTGTAGCCCACTCCCCAAACGGTATGAAAGAATGGATTTTTTTGTGTTTCAACTTTTTTTCTCAATCGTTTAATATGAACATCAACCGTTCGTTCATCACCATAAAATGAATAACCCCACACATGTTCTAATAGCTGCTCCCTTGTAAAAACTTGTCTTGGATTTTTCAGGAAATAATAGAGAAGATCAAATTCCTTTGGAGTAAGATTTGTGATTTTTTCTCCTTGGCGATATACATCTCTTGTTGTTTTGCTAATTATAAAATTCTCAGATTTCAAAACATCTGCCTCTGGCTCTGTTTTTTCTTGCTCTAATACTTTATATCTTCTTGTAACAGCTTTAATTCTAGCCATTAACGCGAGCGGACTAAAGGGTTTTGTCACATAATCATCAGCCCCCATTTCAAGTCCTAATACTTGATCTGATTCACTATCTTTAGCTGTTAGCATGATAATTGGGATCGTATAATTATCTTCTCTAATTTTTCTACATAATGAAATTCCATCCAAGCCAGGAAGCATCCAATCTATAATTAACAAATCCCAATGACCAGTTTTAAATGTTTCATACCCCTGTTGCCCATCGTGAACAAATTCTCCACTAATTCCTTCTTTCGAAAAAAACATTTCGATCATCGAGCACACACCTACATTATCTTCAATGACAAGAACCTTCATTTTGCACCTACCGTTAATAAGTAATTGTATATGTAATTATTTTATCTTCTTTTAGTTAATGTACAAAGTAAAGAGTTGTTTATCCTGTTTCCAAAGTCTCCGATTATTGCTATTTTATAAGTTTGATATTTTGATAACAAAAAAAGATCCCAAAAAGGGATCTTTATAGTAGCTGCTTAGGCAGCATTATACTTATTTTTGAACGTTAGCAGCTTGTGGTCCACGAGCACCTTGCTCAACTTCAAAAGTAACCGTTTGGCCTTCTTCTAAAGTTTTGAATCCATCACCTTGGATAGCTGAGAAATGTACGAATACATCGTCTTGTCCTTCAACTTCGATAAAACCGAAACCTTTTTCTGAGTTAAACCATTTAACTTTACCTTGTAACATTGTTTTTCCTCCTACGTGGAAAATAATTATCCACATTGTATTACTATTCTTGCTAGACAACGATCTTTTAAGAGGTGCTTTAGAAAAGCAAATTCCTACTTTCAGTCTTATCCGAACAAAAATAATTAAGTCAATTGTAACATTATCATTTATTGAAATCAAGAATCATAAATGATAAACATTGAAAATGTTTTCATGAATTTCCATGCACATAAAAACGCTTTTTTTGATAACAATATGATAATAATTAAACATTATTAGGAGGGTATTATGCATATCCCGTCCTTTAACGAGTTACAAAAATTAAGCGATAAACTAAACCAAAAAAGCTATGTTCATTGGCTCGAAGATGACTTATTTGCTGTAACTTGGTGGGTATTACTTTTAGCTACTGTTATCCCTTACTTTATATGGTGGAGGTTAGTTGATAAAAAGCGTCTGTTAGAAATTACGATATTTGGTCTTTTCAGCGCAATTAGCGCTTCTTTTCTTGATTTAATAGGTACCACATTAGGACTGTGGGGATATCCTGATAAGTTAATACCAGTTCTTCCACCACTTTTACCAGCAGACCTTGTTGTCATTCCTATTTGTTCAATGTTTATCTATCAATACTCAAAGAGTTGGTTTTCCTATATATGGCGTTATGTGATATTATCCTTTATTCTCTCCTATATTATAGAAGTCAGTTTTGAACAGTTTGATATGTATACAAAACTAAAATGGTGGACGCACACCTACTCATTTCTTGGTCTATGTCTATACGGAATATCTCTTAGATTCTTTATAAATTTTGTACTAAGAAACAGACACAGCTAATTTTTTGGAAATGGCAATATCACTTCAAACAAAAACTCCCGGGGAAGGTAGCACTTGCTTCCTCGGCTTTACATATGGTCTCAATCAGTAATTACAGAGAACCTATTCTATCGAAAAACCCATCAGTAAACTAGATCTTATAAAAAGTGAATTTATTTTTTCCAGTACGTTTAGACTGGTACAATGCTTCATCTGCTAATTGAATGATATCATCAGGTTCAATTGAGTAGTCTGGCCATATTGCGCCACCAATACTACATTTTATAACAACTTCATCTTTTTCATTTAAAGAGATTGATTTGTTAATAGACTCAATTATTTGTTGTCCTAATTCTTTTCCTTCTTCTAATGGAGAGGATGTTTTTGAGCGAGCGATTATAATAAATTCATCTCCTCCAAGCCTACCAACAAAATCATCTTCTTCTGCTAATTGTTGTAAACGATTAGCAACAACTTTAAGTAGCTGATCTCCTGCTTGGTGTCCATACGTATCGTTCACATCTTTAAAGCCATCTAGATCTAAAAATAAGAAAAGATATTTCTCATTCGCTTCACTTTCCAATTTTTTATCGATATAAGAATAAAGAGCAATTCGATTAGGCAGTCCTGTAAGAGAATCATTATGTGCTAGTCTCTTCATTTGACCTAATTCGGATTTTGTTTCGGTTATTGTTGCAACCATCTCTCTTAAAGATACTGATAAAACATGTAAATCTTTTATTCTTTTAAATTGCGGAATATCTACCTTATTCCCTTCTTTTAACTGATTAGCTGCTTTGGAGATTTCATTTAAGGGTGTAGAAATTTTACTAGCGAGAAACCATCCTAATATAGCGAAAATTACCGCTGCTATTATCCCAATTAGTATTGTGTAATCTTGCAAATTTTTTACGGAGGTAAAAGCCTGTTCAACAGGGATTCTAACGATGATTGTCCAGTCTAATCCTGGATAGTTTAAGTAACCGTCACCAATCGAATATCCAGTTAAATATTCCTTCCCATCTGACCATTTTTTAATTTCCCAACTATTGTTTAGAGCATATTCCCTTTTAAGTATGTTAGGAGATAGTGTTTTCCCTAACATTTTTTCAGGTCCCAACAATATTGTTTGATCACTTGAACTAACAATAAAAACTTCCATTTGTTTTGAGTTTTCTAAGTTCTTTCGATAGGGCTTAATGATTGAGTTCTCTATTTCCCTTGACCACTCCCAACTAAGGTGAGTAGCTAAAACACCTTTAAAGTCACCGTTATTATTGACAATAGGAAAGCTTATATCAACAAATTCTAAAGGAACTCCACTTGGATTGGGTAATAACTCTGCAAGTAAAACTGCTTCATGAACGTCACCTATAAAAGGCTGTTTTGTTGCTTCTTTAAAAACAGGTCTTTCCGCTATATTGGCACCTGTTAAAATATCATCTGTTGAAACCACAATATTACCATTAGCATCTGTTAAACCTACCCATGAAAATGCGGGAATACTTTCTTGTAACGAATTAATTAATACTTTTTTATCATTATTATTCTGATCTTCTTTAAATAGATTTAATTGACTTAACATTTCAATCTCACTGTAGCGGGACCACATAAAAAAATCTAGCTTATCAGACATTTGATAAGCAATATTCGAAGTGGAATCCCCAATTTCATCTTTTATTTCATTACTTGACTTCATAGAAAGAACAATAGTTAAAGAAGCAGTTAATAACACAATAAAACACAAAAAAGAAATAGCAAAAAAAGTTCGTAAATTAATGCGTGACATTGTACCTACTCCTTATTATCCAATGAAAATAGCAGTTTTTTGTCGATTTATAGAGATTACTTTTTTATCATATCGTTTTTTCTAAAATTTTGCACGACAAAATATTGGACATACAAAATAAAAAAACAGTTGATTTCATAATGAAATCAACTGTTATAATTTGTTTATTTACGCTCTTTTGAATGGCCACCAATTGGCAGCACCAAATGTTTTGACCATAACTGGCACAAATAAAGGTAATACAATAAGCGCATATAATATTAATCCGGTTAAAATAATTGACGCAATTTGTATAAGCGATAACATCCCAGAAGGAATCATTGCTGCAAAGGTACCACCTAAAATTACTGCAGCCGAGATGATAACTGTACCCATTTTCTTCATTGATAGTAACATTGCTTCTCCTACAGACAAATCTTTATATTCATTAAAACGATCCATTAAGAAAATACTGTAGTCTACACCGAGAGCCACTAAAATTACGAATGCGAAGAATGGCACTGCCCAGCTTATACCTGTATAACCTAAAATATTAACAAATATCACTTCATTAATCCCCATAGCTGTGTAGTAGGTTAAAATTAATGAACCTATCAAGTACAATGGCATAATAATCGAACGGAACAAGAATATTAGAATAATAGATATTCCAACTAGCATTAATACAACTGTACGTGAGTAGTCATTATTTGACATTGTATTTAAGTCAGCATTCACACTCGTGATACCACCGATTGCAACCTTTGCATTTTCAAGCTTTGTATCTTTTGTTGCACGTTCTATTGCTGAATTAATCTCGTCTATTTGATTAATCGCTTCATTAGAGTATGGGTTTGCTTCGAAAATCACATTAAGTGTCATGACTTTACGATCATCAGATAAATAGCCATCCAATGCCTGCGCAAAATCTGCACTTTCTAACACTTCTTCTGGCAAATAAAAACCAGCAGAATCTGATGTTTTAGATAAATCAGCTAAATAGTCCTGTGCTGAACCTAATCCCTCAGATACTTGATTTAACCCATCAACACTATCTGCTAAACCATTTGTTAATTGAGACATTTGACCATCAAGATCACCAAAGCCATCTAGTAATTGTTTTTGGCCCTCTGTCACACCTGACAATCCATTTGTTAACTGAGGGATACTCCCAACAATTTGCCCCTGACCATTTGCTAACTGATCTAATCCCATTTGCTGTTGTTCAATTCCAGCTATTAGCTGTCCTAACCCTTCGGAAAATTCCTTCTGCCCTTTGATTAATTCTGTGAATTGAGTATTTGCAAAACCAACGCCTTGTGTAAGCTTTGTCAGATTATTATTTAGTTCATCTAACCCTCCTGCAACACCAGGGAGTTGCTTTGTAGCTACATCAAGTACTGTGCCTTTAATCAACTTGTAATTATCGTCATTTTCAATATCTCCGTAAGACTCATTTTCCTCAAGTGCGCCAAAATTAGATGATAAATTTGAAAGTGCATTTGAAAGTCCAAGTAACCCTACTTCAACTTCCTCATATTTCTGATTAAGTGTTCCTAAATTTGCCACGGCATCTTCATAGCCAGCAAGTAATTGATTACTTCCTGCTAGCATTTCTTCAGCACCAGCTTTTGCTTCTGCTAAACCATTTTTAATTTCTGTTGAACCTGCAGAGCCTTGTCGGATACCTTGCTCAATTTTCGCCAAATTTGTTTGTATTTCACTCATTCCTGAATTAATATCACTTGTGCCGTTGATTAATTCATTAATTCCATTTGTCGCTTCTTTTAACTGTGGACTAGATTTTGATAATTCTGATTCAGCTTCAGCAAGACCATCGCTAATTTGGACAATCCCATCATTACCTTCTCCAAGTCCTTCTTCAAGACTTTCTGCTTGTTTTGATACATAAAAGTCTTCAATCACTTCACCAGTTGGTCTAGTAACAGATCGAACAGAATCTACTAAATCAACCTTTTCCAGTTCTTTACTAATGTTTTCTGCTAATGCGATATACTCAGTTGAATCCATTTCTTCATCATTTTTAATGACGATTTCAGTTGGCATGGATTCACCTGGTCCAAAGCTATCTGATATTGCATTAAAGGCTTTAATTGAATTAACATCTCCACCAATTTCCTCTAAAGAGTTATACGATAACTTTCCATCATATAAAAGAAGAAATGGAGTTGAGATTGCTGCAACAATTAGAAGAGCTATAATTGGTCGTGCTATTGAAAAACGACCTGCCACTTCCCAAATCTTACTATCTTTATGTTCTAATTTACCTTTTGATGGCCAGAATATTTTATGACCTAATACTGCCATAAAGAAAGGAACAACCGTAAATAGAGCAATTAATAAAACAGCTACACCAACTGCTACTGCTGAAGCTGATTGGTATAGTTTAAATTGGGAGAAACCAATAGCAGCAAAACCTATTAATACCGCTAATCCACTGAAAAACACAGTTCTACCCGCATTTCTGTATGTTTCAACAATAGCTTCAGTTACACTCTCACGATGTGAAAGTTCTTCTTTAAACCGGCTTAATAATAAAATACAGTAATCTGTACCAATTCCAAATAACACAGCCACTAAGAATATTTGCGTGAAATTAGAAATTGGAAAATTCAATGTATCAACCAGTATTGACACAATTGACTGTGATGCCAAATACGTAATACCTACCGTGATTAAAGGAATAATAGGCGCTATTAATGATCTAAAAACAAGTAACAATACTGCTAGTATAAAGACAACTGTAATGCCTTCCGTTTTCTTTAATCCTTCTTGCGAGCTTGTCATAACATCTTGATCTATCATCCAGCCGCTTGTATAGTAATGCTCAACATTGATTCCTTCGATAGTATCATATAAAAGGGCTGATATTTCTTTTGCTTCTCGATCATTTCTATTAATAGAAATTGAAGCTAAAATGGTTTTTCCATCTTCTGAGACAAGCTGTTCTTTTAAGCTTTCCTCATTAAAATGGGTTAATATTTCTGTCACATCAAGTTCTTTATTATCTTCTAATAACCCAATAGCTTTTTCTGCTTCTTTTATTTCTTCATTTGTTAATTTATCTTCATTATGAAAAACGAGTGCAGCCTGTGTTATATCACCTACACTTTCATCAGCTTGAACTTCAGCTAATATTTCATCAGCTAAGGAAGATGAATATCCATCTGGTACACTTATTTGCCCTTTATCACGTACTAAGTCAGCCATGTTAGGTGCGATAAAAAACAAACCAACAACAACTGCAATCCAACCAAGGATGACAAACCATTTACCTTTAATAATTGTATTCACTTCTACTCCTCCAATTTACATTCTTTTAAATTGTCTAATAAGGAATTTAACTTTTCATAAGTTTCAATAAATGATGTAATCTCACTTTCATCAAAACTCGTAATAATTGATTCTACTAATTTACGAATTTTTTCCTCTGTTTTTACATAAAGCTCTGTTCCTTTTTCTGTTAAAGTTAAATAAATCACACGTCGATCATTTTCATCGCGAGTTCGTTTGATTAATTCCTTTTCTGTTAAACGATTAATAATAGCTGTAATCGCACTTCGCTTTACATCAAATTCCTCTGAAAGCTCAGTTGAGGTACATGTACCAACTTTATGTATGTACCTTAATGTATAATGCTGATCATTTGTAATAAAATCACCAATACTATCTTTAACAAGGTTTTCCCCTTTTTTGGTAACAGCAAAGGATACAACAAGATATCGGTTAATCAATTCTTCTATATGTTTATCATTCATGTTAGATATCACCTACCTTATAATACTTAAACACTTTAACTATTAACGTGTTTAACTATAAAACGATATGAACTTCCTGTCAATAAATAATCGTATTCATAAAATTAATTTTTAGAAAGGATATTTTTCAGACCCCAGTCTTCCATGTTTTTGGAAGACTGGGCCAGTTGTGTATTCTTATCCTTGGAGCTTTAGATCTCTTTAGATTTACAGTGATTATGGCCATGGCACCTTGTTACTACATACCAATTAGACCCGTGGATGAAGCAACTTCCTACCGGTGTCTGTGTTTTAATTCGCTATTTTTAGCCTCTATTTTATATCGTTCCTTTGACTTTTCTCTGAAGTAAATGTCTTCCTGAAAGTTCTGATGTTCATCTAATTTTATTGTTACGTTGTAGGTTTCCTTTTAGCACCATCTTTATAACATCCCTCTCTAAATGGGCATATTTAACACTTTTCAATATCTTAATTACAGATTATTTAGCAGGCTATTATTTTACGAAAAATAAATAAAATTAACTTTTTATTGAATTAAATTAAATAATAATTTAATATTATTTATATAGAAAGTTGGTGGTGTGGTATGAATAGAGAAGAAGTTCCTGATTGGATTCTTTCATTAGATAAGGAATCAGTTGAATTCATCAGGAAATTTATACTGAATTCTGGTTCACTTAAAGAGGTTGCTAAAATTTATGAGGTTTCTTATCCAACAGTTAGAGCAAAGCTTGATAAGTTGATTGAGAAAGTGGAATTAAACAGTAAGAAGGAAGATGTTGAATTTATCAATATGATTAAAAATCTAGTCATTGATGAAAGGGTAAGCCTTGATGTCGCAAAAGTTATTATTGAAAAGTATAAATCTGAAAAGGATGATAAATAAATGGAACAAGTTTATGGATGGTTAATTGCCATTGTCGTTTTAGTAATTCAATTTTTACTATCAAGAAGAAAAAGAGCTTTATGGGGTGCAATAGTTCCTTTTCTGTATCTGATTTATATGGTCTATTGGATACCTAATAAATATGATGATTTTAGTGTAGTTAAACTGATACTAGTAGCTATTGGTGGACTTGCAATTCTGTGTAGCATTTGGATTAATGGTAGAGAATATTTAAAAAAGAAACGAAATAAAGAATTAGTACAGATTGAGTTGAAGAATCTTTAACGGTTAAAAAATCAATTGTCAGAGTTTAGTATAAAACGAATTACGAGCAGCATTTATTTAATTATATATTGAACGGTTATGAGAGTTAACTATGTAGGAGTTGCCGAATCAATACTCAACTATAGGAAGTGTTCAATAAGAATAGTTGCTAACTGGTGCGTTAGTTGAACAAGACAATCTAAAAAAACGCTTGGGTATCACATATATTACCCTAGCGTTTTTGTTTGCTATTAGGACTGTAATTTACAGAGCTAATCATAGACTATTTTTTGATTATTTTAGGATTTCACCATTTGATCGGAACTACTTATTCAATAGTAGCAGCTTCTCATATTTAATTACTTCTGCTAATGCCTTTGTTGTTTTCAAAGATAAACAATCGGTTATTTAGATTGTTTATCTCTTCCGCATAAATCCTTGTCATTAATTTACCTTTCTTATCTTTTCATTATGTAATTCACTTATTGCCGAAGCTAGATATTCTCTATAGCTGCTAGCTTCTTTATCATCAAAATTTTGTAAAGATGCATGGATTCGCTCAAAGTTATCAATAAGATGTTCTTCTTTCATTCCGCGGGATGTTAAAATATTATTTAACCATATCGCATAGTCTGTGAAGATCTTTGATTCATTTAATGTATAGGCTGTATCTAAATGTTTAAAATGATGATAATTATCCTCTATACATTTTTCTCTTCCAAGCTTTCCATACTTTTCTTCAAGCATTGGGTAAGCTTTATATATTCCTTCCACTACCTCTTCAATTACTTTTGCAACATCCTCCTGCTTCATTTTGCAACCACTTCAAATCGTTGCACAATCGGCTTTATTGCAGCAAGTTCTTGATCAGGGTAATTCTGCTCTAATTCATGAACCTTTTTGTATGCATCACTTGTCACCCAATTTAAATAGTCTTTTTTAGTATTCCAAATGATTTGAACAGTTAGTTCTCCTTTTTTCACTTCATTTTGCAATAAATGAAATGATTGAAAGCCCTCATACTGGTCTACAAGCTTTGATCTAGTTTGATATATGGTTATAACTTCTTCTACCTTTTCCAAGGGTACATGGAAGGTTGAATGGACGATGTACATGTAATAACTCTCCCCACGCATAATGCTAAAATTTCTAATACATCACTATTATAGAATATCTAAATTATTGTTAAAACCTTTCGGGTACTATTTAAACCAAAAACCTCTTCATACTCCTGTTGTAAATAAGAGATACTATCAAGGTAATTCGATAAATTGGAGGTTGATTATGGAAAAAATGCCTATGACATCAATAACGAGTGGAATGGGAATTGAAGTTCTTCCTGATGTATTTTGTTTGTCTGTACAAATAGTAAATGTATGTTTTATCGGTAATCCGAAGGAAACAAATGAATTTGTCTTAATTGATGCTGGAATGCCAGGATCAGCAGACATAATTATTAAGGAGGCAAAAAAAAGATTCGGAGAAGATTGCAAAGCAACTAGTATTGTTCTAACACATGGACATTTTGATCATATTGGAGCCATTCATGATTTATTAGAACAGTGGAATGTACCAGTATTTGCTCACCCATTAGAAGCACCATTTTTAACAGGTAAATCTGATTATCCACCTCCAAATCCAGAAGTGGAAGGCTTAGTAGCAAAAATGTCTCCTATGTTTCCAAGACATAGTATTGATATAAGCTCACATCTAAAATTACTTAAAGACGATGGAATAGTCCCACCTTTACCTGACTGGAGGTATATTCATACTCCTGGGCACACACCAGGGCATATCTCACTGTTTAGGAACAGTGATTCTGCACTGGTTGTTGGTGATGCATTTACAACTGTTGAACAGGAATCCTTATATGATGTACTAACGCAAAAGCAGGAAATGCATGGTCCCCCTGCTTATTTCACAACAGATTGGCATGCAGCTTCAGCTTCAGTCAAAAAACTTGCAGCATTGAATCCAACTATTGCTGTATGTGGACATGGACTTCCTATGGCAGATGATGAACTGTTAACAGATCTTAAAAATCTCACTGAAACTTTTGATGAAAAAGAAATTCCTCAAAATCGTAAGTAATACATGTCTTGGGGTCAGACACCAGTTTCTTATTCTGACCCCTTTCATATTTTTCAAAGTAAGTTCTTTCAAATCCATGTTTCTACTTCATCAATATTAGCCATACACTGTATAATGACTAATATTTTGGAGGGTACAAATGATCATCATTGGAAATCAACTTCAGAATGAAAATCAATTAACATCATCTTCCCTTTCCTCAGAACAAAATGAAATGATAGCAAAAATGAGCAGGTATAACAACAAATACTCGTTTTTAAATAATGAACATTTTCAATTTGTTTTGCAGCTTCGATTAGCCATTATAAAATCGGCAAGAAACCTGTATGCCAGTAAAGCAAAATTCACAACATTTGCGAGAGCTCATTGCAATGGAGATTTTTGGAACTTAACTCCTCAAGGCGGCTTTAAACTTAAATCAGGGGTAAGCCCATCAATGGCCATTAATGATATTTATGAAAATGGTGTATTATATGGATTTGAATGTGCTACAGCTATGGTTATTATCTTTTATTCAGCTGTTATGCATTCTATCGACAGGAAACAATTTGATCGGTTATATCAAGGTTTGTATTTACGAGACTGGCAATCTGATGAAGATTTACCTATCTATACGAAACGAGGTAATGATTACTTGCCTGGTGATTGCTTATATTTTGAT
The DNA here is from genome assembly GCF_007994985.1 of Metabacillus litoralis. GTDB lineage: Bacteria > Bacillota > Bacilli > Bacillales > Bacillaceae > Metabacillus > Metabacillus litoralis. The sequence goes on along the minus strand of NZ_VOQF01000005.1, from coordinate 478,874 downwards.
AATCCACAATTTAATCCTAATACTCCTCATTGGCAAGGTGAAAACGCAATCGATTTAGGAAATGATTTATTTTTTGGTCATGGCATCGGTATTAAAACTGCAGAAGGGATAATAGAGGCTTTAAATAAAAGAAGAGCTTCTTACGCAACTGAATCTGCTCATTTATTATCTCAAGTAACACGAATTGATGACAAATATCTATATCAATTTTCTCGTGATTCTTCACGTAATAACGCACTAAATTTCATCACAACAAATTCTATAGTCGGAAAAATAGGATGTAATTGCTTAACACTGTGACACGATTCTTAGACCTTTAACTAAGTACGAAAAACACAGCTAGTTATTTCATAGCTGTGTTTTTCGTTTTTTTTTAATGTTTTTTTCTAGAATAAAGTTTTTGAAATAAAATAATGATACATGTCATAATGACCGACAACACAGTATATGCGATAACCCATATAAAAAACGTCTCATTGAAAAAGATCAGCATTACAAAAGAAAATACTACAAAAATGATAGCTGGTGTTACATAACTTTTTTTTGTAAACATATATCCCAAAATTGAAAGTAGCAAAATCAAAGCCGGAAATATGATAAGAATAAGTAAAAATTCCATACATCACCTCAAAGGAACTAGTTCTGATTATTTTTACTCATTTTACCATAAACAAAGTAAATCAAAAGTAAGAATAATTTAAAATCATTAGTTTAAAGATTTAAGATAAAAATCTCTCACTCGGGGTCCATCAAATTCACAGAAATAAATTCCTTGCCAAACCCCTAACAACAGTTTGCCATTTGAAACAATGACTGTTTGTGAAGCTCCTACTGTACTTGCCTTCATATGTGAAGCAGTGTTACCTTCAGCATGCATATCTTTCACAACATTCCATGGATAAATTTCATCAAATCTTCTTAGCATATCACTTTTAACATCAGGATCTGCATTTTCATTAATGGTTATCCCAGCAGTTGTATGCGGACAATAAACAATTACCGCACCTTCCTGTACATTTTCTTTTGTAACAAACTCTTGCACAAGATGTGTTATATCAATCATTTCATCTCGCATGTTCGTGTTTATAGAATGCTTTTTTATCATATAACCAACCACCTCTCCGATTACTTATACCTTATATATTACCGTTATCAGTCACCTTGTAAACATAACATAATCATTTAAAAATGCAGACAAATATAGATCAGATATTATTTACATTTTTTTGAGTTTTATAACAAAGCAAGAAATGATTAATATTAAATTAGCAAAAGCAACAGGTTCTGTTCATAAAAGATATAGAAACATTCACACTCTACTTTATTCCAAATTGAATATGAACAAATGATTAGTTACTTAAAAACGCTATGTTTAGCTAGAAGCTGTAAACTAACTTGGTTGATTGGAACGGAAGGTGCGAGACTCCTGCGGGTGCAGCGGGACAGGTGAGATCCCACAGGCGCTGTCCGCCGAGGAAGCTCACCGCCCGCCCCGCGGAAAGCGAGCATCCTGAAGCGGAAATCAACCGACACAATACTAGTATAAAGAAACTTTTTTGCCATAACGCCTAATTTAAAAATGCTGTTGAATTAAAAATCAACAGCATTTTTTATGTGGTTATTTTTGCTATTTTCCTGACTCTCAAAGAGTTTTTTAAGTTCTTTGCACCTCGAAGTAATTAGAATATTTACTAGCCTAATTACAACTAATCATCATGACTTTCACTCGGAACAAGAATTTGTCCGCTCCAATCCTTTTTAAGCAACGTTTGAAGAATCAGCTTAGATAACTTACTCGGCTGATATGGTTTTACTAAATATTCATTAGCACCTAGCGCAAGCCCTTTTTCTTTTTCATCTAACGCCGATGAAATAAAAATCGGTATAGATTGTAAAGTATCAATTTCCTTTAATTCCTTAATAATATCCCATCCATTTATTCCTTTTTCCTCGAGCATAATATCTAGAACAATTGCATCTGGCTTCTCACTTTTAATTGCTTTTAATGCAGTTTCTCCGTTGTTATAAACTTTTACATGAAAGTTACTTTCTTCTAGTTCTGTTTGTAAAAGCTGAGCCAGGCTACTATCGTCCTCAACAATAATCACATTTACTTTCGTATCGTCATTCTCTTGAGTTGAATTCTCAGATGGATTATGTGTGCCAATTACAATTGGAAAACTTACAGTAAATGTACTACCTTCCTTCGGCTCTGACTGGACAGAAATCTCCCCATCATGTGCTTTCATGATTTCTTTGACAATAGCTAAACCTAAGCCGGTACCACCAATTCTTCGGCGATCTGTGTTATCTACTCTGTAAAATTTCGCAAATAGCTTTTCAATAGCATCAGCAGGAATTCCAAGGCCTTCATCCTTAATTGCAATTTTCAGATTAGGACCTTCCTCAAATATGTCCACATAAACATTTCCACCATCAGGTGAATACTTAATCGCATTATTTATTAAGTTATTAAACACTTGCCCGATCTTATCTTTGTCACCTAAAACCATTGTATTACTGGTTCTGGAGTCAACATGTAATGTATGATTAGGGCTGTTTATTTGGTTTGTTTCAACAATTGATGTAAGAAGTGGTAAAATATCATCATATCGTTTATCATAAGTCTGTTTGCCTGCTTCCATTCGTTGAACATCTAAGAAATCATTTATAAGTGCCGTTAATCTCTTAGCTTCTTGATAAATGGTAGTCAAATATTTTTTCTGTCTTTCTGGCTTTAATTCTTTATTAAGCATTAACTCTGTAAATCCAAGCACACTTGCTAGTGGAGTTCTTAATTCATGACTAACTGTGCTAACAAACTCAGATTTCATTAAATCTACTTCATATTCCTTCGTTATATCTCTGTGAACGATAACTGTACCAAATGTATCGCCTTTTCTAGTTAATGGCTCACAATACACCTGCACTACCCTTTTAGTTGGACTTTGTTGATGATAAACAAATGACGGATCATCAAATTTCCCATCTACTAGAACACGATCAAAAAACTTCTTAAGATCATGTTTATTCTCAACTGTAACAGATAATTTTTTAAACCAATCTTCATATGAGTTCTGTATGATTGAGTCTGAATCAGATTGAATCATATCAGACAGCTTTTTATTAATTTGAATAACAGATCCCTTTGTATCAACAAGCTGTATGCCTTCTTTTATATTATCAAATATATCTTGAACTAATAATCTCTCTTCTTCTGATTGTTCAAAGATTTTGATCTTATCTAAAGAAATAGCCACCTGCTTACTTAGAGCTTCGTATTCATCTAGCTCTAATTCATCAAACGGATCAGAAAAACGTGAATACATCATAATAGCTTCAACACTTCCAGATGAAGAAAGAACAGGTATATACATATCAAAACAATAAGACTTAGTAGTATGATAAGCAAGTTCATCTACATTGCAGTCTCTTTTTATTGTGTAAGGTTTTTTTGTCAATATAACTTTAGTAATTAATCCAGAGTCAAGGTTTTGGATAAATTGTTTTGACTCTTGCTTAGAAATACCGAAATATGCATGATCATGCCCTTTATCAAGCAATACAACGATTCCTTTGTCAGCATTAATCACATCACACATCGTTTTAACAATACTCATTAATACTGCTTGTTTATCTAATGAATTTGCTAACCCTTCTACTAAATCATTACGAAGTTTTAAATCAAGTTCTCGCTTTTGTGTCATTTCCAGTGCTTCTTCAAGCTCTGATTGCTGTGCTTGAAGTTCATCCTGTTGAGCAAGTAGCTCCTCATTTTGTGCACTTAAGTCCTGTTCCTTATCTTGAATACTTTTTGTCATTTTTTCAAATGCAATCGATAAAAGACCTAGTTCATCTTGGCGGTTAATTTTATCCGTAAAAATGACAGTCTCTCCATCAGCAATTTGCCCTGCTGCTTGTGTAAGTGTTCTTAATGGTTTCCCAATCCTAACTAACATCATTCGTGTGAAAATAACCATTGCGATTATTAACAGGAAAAGCGCAGCTGCAAAGGCAATTTGACTATAGAGGATATTTTTTTCAAGCTGTAAGTAATTATCTTCTACTGCTTGTTGAAGGCTTTCGGTATATTGCTTTAAACTTGATTGATAGGCTCTAATTCGATCAGAAGCATTTTCTGTTGCAATAGCCCTTACTTCATCCTTTTTCCCTTCGTCAAAAAGTGCTTTAGACCGAGGCATCATGTTTTCAAAATAGTAACTATGAAAACGTTGAACTTCTTGTAAAAATAAGATATCTTCCTCGTTTTCTGAGTATTTTTGTAAAAGAACCATTTTATCTTCAATTTTTTCCTCTTGTTTTTTTACATTTTCAAAATAAGAATTCGCTTCATATGCAAAATATGCTCTCATTTCCGAAACAGCTAAATTAAAGGCATAATCCAAATCTGATGATAAATCAAGCTTCGTTTCTAACTGTTCATTTTTATCATGAAAATCAAGAGTTAATTTATTTTGATAAATCAAGAGTGAAATAATTAAACAGCTAAATGCAATAATGATCATTGCTGTTAATAAGCTAAATTGTTTTGCTAAACTAGTTTTGAGATATTTATTCAGATTCACCTAAAATCTCCTCAATTCTTTCTACTAGCTGAATCGGACTAAATGGTTTTGACATGAAATAATTCGCTCCAGCATCTAATACTTTTTGTTGATCTGACGATTGGCTTTTTGCACTTAACATCATAATTTTTGTTGAATTTTGATCTTCACGAATCATTTCAATAAGCTCAAGTCCAGTGTATACCGGCATCATATAATCTAATAATATTAAATCGTATGTGTTCTGTTTAATTAAGTTATATGCTTCTTCCCCATCGGAGGCTTCATCTATTGAATATCCCTCATCTTCTAGGGTATCAACGACAAGCATACGAAGCACTTCTTCATCTTCTGCAAGTAATATTTTGGGCATTTTCAAACTCCTTTCAATTGAAAAGCGCAAGGCGCCGCCTATCTGCGACAAGCATAAGGCGAATAGGAATAGAAGGTGCTCTTTACCTTCAGTTCCTATTTGACTTATGACTCGAGCCGATGGCACCTGGAGCTAGACATTAATCTAGGTAAAAATTTTATACTTTCTTATCTTGTTATAAAAACGCTCAGACTGTCATTTAATCTCCATTAGTCTGAGCGCTTTATTGTCATTTGTCATTCACTTTCTACTTTTGCACCTTCATAAGCTTTTTGTAATTCATAATAAGACTTCTTTAGCCTCTCATGAGAAACTGGTAAATCCCATTTCTCCAATTTATAATTTAACCATTCGCCTTTTGTTTCAGGTGCTGTTTGTATAACCTCTTGTTGGTTGTTTGTTAAAACTACCTTTACATTCAATAAATCAATGATCTGTTTGCTATCCAATCCTTTTTCTGACCAAATATCGCCCATAATTTCATTTTGGCTAGGATCTTTAACATTTAATAATAGCCAAGGTAATCGAAGCTCTAATGTTCCATCCTTAATATAAAAATCAGAAAGAGTATTAGAATCTTCTTTTTCTGGGTTCCCGATTCCATATTGTAACTTTCCTGTTTCATAGGAAGAGAAAGGGATTGTAACTTGTCCTTCTTCTTTATTTATCGTCAGTTCTTTGTTTAAAGTTAAGTGAATTCGATGATATATACCATTATTTTTTTGATTAGCATATGATTTTTTCTCAATCATTTCCAAGATGTGACCATAGTGATAATAATACGTGTCATAGTAGCTATCTATTAACACTCTAGAATCGTCTTCACCTTTTAATTCAACAAGAAAATCAATTCCTTCTTCTTCGAACCCATCAACTTCTGGAATGGTCGTTTGTCCTTGATTTCCTATTGTATTGAGTAATAGATAGGTGTTGTAATCATCTTTGTTCCAAAGCTTTTCATTATAATCGATTCGCACAAATAACCCTCTACTATCACTTGATAGGTAGACATTTTCTATTGGATTATTTTCTGCTTTATAGCTAGGTTCAGAATTTCTTGCACTCCAGTCTGAATGCTCTCCATCTATTTGTAGCTGAGTCTCTTCTTTGTCTGGATCAAAACTAAGTAAACCAAAATGCTGCTCATTTGTTTGAATATTATCCCAAAATGGTCTTTTATCAGGATTATCATAATCCATCGTATTCCATGTTCGTTTAAACCATTCGTCTTGCCAAGAGAAAACCATACCACCTGCCAAGTTTTCTTCCACAATATCTTCATATAGTCTCACAATATACTCAGCTTGCTCTTTTTCAGAGTTATGACCTTGATCAAGTCCATGTACATTCTCATGTGTCAGTCCTCTTGAGGCAGGGATACCAAACTCAGCTACTATTAAAGGCATATTATGACTATTTTCCATATCATTCAAATAGCCGGCATAGTTATTTTTTTGTCCTCTATGATCTTCATAATTTATATATTTTTCTTCATAATTTAAAAAATCTGGGTAATAAGGATAAATATGATAAGATGCAAAAGTTCCAGCATAGAACGTATCTTTTGCTTTTATCTTATTTGGATCTATCGATACCATATCTTCTTCTTCACTTGGCTCTGAAGGGTGTTCAAGCAAATCCGTTGTTACCCAGTTCGTGAAGCTCATTGGATGTTGCCACTTATAATGATCTGCTTCATATTTAGCTGTGAAATCCATCATCTCTGCTAGCCAGGCTTCAAATGGAGATACATTTTCAGCCATAAAGTAATGACCATCATAGCTTTTTATATCTGAATGCTTATCATTTGTTCGTAAGACAGTATTAGGATCCCACTCTACCCCAATAATCCATCCTAATAAATAAGGTGATAGATCATGCTGGTATTTTCCACTAGCATGACCTTGTCTCTCGGGAATATCTGCATTTCCATGGATAATGTCAATAGTACGTTGTATTTCTTCTTTAAAATCATTTGTTATTGCAGGATCAAATGCTGTAGACCCTAATTTTTCATTAAAGAATACATCTTCATTTACCCACACACCATGAAATAAATAAAGAGGATCCTCACGATTTAGATTATGCTCATAAAGTGCTTGATAAAAGGCAGGAGGATGGATCGTATACACCCTCAATCCATTTGCATTCATCTCACTAATTTGCTCAAACCACCTTGCATATTCTTCCTTTGTAATACCTGTCTCACCTGGGAATGTTCCTGGTTTAGCAATCCCCATATTGACACCTTTAATGAGGATATCCTCCCAAGCACCATCTTTATATATCTGAAGATACTTGTCATTTGTTGAGCCTATTAATTTCATCCCATCTTTGGTCAAAACCTCAGGCTCCAGATGAGTTAACTCTGTTTTAGAAGTACCGTTTTGTTTGTCCGTTAATATTTTCTCCATCATTGGTACATACGCTTTCCAAAAAAATGTATCTGTTCTTCCCTTTTGATTAAAAGAAAACATTTTTTGCCACCATGTTAACCCCGAAATTTGATGAATACTCGGAATTTTATCATGATCAACAAAGTCTCCTGCAAAGTAATACGTATCATATAAATGATCTTGATGATGAATAACAGCAGGGAACTTTAAAGGTATATTATAGGTAGACAGCTTTTTTTCTGCGTGGTCAGACAAAGAGAGTTCAAAAGTTGCTTGTACTTCCTCTTCATCTCTTGCTTCGACAATATCAAACCAATAATTATACTGAATTTGATCGTTCATTTTGAAATGCTCTTGTCCATTTTTGGTATATTGAAATGAAACAAACTCACTTATTAAATCTTCTTCTGTAAACACGAGAACTTCATCATCTTCACTTACAAAAATTAATCCTGTTCCTGAAAAACTATATTTCTCTCCATATTGTTTTTCATAATTATCTCTCACCCATGTTGGAACTTCTTTGTTGTTAAGATCAGTGAAAATCCGACCCATCCAGCCTGACCAATTCAAATTTAATAAATGATAAAAGCTTTCTCTTACTTCAGGCTCTGTAGGAGAACCAAATGTATTGAATTCTGCTATTAATGTTTGATTATTTTCAATTAAAGAAGTATTTATCGCACTTACTTCATCTTGCTTGATGCCCCCATATAAAAGCTCTGAACGATTACCTTCTTCGTTGTCCCCTATATATTCATCCTTATAAACACCATACCCATCTGCAACATAGAGAACATCGTATGTTGATAAATCTTCTGGGAACTCTCTAACTTGAAATTCAGGAGGTTGATCAGATGGTACAAAGCCTACATAATCTTTTACTACATCATATTTTTCATTATTTTCTTTTTTTATTTTCAAATTATTTAATAACCAAATTAAGCCCTTATGTTCACGAAATGTTTGATCAGGTACTGTTTTATCAACAATCAAAACATTCATATTTTCAGTCTTTTTTAATTGCCATGTCCATAACGGGGAAGTAAACAAAATGAACAGCCCTAAAATAGAAACTATCAACAGAATCTTTTTTTTAGTCATTTGACACACCTTTCCTAACCATTTCTCCCCAACCTTTTTTACCTAGTAGCATTTCAACCATCCCTTCTACTCGCCAAATTACTGTTAAAGGGCGATACCAGAAGGTTTCTGTTAATGAAACCAAAAACAAAATAGTAAAATGCTTGACCTTTGGATATCTTTCCATACTCCATTCTTCAAGAAGCACTGCAGCCATCGAGTAGATCGATCCATAGATCAATGAAAGAAGGAAGAACATAATTGCATATTCAAAATAAATCTTTCCTGCGAAAATAGAAACAACGAGTGAAATATAACCAATCAACTCGATAAGTGGTCCAAGAAATTCGATAAAAAAGAAATATGGCATTGAAAACAAACCAATTGAGCCATACCTAGGGTTAAACATTAGTTTTTTATGTTTCCATAGACTATCAAATAAACCTTTATGCCATCTTTTCCTTTGTCTGCGAAGAAACTTTAAATCCTCAGGAGCTTCTGTCCAACAAACAGGATCAGGTACATAGACGATCTTTTTATTTTGCTTTTTTTCTTTATTTAATCGGTGAAGTCTTACAACTAACTCCATATCTTCACCTACTGTATGAGCATATCCTCCTGCTTCAATTACCCACTTTTTCGAAAAAACCCCAAAAGCACCTGATACAATTAGGAGTAGATTATTCTTACTTAATCCAATACGTCCTGTTAAAAATGCACGTAGATATTCGATAACCTGCATCACAACAATTGGTTTATTCGATAAACCAACACTTATTAGATCTCCATTTTGTATATCACAGCCATTTGCAATTCTGACACTACCACCAGAAGCAATTACTTCATCATCTGATTCAATAATCGGTTTTAAGACTTTTAAAAAAGCATTTCGTTCAATAATCGAATCCCCGTCTAACGAGCAGAAATAGGGATATTTCGAAAGATTTATTCCAGCATTAAGAGCATCAGCTTTACCACCGTTTTCTTTATCTAAAACTATTAGATTTGAATAAATCTCAGATTGATAGACTCCCTTAATCTCTTTTGTATCAAGTTGTTTACGAATGACTCTATTTACTTTTACTAAGTTAAATTTCGATATAAGTTTTTCGAGAGTATCATCTTTAGATCCATCATTAATAATGATTATTTCATATTCTGGATATTCGATACTTATTAGTGAACGAATTGTTCCATAAATCCCGACAGATTCATTGTATGCTGGAACTAAGATGGATACTGGCTTTGTGTATTCTGATTGTAGAAGCTCTTCATAAGGCTCAACATTATCTAGCTCATATCTTCTTCTAATCTGCAATAATGATATAAATAGCATAAATCCATAAACAATGACGATCGTTAACATATAAATGAAAACAAACCAGTTCACAAAAACTAAAATTCCAGACCAGTTAATAATAATCAACTCTTTTCTTCTCATGCCATTCTAGAGCCATGTCTCTTGCAAAGTCATCTTCTGTCTCATCAATCACTTGTTTAAGAATATCAATTCCATCCTTGAATTGGATAATTGCTTTTGCTGCTTCAGTTCGTACAACATATTCTTGATCAGATAACAGTTCTATTAGTTTATCTTTATAACTAGTTAACTTCTGTTTACCCACAACTTTCGCTGCCATCATCCTTACTTGCCAGCTTTCAAACGTAAAAAACTCTGCTAATTGAGTTTTATCGATAGGAGCCCCCATATTTGAATATGCTTTTAGAGCTCTAATCCTCATTTCCTCTTCATTGCTTTCCAGAAGTTTAGCCAATAATGGATGATACTGTATCAGTTGTTCTTTTCCAATTGTCTCAACAACCATAAATTGAGTTCTTTTATCTAAATTCACAAAATCCTCTACTAAAATTTCAAAAGTTTCTTCATTCATAATGGATAAAATAGACAAAATAGAAAAATCCGATAATCTCTGATCCAGTTTTTGCATATAACTTGTCAATTTACTGTCATTAAATTTTGCAAACATCCTTAAAATTTGAGATTTCTCAGCAATTGTAAGGTTGTTTCTACCATATAATTCATGTAGTGAATCCTTCAGGTGCTCCATATGGAAATCCTCTATCATATATAAAGCATTCATCCTTAAACTCCAACGCCTTTTATTCAGTTCCTTTTTTACATGATTTGTGAAATGTTTCTTAGCATATTTACTTATTTTCTGTTTTATTTCCATACTATCTAACACATTTGCGTATTCACTAAGAAGCTCTAAGAAAGCAATAAACTTCTCGGAGCCACCATGTGGATTTAGATCATCATCTTTTCCCGTTTGTAAAAAATGAAACATATCTAATCGATATGTTTCTTTTAATTCATTGATTTTTTTCCTTGATTCATTATTCATATATTTTTCAATCATTAAATAAATAAACAAACATAACAAAATAAAAAATAACACTAAGAAAAAAATGAATAAATATACAATGCCTACTTCAATCATTCTCACTTCATCCTTTTTATTAAATGACCAAGCCTTGTTTCAAGTTCCATTAATTTGAAAGGCTTTGTAATATAGTCATCAGCTCCAAGCTGCAACGCTCTTGAAATGTCTTGTTCACTTTTTCGAGAAGTAAGCATCATGACCGTGATACGTTCTTGGAAACGAGACTCTCTAAGTCTTTGTAATACTTCTAACCCGTCCATTCTAGGCATCATACCATCTAAGATGATTAAATAAGGCTCATTATTTTGCTCATGCCAGCTTGATTCGAAAAACTCCATTCCATCCTTAAAGCAACGAATATCCAAGGTAAATGCTTCGGTGTATTTACTTTTATTGATTAAATCTTCCAGCATTGTACGGATTATCGGATCATCATCAATAATGCCGATGTGGATAGGTTTTTTATGATAGTTTACATTATTAACTGGTACTAATTTCATTTGTGCTCTTCCAGCAACTTTTGCTTCATATAACGCACTATCAGCCATTTCAATATTTTTCTTCATATCTAACTGATCTAGCTGAATTTCATGAATACCACCTGAAAATGTACAAGAAAATTGTTCTCCTTGATTTGATGTGAATGAGTGGTTAGAAAATTCTTTAAGAACCCGATCCAGTACAACCTTTGCTTCTTTTGCTTTTGTATCAGGAAGTAAAACCATAAATTCTTCTCCACCATAGCGTATAACTATATCATTTAGTCTTAACTCATTTCTTATAATTTCAGCGAACGTAGCTAAAACATTGTCACCCACAACATGTCCATAAGAATCATTTATTTGTTTAAAATGATCGAGATCTAACATAGCAATACTAAATGTTTCATATTGTCTTTTTAAATGACTAATCAAGCGTTCATAAGTTTGAGACAAATATTTCCTATTATATACCCTTGTTAATTCGTCGATTAACATTAAATCATCTATTGCTTGTTTTCTTTCCAGCTGGCGATTAATCCGTACAATAAACTCATCCATTTCTAATGGTTTTTCTATATAATCATCGGCACCTAATTTATAGCTTTTCATTCTCATTTCCTTTGTTTTATCTACACTAATCATAATTGTTGGGATAAACTGCTGATTCATTTGATCTTTTAGTTGCAATAGTACATCCAATCCATTTCGATCCTTCATATGAATGTCAATGATGACACAATCAGGATTTAGATCATAATAGGAATTAATGGCTCTTTCTGAATCAGCTACAGCAATGACAACCCATCCGTTCATTTCTAATTGATCCTTAAGATACATGAGCAATGCTGTGTCATCATCAATAATTAGGATAAGTTTTTGGTCTTCAATTTCTGCTTGTTTCTCTATAACTTCATCAAGATTTGAAAATTCTTCATAATAAAAAATTGAGATTAGTGGGAATAAAAAAGATTGAAGTTCTTCTTTCGTCCACTCTTTCTCCTCAAACTCTTTTAATTGATCCATTAATTTTTGTGCCATTTCACCAGCCACTGTAAAACCAATTGTAGATGCTGTTCCTGAAATTGAATGCAAAAATCGATAAAGTTCACTATGCTGAATAATTTGATGTTCATTTAACCAAGATTCCAGTTGTTTTCGTACATTTTTTACTAAAGTTTGCAAATATTTATTCATTGGCTTCTCCTACCATAAACAAATTTATATAAAATATCTCTTTTCTACTAAACGCTCTCTTTCTTTATAACTATTATTAGCATATTTTAAGACAAATTACGACATATTTCATCTTTTAAATGTGTTTATTTTCCATAAAAGTAAATTATAATTTATTTTGTACTTACATATCAATTGGTTAGTATGTTGTAAAAATTTAAAAGAGTGTTTTATCTCCTTTTACTCACGATTGCCCTGCGAAAAAATAGCTATAAATTTAAGTAGCTGAAGAAGTGAAAGCAAAGCTGCTGCGACATAAGTTAGAGCTGCTGCATTAAGGACTTTTTTCACTCCAGTTTCCTCCGCATTGACAATCATTCCTTCTGAAACCATTAAAGACCTAGCTCTGCTGCTTGCATTAAATTCAACAGGAAGTGTAATCAGTTGAAAAACAACTACAGCCGAAAAAAAGATTATTCCTAAGCCTAATAAATTCAAGCTTCCTAATAAGAAACCTCCAATTAAAAGAAACGGCGCAATTCCTGAGGTGAAATTCACTATTGGAAACATTTTATGCCTAATTACAAGTGCACCATAAGCTTCACTGTGCTGAATAGCATGCCCAACTTCATGAGCCGCAACAGAGATTGCTGCAATTGAATTACTAGGATATACACTCTCAGATAACCTAACTGCCTTCTTAATTGGATCATAATGATCTGTAAGTGCCCCTCTAACATTTTCCACTGATACATTATATAAACCATTACGATCTAATAATTTCCTTGCAATTTCAGCACCTGTCATTTCTGATGACGCCTTTATTTTTGAAAACTTTTGAAAGTTCCCTTTTACTTTAAACTGAGCCCATAGTGATAATGCGAATGCAATGATAATTAGAAAGTCTAATGGATGAAAAAACATTTTGACGCTTCCCTCCTGAAAACTGTTTTACTGATTATATAGTTTGGTCAATATCATGATTTCTAGCATAAAAAAACATTTTCTTATTACAATTTGTGCTTTTTTGCAAGGTTATCTAGGAACTGTACATACTACTAAAGCAAGAAAATATTCAACCTTTGAAAGTGGTGAGTGCATTTGAAGGTAAATGAAGAAGAAAAAAAATTATTAAGTGAAGCCATTGATAAAATGAATGAAGGCCTAGATTCTTTTATTGGATTTTATAATGAATCTGAAGAAGATAAAGCTATTATTGACTTTTCTGAAGAAACGATAAAAACCATCGAGAAAGCTATTGAAGTTTACGGAAAAGAAGAAGTAACATCAAAAATTAATACCATTGTAAAAGAAGTATTATCATTTTTACCAACTAAAAAGGATGAGACAAGTGGCAAAAACAAATAAAATAATCACTCAATGGTTGCGTTGGCCAATCTATTTTAGAATTACTCTTTTTGTACTTTTAATTATTTTAGCATTTGGAGAGGTCATTGCATTAGTAGAGCCAAACGAGTTTCCCACTACATTTGATGGCATTTGGTGGGCTTTAGTTACAGTTACAACAGTTGGCTTTGGAGATTACGTACCAGAAACATATCTTGGTAGAGGCATTGCTATGATCATGATTTTAGCAGGAGCAAGCTTTGTTACTGCATACTTTGCTACGATTTCTGCTACAGCTATAAAAAAACAACATAATTATTTAGAAGGAAATGTAGCATTCAAAGGAACTAATCATGTGGTTATTATTGGGTGGAATGAAAAGGCAAGTGAAATGATTGATTCGCTTAAGGTCGTTAAACCCTACAAACAAATTGTCCTTATTGATGATTCTCTAAATGAGTCACCCTTGATCGAAAATGTTACGTATATTCGCGGTGACGCAACAAATGATCTAACACTCCAAAAAGCTAATATCCTTAAAGCTGATGCAGCTATAATTACAGCGGATCAACATAAGAATGAACATGATGCTGATATGTTATCTATCCTAATTCTTTTATCATTAAAAGGCATGAACCCAGAATTATACTGTGTGATTGAGCTCTTAACAGAACAACAGTCAAATAACGCGAACAGAGCAGGTGCTGATGAAGTTATTAGAACTTATAAGCTTACGAGTCATTTTATGATGAGTAGTTATTTAGCGAAAAATGGTTTATCTCAATTTTATTCAGAGCTAAATCCCGCCAGTGGAAATGTATTCAAAGTACTTCCAGTGACAAATTCATTTATTGGTAAAACCTTTAAAGAAGCAAGTTACCAGCTTTTAGAAGATGAATCTATATTAATTGGCATTAAAAGAGGAGAGGAAACGAAAGTTAATCCGCCCCTCTCCTTTCAAATCCAGCATAATGATGCATTGATTGTGTTCACACATTAACCAATCAATTCAGCTTCAAGCTCCTTTACAAGCGCCTTCCCTAAATCAATATATTCTTCTGGGAAGGTTGCATCCTTATCTTGTGGCTCCTGAAACTGGTCAAAGGATGCACTAAAATTCCCAATGTGCACATGATCATCAAGTCCAATTTGATATTTATGTGATAATAGAAATGGTCTACCAATTTTAACTGTTGTATTATGTGAATCAAGCTGTCCATCTACCGCTTCAAAAGGAACCCTCAAAAATTGGTACCCCACCTCAGAATCAATCTTATAATCAAATGATCCATGATCATAATCCCAATTTCCACCAATATCATAGCCTAATGGTTTAAGCTTTTGCTCTAAAAAGTATAATTGAAAGCTTTTGTTTTCTACCTCTGACGGAATTTCAATCACTTAAAATACCCCCTTTTTTGTAGCTTTTCCTATAAACTGAAAAAGCATTCTTAAAAGGGATTTTCTATGTGAAATCAACACAAAAAAGAATAGAGAGCCAACATTGATGATGGCCCCCTAAACCTAAAATATTATTTTTCTAATCGTTTTTCAAGTTCTGCTTTTTTCTCTTCAAATCCTGGTTTACCTAGTAAAGCAAACATATTTACTTTATAAGCTTCAACACCTGGTTGATCAAATGGATTAACGCCTAATAGATATCCACTCATTGCACAAGCTTTTTCAAAGAAATAAGCTAAATATCCGAATGTATAAGCATCCATTTCTGGAATAGTCACAACTAAGTTTGGAACTCCACCATCAGTGTGTGCAAGCATCGTTCCTTGGAATGCCTTTTTATTAACAAAATCAACTGATTTACCAGTTAGATAATTTAAGCCATCTAGATCATTTTCTTCTGATTCCACAAATAACTCATGACGTGGATTTTCAACATTTATCACTGTTTCAAAAAGATCACGACGACCTTCTTGAACATATTGACCTAGTGAATGAAGATCTGTAGAAAAGTTTGCTGATGATGGATAAATTCCTTTTTGGTCTTTACCTTCACTTTCTCCAAATAATTGCTTCCACCATTCAGAGAAATATTGAAGTCCTGGCTCATAATTTATAAGCATTTCAATTGTTTTCCCTTTGTTGTAAAGAACATTTCGAACAGCTGCATATTGGTATGCTGGATTTTCTTCTAATTCAGATTTACCAAAATCATCGCTAGCCACAGCAGCTCCATTCATCATTGCTTCAATATCAACACCTGTAACTGCAATTGGTAGCAATCCTACTGCTGTTAACACTGAGAATCGACCACCAACATCATCAGGAATGATAAATGATTCATAGCCTTCTTCTGTTGCAAGTGTTTTTAGGGCACCACGAGCTTTATCTGTTGTTGCATAAATACGTTGTTTTGCTTCAGTCTTTCCATATTTTTCTTCAAGAAGTTTACGGAAAATACGGAAAGCTAATGCTGGTTCTGTTGTTGTTCCAGATTTAGAAATAACATTGATTGAGAAATCTTTTCCTTCTAATAAATCATGAAGATCTTTCATATATGTAGAGCTAATGTTGTTTCCAACAAAAATAACCTGGGGAGCTTGTCTTTGTTCTTTAGATAAAGCATTATAAAAAGAATGGTTTAACATTTCTATAGCCGCTCGAGCACCTAAATATGATCCACCAATTCCAATGACTAGAAGAACCTCTGAATCTGATTTAATTTTCGCTGCACTTTTTTGGATACGTGAGAACTCTTCTTTATCATAGTTCTTTGGTAAATCCACCCATCCTAAGAAGTCACTTCCAGCACCTGTTTGTTCGTGAATAGAATGATGTGCAACTTTTACAAAGTCGCGTAAGTATGTAACTTCATGCTCGCTAAAAAAAGATAATGCATTTGAGTAATCAAAACGTACATGTGTCATTTTAAATTCCCTCCATTTTCATCTTGAAATTATCGCTATTATCACTTTATCTAAACTAGTCCTTTAAATCAAGCAAAGTTGATAATGTATACGCTTAAACGCTATATTAATTTGTAATAAGGTTTATTAAATAATACTATAGTGAACTAAAATACATAAAGTACGCTCTAATCTACATTCACATTATTTAGCATAATAAAAGAGGCTCGGACAAAAATATTTAACAAAATTCTAACCGAACAATCGTTGTAGGTGTAGTTACGACGCTACTGAAATATACTCGCTTTCCGCGGGAAGCTGGCAAGCCTCCTCGTGCTTCGCACTGCGGGGTCTAGCCGTTGCTTTTCATCCCGCAGGAGTCTACGTATTTTCATTCGCTAAGCTATTACTTTGATCGGAATTTTTGTTAATCACTTAAGTTATGTCCCAGCCTCTTATTATTTTAAGATCAGAGAAAATGTAAAATCTGTATTTAAGTGTAGTGTCAAGCTCTTGGTGCCCTCAGCTATGCTTAAAGTGAAGCTTTTAATATAGCTACAACATCTTCTTTTTGAAGAGCTTTAAAGTTACCAAATGGACCATTTACCATAGCCTTGTCTGCCATTAAATCTATATTCTCATCATTTATATTATAATCTTTTAATCGACTTGGAGCTCCGATACTACTCCAAAACTCGCGTAGTTTCTCAATTCCTTCTAATGCAATTGTTTTATCATCTTTTCCTGTTGTTTCAACATCAAATACGTTAACAGCTAATTGTACAAAGCGTAAAATATTTTCATCTATATTATGTTTCATCCAATTTGGGAAAATAATAGCTAGACCACCAGCATGTGGAATGTCATAAACAGCTGAAACAGCATGCTCAATATTGTGACTTGCCCAATCACCTCTGTAACCCATCTGTAGCTGACCATTTAACGCGATTGTTCCAGAATACAAGATGGTTTCACGGAGCTCATAATTCTCGAGATCTTCTATTAATTTTGGTGCTGTTTCAATCACTGTTCTTAATAAGGATTCACAAAAACGATCCTGTAATGGTGTGTTTTTTGTATGATGAAAATACTGTTCAAAAACATGTGTCATCATATCAACCATTCCATAAACCGTTTGATCTTGAGGAACCGTGAATGTATTAACAGGATCTAATATAGAAAATTTAGGGAATGTTAGTGGACTACCCCATCCATACTTTTCTTTTGTTTCCCAATTAGTAATAACAGAGCCAGAATTCATTTCAGAACCTGTAGCAGCAAGTGTTAAAACTGTACCAAATGGCAGCGCATCTATTGGCATATGTTTTTTTGTCACAATGTCCCAAGCATCACCATCATATTTAGCTCCAGCAGCAATAGCTTTTGTGCAATCAATTACACTTCCTCCACCAACTGCTAAAATAAAATCAATTTCCTCTTCTTTACATAATTGAACTCCGCGATGAACAGTTGATAACCTTGGATTTGGCTCTACTCCAGCTAATTCAAAAAGTTGAAGATTTTTTTCTTTTAACACCTTAATAACTTGATCATAGAGACCATTTCTTTTTATACTGCCACCACCATAAACGATCAGAACTTTTTCACCAAACTTAGGAACCTCATTTTGTAATTGCCCTACTTGGTCTTTTCCGAATATTAATTTTGTTGGGTTATAGTATGTAAAGTTTTCCATTTTATATCGCCTCCATCTATAGATTATGTAGATTTCAATAATACTTGTAAAGAAAAGTGCTTTTAAGTGAAATTTTCTATGAATAGTTTTGACTTAACTTCACATCATAAAAATGTAGTTATCAACTAAGGAGGTTGTAAAATTGAGCGCAATTCAACGTATAGCACTTGTACTTACAATAATAGGGGCGATTAATTGGGGACTAATCGGATTTTTCCAATTCGATTTAGTTGCAGCTATCTTCGGTGGCCAAGAATCAGCACTATCCCGAATCATCTATGGTCTTGTCGGAATAGCAGGTTTAATCAACCTTGGATTACTATTCAAACCATCTGAAGAAGTAGCAAGAGAACCACGCCCAGAAGCTAGGTAATACGAAAAGCGGAAGGCGCCCGTTTATCGGCGACAAGCATAAGACGAATAGGAATAGAAGGCGCTCTTTGCCTTCAATTCCTATTTGACTTATGACTCGAGCCGATGGCGCCTGTAGCTAGACAACGAAAAGCGAAAGCGCCTGTTTAGCCCCGACAAGCATAAGACGAAAAGGAATAGAAGGTGCTCTTTACCTTCAATTCCTTTTTGGCTTATGACTCGAGGGGCTAGGCGCTGTAGCTAGACAATGAAAAGCGGAAGGCGCCTGCCTATCGGCGACAAGCATAAGACGAATAGTAATAGAAGGTGCTCTTTACCTTTAATTCCTATTTGACTTATGACTCGAGCCGATGGCGCCTGGAGCTAGACAAAGTAAAAAGCAATAGTTCCTTAAACTTGCTACGAAGGTTCTTTAACACAAAAAGCATAAATGAAAAAAGGTGACCGCAAAATGCGATCACCTTTTTCATTTCATTATAATTATTTCTTTACTTCTTCACGCTTAGATTGCTCAATCCACTCTTCTAACTTGTCTTTTAATGTATTGAAGCCTTGTGGAGTTTCTGTTTCAGCTTTCACTGTAGCTTGACGCTTTTTAGGTTTTCTAGGCGCAGCTTCTTTCTTTTCTTCTACTGGTGCTTCTTGAGTAGCACGAATTGATAAACTGATTTTTCCAGATTTATCATCAATAGAAAGAACTTTTACTTGAACTTCATCATTCACATTTAAATGTTCGTTAACATCTTTTACGAAACCGTGAGTAATTTCAGAAATATGAACTAATCCTTGAGTTTCTTCATCAAGTGCAACAAACGCTCCGTATGGTTGAATTCCTGTTACTTTTCCTGTATGAACACTGCCTATTTCGTACTTTGTTGTCATAATAACACTCCTAATTTTCTTATATTAAATGTCTATTTATACGCAATATAAAATTATATCACAGTTTTTCATTTTTTTCAAAAATATCTTTTCAAATATAGTATAACCAAAAAAGCAACGATCAAAGACGTCGCTTTATGGAAATGAAGTATATTCAACTCTAACCTTTTCATATTCATTGTTTCGTTTCATATTGAATATAATGGATTCTCCATCTTTTGTAGTAAATGTGTGCTCGATTAATCTACCATTTTCCTTATATGTTGTACTGACTTTGATTACTTTATTTGATAGATCTTGATAATTGGTTGTCGATTGTGCCATTTCACTTATAAATCGTTCTAAATCTGGTCTTTCTGAAGCTTCCCCATCGTAAGTTAGATAAAAAGCTGTTTCATAATCTTTATTTTCAACAGCATACATATACAGACGTGCAATTGAGACTTCTATTGCGCTTTCAGTACCTAAAAATGGACCTTCAAGAATTTCATCATTACGTGTATTTTTATACTCCTCATAAACTGCCTCCAAAGAATCTGTTAGTGGAAGTAATTGCACATTATTTCCTGAAATCGCTTTTAGCTCTGGTGATATTTTAGCACTAATGCTTTCTCTCTCTTGACCAGAAACAAACTCATCATGTTCATTTCCATTTAAAAATTCGTCCACTTGTTTTGCAGATAAGGATTTTGGATAATCACTTACAAAATCATTCATACTCTCCTCATCACTATATTGTATAAAATGTAAAAGGTGTTTTTCGTATTCCATTTTTAGGTCATCATTTTTCTCGAAATTAGGATGTGCAATGATAGTCTCCTCTAATTTTATAATACGGGATGCTAATTGTTCTTGAGTTAAACCTAAGACAGTTCCTTGTTCAATGACTTCCTTTTTATATTGTAGGTAAGCTATTAGTTGATTACTAAGCATATCTTTGAATGTATCTAGGATTTTTTGATGGTCTATTGTTAAATCAATTTGACCTTCACCTTCTGTAATAAAAATAAAACGATATCCATTTTCTCTAAGAGTTTTAATTAGATTTAGATAGTCATCAGATCCATTTTCAACTTCTTGTTTATTTAGCTTATCCACATATTCTACTAAGTTCCCTTCAGTTGGTAGCTGCCTTAAATTAAACCATTTTTCGTTAAATCGTTCCTTGAGTAGCTCTATTTTAATTAAATAACTGATTAGTTGTGTTTCATCTATTTTTTTATCATTTTTTGCTCTTTCTTTTAAAATTTCCATTTCTTCATTAGGCATTGATACTCTTAAAGAGATGATATTTTTCACGTTTTCTGTATAATTTTGAAGTTCTGCACGTGAGGAATATTCCCTTCTTTCTTCAAAGCTCTCTACTGAATTCTTAGCTTCTTGTACAAAACTATATTGTTCAACATCATCAAATTGTAGCTTTTCTTTTAGTACATCAAGGTTTCTTTCATACAAACCTCTGACTTCATTTATTGAATCTTCTATATCTGTTGCTGAAACGGTTTGATTTTCAATTGATGGTGACTTTTCACCACTGCTTTTATTGGATTGAGATATTAGCTGTGTACCCAAAATTCCAGCTATTAATAAAACACCTATAAAAGATGCCACATATGTTAGGGGAAATATTTTTTTCCGCTTTGGAAGCTCTGTTTGCTTTACATTATTAATAATATGATCAACAGAAGAAACAGGCTGTAATTTTTCATATGAACTCTTCAAACTATTCATTCGTTCTTCAAATATTTTATCATCCATGTATGTCACCTTCCTTCTTTATAACCTCTTCCATCATTTTTTTTAATTGTGTTTTTCCACGCAGGATTCTCGTTTTAACAGTCGAAATGTTAATTGACATGATCTCAGAGATTTCTTCATACTTTTTATCATGAAAATAAAACAAAACAATTGGTATCCGGTATTTTTCATCCAATCTTTGTATTGATAAGTGCAATATCCGATCTTCTTCATTCTTAATGATCTTTGACTCTATTTCTGGGTAATCATCATTGCGAAAATCCTGTTGTATTTTAAACACTTTACGAATGTTTGATTGTCTTTTTCTAGCAAAGTCTCTTGTGACATTAAGTGTAATTTTATATAACCATGTTGAAAACTTTGCCTTTGTAAACTGATCGAGAAATCGATAAACACGAATAAATACTTCTTGTGTGATATCCTCAATTTCTTCATGTTTATTTCCTAATTGATAGGCAAACCTTTCAACAGTGGGATAATGTAATTCTACTAATTGTTGAAATGCGATAATATTCCCCTGCTTCGCTTTTTTTATTAAGTTTTCTTCATTCATTTTTGCTACCCTCCTCTTTCAAAGGCTCTATTCTGTTGGATTGTTGCTAATTAAACCTAATTCCTATTAGTAACAATATCTTTATCATATGAAAGGTACGATTCTAAGAAGAAAAGATGCCACTAGACTTTATACAGTGCTGTTTTCTTCATATGACTAAAGCAACAAAGTTTACGAAAACAACTCTTTCAAAATATATAACGAATGTTAACTGAAGTTTGTTTCATATTAGTATGGTTAGAGGATTGTCCATCACACAATTTGTTGATTATGTTCAATATTTCTGTGAAGTAGGTATTCATTAGGAGAAAAATCAATAAAAGAAGCTATTATGTCAGAAGCTATGTTTATAAAAGCAAAAAAGGGGAATAATAAAAGCATAAGGCTTTTTAGTATCCCCCCCTTTTTGTTTCTCTATATTTGGCTGACCTTTATTGGTCAGCTTTTTTAAATTTTATTTTCAACAAATCTTTGCATTCTTCTTAATGCTTCCTGTAACTGTTCTAAAGAAGATGCATAAGAACATCTAATATAGCCTTCACCACTATCACCAAAAACATTGCCTGGTACTACAGCTACCTTTTCTTCTAGAAGAAGCTGCTCAGCAAATTCTTCTGACGTCAGATTTGTTTTCTTTATTGAAGGAAATACATAAAATGCTCCTCCAGGTACATGACATGTTAAGTCCATTTCATTAAGAGCACTTACAACTAAATTTCTTCGTTGTTTGTATTTCTTTTTCATATAAAGGACATCTTCTCGACCATTTTTCATTGCTTCAATAGCAGCATATTGTGCCATAGTAGGTGCACACATCATTGAATATTGATGAATTTTTAGCATTTCACTTAGAAAATCCTTATGAGCAGCAATATAACCTAATCTCCACCCTGTCATAGCAAAGCCCTTTGAAAACCCGGAAACAAGAATTGTTCTTTCAGCCATACCTTCAATTGAAACAAAGCTAGTATACTCATGATCATATGTTAACTCAGCATAAATCTCATCTGATATAACAAGCAGATCATGCTTCTCAATGATTTCAGCAATTTTCACAAGTTCTTCATGTTCAAGTACTGTTCCAGTTGGATTACTTGGTGAGCATAAAATTATAGCTTTCGTTTTTTCAGTAATAGCTTTTTCTAGTTCAGCTGGCTGCAGTTTAAACTCCATTTCACCACTTGTTTGTACTGAAACCGGGACTCCACCTGCTAAAGAGATTAAAGAAGAATAAGATACAAAGCTAGGTTCAATTACAATTACTTCATCACCAGGATTTACAATTGCTCTTAATGCAACATCAAGTGCCTGACTTGCACCAACTGTTACTAATACCTGTTCCTTTGGATTGTAGGAGACTTTAGCTTTTCCTTGTAGATAATAAGCAATCTCTTCTCTAAGCTCCAATAATCCAGCATTAGCCGTATAAGACGTAAAGCCTTGTTCAAGAGAAAGAATAGATGCTTCTCTAACAGACCATGGTGTTACAAAGTCTGGCTCTCCTACACCTAATGAAATGACACCTTCCATGCTTGCTGCTAAATCAAAAAACTTTCTAATTCCTGATGGCTTTAAATCCTTGACAGTTTTAGAGATGTAATGAGAGGGCTCAATCATGGTGACACCACAATCCTCTTATCCTCATCATCTTGTTCAAATATAGTGCCATCATGTTTATATTTCTTTAAGATAAAATGAGTTGTCGTTGATAATACAGAATCTAGCGTTGAAAGCCTTTCAGAAACAAAGTGTGCTATATCTGACATTGATTTACCTTCAATAATAACAGAAAGATCATATGCACCTGACATTAAATAAACAGATTTTACTTCTTTAAAACGATAGATACGACTAGCGATATCATCAAAGCCTACTCCACGTTTTGGTTGGACTTTCACATCAATCATGGCCTTAACACCTTCATGGCCATCTACTTTGCGCCAATTGACTTGTGCTGTATAATCAACAATTATTCTTTGATCTTCAAGATTTCGGATTATTTCTTTTGTCTCAGACTCAGATAAGTCAATCATTTTTGCTATTTGATCTGCAGACAATCGACAGTCGTCCTCCAGAATTTCTAAGATCTCAACTTCTTTTTCGGTAAACTTCATTGCCAACACTCCTACTTTTTAAATCTTCAGATAATTATAACACCTAATAACTCGTTTTTCATATGTTTCAATTAAAGAAATACGGGTAGATTTTTACATGTGTAATTAAACTTTATTCGGTCAAAATAAAAGAAACTTTTAACGTTATTGTTCATTTTAAGTTAAATTAAATCTAAAATTTGTTATCGAACAAACGACAGAGTCCACCTTGATTTTCTCTACTTCATTTTAGTCTCAATTTCAAATATAAATACATCACTTTAGTTAAGAAACCCGCGAAATAAATAAGATTAATTTGACTAAATCAACATTTTAACATAATGACAAATTTTTATATATATAATGGAGTGAATGTTTATGGAAAAGGCCCATTTTTATTGCAGTAAAATGAACATTCTTGGTGTGAACGTTCATTATGAAGTGTATGAGCGGGACCGTCTAAATCCTGTGATTGTATTAATTCATGGATTTCTATCCTCTAGCTTCAGCTTTCGTAAAATTATTCCTTTATTAGAAAAGGATTTCACCATTATAGCTATTGATCTGCCGCCATTTGGTAAAACTGAAAAATCCACAAAATTTGTTCATTCTTATACAAATATGGCCAGAGTTGTCATTGAGCTAATTCAAGCTTTACAGATTTCAAAAGCTTTTCTTGTTGGACATTCTATGGGCGGACAAGTTTCGTTGAATGCTGCAAAACAACGACCAGATTTATTTGAGAAGGTTGTTCTTTTATGTAGTGCAGGTTACACGAAGGGAGTTAGCCCAACCCTTAAATTTGGTTCCTATGTTCCTTATTTTTATTTATGTATTAAGCATTGGCTTGCTAGTCAAGGCATTCTGAAAAATTTGAATAATGTGGTTCATGATCAAAGCCTGATTGATCAAGAAATGATGGATGGTTATATGGAGCCATTTTTAGATAATCGAATTTTTATGGCATTGAATAGAATGATTCGTGATCATGAAGGAGATCTACCAGCTGAAGAACTAAAATTAATTGAACAACCAAGCTTGCTGATCTGGGGAAACGAAGATAAAGTCGTACCTATAACAATTGGAGAAAGATTGAGAAAGGATTTACCTAATTCATCATTTGTGTCTTTTAAACATACTGGACATCTTGTTCCAGAGGAAAAACCAGAGCATGTATCAGAAAAGATTGGAAATTTCATCTTTCAAGCTCAATGATTCTTAAGGCAAAATGTAAAAATAGTATACAGTACATTTTGCCTTTATCTTCTTTAGTCGTTTATTATATTTCACAACTATCATTATTTTTTATTGATAAGAGCTTTACAGCAAGATCTTCACAGTGCTGTAAAGGAATAATTTCTTCAAATGAAAACTCATATATAGCTTGTATTTTTCTAGCAAGCTGCCCAACCTCTTCATTAGCATAAACTGCTTGCAATACATCAACTACTTCTGTTTCATAACTTCCTTCACCATAGCCTAATGGATCCCACTGTAATAATAGTTCCATTAATTTAATATTAGTGTGCTGTGCATCCATTTTTTTCACCTTTATGATCTTATTTTTTGCACTGCAATTGTAACACACTTATGATGGAAGTAAGTAATTGACGATTCAAGCAAATTTTTAATCAAAGGAGTGGTTCGTGTGAATCGTTTTGATAAAGTAATAAATCGTAAAAACACAAACTCTGTAAAATGGGATTTTTCAAAAAACATCTTTGGAGAAGATGAAGTCCTGCCAATGTGGGTCGCCGATATGGACTTTCAAGCTCCTGATGAAATTATTGATGTCCTCCATTCACGTATTGATCATGGAATCTTTGGATATACAATGTCTGGCACAAGTATGGAAAAAGCTATTCAAGAGTGGGTTAAAAATCGTCATAGTTGGGATATCAACCCAAAAATCATTACATATAGCCCAGGCATCGTTACTGCCATAAGCTTGGCAATTGAAGCATTCACTTCTGAACAAGACAAAGTTGTCGTTCAATCACCTGTTTATTATCCTTTTTTTGAAATTGCTAAAAAACATAATCGAGAAGTTCTTTATAATCATCTTCATTTAAGTAATGATTTTCGTTATGATATCAATTTTACCGATTTAGAGGAAAAGTTATCTGATCCCCAAACTAAGTTATTTATTTTATGTAATCCACATAACCCTAGTGGTCGAGTATGGAGTGAAGAAGAATTAACGAAAATAGGGAATCTTTGTGTAAAACACAATGTACTCATTTTATCTGATGATATTCACTCTGATTTATTATTATTTAACAGTAAATATACTCCCATTGCATCAATTAATGAGAAATTGGCCAATCAAACAATAACCTTTATTGCCCCAAGTAAAACATTTAATTTAGCTGGTCTACAAGCTTCAGTAGCACTCATCACTAACGATTCACTAAAAAGAAAATATAATGAAGTGAAACAAAGATTTGGTCTTATGATGATCAATACACTAGGGCAAGAAGCGATGGAAGCAGCTTATACGTACGGAGAAAAATGGCTGAATGAACTTATAGAGTATTTAGAAGGAAATGTCATTATAGTCGAAGAATATATAAAAACGTATTTATCAAATATTAAAGTAATGAGACCTGAATCAACATACCTTATATGGTTAGACGCAAGAGCACTGAATAAAACAGATGATGAACTTAAAGACCTTTTACTAAAGAAAGGTAAACTAGCATTGGAACCTGGATCTAAATTCGGTGAAAATGGAGCAGGTTTTCTAAGAATGAATATTGCGTGTTCAAAGACAACAATAAAGGATGGATTAGGAAGGCTAGTGACTGCATTAAAAGAAGTTTAATTATTTGTTTGTATTTATTTATCCCTTTAAATAGACTAATAGAGGCTGGGACATAAGTATTTAAGCTAATGATAAACCCGAAATATTAGGAGATATTTCAATTAATTATTCGCCTAATATTTCGGGTTTTTATTTGCTGCCTTCAATTAGATTTTTTGATTTTGCATTCTATTTTTAAGAACTAGTGGAATGGAGCGGAAGACACTCGGGCACCTACGGGAATTGAGGAATGGCTGAGACCCCGCAGGCATGCCGAGAAGGCTCAGCTTCCTCCCCGGAGAATGGAGTGTCTGCAGCGCAATGGAACGAACTTGTTTCTTTCAGCTTAACTGAATTTAGATTTATTCGTCTTTTTGTATGACTTCTTTAATTATGTCCCAGCCTCTTTGCTCTCTCCTTTTGACACTGTTCTAACCATTCATTGATGCCATTTAAAAAAGTTCTATAAATCAACAATTATTTTACTGGCTCGATTACTGTAAAATTTTATTAAAAAGTTGAGGATTTTGCCATAAATTGGTGATATAATTAGAGAAAACTTATAAAAGGTGACTTCTGAATGGATTTAATAAAAGATATTATTTTACAAGTGGCATTTATATTATTCCCTATCTTTAGTTACCATCTATTTTGGTTAAGTAAAGATCCTTCACATGTACTTAAGCCAAATAAAGTGATTATTATTTTTAGTACTGTCACTTCTTCCCTACTATGTATCATTTGGCCGATCGAAATAGTTGATGGCATTTTCTTTAATCTTCAAGCAATTCCGCTTTTCATTAGCTTTGTTTATGCAGGGAATTTAGCTGGCCTTTTAACACTTTTAACCACTTTTGCTTATTTGTTGCATTCCTTTAATATCCAATGGTTTTATTTCTTGCTTTTCATTTTAGCTTTTTCTATTTACTCGAGCTCAATGAAGCAAAATTGGCAGAAAAAGCGATTCAAACAAAAGTTATTATCATCATTATTATATGGGCTTTATATCTTAGTTCTTTCTTTATTATTTTTCGGTATTGTAAGCGCTTTAAATATTTTCCATACTCCAATAGAAAACTTAGTTACCCTTAGTATATCTATTATTATATTAACTTTCATTTTAATGATTGCCATCTATTTAATTGAATATATGCGAGAGAATGCCTTATTGAGAAATGAGTTAATAAAGGCAGAAAAACTCTCAATAGTCAGTGAGCTGGCAGCAAGTGTTGCCCATGAAGTTCGAAATCCTTTAACTGTTGTAAGAGGCTTTATTCAACTAATTGGTAATTCATCAGATACAAACATCATTCAGAGAAAAGAGTATATGGATCTTGTCATTTCAGAGCTCGATCGAGCACAATCTATCATAACCGATTATTTAAGTTTGGCTGGTAATGATTACATATCGAAAGAAAAAATACACTTAACAAATACCTTAAAAGATTTAACAATACTTTTAACTTCATATGCAAACTTTAAAGCTGTAACATTTGATTATATTATTGATGATCATTTATATGTATTTGGTGATGAAACCAAATTAAAACAGGTTTTTATAAATATAATGAAAAATTCAATAGAAGCAGTACCTGAATCGGGTGGTCTAGTATCAGTAAAAACGATTTTAAAAGAAGAAAACATTATTGTGAAAATAACTGATAATGGAATTGGTATGTCGAAGGATCAAATTGCAAGACTTGGCGAGCCGTATTATACATTAAAAGATACTGGAACCGGTCTTGGATTAACTGTTACATACTCTATAGTAAAAAATCATGGTGGTTCTATTCGATATCATAGTGAACTAAACAAAGGTACTTGTGCAATCGTTACCTTGCCTTTGTTTAAGGATAATCTATCAGTAGCGCCTGACCAGTATTTTGATAAAAAAGAAACAGGTCAACTTTTTAGTTAAATCAGTTAACCTGTTTTTTTACTTTTCTATTCTTCTTCAGGTGGAGTTACTTCTTTTTTATCTTCTCTTTTTGCCTCTTCTTCAGTAATTTCCCCACAAGCTATACGAGCTCCTGAATCACCTGATGGCTGTGTCATGCCATCATCTTTACCTTCAGTTATCACAATGCTTGTTCCTTCTACTCTTAAAAGAGAGTTCTTTTTCCCACTTTTTAAAGTCAATTGAGGTGCTTGCAATTGAGCATCCACTTTACCATCTTCGGCAATTATATTTGGAAGATCTCCAGCATGTGCTCCTTCTGGGTGTAATAACCCATGCATGGATTCATCAGGATTAAAATGATTACCAGCACTTTTAAAATCTGGTGCTTTGCATGTTCCTTTTTCATGAATATGCAAGCCATGCTCTCCCGGAGGAAGACCTTCTAGTAAAACAGTTAACTCAACACCTTCAGATACTTCATCTACTTTAATAGTTCCTAGCGAATCACCGGCAGCATTAAACATTTCAACTTCCATTTTTGTGATTTCTTTCTCCATACAGCCTGCTAAGATGAAAGAAATAAGAAATAACAATAATAAGTTACGTTTCATAATACCCTCCATTTTAATATGTTGGCTAAAGGGTATTTTTTGTATATTTACTTGTTTTTATTCAGGATATCATAAGAATTTATCTATTACTCAGCCGGAAGTGATCTAAAATATACTTTATCTAAAAATTCCTATTCATCACTCGCTGTCTTTCTTTTCATTAGCTTGTTTAATAAGATCATCAACTTGACCTTGTTCTTTTTTTGATAATTTTACAATATATCGAAATGCAAAAATAGCCAGAATTGTAAAGACACCCATCGTTATTGCGGCTGGCAAATATTCGGACTTATCTTCTGGAAAATATAAAAATAAACCTATAAGTGGAATGTATAGTTCCAAATAACTCACGACCTTTCTTTGTACATACTATAACAAGTTTTTATAAGAATCACTAGTCTATTAAAGGTCTAAAACTAAAATTCCATAAAACGTTCATACATTACGTTTTACAGCCCTTCATGGTAGTATATAAGAGTGTTTATGCAAGGGTGGCGAGGTATAACGACAAGTACGTTCCTCCTTCGCTTCAACCAGTATAATAAGTACAAAAGGAACTATATAGTGCCATTAAAAAAGAAAATGTAAAGAGGTGCTGAATTTAATGGAAGAAATACAAATTGGTGATATTGTCACAGGAATCTATAAAACTGGGAAGTATATTGGCGAGGTTACAGATATTCGTCCTGCTCATTATTTAGTTAAGGTTAAAGCTGTTTTAAAGCATCCACAACAAGGTGATTTACATAACCCTAAACAAGTTGATGTACAATTTTTTCACGAACGAAGAGCATTAGCATTAAATGAACAAACAAATATACCTAAACAAATGGTAAAGCCTTTTGAACAGGATGTACCTGATTATCTTGATTCATTAAAGGAAGCCATTACAACTTGTAAGCTTGAGCTTACAGAAAAAGCTACTCCATGGGCAACAGAATCCTTAAAGAAAATAGAAAATTTAGAAAAAGATTATTTTCCAGCTCGGGCAACATAATTACACCTTACTCAATAACAATAGATTCGACACTGATGTCGATACATATTGTTATTGAGTAAGGCTTTTAAGTAAAACTGTTCTTATTAAATTTAATGTTTTTCACATTCTAAGTAATGCAATGTATCAAGTATAGTATTGTCTAGGTAAACAATTTATGTTGCATAGTTTTTTAATACCTTTGATAAGTCAATTCTATCACCTATGGTTGGTGGGCTAGGCTTTTGCAGGTACCTCTTATCTTCTTCTACCAATTTAAATAAGTTGTAAGTAGTCATTGCATCATCCAAAGCACAATGATGCTTTCCGGTCGCTTTTTTACCATAATCCTCGACAGCTTTCCATAAGCCAGTTTGATTACGATCTCCAAAGAATTTCTTATATTCCATTGATAAATCTCTATATTTTCCATTGAAAGGAAATTCTAAATTGTTCATTTGACAATTTTGACGAAGTACCTTCATATCCATGTTGCCCCAAGTGATTACTGTGACAGGTTGGGTATAATTATAGTTCTCTAATACCTTTATCAGCTCATTAAAGGTTATTCCATTATCAATTTTTTCCTGTGAGATTTGTAGAAATGTTTTACAACGTTCAGTTAGTTTTGGGAAGTTGTTCGGTCTAACAAATGAGGAGTATTGGTCTTGAATTATTTGGTTCACAACAGAAACAATTCCTACTTCAATAATTTCTGGGTAAAACCCTTTTGGATTAGCCTTTCCTTCTGGCATTGTGAATTCAAAGTCAATAAACAATAAATGATCTAGATCTGCCAACTTATCTGTCCCTCCCTTCTAAATATGATGAAAATTTTGTTTCTATTATTATATCATCGTAGCCAGAGAAAGAACTTAAATATTCAAAAAATAATGAAATACCCCTTGACTATTTTTATCTTTACACGACATTTATCTCTTAAAAATATATTCTTCACAATCTTAAATTAGGCTTAATTTCAAAGATTTTAACTTGTTTATTCAAACTAACCTGATGATGAATTGTTATACTGTCTCTATATCCAAAATATAACATGTATGGATGAAAAAAATTTCTGCTTCATTTTTAGATTAAATAGTACAATAGAAGTAGAAATTATTTATTTTAGAAAGAATGTGAAGAACATGAGAAATTTATTTGGATGGTTTTGTGTTCTTTTTATGGTACCTGTGTTCCTTTTATGCGGATTAGCTGCAGGCAAAGAATCAGAAGCTATAAAAGGATTAGGTACTGTATTAGATGAGAAGATACCAATAGACTCAGTGAAGTTGGCACAAAATAGTTATATATTTGATCGCGATGGCAGACTGATCTCAGAAATCACATCATTACAACAAAATCGAATTTTTACAAAATATGAAGATATTCCTGATCTGGTAAAAACCATATATATCTTATCTGAAGATCAACGTTTTTTTGAACATATTGGTTTTGATGCTGAAGGAATGTTAAGAGCTGTAATTGTTAATGCAAAAACACAATCTGTCGAGCAAGGAGCTAGTACAATTACTCAGCAGCTTGCAAGAAATGTGTATTTAACACACGAACAAACCTATAACCGTAAACTAAGTGAGCTTCTATATTCTTACCAAATAGAAAAGAACTTCACGAAAGAACAAATTCTTGAAGGCTATTTGAATGCAATTTATTTTAGTAATGGAACATATGGTATTGGAACAGCTTCTACCTATTACTTTAGTAAACAAATCCAAGAACTAAATACAGCGCAACTTGCATTCATAAGTGCTATTCCAAATAACCCGACGATGTATGATCCAATTAAAAACTTTGATGCAACTAAAGAACGACAAATAAGATTGCTTAACATGCTTCATAATAATGGAGTCATTTCTAAGGATGAGTTGGAGAATGCCATTGATTTTCCTATCAAGCTATCGATAAAGAAACGCACTGACACACAACCAGATTATGTAACATATGTTCATCATGAATTAAAGCAATTAATAACAGAAAAAGAGGGCTATTTACAAGAAACTAAAAAGGGAGAAAACAAAGATACAATTAATAAACAAATCGATGAAAAAGTTAACCAAATAGTAAGTAATGGTATTATTATTCATACTGCTTTAGACACAAATCTCCAGCATAAGCTCACTGACTCGATAACTAAGCATCTTCCCTTTGATGAAGTTCAAGGAGCTGCCGCTGTCATTGATCATCAAGCACATACGATCGTTGCGTTATCTGGTGGAAAGAATTATGAAAAATTTGATTTTAACAGAGCATATCAAGCATATCGACATCCTGGTTCTGCAATTAAGCCTCTGCTAGATTATGTGCCGTATATTGATCTTACAGGAGCAACAACAAAATCTAAAATAGACGCCAGTGAATTTTGTAAAAATGGATATTGTCCGAAGAACTATAGTGAACGAAACTATGGGATGGTTACATTAGAAACAGCATTAAAATACTCATATAATACTGCGGCTGTCCGAATGCTTGATTCAATTGGTATAGAAAAAGGATTTTCATATTTAGCTCCTTTCCAATTTAGTAAAGTAACGAAAGACGATTATAAACTTCCTGCTGCAATTGGAGGGTTTGATTACGGTGTTTCACCACTTGAGCTTACAAATGCATATACAACCTTTGGAAACAACGGATTGTATTATAAAAACCATGCAATTACGAAGATAACAGATTTAAATGGTAAAACTCTTTATCAATGGAAAGAAGAACCTGTTCGAGTTTGGAAAGAATCCACTAATAACCAAATGAAGTATTTGCTTACTTCTGTTGTCAAAAGTGGAACAGGACAAAAGGCGAATGTTTCTTCCAGTTATGTTGGTGGAAAAACAGGTACTTCAAATGATTATAAAGATCTTTGGTTTGCTGGATTAACTGACAGATACACAGCTGCTGTTTGGGTAGGGAAGGATGGACAGGGCAATGTTAGTTCTATCTATTCAAATAGTCCGCAAATGCTTATTTGGAAAGATATCATGAAATAGAAAAGAGAAATCTTACTGGAGGGCTTATAATGATTAAAGATATAGAAGGACCCATACTTTTATTTGATGGTGTTTGCAATCTTTGTAACCAAACAGTTCAGTTTATCATTCGTGCTGATAAGAAGGAACTATTTAAATTCACGTCACTGCAGTCTGCAACTGGGCAAAGCCTTCTTACAAAAGTGCAACTTCCAACAAGTCATTTCGACAGCATTGTCATGATAGACAATAATCAAGTGTACACAAAATCTACAGCTGCGTTAAAAGTATGCAAAAAACTCGGTGGGATATGGTTATTTTGTTATCCACTTATGTTAGTTCCCAAACCAATCCGTGATGCTTTCTATCAGATGATAGCAAAAAATCGTTATAAATGGTTTGGTAAAAGTAATCACTGTATGCTCCCTTCCCCAGAAATAAAAAAACGATTTTTATGATAAATCAATAAGAGGCTGAGACATAAGTATTTATGCTAATAATAAACCCGAATTATTAGGTGATATGTCAATTAAACATTCGCCTAATAGTTCGGGTTTTTACTTGCAGTCTTCAATGTTGTTTGATTTTGCATACTATTTTTAAGAACTAGTGTAATGGAGCGGAAGACATTTGACTCCTGCGGGTGCAGAGGAAAGGCTGAGACCCCACAGGCGCGCAGCTTACGAGGAGGCTTAGCTTCCTCCCCGGCGAATCTTATGTCTGCAGCGCAATGGAACGAACTTGTTTTTCAGCTTAACTGAATTTAGATTTATTCCTCTTTTTGTGGGACTTCTTTTATTATGTCCTAGCCTCTTTTTTGATTTTATCTTTTCTATTAAAAATAACGAATTACCAACACTGTATAAAATTTGATACATGTTTACACTGGTAAACTCGCCATTACACTATTGTACAATCTAAAGCTAATGTAAAGTGTGCCTAGAATAAAGATAAACCAAAATAATACATGAAATAACACTAAACCTATCAAAGAAGGTGAAGTGAGTGAAGCACTTATTTTATAAACGACATAAACAAAATACCAAAGTGTCGAAATGAGGA
Source organism: Metabacillus litoralis (assembly GCF_007994985.1). Taxonomy (GTDB): domain Bacteria; phylum Bacillota; class Bacilli; order Bacillales; family Bacillaceae; genus Metabacillus; species Metabacillus litoralis. Next base: position 444,505 of record NZ_VOQF01000005.1, on the reverse strand, counting down.
ATAGACCCATAATAATTATTGGGTATTGTATAGATAGTAAAGACAAAGTTCCCCCAATAACATAAATAATCGAGCCTCCCCTTATCTTTGTAAGGTTTTCTCCTGCTACGTCCTTAGAAAAAAACAATAACGAGAGCTCAGTAACTGTATTTGCAATTAATTTTAATGCAGAAAAGATCATAAAGTAAATTAATGCAAAAATAATAAATAGTGCGAGCTTTATTCCATTGTTTGAAAAAAACTCAAGCATTCCTTCGTATATACCAAGCAGTTGTAAATAATCAATTGCAATCATTACGGTTGCTATTGATAACGATGTACTAAAAAGCAAAATTGTTATTAGTGGAAAATAACTAGTAAAGTATGTATTTTTCATGTTCATCGACCCTAACTATACAATTGAATTTCTCCATCATTATGAAGTAGAGTGTGGTATTTGACAAGAAATATATGACAAATTTTCGAAGCTTTAGCTTCTTTTGTATTAAGAGATGAATAATTTGGTATAATTTTACTAAGTTATCATAAAATTACTTTTTATGAAGCTACCTTATATTAAGGAGGAAAATGTATGAAAAGCCTATGTGCGTTTTTAATCACAATCTGTTTCACCCTTTTAATTTCTGTGAATATCATTCATGCAGAAAATGAAAGCGCTTCAAAAGAATTCAAAGCGAAATTAGAGGAAAAATTGCAAAATGAAGTAAATTATTACAATAAAAATTCAGTTTCATTTGAAAAGACATTAACGATGGATGGCAAAATATTTAAATTGATTTCCGCAGACGATCCAGAAACAGAGGAAAATGAAGAAAAAACGGAAGAATATGATTCAAATTTCACAATGGCTTTCGTTAAATATGAACAAAAAAGAGATTCACTATTTTATTTCGATAAATATGATTTATATTATTATGACAATGAGAAAAATGAATTTTTAATTCTGTCTAATATCGTTCAAAATGAAAAAGCTGAGCAATTTTTTAATAAGCAATCAGAAGGATTACACAAAGATATTCAAATACCTTCCCTTATTCTAGCGATGGTTATGCTTTCGATGCTATTCATTTTCCCAATTCTTATTATGACATTCCACAATAAATCTAAAGCTAAATCACACCTTTATCATACTAATAACAGCTCTATATCAGGGTAAATCAGCCGGGTTTTCCCGGTTTTTTTAATTTAGCTTCTCTTCATAATTTGCTGAACTTCTATGTTTCAGCAACCGCTTTTTTGGTTATTTAAGAACTACACGAACATACTCTCGAGGTCTAAACTTCTCAAAAACATTTATTTCCTCAATAGGTGTTTCTGTATCTGTTAACTCAATAATCGATTCTTCAAAAACAATTTGTTCAACATATTCTCTTCTTAACTTCTCATTTACAAACCATGCACTCGTAAAAAGGGACGAAAAAACACAACATGCGATAAAAACCTTCATTATATGCACAATATCACCTCAAGAATTATCATGCTCTGAGATGTTTAATAATATACAAGTAAGCAGAAATTTGTTATCATTTTTATGTTCATATGAACTTGAAATGATCATTTTTTGATATTATTTCATAGTAGTACAAAATCTGGAACATACTAAATAAGTAAAAGAGAAAGTATCATTTCTTATTATTTATACCCCAGATTAAAAACAATTCTTTTGTAATATTAATTCGTCAAAACTGTAAGGAGGTTCAAAGATGTCATTACTTCATGTGGCAATTTTATCACCATTTTTATTTGCCATACTTGTTCCATTTCTGTATAAATACTTTCGGAAAGTTCATACAGGGTGGTTCGTTCTAATTTTACCTGTTTTACTTTTTGCATACTTTACCCAGTTCATAAGCTCCAACATGAGGGGGGAAACAATTAAGCAAACTGCTAGTTGGATTCCATCCCTAGATATTAACTTTACTGCATACATAGATGGTTTGGGCTTGCTATTTGCCTTACTCATCACTGGAATCGGTGCCCTTGTTATCCTGTACTCGATCTATTATCTATCGAAGGAAAAAGAGCAGCTTAACACGTTTTATGTATACTTATTAATGTTCATGGGTGCCATGTTAGGCGTTGTTTTATCAGATAACTTAATTGTTCTTTATACGTTTTGGGAATTCACATCACTTTCTTCTTTCCTGTTAATTGGTTATTGGTACAAACGTGAAAAATCCAGGTACGGAGCACAAAAATCAATGCTCATCACGATTTTTGGTGGACTATTAATGCTCGGTGGATTTATCATGCTTTATATGATGACTAATACCTTTAGCATTAGAGAAATTATTGAAAAGGTTCCTGAGATATCACAGCATGAGTTATTCATTCCAGCATTAGTTCTAATCTTATTTGGTGCATTTACGAAGTCTGCACAATTTCCATTTTACATATGGCTTCCTGATGCAATGGAAGCTCCAACACCTGTTAGTGCTTATCTACATTCCGCTACTATGGTTAAAGCAGGAATCTATATTGTTGCACGCTTTAGTCCAGTATTTGCTGGTACTCCAGAGTGGTTTTGGATCGTATCTGCTTTTGGTATATTCACAATGTTCTGGGGTTCATTCAATGCAGTTAAGCAGACAGATCTAAAAAGTATTCTTGCTTTTTCAACAGTCAGTCAATTAGGAATGATTATGTCAATGCTTGGTGTAGGCTCGGCAGCACTAGCAATCGATTCAATTGACAATAGCGTATACACTGTCGCTACTCTTGCTGCAGTATTTCACTTAATCAATCATGCTACCTTTAAAGGAAGTTTATTTATGGTAGTGGGTATCGTCGATCATGAAACTGGTACACGAGATATACGTAAGCTAGGTGGATTAATGAGCTTTATGCCAATTACATTTACCATTTCCATTATAGGTGCCTTTGCAATGGCAGGTTTACCTCCATTTAACGGCTTCCTAAGTAAAGAAATGTTTTTTACTAGCATGATACGAATTATTGAGATGGATGTTTTTAATGTAGAAACTCTCGGGCTACTATTCCCGATCATCGCTTGGATAGGTAGTATATTTACATTTATTTATAGTATGGTACTTGTTTTCAAAACATTTACCGGTAAATATCAGCCTGAAAAGCTAGAGAAAAAGCCACATGAGGCCCCAATTGGAATGCTAATTTCACCGATTATTTTGGCATCACTTGTGATTATTTTCTTTTTCTTCCCTAACATCCTTGCTTATACAATTATTGAACCGGCAATGGCCTCAATAATTCCAGCGTTACTAGGTGATGAAAAGCATTTTCATGTTCATATATATGCATGGCATGGTTTTACGATTGAGTTATTTATGACAATCGGAGTCTTTGCATTAGGTGTTCTAGGCTATTTCTTCCTAAGAAAATGGCGTGGAGTTTATAAGCTAGTTCCAGAAAAGCTTGCATTAAATAAAGGCTATGATGCGGCATTATACACGTTAGACAAATCAACTTTTAAAATTACAAGATTTTATATGACAGGTTTTATTCGGGACTATTTAGCGATTATCTTTACGTTCTTTATCCTGATTTTAGGAACAACACTCATTTTGACTGATGGATTTTCTTTTTCTTTAGAAGGAACAGCACCAATTGGTATTTATGAAGCAGTTCTTGCAGTTGTTATGGTAATTGGTACGATAACTGTTCTTTTTGCAAAATCTAGATTAACAGCTATTATCGCGCTGGGCTCGGTAGGATATTCATTATCTCTCTTCTTCGTTGTGTTTCGTGCACCTGACTTAGCTTTAACACAATTACTTGTTGAGACAGTTTCTGTTGCTCTCTTTTTACTTTGCTTCTATCACCTACCAGAATTTAAGAAAAAAGAGAAAAAGCTTAATTTTAAACTGACAAATTTAATTATTTCTTTAGGTGTTGGAACAATTGTGACCTTAATTGCTTTGTCAGCAAACAGTCAACGTGTGTCAGAAACAATTTCTACTTATTTTATCGAAAACAGCTATAAACTTGCTGGCGGTAAAAATATGGTTAACGTCATCCTTGTTGACTTTAGAGGTTTTGATACATTGTTTGAAATCGCCGTATTAGGTATTGCTGGGTTAGGAATATATAGCATGATCCGCTTAAAGGTTAGAAAGGGGGAAGAAGGGTGAAAAAAACGCATGTAAAAACAAATGACGTTATTTTTCAACCAGTCACAAAGGTGGTAGCGTTTATTATTATTATTTACTCGTTACACCTCTTCTTTTCTGGTCATTACACACCTGGTGGTGGATTTATAGGTGGCTTGATGACTGCTGCAGCTTTTGTGCTGTTACTTCTAGCTTTTGATGTGAAAACGGTAGAAAAGACTTTAAATGTTGATTACATCAAAATGACTGCAACAGGTTTACTTATTGCAGTTCTTACTGGATTAGGTTCATTTTTCTATAATGTACCTTTCCTTACACAAACCTTTAGTTATGTAGATATCCCATTACTCGGGAAAACGGCATTGGCTACCGCGGTTTTATTTGATTTAGGAGTTTACCTTGTCGTGATCGGTGTCACAATGACCATTATTCAAACGATTGGAGAGACGGAATAATGGAAGTATTAATGTCTATTGTTGTTGGTATATTGTTTAGTGCTGCAGTTTACTTAATGTTATCTAAAAGCTTACTCAGGATTATTATTGGAACTGGTTTATTAAGTCATGGAGCTCATTTGCTCATCTTAACAATGGGCGGTCTAAAGACAGGTGCTGCTCCATTACTAGGAGAACATGCCAAAGTATATGTTGATCCACTTCCACAGGCTCTTATCTTAACGGCAATCGTTATAAGCTTTGGAGTGACATCATTTTTCCTCGTTCTTGCTTATCGCTCATATCAGGAACTTGGAACAGATGATATGGATCAACTAAGGGGAAATGATCAATATGAATAATTTAATTATCTTGCCAATCGTCATCCCTTTCTTAGCAGGGATTATCTTAATCTTTTTTAATAAAAATATAAAAGCACAAAAGCTAATAAGTGCGTTTGCTTCTCTTCTGGCAATTGTGGTTTCGGGAATTATTGTTCACACAGTTCATGTTAATGGTATTCAATCATTAGCTATAGGGAATTGGGAGGCTCCTTACGGGATCGTACTTGTAGCTGATATGTACGCAAGTTTACTTGTATTAACAACAAGTATTATTGGATTTACCGCATTACTTTTTGCCTTTTCTTCCATAACACCAGACAGGGAAAAATTTTATTTCTATCCTGTTGTGCAGTTTTTACTTTTAGGTGTGACTGGAGCGTTTTTAACAGGTGATATATTTAACTTGTTTGTTTTCTTTGAAGTTATGCTTATGTCTTCTTACATGTTGATTGTTTTAGGAAGCTCAAAAATTCAACTTCGAGAGTCGATAAAATATATTCTAGTTAATATTATCTCATCTGCATTATTTGTTATTGCCGTTGCTTATTTATACGCAGTAACAGGAACGCTTAATATGGCTGATTTAAGTGTAAAAATTGCCGATATGGGTCAAACAGGTTTACTCACTGTTATCGCGATCTTATTTTTAGTGATATTTGGTTTAAAGGGTGCTATTTTCCCATTATACTTCTGGTTACCTGGATCATATCAAGCTCCTCCAGCCGTTATCACTGCATTATTTGGAGCATTATTAACAAAGGTAGGAATTTACTCAATAACAAGAGTGTATACGTTGATTTTTTATCATGAACCATCTTATACACATCAAATTTTAGCTTGGTTAGCAGCATTAACAATTATCTTTGGCGTTATAGGTGCCATCGCCTATTGGGATATTAAGAAAATTATTATTTATAATATCATCACAGCTGTAGGTGTAATATTATTCGGAATTGCTGCAAATACACCAAATGCTGTTGAAGGCTCTATCTATTATTTAGTTCATGATATGATTGTTAAAGGAGCGTTATTTTTCTTAGTCGGTGCAATTATTGCGATCACAGGAACAAGTAATTTACGCAAATTTAGTGGATTAATTTCTAGTCACCCTTTACTAGGTTGGATGTTCTTTATTGCAACATTATCGCTCGCTGGAATTCCACCTCTTAGTGGATTTATCGGGAAACTTAAAATCATACAAGGTGGCTTTGAGGCAGAAGAATATACCATTTCATTTGTTGTTTTATTATCGAGCCTACTAGTTTTATATTCAGTTATGAAAATCTTTATAAATGGATTCTGGGGTGAATCATCAAACGATGAAGTCTATAAGGGTAAATCGGTTAAAGGCATGATTGCTCCAATAGCAATCCTACTAGTATTATCGATTGCATATGGTTTCGGTATCGAATCAATCTCACCTTATATTTCACAAGCTACAGATACTCTGCTTGATCCAACAATTTATATTCAAGCAGTATTGAAGGAGTAGTGCATATGGCATTTCAAATATTATTAAACTTTTTTCTAGCGTTTATATGGATGTTTCTCTCAAATGATTATTCCTCTTTAGCATTTTTCAAAGGCTTTTTCTTTGGAGGATTAATTATTTTCGCACTAAGAAGATTTTTTGAGCATCGCCTTTATTTCTACAATGTTATTGCGCTATTCAAGCTAATTTTCATCTTTCTTAGTGAATTAATCAAGTCTAATATTGCCGTCTTAAAGGTCATTTTATCTCCAAAATTAACGATGAAGCCAGGGATTTTCTCATTAGAAACAGAGCTAAAAAAAGACTGGGAAATTGCAATCTTAGCAAATTTAATCACGTTAACTCCTGGTACTCTTGTTATTGAGGTATCAGAAGATAACAAAACTCTTTTTATCCATGCCATGGATATTGGTGATGTTGAACAAGCAAAGCTTGATATTAAAAATACATTTGAAAAAGCAATCAAGGAGGTGAGCCGTTAATGTTTATGTTTATTATGACTTTATCTCTTGCGATTGTTGCAATATCAACTTTATTATTTGTTTATAGGTTGGTAAAGGGACCAACTACACCTGATAGAGTCATTGCATTAGATGCAATTGGTATTAACTTCATTGCTATGACGGCTATTATCTCGATTGTTCTAAATACAAGTGCTTTTGTTGAGGTTATCCTATTGTTAGGAATTTTAGCCTTTATTGGAACAGTTGCTTTCTCTAAATACCTAGAGAAGGGAGAAATTATCGAAAATGACCGAAATCAGTGAAATTATTGTTGGTTATCTTATTCTCCAGGGTGCATTACTAAGTTTAATTGCTGCTATCGGTGTGATTCGATTGCCTGATGTATATACACGTAACCACGCTGCATCAAAAAGTGCTACATTAGGTGTTATTAGTGTTCTTGTAGGGTTATTTATTTATTTCCTACTAGTTGATGAAATAGTAAATTCTAGAGTCCTACTAGGTATTGTATTCGTCTTTCTAACGGCTCCTGTTGCTGGACACTTAATTAGTCGTGCGGCATATAACACAGGTGTCCCATTATGGAAGGGTAGCTTGCAGGATGATTTGAAGAAATCTCGTCAAAAAGTAAAAAGTAATAATTAACTTAACTATTTTACTAGTATAGAAAAAGTCGTGAATTCCAGATCTGGAATTCACGACTTTTTCTCATTATTTTAACTTGGTTTATCTCTTTTTCAGTACTGCCATTGTACATCGTGATAAGCAAATCAACTCATCATTCTCATCTACTATTTTAATTTCCCAAACCATTGTTGTTTTTCCCATATGTGCTGGTATTGCATGAGCTGTTACGACTCCAGACTTTTTGCCACGAATATGATTGGCATTGATCTCCAGGCCTACACAAATCTCATTTTCTTGATCAATTAAAGCATATGCACCTATGCTTGCTACTGTTTCTGCAAGTGCCACAGAAGCTCCTCCATGCAATAATCCGAACGGCTGATGTGTTCGGTGATCTACTGGCATTGTAGCCACAACACCTTCAGAAGTAACCGAAATTATGTTTATACCTAAAGCTTCCATCAAAGTATTCTTAGCATTATAATCCAAAATAGTTCCTCCCTTCGAATTCACCTGTAAAACTATGTTCATTAAGAAGTCTTAATCTCTTAATATTCTTCATTTATGTTCATCTTCTTAATACGTATACAACAAATATAAAATAGATCAATAATAAAAGTAAGGTAGGTAACACTGCCATAATGTCCATTATAACCCCCTAGTTTCCCCTAGAATTACTTCCAGAAAAAAGGATATAAAAACAATCATATATGATGAACATCATGGCAGTGTTGAGAAAATGTTTATATTTTGTAAATTAACAAAAATCATTAACTAAAGTAGCTATTACTCAATAATTCCTTTTGCTTTTGCAATAAGAACAGCTTCAGTTCGGCTACTAACATCTAATTTCGTAAAAATAGACGTTAAGCTATATTCAATACTTCTCTTACTAAGATGAAGATGATCTGCAATTTCCTGATTAGTCAATCCTTTCTCAACTTCATGTAAAATGGCTTTTTCACGTTCATTAAATACTTGATCATATCCTTCAGCTTCTATAGGATTTGGTTTTCTTTCATCAAGTAAACCTTTAAAATACTGAAAAGGAATAACAATTTCTCCATTAATAACATGTCTAATATAATCTAATAGCTTTTCCTTTGACTCTGTCTTACTTACTGCTCCCAAAATACCTAATTGTAGTGCTTCCTCAAAATAATCTTCAACATCATAACCTGTATAGAGAATCACTTTACTAGTCGGATGAAGACTTAAGATTGTTGAAGATAACTCCATTCCGTTAATCTCACCTAAATTCAAATCCATTAAGATAACATCAAAGGGAGCAAAATCAAATTTTTTCATTTCTTCAACTGTATAAGGCGGATTCAAGCATTCTACTTGAACACTAGGTTCTGCTTCTAAAATTGCCTTTGTGCCTTCTCTTACTGCTGGATGATCATCTACTACTAAAATATGTATCATTTTTCCACCCTTTGTTCATTCTTTATATACGGCTCTTTTCTGAAAGAATGTTGCTATTTAACCAAAATATGCAGGAGAATCAGTATATTTTGGCGAAGAAAAGATGCAACTAGACTTGATACAATGCTGATTTCTTCGGGTATTTATAAGCAACAAAGTTTGCGAAAACAGCCTTATATATTGTTTACTACTTGTTTTACTTTCTTTCAATGTTAAACCATTATTTGAATATCTTAAAAAAGAGACCTGGCATATGCCAAGTCTATATTTCAACATCTATCTTTAAGCCTCTTCCTTCTGAGGTTTCAATCGTAATTGTTCCCTTTAGAGCCTTCACTCTTTCACTAATACCTGACAATCCCATACTTTCAGATTGGTCATTCATATTATTATATTTAAAGCCAATCCCATTATCTTCATAATGCAGGACAATTTTATCTTTGATACATACTAAAATAATTAACACACTAGATGCCTTTGAATGCTTTTGAGCATTTGTTAAAAGCTCCTGGATAATACGATAAATATTCAGCTGCGTATCAATATCCAAATTCATTGTGAAATTACCTGTATTTAATCGAATGTCAAAATCAACTGTTTCTTGATACTGCATCACTAGCTTATTAAGAGCTTTCACTAAGCCTAAATCATAAAGCAACTGTGGTCGTAATTCCTGACAAGTTTCTCTTGTTGTTTTGATGATTTTAGTCATATTGCTATTCATTTCCTGCAACTGATTTTTCAATTTATCAGAATCCACTTCTACCTCTGATAAAGCCATTTCACACTGTCTCTTTAACGAAACTAAATCCTGCAAAACTGAATCATGAAGATCTTTAGCTAAATTAGAACGCTGCTTCTCTTCAATAGAAAATAAAAGCTTCGTTAACCATCCAGGGTTTTGACCTTCAGTTTCAACCTTTTGCAAATGCTGCATAAGTTCATCAATTTTAAGGAAATTTTCCAAGGACACATTTGTATAAAAAGACAATGTTTTAAGCCAGGAAATTTCATCTCTAGTTAAAATAGGAGTATTTAATATTGATAAACAAAGCAGAACATAGCTTTTATCATCTGTTTCTCCAATATTTATAATAAATCCCTTATCAACTTCGATAATTTTCCCGATTTCAACCGATACCTTCTTAATTTCTTTCACATATGGACCATAATCTGAATTCTTTGCATTAGGATCAACAGCTGAGATATTTTTTTCCTTATCCACTTCTATAAAGTAAGCCTTACTAACAATAAGTACATCAGTAATTACCTGTTTAAGCTCAGAAACAACCTGTTCTAAAGTACTTGCCTTGCGGATACTTTGTGTATATTTAAATATACTATCCTGGTAATTATACTTCTCAGAAAACCGCTTAAGTCTGAAGCGATAGTCGAAGATTTCTTTGATGTAGAATACTGCTATGAGCACTATATAAATTATAATAGCTAGTTTTATTTGGTAAAAATTCGGATTACTTTCTTTTAAATTTAGCATTATTCCAACTATTATTAAACTTGGAATAATAGCCAATAAAGAATAATATCTAATTCTTCCAAGTAAGAACTCAATATCATAAATTTTAGTGGCTAAAAATTGATATACCAATGAAAAGGGAATCAACAACAGAAAGACCGCTAAAAATGTAGGTGGAAAAACATACTTCTTAAATATCAGAAATGGTATTACATAAAATAATAAAAAAGGTGAAAAGGAAAGAATATTTGTGACAATCAAAATCTTTACTATATACGATTGTTCAGAGTACTTTATCTTTTTCAATCCGAATATTTTCAGTAAAAAAGTTAGCACGAGTAGGATAAAGAAGGAAATTAAATTTATAGTTCTATTATATTGAAAACTAAATAGAAAATAATATTGAGCTATTTCTGCAATAACATTAAGTCCTACTAATACATAACCAAATTTAACAAAATGGAAGTTAAATAATTTTTTACCTAATTCAATAAAATATTGGTACAAAAAATGCATATAACTAACAGGCACCAAAAGGAACAAACATAAATTAACGTATCTGCTAATTTCATCACCTTTTGAAGAACCAGTAGCACTAATATATGCCATTGAGATAATTAGTAAAAAAACATTTAATAAATTTGCAGATTTTAAATTAATACTTTTATTAGATTTATAAATATAAAAACTACAAAACAAACATAAAAATAAAACGGTAAAAGGTATAATAATAATTAATAAACTTTGTGCATTAAAATTAGGTGAACTAGAAAAAGTATATTCTTTCTCTAGTCCACCTCTTTCAAGAGTGAAAGATTCAACCTGTTCTAATACATGTTTATTCAATAAAGGTTTATGTTTTAGTGGATCTGAGCCATTAACCTCAATAAGAACATCACCAATTTTTATTCCCACTTTTTCAGCCCAAGATTTCGGCTCTATATAAGTTATTATTATTTTATCTTCTTCGCTTATTTCTACACTTGCACCGACATAAGGGTAATTAATATTTAAAAATGTCATGTATATAGAGAGTATAATACTTAATACTACAAATAATTGGTAAGTTTTATTGAAGTTACTTCGCATTACTAACACCTTTCAAGAATAATTACGCCCAGAAAAGATTCTTCAAAGTCCCAGAGCCAACAATACCTTCAACTAACCCTAATACATCCTCAATATCAACACCAAGTAAGCTAGCTTGTCCATTAACTACTTTCTCTAATACTTCTGGATTTTCAATTAAAAAGTTTACGATTTCCTGCATGAATGATCTCTCCCTATTATTATGTTTTTTTATTGATTAAAATTGATTTAACAAACTCTTTATGTTCACTATTTATATTTAAATTGTCTATCATTCTTGAAGCTCTGTTTATAGCAATTTGCTTTACTACATTTAGATATTGCATGACTCCTGAATCTAAAAGCTTTTGCTTATAGTTTTCTATGCTTCCAAACTGCTCTTTAATGTCTAATCCACTTTGATAAAATTTGAGCAAATCGTTTGCATGTTCATTATAATTTCTTTGTAAATAAAGAACTGCTAAAGATTTTTTTTGATTTTTCATATCATTCTTCAATGGATTAAATAAATCTCTAAAGTCATTATCTGTTTGTGCAGCTATGCCAATTTGGTATGCATACTCTTCAACTAATTTGTCATTTTCTCCTGCCAATTGCATTCCACATACTGATGCTAGAGCAATAAGTGATCCTGATTTTAACTTCATCATTTGTAAACAATCTTCTTCAGAAGCAATGTTATCTTCCAAATCGTCATGTTGTCCTTCCATAGCCTGTATGGAGTATTTTAGAAGCGATGCAAGGATTTGATGCTTAAATGGTGAAGAAAGTGATAATACTGTTTGCTGACTTAGCGTATACAGTACTGTTGCAGCGTTCAAGGCTATTGAATGATCAATCTTCATCCAAGGCTCTTCTGTATTGTCTAAATCTTCTAGATCATCAAAAATATCAAATGATAATACCAAAAGTTCAACAGCTGCTGCTAAATTCAGAAGTTCTGGATCTTTCCTATCAAATATTTGGTGATGTAAAATAGTAAGGTTAGCAAAATTCATTTCTTCTTTATTTGTAAGGAAAGAAAATATAAAACTTTTAAGTCCATCATTTTGTAGCTGAGTAGTAATTAAATTCAACATCGTTTCTTTAATACGATTGGACTCAATATTTTCTATACCACCCACCCCTTTTGCTATATATTACTATATTACTAATTAGTTTAGTAGCAAAAGTATATTCTTACAACTAATCTATTATATTTTCACCCAATTCACCAATATATGTCAATGTTAATTTTAAGAAAAACACAAGCCCTTGGTCTAGCGATTGCACTAGACACCAAAACTACGTAAAAAGGTCATAAGCTATTAACCTTATTAAAAAAAACTTAGCAGGAGCTAAGTTCTTTAAGATACATTTAGAAATGCATATTTATCATATTTATCAATACTTTCATTTATAGATAGAAGTGATTGCTTCGTTTCTTTTAATTCTTGCTCGATTTGTAGTAGCAGCTTTGTCATTTCTTCAATTTTTTGCTGATCCACTTTTCACCCTCCTTAAATGTTGGTAAGCGCGAATGCAGGGCCAACTTTCATGTTAATTGATTATAGTTAAATACTACGCTATATCAGGACAATTTTCACCGAAAATAAATCGTAATACTCAATGCGTGATACCGCAACAGAAACGCAATAGTCCAAAATATATATTTTCGATGTACAAAGAATTGCCTTTATGTGAGAATTTGGAAAACACTATGACTTTTAAAGGATACGTTTTTCTACCTGTCTTTTTGAGGGGAGTTAACGATAAATAAGTAATCTAAATAAAAAGAAGAGAGACTAAACCTATTCGTTTTAGTCTCTCTTCAACCACCTAGACTGAAAAAACATTTTCATTAAATATACTTTGTGCTTTTGATACTGCTAATTTGATTAACTCTGATTTCTGTTCTAAAGGTCCATAATACTCTAAGGTGTAATCCTCTATTCCTGTTTTAGAAAATAAGCATTCCATTTTCACTTCGCAATTATTCTGCAACACCGAAAATACTGCAACCATTTTATCATCTAATACAAAAAAAGTTGGTTGCCCTCCCATAGAGTGAAGACCTCCTTTAGTTTAACAACTCGAAGTTTGAACAAGGAAGTTTAATTATCTTTAATAATTCTATAAAATTTACTGTATTCCTTTTTTATTTTACATTCAAATTGACAGTTATCAATTCTCATCAAATTCCATTAAATGTGTAGCCCAATCTATCGCGGTAACATAATATCTATTAATCTCTTCTTTAGATAATTCTATACCTTCTAACTCCCAATTAGCTTGTTCAATTTGTAGTGCCCACGACAACACTTTGTTAAGATTATTATCTTTGCCAAGAAGTGCATCTTGGATTTCTTCTGATAATGGCAATTCACTTAATACTTCATTTAGATCTCTATGTAGCAATGTATCTATTAAAGAAAAAAGGCCTGTTAGCATATACGGTGCTGACATCCTGTTACCAGTCTTTACAGCTAGTAGCTCACATAATTTTGCGCGGACTAAGGACATTTTGATAACTTCATCCATTTTTGAGTCTTTTACATTTTTTATATTTTTTAAAGAAAGAACATAAATCCATTTTTTTAACTCGTTTAATCCTAACAATACTATAGCTTGTTTAATCGACTTGATCTTATTTATCGGGCGAAACGCTGGTGAATTAATAAGTTTTAACAACTTATACGATAAAGAAATATCATGCTCTATATCAGAAGATATTATATCAATATTAGGATCTGTTTTTGATATTTCAGCTAAAATATGATAATACGTTTTTAAGTGCATCGGTACATCATGGCTTGAAATAATGATCGGCTTGCTAAAGAAGTACCCTTGAAACAAGGTGTAGCCGATTTTTTTTGCAAAAATGAAATCATCTCTAGTTTCTACTTTTTCAGCTAATAATTGTATATTTAATGAACGATATTTATTTACAATTGACAAAATCTCATTTCTTGATGATTGCATAAAATCAACTTTTATTATATCAATATATTTCAAAAGTGAAGGTAACAGTTTAGCAGATTCCTGAACTTTAAAATCATCTAAAGCAATGGTATAACCCAATTGCTTTAATTCTTTGCATACTAAAACTAACTCTTCATTTATCTCAACGTTTTCCAGAATTTCAACAACAATTGAGCTAGGATTAAAGAAGGTAGGAAGCTTGGACTTTAATAATGCTCCTGTAAAATTAATAAAGCACTTCTTCCCCTCAGATAAATCCTGCATCCCAATATTTAAAAAACTATTAATAATTACCTCTGTAGTAGCTCTATCACCATCAATGTTTGGAAAAACATTTTCATTGCTTCCTCTATATAAAAGTTCATAAGCTATAACGTCTTCATTACTATTTAATATCGGTTGTCTGGCAACAAACACTTCCATCTATTTGACCCCCAAAAATATGAATCATATTTTCATCCTTCACCTATTCTACTATATATTTCACAATAATTTACTAAAATTAGAAATATATTCACTTTTATAGGTAAAAAACCCTAATATAGGAAGGTGTCTTTTAGATTATCCGCTCTTAAAAATGATTAAACAATCTTATTGTAAGTTTAAGCCAGCCAAAAAAAGAAAGCCATAATGGAATACTTAATAATGATGCCCATAACATACCTTTAAAAAAGTTCTCTTCGTACATCATTTATCACACCTTTCGAATAAAAACGCATTAATTATTCTTGCCTTGGTGAATAAAATTAAACAAAAAGAAAACGCTTCCAATATATTTTTCAAAAATTCACTCTAACAAGATTGCTCATAATAAGAACTGAACATATCTAATTACTTAAAATTATTCCGTACTGCTTATCAAAATTCCTCTTTCTTTCGTTCATCAATTTCATACAATATTTTCAAGGAATCTATGCTCTGCACACACTTTTCCATGAAAAGCCATATATTATGTATGTATTCAGTTGGTAAGGAGTTGTTTAAATTGCCTGCAATTAATGGTGAACAGTACTTAGCCAGAATGAGAAAATTGAAACCAAATATTTGGATCAAAGGACAAAAAATCACAGAGGATATTTGTGAACACCCTGTTTATAAAGGAGCATTACACACAAAGGCCTCCTTATACGATCTACAAGTTAAGCCTGATTTAATTGATAAAATGACCTATAAATCTCCTAAAACAGATAACCGCGTAGGACTTTCTTTTTTACAACCAAAAACAAAAGAAGACTTAGAAGCAAGAAGGCATATGATAAAAACCTGGGCTTTTGAAACATCTGGAATGATGGGGAGAACTCCCGATTATTTAAATACAGTTATTATGACTTTAACAGCTTCAGCAAGCATCTTATCTGATCAAGATGAACAGTTTACTCAAAATTTAATAAACCTTTATGAAAGAGCTCGTGAACATGATCTCTCCTTCACACATAGCTTTATCAATCCTCAAATAAATCGTTCCGTTACCTATGAAGAATCATCCAATCAACCTATAGCTGCAAGAATAATCAAGAAAAATAATGACGGTGTGTTTATTAAGGGAGCTAGACTTTTAGCAACACAGGGTGGTATGACTGACGAAATCATTCTGTTTCCTTCGGGAGGCAAGCTTAATGATGATGAGCAATCATTTTGTGTTAGTATCCCAAGCAATGCTGATG
This sequence comes from Metabacillus litoralis, assembly GCF_007994985.1. Lineage (GTDB taxonomy): Bacteria > Bacillota > Bacilli > Bacillales > Bacillaceae > Metabacillus > Metabacillus litoralis. The sequence goes on along the minus strand of NZ_VOQF01000005.1, from coordinate 428,440 downwards.
GTGTAAAGTTTTTATGCCGCGAATCCTTTTGGGAAGGAGAATCTAGTTTTAATTACCCGCTTTCATCTCGCTTCCACGAGATGGATACAATGCTTATTTTCGACAATGTATTCGTTCCATGGGAGAATGTTTATTTTTATCATCGCCAAGATATTGCTATGAAGCTATTTTCTCGTAGTAGTTTTACAGCTCACACATTACATCAAGTTGTTATTCGTCAAATAACAAAAGCTGAATTTATTCTAGGAATTGCACAATCGATGGTAAAACTATTAAATTTATCAGAATTTCAACATATTCACGAAAAAATTAGTGAAATGATTATAGGTTTAGAATCCATGAAGGCCTTATTAGATCGTGCTGAGCTTTTAGCTGCTGAAGATGAATGGGGTACTATGGTACCACATGCTGATTCCTTATTTGTAGCAGTCAATATATTCCCAAAGCTATATCCTCGCATGATTGAAATTTTACAATTAATTGGTGCTGGAGGCTTAGTTTCGATTCCATCCCAAGAGGATTTTGAGTCATGCTTGTTCAATGATCTTGAGCTTTATTATCAAGGAACAGCTTGTGAAGCTGTAACGAAAACTAAAATTTTAAGATTAGTATGGGATTTAACGATGAGCAGCTTTGGAACAAGGCAAACTCAATATGAGCGGTACTTTTTCGGTGATCCTGTTCGATTAGCTACAAAATTATACAATGGATATCCTCGTGATGAATATATCAATCATGTGTATAATTTTTTAAATATCGAGTCTGAATAATTAACGGTAGAGGGTAACAGATCGTAACTGGTTTTTTGGAGGCAGGCTGCTAAAATACTATCTCTTTATGCTCTGTCAGAGGCATAAAGAGATGCTTTGGTTTAAGCTGTATCCTGTTACATCTCTCCAACCCATTGGACTATTTTATTCATTAATTCTACTGCTGGTGATTTCTCGATTTTCTTCAATAAAGAATTGCACAATCGATCTTTTAATACCCTTCTATCTTCTTCATAAGGTATAAGAGTAGACCATTCTAATTGGGGGATGGCAATCATGCTATACTCCTGTTGTTTATTTTCATAAATATAAACATTTGTTATTAATTCATTATCACTATGTACATTTGCTTTTCTGATCTTCACTTTATTTACCCTCATTTCCTATGTTAAAAAATCCGAAGAAAAAGGACACTTCGTGTAGAAAGTCCTTTTTCTTGTTTTACATATTTAGAAAGTCACTTTGATCAATTAAATCGGCATCATAGAAATTTGTTATGTTAAAGACATTCTGGTTATCAATAAAATCACCCGAATTTGCTCCACCAGAGCCAATAGATGACTGACTTTGACTTTTTGGTGATAAAGCAAATGAATCACCTACAGTAAACATTGCGCTTCTACCTATTGTATTCAATTGAATTGGTCCTACAAATGCAGGCATCATTTTCTCCTCCTTTTTCCTATCAAGCTAAAATCATTATATGGAATTAAGGAAGGAGAAGTTCTGCCTAGACTTCTACTTTTTCAGTTTTCAATTCTTCTTTATATTTTTTTCGTAATTTAATTAGTCGAATAATATGTAATGTGACAGCCTTTAATACTGCATAAGTAGGGACAGCCAGGATCATCCCAATAATGCCACCAAAACTTCCTGCTCCAATCAATAGTAAAATGATTGTTAATGGGTGTGTATTGAGTCGTTTCCCAATAATAAGTGGTGAAAGAAAATTCCCATCAATTTGTTGAACAATTGTTACAACTAACGCTGCTAGTAATGCCTTTGTCGGCGAATCAAGTAAAGCAATCACAACAGCTGGTGCAGCACCAATAAAAGGACCTAGATATGGAATGATATTAGCGACAGCAACGACAATTCCGAGAACTAATGCATATTCGAGTCCGATTATAGAATAACCAATAAAACAGCCTAAACCTACGGCAAGAGAAACAATTAATTGACCTTGTATATATGCTGCTAATGTTTCATATAAATCTTGGAGAATCTTTAATCCTTCTCTTCTATAAGCTGTTGGTAATACTTTTACAGCTGTTGAAGGAAGCTTTTGACCGTCTTTTAACATATAAAAAAGAATAAAAGGTACAGTAATAGCCGTCAAAGTAATATTCGTAACAACACCAAGAACTCTTGTGAAGCTCGTTGTAATGTTTTCAGGTAAGCTAGTTGCATAGCCTGTTAACGTTTCTTCTATCTGAGTTAAGGAAACATATTCCTGTTCCATTACCCATGTAAACCATTCTTTGTTAGACATGCTAATAACAAACTCGGTGAATTCATCTACATATCTTGGGAAATTTCTTATTAAATCAGAAATTTGCTGTGAAACGATTGGTCCTATAAACGCAACAAGTGCTGATACAACACCGATGAACACAATATACGGAATTAATATTGCAAGTGTTCTAGGCACTTTACTTTTTTCCAAAATCCTAACTAAAGGATTAAAAATAAAAAATAAAATCCCAGCAATTAGAATTGGAAAGAAAAGAGTTGTTGCAAACACAATAATTGGTTCAAATAAAAAAGAGACCATTGTACCAACATAAACAATTAATAATACGAGTAATATCTGTAAAGTCCAAAAATGAGTTTTTGATTTAAACACACATGTTCCTCCTGAATTTAATTCTATAGATCTCTATCTCTGATTGTGATTTTATTATAAAAACCTTCTACTTTAGCACTATGTATGATTACAATAATACGCATGAAACGATTCAAAGGTTTCGTTTATTTACAATCTAATACAAATGTACAATATTTATACTGTTTTTACCATTATCTATCGTACTTTTGGATAAATAATTCCATTAGGTTTGAAACCATAGCTCAATATTAACACGTATGAGGCTCAACTCAGTTACTAGCTCTGTAAAAGTAACTTAATGAAAAATCACTATAAAAATATTCGTGCCATCTTTTAACAAGTCTTTTATAAATAAAACTTGTTTTTAAGACAATTAGGAGCAATCTTAGAGAAATGAGCCTTCAAAAAGACAAAATGTCCAATAATAGAATGCAAAACTACAAAATAAACAAACTGAACGATTGAAATATACGCTATCTCAGGGTGGATATTCTACTGCTCATTGAGAGAAATTCACATTTATCGTCGATTCTGCCAAATTATCAGCGATTTTTCGAATTTATCGTCGATTATAAAAATTTATCAGCGATTAGACAATTTACGACAAAACTCCCCCCATTTAAAATCTATTCTAACGTAGAAAGAGGCTGCTTTAAAGCGTAAGCGTAAAAAGAGCTCCATAAAAAAGAAGCCAGACATTATTAGACTGACTTCTTTTCCTATGATTTTATTTATTCCTCTACCTCTACTAATTGTAAAGGCTCGTGTTCTTGCTCTGCAATTTTACATACCTCAACAGAGCGAATGAGATGACCTTCCATATCTAAAATATGAAACTCAAAACCATTATAGGATAACTTATCACCTTGTTTACTCTCAATATTCTGAGTAAGGATCCATCCACCGAGTGTGTCAATGTCTTCATCATCAATATCCAAGTTTAACATATTGTTAATCTCATAAATGAGAACCTTTCCATCAACTACATAATGCATGTCTCCACGTTTTTGGATATCAGGTACTTCGTCTTGGTCAAATTCATCGCGAATATCACCAACAATTTCTTCAATTATGTCTTCTACTGTTACTAAACCAGCAGTACCACCGTACTCATCCATTAATATCGCCATATGAACTCTTTCCTTTTGCATCTTAATTAAAAGATCATGAATAGGAATCGATTCAATTACCTGAATAATTGGTCGAATATATTTTTGAATTGACGTGTTTTTTCGTTGTTCTGCCGTTAAATAATATAAATCAGTAAAAATTTCTTTAATATTAACCATACCAAGAATATGGTCTTTATCTCCATTTACCACCGGATATCGAGTGAATTTTTCACTTCTCATGATATCTAAGTTTTCCTGGAAAGATTTCTCTACCGAAGTTGTTACGATTTCTGTTCGCGGCACCATGATTTCCTTTGCAATTCGATCATCAAATTCAAAGATTCTGTTCACATATTTGAACTCAGATTGATTGATTTCACCACTTTTATAGCTTTCTGAAAGCATAAGTCTAAGATCTTCTTCCGTATGTGCCAACTCATGCTCTGATACCGGAGTAATACCGAATAATCGAACGAGTAAGTTTGCAGATCCATTTAAAATCCAAATAAATGGATACATCACTCGATAGAAAAAGATCAAAGGTCTTGCAAATAAAAGGGTGATAAATTCAGCCTTCTGTATGGCTACAGTTTTAGGAGCAAGTTCTCCTATCACTACATGTAAATACGTAATCAAAATAAATGCTATCGCAATTGTTAACACATTTGTTAATGATTCACTAATATTTAATGTCTCAAATATCGGATGCAAAAGGCCTTCTAAGGTTTGTTCTCCTAACCAACCTAAAGCTAAAGCAGTGATTGTTATTCCAAGCTGACATGCAGATAAATAACCATCAAGGTTTGAAGTAACTTTTTTAGCTGCCAGAGCAGTAGTGTTACCTTCTGCTATAAGCTGATCAATCCGTGAGCTTCTCAATTTAACAATCGCAAATTCCGATGCAACGAAAAATGCGGTAAGTGCAATTAAAATCGCAACAATAATCAGGTTAACTATATCCAAAATAAGGGACGGTCCACCAGTGTCTTTCTACTAATCTTTCATTGAAACACTGTTTACTGGCCTATCCCTGTCACCTCCTAATAAAATGGTATTCCCTACATAAACATGGTTATAAAAATACTATATTATTCCTCTGTATTACCCTGTATAAAAATCATAACAAACTTAATCAACTCAAATAGAGCCATTAAAGCCCCTGCAACATAAGTTAGTGCAGCTGCACCCAATACTTTATTTACTCCATGTTCTTCATTGTTACGGATTATTCCTTCTGCTACCATTAATTTTTTTGCACGTGAGCTTGCATTAAACTCAACAGGCAAAGTGATTAACTGAAAAGCTACCGCAAAAGAAAAAAGAATAATTCCGAGTCCAATTAAATTAAGCTGATTAAGCAATAGTCCTCCTATTAAAAGGAAAGGTGCAATACCAGATGTCAAATTAACAAGTGGGAAGAATTTATGTCTTAATACTAAAGCGCCATATGATTGTTGATGCTGTATTGCATGACCTACTTCATGTGCTGCAACAGAAACTGAAGCAATAGAGTGCCCAAAGTAAACAGGCTCTGATAATCGAACAACTCGTGAAACTGGGTCATAATGATCTGTTAATGTTCCTCTTACAGCTTCCACTTTAACTTGATATAAGCCATTTTGATCAAGTATATGACGCGCAACCTCAGCACCAGTTTTTTGCGAGGATGTTGCTACCTCTGACCATTTTTTAAAATTCCCCTTCACCTTAAATTGGGCCCAAATTGACAGTCCTAATGCTGCGAAAATTAAAAAATCCATTGGATGGAAAAACACTTCCATTCCTCCTCTAAGTATTAAATCATAAGTTTATAAATTACTATATTTCTTGTCTGCTATTATTGTATCAATAATAGTATAGACTGCATTAATGCTTTACTTTGGGGATTTATTCGATTCGTAATTTCTAATTGTGAATCTTGACTAAGTTGTTCAAATATCGGTTTTAATTCTTTAATTTCATATTCTAACTGTTTCATATGTGTAGCTAACAACTCTGCATGCTTTAAACAAGCTTCATCGTTTTCAATTGACTTCTTATTAAAACGTTTTAATTCAAGACGTTCCTTAATTTCTTGTAAACTCATATTCAATTTTTTACAGTCTTCAATAAAACGTATATCATCAATAGCCTTTTCAGTGTATAAACGATAATTTGAAGCAGAGGTAGTCTCTATATGTAACAAACCTAATTGAGTATAATAGTCAATTGTTCGCTTTGATACATTTGCCTTTTTAGCTAGTTCTCCTATTTTAAACAACAAAACCCCATCGTATCACCTCGTATTATTGATACAATTATTTTAAACTGCTTAAACTGTACAGTCAAACGTTACACTTTTTAGAATTTTACTTTTATGTATTAAAAAAACAGGCTTATTACGCCTGTTTATCTGCCTTTTTAATCAGGCATAACCGATACTATTTGTTGTGAGCGAACAAAAAACGTAGAATCTCCCACCTGTACAACGATATGGTCTGGTTTAACATCCATCACTTTTCCTCTTAAACTATCTCTGACTGTTTGAATGACTGCAAATTTACCTATTAGTGTTTGTAATGTTTGAAAAACATAAGGTTCAACATATGTTACCATTTCAGGACCAGCATGCATTTGATTGGAATAGTTCATTTTATAATCTCCCTTCTCTAATTCTTTACACTATATGAAGGGAGCTAGGTTCATGTCACGATCATTTTAATTATTTATACAGATTTTCTATATTCACTCATCAAATGAAGATCAATCTCTTTATCTAACTGCATGACATGGTGTAAAGCTTCTTCAAGTGGAATTCTACGATAATGGTGTTTACCAAATGGCTCTTCATCCATTTCATCTGCAGAGCTTATGATTTGCTGTAGTGATGTTTTCTTTATTGTTTTATCTGGCAAGTATGAATCTGTATGAAGTAAAACCGCTAAAGCTATTTCCTTGGCATTTTGTCGATCTTCTCCAAGTCGAATTAATAATCGGTGTGCACGTTCTGCACCTTTGATAGCATGAATATCATTTTTTTTGTATTCCTCAAAGTCCCATTCTCCATCTGTATACCATTCATAATGACCGATATCATGGAGAAGTGCCGCCTTTGCCGCAATATCAGGATTAACCTCATGCTTCACGGCGAGCTGTACGGCATATTGGGCTACTTTTATCGCATGGGCCACACCAGAACGATTTAAATATTTTTGTGAGATTGGATGTGTGAAAACATCCACCAATTTAACTCGTCGCATGATCATCCTCCTTTTAATGATATTCAGAACAATCTAACATAATTATTTCATCTATTCAACTGAGATGGCATTTAATCTAACATCTGAAAAAGACCTTTTTTCATATATATGAAGAAAATTAAAATTCGGAACATATTTATTGATTTTTCCATAAGAATATTAAAAAAATCAAAAAGAGGATAACTTATAAAGGATCTGGCCCTTAAGTTATCCTCTTTATGATTTAACAGGAATTTGCACTATAAAACATGTTGTGTTTTTTTGTGATTGAACAGAAATTTGTCCGGAATACTTATTGACAACCTGCTTTACTATGCTGAGTCCGTCTCCTCTTGGAATACCGTTTCTCTCTGTTTTTGTTGAAAATCCAACCTGGAATATTTTCGTTATTTGATCTTCTGAAATTGTCGGTCCAATATTTTCCACTTTAAAAATATAAGCAGTTGGTGTTACTGTTGCCTCAACACTTATAAATCTATCTAATTCTGGCAGTGAGAAGGTTGCATCAAATGCATTATCTATTAAATTTGAAAATATCTTTATTAAGTCTATTGATTTAATTTTCGAGAATTGATGGTCATCAATTAGCAAATGCATGTCTACTTTATCATTTTGAGCTCTTGCCCATTTTGTTTGTAATAAAATATAGAGAGCTGGATGCTTTATTTTTATCGGTAATTCCATTGTTTCTACTTCTTTTGATAAAGAATTAACATATTCAAATGCACGATCTTCTCTACCAATCTTCAGCAAGCCCTGAATAACTTGAATATGATTGATAAAATCGTGTCGAATGGAACGCATTGTTTGCAGCATTGACTGAAATTCACCTTGGTATGTTTCTTCAGCCTCTCCAACCTGTGATGTTACTTCTTTTCTATACCAAAATTGAAAAGCAATAAATATACTAAAAGCAAATAAAACAAAACAGCTACTAAATAGGAAAAACGTCCAACTATTGTGTAGAACCTCATCAGTTATTCCCCTTACTTTTGCGGCTCCTATCTCTACGACAAGTGATCCAATGACTTGTCCTTTTGAACCATTAATCGGAACACCAGACATTATGTATGTTTCATTATCTCTATCATTTACTCTTGATGTGAATGGAGTTTTCTCAGTAAACTCTTTATTAGGTATCTTATAAATTTTGCAGCAATCATCTAATGTCGTTAAATCAAGCCCAGGAAATCCATCCGCTACTAAGAATGGTTGATTTTGATTATCTTTTTTTAGAATATAAACATATAAAGCGTCTGTTTGACTTTTGGCTTTTTGTAGTTCTTTTTCTAAATTTAGACGGTTAATTATTGAATCTTGGTTTTGTAGATATTCTTCATATATACTAGTGTTAAAATTATTTAATACAGCATGTGCTGTGGACGTCGCTTGACTAGCAATAGTTAATTCAATTGTTTTTTTTGTGTTTGAATAAGTGATGTATAAATTCAGAGAAGAAAGAACCGTAATTATTAATATGGTTACGGAGATGATGACTACAAACTTTTTTTGTTTTAATTGTTTAATATTCAGCCACCTCAACACTTTCCTTTTAACAGTTCTTACTTTAACTATAGTACTAGTTTATAAGAGTAAAGAACTATAAGCATACATTTTTTTCTTTATAAAGTTATTATTGCATCACTTGACAAAATTTGCGAATCTTTTTTTATGAATTCTCTATAAAAATTTAACAATTATCACCATTATTTATGTAAAATAACATCAACAAAGAAAAGTTCCTAGGACTAGACACTCAAAATAAGTAAAATGCCACATTCTTCTCTTTCAACCATTATACGAATTCCTTCACATCATAAATCCTGCCATTATCTAGGGGTCTAGACAATAATTTCACAAATATCTGGGCAACAATGCTTGGAGATCTTAACATTCCTTTTTCATGAAACTCTTTAAATTGATCTATTGAGGAAAAATCCTCCTGATTTGCACTACGGATAGTTTCTTGCATGTCTGTATCCATAATACCTGGTGAGAACCCTATAGCCACTACATTTCCTTGCCCTTCCACCTGCTCAACACCTATTGTATTTGTGAACATATTTAATCCTGCTTTTGTACTACAGTATGCACTCCATCCACTTATAGGTCGGTTTGCTGCACCTGAAGTTATGTTAGCTATTACTGCTTGAACAGGTATGTTTTTCATATGCTTAATAAAGATTTCTGAAAGAAGCATCGGTGTAAGTAAATTAAGGTGTACATTTAATATCATTTCTTCTTTTTTAATCGTACCAACATTTTTGATTGGATTCACCATACCAGCATTATTTATTAAGGTAATATTATTAGCATGTTGCATGTCAATACTCCTTAAAATTTTAGTGAATACAGTTTGTGCTTGTTCAATGTTCGATAAATCACATTCTTCAAAGATAAGCTCCATTTGTTGAGATGCAGCTAATTCCTCTAATTTCACATTTTGTGATCTCGATAGATAGTAGATCGTATTATCTTTTCCTATTAATTCCTTAACTATTGCTTCTCCTAATCCTTTTGATGCACCTGTTATAATGTAGTAATTCATTTACCGCACTCCTTTTTATTCTTGGCTTTGTTAAACTTTGTTGTTGATTTCCGTTACAGGCATTCGCTTTCCCGGGAAAAAAGGTAGTTCGTTTTTTCCTAGGTCCGGGAGCCTCCTCGTAAGCTGCGCGCCTGTGGGGTCTCCCTATGACACGCTTCTCTAAGCAGGAGTCTCATATATTCACCTCCAATCAACAAAGTTCTAAAAATCAACATTAAGCTTTAACATAGCCTTATTCTTTACCATGTTATTCACTTTCACTATTATTAAAGCACTAAAAACAAAAATGATCTCCACTACAAACCTTCCATTAATTACCTTATATCCCTCTCCATTTTTATCATAAATATGTCGTCAAAAACAAGTAATACATAATTACTATTTGTTCCTTTGACAAACAGCTTTCTTCATACTAATCTAAAATCAGAATAAACATAGAAAAATTGCGTAATAAGTAGGGATAAGATGAATGAATTTTCTTATGATCCATTTAAATATCATTTTGAAAGATTAGAAGATGTAGCAGATAAGATTAGTGAGGTTCTTCAATGCCCGATTACCATTGAAGACGTTAATCATCGGCTATTAGCTTATAGTACCCACGATGATTGCACAGATCAAGCAAGAATCTCAACTATTATTGGTAGACGAGTGCCTGAAAAAGTAATTAATAGTTTATGGAAGGATGGAACAATTCCACAACTATTAAAAACGGACGAACCAGTGAGAGTTGGTCAGATTGATGAAGTAGGACTAGGCAATCGGATTGCCATCTCCATTTGGAAAAATAATGAGGTATTAGGTTTTATTTGGGCACTGGAAATTGAAAAGCATCTTGAAGAAAACGAACTACTTCTTCTTAAGAAAGCAGCACAAGCTGTAAAAAACAAAATGTTAAATTTACAAGTAAGAAAAACAAAGAAAGAAGAAAGAAATCAAGAATTCTTCTGGAAGCTGCTTACTGGTCATATATCTTCTGAAGCTGAAATCATAACTGGATTTCAAGAATTAAATTTAAGCTTGCCTGTCCCTTTTACCATAGTTGTATTTAAATTCCCTCATGAATTAAATGCTACAGCTGAAAAAAAACTAACGTATATGTTACAAACAACACAGCAGGTAAATATTATTTTTCATACAATTGACTTTGACGAGGTAGTCATTTTGCTATCTTCGAAGGGAGCTTCACCACTTACTGATATCAAACAATTTACTACACACATGCTTCGCCAGCTACATGAACGTTACTCATTCAAAAATGTGATGGCAAGTATTGGTGGTATTTGTACCAATCCGACTTTTATCGAAAAAAGCTATAAAGAAGCTGAAGCTGTTTTAACATTAAAAAAGAAGTTTCCATTGGAAACAAAGGAGTTAACTAGTTTCTCAGAGCTAGGTATTTATCAGTATCTTGATATCCTTTATGATCTAAGAAAACAATCTGATTATGTTAATTATTCCTTACAAAAACTAAAAGAATATGATAAACAACATAGTTCAAACCTTGTGGAAACTCTTGAGGTTTTCTTAAATCTAGATAGCCATGTACATGATGCTTCAAAGGCGTTAAATATTCATGTAAACACACTAAATTATCGACTCAAAAGAATATCTGAAATTGCTGAAATTAACTTGAAAAATATGAATCAAAAGCTAACAATTTACCTTGATCTTAAGCTTGATCGCTTGTCTTTGTGATTTTTCACAAACAACCAAAAAACCTTTCTCTATTTTAAACAAAGATTTTTCAATTCATTTTATTTATACTTGCGATAATAAATAGATGATTTTTAAATCTTGGATTTTTAGGGGGAAGGTTTTTTATGATTATTGGTGTTCCTACAGAAATTAAAAATAATGAAAATCGTGTTGCGTTAACTCCAGGTGGGGTAACTCAATTAGTAGCTTCTGGTCATCGCGTATTAGTAGAACATAATGCTGGCTTAGGCAGTGGGTTTGAAAATGAAGATTACGTATTTGCTGGCGCAGAAATTATTGAAGAGGCTGCAAAAGTGTGGGCAGATGCTGAAATGGTCATGAAAGTTAAAGAACCTCTACCTACTGAGTATCAGTATTTTAGAAAAGGCCTAGTATTATTCACATATCTCCATTTAGCAGCAGAGCCTGATCTAGCAAAAGCATTAAAAGATAGCGGTGTTACTGCGATTGCCTATGAAACGGTAACGGCTAACCGCACACTTCCACTTCTTACTCCAATGAGTGAAGTTGCAGGTCGAATGGCAGCACAAATCGGTGCACAATTCCTTGAAAAACCTAAAGGTGGAAAAGGAATTTTACTTGCAGGTGTTCCAGGCGTTAATCGTGGTAAAGTAACGATTATTGGCGGTGGTGTTGTTGGAACAAATGCAGCTAAAATGGCAATCGGATTAGGTGCTGATGTGACCATTATTGATTTAAGTGCAGACCGCTTACGTCAATTAGACGATATCTTTGGCACACAAATTAAAACACTTATGTCTAACCCAATGAATATCGCTAATGCAGTGGCTGAAGCAGATTTACTAATTTGTGCGGTACTAATTCCTGGTGCAAAAGCTCCGACACTTGTATCAGAGGAAATGGTGCAAGCAATGAACCCCGGATCTGTTATTGTCGATGTTGCAATTGACCAAGGTGGAATCGTTGAAACAGTTGATCATATTACAACACATGATAACCCAACATATGAAAAGCATGGTGTATTACACTACGCTGTTGCTAACATGCCAGGAGCTGTTCCTCGCACATCTACAATTGCTTTAACAAATGTTACTGTTCCTTATGCCCTTCAAATTGCAAATAAAGGCGCATACAGAGCAATTAGTGATAATCCAGCACTACAAGCAGGTGTAAACGTAATAGCAGGAGAAATCACATATGAAGCAGTTGCTAGAGACCTAGGTTATTCATATAGAGAAGTTAGAGACGTAATTGAAAAAGAATATTCATTAAATTAATTTATTTAAAGCAATCCGGATTCTTTTCGGATTGCTTTTTTATCAATTTCATCTCAATTCTAACTGTGGTGCCTTTTGTCTAATTTCACATATAAAGCTATATATTCTTTACGATTTAATGAAGCTTTCCAACAAGTGTTGATAAGATATTATTTAGTTGAATCAAGTCACTTTCATTTAACATTAACTTTTCTACAAGTTGCTTTGGAATACAAGTAGCTTCCTGCTGTAAACCCTCGCCTTTTTCCGTAAGAGCTATTAACACTACGCGTTCATCTTCTATAGATCTTTTACGGGTAATCAAGCCGTTTACTTCCATCCTTTTTAGCATTGGTGTTAAAGTTCCCGAGTCTAGAAATAACTTTTCACCTAATTTTTTCACTGAAATATCCTGTTCCTCCCACAAAACCAGCAATGCTAAATATTGTGGATACGTTACCCCAAGATCCTCTAATAAAGTACGATAGATTTTCATGATCTCTTTTTCAGCTGTATATAGTTTAAAACATAATTGATTTTCTAAAGACAAAATGTCATTTTTCATATCCCTCTATTTCCTTTCTACTCAACAATAAAGCTAGCATTATCATACCATATTTATTTTTAGTTGTTCACAATCTAATTGTTGACAATTATTATAGAACGCTTTATATTTACATTGTACACAATATAATTTTAAACAATTTATTATTAGAAGAGGTGGGATAAGTATGGAATTATTATACACAGCAAAAGCGTCTGCAGAGGGTGGTCGTATAGGTAAAGTACAAAGTAGTGATGGTGTTTTAGATTTAGCGTTATCTATGCCAAAAGCTTTAGGAGGCAAAGGTGATGCAGGCGCTACAAATCCCGAACAACTATTTGCAGCAGGTTATGCAGCTTGTTTTGATAGTGCTCTAGGCTTAGTCGCACGACAAGCAAGAAAGAAAATCGAATCAAAAGTAACAGCAGAGGTTTCAATTGGGAAAGATACTGATGGTGGATTTAAGCTTGAAGCCACTTTATTAGTCGAGATTCAAGGTGTTGAATTAGCAGAAGCTGAGGAATTAGTAAAAATCGCACATGGCGTATGTCCATACTCAAAAGCAACAAACGGCAATATTGATGTAAATTTAAAAACTGAAGTATATTAATAACCCTAAAGAGGCGTGATATCTATTATCATCCTCTTTTTTCTTTAGAAGACATAATTTTGTTGTTTTTTCACAAACTAATTCTGTTGAAAAAATAAGGAGGGTGTTTTACATGAAAAAAAATGCACGAGGTTATGTTCAAGATTCTTATTCAGCTTTAGAAAATGCTAAGAATTCATTACAGCAAGCACTTCAAACCGTTGAAAAGGATTCTAATCGTGAAAGAATTCAAAGCTCTTTACAATCTGTTGAGTCAGCACTAGATCAATGTGGACAAACAGTAAATGTTTTAGAAGAAGTTTAATACACCCTTTCTCTTTAGGAGCTTTCCATTTTTGGATTGCTCTTTTTTTATCATGTTATCTATTAGTAGGTCAATGTTTACATAACGATGACTATTAAAACAAACTAAAATGCACTATTTCTGTTACATTATCCAAGATGTAGCCGATATTTATAGTGGAGGTGAACTCTATGGATATCGCAGCTTTATCTATTGGTCTGAAACAAGCTTCTTTAGGCCAAAGTGTCAGTATTGCTCTAGCAAAACAAACAATGGATGCATCACAACAAACAAGTGAACAAATGCTGAAGATGTTAGAAGCACCACATCCTAGTCTTGGAAAGTCTTTAGATCTTAAAGCGTAATAAGAAGAGCGCAAGACACTAAAACTAAGTGCAGAATTGTATGCTTTCTCATCTTTTTGCAAAGAACTGACTCATTTATAATGGGTCAGTTTTTTTCTTAGTTGGTCGTTAAGAAATAAACAAAATTCTACAATCTTTTTTATAGTTGTCGAAATAACACTAAATGTTCTTTCATTATTTTGTTATAATATTATCCAAATTTGTCCACCATTAACCTTATTGGGCAAGACTAGACAAAACAACAAATGCTGATTACTTTTACTAACACATCCATGTCTTGCCCTTATCCTTAATAATCAGTCATAACTAAAACGTTGTTCCTTAAATGGATCACCTTCCATATGATAACCATTTCTTTCCCAAAATCCAGGATGATTTTGCTCCGTAAACTGAATACCTCTTAACCATTTTGCACTTTTCCAAAAATATAAGTGAGGAAAAACTCCCCGAAGTGGAAAGCCATGCTCAGGTGTTAGCTTCTCATTTGCAAATGAATGTGCTAAAAGACTTGTTTCCTTTAGAAAATCATCAATAGAAAGGTTTGTTGTCCATCCCTCTTCTGCATATAATATCACAAACTTGGCATTGTCCTTGATTTGCACTTCTTTCGCTATATCCTTTGTTTTAACACCTTGCCAGTTTGTATCAAGCTTTGACCATCCCGTTACACAATGAATATCATTTAATGTATTACTTTGAGGCAGAGACATAATTTCCTCTAATGTAAAGAGTTTCGGGGCTTCAACAAGTCCATATACCTGTAAGTTCCATTTTGAGAGGTCTTTATAATAAGGCACATTTCCAGCATGCAGAACAGGAAATGTCGATGTGACGTTTTGGTTTGGTGGTACTCTTCCTGGCTCTTGATTATTGTTTCTTTTCTTCCCAAAGTACATATGCTGCTAACCTCCCGATCAATTGTTAACCTTTTATAAAATTAAGTTGACATAGTTTTTTTCCTAGATTATTCTAACATTAGATATCAATTATATCTTAGGGGGAGTTAAGTTGAAAAAATTGAGTACATATGATATTTCATTAGTTGGAATGTTTGCCGCGTTAATGGCCGTTGGCGCAAATATTACTTCTTGGGCACCTTTCCTTCAAGTCGCAGGTGTACCATTATCAATGCAGCCATTTTTCTGTATTTTAGCAGGTTTACTACTAGGTAGTCGACTTGGTGCATTGTCAATGACGATCTATGCTTTAGTAGGGATCGCTGGAGCTCCTGTGTTCGCACAATTTAGTGGTGGTATTGGAGTTATTTTTGGAAGTACTGGTGGATTTATATTATCTTATATTGTTACTGCCTTTTTAGTTGGTAAAGTGATGGAATTAAGCAAAGAGAAGAAAGCATCTGCTTTCTTTACTGCTTCTTTTGTTGGAATCACTACAATTTACGTAGTGGGTACTACTTATATGTGGCTTGCTCTAAATGTATGGATGAATGCCCCTATGTCATATGGGGCGGCATGGGCTGTAATGTTATGGTTTATTGTAAAAGACGTTGCTTTCACTATTCTTGGTGCTGCTATTGCACCACGTATTTATTTTGCGGTTACAAAAGCAACAAGTAAAAGAATAGCAGCATAAATTAATGAACAAAAAGACAGCAATCACTGCTGTCTTTTTACTTATTTATTGAATCTTACCTTCATACGTTTCCAGATAGCTTTCTTCCTGTTCAGCACTCATAACTCCTGTCGCTTTCCCTACTGTTCCACCTTGTAAGCTCCAAATAACGTTATGATCTTTATCAGCTTCAGAAAAATTACCCTCTTTCCATTTATTTAGGATAGAAAGATATTTCTCTTCATTTTCATAGTCTCCGCTTTCGATTTCGTTAATCAAGTACTGAATACGCTCACTTGTCATTTCATAGTGAAGCCACTTTTCCTCTGCTACAACTTTTTGATGAGACATTCCATGCATATAATTAAGAATATCTTCCTCTGACAAAGTAGATGTACCTTTTCCAAAGGGATTTTCAGTTACAATCGTTTCATTAGAAGAATCCTTATTTTCTTCGTTATCAACATCATTCTTCTCAACTGTTTGTGATGAAGAAACAGGTTGATTATCAATCATATCTACTAATATAACTCCTAACACTCCTAAAAAGATTGATATAATAACGATACTAGAAACGATTAACTTGTGTTCTTTGATCCAAATCAGTTAAAACACCTCCCAAATATAGGATAAGTTAATGATACAATGCTTAAAACATCGATTACAAGAGAAAGCTTTGTCGAAAAATCTTCTTCATATTTTTACTATTTTTTAAAATTCAATGTATAATTGATTCTAGTTTTGTCAATAAAGGTAGTATAGTAAATAAAGAGGGTGAATAGAGATGAAAGCTTTATTATTAAAAAAGTACTTTTTAGATATAAAAGATAGAGAAAAGATAGAGAAAGAATTAATAGAGAACAATCCTGAATTAGTAGATCAAATACTAGAGTAGGATGATGAGGAGTTACTGGAGAGAATGAAATAGTACGAAAAGAGACTGGGACATAATTAAAGAAATCATCCAAAAAGATGAATAATCTAAATTCAGTTAAGCTGAAAGAAACAAGTTCGTTTCATTGCGCTGCAGACACTCGCTTTCCACGGGGAGGAAGCTGAGCCTCCTCAGCGCAAGCGCCTGTGGGGTCTCAGCCTTTCCTCTATTCCCGTAGGAGTCGAGTGTCTTCCGCTCCATTCCACTAAGTTCTTAAAAATATTATGAAAAATCAAAAATATTGAAGACGGCAAATAAAAACCCGAACTATTAGGGGAATGATTAATTGAAATATCACCTAATAATTCGGGTTTAACAATAGCTTAACTACTTATGCTAGCCTCTTTCTGTTAAGCTACTTATAAAATAATTGCTGCAATCCATCCAAATAAAATAAGAGGAATATTATAATGAATAAAGGTTGGTACACATGTATCCCAAATGTGATTGTGATTACCATCCGCTGCTAGACCAGATGTAGGACCTAAAGTACTATCAGATGCAGGTGAACCAGCGTCACCTAACGCCGCAGCCGTTCCAACAATCGCAATTGTTGCCATAGGACTTAACCCTAACTCTAAACTTAATGGAACAAAAATTGTTGTGATAATAGGTATTGTAGAGAAAGAAGATCCAATCCCCATTGTAACTAATAATCCAACAAGCAACATTAATAAAGCTCCTATTGCTTGATTACCTCCTATTAAGCTAGCAGCATCTTGGACTAACAATTCAACATGTCCTGTTTCTTTCAAGACACTAGCAAAACCAGATGCTGTAATCATCACAAAGCCGATAAACGCCATCATTTTCATACCATTTGTCATAATAACATCTGCTTCATTCCGCTTTAGTGATCCTCCTAAATAAATAACAACGACACCAGCCAATGCACCAAAAATCATTCCTTCAACACCTAGCTGCTGTGAAAGATATAGTTGAACGGAAAGTGACACGATAATCGCTACAATAGCGATAACAAGACTTTTAGCTGTGTAAGTATTACTCGCTTCCTGTCCTGCTACTTCACGAGTTTCATATATTCTTTTCTTACGATAAGAAATAAAGATGGCTGTTAATAAACCTAAAACCATTCCAATCGCAGGGATAGACATTGCTGCTGGAATATCTGCTAATGAAACAACAAGACCACTTTGTTCCATGTTTGTTTGCATTATTTCATGAAAGATTGCGCCAAATCCTACAGGTAAAAACATGTATGGTGTAATTAATCCAAATGTGATGACTGTTGCAATTAAGCGTCGATCCACTTGTAGCTCGTTTAGAACTTTTAGCAATGGTGGAATAAGAACTGGAATAAAAGCAATATGAACTGGTATCACATTTTGTGAAAAAATTGAAATGATTAGGATTAGTAAGATGATTAAAACTTTAGAAAGCGTTTTTCGTCTTGCTTCTCCTTCACGACCGACTAATTTAATCGCACCTTCTACAATTGCATCTGGTAACCCTGTTTTTGATAATGCAACAGCAAATGCACCTAGTAATGCATAACTTAACGCAACTGTAGCGTTACCACCAAGACCATTTGTAAAGGTTTGGATTGTTGTTGCAACATCTAAACCTCCAGTGAGTCCTCCAATAAGCGCACCTATTACAAGTGCAAAGACAACATTTATTCTTAGTAAGCTTAAAATAAGCATGACTAAAACTGCAATAATGACAGCATTCATGATGATAACCTCCAAAAATCCTTTAGTTTGCTAATATGGTAGAGAAATAAAATAACAGAGTATAATTTAACATAGCTTTTTTTATTATGTCAATAGGATTTTATTATTGTGATAAACTGATATATTACTTCTTCATGTAAAAATCAAGATTTATCAGACTTTGAAAATTCTGTTATAGTGCTAAATAACAAAAATGAGATACTTAGATAACCTTTATAAATAGTCTGAGTTAAACTTGGTTGTTGATTTTCGTTATAGGCATACGCTTTCCCCGAAAAAAATGAAGTTCGTTTTTTCCTAGGAAAGAATATTCCTCCTCATAAGCTGCGCGCCTGTAAAGTCTATTGCATTTCACTCCAATCAACAAAGTGCATATATTCCGAGTATGTGCTTTAAATTAGTCTATAAATACTGGCTCGCTCTTCATACTTAGTTTTTAAAATTAAGTACCTTTTCGTAAACTATGTTGATTTAAGTAAATTGAAGAAATACACTATATAAAGTCCATTTTTTTCTTCTTATATAATCGGACCTTGTATTGCATATAGAAACTGTTTCACCTCATCAATAAAGGTACGCTATAACTTATTTTATTTAATGGTTCTTTTTTGTTTTTTATAAAGATTGTGTTCTATTAAACAATTTCCATAACTTTAGTGGAATGGAGCGGAAGACACTTGACTCCTGCAGGTGTAGAGGAAAGGCTGAGACCCCACAGGCGAAGCCGAGGAGACTCAGCTTCCTCCCTGCGGAAAGCAAGTGTCTGGAGCGAAATGGAACGAACACGGTACTACCAAACATTTCAATTAATCTTTTCTCTACAAAATTGTTGCTAATTCTATATACCACAATAAAAATTTAAAAAAGCTTGAGGTAAAAAGAACTCCTCAAGCTTTTTTGGCGTGCTATTTTAATTGAAATTCTATAGAATGTGACTTTAGATCTTCTCCTCGTAATTAGAAGCTACTAAACAAATAAGACAATCCTTCTACAAAATAATTTATTCATTAATCTCAAAACGTTCTACAAATGTAGCCAATGTTCTAGCCATAACACCTGTTGCGCCTGATGGGCCTAGGTCAGTTTCTTTTGAAGTTGTAGCTGTTCCTGCTATATCAAGATGTACCCATGGAGTTTCTTCAGCAAATTCTCCGATAAAGGCACCAGCCATTATCGCATGACCTTCACGACCTGGTGAGTTGTTTAGATCTGCCATTTTACTATTACGAACGCGTTTTTTATCTTTTTCGAAAATTGGTAAGCGCCACACTGGTTCTTCACATTCATGGGATGCTTGAAGAATTTGTTCGAATAATGGCTCATTATTAGTCATTGCACCTGTTGTATCAGTTCCTAAGGCAATTATTACTCCTCCAGTTAATGTTGCAACATCTACTAAATAATTTGCACCATGATGTTTTGCATATGTCACTCCATCTGCAAGTGCAAGTCGTCCTTCAGCATCTGTATTAAGCACTTCAATCGTTTTTCCACTTAATGACACAATAACGTCGTCAGGCTTAAATGCACCACCACTGATCATATTATCAGTAGATGGAATAACAGCAACAACATTTTGTTCCGGCTTGATTTCACCGATAATTTCCATTGCTCCAAGAACAGATGCAGCTCCACCCATATCTGTTTTCATTCCAACAATTCCATCTTTTGGTTTAATTGAATAACCTCCTGTATCATAGGTAATACCTTTGCCTACCAATCCTATAACGTCTGTCCACTCATCCTTGCCTTGATATTTCAAAACGATCATTTTTGGTGGCTCTTCTGAACCTTTATTTACAGCTAATAATGCACCCATTCCAAGGCGTTCCATTTCCTCTTTTTCAAGAATTTCATATTCAAAATGATATTTCTTTGCCAATTCAATTGAATAAGCTGCTAGATCTGTTGCCGTTAAAAGATTTGGTGGCATATTTGTTAATGTTCTTGCACTATTTGTTCCTTGTCCAAACGCATACCCCACCTCAAGACTTGATTTGATTTCATCATTGTCTTCTGTATCAACTGCAATATGGATTGTCTCAATTTTATGTTCAGGCTCATTTGATTTCTGCTTATAATCTTGTATCTGGTAAGTAGATAAAGCAAAAGCTTCTGCCAATGCATGGGCTGCTTCATTTTGATCAAGATTTTCTGCAACAAATGTTTCTAGTGCGACTGTCAGGTGATGAGCTTTCATTTCTTGAACGGTTTTGAACAATTTACCAAAGACTTCTTTTACTGATGTAAAGTCTAATAATTTCTCTTTACCCAAACCAACTATGTAAATACGTTTTACAGGAAGCTTACCAAGGGTATGTATTTTAGTAATGGTTTTTCTTTTAGCAGATAAGTCTCCATCTTTTATTAACTCTGAAAGTTTACCACCTAATTGATTATCTAAATCTGCTATGTAACCAGATAATTTATTATTTTGTTGAAATAAACCGATCACAAGTGTTTCATGATCTTCTAACTTAAGTTGATTATGTACTTGAAACAACAAAAACACCTCCATGGGATTTGAAAAACTGGGTATTTATTTTAACATTGTAATCAAACTTTAGAGAACGTAGTAAGTATATGTAGTTATAATCAATAAAAACATGCATAATACTAAATTCTCATTGTTTAAGGGTGGGATTAGAAGATATGCTATAATGAGAAAAATCATTTTTTATTGTTTTAACTAATTTAAAACTACATACAAAATTATCTTTGTTCCCTAGCTTTTTTTTCTATTTGATTGTAACAAATAGAAAGTTTAATTAACATTGTAAGCACTTTAATAATGTTTTACATTTGAAAGGAGCACTCATTTTGGAACTATTTCTAAATTTCCCTTTAATTGCAGCATTAGCAGCTATTTTCTTTGCACAGTTTGTTAAGGTACCTATTTTATTTATTGCAACAAGAAAGTGGGATTGGTCTCTTGTAACAAGTACAGGAGGAATGCCTAGCTCCCATTCAGCAGCGGTTACAGCTCTTGCTACTGGGGTTGCACTAGATCATGGTTTAGATTCTTCAATTTTTGCGATATCAGCCGTTTTTGCCATTATTACAATGTTTGATGCTACAGGAGTAAGAAGGCATGCTGGCGAGCAAGCAACAGTACTAAATCAATTGGTGCTTGATTTCAATACTTTTGTTGAAGAAGCGAAAGTTTGGCCAAATAAAGAAATGAAAGATAAACAAAAGAAGTTGAAAGAGCTCTTAGGTCATCAGCCAATTGAAGTATTTTTTGGCGGATTAACTGGGATATGCTTAGCTCTATTATTACATTTTTTATTTACACTTTAAGAGGAGGGATTATGTGAAACTAATTTCTATTTGTCCAAGTAATACAGAGCTTGCAGTTTATTTAGGGTTAAAGAACGATCTTGTTGCACTAGATGACTTTTCTGATTGGCCATTAGAATTAAACCACCTTCCTAGGCTAGGTCCTGATCTATCCATTGATATGGATCTTCTTGAATCCTATAAGCCAGATTTAGTGTTAGCTTCTCTAAGCGTACCAGGTATGGAGAAAAATGTGAAAGAGTTAGAAGCTCGTAACATACCTCATATCGTGTTTAATCCTCAATCATTCAGCGATATTGCAAGTGATCTTGAAGTATTAGGAAAAGCAACTGGTAAAGAAGCCGAAACAAGAGAAGTTTTAAAAAAATATAACAATACTCTGAATACATACCGTGCCATTTCTGAGACTATAGACCAACATCCATCAGTTTACTTCGAATGGTGGCCAAATCCTATTTTCACTCCAGGTAAAATAAATTGGCTTTCAGAGCTTAGTGAATTAGCTGGTGCAAAAAATATTTTTGATGATGTAGAATTAGCAAGTGTTCAAACAAATTGGGAGGATGTTTTTAACCGTGATCCTGATCATATCTGTTTATCATGGGTAGGTGTTAAACAGTCTAGGATGAAAACTTCACATGTGTTAAAAAGAGCGAATGCTCAAGATCTAAAAGCTGTTCAAAATGGGCATCTTCATCTATTAGAAGAGTCATTATTTTGTCGTCCCTCTCCAAGACTACTATATGGACTTCAAAAGCTTGCTTTTATATTACATCCTACTTTATATCCACAGCCAAAGGAAAATGAGCTCTTGCTTTAAATAGTATGAATTTGAAAAAGCTAATGGAAGAATCCATTAGCTTTTTGTTTTATCTTTTATATATTTTTGTCTAAATACCTGCATGGACTCATCATTGTTTAGCTTTTCTAATTCTTGTTCTGTTATTGTGCCGTCACCCATCTCGACAACATATACATCTAAATGCTTCTTGCCCCAATCATTGTAAACCTCAGATACTGTTTCATAAAAGAGATCTAATTTATTCCCTTTTATTGCCCCACCTTTATCTGCTACAACACCATATCCATAACCTGGAATAAATAAGATTGTCCCTAATGGGAACACATCTAGATCTGCAGCAACAGTAGAGTATAAATCACGCTTTACCTTTACTCCTGAATATGTAATTCCATAACTAGGATGATCAGGGTTTTTACCTGTTGATTCTACACCTGCTGTATATCCAGTTGCGACAACTTTTTTTGTTGGAAACTTCGACCAGTCAAAAGCATCCTCCAATGAAACATCACTATTCACCGCTTCTACACTTGAAGAAATTTCTTTAGTAACAGTAGGTTCACTTCTTAACGATTTGAAAGAAAGTCCCAAAAACTTAAATGTATCTTTCTCTTCTGACTTATTAACACTATTATTATATCCTGAGTTTACCTGATCATATCCATACCAGTTTGCAATGTCCTTTGCTTTAACACCTGATATAGCTTCAAATGTTGTCGTTAATGCACCTAAAAATAATAAGGTCATAATAATTCTTTTACTTACTCTCTTTATACTTATCATATATTTACTTTCCACTCCTCTCACAAATTTATTCGTTCCCTAATTTGCAAGAAAGTATTCATAAATAATGAAAAAAAAATATATATTGAGAGTTTAGCAGGAGTAATTTTACAACATTTTGCACCTTTTCAAATCCTTGTTAATAAAGGGGTCTGGCGCCAATGATATTCATATATAACGCAAATAGCCTCACATCAAATTTTGATGCGAAGCTTGTATTAAGTATATGTTTAAAACATTTGATAGCCTCTTTTACGCAGCATTTTAATTGTAACTCCAGCAAGAATCGCACCTATTAAGCCAAAAGATAAGATTAATAAGTCAGCAAGAGCAAGTGAGGTTATTTTATTACCTAATTCAGCAAAAGACTCACCAGGATTTTGGAAATATTGTATAAATCTCACATCATCTATAATAAAAATACAAACTAAAGGATATATAATTGCCATTATCCATGACATACGTAAAAGCATATTTAATAAAAAACCGATTCCAAAAAATAAAACTAAAAATAAAAGCATAGATATTAATAAAACAGGTAAGCTTAACATCGCTATCACCTCCATTACACCATTATTAGTGTAAAGGACGATTGAAGGACAGTCAATTGAAAGTCAGTGAACGTTTTATGACTTCTTACCTGAACCTTCACAACTTCCACATGTTTCAGATCCACCGAGCATTAGCTGAAAATACCCTTTACCAGAACAATAGGGACATTCCTTTGTTATTACCTCTGTTGTATTCATAAACGTCTCCCCTTTGGAAAATGAATTGTTTTAGATAATATACCAATTATTCTGACAATTATAAAGGGAGATATTCTGACAAAATTGTTTATGTAAGCGAATACATACTGATCATGCTTTATTTCTCTTTAATTTTCTTACTATTTAGAAAATATAATTTCTAAAGTAGAATAGAAGCCCTAAGAGCGATATTATAGTGGGTATTTACTTATTGTAGAAAAGGACAAGAGCATGAGCCCTTGTCCTTTAGTGTTTTCTATAATTTTACAAAATATTAAATTTCCCTTTTTTCACTACTAATGATGGTCCGCCAACCATGAATAATGCACGGTTATCGATCATCTTTTTCATAAATGAAGCTTTTGTACCAACTAACTTTTTACCAAATACAACACCAACTGCATCATGTTCTCCTAATGATGCAACAGATCCTTTAATATCCGGAGTAAATGTAGCCATTTCACCGCGCTCACGAATTGCTACAGATAAGTTTTTCGCACATACCTCACCTTGTTGCATAGCAATTTGAGCTGTCGGAGGATATGGACGGTTAATTTCTTCGTTAATGATTAATGCACAATCACCAATGATAAATACATCATCATGACCTGGAGCACGTAAGAAACCATCAACTTTTACACGACCACGCATGTTTTCAAAGCCCGCTTCTTCAACAACGCTATTACCACGTACACCTGCTGCCCATACAACAGTACCAGCTTTAATTGTCTCAAGCTCTTCACCTTTAGCAACGATGATACCTTCTTCAATACATTCCTTAATTGCTGTACCAATCATGAATTCTACGCCTTTTTTCTGTAAATGGTTAACTGCGTAGTCAACTAATTCAGGATCAAAGCCTGGTAAGGCTGTTGGTGCTGCTTCCACACAGATAATACGAACTTTATTAAAATCTACATCATACTCTTTACAAAGCTCTGGAATTCTGTTTCCTAATTCTCCAAGGAATTCAATTCCAGTGAAGCCAGCGCCTCCAACAACAATTGTTAGACGCTCATCTTTCTTCTCCGCTTCCATGTTATATGTAGCGAATTGGTATTCAATATGCTCACGTAGTTGGCGAGCAGAATCAATGCTTGTAATTCCGAAAGCAAACTCTTTTAAGCCTTGGATACCAAATGTTTCTGGATGAGCACCTAAAGAAATAACTAGATAGTCATATTCTACTTCGCCATTTGTCATGACAACTTTTTTTGCTTCTTTATCAATAGAAACAACAGTGTCTTGAACAAAATTCACACGACTATTATCAATAATATCCTTAATTTGATAACGAGCTTTATCATGATGTAAAGTTCCTGCTGAAGCTTCATGTAACCATGTAGTTTCATAATGATAGTCATTTTTATTTATTAATGTAATTTCTGCTTCGTCAACACCGACTTGCTTTTGTAATCGTGTAACTGTAATTAATCCACCATAACCTGCACCTAAAACGACAATTCTTGGCTTTCTCAACGGATACATCCACCTTTACTCTAAAGTTGTTGTAATGCTCGAATTATGTCTATTATCTATAATCCACTGAAATACAACTTTTTATTTTGATTTAAAGAAATAAAACTTTGTGAAATCATTCACTTACCTATGCATACGAATATAAATGTTTCATTAAAACGTATAAATATATATAATTGCACCTATATCCAATCATATATATATAATGAACATTTTTCAAGTAATTTTTTCTAACAACATGGTTTGTTTTTTCATGAAAAAGAAGTATAATACCTACCACTTTTATTGCTAAAAAGCCATAAAACACTTACAATTTATAACTACATCTACAAAATGTAAGGATTTCACAAAAAATCCTCAATGAAAATTTACACTTAAAACTAGAAACATTTAAGATTTCTGAACACACTAAATGTAATGTAACGATGTATTATGATAAGATTTCCCTAATAAGCATTCGTACGATAAAAGGAGGATCTCATATGAAAGAAGATACTAAAGTTTATGATATCACCATTATTGGTGGAGGACCTGTTGGACTATTTACTGCTTTTTATGGTGGGATGAGGCAGGCAAGTGTTAAGATCATCGAAAGTCTTCCACAGCTGGGCGGTCAGCTTTCTGCTCTATATCCAGAAAAGTATATTTATGATGTAGCTGGGTTTCCTAAAGTAAGGGCACAGGAGCTTGTGGATAATTTAAAGGAACAGATGGATCAATTCTCGCCAACTATTTCTCTAGAACAAGCAGTTGAAGAAGTTGAAAAACAAGCTGATGGTGTCTTTAAATTAACAACTAATAGTGAAATTCATTATACAAAAACAATAATCATTACAGCTGGAAATGGTGCATTTAAACCTCGAAAGCTGGAAATTGAGGATGCGACTAAATATGAAGGTGCAAATCTACATTATTTTGTAGATGATTTAAATAAGTTTGCCGGAAAACGTGTTGCTCTTTGCGGTGGAGGAGATTCTGCAGTAGATTGGGCATTAATGCTTGAACCAATTGCAGAAAGTGTTGCTCTTATTCATCGGAGAGATAAATTTAGAGCACATGAACATAGTGTTGAATTATTAATGAACTCCAAAGTTAATGTTGTCACACCTTTTGTTCCAACAGAGTTAATTGGGGAAGAATCTATTAAGCAGCTCGTTTTAGAAGAAGTTAAAGGAGATCGTAAGGAAGTTTTAGATATCGATGATCTCATCATCAATTACGGCTTTGTTTCGTCTTTAGGACCCATTAAAAATTGGGAATTAGAAATTGAGAAAAATTCAATTGTTGTTAATTCTAAAATGGAAACAAATATCGAAGGCATCTATGCAGCAGGAGATATCTGTACATATGATGGAAAAGTTAAGCTAATTGCGAGTGGCTTTGGAGAAGCTCCAACAGCTGTTAATAACGCCAAAGCTTATATGGATCCTAAAGCTAAAGTTCAACCACTACACAGCACAAGTTTATTTAACTAGATTAAAATACGAGCTTACTAAAAAACGACTGACAAAATTGTCAGTCGTTTTTATATTAACATTCTTCTGGAGTCCCAGTATTAACTGCTGTTCTAAATGAAGATCCACAACCACAATTTGCGATCGCATTAGGATTTTCGATTGTAAATCCTCCACCCATCATGGATTGTTTATAATCAATTTGTGTGCCATTAAGAATAGGTGCATCCTCTTTTTTTATAAGAATTGTTAAACCATGCTGCTTTAAAATTTCATCTTCATCCGTTATTTCATGTTCAAAGCCCATTCCATAAGAAAGACCGCTACAGCCTCCCCCTTTTACTCCAACGCGAAGATAAGCCTGTTCTTCTTCACTTTCTTTCATCATATCTTTTATTTGAAAAGCTGCTGCTTCAGATATACTAACAATCTCAGTCATATTTATACCTCCTTGCTTTTTGTGAAAGGATTATCTATTTATTATAATCTAAGGTATGCAATCACTCAAATAATTGAACCGACCAAGCCACTAGACTTTTAAAGATAAAACGTTCCTGTACATATTACTTCTGCTGGACCTGTCATAAGTACATTTCCTTCAGATGTCCAATTAATATGAAGATCACCACCAGCTAAATGAACTGTTGTTAGTTCTCCTTGTACAGTGTGATGATTTAATACTGATGATACAACTGCTGCACATGCGCCTGTTCCACAAGCTTGAGTGACACCTGAGCCTCTTTCCCAAACCCTAAAGTGTAATTCGTTCTTTGAAACAACCTCAACGAACTCAACGTTAACTCCTTCAGGGAAACAGCTATCTTTTTCAATAATTGGGCCTAAAGTTGTTACAGGAGCTTGTGTAATATCGTCTACATAAAAAATAATATGCGGGTTACCCATAGATACTGTTGTACCTCTTAATGTATGTCCGCTAAAAACCATTTCCTCATCAATTGCCTTGTCACTAGCTTGACCCAGCATTGGAATTTGTGATTTTAACAGTCTAGGTTCACCCATATCGACTGTAATTAGTTTAACCACTTCGTTTTCAATCTCCAAGCTAGCTTCAACTAATCCTGACAGAGTTTCGATTTTAAATGTTGTTTCTGTCACTAACTTATGTTCATAGGCATACTTAGCTACACAGCGTAATCCATTTCCACAGTTCTTACCTTCTGATCCATCATTATTGAAAATTCTCATTTTAACATCAGCTTTATCAGAAGGACATATTAAGATCAATCCATCAGATCCAATACCTGTA
Source organism: Metabacillus litoralis (assembly GCF_007994985.1). Lineage (GTDB taxonomy): Bacteria > Bacillota > Bacilli > Bacillales > Bacillaceae > Metabacillus > Metabacillus litoralis. Next base: position 400,174 of record NZ_VOQF01000005.1, on the reverse strand, counting down.
TTAATATTTGAAACTTGTACAGCAATATCCGGTAATTTTTCTTCGTCTAGATTTTCCTCAAAAGTATTAACATATATATAATTATTACCTAATCCGTGCATTTTAGTGAATTTAAATGATTTCATTGCTGCCTCCAAATTTCATCGTTTTTATTAGTATAAAATGTTGGAAATATGAACACAATATAAATATCCCCCGTTTTATATAAGTAAAAGCTCACTGTTTATAACAGAGAGCTTTTATTTTTTGATCCCAGACCAATTTTCTTCCTGAAAAACAGTTCCTTTTACTCATTTATTTGGTATACTTTTCATATAGGTATAATTGATTATAACTTTTATAGGTATAAGGAAGTGATCCGATATGGAAAAGAACCTTGACTATTTATATGACAGGAAAGTCGATTGCTATAGTTGTAAAACTTCATACACTACTAAGAAGGTACTTTCTAGGTACATTCGTGCTCATAATCATGATACAGACTTTTGTTCTTTTTATGTTACTACAAAGATAAATCCACTTTTATATTATGTCCATGTTTGTCCATCATGTGGATTTTCTTCCACAGAAGAATCTAGTAATTACTTTCCACCTATGACTATGGAAGCTATCCAAGAGAAAATTTCTACAAACTGGAACAACAAGTTCTATTGTGATGAGCGATCTTTAGAAACTGCAATTAACTCATATAAATTAGCCATTTACTGCGCCACTATAAAAAAAGAAAAGAATATTGCGTTAGCTGGACTTTATTTACGCTTATCATGGTTATACCGAACAGAAGAAATAAACATAGCAGAAGAACAACGTTTTATTCGTCTTGCATTAGAAGAGTATCTTAAATCTTATATGAATAGTGACTATTCTGAAACTCATTTATCAGAGGTTAAGCTACTATATATTATCGGAGAGCTTAGCCGTCGTGTCGACAATCACGTACAAGCAACAAGATATTTCTCAAGAGTTATTGAAAAACAAAAAGATACAGTCGAAAAAGGAATTGTCCAAATGGCAAAAGATCGTTGGTCAGAAATGCGCGAGCAAAAGTCAGGCTAAAAGGGGCAAATATAAAAAGCTGATACAGAAGTATCTTATCATCACTTCTGTATCAGCTTTTTTTATAGGAATTTAAAACATTGGGTTTTCTTCTAAATACGTATAGATATTTTCGACCAAACCCTCTGGATTTTCTCCTGTAACAATTTCACCATTTACTAACGCATATAATGAACTGTAGCATTTGCCACAATAACTAAGACAACCATATTCAATAATATCTAAATTTGGGTCTTTCTCAAGTATTTCTAAAGCAGCTTGAGATCCATTTGCCAAATTACTAATACAAAATTCAATTATCGGCTTCATTCTTCACACCTCTCTATTTAATTTCTATCCTAATAGGTATCAGCAATTACGTCAAACTTTATTATTGCCTATCATACTTAACTATTTTCAGCTTAATAATAATAAGAGCATAACTATATGTTCTACATAAGAAGTAAAATGTGTTCTACTAATTTAAGATAAGTGAAATTTTACTATAAAAGAAAACGTTTTATTAAGAATATGTTGTGATTTTATATGAAATTCGATATACTTTTTTATGGTATTTTGTATAAGAGAGGATTATATTTTTTTATTATCTAGTCCACTTTCTTTTTTCATATTTCATAAATAAATGACTAAATTATAAGATACATGTCCACAAATTTTCGTTATAATTAAATTATTATAAGTTTGCAGTTAGTCCTAAGGTGTAATTGATTCTCGACCTTAACCATACCACTTAAGACTTAATTAATGCTATAACTACTCTCATACTTTATAAAAACGTGGGGAAAAAGGGGTATCAAATATGAAAAACCTAGTGATTCTTGGCGGCGGGTACGGCGGAATGCGTGTCCTTTTAAGGCTTTTACCAAACCAGTTGCCTGATGATGTTCAAATAACACTTATTGATAGAAATCCTTATCATTGTCTTAAAACCGAATACTATGCATTGGCTGCAGGAACAATTTCTGACAATCATATTCGAGTTTCTTTTCCAGAGCACCCTCGTCTGCATTCAAAATTCGGAAATGTCGTTTCTGTTGATCTCGAGAAAAAGGAAGTAGTTTTAGAAAACGAAGATACTATTCCTTATGATGACTTAATTATTGGATTAGGTTGTGAAGATAAATATCATAATGTCCCAGGTGCAGATGAATTCACTTATAGTATACAAACAATTGATCAATCTCGTAGCACGTATCAAAAGTTAAATAATTTATCTGCAGATGCTACTGTCGCAATCGTTGGTGCTGGTTTAAGTGGCGTTGAGCTAGCAAGTGAGCTTAGAGAAAGCCGCAAAGATCTAAACATTAAATTATTTGATCGCAGTAAACATATTTTGTCTAGCTTCCCTGAAAGATTAAGTAGTTATGTTGAAAAATGGTTTACAGAGCATGGTGTTGAAATTATTAGTGGGGCCAACATTACCAAAGTTGAACCGAATGTTGTCTATAATCATGATCAACCATTTGATTGTGATGTAATTGTTTGGACTGCTGGTATTCAGCCTAATCAGGTTGTCCGTGATCTACCTGTTGAAAAAGACAACCAAGGTCGAGTTATTTTAACAACACAGCACTTTATTCCAAATTATGAAGATGCATTTGTTCTAGGTGATTGTGCAAGCTTACCCCACGCACCAAGTGCACAATTGGCGGAAGCCCAGGCTGAGCAAATTGTTCAGGTTTTACTAAAAAAATGGAATAACCAGCCATTACCAGAATCATTCCCACCTTTTAAATTAAAAGGTGTTCTAGGGTCATTAGGTAAAAAACAAGGCTTCGGGCTTGTAAATGATCGACCTTTAATGGGGCGTGTGCCACGTCTACTTAAATCTGGTGTACTTTGGATGTATAAATATCATAACGGATAAACTAAATAGACAAGAGGATAATTATAAAAGAGATGATCAAAATTGAAGCTTCTCTTTATAATTATCCTCTTTTTTTGATGGCTGATATTAATACTATTTAAAAATTAAGGTGTAGTACTCACATAACCATATTTATCAAATTCTTCATATATTCTTTTTAACCGAGGATTTCCCTCACCAACTACATTGCCTTCTATCACAACAAGAGGATAGAAATATTCATCTTCTAGAATTTTTTCAGCAAACTCTTTTTTTTCTGGATCATTCGGGGGCTCATGTATGTCAACATAAGCTATTTTAAAGTGCTGTTCTTTATACTTCCTTTTAAGCGCTGCCTCTAACCATTCATATGTTTCTTTAGCTGACGGCAAATTCACACAGCTTGGACAAAGAATCTCGGCTCCATATACGCAAATTTCCACAGTTTTCATCCATCACACCTACACTTCTTTTTCTCCATTGTATTCGAATAATGAAATTATGACCATTCTTATCGCGGAAAATGACATTTTAAACAAACTACTTTTCACTCTGTTTCAAGATTGGAGCTAATAGTGGAAGAGAATATAACACTTTTCTCCTGCAGGTATAGAGGTAAGCCAAAGACCCCACAGCTTCCTTCCCCGCTATTCGTGTGTCTGGAGCGAAAAGGAGCAATTTTCGTTACCTTCTGCGTTATTTATGATAATATAGTACCAAAGGGTGATTCTTTAGTTTGCGTATTTAGAATAATCCTTTTATATACACAGGAATAAAATGGAAACATATTTTAATCTTTCGATTAGATTTTTTGCGACATTTCAAATATAATATGATTAAGGAAAGAAAGGAGTTTGATTTGAATGGAAGCAACTATTAATGATCAGGTTCAAGAAGTTCTAGATAAACTACGTCCCTTCTTACTTCGCGATGGAGGAGATTGTGAATTAGTTGATGTAGAGGATGGAATTGTAAAGCTACGCCTTTTAGGTGCTTGTGGAAGCTGCCCAAGCTCAACAATCACTTTAAAAGCTGGTATAGAGCGTGCACTATTAGAAGAAGTACCAGGTATTATTGAAGTAGAACAGGTATTTTAATAAGATCTACAGGCACCTAAAACTAAGTGATTTTCTACTTTGAAGACCACTGAAAAAGGACTGACAATTGTCAGTCCTTTTAATTTTTATACATTTTTTACTTCTTGTATTAGCTCCACTTTGCAACCTTCTAGATCAATACTTAAATGCTCTACATCACAATTAGTGAAATCCGCAGCTAGCATTTTCGCTAAAGTATTACCTTTTCCTTTTTCAATAAAACAGATCACTGTTGGACCAGCTCCACTTAATGCTGAACCATATGCACCAAGTTCATCCATTTTTTCTTGAACTAACGAAATTTCAGGAATAAGGGATGAGCGATATGGTTGATGAAGTAAATCCTTGTTCATCATCTTTCCTACTAGTGACCAATTATTCGTCATAAGGCCTGCCACTAACATATTACCTATTGCACTTGCTTCAACAGCCGTTTTATATTCTAAAACTTGAGGTAATACATTTCTTGCATCACTAGTGAATACCTCATATTTTGGTACAACAACTACTGCATCAACATCGATATTCTTCACACAAATTATTTCAGTTTGTTCCTGTTCATGAAGACCTATTACCAACCCACCGTAAAGAGATGCCCCCACATTATCTGGATGACCTTCTTCAAGGCTTGCGATTCTTAGTTTATCATCGTTTGTTAATTGTAGCTGACAAAGCTGATTAGCTAATTCAATTCCTGCTATTATAGCTGCTGCACTACTTCCAATACCTCTTGCCATCGGAATTTCGCTCCAAACCTTTACCTCACACGTTGGTAAAGGTTTGGTATGCATGGATGCTACTTTTAAAGCAACTTTAGCAATAAGGTTATCCTCATTTGTCGGGATATCCTTAACATCTTCTGTCATTGGTATGAAACGTATTTGCTCAGCTGTCTTGACTTCAAGAGTTAAATATTTACCAAGTGCAAGGCCAATCGAATCGAAACCTGGTCCTAAATTAGCCGTACTACCTGGCACTGTAATCTTTAACATCTCTCCTTCTTTCATCGAACCGCGACTCCAGTCAATTGTTGCAGAAAAACTTCTTCATCATTAGGTAAAACAAGCGGCTTGATCTCAGAAACGTCAATTGCTGTGTTAGGATCTTTTAAGCCATTTCCTGTTAGTACTGCTACAACTTTACTTCCTTCTTTAATTAAACCTAATTTACGATGTTTAATTAACCCAGCAATTGAAGCACATGATCCTGGCTCTGCGAATACTCCCTCTTCACGCGCAATTAACTGATATGCTTCTATAATTTCTTCATCTGTAACAGAATCAATTTTACCGTTAGACTCTTCTTTAGCTCTTACAGCCGTTTCCCAGCTAGCTGGATTTCCGATACGAATCGCTGTTGCAATTGTTTCCGGGTTCTCAATTGGCTCTCCTCTAACAATTGCTGCTGCACCTTCAGCCTGGAAGCCATGAATAATTGGTAAACCTGTTTGCTTCTTCTCGTTATATTCTTTAAAGCCTTTCCAGTAAGCCGTGATATTTCCTGCATTCCCAACTGGAATAGCTAAATAATCTGGTGCACTTCCAAGCTGCTCACACACTTCAAAAGCTGCCGTTTTTTGACCTTCAATACGATATGGATTAACAGAGTTAACTAAAGTAATCGGTAACTTTTCACTGATATTTCGGACCATAGTTAATGCATGGTCAAAGTTTCCTTGAATCGCATAAATTTCTGCACCATACATAACAGCTTGTGCTAGCTTACCAAAGGCAATCTTACCATCTGGAATCAAAACGATACACTTCATATTTGCTCTTGCAGCATACGCTGCTGCTGCTGCTGAAGTATTACCTGTTGACGCACAAATTACCGTATCGCTGCCAGCTTCTTTAGCTTTAGCAACTGCCATAACCATTCCACGATCTTTAAAAGAGCCTGTAGGATTTGTACCTTCTGTTTTAACATACAATTCAATTCCAAGCTTTTCAGAAAGCTTAGGTAAATGAATAAGTGGTGTATTTCCTTCTTGCAAAGTTAATCTTGGTGTATTTTCAGTTACTGGTAAAAATTCTTCGAACTCTTGAATAAGTCCCTTCCACATCATATCGAACCGTTCCCTTCCACTCTATACGTACTTTTCACTTCTTCAACAACAGGTAAATCATTTAAACGCTGTAAAATTTCTTCAAAATCACTTTGAGCTGCTTTATGTGTCACAATAACAATTTCTGCTAGATTACTATTTTTAATAGGAAGCTGAAGGATTTTTTCAAAGCTTACGCCTCGTTCTGAGAAAAGAGAGGTAATATTTGAAAATGCTCCAACCTGATCTTTCGCGCTTATACGTAAGAAATGCTGTGCGTAAATATGTTCTGGACTCTTTAATTGTTTTTCAAATTGTGGTGCTACTGCACTGCGGCCATTAACACCTAATCTCATATTTTTCATTACTCCTACTAGATCTGAAACAACAGCTGTTGCAGTAGGAAGACTTCCTGCACCTGGTCCGTAAAACATTGTTTCACCTACAGCTTCTCCATAAACATAAACTGCATTAAATTCATCATTTACAGCAGCTAAAGGGTGAGTCTCTGGTAAAAGTGTTGGTTCAACAGCGACTTCAATCTTTCCATTCTCACGTTGTGCAATACCGATAAGCTTCATTGTGTATCCAAGACGTTTACTATAGCTAATATCATCATCTGTAACACTAGAAATCCCTTTAACACTTACATCTTCTAAATCAACATGCATAGAAAATCCTAGTCTTGCAAGAATAGCCATTTTTCTAGCTGCATCTAATCCTTCTACATCTGATGTAGGATCAGATTCTGCATAACCAAGATCTTGTGCTTCCTTCAATACTTCATCATAAGCACTTCCAAGCTTAGTCATCTTTGTTAGTATAAAGTTCGTTGTTCCGTTCACAATTCCCATCATTTTTGTAATTCTGTCTGATGCTAAACCATCAACTAAACTACGTAGAATTGGGATTCCACCAGCTACACTTGCTTCATAAAATAAATCACAGCCATTTTCAGTAGCAATTGAAAGTAATTCTGTTCCGTACACTGCCATTAAATCTTTATTTGCTGTTACTACATGTTTTTTAGCTTTTAGAGCATCAACTAAATGCTGGCGAGTTTCTTCTACTCCACCCATTACTTCTATAACCACATCTATATCAGGATTGTTTATAACATCCTCAACGTTCGTTGTAAGCATTTCTTTACTAATATGAACTTGGCGATCTTTTTCTATATTTTTAACAAGAACCTTCTTTACTTGCACTGGACAACCAACTTGATGCATTAATTTATCTTGGTGATCTTCGATTATCTTAACAACACCACTTCCAACCGTTCCAAGTCCTAAAAGTCCTACATGAATTGCTTTCACTCTTCCCACTCCTTTTGTTCATCTATAGAGTACAATTGTTCTCTCTTAAAAGACACTAATGATATACTTGTCATTATAAAATGCTTATAACTGTTTTACAAGGGTGAATTTTCAGTTTTTTAAAAGAAAACGTTTACATGGTTGTTGCATTAAGGATTAAATTTAATAATTTCTTTTTATAAAATTAATTGTGGCTGGGACATAAGTATTTAAGTTAATGATTATTAAGGTGATATTTCAATTAATCTCTAATAGTTCGGATCTTTCTCTTCAGAAGTTTTTTTGATTTTGTCTACTGTTTTTAAGAACTAGTAAAATGGAGATGAAGACACTAGGGCACCTGGGGTACTAGACTAGAGGAAAGGCTGAGACCCCGCAAGGCGTTGCCGAGGAGTTCAGCTTCCTCCCCGTGGAACGCGAGTATCCGCAGTGCAATGGAACGAACTTTTTCCTCTAGCTTAACTGTGATTATTAGGAAAAATATATAACAAGCCAAAAACGTTAACTGAGGAACATAATTTCCTACTAAACAATTATTTTACTTTAACCCTAGTTTTTGGCTCCATTCCTGTTAAGACTGCATACATATTTGCAGCACACAGTTCGACCATCGATAATCTAGTTTCTATACTAGCGCTTCCTATATGTGGTAATGCTACGACATTAGGTAATCCTACAAGGGGATGATCTGCTGAAATGGGTTCTTTCGTAAATACATCCAAACCTGCACCAGCAATTTCTTTATCTATTAAAGCTTCGTATAAATCTCGCTCATTAACGACAGCTCCACGACTTGCATTAATAAAAATTGCTGTAGATTTCATTTTCTGAAATGATATCTTATTAAATAGCTCTTTAGTGTCATTCGTTAGTGGAGTAAGGCATACAACAAAGTCTGATGTTTGTAATAATTCATCTAAGGAACAATATCTTGCACCTAATATCTCTTCAGCTTCAGTATTTCTAGAACGGTTATGATAAAGAATATCCATTTCAAATCCTGTTGCACGCTTTGCTAAGGCTTGTCCAATTTTCCCCATACCAACAATACCAATTGTTTTATGATGTACATCATAACCTGCTAAAAGTAATGGCCCCCAACTTTTCCACTGATTATTTTTCACATAATCTGCTGCTTCTATCAATCTCCTTGCTGTAGACAATAATAATCCAAATGTTAAATCTGCTGTAGTGTCTGTTAAAATATCTGGTGTATTACAAACCACAATTCCTTTTGCTTCTGCATACTTAATGTCAATATTATCAAAACCAACCGCTAAGTTTGCGACAACTTTTAAGTTCGTAGCACAATCTAATAATTCTTGATCAATCGAGTCAGAGAGCATCGTTAAAAGACCATCTGCCATTTTTGCTTTTTCGACTAATATTTCTCTAGGACAAGGAGCTTCCTCTTCTGGCCACATTTCAACATCTGCGATTTCATATAATGCTTTTAACTGCTGTTCTGAACATTTTCTAGTTATAAAAATATAAGGCTTTGTCAATATACACACCCCTACACAGTATTAAAGATATTTTCTTTTATGATTTGGTTGCTTTGTAACTATGTATGTAATCATGCTTTATAAGACTTTCTCAAAGCAAAGATACTGTTATTAACAGCTTAGATTAACGTAAACAGTCAGAATAAAAACTTATAGTCTATTTTATCATAAGCTATGAAATCAAGTTGTGATAAGTTAGAGGCTGAACGTTAGAATCTCCAGCCTCCACCAAAAGTTAATGCCCAATATTCACTAACCAATCTACAGCTGGTAATTGAATTCTCTTTGTTCTCATAGAGAGCATACTTGAGTAGCTTCGTAAAAAGGATTCATAATGACCAGAAGATTTGAGAATTTCCTCCATCCTGTCCTCTAATACAAGCTTCATATCGTCTCCTGCTAAATAATAACTTTCTACACATTCAAAATAATGAATAGGAAATAATAATCTGCTATAAATGAGTCTCCATGAGAAAGACGATAGTGGTGATGTACGATCATAATCATCTAAAAATTTATATCCGCTTAATTTGAACTCTTCTTGCTTTTCAAAATAAAGATATCTCATATACTCTGCAATATCTCTACTACTATGATCAAAAACCCAATCAATTGGAGATTTTACACACATTACATCATTCCATGTGTTTGAATGGAAACGGTGATGACAAATTGTTGCTGAATCAATTGGTTGTGGTTCCTCATCCAATTCAGTATCTACTAAATATTGAATCGCATTTTCTGCTAATCCTAAATAATAAGGAAATGATTCTACAAACATTTTTTCAAAAGAAGTTAAAGGCTGACTTTGTATTTTACCTCTCCAAAAATTCTCCAATTGATCTAATCGTTTTTCCCATAGTAATTTCCACTGCCCAATTCTTTGCGTTTTAGATACCTGATAAGGGTATGTTCTACCTTTTAAGTGAAAACGCGCTAAGTCACGACCTAATTGAGTTAATCTTGCTTGATTGTATGGAGAACATTTTAATATGACATATTTGATTTTATCTTTCTCAAAAAAAAGATGATTTTCTTTTGTTAAAACAATGCTTGCGATATTTGGTTCTCTTTTTTCTATCATGTATTGACTTAGTTGATATAACTCATAAAGCTCATCTTCATCAATATGTGAAGCTGGAACGATTAAAAAACGTGATTGATGTAATTGAAATGTCTCAAACTGTCCTTCTTTTGTAAGTTCCTTAACTTTTATCCCATACACATCATGTATTGTTTTTTTCAATGTCTTCCCCTCCAGAGAAATGGTTCTTATTCTATCGTAATCAAATCATCACCTATTTATGATGAATTAAAGCAGGGAGTTTAACAGTTTTATAGAAGAAGTAAAGAGGGTATATGTCAAAAGTGGAGACACATGCTGATTACAATCTCATTTTTTTGTATAAAATTAGAAGTATGTGACCCTAATATTTATACACCAACTCGAGATGCCAGTGAATAGCTTTTACATTACCTGATGCTAAAAAGATAAAATGAATAAGCTAGCTCATTTTGTATTCGTTTTGAATAGTTGTGGAAGAGTTGTCATACAATGAATAAATACGCAAAAAAGAGAGATAGGTGACTTTAAATGAAAAGTGAAGAAAAAATGGATATCGTCGAAAAAACAGCACGAGATTGGATGGTCAAGCGTGGTGTAAAACTTGAAGATATAGCTGACCTTGTGTATTTTTTACAAGAAAAATATCATCCTGATCTAAAAATGGAGGATTGTCTTGAGAATGTAGATCGTGTTCTTACTAAAAGAGAAGTACAGAATGCGGTTTTAACAGGAATTCAATTCGATATATTAGCTGAAAAAGGACAACTTGAGGAACCACTTCAATCGATCATTGCTACAGATGAAAGCTTGTACGGAGTAGATGAAATTCTTGCTTTCTCCATTGTAAATATATATGGTTCAATTGGTTTCACAAATTATGGTTATATCGATAAACTAAAGCCTGGTATCCTGCAATATTTAAATGATAAATCAGGTGGTAAATGTCATACGTTTCTAGATGATATTGTTGGAGCGATTGCAGCTGCTGCGTCAAGCAGGCTCGCTCACCGTGCAAGAGATGTTGAATAAGTACTAAAAGTAATAGCCACTATGAGCCCATGTGTATGACTACATACTTAAAAGCTTGAGTGGCTATTAACTTATTATTCCCCCTTTGTTTATAAGCTTAGAAAGCACAGGAGCCTCTTCAAAAGCTACCTAACTCACTTTCTACAGCTGTTTAAGATAATCTGTTAAAGAATCTACTGTATAAGTTGGTTGTATTGGGTAATGTACAAGATGCTCTCTAGTTGTTACTCCTGTGTGAACAAGCAATGTATCTAACCCACAATTAATCCCAGCCATAATATCTGTAGCATAGTTATCTCCTACCATGACAGTATCCTGCTTTGCAACTCCTAGTTGCTGTAATGCTTGTTCAACGATAATACGCTCAGGCTTACCAATAAAAATTGGCGATGTATTTGTAGAAACTGAGATCACCGATGTTAATGCACCATTACCAGGTAATAAACCTTTTTCTGTTGGAATGGCAATATCTCCATTCGTTGAAATAAATGTTGCACCATTACGTACTGCAATACAAGCTTTTGATAATTTTTCATACGATATTTCCCGATCAATTCCTATAACAACATAATCAGGATGATCATCAACTAGTTGGTGTCCATTGTTGATTAATGCTTGTTTCAAGCCCTCTTCTCCAATTACATAAATTGTAGCATTCTCTTTCTCTTCGCTTATATAATTAGCTGTTGCCTGACTCGTGGTAAAAACACTTTCTTTTGTTGCCGAAATCTGAAAACGATTTAACTTTTCAGCTACCTGCTGAGGAGTTTGTGAGGAATTATTTGTAACAAAAAGATAAGGTAGGTTATTTTTTGCTAAATATGTAACAAATTCACTAGCCGCTTCAATCTGCTCACTACCTCGATACATTGTCCCATCCAAATCAATTAAATAACCTTTGTATGTTTTCATGGTTGTTACTCCTTTTGTATGATCTTTTTATATGCTTCTTCTCATCTCAAATAATCTGCAAAAATCTCTATTATAATTTAATAAACAAAAAGGATGACCTTATTAAGACCATCCCACATGTACTATTAATTTACTGGTTTGAAAGCAGATACAGGACCTAATTCATTTTCAATGTATGTACGGACTTTTTTAGGAAATTCAGTTAAGTGATCTTCTTGTTCTGAGTAAACAGCTAATAAATCATCATAATTTATTTGAAGATAATCCTGAACAAGTATTTTTCTTAGGCCAATTAGTTTTTTTAGTCCATTTGATTCAGAGTCATTTACAACTTTTTCGTCTAATAAGATGTCAATTATATCTTCATAGCTACCAGGATCACGCATAATGAAGCCATCAATCATCGAATTTCCCACATCTATAATTGTTTCAATTGTCATGTGACAAATTCTTTCTAACGCGGCTTTTTCTATAGAACTTTCCCAAGAAGGTTGACTTCTAAATAATTTTATCTGATCTTCTAAATAAATCAATTTTGCCTCAATATCTTCCCGATCAACAAAATACACTTTCAATCACCATCCCTAATTATAAAGCTACTCTTCCTTTTTCTAATGTTCCAGGCTTAGCATAAAAATATCCCTGTGCCAAATCAACTTGATTCCTCATAAGTACGTCAGCTTCTTCTTTCTTTTCAATTCCCTCAGCGACAACTAAAGAACCTGTTTCCTTTGCAATTAGGATAAGTCCTTTTAGCATTGATTCTTTAACGGTATTTGTATCAATATCTTGGATAACCGAACGATCAATTTTAATAATATCTGGAAGAATCTCACTAATAGTATGCAAGCTAGAATATCCTGCTCCAGTATCATCTACAGCGATCCTAAAGCCCATCTTGCGTAATTCCTTTATATTATCATGGAAGAATGTTAAACCATCAATAGAATCTCTTTCTGTCACCTCAAAGATCATTTTATTTGGCAAAATATCTTCATAGCGCTTTAAAAGCTTTTCAAGCGCTGGAATAAACCGTTTATTTCCTAATGTAATAGGTGTGAAATTCAAAAACACATCATCACGACAACCTACTCGACCAATCATTTGAAAAGCCTTCTCTAAAACCAATAATTCAAGGTCGTATATTAAGTTTGATTGCCTAGCAAGAGAAAAGAGCTGTAAAGGATTTTCAAGTGACGTGTTTTTCGGACCTCTTGTCAAAAATTCCCAAGCTTTAATCTGCTTTGTAGCTAAATCAATAATTGGTTGAGCTAATAAAGTGATTTCTCGTTTTTGAATGATATCTCGCATTTCTAATAGGGTTTCTATATAGCGTGATTGTATACGCTTTTCTGCCATAGCTACAGCCTGCTGCTGTGCTGTATATAGTGCGTCTTGTGTTGAACCGTCATTTTTTTCAACAAACATATAGCCTATTTCAAATGTCTGATTAAAATATGGATACTTCGCATACATCCATCTTTCAAGTTTCGGGGTTAGAATTCTAAGCATATTTTCAATATGTACTACACTTTGTTTCTCATCATGTATTTTTAAGAATACTGTTAATCCTTCATTATAATAGTCATGTACTACTAAAAGATCTTCACTATATGATGATTCCTCAAAGATATGTTGGAATCCTATTTTTATTTCGTTTTTATATTCTTCAAGTTGTTTTGGTTCGAACTGTTGTGAAAATTCGCGGATATTAGAAATAGATACAACAATAACAGCAACCTGTTGGCCACTATTCATTGCATGATATACTCCTTCAAACACGGGGTCTCTAAGTACAAATTTAGGAGGATAATATCTTAACTTACGCTGTGGATAAAAAAGCTTACTCCACTTTTTTACTCTCCTATAATTCTTATTCCAAAATCCACTATTCATAAGTACTCAACCCTTCTGGCATTCACCTTTACGTATTCATATTTTATCACAAAATTTTATCATTCGACTTATTTCTTGGTAAATTTTATTTTTCCCGAGAAATTTGTCTAAAAATCATCGAAAAGATTTTTTATTATTCCTTATGATAAAATGAGATTAGGTTAATCAATGGTAGAAAATAGTATCTATAGGAGCGATATTATGTCAGAAAGATTTTTTTTGTACGATGACACAGTGGAAACGAAGACGAGATTTGTTAGTTTTATGGGGAAAAATCAACGCTTTGATTTAGCAATTATTCAAAGTGATCGATATTACGGTAAACAAATCGTTCTCGACATTCAAGGAAATCGCTTTGCCATTATTGGTGAAGATGACTTGAAAGAACCGGGATATTTAGAATTTGCATACAAGCTTAATAAGGAAGACGCTGAAGAACTTCGTGATTTTTTATATCAGATTGTTTAACATGTATTTCAATCATCATTCCTGTAAAACCTAAGTTTAAGGTAGGTGAAGGTAATGGATGATAAAGAACAAGAAACATATACCGATTTTTCAAATGTAGAAACAATGAGAAACTTTTTAGTTCCAGAGCAGCTTCCGGAAGGTCCTTACGGATCACCCAGGGGAAAAAATGAACCAGTTTTCAATAAAAGTACACCGTGGCAGGAAGGTCAACGGTACTATAGTGCTTTTAACTATGAAAATAAATCTCTTCATCAAAATTTAGAAAGACAAGATGCCCCAGCGCATCCTACACATGATGATCCTAATAAAAATGAAGAACCACCATATACTTCTAAATAGGTGTATTTGAATTAGTTTCAAGATGTTATGAGGCTGGGACATAATTAAAGAAATCATTCAAAAAGACGTATAAATCTAAATTGAGTAAAGCTGAAAGAAATAAATTCGTTCCATTGCGCTGCAGACACTCGCTTTCCACGGGGAGGAAGCTGAGCCTCCACGGCATGCCTGCGGGGTCTCAGCCTTTCCTCAATTCCCGTAGGAGTCGAGTGTCTTCCGCTCCATTTCACTAGTTCTTAAAAATAGTATGCTAAATCAAAAAACTGCTAATAAAAACCCGAATTATTAGGCGAATGTTTAATTGACATATCACCTAATAATACGGGTTTTTCATTAGCTTAAATACTTATGTCCCATCCTCTTTTTTTCTTATAAATTTATAGACACCAACTGCAAAACCGCAATTTCACTTTACTTCGATTTTTAAGATGATCGGCGATTCTGTGGATTTATCGGCGATTTTCGATATTTATCAGCGATCCTACAAAATCCGACAAAGAAACATCCTTATTTTTTTACCTTCTTTAACACAAAATAAGCACAACCAAAATTACAGTATTCATAAATATATTCATCCAAAGTGCTAATTTTAGTATCATAAGTTGCTTTTTGATTTTGATCATCAAAAAAACCTCTAAGTCTTAATTGGCTATATCCCCAATCTCCTACAATAAAATCATACTTGTTTAGGATATCGCTATATCTTTCTTTGAAGGCTTCTTCATTAAAACCATCTTTTTCTTCTCTTATCAATTCAAAATTCTGATTTTGAACAACAATCATGTTTTTTCACCTCGTCATATTCCTTATTCTATTACCTTTATCATAATCTAATCAATCACAACCATCAATTACTAAGAAAATTTATCTTATCTTTGGTAATGATAAGGTTGAGGAGGTGCTAATATTGATAAAAACAAAATTAGCAATAGGTGTAATTGGGTTATCATTATTAACTGCTTGTCAGTATGGAGCTGAAGAGGAAAACTCTCTTTTTCATCAAAGTGGTAATACATTAAATGTACATGATCGCCCGGAACTTTACAATGAAGAAGGTATGCCAAATGCTAACGATAATGATGCTAATTTCGGATTTGTAAGACATCAAAAAAGTGGCATTCCTCAAGATGTTACCTATACAAAAACACCAGGTTTAGATCGTGAACAAGTTGCAAACACAATAAGCAGTTTAGCTGTTCAACTTCCTAACGTAGAGGATGTTGCCACTTTAGTAACAGATGAGGAAGTACTTGTGGCCTATAATACAGATTCAGAAGATCGCTTTGAAACGGCAGATCAAGTAAAAAAGACTGCCTTATCTGCAATCCCAAGGTACTATCACGTTTACGTTTCAGATAATCCTAATATGATTCAGCAAATTGAGGCATATAGTCCACTCGATTCTACAAGCCGTGATATTGATGAAATTATCACTAAAACCATCAATAAAATGCTTGAATCTCCACAAGGTCGTGCACTTAATACAGGAGAAAATGCCAATGGTGAAGGCTACGGAGAGATGAACGAAGAAATCGATGACGATATGAAAGATCAATACGAAAAATCTCGCTATAAAAAAGAACAAATGCAATAAAAAGCGCAAGACTGGAGCTTAGTTTCTAAAAAGAAAAAAGGAAGAGCACTCCTCTTCCTTTTTTCCTACATATTATGCATGTGCTTGTTTTTGTTTTGCTGCTGCGTTTACTTGCTCATCTGCATGATAAGATGAACGAACTAACGGACCTGCCTCACAATGGCTAAACCCTTTGCTTAAAGCAATTTCACGTAATTCTGCAAATTCATCAGGATGATAGTATTTTTGAACTTTTAAATGTTTTTTTGTTGGTTGTAGATATTGACCTATTGTCATAATATCTACATCATTAGCTCTTAAATCATCCATTGTTTCAATGATTTGTTCTTTTGTTTCACCAAGTCCGATCATAAGGCTTGATTTTGTTGGAATTTGTGGTTGCATTTCTTTTGCACGTTTAAGTACTTCTAATGATCGATCATATTTAGCACGTGCACGAACTCTTGGTGTTAGTTCACGAACTGTTTCAATATTATGATTCAAGATATCAGGCTTAGCATCCATTAACATTTTTAAATTATCGTAATCTCCACCCATGTCTGATGGCAATACTTCAATTGTTGTAAATGGACTTTTACGTCGGATTGCTCGGACAGTTTCAGCAAATACCTGTGCGCCACCATCCTTTAAGTCATCGCGTGCTACAGCTGTAACAACAGCATGTTTTAAATTCATAAGTGCAACAGAGTCTGCTACACGTTCTGGCTCAGCTAAGTCAAGCTCTGTTGGTAATCCTGTTTTAACAGCGCAGAAGCGACAAGCACGTGTACAAACAGCTCCTAAGATCATAAATGTAGCTGTACGACGAACAGCCCAGCACTCATGAATATTAGGACATTTTGCTTCTTCACATACAGTATTAAGATTCTTTTCCCTCATTAGCTTTTTCAAATCTGTATAGTTCTCGTTTGTGTTTAACTTTATCTTCAACCATTCTGGCTTACGCAAATATTCTTCTTTTTTCGCCATCTGATTCAACTCCATTACATTATCTAAGATTTATCCCAAAGGCAGTTTTCGTAAACTTTGTTACTATAAGAACAAAAGGAAACAACCCTGTATCAAGTCTAGTGTCATCTTTTCTTTTTAGAATCGAACCTTTGATACAATAAAAACACTGTTTTCGTCAGTTATTTGGTCAAATAGCAGCAATCTTTCAGAAAAGAGCCATACCAAAAGAGATAATCAGAACATTTTCCATATACGTTACCACTTTAACATAAGCACTCAAGTGGGACAAGAGAAAGGGTCCTTTGTAATTTCTAACATTTTCTATTAATTAAATTCCTAACAAGAACCAAACTATAAAAAGAATAGTAAATCGATCAGCACTACTAAATTCTAAAGTTTTGTTTGAAAGGAGCTCATTACTGTGCATAAAGCAATAACCAGTGTCATCATCTTTATGGTGATTAGTTTATCAGCACAAACTTTAACATATGGTGCTGAAACAAATCAGGAAGAAGACGAAAAAAAGCTAATGAGCTTATATACAAAGGTTGAAGCTATAACAAATATCCCTTGGTATGTGTTAGCAGCTGTGGATCAGTATGAAAGAAATGTGCGCCATTCACGAAAAGACATTCCGAAAGCTGAGGGATTAATCGAGATTTTCATTAAGCCTGAGGTATGGGCAGGTCCATTAAATCCAAATAAAGAAGATAAAAATCCAAGAAGCATCGGATTATTTGGCGGAATTGGTGAAGACGGTGATGGTGATGACCTTGCTGAGCTAACTAATGACGAAGATGTACTTTATTCATTCGCTAATTACCTACGATCTTATGGAACTGATATGGAAAACTTAAAAATTGGTTTATGGGATTACTATCAACGAGATAAAACAGTAGGAATTATATTAGGGCATATGAAGTTATATAAAAAGTTTGGTCATTTAAATTTAGCTCAGCATTCCTTTCCTGTTCCTTTAAACCATAATTATAGTTATAAAAACACTTGGGGTGATGCAAGAGGCTGGGGTGGAAGAAGAATTCATGAAGGAACTGATATTTTTGCTAACTATGGTGTTCCTGTGAAATCCACCTGCTATGGAGTAATAGAAATGAAGGGCTGGAACCGATTTGGTGGTTGGAGAGTAGGAATTCGTGATATTGATAATACCTACCACTACTTTGCTCACCTAAATGGTTTTGCTGATGGTTTGCAAACTGGACAAATCGTTGAACCTGGACAGCTTATTGGATCTGTAGGAAGCTCAGGTTACGGTCCTCCTGGTACTTCAGGTAAGTTTCCTCCACATTTGCATTATGGACTTTATAAAGACAATGGAAGAACTGAATGGTCATTTGATCCTTTTCCACATTTAAAATCATGGGAACGAGCTGAAAGGCAAAAAAAGAAATAAGCAAATTAAACATTTAGGCTGTATTAATAAACTATATAAAGGGTTATAGGTTAGGTTGATTTCCGCTACAGGATGCTCGCTTTCCGCGAGGCGGGCGGTGAGCTTCCTCTGCGCACGGCGCCTGTGGGATCTCACCTGTCCCGCTGCTCCCGCTGGAGTCTCGCACATTTCACTCCAATCAACCCTAAATAGTTTAGTGCGTAGACGAACTATAAAAAACAACAATTCCTTTTGAAAAAGAGCCAAAATATAAAAAGAAGAGGCAGATGTTCTCCGCCTCTTCCTAAAAATTATTTTTGTTTTGCTTTGATCACAGCATTCGTAATACTTGCAGCCATTCCGCCCCAGATAATAACCATACCGATAACCATCATTGCAATCGCGCTTCCACTCATTACTGTGATACCCCCTTAGATGATGATGTTGTCGTTGAATTTGCTCTTTTCTTAATTGTAAATAATACTCCAACTAAAATTGCGCCAATCGCAACTGTCCAACCCCAACTGAATAAGAACTCACGTGGATATCCTTCATACTCAGTTGTTAAGTTCGTACGTAAGTTATCAAACATCATATATCCTAATACAACTGGTGTAATTAATCCTAAACAAACTCTCCACCAAGTTCCAAGTTGAATATCTGACATTGAATTAGCATGTGATTGAAGATTTTTCAATTCTTTCGCAAACCAAGCAATTGCAATTACCTCAAATAGTCCAGCTAAAGCTACACCAAATTGATTGATAAAGTAATCCGCTGCATCAAGGAAGAATAGTCCACCTTGTGTTGCAAAAACTAATGAAAGTAACGCTGAAGCCCCTCCACCAATTACAACTGCTTTCACACGAGAAATTTTGAATTTCTCTTGAACACCTGCAACAAATGTTTCAACAATAGAAATAAGTGATGATAGCCCTGCAAGTACTAATGATCCGAAGAATAAGAAACCAAACAGCTCATTAAACGCTGGGAATTCATTAATAATTTGTGGAAAAACAACAAATGCTAATCCTACTCCTGCAGAAACAACTTCACTTACAGGAACACCTTGTTGTGCCGCCATAAATCCTAATGCACTAAATACTCCAATACCTGCTAATAATTCAAATGCAGAGTTACTGAAACCTGTGATAAATGCATTGTTTGTAATATCTGATTTCTTTGGTAGGTAACTTGAATAAGTAATCATAATAGCAAAAGCAATAGATAAACTAAAGAAAATCTGACCGTATGCTGCTACCCAAACCTTTCCATCAGTAATCTTACTCCAATCAGGCTTAAAGAATGCATCCAAACCTGCTGCTGCTCCTTCTAAAGTTAACGCTCTAATTACGATAATAGTAAATAAAATAACTAATGCTGGAATAAAGATTTTATTTGCAACTTCGATACCTTTTTTAACACCTGCAAAAAGAACACCTAATGTAACAGCCCAAACAATTACTAGTGGTATTAATACTCCAGGAACTAAACTTCCGAAATCACCAATTGCACCGCCATCTAAGTCAATACGATTTAAGTAATCTCCCATTAAGAAGCCGCCTGTATCTTCTCCCCAACTTAGGTTAAACGAAAAGACTGAGTAGGACATTGCCCAAGCTATAATAACGGCATAGTAAGTAGAAATAACGAATGCTACCGCAACCTGCCACCAACCAATCCATTCTGAGCCTTTACTTAATCTTCCTAATGACATCGGAGCAGATCCACGGTACTTATGACCGATTGTAAACTCCATAACTAGTAACGGAATACCAGCTGTTAATAAAGCAAATAAATATGGAATGAAGAATGCTCCTCCACCATTTTCATAAGCTGTTGCTGGGAATCTCCAAATATTACCTAAACCAACTGCAGAACCAACGGCTGCTAAAATAAAGCCTGCCCTTGTCCCCCACTGTGGACGATTTTCCATGTTTTTTCCTCCTTTTACTTTATCATCTTAAATGATAGAACAATTTGAAATAATCTAATATTCTGATTATTTTTTATAATCTATACATAGTATATATGGACATTTTGCCTATGTCTATATAAAATTTTGAAAAAATACTATTTTAGTATGATATTTCAGAATATTCCTATTTATAGGAAATAATTATAAAAAAATTTGTTCTATTTTTCCTTTTTGTTGTAAAGTTCAACAAAATATCTCTCTTCACTACTGCTTTTACCTATTAACGAAATAAATATTTCCGAGGGATTTCTTGATAACCGATAGCGAAACTATTATTTCTATAATAATAAAATAGTAGTTGAGTAAACTAATCAGTTCCACTAAAGGTGCAAACAGTCAAATAACTTATTGTACTTTTTAAAAAACCACGAAGGAATTACATATGAGTAATAACATTGATACAGCTGGTCATTTTTGATTTAGATACTTTTGCTTATTTTATAGGTTAAAAGTAAAACCTAGTTCGCTTCATTTCGCTCCAGACACTTGCTTTCCACGGGGAGGAAGCTGAGTCTCCTCGCCTTCGGCTGCGGGGTCTCAGCCTTTCCTCTACCTCCCGTAGGAGTCAAGTGTCTGCCGCTCCATTCCACTAAGTTCATCAAACTTTTAATTTCCAAAAAATATTTTTTGAGGTATTTCAAATACATCAACCATTGAACTTTTTTATTTGTTTCTTACATCTTCTAATTCAACATTAGAAAAACTAAGAAACTATCAGTTAATTCTAATAGATTAAAAAAAGAAACTCAATTCATCAACAATAATAAAAGGCGTGAATTCGAATGTGAATTCACGCCTAAAATTGTGATTTACTTTGTTGCACCCTGAATTTTTATGCGACTTTGGATTTTTTTGCAAAGATAAAAATAAAACCGACTAATAAAACAGCAACAACAATAAATCCTACTAAACTACTTCCTGTAATTCCTAGAGCTAAATATCCAACTGCAGCAAAAGCTCCACCTATTAATGCATATGGAAGTTGTGTTAGTACATGGTCAATATGATGGCTTCCTGCCCCTGTTGATGACAAGATTGTCGTATCAGAAATTGGTGAACAATGATCTCCTAAAACAGAACCAGCAAGAACCGCTGCCATTGCAGGCAATAGCATATTAATATCTGTAGCAGCCGTTATTTCTCCAGCAATAGGTAGCATGATTCCAAAAGTCCCCCATGATGTTCCTGTTGCAAAAGCCATAAATGCTCCTAATGCAAACATAACGACTGGAAGATATGAGAGATTTAAATCAGATTTTTCAACAATTCCCGCTAAATATTCACCAGTCTCTAATTGACCTATTAGATCAACAATAACCCATGCAAACATTAAGATATAAATGGCCGGTAACATGGACTTTATTCCTTCTTTAATAGCTAAAGGAAAATAACTTCCCTTGATTCCTTTAGAAAAGAATAAAAGAATCGTAATAGCAAGACCAAATAAACCACCATATAAAAGTGATGTAGACACATCCGTATTTTCAAAAATAGCAAGAATATTTACTTCAGCTTTATCTTCTACCGCTGAATATCCTGTATATAACATCGATGAAACAGTCCCAATAATTAACGCTAAAATTGGCCAAACAAGATTACTAATTGTTCCTTTATCACTAGAAGGTAGATCCTCTTTCATTTCACCTAACACTTCTTTTTCTGGATCCACAACTTGTCCAGTTTTCATTGCACGTTCTTCATGAACCTTCATACTACCAAGATTAATATTGAAATACGCTACTGCAAAAACAAGTACAAGTGCTGCGAATACATAATAGTTCATCGGAACCATGGTCATAAACGCACCTAGTGGTGAGTATTCAGTTACACCATGTGTTGTTAAAATTGTTGCAATCATCGCAATGATGTAAGCACCCCAGCTAGAAATAGGTGATACAACACAAACTGGTGCAGAAGTTGAATCAATAATATAGGCAAGCTTCGCACGAGATACCTTTTGACGATCAGTAATTGGACGACTAACTTGTCCTACTGCAAGTGCATTAAAATAATCATCAATAAAAATAAGAATTCCAAGTAAAGCTGCTGTAAATTGTGCACCTACACGAGTTTTCACACGCTTTTGTGCCCATTCACCAAATGCTCGGCTTCCTCCAGAGATAGAAATAAGTGCTGTAATCATTCCCAAAATAAGTAAAAATAGAATAATATAAACATTCCATGTATTTAACTCACCATCTGAAATAAAAATAGCTTTAATAGCGTCAAGTATTGCCATTCCAGACTTTACAATAGAAAATTCCTTTAAAATTAACGCTGCTGATACAATTCCAACACCTAAAGAAAGTAACACCCTTCTCGTTAAAATTACCATTATAATAGCAATTAAAGGTGGGACAATAGATAAAATAGTTCCTGACATGATGTATAAAGCCTCCCTAAAAATATAGAAGGGCCATCCTGATGCTATGGTAAAGTTGTTTTTATATATTGTTAATTATATAAATGTCCTTTTTGGGATTTCACTTCGAAAAAATGAACATAAAAAAGAGTAACGATAGAAAATAACTATCATTACTCTTTTTGAATAATGTCATGTTATCCTCCATCCCGATCAGTAGCCCTCCATTATAGAATAACTATAATGACAGTATTACTCTTATTTAAAGTAATACCAATAAATGATACCAGACAAGTACTCATTCACTTCGGCAATAAACCCTTTTCAATATGGTCATCGTTGTCATCCTCACATATTGTACTAATGTTTATTGCTCCTCTACCTCATCTTGAGATAAGGTGGTTTGGTCATATTAGATTTTCAACATTTTATAGTTTATCAAATAAGGTACATCATGACAACTATTCAACTTTTGGTAATTCAATAGCCGGAGTATCTTTGCCACTATTATTATAGTACTGTGGAACATCACCTGGCTCGAGAATATCTATAACTGGAACAGTGTTTGTGATCGTTATTTTTTCAGTAGCGAATGGTATAACAACCTGAACAGTTACTTCAACAAATATCGATACTTGATGATTAGCACTATTAATTCCATATTCCTTTGTTGTTTGTTTTACATCAGTATGTACATCACCAATTAAATAAAACCGAATCGGAATATCAGGACCTAACGTACTTAAAATAGCATTATCAGTTATTTGACCTAATGGAATAGAATAAACAATGCCATGATCTAATTCCATCTCTTGACTTCCCTTTTTTGTGCTATGGAAATTTTCCTTTTCTATTTCCTCAAGCTTTGATGTGATATTATCTGTCACTTTCCTGTGGATATTATTTACAGTACTAGCATTAAAGGTGATCATATTAATTTTTCCGTTTTTATCCTTATCTGTTAAAACTAACGTCTCTGCTTGACCCGTATTTATGACCTCTTCTTTTACTGCCTCCTGAATAATCGTTGTTGCAACAGAGGAGGCCTCAAGATTAGCGATTCTAAGCAAAGTTGGTTTGATTTCTTTATTTACAACCCAAAAACTACCTGCGGTTAAAATAATAAAAATAACCAATGTTAGCAATAACACATATCGAAAAGGCAAAGGTCCTCTACGAGGGCGGCGACGACCGAAATATTTAGCCAAAATTAATCCCTCCTTTACAAGCTATGTTTATGCATGTAAGGAGGGATGTACGCATCATTTTCTAAGATTATTTAGATTTATTTATTGAACATGTATAGGAGACAACCACTAACGGTCCCCCCTTACAACATCTTAAGTAAAGCATCTTTTCCTTTTGTACCCACAGTTATTCCACGATTTTCAGCTTCATAGGTAACAGATTCAAGTGGAGCTTCTAATAGTTGTTCAATTGTTCTCACACCTACTGCCCGACCAGCGATAATTCCTCGATCTTTTAATTTTTCATTTAAAAGCCCAACATCAAGTGCACCACACATGATATATCCTTTATCAGTTGTAATGGCCATAAAATTTGTTTTAGGCAAAGCAACCGTAATCGCAGTAAATTGTTTTCCTTCAATCGTAACAGGTGTCATTGTAACCATTTAATAACTACACTCCTTTCTTCATATATCTTTATGACATATGAACAAATTTGTGTAGTTATTCGTCTAACTTTTTATTTGGTATTTACCTAGCTTCCATGCTAAAACATCACGTAACAACTCAGGCATATAAAATATCTTCTTTTCAGCATGGCTAATCTCTGGATATAATGGACCTAATGTAAACATATCGATCGTAGCAACTGCATATAAGCGGTCTGGATCTATGGTTTGGTTCTTGATAAGAATTTCTGTAACATGCTTCTTTCCATCACTTAATAACTCAGTTTTTACTATAATCCCATCAAAAACCATTCTCCCCATGACTTTTCCACGAAATCCTAATCCTTTTAACTGTAATTGCTCCATTTTTTCATCTCTTGATTGGAGAATAACCTCTTTTAATACGTCTCCCTTTAAATAGACTTTACAAGGATTAATTGGATGAGGACAAATATGGTGAATATTCTTTCTTGTTACAGGTCCCTTTTGTAAGGATTCTAGTAATATACCTGAATTAACCATTGCGACTTCTCCATCACACCACTCCCTTATTGCCGTTACTAAAAGGTGTGGAAAGGGTGAATCGTTAAACCAATCTACTGAAAGCTCTTGATCTAATACTCCAATTTCTTCAGAAAGTATTTGTTCGCTTTCATCATAAAGATGATTGAGAAATAATGCTGTTTCTTTGCAGATAGCATGTAATTCTATAGTCGAAAAAAGCTCTGCTTTTTTTTCTAGTAACTGCTTGTTTGAAGTATCAATTCCAATTGAAATATAGCCAATATACTGCCCATATTTTCCTGCACCTGCTACTAGTGTTGAATTTATTTTTTTACCTTTTTGTAAAACGTGATGTGTATGTCCCCCAATAATAATATCAATATCAGGAAAATCATCAGCAATACGCTCATCATCCGTTATTCCTAAATGTGAGAGTAACACAATCATATCTGCCTGCCCTTTTATTTCCTGGATCACTTCTAGTAAACTTTCAAATGGATCCTTCACCTTCCAGCCAAGAAGCTCATAGAACTTTTCATAAAAGACTGTTACTCCTAGAAAAGCTACTCTATACCCATTCTTGAGTGTCTTTATTTCATAGGGTATAACCCATTCAGGACGTTCTCCATGCTCGGTATAAAAGTTTGAAATGATTACTGAAAATTCAGCTTCACGGTATAATTCGTTTAAATCTTCGTGAGCAAATGTGATTCCTTCATTGTTTCCAATGGTAACGGCATTATAATGAAGTTGATTTAACAACGAAACATTTGCTTTTCCTTTTGTTGCCTCTGTAATTGGATGGAATCGATCAGCATGATCACCAATATCCACAAGTAACATTTCCTCATTATCTAGTTCATGAAGCTTCTTTCTATCTTGTAAAAATCGAACAATTTTAGGCCAATTTTCAAAATGACTATGTAAATCATTTGTATGATAAAGGTGTATGGTTTCTATCATTTGTCTCTCTCCTTAGACTTAGACTATCTTGATTGATATTACCGATTAAAAGATCAGCCTAAGAAACCTTCATATATTAACTTTAAGCCAGCAATAACCAGTACAACTCGTAGTAGATTTACAACTGTTTTCCCTTTTAATTTTGAGTTAATAATCGCTCCAAATCTTCCACCAAACCATGCACCTGGTATAAGTATTGCGGCATATAACCAATTGATATTACCTAATGTAATATGTGTAATTGAACTAATTGTAGCAGATAAAAAGATGATAAACATGGAAGTTGCAACCGCTATATGTGGTGGAAACATAAACAATAAAATCATGGCAGGTACCATAAGAGCTCCTCCACCTATTCCGAATAAACCTGAAATAAACCCAACAACAAAGGCTATTATGATTCCTGAAACAGGTTTAAAAGAATAAAATTGTTCCTTTCCTTCTTGATTTATATAGGAACGGCTGATTGTTTTACCGGTTTTTTGCTTCATTTTAGGTAATTTTTCTTTGATCATTAATAGAATTGATACAACAATCATAAACAATCCGAACCAAATTGAAAATGTTGTTGTGTTAAAAAATTTATTAACATAAGCACCTAAAATCCCACCAGGACCGCTTCCAATAAAGAAGATTAACCCACTTTTATAATCAACTTTCTTATACTTCATATAAGTTAATGTTGAGGAAAGACCCGTGAAAATAACGACAAGTAGAGATGTACCAACTGCAACCTGTGGTGAAACATCAGCAAATCCAGAAAAATATGTTCCTAATGAGAGCAACATTGGAACAACAATAATGCCGCCACCTAAACCAACTAAACTGCCAAGTGTACCAGCAGCGATTCCAACTACTAATAAAATAATCCATTCCACAGTATTCTATCTCTCCTCATCAGGAAACAAGCTTAATTGTTTTTCTGCTAAACCGGAATATGTTATATCAAGAATATTGATCATCATTTTTGCATTTGCTGCAGCATCTCCACCAGAATTATTATTAAACAGCATATAGATATTTTTTGAATGGTTTCGCAGAGTTTCAAGATTCTCCTTCCACGTCTCTAACTCCTCCTGATTATAGCGATACAAATATCTAACATCTCTCCAATCCTCACCTGAAGCTGGTTTATTCCACCCATGTACATTTCTTCCATGTAACCGGACAAGCGTTTTGTTAGGATCAGTTGGTTGTAAGACTGTTGGTATCGACCTCATTCCAGCCTGTGGCTCATCAACAATACTATGTATCCATTTTTCTGATCCCATGAACTGTAATGTTTTTTCGTAATAGGCAGGTGAAAACCATGATCTGTTACGAAATTCAAGAGCTACGTCTAAGTCTCCTAATTGATCTCGACACCATTTCAAATATTCAACATTTTCCTTTGTACAGTCATACCATGGTGGAAATTGAAATAGAACCATTGCAAGTTTATTCTGAGCTTTTAGAGGCTCTACAGATTTAATAAATGCACTGAACATTTCCTCCTTAGTAGTAAAAGGAAGCTCTCCATGAAGATGCCCAGTCATTCCTTGATATGCTTTTGGTATAAATTGAAAATTTTCAGGAGTTTCTTTTAGCCATTTTCTGATATTGCGTTCTGGCTGAATCGCATAAAAGCTAGCATCAATTTCAACAGTAGGAAAATGTGCAGCGTATTCTTGTAGTTTTTTTGATGTATTTGTTGTAGCTGAGTAGAGAGAATCATGATCACCCCAGCCAGTTAACCCGATTTGAATTGTTGACAAAAAAATCATCCTCTATACTAGTATGAAACAATCGTCTTTTTTCATAAAGGCTGTTTTGTTGCTTATAAATACCCGCAGAAAACAGCATTGTATTAAGTCTAGTGGCATCTTTTCTTCACAAAAAAGAGCCTTTATGCGAAAAAACACTGTTTCTACTGCATATTTTGGTTAGTTAGCAACAACCTTTCAGAAAAGAGCCTTTATAAAATAGGCTATTTCCTCATTTAAGGTGAATAAAGCAGTATTCTTACTCGAAAAAGATTTCTTCACATAGAGTATAATAAATCTACTATAACATGACTGAAAAAGGATATCACACATGACAGGATTTATAGGATTAAAATAGAAAAAGGGACTGACATTTTTCTGTCAGTCCCTTTTTCATTATATTTATATTAACCGATTGAACCTTCCATCTCGAACTTGATTAGACGGTTCATCTCAACTGCATATTCCATTGGAAGTTCTTTTGTAAATGGCTCGATAAAGCCCATTACGATCATTTCAGTTGCTTCTTCTTCTGAGATACCACGACTCATTAGATAGAATAATTGCTCTTCTGATACTTTTGAAACCTTAGCTTCGTGCTCAAGAGAGATATTATCGTTCATGATTTCATTATATGGAATTGTGTCTGATGTAGACTGGTTATCCATAATAAGAGTATCACATTCGATATTTGATCTTGCTCCGTCTGCTTTACGACCAAAGTGTACGATTCCTCTATATGTTACTTTACCACCTTGTTTAGAGATCGATTTAGAAACGATAGTAGAAGATGTATTTGGCGCTAAGTGAATCATTTTTGCACCTGCATCCTGATGCTGACCTTTACCAGCGATTGCAATAGATAATGTCATACCACGTGCACCTTCACCTTTAAGGATAACTGCAGGATATTTCATTGTAAGTTTAGATCCGATGTTTCCATCGATCCATTCCATTGTTGCATTTGACTCACAAACAGCACGCTTTGTAACTAAGTTAAACACGTTGTTTGCCCAGTTTTGAATTGTCGTATAACGGCAATAGCCGCCATCCTTAACGATGATTTCAACAACAGCACTATGAAGAGAGTTTGTTGTATAAACTGGTGCCGTACATCCTTCAACATAATGTACATGAGCGCCTTCGTCAACAATAATAAGTGTACGTTCAAACTGACCCATGTTTTCAGAGTTAATACGGAAATAAGCTTGTAATGGCGTATCAACTTTAATACCTTTAGGTACATAGATGAATGAACCACCAGACCATACAGCTGAATTTAGTGCAGAAAACTTATTATCAGTGGGTGGAATGATTTTACCAAAGTGCTCACGGAAAATATCTTCATTTTCTTTTAGAGCAGTATCTGTATCTTTGAAAACAATACCAAGATCCTCAAGATCTTCTTTCATGTTGTGATACACAACTTCTGATTCGTACTGTGCTGATACACCAGCCAAGTATTTTTGTTCTGCTTCTGGAATACCAAGTTTATCAAACGTGTTTTTGATCTCCTCTGGTACTTCATCCCATGAACGCTCAGATTTTTCTGATGGCTTTACATAATACGTAATTTCATCAAAATTAAGTTCTGCCATATCACCGCCCCATTGAGGCATTGGCATATTGTAGAAATGCTCTAGAGATTTCAAACGAAAATCTAGCATCCATTGTGGTTCCTTTTTCATGCGAGAAATTTCCTCAACGATTTCTTTCGTTAATCCTCGCGCTGAACGGAAGATGGAAACATCTTTGTCAGCAAACCCATATTTATAATCGCCGATTTCAGGTGCTTTTTTTGCCATCTACATTCACTCCTATTCATTTGGATTTAAGGATTTCTCCTTATTCGTTACTATTATTAACGCCCTTTTCCATAGCCTTCCAAGCTAATGTGGCACATTTAATTCGAGCTGGAAACTTTGCAACACCTTGAAGTGATTCTATATCACCTAAATCAATATCTTCATCATACTCTTTACCAAGCATCATATTAGAGAAAATTTCAGAAAGCTTTAATGCTTTTTCAAGTGATTTTCCCTTAATAGCTTGAGTCATCATTGAAGCCGATGACATTGATATCGAGCAACCTTCTCCTTCAAACTTCGCATCCTTTACAATATCATCTTCTATATCTAGTGTAAGGCGAATGCGATCACCACAGGTAGGGTTATTCATATCAATTGTTAAACTATCATCAAGAATACCTTTATTTCTAGGATTCTTATAATGATCCATAATGACTTGACGATACAGTGTGTCAAGATTAACATGATTAGACATTACTGAAGTACTCCTTTGTTTTAATGATACCAGCAACTAGTTTATCAATTTCTTCTTCAGTATTATAAAGATAAAAACTAGCTCTAGCTGTAGCAGAAACCTTTAGCCACTTCATTAAAGGCTGTGCACAATGATGACCTGCACGAACAGCAATCCCTTCAGCATCTAAAACCGTTGCAACATCATGTGGGTGTACATCCTCAATATTGAAGGTTACTAATCCTGCACGATGCTTAGGTCCATAAATTGTTAAACCTTCTACTTGACTCATTTTATCCATAGCATATTGTGCAAGCTTATGCTCATGAGCTTCAATGTTCTCTAAACCAACTTGCTCTAGAAAATCTATTGCTGCACCAAGTCCTATAGCACCAGCAATAATAGGTGTTCCAGCTTCAAACTTCCATGGAAGCTCTTTCCATGTTGATTCTTGTAAGCCTACAAAATCAATCATTTCTCCACCAAATTCTACTGGCTCCATTTTCTCAAGAAGCTGCTTTTTACCGTATAAAGCACCAATCCCTGTAGGACCACCCATTTTATGACCTGAAAATGCAAAGAAGTCACAATCTAAATCTTGAACATCAATCTTCATATGTGGCGTACTTTGCGCTCCATCCACAGCCATAATAGCTCCATGCTTGTGGGCAATTTCAGCAATTTCTTTAATTGGGTTGATTGT
Organism: Metabacillus litoralis; assembly: GCF_007994985.1. Classification (GTDB taxonomy): domain Bacteria; phylum Bacillota; class Bacilli; order Bacillales; family Bacillaceae; genus Metabacillus; species Metabacillus litoralis. Next base: position 369,509 of record NZ_VOQF01000005.1, on the reverse strand, counting down.
ACCAAGAACATTTGAAACCTGCATAACAGACACAATTTTCGTATGAGATGTTACTGTTTCTTCAACATCCTTTAAATCAATTGTTCCGTCTTCTTGTAGTGGGATATATTTTAAAGTAGCTCCCGTTAGTTTCGCTACTTGTTGCCAAGGAATAACATTTGCATGATGTTCCATATAGGTGATCACAATTTCATCACCTTTTTTCACATTTGCTAAGCCATAACTTTGGGCAACTATATTTAATGCAGTTGTAGCACCTCGAGTAAAGATAATTTCTTGAGTCGATTTTGCCCCAATGAATTTTCTTACCTTTTCGCGTGCACCCTCATAACCATCAGTAGCTTTTGTACCTAATGTATGCACTCCTCTGTGAACATTAGAATTATATTCACGATAATAAGTAGATAATGCATCAATTACGGCTAGTGGCTTTTGAGAGGTAGCAGCACTATCTAGGTAGACTAAGTCTCGACCGTTTACCTGTTGGTCAAGGATAGGAAAGTGTTTCCGAATATCAACGATATCCATTATTGAACTTTCCTTTCGATAACCTCAACCAGTTGCTTTTTCACACCTTCAATTGGAAGCACTTTTACAACAGGTGCCAAGAAACCGTGAATAACAAGGCGCTCTGCTTCTACTTTCGTAATTCCACGACTCATCAAATAGTAAAGCTGTAATGGATCAACACGACCAACAGATGCAGCATGTCCTGCTGTTACATCATCTTCATCAATTAACAGAATTGGATTTGCATCTCCACGAGCTTTTTCACTTAACATTAAAACGCGTGATTCTTGAACTGCATTGGATTTAGAAGCACCATGCTCAATTTTCCCAATACCGTTAAAGATAGATGAAGCACTATCCTTCATAACTCCATGCTTTAAAATATAGCCCTCAGAGTTTTTACCAAAATGTACTACCTTAGTTGTGAAATTTTGTTTTTGCTCTCCACGACCAACAACAACAGATTTAGTATCACCGTAAGAACCATCGCCCATAAGATTCGTCACATTTTCAGAAATCGTGTCGCCATCATTCATTAAGCCAAGTGCCCATTCAATTCTAGCATCACGTCCTGCTACACCGCGACGGTTAACATAAGTTGTAATTCCTTTATCTAATGTATCAACAGCACCATATGTTACACGAGCATTTGTATTTGCAAATACTTCAGTGATAATATTGAATACTCCTTCAACATCCGTAACAGTAGAAATATAGTTTTCTACATATGTTAATGAACTATTATCATCTGCAACAACGATTACGTGATTGAATAATGTCGTATTTGGATTATCATGAACAAAAATGGTTTGAATAGGTTCAGAAACCTCAACATTTTTGGGTACATAGACGAATACTCCACCATTTAATAGTGCTGCATGTAAAGCTGTTAAACGATGTTCATCAACCTTTACACCATCTGTCATAAAGTATTTTTTTACTAAATCCGAATGCTCACTTGCAGCAGTATGAATATCAGTAAAAATAACACCCTTATCCTTTAATTCACTTGAAAGTGATGTATATGCAGGTGTGTTATTTACTTGTACATATAAATTATTATTTGTTGACTCAACATCAACTAATGCTTTTACATCATCATGTAATTCATCTAAGGAATTTAATTTATCACTTTTAACCACATGCTCGTTAAATTGAGTAAAATTCCATTTATCGATTTTCGTTTTATCCGGTCTTGGCATTGGAAGATCCTCAACTTTAACAAGAGCTTGTAAGCGAAGATCTGTAAGCCAATCCGGTTCTCCAAGCTGCTTTGAATAGCTTGTGACATAATCCTGATTGAAAGTTTTCGTTTCCATACGTCTTACCTCCCCTTACGCTTAAGCTTCTTGCCCAACAGTTTCGTCATCAATACCTAGTTCTTGTTTAATCCAATCATAACCTTCTGCTTCTAGACGTTGTGCTAATTCAGGACCACCTGATTTCACAACACGACCTTGCATCATAACGTGAACTTTATCAGGAGTAATATAGTTTAATAAACGCTGATAGTGAGTGATCATTAAACAACCAAATTCTTCGTTTCTCATTTTATTGATACCTTTTGCAACTACTTTTAACGCATCAATATCTAGACCAGAATCAATTTCATCTAAAATTGCAATTTTTGGCTCAATCATCATTAATTGAAGAATTTCATTGCGTTTTTTCTCTCCACCAGAGAATCCTTCATTTAAATAACGTTGTGCCATGTCCGGATCCATATCTAGCTCTTCCATGTTCGCATCCATTTTACGAATAAACTTCATTAGTGAAATCTCTTCGCCTTCCTCTCGACGAGCATTAATAGAAGAACGTAAGAAATCAGCATTTGTTACACCACTGATTTCACTTGGGTACTGCATAGCTAAGAATAAACCTGCGCGTCCACGCTCGTCTACTTCCATTTCAAGAACATCTTCACCATCAAGTGTGATACTACCTTTTGTTACTTCATACTTCGGGTGACCCATTATTGCTGATGATAAAGTTGATTTACCTGTTCCGTTAGGTCCCATAATTGCATGGAACTCTCCGCCGTTTATTTCAAGATTTACACCTTTTAAAATTTCCTTGCCGTCAATTTCAACGTGTAAATCCTTAATGATTAATGTAGAACCTGCCATGACTATACCTCCATAATATATAAAGTTTACTAATTCTCATTTTATTCTCATTCTAATATTATAACAAATGAAAAGTGAACACAACCTTTTGGGATTATGTCGATTAATGTCTACTAATAAACACACCTTAAAAAGATCCTGAAACTTCAAGCATTTCTAAGAGAGACACTTGTTTTATGTTATGATCTTTTCATAAATAATGTTTCTATCATATGTATATAGAGAAATTAGCTTTTTCTACTATATAACATAATGCTAAACGATTCTACTTTCTCAACCTAGTTTATTTTTTGCTTTTAATAGAAAATCATGCTACTTAATTATTTAGAAAGAATTTACAAATCCCTATTTAATCTAAAGGCTCTGTTAAACTTTGTTGTTGATTTCTTATACGCATTCGCTTTCCCGGGAAAAAAGTACCTTTTTTCCTAGGGAAAGAATAAGGTCAATTCTTCCTAGGGAGCCTCCTTTGTAAGCTGCGCGCCTGTGGTTCTCACTTTGCCACGCTCGTCTAAGCAGGAGTCTCATATATTCACCTCCAATCAACATAGTTGCTAAAAATCAACTTTAAAGCTTTAAAATAGCCCATCTAAAAGAAAAAACCAGCCATATAATTGACTGGTTTTTTGCGAATATATACGACATTTATCTATGCATTTTTCTTTCGATATCTGCATGAATTAACTGACTCTTACGATATTCTTCCTCACGACTTTTCTCAATTTCCATTCTTTTATCATGCTTCATTGCATATTCAGCATAACCTACACCATGGCGTTGATGCATTGCCTTTTCCATTTCAGTTGTGTAGTTAAGATCTAGAATTTCTTGATTCGATTGAATAATGAACCAATCCTTTCAGCTTATTATTTATTATGGTAATAAGCTTATCAAGAATATTCAAACTACTCAAAGCTCGTAAGATTATGTGACAAACGATAAAGAGTTATATTCGAGCAATTTCCGGGCTCAAATAAGAGATATGCAAAATTCCTCGAATTTCCTCATGTATTCTTCTAATTTTCATTTTTTTTAGGCTGTTTTAACAAATTTATTCTCGTGAATACAGGCTTACTGTTTTAATTGATTTAGTTCTACAATACATTCTTGCACAAGAGTTACAGCCTGACTCATGGCTGCACCACCACCAAATGCTGCAGTAACACCAATTGTTTCCAGAATTTCCTCTTCATTAGCTCCATTATCTAAACAGCCTTTTGTATGATAAATCATACAATATTCGTCTTGAGCATTTATCGCAATCCCTAGAGCAATCAAATGTTTTTCCTTTTTGGAAAGAGTTCCTTCCATAAAACAAGCTTCAGTAAAAGCATTATAATGGCTCGCAATTTCAGGCATTTTTTGAGTAAATAAGCCTAATCCACTTTTATATTCGTGTAAAGCAGCTTCTGTTGAATTTCTTGGTTCAAAGTGTTCCATTTTATCAAGCAGCTCCTCTTCATAATTTTCATCAGTTTTAGTATGCATATTTCATCTGATAGTATACGAAGGTGCTAATTTATACATAAAAAAATGAAGGTGTCCAAAACACCTTCATTTTGCTATTTGTTTATATCGTTTTATTCATTAACAGGTAAAACTGATCCTGGATATTTACTGTTAATAAATTCTTTGATGTCTTGTGATTTTAAAACTTCAACTAATGCTTTAATTTCTTCTTTATCTTCGTCACCTTTTTTAACAACAATAATATTAGCGTAAGGGTTATTTTCGCCGACTTCTAATGCAATTGCATCTTCTGCTGGATTTAAACCAGCTGCTAAAGCATAATTACCATTGATAATAACAGCATCACCTTCGTTATTTTCATACGCACTAGCTAACATCTCAGGTGCTACACTGTCTTCAATTACAAGATTTTTCTCATTTTCAACAATATCATCTATTGTTGCATTAATTTTTTCAACACTTTCATCTAACTTGATTAATCCTTTTTCCTCTAAAAGAGATAAAACACGTCCCATTTCTGCAACGTTATTACTTATGATAATTTTTGCTCCTTCTGGTAACTCTTCGATTGATTTATAATCATTTGAATAAACACCGAAAGGCTCGATATGAATAGCACCTACATTTTGTAGATCAAAATCGTTTTCTTTGTTGGCATTATCTAAATAAGGTACATGTTGGAAGTAATTCGCATCAAGATCACCTTCTGCTAATGCAGGATTGATTAGTGGGTAATCAGAAAATTCTTCTATATCAAGTTCAATTCCTTTTTCAGCTAATAACGGTTTTGCTTCTTCTAAAATTTCTGCATGAGGAACAGTTGTCGCCCCAATTTTTATTGTTTTTGCTTGGTTATTACCTTCTGTAGCCTCATTTGTTTCATTTTCTCCACCACAAGCAGCTAAAACAAAAGCTAAACTTGCTAATACTATTGATAAAATTAATTTTTTCATCAAATTTTCCTCCTAACGTTTGTCTAACATTTTTACTATAATATCTCCAATGATCTGGATGATAAAAACGATGATTAAAATAAAGATTGTTGCAATAATTGTTACTTCAAAGTTATTACGTTGGAATCCTTCACGGTAAGCAAGATCACCTAATCCACCTGCTCCTACAACACCAGCCATAGCCGTATAACCTACTAAAGCAATAGCAGTAACAGTTATACCTGAAACAATTGCAGGCATTGACTCTGGTAAAAGCACCTTCCACATAATTGTAGAGGTTTTAGCACCCATAGATTTTGCAGCCTCAATAACTCCTTTATCTACTTCTCGTAAAGCAAGTTCTACCATTCTAGCATAGAAAGGGGCAGCTCCAATAATCAGAGCAGGTAGTGCAGCATCTGCACCTAAAATGGTTCCCATTACTAATTTAGTAAATGGTAATAGTAGAATAACCAAAATAATAAATGGAATTGAACGGAAAATATTTACTACACTTGAAAGTACCGTATTCAATATACGGTTATCCCATATATTGCCCTTAGCGGTTAAAAATAATAAAAGACCTAAAATTATACCAAGAATAAATGTAATACCTACCGAAATTCCAGTCATATAAACTGTTTCGTACGTAGCTTCCCAAACCTTTTCCCATTTAACATTAGAGAGAACTGTATCAAGCATTCACCAGCACCTCCACTTCTACTTCATGTTCTTTTATGAATGTAACTGCTCGTTCAACCTCATTTGTTTCACCATCAACATGTAAAAACAAAGTCCCATACGAGCCACTTTGCGTTTGTGAGATTTTCCCTTGAAGAATATTCACTTCAATATCAAAGGCTCTAATAATGTTTGTTATTAAGGGCAGTTCAGTTCCTTTACCTACAAAAGTAAGCTGAAGAACTTTACCTGAATGGTAATTTTCCAGTATGTGACTTATTGCATCTTTCGTTTCATCTGGTTCAGATATTTGTTTTACAAACCTTTTTGTAATGTTTTCTTTAGGATGTTTAAATACATCAAGTACATTACCTTGTTCAACAACCTCACCATTTTCCATTACAGCAACTCGATGGCAGATCTTACGGATAACATGCATTTCATGTGTAATCAGCACAATCGTTAAACCTAGACGTTCATTAATATCTACAAGTAAATCTAAAATAGAATCAGTTGTTTCTGGATCAAGAGCTGAAGTTGCTTCATCACATAATAAAACTTTAGGATTATTTGCTAATGCCCTAGCAATTCCAACACGTTGCTTTTGACCACCGCTTAGTTGTGCAGGGTATGCATCTTCTCGTCCTTCAAGACCCACTAATTTAATTAGTTCATCAACACGTTTTCTTCGCGCATAACTTTTCACTCCAGCTATTTCTAGGGGAAACGCGATATTTTCTCTAACTGTTCGAGACCATAATAAATTAAAATGTTGAAAAATCATGCTGATTTCTTGACGAGCTTTTCTTAATTTCCCACCACTTATTGCATTAATTTGATTTCCGGCTACATGTACTTCTCCACTAGTTGGTTTTTCCAAACCGTTTAATAGACGAATTAATGAACTTTTTCCGGCACCACTATAGCCTATTATTCCGAAAATTTCACCTTTAGTTATCTCTAAGTTAACGTTATTAACTGCTGTTACATGACCTGTTTTTGTTTCGTAGGTTTTATTTAGAGATTTTAATGAAATCATAATGTCACCTTCTTTCTTATTTCTCGTTTTCAGGTAATTAAAAAACCTTTCTGCTCATGAGCAGAAAGGCATAATAAAAGACCTTTCTCTCATCTTACAAAGCAATAGCTTTGTGTGAATTGGCACCATTTCAACAATTGTTGATGGTTGCCGGGTTTCATAGGGCACTTCCCTCCACCTCTCTTGATAAGAGACAAACATATATAATTAAATTCAGATAGTTTTTTTAGATATTTTTAAATACGAGTGTGATTGTATCATGTGATTTTTACTACTGTCAATCAATAATAATCACATTCAAAAAGACTGATTATTCAAATTAATAACTATATTGAGATAGTTACTTTAGTTAGTTCCTCTAAAGAACACACTAAAAAAGATGACAAATAATTGTCATCTTTTTTGTGCTCTTATGAATGTACTTGCTCCAGACCCTTAACCCCTGTTGCTTTATAGATAGCTTGATCTAGATCTTCAATTAAATCTTGAATATGTTCAATACCAACTGATAATCGAATTAGATCTTCTGTAACACCTGATTTTATCAGATCCTCTTTATTTAATTGCTGATGAGTTGTACTCGCTGGGTGAATAATTAAGCTTTTTGCATCTCCCACATTAGCAACATGTGACCATAATTCAATATTATTTATTACATTTGCTCCTGATTCTCTTCCACCTTTAATACCGAATACGATAACTGATCCTGCACCGTTAGGAAGATATTTTGCAGATAGTTCCTTAGCTGGATGGTTTTCATTTTCTGGATACAGCACCCATTCTACAGCTGGATGCTTCTCTAAATATTCAACCATTTTCCTAGCATTAGAAACATGTTCTTTCATACGTACATGAAGGGTTTCCAGACCTAAAGTAAATTGAAAGGAATTGTATGGACTAATAGCAGGGCCTAAGTCTCTTAACAATTGAACTCTTGCTTTAACAATATAGGCTTGTTCCCCTAAGGCATCTGCGTAAACTAAATCATGGTAACTAGGATCAGGTGTTGTAAACCCAGGGAATTTCGGACTATTCCAATCAAATTTCCCTCCATCTACAATAATACCTCCAAGTGTTGTTCCATTACCTAATAACCATTTTGTAGCAGAATGCACTACAATATCAGCACCATGTTCAATTGGCCTGCATAAGTAAGGAGTTGCAAATGTATTATCAACGATTAATGGTATCCCAGCTTCATGGGCAATAGCAGCAACTGCTTCAATATCTAAAACATCTAAACTAGGATTGCCGATTGTTTCAGCAAAAATTGCTTTAGTATTTGGTGTTATCGCAGATCGGAAATTTTCAGGGTTTTTAGGATCTACAAAAGTTGTTTTGATTCCATACTTCGGTAATGTGTTAGCAAAAAGATTATAAGTACCACCATATAATGTTGAAGCAGAAACAATCTCGTCACCCGCTCCAGCGATATTTAATATCGAAAGTGTAATCGCTGCCATTCCACTCGCAACAGCTAAACTCCCAATCCCACCCTCTAGTTGAGCAATTCTTTCCTCAAACACAGTTGATGTTGGATTATGTATTCTTGTATATATGTAACCAGGCTCTTTTAGTCCAAATAAGTTTGCTGCATGCTCAGTATTATCAAATAAATATGCATTAGATTGATAAATAGGTACAGATCTTGCACCTGTCATAGAATCTTTCTTTAATCCACCGTGAATGGTAACAGTTTCTGGACGATATTGCTTTTCTGACATATGAATTCCTCCCACATTGATAAAGATAATAATATGTCTGCTTTGCTGTCAGGTTGACTTATGTAAGATTCTGTCTATTCAGACAACTATAATATTATACGATTTTACACATCATGTCCAAGCTAATTTGGCTTTTCAATAATTATTTGTAGCCAGCCAATCGTTAAAAATCAGTTGAGACCTTACTATTAAACCTATTTGTTCATATGTCTGTATTAGAGATCGTTTACTATTGAAGTCATTAATTGAAATAGAATGGCAGACATTTGACTCTCAAGGGGTGAAGTGGAAAGAAAGCAAGTGTCAGGGAGAAAAAATCAAAACCGAATTGCACATTCTATTTAACTCGTTAAAGCAAGTAACAAATTAACTCAGCTTTAACATAGCATCTACCTTTAAAAAATTTCTGTAGGAGCCTTTTATTTGTATTTCCCCAAATGAAATCATTTGCTTTAAACTATATTTATTCATTAATACATCATCCACATATGTGTCAGATCCTTCTATGTAAAAATCAATATTTTCTGGATAATTTTTTAATAAATTTGCTGCATTACTTGTGAACTCAATATAGTAGCATGTACTACTTTGTGTAGATTTTAATTCTATTATTAATGATTGTTTTAATAAAGTAGATAACACATACTTTTTACTGTTTATTTTTTCGATGAACGTATAGATAGACAAAAAGATTCCCCCAATATAAATAAAGCTATATTTAATAACTTCATTACATATTGAAGAAATCCTTTATAAATAAGTCGACAGTTTCTGCTCTACTATAAATATTTCCCAAGAAATATGTCAGATTAACTCTGATATTGCTTTAATAAATCATGAAGATATCCTACGGATTGAAAAGCATATACTTTTTCCTTAAGAATACCATCTTTATAAACAAGTAAGCACGGAACACTTTCAATTCCCATTTCTATCGCTTCATTAGGAAAATAATTAAGGTTTACTGCAAAAATGTCAGATTGTACAAGTTCATTTACAACGGTTAACATTTTTCGTGCAATTTGACAGGTCCCACACATAGGTGTGTACAAATATAAAATCACTATTCCATTTTCACTTATAGTAAGTTGTTTTTCATTCCATTCAATCATTGCAGTTAAGATTATTCACCTTTCTAAAGGAATTTCGCATCAACATCAATATTTGCACTTAATAGAACCGAAGCAACATGATGGTCTGGAGCTGTAGCAACTTCTCTATAAGTTCTATCTATATAGATGTGTGATGCCTCTGGAAATTCTCTTTTAAATTGCTTACGCAGTCGATCTCCAGCATCATCTGAATCGACTAAAATATAAACATCTTTTAATAACAATTCATCAATTAATTCATCCATTTTTGATAAACTGATTGTGCCATTTGTACAAATTATTTCAATGGATTCATTAAGTACATTTAACACTTTCTTTTTATCTGATTTTCCTTCAACAATTAACACTTTTTCAACCTCAACTAACGACATGTGCATCACCTGTTTTAGTAGTAAAGAATCTTTCTATACTCTATTCGATTTGTCGAGGTTGTTTCCCTTTATTTTAATGTTTTTTATAGACATTATCTAAAACAATTGTTTCCATTGATTTACTTATACTTGAGAAGCGCGTTTAGCTTCACTAAATTCAGGCAACAAAATTTCAGAAGAATGTCCTTACATAAATTAGGCTCTGTTATACTTTGCTGTTGATATCCGTAACAGGTACATTCGCTTTCTTGTGGAAATCCTTCATAAACTTTCCGCGTCTGGGATCCTTTGATATACTAAGCATTTCAACTAAAGCTTTAACATAACCTAAATGTAAAAAACATTAAGAAAACGACCACAAATTAGATATTAATACGACAATATTTAATTTAAAGGCTCTGTTAAACTTTGTTGTTGATTTCCGTTACTGGCATTCGCTTTCCCGGGAAAAAAGTACTTTTTTTCCTAGGGAAGAATAATGAAAAATCCCAACTGCCGGCTTTTTCAAAGGACAATTCTTCCTAGGTCCGGGAGCCTCCTCGTAAGCTGCGCGCCTGTGGGGTCTCCTTTGATACGCTCCTCCCGCAGGAGTCTCATGCCTTTCACTCCATTCAACAAAGTGCTAATAATCAACATTAAGCTTTAACATAGCCAATTTAAAAATGAATGAAAAGGTTTTATAGCATTTATAAATTCTAAAATAGTTGCAAAAAGAGCAGTGGAAAAAGATCCCACTGCTTTAGCACCAGCCGTTTTCATAATCGCAATCAACATACTTTTGATCCTGCCCTGTAAGGACGTCTGCGATTTGATAAAATCGGCTGTTATCGAATAGATAACCTTGTTTTAAGTCATAGTCATTCTCAGCTACCATCTGACCAATTTTCTCTTTTTCGAGATAAAGATTTAATTGTCCATCACCAAATTTACCTACAACTCTGTCAGTAATATCTAAGTGTTTCTTTTCTATAGACAATATGAACACCCTCCTTTATCTACTAGTAGGGTGCCCAAACTTCAATATAAAATGCTACATTAGTCTTCTTTTGTCATTTCTGCATATTGTTCAGCAGTCATTAAGTTTTCTACATCAGCCGCATTCGAAGGTTCAATAACAACCATCCATGCTTTTTCATAAGGAGATTCATTTACAAATTCTGGACTATCATCAAGATCTTCATTGATCTCAATAACTTTCCCACTAATTGGTGCATAAAGCTCTGAAACCGTCTTAACTGATTCTACACTTCCGAATGGCTCGTCCGCTTTAATTTCATCCCCAACCTCTGGTAACTCAACAAATACGATATCACCTAATTCAGATTGTGCAAAATCTGTAATACCAATACGCACCTTTTCTCCTTCTACTTTTACCCATTCATGTTCTTCTGAATAACGAAGTTCTTTTGGTGTGTTCATACTATTACCTCCTAGTTAGAAAAGATTTTCCAATTATTTAATCATCAAAAATGTATAAAGACTAGTATCAACTGATCTTTTTGAGATAATCAATACTTTTGTACCAGTTTATAACAAAATATGCAAGAACTTCTTTATTTTGCCCAAGTACCTTCAAATTGATCTTCTTTAAACCCTACTGTTACAGAATCTTGTCCGACAGTAATTGGTCGTTTAATAAGCATGCCATCCGAAGATAAAAGCTCGAGCATCTCATCTTCAGTCATAGTTGCCAGTTTATCTTTTAAACCAAGCTGACGGTATTTTTGACCACTTGTATTAAAGAATTTTTTGATTTCTAATCCACTTTTTCTATAAATAGAACTTAATTCTTCCTTAGAAGGTGGATTTTCAACAATATGTATTTCATTTACCTCAATATTTTGATCTTCTAACCACTTTTTTGCTTTCCGACATGACCCACATTTTGGGTACCAATAAAAATCTAATGACATCCCCATTTCACCACCTATTCAATAAATGACTTTTCAATTAATCTTATCATAAATCACATATAGAATCCTAATTAGAAATGCACTTATTTGTTGGCTATGTTTAACTTTGTTGCTGCTTTCCGTTACAGACATTTTCTTTCCGTGATCTCATAATTTCCCTATCAAAAAAGGATTAAAAATCTACATTGAGCTTTAACGTAGCCTAACCTGAAATTTACATATTAAAGGAGGTTGGGACATAATTAAAGAAGTCATACAAAAAGACGAATAAATCTAAATTCAGTTAAGTTGAAAGAAACAAGTTCGTTCCATTGCGCTGCAGACATAAGATTCGCCGGGGAGGAAGCTAAGCCTCCTCGTAAGCTGCGCGCCTGTGGGGTCTCAGCCTTTCCTCTGCACCCGCAGGAGTCAAATGTCTTACGCTCCATTCCACTAGTTCTTAAAAATAGTATGCAAAATCAAAAAATCTATTGAAAATAGCAAATAAAAACCCGAAATATCAGGCGAATAATTAATTGTAACATCACCTAACATTTCGGGTTTATCATTAGCTTAAATACTTTTGTCCCAGCCTCTCTTGTAACACTTATGCTAAATATGCATTTTTATCGATAATTGCTGCAGCAATTTCTCTCTTCTTGCCAATCACATTAATTGGTGTATGTCTAGTAAACTTACGTAGAGCTGATATCATCATGCGTAAAGAATCTCCTGACTCAATTGCAATTAATGATTCTTTTGCATGTGCTTCAATTTCATTGAATGCTTCTTGGCAGTACACTTGTGTATACAATAACTTCTGTTTGTTTTTCTCTTCCCCTGATTTAGCAATTGCTTTTTCAGTACGAAGAACTGCTGATTCCATCGCATATACATTGCTTACAATATCAGCTATATTCACTAAAACTTCTTGCTCTTTTTGTAGTTCTTTACCATATTTTTGTGCAGCAAGACCAGCAATTAAAACACCGATTTTCTTTGCATTTTTAAGAAGGTATTTTTCCTGTTCTAAAGTACCATCTCCAACTTCCTCTGGCATAAGCATCATTAATTCTTCTTGTAAGCTTTGAGCCTTTTGGAATAATGGAAGTTCACCCTTCATTGCTTTTCGTAGATATGTTCCTGGTACTAACAGACGATTAATCTCATTTGTTCCTTCAAATATACGATTAATACGTGAATCACGGTAAACACGCTCAACTTCATATTCTGCCATAAAGCCGTAGCCTCCATGAATTTGCACACCTTCATCCACAACATAATCTAAAGTTTCAGAGCCGAATACTTTATTTAACGAACATTCAATTGCATACTCAGCAATTGAATTTGCAACTTCTTTTCCATCCTTAATTTCTTCATCTGATAAACGACTCATTCGATCTTCAAAAAGACCAACCGTACGATAAACCGAGCTTTCCATTGCATATGTTTTAGCTGCCATGTTCGCTAGTTTCTCTTGGATTAAAGAGAAGCTTGAGATTGGAGTTTTGAACTGCTGACGTTGATTTGCATATTGCACTGACACATCAATAATTCGTTTAGAGCCACCAATAGTTCCGACAGCTAATTTATAGCGTCCTATATTTAAAATATTAAATGCGATAACATGGCCTTTACCAAGTTCACCTAATAAATTTTCTTTTGGTACTAAAGCATCTTCTAAAATAAGTGTTCTAGTAGAAGATCCTTTAATACCCATTTTCTTTTCTTCTGGTCCTGTTGATACACCAGGGTATTCTTTTTCAACGATAAATGCAGAGAAGTGCTCTCCGTCAACCTTTGCATAAACAACGAAAACATCCGCAAAACCAGAGTTTGTAATCCATTGCTTTTCGCCATTTAATACATAATGCGTGCCTTCTGCATTTAGTTTTGCAGTCGCTCTAGCACCAAGGGCATCTGAACCAGAGTTTGGCTCAGTTAAAGCATATGCTGCTAGCTGTTCACCGGAAGCTAAACCAGGTAGGTATTTATGTTTTTGCTCTTCATTACCAAATAATACGATTGGCAATGATCCAATTCCAACATGCGCTCCAAACGATAGAGAAAAACTTCCTCCACGTGAGATTTTTTCTGTAATTAACGCTGAGCTGATTTTATCAAGACCAAATCCGCCGTACTCCTCTGGGACATCTGCTCCTAATAAACCTAACTCTCCTGCTTGCTTTAAAAGTTTAACCGATTTATCAAATTGGTGATTTTCGATATCTTCAAGATGTGGAAGTACTTCATTTACAACAAAATCCTCTGTTGTTTTTGCAATCATTTTATGTTCATCTGTGAAATCCTCAGGAGTGAAAATTCGATCATACGAAATATCTTCTATTAAAAAGCTACCACCTTTAATAACTGAATCAGTTGTTTTTGACATGATAATTCCCCCATTTTTGTTAATAGTGTTGTTGCGGTATATGGTTCAAACTATGAAACTACAATTATAGTAATTCAAATACGCCAGCAGCACCCATTCCGCCACCAATACACATTGTAACAACCCCAAATTGTTCGTTACGACGCTTCATTTCATGAATAAGTGAAAGTGTTAATTTTGCACCAGAACAGCCAAGTGGATGACCAAGTGCAATCGCACCACCGTTCACATTTACTTTGTCTTCATCTAGTCCAAGCTCACGAATAACTTGAATAGATTGTGATGCAAATGCTTCGTTTAGTTCAAATAAACCGATATCTGATAACTCAAGTCCTGCATATTTTAATGCTAACGGAACAGCAGCAACAGGTCCGATCCCCATTATTTCAGGTGGTACACCGGCAACAGCGAATGAACGGAATTTCACCATCGGTTTATAACCTAGTGACTGAGCTTTTTCACGGTCCATAATCATGACTGCAGCTGCTCCATCACTTGTTTGTGAAGAATTTCCTGCTGTTACTGAACCAGTAACGGAAAAAGCTGGCTTTAATTTTGCAAGGATTTCTGATGTTGTATTTGCTCGAACTCCTTCATCTTGACTAAATTGAATCATTTTTTCTTGAAGCTTATGATCAGCTCCTACAGTTCGCAGTGGTACATCAACAGAAACAATTTCTTCACTAAACTTGCCTGCTTGAATAGCATTAGCGGCCCGCTGGTGACTTCTTACAGCAAAGGCATCTTGATCTTCACGAGAAATTCCGTACTTTCGTGCAACCTCTTCAGCTGTATGTCCCATGCCCATATAGTATTCTGGCGCTTCTTCTGCTAATTTAGCATTCGGTCTAACAACATGCCCCATCATTGGGACAAGGCTCATTGATTCTGCTCCACCAGCTATTGCGGTATCTGTGTTACCTAGCATGATTTTTTCTGCTCCATAAGCAATACTTTGTAAACCAGAAGAGCAGTAACGATTAATTGTAATAGCTGGAATTGTATGTGGAAGTCCTGCTAATGCACCTATATTTCTAGCCATATTCAGACCCTGTTCAGCTTCAGGCATTGCACACCCGATAATTAGATCATCAATATTCCCCTCATAATTTCCTGCTCTCTTTAACGTTTCTTTTACTACTAATGCACCGAGATCATCAGGACGAACATTTGCTAATGTACCTTTTTTAGCTCTACCTACAGGTGTTCTAGCACCTGTTACAATGACTGCTTCACGCATTCACCAAACCTCCCCTTCAATTCACTGTTATCTTAAAATATCCTCTATGCTCTATTTTTAGGGAGTACAGTTGGTTGTCTGCACTACCCTTAGTTGATTGTTAGATTAATTATGTTTGTAAATGCTTAATTTCTTAACGGTTTTCCTTTAATAAGCATGTGTTGCATCCGTTGTTGTGATTTAGCTTCTGCAACAAGACTTAAGAATGCCTGTTTTTCCAAGTCTAACAAGTATTGTTCATCAACCTCTGTTCCAAATGGAACTTTTCCACCTGCTATTACAAAGGCTAGCTTTTTAGCAATCTTTAAATCATGCTCTGAAATATAGCCTGATAAATGCATTGATTGTGCGCCAAGTAATAAAGTTGCATAACCTGTTTCACCAACTACTGGTACCTTTTTTCTCACCGGTGGCTGGTATCCGTTGTCATATAGCGATATTACACGTTGCTTCGCGTCGTACAATAAATGATCACCGTTCATACTAATATGATCATCATTATTTAAAAATTGATTTTTTCTAGCTTCAGCTGCTGAAGTTGATACCTTAGCCATAGCGATCGTCTCAAACACTTTATTTGCAACAGCTTGAAGGTCAAAATCTGAACCTTTTGGCATATTATTAAGCTGTTTAATATATAGCTCTTTGTTGCCTCCTCCACCAGGAATAAGACCAACGCCAACTTCTACTAAGCCCATATATGTTTCACTGGATGCTTGTATACTGCTCGCTGGCAAGCATATTTCAGCTCCTCCACCTAAAGTCATTCCAAATGGTGCGGCAACAACTGGTTTTTCACTATATTTAATTTTCATCATAGCTTGCTGGAAATGACGAACAACCATATCAATTTCGAAAATATTATCATCTTGGGCTTCCATTAAAATCATGCCAAGATTTGCTCCCACACAGAAGTTTTTACCTTGATTTCCAATCACAAGCCCTTTATAGTTTTGCTCAACTTCATCAATAGCGAAATTAATCATTTGGATGATATCCAATCCAATTGCATTACTTTGGGAATGAAATTCTAATAAAGCTACACCATCACCTAAGTCAATGAAACTTGCACCACTATTTTTCTTAATTACTCCATTAATTTCTTTATATGTTTTAAGATTGATTACTTTTGGATTTTGTATAACTTGTCGATACTCACCGTTGTTATAGAAAAACAACACACCATTTTCTTTACGATAAAATGTTTCGTTGCCTTTTGAGAGCATTTCTTTAACCCATGCAGGTACTTCTATTCCACTTTGCTCCATCAATTCAACTGATTTTCCAATACCTATTGCATCCCATAATTCAAAGGGTCCTATTTCCCAGCCGAAGCCCCACTTCATTGCTTGATCAATCGCTACTATATCATCAGCTATCTCTCCGAGTAATTCTGCAGAATAAACAAGTGTTGGAATTGTGATTCCTCTTAACAATTCTCCTGCACGATCATCCGAATATATAAGCGCTTTCAATTTATTTTGTAGTCCTTTTGCTTGTTTAGCCATTTCAATTGATGCGGATTTAAGTTTCTTCTTTTCTTCATATTCAAGTGTTTCTGGATTTAGTTCAAGAATTGTTTTACCTTCTTTTTTATAAAAACCTTGACCACTTTTACTGCCTATCCAACCATTATCAAGCATTTTTTTCAGTAATGCTGGAACTTCAAATACTTCTTTTTCTTTCCCATCAACCTGGTCATATACATTTTTAGCTACATGTGCAAAGGTATCTAACCCTACAACATCAAGTGTTCTAAATGTTGCACTTTTAGGTCTGCCAATTAGCGGTCCTGTTATAGAATCAACTTCACCAACACTATATCCACCTTTAAGCATTTCTTGAACAGTAACTAATAAACCATAAGTTCCAATTCGATTAGCAATAAAGTTTGGCGTGTCCTTAGCTTCAACAACACCTTTACCAAGTACATCTTCACCATATTTTTTTACAAAAGCTAAGACTTCTGCAGCAGTATCCTTAGTAGGAATAACTTCTAGTAGCTTTAAGTATCTTGGTGGATTAAAGAAATGTGTTCCAAGAAAATGCTTTCTAAAGTCTTCTGATCTACCTTCAGCCATTGCTTCAACTGAAATTCCTGATGTATTTGAACTTATAATACTTCCTAATTTTCTATGTTTATCAACCTCTGTAAAGACCTTTTGTTTAATTGCCAAGTTCTCGACAACAACCTCTATGACCCAATCGACTTCTGAAAGACGATGCATATCATCTTCAAAATTCCCTACTTCAATACGCTCTAAATGACTTTTATCTGTTAATGGAGCAGGCTTCTGCTTTAGTAATTTTTGTGCAGAAACAGTTGCAATTCTATTTCTTACAGCTTTATCTTCAAGTGTTAGTCCTTTTTTAATTTCGTCTTCATTCAATTCACGTGGCACAATATCTAAAAGTAATACAGGAATACCGATGTTTGCTAAATGTGCTGCAATTCCAGAGCCCATCACCCCAGAACCTAGTACAGCAGCTCTCTTAATCCGCTGGATCATACTTCTTCCCCCTCAATTTGAATGAATACTCATTCATTTTTCTCCCAAAAAAAATGAACACTTACGAATGAGTTCCTCTATTACTAATATAAGATATATTGAAGATTTTCTCAATAACTTTATTATATTTTTTACTAAATAATCACAATCACCTTTGGAAAAGCTATATTTCTAGGAGGTGATTTGAAATGGCACGATTAAAAAAATCCCCATCAAAAGCTGGTGTAAGTGCGGCAAGTGTTAAAGGAAATGCTGGCCCAACTGTTGAAAAAGCTGGTGGTGGCAAACGCACAAGTCAAAATCAGCAATATAAGCAGCATAATATGGGTAATGACAATTTATAAATTATTGATAACATGAAATTTTAAAGATGCTGGGACATAAGTATTTAAGCTAATGATAACCCCGAAATATTAGGAGATATTTAATTAATTATTCGCCTAATATTTCGGGGTATTATTTGCAGTCTTTAATAGTTTTTTTATTTTGAATACTGTTTTTAAGAACTAGTGGAATGGAGCGGAAGACACTAGGGCACCTACGGGACTAGAGGAAAGGGTGAGACCCCGCAAGCGAAGCTGAGGAGGCTCAGCTTCCTCCCCGTGGAAAGCGAGTGTCTGTAGCGCAATGGAACGAACTTGTTACTTTCAACTTAACTGAATTTAGATTGATTCGTCTTTTTATATGTCATCTTTAATTATTTCCAGCCTCTTTTTAGATAAAATATTATCTCCATGCAAAAATCATTTGCTTCAGCTTTCCATCTACTTCCGGAAAATCCCCTTTACAACAAATGCTACATTAGCTGGCCTTTCTGCCATTCTTCTCATAAAATAGCCATACCAATCATCACCATAAGGTACATAAACTCGAACCTGGTAGCCTTCTATTACAAGTTCAAGCTGCTTTTCGGATCTAATTCCATAAAGCATTTGAAATTCATATTGATTCTTAGGAATGTTGTATTCTTTAACCAAGCTTTTCGTATAGTTGATAATCTCATCATCATGTGTTGCAACAGCAGTAAAATTTCCATTTAATAAATGCATCTTTATGATATGTTTAAAATTTTCATCAACAGCTGCTTTTTCTGGAAATGCCACTTTGGCTGATTCTTTATATGCACCCTTTACAAGTCTTAAATTTGCTTGATATTTATTTAACTCATCCATATCATAAACTGTTCGATATAAATAAGCTTGAACAACTGTGCCAATATTATCGTATTCTTTTTTTAGCTGCTTAAAAATAGTAAGAGTTTTTTCACATCTAGAATGATCTTCCATATCTATTGTGACAAAAATATTATACTTTTGTGCTTCTTTTAGAATTCTTTTCATATTCTCAATAACAATATCTTCAGAAATATCTAAACCCATTGATGTTAGCTTTATCGAGATCTGTGAATGTAAATTTTCTTTTCCTATTGCTTGAATTGTTTTAATACAATGATCTGCCTTCTTCTCTGCTTCCTGTTTATCATCAATAAATTCACCTAAATGATCAAGCGTAACGACAAGACCTTGGTTGTTTAGTTCTTTTATCACTTTTGTTGCCCGCCCTATCGTATCTCCTGCAACAAATCTTGCAGCACCAAACTGAAAGCCATATTTTTTTGCTAATTTTGTTAATGTTTTATTTCTGGATAAAAACATAAAAGAGTTTCGTAGTAATTTTTCCATATGAAAAACCCTCCCAAACCGTTTCTATTCCTTTGGCTAATTTAAATATGGAGGGAATGAAGGTTAATAATAATTACTGGTTGATTTCCTTAGTTGAATGTGAAGTAATATCCTTACCCTCTCATTTCGACAAAAAGTAACCGCCTTCATTGTTTCTTTCTTCTTTATTACATCTTTATTCTTCATATGATTACTATATGTTGCTAAGCCTCAGTCCGTTAAGAACAATTTTCGCATAAAGCAGGTATCAAAGTGGCACGATAAACTGAACTGGATTCTGATAACTCAGATACCAAAATAAGGAGGACATTATATATGCAACAACAAAATATGCAGCAGCAATCAATGATGCAACAACCACCAAATGTGATTACATCAAAGGATCAGCTTTATTTAACAGACATGTTATCATGGAATCTTTTGGCGATGAAAAAGGCACATTTTTTTGCTGGACAAGTTCAGAATCAAGAGTTAAAAAATCAACTCGAACAAGTAGGGCAAATGCATCACAATCATTATCAAAAAATTCTAACTCACCTTCAAACGCAACAACAACAGCCATCATCAGTAGGATCTCAACTTCAATAGGAGTGTGACTAATATGAATAACGATCAAAACCAACAAAAAATTAGTAATGCAGAAACTCAAGTACAGCAGGGACCAATAATGAATGATCGAGATTTTGTGAATGATTTTTTATCAACTGAAAAATATATGACAGCTTCTTATTCAACTGCGTTAAATGAGGCGAGTCATCAGGCTCTTTATCAAGATATTTTAACGATCTTTAACGAAACACAGCAAAGTCAAAGGGATTTATACAATTTAATGTTTAAAAACGGTTGGTATTCTCTTGAAGCAGCAGATAATCAAAAGCTTCAACAAGCATATCAGAAGCACTCTAATGAGATCCAACAGCAATCTCCATATGGAAATATGCAACAATAAAGATTTAATAAGTGCATCAATTTCATCATTACGTAAAAATAAAAGAGTAAAGCTCAGGTCTATTTATGAGCTTTACTCTTTATTCTTGACTTCACGATGCTCTTGATTTAAGTGCTTTATTTCATTTATTATATCTTTCAAATGATCTTTTGCATCTGGATATGTAGCATTCCAGTGCTTTGCTAATGGTGGCATAGATTTAGAGATATGTGTATAAAGGGCCCACATTTTCACCTTTTCCTTTAATTCATCTGTTGCTTCTCCTAAAAGAAGCTCTGTATATTTCTCAAGCAGCCCATCAAACTGTTGTACTAATTTAGTATCCAATTTCACTGTACCTCCCTAGTTATTTTCTGGTTGCTTACATTCAATAGGACACGTTTTACACCGGTCGCTGTTCTTTGAAGTTAAGTAAAATAAACAACAAGTGGAGCGCTTTCGAATATCATCCTTTTTTGGGTGATAAAATTTTGATAATGGATTTGTACCTTTACGTCCAAACAAATCAGATGGTGCCTTTGTTACGATAAATTGAAAGTCTTCTTTTATTCTAGCTAATGTTTCTTCCTCATATTTGCCTTCTTCTAAAATCGATTCATACATCCAGAATAAGTAAATGGCGGTATTTTCCCATAAAATCATTTTAGAGATTTTTGCTTCCCTAGAAATAGCTGAAACGATTTTTGTTATGTTTGATTTGAAAAGTGATTCAACCACAGTGGCTCTCCACTCATTTCTGCTTTTTTCTGGAGTGGTTACTTCCAGGTCTTCAAAATAAAAGCTTGGAAGCCATATTGGGTCATTTTCATCTGTCTGTAACGATAAATTTGCTAGTGAACTATTTATGCCTTTATTATATACACTCATTGCATATAGTACGAGAGCTGCTAAAAAGGCATATCTTTTCATAATCATTGAGCCAATTACTTTATGATTCGATGTGTTTAACTTTAATTGAATTTCTTTGCTTTCTAAAAGTTTCTGGAGCTGCTCAGGTTTTACTAATGCTTGCCCTGTTATACTAGATTGTGTTGTAGCTTTCTCACAGCTTAATCGATATTTTTTTAAAATTTCCATCTCATCGGTTGTTAACCTAGCCATGAGTCACTGCCTCTTTTACAATACATCTGCCACGTCCATGTGGTATACAAAGTGGAGTACCAAACAACGGATCAACAGTTACCTCACAGCTCATTTGAAACACATTTTGAACTAAGCTACAACTAATCACTTCTTCTGGTCTGCCTTGTGCAAATATTTTTTGATCTTTTAACGCAATCAAGTTATGTGCATAACGACAAGCTAGATTAAGATCATGCAAAACCATGACAATTGTTCGATTTTCCCGTTCATTTAATTCAAAAAGTAAATCTAAAATTTCAATTTGATGTGTCATATCTAAATAAGTTGTTGGTTCATCTAGTAAAATGATATCTGTTTCCTGCGCTAAAGTCATCGCAATCCAAGCCCGTTGTCTTTGGCCACCTGAAAGTGAATCAACAGGGCGCTCAGCTAAATCTGCCATACTAGTTGCCTCTAAAGCATGTTGAACAGCTTCTTCATCTTCCTGAGACCATTGTTTAAGCCAATTTTGATAAGGATATCTTCCTTGCTTCACAAGTTGAAGAACTGTTAATCCCTCAGGTGCAACTGGACCCTGTGGTAAAATCGCAAGCTGTTTGGCTACTTCCTTAGTAGGTAACTTTGCGATTGACTGACCTTCTAATAAAATATTTCCTACTTTTGGCTTCAATAGTCTTGCTAATGAGCGTAATAAAGTAGATTTTCCACAGCCATTACTTCCAATAAAAACAGTAATTTCACCTTTAGGGATTTTCACGTCTAATTCATTAATAATAATTGTTTCTCCATAAGAAAGAGTGAGCGCATTTGTTTCAATTGCTTCCATTCTGAATCGCTCCTTTATTAATTTAGCTAACTTATATCAAGAATTCCTTGTTTTATATAGAAGATAAATAAAGTATGGTGCACCTATCGCAGCAGTAAAAACACCTGCAGGAACTTCTAAAGGAGAAAACAATGTTCTTCCTAGCAAATCTGCAAACATAACTAATATTGCTCCTATTAATGCAGATACTGGTAACAATGCTCCAAATGACGACCCCACTAATCTTCTTCCTATATGTGGTGCCATCAAGCCTACAAATCCAATTACACCAGCAAATGCTACAGCACTACCTGTTAAAGCTGTACTTAATAGTAAAAGTAGAAATTGATTTTTTTGTACGGTACTTCCAACTCCTGTTGCAAGTTCATCTCCAAGTTCTTGAATATTAACATTTCGAACAGAAATTATACTAATACTAAACAAGATCACGACAACAGGAAGTAAAATTCGAACTTGTTCCCATGTTGCACCGTACACTGTACCTGTAATCCATACATTAGCCTGTGCTGCTTGGTAGATTGGTCCTTTAACCATAAATAAGGTTGTTAATGATTGTGTAAGCATTGCTAGTCCGATACCAATTAGAACAAGCCTTATTGATGAGGAACCATTATTTTTCCAGGAAAGGAAATAAACTAGTAGCCCAATAACCGTTGCTCCTATAAATGCTGCAACAGGCATCCACTTTATACTTATGATTAACGAATTATTTTTATCGCTAAAAAGCAATAGAAACAAAACGACTGCAACAGATGCTCCTCCAGTTATTCCAATAATATCAGGAGATGCTAATGGATTTCGAATCAAGCCCTGTAAGATGGCTCCTGCTACTGCTATGCTAACTCCTACTAATAATGCAATAATGATTCTTGGTAGACGGAAGGAGAAAATAAATAGGTTATCCATGTCAGTTCCATAACCAAGGAATGTTTTAAATACATTCAATGGACTTATCATTACTTCCCCAATTCCTGTACTAATTATAAAGATCACCGCTAAGATTGCTAATAAAATCATTGATATGAAAAATGCCTTTTTATCAATCAGAAAGGAAAGCTTGTCTTTACCTATTCTTAACGTATAATATTTTTTCATTAGTTACCGAACCCCCTTCTAGCAATGTAAACAAAAAAGGGAGTTCCTATGATAGCAGTCATAACACCAACTGGTACCTCTTCAGGCATAACAACCAATCTTGCTAAAATATCGGCAAACACAAGAAGTGAGCCACCTAAAACAATGCAGTAAGGAAGAATCCACCGATAATCATTTCCTACTAAAAACCTGGAAAAGTGAGGAATCACAATACCTATAAAGGCGATCGGACCCGCCACAGCAACTGCTCCACCACCTAATATGATCACGATTAAAGCACCTGTTATTTTTAATAACCCAGTACGCTGCCCTAATCCTTTGGCAACATCTTCACCCATCGTCAGGACATTTATTTTCTGAGCAAAAAAGAGACTAATCAATATTGCTGGTAAGATATAAGGTAATACGGTATAAAGACTTTCCATTTTTCTTCCTTGAATAGATCCAGCTAACCAAAATAAAACTTGATCTAATGCTGCCTCATTCACAACTAGTAAACCCTGTGTTAAAGATGAGAATAAAGCCGCCATCGCAGCACCTGCTAATGTTAGCTTCATTGGAGTTAATCCTTCTCTTCCTAAAGAACCAACAAAATAGACCAAAAAGGCTGTAAAAGCTGCACCCGCAAAAGCGAGCCATGTATATGTTTGATAGGAATTTACATAAAAAACTGATACAGCAACTACCACGAAGAATCCTGCACCTGCATTTATCCCGAATATACTTGGTGATGCGAGTGGATTTTTTGTTAAAGCTTGCATGATTGCTCCTGCAATGGCCAAACTTGCTCCTACTACTGCAGCAATCAAAGCTCGAGGCAACCTTACATTATAAACAATGATATGCTCATTCGATCCATTAAAATTAGTAAACGCTTTAACAACCGTAACTACGTTTGTTTCAGCATAACCATAAATAAGACTTGCGCACATTAATAATAAAAGTAATATGATTCCTAAAATTAGACCAAAAATTTTTCGAAAAGTTGTATTAAATAACATATTGCTTCTCCTCATATATCTGCATCAACATATTTTCTTCGTTCATTCTATCAAAAAACAGTGACTTTGAAAATCATTTTCAATTAATGATTGACAACAAGTTTGATAACGATTATCATTTAGCTTGGAAATGAAAACGATTATCATACTATCTTGGGGGTAAGAACATGATGACTACAACAAATAAAAAGTCATGGTTAACATTATTATTAATGAGTATTACAATGATAATACTTGCAGCTTGTGGTAACACTGCTGATGAAGGTAAAGATGAAGCAACTAAAGGGACAGATGATGCTCCTGCTGAAGAAACATACACAATAGATCATGCAATGGGATCTACAGAAATTACTGGAACTCCTGAAAAAGTAGTTATTTTAACAAACGAAGGAACCGAAGCACTATTATCAATGGGTGTTACTCCTGTTGGTGCTGTTCAATCTTGGGCAGGAGATCCTTGGTATGAGCATATTAAAGAAGATATGAAGGATGTTCAAGTTGTAGGAACAGAAAGTGATGTAAATATTGAGGCTATTGCTAAACTTCAACCAGATCTTATTATCGGGAACAAATTACGACAAGAAAAAGTATATGAGCAACTAAATAAAATAGCACCAACTGTTTTCACAGAAACGTTAAAAGGTGAATGGCAGGAAAACTTTAAAGTTTATGCAAAAGCTTTAAACCTTGAAGAAGAAGGAAATAAAGTCATTGATGAATTTGAGAATCGTATTACTGAAATAAAAGAAGCTGCTGGTGATAAAGTGAATCAAGATGTACAGGTTGTACGTTTTATGGCTGGTACAACTAGAATCTATTATAAAGATTCTTTCTCAGGTGTCATTCTTGAAAAATTAGGCTTTAGCCGTCCAAGCGCGTTAGAAGAGCTATTCTCTGATGATCCAGAAAATTTATTTGCTCGAGAAGTTGGTAAAGAAGTTATCCCACAAATGGATGGAGATCTCTTGTTCTACTTCACATATACAACTCCTGAAGATCAAGGAGCAACTAAAACTGAAGAAGAATGGACAAAAGATCCTCTTTGGCAAAATCTAGAGGTTGTAAAAGAAGGAAAAGCTTATAAAGTAGATGATTCTATTTGGAATACAGCTGGCGGAGTTATCGCAGCTAATCTTCTTTTAGATGATATTGAGACAAAGCTATCTGAATAATTAATGTAAACCCGGCTACCTTGTCGGGTTTTTTTGTTTGTTTTTTGTTTGTTTTTTCTTTTTCTTTAAGGGGAAAATAAATTAGTGCATCTATATCAAAGGTGTTTTCTGAAGGGGAATTACTAATGGACCTATATTAGTTGACGAAGGAAGTTTTGGTTTATCTCATTGATAAGAAAAAAGAAACCACAAAACTAAAGACATTACTTTCTCCTGTTTTCTTTACTAGAAGCACCGCCACAAACAGCTTAATTATAAATAAAATTCTAGGAGATGAGTTTTTTGGTACAAGCAGCACTTTGGGGAGCTTTTGCTGGTTCATCTATCTTAATAGGTGCTCTTTTAGGAATGTATACAACTTTACCAAAGAAAGTAACGGGACTTATAATGTCATTTGGTACAGGTGTGTTGCTTGGAGCAGCTTCTTTTGAATTATTAACTGAGGCAGTTGATGAAGGTGGTCTTATCTCTACATCAATAGGATTTTTATCAGGTGCATTAGTTTTCACGATATCTGAACTATTCATTTCCAATAAAGGTGGTAAAGATCGTAAAAGGTCTAAAAAAAGTAATGAGAGCTCTTCGGGTCTTTCAATTTTTATTGGTACAATCATTGACGCTATTCCGGAATCTATCATCATTGGTGTTAGCTTGCTTAATAAAGGGTCAGTTAGTTATTTAATGGTAGTTGCGGTTTTTATTAGTAATTTTCCTGAAGGCCTATCAAGTACAGTTGGATTAAAAAAAGATGGCTATAGTAAAAGAACCATCTTAATTATGTGGTTAATTGTTGTTTTTCTTGCTTCCCTAAGTTCATTGTTAGGATATACTTTTTTACAAAAAACATCTGTTGCTATCATCTCTTTTATTTCTGCGTTTGCTGCAGGCGGAATCATTTCAATGGTAGCATCAACAATGATGCCTGAAGCATTTGAGGAAGGCGGCGCTATTGTTGGCTTTATTGCATCTTTAGGATTGTTAAGTTCTTTATTGTTAGCTCATCTGTAAAAATATCCATCCATTTCGTGCTTTTAAGAAAGTCTATTTTTGTAAACTTTGTTGCTTTTAGGAGTTCGAAGAAAACAGCACTGTATATAGTCTAGTGGCATCTTTTCTTCTTAGAAATCGTATTTTTTATGCAATAAAACACTGTTTCTAAAAGATAATAAGATCATTTATCAACAATCTATCAGAAAAGGGCCTTAAAAAAAAGCCGGCTACAAGTTATACACCTGTTTAGCCGGCCTAATTTAAAAATCGATCTATAACTTAACCAGTTAAAATATCTTCCTGTGGATATCGAATCTTCTCTTTAGATGGTTTAGCTAGAGAAAACATCAATGTTAAAGGCCCTAATTTTCCTACAAACATAATAAAAATCAGTAATTGTTTCCCTATAGTTGTTAAGTCTCCTGTAATTCCAGTTGAAAGTCCTACAGTACCAAAAGCTGAAACAACCTCGAACATAATATCAAGAAACGACGCTTGTTTTTCCGTCACATTTAGTAACAGAATGGAGATAATCACAAACACAACGCTAATCATTGAGATGGCAAGTGCTTTGACAATTGTTGTGTAATGAATGGTTCTACGGGATACTACAACCTCGCTCTTTCCTTTTAAAAAGGTTATTGTGGCCAAACCAATAACTATCGCAGTTGTCAGTTTAATACCACCACCTGTTGATCCACTACCAGCTCCTATAAACATTAATATTACGATAAAAAAGATGCTTGTTTCATCTAAGCTACCTATGTCAATCGTATTAAAGCCAGCTGTTCTTGGTGAGACTGCTTGAAAATAAGAAGCCCATAGCTTGTCACTAAGTGGTAAACTTCCTAATGTATTCGGGTTACTATATTCAACGACAAAGATAAAGAACATAGCTACCACGTTAATCACCAATGTTCCAACCAACATCAGCTTTGTATGCAAAGATAACCTTCGAAAGCTTCTTTTATGCCATATATCAACAAGAACAGTAAAGCCGATTCCCCCAATAATAAATAATGAAGACATTACAATATTGATTAACGGATCTCCTACA
Source organism: Metabacillus litoralis (assembly GCF_007994985.1). Classification (GTDB taxonomy): domain Bacteria; phylum Bacillota; class Bacilli; order Bacillales; family Bacillaceae; genus Metabacillus; species Metabacillus litoralis. The sequence continues at coordinate 341,655 of NZ_VOQF01000005.1, read as the reverse complement.
TAACGAATTAAATTGTCGGGCCAAAGGGCAATTCCAGCATTATTGAAAGCTGAGATGGCATGAAAAAAGCTGTAAAATAAGCCTTGAGACCATCCAAATTCAGGCACCCATCGTATAGCTAGAAAGATCATTGCTATCGTTTCGATCGTTATTGAAAATATAAATAAGTACTTTACAAGCTTTATTATTCCACCTAAAGAGGTTTGATTTAAGGCATGCTGTATTAAAATTCGTTCTTTTAGTCCAATTTTTTTCCCTATAACAAGAAAAATTAAAACAGCAAATGACATAATTCCTAAGCCGCCGACCTGAATTAAAATAGCAATAATGAGTTGTCCATAAACAGTGAATGTTGTTCCAGGATCTACTGTTGCTAAGCCAGTAACTGTCATTGCAGAGGTTGCAATAAATAAAGCATCAACCCATTTGATTGGTACAGTTGTCGCAAAAGGTAATTTCAGTAAAGCTGTACCTATTGTTATCGAAACAACGAACACTAAAACAAGCAACTGAGATGGAGTTAGTTTAATAAATCTTTTAGATTTCATAGCCTACATTCCATTTTCTTCGAAACGTATGATATCTTTGTTTTTCCCAATGATTAATAAAACATCACCTATGGAAATTTTTTCATCAGCACCTGGAGAAACACTTATCTCTTCACCACGCTGTATTCCGACAATATTACAGCCATATCGTGATCTGATATCTAAATCAAATAAAGATTTATTGTTTAATTTCTTCGTTGCTACAACCTCAACCATGCTATATTCCTTCGAAAGTTCGATATAATCGATCATCTTTTCAGATATGATGTGATGAGCAATTCTTTTTGCCATATCCCGTTCTGGATGTATTACACGATTAACCCCAATCTTCTCCAAAACTTTTTGGTGATAATCATTTTGTGCTTTTGCCCAAACCTGTGGCACACCCAGTTCTATTAGTAATAAAGAAGTTAAGATACTAGCTTCAATATTATCACCAAAAGAGACGAATGCATGATCAACATTTCTGACTCCAAGCTGTTTTAATATTGTCTCATCAAGAGCATTAGCTTTTACAGCATGTGTAGCATATGCCGCAAATTGCTGGATTTTCTCCTCACTCACATCAATGGCTAGCACTTCTATCCCCAACTCATAAAACTCTTTTACTAAACTTCCACCAAAACGACCTAAGCCAAATACAGCAAATTGCTTTTTCACGCTATTTTCCTTCTTTCCATTCATAAACTGAACGTTTTCCTAGTAATATCAATCTTTTGATAACAAAAAAAGACACAGAGGTCCCAATGTACTCCTGTGACTATTGATCACAAGTTCATTCCCTCTAACGCTTACGAAGTTAGCTGTCGGATTCGGGCTAATGAGAGTAGCCCTACAAACATATTGTTTGATTCACCCCATAAATCCATATTTTGAATTCAAAGTGGGTCCTCCGCTCCTATTAATAGGATTAAGCGATTTTGAACAATCTATTCTTTTTGGTAGCTCTTTTTCAAGACAATTTATCGAAATTATGTGTAGCTTTTAAACTTGAAGAGCAATAATGATTATGAATGTATCTTACTCCTCTACTATTTATGTAGTAAAGGAGTAAATTTCCTTTAAAAGCTCTAAATATGTCCAAATAGTTTCGTTTATACGCTTACATTTATCATTTACTCAACCAATCTATATATTTCTTAACTAATATACGCATTAATCAAACGTTTGTTTAAATATATTTAAGCACTAGTGTGGCAGCTTGGTCGCTTTATCTTCAATTTCTGGGATTATCGGCGATTTTTCAGATTTATCAGCGATTCTAGAAATTTATCAGCGATTATTCTGATTTATCGACGATTATCGGGATTTATCAGCGATTAGACATAAATCAACAAAATCCGACACATGCACAAGAGACACACCTATCTCCAAAAAAACTACTATTTGAGCAATCGAAAAAATGTTAGCCCATTCAAAACAGGCTAACATTTTCATCATTTATGATCTAGACTCAGCTACATCAATATGTTTTTTTTCCGTTTCAGAAACAATCAATGCACAAGCCGCGTCACCAGTGATGTTTACTGCTGTACGTGCCATGTCTAGTAAACGATCAATTCCTATAATTAAACCGATTCCTGCTACTGGTAATCCTACAGAACTTAGTACCATCGCGAGTAGAATTAACCCTACACCAGGAACTCCAGCTGTACCGATACTTGCTAACACAGCTGTTAACACTACTGTTACAAGCTCCATAGTTGTAAGAGCTTCACCATATACTTGAGCAATAAATACAGTTGCAACACCTTGCATAATCGCTGTTCCATCCATATTTATTGTTGCACCAAGTGGTTGAACAAAGCTACTAATTGGCTCCGGCACTTTTAATTCCTTTTGTGCTGTTTCCATTGAAATTGGTAATGTTGCATTACTACTTGATGTACTAAACGCAACAGTCATTGCTGGTGAAAACTTTTTGAAAAATGTTAACGGATTATATTTAGCAAGGAAATAAACTGCAGATCCGTAAGTAACGATAGCATGAATAACTAAAGCTAAAATAACAACTATCATATATAATCCCATCGCTTTAATTGCTGAATAGCCTTGACTTCCAACAGCTGTTGCGATTAAACCAAACGTACCATATGGCGCAAATTTCATGACTAAATTAACTAGATACATCATTAAGTTATTTCCTTGTTCAACAAACGTACGCAAAGTGCTCGCTTTTTCACCTAGCATCGTAATACCAATACCAATGAAAATTGAAAAGGCAATAATCTGTAGCATATTTCCTTCTACAAATGCGCCAATAGGATTAGATGGGATGATATTGAGTAAAGTCTCCACTGTAGATGGAGCTTCTTTTGCTTCAAATTCAACACCTTCTGTATTAAAGGTTCCTATTGTTCCTGGTTGAATAATACTAGCTAGAGATAGACCAATAATAATAGCAATTGCTGTTGTGATTAAGAAGAAAGAAATAGTTTTCAGACCCATTCTTCCAAGCTTTTTAGGATCTCCTAGGCCAGCGACACCTAATGTAATAGAGAAGAAAACAATTGGAACAACTAGCATTTTAATTAAATTTAAAAAGATTTGTCCTAGTGGAGTAAATAAAAATGTGTTCATTGTTGCAAATAAATCAGGTGATACTAAATTTAGAATTAACCCAACAATTGCACCTAAAATTAACCCGATTATAATTTTTGTTGCTAACTTCAAAGTTAACCACCTCTTCTTATTTAATTTTCTATTCTTTTCCTTTTTTTATTCATTTAGAAACCCTTTTTTCATAAAAATTAACAATTTGTAAGTTTAATAAATTCTTCTACATCACTTGTTGCCATTTTCACAGCTTTTTCCCAAAAGTCTTTCTTTGTTAAATCAACAGATAAGTGTTTCATTGCGAGGTCTTCAACAGACATAGAGCCTGTGTCCTTTAAGAGAGAAATATACTTCTGTTCGAACTCTTGGCCTTCCTCAAGAGCATTTGCATATATTCCAAGTGAGAATAAATAGCCAAATGTATAAGGGAAATTATAAAAAGGTACATCAGTTATAAAGAAATGAAGCTTTGACGCCCAAAACAGAGGATGGTATTCTTCTAATGAATCTGAGTATCCCTCTTTTTGTGCATCAAGCATGAGTAAGGATAATCGATCACTTGACACATATCCCTGTTTTCTTTCTTCATAAAAAGCTGTTTCAAATAAAAAGCGTGAATGTATATTCATGAGCATTGCGACACTTCGTTGCAACTTATCATCTAGTAAAGCTAGTCTTTCTTCTTTATTAGTCGTGTGTTTTAATGCAGCGTCAGCTACAATCATTTCCGCAAAAGTGGATGCTGTTTCAGCAACATTCATTGCATAATCACTATTTAAAGGATGGATATCCTCCATTGCATAAGAATGGAAAGCATGACCCAATTCATGTGCAAGCGTTGAAATATTTGATGGAGTTCCAGAATAAGTCATAAAAATTCTTGATTCATTCGTATCAGGTAGCCCTGTACAAAAACCACCTGGTGCCTTATTAGGACGATCTTCCGCTTCAATCCAATTCTTCTCAAAAGCTTTCTTTGTAAAATTAGTTAATAACGGACCAAAATTACTGAATTGCTTTATTATAAATTCTGCACCTTCTTGATAAGATAGAACAGAGTTAGCTTCTGCAATTGGTGCCTCTAAATCATACCACCCTAGCTTTTCTACTCCTAATACCTTAGCCTTTTGATTCATATAATCAACAAGTGGCTGTTTATTTTCTGAGATAACCTGCCACATCATATCAAGCGTTTCCATTTTCATTCTATTTATAGCTAGTGGTTCTTTAAGTGGATTTTCCCAACCTCTTTCTTTATAAACAGATAATCGAAAGCCTGAGAGTCTGTTCAAAGCTTCAGCAAATAATTCCTTTTGATTTCCCCACCCAGATTCCCATTTCTCAAGTAATTCTTTTCGTACTTTGCGGTTTGAATCAGAGAACTTATTAGATGCTTGACCTACGGATAAATTTTTCTCAACTCCATTTTCGTTAAAAGGAATTTGCACCTTTGAAACAAGGAGATCATATAGCTGTTCCCAACCAATGTAACCATCGACAGATAATTGCTGAATTAACTGTTCTTTTTCAACAGATAATTTTTCTTTAGACTGATTTCTCATTTCATTTAGTATGTATGTAAGATCTGTTAGTTCAGGTCGCTTTAATACTTGCTTCCAAGTATCTTCATCAATATCACCTAATAACTGATCTACTTTTAAAATTGCTTTAGAAAAATTCGTATTAAGATCTGTGACTTTTGCTCTTAATATGTTCGCTTCTGTATCAGCTGTATTTTGTGCTTGTAAACATCCTACAAAGGAATTTGCTTGTTCTAGTTTAACGATACTGTTAGACATGCTATCAAGAATTTCTTTAAGTATTGAAACATCTTCACATGTAAATGTGTTAGGCCATTTTAATGTAGCTTGGTTTAATTGATTGATACTCATTGAGATATCTTTGAGATAAATGAGAAATTCCTCAGATTGACTTCCACCTTTAAAAAGTGTTTCTAAGTCCCATGTGCTACTGAAAGTTGGTAAATTCATATTTTTTCCTCCTAATCATTTTTTCATTTACACTGCTAAGCTTTGTTGTTCACTATCCAATTATTAATGGACTCTCTCAACCAACTTCGGTATAAGTCCCTAAAAAAAAAATACCCCTTATTCCCTTCAAAGAGCGGCAATGAGCACTTTAAATTAATGAGAGTTAACAATTACTACTGTCGATTTTGTTTGTCTGTTTTGGTATGAAACATTTTTCCACTTCAACTTTTGTCCATAAAAAAAGAGACATTGGCACTTTGCCCGCCTCAATATAAGTTACTTTTATTTCTTCGTTGATGGGGAATCTTCGTCGTCCATAAGACCCTTTGTAGCGTTTTTAAATTCTCTTAATGTATTACCGGCTGCTTTCCCTAATGCAGGCAATTTACTTGGTCCAAATAGTAATAAAGCAACAAATAAAATCAATAGTATTTCACTAAATCCTAGATTCATGATGAACACTTCTTTCTAATAGAATGATAGAAGCTTAGATGATAATTATATCGCAAACATTTATTAAATGCAAAAGTTGGAAAATCTAATTTCACACTCTTCTTACTTGAAAATAAAAGAAAATAGAAATAATAGAAGTGATTACTATTGAAAAGGGTACAATATATGTTAAATGATTTTTTCCAACATTCGTATTTTCTTCATTTATTTCTGGTGATGAAACAATCTCACTTTTCATTTGCTTATTTTCTTCTTTGCTTTTTACCTTTTCTAGCTTAAAGGATTGAATGGTTTGATTTTCTTGCCCCTTTACAACAAGTTCACCTGTTGAGAGAATATCCTTTGTTACTGTTTCACCTATTTTTTTCACATATTTAAGTTTCTCTGTCGTTATAAAAACTGTTTGATCACTGGAGGTGAATTTCTCATTGCTTTGTATGCTATCCGTTTCATAATGGTTGAATCCATAATCAAATAATGCAGCCGCATCATTATATGCTAGATTACTAGATTTTGCATTTAATGTAACAGCTATCAAACTTAAATCCCCTCGACTCGCAGTTGTGACAAGTGTAAATCCTGATTCATCAACAAAGCCGTTTTTACCACCTGTTATTCCCTCGTATGATTGATCACGCACCATAATATGATGATTAATAATCGTTGTGTCCCAGCCTTCTCCAGACCATTTTAATTCAATTGTGTTAAAGATTTCTCTAAACGTTTCATTCTGCATAGCGTACGCTGTGATTTTAGCCATATCCTCAGCAGTTGTTACATGCTCTGGATGGAATAACCCATGTGGATTCATAAAATATGTATGTTCAACACCAACCTCTGTTGCTAAATACTCGTTAAACTCCTCCGCAAAACTAGATACAGATCCACTCATGTGCTCAGCTATCGCAACACCTGCATCATTTCCTGAATTAAGTAAAAGTCCTTGAATTAGCTTCTTCAAAGGAACTTTTTCACCAACTTCTAAATACACACGTGTTCCATCTGCATTTCTCGCATTTTCACTAACTGTAACAATATCATCTAAATTTCCTTTTTCGATTGCATAGATAGCGGTGGCAATCTTCGTTATACTAGCAGGTGGGAGCTTTTCTTTGCTGTTTTTCTCATATAGAATTTGCCCTGTTTCAGCATCTAGTAAAATGGCAGAATGGCTTTCAACCATAACCTCTATATTCTCGTTATTAGCTTGACTATTAAATGGAAATAAACCTAATACTAAGATAGCACTAAATACACATATAAATATCTTTTTCATCATTGTATTACTCCTCAAAAATGGTTCTTTTTCACTCATCTTGATTAGCATATCAAGGCTATGATATAAAAAGCAATACTATGTTCTAACACAATAGGTTTAAGTATCTAAATTTTAGACAAAATTCCTTTACTTGGTGCTTCAAGCGAAGATCAATTATACTTGTTATCGATTAATCTCAATTAAGAAGATCAGTTAATGATATGTACCTTATAAGAAATAAAACTTAGAAACATCTATGGAAAACGAGAAAGAGGTGAACACACACTATGAATAAAAATTGGTTAATCATATACATTGCTGCATTTTTTGAAGTGTGTTGGGTATCAGGGCTAAAATACTCTACAACTTTAACTGCATGGGGTGGTACAGTTTTAGCGATCATGATAAGCTTTTACCTTTTAATAAAAGCAACAAGTCAATTACCAATAACAACAGCATATGCCGTATTTACTGGCTTAGGTGCAGCAGGTACCGTGATTTCAGAAATTCTATTTTTTGGAACAGAATTAAATTGGTTAAAAATAGGTTTATGTGCGATTCTCATTTCTGGAGTAGTCGGATTGAAGCTTGTTACAACTGATGGTCAAACAAAGAGAGAAGGTGTTTAGCATGGATTGGCTTTTCCTCATAATAGCCGGATGCTGTGAAATATTTGGTGTAGCAGCAATATCAAGGTTTAACAAAAGCAAATCATTACGAAATGGCTTTATGATACTAATTGGGTTTATACTTAGTTTTTCATTCCTCTCACTTGCTATGCAAACTATCTCTATGGGAACTGCATATGCTGTTTGGACAGGAATTGGCACAGTAGGTAGCGCCATAATCGGTATTTTATTTTTGGGAGAATCTACTGAATGGAAACGGCTATTATTTATATCAATGATTATTTGCTCAACAATTGGTCTTAAATTCATTCCACATTAAAAGAAGTTTTCTATAAAATAGTTATACTGGAAAAACAAGTTCGTTCTATTGCGCTGAAGACACTCGCGTTCCATGGGGAGAAAGCTGAGCCTCCTCTGCTAACCTGCTTAGGTCTCAGCCTTTCCTCTATTCTAAGTAGGTGCCCTAGGTCTTCCGCTCCATTCCACTAGTTCTTAAAATTAGTATGCACAACCAAAATCTACTGAAGAAGGCAATTAAATACCCGAATTAATAAGCTAAACATTAATTGAAATTTTACCTAATAATTCAGGTTTATCAATTGCTCAAATACTTATGTCCCAGCCTTGTTATAATGAAAGCCTCGGCTTTGTTGGATCACAAGAAGGTAATTCAGTGTTAGCAGCTTCAGCAACCTTCATTAAATAGTAGCATTCTTCTCTCATCATATGATCTGCCATTAACGCAGAAAACGTGCTCAAATTTTTATTCGAAAGCTCCATCTCTTCTATTTCAGCTAAAAAGCCTCTAAACAATTCAATCTCAAGTTCAACATCATTATTCATTTTCGTAAGTGCTGGAAATGAATCTACATTTGCTCGTAAGTATCCTGATAATTCAACAGCCTTCAAATAAAATTCCTCAAAGTCCTTCGTGAACACATCACTTTTTTGTTTAAGCTGCTTTTCTGCACGATCAAGTGTATCTGATATGGCTCCTGCGTGGCCAGCAGCATCTAACAGCCATAATAGATGATGATGTAGTTCATGGAAAATTGGTGGTTTTTCTTGTCTTTTTAAATAGCTCAGTACTAATAAGTATTCCTCGAGCTCATTTACCATATGATTTAAGAATGATGGTGAGAGATGAATCGTAATTTTACCTATTAAATGCCTTTCGATTAAAGATAGCTTAAACTGACGAAATTCCTTTGTGTATTCTTCTGCTTCCAATGTTAAAGCTAATAAATCATCTTGTTCTCTGGACTTTTTTAATAATGTATCAAATACTTGTTTATACTTCATCGCTTGTTCTATTGCTTCTTTTTCTTTAACTGCTAATGAATTTAATATAAAACGAGCATGATCTCCAAGAATTTGTAGCCAAAATTGATGTTCAAATGCGGCTGCTTCTTCATATATTTTCATCATTACCCTCCCGAACTTTATTCTCTAAACAATATGCAGTGATGAATTGTCCTAGTAAACTTCTACAAATATTGTCATAACAATTAGTTTAGTCAAATATACATATTGTGTTCGAAAATAATAATTTTGAGGAGGGTTTCTTCATGTTTTTTCACATCAAGGAACTTCAGTACAACGCGAAACCCGATCGCCCAGATCCCGTATATGCAAAAAAGCTTCAGGAAATTTTAGGCGGACAATTTGGCGAAATCTCAGTTGCCATGCAATACTTATTTCAAGGTTGGGCTACAAGATGTCCTGGAAAATACAAAGATATGATTTTAGATATTGGTACAGAAGAGCTTGCACATATTGAAATGCTAGCAACAATGATTGGGAGATTATTAGATAATGCACCTTTAAAAGAACAAGAAGAAGCAGCAAAGAATCCTGTTATTGAAGCTATTCTTGGTGGAATGAATCCGCAACACGCGATTGTTTCTGGACTTGGTGCATTACCAGTTAACAGTGTAGGTGTTCCATGGATGGGTAATTATATTATTGCCAGTGGGAACTTATTAGCTGATTTCCGAGCAAACTTAAATGCTGAATCACAAGGCCGCTTACAAGCTGTTCGATTATATGAAGCAACAGACGATCGTGGTGTTAAAGATATGCTTTCATTCTTAATTGCTAGAGATCGCATGCATCAAAATCAATGGTTGGCAGCAATTGCCGAGTTAGAGGCTAAGGAAGGTAAAACAGTTCCAAGCACATTCCCAATGAATTTAGAGGCACAGCAATTTTCATATAAATTTATGAATTTATCTAGAGGAGAAGAAAGTGCTCAAGGTAGATGGGCGAGTGGTCCTAGTATGGATGGCAAAGGTGTATTTGAATATGTACAATACCCTCAACCACATGCACCAAAACCAGTGCCACGTCCTGCACCACCACAATATCATGATACTCCACCTTCTGATTGTTAAAAAATATCCAGATCTCTTTTTGAAAAAGAGACCTGGATATTTTTTAAATTACTTTTCTAATTTTCTTTCCCAATACATCATTTGCTCATCTTCATCTGTTATATTCATCATGACCTTTTTTAATACCTTGATTGAGGCTTCATTATCTTTTAGGCATTCCGCTTTTACCTTCTTAACTAGCCCCGTTTGAAACGCCCAATTGATAAGAGCATCGACTGCTTCTGTTGCGTATCCGTGATTTTGGGCTTCTTTACGTATTCCATAGCCTACTTCTACAACACCTTTATGTGGCTTACCTTTAAAGCCAATATCACCTATAAATCTACCCTCTGGTTGTAAATAAACCAGCCAAACACCCCAACCTTCCATTGATGGATCAATGGAAACACTCTGTAGATAGTGTGAAATATGTTCGCCCGTTACTTCATCGTTTCTTACTAGTTCTTCACTACAAGGAATTAATTTTAATCGTTTCGTTAGCATTTCCATAAGTAAACCTCTTTCTATTAGGAAACTCCTATTGTCTTTGAGATTGGAAGATTGACTGTAATGGTTGTACCTGTTGAAGAGCTATCAACCTTCACCTCTCCCTTATGGTGCTTGATAATTTCATTGCTGACCATAAGTCCTAATCCCGTTCCATTTTCTTTTGTTGTAAAAAAAGGCGTGCCGATTTTATCTCTTATTTCTTTTGGTATTCCTGGTCCCTCATCTTTAACTTGAACCACAATATAATTCTTTTCCTCTTTAGCCGTTATGGTAATAGTGCCTCCGTCTTTCATTGCTTCAATGGCATTTTTAATATAATTAATAAAAACTTGTTTGAGTTTATTTTCATCACAAAACACATGTGCTTGTTTACTGTTAAATTGTGTTTCAATGCTTATATTATGTAAAATGGCTTGAGATTTTGTTAATGCAACGATATGCTGTAAAATCTGAATGATTTCTTCAAGTTGATAATTATCTAATTGAGGTTTAGCAAGTGCCAGTAGCTCACTCAAAATTAACTCAATTCGATTAATTTCTGCTGTAATCACTGGAAAGAATTCTTTTCTGTAATCATTTCCTCCCTCCATTAATTGCAAAAATCCTTTGATGGCTGTAATCGGATTTCGAATTTCGTGTGCTATTCCTGCTGCTAATTGTCCAGCAACAGATAATTTCTCTGAATTAATCATCAGTTGATGATTCAACTTCTTTTCTGTTATATCTCTTAAAATAAAGTAAATCGCTTTCGCACCTCTAAATATAGTAGGAATGATCTTCATTTCAATATCAATTTTTGACCCATCAAACTGAATTAATGTTTCTTCGTACAGTGATGAAGGCATTCCCTTTTCTGCATTCTCAATAAATTCCACCATAATTTTCTCTTTGCTATTAGGGAAAAGCTCATAAATATTTTTACCAATAACGTTTTCCTTACTTACTGCTCCAAGTAACAAGCTAGCTTCTTTGTTCGCATAAACTAATTCATCGTCCTGTGTAATGATAATACCATCTGGTGAATGCTCTACAAGGCTTCGATGCAACCTTTCACTTTCCTCAAGAAACATTTTCTGTTGATTAAATTGTGTAATGTCTTTTGCAATGCCATAAACACCAATTATCTCGTTATCTACAATGATAGGAGACTTTGTTATTTCTAAGTCTCGGTTATTATGACTTTTTGTTTTTATAGTACATTCGTATTTTTGAATATCGCCCTGTTTAATCCTGTTAAATATGTAATGGAAATTTTCTATTTCACCGTAAACAAGATCTTCATATGTGAATTGATACAGTTCTTCTTTTGTATGTTCAGTTAGCTCTTCACAAACCTTGTTTACCTTAACAAATCTTCCTTCTAAATTTAATGCAAAATACCCTTCAGGATGTTCCTCAAATAATGGTTGATTGAAGAATTCACTTTGATCAAGAAAAGCTTCAAGTTTTTCTTTCTGTATACTTTTCGTTATGGCGTTCATGATGTTCCCCTTCCATGGATTGATCATTCATCACATAGATATTTATCTCTTTATCTTAAGTTAATAAACCAATCTTGTAAATTTACATTTACTTATTATTATGGATATTTCCGTAAACTTGTTGTTTTTAGACCTTACAGTCATAACTTATAGAAAAATAGGCGCTAATTATTTAATAATGATGCTATATTCTGAGTTTCACTTAAAAGATAGTCAATAGGCTCGGATTATTAAAGTAATAGATAAGTAAAATCTTGTTATCTCTGTTCGTATCACCATATAAAAAAGGCTTGAAAGCTCAAATAAGCCTTCAAACCTTTTCTCTTTTAGCTATTTTCTTCTACTTAAAAATTATGATGGATCTACTTCATCATACGACAATGTCACAACTTTTGTTGATTCTTCATTTTGAATTTCTTCTTCTGTTGCTTTTTGGTTTAATTCAAAATCATCATCCATACCAGGTGCAATTTTATCCTCTGGAACTTGGTCATTTTGCTTTTTCAATGGTATCACTCCTTATCGTGATAATATTTCCCTAGTATTTTTGAAACTATACAGTAAAAGTAACATTTGATTTGAGTTCTTTACGTAAAGTAAGATAGCAGCAAATTCACAAAAATAATTAAAAAAGCCGCCTATATGAAATTACATCTTCAAAAATAGATATAATTTCATTAGACGACCTTCTTTTCTTTATATTACGAGTAACTTAGTTTCTACCTTTAAGCATTTGTAGCATCACGATTTGAAAGCATGATTTTAACTGTTATTTTCTCGCCTGATCTGTATAACGTAACATCTACTTTTTCACCAATTTCTGTTTCAGTATAGAGAATTCTTCTTAAATCATTACCACTTGTAATATCTTGTCCTGCCATAGATACAATCACATCTTGTTGTTGAAGACCTGCTTCTGCTGCAGGTGAACCTGGTGAAACATTACCAACAACAACTCCATCCTTCACATCATTTGGCAGTTTCATATTTTCTTGTAAATAAGCAGCAGGTATTTCACTCATTTCCACAAGGCCTACTCCAATAAATGGTCTTTGGACTTTTCCGCTGCTCATTAGTTCTTCAGCAATTGGTAGAACTTCGTTACTCGGAATTGCAAAGCCTAGTCCTTCTATGCCATTTTGACTTATTTTTAAACTATTAATTCCAATAACCTGTCCATCCATATTAATTAGTGGACCACCACTATTACCAGGATTAATTGCAGCATCAGTTTGTAATACATTTAATGCCCAATCTCCTTCAGATGTTGTTACATCAATAGTTCGGTCAATTCCACTAATGATTCCTTGTGTTACAGTTCGGGAAAACTCCTCACCTAATGGATTACCAATCGCAATAACATCTTCTCCAGTTCTTAGTGCCTCAGAGTCACCAAGCTCTGCAACAGTTGTCACATGCTTACCATCAATTTTCAATACTGCGATATCCGTCAATGCGTCAGTTCCGACTAGCTGCGCTGAAACCTTTTCACCATCATATAACGTCACTTCAATTGATGAAGCTCCTTCTATTACATGATTGTTTGTTAACACATAACCTACATCACCTTCTTTTTTGAAGATAAAACCTGAACCTGTACCACTTTCTACACTTTGACCTTGTTCATTACCGAAAAAATTATTACCTTCCTGCATCTGTGTAATCCCAACAATTGCCGGCCCAAGATTATCAACAATATCAGCTATTGAGCCTGAATTAGTCGATAATTCCTCCGCTGTAACAGGTGATGAGGTATTTGTATTTTTCTCCTGAAGAGAAGATTCGACAACAGATTTACTGTTGGCTGATATAGCTTGTTCCTCGTTTTGATGATTGTATGTTGTAACACCCAATACTAGTGCGCCACCAACTACACCACTTAATAGTGTTGAAAAAAATGGTTTTACACTTCTGCGTGATTTTGTTTTTTCCCGTGTAATATCTGTTTCGTCATAATAACCCATTATCTATTCCTCCAGTATTTGTTTTTATCTATAAAATACCTTTTAAGCTCCTTGTGAACTTACAAATCCACCAATAACGATTAAAATTAGTAATAAAGATAAGCCAGTAAATATAACAGCTCTCATATAATGATTCTCCTTTTTAAATCATCTTTTTGCTTAAGCTAAGAATACAAAAAGAGTTTGGGAGAATGATGAGAGAATTATGGGAAATTGTGAAAAAAACACACTATTAAATAGTACAATGTATAATAGCTTTGAGAGGAAGTGAAATGATGAGTTATAACGTGTATTTAGTTGAAGATGAGACAAACTTAAACGAGCTTCTTACGATGTACTTAAAAAACGAAGGCTGGTCAGTTTCCTCCTGTTTAACAGGTGAAGAAGCACGAAAGCTGATCAGTCAGCCACCACATTTATGGATTTTAGATATTATGTTACCTGACATAGATGGATATCAATTAATAAGAGAAATTAAAGCAGCAACTCCTGAGATTCCTGTAATTTTCATTTCAGCTAGAGATGCTGATATTGATCGGGTGCTGGGTTTGGAGCTTGGAAGTGATGATTATATTTCAAAGCCTTTTTTACCAAGAGAGCTTGTGATAAGAGTACAGAAATTACTTTCAAGAACGTATTCAGAAAAAGAGAAAAACTCCCTTACAAGTTTGCCTCCCTATCAAATTGATGAACAAGTTAGACTTGTTTATTTAAATGACAAGGAACTTACACTAACATCCAAGGAGTTTGATTTACTTCAGCTTTTTCTACACAATCAAGGTCAAGCATTTTCTCGCGAACAAATTTTAACGAGTTTGTGGGGAGATGATTATTTTGGCACAGATCGTGTTGTTGATGATCTTGTTAGACGCTTAAGAAAAAAGATGCCTGAGTTAAAGGTGGAAACGATTTATGGATTTGGATATAGGATGTTAAAGGGATGAAAAACAAACCATTAGCTTTTCAAATTTGGCTTGTATTTTCAGGTATTTTATTAGTTATTTCATTGTTATTAATCATTTTATTTCCAACAACCTTGCGTAGTTTTTTTACACAGGAAATTTATAAAACGATTGAAAATGAGCAGCTAGTATTAACAGAATACGGAAACCCCGGTAATGCTGCAGCAGAATTTACGGAGAAAAAACAGAAGGATCGTTCTGTTGATCACCTTATTTTACCTATACAAAGCCGCTATTTCTTGTATTCCGAGGAGCTGCCAATAGAATTTATCAAGCAAACTCAGCTTTTAGCAGCTAATCAGATAGCTTCAGTAGAACGCTATGAAAAGAACTTAAAAGATCAAACGCTTTTTTATGTTATTCGTAAAATTGTTGTTAATGGTGAGCCCAGCTATTTGCTCTCATATTCCTGGGATTCCTACCGTAATGACCTTGTTTTTACTTTATTTCGTCAGCTTATGATTATTATGCTGATTGTTTTCCTCTTAAGCTGGATTCCTTCCATTTGGCTTGCAAGATATTTAACAAAGCCATTGGTAAAGCTTGAAAAACATGTAACAAGCTTTTCTGATTTAAATTGGCATGAACCAGTTGAAGTAGAGCGAAATGATGAAATAGGCAAACTCGGTCACTCGATCGAAAAAATGAGGCAGCATCTTGTGCGTAAAGACGAAACACAGCAAACACTTTTACAAAATATCTCTCATGACTTAAAAACACCTGTGATGGTAATCAGAGGCTATGCAAAGTCAGTAAATGATGGGATTTTTCCTAAAGGTGATTTAACGAGTACAATGGATGTTATTGAAGAGGAATCAGAAAAACTTGAGAAAAAAATTAAAGATTTATTATATCTAACAAAGCTCGATTTTTTATCAACTCGTAAGCCTGTTAAAACAATATTTAACCTTGATCAACTAATAAAGGATGAAGTTGAAAGAATCAAATGGGCAAAGCCTGATTTAAATTGGCAGTTATATTTACAAGAAACAACAACTTTAGGTGATCCTGATCAGTGGGAAAAGCTAATTGAAAACTTGCTAGAAAATTCTTTACGTTATGCAGATACTACAATTAAACTATCACTTACAGCTGTTGATGAAACAGTTATCTTTAAATTATGGAATGATGGACCAGAAATTGATCGCAATCTAATAGATCAGCTTTTTGAGCCCTTTCAAAAGGGTCATAAAGGAGAGTTCGGAATTGGCTTAAGTATTGTCAAACGAATCGCAGATTTACATGACACAGAGGTGTGGGCAGTAAATGAGGATGAGGGTGCTGCTTTTTATATAAAAATTCCAAAAGTGGCTGAAACATAAGTAGTTAAGCTAATGATAAACCCGAAATATTAGGAGATATTTCAATTAATTATTCTCCTAATATTTCGGGTTTTTATTTGCTGCCTTCAATAAACTCTTTGATTTTGCATACAATTTTAAGAACTAGTGGAATGGAGCGGAAGACATTTGACTCCTGCGGGTGCAGAGGAAAGGCTGAGACCCCACAGGCGCGCAGCTTACGAGGAGGCTTAGCTTCCTCCCCGGCGAATCTTATGTCTGCAGCGCAATGGAACGAACTTGTTTCTTTCAACTTAACTGAATTTCGATTTATTCGTCTTTGTGTATGACTTCTTTAATTATGTCCCAGCCTCTTTACTTACCCCTTCGGATATGTCATTTCCTCAGGTTTAACATATTCATCAAACTGCTTCTCTGTTAAAAGATCTAATCTAACTGCCGCTTCTTTAAGTGTTAATCCTTCTTTATGTGCTAATTTTGCAATCTTTGCTGCATTTTCATAGCCTATATAAGGATTTAATGCTGTTACTAACATTAAAGAATCGTTTAAATAACGTTCGATAACTGGTAAGTTCGCTTCAATTCCGATTACACAATGATCATGAAAGGAAATTATCGCATCTGAAAGTAGCTGAACAGATTGCAAAAAATTATAAATGATAACAGGCTTGAAGACATTTAATTCAAAATTACCCTGACTAGCTGCAAAACCAATTGCCGCATCATTTCCCATCACTTGAACAGCAACCATTGTGAGTGCTTCACTTTGGGTAGGGTTTACTTTACCAGGCATAATCGAGCTTCCTGGTTCATTTTCTGGTATTGTTATTTCACCGATACCACATCTTGGTCCACTCGCAAGCCACCGCACATCATTGGCAATCTTCATTAAATTGGCAGCCAATGCTTTTAACGCACCATGTGCATAAACCGTTTCATCATGACTTGTTAATGAATGAAATTTATTAGTTGAAGACAAAAAGCTATGCTTTGTATACTGACTAATTTCTTTAGCAACACGATCTCCAAACTCAGGATGTGCATTGATTCCTGTTCCTACTGCTGTGCCACCAATAGCTAGGTTTTTCATATATGCTTGGGACTGACCAATCATTTCCTTTGTTTGATGCAGCATATGAGCCCAACCACTAATTTCCTGTCCTAATGTAATAGGCGTTGCATCCTGTAGATGTGTACGTCCGATTTTTACAATATCTGAAAACTGTTTGACTTTATCATCTAATGTTTCTGATAGCTTATCGATAGCTGGCATTAACTTCGTTTGAACAGCGATCACTGCAGCAATGTGCATGGCAGTTGGAAACGTATCATTTGAGCTTTGACTCATATTCACATCATCATTAGGATGAATGTTCAGATCAATTTCTTTATCACGAAGAATTTCATTTCCTCTTCTAGCAACAACTTCATTTACATTCATATTACTTTGAGTTCCACTTCCAGTTTGCCAAACAACTAGTGGAAAATGATCAAGAAGTTTTCCATCTATTATTTCGTCACAAGCAGCTACAATGGCTTGTGCTTTATCTTTATGTAATTTCCCTAAAAATTCATTAGCAATTGCAGCACTTCTCTTTAAAATTGCAAAGCCTGTAATAACTTCTGTTGGCATTTTCTCGTTACCGATTTCAAAATTCTGTTTACTTCGTTGTGTTTGTGCTCCCCAATACTTATCAGCTGGTACTTGAATTTCACCCATCGTATCTTTTTCTATACGAATATCCATACACACACCTCCAATAAATTGAACCCACATATCTATTGTATGGGTTTTTATGGATTTATTAAAGTAAGATTGCTTATTGGTTCAGAATTTCTTCGGATCCATCACATGGAAATTGCCTGTATCCAATCATTTAATAGAAAGTAAAACAGACCAGATCTAAAACGATTGGTCTGCTTCCATTAGTTATTTTCTCTGCATCTAGAATCAAACGATATGTCTACTACTTCCCTGTTGTAATAAAGTTCTCATTTCTTCAAGTGGAAGGGGACGGCTATATAGATAGCCTTGAATATCATAGCAATGATGTTTAAATAAGAATTCTGCTTGCTCTATTGTTTCTACTCCTTCAGCAATAACATCGATTTCTAGAATGTTTGCCATTGAAATCAAGGTTATGACTAATGCATCACTTTGTTTGTCAACAATCAAATCATTAATAAATGATTTATCAATTTTCAAGCAATCTATCGGTAATACCTTTAAATAGCTGATTGAGCTATAACCTGTTCCGAAATCATCTAAGCTTATTCTAATTCCATGAGACTTTAGTTCATTCAATATATTCAGTGTATAAGCAGTGTTGTACATAGCGATCGTTTCAGTAATTTCTATTTCTAGCTGCACCGGGCTAAGTTCTGCAGCTTTTAACGTTTCAAGAACAAAATCAACTATATGATCATGATAAAATAAAAGCTGAGAAAAATTTACGGATAACCCTTTGAGGTCATAGCCTTCTTCAATTAAACTCTTAAATTGTATACAAGCCTTTTTGAGTATATATTGATCAAGCTGTACAATTAATCCACTTTTTTCTGCTATCGGAATAAAGGTTGATGGAGATATAACTCCCCTTTCTTCTAATGTCCACCTCGCTAAAGATTCTACCCCAACAAAGCTTTCACTTTTTGCATTGTATTTTGGTTGAAAGAAAATTTGAATGGTTTCATTTTCTATAGCTTTTTTCAATTCTTGCTCTAAAAATGCAAATTCAATAATCTCCTGATTGAGTTCTTCACTATAAAACTCATATCCATTTGTACCATTTGATTTTGATCGATACAAAGCTATATCAGCACTTTTGAAAACAACATCTGTTTTGTCACCATCTTTAGGATAAGTAGCAATTCCAATACTTGTCGTTAAATTCCATTCGATATTTGAGACATGAATGGGTTTATCAAATAAAGATAAAATTTGCTTCGCCAAGCTCTCGACTTGCTCACAGTTTGTTACTTCTGGGAGCAATATCGCAAATTCATCTCCCCCCATTCTCGCTATTCTACAGTTTTTAGGGAGATTTGTGACAAATCGATTGGCAACTTCACAAATGATCAAATCACCAATATGATGACCATATATGTCGTTCACTATTTTAAATTGATCAAAATCCAGTGAATAAATCGTAAAGCAAGTTTTAGCATCCACAATAGAACTTACCTCTTCTATTAAAAAGCGCCTATTAGGCAAATGAGTTAAATCATCATGATAAGCTAAAAAATGAACTAGTTCTTTATTTGTTTTTTCTAAAGTAATATCCTTAAACATCCCATAAACACCAATAACATCATTTTTCACTATAATGGGGATAATTGTTAAATCTACAATGATTTCATGTTTATTTCTTGTATAAAGCGAGGTTTCTATTCGTTTATGTTGCTCACTATAAATCCCTTCTAAAACATTGTTATATAAAGTATGATGATTTCCACCTGTAATGATATCAAACTTCTGATCAATCAGTTCTACAGATGAATATCCTAGTAGATTAATTGCTGTTTGATTGGCACTTTTTATGTATCCACTTTTATCAACTAATATAACTCCACTCGGATTTAATTTAAATAATGATTCATATTGTTGTGTGCTAATTGATAGCTTTTCCTTTTCTTCACTAAGCTTCATTTCTCCAAATGTACTAGGAATAATGCCCAGTATAAACAAATAAAGTAACTCAAGTGCAAATGGGATAAGGATCGTCTCTCTTATTAATGATGGATTGCTTGAAAAACTCTCAAAATTGACAAGTGCAATGAAAATCATATATGGGATACCGGCAACACCTAGACCAGTAAAAATCCCCCCAATAATCGAAAGAAACATGGCACGTTTATGTAATAGCTCTGAATTAATTTGATAAAACAACCTTAATGCAGCTGAAACAATTCCTAAAGTTAGAAAGAAGGTAATAATAATTAAAGTAGAATGCAGAGCTATAAAATCTTTAAAAATGATAATATATAATACCCCTTCACCTAACAGCAGTAAAAAGGTAAATGATAAGACAAGTAGAAAAAATCTCCTAATAGTAAGAGGCTCAAAGCCTCTTGCTTCCTTAAGGACAAAATAAATTGCAATGATTGAAATAAATAGTGAAATACTGAGACGAACAATTTCGTCATAGATCGATATATTTAGTGATAAAAGCATAAATAATAAAGCTGTCCATACTAACAAGCCTATGAAAACAGCATCCAAAAATCTAGCAGGTTTTTTTCCGAGCTTAATTTTTCTACATATAATGAAAATATAAATAATTGCTAGAATCATACCCGTATTATTCAAAAAGTAATATTTACTATCTATCAAGCTTAGTAATTCAGTTACCTGATTCATCGCAATCACCTAATTTCTTTATATATATCTACAATTTTAACTATAATATAACACAATATGATAACGCTTACCTTATTATCCAAAACAAAAACCGCTTAAAATTAGCGGTTTTTGTTTTATATATAGAAAAATAGATATTTTATTTACATAACTTGTAAACCAGCTTGATTTAAGAAATTCCACGGTTTGTTATAATGTGGCTGGAAAAAGAAATCAACAAAGCCTAATTCATCTGTTGTCATTTTATTTTGAATTACTACAGATAATGTATTTATAGATTGAGTTACATCCACCTTAGACATAACCTGTGCCCCAACAATACGCTTTGTAGTTTCTTCATATACAACCTTTAATCTTATATCCTCATATGATGGCATAAATTCGGGACGATCATGCTCTAAGATTGTGATGCTTTTCACATTCATACCCATACGAAGTGCCATCGCTTCTGTCAAACCAGTTGTAGCGATATTTTGATCGTAAATCTTAATACCTGATGTTCCTTGAGTACCCATATAACGGATTGTTGGTTTTAGCAAATTTTTCGCAACTAACGTACCCATTCTTACTGCATTTGTTGCAAGTGGAATATATGCATGCTCACCTGTTGGATTATAATGAATTGCACAGCTATCTCCAGCTGCAAGTACATCTTTATGACTTGTGACCATATATTCATCAACTTTAATTGCGCCATTTTCAAGCATATCAATCTGTCCTTTGAATAAACCAGTGTTAGGTCTAAAACCGATACATAATATAACAAGATCAGCTTGATATGTTCCATTAGATGTTTCAACTGCTGTCACTTTATTTCCTTCTCCAACAAATTTTGTCACAGATTTTCCTAAAGCTAATTGAACTCCACGATTTCGAAAATCCTCTTCTACTATATTTGTAAAATCCTCATCCAAATATTTGCTTAGTATTCTTTCTTCACCATCAATAAGCGTAACATTTTTGCCACTCATTTCAAATGCTTCTACTAATTCAATCCCTATATATCCCGCTCCTACGACAACAATATTTTGTGCAGTTTTTGCTTTTTCAATAATTGTGTTCGCGTGATGAAAGTTTTTACACAATAAAACATTTTCCATAGTAATTCCCTCTATATTAGGAATTACTGGCCAAGATCCTGTTGTAATAACTAGTTTATCAAATGTATCCTCTACTAGTTTTTCTGTTTCAAGGTTTTTAGCAGTAATTGTTTTTGCTTCTATATTTACATCAACTACTTCATGCTTCATAAACATATTCACACCAAGATTGGTTAATTCCTCAGGAGTACAATAAAATAAACCATTTGGATCTTTCACAACGCCACCTACATGTAAGGCAATTCCACAAGATAAAAATGAAATATTATCATTCTTTTCATAAACATTTATATGTGCATCTGGGTACTGCTTCACCATATTAGAGATTGCAGCAGTCCCAGCATGTGTACATCCAATAACAGCAATTTTCATTTGTTTTTCCTCCTAGAATTGTTTCGTAATTTAGTTTGTTTGTGAACTATTTCACATAAGTTTGTGAAGATATTCACATTCACTTGATGACTTTATTATATTCCACCTTTTTGATAATTTCAATACTTATTTGTGAAGTTTTTCACAAATTGTGTTTTTGATAAGGTGTAATCCCCTTTTGATTGGGATTACACCTAGCATATACAAAACATATTTGCTGTTTTCGGTAATTTATTTGCTCTTTTTTCTGCTATATTTGCTAATTTCTATATTTATTTGCTGTTTTGATTCATTTATTTGCTGAAATCAGAAATATATTAGATTTTCGACAAATACGACACACCACACCTCATATTATTCTTCCTCACCATATTCAATCGTTAGTCCATCAACATGCTTCTTGTTCATCATTTTCTTCTTTTTACGAATATCCTTTGCATCAAAAACCTGATCTAAATCATATTCCTCAGGATATAACTCTTCACGATCAATAAATGGTTTTACCCTTTTATGATTTAGCTTTATTTTCTCCCCTTTAACAATGAGCTGTAACTCTCCTATTGAATTCGCACCAGCTTCCACAATTCCTTTTGATCGTAGATGTGGTATCCATATCGCATCACCAACTTTGAATGAAGATACTGCTGTAGATTCCTTCTGCTTTTCTTTTTTCTGTTGAGTCTTTTCTTTTACCGTAATTTCAGGTGTAATACCAATACCTTGTTTAGATCGTGGACTACCATATGAAATTCTCTTCGCACGGCTTATTATTTGTTCTGGCATTCCTAATTTCTCAGCAATTGAGAAGGCTTGACTTTCTCCACCTTTCCCAATAAGAAGCTTATAAAGGGGCTGTAATGTTTCAAGATCAAAATCCATTGAGCCATTTTGAAAACCAGGTGCCCTTTCTGCATATTCTTTAATCTCACTATAATGTGTCGTTGCAATCATTAATGCTTCAGAATTATATAAAGCCTCTAAAATTGCAATTGCCAAACCCATCCCCTCATTAGGATCTGTTCCTGAGCCTATTTCATCAAGAATCACAAGTGTATTTCTCCGTGATTGCTTCAGAATCGTCACCACATTTTGAATATGTGAAGAAAATGTACTTAATGAATGCTCAATACTTTGGTGATCACCTATATCTACAAAAATATCGTGTACTATAGTAAAAACACTGTCCCTACTTGCAGGAATGTGTAAGCCTGATTGAACCATCATCGCTAATAATCCTACCGTTTTGATTGTAACTGTTTTTCCACCTGTATTAGGACCTGTAATCACAAGTGCACGATAATCGATACCTAACGTCATTGTTAATGGAACAGCACTGTGACCTAACAAAGGATGTTTAGCATTCTTGATATCAAATCCTTCATTTTTGTTCACAATTACTTCATTTGCTTTCATGAATTTACTAAGCTTTGCTTTTGCAAAGATAAAATCATAAGAAACCATTCCCTCAACATTAATCTGTAGCTCTTTTGTATATGTTGCTGTTAAATCTGTTAAGTGGCCGAGAATTCTTTGTATTTCAAGCTCTTCCTCAATTTTTAAATAAGCTAATTCATCTTGAAGTTTGTTAAGATCATTTGGCTCCATATATACAGTTTGACCACTTGATGATGTATCAACAATTGTGCCTGGAAATTTTCGTTTAAATTCACTTTTTACCGAAACAGCGTATCTTCCATTTCTCACTGTAATCACTGCATCCTGTAAATAGCTTGATGAAGATTTCATTATTTGTGTTAGCTTAGTTTTCACCTTTTCTTCAATTGTTCCTATCTTGCTTCTCGTTTTCGTTAAAAATCTGCTTGCATAATCATCTATTGAATTGTTTCGAATGCAACGTGAAATCTCTTCTGTTAATTCATCTAGCTCATATAAAGAATATGCGTAAGAACTGATCGTTGGAGCATTGTATTCCTGCTTTAGCATAAATCGTTTTATTTTCTTTACACTATCTAAAAATGCACGTAAAAACTCAAATTGTTCTGGAGATGGGAGGTATCCTTTATCAACTAAAGTAATCATTTGCAAAACACCTTTTAAGGAATGAACAGGTATACTTGCAGACTTTTCAATAATTGTACATGCTTCTGTTGTTTCATTTAACTTCCTTTTTATTTTTACCTCATCTGTTAACGGTGTTACATTCAGTGCTCTTTGTTTTGCTTCATCACTCATCGCATAATCACTAAGCTGCTTTAATACTTTATTAAACTCTACACTTTCAATTGCTTTATTGTTCAATGTTTTAATCCTCCATTTTTAAAAAACTCACTTTTTTCATTACACACAAATAAACACATTTACTTCAACGCAAAAAGGTGATGAACATAGGCTGTTCATCACCTTTAAGATCTCTTATTTAGACATACTGCTCCAATTTCATAAATAGAAAAACGTACTTTTTGCATGTATGCGTTTTTGACATAAAAAAACGCACTTAAACAAAGTACGGATTTTCATACGAGCACTATGTAAGAGATCACAATTGTGTTGTACATAACCGTTTTGTTCTCAACCTTCTACATAAGACAAACTCAAATAAACCTTTACTAACAAAAGATTTTTAAAGTTGAATGATGTAGTTGAAGTATTTACTTCGATTAGTTAAGAACAGAAACCCTCACAAAACACATCTCCTAAAATTTGTTACTTTTAAATTAACATATACTCGTTTTAATTGTCAATATAGTTGAAAAGCGGAGTATGGAAAAATCACAGTCCATTTCTTATCTCTTCAACACTTTTTCCACCTAGAAACGCATGACCTGTTTTGAAATTTAAGATCGTTTCAAAGCCAGATTTTTTGTATACCTTTTCCACTCTTTCATTTATCGGTAAAACCCAAAATCGCTCGATCTGCTTTTGCTCAACTTCTTTTTGGATATAGTGGATAAGCTGTCCAACTAGTCCTTTACCACGATAGCTTTCGATTGTTGCAACACTTTCTAACCGAGCATCTTTGTTATGATAAAAAACACATGCCGTTGAACAAGCTACTCCATCGTATCTTAATAAATAATGGGTATAATTTGGGTTGCTAAATTCCTCTTCAAAGGCCTTTTCTCTAATAGAGCAACCAAATTCTTGAATTTGGCACTCAATATCAATTGCCTCTCGCTTATTCTCTAGTGTTACTTCTTCAATCGTGACATTCCCAATTTTCTCAATCTCAACTTTTTTATTCCAAAGCTGCACTGGATTAGAAAACTCTTCAAAGCCAAAGCCTCTTTGTTTCAATACTGTAATGAAATCTTCATTATTTTCATATTGTGAAAGATAAAATCTTGGAATAATGTTTCTTGCTTGATAAAAGGAAACAACTTCATCAACAATTTCATTGTAATTTCCAAGATATGAAGAGATATGAGCATGATTGGCATCATAATAATCCGGCTGGTTTTCATTTAAAAACAAATACCCCCAGCTTGTTTTTATTTTTGTTGAAAATGATGAAATGTAAGCAATATCCAATGCTTCTATATAGTGTTCATTCATGTACGGATTGCCTCCTTTAAAGCGCTTTTTCTCAATCATATCAGGTATTGAAGCATACTAGCTACTAAAATATATGAATCTTTTATTTTTCAAATCTGTAAAAATGGTATAATTTTAAACGTGCATCTAAGGGAGGAGAAATTATGTCTTATTTTCAACAAGTGATACAGCACAATATGGCTCCAATAAAAACAAAATTTTATTATGGTTGGATCATTGTTGCTCTATCAGCAATGGGGGTATTTTTTTCAGGACCTGGTCAAACCTATACGATTTCACTGTTTATAGATCAATATATAAAAGAATTTGGCTGGAGCAGGTCAACTGTTTCGTCTATTTATTCAGCAGCAACATTGCTAGCAGGTATCTTGTTATTTCTTGTTGGTCGATTAATTGATAAATACGGTCAACGAAAAATGGTTGTTATTATTGGAAGTATGCTTGCGCTTGCTTGCTTTTGGAACAGCTTTGTTTCAAATATGGTTATGTTGTTTATTGGGTTTTTCCTTATTCGATTATTTGGGCAAGGCTCCATGACATTACTACCAAACACATTAGTTCCACAATGGTTTATAAAATATCGTGGGCGTGCCTTTAGCTTTATGGCTATTGGTGGCTTTATTAGCTCAGCAGCTTTCCCTATTATAAACGCATGGTTAATTACAACATTTGATTGGCAAACAACTTGGACTGTGTGGGGAATTTTACTGCTCGTTATTTTTGTTCCAGTTGCTTATGTATTTACACGTAACAAACCAGAAGATATCGGATTACTTCCAGATGATGCGACTGTGTTGAAAAGAACTGGTCAGGAAGTTCAGGAAGATGAAACGATTTTAGAGGAAAACTGGACACTAAAAGAAGCGAGGAAAACAATTGCATTTTGGCTACTTCTTTTTATCGTAGCCATTCCTGCTTTAGTGAACACAGGATTAACCTTTCATTTAGTATCTATTCTTGGTGAAGGTGGAATAAAACCTGCTGTAGCTGCACTAATATTGAGCTTAATGGCAATTATAGGCTTCCCAATCACGTTTATTTCAGGATTTATTTTAGAAAGAGTTAAAGTAAATATATTATTAGCTATTGTGTTTATTGGTGAGATTTTCATGATTATCATTATCTTTTTTACAGATAGCATCCCTATGGCGATTTTATTTGGAGTTGTTTGGGGAATTACAGGGGGACTGGAACGCATAACACTAGCGATTGTTTGGCCTTCTTATTTCGGAAGAAAGCATATTGGTAGTATAAAGGGTGTTGCCATGACAATGATGGTCATTGGTTCAGCTTTTGGACCATTACCTTTCGGAGTAGCATTTGATATGTTCCATGGATATGAGGAAATTCTTTTAGCAACGTTAATTTTACCTGTTGCAGCTGCCATTGCTGCTATTTCAACGAAACAGCCTGTGAAAAGTGAGACATTGAGAAATTAAATCTAAGTAGAGCAATTTAGAAAAGACGTTCATTAATGGGAAATGAACGTCTTTTTCTTATATCAGAATTTTCTTTGTTACTATGCTTTCTTAACAAATTCAGATTTGAGCTTCATCTCACCAAACCCATCAATTTTGCAGTCAATATCATGATCTCCATCTACTAAACGAATATTTTTTACCTTCGTTCCAATTTTCACAACCAATGAAGTCCCCTTCACTTTAAGATCTTTCACGACTGTTACAGAATCACCATCAATTAATATATTTCCATTTGCATCTTTAATGATCTTCCCGTCATTTTGTTGGTTTTCTAGCTCTAACGTCCATTCGTGACTACATTCGGGACAAATCAGAAGACTTCCATCTTCGTATGTATATTGTGAATGACATTTAGGGCAATTCGGTAACTCTACCATATGTAGTTCCTCCAAGTGTTTTTCTCCCATTTATTATACTATAAGTGGAAAAGGTTGAAGGATTCATTACCTTATCATAGGAAACACTAGGTTTTCGGGCTAATTTTGCTCTTAATTTGGTTGGTATGTACACTTATTTGCGTACTTGATACAAAATCTACTACATGTGATAAGCGCTAGAAAATTTTATCTGCGATTTTTCAGATTTATCAGCGATTCTGGAAATTTATCGTCGATTCTGCGGATTTATCGTCGATTTTAGGAATTTATCTTCGATTAGACTTTTATCGACAAAATTCGATAATATTTCGAGCACCTTCAAATAATTACACTATCCTTCAAGACCCATTATAGCCCCAAAATATTGTTGTGCTGTTGTAAACGTGATAAATGCCGTTAACTCGCTTATTTCTTTGTCAGAAAAACACTCTCTTAAAATCTCAAATGTAGAATCTGAAATATGACCTTGTTGTTTTAAGAAAACTTCTGCAAAACCAACCGCAACCAACGCTTTTTCATCAAAAGATTTTGGATCTGGCTTTCCTTTTGCTTTACAGTATTCACAGCCATTTTGTTGTGCTAAAGTCCTTCTAACTTGTTCTTTTAATCCTGATGAAAGGTAACCATCTTGTTCTAATATGTTTCCTAAATTTGACCATGCTTCCATTACCATTTGATTATGACCTAATAGCTTTTGAAAAGGTGTTTTTCCTATGGCTGAGTTTTTAATTCTTGTCATCATTATCGCCTCCAATATACAATAATGATAAAATACTAATCTTTTGTTTCACATTAATTTTTAAATGTATTTTCAAATATTTCAATCTTAAACAAACAAAAAAAGGATGAATTCATAAAATATGAAAATAGATGAAATAGATAGAAAAATAATCGATCAATTACGCGAAAATAGTCGCTTGTCCATGAGTGAGCTTGGAAGAAGAATTAATCTGTCCTCTCCATCAGTAACGGAAAGGGTAAGGCAAATGGAGTCTTTTGGTATAATCAAGAAATACACCTTAGAAGTTGATTACGAGAAATTGGGTTACCCTGTTCAATGTATCATTGAGGCAACAGTAAAAAATGGTGATTATCAATCATTTAAAAAGGTAATAGAAGATCTTCATCATGTTGAGTTTTGCTATCGTATAGCTGGACAGGCCTGTTATATGTTGAAAATGCAGTTTGAAAGCTTTTCACAAGCTGAAGAGTTTATTAATTTCATTAATCCTTATGCTTCAACCGTCACACACTTCATCTTTTCACAAGTTGAAACGACCTTAACATTTGATTTATCTTAAAATTTGGCTATGTTAAAGGTTAATGTTGATTTTTAGCACATTGTTGATTGGAGGTGAATATATGAGACTCCTGCTTAGAGAAGCGTGTCAAAGGGAGACCCCACAGGCGCGCAGCTTACGAGGAGGCTCCCGGACCTAGGAAAAAAGGTACTTTTTTCCCGGGAAAGCGAATGCCTGTAACGGAAATCAACAACAAAGTTTAACAGAGCCTAAAATTTAAAGAGTATAGTCATTTAAAAGGCTGTGAACATTGTCATATAAAAAAACAGAATGCATTAGGAATAACCCCATGCATTCTGTTTGCTAATTGTATATTATTACAATGTTCCCCATCATATCAGAATTAAACTACATCAAAGCCCTGTTCCTCAATTTCTTCCTTGATTTGTTCTAGAGTTACTGTAGCTTCATGCTGAATAGCTACTGTACCACTTTCTAAAACCACGTTTACAGAAGCTACACCTTTTAGTTTGCTTACACTTCCCTCAATTGATCTCACACAATGCTGACAAGACATTCCTTCAACTTTTAATGTTACATTTTCCATTTTATTTCACCCTCACTTTTTCATTAATCTTTGTATGGTAACTAATAGTTCATCAACGATTTCTTCATCGCCCTCTTGAATTCGTTCTACTACACAAGAGCGTAAATGACCTTCAAGTAGCAATTTACCAACACTGTTTAACGCTGCCTGTGTTGCTGAAATTTGTGTAATCACGTCATCACAATACGTATCTTTTTCTATCAATGACTTAATACCTCGGATTTGCCCTTCAATTCGGTTTAATCTGGTTACAAGATTTTTTTTCACTTTTTCTGAATGATGACTACTTCTATGTTCACTATCTTCATGATTATGGCAACTTTGGTTATTTTCCTCCGAATTCACTAATATACCTCCTATGAACACTTTCTTTTATTCTAATATACCCCCTAGGACTATTCAAAGGAATATATATTTCATTTTTACATTATCTATAGGAAAAGAAGTTTTAAGAGGAGGAAACAATGAAACGTACAATTTTCGTATTATCCATTACTTTACTTGCAGGCTGCGGACAAATTACAGACTCTACAATTATTTCATCAGCAAAATCAACTGAACAACAAAATAACTCAGTTGAAGCTACTTATATAGGTCTGATTGATAACCACTCTATCGAAGTGATCATCGAAAATAAACCTTTAGCTCTGCAAATTAGTGAGAAACAAAAAAAGCAGCTAGAATTATTTGAAACAAATAAACCGCTTATGATTGAATATATTCATAATAAAGATACATCACAAAATATATTGATTTCCTTCAAAGAAAAAGGAGTCTGATAAAGTTATACTTATCAGACCCCTTCTAGCAAACACAAAGCATGAAGTTATTTTGTTTTTAATTGCTTGTCCAAATAAAATGTACCAAAAGGAATAAATGCTAATAATACAGCCCAGAATCCCCATAAGACAGACCAGCGTTTTTGAAATTTAACAAATGCAACCATAATCACATAAATGACAAAAAGGAACCCATGCATGCCCCCAACAATTGTTACAGCCATTGGAAAATCAAAAAAATACTTTAACGGCATCGCAATTAGTAATAATACAAGATAAGAAACTCCTTCTAAAATACCAGTAAATCTCAATAACCCAATTGATGAATGAAACATCTTTTCAACTCCAATTTTCAAAGCGTTCTCTCTTCATTATACAAGCTTTTAAAGAGATCATGACAATTAAGTTTGACAATTTCACAACACCCTCACTTAGGATAATTTCCCTTATCTTTTTCCATACTATAGGTGGAGGTGTAGCTGTGGAATTTTTGCATAAATATAAAGTTGAACATCATCAGGACGGAGCCACATTAATTTTATATGTATCTGATTTTGACACAGAATTTGCAACAGAATTAGGTACTGAAGTAACGAATACTCGTCAAGAAGAAATTAGTTCTTATGCACAACGTCGTTTTCCTAATCTAAAAATTAACACGATAAAGGTAGTTGCCGGTGGAATTATTGTATGTATGTTTTCATTTTCCGGAATATCTTCAAAAACAACAGCAAAAGCAGCTGAACCAGATATGACAGTTCATACTGCTTTAACTTATACAGTGAAAAGTGGGGACTCTTTAAGTGTTATAGCCAAAAGGTATAACATCACCACTAATGAGTTAACATCCTTCAATAAATTAACAACAAACACTATCAGAATTGGACAAGTGTTGCAATTACCATTAATAAAATACACTGTAAAATCTGGTGACTCTCTCTCAGTTATTGCTAAAGCTTATTCTGTTTCTATTGACAGACTAAAAGCTCAAAATAATATGAATTCAGATGTTATCTTTCCAGGACAAACATTATATGTTCCTACAAGCATTTCAAAACCATTGGAAGATACAGGTACTAATGCTACAATCTATACAATACAAGCGGGTGATTCCCTATCTGTTTTGGCAAAAAGGTTTGGTACAACTGTTGCTGCCATTAAATCAGAAAATAATTTGACTAAAGATTTCATTACTATTGGTCAAAAAATTAACATACCTCGCCAACAACATGTAGAATCTCAAAAGCAAACGGAAGCAGCTGACACCTTACCTGATCTATATACAGTTGTAAGTGGTGATAGCTTATCTGTTATTGCAAAAAAATTCAACACGACTGTTCAAGAACTCATGAACCTGAATTTATTAACAAACACCACGATTATTGTGGGACAAACCTTAAAGATATCAAATCCGACAACTAACGAGCCAAACACTGTTAACAATAATGTTTCAACTCCTACTACTTATACTGTTGTAGCAGGTGATACTCTTTCTGGAATTGCGAAACGCTACGGACTTACTGTAAGTTATTTAAAGGAAATAACTAATTTACATACGGATAATATTTTTCTTGGTCAAAAGCTACAACTAAAGGAACAGCAGTCGCAACAAACCTACACAGTAAAAAGTGGTGATTCACTTTCACAAATCGCTAAGAACTTTGGTGTAACTACATCTGATATTATGTCTTTGAACTCTTTAAAGTCAGAATTAATCTTTGTTGGGCAAACTTTACTGATAAAAGGAACAGTAAAGCCTGAAACTG
Organism: Metabacillus litoralis; assembly: GCF_007994985.1. Classification (GTDB taxonomy): domain Bacteria; phylum Bacillota; class Bacilli; order Bacillales; family Bacillaceae; genus Metabacillus; species Metabacillus litoralis. Next base: position 310,034 of record NZ_VOQF01000005.1, on the reverse strand, counting down.
GTGATCAAGCTATAGAAAAAGAAGAAAATACAGTTTCTTATCGCACCCACACTGTTGTTTCTGGGGATAATATATGGAATTTAAGTGTGAAATATGGTATTCCACAAGCCGAGCTTTTAAGAGCCAATAAATTAACAACATCAAGCAGGCTTTCAATCGGTCAAAAGCTCACCATTCCTGTTCATCAAATTGCTGTTCAAGAAACGGTTAGTGAGCGTCATGGGGAATATCTAGATTGGTGGACAGAAGCACAATATGTATTTCCTATTGGTAAAACTGTCACGATTACTGATTTTCAAACAGGAAAAAGCTTTAAAATTAAGCGAACAATTGGGGCAAACCATGCTGATTGTGAAACAGTTACAACTGCTGATACAACGATTGCAAAAGGCATTTGGGGTGGATTTAGTTGGTCTACTCGCCCAGTAATTGTTGAAGTTGATGGACGAAAAATCGCGGCCAGTATGTCTTTTGCTCCACATGATGTTGATTATATTAGTAACAACGGAATGACCGGACATTTTGATATTCATTTCAAAAATTCGACACGCCACAAAGACGGGCAAATTGATCCCTCTCATCAAGATAAGGTGAAAATTGCAGCCGGTCTAAAGTAATTTATCTAATAAGAAAAGAGGCACAACTAAGTGCCTCTTTATCATTTATTAATATCCATATCCATAGCCGTAACCTGGTGTACCTACTCCATATCCTCCAGCTGTATATCCACCAGCTCCAACTACGATTAACAAGATAAATAGTACAACAAGTAATGTGAATCCACCTGTATAACCAACTGCACCACTCATTAATTCTTCACCTCCAAGATGATCTACATTTATACTTTATGTAGTTCACCTAGAAAGTGATCTAGACGTTTGCCTAATCCTTTTTATTAGACTACTTCATAGAGAGACAATAGATCAAAGAGAAATGTAACTCATATCAATAAAATTCAACGACGTAACCTTATGTTTAGACTTTAAATTTATTGATTGTTTGCTCTAATTCAGAAACCGTACTTGAAAGTGCTGATGCTAAATTGCCTAGTTCGTCTGCAGCTGCTGATTGTTCTTCTGTTGTAGCCGTTACTTCCTCTGTTGTCGCTGAAGAATCCTCTGCAACATCAACCATTTCACCTATCGCACTTTCCACTTTATCTTTATTAAGATTAATCTTGCTTATTGATACTTCAACATGATTAATTTCGTCTATTATTGAGTTAGTACCTTCTAGAATATTTTCAAAAGCTTCTTGTGTATTATTAATAGAAGATGTTTGCTCTTTAAAGAGAGTGATCGTTGTTTTAACTAGCTCTACAGATTTTTTTGTTTGATTTAAAATGCTTGAGATAACTGTTTCAATTCTCAATGAAGACGTTTTAGTTTGATCTGCTAATTTACGAATTTCATCTGCAACAACAGCAAATCCTCGTCCTGCTGCTCCAGCTCTTGCAGCTTCAATGCTTGCATTTAATGAGAGTAAATTTGTTTCTTCACTTACATTTTTAATCATTTCAACAATTTCTTTTATTTGTGAAATCTCTTTGTTTAACGCATCCATTGTTGTATCAACTTGACCAATATTCGTACCCATTTCTTTATTTTTCTCTGTGAGTTCTTTAATCGTTTCAATCGATTGACTACTTACTTTTTTCGTTGTTTCCGTAAACTCTGAAACTTTCATCATATTATTGGAAACTTCGTTTATTTCACTTGATAGCTCTTTCATTTCTCGATTTGTTCTTTCTGAGTAATCAACCTGACTCACAGCACCCTTTGCAACGTCTTCAATAGCAGATGCAATTTGCTCTGAAGCTGATGCTGATTCAGAAGCAATACGTTTCAAATCATTTGCTCGATTAACAGCATAAGCTGAAACTCGTTTATTTTCATCGATCATTGCTCTAATATTATCGATCATTGTATTAAAGCTAGTTCCAAGCTGTCCAACTTCATTTTTATATAAATATTCTGCTCGATGAGTTAAATCACCTTCTTCAGCATGCTTCATAACTCCAACTAGCTCATGTATAGGTTTAATCATACTTTTTGCTAGGAATATACTTGCTACAAGTGCTAAGACAACAAATGCTAGAATAATGATGTAAACAAGATAAATAACATTTTGTATTTCTTTAAAAAGATAAGATTTTGATGTAGAAACAGCTACTTGCCAACCATTATCACTTTCATTTATAGAAGTAAGGTGATCTTGACTATCTTTAGCTGCGTCATATTTTGTTCCAATTAGTTTTTCTTGATTACTAGAAACAATCGTTCCATCTTCGTTTATAACCGATATTTCTCTACCAGAATTATCTTTACCTTCACTAAAAACCTTCTCAAAAATTGCCCGATCAGCAACAAGTATTAATGTTCCATTTTTCTCAATATCTCGGTATAAATATAGGAGTTCATTGTTATCATTGAAACCAGTAACCCATTGCGCAGATCTTGTAACTCCATCACCTTTTTTAGCAAGAACATCGGATATAAAGCTATCTATTTCGAGTGATTTCACATAGCTTTTTTCTCCAAAAATCTTATTCTCTTTATTTACAAAAAATAGAGCTTTTACATGCTCATTTGTGAAAGAAATACCAGACAAATACTCTGTGGCTGTTCGTTGTATATTGAAAGCTTCATATTCTGATAAACCATCATCACTTTTTAATTGTTCGATTAAATCTATATTAGTAAAAGGGACAAGAGATAAATTGTCAATTTCAGCTAATTTATAATTAACATTTTGTGTAACCTGAGTTCCAATTTCATCGTTCATTGTTGAAACTTTACTCTCAATCGTATTCTTAGAAACAAAATATACAACATTACCAATAATTACACTGGGAATAATTGTGAATAATAGCAGGAATATAATGATTCTTGATCTTAATGTCATGCCTTTAATGCTAGGAGGAAGTTTCAACATCATCTTTTTATCTTTTGGTTGTTTAGGCTTCCTTATAACTTTTTCTCTTTTTATGAATTTAGATTTGATCTTCATAACTCATCCCCCCACATATGTAATCAACGATCCATAATTCTTTGAAAATACTCTTTTAACACTCTTAAAGACAGTACATTTGTTTCAAAAATAAGTAATATTGTATTAATTTAGTAGTGTATTCGTTTACATTATACTATAATCAGACTATTTATTCTCCAATTTTTTTAAAAATATAAATCGCACATAGATATATTTACCTATAAAAAGATACTGTCTTTTGAAACTATTACTTTAATATAAAAAAATGACCATTGATTTTTAAGGATCAATGGTCATTTTCATCTGAAGTATTATACTGCTATTGTATCGTCTTGCTTCTCTATTTGTTGTCTTTGTTTTTTAGCTGTTCTAAAATGCAGTAATTCATATACAACAGGTATCACGACTAAGGTTAACATTGTGGCTACACTTAATCCACCAATAACAACTACTGCTAAACTAGCAGATACTAAATTACCAGTTTCCGCTTCTTTAAATAGCAATGGAAGCATTGCTGAAATTGTGGCAACGGCCGTCATAATAATTGGACGCATTCTTATTGATGCAGCTTCAACTACTGCCTCTCTAATAATCATTGTTTTTTCGTTTTGTTTTACTCGATCTAGAAGAACTATTGCATTTGTTACAACAATACCGATTAACATAAGAGCACCAAGCAATGCTGTAATGTCAACAGAAATACCACTTATCAGTATTCCTAAAATAGCGCCAATTGCTGCTAGTGGTAAAGAAAATAAGATCGCAATAGGTGCACGGATTGTTTTAAATGTAATAACCATAATTAGAAAGACAATTCCAATTGATGCTAGCATAGTCATAAACAAGTCATTAAAATCACTTTGTTGATCAGCACTTGCTCCACCAACTAAAACATCAATATTATCAGGAACCTTTATTCCCTTAACCTCTTGATCACCAAAGATTTTCTTGTTCACTTCTGCTGAAATGGCAGACAGGTTTTCTGGTTCAACATTAGCTGTAATTCTGACATATTGCTCTCCGTCTTTATGGAATGTACTAGTAGGCTCTTCTATTTGTTGTAGTTTTGCAACATCTGAAATTGTTGATAATCCATCAGCAGTCATGATCGGAACTTCTGAAAGTTCTTGCTTCGTTTCTGGGTTATAAATCGGCTCAAGCATCACCATTGTTTGTTGATCGTTCATTTCTATTAAACCCAATGGAGTCTTATTGAGCATAACTGAAGCTTGCTGGGCGATTTGATCTGCTTTAGCCATACTTGGATCAACAACAAATGAATAAACTGTTTTTGTTTCTTCTTGATTTGATGAAACCTTTTCCACTCCATCTACATCTTTGATTTCAGCTGTAATTGTTTCAGATACATTGATTAATTGTTCAATATCCTCGCCGATAACATCGATTGTGATAGATGTTCCACCACCACTCATCATCGTTGCTTCTGTAGCTTCTAATGTCGCATCTTTATATTCAGCTTTTTGCGAGTGAATTTTATCAACAAATCCTCCCATTTCAGCATCCTTTTTCAAAATAGCCATAATCATTGTTTTCGTAGGACTTTCAACAGAGCCAAATTTAGCTCCATCCTCTGTATTCCCCAACTGTACATAAACATGATCAAGCTCTTTTTGTTTAAGAATATAATCCTCTAATTTTAAAGATTCTTCCTTAACCTTTTCAATAGGTGTTTCATTTGGATATTCTAATGAAACAAGTACATAATCTGCTTTTGCTTTATCCACAGATCCTTTTGGCAGAACCACATATGCTCCAATTGATCCAGCTAATAAGAAGAAGGCTGTTAAAAGAACAACCCACTTATGATTCAAAGACCAAGTTAGGAAATTTGCGAATCCTTTTGATGGTTTGTGTTCTTTTATTTTGGCATTTTTCAGTAACCCCGCACTCATAATTGGAACGATGGTAATCGCAACAATTAATGACGCTAAAAGGGAGTACGTTATAGTCAAGGCAAAAGGAAGAAGGAAATCTTGCAAGCTTCCTTGAATTAAGCCCATCGGCAAAAATACAGCGACAGTTGTTAAAGTTGAGGATGTAATCGCCACACCAACCTCTTTTGTTGCATCAATAACCATTTTTATCGAAAACTTCTCAGTTTGTGCTCTTCTGAAAATATTTTCAATCACAACAATACTGTCATCTACAAGTCTCCCCACTGCAACTGCAACTCCACCAAGTGTTAAAACATTTAAGGTTACTCCTGATTGAGCAAGCAGAAATAAAGTAAATCCTAGTGATAATGGTATTGAAATAATCGTAATTAATGTTGAGCGAAGATTTCGTAGAAAGATCATAATAACAATTGTTGCAAATAAAGCACCAAGTAAAACTTCCTTAATCATACTGTGTACAGATGATTCAACCATATCTGCTGTAGCTAAAATTACTGTTGTTTCTAAATCATCATATTTCTTATTTATTTCTTTTGAAGCCTTTTTGACATCTTTACTAATTGTGACAGCATTTGAACTGCTATCTTTTGTGATCACAAAGATCAGTCCATCTTTACCATTTAATCTAGTTAAATTATTTTCTTGTTTTTGTATGTTGGTTTCTGCTACATCTTTAAGCGCCACTGTTGGAATTACTTCAGTTTCTTTAAGTTTCTCAAGTGTTGTGATATCACCAACTACTTTAATATTTGAGGCTTTGCCATCGATATCCTTTACTCCAACAGCAGTGGCATTTGTTTGTCCTTGAAGCAATGACATAATATGTTCAACAGAGGTTTGTTTTTCTGCCATTTTATCCTCATTTAACTTAACCGAAACATATGAGGGAATAACACCATTTGTTTGTATATCAGAAACTCCGTCGATGTTTTTAAAATAAGGAACAATTTCGTCTTCTGCATATTGTATTGTATTAGGATTAATTCCTTCATCAAATGTAAGAGCAACATATGAAACAGGAATCATCGATGTGTTTAACTGAACAATATTCGGTTTCATCACATTTGTTGGAAAAGGTACGTTTCCTAGAGCTTCTTCAATTTCCCGTTTTGCTTCTTTTTTTTCAACACCTGATTCAAAGTGAATATCAACTGATGAATACCCATCACCTGTTGTTGAGAATACATTCGTTATCCCACTTATTGAATCAACTGCTTTTTCAATAGGAGTTGTTACTTGCTTCTCCATCGATTTTGCATCCATTCCCTCTCCCATTGTGACAACAGAGATAAACGGTTGATCTGCAGATGGAAGAAACTCCATTGGTAACCTGAAATAACTCAAAACCCCCATAACTAAAATAATTAATGACATTAAAATGACTGCAGCCTTATTTTTAAAAGACCATTTTGTAATCCACGACATCTTCTTTTCTCCTTCCGATTTCTCGTTTTAGTTGATGAACCGTAACTCCTCCCTTATCATAGGAAAAAGTTGTCATATTTGGTTAGTTACTACAGTCATAATTTTAATCATTAAATGATCACTCGTTAAATGACTTGAGGTGTAAACTTCTCTAAGGCTTAAGACGTATTTGGTGGATTTTGGATAGTGTAGAGTTGCAAGTTTATTTATTTGGAAACAGTAGATAGGTGAGGGAGGAAGAAGATAAGAAAATTGGATAAAGAATCAGAGGCTGTGACATAATTAAGAAATCATCTATAAAAACGGATAAATCTAAAATGCTTATTCCTATTAATCAGTTAAGCTGGGAATACAAGTTCGTTCCATTGCGCTGCAGACACTCGCTTTCCACGGGGAGGAAGCTGAGCCTCCCTCGTAAGCTGCGCGCCTGTGGGGTCTCATCCTTTCCTCTACGTCCCGTAGGTGCCCTAGTGTCTTCCGCTCCATTCCACTAAGTTCTTTTAAAAAGTATCCGAAGTCAAAAAAACTATTGAAGATAGAAAATATAGACCCGAACTATCAGGCGATAGATAAAATATCACCTATTACCTAATAATTTTGGTTTATCATTAGCTTTGTTATGTCCGAGCCTCCTTCTAAAATGGCTTATCTGTTCTTTATTTTAAGGCTGGATCTTTTCTCAAGGCTGTTTTCCTATAGGTTTGTTGCTATCCTGACCATATTAATAGAATGTTGATATAATACGGTTTTGGGAGGCGTTCAGCTATGTGGTTAATAGGTTGTGTTCATTGCGGGAGTACATCTGTAAAGCGAAATGGTAAATACCGTCTGGAGCAAATGTTTATTTCAGCCTGCCAAAAATCAAATAAAACAACGGTTATATCATTGCGAGCAATATAAAAAGAACCACCTAAAGATGGTCCTATAAACAAGTGGAATGGTAGGTTTTCATTATCCCATAAAAGATTAATTACTTAGAAACAAAGTATGCCTAAGATTTTCGACCAATTTTAAAGCCATTATCGATTGATTCAAAGCCGATCTTCGGATAGTATTCCATTGCTTCTTCTGATGCTAGTAGGATTAATGCTACTTTCTCACCTAATTCTTCTTTTAATAAAGCCACAAGCTTCTTACCAATCCCTTTACCTTGGTACTCTCTATTAATCGCTAAGTCTGATAAATAACAGCAATAGTGGTAATCAGTAATAGCTCTAGCTACGCCAACTACTTTACCTTCTTCTCTAGCTGTAATGATAATATCAGCATGCTCAATCATTTTTTCTAATCTTGGTAAATCTTCAACAGGTCGTGTAATGCCAGATAATTTAAAAACCTCAGCTAATTCTACAGCATCTAGCTCATCATTTACCTTGTATGTAATCATGGTTTTAACTCCTATTCAAATATATTTGTTAATATTTTCTATATAACTTTAATAATAAAAAAAGCCAGCACTTTAGTAAAGATAATTTATCATTTACTATCGTGCTGACTGAAATTAATTTTCTTCAAGTACTCGTATAAACTCTCTCATATAATCAGGTAGATCTGGTGGACGTCTACTTGAAATAAGATGACCATCAACAACAACAGCTTCATCTAACCATGTTGCTCCTGCATTTTCCATATCATCTTTAATACCTGGTGTACTTGTCACTGTTTTACCTTCTAGAATTTTGGCAGAAATCAGTACCCAGCCTGCATGACATATTTGTCCAATAGGCTTTTTGTTTTCTTCCATATATTGAACGATATCAATCACTTCTTTAAAACGACGAAGTTTGTCTGGAGCCCATCCTCCTGGAACTAATAAAGCATCATAATCACTTGCTTTTACATCCTGAAAAGCAAAGTCCGAAGTAGCAGGAACTCCATACTTCCCTTTATATGTAAATGATGCGTCTTCTCCAGCTAAATCAACAATCGCACCTTCTTCACGCAATCTGTGAATGGGATACCACAGCTCTAAATCCTCAAAATCCTCATGAACAAAGCTTAATACCTTTTTTCCAGATAATCTCATGCTTTCAGCCTCCTTATCTTATTATTCACCTTACCTAATCTTGCTTTAGAATACAAATGATATACCTATTAGGTAAGTCACAAAATATAAGAAACTATATTCATTCGTTTACCATCGATGCTACTATAATTTATTTAATGCAGCTTATTAGTCTTCTAAATCAACTAATAATCTTGCTGTATGCTGATCTGTAATTAACACATTGGCATATTTACCTTTTAACGCTCCATAGATTGCATCAAACTTTTTAGGGCCACCTGCAACTAGAATTGATTTTTCTTTTTTCGCTAATTCATGAAGCTCTATTCCGATTGTGCGACTATTCAAGCTCTCTACACAAACTTCACCATTTTTATCAAAAAACCTCGAGCATATTTCTCCAACGGCCTTTGACTGAATTTGATGTTGATCTTCACTTGAGAGGTATTCCGCTTGCAATAAAACTGAATCAACAACAGGAGTTCCCACACTAAAGATCGCAATATTCGCTTTTTTACCTAAATCAAGTATTTTATGAATATGTCGGTCTGCTTCAATCGCTTGCTTCACAACGATATGATCAACAATGGCTGGCAGTGGCAACATAAATGTTTGGGTATTAAATGCTTCACCAAAAAGGTGGATAATTTCAGATGCATATGTTTTTGATTCTGAATGACTAACTCCCCCATTAAGCTGCACAATTGTTGTTTGACTCAATGGTTTTGGTTGTAGTCTTTTCGCAATTTCATGAACAGTTGTTCCCCATGAAGTTGCAATGATTTCTGAATCTTTTACAATTCTATTAATGTAGTTTGCCGCAACTTCTCCAAGATGGCGTTTTATTAATGTATTGTCATACTCTGAAACAGGTGTAACGATCACTTCTTTAAGATCAAATTTATTCCTTAATCTATCTGTTAATAATTCTCCAGCTTCAACTGGATTATGAATTGTAATTTCAACAATGCCCGAATCCTTTGCAACTTTTAATAATCTTGAAACAGTTGGTCTTGATACATCTAGTTTTTTTGCGATTTCCTGCTGACTGTAATCTAATTGATAATAAAGCTTAGCAGCTTCAATAATTTTATTTAATTTTTCTCTTTCCATTACGCAGCACCTATTTTTATTAGTATTAACACACAGTTAATTGCTTGTTAAGTAGCTTTCCCTTAGTTATCTCCTTAAACAGCACTCAATTAAAAGAGAGAGGCTGACATATTTTACATCACGTCAGCCTCATTATCAGGAAAGTTATAAAATTATTTTTCTTTTATTAGATATCTTAACTTATCCTTGGATAAGCTTTTTCACACGTGCAACAACATTTTCAACTGTGAAACCATACTCAGCTAAAATACGTTGTTCTGGAGCTGAAGCACCGAATGTATTGATAGCTAGGATGTCTCCTTCGTCTCCTGTGTAACGATCCCAACCAAGTGGAGATGCCATTTCAATAGCTAAACGTTTCTTCACTTCTTTAGGTAAAACAGAGCGCTTGTATTCTTCACTTTGTGCTTCAAAGCGATTCCACGCTGGCATACTTACAACAGCTGCGTCAATTCCTTCTTGAGATAATGCTTGTTGAGCTTCAACTGCTAAACCAACTTCAGAACCAGAAGCTAATAAAAGAACATCAGCTGTTTCTTTTGATGCTGGCGAGATGACATATGCGCCTTTTTTAACACCTTCATAAGCAGTATCTTTCGTGTTTTTGATTGTTTTTAAGTTTTGACGTGTTAAAACAAGAGCTGTTGGTGTTGCTGTTGATTCAATTGCTGATTTCCAAGCTGCAGCTGTTTCATTTCCATCTGCTGGACGAACAACTGATAAGTTAGGCATTGCACGTAATGATGGTAATTGTTCGATTGGTTCATGAGTAGGACCATCTTCACCAACTGCAATACTATCATGTGTGAATACATATGTTACAGGAAGATTCATTAATGCCGCTAGACGAATCGCTGGGCGTAAGTAATCTGAGAATACAAAGAATGTACCAGCAAATGCATGTAATCCACCATGTAATGCCATACCGTTTAATGCAGCACCCATTGCAAATTCACGTACGCCGAACCAAATATTACGTCCACCATAATTATCACTAGTGAAATCTCCTGCATCACTAATTGTTGTTTTGTTAGATCCTGCTAAGTCAGCTGAACCACCAAAGAATGAAGGTAGGTTTTTCGCAATTCCGTTTAATACTTCACCAGATGATGCACGTGAAGCAAGGCTACTTCCTTCTTCGTAAACAGGAATATCTTTATCCCATCCTTCTGGAAACTCTCCACTTACTGCATGTTTGAATTGTGTTGCTAACTCAGGGAATTCTTTTCCGTAAGCTTCAACTAATTCATTCCATTCTTTTTCTTTATTTGCTCCTGCTTCTTTTACCGTTTTATTAAAGTGATCATACACTTCAGAAGGTACATGGAAATCTTCTTCAAATGTCCAATTGTAAGCTTCTTTCGTTAACTTAATTTCTGTTTCACCAAGTGGAGAACCATGTGAAGCTGATTTACCAGATTTATTAGGTGAACCAAATCCAATTGTTGTTTTCACTTCAATTAATGTTGGACGCTCAAGGTCTAATTTCGCTTGTTCAATTGCATTTGAAATTTCGTTCAAGTCATTTCCATCTTCAACACGAATAACTTGCCAACCTTGTGCAATGAAACGTTGCTCAACATTTTCTGAGAATGAACGATCTAAATCACCATCTAATGAAATGTCATTTGAATCATAAAGAACAACTAAACGACCTAATTTTAAGTGTGCTGCTAAAGATGCAGATTCTGATGAAATACCTTCCATTAAGTCTCCATCACCACAGATTGCATATGTAAAGTGGTCAACAACATCGTATGATGGTTTATTGTATGTTTCTGCTAAGTGACGCTCTGCCATTGCCATACCTACTGCCATTCCAATACCTTGTCCAAGTGGACCTGTTGTTGCATCAACACCTGCAGTATGACCGTATTCAGGGTGTCCAGGAGTTTTGCTACCCCATTGTCTGAACTCTTTTAAATCATCTATAGATAAGTCATAGCCTGTTAAGTGAAGTAAGCTATAAAGAAGCATTGATCCATGTCCTGCTGAAAGAACAAAACGATCACGGTTAAACCAGCTTGGGTTTGATGGGTTCACATTCATATATTTCGTCCAAAGCGTATATGCCATTGGAGCAGCACCCATTGGCATACCAGGATGTCCTGAATTAGCCTTTTCAATTGCATCGATAGAAAGTGTACGAATTGTCTCAATAGATAATTTGTCTGTTTTTGTCATTTCACTCATTTGTTAATCCCTCCAAAATATATTCATCTTTACATTATAACCTAATCCTACTACTTGATCATAGAAACCTTACTTAAATACGACTTTATTATCTTGAATAAGCAATTGACCAGTAGGTTTATTTGCTTTACACCATTTGACAACTGCTGTTTTCAATTGATTAGCTAATAATCGATCCTGAGCAGTTGGATATGGTCCTCCACACTGGGAATCATCAATGACAACAATCTTCCAATCTAAATCAAAATTACTGAAATATTGTTCAAAAGATGTAAGATCAATAGAATGATCCATCATAAAGAATGTATATCCATCTTCATTATCTTCTTTTTGTTTGATGTGATTATGTAATCGATCAAGCTCCTGGGGGCTTACACCTGTGACAACCTCTGCTCCAACTGCACCAGCAGCATCAAACAGCAGTCTTGATTGTTGATTACCAGGTATTTGTACATTGAATAAACGTACTTTACCATAAGATAAAGAACTAGCCGTATCTCTTACACTTTCAACACTGTTAACAATCGAATTTAATGCAGTATCATAACCTAAAGTAAACTGTGAGTTCTCTACAGTATTGTAAATACTAACAGGAACTTGTAAAACGTTCACCGAGGTTTCTTGTTCTTGAGTGTTACTAACCCCTAATAAAATAACCTGATCTAGCTCTTGTAATTCATCACTTAGTAAAAAGGATTTTTCATCCCATATTTTTCGTGGAAAGGCATTACATAAGCTATAGGTAGTTGTTAGTGTTTTTTGACTCATTTTATTTAATTCTCTTAGTTGTAGTTCTTTTGAAGTATGATTCCATTCAATAGCATATACAGTTGTTTCCTCACTTGAAAGATCTTCAATAAGGGTACGAACGATTTGAGCTGTACCTTCTAAAGCACAACCAAAATGAACCACACCTATTTTCATTTACGTTACCCCTCTTTTAAGAAATTTTGTTCATACTATATTGAACATTTGTTACATGAAGAGTATAACATGAAAACAATAGAAAGATAAATAGATATAATCATTAAATTTTTAGATATTTTCTACACTTGAAGACAAAACGTGATGAACATTGGTACATGGCAGAATTTATATTATTATGAGATTTTTTGTAACATTTAATGTAAACCCTTTCAAAAGATCTGTCTATTCCCTTATCTTAACTTGATTGTTACATTAGCTTTTAAATTACCTAGTTACAAAAAAATCGATCAGTACTCACCTGATCGATTTTTTTGTTCATATGGAAGCCTAATGATGAATGAAGTATATTGGGGATCTGATTGACATTCTATTGAGCCATTATGTTTTTCAATTATGGTTTTACATACATACAATCCGATTCCAGTTCCTAAGCTTTTTGTTGTATAAAATGGTTCAAAAATTGTACTCTGCATTTCGTGGGGAATTTGTGGTCCGTTATTTGTTATCGTAAATGTGATATCCTCATTATTACATTCACATAGAATCGTTAATTTTCGGTCATTGTGATCATTCTCTTTCACTGCATCAATTGAATTTAAAATAATATTAACGAGTACCTGCTTTAACTCCTCTTTTTTTGCATAAATTACACAATCATGATTCACGGAGGTTTGCAGGTCAACATCACCATCTACTATACTTGAGTATAAAAAGGAAGTAATTTCAGTAAATAATTCAGACAACAGTATCATTTCTTTAGGTTTATCAACAATTTCCAATCTCGCAGCATGTAGAAATTGGGTAATTCTAAATTTTAATTGATCGAGTTCATGCTCGATTGTGTCCATATATTTAAGAGAAGGATGTTCATCTTTTAAAAGCTTCATAAAACCTATTACAGCTGTTAGAGGATTTCTAAATTCATGAACAAAGCTTGAGGACATTTGACCTAGAAGTGATAAACGATCTTTGTGTGATTGGTTGATGAATAGAACTTTTTCCTTTAACTCATTATCTTTTAATTCAGTATAACGAGTAACTGTATGAAAGCAAAATCGATCAAAGTCTTGATTGATCCGATCGATAATTGGATGTAAATCTGCAATTGAAACACCGGATTTGTTAATGAATTTAATAACAGTACTTCTGCCAACATTTACGTTATAAACATACTCTCCTATATTAACATCCGTAATAACACGTTCATGTGCTACCTTATAAGCAAGCTCTTGGATGTCTCGTTCACAGATTTCGCCTAATAATGATCTTTTTACTAATAGAAACATTTGAAATCCATTATCCTTAATACTTCCCTTATACATGTCATGCTCATGAATAATAATACTCTCTTGCCATACTTCCAATATTTCATCCTGTGTTTTTTCTAGATACAGAGTTAGCTTTTCTTCTAGTGAGATAATGACCGAAGAATCGTGGTTCAAATAGTTCACCTCTTTTTTCATTATTTAGATGATATCTATACTCTTTAGACAAAAAGTATGAAAAACCTTCTTATTTCGCGAATTTATTTGTTTTAGTTTCAATGGACAGGTCACTCCATAAAAAAGTGTTAATCCCTCATGATCAGGATTAACACTACTTGTCTAGCAAACCATATTTTTTCCGAAAACGCTGTAAAATCTTTAACCAGCTGTCTGCAAAAATAATCAAGAAAAAAACATTAGAAAATGCATGTGCTAAATCAAAATATAAGCTGGCACTATATCTAGCTATTATCGCAGTAATTGTTATACTTTCATCTAAGCTAACAAAATACCATAAATTCATGACCCATCCAAATAAGATACCTGTTATAAATCCAAAAATAACTTTTCCGACTTTATGTTTCATCATCCATGTATTTCTTAATAAACCTGCACTTAATCCAATCATCCCCCAAGCATACATTTGCCAAGGTGTCCAAGGTCCCTGCCCTAAAAATAAATTAGATACTAATGCAGCAAGTGCACCAACAACAAACCCACTTTCTGCACCAAAAGCAAGTGCTGCGACAATAATAACAAAGGTTGTTGGTTGAACACTTGGGATGGAAGCAAAGGGTACTCTACTAACAGCTGCAATCGCTGCTAATACAGCTAATAAAACAAGCTCTCTTCCAGCAACCTTTCTTCGTTCAAACCGAATAATAAAAGGAACAAAGCTCAGCAACATGATGATTATGCTAAATGGAAGAAAGTACTTATCAGCTAAAAGAGGTGTTGTCAAAATAGTGATACTAATCAATAAAAACATTGCTATGACAATTATTCTTGAACGCGCCAAGTCTTGCGAGCCTCCTCTAACGTTAATACATCTGGAACTTCACTTCCTCTAGTGATTCGATTTAGAACTGTCGTGTAGAATGCATTTCCCTGAAAAAAGCTTTTCGTTGGAGAATTTGTTGTAATCGTTCCTTGAAACATCATTGCGCACCTTGTTGAATATTGTGCAGCAAATTCAATATCATGTGTGACCATAACGATTGTTAAGCCCTTTTGTTGTAATGTTTGTAGTAGCTTACCAAGCTTAAGCTTAGCTTCTGGATCAAGTCCCTTTGTCGGTTCGTCTATTAATAACAAGTTTGGGTTAGGAAGAAGCACTCCCGCTAATGCAGCCTTTTGCATCTCTCCTCCACTAACATCATAAGGATGACGATGAACTAGTTCTTTTAAGTTGAAAATTTCTAGCAACTCCTCAATCCTAGTTTCACCATCACCGATTTGATGTAATTGTTCAAGATATCTTAACTCAGCACCAATCGTGTCGTGGATGAAGAACAACTTAGGATTTTGTGGGAGATAGCCGATTTCTTTTGGAAGTTGTTTTTTAAATTTCTTCGCTTTGTAAAATATTGATCCTCGTTGTGGTTTCTCGAGTCCAGCAATGACTTTTAGTAATGTTGACTTTCCCGTTCCATTTGCCCCAACAATTGAAAGCCATTCACCTTCAAAAATACTTAATGACAAATCATTAAGAATCTTACTTGAGTCCTTTGAATACTGAAAATCAATTTCTTTTATGTTCATTATTTCTTTCTTAGGTGTATGATGATTTCCCCTCAAAATACCCTCTCTCGGTGTAATAGCTACATTCTTTAACCAATTCTTCCCTTCCTTAACTGACAGTGGGATATCACCATTCACTTTTGATGGGGAATATTCTAAATATAGACGGGCCGGACTTGGTAAATAATGATACATTGCATGATCTTTATATTCGCTTAAAAAATCAATAACATGTCGTGGCGTATCATATGATAAAATACCTCCCTTGTCTAACACAAGAGCTTTATCAGCAATAGCAAAAAGCTCTTCTAGCCGATGCTCTGCGATAATCACTGTTATCCCAAATTCCTCATTCATTGTATGAAGCATGCCAATAAATTCTCTTGAAGCAACAGGATCTAATTGTGACGTTGGTTCATCTAGCAATAATAGCTTCGGCTCTAATAATAAAACAGAAGCTAAATTGACTAGTTGCTTTTGGCCTCCAGAAAGCTCATGGGTCTTACGATTGAGCAGTCCTTCTATACCAAAAAAATGAACAATTTCAGCCACTTTTTTTCGCATCTCTTCTGTTGATGTTCCGAAATTCTCCATCCCAAAAATTAGTTCTTCGAGAACACGATCCATAACAATTTGATTTTCTGGATCTTGAAAAACCATGCCAATGTCTTTTACAACCTGTGCAGGCGAAATATCTAGTAGAGGTTTATTTTCGAGGAAAATGTCTCCCTCTTTTTCACCATGTGGAGCAAGCTCCTGCTTTAATAGTCGCAGAAGAGTCGACTTACCACTTCCAGATGGTCCACATAAAACAACAAAATCACCTTGTTCTACGCAAAATGAAACATCATTAAGCACCTTTATTTTCTCTTCTGGATATGCAAAGCTTAGGTTTTTTGTCTCCAAAAATGCCATAGGAGCGCCTCCCTTCCTTCAATCATTAGTGGTGCACCAATATACAGTGAAAACATCAATAAATAAAACCATTCACGTCCCTCAATTACCATTGTTTCTAACACTGGCTCAATGCTTAACACGCCATCACCTAACCACCATCCAAACAATGCAACAATCGTGAATAATACAATATAAACGAGAGCGATCCAATCCATCTTTCGCATTCTGTATGGTGTATATTTGCTTCTCTTTTTAAGTCCATAACCACGTGCTGCCATCGAATCAGCTGTTTGAATCGCTTCCTCTAATGACCAAGTTAAAAGAATTTGCACAAGCAATATTCCATTTTTCGCACGATCTTTTAGTTTTCCACCTTTTACTGACAATCCTTTGCTTTGTTGAACCGTTTCAATCTCTCTTAATCTTCTTTTTAACAATGGGATAAATCTCATGGAAAGCATTGTGAGAAGAGCCCACTGTGGTAACCATTTTGAAAATAAATATAAAAACCGGTCAGCAGTAATAACGATATTATAGGAAAGAAATAAAACAAGCAGTGCAAAGATTGATAGAGCAGCAATGATCCCATGAATAACAGCCTCAAGCATCACTGGATTGTTATTAAAATAAAATAAAATATGATTTCCCTTTCGATTCACCAGCGGATTAATTAATAAGAAAAAGAATGATAAATAAAACAGCATAAAGAACCATCCTCTTAATGCTTTTCCCCCATCTAATTGAAGATTAAAGATAATGAACAAAATGATCGCTACAAACAAAAACACCGGATGCTTATATAGCATGACCAGTGTTGCTGCTCCAACATAATATAGAAAAAGGACAAAAGGATGAAAAGCATGAACTCCTCTCATCAGTTTCCATCCTCTTCATAATTTGTTGTATAAATCCACTGAATGCTATCACCACTTTTCACTTTAACAATGCCAGCACTTCGATCTAAAGTCGTACCATTTTTTTTCACCGTCCAACCACTTAAAGGACCTCGATCAAATTCAAACAAATTTGCAATACCTTCCACATAAGCACCTGAACCACTACCAGTCACACTAATTGGTATCTTCTTTTGCTTAAGAATTTTCGTTGTAATATCAAGTACTGTATTGCCTTCACTCATTTCTACCTTTGTTGAAGAAAGAACTGTTCCTTTTTCTTGATCACCAGCAATTGTTATAGTAACTGTTTGTTTCGGTTCCTCTTTTTTAACGACCGGTGGAGCGGTTACTTTCTCTTTTTTTGCTTCTTCTTTTGGTGTCGTATTTACTTCAGAAGTTGTTTTAGCAGTTTGTGTTGCTGTTGAAGATTTCTTTTTTTCATCAACTTCTGGAGTTGCCGCTGATTTAGACTTTTGCTGTTCTGTTGATTTCTCAGTTTTGTTACTTGAGGTTTCTTTCTCCTTAGAAGTATTTGTTGATGATGTTTCTTGTTTATCTTCTGAAGCCACATCACTTGCTTTTTCATTCTTTTCAGTAGTGTCTTGGCTTGATTCTTCTTTATTACTTTCTTCAGTAGGATCCTGACTTTCTTCATGACCATTATGTGTTGCTACTTCTTTATCTTCTGAAGATGCTTCAGTAGTTTCCTCAACACTTGCTTTTTCTGTTATAGGAACTACCTCATCTTTTTCACAGCCTATTAAAAACATCATGATCATAATAAATGCTAATAACACTTTGTTAAGTCTTTTCAATTCAATACCCCCTGTCTATCCTAGGAAAGCTCTTTATATAGTATAAACTAGATACAGAAAACGAGGGAAACTCATTTTCCTACCGATCTCCTAAACAGGAAATAAACTAGTACTCTATTGAGTTACCCTCATTATCATTAAATTTTATTTGTTTGACGTCTTCTTGAATAAATTGTACCACCAGCTCCAATTAACATTAGTGCTCCACCTAGTGCAATTAAGTTAAATAATGGTGTTGCTGTGTTTGGCAGGCGGTTGCCATTTGATGAAGTTTTTTCTTTTTGTTGAACTTGATCTTGCTGAACCTCGCCTTTCTGTTCAGAAGAGTTATCTTCTTTCACAACAGGTTCTTTTATAGAATTTTTTTGTAGCTCGAATACTCCGTAAATGCTGAAATGACCTACACTTGCAAATACTTGGTTTGTTTTTGCATCATAAGTAGTTTTCATTTCTTCAAGTTTATTTCCATTTTCATCAACATGATAAATACGAAGCTGATCCCAATCACCATTAAAGTTAGTAAGATCAAATCCTAAATTGACAACATGATTTCCAAAATCACTTATTGTCTTTCCTTCTGAAGTAATTGTAAAATCGTATAAATCACTTACTAGATCACTAGTATTTTTTACTGCTTCAGAAACCTCACCAAAGCTGAAAATAACATCTGAATTCGTTAAAAGTAATGCAACGGGAACAGTAGCATTCACTTTTCCATTTGATACTTCAATCGAAGAATTCTGTGGTAGACCTTTTAACAGTTCATTTGTAAGTGTAAATGTTTTAGCATCTTTTTTCACTTTATAAACATTGCTAGCTTTAATTACAAGATCAGAGTGATCCTTAACCAATAGATTACCATCTTCAACCTTATTAGTATTCAAAGGCAATGTATATAAAGAGCCTTTATCTGCTAAAAATAACTGATACGCTACAATCCCACGATATCCTTGATCTGAAGAAAATGAGTCACTTTCTTCTCCACCTTGCCAATCAAATCCACCGTCTTTATTTTGGAAAGTAAGTAAAAACTCTATTAAACTATTCTCATTTTTTGTAAATTCTTCACTGTGTGAATCAATTCCTAGAGCTGATAATGCAATAACAATTGTTGCTGCTGTTGAACTATTATCCACCGTAGATCCTTGATATTGTTCTTTCAAATAATTTACTGCTTTTTCAATTGCCAAGCTCACATCTGCTTGATTTTTATAAGGTGCTAGAGCAGTTAATACCATAGCTGTTGTATCACTATCACTTGGTGGATTTAGAGACCATGACCAACCACCATCATCGTGTTGATTCTTGAGTAACTCAGCTATTAGCTTCTCTCTTGTCCATTTTGCCGTTTTAGGAACTTGGAAGTTCGCACTATCTAACGCAATCAGTGCGTAAGCAACACCATTTAGTCCTTGCTTCGTTACGTTTCCATTATATATTGACTCTACTAAATTATGCCCTTCAAAATTTCTTGGATCTTTACCAGCAGCTAATATCCCTAATGTTAAGCGCTCATAATCTGTGATTTTTGAGAACATGCCATCTTTCTCAAGAATTAGTGATTTTAAGTTTGATGAATAGGAAGCTGGTAGTGATTTTCCTGCTTTATTAAGTGCAACAGCTTGCCAATCTTCTACTTTATTAGAAAGAATATATTGACTTGCAGAGTTAACAGCTTTGTTAAATTCAACTGAATCAAAGGCCTTTGTTGGTTCCTCTGTTTCCGGTTGCTCTTCTGGATTTTCAGGTGATTCTTCTTCCCATGTTTCGTAGTTTAACGTGATCTTATCACCATTTTTTAGAGTGTGTCCATTTAATCCTGTACTTGCCATTTCATCATTGATATAAAAAGCCCAATAACTATTACCTTCTGTTGCTACACCATTAATACTGTTAACAAAAGCATCTTCTCCATAGTAAGTAACACCTACATTGTCTTTTCCTACTAATAGGTTTAAAAGATCTAATGCTGTTGGGTTATCAATAAACGTGGATGGATAAAATTCCTGTATATCATCTCCATTGATCACATTTAATGTTGCCGAATCAGCTGCTTCCATATAATCTATATATCTATAACTAATCGAATCTCCTGGTTGAACAATATACGATTCAGCACCAACTGGCGATGCAATTCCATTAATAAAAATCGCCCAATAAAAACTTTCATCTTCAGCAGGCTTTACTCCATTAATACCAATTATCATTTTTCCAAAATCTGTATCTTCGAATTCGATATTCTCTTCACCAACAGCATCTATAAGCACATCTAATGCTGTCATATTTTCTTCATAACTAAACGTTGTCTCTTCTAGTAATGTTTCACTATTACCAACTACACTAATTGTTTCATCTTTTACAACTTCCTCTGCTTGAGCAGATGGCTGCAAAGTCCCAAAAAACACAGTAAATACTAACAGAAATGATAATAAAGACAATCTTAATTTGTTTAACATACGAAAATCTCTCCCCATCTATTTGATAAAATTGGGCATAAAAAAATCCCCTACGAAGGAGATAAGTGTTGTTTAGAATTACATATGGCTTAATTAGACATATTTCATCTATAATAACACCCTTCTATCCGCGTAGTAATAAGGTATAAACAAAATAGGCAGGTCTCCTGGCTCATGATCATCACCTTTTACACCTTCCCATCTTGCGACAGTGGTTCATCGTAAAAAAGCTCCCATTTACAGTGGCGGGACCGCGTCGGATTTGCACCGATCTTCCCTTTTCATGATAGATTATACATCTATCAACCTATTTTTTAGTTATTCAATTCAATTACTTAATCATAGTCTAGGTCTTGAAGAGTGTCAATATTTGTCGCAACTAAAAAAATTCATTAACACAAAAACTCTGTTAATGAATTTTACTAAACATTATTTTGTTTCTCTGTGCAATGTGTGCTTCTTTAATCTTGGACAATATTTCTTTAATTCAATTCGATCTGGGTTATTGCGTTTATTTTTGGTTGTTATATAGTTGCGATCTCCAGTTTCTGTGCATGCTAATGTAATGTTTACTCTCATTTATGATTCCTCCATTTTTAAAATAAATTTATCCTGCTACTGTAAATAGTGGCAACGGATCAGTGAATCTTGACCAATCATGTTCCATTTCTTCCTCAGTTAATAAGCAATGATCTAGTGATTCCTCTATAGCACTTCTGTTCATATCAATACCAATCATCACAAGCTCAGTCATCCGATCACCGTATATAGAATCCCACTTTTCAAGTAACTCTGGTTCCTCTTGTAAAATTTGTTTTTGCTCTTGTTGTGGATAAGTTGCCACCCATTCACCTGCAGCTTGAATAATAATAGATGGACCTGCTTGTGATAGAAGACCTGTTGTTTCATTCCTGGAAGCTAACCAAAAGAAACCTTTTGCCCGGACAACATCAACAGGCCAAGCTTCAAGCCATTTCATAAATCTTTCTGGATGAAATGGTTTTCTTCGATTATAAACAAAAGAAGATATTCCATATTCCTCTGTTTCGGGAACATGTTCTCCCGTCAACTCCTGTATCCAGCCTGCAGCCTGACTCGATTTTTCAAAATCAAACAATTTAGTATGTAAAACCTGATCTAGCTGAACCTTTGAAAATTCACTCTCAATGACTTTAGCTTCTGGATTCAACTTCCTCATTACTGCCTTTAATTCATTCATATCCTCTCCCTTCACAAGATCCGCTTTATTTAGAAGAATGATGTTGGCAAACTCAATTTGATCAATTAATAAATCAACAACTTCTCTTGTATCTCTCTCATCTGTTGCCTGCTTTCGATCTAGTAATGTTTCTCCGGAAGAAAAATCATGCCAAAATCGATTCGCATCAACTACCGTAATCATTGCATCTAATTCACAATAATCTGAGAGATTAATTCCAAGTTCTTCATCAACATACGTAAAAGTTTGAGCAACAGGAATTGGCTCAGATATTCCCGTAGACTCAATAACAAGGTAATCTATGTTTCCTTGCTTTACTAACCTTTCCACTTCGAAAATTAAGTCCTCACGAAGTGTACAGCAGATGCACCCGTTTTGAAGCTCTACAAGCTTTTCATCAGTGCGTGTAAACCCACCTTGCTTTATTAAAGAAGCATCTACATTAATTTCACTCATGTCATTAACAATAACTGCCACACGTATACCTTCTTTATTTTTCAAAATATGATTTAGTAATGTTGTTTTACCTGATCCTAAGTAACCACTTAAAACAGTAACTGGAATTTTTGAATTCCCCATAAATAACCCTCCTTTTAAATCGAAGTTATTACGATTTAATGAGCATACTTTTTAATAATTCTTTCAGCAGCATGCCTTGCTCCCGCAATATTTCTTGAAATTGGACCTATCTCTAGTTCAGCCAGTGGCCCAGACACAAATAAATTTGGACACCATTCTAGTGAGGAAGTAACAATTGGATAGCCACAATCAGATAAAGCTAGTTCTTCACTGGATACTAAATCAGCGACCATATTTTTTTCAGGTAAAGTGGAGCTAAATCCTGTAGCAAATAATATAGAAAGAGTTTCTTGACTCTCCTTTTGCCACTTTTTTAGAAAAGACAATTGACTTTCAGTAGCTACTTGCCTCATTTCTATTTTATGATTGTTTTCCAGTTTTCTGAGCTGTCTAAAAAGTTCTCCAGTAACAGTTCCTTTATTTCTAGCTTTCTTAATTATATTTCTTCGTTTCTTATAACAATCTAACTTTTTAAAATCAGTTAAGTATTTTGGGCCTAGCCAACCAGGATCACTATCAAAATCTTTTACTTCAACATCATTCTTCATGACTAGCATGACCTTTCCAGGAAACATCCTAGCAAGTTTAATTGTAAGATGAGCTGCTGTTATTCCTCCACCTATAACAGCTACTGGAGGTTTTATCCTATCAAGATTACTAACGCTATCATCAAAAATATGAAATTGAGAGTTTTCATTTTCTTTTAACTCATTTGCCCACTCTGGAATAAGTAACTGCTTATTAACACTAACCGCAATGACAACTTTCTTCCCTTTTATAATCTTGTCATTATCTAAATGTAGATTCCAATGATCATCACATTTTTCCATATTTCTAACTTTGCCTTTTATCCATGATTGTGAAATATTGATACTTCTTAAAACATCATCACAATGATCATTAAAAAGTTCTAATGATGGTCTTTTATATTGACCTAAAAATGTTGCTTTAAAATGTTGCTTCCTTGCATACCTTTGAAGACTATAGGGATCAACATCAATATGATGTACAGAAGGTGATCTTAGAAATTCCATACCTATAAGTGACGTCTTTCTTTTCCATTCCATTAAGGGCTCTTCATGTTCATCAATAACTTTGAGGTCACCTGCTGTTGTGAAATGATTCTTTATTAAAGCTGTAGCAATTGTACACCCATGGAGCCCTCCACCAATAATAATCCATTCATTCAATTATTTAACTCCTTACAAAACGTAATTGTTACGATTTAAATTGTAAACTAAAATTATCTTCATTGCAACATTTGTTTTATAAAGGCTTTTTTCTGAAAAATTGTTGCTATGTTATCAAAATATGCAGTATTAACAGTCTCTTTTCGTATCTAGAGCTACCTTTTTATGAAGAAAAGATGCCACTAGATTTAATACTGTGCTGATTTCTTCGGAATATTAAAGCAACAAAGTTTGCGAAAATAACCTTTATAAATGATGTTTAACTCTTAATCAATTCGGGAAACTCTTAAATAACCAAACAAAAAAGCTGACATCTCTGCCAGCTCTGCTTTTTATAAATTAACTCGTACTACACGACCATTAAATTTATCAGCCCAGTAACCACTAGACATATTTGCAATGGCTACACCTGTAGAGCTTTGTGAGCCAATAAATTTACCGCCACCCATATAGATACCTACATGTCCATCTGTTTTATACGTATTAAAGAAAACAAGATCTCCAGGTTGCATATTACTAGTTGAGATTTGTGTACCACCATATTTTAACGAATCTGTACTAGCACCAACACTAACACCGATCGTTGAAAATGCCCAATGAACAAAACCAGAACAATCGAATCGACCATTAGCTATATCATATGAATTACGTCCGCCACCAAATACATACACAGAATTACCAATATACTTATACCCTGCTGTAATTAAGTCATTTACCGTACCATTTGGATTAACTGGTGTGTTTTCTATTTTGGCAATTGATTTAGTACCACTAGCTAATTCTACAGAAGAAGACTCTGAACTTTGAGCGTCATTTGTTGTAGTATCATCATTAACAACTAATTGTGATGCTAGATTCATATCTCTTTGCTGTAAACTATTCTTTGCTGCTAGAGTTGCAGTCTCTTCATTTTGAAGTTGTTTCTTCAATTCATCATTTTGTGCTTTTTGCTCTAATGTAAGTGCTTGCATACCTTCTAACTCTTCCTTCATGTTCGTTAGGTCAGCAAGTTTCTTTACTTTAGAAGCTTTTGATTCTTTTAATGTTTCTTCATCAGCCACATACTCGTCCACTAGATTTTGATCTGCTTCAACAATCTTACCTACTGCTATAGCGCGGTTAACAAAATCTCCAAAGCTTGATGAACCAATAAGCACATCAAAATAGTCAATATTTCCACCACTGTGTTGGAAAGAAATTGCACGCTCTTTTAGGATTTCTGTTCTATTTTCAATTGATTTTTCTAACTGAGTAATTTCACTTTCCATAGTAGAAATTTCCTCGTTAGCAACTGTTATATCTTTTTTCGTTTGTTCAATCTTTTTATTGTTATCAGCGATTGCTTGATCAACACGAACAATTTGTTCATTTAATTTATCAAGCTCTGCTTTTACTTTTTGTAGTTCTTGATCTGCATTAGCAATATCGTTTTGAATTTCGGAGCGTTGCTGCTGAACATTAGTTTCAGCTTTTACCGAAGGAATAGCAAATGAACTTCCTAATCCAATCATGAATGCTAGATTCATAATTACTAGTTTCTTTTTCGACATCCTTTTCCCTACTTTCCATTCTATCTGAATCAAGTTGTATGTATATCTAACTATCTATTAATATTACTATTTAACTACTTAGCCACAATTAGAAGTATATCATCAAAAAATGACAAATCTATGTTTTTAATATTACAATTATATTTCATTATGTAACATATGACCCTTTTTCCCCTAAAAAAGAACACTTTTTTAACTCTATCATAATTTACAATCAAATTCTAGTATTATTAAAATATGGAAAACAGTATAAAAAAATACAGTGAAATATTGAAAATCCTTTTAGATATCGACTATTATTTCACATTATCTGTTTAATTTTAGTTTTTATGTTATATTTTGTAATTATTTGACTTTAAATGGTTACAAAACAAAAAAAGGACGACTCAACTAAGAAGTAAATTTCCTCAATTTTTATACTTACAAAAAACTTTATAAGTATATTCTAAGGACTAAACTTTAGGAATCGCCTTTTGATACACTTTATTAGTATCCATCAACAAGCCTTAACAATTATATTGTCGCCTTGTTGATTTTTATCACATGCTTATTACACTGAACTCTGCTGTTGCTTTTACTTCCCCATTGATAATAACGGAAACAGTATGTTTTCCTGGATAATGCTTTCGTGTAGATAAATCTTTAAAGTTATGATTGCGTTTATAGCTCTTTAATTCTCCAGGAGATAATGTGATTTCTGATATTTTAAACTGTTTTGGTGAAAGCTTACCATTAGCCTTGACATAATCTATTGCGTATTCAATTCTAATTCTTTGTGCTTGCTGATCATTAGATTGAAGATTAAATGTGTATGAGAGGTAATCTCCTATTTTCACAGATTCTGTCACTGTTAAATGTAAAACGTTTATGTTTTCATTCCTCTGTATCCCTACTAATTCAAGAGCTTGTTCATTTCCCTTTTTTAATAATGTTCGTAATCCCTTTTTAATAATCCAATTTGTTACTTCATTTTGTCCATTCCATTTCTCAGCGATTTTGATCACAGCTTCAGGATGGTCTTTTGAAATGTCATTAAGATTATTTGCAACGCTTTTCCTCACATATAGTGATGTGTCTTCCTTTAAATTTTCTAATATAGGAAAAATAGGGGATGGATTTTGTTTTAAATTCACTAATGATATTCCCCAAGGTAATCTTGGACGAGATCCTTCACTTGCTAACCTTCGCACATGCTCATTGTCACTTCTACTCCATATAAGGAACTGCTCTATCATTGCAGATTGATTTTTTATAACAAATGGCCGAACCGCAAACTCAGCAGTGGAGTATTTTGTGAAAAATTCAAGAGCATCAATTGATAAATCCCATTCTTCTAGACCATATACCTCTACATAATCCGGAAAGATGATCCCAGCTAAGCTTTCATTCACTCTTGGTGCTACAGCTCTTAAAATCGCAATTGCTTCATCATAATCCTTCGGTAAAGTTTCATGTAAGCAGTTCGTAATATGGCGCATACGCCTTTTTAGAGGAAGTTCATTCCAACTATCATCATATATTAGTGATTCAAACAGAGCGCAATCAAAATTCTGATACTCTTCATTTATATAAGTAGAAAGTGATTTAATAAACTGTTCATTATAAATATATCTTAGTTCCTCAGCCATATTTGCTCCTTTAATCAACATTCATTACGAACATTATATCACTTATTGGGTTTTTAATTGTTTTTCAATCCATGTGGAAATGTCATGATAAACTTCTTTTCGATTCAGTTCATTTAACATTTCATGACGACCTTCTTTATAAAATTTATGTTCAATATTATTGATTCCACTATTTTTATATTGCTCTATCACTTCTACTACACCTTTTGTATAATTACCTACTGGATCTTGATCACCACTAAAAATAAAAAATGAAAGGTGCTTGTTTATTTTTCCTACTTCTTCATTTTTGTGAATACTTTCTAATCCATCCATCAAATCATAAAAAAAGCTTGTTGTTGGGATAAATCCACAATACTTGTCTTCAATATATTTCTGAACTTCTTGATGATCTCTTGTCAGCCAATCAGAGCTTGTTTTCAATTGCGGAATGTTTTTATTATAACGACCAAAAATTAACTTATTCATTAAGTGACTTTCTGATGTTTGACCATGCTTGCGGATTTGAGATTTAGCAATTGTTTTTGCTATTTTTCCCATAAATCCCGGATTTCCACCAGTACCTGATAAAATCACAGCATCAACACCTGTTTGAAAGCGCTGTAAAAAGCGTCGAACTAAAAATGATCCCATACTGTGACCCATAATTAAAATGGGTGTATTTGGGTATTGCTGCTGAATGCTAGTATTAATCTCTTTCAAATCTTCTACAGTTCTTTCGAAGCCTCTCTCAGCTGCAAAAAAACCTAGCTGTCCACTTTTACTTCCTGTTTCACCATGACCTCGATGATCATTGCCCACTACAATAATTCCCTTACCAACTAAGAATTGTGCAAATGCATCATAACGTCCAATATGCTCACCCATACCATGTGATAGTTGAAGGATTGCTTTTGGCGAGATACCCTCTTCTGACCACGTGCTAACAAATACTTCTTCACCATCTGACATCTTTAACCAATTAGTTGTTTTCATTTAATTTCTCCTTTTAAAAAAAGAGCTAGACATATCGTCTAACTCCTTTAAATTTATCTAGCAATAACATTATTAAAAGTGCTCCCAGCAAAATGGAAGGTTTTGTACTAATAACTCGATTTAAAAGGAACTAATCAAATAACTTTTTAAAAAAATCCTTTAAAAGTAAAGATGGATATTCTAAGCTTTCAAATCATACGGTGTAACTGCATCTTTTAACTCTTTCTCTAATTGTACTTTATATTCCTCTGTTTGTTCAGCTGTCCATGATAATTTATTTTCCATAAAGCTTATAACTTCATCTTTCCACTGGTTAACCCAATCTATATGGAAAAACAGTGCACCTGTGCGTCTAATAAAGAAATCAACTGGTTTTGTTACCATTTCATGTTCGATTGAATACATAAGCTTTGCATAAACGTCTCTTGATAAAGTGACAGAAAGCTCATCATATTGTTTTCCATATTGAAATAATGTATCAACATTCGATCCATACATTTGTGCTAAGTGCTGACCTTCTTCTTTCGTAAAGCCATATTGAATAGCTTCTTGTTGCTTCTTTGAAACAAATACTGCAAAACCTTTTGATCCACCAACATCTCCTCCTGATATTGGATAAGATTTTGTTTTTGATTGTTTAAAAGAAACAGATGGATTATGTTCTGTAATTCGTTTTGAAGCAAGATCAACAACACTTTCAGCCATTTTACGATAGCCTGTTAATTTTCCTCCAGCAATTGTGATTAACCCGCTGTCACCTTCCCATATTTCATCTTTTCTAGATATTTCAGAAGGATCTTTTCCTTCTTCATAAATTAACGGACGAACCCCAGCCCAGCTTGATTCAACATCCTTTTCCGTGACATTTACATCTGGGAACATATATCGAATTGCTTTTAATATATAATCACGATCTTCTGCCAGCATTTTCGGGTTTGTAATATCTGTATCAAAGAATGTATCTGTTGTTCCTACATATGCTTTTCCTTCTCTAGGAACAGCAAACACCATTCTTTTATCTGGTGTATCAAAATAAATGGCTTGTTGAAGTGGGAACACAGATTGATCAATAACCAAATGTACCCCCTTTGTTAGGCGTAGCATTTTATTGTTTCGTGAATAATCTTGATTTCGAACTTGATCAACCCAAGGACCTGCAGCATTAATGACAATGTCAGCTGAAATATTGTATTCATTTTGTGAAATTAAATCTTTTACCTTTGAGCCTACAACTTTTTTATTATCGTAAATTAATTCCTCTGCTTTAGTGTAGCTAATGCTATTTGCTCCATTTGCCACCGCCGCTTTCATAACCTCTATAGTTAATCTAGCGTCATCTGTTCTGTATTCAACGTAATATCCTCCACCAGCAAGACCTTGCTTCTTAACTAACGGCTCTCTCTTTAACGTTTCTTCTACTGAAAGCATTTTTCTGCGTTCTGATTTTTTCACACCTGCTAAAAAGTCATATACTCGTAAACCAATAGATGTTGAAAATTTTCCGAATGTTCCACCTTTATGCATTGGAAGTAGCATCCATTCAGGTGTTGTTACATGTGGTCCATTTTCATAAACGATTTCTCGCTCTTTCCCAACCTCAGCAACCATCGCTACTTGGAATTGCTTTAAATATCGTAAACCACCATGAACAAGTTTTGTTGAACGACTTGATGTTCCAGCAGCAAAATCCTGCATGTCAACAACTGCAACCTTCATTCCTCGTAAAGCCGCATCTAATGCAATACCAGCACCTGTGATTCCACCACCGATTACTAATAAATCATACTTTGTTTCACTCATTGTCTTTAACTGCTCTGTTCTATTCATACTAGAGAAATTCCCCATGTGATAACCTCCAATTATATTGTGAAATCTGATTTTTATATGTCCATATAGCCATATCTATAAAATGGTACAAAAAAAGAGACCAAAACTAGCATTATAACAATTGTTATAATGTAGAATGGTCTCTCCATGTCTCCTACCGCTTTTATTAACTTATCTTTATTATAACACTCATTACGCGTATTTCAATGATTAAATAATAATAGGAAATATTCTATAGTAATTTATTCGTTCCATTTCGCTTCAGAAAATTGCTTTCCGCGGGGAGGAAGTCAAGCCTCCTCGGCTACGCCTGTGGGGTCTTGACCTTTCCTCTACACCCGCAGGAGTCAATTTCCTTCCGCTCCATTCCACTATAGTGAATTTAAGAAAACAACTTCTTTAGCTATCAAATAAGTTAAAACGTAATGAGATTTTTTGCTCCTTGTTGAATAATATTTTGATATTAATCTTAATCAAAGAAGCAATTAAGCAATTCTAATTTATCCCACAAAACCATTATTTAAAATGATCCCATAATTCTTTATTTGAAGTTGTAATTCCGTCTGCACCTGCTTCAAGGGCTGCTTCAACTTCAGCAACAGATCTGATAAGACCTCCTGCAAGGATTTTGGTTTTTGTACGCTTCTTTACTTCTTCTATCATCCATGGCATGGCACCAGGAAGAACTTCAATATAATCAGGCTTTGTTTTGTCAACAAGGCGGTAGCTTCTTTCAAGAGCGTGTGAATCAATTAAAAACATTCGTTGAATTGCTACAACACCCTTTTGTTTAGCCTTCATAATGACTGTCGATTTTGTTGAGATTAAACCATAAGGCTTATACTCCTGACAAACATACTCGGTTGCATAATCATCATTCTTTAATCCATGTATTAAATCCACATGATAAATAATTTTCTTTTGATGCTGTTCTGCCAATTTATGAATACTATTTAATTGAGAAATATGAGTTTCTAAAAAAACACCAATTTCATAATCACTTTCTAAAAATCTTTCATATTGCTTCATTGATGAAAATGCAGGAACTATTTTTTGCATAAAAACTCCTATCTTTTCTAAATTGTCAGTATGATCTAGAACTAGCTATTAAAATCACTATTTCATTAGTTTCCTTAACGTTGCCAACCCATTTTTCGCATTAGGGTACCTAAAGCGAAAATCAAAAAGAGTTGTTTGCTTTAAGATACTTTTCATATGAGAAAATGTTTGAAAGCTTGATTCCCCATGATAATCCCCTATCCCACTTTCTCCTACTCCTCCAAATGGTAAATAAGGTGTGGCAATATGCATTAATGTGTCATTTATACAGCCGCCTCCAAATGAAATTGTTTCAGTTACTTGCTGTTCAATACGGTCATTTTTAGTAAACAGATATAATGCAAGCGGTTTTGGTCGATCAGTAACAAAATCGATTACTTCCTGAATATCTTCATATTCAATTATCGGAAGAATTGGGCCGAAAATTTCTTCTGTCATTAATGCTGATGACATCTCTTTCGGGACAATTAATGTAGGCTCAATTTTATGAAGTTTTTCGTCTACATTTCCCCCATGAAGAACTTCACCATGAGATAGATAGCTCTTAATTCGATTAAAATGACGTTCATTTACGATCTTTGCGAACTGTTCATTTTCTAGTGGATTCTCTCCATAAAATTCATGAATCACATTCTTAAATTCACTTATGAATTTTTCTTTCACCTTTTTATGAACAAATAAATAATCTGGCGCAATACAGGTTTGACCTGCATTAATAAATTTACCAAATGCGACCCGCTTTACAGCTAGCTCTAAATTTGCTGACTCATCTATAATACAAGGACTTTTACCACCAAGCTCTAACGTTATAGGAATCAACCTTTTCGCAGCAGCTTCCATCACCACTTTGCCAACAGAAACACTTCCTGTAAAGAAAATGTAATCAAAGCGCTGGTCGAGTAAATGCGTTGTTGTCTCAACTCCGCCTTCTAGTACTGCTATATATGCTGGATCAAATACCTCATTAATGATAGAAGTAATTACATTTGATGTATTTGGTGTTATTTCAGAAGGCTTAAGAATGGCAGTGTTTCCTGCTGCAATAGCTCCAATTAGCGGTGCAATTTGCAATTGAAACGGATAATTCCATGGTGCGATAATAAGTGTCACACCATATGGCTCAGCAATTGTGTAGCCCTTTGAGCCAATATGTGTTTTAGCTGTTTTTACCTTTTTAGGTTTCATCCATTTATCGATATGTTTGATCGTAAAACGTATTTCTTCTAATAGAAAACCAATTTCAGTTACATATGCCTCTGTTTCAGATTTATTTAAATCAAGCTTTAAAGCTTGAGATATATTAGCTTCATGTTTCCTAATTTGCTTCTCAAGTGTTTGTAGCATGTTTACTCGATATTCTTTTGATCGAGTTTTTCCTGCTTTAAAGTATTGCTTCTGCAGCTTTACATGCTTTTCAACTGAATCCTGCGAATGCTCCTTAATTTCGATCATGGAGTATTCCCTCCTAGTTTAATGTGATCTAAAAAATAGTATCTAATTGTAAATTTGTTCTTCATAAAGTAATGCAATTTCATAAACTTTTTTGTTTTTAGAATCATGATGGACACAACTCTGTATAAAGTCTAGTGGCATCTTTTCTTCATAAAATGGTAGCTTAATATACGAAAATACACTGTTACTACTGTATATTTGGGTTACATAGCAACAATCTTTTAGAAAAGAGCCTATATTAAAGACACTTTTCTTCAACAATAGAAACTAGCTTTTTAAACTGATCTATAGAGGGTTCTAAAGAAAGAGAATAAAATCGTTGTGTACCTTTTTGTTCTATTGTCACTAAATTGGCTTGTCGTAATAGTTTTAAATGGTGAGAAATCGCTGGACGAGATAATGTAGAATGATCTGTAATCTCATTAACGGTTAAGCTTTTTTTCTCTGCAAGAAGCAAAATAATATCTTGACGATACACATCTCCTAACACTTGAAATAGTGGTATACAAGCTCTGAAAGTATCAACCGGTTTCTCTGTTATCAAAACGTTTAGCTCCTTATTTCCAAATGTTTAAAATGTTAAACATAATATATTATTTTAAACAACGTCATGTCAAATAACGATAGGTTCCTTAGGACGATAGCAACAAGCCTGTTAAGATTTTATCTACCCTATAATAATTTTTTATAGTACAAAAAAGAGGATGGGACATAAATTTTTAAGCTAATGAAAAACCCGAATTATTAGGTGATATGTCAATTAAACATTCGCCTAATAGTTCGGGTATTTATTTGCAGTCTTCAATGTTTTTTGATTTTGCATACTATTTTTAAGAACTAGTGTAATGGAGCGGAAGACATTTGACTCCTGCGGGTGCAGAGGAAAGGCTAAGACCCCACAGGCGCGCAGCTTACGAGGAGGCTTAGCTTCCTCCCCGGCGAATCTTATGTCTGCAGCGCAATGGAACGAACTTGTTTCTTTCAACCTGAATTTAGGTTTATTCGTCTTTTTGAATGATTTCTTTAATTATGTCCCAGCCTCTTACATTCTTAAAAATAAACGATCCAGATAACAACAACTAAAACAATACGATATATCGCAAACGGAACTAATTTAATCTTATTAATAAGCTTTAGAAAGAAGCGAATTGAAATTAACGCAAAAACAAATGCACTAATAAATCCTGTTATAAAAAATGGCATGGCATCAAGTGTAAAGTATTGCCAGTTTTTTAGTAATGATAATGCACTTGCACCAGCCATAATCGGAACAGCCATAATAAATGTAAAGTCTGCTGCTGCTCTGTGACTCATTCCTAATAAAACTCCGCCTGAAATTGTTGATCCTGAACGAGAAAATCCTGGCCATAATGATAAACATTGAATAAGCCCTACAGAAAGTGCCTGTTTATAAGTAATCTGATCCACTGAAACAATTCTAGGCTCTTTTGGTCCAAAGATGTCAGCTATAATCATTAAGATAGCTCCTACTACTAATCCTATTAAAACCGTCTCTATTGAAAATAAATATTCATCTATATAATCCTCAAAAAGCACACCAAGAACACCAGCAGGAATTAACCCGACAATAACCTGTGAAAGTCGCAAATGATTTCCACTAGATTGCTGTGTGTTGATTGTTTTCTTGCTTAATCGTCCTAAGCCAAG
The DNA here is from genome assembly GCF_007994985.1 of Metabacillus litoralis. Classification (GTDB taxonomy): domain Bacteria; phylum Bacillota; class Bacilli; order Bacillales; family Bacillaceae; genus Metabacillus; species Metabacillus litoralis. The sequence continues at coordinate 276,248 of NZ_VOQF01000005.1, read as the reverse complement.
CAGCTGGATGAAACGATCTTTAAATATGACAACAACTGCCAAAATTGATCCTAACTGTATAACAATTTTAAATGTATTCGCAACATATTTTGTTAAAAATTTCTCAGATTGCAGCCACATATCATCAACAATAATCATATGACCCGTTGATGATACTGGGGCGAATTCTGTTAATCCTTCAACCACGCCAAGAATCAACGCTTTCAACAGTGTAAGAATATCCATGTTCTTTTTCTCCATTCACCTATTAAATGAAAATCCGTTAACTTATTTTCCTACTTAGCTTTCTTCTTACAGAAAGACTAAAACAATAGCTCTATCATGCAACAAACTTTAGTATAACGGCAAATTCTCAGAAGTGGAAATCTTTTTTCTAAATGAAACGGTTTCATTTTTTTTACATGTTTACCTTATTACTAGTTGGGAAGAATAAAAGTAAACAGTGTGGAAACTAAAGGGAGATTAAATGATGATAAAGAAAATTGCATTATTATGTATTCTGACACTTATTTTGCTACTTTTACTAGCTAATTATTCTACTAATAAATCTATTATAAATATTAGCAAAAAGGTTAGTAGTGTTAGTGCTGATGAAACCATTATTACTAATGAGAAGGATTATGTAAAAGTAGAAATCTATACAATAACAGAAATAGTCGATAATACTGTCCAAGGCATAAGTGAGGATCAAACAATTATTTCCTTTGATCCCGCAAAATTATACACTTCCTATAAAGATGAACTTGTTGTCGGTATGAAAATCAATGTCTATTTTATTGAGGGTCCTGGAGGTCTGATGATTGAGAAAATAGAACCCTATGTTGAGCGTTAATAAATAGATATAACGTAACTTAAAAAGTCCTGCTAAATTAGTGTACACAGAAACCTACATTATAATGTTATTTCATAGGTTTTTTCCCGCTTTCCCATTCCTCCCTTAAAATCCCCATTCTTATTGAGTCATAATACACTCCATTATAATAACGGCATTTCCTCATTCGACCTTCTAATTGCATGCCAAGCTTTTGTGCTAGTTTCATCATTCGTTCATTGCCTGACCAAGTCGTAATGCCAACTCTAGGTATATCCAATGTTTGGAATAAATGGTCAATCCAAAGAGAAAGTGCTTTTGTACCATATCCACCGCTCCAATAGGCAGGATCATAAATAACAATTCCTGCTTCAAGCCATTTCGTTTTTTCATATTCCCAATAATAACCGACATATCCAATAACCGTTCCATCTACTTCAATTAGTCTACTTTTTTCTAAATCTTCTTTATAAAATTGTTGAACATATTCATCATATGAAAGATGGTTTAATGAAAAATAGGGGGCATCCCATTTTTTCCACTCAGGATTGTCACTTCCATAAATAAAGTTCCATAGTATTAATGTATCTTCTTCTGTCTTTTTTCTTAATTTCAAAATTTGAGACATTTACTCAACCTCTCCTATCACTTTATTTCTACATAATATTCTTACTTCTTTTATGTACAATACTATAAGAAAATCGTTACTTTCATATTTAATATTGGCTCTTTTCTGAAAGATTGTTGTTATGTAACCAAAATATCCAGTAGAAACATTGTGTTTTTGCATACAGGGATACAATATTATGAAGAAAAGATGCCACCAGACTTAATGCTGTGCTGATTTCTTCGGGTATATAAAAGCAACAAAGTTTGCGAAAAAAGCCTTTATATTTTATTTTGAAATAAAATTTGCTAGATTTTCTTTTTACAAACTATGAAGTTTTTTATCATATAAATTCTATTTTTGTCGAATAGCTTCCCTTTTAACTATTAATTTGGTTTAATAATTTTATCAAAATCTGACTAATAGAGGTGGTTGTATTGATTGAGGAACGGTTTTATTTGTTAATAGAGGATAATAGAATAAAAAAGAGGAAAAAGAAAGAATTGCTGAAAATTGGAAGAAAGATTATGGAAGCAAGCTCAAAAATGATAAATTCTGCTGCAAGTACTGGCATGACTAGTAAAGAAACAATTGAATTAAGCTGTCAAGTTGATCAGTTAATTAACCAATTTCACCAAAAGCGAAACATGTATATTTATATTAAAGAATAACCTACTTACGATCTATGAAGGAACCCCACTTTTCTATTAAAAAAGATAATTCAGACATATTCATGTTAACATATTACTGAAAAGAGAGATTCCTTCAACATTCTAAACTGATAGTTAAGACTACTACTAGTAAAAACATCATAAGTACACTTCACCTTGGCGTTCATACATATGTATACAATGCCCCTCACCCATTGTTTCTTTTCAATCTACTGGCTAACATGATAATTTCCTGTTATTTAAAAGAATAACTTTATATCTAGTTCTTAAAAGCTGCATTACTGCTGTAAAGAAAAAGAGTCTAGGACATTAGTATTTAAGCTAATGATAAACCCGAAATATTAGGAGATATTTCGGGTTTTTATTTGCTGTCTTCAGTAGACTTTTTGATTTTGCATACTATTTTTAAGAACTAGTGGAATGGAGCGGAAGACATTTGACTCCTGCGGGTGAAGAGGAAAGGCTGAGACCCCACAGGCGCATGCGCCGAGGAGGCTTAGCTTCCTCCCCGGCGAATCTTATGTCTGCAGCGCAATGGAACGAACTTGTTTATTTCAATTTAACTGAATTTAGATGTATACGTCTTTTTGTAAGACATCTTTCATTATGTCCCAGCCTCTATATGGTCCCAGAGGCTGGTCAACCTTACTTCACTTCTACTATAAAAAAATAGTAGTACAAACCCTGACCAGGGTCTGTACTACTAATCTTAGTATATTTTAAAAGACATTAATTTTTAACAATGCGTGTTTATTGCATATAAATTAATCAATCATCACAGCTATATTCAATGTTTCATTGTTTTGAAATAAAACGTCTAGCTCCACCGCTTCTTTAAAGCCTGAAATTGTTGAGTTTCCATCTAGAATTGTTGGTGATGTTATATCAACAGTCATGCCATTTGCGGAAACATTTGTGCAAAATCCTCCAGAAATCATATTACCAAGCTCTCCAGCAAAGGATTTTAACATATCTCCTTCAATCTCCATACCAAACATTATGTTTCCAACTGAACTAAATAGTGATACTTCACCTTTGTATAGAATTTTACCTTTTATTTCACCTGTTAAACCAACAAGAACAGCAAAATTCAAGGTGATTTCTTTACTGCCAGTTTTTGAATCCACTTTAACAGTTTGTAGAGGAATAATTTGTTTAATTGAATTCATCATTGCTTCTTGAATAGTTGTTACTATTTTTAAATCTGTTGCACTCATTCCTACACCGCCCTCCACATTAGTTAAAACTAGTCATGGTCATAGTTTAAATTGCTTCAGTTCCTCTTGAAGTTTTTCTGCAATTTTTGCTAAATCCTTCGCACTATGAGCTACTTCTTCAATTGTTGCACTTTGTTCCTCTGTTGATGCTGCTGCTTCTTCAGATAGAGCTGCAGATGCTTCAATTACCTCTGACATGGATTCGATCGATTGCAAAACAGATTCTGCATAGCCTTTCAGTTCTTGGAATATCTCCTTCACTGAAAGTACTCCATTTTCCGTTTCTTGAACATTTTCAACAATCTTATGAAGAGATTCTCCACCCTTTTCAATTAATTGTACCTGTTCTTTTACAGAAACAAGGTTTGTCTCCATTGTGTTGACTGTTACCTTTGTTTCAGACTGAATATCCTCAATAAGTGTTGTGATCTGATTTGCAGCAGAGTTTGATTGTTCAGCAAGCTTTCTCACTTCATCTGCTACAACAGCAAAACCTTTACCATTTTCACCGGCTCGAGCAGCCTCAATCGCTGCATTTAAAGCTAATAAATTTGTTTGATTAGAGATATCAGATATAACGGTAATAATACTGCCGATTTCCTCAGAACGACTACCTAATTTTTGGATCGATTCAGTAGCAAATTCTACAGTACTTGTCACTTTCCCAAGATGTTGGATAGCTTCGTTAATTGCTTTGTTACCATAATCCGCTTCTTTTGTGGATCGCATTGCAAGATCTAACGTTCCTTCTATGATTTCCCCACCACTATCAACTCGATCTGTTGTTATCCTCATATTATCTAAGATATTATTAACCTCTGTTGTTTGTCTTGATACTCCTGAGGCAATTTCAGTTGTTGTTAAAGCAATTTGGTTACTCATTTCCCCTGTAACATCAGCACTTGCAGCCAACTCTTCAGAAGTAGCAGCAGCTTGTTCGGCCGTATCCTTCACATTGGTGATTAAGTTTTTAAGATTAGTAGACATTAAATTAACTGATTGTGACAAATCGCCGATTTCATCTTTTAGTTTCGTTTCAATAACTTCACCTGTTAAATCACCTCGAGCTATTTGCTCAGATAAAACCGTCATTTTTCTTAACGGCTGAATTTGTCTATGAATGATGAATAACATGATTAGTGCAATAACAATTAACTCAACAACACCTGTTAAAATTAAATTGTTTGTAAAGCTAGAAACCATTGAGTCATATGTTTCTGCTGAGTGCCCCACGAAAACCATACCAATAATTTCACCTGATGCATTCTTAATCGGTTCATAAATTGTAACGAGTTTTTCTCCTACAACAATGGCCTCACCGATATATGTTTCTCCTTGCTTCAATGTAACATCTGCAACTGCGTCAGAGACCTTTGTACCGATCGCTCTTGTTCCAGTTTCATCCTTCACATTTGTTGAAACCCGTGTATCATCTAGAAAAATCGTAACAGCATTATTCGTTAATTCACCAATGGAATCAACCATTTCGTTATTATCATTAACCTTTGTTTCACCCTTATAAAGATCACCATTACTTACTGTCCATGAGCCAGGGTGTTGTTCATCAATTAGACCTTTTGCCACATTTAAATCATTAGCTAAATTCTTTTCAGCAACATGTAATACTTCCTTTTTGATTGTCCATACTGATTCGAAAATTAATATTGAGCTTCCAATAAGAAACAACAATAAAAACCAAAAAGTTAACTTCCCCTTAACACCTAGTTTTCTCATCCACTTTCTCCTTTACAATCTTCTATGTTCTCACTTATGATGAAAAGCTGATCTAGCTTTGCAATGTGAAATAGTTCTTTTATAAATCCTTTTTGGATTATAAGATGCACTTGTTTTTCATTTTCAATATATTTTAAAAATGTGACAAATAACCCCATGCCTGTGCTATCTATTGCTTTAAGCTCAGTTAAATCAAACACATAGGCAGGTGATTCATGGTCAATTGCTTCAATTAAGACTTCTTTTATTGACTGTGTTCGACCATAGCTAAGCTTACCTTCAATAACAAATAGTTGATTTCCATCAAACTGATTTATTTTAATCGTAGGATTCAAAATTAACCGCTCCTTTTCTTTTTCACCAAAACTGTATATAATTCTTCTTCATGTTCTCGATGAAAAGAGATAGAATCCACTAATTCTTTTATAAGAAGAAGTCCTCGTCCTCTTTCATTATGAAGAAAATCTTCTAAATCATATGTTAAAGCCTCCTGTGGAACACCACCACATTCATCAGAAATTTGAATAATATATTCATCTTCCTTCATCTCCACTTCAGCATATAGATTGTATTGATGAGCATCATCTCCATATTTGTTAATCGTTGCTTCAAAAGAATTAACAAGAAGCTCATGAGTAATAAAGCAAATATGCTCTTGTAATGAACAAGAATATTCCTCAAATTTATCCCTAAGTGCATCATCAAAACTTTCAATTTCGTCAAGATCACAAGGCAGCTGAACATCCCATTTAAACATAATCACACCCCATTATTTCAACGTAATCGTTACCGCACAGACGTCATCTTCAAGAAAGTCGATAGCATTAATTTTTTCTTTTAAGTATGGAATAAAAGCTATTCCATTTAAAACTGACTGTTGATATTTATCCATTAATCGTGGAATCACTTTGTTGTTATTACCCTTTTCCATAAATTGATCTAATACACCATCAGAATACAAGAGAATTTCCGATGATTTCTTGTATGAAATAGTTGTTTCTATATTTGGTAAATCAGATACAATCCCTAAAGGTAAGCTTCCCTCATTGAGTAATGTAACTGTTGCATCATTATTTAATAAAAAGCCTGCTGGATGCCCCGCATTATAATATTTAATTTCTTGTTTATTTGTATCGATTAATAAGTAAATGCCCGTGACAAAAGGTGAGATGTGATCATTATCTTTAAACCAATCTTTAATTGATTTATTTAACTCATTCATTACATCAAACGGACTATTTTTTTCAGTTGAAATGGATTTCAATATTGGAGTTATTGCCATACCAATCATAGCTGAAGAAACACCATGTCCCATTACGTCCAGTACAACAGCTATATAAATGCCATCATTCACTTGTTCCCATCGACATAAATCACCTGATAAATGAGAAGATGGAGTATATAAAAAGTCAATTTTTATTCTTTCATCGTTCATATCATCACTTATAAAAGATCTTTGTATGTTTCTTGCTAAATTAAGCTCTTTCTTCATTTGCTGTTCATAATCAGTCAATCTAAAATATACTTCTTCTAATTCAATTGTTGTACTAATGAAACTTGCATACAATTCTAATACATGAATATCTTCTTGTTTCAATACGTATGGTTTAGGATCTAAAGCACATAAAGTTCCGAAAACTGATCCATCTTCTAACATAATCGGCACACCAATATATGAACCGATTTTAAGTTCATCTGTCACAGCTAAATCTTTTACAAGAAAATTGGTAGATGTGTCACTTATTAATACAGGTTCTCGCTTATTTGCCACAATATTACAATAAGATTCTTCAAGAGGCTTATTAACTCCATCCGGAATGATACAGCCATCTTGCATAACAAGCTTTTCTAAAATTTTAAATCGATTATTTCTTGTTGTGGCAACAAAGAAAGAGCTACCCGGAATTCTCTCACTGATTAATTGGAGAACATTATATGCTGCTTTATCAAACTTTTTTAGTTTTTCCACAATTCGCCACTCTACCTCAACTTTATTATAGTAAAAAAACACTTAACTACTATATCGACAAAATTCTACAATATTATAGGGGTTGACAGGAGGTATTAAGAAACTTTTGAAGCTATTTACCTAATATAGATATAAAGAACGAATAAAATATGAGTTAGTAGGAAATTACCTTAGAGGTTTGTATATATTTTGGTAGTAACAAGGAAAAATCAATGAAACACCGAATTACTAAATGAAATAAACACAATATGTTTGGAGGGCTCTAGTTTGGAGGTTGTATATATTCAGGTTGCAGGAATTGCTGTTGCTGTGGTTTCAATTTTAATTGCCATTTTTCAATTTCTGCTTTTTATAAAATTACCACTGGCGGAATATAGCTGGGGTGGTAAATATCAAGGTGTACTACCTAAACGAATGCGCTGCATGAGCTTGCTATCAGCAATGATTTTACTTTTGATTGGATTTATATTTTTGATTCATACGAATGTTTTAACGATAGAGTTCGTTCTACCAACGTATATTTTTGTTTGGTTCATAACAATTTTTATGGGGTTAAACACTTTAGGAAATTTAGCATCAAAAAGTAAAAAAGAAAGAATGGTCATGACTCCCTTAGCATTTGTAACATTTATATCTTGCTTATTTGTTTTAATACTTAGCTAATAGGTGTCAAGAGGTGGAAGCTTTTATACATAATAAGCTGACTCGAAGGTGTTGGAATCAACGTCCATTGAAATCAGCCTTTTCTTTTTGGAACCGCTTCTAATGTTCAAGCTTTATCTTTTTTCTAAACAGATTAAAAGAAGTTAACTTATCACCTTCGTTCAGTTTATTTACCAACTAAGCATTTATATACTTTTATGTAATAATGGTGAGGAAAGGTTAATCATTGTGTATGGCTGACCATATTCCATTGTTTCATCTATAAATCTCTCTAAACTTTCATTGTTATTTGTAACAACTTTCACTAAATAACTATACTGACCTGTTAATCTATGACACTCGGTCACAACAGGATTTTTAATGCAATATTCTCTAAACGCCTTACACTGATGTGTTTCAACTAAAACAAAAGCTTTTACTGGTTTATCTATTTTATCTGGATTTATTTTCGCTTTATACCCTTCAATTACACCTTGTTCTTCTAATCTTCGTACTCTTTCTGTTACAGCTGGTGTTGATAACGCAACTTTTTTTCCTAAGTCCGTCATTGAAATTCTACCTTCATCTTGAAGGATGGTTAAAATTTCACGATTTACTTTATCCATATAAGCTCACCTTCAATTCTATTTATAAATTCCTTAATTTCCTTATATTCTTAAGAATAGCAGTTCAAACTCCTTATAAATAGTATATATCTTACATTTTATATAACTTAAAATTGAATTAATACATATAAAGGAAGCTATACAGTGGGATTAGAGATGAAGAATATTTGTGAAAAATTTCATGATTCTATTCGTGATGATGCGTATATTTGTGTTCATGAATGTACTTTTTGTCATGATTGCACAAAGAAAATGATCTTTATTTGCCCAAATTGTAAGGGGGAGTTAGTTAAGAGACCTAAACATCTTAACAAAATAAGGTAATAAAAGGAGGAATTAAAATGAAAAGTGCACTTATTATTGTTGACGTACAAAATGCTTTCTTTGATCCAAGTTGGGGCACGCGTAATAATCTTCAAGCAGAAGCTAACATTAGTCAGCTATTAAGTTTATGGAGAGAAAGTAAACAAGAAGTTATTTTCATTCAGCATATATCTAAAAATCCCAACTCGCTTTTTTATCAAAAAAAATCCAGCTCTCAAATCAAAGATATAGTCCAGCCAGCAGCAGATGAAATGATCATCAAAAAAGAAGTTAATAGCGCTTTTATCAATACTTCACTTAAGGAGCATCTTGTTAAGAAGGAAATTTCAGATGTCGTAATCGTTGGGTTAACAACAGCTCACTGTGTTTCTACGACAACTCGGATGAGCGGGAACTTAGGCTTTAATACATTCCTAATTTCAGATGCAACAGCATCATTTGGTTTATATGATCATAATGACCAATATATTGATGCAGAAACAATCCAAAATGTCTCACTAGCAACATTACATAAAGAGTTTGCCACAGTTTTAACGACAGATGAGTATATTAGAACCTATTTGGGGTCTGACCCCAAAAGCATAAAAAAACAGAACATCAAATAATTCGATGTTCTGTTTACTAATCCTAATTCATTAGTGATTTGCTACTTTATTAAGTCCGCCTGGTTTATTATGAACGGCTATTTTCTCAATAAGCTTGTTACTCTCGGAATTTAGACCTATTAAATTCACCTTCACACCATTTTGATGATATTTAATGACAACTTTATCAATAGCACCAACGGCAGAATCATCCCAAAGGTGAGCCTGTGTTAAATCTAAATCAATTTCCTTTACATTTTCTTTAAAATTAAATTCTTTAACAAAATCTGTAACAGAAGCAAAGAATAATTGACCTGATACTCGGTAAATCTTCTTACTAGATCCATCAGAAGATAAGCTTGTTACCTTTACTTTTGATATTTTTGCAGCGAAGAATATCGCACTTAAAATAATCCCAACAAGAACACCTTTAGATAAGTCATGAGTCATAATAACAGTAATGACTGTAACAACCATAACTAACGTATCTGTTAAAGGTACTTTGTGCAGAGTTTTTAATGCAGTCCAATCAAATGTACCGATAGAAACCATGATCATAACTCCAACAAGAGCTGCCATTGGTATTTGAACAAGGAAGTCATTTAATAGTAAAATTAACACCATTAAGAAAACCCCTGCAACTAATGCTGATAATCGTCCTCTACCACCTGACTTAACATTGATTACTGATTGACCAATCATCGCACACCCTGCCATACCGCCAAAAAATCCTGAAACAATATTGGCAATACCTTGACCACGTGCTTCTTTATTTTTGTCACTATCTGTATCTGTCATATCATCTACAATTTGTGCCGTTAATAAAGATTCCACTAATCCTACAATCGCAATAGAAAGAGAATATGGAAAGATGATTTTCAATGTTTCAAAGTTTAATGGAATATCAGGTAATAAGAATAGTGGTAATGCCTGTGTTAATTCACCCATATCACCAACAGTTCTGACACCACTTCCAGTCATAAATGCAATGAGTGTGATCACAACAATTGCTACTAGTGGTGATGGCACAACCTTTGTAAAGCGTGGCAAAATATAAATAATAGCTAGTGCTCCAGCTACCATAGCAAACATCGGCCATGATTCACCTGCAAAATGTGGTAATTGTGATGTAAAAATCAAAATAGCTAATGCATTAACGAAACCTGTCATAACCGAACGAGGAACAAATTTCATTAACCTTCCTAATTTTAAAACACCCATAATAATCTGAATGATACCAGTAAGAATGGTTGCAGCAAGTAAATATTGCAATCCATAATCAGCAACTAAAGTTACCATCAACAGAGCAGTAGCCCCTGTTGCAGCTGAAATCATTCCAGGACGTCCTCCAACAAAAGCAATTGTCACCGCAATACAAAAAGATGCGTATAATCCTATCATCGGATCTACACCTGCAATGATTGAGAACGCAATTGCTTCAGGAATTAATGCAAGAGCAACCACGATACCTGCTAATACATCACCTTTGATATTTCCAAACCAAGAATATTTAATTGTACTTAAATCCAAAAAAGACACTCTCCCTTTAACATTTTTTATTTTTTTATGACTTTCAACTCTCATGAAAGTCGGGTCCGTTATTAACATAAAGAATTATATATGGTTTTGACGAATTTGTGAAATTTGATGTAAGCGGAAACATTAATTGAATTCTCTATCATTCTTTATTTATCGAACAATAACACGTACAAAACATAAAAATAAGGTAATAGATGCCCTTTTTATCTTTTACACTTAATGTTGTTATAAAAACGCATCTCAACCTACATCAAACAATGTTAGTCCCCTTTTATTTATTCTTTTATGAGAATATGAGTTGTTAAAAAACCTCTTGTACATAATAAGCATTATGGAAAGGAGGTAAAAAAAGTGGAGCATCTTTCTTATAAAGATTCTTGGTTTGGTAATATCAAAGGTGACCTTTTATCAGGATTAGTCGTTGCACTTGCACTCATTCCTGAAGCGATTGCCTTTTCGATCATTGCAGGTGTTGACCCAATGGTTGGGCTTTATGCTTCCTTCACGATTGCTGTTACAATTGCCTTTGTTGGTGGCAGACCAGGAATGATTTCAGCTGCAACAGGTGCAATGGCTCTATTGTTTATAGATTTGGTCAAAGATCATGGTTTAGAGTATCTTCTTGCTGCAACAATATTAACTGGTATTCTTCAAATTCTTTTTGGGATCTTTAAATTATCAAGATATATGAAGTTCATACCAAGATCAGTTATGGTAGGATTTGTTAATGCATTAGCACTTTTAATCTTCACCTCTCAACTTCAGCATTTTGAAGGAGAAAGCTATGTTATTTATATTTTAGTTGGTCTTACATTAGCGATCATCTATTTACTACCATATTTAACGAAAATCATTCCATCTACCCTAGTAGCAATTGTTGCTATAACAGTTTTAGTTATCATGATGAATATCGATGTGAGGGCAGTTGGTGATATGGGAGAAATTTCACGAACATTACCTATGTTTTTAATACCTAATATACCATTCAGTTTTGAAACCTTATTAATCATTTTTCCTTACTCAATAGCACTTACAGTTGTCGGCTTATTAGAATCTCTTTTAACTGCCACAATTGTGGATGATATGACAGATACACCAAGTGATAAAAATGTTGAAAGTAGTGGACAGGGTATTGCAAATATCATTACAGGTTTTTTTGGTGGAATGGCTGGGTGTGCCATGATCGGACAATCTGTTATTAACGTTAAATCTGGAGGTAGTCGGCGTCTATCCGCTTTGGTTGCAGGAGTCTTCCTTATGTTCTTAATTATCGTTTTAGGTGATATTGTTGTTCAAATTCCAATGGCTGCTCTTGCTGGTGTGATGATTATGGTTTCAATTAGTACATTTGACTGGAATTCCATTAAGACGCTAGGTATTGTACCAAAAAGTGATGCAATTGTGATGATTGTCACAGTCATTACTGTGATTTATACTCATAATTTAGCTATTGGTGTATTTACTGGTATTTTCTTAAGTGCGATCTTTTTTGTTTCGAAAATATCAAAGATACGTGTAGAAAGTCACTTAAAAGGAGATACAAGAATATATAGAATTAATGGAGAGTTATTTTTTGCATCAGTCACAGAATTATTAACATTTTTTGATTATAAAGAAAACATTATGTCTGTTGAAATAAATTTAACTCAATCACATATTTGGGATGATTCAGCCGTTGCTGCAATTGATAAAATTGTATCAAAATTTGAAGAAACAGGTAAAAGTGTAAAGGTAACAGGCTTAAATGAAGAAAGCACAGAATTAATTGGAAAACTAGCAAATAAACTGAACTCCCATTAGCAGGAGGTGTGAAGAATGTATAAAAGAATTTTATTAGCTACAGATGGTTCAGAGCATTCTAAACGAGCAGCAGAAAATGCCATTCATATTGCAAAATGCAGTAAAGGATCAACAATTGATGTGGTATATGTTGTTGATGCTGAAAAGGCCAAATCAGATGTTCTAAGCAATTGGAATTCGGTAGATATTAACGATAAGCGTAAGGAACGAATGAAGGATGTTGAAAAACAAGCAATTGAAGCCGGTGTATCTTTTGAGATTAAGATTCTTCATGGAGAGCCAGGACCTTGCATCGTTAAATATGTAAGCGATAACAACATTGATATTGTAGTCATTGGTAGTCGTGGGTTGAATGGACTTCAAGAGTTTGTATTAGGAAGCGTTAGTCATAAGGTCGCAAAACGAGCGAACTGTCCTGTTTTGATTGTTAAATAAGGCTCTTTTCTGAAAGATTGTTGCTAATTGTCCTAGTTATTTATTAGTTATAGCAAAATAAGTACTAATTTATGAAGAAAAGATACCACCCTGCTTTATGTTATGTTATTTAGAGTTATTAAGAGCAACAAAGTTTATAAAACAGCCTTAAATAATAAAAGTACGGAGAAATTACTTCCCCGTACTCATTTTTTCTTCATTATAAAATCGTAATAAGTCACCATAAATAATTTTATCAGAGAAACTTAATTCACTATGTGCTTTTTCTTCATATGAATCACAAGCTCCTTCAGCTTCAATTACTTCCTGAGTTTGACGATCATAACAAACATCAGATATGGAAACATACTTCTCCGTTATAAAACTACCATTTCTCAAAACGGCAAATGACTGTCGATCAGGTGAAAATAAGTCATTTCCAAATTGAATCATTTCTGTTGTATCAATACCAAGCAAATGTAAAAGTGTTGGTTTAATATCAATTTGACCAGAAACATCAGTTATCAATTTCGGGTCTTCATCTGTTATACCAGGCATATGAATCACAAATGGAACACGCTGTAATTGCACGTTATCATAAGCTGTTATTTCATTTTTCCCTAAAAACTTCGCCATTGCTTCATTATGATTTTGAGAAATACCATAATGATCACCCATTAGTACAATGATGGAGTTATCATAAAGTCCAGATTCTTTTAGCTTCTCAATAAATCTCTTCAACGCTTCATCTTGATAGCGAATCGTTGTTACATATCGATTTAGTATTTCACTAGTAGAATCAAATTCATCGATCAACTTGTCTTCTTCGTCTAATTCAAATGGAAAATGATTTGTTAACGTAATAAAGTAGCTATAAAACGGCTGTGGTAACCCTTTCATTAAATCCACAGACTGTTCAAAGTACTCTTTATCCTTCAATCCCCATCCTGTTGAATTTGCCTCATTCACATCATAGCTTTCTAAGTCATAAAACTTATCCACACCAAATGCTTCATATATAATATCTCTGTTCCAAAAGCTCGCATTATTGGCATGAAATGTTGCAGAGTAATAGTCGTTTTCTCTTAGAATTTCTTGCATTGAGTTATACTCATTATCATTATGTGTAAAGAAAACCGCTCCACGACCAAGAGGATACAGTGAGTTTGCCACTAGAAATTCTGAATCAGATGTTTTGCCTTGCTCTGTTTGATGATAGAAGTTTTCAAAGTAATAGCTTTCATTGATAAAATCGTTTAGGTAAGGTGTAAGTTCCTCCCCATTTAATGTTTCGTTGACAACAAAGCTTTGTGTAGATTCTAACGAAACAAAAATCACATTACGATCTTTAGCGATACCGAACATCTTTTCATCAGGTTCTTTTTTATTTGCTTTAATATAATTTTGTATTTCTACAAGCTCATCACTATCAGCTAGCACTCTTTGTGCCGATGTACTTGATTGGACTACAGCATCATAAATATGGAAGTTAAAAATCCCAATATTTTTTACTAATACCTCACGATCAAATGAACGAGTTAATAGCTGTGGACGTGATATCTCAGAAAGACCTAAATGAATCACAAACACAGCTAAAACTAACAAAAAGTAAGCTTTTCTCTCTTTTGAGGGTACAACATCTATTTGCTGAAATTTATGCTTTAGTGCTATCCATAGTAAAAGTAAAACATCAATAAACAAAAGAAAATAAATAGGATCTACTAACTCTTGAACACTACTATCTAAATCCCCCATATTACTTGACTGAAATAAAAGAGGAATTGTTAGAAAGTCATTATAAAAACCGTAAAAGATCATATTTGAAATCAGTATAATTGTCACCAACGTACTGATCACGAGAATATAAATGTTCCTTGCTTTTTGCTTCATAAATAAGCCGAAACCAAAAATCAACAAAAAGAAGCTAAGTGGGTTCATAAATAGAATAAAAGATTGCAGCATATTTTCTATTTTTATATCAAAACCAGTTCGATAGACAATATACGTTTTTACCCACATGAGGACAACAGCTAAAAATAGAAAAGAATATCTGCTTATTAAACTTTTTAACATCTTATCCTCCTCAAGTATCGTTCAAAATCACCTTATTATTATAGAATAACATACAAATATTGTTATTCGAAGTTATTTGCTATTTAAGTAGTTTGAAAAGGTTCATAAACGGAATAAATATATCAAATTAGAAGGTAATTAGCAAGTGATTACAGCTTTTTTCAATCCACTACATAATTACTTCTATCATAATTATAAACTAGATCGAACTAGTTTTATGGTAACTTCACCCACCTCTATGAAAGCTCATATTCATATAGTTTATTAATGTCACTATGTGCTATTATTAGAAAAATAGAAATTTGTCGAATTATAACGTTTTCTGTCAGGTAATCTAGAAAATACAGGAGGAAATTATGAAAATTAAAGTTAAACTGCTTTTATTAGTTTCATTATTAATTTCAGGGATAGCCATTATAGGGACATTATCAGCTCTGCAATTAAAATCAACAGAAAAATCATATCTTGAAATGCAAGAAGATGAAAAGGTTCAATTAATACTAAAATCCTTACAATATCGTTTTACAGGTTTATCTAATGATGAAAGAGCCTTCTTACTGACAGGAGATAATGAGTTAATTACAGGTATAGAAGAAAAGGAAAAGAAAATATTTGAATACCTTGATGAGCTAAAAACTATTTCCACTCTTGATAATGCTGATCAAGAAGCTCTCGATTCTATAAAAAGCAATTTGTTAACTTATAGCGAAGCAAATGAAAAAATGGTCAATACTTATTTGAATGGTGAAATAGAAGCAGCTCTTGTCGTTCATATGGAAGAACAAAGAAGCATTCGAAAAGAATTAGTTGATCCGAGTATAGAAGCTTTTATCAATAAGCTAACAAATGAAATTGAGGAAGATAAGCAGTTATTAGATAAGCATCAAAGCTTTGCAAACTTAATTTTATATTCTACTATTGCGTTGTCGATTATAGGTGGGGTTATTGCTTCACTTTTTATTATTAGATCAATTAATAAACCGATTAGTATTATGAATAATCGCTTAAAAGAAATATCTGAAGGTGAAGGAGATCTTACTCAATCAATCAATTTGAATACAAAAGATGAACTTGGTGAAATGGCTCAATCGTTTAATAAGATGATAGAAAAATTACGAGATCTATTTCAGCAAGTAAGCTTTTATTCAGAGCAAGTAGCTGCAGCATCGGAACAATTAACAGCAAGTTCAGAAGAAACAACGAGAGCAACTGAATTAATTTCCACAACAGTCCAAGAAGTAGCATACGGAACAGACAAACAAGTGAACAGTGTGAAAGATGCAACTAAAATAGTTGACGATCTTTCAAAATCCGTTCAGTTAATCGCGGAAAGTTCCACTGCTGTTACAACAACAGCTAATCATGCATCAGACATGGCTGATAAAGGGAACAATTCCGTAACAACTGTTATTTCACAAATGAGTGATATTAACTCTACTGTTACTGAGCTTTCATCAAAAGTGAAAACCTTAGGAAAACGTTCAAGTCAAATCGGCGAAATTATTAAAGTCATTACAGAAATTGCCGAACAAACAAATCTACTTGCATTAAATGCAGCAATTGAAGCAGCAAGAGCTGGTGAACACGGGCGAGGCTTTGCCGTTGTTGCAGATGAAGTACGTCAACTAGCTGAACAATCAACTAAATCAGCTTCAGAGATTTCACAATTAATATCAACCATACAAATCGATACTGATAACACAGTAAAGACAATGGAAGAAACAACAATCAAAGTGGCAGAGGGAATTACCTCAGTCAATGAAACAGGTGATTCGTTTGAACAAATCCAGAAATCAATTGTTGAAGTATCTTCGCAGATTCAAGAGGTAGCTTCAGCCGTTCAAGAGATGTCTGTTGGGACAAAATTAATCGTCCAATCAATGGATCAAATTGCTGAAAGCTCTGATATTACAGCAAGTGGAACATTAAGTGTTTCCTCTTCCACAGAAGAGCAGCTTGCAGCAATGGAGGAAATTACTGCTTCATCCTCTACCCTATCTCACATGGCTGAAGAGCTACAGAAGATAGTTGGTAAATTTAAAATTTAATAAGCGAAATTTTTATGTGAAAGGGACAGCAAGTTTTAGCTTGCTCCCTTTTTTATTTACAGCTGTATCTTTCAGTAAAAAAATGGTTAACTAATATTTTCCTAATTTTAGTAGACAATTGCTTTAAAATCATTTATTATGACAGTATCGTCATATGACAATAATGTCATAAACAAAAAGGAGAAACTGTAATGCCAACACAAACCTTTTATAATTTACCTAATGATAAGAAAAACCAAATAATTAATGCTGCCGTCGATGAGTTTTTTGATAAAGGCTATGAAAAGATGAGTATTTCAAAAATGATTAGTAAAGCTAATATTCCAAGAGGAAGCTTTTATCAGTACTTTGTAGACAAAGATGAGCTTTATAAATTTATTATTATCGAGATTATCGGAAACAGGAAAAGTCACTACTCTACTCGATTGGCAGGAAGAACTGATGAAATGAAGTTTATCCCTTTCATTCGTGCATTATTTATAAGTGGTCTTGAATTCTATAAAAATGAGCCTAAGCTTGCAGCAATAGCAACAGATTTTCTTACGATCAGGAATCAAGAATTAAAAAAAGAAATAGAAGGTAACAGTCAAAAAGCTAGTCAGCAATTTTTTATGAGCATGATAGAAAGCCGAAAAAAAACTGGCGAAATATCTGAAGAAATTGATTCAGAAATGCTCATCTATTTGATTAATACAATCAATGCAACATTTGCAAATTATTTCTTAGAGCATCAAGACATGGGTTTTGACAATGAAGAGTTGATCAAGTACATCGATCGATTACTATTCATCTTACAAAATGGCATAGTTTCAAACTAAATCAGATAGGAGTGTTGAACATGTTTTTTAAAAAATATGATAAATTAGTCGCATCACTATTTGCTTTCCTCACTTTTATATTCTTTATCTTAGCCATAACAAATAGGGATTTTTTAGATTGGGCCTTTGCTCGTCATCACAATCAGTTAAGCTGGTTTATTCGACCAATTTTTTTAATTCCTTTTTGTTATTTTGCTTATAAAAGAAGCTGGAGTGGTATTTCAATTACGATCTTTAGTCTTTTCACAAGTATGTTTTGGTTTCCTGAGCCAGAAATGGTAAGCAAACAGGTTGAATTATTTCTTGATTATGAAGTTGAATATTTAACAAGCGAATGGGGCTTATCAAAAATCCTGTTAACTTTATTAGTCCCCATCTCTTTCTTGTTATTAGGGTTAGGGTTTTGGAAGAGAAATTTGTGGATCGGTTTATCCGTTATTGTCATGATGGCTTTAGGTAAAATGATGTGGAGTGTAACTTCTGCAGGTGAATCTGGAAAATCAATCATGATTCCTGCTGTAGTTGGATTACTACTTTGTGTTGCTTTTATATATTGGGGATTTAAGAAATTAGAGAAGAAAAAAGAGAGTATTGGGAAATAGGCTGTGATTTCGAGAAAATTGTTCAGGTCTTTATCCCTTTTTTGATGATGCTTGAGTAGACTATTCTTAACAACACATTTTTGAAGTGTCTGGAGCAAATTCGCTACCATTTAACAATGCATAAAACATAGCAAAGTATGAGAAAACAACCTTTTAGAATGAGTCATTCAATTTAGCACATACTAAATTGAGAACATTTGCGCAAAGGAGGTTGAAGGAAATATGGATGATCAATTACAACAATATATTGATATTATTAAGAAAAATTCCGAAACAATGAATGGACCAGATTATGATGGAAGAGAACAAGATCTACTCAGACAAAAGGAAGACCTAGAAATGTATGAGCACGAGCTGAAGATGAAAAGTAGATCATCAGAAAATTTTGATAAACTTGTAGATGCTACAGTTTGTTTCGTAAACAATGAACTATCACAACCAGAATTGGATGAAATCTACAAACAAAGTATCAAATGAACATCCTTCGGGGTGTCTTTTTTTTAGGCTCTTTTCTGAAAAATTGTTGCTATTTGACTTAATTTCCTCTTAGAAAACAGTGCTTTTTTAGAAGGCTATATTAAAGCTTAATGTTTATTTTTAGCACTTTGTTGATTGGAGGTGAATATATGAGACTCCTGCGGGAGAAGCGTGTCAAAGGGAGACCCACAGGCGCTTGCGCCGAGGAGGCTCCCAGACCGCCCACGGAAAGCGAATGCCTGTAACGGAAATCAACAACAAAGTTTAACAAGGTAACCTTCTAAGAAGAAAAGATGCCTCAGACTTTATACAGTGCTTTTCCTTTAAGATACTAATATCAACAAAGTTTACAAAAACAGTCTTTTTTATGTCTTCATACCCAAAATCACCCGACCTCTCCCTCTCTCCTTTTGAATTTAAATTTCTCAAAAATGTGTTATTGTCTATTACAGTTTTGGGATATATCCATAGTATGTATTGATCTAATGTGAAATGGAGGTGCTTTTTTATGGGTTACGGATATGGCGGATTTGGCGGTGGCTTATGCGGCTACGGAAACACAGCTCCTGTTGCTGCACCAGTTGGTGTCAATCCTTTTGTTTTAATCGTTGTTTTATTCATTCTTCTTATCATTGTCGGAGCTGCTTATTGTTAGTTAGATAATTAAAAAGATTTTTAAAGACTGTAAACAGATGAGATTCATTTTTGTAGCAAAATATACAAGGACTGTGTGACCTGTTATATGAAAACAAGCTTAAGTAATTTTGTTACTAGGTCGGTGAAGCCTTGCAACAAAAAACTAATGTATACGCACAAAAAAGCCCAGAGCTTAAAAACTCTGAGCTTTTCTATCTAACTTCCTATTTAAAAGGGTATATTTTTAACAAAGTTCTATATCTATTTCTTTTATCTCACCATTTCTAATTGCCTTCGCATCTTCATTAACTACTATAGAACTTTCAATTTTTTTGGAACTTCCATCTTTGTATTTTAAGTTAAAAGATTTCACTTCAACTTTATCCGTTCCATACGTATTTTTTCTTTCTGTATTGTAGTACGTTACCTTTGTGTCCCCTAAAAACGTAAAGGATGCTCTACCTGATTCGTCAAACATCCAACTAGGCAGATTTGGTGACAGAGTTAGAACTAACTGACCTTCGCTTATATGGAATGTTTTTTTACCGATCATCATCATTTTCCACATACTTAAAAATTCAGCCGTTGAACCACTCAATCTTGCAATGAACCCCCTACCATGGACAGAAGGATCAGGATTTACAGAGCTTGCAATAAATGATGAATTTTCTAATGTGCTTCTTCCGTATGTCTCTGGATCCAAGAATGGTATGAGTGATGTTTGAATATCATTAAAATACTCATCATATAAACCTGATTTTAATACCTCTAGAAGGTATTTGTAAGACATATGAAGAAACACTGACTCTCTTTCCAGCCACCCAGGTGTAAATGCTTTTATTCTTCCGATTTCAAAAGATTCGTTATCAAGGCTCACAGATGTTTTATACATCTTAATATTCTTATCAAACAGATCTGATTTTTTTACTTTTTGATAAATTGTTTTCGCCTTATCTTGATCTGAAATCGCTTTTAGCGCTCTGGCTGGTCCTTCTAAGAAATAAGGGAGAACAGTTGGGTTGGAAAACCCATATATTTTGACCTTAGGCAGTCCATATTGACTAAGATTATTTTCTAAAACGTCAAATTCATTCACTTCGTATGAAAGATATGTTGGGTATAAGCCTTCTCCAAGCTCCTCAGCTCTTTTTATTCCTAAATCAATCTTATTTAAGAAATTCTTGTACACACCTTTTAATTCACTAAGTGAAAGCCTTGATTCTTCACCGTTTATACCGAAACGAATTTTTTCACGGAAAGATTCTCTCATTGAAGCAACTTGATCCCAGTAGTGAAAATCATCTACATTTCCTTTAAAGTATTGATCTACTAAACCACTGGTTCCCTCTAAAAGTTCAGCATATTCTACCGGTACATCTACTTGGTTGTTTTTATACTCTTCAGTTGTTGTAAGTAAAAACTCGACGATTCTTCTCAATTCAAATGTTTCACTTATTCCAGAACCTATAAGACCAGGTAGGCCGTTCATCGCATCATTCCAACCTGGTTTATTCGCCTCCATTTCAACACCAATACCTAGTGGATCAAGTGTGACGAATTTCATTAATGAAAGAGAAAGTAGCTTAACAAATAAAGTTGTGTGATAAACTTCACCAGAGCCATTTTCTATTCTTAACCAGTTCGTATCATTAATTGCGATTCCAAGTTTAGACATTTTTTCTTTGTCTTCAATAACAGAGCCAAATTGCCTTACATTTCCTTTTGATAAGACAAATTTTTCGCTTCTAGGAAGAACATAGGCAGGGCTATCAAAATACTTGTAGCTCTTATCCTTAAACATAAAGTCTACAAAGTGATCTGGGTAAACATCAAGATAACTTTCGACTAAATCTAGATTATATGTCCAATGGTCAACCCAAAAGCCTTCTCCAAAACCTGCTTCAATATTTTGTTGCGATATGCTTAAAATATCTGTTAAAAAAGCTTGGTCATCTATTGTTAGCTGCACATTTTCATTTGCTATATAGTTGATCAATTGTCCTGGAGTAAATTTACTATCCAAGAGGTTTATTATTTGTTCTTGATGGCTTTGAACATGCTCTTTTATTAACTCTTTTAACTGAGCTTGTTGATTAGCTGCGATTTCAAAAGAACATCCCTTTACGAGTAAAGGATTGTATCCATCAGCTTGTATAAGGCTCATGAACATTTTTGTATTGAAACTACCAACAGCTGGTTCAAAATAGATGTCATTTCTTCTATTTTGATTCATGTCTCTGAAATTCCCGTTTCCTTGAGAGAAGTACTCTGGTGCTATTGAGAAGAAATTATAATCTCTTTCCTGATCTCCATGTTTCCGTGAAAAAAGATGATAAACAAAACCGTCTTTTTTATTATCTAAAAGATATGGATATCCACCACGTAAGAAATTATCTAAATAACTTTGTCTAGCATATTCATCAAACATTTCTGAACCTGTTTTAGTATTTATCTTATCTGTTAACTGTCTAATCAGTCTGTTTGCTAAAAGTTGTTTTTGGTTAATATAATCTACATTCACTAAATCATTCACTCTATTATTAATAAGATCTATGTTAGATACATGTCCAATAATACTGAAGATTTCAATCGCTTCTTCTTCTCCTATGCTTTTTTGAATCGGAGTAAAAGCACATGGCACTTTATTTGCTGTTACTTGTAGTTTTTCAACTAAATCTTCTAGTGGTTTTTTTACAAAGTTCTCTGGATTTAAAAGCGAATGATCACTGCCAAAGATGATTTCTGTATCCACAATAGGAGATATTATTTTTTCATCATTTGAGAACGTAAGGAAAAAGTGTCCCTCTTTTACTTCATTTACTTCTGCTTCATCCCCGATACTTGCACGAACATGATAATACGGTATTTTATTATTAAGGTTATAAACTTCCATCCAGCTTCTAAGTAAATTTCCCATTTCTTTGTATAGTTGATTTTCTACACCGTATGGTAGAACTTCCGGCATTCCATCTAATACCTCAATATTCAACTGTTTCTTCGTTAAGTTTCTTATTTGAACTTTTCTAACTAATCCAGCAAAGCTTTCTTCTGGCATATTAAAGTACTCAATCACAGTACTCAATCCAAGTTCTTCATTTACTTCTTCTATACTTATTTGGTTCGCTTCTATATACATTTTTCTTTTAATTTTTTTATTTAAAGTCGGTTGAAACGGTTCATACACCATTTTACGATCATTGAGTTTAATAAATGTTCTAAAACCAGTTGTAGATACATTTTTATAGGCAATATTGGCTGGTGAAAATTCCATGATCGGTGAATGTTTGTCTCTCACTCCAAAGCTTGAGATACCCTGACCTCTATTCACGTAAAAAGTCCACATTGGCACCCCTTTTATTCCTGCTACCCCAGGGAGAAAGCTGGAAAATGTTTTTGCCTTATCATAGTCTTCAATTACCATTCTCTTTTTTTCATCAAAGTAGTAGTTTTTCATTGGCATCTCCTTTTAATTAGGCCAAGTTATAGTTGGTTGTTGAGGACCGTTGCAGACATATAACAAAGTACTCAAATTCAATAACAATCTTTAACACAGCCTTTTATTAAGTAAGTTAAGATTCCTTAAACCTTAAATCAATTATTCAGATTCTTCATTCCGTAGCCAGTTCATTTAGTTTTTCTTTCCATTCTATTGAAAACGTTATCATATCCTGTTTTAACCCTGACGGAAGAGCAGATTACTCATCCATCAGGGTTAAAATTGTAAATTCTTATCTATAGGTTGTTTTTTAAATAAATTTTATGAAAACAACGAAATGATTAAATTTCATAACCACCATTTCGTATTACTTTTTCATACCAAAAATAACTATCTTTTTTAGTTCGTTTCAACGTATCAAAATCAACATGTACAAGACCGAAACGTTTATTATATCCTTCTGCCCATTCAAAATTATCTAAAAGCGACCATGTTAAGTATCCTTTTAAGTTCACGCCTGAATCTATACTTCTCTTAATTGATACAAGATGTTGTTTAAGATATTCAATACGTCTTTCATCTTTCACTCGGTCATGCTCTACTCCATCATTATAACAAGCACCATTTTCAGTGATATAAATTGGCACATCACCGTACTGATCCTTTATTTTCAATAGAACTTTATAAAACCCTTCAGGATAAATATTCCAATCAAAATCAGTTTTCTCATAACCGATATCAATTCTTTCTAAATCGAATAATCCTTCTCCCTCTTTATATCTTCCCACACTTCCTGTGTAAAAATTGATTCCAAGGAAATCAATTGGTTGTTTGATGATGTCCATATCTCCATCAGCAATTTCTAAGGTAACTCCCTTTTTCTCAAACCAATTTAACATGAATGTCGGATAATTCCCCTCAAACACAGGGTCAAAGAACCATTCCATAAAATAGCCCATACCACGATTACATGCATCAATGTCTTCTTGTTTTCTACTAAAAGCTTCTATCCACTCTACATTAGGAGCATACCCAATTTCCCCATCAATAGATAAATTTCTAAATTCTGTTACTGCTTTTCCGTGTGCAAGCATCAAATTATGTGAAATATTGACAGCTAATTGTAGATCCGTGTTTCCAGGAGCATGGTCACCTAAATAATTTGAAAGAAAGGATACACACCAAGGTTCGTTGATCGTAATCCATTTTTTAATTTTTCCATGAAACTCTTGAAACATCACCTTTGAATAGTGAGCAAAGGCATCTACTACTTCTCTATTATTCCAACCACCTTTTTCTTGTAGAGCCTGAGGTAAATCCCAATGGTATAGTGTACACATCGGTTCAATACCATTTGCAAGCAACTCATCTACAAAATTATGATAATATTGTAGGCCTTCTTGATTGATCTCACCAGTACCCTCTGGGAAAATTCTTGGCCAAGATACAGAAAATCTGTAAATATCAATTCCAAGTTCTTTCATAATCTGAATATCTTCTTTGTAACGATGATAGCTATCACAAGCGATATCCCCATTATCCCCATTCCGAACTTTACCAGGTGTATGAGAAAACGTATCCCATATAGATAATCCTCTTCCACCTTTTGTTGAAGCACCTTCTATTTGATAAGCTGCAGTTGCTGCCCCCCACCTTAAATCTTTTGGAAATGTTATGTTAGCCACTTTTTCGTCCTCCACTTTTCTACCTAGCGAATATAGGTTTTATATATATGACCTTACTTTCACCGGAATCTATTAATCTTTATGAAAACTATTACACTCATGTAAAAAAATTAGGTAATAGCTTTCTTTCAACTTTTTACTTCTAATTTAAGTTACTAAAATTTACATCGAGGTTCTTTCCTTTTTATCCGAATCAATATCTATTACTTAACAGCACCATCTGTAATACTAGATATGAATAAGCGATTAAAGAATAAGAAGATGATGATTAACGGTACAGTTGCCCAGAATACACCAGATAGTAGCATTCCAAAGTCTACTTTAAATGTGTTACTTAATGATGCTAATGCAACTTGAATCGTATACATTTCTGGATCACGAAGAACTGTAAATTGCCATAGAAATTCACCCCATACAGCTGTAAATACAATAATACCTAGAGTTGCAAACGCAGGGAGAATAATTGGCAAAACAATACTTCTGTAAATTCTAAAGTTCGAACAACCATCCAATTTTGCAGCCTCAATTAACTCATCAGGCACTGACTCACTTATATATTGTCTCATCAAGAAAATACCTAAAGGATTAAGGAAAAACAGAATCATAACCCCTTGAAGTGTATCAAGCAAACCTGCATTAGCTATTAAATAGTATTGTGGAATCAATCCCAGTTGCGGCGGAATTACCATCGTCAAAAGGATCGCAATAAAGAATGCATTTTTTCCCGGAAACTTAAATTTAGCAAATGCAAAGCCCGCTAAAGAACTAATAATTAACACAACAAGTGTAACAACTGTGCAAAGAATAATCGTATTCCACATAGATTGGAAGAAATTTATTTGTCCTAACACTTTTTGGAAATTCTCCACCAACATGTTACCTGGTGTCAAAGTTGGCGGTATTGAATTATAAGCCGCACTTGGACTTGTTGCCATAACAAACATCCAGTAAAACGGAAATAAAGATAAAAGTGATGCTAGTCCTAAAAATAGATAGATCGATATTTTACTTAACGAAAGTTTTTTTGCTCCTGCTGCACGATTCATTTACTAACACCCCTTTTCTTTAGTTTCATACCAGAAGTTAGGAATACATTGATTGCTGCAGCGGCAATGATGATGAATAATAAAATAATCGCTGTAGCTGAAGCTGTTCCAAAGGACTGTAATCTAAAAGCATCACGATATAAATACATAACAACTGTCATTGCTTCATCTCGAGTAAATGCACTTGCCCCTAAAAACACAGTTGGTTCAGCAAATAATTGGAGTGCACCCACTGTTGAGAAAAATACAGTTAATAAAATAAATGGTTTAAGAAGTGGCATAGTAATGTACATTAATTGTTGGAATTTGTTAGCCCCGTCAATTGTTGCTGCTTCATATAAATCATTAGAAATGCTTTGAATTCCAGCAAGGTAAATGATTGTGTTATACCCTACCCATCTCCAAAACACCATAAATGATATCGCAATTTTAGTTCCCCATTCTGAGGAAGCCCAGTTAACCGGATCGATACCAAATAAGCCTAATACATAGTTTGCCAATGAAGATTCGTGATTGCTAAAAAGCACACTGAAGATAAGTGCTACCGCAACCATTGACGTAATATATGGCATGAAGATCGTTACTCTGAAGAATTGTTTAAAACGGAGAAACGATAGATTCAATAAGAAGGCTAAGATGATCCCAATCACTAGTTGTGGTGCAGTTCCCATTAAACCCATAATAATCGTGTTATAAAGCGACTTCCAAAACAGTGGATCTTGCAAAACTACTCTAAAGTTATCCAACCCTACGAACACCTTCGGACTTAAGCCATCCCACTTTTGGAAAGCTAAAAATATACTATAAAGAGCAGGATATAGACCTACTAATGCAAAGATAATGAAAAATGGAGCGATGTAAACATAACCTGAAATCATATCCTTTTTTTCTTCAGATATAGCCGTTTTCTTACTGTTTTTGCTTTGTTTAAGAGAAATCATTTCTACTCCCCGTTTCTAAGTAAAAACTGAATATGGTGTTCTAAAAGAACACCATATTCAAGCTGTTACCATTATTAACGACTTACTAAGTCTTTCGCACGCTTAACTGCTGCTTCCCATTCTTCTTTAGGGTCAGCACCTTCTTGTACATTCCTTAATGCATTTAAAATCTCGTTATTTACAGGAACATATTTTTCACCTTTGTACACAGCACCATTAATATCTTTAGCTGCTTCAGCAAATACAACAGAAGTTACTTGACCGCCAAAGAATTTATCTTCACTTGTTTTGAATTCTTCCATCTCATATACTGCAGGAGCAGATGGGAATAAACCATTCGTTTGGAATGATGATAATTGATTTTCAGGTGATGTTAACCACTTAATAAAATCAAACGCAGCTTGAGAATTTTCAGTTTCAGCTGGAATAGCTAAATATGATCCTCCCCAGTTTGCAGCAAACTCAGTTGGTAATGTTGCAACTTTAAAGTTACCAGAAGCATCTGGAGCATTTCCTTCCATCCAGCCTTTTAACCAGCCAGCACCTAATTCAACTGCAAAATCACCATTATTTACTGCATTTGCCCACTCAGGTGTCCACATTTCAAACTTTCCAACTAAACCTGCTGCATTTAAATCAACAGCGAAATCATACGCTTGCTTAACTGCATTTCCTTCATTCTCAAGTAAAAGTTCACCTTCAGGGTTTAAATGTGATTCATTAGCAGCATCCAAGTAAGCTCTGTACGCCATTTCCATGCTATCCACAAATGGTTTTCCAGTTTTTTCTTTCACTTGAATACCCGCATCCTTAAAGGCTTCAGGAGAATTAATTAATGCTTCAACTTCAGCAGGATCAGTTGGTAATCCAGCTGCTTCAAACACATCTGTACGATAATATAACGCTTTAGGACCAATATCAGTTGGTAATCCAATTAAGAAATCTCCAGCTGTGTTTTGTCCACCATTCCATTTCCAATCTAAATATTGATCTTGAACATCTTTTGCACCTACATCATACAAGTTTACAAAACGATCTTCTGCTTTCTTAAAACGATCTAACTGATCAACTTCTAACATCGCAATATCAGGAGCACCGCTACCTGCTGAAAGAGCTGTAAACAATGCATCATGATGCTCAGCATTCTCAGATGTTTTGAATTTAATTGTTACATTTGGATTTTCTTCCATATATTCTTTTACTAGCTCTTCATATCCAGTTGCACCAAAGCCCCAAAAATTTAACGTAACTTTTTCATCTCCAGCATCTGTTGTTCCTGCTTTGTCTTCTTTTCCATTACAAGCAACTAATGTAAATACTAGAGTGAAAAGTAAACCTATTGAAAATATTTTTTTCATCTTACTCATTGTTGTTCCCCCTAATTTTTTTATAAATCTATTAGTAAATTTTATCTATCTACTTAAATGTTGATAGATAAAATATCACTCGTAAAAATACTTAAAATGAGTTGCAAGGTGATTCCGACAAGATACAGATACTGTACATTCAAAAATACGAAACGATAATCTTGCGGAATCAATTCCCCTACTCTACTCTTCTTCTTTTAAGGTAAATCGTTCCACCAATTAACAGTAGTAGTGATCCTACTAGAAGTGCATTATAAGATGCAGTTGCTGTTTCTGGTAATTGGTTTTTATTATTTTTTTCTTTACTTACAGTTGGAGTCTTAGTACCATCTTCTGATTGCTCGCTTCCATCTCCTGGTTGCTCACTTCCATCTCCTGGTTGATCGCTTCCGTTTCCTGGTTGCTCACTTCCGTCTCCTGGTTGCTCGCTTCCGTCTCCTGGTTGCTCACTTCCATCTCCTGGTTGCTCACTTCCATCTCCTGGTTGCTCACTTCCATCTCCTGGTTGCTCACTTCCATCTCCTGGTCCATCCGAAGCAATTTCAAATACTCCATACGTACTAAAGTGAGAAACTTTAGCTGATGCTTCTTTTTTTTACTTCATCAAAAGTTGTTTCAATCTGTTCATCAGATTTGTTTCCATCTGAATCGATAAATATTACTTGTAAATCTTTCACATTTTTTACATCATCCAAA
The DNA here is from genome assembly GCF_007994985.1 of Metabacillus litoralis. Taxonomy (GTDB): domain Bacteria; phylum Bacillota; class Bacilli; order Bacillales; family Bacillaceae; genus Metabacillus; species Metabacillus litoralis. The sequence continues at coordinate 247,485 of NZ_VOQF01000005.1, read as the reverse complement.
TTCACAGAGAAGATAAGTTCAACTTTATTGTTACCAAAGTTTGTTATTTTAGTTCCATCCTCACCTGTGATTGTAAAGTTATACATTTCAGAAACTGCGTCTCCATTTTTACTCTTGATGTCTTCAGATACATCACCAAAGTTAAATGTTAAGTCTGTATTTCCTACTAAAAGGTTTGTTGGAATTACTGCTCTAATTTTTTCATTAGAAATTTCAATAGAAGAGCCTTCTTCCAATTGTTTTAATAGATCTTTAGTAAATGTTATCGCTTTAGCAGATTGTTTTAACACGTATAGCTTTTTATCTGCTTTGTATTCAAATGAATCTTTATTTTCTGGTACGACACTCTCATCTACCGGGTCTTTTGGATCTACCGGTGGTTCTTCAGGATTTATCGGTCCAGATAACTCTTCTCTTGAACCTTTCACCTCTAGTTTTACATTATCAATCACAACATCATGCGCACTAGAAATACCTTGAGCATCAACATTTCCTACTAAGAACTGCAGGTTCGTAACATCTTCTGCCGTCATAGTAAATTCAAAAGAATAAGTTTTAAAAGTGTCCGTTAACGAGACAATCTTCTGGAAGAATCTCTGATAGCTAGGAGCTCCGTTATCGACCACCACTTCCAGCTTTCGATCGATAGATGATTTAGCATCAAACTCTACAACATAAGTTTGACCCTGATCTAATGAAAGCTCTGATTGGAATAGTTGTACATCCCAAGGGTTTTGTCCTACATTTGCAATGGATAATTTCGCTGCACCATTCTCTTCTTCCAACGATGCACTTGAGCTTGATCCATCATGCTCTCCTTGAACGTGTTTGCCCCAGTTAGATAATCCTGTTGAAAAATCTCCATTTTGTAATGGAAAGTATTTTTTCCCTTGATCCTTTACTTCCAGGCGAACATTATCAATAAATACTTCATGTGATCCCTCAATCGCTTGACCTTCAACGTTACCTAACATAAATTGTAAGTTCGTACTATCATCTTGTGTCATTTCAAATTCAAACGAGTACGTTCCATACGAATCTGTTAAGTTAACAATCTCATTAAAGAAGCGTTTGTATTCTGGCGCTCCATTATCTAAAGCTACTTCTAATTTTCGATCAATTGTTGATTTTGCATCAAACTCAACAATATACGTTTCACCTTGTTTTAAAGATAGTTCCGGTTGGAATAGTTGAACATCCCATGGATTAGTCCCTACAGCATTTACAGTTAATTTTGCTGCACCATCCACATCTTCAAGTTTTGCATTTGAATTTGATCCGTCATGTTCACCTTGTACGTGCTTAACCCACTTCGTTAAACCATTTGAAAAGTCACCATTTTTAAGTGGGAAAATCTCATCAAATGATAAACCAGCATTGTTATTTGTTAGGCGAACTAATTTCACATCATCTAAATAGACATTAGAATCATCATTACCTAGATAGAAAACTAATTGTCCTGCTGCATCAGATACATTTGCCATTGTAAACGTCATTTCTTTTTCGTCCATTGTATTAGTCAATGCTATTTGTTCTTCTGCAAATTTTACCGTTCCATCTTCACTTACTACTCCAACGTTGATCGTTCTTTCAACATCAGATTTGGAGTTAAAGGTTAGCTTGTATTCATCATTTGAAAGGAGATTTATTCCTTTTTGAATAACCTTAATTGAGTCTGTTGATTCACCACCATTGGATATATCAACAGCGAGCATTCTATTATTCTCAGGAACCGCTGCAGTTGCTTCAGCACCAGTCGTTTCTACATTCCAATATGTCATACGATCCATACGACCTTGATCAAAAGTACCATTGTAAATGTGATTTCCATTAGCTAATGGTGTCTTTGGTGCATTTTCATTGTAAGGATCTTGTGCTTCAGTTTCTTCTAAAACAACATTTCCAACCCATACAGAGTTCGGGTCAAGTCCCATATTTAACTCTAAACGTGCAAGAGGATCTGTTTCGTCTTGCATCTGGAATGTTATCTCATACGTTTCCATTTCTTTCGATAACTCAAAGTCTTTACTTGGTGAATATGCTGAATAACCTCTAGCTTCTCCTCCACCAATTTTCACATTTAAGTTTCTATTTGCAGTAGATTTAGCATCAAAACTTAGTTTGTACCATCTTCCTTTTCCAATTGTAACGTTTTGTATTAATTGAACAGAATATGGCTGACTTCCAGCATTTGCGATATCAACTTTAGCAAAACTGCTATCTCCAATCTGTTCAACAGAAGCTTTTGCACTGCCGTTAAAGTTATCCAAATAAACTAAGTTCCAATAATCTTGGCTCCATTTATTCGCTACATCTTCTCCGTTTGTAATGCTTGTTATACCTTCTTGGAAGTTACGATCGTAAACATAGTTTCCATTAATTGCTTCTTTTGAACCTTCAGGTAATTCTTCTGCATCAAATGAAGGTTCAACAGGTTCAGCATAAGCATCCTTTTCGTAAGCTTTTACATATTCCACTTCCATCTTGCCTGGGAATACTGTCTCAGAACCTGGTTTTCCATCATACCAACCTCCAATAGCAAGGTTTAATATGAGATAAAATTCTTGATCAAATGGTGCTGGATATGAATATTTTGTGCTATTAGCACTGTTCGTACTATTCCAGTTATTTAATGTCTGGAAAAGCTCTCCATTTACATACCAACGAATTTCACCTGGCTCCCACTCAACACTGTACACGTTATATCCCGTAATATCTTGTCCCTCTGGAAAATGGTAGTCTTTTGCTGTGTACGTATTATTCGGCCATTGGCTACCATAGTGAATCGCTCCACCTATTGCGCTAATATCTGATCCGCCAGCTTCCATAATATCAATCTCACCTGAAGCAGCCCATCCTCCATACACATCATCTTGAGGCATCATCCAAAATGCTGGCCAGTAACCTTGTCCTTCTGGCAACTTAATTTTTGCTTCAAACTTTCCATATTTTTGAGAAAACTTACCCTTTGTGTGTATTTTCCCTGATGTATAGTCATACGTTCCATGGGTATCAGAAACTGGTTCTTCACGAGCCTCAATCACTAGTTTTCCATCTTCAACATTTACGTTTTCTTCTTGATAGAACTCTAGCTCTTCATTTCCCCATCCAGATACATACGTTCCATCTGAACCTGTAAAGCCATTTCCTAAATCATAGTTCCATTTCGTTGTATCTAGCTCGTTTCCATCAAATGTATCTTCCCAAACTAAGTTCCACTGGGAATCAGCTGTTTCACTTTCTGTATCACCTTCAGTAGGTGTAGCAGGTTGTTGTTCTGGTTGTTGTTCTGGTTGTACCAGTACTGCTTGTTCAACTTTAACTAATTTAACGTTATCTAATGTTATGTTATAAGGTACTGAAGGCTCAATATCACTAGCTGTTCTTCCAAAACCAAACATAAAACGGTGGTCTCCTTCAGAAGTTACATCTAGTAGCATTTCATATGTTTGTGTGTCTTCAGTAACAGTAAATTGTTTCTCTGCCACTTGATCATCTAATTGAACATAAACGGGTCTTTCTACCTCAGAGCTCATATCAAACTGGAGTTTATATTTACCAGCTTGAAGAGCAACATCTTGGAATAGTTGAATATGCCACCACTCCCAGCCAACTTGTTGGATACTAGTTTGTAATACTCCCTCATTGACTGTGAAATTTGCTAAACCTGCCCATTGTTCGTTAGCTCCCTGGCTATATACATTCCATCCATTAATCAGTTGATCAGGGTTTCCAAATTCGGTTGTTGAAGTAAAATCGCCTTCAACCAACAAATTATCACCCGTCTCCGTCCATTCAACCTCTGTTGCTTTTACATTTGGTATAAATGCAACATTCGAAATGAATAGTAAGAGTACTAAAAATCCGTAAAACGATTTTTTCACCATCTGCATTTTCCTTAATTGAGTTACCAATTTAAAAGATCCCCTCCCCTTGCACATGACTAATTTTAGAATCTGATAATCTACCTTTTTTATAAGTATAGATCGATCCAGAATACCTAAAGCGCTTTCGAAAGTAATTATATAAGAAACCGCTATCAATTGTCAATGCGATTATTTTTTTGTTTTTTTTTATGAAATAACTATATTTTTACCAGTTTAATTGTGAAAAACACCATAAAACAAACTTAAAAGCCAAATAATTTACTAAGATTTACGAAAGCGCTTTTTATTTAACCTATTATTTAGAGAATTTCCCTTTCGTTACATCATTATAAATTGATACATTTATAATGATGTATCTAGGATAGTATGTGGTTTTAACAGAAGTACTTATAATTTGGAGAATTAGAGCAAGTGGTGATAATTTGCGAGAAAACTAGTCATTTTCTTACTAAAAACTTAATAGACATGATTATATATAGTACTTTATCTTTATGCTCAATAAAAACCTGAACCAATTTCATTATTTGTGAACACAAGTTATTATTTACACAAAAAAAAGAAGTGCATAATTAGCACTTCTTAATATCTATAGTAGATTCACGAATAATTAATTCTACTGGTACAGTCATACCAATAGGAATTTTTTTCTTCGCATTAATTTGTTGTAATAGTAAATCAGCTGCTTGAGCACCAATTAAATCTGTATTTTGTCTTATCGTCGTTAAGCTAGGGGTTGAATGAACCGCCAATTCAATATCATCATATCCAACTATCGATATGTCTTCTGGAATCTTTAAACCATGCTTCCTAATTGATTTCATTGCTCCAAGTGCCATTAAATCTCCAGCAACATAAACAGCTGTTGGTCTGTTTTTTAATAATAGTAATTTATCCATAGCCTTTTGGCCACCTACACTATCAAAGTAACCACCATTTTCAATATACGACTCAGGAAGATTCAATTGATATTTTGCTATTGCATCTCGGTATCCCTTGAGTCGATCCTTACCTGCAAGTGTTTCTTCGGCTCCAGCAATGTGTGCAATCTTACGATGACCAAGTGAGTATAAATAATCAACTACCAATATACTTCCATAATGATTATCGCTATTAACTACACTTACATCCTTGCTATTAATATCAATAAATACACTAGGCATTTCATGTTCAACTAACTCTTTTACCTCTTCATCGTAATTTTGCGGAGACACAACAATAACTCCATCTACTCCTCGATGCTGAAACCTCTCCAAATAACTTCTTCTTTCATTTTCAATATTTTTAGAAACGAGCAGAAGGTCATATCCAAATCCACCAACTCTTTTGCGAAAGCTTTCAATGACTGCATTAAAAAAAGGATGCTTTATACCAATATCTAATTGTTCGATAAAGACTACACCAATTGTCCAATATTTTTTAGTCATTAAGGCTCTTGCATGTGAATTAGGATGATAGCCTATCTCTTCTATTGTCTTCAATATTTTTGCTCTAGTTTTATCACTTACATCTGGATAATTATTAAGAACTTTTGAAACAGTCGTTATAGAAAACCCTGTCTTTTTGGCTATATCATATATTGTAGGCTGCATACATTCTCTCCTGTTTATCCATTAAAGGCTATGTCTGAACATTAAATAAAATAATTTACTCATTAAGTTTCAATTATCACCTATGTAAGTATATTATACCAATAAATTTATTGGTATGTGAATTTTTCCCTTGAATATGTTGACTCCATAAACAAGGTTGATAAGAATACTTTGATATGGTTGAGAATGTAAAACAGGCAAATAGTAACATCATCAATAAAGATGAGGCTTGGAAAGAAAATAAAACTAATTCAGAGATTACTAAGCATTACATTGTTTATGCTACCTCCCCCATCTACGATATTGAACTTGACATCTCATAAAATGACAATTGTTCTAACGGTTATTATTTCTTATCACTTATTATTGAAAATGACAAATCCCCAATAAAATACCACATTCTAGATAGATTCAACTGCCTTTTTAATAAGATTTAAAAAGGCTTGATAAAGTTTATCCTTATCACCTATTAAAATCCCCCCACTAAAATCAGTAATTATTGTTACGCTTTTCATATTTGCCAAAGGTGTTATTATTGTAACAACATTATTTACTAATTCATTTATATCTTCAAATTTTTTATTTTGATGCTTAGAAAATCTAAATGGCCAGGATTTGTGATAATTAGCTACTAGTTATTTTATAAAAACTGATAAATAAATGCATTAAGAAAAGTCTAGCGTGTTCACAATCAGAATGGATATTTTTCATAAATTTGGTCACACAAACGCAAAAAAATTCATACTCTTTTTATAGAATAATGCCACTACAAGAGATCGATAAAATGTATCATCTCTTTTTTTCGAACAATAGTTTCCTTGGGGAAACTATCTGTCATAAGTACAATTTAGTCCATTATAATTTGATTACGCAATGAGGAGGTAAACCTAATGACTGAGGGTTTATTGTTAGCTTTTGGTTTAACGTTAATGGCTGGGCTTGCTACTGGAATAGGAAGTGTTTTGGCTTTCTTTACAACAACTACGAATACAAAGTTTCTTTCTATTTCACTAGGATTTTCTGCTGGTGTGATGATTTATGTTTCCTTTATGGAGATTATTGTAAAAGCACAGGATGCATTAGTGGAATCCATGGGTAACGTGTTGGGGAATTGGATGACAGTTGGCGGATTTTTCACAGGAATCTTAATCATCGCCTTAATCGATAAATTTATCCCTAAGCAAGGGAATCCCCATGAGCTAAAAAGAGTAGAAGAAATGAATGAGAAAGAAGCGACAAAAAATCCAGATTTGTTAAAAATGGGAACATTTACAGCACTAGCCATTGCGATTCATAACTTTCCAGAAGGTATAGCTACATTCACTTCTGCACTACAGGATCCCTCTTTAGGGATAGCGATAGCGGTCGCAATTGCCATACACAATATTCCAGAAGGTATTGCTGTTTCTATCCCTGTCTATTTTGCTACAGGTAGTAAGAAAAAAGCATTTAAATTATCATTCTTGTCTGGAATGTCCGAACCCTTAGGTGCAATAGTAGCTTATTTAGTTTTAATGCCTTATTTAAGTGACATGTTGTTTGGGTTTATATTTGCAGCAGTAGCAGGTATTATGGTGTTTATTTCACTAGATGAATTACTTCCAGCTGCACAGAAATATGATGAAGCACATCTTTCCATTTATGGCCTCGTGGGGGGGATGGCTGTGATGGCCATTAGTCTTTTGTTATTTATATAGGAGCATCTAAAATTTATGGTTAATGTTGTTGCAAACTATGTAAGCTGATGTCGGTATTTTTTTGAAGCAAAGCATTGCCTGAGTGACAATGTTTTGCTTCAAAAATGTAACGTAAAACATAAACTTTCCACCCCTTGATACTAAAGGATTAAATTAGCGTTTTTCAAATCTGTACACGATGTTAGTAGAGATATGTTAGGGGCTAGAAGTAACTATGAAAAGACTTTAAAGAAGGCTCTTTTCTGAACGATTGTTGCTATTTAACCAAAATTTGGAGTGAAAACGTGTTTTCCACTATAAAAAATACCATTATATGAAGAAAAGATGCCACTAGACGTAATGCAGAGCTGATTTGCTTCGAGTATTTAAAAGCAACAAAGTTTGCGAAAACAGCCTTAAAGAAAAATATAAATATAACCGTTTCTTGGATAATTGCATTATGTAAAGTTTTTGAGAAACCCTGCTGACATTTTTAGTATTTAACCTTTAATTATTTCTCAATTTTCCAAACATATTTTTATTGAACAATAAGGGAATTTTTTGTATAATTAAGTCACCAACAAGAACATGCGTTCCCATCAACATGTGAGGTGATAGATATGGAAATTTGGGAAGTAGCTTATTTAGCTGGTATTATCGATGGAGAAGGCTCTATTACTTTAACCAAAATACATAAAAATGAAAATCGAAGACCATGTATTACAATTGCTTCTACTGATATAGAATTATTATCTTACACGCATTCCCTCACTGGAGGAGTAATTAGTAGTAAGAAGAATTATAATCCTGATAAACATAAAGATTCCTTCACATAAAATATCAAGAAAAAGGAAACTGTCATTAGTCTTTTATCCAAAATAGAACCATATCTAAGGGTTCCTCAAAAAAGAAAACGCGCATTATGGATTATTGAAAACTACGATAAGGTAACTATGCGGAATGGGAAGTATAATCAAGACTTAATAAAGAGAAAGTTAGCATTTGAAGACGCTTTTTTTGAAATTTAATCTCTCTACCTTTAGTAATATAGACAGGTTTTTTATGAAACGCATTATATAAATTAATGACATAGATATTAAAGATTGTATAAAAATTAAACAAACAAAAACCACCAAATATGTATTTGGTGGAGACGGTGGGACGTGCTATTCCATGCTTTCGTCATGGCACTGACTATATCTTGAACCTTGTTAGGTCCTTCGGCGTCTTATACGAAAAGTAGTTTTACCTTTAGAAAAGGCAGATTTTCGTATCCTAGTACTACCAAGTTGGCAGCCTATAAGTCGATACACGGCTGTTAGATTGCTCTACATACCGCTCGGCATTGCCCTATCACATTTAAGTGACTTAGGTTTCACCGATAAAGCCGAATTTTCACTTATGTGTTACCACATAAGGCGACTAATTACTAATCGAACCCACGTCCAGACATATCGGCACTTAAGCGTCTACGAGCGTAGTCGATAAATTCGCAGTTTCGCTAACTCCTATGCCTATCGACAGGCGTCAGAGCAGCTAGTCTGATTGGTCTCTTCCATCATCCCCAGACGGAGGAATTAGGCGTAGTCCACTAAGAGTGAGTCCCTTACCCTACCACATGGACGATGGAGGGAGGAACTAGCTATGCAGTTATTAAGCTGCTAAAGCTAAGTTATTGTTAGATTTGCCAGTTATTATTGGCGTGACGTTTTAACGAAGACGATCCCTTCGGCCCGCAACCTAAGCTCGAACTACCCCTGTCGAATCCGTAACGTCCCCATGATAGCCGTATATACCAGCTTGGGAATACGGGAGATATTAAAAAAGTAGAATAAGCTTAATTGCTTATGAAATTGTGTGTAAGTGACTGTCTTACAAAATCTATTATAACAGACTGAGACAAGAATGCAATTGTAAGTTTTTACCTATTGGTTCATTTTTAAAAGATTGATGTTCATAACCTTATTATCTTTTAAAAACAATGTTTTACGTATAGAAGGTACTATCCTTCAAGTTGCTAATAGTAACAAAGTTTGTGAAAACAGCCTACCTTTTATATCTTTTGGCGTTCTCTAAAGGCACGCTCGATATCACGTTTCGCTTCTTTTTTCTTCAAATCTTCACGCTTATCGTATTTCTTTTTACCCTTACCAAGACCTATTAACACTTTCGCATATCCATTTTTTAAATACATTTTCAATGGAACAAGTGCATAGCCATCTTCTTTTGTTGCACCAATTAATTTAACAATTTCCTTTTTGTGAAGAAGTAGTTTTCTTGTACGCAATGGATCATGGTTATAGCGATTTCCCTGCTCATAAGGACTAACATGCATATTGAGTAAAAAAACTTCACCACGTTCAATACGTGCATAAGAATCCTTTAAATTTGCACGACCATTTCGAATTGATTTGATTTCCGTTCCTTGAAGAACAATGCCGGCTTCAAACGTTTCTTCGATTGAAAAATCGTGGTTTGCCTTTTTGTTTTGAGCAACTACTTTTCCCATTCCTTTAGGCATTGTGTTGCCTCCTCTCGGGTGTACCTATCATTATAGCGGTAACTTATATTTTAACAAAAAATGGACGCAAACTCAATGAATTGCACTTTAAAGATTTTCAAAGGGTATTTGCTTAGAGATTTTAAGCACCTAGAAAAACAAGAGCTGACAATAAAGGGCAGATAACTTATACGCGTGGGAAAAATACAAACGAAATAACATCCATCCCAAAAACAATGATGACGGCACCACATTGCAGTTCTGTTTCAAGATTTGCTTGATCATTTTAATTATCCTATCCTTCTGTTCATTTAGCACTTTTCTCACTATCAGCATAAGAATTCCTATGAATTTGTTCCTTTACCACTTAACTCGATAAGGTTTGGGTCTTTTTATCTTCACTAACTCCTCGGATGAGAAAGTTATTTACTACTTATACAAGTGATACATGTTCCCCGCTCTAATATTAAGCAGCTTTTGTATGAATTCATTTTTTACGCTTAAACTATGAATGTCATGAATTAAATTATGAAAGGAATGATTTCAATAGAAAATCATAATGTTGTAAAAACCTTGAACCAGCTACTGCAAGGACAATACATGGGAATACATTCTTATGAAGAATTTATAAAAAACCTTGATGACTCTTCCCCACTTCGTAATAATTTTATTACTATCCAAAAGGACTTAAAACACCATTCAGACCTACTTTCAGAACGAATTCAAGAGCTTAAAGGAACACCAGCTACTAGTGAAGGGGTTGTTGGTAAGATCGAACTTTATATTAGCCAAATATTTGATCACTCAAACAGTGAAAAGGAAATTCTAAAACATGCAATTAAGGGAGAAAATCTCTATGGAATAAAAATGACTGAGAAATTGGTTCGTGATAAACTTGATGAGAAAAGTTTGAACCTTGTTGATCGTATCTTAGATAAACAAAGAGAGCATGTCGATTATTTAAAATCTGAGTTGCACTGATACATAGAATTGATAAATGAGTGAAGCGACCTTTTAAAGACTAGTTCCTAGTCTTTTTTCTACAGTTCTAATCAAATGCAACATAAAAGACAAGTTGATTTTTGTCTGCTGTGACAATGTGGTCTCTTAAGCCTTGAACAAGGAAAGACCAAATCAAATGCGATTTGGTCTGCTAATTACAGAGATATTCAACATGCTTCTCCATGTTAACTGAGCTACATGAAGTTGTACAAATCTCAAGGGAAATTATCGTTTTTTCTTTTTACGCTTTGCTTTTGGTGCATTTTCGAAATGCTTTTTCTTTTTACGTGGAGGACGAGTTGACCAGTCTCCTGATTTTTCGTCTTCTTTTTTCTTACCATATTTTAAGTTGTCAGGCTTTCTTCCTTTACCTGCAATGATGACTTTTTTAGGAGCATCTTTATCAGGTCGTTTTCTCGTACCCTTCATCCCAACAACTTCAAAATCAATAGAACGTTCATCTTTATTAACATTTACTACACGAACCGTGATTTCATCACCAATTCGATAAACATTACCTGTACGTTCACCGATCATTGCGTAATGACGTTCATCATAACGGTAATAGTCATCTGTTAAATAGCTAACATGGATTAGACCCTCGATTGTGTTAGGAAGCTCAACAAACATCCCAAAGTTTGTCACAGAGCTAATCATTCCGTCGTATTCCTCGCCAATTTTATCAAGCATATATTCTGCTTTTTTCAGTTCATCTGTTTCACGCTCAGCTTCAACCGCTCGTCTTTCCATATTAGAAGAATGCTCTGCTATAACAGGTAAGCTTTCTGCCCATTTAGAACGAGTATCTTCATCAACTTTACCTTCAATTAAATACGTACGGATTAAGCGATGTACAATTAAATCTGGGTAACGACGAATCGGTGAGGTGAAATGTGTATAATATTCTGTTGATAAACCGAAATGTCCAAGGCTTTCTGGATCATATTTTGCTTGCTTCATTGAGCGTAACATAACCGTTGAAATAACCGTTTCTTCTGGTTTACCGGCAACTTCCTCAATAATGTTTTGTAGTGCTCTTGGATGAATTTCATTTGCTGTTCCTTTTACAGAATAGCCGAAATTCGTAATGAATTCTAAGAAACGTTGAAGCTTCTCAGCATTAGGATCTTCATGGATACGATAAATGAACGGTACATTCATCCAATGAAAATGCTCTGCTACTGTTTCATTTGCAAGCAGCATGAACTCCTCAATAAGACGTTCCGCTACTGAACGTTCGCGAATAACAACATCTGTTGGGTGCCCCTTTGGATCAACTAACACCTTCGCTTCTTTAAAATCAAAGTCAATCGCGCCACGATCCATACGTTTTTTACGAAGAATTTGTGCTAAATCCGCCATTTCTTCAAACATCGGAACAAGGTTTTCATATTTTTTAAGAAGAGCTTCGTCTTTGTCTTCAAGAATTTTTTTCACATCTGTATATGTCATACGCTCTGTTGTTTTAATCACACTTTGGAAAATCTCATGCTTAACAACTTGGCCTTCAGCATCGATTTCCATTTCACAAGATAATGTTAATCGATCAACCTTTGGATTTAATGAACAAATGCCATTAGAAAGACGATGTGGAATCATTGGAATAACTCGGTCAACTAAATAAACACTTGTTCCACGTTCAACCGCTTCACGATCAATTGGAGATTGCTCTGTTACATAATGACTAACATCTGCAATATGAACACCAAGCTTATAGTTGCCATTATCAAGCTTTTTAACAGTAACAGCATCATCTAAATCCTTTGCGTCTGCTCCATCTATTGTCACAATCGTTTCGTTACGAAGATCACGGCGATCCTTTAGATCTTCTTCTTTAATTTCATCTGGTACATCATTTGCTTGTTCTAGAGCTTCTACAGGAAACGGACCTGGTAACCCGTGTTTATGAATAACAGATAAAATATCAACACCAGGATCATTTTTATGACCTAATATGTCGATTATCTCACCTTCAGCACTCATACGGCCTTCAGGATACGTCGTTAATTTCACAACAACCTTATGTCCTTCAATAGCACCCTTTGATGCATTCTTCGGGATAAAAATATCATTTGCAATTTTTTTATCATCTGGAATGACAAATCCAAAGTTTTTACTTTCTGTATATGTTCCAACAACCTCTTTTACTCCACGTTCTAGAATTCGAATAATCGAACCTTCTTGGCGTGAGCCATTCGCAGATTTCGGGCTTACTCGAACAAGAACAATGTCACCATGCATCGCTGTTTTTAGCTCAGTTGGTGGGATAAAAATATCATCTAAGCTTGTGTCATCAGGATCAACAAAAGCAAACCCTTTTGCATGTCCAATCAGTTTACCTTTTAATAAATTCATTTTTTCAGGAAGACCGTAGCGGTTACTTCGTGTTCGAACAACCAATCCCTCTTCTTCCATCACAACTAATGCTTTAACAAATTCTTTAAATTCTGCTGAATCTTCAATTCCAAATGCTTCTTCAAGTTCTTGTACTGTAAGTGGTTTATATGCTTCTTCCTTCATAAAACCAAGTAGCTTATTTATATGTACTTGTATTTCTTGATCCATTTAACATCCTCCTTTTTACCAATCAAGACTTTCTAAAAATTCATAAACATCTTCATGAAGTTGATCTCGTTCTTTATCAAGAGTTAACACATGTCCAGATTCTTCGTACCACTTAATCTTCTTATGATCATTTTCTACTTCATTGTAGATAATATTTGCACTATCAGTATTAATCATGTGATCATGTCTTCCCTGTGCAACAAAGGTTGGAGAGTAAATCATATCCACATTATCTCGAACAGAAGCAATCAACTCTTGTAAAGCTTTTAATGTATTCATAGGAGATTTTTCAAACTCTCTCATTTCAGCTTCAATCTCTTCAGGAGTTTTCCCCTCGAATTTTTTATAATTCCTAGCATATTCGAGAACACCTTCATACATGACTTCTTCACTTTTTATATACATAGGTGCACACATTGGGATAATACCCTTTACAGGTACAGTGTAACCTAATTTCAAGGAAAACACTCCACCTAGTGACAATCCGCCAACGGCAATATCTTCAAACCCCATATCCTTCAAATGCTGATATCCTTCTTCAACATCTTTCCACCAGTCCTCAGGCCCTGTCGAAACAAGCTCCTCAGGAGGAACTCCATGTCCCTTATATTGTGGTGCATGACAAGTATATCCTCGTTCACTTAAAAAACGCGCAAGCATCCTGACATCAGCAGTATTTCCTGTAAATCCATGTAATAAAAGTACAGCTCTGTCTCCACCCTCAAATGTAAATGGCTTCGGTAAAACTCTTTTCATTTTTATACTCCTTTAATATCTTTCGTATAGTTTGTCCGACATGTTCTTGTAGTATTACAAATCTGTTTGGTTATCCCTTACTACCATTAAAACAAACACTGTTACTACTTACAAAGATGTTTACTTGTCTATGTATGTTTTTTTATCGTGACTTCAAAAATCTTTAGTAAAACCACATCTTAAAACAAAAAAAGAGCCTGTAGTTAAGTACAGACCCTTTGCTTTCACCCATTATTGAACAACATATGATACTAAAATTGTAAGAATAAAGAATAAAACAGACAAAATAACAGTAGCTCGATGTAAAACTAAATCAAGACCACGTGCTTTTTGCTTTCCAAAAAGTTGCTCGGCGCCACCAGAAATCGCACCAGATAAACCTGCGCTTTTTCCAGATTGTAATAATACAACTGTAATTAGAGCGATTGAAACTAAAACAAGTAGGATAATTAATACTGTATGCATGAAAACACACCTCCTGAAATGCGCACAAATAGATAATTTTAATGTATCACAATTGACGAATTATCACAATACACATTTGTCTTAATTGTTGAAGTGAGGTTGATATTCTCAAATATTGGCGCTTTGGAATAGAATTGGTGGATGTTTTCATACTCTTTGTGCTCTGACTTGGGGTGCCTAGGAATTTGTTTCAGGATTTAAAGCTGTTTCGAGGTCATTTAATTACATTTTGAGCATTTCTAGTACAGTTTTCGGGTCTTGCCCTTACATTTTATACTTCCTCAACTAATTTCGGACTCTATCATGAGTAAAAAAGTAGATTTATCATCGATTCTTGAAAAATATCAACGATTTTTCTAATTTATCATCGATTATGCAAATTTATCATCGATTTTCAGCATTTATCTTCGATTAGACTATTTTCGACAAAACTCTCACAAAGCAACACCTTCTATATCACAAATATTTAAGAGGAGTTAAATCATATTGCCGATTCTTATTTCCTCCTGAGGATTGAAGATTCATGCCATGTAATAATCGATTAGCTGTGCTAGATGAGTTTAAAACAAGAAACTCCCTAGCTTCCCTAGCTTCAGAATTTTTAATGGTTGGTTTTATTAAAAGTGAGTAATCCTTCAAGGCCTGGATATGGGCAAATTTGTCTTTATGTTTACATTGAGGGCAGTACCAATTTGCCTTAATCCTTTCTAGAGGAAAATACTCACAGCGCGGACAAAACACCCCTTTTCTTAGTTCATGCTCGTTTATTTGATATCGTTCTAATACATTTGTTTCTAACGATGAATGCTGCTTGATGAGACATTTGAAGATTTTTTTCATATCTTTCTCATCAAGAGTTTCAGATATGTGAGAGTGAGATTTTTCGATTTGTCTGATTTTCATTGGAAGATCTTCTTTGTGGATAACTCTTTGATTGATGGAGTTACTGTTAGGGGCTGTGCGGATAATACTTTGAGAATTGCTAATGACTACTAATGTGGCAAGCTTTAGTTTTGGGAGTTTATTGAGTTTTAACCATTCTTGAAAAAGGGCCACTTGTCTGTCTAGCTGTGTTAGTGGATAGGAGTAACCTTTTTCGACGCCGTCTTTTGTTTGAATCAGTTGCTTGAATTCCTGATCGAAGTAAATGGTTCCTGAGATATTTTTAACCTCTATAAGAATGACAAGCTTTTTGGTGAAAATAAGGGTGTCAATTTGAAAATGGTGTGATTTTGTCTGTAGTCTTAAACCATGGAAGATATAATAGTCCTTTTCGTTTAGAAAACTTAGTGGATAATCGATTGCTTTTTCGCCCTGAAAGCCTGCGGTTCTGATTCTGAGGTCTTCGGTAATAGTAGGGATTTTATGTTGATGAGTTTTCGGGATTCTTTGAAGCAAAGCTGTTAATTTGGGGATGATATCTGGTGTTTGATGGTCTTTTTTGATCATTTTCTCACTCCATTTTGTTTTGTCGCTTTAATATACGCTATCTCAGGGTGGATATCCTGCTACTCGTTGAGAGAATTTTAACTTTATCGGCGATTCTGCCGATTTATCTTCGATTTTTCTGATTTATCATCGATTCTGTAAATTTATCTTCGATTTTCCGGATTTATCTTCGATTAGACTATTTTCGACAAAAATCGCCCCCCACTTCGCTCCTCTAGCCATACTAGCCGCAAACCAAAACAAAACAAAAAAACTGCCACACCCAGTGTGGCAGTCCCTTAACTCAAATTACTTACTTAAGTTATAGAAAGTTTTAATTCCATCATATTTTGCTGCGTCAACAAGTTGATCTTCGATACGAAGAAGTTGGTTGTATTTTGCAACACGGTCAGTACGTGATGGAGCACCTGTTTTGATTTGGCCAGCGTTTGTAGCTACAGCGATGTCAGCAATTGTGCTGTCTTCTGTTTCACCAGAACGGTGAGAGATTACTGCTGTGTAACCAGCGCGTTTTGCCATTTCGATAGCATCGAATGTTTCAGTAAGTGTACCGATTTGGTTAACTTTGATAAGAATTGAGTTAGCAATTCCTTTTTCGATACCTTCAGAAAGCTTTTTCGTGTTTGTAACGAATAAGTCATCACCAACAAGTTGAACTTTGTCGCCAAGGCGCTCAGTTAATAGCTTGTGACCATCCCAGTCGTTTTCGTCTAATCCATCTTCAATTGAGATGATTGGGTATTTAGAAGCCATTTCAGCATACCAGTCAACCATTTCTGCAGATGTTTTAACAACACCTTCACCTGAAAGATGGTATTTACCGTCTTCTTTGTTATAGAACTCAGAAGAAGCAGCATCCATAGCAAGCATAACTTGCTCACCTGGTTTGTAACCAGCTTTTTCGATTGCTTCAATGATTGTTTGAAGAGCTTCTTCGTTAGATCCTAAGTTAGGAGCGAATCCACCTTCATCACCTACTGCAGTGTTAAGGCCTTTACCTTTTAATACAGCTTTTAAGCTATGGAAAATTTCAGTACCCATACGTAATGCTTCACGGAAGTTTTCAGCACCTACTGGCATTACCATGAATTCTTGAATGTCAACGTTGTTATCAGCGTGCTCTCCACCGTTAACGATGTTCATCATTGGTACTGGAAGAGTTTTCGCATTGAATCCTCCAAGGTATTGATATAAAGGTACTTGTAGGAAATCTGCAGCAGCACGAGCAGCAGCAATAGATACACCAAGAATTGCGTTAGCACCTAATTTACCTTTGTTTTCTGTTCCATCAAGCTCGATTAATGCTTGGTCGATTGCAACTTGATCTGTTACTTCGAAACCAAGTAATTCTGGAGCGATTAATTCGTTTACGTTTTTAACAGCTGTTAAAACGCCTTTTCCTAAATAACGGTCTTTGTCACCATCACGAAGCTCAACTGCTTCATATTCACCTGTTGAAGCACCACTTGGTACTAAAGCGCGACCAAACGCACCTGATTCTGTGTGTACTTCTACTTCTACTGTTGGGTTACCGCGTGAGTCTAAAACTTCGCGTGCATAAACGTCTACAATGTATGGCATTTAATTTCTCTCCTTTATTTTTGAATTAATGTAGTACCAGTCATTTCTGCTGGTTTGTTAAGGTTTAATAAATCTAGCATTGTTGGAGCTAAGTCTCCTAAAATTCCACCATTTCGAAGTGTTACATTATCCTCTGTTACAATAACAGGAACAGGATTTGTTGTGTGAGCTGTCATTGGCTCACCTTCTAATGTAACAACTTCATCTGAATTACCATGATCAGCTGTGATAATAGCTTTACCGCCTTTAGCGATTATGGCATCAACAATTTTCCCAAGGCATTCATCAACCGTTTCGATTGCTTTAATTGTTGGCTCAAGCATTCCTGAGTGACCAACCATATCCGGATTTGCAAAGTTTAAAAGAATCGCATCAAATTTGTCAGCTTCAATTTCTGCTAGTAACGCGTCCGTTACTTCATAAGCACTCATTTCTGGCTGAAGGTCATAAGTTGCAACCTTTGGTGAGTCGATTAAAATACGCTCTTCACCAGGAAATTTTTCTTCACGTCCACCACTCATAAAGAAGGTAACATGCGGATATTTTTCAGTTTCAGCAATACGAAGCTGTGTTAAATTATTTTGCGCTAACACTTCACCAATCGTGTTATCAAGGTTAGTTGGTTTGAAAGCAACATATCCTTGAACTGTTTCACTAAAGTGAGTTAAACAAACAAAGTGTAAGTTTCTCGGATGCTTTTCTCCACGATCAAATGAACGGAAATCTTCATTTGTGAACGTGTTGGAAATTTGGATGGCACGATCTGGACGGAAGTTATAGAAAATAACTGCGTCTTCATCGTTAATCGTTGCAACTGGTGATCCATCTTCTTTTGTCATAACTGATGGAAGCATGAATTCGTCGAAAATTCCGTTTGTATAAGAATCATCGATACATTCCATTGGATGACTGTAAGTTGGGCCTTCACCATAAACCATTGCACGGTATGATTTTTCTACTCGGTCCCAGCGCTTGTCGCGGTCCATTGAGTAGTAACGTCCAGATAATGTCGCAATTTCCCCGACACCGTATTCTGTGAGTTTTTGTTGTAATTCATTCACATACGATTTAGCAGTTTTTGGACCAACATCACGTCCATCTAGGAAGCCATGAATGTACACATTTTTCACACCTTCTTTAGCTGCAAGCTGTAGAAGAGCATATAAATGCTGAATATGACTATGAACTCCACCATCTGACACTAAACCAAAGAGATGAAGGTTTTTACCTGTACGCTTTACATGATTGATTGCTTCTGTAATGGTTTCATTTTTTTCAAATTCACCTTCACGGATTGCCACATTTACACGTGTTAAGCTTTGATAAACAACTCGACCTGCTCCAATGTTTAAATGACCTACTTCAGAGTTACCCATTTGTCCTTCTGGAAGACCAACAGCCTCACCTGAAGCGATTAATTCAGCATGTGGATATTGATTCCAGTAGCGATCAAAGTTAGGCTTTTTAGCTTGTGCCACTGCATTACCCATTGTTTCTTCTCGAACTGCAAAACCATCAAGGATGATTAATGCAACTGGTGCCTTACTCATTTGTTTGCCTCCACAAGTTGAAGGAAAGATTGTGCTTCTAAGCTTGCTCCACCTACTAATGCACCATCGATATCAGGCTGTGCCATATATTCTTTAATGTTAGCCGGTTTTACACTACCACCGTATTGGATACGAACAGCTTCTGCTGCATCTGTAGAGAATTGCTCTGCTACAACACTACGGATATGTGCACAAACTTCATTAGCATCTTCTGCAGAAGAAGATTTACCAGTTCCGATTGCCCAAATTGGCTCATAAGCGATAACTGTTTGTTTCACTTGATCTTCAGATAAACCTTGTAAAGCTTGTTTCACCTGGTTTCCTACAAGATCATTTGTTTTTCCAGCTTCACGCTCTTCTAACGTTTCACCACAACATACGATTGGAGTTAATCCGTGTTTGAAAGCAGCTAAAGTCTTTTTATTTACTGATTCATCTGTTTCAGCAAACATTTCTCTACGCTCTGAGTGACCTAACACTACATAGCTTACACCGATATCTTTTAGAGCTACTGGACTAACTTCACCAGTGAAAGCACCGTTTTCTTCAAAGTGCATATTTTGAGCACCGATTTCTAAGTCTGTACCTTTAGTAGCAATAACTAAGCTTTCTAAAAATAGTGCCGGAGCACAAACGACTGAGTCAACACTTTCTGTTGAAGGTACTAGACCTTTTACTTCTTCAATAAAGCTTTTTGCTTCAGAAGAAACTTTGTTCATTTTCCAGTTACCAGCAATAATTGGCTTTCTCATGTTTACACCGTCCCTTTTTTTACAGCCGTTCTTTTTCACTAACATCAAGATGTCGCGACTAATCTTGAAATTATAAAAATAGAAGACTGAATTTTTTATTTAGGCTGTTTCCGTTAAACTTTGTTGTTTTTACAACTCAAGGTAAACAGCACTTTATCAAGCATGGTGGCATCTTTTCTTAATAGAATAGTACTTATTATGCAAAAAGAACTAAGTTTAAATTGCAATAACAAGGCAATTAGCAACAATCTTTCAGAAAAGAGCCTTTATTTATCGTTTAATGCTAAAACGCCTGGAAGTACTTTACCTTCCATGAATTCAAGAGATGCTCCACCACCTGTAGAGATGTGGCTCATTTTATCAGCCAAGTTGAACTTTTCTACAGCGGCAGCTGAATCTCCTCCTCCGATAACGGAATATGTATCATTTGCCTCAGCTAATGCTTCTGCAACTGCTTTTGTACCACCTGCGAATGCATCTAATTCGAATACACCCATTGGTCCGTTCCAGATAACAAGTTTAGAGTTTTTGATAACGTCAGCGTAGATTTCACGAGATTTCGGACCACAATCAAGACCTTCCCAATCACTTGGAATGCTGTCGATTGATACGATTTGTGTATTTGCATCATTTGAAAAATCATCTGCTACAACAATATCAACAGGCATGTAGAAATTAACGCCTTTTTCTTTCGCTTGATCAAGGAAAGATTTTGCTAAATCAACTTTATCTTCTTCAAGTAGTGATTTACCAACATCATGTCCTAAAGCTTTGATGAATGTGTAAGCTAATCCACCACCGATGATTATATTATCTACTTTATTAAGAAGATTGTCGATCACACCGATTTTGTCTTTTACTTTTGCTCCACCGATAATAGCAGTGAAAGGACGCTCTGGATTATTTAATGCTTTACCTAGAACTTCAAGCTCTTTTTCCATTAAGAAGCCTGCAACAGCAGGGATATGTTTTGCAATACCTTCAGTTGAAGCATGTGCACGGTGAGCAGCACCAAATGCATCATTTACATAAACATCAGCTAAATCAGCAAATGCTTTTGCAAGTTCTGGATCATTTTTTTCTTCACCAGGGTAGAAACGAACGTTTTCTAAAAGAAGTACGCCGCCTTCTTCTAATTTTGCGATTTCAGCTTTAACCGTATCGCCATAAGCTTCATCTGTTTTCACAACATTTTTACCTGAAAGTTCTTGAAGCTTTTCTGCAACTGCATTTAAGCGTAGTTCTTCAACAACTTGACCTTTAGGACGACCTAGATGACTTGCTAATACAACTTTAGCACCTTGCTCACTTAAATACTGAATTGTTGGTAAAGCTGCACGAATGCGTGTTTCATCTGTTACTTGTCCATCCTTCATCGGTACGTTAAAATCAACGCGACAAAAGACGACTTTCCCTTTAACATCAATGTCTTTAACTGACTGTTTGTTCATGAAAAAGCCCTCCTAATTTGAAATGCGGAAGCGCCTGTTCAGCCCCGACAAGCACAAGACGAGCCTCACAGAAAGGTGTTCTTTACCTTTCAGTGAGAATTGGCTTGTGACCTCGAGGGGCTAGGCGCTACAGCTAGACACCAAAAAAATTATAAAGCCCTTATTTCTAAAAAAGGGAAAGGGGATGATCCCCTTTCCCCGTTTTCTTACATTATACAGTTATTCTTGCTTGTCATCTTCTTTTAAAGAATTAAAGTCCTTTAGAAGCGATGTAATCAGCAAGATCTACTACACGGTGAGAGTAACCACTTTCGTTATCATACCAAGAAATTACTTTAACCATGCTGCCTTCCATAACCATTGTTGATAAAGCATCAATTGTAGAAGAATTTGGGTTACCATTGTAATCTCCAGATACTAATGGATCTTCACTGTATCCAAGGATTCCACTTAATTCGCCTTCAGCAGCTGCTTTGAATGCTTCGTTGATTTCGTCAACAGTTACTTCTTTATCTAATTCAGCAACTAAGTCAACTAAAGAAACGTTAGGAGTTGGAACACGCATTGCTCCACCGTTTAATTTACCTTTTAACTCAGGTAATACTAGAGAAACAGCTTTAGCAGCACCCGTTGTAGTTGGGATGATGTTTTCAGCTGCCGCACGAGCACGACGGTAGTCTTTGTGTGGTAAATCTAAGATTTGTTGGTCATTTGTGTAAGAGTGAACAGTTGTCATCATTCCACGTTTGATACCAAATTTGTCGTTTAATACTTTAGCAAATGGAGCTAAGCAGTTAGTTGTACAAGAAGCGTTAGAGATTACATCATGGCTTCCTGCATCATATTTATCTTCGTTAACACCCATTACGATTGTGATATCTTCATCACTTGCTGGAGCTGAGATGATAACTTTTTTAGCTCCTGCTTCTAAGTGTTTTGCAGCGTCTGCACGTTTTGTGAAGAATCCAGTAGATTCAACAACGATATCAACACCTTGAGTTCCCCAAGATAATTTAGCTGGGTCACGCTCTGCTGAAACTTCAATAGTTTTTCCGTTAACAACTAAGTTGTTACCGTCAACTGACACTTCTGCATCTAACTTTCCGTGCACAGTATCATATTTTAAAAGGTGAGCTAACATATTTGCATCTGTTAAGTCGTTAACTGCAACTACGTCCACGTTAGGATTTTTTAATGCTGCACGGAATACATTACGACCAATACGACCAAAACCATTAATACCGATTTTTACTGCCATGATTAATTTCCTCCTTTAATTTTGTTCTTCGGTTATGTACCTTTGAACAATACTACTAAGTTAGTTGTTTCCCTCTCGAGTAGGAAAGGTAAACATATATAATCAGGGAGTATTAGTCCCTTATTAACTCGTTTGCTGCTCCTTCATCTGTAATAAGAACAGAATCTAAAGCTTGTTTCATATAAGCTTGGATTGCCTTTGCTTTTGATGCCCCACCTGCAACCGCGATTACATTTGGTACCTCTTCAATGTCATCAAGCTGTATCCCTACTGTTTTCACTTTATGTACAATGTCACCCTCTTGATCAAAATAATAGCCAAACGCTTCTGCGACAGCATTTCCATTGTGAATCTTCTGGAAATCTGCTTCCGGAGTTTTCCGGCGCTCTGCCATTGTTTTAGCGTCTCCTATTCCATGAACAACCATACTTGAGGATTTCACTATAGCTAAAAGCTCTTTTATTGAGGGTTCTTCAATAATTGATTCATAGGCATCTTTACTAAGCTGATCTGGGACATGGAGAAGTCGATAAATCCCACTCGCACGCACTGCCATTTTAGCGCAAATTGTGTTTGCTTGATTTTCCACTGTTTCACCTAAGCCACCGCGAGCCGGTACAAAAAGAATTTCGCGATTTTTACTATCAGGTGTCATCATCTCAGCAACAGCTGCTAGAGTTGTTCCACCAGTAACAGCGACGATATTTTTACCGATTAATCGCTCTTTTATACATGTTACACATGCTCTTCCCATTTCTTTTTTCACCCATGGTGATTCATCACTATTGCCAGAAACGACTATGACTCGATTCAGATTAAATTTCTCTTTTAATTTATTTTCCAGAGAAGATAATCCTAAAACATCCTTCATCATTTCTTCTAGAAGCTTTAGTGATGATGAGCCTTCATCCGTTAAAGTCATGCCAGAGGTGTGAATATCGATTAAATTCTGATCTTTCAGAAATTGAACTTCATTTCTCAAGATCCGTTCACTTAACCCAAGGCTAGTTGAGAGACTTCTTCTTCCAATCGGCTGCATCAATCTTATGTATTGAAGAATTTGATAACGTTTTTGCATAACCTGTAGTAGGTCTGGCAATAATTTTTTCTGTGCTTCTATTAATGATTTCATTTTGCCATCCCTTTCTGAGCCGGCATGGACTTCATTCGTCCCACTGAGACTTATTATGTCCCACCTTCTCAAAAAAAAATCTCCCTGCTACAATTTCATTTTAACAGGGTAAATTTGCTTATTCAAGAAATCTTTCTCTAATTTTTAAAGTAAACGCTTTCTTATTACATCTTTATCCAAAATTCCATAAGAAACGATTTCTTCATCAATTTTCACAACAGGAATCATGATTTGATATAGCTCTAACAATGCATCATCTTTATAAATATCGACAACTTCATACTGAAATGAGATTTCTTTTTGAACCTCTTTTAACACTCCTAACCCTTTATCACATAAAGGACAATTTTCTTTTGAATAAAAAATTACTTTTTTCATAGTCGGGCACATCACTTTCAAAGCTATTTAGCAGCTAGTATTCTTTTCTAACGGCAGAGGTAGGAATATTTAATTGCTCTCTATATTTTGTCACTGTTCTTCTTGATATTCTAATATCATAATCATTTTTTAGTAGATTCGCTAATTTTTGATCTGATAATGGTTTCTGTTTATTTTCTGATGAAATGATTTCAGCCAGCTTTATTTTTACAGCTGCAGAAGATACATCTCCCTTATCTTCATCTATTTTTGTGGAAAAGAAGGTTTTCATACTAATAAGACCATGAGGTGTTTGCACATATTTATCTTTCACTGCTCGACTTACTGTTGATTCATGAACATCAAGAAGATCTGCAATAGATTTCAAGGTTAAAGGCTTTAGAAAACTTCTTCCTTTTATGAAAAAATCCTCCTGTTTCTCAACAATCACTCTCATTACATTCACCATTGTTTCTTTTCTTTGCTGAATAGCTCGTTGAAGCCATTTCCCCTGAGTTAGTTTCTTAGAATAATAGTCTCTCGTATCATTCTCTTCTTTTACAGCTTCATCACTTTGTAATGGATGATGAATAATCAGCTGTGGCATCAATTCATCATGGTAAATAATATGAAGCTTATGATCAACCTTTTCAATCGTCATATCTGGTGTGACATATGACATGTCATCACTTTCATATTTCAAGCCTGGTCTTGGCTCCAGCTTTTTGATAAGCTCATGAATAGCTTGAATCTCAATAATTTTGATTTTCAACCTTTTAGAAAGCTCTTTCCAAGATTTTTCTGCAAAAGCTTGAAAATGCTGCTCAACAATTGTTTCCGCTAAATAATTCCTTGCAGGTAATCTACGCAACTGCAGTAAAATACACTCTTGAAGAGACCTCGCACCTACTCCAGCTGGTTCTAAGCTTTGAAGAAAATATAATTTACTTTCTAAAAATTCTTCTGACACATCGATAACACTGGCCAAATCCTTTAGACAATCCTTCAAATATCCATTTGAATCGATCGCATCAATTAATAAACTTAAACAATCTCTGTCTTTCTTCTCTAGATGAAAATCAATAAGCTGTGATCGCAAATGTTCTCGCAAGCTCGCTTTCTCTTTACACGTATTTTCAATAAAAGATTGCTTATCTGAATTCTTACTTACTTGTCTGTATGGAGATCTGTAGGTTTCTTTTACTTCGATTAGTGGATTTTCCATTGCTAATTCATGGACATAGGAAAGAAGATCTGCTGAGGAATATTGAAGCAAAGCAATGGCTTGCTGTAGCTCTTGAGTCATATTTAATTTTAAAGACTGCTCTTGTACTAACCCAATTCTCATTTTGTTCCCCCCTGGTTTCTATTTTACACAAAAATGATAAAAAGTGTTATTGATGGTTGAATGTTAGTAAGCGTTTACATTTTATTTTACATGTTTATGATTTTAGTAACAATCCGTAGCTGCTACAATCCTTGATGATAGTATATTTTTATGTAGAAGTATTGAAATAATGCAAAGATATAAGGAAAGATGCTGCTTCAGTTCAATAAAAATAGCAAGGAAGAATTCCCCTGCTAAATAAGTTAGCGCGCTCGGAGGGATTCGAACCCCCGGCAGACGTGGTACCGGAAACCACCGCTCTATCCTACTGAGCTACGAGCGCATTATAACTATATAACTATCAATACCTGAAAATTATACGGCAACTTCTCTTTAATTTCAACTGTCTTTTTATCCCTCACTATTGGGATCTTGTAGTTCATTCAACGATAAACTAACATTTCAATCAACTGTTTGAAATATAAAAAATATGGGAATCATGTTTACATGTTATGCTTACAGAGTACATATACATACATAGAAAGATTGACTAAGTTAAAAAGATCAAAAGCAGCATGCTTTTCGTTTGACCTTTATTGACCATAGTTGTATGATGGAAATACATAAGTAATACAAATCTATGTGCTGTTCTAATAGTATTAGAACAAATCTTTCTTATCATGAAGGAGGAATAATAATGAATTTAATCCCTACAGTTATTGAACAAACAAATCGCGGAGAGCGTGCGTATGACATTTACTCTCGTCTATTAAAAGATCGTATCATCATGCTTGGTAGCGGTATTGATGATAATGTAGCAAACTCAATTGTATCACAATTACTATTTCTAGAAGCAGAAGATCCTGAGAAGGACATCTCAATCTACATAAACAGTCCTGGTGGATCAATCACTGCTGGTATGGCAATTTATGATACAATGCAGTTCATTAAGCCAAGTGTATCAACAATCTGTATCGGTATGGCTGCATCTATGGGTGCATTCTTACTTGCAGCTGGTGACAAAGGTAAACGTTATGCACTTCCTAACAGTGAAGTAATGATTCACCAACCATTAGGTGGCGCACAAGGTCAAGCAACTGAAATTGAAATCGCAGCTAAGCGTATCCTTTTCTTGCGTGACAAATTAAACAAAATCCTTTCAGATCGCACTGGTCAACCACTAGATGTGATTGAAAAAGATACAGAACGTGATAACTTTATGACAGCAGATCGCGCTTTAGAGTACGGTTTAATTGATAAAGTATTAGATCGTAACACGTTAAATAAATAATTAGTATTAGTAATGATGGAACGGAGCTATTGCCTTTGGGTAACGGCTCCGTTTTTTAGTTTGAGCTATCCGTTGATTTGGATGAGGTTTTTGTCGAAAAATGTCTAATCGATGATAAATACGAAAAATCGATGATAAATTTCCAGAATCGATGATAAATCCGGAAAATCGCTGATAAAATTTCCGTACCGCTCTTTTTGGTGGAGTAAAAGGTGTGATCAGCTAGCTTGTATACGGTTACACAAGTGCATGTTAGAACTTTTAAGACATCTTAAGTACTTTCAGCTCAATTATTTGGTGTAAATACCACCAATTGTGGTCAGAAATCCATCTCTCCACTCCAATTTCACTCGAAACCCCCAATCAAAACCACCAAACCCAAATAAAAAAGGCCAATTCAATTAAGAATCAGCCCGTTTTCTTATCTTATCCCTCTTGCTGTACATAAGTAGCTAATGTATCAACAGCTTCTTGCTCGTCGTTGCCATCTGCGATTAGTTTGATAACTGATCCAGAGCTAACAGCTAAGCTCATTAATCCCATGATGCTTTTTGCATTAACCTTTTTTCCGTCTTTTTCTAAAAATACATCTGATGTAAAACGGTTTGCCTCTTGTACAAATAATGCTGCTGGACGTGCTTGTAAGCCTGTTTTTAGTTGTACTTCTACTTGTTTTTCAACCATAATAATCTCTCCTCTTCCCTATTCTCATTTTTATTTTAGTGACAATGGCTGTCCTGTTCTTATTTGTTCAGCTATTTGATCTAGTTTGCGTAAGCGATGATTGATTCCTGATTTACTAATCGTACCGCTTGAGACCATTTCTCCTAGCTCTTTCAGTGTAACATCCTGATATTCTACACGTAGCCTTGCGATTTCACGAAGTTTGTCTGGTAATGCATCTAAACCAATTCGCTCATCAATAAAACGGATATTTTCTACCTGTCTTAGTGCAGCACCTATTGTTTTATTAAGATTTGCTGTTTCGCAGTTGACTAAGCGATTTACAGAGTTTCTCATATCTCGAATGATGCGAACATCCTCAAAGCGAAGCAATGCTTGGTGTGCGCCAATCACATTTAAAAGTTCTGTGATTTTTTCTGCTTCCTTTAGATAAGTGATAAAGCCTTTTTTGCGCTCTAGTGTTTTACTATTCAAATCAAATGTATTCATTAGCTCGCAAAGTGAATCGTTGTGTTCTTTGTAAAGGGAGAATATTTCAAGATGATAAGAAGATGTTTCAGGATTGTTAACAGAGCCACCTGCAAGGAATGCCCCTCTTATATAAGAGCGTTTACAGCATTTCTTTTTAACAAGGTTTTCTGAAATACTTCTAAAAAAGGTAAAACCTTCATCTAAAATATCTAAGTCCTCTAGAGTTGTGCGTGCATTTTCAACTAGACGCACAATATAGACATTGTTCTTTTTTAATCTCATTTTCTTTCGAACAAGAAGCTCAACTGATACAACATATTGTTTCTTTAATAAAGTGTAGATTCTTCTTGCAATCGCAGCGTTTTCAGTTTGTATATCTAAAATGACCTTTCGATTTGAAAAGCTCAGGGAGCCATTCATTCGAATGAGTGCTGATAATTCCGCTTTTAAACAGCATGGCTTTATTTCTAAGTTGGTTAATTCTTTCTTTGTTTCAGATGCAAATGACAACTCTGCACCCCCATTCCTTCACAAACAGCTTTATGTTAATTCTTGTTGTAGAATTCCATACAATAGCTTTGCAACTTTATTTGTGTCATGCCTTATTACACTATTTTCATAGCAAACAATGTTATCTGTTATCACGTCAAGACCTAGAGAGGTTAATGTATCTACATCAAAGTGAACTGGCTTTGCAAGCTCTTCCTCATATAATGATTTGATATGGTCTGGAATTTCTTCCTCATTTACAAGAATAATATCCATAAAGGCCTCATTCATATGAGTATACAAAGCTCTCACATGATCACTTGCAGAAAAGTTTAACGTTTCTCCTGCTTGTGTCATTACATTACATATATACACCTTTTTAGCTTTAGCTTGACAAACAGCTTCCCCAATTTTTGGTACTAAAAGGTTAGGTAAAATACTTGTGTATAAGCTTCCAGGTCCAATAATAATTAAATCTGCTTCTCCAATAACCTCTAGTGTTTCAGGAAGTGGTTCAATATCATCAGGTGAAAGAAAAACTTTTTTTATCTTTTTCCCCGAAAAGGGAATTTTAGATTCTCCAGAAACTATTGTACCATCTTCCATTTCTGCATTTAAAACAACACTTGTATTTGCAGCAGGTAATACTTTTCCACGAACATTTAAAACAGTACTCATTTCCCTAATTGCATGAACAAAATCACCTGTTATATTTGTCATAGCAGCTAGAATTAAGTTTCCTAATGAATGTCCGATTAAATTATTTCCTTTATTAAATCGATGCTGAAAAAGCTCCTCAACAAGAGGCTCAACATCTGATAAAGCAGCTAATACATTGCGAATATCACCAGGAGGAGGAATATTGAGTTCAGTTCGGAGCCTGCCTGAGCTCCCGCCATCATCAGCAACAGTAACGATTGCGGTAATATCAACAGGGAACTTTTTTAATCCTCTTAATAATACCGACAAACCAGTACCACCGCCTAAAATAACGACTTTAGGCTGTTCTGACATTACTTAATGTTGCTTTCTTTTCTCAATATCTCTATGAGAAACTTGAGTATGATAGTCATTTTTATAATGCTTTGCAATGTATTCCGCCAGTGTAACTGAGCGATGTTGTCCTCCTGTACATCCAATCGCAACAACTAATTGACTTTTTCCTTCACGCTTATAATAAGGCAACATAAAGGAAAGTAAATCTAAGAGCTTTTCTAAAAACTTTTGTGTTTCACTCCACTTTAACACATACGAAGATACTTCTTCCTGCAAACCAGTTTTTGGTCTCATATGATCAATATAATGTGGATTTGGTAAAAATCTCACATCAAATACCAGATCAGCATCAATTGGCACTCCATATTTGAAGCCAAAGGAAGTAACATTAACTGTAAAGGTATGCTGAACACTCGATGAGAATTGCTTAAGAATTTTTTCTCGTAGCTCTCTTGGCTTTAAATCAGAGGTATCAAAGATCAGCTGTGCTCTACCCTTTAATTCCTCTAGCAGCTCCCGTTCAAGCCCAATTCCTTCTAAAGGTAATCCTTTTGAAGCTAAAGGATGGGAACGGCGAGTTTCTTTATATCTTGTAACTAGTGCCGCATCCTTCGCATCAAGAAATAAAATATGAGGTGTTAACCACGCTTTTTCAGATAAATCATCTAGAGCTTGAAATAAGCTATCAAAAAACTCTCGTCCTCGAAGGTCCATAACAAGAGCAACTTTATTCATCTTAGATCCAGATTCTTTCATTAATTCTAAGAATTTTGGCAAAAGAGTTGGTGGTAAATTATCTACACAAAAATAACCTAAATCTTCAAAGCTTTGAATGGCTACTGTTTTACCAGCACCTGACATACCAGTAATGATCACCATTTGTACTTCTTGTTGTGTATCAAGATTTTCAACAGTCATTTTTAGGCTCCTCCTCTCTTCAACTTATAGGCTATTTTCGAAGACGTTGTTGCTTTTAGTACTAGATTAAACCGCTTTGTATATTGACAGTTTCTAGCTGATAACCAACATTCTTTCAGAAAAGTGCCTTTATTAAAGAAAGCGCAGGCTTAAAGGTAACAAAAACCTTGTAATTCGCTTTCTTTAACATATCATAATAAATAACTAGTTTTTATAAATAGGGAAGAAAATATCCCAACAGCAACAGATTAATTTTCATTACTGTGGATCTAAGCGGTAGGAAATTAGTTCGAAATCGGGTGTATATGTAAATGTTCCATATAACATTCCATTTCCTTTGATGACATAATCTAAGATGTGGTGATCACCTGGTGCCATTGGAAGCTTTTCTATCTCCTCAATGTCATGCCACCTTATTGTGCCTTCTTCAGATTCTAACACGTTTGTGCCTTGATAATCTGTAGCAGAAAAGGTAAACATCATCCATTCAGAAACAACTTCTTTTCCTTCTTGAATAATAAAGGTGAAAATCCCTTTAAGTTGTGGGTTTTTTATATAAATTCCTGTTTCCTCGCGGTACTCACGAGTAACTGTATCTTTAATCGATTCTCCTAACTCCATTTTACCGCCTGGTGCAACCCACCAGCCTCTTCTAGGTTTTTGAAGGAGAAGAACTTTATTTCCTTCTACTAAGACGCAATTTGTTACTCTTTGCAAATATTCTTCACCTCATTCATAACATGATTCTCAAAATAGTTTTGCATATCATTTGTTTTAAGAAAATCTGCATCGTATTTTACTTTCATTTATTATACTATTTTCAAGGAGTCTTAACAATGAACATGGCTGGCTAAATTTGTAACAATTTTCCTGGGTGATTTTCATGATGATATATGTATATACGAAGGGGAAAGAAAACTGTTTCATTTTTTTTGAAATTTTTTTGAACAGTTGAATAAAAAAAGGGGAGCATAGGAAAAGGGCACCCATGCTCCAAATAAGTCTATTTATAAAAGGGGGTCAATTACTATCTTTATAATAACCCATAATTGTTTCACTCATGTTACAGTAAAGTTAAAACAGAATTACGTTTTGGTAAAACAATCTTCGACATTACTTTACAGTTTTAAGTTTCTCTACTAATTCTTCGATATAATGTTGTGCACTTTGCGCCGCAATACTACCGTCGCCAGTTGCTGTAACGATTTGTCGTAGCATTTTCTCACGAATATCTCCAGCAGCAAATATACCTTCAACCTTTGTTTCCATTCGGTCATTTGTTTCTATATAACCACTTTCGTTTGTAATGCCTAGGCTTGCAAATGGTTTAGACAATGGAACCATACCAATGTAGATAAACACTCCATCTGTTTTAAATTCTTGCTCTTCACCATTTTCCGTGTTTACTAATGTCACTTTGCCTACTTTACCATCTTGGTCATGAATTTCTTTTACTGTATGATTCCAAATAAAATCGATTTTTTCATTATCAAATGCACGTTGCTGAAGAATTTTTTGTGCTCTT
Organism: Metabacillus litoralis; assembly: GCF_007994985.1. Taxonomy (GTDB): domain Bacteria; phylum Bacillota; class Bacilli; order Bacillales; family Bacillaceae; genus Metabacillus; species Metabacillus litoralis. Next base: position 215,814 of record NZ_VOQF01000005.1, on the reverse strand, counting down.
AGTTCATCACGACGATGGACTATTGTTACTTTAGAAGCGAAGCGAGTTAAATATACACCCTCTTCAACAGCAGAATCTCCTCCACCAATAACAACTAATTCTTTTCCTTTAAAGAAAGCTCCATCACATACCGCACAATATGATACGCCACGTCCACCTAATTCTTTTTCACCCGGTACACCGATCTTTTTATATTCAGCACCTGTTGTAATAATAACAGCTCGTGCTTTATATTCTTTTTTTCCAGCTTTGATTATTTTATATTCTTCACCATCGATCACTTCCTGAATATCTCCATAAGCATACTCAGCACCAAACTTTTTAGCGTGATCAAACATTTTTGTTGATAACTCTGGTCCTAATATATGATCAAAGCCTGGATAGTTCTCCACTTCTTCTGTGTTAGCCATTTGACCACCAGGCACACCGCGTTCAATCATTAAGGTTGATAAATTTGCACGAGATGTATATACTGCCGCTGTCATCCCCGCAGGTCCTGCACCAGCTATAATCACATCATAAATTTTTTCTTCTGACACGACGTTCACTCCTTATAAGTACCTTTACTTTAGTTATCTGCTAATACAAGAAGACACATACGTCTTCGTCTTCTTTATTTTGCCGTACCCCCATCGTATAAAATAAAGTCGAAACACGCTAATAATTTGCTCATATACAGAAAAGCGAAAGTGCCTTGTTCAGCCCCGACAAGCATAAGACGCAAAGGAATAGAAGACGCTCTTTGTCTTCCATTCCTTTGTGGCTTATGACCTCGAGGGGCTAGGCACTGTAGCTGGACAAACTCGAAAAGCGAAAGTGCCTGTTCAGCCCCGACAAGCATAAGACGCAAAGGAATAGAAGTCGCTCTTTGTCTTCCATTCCTTTGTGGCTTATGACCAAGGAAAAAGGAATTTATTTTTCCTCGAGGGGCTAGGCATCTTACTTTTACAAAGTCAGACTACAGTAGCTGACCAGATTAGAAAAGCGGAAGTGCCTTGTTAAAAGCGCAAAACAAACTCATAAAAAACCCCAAGCACATAATACTTGGGATTTTAAGCTAAGATAGTTTTAACCAATTTCACATATTTTCTAACTGATGAAATAGATGTACCATATTTGTTAGCAACAGCGTTTTGGCTAATTTCTTCATTTGAAGCATGTTGCTTCATCCATATATAATCTAAAGCAGCAGCCCAACCAGCATAATTTTTAAAAGAATACTCATTTTTATAAGCTTTTGCTAAGATTTTAAATGTAAAAAGAAATAATTCATCATGCTCAGATTGAACAAATAATGTTTTTGCCACTTGGTAAAGAGAGTCCATTTTTTTCATATCATCATCACGATCATTAGATAAAGCAAGTTTAATAAATTCTTTTTCTAATTGTGATTGAGGAACATTTGAGAATTGATAATCCTTTATTTGATCAAGATTGTTCGTTTCTATCGACAGGAAAATGGCGTACAATCTTTCTTCCAATGACATGCTGTTAGCTCTATTTTCTGATTTCTCAGCATTTACATTCCAAGGCTCTGATCCAACCTTTTCTTTATTCAGTTTTATTACTCGTTCCCACATTTGCTCAGCAAAGTTAACGTGTCCTGTAAAGTAAGCAGAATAAGATAACCAGTAATAAAATACATCATCACCCTCATAGCCTTGCTTATGCAGTGATCTAAGCCATTTATAAGCTACTGGATAATAGCCTACTAAAGCAAAGGTAGCACCAAGTTTATATCGATGCTCTACAAGAAGTGGATGTACATTTGATAGTGCTTTGGCTAGTTCATCTACATTATCATCCTGACGTTCATAATAATAAAAAACTAACAAATTGCAATATGCATGAAGGTTACCTGGATTACGCTCAAGAACAGTTGTTAAATATTCCTTTGCTTTCTCCACTTCCCCAACATAAAAATAAGCTAATGATAAATTATTATGAGCAGACCAAAATTCAGGATATTCTTTCACAAGCTCTTCAAGTAATAAAATAGCTTCGTCAAACTTACTATCTTCAAGAAGTGACTTTGCTGCATCCTGTTTTATGATAAGATCATCGGGATCTTTTAAGAATGGCTCTTCTTCATCATCTTCCATTGTTAAAAGGTCAATAAGATCTTCATTTTCTTCTATAAATTCACCATATGGTGCTTTTTCAGCATATTCCGTAGCACATTTGTAAGCTTCTTGAAATAATCCAAGATGTGCATAATTGTTTGCCATAAAGTAATGACACTCTAACATACTTGTATCAACGTCATCAAGAATACGTAAAAGTAACTCATTCGATTGACTATACTTCCCCATATCTGTATAAACTGTTGCAAGCTGAGAAAGTTTCATTGTATCATTTGGATCTAGCTCCAATGCTTTCGTCAGGTATTTACTAGCCTTTTGAAAGTTTTGTTCACGATACGCCTTTAGGCCTTTATTATAATAATATTGTCCATCTTGGAGAAACGGGACAACCTGTGCTCTTTTTTGTTGTTTGCTCAAATGTTTTCCCACTGAAATCCTCCATTTCAATCAATTCACCGTAGGTAAGTATACCACAAGATAAGCCCTCTACAATAGTGGTTAATTTAAATGTATTTCTACCTGACTATCAGAAAAACGAACTGGTTTCACAAACTTTTTAAAATCCGTAACAGCCTTGAGAACACGTCCTGTTGAAAAGAAATCTTCGAAAGCATTTACATTAAAAGGAAATCCCAAAAAAATACAAATATTCTTTAGATGACTTGTAAAGACTAATTGTTATAAGTTAGGAGGAAGATTTATGGACGAAAAGAATATGAAGAATCACCATATACAATTAACTTCTGCTGAAATAGGGGTTCTTTGGACATCTTATATAACAGAAAGCGCGACATTACCTGTTCTCAAATATTTCAACAATATTGTTGAAGATATAGAAATTAAACAAATTATTGAATTAGCCATAAGTAAATCAACAGAGCATCTAATATCTTTAACTGAAATTTTCACAAAAGAAAATTACCCGATTCCTATTGGTTTTTCTGATGAAGATGTCAATGTAGACGCTCCGAGACTATTTTCTGATACGTACATGCTATTTTTTCTTCGAAACTTAGGTAAAGCTGGAATTGCCGCAGATGGTATGGCATTTTCAATGGCAGCAAGAAAAGATATACGAGAACTTTATTATCATTATTTAATAGATGCCGCTCATGTCGAAGATAAAGCAAAAGAAGTGATGCTTTCAAAAGGCATCTTTATTCGACCTCCATACATATCCATACCTGATCAACCTGATTTTATAGAGAAACAAGCGTTTTTACGAGGGTGGTTTGGAGAAAGACGTACACTAACTGCTGAAGAAATTGCTCATATTTTTATGAACCATACAAATAACTCGAATGGAAAGGCTCTATTAATTGGCTTTTCACAAACAGTGAGGTCTGAAGAGTTAAGAAGTCACTTTATTAAAGGAATAGAATTAGCCCGCTCGATTATCAAAAACCTTAGTACACTATTGGAAGAAAGTACCTTACCCGCTCCAATGACTTGGGATACAGAGGTGAATAATTCAACTATAGCTCCCTTTTCTGATAAGCTTATGTTATTTCATGTAAGTGCATTAACGTCAATTGGTATCGGTAATATGGGCGGATCCCTTGGTCTCTCACTTAGACGTGATCTTGCAACAAAATATCTTAGCATGATAAAGGATATTGGTCTATATGCTGAAGATAGTGCAAATATAATGATCAAAAATGGCTGGTTCGAACGACCATCTCAAGCAATGGATCGTGAGTATTTATCTAAGGGTAAGAAATAGTCATATTTAGTGGTGTTCATATTGGATTTTTAGGGAAGTGTGTGGGTGCTACGTCATTTATCAGCGATTTTGCAGATTTATCAACGATTTTTGAAATTTATCAGCGATTCTGCAGATTTATCAGCGATTAGACAATTTTCGACAACCAACCAACTTTTTTTCACCCAAAAAAGATATGAAAATAGGACAACTACACCCATCTTCATATCTTTCCTTTACCTTATTTAGAATGTCTTTCTTCAAGCACCTTTAACACTTCATCTAACGGAAGCTTTTGCTCTCTTAATAAAACCATTAAGTGGAAGAGTAAATCAGCTACTTCCCATTTTAGTTCTTCCGCGTCACGATTTTTCGAAGCAATGATGACTTCACTTGCTTCTTCGCCGACCTTTTTAAGGATTTTATCGACACCTTCATTAAATAAATACGTCGTATAAGATCCTTCTGGAAGCTCACTTTCACGCTCTGCAATTAGCGCCTCAAGATTGTTTAAAATCGCAAAACGATCTTGTGCTGTGAAAACTTCTTGTTTATCAATTGTTTCGCTGAAGCAAGTGTATGCACCAGTGTGACAAGCAGGTCCCGCTGGTTGAACTAAAACAAGAATGGCATCTTGATCACAATCATATCTCATTTCAACAACCTTTTGAATATTGCCAGATGTTCCACCTTTATGCCAAAGCTCTTGTCTTGATCTGCTGTAAAACCATGTTTCCTTTGTTTCTAATGTCTTTTTTAAAGACTCTTCATTCATATAAGCAAGAGTAAGAACTTCCTTACTTGTTGCATCTTGGATAATCGCAGGAACTAATCCCTTTTCATCAAACTTTACATTTTCAATCATCGAACATTCACCCCCTGTTGATCTAAATACATTTTCACTTCTTTGACTGATGTTTCTTTATAATGAAAAATTGACGCTGCTAATGCTGCATCTGCTTTTCCTTCTTGAAAGGCGTGTAAAAAATGTTCTGCATTTCCTGCTCCACCTGAGGCAATAACAGGAACAGTTACGTTTTCACTTACTGCTTTATTTAAAGAGAGATTAAAGCCGCTTTTTTCGCCATCACTGTCCATACTTGTTAGTAAAATTTCTCCAGCACCGCGTTTAACAGCTTCCTGTGCCCATTTTACAACTTCCCAATCTGTTGCTTTTCTTCCACCATGTGTATAAACTCTCCAGCTACCAAGTTCTTCATCATACTTAGCATCAATAGCCACTACAATACATTGTGATCCGAAAAAGCCTGATCCTTCTGTAATAAGCTCTGGATTCAATACAGCAGCAGTGTTTAATGATACTTTGTCTGCACCTGCACGAAGAATTCTTTTCATATCTTCAAGAGAGTTAATACCACCGCCAACTGTGAACGGAATAGCTAGCTGTGCTGCCACTTGCTCAACAACATCAACCATTGTTTTGCGGCCTTCATGTGAAGCAGAGATATCTAAAAAGACGAGCTCATCTGCTCCTTCTTGATCATAAAATTTTGCAAGCTCAACTGGATCTCCTGCATCTCGTAACCCTAGAAATTGAATCCCTTTAACAACTCGTCCTTCTTTTACATCTAAGCACGGAATAATACGTTTTGTTATCATGATTGCTTCCCTACTTGTAAAGCATCCTTTAAACTGAATTGATTTGTATAAAGGGCCTTCCCAACAATTGCACCAGATACTCCTGTGTTTTCATATTCTGCGAGAGTTTCTAAATCCTTTAAAGAACTCACTCCACCAGAAGCGATCACTTGTTTTCCAGTTGCTTGAGCCATTTCAACAACAGCTTCAACATTTGGTCCTGATAGCATGCCATCTGTTGCAATGTCAGTGAAAATAAACACCTCTGCACCAGCATTTGCAAGCTCTTTACCAAGATCAGTTGCTTTAATAGTTGATGTATTTAACCAGCCTTCTGTTGAAACATAGCCATCTTTAGCGTCAATACCAATCGCTATTTTTTCACCATATGTAGCAAGCATTTTTTTCACAAAATCCGGATTAGAAATGGCAGCACTTCCTAAAATAACACGATCTACACCTTGTGATAAATAAAAATTCACATCTTCTTCTGTTCGAATACCGCCACCGATTTGAATTTTCGCAGAAAGCTTTTCAGCTGCATCAAGCACATGCTGATGATTCACAAGTTTTCCTTCCTTTGCGCCATCAAGGTCTACCATGTGAATCCAGCTTGCACCATTATCATCAAATTGCTTGGCCATATCAAAAGGAGAATCTCCATATACCGTTTCTTTGTTATAATCTCCTTGAAGCAATCGTACACATTTACCGCCACGCATATCAATTGCAGGATAAATAATAAATTGGCTCATGTTATTCTCCCTCCACTATTTTAATATAATTTCGTAAAATCGCTAATCCTAGCTCACTGCTTTTTTCAGGGTGAAATTGAGTACCATATACATTTCCACGACCAACAATAGCAGGTACTTCAATTCCGTAGTCAGCTGTTGCTAATAATGTTTCTTTCTGATCTGTATGAACGTAATAGGAATGAACAAAGTACGCATATCCACCAGAAATTCCATCAAGTAAACGATTTTGATTTTTAATGATCAAATCATTCCAGCCCATATGTGGAACTTTTAATGGCTCTAACTCTGTACCTTCAGGAATTTTCACGATTTGACCTGGTAATAAAGATAAGCCCTTTGAAAGTCCATTTTCAATACTTTCATCAAATAATAATTGCATGCCTAAGCATATCCCAAGTAGAGGCTTTCCTTCAGCCACTATTTTGTGAATAAAGCTTGTTAATCCTGTTTCATTTAAAATGGACATCGCATCTTTAAATGAACCAACTCCTGGTAGAATGTAGCCATCAGCTTTATCTAACTCTTCTTGGTCTGAAGTAAGAATATAATTCACATTCATTCGTTCCAGTGCTTTACTAACGCTATATAAATTACCCATTCCATAATCAATAATCGCGATCATGTTAGAGCATTCCTTTCGTTGATGGAAGAACTCCTTCAATACGTGGATCAACCATTGTTGCTTCATCTAAAGCTCTTGCTAATGCTTTGAAAATTCCCTCAATCATATGGTGAGTGTTGTGACCATAATGAACAATTACATGCAAATTCATGCGAGCTTCAAGAGCAAGCTTCCATAAAAATTCATGAACATTTTCCGTATCAAATGTACCGACCTTTTGACTTGGGAATTCTGCTTTAAACTCAAAATGTGGTCTGTTACTTAAATCAACTACTACTTGAGCAAGTGCTTCATCCATTGGCACAAAAGCATTTCCATAGCGTTTGATTCCTCGTTTATCACCTAGTGCTTCACGAAGTGCCTGACCTAAGCAAATACCGATATCTTCTGTTGTATGATGATCATCAATTTCAACATCACCATTTGCATTAACCGTTAAATCAAATTGACCATGCTTTGCAAACAAATCAAGCATATGATCCATAAATGGAACATCTGTTTTAAGTGAAGATTGACCTTTTCCATCGATCGTAAAATCTAAGGAAATTTGTGTTTCTTTTGTATTTCGTTCAATTGATGCTTTTCTAGTCATCCTTTTCGCCTCCTATTTAAGTCGTTCTTCCATTGCACGAGCATGTGCTTCTAAGCCTTCAAGTCTTGCTAGCTTAGCAACCTTACTGTAATTTTCTAAAAATGCTTTTTCACTATATGAAATAATGCTGGATTTTTTCATAAAATCATCTACGTTCAACGGACTTGAAAAACGTGCTGTACCGTTTGTCGGTAAAACATGGTTAGGTCCTGCAAAATAATCGCCAACAGGCTCTGAGCTATATCTTCCAAGAAAGATTGCTCCAGCGTGCTTGATTTCATTTAAGCTTGCTAAAGGATTTTCTGTTAAAACCTCCAAATGCTCTGGTGCTAATTCATTCACAACAGCAATGGCTGTTTCAAAAGTATCCGTCACATAGATGTGTCCGTACGCATCAATTGACGCCTTTGCGATTTCATGTCGAGGTAAAGTGGCTACTTGTTTTTCAATCTCAATTGCTACCTCTTCTGCTTGCTTAATAGATGTTGTCACAAGAATACTAGATGAATTTTTATCATGCTCTGCTTGTGAAAGCAAATCGGCGGCAATTTCATTTACTCGAGCTGTATGATCACTTAACACAACAATCTCACTTGGACCTGCGATCATATCTATATCAACAATGCCAAATACCTCACGCTTTGCAAGCGCAACAAAGATATTACCCGGCCCCATAATTTTATCAACAGCAGCAATTGTTTCCGTTCCATAAGCTAGTGCTGCAATTGCCTGTGCACCACCAACTTTGTAAATCTCTGTAATGCCAAGCTCTTTTGCCGCAACTAACACACCTGCTGGCAATGTTCCTTGCTGATTTGGTGGTGATGTTATCACAATTCGCTTCACGCCAGCTACCTGAGCGGGAATAACATTCATTAACACTGATGAAGGATATGCAGCCGTTCCACCTGGTACATAAACACCAACAGCATCTAAAGCTGTGATTTTCTGACCTAGCATTGTGCCATTTTCATCATAGCTTATCCACGTTTCACGTTTTTGCTTTTCATGAAACGCGCGAATATTAACCGCTGCTTCACGAATAATCGTTACTAGCTCTTCATCAAGAGATCTATAAGCTGCAACAAATTCTTCTTCTGTTACTTTTAAATTTGATAATGTGACTTTATCGAATGTTTCAGTATATGAAAAAAGTGCTTTGTCACCTTGTTTTTGTACGGTTGAAATAATCGATTGAACAACCTTTCGTTGCTCTTCTGTACCTGTATCAATTGTTCTTCTTAATGATACCTTTTTATCAGTAATGCGAGTAATTTTCATAATTTAGCCTCCAATTACTTTCGATAACCGTTCAACTAATTCATCGATTGGTTCATCCTTCATTCTGTAGCTAACAGGATTTACAATTAAACGAGAAGTAATATCGCAAATATGTTCAAGCTCAACCAAACCATTTTCCTTTAATGTACGACCAGTTGAAACAATATCAACAATTCGTTCTGCTAAACCAATTAATGGAGCAAGCTCAATTGATCCATTTAATTTAATAATTTCCACTTGTTCACCTTGCTCACGGAAATAACTCGATGCAACATTAGGATATTTCGTCGCAATTTTCGGTGCAACATCTGTAATTTTTGCATTAGGTAATCCTGCTACTGCAAGATAACATTCACTAATTTTAAGATCGAGCACTTCATATACATCTCGTTCTTCCTCTAGCATCACGTCTTTACCAGCTATCCCAACATCTGCAACACCATGTTCAACATATGTGACAACATCCATTGGCTTCGCTAAAATAAAGCGAATATTTTCATTCGGAACATCTAAAATCAGCTTTCTTGATTCATCAAATTCTGGAGGAAGCTGATAACCTGCTTTACGAAGCATATCTGCTGCTTCTACAAATATTCTTCCTTTTGGCATGGCAATTGTTAATACATCTTTCACCTTACAGCTCCTCCTTTTTTGATCCAATAAAGTAAACCACTTCTTCAAATTGCTTTGTAAAAGCATCCACATCTTTTATCCCGCTAATATCCTGCATGACAACTTTTTTTTCTGAAGCTCGAAGCTCGGTTGTATGTGCAATTGCCTCTGTGCGACGCTCTTGGCTATAAATAACACAGTGAAAGTTCTGTTCTTCTTCGATATTTAACGCTTCAATAATTCGGTCAATATGCAATCCAAAGCCTGTTGCAGGTGCAGCTCGGTTGAATTTTTCAAATAAGTGGTCATATCTTCCACCATTTCCAATTAAAAAACCAACATTATCTGCATACACTTCATATAAAATTCCTGTGTAATAGCTCATATGGCTAACGATATTTAAATCGAGCTTAATATAATCTGTTACTTGGAAAGCTTCTAGTGCTGACCACAACTGGTTGATTTCCTCTAAAGAATTCTTTGCTTCTTGAGATGAAATCATTTCTTTCGCTTCTACAACTTTCTCAATGTCTCCACGAAGCTTTAACAAATTTAATAATCTTTCTTTATCAATAGAAGATAAAGGTAAGTTCTTTACATGCTCTCGATAACCAACATAATTTTTTTCATATAAAAAGCGGCGTAACACATCTGCTCGTTCTTGGTTACCTAGAACCTCTTTAAATAGTGCATTACCAAAGCCGATATGGCCAATGGCAATTTTAAAATTCTCAAGTCCAGCTTGCTTTAAAGTTTCAATCATTAAAGCAATTGTTTCAGCGTCAGCACTTGTTGTACCATCACCTATTAATTCAACGCCAACTTGTTCAAATTCCGCTGGACGACCACCTTCACGTTGTTGAGCCCGAAATACATTTGCAGAATATGCAAGACGTAAAGGATATGAGGTGTTATATAATTTAGATGCTGCTACACGTGCAATTGGTGCTGTCATGTCAGGTCTTAGAACAAGAGTATGTCCCTGTTGATCTAGCAGTTTGAAAAGCTGTTGATCTAGGATTGCTGATTGTACACCTACTGTTTCGTAATATTCTAGTGTTGGTGTTTCAATAAATTGAAAGCCCCAGTGTTCTATTGTTGATGTCATTGCTTGACGTGTTTTCTTTTTTATTTCATATAGATTAGGTAGTGTGTCTACCATCCCAAGCGGTTTCTCAAACATAAACATGTGTCTGTACCCCCGTTATTAAGTACTAAGTATAATTTTCTGAATGCTTTACTTCGCTAATATGCTAATATACTACCAAAGTGAAGGGTTTATTTCAAGAAGTTAGCAAAAAATAGTTTTGGTTATTGTTTTGAAATCGTTTATTTATTCAGTTAATTTGGTTTAGGGTAGTGCTAATATTTTTTGGAATTCCTTATTTGACAGTGCTTTGACTGGTTTAAACAAACGTTTAATTAACTGTTTTCTTGTGAAGATACTGGCGATTATAGTTTGTTAGATAGTAATTAGTCCGTTTCATTTCGCTGCAGGTATTTGCTTTCCGCGGGGAGGAAGCTGAGCCTCCTCGGCTCATGCGCCTGTGGGGTCTCAGCCTTTCCTCTGCGCCCGCAGGAGTCAAATACCTTCCGCTCCATTCCACTATGAGCAACAAACTTTAAGACCAATACTACTCAGGAATCTATAGAAGTTGTTTGTCAAATTAATTACTAGCCTCTAGTCTCTACCTGATTAAAATCCTTCTAAAAACTTCAAAAAGGCTATAGTTTAGCTCAATGTTTATATCTTAGAACTATGATGTTCAGATGAATCTGACTCATACGGAACAAAGCTTTCAAAAAAGAATCCACAGACAATCAACTTTCAAAGAAGGCTCAAATCACCACATTAACTTACTAAATAAACAAAAGAACCTCCCCTCTTTCAAATGAGGTAGATAGGGAGTTATACCACCTTTTCTACCGTCTTTGATGAAGAGGTTTGGTCCTATTTTAAGAATCTTCTTTTGTTGTAGATAGATTGCGTTTTAGTACTTCTTCTTTTGTATAGATTAATTGCATTGGGTTGCCGCCTACGAAGGCTCCTTCTGGGACATCTTTGTGGACTAGAGTGCCTGCTGATACAATGGCTCCATGTCCGATTGTTACGCCTGGTAGGATTGTTGAGTTAGCGCCAATTAATACTTCGTCGCCTATGATCACATCGCCAAGTCGGTATTCTTTTATTAGATATTCATGAGCTAGGATTGTCGTGTTATAGCCGATTACTGTGTTTTTACCTACAGATATTTTTTCAGGGAACATCACATCAAGCATGACCATTAAGGCAAAAGAGGCTTGATCTCCTACTTTCATTTTTAGAAAGGTTCGGTATAACCAGTTTTTCATTGCTAAAAATGGTGTGTATCTTGCAAGCTGAATGACAATAAAGTTACGAACTACCTTCCAAAATGGAACTGTTTTGTATACATGCCATAAAGAGTTTGCTCCAGTTACTGGATAACGAGTTGTTTTTCTCAACTTATTTCTCTCCGACAATTGGTAATAAATCACTCATTTTCTCTAAGATATAATCTGGTTTGTAGCTACTAATATATTCTCTTCCTTTTACACTCCAGGATACTCCTGCTGTTTTTGTACCTGCATTTTTTCCTGCCTCAATATCATGGTGGTTATCTCCGACCATAATGGCCTCTTCAGGTGAAGAACCTAGCTGCTCCAACGCCTTTAAAACAGGCTCTGGATGTGGCTTTGCGTTCTCGACATCATCTAATGTAACGACAACATCAAAAAACTGATCTAGCTTTGTTAGCTTTAAGCCCATGTTTACGGTATCACGTATTTTCGTTGTCACAATTCCTAGCTTAAATCCTTGTTCTTTTAACGCTTTAACCGTTTCAAATACTGTTTCATATTCTGTGACAAGTACATCATGTTGTTCGTGATTAAATTTACGATAAACTGTGATCATTTCTTCTACTTTCTCAGGATTAATTGTTGAGAATGTATCGTAAAGAGTTGGACCAATGAATGGTAAAATGTCTTCTCTAACGTATTGATCAGGATAATACGTGTGTAACGTATGTAAAAACGATTCTATGATCAAATCATTTGTATTAATTAAGGTTCCATCTAAATCAAATAAAAGAGTGTTAATTTTCATAAGTCGCTTCCTTTCTTCTTGGTGTAGCTTCCACTTTACGCCAAATTGTTGCAATCGTAATTGTCAAAACAACTGCTACTACTAACCGAATGATAAGCAATGGTAAAACAGGAATTCCTAATGGTATGAAGATTAATGTATCTTCTACAACAGCGTGACAAGCAACTAAGAAAATAAATGCCAAAGTTAAATCCTTTTTACTCACATTATCTTCTTTTACAGCTTGAATCATGACACCCGCTCCATAAGCTAAACCAATCGTTAGACCTGCAACCAATGTCATTGATGTATTTTCCTTCATCCCTAAAAAACGTGTAACAGGTGCCATCCACCTTGTAAATACCTTTAGTAATCCTAAATCTTTTAGATATTGAATGGCAATCATTAACGGGATGACTATTAATGCGAGTTGAACAACCCCTAATGCAGCTTTTTGTAAAGCGATACTAATGATCTCAAGCCAACCGTTTGGTACAACCTCTGTTGAACTCACAAATCCATATTGAGCCATCTCACCGCCACCTTGCCATACAAGGTTCACGACGAATGCAGATATAAGAGCAAGACCAATTCTTACAGCAAGAATAACCCAAAGGTGAAGCCCTACTTTTGCAGCAACTGATGATTCAATCAGTAGATTGTGTGAAAAAGACAGCATTAGTGCGAGAATAAAGACTTCTTTTACTGTTAAATCTAACGATAGAATTGCACCTATACCAGCATATAGATTTAAAAAATTACCAATAACCAAAGGAATCGCAGCTTCTCCTGATAAACCAAATATCCCCATAAGAGGAGTAATTAATTTTGCAACCCATCCTAATATTGGTGTGTATTGAAGCAGGCTAACAATTAATGTAATAGGGAAGATAATTTTCCCTAATGTCCAGGTTGTTTGAAAGCCCGCTTGAAGTCCTGCTTTTAAACTTTTCCCCATGTGGCTCTCTCCTCGCTGCTATGTTATAAACTACGCTAATTATTTACTTACATCTAGATATCTTTCTTTTGAATAGCCTTTCACACGGCGGAAGATCATAACTGCAACAGCAATCAGTATTAACACGATCGAGATCACCTGTGCAATACGCAGTGATTCAGTTAACATCAAGCTATCTGTTCTTAGTCCTTCTACCCAGTAGCGACCAATTGAATACCAAATAATATACGTTAAGAAAAGCTCTCCTCTTCTGAAATTCGCTTTTCTTAATAGCATTAAACCAATGAATCCTACTAAGCTCCATAGAGATTCATATAAAAATGTTGGGTGATAATATTGGCCATTGATGTACATTTGGTTCACGATAAATTCAGGAAGAAATAATCCTTCTAGAAAATCTCGGGTTACAGCACCACCATGTGCTTCTTGGTTAATAAAATTCCCCCAACGACCAATTGCCTGACCAAGGATAATACTTGGTGCACCAATATCAGCTAGCTTCCAAAATGAAATCTTGCGAACACGTGCAAAAACAGCTCCTGTAATAAAGGCGGCGATTAATCCACCATGTATCGCTAAACCACCATTCCAAATTTTAAATATATCTCCAGGATTTTGTGAGTAATAATCCCATTGGAAAATGACATAATAAGCTCTTGCTCCAAGAATAGCAATTGGAATCGCAAATAGAACTAAATCGACAAAGGTATCTTTATGTAATCCACGTCTTTCACTTTCTCTCATCGCAATCCAAAGACCCAGTAAAGCTCCTAAACCAATAATTACACCATACCAATGGACTTGAATTGGACCTAAGTCAAGAAATACGGGATTAATAGGCTTTATACTATCTTCCATAACTTCATCTCCCACTACTTTTTTTCACTTTTTATGTAAGTACTTTCCCCTTATTACCATACAACATTTTCCTTTTGTCATGGTAATATTAATAAAAATTTAACACTGTGTTTATTCATTATTAATGGAATCGGTATTTTACCGATTCCACATTTTTTTATTATAGCTCTTTATCATAACCTATTGCTTTTTAGTGACTCAAAAAATAATCCTCAGATAGTTTAGTGGAATCTTCTTTTTATATCGTAAGGTTTATTCCTCTTCTTGATCTCCATCTTCAATCACACCAGCAAGCTTACTAGTAAATTGCTCAGCCGCATTTACACCCATACGTTTCAGACGGAAATTCATTGCAGCAACTTCGATAATAACCGCAAGATTTCGTCCAGGACGAACAGGAACTGTTAACTTAGTTACATCAGTATCAATTATTCTCATCTTATCTTCTTCTAAACCAAGACGATCATATTGCTTGTTTTGATCCCATAGCTCAAGATTAATCACTAATGTGATTCGTTTAAAGCTACGAACAGCACCTGCACCAAACAACGTCATCACATTAATAATTCCTAACCCACGAATTTCTAATAAATGCTCAATAAGCTCTGGAGCACTACCGATTAATGTATCTTGATCTTCTTGACGAATTTCAACACAATCATCAGCTACTAAACGGTGTCCACGTTTTACTAACTCAAGAGCTGTTTCACTTTTACCAACACCACTTTTACCAATGATCAGCACACCAACACCATAAATATCAACTAATACTCCATGAACAGCAGTAGTCGGCGCAAGCTTTCCTTCAAGAAAGTTTGTTAAATGACTTGAAAGTCTTGTTGTTTTCAAAGGTGACCGTAATACAGCAACACCTGCTCTTTCTGATGCTTCAAGTAATTCTTTTGGCGCTTCTAATTCCCTTGATAAAATGATCGCAGGAGTTACATCTGTACACAACTCGTCCATGCGATGCTTTTTCTCTTGATCTGAAAGCTGATGAAAAAACGAAAGTTCTGTTTTACCAAGTAATTGAACTCTTTCTTTTGGATAATATGTAAAAAATCCCGCCATTTCAATCCCTGGTCGTGACAAATCACTTGTTGTAATTGGTCGATTTATTCCTTCTTCACCACTAATTAGTTCCATGCTAAATTTATCGATTAAATCTTTTGTGCGAACTTTTGCCATTATATATATCCTCCTTTATAACAAGAGCATTAGACAGTTGAGTTAATGTCTTGTTTATCTTTTCATATTAGTTGTGTTGTTATTGGATAGATAGGTTTAAACTTCGTTGTTTATTTCCGTTACAGGCATTCGCTTTCCGCAGGCGGTCCAGGAGCCTCCTCGGCGCAAGCGCCTGTGGGGTCTCCCTTCGACACGCTTCTCCCGCAGGAGTCTCATGCCTTTCACTACAATAAACAAAGTGTAAAACAACATTTGGTCTAACATACTCTTATTAACTATAAACACTTGGTTCCATTCAACTATAGTCTATTTAAAACAACCAACTTTGAAAAACAGCACTTTAAAATAATTACACTTACACAACTCTAAGTCCATTTTAGCATTAGAGTGTTATAAACAAAAATAGAAGTTGTTTGATCTTGTTTATTATTCCACTTTCTTTTTTTATAGTCCTACATTATGAAGTATTGCTGCTAATTTTAATTCGCAAAAAATGAGATTGTTTTAACGCTACTCTTTATAGATAAGGTTCTATATAAATTGTGATCGATAAATATTACGTTCGATCTAAGATCTATAAAAAGGAGGGAATGTAAGTGAAAATCATGATTGATGCGGGTCATGGAAAAGATACGCCTGGTAAAAGATCTGTGGATGGAATGAAGGAGTATGAGTTCAATTCAGCAGTTGCAAGTAAATTAAAGGAGCTTTTGATGTTGTTTGAGGGAGTTTCTGTCATGTTCTCTCATTCTGACTCTAGTGATGTTCCATTACATGTTAGAACAAGCAGGGCAAATTCAGCGAATGTTGATTTGTTTGTGTCGATTCACGCTAATGCACATGGCAACGGACGGACTTGGACATCTGCTGAAGGAATTGAAACATTTGTTTATCAAACAAAACCGAAAGAGGCAGCTGAGTTAGCAGCAAAAGTTCAAGAAGAGCTTATACGAGCAACAAAGCGAAAAAATCGTGGAGTCAAAGCTGCTGACTTTTATGTTTTGGAAAAAACAAAGATGACAGCCATTCTTTGTGAATGTGGATTTATGACTAACAAGGAAGAAGCAGCACTACTTCGTACAGACGCTTATAGAGCATTATGTGCAAGATCCATAGCTAATGGTATTGCCTCCTATTATTCGTTAAAAAAGAAAAAGCAAACACCTACTTCAACACTATATAAAGTCCAAGTAGGGGCATTTTCACAGAAACAGCATGCCATAAATCTAGCAAAAGAGCTTAAGAAAAAGGGCTATGATACGCTTGTTGTTAATGAATAGTAAATAGAGGATGGGACATAAGTATTTAAGCTAATGAAAAACCCGAATCATTAGGTGATATGTCAGTTAAACATTCGCCTAATAGTTCGGGTTTTTATTTGCAGTCTTCAATGTTTTTTGATTTTGCATACTTTTTTTAAGAACTAGTGGAATGGAGCGGAAGACATTTGACTCCTGCGGGTGCAGAGGAAAGGCTGAGACCCCACAGGCGCTTGCGCCGAGGAGGCTTAGCTTCCTCCCCGCGGAAAGCAAATGTCTGCAGCGCAATGGAACGAACTTGTTTTTTCACCTTAACTGAATTTAGGTCTATTCGTCTTTTTGTATGATTTCTTTCATTATGTCCCAGCCTCTATTTTTAATAAGCAACTGATTCCGCCACTTTATAGCCATCAATCTTTTTGTAAACATTAACTTCAAATAAGGTTGTTGAGATCATCTTTTTAGATTGTTGCAGATCAATATTCATCGTAAATTGATCTTTATCTGGATGCTTTATCGGATCATAGTAAGAATATTGATTAACATATGGTGAATACGTTTCAACATCAATTGTGTTTGTTTCTTTATCAAAATGAAGCAGCCTAATAAATCCGTTGCCTCCATTTGGTGCTTTTTGATAATCAGCAAGAAGTTGATAAACGGTTCGATCAATTATTCCATCTTGGTTATCATCGATTTCATCAACTCTGTGCTTACTGCCGTGATAATGACCACTCAGCACAGCAACAACATTCTTGTTGGTCATCACAACTTTTTCATATATTTTATTTCCTTCTCTATTTCGTTTTCCGTTTTTCTCTAAATAACTATGCAGTGATAAAATTGCGGTTCGATCTGAATACTGCTGAAGCACATCATTCATCCACTCAATATCCTTATCCTCTACATCCCAGCCCATATAAACAAAAACATAATCTTTTCCGTCCACAGAGATTAAATCATAATGACCTCGATTATTTTCATATGAGCCACCATAATATCCTTTATTCTGAAATCTTGCTTTCCCGAAATATTGACGATAGTACGTTAAATGATCTCCTTCATCATGATTTCCAGGTAAAACTCCATAAGGTATTTTCGCAACATCTAATGTATTCATATGTGCACTAGCTCGGCGCCATTGCTTCTCATCTTTTCCTTTATTCACAATATCACCAGAATGAAAAACATATTTAATATTCATCACATCTTTATTTTGTGCAATCCATTCTGTTATTGATTTAAAAATAGCAGGATGATCTTGTGCGTAATATTGAGTATCTGTCATCCAAACAAATGAATAATCATAGCCTTTTGATAAAGGTAATACTTGATCTTGTACAATCACACTAACTTTCTTATTTTCTACATATTGATCTGCAGTAATTGTCCCATTTAGTTCAAAATTAGTTTCACCCGCTACTTTTTGATCAACCGCTATCCATTTATCTTCAGCCAGGTTCCAAGCATACATTGTTACCTGCCTTCCAGCAAGCGACTTTCCCTCCCAATGAAGTGATAGCATATCAGAAGGTTGAATATCTTGATCAACCTTTACATCAAATCTGTGATAAGGAAATTTAGAAACAGCATGTGTTTCATTTTCTTCACTATTTTTTTGAAGCAATGAATGATATTTCTCTTTTGAAAACTCTATCTCACCTAAAGGGTTGAACTTTTTAGGCGGCTCTGTTTTTGTAGCATTTTCACTTATTTTCATATGTTGTTTATTTGTGGATAAATACCGATGTGTATGATAGTAGCTTTGTGCAGCACTATATTTAATTTTCGAAGAGTTAATTGAATGACTTACAGCTTTTGTTGAAGGAAAAATCATTGGTATAAGAATTGTGAACCAGAATAAAAGAAGTACTGTTTTTTTAAGTTTCTTATTGTCCATACTATTCACCCATTTATAGTATGTACAGGGTGTTAAAGAATATAAGATTAAACAAAATGTTACGTTCGACAAAAAGTGAGGATCGTCTCACCAATGATCATATTATCATTTGCTTTTCTTCATCGGCTCGACAATTCCTTTTTGAATCATTAGATGTAACAAAGAGATAAAGATAGCAGCAATTAATGCTGTACCAAACCCTTCAATTACGAAAGAATCCCCCATTAGACCTTCTGTTATCATTAAGGTGATGGCATTTATGACAAACAGAAATAATCCAAGTGTTAGGACTGTTACAGGTAATGTAAGTAAAATTAAAAATGGTTTGATTAGTACATTTAGAACAGACAAAATAAAGCTGGCTCCAAGTGCTGCTCCAATACCACTTAAATGGAATGAATCAAAAAAGCCAGCAACAACTATTAAAATTAATGCATTAACAAGAATACTTACAATCCATTTCACCATATCAACTAACTTCCGATTCTTCCGGAACTAGAAAGATCCACGCGACATAAATGATTGCTAATGGAAGAAATGCTGTAAAAACCCCTACTATCACAAACAATATTCGGAGTAAAGAAGCATCCATGCCTAAATAATCTGATAAACCACCAAGCACTCCTGATAGTTTTCGATCAGTTGTTGATCTGTATAAATTTTTCATAGTATTTTCACCCTTAATTTCTTTGTAAAATTACTTAACGACAATAGATCCTGTTTTGGAATCGGCAAATAAAGTTAACGTAGGTTCCTTAGATGTTCTAAATCTTAATTCCTTTTGGATCGTATCACTTTTTTCATATGAAATTTCAACATCCTTTAATAGTGTTGAAACAGCACCTAAATTCGATTTCAAATCACCAACAAGTCTGCTTTCTTCAGGTAAAAGAATTTCGATGTTTCCTGTTGTTGTTTTTGCATATAAAGTCTCACAAGCATGATCTTTAACCTTAATCATAAGATTTCCATTAAAGCTTTGAATATCAGCTCGTTCAACTACTCCGTCAAATTCAATGATTCCACTTATTGTTTCTGCAGCAAACTTTTCATATTTTGAGTTTGCAAGCTTAATTTGCCCATTTGCTGTTTCATATTCAGCTTTTTTAGCAGTAATAGATGAAAAGGAGACAACTCCATTTGCCGTTTTCGCTTTTAAACTCTCTACATGTAGATTTTCCCCTCTTATTGGACCATTAAACAATTTCACCTTAATATTTTCGTATAACTGCTCTGGGACCTTTACAGTTAAGTTTAATTTTAATGTTTTTTTCTCAGTGAAGAAAATGAAGCGATTTCCCTCAACTGTACAGTCAATGCTTGATAAAAATGTCTCTCTTGCTTGTTCATTATTTTCTACTCGATAAACCTTTGCATCACATTCAACTCGAATATCTTGATCACCCCAAGGCTGAATACTGACGCTTCCATTAGGTACGTTAATATCTATATCATGGAAGGCTGCTCCTGGAAATTGAAAAATGTGCTGAAGATCAATTGATTTTCCAAAGTTTATATCAAGATCAATTTCCTTTACTTTTTTAACAGCTGTATCAACCCAGTCCATTAATTTTGTTCCTAATGATTGCTTAAAATCATTTGTTTCTTGATGTTCATTTTTTTGCTGATCACCCTGATTGATAACTTCTGTTGATAACGCAGTTAACTTTGCTTCTTTTTCTTGTTTTTCACTTTCTAATGATTCGATTAATGAAAGTGCCTCAGTTGCAGATAGCTTACCCTCTTCAACAAGTTTTAAAATTCTTATTTTTTGTTCTTTCATGGTCATTCTCCTCAGTTTATATTTTTCTATCTGTTATACAGTCATTAATAGTTTAATTCCTTTAACAATATTCCAAATAAAAACGATCAGATTGATTATTCCAACGACTAAAATACCTCCAAAAAAGACAGTTAACATTGCTGCTTCTGACGGATTTGAAAACCCACTAAATACAACTGTTATGATTAGTGCAATAATTGAGAGAAATGGAACAATATGTGAAATTAAGGCCTTTTTCGCATGTTCTTTAACTTCATGATGATCAACGATAAAGTAAACTGCTATCGGTAACAAAAACGGTGCAAAAAACACACTAAAGTAATTTAATGATGCTATTATCTTATTTGTTTTATCCATTACTTCACTCTCCCTTACTCTTAATACGAATGAAAGATAAAAGAGGTTTCAATAAACTGGTGTGGTTTTCCAGAAAGTGATTTATTTTTTTCAAAAATATGCATCCAAATGAAAAGTATATACGCCTATTAGGTACTAGAACAAAAGGAGTTGCCTTTTATGGAAAAAGAATTAGTAAAGCGAGTTCGAAATGGAGATGATTCTGCTTTTGCTGAACTTGTACACCCGTTAATAGAAAAGGGCTATCGTGCAAGCTACTCGATACTCCGTTCAAAGGAAAAAGCTGAAGAAGTGCTACAGATATCCATGATTGAGGCTTATCGTAACATTATGAACGGTAAAGAAATCCATTATTTTACGACTTGGTTTCTTACATTAGTTTCACACAGATCAATTGATATGATAAGAAAATTTGCTAAAGAAAAAGAGTTCTCTGATGAGATTTCACTTATTGCTGAGAAAGAAAATGTTGAAGAAGCAATTATCAAAGACGAAACAGAAGGTGAGCTAAAGAAAAGCATTACTTCATTAACTAATGAGGATTATCGTACTGTACTTTTACTTTATTATTATCAAGAGCTGTCAATAAATGAAATAGCAAATTTATTAAATCTGAAAATCCCAACTGTTAAATCTCATTTACGAAGAGGCAGAAATGCATTAGAGAAAAAGCTGCTCGAAAATCAAATGATAGAGGTGAATATACGTTGAAACCTATTAACAAATTAGTAAAAGAAGAAATACATAAAGAAGTAGATTCTATAGATGTTCCATCATCTTTATACAAATTTGCTGAAAATATTAAGAAAGAATCTGAAAACTCAAGTACATCTATAAAACAAATGAGCGATCGTTTTGAGAAACGTAAAAAAAGAAAATACCCAATTGCAGTCGCAATCGTCATAGGCTTTGGCATCATAGCAACATCCACAATTCTATCTCCAACTATGGCTGAAATGAAATCGAAAATCCCATTTCTAGGTCAGCTATTTCAATCAAAGTCTATTGATTTATTAATTTATGAAGCAATAGAAAAAGCGGGATATCATCGTGCATCGATTGGGATGACTCCGGGAGATAAGATATTATTTGAAATTAGCTTAGAAGGAACGAAAGAGGATGCAGATCGAGAGAGGAAGAAGATTACAAATATTGTAGACGAAATTCTTAAAAGCAAAGGTTATGATCAGTACAAAATTAAAGTATCTTCTTATATTCCTGAAATCACTCCTTTATCAGAAGAAGAGAAAAAACTTGCAGACTTGGGTCAAGTCATCGAAAAGAATTTAAGAAGTAGCGGATTTGACATCATAACTGTAAATCCTTATAACGAAAAAATTGAAATAGATATTCCTTTAACAGAAACAAGAGAGAATGAGATCTCAAAGATTACCTTAGATATAGCAAAGGATAATGGATTGGATAAAACAGTGTCATTTACAAAGGTGGATGTTGAAAATAACAAGCGTGAGGGAATATGGCTCGATTACTTACGAACCATTCATGAAGGTCTTTCATTAAACAAGGAGTTCCATGTTTCAAGCTATGCTTATTCTTATAGACCAGAAAAAATGCAGATTATTATTAAAACAACGATGAAGCTGAATGATAAAGATGCTGAAGCAACGGTGAAGAAAATTGAGAATGAAATTATCTCATTTCTTGAAACAGATGAAGTACAGGCAAAAGTTAAAAATCAGCCGTATGAGTTAATTATTAGAAGTAAAGGTGGAGAAGAGTTTTCGTTTTGATTTTTACTTATTGTTAACTCAGAAAATAGTTATTAAATATATCTTAGTACAAACTGTATACTGACTTATTTAGATATGCATAAAACCGTTTACCTTATAAAATGGTTCTTAAATTGGTCTGTTTCTTTCCGCTGCAGACGTTCGCTTTCCGCGGGCGGTCCGGGAGCCTCCTCGGCGCGAGCGCCTGCGGGGTCTCCCTTTGACTCGCATTCCCGCAGGAGTCTCACGTCTTCCGCTACAATCAACAGTGTGTTGAAAATTAACATTTAGAGCTTTAACATAGCCCTAACTAATATATATATGGAGCAACATAATTCAATGTTGCTCTTTAAAATATCTCATAGATTAACTGACTACTACGCTTTTTTACACTCAGTCACCTTACACAGTTAGATCATACTTATAACAAGCAACTGCTTCAACCTGTTTAAAACCTTCCTGAAGATATAGTTTTTTTGCATGATCATTCTCAGCATTCACGCATAATATTGTTTTTTTATAGGTTTGTTCTTGAGCAAATTTCAGTGCAGTTCTTAGTAAATTCCTACCTAGACCCTTTCCTTGATAATCAGGAATGATGCTGATAGGTCCTATATTCATTGTTGGTTCATTAAGGTAAACATCATTCGTACACCTCACAACTCCAACAGGTTTTTCTTGATGATATAGAATTTTCATTCCACCTTCTAGATAGTCTTCACTTGAGAGCATCTTCGCTACATTTTCTGGATCAATTGGTGTTTCATTTCCTTGAAGCTTCGCAAATCCCTCATTTCTAACATTACACCAAACTTCTTCATCTTTTCCCTGTCTAAAATCTCTAACGTTGTAATCAGTGGAGTATACTGGCTCTTCCACCTCTGTATTTTCTCTTAAAAGAACGAATGAATATCTTTCTATTGTGAAATTCAATTTTTTCATTATATTCATTAATTTTTCATTTTCAAGATTAATAAAAAGGAATACCTTCTCCAAGCCCTTTGTATGTAGCAGAATCTTCTCTAAAAGTAAGCTATAGCAGCTAAAATCATCTACTTCAGAATGAAAAAGTCGAAAACGAGCTTTTTTCCCTCGTTTATTGTATTCATCAATCATTAAGGAAGCAGCAGCAATAATTTCTCTTTCCTGATTTAAAATAAGGTAAGTAGGGTTATCATCGTTGAGTTCAAAATTTCTTAAATCTTCATCATATAAAAAGGAGTCATCAACATCATTTCGATATTTCTTGCAGTACGCAATGAATTTTTCTTTATACACATTCGTTAAAGCTTTAACTTCCATATCAATCATCCTTTAAAATAAAATGCGCTTACTAAAACACTTATTAGCTTTAGTTTAATTTACATTTAGATCTTTGTCTTCTTCAAGAAAG
The DNA here is from genome assembly GCF_007994985.1 of Metabacillus litoralis. Taxonomy (GTDB): domain Bacteria; phylum Bacillota; class Bacilli; order Bacillales; family Bacillaceae; genus Metabacillus; species Metabacillus litoralis. The sequence goes on along the minus strand of NZ_VOQF01000005.1, from coordinate 192,032 downwards.
CAAAAAAACTACTCCTGTTAATTCAAGAGTAGTTTTTTACTTAATTATCTATTATTGTGTTACTTCTTCTTTTTCTTTCACAAGCTTCCGCATTCGCTCACGGTCTCTTTCAATGACAGGTTTCAAATACTTACCTGTATAGGACTTTTCATTGTTCATAATATCTTCTGGTGTTCCGACTCCGATGATTTGACCACCTTTGTCTCCACCTTCAGGACCTAAGTCAACAAGATAATCTGCTGCTTTGATCACATCTAAATTATGTTCAATCACTAGAACGGTATCACCATTATCAACTAATCGTTGTAGTACTTTTAGAAGACGTGCGATATCATCAACATGTAAGCCTGTTGTTGGTTCATCTAAAATATATAATGAGCGACCTGTTGAGCGTCTGTGTAATTCTGATGCTAGCTTCACTCTTTGCGCTTCTCCACCTGAAAGAGTTGTTGCTGGTTGTCCAAGTGTAATATATCCTAAACCAACATCAAAAATCGTTTGTAGTTTACGTTTGATTTTTGGAATATTTTCAAAGAAACCAACAGAATCCTCAACAGTCATCTCTAAGATATCAGAAATATTCTTTCCTTTATAGGTGACTTCAAGTGTTTCACGGTTGTACCTTTTGCCATGACAAACTTCACAAGGAACATACACATCTGGTAAGAAGTGCATTTCAATTTTAATAATTCCGTCTCCACGACATGCTTCACAACGTCCACCTTTTACGTTAAAGCTAAAGCGACCTTTTTTATAGCCTCTTACTTTTGCTTCGTTTGTTGTTGCGAAAACATCACGAATATCATCAAAAACTCCCGTATATGTTGCCGGATTAGATCGGGGTGTACGTCCGATTGGTGATTGATCAATATCAATTACTTTTTCTAGATAATCTATTCCTTTAACCTCTTTATGCTCACCTGGCTTAGCTTTTGCTTTATGCAGCTTTTGTGCCAGTGATTTATGAAGAATTTCATTAACTAATGTGCTTTTCCCTGAACCTGATACACCTGTAACTGAGATAAACGTGCCTAGTGGGAATTTCACACTTACATTATTTAAGTTATTCTCTTTTGCACCTTTGATTTCGATAAATCGACCATCTGGCTTTCTTCGTTCATATGGTAGTGGAATAAATTTACGTCCTACTAAATATTGACCTGTTAAGGAGTTTTCATCATTCATTACTTCCTCAGGTGTACCTGCAGAGATAACTTGTCCACCATGAATTCCTGCACCAGGTCCAATATCGATTAAATAATCAGCAGCCATCATTGTATCTTCATCATGCTCGACAACGATAAGTGTATTACCAATATCCCGCATATTTTGCAGTGTTTGAATTAATCGATCATTATCACGTTGATGTAAACCAATCGATGGTTCATCAAGGATATACAAAACACCTGTTAAGCGTGAGCCAATTTGAGTGGCAAGGCGAATACGCTGTGCTTCTCCACCTGACAATGTGCCAGCTGCTCGATTTAATGTTAAATAATCAAGTCCAACATTATTCAAAAAGCCTAATCTCTCACTAATTTCTTTTAAAATTAAGTTCGCTATTGTCATTTCTTTTTTCGTAAGCGAAAGGGAATGAAAAAATGATAAAGAATCTTGAACTGAAAGCTTTGTTATTTCACCAATATGATTTCCTTGAATTAACACTGCTAGTGATTCTTTTTTAAGACGATGTCCTTTACATGTTGGGCAATCTTGCTGACCCATGTATTTCTCCATTTGCTCACGAATAAAATCTGAGCTTGTTTCTTTATAACGACGCTCTACATTACTGACTACACCTTCAAATTGTATGTAATTTTCACGAATTTGACCGAAATCATTTTCATAACGAAAATAAATTTCTTCGCCATCACTGCCGAATAATATTTTATCCATCATATGCTTTGGAAGATCCTTCACGGGTATATCCATATCTATTCCATAATGATTACAAACAGCTTCAAGCATTTGTGGATAATATTGTGAGCTTGTTGGCTCCCATGGTGCGATGGCATGTTGTTTTAGAGTGAGGTCTTTATTTGGAAGAACAAGATCTAAATCAACCTCTAGCTTTGTACCCAAACCATCACAGCCAGGACATGCGCCGAAAGGACTGTTGAACGAAAACATTCTTGGCTCAAGCTCACCGATTGAGAAGCCACATTGTGGGCAAGCATGATGTTCACTAAATAGCAGCTCTTCTTCTCCCATTACATCAATCATAACCTTACCTTCACCAAGACGAAGGGCAGCTTCTAATGAATCCGCTAAACGAGATGCTACACCTTCTTTGACAACAATTCGATCGATAACAACTTCAATCGAGTGCTTTTTATTTTTTTCTAATGAGATTTCTTCTGAAAGCTCCTGCATTTCACCATTAATTCTTACACGTACATAGCCTTGCTTTTTAATATCCTCAAACACCTTTACATGTGTGCCTTTTCGTCCTGAAACAATTGGAGCTAACACCTGAAGCTTTGTTCGTTCAGGATATTCGAGAATTCGATCAACCATTTGCTCAATCGTTTGTGATGTGATTTCAATGCCATGAATTGGACATGTTGGTCGCCCAACACGTGCAAATAAAAGACGTAAATAATCATACACTTCTGTTACTGTTCCAACAGTTGAACGTGGATTTCGACTTGTTGTTTTTTGATCAATTGAAATCGCAGGTGATAAACCTTCTATCGCATCAACGTCAGGCTTATCCATTTGACCTAAAAATTGACGTGCATATGCTGATAATGATTCAACATAGCGTCGTTGACCTTCTGCATAAATCGTATCAAAAGCTAATGATGACTTCCCTGAACCTGATAATCCTGTTAAAACAACAAGCTTATCTCGCGGTATGGTTACATCAATATTTTTTAAATTGTGAGCACGTGCTCCCTTCACAATTATATGTTCCATTGCCATCCTCGTTTCACCCCTCTGCTTTTAACTCTAAAATTAAATCACGTAATTCAGCAGCTCGTTCAAAGTTCAATGCTTTTGCTGCTTCTTTCATTTCTGTTTCCATTCCTTCTATTACTTTCTCACGTTCTTTTTTCGTTAATTTCGCTAATTTATTTGAAATCGGTGCATCATATTCTTCAGGTGATTCAGCAGCCATTGTTGCACGAATACTATCACGAATAGCTTTTTGGATTGTTTTTGGAGTAACTCCATGCTTTCTATTGTACTCTTCTTGAATTTCACGACGACGCTGTGTTTCATTCATTGCAATTTCCATCGACTTTGTAATCTTATTTGCATACATAATTACATGCCCCTCAGAGTTACGTGCTGCACGACCGATTGTTTGAATGAGTGAACGCTCAGAGCGTAAAAAGCCTTCTTTATCTGCATCAAGAATTGCGACTAATGAGACCTCGGGAATATCTAAACCCTCTCTTAAAAGGTTGATTCCAATAAGCACATCATATTTACCTAATCGAAGCTCACGAATAATTTCGATTCGCTCTAAGGTTTTAATTTCTGAATGAAGATAGTTTACTTTTATTCCAAGCTCCTTTAAATAGCTGCTTAGATCTTCAGACATTTTCTTCGTTAATGTTGTAATTAACACACGTTGATTTTTCTCAGTTCGATCATGGATTTCACCGATTAAATCATCAATTTGACCTTCGATCGGACGAACATCAATTGTTGGATCAAGTAATCCAGTTGGTCGGATAATTTGCTCGATCATCTCAGGTGAATGATCGATCTCATATGGACCTGGTGTTGCAGAAACATAAAGAATATTATGTAAATGCTTTTCAAATTCCTCGAACCGAAGTGGACGATTATCCATGGCTGATGGCAAACGAAAGCCATGATCAACTAAAACCTGCTTTCGTGCTTGGTCACCATTAAACATCCCTCTAATTTGTGGAAGGGTAACATGTGATTCATCAACCACAATTAAAAAATCATCAGGAAAGAAATCGATCAGTGTATATGGTGTTGATCCTGATGGTCGTAATGTTAAATGACGGGAATAGTTTTCAATTCCAGAGCAAAAGCCCATCTCTCTCATCATTTCAAGATCATATCTTGTTCTTTGTTCAAGACGCTGTGCTTCAAGAAGCTTACCATTTTCACGTAATACCTCTAATCGCTCCTCAAGCTCTGCTTCAATATTCACAATAGCCTTTTCCATCTTTTCTTCTCGGGTAACGAAGTGAGATGCTGGGAAAATCGCAACATGCTCGCGTTCACCTAAAATTTCACCTGTTAACGCATCAACTTCTCGAATTCGATCAATTTCATCTCCGAAAAATTCAACTCGAATACATTGTTCATCACGTGATACCGGGAAAATTTCTACAACATCACCGCGTACTCGAAATGTTCCTCTACGAAAATCAATATCATTTCGCTCGTATTGAACATCAACTAGCCTTCTTAATAGTTGGTTTCTCTCAATTTCCATACCTTTTCTTAATGAAACAACAAGCTCTTTATATTCTTCTGGAGAACCAAGACCATAAATACAAGAAACACTAGCAATGATGATAACATCTTTACGTTCAAAAAGTGATGAAGTTGCTGAGTGACGAAGTTTATCTATTTCATCATTTATACTTGAATCTTTTTCAATAAATGTATCTGTTTGTGGAACATATGCCTCTGGCTGATAATAATCATAGTAGCTAACAAAATACTCTACAGCATTGTTAGGGAAAAAATCCTTGAATTCACTATAAAGCTGCCCAGCTAATGTTTTATTATGAGCAATAACGAGTGTAGGTTTATTAACCTCTTTAATCACATTTGAAACAGTAAAGGTTTTACCTGTTCCTGTTGCTCCAAGTAATGTTTGATGTTTTTTCCCTTGCTGTATTCCTTCAACTAACGAAGTAATCGCCTTAGGCTGATCACCTTCTGGTTTGTATTTTGAGACTAATTCAAATTGCTCGCTCACGCATAAGCCTCCATTCGATTTCAATTATCTACATATTACCATAAATTTATATTAAATGACTAAAAATACGAACTAAAGTTCGTATTGTTTTTTTAATGTGAATTTCTTGCCATGTAATTGTTAGGTAGAAACGAGTCCGTTTCATTTCGCTCCAGAAACTTGCTTTCCGCGGGGAGGAAGTCGAGCCTCCTCGGCTTCGCCTGTGGGGTCTCGACCTTTCCTCTGCACCCGCAGGAGTCAAGTTTCTTGCGCTACATTCCACTATAAAGAATTTACATAGTATGATCTTTTTAAATTCTTAAAACACTTTTAAGTAGTAAGATCATTTAGTGAGATTATATATATTTCTTTAATACACCAAAGAAATATAGTTTCAAAAAAACCTTAATACTTAATTTGGTAAATTCAAAAAAAGAGCTATTTCTAGTAGCTCTTTTAAGTATTCCTTTTTATGTAGCTTGTCAAACCTATTTCTTCTTGATAAGATCTGCTTTCATTTTACGGGCGTAAACAAAGCCAACTGATAGTGAGATAAAATCTAAAACCATAATAAACCACGTATCTGCATATCCTCTTGAATAAGATGCAAGTAGAAGTGCTGCTGTTAATGCCGTTCCAACATAATGGTTATAGCTAACACGTGTAAAAAGTAACACAAGTAAAAAAGGTAAAGTTAAAGCTAAGATTGCTTTTAAAACCATTAGAAATCTCCTATTCAAATGTAATCAATTTATAACTCGTTAAGATTTTGATAATGAAAGATTGTAAAAGTAAACAGACTCTTCTTTTTCATAACCTATACTTTCATAAAGAGCTTGTGCTTTGTTATTATCTTTTGTTGTTTCTAATAAAATTCCTGAAGCTTTTGTTTCTTCTGCAAGCTTCTTCGCTGCATTCATAAGTGCTTTTCCTACTCCATGACGGCGATAGTCTGCTGAAACAAACAAATCATTTAACAACCATTTACGATTCATACCTACTGAAGTGAAAATTGGGTATAATTGCACAAACCCCATTGGAATTTCACCATCTAACGCCAAGAAAATAACTGATTCTTTCATAGTCATTCGTTCTTTTATAAAAGATGTTGCTGCATCAATATTTGAAGTCTGATCATAAAACACTCTGTAATCATTAAATAATGTTGCAACTTGATTCAGTTCTGTTATTTCTGCTTTAATAATGTTCAACATAATCCCCACGCTTTTTAGCTTTATCATAACATGTGCAATGAAAAAGAGGCTAATTCAAATGAACTAACCTCTTAACATAGGCTCTTTTCTGAAAGATTGCTGCTAATTGACCTAATACCAAGTTTAAAACAATGTTTTATCTTATAAAAGGTACTATTTAGAGAAGAAAAGATGCCACTAGATTTTATACAGTGATAGATCCTTCAATTTACTACAAGCAACAAAGTTTACGAATATAGCCTAAGATCATTATTTATGTGATGTTGTACCTTGATAATCATTTTCTTCTAATAAATCAACAAGCTCAATTTCCTTTTGATTCTCAAGGAAGTATCTTAACGTAAACTCATTTTCAAATAAAACAGCATACGCACCAAAACGGTCACGAACTAGCATACTTCTAGAATCAAAGAAACGTTTTTCAAACTTTTCACTTTTAATCCAACGAGGAATTCGTTCTCCTAATGCAGTAAATTCGATATCCACATTATATTCTGCCTTCATTCGGTATTCAAAAACCTCAAATTGAAGCTGCCCAACTGCACCTAAAATAATTGAATCATTCAATTCTTGGCGATAAAGCTGAATCGCACCTTCTTGCACAAGCTGTTCAATTCCTTTTCTAAACTGCTTTGCTTTCATCACGTTTTTCGCTTGAACTCGTTTAAATAATTCTGGTGGGAATTGTGGTAACTCTTCATATTGATAAGATTCTTTTCCACCAATTAATGTGTCTCCAATTTGATAAATATTTGGATCATAAATCCCAATAATATCACCTGGATATGCTTCATCTACTGTATCACGATCTTTCGCCATAAAAGCTTGAGTTTGATTCAGCTTGATGGTTTTGTTTGTTCTGCTTAAATTCACACTCATACCACGCTCGAATTTTCCAGAGCATACACGGAAAAAGGCAATACGATCACGGTGAGCTGGATTCATATTCGCTTGAATCTTGAAGATATAACCAGAAAATTGATCTTTTTCAGGTTCAATTAAGCCTTGATCTGTTTTTCGTGGCTGAGGCTGTGCAGCAAATTGCAAAAAGGTATCAAAAAACGTTTGAACACCAAAGTTTGCTAAAGCACTACCAAAGAATACTGGTGTAAGCTCTCCTTTTTCTACACGTTCAGGAGTAAACTCATTTCCTGCTTCTTCAAGAAGCTCAAGCTCACCTAATGTATCTTGATAGATAACACTTTCTTCAATATCAGTACCAGCAATTTCATCTAATGGTATGATTTCTTCCTCTTCATCACCCTTAAAACGGACAAATTGATTATTGAATCGATCATGAATTCCTAAGAAACGTTTCCCACTTCCAACAGGCCAGTTCATTGGATATGACTCAATTCCAAGCACCTCTTCAATTTCAGAAAGAAGCTCTAAGGGATCTCTACCTTCACGATCAAGCTTGTTGATGAATGTAAAGATTGGAATTCCTCTCATTCTACACACTTTGAAAAGTTTAATTGTCTGTGGCTCTACACCTTTTGTTGAATCTATAATCATGACAACACTATCAACTGCTGTTAGTGTACGATACGTATCTTCACTAAAATCTTCATGTCCTGGTGTATCCAGAATATTCACATGAAAATCATGATATGGAAAGCTCATTACACTTGATGTAACAGAGATTCCACGTTTTTTCTCAATCTCCATCCAGTCAGATGCAGCAAATTTTCCTGTTTTCTTCCCTTTTACTGTTCCAGTGGAACGTATAATTTGTCCAAAGAAAAGTAATTTTTCGGTTAACGTCGTTTTCCCAGCATCCGGATGCGAGATAATAGCAAACGTACGTCGTTTATTTATTTCATTTTGTAAGCTCATTAGCAATAACCTCTTTTATATAAATTCGTGTTTCAAATATACTACAAAGCAAGAGAAAGAACAATTTGTTATCATAATTCCTTATACATTCTACTATATGAATGTTCAAGTAAATTATCTACTTGACTTCTTTTTTGTTCTTCATCTTATATGCGTTTTGCAAAGATCGCATTTCTGATAATTAAAAAACCTAGAAGATTAATCAGTTTAGCTAAAAAAAAGTTCGTTCCATTGCGCTGCAGCCACTCGCTTTCCACGGGGAGGAAGCTGAGTCTCCTCGGCTACGCCTGCGGGGTCTCAGCCTTTCCTCTATTCCCGTAGGTGCCCTAGTGACTTCCGCTCCATTCCACTATTGCTTAAAAATAGTTAGCAATTTCAAAAAAATTATTGAAGAAAGCAAAAAGACCCGAACTATTGGGCGAAAGATTAATTGATCGCCTAATAATTCGGGTTTATCATTAGCTTAAATAATTATGTCTAAGCCTCTTTCTAAAAATCCTTCATAATACTACTTAAACTGTTTCTATATTTTAAAACGACTAACAATTTCTTGAAGCTCAATCGCTAGTTGACTTAGTGATTCAGAGGAAGCTGCAATTTCTTCCATAGAGGCGTTTTGTTCTTCAGCAGATGCGGCAACATTTTGTGTGTTTCCTGCTGTTTGTTGTGAAATACTCGCAACTTCTTCAACCATCTTGACCATAGATTGTGAGCTCGCTGTCACTTCTTCAACAATTGCTGAAACCTCCTGAGATTGTGCGGCAACTTCTTCAATCACCTTCACAATTCCTTTAAATGTTTCACCTGTTTCTTTCACTTTCACAATACCTAATTCAACAGCTGTTGATCCTTCATCCATTGATTCCACAGCTTTATCAGCTTCTAGCTTTATTTCTCCTAATATCGCTCGAATTTCATTTGTTGCATGACTCGATTCTTCTGCCAATTTACGTACTTCGTCCGCAACAACAGCAAATCCTCTTCCATGCTCGCCAGCTCTTGCTGCTTCAATTGCAGCATTAAGCGCTAGTAAGTTTGTTTGTTCTGCCACACTATTAATCAGAGAAACAATACCAGCAATTTTTGTTGATTTTTCTCCTAATGAGTTGACCACTTGTGTTGCCGATTGAACTTTTGTTTGCACATCGTTCATTTGTTCTATTGTCACTTCTACAACAGTTGATCCATTTATAGCTTGCTCGCTTGCAGATGATGATAAATCCGCGACTACGACAATCGAGTTTGCTGCCTGAGTCATACCTTTTGAAATTTCTTCTACTGCTTTATTTGCTTCTAAAGCCTGTTGCAGCTGAGTATCCGTTCCTGAAGCCACTTCTTGAATCGATTCAGTAATTTGTTCAGTAGCTTTAGATGTTTGCTCTGCACTTGCAGTTAGCTCTTCAGATGTTGACGCTACGTGTTGAGAATGACCTGTAACTGAGCTAATAACTTCTCTTAAACTACTTGTCATTTCATTAAAGTCAATTGCAAGACTACCAATCTCATCTTTATTTCTAATTTTAAGTGGTTCAACATTTAGGTTCCCTTTTGCAACCTCATTTACTTGCTTGGCCATATTTGTAAGCGGTCTCGAAATGCTTCTCGTTAATAAGAAGCCTATAATAACTGACAATAAAATGACGATTGTCACAAACACAACTGTTACGATGTTCGCTTGTTTAAAAATGGCATCTCCTTTATCGGATGCTGCGACTGCACCATTATGGTTTAGTTTGACTAATGAATTAATCTTTTCTTTAAGCAAATTTATTTCTTCATTAGATTCACGCAAAAGATCTCTAGCTGCAATAGCGTCATCTGCATTACTCGCTTTTAAAACCTCTTCAGATGATGTAAGATAGTCTGCCCAACCCAATTTTACTTCTTCATATATTTTTCTCTCTTCATCTGATGAAATTACCTTTTCATATTCAGCTGAAACACCATTTAATTTATCCAACACTTGATTTAAAGCGTTCTCATATTCTGCCTTTTTCTCAGGAAGTACTGAAGTAATATGAAATAATTCTAAAGAAACATAACTTTCCATTAAAAATCTCATTTCTCCAACATACTCAACTGACGGTAACCAATTGTCTTTGATTTCAGTAGATTGTTCGTTAATATTATTCATGTTCCATGTGTTAATACTATTCAATATGAGAATAAGTAAAATAATTGCGGCAAATGTTGCAAAAAGCTTACGTCCTACTGTAAATTTCATTTTTAATTTCATGCTCGTCTCCCTTAATTGTTTTTCATTTTCTAGTTGTCTTTGTGAGATGTACATATTCACTATATATATCGTCTATCCATTGATATGTTTTATCCTTTCTTCATTGGAAAGTTCAACCATTGACTAAAAAATATACAGAAAAACCGATGAAAAAGGATGCTACATGGCTAACAACCATATTGTTGGATGAATTTCCCAAGCACTTATTAGTGTCTTTTTCCAAAAGAAAAAACAGAGGAATAATCCTCTGCTTCAACGTCTATACTGTCTTCGATTTCTACCCTTATTAGCTTCTACATCTACTAAATCCCACGCATTTTTATACTCATACTTATTGCTCCATATGTGGATTAGCATTTTCATTCCGGTGATAAAGCTTAATAATAGAAGTGACACAATTAAAAATAAAAGATCATTCATTTGTAATCTCCCCCAATTCTCCTTGTCCATATTTATATGTTGACATGAGAAAAATCATTCAGGGAAATCTGTAAATAGCGTTATTTTTTATAATATGCTAGAAATATATTTCTTACATAAAAAATTGGAGGAAATAATAGACTATTCCTGCTAGAATGGCTGATGCTGGTAGGGTAATCACCCAGGTAATCACCATCATTTGCGCTGTGCCCCAGTTAACGCCTTTTCTACGATGTGAAGCTCCTACACCTAAAATCGCAGAGGAAATAACATGTGTTGTACTTACTGGTAAATGAAAAATTGTCGCACCTAATATTATTGCAGCTGAAGACATATCTGCTGCAACACCATTTACTGGTCGAATCTTCATAATTTTATTTCCTACTGTTTTAATAATTCGCCAACCTCCAATTGAAGTTCCGAGTCCCATAACAAGAGCACATGAAAATTGCACCCAAAAAGGGATTTCAGTTGAGTTATGATAGTTGTTGGCGATTAACGCAAGAGTGATGATTCCCATTGCTTTTTGCGCATCATTCGTTCCGTGTGTAAATGCTTGAAATGCAGCTGTTAACACTTGATATCTTCGGAATCGATTGTTCGACTTTGTAAGAGAATGATTTCGAAAAATTATTTTAAACAAGCTATACACAAAGAAACCTACAACAAAAGCTAAGACAGGTGATAATAATAACGACTGAACAATCTTACTAAAGCCGGAATAATTAATACCCAAAAAACCAGAAGAAGCAATAGCTGCACCAACGATTGATCCAATAATTGCATGTGATGAACTACTTGGTATTCCGTAATACCAGGTTAAAAGGTTCCAGAAAATAGCCGAAATCAAAGCTGATAAAATGACTACAGATCCATTTTCTAGAGTAAAAGGATCAACAATGTCACTTGTTATTGTCTTTGCAACACCCGTGAATGTTAGTGCTCCAATGAAATTCATCACTGCAGCGAGTAAAACCGCCTGCCTTGGCTTTAATGCTTTTGTTGATACACTTGTTGCAATCGCATTAGCTGTATCATGAAAGCCATTGATAAAATCAAATGTTAATGCGCCGATAACAATTAAGGTTGTGATCAGTAAGGTTTCTTCCATACTACTGTCGACCTCTACGCATTTTTCATTACAATGCTATCTAGTGTATTTGAAACTTTACGACAATCATCCACAATACCTTCTAATGATTCGTAAATATCTTTGTGTTGAATAATTTTAATAGGATCTTTCACTACAGCAAATAAATTTTTAACCGCTAATCGCAATAAATTATCACTATTAGATTCAAGTTCTTTTATTTTTAAAGAGTATGGTGAGATTTCTTGTAATTTCTTTTGTGACAAACATTCAATAGCATGTGAAATTTCTATTGAACATTGATCAATAATGACAATGAACTTTTTCATATGCTCTGTCAAATTTGTAACAGAGTACATTTCAAGTAAAGCAGCAATATGCTCGATACCATCTAAAATATCATCTAAATCAACAGCCAGCTGCAAAATATCTTCCCGATCAATAGGAGTAATGAATGTTGAATTCAGTTCTTTTGTAATGATATGTATGAACGAATCTCCTGTTGTTTCAAACTCTTTTACAGTTTCTAAGAATAACTGTAATTCATGATGGTTCGTTATTTTTTGTTTTAAACAATATTTTGTTGTTTGCTGTAAATTGTTCGTAATTTTTAATAACAGCTCTGAAAATTTATCTTTCTTCCCCTTTGAAAATACCATAACATTTTCCCCCATCAACAACTTGTCCTGTAATTAGAGTACGTGCAAAAAGAAATAAACATGACTACTATCCTGATTTTTTTGAAAGTAGTGCCCCTTATCACCCTATATTTTCGAGCAAAACGCTGCTGATGAAAAGTCGAGTAAGATTAATAGAATTGTAGCTTATCTTATGGGATTTCGCTATGAAATTATTAAGGAGATTTTATGGTTGGAGTTGGAACCTTTGTGAAAAGTACTGAAGAGGTAAAAATTGTAGTTAATCGTAGAATCTAGTTCGTTCCATTGCGCTGCAGACACTCGCTTTCCACGGGGAGGAAGCTGAGTCTCCTCAGCTACGCTTGCGGGGTCTCAGCCTTTCCTCTATTCCCGTAGGAGTCGAGTGTCTTCCGCTACATTTCACTAAGTTTATCTTAATAGTGGATATCAATAATTCATTTCGACCATTGGAATTATATATTACTTCTTATTTATTTTTAATAGATGTATCTTCTCACTGAATCTCTTAAAAATCATTTATAATCTATATACTAAAATCCAATTAAGCCTGTTTCCAAATAAGTGCTCAATGTTCAACACATTGTGTTATGGCTATAAAATTAGAGAAAGTAGTTTAAAACGTTGTAAAATCAATAAAAATAAACGCGTGAATTCACGCGTTTATTCTTATTTTAATTTACTTTTTTGCACTCTAATCGGAACATATAAGGCTGTTTTTACAAGCTTTGCAAATTTCCACAGTTTAAATGTTCATAATAAGCCGAAAGAAATCTCTCTTCAAAATCACAATTGAACTTGGAGCGCTTGTTCAACCTGCGAATGCCGAATATTTGCTTGTGCTGCTGCTAGTCGAGCTAGTGGGACTCGGTATGGTGAGCAGCTAACATAATCTAAGCCTACTTCATGGCAAAATTGAATGGATTTCTTTTCTCCACCATGTTCTCCACAAATGCCAGTTTTCAAGCTCGGTTTTGTTTGTTTTCCAAGCTTTACACCTGTTTCAACGAGCTTTCCAACTCCTTCGACATCAAGGGTAGAAAACGGGTTTTCTTGGAGTATTTTTTGGTCAATATAGGCTTGAAGAAATTTGCCTTCTGCATCATCACGACTGTATCCAAATGTTGTTTGTGTTAAGTCATTTGTACCAAAAGAGAAAAAGTCGGCTTCTTCTGCAATGGAATCAGCAGTTAATGCTGCCCGTGGTACTTCTATCATTGTGCCAATCAGATAAGAGTATGATTGGCCTGTTTCATCTGATACTAGCATTTCTGCACTTTGAACTAGGTTTCTCATTTCTTTTAACTCATTTACATGTCCAACCAAAGGAATCATAATTTCTGGTTTTACTTTGAACCCTCTTGCAGTTACTTTTGTAATCGCATAAAAAATCGCTTTTGCTTGCATCACATATATCTCAGGAAAAATCATACCTAATCTACAGCCTCTGTGTCCGAGCATTGGGTTAAATTCGTGCAATTGACGTACCTTTCGTAAAAGCCTTTCTTTTTCATTAAGCTCTGTTGAAGGTGTGTTAATCATCCTTAATTTTGTAACTTCTACAAGTAATTCATCTTTATCAGGTAAAAATTCATGTAATGGCGGATCTAACAAACGAATTGTTACAGGATTTCCATTCATCGCTTCAAAGATTCCTTCAAAATCCTCTTGTTGCATTGGTAGCAGCTTAGCTAGTGCTTTATTCCGCTCTTCATTCGTTTCAGCCAAAATCATTTCCTGAACAATTGGAATTCGCTTGGGATCCATAAACATATGCTCTGTTCGACAAAGCCCGATTCCACCCGCGCCAAATTCAAGAGCCTTTTTAGCATCTTCTGGATTATCCGCATTTGCTCGAACTCCTAGCTTTCGTTCTTCATCTGCCCATGTTAATAATAATTGAAACTCATCAGATAACCCTGGCTCAATCATCTTTATTTCACCTAAAAAAATTTCACCAGTAGAGCCGTCAACCGTAATAATGTCTCCTTCATTTATCACAATATCTCCTACTGAAAAGTGCTTTTGCTTCAAATTAATAGACAAAGCTTCACATCCGCAAATACACGCCTTGCCCATTCCTCTTGCCACAACTGCAGCATGACTAGTCATCCCTCCACGACTAGTCACCGTTGCTTGTGAAGCAATCATTCCATGAATATCATCTGGTGTTGTTTCTGGTCGAACAAGAATAACCTTTTTATGATCGTGTGTTAACTTTTCTGCATCATCTGCCGTAAACACAACTTGACCTGTCGCCGCTCCAGGAGAAGCTGGTAACCCTTTTGTAAGTAGTGTTTTATCAGTAGAGTCATCTATTTGACGATGAAGCAATTGATTTAATTGATCTGGATCCACTCGTAAAATAGCTTCCTGCTTAGAGATGATGTTTTCTTTTACCATTTCAACTGCAATTCGAATCGCTGCTTGTGCAGTTCTCTTGCCAGTTCTAGTTTGGAGAATAAAAAGTTGTCCACGTTCTACTGTAAATTCAATATCTTGCATATCTTTATAATGCGTTTCAAGTAACTCAGATGTATCGATGAATTGCTGATAAACAGTAGGCATTTCATCTTGTAAAGTAGCAATTGGTTGAGGAGTTCGAATGCCTGCAACAACATCTTCACCTTGTGCGTTAATTAAGTATTCTCCATAAAGCTTTGCTTCACCTGTGGAAGGATTACGAGTAAAAGCAACACCAGTTCCAGAATCATTGCCCATATTACCAAAAACCATACTTTGGATGTTAACAGCAGTACCTAAGTCACCTGGGATATTTTGGAGACGGCGATAAACGACAGCACGTTGATTATTCCAAGAATCAAACACGGCATTTATCGCAAGAAATAACTGCTCCTTAGGATCTTGAGGAAACATTCTTTTACAATGTTTTTTCACAATTCCCTTGTATTTCTCAATAACTTCCTTCCAGTCATCTGCAGACATTTCAGGATCTGATCTATACCCTTTTTCCTCTCTTGTTTCTTCCACACACTGTTCAAAATAAAAAGCATCTACCTTTAGTACAACATCACTAAACATCTGAATAAATCTTCTGTAGCAATCAAATGCAAAACGAGGATTATTTGTTAACTGTGCTAATCCTTGGGCTGTTTCATCATTCATTCCTAGATTCAAAACCGTATCCATCATTCCTGGCATGGAATGAACGGCACCAGATCTTACAGAAACCAACAAAGGGTTTGTTGGATCACCAAGTTTTTTTTCTGTTTCTTTTTCTAGCTTTTTAAGAGCTTCTAAGATTTGAAACTCTAATTCTACTGAAGTAGATTGACCAAGTTCATAATAAGAAAGGCATGCCTTCGTTGATATAGTAAAGCCAAATGGAACAGGTAAACCAATTCTAGTCATTTCAGCCAGGTTGGCACCCTTTCCTCCTAAAAGCTCTTTTTGATTACTGTTTCCTTCATTAAACATATAAACAAATTTATTCATCAAGTCATACCCCTCTCTTTTTGAACATCGCTAATATAACATCAGCTGTTTCTTCAACAGCTTTATTCGAAACATTAATAACAGGACAGCCTATGCGCTTCATAATTTTTTCAGCATAATCCAACTCTTCAAGAATACGACCTAAATTCGCATAATTAGCTTGTGCTGTTAAACCTAAATTTTTCAGTCGTTCGATGCGGATTTCATTCAATTTATTTGGTGTAATAACTAAACCAACGCATTTGTTTTTTGGTATGTTGAACAGTTCTTCAGGTGGAGCGATTTCTGGAACTAACGGAACATTGGCAACCTTAAATATCTTGTTAGCCAAATACATTGAAAGCGGTGTCTTTGAAGTCCGCGAAACACCGATTAAAACAATATCTGCATGTCTAATTCCTCTTACATCTTGACCATCATCATACTTAACAGCAAACTCAATTGCTTCAACTCTTCTAAAATAGTTTTCATCTAATTTTCTCATTAAGCCAGGTTCACTTTTTGGTTCACTATTAAACTTTGCACGAAAAGCCTGCATAAGGGGATTCAGTAAATCCACAGCGAAAATTCCTTCTTCTTTAGCTTTTTCATCAAGAAATTGCTTTAAAAACGGAACAACAATCGTATATGCGATAATCGCATCATTATTTTTCGCTTGAGTAAGTATTAGTTCCAGATCTTCAATATTCTGTACATATGAAAAATGCTGAATCTCAACTACTCCACCATTAAACTGGCTTGCTACAGCTTTTACTAATAACTCAGCTGTTTCTCCAACTGAATCAGACACAACATATACAGTTTTCGTCACATTAAACCTCCATACACCCAATAATAAGTTATACAATAATATTAATGTGTTATACTATTTAGTTGATTTTTATATTACCATCATTGAATAGTTGAGGCAATACCTTTTTTGTCATGTTTTTCACTATATTTTGATTATGCTAATATGCCGAGTGCTAGTTAGTTGAACAAAGGAGACGATATTTTTTTCAAACACAAAAAAAAGACCTGACAATTGTCAGGCCTGCATTGTTTATTCTTCTTCAACTAATGATTTGTTTTTTCTAAATTTACTAAGCATTTCATACACGATCGGTACAATGACAAGTGTTAACAATGTTGAACTTGTAAGACCACCGATTACTGTTACACCTAGACCTTTAGAGATCATTCCACTTCCTTCAAGACCTAGAGCTAATGGAATTAACGCTCCAATTGTTGCAATAGCTGTCATAAGGATAGGACGTAATCGAGTTGTACCCGCTTCTAGCAATGCTTCACGTGTACTTAAGCCTTCTTTTTCTTTATGAATAACGCGGTCAATTAATACAATCGCATTTGTTACAACAATACCGATTAGCATTAACGCACCAATCATTGCATTCACACTCAATGTTTCACCTGCAATCAATAATCCTACAAGTGCTCCAATGATTGTAAATGGAAGTGAGAACAGAATCGCAAGTGGTGCTAATCCGCCACCAAATGTTATAACAAGGATAAGGTATACAATTGCAATTGCTGCAAGCATCGCTAATCCTAATTGAGTAAATGATTCTTGGATATCTTCCGTTACTCCACCCATATTCACTTCAATAGATGAATCTATATCTAAATCGCTAACCTTTGTTTGTACATCAGATGAAACCTTAGCAACATCATCTGTTTTAATTTCTCCTGAAACTTGAACGTAAATTTTACCATCACGTCTTGTTACAGTATTAGATGTTTCGCCTTCTTTCACTTCGACAACATCACCAATTTTTACTGTTTGACCTAACGGTGAGGTAATTGTTTTTTCTGTTAAATCATCAACAGATTCGTATTCTTCTTCTTCCACTTGAAGATAGACATTTACTTCTTCTCCGTCTTTTTCAATCTTAGTTAAAACAGGACGCTCTCTTGTCGGACTTAGCTCCATCCCAATTTGTGCTGCTGATAAACCAAGCTTGCTTAATTCCTCTTGATTTGCCACAAATGTGTACTCTTCATATGTTTCAGACATACTTGTTTCAACATTTTTTAGATTGTCATTATCTTTCATAATGTCTTCAATGTCATTAACTACAGGTGTAATGTCTTCGATGCTATTACCATAAACAAACATTGTGATTGCATTGCTAGCTCCAGCAGATGCAAAGTCTTGTGAAGCCCATTCTCCACCACCAGATGCTTCTTCTGTTAAATCTGCAATAACCTTTTCTTTTTCTTCAGTAAAGTTTGGTGTGTCATCTTCATACTCTACAAAGAATAAAGCACTATTTGTATCACCAGGATTCATTGGATTTTCACTTCCTAAAGAAAACTGAACTGTTTTCACATGTTCACGTTCACGATCTAGGAAGAATTTCTCTGCAACTTCTGTCATTTCTTCTGCTTGTTCTCTTGTTTCACCAGGCTCTGGTTTGTAGGTAACCATCATCATCTTTTCTTCTTCAGATGATAAGAAACTAACACCAATAACCGGCACTAAGAATAAGCTTCCAACTAGCATTAAAATCGCAATCGCTGATGTAATAATTTTATGATTTAAGGTCCATTCTAAAATCTTTCGATAAGCCCCCGCAAGCTTTCCAGGTTTATCATCATGTTGTTTCAGCTGTTTGCCTTCACCATATAAATTTTTCTTAAATAAGCTATGTGCCATCATTGGTACAATTGTTACGGCTACTAATAATGATGCTAATAGCGCAAATACCATTGTTAAAGCAAATGGTAAGAATAACTCACCAATCATTCCTTTTACTAATGCTAATGGAAGGAATACCGCAATTGTAACGATCGTTGAAGACATAATCGGTATAAACATTTCCTTCGTTGCTTCACGAACAAGTGCTTTTCCTTTTAATACTTCACCTTTTAGAGACATTCTTCTATAGATATTTTCTATAACTACGATCGAGTCATCAACAACACGGCCGATAGCAACTGTCATTGCCCCTAATGTCATCATATTAAGCGTGATATCCATTTGGTTTAAAAGAACAATCGCGATTAATAGTGATAACGGTATTGAGATGATTGAAATTAATGTTGATTTAATATCTCTTAAAAATAAGAGAATAATCACAACTGCAAAAAGAGCTCCAAATAACGCTTTACTTAACATTGTATGAACAGATTCTTCGATCGGCGTTGCTTGATCTAGTGTATACACAACGTCTAAGCCTGACATCTCTTCTTCAAAATCAGCTAACTCTGCTGCTACTTCTTTTGCCACATCAACCGTGTTTGCATCAGCAGATTTCACAATTTGAATTCCAATTGCTTCTTTACCATTTGTTCTTGAAATAGATTCTGCTTTTCCAACTAATTCAATGTTCGCAATTTCTGATAACTTAACAGTTGGTAATTCAATTGATTGAGGTGCTTGTGCTTGATTAGCAGCTTCTGCACCAGCTTGTGACTGACCAGTCATACCAGCTTGTTGCTCACTAGGCATCATTCCTTGCTGTGCTGCACCAGCTGAAGGTATAACAGGTATTTCTAGGTTTTGCAAATCTTCTAAGTTTGTAATATTTCCATCAACAACAACAGATTTCTCTGTATCATCTAATGTATATAATCCTAGAGGAAAACTTACATCTGCGCCTTTAATGATGTTTTGTACAGTTTCTTCATCAAGACCATATTCTTTCATTTTCTCTTCATTAAAAGAAAACTCTATTTCCTCCACTTGTTGACCAGAAACTTGAACTGATGAAACTCCATCAACACCTTTTAATGCTGGAAGAATTTTATCTTCTACTTCTGTTGTAAGCTCTGCAAGTGATAAATCATCATTAGCAATACTTAATGCTACGATAGGAAATGCATTTAAGCTAATTCTTGAAACAGAAGGATCATTAGTACCCTCTGGTAATTCAAGCTTTGCTAAAATACTATTTAACTCATCTTCTGCTTCATCCATATCCTTTTCAAATCCATATTCAATTTGAATGGATGATGCATTTTGGAATGAATTTGAACTAACAACGCTCACTCCATTTAAATTTGATACTGTTTGTTCAATTGGTT
This sequence comes from Metabacillus litoralis, assembly GCF_007994985.1. Taxonomy (GTDB): domain Bacteria; phylum Bacillota; class Bacilli; order Bacillales; family Bacillaceae; genus Metabacillus; species Metabacillus litoralis. The sequence goes on along the minus strand of NZ_VOQF01000005.1, from coordinate 172,201 downwards.
CTGTTACGTTATCTGCTACCTCTTGGGGAGTTGCACCTGGATAAACGGTTGTAACAGAGATAATTGGGGTAGTAATATTAGGGATTGTTTCTAACTTCATATTCATTCCAGAATATAAACCGGCTACAGATACAATTATCGTAAGCAGCCATACTGCAAACTTGTTTTTAAGCACAAAATTAATTAAGCTATTCATATTACCCTCCGTTTTTTCGAATATCATTGACTACTAGGTCACAATATATAATAATATAAATGACTAGTCGGTCATTCGTCAATGAATATATCGTAAATACCATATTAACTTTTTGTAAATTGTGAACGAATGGTCATGAATTACAAAAAAGAGGTGACAACAGATAGATAAATGGTACTAAAATAGATAAGCTTTAATAGGGGATCTTTTCTGAAGTATTGTTGATAATAGACCTCATAATTTGTTAGAAACAATCTTTTATCTTATAAAAGAAACGATTTTTAGAAAGAAAAGATGCCACAAAACTATATACAGTGCTATTACTTTTAGATTTCTAAATGCAACAAAATCTACGTAAATATCCTTAAAAGGAGATTGTCATGAATGCTAAAGAAAAAATGATCATCGAAGCAGGTAGCAGATTATTTGCTAAAAAGGGCTACTCAACAACATCTATTCAAGAAATTGTTGATGCATGCGGAATGTCTAAAGGAGCATTTTATCTTCACTTTAAATCTAAAGATGCTTTACTACTTGCAGCCTTTAAGTACCAATTTAATATGATAAAATCAAAAATTGACTCCATCGATATAGAAGGTGTAGATCCTCGAGAGGCATTCATAAATCAGCTTACAATCCAATTTGAAGAAATCAATAGACACAAAGATTTTATTATTATGCAATTTAGAGAGCAAACAACACCGATTAATACAGAGGTAGAAGATTTCATCCGAAAAATGGGCTACGAAATCGGAAGTCTCTATCACCAATCACTTACAAGACTATATGGTACCTCAATTAGTGCCTATATGTATGACTTAAACATCATCCTTCAAGGAATCATACAGTCTTATCTAAAGTTAATTATTTTCGAACAATCATCCATTGATGTAAGAAAGCTATCAATCTATATCATGAACCGAATGGATGACTTAGCATCTGGCTACAAAGTATCTAAAGAAGAACCAATTATTACATTAGATTGGATCACAAAGCACTCAGAACCACTGATCACTTCTAGTAAAGATGCACTGCTTCAACAGCTAGCAAAAGCAATCTCAGAAACAGAGGATGAAAATTTATCAATCACACTTGAAGTGATCGAAGAAGAACTCAAAAAAGATAAACCTAGACTCCCAGTTATCCAAGGAATGATCAACAACATACCCGAAAAATCGCAACTGCGATCATTACGAAATCAGATTAAAGACTATTTCGAACTTTGAGCAAGTAACTAGCGGATATGAATTCGCTAGTTTTTTTGTTGTGCTGCAAAATCAATGTAATATTTATTGGTAAATGCTTTTTGACTAATCAAAGGGCTTTTCATTTAAAAGGGCTCTTTGGACTAACTGAAATTTTTTAAGAAAAAGTAGGCTGTTCAACGAAATCCATCCATTATTTCTATGAATATAGCTATTTATTAAAATTGGACTAATTAAAGGGGTTCTTTATTAAAAAATTCACTTAAGGCTAACTAAATCTTTAATATTTTTAGTAAAAGTAAGTTAGCTCTTATTTACTTAACACTCTTTATGGCTAAAACGTGTTTCTTTTCCACACCTCGAGCAGGCTGCAATCATTTTATCTTCGATTTTTCTGATTTATCGCCGATTTTTCTGATTTATCGCCGATTTTCCGGACTTGTCATCGATTTTTCGGATTTATCGTCGATTCTGCGAAAATATCTTCGATTAGACTATTTTCGACAAAACCTGCCCACTTTTACTAATAGCCGAGCAAACTATGTATATAGTTACTTATTTTAAAAGTGGACTAATCAAAGGGCTTTTCATTCAAAATGCACTTAAGACTAACTAAATCTTTAATAATTTTAGTAAAAGTAAGTTAGCTCTTATTTACTTAACACTCTTTATGGCTAAAACGTGTATCTTTTTCACACCTCGAGCAGGCTGCAATCATTTTATCTTCGATTCGGATTTTTCTGATTTGTCGTCGATTTTCCGGATTTGTCATCTATTTTTCGGATTTATCGTCGATTCTGCGAAAATATCATCGATTAGACTATTTTCGACAAAACCTGCAACACCCTACCAACTCATTACAAAAAGATTACACCATAAAAAAGCCCCCAAAGTATTGGGAGCAATATTACAAAATCGGAGACAGCAGTCGTGATACAGATTCTTTGAACCGAATTCTTCGTGTTCTTTGAAGATAAGCTTCTAGAGTTAAAACGCGTGATAGTGCCACATCTTTCCGAAAAGCGTCAACAAGCTGCAAGGAAATATTTCGGTCATAAATAAAAGCATTCACTTCGAAATTCAGCTTAAAGCTTCTTACATCAATATTGGCTGTGCCGACTGAGGAAATTTCATCATCAACCACTATTGTTTTTGCATGAATAAAGCCGTTATCATAAATGTAGATCTTTGCTCCTGAATTTAATAATTCACCAACATATGACAGTGTGGCCCAATAGACAAAGGGGTGATCTGGTTTATTAGGAATCATTAATTCAACCTTTACACCCGATAAGCAGGCTATTTTTAATGCATCTAAAAGACTTGCATCAGGAATAAAATAGGGTGTTTGTATATAAATTGATTTCTCCGCTGTTGAAATCATTTTTATGTAGCCATTTTTGATTTGCTCCCATTCAGAATCAGGACCACTTGTCACGATCTGCATACTACTTTTCCCGGTCATTTCTGGACTTGGAAATAGCTCTGGTGAGTAAGCAATACATCTTTTTCCTGTTGCTTGATTCCAATCAAGGATAAATCGTGTTTGAATCGCATGTACAGCTGTTCCTTGAATACGTAAATGTGTGTCACGCCAATAGCCAAATGCAGGATTTAAGCTTAAATATTCATCACCCACATTGAAGCCACCAACATATCCAATGCTTCCATCAATGATCACAAGCTTGCGATGATTACGATAATTCATTCGCAAATTGATCCATCTTAACTTTGATGGAAAAAACACTTCTACTTCACCTTCTGCAGCTCGAAGCTTACGGAAAAATGAAGGCCTTAAGCCCCGCGATCCAAGATCATCATATAAAACTCTAACCTTTACTCCCTCCTCTGCTTTTGTTGTTAATGCAGAAAGAAGCCGCTTACCAAGCTGATCATTTTTTAAAATATAATATTGCAAATGAATATGATGTTTTGCTTCATTAATATCTTGAAGAAGCTTATCAAATTTTTCATTTCCATCTGTAAAAATATCAATACTATTATCTTCTGTTAAAACAGCATCATTATTTGTTACATGCATATTAATAAGTTGTTTATGATGTATCGCTGTGTCAGCTTGAAACTCAAACATATTGTTTCTGATATGCTCTAGCTGTGTTGCTAATAATTTCTCAATGCCAAGCTTTTTACGATCTTCCCATTGAAACATCCGATATCGACTTAAATTTTGCCCAAATAATAAATACAATAAAAAACCTAATACTGGGATAAAAAACAACACAAGCAGCCATGCCCATGAAGATGGTGCATCTCTTCGTTCCCGAAAAATCACAACAACAGCAAATAAGATATTCAAAACAATGATCACACCAAGTAACACTGATACAATATTCATTATATATCTCCTCAATCGTTTCTAAGCTTAAAGGTTCATGCTTCTTTATGATGAATTAACTTGTAAAGGCTATCGCTATCTTATATCCTTAAGTATATTATATGCTAACAAAGGTTATTTTCCATAAAGTGTCATAAGATATTTTAGCGCAAACCTGGTTATCTTAGAAATTGCTGAATGAATACTATGTGATAAAAAGTTTCATTTACTAACAATCACAGAAGCTTAATACGATCGTTTGTTTCCTCATAAAAACTTGTGTCAAATTGTGTCTTTAATTTTCACTAAAATGTTGAAATACCACTGTGAGAACAACCTTTACTATGATAAAATATCACTTAATGAATTTTCAAAATACTTATTAATTATAGAGGTGAAGTAAAGCATGAATGAATTAGCTCAAGCGCTAAATCAAGCTGTTAAAGAAGAAAATGAATATGTGTACGATATGCTATCACAGCTCGGAAAAGAAATGTTTTATCCAAAGGGTATTTTGAGTCAATCAGCGGAAGCTGGTAAAAAGGCACATCGATTTAATGCGACGATCGGTATTGCAACGGAAAACAATGAACCAATGCATTTTCAGCATATTCAAGATCTATTCGGAGACAAAGTCGCTGCTAAAGACCTTTTCCCTTATGCACCACCACAAGGAAAAGAAGCTCTACGTACAGAGTGGAAAAAGAAAATACTAAAAGATAATCCAAGCTTAAATGGTGAAATCGTTGGTAATCCAATCGTAACAAACGCATTAACACATGGCTTAAGTATTGCCGCTGACTTATTTGTTGACGAAGGTACACCCGTTATTTTACCTGATAAATATTGGGGCAACTACAACTTAACATTTAAAGTTCGTCGCGGGGGAACAGTTACCACTTTTCCTTTATTTAATGAAGCAGAAGGATTTAATAGTGCTGGATTAAAAGAAGCTATAAATTCACACAGTTCTGCTGGTAAAGTGGTTGTTTTACTAAACTTCCCTAATAATCCAACAGGCTACACACCACTAGAATCAGAAGCAAAAGAAATTGTATCTGTTTTAACTGAAGCTGCTGAAGCTGGCTTAAACATTGTTGCACTAATTGATGATGCGTATTTCGGATTATTTTATGAAGATTCAATGACAGAATCAATTTTCAGCTTATTAGCTGATGTTCATCCTAGAATACTACCAGTTAAAATTGATGGAGCAACGAAGGAAAACTATGTATGGGGATTTCGTGTAGGCTTTATCACTTATGCAAGTAAAAGTGCGGCAATTCTAAATGCACTTGAGCAAAAAACGAAGGGTCTTATCAGGGGAACAATCTCAAGCAGCTCTCATCCTTCACAATCGATTATTTTACAATCACTGCAATCAAACGAGTTTGATGTAGAAAAAGAGCAAAAGTTTGCGTTAATGAAAAGCCGTGCGGACAAAACAAAAGAAGTGCTAAACAAAGAAGAATTCCAAAAGTACTGGACGTACTATCCATTCAACTCAGGATACTTCATGTGCTTAAAGCTCCACAGCATCAACGCTGAAGAATTACGCTTACACCTACTAGACAAATACGGTGTCGGAACAATCTCCATCAACTCCACAGACCTGCGCATCGCATTCTCATGCGTAGAAGCTGAAGACATCGAAGAACTATTTGACTTAATTGCACAAGGTGCTGAAGACTTGCAGAAATAGGTGCCTGTCACTACCCGATTTTTGTCGAATAACACCAATAAAAAAATGTCGCCTTCTTTAAATAGGCGACATTTTTTATTGATATCGGTGCAGATACAGGTGACTGTCACCACCCGGTTTTTGTCGATTAAATCTTCTTCTCTACATCCTTCACTAATGGATGAGCCACAACTAACCCTGTGATCTCGCTAAATGCACCTGCTGCCCCTTTTTCCTCAATCATCTTCTTAAGATCAATTGATTCCTGATCTTCCTCGGAAACGAATTGAAGTGCGGCAACGATTACTTTTACAAGATGCTCTGGTGCTTCTTTGAATTTCTCTAAGTATTCTAAAGCTGGTGCCACTAAACGGTCTTTTGGTCCTAGCTTACGAATAGGCGCTCTTCCAACACGTTGTACATCATCTACAATATAAGGATTAGCGAATCGACCAATTATTTTTTGAATATAAGCTTGATGCTCATTTTCGTTAAAACCGTATTTAGAAACTAACACATTGCCCGTTTCTTTAAGAGTATCAAGAACATCTTTTTTTACTTCTTCATTTGCTATTGCATCTGCTACTGTTGAAAAGCCTGCAAGATTGCCTAAATAAGCAGTTGCAGCGTGTCCTGTGTTCACTGTGAATAGCTTACGCTCGATATACGCTGATAGATTATCAACAAATAATGCTTCTTCAACATTTGGTTGTTCACCTTTTATTTGTGTTGAATCAATGACCCATTCATGAAATGGTTCAACAAGAACATCTAATAAGCGTTCATTTTTTTGATTTGGTACAATTCGATCTACTGCTGAATTTGGAAAACCAATATGCTCCAGGACCCAAGCTTTTTCTTCATCATTAAGCTTTTCAAGAACATGCTTTTGCAGCTCACTGCTTCCTCCGACCATATTTTCACAAGCAATTATGTTAAGGGAGCCACCACCAACTTGCTTACGCTTTTTTAAACCTTCCGCAATCAAAGGAGCCACAAACTTCAAAATATGTGGACCTACAGCTGTAGTAACAATATCAGCTGTTGCGATTGAATTTATCACAGCATCGGGAGATTGTTGACTATTAATTCCTGAAACATTTTCTACGAAAAATTCATATTTTTCTTCATTTGCAAGAATCACACGATATGATTTTTCTTTATTAAGTTCATCTATCAATGCTTCATTCACATCAACAAATTCAACATGATATCCTGATTGATGTAATAAAAGCCCGATAAAGCCGCGACCAATATTACCAGCACCAAAGTGAGTTGCCTTCAAATTAGTTCACCTCGCTAAGAAGCTGAATAATTTCCTCTTTCGTTTGTGCTTGAACTAGTTTTTCTACATTTTCTTCTTCAGAAAGTACAATCGCAATTTTAGAAAGAATTTCTAAGTGCTCATCACCTTTACCTGCGATTCCAATGAGAAGTTTTACGATATTGCCATTGCCAAAATCAACTCCTGCAGGAACCTGGATAACTGATAATCCTGAGTTGATTACAGATGTTTTTGCATCTTCTGTTCCGTGTGGTATCGCAACGAAATTCCCCATAAATGTTGAAGATAATTCTTCTCGTTGTAGCATTGCCTCGATATAAGCTGCTTCTACATAGCCTTTTTCTACTAAAATTTGTCCTGTAGCTTTAATTGCATCTATTTTGTTTTCATAATTTTGATTTAATAAAATGTTTTCTGCATTTAAAATACTCATTGTTTAAACACTCCTTATATTTTGAACAAAGTTCTTGAAATATTTCTGACTAATATATTGAATAAAACTGCTTTTTGTAGCTGTTTCAAACATGACGATACTTTCTCGAGATTCAATAATACTCGCACTTATAAAGCTCATAAGCTCAAGTTCCTCACTTGTTGCTTCCTCTGGTGCTATTAATAAAAGAATTCTTGAAACTTCAAGCATTTCATTGTCCATCGCTCGGAGAATTCTAGGTTTTTCAAGGTCAAGAACATGAAACCCAGGTCTAAACACCGTCTCACTTCTTGCGTGAAATAAGGCAAGCTTTGTTTCAGGAATGGCTAGGCCACCAATTTGTTCTCTCTGTAATAAAGCATCAACAATTTCTTGCTCGTTCTTAACTAATCCTTTTTCTTTTAATCTTTTACTTACAGGCTTCAAAATTGAGCTAACATCATCACGATCAACTATTTTGAAAAGCTCCATATCCTCTAAAAGCTGTATCAAAACGTGAGATTTCGCGGTAAAATCTTTAAATTGCTCAAAATTTAAAGTTAGCTCTACCTTCGGATTATTTTCTTCAAAAGAGCTTATTCCTGAAATCTCAAGTCCTTTTCCTTCTATATACTTTTTAATTCTTTCCAATTCCTGTGGAGTCAAGATCGGACTAACAAGCAAATAATCACTGGAAATTTCCTCAATGGCAATGGTAGAAAGAATAATATCATAATTGTTAAGATCAATATCTCTTAATTCAAAAGCTGAAATACTTCTCAGTTCAGTTAAATGAGGAAATTGATTATTAATTTGCGTAACAAGCATCTTTGATGTTCCTATACCACTAGAACAAACAACTAAAGCCTTTAATTTCCGAATAACTTTCTTTTTATTCAAAGCAGCTCCAAAATGAAGAACTAAATATCCTATTTCTTCCTCGGGTACTTTATCAAATGGTAGTGTTACTTTCACTGCCTGCTGAATAACCTCAAACAGCTCTTGGTAATCCCGCTTAATTTCCTGAAGAAGTGGATTCGTAATTTTCATACCCTGCTTCAGACGATAAATAGCTGGCTGAAGATGAGCAAGAAGACCTTGAAATAGCGATTGATCTTGTAGTTTATTATTCGTAAGCTGCTCCACCTGCTCAATTAAACGTTGCACAAGATAAGCAATCTCAACATTTTCATCTTGAATATCGAGCTTTCCTTCAAATCTGAGCTTTGCACCTCTTAAGTGCATGGTAATATAGCCTTTTTCATCAAGTGGAATAGATATATTAAATGTATTTTCTAGTTTTTCTGCTATTTCTTCTGCAAAAGTAAATTCACGAGAGTCTTTTAGTTGATCAAGATATTCTTCTTTAATGGTGATTTTCTCACCACGTTGAATTCGCTCAATAGCAAGAGCAAGATGTACAACCAATCCAACATAAGAACTATCTGCCAAGGGGTATGGTAACCGAGAATTGATTTGATTAATCAAATTCTCAATCACAATGATTTTATCCTTTTTTACAAGCCCTAAAAGTCGTTCAGAAATTGAATCGATTTTGTTTGTTGATTTTCTATCAATATTTTCTCGGACCATTCGTAAAAAGTCTGGAACATCAAATCGGTTTGATATTAGGCTTGTTATTGCCTTTCGCTTTGCTTCTTCAGAACCGGTTAACTCAATTCCATAGCCTCTTCTTCGAATTAAAGTTAATCCATATTCTTGCACAAATGGCTCCATTTTATCAAGATCATGACTAATTGTTGCTGTTGTCACCCCAAGATCATTTGCGAGAGTCTGTAATTTCATCGGATCTTGATGATCTAATAAGGTGCAAAACGCCACCATCATCCGCTCATCAGGGGTATATTCCTTATAATCCTGCTTATGAATTGAAATTCTCAATTCATGAAAATTAGCTTCATTCCCAACAATTTTGATTCCAATTCCAGCACGCTTAACTAATTCGAGCTTAAATTCCTTTAATAATGATTCAACATTCTTTAAATCTCGATGAATCGTTCTCTCACTAACATCTATAACATCAGCGAGCTCTTTAATCGTAACCTCCTGATTGGCTTCTTCAATTAAATACTGAAGAATAAGCCGCTCCCTTGCAGAAACAATCATTTTCCATCACTCGTTTCAACATGAGTTATTGACATAGTTTAATTATAAATGCACCTTCAATATAGATTCAAACAATAGAAAATGCGAATTTTTCAATTACACTCATGACATAATTTAATTGTTGTTAATATAGAATCTGATGCGGTTGATCGTTTTGGTCTAAGGATTATTATTAGGTTATTTGATTGACCTTACTCTATTGAAGACCTCTTTTTTGAATTGTGGATAGCTCTGTAATTTTGCGGATTTCTCATGAATTTCATGTTTATCTTCGATTTTGAGAATTTATCTTCGATTCTTGAAATTTATCTTCGATTTTCTGATTTTATCTTCGATTATTAGAATTTATCTTCGATTAGACAAAAAGCGACAAACATCCACTATGCTCATGTCCATCAAAACATAAAAAGGATACCTAATGTGGCATCCTTTTTACTCTAAATTATTTTAATTTGTTTACAATTTCATCATATTTTGGACTATTTAAGAAATTATCCACTGATACATGATAAGCAGTCGGTAGCTTAGCTTGTGCTCGATCTGTTAAATCTTTGTGAGAAATAACGATATCAGCATCAGCTGGGATGTTGTTGATTGATGTGTTTGTTACATCAATTCCTTCAATATCAGCTTTTTTAACTTTATTTTTTAAGATGGATGCACCCATTGCACTTGAACCCATACCGGCATCACATGCGAAGATGACTTTTTTCACATTTCCGAAATCAAATTCTTCAGTTGTAGTAGCTTCTACTGTTTTTTCAGCAGTTGTTAAGTTACCACTTACAGAGCTTTTCTTACCTTTCATTGCTTCCATTTTAGCAGTAGCAGCTGTTAAATCTTCTTCAGATTGCTTGCTTGTTTTAAGAATTAATGATGCAACTGCGAATGAAACTGCAGCAGCAATAATTACACCTAGAAGAACACCTACATAGTTACCTTTTGGAGTCATTGCAAGTAACGCAATGATACTACCTGGAGATGGACTTGCTACTAAACCTGCATTGAAAACTGTGAAAGTGAATACCCCACTTATCCCACCAGCGATTGCTGCAAGAAGTAACATAGGCTTCATTAAAATGTAAGGGAAATAAATTTCATGAATACCACCTAAGAAGTGGATAACTACGGCACCAGGTGCTGTTTGTTTTGCTGATCCTTTTCCAAAGAACATATAAGCTAATAAAATCCCTAAACCAGGACCAGGGTTTGATTCTAGTAAGAATAATACTGATTTTCCTGCACTTGCTGCTTGCTCAATACCAATTGGACTTAAAATACCGTGGTTAATTGCATTGTTTAAGAAAAGAACTTTTGCTGGTTCAATGAAAATACTTGCTAAAGGAAGCAAACCAGCTTCGAAAATACCTTCAACTGCAGCTGCTAAAACTTTATTTAACCCTTCAACAACTGGACCAATTCCTAGTAATGCAATTATCGTTAATAGTGCTCCTAAAATACCAGCTGTAAAGTTGTTAACTAACATTTCAAAACCAGTACGAACTCGATCTTTCAATAAACCATCAAGCTTCTTGATTAAGTACCCACCAAGTGGACCCATAATCATCGCACCTAAGAACATAGGGATGTCTGCACCAACAATAACCCCCATTGTTGCAGTCGCACCAACAACACCACCACGTACATCATAAATCATCTTACCACCTGTATATCCAATCAATAGTGGAAGAAGGTACGTAATCATTGGACCAACTAATGCTGCTAATGTCTCATTAGGAGTCCAGCCTGTTGGAATGAATAATGCTGTAATAATACCCCATGCAATGAATGCACCGATATTCGGCATAATCATTCCACTTAAATAACTACCAAAACGTTGTATCTTAACACGGAAATCTGCCTGATTTTGCTTCGTTTCCATTATGGTCACCTCTTTATAAGATTATCTGTTATTGTGTTTCTTTCTTGTCTTAATAATAAAGCGATTACATAAAAGAAACAATTTAATCTAAACATGATTTTGTCTGACACAATGTTGACAAAACTAAATTTAAGGTAGAAACACCTCCACTTTGTCAATATCGAACATTGTCGAAACCCCTTGATTTTGTGGCATTTTTGGGGCGGTGCCTGTCACGCCCCGGTTTTTGTCGAATACAATATATCAATCCAACATTTAAAAACACTGTTTACTCCTTCACCCTTTATCATCCCAGCCACCAGACTTCGCCCAAGCTGAAGGACACTTTTTGCTCCTTTATTAGTTGTAGATTCTTAAGTCTTTGACCTGAATCAAGCTCATTAATTGTTTATTTCGTTTTTACAATAGGCATCGGACTTTCTTTTTAAGCAGTTATTTACTTAAACGTTATATACACTTTTATCCTTTTTCATTTCATGTTTGGGAAGTTAAATTTGTTATTTACAAACGTTATTCCACCTTGTATGTATATAGTTAATACAATTGATTTAGATAGCTTTCCAGAAGAGTAATACAAATTAAAAAGAACCAACCTCGTTTGCTGAAGGTGGTTCTATGTCTATGGACTCAGAGAATATCAATATATACTTATACCTTAAATTTTAAAAGTTGATTATTTAAATGGTCAGCCAAATTGGATAGATTTTCTGCTGATGAAGAGACCTCTTCTGATGCAGCCAGTTGTTCCTCTGTTGCAGATGTTATTTCTTCTATTCTTTCTAATGAAGCTCTAAAGATTTCTTGAACATCTGATACCGCTTTAGTTACATGTTCTGTATCTTTATCTATTATATATGTCTTAGATGACACGTTTAAAATTTCTGTTTCTAGATTGATAACAGCATCTTGTATAGTCCTAAAAGTTTCATTTAAGGTTGATATTTTCTTAATACCAGATGAAACTTCATTAGTTGATGTATCCATTGACTTTAATACAATCTTTGTTTCATTTTGGATCGCATGAATAAGTTCACCAATTTTTTTGGAAGATATAGAAGATTCCTCTGCTAATTTACGAACCTCATCAGCGACTACTGCAAAACCTTTACCATGTTCACCAGCTCTTGCAGCTTCGATTGCTGCGTTTAAAGCAAGTAAATTAGTTTGATCAGATATTCCAGAAATAACCTCAATAATATTTCCAATTTGGTTAGAGTGTTCACCCAATTTTGTTATTGAACTAGATAAATCTCCTACTGAAGTATTGATTGTATTTAATTGTTGTAAGGAGTTTTGAATTTCTTTACCACCAATTGCCGCCTTTTCTGAAGTTGAATTCGTCAATTCCTCAACTCTTTTGGTGCTTTGGGAAATATCACTAATATTATTTGATAATTTCTCAATTGCTTCTTTACTTGCATCTACCTGCTTTTCTTGGTTCTCTGAGATCCTTAACTGCTGAGTCATTGTATTTGAAATATTTTCGCTAGCACTGGTCGTTTCTTCTGATGTAGCAGAAAGCTCAAGTGAAGTTGATGCTACCTGGTAGCTCGTTTCCTGAACTTCTTTAATTAGTTTTTGTAAAGTATCTGCAAGATTGTTGAATACTTGACCCAACTCTTCAAATTGATCATTAGTTTTTACAGAAACACGTTGCGTATAATCATTGTTGTTAAAATGATGTGTAATTGCTAATAGTTTTTTTATAGGTCTGTCAATCAGGATCTTGATTATATAATAAATAATAATGGCTCCGATGAATATGCTGACTATGGCTGAAATGATATTAACCATAAGTGAATTTTCAAAATAATTATGTACAAAACCAACCAATGTCGTTCTAATTGATATAAGTATAAACAGAAGTAGTGACAAGCTACTTATTAATTTAAATTGCAGTGTCCTGCTAAATTTCACTATAGATTCCTCCATTTATTAATAATGGGATTGTTCGTTCCTCTTTCCTCAACTTGTTTTCACAATTCCCCAAATTTCAAGCATATATCTTTTCTCTTTTAATTTTTCTATATCTTTTTTCAACACTAACAATAGTTCGATTTAATAATATGGCAATCTCTCTATATTTTTTACCATTATTACGAAGAGTTAGTAATTTAAAATCTTCTTTCGTTGTCCAATGCTTGTAAGTTCTCAATTTTCAGAGTTACCTCCAATCACTATTGATTTTTCACTCCACGAAATTCACTCCTATATTCTCGTGGGCTTTCCTATAATATATCCTTGTCCTAAAGAAATTTTTAGAGCTTTAGCACATGCAAGATCACTAGGTGTTTCTATTCCCTCTAACACTAGGGCAATGTTCTCTTCTGAGCAGTATGCTGAAAGTAGTGAAACAATTTTCTGTTTTCTTCTAGATTCACTAAGACCCTGGGAAAAATATCGATCCAACTTCACAAAACTAGGTTGAAATTCAACCATTTTCTGCAACGATGCCGCACCTTTTCCTACATCATCAATAGCAATGCTTATCCCTTGATCTTGTAACCAACTTATCTTTTCCTTAAGTGCTGGAATCAACCAAATTTGTTCTTCTTCAATAGATTCATTTAATTCTAAAATGAATCTACCAACTGCTTTTGGATGCGTATTAAGTAAGTCATTTATAATTAATGGAAATTCTTCATGTAAAATTGTAGAAGGAAATATATTAATAAATAGAGGTACTTGACTGAATTTTACATATTCCTCTATAGCTTTCTTTAAACTATAGATATCTAGCTGAAAAAGACAGCCGTTCTTTCTTGCTTCGGAAAATATCTCCTCTGGATTTAAGGTACTGTTACTTCTTAAAAAGCACTCATATCCTGATAAACTCCAATTTTCTAATGTCCAAAGAGGCTGAAATACATGATGTATTCCTGAAAGTCCTAAGGGTTCAAACGTATTGTTGCTAATTTTCATTCCCCCCTCACACTACCAAAGTCCTAAATCATAATTCTATGTAAATCATATGAATAACTGACACAAATGTCCAATTACATTAAGGACATGTAAGTGTTTATATAGACATACTCTTTATCCTTTTAACCACAATAGTAATCCAATAAGACAAAAAGTTACAAATTTAGACATAGAAAAAAAGCAGCTATTTAATGGCTGCTTTTTTTAGTTAAGCATTTTTTGAATCTCTTTTATTTGATGCTTAGATACTTTTGCTGGTTCTAGATAATCCTTAAAATATGCATAATATGTTTGACCAAGGGATTCTATATTTGTCAATTGATTAATATTCACAATATATGATCTATGCGACTGCACAAATCCATATGGTAACTTTTCTAATAAATCTGTTAATGATTCAGAGTTTTGATAGACTTTATTCCTTGTGTGAATGAACGTTTTTCTTTCTAATTTCTCAATAAAAATAATCTCATCATGTGGAATGATGGTCACGCTACTATAATGTTGTAGAACTAACTTTTTTTCATTATTTTTAGAAAAGACTTCTTCTTTTGACTTCTCTACTCGAACCCTGGAAACCTTATCAATCGCTTGAACAAATCTATCATATTCAATAGGCTTTATTATATAATCTACAGCACTTATTCCGAAAGCCTCTACAGCGTACCAATCATGACCGGTTGTAAAGATAACTTGTAATTCTGGAAATAAGGATTTGCAATACTTAATTGCTTCCATCCCATTTAATACAGGCATTTCTATGTCTACTATTGCAATATCTGGCTTCTCGGTTATTATTTTACTGATCAGTTCCTCTCCATTTTTAGCCTCTCCCACAACTTTATAAGATGGTAGCTTACTTATAAAGTGAGTCAACACTTTTCTAGATGTGAGATCATCTTCTGCAATAACTATTCTCATTTTAAGATTTTCACCTTCTTAGGTATTGATTTAAAAGCTTGAAAAGTAATCCTACATCTATTGGTTTTGTTATATATTCGGAACATCCTACTGACAATGCTTTCTCTATATCATCTGAAGATGCATTGGCACTAACAACTATAATAGGTACTTGATTTTTCTCTTTTCCTCTTAATATGTCAATAATCTCTAATCCGTTCATGTCAGAAAGACTAACATCAAGAAGAATTAAATCTATATCCTCTTTATTTAATAATTCCAAACCTTCTCTTCCTGTTTTAGCATATAAGATCATTATTTTCTCATGTTCATTTCTGAATAAATTCTCAATAAGTGAACGGTTCATATTATTATCCTCAATATATAAAATTTTTGAGAAAGGTATATTTAAGTGATAATTTATTGCTTTCATTTCACTATGTTCCTTATTTTCTTCTTCAGATAGTAGCAAAGGGATTTTAATGTCTAGTTTTGTACCTTTACCTAATTCACTAGTTAAACTTATAGAGCCATTAAATTCTTGTATGATTTGGTTTACTATAGAAAGTCCTATTCCAGCTCCTGGTATATTATTTCTCATATTTACACTTCTATAAAATGGCTCAAATACCTTTTTCAACTCCCCCTTACCTATACCTATTCCAGTATCTTTTATAGTAATATAAACATATTTTTCATCCTCGATCGTATTAATAAAAACACTTCCGTTATTACTGTTATATTTTATTGAATTATCTAATAGGTTAATAAACAATTGCCTTAACTTTGTACTATCTGCCCAAACTATTGATGATTTAGTTGTTAAATCATTCAAAATAAGATTAACCTTTAACTCCGTTGCTTGAGATTCAACCATCCTTATACTTTGTTGCAAAATTGGTTGTATCAATACTTCCTCCATTTTAAAGTGCATCAAACCAGAATCGTTCCTTGACAGATCTAATACTGAATTAATAAGGTTCGACAAGTGGCGTCCTGCAAATAAAATTTCTTTAACATGAGATCTTTGTTCCTCAGTTAGATCTTTATCCATTTCTAGCACCTGTGTAAAACCTAACACACCATTTAAAGGTGTCCTTAGCTCATGGTTCATTTTCGAAAGGAAATCCGATTTTGCTCTACTTGCTTGATCAGCTTCTTCCTTAGCAATTAACATTTCCTTCTCTACCATTTTTTGTTGTGTTATATCTACGATGGTACTGATAACTTCTACTGTTTTCCCATCTTTAATAACTGGTTTTAAAAAGCTAAGTAGATTAAAGTTTTTATAATAACTCTCATAGGTAACTTCTTCACCACTCCACGCTTTATCATATTGTTTTAGGTGAAATTGATACATTTCATCAGATAATGGCAATTCATTTAATTTAATACTAATTAAAGTACTCGGTGGTAAACCTAGTTTATACAGTAATTGACCGTCAATTACTGTATGAACATAACAACTGCCATCTTTTTTGAACTTATTAATAACACTTAATTGATTTTTTATAATATCTTTTAAGTTATCTTCAGCTCTTCTCAGTTTGCGAACTACCTCATTTTTTTCACTAACATCTTTTCCTATTAAGTAGAAACCAGGCATTCCTAAATTTTGAATTATTGGTAAAAGTGTTACAGTCAAATCTATTGGATCTCCACTTTTTTTAACTATGCTCAACTCTTTAAATGTAGGGTTCTCCGATAAAGCCTCTTGGATTGCTGATTGTAGCTGTACTTTGTTTTTCGGTAAAAACAAACCATAAATATCTTGTTTGATGACATCTTCTCGTGTGTATCTTGTCATCATTAAAAATGTTTGATTTACATCTATTATTTTCCCCTGATTATCTAGTTCTAAAACAATTAAAGGACTTGAATGGAATAAAGATTGATATTTTTCATCTACCAGTTTCTTTTTTAGTATGATTCTTTCTCTATCAACATAGATTACAATAATAATACTTATAAAGATTAATAATGTTGCCAAGCCTATATAATAAGCCATTCTACTGTAATCCATATTGATGGAATGAATATATTCTTCTTCAGAGTTAAAAGAGGTTGCAGCTAATAAAACATACTGCACTGCAACTAAAGGTAATCCTATCAAGAAGGATCTTACTAACTTATGATAAAACCCTCTTTTTTCACCTTTTTTATGAGATCGTTGATTATTAAAATACAACAGAGAACTAAAGGCTGTTATTAGAGCAAACCCAAAAGATACTATCACTAAAATCCAATTAAACTCTAACTCTCCTAAGTGTTGTATAGAGTAAATCCCAATAAAATGAACAGATGTAATGGCTATAGCAAAAATTAGTCCACTAATGACATATATAGTCTTTGATTTATTATCTAATGTGTTAATGTAAAAAACAAAAAGTATTCCAACTGACCAAAAAATGAAAGAAGTAGCAATTAATACTATGTCAAACTGAGGTATAATGGGACACTGATACCCTAGTAACCCAATAATAGTTATACTCCATATAATAATTCCAGCACCAGATGCTAAAAAATACAAATTAAAAAGATTTAACTTTACTTTTGACAAAATTAGTTTACTTATATAATCCTGAGCAATCCATGAACCAATTAAAGCCATTATCAGAGATAGTAAAAAATAATATAGATCAGAACAATCTGATACACCTATTTGGAACATATTTTTTCCCCTTTACTATTTACATATAAACTATATCTTTAATGTTACTAAACACTCTCTTCATGAACTATATGTAACTTATTCCAATTACTTGTTTATCTGAGGCAAGGCTAATTCTTGTAGCGACAGTAGCTTTATCCTTTTTATTTTTTCCATTTTATGTAACTCTTCGTTATAAACATGATAAAAGCTTGTATCTATAAAGATACAAGCTTTTATTTAGCTCACCGTTTTCGTCATATAGTACAGAAGTTCTTCATTCAATAATAAATCCATTTTCTCTTTTGGCACTGGAGGACTTAAGAGAAAGCCCTGAACCTCATTACAATGTAAATCACAAAGATAATGTAATTGTTCTTCTGTTTCAACGCCTTCAGCCACAACATTTAAACCTAGTTTTTAGCCATAGATATAACAGCTGTCGTTATGACCGTATCATTTTGTTCTGTTAAAATCCCCTGGATGAATGTACGATCAATCTTTAATGTATCCACTGGAAATCTTTTTAAATAATTTAAGGAAGAATAACCAGTTCCAAAATCATCGATAGCAATAGAAACACCTATTTTTTTTAGTTGTTTTATTGTACGTATAATTGATCTTTTATTTTCCATAACGGCAGTTTCAGTTATCTCTAGCTCAAGCCATATAGGATTTAAACCTGTTTTCTCTAGTACTTGTTGAACACTTTTAAGAATATCACTATGTTTTATCTGTAATACAGATAAATTGACTGAAACTTTGATAGGTGGCAGGCCTTCATCTTGCCATTTTTTATTTTGTAAACATGCTTGCTCTAAAACCCATTCACCTATCGGTACAATCATACCGCTTTCTTCTGCAATTGGAATAAATTCTGTTGGCGATACCATTCCAAGCTCTAGTTGATTCCAACGGAGTAATGCTTCAACACCAGATAATTTCCCAGTTATTGTATCCATTTTCGGTTGATAGTAAAGGTCAAACTCCCCTCGTTTTAGTGCATCGCGCATGTATGTTTCAAGCCTGAATTTATTAGATAGGACTGAATTCATTTCATTATGAAAGTGACGGTAGGTGTTTTTGCCTTGATTTTTCGCCTGATACATAGCTGTATCAGCATTTTTTATTAAATGATCTACATTTTCACCATCATGTGGAAATAAGCTTATCCCTATACTGGTTGTTGTTACAAAGGAATGCCCATCTATATTATAAGGTTGTGCTAACTCTTGAATTAAATTTGTTGCAACACTACTTACATGTTGTTTATCAGTAATGTTTGGTAAGATGATTGTAAATTCATCTCCTCCAAACCTTGAGATTGTATCACACTTTTCTAGATTTTCTTTTAATCTAACTGTAACTGCCTGTAATAATTTATCTCCCATTATATGACCAAAATTATCATTCACATATTTAAATCGATCCAAATCCATAAACAATACTGCAACTATCGTTTGATCGTCTCTAGCCATTTCAATTTCTTTCGTCAAAGCTTTTTTAAACATATATCGATTTGGTAACTGAGTCAGACTATCATGAGAAGCATGGAATTTTATTTTTTCTTCATTTAAGATTCTGTCGGTAATATTTGTCGCAAAACATAAGAGAGATTGAGCTGTTCCATCTTCTTCAACTATTGGGATCTTCATTACTTGCATCCAATGTTGTGAGCCTTTTGTATCTACAAGAGCAATCTCCGGGAGAAATTTCTCGCTTTTTGTTTCAATTACCTCACGATTCATCTGAAATGATCGCTCAACATCTTCTTGATCAGGATTAAAATCAGATTCCTTCTTCCCAATTATTTCAGAAGGTGTTGTACCTAATAGCTTTGCAAAGGATTCATTTGCCAATAAATACTGCCCCTCTCTATCCATCACATAAATAGCATTAGGACTCTTATCTATAATCTGTCGTAAGAACATTTCTTTAGATTTTAATTGTGTTCTTGTTGAATGCAAGGATTGTATCATTTCATTGAATCGATTTAATACTTTCCCAATTTCATCCTTCGAATCTACATCTTTAATAAATGTTTGAAAATTACCTTTAGCGACTTGATCAACTGCATTATGCAACTTTCTTATAGGGTTCATAGTCTTTATAGTATGAATTACTGATAAAAACGTTAAGAGAATAACTAAAATTATTGTAATAGCCCATAAACTTTTATGAAACTTCTGTACACCTAAAAAGGTTGTTTCTGCTGGGACTTGTGTAACTATTCCCCACTCTAAGCCTGGAACATACTTATAGGAGGAATACATCTCTATATTAAATTGATTGGTTAATTCCATATACCCAGATTTTTCTCCTAATAATGCTCTTACCGCTGGATTATCGGAAACATTTATTCCGATCATATCTTTTTTAGGATGAGCAATTAAGTTCCCATTTGAATCAACTATATAAGCATAACTATCTTTACCAATGGTTAAATCTTTAAAGACAGATTGAAATAACCCTTGTTTATGAAGATGAATAGACAAATGTATAACTCTCTGCATTTGTTCATTCTCATCATATAAAGGTATTGACAATAAAATAATAGATTGTTTCGGATTCACCCTATTTGCAAGAACATTACTGAAATGTATTTCTTGTCCTAATATTTTGTCCATGACATACTCTTTATCATTTTCAACTAAATAGTCCTTTAGGATTATATCTCTTCTAACAAGTTCCTCACCATAAACATCTGTTATTGTTCCTCCATCAAAATAAGGTGAAGTATCAACAATTATGTCTAATTCCTTTTGGAGCTGATTTCGTTCGTTTTGAAACAATTCCTTCTTTTCTTTGCTGCTTTTTGATATTGCGTTTGCATTCTCTACTAACAACTCTGCATGTTCAGTTAAACGGTTGACAGATAAATCAGTCAATTCCCTATACTGGTCTTTTGAAATCTGTGGAAGAATAATACTTGAAGCTATATAAACAAAGCAGATTAAAAAAATAATAGCAATAAATAGGAAGAAAAAAGTCCGCCTAAATATACGAGATTTTAATACATTCATATCCATCCTTATCCTCCATAAAACCATTGATAGAGCTGTTATATAAACTAATACCAGACTCGATTCCTATTCATGAATTCGTCAAATCTTTTCTGAATTACTTATATTTTTACTATTCATTTAGTTATTTGTTGAATAGGTTACTAAGACGAAGATTTTTTTCACCATATCTATAAGGGGACAAGTTAATCATAAATAACAATACTTAATTTCTGAATTTATCAATAAGAGTAAAAGTTCAATAAACAGGACCGTGTTAAACTAGTTATTATGCCTTCCCCTTTTCAATTTAGAACTCTATTAATAATTCTTTACAATATTAATGACAATCATTGAAAATGTCCAACTCATTTATATCCTAATAGCATCTTTATCTATCCAAATGACGTGATAAACTATTCAATGAGACATTATTCTTATCTCCAAAAGACAAATTTCGACATTCTCTCGATTGTAATATACAGTTTTAAGATTAATTTATTTAGTTCAATAAGGCTGTTTCACAAATATTGTTGCTTTTAAATGCAAGATGAAAACAGCTCAGAAAAAAGTCTAGTGGCTTCTCTTCTTGAAAAAATGGTACCCTATATGCAAAAAACACTCTTTCTACTTCATATTTTTTAATACATAGCAACAATCTTTCAGAATAGAGCCACCTTAATTACTTGGCATATTACCTCGTACGTATAAGATTAGCGGAAAATCAAGTAAATTTACGGATTTTAAGTTATTTAGTTCAAGGAAAAGAACCTGTCCCACTAACGAATTTATGGTTAGAGGACCAACTAGGGCATGCGCTTTTATTTGAAGATGTACTTGATTCTATTGAAATATTGGCTATTCGACAAGCTGAAGTCTAATTAGTAAATATCAGGTCGGTATCGTTCAAAACCGCCACCTTAAAGGAACTTAGAAGCAGTTTGACAAGAAATGAATTATTCTTTAGAAAACACATAAACTTTATGAAATTGGGGATATTTAACGTATACAGAAAATTGCAAAGGTGGTTTACCAATGAAGAATTCAAAAGTTTTCATGATCTTAATGACTCTCTTACCATGGCTATCCATCCCATTTTTAAAGAAAAAAACATTGATAAGATTTTTACCAAGCGTATTATTCATGAGTTTAATTTTAACAGCTGAAGGCTATTTTGCGGAGAAGAAAAAATGGTGGTGGTTTCCTTTCCATGTAAAACCTAATGTTATAGGAGAACTCCCTTTAATACTCGGACCATTCATTGTTGGATCATTTTGGATTTTAAAATTCACATATGGAAAATTCAATTTGTACATGTTAATAAATACTATTGTTGATTCTTTCTTTACTTATTTCATTCTTGATTGGTTTAAAAAAATGGGCTATGCATCACTTGTTAAGATTACAAAATTTCAACTTTCTTTATCATTCTTGATAAAGTCACTATTAATGTATGGTTTTCAAGTTGGTTATGATAAAGTGATCGGTCAAAAGAATACTCCGTCTCAGAATAAGGATTATTAATTGGGGCTGGGACACAACTTAAGTAATTAACAAAAATTCCGAACAAAGTAATAGCTTAGCGGATGAAATATACGTTGACTAATGCGGGATGAAAAGCAACTGCAAGTCCCCACAGTGCGTAGTACGAAGCGGCTTGCCATCTTCCCGCGGAAAGCGAAGTATATTTTAAGGAGCGGCGTAACTTCACCTACTCCCATTATTCGGTTTCTATTTTGATAAAATACATTTGTCCTAACCTCTTTTTATAAGGCTGTTTTCATAAACTTTGTTGCTTTAGCAACTCCTAGTAAACAGCTCTGTATCAAGCATAGTGGCATCTTTTCTTCATTGATTAGTACCTATTATGTAATAAAACAATGTTTCAACTGCAAAATTAGGGCAATTGGCAACAATCTTTCAGAAAAAAGCCTTTTATAATTTCCACAATTCCTTTCGAGATGTTGTGATAGCTTTCGCACCTGCTGAAAGGACACTCTCGACTTCATTAGGATTTGTTATAAGTCCTCCCGCAATGATTGGCAGTCCAGTTTCTTTACTTATTCTTTCTATAAGATGAGGAACACATCCTGGTAGTACTTCAATAAATTTAGGTTGAACCTTTTGAATTAATTTATATCCAGTTTCTAGTGCTATTGTGTCTAGCAAAAAAAGTCGCTGTATTGATAAAACGTTGTTTTTATTTGCGGTTTTTAAAACACTACCTCTTGTTGAAATAAGACCATCAGGCTTGATTTTTTGACAGAGATACTCAGCGGAATATTCATCATTTTTTAGACCTTGTATCAAGTCAGCATGCAATAATACCTTTTTGTCATGTTTATGAGCATATTTCATGATGTTCTCCACTTGTGCAATATGGACTTCTAGCATAACAATGTACTCAATATCACTTTTCAAAATTATTTCAAAGTCCTTCATTGTCTTTATTGCAGGCAAAATCTTCTGTCCATTAAAATCCATTTTATCCCCTCAAATCCCTTATTCTATTATCTCTATATAATACTATACTTTTAACATATATTAACTAATATGAGTATTGCAATAAATATCGTTAAACACTTTTCGCAATAGGCTCTTTTACAATTTATTCTCTATCTATTAAAGTAAAGAAAAACTATCTGGTTTACAGCAAAAATAAGGACCACAACATAAGCTGTTTTAAACTTCAGCTTTGTTGTGGTCCCCTCATTTATCTCAGACCTAATCTATTAACATGTATAAACTTTATTAATATATGTTTAAACTTTCTCTTCTGTTTTCACCTTTTTATTTGGCTTAAAGCCCATAGTTGCTTCTACTGCTTGTTGCCAACCATCATATAGAGCGGTTCTTTGTTCTTCAGCCATTGTCGGCTCAAAGGATTGATCAACACTCCATTGATTCATAATTTCCTCTCGGCTACCCCAGAAACCAACTGCAAGACCAGCTAAATATGCTGCTCCTAAAGCTGTTGTCTCATTCACAACAGGGCGCTCAACAGGAACATTTAAAACATCACTTTGGAAATTCATTAAGAAATTATTTTTAACTGCTCCACCATCAACACGTAACTTTTTCAGCTCTATGCCTGAGTCTGCTTCCATTGCTGTTAAAACATCCTTCGTTTGATAAGCAAGTGATTCAAGGGTTGCACGAATAAAATGCTCTTTTGAAGTACCACGCGTAATTCCAAAAATTGCTCCTCTAGCATCACTGTCCCAATAAGGAGTTCCTAGCCCTACAAATGCAGGAACAACATATACTCCATCAGTTGAATCAACTTTTGTTGCATATTCTTCTGATTCTGGAGCACTATCGACCATTTTTAAACCATCGCGAAGCCATTGAACTGCAGATCCGGCTACAAAAATACTACCTTCCAAAGCATACTCAACTTTCCCGTCAATTCCCCATGCAATTGTTGTTAATAATCCGTGGTTTGAAGGAACAGCTTTTTCACCAGTGTTCATTAACATGAAACATCCTGTACCATATGTGTTTTTAGCCATACCTTTCTCAAAACAAGCTTGCCCGAATAATGCTGCTTGCTGATCACCAGCAACTCCTGCAATTGGTACTGCTTCACCAAAGAAATGATAATCAACTGTTTCAGCATAGACCTCAGATGAAGAACAAACTTGAGGTAACATTGATCTTGGAACAGTTAATAGCTCTAATAATTCATCATCCCATGCTAAATCATAAATATTATACATTAAAGTTCTAGAGGCATTCGTATAATCTGTCACATGCTTTGTACCGCCAGATAGCTTCCAAATTAGCCATGTATCAATAGTACCAAAAAGTAATTTACCTTCATTCGCTTTTTGTCTTGCTCCATCAACATGATCAAGTATCCATTTCACTTTTGTTCCAGAAAAGTATGCATCAATTAATAATCCAGTTTTACTTCGGAACAAATCGTTATAACCTTTTTCTTTTAATTCTTCACAAATTTCTGCAGTTTGTCGCGATTGCCAAACAATTGCATTATAAACTGGTTGACCTGTTTCACGATCCCATACAACCGCTGTTTCACGTTGGTTCGTAATTCCAATACTAGCAATCTCTTTTGGAGAAACATTCGTTTTAATTAATAGCTCTGATATAACAGCCAATATTGAGCTCCAAATTTCTTGAGCATTGTGCTCAACCCAGCCTGGCTTCGGAAAATACTGTGTGAATTCTTTTTGTGCCACATCAACGATTTCCCCATTTTTATTAAATAAAATCGCTCTTGAGCTTGTTGTTCCTTGATCAAGTGATAAAACGTATTTTTTCTCCATATTAATTCCCTCCAATTTAAGTAAGTATTACAGTGCTTGCTTATTCATGTTAGGTGTTTTATTTATGTCTACTGTTTTACTACCACTAGTAAATCTTACCCCTAAAACAATGATTGCCAATAAACCTATTAAAATATATAGTCCCATTTCAGAGCCATTTACAAATAACACTTGGTAAAATTGCGATCCTAAAACACCACCGACAATAGGTCCTACAACAGGTATCCATGCATATTTCCAATTCGAGGACCCCTTACCTGCAATTGGAAGTAAAAAGTGTGCTATTCGTGGTCCTAAGTCACGTGCAGGATTAATTGCATATCCCGTTGTTCCACCAAGAGAAAGTCCGATAGCTGTGATAAAGAAACCAACAATGATTGGGTTTAAACCTTCTGTAAATTGATTTGCACCTATTGATAATAGTCCAAAAACTAATACCGCTGTTCCTAAAACTTCACTAATAAAATTAGATGGAGTATGAGCAATCGCTGGATCTGTAGAAAAAACCGCTAATTTTGCACCTTTATCTTCAGTCGCTTTCCAATGTGGATAATAGTATAACCAAACAATTGTTGCACCCAGAAATGCTCCAATCATTTGAGCTGCGATATATGTTGGAACATCTGCCCATGGAAATTGACCAATTGATGCAAAACCTACTGTTACCGCTGGATTTAAATGAGCACCACTAATACTACCAACAGCATATACCCCAAATGCTACTGCAAAACCCCAGCCCATTGTAATAACGATCCAACCAGAATTCTGTGCTTTCGATTTATTAAGAACTACCCCTCCAACAACGCCTCCCCCAAAAATAATGAGAATCATCGTACCAATAATTTCACCCAAAAAAGCTGACATAAAGTATCCCCCCTGTTTTGTCATTGCTTACATTTTTAACAAGTTAGAAAATATTTAGAGTAAAAAAAGACAGCCCACTTACAACTAATAAATAATTTATTAGTTGCAAATGGCTGTCTCTCCATCACTCATCAGCACGATTTAACTTGTTAAATTTAGTATATAGAAAGAAATACCATTTGTAAACGCTTTTTTAACATTTATAAACAAATTTGTTTCTGCTACCCAAAAATAGCGACCATACGTTACTTTCAATTAATGTTTAATAGCAATCGCCTGTTTCCCCATCTGTTCCCAAGCAGCTATAAAGTTTTCTTTCGGTATTTTTCGATCTTTCTCATTTGCTAAAGGATCATTAAAATAAATAAATTGTTCATCATAACCTGTTACAACAACTGAATGCTCTTTATAGGTTATCTTAATTTTCCCTTGTGGTGTTTCCCACGTTTCAAAAAATGTTTCTGGTAGAGTTTTAAACATGGTATTTGCAATTACCCATACAGGTGAACCCGCATTAATATGCTGAATGACTTCTTCAAAATCATATCCTGACAAATTAACCACTTTATTTGGAACATACTTTTCAGCAAGCTCCTCAATTGGCTCGTGATAAACTCCATAACCAGGGTTGTTAAAGGTATACATATCTCCAACAAAGCCATAGTGAGGGTTACCAAAGTGAATCACACCATTTTTAACAGTCTTGGGAGTAGGATCCTTTTTCACATTTTGAGCTAACTCCATTTTATCTACTTCAATTCCCTCGTATAAGAGGAGCATAGCTAAGCTAGTTACCTCGCAGCCTCTTGGTAGTTCTGGAAGCTGTGATACTAAAGGTACATCTAACATCTTTTCAGTAAGGATAATTTCTTCACCAGCCATCATATGTTGTAAAAACGCTGGTTCACTTAATGAATTTGCTAAACTATTGAACTCTGCTTTTAATTGCTTACCATTGTATATTAATAAAGAGAAAAAGAGAAGGACAGCAAGCCAACCCATATAATAAATCGACTTCTTGCTGCTTTTTATATATGTGGTTAATAATATTAGAGCTATGAGAGCTGTAATAAAAAGAGATAACAAACCCATAGTAAACTCCTTTCAAAAAAGCCTATACAGATAAAAGAACCATATAAATATATTATATCTATTCTAAGAGCAACTAGCATTACATATTAAGATCCTGCACTGGAAAATAGTGTAGTTACCTAACCTAATGTTTAGATCCATAGGAATAATATGTTAAAATAATTGATTATATTAAAATTAAGGAGGAAAAATGACACAAGATAAACAGATAGAAGTAACTGCCACGGGTACCTTAACATTTAAGGATTATCTAAAGCATAATCGGTATCATCAAAGGAAGATTGTCATAGGTTATTTTATTACTGCACTATTAGTTTTAACCTATATGTGTACTCGTCTTTTTTCTGGTGATTGGATATTAATAGTGCCCATTTCATTCATAATTGCTTTAATAATTGCAGGTTTCTTTACATTAATATTAATAATAGGATTACGCATCCGTATTCGTAGAGAATATAGTAGTGATCAACTAATAAAAAGCGAATTAACATATATATTTGATAACGTTGGAATAACTCAAAATGTAAGAAGATCAAACTCTTCCTTGGATTGGAATGACATTTTAGTCGCACATGAACACTATGAAATGTTCCGCCTCTACATTTCTAAAAATAAAGCTTATACCAAAGAGATTTTTTGAAAACAAGAAAGATATTATTCTTTTTAAAAAGCTGATTGTCAAAAATATGAATGCTAAAAAAGTTAAATTGATGTGATTGATACAAAGAATAAGCGCATGGAGAATTATTTTCTCCATGCGCTTATTTTTATTGCTATTTATTATGCCAGTTTTTAAACCGCTTCTGTTTCCCATTTCTTATCATCTTCTACAAAAAGTATGCCTAATTCATGATGTTCACCATCATACAAAGCTCTTTGTGCAAAACGAATTTCTCCGTTAAAATCAATAATCTCTAGCTTGCAAAACGCAGAATTCTTTTGCAATGCCTGATAAAGTTCTTCAACAGAGGTAACTGAATAACCATTAACCTTCATTACCATTTCTCCAACCTGTAACCCCATCTTTTCTGAGGGTGACTGTGGAAGAATGCCTAAAATCATTAAGCCATGATCTCTTTTTGAAAAATAAAAGGCAGCTGAATCATCATTTATACGCTGACGAATCGTAATAAACTCACGCCCAATCATTGCTATAAACATGCCGATAAACGCAGCAGGAGTGAACCATATACTGCTAACAGCAATTACTAAGGTCATAACACCTAACCAGACTACACGCTTTCCTGTTACTTTAATGCTTTCTAATGGCATTGAACCCTGCACTCGTTGATGAAAGCCTAGGAAAAAAGGAATAAACAAGAGAAGAAAGGGTTGTCCACCAATGGATAACACAGGCCACCATGACAAGGTAGATGTTAAGTCTCCGCCTGGAACCAAAAATAGCAATGGCAGCATCCACGTACGATTGGATTCATGAGTACCAATTGGTAAACCTCTTGTGCTTGTTTTTATATATGGTGATGTGTGTTGATGCGCTGTTCGGAAAATGAGCACACCTTCTGTTAAAATCAGTAATCCAGCCAAAATACTAAGTGATGTAAAGCTAGTTTCTGATAAGCCAATTAAAAAAGAATCAAATTTCTCAGCACTTTCCACTGGTAGAATGGAAATAGCGAAGAATGTTAACCCGATTGTAAAGGCAGCAGAAAGCCAACGTAATCGAAACGTAAAACCAATGACTGCTGTTACTATTGCACATAGTACAATTGCACCGAAAGGAAGACTTAAGCCTACTGCAAATAAAATAATTGATAATATCAACCCTGCAAGTATTCCCTTTGTATAAGTAAATTTCATTTCATCATAAAGATCACGAACTCTCGTATGAAATGACCTTCTTTCACGCTTAACGCGAAAATAACCATAAGCAAGTGTTAAAAGAAAAAATAAATAAAAGAGTGGATGGATGAAGAAGCGACCAACAGCCCACAGCAACTCTAGTAACCAATTTTCTATCAAAACAGAATCCCACCTCACTGTTTTTAGCCGTATCTAGTTTGAACTTGTCCAAAAAACTTTCATTTTTTTGAAATCAGTTACTCATATTTTACCATCTCTCTTAACAATTGAGTATGCTTATTTTAACTTGTTCCAAAGACTACTGTTGGAAAGGGAAAAATCATTCAAGGTTTGACCAAGTTCAATATTTAAGGTTTCTGATATCATCTGTATTGATTTTTTTATATCTGATAAAGTGAGTGTTAATCGTTTATGGCTTTTGGTTAAATAGGTAAAGTATTCTTTTACGATTTGCTCGTCCACTTCTTGGATGGTTTTCTTCTCGGAGTAGTTTGCTAAGTACATACAAAATAGGTGAATGTATTTACTAGAGCTTGCATGGGAGTGAGGTGATACGATTACTTTTTCAGTTAGTTCGTCTAGTAGGTTTTGATATACAAGTTCCCTTTGATAGCTGGATTTTCTCAAGATTAGTTCCCCCTGGTTTGTTTATTATAGAGGTTCGTTGAGGGGGTGGGTTTTACGTCCTTGAAGATAGAAAGAATTGCTAAAACGATGCAGGAAATCAATTGTTGAAGTTAAACTGACAATATTAATAACATTATATTAAAAAGCTTCAGACCAATCTGCTATGTAAAATGTACTGGTGCTAGTTGATTTGCGCTACAGGTTGCTCGCTTTCCGCGCGAAGAATATAAAAAAAGTCCAATTACCGACTTTTTTAATAAGCAATTCTTCCTAGGGCCGGGCGGTGAGCTTCCTCGGCGCACAGCGCCTGTGGGATCTCACCTGTCCCGCTGCACCCGCAGGAGTCTCACACCTTCCGCCACAATCAACTTTATATAGTTTTTGTGTAGAAGACCTTAAGGACCGAATGTACATTTGGTTAGCTCTCTTAATCTGTTGTAAAATCACTCTAAGTATTTAGCGGATACAAATCTCGACATAAGCATATTTTAGATAGTAATAAAAACAGACCAATCACTGCTTGTGATTGGTCTGTTTAATGTAATACACATTTATTTTTCAACCTTTAGTTAAACAACGTCTTAATCGCCATTTTTAGTTGTACGTCATTTTCTTCTTTGCCTCGGAGTTCTTGCATTTTCTTATTTAGGACGTCTGCTGTTTGTTGGTCGATTTTTCCGCTGATTGGTAGTTCGTTTGTTTGTTGAAATGCTTTTACAGCTGTTTCTGTTGCTTCGTTAAAGTATCCATCTGTTCGAGAAGGTGCGAAGCCGAGTCCTTTTAGAGCGATTTGTGCTGTTTTCACTTGATCGCTATTCATGTCTCGTACTAATGATTTCTCGATCTGTAATGGACTTGCTTGGTATAAAGCAGGTTGTTCCACTTTAATTGTTGGTTCAACACCTTTTTTATGAATCCAATTTCCTTCAGGTGTTAACCATTTGTAAAGCGTTAGCTTAATATTGCTGCCATCACCCATTGGTACTGCTTGTTGTACGGTTCCTTTTCCGAAAGATGTGACACCAACAACATCATAGCCTGATGCCTCTTTTAATGCACCAGCAAGGATTTCAGAAGCTGAGGCACTACCTTTGTCAATTAAAACTGTAACTGGGTAATCCTTCTTTTTTGTTAAATCAGAAAAATAACGTTTTTTATTTCCGTCACGTTCTTCAATTTGAATATATGGCTGATCTTTTGTTACAAACTGTTTTAAAATTTCCTCAACACTTTGCAAATAGCCACCTGGATTGCCACGAACGTCTAGCACTAAGCCTTCAATATTTTCTTTTTCTAATTTTGTTAATGTTTGTTGAAAATCTTTTGCTGTATTTTCAGAGAAAGAGCTAATTTCAATATATCCAACCTTTTTGCCTTCATGTTCCTTTGTACTACCAAAAACAGTTTCAAGAGGAATTTCGTCACGTACAACATCAAATGTTAACTTTTCCTTTGAATTTGGTCGAACAACCTCTATAGCAACCTTTGATCCTTTTTTACCACGAATTTTCAGGACAGTTTCATGAAGATCTAAGCCCTCAACATTTTCTCCGTCAATGCTAACAATTTGATCATTTGGTTGAAGACCTGCTTTTTCAGCTGGAGAGCCTTTGAAAGGAGATACAATTGTAACTCTTCCGCCCTCCATCCCTACTTCTGCTCCAATTCCTTCAAAGGATGAATCAAGTGATTGTGAAAATTGCTTTGCTGTTTCTTTATCCATATAAACCGAATACGGATCTTCTAATGTGGAAAGCATTCCTTGAATAGCACCCTCTAAAAGCTCCTCTTCATCTACTTCTTCCACGTATTTTGTTGATATTAATTCAAGAGCTTGTCTAAACTTATCAAACCCTTCAATTTCTGAGGCCTGTTCTTCCGCATTAAACACATTACCAAACGTCGGGATCGCTTCAGATTTTTCAGGTGAGTCCGTTTGAAGGATATCTTGACCAACATACATACCACCTGCACCTAATACCAAAGACAATGTCATATACAATGCTGTTAGTTTTCGATTCATCTTTTACCTCCGATTTCTTACGTTGCCACGTTTATGTAATTTGAGCATTAATTAGACTTTTTTTAGTATATGTCACGCTTGGACAAATCATGTAAAGCAATTTGGGAATAGTTTTTTTGGATTTGAAATTGTGTTTACGTAAAGGAGGAGGTGGTGGTGCGGATTTTGTCGAGATTAGTCTAATCGATGATAATTTTCAATAATCGCTGATAAATCCTGAAAATCGACGATAAATCTCAATAATCGCTGATATTTTCAAAAAATCGCTGATAA
The DNA here is from genome assembly GCF_007994985.1 of Metabacillus litoralis. Lineage (GTDB taxonomy): Bacteria > Bacillota > Bacilli > Bacillales > Bacillaceae > Metabacillus > Metabacillus litoralis. The sequence continues at coordinate 140,615 of NZ_VOQF01000005.1, read as the reverse complement.
ATTCTAAGATTGCCAATCCCACCTTAGTGAGATAGTACAAAATGTTCTAGAACATAACCCTCTGACCCAGATGAGACAAAATTTCAGAAAAACATAACAAAAAACCTCTAAAACAATACGTTTTAGAGGTGAAAATACGGGTATTTAATTATTATGGTAAATAGTTTAAAGGATTCACAGCGTTTGCTTGTCCGTTCCATGGTCCTTTGTGAATTTCAAAGTGTAGATGCTGACCTGTAGATCGACCTGTGTTACCCATGATACCGATCTGCTGACCTTTTGAAACAGATTGTCCTGCACTTACTTGTAAATTTTCCATATGTGCATATAATGTTGTGTAAACCTGTCCGCCGATGTTGTGAGAAATATAAGCAACATTACCATAACTGCTTGAATAATGGGCACGAATAACCGTACCACTTGCAGATGCAACGATTGGTACATCTGAACGGTTTGCAATATCTATTCCAGCATGTAGTTTGCCCCAACGTTGTCCATATCCTGACGTAAATCTACCTGATGCAGGCCACATGAATGATCCACTAGTTACAGCTGGCTTTTGTGTAGACGCTGAGCTACTGCCTGAACTAGAACTACTGCTATTTGAGCTAGAGCTAGATCCAGAGCTAGAATTTGAACTCTTACTTGAAGCCGCTGCTGCTTCAGCTCTTTTTCTTTCTTCAGCTTGACGCTTTGCTTCTTCCGCTGCTCTTGCTGCTTCTTCACGTTGTCTTTGCTCTTCAAGTGCGATGGCTTTCTTTTGTTCAGCTAAAAATGCTGCTTCATCTTCTAATACATGTTTTTCATGTAAAGCTTCATCATGCTGCTTTTCTACTGTAGCCATTAATTCTTCTTTTTTATTCTTTTGGACTTCTAATTGAGCTTTTAAAACCTCTAATTCTGTTAGTGCCGCTTTTAATTCTTTTAGCTTATTATTTAGATCTGCCTCTGTTTGCTCTAGTAAAAGTTTATCTGCTTCATGAGCTTTAATAATTTCTTTATCAGCTTCAACGATTGTTGTTACTGCATTAACACGACCTACGAAGTCGCCAAAGCTTTGAGCACCTAGAAGTACATCTAAATAGCTAACTACTCCACCATTTTCTTGAAGTGAACGAGCACGGTCTTCTAACAATTTATTTCGCTCAGCTATGCGAGCTTTTACTTCATCTATTTGTATTTTTAGTTCTTCAACTTCTTTTTTAGTTTCTTCAATACTAGCTTCTTTTTCTCTAATTTTACCGTTGATTTCAGCATATTGAAGATCTATTTTTTTTATTTCACTGTTTAATTTTTGTTCTTCTTGCTCTAGCTGAGAAATTTCACTTTCCTTATTTTCAAGACTAGAAGATACGTCTGATTGTTTTTGTTCAATTTGTTGCTTTTTTTCCTGTAACGTTTGAGCGAAGGTTGTATTACTAGCTGGAAGCAATAACCCGCTTGTCCCAACAACGGCAGCCAAACTGTATGTCATTAGCTTTCTTTTCATCATGTTTCCTCCCCAAATGTTATGTAAAATTACTATTATAAAGCTAGTAAACTAGCAATCAAGGTGATTGCTAGTTTATGCTTTTAAAAACTTACGAACAGACATTAAGCTTCCCCAAATACCGATAAGCGCACCGATACAGATAAGGATGGCTGAAACCTGGAATACAAAAGGATTGAATGGTAAAAATTCGATAAATGAGCCTTGAAGCTTTGGTAAAGCCCATGTGTATAGAGATTTATAACCAATCACAATTAGCACAATTGGAATAATTGCACCAAAGATTCCTAAAAATAATCCTTCCAAGAAAAACGGCCAACGAATAAATCCGTTCGTTGCTCCTACTAGTCTCATGATCTCAATTTCACGTTGACGTGCCATAATTGTTATTTTGATTGTGTTAGAGATTAGGAACATGGCTGTAAAAACAAGTCCAATAATTAACCCTAAACCTATATTTCTTGCAACAGAAATGGCTTTAAACAGCTTTTCAACCTGATCTTGTCCATATCTTACTTTAGAAGCATTCTCTAGATTCGTCAGCTTTTCAGCTACAGCACTTGTGTCCTGCGGATTCTTTGCTTTAACAATAAACACGTCATTTAACGGATTATTTTGTTCAAACAATTCAAACGATCTACCTTCTTCTCCCATGCTTTCAACTAGGTTATCAAGTTCTTTTTCTTTCGGAGAGAAAACAACTGATTCTACCTGACTGATCTTTTCTATTTCACTTTTAAGCTTTGCTTGTGCTTCTTCATTTGCTGTTACATCAACTAGTACTCGAATCTCAACATCATTCTCAAGGTTAGATGCAACATGATTAAGGTTCATCATGATAACTAGGAATGTTCCTACTAAAATCAACGTCACAGTCACTGCACTTACTGACGCAAAGGTCATCCATGCATTTCTTGCTAAGCTTTTTATACTTTCTCTGAAGTGACGACCAAGAGCATTAATCATATAAACCATACTCCCCTCTTGCTTCATCACGGACTATTTTTCCATCCTCAACTGCGATGACACGTTTTTTTAATGTATTTACAATTTCTTTGTTGTGAGTTGCCATTACAATTGTTGTACCACGATTATTAATTTCCTCGAACAAATGCATGATTTCCCATGATGTATCAGGATCAAGGTTTCCTGTAGGCTCATCGGCAATCATCACTGATGGGTTATTGACAATGGAACGTGCAATTGACACACGCTGCTGCTCTCCCCCTGAAAGTTCATTAGGGAAAAATCTAGCTTTATGCTTTAACTGAACTAAATCTAGTACATCTAGTACTCTCTTTTTTATTGTTTTTGGTGTTTCACCAATAACTTCTAATGCGAATGCAACATTTTCAAATACAGTTAATTTCGGTAATAGTTTAAAGTCTTGGAAAACAACACCAATATTACGTCTTAACATCGGCACTTTTGCTTCCTTTAGCTTTGATAGATCAACACCATTTATGACAATTTTACCGCTAGAAGGTTTTTCTTCACGATACATCATTTTAATAAACGTTGATTTTCCTGCTCCACTAGGTCCAACGACATAAACGAACTCACCTTGGTTGATCATTATATCTATACCATTTATGGCCAAAACACCATTTGGATATGTTTTATATACTTCTGACATTTCTATCATATAGAACCACCTAAAGTTGTTTTTTTGGATAACAGTCGATTGTTGTCGATAATTGTCGACCGAATAGACATAGTAATTCCTTGTCTACTAAACTACAAAATTTATTATAACATCAAAATGCAACAAATATAGACTAAATAATGTTACATTTTCATTTCAACGCTTGTAATTTGTGTCGAACACTTGCTGTAGAGGGCATTTTAGGGAGAATGATGGGAGAATGTTATATTTTGGGTACTAGTATGTAAGCGCTATTATTTATGTTTTATTTTAGAACTTTCTGACTATTTTTGCAAGAAAAAATAATATAATGCTGGTTTATGCAAATAAAAAAGATGACCATTTAAGCCATCTTCTTCAACACTATTTCTTTTCAGCTAACCATGATGCAACAACCTCAGCATCCGCTTCATTCAGCAACCCTTTAGGCATGTTACCTTGTCCATTGATGATAATACTCTCAATCGCAGCTTGATCATACTTGCCACCAACCTCAGTTAAGTTTGGCCCAGAAGCTCCTTCAAGATTACGGCCGTGACACCCAATACAGTTTTGTTGATAAATTTCCTCTCCATCTCCGCTGGCTGTTGTTGTTCCTTCAGTAGAATCTGCCGCTTCATCAGCTGGTTCTTCTGCACCACCACAAGCTCCTAAAATCACAGAAGTACCAAGTAACAACGCTAGTAACTTATGTTTCATTTTGCATACCTCCTAACAAACCTCATTATGTAGAACATTCATCAATTACTATACAATACCATTGATATTATAACCATTCTAAACCCTTTTGAAACCTTCCCCTAACACCTCAGAAGCATCTGTAACTGTAACAAAAGCATTTGGATCAATACTTCTTACGAGCTGCTTCAGCTTAGTGAATTCTGTCTGATCCACAACACACATTAACACAGGTCTTTCATTATTCGTAAAGCCACCATGTGCAGAAAGCCTTGTCACACCACGATCAATTTCATTTAAAATGGCATGCTGAACTTCTTCTTGCTTTGTTGTAATAATCATCGTCATCTTCGAACGTCCCCAGCCAATTTGAACAATATCAATTGTTTTACTTGTTACATATAGTCCAACTAATGCATAAAGTCCACGTTCAATATCGAAAACAAATGCTGCACTTAAGACGATTAACCCATCAATCAACGCAACACAAGTACCTAATGACAAGCCAGTATATTTATGAATAATTTGTGCCGCTAAATCTGTTCCACCAGTCGACGCCTTTCCTCTAAAAACAACCCCAAGACCAAGCCCAATACAAATTCCACCAAAAAGTGAACCTAACAACGGATCCATTGTAGCCGGCTCCCAATCTCTAGTTAAAAAAACAACAAACGGTAAAAATATGGTCCCAATTAATGTTTTAAACCCAAATTGTTTTCCTAACAAGATCACACCTGCAATAAATAAAGGAATATTAAACGCCCATTGTACATAAGCCGGCTCTAATCCTAAAGTAGCATCCAATATCGTACTAATTCCACTTACTCCACCAGATGCAATCCGATTAGGCAGTAAAAACAAATTAAACCCAATCGCAACAGTAGCTGATCCTAACAAAATGTATATGTATTCAAGTAGCAAGTTGAATTTAGGATGATAAGTATAATTTCGTTTCTTCATATTCATATCGTAAGTTCGCCCTCCTCTTTCAAAAATCTAAAACCCTAGATGAGTATAGCACTCGCCATTTTGTCTGTGAATAACAGTTAAATAACGTGTTAACGGAGTAAAGAGTTGCGGTGTAGGTGGAAATATTGGAAGACTATTCTTCTTTTTGTGTAGTATTTGCTATTTAAGAGGAAAAATTCTGTGGGTGGAGGGAGAAACTTGTGATTTCCTGGTATTTTGGAGGCTGACTTGCCTCTATTTTGGACTATAATAGGGGGGGTTCGTACTTTGGTGCTCGATTTGGTCCCAGGTGATCGAGATTATCGTCGATTTTTTGAATTTATCGGCGATTTTTCTGATTTATCATCGATTCTGGGAATTTATCTTCGATTTTCCGGATTTATCTTCGATTAGACTATTTCCGACAAAATCCGCACCACCACACCTAGTTTGATAGCCCAAAATTAAGTAGCTTTCACTAGCCCAAGTTTCCCTTACTAAAAACGACTAATTAAAAAAGCAACTCAACCATAAAGTCGAGTTGCTCCCATCTATTATTGAGATAACTTAGAACGAAGAAACGCGTCAATAAACGGATCTAATTCTCCATCCATCACAGCGTGCACATTCCCAATTTCCGTATTCGTACGGTGATCCTTCACCATTGAATATGGGTGGAACACGTATGAACGAATTTGGCTTCCCCAGCCGATGTCTTTTTGCTCGCCACGAATTTCAGCAAGCTCTGCTTCTTGTTCTTCGATTCGTTTTTGATAAAGCTTTGCTTGAAGCATTTTCATCGCACGCTCACGGTTTTTGATCTGTGAACGCTCTGTTTGACATGTTACAACAATGTTTGTTGGTACGTGCGTGATACGTACTGCAGAGTCAGTTGTATTGATATGCTGCCCACCAGCTCCACTTGCACGGTAGGTATCAACTTTTAAATCTTCAGTACGTATTTCAATGTCGATTTCTTCATTGAATTCTGGCATGATTTCACATGATACGAATGATGTATGACGACGACCTGATGAGTCAAACGGTGAAATACGAACTAAACGATGTACACCTTTTTCTGCTTTTAAATAGCCATAAGCATTATGACCTTTAATGAGAAGAGTGACACTTTTAATTCCCGCTTCATCTCCTGGTAGGTAATCAAGAGTCTCCACTTTAAAGCCTTTTTTCTCAGCCCAACGTGTGTACATACGAAGAAGCATGGAGCCCCAGTCTTGTGATTCTGTTCCACCAGCACCTGGGTGAAGCTCTAAAATTGCATTGTTTTTATCATGTTGCTCGCTTAATAAAAGCTGAAGCTCGAAGTCATTTAGCTGAGAAACTAAGTCTTTAAGCTCTGACTCAAGCTCTGACTGTAAATCCTCATCTGCTTCTTCTTTGACAAGATCATGTGTTAATTGAAGATTTTCATATGATTCGAATAAATTATGAAATTGATCGACCATTTCTTTTAGTGCATTTGTTTCATTAATCACAACTTGTGCAGCGTTTTGATTATCCCAGAAATCAGGTGCAGTCATTTGCCCTTCAAGTTGAGAGATACGTGCTTCTTTAATATCGAGGTCAAAGAGACCCCCTAAAGTCCGCTAAACGTTTAGCTGTTTTTTCAAGCTCTTGACGAATTTCTACTAATTCCATTCCAGTCACCTCATGATTATTTTAGGCTGTTCATATACATTATTGCTTTTAAAACGAGTTCGTTTCATTTCGCTGCAGACACTGCTTTCCGCGGGGAGGAAGCTGAGCCTCCTCGGCTACGCCTGTGGGGTCTCAGCCTTTCCTCTACACCCGCAGGAGTCAGTGTCTTCCGCTCCATTACACTATAGTGTTCAAAACATAATATTTTGAGAAAACAGCCTTATTGATTAACCTATTATATGATATTTTCGCAACAAGAGAGAGGTGATTAACACCTCTCTCAGTTTAAACATTAGTCTATTATATCTCTCTATGGATCGTAATGCTAATTATTGTCCACAGCAGTTTTTATATTTTTTGCCGCTGCCGCAAATACATGCTTCGTTACGGCCTACTTCAACGGCGTTTCGTTTTGGCTTTTTCTTAACCTTTTCATCGCCTTCTTTTGGATGAACAGCTGTTTGACCTTGGGCTACTTCTTGACGTTCAAGGTTGTTGCGGATTTGAGCTTTCATGATGTATTTTGCTACATCTTCCTCAATTGAGGCAATCATAGTCTCAAACATTGCAAAGCCTTCCATTTGGTATTCACGTAACGGATCGTTTTGTCCGTAAGCACGTAAATGAATTCCTTGACGAAGCTGATCCATTGCATCAATATGATCCATCCATTTCGAATCAACTGCGCGAAGTAGGATAACTTTTTCAAATTCACGCATTTGTTCTTCACCGAAATCAGCTTCTTTTTCATCATAATGAGCAAGTGCTTGCTTCGAAATAAGCTCAATCATTTCTTCTGGCTCTTTACGACGAAGATCACCAATTGAAAGCTGACCATCTTGAAGAATGTTTGCATTCATATAATCAATAATGCCTTCTAAGTTCCAATCTTCTTCAACCTCTGATTGTGGAGTATAAGTAGCCACAACACGTTGAATTGTTGATGTAAGCATTTTCTCAACAATGTTACGAAGGTTATCGGAATCAAGAACTTCAAAGCGTTGTTTATAAATAACTTCACGCTGCTGACGTAATACATCATCATATTGTAGAAGCTGCTTACGTGCATCAAAGTTATTACCTTCAACACGTTTTTGCGCAGATTCAACCGCACGTGAAACGATTTTACTTTGAATTGGCTGTGTATCATCCATTCCAAGACGATCCATCATATTCATCATGTTTTCTGAACCAAAACGACGCATTAATTCATCTTCCATTGAAAGATAGAATTGAGTTGCACCAGGATCACCTTGACGACCAGAACGTCCACGAAGCTGATTATCAATACGACGAGATTCATGACGCTCAGTACCGATAACAGCTAAGCCACCAACCTCCCGAACACCTTCGCCAAGCTTGATATCTGTACCACGACCTGCCATATTTGTTGCGATTGTAACAGAACCACGATGTCCTGCTGTTTCAATAATTTCTGCTTCTTTTTCATGCTGCTTCGCATTTAACACATGATGTGGAACGCCTTTTTTCTTTAAAAGCTGAGAAATTAATTCAGATGTTTCAACAGCAACTGTTCCAACTAAAACCGGCTGACCAAGATCATAACGTTGTTTTACATCCTCAACAACAGCACGGAACTTGCCTTCCATTGAACGATAAACAAGATCCGGTTTATCATCACGAGCAATTGGCTTGTTCGTTGGAATCGCAACAACCTGCATATTATAAATATTACGGAACTCTTCTTCCTCAGTTTTTGCTGTACCAGTCATACCAGACAGCTTTTTATACATACGGAAGTAGTTCTGGAACGTAATTGTCGCAAGAGTCATGCTTTCGTTTTGAATTTCTAAGCCTTCTTTTGCTTCAATCGCTTGGTGAAGACCTTCACTATAGCGACGACCCTTCATTAAACGACCTGTGAATGAATCAACAATCACAACTTGTCCTTCATCAACAACATAATCAACATCATTTTGCATCACAAACTGTGCTTTTAATGCTTGGTTAATATGGTGAAGTAAAGCGACATGTGTGATGTCATAAAGATTTTCAATTCCAAAAGCCTTCTCAGCCCTTGTCATCCCATCTTCAGTTAACTGAACAGCCTTTGTTTTTACATCAAACGTAAAATCTTCATCTTTTTTCAGCTGACGAACAAAGCCATTTGCTTGAATATAAAGCTTTGTTGATTTCGCAGCTTGTCCTGAAATAATTAATGGTGTTCTTGCTTCATCAACTAAAATCGAGTCAACCTCATCAATTACGGCAAAATTAAGTGGACGCTGAACCATTTGTTCACGATATAACACCATATTGTCACGTAAGTAATCAAAGCCTAGTTCGTTATTTGTTGAATATGTAACATCTGCAGCATATGCTTCACGTTTTTCATCTTTGTCCATTGAATTCAAGTTAAGACCAACTGTTAAGCCAAGAAATTCGTACAATTGACCCATTTCATGTGCATCACGACTAGCCAAGTATTCATTAACCGTCACAACATGCACACCTTCACCTGAAAGTGCATTCAAATAAACAGGCATTGTAGACGTTAATGTTTTACCTTCACCTGTTTTCATTTCTGAAATATTACCTTCGTGTAGAGAAATACCACCCATTAACTGAACCTTATATGGATGTAATCCTAATACACGCTTTGCTGATTCACGAACAACAGCAAATGCTTCTATTAAAAGATCATCAAGTGATTCACCCTTCGCCACACGACCCTTAAATTCCTCTGTTTTAGCTTTTAGTGCTTCATCAGATAAGCCATTCATTTGACTATCTAACGCTAACACCTGATCAGCCATCTTTTCATAACGATTTAACGCACGTTTGTTAAAATCAAACACCTTATTTAAAATTCCAAGCATTCAAAACGCTCCTCTGTTTTAGAGTGGAAATACAAACTAATGAAAATAATTCAAACTATCCTTTATTTTAGCACTATTTGGGATGTGGTACAACAGGGAAGGGTGATGGAGTGGAAGAGGGTTGATTAAGGTTATTATTCCACTGAGTTTCGAAACAAAACAGTTCTACGTAAACTAATTAAAAACCTACTTTTTTAGTAAACAAGTTTCAAAAGCATTCATTTCAAAACACATATTAGTTTCAGAAAACAAAGTGAGCTCGTGAAAAATACTCCAAGACAAAAAAGAGCCAAATCGGCTCTTTTTTCTTATTCTACTATTTTACTAATTCAAGCTCTACTGGAATAAACTCTTCAACTTCTTCTCCATTAGCCACTAAAATAGCTGTATCAATTCCCTGCTGTCCAATAACAGCTGGTTTTTGTGCAACTGTTGCTGCTAATCTTCCGTCTTCTACAGCTTTTACTGCATCTTCAGTTGCGTCAAAGCCTACAACGAAAACATTAGATAAACCAGCAGCTTCAATGGCTTGTAAAGCTCCTAATGCCATTTCATCATTATGAGCAAAAACAGCTTGGATGTCTTTATTACCTTGCAAGATATTTTCCATAACTGTTAAACCTTTCGCACGGTCAAAATCAGCTGTTTGTTTTGCAGCTACTTCGATTTCAGCAACAGCATCTACCGCTTGGTGAAAACCTTCTCCACGCTCACGTGCTGCTGATGACCCTGGAATTCCTTCGATTTCCGCTACTTTCCCCTTATCGCCAAGTTGTTCTAAAATAAAGTCACCTGCCATCTTACCACCTGCTACATTATCTGAAGCAATATGAGCAACAACTTCTCCACCTTCAGCACTACGATCTAATGTTATAACCGGAACATTAGCATTATTCGCAGATTCAATCGCAGCTGAAACGGCTGCAGAGTCAGTTGGATTAACAAGTAAAACATCAACATTTTGTTGAATTAAATCTTCAATATCACTTACCTGTTTTGCAGAATCATTTTGTGCGTCAACAACGACAATTTCAATCCCCTTAGCTTTTGCTTCTTCTTCTGCACCTTCTTTTAGCGTAACAAAGAATGGATTATTTAACGTCGAGATCGAAAGACCTACTTTAACTTTATCATCATTTCCTTCAGCTGCAGCAGGCTCTTTCTCAGAAGATGCTCCTGGTGGCTCTGTTGAACATCCTACTAATAATGCAAAACTTAAGACAAAGAACATAACCATTTTCAACATGTTTTTCATACTAAATTCCCCCTATGTTTGTCATTTATTAAGCTGATTTTTTTCGGTCAAGCAACACGGCTAGTAAAATAACACCTCCTTTAACGACTTGTTGATAAAAGGAGCTCACATTCATAATATTTAACCCATTGTTTAACACACCGATAATCAAAGCACCAACCAAAGTTCCAAAAATCCAACCACGTCCACCTGAAAGACTTGTTCCCCCAAGAACAACTGCTGCAATGGCATCAAGCTCATAAGAAGCACCTGCAGTTGGTTGTGCTGAGTTAAGACGTGATGAAAGAATAATTCCAGCTAAAGCTGATAACAAACCAGTTAAAGAATAAATCCAAATTTTCACTCGATCAGCACGAATTCCTGATAAAATGGCTGCTCCTTCATTTCCACCAATCGCATAAACGCGTCTACCAAATGTTGTTTTCTTTAAGATAAAATAGAGAACGGCATACGTGATCAGCATCCAAATAACAGGTACCGGAATCCAACCAACATACCCTTTACCCATTAACACAAATAACTCACTTTCAGAAAGACCTGTAATTGGTCGACCATCTGTATACACAAGTGTCAGACCTCTAAATACAGTCATTGTAGCTAGAGTTGCAATAAAAGGAGCTACCTTTCCTTTTGTAATAATCAAGCCATTTATTGCCCCCATAATGGCACCAGCCAATAAACCAATCAAAATTGCTAAAATAGGATCCATGCCACTAGCTAACATACTTGCTGTAACAGCTGAAGCTAAAGCCAAGATCGATCCAACAGACAAATCAATACCACCTGTTAAAATAATAAATGTCATTCCAAAAGCAATAAGGGCATTTATTGATACTTGACGTAATACGTTTAAAATATTGTCTACCGTCATAAAATTTGGACTAACAATCGATAAAATCACAATAATCAATAGCAATCCCACTAACGGGCCTAATTTTTGTAGATTCGTCGTAACTAATTTTGAGGATTTCATTTTATATCCCTCCTGTTGCTGCTTGCATAATTTTTTCTTGAGTTGCTTCTGCAATTGGAATTGTCGCAGAAACCTTTCCTTCATGAATAACTAGAACACGATCACTCATTCCGAGTATTTCTGGAAGCTCAGAGGATACCATAATAATCGATACACCCTCTTCTGTTAGTTGATTAATAAGCTGATAGATTTCCTTTTTCGCTCCAACATCCACACCACGAGTCGGTTCATCTAGTATTAATATTTTTGGCTTAATTCCAAGCCACTTACCTATCACAATTTTTTGTTGATTTCCACCACTTAATGAACTCACCTGTAATTCTCTACTAGCTGTTTTCACATGTAGCTTTTTTATTAAATCATCTACAAAATCTTCTTCTTGCTTTGTGGAAATGATTTGATTCTTTGAGATTCGCCCTAGATTTGTGAGTGAAAAGTTTTCTCTAACTGAAAGATCAAGAACAAGTCCTTCACTTTTACGATCTTCTGTGATAAATCCTAGTCCATTTTTAATCGCATCATATGGATTTTTGATTTTCACTTCTTGACCGTCAATGATAATTTTTCCTCCGTGTAATGAACGATGTCCGAATATCGCTTCCATGATCTCTGTCCTGCCAGCTCCCATAAGACCTGCTACACCGAGAACTTCACCTTCTTTAACGGAAAAACTAATATTCTCAAAAAGTCCCTTACAAAAAAGGTTTTTCACCTTTATACGCTCAGCACCTAGTACGGTGTTTCTAGCTGGAAAGCGCTCGCCTAATTGACGTCCCACCATCATCTTTACAATTTCATCAAAATTTGTTTTCGGAATTTTCTTAACTCCAATAAACGAACCATCTCGTAACACTGAAATACGATCACATATTTGAAAAATCTCTTCCATCCGATGAGAAATATAGACAATTCCTACACCTTGCTCTCTTAACCTTGAAATCACTTTAAAAAGAGAGTCAATTTCACGATCGGTTAAAGCTGCAGTTGGTTCATCCATAATCAGCACTTCCATGTTTGCAGCAACAGCTCTTGCAATTTCAATCATCTGTTGCTGTCCTACAGAAAGTTCACCAGCTTCGATATCAGGATCAATATCTATACCTAACGCATTTAAGTATTCTTTTGTTTTTTTCTTCATTTCTTTATGTCTGACAATACCTGTTTTTCCTACTGTTAGCTCTTTGCCAAGAAACATATTATCGATTACAGACAAATAAGGAATAATGTTCAATTCTTGATGTATGACCGCAATTCCAATATCTTCTGCTTCTTTTGGGTTTTTAAAATGTACTTCATTCCCCTTAAAGGAAACGCTTCCAGAATCTCTTTCATAAATACCTGTTAAGATTTTCATCAGCGTAGATTTGCCAGCACCATTTTCCCCCATTAACGCATGAACCTCACCAGGCATAATCTCAAAATCAACATTCTCTAGTACTCTATTACCTGAAAATGCCTTAGAAATAGATTTCATTTGTACGATCGGTTTCATGAAAAAGTCACTCCCGCATGAAAAATGATGTTGGCATAAGGAGTCACTTCACCAGTTCGAATAACTGCCTTTGCATTTTTCGTAAGCTCCTTAAATTTCTCATGACTTACATAGTTAATCTCTGCATCACCTAATTGTTGAAGAGTTAATGAATGAACAGCGCTATTTTCTTCCACTATTTCACTAGCAAGTGTTGCTTTTTCCACAACCATATCCTCCAAAATAGCTTCAATGGTTTCAATAAAACTCGGATCACCTTGCTTTAACGAAATATCTATTCTTTTCACTTTATCAGGAATAGGTAACCCACAATCAGCAATCACAATCGTATCTGTATGACCAAGACGCGATAACACTTCCGCAATATGACTGTTTAGCATTCCTTGCTTTTTCATTTAAACCTCACCTCTTTCCGATAAGAAACTGTCAACTTCACTCTTTGTGGGCATGCCCCCCTGTGCTCCTAGCTTTGTCACAGTTAACGCACCAACAGCATTAGCAAATCTACATGCTTCTTTAAGAGATAATCCATTACCTAGTGCAACAGCTAATGCCCCATTCACAGAATCACCAGCACCTGTTGTATCAACTACATCTACTTTATAACTAGGTATCAGCTGGTCTTTTCCTTCAAAAAACGAGATGCCACTTTCTCCCTTAGTCACAATACATTTTGCTCTTAATTGTTCAAGCTCATCATCTGACCATTCGTAAGAAGATATCAAAAGATTTAACTCATGCTCATTAGGTGTTAGGTAATCAACATTCTGTAAAACCTCTTTTGGTAATACTAAAAATGGAGCAGGATTTAAGATCACAGGAACACGATGTTTTTTTGCTACTCTTACCGCTTCTACTACACTATCTAGTGGAATTTCCAATTGTAAAAGCAACATATCACTTGTAGCAATGTCATCTTCAACACCTAACACAACCTCAGGTGTTACCTCATAATTAGCACCAGGAACAACGATTATGCTATTATCTCCGTTCGATAAAGTAATCGCCGCAACTCCTGTCGAAGAATGTGTAACCGGTTTCACATTATCCAAATTAATACCCTGTTTATGTAATTCATCTTTAAGCTGAGAACCAAATGCATCACTTCCAACTCTACCTACCATTTTCACATTGGCACCAAGTCTTGCCGCTGCAACAGCTTGGTTTGCTCCTTTTCCACCAGGTATGGTAAAAAAGGATTCACCCAATACTGTTTCACCAACCTTAGGTATTGTCGAGGTTTTTGTCACAATATCCATATTCAAGCTTCCGATGACTGTAATATTCGCTTTTTTCATTATCCTCACCTCTATCGTTTTGTTGTCTGCCCCTCATATAAAGAAACATCTAATTCATGCTGTATTTTCGTCAATGGTCTACCTTCAATTACATCTAGTAATAGCTCTGCTGCTTTATAGCCAATATCATAGATTGGTTGTTCAATCGTCGTTAACTCTGGATTTGTTAGCTTAGATAAATTAATTCCATCAAAACCAATAACCGACAAGTCTTCAGGTATTCTTTTTCCCATTCTCAGTGCTGCTTTTATCACACTTAATGCCATATAATCATTTCCTGCAAAAATACTATCAATATCAGGATATTTTGTTAGTAACTTTTCAGTAGCTTTTATCGTTGTTTCACTTTCGAAATTTCCATTTACAATTAATTCTGGATGAAACCAACCTTCACCTTGAACTTCTTTTAAATAACCTTGATAACGTTCTTCAGAGTTATGAATATATTCAGGACCACGAATATGCGCAATCTTTTTACAACCTGTGCTTTTTAAATATCGTACTGCTTGTATAGCGCCTGCAGTATTGTTAACAGAAACATATGGAATGTCTTCATTAATAAATCTATCAACAGCTACAATTGGGATCCCGCTTTTTTCAATATATTTAGGTCTCACTGTGCTAGTTGCAATAATGACACCATCAACATATTTCTGCTTCATCATTTCAAAATAATGCTGCTCTTTTTCTTCTTTATCATCAGAGTTACACAAAATTAATGTGTATTCCTTACCACTCATGACATCTTCAATGGCACGTGCAACTTCTGGAAAGAATGGATTTGATATATTCGGCACAATTAACGCAATCGTTTTTGACTGTTTTTTAAACAAACTACGCGCAACCGCATTTGGTTTGTAATTTAATTTTTCAATTGTTTGTAAAACCTTTTTACGTGTTTCTTCATTCACATATCCATTACTATTTAGCACTCTCGAAACGGTTGCAACAGATACCCCTGCCTCTTGAGCGACTTGTTTTATTGTACTCATAACTTACACCTCAATGAACTTGCACTCGATTGTAGATCGTATATGTAACCGGTTACGGAATATCTCAAAAAAATTTGAATTAATACGTTTGTATCATTTGTGTAACCCGTTACATGTATTGTAATCGCTTTCTTTGGTTGTTGTCAATAATTTTTTATAAAAAAAAATAAAGCGCCCTATAAATAGGACGCCATGATATTATACTTGAGGCTCAATCAAGCCATATTTTCCATCTTTCCGCTTGTACACTACATTTGTTTTGTTAGATTTAGCATCTGTATAAACAAAGAAGTTGTGACCTAACATGTCCATTTGAAGAATAGCTTCTTCACTATCCATCGGCTTTAGGTTAAAGCGCTTTGTACGAACAACTTCATCCTCATCATCAATTGCATCTGGTACAGCATCCTCTGATTGAAAATTACTAAACACAAACTTTGGTGTACCTTGCTCACGAAGTTTGCGGTTAACCTTTGTTTTATGCTTACGAATTTGACGTTCTAATTTATTCACCACAAGATCAATCGCTGCGTACATATCTTGGTTATATTCCTCAGCACGTAGGACAAGATCTGTCATTGGAATGGTTACTTCAATTTTAGATTCTTGATCATTATAATATTTCAGATTGACATTCACATTCGCGTCAACTGACTCTTCAAAATATCTTTCAAGCTTACCAATCTTCTTTTCTGCATACTCTCTTAATGCTGGAGTTATTTCAATGTTTTCCCCTCTGACGTTATATCTCATGATTGAACTCCTCCTTTATGATAAAGCTATGTAGTACTAATTCTATATTTCCCTGCTTGTCTCCTGCTTAAACTAAAAAATAATTTGAAAAATTTTGTGAATTTTGTAGAAGATTGTTTGGTTGGGTTAAGTTTGTGCAGGGAACTTTAAGGGTGTGTTAATAATATATGTTGTATTCATTCATTAAATGAAAAAACTCGCCTTAGTAGACGAGTTTTTCATTTCTATCTGCTTTTACCGGTAGAGAACAGAATCGTTTATTTCTGAACTCTTACAGTCTTTTGTCCAACAACTAAATAACCATCAAGATATCCTCGGAACACAAGTGTTTCTTCTGAAGAATCCCAAGTAAAGTCAGAACGTTCAAACTTGAATTGTCCAATTTTCGCTTGGTTATAGTAGCCCTTGTTGCTTGTTAGGGCGTTTACTCCATTCACGGTAGCTTTATCCAGTTCAAATCCCTTTGTATCAAATCCTGCTGGTAAGTCTACTCTAACTGTAAACACTCCCTTATTACCTTTAATGACTTTAGCCGTCACATCAATGGTTGCAGGAATGTACACGACAAATTGTTTTTCAATTATTGTTGTTAAGCCTGCTCCATTTGTTGCAATAACTGTTACATTGTAGGTACCTGGATTGTCTAATGAAATAGAAGTACCATTCACAATCTCTTTTCCATCAGTATGATCAGGATAAGAAACAATCATTTTCTCGATAACTACATCAGAAATAGTATCTTCTGCATTGTAGAATAATTCCAAGTCAGTACCTAATTTGTATTCAGTACCTAAATCCATATTTACAACTGGTGCTGTCTTATCAATTTTCACTTCAATTGTCTTTATCGCTTCTATATTCATTGCGTGATCCATTGAGAAAAATTTCACTTCGTGGATTCCTTCTTCCGTTAATCTAAAGGCTGTTCCCTTTACATAGTCAGAACCATTAATAGAATAGAAGGTTTTTGCAACACCACTTTGTCCATCGTCTGCAGTTAAGTTCACTGTTACATCTTCCATACTCCAAAAGTCTTGTGCATCAGAAGTTGTCACTGGTGCTGTTTGATCGATTTTCACTTCAATTGTTTGAACTTTTTCAGTGTTGTCCACTTTGTCAATTGAGTAAAATGATACATTGTGGATACCTTCTCCTTTTACTTCAAAAGAAGTGCCTTCTTCAAAATCACTGCCATCAACTGAATAATACGTTTTCGCAACTCCTGTTTCATTGTCTGTAGCTGATAAAGTGATGACTTGATCTTGATTTACCCACTCAGTTGGTGCCTTAGCAGTTGTAACTGGTGCTTCTTCATCTAAAATTAACTTTGCCAGTACTATGTTTGATGGTTCAGACTCACCAAACGAGTTACTGTATGACGTGACAACATATTCATGATTTGCGTAGCTTAAATTCAAGAGCGCATACATTAAATTATTTACTTTTTCAGCAATTAACACTAATTCTCCATCAATCACTTCATAGATGTTGTAGCCATTTGCATAGGTAATAAAATTCCAATTAATTCTTGCACTTGTTTCACTTACAAGAGTCAAGCTTGCCGTTGGCGGCTCCATAATTGGATAAACAATTGTTTCTGTTATACGATTTGAAGCAGTTGATTCACCAAATCGTGTATTGTAGGCTGTTACCTCAAAAGAATGTGTATCTTCTGAAAGATTATTAGCTTTATAGCTTCGCGCAGTACCTTTATAAATTAATGTTTTCTCATCATTTGTGATTTGATAAACACGGTATTCATTTGCCCAAGCTGCTACAGGCCAAGATAACGTAATATTGTTTATATTTTCTACTTTAGCTGAAATAACCGGTGCTTCAACAACAGGCCATGTTAATGTGAAGTTGGTAGAGCTTCCATTTGGTGACTCATCAAAGCGATTACTATATGAATGAACGACATATTCGTAATCTCCCTCTGGCATGTTATTAAATCTTGCCGTTGTTCCTTTTACACTTGATTTTAATACAAGTTGTTCTTCAACAATTTGGTATACTCTATATTCAGTTGCATATGTTGAAGCATTCCATTTCAACACAATATCATTTCCATTTACAATACTTTTTGTTAGATTTTCTGGTGCTTGCATGATTGGATGAACAAGGGTTAATGAAAGGTCAATTCCATTTGCTGATTCACCAAAACGATTACTTTCAGCACGAACCTCATATGTGTAGTCACCTTCTGGCATATTGACAAAAGTGACACTTGTACCTGTTACGGTTTTCTGTAAAACCCGCTCGCTATCAATAATTTGATACACATTATAGCTTGTTGCATAATCTGAAGCAATCCATTTCAAGCGAATATCATTACCATTTACAATCGTTTCCGAAAGATTAGCTGGAGCCTGCATTGTTGGATGAACAAGCGTGAAAGACTGCTTACTTCCTTCAACTGATTCACCAAAGCGTGTGCTAAAGGCATGAATCACATACGCATATTCAGACTCAGGCATATTATTAAATCTGACTGACGTACTTGTTACTGTTTTTGCTAAAACTAGTTCATCATCAATGACTTGATACACATTATAAAGCGTTGCATATTCTGAAGCATCCCATTTTAATAAAATATCATTTCCGTTAAGGATTGTTTGTGATACATTTCCTGGTGCTTGCATCGTTGGATGAACCATAGCCAAAGAGACTTCACTGCTATTTATTGATTCACCAAAACGGCTGCTTTCAGAATGAACAACATACTTATGATCACCTTCTGCCACATTCACAATGCTTGTAGATAATGATGACACTGATTTAACTAATTTCTTTTCGCCTTCAATTATCTCATAAACATTATAAGTATTAGCATACTCAACTGATTTCCAGCTAAGCACAACATCATTTCCATTTTTAATTGTATAGGTAAAGTCTGTAGGAGCTTCCATTGTTGGGTGAACTAAAGAAATCTCTACGTTCGCATTCCCCTCAGATTCACCGTATAAATTTGAATAAGAAGTAACCTTATATTGATAGTTATCAGCAGGCATGTTCGTAAACTTTACAGAAGTACCTGTTACTGTTTTTTGAAGAACACTTTCGCCATCGATTACTTGATAAATGTTATAGCCATTCGCGTTTTGAACACCTGTCCACTTTAACGTCATATCATTTCCATTTGTAATTGTATGTGACAAATTAGTTGGTGCTTCCATCGTAAGTCCCGTTAGTGTCAATGTTACCTTACTACCACTAGCAGACTGACCAAAGCGCGAAGAGTTCGCATAAACAACGTATGTGTAATCTCCTGGTGCTATGTTACTATATGAAACAGCTGCCCCTGTGACAGTGCTTTTTAAAACTTCATTGCCATCAACTACTTGATAAACTTTGTAGTTTGTTGCATATGGTGCCAGGTCCCAGCTAATAGTAAAGCTAGAAGCACTTTTTATTGTTTTTTCTACATTAGTCGGTGGCTCCATCGTAGGATGAACAAGCGTGATTGCTTGCGTACTGCTTTCATTTGATTCACCAAAACGACTAGAATACGAGTGAACTTCATAGCTGTAGTTGCCCTCAGGTAGATTACTATATCTGACAGTTGTTCCACTAGCGGTACTTTTCAGAACCTTTTGACCATCAATGACTTGATAGATTTTATAGCTGTCAGCATTTGTAGCACTATCCCAACTTAGGACGATATCGTTCCCATTTTGAATTTCGTATTTGAAGTTTTCTGGTGCAGCCATTGTAACAGTCTCTACGTGCAACGAAACCTTGCCACCTTCGTTTGATTCAGCAAAACGGTCGCTATATGAGTAAACCTCATATGTGTAGTCTCCACCAGGCATGTTTTTGAATGTGATACTTGATCCTGTCACTGTATTTTGTAAGACTTTTTCTCCATCAATAATTTGATAAATTTTATAGCTGTTAGCATAAGAAACGCTTCCCCATGTTAACGTAAGATCATTAATATTTTGTAGCTTGTACGTAACGTTTGGTGTTGCCATTGTAATAGAGTCAACTGTTACATTTAATTGACTGCCCTTTTCTGACTCGCCAAAGCGGTTACTGTTTGAGTGAACTTCATACATATATTCCCCAGCAGGAACATTCGTTAATTTTAAAGAAGTACTTGTTACTGTATCCTTTAAAATCTTTTCACCATCAATCACTTGGTAAACCTTGTAATTATCCGCAAAAGAAACAGAATTCCATTTTAATGTGATGTCATTCCCATTTGTCACAGAATACGTAAAGTTTTCTGGTGCTATCATTGTTGGGTGAACAACCGCAACATCAAGCTGATTTGATAGAAGCGATTCTCCATATAACGAATTTACTGCAGAAACAGCATATGAATAGTTACCTTCTTGTGCATTACTTACTGTGTGAGTTGTGCCTGGTACAGAAGTTAGTAATGACCTTTCACCATCTCCTGAGATTTGAAAAACATTATATTTTTCTACAAACTGTGATGCACCCCAGGTCAATACGATATCATTACCATTTTTGATTGTTTGCGTGAATGTTCCGGGTGCCGTCATCTCTGGGTATTCAATCGTAACTGAGACAGGAGCACTTGGACCTGATTCACCTTCCGAGCTTAATGTTGATACAACGTACTCATAATAACCTTCTTCAAGATCATTGGCAGTATAACTGTTCGACTCCGCTTCCCCTAAAGGAAGGATTTGTCCATCTTTAATCTCATACACTTGGTAACCAGAAGCTCCGTATACAGCGCTCCAAGTTAGCTTCACATCATCAGGTGTTACCTTTTCTACAGCAAGATTGCTTGGCGGTAACATATTAGCTGATGTTGCAAATACGCTCCCAATCGGAACAATTATCTGGTAACTTAGAAGCACCAATGCGATAAGCAATAGTTTTAAACGAAATAAATTTCTCATTTTCCTTTTCCTCTCTTTGTGAAAAAGGCATAAAAAAATAAACCTTTTACAAGGTTCATAGGTTGATAGACTATGATTCCTTGTGGCAACCGGCTGCCATTCATGAAATATCAGTTCATGAGGAAGGCCCTTAGCTTTGCGTCCCAGCGTTTCCGATGGTTTGCCTTTTTCACTTGGTAGTTTAGTAGCATATCAATATTATAATACTTTTATCCTGGGTTATATATAGTTCTTAATGACTATTATGAAATAACTTTTCCCATTTATAGTTTTATTGACTCATATACTTTTATAAATTTAGTTAATTACGCTTATCATAGAATAATCCACTTATTGTATCTGGTTGATAGGCATCTTGATATTTTTTTTTGCTTATTTTATTATTATTTAGTTTACGTAAATCAACCTGAATCTCTTTTTTTAAACCTGCTAAGTGAAGGTTAATTTTCTTATTTAATTCAATTAGTTTGCTCCCTATATCCTTCTGTTCAGGAGTATATGGAGGATTTATCATTTTCATCATTTCTTCACGAACTTGCAAGTAAGACTCTATTTCTTGAATAAACTGATCTCGGCCCTCACTTGATGCATCCTTCTCTAAAAGAGATAGTAAATCTACACTGGTATCATATAACTTTTGTACGGCATTCACTATGCCTGTCCACCTTTATGTTGTTTTTGACGATTTACTTGAACCACTTGCTTCCATGTATCCCGAAACTCTTCTACATAACCTTGAACTTCTTCTAAAATTTCAAGGTCATTACTAATATTCACTTCTACAAGACGATTCTTCATATAGTCATACATTGCTAACATATTTTTGGAAATCTCATAATCCATGTTTATCGTAACCATCAATTCATGAATAATATTTTGTGCCTTAATCAAATTGGTGTTTTTTTCACTAATATTTTTCTCTTCGATAGCTTTTTTGGCAAGTTTGATAAACTTTATACATCCATTATAAAGCATTAACGTTAGTTCACCAGGTGATGCTGTTGTTACTGCATTTGATTGATATGATTGATACGGATTGTTCATTGCCATTTTCATTGCACTCCTTTTATTATCCTAAACCTTTTTATCAACCGCTAATCCCAAAAACTCTGTCATTGAGGCATAAATATCGAGTAATTTCTTTGACGGAATTTCACGTATAATTTCTTTCGAATTTTCATCAATCACTTTCACATAATATGTGTTTAGTTCTTCATGTAATTCAAATTTTAATGCTGTATTTGTGGTAGGTATTAAAAAATTATTCAACCCATGGATAACCTCTTCAAGCTTTTCTTTTGATACTACTTGATTGAATTCTTCTAACTTAGGCTCTATTGTTTCCAACTGATCCTTTTGTGCATTTTGTACATCATTTACATAATTTGAATTAACTGCAACAGAATGATTTGAAATACCTTCAATTGACATCCATGTTTTCTCCCTTCGTAATAAAACCCCTGTATAGTGTATATATCGGTAATTACAATTTAATTTTTAGTATTACGGTAAAAAAAGAAGCAAAGGAATACCTCTGCTTCTTTACATACCACCACTAAATTGCTGTGCGAGCCAACCACTTTGGGAGTTAGCTCTTTGTATAGCTGATTCCATTGCTTGGAATTGTTGCCAATACCGATCCTCTAACCTTTGCATTCTATCTTGTTCTTTTAATATTCCACTTTCTATATTCTTTAACTCTTTGGCCATAAAACTATTTACGTCAATACTAGAAGTTAACGCTCCAGCTTTTTTACTTAAATCAGTAATTCCTTGGCCTATCCTTTCATATAATCTAAGTCCAAATCCACTTTCATCATGCTTTGTCTTATTTGTTAGTGTGTTATCTTGTGTAATACTACTAGAAGAACTAAAAAGTTTTTTTACACTTTCTAAGTTACTTTCAAGTGAAGCTTTAAGCTTTGTTTCATCTAGCTCTAATTTGCCATTTTCTCGATAGTTTTTACTTGTTGTTATACCAATATTAGATAGCATCTTGAATCCTTCATCACCATTAGCTACAGGTGTCATTAAACTATTTCGAAGATCATTTAAAAAGCTAGATATTGAGGGATCACGAGTTACCAAACCACTTTTTGCCTTTTCTTCCCATAATTCAATGTCTCGTTCCTTCATTTCACTTTTTTGTTCATCAGTTAATGGAGGAAAGTCACGATATTGCTTTTCTGTTATCTTTGTGTTCAAATCAGCAATAAGTTCATTGTATTTATCAACGAAGGTTTTAATACTATCAAAAATAGCTTGTGTATCTTGCTTAGTTTCAACTGTAACTGGTTGATCAGATGTGATATTGGATTTTAAATCAAATTGTATTCCATCAAAAGAAAAGCTATTTCCAGTAGGATTAATTGTCAATCCATTGATGACTACTTTTGCATTTACCGCATCAAGACCTTTGGCAGCTGTTACACCATTATTTGGAGTAAAAGTGTCCGTACTACCATCAATAATCCCATTAAAGAGACCTAAGTTATTCGAAGTAGCAGCAGTACTCCCGTCAACCGTTAAATTTGTAATTTCTACTTGAGCAGTTGATGTTTTGGTATCACTTGTTAATATAATGGAATTACCATCTTGAAAATATGAAGCCTTAACTCCTGTTCCAGCATTATTTATCTTTGTAATCGCTGAAGAAATAGTATCATCAGCAGTGAGTGTAATTTCAGTTGCAGATCCATTTAGGTTAAAAGAAATGTTTTGTCCGATTTTCCCATCTTGTGGAACGTTCAAAGTGAAACTTGCTGATGCAGCCCTAGCATCTGTCGCCATCGTAGCTTCCGTAATTGTATAAGAAGATAACGATGGTGTACCTGTTACAGTTGCTCCTATCTTTTCTTCGTTATTTACAGATGTGGTTTGCTTATTAAAAGGTGATTCAAGCCTTAAATTTTCTGTTGCTTTTCGAAAATTAGCAAGTTTAGCATTAACATCTCTGTAAATATCAGTTTTCCAATTATTAAGTGTTTTAGCTTGTTGCAATTTAATTAGTCTACCTTTTTGAGAATCAACTAGCTGCTTAACCATACTTTCAGTGTCCATACCTGATGCTAAACCTGAAAATCTTATTGAAGTAATACTCATCCTTACTTTCCTCCTCTAATCGTTTTAATTATCGACTTACAATCACTCAATAATAGTAAAAGTTCCTTTATTGGATCAATTTAACTTATGGAATTTATATCGGTTTTCCAAAAAAATTATCCAGTGAATTAGAAAAAATTTTAGCCACATTATATAAAAAAACACCGCATTGCAAGAACGTTTTCAATAAAGTTTTGTGAAGTTAGAAAATTACTAGTTTGATGGTAATAGGAAATCCAATAAATGAACATTTGTTTAGAGGAAATTACCACTTAAAATTATGAGTAAAAACAGATGGGAAATCCGTAAATCTACATAGATTTTCTAATGATTAACAGCAATGACATAATCGATAGTATCACTCTTATCTTTGTAAAAAGGACCCTAGCAAAACTAAGTTTACCCTTAAATTGTGTATGAAGGACTCAATTTAAATTTTTCAGGATTTTAAAAAAATATCGTAAAGAATCCCGAATTAGTATGGGGTGATCACATTATAAATAAAATGCACTTACAAAATAGTTCTCCTCTCAACATGGAAATATAGCTACTAAAGTTCATGATTAATAGAGGACGAAAAACTGTTTAGTGTCATAACACCTCTTCTACAGAAACGTCCCCTAAACTTATAGTAGTTAGGACAAATGTTTCCTGAACAGAACCTTTCAACAAGGTAGAGATTTACAGAACTCCCTTCTAAGGTTTAGAAGTTTTGATAAGTATCCATAATGCGATTCAAAAAGAATCTAAAGATTACTGATGCTAAATTGATGATCATAATAAGCAAGCTATACTGAAATATTGAGAGAGAAACATTAATCTTATACTTTACTATCGATTCACTCATTTTTAATTATTTAATCTAATTTCACTGCAGTAACTTCCATTGAGCCATTATAGTGTGATGATACTTTATAATCAACTATCTTAAAATTACATTTTTCGAGCAGCTTTTTTAATGATCTAAAAGAGAAGTAGTTTAAATGCTCTATTATTCTCCACATTGGGTCTTTATCTTTTGTAACGAGCGAAAATGCACTTTCAAAATTGGGTGTTGAAATCCACAATACTCCATTTCGATTTAATAGACTTGAAGCCTTTTCTATTGAAGAAACCGGATCGATTATATGTTCTATTACATCTCCCATACAAATTACATCAAACAGATTTTCTGCTTGATACTCATGAAAGTCAACAGAGTATACTGGTATATTTAATAACTTAGATATATTCTCAGCATATACCGGTCGAATATCAATTCCCGTCACATCAAATAAAAACTCTTTTGCTACGGCAGACATCTCCCCCGCACCAACTCCCACTTCTAACATTCTATTACCAGGTGATAATTCCTTAAATTTAGAAACTATATTACCGATTATTGGAAAGAGGTTTGTGTTAGTATTTAAATTAAAATCGAAAGAAGATCTTGAGAGAATTTCACCTAAGTTCTTCGGATAACTATTAGCATAAAGATGATGACAAACATCGCATCTCATCCATAACCTAATTGGATTAAAACCCTCTAAAAAGTCAATACTAGTAACCGCATTATATGATGAAAATGGTGATCCTTGATTGTCACATAAGGGACAGCAATCTACTATGTGCTCATCAACATTATTAAAAATATAATTATGTGCGGGATGATCAGGGTTAAGAATTTTTTGAGTTAAATTAGGATCCATTTCAAATGCTTTCAAGTGGTATTTTTTTGAAGCCATAACTTGTCCAGAACGATTGAATATCTCTCCCAATTTAAAATAAGAAACTGCAGAAAATTCCTTTGATGCTGTCAATTCCAAATAAATTTCCGTTGCTTCAAGATCCTTATTTTGTTTACATAATGCGTTTGCCTTATTGAATAGTTCGACTAAACTTCCCGTAGATTTGTTATCAAATTGAGTATTAGATTGAATGTTATTCGGAATATTTGAATATAACCATTCACTTTCTTTAAATAACTCCAATGCCTTCTTTGAAATATTCTTAATATCTTTGTTTAATTTTTTCCCAATGGTAATCAAAAGCTTATAAAATCTAAAGTCATTTTCAAACCTGGTGTTTGCATTGATTAAAATTCTATAAGCTTCCTCATAATTTTCTTGTTTGATTAACCATTCAACTATTTGATTATAATCATCCTCATTTAAATAATTTTCATCTGCATGTTCATAAAATTCAATTCCCAATTCTTCATATCCATTAGAGAAAAAAACATTCGCAATTTCCCTATCGATGTTTACATTTGAGAATTTTTTCAATCCTACTAGCCAATCAATAATATTTAGCTTATTAAAAATGATACATTTTTGCATTACGTAAAAATAAACATCTAGATTATTTGCTTCAATTTCACTTAATTGTTGATTAAATAGATCTATTAAGAATCTTAGATCTGTATCACGTAAGATTTCTTCCAAATTTATCCTATTCTCTGAAACATCCATCTCTAAATATAAAATAAACAAATCTACAGTCTCAACTATAGAACTATTTAAGGCTAATTTTAGATTTGATATCAAATTTTTATCTAAAGTTAAGGTTTTATAATTCCCATCTATTATATCTATCTTTGTGTTAATTATGGAGTTACTTTTAAAATCTTCTGAATAATAAGAGATAAGTTTTGAAAACTCAGTTAATCCTTGATTTAGAGCCAAGATCAATATCTTTTTTATGAAATTTGTACCTTTATTATTGATTATATTTTGAGAAAAGAAATGAACCATTTCAGATTCTGAATGAAACTTCTTCATAAGAATAAGAATTCTATATAAAGAATCAAGACATAGTTTATTATAATTTAATGCATTAATGTAATACTTAATTGCTTCTTCATAATTTCCTTCTTGTTCAAAGATAAAACCTAATCTTCTATTTGGTAAATAACTTTTGTAATCTGAACTTATTATTATCCCATCAGTTTCCATTCTATTGTATATAATATCTAAAAATAC
This sequence comes from Metabacillus litoralis, assembly GCF_007994985.1. Classification (GTDB taxonomy): domain Bacteria; phylum Bacillota; class Bacilli; order Bacillales; family Bacillaceae; genus Metabacillus; species Metabacillus litoralis. The sequence goes on along the minus strand of NZ_VOQF01000005.1, from coordinate 113,654 downwards.
ACCTTTTGCATCATCATAACGTTTTTGAATTAAAAACATCAGTCCTTTTAAGTAAGTAAAATCTACAGTATTATTATATAAATTTTCAGCATCCACGATAACTTTTAATGCCTCATCAAATCTAGCTAAATCAATTAAACACTCTGTCATATAAAATAAACAGAAAGGTACCCAGTCTAAAGATGTATTATCTTTCTTGTCATATGCATTTATATAAGCCTCTAAAGCATCTTGATATTCACCACTTTGCCTTAATTCATTTCCTAAATTGAAGAAGTCAAATGCTCTACCGTATTTAAGCTCTTCCTGTAACAAAGACATATTGCGGCTTCTCTTGTTCTTTTCTTGCACTACCTTAGTAAGATAACCTGTATGATAAACTTTTAATGAAGAAAGTCCATAAGTAATATCTGATTTATCTTGATTTCTTAATTGTTCATGAATTGAACGGTAAAATTTTAACCCAATGTAGTTCCGATAAATTCTTGTAGGTTTATGTTCAATTATTACCTCTCCAGTTGCACCTGTGTAATTTACAACATTTACAGAAAATACTTCATAATTATTATTTTTTTGCTTAATTTCCTCAATTGCTTCATGAAGATTCTCTCGGTCAACATATTCATCTGCATCTAATACTAGAATCCATTCTCCCTTAGCATAAGTGGAAGCATAATTCCTTGCATTCGCAAAACTATTATCCCACTTATAATCAAAGACGTTACATGTATATTCTTTAGCTATTTCTTTTGTATTATCTTCAGAACCTGTATCTACAATTATAATTTCATCTACAACTCCAGTTACAGACTCTAAGCATTTTCTCAATACTTTGCTTTCATCTCTAACTATCATACAAAGTGAAATAAATGGTTTCATACTTATACGACTCCGTTTCATTTTTAAAATTATATTATTATGATTAATATAATTCCTTATTTTCTTGTAGTGTATACAAGTACATTATTGTACATATATAAAAGAAAGGACCCTAGTTTAACTAAGGTCCTCCTACTAAATTAACGAAGTAATTGTAATACAGCTTGTGGTTGTTGATTTGCTTGTGCTAGCATAGCTTGTGAAGCCTGGTTAAGGATATTAGAACGAGTAAAGGCCATCATTTCTTTCGCCATATCAGTATCACGGATACGAGATTCAGCTGCTTGAAGATTTTCTGCACCATTATTTAGATTCTTAATCGTATGCTCTAGACGATTTTGAACTGCTCCCAGGTTTGCACGATTTGTAGAAACTGTATTAATTGCAGTTTGAACTGCTGTTAAGTTAGCAGAAGCAACTGCATTTGTACCATCAAGTGCAGTTAAAGTTCCTGCATCAACCCCTAAAGTAGCTGCTGTATTATCCGATAGAGATAAAGAAATAGTCTCTCCTGCATTTGCACCTACTTGAAATACTACAGCTGTAGTTGCAGCTGCCGTTGTCAAAAGTTCCTTAGTATTAAACTTAGTTTGAGTAGCCACATTTTGAACTTGACCTTGTAATTGTGTTATTTCAGCCTGAATCTTATCGTTATCATCAGCTGTTAAAGTTTCATTAGATGCTTGAGTATACAGTTCAGCCATACGTTGTAGCATAGCTTGTGTTTCATTCAAAGCTCCCTCAGCTGTTTGAATTAATGAAATACCATCTTGTCCGTTACGGCTAGCTTGATCCATTCCACGGATTTGATTACGCATTTTTTCTGAGATTGCTAAACCTGCAGCATCATCACCAGCACGGTTAATACGCATACCAGATGATAATTTCTCCATAGACTTTGCAGCAGAGTTGTTGTTAATTCCCATTTGACGGTTAGAGTTCATTGCATTTAAATTGTGATTGATAATCATTTTATATTTCCTCCTTGAAATTAGGTTTGTCCACATCCATGTGGTTATATATTAGCTAAAGTCGGCCGCCTTTAGCTTGTTTGCCTTACAATATATATATCGACTTGATTAGCAGAAGTTTAATAGAAATCTTAAATTTTTTTTATTTTTAAAAAGATTTTTTTTTGCAATAAAAAAACCTTAAGTATCATCACTTAAGGTTAAAATCTTGGCTTTTCATTTGATCTAAAATCGATGGAGAAACAGTAGCAGCTTCATTATTAGATTCTTGTATGGATAAGTAAATTTCTTTCCGATGTATCTCAACATGCTTAGGGGCGTTTATTCCTATTTTAATTTGATCACCTTGTAGAGATAGAATCTTAATTTCTATTTCATCTCCTATTTGTATCGCTTCATCTATCTTCCGTGTTAGCACTAGCATACTTCCACCCCTTATTTGGCTGTTTTTTCTATGAACAGTTTATGTTTTGTTGTGTAGGTAGAGTCACTTAAAATGATTTGTTTAGCGAGCTTTTTGTTTTCATTAATAATAATTGGACCTTGTAAGTTTACCGTGGATTCTTCGAAAGGTTCTTTTAAAGTTAAGATTGTATATACTGAAATAGAAAAATTATCTTCTATTTGTAAACGTTCTTTTTCTCCATCAGATAATTTAAATTCATATTCTTGTGTAAAATCAAAAGGATTTACGACAACAAACCCTAAATCTGCTGATCGTATCGATTGTAAAATAACAAATGGTGAATTGTGATCTAACGGTACTAGTACGAATTTTTTTTCTTCTAAGAAGCCTGGAATACCTGATGGAAAATGGAGAACTTCCTTTTCATCTAAATTCATTTCTCCATGATATTTCGTTTGAATGACCATTTGTCACTCTCCTTTTTCTTTATAATATTGTCAAAACTTTTATATTAATAGGCTAATCCCTTGATTTAAATGGATTTAAATGCAAAAAAAATGCCATCCCTGATTTTTGGTTAACAGCACGGTTAACAACCACATACCAAAAACTTACAAAAGGTTTATAACAAGTTGCAAACTCAATTATTAACTAATAAATAGGATTTATGAAGTTTAATTTCAGGTAATTCGAATTCTACCAGGTTTAAAGTGCCTCAAGTTAAAAAGCTATTGTAAATGTAAAGTTAAAAGATAGAATAGATCTCACTTTTTCAAGTGAAAAAATAATGACTGTTTGTATTATCAAAGGAAAATTCAATCGATAACTAAGAAAGAGAGGAATTAATTTCAATAAAACCCCAATTGAGTTAATACATTCCTGATTTCTAAAATGGAATTTAGAACAGTGATCTGCTTAGCTTTTTGTTTAGCAGAATCCTTGCATTTTCAACAACCGGCGAAGGGAGACTCTTGGCCCAAACATGAACAAGGTGTAAAATGAACATAACAATAGTCTATTGTCGTTTTATCTCCTTCCCCTTGTTAACCTACACTATTATCATTAACATGATTGTTAAGATCGATTGCGAGACCTCCTTCCTAATAACTAGGAGATTACTGTGGATTTTAAATAGTTTTCACAGAACTTTTGCCCCTACCTTATTTGATATAAAATCTATTGTTAAATCATTTCTTCTTCTTAAATCTACTATTACAGAACCAGGTTGGTATTCAAAAGTTGGATTATTAACTCTTACATCAATTATCGGCTTATTTACATTCACTTTAATATTGACTTTTGCCGGCTCATAACTAATTTTCACACTTCCTGCAGTTGGGATAAAGCGAATATTAACTGGAGGTGATTGCTCCTGAGTCCTTTGCTTCGCAATGTCAGCAATAGCATTGCCACCTTTCTCAATTTCCATAAGTTGTTCTCCTTCTTGAACCCTTCTACTAATTCCAGATAATAAGTCATTATAGCCTTGTTGTGCGGCATCCTCTATCCTTCTAAAAATATGTTTTAAATCCATATCAGCCCAAGCTTCTGTTTGGTCGATTGTCAGCTTTGATGGGGTCGTTTTGGTTTGTATTTCTGCAGGCTTTTGCTGAATAGATAGGTTCGCTTGCTTTTGTTCAATATTTAATTTTGCATTAGTAGTATGTATACCTATCTGTGCTGATACACTTTGCAAACGAATTTGAGGGATATTCACGAATTTCACTCCTATTAAAAAGGTCTGACTCAAATATAGTGTCAGACCTAAAAGTTAGTGTTGTTAAAGTGTATTCTTATCGTAAGAAATCAATTAAAGTAGGTTGGATGACCTTTGAACCTACAGCAAGTGATGCACGATGGATACTTTCTTGAATCGTCAAATCTGATATCACACGTTCTATATGAGCATCTTCATTTTCAGAAAGTATTCTACTTGCAATAATTTCTTGATCTTGAAGTCTAGCATCAATCATTTCAAGGCGATTATATCTTGCACCTATCTCTGATCGTTCAGCAGATATTTTTTCAAAATGACCGTCTAGCTTACTTAATAAATCAGAACCTTCTAAACTTCCACTATTTAATCCATCTTCAATTGCTTGTAATGTATTAAAAAAATCCGTATCGAATACTTTTGTTGGGTTAACATTAACCTTAAGCTGCACACCTTTTGAAACCTCAACATTAATTGGTTCGGTATTCATTTCATGAGTAAATGATCCATCTGCATTAACAGCTACTGGCTTAACATCCGTCATTGTTCCATTAAAAATGTACCTTCCAGCAACCTGTGTATTAGCTACACCAGCAATATCCTCTTTCAGTTGACCAATCTCTACTGCAATCGCTTTTAAACCTTCTGGAGTGTTGGTACCATTTTGCCCTTGAACTAATAGCTCTCGAATACGCTGAGTAACCTTAGTTACATGCTCAATTCCCTGCTCAGAACTCTCCATCCACTGATAAGCTTCATTCAAATTTCGCTTATACTGCTCAACCTCAGTCAAGTTCGTCCGATAAAACATTCCCTTAATCGCCACAACAGGATCATCAGAAGGTCGGTTAATTTTCTTACCTGTAGCTAATTGATCTTGGTATTTGCCCATATTGGAATAACTGTTACTTAAGTTTCGTAACGAATTAGATGCTAGCATACTTTGTGTTACGCGCATGTTAATTTACCTACCTTCCTGATAATCCCATTCCATTTATAATCCGATCTAAAATTTCATCCTGCATTGTGATCATTCGTGCTGATGCGTTATATGCATGTTGGAATTGAATCATGTTTGTCATTTCTTCATCTAATGATACAGCACTTACTGATTGTCTTCGAGTATCTACAGAATCTCTTAATGTTTGGCTGTTTGTTGTTAAACGTTCCGCTTCTTGAGCATCTACTGCCATTCCACCGATAATTCCTTCGTAGTAGTTTTGGAATGTAGTTGTTTCATTTCCAATCCTAAAGGTACTATTTTTCACTTCCGCTAGTCGAATAGCATTCGCACTATTCCCAATCGTCACGTTCCCTGTTGAATTAGGAAATGCTGCTGCAATATGATCAGTCGACTCAATGATATCCTTTGATACTTGTAGTAATGATGAAGCACCAGTCGGATTTGTTAATGTTGTAGCACCAAATGAAAAGAAATCAACAGGTGTTTGTGCTCCATTGTTGTAATCTTCAATACTCCAACCTTCACGGTGAGTTTCATTAAATTGCTTAGCAAATTCAAATGCCATTGTGTCTAGCTTTCCTACCATGTCAGGAAATAGACCTTTTTCAAACACAGTGTTGTTGCTTTCATACGTATATCCATAAGAATCTATTAAGCTGCTAATTTTTCCAGTGCTGTTAAATTCTAAAATATCCATCTTTTTCGAACCTATTGTGACAGATTCTACTAGACCATTGTCAGCATTATATCCAACTTTAAATTCATTCGCTCGTTTAAATTTTGAATCGACAAGTGTACCAAGCGACTTACCATTATCATCAACAAGTTCAATCGTTACTGAACCTTCTGCGATATCTATTGCATTACCACCTGATGGAGTATTCGTCACTTTAATATTTGCTAAAGAAGAAAGCTGATCGATTAAGCGATCACGTTCATCATATAAATCATTTGGTAAGTAACCATGTGGTTCAATTTCAGAAATTTGCTTGTTTACATTATTAATTTGGTTTGCAAGTGAATTGATTTCCTTTACAGATACATTCAACTCATTTTTCAGATCACCCTGAATTGACTGTAAAGAAGTAGATAAATAGTTAAATGTTTCAGCTAACGCAACTCCACGCTCACGCACTACCGAACGTGCACCAGCGTTTGTTGGATCTAAAGCTAAATCCTGTAGTGATTGCCAAAAGCGGTCCATCGTGATTGATAAACCTGTATCAGATGGTTCATTCATGATTTCTTCCATTTTTTCTAATGCATTAGCACGAGAATCCCAGTATCCTAGTTTATTATTTTCACTTCGATACTGGATGTCTAAAAAGCCCTCTCTCACACGCTCTACCGTTCCAGCCTTTACACCTGTTCCTAATTGACCAGGAATATTCGGGCTGTTTTTCGATGTTGGTGGATACGGCTCTGTTTGGACAAAATTAACGCGTTGACGTGTGTAGCCTGGTGTATTTGCATTCGCCACATTGTGTGCCGTTGTGCTTAAGGCACTTTGTTGTGTGAACATTCCACGTTTTGCCGTTTCTAATCCATAAAATGTAGATGTCATTGTTTTTCCTCCCTCCGTTATGCTTGTGAATCAAATAATGATCGTCTTAATTTATCTGATGGTGCATTGCTTGCGTCCGGTCGTTGATAGTTTGTGATATTTTCTTGAGGCATTAACATGTCTAATGAAATCGAAACAAATTGAAGAGCTTGATGTGTTAATTCACGATTTAACTGATTGGCTGCTTTCAGCTTGTCCATTGTTTTCGAAAAATCACTAGCAACTTGTTCAAGTTTTTCTTTATGTTTACCTTCTGCTTTTTCAATACAAGCTGAAAGTGTTAAGTCTTGCTCACGATTTAAAAATTCTGCTGATAGCTGAATCCGTTCTGTCTCAATTTGTTTAATGGCTTGAGCAAACATTTGCTCCTTTTTCAGCAGCTCTTTTAACTCTTCTACGTTATTTTGTTTTAGATAGTCTGTTTTTTGAAGGGCTACTTGATAGAGATTTTCATGTAGCTGTAACAGTTTATCTAATGTATTCATTAACTTTTCTACTACCATTCATAACCCTCCATTTATTGGTGAACCTTATTAGTTCTTATAAAAATTAACTAATCCTTTAGCAATCGCCTTTGGATCAATCGTATAGTTACCACTCTCTAAAGAAGTCTTAATCGCTTGAACCTTTTCCTGTCTAGCTTTCGTTACTTCATTTGTTTGTTGAAGCCCAATTGCTTTTGAAGAAATCTCTACTTTATCTTCCTTCTTCTGCGATTTTGTTGCAGCATCTGCACTTTTTTCTAAATTTCGTTTATAAGGGTTTACACCCATTGAACCTAGATTATTAATTTTCATGATTAACCCTCACTTTCATTACCATCGCACATTTATCTATAGTTTTTATCGGATTTCCCGAGAATTTATTTAGTTTTTTATCTATTTTTAGTACTATTTGAGTAATATGTTGACTTAGGAGTGTGCTCCTTATTTCGCTCACTAATCATTTCGACCTGCTCCATTTGATGAATCTGCTTGTGAATATCTTTTTTACAGCCTTCACAGAGTTTTTCTTCTCTTATCGTTTTTCCACACTTTTCACAAGGATAGCCTAAATTAGGAAAGTTAGACAGTTGAATTCTTCCGTTACGAATAAACTTCAGAATTAATTCTTCACGTACTCCAGTTCCCTCCACTACTTCATGTAAAAGTGCTTTACGATTTTCACGCTTTCTTAAAAAAGCATAAACTGTTTCATAATCTTTTTCTTCCTGCTTGAAGCATGCATCACAAACTGTTCTAAATTGTGTTTCTATAAATAACGTATTACATTTTGGGCAATTAGCTAATTCTCCCATATATTCATTCTCCTATCCGGTTCGGTATCTAGTTATTATATCGGCATGTTTTTGAGAATTTTTAGCTTCTAATTAATGTAAGAGAATAAACAGTTTCCGCTCCATGATCAATAAGCACTTTGGCAGCATGGTGAAGTGTACTACCTGTTGTGTAAATATCATCTATTAATAGTAGTTTCTTATTACCTATTTTACTTGAATTCTTTAGAGAAAACACGTTTGAAGCTGTTATTCGCTGTTGGCGGGATTTTTTCGATTGTTTTTCATGATGTGTTCGTTGGAGGATATCTAGTTGTGGAAGGGGAAGTTTGTTCGCAAGCAACTTTGCTTGATTAAAGCCACGCTCATATAACCGTTCTTCACTTAATGGGATGGGTACTGCTCCATCTATTTTATATGAAGAATAATATTTTTTAAAACTAGCAAGAAAATCCTTTTGAAAAACCTTCACTAATTCTGCATCACCACGAAACTTATAGGCTGCTAGTATATCTTTCATTGCATCATTATAGTGAAAAACAGAGACATTTTTTCGGATCACGTTTTGCCATTGCTCATCAGCGTTCCACCTCTGACAATCACTACAAATTTCATCACTTTCTTGCGGTCTAAAACACCTCGAACAAGTAGAACCAGTTATTTTCTGCAGTGAATCATAACACTCACCACACATTTGCTGATCTGATGATAAAAGCAAGCTCGTCCAAGTTACTTGCTGGGAAAATTCTTCATGACAAATTAAACAAAAAATAGTTCTCATTCTCCTTTTGTTGTCATTTTACACGTTGGTTTGTCTGAAACAATTTTTGCACATTCTGCAAGCTTAACAAATAAAGATGTCATATTTTGCTTGTCAACAAACTCCGCCTTAACATACATTATCTTATCAGAATCTGTTACATAACGTGGGTGGGTTTTATTCAATGTTAAAGCTAAAATATCATCTAAACATTCGTCACACGTGCAGGATAATTGTAAGCGATTTTTATATTCATCTAATAAGTCCTTCATGATACGTTCCATTGCGTTAATGACCATTACATTTGATCTCCCCAGTTTCGCAAATTGTAAGCAATTTTAGATTATTATGCCACAACAATGGAAAGTTGAAAAGTTATCTTCAAATTTTTGGTAATATAGTCACTGTTTCTTTGCTGCTTTATTCATTTTCTCTATATGTTTTTTTGCTTCTATCATTGCTGTTGTTTTACCAAAATGAAAAAATGTTATCGTACCTGTTGGATGAGAGGCACTTCTGCCAACCCTTCCTGAAATTTGCACAAGAGCACTTTCTGTAAAAATTTCATCCTCACTTCCCAAAATAGCAACATCACTGTTTGGAATGGTTACCCCTCTTTCTAAAATTGTTGAAGTAACTATGATTGGAATCGTTCCATTTCTAAATAAATTTACTTTTTCACGTCGATTAGGATCCTCTGCATGAACTCCTTCAATTCGATCATCAAGTTGTTTAAGAATACCTACAACCTTTGGGATAACTAAAACAGACGGAACAAATAAAAATGCCTGTTTTTCACTTTGCAACCTACTAACCAACCATTTCTCGACATTTTTGGGAAGCAGATCTTTCATAAGTCGCTTCTTCCAATTTCCACACCACATAAACTCTGGTACAGGTAGAAGATGACCGTGATAACGTAATGGAATCTTCACAGCATTGCGCTTCTTTTGTTGCACTTCTTTTTTCCATTGCTTAGATGGTGTTGCTGTTAAATAAATAAGAGAGCTTTCTTGCTTTCGGGATTTTTTCACAGCGAATTGAAGGGATGTGTCCGCTGTATATGGAAAGGCATCAACTTCATCAACAATGACGCAATCGAAGGCTTCTTTATATCGAAGGAGTTGGTGTGTTGTAGAGATATAAAGGGATGATTGTTTATTTCGATCTTCACTTCCTCCATATAGTGCTGAAATCTCAATAGTCGGAAAAACCTTTTTCAAACGTGGAGCTAATTCTAGAATAACATCAGTACGAGGTGTGCTAATGCAAACTTTCTTTCCTTGACCTAATGCTGATTCAAGTCCTTTGAACAACACCTCTGTCTTACCAGCTCCACAAACTGCCCAGACTAGAAGTTCTCCATTTGTATTAACAGTCTGGATAACAGCATTAGAAGCTTTTGTCTGCCCTTTTGATAAACTGCCATTCCATTGCAGTTTAACCTTCTCGGAACTTGTAGCATTTGGTCCACACCAGCTAAATAGTGGTGTACATTCACTAACACGCCCCATCATCACACATTTTCTGCAATAATAACAGTTCGGTTCTCCACATTTTGCACAATCAAAAAAGGCAAAAAATGATTCATCTTTATTACCACATCTGTTGCATGTTCTTCGGCCCTTTTCAAGTAGAATACCGTAATTCAGCCGAACAAAGCCATTTTGATAATGAGAAAATAATTCTTCAAAGGAGAAAGAAATTTCTGTAGATAGTAACTCCTTCCCACAGAGAAATTCTTGAAGTTGTTTTGAATAGGAAAAGTGATGTTGCATTGATATTTGAGGGATGTTTGAATGTTTTGATATTGGTAAGCCATCATGATGTGAAAACACGGGGGAGAGGACATTTTCCTTCAATAGAAAACGCATGTTTCACCTCATTTTTTGTTATAAATTTTACGAAAGCGTTTTTCGACGCTAATCGGGGTACGGCAAAGCTGCTCAGCAATCGTCTTAAACTTCAATCCACTTGCACGAAGTTGTAAAAGCTTGCGATCTTCAAGAGTTGTCCAATGACGATATGTACGTTTTACCTCATCTTTACTTGATTGTAGTGTGTTGTTGGAAGTAGTATTCATTAGAGTTGGACCTCCTTAATCTGTCTATAATAATAGTATGAAGCAAGTTTTAGGACCTGTCCATAATTTAACGGAAATACAGGAAGAAAGTACCACACCATTCGTACTTCCCTCTCATATCCCTATTCATCCAACTAGGAACTATTTCTTATACCAGCCCAACCCAATCGCTCCCTCACCAAGGTGAGTACCAACAACAGGACCAAAATAGCTTGTCATAAATTCAACATGAGGATATTTCGCTTCAAGATCACGTTTAATGATTTCGATTTCCTCTGGGCGATTTGCATGAATAACAACTGCTCGCATTGGCACAACCAGACTAGCGTCTTCATGAAAAAGCTCATACACTCTGTTTAATGCTTTTTTCTTTGTGCGAATTTTTTCAAAAGGAGTAATGAGTTTTTCTTCAAAATGCAGAATTGGTTTAACCTGTAAAATACTTCCTATCAACGCTTGTGCACCACTAAGACGTCCCCCACGTTGTAGGTTCGTCAAATCATCTACCATAAAATAAGCACGCATTGACTGCTTCATTTCATTTAAACGAGACATTATTTCATCTGGTGTTTTTCCTTCATTCGCCATATCTGCTGCTTCAAGAGCATAAAACCCTTGGATCATACAACTAATTTCCGAATCAAAGGGATAAACCTTTATTGTATCAACCATCTCGCTAGCTGTAACAGCACCATTGAAAGTACCACTAATTCCACTTGAAAGATGAATCGAAATCACAGCATCATACTCTTTTGCTAAGTCTTCAAACAACTCAACAAACATACCAACAGAAGGCTGTGAAGTAGTGGGAAGCTCTTGCTTTTCTCTCATTTCTGCAAAAAATTGCTCAGATGAAATTTCCACTTCCTCCGCATACGTTTCTGCGCCAAAAATTACGCTAAGAGGAATCATATGTATATTATGTTTTTCACGAATTTCTTTAGGGATATATGCTGTACTATCAGTTACAATAGCCGTTTTCATGGTAAAATTCCTTCCTTGTACATATTAATCATTTCTATTTCCGTATTATATGTATCATTCCCTTTCTATTATGACACAAGTTTGTCACGAAGCACCAATTACTTTTACAAATTTCTAGACGTAAAAGACAGACCCTAATTACCCGAGTCTGCCTTGTAGTCTAAAATCTATTTCACTTCAACCCAGCCATTTTTAATAGAATATACAACAGCTTGAGTACGATCATTTACATTCATTTTTTGTAAAATATTACTTACATGGTTTTTTACTGTTTTTTCGCTAATGAACAATGCTTCACCAATTCCGCGGTTGCTTTTTCCATCTGCTAGCATTTGTAGAACTTCACATTCACGGCGAGTAAGAATATGTAATGGACGTCGAATTTCTGGTTGTAAAGGTTGCGTTGGGGTAGCTTGTCCACTTGATGTTGCAAGCCTTCTAAATTCATTCACAAGATTATGTGTTACCTTAGGATGTAAATATGATCCACCATCTGCAACGACCTTCACAGCTTCAATAAGTGTATCAGCATCCATTTCTTTTAATAGGTAACCTCTTGCACCTGTTTTTAATGCATGTGTTACATAATTTTCATCATCATGTATGGATAAAATAATGATCTTGTTATCTTCATCTGCTTCAATTAACTGCTTTGTTGCTTCAACACCATTTACTTTTGGCATATTAATATCCATGATCACAACATCTGGTTTATGAGCTTCTACAATCGCTAAAGCTTCTTCACCGTCATCACCTTCTGCAACAACCTCAAAGCTTGGTTCAAAATCTAAAATTCGTTTTACACCTTCACGAAATAACTGATGATCATCAATAATTACTATTTTCGTTTTCATGTTATGCCTCCCCACAGTACTATTCTATTCTATTTACTAGTAAACCCGTCAATATGTCTTTAGTCCAAATTATGTCGGATATAAGCTTTATCCTACTTGATTTGGAACTTGAAACATGATAAAAGTCCCTAGTCCTTCTTTAGAGTCCATTGTCATTTTTCCATCTAGAAGATCAATTCGCTCTTTCATACCGATTAAGCCAAATGATTTCTTATCTTTATTTGCCACTTTTTTCTTCATGTCAAAACCTTTACCATCATCTTTTATCACAAGCGTGATGGTTTCTTTTGTTACTTCTACCTTAACCGTAATTTCTGTAGCTTCAGCATGCTTTAAAGCATTTGTAACAGCTTCTTGTGCTAAGCGAAACAAAGCAACCTCAAATCTTGATGGTAAACGGTGATCATTCAATTCCCCAACACTTTGGAAAGTAATCTTCGTTTTTCCATTATATTCTTCGATCGTGTTCATATATTTTCTGAGGGTTGGGATAAGCCCTAAGTCATCTAGAGCCATTGGTCTTAAGTCATAAATGATTCGTCTTACTTCATATAAAGCATTACGAACATTCGTCCTTAAGTTGCGAATTTCTTTGAAGCCTTCCTCAGCACCACGCTCACGATAAATACGCTCAATCAATTCAGAACGCATCATCACATTTGCTAGCATTTGTGCAGGTCCATCATGAATTTCTCTAGAAACTCGCTTTCTTTCTTCCTCCTGAGCCTCAATAATCCGTAAACCAAAATCTTGCTTTTGTTGTGCGTCTTCTAAAAGCAAACCTACTTGACGTAAATCACGACTTAAATAGTTTAGCACTACCGTTATCTGACTAACAAGAGCCTCAGATCTTTCGATAATCTCCTGTAACCCAAGCAAACGGCGCTCTAAGTCATCACGACGGTCTCTAAGCTGCTTTTCATGCTGTTGAAGCATAGAGTGCTCAACCTGTAGCTTATGAGCCTTCTCGTAAGCGTCACGTATCTCTTCTTCTGAAAACTGCTTAAAGTGTTTACTAACCTGTGATAGGCGATTTCGCGCAAAACGAGCATGAACCTCTAGCTTATCACCTTCTTCTATGACTTTTCCTACCTGAATCTTTATATCTCTAAGTTCTTCAACTAATCCTTCATACTGTTTTCTAGATTGTTCACCTATTTGAAAAATTTCGTCCTTACTTCCATCAACAGTCGAAATCATTTTATCCAAGACTTCATCAAGTATTTTACTATCCATTTTCTTGTTGGAGTTCATTTTTTTCCCTCCGCTTAGTATGTATATAATAAAAAGATACTCGAGATTTACCGCGAAAAAACCGACGTAAAATCTCACTCTTTTTAGTTTGTCACATTAATAACATTTGAAGTAAAAAAAATGTCGTTTTATAATAAAGAAATATGCTATTCTAAATTTGCTTGCTTGTCAGGAGGTGTACAAGCATGCTTTCACATTATTATACCGTAAAAGGCTATGGAGAGCATGAAATAATTATCCAGAAATCCCGTTTTATTTGCTATACACAAAGGGCCACAACTGAAGAAGAAGCGATAAGCTTTATTCAAAAAATAAAAAAGCAGCATCATGATGCAAATCATAATTGCTCTGCCTACTTAATTGGCGAACATAATTCCATTCAAAAAGCGAATGATGATGGTGAACCAACTGGTACAGCCGGTGTTCCGATGCTAGAGGTTCTAAAAAAGAAAAACCTCAAAGATACAGTAGTAGTTGTTACCCGTTATTTCGGTGGCATTAAACTTGGTGGTGGAGGATTAATTCGTGCTTATGGTAAATCCGTTTCAGAAGGACTACAAGCAGCAGGAATTGTCGAAAGAAAGCTCATGCGTGTGATGCATACGAAGATTGACTATACATGGTTGGGGAAAGTGGAAAATGAATTACGTTCTTCCACATATTTGTTAAAGGAAATTCATTATTTAAATGACGTTGAAGTGGAAGCCTATGTAGAAGAAGAGAAAAAGCATGCTTTTTTCGAATGGATGACAGAGCTGACGAATGGGAAAAGTGAAATTTCTGAAGGTGATGTTACTTATTTGGAGGAGCAGGTAGAAATTTGATTAACTGAGGAGAAATTTTATGAATAGAAAAGATATGAAGAAAGTGAAAAAGAAGAAGAAACGTCCGATATTAAGACGCATTTTAGGATTATTTCTTCTGTTATTTATAGGTGTCGGCCTATATATCGGCTATGTTTTTTACCAAACAATGGATGCCGCTAATGATTCTTATGATGATTTAGGCAGAGATAAATCCAAACTTCGTGATTATGCTGTCAATATTTCAAATGATCCTGTATCTATATTACTTCTAGGTGTTGAAGATTATTCAAGTGGAGGAAAAGGTGGTCGTTCAGATACATTAATGGTCGCGACCTTTAATCCTAAAGATCAATCAATGAAGCTTTTAAGTATTCCACGTGATACGCGAGTCGAAATTCCAGAAGAAGGTTTGGACAAAATAAATCACTCCTTCTCAAAGGGCGGAAAAGAATTAACAATAGAGACTGTTGAAGACTTCCTTGAAATCCCAATTGATTATTATGCAACTGTTAACTTTGATGGATTTAAAAATATTGTGGATATTGTAGGTGGCATAACAGTTAATGTACCTTTCGACTTCACTCAAAATAGCGATGATCGCAAAGCTGAAGTTCTTGAATTTTATGAAGGTCCTATGGAATTAGACGGCAGATATGCACTTGCTTATGCAAGAATGCGTATGCAAGACCCGAATAACGATATTGGGCGTAATGAAAGACAGCAAGAGGTTGTCAAAGCAGTTATTAAAGAGGTTGCTTCTGCTGGTACACTTTTTAAAGTAGATCAACTAACTGATGAAGTAGGTAAAAATGTCGAAACAAACATGAAAGTGTCAGAGCTGTTAGGTTTTTATCAAAAATATTCAAACTTTAGCACAAGTAATATAGAAACAATTAAATTAGATGGTGTTGGCGAGTATATTGATGGTATATCATATTGGTTACCTGAAGAAGAAAGTGTGATTGAAACACAAGATATCCTTAAATCACACTTAGGAATGCAAACAAGTGGTTTATCATCAGGTGACACTGAACCAACAGATGAATTTGATTCAACTTCATCAAGTGAGCAATAAGAAAAGCAGGTGGACGATTTTACTAAATCGTCTCACCTGCTTTTTTAGTTATCCGGCTTTTTGTCAGCTGTTAATCTTCTAAATGTATTAATGAGTGGTTTACGGTTCATGCCAATTAAACCAACTAATTCTGCAATAAACTGAATCGCAAGCAATAAGATCATCATAAGAAGCAATGAAAGCCATAAGGTTGCATTTGAGAAGATTATCGCCGAAAAGCCAAAGCATGCGCTAAAGAAATAGATAATCAATACAGATGTTCTATGACTGAAGCCAAGATCTACAAGGCAATAATGGAGATGCAGCTTATCTGGAGCTGCTATACTTCGTTTATTTAAAAATCTCCTAATTATCGCAAAAACTGTGTCGAAAATCGGAACAGCTAAGACAATAATTGGAATAACAAAGCTGAATAATGTAAGGTTTTTAAACAATCCTAACATTGAAATAATAGAGATTGAGTACCCTAAAAATAAAGCGCCCGTATCACCCATAAATATTTTTGCTGGGTAAAAATTATGAACAAGAAAACCTAATGAACTACCAATTAATATCGTACATAGAGCTATAACAACAATTTGAGAATCTGCAAACGCCATAATAAGAATACTCGTCATAGCAATTGATGATACACCTGCAGCTAAGCCATCTAGACCATCAATTAAATTGATGGCATTTGTTATCGCAACAATCCATAAAACAGTTACAGGATAACTCCAAAAATCTAACTGAACAATTCCGAAAAAAGGTATTGTAAATTTATCTACCAATAAGCCTGATGAAGCAACAACGATTGCTGCAATTAACTGCCCTAAAAATTTATAACGTGCTTGTAATGTGAAGCGATCATCCAGAATTCCAATCAAAATAATAATGAATGCCCCAATAATTACTTCAGTCATATATAGTGATTGGGGTTTTAAATATAAAAAACCAGCAATTACACCAATGAAAATGGCAAGTCCACCCATTCTCGGCATAATTTCCTTATGAATTTTGCGTGTATTTGGTTGATCTGTAGCACCAATTTTTATCGCAATTTTCTTTACCAAAGGTGTAATAAGAACAGCTACAGCAAAGGAAAGAATAAATGCTACAATATAGTCAATATAAGAATGCATCGTTTACCCCCACTTTAGTGAGAAATTTACACTTCCTCCATCATAGCAAATTTTCTTTAACTTTCAATTGTTTTTTTCTTAAGTTTATTATTAGCATGAACAAAAGGACAAAAACATATTGAAGAAACATGAGTAAGAAAAATTTACTATTTAAGAAGTTTTTTATAAAAAGCTAAAAGTTTTTTTTCTTCAATATCCCAATTATATTTTTCGGCGAAAGCTCCTTTTCCACTTTCCCCTAATACTCTCACCTGTTCTGGATCCTCTAATAAAGTGAGAATAGCTTTTGCTATGGATTGTGGTCGTTCAGGATTTATCATCAATCCACTATTAGACGATTCTACCACTTTTCGATAATGAGGAAAATCTGATGCAATAACTGCAACTCCAGCTGCCATATATTCAAAAAGTTTATTCGGTAAGCAAACTAAATGGTTTGGTACTGGTAAATAGGGAATAATACCAATAGATGCCTTAGCCAAATGCTCTTCAATCTTTTCATAAGGAACTTTACCCTTAAATAAAACTTTATCTTTTAATCCATTTTCAAAAACTAGTTCATGAATTTTTTTTTCAAAGGCAGTAGATTCGAAACTTCCAACAAATACAAGCTTAGCTTCTGGCTTTAGCTTAACAGCATGAGCAAATCCGACTACCAATTCTTCAATGCCTCTAATAGGGGTAATACCCCCTAAATATAAGATATAATCCTCCTCCTTGGATCCTGATTTAATAGGAGGAAACATGTCCGGTAGTGGATAGTTTTCAATTTTACATGATGTATACCGTTGATATCTTTCACCAACTTCTTCAGTTGTATAGATCACACCTGAAAGTATTGGTAGTGATATTTTCTCGATCAACTCATAAACCAGTCTAACAGGATGCTTTATCCACTTTTTCAAATACTTCTTACTCATTATTGCATTAGGGTAGTGTTCATGCACATCAAAAATTACTGGCTTCTTCGTAAAAATACGTAATAATACTCCAACAGGCAAAAGCTCTGGATCGTGAAAATGATAAAGATCGGCATTTGTTTTCTTCGCCATTTGAAAAACAGTAAATGCACGTAAAAATCTTTTCCACTCTTTCTTTGGTTTCTCTATTGGAACAAGCTTTATATCATCGTTTGCTATTTCCCTGTCAGGCTTAGGTGCTAATAGTGTCACATCATAGCCTGCATTTTTTAATGATTTACATTGCTTATGGTAAATTCGTCCATCATAAGCATGATGAACTGTTGTTAAAACACAAATTTTCGTCATAATATCATATCCTTTTACATATCCAAGTTGTAACTTTTCCATTTATACTTTACACTATAATATTGATAATTCCTAATTTTTTATGGAAAGGGTCTTCTATGAAAATAGTCTATATTACTCAGCATTTTCCACCTGAAATAGGTGCGGCACAAGGACGAGCTTATGATATGAGTTCAAATCTAGCAAACTTAGGTCATGATGTACATGTGCTAACAACCTTCCCTAATTCAAAGCCGATAAAAAAGGTATTTAAAAAGGAAAAGGTTAACCATCTAACTGTTTATCGATCTTTTCGTATAAGAGATACAAAAACAAGCTCAATACGTAGACTTGCAAATTACTTATCCTTTATGGTTTCTAGCTGTTTATCAGGCTTGTTCATAAAAAAACCTGATGTTATCTATGCAACATCTCCTCAATTATTTCAGGGAGTAACAGGTTACTTTTTAAGCAAAGTACACAAAACAAAATTCGTGTTCGAAATTCGGGATTTGTGGGTAGACTTTGCCGAACTTTTAGGACAGTTCGAAAATAAAAAACTTCTAAATCTTGCTCGAAAGCTTGAAAGCTTTCTTTATAAAAAAGCAGACCACATTATTGTTGTAACACAAGGATATAAACAGCGTCTTATTGACCAAGGAATACCAGAAGAAAAGATTACGGTCATACCAAATGGAGTAAATCCGGACTCATTACCACAGTCACAAGGATCACTTTCTTTAAAGACGAAATATAATATTGAAGGCAAATTTCTTGTACTATATGCTGGAAACATCGGTGCGGCTCAAGGCTTGTCAACCGTTATAATGGCTGCTGAACTACTAAAGGATGACCCAACATTTGCTTTTATGTTCATCGGTGAAGGTGTTGAGAAACAGCCCCTAATGGAACAAGCAACATCTCGAAACCTTTCAAACGTGATGTTTATAGATAGCAAAAAAAAGGATGAGCTTTTAGGGTATTACGAAGCTGCTGATATTGGAATTGTATCTCTGAAAAAGCATCCTTTGTTTGAAATCACGATACCTTCTAAAGTCTTTGACTATATGTCGATGTCAACTCCGATGCTGATCGGTGTAGATGGTGAAGCTCGCGAAATTGTTGAAAAGCACAAAGCAGGATTTTACTATGAGCCTGAAAATCCAGATGAATTTGTTCGAGCATTAAAATATGCACAAAGCCATCCAGAACAATTAAAGGAAATAAAGCAGCATGTTAAGAATCGGCTTCTGGAGTCGTTTAATCGGGAAACTCAGGCGAATGAGTTAGCTGAGACTCTAGAGCATTTGACGACAAATAACAAAAGGAAGTTTCAAGACACATAACCAATTAAAAAAGTTTGAGATTGTTGATCTCAAACTTTTTTAAGTAAGACATAATTTCAGTGACGTTCTCTATCTTCCCTTTTACTGAGTCAATTGGTATAAATAACTCATACGTTTCACCATTTCCACTCTGATAGGTGATAACCCAATTTAGCTCAACTAACATTCTTTTATAATCTTTTTATTAGTATTCCACTAGTTTAAAAAATTTAGATAAATCTGTCGATTTTTACCCAACCATAAATCGCACAGCAAAAATGCGGCGCATTCATTTTCACCTATCGTACCCGGTCAACAAAAATCACATATATGCTCCATTAGCATCAGGTAATTCCTTATACTCTTCTTTATTTGAAATAATACTGTGAATAAAATCTTCAAGTCTAATCAAATTTAGCGCATCATCTGGAATTTCACAGAAAGTTGTATAATTAAAGCTTTTAGTTTCCCCATTCATATGGATATTCCATTTCGAAAGGGAGGATGGCTGTGTTTCACACTCTTTTTCTTCCTCCAAATTTAATTCACCCATTATATCCAGTTTAATCATTTCATCATAAATTATTTGTTTTTCTCGTTTAGTAAGTAAAATGTTAGCTTCTTTTGTTCCATCTTCAACAAGGTCTTTAACAACAACATTATTAAATGTATCTATTTTTTGTTTTCCATTTATTCCGTAATTAAGACTAAAATTAAAGTCATCTGGCATAGAATTATTTTGTGAATTAGTATAACCTGCAATAAAGATTGATGTTATAACGATTATAAATAACAGTAATTTCATTTGAATGTTCTTCATAAATATCCTCCCTTTTTAACTATGACGAAATCATAGGTTAATAACTTCTATTATTAAGCTCTTTTGGTAATTCTTAGCTAAAGGGATACTCAAAATCTTTTTTTACCTGTATACTACTATCTTTATGGCTTACTCTAAATGTAAGACTAGTAGGCTTATCTGCTGATGAATTGTTTTGAATAGCCTCATTATGACCTACGGAAAAGCGTCCATTTCACACTACAAACAAAAGAGTAAAAAGATTCTCACTCTTCATGGATATTTCTCACCTCACCCGTTTCATAGTCTACAGCAATAATGATTCGATCATATTGACTATGATTGCTTTTAAAAATAATATGCCATTTCCCTTCAGTAAGGATTGATTCTTCTCTTTCATACTGTTGGTCTATTCGATTCATCCACTTCACCACTTCTGGATGTTGTTTGGCTACGTCAATTGCTTCTTTTATTGGAAGTAAAGGAAAATCAGTATCCTTTACTACAATTGGATAATGACCATTCAAATTTATTTTCTCCTCTGTATCAAGTGAAAAAGTGACATTGTAATCCCCTTCAGGAGCATCAAGTAGATCTTTTTGATCTACCATGATTTTTGGATGATAGGTAATTTCCTTAGATAGAATTTCACCAGGTTCTAACGACACAATATCATCTGGATTATAGATGTCTCTACACCCAGTATTATTTTCAATGCCATCCCATAGTCCCAAATGTTCTGTAGGAGATCCGGCAGAGATCCATAGTGGATTACCGCACCTACTGTTATAATGAACAGCTTTATCACCTATGTTTTCTACTGTTGCTTTGATCTTTAAATTCTTATTAGGTTCAAGAGTATTGGTTGAGAGTTCTGCTTTTAGTAAAAGTCCATTATTTTCTATTTCGTAGAAAATTGGTTGTTTTTTTATATCTTTAGTTGTATTTGATGTTTCAATTGAACAACCTACTAAACCAAATATAAGAATAAAAATGAATACGATTTTTTTCATTTAATCTCCTCCTTTTACACTTAAACAGACGGTGAATAAGGAAAAAAGTTACAAAAACAAAAAAAGACGACCAGTTAAAAATCAACTAAGTCGTCTTTTTCTTTATGGTCGGAAGGCTTCCGGTTTTTCGTCTCGCTTGCCGAAATGATGAAGAATCGCTCTAACAATGCGGTTTGAAGCATTTCCATCTCCATATGGATTTGAAGCTTTAGACATCTTGTTATATGCTTCATTATCATTTAATAGCTCGTAAGCCATTGAATAGATCGTCTCTTCATCAGTTCCTGCTAACTTTAACGTACCAGCTTCAATTCCCTCTGGTCGCTCAGTTGTATCACGTAATACAAGCACTGGAACACCTAATGATGGAGCTTCCTCTTGTACACCACCGGAGTCTGTTAAAATGATAAAAGCACGTGAAGCAAAGTTATGGAAATCATATACACCAAGTGGTTCAATTAAATGAATTCTAGAATCATCTCCTAGGATTTCATCAGCTACTTCACGAACAGCAGGGTTTAAATGAACTGGATAAACGACTTGAACATCATCATGCTCTGTTACAAGGCGCTTAATTGCACGGAACATATTTCTCATCGGTTCACCTAGATTTTCACGACGGTGAGCCGTTAACAAAATCATTCGATCAGACCCTACTTTATCTAAGACTTCATGAGTGTACGAATCGTTAACAGTCGTTTTTAATGCATCAATCGCTGTATTACCTGTCACGTAAATCGTTTCAGCCTTCTTGTTTTCCTGAAGTAGATTTTGTTCTGATTTATCCGTTGGTGAAAAATGAAGATCAGCGATAACCCCAGTAATTTGTCTATTTACTTCCTCAGGGAATGGAGAGTACTTATTCCAAGTTCGCAGCCCAGCTTCAACGTGACCCACTGCAATTTGATTGTATAATGCCGCTAAGCTGGCAACAAATGTAGTTGTCGTATCACCATGCACAAGGACAAGGTCCGGCTTAACATCCTTCATAACCTCATCAAGACCTTCTAGAGCACGAGTTGTCACACCTGTTAGGGTTTGACGATCCTTCATAATATTTAAATCATGATCTGGTGTTACTTTAAATAGTTCAAGAACTTGATCAAGCATTTGACGATGCTGTGCAGTAACCGTCACAATTGACTCAATTTCTTCTGGATATTTTTCTAATTCAAGAACAAGTGGTGCCATTTTAATTGCTTCAGGTCTTGTTCCGAATATTGTCATTACTTTTATTTTACGAGTCATGTTATTAAATACTCCTTTTATTTTTATAAAATAAGTTTCTCTTCATAAATTAGCACAAATTACAATATTCTACAAATTCCTCTTACTCAGTATATACAGTGGGGTTTGAGGCTTTTGTCCCAATTAAGATATGTGGATTTTTTTCCACCTTTAAATTTTGAAGGACATTAACTAGCTTGGTTTCTGCTATAGCAACACATCCAAGTGTTGGGCTAGCAGAGTTTCTCCAGACATGAAGGAAAATAGCACTACCTTTACCTTTAATAACTGGATCATCATTATAACCAATAATAACTCCATATTGATAAAGTGAGTTTGACATTCTTTCAAAAGAGTTCCACTTTGTTGAAGGATCACCTTTATATGTTATTCCTTTATTATAATCAGATGAAGTAGGATCATCGACCCAATAATCATTTTTAGTAGTTTTAGTATAAGGGTAGTTAACTTTAGAAGGCTTAGTTTTTATGCCAAATGCATCTCTTAAAGGATATAAACCAATAGGTGTTTTTCCATCGCCCTCACGTTTATTTCCACTAGAACCATTCTTTCCTAATACAGCACTTGTCTTCAAGGTTCTCCGCCAAGAATCTCCTTCTTTTTCATACATACTCAATGTTGCATAAATAGAAGAACTATTTTTTGACTCCACAACAAGAATTTGTTTAGAATCGATATTCTTACTAATCAAATACTTGTCAAAGTGACTTTCAAATATTGCATTCTCTCTATTAATGTATCCGTATCTTCCTGCTATTTCTACTTTAAACCAACCGGTGTAAGCTTGAGTCACATTTACTATTGTTGAGTTATTTAAAGTAGCGAATGGAACTAGACTACCTGTCGTATTATCATAAACTATTGTGGATTTATTCATTTTAATTGTACCAATAGAGACTTCTTTTTGTTTTACTTCGTTCTTTAATGAACCATTTTGGACTGGCGATGTTTTAGACTTTTGAATATATGCTATTTTTCCATTTAATGAAATAGCAAGCCAACTACTGTAGTGTTTTTCAATTGGATATACTTGCCCTTTTTGAATCGTACCTATATGTTTAAGCCCTGATTTTCCTTTTACATATATGCCAGTATTAACGTTTGCCTTGAAATAACCTATCTCGTTACTGAAAAGTAATTTTGTATTTTCTTTTTTAATAAATCCCTTACGGTTTGCAAAATCCACTTCATACCAGCCACTATATTCCTTTACTACTGAAAGTGTCACATTATCTAAAAATTCCGCAAAAGGAGTTAACCGACCAGATGTATTGTCATATATAACAGTTTGTTTTGTGGTAGACACGAAGAAAGTCGAGTCTCCATATTGATTTACTTCATTGCGTAAAGTAGAAGAACTAACTGGGATAGTATTATCTTTGTTAACATATGCTTCGCCTTGGTTAAATTGTATTTGATGCCAATCTGTAAATCCTTTTAAACGAGGATATACTTGACCTTCCTCAAGAATCCCTACCTTAGTAAGACCTTTTGAAGTTTTTTTATATACATTAAGATCTTCAAGAACCTTGAAGTAAGAGTCTTTTGCCGTAAATCCTGTAGATACCTCTGATTTTCTAATATAACCAATCCGATCTGATAGTTGAATGCTAATCCAGCTTGAATATTCCTTTAAAGATTTATAACTTGAACCTGCATTCAATACACCCATTGGCTTTAAAGTACTTCCTGAATTATCGTAAACTGTAACATTAGTGTTAAGGGTAAACTCTCTTGCAGTATGATTTATATGTGTTGATTTTTTTTGTTTGGTTTGTGTTGTCGTATCTCCTTTATTTATATACATTTCTTTTCCTGCAATCCTGAACTGATGCCAACTTGAATATTCATCTTCACTAGCAAACGTTTGGTCTTTTGCTAATGTTCCAATCACTATTAAAGATCCGTTTTTCTTTTCATATATGTCTGCTGTATCTGAAGTTACAGTAAATGTCACAAGATTATCTGCCGCAAAAGCATTATAATGATAAGAAAAGAAGAAAGAAATGATTAAAGCAATAATATAAAATAAACGTTTCATTAGTACCTCCAGTTTTCTACTTACTTGATCTGTCACCTTATTATAATAGAAAAGCACTAAAATATCATTCTAATCTAGCAGGAGGATACAAATATGCACTCACATTTAAAGTACTCTCTACAAACAATTATCATATTTATTCTTTTATCATTAGGGTACTCAAATACGCACGCACAAGAATTAGTTGAAGAACAATATGAAAAGGTTACCGTATTATTTAATGATAAAGTTGACCATACACTCATCCCTACAGATAGAATAACCTATTATTTTGACACCCTGCCAGCTTATTCTGCATTATTGACATTAAATGAAATAGAGGCACTTCGAAAAAACCAAGATATTAAACTAGTTAATATCGATAAACCAGGAATAACTATCTCTTCAACACAGTCAATTGACTGGGGACATGATGCTATAGGTGTACCGCAAATGCAAAGGGCTTCATTAACTGGTAAGAACATTAAAATAGCGATACTCGATACGGGTATTGATAGATTCCATCCAGATCTTAACGTTTCAGGTGGAAAAAATTTCATTGACAATACAGAAGATTATAAAGATGAAAATGGTCATGGTACGCATGTTGCGGGTATTATTGCTTCTTTAAATAATGATATTGGTACATTAGGTGTTGCTTATAGTTCTAGTATATATGCACTAAAAATTTTAGATGCTAATGGTGAAGGATCAACCACAGAACTAGCAAATGCCATTGATTGGGCCATAGAACAGAAAATGGACATTCTTAACATGAGTTTTGGCTTTAGTGGCAGTGACCCTATTATCTCAGAGCTTTTAAATAAAGCGTATAAGAATAATATCTTACTAGTAGGTGCTGCAGGAAATGAAGGTGTGAATTCGATAAATTTCCCTGCTAATAATAGAAATGTTATAGCAGTAGGTGCTGTTAATATCAAGAAGCAGCTTGCTAATTTTTCCAATACAGGTTCTCAACTTGAAGTAACTGCGCCTGGTGTTAGAGTGAGAAGTACGTATTTAAATAACCAATACAAATATATGGACGGAACTTCTATGGCTACTCCATATGTCACAGGTTATTTAGCCTTACTAAAAGAAAAGCATCCTACTAAAACAAATGAAGAAATCAGATCGTTACTATTAAAAAATGTTGAAGATCTTGGAGTTACAGGTCGTGATACAGTATATGGATATGGACTTATTCAAAGTTTTATTTCAGAAGAAAAAGATCCTGAACCAATTCTAGTAGATGCACCGTATTTTAAAGCTTTAGAAGATAAACTACCTGTATACGATAATCGTTCTGGTTCTCTCGTCAATGTTGGCTATTTAGAAAAAGGTCAGATTTATCAAATTGAAAGGCATTATACTAGTTGGTATCAAATTCGTTTTGGCTCTTATTCTGCATTTGTAAGGAAGACCAACACTTTACCGTTATCTAGTCATAATCTTAATAATTTAACTAATACATCAAACACAACAAACCGTGAATTTTTAGCTTTAAATGATTCTATTGTTTTGGACAATACTTCTGGTTCTCTTGTACCTTTTGGAATAATTAAATCCGGTACAACATACGCAATATCAACAAATTATACTAACTGGATAGGCGTTAATTTTGGGGGAAGAATTGGCTATGTTCAAAAGAATGATATTACAATCAAATTTAATTCTTCAGACCAGTTCTTTACAGTAAGTTCTGATCATGTTCCTATACTTTCTAATCGGTTTGATTCTAATACTAAGGTTGGCGTTTTAAATAAAGGAGAAGTATACAGAAGAATAAAAGAAATTGACCAATGGCATGAAATACAATATGGAAATAAATCAGTATACATTCAAAAAGATTATACAACAGTTGCTTTCTCACATTCATTAAAAAATTTATCAGGGAATAATTACAGCATTGATAGAACCTTTATTGCTAATGAGGATATAGAGGTTTATGATAATACATCAGGTCAACTTGTTCCTTTTGCTACTCTGTTTGCAGGAGAAAAACTTCCAATAGTAAAGGAATACTCAGGCTGGGTATCTATTATTATTGCAGATCGAATTGGTTATGTTAAAAAGGACAAGGTGACGCTTCAGTTTCTCATATCAGATCAATATTTTAAGGTGACAAATGAAACACAACCTGTATATGACAATCGCTCTGGCTCATTAGTAATTGTAGGATATTTAGAGAAGGGTCAGACATATAAAAGAGAAAAGGATTACACTAGCTGGCATCAAATATCATTTGGTGACTTTAATGGATACGTTTCAAAACATGGAACAATTCCAATTAATACTCTCCATGGAAAAACAGCTAGTCAGTTAAACAAGACTGGATATTTCCAAACAACAAATGAGAAGACCGTATATGATAATTCAACAGGAAAACTCATTCCATTCCTTACAATAGAAAAAGGAGTCACTTATCCGATTGTTAAAAGATATACCAGTTGGTATGAAATTAACATTGCTGGTCGAACTGGTTTTGTTAGAAAATAAACAGGAGCAACCAAATGGTTGCTCCTGTTTATTTTACTTATTGATATTTAGGAATATCTAAATATAGTTGATAACTTGTTAATTTATTATACATATTCATAAAATTTGATGTTTGTTTTTCAGCCCAACCTACATCAGTTGCATATTGATGTGTAGCAGGTTTAGCAGGATTCCAACGCATTTCATAAATTGTATCTTGACCATAACCGTTGTAAACATACCTATTTGCTACGAATTTTGCTCCACCAATAATGGCTGCTTCTGGAGTAAACCATTCTTCTTCATAAGCAAATTTTGAAGCATTTGCAGTTGCGTTTCCATCTGTTGCATTAATACCAAACATGTTATAAACTTTATATGTTTTCCCATCTGGTGCATTATAATTAACGCCAGTTGCAAGTGTAGATTTACCATTTCCTGTTTCTAACAATGCATGGGATACAAGATAAATTTCATTTATCCCCGCTAGTTTACTTCCTTTAGAAAAAGCATCTCCCATTCCTTCTAATATTCCTTTACCATCCAATAGATTGTTTAACTCCGTTGGATTGGCCCCAGCAAACTTAGAAAGTAAGACAAATTGATACATAGACTTTGTGTTTATATCAAAATTATTCGGATCTACGTATTCCCTTACATCTGACTCGTACGCGTTACTAAAACCACCAAAAATATGTCTCGGATATTCTACTTTATACCATCCGTTTCCGGCATAATCAACGATTGTTAACGTTTTGCCAAATGGTACATTATTATAAACCCATGTCGTTGAATTAGCATTCGGAGCTGATCTTAAATTAACACCTGATGTTCCTTTAACAGTTGCTAATTTAGGATACGTATCCTTTTCTTCGACAGCTGATATTAAATAGCCAGCAACATATGCATATTGAACCTTATATTTATCTGTTTGTGGACTAACCATCATCTGTTTATTAATCATAGTTTCTAGAGAATAATTATAATCAGTATAAGACACTTCCTTATAAATACCGCCTAGTGCATAGTCTCTTTTTACATAGCCTACACGGCCTGCAAATAAAATCCCCCACCATTTGTCTCCTTCACTTATAACAGGATAGCTTTGCCCTTCTTTAATAAAGCCAAAAGTCGTTAAAGGACTTGTTGAATTATCCTTTACTTCTAAGTCTTTTAAAGCTGTAAAAGTCTTTTTAGTATTTTGATACTTCGTATTTAAATTTTTTATCCCCGAATCTGAGCTAGGGGTTGTCCCTTCTTTTTGTACATATGCTTTGAAATCACCAAATTGGATCTGATGCCAGCTAGTATAATTAGCTGTTCGCTCGTATACTTGATCTTTAACTAAACTTCCTACCATAACTAGTGTTCCAGAACGATTATCATAAACTGGTATACTGTCTTTTTCAACTTTAAAAAATTTATCAGAATCTGTAAATTCTCTTATGGCATTCTTTTTTCTAATATAACCAAGTCGTCCTGCTACTTCAATGGCATACCAACTAGTATATTCTTTTAAAATTTTATAGGATTTATTATCTCTAACAACAGCAAATGGAACTAATGGACCTGGCTTTGTGTTGTCATACACAACTGAATCCCAACGAGGCGTAATTGAAATATTTGTAGCAGAATCATCACTCAGATTCTTAATACTCTTTCCATTTGCAGGGGTAGTTACTGATGAATGAACATAGCCAATAACATTCCCGAATTTAATTCCATGCCATCCAGAATGCTGCTCTAAGCGAGGGTATTCTTGACCATTGTATAAGTAACCAATTATTTTTGAGTTATCAGCAAGATCAGAATAAACCGGTGTTTTACCCTTTTCCTCAACAACTTTAAAGAAGCTATCCGTACTTAAAAAGGATGACACAGCTTGTGATTTTCTAATATACCCCACACGTCCTGAAACTAAGACACTGTACCAACTTGTGTATTCTTTTATAATTGTATGCTGTAAACCTTTTACTAGTGTTGCATATTGAATTAACTTACCAGTTGAATTATCATAAACTGGTGTATCAGTTAATGTGGTAATCATTCTTGTATTAGTGACTAGTAATGACGTACTATAAACATTTTGAATCAATTTCTCACTTGGCACTGTCCCATTTTTCGGGACATACGCATAATAATCACCATATGATATTTGGTGCCAACTAGTATAATCTCTTGTTCTTGGAAAAACCTGTCCTTTAGATAAAAACCCAACAAGCTTTAGTGAGGAAGATCTATTATCATAAATAGGAACTTGTTCATCAGTTACCCTAAAATACTTTGTATTCTTTGTAAATATTTCATTTTCGGGTGCAGTCATTAATTGTAGTTGACTGCTTTGATTTTCAACTTCCGTATCTTCTACCAAAGTTTCCTTTATTTCCTTTTCTTGAATATCTTCTTCACTTTCTTCAAGTGTATCACTGTTTTCTAATTTATCATCTTCAATAGCATCGGAATCTTCCGTAACTTCTACTACTTGAGTTTCATCAGTATGACTATTTTCTTCCTTTAAGTCTACTACACTTGAATTCTCATCCTTTAGATTAGACTCTAGTTGCACAAAGTAACTTTCATATTCTGTTCTGTCAACGATATAATCTATTCCACCCAATAAAATATAGATATAGGAATCATCTAATTTTTGTACAAATATCTCAGCACCAGGCTGAATTAATCCTCGATTAATATTTGTATTATCCATAAAAGGAATCGTTTTTTGATGAGAAAGTAGCATCCCTACAGATTCTGAATAGCTTAAGCCTAGTTCGTAACGCTTTAAAATTTCGTCACTAGTTTCTACCTGAACCGTAGATTCAACTTGAATTGTTGCTTCCTTCTCTCCAAAGTGAAAGGATAGATTCTCCTTATCACCAGGGATATTTGATACAAATAGTAATGTGTCTTTATATACTTTACCTATATTGACGCCATCATTCGACTTGATTTCTGTATCGGTAATAACTTTAATCAGATGCGGTTGTTTTTCTTCTCCAGCTAACATATTTTGAGGGAAACTAGATATCATTAATAAAGTTACTAACATCCATACTATACTTCTAGTAAAAAATTTCTGTATCACATTATCCTCCTCTTTAATTTCATTAAATACCTATCTATTATACTATGTCACGATTATAAACAAAACAAGACAAATTTCCCTATTATATTTGGAATTTTTTCTCTCAAATTAAATAATTACACTAAAGAGACTTAATATATCAAAAAAAAGCCTAGTTTTTAACTAGACTCCGAATCGGCTTACCTATTATTTCGATTCTTATATGCTTCATCTGCAAGCATAATCCCTATTGTCTTATTTTCTGACCAAATAGAGTCAAAGCTCTTAATTGGTACTGGGCGCGGGCCTACATATGGTGATATTTCTGGTGTATATCCTGGCTTTAAATGAGCAGAAATAAACCAATCCGTAAATCCTCCACCACTTGGATTTGATTTTGGTGTAACTAATGCATAACCTGTTTTATCTTGTATCATTTCCCCAATCTCTCGATCCCGATTAGTTCTTTCCTGACCTTGCTTAAAATGCCAATATATAATTTCCCCAGAAGAATGGTACGAAACGGATGTTTTAAAATCCTTACTATTTGTAAAATCGTACATAGCTCTTGCTTCAGGTTCACTTAATGGTTTTGGTCCTTTATAATTTTGAGGTGCAGGTCTTCCCGGATCTGATACGATATAATTCCAACCCGCAGGATATTGGCGATTTAAATCAACACCCCGAACATTTGCTTTCCATGCCGAAAAGTCTGTTTTCCCTCCATTTATTGCTAACACCTGTGAAGGGTTCTTCGTTGACTTATGACCTTTCTGCACTAAGGTAACACCATCTGGATTTACCATAGGTACAAACCAAATTGATGCTTTATCAAGTATACTTTTAATATTGTATCCGTCAATTTTTGTGTTCTTTACGTATCCTTGAGTGTATTGATCCATCATTT
Source organism: Metabacillus litoralis (assembly GCF_007994985.1). Lineage (GTDB taxonomy): Bacteria > Bacillota > Bacilli > Bacillales > Bacillaceae > Metabacillus > Metabacillus litoralis. Next base: position 82,842 of record NZ_VOQF01000005.1, on the reverse strand, counting down.
CCATAACAATATTTGTAGTAAGATATTCTCTGGCATGATGAGAAGCATTTAGCAGTATCTCTGTATGTCCTTTACCTATTTTCACAGCGTATATATTTCTACCGTCTACAGATTTACCTATTATTTCCTTTTTAGCTAAATCAGGATAAACAGATACAATTTCATTAATATCCGCTTGCATCTGTTCATATGAATATACGACTCTAGGATTCACTAAATCTTTCGCAACAGGAAGGTTAATTACAACATCACTTTTCTTAACATATCCATATCTGTCTGCAAAGTTGACTTTAATATAACTACCACGATCTTCAACATACGAATACTGATTATTTTTACCAATAGTAGCAAACGGAACTAAATCTCTACCAACATAATGATAGATCGCAGTTAATTTTGTAGTTTTGAAAGAACCAACAGAGCTATATTTATTCGAAGGATTCCTGTAAGATTGACTTGTAACAGGAATTGTCAAATCCTTTGCTACATATGCAAGCTTATCGTTAAATTGAATTTCATGCCAACTCGTATAATCCTTTGTTCTATGATATACTTCACCAGAACGAAGGTATCCAACAATTTCTAGTTGTCCACTACTATTATCATAAACAGGTACATTAGCAATAGTTGATGTGAAATAATGAATATCCTCAGAAAATTCTATCGAAGTGTCACTCTTTTTTATATAACCAATTCTACTCGATAAATCGATTTTTATCCATTTTCCATGATCACTAATAATTGGGTACTTATTTCCTTTATATAATTCTCCAAATTTTACTAGTGAAGATGAAGAATTATCATAAACAAATGTGTTGTTAGTTAATGTTACAAAAAAAGGACTATTTTTGTATTTATTATTTTCATTTTCAATCATATCCTCAGATGCTGGACGTGTCCCTTCTTTTTTCACAAAGATTGTACCATTACCATACTTTATTTCATGCCAACTCGTATAATCGTTAACACGAGGATAAACTTGTCCATTCATCAGTTTTGTTACTTCAACAAGTCCTCCATTTACCTTCTTATATCCAACTACATCATTGGTTAACACTTCAAAATATTTTATACTACTAGAAAACTCAGCATTAACGTTTTTCTTTTGTATATAACCAATACGACCGGATAAATCTATTGCATACCAATTAGTATACTCTCTTAAAACTGGTATTCTTAAGTCTTTATTCACAGTTCCGAAATGGACATTTCTACCAGTTGAATTATCATATACTGCAGTATTCACCTTAAAAGTTATATGTTGATTAAGGAATTTATTTGTTCCTACTCTATTATTAACAGCTGCACCGAGGTATGGAGTAGTTCCTTCCTTATGTACAAATGCTGTCTTTCCACCTAATGTTATTTCATGCCAGCTTGTATGATCATTGGAGCGTTCAAAGACATGACCTTTTTGCAAAATTGCTACTTGTTTAAGCTTCCCTGAATCCTTTATATAAACGGGTACTTCACTATTTGTCACTTTAAAATAAGGGTCTGACTTCTTAAATGTAACTTGAGAACTTACAGAAACTTTTTTATGTTCATTATCATTTGGTTTAGTAGATTCTGGTACTATCACTTCAGCATTATCTACTTTCTCTATTTTATCGTCTGCTCTATATAGAGATACCTTTTTATTAAATAAAACGCTTGAAAAATAACTATCAAACTGCTCTACATACTGAAAGCTCGAACCGACATTTACTTTGGCAATTTGTACACCATCATCATCTATTACTAGAAAAGGTTCTTCAGCTATAACCATATTTTCACTTTGATCCTGAACTGGTATTTCTTCAATTCCGTTATCTACCTTTTCAACGTAATCGGAATCAATTTTTACTAGATTGCCAAACCAGTCAATATAGATTTCAGTCTCTAACTGAAAACCATAAACTGTTGCACCTTTACTTATTTCTCCTATTTTTATATTTTGCTCACTAATAATTGGCGTATCATCTCTTAATGTAATAAAAACTGGAGATCTTTCTTTATCTATATTTTCTTGAGCAGAAGCAAGATGTAATGGGATTCCAGTTATGGAACTAGATAATAATAGGATGCAAATTAAAAGTCTTACTAGTATTTTTGACATATTCCTACAAGATACCTCCTTTTTTTACATAACAAATACTATTATAATATTATTATATTAATAGTAAAGACTTGTTTTTAACCATAAACAATTTATCTTTCAAGTTGCATGAATTTCATTTGGATTTTAAATTTAGTTTTAAATAAGAAGAAAAATTTTTATAGGAGTTTTGAAATGTAGGAGTTCTCACTAAAACATTAAAAATATTGAGCTTAGTGCCTTTATCAATTTGATATATAAAGGTTCATTTAATACAATTACTAGGAAAATTAAAATAGAAATTCAATCTATTGATCCTATTGGTGTAGAATATCTTACCGTATGAAAAGTAAAAATTCATAACAAAGGGAACCGCTATATCTCGGGCTCCCTTTATTTTCAGCTCATAATTAACATTAAAGATAGCAGATTAGCAAAGCCTATAAACAGTAATCAAATCAAAAAAATACAATTAATTTAGTTTGCCATAGTATCCTTATTTAGCAGGCTCATCAAAATTATACATATCACCAATTAAATTATTTGAGTTATATAGAATTATGACTACATCAAATTTTCTTTTCTTCAGTAGATCCATTGTAGATCTTTTTTTATCATATCTTGGATCGAAGATCGTTGTTTCTTTAAATAAGGATGCAATATGTGGAACAAGTGGATTTGCATATGAATCTTTAATAAGTAAAGCCTTAACATTATTTTCGACTGTTTTATTTACTATATTTAACTCAGCATAATTATTAGCATAAGTATCATGATACTCCATTTTTTTAATATCCTTTTGAAGTCCAGAAGCATAATAATCTTTAAACTCTACCTTGTTTTTCTTCAAGATTTCACCTATGTAATATTCCATATCTTCTAAGAAGAAATTTTTAGGCTGATAATAGCAAGGCACATCATCTGAAGCATCTACAAGCATATGTAAATTCCGATTCCAACTCCCAATTAATTCTCTACCTTGAACACAGACTAAATCATATTCCTCATCAATATTTAAAGTAGACTTAATTGGTTTTGATTTACTTATCTCATTTAGAATCATTTTGTACCCGAAGAATGCACCTTTAATATTCCAATGATGATCTGTTTTAAAATAATAACTCTTCATTTCATCGAAGGAAATCTGTTCATTTAGTTTCTTTGAGACGTTCACACCTGTTATAACATTATGATCAAGGTTTGATAAAAGAAAATCTGTACTTTCCTTTCCTTTTCCTTTTGGAACATATGAAGGTAGCAGACCCGCCATTTCAAAGACCTTCGCAGGCATTGGGAAATAATATAGCTCTGTTCCTCGTTGCTGAAGATCCCTGCCCAGTTCATTTAATGACTGGGCAGACTTTTCCAATTTATCTTTGTAAAAACTATTTGACGGCTGTGGCATGATCCAATTATCTGTTGTGATGTGATAGCCATTAACAAATGTTTTATCCATTTTCATTTCCCAAATTGTATAAAGCTCTACCCACTTATCACGGTTAAAGAATTGATCAGTAAAATATGCCTCAAATTCTTTAAAGTATGTTCCAGTTAAAATTGACGTCTGTGTGAGCTCCGGCAATTGGGTTAGTCCACGGTTTTCTAATTTGGATATTTCTCTATCTGGTGTTGAAATCGAAAAGAAACCTAGTCCAAAGATAAAGAGTAGAAAAACTGTTGGCAGCAATAAATACTTTAATTTCATAAATGAAAACCCCTTTAGAACCTGAAATAAATAAATGGGTTATACGTTGAATTTACTAAATACATAGCAATTACAATCATTAATACAAGATACATGAATGTACTAAGAATATCTTTTACAAATTGAAGTCCCTTATTTCTCATGGTGAATTTTTGAATAGCTTTTGATATAAAGGGATATATAGGCATACTAAACAATACACCTAATAATAAAACGATCCAATAATCAGCCATATAGAGTAATGTTTCTTGACTGATTAATACTTCACCAGCACCAAACATAATTCTCAAATAGTCAAATGAATATGAAAAATTATCTGCTCTAAAGAAAACCCATCCTATAATAAAAATCAATATGACATAAAGGTGTTGAAAAGGTCTCCATAAAGATTTTATAAGTTTTTCTAGCCCTAATTTCTCAAGAGATATGATAATACCATAGTAAAATCCCCATGCCATAAACGTCCAGCTTGCACCATGCCAGAAGCCAGTTATCGTCCACACAATGAGGAGATTTCTGTATATCTTAAATGTGCTTACACGATTACCCCCAAGTGGTATATACAAATAATCTTTAAACCATGTTCCTAATGATATATGCCATCTTCTCCAAAATTCAGAAATACTTCTCGATATATATGGATAGTTGAAATTTTCCTCAAAATCGAAACCAAACATCTTGCCTAACCCTATTGCCATATCACTATATCCAGAAAAATCAAAGTAAATTTGCAATGTATAAGCTATTATACCTATCCAAGCTGTTCCTGTTGATAAACTCTCAGCAGGCATAGAGAATATTTCATCAGCCACACCACCAAGTGGATTAGCAATAAGAACCTTTTTAGCTAATCCTAGAATAAAACGACTAACACCCTCAGAGAATTTTGAGAAGGATGTAATTCTCTTCTTTATTTGATCAGCAACAGTATTATATCTAACGATTGGTCCAGCAATCAGTTGGGGAAACAGTGCTATATAAAGAGATAGATCTAGCAAATTTCTTTGTGCAGGTGCATCTCTTCGATACACATCTATAACATAGCTCATTGCTTGAAAGGTAAAAAACGATATCCCTATAGGTAATGGAATAGGCTCCATTTCAATTGATAAATTAAAAAGCGCGTTTAAATTTGCCACTAAAAAATTCATATATTTGAAAAAACCTAGCATTACAAGGTTACCAATCACAGCTAACGATAAAATAAGCTTCTTTCGCCTTTTTGAAGTTGCTACTTCCACTAATAAACCAAGTAAATAGTTCATGAATACCGAAAAAAGCATTAGTGCTACATACTTAGGTTCTCCCCAAGCATAGAAAAAAAGACTTGCAATTAATAAAATTGAATTTCTAAGCCTATGAGGCGAAATGAAATAAACAGTAAGAACAATAGGCAGAAATAAAAAAAGGAACACTAAATTACTAAAAACCATGTAATCTTCTACCTCTTTCATAAGAATAAAATAAACATATACAATTTAAAGGTTACAGGTTACTAAGATATATCTTACTTAGCATTCCTTTAACTAAACCTTTTTAAACAACTAGTCTTACAACTAATTTCGTTCAATTTTTTTATATACATCAATATATAACTTACTTAGTATTGACCACTCTCTATTCTTCACTACCCATTCTCGACTAGCTATTCCTAATTCTTTATATTCGGGAGCTAGAGAAAGGCATCTTTTTAATGCTTGTATATCTTCAGCATTAAACATCAGGCCAGTTTCCTCATGGATTACCATCTCATTTAAAGCTGGAATATTACTTACCATTACTAATTTACCCATAGCCATTACCTCAAATGGCTTTAATGGTGTTACTAAGCGGCATACTTTTGCATTAATTCTTGGGAATGGAAAAATGTCAATCACAGAATAGAAATCCTTTACCTCAGTATGTGGAACTCTTCCAACAATACTTACGTTATTTGTAAGCTTTAGAGTTGCTACTTGTTCTCTAATTTGAGGTAATGCTGGACCGTCTCCGATTAATAAAAAGTGAATATTATTTTTTTCTTTTTTTAATAATGCGAAGGCATAGAGTAGATCATTTAGACCTTCATATTTTGTAATCGAGCCAATAAATCCATAAACGGTTTTGTGTTCTAGCTTATATTTTTGAATAATTTCAACATTTTTTTCTTGTGGGTAAAACACCGATGTATCCACACCATTTGGTACAATATCGATTTTCCCCGGGTTTACCCCTAAATTCACTAGGTGTGCTGCTAGGCTATCACCAATAACAACTACTCGATCGGCTATTTCACAGCAGTATAACTCATATTTTTGTTGCATTAAATAGCGATCAGATCCATCAAACTCTGGAATTTTACTTGCAGTAGAATCCTGCCATAAACCCCTAACTTCATAAACACTTGGTATTCCGGCTTTTTTTGCAACAATAAGTGCAGGTAATGCATTTTGAAAATTAGATGCGGCATGAACTATTTTCGGCTTTACCTTTCTAATCAATTCTAAGAATTCGTCTGCATATTGAGAAAAATAGTCACTTAAAGGAACAATATTTAATCTTATTCTATTCTTTGGAGAATGTAACCTATAATGATCAATCCCATCAATCATTTCATGTTCAAGACTTGTAACTCTTGGCTTTGTTGGCCAACCATATTTTGTTACAACTACCGGCTCCAGACCTAAGTTTTTTTGATGGTGAACAATTTCTTTACTCCTAATGGTATAACCATTGACTTCTGGCAAAGATTTATTCAATACATGAAGTATTTCCGTTCCGACATCAATTTTTTCAATTTGTCGATCCCAAGTCCACAGTTTTTCATATAGTAAAATCTCATCTTTTGCTATCTTATATTCTGCACGAAATGCACCGAATAATAAAAACCTAATTTTTTTTAAATAAGTTAATTTGTCACGTAGATTACCGATTCGATGATGTATACTTGCGAGCTTTCTAATTAATATAGGGTCAAAAGATCGGATTTTCACTGCTTTGTTTGCAAGCATTAAAGATAATCCGTATTTTTCCTTTTCAAAAGCATAATCAATTAATTGCATATATACCCAATATTTTTTTCTTCCAGAATTAAATACAGAATCAAGTTCATCTATTTTATTTTCATCAATTAACCACTTACCTTTTACAACCTTATAGAGTGGGTTTTTTAAAGGGGTCTCTTCAAGAAGCTCAAAAGACTTGTTATCAAGTGGTAGTTGATAATCATAGTGATATAAAACATTTAAAAAGGCCTCTATTACTTTTATCCGAATCGATGATGTTGATTTAACAAGTCCCTCTATAAATACATTGAATTTTTCAATTGTTAGTTGTTCTACCTTTACATATTGAAATAAGAATGCAGATGATTCTTGTTTTAATAATACATCAATAAAGTCAGTATTTACTATATCTAAGAAGCCCGTCTGAATCATTCTTGCTATTTTCTGTTGATGTTGCGCTCCCGTCCCTTGATGTTTCAGAACTTTAAGTAACATACTTTTCAAATATAAGGATCTTTCACCTTTTTCAAATGCGTCAATAATCTTATTAAAAGCAAAGAGATAATCATTTTTACAAATCGCATTTTCAGCAGCATAGAGATCATGAATAAATGTAGATGAAGTAGGTAAGAAAGAACTTGTATTATCATCATTAACTTTTATAGCTAATTGGATTAATTCTTTGTAAACATCAACATTTAGTTCGTATTTTTGCATTAAGTATGAAAAAGCTTGATATTTATGAATACCTGAATAAAGCTTTAAGTACTGATCTATACTTTGATTTTCATTTGGATATAAAACTTCTCCAGTTTGATTTATTTCCTCTATTTTAAAGAGTAAGGCTAAATCATGTCGCTGTTCCCATTTCCCTTTAAGACTTGCAAATAGTAATAGCTCCTGTTTTTCTTCTAAGGTTAAACTACTACCTTCTTTTTTCTCTTTTAATAAGATTAGATACTCGTCTATATCCCTCATTTGAAACAGTATCTTTTCTTTTAGAATGAAAATATCGGATTCTGTTGATGATATTGACTTGATTGAATTCCAAGCATACTCATATAATTCTAGCTGTAGATAAGTACGAGCTTGGATTATTCGTTTTTCCTTATCACTTAGACTGATTGACCTTCGAATTGCCTCTATGAATACTTCACTTTTTTTGGACTTTATTACTTTTGAAATAAGCTGTAGTCCTCTATTTAAAGGTTTTCCACTCTCGAGATAGAGCCTTAACAAACGATTCTGTGCAGGGTAATAGTGATAAGATAAGGTAAAAAGAAACCCTTTTGCTAATAACTGAGGTTTCACAAGCTTTCCCTCCATTTAATAAAAAAGGAAAGCAATAGCTTCCCTTTTACTCTAACTTTTAAATTATAGTTCACTTTCAATAACTTGATATAGTTTTTGTAATTTTTGTCTTTCATAATTCCAGTTATATTTATCCTGCTTAGAAAGACAATTAGCCACATATTTTTCATAGTTACTCATAATCTCCCTTACAGCTGCAGCTATTGATAAGGGATTTTCATCAGTACAAATTCCTGTTTGCTCAACCTCTACAATATATTCTTTCCCAGGATGCTTTGAGGCTATCGTTGGGATACCTGCAAGAAGGTATTCAAAAATTTTATTAGGTGTTGAGAAATAGTTGTTTTTACTAATATTTTCATACATTACAAGGCCGATATCAGCTTGTTTTGTATAATGCAATACATCTGAAGCTTGTACCTGTGGATGAAAAAACACCCTTTCTCCTAAGTGAAGTTCGTCTGTTAACTCCTTGAGGGTTAATAACGATCTACCAGAGCCCATTATTACAAGTTTATAATTATCTGATAAGTGTTTTAAAGTCTTGATAATCAGCTCAATTCCTCTAAATGGAGTCAATCCACCTTGGTAGATAAGTAAGACATCCTCATTATTCATACCATAAACTTCTCTTAACTTTTGTACATTACGAGTTTCATGATCTTCTAAAGTATTAATAGGAGTGTTTTGAATAACAGTCGACTTTATAGTATTTCCATACATTCTTTTAAATTCTACTTCGACGTAAGGATTGACAACGATAAGATGATTGATTCTTTTCATTAATTTTTTTTCTATCCAATAGCCGTAGATTCTATCGACTTTATTTCTCCCAGCCATTTCATTGAATAATTCATGTGAATCGTAAACGACGTATAGTTGATATTTATGAGCTAATTTTACACCTGCTGAAAGAGTGTTTAAATCATGACAGTGAATGACATCAAATTTTTTCTGGTGTTGAATAATATATTGAGTACATTTTTTGTAAAACTGATCATATGCCCATAAATCCTTTAAGAGCTTCAAAATCGGTCTCTGTACAAGCTTAAACAATAGACTCTTCACTATATTTCTTTTCTGAGATGCATTTGTACGTGAAGATGAATTTACTAACTTTTGTTTTACTGCTTTTGTAGATATAGTTAACCTAACAACCTTAAGATTTTCATGAAGTTTAGGTAAGGTTAATTCATATTCCTTTACGCAGATAATCTCTACCTTATGACCGGCTTCTGCAAGAGATATTGCTTCTCTTTGTACTCTAGCGTCATAGATAACGTCCTTAAATAATAGCATAATAACATTCATTTCTTTCTGGCAGCCTCATTCATAAATTTCACGTAGTCTGTAACCACTTGGTTCGCTTCACCTACAGCTTTTTGCTCACCTACATGAATCCATACACAACGATCACAAAGTTCACGAACTAAACTAGGTGAGTGAGTAACAATAATAACCGTTCTATTTTGCTTAATTTTCTCTAAGATAGCTGTTTTACTTTTTTCTCTAAAGGCTTGGTCACCTACTCCTAGCACCTCATCAATTAACAATATTTCCGGGTCAATTGTAATAGCAATAGCAAAGGCAAGTCTAGATCTCATTCCTGAAGAATATGTTCGCACTGGTTCATGAACAAAATCACCCAACTCTGAAAAATCAATTATTTCATCCATCTTTTGATCAATCTGTTCTTTTGTTTGTCCTAAAAGGAGCCCATTCAAGTAAATATTTTCAATTCCAGTTAAATCTTGTTCAAACCCAGCACCTAATGATAAAAGAATTGGTCGTTTACCATTTTGAATAAATTCTCCCTGATCAGGAATAATTAAACCACTAAGTATTTTTAAAAGAGTACTTTTACCAGATCCATTACGACCTATGACCCCAAGTACCTCTCCTTTTTTCACTTCAAAGTTTAGACCTCTTAAAGCCCAAAAATCTGGTTTTTTCACTCTCTTTTTAAATGGGTTTCGAATAAGTCCTTCTTGCTGGCGTGGATAGGAAACCCATAAATCTTTTAATTCAATAATTGAGTCGCTCATTACATCACCTTAGCATATTCATTTTCGTATTTATATAACAGACGTAAAGCAAAGTACAAAATGACAAATGAAACTAATATAATTACCCCAAGAGCCCCCCACATCGGCTCAGTACCATAAATAAGCACATTACGGTATGATTCAATAAAAGTTGTCATTGGGTTTAAATAGAAAATTGAAACAAATTTCTTAGGCACTGAATCCAGTGTAAACAACACAGGAGAAAGGTACAAAAGCATACGAGCTACATATTGCATAAAATTTTTAATATCTTTAAAATAAATTCCTAAATGAGCAAACATGACCATTACAGGCAATAGTACTAAAGCATGCACAATTACAATAATAGGGAAATATAACATCGTCATTTGGAAAGGTACCCCATATAAGAGTAAAAATAATATTAATACAACAGCACTTATTCCGAATTTGAAAGTATTAACAAGTAACCTAATCATAACAAATATTACTTTAGGGACATAAATTTGCTTAATAATTCTCCCTTTACCAGATATAGCAGTAGTAGCATCTACCAGACAAGCAGTTGTCCATTTTAATGGGATTAGAGCTGTAAATAGAATTATTGGATAATCTGGACCACCCCGCCCTAAGATTACGTGAACTAGTAAATAAAAGATTGCCATATATAGTAAAGGATCTAATACCCACCATAATATCCCCAAGTATGTCCTTGCGACCTTTGATTTCAAATCAAATACTGTTAAATACCGTATTAAATCTTTATTTTCAATCATTTCAGTTAAAAACTTTTTAAGTACATTCATAAAAAAAGTTCCCCTAGCCTATGTTTAATTTTCCACTTTCAAAGCTTAAAACAATACTTTTTTAAATTTAACGTAAATAAATAATATATCTCTAATATTTATTATAACAATATCATCTAATCACTTAATAATCCATTGTATCCATTAAAACTCAATAATATAAAAAAGCAGGATAGACTCCTGCTGCCTTATTTATTTAAGAAAATAAGCAAAACATGGACACGCTATTTTTGGGTGTCCATGTCCCTACCATTACTGGTAGATTTTATTCTGTTCCTTTTTCAATGCACTGTACAGATTTCCAAAGTTAATGTATTTAAATTCAGCACTTGCATTCTTGACTACATTCTTTGTATCAAAAATTTGTTTTGTACTCATAGCACCGAGTTTTTCCCAGTCAAGCTCTCTAAATTCATTATGATCCGTTAATATCAGCACTAAATCAGAGTTATGAACTGCTTCTTCTAAATCACCTGTAACAAAATCCTTTTCAACGTGCGGATCATATGCACGGATTTCATAATTACCCTCTGCTTTAAGTAAATCAAGTATCTCCATTGCAGGACTTTCACGGATATCGTCTACATTTCCTTTATAGGTTAAGCCGAATATAGTGACCACTTTACCATTTACATTTTCCAATAGAGAGTTTACATTTTCCACAACATAGTGTGGCATAGAAACATTAATTTCTCTTGATAAACTAATAAGCTTAGCTGTTTCAGGAGCTTTTGCTACGATAAAATAAGGATCGACCGCTAAGCAATGTCCACCAACTCCAGGTCCAGGTGTATGAAGATTAACACGTGGATGCTTGTTAGCCATTTGAATAACATCTAAGGCATTAATATCTAATTCATTACATACCTTTGTTAGTTCATTAGCCAATGCAATATTTACATCACGGAATGTATTTTCCATTAGTTTAGACATTTCTGCTGTTTTAGCATCTGTACGGATAATTTCTCCTTGAACGAATGTGCTATATACCATAGCACCTGCTTCAGTACAAGCTGATGTAATACCACCGACTATACGGTTATTAAATATTAATTCATGCATAATTTGACCAGGAAGTACACGTTCTGGACAGTGAACAAGGAAAATGTCTTTCCCAACTTCAAAACCTGCTTCTTCAACGAGCGGTTTCACAAAATCGTCCATGCTTCTTGGACCAATTGTTGATTCAACTATTAACACATTTCCTTGTTTAAGAAATGGTATTATATTCTTGACTGCACTAAGAACATAATTCAAATCACATGATTTATGTTCATCATCGTTATTTGGTGTTGGAACAGCAACAATAAACGCATCTGCTTTTTCTGGTTGCAACGCAGCCTTGAAAGTGCCTTTTGCGACAACTTCTTCTAGCGCTTCCTGTAGACCAGGCTCTTCTATATGAATCTTACCAGCATTTAAAGAATCAATAACCTCTGGTTTTACGTCAACTCCTACTACCTCAACATCGTGTTTTGCAAACATAATGGACGTAGGTAAACCTATGTAACCTAGCCCTACTGTACATATTTTCATTTATAAATCCCCACTTTCCTTTTACGTATGGAAACTTTTCATTTTCAATTAACTAAATACCAATTTCTAATTATACCACTTATTATAATGTGTTCAATTAAAAAATAAATACTTTTAGTGATTTTTTAACTTTATTCGACATTTTCCCCTTAATTCATTAGTTGATACATTAATTGATGAATTTCTCACTATCAAACATACTTTATAAATTCAAATCTTAAGAAACAAAGTGAGTAAATATTTTTATGAAAGTTAACTGAACCTTCTAAAAAATGTTTTTAGTAGTGCTTATTTTCCTCCACTAAGCTTTTGTGTATCTAACTTAGCAACATATCCAATTCTCCCAAGTATTTCAATTTGATACCATTTACTATATTCTTTTATAATTGGATATTCTATTCCTTTTTGAAGTGTAACAAAAGATACAAGTTTCCCCGATGAGTTATCCTTTACAGCCGTTCCTTTTATCGTTACAAACTTATTAGAGCTTGGCTTTAATTTTACATTTAAGTTACGCAAATTATGATTTGTAACAAGTCTTGTATTTGATTTGCGAATATACCCATTATAATTTGCAAATTTCACTTTGTACCAGTAATTGCTACTGCTAATAATAGGATACGTTTGACCTTTATACACTTTACCAACTTCAATTAATTCCCCACTTCGATTATCATAAATAGGTAAATGTTTATTTGCTTTAAAGTATTTCTGGTTTGCTGCAATATTCAGATCAAAATATTTATCTACTCCGTTAGATATTCCCAATACAAGCTTTTCTCGATAAGCAGGCGTAGCTAATTTCTTATCTTCTTTTACATTAGACATATAACCTAATTCCGGAAGAACAACAGGATACTTAGCCCAATTAAAGCCGGTAATATCAGATCTTGGTGAAAGCCCATCAGTACTAGCCTTTTTCGCACCTGTTGATTTTATTAGTTCCTCAAGAATTTTAATTGCAGCTTCTTTACTTTGTTTATTAATTGCTTTTGTGTAAGAACCTTCTGGATACAAAATATGTATTCCGTTTGTTTTCTTATTTGTGCTGCCATCAGCATGTATTCTTATTGTCAAGTCTGCCTTTACTGAATTGCAAAATTTAGCTCTATCAATGTTACTTAAATTCACATCATGATTTGATCTAGTTAAAAATACATTATAGCCTCGTTTTTTCAATTCCTTCTCTAACTTCAGACCAATATCGAGTGTAAATACGTATTCAGGAATACTTGTAAATACCCCCTGTGTACCTGATGAAACCTTGGTTTTTGTCATCTTTGAACCTGGAGCAATAGGCTCTTTTCCATTGTTCCACTTCTTTTGATGACCAGGATCAATACAAATTTTCTTTCCATTTGAAGTAGCTTTTATTTCATTTGTAAATATTGGATTTAATGATAAACTGCAAACAACTAAAATTAATAAAATTTTTTTCATACTCCACACCTAGACCTTCTATTTTTTTATTTTATATCGACCAAATCCAGAAAACATTAAATGGAATTATATAATCCATAGGACTCATGTACTTATATCTCAATTAAATTGACACAGAAAATCAAAAAAGGCATTAGGAATAAAAACATTCCCAATGCCTTTTTAAAAACTCTGAGTTAAAGCATTTGTTGCTTTAACCCCATAGCGATAATCATTATATTTTTTCTTTAACAAGGTTCACAATTCCCTTGTAATCTCTCTTTTGATAAAGCTTATCAAATTTATCTATAACATCATCAAACAACCTCGGTTGATTTTTATACAAATTGAATATTTCATATAGTTTATCAATTGCTGCTTCTAACTCTTCTTCATTAATTCGAGTAACACGCTTCATATACCAGTGTTTAAAATAGTAGTTAAAGCGTTTTTGAATATATGCATCCATCAAACCTTGTTCTTCTAAGAATGGTATTCGATAATGCTCAAGAACTAGATACTTTTCGAAAAATCTTTTTGAAATGGTATTAGTTACAGATCCAGTTACAGCCGCATAGTATATGTGGATGTCTAAATCAATTGTCTTGATACTACTTGAATTGAGCATTAGTTCATGGAAGAATAATGTATCCTGCCCAGCAGCATTCATGACCATTTTAATATTATTTTTACCAATAATATCACGGTGTACAATTAAGGCCTGTATGCTCTGTGCTTTTAAATTTGAATCTACCAAGAATTTTTTCGGTTCTGTAATCACATCACCTAAAGCGAACCTCATTGCCACTCGGTGAAAAGGTAGTTTAATTTTCTTTTCATTATCCAAGCGAACAATATCTCCAACAACCATATCAAATTTATCTTCCTTAATTATTTCATAAAGGTTACTGTATCCATCATTTACAGCTTCATTATCAGGGTCTAAATATGTGACATATTTAGCTGTAGAAAGTTCAAATCCTTTGTTCCTAGCTCTCGAGGCACTTCCACTACCCGAGTCTTTAAAGAAATAGCTCTTTACATTTGGGTAGTCTCTACAAATTCTGTTGATATACATAAGCGTATCTTGGTCCGACGATCCATCATCCACTAATATGATCTCCATTTGATCAAACATGGAACTACGACGCAAGCTCATAAAACATTTATTAAATAAATGGTGACCATTGTTATATACTGGCACTATAACTGATAGATTATATTCTAATTTATCTTCGATAATATTCGTTTGATTTCTCATAACTATTTCAAAAGGATCAACACTATAGCCGTTTTCCAAGACAGTAGGAGCGTTTAAATCTTTTAGGGTCTCATAACTGAATGAACTGCTCCAAAATACAGTACGGTATTTATCTTTCATTTCACGAACAAAGTCATGTTGAGCACCTTCTACATACCCATTACCATCTTTATAACTATCCTTTGTTATATAGTCACTATCTGTGTATTTAAAGCCATTAATCATATCTTCTAGATAAAATTCATGATAAGAATACTCAGGATTGAAGAATGTAATCATTTGGTATTCATTGACCATCTCTTCTGAAAAATCATTTTCTTCAAATAAGAATTTATCTTTATATGTCTGATTGTCAAACTCACGCTGAAGGTCCGGTGTAATTTCTTTGGCTAGTACTGCAATTTTTCTAACTATTGGTTCATATTTAAAGTCAACGAGATCCATTATGGAAGTTAATCGATCAAATGTCGTTTCACTTGACATAACTCTTCTGATACCATAGCTTTGTTGTTTATACAACTCCTCTTCCGTATAATGATTTAGTATATACGGAACTTCTTCCTCGTTGTTAATAATAAATACATTAGGAAATTTGTTATTAATTCCAACGCTGTAATTCGAAAGAATGAGGTTTCCAAGTGCCTGAAGTTCGAATACCCTATTCGCAAACATCGTTTCACTAAACGTGACTGAATTTAAATTAATTGACCAGTCGTAAAGTTTATGCAATTTTTGTATATAATCATGTGAAATAGACGGAGAAATATATGGCAAATAAGCTTTTGGAAAAAAATAATTGGGATGGTTCAGATTAAAGTTACGATCAATAATTTTCAAATCTTTCCCACCAGCTATCACTCCATTAAAAATGGTCGATGTTTCCTCCTGGCGGTGGGTATATTTCCGATACCACGAACCCGCAAAAAGAACTTCTTTCTTTTTCGGAAATTTCTTCATGCCTATTGGGTTATGATAAAAGGGATTTACTCCAAATTCTAAAACATGAACTCGCTCATGACCACAGTCTTTTTTATAAGTAGATACAACTTCCTTTGCAGTAGTAAATACATATTCGCATTTCTGAGCAATTTCTATAAAACGTTCATAGTTAACTGGATCTTCTTTTGAATAAAAAATTGTCTTAACTCCATCTTTTTTATAATAAGTTAGAATATCAAAAAGATCATTTCTTATCTTTTCAGAATTGAGATTTGCTACACCTTCCCAATTTTGGTCAAGACCTCGCCAGGTGCTAGCAAAAATAAAAAGATCCAATTTCCCCTTATACTCTTTATAGTTTTCTCTATTTATATAAATGAAGTTTGCAATATCTTTATATGATGAATATAAAAATTCATCTGCGACTATTCCTATATTAACGTTTAGCTTGTTATAATAACGACTCCCATTACTACTAGGAATCTGATCAAGAATTGGCTTTATATCTTCAAAAAATGTCTTGTCTGCTACTTCATCACGGTATTCTAAATATCCGCTGATAGTATCTGTAGTACCAGTTCGGACATAATTCATAAAGTCATCAATTTTTTTTCCTGAATCCAAAATCTTAATCATTTCTTTTTCATCGTTAATACTTTCTAATAGTTGCCTTCTCTTTTCTTGGACAAATAATAGTCTATTTTCTATTGATGAAATATCCAATTTTTACTTCCCCCTGAACAAACTCTTTTTAAATTGCCAATACTTAACAGCTAGAATCCCTAGCTTTGACTTACTTAATGCATTATATTTTTTACTTAGCTTCTTATAGGATTTTATCAATTTCTCTTCATATTTATAAGTGTCAATTAGTTCCTGTTGAAGAATAACTTTACTCTTCTTTTCTTCTATAAGAGCGTTTGTTGCACTTTCTAATCTTTTACGGTCCTCTAAAGTGGAGTTTTCTGTTATTTCCTTTAGTCGATCAATTTCAGTTGTAAGTTGATTTACACTGTTTGCTTTAAGCTCTTCCAGTTCCTTTATTTGCACATCTTTCTCTTTAATCAGATTTTTAAGAGTCGCTAACTCTCTATTCTGATCTAACTTTTGTTCAATACCTTTTCTTTCAATTTTTTCAAAAGCTTTTTCTGCTTCTCTCATAAGATTCGAGTCTAAAGTAACAAATTCTTCAGGATTCTTCTTGAAGATAGCTCCAATCCATTTCCCAAAAAACTTTATTTCGGTAATCTTAAGATCTCCGTCAGCTAATTCCAAGACATCCCCTAGATAATAAGTGCCTTTATGGTCAAAATAATCATTAATTCCAAAAGGCACTGTGACGATTATTCTTCCATTTGATGATAGAATATTTTTAGCATGAATTAAAAATTCTTTGGGATCAGTTAAATGTTCTAGAATCTCTCCAAATATTATGGTGTCAAATTTTCTTTCTCCATAAGGATAAGTAATGAAATTTGCATTTTCAAAATACACTAATTCTTTTGTTGGAGGTGCTTCCTTATCTAACTCCTCCTTAGCATATTCTATCGCTTCTGGTAATAAGTCAATACCTAATACATTTTTCCCTTCTCTTGCAAGTAATATGGAAACAATCCCTTGTGAGCATCCAACATCAAGTACATTTGGTCCCTTGACTTTACTACATATCCAATTGATACGTTTTCTTACTTTTTCTCCAAATGCATTTCCTAAAACATCAGAATATGCTTCATTAACTCGATCTATAGGTTTCTTCACAACATACACTCCTATTTCTATCTAATTATCGTACCTAATCACTTTTGTTCGGTCACTAAACTTCTCTCCATCACCAGTACGAATGAAATAATGAACTTGGTATTTCCCTATATCTTTAAGTGGATAAATTAGTTCCCTGGAATTTTGATACATCAATTTATCTATTACAACATTATTTTTCCTTATATAATAGGCATACTGAGTACTAGGTGAATCTTCTATATTAATTTTAAAATATATTTTATCTTCTTTAATTGAGAACTCTACTCCTTCTAGTACAGTACCGTTACTAATAAATAGGTTATCCATAGGTAAATTAAAAATAGCTTGTCCATCTATTTCAATAACAAAGAAAATATCTAGCACCATTGACCCAATTAATTTAAGATTCTTAACATCAAAGTAAGTCTCTGCCTTAACGGGTATTTCTGATATAAGTTCGTTCTTTTTTTTCACTACTATTTTCACTAAAACTTCTTTATTATCATCGACAACATAATCCACATTTAGTTTCCATCTTGTTGCAGTTTCTTTCTTAAATTCTAGCTTACTTATGTTAACCCCATACATAATATTTGACATATTTTTCATTAAATACATAGGGAAATGAACAGCTATCTCATTATGATTTTCAATTTGATTATTTACTTCTAACTGATACCTAACCCCATAATTATCCATATTATTTACAAATGGAACTATATGGCGTTTATACTGGATATCATTTTCACTTGTTAAAAGGTATATTTTAGTTAAAGTATTGATATGTATCTGTTTAAAGATTATTTCGTTAAGCTCTCTAACGTTTTCTTCTCCAGGATTTCCCCCAAGCATATACTCATACGTTTCTTTTGTGTTTTTCTGAATATAGTCAGCAATTTTTGTTTGAGGCGCTCCAGCGATAATATGTCCATAGTGATATTTAAGTCCATAATAAAGTGCAGCACTACCTCCTTTTGAAGAACCTGCAGTTATCACATTTCTCTGCTTTATTCCATATTTCATTGAAAAATGACTAATTAATGATGCAATAGCAGATTCGACTTGAAAATCTTCTTTATTACCTAAATAATAACTTCCTCGAGGACCATAATTGTCTAGTATGAATAATTTATTACAGTCCAAGTTTCTTAATGTTCTTATATAGTTATAACTATTTGCTAGTTTAGCATTGGGAGGATTAAAACCTGAAAATACAACTACTAAGTAATCTGTATTTTGTATTCCTTCTTCAAATACATATCGTATCGGTAAATTACTTTCATAAACATTCTCATCAAATTTAAACATGGAGTCAGCTCCCTTACCAATTTTTACATGCAAAAGAATCTTCCTTACTAAAACTATAATAACTAATCACAAAAGTAAACGCGAATTTAATAAAAACCTGTCGAATCATTATTTTTTTATTGGTTTTCCTATATATATGCTAGATTACAAAATAAAAACTGCCTGAAGAGGCAGCCTTAATCTACACTGATTATTTGATTACGATTTTGTCTTCCCGATAAAGTGTTTCCCTTCCTACGGAGACATAAGTAATGTTCTCTTTTCTAATAGAAGCTAAAGGATAACAGTTTCTTCCGTCAATAATAATTGGATCCTTCATTAAACTTACATATTTATTTAATGGATAATTAACTACTTGTTTCCATTCAGTTGCAATAAAGGTAATGTCAGCATCATTAATCGCATCGTCAATTGACGAACTATACAATACGTTTTCCCCTAAAACCTGTTTTGCTAAATAAGTTGCTATCGGATCATATACAGTAATAATTGCTCCTTCATTAATAAGTTCTTTAATTAAAACCAATGACGCAGATTCTCTAATATCATCTGTATTAGGCTTAAATGCAATTCCCAGTATAGCAACTTTCTTATGCTCAAAGGTACCTACAATCTCTCTTGCCTTTTGTATGAGAAGTAGTGGCTGGTTATTATTAACATTAATAACAGCTTCGAGTAGGTGAAAGCGATGATGTACGTCACCTGCTAATTGAACAAGAGCCTTTGTGTCTTTTGGAAAACAAGAGCCACCATAACCAACGCCTGCCTGCAAAAATTTAGGACCAATTCTCTGATCCATACCAATCCCTCTTGATACATCATCAATATTTGCTCCAACCTTTTCACAAATATTTGCTATTTCATTTATAAAACTAATTTTCGTCGCTAAAAAAGCATTAGAAGCATATTTTATCATTTCAGAACTTTCTATATCGGTATGTATAATAGGAATATTAAGAGGCCCATATAACTCATCCATCTTCATTGCAACTTCTTTACAATCAGTTCCAACAACTATTCGGTCTCCATTAAATGTGTCATAAAGTGCAGAACCTTCTCTTAAAAACTCTGGATTAGAAACAATATGTATTTTTTTGAACCTTTTAGATGACTCTTCATCTACCCATTTCTTTACTTTCTCATTTGTACCTACCGGAACAGTACTCTTCGTAACAATAATAATCTCTTCTTGTCTTGAATACTTAGCAATATCCTCTGCTACTAGACGTACGTAAGATAGATTAGCAGAACCATCATCATTTTCTGGAGTCCCAACTGCAATAATTATCAAGTCGGCCTCCTTATAAGCATATTCTGCATTTGAGGTAAAGTATATTCGTTTTCCGTTCATGTTACTACAAAGCATTTCTTCCAATCCAGGTTCATATATTGGTGATCGACCAGCTTGAAGCTCTTTCACTTTTTGCTCATTTATATCAAAACAAATTACTTGATGTCCAATTTCTGCTAAGGAAACTCCTGTAACAAGACCTACGTACCCAGTACCCGCAACAGTGATTTTCAAGATCTTCCCTCCCAAAGGAATCATTAGTATTATATGTGTTGTTTGTTAGCTACAACTTGTTCTAAATATTTCATTAAATCATACTTTAAATTTTCACGCTGTAATGAAAAGTCTATTGTCGCTTTAATGAAACCCAGTTTGTCACCTACATCATATCTTACTCCCTGAAAATGATACGCAAGAATTCTCTGTTCAATAGATAGCTTCTTTAATGCATCTGTTAGCTGTATTTCTCCTCCAGAACCAGGCGTTTGATCAGCTAAAATATCTAGTATTTCTGGACTTAATATGTATCTTCCCATAATCGCACTATTAGAAGGAGCCTCATCAATCATCGGCTTCTCAACCATATCATTAACATGGTAAATACCCTTATCCAATTCTTTTTCATCAAATCCCACAATTCCATACTTGGAAACCTCAGATGGTTCAATTCTTTGAACACCTACTACAGTACTATTATATTTGTCATAAACGTTGATTAATTGTTTTAAGCAAGGGGTAGTATTAGATTGCACAATATCATCACCTAACAAAACAGCAAACGGCTCATGACCGATGAACCTTCTAGCACAATAAATTGCATGACCAAGGCCTTTTGGTTCCTTTTGTCTAATGTAGTGAATATTAGCTAATTCTGAGATGTTTTTTATATCTTGTAATATATCCCACTTACCTTTATTTGCCAATGTTTCTTCTAATTCATAAGATTTATCAAAGTGGTCTTCTATTGCTCGTTTACCTCGCCCACTTACAATTAAAATATCTTCAATTCCAGATGCAACGGCTTCCTCTATAATATATTGAATGGTTGGTTTGTCAACAATCGGTAGCATTTCCTTTGGTTGAGCTTTTGTTGCTGGTAAAAATCGCGTTCCTAACCCTGCAGCAGGAATAATAGCTTTTTTGATTTTCATGTTAACCTCTCCTTTAATGAGACCTATCCTTCCATCTATTTATACTCATTTTATCTTATTTTACCTGTCATAAAATTAATATTTTGTAAATTTTTTAAATTTATCTTAACTTAGTATTTATATATTTACCCCATTAAAACCTTAGAAGGAGAATAGATCTATGTTTAGGTTTTTTCTTTAAACTAGGCTTTGTTAATCTTTGTTGTTGATTTTCGTTACAAGCCTTCACTTTCCCATAAAACAAGACCCTTTTTCATAGGGTACGAGAGCCTTCTAAGCGTAAGCGTTTGGGGATCTCCCTTTGATACAATTTTCTATGCTGGGTCTCATTTTCTTCACTCCAATTAAAAAAGTTAAAAATCAACAACATTGAGCTTTAACAAAACCTAATAAAACTTCGGAAAAATTTATTGTTAAGACCTACTACTAATACATACCAAGGAGATCCTTAATCCCCTCGAGTTATCTACCAAAAAAGTAGTCTATCACTATAAATTTAGTAGACACACCTACCCCTCTAGAGTAAAATATTCCTATCTACAAAAATAACAAATAATGGAGGAATCTTAGTGAAAAAGATATTCACTATGTTTTTTATCATCTCATTAACTTTAGGAATTTTTGCTGTTTCTGAAAATACAGCAAACGCAGAAAAAATAACAAATGTAAACTGGGGGAAAATCAAATTAACTTCTTCACATGTAGGTAAAGTAACATTATCTAAAAAAGTATATATTTATAGAGTTGATAAGAACAAATCCCAGTTAGTTAAGGTTTCTACAGCTAAACCTGGGCAAGAATATGGAGTATACTCAAAAAAAGATACGAAATACGGTGTTTTATATGCAATTGGATCTGGGAAGTATATCAAACATCATAGTTCTATCACCTACAAAACTCCTCATAAATCTTTAACTGAAGTATTAGATAAAGATAGGGTTTGGTTACGGAACCCTATAGATATTGAAAATTATGCTGGAAATCAAGTGAATCTGTATAACTTATCTGAAGCTATTATCTTGAATAAAACGACAGATCCATTAGACCCTATTTTTTATAATGTTAAAATAAAGGTTGGAAAATATTATTATACAATGAGATATGTTGATAAATATAATCAATCTGCCTATTATACTGCAACAAACCCATTTAAAAAGTACAAATTCTCTTCATCTATCTGGAATTTAATAAAGAATGAAGAAATCCAAGTTGGTATGACAGAAACACAAACTCTACTATCTTGGGGTTACCCAAATGAAATTAATTATTATGGTGATAAATATGGTTCTTTTGACCAGTGGGTTTACGGAGATCCATTATATTCTTCAAGTTACCTATACTTTGAAAATGGAAAATTAGTTTCGTGGCAAGATTTCTAATCAATAATATCTAATTTAAAAGCTTCTAAACAACAAAACCAAGGTTAGAGTAAGTCTGACCTTGGTTTTTGTGTCCCTAATGTGCGGCTTACTAAAGGAAAAAGTTTACTTTCGGGAACACTGTCTTCATATAGAAAATAGGAGTTTATAGACTTACTATAATATTACAGAGATCTTACAAAGCAAAAAATTGGTAGGTCTATTACCTGGTATAAATGCCTACTACCAAACAATTAAATACTAAATAACACCTCTCTTTTTCGTGTAGATCATTCATTTCCGATTTCGTAATCTTCTCTCAAATTTATATTAATAACGAATTTTTTTATTCTATTTTATTGTCTTAATAATAACTGTTATGTTTAACTTCTTCTCAAACTTTCTTTTTACTTACTCTTCTGCAACAACTCAATCTTCTTCTTCAATTTTACATTCTCAGCCTTCAACTGGCTATTTTCTAATTTTAAATCCTGTACCTCTTTTTTAAATTCTGTACTTTCTTTAGCATTTGTTGCTTCTTCTTCATTCGAGCAACCAATAGTAGCTATTAGTAAAGCGGTTGTTAGTAAACTAATTGATACAATCTTCTTCATGATTCACCCTCCAGATATCGATCTTCTCCATTAAGAAGTGAAGAAGGGCCTGGACATCTTAGAGATGCCAGTCCCTTCTGTTTTAAGCTCTTCTACGTTTTTGTACAGCGAAGAATCCAGTAACCCCCAAGAGTAAGATCCCGAGACCAAACATTAACATATTGAATGTGTTTGTAGCTGTGTTTGGAAGCTCAGCTTCTTTTTCACCTTCTGGCTTCATAACTGGTTGTTCTTCATTTTTTGGGTTTTGACTATTGTTCGGTACTTTGCTATTGTCCGGTGCTTCACCATTGTCTGGTGTTTTATCACTACCTGGAATTTCACCATTATCTGGCTCTCCACCATTGTGAGGTGTTCCATCAACAATTTTAAATACCCCGTAGATACTAAAATGAGTCACTTGTGCAGATACTTCATTCGTATCTTTATTATAGGCTGCTCGTACCGCTTCTTTCATTTCACCATTTTTGTCAATATAGACCACATGGAGTAAATCCCAATCTTCAACTAAGTTTGGATCAATCTCAAATGTTAACGTAATTGGCGTTGCTCCAAATTCACTAATTTCTTCACCATTAGAGATGATTGTGAAATCATAAAGCTCACTTAATGCATCACGATTTTCATTTAAAACTGACTCTGATACTTCTCCAAAGCTAAATGTTACATCTCCATTCGTTAACAGGAGAGCAACTGGGATTGATGCTTTTGCCAATCCGTTTGTTAGTTGAATTGAACTATTTTCCTCTAGTTGTTCGAGAACTTCTTTATTTATTGTAATGGATTTAGCAGGTTGGTTGAATACATATCCATTTTCAGTTACTACTAAATCTTCTTTTTGTGAAATTTCTTTTTCTTCTGCTATAGGAGTTCCACCGTCTGTTGGCGTTTCTCCGTCTGTTGGCGTTTCACCATCTGTTGGTGTTCCTCCGTGTGTCGGTGCCTCTCCATCAGTTGGTGGTGCCTCTCCGTCTGTTGGCGTTTCTCCGTCTGTCGGTTGTTCAGCTACAACAGTCGTAAATGTTGTTACATAGTCCTCACCGATTGTTTTACCTGCATAATCGGCAATAGATCCGTTGATCACAACTTGATATGTTGCACCTTGCTCAAGTTGCTGGTCTGGTGTGAATTCAAACCATCTTGATAGACGTTTTGTTGTGTCCTCAACATAGTCAAAGTAACCATCTGCACGTTGTGACTTTTTATAGCCAGCTAGATTTTCGAATGTGAATTCTCCATCTACTGCTTCACCTGTTGCAGAATGAATAACCTGGATGTTATTTTCAAGGTTTTCTTGATTCATTAATCGATCAAAGTCAACCTTAATCTTACTATTTACCTCCACATCCAAAGAATCTATCGCAGGTGTTACACCTGTAACGATAGGATCTTCTGTTCTTACTAATGGTACATTTAATTCTGTTTCTGGTGGTGGTACTGTCACAATACGGCTAGTGTACGTATTATATTCATCTTTGCTAAAGATAACACGCCATTCCCCTTGTGGTACGTCCCAACCATACTTACCATCTTCTTTTGTTAGCTGTGGATTGATTTGACCAAAGTCATGTGCGTTCCAGTTTTTCCATGTGTTGTCTACCTTTTGCTCAACAACAGCTGTTACGCCTGGTAGCTTGTTATCTAAGCTTCCTTCAAATACAAAGCCTGATGGATCAATTAACACGATAACCTCCATTAGCGGAAGTTTGATTCCATCAAATTCGATCTCCATTAACTGTTCGCCATATGAACTCCAATCTCCCGGAATATGACCTTGGAATGATAAGCCATCTTCTGAAGTTAATTCATATTCTTCACCGATAAAATGGATTTTCGCATTTTCAACTGATTTATCAAATTTCACTTCAAAATCAATTTGAGTGAATTCAACAATGGCAAATGTCGCTAATCCAGTATATGGATTTGGTTTAATATCCTTATTCCATCCGGCATTGATTGTTACATCTTCAACTTTTGGAATTGATGGTTCATAAGAAACTTCTATAGGATTCGTTGCATTTGATGTTTCTCCATCAATAATTTTTGCATATAGGTTATGTTTGCTTTCTTCACCTTTTGTAACAGGAAGAGAGATATCTGCATACCACCAACGACCTGATACAGTAGTTGTTGCAAGCTTGACATTTCCATCATAAATCTCAACTTTAACATGATCACCTGATTTCGCTTCACCGTACACTTTTAATGTAGATGATGCTGTTTTTTCAGGTGCATTTATTGTGACAAAAAGAACATTTGTTGAAGCTGTTTTCACAAATTCCTTTTCGTTTACTAATAAAACGGAATTAGCTGAAACCACTGAACTTACATAATCTGCAGCAACTTCTGCTTCAAAGGTAATTTCACCTGTAGCACCTGCAGAAATGTTTGTAAGATCTATCCCTTTGTTATAGTTGTATGGCTCACCATTAACAAGGACAGATTCTTTAATGATTGAAACACCAGCTGGTAATTCAAACTTTACATTTGCACTAGCAACTGTTTCATCACCATTGTTTTTGTAATCATAACGATATTTGATCGTTTTTCCAGGAACAACCGTACGGGTTGATGAAGCAAACGAGTTTCCTTCACCTGTAAAGTGACCTTCTTCTTTTTCTTGTAAGTAGAAGTTGTATGTTGCAACATCTGTATTTACTTCTTCTTCAATGTTTGGAGAATCATAGCTCTCTGTTTTTAGAATATACGAACCTTCTTGAACATTACGGATTTTGAAATATCCTTGTGCATCTGTTCTTGTCCAGCCAGCATATTGACCTTGCTCGTCATAAAGAGAAATGTAGACGTATGTTGCTGAAGTTACTCGATCTTCTTTAAAGAGATTTCCTTCAATAAACTTTTCTTTTTGCAGTTCAACTTTTCCTAGGTTAACTAAGCCTTCAGCAAACTCAGATTCTTCTACAGAAATAATCTCCGTTTTATAGCCTGTCATGCTAATTTCAACAGTTAGATCTTCTGTTTCAAGTCCACCTATTGTATAGCTTCCTGCTGACACCTCGCCATATGCGTAAGAGTTATTTCCATATACATAATAAGAAGCACCAAGACTTGAGTTTGCATCTGCATCTACAACCTCTAGCTCAATTTTTGAGCCTTGTTCTAGTGTAATAGTAATCTCGTTATGATCTTTATTGATAGCTATCTCGCTATTATAAGCCTTGTATGTTTCTGCTCCTATGCTTACATAGTAGTCATCTGCATACACAAAGTTTTCAAAGCTGTATTCACCATCTTCATTTTCAATGCCCCATTCGTAATATGAACCTTCTTCATAGTTGAATGCTTCTGCAATCGTTGAACTGTGAAGTGACAAATACTCTAATTCACTAATCGGTTGTCCATTCTCATCTACAACATTAATCGTTGCAGAACCTGTTTCTTTTTCAGTTTTTTCTAAGTTAATAGATATTGGATTTGACGATTCTTTTGAAACAATAACTTCTTGAATCGTGTCTTGAATAGCTCCACGCCCATGAACAATCACTTCATATGTTCCGTATGGTAAATTAAATTCGCTAACAGATCGATAGCTTTGTCTAAATAAACCATCACTTGTTAAATCACCATAAAAGAATACATCATCATTACTTGCTTCTATACCTTCAATCGTGAACTCTAATCCTGACAGATTATCTTCTTTAGAACCAGTAGTAGCCTCAAATGATACACTAGCAACCTCTTCTGCGGCACGATTTGTTTGAAGGCTAGTATACGCTGTATACATAGTTCCGTTTGTATCTACAACTTCTAGCATAATTTCGTACCAGCTGTTTGCTGCTAAGTTTTCAATTGTAAATGTAGAGTATGCTTGTAATGGTAACTCTTGATATTCTCCATTTACATATAAACCAACAGATTCTAGCTCTTCATTTGCAAGATCTATTCCCCACTCAATAGTTCCTGTTGAATCAGTTACACCATTAACTGAAATGTAACGATCAACAACTTCTATTTCTTGATCAAAGTCTACGAATGTCCCTTGGTTCATTAAGCTATTAATAGCTACTAATGAATCTGATCCTTCACTTAGATCAAGTGGATTACCTGTTAGTGATAGGTAATTTAGGTTTAGTAAATTTTGTAGTGGTGCTATATCTTCAATGCTATTGCTAGATAAATATAAAGTTTCCAAATTCGTTAGATTTACTAATGCTTCAACTGAATGAACAGCCGTTTCATCTAAATCTAAGTAAGTAAGATTCGTTAAATTAGCAATTGGTGTTGAATCTTCTATTTCATTACCCCAAAGTGTTAAGCTTTCAAGATAATGCAAATCTTCTAAAGCTTCAATAGAAGACAAAGTATTAAATGCAAGATCAAGATCAGTTAAATTAGATGCGAACTCTAATCCTGATAAATCAGAAATATTAGCATCTCTTGCATATAAATAAGTTAAGTTTGTCATATCTGACGTCATAATGTCACGGTCATAGATATATAATGTATCTCTTATTGCCGCTTCAAGATTTTCGTCTAAGAATGTAACAACTTCTCCAGAAGCAGGAGGTTCATTTGTCATAATATATGTTAGGTGAGATGATAGTTCAAAGCCTTCTTCATCAACAGCAGCTACTTCAATCTTGTATTCAGTAGATGGTGTTAATCCCTCAATGATATACGATGAATCTTCAACTCTCGCAAACTCTTCACCGTCCACATAGACAACATATTCTAGTATTTCTGCAATGCTATCGAAAGACCAGCTAAGCTCCATGCTGTTTTCGGTTACGTTCATTACGTCTAAATCAAGATATGTTTCATACGAATAATGAACAATAACATCGCGGTCTATCAACTCTTTAATAACAGCTCTTGCGTCTGTTCCTTTAGATAAATCTAATGTTGAGATACCGTAAACATTTGCTTCTCTTAAGTTAGGTAATTCTGTTAAAACATCAATTGTTGATACTTCTGTTTCATAAAGATAGAATGCAACTAGATTTTGTAATGTTTCTAGTCCATCAATAGATGTAATTGGATTCTGACCAATGAATAGACCTTCTAAATTCGTTAACTCAGCCAAAACCGATACATCTTCAATATTGTTATTATCTAAATATAGATCTCTTATAGAAACTAGAGAACCTAGTGATGATAGATCAGTAATTTCATTTCCATCAAGAGATAAATATTCAACATCTGTCGCATATTCAATTCCTGAAAGATCAGAAATATCATTATAGGAAAGATTTAAATTTGTTACTCCTTCAAAATCACTACTATAAAGATCTCTATGTGTGATTCCAAGTTCGTTTTTCAGAGCCGTTTCTAAGTTCTGATCAGCAAACTCTATTGCCTCACCAGTTGGTTCACTACGAGTGACAATAATTGTTGCAGTATAAGCAAGGATTTCACCATTTTCATCCAACGCTCTGATTTCTACACCATAAGGTGATTGAGGATCAAGATCAGTTAATTCAAATGATGTAGTATTCTTATCAACTTTAAAAGACTCTTCGATATTTTCTACGACGATTTCATACTCATGTAGACGTTCTACATCAGATTCATAGTCCCAGTTTAGTGTCGCTGAGTATTCAGTAACATTCGTATAATCAATATAGATAGAATGATATTCATACTGAACTTCTACGCCTTTTGAAGTTAACTCATCAATAGCTAACATATCGTCTGAATCAGTAGACAAGTCTAGAGCTGCTCCATAAACAGTTAACCAGTTTAATGATTCTAAATCTAGAAGTGCTGAAAGATCTGCTACCTCTGTGTCATGCAAATCAATTGATGATAATAGCTTTAATCCTGCTAATGGCTGAATATCTTTAATTGGATTACCGCTTACCCAAAGACCTTCTAAATTAGACAAATTAGTTAAAGCTGAAAGGTCATTTATTTTATTATTTGCTAAATCTAAATAACGAAGATTCACCAAATTTGAGAGCGCATCTAAGTTTGTTACATTACTTTCGTAAATGGTTAGTGATATTAAATTTTCAGCATGCTCAAGACCTGTTAACTCTTCTAAGCCTTCCGCATAGTAAATATTTAAGTATTCAAGCTTGTCCATATCACTTTCATAAATATCACGGCCATATATACCTAGTTCCTCAGCAATTGCGTCTCTCAATTCGCTATCAGGAATGGTAACCGTTTCACCAGATGGTACCTCATCTGTTTTAATCATAACCGGGTGAGAAGCTATTACATTTCCTTCTTTATCAAGTGCATCAACGCGAATATCATAATTTGTATTATCTTTTAGATCTTTAAAAGCATAGTACCAATCAGATACCTCTTCTTGTACTTCACCGTTTAAATACACAATAAAACTTTCTGGATATACTTCATTATAGTAGCTCCAAGAAATTTCTATTGATTTTTCTGTTTTCTTATTAATCCAAATCGGAAAATTCTCATATGGATCTGTATAAGAAACGTGAACATTTCGATCTATTAAAGCTTGAAGAATTTCATATGCTTCATCAACAATAGTAATTCCTATTTCCTCAAGATCAACATATGTTAAGTTTTCTAACTCTAACAAAACATCTATATTTGTTATTTCAGTGTTAGAAACAGATAATTCTTCTAAATTACTTAAATTAGATAGTAAAGAAATGTCAGTCAGTGGATTGTTGCTCAAATATAAACTCTGTAAAAGTTCAAGACCACTTAATGCCTGTATATCAGCTATATTATTATCACTTAGATCTATACGATTTAAGTTATTTAAGTCCTTTATTGGTGATAGATCTGTTATTTCATTATCCCAAGCATTTAGCGTCTCTAAATTGGTTGCTAATTCTAAACCTGTTAGATCTGTAATTCCTAAGCCTGAAATATTTAAATAATAAAGATCTTCTAACGTATGTTCATAAATTTCTTCATTGTATAATCCAAGCTCATCACGAATAGCTTGAGCTAGTTGTTCATCATTAAATGAAACTACTTCACCTAATTGTTCCTCTGTAGACACATATGTATCTATCGAATTCACTATTTCTCCATTACTGTTTAATACATCAATTAAGATGTGATATTCAGTACTTGGATTAAGACCTTCAAAATTGTAGTAATTATTCTCTGTGTTATCAATTTCTTCACCGTTTAAGTAAACAACATACGAGCTTGCACCCTCAGTGTATACTTCCCAGTAAAGTGAGATAGAATCTGCTGTTACTTGACCAAGATCAAAGAAATAATCCTGTTCACTCTCAAAATCATATTCCACATTAACTCCACGCTTTAAAAGCTCATTAACAACTGCAAGCTCCGCTGAATCTGATGAAAATGTCAAATAATTATCATAAACTGTAACAAATTCTAAACTCTGTACGTCTAATAGAGTATCAATACTAGAGATGTTTGTTCCATGAAGATATAATGTACGTAACTTTGAAAGGTTTGAAAGAACGCTTATATCTTCTATTGGATTTCGGTCAATCCATAAAGTATGAAGCTCAGTTAAATTTGCTAGTGAACTAATATCGGAAACCTCATTAATTTCCATATCTAAGTACTCTAGTTTCGTTAAACCTTTTAAAGGAGTTATATCTTTAATTTGATTATCATAAATATACAATTCTCTAAGGTTAATCGCATATTCTAAACCGGTAAGGTCACTAATATTTGAGTATGAAAGTGATAGATAGTCTAACGATTCCATATCACTAGCATAAATATCTCGCTCAAATATGCTTAGTGCATTTCTTACACCTTGTTCAAGATTTTCGTCATTAAAAATGACAATGTCCCCTTCAGGTGTAGGAGCGAGCTCAACACTTAGTGAAGTAGATGTGATCGTATCACCATTTTTATCTACTACATCAATTGAAACAGGGTAACTAACACCATTTTCTAAATTTGTTAAAGTGTATTCCGTTTCCTGTGTTTCAATCATGCTACCATTTGCATTTACAACAAAATGGTCAAAAGCTTTGTCACCTATATAAGACCAAGAAACTGTAATCGAATTATCATTATGTTGAAAAGATTTCACATCAAGTGTGATAGGAATTTCACCAGCATCATATTGTACATGCACATATCTATTTAGTAATTGCTGAACTACTTGATATGCTTCTGACTCTTCACTAAGATCTAATGTTGTAATGTTACTGATATATAATTCTTGTAAATTTTCTAATCCTTCGAGATTATTAATTGATGTTATGTTAGTGCCATCTAGATATAAATAATTCAATGATGACATTCCTGAAATCGCATCTATTGATGTGATTGGATTATTACTTACTATTAATGTTTGAAGATCTAACTCTTTAAGAGCATCAATTGAAGTAATTTGACTGTTTTCTAAATCTAAATGTTTTAGCTCTTTTAACCCACTTAAAGGACTAAGGTCTGCTAGATTATTTTCCGCTAATGTTAGTTGCCTTAAATTAACGGCATACTCAAGACCTACAAGACTAGTAATCTGAGAATCTAGAGCAAATAAGTTCGTAATCGTCGCTAGATTTTCCTTTGTTAAAGGTTCGTCTTCTGACAGTGATAAATCAGATCTGATTTGTCGTTCAAGATAAAAATCCTCAAACTCAATAACTTCTTGTGTTGTATTATCAACTGTTTCCTGTGGTTCTTCCACTACTTCATCAACAGGTTCCTGTTGATCTTCCGTACTTTGCTGAGTATCAGATTCAACTGAAGTTACGTCTTCTTCAATTGTAATAGACTGAGAGTTACTCAACATTTTTTCAGTATGTAAACCAGCCGCTTGGTATGTATATGTTTCACCAGCAACCACCTGTTCATCTGAAAAAGTATAGACAGTTGTTGTTCGGTTATTTTCCACAACTGTTTCTAGTTCAATAGGATCAACAGAAAGAGTTTCTCCATTTTTCACTAGTTCAAAACGATCTAACTGGGTATTTTCATCTAGATTTGTCACCCATGTTAAGTTTGCTACACCATTTTCAACTTCAACTGGAAATAATTGAATGGAATTCTTTACTTCATTCAGTTCTTCTGCAATTGTTGTATGTGGTGCTGCAAACGGACTGAATAAAGAAAAAATAAGTGTAAAGATAGCTAATATCTTCAGCCATTTGTATTTTTGCAATACATTTCCCTCCTAAATATTTAATAATTTACCAACATTCCTATTATAATCAAAAAGACCTATATAATGGTAGTAGTTCTTTGTAATTAGATTCATTTTTTTCACAATAATAATGATATTTTTTACTATGATTCAATTCATCACAGAATCTATATTTACAAATATAAACATAATAAAAAGCACAGGTTTCCCTGTACTTACTCAGCAACAAAATATTTAACATTATAATCCGCCCAGATTTTATAACCCTCTTCATTGACTTCATTATCCTCAAGATATTCTAGCATCGCATCATCATTTAGCTCAGGCCAATTCTCCCAGTGATTTAAATAAATGAAATCATTTTTCTCCATGTAGTCCTGTAGTTGGGAAACCTCACTTGGATAGAAAGTTGCACCGTATAATGGCTGTGATGGCTGTACCATTAGAAAAAGATTATTATTTGCTTCATACCAAGAATCTATCATAATCTGAATATTATCAAGAGATTCATCAATACCAAATCCTACATCTCCATTATCATTAAGCATCGGTGCTTCAAATAATAGAATATCTGGTTTTAGTTCATTCACATCCTGATACCCTTCGGAATTCACTAACTCACGTGTTGTACTATCACCAGTAGTCAATATGTTTATATTAAAAAGGTCCTCTCCATAGGCTTTCTTTAACTCACTACTAAATTGTTCAGACCAGCTTCTTTCTATCTCTGATGATCCATAAATGACAAAGCTCAATGGTACCTTACTTTCTTGTGCACTTTTTATTTTATCTTGTAATTCTATAGGCAGATTACTAGAAATTTTCGACACATCGACCTTGTTCGCTTTTATTTTTTCGTCTTCCCTCACTGGCTTTATTACTTTTGCACTGGTCTCTTTCTCACCTTGCGCAGTGATCTTTTGATTCCAATGAAGGTTTCCAACTATAATTGCTGCTACACACAAAATAAGTGTGACTAAGACAAAAAGCTTCTTCACTATTAAATCCCCCAATATTCGACATTTGCTACTAAAATTATACATGATTCTCAAGTTTCTTCAAACTATTTCCAAGTGAAAACGCATTGTTTTTTTAATGGTAGGAATGAATTTGTAGATATTGAATTATTTCTATTTCTTCCACGTGTTTTTTATTGTTCATTTCTAGCTTAACATTTGCTATACATTCATCTATCGTTATACACATGCCACTTTCAACGAGCTGTAGCATCTTAGAAATCATGAATGGGGAGATATAATTCTGTGGTATTGGAGATGCTGCTAGTTCCTGAAGAATTCGAAAACGTAATTGATCAAGTTCAAATATTGGTATTTCAGAATCTTTCTTTTCCTGTTGTGGTTTCTTTTCCTTCGATGTAGAGTTATCTATTTTTTTCACAAAAACAGTATAAAGGCCAACCGATAACAAGATTTGCACTACTGCTATATAGTGAATGAATTTTCTTGCTTCTATTATAAATGCACTAACTGTATAGGTTGAAAAGATAACAATAACAATGATTGCTAATACATAAATCATATGTTTTGATAAAGAAATATCTTGCCTTTCCACAGGTTTCTCTCTAGATTGATAATCTTTATAACTGTTCATTAAGGTAGAGAGTAGTTTCTGCATATGCTGTAAATGTTGTGTTAACTCCTGTCCTACCATAGTCAAACTCCTTTATCCTTAGCCTTAATCTATAAAAGATATATCTTTTATATTTATAACGATACTATATTTATTTCGGCAAATATTCAATGAAGTTAAGTAACTTCGATGATTTTTCTATGAAAATTCAACAAAAGAAAAAAAGAGGAGCTAAGGCCCCTCTTCGCGTGTTACTTATTCATGATTCATTTTTTTACGTTTACGAATAACTAGTATTGCGCCACCGAAACCAACAATAACAAGCCCAATCATCATAAGATTGTAGACATCTGTTGCTGTTTCAGGAAGTTCTTTGTTTTCAACAGGTTTTACCTTTACTTTAACATCCTTTTTTGGTTCATCTACTTTAATAGGTGAGTTTCCTTTATTTTCACCATTGTTACCATCTGTGCTCCCCGAATCTTTTCCAGGATTATACTTACTTGGAGGTGTGACAGCATCATCCTCTTCATACAGTAAAAAGAGAATCGGTTCATTGATATATTCTTCATCAGCTTTTATTTCAAACTCAAAGCTAAATTCTTCTTCATCTGCTGTAAAAAACGTTATTCCATAGTTCCCAACAGGAAGCGAAAATAAATCAATAGGCTCGTCTAATGTATAATCCCACAGCTTACCATCTTCATCAGACTCCCCATAAAAATATAGATCCTCATTATCCTCATCGATTCCATAAAGATCAAACATTGCCTCTACTTCAGGTGTACCTTCTGTTTTATGAACATACATGCTCACATCTTTTATAGAGCCTTCAACAGGTAGAGTTGTAATTTCAGCGGATAAATAGCCATAATATTCTTCGACTTCCTCTGCTACAAATACCTCAACATAGTAGTTTGTATTTGCAGAAAGCTCAGTGAATTGGTAGCTTGCTTCTACACTATCAAGTTGGAATTCTTCAACTATTTCTTCATTCTCATATAATGTTACATTATACACACCAACACCTTTTGGTAGCATCGGATCCCAAGAAATAGAAATTGAATTCTGAGTAACTTCATCAATGTATAACTCTGGCGTGAGGTCTACGTCGATATTTACTTTAACACCATAATATAACAAATCATCGATAACACTTTGATTCGTTGTATTATTTGGTAATTCAAGAGTTGGAATGTTATATAGAGAAACGCTCTCCAAGCTATATAATTCTAGTAAAGGTGTGAGATCTTCAATTAATGTTTCATCTAAATATAAATCAAATAAATTTTCAAATTGTGACAAGCTTGAAATATCTTCGATCGGATTATCACTAACATCTAAGCTATACATTTCATTCTTAGAACCTAGCAGTGGACGAATGTCTTCAATATTATTGTTTGCCAGGTTAACAAAAGATAACTTAGTTAAATTCGATAAAGCGGAAATATCACTAATATTGTTATTCATTAACATTAAATCCTCAAGCTGTTTCATACCAGCTAAAAAGGAGATATCCTTAAGATCATTATCATCTATAGCTAATGAACGAATACTATTCATTTCTTCTAATATCTTGTAATCTTTTATTTGAGAATTGGTAATATTCATGCTATAAAGGTTTTTCAACTCTTTAAGCGCTGATAAGTCTAGCACCTCTGTATTTTCGAATACATTAAAATCAAATAAATTTACCGCATACTCTAAACCTGTTAAATCAGAGACATTTGCTTCAAATAGGTAGATTGAATCCAGTCTTTCCATATCACTAACCTGTGGATCACGATCTATGCCGAGCTGCTCTTTTATTATGTCTTTAAGTGTCTCATCCTTAAATTCAACAACATCTCCACTTGGCTCTGACCACGTTGTTTCTGTAAAGGAACTCGTAAATTCAAGCTCATTACTACTATTGAATGCCTTAACTTCAATTTCATAATCTGTACTTGGAGTTAAACCACCAATTATAAATTCATAATCCTCAAAAGGTACAGTTGCTTTTTTATCACCATTAACATAAATCTCAACCGTTGTTAATTCTTTTTCACCATAATAATCCCAATGTACATGGAATGAATTTTCTGTAATGAAGCTGAAATATGATTCAAACCATTCTTCTTCACCTTGATCATCATATTCAACATACACACCCCACTCTTCAAGTTGAGCAATCACTTTGCGCGCTTCAGATCCTTCATTTAAATCTAACATCCCATTACCGTACAATGAAACATATTGAAGAGAATCTACTTTTAATAAATTAGAGATATCATCTAAGCTCGTATTACTTAAACTTAAACTGTTTAATTTTAAGTTGTTATTAATCCCCTCTAAAGATTCAAGAGGATTATCATCTAGATATACAGACTCTATGTTAACTAATTTTTCAATACCAGATACGTCTGTCAACAAGTTGTTATAAAGAGAAAGATAAGCAAGACTAGGTAGTGCAGGTAAAGTTGATAAGCTTGTTAATTCATTTTCATCTAAAGCTAGATCATTCAGCTTTTCCATACCTGATAAAACTGCTAAATCTTTTATTCCTGTTGCTGTTAAACCAAGAGTTGTTAAATTTGATAACTCACTTAAAGCGGAAAAGTTACTTATTTTGTTTCCATCAAGGTACAACCCTTCAAGAGCTTTCAAACCAGAAATTGATGAAATATCTTCAATTATATTTCTTGAAGCGTAAAGATATTTTAAATTTGTAGCATGCTCTAAACCTGTTAAATCTTTGATTCTTTTACGTTCAATCGATAGCTCTGTTAATTCCTTCATGTCACTTACATAGATTTCACGTTCTAGTCCAAAGTGAGCTTTTATTGCTTTTTCAAGCTGAGAATCATTAAAAATTACCTTCTCACCGCTAGCAGCTGGTAATGTTTTAATCGTCGTTTCAATACTACCAACCACTTTATCTTCACTATCATATGCGTTAACTTTCACATTATATTGGGTATTTTCAATTAGATCATTAACAGTTAAAGTATTTTCTGTTGCTTCAAGTTCAAATGACTTGTCCCCTAGTAAAACCTCGTAGGATGCAACTTCAACTTCTCCTTCATAAGACCAATTTAAAATAGCACGAGTTTCATTTACTTTTATTGAATCAAAATATAGATAATAAGATTCATCATGAAAAATTTCAAGGTTTTCACGTTCAAGCTGATCAACCTCTGATTTCAAGCGGAAGTATGAGTCACCATACATCGATAATGTTGTTAATTGTGTTAATTTCTGTAATGGCTCAACTGATGCAAGGTCTTCTAAATAACTAATATTTAAATCTTTTAAACTAGACAATGATGCTAGATCATTTAATTCTGTTACTTGTCCAAAACTAATATCCAATGTTTCTAGTAAAGAAAGGCTTGAGATTGGTTCAAGATCTGTTACTGTTGTATCTGTTAAAATAAGTGTTTTTAGATTTGTAAGGGGCTCTAAAAATTGAATGTCAGAACCCAAGTAATAAGACAAATCTACATATTGAAGTTGTGTAAGATGTTTAATTTCTACAGCAGAAGAAATTTCATTTCCAGAAAGATCTAGTTTTGTAAGATTAAACGCAGTTTCTAATCCTGATAAATCTTTTACATTTCTATATGAAGCATTGAGTGTTGTTAAGCTCTCCATATCTGATGTGTAAATTTCATCCCTTGTTAATTTCAAAGCACCTTTTATCGCTCTTTTTAATGATGAATCTGGAATTGATACTACTTCTCCAGTTGGTACTGAAGCTTTTGAAACTGTTACTTCTTCCTTAATCACTTCAGCTTCTTCTTCTACAACAGGTACTTCAGAAGTTTCTACTGTTTTTGTTGTAACTGTCTTTGCTATTTCAGATATAATTTCTCCATCACTGATTGCACGAACGCTAACAGTATAACTAGTATCTGCTGCCAATTCTTTTACTTCATATGAAACTTCATTCTTAAATTGCCCAAGCAATTTACCATCTACTAATAAATGATAAGCTTCAGCGTTTTCTAATGTAGACCATTCAGCCTTGAATTCTCTATCTGTTATATTTGTCACTTGTAGATCTATTATTTCTGAATCAAGCTCTTCCTTTTGATACAGTACTTCAATTTGTCCTGACTGAAGCGTGCTATTACCTTCTTTTTTAAGAGAGTAAGTGTAATGTGTACCTACCTCAACCTGTTCATCAAGAAATTGATACGTATTTATCACTTCTCCAATTTCACCAACTGTCGAGTTTACTTTCTCAACTGATGCTAACGGAATTTCCTCATTATTTTTTATAAGAGTAAAATGTTCATCTCCTTGTACTGAT
Organism: Metabacillus litoralis; assembly: GCF_007994985.1. Lineage (GTDB taxonomy): Bacteria > Bacillota > Bacilli > Bacillales > Bacillaceae > Metabacillus > Metabacillus litoralis. Next base: position 44,397 of record NZ_VOQF01000005.1, on the reverse strand, counting down.
GAAGATGATACCCATTGTAGTTGTACACCATCTTCTGTATTTACAGCAGGTAATAAAGTGATATTGTCAGTGGTTGATGCAATTACCTTTTGTGAAAATGGGGTGAATAGTGTTAAAAGTACTGTGAAAATTAGTGATATTGATACAAGACGCTTGTTCAAATTCGTCTTTCCTCCTATAAATTCCTATATTTTGTCAAATAAATTATAATTTTTATTTTATCATATAGATACATATTTCATTAGACAAATTTCTACAAATTATGAAACCTTTCATCAATTTCCTTCGTAATATAATTGGAAACAATATTTTACAAAAAAAGCATTGTAGTTTGGGTAGTAGAGCACTATAATCTTTATAGATTCAATATAATTAAAATAGGCTATGTTAAAGCTTAATGTTGATTATTAGCAATTTGGTGAATGGAGTGAAAGGCATGAGACTCCTGCGCCGAGGAGGCTCCCGGACCGCCCGCGGAAAGCAAATGCCTGTAGTGGAAATCAACAACAAAGTTTAACAGAGCCATAAAATAAAATTAAAATAAAAAGGATGACATAGATAATGAGAGAAGCAAGAAAGAAGAAAAAGACGTGGCTATGGATTACGCTTAGCATTATCGGATTACTTGTTTTAAGTACAGGTGGGTATGCGTTTTACTTGTATAAATCTGCTACAGATACTGTTGCTAGCATTCATGAAGAATTAGATCGTGACAAATCTCCCAAACGACCTGATAAAGTAACATTTACAGAAAAAGACCCTATTTCTATTCTTCTTATGGGTGTTGATGAGCGTGAAGGAGATAAAGGTCGTTCAGACTCATTAATTCTTATGACGGTTAACCCAAACACAAATTCAACACAAATGGTTAGTATTCCTCGAGATACTCGAACGGAAATTGTTGGTAAAGGCATACAAGATAAAATTAACCATTCTTATGCATTTGGTGGAACCGATATGACAGTTGCAACTGTTGAAAACTTTTTAGATGTTCCAGTTGATTATTTTGTGAAAATTAATATGGAAAGCTTTAAAGATACGGTTGATGCAGTTGGTGGAGTTGAGGTCAATAACACACTAAATTTCAGTTCTGGGGGCTATGATTTTCCAGAAGGCACCATTACGTTAGATGGTGAAAAAGCATTAGCTTATACGAGAATGCGCTACAAAGATACTCGAGGTGACTTTGGTCGTCAAGAACGTCAGCGCCAAATCATCGAAGGCGTTATGAAAAAGGGTGCCAATATCTCATCAATCACAAAGTTTGGGGATATGTTTGGAGTTGTTCGCGATAATGTAACAACAAACTTAACATTTGATGAAATGTGGGAAATTCAAGCGAACTATAAAGCAGCTAGTCAAAATCTTGAGCAATTCCAGGTAAAAGGTACAGGAGATAAAATTGGTGGGATTTACTACTATATTGTTGCTGAAGAAGAGCGTTTAGCATTATCAAATCAGTTGAAGCAGCATTTAGAGATTTCAACTGACACAGCAGCTACAACTTCTAACTAATGATCGAAAGCCAGTCACACAATGTAGACTGGCTTTTTTTCTTTGGTTTATATATAAATTTCAAGTTTCCCATTTCCAATTTAGGGAGTTTAATTTAATATATAATAAGATTGGTATTTTATAAAAAACTTAATTGAAAATGCATGAAATACTTACATCTTCCATATCCTTTAAAGAAATTATATATAGGAGGGACTCATTTTGGAATTTTCATTTGGATTTATACTCTCAATTGCGATTGCCATTTTCCTAGCAATCGATGCACCTAAACATGGTAAGAACCCATGGCTTTGGGGAATTCTTGGCTTTGTATTCGGTCCAATTGTTCTCGGAATTTATTTTATTAAAACAGGACGTAAAGTAGCTGGTTGGATTATCCTTATTATTGCTATAATCCTAATTTTACTGCTGATATTATTATTCGCAGTTGGCTTTTTCTTAATTTTCCAAGGAATTTAGTCAAAAGACCCCTTCGTGTCGTGGAGGGGTTTTGATTTATACCTAGATTGGGGTCAGACCCCCTACTACTTAAAATCCCACACAATTTTCCACTCACCCTCGTCTTCAACCGTATAAACATCTTGAAGCACTTTAAATGTCCCAAATTTACTTTTAAAGGTTTGTTCAACTGAAATGGAATTTGCCGTGGGAAAGGCTTCTGAGCCCTTTGTCATTTTAAAGCTTTTGATTTCTTTTTCATCGTTAATATTATATGAAAATGTATTCACACCATAATGACCCATATAGATATGTGATCTTTCTGTTACATAGGCATTTTTAGTGAACTTTTTTTGCATCACAGGATGAAATAGCTCCCATGCACTTCCAAAGTCCCCTTCTTGTTCATAATGATAAAAGGCATCAACAACATCTCTGGGTTCTTTTTCCCCTAGACTCGGTATAAACTTAAATACTATAATGATGAGTACGATAAGTCCGATTACGATAAGTATTAATGGGAGTTTATTTGATCGTCTTCTCACAATCTTCACCTCGCTTGCCTGTCTTCTTACTTTATACAAACTATGCACAGGCATGGACAAATATGAAAGGGTCTGACCCCAGAAAGGAACTATATGAGAGATATTATTTTGTTTTTAGCTGAAATTGTTAATAATGTTCATGATGTTTTAATTGTGCTGTTGAATGATATGTTGGGATTACAGCTTACTGATAAAGATATGCATTTTTGGATTATGGGTATTATCGGAATTATTACTTTTGCTGTTGTTTACATGATCTCAAAGTGGCTATCACAATTTAAGATAGGCATACACTTAATAGCCTTTTTATATACACTTACGTTTATGTTCGTTTTAGTATTTGCTATTGAAATTCAGCAGGCAATTACGAATAGAGGAAATATGGATTTTATTGATGCGATCATTGGGCTATGGGGTTATATTGTGTTGTTTTTAGTTTATTTAGGCGTCATTTTATTTGTAGTGGCTATAAAAGCTGTTACTAAGAAACTTAAAAACAAGAAGAATATTACGATGTAGATAAAAGTCATGACCTAGTATTAAATGAAGTCATGACTTTTTAAAATTTCTTGCTATGTGCCCCAACTAAGTTGTACCAATGGCTCAGGTCTTCCAAGCAAATACCCTTGACCAAACTCTACACCCAATTGTCGTGCCATCTCAAGGTCCTCAACCGTTTCAAGTCCCTCTAAGATAAGCTGACAACCATTTCTTTTACTATATTCATTAACTAATTGAATAAAAGATTGCTTTTTAGGAAATTGTGATAGCTGCTGCGAAAAATATCGATCTACTTTTATATAATCTGGCTCCATTTCAATAATTGTTTGGAAATCAGAATACCCTTTCCCCACATCATCTATCGCAAACCTAAATCCTAGTTCCTTTAACACCTTAATTCGTTCAATCAATCGAGATTGATTCTGTATATCTTCTAATTCACTAATTTCGAACACTAAATGTTGACAGTGCTGGGGATCATCAATCATAATTTTTTTAACAAAGATGAGAAAGTTTGAATCTAGTAGTGTTGTTGGAAAAACATTTAAGAACAAACACCCATCTTGCATACGATAGCCTGCTTTTTGATAGGCTTTAGCAGCTTTTTGAATGGACCGCGAATCTAATTCAACTAGCTGCTGTTCCTTTTTAGCTTGTAGAAAAATTTGCTCAGGATTAGTATGAACTTCCGACCTCATTAATCCTTCATACCCAATAATCTTATTATGCTCAATATTAACTATTGGCTGATAAAAATGGAAATAACTATCCTCCACGATCAAATCCTTTATTAACATTCTTTAGCCCACCCAATGTTGTTTTATAGATTTTGTGTAAAAGTGACTTTTTTCTACTATTTAATGTAAACGAGAAAAAGAGATATCTTTAACCGAATGGAAAAAGATATCTCTTTTCTATAACCATTCTTCGGGGGCTCGACTACCATAGTTTTTTACCGTAGGTTCGTAGCTTTGCGTCCTTACTTTTCAGCAAGTTTGCCATTATCGGAATTAATTGACCAATTTTATTTCATTCTATTACATGAACGGGTATAAAGTCTAGTTAATTTAGCATAATTTGCCGATAATTAAAATATTATGTCGAACTTTGGTACTACTTAGGTTAGATCAATATTTAAAGGCAATTTTATAATGATGTTTTTACTGGTTTTTTCTCCACAAAGTAAACCCATTCACGATACCCTATTTCCTTTAATCTTGTTTGCACCTGCTCAAAATCATCACAAATTCGTTCAGGTGTATGGGCATCAGAGCCAAATGTAACCGAAACATCATGAAATAACGCTCGTTCTAAAATATCATCTGCAGGGTACCAGCCTCCACAATCCTTTGTACTTCCAGATGTATTTATTTCGATTGCCACGTCCTGTTGACCAATGATTTTTAGCGTATTATCTATCACATCTGTTTGGATTTCTGAGAAAGCAGGATAAAATCCCTTCATTGCATCAATATGACCTAATATTTGAAACAAACCAGATTTTGCTGAATGCTCAATTAGTGAATAATACTCTTCTTTCACACCTCTTTGTTCTGCAGACGATAGCCCTTCCCAACGTCCTTTTTTAAAGATATTCACATCAGAAACATAGTGTACAGAGCCAATTATATAATCAAAGGGTTGATTAATATATTGGTTACGATATAGATCAATATGTTTTGGAAAAAAGTCACTTTCAACACCAAGCAATACATGGATTTTATCTTCATACTTTTTTTTCAAACGAAGAACTTCCTCAATATAAGGAATAAATTCACTTTTTTGCATAGCTATTGTTGGAAATAAATGATCTTCATCACTATAAAAATAAGGAGAATGGTCAGAAATACCAATATACTGTAAATCATATTGTATGGCCTGTTTAACATAATCCTCTATCGTACCAATTGCATGTCCACAACGTTGATGATGTGTATGCAAATCAAATTTCACTGAATTTGTCATCTTACACCCTCCTAGAAAAATTATCCATTATCTACTCAATATCATATCGCACAAAAAACTTTATGCCAACTTGATGATCATCTGTTTAATACTTTGCAAAAATGACAAAAATAATGAGATAAGAGGAGGTTAAGGTTTTGAATAATAGAAGCTTAATGATATTCGCTTTTTTATTTATAGGGATCTCTATAATTGGAAGTAAAGTAATCATTGACGAGAAGATGATTTCTAGTGAACATACTGAACAACGACAGATTGAGAGAGAATTAACATTACCTGCAAGTTCTGTTTTTTCAAATAGAAAACTTGATGAATTAACGATTGTGAATAATGAAAAAGCAGTCGAGGAAATAAAAGCTGATTACAGAATGAAGTTTGAAGAACTACAAGAAGATACGAATGTGAAAATTGATTCTTTATTAGAGGAAGCTAAAAAGGAATATCAAACTTTGGAGAGAACTCAAGAAAAAACTTCTTTAGTAGATTTTTATCAAAAATACGCTTCCGCTGGTCAGGTTATTGAGGAACAAACAGAGCAGCAGTTTTACATACTATATGAAGACTTAACAAAGAAGCTTGAACAGCTTACTTACGGAGAGGAAGCTGCAGAAGAATTTAAAGAGATTTATATTGAGCAAAAACAAGAACGCAAAACAGAATTGCTTAAGAAGGCTATTTCAATAGTAAAGAATTAAAGGGTCAGACTTGGTGTCTGACCCCATTTATATTTCTACATCCCCGAAAGCTTTTTCTTTAAATCTGTTTCCATTAAAGCCAAATCTTGTTCAGCTTGAAGGCGTTTCGCTCGGCCTTCAGCTTGTATACGAAGTGTTTCTTCTAGTGTTGATACCAAATGCTCCTGCACTTTTTTCAATGTATCAACATCAACAAGTCCTCGTTCGTTTTCTCTTGCCGTTTCTAATGTGTTCACCTTAAGCATTTCAGCATTTTTCAGCAATAAATCATTTGTTGTTTTTGATACAAGCTTTTGTGCTTCAACTGCATCTTTTTGACGTAATAATGTTAAAGCAATGGCCACTTGATTCTTCCAAAGTGGAATCGCTGTTGTGATGGAGGATTGAATTTTTTCTACTAAAGCTTGGTTTGCACTTTGAATTAAGCGAATTTGTGGTGCACTTTGCATCGTGATTTGTCTGCTTAACACAAGATCATGAGTTCGTTTTTCTAATCGATCAGCAAACTGCATTAAGTCATTTACTTCTTGATAGGCCATTTGATCTTGAGTAGATTCTGCCTTTTTCTTAAGCTCTGGAATTGTTTTTGTTTCTAGTTCTTCGAGCTTTAGCTCTCCTGCTGCAATATATATATTAAGTCCATGAAAATATTCTTTGTTTTTTTCATAGAGCTGCTCAAGTATGTTAATATCATTTAGTAGGCTATTTTTTGAATGATCCAGTTTTACACTGATTCGGTCAATTTGCACACCTGTTTTTTGGTATTTTGTTAATACCTCTTGAATTGAATTTGATACTTTACCAAACATTTTTGAAATAAGGCCACGTTTTTCAGTCTTTAAATCATCTGGACTCACCTGCTCAAGCTTTTTCATGAGATCACCAATGATTTCACCGATTTCACCCGTATCCTTTTTTTGCACATGATCAAGCATCGAATGCGAAAAATTCATAAGCTTAGATTGAGCCTGAGTACCATACAAAGCAATTGCCTGTTGGTTTGTTGGATCAATCTGCTCTGCTAGCTGTATAGCCTTTTGACGATTTTCCTCTGGTAACACATCGATTAATTTTGCTGATTTTGACTTTGGTAAATCTGTGTTATTCATAACTAGCTCATCTTGTCCAAATGGATTTGAAATAAGATCATCTAGCTCGTTTTGATTGTTGTTTTTCATGCTTCATACCTCCTATTTATCGTTCTTAATTGATTTATTTAGTGAGAGCTTTGCAACATCTAATTCAAATTGCAGTTGATTGATATCTTTCGAGACAACATCATGTAAATCCTTTTCTAGTGATTCTTCTAAATCAGATATTGTCCTGCGGGTTTCATTTAATGAGTTCGTCAATTCATTATTTTTCTTAGGCTGAGAAGCTAAAAATGCATATTTTTCACTTAGCTCAACAATTGAATCTAAATGAGAATAATAAAACTGCTCTGCAAGATAAAACCGCTTTGGTTCTTTTTTCGTAATCGAATAAATTTTACTTACCACTCGGTAAATCTCAAGATTTTGCTTAATTGAAGCAACATTTCTGATCGTAAAAAGGGCTTTACGTAATCTTTTGATTTTATGATTTGCTTCTTTTAGATTTTGTTTAATATATCGATATTCTTTTCTAGTAAGCTGGTTTTGCTTTAGAAATTGCTGAAACGTTAATGCTTTGGCGGAAAAGAAGACTGCTGTTCCTCCACCTAGAGCATATGTGCTTGCTAGAAGATAGCTTTGATCTAATGGAAAATAACCAATTGTCCATATGATAACTGTTGAAAAAAGAGCTGCGGATGATTGAATAAAGAAATTCACTGTTTGTTTCATCTTATCGTCTCCTATAGAAAACTTACTAATATATAGTACGTTTTAAGTTGTTGAAGGTTTCATTTTTGAAAGATCATAATTTGTGAATACTCGATATCTTGTAGGAAAAAGAATTGAGTTAGATTTATTTGAAAACCCTTATATTAAGCATGTTGCTGGTTGATTTGCGCTGCAGGGTTGCTCGCTTTCCGCGGGGTGGGCGGTGAGCCTCCTCGGCGCTTACGCCTGCGGGGTCTCACCTGTCCCACTGCTCCCGCAGGAGTCTCGCACCCTTCCGCTCCAATCAACTGAAATAGTTTTCGTGGTGAAAACTAGTTAAAACACTTATAATACAAAACCTTTTTGAGAACATTTTAAAAATCAATATAGTTTTCCATTGATGATAGGATTGGATATATCACTCCGGCGAAAGTGAATTCAGATTATAAAATTCACAACAAAAAAATCAATATTAATAGAACCTTTCTTCACAACAGAATCTATATCAAACAAACAGCCACTTGAACAAATGTAAAGTTTCTACTAAAATCACAATTGTTATACATAAACGAAAAATACATATACAGATTAGGTGATAGTAATGTCAATAAAACGAAATGATCCATGTACGTGTGGTAGTGGAAAGAAATATAAAAAATGCTGTATGCTGCAAGAAAATATAATACAGTTACATGAAGTGAAAGAAGAGCGCTTTTATCAGCAAAAGCATGTTCTTGTTATTAAAGTAAAAGATTTTATTGAGAAAGCTATTCCAACAAGTCAATTATATCAATTGCATAGTGAATTTAAAAATAGGACAAATCATTCTATTAAAGATAAAGGTGCAGAAAAAGCGATATATGATTATTGGTTAATCTTTTTTAACACATTTGAAAATGGATTCCGGGGAATTGAGTGGTTTCTTCATGAAAATGAATTACGACTTTCTCAATCTGAAAAGGAAATGGCTACAACCTGGGCTTCATTAAAACCAAAGCTTATTCAAGCTGTTAACAAAAGTGATGAAGCAATTTTATTTGAAGATGTGATCACGAAGCAGCAATATCCAGTGTCAACGTTTAAAGAAAATATTCCGAACTTTGTACCATGGTTTGGTACATTAGGCCTTTTAGAAAAATTTGAGCAGTTTTACTATTTTAATGGAGTAAGAATTTTCAAAGATCCTGATAGTATAAAACGTGCTGCAAAAAAACTAGAAGAAATAGTGTCTGCTGAGAAAATCAGTACGGAACAAGCTTTAGTTGATTTCTTTCCAGAAATACTTACAGCTCTCACTACAAATGAAGAAAGACCACAAAAACCTACTGAAATTACTCATTACAATTTAAAATACAATGTATTGAATGATTCAGCTGTAGCGAACTTTGTTCACTCTCAAGAAGCGATTGTCATTGATAGTTGGAACTTTGAGAAAAAGCTAGCTAGCTGGGTTACGGATTGGCATGAGTATAAGGATAGTGAACTTAATAAGCCAGTTTTAGTCGGAAATGTTCTTGGATCAATTTCACAAACAAATAATGAATTAACGTTTAATACTTTTGAAAAAAATCTTGTTGATGAATTTAAAGATATGCTAGAAAGTGAACTAGATTCATCAGCTATTTCATTTATTACCGTTGATACTCATACACAAACCATTCCATATCAAGTGGAGCTAAAAAATACAATAGCATCCTTCCAGGAAGGCACTGCACCGTATTTTGCTTTATATGCACAAAATGATATTAGACAAGAGTTAGATGTTAAAATTCCATTGTTAGGGGATAAATCAATTCAAGAACTAATTGAATCTGGTGAAACAAAAAGGGTAGAAACTTATCTGCAATCACTAGAATATAATATGTATGTGCAAGTGGAGAAAGATTATGGTAGTGTTCCTGTTTCAGCCGATTTTAACGCAGTTCGTAAAGAGCTAGGTCTTCCATTATCACCATTTGTAACAGGTGGCGAAAATAGAAGCACAATCTACACACCTATTGTTTTATCAGAAACGAGGCAAAAACCACTTGTAAATGAAGAAGACATTCCAGTGTATGAGCTATTGGGCTTTGCACCAAACACTGTTGATAATTTCTATTCTGGAGATCTTGTTACATTTTTCAAAGAAAAAACAGATGGAAAAGCAGAAGGAACAGTTAGAAAATACCGTAACTGTTTATTCGATTTACGAGAAATATTAGAGGGTCATGCAAAAACAAGCTGGAATGAATGTGACAAAGAATTTTGGCAGCAAGTTCTATCAGCTGATTTCCCATCTCTTTACGATCCAATCAGCAAAACCGTGATCAAAGACTTCACAAGCACAATCAAGGCATTAGCAAAATGGTTAGATAAAGGGAAGAAATCATCATCTCTTGGCAAAATTGTTGCTGATGTGGCGAAAGATGCAGAAGAGAAAATGTTAAGTTTGGTTTAAGAACTAGATTAAGATGAGCCACCTTTTGAGGTGGCTTTTTTGTATTGTGGGGGTTGTTGGAAGTGAGTAATTAAAGGGGTTCATATTTATACAATTGTACACATAATTGTATATGTAACGTGGATTTTTACAAAGATGTAAGTGGTATTTTATACATGTTTTATTGGAGTACGAACTGATATTTGGTTTATTAATCAAAGCTTACTTGTATAACGTCCTATCCATATTTCTTTAAGTCATGTTAACAAACTTGTCAGTCATTATTTAATGATTTATCAACTATTCGGGCTCTCTTATCGACCATGTTCTCACTTTTCCACGCCGTTCGATCACTTGCAAACCATTAATTACATTATTCCGACCATCCAGCCTCTTTTATCGACCATGTTCTCACTTTTCCACGCCATTCGATCACTTGCAAACCATTAATTACATCTTTCCAACCATCCAGCCTCTTTTATCGACCATGTTCTCACTTTTCCACGCCATTCGATCACTTGCAAACCATTAATTACATCTTTCCAACCATCCAGCCTCTTTTATCGACCATGTTCTCATTTTTCCACGCCATTTGATCACTTACAAACCATTAATTACATTTTCCCGACCATTCAGCCTCTTTTATCAACCATTCCCATACTTTTCCACACCATTCGATCACTTGCAAACCATTAATTACATCTTTCCAACCATCCAGCCTCTTTTATCGACCATGTTCTCACTTTTCCACGCCATTCGATCACTTGCAAACCATTAATTACATCTTTCCAACCATCCAGCCTCTTTTATCGACCATGTTTACGCTTCTAACAAAATGACTAATCAAAACCCTTACAAAAAAGAGCAAGGGCACACACCCTCACTCCACACAACTTAAGCAGCAAGATCAGAATCAACATCACTACTAGATTTCATAATAGTACTTAACACATATCCAACTAATGCCCCCACTATTGCAGGCACTAACCACCCTACTCCCTGATCATAAAGAGGAACATTAGCTAAAACTGAATCCATTGCTCCAGCGAAAAATGTAAGATTTATTGTTTCTAGCACACTAAATATTCCTGTAAACAAGATCGTGAACAAGTAAACTTGCTTACTTACTTTTGCTGACATTAATCCAAGTGTAATCAACACAACTGCAATCGGATAAATTGCTCCTAGTATTGGAACAGAAACGGTTAATATTTGAGTTAATCCTAAGTTTGCTACGAGAAGACTAAGTACTGCTAGAATAACTGCCCATTTTTTATAAGATAGCTTTGGGAAAATTCCTGTAAAGTATTGACTACATGCAATAATAAGTCCGATACACACACAAAGGCAGGCTAGGGTAAATAACATGCCCAGCATAATGATGCCACCTTGACCAAATAACGAATTCATCACAAGTGTTAATACTTGTGCCCCATTTTCTGGTTGACCTATTGTAGCACTAGAAGCGCCAAGATATGCTAAAATCCCATAAATGGAAGCGAGTAAAATTCCTGCGCCAATTCCAGCAATACTCATATATCTTGAAATTAATTTTGGACTGTCTACACCTTTTGCGCGAATCGTGTTTGCGACAACAATACCGAATACTAGCGCAGCTAAAGCATCCATCGTCAAGTATCCATCTAAAAAGCCTTGGAAAAATGAATTATTAGCATACACTCCTGTTGCTTGTCCAAACGAGCCAATCGGTGTGAAAACTGCTTTGACAAAAATCACTACAATCATCACTAGCAAAATTGGTGTAAGCAGCTTACCAAATCGATCAACTAGCTTTGAAGGCTGTAGACTTAACCAAAGTGTGATAGCAAAGAATACGATTGTGTACATTAACAACATGAATGGTTGATTCATTAGAGATTCTGGTAAAAAGGGTTTAAGTCCCATTTCAAATGAAATTGAACCAGCGCGTGGTATTGCTAATCCAGGTCCTATTGATACATAAATCAATAACGGAAAAAGAAACGCAAAACCAGGATGAACACGCATTGCTAATGTGTGTAAGCTACCAGCCTTTGCCACCGCCATTACGCCTAATATTGGCAGTCCAACTGCCGTTAAGATGAATCCGGCTAACGAAATCCAGACATCTTCACCTGCTGAACGACCTAAAAATGCAGGAAAAATTAAGTTCCCTGCACCAAAAAACATGGAAAAAAGCATAAAACTAATAAATATAAGTTCTTTTTTCTTAAACATTCTTGTTATCTCCTTAAGTATAATGAGGTGAATTATACCAAGGGAGAAGGTTGATTGCTAGTTAAGTTAAAGATGTTTGATTATTAAAATTTTTCTGATTTATAATTTATACTAAAATACTAAAATTTTTACATTTTTACCGAAGAAGTTTTTATAAAATTTATTTTTTTCTACTAATTCACGATTAATATGTGCTAAACTGATTTTTGTGTCGAAAAAACGAGAATAATAATTATATCTTACAATAGTTAAATTTCAGGAGGACAATATGAGTAAACAATTATCCGGTAAAGAAATCCTTGTTATCGGTTTAATGTTATTTGCGCTATTTTTAGGTGCAGGTAATATGATTTTTCCCCCAGCACTAGGACAACAAGCTGGTGAACATGTTTGGTTAGCAACAATTGGATTTTTAATCACTGGTGTCGGTCTTCCCTTTTTAGGAATTGTGGCTATTGCATTAGCAGGTAGTGATATTCGTACAATTGGTAACAAAGTACACCCTATGTTCGGAGTGATTTTTCCGATTATTTTGTATTTAACAATCGGACCGTTCTTTGGGATTCCAAGAACTGCTACAGTAGCTTATGAAATTGGTATAACACCATTTCTTTCAGAAGCACTAATAAATTCACAACTAACACTTTTGGTCTATTCAATCATCTTTTTTGTTATCACGTTTTGGCTTGCTCTTAACCCAAGTAAGCTTGTTGATCGAATAGGTAAAATTTTAACTCCCGCTTTACTGATCATTCTTGTAATGTTAACAATAAAAGCTACTCTAACACCACTTGGTAAATTTCAACAATCTCAGGGAGATTATATCGAGGGTGCATTTTTCAAGGGCTTTTTAGAGGGCTATTTAACACTTGATACTTTAGGTGCACTAGTTTTCGGAATTGTGATTGTGTCAGTTATCAAAGAACGTGGTGTCACAGAAAAAATAGATATTGCTAAGGTTTGCATAAAAGCAGCCATCATTGCAGCAATAGGTCTTGTTCTTGTGTATGTATCACTTGCCTTTATTGGAGCTTCTAGTGTTTCAAGTCTCGGCTATTTAGATAACGGTGGGGCAATTCTATCTGGTATTGCACATGAATTATTTGGGCCTTTAGGGAAAATTGTCCTAGCACTAGCCATTACATTTGCATGTTTAACAACAAGTGTTGGTTTAGTATCAGCATGTGGAAATTATCTATCAAGTGTTATACCAAGATTAAGCTATAAGCTATTAATTTTCATATTATCTTTATTTAGTACAGCTATAGCAAACTTTGGTTTATCACAGCTAATCTCGGTTTCCATTCCATTATTATTCACGATTTACCCTATAGCAATCGTACTGATTTTATTATCATTTATTGATTACGCATTTGGAATTAAACCAATTGTTTATCAATACAGCTTAGTCGCAACAGCAATCATCAGTGTTGTTGATGGATTAAAAGCAGCTAACATTAATATAGAAGGAATTAATCAATTATTCTCCTATATCCCATTTTTCTCTATCGGAATTGGCTGGCTTCTACCAGCAATTGTTGGAGCTGTTTTGGGTATGATGATGAGTTATCAGAGAGATTAGTAAGAACTGTTCATATTAAAATTTGTTACTTTAGTGATTTGAAGCAAATGGTATATCCCTTATTCAAAAAGGATATTTAAGAGATAAAACACAGTGTTTCACAGGTATTTAAGTCAATTAGCAAAAACTTACTAGAATGGTTGTTTCATCAAAGATCATTGTATAAACTAGTGGAATGCAGCGGAAGACACTCGACTCCTGCGGGTGCAGAGGAAAGGTCAAGACCCCACAGGCGCAGCCGAGGAGGCTTGACTTCCTCCCCGCGGAAAGCGAGTGTCTGCAGCGAAATGAAACGGAATTAATACTTCCTAACAAATTACCCGCAAAAATGGCCTCTAAAAACAAGTTTTTTAAAAAGCGATAACCAAAAAGCCTTGAAAATAATGATCTCTTCAAGGCTTTTCCTATCTATCCAATCCCTTTTCCAGCAACAAAAAAACTTCCTCAGCTGGCAGTGGCTTACTAAAGAAATACCCTTGTCCATACTCACAAGAATTCCCCTTCAGAAACTCAGCTTGTTCTTCTTGTTCAATTCCCTCAGCCACAATCGTAAAGCCCAAATTATGACCCATATCGATAATCGCTTTAGCAATAGATCCATTATTTGATGTATCACAAATATCATCAACAAATGATTTATCAATTTTAATTGTATCGATCGGTAAATGCCTCAAATAACTTAATGATGAATAGCCTTTACCAAAGTCATCAATAGATAACGTCACACCAAGCTTTTTCAACTCATTTAACACAATTGTTGAATTTTCGATATTTTGCATAATACTTTCAGTGATTTCTAGCTCTAGATCTACTGGATTTAAGTCATGCTCTTTGATCACCTGCTTCACATCCTGTGCAAAGCAATTTTCCTGCATTTGTCGAACTGATACGTTAACAGCAACTCGTAATGAAGATATTCCTGCTTTCTTCCATTGTTTTTGCTGTTCACTAACCTTTTGCAGCACCCATCTACCAATTGGTACAATTAATCCTGTTTCTTCAGCAATTGGAATAAATTCAGCAGGTGAAACACTTCCATACTTTGGAGAATTCCAACGTAGTAATGCTTCTACTGCTATTATTTTTTTCGTACTAAGCTCTACTTGCGGCTGGTAATGGATTGTTAATTGATCTTTATTCAATGCTTTTCGTAGCTCTACTTCTAATTTCATTCTTCTTGTTGAATAGTTATTTAGCTTCGGATTATAGTATTGATAATTATTTTTCCCACGATCTTTTGCCAAATACATCGCTGTATCAGCGTTTTTGATCAGTGTTTCCTGATCCTCTCCATCAACTGGATATATACTAATACCAATACTTGTTGTAACAAAGAATTCATCGTCTTCTATATATAATGGCTGTGAAAAATCGTTAATAATTTGCTTTGAAATGCACTCAATTTTATCGTTTGTTGCATCATTTAATAAAATTAAGAACTCATCTCCACCTTGTCGAGAAACTAATCCTTCATCAGAAACTGCTTCAGATAAACGCTTGGCAACAAGCTGAAGAACATGATCACCTGTTGAATGTCCTTTTGTATCATTAATCACTTTAAAGCGATCTAAATCTAGAAAAAGCACTGCTAGTTTTTCATCCTTTGAATTAAACAAACGATTGTTTAGATGTTCTTTAAACATATTTCGGTTAGGAAGTCCTGTTAACGTATCGTAATAAGCCATATGATGAATGATTTCATCTGCTTTTTTACGTTCTGTAATATCTCTTCCTACTACTAATGTTGCCAATCTTCCTTCATAAGGAATTCTCATGACTGACATTTCTAAGTCAACATTCTTTTTATCAATTCGAATGATCTGAAGTTCAAATCTATTTATTTCTCTAGCCTTATCTTCCATCTCTGTTAGAGCATCACTGATCTTCCTCACATCAGCAGTAGAAACAAACTCTAGTATTGATCTACCAAAAAGCTCTAAAGAACTTTCTACACCAAGAAGTCTACATCCAGCTTCATTGATAAAGTTAAACTTCCAATCTTTAATAACAGCAATAAAATCTGGAGATAGTTCCACGATTCCACGGTAACGTTCTTCTCCTTCTTTTTGTTCAGTAATATCAAATAATACGGCAGAAAAGTCATTATAGTTACCTTTATCATCATAAGTAGGAATACCTCTGTCTTGAATCCACCTTACATCACCATCAGGTCTAAGTATTCGGTAAATGCTTGTCACAGGTTTTCCTTGATCAATAAGCTTTGCTCTTTCTGTTAAGATGTTTTCATCATCAGGATGGACTACTTTTTTCCACAGATAGTGATCATGATAAAACTCATTTAAATTATAGCCATATAAATGCTCAATCCCCTGAGAAATATAAAGATTATCTGATTTTAAATCGTGTGCCCATACTGCCACATCTAATGAATCAAATATATTATTTAGCTTTTGATTACTTTTCCTAAGCTCATTCGTTGTCTTTCTAAGAGTAATCAGTAATCCTAATAAAACAAAAACTGTCAAAATATTAATCGTCACATAAGATACTTGTAAAAATATATCTTTCATTTGGAAAATATAAAGAAGTACTTGATTCAAAACAATCAAAAGCATAACACTGATTATAATTTTAAACCACTTCGGCTCTGACGACATCATGTTGTATCTCCTAATCAAAGTATGTTTGTACTTATTGTAACCATTAGATTGACACCTGTCACTAGGCATACTAGATTTATACTTCATTTACAAAAACCCCTAAACAGCTTAATATACATTTTCTGTTTTAGGGGTTAGCCACATTTATTTTTATTGTCACTCAAGGTTATTTTCGCAAACTTTGTTGCTTTTATATACTCGAGAAATCAGCACAGTAGTAAGTCTAGTGGCATCTTTTCTTCAGGTAGCTTTATATGCGAAAATCCACTGTTACTACTGTATATTTTGATTACATAGCAACAATCTTTCAAGAGCCTTACTCAATTATCTTAACTGTTTTTGAGCTAATCCAAAATTGTTCCTGTGTTTCTTGATTAATTATTTTATACCAAATGGTACCATCACTGTTTTGTTCTTCATAATAGTAGAATTGGTCTCCCTTAGCAGCAACAAAAGCAACTGTTTCATCTTTTACTTCAGTTGAGGTTCTTACATTTGCCCCTTCAGTTGTAACTTCTAAAGATCCTATATGCTTAAGTTCAGCTCGACCTTCTTCTTGGTTTTCTTCTGTAACTTCTTGTTGAATCATTTCATTAAATGCTTGCAAACTAGAAGAACTTGATACTGTTTGTCCACTATAAAGATTCCACACAGCTTTAAAAGCCATTTGAATTTCAGATTTTAAGAGGTACCAACTAAAAAGTAGAAGCAGAATGACGATTAAGTAGCAAATGGCTTGAAAGTAATATTTTTTAATTAATAGCATCTCTCACACTACTTTCCATCATTAATAATTTTTAAATCCTTATGAAGTTCACCTAATAGCCATAGCAATGGCTCTGATGTATGATCAACCGTTTGCTCCTTCTTATGTGAGCTATAAGCAAAAAATTGATAATTTGATAGCTTGTTATCAACCTTTCTCAAGAAATTGTTCATTCCGACGCTTGCCAAGAATTCCTTACATAGAAAATGTGTAGCATCTGATATATTTTTCATATCATCTCTTGTTGCTGCAAGTTGCTTAGCTGTTTCTGTTCCGACTTCATTTTTTAACACTTGATCAATTTTATTCACAACGATCGCAATTGGTTTAGTAATCTTCTCATGTGCTTTAATACCATAACTCTCTTGCAGTTCAATTAGAAAACGATCAAATATATTTTCAAAGTCCGCAAAACTAGGATTAACAGCATTCACGTTATATTCTCGTTGATATCTTTCTCTCACATTTGCAATTGAAAACGGATCAATAACAAACACAAGACCATCATAATGTTCCAGATATCGCTGTTTTTTGAAATCACCACTTGTTTCAAATGTTTCTCCAGAAGGATCATAAAGATAAAGAATTTTTTCAATCTTTGATTTTTTTGTCGTAATACCTACATATTGTGCTTCTGGTGTACGACTTTGCGTTTTTATTGGACGAACACCAACACTCTGGTTTCTATAAAAAGCTTCAATACTATCTTTAAACTCAGCTTTTGGGTATCGAAATGTCCAATCTTTACTTTCTGATTCATTAATTAAAGAAGCCATCGATGACATGACAAAGCTTGTTTTCCCTGCTGATGTACCACCAATAACAGGTATTTGTAATGTTGTTGCTTCACTACTATAAATAGGAGTAGAACAAGTGTGACAACTAGCATCTAGCTGACTTCTACCATTAAAGATCGAGGTTGAGATTTTATGTCCACATTGACATTTTCTTTTTAAAGTTCCAAATTTACTTGGAACCATCAATGTATGTGCAGTTTGGCAGCTAGGACAATGGTATGTTGGTAGAGCAGAATGATGATAGCAGGTAGAACATACAGTTGAAATATTATTGATTTTTCTATATGTCTGGTCACCATAGTAAACAATAGTCCAAAAGGCGAATACAGGAGCACTATAGATTGCTAACAAAGAGAAGTGTATAGCTGCACTAATTGCAATCAAAGCGTTGCCTACTGTAAATGTCGCAAAAATAGCAGAGTAGGAAATAATACTTAAAAATAAATGAATTGCTTTTCCATAAGTATTCTTATTTTTTTTAATAGAATGATAAATTTCTTTCACGTGTAGCCTATTTGTTTTGAAAGCTGTTTGCATAACATTTTTTGCATCAACAAATGCTTTCTTAAAAATATATTTTTCATAAGCAGGTTGACTTGATGTTGATAATATATTTTTTTCAACCTTAACAGTATTTCTGAAAATAGTAGCATAACTAAATACATGCTTGTATAAAGCGTAAATATAACCACTAATAATCAGAGGTAATAACAGGAACGGAAATGAAATAACACTCATCACGATATGAAAAAGTTTCATCCGAATAAACTCTTTTGTTAAAGCTGCTTTTGCTAAATAAATCGCATAAGCAATAATTAAAATAGCCCACTTAGCACTCATGATTGTTGGTAACCATTCAAATGAATAATAAGATTGATTTAACAAAGCAAGTATTTCACTCGTAAATAATCCTTTTATCCCTCCGACATATTGGACGAAAAAGAATAGATAAAATCCAAAAAATAGATAAAGACAGATTCCAATATACTCTAATGTTGGTCGTAGAATAAAAGATGCTATAACGATCATTACTACAGTCCCTAAACTATATAATATGTAGTCCATATTAAGCGGGAGGATAGTAAGTGATAACACAATAAGTGCAAAACTAATTGATGATATAAATGATCGTCTCACTTTGTCATGTCCCCACATTAAAATAAAAAATGCAGGGATAACAAGACCAAGTAGACTATTTATAGCAAATGATTCAAACTTAAATTGCCATATTAACACAGACAGTATGAAGACTATTCCATTTAGGACACGGAAGCCTTTTTCTAGATATGTATCCATATGTAACAAGACCTCCTACTTCTTAAATGATAAAATGTTTTTTACTTTTGAAAGCAGATTACGATCTTCGACTATTTTGTCCTTTAATAAATCCCATTCTTTTTGATATTTCTTCTTTTTAAGAAATTGTTCATTTAAATGCTTAACAACGGATTTATTATCTTTTAAATAAACAATAATTGACTCATGATAGATTGGTTCATTACCATCGTCAATAGTATGTTTAATAATGTGAAGATAATAGGTAAAAAACGATTCAATTAAGATTGGTGCTTGTTTTTTATCTACCTTCTTATCTTCTAGTAATCTTTCAATAGCCATCCATAAATCCTCGACCAAATTAAGCGGTGCAAGAGATTGAATAATTGACGCACTTATTTCATTTCTCTTTGCAAGTAATGGTAAAATCCATACCATATATTCTTGATATTTCGAAGATGAGAGATGCTTAAGATCTCTTGTGATTAATTTTATCTGTATTTCATTTTGTTTTACTTTTAATCCTTCGGCAAACTCTATTAAATTGAAGATATTTGCATTGTTTGTAATTGTTACGTTATCTTTTACTTTCTTCATGCTTGTAAGTAAATGAATATGCTGTTTGTATCGATCATCTAATGGAATACTTCTTTCAATAGAGATAATAAATCTCCCCAAGTACTGTTTACTCGGATAGTCAATAAGTTCCGAATTTAATAATTTTTCAGCTTGTTCAAATAATCGATCTCTTTCACCTATAATCTCGATTTTTTCTATGACCGTACAAACAAGCTCCGCTATTGTTTTTGTCGGAATCGATGCAGGTTTTAATATACTTGAATACCAATTTAGAAGGGTTGTTGCTGGTGATCTTGACTCTTCTAATGCTTTCTCAGCTACTCTTTTTAAGATAAGTAATCCCTCTTTAGTTGTGAAAATTGCGCCTGGTTTATAGCTATTTTTCTCAATTGCGTCTAATAGAATGGAATCTACTTCATTTGAATATTTCTTAGATAAGTAAACTAGAAATCTCTCAGTATAACTAGGATATTCTTTTAACAGCATTTGTACATAGTGATCTCTAGATTGACTAGTAAACATTTTATCTAATAACGGTAGAACAAATTGTGAATGCTCTTTTTGAATGTGTTCCACACCTGCATTCAGCTCAGCTAAGTGCTGAAAAACATTTGATACATAGAACTTGATTTTTTCTTCATGTGATTCTTTACTAAGTGGTAAAAAAACATCATTTAAATTCGACCCCAAAGCCCACTTTTGAAACTCCCCATTTTGGTGATTCATTGCTTTGATATGGTGGAAATAAGCAATTGTTTCACTAAGCATTGCATGGTCCGCTTTAAGCATAAGCTTATTAAACGAATCAAAGAAAAACTTAAATGCAAATCGACTATTTTCTTGATTTCTTGCAATATAAACAGTATTAAATAGAAAACGACTCATCGATTTAGCTAATCCTAAATCAAGTCCATCTATTAGATTTTGCCACTTTTCAATATCAAAATAGAAATTATCTCTTAGTGTTTCAACAATTTGTTGTTGAAGAGATTGGTTACAATATGTATCAGCAAAAGAAATGGCTGATCGTAATTCTTCTTTGTTAATGGACATGCCATTCATAAATTTAAACAATGAAACAGCACCGTCTATTTCCTCATTCACCTTTTGATAATTTGTTTTCTCTAAAAACGTAAAGAAAGGTTGTAGTCCATTCCAATTTTCAAGCATTTGTGAGGTAACAAATTCAGTGTATAAGTACATTTTTTCAACCTGACTATATCGATTAAAATGGACATCAAACACATGAAACTGGTGATTTAACATCGATTCATTATTTCGATAGCTTGTCCCCTCCTGTAACGTAGCATTTATAAATGCATTACTTTGAAGAGGATCATAGGTATAGCTTGTAAAAGTTAAATGGTGTGCCAAACGAACAGGAAAGGCCATCTGTATTGCAGCTAACCACATTGGTACATGTTCTTTTTCATCAACAATTAAGATTCTTTTACCATGTTCCTCATAGTTTAAAATGATATTGATCATTTTCTTTAGTACTACAATCCGGTTTTCTTCTTTAAGAAAAGCATGGATGTTATCAAAAGATAAATCAGAAGCTATTGTTACTTTTTCAAGTGTTGGTAAAGGCTCTGGTCTACTTGATATGTTTTCTTCTTCTTCTGTTAATCGATTTCTATAGATCGATGATTGATACAGTTGAAAAGGGTAAAAAGGAAAGTAATCTTCATCACTAACAATAGTATGACTAAAAGAATTACCAAATCGGCCCGAATAATCTTTTCCAGTATATTGGGTAAAAGCTAGCCCAAATCTCCCACTAGGAAGTTTTAAAAAGGTAAAGGCCTTTGGATAGTTCGCCATAGATTCATTCTCTGGCTGTGCAGGCATATTGTCTGGTCGATTATATTTACTATATTTTTCAATCTCCTCAATATCTTGCTCAACTAATCCTTCCGAAGCAGAATAAGTCTGAAATCCTGATACCCCTCCAAAGCCCGATTTGGCAGAGGTGTAATAATGCTGAAAATAGGTCATTTGATTACCCCCTTTTTTCCGTACTTTTAATGATTCCATTTTTCCATAACAACCATAAAAATGGATCTTCCACTCGGTAAGGTTCAACACTCTCCACTTTCATATTTTGTCCTGGATTATTTCCTAAAGCCGAAAGTCCAAAAAATGCATGATCTTTATAGTTATGATCTAATAGGGCTGTAATGTTTCCTTTGGACCAACCTTGAACTAATGATTTCATTTCATTATTCACACTTTGGAAATCAATCACATCAAAGGCATTTGTATCAGTGTGTCTTCCATTTTGCTTTAACTTACTGCTAGGATCGAGTAAAGGTTGGATTGCATCAATTTTTGAAAAACTTAAAGCCATTGGAATATCAATTTTCTTTTTCATTTTAATCTGTAAGGTATTTCGAATAAGGTTCGTTGTTCTTACAAGCACATCATTAACATCATTTTCTGTATCTTGATGTGGCAAGTTAATATCTGGTGACTGTGCTTTTAATTGCTCACGAATATTCGGTAATTGTAATGGATCAAGAAGACAAATGACTCCTGCCGAGTTACAAATATATCTTGTATGCTTTAGCATATTTTTCTCTTCTTTAAGATCCTCACCAGCTGCATCAAATAACGCTAACGTAATCACCTTTGTCCCAAAAACTCCTTCTCCTGAAAAAGAAAGGGTAAATAATAATGGCTTTTTCACATCAGCATTTACACGTGCTGATTGTGTTACATCAAGTGTTGTTTTATTTTTATACAGTGGGTCTCTGAATTGGCGATTATATCGTTGAATCGTTTCATCATTTTCCGGTTTCAAATAGCAATTATAAGCATTACCAATTTTATTCTGAATTTCGTCAATTAAAACAGCAATATAATGACTTTTACCTGCTTGCTTTGCTCCTATAACTGCAATAATATAATCCTCATAATCACTAATGGTGCTAGGCAGTGTTGAGTGACATGTTGGACAGATTCGAATAGACGTTGTTGTACTGCATGATCGACAATTTTCATGATCTGGCATAGAAGGTTTTAACCAGGAAAGCCCTGATCTTTTAATCTCTGGTTCTGTAACAGTTGGAAGCTTTAATCGGTAATTATATTCCCAATATGTAGAGTATTGTTCATCATCCTCTACACACTTCTCGTCAGCACATCGAAATTTCACTTCGTCGATTTTATGTTTGTTAAAGCAATATGGACATACATATGCCCTTTTAAATGTAGCCATTGTTTTCCTCCTATTTACCTGTTGTAAGTTCACCTATTGATTCTAATAAAAATCTAGTTCGATCATTTTGATTAGCATAAAACAGTTTGAAATACGCATTCCGGTCCATATGAGCTGTTAAATCAATTTCATATTTTGATAGATCTGTTCCTTCTGGAATAACATAAATCTCTGTACCATCATCTTTCGAAAGTGGTTGCCTTCCTTGCTGTTTTACTACTATTAGCTCTGGTGATCCTACTGTGATATCTGAGCTGTTGATCGTGATCACATTTTTCTTCTTTAGGAATCCCTTTGACTCCACTCGATATTGGATCTCGATTGGTTTTGCATTTGTATAAAAATAACGCGTTCCTTCTGAGTAAATTGTCTGACCGTTTAGTTCTTCCCCAACATAAATTGTAATAAAAAGATGATCAAAAGCTTTGATAGAATCTATTTTATAGCCATTAAATGCCTCATAAGATACTTTTGAACAATGACGTTGCACTGATTCAGCATCCCTAGGATCTGTTGGATATTCTTTTTCGCTATATACAACAAGTACTTGCTCAACATCCTTTGGCCAATTCCATTTTAAATACAAATCACCTTTATCATCAGTTGTGCTACTGATTTCAGAAACATCTCTAATATGTTTTAATACTCTTTGTTGTCCGATAACTGCAGCATTGCCAAGCTTTGATACCGGTAATAAATACGTTGGGCGATTAGCCGTAAGAGAAATTTCAGTCCAATCATTACTCAAAACAGGTTGTTGCATGTTCCCGTTCATTTCACCTTTAAGTTGTTCGTATAGATAAAAATCTCCTAGTTTAAACCCGGTAAAAGGAGCTTGTGAGATATAGACAATTTGTTCGCCTTCCATGACATTGTTATTTTTAATAAGAGCTTTTTGATTTTGGTATTTTACTAGAATATTAACAATCGGCTCTATGTTCAACGCCATCGTGAGAACAGATTTTCCATTGGACAAAATAAACTTGCCAT
The DNA here is from genome assembly GCF_007994985.1 of Metabacillus litoralis. Taxonomy (GTDB): domain Bacteria; phylum Bacillota; class Bacilli; order Bacillales; family Bacillaceae; genus Metabacillus; species Metabacillus litoralis. The sequence goes on along the minus strand of NZ_VOQF01000005.1, from coordinate 20,473 downwards.
TAACATCTTCATACTGACAAATCACAAGATAACCATACTGTTTGTCACCTGATACATCTTGATCAAGCACTTCATTTACTTTTACGCCATTTAGCTTAGTTCCATCGCCTCTTTTAAGAGGAATACCATTTTCTTTCTTCCACACTTCTATTTTTGTTTTTAAAGGAGCTTTCCATGTAATCTTAATTGCTCCGTTTTCAGGTTTTGCAGATAAATTCTCCACTTCAAGCATTCTCATAATTGGATCTCCATGAGTCATTGCTTTTGCTATGGCTGACAGTCTTTTTGTAATAAGGGCATAAAAATATTGCTTTCCTGCTTCAGTATCTTTATCTGTGAACGAATTGGAACTAGTTTCTCCGATCATAACACCATCCTGGGTATGTGTTGGAGCAGCTCCTTCTTTACGAATAATTCGATACACCAGTTCCCCTGTTGATGGTGAAGGTACCCATGATAAAGCGATAGCTTCAGAAGTAAGCCTACATTCTAGCTTTTCAGCTGGATCTGGTGGTAACTGATTTAGTTTTTCACGAGCTCTTTGACAATCTGCACTACAATCTAATGCCTCTATATAATAAGAAGCAGCACTTTTTAGATCTTTAGCTGCAGAGGCTTGTTTTAGATAATTTTCGGCAATTGATAATTTAGTCGTAATTTCCCGTTCAAAATGGATGCTCTCTACTGCTTCACGGTTAAGTTTTTTTAACAAAAGAAGCTCTTTTTCTGCTTGATAGTAGTGTTTTCTCTTCATCTCAGCTTCGATTTTTTTAATTTGCTGTTGAATATCCTTCTTATATGCTGAAACCTTTTGTTGAGCTACTATCACTTCTTGGCTTTTAAAATTGTATTCAGCCTTTAAAAAGCATTCCTCGGCGAGAATAATATTTTTCCTAGAAAGAGCATAGTAGCCCTCTTTAAGTAATTTATCGTGATAAACTAACCCCATAACAGACTGACCACAGCTTGTACAATGAGTTGAACCACTTTCTATTAATCCTTGGCAGTGACTACATTTGTTTCGTAACGAATAGCCACAACCTTTGCAATGTGAAGAGTTTTTCACATTAACAACACCACAAAAATGGCATTGATGCAGATCTAACTCTGTTTCTTTTGAAATATTACTAGTAAGAAGAAGAATTCCATTTTGCTGGCAATAACTCTTAATTTTATCCTTTGCCACATCTTGACCTAAACCTTCATTAACAGCTTCTTTCACTAATTCCTTATAAACGGTATAATCAATTTTCCCATGAATGGAAGCAATTTTTATATACTCAACAACTGTTTCAAATCGCTTTTCTTGAAGAGAGTTATCATATTTTGTTCGTTCACTATCATTTTTGAAAATTCCATTCGCAATAGAATACAGCTGTTTTTTATATTCTGCTGCATCTGTACTAACACCTTTGTTCTGATAGCGTTGATACAGCTCCTGTGATAATTTGGATAAAGTTTTAATATCTGCCGTCGTAGGTTGCTCTAATAAATCGTATAAAGTTGGGATAGAACCAATTTTAGCCTCGATATCTAATTGATCGAGTAAATGAAGGATTTGTTTTATTTTCTCTGGATTAAGCACATCTTGTTTACTGCTTGTGGAGGATGTAGTTGGACCATCTTTATCATCCTTTATCGGAACATTGATTCTTTTTAAAATAAGATCTTTAGCAACTTTTGTGTCTTTTTCAACAGAAGCTAATTCTACTTTTGTTATATATCCTTTTGCTGAAAGTACTTTAATAACTCCATCTACTCTTTTATTTATTGCCTTTTCTTTCTTTAATCTCTCTTTATGAGCTATTTCCTTAGCTTCAGTAGCTTCTTCTTTTCGTTTATCTTCATCTAACATCACATCTAAGATTTGCTCTGACAAGCCTAAGTAATACTTGATCTTTTGCGCATCACGTGGATGATTTCTTTTTTTACCCCACTCAATTTTCTTCTTATCTAATGCCTGTTTAATGACCACTTCATTTTCTTCTGGAGGATCATATGGTAAATCTAATAAGAGATAAAAATTTGGTCTACTTTCCATTTATGTTTTCACCTCTTTATCTAGACTTCTCGGAAAGTGATATAACAGGTAAGTTGTTATTCCTACCTACCAGATTTTAAAAAAGGGAGGAGCAAATAACTACTCCTCCTACTTATTTAGTAAATTTATTTGTATGATTTTTGTATAACGTTCTTCTAAAAGGAGATTTTACTTTTTCGAAAAAGTTAGTGCAGAAACCTTTGTATTAATTTCTTGTGCGATTTTTGAGAATGATTGTTGTAGCTCATTAACGTTGGTGAAAAGAGCATTTTCATCAGATGTAGCTATTTTTCCAAGAAACCTTGAATCTGCTTTTCCAAAGCCTATTGCAATAATCTCCATACCCTCACGTTCACATCTTTTTGCCATTTTGATTGCATGATCTTGGTCATACCAAACACCATCAGTTAAAACAATCACATAGCGCACGCCAACTCTTGGTTGAAGCAATTTAAATGACTCTGTAAATGGTTCTGCATTATTGCCAATTCCAAGTGATGTTCTGTCATAAAGGCTTTGAAGTTGTTCAATACCTGCTTCAAGCCTAGATTGATCCTGTGAAAGTGGCTCTGTTACCCGAACTTTATTAGCAAAACCCATAATACTAATGTGCGTATAACTTAAATCCATTTTGCTCACAAAATCAGCTGCCGCAGCTCTTGCCTTTTTAAGTGGAGTACCAGCCATACTACCTGACAAATCAATTGCAATCACTACTGATATCGGTTCAACCATATTCACTTCTTCAACAGGTGGTCTTCCCATCCATGAAATGTCATCTGGGACAGGTTCTTTTATAACATTTAGGGTCTTACCCGTTTCTTTCTGAACCGCTGTCACTGCAACAACACCATTTTCGTCATATGAATAAGCAACATCGATCGAAACAGCATCTTGTGGAATATGCTTAATATTTGAAACAGTATATTTACCGAGAATATTACATTCTAAAGGCAGATTACTTTCACCTTGTGTTACATACACTTCAAGAGTATTTTCATTATGAGCTGATGTTTTTAGTTGATATGGTCTTTGCTCTGTAATTGGAATAGGCTTATTTTTAGGAATAATTTTACTAGTTACATATTGTGTGTACTCCTCATTTATTGCCACCATGCCCAAAGTATGACTCATCACATCTTGCACTTTTTTATAAGAAGCTCCTAAAGAATAAGTAATTTTAGGGTTTAGCTTGTCCATTTCAATTTTAGCCTGGATCGCAGCCCCACAAGCTACTACTTCATCAACATTTAACCCTTTTAAAGGCGGTTTACCGATTTGTTGCTCAATAAAAGCAGAAACCATTGGCATTTTAGTTGAACCACCGACTAGGATCACATCATCAATGTCATTCCATGAAAGGTTTCCATCAGAAAGTGCTAAACCAGCCAAATCCCATGTTCTCTCGATTAAGTCACTTGTAAGATTTTCAAAGGATTCACGTGTTAATTCAAACGTGCTTTTATTACCTTTGTACACAATTGATAAATTCAACTTCGATAAATCTGTTAAATTCTTTTTAGCATTCTCACAATCTACTAAAATTTCATTTAAAGCATCTTCATCTTCCAAAGGATCCATAGCATGCTCTAGTTCAAACTGCTCACAGAAATGTGCAGCAAGACGGTCATCCCAATCCTTCCCACCTAAAGAATGATCTCCATTTGTCGACAACACTTTAATTTCATCTTCATTTATATTAGCGATGGTCACATCAAAGGTACCACCACCCAAATCATAAACCATTATATTTCTGGTATCTTTTACTTCATTTAATCCATAAGCAATCGCTGCAGCTGTTGGTTCATTAATAATACGTAAAACATGAAATCCAGCAAGCTCCCCTGCCTTTATCGTTGCTTCTCTCTGGCTATTATTAAAATAAGCCGGTACTGTTATCACTGCATTTTTAATCTCTTGTCCAAGCTCTTCTTCTGCATCTGATTTTAGTTTTTGTAAAATAAGAGATGAAAGTTCAATTGTGTCATACGTTTTCCCATTAAAATCATAGGTGAAATGAGGATCACCCATCACTCTTTTAAAGAATGACGCAACTTCAACTGATCCAAATGCTTGCTGATCCTTTGCCTCATCACCAACAATTGGACTTTCATCACCAAAATAGATAACAGATGGTGTTGTTGCTTTTCCTTCAAGATTTTTTATGACAGTAGGGCGACCGGATTCATCAACAATCGCCATGACCGAATATGTTGTTCCTAAGTCAATTCCTAAGCTATATGATGACATACTAATACGAATCTCCTTTAAAACCCTTTCTTACATTACAACAAGAGCTTTTGATTTTTCTTTAGCTTCCACTACTTGTTCCTCACTAATAACGGATGTTGTTTCAATCGTTGTATTGATTTCACCGTTATTTGTTACTTCAACACCTTTAACATCAAGACGACCATTTTCATTTAATGTAAAAGTAATATCAATTGGAGATCCCTCAGATAACCCTGATGGTAACAGTAAGGTTGCTTCACCAAGCTTGTTTGCATCATATTCCTTTAGAAGCTCATCTGAAAATTCATTCTCCATAATTTGGATCAATACATCTTCTTGGTTAGGTTCAACTGTACCAAATCTGGAAGTATGCTCTTTAGGTAGTGCATCATTTTTAAAAATAAGGTTAACAACACGATCAACACTTTCACCGTTTTCCTCAACTCTTGCAACAATACCAAAGCTCTTACTACTTACATTTATAATTTTTGTTTCAGCTATTTGTTTGACTGTGCTTGAGCTAATTCGGAAAAGCTGCTCTGCTTCTTGAGTAATTTGTTCTTCCTGCTCGACTGTAAGAGGTGTATCTGTTCCGCCAACTTCCTCTTTCTTTGATTGCACCCAATCACGAACCGATTTTTCCATACCATAAATCGTTGCACCTTTTGCAACCGCTTCATCAGGGTCAAATTTGATTGGTTGAACACCAAATTCTTGAATAATACGTGCTTCAATTTGTGGCATACGTGTTGATCCACCAACTAAGATGATTTCATCAAACGAGTCTTTTCCTTCACCCTTTTTCTTTGCATCTTCTAGCATTAGCTTTGTTAATTCAACCGTACGATCATTTAAAATTTCTGTAATTTCTTCAAATTTCTCTCTCGTTAACTCAACACGAACGCTTTCTGTGCCATGTACAAAACGAATTGGAGCTTTTTTACGATCACTTAATGTTTTCTTTGCATTTTCAGCACTTACTTCTAGATCTTTCGCTGTTTCTGGATCTTCTAAAATATCATCAGTGTTCCCAGTTTGCTCATGATATTGATCAACTAAATAATTAATGATCGCGTCATCCCAGTTCTTACCACCTAAGTTATGATCTCCACCTGTTACAACAACTTCGATCGAGTTAGGCGTAATTTCAATTAACGTAACATCAAATGTTCCGCCACCTAAGTCATAAACCAATACTCGCTTTGTTGTATCACGAGAAATTCCGTATGCAACTGCAGCAGCTGTTGGCTCATTGATAATATCGATCACGTTTAACCCAGCAATTTCTCCTGCACGCTTTGTTGCTTCACGTTCGTTGATTCCAAAATAAGCTGGTACTGTAATAACTACATCTTTAACCTCTTCACCAACATTGTCTTCAGCATCTTTAACAAGCTTTCTTAGAATTAATGCTGAGATTTCCTCTGCACGATATTTTTCTTCTTTATTGAAAAATTCGTAATCTGTTCCCATTTGGCGTTTAATAAAAGAAACAACATCATTTGGATATAGTTTTCCGCTCTCTTTAGCAGCTTCTCCTACGACAATATTTGTTGTATCTCCTTCATCCTCAAAAAACACAACTGAAGGTGTTGTTAAATTTCCATTTGAGTTTCTTAAAACGACTGCTTTGTTATGCTCATCCATATAAGCAATACATGAATACGTTGTTCCTAAATCTATTCCGTAAACTTTTTTTGACATAAATAAACACTCCTAAAATTTTATCATTCTATTGATTACTAGCTTCTTCGTATACATAAACAGTTACTAATTCTTTGCGCATAATTCGTTCTTCTCTTTCATAGCCTTTGCCTAGACGTTCTGCAATTTGCTTATCTAGCTCAGGTTGATCCGTTTTAACAGTTTTCACAACTTTTTGACGATTTGAATCAAACGTCTCCCCTTCTTCTTCATACGCCTCAACACCTTGCTTATAAAGAATATCTTCCAGGTCCATAATTGATTCTTTGATCACTTTGATGAACTTCTTAAATTCTTCATCTTGTGGAAGACCTTTGAGAATTTTACCCGTACGATCAATAGATAAAATTAAGTCCATAATAATAGGCGTTAATCTTTCTTGAAAACTATTATCCTTATACATTTGTAATTCTTTATGTAAATTATCAATAACCTTATCTTTATGCTGATCGTACTTTAATTTTGTCTCAAAATCATTACTTAACTTATTTAATTGCTTATCTACCGAACCAAAGCTATCTTGGATCAACGAATTTAAACCAGTAATCTCAGTCTTAACTCCATCCATTCCAGCTAAATTCTGATTCTGATCAATAGATTCAGATGTATTTGATGTATTTTCGTTTTTCACTTCATTAAAAGTTGTTACGTCTTCAGAGGTTTGTTTTAAGGTTTCACGATCATCTTGTTCGTTTAAGTGGATATCTTCATTATGATCGTCTTCAATTTCATTTATTTTTTCATGGTCGTTGCGAGGGTTTGGGACTGGGTTATTCTCTGTAAAAGGCTCAGGATCCCATGTGATTGGTTCTGTACTAGATGCAGATTGTTCATCTGCCATCTGATCAAATATGGTAGGTTTCATTTTCGTACTCGATTGTTTTTCAAGAATAGTTTCGTCTATTTTCTGTTGCGTATCATTTTCATTTAAATCTATGAAATCAGGCTGTTCATTTTGAACTTTCTTTTTTCTATTATTGATAAAACTCATTCTCCCACTCCTTCTCCCCTAATCAAAAATTCCTAATACTTTTATCATACTTATAACGTAAATTATACCATACCAAAAAATTGTAAAAAAGAATCGATTTTTATTTTATGGGAAAGAAAGTCGATATTTTACCAGTTATAAACATTTGAGGAATTTGTTGAAAGGACTTCCGCATTAGAGGCTAAAATTACGACTGATTTTCGTCCTAAAAATATATATTAATATAGATTTTTTGTTTCAATTTTTTACAAAAACCCTAAAAATTTTCATTTTATAGTCGATAAGAACTATATAGAGAGCTTTTTCCATAGCTTGTTGTTATTAACGGTTATTTCCGTAGAAGTGAGTTCGCTGCATTTCACTATAACAACACCTACCAGAAAAAAGCCATTTAAAAAGATAAAGGTGGTTATCAATGATGGAAGCAGTAGTTGGTGGTTTATTTGGACTTTTATTCGCATTATTCATTCCTATGCAAATTGTTTTCGCAATTAAAATTAAGCTTTCCCTGTCAAAGCTGAGACGCCTTGACCAAATCACAGAAGACGATGCGCTTCACTTTCACAAGAGTATGAAAACTGTTCTATGGGTACCATACACAACAAAATACTTCAACCGTATGAGAGAAGCATACAAGTACATCTATGACAGCCCTCTTGTAAGCTTCGAAACTAAAAAGAACGTACATAAATCACTGAAATTCCGACTAGTACAAGGAATCCCTGTTCCTAAGCAGTATCATTCTGCTTCGTAAACGGTGCCTGTCACCACCCGAATTTTGTCGAATAGAACCAAAAAAATAAGTAGCTACCTATGTAGCTACTTATTTTTTCACCTATTTACGAATTGCAATTTCGTCATTTTTCGGGGCGTGACAGACACGAAAAAACTGCTCCTTTTTTCCTGTCGACCTCCCTTCCATCTCATTTAAAAGGTTGTGTGGATAGAAAGAGGGCAGAGCTTAAGGTTTCTTTTTGCGTCTTAAAAACAGGTCATAGCTACTCCATGGATAGTTCTCAGGGAATTCTACCATTTTTGCTTCAACTGGATATAAATGAATATATCCACATACTTCCACCTTAGATTTATTTGAAACAATAACAGAATCAAAAAACGCTTTTCGAATACATGACCAGTAAGGTTGTAACGAATATTATAATAATTCACGCATTTTTTATTGGTGAGTGCCATGATTTTAGAAATGGAATGTTGTTGTGATCGAAGCTGGAGATGATAATGATTTGTCATTAAACAATAGGATGCAATTTCGTAAGGATATTTCTCATAGAGTTTTTTGAGGATATAAAAGCAGGTGTGAAAATCTCTGTTATCGATTAAAAAGGGATCGCGGCGGTTCCCACGACAAACGATGGTAAAATAATGAGGCCCCTAGATTCTAGGTTTTCTCCCCATACAATACTTTCCTTAATTTCTTATAAAAGCTTACATTTGCTGCCCTTAATAAAATAAACCGCATCAAGTCTACTAAACTTATTTCAAGATATATACTTGATAAAAACACATACTTTACAAAACTAAAATTAACACGAACCATCAATTCTCCGCCTATCTTTTTCGCTACAAGAATATGGTAAGTTTGAGTAAATAGTCAAGATGCTTTCATTCGACAAATTCCGGGTGGTGACAGGCACCACTCAGAACTAGAATAAATCTAAGAATGTTAGCAACAGGAGAATACCCGATATAGTTATAAATGAAGCAATATTAATTTTTTTATTTAGTTTCCATTTTCGACTAAAGATCATTAATACTAAAAATAATACTATATTAGGTATTAATGCCTGGAAATAACTTTCTATTACATAACTATATGAATTTTCTTTTGGATAAATCAATATACTTCTCCAGCCCTCTACTAAGGATAGAAAAAAGTAAAAAGGGATGAAAGTAATATTACATATAAGGTATATATAAACAACTTTAATAAGTATTCCCCCTAATAAAAAAGAGTTAGGGCGGGTTTCCTTCGCCCTAACTTTTGAATTAATTTATTCTTTCACATTCAAAAAGCAATTATCTAAATACCTTCATTCACTCTTATATCATGAAGATAATCATAAAAATTATTTAAAGAATGTGCTTCTGCCGCTTCACCAGCAGCGTCAAAGAATTCTTCCTTCTCTTTAGCTATTTGTGTATCAGTTTCAGCTAGTTCATCTAAGAAATCCTTGAACGTCAATTTATATTGGTATAACAGTAAATCCCAATACGTTTCAGAATAATCCCATTTTTCGTCTTCATATAACTTAGTAATTTTAGTTAAAAACTCATAATCAAAATCATTGTAATCTTTTCCATCATAATCATAGGCTCCAAACTCTTTTCCTAATTTTTCAGCGTCCATATAGTGATCTATTACATGAAGAATATCAAAGGACATTTGATGATTATAAACTTTAGAATTATAATTATCACCATTAACTGTAGCCCATGGGACTACTGGAGTTACTGACGTTGCAATATCACTTCCTAGATCATGCAAAGCATTCGGTCCAAAGAAAGGTGCAGCGTTAAATGTTCTAGTTAGAACATAATTACCATCGTTAAGTGCTGATTCAATTTTTTCTTTCTTCTTCTCGTTCCAAGGTAAATCAGAATAAATTTCATCAACTGTGTTTTCTTGTAATCGATAAGATGCTATCTGCGCAAGCCATCCTCCAAGAGAATGTCCCGTAACATATATTTTAGAATCAGGATTATCTAGTATTACTTCCGCAGCAAATTCAACCGCTTTATTTGCTTGATCGTCAAATGCTCCAAATAAATTACCCGCTACATTTGTAAATAACCAATCTGTAATTAGATCCGTTTTATCTTCAAAAGAATCTGACCCTCTATATGCAATCACAATTTCGTTACTAGATGTATGTTGTAATGCTATAGCACTAAAACCTGTAAATGCGTCATTATCGTCTGCAGCTATTAAATTCCAACCTGTTAACTCACTAACTGGATCCGCATATTTTCTAGGGAAGTGACTTCGAATTTCTGCACCCTTATCATCTGGTTGATAGGCCATTGCAGGCACATAGTAAACACCACTAGCAATGTTACCTTCTAAGTCAACATAAGAAAGCTTACTAAACATGAGTGAATGTTTTGCAGTAATATTATATTTCATTCTCTCGTCTTGCTTTTCATCTTTATCATTTAGTCCATCACGATCTGAGTCTACTAGTAATGGATCTGAAAACATTTTGAAGTAAATCTTATCATCTATTTCATCATAGAATGTAGTCATTTCCTCTCCGTCATTTAATCCATCACCATCAGAATCAATATCTTGAGCACCGTCCATTAATCCATCGCCATCAGTATCTTTAGTATTATCAAAAAACGTCTTTCCTTCACCTGATCTTAATAAACCACCTTCTTCAAGATAATCAGGTATACCATCCAAATCTTCATCTTTCGTATAGTCTACTGTGTCACCAGCAGTATCCTTTAATACTTCGTCTAATTGATTAGCATCCGTTGCAAAATAATATTTACCTTGTGTTTCAGTTGCAATACGCTCTAGTAAGGTTCTGTTAACTCCATTACCTAAGCCGATTGTATAGATAATAACGCCTTCTTGTTTAGCATATTCCAAAGCATCTTCATTCCAATAACCATCACCATCTGTTAAAAAGATAACATACTTGGTATGGTCCTTGGATTGTTCATCAAATGCATCAACTGCCGTTTTTATTCCATCGTATAGATTAGTTCCACCACTTGAATCAATCTCATCAATCTTCATTTTTACTTTTTCCTTCTCGATTGTAAGATCAATTGTGATTCGGCCATCATCATCAAAATCAACAACAGCAGAGCGATCCGTATCTCTTAATGCATCAACAAAATTTTTCGTAGCATATTTCCTTAGTTCCTGTGGATCCATGGAAGACATACTACCTGAAGAGTCAATTGAAAATACAACATCTAAATTTTTAACCTTTCCACTGTCATCTAGATCTGGAGGTCTTATTTCCTTTTCCCACACTTCATCCCACTTTTGTCCATTTAGCAAGATATACTTACTAAAATGTTCAACGGTAGTAGTGACTGTATTATTTTCAGGATTATGAACTTGATTTTCTAATCTTTCTAAACGCTTTAAATCCTCATTATAATAGAAGATTTCCGGTTTAAAGTCTTCAGAAACAACAGATTCATCATAAGTAAACGTCATTTCTGCATTAGAAAATTGTACATCTGAGTTAAATTCATATGCAGGTCCAATATACCCTGGAATCTGGTCATTTAAAACTGCATCGCCCTCTAGGCTAGTAATTGTCGTTGACATACCGTCTTCAGCCGCTGAATGAATGGTAACGGAAGGAACAACAAACTCATTTGTATTAAATTTATTTGGTTCTGTTTGAACCGGGATTACTTCATTCCCATCAATTATTCCATTTCCATCAGTATCCTGTTTTGTCGGATCAAATCCTAATGGAACCTCTTGGGAATCACTTAGATTATCTTCATCCGTATCATACTTTGTAGGATCAGTTCCTTTATTGATCTCAACTTGATCTGTTATATCATCAAGATCAGTGTCATCTTTATATGGATCAGTATTAAGCTCTTGTTCCTTTTGGTTCGATAACGTATCTTGGTCAACATCTTCATTTGCATCGCTTGTACCATTATTATCAGTATCAACTAGATTAGGATCCGTTTTTGTAACATTTAACTCATAATCATCTGATAAGCCATCTTCATCCGTATCTTTCTTAATTGGATTTGTCTGATGAATGTATACCTCTTCTCCATCCTTCAAAAGATCTCCATCTGTATCTGGATTATCTGCATCTGTTTGATAAACAGCTTCCTCTTCATCAGCAATCCCATCTTCATCACGATCAACAAACGGTTTCACCATAACTAAAGTAGAACGATACATTTCCTTGCCATCTTTTTGGGCAGTTACTAAATAGTAATAAGTTTCATCTGCTTTACTTGACTCATCAACATAAGAATTTTGAGTCACATTTTCTGCGATAACATCTAAGTTACTAGGAGTTAATCCTCTTTTAACTTGATAACCAGCACCTTCAACAGCATTCCATTTCAGCGTAGAAAAACCAAAACTTCTACTAGCTTTCAACATTAACGTCGTATCAACATCTAACACCGCTTCAACAGTTGTCGTTAATTCATATTCCTCACCATCGATAACAATCTTATGTGTTTTTTCAATGATTTCTTTTTGTTCCTCTGCATTTGCTAGAGAAAAAGAAGGAATAAGCATGGCTAATACGACTAAGAACGTTACTTCCTTTTTCAAACGTTTCTTTTTGAGTTCTCTATACGCAATAAACATTACTAAGATGGACAAAATAAGAGCAACGATATAAATCATAAGATTTGTACTATCGCCTGTTTGAGGTGAAAGTGAAGGATCCTTGTCCTTTGATGCACCATCCTTATCATTGCCAACTTTTTCTACAACGATTGGTGCCTCATCTTGTGCGTCATCTTTCTGTTGTTCCTTTTTATCTTCATTTTTTTCTTCTTTCTCATCTTCCTTAGGATCTTCAATTTCAGGGTCAATAGGCGGAGCCGTTGGAGTTGCTTCTGTCACTTTTGCTGTAAAGCTAACTATCACACTCCCAAACTCTTCAATACTATTAATATCCCAAACTAGTTTGTTATCAATTAATTCAGCATCTGTACTTTCAACTACAAGCCCTTCTGGTAAAGTAGTCGTTACTACAATATCTTTCCCTTTGCTGCCAACTAAATTCGCTATATCGAGTGTGTAGACAATTTCATCCCCAACATCATAGCTTTCTTTATCTGTTGATACTGTAACATCTAGATTTGAGAAGTTTCCCTCAGCTTGTACGATCTGATTTTGTGGTAAAAATAAACATAATATAACAGCAATAAATAAAGATAAAGTCCACTTATTTTTCATGTATTCATTTGTCCCCCAACTATTTTAACTTCGCATGAACAATCACACGTTCAGTTTCTGTTGCATTTGTACAAGTCGATAATGTTAGAATTCGATCTTCCTTCTTCACTTCTACTTCAATAGGAACAATCGATTGCTGCTTAAGGTTATTGACGAATTTTTCAAAGTCTGAATCCTTTTCAAAAGATGTTTTCATCCAATCTACATCTTCCGTTTTATAAATTGAAAATACTTCCCACTCGTATGTAGTATCTAGGAGATCAAAAGTTATAAACTTATGACTTCGATAAAACTCCTCATCTAAATAATTCCTCAATGACCCAAACATACTTCGATCTTTCATATTATGTCCATAGAGAATCAGATGTTGATCAACTGGGTTTAATGAATTTCTCTCATCTAAGAATATAGACCCAACAAAATCCTCTTCTTTATAGAAGTTATGTGATAGATAAAAAAAGTTATCAATCCCTTGTACAACAGGATAATTAACATTTGTATTAGCAATGCTAATCCACCCTACATAGTCACTATTAATCTCTTTCAAATTCTCTTGCTTACTAGTATTCACTTCATTTACATTGGCTTCCTCATATAACTTCTTGACATCTTCATATTTACCTGCAGATTGCTGATACTTATTATAATTCACAAATAAAATATAAACTGAATAAACAGCAACACAAAAACTAACAACAAACAATAATGTGAATATAATTCTTTTTATTGACTATCACCTCATTTCTAAATAGTTACAAAGTAGCCCTTAATTGTAAAATCTATCTTATATTAGCAAGTTTTTACACAAGTGTAAATAGAACTAAAATTCACCATTTTATATTTAAATATTGTGAAATGTTGTTCATTTGACAAATAACGCCAAATTAACTTAACTTCACTTTTATTAACATAATGTAGAAAAAAATTCTAAAACTATTCTCTTAATAATATATTTAGATAACATTAATTGTTGATCTCTTTGCAACTTTTTGACTATAATCCTTAAAACAAATGATCTCTAATTATCTATAAATAATCATAATGGTAATTTTATTCATATAAAATCTACTTTTTATTATTAAAAATGAAGAGAAAAATTTTTTGACCAGTATCTAATAATTTAACTCCAAACCCCCCACAAATTATCGCACAATATAATATTGCAATTTAAGATTTCGATATTAATTCGACAAAATACAAGATATCTTGCATATCCACATAATAATGAAAAAATAATAAAAATTCTCTTCATAGAAACGATAAAGAAAAAGACGAGTGATGTGAGAAGAAATTGAGAGAGAGAAAAGCTATAGTGTTTATTTGGTTAACAGAAAACCCAAATTCACCAAAAACTTTTGAAGCTTATAATCTTGTTACCTTAGACGTCGCTTCCTAGATTAGATATTCCTAAGGGAAGAGAATCAAAAGAGTGAATCCTACTGTTCCAATTATTAAAATATCAGCCGAATCATCAATTGAAGACAAGCCTGAAGGAATTTAGATTGCAAATAATTAAATGTTACAAAGACCTTTCTACCAAAAGAGTTAATAAAACGAGATGAATTACTTTTAGAAGGTTTGACCGCTGTGTGGTAGCAGGTTAGAACAATTAAATCACTTAGAAATAGATGTAAAAATTTCATGTCATCCACGAAAACTCAAACTGGCGAAGAAATCACCCCCCTTCAAAAAACAGCTATATTAAGGAGCTTGGGAAAAGCTATTCATTGAGGGGGTGAAAAAGCATGAAGTGAAGTAGAATTAAATCACTATAGTTTAGATCATCTTTTTAGCTATTTCAATTACCTATGTATATCTCATTTAATTTATCTTAAGCATTAATTATGTCCCCGCAATTATCCTAGAGAATAAAAAACCAGTAGTCCCTATGAACACTATCTATCAAGTATCCGAGAAAATGTGGCATTCACATGTGAAGACATTAGTTTAATTAGCTCTTGTGTAACCACACTTTTGACTAGAAACTACTTATTTATTCTTTTAATTAAATTCTCTTTTTCACGCCACATTCATTACTACTATCTATTGGTTTCATAAATCATTTTTATAAATATCAAACTCAATATCCCTTGGACCATGAAAAATACGAAACTCCTCCCTCCTTTCTTCTAACGTCTCCCCTTCCATTTCGTCTAATAAAATCCCCGGATTAAAAAACGGCAAATAATCATATTCCTCATCGTTTATAAAAAACAAATGATAGCTACTCCAAAGATAATCCTCTGGTCTCATCACAATATTTGCCTCAACAGGATTCAGGTGTATATACCGAGAAACCTCCAGCATTCCTTTTTTAGCAAGAATAACGCTATCATAAAACCTTTTCTCAAACACATGTCCAGTAAGGTTATATCGTGTGTTATAGTAATTCGCATACTGTTTATTAATAAGTGCCATAATTTTCGAGATGGAGTGTTCCTGAGATTTTAATTGAAGATGATAATGATTTGTCATCAAACAAAAGGAAGCAATTTCAAAGGGGAATCTTTCATGAATTCTTCTGAGAATAAATATGAAGGCTTGAATATCTTTTTCATCCATAAAAAGCGGATCGCGGCGATTTCCACGACAAACGATGTGATAAAAATATAGAGGTGATAAATTACGTGGTTTTCTTCCCATCCTATCTATTACAACAGCAAATGCAGGAAGAATTTTGCGGGCTATAACTTGAAACTTTCAAACTACTTTTCTCCAGGGCAAAAAGCTGACCCTTTATTGACTTTATCCTCAAACAACAATCTACTACTGATAACTTGATCTTAATCACCTTTCCCTTCCAATATATGTTTTTCGCTTTAAATATATTTGAAATCAGACTTCTCGTCAAGATACTACCATTCGACAAAAACCGGGTAGTGACAGGCACCAAATTTCCAAGTACTATCAAAATAGATACGAATACGAATCGGTCAATTTCTTCGACAAATTCCGGGTGGTGACAGGCACCGCCCGAAATAAATAAGGGCGGTGCTGTAAAAGTGAACTCGATATTATATATTGAAGATGATCAGGAGATTGGTCAGTGGGTTGAGCGCGAGTTAGTTGCTGAAGGTTATGATGTGAGTTGGTTAACGTCAGGTATTGATTTGCCTAGTGATTTGAGCAAATTTTCTATTGTGATTTTGGATGTGATGCTACCTGGGCTGGATGGTTTCTCGATTGGGAAGAGGATAAAGAGAAACGGCCGTGATATTCCGATCATTATGTTATCAGCACGTTCTACTCTTGAAGATAAGCTTGAGGGTTTAGAGTTTGCAGATGATTATATGACAAAGCCCTTTCATCCACAGGAGCTCACAAAAAGAATCGAAGTTTTATTACGTAGATTTAATAAAGAAACCACAACAAAAAAGCAAATTAAGCATCTAGAAATAGATACCACTAATCATGTGATAACGAATACCAAGACTGGTGAAGAAATACTTCTAACAGGAAAGCAGCACCATATATTCGCCTTCTTTTTACAGCACCTTAACCAAATTTTAACGAAGGAGCAACTTTATGAGGGTGTATGGAAGGAGCCCTATATCGAAGGAGACAAAACCTTAATGGTACATATTCGCTTTCTTAGAGAAAAAATTGAGCTCAATCCTTCCAAGCCAGAAATTATCGAAACCATTCGTGGAATTGGTTACCGGGTGAAAGCATGAAATGGAAATGGATAAAATCATTACAATTTAAATACTTGATGATCATTTTTTTAGCTATGGCAATCCTCCCGATCTCCGTCCCTTTTATCTCGTTACTAGTTTATATTCCAGCACTAGTTGTAGAAGATCCTGCGAAGAAATCATCATTTTCAGGCTCTATAGATTTAGAGGAGATGTGGCATAAAGAGGCAAAATCTTTATCAGAGGAAAACGAAAATGAAATACGTGATAAGTTACAAAGCATCAAAAAAAAGCATCCTGAAGCAGAGCTATTTTGGGTTGATTCAGATGGGGTCACTCGTGACACTTATTCTGTTGAGAATAAACTTCCTGAAAAATGGTCTTCTTCTTACACCATTCAGTTTATGAAGGACGCCTATGATGCAGATCCGTTCACAGTTGTTGCCTTTTTTGAAAACAACCCGAACAATGGATTTATGGTCATTAAAGTTGACCGAATTTTACTTGAACCACCAATTCAACGTTTAGGCGACCATTACACATATATCTTTATTTTTGTAAACATCCTTATACTACTTCTATTCATTTTTCTATCATGGTTATTTTTCAAAAGCATTCATAAAAGACTACTTCGACTTTCACATGCTATGGAAAATAAAGGTGATAATGGTATTCCTCAAACGGTAATTGTTTCAAAAACAGATGAAATTGGTCAGCTTGAGGATAGCTTTAACAAAATGATTCAGGAATTAGAGCAAAGCAATCAGCGTGAACAAAAGCAAGAGGAATTGCGCAAAAACCTTATCGCCAATTTATCACATGATCTGCGAACTCCACTAACAACAATTCGAGCTCAGCTAGATCATGTGAAGGAAGAAGTCAAAACAATTAAAGGAATTGAAGCACTATCTTCTATCGATCACAAAATTGATTATCTTGGTAGTCTTATTGATAACTTATTATCGTACACACTTTTATCTTCAAAAAAATATCCATTTCATCCAGAAAAAACAGAACTAAATCGTTTTATTAGAAAAATAATTGCCCAGTGGTATCCAGTTTTTGAGGAGAAAAATTTTGCTATTCAGCTTAACACAATTCCTGAACAGATATACTGGGATATTGATCCACAGTGGATGGAGCGAATTTTAGATAATCTTCTTCAAAACGTGATTCGCCATGCAGCAGAGGGGAAATATATTGAAATTTCTCTTATTAGTGAAGAAAATGCTGATAAACTTGTGATCATAGATAAAGGCAAAGGTTTTAATGAAAAAAGTGAAAAACAAGGTGCCCGAATCGGCTTAACAATTGTTGATGTGATGGTAAAGGAAATGAAGTTAACTTGGTCGATTGAAACTGGTGATCAAGGAACAACGATTACAATAAAACATCATAAAAAAGTGTAAAACACCTGCTTATTGGGTGTTTTTTCTTATGTAAAGGAAATTTTAAACAAAATTTAAACAAAACAAATACCTCATTTTAACCCTAGCCGTCTAAGCTTTAACTTGAGGTGATTAATCATGAATGAAATTATTAAAACAAATAATTTAACAAAGCAATTTAAAGGAAAATCAGTTGTAGACAAAGTCAATTTATCGATTAATAAAGGAGAAATTTACGGATTTCTTGGTCCAAATGGTGCGGGAAAAACAACAACGATTCGTATGTTGCTCGGGTTAATGAAACCAACAAGTGGCCGTATTGAATTGTTTGGTGAAGATGCAAAAGCTAATAAAATCAAAGCACTTAAGAAAATTGGTTCTTTAGTAGAATCTCCATCTTATTATGGACATTTAACAGCACGAGAGAATTTAGAAGCACTTCGCAGAATCCTTCAGGTTCCGAAGAGTCGTATTGACGAGGTATTATCAATTGTTCGTTTAACGAAGGACGCCGACCGAGCTGTGAAGGGATATTCACTTGGGATGAAGCAACGTCTTGGAATTGCGTCTGCTTTATTAGGAAATCCAGAATTACTTATATTAGATGAACCAACAAATGGACTTGATCCTTCAGGCATTCATGAAATTCGCGATTTAATTAAAAAAATGCCTACAAAATTTGGAATTACGATACTAATTTCCAGTCATCTTCTTAGTGAAATTGATCAAATGGCATCACAAGTTGGAATTATTTCAAACGGAAAAATGATTTTTCAGGATTCAATTGAAAACCTTCGTAGTAAGGCAAAAGCTGAAATTACAGTAAAAGTTCAAGATACGAAAAAAGCGAAAGCACTTCTTTTATCAAAGGGTATTTTAACTGAGGTTGTAGAAGATCGATTAATTTCTCACGATATGTCTGATGAAAAAATTGCTGCAATGATAAAACTACTTGTTACAGGTGGTCACTCGATTTATCGTGTAGAGGAAAAACGTAAATCATTAGAAGATATTTTCCTCGACCTAACAAGTGCGGGAGGTCTGAAACATGCTAACAGTCTTTCAAGCTGATTTATTAAAAATTAAGCGAAAATGGTTTTGGTTCCTTGTTTTTCTAGGACCATTTGGTGTGATTGCCATGCAGATGGTGAATTACGGTGTTCGCTATGATTATTTAGTAGAAAATAGCCAAAACGTCTGGCAGGATTTGATTGCAAACGTGAATATGTTTGTTTGCCCTGCCCTTCTTCTTGGGATAACCATTTTAGCATCACAAATTGCCACCATTGAGCACCAGCAAAGCTCATGGAAACAACTGCTCAGCTTACCTATAAAACGCCGAATTGTGTTTTCATCGAAATTTTTCGTGACATTTATGATGCTGTTAATTTCTTCAATTTTATTGTTTGTTGGAACCATTTTATTAGGACTTGGTCTTGGATTCGATTCAGGCATGCCCCTAACAGATATTTTGAGAAATAGCTTTTATCCACTTTTAGCTGGTTTACCGATTTTAGCTCTTCAAATATGGTTGTCTATTACGATCGAAAATCAAGCAGTATCATTGAGCGTTGGCATTTTCGGAGCTGTTTTTTCAATGTTTGCTTTTTATGCTCCTGATTGGGTGATCTGGAAATGGCCTTTATTATTTGGTGAGCATGAGCCGATTTGGTATGTAACAGCAGGAACAACGCTCGGAATCATCATCCTTTTAATAGGAATGATCGATTTTGAAAAAAGGGATGTGAAATAATGTTTATTCATCTACTACAATCAGAAATTCTGAAAATGCGAAAAACTCATGTGTGGCTTTTATTGTTTGTTAGTCCATTTCTTGCAACAGTCGCCGCTCTAGCCGCTAATCCACCAATCGAGGAAGCAGCAAATGAATGGTCACTAACGTTACTCATCATGACACCGATGCACACTATTTTATTTTTACCTTTAATTATAGGCGTTTTCACAAGCTTTATCTGTCGTTACGAACATAAAAATGGTGGGTGGAAACAGCTATTAAGCTTACCTGTAAAACGTACACATGTGTATATGTCAAAGTTTCTATTTGTGATGCTGTTAATTGCTCTTAATCAACTTATTTTTATGGGAGGCTGGATAGTAGTTGGACTTGCGAAAGGATTTACAGATCCATTTCCTATGGAGATCATTGTTAAAAGTATTCTCGGGGGATGGATTTCAACACTACCATTAGCTGCCATTATGCTTTTAGTTTCAATGGCTTGGTCAAGTTTTGCAGCACCACTTGCGTTTAACGTTTTCTTCACAATGCCAAATATACTTGTTGCGAATTCAGAAACATATGCACCCTACTACCCATGGGTCCAACCATTCCTTACAATGATCCCAAAAGAAGAAGGCTCCTGGGGAGGCTTTTTCGTCTCATTCGAATCCATCATCTACGCTATTACGTTTGGCTTCATCATCTTTTTTGTGAGTGGATTGATGTATATTCAGAGGAAGGCGGTTTAATTCGGTGCCTGTGGTCAAGCCCCCAATAAATAGACACATGTAAAATACGACATTTTACACTGCACT
>NZ_VOQF01000049.1 GCF_007994985.1 Metabacillus litoralis | reverse complement strand
ATAAATGCTGGGTAAAATTCTTTTTGCTTATTATCTTTTAGCTGTTATTTATATCATTGTCTTATTTGTTTTAAAGAGAAAAGGAATTGTGCTACGAGCAATGATACTTCTTTCCTGTCCGTTTTTTGGTGTGTTTATCACTTATAGCATGTCGAGGAAAATGTACTCGAAAAATGATCTTCCGGATTGGCTTCTTCGACGTGTACAATTTGATGATTTTGTTTTAAAGTCACCAGATATTGAAGAAGAAACGGATATAATTCCGTTTAACGATGCTCTCATTTTAAATGATAATAAAACAAAACGGAAAATATTGATCGATTTGTTAAAGGGTGAATTTCTGAAAAATGTAGATGCACTTGAGCTTGCTCTTCAAAGTGATGATTCAGAAACATCTCATTATGCGGCAACTGCGGTTCAGCAGGTGAAAAGTGACTTAATGAAAACGATGCGTCAGCTTGAGGAACAGCTTTTATTTGATGAAGGAGATGTTCAATCTCTGGAGGCTTATCGTGATATCTTAAAGCATTATATTCGAATTGAATTCTTAGATAAACAAACAAGAAAGAAGTATACCTATCTCTATTATCAGACGCTTGATCAGTTAATAAACATTTCGCCAACAAGTGATGAAAGAAACTTTATTGAAAAAATAGAATCAGCGATTAATTTGAATGAACATCGAGTTGCCTTGGAAACAGCGAAACAGTTTCTTGAGGTTTTTCCTGAAAAAGAGGATGCTTATTTTTCGGCCTTGAATGTTCATTATTCAATGAGAAATAGTAGTGAATTTAAACAAGTTATGAACAAGCTGCGCTCATCAGATATTAAGCTTTCTCCTGATAAGCTAAATCAGCTTCGTTTTTGGCTTCAAGGTGATGAATATGAACAACAACTTTAAAATTGAAAAAAGTGTCTATTTTATGATGATATTTGTTGGTATAATCGGGCTGTTTTTTATGCTGATTCGTTCTGATTTGCTATTGAAATATCGTTATTTTAATGAAGCACAGCCAGTATCAACCGTTCAAATCCCAGAAAATAACGAGGACTCTTATCATCAGCCAGCTTTTTTATTACTTGTTGGTGACGATCAACCACAGCTGGCCAAGAC
>NZ_VOQF01000048.1 GCF_007994985.1 Metabacillus litoralis | reverse complement strand
ATAAATGCTGGGTAAAATTCTTTTTGCTTATTATCTTTTAGCTGTTATTTATATCATTGTCTTGGTTGTTTTAAAGAGAAAAGGAATTGTGCTACAAGCAATGATTCTTCTTTCCTGTCCGTTTTTTGGTGTGTTTATCATTTATAACATGTCGAGGAAAATGTACTCGAAAAATGACCTACCGGATTGGCTTCTTCGACGTGTGCAGTTTGATGATTTTGTTTTAAAGTCACCAGATATTGAAGAAGAAACGGATATAATCCCGTTTAACGATGCGCTTATTTTAAACGATAATAAAACAAAACGGAAAATCCTGATTGATTTATTAAAGGGTGAATTTCTAAAAAATGTAGATGCACTTGAGCTGGCTCTTCAAAGTGATGATTCAGAAACATCTCATTATGCTGCAACTGCGGTTCAGCAGGTGAAA
The DNA here is from genome assembly GCF_007994985.1 of Metabacillus litoralis. Lineage (GTDB taxonomy): Bacteria > Bacillota > Bacilli > Bacillales > Bacillaceae > Metabacillus > Metabacillus litoralis. The sequence goes on along the minus strand of NZ_VOQF01000048.1, from coordinate 684 downwards.
AGTGACTTAATGAAAACGATGCGTCAGCTTGAGGAACAGCTTTTATATGATGGTGGAGATTATGATTCACTTGAGGCTTATCGTGATTTATTAAAGCATTATATTCGAATTGAATTCTTAGATAAACAAACAAGAAAGAAGTATACCTATCTCTATTATCAGACGTTGGATAAGTTAATTAAGATTTCACCAGCTAGCGATGAATTAAACTTTATTGAAAAAATAGAATCAGCGATTACTTTGAATGAACATCAAGTAGCGTTGGAAACAGCGAAACAGTTTCTTGAGGTTTTTCCTGAAAAAGAGGATGCTTATTTTTCGGCATTGAATGTTCATTATTCAATGAGGAATAGTAGTGAATTTAAACAAGTTATGAACAAGCTGCGCTCATCAGATATTAAGCTTTCTCCTGATAAGCTGAACCAGCTGCGTTTTTGGCTTCAAGGTGATGAATATGAACAACAACTTTAAAATTGAAAAAAGTGTCTATTTTATGATGATTTTTGTTGGAATTATCGGGCTGTTTTTCATGATGATTCGTTCGGACCTTCTATTGAAATATCGTTATTTTAATGAAGCTCAGCCAGTATCAACCGTTCAAAGCCCAGAAAATAACGAGGCCTCTTATCATCAGCCAGCTTTTTTATTACTTGTTGGTGACGATCAACCACAGCTGGCCAAGAC
>NZ_VOQF01000047.1 GCF_007994985.1 Metabacillus litoralis | reverse complement strand
GTGCCTGTGGTCAAGCCCCCAATAAATAGACACATGTAAAATACGACATTTTACACTGCACTTAGGTAGTCTAAATAGTATCTTTTAGGAGAAACGAATCCAAGTTTTGCTTGGATTCGTTTTTCATTAAAGAACTTTATAAACCCGTTCAAATCTAATTGAAGTGACTCCTTTTCGATGTCTGGGTAGAAACATGGAAATTCAGTTTTTAACTGAGAAAAGAAGCTTTCAATGACCGCGTTATCCCAACAATTAGCTTTACGGGACATACTCGGTATGAAGTTCATAGACTGGCTCCATTCATGATATTTAAGAGATCTGTAGACACTTCCTTGATCACTATGAATGAGCACACCCTTTAGTGTTTTCAACTTTCTCTTTTTTCGCGCAGCTTCAAGCGTGTCCTTAATTAACTCTAAATTGGGACTGGAGCTGATTTTAAAAGCTATAATTTCACGATTAAATAAATCCATGATCACTGAGAGGTAAAATTTATCTTTCCCAATTTGTATTTCAGTCATATCTGTTACCCATTTTTGGTTTGGTTGACTAGCGAAAAAGTTACGTTGTAATAGATTTTCATAGACATAACCAGCTGATTGACCTTTGGATTCCTTTGTTGTTTTAGGAAGTCTCACAACTGCTTTTATATTGGCTTCACTCATTAAACGTGCTACTTTTTTATGGTTCACAATACGCCCCTTTGCTTTTAGGTATTGCGCAATTCTTTTAGCACCATAAGTTCCATTATAAAGAGAATAGATTCTTTTAATTCGTGTTAAAAGTCGACGATCTTGCTTAGATGCTTGGTACTTTGGACGCTTAAGGGAAGCGTAGTATCCACTTTTTGATACTCCAAATATATTGCATAAAACAACAACTGAATATTCCTTTCTCAAAAAGGATATAGCTTCAAACTTCTTGCTTATTCGTTCTTTTTGAGAAAGGCCTGGAACTTTTTTAGGATTTCATTCTCCAACTCTGTTTCTCTTAACTTTTTTTCTAAGTCTCTTATTCTCTTACTATCTTTAGAATGAGAATAGGCTTGGGTAATAGAACGTGGACTTTCTAATCCTTGCTTACCATTCTTTTTAAATGCATTTACCCAACGGTTTACTGTGTCACGATGTAAATGAAGTTCATTAGCGACTTCAGATACTGGTCTTTTATTTTCTATTACTTGATGCACGGCCTCTAGTTTAACTTCGACACTTTTATGTGAAGTTGATTTTTTATTGGTCATAATATCCCCCTTGGAAATATAGCTTTGTCGTATCTTTATCATAACTTATATGTCCATTATAAGGGGGTCAATCACTGTCAC
>NZ_VOQF01000046.1 GCF_007994985.1 Metabacillus litoralis | reverse complement strand
GCATATAAGCCAACATAATAAAATAGCCCGATAAAAAATAAATAAGGATGTTTTTCAAGATACGTTAAAAAGTGAAAATATTGTTTATTATTCACTTGGAAATATTTTGAGATATCTTGCATGAGCTTTATAAGAATGATGAAAAAGCCAGCAATAAGACCGAATAATATTGCATTAGCTGTTAAGTAACCTAGTAAAGCTGTTAACACCCAAATAATGATGGCCGAAACTAGCACTCCTATAAGATAGCTTTTGACAATTTTCTTATAATCCTTAAGAGCTGATACATACATGGATAAAATCCAAATAATACTTAGCTCTGTGAAAAAGAGGTAGGAAAGCAATTTAAATAATAAAGGCAAAGGTGATGTCCAATAAAATAGAATTGTACTAATAAATCCTAAAAATACGACAATGCCAATTGTGCCAAACATAGACGAAAGGACATTTTCTTCCTTTTCAATAAAGGTTTGGTCTGCCACATAGCGCGAAATGATGAACACAAAGCCACCTGTGATGATTTGAGAAAAAATAAATGCATATTGAATGGCTGCCATAAAAATAGTAATTTCTCTAGACGGGGCATTCAGGAAAAGTAGCCACTCTCTTGAGAACGTAATAAGTAAAATGGTCAGTAGCATTGGTCCTACAGCGGTTATAGTTGAATAGCCGTATGCACGAAGCTGACCGAAAAAATGAGATTGATCATATAAGGTTTTAAGTTGAAAGCCGATTCCTGCCATACCTTTTTATTTCCCCCATCTTTCGTAGCATTCATTATAACGACGAACCATTAGTGCTAATGAGTAGTAATCTATCAATCGATTTCTACCATTTTGTCCATATTCAATACGCTTGTTCTTATTTATTAACAAATTGATTATCTCTTGTGCTAGAAGGTGGAAATGCATGACAGGGACGACACTGCCGGCACGTCCATATGGATCATTTGCTCCTAAAAGTAATTCAGAGCAGCTCCCAACATCAGTTGAGACATACGGAATTCCCATTGCTAGCCCTTCAAGTATTACAAGTGGCTGTCCTTCACTGATGCTTGATAACACTAATACATCTAGAAATTCTAAATATTTTTTTACATCTGTTTCACCAGTGAAGATAACATTCTTTAATTCTAGATTTTCCACAAGGTCCAAACATTCTTCATAGTAATCTTGATCTTCATTTGTTGGACCAATGATATAAAAGTAGGAATGAGGAATCTCCTGTTGAACAATTGCAAAGCTCTGCAGCATTGTTTTAATATCCTTTATTGGAACAACACGAACAATTCCGCCAACATGGAAGCCATCTTTTGACACTCGATTTTCTGTATTAAAGCGTG
>NZ_VOQF01000045.1 GCF_007994985.1 Metabacillus litoralis | reverse complement strand
AATATTTAAGCGAACGTCAGTGAATTGAATTGTATAATCGTTATCTAGTTTTGAAGGAATATCATATTCCCGAAGACTCTGTAAAGAGTAAGAGGGTTTCGAGGAACGAACAGTTCAAGGAATCGACCCTAGGAGACACCGGAGCGTACTTTAGTACGTGAGGATGTTGACGAGCATCGATGACGTGGAAATGTGAAGTTCATCGGAAGCCGTAAACCATTTATTTGGTGATGATGGCGAAGAGGTCACACCCGTTCCCATGCCGAACACGGAAGTTAAGCTCTTCAGCGCCGATGGTAGTTGGGGGTTTCCCCCTGTGAGAGTAGGACGTCGCCAAGTTGTATAACTACTATAATAATAGTGGTTTATATGGAGGATTAGCTCAGCTGGGAGAGCATCTGCCTTACAAGCAGAGGGTCGGCGGTTCGATCCCGTCATCCTCCACCATAGTTTTTTCACCTAGTGAAAATAACTTTCTATTATATCTTTAAAGTGAAATATCTAACCGATTTAT
>NZ_VOQF01000044.1 GCF_007994985.1 Metabacillus litoralis | reverse complement strand
GCCTTACAAGCAGAGGGTCGGCGGTTCGATCCCGTCATCCTCCACCATAGTTTTTTCACCTAGTGAAAATAACTTTCTATTATATCTTTAAAGTGAAATATCTAACCGATTTATACGCCGGTGTAGCTCAACTGGTAGAGCAACTGACTTGTAATCAGTAGGTTGGGGGTTCAAGTCCTCTCGCCGGCACCATCTTTTTCACTCATTATAAATAATGAGCCATTAGCTCAGTTGGTAGAGCATCTGACTTTTAATCAGAGGGTCGAAGGTTCGAATCCTTCATGGCTCACCATTTTACACACCATGCGGGTGTGGCGGAATTGGCAGACGCGCTAGACTTAGGATCTAGTGTCCTTGTGACGTGGGGGTTCAAGTCCCTTCACCCGCACCAAAGTTTTTTTCGTAAAGCGAAAATAACTTACAATAATTTAATTATGAGAACATTGCGGAAGTAGTTCAGTGGTAGAACACCACCTTGCCAAGGTGGGGGTCGCGGGTTCGAATCCCGTCTTCCGCTCCATAGTAGTGCCGGGGTGGCGGAACTGGCAGACGCACAGGACTTAAAATCCTGCGGTAGGTGACTACCGTACCGGTTCGATTCCGGTCCTCGGCACCAAAGTTTTTTTGTGAAGCAAAAATAACTTACCTTTATTACTTCAAAACAAAATAAATGTATTTTGAAGGATAGATCAAATGAACTTAGCGCCCGTAGCTCAATTGGATAGAGCGTTTGACTACGGATCAAAAGGTTAGGGGTTCGACTCCTCTCGGGCGCGCCATATAAGTGAAGTGAAAAGAAGCTAAAAGTTAGTTGGAAACTTACTTTGAAATAGATTGTAAATCTATGACCTTCTCATTCCATTTTTATTTATAGAACGGGAAGTAGCTCAGCTTGGTAGAGCACTTGGTTTGGGACCAAGGGGTCGCAGGTTCGAATCCTGTCTTCCCGACCATTTCCTTTTATTGATTCGGGGCCTTAGCTCAGCTGGGAGAGCGCCTGCCTTGCACGCAGGAGGTCAGCGGTTCGATCCCGCTAGGCTCCACCAAAAAACTCTTCAAAAAACTATTTGACAAGTAACTTTACAGTGTGTTATACTTGTAAAGTTGTTTCAAATAACTGATCTTTGAAAACTAAACAAAACCAAGCGTGCCAACGTTAATTTCGATTAACAAAAACGTAC
>NZ_VOQF01000043.1 GCF_007994985.1 Metabacillus litoralis | reverse complement strand
TACGTTTTTGTTAATCGAAATTAACGTTGGCACGCTTGGTTTTGTTTAGTTTTCAAAGATCATGATATTAGCCGTTGTTTGCGACTAGGTTCTTATCATACCATCTAAATAATTATAAAGTCAACACTAATTTTAAATTTATTTTTATAAGATAGTTTTTAATAACTTCTACCTCAGAGGCAGAATTCAATAATACCCTAAACATTAATCTAAGTCAACATCTTTATAAACTTTCTTTAATAAAGTATTAATAACTAGTTTATTATAAACCAGCTCACTGAGAAAACTACCAAACAACACATCATGATGTCCACCAGTACTCTCATTGAATTAATAGCAACTGTATGAAGGACTAATCATTATACGTATAGAAATAATAATATATCAAATACACCATACAAAGAGTGATGTGATTGTTTATCAATAAAGGACATTTTCTATATAAAAGATCAATCTACATATTAGCAATTGTTGTCTTCATTGCACTAGGACTAGCCTCAAGAAAATTCAGTGAACTATTACCGATATTGGTAGCTCAAAATGCTGGTGATATGTTATGGGCAATGATGGTCTATTATGGATTCCGTTTGATTTTATTTCATAAAAGTATACTTACAGCTTTTTGCTTCAGTTTGTCTTTCTGTTTCATTATTGAATTTAGCCAACTTTACCAGGCTGAATGGATCAACCATTTACGTAGTTATCCATTTGGAGCATTAGTTTTAGGAAAAGGATATCTGACAGTTGATCTCATTAGATATATAGTAGGAATTTTAATTGCAACTGCTTTAGATAAACTATCTAACCTAAGATAATCACTTGTTTTTTGATGTTAAACACTGCTACTATCTTAAAATACATATAGAATTCAAGCACAGTAGGTTCATTAGAACAAATACAGTAAAAAGTATATAAAGATGTAGAATCACTAACATCTATTAATAGATAGGAACTCACTTTTGAAATCAAAAGTATATACAGCTCAAATTATTTTTGTACCTTGATGAAACACCATTTGCCACCTCTCATTTATAAGTTTCCATATTGAACTACGTAAAGAATATTGTTTGTTGTCAACATTAAACACACAATAAGTCGCTAGCACAATTTCATCAGAAAGAGGATGTATTTCAAAATCACTAATTTCCATGTTTACTATTCCTATTCCTTCAACACCTATATCCTCATTTTTATATAAAACTTTACCCGAGCTTCCAAATTCAAAGAACTTTTCAGCTAATAATTTTTTCAATTCCTGTTGAGAAGAACGAATCTCAGGTTTTAGTAAACTCTCTTCAAGTTGTTGCAAATGTTCTTTTAAATTTATCATCGTTGGACTCTCCCTCACTTTGGACAATTGCCTTTTCACATAATAGTATATTAAATTAAGTTTCACATTGAAATAAAACTCAATAATTCTTTACTTTTCTATTTAATAGTACACAAAAGACCAGTATCTCTACTGATCTTCTCCACTCTTTACTTGGCGATGTCCTACTCTCACAGGGGGAAACCCCCAACTACCATCGGCGCTAGAGCTTAACTTCCGTGTTCGGATCTCGGCTTGCGATAAGCGGCGAATCTCCCAAGCCTCAGGCTAGTAGTGCTTTTCAGTTTCTACCTCTTACACTATATCTTCGATATATAAATTAATTTAGGGATGATCAATTTATTTTCTTATCTTTTTCTACACAAAAAAAAGACCAGTATCTCTACTGATCTTTTCCACTCTTTACTTGGCGACGTCCTACTCTCAC
>NZ_VOQF01000042.1 GCF_007994985.1 Metabacillus litoralis | reverse complement strand
CGAACTCATTTTACCCAAGTTGCCTAAAGAAATAACCGTGTCTAACTTTAAGGGGTCACTTCAAGGCTAAGGTTTTAATAATTACTATTTTTACTTCTTTTGTATTAACCGTGGAGCAGCTAACAGCAATATGCTAACTACAATTGCAGACACAATCATAGTAGGAACCATATAAATAGAATTATAAGTAATAGAATAAGTTAAAACCGGTGTCCCTTCAGGTGTGTAGGAAGCGAAAAATGTAACACCAGCAATCACGTGAATGATTAGTCTTAAAGCACTTCCTAGTATAACGCCTAGAGTTATATAAACAATGCTAGCATTGTTTTTGTTTTGGGCTAAACTGTTTTGAATTGCTTTAAAGAATATTCCGCTAAAGCCAACAACTGTAAATGCTAAATAATAATCAAGAAATCCTTGAACAGGATGTATAATGTATGCGTTACTTAGGACAGCCTGTAAAAAACCTAACAATAAACCTGTTAAGAGACCGCCTTTAATTCCCCAACGAAACGCAATGATAAAAATCGGAATCATGCCTAAGGAAATTGAACCACCCTGTGGTAATTTTAATATAACTCCTGATAACAAATCTAAAAGAAAAGCTAAAGCTGACAACATTGCTACCTCGATAAAAAATAATAATCGTTTATTTCCTTGCATTCCAAAATCCCCTTTTCTACATCAAACCAAAGAAGAACAAAGAGTTTTTTGCACACAAAAAAGCAGTGATGGAACGTAATAGATGGTTCCAAACACTACTTCATATGGCCATCCACATCCCTACAATAGTACTAACTAACAGGTTCTAAGGGTTAGAACAAATGTCCAATCTCAGCCAATGGCTCCCCTTGTGGTTAAATGTATTTATATTTTTGATTTTAACTATACATGATTGACTAAAACTTAGGCAAGGGTTATTGAAAGAAATATATATATAGTAAGAAAAGGTTTTTTAATGAAAAAAAGAATACGTTTTATAATTCCTACATATTGTCCTAAGAGGTGAGAATGTGGGGATAAAAAAACTCTTTAATTTTAAAGGATCAGCAAATTTGCAAAAGGTAAAAGAAATGCGAATTGATAAAAATTATGGTGGAATTATACACCAGCTAAATTTAGATGAATTTTGGCACTCATTACAAGGTGCTGAAAAAGCCTTTATCAGAAATCGTACAAGTTGGTCATTTGGAGGTAGAATAAAATCTGAGGAACTAGATGATCCTAAAAGTACTGCCCAAACAAAAAGGAGTGTTTATGCATTTTTGTTAGGTAATGCTAGTTGGGCTTCTGAGGCAAAAGAATATGAGCTTGCAGAAAAGCTATTAAACGAAGTCATTAAAAGAACAAATAATATATTTATTGTCCACAGATGCTATAAGGAGCTTATTGTTATGCACCATAAGTTAAGTAAACAACATGAAGGTTCTCTAGAAAAATGTATTGAATTTTCAAAGCTTCATATAGAAATAGCTCCATTATTATTTGAAAATGCAATGAATACTGGTATAGAACCACCTCGTATTGCTGCTTTTAATATAATGATGAAGATGTATGAAGAAAAGGGATTATTAGAAGAATATGAGAACGTATTTAAACTTGAACAACAATATAAAAATGGAACATTTGAATAAGAACTATTAGATAGGTGACTAAACTGGTCATCTTTTTTGTTGTTCACTAGCTATGAAAACTTTAAGATTAGGTAAATAAAATAGAAGAGATAAATAGAAATTAAAATAATCAAGAAAAAGTGCTTGCTATTAATTTTTCATCATGTTATATTATAAAACGTCGCTAAAACAACGTGACACAAACAATATTTATAATGATGTTGACAAGTCATTATAGAAATGTTAAATTAATAAAGTCGCTTCTGAACAGGACGACACAAAAATGATCTTTGAAAACTAAACAAAACCAAGCGTGCCAACGTTAATTTCAATTAACAAAACGTACTATATAGTACAAAAACGAAACAACTATGAGCAAGTCAAACACTACTTT
>NZ_VOQF01000041.1 GCF_007994985.1 Metabacillus litoralis | reverse complement strand
TTTTTTTGGTATCACCATTGATTATAGGTATTTACACCTATTTTATTTGTCGAAATATAGGACATATTTCACTTGCATCAAACACCTCTAATTATATAACCTATAGATACAGCAAGAATTTTCAGAAAATTATGCAAGCGCTTGCACTATAAAGCCTTTTATTTTTCACCAAAAATGAAAGCGTTTTAATTTCTGATCAGGTGATCATGATCGATTAAACTACTAACAATAGGGGGAGTATATGTGAAAAAGTTTCTGAAACAGGTAAGCATCAGTTTTATTATTATTCTTTTAGCAACAACAACACTTTTTAACCCGTCAGCTTCTGCTGATATTAAGTCAGATTACAAAGCTTATGTGATGGCACCTTTAACAAAAATTACGAACTGGAGTGATTTCTCAAAGCAGCTTGCTACGTTAAAAAGCAATGGTGTTTATGCCTTAACAACCGATGTTTGGTGGGGCGATGTTGAGAAAAATGGAAATAATCAATTTGATTGGTCTTATTATCGTCAGTACGCTCAAGTTGTACGAGAATCTGGTTTAAAATGGGTGCCAATTATTTCAACACACCAATGTGGTGGAAATGTTGGGGATGACTGTAATATTCCTGTTCCTAACTGGGTCTGGAATCTTGCTAGCGAAGATGTGTTAACACACGAATCAGAAACAGGCTATGTGAATAAAGAAACTGTATCACCATGGGCAACAAATGTGATTTCAACTCAATATAATGAGCTTTATGCATCTTTTGCTCAAAACTTCTCAGATTATAAAGATATCATTGTCAAAATCTATTTAAGTGGTGGACCAGCTGGTGAACTACGTTTTCCATCCTACGTTACTGGTGATGGTTGGAGTTATCCTTCAAGAGGAAAATTACAGGCATATACGGAAACAGCAAAAACAGATTTTAGAAATAATATGCAAGCAAAGTACGGAACAATCAGTAGCTTGAATACTGCTTGGAAAACAAATTTATCATCATTTAGTCAAGTGAATCCACCATCAGATGGTGATAATTTCTTCACTTCAGGAGCAGCTTATAATAGTCAATATGGTAAGGACTTCATGAATTGGTACCAAAGTGTTTTAACAAAGCATCTTTCTTTAATTAGCAGTAGAGCACATCAAAACTTTGACTCTACATTCGGCGTACCAATAGGTGCTAAGATTGCTGGATTGCATTGGAAAATGAATGATCCATATATGCCACATGCAACTGAATATTCTGCTGGTTATCATGATTACGCGAAAATATTAGATCAATTTAAAGCTAGTAATCTACACCTTACATTTACTTGTTTGGAAATGGACAATAGTCAGGCATATACAAGCCCATACTATTCAGCTCCTAAATCACTTGTTACACAAATCGCTAACCTTGCTACACAAAGAGGAATCGTCTTGAACGGTGAAAATGCCTTAGCTATTTCAAGCTCTGATGCAAGTTATAGTGAATCACGCTACCGCAACACAGCACAGCATTTGTTTAATGAAGGCTTTAGTGGATTTACACTACTTCGCTTAGCAAATGTAGTCAATGCAAATGGAACGAAAACAGCTGAGATGGATCGTTTCAGAGATATTCTAGTTCTTCAGCCAATCAAGGTAGATTTCATCGTTAAAAATGCCCCAACCGCTTCTGGTGACACTGTTTATGTAACAGGAAACCGCTGGGAAATGGGAATGTGGGATAATGCTGATGGTAAAAAAATTAAATTAACGTGGAACAGCACATACCAAGACTGGAGAGGATCTGCTTATATAGCTGCGAATCGTTATTATGAATTTAAAGCAGTTGTTGCAGGCTCAAATAATGTTGTGAAATCTTGGGAGCCAGGTAGTAATAACGTGTGGAATACTCCATCTTCGAATAGCAGTTACACAGTTCAGTGGTAATTTAAAAAGCGCAAGGCGCCCGCCAATCAGCGACTAGCATAAGGTAAATAGGAAATAGAAGGTGCTCTTGCTCTTCGTCTTACACATTCCTATTTGACTTAGGGCTCGTACCGATAGCGCTTGGAGCTAGACACTAAAACTAAGTAAAAACGTTTATCCTTTTGATCTTTTGAATAAAAGAGGCTGGGACATAAGTATTTAAGCTAATGAAAAACCCGAATTATTAGGTGATGTATCAATTAATCATTCGCCTAATAGTTCGGGTTTTTATTTGTTGTCTACAATATTTTTTTGATTTTAGAAACTACTTTTAAGAACTAGTGGAATGTAGCGGAAGACATTTGACTCCTGCGGGTGCAGAGGAAAGGCTG
>NZ_VOQF01000040.1 GCF_007994985.1 Metabacillus litoralis | reverse complement strand
TTTATAATTGCCCAACTACTTTTGTTATATCCAAAGATATTATTATATTGGTAAATTATATAATAGATTAACATTACACCATGTTCTAAATAGCGATTTCCAATAGTCCCATTACCAAATAAGTAAGGTAATAAAAAAGTATAGGTTATGAAAAAAAGAATAAAAAAAGTGTGTATACGTAGACGTATAAAAAAGATAGGGTGTAAAAGTCCTGCGCAAAAAAACCACGCTAACATAGCTCCAAATACCGTGATATTATATCCAGGTAGTAATTTAAGTTGCGGCAGTATACTCGTTAGTACTAAATAATAAGCTATTATAGTCAGCACTTTTCGCATAAGGATTGTGTGTAGACTAGAATATTTGGAATTCAAAATTACCACCTACGTCCTAAATAAACCTCCAAAATACATGAAAAGTTTAAATTTTATTTAAAAATTCACTAAATTGTTTTACATAATTTTTATAATGAAAAACCTTATAATCAAAAGATTTTAACGATTTTTCAAGCTCTCCTAAATTTTCCTTACTTAAGATGCTTTCTAATTTTAAAATAATTCCTTCTCCTCCACTTACGAAGTGTCCATTCTCCCCTTCTGTTACATATTCTTCAAGGTCACTATTTTTCGAAGTAATTACAGGAGTTCCACAACTAATACTCTCAACAAATTTAGTAGGAAAGCCCGCTTTGGTCATACGATTATTTTCACGAATAAACATACTGTAATTAGCTTTTTTTACCATATTTAAACTTTCTTGGTGAGGTAACCGCCCTAGAAATTTTACCTTATCATCTAATTTTCCAATAATCTCCTTATGGTTCTCATAGTCCTTCAGATACTGTTTTTTTGTAATTCCAATCACATAAAACTCGAAATTGTACATTTTATCTAACTTGTTTATTCCTTCTATCACAAGGTTAAGCTTATCTTTATCTTTACCTGGATTACCTGCATAAACTATTAATACTTTATCAAGGATACTTTTAGAGGTTAGATGGTTCCACTTTTCTTCTGATAAATCAACAAGGGGCGGAATACGAACTACATTTTTACAATTCTTATAAAAATTTTCTAGATAACGACTAATCACAATAATTCCATCTAGTTTTTTTTGTATTATTCTCATACGAAGATACGAGTCAAATCCTTTAATGATCTTAAATATTAAATTATTTCCAGCAGTACTATACCACTCAGTACAATCAGCAAATATTTTTATATTATTTTTAATACAATAATTTTTTATTTTTATAAATGCTACAGACTGATAGTTATAGCAAATAACAGCTTTCACATCAGAATAATGGTTTAAAACTCCTAAAAAAAAGTCAATACTAATTAAATAATGAATCCATTGTTTATTTGATTTTGGATAAGGTATAGACCAACAATCAAAATCTTGGATCTTTTTACACGTAATCTTGGATTTTTCATCATATCTCAACTGATTATCTATATCTATAAAGACTACCTTATGCCCAATTTCCTTTAGTATTTTAGCATTACTAAGGACTCTATGTGCCGCTGCGTTTTTATCAGGTAGCGAAAAACCACCAATATAAATAATTGTGCCTTTGCTCATGATTAGAAATTCTCCTTTTTGTACAATACTTTAATTATCCTTATATTTATTAAACCTTTTTTAATTCATCAAGATAAGCACTAACTATAATATTTCTGTCAAACTCATTCTCTACCTTTTCCCTCGCGGCAAGACCCATTTTAATTTTCACATTGAGATCTAATTCTATGAACATTTTAACTTTATTTGCTAGATCGTCAACATTACCAGTCTCAAACAAGTATCCAGTTTCTCCTTCATCAATAACATCTATTGAACCGTTAATTTTTGTTGCTATACAAATTCGTCCCATAGCTGCAGTCTCTAATAACACATTCGGAACGCCTTCTCCTCCATGAGATGGCAAAATCGTGCAATGACATTTTTCTATCCATGACTTAATATCCTTTTGAAAACCAATATAATTTATTATTCCATTTGAATGGTATTCATCAATGATTTGCTGATAACTTTCCTCTTCTATAAAACCAGCGATATAAAAATTTGTATTTGGATACTTATTTTTTATGATTTTAGCTGTTTCAAGATACTGATCTATTCCTTTTAATTTCATAACCCTACCAATAAAAATAAAATTTATATTCCCACCAGCAGGTAGATCACAAACAGAATACTGCTTTAAATTTACACCCGAGCCTGGAAGCATTTCGTAGTTGCTCTTAATCATCTTATTTTCAACAAAATAATCTTTGTCACCAGTATTCTGGAAGAACACCTTATATGACTTCTTTAATGACATTCTGTATAAAATTTTTGCAACTTCACTTACAACATTTTCACTTAAAAAAGTTCCACCTGTTCCTGTAATATTACTCACCTGTTTATATT
>NZ_VOQF01000004.1 GCF_007994985.1 Metabacillus litoralis | reverse complement strand
GGAACTCTCATTTCCATTTAAATAACGTTGAACTGCTTGTAATTTATCTTCTGTAGAAAATTTAGCCATAGAAAAACTGCACCTCCGATTGTTAGATGGTGTCTAACAATTGGGGTGCAGTTCAGAAATGAAGGTTTTTTTGTTTCTTAATTGTATTGTGCCTAAAAATCACAAAAGGTGAAGGACATAAGCGAGGGAAAAGCCCGAGAAAAAGTCCGTCATAGAGCCGATGAAGGACATAAGCAAGAGGAAAGTCCGAGAAAAAGTCCGTCATAGAGCTGATGAAGGACATAAGTAAGAGGAAAGTCCGAGAAAAAGTCCGTCATAGAGCTGATGAAGGACATAAGTACAGAAATGCGGTGTTCCGGGAAACTAAATTAGAAAATGCAATATTAGATTGTGTTCTACACAACGCAACAGTCGTGAATATTGTTGGGCCTTCTTTCAGAATTAAAGATCACTTAGAAAAAGAAGATGTTAATAAATCTTCGTACATTCATAAACAATCATAATTGTAGATTGCTAGCTTGACATTTACACAATAGGAACTTAAGTAAACTTTAACTTAGCTTATTTGCTCTCAATCCTATTGTTTGCTTAGTTGTTAACCATGAGCCATATTAAGCAAAATCGTGATATATTCACGCTAACAGAGTATTAAAAGAAGAAAATAATATAGGCAATAAGCTTTATTCTTAATATTTTATATTGATAGTGATAATCATTATCGATTATAATGATAGATGATACTAATTTATGGAAGGAGTGAATGGTGTTTGTTTATTCAATTAAAGACAGTCACTGTAACCGAGGGGAATGCTGAAAAGATGGTCGAGCGATTTGCTGGAGAAGGTATTATTGAACAACAACCTGGTTTTATAGATTTAAGTGTTTTAAAGAAAAAACAAAGAAAAGGAGATGAAGAAGTATTAATTATGATTCGTTGGGATTCTGAAAGCTCATGGAAAGCATGGGAAACAAGTGAAGTCCATCTGGCAGGTCATAAAGCTAATCGAGGAAAGCCTTCTCCATCTTTTATTATCAATAGCCGGCAGGATATTTATCATGTTTTAGGTCAGAAAGAATTTACACATCCAAAGGAAGCTTGAGTATTCTTGGAACACCTACTTTTTGAAATATAGAAGATGTTCTAAGTATTTAAAAGTGTAAAACTTGTACATAGTTTTAGTGTCTAGATCCAGGCTCTTCGGCTCGAGGATTTTCTAGGTTAAAAGTCAAATGGAAAAGAAGGTAAAGAAACCTTCTTTTCCTATTCGACTTATATCGTCTTGTACTTATATTAACTGTTCATACCTACACCTTTTCTTGTAAGTAGCATGTAAATTAAATAGGGAGCACCGATAACAGAAATAACAATTCCTACAGGAATATCAGCTGGTGCTAGTAGATTCTTTCCGATCATATCTGCAACTAGTAATAGAAAAGAACCGATGAGGGCTGATAATGGTAATAGGCTAAAGAAATTAGCCCCACAAAGTCGTCTGGCTAGATGTGGAGCAAGTAGTCCTATGAAAGCAATTCCTCCTCCAACGGCAACACATGATCCAGCAAGTGCCGCAGAAAGAACTAAAAGAATTCTACGTTCTGACTCTACTTTTAAACCAAGTACATGTGGAACTGTTTCACTAAATTGTAGAAGGTTCATCGATCTGGCTTTTAGAAAAGAAATAGGTATAAGCAATACAATCCAGGGTAACAAAGCCCATACATAAGGCCACTGTGTGCCCCAAATGCTACCTGTCAACCATATAGTAGCTTGTTGAAAATCTTTAGGATCCATTTTTAATTGTAAAATAATTAATAATGCACCACATAAAGCATTAAAACCAAGGCCCATAAGCAGTAGTCTTCCTGGTTCAATTCCGCCCTTCCATGAAAAGCTATAAATCAAGAGTGCAATGATTAAAGCACCAATAAAAGCAAATACAGGTAGTAAAAATGGCGAAGAAAATAAGGTACTATTGGCTTTGCTAAACAAATAAATACAAAATACAGCAGCAAGTCCTGCCCCAGCATTTATACCTAATATTCCAGGATCCGCTAATGAATTACGAGATAATCCTTGCAAAATGGCTCCTGAAAGAGCAAGTCCTGCCCCAATTAACATCGCAATAATCATTCTCGGTAATCTAAGCTGATATAAAACAAGCTCTTGTTGAGCCGTTCCTGCTCCTGAAAAGGTGACAAGCATCTCTTTTATTGTAATTGGTAAAGCACCTGTTGAAAGACTAATAACAAAAGTAACGAGAATGAGAAATGAAAATAACATTAACCAAACTTTTGATTGAACTAAAGCTTCTTTCCAATCCATTACATATACCCTCTTTTCTGTCGAGATAGATAAAGGAAAAATGGTACGCCGATAAGTGCTGTCACTGCACTAACAGGTGTTTCGAAGGGTGGATTGATCATACGTGCTCCAATATCGGCAATCGTAAGAAGTAAAGCACCTGCAACTGCACTTAATGGCAATAGCCAGCGATAATCAGGTCCTACAAGTAATCGCACGATGTGAGGAATAATCAGACCGATAAAGCCGATAGCTCCTGCTATAGATACAGCAGCACCTGATAATAAAACAACGGTTACAATACCGATCCAACGAACTTGACGAAATGACTGTCCAAGTCCAGCAGCAACTTCTTCACCCATAGCTAATATTGTTAAAGAACGACTAATCCAAAGAGATAGAAAAAGACCGATGAGTAATGTTGGTAAGAGAAGATATACATGTAACCATTTTGTTCCTGAAAGACCACCTGCAAACCAAAAACTAAGATCCTGAGCTACTTGGAAGTAAAGGGCAATACCAGTTGACAAAGCACTAAACAATGTACTTAAGGCTGCACCTGCCAATGTTAATGTAACAGGAGAAATTCGTTCTTTTGAGATCATAGTAAAAGCTAGTACTAAGATGGCTCCAATTGCCGATCCGGCAAAAGACCAAATAAGTAGATTCCAATAAGAACCAGAACCGATAAAAGCTAAAGAAATGGCAATAGCAAGGCCTGAGCCGTGAGTGATACCAATGATTGATGGATCTGCTAAAGGGTTTCTAGTAATACCTTGCATAATTGTTCCAGCAACCGCAGAGGCAGCTCCAATTAGAGCGCCGGTTAAAGCCCGTGGAATTCGCACTTCTTTAATTAGTTGATGCTCAATATTTTCTTTTTGAAAAGAAATAAATGAATCAATGATAACTGATGGCTGAATCCATACTGCACCTATTCCAATTGATATAACAAAACTAAGAAGAACTAATATAATTCCTGAAAATCCCCATTTTAAAGCCTTGTGTTTTGATGTTTGTAATGGTGTATGTAGGTCACGTGGCAGAGGGGATATGGATTGCTTTATCATTTTTAATCATTCCCTTTTTAAAATTACACAAATGAAAATGATCTTCATTATCAGTTATGTTATTATTGTTTATTAATCTACTATTATTACATAATATTTGTCAATTACTTTTCTGAGAGTCTCTTTCAAAAGTTACATAATCAATTGTTACCAACTAGTTTTCTTATCAACCATAGCGGCATCGATTCATGAACAAATCATTAATTAGGAGTTGTTAACATTGATACAAATAAAACAATCCAATTACTTTAAAGCTTCTTCTACAAGAATACGAGAAGGTCAGTCAGAAAATATAAACAGATCAAATTGTTACACATATCTAATTTATGTTGCATCTGGAGGAGGATATATAGTTAAAGATGGACAACAGCTTTCAATCGTCGAAGGAAAAAGTTACATCATTACTAAAGAGTGCATGATTATGTCAACTTCAGCTAACCTGCTAACTGTTTATACAATATCATGGGAGAAAGATTGGAACGATCTTGATTTTTTAGGATCAATTCCCCTTGCTGATCAACAATCTTCAAAACTTGTTCCTTTATGGGACGAAGCACTTAGAATACAAAAAAAGGATATTTCTTTCACGGAAATTTGTAAATTTCAAAGTGTGATTTGGAGCATATTATCTTTCTTAACAGATCACACAGAGGTTGATGGAATTGAGGAAACAAAAAAAATCATAAGAAATCACTTATCAAATCCTTATTCAATTACAAAATTAGCCGATAAAGCCAAAATGAATCCTGCTTCTTTTACAAGAGCATTCAAAAAAAGAGTTGGAATGTCTCCAAAGGAGTATTTGATTGAGGAAAGAATTAAGTCTGCAAAGCAACTTATGCTTCAAACAAAAGGTATTACAACAAAAGATGTTTCAATGAAAGTAGGAGTACAGGATGAATTTTATTTTAGTCGTTTGTTTAAACAAAAAGTAGGCGTTCCCCCGTCTGTCTTTATGAAAAGATCAAAAGAGCGTATAGCTGTAGTGAGTCAGATTTTCTTACAGGATCATTTACTTTCATTGGGAATCCAGCCTGTAGCTGCACCTTCTTACCCTACAGTCTATCCTTCTAGCAACGGTTTACCAAGTTATTTAGAAAAACAGCTTGAAGGGACAGTATTGCTAAATGCAGAAAATATGTTTCAACCAGAAGAGATTTTAAATACGCAGCCAGACCATATTATTAAAACACCTCTACATAATGGAGAAATTCAGTCAGTTATACTTTCACATCAACAGAGGGTTCGGAATATTTCTCTAAAAACACAATGGAATGAGTATCTTCGTGAAATTGCTAGCCTACTTGGACAAGAAAGTAAAGTTGATCGTATTGAAAACGAAATAGCTACTCTTGAATTAAAGGTTAGAGACGAGATTTGTCCCTTCACTAGAAAGGGGAAATGGGCTGTTATTTGGATTAGAGGAAATGAAATACGACTTTATGGTTGGCGAGACCATGCATGTTTAGATTTGATTTATCAAAAGTTAGGGTTTGAAGCACATCCAGATATACCAACAGAAGGTTATCAGATTGTTACTGTGAAAGAGCTTGTTGAATTAAATGCTGACAAGCTACTTATTCTCTGGAGTCATGAAAAAGATGTTTCGAGAGTTGTGAAGATAAAAGAATGGAAAATGATTAGAGCAGTGGAAACTAGGCAAGTTTACTATCCTAATAGTTTTGAATGGGATCCGTGGGGCCCTATAGGTAGAAAAAATATGTTAATTAATTTTGCTTCATCCTTACAAAACTCGAAACTAATGTCTTAATGCCTGTTAAAGCGTAAATAGATGTTCAGTTTGTCCATGTATAAAGTGAAAAAAATCCATGTTAACTATAAATGATAATTGTTATCATTGATAATGAAATTCATTATTGTTTAGGAGGAAAAGAAATGAAGAAATTAATAACATCTTGGAGTACGGTGTTAATACTGCTGTTGTTGGTATTAACTGCTTGTTCAGGTGGAGAAAAAACTGCTGGTGAAGCGGATGCAAATAAAGAAACAGAGCAAGAGAATGAAAAGAAAGTAAAAGAAGAAGTTAAAGAGACTAGAACTGTAGAGCATTTATATGGAAAAGCAGAAGTACCTATAAATCCTGAGAAAATTGTTCTTTTATCACATGTTTCTTGGGAAGGCTCACTTGTATCAGTTGGAGTAAAGCCACATGCTGTCATGGCATATGATAATGAATTCCCACCACATTTAACAGAAGAGCTAGCAGGAGTAACAGCTTTACCTTATGCAGATGAAATTAATTCAGAGGAAATAGTAAAGCTAAACCCTGATTTACTTATTATCAGTGATCGTTATAAACCTCTGTATGATCAATTATCTGAGACAATTCCAACAGTTGTTGTGGAAGTTGGTGGTGATTGGAAAGAAGATCATCTAAAAGTAGCTGAAGCAGCTGGAAAGTTAGAAGAAGGACAAAAAGTAATAGATGATATGGATAAACAAGCTGAAGATATCGGAAATCGTATTCGTGAAAAAGTTGGCGAAGAAACATTTATGGCAGTAGCAATTAATAAGAAGGATATTCGTGTATATGGTAAAACAAATCATGCTACAAACTCTTTATTATTTGATGATTTAAAGTTAACACCTGCTGAAAATTTACCAGAAGATTTTGGTGAAAATATTTCAATTGAAGGCTTAGTAAAGTATAACCCAGATCATATTTTAGATGTATCTTACTTTAACAGCGGTGAATATTATGACTCTGTAACACAAGGAGAGGTATGGAATAACTTAAACGCAGTTAAAAATGAAAAAGTACATACTCTTTCCACAACTTGGGGCTTCTGGGATCCAATCGAACGTCAAAAAGGTTTAAAAGAAATAGAGAAGTTATTATTAGGAGAATAATTTCTGAGACAGAAATGCTCATATAACAATTACTTTTAATGTTTTTGTTTAGTAGATCTTTGTTGGGAAAAGAGATCTTAGAGGTAATGGTTATTCAATGGTGAATCTAAAAAAGCTAAAAAACTAAGCTTTTTTAGTAGTCTTTCTGAATAAGAAGGACTATTTTTTTCGCACCTATTGAGAATGGTTATCAGTTAGTAGGTCTAAAGACATGGTGAAAGGGTGGGGAAATGAATCAGTCAGCCAAACTTATAGCAAAAAATGCAACGTTTCAGGCTTTTGTTAATAGTTATATTCGAGAAATAGATTGTGCTGTGACTTGGATTGAAAGAGAGGAGTGGCTGAAGAATCATCGCACTTCAGTGACTCTTGAAGGAGAATATTTGATCGTAATTGAGTTGCCTCTGCAAAATATCAGCTATGTGATTGAGGTTGAATACAAATCAATAATAGGAAGGCAAGTATTAAAGCTCCCACTTAAATATTGTCCAATTAGCAACCAATGGATTAAGGAAGATCGAGTAACCGTTATGATTTCTTGCATACAAGAATTACATTTAATAGTGAGGGATAAAGATTGTCCTGATATTGTTGTTTCTCATTATGACGAACTGATAGTACGTCTGATTGAAAGTTATCATATGATGACAACTTATATTGAACATGAAATGAAGAAAGAAAGTCTAAATGCAGAGAATTGTTCTTTTATTGGAACAGAGCAATCACTGTTATTTGGTCATTGGCTTCATCCTACACCAAAGAGTAGACAAGGTATGGCTAGTTGGCAGCATCATAGCTATGCACCAGAGCTAAATGGAATGTTTCAACTTCACTATTTCCAAGTAGCAAGTAATTTTGTAAGTGAGTCATCTATTCTTAATCTTAGTGCAAGTGAATTGATTATTCAGTCTTTGCAAGAGGTTGATCCACAACTACGAATTGAAAAAGGTAGTTGCATCATACCCATGCATCCTCTTCAGTCACAATGGTTATTACAACAAGATCATGTTAAAGAGGCAATTGATGATAAAACGATCACATATCTAGGTGCGAGGGGCCCTCATTATACAGCAACTTCTTCTCTACGGACTGTTTATAACGAGGAATTGAATTTTATGTACAAATTTTCAATACCTGTAAAAGTGACGAATTCTTTGCGAATGAATAAAATAAGTGAGCTAAAAGCAGGGGTAATCATGGCTAGATTATTAAGGAATATACCATTTCTAGACCAGTATCCATTATTTAAGATTATAGAAGACCCTGCTTATATTACAGTAGATTTTCCCGATCATAAGGAATCAGGCTTTGAGGTAATTATTCGGTCGAACTTATTCACTAGTGGTAAAAATCAAGGAATTAGTTCAATTGCATCCATTGTACAAGATCCTTTGTCAAATCAGAATTCGCGCCTAGCTAACTTAATTTTCAAAATAGCTCTCTTTGAATCGAGGTCAATCGAACTTGTGTCACTCGATTGGTTTGAAAAGTATTGGAACTGTGCTATTGATCCTCTGATTAGACTTTACGATGAATATGGTATAGCACTTGAAGCACATCAGCAAAATAGTATTTTAGATATATCAACGAGTTATCCAGAAGGGTACTATTACCGAGATAACCAAGGGTATTATTTATCTAAATCATATGAAAAAGAACTTCGTTTCATAGAACCTGCTCTCTCATCTACTCCAGAGCTGTTTTATCATAACTCAATTATCGAAGATCGATTCACATATTATTTATTTATGAATCAACTATTTTCGGTTATCTATCGATTTGGAGCGGATCAGCTAATAGAGGAAGAGAAGTTGATAAGAATTGTGGTTAGCAAATTGAGAAAGCTAGAAACTGAATTAAGAGGAATAGGAAAAGAATTTATCAATAACATCCTGAGTAAAGAAAAACTTGCGTACAAGGCAAATTTATTAACTAGATTTCATGATGTTGATGAATTATCAGCAGACCTTGAGCAAGCGATTTATACAAAGGTATCAAACCCCTTTTTACTTTATAAAAAGGAGGAAGAATATGATCAAGCAATTTCCCTTACCCACTAACAAATCTTTTACACGAGTAAGAAAACAATTAGTTGAAGCATTAATCTTTGAGGGGCTGATTCACTATAAGATAGTTGAGAATTTAGATGGAGTTGATTCTTTATTCTATCTATACGGAAGAAAATATACATTTATTTGTAAAGGTAGAATAACTGCATTTGAACGCATTCGCTTAGACGACAGCATTTATTTGAAGCTTAATGATCAACATATAATAGAAGCTCCTATTCAAAAGCTATTAGAAGACTTGGACATTGATTTGAAATCTAAGCAGACGATCTTAAGTGAATTATTGCAAACGGTTAAATTTTGTGAATGGAATGAGGCCAATCTTTTGCACACTTCTTCAAGAAGAGAATCATGTTATGAAGAATTAGAGTCTGAAATTATTGAAGGACATCCATATCATCCTTGCTATAAATCTCGAACAGGATTTTCTATAGCAGATCACCAAAGGTATGGACCTGAGGCAAAACAATCCTTTCCATTAAAATGGACAGCCATTCGAAGAGAACATATGCATATCTCTCTTTTGGAAAAGGAAGAGGATTTTTGGAGAAGAGAGCTTGGACAATTTCTCTTCGAAAGATTGGTAGGGGAGCTTAAGTTACAGGGAGGAACCTTGCAAGAATATGTTTTTCTTCCAATTCATCCTTGGCAATTTAAGTCAATACAACATTTGTTACAAGAAGGAATTCAATCAAGAGAAATTATACTATTAGGAGTTGAAGGAGATCTCTACAGAGCAACACAATCTGTTCGTACTTTATGGAATATAACACATCCAGAAAGGGCCTATATTAAGTTATCTATGAATATGGTTAACACATCTTCTTTGAGAACACTAGATTCACATTCTATTTGTGCAGCTCCAATTATTTCTGCTTGGCTGGAAAGCATGATTGAATCAGATTCCTATTTAAAATATGAGGCTTCCTTAGTTGTTCTTAAAGAATATGCAGGAATTACTTATGAGCCAGAGAATAACATGTTTAATTTGTCTGGTCAGCTTGGTGCCATTTGGAGAGAAAGTATAAATACTTATATAGAGGAAGATGAAAAAGCAGTTCCTTTTACTGCTTTACTGATGATAGAAAGAGATGGAGATCCATTTATTGATCCTTGGCTTAAAAAATATGGAGTAGAGACTTGGATACAACGATTATTTGAGGTGAGTGTAGTTCCGGTTTGGCATCTCTTAATAGCACATGGTATTGCTGTAGAAGCTCATGCCCAAAATTTAATTTTACTTCATAAAAATGGATGGCCTTCAAGAATCGTTTTAAGAGATTTTCATGAAAGTGTAGAGTTTACAAAAGATTATCTTGCTAAGGAAAATCATTGTCCTGACTTTGAAATGATACATAGAAAATTTAAAGGTGCGCCTGTCAATCTATATTATTGGATGTCTTCTGTAGAGGATCTAAGAGAGTTAATCATGGATACGTTATTCGTTTTTCATTTAAGTGACTTATCTTATTTACTAGAAAAGCTTTATGGATATAAAGAAGATGAATTTTGGCAGCATGTAGAATCAATGATTACAGCACACTTAAATAGATTTCCTGAATTAAGAAATCGACATAAACAAGTAAAGCATGCAAGTGATCAAATAAATGTTGAATCCCTATTAACTAAAAAGCTATTTAAGAAAAATGAAAGTGAAGCTTTTCGTCATTCTGTTCGAAATATATTTGCAGAATCCAGACACACAAAGGAGAAATAGTTATGTTTTATGTGGATGATCAATACTATTCAGCTCAGGATTTAGAGCAGCAATTTAAAATATATGAAAAAATAAAACCAATTAATGAGTGTGAAAATCTTAGAATTGCTATTTGTTTCTCAAATGCTTTCCAAATGATTTCTTTATGCTTATTTGTTCGTCAGAAGGGCGGCTCTGTTTTTCCGATCCATTCACAAACTCCAAGGGATGGAGCTATTAGAATGGCTAAACAAACTTCTAGTCATATGTTGTTCTTTGGAACAATAGACACCATGATTGAACTTTCAAACGATAAAAGTGTGCAAGAGGGTTTCCTTATTCAAATGAGCTCTGGAACCACAGGAGCACCTAAGTGTATTGAACGAACTTGGTTATCTGTTGAAGAAGAGGTAGAAAGCTATACTGCGTCTTTACCTGTTGATGCTTCTTCAAAGTCAATCGTTGCTTGCCCAATCACACATTCCTATGGATTAATAAGTGGGTTTTTAGCTTGTTTAAAAAGGGGAGCAGAACCAGTTATTCTAACAAATTTGAATCCAAAATACATCATAAGAAAACTTGGAGAATTTCCGAAACATATTTTTTATGCAGCTCCAGCATTACTTTATACCTTAAGTAGATTAATGAAAAATGAACAGCTTTTTAATTATGTTATGACTTCAGGAACTGTTATGCCTTCTTCGTGGCTTGCTGTATTAAGAGGTGTCTCACAAAAGGTGCTTCAACAGTACGGATGCTCTGAAACAGGTTGTGTGACAATTCACCAAAATTTAGTTCACTCTCAAGAAATGGGATACCCACTTCAACATTTGAGGATAAACGCCGGTGATGAAAATATGCCGAGTGAAATCATTATTCACACAAAGACAAAGTCAATTTATACAAAGGATCTTGGATTTATCCAAAATGGAGTTCTTTTCTTTCTGTCGAGAATGGATGACACCATTAATGTGGCTGGATTAAACGTGTATCCTCATGAAGTAGAGAATGTATTAATGAACGAACCTAGAATAAAGGAAGCAGTCGTATATAAGAAATACAATAAATTAACTGGAGAACGTGTATGTGTTCAATTTGTTTCTAAGGAAGAAATTAAAGAAGTAGAATTAAGGGAATGGTGTAAAAAATATCTTGCTCCACACCAAATACCGATGGAATTTAACCATGTTTCAACTATTGAAAAGCTAGCAAACGGAAAAATTAGTAGAAAGAAGTTAGCGGAGTTACTAATATGAGTAGAGCTGAAATAATGAATATCATTTATAACATTCTAAAAAACCAAATAGAGCTGTCTACAATTACTTCATTTCACGAAGACGCTAGATTAAATGAAGACCTATATATGGACTCAGTAATGATTCTTGAACTTATATTATATTTAGAGCTGAATCTTGGAATTGATGTACCTGATGAAGCGCTAATCCCAACAGATTTTAGTACGATAGGGAAATTAGCGGATTTTATAGAGCGTCAGCAGAAGCAGCCTTTGGCGGAGGGATTAAATGATTAAAGTGCATTGTTTTGTTAGTTGTGTTTGTGAAGTGATAAAGAAAAAACAAGGTGTCGATCATAGACCTTACTACTTTGGGGTATGGGATGCTGACTTTGATATTCAAGAAGGGATATTAACTTATCATTCAAACGATATTGATCATGATTTTTTTCAATTATGGTATGAATTGCTATATGGAATTAAGCTTAATAAATGGTATGACGAAAATAAATCAAAACAAGAAAACATAGATATAATGCTTGAATTAATAGAAAAGAAATCACAAAATGATCATGTGATGGTTATGCTTGATTTGTCTATGCTTCCAGAAAGGGAAAATAAGTTTAATCAAAAGCCATTTCCTCATTACGTTATGATTGAAAAGACAGCAAATGATGATGAATGGTTTATGTTTGATCCTGATTTTCGCTGGGAGGGTAGATTGCCAAAGGAAAAAATTCTCCATGCAATACTAGATCCTTCAGTCAAAGGTGGCTACATGTTCAATTCAGAATCCTTGATTCCACCGAATTCAAAGACAATTGAGGCATATTTTAACACCTGTATAAAGCATACCTGTAATCCTATTATAAATGCTGTTTCAGAAATAATTAAACTCTATACAGCTGGAGAAAAGAGAGATCATATTTCAGAGCTAACTTTAGCCTTGAAACAATTACCTGTATTAGCAATTAGGAAATATGCCTATGAACATGCCTTTGCTTATTTGTTTGAGTGTCTGGGAGAAAATGATAAGGAATTTGAATATTGGTGTGATGAAATTGAACGTTTAGTAAAGGGCTTTACAACAATCCAATACCGTGCAATGAAGCTTGCAATCACTAAAGATCTATCCCTGCTACAAGAGATAGAGTCAAAGTTAGCTGAACAAAACATATTGGAATTTAAAATAAAGAAAGGATTACAGCACTATTTTGATAAATGGGTTCGTAATCAATACATAAAGGAAGAGAAGGTGTTTATATAATGAATCTCTCCATTTGTACGATTTCGTTTAGACATTACCTCCATTCAATTGATCAGATTGCATATTGGGCACAAACTCACCAGTTTCAAGGAATTGAGCTTTGGGGAATTCATGCAAAAAATCTCGCAGCACAACCCAATTATAATAAAGAATGGCTGAGTGCCTTCGACTTAGAAATAAGTATGCTAAGTGACTATTTACCGCTAGATGCATCGGTTTCTGATTTAATGTCTGAAACAATAAAAGTCTCTGCCCTTGCTAAACACTGGGGAACAAATAAAATACGGACATTTGCTGGAAAACAAGGAAGTAAACATACAAGTGACTGTGAAAAGAAAGACATAGTAGATAAACTTCGTGTGATCTGTGATTATCTGTATTCACAAGGACAGTATTTAGTTGTTGAAACACATCCGAATACACTAACGGATCAGCTTTCTTCTACATTAGAATTACTTGAACACACAAACCATCCTGCACTTCGAATAAATTTTGATGTGTTGCATATATGGGAATCAGGAATACAACCAATAAAAGCGATAAAAGAACTACAACCATTTGTTTCACACTTTCATTTAAAAAATATATCATCAGAAAAGTATCTTAATGTTTTTGCACCTGATAATGTGTATGCAGCATCAGGCTCTAGAAAAGGAATGGTATCCTTGTTTGATGGAGTTGTAAATTATCAAGAATTTTTAACAGAAGTGATGCCAATGTTTAATGATGTTCATGCTTCGTTAGAATGGTTTGGACCTAACGTCATGGATGTTTTATCACAAGATTGTAAAGAAGTTAGAAAGGTATTTGAATTAAATCAGGTAAGAAGTTGATTTAAGTAAAGTGATAATGGTCGTCGAACCTAAGTATTTAGCTAAAAACCCGAAATTTTAGGCGATATTTCAATTAATTTAGCCTAATAGTTCGGGTTTTTATGTGATGTCTTCAATAGATTTTTAATTTAATATACTATTTTTAAGAACTAGTGGAATGGAGCGAAAGACACTAGGGCACCTACGGGAATAGAGGAGGCTTAGCTTCCTCCACGGCGAACGCGAGTGTCTGCAGGGAAATGGAACGAACCTATTTTTCCAGCTGTTCTGATTACTATAAAACCGTTATTATAAATAACGAATTTTGTGAGTCTGATAAGCTAACAATTTGATTGACATACATATCAGTAGTGGATAAAATGTTGAACAAAATACTTTACGGTCAATCTTATATTTATGACGGATTTTTTAGCAATCAATCAAATTGATTTGTCTATTAGTAGTGAGGGTAATTCTATAGTCACATAGCACAATATAGTATCAAAGGAGAGGTTATATTGAATAATATTGAAAAAATTGAGAATTATATAGCAGCTGCAGGAAAGCACACTACTACCGATATTGTTATTAAAAATGGGAAAATTGTTGATGTATTTAACGGTGAGATTATAGAGCAAGATGTAGCGGTTCACCAAGGAATGATTGTAGGTATTGGCGATTATGAGGGAAATGTGATCATTGATGCTAAAGGTCAATATATTTGTCCAGGATTTATTGATGCCCATGTTCATATTGAATCCTCTCTTGTATCACCTACACAATTTGCACAGGTAGTACTTCCTCATGGTGTCACAACCATTGTTACTGATCCTCATGAAATTGCAAATGTATCTGGGGCGAAGGGGATTCAGTATATGATCGATAATTCTGAAGGAATTCCTCTTGATGTATTTTTCATGCTACCTTCTAGTGTTCCAGCCACTTCATTTGAAAACAACGGAGCAACTCTTATTGCTGATGATCTCCGTCCTTTCTTAAAAGATACTCGTGTACTTGGTTTAGCAGAAGTGATGGATTTTCCGGCTGTGAAAAACTGTGATCATCATATGCTAGAGAAGCTAAAATTAACTTCACAAATTGATGGGCATGGAGCTGGGCTTGATCAGGATGGTTTAAATATTTACCGAGCGGCAGGTATTCAAACAGATCATGAAGCAACAACTGTAAAAGAAGCAAAAGAACGACTTCAGCGTGGTATGTATCTTCTTATTAGAGAAGGATCTGTTGCAAAGGATTTAAAAGCATTACTCCCTGTAGTAAAGCCACATAATATGTCTCGTTGTATGTTTTGTACAGATGACAAGCATTTAGATGATTTAATAAAAGAAGGCAGTATTGATCATAATGTTCGATTAGCTATTAAAGAAGGAGTGGACCCTATCTCAGCTATAACAATGGCCTCACTAAATCCAGCAATCTGTTATGGAATGAAAACAAAAGGTGCTATTGCGCCTGGTTTTGAAGCAGATTTCTTTTTTGCAGAAAGCTTAGAAGAACTAATGATTACTTCTGTCTATAAAGCTGGCAAACTTGTTGGTCAAACTGGAGAATATGTAGGAGAGATTTTAGGTTATGGCAGTTCGTCAATTGGATTGAACGAAACTGTTCGTATAGGTGAAGTGAAGAAAGAAGATTTATTTATCCCTCTAAAGTCAAACAAGGTGAATGTCATTGGGGTAATTCCAAATAGTTTAGTAACTAAAAAGTTAGAGGTTACTTTAGAAGAGACCACAGCTGAATTTTCCGCTTTAATTGAAAAAGATTTACTTAAAATGGCCGTGTTTGAACGACATCATTATACAGGTAATATTGGTTTAGGTATTGTCAAAGGTTTGCAATTGAAAAATGGAGCGATTGCAACAACAATTGCTCATGACTCTCATAATCTAGTTGTGGCAGGAACAAATGATGAGGATATGATAATGGCCGTTCATGCATTAAGAGATATGCAAGGAGGATTAGTATATGTAGTAGAAGGAGAAATTAAGGCTGCCCTCACTCTTTCTATAGCAGGCCTGTTTTCTGACCGAGATTATACTAAAGTCAATGAAGAACTCATTGCTTTCAAACATGCACTTAAAGAAAATGGCTTTGATCCTGGATTTAATCCGTTTTTAACGTTATCCTTTTTAACTTTACCGGTCATACCAGAAGTTAAGCTTACAGATAAAGGGTTGTTTGATATGAGTGTTTTTAAACATATTTCAGTAGAGATCTAGGTTAGGTTAAAATACGATATAGAATCTATAAAAAGGTTGGGATAATACCATATAAGCTAATGATAAACCCGAATTATTAGGTGATTGTACAATTGATCTTTTGCCTAATAATTCTGGTCTTTTTGTGTTGTCTCAAATTTTTTTTTTTGAGAACTATTTATTAAGAACTGGTGGAAAGAGAGTGTCTGCACCGCAATGAACGACTTGTTTATCCAGCTTATAGCAGAAAGTAAATATTTGTTATCTCTTGTTATATTTGGGCAAAATAGGTGCTAGGTTCAAAAGATGATTATGGAGGTTACTAAATAACGCATGGATAAAGAAATTAGTCAGTTTTCTCATTCAAAACGTCATACCTACCTAGGTCGAAATCTATTATCAGGCTTGTTTTTTGGTCTAGGTTTGGCTGCATTTATCGATGAAACAGTTTTTCATCAACTTCTTCATTGGCATCATTTTTATGATAAATCGACAACAACAATTGGACTTGTTTCAGATGGGCTATTTCATGCATTTAGCTGGTTTGCGACAATAGCTAGTTTATTTATCTTAGCCGATCTTCGACATAAACAGTTCTTCTGGCTAAAGAGGTGGTGGGGTGGAGTGTTTTTAGGTAGCGGAGGTTTTCAATTATATGATGGCATCATTCAACATAAAATAATGAGAATCCATCAAATTCGTTATGTTGAAAATATATTTCTATACGATTTGATATGGAACATCACAGCTGTAATTTTGATTTTAATCGGCATCTTTTTCATTTATAGTACAAAAAAGGAATTCCATAGATTTAAAGGAGAAGTCCTGGATGTACAGTGAAACTGTTATTAAGGCGATTTTGATAATAATGACTGTTCTATCCATATTATTGTATGTTTATGCAACGATAATCTCAAATCGTAAATTCAGAAAATGGCCAACTTATCGAACTGTTTTTTGGATACTAGGTGTCTTATTTGTTGTTTCATCCTTTATAGGTCCAATTGCAGATCGTGCACATCATGATTTTGTAGCGCATATGATTGGGCATTTGCTATTAGGTATGCTTGCTCCATTTCTTTTGGTAGTGGCTGCGCCGATGACACTTTTATTACGAACACTTAAGGTACAATATGCACGAAGATTATCATCAATATTAAAGAGTAGGTGGATTAAATTTTTTTCAGACCCAATCATTGCATCAATTTTAAATGTAGGGGGCTTATGGATTCTTTATACAACTGAGTTATATTCGAGTTTGCACGAAAATATAATTTTACATACCTTTGTTCATATTCATGTGTTCCTAGCTGGATACTTGTTTACTGCTTCAATCATTTATATTGATCCAACACCACATAAAAGGAGTATCGGTTATCGTTTTGTTACTTTAGTTCTTGCTTTAGCATGTCATGGGATTTTATCAAAATATATTTATGCTTATCCTCCATATGGAGTTTCGACTAATCATGCTGAAGTAGGGGGACTTTTGATGTACTATGGTGGTGATATTATTGATGGTTTACTTATTTTTACGCTATGCTTACAATGGTATAAATCCCAACAACCAAGAGCGATTCATGCTATAAAAATCAATTAGGTTAAAAAAGAGCTACTTCATTGTTGCTCTTTTTTATATGTTCTTTAACATACAAAAATATTTTCATAAAACTTTTTTCACTCTAAACTGTCTAATATATAGAAGAAGCACCTGGAGGGAGGAGCAGCAGTGGAGGTTAATAAGGTCAAAATGGCGATTAATGGAGATGATGAAGCTTTTTTAGCAATCATCCATGCTCATAAAGTAGATTTATATAAAACCGCATTATCTTATTTAAGAAATCAAGATGAAGCAATTGAGGCTATTCAAGAGGTAACTTATCGTGCATATCGAAGCATACATGACTTACGCGAACCTACTTATTTTAAAACGTGGTTAATTCGTATCATGATTAATTATTGCAATGACTTACTTAAAAAGAATAATCGACTTATTTTTGATGAAAGAATCCTTTTACAGCTAGGAAAAACTGAGGACTACAACTACATTGAAATTGAAGACGCTATGTCAATGCTAGATGATGATCAAAGACAACTGTTACATTTGAAATATTTTCAAGATATCAAAATAAAAGAAATCGCTGCAATATGGAATTGTCCAGAAGGAACGGTGAAAACGAGATTATATAAAGCTCTAGGGTCACTTAGGTATATCCTGGAAGAGAAAGGAGAGAAGAAAAATGTTTGATAAGGAAGAATCGAAATTAACAGAATGGAAAGAGCAGTATGATTCTATTAACATACCATTAGAAAAGATAAATAAAGCGATAGATGCAGGATATAAAAAAGGCACAATACCAATTAAAAAGAAAAGGAAAACCTGGATATGGCCAAGTATTGCTGCTGCTATTCTCATAATAGGTTTTTTAACAACAATTCGAGTATCTCCCACTTTTGCAGAATACCTTTCAACAGTTCCTGGAATGGAGAAAATTGTTGAACTTATCAGTAATAATAAAGGTTTGCTTGCAGCAATAGATAATGAATATGCACAAGAAATAGGGGTATCTCAAGAGAAAAATGGTATGAACGTTACAATTGATTCTCTTATAAAAGATGATACAGGGATGGTCATTTTTTATTCAGTTAAAGCAAATGAAGAGCTGCAAAATTTTCAAATTGAAAATGTAGAACTACAAACAAAGGAAGGTACTAAAATAAATTATGACTCCCTTTCTTTTGGAAATCCAGCAGATGACAAAGCAAAAACATATACAGATGTTTTAGAATATTATTTCTCAAAGCCTTTAAAGGATCAAGAGCTACAACTGACAATTAAGGTGAAAAATGATAGCAAAATCACGAGTTTTACACTACCAATTACTGTTAAGAAACAAGAAAATAAATCCAAAGTGTTTGACCTAAATAAAACAGTAAATATAGAAGATCAGAAAATAAAGGTGAAAAAAGTAAAAGTAGATCCACTTCGTATAGCTGTTCACTTGGAGATGGATCCTAATAATTCAAAGCAGATTCTAGAGTTTCAAGATATTAGACTTGTTGATCAGCATGGTGAAGCATGGTCAAAAATTTCAAATGGCATTACTTCATCTAAGATTAGTGCTAATGAGCAAATTGTGTATCTGCAAAGTAATTATTTTAAAACTCCTGAGGAATTGTATTTGGTATTTAATAAAATTCAAGCAGTAGAAAAGGGAGACACTGCCGTTATTGTTGATACTGAAAAACAAAAAATAATTCAGCAGCCGAAAGGAAATAAACTTTCAAATTTACAAGTGGAAGGACAAGATATAAGGTTTAATCTAGAAACAAAAAAGGAATTTAATTATTTTATTTTTTCCTCAATTAAAGACAGTACAGGTAGAGAGATAGAAAGTGATAGTGGATTTTCATATGGTTTTGATATTGATAGGTATACTCAAGAAATTGGCGTGACATTAGCTAACAATAATTATTCCAATCCTATTGAATTAGAATTGTCGTTTTACCCTAGCTGGA
This sequence comes from Metabacillus litoralis, assembly GCF_007994985.1. Taxonomy (GTDB): domain Bacteria; phylum Bacillota; class Bacilli; order Bacillales; family Bacillaceae; genus Metabacillus; species Metabacillus litoralis. The sequence continues at coordinate 194,037 of NZ_VOQF01000004.1, read as the reverse complement.
TTGAAGGAGAAGTTAAAATGAAGTTGGAATAAAAAATAGGAAGAGAAAAGGTTATAAAGCCTTCTCTTCCTATTTTTATTGCTGTTTTGGCATTCCAGGAGGATAGTAGTAAGGTGGTACTTTAATCCACCCTCTTTTTCTCATAGCGTCCTTTAATGAAGTACCGAATTTCATTTTTTCTAGCATACATTGAGTGAATAATGCACCAACATCGTTGCGAATGCATTGTGAAGTTGATATCGCGCAATGAGAAACAGCAGCAGCTGTTTTAATACTCAACCCATTAACGATTTCTTCATCAGTTAGTTTTACCCCTAATGGAACGCTATTCGGATCAGAGTTTGGTCTTTGCTCACTTGTAGGTGGCAAATGTATTCCTTCAGTTTTCATAAATTGCTTAAATCGCTCTCCTTGTACATCACACTGCTTTAAGCTTTGAGTTAATAGCCCTTTTACTTCATCATCATTTGTTGAGTTGAGACCCATTTGGATGTAAATTGTAGCTTCGTCCATTAAAGCTAAGTACATCCAACAACTCATTACTTCTCCTACATGAAGAGGGTTTTTAGGTTCATCATCTAAGCTAATTTGTAAGAAGTCCTTCACAGATTCAAAAATAGATGTCACTGTTTTTGCCTCCTAACGATTTTTTAATAAATGGCTCTGTTAAACTTTGTTGTTGATTTCCGTTACAGGCATTCGCTTTCCCAGGAAAAAGTACCTTTTTTCCTTGGGAAGAATAGGGACAATTCTTCCTAGGTCCGGGAGCCTCCTCATAAGCTGCGCGCCTGTGGGGTCTCCCTTTAACACGCTTCTCTAAGCAGGAGTCTCATATATTCACTCCAATCAACAATATGCTATAAATCAACATTAACTCTTAACATAGCCTAATAAATATATATGTATCATGTTGAAAACGGCCTTTTAATGTCACCTTTGATTTGTTTATAATTAACTAAAATGTGCAAAGTTATCCTATAAATTATATTAATTTTTGAAGACTTTGTAGAGTGTGGATTAAATTCTTTATTTACTATTGTTCAATTGTTGCTCTGCCATTTTTATCATTTCTCTCACCATATTTCCCCCAAGCTTGCCGCCAATTCTACCCGCATCTTTCGATAATAAACTTCCATTATTTTTTTCATTTAAAGGTATTCCTAATTCTTTGGCTACTTCATATTTTGCTTTCTCAGGAGTTGGTGCATTTGCCAATTGTGCTTTTAATTGATCAACACTTTTTTTTGCCTCTGGGTAAAGAATGTTCCTGTTTTTACTCATAGATGTCTCCTTAATTTTTATATTTGATCTTTATTTCTGAATATATATCTTTTATCTTTTGTTTGTTTTCCTAATTTCATGTAAACAATAAGTTTGTAGCTGTTTATTATTATTTTGGTTTACGAAAATTATTTTTAAACTAAATTATAAATCCAGTATGTATTTTCTGATGGTCATATAAATTTGCAAAAAAAGCACAAGTGAAAAAGGAGGATAAAGATGGAGCATTGTCATGCTTTTTGAAAAGTAAACGATGGACTGATACAGATTATGATGCAAGGTATATTAATGTAGAGCATCCATATGCAATTCTACTATCTGAACAAGAGGGTCAAGTTACACTTAGAGGAAATGCCGGAAGTGATAATGGACAAAATGGAGAAGAAATCTATACATTCACATCAGTTCAAGAGTTACAGGAATGGTTTGAAAACAATATTGGAGAATAATGACGAAAATCTCCACAATATGCTATAGTTGGATATAAAAATCAACCAAAGTGAGTGGAATTATGACAGTTAAATTATTTTATAAAGACGTGTATTTAACATCCTTTGAGACGACAATTATTAAAAAAGATTATGATGAGTTCCACAGGCCTTATGTTTTATTAAATGAAACGGCTTTTTATCCAACCGGTGGTGGTCAGCCTCATGATACAGGTGAAATTAATAATATCAATGTTTTGGATGTAGTAGAGGTAGACGGAGAACTTCGCCACTATGTTGATTCCTTACCACTCGATGAGAATAAAGCTCTTTGCTGCATAAACTGGGAACGGCGTTTTGATCATATGCAACAGCATGCTGGTCAGCATATTTTATCAGCGGCTTTTGAGAATACCTATGGTTATAAAACGATCAGCTTTCATTTAGGAAAAGATGTTTGTACGATTGATTTAGGAATATCTGCTATAAATGAAATTGAGCTTAATCAAATAGAAGCAGAATGTAATTCCATCATACGCGGAAATAAACCTATAATAACGAAATGGATAACAGAGAAAGAATTATCTGAATATACCCTTAGAAAAGAACTATCAGTAAGAGATCATATACGTCTTGTGATCATCCCAGATTTTGACTACAACGGCTGTGGTGGTACTCATCCAAATTCAACAGGTGAAGTTAGTTCTTTGAAAATAGTAAGCTGGGAAAAACATAAAAGTCACATCCGTATTCAATTTGTATGCGGAAATCGTGTTCTTGGTTTGTTGCATGATAAAAATAAAGTGATTATGGAATTAACAAATAAATTAAATGCACCTCAAGAAAGAATGATTGAAGCAGCAGATCGTCTACTTGAAAACAATAAAGAACTTCATAGTAAAATTGAGGAGCTAACAAGTCAGCTTATTCAGTATGAAGCAAAAAGTTTGAGTGAAAAAGGACAACTTATAAATGGGGTAAAACTCATTTCCACTATCTATAATCATAGATCGATAAAAGAGCTACAAAATTTAGCTAGAGAAGTTGTAGCAAAGGGAAATGATCAAATTGTTATTTTGATAAGTGATAATCATGATAAATTACAGCTTGTGATTGCTAGAAGTGAAGAAGTTAATGTGAATTTACAGCTATTATTAAATGAAGTGCTACCCGCTATTAATGGTAAAGGTGGGGGAAAACCATCGTTTGTTCAGGGTGGTGGAGAAGAATTAATAACATCTGCTGAGTTATTACAACAGATTCATGAATGTTATAACAAACAAAAATGATTTTGGAAAAATCTCCTATTGCATTCACCTATATATTTTAGTATTATAACTATACAAGCTGCGCTGTACGCATTTTTTATAAAGTTTTAACCTTTAAGCTGAAATAGGGAGTTTTACATTGAGGTCGGAATACCAAGCCTTCATTATGTAGAGGAAGGTATGAAAGCTTCTGCGAACACCCACTTGTAGGAGTGGTGGTTTAAAACTCTATAATTTATGATGCGGCAATCGCGGCTCTTATAACAATTATTAATCCGGCTCTCAAATGAGAGCCGGATTTTTCATGTATCTTTATAAGCTTTTTAAGATATATATTTTTATGAGGTTTCATTTACTGCTAAATATTTGGCTGGTATATACCCTTGCTCTCCTGATGAGAGGATTTCTACTTTAGCTTGTCTAATTCCCATATCAACAACTTCAACCTCTGTATTTTCGTCAACAATGATTACATCACCATTTTCAGTCATCTCATTAATTCTTTCATAGTTTGATTGCTCAATTAACCCATATAATTCATCATAATCTTCTTCATTAAATGGGAATAATAAAGGTGTATTAATGACAGCAGTATCACCTTCAGTAACAATAGATGGATCAACATCATTAATTTCTTCTTCTATTTCGTTGTTTAAATCATTAATAAGATTGGTAATTTCCTCTTCACTATTATTTAGAGATTGCTCAACTTCTTGTTCAACGTCTTCTGCCTCATTTTCAATTTCATTTGTAGCTTCTTCAACCTGATTACACCCAACCAGTATTCCTACTGAGAAAATTGTTATAAGTAGTTGTTTCATCATAAATTCCTCCTTTACTAATGATGTATCACAAATAAAGGGGGATTAAACATGGCTAAATGCAAAATGTGGTCAAGATCCCACCATAAAGATTTAATAATCAATAACTTCAAGTGGGAGCTTTTTGGGTGCATCAGGGATAGTTTTTTTATTGGTTTCAATTGCTTCTGATGAGAAAATATTGATGATCAGCTGTCCTCCAAAGACTTTAGACCTGATGAGTAACGGCTGATTATGTTGATTCTTAAATGTGAAGTCTGGGCCGTACCAGCTTACAGTTGCATCACGATTTGGTGGTACATAAGGTACCTTTCTGCTATGTGAATAACGTTCAATTATTTTAACACCTGCACGATCAACCGCATTAAAAAGTGTGGAGGAAACCTGGCATATACCGCCTCCAACTCCCTCTGATAACTCACCTCTTACTATAATAGGAGCAGGTAAATACCCTTTTTCAATCGTTCGATTACCTACAACAGAATTAAAAGAGAAAACCTCTCCAGGAAAAACAACATGGTTATTAATTGCTTCAGATGCTAAATGTATATTTTGAGAGCGCTGTTTGTTTCTATTATTGAAGAAGGTTATATAATGGCTAATTTGTTTCACTTTAATACTTGAAAGTAATTCGCTATCAACACGGGGATATATGGTTTGAACTGGAACATCAAGAGTTGAAAAACCTTTACTATAAAAATATTTATAAAATTGTTTAGTGAATTTTACTTCATCCAGTTTAAATCCTTTTTCTTCACTAATTAATTGATTTTGATCATTTATGAAAGCATCAACAGGTGCTTTATAGACTGCTGTGTCGATGTATTCAGTTAAATCCTCTAGCTTTCGTTCGTCAATAAGGTTCAAGATAGGATGGAGAACTAAATCACTCCGGCTTACAGATTTAATTTCATTTTCTTTATAGGAAATCGAAATATTTCCGGATATGTCTACAGGTTGTATAAATTGAAATGCGAGAATCATCGAGAGTAATATTTGCATCATTTTCTCCTCTTTGTTTTTGGGACTATTATTTATTTTCATTTATCAGTTGTATCAAAGGATCTATATTCACTTTCCAAGAGGATATTGGTGAGGTTCTTATCATTGTGAAATTTGTTTTTACTTTAATAGATCCAATGTTCTTTAAATATACTTTAAGTTCAACTGGGATAGTCGTAAGTAAATCATCAGAATAGATAGGGTGATCTATTGACCAACGCAATGCTTCTATATCATTGATAACTTGAAGTTCACGTTCAAGATCTTTATTACTTAATGCTATTTCTTTTGCTAAATTTTTATCATTGTTTTTGATTGTAACTAAAAGTACATTTAACGCTTGTTCTGCAGTTAGTGCTTTAATGTACTCTTCATATTTTCCTGCTGCTTTTAAAATCATAATATGGTGTGATATATCATATTTCCCTGAGCGATGTGTAGTACTTTCATTAAAATGAATACAAAAATGACCTGGAAAGCCATTCTTTATCGCTCCTGCACCATGAGGCATTCCATGCATAGAAGCGGGAATTAACATATTGTTTGCAACTATTAAAATGGCTCGGCGGTGCCAGCTCCAGCTTCCATCGTAGATTTCTTTCATGACTTTTGTGTCACTTTTAGTCAATGGTTGTACATCTGCATGACCACTACCGGCTCTTCTTTGGACATTAAAGGATTTAGCTGTTTCAATATCAATGACAGTAAAAGTAGAGCTACGAGGAATTATCTCATTAACTTCTGACCACTTTTGTAACGAAATTTCAAAATCAAAGTATTGCTGTGAAGTAGCATGAGAAAGTGCAGTATTATACATAAAAGTGACTAGTGTTACTAAAGTTAGTACAGTAATTTTCATGAATATTGTCATCTCCACTTTTTCATAATCAATTCCAACTTAGATGAATATCTGCCTTAAACTATTTTGTGAAATTTTGGACATTATAATAGGTGTAAAATGATGGAAGTTATTAAATATAAATGAAAATTAGGGTGACAAAATGAATTTTATTTATGGATCTATCTATATATTCGCTGCTTGGAAATGGGGGGATTGGAGAAATTGGAGGGTATACTATCCTACAATTTTGTTTTTTATTATAGGTGATTTATTTTATCATTTTATCTTTTATGATTATTTTCCTTTATGGAAGTTTGAACCTGTTCCTAAGGATAAACAATTGGGCTTAACTGGTGTTCATATTTCATTATTGATTATGTGTATTAAATATCCTTGCACAATTCTGATCTACTTGGGGAATTTTCCAACAGGTAGGCTTTCTAAACAGTTCATTTATATAGCTATGTGGGTTATGATATATGCAACTAATGAATTTATTACACATGCCTTAGGTGGTATTAAGCACTATAATGGATGGAACGAATGGTGGTCGTTCTCGTTCAATATTGTTATGTTTTCAATATTGGCAATACACCATTTTAGACCAGTTATCTCGTGGGTTCTGTCAATTTTTTATATTTTAGTTCTTTGGAATATTTTTGATGTACCATCATTGGTCTTTCGGTAAAGCTGTTTTCGTAAGCTGTGTATTTTTTATAGAACTGTATATAGCTTACATTTTTTCTTGGATTACTAGCTTTTCGATTGTAAAATGTTTCCGCTGCATAATTATTTTTAATTCATAAGATGAGAGCCTTCGATATTGAATGATGAGGAGTTTGTATAGAATGAGTGAAGAAGTACTGAAAATTTTTGATCAGGAAGGTAATCCAAAAGGTATTGCCACAAGAAAAGAAGTTCATGAAAAGGGACTATGGCATGAAACATTTCATTGTTGGTTAATCAGTCTCCATAAAGGAGAGGTTTATTTGTATTTCCAATTAAGATGTGAGCAAAAAAAGGATTATCCTAACCTGCTTGATATAACAGCTGCTGGTCATTTACTAGCAAATGAAACTGTTGAAGATGGTGTAAGAGAATTGAAGGAGGAGATAGGAGTTGATCTTTCTTTAAATGATCTAATATCTTTGGGAATCATCAAAGAACAATTAAATGATGAAGTGCTGTTAGATAATGAGTTATGTCATGTTTTTTTATATGAAATACCGCATTCATTCGATTCGTTTTTCTTACAAAAGGAAGAGGTTTCTGGAATATTTAGAGCAAAGTTACAGCACTTTTATAGTCTGTGGAATGATCATCAACTAGAAATGAAAAGTGAAGGTTTTATAGAGAATGAAGAACGAGAAAAAATGTTTGTTAACAAAATGATTACTAAACAAAACTTCGTACCACATGAAAAAAATTATATAGAAAACATTGTGAGAAGCATTCAAAATGTGGTTGATCAAAAGTAGGGAAGTTCATAGCAATTTTACCTTTATGGCTCTGCTTTAAACGATAATTTCATATCACTGCAGCATTCTCTTAGCTATTTGCTTTAAAATATCCTTCTTTTCCTACTGCAATGTATGAAAGATAGAACTATGTAGTATATACATCTAGAATCCAAGATTAGGAGAATGTTTCATGCTTGAAGCTTTTAATGGACTTTTAGAAAAATTAATGCCAGTTTTAACACCAATTAGTGTGATCATAGGTATTGTACTAGCAGATCATCTTTTACCTTTCGCATTTTTAATTCCTTTTATATTTGCTTTTATGACGTTTTCAGGTAGTTTAAGCTCCAGTTTTCAAGCATTAAAAGGAGCAGTACAAAAACCATTGTCTTTTATTTTGATTTTATTATTATTACATCTAATCATGCCTCTAATTGCTTGGTCTGTTGGTCATTTGTTTTTTGTAGATGATTTAACAATAACTGGGCTAGTGTTAGCTACTGTCATTCCTACAGGAATAACTAGTTTTATCTGGGTAAACATTTATAAAGGAAGTATTGCTTTAGCACTTTCTATTATATTAATAGATACAATATTATCACCTTTTCTGGTTCCATCCATTTTATCGTTTCTTGTTGGGAGAAATGTAGAAATTGATGCATATAGTATCATGTATGGTCTATTATTAATGGTTGTTATTCCTTCATTCTTAGGGATGCTTATTCATTATTTTACAAAAGGAAGAAGTGTTCAAGCTTCTAAGAAATTAGCTCCATTTTCCAAATTGGCTTTATCATCAGTTGTTATGATAAACGGTGCAGTTGTTGCGCCTTTTATTAAAAAGGTAAATCTAGAACTATTATTGATTAGTTTGACTGTTTTTGTTTTAGCTTCTATAGGATATCTTTTAGCATGGATGTTTGGCTGTCTGATAAAGAAAGATCGAGAAACAAAAATTGCGATGATGTTCACTGGAGGTATGAGAAATATTAGTGCAGGAGCAGTAATTGCGGTTCAATATTTCCCTCCAGCAGTTGCAGTTCCTGTTGTTATTGGTATGTTGTTTCAACAAATTCTAGCCTCTATTTTTGGTATGTTATTTAAGCGTTTTGACAAAGAACAAATCCATAAAATAAATCATTTATCAACACCTCTTTAGGGGAGTGTATGTGAGCAGTTATTAATTTTGTTTGCTAAAAATAGAATTATATGTTAAAAATAATGTAATCTATCAATCACAAACTAAATATAAATCTTTTCACCACTAGGGGAGCTTTCTTAAGCTGAGAGAGGCATTATGCCTTGACCCTTATTACCTGATCTAGATAATACTAGCGTAGGGAAGAGGTGTTTGACTATATACGTGAAATAACGAATACTCCCGCTATCATCTATTTTTTAAAAAGCGGATTGTTATAAACATGTACATTCAAACCACTTCTTTCTTAGAAGTGGTTTTTTTATGTTCTTTTTATAAGGCTGTTTTAGTAAACTTTGTTGCTTTTGAATACTCGAGAAATCACCAAGGTAGTAAGTCTAGTAGCATCTTTTATTTTTAAAATGGAAGCTTTATATGCGGAAATACACTGTTAATACTGGATATTTTGGTTACATAGCAACAATCTTTCAGAAAACAGCCTTAATAAATAAGAGGAGGTAATTTTTTTGCAACATAAAATACAACATATCCTTGATCAAATCGATGAACGAAAGAATGAATTAATTGAGTTGCTGAAAACATTAATCGAATATAAAACACCAGCACCTCCTGCTAGAAATACAGCTGATGCACAGAAATTCATAGCCGATTTTCTAGAAGAAAAAGGTTTTTCGATTGATATGTGGGATGTTTATCACAATGATCCTAATGTTGTTGGAGTATTAAAGGGAAAACAAGCAGAAACCTATAAAAGCCTGATCATTAATGGGCATATTGATGTTGCAGAAGTAGATGAGAGTGAACAGTGGGATGTAGATCCTTTTATTCCAATCGTCAAAAATGGAGTGATTATCGGGCGTGGTGCTGCAGATATGAAAGGTGGCTTGGCAGGTGCACTTTTTGCCATCCAGCTACTTCATGAAGCAGGTATTGAATTACCTGGTGATTTAATTTTACAATCTGTCATTGGAGAAGAAGTAGGAGAAGCAGGAACATTAGAATGCTGTAAGAGAGGCTATAAAGCAGATTTTGCAGTTGTGGTGGATACAAGTGATTTACATATTCAAGGGCAAGGTGGCGTTATAACGGGTTGGATTACTGTAAAGAGTAATCAGACTTATCATGATGCAACAAGAAGACAAATGATTCATGCTGGTGGAGATTTATTTGCTGCAAGTGCTATTGAAAAGATGGTGAAAATTATCCACGGTCTGCAAGAGCTTGAACGTCACTGGGCAATTACAAAGAGTTATAAAGGTTTCTTACCTGGAACAAATACAATAAATCCAGCTGTTATTGAAGGAGGAAGACATGCAGCATTTGTTGCAGACGAATGTCGTCTATGGGTAACTGTCCACTATTACCCAAATGAGTCACATGAACAAATTATAAAAGAAATTGAAGATCATATTTTATCTGTAGCTAAAGCTGATTTGTGGTTAAAAGAAAACCCTCCAACGTTTATTTGGGGTGGTAAGTCGATGATTGTAGATAGAGGTGAAATTTTCCCCTCACTTGAGGTAGACTCAGAACATTCTGCTGTTAAGAATTTAGCTAAAGCACATTATACTGTTTTGCATAAGGAAGCAATCGTGGATGTCTCACCAACTGTAACTGATGGAGGTTGGTTAGGTGAGGCTGGTATTCCGACGGCTATCTACGGTCCAGGTAGGCTAGAGCATGCTCATGCAGTAAATGAACAGCTATCAATCGATCAGCTAATAGAATATACCAAAGTTATATTAATGTTTATTTATGATTGGTGTCATACAAAAAGAGAATAGTAGAAATAGCAGCTAGCAAGCTTCCATAATGCTTTCTGCAATGATAAAGAGGAGGTAACCCCCGAATGAAATTTAGTGAACGACTTTATGAAAATGTACTACCAATTTGGCAAAAAAATCATGCGCATCCATTTGTACAAGGAATGGGTGATGGGTCATTAGATAAAAATAAATTTCGCTTTTATATGATTCAGGATTATTTGTATTTAATAGAATATGCAAAGGTTTTTGCATTAGGAGCTGTTAAGGCAACAGATCTTAAAACAATGGGGAAGTTTGCCACATTATTGGATTCGACATTAAATGAAGAGATGGAGCTTCATCGTCAATATGCGAAGAAATTTTCCGTTACGCTTGAGGAGCTTGAAGCAGCAAAACCATCACCAACAACCTTGGCTTATACTCACTACATGCTACATGTTAGTCAAAATGGGACACTTGCAGAACTTGTTGCAGCACTTTTACCTTGTATGTGGAGCTATTGGGAAATAGGTAAGGATTTAAATAGTCGTGAAGGAGCAAGTGAGCACGAATTTTATGGAGAGTGGATTAGTATGTACGCTTCAGAAGAATTTGGTCAGCTTGCAACATGGTGTATTGATTTAATGGATGAATTAACAGGAGGTAAACCAGAAGTAGAGTTAGAAAAGCTAGAGGAAATATTTTTAAATACAACTCGCTTTGAGTATATGTTTTGGGATATGGCATTTAACGAAAAGATGTGGCCTACAGATGAATGATCATGCGTTACAGTTTAAAAATGTTACTTTTCAGTATAATAATGAGCCGATTCCAATAATAAAGAACTTAGATTTACAAATTAATAAAGGTGAATTTGTTAGTGTTATCGGTCCTAGTGGCTCAGGGAAAAGTACGTTATTTAAGCTTGTAACAGGATTAGAACAACAAACTTCAGGTTCCATTTTATTACAAAATAAATCTGTTTCTAATCGACTTGGTCAAGTAGGTTATATGCCACAACAGGATTTGTTGTTACCTTGGAGAACGATTGTTGAAAATGCATTACTTCCGCTAGAAATTAAAGGAATGAAGAAAAGAGAAGCATATACTCAAGTGGTTAATTTGCTTGAAGAGTTTGGTTTAGCTGGGGTAGAAGATAAATTTCCAAGTGAATTATCAGGGGGAATGAGGCAGCGTGTATCTTTTTTAAGGTCTATTTTAAGTGGTGCACAAATCCTCCTTTTAGATGAGCCTTTTAGTGCTCTTGATGCGATTACGAGATTATCTTTACAAGAATGGCTTGTCACTCAATGGCAGAAACGTAAAAATACCATCTTATTTATTACTCATGACGTAAATGAAGCATTATTTTTATCAGATCGAATCTTTATTTTTACGGAAAAGCCTGTAACAGAGTTAAAGGAGGTTAACGTTCCACTAGGAAGACCAAGATCTTTAAAGGATTTAAATCATCCCAAAATGATTGAGTTAAAAGAAATGTTGCTAGATGAGTTACGAGCGAAGGTGAATTTATGACATATATACAAAAATACGGAGCTTCATGTTTACTCGTTGTAATTCTTCTATGTATTTGGGAAATTGGAGCTCGTATTGTTAATTTAGGTTTTATTTTACCAACACCTATTGAAATTTTATTAAAGCTTTGGGAGTTAAGAGAGCCTTTGTTTCTTAATCACTTACCAGCAACAACTTTGGTAATACTAATCGGACTTTTTATATCAATTGTTATTGGTGTTGGACTTGCAGTTTGGATGAGTGTGAATAAAACAGTAGAAAAGACATTTTATCCGCTGCTCATCTCATCTCAAACAATTCCAATAATAGCATTAGCACCAATTTTTGTGCTTTGGTTTGGATATTCAATTTGGAGCAAGGTTATCGTAACCGTTTTGATCACGTTTTTTCCAATTACCGTTAATACCTTTGATGGATTACGTGCGACGAATAAGGAATATAAAGATTTATTATTAACAATGGGTGCAAGTAAAAAAGATATTTTCTTTAAGCTACAAGTTCCAGGTAGTGCTCCAAACTTTTTTTCTGGACTGAAGGTAGCTGTCACACTCAGTGTAATTGGAGCGGCAATAGGTGAGTGGATTGGTGCACAAGCAGGATTAGGTTATTTTAGTAGACGGATGATGACTCAATTTGATGGTGCAGGCGTTTTCGCACCAATCGTTATTTTATCAGCAATTGGAATTTTACTTTTTGTAATTGTTGGTGCAGTGGAAAAAAGGATATTAAAATGGAGGAAAACAGAATGAAAAAAGTATTGATAATGATGTTATGTTTAGTAGTTGGGATGTTAACTGCATGTGCTGGAAAAAGTAGTACAGGTGGAGAAGAAAAGAAACAGTTAAAAGATGTTAGTATAATGCTGGATTGGTATCCAAATGCTGTTCATAGTTATTTATACATTGCTAAAGAAAAAGGATATTTTGAAGAAGAAGGACTGAATGTTGATATTCAATTTCCGGCAAATCCAACAGATCCAATTAATTTAGCAGCAACAGGAAAGGTAACACTTGGTATCTCTTATCAACCAGATGTTATAATAGCACGTGCAAATCAAGATGTTAAAATAAAATCAGTAGGAGCCATCGTTCGTTCTCCTTTAAATAGAGTTATATTTATGGAAGATAGTGAAATACAGTCTCCAAAAGACTTAGAAGGTAAAAAAGTTGGCTTCCCTGGTATTCCGTTAAATGAATCACTTATTCAATCAATGGTTAAAAATGATGGTGGTAATCCTGAAAATGTTGAAATGATTGATGTTGGTTTTGAACTAGGTTCCTCAATTGTGAGTAATAATGTAGATGCTGTAATTGGAGCGTATATTAATCATGAAGTACCAGTATTAAAGCACGAGGGTCATGAAACTCGAAATATTAACCCAACAGAATTTGGTATTCCAAGCTATTATGAACTAGTTGCTGTAACAAGTGATCAAACATGGGAAGAAGAGCAAGAGCACATTAAAGCATTCTGGCGAGCAGCAACTAAAGGATATGAATTTACTGCTGAAAATCCAGAGGAAGCATTAGAGATTTTATTAAGCAATCAAGATGAAGCAAATTTTCCACTAGTTGAGGAAGTTGAGGTTCAAAGCTTGGAGATTTTATTACCTTTAATGAAGTCTGAATCAGGTTTCGGTAGTCAAGATAAGAAACAATGGGAAGAAACAATAAGCTGGATGAAGGAAGCAGAATTAATTGAAAAAGAACCAGTTGTTGATGACATTTTTGTTAATATAGTTGAATAGTAATCGGTAAATAACGTGCTTCTTACATCGAAGCACGTTATTTTATTTCAAAAAACTTTTATGAGTAATGTAAGGACTTGGTGGGATTTAAACCCACAAGAAGTACAGCAATAAAGGTGCTTTTACTACTGACTGCTCTAAACGTTGAGCTACAAGTCCTTAGTGATAGTATGAACAACTACGTTACTTTTTATGTATGAGATTTTATTCTTTTTACAATCTATTGCGATAGATAGTTGTCGTTGATTAAAAGAGTGGGATAAGCACGTTATTCCTGTGTATAGAAAGTTTGATTTTAAAGTGAATCCATTTCATAAATCAACATGTAAAAGGCTGTGTGAAAAACACACAGCCTTTTACATAGTAGCATTATATTTTTAAATCTATTTCAGCGCCCTTACGTAGTTCTTCAATTTTGGCACTAATTTCTTGCTGTGATTTTTGTTGCTCAAGATTCGCTTTTAATGTTTCTTTAACGTCTTCGAATTTTGGTGTTTCTTCTGATTCGCCATTAGCTGAGACAAGGGAATCATAATACTTCTTTACTTCATCATCTGTTACTTTTTCAACTTTAACGTCTTTATCTAGGTATTGTGTGATTTTAACATTATCAGAGATTTGAGATTTAAGATCCTCTACTGTTAACTCACTTTCTTTTAAAGCTGCTTCAAATTCTTCTTCTGTTTTAAAACGTGCTTTTTCAGTTTCTAGCGCTTTATCAATTTCTTCCTCCGAAGCTGTATAACCTTTTTTATCTACTTCCTGCATGATTAAGGTTTGTCCAACAATAAAATCAAGCGAGCTATCTTTCAATTGTTTTGCTAACTCATCATTTGTTACATCTTGTCCCTGGCTCATTGCATTTGATTGAAATAGTGAAAGGGCATCATTAAATTCTGTTCCTTTGATTTCTTGTCCATTTACAATTGCGACAACACTATCAGCCTCAACCTTTTGTTTATCCAGCTTTTTTTGCATTTCTTCCTGGTCAACAGCAGCCTCTTCTGTTTTCTCTACCTTTTCCGTCGTTTTAGCATCATCTGCTTGCTTTTCTTCATCATTGTTACATGCAGCAAGAGATAGAGCTAATAGAGATATAAATAGTGTAAGTAATAATTTTTTCATTTTCTTTCCCCTTTCAAGATCTAAAAAGACTCAATATATGTAAGCGTACATAATTGGAATTGTATAACAATTGAAGCAATATTAAAAGCTAATAATACAAGAAACAACAAAATAAATCAAATTAACTAGCGATGTACCTTATACAAATTTGGAATTGACATAATAGATAGGAAGAAACATGATTCTTTATTTGATAGGTTAGAATTTAATGTTGTTTATTGAGTTTTGTATTTGTTGCCTAATTTTCAATGATCCTTTTTTAAGCTTTTTTCTATTAGTTGAGTGAGGAGAGATTAAGATGAAGAAAAAAATTATACTTGCAGGTGGTTCCGGGTTTTAGCGAGAAACTCACTGCTTGTTTAATAGGAGAAATTAAATGAAAACAGAGTCTAGCTTGGCTTTAACAGGAAGAAACTGTTCACCAGTGAAATTATTACATAAAGAGTTTAATTTTAAATATGAAAATTTAGAACTAGCGTTAAGAGAGACGGTTTATTCAAATGTGATTAATTGCTTGATCACATTTGAAGGTAGAGGATGCTTAAAAATACATTTGGGATCATTGGCTTAAGCTTGATCCTGTTTTAGATAAAGTAAAGGATAAACAAGAATAGAGCTTTGTCCGAAAAAACACTCGAATGATATCACGTTCGTTAATTTAGGTGAATATCATAAACATTTTCAATATTTGAATTAAATAATTTCCTTAAAATAAGGGTTGAGAAGCGTTTATCAGGTCTGAGACGCTTTTTGAAGTAAATATGTATGAATGGCAACGCTTACACTCACTAATTGGAAGAAATACTCACAACATAACGCTTATACCTTGATTATAAAATTGAGCGTGTTAGTATTAAATCGTGAGCAAAAATACGAACAAAAATACGAACGATATTGGAGAGATGAGATGCTACACGAAAAGACAGTTGCGTTTATAGGTGCAGGTTCGATGGCTGAAGCAATGATATCTGGTTTAGTAAATTCTAATAAGATTCCAGCACATCAAATTATAGCAACAAATCGTTCAAATGGTGAACGACTAGCTGTTTTAGAAGCTAAATATGGAATAAAAGGAATCAAACTAGATCAGTTACAGTTTGATCAAATAGATGTTTTTATCTTAGCTATGAAACCAAAAGATGTGGAAAAAGCTTTAAATAACTTGATTGGTCAAATCGAAGTAAATCAACTCGTACTATCTGTTCTAGCGGGTATCACAACAACATATCTTGAACAAAACCTTCATAATGGCCAACAGGTAGTGAGAGTCATGCCGAATACGTCAAGTACAATCGGAGAATCAGCTACAGCAATTTCCCCAGGTCATGCAACATCAAATGAGAATATTATTTTAACTCAAGAATTACTAGGCTGTATAGGTGAAGTTTATACGATTAAAGAAAAGGATATGGATATCTTCACAGGTCTTGCAGGAAGTGGTCCAGCATACTTCTACTATTTAATGGAGCATATGGAGAAGCAAGGTTCAGAAGCTGGTTTTGATGTTGAAACAACAAGACAAATCATCGCTCAAACGATAGTAGGTGCTGCTAAAATGATTCAAGAGCAAGATGTAACTCCGACTGTTCTTAGAGAGAAAGTAACGTCTCCTAATGGTACAACAGCTGCAGGATTAAAAGCACTTGATGATAATGGTGGAGGTCTAGCAATCTCTAAAGCTGTTGAACATGCAGCAATACGCTCAAAGGAAATTAGTGAGCAAATACAGGAAAGTTTATTGGTTAGTGCAAATAAATAGTTTAAAAGTTTAAACGGAATTTTTAACGATAAAGAGACAAAAACAACTCAGGAGTGATAGAATGACGGCCCTAGACAATGAGAAAAAACGGGTTGTAATAAAAGTAGGAAGCAGTTCCTTAACAAGTCGACACGGTGAAATCAGTCGACGTAAACTAGAGAAATTAGCAGATGAAATAGCATTGTTAAAAGATGAAGGTCATGAAATTGTATTCGTATCTTCAGGAGCAGTTGCTGCAGGATATCGAAAATTAGGTTGTATTGATCGACCAACGTCATTACCAGAAAAGCAAGCTGCAGCTTCGATTGGTCAAGGATTATTAATTGAAGCTTATTCAGAAATCTTTTTATCGCATGGCTATGTGGCATCACAAATCTTAATTACTCGTAGTGACTTTTCTGACGAATATCGCTATAACAATGTAAGAAACACATTAAATGTTTTATTAGAGCGTGGAATTATTCCGATTGTTAATGAAAATGACACAGTAACAGTTGATCGATTGAAGTTTGGTGATAATGATACTTTATCAGCAAAAGTTGCAGGGTTAGTAGAAGCTGATCAATTGATCATTTTATCAGATATAGATGGTTTATATGATTCAGATCCTCGTAAAAATGATGAAGCAAAGCTGCTTGAAAAGGTATATGAAATAACCCCTGAGATAGAAGAGGGAGCTGGAGAATCTGGAAGTAATGTTGGTACGGGTGGAATGAAATCGAAAATTGATGCCGTTAAGATTGCAATGGCTTCAGGTATATCGACATTCTTAGGTAAAGCTACTGTATCAAATATTTTAGGTGATGCTGTTAATGGTGAGGCTAGAGGAACTTATTTTGAAGTAACTAATGAAACAGTAAACTTAAATCAGAAGAAGCAATGGATTGCCTTCCATTCCGGTCCTGAAGGTGAACTTGTAATCAATCAACATGTGAAGATGTCGATTGCAGATCATAAGCATAGTATTTACTCTTCAGATATAGAACAAGTAAATGGACAATTCGAAAAAGGTTCAGTAATCCGTATTCTTGATCATGAAGGTGAGAGAATTGGTCTTGGAGTTGTCAATTATTCGAATGAAGAATTAGAAGAAATTAGGAATAAAACGGGTGAAGAAGCTAAGAAACAAGAAGTTGTACATTTTGATGATCTTGTTTGCGAGCTTGAATTATCATTACCTGTTGGAGTATAAAAAGGAGGAATTGCATGTCTGTAACAAAAGAACAAACAAACGTTGAAGCACAAGCAATAGCAGCAAAAAAAGCAGCAAAAAAGGTTAGTTTATTATCAACAGAAGAGAAAAATGAAGCACTACATGTTTTAGCAGATCATTTAGAGCAAAAATTCCAATATATTTTAGATGAAAATGAAAAGGATCTTCAAGTTGGTCGAGATAAGGGATATGAAGAGGCTTATATGGATCGACTTTCATTATCTAAAGAACGAATTACGGACTTTGCTGATGGTCTTCGTCAAGTTGCTACTTTAGAGGATCCTACAGGGAAAACAATCTCGAATTGGACGCTTGAAAATGGCTTGCTTGTTGAGAAGGTAACAGTACCTCTAGGTGTTATTGGTATGATTTATGAAGCACGTCCAAATGTTACTGTAGACGCTACAGGACTTGCGCTTAAATCAGGAAATGCCATCGTATTAAAAGGCGGATCATCTGCTTTATCATCAAACAAAGCGATCGTGCAAGTTATGCATGAAGCACTAGGTAATACTAAAATCCCGAAAGATGCGGTGCAATTTATTGCAAGCACTGACCGTGAAGCTACACAACAGCTTTTTACTATGAAAGAGCATATTGATGTGTTAATTCCAAGGGGTGGAGGATCACTTATTAGTGCAGTTGTAAATAATGCAACAGTACCTGTTCTTGAAACAGGTGTTGGGAATTGTCATTTATATATTGATGTTGAAGCAGATGTTGAAAAAGCATTAAACATTCTTGTCAATGCAAAAACGGACCGTCCAGCAGTGTGTAATGCACTTGAAACAGCGATCATTCACAAAGAATGGCTGGAGAAAAACAGTGAAAAATTAATTCAAACACTTAAAGAGCATGGAATTACTGTTCATGGTGACGAAACTGCTTTGAAGTATATCCCGAACTCGGTTTTAGCTAATGAAGAAGACTGGGCAAATGAATATCTAAGCTTAGATCTTGCCGTTAAAACAGTAAATAATGTTGAAGAAGCTATTGATCATATTGAAGCATATGGTACGAAGCATTCTGAAGCTATTGTAACGGAGAATAAAGATACTGCAAAATTATTTATGAGCTTAGTTGATGCTTCAGCTTTATATCATAATGCTTCTACGCGCTTTACTGATGGCGGTGCATTAGGATTTGGTGCAGAAATTGGTATATCTACTCAAAAATTACATGCTCGTGGTCCAATGGGTTTACCTGCATTAACAACTGTTAAGTTTTTGATGAGTGGTAATGGTCAAATAAGATAATTATATTTTAGAAGAAGGTGTTCACAAGGAATCGATATTCCTGTGAACACTTTTTTAGTTTTATTGAACTTTTCTTATAAAAATATTGTATTGATGAGTCTCCTGATTATTTATTCTATTTTTCTGAAAACTTTTATCTGTTAAAGTATTGACTCTTTCTTCAATGATGTTATAATACTTAACATAATAATGTTAGAAAACCTAACAAGTAAAAGGTGATTAAAGTGAAGAAAATAGAAGCGATTATAAGACCTCAAAAAATTACTGAAACGATAAAGGGGTTAAAGAGTATAGGGATTACAGGCTTTACTGTTTCACAAGTAGTAGGAAGAGGTAAGCAAAAGGATACAAAAGGTGTATATAGAGGGAAAAACTACAATGTAACGCTACATCCAAAAATAAAATTAGAAATTGTTTTATCAGATCACATGATTGAGTTAACAATTAAGACAATTATTGATTCAGCACAAACAGGCGAAGATGGAGACGGGAAAATCTATGTTTACCCTATTCTTGAAGCATATAATATTCGAACAGGTGAGCCGGATATAACGATTGACGATCTAACAACGAAGGGAGGCTTCTAAAGATGGAACTTATTCATTTAAATACCGTTTGGATTGTTATAGCAGCTGCGATGGTATTATTCATGGAGGGAGGCTTCAGTTTGTTAGAGGCTGGTCTCGTTCGAACGAAAAATGCTGTAAATGTTACGATGAAGATTTTTGTGGATTTAACAATCGGAGCGTTAGCATTTTGGTTAATAGGCTTTGGGATTATGTTTGGAGAAGATGCATTCGGCTTAATCGGTACAAGCCTCTTTGGAAGTCCTGAAAAAATTAATCTTGGACTTGAATTGCCAAGTGAAGCATTTGTGTTATTTCAAATGGGTTTTGCTATTGCCTGTGTATCAATTGTTTCTGGAGCAGTTGCAGAACGAATGAATTTTAAAGCTTATATTATTGCGGCAGCACTTATCACATTACTTATTTATCCAATATCAGGTCATTGGATTTGGAATAGTGACGGATGGTTGGCGCAATTAGGAATGAAGGATTTTGCAGGATCAGCAGCTATTCATGCTGTTGGAGGATTTGCCGCATTAGCTATAGCAAAATTACTAGGTGCTAGAAAAGGTAGATTTAACAATGATGGCAGTGTGAATGTGTTTGCACCTAGTAATATACCATTAGCATCGAGTGGAGCTTTTATTTTGTGGTTTGGTTGGTTCGCTTTTAATAGTGGTAGTACATTAGATGCTTCTGACGCATCTTTAGCTTCAATCGCAATCAATACGATGCTTGCTGGTGCTAGTGGAGGAACTGTGACACTACTTTTAACAATGAATAAGTTTGGAAAAGCAGATCCAAGTATGACGATTAATGGAGTACTTTCAGGTTTAGTAGCTATTACAGCTGGCTGTGCATTTGTTGATCAATGGAGTGCCATCATAATTGGCGCTATAAGTGGAATTATTGTTATCTATGCAACTTTGTTAATAGATAATATGAAAATTGATGATCCTGTAGGAGCAGTTGCTGTTCATGGATTTAATGGGATTTTTGGAACGGTTGCAGTAGGATTATTTGATTCAACAGAGGGTTTATTTACAACTGGATCTTTTTCTCTTCTTGGAATACAGGTGCTTGGAGCATTAGTAGTTGCAGTTTGGGGGTTAGTCGGAGGCGTAGCTATTGCAAAAATAGCTGATATCACTGTTGGTTTAAGAGCAACAGAAGAAGAGGAAGAAGAAGGTCTTGATATGTCATATCATGGAATACCTGCTTATAATGAACTAGAACGATTTACAGATTTACCAACTAGCCTTTATAATTTTGAAGAATCAACTGGAATAACTGTTGCCAGGTCAGAGCAAAAGAAAATAGTAGGTTAATACCTGTTTTTTTGAAAGGTTTTTGTATTATACCAGACTAAGTGGTGTAAACATTGATTTATAGCATAAAGTGACATGATTTTAGAAGAAAAGATATCACGAGGCTATAACTGTGCTGTACTCTTAGAGTTGTTATAAGCAACACACTGCCTATAATAAAAAGGATGAATCAATTTTTAGGGGAAGTATCCCTGATAAATTGATTCATCCTTTTTTCTCGGAAAAAACCTAGAAAGGAAATCTACAACAAAATTCCCTTGTGTCTTACTTAATTAAAATCGAAAACATAAGACCTAAATATGTTGCCACAATAAATGTTAAAGCAAAACCTAATGCTATGAATGGTGAAAGTCTTTTATAAAAGCTTAGAATAATCATACCTAAAAAAATAAAGGCGATGAAAAGTAATGAAATTCCTTCAAAGGCTGGTGAAAACTGAACAGTTAGTGGAGCAACGATTTCGTAATTGAGAATACTTTCCAACCAAAAAGCTGGTCCTTCCTGAATGACAGTCGCATTCACTTGATGAGGAGGTGGTAAAGTTCCTAGAACACCAGTAATAAAAAAGACGAGCATTAGTATTAGAGTTTCTGCTTGTACCCATTTAATAGGGTTGAAATGGGGATCCTGTCCTGCTTTTTTAGCAAGAAAACCATTGATTAACGCAAAAGCTAAGATTGGAATAATACTTATATGTTTTAATAAAATCATTTGTCCATAAGGCAGAACCCAGGAATTAAAATAATCTCCTGGCTGAACAACAAAAAGCATTAAAAATATTCCGGAGA
The DNA here is from genome assembly GCF_007994985.1 of Metabacillus litoralis. Lineage (GTDB taxonomy): Bacteria > Bacillota > Bacilli > Bacillales > Bacillaceae > Metabacillus > Metabacillus litoralis. The sequence goes on along the minus strand of NZ_VOQF01000004.1, from coordinate 172,714 downwards.
TTGTTGTAATTAAAAATAATCCAATTGTAAAGGGAGTAAACCATTTTAAGAAATTAGACCAATTTTCATTGCCCTTTGCGATCCAACTAACATGTATTAGAACGCCAACCCACATCGTAACAACAAGAAAATGAAGGGAGTGTGAAAATAGACCAGACCATAAGTTTAGTGTTGAAGCGTGACTTGAATAACCAACAGATAAAATCATCAAGAGCAAAAATATAGATTGTAAATATTTCGAGCCTGAAACATATATGGTCATCCATAATAATACAGCAAAAAAGCTTCCGTATAACCAAGCGATGCCTACCTGAAACTCAGTTAAGATTGAATACGCTGTTAAGCTAAAAAGTCCTTCAGTTGAAAAAAATAAAATAACTTCAACGACTGGTAAAAATGTTAATATGATAATTCCTAAAACTGCTAGTAAAAGACTGGCTTTTGAGATTTTAATGCTTGGTTTCATTGATTCAGGAACATATTGTAAAACAATATATCCAACTAAATAAGAAAAAAGCATATATGATACATATTGTGTTATTGGAATGATTTGCTGCATAATTACCTCTTTTTACGCATTAAAATTAAAATTCCAGCACCTAATAATACAACTAAAACAATAACTGAAATTGTTGGTAGTAATGAAGCCTTATTTTCTTGAACATTTTCAGTTTCATTTGCTTCAGTTAACTCTGAGTCTTCACTTAATTCTTCAGTGATAGAGCTTGCCGAATTAGAGCTGTCATCTTTATTTTCTTGCTCAGTTTGTACATTTTCAGTTTCTTTTGGATTTTCTTCATCTAAGTCTTCTTTTGTAATAGCTTCAACAGTAAATGGTATTTCCCCGCTAATCGCATGACCATCCTTTGCAGCTATTTTCCATGTTATTGTGTAATTTCCATTCTCTAAAGGTGTGCTCAAATTTCCAGTCACGATATTATCATTTACGGTAATGGAATCAAGAGGTATTTCTTCTCCATTTTCATTAGTTAATAACAATGTACTTTGGTTTTCGATTTCTTCAGCAAATTCAACTGATAACTCAGATAAATCACTTGTAACCACTGCACCGTCGCTAGGTGTAGAATTCGTAATCTTTGTATGGGCAATAGATATTGTTGGTATCATGCATAAAAGACAAATTAAAAAAAATACAAACTTCTTCATTATATCACCTGATCCTTTGTAGTCTTACCTTTCTTTATTGTCATTGTAACATTTTATTCTCCCATTATAACAAAACCAAATCTTACAATTTTGCAAACAGGTTATGCGAGTATCGACAAAACTCGGGGGGTGCCTGTCACGACGAATTTTAAAGTTTTTTTTGATAACTGTGCGAATGCCCTTACAGACAAGTCCCCAGTTTCATATTGTAGTATTACAACGAAAGGGAGGTGTTGTTGATGAGCGGTGCAACTCCGGGATATGGCGGTGGATTTGCGTTAATCGTTGTTTTATTCATCCTACTAATTATTGTAGGTTCGGCTTTCGTTGGTTACTAAAAAAAGTAAAGGTTTTTATTAAAAATAAAGGAGGAGTTATAATGGGTTACGGATTTGGTGGATACGGTTATGGTGGTTACGGCTGTGGCACAGGTTACGGTGCTGGATATGCTGCACCAGTAGCAGGTGGAGGTAGAGGCTTCGCGTTAATCGTTGTATTGTTCATTCTTTTAATTATCGTTGGAGCTGCTTATTTAGGATAAAGACTCAAAGTAAACAAAAGGTCGCTTGCGGCCTTTTGTTTTTTTACTATTTTTACTATTAAACAATGTATGTAGTGGTAATTTTCTTCTTGATACCTTTTAGAAGTAATGTAAATACATACACTGATGGAGAATAATGAAACGTTTAGATGTAGTCATCCGTAATATAGATAAGTAAAGTTTGAGGGAGTGAAGGTAATGAAAGTTAACGGATGTATAAAATGTGGTAGTCATGATGCTGGAAAAAAGGAAGTGGCAATGACAGGTACAGGGTTATCAAAGATGTTTGATGTTCAAAACAACCAATTTATCGTTGTCTATTGTAATTCTTGTGGTTATTCTGAATTTTATAATAAAAAAGCTTCAACTACTTCGAATATTTTAGATCTTTTCTTTGGGGGATAATAAGTTTTTAAGAGAGGTGATTGTATCACATAAAAGGAAGAAACAGAATTTCTGCTATAAAGTAAGGCTCTTTTCTGAAAGATTGTTCCTAATAGATTGCATTAACTGTTATAGGAGTATTTAAGTGACTGGTTTAGTTTAATTCTGTTGAAAGCAATTTTTATAGAACAAGGAAGCCTCCTCGTGAAAAAAGCGTAAGTAGTGCTTTTAAACGCTTTTTTTAGGAGGCTATTTAACTCACTTCAATTAACAAGTGTAAGAGAAGCTATTATGTATAGCAGTATATTAAATCTGCAAACCTAACCTTAACCTATTTATGCTAAAATACTGTTTCTTTTTACAGTTTTATTCGGATTTCCTTTCCCTTTCATTCCAAATAGTATTCTTAACACGTTAAAATGACGTATAACAAAATGATAAATAGTTCCTATTAAAATAAATGAAACAAATATAAGAACAGGAAACTTTATTAAAATTGGCCATTGAAAATCTTTAATCACAAACCCAATCAACACAATGATAGGTTGATGGAGAACATAAAACGGCATAGCTGCTTCACTACAATATTTAAGGGTAGTATTGGTGAAAGATAAATACTTAAAAGTCAGATAATAAAAAATAAGAATAAGGTTCCAACTGCTAATCACGGATAAAAACACAAAAATAAAATAACTATTATTCGATTTCTCTGGAACGCCTAAATGAAACCAAAAGATATAAGTTGATAATGAAATGATCTTTATAATTAACAGATAGCTAAATTTTTGCTGAATCAAGCGTAAAATAGAATTGCTAGAAAAAAAGAAGTACCCTACTAAAAATAAAATCAGGTAAACTAATAAATCCCAGCCCCCAAGATTTACAGTCATACTAAATATAGAAACAAGGGTAAAGGCTATAGGAATAAATATAAACTGGTAAAATGATACTTGCTTTATAGGTTGAAATTTAAGTAATAAAGGCATTGTTATAATAGAGAAGATTAATAGGGCCAAAAGATACCATAGATGTAATCCAACGAAAGCGAAATTCCCACTACCTCCAATTTCTAAATAAAATCCGTTAAAATAATGTGGAATAAATGCTAAAAATGAGCCTGAAAATTGACTGTGATCTAGCCGCTCAATATATACTTGTGGTGGTGAAAGAATAAATATCCCAAAAAGTAAGGGTATACCTAATCGAATAAATCGTTCAAGTAAATATGATTTAGCATTTCTTTTACTCAAGGAATACGATGTACTAATTCCTGACAATACAAAGAAAAGCGGCATAATCCAAATTCCAATTAATAAAGAAATAGTTAAAATAATGCCGTTATCAAGTTGATTATTTTTGACATGCCAAGTAAAGGGATTGAAATACATTGAGCAATGGTACAAAAAAACAAACAGAGTAGCTATGACTTTTAACCAGTCTAAATCATATCTTCTCGAAACACCCTTTTTATTCATCTTACTATCTCCTTAAGAATTATTTTAGAATTTAAAGAACCTTAATTAAGAACATACTACATAAGAGGAAAACATGTAACTATTAATTTGGGTTTATCCTATTCATTTATAGTAGTCACTCTATAGATTTGATTATTGTTTTTAAATCTCCTTTATGTAAGCTACAATATGAGAGAACTACAAATCAAAAATTTGTTAAGGAGATCTTATGAAATCAATAACGTCAGAAACAATGCAGCTTATAAAAGAATTAGTGGAAATCCCTAGTCCTTCAGGTCATACGACTGAAGTTATCTCATTTGTAGAGAACTATTTAAAAGATTTTCATGTTGAAATGAAGAGAAACCATAAAGGTGGCTTACTTGTAACAATTCCTGGAGAAAACAAAAATCAACATAGAATGTTAACTGCACATGTTGATACCTTAGGGGCAATTGTGAAGGAAATCAAATCAACAGGAAGACTAATGATTGATTTAATAGGTGGATTTACTTATAACTCGATTGAGGGAGAGTATTGCCAAATCGAGACCATTAATGGTGAAGTTTATTCAGGAACAATTCTCATGCATCAAACATCTGTCCATGTTTATAAGGATGCAGGAAAATTAGAAAGAAATCAAAAGAATATTGAAGTAAGAATTGATGAAAAGGTACATAATGCAGATGATGTAAGAAAGCTTGGAATTGAGGTTGGTGATTTTATCTCCTTTAACCCTAGAGCTGAAATAACAAAAAGTGGTTTTATCAAATCACGCCATTTAGATGATAAAGCTAGTGTTGCATTATTATTAAATTTAATAAAAAAAATAACAATAGAAGAGATGAACCTCCCATACACAACTCATTTTCTAATCTCAAATAACGAGGAAATTGGATATGGAGGCAACTCAAATATCCCTTCTGAAACAGTTGAATATTTAGCTGTTGATATGGGTGCTATCGGTGATGGGCAAAGAACAGATGAATTTACGGTGTCAATTTGTGCTAAGGATTCAAGTGGTCCTTATCATTATGGTTTGCGAAAAAAACTAATTGAACTTGCTAAGCAAAATAATATCGCGTACAAAGTAGACATATATCCATACTATGGCTCAGATGCCTCTGCTGCTATTCGCTCTGGACACGATCTAGTTCACGGCTTAATAGGACCAGGTATTGATGCTTCACATGCTTTTGAACGGACCCACTATACTTCACTTGAACATACAGCTAACTTGCTTTACTATTATGTTCAATCTGAGATGACAACATAAAAGTACGAATAGAAGAGGCTGGGACATAAATATTTAAGCTAATGAAAAACCCGTTCTATTAGGTGATATTTCAATCAATCTTTCGCCTAGGAGTTCGGGTCTTTTTCTGTCTGCAATAGATATTAGATATTGTTACAATTTTTTAAGGACTAGTGGAATGGTGCGGAAGATACTAGGTCACCTACGGAAATAGAGGAAAGGCTGAGAACTTTGCAGGCGAAGCTGAGAGAGGCTCAATGTCTGCAGCGCAATGGAACGAACTTGTTTTTTCAGCTTAACTGCATTTAGGTCTATTATCTTTGTGTATAATTATATCCTAGCCTCTTTTAATTTTTTCATAATGTCAATAGAAAAGCATCGTTATTATATATTATGGACTCTTGAACTTCTGCTTAAGAAGAGCAGTTATGTAAACCAAGGCTGGTATTATTAATCCGACTGTTATGATATATGGTGTGTTCGTATATTTGGAATACTCTTTAATATAAACGGAATTTGGTATCAAAATAAGGGTTATTACAAAGAAGAAAATGGCAGATGGAATTGTCACTACCTTATAACTTTTCAAGTTTAAAAATTGAGATATGCCAAGACATAGCGCATAAAAAGTAAGAGTAAGTTTAAAGAAAATACTAATAAACCACATAATCGCTACAATTATTTCTAATCGCTCAAGAAAATTACCCAAACTAATTTTTTTCCCAAGAACATAAATAGGGTATTCTTGTCTAGTTGTAATGCCAGGACCTAAAATAAGCACACAATAAGCTGTTAAAATGATTAAAGCAACTGACCCAACAGTTACGCCTATTAAGAAAGTGTTAGATAATTTATCTTTACTTTTTATATAAGGAGTGAACATTAATAAAGTAAATAATTCGAGAAACGGAAAACCAATCATGTAATAAGCACCATATAAAGATGGTTTTATTCCATTCTCAAAAATCGGCAGCGCATTTGACCATTCGAGCTCAGGGAAAAGAAGGATAATTAAGATTAAGAATAATAAAAAAACCCATGGCAGAAAGATTTCAGCTGTTCTTGCGAGAGTTTCAATTCCTAATCTAGTTACATAGACCACAACAATTAAAAATAATATATAAATTGATTGAATGGGTGTTCCAGGTAGAATCTGAGTAATGATAAAATCACCAATATCCCATATAAGAATGGAACAAAGAAATATTAGGTAGGAAAAGGTAAAGAGAACAAAAAATACTCCGATTTTAGAACCGAAAGTGTCTTTTATCGCTTCAATATAACTTTTATTGTGAAAGTATCTACCAAAATGAGCATAGAAGTATGCTATTAATACACCAGAAATAGATCCGATTATCACAGAAAAACTAGCATCTTGTTTAGCGATACCTGTAAGCATAGCCGGCAAAAATAAAACAGAGCTACCCAATACGAATAAAATAATTAAGATACTGAATTGGAAGGAAGAAAGAACAACTTCTTTTTTCAAGTTGCACCACCTCCAAGAATTTGATCGACAAATTTTCCAACCGGTTCAAATATAAACCTAATTCCTTCTAATGGGTTAGGGATAGGGAATTTTAATGTGTGAGCGATATAGATGATACTAGTTATTCCGATGATGACCAAATAGGTATACATTTCTTTCATTTGTTTATTTTTCCTCATTTTTCCGGCTTCCCAATAGCTTAATCCTGAAACAATAAGTAGATAAAAAATTATTTTTATTGTCACTACTTACCCTCCATCTCGTTAAGAAAGGACTCGTTTGTTGTTCCTAATCTACGTATTGTGGTTTGGAAATTTATTTCTACTTCTAATTCTGGAAAACCCTCTTCATTCCATTTTTCCTCTAATTTATTCCATGTTTTGGGATCTGCTCGGTGGATAGCTTCACCAAAGCCGAATATATCAGTTTGTAAGTTCTGTGCTTTTTTAATAACATCCGTTAAAACTTTATGTCCTCTTTCGTTCGTTACTTGTTCTACTTCTTTAATAATTTCTTCTTTAGTTAAATCGATATCTGCCTGAACCTCTCCAATTTGAGCTTCAGGAAATACATCTACCATTATTTTTGGTCTATTGTTTCCACTGTTGACCACTGTTACTTTTGTGGAGGAATTTGTAAATTCAAGAGTGATATTTCCATCTTGCCAATCAAGAACTGCTACTGTATTGATGACATTATCTGTAATGTAGTTATAGCCTTTGCTTTCTTCTTGATCAAGCCAGCCAACTAATTTTTCATCTTGAAAGATTGCAAGATTATCAAGCATTAGATTAGCGGAGGAAGGAATACTTTCAACATTTTCAAGTGACCCAGAAATGTTTTTGTTACCTTCAATAATGATTCCTGTTAATACTGGATTATTTCCGGTAGCTGTTAGTTTATTAATGAGTTCATCTAAATTTACTCTTGCTGTAGGAGCCCAGTTTTTATAAGAAACTTCTATCGTATTAAAAACTTTATTGGATGGATTTTTTTCAATCGGTGTTAAAACATTCAGTATTTCTGAAGGTGTGTTTTTCTTAGAAACTAAAAGGTAAAAGTCTGTACGAAATTCATGATCTCTAGACATTAATTCTAATGCTTTACTTATCCCTTCTTTGGCTAATTCCTTGCCAATTACCACAAGTCGTAGGTGAGCAAAATATAATTTTCTTGGAGCATGTTTAGAAAGTTTTCTAATTGCTTCAAAAATAGATCTGCCTTTAATAGAATATGTAGAAACAGCGACCCTGGTTGTTTGGGTTTTTCCAGCAATATCTCCCGGGTTAATAATTTGAACCGTCAATATATAATCATCACCAGATTTCTCAATTCCCATTGCAGAAACAATAGCTAAATCAGTTAATTCTTTAGCACTCCAGCAACCAGATAATAGAGAGAAAATTAGTGAGATAAATATTAATTTTTTGAACAAGTGTTTTCCCTCCATTTTGTTGGTTTAAGGTGATGGTTTAGGAGTGTTTTCTCTTACATTATCTTTTCCACTAACTAATTTAGGTCTAGTTTTCAAACTCCACAGTGAGAGACGAATAATCCCATCTTTTTGATCTTTAAGAACAAAGGGTGCAAATGGCAGGAGATAGGGTACTCCGAACGATCTTAAGCTGCATAAATGAGCAATTAAGATGATTAAACCGAGAATAATTCCGAATAAACCAAAGGTTGCTGCCAAAATCATAAACCCAAAACGAAGCATTCTAACGGATATGGCCATATTGAATTTAGGGGTTACAAAGCTTGCTATGGCTGTTAAAGAAACAACAATGACCATTGTAGCAGACACTAATCCAGCTTCAACAGCTGCTTGTCCTAAAACTAGTGCTCCAACAATTGAAATAGCTGCTCCAACAGCTCTAGGCATTCGAATTCCTGCTTCACGTAAGATTTCGAATGTTAATTCCATAAAAACAGCTTCTATAAATGCAGGGAAGGGTACTCCTTCTCTTTGTGCAGTAAGACTTACTAATAATGTTGTTGGTAGCATTTCCTGATGATACGTTGTCACTGCAATATAAGCAGCTGGTGTTAATAGAGAAAGTAAGAATGCCCCAACTCTTAGGAGCCTAATCAATGTAGAAATATCGGCTCGTTGGTAGTAGTCTTCACTAGATTGCATAAAATGGATAAATAAAGCTGGTACAACTAAAACAAAAGGCGTACCATCAACTAATATTGCGACTCTTCCTTCTAAAAGTCCCCCAACAACAGCATCAGGTCTTTCGGTATTGTATACAGTTGGGAAAGGAGTATAAGTTTCATCCTGGATTAAACTTTCCACATAGCCACTTTCCAAAATGGCATCAATATCAATTCTTTCTAATCTCTCACGAACTTCATCTACGATCTTGTCATTGGCTATCTCTTTTATATATGTAATCGCAATTTCTGTTTTAGATCTTTTTCCTACTTTAATAGGTTCAAATACAAGGTTAATATCATTAATTCGTCGCCTAATTAATGATGTATTTGTTCGAATATTCTCTGTGAATCCATCTTTAGGTCCTCGAACAAGCTGTTCTGAGGTAGGCTCTTCAACACCTCTTCCTTCCCAGCCTTTCGTTCCGATTTTATATGCTTCTGATGAGCCATCAATTAAGATAACCGAATCACCAGATAAAATCGTTTCATACACTTTTTCGTAATCTGTTTGATAATTCTTAATAATTTCTAATTCTCCAGCAGATAATGAAAACTCTTTAATCTGTTGAATAATTTTCTGAGACGTTATTTCTTCCTGTAATCTTGTTTCACGAAGATCGATCATGAGATTTTGTAATATTGTGTGATGAATAAGGTCTTTGTCCGCTAAGCCATCAACATATATTACAGCCGCAAGAACGATTTCAACTGTACCAATTTTCACTTCTCTTATAATAATATCTGGACTATGTCCAATATCTTTTTTAATTTTTGCTAACGATTCTGAAAGGAGATGAGATTTTTCGCTTTTTTGCTTTGCATGATTTTTATTATCTTTTTCATTTGACTTCCATTTGCTTAGCGGAATAAGTGGCCTTGGTGTTTTTTTCATTTGTAATCAAATCCATTTTTAAAGTTTAGTATGGTTATTTTGTACATTTTGGAAAGAATTACTCATCTTTTTATACTATTTTGTTTTATGATAGGTTAAAACAACTCGTTGATGAGGTAACAGTGGTTTTAAGTGAAGTTCATTTTTAGTAAAGATAGTATAAATTCTGATTTGAACAATTTAATTCTTGGAAATGAATTAAAGAGGAAAAAGAAATGGAGATATAGAATATGATTTAACACAGACACCTTTAATTCTGTAGGCATGATTAAATTAAAATAGATACAAAAATATAATTGGTTTATTTTGTGTTTTTGATTATGGTAATAGATTATTTTTCTAGTAGGAATATTTAAGGAGGATTACTTATGATTTACTATATCGTAGATGTGTTTGCTGAAGAAAAATATAAAGGAAATCAATTGGCTGTCTTCAATGAAATTGGTGATTTGACAAGTGAAGAAATGCAGCAAATTGCAAAGGAAACAAATTTTTCTGAAACAACGTTTATTAGTGGGGTAGATAAAGATGGAGGTTATCATGTAAGAATCTTTACTCCTAATGAAGAGGTGCCATTTGCTGGTCATCCAACTCTTGGTACTTCTTACATTATAAGAAAAGAATTAATGAAGAAATCGCAGAATCGAGTAACATTAAAGTTAAAGGTAGGAGATATTCCAGTTACATTTGATGATTCTATTATTTGGATGAAGCAAAATCAACCAGATTTTGCAAAAGAGTTTTCATGGGTTGAAGTTAGTCAAGTCCTACAACTAGAGGAAGGAGACTTTGATTTCAACTATCCGATTCAAGATGTATCAACAGGTTTTCCATTTATTATCGTTCCATTAAAAAACCTAGAAGCTGTAAAAAAAGCAAAAGTTAATCAAGAGAAATTAGTTTTACTAACTCAACATACAAGAGCTAAAGCAATTCTTGTATTTAGTCGTGATACATATAATGAAGAACATCATTTAAATGCTCGTGTTTTTGTTGATATATTCGGGATACCAGAAGATCCTGCAACAGGGAGTGCAAATGGATGTTTAGCGGCTTATCTATTAAAACACGACTTTTTAAAGAATAAGATGATAGATATAAAGGTAGAGCAAGGTTATGAAATTCAAAGGGAATCTCTTATTCATATAAAAGCTGAGATGGTTGATGAAGAATATTCCATTCATGTTGGTGGAAAGGTAGTGAATATAGCTAAAGGAGAATGGTACTGAACACAATGAACACCATAATTAAATTAGGTGTTCATTGTGGGTAACTTTGTTACATTATATTTTGGACATGATTCTATACGTGAAAAAAGTTGCCCCCAGTAATAAAGCAGACAATAAGATAACAAATCCAATACCCATCTCATCTATTAATGTTACTAAATATATAATGATAGCTATGTCAGTAATGACTGATCCAATAAGTAATACTTTTGGTGATCTCATCCGTAACACTCCTTTTGTGATTTCTTACAACTATAATTAACATAAGTATATCCTTAACCTAGGAAATAATAAAACCGAGTGGGGTTATATATCCACTCGGTCTTTTAGTAATTTTTATTCAGCAAAAGCGATAATTCCTTCATTTTCATCAAGAACCAGCTCTAAAGCTGCTGAATAAGGATCAATATTTAATTGTGTTTCAAGATAGAAACGAAGTGCTTCGATCATATTAGCTGTTATTAATACTTGCTTACGGTCATTCACATATGCCTCAGCAGAAAAGCCGTAATCATCGTCATACATAAGCTCAACTTCTACTTCTTGAGGTTTAATCTCTCGTTTGTGTGCGATGTGTAAGCATAAAGCATTTATAATTTCCTGCTCAGTTATCTTTATTTTCCCCATGCTGTATTTTCCTCAGATTTACGTTTGTTTTTATAATAAGTAAAGATTTTACGAATGATAAAAATAACAGCAAAAATAGCTAAAACATTAACAAAAAGACCGATAATAGAACCTAGAATTCCTAAGTTACTAAGAAGTCCACCAAGTAATAAACCAGCTAGTCCTCCTAAAAATAAACCCTTCATAAGACTACCAGTTTTTGGTTTTGTTGTTGCACTGTTTTGATTAGTTTTAGATGAATCTTGTTTCTTAAATAATGACGGACTGTTTGTATTATTATTTGTATTAGAGTTAAATGATTTTTTACCAGATTTATAGCCTTTCGCACTAACAGTAGTTATTTGATCTCCAAGTAAAAATCCTCCAACTGGTGTGAATAGTAATGTTGTTACGAGCATTGCTGAAAATAATTTCTTTAACATGATGTGAGTTCCTCCTAAATAAATGCGATAATGTTTGCTCAACATTAATAATACGATAATGCTATGAAAAAGTTTCATTATCTTGCTTAATAGTAAGGTATTTATTTTATTTAGACAAGAACATAATTAATAATTCATTAAAGATTTGTTTTTCCAACAAGAAGGAGATCTGATGATGGTAACAAACAATCAGAAATAAGCCATAAAAATAGATCATTTTGATTCAGTTGAAGACGGTAACTGATTCAAAATGATCCATTATCTATTTTTATTCGTTACTAACCCATTTGATTTCACCTGATTGATCTTCATAATCCACATCAACATTGAAATCGTGTTTTTCATAGAAATGGACAAGTCTTTCTACATGGTCCCAATCTCTTTTAGCAATATCTCCTGTAATTTTTGGTATGTTTTGCTGTGTAGCTAATTCCTTTAGATAATCCATACAAATCGATCCATAGCCCTTGTTAGCAGGACCTTTTATATCTCCAATATGAATTGTTTTTTCATCAGTAAATGAGGCGTGAATGGAAAAATCCCAATTTCCTCTATATGAACTTTCACAATCACATAACATGATTTTACATGATTGGTCGTCTTCAGGTGTGTAGACAATGACTAATTTATCATCTTTTGTTTGGTCAACACCTAGAATCTTACTTTTTTTTGCGATTTCTTTCAAGTTATCCTGCAATCGAAATACCTGAAATTCCAAATCCTCTAATTCTTCCTTTAGTTCTTCAGGGTCGTTTGTGCGTGTATCTTCTTCAAGCAATTTACTAAACATCGATTTCTACTCCTTCCCTAATTGTTGAATTTAAAGTTAGTTAAAATTATCCTATTCATTTTCTTTTAAGTTTGTTAAAGCATAGATTTTTTTAAAAATATGATTTCACAAACAGTTTAAAATTATATAGAATTCAACTGGAAAAATCAATATGAGAATTTAGGAAATGAAAATTTATTAAAACTAGTAATGATTCTTGATACTTAAATAATAAGTTTATCATCTAATTACAATGGGAATAAGTCTACTAACGAAGAGTTAGGAGGAAGGTTCTATATGAGACAAGCTATATTAGACAGGAAGAAGCAAAACAATAGTAAACTATTAAAAGGTATGATCGTTGGAGGTGCTATTGGAGGTTGTATTTCTTTACTAGATAAAAGTACCAGGAAAAATGTGTCAGAGAACACAACTAACTTGAAGAAACTTCCAAAAATGTAATCACACATGTGAAAGAAAATCCTGCTGAAGTGAAGGAACAGCTTCTTGACCAAACAAAACAGGTTTCAGATACGTTAAAAAACACGATTCAGGAAGCAAGAAAACTAGTGAATAAAATTAATTCTGAAGTTGTTGAGGACGCGAAAGAAGTGACGGATGAGGCTACTTCATTTGCTGAGGAAGCCAAAGAAGATCTTAAGGGTATTAAATCTGATCTGAAAAATACAGGTACTTCTTTGACTGAATCGAAAGATCTCAAACCAAAATCTCAAGCTGAGTTAAACGCTAATCTAAATCACTATTAATAAATTAGGCTATGTTAAAGCTTAATGTTGATTATTAGCACTTTGTTGAATGCCTGTAACGGAAATCAACAACAAAGTTTAACAGAGCCATAAATTTAAAAAAGGAGAGATAATGATGGAACATAAAAGTACTGAAGAAAAATCAGCAAAAATAAATCAAGTAGAGCAAGCGGTAAATAGCCTTGGAGAAGAAAAGATAGATGAAATTTTAAAGAATTTTGAATCATTTAAAGAATTTTTAGGTGATAAAGTTGTTATGGGGAAGAAAATGGGATTAACCGAAGAGCAACTGGCAATTGCTGCACAAAAAGTGGGGAACTTTCTCTCAAAGCATGAACAAGCAAGAAATCGAGAAGAAAAATTACTTCAAGAACTGTGGTTAGTGGGTTCCGAAGAAGAACAGCATATGCTATCACATATGTTAGTAAAATTAGTTAGAGATTAAAGAATAATCAAGAGCAAATAGCTAGGGATCTCATGGTTAAAAGTGAGTTCCCTACTTTTTTTGATTTCTACCATTCAACATTCAACGGTTTTACAATTGTAGCTTTTTTCTATGGACTATTATAAAAAATGATATTAGTACAAGTTGATTTTTCTTTACTGATAGTGGAGGTAGTGGACGGGCAATGAAGAAAATTAAAACCTTATTAAATCGGAAATGGATTTGGCTTTTTATCATTTTAGCTTTGACAGTCACATCTGTGAGCATATACCATACATACAAAACTTTACCAAGAGGTATCTCATACGAAAGTCCAACATATAAAGTTGATGATGTTGAATTTATTTATGACCTTACGTATAAAGATAAAAATAATCATCAAGTGATTGATCAATCAATATTCAGTAAAATTAATGAAACAATAAGAGAAGCAAAAGATTTTATAGTGATTGATATGTTTTTATTAAATAGCTATGTAGATGAAGGTCAGGATTTTCCTAAACTAAGTGAAAATCTTATAAATGAACTTATTAACCATAAGAGAAAAAACCCCGACATAGAGATTGTGGTTATAACAGATAAAATTAATACAAGTTATAGTTCACATGTCGTAAAGCAACATCAATTGTTAAAAGAAAATAATATGACTGTTATTTATACAAACTTGAATAAATTAAGAGATCCAAATCCTATTTTTTCAGGAATATGGAGAACTACTTTTCAATGGTTTGGACAAGAGGGGATAGGCTGGCTTCCTAACCCATTAGCAGAGGAAGCTCCTGATGTTACGCTAAGGTCTTATTTAAAATTGATGAATATAAAAGCAAATCATAGAAAAGTTATTGCTACTGAAAATTCAGTCATTATCACGTCAGCAAATGCTCATAACGCTAGCGGCTTTCATTCTAATATAGCTTTTAAGGTAAACGGAGCAATAGTTAATGAGGTTCTCAAAACAGAACAAGCAGTAGCCAATTTTTCAGGCGGTGATAAACAATTTCCGCAAAGTGTGTATAACAATAAGGATGATGGACGTTTATCCGTGCAGCTGTTAACTGAAGGGAAAATTCAAAAACACCTTATTAAAGATCTTAATGATACAAAAGATAAAGATACTATTTGGATGGCGATGTTTTATTTAGCAGATACAGAAGTGCTTGAGGCATTAAAATCTGCAGCTAAACGTGGTGTTATTATAAATCTTATTCTCGATCCGAATCAAAATGCATTTGGTTCAGAAAAGATGGGACTACCTAATTTGCCTGTGGCAGCAGAGCTAACTCAATTATCACAAGGGAAAATAAATATTCGTTGGTATAATACAGGTAAAGAACAATTTCACTCTAAATTGATTTTTATAGAAAAAAGTAATGAAAATATCATAATCGGCGGCTCTGCAAATTTTACCGAACGAAATTTAGATAATTATAACTTAGAAACTAATTTAAAAATTACCTCAACTCATAATGAAGAAGTTATAAAGGAAGTGAAAGACTATTTTAGTAGATTATGGAATAATTCTAACGGAACATACACATTAGATTATGAAGAATATCAAGATAAACTACCACTATTTAAATATGTTTTATACCTAATTCAGAAACTATTTGCTTTTACAACATATTAATTAAAATGAGGTGGGACATAATTTGAAAAGATCATCCATAAAAACGAGTAAATCTAAATTAATCTAAAATATTTTAATATATAATACTGTTATCTATTTAATCAGTTAAGCTGGAAAAACAAGCTTGTTCCGTTGTGCTGCAGACATAAGATTCACCCGAGCGGAAGCTAAGTCCTCATGTCTTTAGCACTTCCTCTATCCCCGAAGGAGTCTTAGTGTCTTCCACTCCATTCCACTAGTTCTTAAAAATAGTAGCAAAATCAAAAATCTATTGAAAACAGCAAATAAAGACCCGAATTATTAGGAGAACGATTAATTGAAATATCACCTAATAATTCGGGTTTATTATTAGCTTATATACTTATGTCTCAGCCTCAACTCTGTATTAGCTACAATATTTTTGCATGTATTAAATAATCCCTACAGCTCTATTTTTGGCTTCTTTATTAATTCAGCTTCAATAATATATCTTTGTGGCGCCGGTCCGATATAAGTAAAAGGGTAACAGGTTGTAAGTGTTAACGTGCTTCTAGGACGCGGAACAATGACTGTTTTGTCATCTTTATCAACAATTCGAATTTTCTTGATTTTATAAATGAAATAAATATCACTTCTTTCGATAAGAAGTTTGTCGCCAATTTCTAATTTGTCAAGATTACGAAAAAAAGTATCACGATGACCTGCTAAAACAGAATTATTTTCCTCCCCTGGTAAAGGAGTTGTTATAACATGACCAATTCCCTTTTTTAAAATCTCTTTACTATCTCCCTCAAATATAGCGATTGTTTGATCAAGCTTAGGAATTATTAATGAACCAAGTTTTTCTCCTTCTTGAAAAACTTGAGCAGTTACATCAACTGATTGAGCTTGATTTGGATTTTCTATTATATTGTTAACGATTTTTATATTGTCATTTTCTTCAGCCTTTAAACCATATAAAATCCAATAAAGTTGATAAGATAAAAAGGCAATTCCGATAACAATTAGAAAGATAGACAGACGTTTACTCATTTACTGTTCCTTTATTGTTCGTTTAGGATAGAAGAATCCAATTAATCCAACAGCTATAATTAAAACCCCGAGCAACATATTTAACCATAAAGAGGATGCAGTGTCTGGTAAACGGTTATGTTGTAATGCAGTTAATTCTCCAGCTATATCCCCAAGTTCAGCAAATTCAATACCAGATTCAATAAGGAACTCAGAG
This sequence comes from Metabacillus litoralis, assembly GCF_007994985.1. GTDB lineage: Bacteria > Bacillota > Bacilli > Bacillales > Bacillaceae > Metabacillus > Metabacillus litoralis. Next base: position 156,279 of record NZ_VOQF01000004.1, on the reverse strand, counting down.
CTTAACATATCTTCAGAAAATTGCATGTCTAATAATAGCTCACCACTTGTGTTGTATAGATTGATAACAAGCTGATTTCCATACAATTCATCCATACTAATTAATTCTTTAAAAGTAACAGCTGTTTCTACACCATTATTGTCTTTTAAATAAAATTGTGGTTTAAGCTGTAGAGCGGTCATCATATTTTGAAGTATGGTAACTAACTCATCTTCTTGTGCTGGTGTTAACTCTTCCATACCATCCATTGCTAAAAATGGATCAAGTCTAGCTACAATTTCCTCCATTTGTTGCTCTAGTTTCTCTTGATCAAGCTCCATAAAATGTGTAAATAATGTTTCAACTTCCTCATCTGTTAACCCTATGAGTGCTAGAAAATCTTCAATTTCTGATATTTCACTATCATGATCACTGTAAAAGCTAATTGCAAGATCAAGATCTTCAATAAATACGTAATCTTCAACAGTTTCACCAAATTCAGATAATAAAACATCTAACTCAGGTCTGGTTAATTCATAGTCAGTTAAAAGTTGTTCTAAATTCTCAGGCGTAATTGGTGTTCCTAAAAGCAATGTTAACTCTTCTGTTGTTTCAATTTCTTCTAATGTTAGATCGTATGTTTCTTTTAGGTAAGTAGTTAATTCTTCTTCTGTCCATCCTAGATCTTCTAAGAGTGAATTAACTTCTGATTCTGGCGGAGCTGCATGTACTGTTTGGAAGCCAAATAGTAATAATAAACCTGTTATAAGTAATAATTTCTTCATGGTAGGAACCTCCGATTTAAGTTATGTACCTTTGGTATTATTTGATAGGGATAAGTAAATTATTCTTGATATTGAGGTATGAATATTTATGTAGCAGTTAACGATAGGTAAAAGACGTATACGGTGGAGAGGTTTTTTATGAGCGATAAGAGAGTGGATATAAAGGAATCTATTCAAAGAAAATTTAAGAATTCAACAGATTTAGTGTTTCAAAAACTTGAATCTAACACTTCATTCTGTGAATTTTGTTATTTAAGCAGCATTTGCGATAAACAAAAAATTCATCAAGATATATTTACACCCTTTTTTGAAGAAGAAAATATAAAAGAATATAAAACTTATATCAAATCATTAGCAGGGGTAAAGGTATTAAAGGAAAAGGACGATCCAACTGAGTTACTAATAAGAGGTTCAATGCTACTATTTTTCCAATCTGAAATCTTAACTCTAGAAGTAAAGCAATTTGTAAATAAAACAATACCAGATACTACAATTGAAACAACAATTCAGGGACCTCAAACAGGTTTAAGTGAAGATTTAGAAACAAATATAAATATCTTGAGAAATCGTTATCATCAAGTAACTTTAGCTTTTGAGGATGCGATCATTGGGGAGAAATCACAAACGGGGATAAAAATCATTTATGATTCTAAAGAGGTTGATCAAAGCGTATTAAAAGAAGTCAAAAAAAAGCTAGACTCTTCAAAGGTTGATGTCATTCAGTCTGCGGGTCAATTATCTAGATTAATGAGTGTTAGAAAAACCACGTTATTTCCAACAATAGTGATTACGGAACGCCCTGATCGAATTGCTTATAATTTATCTAAAGGGAAAATCATTATTATGCTTGAAGGAACGAGGTTTGCGCTTGTTATTCCATCAGTATTCTTTGATTTTATGAGCTCGATGGATGATATTTACCAGCCTTATTGGATTACCAAATTCCTGCTTGTTTTACGGTATTTTGGTTTAGGTGTAGCCATATTATTGCCTGCAATTTATGTAGGAATGACTGCCTATAACCCTGAGTTGTTTCGGGTACAACTTGCATTATCAATTGCTGGTAGCAGGGCAGCTGTTCCTTTTCCAGCTTATATTGAAGTGTTATTTATGTTAATTATGATGGAATTATTAACAGAAGCGAGTTTACGATTACCAAAAGCGATTGGACCAACTGCTACTACAGTAGGTGGACTTATTTTAGGACAAGCTGCTACAGAAGCAGGACTTGTTAGTAATATTATGATTATCATTGTTTCGGCGGTAGCCATTTCAAATTTTGTTATACCTATTAATGAAATGAGCTTTGCGATGCGTGTTATTAAATATTTGTTATTAGTTTTAGCTACTATTCTTGGATTAGTAGGTGTACTTATTGGGTTACTAGCAATTATTTATTATCTAGTTAACTTGAATAGCTTTGGAAAACCGTATTTACAATTATTTCTTCGAGAAGAAATGAAAGAATCAAAAATAGGAAGTTGATTATGTCAAAAAGATATATTTATATGATGCTTATCTTAAACATGCTAACAAACATCGTAGCGTATGTTCCTAAAATGTTGCTTGAACAGAGAACAAGTGGATCAATTTTAGCAATTCTTTTAGCGGTTCCAGTAGGAATGATAATTATCTACCTGTATACAAAATATTTAAGTGAATTTCCATATATGGGTTTACCTGAAATATTAGAAAAATACACATCAAAATGGTTCCGAATTACATACTTAGTTGCACAAGGGAGTTTATGGTTTATAGCTGGACTAATCACTTTGTTAGCATTTACAAGTATTTCAAAACAATTTATTAACCCTGATATGAATGAGCTTTTAATCATATCTGCTTTTTTGTTTCTCATTATCTTTGGTGTTGTTATGGAATCGAAAAAGGTTCTCTTTGCAACGGAAATCATCTTATTAGTTAATTTACCTTTAATAGCTTTTGTGATTTACAAGTCTTATACAAATGAATATATGATGTGGGAGTCTATCCAAATAGCGGTAACCTACTTTTGGGAAATACCAAATATACAAACATTGTCTACTGCATTATTTGTGTTTAGTGGTTATGCAAATTTAGTTATTTTTAATCGGTATTATAAAGATGTTAAATTAAAATATTTATGGTTAGTAGCACTTCTTGGACTTATTACCTTAGTTACAACTTATTTCATTCCTATCGGTCTGCATGGTTTCGATGGGGTAGCATCCTTTACCTATCCATGGATCGCAACGACAGATGCAATAAGAATAGAATTGTGGATAATTGAACGGGTAAGTATTTTATTTTTGGGATTATATATAAATGTATCACTTGCAAGTGTTATTCTTCATTGGCATGTTGCTCTTGAACAAATCAAATCAGTTGTTCCGAAGCTTGAAATAAAGAAAAGAAATATTATGCCTCTGCTCATCGCAAGTGTATTTTCAGTTGTTGCTATCATTTTTCAACTATTTGTAGAAGAGATATTTGTTAGCAGCCTTGCGAAACTATGGCTCCTTTTTCTTTTACCCGCACAAATAATAGGCTTACTTTTGTTAAAGTGGATTTTAAAAAGAAAGGATGGTCAAAGCTAAAATGATAAGAAGGTTGCTTTTATTGACCATTGTCTTGTTATTGTTTCTTACTTCTGGTTGTGGTTATAAAGATATAGATAAACGTTTTTTTGTCGTGTCAATTGGTGTTGATAAATCTAAAGAGGAAAACAAGTATGATGTTACATTAAAGCTTGCAGTTCCTTCAAATGAATCAAAATCAGGAAGTGATGAAGCAAAAATTATTACAGAATCGGCCCAATCAATATCAGAAGCAGTACGATTAATGAAGTCAAAAGTTGATAAAGAGTTTGATTTTAGTCATGCAAAAGTAATTGTTTTTGGTGAAGAACTTGCAAAGGGAGAAGACCTTGAACATATATTTGATTGGTTTGAAAGGCGTCGTGATATAAAGGATATAGCATGGGCAGCAATTGGAAGTCCAACAGCTTTAGAGGTTTTAGAAGCAAAACCAGTGGGGGAACGAATTCCATCAAATTCACTTTTTTTAACTTTTAGTTCCGCTGGAACGGAAACTCCTTATATACATACTGTTTATTTATTTGATTTTACAAGAAAACAAGTAGAACGTGGTGTTAGCCCTATTTTACCAATAATAAAAACAGAAGAAAATGAACTAGCTATTAATACAATTAGTATATTTTCAAATATGAAGGTAGCTTTGGTGTTAGAAAAGGAACAGACGAAATTTCTTAATATGTTAATGGTACATGTATCGAAATTTGATATTAGAGTAGATAATGAAGACAATAGCCCTTATTTTATTTTTTCAACAGATAATGTGAAAGCAAACTACGATCTAATTGTGAATGAAAAATCTCCAAGTAAAATTTCCTATAAAATAAAAGTTAATGGAGTTGTTGAGGAAGCATTTGATGATTTAGAGGATACAAAAATAAAAGAATATGAAAAGTTACTAGAAAAACAGTTAGAAAGTAAAATACTTGACTTACTTATGCAATTACAAAAGGAAAAAGTTGATCCAATTGGATTTGGGTTAAAATATCGAGCAATGAATAAAGGTAAAGAGTCTGAAAAGATAGAAACATGGAATAACATCTATTCAAATTTAGAATTTGATATAAATGTTACAGCTGAAATGGATCATGTTGGTGTGATACATGATGAAGAAGAATTACCAGAATAATTTTTTTGTACAACTAACAAACCTCCCGCGACCAACATAAAAAGAAAGTAGGATGGTAGTTGGAGGAAAAGAATGAATATGAGAATAGGACAGATAAAACCACATCATGCACATCGTTATTTTACAAGAACAACAATAGATAATGGGCATTATCATTTTGTTGAAGGTTTTACTAGAATGGTAAATGGGAATGCACTTGATCAACATTTTCATTTGTTTAGAGGTATTACCTCTTATGAAAATAACCATTATCATCGCTATTATGGTAAAACAGGTCCTGCTATTCCCATGGAAAATGGTGATCATTACCACCTCATTGAAAATCGAACTTATTATAATTATGATCAACCATTAGAAGTGGAATTTGGTGGAGTTCTGTATTCTGAGGAAGAACGACCTAAACATGATCATAATTTTAAAGGTAATACATTTGAAACGGTTGGGTATGACCCATTTCTATTTCAAAATTAGAAGTAGAGGGAGGAAGTGAATTCCATCCCTCAAAGTACTTTTATTTGTAGATTTTTGATCCAGCCTCAACAAATTCTAAAGCTTTTTCCTGCATTCCCTTTTCAATTAAATCTTCTTCTGCAACACCATCTTCTTTTGCTGTTTTTCTGATATCATGTGATATTCTCATAGAACAAAATTTTGGACCACACATTGAACAAAAATGTGCGGTTTTTGCTCCTTCTGCAGGTAATGTTTCATCATGGTATTCTCTTGCTCTTTCAGGATCGAGTGATAAGTTAAATTGATCGTGCCATCTAAATTCAAAGCGAGCCTTTGATAGAGCATCATCACGATTTTGTGCACCTGGATGACCTTTTGCAAGATCTGCAGCATGTGCAGCAATTTTATAAGCGATAACTCCTTCACGCACATCTTCTTTATTAGGTAATCCAAGATGCTCTTTAGGTGTAACATAGCAAAGCATAGCTGTTCCGAACCAACCAATCATTGCAGCTCCAATAGCAGAGGTGATGTGATCATAGCCTGGAGCAATATCTGTTGTTAATGGTCCTAGTGTATAAAATGGTGCTTCCTTACAAATTTCCTGCTGCTTATCAACATTTTCTTTTATTAAATGCATTGGTACATGTCCAGGACCTTCAATCATTACTTGAACATCATATTTCCATGCAATCTCGGTTAATTCTCCTAATGTTTCTAATTCTGCAAACTGTGCTTCATCATTGGCGTCTGCAATAGATCCGGGACGTAACCCGTCACCAAGAGAGATTGTAATATCATATTTTGCTAGGATTTCACAAATTTCATGAAAGTGAGTGTATAGAAAGCTTTCTTGATGATGTGCCAAGCACCATTGAGCCATAATAGATCCACCCCGAGATACAATCCCTGTCATCCTATTAACTGTTAGTGGGATATATCTTAGAAGGACTCCAGCATGAATGGTGAAATAATCGACACCTTGCTCAGCTTGTTCTATTAATGTATCACGGTATATTTCCCAAGTTAAATTTTCGGCAATTCCATTAACTTTTTCTAATGCTTGATAAATTGGTACAGTTCCAACAGGTACAGGGGAATTACGAATAATCCATTCTCTTGTTGTATGGATATCTTTTCCTGTTGATAAATCCATTATATTGTCAGCTCCCCATCTGGTCGCCCAAGTCATTTTCTCTACTTCTTCTTCAATGGAAGATGAAACAGCAGAATTTCCAATATTGGCATTTATTTTCACATGAAAGTTTTTTCCGATAATCATTGGTTCACTTTCTGGATGATTAATATTTGCAGGTATTATTGCACGACCGGCAGCTACTTCTTTACGAACAAATTCTGGATCCATTTGTTCCCTAATAGCGATAAATTCCATCTCAGGAGTAATAACTCCTTTTCGTGCATAGTGAAGCTGTGTTACTCTATTTCCTTCTTTTGCAATTAAAGGCTTTATATGATGTGAGGGGAAAACTTCTAAGTTAGATTGATTTCTTTCTGTTTTGTAACCATTATCTTCAGGTTTAATGGATCGACCTTCATATTGTTCAACATCATTACGACTTACTATCCATTTTTCTCTGACTCTAGGTAAACCCTTCCTTATATCAATCTCTGCTGTAACATCAGTATAAGGACCGCTTGTGTCATAAACTTGTATATTAGGATTTACTTCCTCACTATATGTATTTTTTGTAACCTCTTGTGAGATTTCCCTTACAGGCACTTGAATGTCAGGGTTGCTACCTTGAAGATAAACTTTTTTACTTCCTGGAAATGGTTGTTTGATTTTAATTTTCATCCTTACTCCTCCTTATTAATAAGTACTAAAAATCTTTTTGATTCAGCGAAATATCAGGGGAAGGCAAAATAAAAACGGGTTCTGATTTTCAGAACCCGTTTAAAGGATGTAGGTAAAAATTGTAAATAAGGGACAGTAGAGGAAGTCCTTACTACAACTGTTACTACTTCCCTACGCTGGTATCATCCAGATCAGGTTCAAAGGGTCAAAGAACTTCTAACGCGTTCTTCTCTCAGTCCAGGCTAATGGACTCCCCTAGTAGAAATTGGTAATTTCTATTTAATTCAGTTTTATCATAACACATATCATTTACAAGTCAACGGAATATTTTAATGATTCAAATTTAATCTACTTAGTTTAGTAAAAGATCTTATAAAGAGGATAGGAGCCAATTAATCAAATAAAAAACAGTGTCCATTATACAAATAATGGTATATTAAGCTTATCTAAGATAGGGAGTGATTCTATGAAGATTCAAAATGTAGATGAATATAATAATAATGTTCTAGCGTGAATGGTGGGGTGGTCGAGAAGATATTGTTTTAAGGAGGACGTTAGAAGATTTTTCCGAAGAATAGCACTATCTTATCTATTTTATGTTTTTACTTCCGTTCGATAATTAATTACTTAAATATGAACGAAAGTAAAACATGTTATTTTTTTGTTTGTTGAAGATACAATTTTTCAAATCTTTCTTTCCATTCAAGTGATAATTCCTCAAGTGAAAGTATTTCTTCAATTTGTTTCATATCCTTTTTATTATGGAAATAGGTATGATGGACATTTGCAACAGATATTTTTTGGTGGTGCTTTTCAATGATATTAATTTTTGAATTACTTTCTATTTTACCTTCTTGAAGAACTCTGAAAAAATAACCAGTATATCCGTGTTCGACAATTTTATTAAGAAGCGTATTAATATTTGTATATTTATTGATAGTTGAACAAGGAAAACGCCCCTGTGATACCTGTAAAATGATATCTCCGATTTCTATAATATCTCCAATATGTATATCGGTTTCTTTCATACCAGTTAATGTTAGATTTTCACCAAACGCAGCCTGAGTAAGTGGAGTTTGATACATGTTTTCCCAAAATGAATAATGCTCATATGGATAAACACAAATAACGCGTTCAGATCCTCCATGGAATTCATGATTTTGTACATCATCACCGATAATCCCATTTTTTGTTACCTCTAGATAATCCACTTGATTTTTACTTATTCCAGATCGAAATTCCTTTCCTTTAAAAGTAAGAGTTGTAGGTTTACCTTTACTAAGCCATACCAATTGAAAGGCCATAAAATCACTTCCTTTTTTCTTGAAAAACTAGGCTATGTTAAAGCTTAATGTTGTTTTTAACACTTTGTTGATTGGAGGTGAATATATGAGACTCCTGCTTAGAGAAGCGTGTCAAAGGGAGACCCCACAGGCGCGCAGCTTACGAGGAGGCTCCCGGACCTAGGAAGAATTATCCTTATTCTTCCCTAGGAAAAAAGGTGCTTTTTTCCCAGGAAAGCGAATGCCTGTAACGGAAATCAACAACAAAGTTTAACAGAGCCAAAAACTAAAAGAGAGACATCCTCAAAAATTTACGAAACTCTATTATTATAAACAGGATTTCGTATTTTATTGAGTTGGTCTCTTAAGTTGGGTCATATTTATTTTTTTATTAGTTATTTTATTTTTCTTCATGTAATGGAGGTTGATTTTCAAACATTTTCATGTTTAATAATTCATCTAAATGTTGGCTGGCAATCAATGTTCGATGCGAGTCGATGCCGTCTTCTTTAGCTATTATAAATAATCTGTTGCGGTATTCTTCGATAACTGTATCTATTGATTTCATATATATTGAACACCTCGCATTTAAGCATTACTAGTATAATAACCCTAGTAACTCTATTATCGTATATTTTTCCCTATTGTAAAGGGTTTAAGAGGTTTTTTATCATATTTTTATGAAAAAAATGTAAATTAATAATGGGTTTAGTTTTTTTTGTGGAGAAAATGTATATTTATTAACGGAGAATGTACATAGAAGTTGATGGTTGCTTATATTTGATAAATTTAATTTTTCCAAATTAATCTTTATAAAGCAAGATTAGTAACCGCTACAGCACCGTTATGGCTATCTGTAGCGGTTAGACTGATTAATTTCTTTCACGTCCGATATTGAATTGTGCATTAAGCTGACCTCTTAACATTTTTTTGCGAACTTCTGCATCGCTTTCTCTTTGTTTTTCCTTTAATTTCATTTCTTTAAGTATTTCAGTTGTTTGCACACCGTCCTCTCGTTTATCTGCAATATCCATTAGCGTTTCAATATCAATAAAAGAATATTTTCGAGTTCCTCGTTCATTTCGGTATGGAGCAATCAATTTTCTTTCTTCATAATATCGAATTTGTCTTAAAGTCAATCCTGTTAATTCACTAACTGTTCCAATTGAGATGACCTTCTTATCCTTGTAAGAGCGGTCTTGATGATTCATTTAATTCCACCCCTTTTACGTGAACTCTTTATAAAAGTATACCTTGTATTTTTAAAAATGACATATTTATTGTCAGGAAATCTCACATAAAAAGTTTGAATTAAATATACAGTGTTAGTATTTGTAACAAAAGAAAGGAGTTTTAAAATTGGATGTTATAAAATGAAGTTGTAAATATTAAGGAAGGATCTTCATAAACTGATTTAAGTCAAAGAAGAATAAAAAGTGAAAATTTGGGAAGAAAAGGTGTTTATAGAGCTTTTACATTTGAATGATATGGATGTATTTGTGCGGTTAATTGTTTCATAAGATGATCTAAATACCTTTTAGTAAATAACAAAGTCACTTCTTCAAATCGGTCTTCCTCGGTATTATAAGTTGCGAGAATATCTATTTTTTGTTGAGTGAACTTAACCATATTTAACTGAAATGCCTTTGGTTCAGTCAAATTGAGGAAATAAACAGTCATATTTGATGGGGTCTCTTTCATAGCTATTACTTTTATCAATTTCTTTTCAACTCCTATTAAAGTTGAAATTAGTTTTGACAATATTACAATAGCTTAATCAAATTTAAATAAATTTAATAACATGAAAGAGAATCTTAACATTCTGTTAATCGTTCTATAACAATTATGAAGTAAATTGTAGATAACAAAAAAATTAATTGGAGTTGAACGCCATGAGTAAAATGTTGCAAAATGCACTTGAAGAACAAAGAAAATATTATTCTCAGAAGTTATTGGCTATAGGAGTTTATAATAAACAAGTGATGACTAAAATGACACTTACAGAATTAAAGAATGAATACAATTATTTTTATCACAATGTACCAAAGCTCGAACGTAAAAGCTCTAGCTAATTAAAAAGTGGTGAGATACGTTTTTTAAAAGCCCTTGACTGTACTGATGAAAAGCTTAGTGAGCTGGTCCGTTAAATGATATGAATTTTTAATTGGTTTTTTTAAACAATTCTCAATCCTTTCTAAAGTAATGCATATGTAGTTATCTAATAGGTAAGAAGAAAATTGTTTTACTCCTACTTGCTTCTTCTTTAATAATAATTCTATTTGATCCTCTATAAGATTATCCTCAATATAATGGAAAAAAAGCATCCTGTCTCCAAAAGGCGGGATGTTTCTATGTTGAATTATCCATTGACAAGAGATTATTGGCTTTAATGTTGCTAGATATCCTTTTGTTGTTGGCTTCTTCATTAAGAGCTTGTTATTTTGTTTTGCGATATTAAGATAATGATATAAAGCTATGTCAGGTGAAAATGCTTTTGATGTTAGATCAATTAGCTGATTAAAAAATACTTCGTCTATACAGTAAGTAATGGGTGATTGAAGCCATTCAAAAAGAGAGGGGTTTGATTTATTTAGCAATTTTAGCGTCTTTTTTATGTCCCACCCATTTAGTTCAAGCCTATTTTCTTCACAGGTGTATTCAATCACATCTTTTCCTTCATAAAGTTGTAGATACCAATTTTCTTGATGCGTATATACAAACCTCACATCATAATCACTATTAGGAGATGAAATCCCCCATGCTCTACTACCAGCTTCACATGCATATAAAATCCTTATATTATGATTTTTTTCGAGACCCTGTAATTTTATGCGAATTCTTGATTCCAATCGATTCTCCTCCAAAATACATTAAGTATTTTATATTCTTCCACTTTTTCTTATTTATATCCTTTAAATATTGATAAAAGAATAGTAAAATTAACAATGTGTGGAAAATTTCTTTTTAAAAGACGTAGTTAAGAGGGCGATGGTATGAGATCTTATAATGAGGAAGAGTTACAGAATGCATTGGATTTGTTTCGTGTTTTTGCTAGAGCATTTAAAAGCATTTCAGAGCATTCGATACGTGATAGCAAGGAACATGGCTTTAATCCTACAGAATTTGCGGTATTAGAATTATTGTTCACAAGGGGACCGCAAAAACTACAGCAAATTGGATCAAGATTGCTATTAGTAAGTGGAAATGTCACATATGTTATTGATAAGCTTGAAAAAAATGGCTTCATTTATCGTGAACAGGATCCGAAAGATAAACGATCCATTTACGCAAAATTAACAGAAAAAGGCCAGGAATATTTAGATCAGGTATATCCAATTCATGCAATTCGAATTGCTCGTGCATTTTCTGGATTATCTTCTAAAGAACAGGAAGATTTGAAAGCGCTTTTAAAGAAGGCGGGCATCCATTCACAACACCTATTATTCAGATAAAAAAACAGCTAAAACGCATAAACATAGGTTTCATATTTTATGAGCTTCAGAGGTTGAAAAAACCTTGTTTTCTTCGATACTCACACCTTGCTCTAGTGTTGCTTACAACAACTAGGTAACACCGTTCATCATTGGGCTTGAACAATAAATGTTAAGCGTTTTCAGTTGTCAGAGAGGCTTGTAAACATACTTTGTCTACAAACTGAGACTCATATTTTATGAGTCTTTTTGTGTTTCTATGGATATTAGTTATTGTTTTTTATGTAATGATTAAATTGCTTGGTGTGCACTTTTATTATAGACCTTCTTATTAATGAGCAATTTATTTGTATTCAAAATTCCTTGTAGATATGCTAGTTATGCATAGTGTATCAATCTTGGAATGAAAGAATAGAAACATGTTAAAACTTGTAAATGCTATATATAAACTTTATTATCTGATTATCACTTAGTAAGTTTTTAAAACAAATAACCTACACTTTATAATTAAAATTATTTATGTACTATTGATCAATTTGTTTCTCTGTTTAGTAGACATACATATTTGAGAGGGGTAACTAAATGAAAATAAGTAATTTTTCAATAAGGAGACCTGTATTTACGATTGTAACGATGTTACTTGTGTTAATATTAGGAGCTGTTTCAGTATTAAATATCCCATTAAAATTAATTCCTGAAATTAATCCTCCAATTGGAGTGGTTGTTACAAACTATCAAGGAGCAGGTCCAAATGAAGTTGTAGAAAAAGTTTCTAAACCTTTAGAAGAAGCGCTGTCAACTGTTCAAGGAATTGACACTATTACCTCGACTTCACAGGAAAATGCTAGTTTAGTGTTAATGCAATTTTCTTGGACAACAAAGATAGATGATGTTCAAGACGAGATTAGAACAAAAATGGAGGATGCTCCACTTCCTGATGATGCTGGAGATCCGCGTTTTTTGAAATTTGATCCATCTCAATTCCCAATCATTCAACTTTCATTAACATCTGCTGAAAGTGCTAAACAACTTCAGATACTTGCAGAAGAGTTAGAACAAGAGTTAACGAAAACAGAGGGAGTAGCAAGTGTAAATCTTTCTGGATTAACGACAGATGAGATCAGTGTTACTCTTGATCAAGAGAAGTTAAAGGAATACAAAATTAGCCAATCTGAGATAGTTGATGTGATAAGAGCAAATTCTGTAACTACTCCTGGGGATACTGTTGTTACAGAAGGAAAGCAATTAACAACAAGGGTCATGAGTACAATTGATTCTCTTGATGTGCTAAAAAATATTGTGGTGAAACAGGACCCTGCAAATGGAGAAAATATCTCCTTACAAGAAGTAGCTCAGGTGAAAATTACACCACAAAAATCAAATACAATTACCCGTGCAAACCAAGAAGCTTCATTACTAGTAAGTGTATTACAGCAATCTGATGCAAATACAGCTGCAGTATCAGATGCTTTTCAGGAAAAGCTAACTGAAATGCTTGAAGAAGAAAGATATGATTCAATAAGTGCAGATATCATCTTTGATCAAGGTGAATATGTTGATCAAGCAATAGGCAATATGGTTAATACGTTAATTGTTGGTGGACTACTTGCAATGCTTATTCTTTTTGTTTTCTTGAGAAGTGTAAAAAGTCCATTAATTATTGGTGTAGCTATTCCTTATTCAGTTATTGTGACGTTTGTATTGATGTATTTCTCTAACTTCACATTAAATATCATGACATTAGGTGGTCTAGCACTCGGAATTGGAATGCTTGTAGATAATGCAATTGTAGTTATTGAAAATATATATCGACATCTATCAATGGGGAAAAACCCGAAGGAAGCTGCATATGAAGGGGCAAAGGAAATGGGTCCCGCGATTATTGCTTCAACCTTAACAACGGTAGCCGTGTTTATTCCAGTAGTGTTTATTTCAGGTATTATTGGAGATCTTTTTAAAGAGTTTGCTCTAACCATTGCATTTAGTTTATTTGCCTCATTATTTGTGGCATTAACTATAGTCCCAATGCTAGCAAGTCAGCTGTTAAGAAAACCACGTGAAAATAAAGAGGAGATTCGTCGGGAATCTTCTTTTATGAAATCTTTAGATCAATCAATAAGATGGGCTTTACGAAACAGAGCGTTAGTTTTGATTTTAACACTTCTATTATTTTTGGGGAGTATCTACGGTATATCCCGAGTTGGATCTGTATTTTTACCAAATACAGATGAAGGTTTCTTCACTATTGATGTTGAGTTGGAAAATGGAACAGCACTCTCTGAAACAAGTAAGGTTGTTGAAGCGCTTGAAAATGAACTAGAGAATGAGGAGAACATTGAGCTATATGTAAGTTTAATTGGATCCACACAAGAGGAGTCGTTTCGTGGAACAGGGAGTACAAATATAGCAGAGATTTATGTCAAACTGAAAGATCTTGATAACCGGGATGTTTCTACTTTTGACTTTATTGATGATATTAAAAAGTCTCTCGAGCAGGAAGCGAATTCTATTAACAAAACAACAGAATTATCGTTTAACACTCAATCTTCTACAGGTTCAACTCCTAATACATTAACATTTAATGTGAAGGATACGAATGAAGAAAGATTAAAAGAATCTATAAATAAAATAGATGAAGCATTATTAGAGTTGGATGATGTAGAAGAATTAAGTAATGATCTTCAAGAAACGATTGAAGAAATCCAAATTATCATTGATCGGGAGAAAGCACTTAATAATGGTTTAAGTCCTGCTCAAATAGGAATGGTTGTTAATGATGTAACACGTGGTACTGATGCTATTCAAATCACAAATGCAGATAATAATGAAATTTATAGTGTTAATGTTCGTTATGATGATTCGGTAAGAGAAAACATAGATTCACTTAGAAAACTGCTTATAAAAAAACCTGATAACAGCTTTGTTGAATTAGGTGAAGTAGCAGCAATTGAAGTTGGAGAAGGGCCAGTATCCATTCAACGTATTGATAAACAAGTTGCGGTTCAGTATGATCTAAGATTTAATAACTCAACAAATTTGGGTGAAATATCCAATTTGGTTGATGAAAAAATTGAAGAATTAGATCTATCTGATGATACAGAGATAACATTTGGAGGAGACAGAGATCTACTTGAATCTTCATTAGATGATATGCTGTTAGCCTTTGTGTTAGCGATAATCTTTATATATATTGTTATGGCTGCACAATTTGAGTCATTTAAATATCCATTAGTTATTATGTTTACAGTTCCACTGATGATAATTGGTGTAGGAATTGCACTAGTATTAACCAATTCACCAATTAGCTTAACAGTAGTTATAGGTATTATCGTTTTAGCAGGGATTGTTGTAAACAATGCAATTGTTATAGTAGATTATATTAATCAGAAGAAAGCACAAGGATTCAAAACACATGATGCTTTAATTGAGGCAGTAAAGGTAAGGTTTAGACCGATTTTAATGACAGCTTTAACAACAATTTTAGGGCTAGTGCCGTTAGCATTAGGCTTGGGTGAGGGAACAGAAATTAACAGGCCAATGGGAATAACAGTTATTGGTGGGTTAATCTCAAGTACTTTTCTAACACTATTTGTCATTCCGATCGTCTACAGCGTATTTGATAAAGAAACGAGAAGAATGAACAAGAAATATGTAACACCAGATGGACAGCTTATTCCAGCATATTTATTGGAAGACAGACTAATAAAAGAAGAGGAAGACATGCGGTTAGAAAATGAAGACAAGGAACAATTACCTGCACCACCAGAATCAACCTCTAAGTTCGAAAAACAAGACATGGTTACTATGCTTGAACAAATTATTGATATTGTAAAAGATAAAAAATAACCAAAAAATATACTAAAATATATTGAAAGAAATCATCATAGAGACAAATACATCTAAAGTATTTATAACTATTCAATAGATAATACTGTTTTTATTAAGCAGGAAAAACAAGTTCGTTCCATTTCCCTGAAGACACAAATCTATTGAAGACAGCATAAAAAGACTCGAATTAATTGGCGATTGTTTAATTGAACGATCACCTATTAATTCGAGTTTATCATTAGCTTAAATGCTTATGTCCTAGCCTTTTTCTATTTTTTATTTTGTTAAACCGTTAATGAGTGTTTTGAGTGTTTCATCCTGTGGTCTTGTGAAGTATTTATTAAAGGGACATCCAATGGTATCGAGTCTCTTTAAAACATTATCAATTGTGAAATTTTCAACAGTAAGGTATTCGTTAATTTCTTCCCATAATAATGGAGCTGCGATGTAGGCACCTTCTTTTTTTCCACGAAGTGAATATGGAGCAATAATTGTTTTACCTTCTGCATGTTGAATATAATCAACATATAGTCTTTTACCGCGATTTTTCTTCATTCTTTCAATTGTAAAATCTTCAGGAAAGCTTGTCACAAGGTATTCAGCAATAAAGGCAGTAAATATCCTTGTTTCATCATATGACAATGAATTTTTAGATAGCGGTATATGAATTTGCAAGCCTTTATTTCCTGAAAGCTTAGGAAATGTAAGCAAATTAAACTGATCAAAAACTTTCTTCATTTCTACAGCGGCTTTAACTGCTAAGTGAAAATATTCTCTTGATGGTGGATCAAGATCAAACACGATTTCTGTAGGATGTTCTGTATCTAGTGTCTGAAATGGAATGTGAAACTCAAATGCTAACTGGTTTCCGAGCCAAAGTAAGGTTGATAAGTTATTACAAATAATATATTTTATATCATCATGAATTTCTGTTTGGATAAATTCTGGTGCATAATCCGGGCAATTCTTTTGATAAAAGGCTTCTCCAAACATTCCATGAGGAAACCTGATAACTGTTAATAATTTATCTTCTAAAAATGGAAGCATAAACTTAGAAACTTGATATAAATAGCTTAGAAAGTTCTCCTTCTTAACATCCATTGTTTCCCATAGAGGTTTATCGGGATGAGTAATTGATAACTCCTTGTGTAAAGGTGCAGTTGATAGAAGTAACATATCCCATGTGCATTCCTCAATCTGCTTTTCGAAACGAAAGGTAAAAAAAGAAGGCTCACGTAATTGATTTTTATATAAAGAAAGAAACTGTAATTCAACAATAATAGCAGGAGATATTTCAATAAAAGTTGCGGTTTCAGTTGTTTTGTTTTCTTTCAAAATAGTAATAAGAGCATCACGTTCAGTACTAGAAATTCCATGTGAAAAAATCCCAACTGGAATGATGTTATCACTTTTTAAAACTCCTACATGGAAATATCCATTTTCCTTATCATAGCCTGTAATAAAAAAAAGTGCTTTTTTATAATTCTTAATTTTTAACCATTGTTTTGAGCGAACACCACTTTCCCATCTACTATTAAGATGCTTGGCAATAATTCCTTCACCATCTTCAAGGCGTATTTCTTCCCATAACTCTGTATAGTTCGTTGTATATGGAACATACTGTAAAATATTATGGTTAGAAGGATCAATTTGTGTAGGAAACTCAAGTTCAACAAATAGCTCATGAAGCTGTTTTTTCCTTTCTTCAAATGGTTTTCCAACTAATAAAGCATTATTTGTTTCTATTATGTCGAAAGCAAGAAATCTACAAGGATATGAGATGGATGAATGTGCAATTTTTTCTGAGTTTTTTAATCTTCCTCTAATTTGTAATTTTTCAAAGTCTGAGTAATATTTTGAAGTAAGAAAAGTAACCTCTCCATCCATTGATAAAGGTAAATAGGGTTTGAGCTTTTCAAATTGATCTTTTACCTCTGAAATAATTTCAGGAAAGCTATCGTTTAATGATTTCTCATTTCGACTAGTTAATTGGATTGAATCCTGAGTAATAGTAAGAATTGCTCGAAAACCATCATATTTGGTTTCATAAACCCAATCTGAGCCTTTAGGAATTTCAGTATTTAAGGTCGGTAGCATTGGTTTCAAGTTGATCATCCTTATATATGTCATTGTTTTTAATATGAACAGATTTTCACTAATTCATGAAAGGAGTTTGTAAAGAATGAATAAAGCGGTATTTCTAGATCGTGATGGTGTCATTAACGAAGTATTAAGTAATAGAGTGAAATTTGTCAATAAACCTGAACAAATGTACTTGTTAGAAGGAGTAGGAGAGGGGATAAAACTATTAAATGATGCGGGATATCAAGTTTTTGTTGTAACAAACCAAGGTGGAGTTGGTTTAGGTTATATGAAGGAGGAAATGCTTCTAAAGGTTCATGAAAAAATGAAAACAGATATTGAAGAATACGGAGGGAAAATTGACGATATCATATATTGTCCACATAAGCCACATGCAGGATGTGCTTGTCGAAAACCTGAACCAGAAATGCTTCACCAATTAGCTAGAAAACACCAGGTAAGCTTAAAGGAAAGTTTTATGGTTGGCGATCGAGATGTTGACATAACGGCTGGAAAACAAGCAGGAACAAAAACGATTCTAATTGGGGATGAGGAGGGTTTAGCAGATTTTCAATTTGAAACACTGTATGAAGCGGCTGCTTGGATAATAAAAAATGTAACCTGATATAAAAACGGTTACATTTTTTTGTTGCGTCTAATTACAGAAGGTGATATTCTAAATATGTAGATTTGTTGAAAACGATTACAATATTACAAAAATGGACAAAAGATTTCCTTTATAGAAGTCTTTACTATTTTAGTCTTTGTGCAAACGTTTTCGCAAATTGTAATTTTACTTAGGGGGGAAAATGGTGTTGAAAAAACAAAATAGGAAAGCGCTATCGATGCTGATAATATTTTCATTAGTGTTACAGCTTTTATCAGGATTAGTACCTTATGCAAGCGTTAGCGCAGAAGTGACGAATCCCGTAGTAAATGATGACGGTACTGTTACATTTACTTATGAAGGTGAAGCTACTACAGTTAAAGTTGCTGGAAGTTTTACTGAGTGGGGAACAGGTGCTCTTGATATGACTGAAGAGACAGAGAGTATTTGGAAGCTAACTACTCCGTTAGACGATGGAACTTATCAGTATAAGTTTATTGTGGATAACAAAGAAGATTGGGAATTAGATCCTAATAATCCGAACCAAGCTGATGGAAATTCAGTGTTTACAAAAGGTGAGGTAGAGCCACCACCAGCTCCAACTGTTGAAAGTCCTGTAATTGGAAGCGACGGCAGTGTGACTTTTACTTATGAAGGAGCAGCTGAATCAGTAAAAGTAGCTGGAAGCTTTACTGAGTGGGGAACAGGAGCTCTAGAGATGACTGAGAAGTCTGAAGGAATATGGGAGCTAACTAAGAAACTTCCAAATGCAGACTATCAATATAAGTATATTGTGGATGGAGAATGGATGACAGATCCTGCTAATAAAAATCCTTTAGCAGATGGTAACTCAACGTTTACAGTTGAAGTTATTCAAAGTCCTGTCATTAATGAAGATGGTAGTGTAACGTTTAATTACAAGCAATCAGAAGATAACGAAACAGCTGTTTATCTAATCGGTTCATTAAATGAATGGAGCACAGAAACAGCTTATGAATTGAAGTTAAATGATAAGGGTGTTTTCTCTGTAACAGTAGAAAATGTAGCACCAGGCGAATATCAATACAAATTTTTGAGAAACGAACGTAAATGGAATGACCTAGAGATTACAGATCCTTTAAACACTGAGACTAAGGATGGTAACTCATTATTAGTAATCGAATCACCAGAGCCAATAAATGTTCAATCAGCATTAATGGACTCTCTATCTGAGATTCTAGTAACAACTAACAAAGCTTTTGGTGACCAAGAGCTAGTTGTAACAGATGTTGAAGCAAATGAAGTTATTGAATCAACAACAACAAAAATCTCTGATACAAAAGCGAAAATTACATTAGCAGACAATGTGAATGTAGATGTAAGAAAGCTTTATGAAGTATCAGTAGGGAATTCTGAAGGTAAAGTTGTAACAATGCGTAATGTATTAAATGATGATCAATTCTTCTATGATGGAGACTTAGGCTATAACTATTCTTCTATCAAAACATCATTTAAACTTTGGGCACCAACAGCTACAAAAGTAAGTCTAGCAATCTATGATGATGCAGGAACTTATGAAGGTGCTTTTGTACCTGATCATACAGATGGTGAAGAAACTGAAATGAACCGTTCAGATAACGGTATTTGGTCTCTAGAAGTCAATGAAGATCTTAAAAACAAATATTATATGTACAAAGTAGAGTTTGCAAATGGTGATGTAAATTATGCAGTTGATCCTTATGCTGTTTCAACTTCAGCAAATGGACAAAGAACAGCAATCGTAGATTTAGATAGCACAGATCCAAGTGGATTTGACCCAATGGACAAGCCTGCTATCGTTTCACCTGCTGATGCAATTATCTATGAATTACATGTTCGTGATTTTTCAATTAATGAAGATTCAGGAATGGACAATAAAGGTAAGTATTTAGCGTTTACAGAAGAGGGAACAACTAGTCCTAGTGGTGTAAAGACTGGTGTTGATTCTTTAAAAGAATTAGGAGTTAACTATGTTCATTTACTTCCAACTTATGACTTTGGTTCTGTAAATGAATTAAAAGTGGATGATCCAAACTCTGATGAAGTGAAATTCAACTGGGGCTATGACCCAATACACTTTAACGTACCAGAAGGCTCTTATTCTACTGATCCTACTGATCCAACTAGTAGAATTAAAGAATACAAGCAAATGGTTCAATCTTTACATGATAATGGAATTCGTGTTATAGCCGATGTTGTATACAATCATACGTATATGAATGAATCAACACAGCTTGAAGGGAAATCACCTTTTGATGCGATCGTTCCTGGTTACTACTACCGTACAGATGATACTGGTAAAATTACAAACGGATCTGGTACTGGTAATGAAGTAGCTTCAGAGCGTCCAATGGTACGTAAATACATTAAAGATTCTGTTCACTATTGGGCAACAGAATTTGGTATTGATGGATTCCGTTTTGACTTAATGGGATTAATCGATCAAAAAACAATGCAAGAGCTAACAAGAGAATTGAAAAATGAAGTAGATCCTAATGTATTAATTTACGGTGAGCCATGGACAGGTGGATCAACAAGTCTTCCTGCATCTATGCAACACTTTAAAGGAACGCAAAAAGATCAAGGATACGCAGTATTCAATGATAATATTCGTGGTGCGATTAAAGGCGGAAGTGACGATAATAGTACTGGATTTGCTACAGGCTCAACTGGTAAAGAAGGCGATATCGTAGCAGGTGTTAAAGGTGCGATTGATCAATTTGCTAATGATCCGCAAGAAACAATCACATATGTAACAGCGCATGATAACTTAAACCTTTGGGATAAGTTAATGGCAGTAGCTGGTGAGGATGCAAGTGAAAATCCGCATGCTGTTATCACTGAAGAAGACCCACTAGATAATGAGTTGGTAAAACGTAGCTTATTAGCTAATGGCATTGTGTTAACTTCTCAAGGTATTCCTTTCCTACACGCTGGTGAAGAAATGCTAAGAAGTAAATACGGTAATCATAATAGCTATAAGAGCCCTGACAATATCAACATGATTCGTTGGGAATTAAAAGATCAATATCAATCTGTATTCAATTATTACAAAGGTTTAATTGATTTAAGAAAAAACCATTCTGCATTTAAAATGGATACAAAAGCAGAAGTAAATGAACATTTTGAAGTATTAAAGCAGGATGAAAACATTGTTGCTTATCAATTAAAAGACAATGCAAACAATGATACATGGAAAAATATTGTTGTGATCTACAACGCAAATAAAGAAGCAAAGGAAGTAAGCCTACCTGCTAACGGTAACTGGAACGTAGTAGTTGATCATACGACTGCTGGTACAGAAACAATTAGAACGGTAATTTCAGATAAAGTATCAGTTGAAGGACTTTCAATGATGGTTCTTTACGATCAATCTGAAGCAGCTTATACTCCAGAAGCAACTAGTATTACAGTTAATCCTGATTCACTAGCAATCAACCCTGGTGAAACGAAAACAGTAGCAGCTTATGTAAAAGATCAAAAAGATCGTGTAATGCTTGGTGAAGAAGTAACTTGGTCTTCTTCTGATGAAACTGTTGCAACGGTTTCTAACGGTAAAGTAAAAGGTTTAGCTGAAGGATCGGCTACAATTACAGCTAAAGTAGGCGACATTGAAAAGATGATCGAAGTAACTGTTGAAGAGCTTGTTGCTAATGAAATTATGATTTCAGGAAACAACTCTGTGTTTGCAACATATTCAACACAGCTATCAGCTCTAGTACAAGACCAATTTGCTCAAGATATGCTTGGTGCAAAAGTAACTTGGTCTTCAAGCGATAACACAATTGCAACAGTTAACAGTCAAGGTCAAGTAACTGGTGTGAAACCAGGAAATGTCGTGATTACGGCAAAATCTGGTGACGCAGAAGCTACTTTAGACATGACAGTTAAAGAAAATGTGAAGCGTTATGTACGCATTAAATATGTGAGACCTGATGGTGACTTTACTGGTGATTTTGGTGAGTGGAACTTATGGGTTTGGAACACAGGCGTTAAGAATGATCAAATTAACTTTGAATCATTTGAAGGTGATACAGCAATTGCGAATGTTGAAATTGCTCCTGAAACAGAATCAATTGGATTTCTAGTCCGTAAAGGTGAGGATTGGGCAACGGCTAAGGTCGCACCTGATAGTGATGACCATAATGTGAAAATTGATCGTGACGCGATTCTTACAAAAGTAACGGTTGTAACTGGTGTAGCTGGTCATACTCAAGTACCACATGTTGGTGGACCGGTATTAGCAGATGGAGAAGTAACATTCTTCTATCGTGATGAAGATCTATTCAAAAACGATGCTATGGATACAATCGATTCTGTGAAAGTGAAAGTAGACGACGTTGAGTATGATATGGAGTATAGTGCTGAAAATGAATACTTCTCTTATAAGTTATCAGACTTAGCAGAAGGTACTCATGAGTACACATTCCTAGTAACTAAAGACGGTGAAACAACTGAGGTTACAGATCCTTATAACACAAAAGATGGTAAGTCTACAATTACGTACAATCGTCCAGATGTAAATATTGAAGCGAATGTATCACCGGGAGAATTTACGTACGGTGAAAATGCATTATTATCAGCAAGTGCAACAACAGAAGAAGAAGTAAATATTGAAGAATTATCTGTAAATCTTGAACCACTTGGTGGTAAGAGTAAGGTAGTTATTGATCAAACTGTTGGTTCAGTTGCGATCGGTGCAAGTGACACAATAGGTGCTGGGGAAAAAGAACTTGTGATTACAGCACTAGATGAGTTTGGTAACAAACATACTAAAACAATTAAAGTAACTGTTAAGCCACAACAAATAGTAGGCGACGAGCTTTCATTTGATTGGGATGAAGCAAGAATTTATTTCATGCTTACGGACCGTTTCAAAGATGGAGATCCTTCTAATAACGGTGGCGAAGATGGTAAGTTAGATGAATATGATCCAAACCATAAAGAAGCTTATCATGGTGGTGACTTCCAAGGTATTATCGATGAGTTAGATTACATTGATGATCTTGGTATTAATACACTTTGGATCACTCCAATTGTTGATAATATTGACTTTAATAAAGGTCTTGATTTTACAACAAGCGGTGATTTAGAAGCGAAGCAATATGCATATCATGGCTATTGGGCAGAAGATTTCGAGAAGCTTGATGCACACTTAGGTGACATTGAGAAATTCCAAGAATTAATTGAAAAAGCACATGATAAAGGTATTAAAATTATGCTAGACGTTGTTGTCAACCACGCTGGTTATGGTATGAAAGGTGAGGTAGACACAGAAGAAGGTCAAGATGATTGGTTAAAAGATGAAGCAAATCTTCCATCGAAAGAAGCGATTGATAGATTAAAGGGTATGCTACGTATGGGTGATGAAGAGCTTCCTGGTCACGAAGTGAAAGGTGAGCTTGATAATCTTCCTGACTTCAAAACTGAAGACCCAGCCGTTCGTCAACAATTAGTTGAGTGGCAAACTGCTTGGTTAGAAAGAGCAAGAACAGATCGTGGAGATACGATTGATTTCTTCCGTATTGATACAGTTAAGCACGTTGAAGATGCAACATGGCAAGCATTGAAAAATGGCTTGATTGAAGTTGATCCTAATTTCAAAATGATTGGCGAATATTGGGGTGCAAGTGTTGACAATGATGGAGGCTATTTAGGAACAGGTCAAATGGATTCTCTATTAGACTTTGATTTCAAAGAAAAAGCAAAATCATTTGTTGATGGAAGCATTGATAGTGTTGAGACATATTTACAAGACCGTAATGGACGCATTAATAACAATGCTACTTTAGGACAATTCCTAAGCAGTCATGACCAAAACGGCTTCTTAACAGAATATGTAGGTGGAGACCGAGCGAAATTAAAAGTAGCTGCGGCACTTCAAATCACTTCTAAAGGCCAACCCGTTATTTACTATGGTGAAGAACTAGGTAACTCTGGTACATCTGACTGGAAGAAAGATGAAAATGGAAATATTCTAGCATTTGGTCAAAACCGTGATTCTATGCCTTGGGAGCTTTATGAAAATGAAGACCCTGAAGCAATGGCACTACACAATCATTACTCAACTTTACTAAACATCCGTGCTGATTACTCAAAAGTATTCTCTAAAGGTACTCGTGAAAAAGTAGCTGGTGGAGATGAAGAAGGATATTTAGTATTTGAAAGAGAGTATGAAGGTGAGCAAGTATTAGTTGGTTTAAACACTGCAGAAGCAGATACACAAGCAACATTTGCAGTAGACTTTGCTGCTGATACAAAATTATTTGACTTATACAACAACAAAGAATACGTTGTAAATGCAAATCAAGAAGTAACTGTTGACTTACCTGGTAGTGTTGATGGTGGTACGTTTATCCTTGCTGCTGAGAAGGTAGAGCCAAAGCCAGAGCCAAAGCCAGAACCAAAGCCTGAGCCGAAGCCAGAACCAAAACCTGAGCCGAAGCCAGAACCAAAACCTGAGCCGAAGCCAGAACCAAAACCTGGTAAAGAAAACAATAAAAAATCAAAATTAGTTGTTGTAAAACCAAAAGTAAAAGATGGTAAAGTAACAGTTGACAACAAAGACCTTGAGAAAGTTAACAAAGGCGACAAAGTTATCATTGAACTAAAAGGTAACAAGTCTGCTGAAGCAAGATTTACTTTAACAAAAGAAAATATCTCACTATTAAAAGAAAAAGGTGTAGAGACAGTAACTCTAGCTCCTAAAGACTTAGCAGTTGCTATGAATGTGCCAATTTCGCTTATCCTTGAAGGTGCTGATCTCGTTGTTAAGCGTCTAGCGGATATGGAAGATGACAGTTTCATTAGCGGTGTGTATGATTTCTCACTACTTGTTGATGGAAAGTCTATTCACAACTTTAATGAAGAGATTGAGCTAGTATTTGATGTAAATCCGAAAAACGTTAAAAACCCAGAAAATATTGAAGTAATCTACTTCAATGAAGAAACAGAGAAATGGGAGATCGTACCAGGTGCTGTTTATAAAGATGGTAAAGTAACTGTTCGTACTCCACATTTCAGTATCTTCGCAGTAGTAGAAGTTGCAAAAGTTGATGATGTAGAAAAGATCTCTGAACCTTCTAAAGAAGGCTATGAGCTTCCTTCAACAGCTACTTCAAGCTATAACTGGTTAATAATTGGATTCATCGTGATCTCTATCGGTGGGGCGTATGTATTTGTTCAAAGAAGAAAGATTCATGTAGAAAAATAAGATTAACTTTTTGCTTGATAGTGGGTGTTTCCTGCTATCAAGCTTTTTATTTTATTCTTGAAAAGAAAAGCGAGGAAATCTCACTAATAAGATTTCCTCGCTTTTAGATGTTTATGCTTTTTTTCTAACAGTTTTTGTTTTTTTAGCTGTCGATGCTTCTGTTCCTTTTTCATTGGTATCATCTCCACCAACTACTTTAGGTTGTTGAGTTTTTGGTGTTGCTTTTCCTTTTGCTTGAGGCTTTTTTGTTTTTTCAATACTAGCTTGTAATGCACTCATTAAATCAACTACATTTTGTCTTGGAGCAGCTTCAGAAGGAGTCTTGCCTTCATCTTGATTAACTTTACGTTCAATTAATTCTTGAAGAGCTAGACGATAGTCATCTTTATACTTTTCAGGTTCAAATGTTGTTGTTAATTGGTCAATTAACATTATTGCTGTTTCTAGCTCTTTTGATCCTACATCAACTTGCTCAGGCACACTAGGAACTTCTTTAACGTTTCTTACTTCATCTGGATAATGAACAGTTTCCATTACGATGCAGTTTTGATAAACACGAACAATTGCAAGCTGTTGTTTTGAACGAATTGTTATTTCTGCAATACCGATTTTACCGGATTTATTTAATGATTCACGTAATAGTCCATAGGCTTTACCACCGTTTTCTCCTGGTCCAATAAAATATGATCGGTTAAAATAAATAGGATCAATATCTTCCATCTTGACGAAATCAATAATCTCAACTGTTTTATCTTCATGTTCATCTTTAATCTCTTTTAATTCTTCATCAGTTAAAACAACATATTTTCCTTTTACATATTCATATCCCTTTACAATTTCATCATTTGAGATTTCTTCATCACAATTAGGGCATTTCTTTTCGTATTGAATAGGAGTGTGGCATTTTTTATGGAGGGTTCTAAGTTTGATATCTTTATCCTCTGTTGCTGCATAGAGCTTTATTGGTATATTTACAAGTCCAAAACTAATGGATCCTTTCCACATTGTATGCATATAAATCCCTGCCTTATCAAAAAATTTCCTGAATTTATCTATTAGGATAGGGTTTATCCAACAATTTAATAAGTAGCAATACATACCAATTATGTTAAAGGATCTGATCATGGATTTAAAAAATCTCTAATTGCTGTAAAATTAAAATTGTTCCTCCGAGTAGCCAAACATAGATAGCAAAAAGTTTAAGTGACTTATTTTTGACAAATGAGATCATGAATTTTACTGCTATATAACCAAATATGGCTGATGCGAGTGTTGCTACTAACATTGATGTAAAACTAATTTGGGGAACATTACCTATCATAATATCTTTTAATTGGAATATCACTCCACCACAAATTGCTGGTATTGAGAGAAGAAAGGAAAAGTAGGCTGCTGCTTCTTTGTCCATTTTTCTAATAAGTGCACCTACAATTGTCATACCAGATCTGGAAATGGCAGGGAAGATGGCGATAGCTTGAAAACTACCGATAAAGAAAGAATCGAAAAATGTAATATCCTCTACCTTTTTTGCTCCATTTTTAATTGAATCTGCAAACCAGAGAAATAGGCCTGTTACAAGGAATTCCCATCCAATAGTTACACCTGTTTTAGAGATGGCTTCGAAATAATCGTTGAACAATAACCCAGCAATGACAGCAGGGATCGTGCCAACAATTAATAAAAAACCTATACGACTAAATGGATTTTTAATAAGCTTTAATAAGATATCTTTATAAAAAACAAATAAAGCAATAAGTGTTCCTAGGTGTAACATAGTATCTAAATATAAACCTGCTTCTTCAAGGCCGAAAAAATTTCTTCCTAGGTATAGATGTCCGGTACTACTAATAGGAATAAATTCAGTTAAACCTTGAATAATTCCTAGAATGATCGCTTCTAGCCAATCCATACTTGCTCCCTCCTTAAAATCATGCTTGTCTGTATATATGAATATGTGTATTATATATGCTTGTAGAACACATCTTGGAAAATTGGTGATCAAATTGGAAGAGTTAATTTTAACATTGGTAGAAAACTTTAAAGAGCTTTCTTATTTTGGAATCATGCTTGCTTTAACAATTGAATTTGTACCAGCAGAACTTGTTTTACCACTTGCTGGCTTTTGGGTATATGAAGGAGATATGACGCTTTGGGGAACAGTACTGGCTGGAACTGTAGGTGGAACACTTGGACCACTAACCTTATATGCTGTTGGAAGATATGGAGGAAGACCATTTCTTTTGAAGTATGGCAAGTATTTCTTTATTAATGAAGAAAAACTCATTAAATCAGATGAGTTTTTTGAGAGAAATGGTGCAATGGTTGCATTCACAGCTAGATTTCTTCCAGGTATACGAACACTCATATCTATACCGTGTGGAATGGCTAAAATGAATGTTTGGATATTCTCAATATATACTTTTATTGCTATGTTACCTATTACATTTATTTATGTTTATCTAGGTTTTAAGCTTGGAGAAAGATGGGAAGATGTAGGAGCATTAGCAAATAAATATATTTTACCAATTGGCTTAACCGTTTTGTTTATTTTTATTGCATATAAAATTATTACACGAAAAAAGCGAAAATCAATTGATGAAGAAACATTTGAGTATATATCATCAAAAAATAATCGTTCATGAAAATGTAGCAACACTAAGGTTAATATGGTAGGTTAATATAATTTAAGGAAAAAATGTTGACATTTACCATTGACTGAAAGTATGATGGATATAACTTAATATTCTTCTTCTCAAAGGGGAGTAGCGTTCAGGAATTCTTTCCTGAAAACAAAGTCGTCATTCCATGGATTTATATCCATCGGCTTTGTTGGCATGATCGGTGTTTAACATGCTCAGCAAGACCTTTGCCTAAGTTGGCAAAGGTCTTTTTTATGTTTTCCTATTGCTAACTTAGGAACTAGAGTTTCTGGTGGAAAAGAATGTAATGAGATCTTAAGAGCATAGGAGGAAAAAATGATGGATGTGACTTTATTATTAGAGTACGGCTGGGTGCTTCTAGTATTAATTGCTTTAGAAGGAATTTTAGCTGCTGATAATGCACTTGTAATGGCTGTTATGGTTAAGCATTTACCTGAAGACCAAAGGAAAAAGGCATTATTTTATGGATTAGCAGGTGCATTTGTATTAAGGTTCGGAGCTTTATTCTTAATTTCTTTCTTAGTAAATGTATGGCAAGTGCAAGCTATTGGTGCAATTTATTTACTATATATTTCTATAAATCATATTTTCAAAAAATATGTATTTAAGAAAAATGAGCATCTTAAAAAACCAAAAAAAGAATCTGGGTTCTGGGGAACAGTTTTCAAGGTTGAGTTAGCAGATATGGCGTTTGCAGTTGATTCAATTCTTGCAGCAGTTGCTCTGGCAGTAACGTTACCTGCAACAAACCTTCCTGCTATTGGCGGAATAGATGGAGGACAGTTTTTAGTCATTCTTGCCGGTGGTATCATAGGAATTATTATAATGAGATTTGCAGCAACCTATTTTGTGAAGATTCTTAAGAAAAAACCTTCTCTTGAAACAGCGGCATTTGTTATTGTTGGTTGGGTAGGTGTAAAGCTTGCATTGTATACCTTAGCACATCCAGAAATCAATATTGTTTCAAAACATTTTATTGAATCACCAACATGGAAGTTAATATTCTGGATTGTTTTAGCAGGAATTGCAATTAGTGGCTGGTTCTTATCAAAGGAAGTAACAGAAGAGTCGCTTGTGAACGAAATAGATCAAGAGCCAAATCTAAGAAAAGTAGAAAGCAATTAATATTAAAAAATAGTAATCTCAAGCAGTTCTATAAAGTAAGGGAAGTGGAGTGGAGAAAGATGGGCTCCACTTCCTTTTTTTTGTGTTTATGTGATCCCTAAAGTAGATAACGTGGGATTCAAGTAAGTTCCATTTTTATATATTGTCTATGATTAACTAAAACTAAAAATCGATATGTATTTTTAATGATTACTTATAGAAGTTCTAATGAGACTCAAGCCTTTGATATGACTTCATATTTACTTTTATGGCCTACCTAACATTAGATGGTTTTGTATCAATTATTTTAAGTGCTCAAGGAAAGATAATCCTTAACACAGCAAAAAATGGATAGAAAGAAAACTATTTAATGTCATTTTTGTAACAATTTTTAGTTCTATATACTCATATGGAGATTTTTAAAAAGAATTTCAAATCAACACCCTTACCTATATTAAGTACAGCGAAACTATATAGTGTAAATGAAAAATTAGAAAGAGGGGTGCTTATTTTTCTTGTAATTTCCTTCTCATTTACAATCATCTTACATCAGAAACTGTAAAATGTTACGGATTGGTAAATTGCTTCACTCTTAGGACTTTAGACATATGTTTTGTAACACTTGTATTATTTCTAGAAATAATAGAAAGAAATTTTCATATATCTTCCTTTGCGATCCCTATATGATTTAGCTATGATAGACAAAGTAATATAGGGGAAACAGAGGTGAAACTAAGATGCTTAGCCTTTTGTTTAGACTAGGTAAGAAGAAACATACATTAGAAGAAACAGTTTTATTAATTCAAAAAGGTGATCGTGAATTACAGAATGAATTAATTGATCAGTACAAACCATTTGTTGCTAAGGCTGTATCATCAGTTTGTAAACGATATATAAGTGAAAATGACGATGAATTTAGTATCGGATTAATTGCTTTTAATGATGCAATAGAAAAGTACTCAACAGATAAAGGAAGTTCCTTATTAGCTTTTGCAGAACTTGTGATTAAACGTAAAGTTATAGACTATATTCGCAAAGAAGCACGTCAACCATATACCGTTCACTTAGATCTAAATGAAAATGAGGAAAATGAAACTTCTCAAAGTAAAGTAGAATCAGATTTATCAACAGATGACTATAGGAAAAAGATTGAACAAGAACATCGTAAGGAAGAGATAGGGTATTTTCAACACCGTTTAAAAGAATTTAAATTAACATTTAATGAAATTGTTGAACAATCTCCTAAACATTATGATGCAAGGCAAAATGCTTTATTAGTGGCTAGGAAATTGGTTGAAGATGAAGAATTGAGAAATTTTCTATTTCATAAAAAACAATTACCTGTTAAGCATCTAGAAGGAAAAGTTCAAGTTAGCCGAAAAACGATCGAGAGAAACAGAAAATACATCATTGCCATGGCTATCATTCTATCAGGGGATTTTGTCTATTTAAAAGATTATGTTAAAGAGGTGATAGATTCATGAAAAGAGGGGTCGTCGTAGATAGAAATGATGACTTTATTACATTGCTTACCCCGGAAGGGCAATTTTTAAAAGCAAATAATGAAAAGGGTATGTATGAGATAGGTGAAGAAATTACTTTTTTTCCTTTAGTTGATAAGCTTGAGGAAGCTGCTACTAGAGAATCAAAATTATTGAAAAATAGAGTTTTATCTGCTTTAAGTTTAAAAAGAACACGAGTAGGTGCTTTATCCTTTTTAGCAATCATGGTGTTTATTTTTAGTTTTTTACCAGGTTTAAATCAAAATAAAGCATATGCCTACATGTCAATTGATATAAACCCTAGTTTTGAAGTTAAAATAGATCAGAAATTAAAAGTACTTTCTTTAGATCCAATTAATGAAGAAGCTGAAAAGCTAATGATAGAGCTCCCTAATTGGGAAGGGAAATCTTTTGTAGAAGTTGTTAACACGATTGTAACTCAGTCGAAATCTGAGGGCTATGTGTATCCAGGTAAAGAAATCCTTATTGCAACTGTTGTTAATCAAGAAGATAAAAAGATAGAAGAAAAACTAACAGACAATATAGAGCAAATTCGTCATTCTATGGAAGATGATGAAATGATCGTTAAAACGATTGAGACTGATTCTGAAACTAGGGAAAAAGCTAAAAAACAAGGGATATCAACTGGTAAGTATTTAGAATTAACTAACGATAAAGAAGTTGAAGATAAAAAAGAAGACTTTGTTAAGCCAAAGAGTAATCACCAGGAAGAAACAACAAGTACTCAAAAAGAGATTGATAATACCCCGGTACCAGTTCAACCAAAAGTTAATAATAATTCTGAATGGAAGAACGAAACAAAAGAAAGACTTAAAGAAACACAAAATAAAATAAAAGAAAATTCGAAACCTGAAAAGTGGAATGAAGTAAAAGAAGAACATATAGACAAAAGTAAAGAAGTTAGAAAAAATGAAAAAGCAGAGAGAAAAGCGGATAGAGAGAGACAAAGGAATGAAAAAAGAGAAAATAAAAAAGATATGAGAAATAACGAAAGAAATCATCATAAACAAGATGATGACAACGATGATGACGATAACGACGAAAGAGATAGAGATGAATATGATAATGACAAACATGATAAAGAAGATGACTAAAGAAGTCTGATCAAAACTGATCAGACTTTTCTTTTATTCTGTTTTACCGCCATTTAGTTGTGATTGTGCTTGAGCTACCAAACGTTTAGTGATTTCTCCACCAACCGAACCATTTGCACGTGATACTGTATCTGAACCTAAATTAACACCAAATTCCTGTGCGATTTCATATTTAATTTGATCCAGTGCTTGTTCAATCCCTGGAACAAGTAATTTATTGCTGCTTCTACTCATAATAAGACACTCCTTTAATTTAATAATTAAAGCTGATTTTATCCTACAGCCTTACATATAAGTTATCAATAACAGACATATTCTATACTGGAAATGTTTAGAGAACAGTATGCATACATATGTCCTTATAAGTGCTCGGATAAATGGATCTGCGCAAGTGTCTGCATATGGGATGATAAAACAGATAGAACGGCAATAACTAAGACGTTTTTAATTGTTTCCCACTGTTTTATTGATAATTCTGGTAAAGGCTTTGGTAGAGCATCAATTTTTTTAGTGATAAAATGCTTCAGTTTTTGATCATTGCCAATAATTAAAGATGGTAAAACATCAAGTGATGATAATATTTTAGCGTATAACTCATAGAATGCAATAGGACTTATTAAGTCATCACTTCTATCAGATAATGTATTAAAAACAACGGTTAATACCTTACGAATCTTTTCAAATTCAAAGGATTGTTTTAAATCTTTTACGATAAGCAACATTGCAGCTTGGTCTATAGAGTACTTCTTTCCAAGTTCAGGTGAACCTATTAGTTCCTTTACATCACGTTTAACCCAGTTTTGTATAGATGTTGACTTTAAAGCAGTCAACTCACATAAATTTGCTAAAGAAACGATCTCATTTGTTGATAAACCTAATTCTACATTAGATCGTTTCTTATTGAGTTTTATAATAAAATTTGGTACATCATATTGAGTTTTTGACGCTATATTAATAGCTTTTTCTATTATAGAATAAGGAGAGTGATTTGAATCTCCTTTTAGTGAGTATAATAATTTTGACATTTGTAATCGCGTTAATTGGATTGTCATTTTGACAGACACCCCTTATGTTCTTATGTAATTTTCTTTTAACAGGCACTTTTCTACTTTACTCATTCAAAAAACTAATATCAATATTATTGTTTTTTGAAAGAAGTCACTAGATTTTATATAATACTGTTTCCATAAAGTTACTTAAAGTATAAAATTCTTTTGAAATTTATATTTTATGTAGTTGTCTATAGCTCTATTAGAACTCCATTTTATAAAGTTCATGACAATTTCTTGCTTCTCTGAACACACCATTTAGGCATTTCGAACACTGATTCCGAGAATTTTGTGTCAATTAAAAACAATATATAAGAAAAGAGTTATAAAAAGCTTCTCTCAAAATTTATATTTCTTGATCTTTTCTTAAAATGTTTCTATAATTTATATTATAATACAAGTTCAAGAGAACTTGAAATATGGAGGTACGTATGGCCAAGAGAATATTTTTATTTCTTCTATCAAATATTTTAGTTATTACGACAATAGGTATTGTGCTCTCAATCCTAAATGTTTCACCATATCAAACAGTAAATGGTAATCTCGATTTAGTAAATTTATTGATATTTAGTGCTGTAGTTGGTTTCACTGGGTCTTTTGTTTCTTTAGCTATTTCACGTTGGATGGCGAAAATGATGATGAAAGTAAAGGTGTTAGATCCTTCTAAATCTCTTTCAGCAATGGAAAAGGATTTGGTAGAAAGAGTGCACCGTCTGTCACGAGCAGCTGGTTTAACAAAAATGCCTCAAGTTGGGATTTATCAATCATCTGAAGTCAATGCCTTTGCAACAGGTCCTTCAAAGCGTCGCTCACTAGTTGCTGTTTCAACAGGTTTATTACAAGAAATGGATGATGATGCAATTGAAGGTGTTCTTGCCCATGAGGTAGCTCATATCGCAAATGGTGATATGGTAACAATGACATTGTTACAAGGTATCGTAAATACATTTGTTGTATTTTTTGCTCGTATTGCAGCTTGGGCAGTATCAAGATTTGTACGAGAAGATTTAGCTCCTATTGTTCATTTTGTTGCAGTAATTATCTTTCAAATCGTTTTCTCTATCTTGGGAAGTTTAGTTGTATTTGCATTCTCAAGATATCGAGAATTTCATGCCGATAGAGGTGGAGCTGATTTAGCAGGTAAAGATAAAATGATTCATGCTCTACGTTCTTTAAAACAATATTCACAACGAGTAAGAGATGATGATACAGCACTATCTACTATGAAAATTAATAGTAAAAAAGGAATGTCATTATTCTCTACACATCCAGATTTAGATGATCGAATTAGTCGTTTAGAAGCAAAATAAAAAGTAAGGGATGACTCAAGTCATCCCTTACTTTTTATTTGTTATATTATTAGTTATACCTTAATTCTAAAAAAATAAGCTATGAAAAAGTTTTAAATTAATTTTTAGCACACCTGCTTTTTGACGGTAATATGTGAGACTCTAAAAAGCAAAGCCAAATATTAAATGAAAAAAAATAATGTTACTATTTGATTTATTTGTTAAAATGAATGGATGTTTTTAAGATTTTTGAGTCATAGTAACCTCACAGATGGTTTTACATAAGTGTTATAGATAAAGATAAATGTTAGTGATGGACCTACGTAAACAGACAGAAAGTGATGTTAGATTGGAATGAATGAACAAATGACTAATTGGAAACTAAGATTACAAGCATTAACACCTGTGCAATTAATCGTTTCATATTATTTTTTAGCAGTAACAGTTTCAGTTAGCTTACTTAGCCTACCTGTTGCTCATAAGCCTGGAGTTGATATTACTTTTATAGATCGACTTTTTACTGCAGTAAGTGCCGTAAGTGTTACAGGTCTGACGGTTATGTCAACTGCAGATACATTTAGTGTAACAGGCATCTTTATTTTAGCGTTCGTTCTGCAATTTGGTGGTATAGGAATTATGACCCTAGGAACATTTGTATGGTTAATAATGGGGAAAAAGATTGGTTTGAAGGAAAGACAATTAATTATGACCGATCAAAATCAAACAAACTTATCTGGAATTGTTAATTTGATTCGTCAAATTATTGTATTAATTTTAATCATCGAACTAATTGGTGGAATAATATTAGGAACATATTTCTTAAAATATTATAATACATGGCAAGAAGCCTATCTACAGGGTTTTTTCACTTCGATAAGTGCTACAACTAATGGAGGATTTGATATAACAGGTCAATCTCTTATTCCTTTTGCCAATGATTATTTTATTCAGTTTATCGTGATGATTTTAATTATTCTAGGAGCTATAGGATTTCCTGTTTTAATTGAAGTAAAGGATTTTTTATTTAAAAAAGAAAAAAGATATCGATTTAGTTTATTTACTAAAATAACCTCGATTACTTTTTTTGCTCTTATCATTTTTGGAACAATTGCCATTGCGAGCCTTGAATACTCTTATTTCTTTAAAGATAAAGAATGGCATGAAATTTTATTTTTTTCATTATTCCAATCTACTGCTACTAGAAGTGGTGGATTAGCAACAATGGATATAAGTTTATATACGGAGACAACGCTTTTAATCATGTGTGCATTGATGTTTATAGGTGCTTCACCAAGTTCTGTAGGAGGAGGCATTCGAACAACTACTTTTGCTTTAAATTTACTATTTCTTTATCATTTTGCAAGAGGTCATAAATCAATAAAAATCTTTAGACGTGAGTTACTTGAGGAAGATTTAAGGAAATCTGTTGTTGTGACAATGTTTGCTGTATTAATTTGTTTCTCGGCTATTGTTATATTAACCATTACAGAATCATTTTCATTTATATCAATATTATTTGAGGTTTGTTCAGCTTTTGGTACAACAGGATTATCAATGGGCATTACTTCAGAGTTAACATCAGTAGGCAAAGTTGTCATTATGATTTTAATGTTCATTGGACGTATTGGTATATTAACTTTTCTATATTTATTAGGAACAAAGGAAAGAAAAGATAATTTTCACTATCCTAAGGAACGTGTCATTATCGGGTAAAATAAAATGGGTTAGGCTAAAACGGCTTAGCTCATTTTTATTTTTGTTCAGAACTGAACTAAGTTCCTTTTTTTGGTACAATATGTGATGAGGAGGGTTGATCATGAAAAAATTATCTGGATTAATGTTCATTTTCATAGTATTTGTGTTAGGTGGTTGTTCTGAAAAACCGACTGCGAGTGATCGTTTTTCTGAGTACATTTCATTATGGAACAATCAAAAGTTTTCAGAAATGTATGATATGTTAACCGTTAGTAGTAAAGAAAATATATCTAAAGAAGATTACATAAATAGATATAAAGATATATATGAAGGTGTTTCAGTTAGTAACTTACAGGTGGAATATAATAAACCTAATAATGATGAAAAAAATGATGAGGAAATAGAAGTTGTATATCCGTACTCCCTTTCAATGGAAACAATTGCAGGTAATGTATCTTTTGAACAAGAAGTGACTATAAAGAAGGAGAAAACTGAGAATGAAGAAAATTGGTTTATTTCTTGGCAACCCGCAATGATTTTTCCTGAGCTTGAAGGAGATGAAAAGGTTAAAGTTAGCAGTATAGCTCCTACCCGGGGGCAAATCTTCGATAAAAATGATAATCCTTTAGCTATAAATGGAGTTGCACATAATATCGGGATTGTGCCGGGGGATCTTCCTGAAAAACGTGAGGAAGTATTATCAGAGGTGTCTTCTTTACTTGGTGTTAGTGTTTCAGATATCGAAGCTGAGTTAAATCAATCATGGGTGAAGCCAGATTTATTTGTGCCAATTAAAAGTATAGACCCTGAAAACTCAGAGCTTCTTCAAAAGCTTGTTGAACTTCCTTCTATCCATAAGAGAGATGTTGAAGCACGTTCTTATCCTCTAGGAGAGGCTGCTGCTCATCTTACAGGCTATATTGGTAGTATCACTGCAGAAGAGCTAAAGGAGTTTAAGGATAAAGGTTATAGTGATCAATCAAAAATAGGGAAAGCTGGTCTTGAGCAAATATATGAAGAAAAATTGAAAGGACAAACAGGCTATAAGATTTTTGTTGATGGAACAGAAAAAATCATTGCAGAAAAACCGGCTGTTGAAGGTGAAACGATAAAGGTAACGATTGATAGGGAAATTCAAACTGATTTATATAATCAATTAAAAGGTGATTCTGGTACTGCAGTTGCTTTACATCCAAAAACAGGTGAAACATTAGCACTTGTAAGCAGTCCATCCTATAATCCTAACGAATTTATATACGGATTATCGAGTGAACAGTACAACAATCTTTCTAATAATCCAAATAAGCCCTTAATGGCTCGATTTAATAAAACCTATTCTCCTGGTTCTGTCATAAAACCGATAACGGCAACAATTGGATTGAATAATGAAATAATAAAACCAAGTGATAATAAAATAATTAACGGGAAAACATGGCAAAAAGACAACAGTTGGGGAAATTATTATATATCGAGAGTATCTGAAAAAGTTAGTAATGTGAATTTACAAACTGCGTTAATTTATTCTGATAATATTTATTTTGCACAGCTAGCCTTAGAGATTGGACCAGAAAAGCTAAATAATGGTCTTAGGAGCTTTGGATTTGAGGAAGAACTAGAATATGCATACCCTGTTAGCAAATCCTCAATTTCTAGCAGTGGATTGAATAATGAGACTTTGCTGGCAGATACGGGCTATGGGCAAGGGGAGCTACAAATGAGTCCTTTACACTTAGCTACTACCTATACAGCATTTGTTAATGGTGGCAATATTATTAATCCTTCTTTAGAAATCGTTGAAGGTGAAAAAGAGAGTGTATGGAAGGAAAATGCGGTAAGTGTAGAGCATGCACAAACAATTCTTAATGATCTTAAACAAGTTGTTAATGACCCGAATGGGACCGCGTATAAACCTAATGTTGAGAATCAAAATCTTGCAGGGAAAACTGGCACTGCTGAACTAAAAACCTCTAAGAATGATGAACAAGGCAAAGAAAATGGATGGTTTGTAGCAATAGATTATGATAATCCCGAGCTCTTGATTGCTATGATGATTGAAGATGTAAAGACAAGAGGCGGGAGCCATTATGTAGTGCCAAAAGTAAAGCAAGTTTTTAAAGAAAATCTTACTCAATAAAGTAAAAGACTAGCGAACTTGCGCTGGTCTTTTTCTAATACTATTTCCTGGGTTATAAGCAAGTAGAGAAAGTTAATGTTCATCGTGTAAGAAAAATGGTTTTAAACATTACCAATTTATTCACTAGTATTAAGTTTATTTCTTATAGATTGTTCCTTCAATTTCGTTTCTTCCTTTTATCACCCTTATTATTTTTTTCTTTACTTTCCCACTCATAATTAAAATGCGAAAAAGAGAAAGTAAGAAAGAAGTGAGGTGAAAATATGGAAAAGCAATCAGAATTTCCAGTAGCTCATTTAACTGATACACAATTAAATGTTTTAATGCAAATGGAATCAAAGCTTCGTGAAGAGACCGGTGAGGAAATTGTCTTAATAGCATATGAACAGAAAGAAGACTAAGCTTTCCTTATTATACCTATGATAGTAAGTAGTATTTTAGGAAAACGTATATATGTACAATCTTACAATACAAAATTAGAGGTGAAAAAGTGTGAAAAGAAAAGCTGCTAGAAATCAAGCTCTAAAAAACAATTTTACGCCTACTGAAAGTTTACCTGATGCAGAAATTGCTGAAATAAATGATGATCAAGATCCAATGAAGGGTGCAAATCGTAATTCTAAACAAGGGAAGCAGGGGAAGTAATGACGAAGAAGACGATGAAAAGTAGAAATATGCAAAACCATAAAAAGCCAACTGATATAGACTTGCTTCAAGAGGAATTTGGTCAAGAGCTTGGTGATACAAATGCTGCAAAGATTTATGAAACAATTGCAGAAAAAAAAGAAAAGGAACAAAAAAAAGATAAATAGAGGCTGGGACATAAATAATTAAGTTAATGGAAAACCCGAATTATTAGGTGATATTTCAATTAATCATTCGCCTAATAGTTCGGGTTTTTATATGTCGTCATCAATATTTTATTTGACTATGCATACTATTTTAAAGAACTAGTGGAATGGAGCGGAAGACACTAGGGCACCTACGGGAATAGAGGAGGCTCAGCTTCCTCCCCGTGGAAAGCGAGTGTCTGCAGCGCAATGGAACGAACTTGTTTCTTTAAGCTTATCTGGTTTCAAATTCATTCGTCTTTTTGTATGACTTCTTCAATTATGTCTCAGCCCCATAATAGTATAAGGGTTAACTTACTTTAGAATTAATATCCTTTGTTAAACCATAATAAACGATTGTCTTTGTTTGAATTGAATCATAATGAACAAGAATAAATGAATTTTCTTCAATGATTTTCCCTGTTTTAAGATAATGATTAATATTAAACGGTAGAGATTCAATAACAGTATGTTTAAACAAATCTTTTTCAGTAAACTTCTTACTTGCAAATTCTTCACCTAATAGCAGAGGGTTATCTAATATTGAACGATAAATCTCACTTCGTTCTTGTTTAGACAAAGCATCTGTCCACCATGGTTTACGAGGTTTATACTTTTGATTTCTTAAGTAATCATACTTCATAAAGCCACTTACTATCTCTATATCATCACTTTTTGAGTTATTTAAGAAGTCATAAAGGTGTTTATAGAGATCTTCTAATTGATGACCAATTCTTGTCCAACCTTTTTCATCCCAAAATGTCCCAAATTGTTGGAAAAATTCAAATGGAGAATCAAATACGTTCGAAACTAAATACTCAATTGTTTCATCCATTCGGTGATCATTCCAGTACTTCTCTAGAACATCTTCTACCTGTTTGATTTTGATCATATCTTCAAATGATAAAACATTGTTACGTAAAATTTCATAAGGTGAATGGTCCATATACACATAACCATGATCCTCTGCTCGAAGGCGTAGCCCGGTTCCTCTTAGCATTTTTAAGAAGCCAAGCTGAAGTTCCTCTGGACGTAATGCAAATACATCATTAAATGTTTTCTTAAATGAGTGATAATCTTCTTCTGGTAAACCTGCGATTAAATCAAGATGCTGATCAATTTTTTGTCCTTCTTTAACCATTGTTACAGTTCGTGTTAGCTTATTAAAATTCTGTTTTCGCATCACAAGTTCGTTTGTAGCGTCATTTGTTGATTGTACGCCAATTTCAAAACGGAATAAACCTTTTGGTGCATTGTCATTCAAGAACTGAATAACTTCAGGTCTCATAATATCTGCAGTAATTTCAAATTGAAATACAGTTCCTGGTTTATGCTCATCAATTAAAAACTGGAACATCTCCATTGCATAGCTACGACTTATATTAAAAGTACGATCGACAAATTTTATTATTTTTGCTCCGTTATTCATTAAAAAACGGATATCATCTTTAACTTTTTCTCTATCGAAATATCGAACACCTACTTCAATAGAAGATAAACAAAATTGACAACTAAATGGACATCCACGACTTGTTTCAATATATGTTACACGCTTAGCGAGATGGGATAAATCTTCCTCAAAACGAAATGGAGAAGGAAGTTCTTTTAAATCGATTTTATTTCGCTGAGGCTTAATATGGACCGTTCCATTTTCTCGATAGGCAATTCCACTAACAGCTGAAAAATTTCGTTCGCCATTTAATTCATCTAATAATTGTTTGAAAGATTGTTCACCTTCACCAATAATAATAAAGTCTACTTCAGAGATCGATTCCATCCACTCTCTAGTATCATAAGTAACCTCAGGTCCACCTAAAACAATGACTAAGGATGGGTTAATCTTTTTCATCATCTTAATTATTTTAATTGTTTCTTCGATATTCCAAATATAACAACTGAAACCAAGTATATCTGGTTTTTTTGTATGCAAATCTGTCACAATGTTCATTGCGGGATCTTTTATTGTATATTCAGCTAGCTCTACCTCATAATCTGGGGCAGCATAGGCTTTTAAATATCGAATTGAAAGGCTAGTGTGAATGTATTTTGCATTTAATGTTGATAGAACAGTTTTCATATTGTTAAACACCACTTTTAACATATTTTTAAGGTATAATCAATTTCTTATTGTATCATAGTTCAGTTCAAAAACGAACTTACGTTAAGTGGAGGTTTTTCCATTAAATAGCTGGTGAAAGGTTTATCCTTTTTTTAACATTATCTTTCTAGTGAAGATCGTCTTAAAACATATGGGAAATGTGAAAAGTTTAAATCAATTAACGGTTTGGTAATCTCTATAACTACTTTTGTTGAGAGTATTATTGTTATTAAAAAAGATAAAATGGTAAATAGTATTACGCTTTGATAAGGCTCCAACCATTTTACGATCTCACTATATCTCATAAATTGAATAATGAATCCATGTAAAAGGTAAACATAAAGTGTTCTTGTTCCCCATTTAGTGAAAAAAGCACGTTTTCTTGGAACAAGAGATAAAAAACATATAGTGGTAACAAGTGATGCGCTATAGAAAATGACTCTAGATAAAGCACTTAATAGGGATGTAGTTTCAAAATGGGAATAAGATTTTGAGCCGAATAACCATTCATAGTTAAAATTGACATGATAATAGAGATTAAAAATTAATGTTAATAAGATCAAAGCGAAAATTCTTATTTGTGGTTTCGTAATTGCTTTGAAATGCTCAAGTTTTAGATAAAATCCTATTAAGAAAAGTGGTAAAAAAACAAAGGTTCTAGATAAGCTTAAAAAATTATTTATAGCATCTTCATAGCCAACAATTATTCCTAATGTAAATGCTGAAATAATAACATATATAGGTCGAAATTTAGTGAAAAAATATAAAGTTAAATTCCAAAAAAATAAGCTAATTAAGAACCATAGAGACCAATTAGGCTCTAATGGGTTCATTGTCATCGTTGCGCTCTTTTCAATAAGAACATAGTACAAGGAGTAAATCACTTGGAAAATAAGATACGGTAAAATGAGCTTTTTTGAAATCGTGATCAGATATCCTTTTCTTTTAAAGCCTTTAGCAAAATATCCAGATATTAATATGAATGCTGGCATGTGAAATGTATAAATAAATTTATATAGATTCATGATGTGAACATTGTTGCCGATAAAGGGTTGGATAACATGACCGAATACAACTAAAAATATTAATAAAAATTTAGCATTATCAAAGTAATTCATACGACTTTCCATAATATCACCTATCTCTAGAAGTTATTTTTTTAAAAATTAATATTTTCTTCCCATAAAGGTTTCCTTCTAAACTACATTTCGTTATTTGTTTTGGTATTTTAGGGGGCTGTTATTAAACTGTAAATCTATTGTAAAGAAACCATCCCTACATATTTCAAACAAGTAAACAGTCTAATAAGGACTTTTGACAAAAGGTGAGATAATTCGTAATGATTTATAGTAAATATGTAGGTAAATGAATTAATTTATAGCGAAAATATAAGGGAAAAAGAGACTATTTTCTATCAATTTGTAGATAGGTGAAGGACAATGAATGAACATGTAGAATAAGAATTATATAAGAATATAGAAAGATGTTGTAATTAGGGGTGAAAAAGCTTGAGGCAAGCAATTGAGGAAAACGAAGTTGTTACATTGAGGAAACAAATGTCAATGCTAATGCAGGAAAATGACATTCTAAAATCCAAGCTTTTACAACATGAAACGATAATTGAAAATGCTTTGGATGCAGTGGTTATTTTTGATCAAGATCTGAACTTCATTAATGGAAATGCTGCTGCATATCATTTGTTTCAATTACCTAAAAAAGAGCTTTGTAAAAGAAGCTTATTTGACTTTCTTTCTTTAGTTCCGAAAGATGAAGTTAACCAATTGTTTACGAGCAATAATGGTGAGGAGTTAAAGTCAAAAGAAATTGTTGTGTATTTAGATAATGGTCAAGTTAAGTTTCTAGAGATAAGCCTTCGTAAGCAAGCAATAGATAAATATGATCTTGCTATAATAAAAGATATCTCTTTTAAAAAAAATCTAGAAAGAGAACGTACGATAAATGAACAACTTTTTAAGGATTTATTTCACAGAGCAGTAGATGGAATTGTCATATTTGATGAAGAAGGCAAATTCATTGATGCCAATGGATCGTTTTGTGCAAGTTTTGAAATAAACATAGCGCATTTAAATACTTATATTCTAAGAGACTTTATTGATAGAAAAGAACTCATTAAGCTTGATAAACTTTGGAGTATGTTAAAGGAAAGTGGAAAAGCGAAGGGTGAGCTTCCCGTTTTGTTGAAAAATGGACACAAGAAAATTTTTGAATTTACAACAACATCGAATATTTTAAATGGATATTATATGGCCATAATGAGGGATATAACAGAAAAAAGATCGATGGAAATGAAGCTATACAAA
Source organism: Metabacillus litoralis (assembly GCF_007994985.1). Taxonomy (GTDB): domain Bacteria; phylum Bacillota; class Bacilli; order Bacillales; family Bacillaceae; genus Metabacillus; species Metabacillus litoralis. The sequence continues at coordinate 113,285 of NZ_VOQF01000004.1, read as the reverse complement.
AGTGAAGAACGATTTAGAGAAATTTTTGAGAATGCTATTGATGCCATAATGATATGGAATAAAAAGGGTGAGATTTTAAAGGTAAATCAAGCAGCTAGTAGAACCTTCGAATTGAGCGAGGATGAGCTTGTAACGACGAATGTCTTAGATTTTGTTGATCAAGACTCAGAAAGCTTTAAAAAAGTAAAGGAACAATATTTTGAAACAGGTGCTATAAGAGAAGAACTCCTATTCCACATGCCAAATGGTGAAAATAAAGAATTAGAATTTACTTCAAAAATGAATATTATGGATGGGCACCATTTAACAATTTTCCGAAATGTGAGTGAACGAAAGAAAATGGATAAGATTCTGCGGGAAAGTGAGCAGAAGTTCAGAAAAATATTTGATGGTGCAATGGAAGGAATTGTTTTATTTAACCATTCTTTTGATGTGATAGAAGCAAATTCTAATGCTAGAAGAATCCTTAATTTAGCTGTTGAAGACATGATCTCAGTTAACCTCTGTAGCTTATTTTTTACAAATCTACCAGAAGGTGAATTAGCCAATGATCATTCGAATTATTGGGAAGAAAAAACGCAAGAAATTACGTATAGACATGTAAACGGAGAAGAAAAGACTCTGGAATTTTCATTAAAATACAATATCAATGAAAATATGAATTTAGCTGTTTTTCGTGATGTTACAGAAAAAAGAGAATTAGAGGAGCAGCTTCGAAAATCAGATACATTAAATGTTGTTGGAGAGCTAGCAGCTGGAATTGCGCATGAAATTAGGAATCCAATGACAGCCTTAAAAGGTTTTATCCAACTTTTAGAAGGTAGTGTTCAAGAAGATTTTTCTATGTACTTTAATGTAATCACATCTGAATTAAGCCGTATAGAATCCATCATTACTGAATTCTTAATATTAGCTAGACCACAAGCGATAAAGTACTTACAAAAAAACATTTGTACTATTATGAAAGAAACGATCGATTTGTTAAATGCTCAAGCTATTCTTGAGAATGTACAAATTAAACTTTCGATAGAAGGAGATATCCCATCTATTTATTGTGAACCAAATCAGCTCAAACAAGTATTTATAAATGTGTTGAAAAATGCAATAGAAGTTATGCAAAATGGCGGGCAAATTGATGTTTGTATTAAGCAAAGAGATGAGAAGCATTTAGTCGTTTCGATTAAAGATAGAGGAACTGGAATATCTGAAGATAAAATTAAACGTTTGGGTCAACCATTTTATACAACAAAAGAACGTGGAACTGGTCTCGGATTAATGGTAAGCTATAAGATTATTGAAGAGCATAGAGGGAATGTTCAAGTTGAAAGTGAAGAAGGAAAAGGAACAACCTTTCATATGACATTACCTATTAATCAAAAATAGTAAAATGAAAAGACAACTAAAGAAGAGGGCAAACGATGAACTATTTCAGTTATTATTATTCTCCAATTGGAAGACTAACAATTGTGTCTAGTCCTAAAAATATTACTCATTTATTCCTCGAAGTTGAACATTTCGATGCCTATCGTACAGATCATGATGTTAAAGAACATAATGAATTTGATGTTTTAATCGAAGCCAAAAATCAACTACATGAATATTTTCATGAAGGAAGAAAATATTTTGAGCTTGATTTTGAAATAAATGGAACTGATTTTCAGCGAAAGGTCTGGAGGGAATTACAGAATATTCCTTATGGAGAGTCATGTAGTTATCAAGATATAGCAACCAAAATTGGTCAAGCCCGTGCTGTTCGAGCAATTGGACAAGCAAATAAAGCAAATAAGCTTCCAATTTTTATTCCGTGTCATCGTGTAATTGGTAAGAATAAGAAGTTAACTGGTTATGCTGGAAATAAAAATGATATAAAAGCGGAGTTATTGACTTTAGAAAGCATAACATTTGAAAAATAATCGATTGAAATCCATAGAGAAAATAGCTTAAATATGTCAAAGCTTTATTTTTCTAATCGTCATTTGCTGTTTAAATGACAATAAGCCTTGTCACTTTTTTTACCTTGCAACATATTATTAGAATAAGATAAAAAAGTTGCATAAGGGAAAGAAAGGGGCAAGTTATATGTTTTATCAAAAGCGTCCAACACAAATATATTTTTTTGCTTCATTATTAACAAAGCTTCAAATTATATCTGAAGAAGAAAAGAACAGTTTACTTTGTAAGAAAAAGTGAGGGTATAAAAAGGCGGCAAACTCATAAATAAGTTTACCGTCTTTTTTATTTTGGTTTTCATGAAGTGAATTCTAATTTTAAGAGTGAAATAGTTTTTTAATCTCTTCCTTATAATCACCTGATATAATTCCCTTTTCAGTGATAATACCTGCAATTAATTCACTTGGGGTAACATCAAAAGCAGGATTAAAGACTTTTACTCCTTCTGGAGCGATCCTTATACCATTTAATGTAGTAATTTCTTCAGAGTGACGTTCTTCAATTGGAATTAAATTTCCATCTTCGATTGATGTGTCAAATGTTGATAAAGGTGCGGCAACATAAAAAGGAATATTAAATGTTTTTGCTAAAAGTGCTAAATTAAAAGTGCCAATTTTATTTGCTGTATCACCATTCGCAGCAATTCGGTCTGCACCAACAATGATTGAGGTGATATTTTTAGATTTTATCGTATGTGCCGCCATGCTATCAGTGATTAACGTAACATCAACATCAGCTTGCATTAACTCCCATGTTGTTAAACGAGCACCTTGTAAAACCGGACGGGTTTCACAAGCATAAACACTAATATCTATGTTTCTTTCCTTTGCCAAGTAGAAAGGTGCTAAAGCAGTGCCGTATTTTGCCGTAGCGATTGAACCAGCATTACATATTGTCATAACTCTATCTCCACTGTTAAAAACAGTTAATGCATGTTCACCAATTAATCTACAAACCTCTTCATCTTCAATTTGTATTTGAATGGCTTCATGAACAATTTTTGTTTTCGCTTCGTTAATCGACTTGATGTTTGCTAGGCAACTTGTTAAACGATCTAATGCCCATACTAAATTTACAGCAGTAGGTCTTGAACTTGCTAGGTAGTCACTGGTTTTACTTAAATTGCTAAGAAATTGTTCAATTGATTCTGACTTGTCCTGAAGAGCTGCTAAAGCAAGGCCAAATGATGCCGTAATTCCAATTGCGGGTGCTCCTCTTACTTTAAGAGATTGAATGGCTTCCCAAACATCTTCAATCGTACGTAATTCAAGATACTCAGTAACTTGTGGTATTTTTTGTTGATCTAATAAAGAAATATGATCTTCCTTCCAGATCACGGATTGTGGAATAGAATAGTTCGTTTTAGTCATGATGAATTGTACTCCTTTAAAATTTTGATCAGTGCAATATTTTTAATTAACTAATAATCGTTTGAGGAAAATCAGAATTAAGATTTCCCTCTTTTAGCTTTATAAAGAGCTAAGAGCTGTTTGAATTGTATATTCTTTAAAGTCTTTAGGGTTTGTTACTGATTTCCTATTCTTTACAAGCTCACTTCCTAATTTTAACGCAAGTTGTTTTATTGAAATTCTTTTGTTAGCTGGCTCAATTTTATCTAAATCAGCAACATGTGCTAATCCAATTGTACGGCGTATGATTTCACAGCCAGCAAATCCAACTGCTTCTTCAAATATTTCAGATAAAACATACTCTAAGTATCCATCAACCTGACTAAACACTTCAATAGCGTCATTTTTCCATGCTTTTGTAAACTCTTCTACAAAAACAGTCCAAGTTGTTTCAATATGAGTAAAGAGGATATTCTGTTTCTTGGGTTCACGAGAAATTGCATTTAAAAGAAGATTAGCGAACACTTGCCCAACATCAAAGCCAATCGGACCGAAGTAGGCGAATTCAGGGTCAATTACTTTCGTCTCTTTTTCGTCTGCAAAAATGCTGCCAGTATGTAAATCTCCATGGACTAGTGCCTCAGCCTTTGTAAGGAAAATTTGTTTTAATTTTGCTACCTCAAGCTTTAATACTTGGTCATTCCAAATACGTTCAACATCCTTTTGTAATTCTTGTTCAAAATCATTTGTTTCGTGATCGAAAAACGGATCTGTGAACACAAGATCTTCTGTAATTTTACATAGATCAGGATTGATAAATTGCTTTACTAGTTCTTTTTTATAGTGCTGATTAAGTCCGTAATCTGATGTATAAAACAATGTTTTCGCTAAAAATTCTCCAATATGATTAGAGAGAAGTGGTAAATCTTCGTCATTCATTAGAGCAGCTCTAGCTATCTGTAAATGGGAAAGGTCTTCCATAATTGTAATCGCAAGCGATTCATCAGAATAATAGACTTTAGGTACATACTGTGGAACAAATTCTGCTTGTTTAATAAGTGCATTTGTTTCAATACGCGACCGATCTAAAGTTAATGGCCAACTTTCTCCAACAACCTTTGCATAAGGAAGAGCTTGTTTAATAATGATACTTTCACCATTCTCAGTATTTGTTACTTTGAATACTAAATTTAGGTTTCCGTCACCAATTTCGTAACATGTTAATTGACTATCATTTTCAAATAAATTCAGACGTTTTGCTAATGTAATAGCATCGCTTTCTGTTAATGGCTTATAGTTAGATGATTGTTTGTTTGCTGCACACATAGATAAACCCTCCAATAATTAGTTTGTGGAGGCTTTTCTTAAGATATAGTCTATGTTTAACATAGCTAAAAATAAGAAAAGCCTCTTTCGACAATGAAAGAGGCTTGAAGTCATAACTTCGCACCTCTCATCTGTCAGAAAGTATTTTCTTTCTGATGGAATTAGCACCGTGCCCTTTTTAGGAAAATCCACTTAGACCTTTAATATGAGGTCTTACGGTCGGTTGCTGCGGCGTCATCGGGCCAATTCCCTCTGCCAACTCTTGATAAGAGATTAGTATATTAATTGTAATTTCGTTTATTTCAGAACATTTGTGATAATTAGAAAACAATAATGTCTGATTAGGATAATACCAATATTGAAAAGCATTTGTCAATAGTATAAGGAAAAATTTAATAGTATTCTGGTAAACGATCATCAAAAATAGGAATTTGACTACGAACTTGTTTGACCTTATCAACGTCAATTTTGGCAGTAATCACGCCAGGATCTTCATTTGCCTCAGCTAAAATAGTTCCCCATGGATCAATAATCATAGAATGTCCAGCGAAAACATTATTCGGGTCAGAACCAGCTCTGTTACAAGCCACAACATAGCATTGGTTTTCTATTGCTCTGCTAAGTAGTAGAGCTTTCCAATGATTAAGTCTTGGAAGTGGCCATTCTGCAACAACAAACAGAACCTCAGCACCCAAAGAGGTATGAGCTCTGATCCATTCAGGGAAACGGATATCATAGCAAATGAATCCAGCACATTTCATTCCGTCCAGTTCAAAGAGTCCTTTTTCTGTACCACCTATAAGATGATGATGTTCATCCATTAATTTGAATAAGTGAAGTTTGCTATATTCAGTAATGAATTCTCCTTTGTTATTAATAATGTACATTGTATTGCTTACTCCATTTTTATGTTTGTTTGCAACAGAGCCCCCTACAATATGTATATTGTATTTTTTTGCCAGTTGACTTAGAAATGTTATTGTATCTTTTCCATCCTCATCAGCGATTTCATCTAATCTTGTTAAATCATAGCCAGTTGTCCATAGTTCTGGTAACACTATAATGGTAGATTTTTCACTTTTGATAGCAGATGTAATTTTTTCTTCGACTTGTTTGTAGTTAACTGTTGGATCACCATATTTTATATCAAGCTGAATACATGTAATAACAGGATTCATAATATTTCACACCTTTTAATATTGAAATTTTTTCTTTACAAGTTGATACTAACAATATATGATTTGTGACTAGAATTTCAAGAATTTTTTGAGAAGGGTAGAAAATGAAAATGAAAGTATTTGAACAATCACATTTATTAAATACATTACCAAAGCAATTTTTTGCAAGTCTTGTTGAGAAAGTAACAAAAATAGTTGACCAAGGTCATGATGTTATAAATTTAGGGCAAGGAAATCCTGACCAACCAACACCGGAACATATTGTTAAAGCAATGCAAGAGGCTGTAGCCAATCCGGTATATCACAAATATTCACCATTCCGCGGACAAGCATTCTTGAAAGAAGCGGTCTCAACGTTTTACAAAAGAGAGTATGGGGTAGAAATTGATCCAGCTAAAGAAGTGTGTATTCTATTTGGTGGTAAAGCGGGACTTGTTGAAGTACCACAATGTTTACTAAATCCAGGAGATGTTGTCCTTGTTCCAGATCCAGGTTATCCTGATTATTGGTCTGGCGTTGAACTGGCACGTGCAAAAATGGAAACAATGCCTTTATTGAGTGAAAATGCCTTTTTGCCAGATTATAATAAGTTGTCAGATGAAGTAAAACAACAGGCGAAAATGATGCTATTAAATTATCCAAACAATCCAACTGGCGCTACAGCTACTGAAGAGTTTTTCGAAGAAACTGTAGCTTTTGCACAAGAAAATGATATTTGTATCGTTCACGATTTTGCATATGGTGCGATTGGCTTTGATGGGAAACGCCCAGTTAGCTTTTTGCAAACAAAAGGAGCAAAAGAAAATGGGATAGAAATTTATACCTTTTCTAAGTCTTATAATATGGCTGGGTGGAGAATTGGCTTTGCTGTAGGCAATCCATCTGTTATAGAAGCATTAAATTTATTACAAGACCACATGTTTGTGAGTGTGTTCAGTGCAGTTCAAGAAGCAGCAGCACATGCTTTATTAAGTCCACAAACATGTGTTGATGATCTGAATGATCTTTATGAATCTAGGAGAAATGTTTTGATAAATGCGTTTCGTGATATAGGGTGGAATGTAACTGCACCTTCAGGATCATTTTTTGCATGGCTTCCTGTGCCAGCCCAATTTTCATCTTCTGAGGAATTTTCTGATTATTTACTAGAAAAAGCTCATGTTGTAGTTGCTCCAGGAATTGGATTTGGAGAATATGGAGAAGGTTATGTAAGAGTAGGATTATTAACATCTGAAGAAAGATTAATTGAAGCAGCGAGCCGAATAAAAGAGTTAAACTTGTTTTAATACTTTTGAAGGCACAACAATTATTGATGTGATCTGATATGATCTGAGTTTTTTATCCTTTTCTAATTGACAGTTTTAAAATGATCTGTCATAATCCAAATTAATTTCAATCATTTCAAAATAAATTTGAACGTTTCGTTCTTATCAAGAGCAGGTGGAGGGACTAGCCCTTTGAAGCCCGGCAACCGACTTTTACTTGAAGTAAAGCACGGTGCTAATTCTTGCAGCATTAGCTGATAGATAAGGAGATATGCTTACTATAATTGTAGTGAAAGCCTCTTCGATCTATGAGTATCGAAGAGGCTTTTTTTGTTTTAATACCTGCAGAAATGAGTTAAAAATGATAAGATTATATAATAAGTTGAAGAATTCAGATTAAAGAAATAATAGAGTAATTAGAAGGTAGGGTTTAGAGTGAGTGAAGTTATTGCTACATATCTTGTACATGATGCTAAAGGAGATCTTGCAAAAAAAGCTGAAGGAATTGCATTAGGTTTAACAGTTGGTTCATGGACTGACCTTCCTTTACTTGAGCAAGAACAATTAAAGGCTCATAAAGGTCAAGTATTAGAAGTCAGTCAGCTAGAGAACTGTGAAAAAACAAATTCATTCTTAGGTAAAAATGTTACTAGGGGCAAAATTAAAATAGCTTATCCAAGCTTGAACTATAGTCATGATATACCAGCGATTTTAACAACAGGTTTTGGGAAATTATCACTAGATGGTGAAGTGAAGTTAATTGATCTGGAATTTTCTGATTCACTAAAATCTGCTTTTCCTGGACCAGCATTTGGAATAAAAGGGATTCGTGAAAAGTTAAATGTTTACGATAGACCTTTATTAATGAGTATTTTTAAAGGGGTAATTGGGAGAGATTTAGATTATCTTAAAGAACAGCTAAAACAACAGGTCTTAGGTGGTGTAGATTTAGTAAAGGATGATGAAATTCTTTTTGAGAATCCCTTAACACCATTTGAAGATCGTATTATTGCAGGTAAAGAGGTATTAAAACAGGTTTATGTTGAAACAGGTCATAAAGCTTTATATGCAGTGAATCTTTCTGGCAAAACATATGACTTGAAAGATAAAGCAAAACGAGCATCTGAACTTGGAGCGGATGCATTGTTGTTTAATGTTTTTGCGTATGGATTAGATGTTTTACAAAGCTTAGCTGAAGATCCTGAGATAACAGTTCCGATTATGGCACACCCCGCTGTTAGTGGTGCATCAACAGCTTCAAGTTTATATGGGTTTTCAAGTTCATTATTACTTGGTAAGTTGCTAAGAATCGCTGGTGCTGATTTCTCCTTATTTCCATCACCGTATGGTAGTGTTGCGTTAAATAGAGAGGATGCTTTAGGAATCGCTGAAAACTGCTTAGTAGAAGATAAATTTAAACAAGTGTTCCCAGTTCCTTCTGCTGGGATTCATCCTGGACTAGTACCACTTCTCATTAAAGACTTTGGTGTTGATTCGGTTATAAATGCTGGTGGTGGAGTTCATGGTCACCCAAATGGTGCGATAGGCGGGGGGCGTGCCTTCCGTGCAGCTATTGATGCAACACTGTCTGGAATCAGTTTAAAACAAGCTGCTGAAAATAGTAACGATTTAAAAATAGCCATCGATCTTTGGGGTAGTACTGAGGTGAACAAATGAAGAATAAAGTAATCATTTGTGATTTTGATGGTACCATAACAGAAACTGATAATATTATTGCTATCATGAAAAAGTTTGCACCACCAGAATGGGACTCTTTGAAGAATGGAGTGCTTTCACAAGAAATTTCAATTCGTGAAGGTGTGGGCAAGATGTTTCATCTTCTTCCTTCATCAATAAAAGAAGAAATTATTAAATATATAATTGACCATGCAGAAATTAGATCTGGTTTTAAGGAGTTTGTAAATTATACAAAAGCTAATAATATTCCTCTTTATATTGTTAGTGGAGGTATTGATTTTTTTGTTTATCCATTGCTTCAAGGTTTAATTGATAAAGATGTAATATATTGCAATAAAGCTAACTTCAATGGTGAAAAGATAGAAATTGAGTGGCCATATAGTTGTGATGATAACTGTGATAATGAATGTGGCTGCTGTAAACCATCATTGATCAGAAAGCTAACGGATCAAGAACAAAGTAAAATAGTGCTTGGAGATTCAATTACTGATCTCCAAGCAGCAAAGCTCGGTGATTTTGTCATTGCAAGAGATTTGTTATTAGAGAAATGTAAAGAGCTAAATCTACCTCATAAGCCGTTTACTACCTTTTATGATGTAATAGATATTCTAGAGCAATTAAAGGAGGTTGAGGAATGAACCTGTTACAAACAAGATGGGAAGAGCTAGCAGATATTAAACGTGTGTTAGCTAAACGTGACTGGTTTCCAGGAACTAGTGGGAATCTTGCAATTAAAGTAGATCATGATCCTTGCAGCTTTTTAGTAACAGCTAGTGGAAAAGACAAAACAATAGAAACAAATGAGGATTTTTTGCTTGTTAATGCACTAGGTAAACCTGTAAATGATACTCATTTAAAGCCTTCAGCTGAAACACTTTTGCATGTTGAGGTATTCACAAAAACAAATGCAGGTTGCAGCCTTCATGTTCATACAGTAGACAATAATGTTATTTCTGAACTGTATGGAGATGATGGTAGTATTACTTTTAAAGGTCAAGAAATTATTAAAGCTTATGGATTGTGGGAAGAAGATGCTGAGTATACAATACCGATCATTTATAATCATGCTGATATCCCAACTTTAGCAAGTGAATTTTCGAAGTTTGTTAAAAAAGATGCTGGTGCTGTTTTGATAAGAAATCATGGTATTACCGCATGGGGAAGAGATGCTCTTGAAGCTAAGAAATATTTAGAAGCAAGTGAATTTTTGTTTTCATATCATTTAAAATTATTATCACTTAAAGCTTTAAAGGTAACTATATAACTTAAAAGTAAAACGGTTAACTGGAATAACATCTTTTCACTATAGAAATGTTTGTGGATGAATAGGTTCTTCTATTTTAAAGAAGAGGCAACATTATCATTTTATAAAACATAAATAATAAATATCTAGGAGGAGAAAAAAATGGCAGTTATTAAAGTTAGAAACACAAATGAAGTAATCGAAGGTTATGAAAATGTTTTAAGTTTTTTAGAAAAGCAAGATGTTTTATATGAACATTGGGATATGAGTAAGCTTCCTACACATCTGAAAGAAAAGTTCGTACTTAGTGATGAGGAAAAAGGGGAGATTTTAACAGCTTACAAAGAAGAGATCGAAGAGTTAGCAGAGAGAAGAGGCTACAAAACTTGGGATATCGTAGCTCTTTCTGATGCTACACCTAACCTTGAAGAGCTTCTTAAAAAATTCGAAAATGTCCACACTCATACTGAAGATGAAGTTCGTGCTATAACGGCAGGTCATGGAATTTTTATCATTAAAGGTAACGATGAAGTAGGATATTTTGATGTTGAGTTAGAAGCTGGTGATGTTATCTCAGTTCCTGAAGGTAATCCACATTTCTTTACACTAATGGAAGACCGTCAAGTCGTTGCTGTGAGATTGTTTATTGAAACAGAAGGTTGGGTAGCACACCCTTATGAAGATAAAGTAAGTAAATAATACAAAGAAAAAGCGTAGAAATTCATGTAGAAATTCTATGCTTTTTCTTATTTTTCTCCTGATTCTGGTTTATTCGATAAAAAAATTGTGTCAACTTATTACAATCTAGATCGAATAAATGACTTATTAGGTAATATAATAAGGCTCTGTTAAACTTTGTTGTTGATTTCCGTAACAGGCATTCGCTTTCAAAAAAGTGAAGAAAAAATTAAGCTTTAACAGAGCCTAATAAATAATAATTAGTTCTAATACAATCATGATCGTTGAAATATTCGAATTTTCTTTACTATTCATAAAGGCTATGATAAATTTTTAGCAATACAACAACAAAGGGGGCTATTTAATGAAAGTTCGCTATCATTATGTGCAAAAGGATTCGGTTAAATATTGTGATATTAGCAGTACAGTAAAGGAAGCTTATGATTATTTAAAAGAAACTGGCTATCGTTGTATTCCAGTTCTTAAAAACGGTAAAACATTTGCTGGCTTTATTTATAAAGCTCATATACTTGAGCATTATGTGGAGAATGAAGGCAAAGAAACAGATGCATTGGAGCCGTTAATTAAAAATCAAGATGCATACATATTTGAGGAAGATTCTTTTTTTAAAACATTTTTAACAATTCGTAGACTACCGTTTTTAGCTGTATTAAATGAGGATAAAGAGTTTTCAGGTATTATTACTCACTCTAATATTATGGATGTATTAGAAGATTCCTTTGGAATGAAAACAGGTGGTTACTTGCTTACTGTTGGAACAAAAGAGCATAAAGGTGCAATCAAAGATTTAGTAACAGCTGTTAAAGACTTAAATATTGAAGGTTTATTAACACTTGATAATGGTGATAAATATATACGTAGAATTATTTTGAATTTATCAAGTGATGTTTCTGAAAATAAGTTAACCAAGGTGATCAAAAAGCTTGAAGACAAGGATTTCCGTGTAACATCAGTTGATCGAATAGAGAAACAATAAAAAGAAAGCGTGAATTCGTATGTGAATTCACGCTAAACTCTATTGTAATTTATATATTTTACTCCGAATCCGAACCGACTAAGCTTATTGAAACAGGTTATTAAGAAATCTCTATTGATTTAATGTTACTCTTTAAAGTCTGGAATTGTGTCTAAATCAATTAATAACTCTGATAAGGTAACAGGATCTGCTTTCTTCTCAACTAGTGGTACGTACTGTTTTAAAACAGAAGCTGTTTTTTCACCAGCAATCCCTACATGTCCTATTGCAATAATTTCATTATCTTGCTCAATTCTACTCATTAGAAGATTTGCTTGCTTTATAATATGCTGAATTGTATATTGCTCATCGAAGAATAATTCATTTTCTAAATACGGAACTTGGAGGTCTTTAGCAAGATTTTCCACAACACTTTTTCCGGTCGTTTTACTATCTAAATAATATAAATTTCTTTCTTTACATACCTCTAATATAATTCTCATAACTCGTTTATCTGCTGTCACTTTTGACCCCATGTGATTATTCATTCCAACAGCATAAGGCACTTCATCTATTGCATCTTGCACTCGTTTCCGTATTTCTTTATCTGATAATTCTGTTGTAATAGCGCCAGGTCCTAACCAACTCTTTTTCCCAGAGATAGGTTCCATCGGGAGATGAAGAATAACTTCGTGTCCATTTTTATGAGCTAGTCTAGCATCCTTTTTAGTCGTAGGCAGAAAGGGCATAACAGCAACTGTTATCGGAATTTGTAATGATAGAATCTCTTCTGTTCCTTTCATATTGTTTCCTAAATCATCAATAACAATTGCAACCTGTCTTTCCGAAGTAGTAGTGTTAGTAGTTTGTGCTGCTGCGTTAGAAGGTAAATATACTAAAAGTAAGAAAGCGATTATAAGTTTTTTCATTTGAAAATTACTCCTTTTGATAGGTTGTTAATGCTAGGTCTTCATTAATATCTTATTTGCCAGTTTTACACTCATTGATTGTCACTTCACTAAAATAAAACGTTATTTTAAAGTAGTTTATCCTAGAACAGGTTTATTCATGTAGTGTGTTCATGTTTCTAAATAGAAATATGTTTAACTTTTAAAGAGATTGGGAATAAAAAAAGTAGGATTTAATATTGATAAATAAAATATTGTAGAGGACTTTAAATATATAATCAACTTTATCTGAAAATGCAATCAAGAATTATAGTATGAACTTAAAGATTTAGGAGGAGATTTGATGAATTACAATCGAATGAAAACAAAGCTACTTGAGAAAATTGATCATAAAAGACATGAAATGATTGAAACAGCAAATAAAGAAGGGTACACTAGTGAAACTGCAGTAAAATGTAGCCAGGATTTAGATTTGCTTATTAATGAATATCAACTATTATTAATTGAAGAGAAGAAGTCCTCTGCAACTAGACCACTCTATCAATTTGTTAACTCAATGAAGATGATTGCTTTTAATGATCGTTTTTCTTACTGATATTTTCTAGATAAGTTAGAAGAGGTAAAAAGAGGAAGGCTATTTTAGCAAGTAAAAGCTCTGATCCATAGCCTTTTTAAATAATAAAAGCTTTGTGATATAAACAGTTTCAATTGTTTAGAAACTTTCGATTAAAATAATCATGAAAACAATCCCGATTATAAATGAATAAGTTGCATATCGTTCATTACCATCACCATGACTTTCTGGTATTAACTCTTTATAAATAATAAATAGCATAGCACCAGCTGCAAATGATAATCCATAAACAACTAAAAAATCTACATATCTTGTTAAATAAAATCCAAGCAATGCTGATACAATCTCTACAGCTCCGGTTGCAGTTGCAATTAACAAAGCTCGTATTCGGCTAATATCCTGTTTAATTAAGAACAGAGCAACTAAAAAGCCTTCAGGAGCATTTTGTAATCCAATGGCAAAGGCAATTAAGTTACCTGTTTCCTCTACATCAGATGCATAGCTAACGCCTACAGATAAACCTTCAGGTATATTATGTAAGGTAATTGCAGCAATTATCAATAACGCCTTTTCATCAAATTTAAGACCTGTTTTTGAATGTTGTAAATCTATATGTGGAATCTTCTTTTCAAGATAAGTTAGTGTTAGTACCCCTAAGAATATCCCAACAGAAACTTCGATAATGCTCCCGGATTTTAAACTTTCAGGAATCAATCCCAACATGGCTGCAGTCATCATTATCCCAGCTGTAAAGGCTAAAAGAATATCCTTCCATCTATGAGATATTGAATTTTTAAGAAATAATATAGGTAAAGCACCTAAACCTGTTGATAAAGCTGATAATATACTGCCTATTAAAACATCAGACATCATGTAAAACTCCTTTAAAGTACTAGGTCTATGTTGTTATTCACTAGTTAACTTAATTTATTATTTCTTATAAAGTATTATGTAATAGATATTAAAAAACTTTTTATAGTAAGTAAAGAAAATAATGTTTTATCTAGCATAAAGATTCCGACTAATATTTAAATAAGCTAAAAAGTTTATTGTTTCCTATAAGAGTTTTGTGTAAAATTATATGAAAGATTAAGTCAAAAGATGATATAGGTGTAGAATGAAAAACTGTATCAAAAAAATTTGACTTAATAGTCATCTTCGACTATTATTATGCTAATTCTTTACTTTGAATTCAAGATAAATATTAAAAGGGTTGAATTAAATTGGAAAAATCTAAGCAAATAGAAGATTCATTAAAATTTTTTATCGTACTCTCCCGTGCACATCGAGCTTTTAATGATGTTGTAAATAAACATATTTCGACTTTTAAATTAAATCCAACTGAGTTTGCTGTCTTAGAACTACTTTATCACAAAGGAGACCAACCTTTACAACAAATTGGTGGAAAGATCCTACTTGCAAGTGGGAGTATAACATATGTTGTTGATAAATTAGAGCAAAAAGAATTGATTATCAGAAAAGCATGTCCGAAAGATCGTCGAGTTACACATGCACAAATTACTGAAAAAGGTAAAGCGTTAATTGAGGATATTTTCCCACCTCATCAAGAAAAAATCAATGAAATTGTAAGTGCTTTAACTGAGGAAGAGAAAACATTAGCAATTGAGCTCATCAAAAAAGTCGGATATCACGCAAATGATTTACTCAAAACAGAATAAATAATGACAAAAAAGGATCAGCCGATATATTCGTGGTTGATCCTTTTAGTCATTAAAGTAGTGGATTAATTTTTTTGTTCGTTAGGCAAAATTAATATCTCTACACGTCTATTCTTTTGCCTACCATCCTTAGTTTCATTTGATGCGACTGGCTTGAATTCACCAAAGCCTTTTGCACTAAATGCTTTTGGATCTAATTTATCATTGTCAATTAAAATTTTCATGAAGTTAACAGCACGCATAACACTTAGATGCCAGTTAGAATCAAATTCAGAATTCTTAATTGGTATATTATCAGTATGCCCACTAATAATAATATTTCTTGGTGGACTCATGATAAGAAGCTCTGAGATTTCATTAGCTAATTCTTTATCCTTGTTACGGATAGCGGCACTTCCTGAATCAAAGAAGATATCATTTAAGAGAGTAATTAGTAACCCTTCATCTGTAAGTGTTGTTTTTAATTGTGTTTCGAGTTTATTGTTAGCTATATAAGAATTGACTTTTTCTTGAATTGTTTTTAGGTTTTCTTGTTCAAGACGTTTTTGTGCTTCCTCAACAGCTTCTTGATCTGGCGTTTGTTCCTTTTGAACATCTAACTGCTCTAATTCACCATCTGGAGTGGGGCTAGGGTATTCTAAAACACCTGTTCCTCCCGTGAACGTAGAATTAAATGCTCTTGCTAATTGTTGAAATTTCTGAGCATCAACTGAGCTCATTGCAAATAATACAATGAATAATGCAAGTACTAGTGTTAATAAATCAGCATAGGGAACAAGCCAAGATTCATCCATGTGTTCATCTTCATGCTTATGCTTTTTCTTTCTAGCCATTTACACTCTCTCCCTCAGCGATTGAAGAGTTTATTTGATTCCTTTCACTAACAGGTAGATAAGTAGCAAGTTTTTGTTCAATTGCTTTAGGTGCTTGTCCCTCTAATACAGAAAGAACACCTTCGATCATTACTTGCTTTACTTTAGCTTCATGCTTTGATTTTCTTTTTAACTTGTTAGCAAAAGGATGCCACATAACATAACCAGTAAAAATACCCAACATTGTAGCAACAAAGGCTGCACTAATAGCAACTCCTAAAGCCGTAGTATCTGACATGTCAGATAAAGCAGCAACTAAACCGACAACAGCTCCAAGAACCCCTAGTGTTGGTGCATAAGTGCCTGCTTGTGTAAAGATCGTAGCAGCCCCCTGGTGACGTTCTTCCATTGCTTCAATTTCTTCTGACATTACGTCTCGAATAAACTCAGCATTTTGTCCGTCTACAGCCATTAGTAATCCATTTTTTAAAAAAGGATCGTCAACTTCGGCAAGCTTTGCCTCAAGTGCAAGAAGACCTTCTTTACGAGCTACTTGAGCCCAATCTGAAAATAAAGGGATAAGCTCCTGAATTGTAGCGGTTTTTTGTTCTTTAAAGATAATACCAAATAGCTTAGGGACCTTTTTAATTTCATCTGTTGGAAAAGCGATTGTTACAGCTGCAATTGTCCCTAAAATAATGATTAGTAAGGCAGCAGGGTTTATTAATACCACTGGACTAACACCTTTCATAAACATTCCGACCCCAACTGCAATAATCGCAAGGATCATTCCAATTCCTGACGTTTTATCCATCGTAAATCACCATATTTCCTTTAATATTTTCTTATTTATTATATCGGAAGAAAGCAACAAACCTTTAGGTATTATGAAGGAACTTGTCGAAAGATGTGAAAAATTTTTGAAATACAAAATAAAAACTCACGTTATAGGTGAGTTTTTAGTGTATTCTCCAATTGAAAAAAATCTCTGTGGAAGTTTTTTATCATAATCGTCATTGTTAGATATTCATAAATATAAAGTAGTGTTGTTCAAAGAGAAATGAGAAATAGGATTAGAACGTTATATGCAAGCTTACTTTCTTGATATCTTCTATTGTCAGATAGTCGATCTTCAATCACTTTATTATGACTTTCATAAATTTTCTTTATTGTGTATTCATTAATGAGCATGTTTTTTCCTCCATCCATGATGTTTTACTATCTTTATCATAGTGGAAAAAAATCCTTTTTCGTCATGTAATTGAAGGAAGTTTAAATCGGTAAAGTGACCTAAATTATCTAAGACCTTTGACTGAAAGATCACTACATTTTATTGTATGTTTGTAATGCTAATAGAGCTTTTTATTAGCTAATGATTTTTGCTATCCCTATATAATAGAAGGGGATAAAAGTCACGACAAGATTACAATAGAAAAAAAGATGGGAGTAGAAAGTAGATTGTTTTTCAGAAGCAATTGACGCAAATAACGCTCCTAGTAAGCTAGTAATACAAAATAAGCAGATACCAAAAACCTGTCCAAGTCGAACTTGAAATAAAACAAAGCCTAATCCAGATCCATTAACAAGTAACAATAAGAGGGAAGCTACCAAATATAAGTTTGAGAATTTTATCAATTTCAACACCTCTATGAATGTATATGATTTAAATAGAGATGCAGAACAAACGGAAGACACAAAAAAATGAGGGGAAAACCCCTCATATTAAGAATAGCTATTATTTTTTTAGAGCTTTAATTAATTTGATGACATAATGTTAAAATAAGTTTCATCGTTACATATAATAAATAGATTTGCATTATCGGGTATTATTTTTTCTAGATGATTAATTATTGAAAGGTCATTGCCGTTTGATATAAGCATTGCACCTTTTGAAGATAATGCTTTACTTGCATCTTCAAATGTAGTCCATTCCTGCTTCTTGGTAATGCAGTATAGATCATATCCTTCATGACTTGTTAGCTGTCTGATAATTTCACTGGATCCATTAAACATAATCGAACGAGCAGCTAAATGTGCCGCAGTGTCATTTGCAGTGATAAATTCTTCAACATCAACATGCTTAAATGCATGAATATGATTAGAGTTTGACACTTCACATATTGTATAGATGTTTTGGTTGTTTTGTCTACCTAGACCTTCCAGTGTTGAAGCAATTAGTAATGTATGTCCGTCAGCTTGTGAAGCAGTCATCAATCCATCTGGTGAAAAAATCATAACAGATTTACATTTTAATAGGTTTGCTTGTTGTAAAACTTCAATATTAGCAGGATTGCCTCGTACAAATTCTACTCGTTCATGAACAACTGGTATTTTATTAATACTCTCATCTATAATAACAATATGGATTTTATTAAAAGTAGCTAAAAGTTCATTAAGTGTAATTTCTGCTTTTTTTGTCCAATTAATTAAAATAATATGATTCTCCGTTGTAATTTTCAATCTACCTTCCTCCTTTAACCGTTTACGAATACTAAAGAAATCAATAACCTTACCGATGAAAATAGTCATAAGTCCAATTCCGACGATATATAAAAACATAGCGAATATTTTCCCTTTTACTGTTGTTGGAGACACATCTCCGTATCCGACAGTAGCAACTGTTGTCATGGTCCACCAAAGACCTTCAAATGGACTTGTAAAAGTTTCAGGCTCTAAAAAATAAATAAAATAACTACTTGTAAGTACTAAAGTAAGAGTTGCGAAAATTAATAGCTGATTATTCATTTGGATGGCCCTTAAAAATAACCTTTTTATAAAAATCATAATTTCACCTTTCTATAGTTATTTAGTTTCTGGAAATTAATAAACCTAACTAATGGAAATTTTAACATATTTATAGATTAGGTATACAACCAATTTCTAATAATTAAGGCTCTGTTAAACTTTGTTGTTGATTTCCGTTACAGGCATTCGCCTTCCTAGGTCCGGGAGCCTCCCTCGTATGCTTGAGCGCCTGTGAGATGAGGAGTCTCATATATTCACCTCCAATCAACAATGTGCTGAAAATCATCATTAAGCTTTAACATAGCCGATAACTAAGAACCAAACCCCCCATAGTAGAATAACAATTAGATACTGACAAATTTAATTAGATAGAATCATCTAAGGTTTACTTCATATAATGATACAAGCTTTACGGAATAAGGGTGAGGTGTATCAAATGATAAGATCTTGGATTTCTTCCTTACAAGTTGCTGCAGTATATGTTGGAACAGTTGTTGGAGCCGGCTTTGCTACTGGAAGAGAAATAGTTGAATTTTTTACAAAATACGGAATTTATGGACTAGCTGGTATTTTAGTTGTTGGTTTACTTTTTATTTTCATAGGAACAAAAATGCTTATTTTATCTAAGAGAATACAAGCACAATCTTATCAAGAATTAATGGTTTTCTTGTTTGGTAAAAAGTTTGGTGGGTTTATAAACGTATTTATGTTGCTCATATTATTAGGTTTAACATCAATTATGTTATCAGGTGCAGGTGCTATTTTTTATGAACAGCTGGGGCTCTCGGTACGCATAGGAGTTATATTGACAATTATATTAACAATCTGCGTTATGTTTTTTGGTGTAAAGGGATTATTTGGTGTTAATCTTATTGTTGTTCCGATGTTAATTTTATTTAGTGTTATGCTTGCGATACAATCTTTTTCTATTGAGTCTTTAGTTACAACTCATGAAGATTCATCAGCGTCGTTGAACTGGATTTTAGCAGCGTTTTCTTATGCAGCCTTTAATTTAACAATGGCTTCTGCTGTTCTCGCACCACTCGCTAATGAAATTAAGGATGAAAAGGTATTGAAAAGAGGAGGAATTCTTGGAGGAATCTTCTTAACTCTAATCCTAATTAGTAGTCATATAGCTCTTTCAACATTGCCTGATTTATTGCAATATGATATACCGATGGCAGAAGTAATGAAAACAACATTATTTTCATTTTATTTTATCTATATTGCCGTTATATATGGTGAGGTTTTTACATCAGTAATAGGTAATCTTTTTGGATTGGAAAAACAAATAATATCTTACATTAAAG
This sequence comes from Metabacillus litoralis, assembly GCF_007994985.1. Taxonomy (GTDB): domain Bacteria; phylum Bacillota; class Bacilli; order Bacillales; family Bacillaceae; genus Metabacillus; species Metabacillus litoralis. Next base: position 93,594 of record NZ_VOQF01000004.1, on the reverse strand, counting down.
TTCCAAGAATGATTGTCATATGTGCCATCTTATGTATTGCTGCTTTTATAAGTAAAATTGGGTATAGCTCGTTAATTTCCTCATTGTACCCAATATTCGGTTACTTGTGTTTAGTCATGCTGATTTTGTTGATTTTAAAGAAGCTACCAAAAATATAATAATTGTTATATGCTAGATTTATGAAAAATGATGGAAAGGGGTGGAAGCATTGGAACGCATAGCAATCATTTCGGATATCCATGGAAACATCCCTGCCCTTAAATCTGTTTTACAGGATATTCAAGAAAAACATATTCAAAGAATAATTTGTTTAGGAGACTTGGTTGGGAAAGGTCCTGATTCTGAATTAGTGATCGATCTTATTAGAGAAGAATGTGAGATCGTAATTAAAGGAAACTGGGATGACTTTATCACTAAAGATACAGAGTTTGAAACTTTAAAATGGCATCAAAAAAACTTAACGAATGATCATTGTCTATTTCTTGAATCTTTGCCATTTTCTCACGAATTTTATATGAGTGGAAAATTCATCCGATTGTTTCATGCCTCACCACACAGTGTTTATACAAGAATTCAACCATGGGATTCAGTGGAAAAGCGGTTAAGCATGTTTGAAGATACAGAACATACAGGATTTAATAAAAACACACCTGATATAGTAGGCTATGGAGATGTTCATCAAGCCTTTATACAGCATTTACTTGGAAAAACATTATTTAATGTAGGAAGTGTGGGGAATCCATTAGATCTTACTACAGCTTCGTATACAATATTGGAGGGGGAATATCAGTCAAAAGTGGAATCAAGTATGTCTATTCAATGTGTAAGAGTTCCATATGATATAGAACTTGCTATACATATAGCTAAAGATAAAAAGATGCCTGATTTATTACCTTATATACAGGAATTAACCACAGCTAAATATCGCGGTATAAAGGAATGAGATTTTATGATAGATAATAAGAAGATTAATATTTTGTGGGATTTTGATGGTACTCTTTTTGATACATATCCAGCATTTACAGCTGTTATGTATGAGCTATTAAATGGGAGTGTACCAAAAGATATGATACATAAAGAATTGAAGATATCATTCACACATGCAGCAAATTATTTTGATTTAACGAACGAAGATGTAAACAATTTTAAAAACAAAGAAATATCTTTATCACCTGATAACAAAAAGCCTTTCCCTTTTGTTGAGGATATATTAAAGTTTGCAAATTTAAATGTAATCATGACTCATAAGCCAAGAAATGAAGTTGTAACCATATTAGAATATTATAATTGGCATCACTATTTTCAAGAAATAGTTGCAGGTGATGATGGTTTCCCAAGAAAGCCAAATCCCGCTTCTTATCAATACTTACATTCTAAATATAATCTCCACCTAGCAATAGGAGATCGACTTCTCGATATATTACCAGCAAATGAAATAGGCTTGAAAACTTGTTTATTTCAAAATGACGAAAAAGGTGCAGATTTTTATATCAATACATATGCAGATTTTTTTGATGTTGTGAATTTATAATCGTATTTGCTTTTAATTTCTAGTTTAATAGCACTTTTTGAGTGAAGTGAAAATATGAGACACATGCGGGGTAGCGTGTTACTCGAAAGCGAATGTCTGTAACGTAATCAAGAGGAATGTATAACAGAGCTTAAAATTAACTTAAGGGAAGCAAATAAAAGTAAAAAACTTCAAATATCATCATATTCTGTTGTTTTTTATTGAAAAAGGTATGAATAAACAATATATCACATATTTATTTAAGAAATCGGCTAAGTGTTACGTTTGACTGTATAGTTTCTTCGTATTATGATTATTTTAATAAAACTGTGGGGTGATAATATGGGGCATTGTTAAAAATAAATAGACTACTAGTATCCCTTATTGTTCTCCAAGCGGATGCAAGGAATAATTTAGTTAATTAAATAATAAAAGATTGTTATATTTAACTCTCAGGAGGTGACTCCTTTTCCGTTTTTGACGGAATAAGGAAGCTTATTTGGACATAGTTAATTTGTTGCTTGTTGCAATTTTAATCGCTCTTACGGGTTTTTTCGTAGCTTCTGAATTTGCCATAGTAAAAATTAGGAGTTCTCGTATTGACCAATTAATTGCAGAAGGAAACAAAAAGGCAGAAGCAGCTAAAAAGGTTATTGATAATCTCGATGGTTATTTATCTGCCTGTCAATTAGGTATTACCGTTACTGCATTAGGTTTAGGTTGGCTTGGTAAACCAACAATTGAACATATACTTGTTCCGTTTTTAGAGCAAGTCAATTTGCCGGCTTCTATATCAACAGTCATTTCGTTCACGATTGCTTTTATGACAATTACTTTTCTACATGTTGTTGTAGGTGAATTAGCACCGAAAACTGTAGCTATTCAAAAGGCAGAAGAAATTAGCCTTTGGTTTTCAAGGCCGCTAATGTTTTTCTATCGTATTATGTACCCGTTTATTTGGATTTTAAACGGATCTGCACGATTTATTACAGGCTTGTTTGGTTTGAAGCCAGTTTCAGAGCATGAGCTTGCTCACAGTGAAGAAGAGTTAAGAATCATTTTATCTGAAAGCTACAAAAGTGGAGAAATCAACCAATCTGAATTCAAGTATGTAAATAAGATCTTTGAATTTGATAATCGTATTGCTAAAGAAATTATGGTACCTCGTACTGAAATTGTCTCTTTATCAATAGATGCGTCAATTCAAGAGCAATTAAAAATTATAAAAGATGAAAAATACACCCGTTATCCAATTGTTGACGGTGATAAAGATCATATTATCGGTATCGTTAATATTAAAGAAATTTTTACTGATTTAATACACTTTGAAAATGAACAGCCTTTTTCAATAAAGAAATATGTTCGTCCAATTATGGAAGTTATAGAATCAATTCCGATCCATGAGTTACTTTTAAAGATGCAAAGAGAAAGAACTCATATGGCGATTTTAATTGATGAATATGGTGGTACAGCAGGTCTCGTAACCGTTGAAGATATTCTCGAAGAAATTGTCGGGGAAATTCGAGATGAGTTTGATGCAGATGAGATACCATTGATTCAAAAAATGAATGACTCAAAATATATAATTGATGGTAAGGTATTAGTAAGTGAAATAAATGATCTACTAGGTCTTGAAATTGATGATTCTGATGTTGATACAATCGGTGGTTGGGTATTAACAGAAAATTATGATATTCAACCTGGAGGATTTGTTGAGTTTGGTTCACATGTTTTTAAGGTGAATCAAATGGAAAATCATCATATTCGTTATATAGAGATATTCCAAAAACAACCAGAAATAATGACAAATCCAACTGCTTTATTAGAAAAGAAAATAGCAACATCTTAAAAAGAACTTACAAATGTAAGTTCTTTTTTTTATAGATTTTATAGAGGATGGGACATAGGTATTTAAGCTAATGATAAGTTTCTCCCTCAATAACCTCGGGTAAAATCCCCATATATTTTTACTTTAATTCTTTGTTGTGTTATGAAATCTAACATGTGTTATGAAATCTAACATGTGTTATCATCATTCTCTAAAAGTTAAGCTATTATAACTAAGTTAGTTATTGTAATTTGGTTAATCTATACAATGACATATTTCTTTAATCTTATTATTATAAATATATATATCATATAATGTAATAATAACTAACATTCGTAGTGGTAAGTGTCGGTTTTGTCTTAAAGGGGGAATATCGTTGAGTATTTTAATAAAACATGCAGAAATCGTAACCGGTAATAAAACGAATGATATTTTTGTAGGTGACTTACTCATTGAAGGCAATCGAATTACTCAAATGGATAAATCTATTGAAGGAGTAGTGGTTGAGAAGGTTATAGATGCCTCGGGGAAAACGGTGATTCCTGGTTTGATACAAAGTCATATTCACCTTTGTCAAACATTATTTAGAGGTCAAGCAGATGATTTAGAACTTATGGATTGGTTAGCAAAGAAAATTTGGCCTTTAGAAGCAGCACATGATGAAGAGTCAATTTATTACTCTGCTTTACTAGGTCTTGGTGAGTTAATACAAAGTGGAACAACATCAATTATTGATATGGAAACAGTTAGGCATACAGATTTCGCTTTTCAAGCAATGTCAGCAAGTGGAATTAGAGCGATTGCAGGTAAAGTGATGATGGATAAAGGAGAAGGTGTACCGAAAAATCTTTTAGAAAAGACTGATGAATCTTTAAAGGTAAGTGTTGATCTTCTTGAGAAATGGAATGGATATGATGATGGCAGACTTCAATATGCATTTTCACCAAGGTTTGTCATTTCATGTACCGAAAAATTATTAACACAAGTCAGGGATTTATCTTCTCATTATAATGTAATGGTTCATACACATGCATCTGAGAATTTAAAAGAAATTGAAATTGTTGAACATGAACGCGGGATGAGAAATATTGTTTATTTAGATCACATTGGTCTAGCAAGTCCTAGACTCATTTTGGCTCACTGTATTTGGTTAGACAACCAAGAAAAAAAGATCATAAAGGAAAAAGGGATTAAAGTCAGCCATTGCCCAGGCTCAAATCTAAAATTAGCATCAGGTATTGCACCAACACCTGAAATGCTTGAAAATGATGTTTTTTTAAGTATTGGAGCAGACGGAGCTCCATGTAACAATAATTTAGATATGTTTAATGAGATGAGGTTAACTGCACTAATCCAAAAACCGAAACATGGTCCAACATCTATGGATGCGAAAAAAGTGTTTAGAATGGCTACTATGGGTGGAGCTTATGCGATGGGTCTAGAAAATGAAATAGGCAGTTTAGAAATAGGTAAAAAAGCAGATCTTGTTATTTTAGATTTAAACGATTTTCACACATATCCTTCAGTAGATGTAGATCCTATCTCTAGAATTGTTTACTCTGCCACTAGAGGTAATGTTGAAACATCCATAATTAATGGGAAAATTATAATGGAAAATAAAATTATTAAAACAATAGAAAAATCAATTGTATTGAAAGAAGCTAATAACTCCATTAAAAGAATGTTAAACAGAATAGGGAAGCGAACACTTGCGATGTAGTTTTTATGTTGTGAATTCTGCAGCTTCTTTTTATCGGTTGAAATAGAGAATCAATAAAGATAAATAAAACTTCTTACAATCATATTTTTTATAATCCCTAGAGTTTTGTTTGGAGGGAGAGTGTAATGAGAACTGATATTTTTGAAATATTGGATAGTTTATCATCTTCCCCACATAAAAATGTACTTGCGACAATTGTTGATGTTAATGGTTCTGCATATCGAAAAGAAGGGGCAATGATGTTATTTCAAGAAAATGACACTCAAGTAGGATTGTTGAGTGGAGGGTGTTTGGAGGTTGATTTGAAAGCAAGAATTTCTGAGGGTAATTACCAACCTCATTCGCAATTTGTGACATATGACTTGTCTGGAGAAGATGATCTTTCCTGGGGGCAAGGTACCGGGTGTAATGGTGTGGTGAAAGTGTTAATTGAATCTCTTTCACCAAAGCTTATCAATGATCTTGTTAAAGTTAGGGATTATGTTAACGATGGACTTGATGTGAAATATGTTAGAAGTATTTCAAAAGCTGGTAAGGTGCTGAATTATATATTTTCCGTAGAAAAAAAACAAAAGTTTTTTGGTGATTGGAAAGGGAGTATACCTGATTTTGATTCTTTAAAAGAAGATAAATTAGTTGAAAATGACATCAGTGAAAGTTTTCTCTACTTCAAAACAATTCGTGCAAGATCAAGAATAATTATATATGGTGCAGGACCAGATGCTGTACCTCTTGTGATACTTGCAAAGCAATTAGGATATCAAACGATTGTTGTGGATTGGAGACCTGAGTATTGTAGTGAAGAATATTTTCCTGATGCAGATGATAGAATAATAGCTTTTCCGCAAGAAGTAGAAAAGAAACTTTGTTTGCGCGAAACTGATTCTTTTGTTTTGATGACACATAGCTATGAAAAAGATAAAGAGTTAATTAATCAGCTTCTTTTAAAGCAAATAAATTATGTAGGTTTATTAGGTTCAAGAACTCGTGCTGAAAGACTTTTAACAGGGATGGAGATTCCTCCTTCGTTTCATTATCCAATTGGTTTGCCGATTGGTGCGGAAGGACCTAATGAGATAGCTATAAGTATAATCGCAGAAATTATTAGCTTAAGGAAAGTCTCTGTTAAAGCTCATTGTTGAATCAACTACCTTTAGAAAACTAAGATCATGGAAACTATTTACTTCGAAAAGGAAAGGAACTCTGGAAATGAAAAAGATAATCGGGATATATCTTGCAGCAGGAAACAGTAGTCGAATGGGGTCATGTAAGTTGTCATTATCTTTAGGGGGAAAATCTTTGGGGGCATTTGCTTTAGATGAAATTATAGCCTCCAAGGTGGATTATTTGTTGATTATCACAAAAGAAAAAGGGGAAATACCATGGATCGAAAGCTCAGAAATATTGAAGATTTTTCCTGATAAATGGGAAATTGTTGTGAGTGAGCATTCAAATAGAGGCCAATCGAATTCATTGAGGGTTGGGATAACAAGGGCTGTGCAATTAGAGGCAAAGTCCGTTATTGTATTTCTTGCTGATCAACCCTTTATCACTAGGAACACTATAGGAAAACTAATTGCAACATTGAATAATGAAATAGAGTATGTAGCATCAAGTGAAAGTGGAATTTTGAGGCCGCCTATTTTATTTCGTGATACCGTCTTTAAAAAATTATTGGAGATTGATGGAGATACAGGTGCGCGCTCGTTGCTGAAAAAGAATGCCTTATCCGGTGAAACGATAGAAGTTGATAAGAACCAACTTTATGATATTGATACAGTGGAGAATTATAATTATGTGAAAAATACCTTATTAGCTTAAAGGTAGGTGTTAAAAATGGTTAGTGAGAAGAGTGAGACGGTAACGAGATCGGATATAGCAGTTTCCATCCCGATAACTTTAAAAGAGGCTTTGCAATCAAAGTCTAAATTTAAAGAAGGGGTTTATATTGCAGGGGGAACATTAATGCAACTTGATTGGGAAGCTAATGAAATAATGACGAAGCATATTGTTAGTTTAAAAAATTTATCTGAATTAAAGGGTGTTGAAGTGGTAAAAGAGGGTCAGAAACGTTTTGTTAAAATAGGAGCTTTAACAACAATTAATGAATGTTTAAATCATACATTAACAGCGATGTATTGTCCCTTATTTGTATCTGCATGCCATAGTATAGCTGCTCCAGCTGTTCGAAATCTAGCTACTGTAGGTGGTAACGTTGCAAGTAGAATAGGAGATTCATTACCGGCGCTACTAGTATTAGATGCAGAGATTACTTGTTTGATGAATGGTAAAAAAATGACTAAGAAAATTAGCGATTGGCTTAATGACAAACAAAATTCTTCATTTTTATTAATCGATATCCGGATTCCTTTTCCAGAAGAGCAAGTAAGTTATTTTTATAAAAAAGTTGGTAGACGAGAAGCTTTTACACCTGCTGTTGTCTCGGTTAGTGGAATGTGGAGATTTGAAGACGAGGAGCTGTTGGACGTTCGATTAGCTGTTGGGGGAGGTAGTCATTATCCGGTTAGGTTATATCAAGTTGAGGAATTATTGAAAACGGATAGTCTTAAATTTTCATCAGAACTTGTTTATTCAGAAATACTAAATGAATTTAATTCTTATTCAGATCCCTTTTTAAGTGATCAATATCGGAAAAAAGTCGCGGCGAATATTATTATATCTAAACTAAAAAAGCAATTTATATAATGGAGAGAACAAATTAAAAATTAATCATTCTCCTTCACAATCTCTGTAACTTCTATATCTTTCGCTGAAACTACGCTGTATCAAGTTAGTGGTATCTTTCCGCCATGGAATGGTGTGTGATGCGTGATGTGATAATAAGGAAGTTTCCGTATCTTTATTTAATGGCGGTGTTTAAGGTAGAAGCTTCTTGAAACAATTGAAAGAGAACATTCTATTAGTATTTTTGGTTGAAGTAATTTTGATAAGAAAGTGAGGGAGAACAATGAAATTAGAGCAACAAACGTTTCAGGATAAATGGAAAATTAGACCTGATGGAGTTGGTAAGGTAACCGGTTCATTAAAATATTTAACTGACTATTCTTTTCCTGGAATGCTTTATGCGAAAGTTCTGAGAAGTACATTTCCTCATGCTAAGATTAAGTCAATCAATACTGATGTGGCGAAAGAGTTAGATGGAGTTGTTGCTGTTATTACACATAAAGATGTTCCGGGTCTAAACGGATTCGGTCTTATTTTTCAAGATCAACCGGTTTTGTGTATAGATATTGTAAGGTATGTAGGAGATGCGGTTGCTTGTGTTGCTGCAACAAGTGAAGAGATAGCAAATAAAGCACTTAAATTGATTGAAGTGGATTATGAACCACTTGTTGCTATTGATGATCCTGAAAAGGCAATGCAAGAGGGTGCTGTAAAATTACATCAGGAGGGGAATATCTTACACAAAGCGTCTTATAAAAAAGGTACACATGTTTTGGAGAAAGTAAACGAATGTCCATTTGTTGTCGAAGAAATCTATGAAACACCAAGACAAATGCATGGCTATATGGAAACAGAAGGTGGAGTTGTTGTACCGGAGGAAAATGGAAAGATTACAGTTTATGCTGCTACACAGCATGGATTTAAGGATCGATTGCAGCTTTCAAGAATCTTGGCTATACCAGAAGAAGATATACGAGTAATTTCAAGTCCTATTGGAGGATCATTTGGTGGTAAAGACGAGTTAAATATCCAACCTTATGCAGCAATATTAGCATTGATGACAAAAAAACCAGTTAAAATCCATAATAAAAGAAAAGAATCTGTAAAAGCTGGCATAAAAAGACACCCAATGAAAATAAAAATGACAACTGGTGCGGATGAAAATGGAATGTTAGTAGGTCATGTTGTTGAAATAATAGCTGATACAGGGGCTTATGCTACATTAGGGCCAGCTGTTTTGGATTTTGCAGTTGAGCATTCTGCAGGACCATATATTATACCTTATATAGATGTAAAGGGGTTTTCTGTTTTTACAAATAACGGAGTGGCTGGAGAATTTAGAGGCTTTGGAGGTAATCAGGTTACATTCGCGCTAGAATCGCAGATGGACCGGCTTGCGGGTAAATTGAATGAAGATCCTCTTTCGTTCCGTAAAAAGAATGTAAGAGGAGAAAATGATTTAGGGCCTCTGGGGCAAAGGGTAGTACCTAATAATGGAGCAAAGAAAGTACTAGACATGATCGAGAAATCAACCATACTAACACACCCGTTAAAAAAGAATGATGAATGGATAAAAAGAGGAAAAGGTGCAGCGATAACGATGCATGGTGGAGGGCTTGGTTATGGAAGACCTGATCCCTCTGGTGCAAGATTATCACTAACGAAGGAAGGGAAAATTGAAATTGCGTTTGGGTTTGAAGAGTGTGGTCAGGGACTTCTTACTTCAATTGAAATTATGATGGTTGAAATGCTGTTATGTGATAAGGAAGACTTAAATATTGTGATTGGTGATACGGACTTGGTACCGATTTCAGGATCATCAACAGCTTCGAGATCTACTAATATGATTTGGCAAGGTATAAATAAGTTGAAAAATCCTTGGGAAGAGAAGTTGCTAGAAATAGTCTCGAAGTTTACTGGGATTTCAACGATGAGTTTGAGGCTAGGGGAAAATGGTGTGTGGGAAGAAGGGGATTTAAGGAAACCTGTTTTGTCTTATAAAGAAATAGCGCAATTATTAAAGAATGAATTGCCGATATTCAAAACTCAATTTCATTTCCCAACAACTCCTGATCCGGTAGTTGGGGGACATTATTTATATACTTTTGCTGCTGTGGCTACAGAGGTTGAAGTAGACATGTTAACAGGTAAAGTAAGGGTAATAAATTTCGATCATGCTATATCAGCAGGTCCTGTTGTTAATCCTATGGGATATTTGGGACAAATTGAAGGTGGTGCGATTATGGGATTAGGTTTTACGATACTAGAGGATTCTTTAATGGAGAATTCGAGGTATCAGATAGAGAACTTTGATTCATATCTTCTTCCTACTATTAAAGATATTCCTAATAAATCGAATGTAGATGTTGATGAGACTTTGTCTGAGGGTGATGTATTTGGCCCAAGAGGTGTTGGAGAAATTGGTACAGTTGCTATTGCGCCTGCTATAACTTCAGCTATTTTTAATGCTACAGGCATAAGGGTTAACAGATTACCGATTTCACCAGAGAAAATGCTTAATGATCTTTATGCTACTTCGAATGTATGATCTGACTTACCTAAAAATGGTTTGGGGGAGTTGAAATGGAAACAAATGAAATTAATGAAATGATTAAAATACCAAAGCAAAATTTGATTGATATAACTGTAACGATAAATGGAGAAGTAATGCAGTTGAAAGTGCCTCCAGCATATAGACTTATAGATATTCTTAGAAATGATTTAATCTTAACTGGTACAAAAGTTTCTTGTGAAATTGGGAGGTGTGGGGCTTGTTCGGTATTGTTAAATGGGAATGTTGTGACATCTTGTCTGGTAATGGCATATCAGGTGAATAACACAACAATTGAAACAATTGAGAATGTTGCTTCGGAACAATTACACCCTTTGCAAGTGGCTTTTTTAGAAGAGGGTGCTTTACAATGTGGTTATTGTACCCCTGGAATGGTTATTAGTCTAAAATCGTTGCTTGATTTAAATCGAAATCCAACTGAAGATGAAGTGAAAGACCATTTGTCTGGTAATCTATGTCGGTGTACAGGATATAATGGTATTCTACGAGCTGTTGAGGTTTATAAAGAGCAATGTTGTGCAGGAAAATCAAGCCTTTAATAAAAGCCGTTCATCTACTGGAATTGGTAGTGTTGAACGGCTTTTTGATTTAAGACAACTATAGTTAAGCTGAAAATTTTCACGAATCTTAGGGGGGATTTTTCTCTGTTAAAAATTCTCTAATTAACAGTGCGATTTTTAGTTTTAAACTTTCCTCAGGTTGTTTTAATGAGATTCCTAAGATATCTTCACATTTTTCAATTCTGTAAATAACAGTATTACGATGGACAAATAATTGCTTTGCGGTATCAGCGATTTGACAATGATTATCTAAGAAAATGCTTATTGTTTGAATTAAACTTAGTGAATCTTTACTTGTTGTGAAAGCAAGACTTTTTAGTGTGTTTACATAAAACTCTGTTAGGTTTTCTTTGGGAATCATTTGAAGTAACTCGGTAATTTCTTTTGTATGATAAATTTGGATGAATGGGCTTTTTCCTTTCTTAAACCCTGTTTCTAATGCATCTATTGCGTGTAAATAGCCTTTGTGTAAGCTTTGTAAATTATCACGAGTACTACATATTCCGAAAGAAACTTGAATATCTGCTTGTTGAACCATTTTTTGCTGTAATAATTGGATCACTTGGAAAATTTGCTGTTCTGCTTGTTTTTCAGTTCGGTCAAAAGCTAATAAAATAACAAAAATATCTTTGTTTATAAAAACAATACACCCTTCTTTAATTCTCGCAAGCTTTGATTGGAGGTGTTCATATATTGTGTAATGAAAGCTGTCTGATTGAAAAGTATTAGAAAAAAATAAAGAGCTAGAGGAATTTTTGTTAGAGTCATCCACTTTACAGGTTACAATATGGTAATGTTGATCCTTTTTTAATCCGTATTGTTCCCCATGTTTTAGTATTTCTTGTTCTGGGATATCTCCATCTAACAAATTCTTAAAGAAATTATTTTTAATATGAAGATTTTTTTCAGATAATGCGTGTTGTTTAAGTAGCTCAAATGATATGACATTTGTGACCTGCTCTACTGATAACAGTGTATAGGTATCGATTGGGAAATCTAGACCTATAATAACCAAGTAACTTTTCTTTAAGTATGTTTCAATAGGGAAGAAATAAACAAGCTGTCCTTTTAAGGATTCAGGTGTGAAGATTGAAAAACAAAAACTCTGATCCGTGCTATTGATATAGATATCCTCCAAATGTTGGATGATTTGCTTCCTTAAAATCTTCATATTATTTCCCCTGAAATGATGGGTTTCGACAATTGTTTGGTTCATATGGTTAGTTAACAAGATTGGTTTATCTAAAATATTTGATAATCGATCAATTAGTTTAGAGAGTTGTTCACCTCTATGAACGAGTTTAGTGAATTCTCTATGAGTATGAATGGCGAATTGTAATTCTTTTGCTTGCCTTTTAAGAATATAACTTAAAGATTCGTTCACAATTTCACCTAAGGTATGGTGGTTCGATAGCTCAATAATTGGAAGATTGACTTGATTCGCTAAGGTGATTACTTCTGCAGGGATATCTTTTAGGTATCTTCTAGTTTTTATGCCTAGGCCAGAGCAATTGTGATTTGCCATATATTTAACAAGTTTAACTAACTCTTCTGGATTATCATGAATGAAGTAAGCTGTCGTGACTAATAATTCATGGGGTTTTAAGAAGTCTATTATGTCTGGTGCGTCCATCATGTTGACGGTTTGTACGGTTCTTTCAATACCGTTAAAACCAGCTGCAACCTTAGCGTGACTAAATATAGGGATATTTAGTAACTCACTCATCTTCATAGAAATCCCTCCAACTTGTTAGAAAATATTACATTGTATTTTAGGTTGTTGAAAAAACTGAGATGATCAATCTATAAATTAGTTAAAGTAACTAAAAATTTTCTCGTGATTTAGTGTGTATGTCTAATGAAATATATGTAAAAAACGTTTATCATGTTATTAAATATAACATTATTTGTCACTAAAGAAAATAAAAATGATGAATAGGGTGATAATTTGTTATCAATTCATGAGGTAAACGAATTCACAAAAGAGGAATTTGTCAATAAAGTGGGTTGGGTATTTGAACATACTCCTTGGATTGCTGAACAGTCATGGGAATATGCACCATTCCAATCCGTACAGCAATTACATCGGTTTATGGTAAAAGTTGTAGAGAAGGGTGGGAAAGAGGAAAAACTAGCATTAATTCAGAGTCATCCTGATTTGGGTTCAAGATTAAAACTTTCTTCTTCGTCTCAAATGGAACAAAAACAAGCAGGGTTAGATCAATTAAATCCAAGAGAATATAAAAAATTTACTTCTTTAAATAATAAGTATGTGAAAAAATTCGGTTTTCCTTTTGTATTAGCGGTACGTGGTCACAACAAATATTCTATTTTCGATGCAATGAAAAGACGAGTGAAAAATAATGATAGTGAAGAGTTTCAAACTGCATTAAAGGAAATTTATAAAATTTCGTTTTTTAGATTAAGAGATATTGTATGTAATGAAGGAGGTTATTCAATGGAAGGTAGAACACTGTATTACGGTAAGGGAGATGTGTTTGTTTACCGAACTAATCTTAAACCTCTGAGAGGATTAAAAAAGATACCTGAATCGTTAATAACAGAGGTGAATAACGTTATTTTTGGTTGGAACGTTAAGATGGAAGTAGGTGGAAGACAACTAATTACATCGTTTGCAGAAGGAGATAATGAGCTTGTTGTTGCGACTGATTCCATGAAAAATTTTATACAAAAACATTTAGCGTATTATAAAGGAAATACCATTGAAGGATTTCTAAAATTTGTAGCTCATCGTTTTTTGCAAACTTATTCTCATATAGAATCAATCAAACTTTCAGCAGAAGAGGTTCCTTTTCAACCATCTGTTGTGTTAGATGATGATGAGTATCAATCAAGTAAACTTGTATTTAACCGTTCTCGAAACGAGCAAGGAACATCATATCTTCATGCAAATAAAGATGAAAAAGACAACGTAGATGTGATGAGTGTTATTAGTGGTATAAAGGATTTACAACTGATTAAAATTAGTGGTAATTCATTTACAGGTTATATTCATGATGAATATACAACTCTTCCTGAATCTAATAACCGTCCATTGTTTATTTATTTAAACATTAATTGGAATTATGGAAATATCCAAGATGCATTTGGTGAATTACCAGAAAAATATGTAGCGGCTGAACAAGTTAAAGATATTGCAACAACTGTTTTTCATCACCTGGAAACAAAATCTATCCAACATTTAATCTATCAAATTGGTTTAAGAATCTTAGTTCGCTTTCCACAGCTTTCCGACGTTACCTTCCAATCACAGAATCGAACATGGGAAACAGTTGTTGATCAAATCGAAGGATCATCAAGCAAAGTATATACAGAGCCAAAACCTCCTTTTGGATTCCAAGGTTTTACGATTACAAGAGAAGATCTAAATCATGAAAAATTAAAGGAAGTTGTTGAGGAGTTAGCACAAGGATGACAATTACTTTATCAACCCATGTATTGAATACCGTAAACGGTATACCGGCAAAAGAAATGATAATTGAATTATGGAAAGTTAATGATGATGATCATATATTCTTAACTAAAATGGAGACTAATTCTGATGGTCGTGTGCCTCCACTGGAGTTAAACGTTGCAGGAATTTATGAATTAGTTTTTTATGTGGGTGATTATTTTAAGGAAAGTGAAACGAGTACTGAACCTATGTTTTTAGATCTTGTTCCGATTCGATTTGGAGTTGAACTAGGAAAAGGTAATTACCATGTTCCTCTTCTTGTCTCTCCGTGGAGTTATCAAACATATCGTGGAAGTTAGGTTATTACAAAAAAATGGAATCGGATCTATGATCATAGTAAAGGGATGATCTTGTGTATGTTTATGATGTTATTCTTCAAAATGGATTTATAGTTACTGAAAAAGGGATATCAAAAGGAAATATCGCGGTAAAAAACGGTAAAATAAGTAAAATAACAACTAGTGAAATTAACAAGTTAGCAGAAATTCATATTGATGCGTCTAATTTGTATATCATTCCAGGCCTAATTGATTCACATGTTCATTTTAATGAACCTGGTAGAACAGATTGGGAAGGTTTTAAATCTGGTAGTAAAAGCCTTGCAGCAGGTGGTGTTACAACATTTTTTGATATGCCATTAAATAGTTCTCCTCCTACAATTAATAAAGAAGCCTTTTATGAAAAAAATGATGCAGGTAAAAGAAAATCGATCACAAACTTTCATCTTTGGGGTGGTCTCGTTCCTGAAAATCTAGAAAACTTAGAGGAATTATTAAATTGCGGTGTAATTGGCTTTAAGGCATTTATGTCGTCAAGTGGAATCAAAGATTTTCAAGCTTGTAACGATGTTGCACTTTTAAAAGGTATGGAGAAAATTGCACAATTGAAATCAATCTTAGCTGTGCATGCTGAAAGTCAATCAATAACTGCTTATTTAACGGAAAAGATGAAGACCGACAATAAACTGTCAATTGCAGCTTATTGTCATTCTAGACCAATTGAATCAGAAATAGAGGCTGTCGAAAGAATATTAAGTTATGCATTACTAACTAAGTGTAAAACACATATAGTACATGTAACAAGTAGCAAAGTTGTGTCTAAAATCAATAAAGCCAAACAAAATGGAGTAGACGTTTCGGTTGAGACATGTCCACATTATTTATCTTTATCAATAAAGGATTTTGAAGAGAAAGGAGCAATCGCAAAATGTGCGCCACCTCTTCGTAGTGAAGCTGAAATCGAGTTGTTATGGGATTGTCTTAAGAGAGGAGAAATAGATGTTATTGGATCAGATCACTCTCCTTCACCACAGTCAATGAAGGTTGGGAATATCTTTGAATCTTGGGGTGGTATTTCCGGTGCACAAACAACTTTAAATGTTCTCCTTGAAGAGGGTTATTGGAAAAGAAATGTTTCACTTGAAACGATTGTCAAACTAACTGCTACAAATCCTGCGAAACGTTTTCAGCTTTATCCTGAAAAAGGGACGATTAAGGTTGGAAGTGATGCAGATCTTACAATTATTGATTTAGACAAAACCTTTGTATTAAAAAAGGAAAATTTGTTTTATAAACATCAACAAAGCCCCTTTATTAATAAGGAATTTCGCGGACAAGTTATGTACACATTTATAAGTGGAAATCTAATTTATCAAGCTTGATAACAAAGGGGAGGGGGATCTTGTGACCTATATTAATGGAAATAGACTGAAAGAGAGGATTAAGTTATTATCACATTGTTCTATACCGTCTAAAGGAGTAACAAGGCTAGCCTTTACAAAAGAAAGTCTACATGCAGAAGAGTTAGTTATACAATGGATGGAACAAGCACAAATGATGGTTAGAAGAGATGAAATGAACAATATAATTGGTCGATACGAAGGTGAAAATGATCAGTTACCAGTATTGATGATTGGCTCGCATCTTGATTCAGTTGTAGATGCGGGAATGTTTGATGGGATTTTGGGGGTTGTTTCAGCTATTGAAGTGATTCAATTTTTAAGTGACAAAGAAATAGTCCCTCCTTATCCTATTGAGGTTGTGAGTTTTTGTGATGAAGAAGGTACAAGATTTCATACAACATTTCTTGGAAGTAAAGCAATTGCCGGTACACTAACTGATAGTGATTTGGAAAAACATGATGATCAAGGTTGTTCAATTGCTGAAGCTCTACAAGAAATAGGGTTAGATCCTACCCTTTATACTCATGCAAAAAGAAATGTTGGTGACTTATTAGGATATATTGAGTTACATATTGAACAGGGTCCTGTTTTACAAGAAAATAATTTGCCTTGTGGTGTAGTAACAGAATTTGCCGGTGCATCTAGGTTTAATATACGGATTGAAGGAAAGGCAGGTCACGCTGGAACTGTTCCTTTTGCAAATCGAAAAGATGCTCTAACAGGAGCAGCTGAGGCCATTTTATTTCTAGAGAAAATAGCAAAAACAACAGAAGGGGTAATGGCTACAGTAGGTAAGCTAAGTGTTCAGCCTGGTGCTAGCAATGTAATTCCTGGTAGTGTGACGTTTACACTTGATGTTCGAGATGTAGATGAAAAAAGAAAACAAAATTTTGTTAATGATGCTTTTCGGAAAATAAGAGGAATTTCTCTTAATAGAGGTTTATTGTTTCACCATGAAGAGGTGTTAACTGTTTCTCCTGTAAAATGTTCGAATGAATATATAACGATTATAGAAAATGTGTTAAAGGACAATTCAATTACACCATTAAAAATGGTTAGTGGTGCAGGTCATGATGCAATGGCGGTTAGTGATATAGCGAAAGTTGGGATGATTTTTGTAAGGTGTAAGGATGGAATTAGTCATCACCCGGATGAATTTGTTTCAATTCAGGATATGAAGATTGGAACAAAGATCCTACTTGACACAGTTTTGAAGATTACCTGCTATAAAGGGGATGTAATAATTGACTAATCGAGAGATTGAAGAAGATAAACAACTTATTTTGGAACAAATTGAGTCAAATAAAACCGAATTAATAAAATTTTTACAGGAATTAGTAGCTACCCCCTCTGATAATCCTCCGGGTGATTGTCGAGAAATTGCTAAAGTTACAGCAGAAAAGTTGAAATTTTTACAATTTCGTGACACTACCTTGTATGAGGTTCCAAAGGCAGAAGTCATTAGTGCAGGAATGGTTTATGGTGCAAATGTTGTTGCTTTTCAAGATTTTCAAAATAAAGATGATATGGAGATAACGGTGAATTCGCATGGAGATGTTGTACCGCCGGGATCGGGATGGTCAGTTGATCCTTATAGTGGGGCAATAATTGAAGGTAAATTATATGGTAGAGGTGCAGCTGTATCAAAA
The DNA here is from genome assembly GCF_007994985.1 of Metabacillus litoralis. Classification (GTDB taxonomy): domain Bacteria; phylum Bacillota; class Bacilli; order Bacillales; family Bacillaceae; genus Metabacillus; species Metabacillus litoralis. Next base: position 75,914 of record NZ_VOQF01000004.1, on the reverse strand, counting down.
TCTGATATTGCTTCTTACACATTTGCTGTCCTAGCACTTAGGAAAGTATCAGAAAAACTTCGAGGAAAAATATCATTAGCATTTACTTTTGATGAAGAAACAGGAGGTACACTTGGACCAAAGTGGCTGTTAGAAAATCAATATATAAGACCTGATTTAGCTATATGCCCAGGCTTCTCATATTCTTTAATTAATGCACATAATGGGTGTTTGCATCTAGAAGTAAAATTAAAGGGAAAAATTGCTCATGCAGCAGAACCGCAGTTTGGAAATGATGCTTTAGAAGCTATGACAGAAGTGTTAAAAGTGTTATATGAATACAAAGATTCATTATCAAATAAAGTTTCGCTGATTGACGGAATTGAATCACCAACCTTAGTTGTAGGTTTAATTAATGGTGGAATTAACACAAATGTTGTTCCAGGTGAATGTACAATACGTCTTGATCGTAGATTAATTCCTGAAGAAGACCCGATAGAAGTTGAGGAAAAGTTACGCTCACTTATCATTCAAGCAATATCAAAGTACTCAGATATTGAAGTAGATATGCAACAAATATTATTAGCCAAAAGCTTTGGACCTGTTGATAAAGATTTATCAGTTGTTAAAGCAATTGTCAAAAATACAAAGAATCTTTATAACGAAGATTTACCTGTGCATGGCTCTCCTTTGTATACTGATGCAAGGCATTTCTTTGAAAAAAAGATTCCAGTTGTTCTTTATGGAGCAGGACCTAAAACATTAGTAGAAGCAAATGGACATCGAGCAGATGAACATGTGAAAATTGATGATTTAATGAAAGCTACGAAGGTAGTTGCCCTTAGTTTATATGATTTATTAAAAAAAAGTGAATCTTAAATTAAGGCTAGATTTTAACATTTAATTGGTATGTAATCAATGGTCATTTTCCAGAGTAACACCTGATCTGCTGCTTACAGAAAACTTTCAACTTACATTGTCATCAACTTAAATAGTTTTTTCTCGTTCAAGAGACCAATCAAAATAGTGATTTGGTCTCTTTTAATTTAGATAAACTCAAATTTTTCACAAGGTTCTTAGCAAAAAGCACGGATAAAGTACAACGGAGAGAACCGATCCTACTGTAGACATATAAGAATTACATTTAAAATAGTTATGCGGTATGGAATTATTTTCATAATTAGTGACAAAATGTATGGGAAATACAGTATGATTTAAGTTGAAGAATATGAAATAATACTTTTGGAAAGGGGGATATGTTTATGAAGAATGGAAAAGTTATTTATGGTATTTTTCTAGTTGGAATAGGTATTTTATTTTCTTTACAGTCAATAGGACTTATTGATAATTTTTGGAGCTTTTCATGGCCACTTCTCTTACTATTTGTATCGATTGGTTTTCATCTAGGTTTTTTTCTATCAGGAGCTAAAAAACAACAAGCGGGTTTATTAGTACCAGGAGGTATATTATTTGTATTAAGTATACTATTTATGTTTGAGGAAATGACAAATTGGAGTTTCTCAGAATATACATGGCCGTTTTATATCTTTGCAGTTGCTATCGGCTTATTCGAGCTATGGTTATTTGGTGGGCGGGAGTTTGGATTGCTTATTCCAATTTTCATTTTGTTTGGATTAAGTTTTGTGTTTATTATACAGAATCTGTTTACATTTAATGTTCTTTCTTTTTGGCCGGCGATCTTAATTATTGTAGGTCTCTTTCTCATTTTTGGTCGAACTAGTCGCACGTCAAAAGATATCTAAGAATGAAATTAGAGTTAGAGGAAAAAATAAAAGAGGCTTCAAAGTATGAAGCAATATGAGAACAGAGGGAGATTGAAAATGACACAATCAAAATCACAGCAGGAACGTCAATGGACAGTTCGTAAGCAATCCCAAAATCCACACGGTAAAGTGAAATCTTTTGAACAGCTTGCTGAAGAAGGCGGGAAAAAGAAAGATAGTTAAACGGTAAAACAGGTGGATCATCCCCACCTGTTTAATCATTCCTTAGTTTTTAATAAATATTTCATTTTCTTTTTTTTGTTTATCACATTTTAGTGCAACTGTGCGCAACATTTTATTTAAAAATTCACGATCTTTCGAAAGCCATTTTTCTTGATTTAATCCTTCAGATATATAAAAAGAAAATTCCCAAACACTTTTCTTAATATATATCGAATTACCTTCGCAAATAAAAGCTAAAGCTTTTAGTATAGATGCCATAACAGAAACATCTTCTTTTGCGTAATAGCGAATTTGGTAGAATGTCTCGTAAAGATAATCATCAAAAGTAGGTTTTTCAAAGATCACTCTTAATTGATGATAGTTATCAAAATGGAAAGGTGTTTCCAAATGTTTCTTACCAAGAAGAGCGAGAATCTTTGCTAAATGATTTATACTATTGATTGCTGTATAAGGGTCATTTATTCCTGGCGAAACTGCTCTTAAAGCTATTTCAACTAATTTTTGAAGGCCAAAATTTACATCCTGAACAGGCTCTTGGTCTGTTGAAATCGTTATAAATGATAAAAATTTAGAAGCTAATTTCACATCTTTTAAATACCAGATTGAGAAGATTGTTGTATCCTCATCAACATATTTACCTAAGCTTTGCTCAATCCTTACAATAACATTATCTCTTGTAGCTTGTAGTATTATTTTTTCTAATTCAATGTATTCGATATATCCTGAGCGTTTACTTTTTAGTTGAAATGGCTTGATTGTGTTGATCTCCTCGTACTCCCAGTCCTCCCAAGGTGAAATTTTTATAAATTCCTGTTCATCTACAAAATGCTTATGAATGGAAGATATCGTCTTTGATGTAATATTAAATATTAAATTACTCACTTTTATCCAAGTAGTTACATGATGAATGAAGAAGACAAACATTCCTAAGCAAATAATTGATACGATGATCGCAAGTGAAGGTACAATAAATAGTGTACTTATATCATTTTTACGAACTAAGAGTAATAAAATAACGGTATAAATAAATCCCCCGATAAATATACCGAGAACTCTTTGAGTATGGTGATCAGTAATGAAATTCTGAAGTGTTCTAGGTGAAAACTGTGATAGATAAGTTGTTAATACAACAAGTATGGAAGAAAAGGTAATGGTTGTCATGGTTAATAATGATGTAGACAAAGAACTCAATATTGTTTGAGCTAGATCCATATCCGATAAAAAAACATCTGGAATTACTTTATAATAGGAGTTCTGAATTAAATAACGATCTAATAACATGCTTAAAATAGCCAAAATAAACGCAAATACTCCGTAAACTGTTGGCAAATACCAAAAGCTAGTTCGTACACGAATGATTAATTGCTTAAATGACACGTTGACCACTCCTGTTACAATTTCATTGCAAGATAGAGATTTTCGTGATATATTTTTTAAGTTGAAAATTTAATAGCCAATCCGCATTCAATTACAAATAAATGAATCGGGAGAGGTTCTAGCACAACCCTCTATAAAAAACTACGACAATATCTTTGATATGCGTTTTTTTTATATGATAAATGCTGGACACCTCGAATCTTTCGAAGGTGTTTTTTTATTGTTTAGGATTGACGGATAAAGAAGTTCTGTGGAAAACCACAGCTATGGGTCGTATTGAGAAAATAACAAAATATCCAACATATGCAAGTAAAAAGATATTTAATAGGTTGCGTAATATAAATTTGGTTATGCATTTATATAGGTAAGAAGGGAACGTTTTATTTATGAAAAATGAAAAAGCAGTAGTGGTTTTTAGTGGTGGCCAAGATAGTACAACTTGTTTATTTTGGGCTCTTAAGCAATTTAAAGAAGTAGTTGCTGTGACATTTAATTATAATCAGCGACACAGTTTAGAAATTGAGGTTGCTGAGTCAATTGCAGAAGAACTAGGTGTACAGCACCATGTGTTAGATATGTCACTTTTAAATCAACTGGCACCAAATGCCTTGACAAGATCGGATATTGAAATAGAACAAAAAGAGGGTGAGCTACCTTCAACCTTTGTTCCAGGTAGAAATTTATTATTTTTGTCATTTGCAACGATTTTAGCTAACCAAATTGGAGCAAAGCATATTGTAACAGGAGTATGTGAAACAGATTTTAGCGGTTATCCAGATTGCCGTGATGCTTTCGTGAAATCGTGTAATGTGACTTTAAACCTTGCGTTAGACAAACCATTTGTTATTCATACTCCTTTAATGTGGATTAATAAAGCAGAAACATGGAAACTTGCAGATGATCTTGGAGTCCTTGATTTTGTTCGTCAAAAAACGTTAACATGCTACAACGGGATCATTGCCGAAGGATGTGGAGAATGTCCTGCATGTGAATTGAGAAAAAAGGGTCTTGATGACTATCTACTAGAAAAAGGTGTTGATGGACAATGATTCAACAAATCTATCCACAAGTACAGCATGACTATCAATTTGAATTAAATAAGGATATGCATATTTCAGCCGCACATTATATCCCTCATGAAGACGCCGGGAAGTGTCAGAAGGTCCATGGTCATACGTATTTTGTCAATGTAACAATTGCTGGTGACGAGTTAGATGATTCAGGCTTTCTTGTGAATTTTGCTTCATTAAAAAAACTAATTCATAATCGTTTTGATCACTCTATCCTTAATGATCATAGTGATCTATTTTCAGAAGTGGATCCTAATTACTTTCCTACAACTGAAGGAGTTGCTAGAGCAATTTGGGAATTGGTGCAAAGTGATCTTGATACAAAAGACAATAAGCCTAAATGTGTTCAAGTTTTCGTAAGAGAAACACCTACAAGCTATGTTGTGTTCCGTCCTAAGAAGAAGGAGGGACAGGAATGAAGAAAATTCCTGTTTTAGAAGTTTTCGGTCCGACAATTCAGGGAGAAGGAATGGTTATCGGACAAAAAACGATGTTTGTTCGAACAGCAGGCTGTGATTATTCTTGCAGTTGGTGTGATTCAGCTTTCACTTGGGATGGCTCTGCTAAAGATGATATTCGACAACTGACAGCAGATGACATATGGTCAGAATTGATTCAATTAGGTGGAGATCGTTTTTCACATGTAACAATCTCAGGAGGAAACCCTGCACTTTTAACGAATTTATTTGAACTTGTTTCACTTCTAAAGCAAAATGGTAAAAAGATTGCTATTGAGACACAAGGAAGTAAGTACCAGGAGTGGTTAAATGATATTGATGATTTAACAATATCTCCTAAACCACCAAGCTCTGGGATGAAAACAGATTTTGACAAGCTTGATGAAATTATAGAGAAAGTTTCGCTACACAATCAGGAGAACTTGATTAGTTTAAAGGTTGTAGTTTTCGATTTAAATGATCTTGCTTATGCAAAAAAAGTTCATCTCCGCTATCCATCAATTCCATTTTATCTACAAGTAGGAAATGAAGATGTTTCAAAGTCTGATACAACTGAGCTAGCACAAACATTACTAACGAAATATGAATGGTTAATCGAGCAAGTTATTGAAGATAGTGACTTGAATGATGTCAGAGTATTACCACAGCTACATACGTTAGTTTGGGGTAATAAAAGAGGAGTATAATTAGTATCTATCATTAATTATTTTGATTGATTATTAATATTAAACTTCATATATATCAAAATAGCTTTAAGAAAAGAGGAAAGTACATGTCAGGAAGAAAAGATGAAGAACTACAAGATGTAACTCTACTAGGTAATCAGGGTACAAACTATTTATTTGAATATTCTCCACAAATTTTAGAAGCATTTGATAATAAACATCCTAATCGAGATTATTTTGTCAAATTCAATTGTCCAGAATTTACTAGTCTTTGTCCCAAAACTGGGCAACCTGATTTTGCCACAATTTATATTAGTTATATACCTGATGTGAAAATGGTGGAAAGCAAATCATTAAAACTATATTTATTTAGTTTCAGAAATCATGGAGATTTCCACGAAGATTGTATGAATATCATCATGAATGATTTAATTGAATTAATGGATCCTCGTTATATTGAAGTATGGGGCAAATTCACTCCGCGTGGAGGAATTTCTATTGATCCTTACACGAACTATGGCAAACCAGGTACAAAATATGAGGAAATGGCAAATTATCGTTTAATGAATCATGACTTATATCCTGAGACGATTGATAATCGATAATGTCATTATAAATTCTTGAGAAATTGATATCATAGCTCAAAGTTTTCTAATGATAAATTGCATTTATAAAAGACAATCTTATATATTGGATTGTCTTTTTGTTGTGGATAAAATTAAGAGTATAATTAATTTTTGTTCAATTATATCTAAGGAAGATATATGTATCTTCTTAACAATTTTGCTATAAATAATAAGTGGTGATACATGGAACTTTATTTTTAAAAGATGAATGAACTTGTACATACACTCTACAATATGATACAACCTATAAGAAGTTGAATTTATGGAGGGCAAAGTATATGGATGAAATCAAAGCTTTATTATCAAAAGCCTTAAAAGATAATAAAAAATTAATCAAAGGCGAGAAGTTTAGTGTGAAGGCACAATTAAAAGGAACAGATGATTATATAAACCTCTATGTAAATGATGCAGTAGTTGCTGTATATGACGCCGATGACCAAGACTTAAATATCATCAACTACGATTATAAGAAAGAAGTTAAATATTTTGGTGATTGTCTTGAGGAAGAGGGAATGGAAGTATACATAGATGAAGGGCTCATGAATTAACCGGTCTAGTAGTGTTTTTTGTAGTTTCTACTTACCCTAAAAATTTTAATGAATCGCATATTTAAAGAAGCTGAAGAGGCTAAGGACAAAAGAATGATATCCCAGCCTCTTTAAGTTTCATCCATTCTGACAGGAGTTATAGGTGATTATTCATTAACGAAAATTAAATTGTATGAGTATATAAAAAACACGAAGAATTTTCATCTTCATGTTTTATTATTTGTTATATTAAGAGAATGAATCTTTAACAATTTTATAGTTTTTGTGATTAACGACTGTTCGTCTATCAAGATCTAAGTCTCTGAAGTTTTCCATATATGTTAAATCAACAATTACAGAATTTTCATTTACTTTTTCAACAACACCTGATAAACCGTCTCTAAATTCAATGATACTTCCAACTTTAGCGATCTTCATTGCCTCGCTCCTTTACATATTCATTAAGACGAGCAAAACCTCTTGCATTTTATTTCATACAAACTAAGTTTTTGTTGGCTAATCAGCCTAATTTAATGTTAATTTTATTATTTGAAAAACTCTATTAGCATTATTTAACACTATTTTTCTATGTAAGTAAAGCGTTTCAATTAAATTTAAGGAAAAAATTACAGATCATGGGATTAGATATTTATAAACATGTTTGCAATACTAAATATGAACATAAATGTTGGAGTTATCATGTTTTTAAATTTCATAGAATATGGCAATTAAATGAAAGAGAATATGGTATATTTATAAAACAATTTTAAATAAGGAGCGGTTATATGGTTAATGTTGGACTTGTGCTAGAAGGTGGAGGTATGAGAGGTATTTATACAGCTGGAGTTTTAGAATATTTTATGGATCAGAATTTATATCTTCCTTATGTAATTGGTGTTTCAGCAGGAGCTTGTTTTGGAGCATCATATCTTTCTCGTCAGAAGGGGAGAAATAAAAAAGTTAATATCGATTACATAACACACCCTAAATATTTATCATATAAAAACTTTATCAAACATAGGCAATTATTCGGAATGGATTTTCTATTTGATGAAATACCGAATAAAATTGTTCCTTATGATTTTCAAACATTTCATTCAAGCACTGAGGAATTTGTTATCACAACTACAGATTGTCAAACAGGTTTACCTGTTTATTATAAAAAAGCAGATTATGAGCAGGATGTTTTAACAGTTATTAGAGCCTCAAGTTCTTTGCCGTTTATCTCACCAATAGTTGAATTCGGAGGTAAGCTTCTCTTAGATGGAGGGATTTCCGACTCTATTCCTATAAAGAAAGCAGAGACAGATGGTTTTAAGCGAAATATTGTGATTTTAACGAAAAATGATTTTTATAAGAAGAAAAAATCAAATATTAAATGGATGCTAAATCGCTACTATAGTCAATACCCAAAACTAGTGGAGGCTGTTTTGTCTCGATATGAGATGTATAACAAAACATTGGAGCATATTTCAGAACAAGAAAGGAGTGGAAATATATTTGTTCTGCGTCCTAGCAAGAAACTCAAGGTAGGTAGAATTGAAAGAAATCCGAAAAAACTTGAGGAATTATACTTGCTAGGAATAAACGATGCAAAAAGAAGTTTCTTGGATTTGAAAAGCTGGTTAGAAAGCTAGTGACATTCTAGTATAGTAAAATAATAATAGTTTACGAACAAGTCATTAAGGGAAACCTAATAATACTAGACTAAAATTAAAGGGTGATTTTTAATGAACGTACTAATTATTGGAGCAAATGGACATACTGGCAGACATATAATTCATCTAATTAATCAAGAAAAAGAGCATAAGGCCATTGCATTGATTCGAGATGAAAATCAAGCAAATCGTTTAATAGAATTAGGTGCAGATGATTATATTATTGGTGACTTAGAAGGAAATATTGATCATGCTTTTGAAGATGTAGAAGCAATTATTTTTGCAGCAGGTTCAGGTTCTGGTACAGGTCCTGAGAAAACAATAGCAATTGATCAAGAAGGTGCTAAGAAAGTAATTGATGAAGCACAAAAGCATTCTATTAAACATTTCGTTATGTTAAGTTCAGTAGGTGCTGATGTTCCAGAGATGGCACCTGATAATATGAGGAACTATTTAACAGCAAAAGCTAATGCTGATGAACATTTAAGAAGGTCAGGTCTTCCTTATACAATTGTAAGACCAACTAGCTTATCTGATGAAGATAACAATTTAACAATAAAAGCTAGTGTTTCTCTAGATGATAAAAGTAAGACAATTCCTCGTAAGGCTGTGGCAAATGTTCTAATCAATAGCTTAACGATGATGGAAACCAAAAATGAGACATTCGAAATTACTGAGGGCGAAAAAGAACCAATTGAGGCTTTAAAATATATTCATTGATTGTAGATAGCGATAATTGAGAAAAGTCATCGAACCCTTAGTTGATTTTTTAGGTAGGTCAAATATTCTTTATAAAACAAGTAATAGACACATTAAGTAGGTATAAGTAAAATTAAAATAGAGTAATTACGTCATTAAAAGCGAGGACAAGTTAATGGATGAACAAACAATAAATGAACTATTGAATCAACTTAAAAATGGTGAGTTACACGAATACCATGTATCAAAAGATCAATTTCTTCCTTTTCGTACTGTATTAGTTAATCGTGATGATTTTAAGCATTTTCGTGGGATTGCCCAGCAAGGTGGCAGTATTATTTACCGTTATTTAGAAGAGCCAAGAAGTTAATTAAAACTTCTTGGCTTTTTTTTGTTAGTATTTGTTTTATTAGGAGAAAATAATCCTCTTTTACTAGGATGGCTAGTAGCTATGGTATGTTACCGAGGATAGAATTCTAATTTTATGTCCGTCATCTGCTCATAAACTATTGGATAACCTACCATATATTGAGGGGTGTCTTAAAGATATAAACCTGTTAATCTTGTTTTTGTAGCAAAAAACAATTACGAACCTAGGAGGTTACGAATTTATGAAAAAATTAATAGTGAAACTTGTTGCTGTTTCAACATTAGCTTTATCGCTCACTGCGATTTCTACACCACAAACAAAAGCTAGTGCTGCAACAACACATCAAGTACAATCTGGTGATACGCTATGGCTTATAGGAAAAAAACATGGTATCTCAGTTAATACATTAATGTCAGCCAACCGAAAATCTTCACATGTTTTGCTAGTAGGTGAAAAACTTGTGATTCCACAATCGATTACATCAAATGAAATGGATTTGTTAGCACGTCTTGTTCATGCAGAAGCAAAAGGTGAACCATATGCAGGGAAGGTAGCTGTAGCTACTGTTGTATTGAATCGTGTAGATAGTTCATTATTTCCTAATACTATTAATGGAGTTATCTATCAAAAAGATCAAGGTTACTATGCATTTTCACCTGTGAAAAACGGTGCAATTAACCAACCAGCAGATAATTCGGCTAAAGCAGCAGTTAAAGAAGCATTAGCATTCCGTGGGATGGGGAAAGGATCTCTATACTTTTATAATCCGAAAACAGCTAAAAGTACATGGATTACATCTCGTGAGGTAACAACTGTTATTGGAAATCACCGTTTTGCTAAATAAAAAGTAGAGTTTTTATATAAATGGGTAAGAGCGGAAAGCTAGAAATAGCTTTCCGCTCTTTTTCTATTTAGGAAGAAGGTTTTTGGCGAAAATCAAATATATCAATAATAACAGCAAATAAAATGACCGTACCAGCAAATAAAGTGAAGAAAACTTCAAATAAATCTATTAAAGTACCAAATAAATGATTAAATACCGCAAATAAGTTTCAGGAAGCACGTAAGCACAGTAATGAAATGAATTATTTAAGCTAATTAATAGACCAAATTGGTGCATAATTCCAAACAATGAAGGCATTCTATAAAAAAGACTGAATGTTGAACCGAGGTGAAGCAAAATGGAGAAAATGACATATGAAAGTGGTAAAGAAAAGCCTTCATTAGTCCAACTTATTGCTCGGTTTAGGACTTCCTCAGACTTTTTACAATATGAAGCAGAAACAAATGAAGTTAAATATTGGATTTCTTATATCAGAACATTAGTTGATATGCAAACACTGCAACAGAGTATTATGCCTATAGTAAAAAGTAATAAATGGAAAACTCTTGAAGAATTAAAAAAAGAAATTCCGATTGAGAATATCATCTTAACAATAGATACAGATGTGATTAAAGAAAAATTACTTGATGGATATATTCTTGTCAGTTTAACAGAATACGGTCTTCCAAGTGCGTTAATAAAAGCAACTCTAAACAAAGCACGTGATGTTTCATTACCTGAAGTTGAGTTTAGTGTAGTTGGACCTAAGGAAGCATTTGTAGAATCATTAGAGTCAAATATTAATTTGATAAGAAAAAGAATTAATAATGAAAATTTAAGGATTTTTGAAATGAATGTAGGCGATTTATCTAAAACAAAGCTTGCTGTTTTATATGTTGAAGGCATTTGTGATGAAGAAAATGTTCATACAGTCATTCAAAGAATAAAAGATATTCATTTTGACCAAATAAGTGACAGCTCTTTTATTAGTCAAATGATTTCAGATAATCATAATTCCCCATTTCCACAAATATTAGATACGGAAAGACCTGACCGTGTGTCATCTATATTAGCTGAAGGAAAGGTTGGTATAATTGTTGATGGTTCTCCACACGTGTTAGTGGGACCAACAACTTTAGTTGAATTTTTCTCTGCATTTGATGATTATTTTTATAATTGGATTAATGCATCTTTCTTTCGTTTAGTTCGTTTATTTGCTGTTACTTTCTCAATATTAGTAACGCCGATTTATGTTGCTACTTTAACTTATCATTATGAATTAATTCCTAGTGATTTACTTAACACGCTGATTTCTTCAAGAAGAGAAGTGCCATTACCACCAATTTTAGAAGCATTATTCTTAGAGTTAACAATTGAACTTTTAAGAGAAGCTGGAGCGCGATTACCTACAAAGGTTGGTCAAACGATTGGTATCGTTGGAGGTATTGTTATAGGAACAGCATCTGTTGAAGCTGGATTAACTAGTAATGTTTTACTCATTATAGTAGCCCTTTCTGCATTAGCATCTTTTACAACTCCAATTTATGCAATGGGTAATACGATTCGTATGCTTCGATTTCCTTTTCTGCTATTTGCGGAATGGCTTGGTTTATTAGGAATTGTTTTATGTTTCTGCTTTTTAATTACACACCTTTTAAGATTAACCTCTCTTGGAAGGCCGTTCTTAGACCCGATTTATCCACCAAGAACTGCAGACATGAAGGATGCCATTATAAGACTTCCTTTCTCGCTATTATCAAAAAGACCTGAGCATTTACGGACAAATAAACCTAAACGATTTTCTTCAGCGAAAGCAAAAAAGAATAAAGATATTGACGAATGAGTGAGGTGAAATAACGGTGATTAAAATAGCAGAAAGATTTCAAGTTTCTCATTTTTTAGTGTTTTATTTAATTCATTCTCTTCAATTTGGAATTGGGGTATTAGGGTTTCAAAGAATCGTCGCTGAAAAATCAGGGAGAGATGCTTGGATCGCCGTTATTTTATCAGGTATCATGGTTCATATATCTTTATGGATGATTTACAAAATTTTAAAAAACTCTAACGGTAACGTGATTACTCTACATAAAGAATTATTCGGTAAGTGGGTAGGTAACACGTTAAGTGCTATACTGGCTTGTTATTTTACTTTAGTAGCAATTACTGTGTTGAGAACGTATATAGAAATCATTGAAGTATGGATGTTTCCTGACATAAATGTATGGCTATTTAGTTTTATGTTTCTATTGTTAGTTTACTATATCATTAGTGGTGGATTTAGAGTTGTTACTGGTATAAGCTTCTTTGGTATAATACTCCCAGTTTATTTATTTTTCACTTTCCTTTTCCCATTACAGTTTTCAGACTTACATAACTTATTACCTGTTTTTAATCATTCTTTAAAGGACTTGGCTATTTCAACAAAAAGTATGTCGTTAACTGTTATTGGTTTTGAAGCATTACTCGTTTTTTACCCTTTTATCAAAAATGTTGATAAATCCAAGAAGTGGGCACATATGGCTGTGGCTACTAGTACTATTATTTATGCTGTCATTATGATAATTACACTTATCTATTTTAGCGAGGAACAATTACAAAAAAACGTATGGGCCACGTTAACAATGTGGAAAATTGTAGAGATGCCTTTTGTTGAACGTTTCGAATACATAGGAATTGCAAATTGGTGTTTAATTATTCTTCCAAATGTATGCTTGACTCTTTGGTGTGCTAGCAGATGTTTAAAGGATTCATTTAAATTCAATCAAAAATATACTTTAATTGTTATTTTACTTATTGCCTTTTTTACAAATTCTCTTTCTAGGACGAGAGAACAAATTAGTTTATTAAATGATATTGTTGGTCAAGTCGGTTTCTACTTAATAATAGGTTATATACCGATGCTTTTTATGTTTACTATGATCACTCGTAAAGTAAAGGAGAAAAAAGCATGAAAAAATACTTAACGATGTTTTTGATAATGCTGATTTTAAGTGGTTGTGTGGAGAAGGAGATCCTAGATGATGTGAATCTCATTACCAGTACAGGCTTTGACTTAGTAGAAGAAGATAAAATTAAAGGTTCTGCTGTCATTAACACTTATATTAAGGATCAACCTGTTAATGACTATGTGATAACAGGAGAATCAAAGCTAAGTCGAGACATACTAGACAACATGCAAAAGAAATCTCCTGACCCATTAGTACTTGGGAAAATTGAAATTGTGGTATTTGGAGAACAGTTAGCGAATAAAGGTATTAGTGATTTAGTTGATACACTACAACGTGATGCAGCTATTGGTGAAAGACTGTTACTTGCGGTTTCAAAAGGAGAGGCACAATCAGTCTTAGAATCTAAATTTGAGAATCAGGGAGCTTCGAATTTTATCTCAAATTTAATTCTGCATAATAAGCTAAATCGAGATTTACCAAGAACTAACCTACATCTTTTTTTATATCAATTTTATTCTAAAGGCCAGGATCCTTATCTTCCATATATCAAAAAAAATGAACAAACTGGAGGAGTGGCCATTGATGGTTTGGCACTTTTTGATGACAAAAAGGTAGTAGGTAGTATATCTAATGATCAACTATTATTTTTTAAAGTGTTGGCTGATCAGTACACAAAAGGAGTTTACACGTTGGATCTACCTGAAAATAATAATTCAGCTGGGATTAAAAGCATTGCTTCCTCAAGAAAATTAAGAGTTATCAGTTTGGAGCCGCTTAAAGTGGAAGTAAAGGTGAAAATAGAAGGGTATATACAGGAATACACAGGGAAAAGGATAACTCCCGAAGTGATAAAAGAAGTTGAACAGGTTTTTGAGCAAAAAATGAAAAATGAAATAAATTCACTTTTTACATATTTTAAAGAGTTAAAAATAGATCCTGTAGGGATTGGGGATCAAATTAGATCTCAATCTCGTGAGTTCACTATAGAAAATTGGCGAGAAAGAATTCCAGAGTTAACTGTTGATATTAAGCCAGATGTTATTATTTCTGAGTCAGGAGTTATAGAATAAGTTACAATAATTAATTCTACTCACTAAATATCTGTTTTATGCATGAAACTCTTATTGAAGTCATTTGCTACAATCTTTTAGCAAATAACTTCAATAATAAAATTTTTCAGAGGATTTTACTTTAGCTTGTTTTAATCTTGTGTTTCGTCTCATATTGTTAAACTATGGACTAGTTTAATAAGAGGGGACTTACATCATGAATACATTTGTAAAAGGAACATTGATACTTGTAGTCGCAGCTTTTTTTGGTGAATGTCTAGAGTTTTTTATTAATATTATTTTAGCAAGAGAGCTTGGTGAGGAAGGTATGGGTTTGTATATGTCCATTCTTCCGATTGTTTTTTTTATTGTCATTATTGCGAGCCTTGAATTACCAATATCAATCTCTAAATTTATTGCAGAAAAACAAAGAGAAACACATTACCATATGCTAAAACACACTATATTTTTAACTATATTATTTACGATTGGTTTTACAGTCATGGCACTGTTTATATTGCCGAGTGTCCCTGTTTTTCAAGGGTATCACCCCTATGTGAAATGGCTTATTATTCTCTTAATTCCGATTGTATCCTTCTCATCAATTGCAAGAGGGTATTTTATGGGTGTTCAACATATGGGGAAAATAGCTATTTCAAATTTCTTGAAAAAAGTCGTACAGCTTATTATCTTATTTTGGGTATTTCAGACATTTCAATTTGATTTGGAAAAAGCTTTAATGATTTCTCTTGCGACATTAATTGGTAGTGAGTTAATAGTTAGTGCCTATCTAATTACTGTGTATATGATTGAATATCAGGTATTAAGTAAGGAAAAAAATCAACCTATTAAAGGAAGAAAAGTTCGTAAAGCTCTTTTCTCTGTTTCCTTTCCCACAACAGGCTTGAGATTATTTCATTCTCTTACACATGCAATTCAACCATTTTTAGTGAAATGGGCATTAATGGGTGCAGGCTTTTCTAGTGTAATGGCCACAGAGCACTATGGGATGTTAGCTGGTGTTGCGATGTCAATCGGTTTTTTCCCAGCCTTTATAGGGCATGCTTTAATGATTATGTTAATACCAAATGTATCTGAGGCATATGCGAATCATGATAATAGCAAATTGGTTCGATTATTAAAACAAGCGATGATTATTACGTTTTTTTACGGAACAATCTCTGTTATTGTCATGTACATATTTGCTGATCCATTAACACACTTATTCTTTCATTCTTCTTCAGCATCATTTTATTTAAAGTTGCTTTGGCCCTATTTCCTTTTTCACTTCTTTATTATCCCGATGCAAGCGTACCTTATAGGTCTGGGACTCGTAAAGGATGCATTGTTTCACACAATCTGGTCACATGCTATTTCATTTGGAATGATGTATATGCTAGGATCAATGGAGATGTTAAACATGAAAGGTATTATTCTTGGGATGAATATGGGAGCGGTTCTTCTTATGCTTATGCACTATGTGACGATATGTCATAAGCTAAATGTAAGTGTCTATTTCATGAAAAGACGCGTTGTTTATTAAACAATACTGTCAGAATTTTTGAGAATTAGGAAGTGGAGTTTAAAGAAAAGGCAATCTGTCAACCAAATTGTCTTTTTTTGAAGTAAATTAATATAGAAAAATGCTGAGGATGTTTACTAAATCTTTTTAATTTTCATATAGGTGAGTTCACTATACAGCTAACCATAATGATTAGGAAGACGGATTAAGATTTCTTTGAATAAAATAGACATAAAACTGGGGAAAATATAGTATCGACTAATAAAGGTGGAACTTTATATATGAAACAAAGGCTTTTCTTTTTCTTCCTATTATTTGCTTTTAGTATTACTTGTTCAGATGAAATTAAAGCGAAGAATCAACCCATGGAGAAAGCAAGTGAATTTACTATACCTTCCTTATCGGAAGAAGCAATAAGTTTATCTGATTTTAGGGGTCAAATTGTTATATTGAATTTTTGGACTACTTGGTGTAATTATTGCCAGGAAGAAATGTCAGAACTAAATAAATTTACTAATGAAAATAAAGCACAAAATATTGTATTGATTGGTGTTAATGTTACTTCTTCAGAAAGTAGTAAGAATGTTGTAAGTAACTTTGCAAAACAGTTTAACCTTACCTTTCCAATTGGACTTGATTTAACAGGAAAGGTAGCAAAAGATTATCATTTAATGGGTATTCCAACAACTATAATTATTGATCAGAAAGGAATAATTAGAAATAAATTGTTGGGACCAGTAACAGATGATATGTTACACAATGCCATATCGCAGCTATAATTCAAATTCTAGAACAGTTGGAGATGAGTCTAACTGTTTTTTTGTATGTTCTGTTTTGTTGTTATTAAATAAAGATCTCTTTCTGTATTTATGTAATTGAGAATGCTAATTATTATCAATAATAATTATTAAATAGTAATAATATTAGTTTATTATTGCTATATTTTAATTCTTTGTTTATAATAATTATTATTAAGGGTATGGATGGAAAACCTTGAAAATACAATATTTTAAAAGAAAAACAAATGAATGAGTATGAGTTTTATTCTCAATTAGAAGGAGCGGTAATAGTGGAACTTAACAGTGCAGAGAAAATACCTGAAACAAGATCTTCACATAATCATGATTTTTTTAATAAATGGATAGAGCATATTGAATTAATAAATGCATTAATAGCTGGAATACTTATTGGATTTGGTTGGTTTTATAATTCTAATGGAAATGAATCTATTGCTATACCTATATTTATATTGGCGTTTGTGATAGGTGGTTACGCGAAAGCCAAAGAAGGGTTAGAAGAAACGATTGCAGATAAAAAATTGAATGTTGAATTATTAATGGTATTTGCTGCAATCGGTTCTGCTCTAATAGGGTATTGGGAAGAAGGGGCTATACTTATATTTATTTTTGCATTAAGTGGAGCACTTGAAACGTATACAATGAACAAAAGTCAGCGTGAAATCTTAGCTCTAATGAGTTTACAACCTGAGGAAGCAATGATTCTTGTAAATGGTGAGGAAAAGAAAGTTCATGTCTCAACATTGAATATTGGTGATACAATTTTAGTCAAACCAGGTGAAAGAATCCCTACGGATGGTGTGATTTTATCAGGGAAGACAAATATTGATCAATCTGCTATAACAGGAGAATCAATGCCTGTGGAAAAAAATAAAAGTGACGAGGTTTTTGCAGGTACGGTAAATGGTAATGGATCTATTACAGTCTCAGTATTGAAAAAAAGTACAGAAACTATGTTTCACAAAATTTTAGAGTTAGTTCAATCAGCACAATCAGAAAAATCTCCATCACAACAATTTATCGAAAAATTTGAAGGCACATATGTAAAAGTTGTCTTAGTGCTAGTAGGATTGATGATGATAGTTCCTCATTTTGCTTTAGGGTGGAGCTGGAATGAGACTATTTATCGTGCGCTTGTGTTAATGGTTGTAGCTTCTCCTTGCGCATTAGTAGCATCTATCATGCCGGCGACATTGTCTGCAATTTCAAATGGAGCAAAAAATGGTTTATTATTCAAAGGTGGTATTCATTTAGAAAAATTAAACAAAACAAATGTTGTTGTATTCGATAAAACTGGCACACTTACAAAAGGTGAACCAAGTGTAACGGATATTCTTAAGGTAGAAACGATTGATCACAACGAATTTTATAAAGCGGTATTAGCCATCGAAAATCAATCAACACACCCTTTAGCAAAAGCAATTGTGGCTAAAATTCATCATAAATTTCCTATGAGTACTGCTGAGATGATATCTGTAGACGAAAAGTCAGGTTTAGGAGTTTCTGCAGTAATTGATGATATTACCTGGAAAATCGGAAAAGCTGATTTTGTTGGTAAAGAAAATGCAAAGGCATTTCATGATGAGGTAAGTGAGAAACTTTCAAAAGAAGGGAAAACAATTGTTTATATAGTAAGAGAGAGTGAGATTGTCGGATTAATAGCATTAAAAGATATAGTCAGAGAAGAAGCGAAAGAAGTAATTGAGAGGCTAAAGAATTTAGGAATTAAAACAGTTATGCTTACTGGAGATAGTCAGTCCACTGCAGAAGTTATTGCGAAAGAATTAAATATTGATATGTTTAAAGGTGAATGTTTACCTGAAGGAAAAGTAAAAGAAATAAAAGAACTGAAAAAGAAATATGGTACAGTTACTATGATTGGTGATGGTATCAATGATGCCCCTGCTTTAGCTACTTCTGATGTAGGGATTGCAATGGGCGAAGGCACAGATGTTGCATTAGAAACGGCTGATATTATCTTGATGAAAAATGAACTGTTAAAACTAACAAACGCTGTAACACTCTCAAATAAAATGAATCGAATTATTAAGCAAAATATTGTCTTCTCAATGTCAGTAATTGCTATATTAATTTGTTCAAACTTTTTTCAAGTTCTAGACCTTCCTTTGGGTGTTATAGGACATGAGGGCAGTACGATTTTAGTTATCTTAAATGGTTTACGTCTGTTAAAAGGAAATTAATAAATATCTAAGTAAGAAAGAGGGAAACACAGTTTAAGTTAAAACCGTGTTTCCCTCTCTTTGTCTCTACCTCTAGCTACTTATACATTATTAAGACTATAGGAGGAATACATAAATTTAGTTGGACATGACAATTTTACTAATAGAAGTCTTATTTTATAGCCTTATAGATTGGTTTATTTGTAGAAGTAGTTGCAGAATCTTCCTCGTCAGGTCGCTTGCTCACAATAATGTAGGAAATGACAAAACAGCAGAATCCTAAAATCCATCCACAAATTGTACTATAATAAAATAAATCAATTAATAACATACCAATAAATGGTGCTGATATTCCTATTAAACAAAGAATGGGAACAAGATGACGTCTTACCAATTGAAGCAAAATGACCAACCCCTTAGTAGGAAGAAAGATGTATATAGAAACATTATACAAGAAAAAATAATGAAAAGTATCATTGTAATATTAAATAAATATTACAAATTTCTAAAGGTATTTTTATAGATAAGTCCTGCCTTTCCACTTATATCCGTTCTTTGTTAGTGAAGTAATCATTGAGGCATTTAACAGTGTAATGAATGTAAATGCAATTAAAGGCATTGCAAAGCAAAGCGAAGTTTTTTGTTTTGTTTGCCAATCAATAATGAACTTTTGCAATGCAATAATTATATATGGAAATAATAATAGCCATGTAACCGTATGAAATAAAACGATTTGAACAATTCCATATAGTAATAAAATGCCAGGTAAGATGAAAAAGAATAAATAAAACATTGTAAGAAGGATAGCTAAAGAAACAGAACGTCCAATACCTATAAATATATTCTTTTTAAATCCATTCCATACCTCTTTGTTACTCGTATACATATAGCAGGTTACATATGATGTAATGTTTGTTAATAACACTTTTTGATGATGTTTTTTCATTAACCTAGCAAGGTGAACATCATCTAACAGTGAATGCTTGATGGACTCGTGCCCGCCAATATTTATATACGATTCTTTGTCAAAGAGCATAAATGATCCATGTGCAGCTGTAGCAGATTGTAGCTTTGTATAATTTGCAAAAAATAATGGTAAGTGAAAATAAATTAAAAAATGCTGCATGGGAACGAGCCACTTTTCTAATAAATAAGCTACTGGAAAACGCGGGAATCCAGTCAGAAGTTTTCCTGATCTACTTTGGAGCGTATGTATAGCCGATTGAAGTGTGTTTTGATGTAAACGAATATCAGCATCTAAAAATAGAAGAAGCTCACCTCGAGCTTTTTTACTGAGTTGATGACATGCATAAACCTTACCAGTCCACCCTGTAGGTAAAGCATCTCCATCTATCAGGATAAAACGATCATCATCTTTTATAGATGATAAAATATATTCTCTAGTTAGATCTGTTGATTGATCGTTGAGTAGGATAACTTCATAATTTTGATAGCTTAGGTTTTTCAATGAATTTATTAAAGGCTTAATATTGTTTTCTTCATTTCGTACAGGTATTAGTATAGATACGAATTTGTTAGAATTTGTTGCAGTTTTACGATGTAGCTTTGGCATAAACAGTGAATTAATTATGGTCCAAATTAAAAAAGTGAACAATATTATATTGTAAATTAGCATAGTAGAAGCCCCCGTAGAATCTATATCTACAATCATCTTACATCTTTTTACCTTACTTCACACGAAAAGACTCTTTTTTAAGTTAACTGTTTCTTAAATTGCTCTTAGTAACCAGGTTGTATTGAAAGGTAAGGTTCCTTTTTAACTAAGGCTGTTTTCGTACACTTTGTTGTTTTTAGAATCATGATGGAAACAACTCTGTATAAAGTCTAGTGGCAGCTTTTCTTCAAAAAAAATGCACCTTTTATGCAATATCACACTGGTTAAAACAGATAGTAACGTCTATTAGCAACAATCTTTCCGAAAAGATCCGATACATAAGTAGTTGTATAAACGCATACACCAAGAAAGATAATCAAAAACAGGTTTAATCATTCTATCTTCTTTTCAACTTTTTATTTTGCCCATAATATCTAAATTCAAACTCAGTTCATTTGGGATTTATTGTGAAAATAAAGGTGAATGGACTGTTAATTGTACTTTTTTGCCATGCTTGCTATGATGATAGAATGAATATTTGAAGGGTAGTGAAACAATGCAAATTCGTCTAGAGAAAGTAAGAAAATGGTTACAAGAACAAGATATTGATATGTGCTTTGTTCAAACAAAGGAAAATGTATTTTATTTAACGAATTTTTATACAGATCCTCATGAAAGGTTAATGGGTCTATTTCTTTTTAAACATAATGAACCAATATTTGTTTGTCCAAAAATGGAGCTGAATCAGGTTAAAGCTGCGGGATGGAGCTATGACATAATAGGATATAGTGATCATGAAAATCCATGGGATTTAATTGAAGACAGACTACAAAAACATAATGTAAAATTGTTTGAAAATATAGCGGTAGAAAAAGAAGAGATTTCATTTAGTCGTGTGGAATCAATTCAAAAACTAGTACATGGAGCAGAAATAGTATCTTCTGAAGAAATATTAAATAGTTTTAGAGTCATTAAAGACGATAAGGAAATACAGGTCTTACGAGAAGCGGCAATACTTGCAGATTATGGAGTTCAGGTGGGAATTGAAGCTTTAAAAGAAGGAATAACTGAAATGGAAGTTTTGGCAAAAATAGAATATGAATTAAAGAAAAAAGGAATTCGTGAAATGTCCTTTTCTACAATGGTATTATTTGGAGATAAATCTGGTGATCCACATGGTAATCCGGGCTTGAAGAAGTTAACTGAAGGTGACTTTGTTTTATTTGATTTAGGTGTAGTACTTGATGGGTATTGCTCTGATATTACGAGAACCTTTGTCTACAAATCATATAATGAGAAACAAAAAGAAATATATGAAACTGTTTTACAAGCGCAAAAAGCTGCAATCGAATTTAGTAAGCCTGGTATTCGAATAGGTGACTTAGATGTAGTAGCAAGAAAGATTATTATAGATGCAGGTTATGGAGAGTATTTCCCACACCGTCTAGGACATGGATTAGGTATTAATGTTCATGAATTCCCATCAATGAGTCATATCAATAATGATGTATTAAAAGAAGGTATGGTATATACGATAGAGCCAGGAATCTATTTGCCTTCAATAGGAGGAGTTAGAATTGAAGATGATATATTAATAACCAAAAACGGACATGAAATTCTAACGAAAACAAATAAGGAATTCACTGTAGTTTCATAATGACTGTTTATAATACCACTATAAAATTAATTATAACGGTCTTTTTATGCATATTAGCTGGGTGTTCAACAGAAAATACCAATTCTAATTTCATTAATGCTGAAGTGAATAGAGTTGTTGATGGCGATACCCTAAATGTAAGTATAGATGGAAAAGAGGAAACAGTTCGTCTTTTGCTAGTAGATACTCCTGAAACTGTTCACCCTACCAAACCAGTGGAGCCTTTTGGACCTGAGGCTAGTACTTATATGAAGAAACTCTTAACTGGTAATAAAGTGGACATAGAGCTTGATGTAGGTGAAAGAGATAAATACGGAAGATTGCTTGCCTATATTTATTTTGAAGAAAAAATGGTTAATAAATTATTACTTGAAAAAGGGCTAGCCAGAGTCGCGTACGTTTTTGAACCAAATACAAAATATGTTGATGAGTTTTATGAAATACAAAAACAAGCTCAAAATAAAGCAATCGGAATTTGGAGCCTTGAGAATTACGCAACAGATGAAGGATTTAATAGTAATGAAGAAAGTAGTTCCGTTGTGGAGGATGAGTTAGCTCATTCTGTGGAGTGTACGATAAAAGGGAATATTAATTCTAAGGGTGAGAAAATTTATCATACGGAAGCTTCTCCATCTTATAAGGTAACCAAGCCCGAGGAAATGTTTTGTTCAAAGCAGGAAGCAGAAGCTGCTGGTTATCGTGCGATAAAAAGGTAAGATTTCTTTATTAGTATAGCTTATGTTTTAACTTAGGGTATTCCTTTTTAGATTTTTAGTTAATTTCTTCAAATATTCCTTTAGAGAAATTCTTAATATCTAAATGAAATTTTTACATCAATAAGCAGCAGATTTGAACTAAAAAAAGTGACTCATTGGTATAGTGTTTTTTAAGCTATTAAATAAAAGAATCCATCTATATCTTTAGATGGATTCTTTTAATATAGTATTATTGAGTACTAATGGGTCACTTTGTATTATAAATTCTTATCATAAACTCCGTCCTTATCATTGAAAAGGGAGGTTTCATTTATTGTTCAAATAATAGCAAACATTCAGCAAAGAGTTTCTGGTAAAAGGACCGGATTAGGACTTGGTTTCCCGATATAATAGCCTTGTGCTAAATCTACATCAATACTCTTTAAATATTCATACTCCTCTTTATGTTCAATTCCTTCAGCTAACACAACAATATTTAATTGTTTAGAGAGGAGTATTACCTTCTGTAAAAAGACTTGATTTTCCTTATTAATATGACAATCTTGTATATATTGTCTATCAATCTTAATATAATCAGGCTTAAGCTTAGATAACATATCTAATGTTGAGTAACCTGCTCCAACATCATCTAGTGCCACCTTCATTCCATGATTACGGTATGTGTCTAATATTGATTTTAAGTGATCAACATCATGAATTTTTTCTGTTTCAACAACTTCAAATACAAGATCATTAGGATCTACATTATACTTTTCTACTATCTTAAATGTATGCTTTAAACAGTGTTCTGGGTTATAAATTGTTGATGGTAAAAAATTTATAAAGCTTTTGATACCTGGTGGAATCTTGTTAGTTCTTCCTTTTATTGCTACTTCACGTGCTTTTTTATCTAATATAGAATGCATTTCTGTTTTTCTTGCAATTTCAAAAAGCTGACTAGGATAAAAAGACTGATCTTTAGATCTTAATAAGGATTCATAACCAAAAAGTTCATCATTCTTCATTTTTACGATTGGTTGAAGGAAGCTAGTGAAATTCCCGTTTTTTATTAAGTGCACATATTTTTCATGAAAGGTATGCTCATATAACGTATTGAATGAATAAATTTCAAATTGACTTGGTTGTTCCATATGATGAATTGATCCTGTGATTTTTGATGTATCCCCGATTTCTGTATTGATAAAAGATAGATACTCTTTTAATTCAGCTTTTGTTTCATAGGGTTTTCTGAAGTGTGACGGGCTGATTTCCTGAAAATATAATTTTAATAAGACCTCTGTTAGCTTTTCATAACTATGATTGTAAATTGAAAAGTATCCACATTTATGTATAGTAAGAGGTTGAAAACAAGATCTACATAATTGGTCCAATCTTATTCCTCATTTCTTTATTTGATAATAAATATATTTTATCAAAGATTATACAAAAGTTAAACATAAATGTCCTTTAACGTAATAAACTTATTATATTAATGTAGTTTTATTCTATGGTAATACAACTAAATATGTGGATGTAATTTACAATGTCTAGTTCATTAAGTAAACCTAAAGTTTTTGTTATTTTTTATAAGGGTAAAAGGTATTATCTAGTTTAGAAAAGAATGTATAGGTAAAGATAAAAGAGGAGTGATTATGATAGAGAGCCGTATTAAGGTTATTGTTTTTGATGTATATGGTACACTATTTAACGTATATTCTTTAGAACAGCAATGCGAGAAGCTATTTCCCGGTAAGGGAAGGGAATTGTGTGAGCTGTGGAGAAGAAAACAATTAGAGTATTCCTTCTTAAGACAGCTTATGGGTACATATGAACCATTTTATACAATTACAAGAAATGCCTTAACATATTCATGTAGGCAATTGGAGCTTCCATACAATGACCAGAAAATCGAGAATCTGCTCGATGGTTATTTACATTTGAAACTATATAAAGAAGTTGAATATGTTTTGAAATCTTTAGAAGATAAACAATTAGCAGTATTTTCAAATGGATCATTAGATATGCTGAAGCCACTAATCAAAGAATCACCACTAAAAGATATCAATTTAAAAGTAATATCAGTTGATGAAGCAAAGGTGTATAAACCAACACCAATGTCTTATCAGATTTGTCTAAAACAGTTAAGTGTAAATCGTGAGGAAGTTTTATTTGTTTCTTCGAATACATGGGATATTGCTGGTGCTAAAAATTTTGGTTTTAATACAGCATGGATTAATCGTCAAAAGATAATTTTTGATTCTTTAGGTGTGACATCAGATGCTGAATATACAGATTTATTAGGGTTAATAAATCAAAATAGTTGATGAAATCTTTGAAGCCAGTCATAGGAAGACAATTACCGATGTATGGTTGTTGAAGGTATCAACATTTTTAGAGGAGGAAGTTTTTATGAAGAAAATTGCCGTATTAACAAGTGGAGGAGATTCTCCAGGTATGAATGCAGCAGTGAGAGCTGTTGTTCGTAAAGGTATTCACGATGGTATTGAGGTTTATGGTATCTACCAAGGGTATGCTGGATTAATGGAAGGAAATATTAAAAAGCTTGAACTGGGTTCTGTTGGTGATATTATTCATCGTGGTGGTACGATTTTATATACTGCAAGATCTGAAGAATTTAAGAAAGATGAATCACAACATAAAGCCATAAAAAATTTAAGAGATTTAGGAATTGAAGGACTGGTCGTAATAGGTGGAGATGGCTCCTACCGTGGAGCAGCCAAGCTAACGGAAAAAGGTTTTCCTTGTATTGGCTTACCAGGTACGATTGATAATGATATTCCAGGAACAGATTATACAATAGGTTTTGATACTGCTCTTAATACAGTTATAGAAAGTATCGATAAAATCCGTGATACTGCAACTTCACATGACCGCACATTTATTATTGAGGTTATGGGACGCCATGCAGGAGATATCGCCCTTTTTGCAGGGTTATCAGTAGGTGCAGAAACAATCTTAATTCCTGAAAGACAATATGAACTCGATTCAGTTGTGAAAAAACTAAATAAGGGAATTGAAAGAGGAAAGAAGCACTCAATTATCGTTTTAGCTGAAGGTGTTTGTTCAGCAAATGAACTGGCTCAGAAAATGAAAGAAAAATATTCTCTTGAAACTCGAATTTCTGTTCTAGGGCATATGCAACGAGGCGGTTCACCAACAGGCTTTGACAGAGTATTAGCATCTCGTCTAGGTGCAAGAGCTGTAGAACTTCTTCAGGAGGGTAAATCTGGACGAGCAATCGGTATGCAAAAACAACAAATCGTAGATCATGATATCATTGAAATTTTAAAGCAAAAAGATCCTTTACCAGAAGGTGTTTATAAATTGTCACAAGAATTATCGATTTAATATCATCTGTTAAATAGATTGAGGCTGACTCATTAATTGAGTCAGCCTCTTTACTTATCGCTAAGTCAGGAAACGGTAATTTAGAGTCGTTTCTCAACCTAAGTATGTAATCTATAAGTGTTTTATTGTTAAAAAAACATCAGTTTGTTTTTATACGATAATAAATCCTTTTTCTAGACGCAGATATAAGCCCTGCCTCTCTTATATCGTTGCGGCTCCTAGGCCGCGCCACTTGTTATTTAAGCGTCATCATGGATTTCTAAAGGTGTCATAGTAGTAGCGCTCTACTTATGTAATACCCATATCGATAGCTGTAAAAACCTGAGTCCAAGCAGTTTATTCAATTGTTTTTACAGAACTAAGTATGTATATGTGATAGGAGCTATTTATGTGCAGAATTAATGAAGTGGTCAATAATATTTCGACTTATCCTTTCAATTACATTCACTTTCTACGAATAATTAGCAGGTTTATCCGCAAAAAGTAAAGCGTATTTTTCAACTCAATTGATATTTTAAAGAATATTTTTTGGGAATTACTGTATAACTATCGGAGACATTTTAAGATTGGAGATCATCATACAGCAGACGATTTTACAATGTGGTCAGCTGATAAAATATTAGTTAAAGAAAATGATCGTATATGCTTTCGGAGATAACAGTATGCGATCAATTTTTGATTATTTAGCTTCTTTACAACAACTTTTCTTTGAGAAATATGACCATTACCTGACAGATAAATTATTGTTATAGGCATATTATTTTGTAAACTCCAATTTAACAAGTATTTCATCACTTAATCCTCTACCTTTCAGATATTGTTTATATTCATTATATACGAACGTGTGTTCTTTAGTCTATAAAAAAGGGAACGTATTTTCGATTATTAAGGTATAGGCTAGTATCTATTTATTTTAAAAAGCTAAAAGCTGCTCTTTAAAAATATTATGTAAAATTACTGAAAGATAAAGAGTTTTTTACCTTTTTACCATATTTCTCATGTAGCATACGTATAATTGTATGAGATTTAAGAATGAAAATAAGAAAGGGGATCATACCTTTGACGGAAAATAGGAAAGTGGAATTAATAAAAAAGATATCAGAAGATATTATAAGATTGTCTGTAAAAGACAAACCTGGTAGGGCAATGAGTGAACATGAAAAATCAATTGAGTTACTTGCAAGAGCTATGTGTGATTTCTCCGTTATGTATTTATCTCCTCAAACAGATCATGATGAAATACTTAAAGGCACACTATCCAAAGTGAAAATCGCCTTTAACACAATAGAACAGTCTAAAAAACATTCAATAGTAATAAAAAGAGTTTAATACTTAATGCTAAAAGAGGTGTTGAGCCTCTTTTTATTCTATTATTTAGGATAAAATAACCAAAAAGGAACAAGTGTTCGTAAAATATCGATCTTTATGATACAATGATTTTGCAGTCTTAGGGCTCAAACAAGCCCCTTTTTGAAAGGGGGTGGTACTTGTTGACAATTTTTGAAAGTCTAATTGTAATGTTAACGTTCGCTTCTTTAATTGTAGCAATTTTGGCATTTTCGCAAAAAAAATAGACCCAATTTTATAAGGCCTATAAGTACATTAATTAAGTTAAGACTGCGGACTGTGGATGCGGTAACATCCACGGTCATTAATAGTTATTATATCATAAAGAAAAGTATGAATGAAAATTTTATAAAGCTAAAGAAAAAAGAATGTTACTCATCTAAATGTTGTTCAGTTCTTATAAATAACTAAGAGTGTTTATTTTATGACCTGACAAAAAAGCTTGCCTATGATTAATCTATTAGCCAAAGAATTAAAAAAGGGTTTTTTGAAAAAATCTTATTCTATTTTTAGTTCTTCTGAGAGGTCTTTTAAATCATATGATATATCAAAGAACATCGGAGTGTTTTCGTCTGTGTATAAAACAACTTTACCGCTTTTTGGATATTTTGGTTGATAAATAAGAATAACTTCATTAACTAAATCATTAAACCACTTATTTTTAACTAGTAGAGGTTTTGTGAAGCTCATTTTGATTAAAAAACCTTCTTTAGGTAAGGGGTTAGCTTCTACCGTAACATTATTAATTGATTTAATTGCTTTCTTTCCATATTTATCAAAATCTGAGGAAGCTTGAGCTTCTGCAATTATTTTATTTGTTTTTAATTCCAGGACTTTTATAGTAGGTTCCTCTGCCTTAATTAATTGATTATTCAACAGAAAAGTAGAAAATAGTAACATTGGAAAAACAGATAAAAATTTCTTCATGTTTTTTTCACCTCCGTCTAAGTATACCCAATAGCATTAGTTTCATTTTATATTTGATCTAATATATTTAGAGGAAATTGCCATCCTAAATAATAGGAGGTGATTTTTCAAGATGCAGAAAATATTAATTGTTTTATCTTGTTGTCTTTTTCTATTAGGATGTAAACAGGATGATCAAGTTTCACCGAGGACATATCTAATACCTGATGGATATACGGGCTGGGTAAAAATACATTATAATGAGGCGGGAACACCACAAATTACACAGACATCAACTTCATCACAAGAATATAAAGTAAGTCCTGATGGTATTGTGAAGACACCAGAACAACATATTCATGAGGGCTGGCTACAAATAACTATTATTATATAAATCAAGATGGGAAACGAACGAAACTTCTTCCTGGGAAAATGGTTCATGGTTCATCTAGCGGAATGGAGCTTGGTGGAGAAACGACTGAATACTTTTATGTAGGTACTTCAAAACAATTTGAAAAAGATCAATATATACCTAATGAATTTGAAAATTAATTGAATCCTACTATGAAATTAAACTTATAAACAAAGAGATTTATTTGTTGGAATCGACAAATTCATTGACGTTCACAAATAACTCCTGTACTATATGTAAGATTCAATAACAAAGGAGCTGTGGATTTCGTGAAGGAGTCCTTTGAAATAAAGAAAGCATTAAATAATAATGTATTAATCGTTAATCATCATTCTTATGGTGAAGTTGTTTTAATTGGTAAAGGAATTGGATTTGGCAAAAAAAATGGTGATATAGTTGAAGATGATGATTATGATAAAATGTTTGTTCTAAAAAACCAAAAAGAGCAGGAACAATATAAAATGCTACTTTCTGATATTGATGAAGAGAGTTTGGAAGTTGTCCAAGAAGCTATTCATTATATCTCAGAAATGGTCGATCACCCACTTAATGAACATATCCATATTGCTTTAACAGATCATATTGCATTTGCTTTAAAGCGGTTACAACAAGGTATGGATATAAAAAATCCTTTTTTATTAGAAACGAAATCTTTATATCCATTTGAATATAATCTTGCACAAAACGTTATTGAACTTATAAATAATAAATTAGAGGTTCAATTGCCTGAAGGTGAGATTGGATTTATTGCCTTACATATTCATAGCTCTATTTCAGATAAACCACTTTCAGAGGTAAATCAATATTCTCAGTTAATTAGTGGCTTAACTGAAGTTATTGAGGAATCATTAAAGATAAAAGTGGATCGTGAAAGTGTGAATTATCTAAGGTTAATTCGCCATATACGTTCTACAATTGAGCGAATTAAAATTGGGGAATCAGTTGCAGAACCAGAAAAATTATCATTACTCTTGAAAAGAGAATATCCACTATGCTACAATACATCATGGAAAATGATAAAAGTTATGCAACAGGTTTTACGAAAACCTGTTTATGAAGCAGAAGCAGTTTATTTAACAATGCACTTATATCGACTGACAAATAAATAAATGTAACCGATATTTTAATCACGTGTTACTGATTCGATCAGGCATGAGTGAACAAAATGTTTTTATTTGCTCTTTTAGGGAAGTATACCTACTAGTAGCTTAAAAACGTGTTCACCATGCCTTTTTTGTGCGTTTACAGGAAATTTAATTCTTTTATGGTTGAACGTAAATTAAGTGCCATGGAGAATAAATTGTCTAATTGTAACCGGTTTATAAGCTTGGATTGTCTTACGCTTCACACATGACTTTTATTAATAAGATTCAATATGGGAGGTAGAAGTATGTTTAAAAATGCATTTGGTGTTCTACAAAAAGTTGGACGCGCATTAATGTTACCAGTTGCATTATTACCTGCTGCAGGTCTTTTACTTGCATTAGGAAATGCTTTACAAAACGAAACACTTACAAATTTAGCACCATTCTTAACAAGTGATTGGGTAATCTTAATTGCAAGTGTTATGGAAAACGCAGGGAATATTGTCTTTTCTAACTTACCAGTGCTATTTGCTGTTGGTGTCGCTATAGGATTAGCCAATGGTGATGGTGTTGCTGGGATTGCTGCTTTAATTGGTTACTTAATTATGAACGTAACGATGAGCAGTATTTTAAAAGGTGTGGGTACACTACCTGGTGGTGGTGTGGAGTTAACAGAGTTTTTAGCAAATAATAGTGCAGCATATGGAAATGTACTAGGTATCCCAACATTACAGACTGGGGTATTTGGTGGGATAATTGTTGGTATTATTGCTGCTGCAATGTACAATCGATTCTTTACAATTGAATTACCTCAATACTTAGGATTCTTTGCTGGAAAACGTTTTGTACCAATTGTAACTGCTGCATCTGCTGTGTTACTTGGTATTGTCATGTACTTTGTTTGGCCTCCGATCCAAACAGGATTGAATGCATTCTCAACAAATTTATTAGATGCGAACAGAACCTTAGCTGCATTCATTTTCGGTGTTATTGAACGTTCTCTTATTCCATTTGGCTTACATCATATTTTCTATTCACCATTCTGGTTTGAATTTGGAAGCTATGTTAATGCAGCCGGAGATACAGTTCGTGGTGACCAAACAATATTCTTTAATCAAATTAAAGATAATGTTCAAGATTTAACTGCTGGTACGTTTATGACAGGTAAATTCCCATTCATGATGTTTGGTTTACCAGCTGCGGCATTAGCAATTTACCATGAATCAAGACCTGAAAATAAAAAGGTTGTTGCAGGTTTAATGGGTTCAGCTGCTTTAACTTCTTTCTTAACAGGTATTACTGAGCCACTTGAATTTTCATTCTTATTCGTAGCTCCAGTATTATTTGGAATCCATGCCATTTTTGCAGGACTATCATTTATGGTTATGCATATGCTTGATGTAAAAATTGGTATGACATTCTCTGGTGGGTTAATTGATTTCTTATTGTTTGGTGTATTAAACTCTCAAACAAATTGGTGGTTAGTTATACCTGTGGGATTAGTGTTTGCTGTAATTTATTACTTCGGTTTCCGTTTTGCCATTCGTAAATGGAATCTTGCTACACCTGGTCGTGAAGATGCAGACATAGAAACTTCTGATGGGGAAGAAACAAAATCTAATGCTGGTGACCTGCCATATCAAATTTTAGAATCATTTGGTGGCTCAGAAAACATTAAGCATTTAGATGCTTGTATTACACGCCTTCGTGTAACAGTTAATGATAGTAAAGAAGTAGATAAAAATCGTTTAAAAAAACTTGGTGCTTCTGGAGTTCTTGAAGTCGGAAACAATATTCAAGCGATCTTTGGTCCTAAGTCTGATAATCTAAAAACACAAATTCAAGACGTAATGTCAGGTAAACGTCCAAAAGTTACGAAAACACATTCTCAAGAAAATGAAGTACAAGAACAAGTTGAGGATGTAGTTGCAGATGGCTTGAAAAACGATCTGAAAGATGAAACATTTGTAGCACCTCTAACTGGTGAATTAAAATCAATTACTGAGGTCCCAGATCAAGTTTTCTCAGGAAAAATGATGGGTGATGGATTTGCTATTTTACCTACTAGTGGGACAGTTGTTTCACCAGTAAACGGTAAAATACTAAATGTTTTCCCTACAAAACACGCAATTGGTATCCAATCTGAAGGTGGAAAAGAAATCCTGATTCATTTTGGAATTGATACAGTTAACCTTAAGGGTGAAGGATTTGAAGCATTTGTTCAAGAAGGTGATGTTGTTGAACAAGGCCAAAAGCTACTTGAAGTTAACCTTGATTATGTTAAACAAAATGCACCATCAGTCATGACACCAATTATTTTTACGAATCTTAAAGAAGGTCAAACAATAGCGATTAAAGCACAAGGCAATGTTAAAGCAAAAGATTCTGATATAATCACGATTGAAGGCTAGAATCTCAAAAAATAATATGGCACACTTGTATTTTTGGGTGTGCCTGATAAAATAATATCTTGTAGATAAATGAATGATTTTAAAGGAGATTGATGAAAAATGGCAGAAAAAACTTTTACAGTAACAGCAGAAACAGGAATTCATGCACGTCCAGCAACAGTTTTAGTACAAACTGCAAGTAAATATGATGCTGATGTAAACTTAGAATACAATGGTAAAACAGTTAACCTTAAATCAATTATGGGCGTTATGTCTTTAGGGATTCCACAAGGTTCACAAATTAAAATTATTGCTGCAGGTTCAGATGCTGATGAAGCAGTTGAAGGTATCGGTCAAACGTTGAAAAACGAGGGGCTTGGCGAATAATATGAGTAACCTTCTAAAAGGAATAGGTGCTTCTGCAGGTATTGCAATCGCAAAAGCGTACCGTCTTGAAGAGCCTGAACTAAAGATTGAAAAAACTGATGTTGCAGATAAAGTAGCTGAAAAAGCTCGCTTTGAACAAGCGATTGAAAAATCTAAATCAGAGCTTGAGAAAATTAAAGAGCATGCTAATCGTGAGCTTGGTAAAGATAAAGCAGAGATTTTTGCTGCTCACTTATTAGTATTAAGTGATCCTGAATTACTTAATCCAGTAGTAGACCGTATCAATACGGAAGCTGTTAATGCTGAATTTGCTATGAAAGAAACAGCAGATATGTTTGTATCGATGTTTGAATCAATGGATAATGAATATATGAAGGAACGTGCTGCAGATATACGTGATGTAACAAAGCGTGTTATTGCACATTTACTTGGTGTTCAAATTCCAAATCCAAGTTTAATTTCTGAAGAAGTAGTGATCATTGCTGAAGATTTAACACCATCTGATACAGCGCAATTAAATCGACAATTTGTTTTAGGATTTACTACAGATATTGGTGGACGTACTTCTCATTCAGCTATTATGGCACGTTCAATGGAGATTCCTGCTGTAGTTGGTACAAAGCATGCTACAGAAAAAATTGAAAATGATGTAATGGTTATTGTTGATGGACTTGATGGTGATGTGATTATCAACCCAACTTCAGAAGAAATTGCTCATTACGAAGATAAGAAAGCTAAATACGAATCACAAAAAGCAGAGTGGGCAAAATTAGTAAATGAACCAACTGTTTCTAAAGATGGTCACCATGTTGAGCTTGCAGCTAATATCGGTACGCCTAATGATGTAAAAGGTGTGCTTGAAAATGGCGGAGAAGCTGTTGGATTATATCGTACAGAATTCTTATATATGGGAAGAGATCAATTACCAACAGAAGACGAGCAATTTGATGCTTACAAAACTGTTCTTGAAAGAATGGAAGGAAAGCCAGTAGTTGTTCGTACTTTAGATATAGGTGGAGATAAAGAATTACCATATTTAAATCTTCCGAAAGAAATGAATCCTTTCCTTGGATTTAGAGCAATTCGTTTATGTCTAGAAGAACAAGATATTTTCCGTACACAGCTTCGCGCTCTATTACGTGCTAGTAGCTTTGGTAATTTGAAAATAATGTTCCCTATGATTGCAACAGTGACTGAATTCAGAGAAGCAAAGGCAATTCTTTTAGAAGAAAAAGAAAAGCTTGTTGCAAATGGTACAAAGGTTTCAGATTCTATTGAAATTGGAATCATGGTAGAAATTCCTTCAACAGCTGTTATGGCTGATACTTTTGCAAAAGAAGTTGATTTCTTTAGCATAGGAACAAATGATTTAATTCAATACACAATGGCAGCAGATAGAATGAACGAACGTGTTTCATATTTATATCAGCCTTATAATCCAGCTATTTTACGCTTAATCTCTATGGTTATAGATGCAGCGCATAAAGAAGGAAAATGGGCAGGTATGTGTGGAGAAATGGCAGGAGATCCCATTGCTATTCCATTGTTACTTGGATTAGGTTTAGATGAGTTCTCAATGAGTGCAACATCTATTTTACCAGCTAGAACTCAAATCAAAGGTCTTTCTAAAGAACAAGCACAAGGTATTAAAGAAACTGTTTTATCAATGACTACAACTGAAGAAGTTGTCGCTTTTGTAAAAGAGACTTTTAATGTCCAATAATTAAAGTAAAGAGACAGGTTTAGTGCCTGTCTCTTTCGCTTGCATTAAATACTGTTACAAGTAACCTTTTCTAGAAGTGAAAACAAACAAATTTTATATTTTCATTTGGCTATGTTAAAGGTTAATGTTGATTTTTAGCACATTGTTGATTGGAGTTGAATATATGAGACTCCTGCTTAGAGAAGCGTGTCAAAGGGAGACCCCACAGGCGCGCAGCTTACGAGGAGGCTCCCGGACCTAGGAAGAATGGTCCTTATTCTTCCCTAGGAAAAAAGGTACTTTTTTCCCAGGAAAGCGAATGCCTGTAACGGAAATCAACAACAAAGTTTAACAGAGCCTTTCATTTTAATAAAACAGAAATAACATACATACTTCAGCCCTTTTAGAACGAACCTATAGAAGATACCAGTACATAGGAGGAGAGTTCTAATGGAAAATTTTCGTGTTGGCGAAGAAGTATACGTAATATACAGAAACCCACATGCTGCAGTTGTAGCTAATATTGAAAAAGCTGAAGTAGTGCAACATCCAAAAAACCCACATGAATTAGCAATATTTCTTCATGATGCTTATCACCCACTTGCTGAGGATGATGCTGTGTTTTCTAGTTTTGAGGAAGCTGAAGACCTGTATAATGAAATATTTGATTATGAACAATATGACTAAAAAGAAGCAAATTGCTTCTTTTTTTGTTATTTGTTGATTATTGATCATTAAAGGAAATATTTTATTAGATTATCTATAAAGATTTTAGTAAAGGTTAATCATGTATAAAGCCTTATTATTTATAGAAAGAAGGTCCAAAAATGATTAAGCCATTTGTTCCACAACTTGTTTATATAGAGCCAAGAGCATTGGAATATCCTCGTGGTGTCGAATTAAAAGAGAAATTTGAAAAGATGGGATTGGAAATACGGGAAACAACATCACATAATCAAGTGCGTAATATACCAGGTAAAAATCATCTTCAACAATATCGTACAGCAAAGTCTACACTTGTAGTAGGAGTAAGAAAAACATTGGAGTTTGATACATCTAAACCTTCGGCTGAGTACGCAATTCCTTTGGCAACAGGCTGTATGGGGCATTGTCATTATTGTTACCTACAAACAACAATGGGAAGTAAACCGTATATACGAACATATGTAAATGTTGATGAAATATTGGAGCAGGCTCAAACCTACATGGAAGAACGTGCCCCACAGGTCACAAGGTTTGAGGCATCTTGTACTTCAGATATAGTTGGCATTGATCATTTAACACACTCTTTAAAGTCAACCATCGAATTTTTTGGACAAACAGATATGGGAAGGTTGAGATTTGTAACGAAATTCCATCATGTAGATCATCTACTAGATGCAAAACATAATGGGAAAACGCGTTTTCGTTTTAGTATTAATGCAGATTTCGTTATTAAAAACTTTGAACCAGGAACATCTGCCCTTGACCAAAGAATTGAGGCAGCAGTTAAAGTAGCAAAAGCAGGCTATCCATTAGGTTTCATTGTTGCTCCAATTTATATCCATGAAAACTGGCAAGAAGGATACAAAAATCTTTTTGAAAAGCTAGATGCTTCAATTCCTTCTGACTTAAGAAACGATATAACCTTTGAAATGATTCAGCATCGATTCACTAAGCCAGCAAAAAGAGTAATTCAAAAGAATTACCCAAAAACGAAGCTTGAACTAAATGAAGAAGAAAGACGTTATAAATGGGGAAGATATGGGATTGGCAAATATATATATCAAAAAGATCAAGAGCAAGAATTAAGGGAAACACTTGAAGATTATGTTGATCATTATTTCCCAAGTGCCAAAGTAGAATATTTCACATAAAAATTTCCAAAATTGTGTTTCCTTATTAAAAAATCACAAAGCTCTCATATCATTATATATGAGTGTTTTTGTGATTTTTTCTGGAAATAACATGTTAAAATATGTGTATAAGCTAAATAAGGGGTGATTTGAAAATGGAATTAGGTTTAAAAGGTAAAAATGCTCTCATTATCGCTTCAAGTCAAGGATTAGGTAAAGCTATTGCAAAGAAATTAGCCGAACAAGGTGTTAATGTTATGATTTCAAGCAGAGAACAAAATAAATTAGAGGATGTAAAAAAAGAGCTTAATGAGTTAAATAATGGAAGAGTTTCGTATAAAACCTGTGATATAAAAAATAAAAATGAAATACAAGAGCTTGTAGCTACAACAATAAACGAATTTGGTTCAATTGACTTATTAGTCAATAATGCTGGTGGTCCACCTGCTGGAACTTTTGAAGAGATGACTGATGAAGATTGGCAGCATGCATTTGAATTAAATCTATTAAGCTATATTAGAATGATTAGAGAAGTGTTACCAAATATGAAATCTAATAGTGGTGGCAAAATAGTTAATATTGCATCTTCTTCTGTAAAAGAACCTATTCCTGGGTTAATTTTATCAAATACATTTAGAACTGGCATAGTTGGATTAACAAAAACACTTGCATCTGAGCTTGCTAGTTATCAAATAGTAATCAATACAGTTGCTCCTGGAAGAATATCTACTGATCGAGTTGCGTTCTTAGATGAAACTGCAGCAAACAAACAAGGGATAACAATAGAGGAAATTCAAAGTAAAGTAAGAAACTCTATTCCAATGGGTCGTTATGGTCATCCAGAAGAATTTGCAAACTATGTTTGTTTTTTATTATCTGATGTAAATAGTTATATGACAGGGCAAACATTTTTAGTAGATGGTGGTATGGTGAAGTCAATATAAATATCATAAATAGGTAAGAAAAGAGACGGTAAATCCTAAAACACTAGATTTTTAAGGAGTAGCATGTGAGATGATTAAATATCCTTTGCTAGAAAAACATAATGCGATTGGTGTAACAGCTCCATCATCTGGTGTCCCATTAGAGTTGCATAATATGTTGCAACAAGCCTTAAGAAGAATGGAAGAACAACAATATAAAGTAATTTGTAAGGAAACTGTTTGGACTCAACATAAGGCGAAATCATCTTCAGCTATAGTACGTGCAAATGAATTAAATAATTTGCTTCAGGATGCAGATGTTAAGCTTATTTTCCCACCTTGGGGAGGAGAATTGCTTATTGAAATCCTCGAGTATATAGATTTTGAAGAAATGACTCCAAAGTGGGTTTTAGGTTATTCTGATACTAGTGCACTATTACTGGCAATAACCTTGAAGACAGGTATCGCGACTGCACATGGTACCAATTTAGTTGATATTAGAGGTGAAACTTCTGATCCAACAACATCCAAGTGGGAAACTGTTTTACATACAAAACCTGGGGAATCAATACTTCAATTATCTTCAGAGATATTTCAAAAAGAATGGGATCATCAGAATCCTACGTCACAAATATTTCATTTAACAGAGCAAACTTCCTGGAAAACCATTGATAACAAACAAGCTACTTTAAATGGACGACTACTAGGTGGTTGTATTGATATTATTCGCCATCTGGTTGGGACTCCTTTTGGAAATGTTGAGGAGTTTTATCAAAACTTTATGAAACCTGATGAAATGATTATTTGGTATTTTGAGAACTGTGAATTATCTACAACAGATTTACGAAGAACACTAGTTCAATTAAAATTAGCAGGTTGGTTTAAAAACTGTTCTGGCATCATGTTTGGTAGAAGTGCTGCAAACCACCCAGTAAATCAATATGATGTCACAGATGTTTATCAAGAGTTGGCACATGAATTACAAGTGCCTATTATTTATGACATAGATTGTGGTCATGTTCCTCCACAAGTGACATTAATTAACGGAGCATTAGCCAATATTGAAGTTCAAGATGGTAAAGGTACTATTGTACAATTTTTTGTTTAGTTTCTTTTCAATTAATATGATCGAGATAAGTGCTTTTAGGTAATTTGATAGAGAAGGGACTGATGATTATGAACCAAACGATTGGTTTTATTGGCTTAGGTGTTATGGGGAGAAGTATGGCAAATCATATTTTACAAGCAGGTTATCACCTAAATGTTTTTACAAGAACAAAAGAAAAAGCAGAGGACTTATTAAAAGCAGGAGCAGTATGGAAGAATACAGTTAAAGAGCTAGCGGAAGAAAGTAATGTTATTATTACGATCATTGGCTATCCACAAGATGTTGAACAAATTTATTTAGGTGATAATGGTCTCGTTCAATCTGCAAGACCTAAAACAATTCTTATTGATATGACAACTTCTCAACCTTCATTAGCTAAAAAGATATACGAAAACGCAAAAACTAGAGATATTCAAGTATTGGATGCACCTGTTTCAGGTGGTGATATTGGTGCAAAAGAAGCTCGTCTTGCAATTATGGTTGGTGGAGAGCGCGCTGCCTACGAAGATTGTTTACCATTATTTGAAGTCATGGGGCAAAACATTGTATACCAAGGTGAAGCTGGTTCAGGACAACATACTAAGATGTGTAACCAAATCGCAATCGCTTCTGGGATGATCGGTGTTTGTGAAGCTATAGCATATGCAAAAAACTCTGGGTTAGATCCTGAAACTGTCTTAAAAAGTATATCATCTGGAGCGGCAGGAAGTTGGTCTTTAAGTAATTTGGCTCCAAGAATGCTTAAGGAAGATTTCGAGCCAGGTTTTTTTGTGAAACATTTTATTAAGGATATGGGGATTGCGTTAGAAGAGACAAACCATATGCAAATGGATGCACCTGGTTTAGAGCTAGCTCACAAGCTATACAATGAGTTAGCGAAGAATGGAGATGAAAATAAAGGAACACAAGCTCTATTAAAGCTATGGAAATCATAATAAGATCTTTATTGAATAATGATCATGTTCCATACAAGCTACTGTTAGAAGCAGATCCTTCAAAGGAAATGGTAGATAACTACCTTTTGGAAGGTAGCTGCTTTGTGGTGGTGTATAAAGAAGATATCATAGGTGTTATGATCATAACTGAAGCAAGTCAATATGAAAATGAGATCGTAAATTTAGCTATTAAAGAAAAGTACAGAGGTAAAGGCTTGGCAAAACAACTTATTACCTCTGCTTGTGATTATTCTAGGAAAAAAGGTAAACAATCTGTTATTGTTGGGACAGGTAATTCAAGTATTAATCAATTAGCCCTTTATCAAAAATGTGGTTTTCGGATTGACTATGTAAAAAAGAATTATTTTTTGGAAAATTACGCTGGCTCGATTGTTGAAAATGGTATCCCGTGTCTAGATATGGTTATGCTAAAAAAAATAATAGGATAATATAGTGAAATTTGAAACTTTCGTACTGATGAAATCGTCTAATATTATGACAAAAAACAATGTAATCTAATTGCATTGTTTTTTGTATTGTAAAAAAGAGCAGCTTATATGTTTGTTTCACATTTAATTCATAATGTACACGATATCTTCACGAAGGTTATGATAAAATAAAGAGTAAACCTAAATAATAATCAATATTAAGGGTTCTTTTTATGGAATGTTGTTACATTACACTATTGAAGCAAAGATAACAGTGGTTGATCAAATACGCGTTACCAAGATACCACTATACTAAATATAGAACTGTGTTTTTCGTACTCTTAAAAGAAAGAAAACAAGAACTAAAGCAGCTCTATTACCTATAAATATTTTAGAGGAGGATCAACGTTGACAGATCAAAATACAAATGCATCAGAGCAGCGGAAATTAAGAAAATCTAGATATGTTCGGATTAATGTTTTCTTTTTTCTAGTGTTTATATTATTTGTTGCACTTGTTGTTCGTTTAGGTGTTGTTCAAATTGTACAAGGAGAAGAATTCTCTAAAGAGGTTTCCAGAACAGAATCAGATTATGCACGTTTACCAGCACCTCGTGGGAAAATGTATGATCGTTATGATCGAGTGGTTGTTGATAATAAAAGTGTACCAGCGATCACTTACACTGTAGACAAAACAACGAAAACAAAAGATAAACTCGATACGGCAAAAAATCTTTCACAATTTATCAGCTATGACCAGAAATTTTTAATAGAAGAACTAAAAGATAGAGATTTACGAGATTATTGGCTGGCAGCAAACCCTGAAGAAGCAAAAGCTTTACTATCAGAAGAGGAATTAACTCTAAAGCCCTCTGAGACGTATAAGTTACAAGTAGAACGTGTATCTGAAAATGTAGTTGAAGCTATAAAAGCAAATCACGAAGAACTAGAGCTTGCATACATGTACACTCGCTTTTCTTCTGGCTATCAGTATGAACCACAGGTTGTGAAATCATTAAATTTAACAGATAAGGAAGTATCAAGTGTAGCGGAAAACCTAGAGCAGCTTCCAGGAGTTGATGTTATAACAGATTGGGACCGTGAAAATCCTTACGGTGACTATCTCTCAACGATTTTTGGAGGAGTAACTTCACCTGAACAAGGTATACTTGAATCTCGTGCAGATTATTATACAGCAAGAGGATATGCACGAAATGAACGAGTAGGCAAAAGCTATCTTGAATATGAATATGAAGATTATTTAAATCCTCGTAAAGCTAAGGTAGAGTATGTTTCTGATAAAAGCGGAAATATAGTTACACAAAAAGTAATTGATGAAGGTCAAAGAGGATATGATTTAAAGCTCTCATTTGATATGGAATTACAGATGGAAGTGGAAAAAATTGTTGAAGAAGAATTAAGAAAAGCAAGTGCTGGTCACCATTTATTGGATCGTGCATTTGTTGTCATGATGGACCCGTATCAAGGTGATGTATTATCGATGGTTGGTAAGCAATTAAATCCTAAAGATAGATCTGGTGACATGTTAGATTTTGCTTATGGAACGTTTGCTACACAATATGAAGCAGGATCTACTGTGAAAGGTGCGACAGTACTAGCAGGGTATCAAGACGGGATGCCCCTTAATCAATATTACAGAGATCGTACATTGTACTTCAAAGGAACACCACCAAAAAGTTCTTATAGAACTTTAAATGACATGACTGACTTAAGTGCATTAAAACTTTCGTCTAATGTTTATATGTTTTTTGTTGCTATGAGAATTGCTGATGTGGATTATGTGCCAAATGGGCCTCTAAATGCATCTTTAGAGGATTTTCAAACATTACGCAATTATTTTGCACAATTTGGCTTAGGTGTTCCAACAGGAGTGGATTTACCACAAGAATCATCAGGATTGATGAGTACCCCAGATAACCCTGGTAAATTATTAGATATTTCAATTGGTCAATTTGATACGTATACACCGCTTC
The DNA here is from genome assembly GCF_007994985.1 of Metabacillus litoralis. Taxonomy (GTDB): domain Bacteria; phylum Bacillota; class Bacilli; order Bacillales; family Bacillaceae; genus Metabacillus; species Metabacillus litoralis. Next base: position 34,412 of record NZ_VOQF01000004.1, on the reverse strand, counting down.
AATTAGCACAATATGTATCAGTTATTGCGAATGGAGGCTCTCGTGTTCAACCACGTATTGTTACGAGTATTCATGCACCTGTTGAAGAAGCTGAATTAGGTCCAATCGTTGTTGATAAAGCGCCAAATGTCCTGAATAGGGTAAATAATACACCAGAGCAAATTGCACAAGTTCAAAAAGGTTTTAAGCTTGTTGTTACTTCTGGTACTGGAAAAAGTATTAAATACGATGTTGCAGGAAAAACAGGAACATCACAAACATTGTATTATGGACCAAAACGTGAGTATTGGGGTAGAGAAACAAATAACCTGAATTTCGTTGGTTACTATCCATCAGACAATCCAGAGGTAGCTTTCAGTGTTGTTGTGCCATGGGCAAGTAATGATGACGACCCTGTAAATAAAACTATTACAAACCGTATTGTGGAAGCATACATTAAACTTCAAAAGAAATATGTGACAACAACAGAAATTGAATATACAAAGAAGGAAGAAGAGAAGTGATCTCTTCTTCTTTTTTTATCTTTTCAGGATTAAAAATTACTACTATTGAAATAATAAGCAGGTGGAATTATGATTTTTTGCCACAACGTCTATTGGACAAACGAAATGATCAACAAAATCGAGAGCAAATAATAAGGAGTGCTGAAACATGGCAAAGCGTACAAAGAAAAATGATCCACAGCAAAAAAACAAAAAAGGCTTTGATTCGAGTGTAATTGATTCTGAATTTAGTCATGAAGTAGGAAGTACTGACACAAATAAAATTCATAAAGATAAAGCAAAGAAAGAAAAAGCTCCGAAAAATAATGGGGAATATAAAGGTTAAAGAAGCTGGGACATAATTAAAGATATCATACAAAAAGACGAATAAATCTAAATTCAGTTAAGTTGAAAGAAACAAGTTCGTTCCATTGCGCTGCAGACATAAGATTCACCGGGGAGGAAGCTAAGCCTCCTCGTAAGCTGCGCGCCTTTGGGGTCTTAGCCTTTCCTCTGCACCCGCAGGAGTCAAATGTCTTCCGCTCCATTCCACTAGTTCTTAAAAATAGTATACAAATTCAAAAAATCTAATTGAAGACAGCAAATAAAAACCCGAAATATTAGGCGAATAATTAATTGAAATATCTCCTAATATTTCGGGTTTATCATTAGCTTAAATACTTATGTCCCAGCCTCTTCTTAATCTATAATCATTTAATTAATTGAATAATATTGAAAATAATAGTTGAATAGTTATCTATTTTCATAATATGATAGTTACATACCAACCGGTTAGTAAGTAGTGGAAGGAAGTGAGGGTAATTGAATTTTTCCTATTCAAAGAAGGTAATTGATCTTCAAGAGAGAATACATTCATTTATGGATGAATATATTTATCCAAGTGAATATTTGTTTGAGCAGCAACTAAAGCAACAGAAATCTAGATGGAGCAATGTCCCACCAATTATTGAACAGTTAAAATCTAAAGCAAAGGCTGAAGGTTTATGGAATTTATTTTTGCCAAACAGTGAGTATGGTGCAGGTTTATCAAACATAGAATATGCACCACTTTGTGAAATAATGGGTCGTTCTCTAATTGCTCCAGAGGTATTTAATTGTAATGCACCTGATACCGGTAACATGGAAGTACTTGAGAGATATGGTACAGAAGATCAAAAGCAACAATGGTTAAGACCTTTATTAGAGGGTGACATACGTTCATGTTTTTCAATGACAGAACCTGATGTAGCCTCTGCAGATGCAACAAATATCAATGCTACAATTAAGAAAGACGGTAAACATTACATTATTAATGGAACGAAATGGTGGTCATCTGGTGCTGGTGATCCGAGGTGTAAAATTGCGATTGTTATGGGTAAATCAAATCCCGATTCTCCAAAGCATGAACAACAATCAATGATCTTGGTACCTCTTGATACACCTGGTGTAAAGATCGAAAGAATGCTTCCGGTTTTTGGCTACGACCATGCACCACATGGTCATGCTGAAATCACATTTGATTCTGTTCGTGTTCCTGTCTCAAATATGATTTTAGGAGAAGGAAAAGGTTTTGCAATTGCCCAAGGAAGATTAGGCCCAGGAAGAATACATCATTGCATGCGGTTAATTGGAGCTGCAGAACGTGCTCTTGAATTATTATGTAAGCGCGTTCATGCGCGCGAAGCTTTTGGTAGAACACTTTCTCAGCAGGGAGTTATAAATGAGTGGATTGCAGATTCAAGAATAGAAATTGAGCAGGCTAGATTGTTAACTTTAAAAGCAGCATACATGATGGACACGGTTGGAAACAAGAAAGCAAGGTCGGAGATTGCGATGATTAAGGTTGTCGCTCCATCAATGGCTTTAAAAGTTTTAGATCGTGCAATACAAGGTTTTGGTGGTGCAGGTGTTAGTGATGATTTCCCTCTAGCAGCACAATGGGCTAATGCTCGAACTCTAAGAATTGCAGATGGACCTGATGAAGTACACCGAGCACAGGTAGCTAAATTAGAGTTTAAAAAACATTCAAAAACATTTGTGCAGGAGGGAAAATAATGCATATTAAAGATTTATTTGATTTAACTGGAAAAACAGCCATTGTTACGGGAGGTGGTAGAGGGTTAGGTGAACAAATCGCAGAAGGTTTAGCAGAAGCTGGGGCTAATATCGTTCTATGTTCCAGAAAGAAAGAGGCGTGTGATGTAGTAGCAAGTCGCCTATCAGAAAGCGGTGTAGGAGAAGCAATCGGTTTAAAGTGTGATGTAACAAGTCAAGAGGACATAAAAAATGTAGTTGAAGAAACGATAAATAAGTTTGGGAGAATTGATATTTTAGTTAATAACAGTGGTGCAACCTGGGGATCTCCTGCTGTAGATATGCCGATTGCAGCATGGGAAAAGGTAATGAACGTGAATGTAACTGGTACTTTTTTAATGAGTCAAGAAGTTGGTAAGCATATGATTAATCAAGGTAGCGGAAAAATTATCAACATTTCGTCTATAGCCGGTTTAGGTGGAACTGACCCAATGTTTATGGACACGATTGGTTATAACACAAGTAAAGGAGCTGTTATTACTTTCACAAAGGATTTAGCTGCAAAATGGGGTAGGTATAATATTAATGTGAATTCTATTGCACCGGGTTTTTTTCCTACAAAAATGTCAAAGGCAATCATCGAAAATGGTAATGATTATTTTATGAATCGAACCCCACTGAAACGTTACGGGTCTAATCAAGATTTAAAAGGTGCAGCTGTTTTTTTAGCCACAGCAGCTTCAGATTATATAACTGGTGATGTATTAGTTGTAGATGGTGGAATGCATATTATGTGATGCGATGAAAAGCTAGTTTATTAGTTAAATAGTTTTAAGGAGGAAAAATGTGATGGAAAATATGAAAAAGTGGTTTTCAAAATATCCTGATTCAATACCAAATGAAATAGATATACCTCTACTATCTGTTCCTGAAATGCTTCAACAAACTGTACGAACATATGGTAATCATGAAGCGATCTCCTTTTATGGTAAAACCTTTACTTATAATGAACTAGCAAAAATGGTTTATGCATTTACTTCCTCGCTGCAGCAGTCAAATGTACAAAAAGGTGATCGAGTAGCAATTATGCTACCAAACTGTCCTCAATATGTTGTGTCTTATTATGGTGCTTTATCAGCAGGTGCAATTGTGACACAAATCAATCCAATGCTAGTTGAAAGAGAGTTAGAATATATCCTTAATGATTCAGGTGCAGAAACGATTATCGTTTTCAATGCATTTTATCCGCTAGTTAAGGCAGTACAGCTTAAAACAAATTTGAAAAATATCATCACAGTAAGTCTCGAACCTTCTGAGGCAGCTCAAGTAGAAGATTATACATTCGAGAGTTTTCTAGGCAAACAAAACGGTCAGGTTTTACCTATTGAGATTAAGCCAGAAGATGATATCGCAGTTTTACAATATACGGGTGGAACAACTGGACGTTCCAAAGGGGCAATGCTTTCACATCGAAATATTGTGGCAAATGCATATCAATCAGGTGAATTTTTCAAAAATGAAATTCAAGCAGGAAAAGAAAAATGCTTAACTGTTATTCCTCTTTTCCATGTTTTTGGTATGTCCAGTTGTATGAACTTAACGATTCTTTTTGGGAATTCAATGATTATGCTTCCTAGGTTTGATCTTGAGGAAGTATTACAAACAATTAAACGTGAACAGCCAACAATATTCCCAGGTGTACCGACGATGTATGTTGCCATCACAAACCACCCAAAAGCTGAAGATTATCATATAGATTCTATTAGAATCTGTAATAGTGGTAGTGCACCTATGCCTGTTGAGCTTTTAAATGAATTTGAACGCAAAACAGGTGCTAAAATATTAGAAGGATACGGTCTTTCAGAAGCATCACCAGTCACACATTGTAATCCAGCGTTTGCAAATCGGAAACCAGGAACTGTTGGATTAGGGCTACCAAATACAGCTTATAAAATTGTCGATGTGGCTACAGGTACTATCGAGGTACCAGTCGGTGAGCTTGGAGAAATCATTATAAATGGTCCTCAGGTTATGAAGGGATATTGGAATATGCCAGAGGAAACAGCTGTTACATTGCGCGAGGGTTGGTTATTTACAGGTGATATTGCCAGAATGGATGAAGATGGTTATGTATCGATTGTAGATCGGAAGAAGGATCTGATAATTGCAAGCGGTTACAATATCTACCCACGTGACATTGAAGAAATTTTATATGAACATCCATGTGTTCAAGAAGCAGTTGTTATTGGTGTACCTGATCAATACCGTGGAGAAACAGTCAAGGCATTTATTGTATTGAAATCAGAGAAAACAGTTACAACAGGAGAAATGATTGATTATTGTCGTGCACACTTAGCTTCATATAAAGTTCCAACACAAATTGAATTTAGAAATGAATTGCCAAAAACAAATGTAGGGAAGATTTTACGACGTGCTTTAAGAGAAGAAGTATTAAATAGTGGTAGCTAAATGATACTACCGAAAAAAAGAGAAGATCGAACAAATTTTCAAATCTGTTTCCTTTTATCACTATGATATAATCTGATAAAAGTAGAATAGATTGAGAGGAAAACAATGATGAAAGAAAAGATAAGAGAGCTTAGCATCCAGTTATTTGCAACGAAAGGGTTTAAAGAAACATCCATACAAGATATTGTGGATGCTCTTAATGTAACAAAAGGAACATTTTATTATTACTTTACAACAAAAGAACAACTTTTGATGGATATTCATCTAAAGTATATCGATGAATTGTTAAGTAAACAGGAAGCAATTATTAGTGATAAAAATATAAATTGCAAAGAAAAATTATATAAAATTGTTTATCTTCTCATCCACGATATCAAGAAGGAAGGATTAAGTGCAAAGGTGTTTTTTAGAGAAATGAGAAATCTAAACGAACAGCATCTCGCCCTTATTGTTCCAAAACGTGATCATTTCCGTCTTAATATTCAAAAAGTTCTGGATGAAGGAATTAGTAATAATGAAATTAGAGGTGATTTACCAACTGATATTGTTACTTTTAGTATTCTAGGAATGACCAACTGGAGCTACTTTTGGTTCGATCCTAATGGACGTAGAACAGATCAAGAGGTTTCAGATGTTTTTATTAAAGTATTATTAGAGGGTTTAGAAAAGTAAAAGAACTTAGGAGTCAAGCTTTCATTAAATCGAAATCTTGACTCTTGGTAAATAAAAGTTTTATTAATGTTCCTATTATTTCAATAAAATAAACAAAAAACATACTGACTGGTTAGTTAAAATGGAGGGTTTTTATGTCAATTCAAACAGTTTGTGTTGTAGGTGCTGGACAGATGGGACATCAAATTGCGATGTTATCTGCTTTGGCAGGATTTAAAACAATATTGCAAGATTTAAATGAAGTTGCTTTGGATAAAGCAAAATCTAATTTGCAAACATTAATGGAAAGATGGGTAGCTAAAGGCAAAATAACAGAGGAATTTAAAGATGCGTCTTTTAATAATCTTACATTTTCTACTAACATAAAAACATCAGCTTCTGAAGCTGATTTTATCATTGAAGCTATTGTTGAGAAATTAGATGCAAAGCAGGAACTCTTTAAAATACTTGATAAATATGCAAAGCCTACTACTATTTTAGCATCTAATAGCTCAACAATTGTCAATTCGTTACTTGCAGAAGTGACAAATCGTCCTGATAAAGTTATTAATATGCACTTTTTCTTTCCACCACTTGTTATGGATTGTATTGAAGTTGTGAAGAGTGAAAGTACATCAGAAAAAACAGTTCAACTTACAATGGATGTAAGTAAGAAAATGAATCGTACGGCTGTTCTATTACAAAAAGAAATCTCTGGGTTTATAGCTAATCGTATACTTGGTGCCCTGCAGCGTGAAGCAGTTTATCTTTATGAAAATGGTTATGCAGATTTTAAGGATATTGATCTAATTTGTAAAAAAGCATTGCATCATCCAATTGGACCTTTTGAATTAATGGATTTATCAGGAATTGATGTTGGGTATTATGTGATGCAACAACGCTTCGCTGAAACTGGTGATCTATTAGATAAGCCTTCTAGGTGTATAGAGGAAAAGGTAGAACAAGGACATTTAGGAAGGAAAACAGGTAAAGGCTGGTATCTCTATAACAAAGAAGAGATAAAGAATTAGAAGATGTATGCAAATTTACCTTCTTCTAAGCTAGAAACATTTATATAGAATAATATGTATTTATTAATAAGAATGGATCCAGATAGATTCTATACATTTCTGTTTGGATTAAATTTATTTAAAGAACTCCAAAGTTTAGAAAATTCTTATGCAAAGAAAGGAGCTAGAAAATCATGGAGCATCAAACAACTGTTAATGTGCGATTTTGTGAAACAGATGCACTTGGACATGTGAATAACACAAGCTATTTTATTTATCTGGAAGAAGCAAGGGTACTATTTTTTGAGGAAATTGGTTACTCAATGGATACGAATGGGTGGCAGTTCATTTTAGCATCAACAAAATGTGACTTTATAGGGCAGGCATTTTTTAATCAAAAACTAATTATCACAACTGAAGTTAGCAAAATTGGCACAAAAAGCTTTCATCTTTCTCACTCAATACACAATAAAGATACGGAGGAACTAATTGCAAGAGGAGAAGCAATTATTGTGTATTTTAATTTTGATCTTCAAAAAAGTATGCCTTTGTCTACTGAATTAAAAAGTGCTCTAGAAGAGCACTATAGAGCTTTAACATAGTCTATGAGAAAAGGAGTGTCCCATAAATGACTGATATCATTCCAGTTCGTTCTGGTGAAGAACTAGATATTGAGAGAGTTCATACCTTTTTGTTAAAAAATCTTCCTGAAATTCCATCAAGTCTCCCACTTTCAATACGTCAATTTGGAACAGGTGCTTCTAATTTAACCTATGAATTAAAAATAGGGAAATGGGAAGCTGTTCTAAGAAAACCACCTCTTGGTCCTGTTGCACCAAAGGCACATGATATGAAACGTGAATATTTAATCTTGAAAACATTACATCCAATGTTTCCTATTGCTCCTAAGCCTTATATTTTAAGTGAAGATCTATCTATTGTAGGAAGTCATTTTTTTATAATGGAAAGAAAACATGGGGTACTAGTAGACACAGAGTTTCCACCTAATATTAAGGAATCGAAGGAACTTGGAAAGCAGTTAAGTGAGCAGATGGTAAATACCCTTGTTCAGCTTCATGAGCTGCCTTATAAAGGAACTGTTCTTGAAGAATTGAGTAATCCTAAAGGGTTTATGGAACGTCAAGTTTTTGGATGGATTAAGCGATATGAAAGATCAAAAACAGAAGAAATTAAAGAAGCAGATTATATCACTAATTGGTTAGTAAAGAATATTCCTCAGAGTAATGCATCAACAATTATTCATTATGATTTTAAATTTAATAACACTTTATATACTAGTGATTTAGATGGCCTAACAGGCTTGTTTGATTGGGAAATGTCAACAGTTGGTGATCCATTAGCAGATGTGGGAGCAGCCTTAAGTTATTGGTGTCAAGCTGATGATCCAGATTTGTTAAAGAATGGGTTAGGTGAACCACCAATTACAGTAAGGGAGGGTTTTTTTACAAGAAAACAGTTTATTGAAAGCTATGCAAAGAAAAGTGGTCGAGATGTTAGTCAAATCCACTATTACCTTACTTTTGCTTATTTTAAATTAGCTGTTATTTGTCAACAAATCTACTTTCGTTATCATAAAGGCCAGACAACAGATCCACGCTTCAAATACTTTCATTTGTACGTGAAAACACTTATTCAACATGCAACTGCAGTAAGCCAAGAGCCTAATAAAGTTAGATAGTAAATGGAGGGTTTAATTTGAAGGTGAGTCGAACAATGCCTGTAAAAGGTGGTAGTTTTCTATATGATTATGAGCTACCACAAAATATTTTCACTCCAGAAGACTTAACTATTGAGCATATCTTGATTCAGAAAACAGCAGCGCAGTTTATAAGAAAAGAAGTTGAACCATGTAGAGATCAAATTGAAAACCAGGATTTTAATAAAGTTGTAGAGTTATTAAAAAAAGCTGGTGATCTTGGTCTTTTAGCTCATAGTGTTCCAGAGAAATATGGAGGTCTCGGACTTGATAAAATAAGTAAAAGCCTTGTCGGAGAAGAGGTGGGTAGAGCTGGTGGATACGGTGTGGCACATTCTAATCATACTTGTATAGCTACATTACCAATCACGTACTTTGGTACAAAGCAACAAAAGGGTAAATACTTACCGAAACTTGCAAATGGTGAATTTATTGGTGCTTATTGTTTAACTGAACCAAATGCAGGATCAGATGCTCTTGCAGCACAAACAACAGCAAAATTGAACGATGAAAATACTCATTATGTGTTAAATGGTACAAAACTTTATATTACAAATGCTGCTTTCTCAGATACTTTTATTGTCTATGCAAAAATAAATGGTGAAAAGTTTACAGCATTTATTGTTGAAAAAAATTTTCCTGGTTTAGTATTAGGACCAGAAGAGAATAAGATGGGGATAAAGGGTTCTTCAACGAGATCTGTTATTTTTGAGGATTGTCTTGTTCCTAAGGAAAATTTATTAGGAGAAGTGGGTAAAGGGCACGTGATTGCTTTAAACGTACTGAATTTAGGTAGATTTAATTTGGGGTCAGCTTGTGTAGGTGGAGCTAAATATGCATTAGAGCTTACATTAAAGTATACAAATCAACGTTATCAATTTGGTAAGCCTATATCTGGATTCAATGCAACAAAAGAAAAGCTAGCTTTAATGGCAGCAAAAATTTATGCTTCAGAATCGATTCAATTCCGAACAGCAGGATTACTAGAAGATAAGTTAAGTGACTTATATCTTTCTGAGGACACATCAAAAATTGCCTCAAGTCTTATGGAATACGCAACAGAATGTGCAATCTGTAAAGTTTATGGATCTGAAACTTTAGACAAGGTAAGTGATGAAGCTCTACAGCTTCATGGAGGAGCAGGCTATATAAAAGAATACAAAATTGAACAAGTTTATCGAGATTCTAGAATTAATAGGATTTTTGAAGGTACGAATGAAATTAATCGCTTACTATTACCAACACTTTTATATAAAAATGTATTAAAAGGCGTAATAGACATAGACAGTATTATGGGTAGAGCAGTAGAAAATTTATCTACCAGTCATGCTATTAATGAAGAAGTATTTTCAAGTGAAAAAGCAGCAATATTGGCCATTCGAAATGTATTTCTTGTATGTATAGGCACTATTTATCAAGAGTATGGGCAAAAGATTTTTGAACAACAAGAAGCAATGATCAAGTTATCTAATATTGCAATTGAATTATTTGCAGCAGAATCTTCACTTGCAAGAGCAATGAAAAATGACATTCAATTAGCTTATCTTCTAGCGAGGGTAATTGTAGAGAAAGCCACATATGAAACCGAATTTCTCTCGAGACAACTTATAAATGAGTCAATTACTGATAAAAAGAAAAGAATGCAATTAGTTAATCTTGTAACCAATCACTTACAAACACTTGATGTTGTTATCACTTCATTTGAGAAACGGAAAATAGCAGACGCTCAGATAGAAGCTGAGCAATATACATCAACTTAACTCATTAATTATAGAGCTGTGTTTAACTCGAAATTAAACTATTATTCGATGTCTTTGTAATAAAGTTGCATAAGGTAAAAGAATGGAGGAAGAAAATGAAGGCGATTCAATTTACACAGTATGGTGGACCAGAGGTACTTAATTATATTGAATTAGAGAAGCCGAAACCGAGAGATTTTGAAGTGCTTATTAAAATTGAAGCAATCGGAGTTAATTATGCTGACACCGCAAGACGAGAAGGGCAATATGTAGTTAATACACCATTACCATATGTCCCAGGTTCAGAAGTTGCCGGTACGGTTATAGAGATCGGAAGTAATGTAAAACATGTATGTGTTGGAGATCGAGTTGTAACGTTGTTGAGTTCAAAAAGAGCCACAGGGTATGCAGAATATACTGTAGCAAACTCAAGTTCACTTATTCCCATTCCTGAAAGTGTTGATATGAATTCTGCAGTCGCTCTACCTTTACAAGGATTAAGTGCTTATCATATCTTAAAAACAATGGGAAGGTTGGAAAAAGGTGAGACAGTTTTAGTTCATGCAGCGGCTGGTGGTGTGGGTACGATCGCTATTCAGCTTGCAAAGCTATTTGGAGCTGGGAAGGTAATTGCAACAGCAAGTAATGAAGAAAAATTATCTTTAGCAAAGGAATTGGGAGCCGATGTTTGTATTAACTATACAGAAGAGGGCTGGGAGAAGCATGTTCATGAATCCACAGGTGGCGTTGGAGTCGATGTTGCTCTTGAAATGGCAGGAGGAGATATATTCCGTAAAACACTAGATTGTTTAGCACCATTTGGTCGGTTAGTTATATATGGTGTTGCAAGTGGTGAGCAAGCACGACTTTACCCATCAACATTAATGGCAGAAAATAAATCAGTAATTGGCTTCTTTTTGCCAGGTATTATGAAAAGGGAAGAGTTATATCGGAGTAGCTTAATGGAGTTACTTACTTTTGTTGGGGAAGATAAACTAAAATTAACGCTTGGAGGAGTATTTCCATTAACAAATGCAGCAGAAGTACACCGTTTACTTCAAGCAAGGCAAACAAAGGGAAAGTTAGTTCTAATTCCTTAAATAATATTAAAGATATGAATACATTCTTATTATTTTGGTTCAGCGAGGCTAGGACATAAGTAAAGAAGTCATACAAAAAGACGAATAAATCTAAATTCATTAAGCTGAAAGAAACAAGTTCGTTCCATTGCGCTGCAGACACTCCATTCTCCGGGGAGGAAGCTGAGCCTCCTCGGCATACCTGCGGGGTCTCAGCCTTTCCTCAATTCTAAGTAGGTGCCCGAGAGTCTTCCGCTCCATTCCACTAGTTCTTAGAATTAGTATGCAAAATCAAAAAATCTATTGATGACAGCAAATAAAAAACCGAACTATTAGGCGAATGATTAATTGATATATCACCTAATAATTCGGGTTTTTCATAAACTTAAATAATTATGTCCCAGCCTCGTTTTCTTTTCATTGATTGCAGGAAAAGTTGGATAATAGATGGAAATTTTAATAAAGGCTGTTTTCGCAAACTTTGTTGCTTTTATATAGTCGTGAAATCAGCACAGTAGCAAGTCTAGTGGCATCTTTTCTTCATAAAATGGTAGCTTTATATGCAAAAATACACTGTTACTACTGTATATTTTGGTTACATAGCAACATCTTTTCAGAAAAGAGTCTTGATAAAAAAAGGATTTTGATGAAAATGATAGAATAATATATAAATACATACATATCGTAATATTTTATAGCGTTTATTTTATTATCGTTCGTTATATATTACTTATCCAAAATCAGAGAAAATTTATGGTAAAGCTTTAAGGGGAGGAAGCCATGGATCAACAATCTGCATATAGAGAAACAACCAATCAGAATATTGAGATATACGCTATTGTATCTTCAAGTGGGCGCTTCCAATACATTTCTTCAAATTCATATGAATTAATTGGTTTTAAAAATGATGAAGTAGTTAATAAATATATGAAAGAATTTATCCATATTGAAGATTTATTCCTAATAGAAAGCTACTTTCATAATGAGCATCATCTATATCCTTGTTCATTTCGTTTCCTTTGTAAAAATGGTACGTATATTTGGTTTGAAGCATGTGTTGACTTTATAAGAAGTTCCATCAAGAATGAAGGAAAAGAAGTTATCCTTAAAATGAAGGCACTAAACACAAGTAGTGTTTCTTCTAATAAGAAAGCTGCCAAGAAACAAGATCTAATAAGTGGATTGGATGATATTAATGGTAATTTATTGATGGAGGATTTACCAAGTCCACTAATATTAGCCACACAAGGGAAGGTCTGTTATGTAAATAGAGCTTTCCAAGAGTTATTGGGTTCAGATTCAAAGGAACAATTTATTGGAAACTATATATATGACTTTATCGAGCACAGTTTCCATGATATTGTTAAAAATCGGATTCAACGATTACATAATGGCGAACAAGTTGGTATTATTGAACAATTGTGGAATAGAACGGATGGATCAACTGTTAATGTCGAAGTACTTGCTTGTCTCACTGAACATGAGGGCAAAAATGCTGAGTTAATTATATTAACAGATATTTCATCTAAAAGAAACTTTCAAAAGATCCTTCAAAAAAGTAGGGAGCGGTATCAACGGTTGATCGATAACTCGATTGATATGATTGCTGTGATCCATCAAAACAAATGGGTTTTTGTAAATGAAGCAGGAATTAAGTTGTTCCAAGCCGGTGATTATCAGGAAATGTTAGGTAGAAATATTTATAGAGATCTACATCCTGACGACCATCTAACAATGGAGACTGCTCTTAAATCTATACTTGATCGAACAATGGAAGTACATATTTCAAACCAATCTTGGTTAGTAGATAGCAAGAAAACAATTTTTACTGAAATGGTTTGTATTCCAACTACATATTTTGGGGAACAAGCAGTTCAGGTGATTTTAAGAGATATTTCTGATCGAAAAAAAACAGAAGAGTTAATGTTACGCTCAGAAAAGCTATCTATTGCTGGGCAGCTTGCAGCAGGTATAGCTCATGAAATAAGAAACCCTCTAACAGCGATAAAAGGATTTTTACAGATAATGAAGCCAGATATGGAACAACATAGTCAATATTATCAGATCGTCTTTTCGGAACTAAATAGAATTGAATTAATTTTAAGTGAGTTACTAATGCTTGCTAAGCCACAAGAAACTCAATTTAAAAAGACAAACCTAGTGACACTGCTTCAAGAGGTAGCGATGCTTCTAGAAACGCAGGCAAATATGAATAGCGTATTTATAGAGGAACAACATACCGAATCTACTTTATCAGTATACTGTGATGAAAATCAGTTAAAACAGGTATTTATAAATTTATTTAAGAATGCAATTGATGCTATGACTAGTGGTGGTAAGGTTTCTGTTTCTACAAAAAGAGAAAGAGATAAAGTGGTTGTATCTGTTAAAGATGAAGGAGAAGGAATTTCATCAGACTTAATAGAACGAATAGGAGAGCCATTTTTAACAACAAAGGAAAATGGAAATGGATTAGGTTTAATGATTACATATAAAATTATAGAGGATCATAAAGGCAATATTTTAGTGGATAGTGAAATTGGGATGGGAACGACCTTTATTGTTGAATTACCATGTGACATAGCTTGACTGAAATAAACAAAAACAACGGCTAAACGGCCGTTGTTTTCTTTAGTAAGCTTTGTTTAATTGTCATTCTTTTTTAAATAATTCTCAATGCGATCCATTGCTTTAACTAGTTGGTCCATTGAATAAGCGTAGGATAGTCGGACGTAGCCTTCTCCATATGGTGAAAAGGCACTGCCGGGAACTAATGCTACTCCTGCTTCTTTAACAAGTGAAAGGGCAAAATCAAAAGAGGATTTATTGAATTTATTAATACTAGGAAATAAGTAAAAGGCTCCATCAGGCTTTACTACTTCAAATCCCATATTAACTAATCTATTATAAACATAATCTAATCTTTCACGATAAGCTTTTTTCATATCACTGGCATCATCTATACCTACTGTAAGTGCTTCAAGTGCAGCTTTTTGAGCAATAGATGTGGCGCATGAAACATTATATTGATGAACTTTAAGAATATGCTTTGCTACTGCCTCAGGTGCAAATAAAAGCCCGATGCGCCATCCTGTCATACTATGAGATTTAGAAAGACCATTTATCACAACTGTCTGTTCACGGAGAACCTTTGCAATAGAATGATGAGCTTTCCCGTAAACTAGTTCACTATAAATTTCATCTGATAAAATAAATATATCTCTTTCTCTCACAAGGTCTGCGATTTCCTTTAATTCAGCTTCTTCCAATGTTACACCGGTCGGATTCGATGGGTATGGAAGAACAATACATCTCGTGTGTTCGGTAAGGTGTGGCTTTATAATATCTGCTGTTAGTTTGAAATCACTTTTCGTTGTATCAACATAAACAGGAATGCCTCCAGCTAGTTTAATTAAAGGTTCATATCCCGGATAAACAGGACTTGGTAGTATGACCTCACTGCCTTCTTCCAATAAGGTTCTAAACGTACAATCAATTGCCTGACTAGCTCCGACTGTAACAATAACTTCATGATCTGGTGAATAGTTAAGCTGATATTTTTCCTTTACATAATGACTCGCAGCTTCTCGAAGTTCAATATATCCAGCATTTTGCGTATACGTAGTGAAATTGTCCCTGATCGCTTGTATGCCTGCTTCTTTTATATGTTCAGGGGTAGTAAAGTCAGGTTGACCAATCGTTAACGAAATAACATCATCATACTCTGCTACCATATTAAAGAATTTTCTTATACCTGATAACTCTATGTTTTTCACCTTTGAATTTACTAAGTGTTCCATCTCAAATTTTACCTCCTAATATATATAAAGTTATATCAATAAATATATTTTTGTGATATTGAATGTATAGGTGTTATTTTACCATTTTCCTAAGACATGTCATCTTTTTTCTGATAATTAAAGTAACACGCATCTTTTTTAAAAATTAATTTGTTAATAATATCAGAAATACTAGCAAAAGTTTAAGTATTATATACCACGGGTATATTAATAAGAGATTGTTTAAGAGAGAGTAGTGAGTATTTTGATCCAAACAGTTGCCATCACAACTAAAGGGGAAATAATCTATGATATTTCCATTGAGAAGTTAAAAGGGGAAAACATAAAATGGTATTGGGTTGATTTTCAGGAGCCTAATGAAAATGAAATTCAGCTATTAACAAGTTTTTTTCATTTTCATCCTTTAGCTATTGAAGATTGCTTAGAGTTTGTTCAACGACCAAAGCTCGATTTTTACGATAATTATTTTTTTGTTGTCATTCATTCAATAAATCAGGATACACTTGATGCTGATGAAGTAGATATATTTGTTTCAAGCAAGTTTATTGTCACATTCCATAAAAAGCCTGTTAGAGATCTGAAAAATATTTTACAACAAGTTGGTAAAGAGAAAACACTTCAAGATAACCCGATGCAAATTATGTATCAAGTTATTGATAAAATAGTTGATGAATATTTTCCACCCGTTTATAAATTAGAAGATTTAGTTAACCAAGTTGAAGATAATACAAGTGATCAAACGATTAGTGAACTAATGGAACAAGTATTTGAAATACGCTCAGAGCTAAATAAACTGAGAAGAACTATTGTGCCAATGAGAGATTTATTATACAGAATTATTTCATCTTCAAGACTTAATACAATAAAAGAGAAGCATATTTATTTTCAAGATATTTATGATCATTTATTAAAATTAGTTGAGATGATTGATGCAAATCGAGAATTATCAACTGACATTAGAGATAGTTATCTTTCGATTAGCTCAGATCGGATGAATAGAGTGATGATGACTTTAACTGTTATGTCATCTATATTTCTTCCTTTAACCTTTATTGCAGGGCTATATGGTATGAATTTTCAATATATGCCTGAATTAGCAGGGAAGTATAGCTATTTTATCGTTCTCGGATTAATGGTATTAATAGCTCTTGGAATGATATGGTTCTTTTTCAGAATGGGCTGGTTTCGGTTCCATAAAGGCACAAAGTTATAGTACCGACTTAAAATTAATAAATCAAACGTATCGTATATACGAGGTGAGTAACTTTGACAGATCAAACATTGTTAACAGATAAAGAACGTAAATTGATTAATAAACTTGAAACAGAAATGTTTTATGCCTTAACAATTAACCAAATTCGCTTTTATAAAAATGAAATACAAACAATTATTAATCATGCTAAGAGGCGAAATTTATTAGTTAACGAGCATAAAAGCATTTTAAATGTATAAGCAATTAATGAAGGTTTTACATAGGAAGAATAGAGCACTATTATTGCTCTTATATATCTTCCTAAGTAAAGCCTTTTTATTTAAAGTACAAAAGAGGTAAAATACAAGTAGTTTTTTAGTATTATTATGTTCTTGGATGAGTTTTTTCTGCTTTTTTATTTGTTGGAGAAAGCTCTTTTGCAATTTCAGGATCTGTAATAGACTTT
This sequence comes from Metabacillus litoralis, assembly GCF_007994985.1. GTDB lineage: Bacteria > Bacillota > Bacilli > Bacillales > Bacillaceae > Metabacillus > Metabacillus litoralis. The sequence goes on along the minus strand of NZ_VOQF01000004.1, from coordinate 17,773 downwards.
GCTGTTTGTAAACCAGATTTTGTTTTTCGATTACGTTTGGTCATGTTTAAAAACCTCCAAGCGAGTTTTTTGATGCAAAAATATTATTTACTTTTACAGTTCCTTTTATTTATGAAATTGCTACCATTCAGACTTAAGCTCCTTGGTTATCGCTGGACAAACTGGTAGGAAAGTGAGAAAGAGGAAAAAAGGTAACAAACCTAAATCTAACTTAATCGATGTTAATTTATCGTAGGGAGTTAAAGGCTTATCTTTACTTTCTGAACTCACAAAAAAAGAACCGAAGTGAATTCGATTCCTCTAAAGACAAATCTATATTCTATCTACAACTAAAAGAACGAATACGATCTAAATCAATTCCAAAATATTCCCAACGGTATTGTCTTCGACGCCAACGGTATCCCGCAACAGAGTTTCTCCCAACAAAAGTAGGATAAAACCAAAAACCACGACCGTTGTTTAGGCGTATATAGGTGAAACGATAAAGACAACCACGTATTCCACCAGGATCAACTGCAAAAGCTTCAAACTGATTTTGTTGTACAGGTGGAATGTCACTAGGTGGTGGCCCTTGTGGAGGTCCTTGCCCGAATCCCGGATCAAAGTCACCTTGGCCAGGTCCCTGCCCAAATCCTGGGTAAAAGCCCCCTTGGCCAGGTCCTTGCCCAAATCCTGGGTAAAAGCCCCCTTGGCCAGGTCCTTGCCCGAATCCTGGGTAAAAGCCCCCTTGACCAGGTCCTTGCCCCAATCCTGGATTAAAATCACCTTGGCCAGGAAATCTAGAGTAATCATTACTGAATTCTACTGATTCAATAGATGCTTGTGGATACATACCTTGATTGTTAATTGGCTGGGAACCATAATAATGCCCTGATAATTGATTATATGGATACATATTAAATTCTCTCCCCTCATTACTTTCAAATTTACATTATGCAGTTTTTATGTATAGGTGAATGTCCTTTTGAAGAAAGAATGAAGATGAAAAAAGAGCCCATCACATCGGGCTCTTTAGATTGTTGACAAACGTTCGCTTTCTTCGTTACTATCCCTGCTGCGGTTGTTCTAATTTCCAAACAGAGCAACTTCGCTTCTGACAAAGCTTTGTGCCTCGAAAGTCAATTGTTTTTAATCACTCTGTGGGGTTGTGAATTATACTTTGTCTACAAACTGAGAGCCTATCAGATGTGGCGCTGGCGCTTGAGGGAAGAATAATTCTTGATATACCATGATAATCTTTAGAAGCATATATAGCAGCTTCCACCTTTTTCTTTACATTGTGTTTTTACTTCTGCAGCTATTTTACTTACATCTTCTATTGAATGAAACTCATCTTGTTTATTTGTCACAACAGCAATTGAAAGGGAGACTAGGGGGACATTACGAAATTGCCCGTTTCTACTTTTAGTGTATACAAATTTATTTTTCCAATCGATTTCATTATAATATTGTTTTAATCGGATATCGAATTCTGTTATTAGTAACTGACAAATTTGTTGATAATTATAGTGTGGCAATATAGCAACAAAATCATCGCCACCTATATGCCCAACAAAAGAGGAGTCGTAGTTGTTTAATAAGACATTTTTACTTAGTAAATTTGAGATCTCCTTTAATAGCAAATCACCTTTTTTAAAACCGTATGTATCATTATATTCCTTGAAGTGATCTAGATCGATATATAAAAGAGAAAAATCCTTATTTCTATTAATAAGATATTCCGAGATTTTTTCCTCGATTAAAACATTACCTGGTAATCCAGATAAAGGATTTGTATACATTGCTTGATTTACTTGCTCTTCTGCAAGTTTAATGAGTAAATTTTTTATACTGACAATTCCTTGTAGCTTATCATCCTTTGTCACAACAACATAATCATATAAGTTAGCTTGTTCACGATCCATAGCTAAAGAGCTTACCTTTGTAATTGGATCAAAATAGTCAACAAGTAATGGTTTAGTGTCCATGACCAATTCAATGGGTCTTCCCATAAACAAATCAAACCCATATTTTACAGAGATTTTCTTGTAGAATTGAGCTTTCATAACAAGACCTAAGGGTTTGTTGTTTCCAGCAACTACTATTCCCTCCAGATTAGGTTGTTCCTCAAAAATAATATTTACGTCTGAGCTTTTCGTTTTCAAAGTAACAACAGGTACGTTTTCTGATATATCTCCTATACTTAACATCTTCAACGACTCCAATATACATAGGCTTAATACTTACTTCTATTTTACTATATTGATTTCCAAAATTTTGTTAAGAAACTGTAAATTTTATAATAAAGGAGAATTGTGGAGTATTTATAGATCTTTTTTCTCATGAAAAACACTTAACGAGTAAGGTCTATTGTGCTATGAGAGGGGTAGTAATTGCTAAGTTATGCTAATTCTTAAAATGATTAGGTTTTACAATTTACTGGTTTGCGTCGGTATATAAAAAATTGGTATTCTATATTTATCTTTTCAGCAAGTAAAAATGTGTACCTTTTGTTTAATTGATGCAATTGTGAATACGTAAAGTACGGAAAAATTAACAATTCAATTAATAGAAATTCTTAAAAATTGAGTTCTTTGGAGGTAAACTTGTTATTATTTCAATCATTAAGCCACTAATTGTTAACGTTACAATTTTATTTTCACTTACTTTTAATGCTAATTTATTTTTGCCGTTTCAGAAAAACTTTCAACTATCTTTCAAACAAAAAGCCTTATACGGCATAATAAGTGCTTTTGGAGCAACACTTTGTATGGCATATCCAATTGAAACTTTAGGTGAAACGAATTTTGATTTAAGAATGATTGCAATATTAGTTGTAACACTTTATGCAGGGTGGGTTCCCGGCTTAATTACTGTTATTATCGTTTCAATTATAAGGATAATAATTGGAGGTACATTTTTGCATATTGGTGTACTTGTTTCAGTTACAGCTTTTATCATTGCCTTAATATTTAGAAGAAGGTTTCATTTATCAACTTTCCGTATTCTAAACGCTTCTTGTATTGCTCTTATTTACTTAATAATCTATATTGTTATTATCTATTTTAGTGTTTCCTTTCTTGAACTGACCTTCTATATTGTGTATTTCATTGCTTTTTTTGTAACATTTATTTCAATCATATATATAATTGAAACTCTAATTAAATTTAATAAACAATTTGATGAAATGGTTTATATGGATAAGCTAACAACGACAGGTCAAATGGCTGCTTCAATTGCTCATGAAATACGTAATCCTATTACAACTGTTAGGGGATTTATTCAATTTATGCAACAGGACACAGTTGATGAAAAACTTAAGCAGTTTTCACCACTTATCTTAGAAGAACTTGATCGAACGAATATGATCATTACGAATTATCTTAAGTTAGCAAAGCCTGAACCATTTGAACTTTCTAATGTGAATATTGACAAGATATTAATGGATTCAATTGAATTATTAAGACCTTTAGGAACTTTTTCAAATGTAACACTGGAATATGATAATGCTGAGAATTGTTATGTAAAGGGCGATACCCAGCATATTAAACAATCATTACTGAATGTTATAAAAAATGCAATTGAATCAATCGATAAAAGAGGCGTTGTCAAGATCTCAAATTTAGTTGATTATCAAAATGAAGTAGTCACCATTGTTATTAAGGACAATGGAAAAGGCATGACAAAAGACGAACTAAAACAAATTGGTTTACCTTTTTATACAACTAAAACAAAGGGGACTGGGTTAGGAAGCATGATTACTAATCGACTAATCAGACAACTAGGTGGAACAATTGATTATGAAAGTGAATTAGGAAAAGGGACGACAGTAACTATAACCTTTCAACTTGTATCAAAAAAAAGCTGACAATTTGTCAGCTTTTTCAGTTAATCTTTCATTGTGATTTTTTTACTTATTGTTTCAAAGGTTCAACTTGCTTTGAACCTAAATCTACCATATACCATTGTTCGCTATTTTCCACTACATCATTAACTGAATAAACATGTATAATGTAGTGGTTTTCTTCTTTATGATCATACTGAACAACTAAATTTTCATCTCTATCAATTTTTTCTTTAACTAAGTTTTCAGCTAATGACTGTCTTACTGATTCATTCGTATTCTCTTCTAATTCAATGATATCTCTTGACTTAACTAACATTTCATCATTGCTATTTGCTTGATTGTTTCGAGTTTCAAGTATTTCAAATTCATTATTATTAGTTCCTTGATCATTAATATTATTTGCTCCTTGGTTATCATTATTACAAGCTGTTAATGATAATAGAGCAATTAATAAGATAAAATGTCTCATTTATTCACCTCAGAAATTAATGATTTTTTAGAAAAATGCTCATATCTCTTAATATTGTGCAGTTTATTATTGATTTTTATACAAAGGATTTTAATGAAATGCATATTATTTTAAACCTTTATTGATCTAAAAGAGGTACTAACAGGAAGAATAGAAGTACTAAACTAAATACAGTTTTCTTTTTTTGAATAAAAATAAAAACAAACTATACAAAACAAAAAATGGGTTTATCCTAACAAATTTGTTAGGATAAACCCATTGAAGCTTCTATAGATAAAGATGTTAAAAGCCAAAAATATTAATGCAATGAATGGAAAATGAAATTTAATAAAAATAATAAAGCAATAAAATAAAGTGGCATTTTTACGTCATGTGTTCTTTTTAAGATAATTTTAAGTAGTGGATACATAATAAAACCAAAAGCCATTCCGTCAACAATACTATAAGTTAATGGAATTAACGCAATAATTAGAAAAGCTGGGAAGCTTTCACTGAAATCGTCCAGATCAATATGTTTTATGTTTTGGATCATCAAACTTCCTATTAAAATTAAAATTGGAGCAATTGCACTATCTGGTATCACTTTGATAAATGGTAAAAATAATAAAGAAGTTAAAAAAAGTGTACCAGTTGTGATAGAAGTTAATCCTGTACGGCCTCCTGCGGTTATGCCTGCAGCTGTTTCAACTGTACTTACAGTTGGACTTGATCCAAAAACACCAGATGTTATTGTTGATAAAGCATTTGCTTGTAGTGATCGTTTATACGTTTTAGGTCGATTTATCATATGAACTTGACCGAACACTAACCCTATATTTTCAAAAACTATGACCATTGTTAATGAAAAGGTGGCAGTCCAAAAAGTTAAATCAATCAAGCGCTCAAACGACATCGCTCCTAAGACATCAAAATAGGAATGAAATGCATCAATTGTGTTTGTAGTTGTATCAAAGGAAACATCACCAAACATTGCAGCAAGTAGAGTGCCTAAAATGATACTAATTAAGAAGTTCCCCGGAATTTGCTTCGCAAATAATGCTACTGTTATGAGCAATGTAATGATCGTTAATACAACACTTGTTTCACTAAAATCGCCTAATGCAACATATGTATCTTCACTTAATACAACTATTCCGCCTTTTTGGAGTCCAATAAAGGTGAGGAAAAAACCAATTCCGACTGTAATTGCTTCCTTCAATGAATGTGGAATCGACTCTGATATGATTGTTGCAAGCTTTGTAAATGCAATAATCGTAAATAAAATACCAGACACAAAGACAACTGCTAAACCCTCTTGCCATTTTAAATCCATTCCAAGGACGATTGTATAAGTGAACAAGGCATTCACACCCATACCTGGAACTAGGATAATAGGCGTATTACCCCATAAGCCCATAATAAAGCATCCGGCAATAGAAGTTAAAACAGTAGCAATGATGCCAGCTTCTAACGGAATTCCAGCATCTGATAAAATAGATGCATTCACCACCACAATATAAACAATTGTGAAAAATGAAACTGTTCCTGCAAGAATTTCAGTTTTAAAAGATGTACCATTTTCTTTTAATTTAAAAAATCTATCCAATGTATACCTTCCTCAAGTGTAACCCTCAACCCATCCCGTTTAATCGTATAAACGATTTACAAGGAGATTATAACAAGAGAGTAACACAATTGCATTAATTTTATTTATTCTAATAATAACAAAAAAATGAAAAGATCAGACTCATATGATAAATGTCTTCAGTTATATCATGGCTTTATAACAAAATAAACATGTATTTGAAGTGTAGAGCTAAACTTTATGATTTAGACAACCCTTACTTTACATATATATGGTAAGAGCTATTACAGAAAGGTTGTGTATTTTAATGGCACGGAAAATCTGGGGAGTTGATTCAGCTATTCCTGTGAACCAGGAGCTATATGATTGTGTGAAAAAACATTTTGGAATACCAAAGTATTGGGGTAGATCTCTAACAGAATTACAAAATACATCAAGTGGTCTATCCAAATCTGAAATAGGGTTTATTAAAAGTAAGAATATTAAGATTATTCCTATATATAATGTGGTAAAAGAAGCTACCGGATATGAAGAAGCTCAATTAGCCGCAAGAAATGCAGTTTTCCACGCAAGAAGACTTGGGATACCAACAGATACTATTATTTTTGCAAAAATAGAGAAGTTTTTTAATGTTGATTCTGCTTGGATAAGAGGGTGGGTGGAAACACTAATACCTTCAGGGTACAAATCTGGTATCTTTAATGATCCAGTTGAAGGAGATTTTAATGAAGCATATTGCCAAGCAGTTCATGATAATAAGGAAGTGGCTGTTCAGACAATACTATGGAGTGCCGAACCTGATGTAGGAACAACATCAGAGAGGAAAGCTCCGAGGTTTAATCCTGTTTCACCAGATTGTAAAGGGAATGTATGGTTATGGCAATACGGACGTGATGCAAAAAAATGCCCAATCGACACAAATCTTGCTGATGAAAGAGTAATGGATTATTTATATTAAGCTTGGAAGATATCCAAGCTTTTAAGAGAAATTGGGACATGCTCTTACTTTTTTAAATTTTTACTATAATTTTCTTTCAAAATGCAATATCCTCTTTACATTATCCTAACAATAGCCGATATAATGAATACAGAGTAGTACTCATGGAAGGATGAATGAAAAGTATGGAACAACAAAAAGGTATTTTGCTTGAAAGTGGAACAAATGAACTTGAGATTGTGGAATTTAGTGTAGGTAATAATAAGTTTGGAATTAATGTTATAAAAGTAAAAGAGATTATTCAGCCTTTACAAGTTACTAAAATTCCACATTCTCATCCGAATATAGAAGGCATTATTGATATTAGAGGAGAAATATTACCAGTTGTGGATGTTGCAAAGGTTTTAGGTTTTGGGCCTAGTGATAACCAAAGAGATGAAAAATATATTGTTACTGAATTTAATAAAACGAAGGTTGTTTTTCATGTACATTCAGTATCACAGATTCATCGCATTTCATGGGAGAAAATTGAAAAACCTTCTGGAATGTATCAAGGATTTGAAAGTCAAATTACAGGTGTTGTAAAGATACAAGACGAGATGGTTTTAATGCTCGATTTTGAAAAAATTGTTTTAGATATCAATCCAGAATCTGGTATAAATGTAGAACAAGTCAAAAAATTAGGTAAGAGAGAACGATCTACAAAAAAACTGGTTGTTGCTGAGGATTCACCTCTGTTGCGTAAACTATTACAAGAAACATTAAATGAGGCTGGATTTGTAGATTTAGATTTCTTTGAAAATGGTAAAGATGCACTTCTATATCTTCAAGCAATTGCAAAATCAGGAAAAGCAATTGAAGATGTAGTCCAACTGGTAATAACTGACGTAGAAATGCCTCAAATGGATGGACATCATTTAACTAAGAGGATTAAAGAAGATCAACAACTAAGTATTCTTCCTGTTGTGATTTTCTCTTCTCTTATTACAAATGATTTACGACATAAAGGTCAGATGGTAGGTGCTAGTGCACAAATCAGTAAGCCCGAAATAAGTGAATTAGTCCAAAAGATAGATGAATTCATTTTATAAATTATACTTAAAAGGTTGTTTGGACTATTTTTAGGCATGCAACCTTTTTTAGTTTGAAGAGCTCGTTTAGGAGAAGTAGTAGATGATATGTGTGGCTTCTGATTTAAGGTTTTATATATTTTTCAACTAATAGGAGGTTTTATGGATCTTTTAGAGTATGCAAGAAATTTCGCAAAAATTGCACACGCTGATCAAGTTCGTAAAATTAGCTCAGAACCATACTATGTACATGTTGATTCTGTAGCAAATACTCTTAAAAAAGCAGGATTTTCTAGGGAAGTTGTCATTGCAGGGTATCTTCATGATGTAATTGAGGATACAAATGTAACTGAACAAGAAATACTACAACTCTTTGGAAAAGATGTTTTGCAGTATGTTTTAGATAACACTGAAAATAAGAATTTAAGCTGGGAAGAGAGAAAACAAGAAACAATTAATAAGGCAAAAACACTCAGCTTAGAATCGAAAGCTCTTATAGCTGCAGACAAACTAGACAATAGTGAAGACTTACTCATATATTATCAACGATATGGTGAAAAGGTATGGAAACACTTTAATAGAGGTCATAATCAGCAATTGTGGTATTATAACGAAATAGTTAATTCGATATTCTATGGGGTACCAAAAGATCAAGTACCTGAATTTTTCAATACACTTAAAAAGAATGTAGAAGACTTATTTGGTCACTACGCTAAGTAACATATAAAAACGACGAAGAAAATTCTTTGTCGTTTTTATATGTTATTGAGGTATAAATAACTATCTATCTGTAGCTTTCACCTAATCTTTTGAATACCGGCTTTTGGTATGTACGGGATTTGTTAGAATGAATAGTTTGAGGTGTGCTTTGATCTTCTTTTATATCAACATAATTTTGTAATAGGATTTTTGCTTTTGTTAAAGACATATTCGCTTTAGGGTTACGGTATGTTTGATTTAATGTTCCTAAATGTGGAAGTTTATCGAAGTCATCCTTTGTAGGAGGCATGTGAAAGTAATACTCTCCAGCGGAAACTAATACATCAGATTGTTGTTGACTAAATTTTGGATTATTTGAAAAATGTAGACCTTTTTTTTGCGCCCTTCCCTCTTGTAGAAGTTTAATTAATGCATTCTTTTTTAATAAATATAGAAATTTGGGATTAGGTGCAGTTTTTGCATGACGGTTAACTACGTAAATAGCACGAGCGAGGTTTTCTGTTGTTGATTGTTTGGTAGGATCGAGTCGTTTATGGTCGTCCATCGTTTCTCTCCTTTATTGTACACTTTAAGTTTAAGTCATTCTTATTTAAATTATACTTAGTGAATAATAAAATGCAAGCTTTAATGATTTTTTTATTTCGAAAATTCTTTAAAATCAAGTAATCCCTATTTTTTGATGTCTGTTTTTAACTGTTTTAATATTCTTATCAGAGAATATTAAAACATTCCAGATTCTAACCTCGCAGGGGGGATTCTTTAAACCACCCCCAGCAGTCAGATTCATCTGTTTTCATTCAAGTAACATATAATTTATACACTTTGTTTGTCACGATCTTCATTTGTATCTTCTACATTTTTCTTCATATAATTAATGAAAAGTTGTGCGAAATACGGGTCCCACTGTGTCCCTTTTCCTTCTTCAATAATAGATAAAGCCTTTTGGTAAGGCATTCCTTTCCGATAGGGACGATCAGATGTCATAGCATCATAGGCATCTGCAACCGCCATAATTCTACCGAATAAAGGTATGCTATCTCCTTTTAATCCTTCAGGATAACCAAGCCCGTCAAATCTTTCATGATGGTATTTTACACCTGGTATTAATGATTCCATCTCTTCTTTTGGTTGAACTTGTGAGAGTATAGTTGCTCCAATAACTGGATGTGTTTTAATTTCAGTAAACTCTTCTTCTGTTAGCCTACCGTCTTTGAGTAATATACTATCTCTTATTCCTATTTTACCAATATCATGTAGTAAAGCAGATTTACGTAATAAATCGAGAGTTTCATTATCTAACTTTGCTTGTTCACCAATGAGTACTGAGTATTGAGCGACTCTCACAGAGTGGCCAGCTGTGTAGGCATCTCTGGCATCTAAGGCTAATGCCAATGTTGTAAAGAGACTGTCTAATAGTTGTTTATTAACCGAATCTCTTCTTATAAGTCCACTAACCATTTGGTTGTAACCAGAAATGAGTTTTGAAAATTCATCAGAATAAACATCGTTTTGATATACAAGTTTACCAAGCTGGATTTGACGCATCCCACCTTCAAGTATTTGAATAGGTTCAGATATATTATTAAAAAGTAAATATGCACCATAAAAGGCAAAAAGAATTGATACGATAATAACAATTATTGCCCAACTCCAATATTCTGTTAGAAGTGGAATGGATGCTTCCGCAAAACGAGCATGAGTTGCCAAGCTAAATAGTAATATAGGAAAAACACCAATGAAAATGGCACTGTACAAGACTTTGCTTTGTATTGAAATGTATAAATGTGAATGGTGTGAAAAGTCAAATTTATACTGTGTTAATGTTTTTTCACGAATTGTAATTAAGACCGGTTTTAAGGCTTTAGTAGCTAAGTAAAATTCAATGATACTATGCATACCGGCAACTAAAACTGAAGCTCCAAAAGCGATGCCTATGTAGTAAAGCGGTAATTGAATTATATTCATCTTTATACATATATAGCTGATAAGCATTGCTGGAAAAGAGAGACCAAACAAATGAGGTCCAAAAATTCGATAAACGGTTAAAATAGGTAACCGGTGTGTCTGACGATAAGCAACTTTTAAATCTTCTAATGAATAATTTTGTTCTAGAAAAACCTTCTTAATTGGGTATATATGTTTGGAAAATACAATACTCTCAAGTATTAACATGATAATGAGAGAAATCATAAGAATCATAAATAGAACAAAGGATTCTTTGAAATTAATGTTTAACGTTGTAAACATAAACAAAGCACCAATTCCAAACACTGCTATAAAGGATCCGAATATATAGTTTCTCAAAAGGACGATAATAAATTGCTTATATGTTTGTTGGTCCATTTGTTCACAACCTTACTAAATTTAAAATGATAATTCTTTCATTATATCGGTGTATTAACAAAATACTTAAGAAAACTACAATAATAAAAGTGTGTGTTTCTCTAATATGTAGAGAAAACACACACTTTTTTGATTGAGATCTGAACATTAAATTGTACGTATATTAGGTTTTGTATTTTTTGTTTTTGGTTTTCTATCTAGATTTCTTTCTTTTTCTTCTAGGGCTCGACTAAGCTTAGGTAAAGTTAGTGCGTAAAAAAGTGCGACAAAGAGAATAATAATTGCTATTCCGTAGTAAAGATAATCAATGGTTTCAATTACTTTTGGGAAAATCACAGCAATGATACCTAGGGTCATAGACTGTGCTAGCATCATAAGTGGATCTATCCATCCGCTAACTCTTCCCATTAACTTTGGATGAACAATTTTAGGCATCCAGCCACCTATTGCAATATTAATGGGGCCTAAACATGTACCAATTATGAAGACAATGCCAAGAAAAATTGAAACTTTATCAGTAAATCCTAATAGAAATATCAGTAATCCGGTTACAAAGATAGGAATAACCATAAGTTGATGTGGTTTGAATTTTGACGAAATAAGTGTACCAATACCACTTCCTGTTAAAAGCCCGAGTCCAAGTGAAATGGCAAATATAGAAGCATACCATTCATAATTATCAGGTGACATTTCATATTTCATAGTGAACATTGGTAAAATTGCAAAAGCTCCATTGAACAAGCCAAAAATAAAAAAACCAAATATTAAAGAAGCTAATAACTTATTTTTAATTATATAATTAATTCCCTCTTGAAAATCACTAACAGATGATTTTATACTTAAATCTTTCCATTTAACTTTACCATTTGGAAGTCTAGCAGCAAAAGGGATGTGACACGATCTAATTAATAAAGCTGAAATAACAAAGCTAATAAAATCCACAATGATAGCACCATGAATTCCTACTGTTTTATAAATAGCTGCTCCTATACCTACTCCAAATACCATAAATATACTAAAAAGCATTTGATTAAGCCCAGCTGCTTGTGCATATTGTTCTTTGCTAAGAATACCTTGGACAAGGCTGTTTTCTGCTGGGAAGAAGAATTTAGTTACTGCACTACGTAAGAATAAGACAAAAAATATAAAAGGAATTGAACCTGTAAATAGTGCGCCAAATAAAACCACAGTTAAAATTGCACGTATCCAATCACAGTTCTCCGCAACTTTTTTACGATCAAATCGATCTGCCACAACACCAACAATAAAAAAGACAAGTATTGTTGGTAAAGAATACATAAGTTCAGCTAGTGTTGCATAAGAAGGCTGATGACTAAAGTGATCTAATAAATAAAAGGCAAAAGCCATGTTTCCTATTGTTGTTCCCATCTGAGAAAAAAGTGCTGCATAAAATAGTTTAACAAAATTTGGATTGCGAAATATTTTCATGAATACGCTCCTTAGATTGCTTCGTCCATTGCTTTAATTGTCATTATAAGGGAATCATTTGCGTTTGAATATGAAATTAAAGAAAACTTAATAAATTCTTAAGGTGAAATTATTACTTTTGTTCCATTTGGTACAATTGATGAGAGCTCTAGTACATCTTTGTTGTGCATTCGAATGCAACCCAGAGAAACAGCTTTACCAATAGAATTTGGGTTGTTTGTACCGTGTATCCCGTAATGGACTTTAGATAAACTCAACCACATTGCTCCAAAGACACCCCCTGGATTTGGCTGGCGATTTACAATAACATATTCCCCAGTTGGAGTAGACGTAGCTATGTTTCCAACAGCAATAGGATAGACCTTACTAACTTGTCCTTCCGATAGAAGTGTTAAACGCTTTTGTGTTAATGATATGGAAATTATAAACGGAATAGTGTTTGGATCAGGGATAGTAGGAATGAAAATTTCTTGTCCTATGTAGATTTTGTTTGGATTAGTGATATTGTTAGCAGCAAGTAGATTTGTTATTGAAGTTCGGTAGTCCAATGCAATTGAAGTTAACGTTTCATTAGATTTAACAATATGAATCATGGCACTCACCTCAAGGTAATTATTAGTTGTGGATATTGTTTTGTATAGAATATTTCAGGAAATACTGAATATACCAATTCTTTTAATATGTTATAATTTATTTGATGAAAGTTTATTTTTACTCAGTGAAAAACAATTGTTTTAAGGCTTATAAAGCGACTATACTATGAGACTTAAAAAAACTTAAATATGAAAATTGAAATGTCTAAAAGGATAAAAAAGATTTTTTATTAAGGTTTATTTATGTGATGTAACAGAGCCGTAAAATATAATATTACAGAAGCAATAAATGTTTGAGTACAGCACTTAAAATATATAAAAATTCCATTAAATAGGTAAGGGTGTTGGATGTGAATCAAGAAAAATATGCAATCATTGATATTGGCTCAAATACGATGAGACTAGTCATTTATTTACGAGAAAATAGTGGGCGATTAAAAGAAATAGAAAATGTAAAAGTGGTTGCACGCCTCCGTAATTACCTATTAGATGATGAAATACTATCAGGCAAAGGGATCGAAATATTAATTGAAACATTGCAAAGCTTCAGCGAAGTAACAAAACATCATAATTTGGAAGATGTAAAGTGTGTAGCAACTGCAACAGTTCGCCAAGCTAAAAATATGGATGAAATTGTTGAAAAGGTAAAAAAAGAATCTGGATTAATAATTCGGGTTTTATCAGAGTATGAGGAAGCATATTTTGGTTATTTAGCTGTTGTGAATACAACTCCATTTGATAGCGGCATTACGATAGATATCGGTGGGGGAAGTACTGAAGTAACTTATTTTGCAAAGCGGGAGCTTTTGAAGTATCATAGTTTTCCATTCGGAGCACTATCTTTGAAAAAACAGTTTATTCGTGGTGATATTCCAACAGATGAGGAATTAGAGGAATTAAAAGCATTTCTTTTAAAACAATTCCAAACTCTCGATTGGCTGCAAGATAAAAAAATGCCTATTATTGCAATCGGAGGAAGTGCGCGAAATCTTGTTCAAATTCACCAAGAATATATAGGATATCCAATTGCAGGAGTACATCAGTATATGATGAGTTATCAGGATATATCTGATGTGGATCAGTACTTACATACATTATCATTTTCTGAATTGCAAAGAGTAGAAGGGTTATCAAAAGACAGGGCGGATATCATTATACCTGCGATCGAGGTATTTAAAAATATAATGAACATTGTGAATACTGACCAATTTGCATTAAGTAGGAAAGGATTGAGAGATGGTGTCTTCTTTGAAGAATTAACTAAAGACATCGGAATATCAATTTTTCCTAATGTAATAGAAGAAAGTTTCTATGAATTAGCAACAGATTATACAATTGACTTAAACCATGTTTTTCATGTGTCAAATTGTGCTTTGAATATATCACAATTATTAAATGAAATTGGACTTGCATCAATTAATCGAGAAGATTCATTTTTACTTAAACGTGCTGCTTTTGTTTATAATGTCGGCTCTTATATCGATACTGAAGCAAGTAGCCAACATACATTTTATTTATTAGCCAACCGTACGATTGATGGTTTATTACATAAAGATCGACTTATTATAGCTCTAATTGCTTCATATACAAGTAAAGCGGGTTTTAAAAGATATGTAAATCCATATATAGATTGGTTCACCAAAGATGAGTTAGCAAAATATAGACTGTTGGGAGCAATTGTGAAATTAGCCAATAGCTTAAATGCAACGAGAAGAAATATTATTAAAAATATTAGTATCAAAAATGAAAAAGATGAGCTTATATTTGATATTACTTGTTATAAAGATTGGAAACCTGAACAATATCAAGTTGAAAAACAGAAAAAGCATCTAGAGAAATTATTGAAAAAATCTATACTTGTTCACTTTCAAAATGAATAGAGAAATAGGACTGTAGGTTTACGAAAAAAAGTCTTTTACTATATGAATTACGCCATTTATTATCGTCTTCACTCTAGTTAATTACCTTTCCCCAATGGTTTATCATAATACAAAGCTCAATTTTATTTTGTGTGAATTAAATTATTGTATTTACGAAAAAAATACAAAAATTTTACATATAATTTACAATTGAATTGTTATCTTAATGCTATCATGGAATTGTATATAAATGTCGAAATAAGGGGTGGAGTAGAAATGAATACATTAGATAAAAATATGATAAAACTTCAAAGTCCACTTTATTATAACAATAGAGAACTTAGCTGGTTGGCTTTTAATGAACGTGTATTAGAAGAATCTCTTGATGAGAAAAATCCTTTATTAGAACGTCTAAAGTTCTTAGCGATATTTAGTTCTAACTTAGATGAATTTTTTATGGTTCGTGTAGCAGGGCTAAAAGATCAAGTAAAAGCAGGGTTTAATAAACCAGAAAATAAAGCAGGTATGACTCCAAAGCAACAATTAAACCAAATTGCAAAAAAAACACATAGTCTTGTTGAGCTACAATACGAGGCTTATAACAAGGTTCTTATTCCAAAATTAGAAGAAGAAGATATTGAAATGGTTCAAATGGCGGATGTTACTTCTGAACAAAGAAGGAATTTGGAAGATTACTTTGATGAGCATATTTTCCCTGTTCTTACTCCAATGGCAGTTGATGCATACCGTCCATTCCCAATGCTTTTAAATAAAAGTTTAAATCTAGCTATCGTGATTGAGGATAATGATGAATTCCAGGAAAATCGGTACAAAACAGCTATAGTTCAAGTGCCAGCAGTGCTGGACCGTTTCGTTCCCCTTCACTCAGCTGAGGAAAAAACTCAGTTGATTTTATTAGAAGAAATTATTAGCCATTTTATATACAAATTATTTAAGGGCTATAAAGTAGTATCTGTTTCAATCTTTCGTATTACTAGAAATGCAGATTTAACGATTCACGAAGAAGGTGCCAGGGATTTATTAAAGGAGATTGAAAAGGAATTAAAGAAACGAAAGTGGGGAGCTGCGGTTCGACTTGAAATTCAGAAGGATCGCTTTGATTTAAATATTTTACGTTATTTGACTGAAGTATTAGAAGTTCATGAAAAAGATGTCTACGAAATAGATGGCCCAATTGATCTTACAATATTATTTGGGTTTTATAAAAATATGGCCAAAACTCGTGAGGATTTAGTTTTCCAGACCCTAATCCCACAACCACCGCGTGATATATCTTCAGATGAAGATATTTTCGAAAAGATTTCTGAGCAGGATGTGTTTCTTCATCATCCTTATGAGTCGTTCGAGCCTGTTATTGAGTTTGTTACTGAAGCTGCGGAAGACCCAGATGTATTAGCAATTAAACAAACATTATATCGGGTTAGCGGTGATTCACCTGTTATTGAAGCATTAAAACGTGCAGCTGAGAAAGGTAAGCAAGTAACGGTGTTAGTGGAGTTAAAAGCTAGATTTGACGAAGAAAATAATGTGCAATGGGCAAAAGAATTAGAGAAATCAGGATGCCATGTTATTTATGGAATGACGTACTTAAAAACCCACAGCAAAATAACCCTCGTTGTTAGGAGAAAGAATAACAGGATAGAGAGATTTGTCCACTTAGGCACTGGCAATTATAATGATCAGACAGCAAAAATTTATACAGACATGGGACTAATTACATCAAAAAGAAAGTTTGGAATTGATGCTACCAACTTTTTTAATTATTTAAGTGGTTATACTGAGAAACCTGATTTTCATCATTTATCTGTTGCACCTTTTGATATTCGTAAAGACTTTATAAATTTAATAGAAGAAGAAATTCACTTTCATAAAAGATTCGGTAACGGTAGAATTATATCAAAAATGAATTCTTTAACTGATAAAGTAGTCATTACAAAGCTTTATGAGGCATCAAATGCAGGTGTGAAAATAGACTTAATCGTTAGAGGTACATGTTGTTTAAGACCTGGTATCAAAGGAGTTAGTGAAAATATTAGAGTTAGAAGTATTGTCGGAAGATTCTTAGAACACAGCAGGATCTATTTTTTTCATCATAATGGTGAAGGTAAAACATTTTTATCATCTGCGGATATGATGACTAGAAATATGGAAAAACGAGTGGAGATTTTGTTCCCAATTTATGACGGAGACATTAAGATGCGTATTAATGCAATCTTAGATAGTGCATTAGCTGATAATGTGAAGGCTAGAGAACAAGATGAGTTCGGGATTTATCATTATGTAGAACGTAAACTAGATGAACCAATTGTAGATAGTCAGTTATTATTGTTCAGTAAAGCTTATCAAGTGATGGAAGATGAGGAATAAAGAAACAATAAATATTACATAACAAAAGGGATAGCGCTTATTTTATTAGCTCTATCTTTTTTGTTATATAGGATATCTTTATAATATATTCATAAGGCTATTACTATTGGTCATTTGAAGGAAAACAGTGGTTTATAGAGTTAAGTGGCAAATTCTCTTATTTTTATCACTTTCTCTTCGTTTAAAGAACTGTTTTAAAAACAAATGAGCTCAATTGACAACAATATGTCAGAAAAGAGTTTATTCATAAAGAGTTAATCAAGTGGGTATTTTATTGATATATCACATCATAAGACATTGTGGTACTATTAAAATATACTTTGAATTTTAACTATTTCTACTATAACGGCTATGTTAAAGCTTAATGTTGATTTTTACGACTTTGTTGATTGAAGTGTGTATGAAACTTCTGCGGAAGAAGGCTCTTGGAAAAGTGAATGCCTTTAACGGAAATCAACACAATGTTTAACAGCAGCAATATAAATAGAAATGTACAGGATGATGACTAGTGAACAACTATTTTTTAAATTTAATTAAAAAAGATCTTGAAAATGA
>NZ_VOQF01000039.1 GCF_007994985.1 Metabacillus litoralis | reverse complement strand
AAAAAAAGAGACTAACCAAAAAGTTAGCCTCACCATTCAATTGTTGCGCCACCAATCCGTTTTACACCTCTAATTTTAGAAATGTCCTCACACAGCTTTATAGCTGCGAGGTCTTTTTTCTTAGCTTCAATCATTAAGTCAACGTTTGCATTATGATTTTTCAAAAATAATAATAATGGCATAAGAAATTCAGAATCAACATAATCAGCATGGCTTCTGAATTCCTTTTCTGTTTTTGGTGATGATACGTGAATTTTTGGATGAAGCCCAACATTGGACCATGTGTCAAAAATTTCTGGCAAAAGATCCTCGAAATGTTCATCTTCATCTTTATTTGCAATGTAATGGTGATAATCAAAAAGCATTGGGATATTTTCTTTTTTACAAATTTCTAGTGTTTCTGTGGTCGTATATGTTTTATCGTCATTTTCAAGTGTCATCCGTTTCTTTACGTTATGAGGTAACTTTTTTATATTTTCATGAAATCGTTCAGTCGCTGCTTGTTTGTTACCATAAGCGCCACCTACATGAATGTTTATAATTGCTTCATCAGCAAGACCCATTGCATCTAACAAATCATAATGATATTGCATATCACCAACAGCATTATCTGTTATATGAGGCTTATCACTTGTAAATAGCGTAAATTGATTAGGGTGAAAGCTAGTTCTAAGCTTATTTTTCTTCACTAACTGGCCGATTTCAGTAAGTAAATCCTTAAAAGGTGTCCGGTAATCCCATAATACCTCCGGATGTGTAGCAAGCGGCACAATTGATGAGGAAAGCCGGTAAACATGGATTTCCTGAGCAATATTATAATGAATCATACGTAATGTATGCTCTAAGTTTTTTCTAGTTACATATAAAAGTTGTTCTTTCCTTTCAGTCTCGTCTAACTGCTTCCATCGTGTAAATGTTAATGACTTTGCAGGAGAGCAATCCCATAAAGCAAGAGCATGTGAAACATAACCAAATCGAATAATCATTTGACTTTCTCCTCATAGAAAATGTGAAATCATTGTTGCAAATTTCTCTTTTATCTTTTTAGTAAGAGGCCTTTTTTCATAGGCGCTATATGTTAATAGTTCAGAGTGATTCATATCTTTGTTAATTAAGCTACGCACTTTTTCAATAAAAACTGGATCGTAAATTAAACAGTTCATTTCGTCATTTAAGTACATACTGCGTTTATCGAAATTAGCTGTTCCAATATCACAAAATTTATCGTCAATAATAATGATCTTGGCATGAAAAAATCCATAAAAAAACTGATAAATCTCTCCACCGGCTAAAATAAGCGGTCCAAAGTAGGGAAGTGATGCTTCCTTTACAAGAGGATGGTCCTTACCCATGGGTACCACTAATTTCACTTGTACCCCTCTTGATAAGGCTTCTAGTAGTTCATTTAAAATCATTTTTCCAGGAATAAAATAGGGTGTGCAAATAATAATTTCTTGTTTGGCATTTTGGATAAACTCGATAAAATGGTCATCCAACTTCTCACCATAAGTCGATATAAACATATGGGTACTTTCACCTTTAGGAGATACAGTAGAAAAACGAGGTTCATTAAGATCATTTTCACCTGTAGAATCATACCAATCTTTTAGAAATTGCTGCTGTAAATCAGTAACACCTTCACCTTGAATTCTAAGGTGATAATCTCTCCAGTACCCAAACTTAGGATCTTGACCAATATATTCCTTACCGATATTAAATCCACCTAAATAGGATGTTTTTCCGTCAATAACTGTGATTTTCCGGTGGTTTCTTGCTTGAGAAGTATAAAACAAATAAGGTAATTTAGGTTTATGGGAAAAGGCAATTCGCACTCCCTGTTTTTTTAAAGCTTGAATTTTTTTCTTACCTAATTTTGAGCCGCCAACATAATCAAGCAACAACCTTACATCTAAGCCTTCTTTTGCTTTATCACCTAAAATAGATAAAAATTCATGACTGACTTTATCATTTTTCACTATAAAAAATAACACATGAACATATGTAGTACTATTTTTAATGTTCTCGAAGTAATCTTTATAAAAATCATTTCCATCAATAAAAACAGAGATATTACTTTTTCTTAGAGGATACTGGGTGTATTTAGAAGTTAAGAGATGATTTTTTCGACCGGCTTTATAGTCAAAGATCAACCAGCCAATTAGAATCGCCACAACGATAGAGCAGATGATTAACGTAGTCAAAGGCAATACCTCCTCCAGGTAGTAGCAGCAAATAAGAATGGGACCGTGATGAAAACAATTGATACAATGCGAAAATTAAAGCTGACAAATTTATTTTTATTATCTTTAACGGTAACGAAGCTTTTTATGTACATGGCATCTAGATGTATTCGACATAATTCGGGGAGTGACAGTGATTGACCCCCTTATAATGGACATATAAGTTATGATAAAGATACGACAAAGCTAT
>NZ_VOQF01000038.1 GCF_007994985.1 Metabacillus litoralis | reverse complement strand
GTACGTTTTGTTAATCGAAATTAACGTTGGCACGCTTGGTTTTGTTTAGTTTTCAAAGATCATGTTGCGTTGTCGTTTCAAGTGACAACTTTTATATAATACCATGATACACTTTAGAAAGTCAACACTTTTTTATTAAAATGTTTTTTAACTAAATCGGCATATATTTTCACTGCTTTAACAGCAGAAATTAATAATACCATTTACTAATAATCAAGTCAACACCCAAATTGAACATCTCCTAAAATAACTAATGAGCATCACTTATTTGTAATGATTTATATCTTAATCCATTATAAATCACTTAAACGCAATATACCTTTGTCCCAGGTAATTTAATATTGTATATAACACTGCAGCTAGGATTAATGAAGTTTCCTTAACATATTCAAAGTTGGTTAGGAGTTTACTTTTATCAAATAGGATATAACCAATAGAATACGAAATAAAATAACTACCCAATATGACTAGAATAAATAAGGAGATTCCTTTTTGATTGCTTACTTTGCTATTAAAGGTGAAGTTCTTATTTAAAATATAACTACACGTAGCTCCTATGCTATTTCCAATGAAGGTTGATATCCAATATGATAATCCTAAAACATTTAGCAAAACTAGAATCAAAGAGAGACCTATACATGTGTTAATCAGCCCAACCAGGATAAATCGAATAAATGTATTTACCCTTTTATAATAATTCTCTATGATCAGACTCACTTGATCCTATGTTCCTTCCTAGTAAGCTTTGTTTTAAATTTAAAGTATCAATATCCACACTATATCTTGGTCGACGTTTTGATTCTTTATAGATTTTGCCTATATATTCACCAATTAAACCAATGGCTATTAGCTGCAATCCGCCAATTAACCATATAGACGTAATAAGAGAAGTCCAACCTGTTTCTGTTTCCCCTAAAAATTTCAGGCTAATAAAATATGTACCAAACAATATACTTGTGAAAAATGAAAGAAAGCCTAAAAACAACACAAACCGTATAGGAGTAATCGAAAATGATGTAATGCCTTCAAATGCAAATGACAGCATTTTTCTTAATGGGTATTTTGTTTCTCCAGCTAATCGTTCTTTTCGATTATAATAAACAGATGTTGAAGGAAAACCAATTAAAGGTACAATACCTCTTAAAAAGAGATTAACTTCTTCAAACTTCTCTAATTCCTCCACTGCCCGTCTACTCATTAACCTAAAATCAGCGTGATTATAAATTAAGTTAACACCTAGCTTTTTCATAAACTTATAAAATGCTTCTGCCGTTGTTTTTTTAAAGTAATGATCGGTATCACGCTTTTCTCTGACACCATAAACAATGTCAAAGCCTTCATTAAACTTCTGTAAAAACTCAACAATAATAGTTTCATCATCTTGTAAGTCAGCATCAATTGATACAACACAATCTGCTGAGTTTTTCGCAGTAATTAATCCTGCATAGAGTGCATGTTGATGACCTACGTTTCTGGCAAGTTTTAATCCATTGACCTTACTATTATATAAACTTTCTTTATAGATGATGGACCAAGTGCCATCCCTACTTCCATCATCTACAAATAAAATATTACTCTTTTCAGAAACTATATTATTATTTATAAATTGAGTTATTTTTGTTTCAAGCACCTTTATGGTTGTTTCCAAAACCTCTTCTTCATTATAGCAAGGAACAACAATAGTAAGGACAGGCTTACTCATTATAAAACCTCCATTGATTTATAAAGCTTTATATAAATATATTTTCCACGCAGATGTATCAGCTTCAAATACTCGCTCTAGCTCAAGCTGATTTTCTTTTGCATTCTCGATTAACACTGCAGAAAAAAGATAGTGTCCTCCTAAATCTTTAAACGCTTCTATATTAAGTTCTAGGTTTTTCAATGTCTTTTTCGTGTTTTTCTTAAACATATAGTGCTTACCAAGTTCATCCGTAAAGATATAACAACGGCCTCCCCATTCATCAAAGTACGTTCTTATCTTCTTATTTTTCGCAAGCTCTTTTTCAATAATTTTTCTAAACTCATACTTATAAGTTAATGGATAAAAGTTATTATACGTATCAAGTGTATAAAAACCGTTATATTGAGCAATAGCTGGATGAATCCCAATACTGGCGACTCTATATTCTTCAACTGGCAGCTCAATATGGTCCTTAATATCTTCAAAAAGCTCAACTGAGTAAAACTCATTCACAGAAGGCTTATTCCGATGAATAATTTCATCATTAAAGCAAAATAAAAGAACTATTTGAGCAGCTATAAAGAATAGCGAATAATACCTTGATCTTTGCCCATATTCCCACATTATTTTCAAACCTAGAGCAAAGCCTACATAAATAATTAGAGGACGTAAAAAATGAAACCTGGCAAAATTAAATGTATCCATAAAATGAAATCTCTCTGTTAACGGAAGCCATCCTTTATAAAACCAAAATGCATACCAAGTAGACAACAAAAAGTTCAGGATTAACAAGAATACGAAAACTTGTTCCTGTTTCCATAGTTTCTTAATGATAACTATATATAAAGATAGTAGAGTGACAGCTAATATAAAGAGACCATGCACCGTCATCACATGTGTATGTCCCAGTACAAAGTTTTTAAAAGTAAGCCTTATAACTCTCCATAACGAAAGTCTCGCATGAAAATATTCATCCCTGCTATTGGGTTCATCATCAAACAAAAAGGAGTACACTAGTCGGTACTCTACAACCAGAAATAGAAACGTCATATAAACAATAGAAAGCAAAAAATGATAATTCCTTCTACCCTTAATAAAATCAACAAGCCAAAAAACTCCTATGGCAAATAGAAAAAAGAAGAAACCTAACACAAAGCTCGAGTATAACGGGAGTAATGTTAACACCAAATAATGTGTCCATTTCCCCTTCCCATTTCTAATATGTAAAAAAGCCCAAAGTGCAAGTGGCATTCCAAGTGTACTTAACATACCCGACGGCCAAAACGGTGTTAAAGCAAATGCTAACGCAACCCCAACATTTATGACTACATATTTCTTTTGAACCAGAAAGTGATCCTTTAACAATAAATACATACCTATAAATGCAAATATCCTAGTAATACTTTGACTTAACGCATAAGCAATCATTGTCGGAAACACCGAATACAGCCAGACAATTAAACTATATTCTGGTCCATAAGCATTTCTAGGCAAACCATTAATCACCTGAGAAATAGTAGCTGTAGTCGGACCTAACAATTGTCCACTTTCACTCAAAACCTTATACCAAGCTATATTAGAATCAAGATTATCATGAACCCGAATATGGGCATCTCCACCTAAAAGGTAAAGAGGAAGCAGATAGATACAGATAGTGATAATAGCGAATATAATCAATTTCTTTTCAGAACCAAAAAATCTTAAAAACAATCTATACACCTCTAAAAATAAGCTTTACTCCTACAGTACTATTTAACATTTACAAAAACAGGATAAAAATACTAATTTTATTTAGTTTATAGAATAACTTGGTGTTACCTCTCTACTGAACTGAATAACCTAGGCGTATCTTCTTACTATGGAGTTACTCCTTTTTAATAATATTGATGATGAACTTTAGACATAGGGTTCTGCTTCCTTATGGGCTTCATCTCCTTGATGAATGTAATGTCAAGCTAACGATGTACAATTTTGATCGTTTATTAAGATACAAAAATTTATTAACATCTTCTTTTTCTAAGTGGTCTTTAATTTGAAAGAAGATCCAACAATATTCACGATTGTTGCGTAGTGTAGAACTCAATCTATTATTGCATTTTCTAATTTGATTTCCAGGAACACCGCATCTCTGTAATTATGTCCTTCATCGGCTCTATGACGGATTTTTTCTTAGGCTTTCCTCTTGCTTATGTCCCTCATTAGCTCTATGACGGACTTTTTCTCGGGCTTTCCTCTTGCTTATGTCCTTCATCAGCTCTATGACGAACTTTTTCTCGGGCTTTCCCCTTGCTTATGTCCTTCATCAGCTCTATGACGGACTTTTCACTTTGGATTCTTTCCTCTTTTGGGCTTCATCTCTATAATCCTGACCCTGATGTTTGAAGTTCTGCTTGCTTAAGGAATTCATTCTGATATAAATGATTGTAGTACTTTTTAGTTTCTACCATTATTAATGGTCCCAATCTTTTCAATCATCTAATGTTCAACTTCTAAAACACAAAAAAGACCAGTATTATCTCTACTGATCTTTCTATTCATTACTTGGCGATATCATATTATCTGCATTCTTAATTCACTTTCATCCACTTCCTTCTCCTTCTACCATGCTTTAGGCTACTAGTTTTTTTAGTTTTTCGCTTTTTACATATCTCGCTCATTAATTTGCTAGTTTATTTTTAACGCACAAAAAAAGACCAGTATCTCTACTGATCTTCTCCACTCTTTACTTGGCGACGTCCTACTCT
>NZ_VOQF01000037.1 GCF_007994985.1 Metabacillus litoralis | reverse complement strand
GGAGAAATCACGTTTATTCCATGGGATACAGTAGAGATGTATGGAATGGAGTTAGGTCCTAAAGCAGTATGGCTACTTTCATTTGTATTCATCGTAAATCTACTCATCATCATCTTTTTTTATAAAGAATTCAAGATTAGCTCTTTTGATCCAGAGATGGCAGTAGCAATTGGAATTCCTGTTCTTTTTATTCATTATTTACTGATGGGAATGCTATCTATTACAACTGTAGCTTCTTTTGACAGTGTTGGAGCAATATTAGTTGTTGCTATGTTAATTGTTCCAGCTTCAACTGCCTATTTATTAACAGATAAATTATTAAATATGTTGTTTATTAGTGCAGTAATTGGTGTATTTGCCGCTGTTTCAGGATATTATGTTGCGACTTTACTCAATGTATCAATTGCAGGTGCAATGGCTTCCTCAACAGGAGTACTCTTTGCGATAGCCTTCTTGTTCTCACCAAAGCATGGCATCATTGCTAAAAAACGTGCACAGAAAAATCTTAGAAAAGCAGCAAATGCTCCTACAATGACAATGTAGTTTTAAACAAAGCAGGCAGACTCATTTTTTTAGAAGTCTGCCTGTTTTGTTTGTATTATCATAAAATAGACTTTTTTCTAGCATCTAACTTCAGGCGCCTTGCACTTTTCTTATTCCATTAACCCATATTCAACTGCCCGACTAGCGACAAGCTGATCTACATCATGTGGAAGATCATCTAAAGAACCAAATTCATAATCCCAAATGTTTGTAAATGAATCGACAAACATTGGAAATGAATCAGCACTCGAATTTTTAACATCCTTACGAAATGCATCGATTAAATCTTCTCTCATCATGATTCCCCCTTCAAAATTTACTATAGTAGCATTTGTTAAAAACTTGGGAAATATTTATTTTTTTATAGCTTAATTTCTTCATTATAGGCTCTTTTCTGAACGTTTGTTGCCACGTACCAATGTTTGTAATGAAAACAGTGTTTTTCCACTATAAGGGTACCATTTTATGAAGAAAAGATGCCACTAGACCTAATACAGTGCTGATTGCTTCGGATATTTAAAAGCAACAAAGTTTGCGAAAACAGCCTATCTATAAATCAGATTAAGATTCATTTTGCTTTAAATACCGCTTATCTTTCATAAATAACTTCCAAAAGTAAATAAAGCCAGGGAAAAGTATTAAAAAGCCTACAAGATAAGTAATGATCAACGCTCTAAATGTATCAGGATGAGTAAAGCCTGAAAGAATTGTCACATCTGGGTAAATCATATAAGGAAGATGTGCTCTACCATAGGCTAAGCTTGCCAATAAATATTGAATCGTTACAGCAACTACTGCTAAACGAGGTCTTCCTATTGCATGCTTATGCTTTTTAGATGGAAGAAACATAGCTGCCCCAGCAATAACAAAAAAGATAACAGAGCCAATTAAGAAGGGTGTATATTCAAGCATGTTTGTATAAAGCCAATTCGCTTCATTTTTTAATGTGAACATGATCAAAAATGCCATTAGCAAAGAAATCGGACCAAGGATGATCGCATCACGACGATATACACGATATGCTTCAGGTTCACCAGCCACGTTAGAATAATCAGCAAGTAATAAGGAGGAAAGAAAAAGGGTACTGCTGATGGCAAAAGCCATAAAAGCATAGATATTAGGGCTTGTAAACATAGCTCCAAATTGGAGTTGATGAACCCCATTAACAACTTCGATATATTCACCATGTGTGATTGGTAGAACTAGCATAAGCAGAGCTGGAATAATAAATCCAGAAATGCCAGATACATATGTTAACGCCTTTTCATAATCTTTTGCGACATGAGAAAACACTAAAAATCCACTTCTTAGTGCAAGTAGTATTAAAATAAAACTTCCCGGTAAAAGCAAGACGGTCCCTAGAATGAAGGTTGTTCCTGGAAAAAAACTAACTAATGCTATAACAATCGCTACTATAAATACATTTGTAACCTCCCATGTAGGTGATAGGTAGCGGTTTGCAATATTGGTTGCATTTGTTTTTTCTTTATTAATATAAATCATTGACCAAAATCCTGCTCCAAAATCCATTGTTGCCATAACGGCATAGATGAACACAAAGCCCCAAAGAACGGTTATTGCTAGTAATGAATCTGCTGTCATAATGATTCACCCTTTTCTTATATTAGTAAACACTCAAATTATTGTTGTTTGATCCACCACCATCAAGTTCATCCTCAACAGGATGTCTTTTAAAGTAGTATTTTAAAACAGCCAAAACGGCAACACCTAAAACAAGATAAATTAGTGAAAATAAGACAAATAACATACCAATTTGAGTTGATCCTGTCACAACATCTTCAGTGGCTAAGATACGATAAATAACCCAGGGTTGTCTTCCAGTACAAGCAAAGATCCAGCCAAATTCAATTGATAAAAGGGATAATGGTCCTGCTAAAACAAAGGCATACATAAATAACTTAGGAAAATGTGGTTTTTTTAATATCTTGAACCAAGCAAACCCAGCCATTGATAAGAAGATTAAGAAGCTACCAATTATAACCATGCCATTAAATAGTGTGTGTACAAATAAAGGTGGCCAATATTCTTCTGGAAAGTCATTTAAACCAACAACAACTGTTTTAAAACTATCTCCTGCTAAGAAGCTAAGCGCCCAGGGTATTTCAATTCCATATTTAACTTCTTGGGATTCTCGGTCCGTAAAACCTCCAATGGCAAGTGGCGCATAATCCTGGGTTTCAAAAAGCCCTTCAGCAGCAGCTAGCTTTTCTGGTTGATACTCGTGGAGCATTTGTGCTGACTCATGACCATTGATAGCAGTTAAAAATGAGAAAACGCCACCAATGACAAGACTAAGAATCAATGCTTTTCGATGAAATTGATAAACTCGTTCATTTTTTCTATTTTTGAGCATTTTAAAAGCAGCAATTGTGCTAATCATAAATGCTCCTGTCATATAGGCTGAAACAGCGACATGTGCTGCAGAAATGAAAAAACTCGGATTGAAAAAAGCAGCCCATGGATCAACATCAGTAATTTCACCATTTTCAATACGAAAACCAGCAGGTGTACCTTCGAAGGCATGTACATTTGTAATCAATATGGCTGAAGCACTAGCTCCTAAAAGTACAAGAGAAACACTAATTATTCTCATTCTTGGTGAGATCCGATCAGCCGCGTAAACATAAATGGACATAAATAAAGCCTCAATAAAGAATGCATAAATTTCAATTTGAAATGGGAGGGCCATCACTTTACCGATAACTTCCATAAAACCAGGCCATAGTAATGCAAGTTGCACACCGGCAATTGTACCTGTAGGAATAGCGACACCTAACAGTACGGCTTGTCCCTTTGTCCAACGTCTTGCCATAATTGCATAATCCTTGTCCTTTGTTTTTTGAAAAAGAAGCTCTGCACAAAGTATCATTAACGGCAGGCCAACGCCTAATGTTGCAAATATAATGTGAAAACCCATCGTTGTCCCAAACAATGACCGTGCTAATACTAAATCATCCATAAAGATCCGCCTTTCTTTTCCTGCCTTGTCGTAATCAACCATAGTGTCCACTATTTTCTAAATAATATTCTAGTGAATTAGATATGTAATGGAGGAGTAAGGTGAATTTTTTAGATGTTATTATGTGGGATATATAGAGGAAGTAAAAAAAATTATAAAGTTATTTCAATCCTAGTAAGAGGTTTCACTAACCATAAATTGTTCAAATAAAAAAAGCAGATCAATCACTGGTTGTTGTGATTGATCTGCTTTTTTCGTATTTTGTAACGTTAAGAGCAAATAATAGTATTTTTTTCAAGGTTACAAATATTAATTTAATGCCTGTTCTAGAGTTTTTAAATTTTTATTCATAAGACTAAAATAATCTTCTTTATTTTTAATATCTTCTTCTGTAATAGATTCTAAATTGTTTAAAGTAAGGGATTTGGCACCTATTTCAGCCTGTACAATGTCAGTCACATTACTGCTTACATTCGATTCGAAAATAATGTAATTAATATTGTGTTCTTTTGATGTTTCAATAATGTTTTGTAATTCTTTTTGGGAAGGCTCTTCTGTAGGAGAAAGGCCTAAAACACTAATTTGCTCAATACCATACCTTGATTCCCAATATCCATATGCAGCATGAGAAACAAGAATTTCTTTTTTCGCTGAATTTGCAACAACCTCTTCAAAAGAATGATCTAATTCTTCAAGTTGTGTTTTTAATGTATCAAAATTCTTCTCAAAAGTCTCTGTATTAGAAGGGTCTAAATCAATTAGAGCATTTTTAATATTTTCAGCTAATTGTATCGATAAAATTGGATCTAACCAAACATGTGGATCTGTATCACCATGATCATGTGCAGCTTCTTCCTCAGCATGCTCATCTTCATGTGCAGCTTCTTCACCAGTATGCTCATCTTCGTGTGCAACTTCTTCACTAGCGTGTTCATCTTCGTGTGCAGCTTCTTCATGATCATGTTCATCTTCATGTGTAGCTTCTTCACCAGCATGCTCATCTTCAGAGTGTTCACTAGTTGCAAGTTCAATGCCTTCTCCAGCATTTATAAAAGCTATATCTTCTTTTTCTAATGATTGTTGAACTTTATCAGCAAAGCTTTCAATACCAAATCCTGAATAGATAAATCCATCAGATTTAGCAATGTCGACCATTGTTTTGGTTGTTGGCTCATAAGTGTGTCCGTCAACACCTGGAGGTAACACACTTTCAACCTCAATTAAATCTCCACCTATTTTTTTAGTGAAATCCTCGAGTGGAAAAATAGTCGTATAGATTTTTAATTTACTTGTATCAGCTTCTTTTTCTGTATCTTCAGTGTTTTGAGTAGTATTATCTGTATTACAAGCTACTAATAACAAAGACATAATTAGGGTAAAGCTTGTGATTAATATTCGCTTTTTCATAATCTTCTCCTTTCGACAAATCAGTATGATTCCGATTAAGACTAACTTATTATATCCTAATCATTACGATTTGAGAACCAAAATTTTTTAGATATTTAGATTTTAGTAAAATTAAATAGTAATTGTTACGATTTGCACAATTGATATAATACCTGATTAATAGTTAAAAAACAAGAGTTATGTTATATTAATTTTAATTAAAAAAATAATGGAGGATTCAGAAATGAGAATAGTTGATGAAATTTTAGTTCATAATGTAAAATTTGTAGCAAATAAAGAGTTCGAAAAGTTTGAGACAACTAAATTTCCAGAGAAAAAACTTGTTATCTTATCCTGCATGGACACTAGATTGGTAGAGCTATTACCACAGGCAATGAATCTTAAGAATGGCGATGTGAAAATTGTTAAAAGTGCAGGTGCAATTGTAGCTCATCCTTTTGGAAGTATTATGCGTAGTATTTTGGTTGCTGTTTATGAATTAAATGCTGACGAGGTCTGTGTTATAGGTCATCATGATTGTGGAATGAGTAAACTTAATGCAGATTCATTTTTATCAAAGGCAAAGGAAAAAGGAATCACTCAAGAAAAAATCGATGTATTAAAATATTCAGGTGTTGATTTAAAAACATGGCTACAAGGATTTGATAAAGTAGAGGATAGTGTTAAAGACAGTGTTGAGAAAATAAAAAACCACCCACTTTTAGCAGATAACATTCCAGTACATGGTCTTGTCATAGATCCTGCAACAGGCAAATTAGATGTTGTAGTGAATGGGTATGAGTAAGTAATAAAAGTATTTTAAGCTTTACTTTACATGCAAAGTAAAGTCACTTGCTGGATTCTTTTTTTTCAGGAACTGGATCAAAACCACCTGGATGAAAAGGATGACATTTCATAATTCTAAAAATTGTAAGATATAACCCTTTCCAAACACCAAATCGTTTAAATGCTTCTAAGCCATAATGTGAGCATGTTGGATAAAAGCGACATGTTGGTGGTGTAATCGGAGAGATGAATTTTTGATAAAAGCGAATTAGAGCTATAAAGAAATGCTTCATAATCAGTACCTTCTTTAAAGTGAATTTTTTCAATATTTCTTTTATTGTAAAGTAAAAGGGTATAATTACTTTTATCTATCATACTAAAAGTAGTAGTAGATATGCTATTATTTCTTATCATGATAAATAGAATGTTGACTATATGATAAAAAAATAGGAGTGGAATAAATGCCTTCAGTAGAAAGTTTTGATTTAGATCATAATGCAGTTAAAGCACCATATGTACGTCATTGTGGAGTTCATAAGGTTGGTAGTGATGGAGAAGTGAATAAATTCGATATTCGCTTTTGTCAGCCAAATAAACAGGCAATGAAGCCAGACACGATTCATACGCTAGAGCATTTGCTAGCTTTTAATATTCGTGAGCATGCAGAAAAATACGATCATTTTGAAATTATTGATATTTCACCAATGGGCTGTCAAACAGGTTATTATTTAGTTGTTAGTGGAAACCCTGAAGTAACAGAAATTATTGATTTACTAGAAGATACATTAAAAGCAGCTGTTGAAATAACAGAAATTCCTGCTGCCAACGAAACACAATGTGGGCAAGCTAAGCTACATGATCTTGAAGGTGCAAAAAGATTAATGCGTTTTTGGCTTGAGCAGGATAAAGAAGAATTAGCGAAAGTTTTTGGATAATTGAATAGATATTTTTGAAAAAAAGAGACAATTGATCTTAATCAATTGTCTCTTTTACTATTAAGTCTAAATTTACTTACTCAGGTTGAGTGAAATCAAGTAGATTTAAGGTTAATCCATCAACTTTTGAAGATAATCGTTCAACTTTTGAAGATAATCGTTCAACTTTTGAAGATAATCGT
>NZ_VOQF01000036.1 GCF_007994985.1 Metabacillus litoralis | reverse complement strand
ACAAAACATTTGAACAACCAACGACTGAGTAATTAGTATATCATTTAACTTCGTAGAAGTCAAATGTATTTTTTATTATTCTAACCCTAAACTTAAAAAGGGATTTTTCTTCTCTTGAGACTTTCAAAATCATTTCTCAGCGAGATTTACTATATTACTATTGTATGCAATAGATGTCAATAAGATTTTTAACTGTTTTATCACTTATACATCCAAGCTTTTAAATCAGCTCTTGCAATTCAAAATACCTCTTAACAAATAGAGATTTTTCACTTACTATTAAATGAAGAAAAGAAGAAAACAACGTTGGAAGAATGGAAGGTGAGAAGGTTGGCAATTACCATTACGATGGGAATCCAAAAAGGCGGTTGTGGAAAATCCACTACTTCAGGTATTTTATCTTATCTTTTAAAAGAAGATGGTTACCGTGTGTTATCAATAGATATGGATTCTCAAGGTAACTTAACTGAACTTTTATCAGAACAACCATCTAATGAGTTTATAGGGAAATCTGTATTAGAAGGAATACAACAAAATGATATTAAACATTACATAGTTCGAATCAGCGAAAATCTAGATTTACTTCCTGCTAATAACTTCTTAGCTACGTTACCTCGCTGGATCTATACAGGGAAAACATACACTGGGGAGACCATTCAATTTAGTGGCAACCCTAGCTTAATACTAGATAACGTCTTGGATCAAGTTCGAGATGATTATGATTTTATTATTATTGATACTCCTCCGTCCTTAAGTGAGCAAACTACTAATGCTCTATGCGCTAGTGAATATGTTGTTGTCCTATTTGAAAGCTCAAACTGGTGTTATTCTGCCATCCCTAACTTTATCGATTCTGTGAATAGCGCAAATGAATTTGGAAAACGAGAAACTAAGGTATTAGGAATTTTACGAACTTTGAATGATGTAAGACGAAATGACGCAAAAGCCTTCAATGAAATGATCGAAGAAGATTATCCAAATGAAATTTTTCAAACAGTAATTACTAGAAAAGCACCTGTTGGAAGATTATCTTTATTCGGATTTAATGAGAATGCTGAACTAAAACAAGCATTAGATCAATATAGAAACTTCTACAAGGAGTTGATTCAACGTGTCAAAAATTAATGATATCAAGAACATGAAACGCCAACAAAAAGTGATCACACCTTCACAAGCGTTAGCTGAAACCCTCGGAGATGACATGAAACAAGTACACACTGTTCCTTCTAACAAAGAAATCGAAAAAAGAAAGGAAGAAAGAAAAGTGGAAAGAAAACGAGTATCCTTTGATTTACGTACAGACTTACATAAAGAGTTGAAAATGGAAGCTCTTGTTCAGGAGAAGAATATTTATATATTGATTGAAGAAGCTTTGGAGAAGTATTTGAAGGAAAACAAGTAATTAGTAAAGATTTATTTTACTACTATATGAAGAAAAAACACCATAGATAAGAGGTGTTTTTTCTTCATACTTTCAAAGGTATTAGCTAGTGTGAATACCTAGGACAACAAAGAAGTAGGGTTATAATTTCACGTTTGATTATTGATAAACACTGTGTTTTTTAATCAACTTCAAGCCAACTAGGAATGATTTCTTTTCTAATGACTTTTTTATCAGCTGTTTCCACACTTACTTGATGATGACTAGTGCCATTTTCAATACATTTCACTTTTTCCTTAAGTATATGTGTAATAAAAGCAATATGATGTTTAATGTTATCTATTTTGAAGGATTGCTGAGCTAGTTTATTGATCTCTATATATTTATTTTTGCCCCATACTTTATTAGCTAGTCCAACCCATCTTTCTACCACATCTTTTGTTAACTTATAATTATGTTTTTCATATAAGACGCAAAGTTGAACATAAAGAGATTCAAACCAATCATCCTTTTGAGTAATGACATCAGCCTCTTGAGCAATTATATTGTTTTTAGAATGAATCGTGAAATGAATAGCTGCAACCCTTTTGCCCTTTTTAATTTCATGATAAAAAAAGGAAATGTCTGTCTTTTCCTCAATTTCTTTGAGTGATGTTGTTAATACCCGTTTTTTGAAATTATGATATTCCTGATATTTGTCAGTAGCCCCAACCATTTCTCTTAATTCTTTTAAAGGTATTTCTACTTCCTTTAGTGATTGCCATTTCTTCAAAATCTCATAAATTCTTATCGAATAACCACTTTTTAATTCCATCACATTTTTTAATTTATATGAAGTGAATTCCCTTTTTAATTGTAGAAGATATGGTTTCAATCGTGGATCAAAAGATAAATTAACACTACCGTCACTTTCATTGTATTCTACATAAGATAACCAACTCATTTGTTTGAGTTTCTTTTCTTCCCTAATTTCTACTACTTTTCCGATTAAATTCTTTGTGATTTTTTTCATTTCAGAGTATTTTGGATTTCCTTTATATCCAAGTAATTCATAGAATTGTTTAATTGATAATGTATAAGTTTTGAAATCATCGTCATCTTTTCTGATCTTACTAACCAAATATAGAACAATCTTTTGTTCAGTGATGGTTAACTTATAATTAGCATCGATTAATATATTTGACTTCGTTACAACATTGTTATTAACTCGCACCTCATGATGCTCCAAATTCACACCTTCTTACCCGTACATTTTTGGTTCTACTTTCTTTTTCTATTTTACTAGTTACTTGATCGTTTAAAAAGTACAAACTTATTTTCATGTACGCTTTGAAACCAAATTTGTACGGGGTAAACCAAATTTGTACGCTTTGAAACCAAATTTGTACGGGTTATAAAACCAAATTTGTACGCTTTGAAACCAAATTTGTACGCTTTGAAACCAAATTTGTACGCTTTGAAACCAAATTTGTACGCTTTATACGTCTTAAACCCTTATGTACCAACGGTTTAAGACAGCCTAAAACAATAAAACAATTAAAACAATAAAACAATTAATATAAAAACAACAAAAGACTTTGATTGATTTAATTAATACTTTATTAATAATTTTTCAAAAATATCAAGCTAAAAGATCATGTTTATGAAATTATTGAGATCAAATGACTTCGTAGCAATACTTCAAACATGAACATTATGTATGAGTTGCCCTTATTGCTTAATAACCTTTTTTCATTATAAAATACCCTATAAGTGCTCGGTGCACTTTAGGAGGTCATAATGAAAGCAACTATTACCGGAATAGATCCGTTAAGTAAACGGATTTTGTTAGATTTAGACAGAGGTTTAAAGGTTTTACAAGTTCCTGATCATTACCCTGTTTCACTAGATCAAGCAAAGAAGTTATCACGTTTTAGAAGAATGCTAGACATTTCAAAAGGAAATTTAGAAAAAGAGTATTATGAAAGGTTGTTATTATTAGGACTTAAAAGCCTACCTCTTTCGAGTTTAATTAAACGATTTGATTGGGGAGGAGTAATGGAAATTCTTTCTGTAGTCACTGATGAGACAACACGAGATGATCTCAATTTACTAATTTGTGCCTTAAATGAAAAGAAGAAGAAAATCCGAGAATTTAAAGAAGATACCAATCTGATTTTAGAACAATTAGAGGCAACTAATAAATCATTACACATCAAGGAAAAAGAGTTACTAAAACTGCAAACAGACATGACTAAGAATGTAGAAGTATTTAATAAATATAATCAGCCTCTTCGTTCGTTTTTAAAAGAATATGTAGGATTTTGTGACGGGCAATTAATCTTAGTCAAGAAAATACATACTAGTTGGAAACAAGAGTTAATAGAGCAAGCTATTATTGTGTACAATGATGATTTATATGTATATTTCATCAAAGATTTCATTTCTTTTACCGAATCTTTGAAGACCAGGCATAACCGTGGTCTTGAGTATCGATGGGATCAAAACGAGTCTTTGATAAAAGCACTCAAAGCTGATGATAGATATAGGCTACCACCTGAATTTAGTGAACCCTTTATTAATTCATTAAATTTAATAAAACAAAAACTACTAGAAATTCAACACAAAAGAAAGTTAATCAATAGAGAACTACAAGATATAAAAAGTAAAACCATGCTTTCTTACCTGGAGTTATCCAATAAATCTAACTTTCTTTCAACGTTAGATTTAAAACGACACAAAGAACTAAAAGAAATGGCACTTAAATGGCTTTTTCAACGTGGTTTTATTGCCGTCGCAGACTTTACCCTTCCAAGCGGAAAACAAGCCGATATTTTCGCTTATAACGAGTCCCAGACTGTTATTTTTAATGTGAAGGTTTCATATGAAGATTTATTAGCAGATTCAAAATGGAAGGAATCTTTACCCTATTGTCATGATTATTTCTTCTTAACACCCTCCGATTTAGTTTTAGCAGTCACAGAAAAAATTAAAGATATTGACTGTGGTTATTTTGTGGATAATGGGAGTGGTTTAAAAATAAGTAAAAAAGATGAACGCCTAGTGAATTCAATAGATCAGGAGAATGAATTAAGGTTTGCTGCTGGACAACTCTTGGCTAGGAAATTTATTTATGGATATTGATATTAAAACGATGCAGATTTTCTCTATAACATCACTGCTAATAGGTTTTTGATTCGAAGACCTTTCTTATATCAAGGACAAATAAAAGAAGAAAAGAACTTTCAAAGGAATAAACGTTTATTCCTTTGAAAGTTATTCTTTGTATCACTGATGTGCTATTCAAATAAAAAAGCTGAACTATTTAAGTCAGCTTTTGGTCAAATGTAGGGGGATGAACATTTGTATTTTTATTGTTTCCTAGATTTAAAGACTTTATACATATTGCTCTCATTCTTTTTCTTCTTTTATCTAAAACTAAAACTAAAACTTAGGCAAAGCATTAACAGCCTCAGCTAAATCACTATAGGAATCTTTTAAGTACCTACTTGTTGTAGCAATGTTACTGTGACCTGCTAACCTTCTCACTTTTTCGATATCATTATTCGTAGCCCTTAACATCCATTTACAAAAAGTATGGCGAAACATATGTGGAGTCAGTTTTTTCTTGGGTAAGCTGTAACTTTCAATCATCGACTGAATCCCTCGCACGGTAAATTTTGAAGACCTTTGACTGTAAAAAACATAAGACGACTGAGCAACATGTGTTTTTTGTTTTTTCATTTCTAACCGAAACTTTAACCAATCTTGAATTTCAGCAAATAGTGTATGAGAAATAGGAATTGTCCTTACCTTCATCCCTTTTCCTACTACTCTAATACGTTTTAACTCGAGGTCAATGTCTGTTAACTTGAGATTTGATAATTCGTTAACACGTAATCCAGCGTATGTAAGTAAATATATAATCGCCCTGTCTCTACGGTACTTTTCCTCGGTGTTAACCCCTCTACTATTAACAGGTTTTTTCCTTATTAACTGCAACAAATTTGCAAATTCCTCTTCAGTAAGCCACAAGATCTTTTCATAATCCTCATCAGCTGATTTTAAGTCTTTAATTTCTCGCATTGGATTATGCTGCAGTTTGTTGTTATTTGTTGCCCATGAATAATAACTTCTTAATGAATTTAGCCGACGATTAATCGTTGAGATAGCCAATGGTTTTAGATCAGTTGAATTCAGCATCTGATCTACCCATTTATGAATATCTACTGCAGTAACATATTCGTCTGACCTAGCATATATATCATTAAAAAAGGAATTCAAATCATTCGTATAAGAGATGATAGTATTGTTTGCCAATCCTTTTTCTTTAAGATAGGAAATGTAATCTGAGAACATTTATTTCAATCCTTTTCACTTATATGACGAGTTGGAGAAACTTGAAAGTATAGTAGATAGTAGATAAAAATCACATTATACGATGAGTATAACATGGGTTTATAAAAAAATACGTATATAATGTATATTATATGATGAGTTTGACTCCGATATTTACAAGAGATTTATCTTATCCTTACAAAGATAAAACATCAAAAAAGAACTTAAATATTTCAACTAGAATCACAAGGTTATTATATAAAACAGAAAGATAATAACTTCAATTTGATTAAAGTGACTTTAAATAAGGAGTCAAGATTTACTCGACTCCTAAGTAATTCACTTCGCCTCCTAAGACAAAGTGCCCGTGTGTATCTTTTAAGAAAAAGCTTTGTCTATAGCAAATTCTAAATTTGCCTCTAAATTGTTAGCATAGCGTTTTGTTACATTTACATCTTTATGACCTGCCAACTTTGCTACTGTGTGAATGTCAATTCCCTTATCAATAAGCTTTTGGCAAAATGTATGTCTCAATTTATGAGGGTGAACATCATACTTTTGTAACATATATTGTACAGCTCTAGTCGATATTCTTTTATTAACGTTTGAGACAAATAATGCATCTTCTATCATATCCAAAGAATCAATATAATTTTTCAGATGGGTGCTAGCTTCTTGCGATAAAGGAATGAATCTTTCAATCTTGCCTCTTTTATCTTTAATAAGCAGGATCTTTTGGTCCTTATCAATTTTAACATCAGATACATTTAAAGCACATAATTCTGATATTCGAATTCCTGTATACAAAAGAGTGTAAACAATGGCAATATTTCTTAGGTTTTGATCGGATTTAACTTCTGTTAATAATAACTTTTCTTCATGTTTTTTAAGGGACTCGGGCACTTCATTTTCCTTACTTTTTTCTTTGCACTGTATATCTAAAATAATTTCAGATTTACCGATGAAACGAGAAAAGACACTTATCGCAGCAAGGTACTTTTCAATTGTACCTGCATTCTTTTTCTGCGCTTCTAAATAGTCCATATATTGCTGAACATCATTTTTAGAAATCTGGTCAAATTCTTTATTGCTTTTGTCTAACCACAATTTAAATTTCTCAAGAACTCCTACATATGTTTTAATTGTAGAATCAGCTTTACCTTGTTCTTTCTGCCATTCAGAAAAATGATCCATTAGATTTCCTATGCTATTTTCTTTCATACCCATCACCGCCCCTTAATTTTTCAGAAAAGTATGATTCTGTAGTTTAATTATACAATTTAATTTCGTTAAAATCAACTTCTGTGAATACGTATACAAAAAAGAACTAATCTTAAAAAGATTAGTTCTTTT
>NZ_VOQF01000035.1 GCF_007994985.1 Metabacillus litoralis | reverse complement strand
GAGTCGAACCCCTAACCTTTTGATCCGTAGTCAAACGCTCTATCCAATTGAGCTACGGGCGCAAGTAATTTAACTATTTATTGCAAGTTCTACTAGACAAAAAAACATGGTGCCGAGGACCGGAATCGAACCGGTACGGTAGTCACCTACCGCAGGATTTTAAGTCCTGTGCGTCTGCCAGTTCCGCCACCCCGGCACTTTCTACTGGAGCGGAAGACGGGATTCGAACCCGCGACCCCCACCTTGGCAAGGTGGTGTTCTACCACTGAACTACTTCCGCAATATTCTCATAAGTGAATTATCGTAAGTTATTGTCGCTTCGCGAAAAAACTTTGATGCGGGTGAAGGGACTTGAACCCCCACGTCACAAGGACACTAGATCCTAAGTCTAGCGCGTCTGCCAATTCCGCCACACCCGCATGGTGTGAAAATGGTGAGCCATGAAGGATTCGAACCTTCGACCCTCTGATTAAAAGTCAGATGCTCTACCAACTGAGCTAATGGCTCATTACTTATAATGAGTTAAAACATGGTGCCGGCGAGAGGACTTGAACCCCCAACCTACTGATTACAAGTCAGTTGCTCTACCAGTTGAGCTACACCGGCGTGTAAAGTTTTAAATTATAATAACTAATTCAAGGTAAAGTATTTTGCTAAAGAAAAATATTTGGTAAGTTATTTTCGCTTTGAAAAAACTTTGGTGGAGGATGACGGGATCGAACCGCCGACCCTCTGCTTGTAAGGCAGATGCTCTCCCAGCTGAGCTAATCCTCCAATAATAGCTTTGTGAAAAGTTATTATGATGACCCGTACGGGATTCGAACCCGTGTTACCGCCGTGAAAGGGCGGTGTCTTAACCGCTTGACCAACGGGCCATTTTAAAATTAAACAAAATAATAGCCCCAAATAAGGAGCTTTTGCCTGGCAACGTCCTACTCTCACAGGGGGAAACCCCCAACTACCATCGGCGCTGAAGAGCTTAACTTCCGTGTTCGGCATGAGAACGGGTGTGGCCTCTTCGCCATCATTACCAGACATATTTAGAAGGATATTCCTTCAAAACTAGATAACAACTCACAATTCTATTCACTAAGCTTACGCTTTTATTAGGTTAAGTCCTCGATCGATTAGTATCTGTCAGCTCCACACGTCACCGCGCTTCCACCT
>NZ_VOQF01000034.1 GCF_007994985.1 Metabacillus litoralis | reverse complement strand
TATACTTTCAAAGACATCGACTACCTTTCTTTCAATTTCTATTCGTTGTTATGTATTAACTCTTGGTTAGGTTTTTAACATCCAATAATATCCACTTATTATAAATACCATATACACCCAATTAAATACACAATTTAACAGATAATTGTTAAAGAAAGGAACTTTATGCTTATGAATGGTTGTTGTCTATAGGAAGAAAATAACAAAATAATTTAGATTGATTAGGCGAAATGACTTATGAATTGGGGTTAAAATAAGCGGAATGATATTATCGTTAATAAATAGTTTATTAAACAAGTGAGTAAAATTTAATGAAACGCAAAAGAGGCTAACTTGAAAAATTCTTCAAGTTAACCTTTTTACTTCAAAGACTATTAGCCTGAACTCAATAAACATTGAAGTATGTTTAAGCAGTTCTAAAACTCATCATATTACTGAGTCTAAAATTAATGATAAAAAAAGTAAACGTTAAGTACTATTGATAAGGTGCTCTAGTAAAACAATGCTTAACTATTAGACTAGCATGGATCCTATGAATTTAAATTATTAGTAGGATTTCCATCAGCATCAGTTCGTAAATACCCTCCACCATCTTCTTCACTCAAATTGACGGCAGTGTTCCCATCTCCGTCTCTCCAATAACCTTCAATCCATACACCATCACGCCAATGTCCTTCTACCCAATGAGGTTGTACTTGGTGTGTTCCAGGTTGTTCTGGTGTTTCTGTCGTAGATGCAACCTCTGTTTGAGCCACATGAGTTTCTGCATATTGCACATTTGATACTCCTTCTGTTCCTGCATCAGCCATATTTTGAGTAGAGGAAGCTGGGTCGCCACCATCTGCTCCATCAACTAAATCTACCATTCCAACAGCAAGTGTACTTATTGCTACTGTTTTACCAATATCTCGTAATCCTTGTTTGACTTTTATATCGTCTCCATCTCTAAATCCCTCATATGCCGTTTTACCACTACCATAGGTATTTTTTGCAGTATGATAGACTCCCTTTGCTGTTCTACCTACTGAATCTCCCATATCGTTCAATCCTTGATCCATTTTATGCTTATCGTCTTGGATTAATCCTGATGCAGTATTCCAAGCACCATCGGCAATTTGCCCTACAGTGTCACCGGCGAATTCTGATGCTTTTTTAACACCATCTCCAACTTCGTTAATAAACTTACTACCTGTTACATCTCCAACAACATTGATTGCCCCACCAATAACAGTTCCTGTTGCTTTACCAGCAAATTTGCCTAAATCTCTTAATAATCCCATAACTGTATTCCTCCTCAATAGTTGATTAACTAGAAAAAGACCCACCTAAATAGGTGGATCATCATTTGTAAGAACATCCATCTTAATAGGCGACTCGGCTACCATAGCATTTGCTTTAGGCCCGTAGTTTTGCGTCCCTACCTTTCGATAGGTTTGCCTTTATCTAATAATCTAAAAGTAATAGGTTAATTGTACTATGAAATTATCTATTTTCAAACAAAATATTTTTAAAATTGAATATATTTTACATAGTTCACAAGATTTATTAAGAAATTTAAATGAATTTGATTTCCTTATATATGGGCTTGTTAAGCACAAATAAGATAACCTCTTTAAATTATAGTCGAGGTTATCTTTTAAAGTTTTAGAACGACAGCTACCCTTCTTAGCTAGTTTTTTGATGTTCAAAGCAATATATTTTCCCATCAAACTTCTTATTGGACAAACAAAATGATTTAACCTTTTCTGAGACAATTTTATTACACACACAGCACTTTGCAAGTTGTTTTTGATTGTTTACTTCTTCCTCAAAACTCCCTGTTTCCCTCTTCAAAGATTGGACATGCTGTTTTCTAATAGACTGATCTTTTATGTTTGCATCAACTAGTGATCTGTAAATACGATCTATATCATTTTCTGTTAAAACAGACTCTTTATTGTTCATTTTAAGAACATATACTTTCCTATTTATGTACTCAGACAATTCAACATCATATACAATTAATTCATTAGAACCTATTTTTCTA
Source organism: Metabacillus litoralis (assembly GCF_007994985.1). Classification (GTDB taxonomy): domain Bacteria; phylum Bacillota; class Bacilli; order Bacillales; family Bacillaceae; genus Metabacillus; species Metabacillus litoralis. The sequence goes on along the minus strand of NZ_VOQF01000034.1, from coordinate 6,523 downwards.
TAATCCATTTCGTCAATCTTGAATGTGCAGCGTTTAGTGAATGAAACTACTGAAATAAATTGGTCATGATATTTCTTTTCAATATGGTTCTTAATCCCTTGAATATGTCCATAATTTTGAATAAACGGGTTCATCATCTTGAACTTTCCATTTACTGACCAAGTTTTTCTCTCTTTACCACCATAAATAGTCCCTTGATAATTCTTTGTTTCAATTACAAAGATTCCATATGGAGTGATCACAACATGATCAATTTGAGAATAACCTGATTTAGCTTTACCGTTTTTAATCATGATATCTGATAAATACTTATAACCTTTAGGAAGTTGGGCTAGCTGTATATCGATTTTATATTCCCCTATTTCTCCTTTCCTAGTTGCAACCTTTTCATGGTGTTTTTTCTTTGGTGTTGGTGGGTTTACTAGTGAATTTTTTTCTTTTTCTTTTTTTTGCTTATTTTTATTAAATAAGTTTGATAAGAGTTTCATTTTTTCTCCTCTTCTTGATAAAAAATACATTACTTAAAGAATACAAAAATATAGCTCAAGAGTTTTATCGTCTCTTAAGCTGAATTTTTTATTTTAATCTGCTTTTAGTTATACTATGGATACTGTTAAATACCTCCTCTTCGGTTCCTTCTTGAACAATATCAAAGTCATGACGTTCCCCTACTATATAGATTTTCCATATACCATCTTCTTCGAATCAACCTGTAACATATGGAATTACCTTCTTTTCACCAATTACTAGATTTAATTTATTTGTATCAATGTTTTGCATTACTATAAGGTTTTCTTACTCTATTCTAGTCAAAGTGTTATTCCTCTCTTAATATCCCTATATATTTCAGTTTATTTACAGAAACAGGAGTCTTTAGCTGGACCAACTCTGTCATTTGCAAGGACATGATTTTCACCTTCACCATACCAGGTGCAGCCTTACCTAATAGCATTTATATTCTTACAAAAAAACAACAACCTACTTTAGATTGTTGTCTTTTCAATAATTTCATAGATATATTTTCGCTTTGGATCTTCAACCCAAAAGATATAATTCTTTTAGATTTTCTATAAAATCAGCATCCGTTTTTACTCCAATCATATTTAAAAGATCATAAAATTGGCTTAGTTTAAAAGTGAAATTGTATTGAACAACCGCGGCACTATTCAAATTTCTAGTTTTCTCTATATAAACCTTAGCGTCACTTTTTCCTAAAAATAAAACATTATATCTATCATTTGTATTTTTTTCTAAAATTATTTTATTAGGCTCAATTTCGAAAAAAGAGTAATACTGTTTAACTGAAGAATTTTTGAATATATCTTGAATATTATTTAATGATGTTGCACTCTCAAGATCATTTTGAACATTTGTATCATATTTTTTTACTTCTAGCTTACTTTTCGAAAAAATATATAAAGCTAATACAGATTTATATTCATCTGAAAATGTATCTACTTTGTATTCTTTTCCTCTAACAACTTCATAAAGATCATAATGATTATTTTCTTTATTGAAAGTTAACTTAACCGTAGTCTCAGGATAATCTTCTTCACTTATTGGTGCAATACTAATAATACATTCTTGCCTTTTTATCACTTTAAATTCAGTTTCAATTAAATTGTATATACCACTTAAGTCCATAATTTATACTCCTATGGATTTATTTGTTTAATAACGTTAGGATTAATTAGGTATAACTAATTGATAAGTTAATAGCTTGTTTTACATTTAAATTTATAAAAGAAAAATAGCCACATCCCTAATTATGACTATTTTCAATTCACTGTTCATATAAAAGTTAATTAGCACTATATTTCAGTATGTATTTTAACAACACCACTCTATTGGGCTGTTTCAGCAAACTCTTAATTTAGGTCTAGTTATTATAATATCTTATCTATTCGTAGTCTTTTAATAAAATTATCTAAAGCTTCATTCTCATTATTAAATTTTTTTCTAGAGCCACTTACTATACTTGCTCTTTCGTCAGTTACATATATTTCCCATTCATTACCATTAACTTTAATCCCCACCTCATTTTCTCTTAGTGGATGTTCATTAAACCAATTGAAACGTCTTAAATTCTCTCTTTTAATTATATCTTTTGCTTCTTCTTTTCTCATTTAATTATATTCCTTTTTTAAAATGATTTATCACTATTTATAGAGTCTAAAGATAAATTATATATCTCAATGCCATCTCATGGAATTTCACTTGGGGTGATTTTACACATATAATACATTAGTAAATATCTTAATGATCCTGTGTAAAAATACTTAAGAGTCATTATTCTTATAAGTTTTTTATAAAATAACAACAATAATTGATCATTTGGTGGAACAACGAACGTTCTTCTTATTTAACCTAATCCATTTTATCTATTAATAACAGATTCTCAAATGTTATATTTTTTTATAAATTCTAAAACTTCAATCTCATCTTGATTTACTATCTTTTCATAGTAGTATTTATCGGTTCGATCGAATCCATTTTGCTTTGCAAGGTCCGCATTAATAGTCCCAAGTCTTAATTGCGAACCTGTTTTATTAAAACTCAAATTAAATATATTTCCTTTGTACTTCGCTTTGTAATCAACTTCATAAATTTCATCAATATCTGCTTTCTTTACTTCCTTAATATAAAGCCTAGGTAAGTTAGCACTTTCTTTAAAGGGGCTAGGATAAATTTTTTCTCTAAAACCATTTTCCAAATCATCTTGATCATCACTAACTAACCTTATACAATCACCATTAATATTACTAACTTTAAAGGTCTTATTTGTATATTTAGCAAAAGTTCCTTTTTCCATGGATTTCTCTCCCTTACTATTTGGCAGGTATAAACATCTTTATATCACTAACAAATATAGCTACTAGTTTTTCAATACCGTCAGTAACTTTAAATAATTCTGTTCCGTTATTAGGAAAATATCTATTTTCAAATTGCCATTTAGGCACTAATCCATCATTCCAGATCCTGTAAAACCATTCAGTGTACAGGGTGGACCATCTGTATTTGTTCAGCCGAAGCGTTCTCCACAAGATTAATATTACTTTTGTACTTTTTACAAACATACTAGCAGCATCACCAATCCCTCATTGACCTTAAAAAACACAAGATTTCCGTGCTGATTTGTACTCTGCAAAAAATAAACCTTGAAAGGCATTAGCCGATCAAGGTGAGCTTAATTTTTATAAAAATAACCAATCGAACATCTATCAGAGATCCAAAGAACCGACTCACTTGCTTAAAAGTAAATCTTATGGATACCATGAAAGTTTGGTATTGCTGTCTAAAGGATGGTTTTTAATTTCAGCAGTTAAGCTATTGAACCATTTATTTAGAATTTCTTCCTTTGCTAGGCTTGAATTGTCATCGTCTTCCCAAATTATATGTGAGAACCAAGCTCCAGTTGCCCATTCAATCTGTAGCTCAACAAAGGCAATTTTAGGATGTTCAACTTGTGCAAAGTTACCATTTACCGCAGAAGCGACAGTAGATGCTTGTGGTAATAGCTCATTTTCAATTTTCTCTTTTATAATAGTATCTTTAAGTTGATTCCAAAAAACTAAACTACCATCTATTTGATAAAAAATATCAAAGGAAGGTTGTTCCTTCATAGCGAGCAAAATAAAAGCTCGATCTACAGAGTTGTTAGTTACCTTAACCACATTTACGATTATATTTTGTGCAATATCCATCCAAAGATTCATTGCTTCTTCTTCTGACGAATCTAAATAAAACTCTGATTCAAGGTTGGAATCAGTAACTTCTCCTTTATTAACATCTTCAACTTTCTTAAATAAACGTTTAAAGAATCCCATTAAATGCACATCCTAAAATTCTATTAATAAAAGGTAACAATTCTATTTAGATATCCACTAGCAATAATCCTCATTAAGGAATATTTTACATTTCTACAAGTATTTTGAGACGCATTTCATCACACTCACTGTCAAATAACTCATATAAGTTGAATTATGACTTGTTTACAAAGATTAACTTTATTTAAGAGTTTTAAAACTTCAAGGGTATCATTCAACTTATCTTCTCTTTTTCAACCACTATAATGACATCATCTTTACTAACCCATTTTTGATATACACCCTTGTCTATACATTTCATACCTATATTTTCCCATACTTTATAATCACCAACCATGGTTATGATAGATATCATTTTATCTTTTTGGTCAACCACTTCAAATTCATACCCCTTATAATGTGCTTTTATCCTCTTATGATACAGTTGTTCTATTTCATTACTCGAAACATATTTAACATATATTGTTTGATTGGCCATTGATTTTTCCTCAAAACCATTTAATTCATCTTTCGTATCGTGTGAACGCAAAATAATACGTCCATCGGTTTTAATCCCAGCAGAATATTCCTCTCCATTATATATTGCAAAGGTATTATTTTTCATAGAACCTCCTAATTAACAGTTATAAATTTACCAAAATCTTCATTATAAACTGCACGTAATATTTCTGTACCGTCTTTTTGAACTTCTATTAATTGAGCACCATTAGATATCTCTAGAAATCTATTACATTTATATTCTGGAATTATCCTTCCATTTTCTGCTTTTGTAAAACCATTACCTGTGAATGGAGCCTATGGTTGTTCCATATGGGGTTGATATTTAAGATACTTATTTTGACTATTTATACATTTATTAAAAAAAGCACTTATTGCGTAAAAGATAATTAAGTGCTTTAAGTTAACGTATTTTCTAAGCTTTCATGTTTGAGTTTAAGTTTGTAAGTTTCATTGAATCGTAAAAGCATTATAGCTTCTTTAATATTTTACCAGCTCTTAATCTATCAATAATATCATCTAAAGCTTCTTCTTCATCCGCATAGGTATCTTGTGAATTTGTAATCTTGCTAGCTCTTTCATCTGTTACATAAACAATCCATTTATCATTCTCATGCCTTAACACAACTTCATTTTCTCTATTATCTCTAACTTCATTCATATTATAATCTTGTAAGTTCTCCTCATGTATAATTCTTATTGCCTCTTTTATATTCATGGTTAATCCTCCTATTTAATTTCCTTCTACAACCTTACTTAAAACGATACTCCTTCATGTTACAAACATCATGAGTTTTCGATTTTCATTTTAATCATTTTCTTATTGTCTTCTAAACAGTGGTTGAATAAAAATAAAAAACCTTGAAAGGCAGTTCTATGCCAATCAAGGTTAACTAATTTTTACTTATTCTACCAAATAAGACTAATTTTAAATACCAACTATACAATATTCAGTATAATAACAAAATTTTTTTAAAAAAATACTCTAACGATTAAGCTATTTAAACATCAAATTTTAAAGTATTTTAAGTGTTAAGTCTGTTATGTTGACTTAACACTATTTTATAAAAATAATCAAACGCCTCATCTTCATTATCTATCTTTTTAATTATGAAATGACCACCACGTTCTCTTGTTTCATAAACTTTCCATACCCCTTGATCAAATGCACACCCTAATACAAGTGGAGCATCAGATAGCTTGTCGAGTTTTATAATATATTCACCGATATTTAATTTTTCAGATTCTATTCTCTTTAAGAACTCTTGTTTAGTCATTTTTACCCTCCTCCTAATATTTCGGTATAACTCCAATCATTTCCAATGTTTGTGCATTTAGAGGAGTTACAATTTGTTCAGCTCCACCATTCATTAATTTCTCGCCTGTAGAACTATTAAACCAAGGTGCAGCTAAACCTTTCACTCCATAAGTGGCATCTACATTTCCAAATATATTTTTTACTCTATCTTGAAAGTCGTTATAACTTGCAATAAACCTATCAAAATCAATTTCTGAAATTGGATTATTTCCATTAGCTACTACAACCCGATTCAGTTCTTCAAGATTTTCACTTTTGATAGCATCGATGGCTCTAAAATAGGATTCATTATTAAAGATTCCTACATGTCTAGCTGAAGGGTTTTCTATATATGGAATTGCACGTTGATCATAAGTGTAAGGAATGCCTTTGTTAGGTAGGGTGGTGAAATTTTCTCCACCCTTTCCGCCTACTCTATCCCATTTTTCAGGTAAGGGGCTATTTCTATTAATCGCTTGAATAGAACCTTCGTCAAATCCCATTTTATCAGGCCAATCTATATTCATTCTGCCATCAACAAACCCATCAGGCTTCAGGAACTGCATGTCAGAGACAATTGTAACATCGCCTTTAACTTCTAATGCATCATATGCTTTATGAATTTTTTCAAATTTTTCTTTATTCGTTAAATCATCACGTCTTGCTATTTCATTAATATGATTAAAATATTCTCCTACGTTCTTAAACTTCAAATTATCCGTACCTTTTGTCCCGACACCATTTATTACATTACTAGTATTAACAGATTTTGTACTACCCATCATATCTCCAAAACTAAACTTCGACATCCCCTGGTCAATATCCTTCAACATTCGCTTAGGATTCATAACATTTATTGGTGAATTCCCAATTGAACTAAACGCCAAATTGCTTCTAGGAT
>NZ_VOQF01000033.1 GCF_007994985.1 Metabacillus litoralis | reverse complement strand
GTATCTTGAAAAACATCCTTATTTATTTTTTATCGGGCTATTTTATTATGTTGGCTTATATGCACATAATTTAGCTGTTTGGTTCGGCGACCGCAAACTCATTGTCGAAGAAACGTTTGTGATGGCGCCTTATTATGATACGCCTGTGTTTTATGCTTATTTAAGTATTTTGCCTGCACTCATCTTATTTATGGTCACTGTTGAAACCACATTTTATGAAGCGTATAAAAAATATTATGGCCGCATTTTAAATGGGTTTCCCCTGCAGGATATTGAAAATGCCAAAAACGAAATGTATCGAGTGTTAAAGCATGAGATTCTGTTTATGTCACAGGTGCAACTATTAGTAGCAGTCGCATTTCTATTTTTAGGTGTACGCTTTCTACCATTTCTCGGAATGACGCAAGATCAAATTGATATATTCATGATTGTTGTGTTAGGAACATGGTTTCTTAGCTTAATCATTACCTTCTTTCTCATCCTGCTTTATTTTGATGAAAAAAAGGCGGCATTTTGGCTCATCGGTTCGTACACAACATTAAGCTTTCTTTTTACCCTGCTTTTTATGGGATTGTTTAATCAATATGGAGGAGGCATGTTTGTTGCAGCGATTATTAGTTTATATCTGGGCTGTCGCATTTTGATCTCTAGATTAAACGAAATTGATTATACAACATTCTGCTCGCAGCCAATTGTTTATAAAGAAAAAATAACGAGGATTGAGCGGCTGTTAAAGAGGTTTGGTAGTCTTGAAGAATAGGAGGATCAGCATGAAAAAACCACCATATTTTAAAACATCACTAGCCGTGATTGCGGTTTTTATCCTTCTTTTGGTGATGAAGAGTTACTCAACAGCTCCTACCAATCAGCAAAATGCTGCTACGAAGCAAAACAGCACGACTACTCAGGTGGAAAAAACTGAGGATTCACTTGTTGAGGATAAGCGTGTGTACGAAGGTCATGATGGCAATAAAGTGAAGCATGTTTATATAACAGTTTTTGATCAAAATCGTGTACCAGATAACGACATTAGTTTTTATGAATTAAATGAATCATATAAAGAATATAGTAATCTAGATGATGGACCAAAGCTGAACATTTTATTTGAAACAGGAACAGATAAAGGGCCTGAAAAGAGTGGTTTTATTGATCTAGGGAAATCGTCTCCCAATGCAAGTATTGAGTTAAGAGGGCGCTCTAGTCGTCTTGAAGCACAGAAATCCTATAAAATCCGCTTAAGTGATAACGGTGGGTTATGGTATGGACAAACTGTATTGAATTTAAATAAACATGCAGATGATGTGACTAGAGTTCGTAATAAATTAGCATTTGACTTTTTTAAAGAAATTCCCGATCTTATCAGCTTGAGAACGGATTTTGTTCAATTACATGTTAAAGATATGACGAATCCAAATGCAGGTGATGAGTTTGTTGATTATGGTCTTTATACACATGTAGAGCAGCTTAATGAAAAAGCACTTGCTGCTCGTGGTCTTAACCCTGATGGACATTTGTATAAAGCAGAGAACTTTGAATTTTATCGTTATCACGACCAACTAAAGCTCTCAGATGATCCAACCTATGATAAAAAAACATTTGAATCTGTGTTGAAAATAAGTGGTAGTGAACAGCATGAGGAATTACTTACGATGCTAGATGATGTAAATGACATGTCAAAGCCGTTTAATGAAGTGTTTTCAAAATACTTTAATGAAGAAAATTATCTCACATGGCTGGCAGTTAATGTGATGTTTGGTAATTATGACACAATGTCTACGAATTACTATTTATACAGTCCACTTAATTCAGAGAAGTGGTATTTTATTCCGTGGGATTTTGATAAAGCACTTGGTCGTGATGCAGAAAGAACAGATGATTTTCCAAGCTGGCATTTAGGGCTTCAACGTTATTGGGGAACGGTACTTCATAAACGTTACTTACGAGATCCACAAAATGTAGAAAAGCTATCGAAGAAGATTGATGAACTTACAGCAATCATCAATGAGGAATCAATGGCTAAAAAGATTGACGAATATCGACCAATCGTTAAGCCTTACACTTTGAGAAATCCAGATCTCAAATATTTAGGAATAGAAGCTTCTGAATTTGATTCCTCATACAACAAGCTAAAAACAGTGGCAACAAGATATCAAGCTTTATACAAAGAATCATTGCAATTCCCAATGCCGATATTTTTACATTACCAAAGGGAGAATAATCAAGATGTGTTCAAATGGGAAACATCTCATGATCTGCAGGAAGATACCTTAACCTATCATCTTCAAATCAGTACTGAGCCAACATTTCAGTCAACGATACTTGATATAAAAGATGTGAAGAAGTTTTCCTATGAAACAGATATCCTCAAGCCTGGTCGATATTATTGGCGTGTATTAGTAAAGGATGAAGAAGGTCATACTCAAATTCCATTTGATTATTATAAAGACAATGCGAGGATTATTCACTGGGGTGTTCAAGAAATTATTGTAGCTAAAGGAGCAAGCTCATGAAGAAGTTCCGTCATGAATTAAAATATTATATTACTGAAAAAGACTACTTGATTCTGCGAAATAAAATAGGTGTAATTTTAAAGCAGGATGATCACTCAATTGATCAACAAGGATATTTAATTAGAAGTCTTTATTTTGATAATATACATGATCATGATTTATTTCAAAAGAACTATGGAATTTTGCGAAGAAAGAAATTCAGGATTCGGATATATAACCATTCTGATGAAGTCATAAAGCTTGAGAAGAAAAGTAGACAGGGAGAATATATTCTTAAAACATCTGTTTCAATTTCAAAAGAGGAATATCTGAAGCTACTAGATTGGGATTATGAATTTTTGAGGGAAAAAGAGCAACCACTTTATAAGGAATTTTATCATTATCTTAATAGTGAATATATGCGACCACGCGTTATTGTTGATTATGTCCGTGAAGCATATATAGGCCACATCAGTAATGTGAGAATTACCTTTGATAAGGAATTAAGTGTTGTTTCAAACTCAATAGACTTATTTAATCTCAACAATAGCTCAACAGAGGTGTTACCGCCTTCACAAATGATTCTTGAAGTGAAATATGATGAATTTTTACCAGAATATATTCGTGCTGTTCTTCAGCTTGGTGCTCATAATCGTTCAGCGATTTCAAAATATGTATTATGCCGTATGAAATCAATCCAATATCACGGTTACTAAAGAGGGGAAACAAATGGGAAATGATGTAACAAATTTCAATGACGTGATAAAAAATAGCTTTCTAAATGAATATATGTTTGGAAACCTAGCAGCACTTGATATTTTACTAGGCTTACTAACAGCTTTTATGGCAGGTTCCTTTATCTACGGTGTGTACAAATTTACGTATAAAGGCGTGCTATATAGTCCTAGCTTTAATATCACACTATTAGTTATGACCATGATCACATCACTTGTGATCATGACGATAAGTACAAATGTCGTTCTTTCACTAGGAATGGTTGGGGCTCTAAGTATTGTGCGCTTTAGAACAGCTATAAAAGATCCGCTTGATGTTGTGTTTATGTTTTGGGCAATTGCAGCAGGAATTTCAAGTGGAGCAGGCTTATATCTCCTCACACTACTAGGAGCTGTGATCATCGGAGCTGTAATCGTTGTATTATCACGCAAAAAACATACAGACACTTTATATTTACTTGTTATTCACTACACAGAGGAAGCAAATGATGAAGTAAAACGTGAATTGCAAAAGCTAGATTATACCCTTAAATCAAAGGTCGTCCGCAAAAATATGATGGAAATAACTGCGGAAATTCGTCTAAAGATTGATAACACTGCATTTATGAATAAATTAGGAGATCTTGATGGTGTACAGGATGTTTCCTTGGTTCAATATAACGGGGATTACGCAGTTTAAATGGGGGTCAGACCCCCATTTTTTTATTCTTGATAAGTTCCGCCAGTACGCATAAAGGCAGGGAAGCGGTGTTTTTCACTTAATTTCAGGCTTTCTTCATCTGTGACAACGGTAAGTACTCGCACTTTACCAATCAATTGCTCTTTTTTAAAATACTTTAGCCAAGTCTTTGCCCACTCACTTTCCTGCAAATCACTGGCCTCAAATCCTTCCCATAACACACCATCAATATAAGGCTTTGAAGCAGTCTTTAGTGTATCAAATCCTCGATTTTGGAGAATTAATAATTCTGGGTATGCTGACTTTAACTCCTCTAGTAAAGACACATAACCTGACCTCATGTTTTGTTGCATTTCTTGATCTTCATGAAAATAGTAGTCAAGATCATCTACCGTATCAAAAAACACCCCATCAAGTCCATTTGCTATCACATAGTTCTCTATCTTCCACCTTAATGCATCACGATAATGTGACTCACGCAAATCCATCACATATGTATCCCATTCTTCAATATAAATTCGTTCACCATTAAGCTCTGCATAATCAGAATCAGCAATATGCTTCTTCAGCTCTTCATTCCAATTTTCAAGCTGCATAAGACTTACATAGCCGAATACTTTAACGTCGGATTCTTTTAAACTAGTAATATCCACTTTAGAAAAGGCGGTTGGCTCCAAAATAACCGCATCAAATTCCTTAAGGTTCTCCACCTTCTGTTCAGTCGGATTTCCATAGAAAATAGAAAAAGATTTAACATCATATAAAGGATCATACCAAAACATATGTAACACCCCTTTCGCTATAAAAAAGATAGATGTAATAGTAAGAAGATATATTATAATTTTTTTGATTGTATTGTCCTCCTCGTCGATGTCTGTCCCTCAGCACGGTAACGTGCTGAGGGACAGACAATCACTTCCCATACATAAGCTAATAAATAGTATACCAAAGTTGTATTCACAATAAGAATTCCTTGCCATAATAGCAAAAACACAGCAAAAAAAATATACCTTTCCCAAAACAGCTAGGAGAGGCATATCATTTCAGACATCAATCTATTAGTTCAAAAGCATCGTAACGAGCGCTGTAAAAACAACTGTCGCAACTGGCATTGATACATATAAGATGGTCTTATTGCGTTTTTTAATTCTTGCAACTTCCTCAGGTGTAATCCATTCATAACTTGACATCAACTAAACTCCCTTTCAACTGATGGTAGCTGGCTGGCTTTGTCTGATCAAACAGAGGCCCCTATAGCTTTGCGTCGTCACCTTTAAGTGATTTTGCCTTTATATATAAATTATCGGAAAAAGACTTTCTCTTTAAATAGGAGGTAAGTCCTATATGTAATGTATGTAACAAAGATCTCCATTAAACAAATACTCAATGGTAGTGCTGGAGAGCTACTGATATTTTTAATTTAGCAATAAAGTTAACAGACCGCTAGCTAAAACCGTTCCTGCAATCACTGTGATATATAATAACGATTTCCTTCTATATTTTAACTGAGCGGTTTCCTCTGGAGTATTCCAATATTTGCTAGACATAACTTGCCCCTTTTTTTGAAACTAACTATATACTCTTTAGTTTATAAAATATGTGACAAATATCACAAATCTAATTCGATATACAAACGAATCGTCCTATAAATCTAACTAATGAATAAACTAACAGTAAAGGTGGTTTAACATATTTGGGAAATCAGGATATAAAGGATTATGTAGTATGGAATTTTCTTGAGTTAATAGGGGATTTTTTGATTTTGTTTGCAGTTGTTTTACTATGTGAATGGTATGCGATGAGAAAAGGATACAACTCGATTGATCGAGCATGGTTAATTACTGTGGGTGTGTTAATGGTGTTGATCTTAGATTGTGAAGAACGTATGGGAAGTATTTGAATTTCCTTTGAGGATTTGTTTCTTGCATGATGGTAACTGGCTGGCTTTGTCATAGACAGAGGCCCCTATAGCTTTGCGTCATCATCTTTAAATGATTATGCCTTTTTTCATCATATTGAAAAGAAACAACGTCAAAATTTATGTATTTATTGCTTGAAAACCCCGTTTAGATAGAGCCTATCTTAAGAAAACATCTTCTTTATTTTGCGTTTTCCTATTTTAATATATAGATTGCGTTCTTGCTCGGCACGGTAGAATTTAATGCCGAATAAACCTAGTGGAGTGTAAACTTCTCTCAACTGTAACAATGGCATTTTATCTTTACCTCCTTTATACCTAAAAATCATACATTTATTGTATAATTTATATGACATATTGTATAGAAAGGCTTTTCTACAAAGTCCGACATTTCTAATGGAGTAAAATGTTCTCAATGTAGAAGAAAGTCGAAACTCATTATACTTAGATAGTATGCATTCGAAATATTACCCCCGTAAATTACTTGATTTCGTTGGGAATAAAGAGAGTAAGCGTTTACTTATTATTTATTGAAAATAAAAAGTATTATCCTTGTCCAACAATCGAACCTAAAGGAATAAGGCCTAGGAGATAAAAAGTTTAAAATAGATTTATTAAATTTCAAAGAATTTAACACAATAAACAGTCCTAAATGTGTTTCAAGCAAACCAGTCAAGATAATGAAGTTGTCAAAGGAATTAACCAACATAGTAATCATCAATCATCATGAATGCAAGCACCCAAACCTGTTTCTTCAATAAAAGGACCTTTAAAAATCAGAACCCTTCTAATAATAGTAAAAGTAAGAATGCAGCAACATAACAATATCTAACCAAGGTTCAAAACAAACTCTCACAAAAATCCCCTAAACAGTTGTATGTTTAAAATCCTCCAACAACGCAAACCCTATCAATAAAAATAGAGGTGAAAACAATGTCATCATCATCACAACCAGGTAGAATAAACGTCATCTTTCATCATGATGATCAAAATCAAAAGCAAACCATTAACTTAACACAACTAACAGCCCTACTAAACACAGATATGATCTTCATTGACGAATTCAAGGAGCCTAAAAAACTCGACAAAAAAATCTGGGCAAGCCATATTAGTGGAACAGACTTACATATTTATCTAAAATGAATTCAAGGCTTCAAGACAAAAAACAGACGGTACCATCACCGTCTGTCCACAAATACAATCTGCATTTTCTTAAATACTAATTCAACAAAACGATAACCCAAGACAAAAACCACAAACAAAGAAGCGCCAGCCATATCATAGCCAACATCCAACAATCGACCACTTCGTGAAAAAAACAACTGTGCAACCTCTGTTGATAAAGCAACTGCAAGGGAAATAATCGCCACGACAAAAACACTTCGCCAAACAGAATAAGCTAATACCCCTAATATGAAAAAGCTTACGATATGTCCAAGCTTCTGACTTACATATGTAGGATCTTGTAAATCGAAATCATTATTCAAAAATTCCCGTACAGGAGGATTCCCATTGAAGTGGAAGATTAAATCCTGCTCTGCTAAAAATAGAGAAAGGTTTTCCGTACAAGTTGCTATAAATAAAAATGCAATATAACTCCAAAAAAAACATATTCTCATAATGTTATCACCTCACCCTAAAATGATGGTCATAACATAGTGTGTTTATTCCACCTGAAAAACGAATCTACGCAAACATTCGTTTAATTGATCTTTTCCAAACCTTCATATAGAGTTTCCCGCTCTGCTGACATTTGAAAATCTTAATCCCGAATAGTCTAAAAGGTGTATAAACTTCTTTTAATTGTAATAACGGCAAGTACATCATCCCCTAATATTCCGAATATTACCATTATTATACCTCGTAATACATGTATAACGAAAGAAAATGTTCTCAACAAAGAACGACAAATTAAGTTGGTATTCAAATTAAAAGCAGTACTTATTACCTATTAGTATTAATTGTAGAGCAAAAAGTTTGCATAATGGTAGAGTTTTATGTCTACCTTTATTTCCCTCTCCTAAAAAAATTGAAAATAAGAGTAAACCTTCCGATAATAAATAGAGAAGAAAGAGCAAAGTTTGTCGAAAGGCAAGGAGGTATAAATATGGAAAATTGGACAACACCAGAAGAGATGGCAAGAAAGAAAGAATTGAAGAAAAAGCTTTACACATACTCATTTCCAATTCTAGCAATCATCATAGGAGCACTAGTAACAATAGCTGCAAATGGATTATAAATGACGAAAAAAGTCGAAAGTTATTTAAATATAGAATTAACTCTATTATATAGGCAATGATAGCACTTACATTTCAGTACTGGTACTATTTACCCTAAAATAAATGTAAAGTAATGAACAAATTCATGCTAAAATTAATAGCAGTTAAAGAAAAAGGCGGATTTCAACCTTTTTTGTAAGAAATTGTAGATATGTACACTATATTTCTTTATAATAAGACAGTCTTACTATATTAATAGATTACACTATATCGGAGGTTATCATGGAAGAAACAATCAGCTTGAAAGAGCTGTTTCTTACATTAAAGAAACGTCTTTCACTCATTATCATCATCACAGCGATCGCAACTGCCACAAGCGGAATCGTTAGTTATTTTGTCCTAACTCCTATTTACCAGTCATCAACACAAATCCTAGTCAACCAATCTAAAAATGATCAGCAAGCAGCATATAACGTAGGAGAAGTACAAACAAACCTACAATTAATTAACACATATAATGTCATCATTAAAAGTCCGGCAATTCTAGATAAAGTCATCGAAAAGGAAAATCTTGAAATATCTGCAGGAGCTTTAAATGGATTAGTTACAGTAGGAAGTGAGCAAAACTCACAAGTAGTGAACATCACAGTCCAAAATGAAGATCCACAAAAAGCAGCAGCAATTGCAAATTCAATTGCAACAACGTTTAAAGAAGAAATCTCAACAATCATGAATGTCGATAACGTAAGTATTCTGACACAAGCTCAATTAGGTGAAAATCCATCACCTATTAAACCACAACCAGCATTAAATATGGTAATTGCCTTAGTTGTAGGATTAATGGCAGGAGTTGGATTAGCATTTTTACTTGAATACTTAGATAACACAATTAAGAACGAACAAGATATCGAAAATCAACTTGGTCTTCCAGTATTAGGTGCAATTACGACAATTAATATGGAAGGCGAAATGAAAGAACAAAACAGTAAAACTACACTTCCAAGAACGCGAGGTGAGTCTGTTGGCTCGTAAAGATCGTAAACAATTATTTCAATTACAAAACAGAAGCTTAATCTCAATGACAAGCCCAAAGTCACCGATTGCAGAACAGTTCCGTACAATTCGTACAAATATCCAATTCTCAAGTATTGATGAAGAACTTCAAACAATCATTGTTACTTCATCAGGTCCAGCTGAAGGAAAATCAACAACAACAGCAAACTTGGCTGTCGTTTTTGCACAACAAGGTAAACGAGTATTACTAATCGATTCAGATTTACGTAAACCAACTGTTCATTATACTTTCCGTACAGAAAATCATGTTGGGTTATCTAATGTATTAACTAGACAAGCAACATTAGGAGAAGCTGTACATGTAACATCTCAAGACAAGCTATGGGTACTATCAAGTGGACCAATTCCACCAAATCCTTCTGAATTACTAGGATCAAAAGGGATGAAAGCTTTGTTAGAGCAAGCAAAAGATGAATATGACATTATCATTCTTGATACACCACCAGTGCTCGCAGTAACTGATGCACAGGTATTATCAAATGCAGCAGATGGTGTTGTACTTGTTGTAAGTAGTGGAAAAACAGAAATCGATTCTGCGAAAAAGGCGAAGGAACTTCTAGAAAGCGCAAAGGCTAAGATATTAGGAGTTGTGTTAAATAACAAAAAGGTGCAAGACAGTCAGTATTATTACTACTACGGGGGAAAATAGTCATATTTCGACAAAATACCCCTCTTTTCTTTGGTTTTCTACTATGATACGCTAAAGTACGCAAGTTGTTATAGGGAAATAGCATTAAGTATTAGTGGGTTTTTTCCAGAAGAGAATGGGTATTTTGTTGTAATTATATTTTTGTAAGATAAAGATTGCAATGCAATAGTCTCAGATTATCACTTCAAAAGAAATAAGCTTCTTTGTAGCACGGTTAAACTTATTATTTAGTCATCTAAAGAGAAAACTGACACTAACTGTATCCTCATAACAGAACTACCTCATTTCTGATGTCATTTAACTCGTTTATTATGAAGAACATATTTATATCATGACTTATTGATAGTAAGAAGTACTGGTCGTAGTTTGTAATGAATATTCAATTTTGCAGTAAGGTATATGTAACCTTCTACTATAAATACATGAAAGGAGCTTGAAATAATGAACCGTTTCGAAGATCTACCAAAGTCCATCAAAAAAACGATCCGTTACCTGTATCAAGATGCACCACTAGAAAGATTAATAGAAATCCAAAAGATGCTAAACAATGTAATAGAAAAGAGACTGCAGGAAAGCAAAATGAAAACGAAAATAGATGTCTAATTAAAGAGCACAAACTATCGTGTTTTTTCATTAGATATTTATTTTGCACAAATTTATGTGAAAAGAAGGGATTCTAATGAGTTATTCAAAGAGGGTATCAATGCTCGTAGGGTTGGATTCGCTTATTGTTCTATTCTCCATTTATATAGGTTATTTTATTTTAAATCCTTATGTTAATTTTTACTCCCTATCAATGCTCACAATTAGCTCGATTACATTGCTGATCAGTCATCATGTATTCGCGTCAATTTACCGTTTATATCATAAAGCATGGGAGTATGCGAGTGTTGGTGAGTTAGTCGCAATTGTTAAGGCAATCTCTTATTCTATCGCATTAGCTGCAGCTGTTCAGTTAGTCGTTAACGGCCATATCTATGTCCGTGTGTTATTTATCACATGGTTATTACATATGTGCCTTATTGGTGGATCACGCTTTTCATGGAGAATTGTACGAGATCGCTTTATTAAATCACAAGCTGAAACAAAAAACGCACTTATTATTGGAGCTGGCTCAGCAGGAACAATGCTTGTGCGTCAATTATTAAAAAACAACGATAGCGGCTTAACACCAGTAGCATTTGTTGATGATGATGAATCGAAACGAAAGCTTCAAATATATGGAGTAACTGTACTTGGCACAACAGAAGATATTCCAGCAATCGTTGAAAATAAACAAATTGACCATATTATTATTGCGATTCCATCTTTAAGTAAATCAGAAATTCAAAAGATTTATCAGCAATGTAGCAAAACAAAAGCAAAAACAAAGATTATGCCAATGATTGAGGATATTGTAACTGGTAAGGTTGCTGTTAACCAATTCCGTGATGTACAGGTTGAAGATTTGTTGGGTCGTGATCCTGTTGAATTAGATTTAGAAAGCATTGCTAAAAAAGTAACGGGAAAAACAATTTTAGTAACAGGTGCTGGAGGTTCAATAGGTTCAGAGATTTGTAGACAAATTTGTAAATTTAAGCCTAAGAAGCTTTTATTATTAGGTCATGGTGAAAACTCAATTTATGCGATTGATATGGAAATCAGAAATCGATATCAGGAAGAAATTGAGATACTTCCTGTTATTGCTGATATTCAAGATCGTCATCGAATTTTCGATGTTATGGACGAGCATAAGCCTGATGTTGTGTATCATGCTGCAGCACATAAGCATGTGCCATTAATGGAATATAATCCAAAAGAAGCAGTAAAGAATAATGTACTTGGAACAAAGAATGTCGCAGAAGCAGCAGATACATTTGGTGTTGGTACATTTGTTCTTGTTTCATCTGATAAAGCAGTAAACCCAACAAATGTGATGGGCTCAACAAAGCGTATTGCAGAGATGGTTATTCAACAGTTAGATAAATCAAGTAATACAAGATTTGTAGCGGTTCGATTTGGGAATGTTCTTGGAAGTCGTGGTAGTGTTATTCCACTATTTAAGAAACAAATTCAAAACGGTGGACCTGTGACGGTTACACACCCTGATATGACAAGGTACTTTATGACGATTCCTGAGGCATCAAGACTTGTGATGCAAGCAGGAGCACTTGCTCGTGGTGGTGAGATTTTTGTGTTAGATATGGGTGAACCGGTGAAGATTGTTGATTTAGCGAAAAATCTGATTCGTTTATCTGGTTATACAGAGGATGAGATCGGAATTAGATATGCTGGAATTCGACCTGGCGAGAAGATGTATGAAGAACTTCTTGGTGAGAATGAGGTTCATAGTGAAGAAGTGTTTCCTAAGATCTTTATTGGGAAAACAGTGGAATTTGAGTATGGGAAAGTAAGTACATTAATTGAAAATCATGACACATATGATAATCGTTATATAAGAGAATATGTACTTGGATTAGCGAATAAGAAAGAAGAATTGCTAGTAAAAAATGCTAATTAATTTGAGGTGAAGGACATGCAAAAGGTAAGAAAAGCGATTATACCTGCAGCAGGGCTAGGAACAAGATTTTTACCAGCAACAAAAGCACAGCCTAAGGAAATGTTACCAATAGTAGATAAGCCAACGATACAGTATATTATAGAAGAAGCTGTTGCATCAGGAATTGAAGATATCATCATTGTGACAGGTAGAGGGAAAAGAGCAATTGAAGATCATTTTGATAAATCTTATGAATTAGAAGAGACACTAGCGAAAAAAGGTAAGTTTGAGCAGCTTGAAGAAATTCAGGGAATTTCTAAATTAGCTAATATACATTATATTCGTCAAAAAGAACCATTAGGATTAGGCCATGCGATAGCATGTGCAAGTCGTTTTATTGGGAATGAACCATTTGCTGTGTTACTTGGTGATGATATTGTTCATTGCCCTGAAAATCCTTGCTTGAAGCAGTTGATTGATACGTTTGAAGAGCATGATTGTTCTGTTATTGGTGTACAGCAAGTACCAGAGCAGGATGTTTCGAAGTATGGTGTTGTTTCAATTGATAAGAACAATAACAATGGAAATGTGTTTGCAGTAAATGATCTTGTAGAGAAACCAAGCATTAGTGAAGCTCCTTCAAATTATGCGATTATGGGACGTTATGTATTAACACCAGGAATATTTGATATTTTAGAAAATCAAGCACCTGGTGCAGGTGGAGAGATTCAGTTAACTGATGCGATTAAAGAGCTAAATGTGCAACAGCATGTAATGGCTTGTGATTTTGTAGGGAAACGTTATGATGTTGGTGATAAGTTTGGGTTTATTAAGGCGACTCTTGAATTTGCGTTGGGTAGAGAAGATTTGAAGAGTGATGTATTAGAATATTTGAAGAGTGTTGTGGAGAAAGAGGAAGTTAAGCAGTAAAACCTTTTTTAGAGGGAAATATAAGGTTTTTTAGCTAGTGTTGGTGTCAAGCTACAGCGCCTAGACCTAGACCCTCGAGGTCTGATCAAGGCAATTGCACTTTTCTCAATAGGTGATGCCTCCTTTACCTTTATCATCGGAGGCACTCGGCTGTTCTGTGGGTTTTTTGGGGCCTTAGACACTTTGTTGTCAGTGGGATGGTGTGAGGTTGGGTTTGATGCCCGATTTTTTAAAATTGCACTAAATCTAATAATAGAGATTTATTGGGTAATTTTAAGTTTTAAATTGATCTCGTAGTCTATACAGATTTTATATTGTGTGGTGGTAGAGATGCATATTAGATTTAATATGTTTTTTAGTAATAAAGGGTTAACTCCAGTTGAATTATTAGGTGTTATGTTTATTTTAGGGATAATAGCTACTATTGCCGTTCCTTTATTTTTGGGTATATAGAAAATACTAAGGAAGATGTTTGTCATGTTAATAGGACCAAATTGGAGAAGAGTTATGAGGCTAATCTTACATTAACTGATATTGATCACTCATCAGAGGTGTTATAGGGTATGTTCGTCAATATGGGGTTGAAATTTACCTAGATAATAGGATTTTGAGTTTTATTGATGGGATGATTCGTTGTAGTGAACATCTTAGTGGAGTTAGTGATGAGGATAATGAAGAGGGAGCTGTGCCGTTTTTATGATGGGATAACATAATTTAGAATGGATTAAATGTGAGTGAGAGTATACTAACATGGGGTTGTCAGGAGTATTTGACATTTAATCCGTACTTTTAATGTTATATTGTTGGTTGAATGGTAAGGTGGAACTGACTACATGCCTTGTGACATAAGGACTTCGAGTGTTTTTAGTGCTTTTTAAGGTTTGATTGAATGGTAGCTTAATAGGTAGAAACACGGTTGAAGTTAGAGTAAAAATGAAAAAGTTTCGTGATTGAATGTTGTTTATTGAATAGATATTACGAGGTGGATATCGATTATAGATTAAGTTTAGTAGGTTAGTAGTTGGTTGGAATGGGTTCTAGTTAAGTACTAACAAACTAAATTTACTTTCAAGGAGTGTAACGGAGATGTACATGAAAGTTAAAAGGTTAATAGATATTGTTCTTTCATTGATAGGGTTGATTGCACTGTCCCCTATTTTTTTAATTCTTATTGTAGGAATTAAATTAGATTCAAAAGGTCCTATTCTTTTCAAGCAAAGGCGTGTTGGAATTAACAAAAAACATTTTAATATTTTGAAATTCCGTACGATGAGAATTGATACTCCTAAGGACACACCAACGCACCTATTAGATAACCCAGGACAATATATTACTAAAATGGGAAAGTTCTTGAGAAAAACCTCATTAGATGAACTACCTCAGATCTGGAATATATTTGTTGGGCAGATGAGTATAATTGGGCCGAGGCCAGCCTTGTGGAATCAATATGATCTTATTACTGAGCGTGATAAGTACGGTGCAAATGACGTTCCACCAGGCCTAACGGGATGGGCACAGATTAATGGTAGGGATGAGCTTCCAATAGAGGTTAAGGCAAAGTTAGATGGAGATTATGTTAAGAAGATAGGCTTATGGATGGACATAAAGTGTTTCTTTGGAACTATCATTAGTGTTGTAAAGAGTGATGGAGTTGTAGAAGGTGGTACTGGAGTTTGTGCAAAGGAACTTAATAGTAACGAGGATACCACTACAAAATAGGTAGTATGTGAGGATGAATGAACGTGAAAAAAAAGATATTAATTTTATCAAATCATTTCATAACGTTATATAATTTTAGAAAAGAGTTAATTAAAAAACTCGTTGGGGATGGTCACGAGGTATTTATTTCGATGCCGAAAGCTGAAGAGAATAATTTCTTTGTTAACATTGGGTGTAAGGTTATAGAAACTCCTGTAGACCGAAGGGGAATAAACCCAATCATTGATTTTTGTTTAATTTTAAAGTATATAAAAGTAATGAAGGAGCTAAAACCAGATATTATTTTCTCTTATACAATTAAACCTAATATTTATGGTAGCATAGCTTCAAATCTAACTAAATATAAACAGGTGAGTAATATTACAGGAACAGGTGGAACTTTTTTAAGTGAAAATGTTGTAA
>NZ_VOQF01000032.1 GCF_007994985.1 Metabacillus litoralis | reverse complement strand
ACATTTTTGTTAATCGAAATTAACGTTGGCACGCTTGGTTTTGTTTAGTTTTCAAAGAACTTTTCAATCACTCTTAATCAGAAGCGACTTTAATATATTAACACGTTAACAAATTATAAGTCAATACTTTTTTAAAAACTATTTTAAATGAGTGATATATTTTAATATCTCTGTAAGAGACGATTTAAAATATATCATTTTCATAATTATAAGTCAACAATTAGGACTACATAAAATTTAAGAGAGCTCTTTATTATATATCCAATAATCTTGTCTATTGTTCTCAAACTCCATTACTCAAATCGATACAAAAAGAAAAGACAAACGGAACACCATTTGTCTTCTCTTTATATGATCATTGTTTTTATAACAACTAATGCAGCTAATCCTGGAATACCTAAAACTCCTGAAATAGTAGAAGTAATTAAATTAATTGGTATATGTAAATCAAAGCTCGTACCAAAAACATTTACAAAAAACAATAACAATGCACCAACAATAACTTTAATAAATAGTTGACCTATCCATCGTAAAGGTCGTATTGGTGCTCCTACAAATAATAAAACAAGAATCAATCCACCTAGAACAGAAAATACAATGATTGGATCCATCCGTATCACTCACTTTCATACTATGCTTATAATTAAACATATGAAGTGAGTGGAAAAATAGAACAAGCTTCCTAGCAAAACATCAAACAATTATTTCACATTTTCCCAATCTTAATTTTCCTTACCTTAGCTTCTTTTAACAGAAAGAAGTATTTTGCTTCGGCCACTTTGAGTTCATAGAGAACTTGAGGTGATGGTTCAACACTTTTATCAACTAATTGCTTTTGACGATTCCACTCTTTTTTCATCAGTAGTAAATTCTGAATTAGCTGTTGATCATATTGACTTCTTAACCATCCTTTTCGGCGAAATAACATGAATTATCCCCCTTTATAGTTCTCTTCTTCCTTCTAGTGCTCTAGATAAAGTAACTTCATCAGCATATTCCAAGTCCCCACCAACAGGTAAACCATGTGCAATTCTGGTTAGCTTTATACCAGATGGCTTTAGTAATCTTGAGATATACATTGCAGTTGCCTCACCCTCAATATTAGGATTAGTGGCTAATATTACTTCTTGGATTACATCATCTTGTAATCTCTTTAAAAGCTCTGGAATCTTAATATCTTCCGGTCCTATTCCTTCCATAGGAGAAATAGATCCATGGAGAACATGATAAAGGCCGTTATATTCTTTCATTTTTTCCATTGCTATTACATCCTTTGGATCTTGTACAACGCAAACTAAGCTTTTGTCACGTCGTTGATCTTCACAGATATAGCATGGATCTTGATCTGTAATATGACCGCAAACAGAGCAGTAAGTGAGATTACGCTTTGCGTTTACTAGTGCCTTTGCAAAATCTAATACAACATCTTCTTTCATATTTAGTACAAAAAAAGCCAGACGAACGGCCGTTTTCGGTCCGATTCCTGGCAATTTCATAAAGCTATCAATTAGCTTTGATATTGGTTCAGGATAATGCATGATTAATCCCCCTAGAACATTCCTGGTAAATTCATTCCTTTTGTGAATTGTCCCATTGTTTCATTTGTTAAATCATCCATCTTCTTCAACGCATCATTCGTTGCTGCTAAAACAAGATCCTGTAGCATTTCGATATCTTCTGGATCTACAACTTCTTCTTTAATATTAACTTCGATTAATTCTTTTTGACCGTTAACAACAACTGATACCATTCCACCACCAGCTGAGCCTTCAACTGTTTTTTCAACTAGTTCTTCTTGAGCTTTCGCCATATCCTTTTGCATTTTTTGCATTTGTTTCATCATCTTTTGCATATTACCGCCGCCGCCTCGCATCATCTTACATTCCTCCATATAATTATTAGTCTTTTATTTCAATTAGCTCATTTCCTACTAATTTCATCGCTTCAGCAATAAGGGGATCTTCTTCACCACTTTGCTGATTATTATCATCATCTTTTTGATCCTGTAGGAATTCCTTCCTTATTTTAACCCAATCAGGTTCCGGAACGCCAACCATTTCCAAAGTTTTTCCGGTGATTTCTTGTAAAATCATTTCAAGATTTGTTCTTACATTGTTATTATTTTCAGCAACCATCTTACAATGAATCTCAAACTTGAATTTTAAAATAAATGCAGTTTCTGATGCAGCTACTGGTTCACTGTCATTTAGCAATGCTGCATGTGATACTTTATTTTGCCTTTTAAGAAGCTCTAAAAGTTCTCCCCAACGACTTTTTATTACTTCTAGGTCTTGTCTAGTTGCTACCTTTAATATTTCTTGAATTCGACCTTCAGGAGTTTTGTATCCACTTTTCATTGACCTTTGTTTTGGTTCAGCACCTGCGCTTCTTTGCTGTGGTGCTGCTAATCCTTGCTGCTTTATTGTATTTAATTCAGATTGTAGGTTAGTAATTTTTTCGAGCAAGGATTGATAACCTTCTTGATCAAATTGTGTTGCTGCACTTGATTGCTGACACAATTTCACAATAGCAACCTCTAAGAAAATTCTTGGGTGGTTTGTCCATTTCATCTCTTGCTGACTTTTACTTAAAGTTTCGATTGTTTCGTATATAGCACTGGAAGGTATTTCCCTTGAAAGTTCAATAAATTGTTCATCGACTGATACACGTTCTAGAACATCCTCTAATGTTGGTGCAGTTTGATACAAAAGCATATCTCGATAATAATAAATAAAATCTTCTATAAATCTGCTAGGATCTTTCCCTTGATACATTAGCTGGTCAAGAGACTGCAGAGCAGTTGATACATCCTTTTGATTAATCGCTTCTGCTATCTTGCCGATAAAATTTTGTGATACAGATCCTGTAATAAGCAATGCTTCATCCAATGTTACTTTTTCATCACTATATGATATTGCTTGATCTAGAAGGCTTAATGCATCACGCATACCACCGTCTGCAGCACGAGCAATGACATCAAGAGCCGATTCATCAACAACGATTTCCTGATTATGTACAATTTCTTTCATTCTTCCTACAATCGCTGATGCAGTTATTCTTCGAAAATCAAAGCGTTGACAACGAGATATAATCGTTAATGGAATTTTATGTGGTTCTGTTGTTGCCAAAATAAAAATAACATGACGTGGTGGCTCTTCAAGTGTTTTTAATAAAGCATTGAATGCACCAATCGATAGCATATGAACTTCATCGACTATATATACTTTGTATTCTACTGATGACGGAGCATACTTTACTTTGTCACGAATATCCCTAATCTCATCAACACCATTGTTAGACGCAGCATCAATTTCTATAACATCTGATATTGAACCATTTGTAATCCCTTTACAAGCTGCACATTCATTACACGGCTCTGCTACTGGAGACTTCTCACAGTTAACAGCTTTAGCAAAAATTTTGGCAGCACTTGTTTTCCCAGTTCCTCTTGGACCAGAAAAAAGATACGCATGGGAAAATTTATTTTGTAATAGGGCATTTTGCAACGTTTTAGTGATATGTTCTTGTCCAACCACGTCGTGGAAAACTTGAGGTCGGAACACACGGTATAATGCTTGATAACCCACAAAAACGTCTCCCTTCATTTTCTTCTATTTTATTATAACAACCATTAACCATTTTACAAAGTGAGATTCATCAATTATAGATTTCATTATAAATAAAGATAACTTCATCATTACTATGTTGTTTTACATGATTAATAGGTAGGAGTGAGCAAACTTTAACAAAATAAGATAAACAAAAAACTCACTCCGTAAAGAGTGAGTTTCTATTTTAAATTAACTGCCGTGCACCTTCCGTCGATTAGCCACCATAGGCGTTACTTAAGCAGTTAGCTCGGCTCAGGCAACCCTGCGGCACATGAGAGCTTCCACTTAATGCTGCTTCCTTCCGGACCTGACATGGTTCATGGATTCCCATTGCGCAGGACCCAAGCGTCAACACCACTTACTTAAGGCAGCCCTACAGTGTGCTAACCTCTAGAAGGGATTCGGCCTCGCTAGAGCGGATTGCGAGTACAGGGCACCGCTACCTCCCCGCTTAGCACGGCAAAATTGATACCAAATTTAATGCACCGTTTAATACGACGCATATATTAGTATATAACCTTATAAACTAAAATGCAACGTCTAAGGTATGTAAGTTTTTGCTAATTAATAATTTCATTTCTTTTTACGAGTTCTTAGCTCTTTAAAGAAGTCACTTAACATCTTACCACAAGCTTCTGCCTCTACACCACTCAAAACATCTACTTGGTGATTAAAACGCTCATCCTGCAATAAATTCATTAGTGTTCCAGCACAACCACCCTTTGGATCAGCAGCACCGTATACAACTCGTTTAATTCTCGATAAAACAATAGCTCCTGCACACATAGGGCATGGCTCTAATGTCACATATAATGTGGCATTCTCTAATCTCCAGGTTTCTAATTCTTGGCATGCCTTATCAATTGCTAGAATTTCTGCATGTGCAATAGATCGTTGCTCTTTCTCACGTAAGTTATATGCTGTTGAAATCACTTCATCATCCAAAACAATCACAGCACCAATAGGAACTTCACCTATTTCTCTAGCTTTCTTCGCTTCTTTAATAGCCATGTTCATATAATATTGATCATTCATTTACCAAAATCCCCTTATATAAATCCCATTTTTGTAACACCCTACATGTAAGTAAGGAGGAATACAAAATGAAACAGACTTCTAGTCAAGCTTTATTAATCATTGATATGATTAATGATTTTCAATTCAATTATGGTCCTATTTTAGCAAAACAAGCCGAAGATATCTCACATAATATTTCTTCCTTAAAAAATCGCGCGAAAAGTAAAGGATGTCCAATCATATATATCAATGACCATTATCAGCTTTGGCAAGCAGACTTCCAAAAAATCGCAAAAAAATGTAGAAATCAATATAGTGAACATATCATTCATAGATTATATCCTGAGGATGATGACTTTTTTCTCATCAAACCCAAACATTCAGCTTTTTATGGTACAGCCTTGAATACTCTTTTATATAGTTTGAATATAAAAGACCTTATCATAACAGGTATTGCAGGAAACATTTGTGTCTTATTTACCGCAAATGATGCTTATATGAGAGAATATAATTTAACAATTCCAGCAGACTGTATTGCCTCTAACACTGTTGAAGACAACACCTTCGCATTGAAAATGATGGAAAATACCTTAAAGGCTGCTATCTCTAAATCTCCAGATATAAAAATTAACTAACATGCTCCCGGTATTCTTTTCATATGATGTACAAAAAGGATACTGAGGAGGACAACATGCAAATACATATCGTCCAGCAAGGACAAAGTTTGTTTAGCATCGCACAGGCTTACAGTACTTCTGTTGAGGAAATTGTTTCAACAAATGAAATACCTAATGCTAGTGATTTAGTTGTCGGGCAAGCAATTGTGATTCCTATCAAAGGTAGGTTTTACTTCGTTCAGCCTGGTGATAGCTTATATAGCATTGGTCAGAAATTAGGGATTTCTTATGAAGAATTAGCAAGAATTAATAATATACCTATAAATCAGCCCCTCACTATTGGATTAAGACTTTATATTCCAGATCAACCTAAGCGAACTGTCGAGTCAAATGCATATATTGAACCTCGTGGAACAAGTGTTGCAGCAAATCTAGAGCAAGCTGCTCGAGACGCTGCACCATATTTAACTTACTTAGGACCATTTAGCTTTCAAATACAAAGAGATGGCACACTAAAGGAACCATTATTAAATAACTTCCCACAAATAGCTAAACAAAATAATGTTACTCTTATGATGGCTATTACAAACTTAGAAAATGATCAGTTCAGTGATGAACTTGGTCGAATTGTTTTAACAAATATGGATATTCAAAATAAATTATTGGATAATATTGTAAAAGCTGCTAAAAAGTATGGATTTAGAGATATTCACTTTGACATGGAGTATTTACGTCCACAAGATCGTGAAGCTTATAACCAATTTCTACGGAAGGCAAAAGCTAGATTTAGCAAAGAGGGCTGGCTACTTTCTACTGCTCTAGCACCTAAAACAAGCGCTGAACAAAAAGGTCGCTGGTATGAAGCACATGATTATAAAGCCCACGGAGAAATTGTTGATTTTGTTGTTATTATGACATATGAATGGGGATATAGTGCAGGTCCACCACTTGCTGTTTCTCCGATCGGTCCAGTCAGGGAAGTTTTAGAATATGCCATTTCAGAAATGCCTAGCCGTAAAATTATGATGGGGCAAAATTTATATGGATATGATTGGACATTACCGTTTGTCCAAGGAGGACAATTCGCAAAAGCTGTGAGTCCACAGCAAGCAATCCTTTTAGCAAGTAAATATAATGTACCAATTAAATATGACCAAAAATCACAAGCACCTAACTTTGATTATGTTGATGAAAACGGGAAAGAACATAAAGTTTGGTTTGAAGATGCAAGATCTATTCAAGCAAAATTTGATTTAATCAAAGAATTAGATTTGAGAGGAATAAGCTATTGGAAGTTAGGTTTATCATTTCCACAAAATTGGCTCTTACTATCTGATAATTTTACAATCGAAAAGAAATAACCATACCCGAGGTTGCTTAAGGATGTTCACTTTTTATACAATTGTGTCCAACCTAAGTAAACCTCATTTTTTATCCTCCCTTATAAAGCCCCATATAAAATAATCCAACATTCGATGAATCATTGAACGTACACCCAGAAAACCTTAAAAAATTTCTTGGAAATAATAACAAACATTATTTATTTACTCAAAACAGTGATTGCTATGGTAAAATGAAATTTGTCGATTTTTAGTATCTGGTGTTTCGCTTTAAAGGAGGACCCATTATGAATATACCCTTTATAACTGTTGAGGGACCGATTGGAATCGGTAAAACTTCATTATCAAAAGCAATTGCTGATTATTATCAATTTCATTTATTAAAGGAAATTGTTGATGAAAATCCATTTTTAGGGAAGTTTTATACAAATATTGAAGAGTGGAGCTTTCAAACAGAAATGTTCTTTCTTTGCAATAGATACAAACAATTAGAGGATATTGATTTAAAATATTTACAACAATCAAAGCCTGTTGTTGCTGATTATCACATTTATAAAAACCTTATCTTTGCAAAACGAACATTAAAGAATGAACAATATGATAAATATTTGAAAATCTATGATATTTTAACACAGGACATGCCTAAGCCTAATCTTATTATTTACTTAAATGCCAGTCTAGATACATTACTTTCTCGAATTGCCAAGCGTGGTCGAGAAATAGAACGAAATATTGATCCTAGCTATCTTCAGCAGCTTTCTGAAGACTATGAAATGGCGATGTCACATTTAGAAAAAGCAGATCCCTCTATACCAGTTATTCGATTTGATGGAGATACATTAGATTTTGTACAAAACAAAGAGGATTTAACTTATATATTCAATACTTTAGATCAGTTTTTGCACAAAGGAGCTAGCACACATGAATTTACGCGAAAAATATAATATCCCCCACAATTCTGTCATTACAATTGCTGGTACTGTTGGAGTAGGAAAATCTACTATGACAAAGACACTAGCGAGAGAATTAGATTTTAAAACTTCTTTTGAAAAAGTCGATTCAAATCCTTATTTAGATAAGTTTTATGCTGATTTTGAGCGATGGAGTTTTCATTTACAAATTTATTTCCTTGCTGAGCGCTTTAAGGAACAAAAGAAAATATATGAATATGGCGGAGGCTTTGTTCAGGATCGGTCTATATATGAGGATACCGGAATATTTGCCAAGATGCATTATGAAAAAGGTACAATGTCTGAGGTTGATTACGAAACATATAAAAACCTTTTCGACGCAATGGTTATGACTCCATACTTTCCACATCCTGATTTACTTATTTATCTCGAAGGAAGTTTAGATGATATATTATCTAGAATTAAGCTACGTGGACGACCTATGGAACAGCAGACACCTATTGATTATTGGAAAGAAATGCATGAACGCTACGAAAATTGGATCAATAACTTTAACGCTTGCCCAGTTCTACGCATTAACATCAATGACTATGATATTATGACGAATGAACAAACAATTGAACCTATCATTGCAAGAGTAGGTCAATTTATTGAGCAAACTAAATTTCTGAAGAAATAACATTATTTTAGACTATTCATGCTTCATATCCTTATCAATTCTGTTTCTAGCGATTACAAATCCCATCAGAACTCAAAAAGGACCATATGTACATAACAATATCCGTTATGTACATATGGTCCTTTTCTATATTTTATATAAAGTAGACACAGAGAATAAAAAAAAATCGCTACATATAGTAACGATTTTTATCAATCTCCCATATCTTATGCGCTGGATATGGAATTTAAATTTAAAGTTATGGAGGAGGAAAGGGGATTCGAACCCCTGCGGGTTTTGACACCCCTGTCGGTTTTCAAGACCGATCCCTTCAGCCGGACTTGGGTATTCCTCCGCATCGACAAGATCTAATTTATCATACATAAGACAATCTGTCAACATATTTCAAATTTTTTTCTTAATATCTTTAAAAGTAAGTAGAAGAATTATATTTCCTCTACCTACTCTTTTTAATATCATTCCATAATTTTAATCTTCTATACTAATTCTTTCTTTATTCCCCATATATGGACGTAACACTTCAGGAATGATAACAGATCCATCTTCCTGCTGGTAATTCTCAAGAATTGCTGCAACAGTACGACCAATTGCAAGACCAGAGCCATTTAATGTATGAACATGCTCAACTTTCGCTTTAGGATCTCGTCTGAAGCGGATATTTGCTCGACGTGCTTGAAATGCCTCAAAGTTACTACAAGAAGATATTTCACGGTATGTTTCATAGCTCGGTATCCACACTTCTAAATCATATTTCTTAGCTGCAGTAAATCCTAAATCAGCTGTACACATGCTTAGAACACGATAAGGTAATCCTAATAATTGTAGCACTTTTTCAGCATGTCCTGTAAGTTTTTCAAGCTCTTCATAAGAATCTTCAGGTTTAACAAAACGAACTAGTTCAACTTTATTAAATTGATGCTGACGAATCAGACCTCTAGTATCTCTACCAGCTGATCCTGCTTCAGAACGGAAATTTGCACTGAATGCAGCATAGCTTATTGGTAGTTGCTCTACATTTAAAATTTCCTCACGATGTAAATTTGTTACAGGTACCTCTGCAGTTGGAATTAAAAAGTAATCCTCGCCTTCAATTTTAAAGGCATCTTCCTCAAACTTTGGTAATTGTCCTGTTCCGGTCATACTATCACGATTCACAATAAAAGGAGGTAGAATTTCTGTATACCCATGATCATCAACATGTAAATCTAACATAAAATTAAATAAAGCTCTTTCTAACCTTGCACCAAGTCCACGATAAAATACGAAGCGACTTCCAGTAACTTTAGCAGCTCTTTCAAAGTCTAATATTTTCAACCCATCTGCTATATCCCAATGAGGTTTTGGTTCAAATTTAAATTTTGGAATTTCTCCCCAAGTACGTACTTCAACATTATCATCCTCGGTGTCACCAACTGGTACACTATCATGAGGAATGTTAGGAATTGAAAGTAATAATGTATCTAGTTCGGTTTCTACAGTACGTAATTCATCATCTAAAGCTTTTATCTCCTCGCCAACTTGCTTCATTTCCTGAATCAAGTGATCGGCATCTTTTTTTTCACGCTTTAGTTGAGCTATCTGGCCTGATACTTCATTACGCTTACTCTTTTTATCTTCAGTTGAGTTAATTAGCTCTCTTCTCTTCTTATCTAATGACTCAAACTTACCGAAGTCTGTTAAATCTTCTCCACGTTTAGCTAACTTTTCTTTTACTTCTTCTAAATTTGTGCGTAAAAATTTACTATCCAGCATGTTCATTCTCCTTTTCTCACTGATTTTTTTAAAAAAGGAACACAAAAAAACTCCCGTCCCAAAAAGGGACGAGAGTTACCCGCGTTGCCACCCTAGTTAAAAATACATTATGTATCTTTCACTTAATGAATAACGGTCATAGCCGGAAATGCCTACTTTAATCTTATTAGTTCAGCACTTCATTCAAGGATGGATTCACAAGCATCTATCACCGATTTTCACCAACCATCGGCTCTCTATAGATAGAACTTCTTGATACTAGTTCCTATCAACATATTTTCATATATAATTTGGTAAGGCTCTTTTTCGAATGATTGTTGTTAACGATCCCCATTCGTTGTCAAAAACAGTATTTTTGACTCTAAAAGGGTGTTGCGAAAACAGCCTTTGGTAATCATAATTTACTATAAGTTTACAACTGCTTCAAGCTTTTTATACATTTATTTTGATTCTTTTACCATGTTTATGAATAATTGAGTCATTCGGTGATCGTCTGTTAGTTCAGGATGGAAAGAGCATCCGAGGAAATTCCCCTGACGAGCTGCAACAATTCTCCCATCATGCTTAGATAAGATTTCTACATCTTCTCCTACCTCAACGATATGTGGAGCGCGAATAAAGACTCCTACAAAGTCTTCTCCAACTCCTGTAATCATCAATTCAGCTTCAAAGCTATCCTTTTGACGACCGAAGGAATTGCGTTCAACAGTTGCATCAAGTAAGCCCAAGTGTGACTCACTATAACCTACAAGGTTTTTAGCAAGTAGGATAAGCCCTGCACAAGTACCAAACATTGGCTTACCAGAATCTGCAAATGCCTTTAAAGGCTCCATAAAATGATACTTATCTATTAAACGACGCATTGTTGTACTTTCTCCACCAGGGATAATTAGACCATCAACCTCATCCAATTGGTTTATTGCTTTCACAACAATACCCTCAGCACCACAAGCCTCAATTGAACGTATATGCTCTCTTACGGCTCCTTGTAAACCTAATACACCTATTTTTAGCATGTTAAAAACTCCTTTTAATTACCAACCACGATCCTGCATTCTTTGCTCTGGTAAAAGGCTTGAAATCTCTACTCCTTGCATAGCAGATCCAAGTCCCTTTGAAAGCTTAGCAATTAGTTCATAGTCTTGATAATGTGTAGTAGCTTCTACAATTGAACGAGCAAATTTAGCTGGGTTTTCTGATTTGAAGATACCAGAACCTACAAATACTCCATCTGCACCTAATTGCATCATTAATGCTGCATCAGCTGGTGTTGCTACACCGCCTGCTGCAAAGTTAACAACTGGTAATTTTCCTTCTTTCTTAATTTGAAGAAGAAGTTCAAATGGTGCTCCTAGAAGTTTTGCTTCTGTCATTAATTCATCTTCACTCATTGCTGCAACTTTACGAATTTGTCCATTTACTTTACGCATATGGCGAACAGCCTCAACAATATTACCAGTTCCAGGCTCTCCTTTAGTACGTAACATAGAAGCTCCTTCAGCAATACGACGAGTTGCCTCACCTAGATCACGGCAGCCACAAACGAATGGTACAGTGAAGTCACTTTTTAAAAGGTGATATTCTTCATCTGCTGGAGTTAATACTTCACTTTCATCAATATAATCTACGCCCATTGCTTCAAGGATACGTGCTTCAACAATGTGACCAATACGAGCTTTTGCCATAACTGGAATTGAAACTGCGTTCATAACCTCTTCAACAATAGTTGGATCAGCCATTCGTGCTACACCACCTGCAGCACGAATATCAGCAGGAACACGCTCAAGTGCCATTACTGCTACAGCACCTGCTTCTTCTGCAATTTTAGCTTGCTCGGCATTGACAACGTCCATAATTACGCCGCCCTTTTGCATTTCTGCCATTCCACGTTTTACACGATCAGTACCAATATTACTCATTATGTTTGTCCCCCTTATGTAATTTCCTAATAGTAGGATTTGTAATAGATTTTTAAAAATTCATCTACGCTATATTTTATCCTAACTTCTAGAAAAATCCTATCAAAATTAGTGTTATTAGTAAAACAATTCTAAATTGTTCACTAATCTATCAATTCTTACTATCATGATTTTCCCATTATAGCTTATTATAAGCAATCCTCAAACTTTTTATATGTAGACTATTGTAACTGTATTATGAAAAATAAGGTATTAAAAAAGCTCCTATATAATAGGAGCTTTTTTAACTAAAATAATCCTTTAACCGCATCTGTTACTGTTCCCCATAACCCACTAAAGAATCCTCCGATTCCTCTCATAGATAAAACAAACCAATTTGCCTTCTCAACAGCTTCCTTTGTTACAACATCTACTTGTGCAGTTTTGTTATATTCAACATAAGTTAATGCTTCACTCTTGCCTTCATAAGTGACAATCATTGTTCCAACTTTTTGGTCTTTCTTAACAGGAGCAGTAAGCTCTCCGTTTTTTGAAAGCTGTTTTTCATCTAGTTTAAACGTTGATTTATATAATTTATCTTCTCCATTTTTCACAACTAATGTTAGAGGATCTTTTGTATGGATTGATACTTTATCCTCTTTTCCTTTAACAACAGGAATTTCGGATTGCTTTTTAACCTGATAGTTAGCAGGAAATACTTCTTTTACTGAAAAGCTATTAAATGCATAATCTAGCATTTTCTTTGTTTCTTTAAACCTAGGAGTATGCAATGTCCCACTATCATCCTTTGCATCTATAACAACAGTTATAACACGCATACCATTTCTAACGGCAGTTGCTGTAAAACATGATCCTGCATTATCTGTAGAACCTGTTTTTAATCCATCTACACCTTCATATTCAAATAACAGTCCTGGTAACATCCAATTCCAGTTTGGCATATTCGTCTGGTCGTCAGTACCTTCTCTAAATACTCCTTTAGAAACACTTGCTGTTTTTAGGATATCTGGATAATCTTGAATTAATCTTCTAGAAAGCAGAGCCATATCACGTGCTGATACTTTACTTTCACCATCCACACCTGTTCCTTCAGGATGCATACCAATTAAATCTTTATTTTCTAATCCAGTTGCGTTTACAAACTCATAATTCTGTAAACCAAGCTCTTTCGCTTTTTCGTTCATGAGTTTTACAAAGTTTGATTCAGATCCTGAAATAATCTCTGCTAATCCAATTGCAGCTCCATTAGCAGAATAAATCGCCATTGCTTCATATAATTCCTTCACGTTATATGATCCATCTTGTCTTAATGGAACATTTGAAAGATTTGTATTTTGTGAAATTCTATATACATATTCACTTGGAGTATATGTTTGATCCCAAGTAATTTTACCACTTTCAATTGCTTCTAAAACAAGATACTCTGTCATGACTTTAGCCATACTAGCAATCGGCAGCATTTCATCTACGTTTTTACCATAAAGGATTGCTCCTGTAGATTCCTCAATAATAATAGCAGCCCCTGCATTGACTGAAATAGACTCCTCTGCTGCACTTACTGTACCATTTGGATAAAAAGCTGATACAACTAGAGTAAAGGCAAAGATAAGTATCATAACCTGTTTTAATTTCATGTTGTTAACCATGTCCTACCCCCATACTTTCTATAATTATCTATATCATTTTCGTATTTTTTTTAAACAACAAGATTGATTTTATCACAGAAAATGCAAAAAAAATAGACAGAGTAGTAGACTCTGTCAAATGTTATACTTCTGTCATATTTATAATTAATTCTTCTAAAAATTGTTGCGTATCTACTTTATAGCAATAAGTATCTGATAGGACATAATGCTACATAAATATTACCTGCGATGAGCTAAAAACATAGCTTTAAAAATAAAATTACATCGAGTAATTAGGAGATTCTTTTGTAATTTGTACATCATGTGGGTGGCTTTCTCTTAAGCCTGCTCCAGTCATTCGAACAAATTGTGTATTTTCTCTTAACTCTTTTAGATCCTTCGTTCCACAATAACCCATACCAGAACGAATACCACCAACAAGTTGATAAATTGTTTCAGATAATGGGCCTTTATAAGGTGTTCTTCCTTCGATACCTTCTGGAACGAATTTTTTGTTATCTTCTTGGAAGTAGCGATCTTTACTACCCTTTTCCATTGCTCCTACAGAACCCATACCACGATAAACTTTAAAGCGTCTACCTTGGAAGATTTCAGTTTCTCCAGGGCTTTCTGAAGTTCCTGCAAGTAAACTTCCTAGCATAACAGCATGCCCACCTGCTGCTAGAGCCTTCACCATATCACCAGAGTACTTAATACCACCATCAGCAATAATAGATACTCCATGTTTTCTAGCTTCTGTTGCGCAGTCGTATACAGCTGTAATTTGAGGTACTCCTACACCTGCAACAACTCGAGTTGTACAAATTGATCCTGGACCAATTCCAACTTTAACAACATTTGCACCAGCTGTAATTAAATCTCTTGTAGCATCAGCTGTAGCTACATTACCTGCAATAATGTTTAGGCTAGGATATTCATTGCGAATTGTTTTAACTGTTTCTAGCACCCCTGCAGAGTGACCATGTGCAGTATCAACAACAACTGCATCAACACCTGCTTCAACTAATTTTTTTACACGAATCATAGTATCTGCTGTTACACCAACTGCTGCTGCAACAACTAATCTTCCATGAGCATCTTTAGCTGAGTTTGGAAACTCGATAACTTTTTCAATATCTTTTATTGTAATTAAACCTTTTAACACACCATCTTTATCAACAAGTGGTAATTTTTCGATTTTATGCTTTTGTAAAACCTTTTCTGCATCTTTTAAAGTTGTGCCTACATCTGCCGTTACTAAATTATCTTTAGTCATGACTTCATCAATTCTAATTGAGTAATCTTGTATAAATCTCATATCACGATTTGTAATAATACCAACAAGTTTGAGATCTTCAGAGTTATTTACAACTGGGACTCCAGAAATTCGGTATTTACCCATTAAGTGTTCTGCATCAAAAACCTGATGCTCAGGTGTTAAAAAGAAAGGATCAGTAATAACTCCTCTTTCAGAACGCTTCACTTTATCTACTTGTTCTGCCTGTTGCTCAATAGACATGTTTTTATGGATAACACCCATACCACCTTGTCTTGCGATTGAAATAGCAAGAGCTGATTCAGTAACAGTATCCATACCTGCACTTAGAATAGGAATATTTAATTTTAAGCTAGGAGTTAACTCTACACTTAAATTTACATCCCTTGGTAATACCTCAGATTTAGCTGGTACTAGTAAGACATCATCAAATGTTAAACCTTCTTTAGAAAATTTTTGTTCCCACATAGTAAAATCCCCCTTTTTCGGCAAAATATTATTAGTAGATTATCAACATGCGGAACGACTGTCAAGAAAGGAATGAAGAATTTAAATATTTAGAATATATCAATTGGAGTGTACAATTATGCAGATATCAATTTGGGAACGCTTTCTTTCTTATCAATCAACACAAACAATTCAAAAAAGACTAGAGAAACACTATGATAGCACTAATTTTGAAAATGCAAGTCAACTTTCTTACGATAATTCATATCGACTAATTTATTTTTTAAAGCATGGAGAAAATTTTTTTACTCAAGCTGATCAAGCTCCACATGCTATCCAACCTATTTTATTATTTTATGGCTTTTCACAACTATTAAAAGCCTGCCTAATTATTAAAGATCCAGATTATCCAACAACATCCTCTGTATTAGCACATGGTGTATCAAGTAGAAAACGTAAAAAACAACAATACCAATTTCTTAAAGATGAAATAAAGATTCAACGATACGGTCTTTTCCCACATATAGCAGAGTTATTTTTCCAAATTAAACATTTGGATGCTGAAAAATACTC
The DNA here is from genome assembly GCF_007994985.1 of Metabacillus litoralis. Taxonomy (GTDB): domain Bacteria; phylum Bacillota; class Bacilli; order Bacillales; family Bacillaceae; genus Metabacillus; species Metabacillus litoralis. The sequence goes on along the minus strand of NZ_VOQF01000032.1, from coordinate 1,863 downwards.
AATGGAAACACTACTAAAACAAATAGCAGAAATGAATGATGTTTTTTTATTTCATCAATCTGAAATAACATCAAAACAGATTGCGAAAGATAAAAGCAATTTCATGATTGATGAAGACACTGCATTTGCATTTCATATGTCACAAGAAAGACTGACAGAATTTTTATGTGAAAAATACCCTGGTAAGCTTTTGAAGGAAAATGCATCCTCTCTTTCATCCATAAATATCACAAAAGGTTTTCAATATAACTGTTTACCATTTTTATATCACCTAGAAGAGGACTCATTTTATTTGTCAACATCTCGTGAGGACCTACCACAAATCCCAGAGTTACTAACTCATTATTTGTTACTATATAACTTAAGTATGATCTCAAGATATGAAACTGAGTGGTGGTATGAATTATTATTAGGTGCTTCAAGTGATGATTACCCATTCATTTTACGTTATATGGAGATAGCAAAAAGAAAGGTACCATATTTAATTTTTAATTTTTTGGAAAGTACTCTTTGACATGGTTTTATTAGTAAAAGGAATGTTAGATATCTTCATTTCTTATAAGATAATTAGATATTATCATGTATATCTTAACGGGGTACTCTACGCCTTAGAGAACTTATAATGGACTCAAAAGCTACCTTTAACTAGTACACAGGTTCTTTTCTGCTATATTAACCTTTTAAACGTGATTGTGATGTTATATAAAGTAAGGTACGCCTGAACTTTATTTATCTAACGCATTTTTTGGGAATCAATATTGAACTATTCCTTTAAGTATCTTCTAACTCCTTTGATCTTTGAGTGTTACTTTGAATGATTAGGATTATGATATCCTTTTATCTTCACAATAATAGGTCAGTGTCTCTACTACTGGCCTTCAACCTTTCATTTAATTCCCTACTACTAGTGCTTTTAAAGGACAAATATCTGCGTGTGTTCCTCCAGACCCTCAAGTAACAATATCGTACATTCCTTGAGATTTACCACCTTATGGGCTACCATCTCCTTGATGACGGACATTTGACTTGGGATTCTGCTCTCTTATGGGTCTCATCTCCTTGATGACGGACATTTGACTGCTAATTCTGATCTCTTATGGGCCTCACTTCTCCCAAGCCTCAGGCCAGTAGTGCTTTTTAGTCTCTACCTCTTACATACATATCTTAGACATATTCAATATAATATAAAGAACATTGACTTTATTTTTTACCTTTTTCACGCACAAAAAAAGACCAGTATCTCTACTGATCTTTCCACACTTTACTTGGCGACGTCCTACTCTCACAGGGGGGAACCCCCCAACTACCATCGGCGCTGGAGCTTAACTTCCGCGTTCGGATCTCGGCTTGCGATAAGCGGCGAATCTCCGCGTCAGCTTGTTCATTCAGATCCTCATGTGCCAAATACGCACATTCCGGTCTTCATTCACTGCGCTTCCTTGACCTTCTTGCTTCTCCCAAGCCACAGGCTAGTAGTGCTTTTTAGTCTCTACCTCTTACATACATATCTTCGATATATTAAATATAATGTAAAGAACATTGACTCTATTTTTTTACCTTTTTCTCCACAAAAAAAGACCAGTATCTCTACTGATCTTTTCCACCCTTTACTTGGCGACGTCCTACTCTCACAGGGGGAAACCCCCAACTACCATCGGCGCTGAAGAGCTTAACTTCCGTGTTCGGCATGGGAACGGGTGTGACCTCTTCGCCATCATCACCAAATAAAAAACTAAGTTTGAAGGTTATATTCCTTCAAAACTAGATAACGATTATACAATTCAATTCAACTGAGTTTTCGCTCTTACTTTGTCCAGCTACAGAAGCCAAATCCTACGGTAATTTCACTCTCTCGGACGAAGT
>NZ_VOQF01000031.1 GCF_007994985.1 Metabacillus litoralis | reverse complement strand
ATGCCTGCCTGTCACGCAGGAGGTCGCGGGTTCGAGTCCCGTCCGGACCGCCATTTAATTTTTTTATGATTAATTTACACTACTAACTTTGTATAGTGTAAAAGGTTTTCAATAAGCGAAAAGGTCGAGAAAGCGACTGATCGAGCACCGGAGCGTATGTGAATACGTGAGGATGTGAGTGGAAGAGCTGACGAAGAGAATTGAAACTTAGTGGAAGCCGTAAACCTCATCTATCTTTGGATAGTGTAAAAGGGTTTCAATAAGCGAAAAGGTCGAGGAAGCGACAGAACGAGCACCGGAGCGTATGTGAATACGTGAGGATGTGAGTGAAAGAGCTGACGAAGAGATTTGAAGCTTAGTGGAAGCCGTAAACCTTATTGGCTCAGTAGCTCAGTTGGTAGAGCAATGGACTGAAAATCCATGTGTCGGCGGTTCGATTCCGTCCTGAGCCACCATTTTTAATTGAAACACTCACCCTACACGGAGGGGTAGCGAAGTGGCTAAACGCGGCGGACTGTAAATCCGCTCCTTAGGGTTCGGCAGTTCGAATCTGCCCCCCTCCACCAATGTTTTTTGCGTCAGCAAAATAACATACATTTACTATCTTACTGCAAAGCGGAAGTACAACGCATAGCAAAGACTTCAAAAGCTTACGAAATATAATCCTAATATAATGGCGGTTGTGGCGAAGTGGTTAACGCACCTGATTGTGGTTCAGGCATTCGTGGGTTCGATTCCCATCAGTCGCCCCATTTTGCGGGTGTAGTTTAGTGGTAAAACCTCAGCCTTCCAAGCTGATGATGAGGGTTCGATTCCCTTCACCCGCTCCAAATTAAAATGGGCCTATAGCTCAGCTGGTTAGAGCGCACGCCTGATAAGCGTGAGGTCGATGGTTCGAGTCCATTTAGGCCCACCATATTAATTGTTTGTTCCGCAGTAGCTCAGTGGTAGAGCTATCGGCTGTTAACCGATCGGTCGTAGGTTCGAGTCCTACCTGCGGAGCCATTTATTTTTCTGCTATACATAATTTTATTGTTATCATGTGCCTTTAGCTCAGCTGGATAGAGCAACGCCCTTCTAAGGCGTCGGTCAGAGGTTCGAATCCTCTAAGGCACGTTCAAAACTAATTCTAAAACTAGGATTAGTTTTTTTATTGCTTAAACAAGAATTACTACACTAATAAATCATAACAAGCTACAACACTTCTATTAAAGATTTTTGCAATAACTGCTGCTGTTTTAAATGCTTCTACTTTAATTAAAATCTAGACCCTAAACATCATTGTATTCACAATCCTCCCCTTGTTCTTTCTGAAAGCACTTCCAATAATTCTTTTCAACAACACTATCCAGGAGTATAATAAAACTTGAGAGAAACGACTGTATTTTTAATGTAATAGACCAATAGAAAGCTAGTAATAGGGAGTAAAAGGGGAGAGTCAGAGATGAAGAATTTTTATGAAAGTATGTATCAATTAATCGTAGAAACATCGACCAATTTACCTAAGGATGTAAGAAGAGCTATTGCTGCGGCAAAGCTTAAGGAAAGTGCTGGTACACGATCAGCGATGTCACTAGCAACAATCACAAACAATATTAAGATGGCTGATGATAATGTTTCACCGATATGTCAGGATACAGGTTTACCAACGTTTAAGTTAAAAGTTCCAGTTGGGGCAAATCAGATAGAAATAAAAAAAGAGATTAAAAGAGCGATTGAGCAAGCAACAAAGGATGGAAAGCTGAGACCAAACTCCGTTGACTCTATTTCTGGTGATAATAGTGGAGACAATCTTGGTGAAGGTACTCCTGTCATTAAATTTGAGCAGTGGGGAAAGGATTATATTGATGCTCGTCTTATTTTAAAAGGTGGCGGTTGTGAAAATAAAAATATTCAATATAGTCTACCATGTGAGCTTGAAGGGTTAGGTAAAGCTGGGCGTGATTTTGATGGTATACGCAAATGTATTATGCATTCAGTTTACCAAGCTCAAGGACAAGGCTGTAGTGCTGGCTTTATTGGTGTTGGAATAGGTGGAGATCGTACGAGTGGCTATGAGTTAGCGAAAGAACAGCTGTTTAGACGAGTAGATGATGTGAATCAACGTGAAGACTTACGAGAGCTTGAAGATTATGTAGTCAAGCATGCAAATGAATTAGGAATTGGTACAATGGGCTTTGGTGGAGAAACGACTTTACTTGGTTGTAAAATTGGGGTAATCAATCGTATTCCTGCTAGCTTCTTTGTATCAGTTGCTTATAATTGCTGGGCATATCGTCGTTTAGGAGTTATTGTTAATCCGGAAAATGGATCAATCAATGAGTGGATGTACCAAGATGGAGAAGATGTTGAGTTTTCACAGGATGAAGTTGCTGCTTCAAATGAAGAAACTCAACAATCAAAAGAAGTTGTTCTAGAAGCTCCAATTACAGAGGAGAAAATTAGAGAGTTAAAGGTTGGAGATGTTGTTCGTATTAATGGAATGATGTATACAGGACGTGACGCAATCCATAAATATCTTTCAGAAAATGATTCACCTGTTGATTTGAACGGTCAAGTTATTTATCATTGTGGACCTGTTATGATGAAGGATGAAGATGGAAACTACCATGTTAAAGCTGCTGGCCCAACAACAAGTATTCGTGAAGAGCCGTATCAAGGGGATATTATGAAGCGATTTGGAATTCGTGCTGTTATTGGTAAAGGTGGAATGGGACCCAAAACGTTGAAAGCACTTGGTGAGCATGGTGGAGTTTACTTAAATGCAATTGGTGGAGCTGCTCAATATTATGCAGATTGTATTAAATCAGTTGAGGGTGTTGATTTAATGCAATTCGGTATCCCAGAAGCAATGTGGCACTTGAAGGTAGAAGGTTTTACAGCAGTAGTAACAATGGATTCACATGGAAACAGTTTACATGCAGATGTTGATAAAAGTTCTTTAGAAAAACTTGCACAATTTAAAGAGCCTGTTTTTAAATAAAAAATATGAATCTAAAACTAGAAAATATATAGACAACTTGTAATGAATTTCTAATTTTAGAACGAAATGGGACATTTAAAGTCCTAATTAAACGTTTGTTTGACTAAAAACCTAGGAAAATTCCTGGGTTTTTTTGTTGTTAAAATATACGGAATCCTTGTGATATTAATAGCTATAAAAATAGCGATCTCAAATATAAGAAAATTTAAATTAATTACTTTATATAAAATATTGTTAAAAATATGTAAAATAGGGAGATTTTTCTCACCTACTAAGCTATAATCATATCTTGGGTGTCGAAAGACATATTTTTGACAAAAAATCAAAGGATTTGCTTAAAAGCGTCTGGGGGGATAGCTTTGTTACAGTTTATTGTAAAACGAAAGATTTTAGTTAGTTTAGTTACAGTTTTAGTATTAATTGTTGGTGGTTACTCTTTATTGAAGCTAGATAAGGAGCTTATGCCAGCAATAGAATTTGATGGTGCTTATGTTGATGTTAGCGCAGGAGAATTGTCTGCTATTGAGGTGGAACGAACAATTACAAATCCACTCGAGCAAAGAATTCAAGGAATTGATGGGGTAGAGGATACAAGTTCTACAACATCTGTTGGTAGAAGCAGTATTAATATTACGATTGAAACAGGAAGAGGAGACGAAGTTGCAAAAGAAATTGAAACTGTCGCTCAATCAACAACAGCAGATGTTACGGCTGTTACCGATGTTGTAACAGATCAATACGGAACAAGCCAGGCATATGAATTTTACATGGATGTCTCTAATGGTGATATGGATGTAATTACAGCATTTGCTGAGGATGTTTTAGAGCCTCGATTAGAAGTACTTCCAGAAGTTAGTGATGTTTCATTATCAGGAATTCAAGAGTATGAAATGGTTATTGAATTTGATCGTGATAAAGTATTAGAAAAGGGAATTGATGTCTCACAAGTAAGTGGTGTTATTCAACAAGGTAACAGTGAAGCAACTCTTGGAGAATTTAGTGAAGACCAAGATGCTCCAACTCTACGTTGGAATACAAAACTAACATCAGTAGAAGATATTGAAAATGTGCAAATTGCCACGAGTACTGGCTTTATTAAGTTAAAAGAAATTGCTTCGGTTTCGATGGAGCCATTAGAAAGCTCTTCATTTGTTTGGAAAAATGGAACAAAGGATTTTATATTTGTTCGAATAGGTCGAGTAGCTGATGTGACTCAAATCGAAATGGCGGCAGCTGTTCGTGAGGAAATAAAAAACATTGAAGATGAAGGTTTAATTAAAGATTTTGAATTAAATGAAATGGTTGCACAAGCAGATTATGTTCAAGAATCAATAGATGGAGTATCAAGCAATATTTTAATAGGTGGCCTAATTGCTGTTCTGATTTTATTGCTATTTTTGCGTAATATCCGTGCAACTATTATCGTTGGAATCTCAATACCGACTTCGATCCTTCTTACATTTTTATCAATGTGGGTGTTAAATTATAGCTTTAATATGTTAACTCTTATAGGGCTAGGATTAGGAATTGGGATGATGGTTGATTCTTCAATTGTTATTTTAGAGTCAATTTATCGAAAAAAAGAGCAGGGTCTTCGTCCATTAGAAGCTGTTGTTGAAGGAACAAAGGAAGTTGCATCAGCAGTTTTTGCTTCTATGCTTACAACAATTGTTGTATTTTTACCAGTAGGATTATTAGGTGGAGAAATGGGTCAGTTTATGATTCTGTTATCTGCTGTTGTGGCAATTACATTAATTAGTTCTGTTATTGTATCATTCACATTAATTCCAACATTATCGGAGAAATTCTTAAAACTAAGTAAAAAGCCTAAAGCTAAAGAAGGCCGTTTTATAAAGGGATATGGTGGATTAGTATCATGGGTTATTAAGAAAAAGCGTAATAGCATCATTATGGTTGTCATTTTCTTTTTAATGTTTGCGGGCTCACTGCTTTTAGTACCAAAGATACCAATGACAATTATGCCTGATGTATTCAATCGTTATTCTGAGTTAATGGTAGATCTGGAAACCGGCTTATCAGTTCAAGACAAGGAAGCAGTTGTAGAAAAAATTAATGAAAAGCTTTCTGCTATTGAAGATGTAGAGCAAAGTTATATTATGGATGAAGGAACAATGTTCTACACGATTATCAACATGACAAAAGGTGACGATATCGTTAAGGAACAAAAGGAAGTTAATGAAGAGATTATGAGTGCTTTACGTGAACTGGAAGAGAGCACACCAATTGATAGTATTCAAAGTGCAACATCAGCTGGTGGCGGGTATCCTGTTCAGCTTGAAATTAAAGGTGAAGATTTTGATGAACTTCAAAATATATCAGGTGACTTCATTCAGGAGCTTGAAAAAATAGAAGGAATTGTTGCAGTTAATAATTCAATTGAACGTACTTCTATAGAGCAGGTTGTGGAGCTTAAGGAAAGTGCAATTGATGATGCTGGTCTCACTCCTTTACAGATCCGACAATTTATTGAGCAAGCTTTTCTTAATATGCCGATAGGTGAAATAACAGTGGATGAAGTAAATGTTCCACTTATAATGAAATGGGATATTAGTACAAATCAGCAGGAATCATTATTGAAGTTAAAAGTTCCAACAAATGATGGTGAGAAAGAATTATCAAGCTTTGTTGAGTTGACAAGCGTTGATACTCCTAATGAAATTTCACATATTGATGGAGAACGCTTTGTCACAATTTCAGCAGATATTAAAGATAAAGATTTAGGAGCAATTAACCGTGATGTTCAATCGTTAATTGATGATTTTGAAACACCTACTGGATATACTGTATCTGTTGCAGGTGACTTAGAAGCGCAGCAAGAGCTTATACAAGATATGCTTCTCATCTTAGGAATTGCGATTTTCTTAGTTTACTTAGTAATGGCTGTTCAATTTAATAACTTGGCACACCCTATCGTTGTTATGTCAATTATTCCAATGACAGTTGTTGGTGTAGTTGCAGGATTATTTATCACTCAACGTGAGTTAAGTGTTATGTCTGGGATGGGAATTGTCATGTTAATTGGAATTGTTTTAAACAATGCAATTCTACTTATTGATCGCACAAATCAATTACGTAGAGAAGGACACGGTGTTAACGCGTCACTAGTTGAAGCGGGGAAAAACCGGATACGCCCTATCTTTATGACAACCTTAACAACAGCAGGTGGGATGCTACCACTTGCACTAGCTTCAGGAACATCGGGCAATTATCAAGCACCAATGGCGACAGCGATCATCTCTGGATTACTTTTTGCAACAATTATTACATTAGTATTAATTCCAGCTGTGTATCGTATTTTTAATAGTATTGGTAACGGATTTAATCGAATGTTTAAGAAAAAGAAAAAAGAAGTAGAGATTAAAGAAATAGCTAGTTAAATGAAAAGGTAAAAAAGGATCGAAATCATTATGATTTCGATCTTTTTTTGTAATTAGAAACAAATGAATATTGTATTTGGGTTGCCACAACAAGGGGAAATAACACCTGAAGAAAGTCCAGTGATGCTATTCTTTACTTTTTACAGGTAATTAGTTCAATTAGCAGCCATATTTCAGAAACGACTCATCAAAAAGGCTAAAAGTGCAAGTAAGTTAACGCAGAATGAACAAAATCAGTAAAAAGAAATTTGTGAAAACGCTAATACTTTAGCGTTGAAGTCCAATTTTTAAGATTTATCATCGATTCGGATTTCTGGAATTTATCGTCGATTTTCTAGATTTATCGTCGATTCTGCAAATTTATCAACGATTTTTCGATTTTATCATCGATTAGACGATTTTCGACAAATTCCCCTCGTTATTTCTAATATAACTAAAGACAAAATTTATGTGTTTTATTTGAGTGCATAAGGGTACTTTTTAAAGGAATAGTATGTAATAGGAAACTTATGCGGTTAATTTTAATAATGCTGTAAGAAAGGAGCTATATATGGATAAATTTTATAAAATTTCTTCAGATGAAGTGATGGAGAAGCTTAGTGTTACTCAAGATGGTCTAACAGATACTGAAGTGAAGAAAAGACAAGAGCAGTATGGATTTAATGAATTAGGAGAGCAGCATCGGAAGAGTACATTTAAGGTTTTTATGGAGCAATTTAAAGATTTTCTCGTTATTATTCTAATTGTTGCTGCTTTATTATCGGCGTTCCTAGGAAAGTTTGAGAGTACAATTGTTATTCTTGTTGTTGTCATGATCAATGCAATATTAGGGACTGTTCAGCATGTAAAAGCGGAGCAATCATTAAATAGCTTGAAAAATTTGTCTTCACCAACAGCAAAGGTTTTGAGAAATGGAGAAAAAGTTGAAATCCCCTCAAAAGAGATTGTGGTTGGAGATATTCTCTATTTAGATGCTGGTGATTACATAAGTGCTGATGGAAGAATTATTGAAAGTCATAGCTTACAGGTTAATGAAAGCTCCTTAACTGGTGAATCTATTAGTGTTTTAAAATCAATCGAGCCGATAAATGAGGATGATGTATCGATTGGTGATAAAAAGAATATGGCATTTTCTGGTAGTTTCGTTACATACGGAAGAGGTGTTTTAGTTGTAACAGATATTGGGCAGAAAACGGAAATTGGTAAAATTGCAAACTTGATGGAAAGTGCAAAAGAAAAGAAAACACCACTTCAAGCTAATCTCGATAATTTTGGTAAGAAGCTTGCGATTGCGATTATCATCATTGCACTGATTATATTTGTCATAGATATCATTAGAGGAAGAACACTTATTGATTCCTTTATGTTTGCTGTAGCTTTAGCTGTAGCTGCAATTCCTGAAGCTTTAAGCTCAATTGTTACGATCGTTTTAGCATTTGGTACACAAAAAATGGCGAAAGAAAATGCGATCATACGGAAATTGCATGCTGTTGAGAGTCTAGGAAGTATATCTGTTATCTGTTCTGATAAAACAGGTACACTTACACAAAACAAAATGACTGTTCAGCAAGTATTTTTAGATAATAAAGTTAAAGATCAAGATCAATTAGAGCTCAATAATCCTTTTCAAAAATATTTTTTAGAAATGCAATTACTATGTAATGATGCAACTACTACAAATGAAAAAGAAATCGGAGATCCAACAGAGATTGCACTTGTAAATTATGCTGAAGATAGTTATAACATGGATGAAGCGGAAATTAGAAAAAAATACCCAAGATTAAAAGAAGTGCCATTTGATTCTGATCGAAAATTAATGAGCACCGTAAATAAGGTAGATGGGAAATCTAAGCTACACACTAAAGGTGCGTTAGATGTTTTATTAGATCGTGTTGTGAAAATGGAGACATCTGAAGGAATTATAGATTTTACAAATGAACACCGAAAACAGATTGAAGAGGTTAACCACTCTTTTTCTGAAAATGGATTACGTGTACTAGCTTTTGCTTACAAAGAGGTGAGTGAAGCTTCGCAAATTTCAACAGAAGATGAACATGATCTAATTTTCATCGGATTAACGGCTATGATGGATCCTCCTAGAGAGGAGTCAAAAGGAGCTGTAGAACGATGTATTGCAGCAGGTATAAAACCAGTTATGATAACAGGTGACCATAAAATAACAGCTTCTGCGATTGCTAAGCAGATTGGAATTTTCAAAGAAGGAGATAAAGCTGTTGAAGGGTATGAGCTTGAAAAGATCAGTGATGAAGAGCTTAAAAATATGGTCGAGGATATCTCTGTTTATGCAAGGGTTTCCCCTGAGCATAAAATACGAATTGTCCGGGCTTGGCAGGAAAAGGGAAATATTGTTGCCATGACAGGTGATGGTGTTAATGATGGTCCTGCATTAAAGCAAGCTGATATTGGAATTGCTATGGGGATAACAGGAACAGAGGTTGCTAAAGATGCATCTTCCATGGTGTTAACAGATGATAATTTCTCAACAATTGTTAAAGCTGTTGCAAACGGCAGAAGCATTTATGCGAATATTAAAAACTCCATTCGATTTTTATTAGCTGGAAATACAGCAGGGATCCTTTCTGTCCTTTATGCAACAATTGGTGCTTTACCAGTCCCATTTGCTCCTGTACATCTGTTATTTATTAATTTACTAACAGATAGCTTACCTGCAATTGCGATTGGTTTAGAGCCTCATAATAAACATGTTATGGAAGAGAAGCCACGAGATGTTACTACTCCTCTTTTAAATAAGGTTTTTGCATCTCGCTTAGTAGTAGAAGGATCTTTAATTGCTGTGGCAACGATGATAGCCTTTCATATTGGATTAACAACGGATGCACTAACAGCTAGTACAATGGCTTTTGCAACATTATGTTTGGCACGCTTATTTCATGGCTTTAATGCGAGATCAAGGCAGTCTATTTTTAAGGTTGGATTGTTTTCAAATCTATATTTAATAGCAGCCGTCATAATTGGAGTGGTTCTACTACAGCTCGTTTTATTAGTAGAACCATTACAAGGAGTTTTCGAGGTTGCGTCATTAACAGCAGAACAGTTTGGTTATGTATATGGACTTGCGTTGATGCCACTAGTGCTTATTCAACTTTATAAATTGATTTTTGTGAAATAACTAATTTTTTATAAATTAGCCTTGTTTTTCAAATTCATTTGGGAAACAGGGCTTTATTAGTAGCAATGTTTGTGATAACAGCATGATAAGATGAATGGAAGTTATTTTCAGTATGGAATTTCTCTCTAAATCAACAATATAAATAATACTAAAATTAGGGAGAGAATGATGATGAAAAAATGGTTTGTTATAGTCAGTTTATTTTGTCTATTTTTTCTTTCAATGAAGCCTGCTTATGCAGAATCAAATAAACCAATACATTGGGGTTTTAAGAAAAGTCAAAATCATGAACCAGCATCTGCAGGTCAAGAGTTAGATGAGCTACTTGGTAAATATGGTTCATTTTATTTGGGAGATACGTCAAAAAAAGAAATTTACCTAACTTTTGATAATGGATATGAAAATGGCTATACAAGTAAGGTTTTAGATGTGTTAAAAAAGCGAAAAGTACCGGCAACATTTTTTATTACAGGACATTATTTAGATACTGAGGCCGATTTAGTACAGAGAATGGTGAAGGAAGGTCATATTGTTGGAAATCATTCCTGGTATCATCCTGATCTAACTAAACAGAGTGATGAAGAGCTGAAAAAAGAGCTAGAATCTGTGAGGCTAAAAGTAGAAGAAATAACGGATCAAAAAGGCATGAGCTATCTTAGACCACCAAGAGGTATATTTAGTGAACGGGTTTTATCTCATGCGAAAGATTTAGGCTACACATCTGTTTTTTGGTCATTAGCTTTTGTTGATTGGAAAATTGATTCACAAAAAGGCTGGAAATATTCTTACGATAATATTATGAAGCAAATCCACCCGGGAGCTATTTTATTACTGCACACCGTATCAAAGGATAATGCTGAAGCTCTTGATCATGCCATTGTTGAATTAGAAAAACAGGGCTACCAATTTAAAAGCTTAGATGATTTGATGATGAATAAGATGCTTGATCATCCATATTTATTAACCCTTTGAATTGATCAAAGGGTTTTTTAAAATCGTACTTCTTACGGGATTTACGCTTTGTTAACTATGAAATGATATAATAGCTTTAAAAGCAGCAAAGGAAGAGAAATAATGTGGGTTGAAACTGTTTCGCTTGAAGGGCCCTATCATTTTGACCATGTTCTTGATCGATTATCTATGGATCCGGTTATTTCATTGGATATAGTAGAAAGAAGTGTAAAGGTTCCATTAGTGATCAATCATAACCCCTATGTATTTACGATAAAAGCAATTGGTACAATAGAAGAACCAAGATTTGAGATTAGTGGTCATGATGAAAAAATCAGGATTCGTGCATTAACTGAAATAAATCGAATTTTTCAGTGGGATTTTTCTCTTAAGACAATCATTTCACATTTTCTAGAAACAAATCTTTCTCAAATATTTTCTATGCATGCTGGTACTCCACTTGTGTTGGAGTTTGATCTTTATAGTTGTTTAATGAAAAGTATTATTCATCAACAGCTGAATTTAAAATTTGCTCATACGTTAACAAATAGATTTGTGACAAGCTTTGGTTATCAAGTTGATGATGTTTGGTTTTATCCTTTACCAGAGGAAATTGCTCAGCTAGATTATGAGCAGCTAACAAATCTACAATTTAGTAAAAGAAAAGCGGAGTATGTTATTGATACATCAAGATTAGTAGCAAATGGTACGTTAAATTTAAAGAAATTGGATATGCTTTCAGATGATGAGGTTGTAAAAGAATTAGTGAAGGTTCGTGGTATTGGTCCTTGGACAGCTCAAAGTTTATTACTTTCTGGCCTTGGTCATCCTAACCTTTTCCCAAAAGCAGATATTGGTATTCAAAAAGCGATTCAAAAGCATTTCAAACTTGAGAAAAAGCCAACAAGTGAAGAAATGGACATATATAGTGAAAAATGGACTCCTTATTTGAGTTATGCCACTTTGTATTTGTGGAGAAGCATTGAGTAGAAACGGAGCGTTAATAGATGAACGAAAAAAAGCAAGAAACAGCAATAAAATTAACAACAGGTCAAACTTTTCCGTTAACGATTAAACGATTAGGTATTAACGGAGAAGGAGTTGGTTATTTCAAAAGACAGGTTGTTTTTGTTCCTGGTGCATTACCAGGAGAAGAGGTGCTTGTAGAAGCAACAAAAATTCAAGCGAAGTTTGCTGAAGGTAAAGTGAAGAAAATTCGTAAATCTTCTCCATTTCGTGTGAAACCACCTTGTCCGATTTATGAAGAATGTGGAGGCTGTCAGCTTCAGCATTTATCTTATGATCAGCAGTTAAAAGAAAAGCGTGACATTGTTGTTCAATCAATAGAGCGTCACACAAAGTTAAAGCTTAGTTCACTAGACATTCGCCAAACGATTGGGATGGAAGATCCGTGGAGTTATCGCAACAAAAGTCAATTCCAGCTTGGCCAGCAAAAGGGAAAGGTAATCGCAGGTTTATATGGCTTAGATTCGCATAGACTTGTACCAATCCAAAATTGTATGGTGCAGCATCCATTAACAAACAAAGTCTCAGAAGGAATAAAGCAAATTCTCGAAGACTTTCAAGTACCAATTTATGACGAACGAAAGAGAAAAGGGATCGTTCGTACGATCGTTACACGTGCAGGCTTTACAACTGGTGAAGTGCAAGTTGTGTTAATTACAACCCAAAAAGAAGTACCTAGGAAAAAGCTAATTATGGCTGAAATTCAAAAAAGATTTCCTGAAGTAAAATCACTTGTTCAAAACATAAATGGAAACAAAACATCACTTATTTTTGGTGAAAAAACAATTCATCTCAGTGGTGAAGAGGTCATTCAAGAAACACTTGGAGACTTAAGCTTCGAGCTATCTGCTCGTGCATTTTTTCAATTAAATCCTGTACAAACTGTAAAGCTTTATGATGAAGTTAAAAAAGCTGCGAGTTTAACTGGTGAAGAAAAAATTGCTGATGCATATTGTGGAGTTGGAACAATCGGTATGTGGCTTGCAAAGGATGCTAGTGAAGTACGAGGTATGGATACAATTGAAGCTGCAATTATTGATGCACAAGAAAATGCTGCTCGCCATGGTATAGAGAACGCGACCTATGTAACAGGTACGGCTGAGCACTGGTTACCAAAGTGGGTAAATGAAGGCTGGCGTCCTGATGTTGTAGTTGTTGATCCACCACGTACTGGCTGTGATCAAAAATTGCTTGATGCAATTAAGCAAGTAAAGCCAAAGAAGTTTGTGTACGTTTCCTGTAATCCATCAACACTGGCAAAGGATATTGATTATCTAAGTAAAGATTATAAGGTTGAATATATTCAGCCTGTAGATATGTTCCCACATACAGCACATGTTGAGAATGTTGCGTTGCTAGTGAAAAAGTAAGATAGATTTGAAACAAATATGTCGAGTTCGAGAATGAGTCAAGGTTCTCGGACTTTTGGCTGCTTTTTGAAACAGCTTAAATCAGCTCAAAGCAGAGAAGTATATACGGAGGTTTATTATGGATAATAACGATATATTAATTAGAGTAAGATATGCTTTAGATATAAAAAATAATGATATGGTAGAAATGTTTAAGCTTGGTGGAGTAGATGTTACAAAAGAAGAAGTGCTTAAAATTTTAACAAAATCTAAGGACAAAGATGATCATGATTATGAATATGACGAAGATGTTGATGTTGAAGATGAGGATCATATTCGATGTGATAACATTATGTTAGAGTCATTTTTAAACGGCTTTATTACGTTTAACAGAGGCAAACAAGATCCAAAGCCAGGACAACCTCAAAGGCCTGAAATGACTATTAAAAGTCATGCGAATGTTAACAATGTTGTTCTAAAAAAACTAAAAATAGCACTAGCATTAACAAGTGAAGATATCCAAGACATATTAGCAGAAGCAGGAGTTACTATCACAAAAAGTGAACTAGGTGCTCTCCTTCGAAAAGAAGGACATAAAAACTATAAAGAATGTGGAGACAAATACGCGAGGAACTTCTTGAAAGGCCTGGCGATTAGGTATCGGAATTAATTGTTGTCTGTCCCTCAATCCGTTAACGTGTTAACGGATTGAGGGATATTTTTATAGGGTAGGTTTAGGAATAGAATTTAAATTATTTAAAAGCATATGGTTCCAAACAAAAATATAAATAATGGTTCTCTGTAGCATTAATCTAACAATTTTCACGTTTCGACAAAAGTCGGGGCGTGACAGGCACCGTATCCTGCAACGAAGCCCTGTATTGACCTGGTGTTGTTCCAGTCCATTTTTTAAATGCATGGTGAAAGACGCTTGGTTCTGAGTAATGTAGTAAATAGGCTACTTCAGCTACTGAGTATTCTCGCTTTCTTAAGTAATTCATGGCAAGTTCCTTTCGCACATTTGTTGCTAGATCATTATACGAAGTTGCTTCAGCTTTTAATTTATTTTGTAGTGTTCTCGTGCTTATACTGAAGGCTTTAGCAGTTTCTTCTAAGCACGGTAAATAAGAGGGAATGCACTTTTTCATCCACTTTAATACTTCGTCTGTAAACAATTCGGACTTTATTAAATCATCTTTATTTTCTTGAGCAATAGCTTCAAAAGTTGCCAATAGTTTTGGATCTGAATACAGAACCTTATATGTTAGCACTTCTTTACTCATACAAAGAATATTTTCTTTACTGTTAAAGGTAGGAGTAATTCCGAAAAATGAAAGATGTGTATCCATATTACACGGTGAAGGATGTGTAAAATGAAGTTCATGCAATTTTATTGGTTTGTTACTTAATGTTCTAAATAATCGATACAACGAGCTAGTCATATCCTCTACACAATGATGAGACAATGTTTCAGCACCATCTGAAAACAATCGAATAAACACTTTATTATCTTGATCCTCCCAATCTAGGTTGAATCCACTACATAAGATCACATTATACCTTTGATAGGCAATAAGAGCATCTTCTATTGTGTTAGAGTGTAACATTACATAACCAAGAATCC
Source organism: Metabacillus litoralis (assembly GCF_007994985.1). Classification (GTDB taxonomy): domain Bacteria; phylum Bacillota; class Bacilli; order Bacillales; family Bacillaceae; genus Metabacillus; species Metabacillus litoralis. The sequence goes on along the minus strand of NZ_VOQF01000031.1, from coordinate 3,472 downwards.
CCATATCTGCAATATCCATTATTTGTCCTTGGTGTAAACCAAAATAGTCATCCTTTGTATAAGCTGCAGCTCTAAGAATTAATTGTTCAAATTCCTTTCCCGTAATACGAGCTTCAACATCCTCTAATAAAGCTTTATTAAACTTAGCATATTTGAAAAAATCATCGAAATCATAGCCTTTGTGAACAAGAGTTTTCATGATTGGATAAACCATAGAAATGGCAATTCCTTGGTTTTGCAAAATCTATTCCTCCTTTACATGATTCATCAAGATATATGCGTAAATGATCATTTTTAAAAACAATAAAACAGTTTAAGTTTATTATAGATTATTGTTTAAAGGAGGAATACAAGGATGAAAAGGAATATGTTAATTATAGTTGGTCATCCAGATACTGAGAGCTTCTGTACCGCTCTTTCTGAAGCTTATATGAAAGGTGCATTAAGTGATATAAACGTAAATGTAGAAAGAATTGAAATAGGAAAACTAATTTTTGATCCTAATTTGAAGTTTGGCTATCGAAAAAGAGTTGAGCTTGAGGATGATTTAATGAACGCACAGCAATTAATCAGTTGGGCTCATCATCTGGTTTTTGTGTATCCTACATGGTGGGGCACTATGCCGGCTATATTAAAGGGATTCATTGATCGCATATTTTTACCGGGATTTGCTTTTAAATACAGAGAAAATTCGATTCAATGGGATAAGCTGCTTAAAGGGAAATCAGCTCATCTAATTGTTACAATGGACACACCTTCATGGTATAACAAATGGATTTATAGGCATGCGGGGCATAAAGTGATGAAGAAAAACATCTTAGAGTTTTGTGGGATTTCTCCAATTCGAGTAACTGAAATAGGACCAGTTAAAGATTCTTCTATGAAAGATCGTACTAAATGGTTAGATCAAGCAAAACAATTAGGGGCTTTAGGTAGATAAATCAATTGTTAGCCCTAATAAAGTAGGGTGGGAATTTTAGATATAAGATATATTTGAATATGCAGCAATTCCTTTTCTTGTCTTGGAAAAATCTATTCGACAAAATTCGGGTAGTGACAGGCACAACAAAATAATGTAAGATAAAATAAATAAACGAGAGATTTTATTTAACCTTTTATCATTACAGGGACTTTAGCTTGTTGTTGAAATGTAGTGTTTTGACTGCAAGAAAAGGTTGCTGTGAATATAACAGGTTAGAAATAAGATAAATCGGTGTATTTCTTGGCTAGGAAACTAGTTTTGGGAAATAGACCGATTTTTTGTTTTAGGAGGGGATTTATATGAAGAAGTCAAAAGGTACTATTGAATCGGAAATTAGCAAAGCAATAACTCAATGGGAAAAGGATTTTCTTGGACGTGGATCAATAACAGTGAAGACTGATATTTTACGGAATATGATTATTATTAATTTGCATGGTATTTTAACTCCTGCTGAGTATGCTGTTTGTGAAACAAAAGATGGAATATTATCAATAAAGAAAGTGAGAGCAGATATGGTTGAGTCAGGTATCGATGATCTTAAAGCGATCGTATCCTCCATCACTGGAGAAGAAGTGAAAACCTTTCATACAGATATAAGTACATGCACCGGAGAACGTGTGATGGTATTTAAGCTTTGCAAGGATTATGAAAAAACATTTAATGCGTCAGAATAAGGGAGATCTTTAAAGGACTATTAGTTAGTTAAAGATAAACCGGCAATTTCAGTATGTTTGTGGATAACTCCATAAACATCTGATGTTGTCGGTTTTTTATTATAAAAAATCTTAATTAGGAGGGAACTTAATGACTGAAATTATCCTACACAATTTATTATCACCAGTTGTTTTATTTTTTGTATTAGGACTCATTGCGGCTATTTTTAAGTCTGACTTAAAATTTCCCAATGGATTAAGTGAAGGGCTCAGTATCTATCTATTAATTGCTATAGGAATAAAAGGGGGAATTGAGCTATCTCATTACTCAATTCAATCAGTGCTTGGACCAATAGTAGGAGCATTATTTTTGGGGATAATCATTCCCTTTATCACGCTTTTCATATTAAAGCTAATGAAAATGGATTTGAAAAACTCGATAGGCTTAGCAGCAACCTACGGCTCGATAAGCATTGTTACATATGGAGCGGCGATTTCATTTCTTGACAAAAATGGAACAGCTTATGAAGGGTTTATGAATGCATTGGTAGTTCTTATGGAAAGCCCGGCAATCTTAGTTTCACTGCTACTGTTAAAAACGCTAGAAAATAAGAATAGTGGTTTAGTACTTTCTACTCGTAATATCGGGTTTGTGCCAGCTTATGCAAATTTGTTTGATAAAGAAGTTATTCGAGAAAGCCTTTTTGGAAAAAGCATCTTACTTCTAGTAGGAAGTATGTTGATAGGCTGGGTGCTGGGTGAACGTGCAGTACCAATGGTGAAGCCGTTATTTATGGATTTATATAGTAGTGTTTTAATTCTGTTTCTATTGAATATGGGATTGATTGCAGGACAGCGATTGCCTGAAGTTAAAAAGCATGGAATGAAATTAGTTCTTTTTGGACTTCTTACACCAGTATTATTTGGTAGCTTAGGAGTTCTTGTTGGAAGCATGGTTGGATTATCTCTAGGCGGTGTGACATTAATGGGAGTTTTAGCAGGAAGTGCATCTTATATAGCGGCACCTGCTGCATTAAAAACGTCTGTTCCAGAAGCAAATCCATCTATATATTTAGGTCTAGCATTAGGAATAACTTTTCCGTTCAATTTAATTATTGGGATACCTGTTTTTTATGAACTAGCAAAATGGATACAATAGGAGGAAGCAAAATGACAACATTAAATCATTCATCTCAAAAAAAATCATTGGTTATAACAGGTGTTAATGAAGATACAAGGTTATTGGTTCAAAAAATTACAAATAAAAAGTTAGAGGATTTAGTTATCTTAAGCAGCTTTGGTTCTGTTATTTCACAGCCCTTTGGATGTTTAATGAGGAATATTATTTTAGCTACTTATAAGGAAGATATTGATGGGATCTATATCTTTGGAGAAAACACAAGTGTAGAAGAAGCAATGAGTAAGGAAAAATTAGTAGAGAATATTCAAGCTACTGGTGTTGCAGAGGAAGTATTAAAGACTCTTAATTATATTGATGTTGTAAATCATGATTTACTAAATTGGTTAGCAGGACCTACAGATATAAAAGAAACAATTAAAACTAATATAGAATTAGTAAAAAATCATCCGCTTATTTTGAAAACAATTCCTATTTATGGATATTTAGTGGATGTGGAAACTGGTGAATTTGATGTTGTTTCGTAAGACTTTGGTGTAAATAGGGACAGGCAATTTCTAAGGAATTGGAGTGAACTTAGAAATTGTGCCTGTTCCTTTTTAATATTATCTTAGTAGTGATTTTTCGACAAAAACTGGGTGGTGACAGTGATTGACCCCCTTATAATGGACATATAAGTTATGATAAAGATACGACAAA
>NZ_VOQF01000030.1 GCF_007994985.1 Metabacillus litoralis | reverse complement strand
GTGCAGTGTAAAATGTCGTATTTTACATGTGTCTATTTATTGGGGGCTTGACCACAGGCACCATTTACAATACCGGTGAAAAGAGCCTCGCAAAGGATTCTTTTGTTCTGACGGTAAGTCCTCGATTTTTATAGGTGGATTTATTTACTTTCGTACTTTCCTGGATATCCTCTTGATAGTGTTTTACCAGGTCTTGTATACTTTCGGTTTCGTATAGTATGGCGTTTACTTCAAAGTTTAAATGTAGGCTTCTTAAGTCTAGGTTAGCTGTTCCAACAGAAGCAAATTTTTCATCTATGATGATCACTTTTTCATGTAAAAAACCCTTTGTATACATATATACCTCTATATCATTTTCTAGCATTTCTGAGAAATAAGATCTTGTTGCATATTGAGTTAAATAACCATCATTTTTCTCAGGGACGATTATTTTGATTTCAATACCTTTTTTGGCTGCCATTGATAATACTGTTCGAATCGCTTTATTAGGCACAAAATAGGGCGTTGCGATATAAATTGATTTTTTAGCTGAAGCCAATAATTCGTAATAGATATCACTCATTATTCCTTGAAGAGATGAATCAGGTCCACTTGAGATAATTTGTGTACCGCCTAATTGATCATTAATTAACTTCACTTTAAAATATTTCTCATCAATAAGCCTCTCTCCTGAAACGTAAGCCCAATCTAACAGGAATATTTCTTGAAGTGTTATAATTGCTTCACCTTCTACTTTTAGATGTGTATCTCTCCAAAATCCATAGCGTTTATTTCTCCCTAGATATTCATCACCGATATTTAATCCTCCAACAAATCCTACTTTCCCATCAATGACGATTATTTTCCGATGATTTCTAAAGTTTACCTTTTGATTGTAAAATCCATGCTTTAGAGGTAAAAAACAATGTACTTTTATACCAGCATTCTTCATTTGTTTTATTGCTTTATTTGAAAGCGAGAGACTACCAACAGCATCATAAATCAAACGGATTTCAACATCTTCGTTAGCTTTTTCACACAATAAGTCGATAATTTCTTGTCCGATTTTATCTGATTTGAATGTATAGTATTCTAAGTGAATATACTCTTTAGCTTTTTTTATTGACTGTTTAATAGAAGTAAAGGTAGCATCTCCATTTTTTAATACTGATGTATGACTATAAAAACTCACTTGATTATCACTATATTTCTCCACTAAGTTAGCTAAACTTTGTTGAGTGACACTAAGATTCTTAAAATTTGATGATTCTTGAAATGTTTTTTTGTTTTTTAGCAATTCACTATCATATTTTCGTTTGTTTCGAAAAAGATGACCTTTGACTTCTAGCTGACCTGAGAAGATAAAGAAAATATAACCAATAATCGGAAAGAAAATTAACGCATAAATCCAGAGGAGTGATTTATGTGGTGATCGATTTTCTAGCATCATTACAAAGATGATCGAAAAAAGAGTTACAAGATAAGTTATGATAGAAAGAATCATAATAGCGTTTGTTGTATTTAAAAATACTGCTATTGAAAATGTAACAGAAAGCAAAAATAATAACATAATTTGTCGGGTATTCTTCATCTTAAGCTCCTCGATTCTTTTAAATCATTTAAAGAAAAAGCACCGTGAGTAGATGCTTTTTCTTTAAACTATAAATGAAATAACTAAAGAATTTTTTTACCTTGTACCAGTCGGATAATAACTAAAATTAAAGCGACTGCTAAAAGAATATGTATGATATTACCTAGAAATCCAACAACCGCACCTATTAACCAAAGTGCAAGTAAAACTAGTATGATTGTCCAAAGCATTCTAATTCCTCCTCTATTATTTATAAAGTCTAATGTGATAGTAGGTAGATACCCTTGATTATTTTAAAATAAACTTATGATCATAATATAAAAATGAAAATGATTAAAAAGTTACAAAAAAAGACCAAAAAATTGGTCTTTAGTCTGGCTTTATTTTGTAGGATAGTTGTTTATTATCCATATATGTTAGATTCAGTTACTTTTCTATTAAAAGAATACCGTTGAATAAACAAAAGTTTTACTAACAACAGAAAAAAATCATTCACAAACTAAAACTTCTCTTACAAACAAACCTTTTTTCGCAACACAACGATCTAAAATGATAAAGTCCGTTTCTTTTATCATAAAATCGATCGGGTCAATTGTAATAACAACAACTTTTTTTGCAATTCGTCGGGCATTCTTAAGAATTGATAATTGAGCATCTGGTGTACTATGAGTAAATAAATTGTAAGGCATATCTATGATCGCTACATCGTAGGTGTCTGTTACCTCTTCTATCGGTCCTTTTGTTACACTTCCTTCTAAACCAAAATGTGCAATATTCTCAATCGCGCCATATACAACAGATGGATTTATATCACGTCCAATGATGTTAATGCCCATTGATAGAGCTTCAACTAAAACAGTGCCTATTCCGCAGCAAGGATCAATGGCTTTAATTCCATTTGGGTATGGTACAGCAATATTTGCTACAGATCTTGCTACACGGGTACTAAGTGCTGTTGAGTATTCTCTAGGTTTGTTCAAATGACGCAGCCATATTGCTTCACTTTTCTGATAGTTTCCAAAATACCAGCGTCCACCAAGCGTAATAACTCCAAATGTATAGTCTGGGTTATTGAAGTCTGCTTCAGCTTCAATCTCCATTCCAATATCCCGCTCAATCTTTCGTCTACGGTCATGACCAAATTTCTCTGAACCTTCAAGATCATTAATTTTAACTAAAATAACCTTAAAGGTTGAATTCTCCAACTCAATTTGACTAGCTTTTTTGATAAGATCTGATATGCTATCACCTTCATACAATACATCAATTCGCTCTTTAATGAAGGGACTTCTACTAGGATCAATTTTTGTTGAGCTTTTTAAAATATTGCGCTTTGTCTCATATCCAAAAAATGCACGCATCTCCATATAACATAAAGAGCGTTCATCCTCAGTAAACGCATATGTATAAATAAATTCCTGCTCCGGGCTAATAATGTTCAAATTAAGACCATTCCTTTTAGTGTCTATTTGTTCCTATCTACAAACAATATCGATAATAGTCTATAAATGCAATTGTTAAATCAAGAATATTCGACAAAATGAAATTTAAAATCACAAATAACCTAATTCTTCGATAATTTCAAAAGATTGTTTAGGTGTTTTAGAAATAGTGTGTTATGCTTTACTTAACCATTTTAACACTTGTAGCATGTTGTCTCCGAGACTGATCGAAAGAGAATGCCCACATCTTTTATAAAGATGCAGGCACTCACTGATCAGTCTCTATTTTTATGTTTAAGTGGTTTGCGTCCGATTAATATTACTTCAGCCTTAAATGGTTTAGCACTTCTTGCTCTTCATGATCTATATTTTGAAAGCTTTAGATCATTCTTCTTCTTCTTCAGATAAGACGATAAAAATATTATGTAAACTAACAATCAATATATGTAAACGCAAAAAAGGACTCTAATGAAAGAGTCCTTTAATAATTATGCTTTGTTAACGTTAGTAGCTTGAAGTCCACGTTGACCTTGCTCAGTGTCAAACGTTACTTTTTGACCTTCGTCTAAAGATTTAAATCCTTCGCCTTGGATAGCTGAGAAATGTACGAATACATCTTCTCCACCTTCGATTTCGATGAAACCGAAACCTTTTTCTGCGTTAAACCATTTTACTGTACCTTCTTGCATGTTTGTTTCCTCCTATTTGTGGCTATTAACCACGTTATATTACTATAGTTGCTCAATTAGATATCAAAGGCGAAAAGCTTAAAAACTTATTCTTTCCTCACATACCGAACAAAAATAATTCTTCTTTAGAATAACAGATATATTTGGAAATTGCAAATGATTATTGAAAATAAATTTTAAACTCCCCTTTTTATTTTATGATTCTTGTACTTTCACGCCTACCCAGTCACTTTCATAAGATAGGTTATCTATATTTGCTATTGAGGTGATTGTTTGAATCGAAGACTAAAAGCCTTGATTTTACTATACTTATCGATCCTCTTCTTTGGTAGCTTTTTAGCAGTCGGTGCATTATGGGTTGGAGCATTTGAAGCAACTTTCCCTTTCATTTCTGAATTAGAAATTTTTTTGTATTATTTTTTCGCAGGATCAATCGGTGGTTCTTTGCGTCATCTATATATGTTTTGTTCTCATTATATGAAAGGAGAACTACTTGATTACCGCGAATGGATTATGTATATTTTTTATCCTATCTTTGCTACAGGTACGGCAGTTGTTAGTGTCACATTGATACAAAGTGGGTTATTCCTCATTGAATTCACTAATTTCGAAAATGCCCCATATGGACAAATCAGTCTTGCTTTCTTTGTAGGTTTTGGTTTTAATCGTTTTTTAACTAAATTAAACAGTGTTTCTAAGAATTTGTTTCAAGATACAACTAGAAAGTAATTTGTAATAAACACTTAGAATACTATTTACTTGTCAACAATCGTTAATTTTACTTCAATTAACATTTTTATGCTTTTATCTTAATACAATTCAAATAGAGGTGATGAAAAAATGCCAAGAGTTAAATATACAGACAGTGACGTTGATTTAATGGCTAGGATGATGAGAGCTGAAGCTGAAGGTGAAGGAAAACTAGGGATGCTTATGGTTGGTAATGTTATTGTCAATCGCAGAAAAGCTAACTGTTTAGATTTTAAAGACTTAAGATCAATACGAGATGTAATTTATCAAGTACAAGGTGGAAATTACTCGTTTGAAGCGGTACAAAAGGGTAATGTATTTTATAACAGAGCAAGAGGTGTAGAAAAAAAGTTAGCCAAACAAACATTAGATTATTGGCGTGATCACCCTTCTAAATTTGCTCTTTGGTATTTTAACCCTTATGCTGAATGTCCACCAACTTGGTACGGTCAACCATTAACAGGACAATATAAACAGCATTGTTATTATGAACCAGTGGCCAATACATGCGAAGGTGCATATTTATGGTAAACAAAAATCCCACGTAAAGTGGGTTTTTGTTTTTAGGCAGTATTTAAAAAATCCTATTTTTAAAAAATGAGATAACAGTTGCTCATCTTCTTTGATTTATAAAGATTCTCCGTTAGTTGCAATAACTTCTTTATACCAGTAGAATGACTTTTTCTTTTTTCTTTCTAGAGTGCCACTTCCATCGTCATGTTTATCAACATAAATATAACCATATCGCTTAGAGAATTCACCTGAAGAAGCACTAACTAAGTCAATACAGCCCCAGCTTGTATACCCAATTAACTGAACACCATCTTTAATAGCCTCACCAATTGCTTTAATATGACTACCTAGAAAATCAATTCGATAATCATCATTAATCGAGCCGTCTTCTTCTACTTTATCATATGCACCTAAGCCATTTTCCACTACGAATAATGGAACTTGATAACGGTCATACAATTGATTTAAACTAATTCGTAAATCAAGAATAAACCTATTTTGTTCCTCTTCACGAGCCGTTAGTGAAGTTTGCAGAATTACTGTTATGTAAGGCATTCATTTGTAGCTTCTTTTTAGGCTAGAACTAACCATTTATTTTAAGATTGAATGTATAATCTATTATTGAAACCTTAATTTTCTATATCAAAAGGTCATTTTTTACTAGAAAATTGATAAGTCGGACCACCTTTGATATTAGTTTTTAGCTTAAACAAACCACCTGCATTTGGATATTTTTCAAGATCTTCATCAGTTGTACCAATCCTTGCTGTTGTGATATAAAGCTCATTTAAATTCTCACCACCAAAAACACATGAAGTTACATTTGCAGCAGGAACTTTAATGAAATCAAGGAGCTTACTGCTAGCAGGATCCCATCTTGAAACTCCATATCCACCCCATTGTGCCACCCATAACATTCCTTCTTGATCAATTGTCATTCCATCTGGGAAACCGGTTTCCTTAATAAATGAAACAACCACTTTAGGATTCGAAATGTTACCTGTGGTATTGTCGTAATCATATCTAACAATTTGTTTCGTTGGTGTGTCAATAAAATACATATATTTGTTATCAGGAGACCAAGCGATTCCATTAGAAATGGATAGATTATCTAATTTTTTACTGATATTATATTGCTCATCTAGCATGTATAAAGATCCAGCGCCTTCTTTAGCATCAATATCCATTGATCCTGCCCAAAATCGGCCTGCAGGATCACATTTGCCATCATTAAAACGGTTGTGCTGAGGATGTTTTTCAGGTTTATGTATGCTCTTTAACATTCCTGTCTGAAAGTCATAGCTATAAAAACCATCTTGTAACGCAAGAACAACTCCTCCATCTTGTTTAGGAGATATCGCACCAACTAACTTATCTAAAAGTAGCTCCTTGTTTTCGTTGGATCCGGGATTAAATTGATATATCTTTTTCTGCAAAATATCTACCCAATATAGTAGTTTTTCTTTTTCATCCCAGCTAGGACCTTCACCTAAAGTAGATTTGCTATCAATCACTAACTCTATTGACAATTATCTCACCTATTTCCAATTAATTTTTTAAAAAGTATACACATTTTATTATAGTATATATTTTTAAGGAAAAAGGTGATTGTTGACAAAAATAAAGATATTTTCCGAGGAAAATAGAGTAGGTATGACTTTATAGCTATAATTATCGTTATCTTAATGGATTATTAACTTAAAAAGGTAGATTGAGAGAACAAATTTTCACTAGTTTTCGAATTTATCGTCGATTCTGCAAATTTATCAGCGATTTTCAGAATTTGTCGTCGATTAGACAAAAAACGACAAAAACTTCAAGCATTATCACTCTCTCTCATCAACCCATATATCAACACAACAAAAAAACACCTCTTCCCTCAAACACAAAGGAAAAGGTGCTCCAACTATCATCCAAATCGACTTCTCGTCAATTTTGGAATATATAACGATAAAAAGAATGATCGTGATGCACTAAATAATACAAATGCCAGCCAAAGACCTATATTTTCATATGGAGATAGTATCCATATCGCTAGTAGAAATACAATTAAAGCTAAAAGAATAGAGTTTCTCACTGACTTTGCTTCTGTGGCACCTGAGAAGACTCCTTCTAGTTGCAAGCCCCAAAATCCAACAAATGGGAAAATGATCATCCAGATTAATAGCTCGCTAGCTGTTTCTCGTACTACTGAAATGGTTGTGAATAAGGATACGACTGTTTCACCAAAGAAATAGATCAGCAAAGATAAAAAGAATGCTGCGATAAAGCCCCATTGCCCTGAAAGGAAATAGGCTTTTTTGTAAAGTTCCTGGTTTTTTCCTCCAATAGATCGCCCTACTAAAATGCTTGATGCATTTGCAAAGCCACCGAAAAGATATGCCATTATATAATGGATTTGAAGAATAATAGCATTTGCTGCTAGTGTGACTTCACCCATACTAGCTCCTTTTGACGTAAAAATGCCTGTCATCGTGAGTAAGCAGACAGTACGGAGAAAAAAGTCTTTGTTTACATTTAACATTTTTAGCATAGGCTCAGATTCTATGATCTTTGAAAGCTTTAGCTGTGATAAAGTAACTTTATTTATCTTAAAAATGATATATGCTCCAAATAAGACAGCACTAATTTCTGCAATTAGCGTTGCATAAGCAACACCTGCAACACCCATATTGAATCCTAAAACAAATACAAGATCAAGAATAATATTTAACACATTCATCACAATTTGAGTTGCTAATGATAGCTTTACCTTTCCAAGGCCCATGAGCCAGCCTATCATCACATAGCTTAGGAGAATAAATGGTGCTCCCCAAATTCGTATAGAAAAATAAGTTGCTGCATAACTCGTTACTGCTTCACTTGCTCCTATTACCTGTAAGGATATGTGGAGAATTGGATATTGGAGGATAACGAAAAGTAAACCAACAGTTACTGCGATAATCATAGGTCTTAATAATGACAATATTGTTTCTTTTTCATTATTTGCTCCCTGAGCTTGTGACGTAAATCCGCTTGTACTCACTCGAAGGAAGCCTAACAACCAATACATTGTATTAAAAATAAGTGCTCCAATTGCAACTCCTCCAATTGAAGCTGGTTCTGGAATTCTTCCGACCACTGCTGTATCAACTGCACCAAGAATAGGAGTCGAAATACCAGATATGATAAGTGGTATTGCCAGGTGTAGGTATTCCTTTTGGTATAAGGAAGGCTTTTTACTGATGTTTAAAGAAGAGGCTTCTACCTTCATTTTTTCTCCCTTTTCTAACGAATCTATTTAACTATTGAAATTTGTGAATTTAACACGAATAGGACCTCTCTAAGAAGAAAAGGTACCGCTATATCTAGTTGCTTGGAGTTATAAAGAGCAACTAAGATGATTTAAATACCTTATCCTTCTTAAAAAACAACTTTTTCAAAATGCACTGTTTCAAATTCATCTTGTTCATCTAATACCATTGAAAACTCTTTTTTCTGCCAGAAAGAGTATCCACCTGGCAAAAATTTTTGAGTATGTAAATACAACGTTTTGTATCCTGCTTCTTGACAATATTGTTCAATACTTGAGAAAAGTTCTGTACCAATTCCTGATCTTCGTAAATTTTGATCAACATAGCATTTAATAATTTCACATGTTGTTTCAAGCTCGTATCGACCTTTAATAGATGCGATTCGATCATCATATGGTCGAACACCGATCGTACCGACTACTTTACCATTTTTAAAAGCAGCTAAAAGAGTTGTTTTTTCTTTCGTTAAAAATAGCTCTTCCATTTCTGTAATATCTCTTTTAGATGCTTCACTTAGTGGAAACGGAAAGACAGCTCCCATTGTTTCTTCTAAAAACTGTCCTACTTGCTTGATTTCTTCTTTTTTCACTTTACGAATTTCCATCTACTATTTATCCTCTCTTATTACCTACTCAATTGCTGCTGCTTTAATAAGTGCCTTTGTGTATGAATGACGCTCCTCCTGATACAACTCTTCAAGCCTGAATGAATCAACGATATAACCGTTTTTTAAGACAATCATTTTTTCACATAAATATGTCACAGCTCTTATATCATGAGAAATAAAGAGAATAGTCATATTTGTTTTTTTCTGTAGCTCTTCTAGTAACTGTAATATTTGCACTTGTACTGTAACATCTAGACTTGCTGTTGGTTCATCACAAACAAGTAACGATGGCTCTATACTTATCGCTCTTGCTATGCTAACTCTTTGCTTTTGTCCACCACTAAGTTCTCCTGGATAGCGATCAGCCATTTCTTTTTCTAAACCGACCATTTCCAATAGCTCCTCGGCTACTTGTTTGCGTGAAATACCTTCTGTTATAAAGGAAGGAGTGATTTCCTTGAAATTATCAAGTGGCTCGATCAAGCTTTTCCAAATTGGTAATTTTGGATTTAGGGTACTCGTAGCATCTTGAAAAATCATTTGGATATCTTTACGATATTGACGAACTTGGGATCTATTTTTAGGGGGGATTTGTTGGTTATTAAATAAAATTTTGCCCTCTTTATATGTTTCAAGTCCTAAAAGCATTCTAGCTAATGTGCTTTTACCACTTCCACTTTCGCCAACAATTCCGACACATTCTCCTTCTGTTACATCAAAGGAAATCTGATTAAGTGCTTTTACACGTTTATCATAGCTTTTTGATAAATCATTGATAGTTAATAAACTCATAGTGTTACAACTCTTTCTCTTTCATGTCCAGTTAACTCGGTCTCATTTGGAAGAGAAAGTAAACACGAACATAGTTTTTTTGTATATGGATGCTTGTGATGACAGCGGATTTGTTCTGGTAAACCTTCCTCAACAACTACACCTTTATGCATTACATACATTCTGTCTGTTCGTTTATAGGCTTGAGCTAGGTCATGGGTAATCATAAGAACTGCACAACCTGTTTCTTTCCTCACTAAGTCAATATAATCTAACACCTTTTCTCCACTCATCACATCAAGTGCTGTTGTTACTTCATCACAAATAAGCAAAGAAGGCTTCAACGCAAGTGCCATGGCTATCGCACATCTTTGTACCTGTCCACCACTTAATTGAAATGGGTAGCTTCGATAAGCACGCTCTGAATCTAATCCCATTTCCTCTAAAACTTCCATTGCTATAAACTTCGCTTCTTTATTCTTAATTGAATAATGAGTAGAAATTGTTTCAATCATTTGCTTTCCAATTCGAATAAATGGAGTAAAGCTACCACGGTAATCTTGAAAAATCATGCCAATCTCTTTTCCTAGTAGCTTACGATGATCCTTAGTTGTTAGATTTAGCAGATTTGTTTCATTATACATAACCTTACTTTGTTGTACTTCCATATTGCTTGGGAGTAAATTCATGATCGTTTTTGCTGTTAGACTCTTGCCACTTCCACTTTCGCCAATAAGCCCGACAATTTCTCCACGATTCACATGTAAGCTTACATTATCTAGTAAAGTTGTTACTTGACGATTATTTTTAACCGTTACATTTAGATCTTCAATTGATAGTAAATGATCACTCACATATATTCCCTCCCTTTACGAATATCAAAGTGATTTTTTAATCCGTCACCTAATAGATTACAAGCTAATACAGTAAGCATAATGGCAAGTCCAGGGGTTATCATGAGAGAAGGAATCACTTGGAAGTAGGCTCTACCTTCATTAAGCATTGCACCCCATTCTGGTATTGGAGGCTGTGCACCTAGTCCGATATAAGATAAAGCAGAGATAAGCAAGATTACTTTACCAACATCAATTGCTGCCATGACAATAATATCAGGCATTACTTGTGGTAATAAGTGCATACGAATTGTTTTTAATGTGCTAGAGTATGAAACCTTTGATACTAACACATATTCTTTCTCCTTTTCAGCCAAAACCAGACCTCGCACAACACGCGCATATACAATCCATCGCACTAATACGATGGAAATAATGATATTTGTTAAACTAGGTCCCAATATTCCAGCAATTGCAATAGCTAAAATCACGTCAGGAAAAGAAAGGATACCATCGATGATTCTCATAAAAACAGCATCAATTTTCCCACCAACATATCCTGAAACAAGTCCGATAGGAACACCTATTAAAACAGATAAAATAATAGCCAATAAACCTAACCCAACAGTTATTTTTGCTCCGTACACAATTCTAGAAAAAACATCTCTACCTAATTGATCTGTTCCAAACCAATGTGTTGAAGAAGAATCTTGTAATCTGTTTCCCATATCAATCTCAAAGGGATCATGAATAGAAATCAGACTTCCTGCAAAAATGATAGTTGCAATTATCATACATAGAAACAGTCCAATGATCAACGTTGGATTCCGAAATAAGCTCCTAGTCTTTTTAGTTAAAACAACCTCCATTACACTACCTCCTTTCCTTGTTTAATTTGTGGATTAATTAATAAGTAAAGCAAATCAACAAGTAAATTTGTCATAACAACAAGAATACCAATAATTAAAATATAACCTTGTATAACAGGATAATCACGTTGTAATACTGCTTGAACAATTAAGTCTCCCATACCAGGCCATGAAAAAAGAATTTCTATAACCATAATACCACCAAGTAAACTTCCAATACTTAATCCAAACATTGTGACTAAAGGAATCAGACTTCCTCTTAATGCATGAAAAAAGAGCACTCTTTCCTTTCGTAATCCTCTTGCTTTTGCAGCTTCAATATACGGACTTTGTAAGGTGGAAATAAGGCGTTCTCTTAATAATCGAATATAGATCGGAGCCATCGCTATTCCTAAGGTAACAGAAGGTAAAATATAATGTGCAAAAGAGCCTTTCCCCATAACGGGTAATAAATTTAATTGTAAAGAAAAGAAATAGATTAATAATAAACCAAGCCAAAAACTTGGTATCGAAGCTCCAATCATTGCAATA
Organism: Metabacillus litoralis; assembly: GCF_007994985.1. Taxonomy (GTDB): domain Bacteria; phylum Bacillota; class Bacilli; order Bacillales; family Bacillaceae; genus Metabacillus; species Metabacillus litoralis. Next base: position 6,586 of record NZ_VOQF01000030.1, on the reverse strand, counting down.
AATCTACTTACATAATCTGGCCAACGATCTTCATAAACAGCACCTATGACACCTAGTGGAATCGCCATAATAAACAACACAATCAATCCACCTATAGCTAAAGAAACTGTTGCTGGTAGACGATCACTAATCATCTCGAAAACAGGTTTTTTGGAAATAACGGATTCTCCAAGATCCAGTTGAGCAACATTTAAAAGCCAATTACTATATTGACTTAAAATTGGTTCATCAAAACCATATTCTTTCCTTAATTTCTCTTCATCAACTGTTGTTGAAGCAACATCATCAACCTTTAAAATTGCTCTAATTGGATCTCCTGGGGTGATCTTCATCAACAAAAATGTGACAAAAGATAGGACCAACACCATGATGATCAACTGTATCAGCCTTGAACCGATAATCGATAAAACTCTCCGCATTATTTCCACCTGCCAAACTTTATATTAAGAATCATTCATAAAATCACAAAAGTGAAAGAGTTTGTATCTATTGATACTCCCTCTTTCACTTGTTAACTATTCTACATCCATCATATTGGTAATAAGATAATACTCTTCAGATCCTGGTTTCCAATTTTTCACTCGATCATTCACTCCGACAATAACATGAGGATGAAGAATAAAAGATTGTGGAAGCTGTTCTTGTACAATAGCAACAGCTTTCTTTTGTAATTCAATTCGTTCATTAAGATCTACTGTACCATTAAGTTGTTTTGTTAGATCATTTAATTCTGGAATGTTAATTTGACCTGGGTTTAGAGCACCTTCAGGTAAATAAGCCACATTGAAGAAATATCCACCATCACCTCTTGGCGCAGACAGATTAGAATATGTCGCTAAATCCCATTCATTTTGTTGCTCCCATAAATAACTATCAATATTTTCTATAGTCACAATATTTATCTTTATACCAACCTTTGCTGCTTCTGCTTGGTAATATTGTGCGATTAGTGGTAATTCTGGTCTACCTTGATAAGTTGCTAATGTTAATTCCAGCACTTTACCGTCTTTTTCTAATAAATCATCAGCATTTTTTTCATAACCTGCTTCTTTTAGTAAGGATTCCGCTTTTGCCTGATCATAAGCTACAGGTTGTTCCTTACTTGCAAATGCAAATTCTTCATTAAAAGGTCCATTTGCAGCTGTTGCATAGCCATTCATAATCTCATTTACTGCAACCTCGCGATTAACTAATAAATCTAAAGCCTTTCGAACATTTACATCTTGTAAAGCAGGCTTAGCATTATTATATAACATAAAATGAACTCGTAAGCTTGGAACAGACTCAACACGAAGCTGATCACTTGCTTCAATTGGATCTAGCGTTTCTGGAGGAAGATGATACGCAATATCGGCTTCACCTGATTGAAGGGCAAGTGCACGAACATTTCCGTCAGAATTAAACTTAACTGTCACATTTTCTAGCTTTGCAGCTCCGTCCCAATAATCATTATATCTTTCAAGCTTAATTTCAGATTCAGGTGTGAATTCAGTTACTAAAAATGGCCCTGTTGCAATTGGCTTACTGTCTATATTCTCTTCATCAACTTTTACAATTGATGCATTTGTATGAACAAGCTCAGATAAAAATGCTGGATATACTTCTGTTGTAACAAATGTAACTTCCTGACCATCTGCATTAATGGATTCAATTTTCAAGCTTGATCCAATAGCCTCATTCACTTCTAGCAATCTTTCAAAAGAAGCTTTCACGGCCTGAGCATCAACTGCTGTTCCATCATGGAACGTTACACCTTCTCTTATTTTAAAAGTCCATGTTTTCTCATCGTCTTGCACCCAAGACTCTGCCAGCCATGGTTGAATTTCCAAGTTTTCATCAATTTTCACTAGTGTCTCTGCTATTCCAGCACGAACACCCATCCAATCTTGATGAGGATCAATCGTTTTAGAAGAAAAGCTGAATAGTAGTGTTAAAGATTTGTCATTTTGCTCTGATGAAGCATTTTCACCAGTACCACTTTTACTAACATTACTATCAGAATTTGTACAACCAGCAGCAATCGCTAGTAACATTACAACAAGTATGTATAAAGAAAGATGTTTTTTCATTTTAAATATTTTCACTCCTACAGTTCTATGTATTTTTTATAAAGCTGGTTGTTGTTTTTCAGATATCTCTGGTTTACGTTTAAGCATCGTTAATATAATGGAAGCGCCGATAATCAGTATTCCACCAAGTACTGAATACAAACTTAAAACCTCTCCCCAAAAGATAAACCCCAACATCATTTTAAAAAGATCCCTACGTATCTTATAATTTCAACATGGTATAACCGATTTTCTATTTAAATCTTATAAGATTTATAATAATCAATAGTCACTCCTTTTTAGGTGATCGAAATTAAAACGTAATGGTTATGATTTGCACTAGATTACTATATAAAAAAAGAAAGCATTCGTCAATAGCAAATCGTAATCTTTTCGATTATTAGGTATAAAGTAGCGAAATATGTAAGATGAAGTTCTGAAAAAGCAATAAAAAATACACATGAACTGAAAGATTCATGTGTTTTAAAACTATTTGGTAAAAAGCAAATGAATCAATTCTTTTCATTGTGCTTAAATGTCTCTTTTTCCAATTTCTTTATCTCTAAATCAATTTTTTTATGTTCTAATTCTAGTTCTTTTTCTTTCAAATTATATTTTTTCTTATTTTCATAACCATAATAAAGTAACGACATGCCAACAATAACAGTAATATAAAACCATAAATCCAATGCTTTCACCTCATTTTACATAATAGATTTTAAGAAGAAGCAACAAAATACCAATTCTCCGCCATTTTTACTATTTCTTTAAAATCTCCTCCAAATGAATTTACATGTGGTTTACGGTTATGTGGGGAATATATAAAGCCAGCAAAATCACCCAATATCCCTCTAAAAGTGTAGAAAAACACTAAAGTATCACCATTAACTTCTTCAATGATGATATCGCCTCCCCCTTTAGATAAATGGTCATACTCCTTAGGCAGATGAATAACCGACGTGTTATAGGTCACATTGGGTTGTAACATACCATTTTGTATTTTTGATATCACTTCTGTTCTTTCTTTAAAATGATTTGAAAAATTAAGCTGTAAAACAATAGTATTAAATGGTATGAAAATTACGATGAGAACTGTTGTAGTTTGAATTAATAGTGGTGACCATTTTCTTTTCTTAATTAAACTATTTAATGAGAACAGAATAACAACAAGAAAGAAACCGATTACTAATAACCAAAGAAAAGGCAGTATAAATGGAGTTAAAAGATCAACCAAGGTCCATTGAAAAAACAGGAGCAAAATTAAGGAAGAACTACTTACTATAGCTAAAGGTGTACTATATTTCACATGTATTCCTCCAGTCCTTCTTTATAAGTAGGCTCTGTTAAACTTTGTTGTTGATTTCCGTTACAGGCATTCGCTTTCCCGGGAAAAAAGCACCTTTTTTCCTAGGGAAGAATAATGAAAGATCCCAACTTCCGGCTTTTTCAAAGGACAATTCTTCCTAGGTCCGGGAGCCTCCTCGGCGCAAACGCCTGTGGAGTCTCCCTTTGACACGCTTCTCCCGCAGGAGTCTCATGCCTTTCACTCCAATCAACAATGTGCTAAAAATCAACATTAACCTTTAACATAGCCTATAAGTAAAAAAGATCATACCTAGAAGTTAATTTTACTTGGGATGAAAATACATCAACTTTCCCACACAATCCCTCAACCTTAATTGAAAAACGATCATTCGAAACTTTTCGCAATTTAAAAAAACTTTTTAACACTGCTAAATTATGTCATATATCTTTCTTAGCTAAATGGTCTCTAATATCGGACAACTTTCCATCTATATCTTCTAACTTTTTCTTAACATTAACAAAATAATGAGCAATTCTTGAAATTATATAAATAAAACCAAAGAAGAAAGCAAGAATTATTAAACTTCCGTCCATTACTTCGTATCTCCTTTCTTCAGCTTACTTGTAATATATATCACTCAATTAAAGTCAATCTTTTCACGAATATAATTTGCATCATCTTTGTTTATACTAAAATAGTCAATTTTCTTCCAAGTTTCGCCAGAGCGAATCCCGATTGTTGCTCCTTCTTTTGTAAACCATATCTTTGAATCAATTAAATTTGTAAATTGCTTTGGACTTCTTATTGAAAGATAAACGTCTGGTTTACCCATATCTTCTTCTATTATTATTTTACTGTTGTTACTATAAATCACTGTGAAATTATCTACAGCTGACTGGTCTTCACTATCTTTAATAATTTTAGTGAAGTCTATTTGGTCAGGATGTTCTTGATTTTCATAACCAATCGTGATTTCCCTTGTTGTTTCAGTGGATGTGATTTTCCCCGTATAATATCCACCAATAAAAATCATCACAATTATTATAACGTACAAAAGTATTCTTATTTTAGTAGATTTCAAGATCTCACACCTTTGTTTACTATCATTTAAATTACTCGAATTAGGTTCAAATTCCATAGGTCATCTTACTTTAACCAGTGTTGCGGAGTAGTTAAGCCTGCTGGTAATTTTGTCGTTGAATCACCATTTGCAGAATTGATTTGGGCTTGAGTTAGAAAAATACTTCCACGAAGGTTTGCACCTTTTAAATTGGCATCTCTTAAATCAGCACCGATGAGATCCGCCATTACCATATCAGCTTCTCTAAGATCTGCCGCAATTAGCAAGGCTCCTCTTAAATTACTTCCTTTAAGGTTCGCTCCTTTTAGCTTTGCTCCAATAAGGTCACTGCTTCTATTGATCAATTTCTGTTTATTAACGTATGTAAATCTTGCACGCACTAGTTCACTTGTTTGAAGTAATAGTTTATTAACCATGTTTCGGTGTATTGGTAGATCTACTGCTAGAATTAATTCACTATCTAAAAAGGTTAAAGCTTCTGTTTTATCAAAAGCCATTTTTAGTTCATGATAAATTGATTTGGTTTCTTCCCTATGAAGAGCTTCATGTAAATAAAGGAGCATTTCATGTAATTGCTGCATAATTGGAAAAACGGCAAACATTTCATTAGAAGTATCTGGATGACTTCGCCAATCTTTTCCTTTAAAGGTCATTTGAGAAACCTTTTGACCAGCACCAAAGCACTCATATACCGTACAGCCTTTGTAGCCATCATTTCTAAGTTTAGTATGTATGCTACAACGAAAATTCGCTTGTAAATGACTACATGGTGTGCCTGCATTTTTATCTAAAGCAAAATCCGCTGATTTCGCATATGGTAATGCCACACAGCATAAACTAAAGCATTTTTCACAGTTTGCTCTTAAATTATTTTGAATATCATCTATTGTTTGTGTTTGGTTAGACAATATTAACACTTCCTTTTTCAATAGGTGTTGATTTATTAACAACATTTCATATATTACCATATATATCCACATCTCGTATATGGAATTTAGATATAAAATATCTTTGTTAAAGCTATTTTATATCAGTGTTTTACTTTTTTATCCTGATGTAAAATATTTATTTGAAAATGGTCATTTCAGTTTTAAAATTCAATCTTCATTAAACACCTTCCATAAATAGGATGATCAGTTTATAATCAGGTTGTCTTGAAGAAAATCCTCTTAACTTATTCCCTAAAGAAAGGTGTTTGTAAAAAATGAAGAAGCTATTTTTATGTTATTGTGGCAGTGGTGTGGCTCTTGATGAGTGTTGTAGTAATAGGGACGATAATTTTATGTTTAAGTCTTTTAATACTTCTGATGAACATAAGCACTTACTCAGGAACTTAACGATGAGTTCAGAATTTGGTTTACCATACCGCGGTTTAATTCAGTTTTATGCTAATGATCTGGTTTCTTATAAGCTAGCAAATCCGAGAAGCAAATCGCAAAATGAATTTTTAGAAATCATAAGCTTATATTTTACTATTTTCCTCCAAAATGACTGTCCTTCATCCTGGCTCAATTGTAACTCAGAGTTTTGGGAAGAATTTATTTTCTCCTTTTATCCCTTACACATTAAAGTAACTTCAAAAGAAAAAGAAGTAAAGAAATTTGCAGTAGAACTAAAGAAATTTACCCACTGGCTTGACTGTCGATATGGTAGCTCATTTTATCAACTGATCAATACCTTTCTAACTGAATCTGTTATTGAATTAAAAATATGCGAAAAAATCCTTAACAAACTTTATCTGCACACTTTCCCCGAAATACATCAAGAAGACTGGGACTTCACCAAGGAATTCTTTCTCAACTCTCTTTCACTAGATAAATGTAAGGAAAAAGAAACAATCATCTTTGAAGTAAAGGCCATTAACGGTCCGATTGTAACAATAACAACACTCACCACATATAAAACTTACTATATTAAGAATATGCCTTATGAAATTATAGTACCTGGTACATTACTAAGTGGGAAGATTGGTAAAAAAGAAGGAGATTGGTTTTGGATATGGAACCAGCCTGAAAGTGTATTTCCACCAAGAGGTAGAGACTATATAAAGAATATTAGGTTTAGTTAAATAGAAAAAACCCCTTACCTTTGAACTGCACCCCAATTGTTAGACACCATCTAACAATCGGAGGTGCAGTTTTTCTATGGCCA
>NZ_VOQF01000003.1 GCF_007994985.1 Metabacillus litoralis | reverse complement strand
AACTATTTTTTAAATTTAATTAAAAAAGATCTTGAAAATGATGAACGATTTACTGAAATCGAGCCATTTATTTTTGATATAATTTTAAAACATGTTCAAGATTTAATATTTATTATGAAAGTTGAAAGCGATAACTCGTTTACATATTTGTTTGCAAATGAAATCGGGAAGATTCACGCTAAATTAGGGCAAGATTATGTTGGAAAAACCTTTTATGATTTTGTTCGTAGTGAAATAGCTGACCATTTGCATGAAAAGTATTTGAAGGCTGTTGAATCCAAAAAAACTTTTTCTTACCAAGATAAGGTGCAAATCGATGAGAAATTATTCTCATATGGTGAAACGATCTTAACTCCAATTAAAAATGATCAGGGCACAGTTATATATATAATTGCGGTAACGAGGGATATCACAGATCGAGTAATTGAGCAAAGAATGCTACTAGAAAGTCAAGAAATGTATAAATCATTGGTTGATCATAATATGGATGCAGTATTTTCTGTTAACTTATCTAGTGAAATATTAACAGTGAATCCTTCTGTATTGAGACTATTAAATAGTAACCAGAATGCTATTGAAGGTACTAGTATTTTTGATTTATTTGAAGCGCAGGATGTTAAGTATTTAAGAAATGCTTTTCATCAGACAATTGACGGAAACTCAGTTGAGGGAGAAGCAATACTTCTTTATGAATATAAAAAATTGAATGTTCATTATAAAACAGTTCCTATTATTATCAATGGAAAAGTGAATGGAATCTTTTTTATCCTTCGAGATATAACAGAAAAATCAAAACAATCAGAAATGATTGAGCATATGGCTTATCATGACCCTCTTACAGGCTTATTAAATCGAAGTGCCTTAAAAAGTGATTTAAAAAATATCTTGCAAATTAATAAAAAACAATCTGTTGCAGTTATGTATATAGATTTGGATCGATTTAAGATGCTAAATGATATTCTAGGCCATAATAGTGGTGACCTACTCTTAGTTGAAGTAAGTAAAAGACTCTCCGAAATAGTTGGGCCTCTGTATTCAGTTTATCGACATGGAGGGGATGAATTCATCATTGTTTTACCTGACACTGATCGAAAAAAGGCAAAATTAGTTGCAGATCAGTTAATTCAAAAGTTCAAGGAACCCTTTTATTTAGATGAAATACTTTACTTTATTTCTTTAAGTATTGGGATAAGTATGTTTCCGGAAGATTGTAATGACGACGATTCTCTTATAACTAATGCCGACAAAGCTTTGTATGTCGTAAAGCAAAGGAATCGAGCTCAATACCTTTTCTATGATAACGAAATGGATAAAAATACTAACGAGTTACTTGAAATTGAAACAGGGTTAAGAAGGGCTATTGAGCATGAGGAACTAACTCTATTTTATCAGCCCCAAATTGATTTGGCTTCAAAAAAAGTAGTTAGCTTTGAAGCATTATTAAGATGGAATCATACACAACTAGGAAATGTTTCTCCGGCAGTTTTTATTCCGATTGCTGAGGAATCGGGTTTGATTATACCTATTGGAGAGTGGGTTATAGAGCAAGCATGCAAGCAAATACTTTCTTGGCAAGAAGAAGGATATCCTGAAACTACTATTGCTATTAATCTTTCAGCTAAACAATTTCAACAGCCACATTTAATCGATATGATTGAATCTTTATTTAAAACGTATAAAATAAGTCCGAAACATATCGAATTTGAAATTACTGAGGGTTCCTTACAAGATGCCGAGGAAGCACTCAAGATGATTAAAAGGCTGAAAGAACTAGGAGTAATGATTTCAGTTGATGACTTTGGTACTGGTTTTTCTTCATTAATGTACTTAAAACAGTTTCCAATTGATACTTTAAAAATTGACCAGTCGTTTATTAAAGATGTTTTGCTTGATAAAAAAGATGAAGCGATCGTAACAACGATTTTACATCTAGCTGAACATTTAGGACTCACTGTTGTTGCTGAAGGAATTGAAACAGATGAACAATTAGATTTTTTAAGCAATTTAAAGTGTCATAAAGGACAAGGCTATCTATTTAGTAGACCTATTCCTGCTGAACAAATTACAAAGTTTTTGAATAATGGATGATTAACGTGAAGAAGGAATCAGCACATACAGATTCCTTCTTCACGTTTTATTTTGGAGAAAGGGTGAAATGAGTAATTTCAGGTGGTGATAAAAACCTGAAAGGAAGCCTAGTAGTACCTATTCCTCGATTCACATACAACTTCATTGAATCCACCTCATACATGCCCTCAAAATAATGCATAGCATAAGGAGGTGTTATGAGAGGGCCATAAAAAGGCAGTTGAATTTGACCTCCATGACTGTGACCTGATAACTGCAAATCAACAAAATAGTTCTTTGTTTCAAGTGCAGCATCTGGTTCATGAGCTAATAAAATATTATAAAAGTCTTTATTTAAGTTTCCTAAAGCTCCCTCATAACTTGGTTTGCCTAGCATCAAATCATCAATCCCAGCAATCACTATTTTACTACCATCTTCCATTGGTATATTTGTTGCTTCGTTAAGTAAAAGTGTAAATCCAGACATTTCAATTACATTTTTATAAATATCAGTTCCATACCCACCATGATCATGGTTTCCATATACAGCATATTTACCAAAAGGGGCTTTAAGCTTTTCTAAAATAGGAACAATTTCATTAATATGATTATAGTTATTAGGCTCATCCATCAAATCACCTGTAAAAAGAATAAGATCTGGTGAAAGGTTATTTATTTTATTTACCAACGACTCCAACTGTTTTAATGTAAAATACTCACTTAAATGTGTATCGCTAAACTGAACGATGGTAAAACCCTCAAATGCTATTGGAATTTTAGGATCAATCATCTTTAATTTTTCTACTCCAAGCATTGTTGGCTCAAAATATCTAGCATATGTATAACCGGTTGAAGCTAATAATAAGCTACCGAAAGAAAAGGAAAGAAGACCTTTTAAAAAAGATCTTCTAGAATATTGTTTTGTCATTCTATCTATCAATCCCTAATTTTATAATTATACTTCCATATGGATCTAATAATGTATATGTGTTCATCAACCATACTGAATAGTCTAAGTATATCATGGTTTAATTTAAGAGTTCTATTACAATTATAAGTCTTAAAAGTGAAGTTTTATTTCTAAAAAAATTTACAAAAGAAAAAATGTGTGTTTTTTATGGTAAAATAAAAATGAATGAACATTCATTTTTATTTTAGGGGGTAATAGTATGAAGGGTAAAGTAGTTATTGTAACTGGTGGTTCAAATGGGATGGGAAAAGCAATGGCGCAACGATTTGCGAAGGATGGTGCAAATGTAGTCATCATTGGTAGAACACTTGAAAAGCTTGAAAATACGAAAAAAGAAATAGAGACATTCGAAGGCCAGGTTTATCCAATTCAACTGGATGTTAGAGATTCAACAATGGTTTTTGATATGATCAATATGGTAGATAATAAATTTGGTAGAATTGATGCCCTTGTGAATAACGCAGCTGGTAATTTCCTTTGTCCGGCTGAGAATCTGTCTGTAAATGGATGGAAGTCTGTAATTGATATTGTGTTAAATGGAACATTCTATTGTAGTTCCGCAATAGGTAAGTACTGGATAGAGAAGAAATCTAAAGGTGCCATATTAAATATGGTTGCTACTTATGCATGGAATGCTGGTCCAGGAGTTATTCATTCAGCTGCTGCAAAATCAGGTGTTTTATCTATGACTAGAACATTGGCTGTTGAATGGGGTAGAAAGTATGGAATAAGGGTTAACGCTATTGCACCTGGTCCAATAGAAAGGACAGGTGGAGCAGATAAATTATGGGAATCAGAAGAAGCAGCCAAAAGAACATTAAATAGTGTACCGCTTAATCGTTTAGGGACACCAGAAGAAATTGCTGCTTTGGCTGCTTTTATATTATCTGATGATGCAGCATATATGAATGGTGAGTGTATTACATTAGACGGAGGGCAGTGGCTAAACCAATATCCTTTTTAAGATGGTAACATACCTGTATCTCGTGTTAGAAATGAAAGAAGTAACGTCATAATAATTTGTTTTACGTGTTTTGGAAAGGTTATCACCTATTTTTTAATTTTAGTGTAACTGGAGCTCAAGACAATTGACTGCTCGCAAAAAAGAGAAAATGAAGGAAAGCTCCTAGGAAAAGCCTAGGAGCTTTTTTCCAGTGGAAGAGATTTGTCTTTTTTGCCTTAAGAGGCTGGGACTTAACTTAAAGTGATGAATAAAATTCCGAACAAAGTCATAGCTTAACGAAGTATATTTTTAGGAGCGGCGTAATAACACTTACAATCATTATTTGATTTCTAAATTGTTAAAATACTGTTGTCGCATTCTTCTATTTTTGTAATCCTACTGCTTTTAAAATTTTAACGTCTTATAAGCTAAGTCAGTAAAACACTCTATTTCGTAAAGTATATCATAAGTGAAGGAAGTCTCACTTTATGGTATAATTTTAATACTTTAGATAGATATAGGTGAGGGGATTGTATTGGATCCGTTAGATGTGTTAACAAATCTTGAAAAGGTTATACCATACTATCAAGCAATATTTAGTGCTGATGAACAGCGGGTAGTGGGTTATGAGGTTTTGGGGAGAATTCAGGTTAATCATGACGTCGAGAGTTTAGGATCTTTTTTTCATGATGAAAATATTCCTGATGAATACCGAATAGAAGTTGATGATTATATTTTACATAAAGCCTTAAATGAATTTATAGACCTTAATGATACCGAAATCCTTCTATTTATTAACAGGGACGCAAATTTACTCATGCTTGATCATGGTGAAAGTTTTCTAGAAGCTCTGCTTGAAAAGAAAGAGAATGGATTGAATTTAAATCAACTAGTTCTGGAAATTACAGAACATAATTTTCGAGGAGACATGGAACAACTTTATCATCTGTTAACTTACTATAGAACATACGGAATAAAAATTGCTATAGATAATATCGGTAAATCAAGTAGCAATTTAGATCGGATAGGTTTGCTGTCACCAGACATTCTTAAAATTGATTTACACCCTTTAAGATTAACATCACCTTTGCAGTCTTATTATGATGTGTTGTATTCAATTTCGCTTTTAGCAAGAAAGATAGGTGCCACTCTTTTATATGAGGATGTTGAGGTGAATTTTCAGCTTCAATATGCTTGGAAAAATGGCGGTCGTTATTATCAAGGTTACTTTCTTGATAAGCCTAAGAGAGAATTCACACAGCGAGATGCTTCAAAGGTAAGATTGAAGCATGAATTCCAGAGATTTATTTCTACAGAGAAGAAGAAGCTTGAAAACCTCTACAATTTTACAGAACAATTTCATAAAAGAATACATCAAAGTCTTTTAAATCATGATAAACAAAATGATAATTATGAATTGTTACTCAACCAATTATCAGGTGATTTAGATGATTGCTGTTTTCGAATTTATATTTGTGATGAAGATGGCTTTCAACAATCGGTTAATATTTTTAAAAAAGATAAATGGATTGTACAACCTGAATATTATATGAAGAATTGGAGTTGGCGTCCATATTTTTTGGCCAATATTATTAAAATGCGATTTGAAAAGAAGGGTTTTTTAAGTGACGTTTATAGTGATATTGAAACAGGAGAGCTCATTAGAACCTTCTCTTATCCTCTAAATCATAATCATTATTTGTTTGTAGATTTATCATACGAATATTTATTTGAAGAAGAGGGACTGTTATAAGTAGCATATTTTTGTATGTGTTGAGTTATCCTATTTTTAAAAGGGGTGACTTAACTAGATGACTTACTTAACAATGGTACTCGGTGTAATAGCGCTTTTGATTTTAGGTGTTAGTTTAATTTATACATTTAAAGTTGGGAAACTTGTAAGTGAGCGCAAATCAACCTATGATACACAAATAAATGAAAAAGTTCAAGAACATCCTTATATGCGTAATCCGATTTTTCTAGCCTATATAATTGCAGGTATTCTTGCATTGGCTTATATCTTTTATTTAGCCTTTACAATATCCTGGTGATAAAAGTGGACAATAATTGTCCACTTTTTTGTCGTCTAATTTAACAATCTTTCAAGTAGAGCATTTTATAAATGGTTTGTAATATGTGAATAGGGGTAAATATTATTAGAAATATTGTCGCTTTTTAAAGCAATTTTACGAATTTTAATTCATCAAAATAGGTATTAGAGTTGATAAGATAGAGGTATACATATTTGAGTCTATAAAAAATGATTATTTTGAAAGGATGAGTTTGGTTGGGACAAGTTCGAATGAAAGTTCTATTTATATTTTTTATCTTCTTAATTTCACTTTCTCAACATGTAGCTGCTGAGAAACCCAATGAAAGGCCTCAATCAGATATTTTATCACATGTCCAAAATGCGTTTGAAGCTCAAGTTTCATTAACAGAAGAACCTAGATCTAAGGAAGAAATAGAAAGGATATTAGGAGAATACTTTTTAGATTCCTTCATTAAAGTATATTTAAAGGAAAATGTAGAGTCAGTAAATAACCAATACATTGTATATGGTACAGATTTACCTAAAAATACAATTCCATTTTTTCAATATAACGGAGAGACAGTTATTGAAATTGTTGATGAACAGGCAATGATATATGAATATTTTGAAGCTAATAACGAAGGTCCTGTATCATATGATAACCATTATGAAGTTGTCTTTTTGAAAAAGACAAATAATAATTGGAAAATAAGCAGTATTGAACATGAAGTGAATAAACCGTTTCTAAATAAAGAACCTGCTCGAAGTAATATGGTTCACCTAGATTTGATTGATACAAATGTGGTAAATAGGTTATCGACAAGTGAGACTGTTGAATTTAATCAGTATAACTTAAGTAATGCGACTCAAGGAATATCCTTTTTATCTACATATCTATTATCAAAAAATCTTATTAATGATTTCTATTTTTAAGGAAATTCAGGTTCATTTTTTGCACTTTGTCATTGTATCTTTAAACTATGGATGAGTAGACTGCTTCGCCAGTATTCCCCCCCTGAAGGAAGCCTTTTTGCTATTTATTGGCTTCTTCCCTGGGGCTTAAACCTTTCGTAGTCTCCAGTAGCAGTTAATGTTAATTTTTTTATGCTCAATTCCATTTTTATTTCCAAAACCAAATGTCTTTGCAAACATTAATTAATACAAAAAGTAGACAAATATATACAAGCTCCTTAAACTGATTGAAATTGCTTCACTTTCGATGTACAAAGCCTTGTAATGAGCACCAAAGAAAGGTGAGTAATGAAGAAAGCGAGTGTTTGTCAACAGTCTGCTATTTTTTTTTATTACCCCTTAACTATGAGGTTGCTTGTGTGTGTAACTAACCTGCATAGCATCATGACATATAAATTTTATATTAATATTTATTTTTGAAAAATTTTGTTGACAACGACAATGATAATCATTATCATTGTAATTAAGAAAGATAATCAACTTTGATTTACATAAGATTATATCTAGGAGGTGAAGCTAGCTTAGAAAAAGCAAAGATGAATTGGTCATTCATCTATGTAGGTACTTGATTAGTCATTAAACTCTCGATTTTCCCCAAACCCCTTTTAATAAATAGAACGGAAAAAAAGCTTGGCTGGTCACCAAGCTTTTTTATTTGCATATTTTTAACTTCTGTTGAATTTAATCTGTTGATTTTTGAGTTTTTTATTTAGTGTTAATATCCAAAAGTTCCTCTAACCTTTTTAAATCAAATCCTGTTACAATCTCTTCATTAATAGTAACTGTCGGTGTAGAAGTAGAATGTAATTCATTTATTAATTTTTCTCTCGCATCATGATCTTGACTTACATCCTTTTCAATGAATTCTATTTGATGATGCTCTAAAAATTGCTTAACAACTTGACATGGCGGGCAATTTGGTTGTGAATAGACAATGACATGTTTCATGTAGATATTTTCCTCCAGACATACTATTTCTTTTATAATAGTACTGTTTTATTATTGTGTAATTAGGAAATCTTCTGTAAAACTTGATTTTCATTAACCTTTTTACTTTAGATACACATTTATTGGCAATGTAGTTCTATCTTCTTTTAGTTATTAAAAAAGTCGGTCATACAAATTTTTAAAACTAGGATGAATTTATAAAAAATGTGTTACAATAACATAGGCTAATTTGTAATGGCTCTTTTCTTAAGAAGTGATACTAATTATATAATGCTTTTATATATGGTATCTTAATGAAAGATATAGCTGCCACTAGATTTTTTATTGCTTTTTAAATGTTAAACTAATAAGAAGTACTATGAAGTCTTTGCAAAAAAAGCTTTTATTGCCATGCATTACTCTTCTTAAACTTACATTCCGATTCAAGTCAGTTTAATTGCTTCTTCGAAATTTTAAAAGAAAAAGAATGAAAAGGGATTTCCTTGGTAATCCTTTCATACATAGTGTAAAATTGATTTGGCACAAAGTAAAGACAGTATTTATCGGATCGTTGTTTTGTGGATATAATGTATGGTAGAGTAAAACAATAAAAAGAGGAATTAGTTATACGTTAACTCTTCCGGAAGGGGGATATGAAATGTCACAATTATTAGGCATTATTACAAGGCTTCAAAACTTACAAGAGAATTCAGGTTCAGGAGAACCACTTCAACGTTTTTTTGAAGTTGAAGGTGAGAAACGCTGTAGTGTAAAATACTTTGATAAAAATAGCACATTTGAATTAGAGGTTTACCAAAAAGGTGATAAGCCTCAATCTTATCAGTTTGATAATATTGATATGATTGCTATGGAAATTTTCGACCTACTTCAGTAAATATGGAAGTAAAGGAGCCAGCATGAGAAAAGAGCCTATTGTTATTTGTCCGCTTTGTCGTGAGCAAGATATGCTTTCAAACTCATTAACTGCACAATCAAATCAAAATGTTATTTTTACTTGTTCTCATTGCCATGAGACAATCAAAAATATTGAAACAAGTAAAGGAAATTAGTCAGACCCAATGGGTTTGGCTTTTTTTTTGGCAGTTTTTCTTAAAATGTTTTACTGTTTTACTTAATTTTATAAAAGTAGCCCTCTATTATGTTTAGATGTATTGTTTTAATAAGGCTGTTTTCGTAAACTTTGTTGCTTTTGTTATTCCAAGTAAACAACACTGTATCAAGAATGCTGACATCTTTTCTTCAAAGATTAGTACCTTATTATGCAATAACAACAATGGTCCAACTGTGAAATTAGGGAAATTAGCAACAATCTTTCAGAAAAGAGCCTTTAATAAACAGAACTTGCGTATCAATAATTAACTTGTAATGGAAATTCGTATACAATATTAGTTTGTTTCATACATATATATAATTAGGTGAAATTAACCGACTTATAAAGGGTGATTATTAATCTTAAGATTTAAAGCCTTTGCTAGTCGGTAATTACATTCTACGTTCCGATTTTTAAGAATCCTATATTGCTTATATTATTGAATAGCCTAAAGATAAAAAGGAGTTGTGACATGAACGAATCCTTTACCTTTTATAATGTGTCTGAAAAACAAATGCCGTTTGAATTTGTTATCAATCGTTTGAAGGATTTTATCCTAAAAGACCCACGATCATGTTATGTTTTATCAATAGGATCTGATTCACAAGTCCATCAAAATGAAACGAAATTTATTACAGCTATCCACATACACAGAGTTGGAAAAGGAGCATGGGGATGTTTAAGAAACTACCATATTAAACGTCCTATAAATAGTGTACGTGAAAAAATCTCAATGGAAACTGCACTAAGCATTGAGATAGCTTCTTACTTTACATCACAATATTTAAATGAACTATTAGATTTACTTATTCCATTTGCCGATGATGGAGGAGACTTATTATTTGAAATTCATTTGGATATAGGAAGAAATGGAATGACAAAAGAGCTCATACAGGAAATGACTGGTAGAATAGAATCAATGGGAATTGAGGCAAAAATTAAGCCCAATTCATATGCAGCGTTTAGTTACGCAAATAGATATACAAAGTAATACAAAAAGAATATTACCGGACATGTAAACAATAAATAAGAAGTAAGATGTTTAATGTTTCATACTTGTTTAAAGAGATCGAATACAACAGTTAAATACACTCCCTTTTGTCCTCAATTTTTGTAGATTTATATCATTTTCTTTCTTTAATAAAACCCCATAAAATTGACAAGCTTTTAGTACTCCTGCCAATACTCTATCTAATTTATTTATGATATGATAGAAAAGGGAATTAACCTCTATATAATCTTAAGTAGAATAGACATAGTTATCTAGAGAGGAAGAACAACGATGTTTAGTAAGGATGCAGATATGTTGATAGATATTAAAATAAAAGATCTTATGATACCCGCGGATATAGTGGCACATGTACAAGTTGGTAATAATTTAGAGCATGCATTACTTGTGTTAACAAAAACTGGATATACCGCTTTGCCTGTTCTAGATCCTACCTTTAAGTTGCATGGATTAATAGGAATGAATTTAATTATGGACAATATCTTTGGTCTTGAACGAATTGAATTTGAAAAACTAGAAAATATGAAAGTCGAAGAAGTAATGAACACAACAATTCCAAGATTAAATTTAAATGATACCCTAGATAAAGGGTTAGATCTTGTTATTAACCATCCCTTTATATGTGTACAAAATAATGATCATGTATTCGAAGGTATATTTACAAGAAGAGCAATTTTGAAGCAGTTAAAAAAACGACTAGATTTGTTAAACCCAAAAAAATAGCTACTTTATGGAAACGATGTATAAAATTATTACATCGTTTTCTTTTCTTCAATTAATATGTTGGATTTTACATAAAACACTTATGTTAAGGCGGTACATTTTGTGGAACAAATTAAATTGAGGCTAAGAAAATCTAATACTACAAAAAGGTCTTATGTGTTAGCCACTGTTATGCTTGCTATGTTTATGGCTGCAATAGAGGCGACAATTGTTGCAACTGCAATGCCTGCCATTGTTGCAGAGTTAGGAGATTTCTCTTTATATAGCTGGGTCTTTTCTTCATATTTACTGATGAATGCAGTAACAGTTTTAATTTATGGGAAGTTATCAGATTTATATGGTAGAAAACCTGTTCTAACCTTTGGAATTGTCGTTTTTTTAATTGGTTCAATATTATGTGGCTTTGCTCCTTCAATGGAGTGGCTTATTTTCTTTCGCTTTATACAAGGCTTTGGTGCTGGTGCAGTTATGCCAATAGCATCAACGATCGTAGGAGATATCTATACAAAAGAAGAGCGTGCCAAGATACAAGGTTATTTATCAAGTGTGTGGGGAATTTCAGCTATTATGGGACCGGCACTTGGAGGTTTGCTTGTAGAATTTGTTAGTTGGAGGTTTGTTTTCTGGTTAAATGTTCCTCTGGGGATTTTAGCAATAATAGGATTGTATTTATTTCTCCATGAAAATGTAGAAAAGAAAAAACAATCAATTGATTTTGCAGGAGCCGTTCTACTGACTTTATCAGTAACTTCCTTTATGTTTATCCTTGTCGAAGGAGGAGTAAGATGGGAATGGATTTCATTTCCTATTTTCGTGCTACTTGTCTTTTCATTATTTTCTTTCCTTTTATTTATTCTTGTTGAGCGTAAAGCAAAGGATCCAATGATGCCATTTGATCTTTGGAAAAAACGATCAATCTTGATTGCAAATTTAACATCCTTAACTACAGGCGTTATTCTTATTGGTCTTTCTACCTTTTTGCCTACTTTTGTACAAGGAGTTATGGAAGAACCGGCTATTATTGCTGGCTTAACATTAACAACCATGTCAATAGGATGGCCCATAGCGGCAACCGTAGCTGGTAAATCAATTTTGAAAATTGGATATCGAACAACTTCTATAATTGGTGGAATTTCTCTTATTTTAGGAAGTATTATTTTTATCATTCTAAAAAGTAATGACAGTCCACTTTTTGCTGCAACAGGCTCATTTTTAATCGGTATTGGTATGGGACTTACTACTACAGCATTCATTGTTTCTATTCAAAGTAATGTGAATTGGAATAAACGTGGTGTTGCAACAGCTACAAATATGTTTATGCGAAATGTAGGGAGTACAATTGGAGCAGCATTACTAGGAGGAATACTAAATACCCAACTTATTAACTATTTTTCAAAACATGGAGTAGAAGATACATTAAACTTAGACTCAACAGCAATGTTATTAGATCAAAGTCAACGAAATCATTTATCTGAAGAAGGACGAGTACTTATACAAGATGGGTTAAGTTATGCCTTGAATAGTGTATATTGGGTTGTATTCTTGTTTGCGATAATCAGTTTCATTTTGATTTTATTTTTACCTAAAGGAGATAAAGCTGACTGAATAAATTTGTCAGCTTTCTTTCATTTTTGTGGAAGTTTCAACTCTTTCTAGAAATTCTATTTTATTATGAAAAGGATCAAAGCAAGAAAAACGATCTATGCCTGGAATTTGAATTTCTTCACGAATCAATATACCGTTTTTTTTCAAAGTTCTTCTCACTTGTGCAATATCATGAATAATAAATGCCACATGGCGCTTGCTTTTAGTTTCTGCGATGTCTTCTACACCTATATGCAATGTAACTTCTCCGGACTCACACCAAAAACCACCATTATTTTTTAAGCTTTCTGGTTTTTCTATTTCTATAAAATTAAGAAGATTAAGATAAAATTTTCTTGCCAGCCCTTCTTTACCAATAGGTACACAAATTTGAATATGATCTAGCCCGATAATTTCTATACTCATTTAATCATCTCCTACTTTGACATATGATCATTATATCTTTACAAATAACTATTACATCTTTATCATACAATTATAGTGGTCATAATTAAATTATTAATATTTATTAACATATCATAAGGTAAACTTATAGGTGGTGTATTATGCAAACATCTGAACTACGCATTTTGGTTGTGTTATCAGAAGAGATGAATATGAGGAAAGCGGCAGAACGTTTATTTGTTTCACAGCCTGCATTATCTCAACGACTTCAAACGATTGAAAAATCTTGGGGTTTTCCAATATTTCTTCGCTCTCAAAAAGGTCTTACGCTAACACCAGCTGGTGAAAAAGTAATAGCCTATGCTAAGGAAGTAGTCTTGAAAGAAGAAAGAGTGAAAGACGAGATACTAGAGCTTGAAGGTGAGGTACATGGAACCTTAAAACTTGCTGTTGCTTCTATTATTGGGCAACACTGGTTACCAGAGGTATTGAAAAAATATGTACAAAAATATCCTCATGCAAAAATATCACTCATAACTGGGTGGAGTAGTGAAATACTAAGAAGCATGTATGAAGATCATGTGCATATCGGTATTATAAGAGGGAACCCAGAATGGAAGGGAATGAAACAACATTTATTAACAGATACACTATATTTAGTGGATACTGAAATTCAAAAAATTGAAGATGTGCTCGAGACAGAAAGACCTTTTATTCAATTCAAAAGTGATTCATCCTACTATCAAGAAATTCAGGATTGGTGGCATCGTCAATTTCAAACCTCACCTAAAAGAACGATAGTAGTGGATCAAATAGAAACATGCAAACAAATGGCGTTAAATGGAATCGGATACGCAATTTTACCTTCAGTCACTTTGCAAGAAGAACAAGAGGATGTTTATAAGATTCCATTACTTGATGAAGAAGGAAATCAAATTGAACGTGATACATGGTTGTTAGGTTTTGAATCTTCCTTTCAATTAAAACAAGTAAAAGCCTTTTTAGAAGTTGTTAAGGAATATAATCAATAATCAATTATGTTTTTGTCTTATTTTATAATAACCTGTAAAAAAATACTCAAGAAAGCTTGTCAACACTGTTATCCTTTGATAGAGTAAAGAATGACAAATTATAATGATTCTAGTTTAGGGAGGAAAAATACATATGAAAATGATGGATGCAAATGAGATTATCTCATTTATACAAAACAGTAAAAAATCAACACCTGTGAAAGTATACGTAAAAGGTAATCTAGAAGGTGTGAATTTCGGTGAATCAACACAAACATTTCTAACAGGAAACACTGGAGTAGTGTTTGGGGAATGGTCTGAAATCTCAGAAGCTCTAGAAGCTAATAAAGAAAATATCGAGGATTATGTAGTTGAAAATGACCGTCGTAATTCAGCAATTCCATTACTTGATCTTAAAGGAATTAAAGCACGTATTGAGCCTGGTGCAATTATCCGTGATCAAGTTGAAATTGGTGATAATGCAGTAATTATGATGGGTGCTTCTATTAATATCGGTAGTGTAATCGGTGAAGGAACAATGATTGATATGAATGTTGTTCTTGGAGGTCGTGCAACTGTAGGTAAAAATTGCCACATTGGTGCTGGATCAGTTTTAGCGGGTGTAATTGAGCCACCTTCTGCTAAGCCTGTTGTTATTGAAGATGATGTAGTAATTGGAGCAAATGTTGTTGTTTTAGAAGGCGTTACAGTAGGAAAAGGTGCAGTTGTAGGAGCTGGGGCAATTGTAACTAAAGATGTAGAGCCTTATACTGTAGTAACGGGTGCACCTGCACGTAAAATCAAAGACATTGATGCTAAAACAAAATCTAAAACAGAAATTATGCAAGAGCTTAGACAATTATAATACATTAAAGGCGTGGATGAAAATCCACGTCTTTGTATATATAGAGGAGAGTGGATAATGGATAGAGATCATTTGATTAAAATTAGAAGGGATCTTCATCGAATTCCAGAGATTGGCTTCCAAGAATTTAAGACACAGCAGTATTTATTAAATATACTTAAACAGTTTCCAGAAGATCGTGTAGAGGTACAAACATGGAAGACAGGGATTTTTGCTTTAGTCAAAGGAACAAGCCCTAAGAAAACAATAGGGTATAGAGCAGATATTGATGGTTTGCCTATAGTAGAAGAGACTGATTATAATTTTCAATCAGAGCATCCAGGTTTTATGCATGCTTGCGGACACGATTTTCATATGACAATTGCCATAGGTTTACTATCACATTTTGTTTTGAATCCTGTTCAAGATCATATTTTATTTTTGTTCCAGCCTGCAGAAGAAGGACCTGGCGGAGCTGAACCTATGTTAAATAGTGATGTAGCTAAGATGTGGAAGCCTGATTTGATAACAGCACTTCACATTTCTCCAGAGCTACCTGTAGGTACAATTGCTACAAAACCTGGATTGTTATTTGCAAACACATCTGAGTTATTTATTGATTTAAAGGGAAAAGGCGGACATGCTGCATATCCTCATACAACCAATGATATGGTTGTTGCATCTTGCTCTTTAGTCACTCAATTACAATCAATTGTTTCGCGCAATGTAGATCCATTAGATAGTGCTGTGATTACGATTGGTAAGATAACAGGGGGAACAGTTCAAAATATAATTGCAGAGAATGCAAGATTAGAAGGTACCATTCGTACCTTATCAGTTGAATCTATGAATAAAGTTAAAGAAAGAATTGAAGCAATAGTTCATGGGGTCGAAATTGGTTATTCATGTAAAGCAATCATTGATTATGGCTCAATGTATCATCAAGTATATAATCGTGAAGACTTAACGATAGAATTTATGAACTTTATAAGTGATTCAACAAATTATGAAGTAAATGAATGCAGAGAAGCGATGACAGGTGAGGATTTTGGCTATATGGTTGATCAAATTCCAGGGTTTATGTTTTGGTTAGGTGTGCAATCTTCATACGGCCTTCATCATGCAAAGCTACAACCTGATGAAACAGCAATCGAGGTTGCTGTAGAAGCAATGATTAAGTATATATCTTTTAAAGCAAATAATTAGTTTATGTTGAAGCTAAATGGTGTTGATTTTTAGTATTTTGTTTATTGGAGTGGTATGTATGAGAATATGCAAAAAGCGAATGCCTGTACCGGAAATCAACAACAATGTTAAACAGAGACAATAATTAAAGTATATTTTATCTGCCCCTGTACACAATACATATAGGAGGTGGATGAATAATGCCAAAAATCGGTGTCGAACAATCGTTATCAGATGTAACAGCTGCTTTACAAGAAAAAGGCTACGATGTTGTCCAGTTAAATAACGAAAGTGATGCAAAAGGTTGCGATTGCTGTGTCATTACAGGACAAGATCAAAATGTAATGGGTATTACGAATGCAGTAACAGCAGGATCTGTTATTCAAGCAAGTGGTTTATCTGCTAACGAAGTATGCGAGCAAGTTGAAAACAGAATTAATCGCTAATTATCTAAGCAAAAAAGAGCACAAATTGTGCTCTTTTTTTAATGTTTGATTTTTAACTATATTTTTACTCAGATTTCTTTTCGATGTAAACTTGATGTGGAAAAGGAATTTCAATTCCATTAGCATCAAATGCTTCTTTCATAGCTTTACGAAGCTTACGTTCTACTGCCCATTGTTGCATATTTTCAGTTTTCGCAAGAACTCTTATGACAACATCAGAGGACCCTAAAGCTTGAACACCTAAAACATTTGGCCCGTCAACAATATTTTCGTCTTCAGCTGCAATTTGATCACACACATTTTGCAATATAGCAATGGCCTTATCGATATTGTCGTCATAGGATATACCAATATCAACAAGTGCTCTCATATTCCCACGAGAATGATTGCTTACATTCGTAATTTCTCTATTAGGCACATAATGAAGTGTACCATCGAAGCCACGTATTTGAGTTGTACGTAAACCGACCTGCTCGACTATTCCATCAAATCCTGCTACTGTTACATAATCTCCAACGTCAATTTGTTTTTCAAGAAGGAGGAAAAAACCAGTTACAACATCACTAACAAGTCCTTGTGCTCCAAACCCGATTGCTAGTCCTATAACACCAGCACCAGCTAATAAAGCAGTGGCATCATATTCAAAAACTTGAAACACCATGACGACAAAAATGAAAATTAACACATAAGAAAATACATTTAAAGTAAGACTTTGTAAAGTTAATGATCTCCCAGGAGAAATATTATCTCTCTGTTGGATTCGATCAAACATTTTCTTAATAACCTTATTCCCAACTGCTTTCACAATTAAAAAGACGATGATGATTCCAATTAATTTTAAAATGATAATACCTGCGCTGGTCATAAGAGCTGACCAATTAATGTTTTCTAAAAACTCCATTTCATAACATCCTTTCTCGACATAGAGAGTCTTTTCCTTAAGTACGTAATTAAGCTCTTATTACGCTCTAGATTTTGAAAGAAAAGAACAAAATATTTATACCCATCTTACACAATGTTAAACATATTTTGTACAAAAATGAAGGATTTTAGCTTAAATTGTTAAAAAACGTTTTTTTTAGTAGGCTCTTTTCTGAAAGATTGTTGCTATGTAATCAAAATATGCAGTATAAAAAGTGTATTTTCGTATCTAGAGCTACCTTTTTATGAAGAAAAGCTGCCACTAGACTTAATCTTAATACTGTGCTAATTTCTTTGGGATTTTAAAGCAACAATGTTTGCGAAAACAGCCTTATCTTTATAGTGAGTGTTTATTATGAATGAATTTGTAATAAATAGTAAATATTATGATGTGAATCTTATGTTTATCATTGATATCATATTTCTCAACATTTATTATAATTTTATAGTGTTTTTTTAATAACGAGTACATATGGTTCAGTAATTAAGTCTTAATTAATCCTAGTTATTAGAAATTAAAAATTGGAGGAATAAATTTATGGCAGAACGAATGGTCGGTAAACAAGCTCCTAGATTTGAAATGGAAGCAGTTTTAGCAAATGAAGAATTTGGTAAAGTAAGTTTAGAAGAGAATATGAAAAATGACAAATGGACAGTTCTTTTTTTCTATCCAATGGATTTCACATTTGTATGTCCTACAGAAATTACTGCTCTTTCTGATCGGTATGAAGAATTTGATGATTTAGATGCAGAGGTTATTGGTGTATCAACAGATACAATACACACTCATTTAGCTTGGATTAAAACTGATCGCAAAGATAATGGACTTGGTGATTTACATTATCCACTTGCTGCTGATACCAATCACAGTGTATCACGTGAATATGGAGTTTTAATAGAAGAAGAAGGAATAGCTCTTCGTGGATTATTTATTATAAATCCAGAAGGAGAACTACAATATTCAGTTATAAATCATAACAATATAGGTCGTGATGTTGATGAAACATTACGTGTATTACAAGCACTTCAAACAGGTGGACTTTGTCCAGCAAACTGGAAGCCTGGTCAAACTACACTCTAATTTTGAAGGGAAACTAGCTTATCTAAATGAAGTTTACAGGATATTGTTCAGAGCCTTTTAAAATAATTACTTTAAGGAGGTCTTAGTAAATGAAACTTCGCGAGCAAATGCCAGAGTTATCAGGAGCAACAGAATGGTTAAATAGTGAAGTAACAAAGGAACAGTTGGTAGGTGAAAAACCAACTCTTTTCCACTTTTGGTCGATTAGTTGTCATTTGTGTAAGGAAGCAATGCCTCAAGTAAATGAGTTCCGCGATCAATATCGTGATAAATTAAATGTTATTGCTGTACATATGCCTCGTTCAGAAGATGATTTAAACATTGATGAAATTAAGAGGGTTGCAGCTGAACACGATATTAGTCAAAGCATTTTTGTAGATAGTGAACATAAACTTACAGATGCTTTTGAAAACCAATATGTACCTGCTTATTATGTATTTGATAAAGAAGGAAGACTTCGTCATTTTCAAGCTGGTGGAAGTGGAATGAAGATGCTTGAAAAGCGCGTGAATCGTGTGCTTTCAGAGCTTGAAAATTCTGAATGATTTTATGTTTTTAAGTTCTTTTTTGAAAAATTGTTGCTAGTTGACGTCTTCATCTGTTAGAGTCAATGATTTATCGAATAAAGGTATGATTTTAGAAGAGTAGATGCTAATAGACTTTATATTCCCTTTCTAAAAACAACAAAGTTAACGAAAACAGCTTTTTTTAAATAGGTTCACGTGAAAAGTCAGTTACATTTAGTTGTAACTGGCTTTTTTAGTGGGAAAATCCTTATCGCTATTTTTTTGTACGAGAGGATAGTAGAATAGAAAATAAAGAACTAATTTTAAATGATAAGTTAGGAGTAGCGAAAATGTATAATACATTAGGAGTCCTTCTGGCTGGTGGTGAATCAAGAAGATTTGGTCAACCTAAAGCATTTGCGACATATAAAAAACAATATTTTTGGGAAATCTCTTATCAAGCTATAAAGAAAGTAACAGATACGAATATTATTATAAGTCAATCAGCATATATTGATCGATTTACAAGGGAAAATAGTGTTAGTGTATATGAGGATGAATCGCCTTATAAAGGTAAAGGACCACTCGCAGGGATTTATACAGCAATGAAGAAGGAACAAGCTGAGTGGTATATTGTTTTATCATGTGATATTCCTCAGATAACGTCGAAGACTTTGGAAAATTTGTTAAAGTTCAGAAGTAATCATATTCAGGCTATAATTCCTAAAATTTCTGGAAGGATCCAACCATTAGTAGGTGTTTATCACTCTTCAATTTTTCCAGAAATTGAAAACCAACTATTAACAAATCAATTGAAATTAACCAATTTATTAGATTTAATTGATGTTTGCTATGTAAATGAACAAGATTTAATGATAAATCAAGAAGTTTTTAGTAATATAAACACACAAAGTGATTATCATAAGCTTTTAAATAACGATTAAATATATTGCATAGAGTGGAGCTTTTATAGATAGGAGTGATTATATGTTAGAAAAGAGAAAACCATTACCAGTAAAGCTGGCTATAGAGGAAGTGATGAAATACTCGACAATTGGTGAATGTGAGAAAATATCCATTCATGATAGTATAGATAGATTTTTAGCAGAAGATTTAGTTGCTGATCATCCTGTGCCACCTTTTGACAGATCACCATATGATGGTTTTGCTATACGTTCTAAAGATACTAAATTAGCAAGTGCAGAAAACCCTGTGGAACTTGAGGTCATCGATGAAATTGGAGCTGGTAGTGTTAGTGAACATTCACTAAGTGAAAATCAAGCAGTGAGAATTATGACTGGAGCTCAAATGCCAAGTGGAAGTGATGCAGTTGTTATGCTTGAGCTATCAAAGGTAATAAATAAATCTGGTACAACATACATGACGTTGAAAAGATCTTTTAAAGAAGGTGATAATGTTTCTTTTAGAGGAGAGGATACTCAGGAGGGTAGTGTCTTGGTGAAAAAAGGAACAAAAATAACACCAGGAATTATAGCCCTTCTAGCTACCTTTGGCTATGAGTTGGTTACTGTCTCAAAGAAACCAAAAGTCGGTATTATTGCCACAGGTAGTGAGTTGTTAGATGTTGGAGAGCAACTAGCTCCTGGGAAAATTAGAAATAGTAATTCATATATGGTCGAGGCTCAAGTAAAAAGAAGCGGGGCTGAACCATTATACTTAGGAAAGTTACCGGATGATTTAGAATCATGTTTTCAAGCCGTTAAACATTCATTAGATAAAGTGGATTATCTGATCACTACCGGTGGAGTATCTGTTGGCGATTTTGACTATTTACCTGAAATCTATAAAAAGTTAGGTGCTAATGTTCTATTTAATAAAATAGCTATGAGACCTGGAAGTGTGACAACAGTTGCTGAAATTGATGGTAAATTATTATTTGGACTCTCAGGTAACCCATCAGCATGTTATGTTGGATTTGAACTTTTAGTGCGTCCAATTGTTCGCCACTTTTTAAGATCCAAACGTCCTCATCTTCAAATGGTAAAAGCAGAATTAGAAAAAGATTTCTTAAAACCAAACCCATTTACTAGATTTGTAAGAGGTAAGCTTGAATTTAGTGATGGTAAAGTAAAGGCATCACCAGTAGGATTGGATAAATCTAATGTTGTTACATCTCTTGCAGAAGCAGATTCTCTTATTACTTTGCCTGGTGGGACCAGGGGATATCAAGCAGGTGATAAAGTTGATGTGTTGCTTATTGACGACCAAACTGGAAGTGATAAACCTTGGGCAGAGTCCTTCAAGTAGTAGGATATCAAAATAGTGGAAAAACAACATTTGTTGTTGATTATATAGAGGAATCTGTTAAATTTAACCTTAAAGTTGGGACAATAAAGCATCATGGACACAAAACACCGCTACTGAACTATGATGAACAAAAAGATACGGGTAAGCATAGAAGGGCAGGAGCGAGTGTTTCTCTAGTAGAAGGAAATGGTACGATTATGTTAACCTCTAATAATCTACATTTATCTTTGTCCCAATTGATAGCTATTTATAAGTCCTTTGAGCTTGATGTAATTGTTATCGAAGGGTATAAGCTTGAATCTTTTCCAAAGGTTGTATTATTACGATCTGAAGATGATCTACCTATGCTACAGAAGATAGATAATATATACTGTCTTGTTGCTAGCTTTACTCTTCCAAAATCATTGACGAATCATTATAAAGTGTTTACAAACCAAAAAGATTGTATAACATGGTTACTAACGAAAAAAGCAGGTGAAACAATTGAATAATCCATTGTTTGAGATTGTTGATAAGCCAATCTCTGTTGAGGAAATAGCAAATAAAGTAATTAGGAATGAAGCAGGAGCAGTTACTACATTTATAGGTACTGTAAGGGAATTCACTCATGGTAAACGAACTTTATCATTAGAATATCAAGCTTACACAAAAATGGCAGTGAAAATGCTTGAACAAATTGGAAAAGAGATAAATGAAAGATGGGAGATGTCAAAAGTAGCGATTTCCCATCGTGTAGGAAAATTAGAAATAAGTGAAATTGCGGTTGTCATTGCAGTTTCTACACCACATCGAAAAGATGCATATGAAGCAAATGAATATGCGATTGAAAGGATTAAACAAATTGTACCGATCTGGAAGAAAGAGATTTGGGAGGATGGACAAGAGTGGATAGGTGACCAGCTTGAAAAAACACCTTATCCAAACGGAACTCCTTTGGAGGGAAAAGAATGATTAAAGTATTATTATTTGCTCATCTGCAAGAAAAAGTAGGAAGTGAAATGATTGTGATTGAAAAAGATTCAATTTCAGTTATTGAGATAAAGGAATACGTTAGTGAGAAATTCAATTTAGGTTCTTTAGAGCATGTAATGGTTGCTGTTAATGAAGACTATGCTCTTGATGAGGATAATGTTTCGTCAGGAGATGTTGTGGCATTTATTCCACCAGTAAGCGGTGGATAAATTGAAGGTTTTTACTCTTTTAATTTTGCTATCAATATTATCTGGTTGTACTGCATCACAAAATGAAACCACCAAAACTGAACTAACAGTATCAGCTGCAGTTAGTTTAAAGGAAGCAATGGAAGAAGTTGTGCTTCTTTTTGAAGAAACAAATAATATCGATATACAATTGAACTTAGCTTCCTCAGGGACTTTAAGCAAGCAGATTGAACAAGGTGCACCAGTGGATGTGTTTCTCTCTGCTAATAATGAGGAATTTGATAAATTAGTTAAAAATAAAAAAGTTAGAGAAAACTCAGTTGTTCATTTATTGAAAAATAAGCTAGTGGTTATATCATCTTCTAGTTCTGAAATTGATTCATTAGCCGAATCAATGAAATCAGAAACTTTTGCGATAGGATTACCTGAAACTGTCCCTGCTGGTTTGTATGCAAAAGAAGCTTTAATAAATCTTGGAAAATGGGAATCAATTGAAGGAAATATCATATACGCAAAAGATGTAAGACAAGTGTTATCTTATGTTGAGACAGGCAATGTACAAGCAGGAATAGTGTATAAAACAGATGCTTTTATTACAGATAAGGTGAACGAAATTTTTACTTTTGATGATTTCCTGCATTCCCCTATTATCTATCCTGTTGGTGTCACAGAATCAACAAAAGAAATCAATGCTGCTTTGGAGTTTAGTGATTTTTTGCAAACAGAGGAAGCATTGGGTGTTTTTAAAAAGCATGGATTTGATATGATGAATGAGGAGTAAATATGATAAACGATTTTTGGGATCCTATTCTTTTATCAATAAAAATAGCTAGTATTGCAAGTATTATTGTGATGGTAATAGGTACTGTAATAGGGAACTATATGGCTAAAAATGTATTTAAAGGTAAAATGCTTCTTGAGACATTGCTCATTTTACCTT
Source organism: Metabacillus litoralis (assembly GCF_007994985.1). Taxonomy (GTDB): domain Bacteria; phylum Bacillota; class Bacilli; order Bacillales; family Bacillaceae; genus Metabacillus; species Metabacillus litoralis. Next base: position 475,601 of record NZ_VOQF01000003.1, on the reverse strand, counting down.
TAGTTTTGCCTCCTTCTGTAATAGGGTTTATCTTAATTATAATTTTTGGGACGAATAGTCCTATTGGTCAAATGATTGAATCTATATTTAATAGTACAGTCATTTTTACTTGGTGGGCAGGATTAATTGCTGCAATAGTTGTATCCTTCCCACTTATGTATCAAATGACAAAAGCAGGTTTTAAGCATATAGATATAAATATAGAAGAAGCAGCAAGAGTAGATGGAGCTAATGAAATAGCAGTGTTTTTTAAAATAACATTACCTCTTTCGTTAAATTACATAATATCAGGTTTTGTTTTAAGTTTTACTAGATCTTTAGGTGAGTTTGGTGCGACATTAATGTTTGCTGGAAATATACCAGGTAAAACACAGACTGTTTCAACTGCTATATTTGTTGCAATTGATAGTGGTAAGATGGGTCTTGCTTGGCTATGGGTATTGTCTATTATTATTATTTCTTTTAGCTTATTATTGTTTATTCAGCGAATCAACGATCCAGGGAAATAATCTGAAGGTAAGTATTTTACAGAAAAAGGATTCTAATGTTGACTTTTGTAAACTTTTTCTATATAGTTGTAATTAGTGCTTATTTAATAGAACTTTTTAATAGTGCTTTGTGAATGATGGAAATGTAGGTTTAACATATAATTTTATGTCATAACAGATTCGTTCAATCAATTCACACTGGCGCGGTCTTGGAGCCGTAAGGACGAGAGAGAGGTAGGGCTTTCGTTGTTTTGGGCTTTGCAATTTCAATAATATAATTATAAATGAAGTAGAATATAAATGATTAACACAAGTTTTTATTTTCTATTAAAGGATATGGAGCTATATAATTCACATATTATAAAGAGTATCTACTCCGTATCTTGATATTCTCTATATTATGTGAATTTTTTAAATGCAGTAACATATTAAAAAATCTTTGGAGGTTTCATTTATGAAAACGACAGGTACTATAAAATGGTTTAACTCAGAAAAAGGTTTCGGATTTATCGAAGTTGCAGAAGGAAACGATGTATTTGTTCATTTCAGCGCTATTTCAGGTGACGGTTTTAAAACGTTAGAAGAAGGTCAAAAAGTTTCCTTCAACATTGTTGAAGGAAACCGTGGCCCTCAAGCAGAAGACGTTGTAAAATTATAATAAGCATACAAAAGACTGACTATATGATGTATAGTTAGTCTTTTTTAATAAAATACAACAAATGGAAAAGTTTTTCATAAATCAAGTGTGATTAGATATTAATTTAATCAAGGAAATAGTGTAATCTATCTTAGTTTACAGCTAATATATTTTAACTTTCTATTAAATTAGCTACTGGGACGCTTTGTTCTGCCTGTGGATTGTTTATTGGGAAAATCCTTGCTGTTTCTTGTATCTCGTTTACTGATTGTATGTATATAGATTCTCCCCCATATTGAACATTTACCATTTCTCCCATTTGGGCAATTTCCTTTGCTCTATAAACATTCATAATTTATTTCTCCTTTCGTTATACGCATATTATTGGTATATTAGGATACAGCTTTCAAGTTGTGAATTATTATTCAAACTACTGACTCATTCATAAGATATCCATTTTACATCGAATTATCCATATTATATTTTAATAAGAGGTAACAATCTTTCAGAAAAGAGCCTTAGATAAAGGTTATGAATCGTATTAATCCTATGGGAGAAGTGTGATGAAGAAGAAAACACTTTTTTGAAAAAAGTGGTAGGTGGGCTCGGTTAATTTTTACTCCTAGGAAAATGATGGCCTATTTTTTACAGGGAATGTATATGGCTGTAACGGAACTCTACTACAAAGTTTCTTTATGAAAAAACATGTCAATGATAAATCTTTTTTTAAAGGTATAAACTGTGAAGTTTTGTTCAAATTATTCAAATATAGAACTAAAATAGTTAAATCTACTAATTAAAAACTATACTCTAGAACTATATATTGTGTTATCTTTTATAGAGGGAAAATAAGGAGGGATATAGATTATTGTTAAATGCAATTATTTTCTTATTTTTATTTGTATTAATTTTATTCACCTTAATAACCTATTTGTATTTGTATAAACAAGAAGATGAAAACAGTTTCAATGTTTCTTTTGTATTATGGTTATTAAAAAGATTTGGAGGAAACACTTTATCACATCTTACGTTTCTTCAGGATAAACAATTATTTATCACTAATAATAAATCAGTACTTCTTTCATATAGACAAAAAGGAAGCCGCCTTTATGTTTTAGGAGATCCTATTGGTTCAGAAAACAAACTTAAAGATGGACTTGATGAATTTTTATTATTTGCTAAAACAGAAGGGAAAACTCCGGTATTTTATCAAGTAACTGAAAAGTTTTTATCTACATTTACAGAAAAAGGATACAAACTTTTTAAAATAGGTGAAGAAGCAAAAGTAAGTTTAGAGCAATTTACCATTGAAGGAAAGAAATCAGGCAAATTTAGAACAACTCTAAATAAATTTAATCGCGAGGGATATCACTTTGAAGTGGTTTCTCCACCATTTAGTAAAGAGTTGCTGCAAGAATTAAGAATGGTTTCTGATGAATGGCTTAATGGAAGGAAGGAGAAGAGTTTTTCGGTTAGTTCTTTTTCAGAAGAATATATTTCTCTTTTTCCTGTATCTTTATTAAGAGACACAAACAAAAGGCTAATCGCATTCGCGAGTCTTCCTTCAAACTATCAAGAAAACGCTACTTTAAGCATTGATCTTATGAGGTATACAAATGATAGCCCTGCTGGTGCAATGGATATGGTTTTTATTTCAACGTTTATATGGGCAAAAAATTCAGGTTACTCTTCATGTAGTCTTGGTTTATCGCCTTTATCAAATGTAGGAGTAGAAGAAAATGCATCATTAAAGGAGAAAATAGCTCGTTATGCCTTTTTAAATGGGTGTAGGTTTTATAATTTCAAAGGATTAAGAAATTATAAAGCGAAGTTTGCGACAGAGTGGAGTCCAAGATATATAGCATATAAAAGAGTTTCATTTATATATGTAATACTACAAATTATCTCAATTGTAAAACAAGAACCTAATTCAAAAAGATTATTCTTATCGAGAAAATTTTTTAATCAGAAAAAAGCTGTTTAAGATATTATGCTTTTAGGTGAAAAGGGATGCTGCTATTCTTTATTTTTGTGGTGTATTTCACTTTTAGTAAGGTCTTGAAAACAATCTTAATAAAAAAACCAGAGGGCATGTATGGAATTAGCCTCTGGTTTTTGTTTTTTTTTTAGAATTAATTTCTATCTACAAGTTGCTGACAGATTTCCTTAATTTCCGTTTCTTCTTCTTCTTCAAGAGCGAAATCTAAATAGCGATCCGTTACTTTTTCGGTAAAATCATATTGAACGATTTTTGTTTGATTTTCGTCAATAACATATATAAGTTTTAGTACAACCCCGTGTTCACTATATAATTCATCATCCTCGTCTAACTCTAACGTTAGGAAGATTTCGTAACGATCACCTGTTAAAATGCCGAATGGATCTTGTAACTTTTCGATTTTTGATTCAATAACATTCATCTCTTATTCCTCTTTTCTTTGTCGCATTTTTTTAAATGGCTATTTTAAAGCCAGAAGTTAGTTAATTTTCTAGTGTGTGATTCCTTTCTATTCGAGAATTGGAATTCAGCTATCAAGCATTAACAAAGAATACATAAAACGTTTTGCTTTATTATGTAATTGCTTTTAATAAATAGTGGTTTTATCACTAGAGGCACTCATATTATATCTGTTTGTAGTTAATAATCCAAATATAATGGAGGTTATTATGAAAATAATTGTTTTAGGTGATACTCATATTCCAAAAAGAGCTAAAAAAATACCTAATATAGTTAAAGAAGAATGTGAAAATGCTGATTTAATCATTCATGTCGGAGATTGGCAAACAATAGAAGTATATAAAGATTTGAAAGGTATTGGGGAAGTTGAAGGTGTATACGGTAATGTAGATAGCTCTGATTTAGTAGAAATGCTTCCAAGTAAGAAAATTATCTCAATAAGTGAAAAGCGAATTGGTATTATTCATGGTCATGGAAAATCTAAGACAACTGAAAAAAGAGTTTTATCTGCATTCGATGGAAATCAAGTTGATTGTATTTTATTTGGTCACTCTCACATTCCTATTCATAAATACATAAATAATACCCTTCTATTTAACCCTGGTTCAGCAACTGATAAAAGGAAACAGGAATATTGTTCATATGGAATTCTTACTATTACAGATGAAATAAAAGCGGAGCATGTTTTCTTTCAGAAAGAATCTTTTGTTTAGATTCTAAGGATTTAGCATAAACTTCACTTTCTTTAAGCACACTAATTTCATGTGAATTGTTCGATTTATTAATTATTCGTTTAAAGAGGAGCAAGGTATATGAAAAAGGTCTCGAAGGTTTTTTGGATTTCGATCGTGCTTGCTACACTTTTTGTTGGGTGGGGGGTAATAGCGCCTAATCGGTTAGAAGTTGTTATGAATAAAGCGAATGTGTTCTTTTTAAGTAATTTTGGTTGGTTTTATCAATTAGCAGCAACGTTTTTCTTGTTGTTTGCCATTTTCCTTATATTTAGTAAGTATGGGAAAATAAAATTGGGAGCTGATCATGATGAACCGGAATTTAAACGTTCAACTTGGTTTGCGATGCTATTTAGTGCAGGTATGGGAATTGGTTTATTGTTCTTTGGTGTATCTGAACCTGTTTCTCACTTTGCAAATCCACCTATAGGGGAAGGTGGAACTGGTGAAGCAGCAAAGATTGCTTTACGCTATACTTATTTGCATTGGGGTTTTCATGCATGGGCAATATATGCTGTAATAGCACTTGTGTTAGCGTATTATAAGTTTAGAAAACAGCTACCAGGATTAATGAGTATTACATTAACACCATTATTAGGTTCAAGAGCATCTGGAGCTATAGGGACTGTAGTGGATGTTATTGCTGTTTTTGCAACTATCTTTGGAGTGGCAGCTTCACTAGGACTCGGTGCTGCACAAATTAATAGTGGTTTAAGTTATATTTCTAATATACCAAATAATTTCACTGTCCAATTAATTATTATTTCTGTAGTTACAGTTTTATTTATTATTTCAGCAAGCACAGGTATTCAAAAGGGGATAAGGTATTTAAGTAATGCAAATATGATATTGGCTGTTGTTTTATTAATTGTTTTTCTATTTATCGGTCCGACGGGTTTTCTATTAGATTTATTTACAACAACATTAGGAAGTTATATACAAAACTTACCGAGTATGGGCTTGAGGCTTGCTCCTTTCAATGAAGATAAAGCATCCTGGATACAAGGGTGGACAATTTTTTATTGGGCATGGTGGATCGCTTGGGCACCTTTTGTTGGAACATTTATCGCACGTGTTTCAAAAGGAAGAACTGTAAGGGAATTTATGATTGCGGTGTTAGTCATTCCTACATTAGTTTGTGCATTTTGGTTTGCTGTGTTCGGTGGGACAGGCATTTACTTTGAATTTTTTGAAGGACTTAACGTAAGTGAACAAAGTCTCGAGACTGTCTTGTTCTTTGTATACCAACAGCTACCGTTAACAGGTTTATTAATTATTGTTACTCTCATGCTAATAACGACTTTCTTTGTGACTTCAGCGGATTCAGCCACTTTTGTTTTAGGGATGCAAACAGCTCATGGAAGTTTAAATCCACCATTGTTCGTTAAAGTGGTTTGGGGTATCTATCTATCTGCATCTGCAATAGTTTTAATGCTTTCTGGAGGACTTGGTGCCATGCAGACAGCAATAATAGTCAGTGCGTTTCCGTTAACCTTTGTATTAATAGCTATGAGTTTTTCAATCTTAAAAGATTTTAATGAAGAAATAAAAGTGAAGAAGCTAAAATCTAACACATCTAAATAATACAACATAGCTTTTTTAGTAAATAGTGGAGTTGGTTGATTCCTTTGGTAAGAGGATAGAGGATGCAGCAACCCAAAATAAATTTACAGACCAAATCATACAAATGGATTTGGTCTGTTTTTATTTTGGGCTCTGTAAAACTTTTTGTTGAATTACAAGTATTCGCTTTCAAGTAGTTCTTTTGTTTGATTTGCTTATGTTTATTTTAATTACTATTTTGAGATTTTTCTCATAAACAAGGCTATATTTCGTAAAACGGTATCTTTTTACTTGTGAATGAACGTACTCTAAATAAAGGTTTATCAGGTTTTTATCATTGTTTGTCAGGAAATCTAACACAGAATTATCAGAAACTTATAAAAACGGGTTGACACTTTATAAATTTCGTATAGAATAGTACTTAAGAACAAGATGTTATGTTTTCTAACACCAAAAGTCATATAACTTACGAGGGGGAAATGAAATGGAAGATACTTTATTTTTAATGAACAGTCTCTGGATCATGTTAAGTGCAATCTTAGTTATTTTTATGTTAGGTGGATTTATTTTACTTGAAGCTGGATCAACTAGAATGAAAAATGCTGGTCATATTGCTGGTAAAACAATTTTCACTGTTGGTCTTGCATCATTAGTTTACTGGGCAGTAGGTTATGCCTTCACTTTTGGAGGAAATGGTAACTTTTTCGTTGGATTAACAGATTTCTTTTACTCAGGAGAGCAAGCAGAAGGAGCTAGCTTTTCAACAGCAGTATTCTTCGTTTTCCAATGTGCCTTCGCAGGAATTGCTATTACAATCGCTTTAGGTGGATTTGCAGAACGTGCTAAACTTTCGGTGTATCTAGTATTTACGGTATTATTCTCAGCTCTTATTTATCCAGTTATCGCACATTGGATTTGGGGTGGTGGATGGTTAGCGGAACATGGTAAACAAGATTTCGCTGGCTCAACAGTTGTTCATTTAACAGGAGCAATGGCAGCATTTGCTGCAACTATCCTTCTAAAACCACGTATTGGAAAATATAATAAAGATGGCTCAGCTAACAATATTCAAGGTCATAACCAAGTGTTTACAGCTTTAGGAGTTTTAATATTATGGGTTGGTTGGTTTGGATTTAATGCTGGTAGTACGGTAGCAGTTGATGATGGATTCTTCGGATTTGTTGCTTTAAACACAAACTTAGCAGCAGGTGCAGGAGCGGTAGCAGCACTTATAATTTCTTGGATGGTATTAGGTAAGTCGGATATTCCAACAATGCTAAATGGTGCTTTAGCAGGACTTGTAGCAATCACAGCATCTTGTGCTTTTGTAGATACATGGGCAGCAGTAGTTATTGGGTTTATCGCAGGAATGTTAGTGTTCTATAGTGCTAGATTCTTTGAAAAACGTAAAATTGACGACCCGATCTTTGCTTTATCTGTTCATGGTGTTGCAGGTATTTGGGGAACTTTATCTACAGGTTTCTTTGCAACACCAGAACTTGCAACAGTTGGTAAACCAGGATTATTCTATGGTGGCGGATTTGATCAATTAGGCGTACAATTTATGGGAGTGGCAGTTTCAGGTCTATACGCATTTGTTGTATCATTCGTTATACTTGCTATTGCTAAAAAGGTAATGAATGGACTTCGTGTAACGGAGGAAGAAGAAGTAATGGGCTTAGATATGAGTGAACATGGTAGCTATGGTTATCCAGAAGTATTTGAAGCTAAAAATCAAAATGTTAGCTCATAATCAAATGCATGGTCTAGAACGCTCATTTTGAAAAAATGTGAGGAAGTGTCTTTCATGCAAGATGATTTCGATTCTTATCATTCTCTTAAAAAATATAAAGAGACTTATATTCACCAATATGAGTTAGATACTCAAAAGTTAAACGAATTTCATGATCAAATGATGAGGAGTGCTAGCAAGCTAGCACTCTTTCACCTTGAAAAAGAAATCGGTCAGCCACCTTGTGACTACTCATGGTTTGTTATGGGAAGTGGAGGACGAAATGAACAAGGGCTTATCAGTGATCAAGATCATGGAATTGTATATGAAGAGGATTCTGAACACGCGCTTAATTATTTTAAGAAACTAGGAGATGAGCTTTCCAAAGGTCTCAATGAAATTGGTTATCCTTTTTGTGAAGGAAAGGTTATGAGCTCTAATCCATTATGGTGTAAATCATTAACTGAATGGAAAAAACAACTTATAAAATGGATGGACGATAAAAGTTGGGAATCTATTCGATATTTGCAAATTTTCTATGATTCAAGAAGTATAGTAGGAGAAAATCCTTTAATAACTGATTTAAAGTGTACTATATTTGACTATTTGAATAATAACAAAGAGTTACTGCAACGTTTCATGGATAATATTCAGCATATTAAAAATTCGGTGGGGCCGCTCGGTCAAATATATGTTGAGCCTATTGGGCAATACGAGGGATGTATTGATTTGAAAAAAACAGCTTTCTTACCTTATGTTAATGCAATTAGACTTTTAGCTATAAAAGAAGGTTTAATTGAAACTTCTACATTACGACGAATAAATAAACTATGTGAAATGAATGGTTGCTATAATGAACTTTCACACTATAGAGATAACTTTGATAAACTACTGAAATACAGATCTCTATTATATTCAAATGCAGAAGCATATGATGATGTTCATTACCTGAATGTGAAAAAATTAACTAAACAAGAAAAAAGAGAAATCAAGGATATATTGAGGGATGGGAAGAAGTTGCATCAATTTGTACAAAGGATAATCGATAAAGGGTGTTTTCAATGACATTAGACCCATTTTTCTTCATGAAAGGTAAATTAGGTGCTTCACAAAGTCAGCAACAAGTCGCATATTTGCGACAGTTACAAAGGGAGATGCGTGTTGAAGAAACATTAAATATACCACTTTCTGATTTGAATGTAATTGTTTTTGATATTGAAACAACTGGTTTTTATCCTGATCAAGGAGATCAAATCATATCAATTGGTGCGATTAAAGTAAAAGGTGAAGTAATTAAAGAAGAAGATAGTTTTTATTCACTAGTCAAATATGACAAACCGCTAAAAGATGAAATAACAACGTTGACAGGTTTGACAAATGAGGACTTAAAGGATGCTCCACCTCTATCAGAAGTTTTATTTCAATTTTTTCGATTTGTTGAAGATTATACTCTTGTAGCACATCATGCTAACCATGAAAAGAATTTTCTTCAACAAGCTTCATGGAAACTTTATCGTGCACCTTTTAAACATAGACTTGTAGATATGTCTTTTTTATATCGTATGGCAGAACCTAATGGTAAGCTAATTACTCTTGATGAATGCTGTGAACATAATGATATTCCAATATTCGGAAGGCATCATGCGCTGTATGACGCTAAGTTAACTGCAGAGTTATGGAGAGTTTATGTGAAAAAATTACAAAAACTCGGTTGTGAATCTTTGAATGATCTTTATGAAGAAATCGCAAAAGGGTAAAGAGTTATAATGTTTTATACACATATTTCGCATGTGAAATATGTGTATTTTTTGATCTATAAATTACATAAGAAAAGTAAAATTAAAGACTTTATTCGGAATTCCCCTTAATTTATATAGGTTCTGAAAATTATGAATATAAAATAAGTTATTTTCATTTAGTTTAATAAGTAGTAAAATATGACTAAATAAACACACATCTAATGGATAGGTATATTTTTCCTAAGCTCTTTTCTAAAGGCAGTTTTCACTACACCTTTCTCGCAGGAAACTCACAAATTTTCCTTCAACATCATTTTTTTCATTTCATGTATTACTAAAACAAAAACAACCATTTTACAAAAAAGATTTAAAAAAAACAGTTGTTTATGTAAGTTTTACGAAAATCTACAATTCCTGGTGTTGATCTGCGCAGAAGTATGGGAAGAAAAGCAACTTAAAGGAAAACTAAAGGAACAGAAAAGAGGAAGAAGATCATGAAAATGATTAAGAAGTATTATAGAAGCTTATTAGATTTGAACAAAAGACTAACAATTAGAATGAAGCTAATTATTGCATTTGCGATCGTTTTATTGATTCCGAGTGTATCGATAGGTCTTATTTCATATCAATCTGCAAAATCAGAGATAGAAAAGAGTATGCTCCAAACGGCTAGGGAAAGTGTTCAGTTAATAAACACTTCATTAAATTCCCAATTAGAGCCTATACAAGAAGATATCAACTACTTTGCACAATCAGCTAAAACAGCCAATACGACAATTACGGAAGAAGATAAGAGGAATATAGTAGCAAAATTCAATCAATATATTCAAACAAAGCCTGAGGCACAAACGATTTATATTGGTACAGAGGAAGGTGAGATGATTATCGCACCTTTTACTCAATTACCTGATGACTATGATCCTAAAACTCGTCCTTGGTATGAGTTAGCGATGGATAACAAGGGTGAGGTTATCATAACAGATCCATATATAGATGCTAGCACGAAAGAAACATCTGTAACAGTTGCTAAAACATTAGATGATCGCTCTGGTGTTATTGCAGTTGACATAAATATTGCAGCTTTGAGTCAATTGACGGATCAAGTAAAAGTGGGTAAAGAAGGTTACGTAACAATTATAGATAAAACAGAAACGTATCTTATTCACCCAAGTATCCAAGGGGAAAAAGCATCTGGTGAATGGTTAAAGAAACTCTTTGAAAGTAAAAATGGTTCGATTGATTATACGTTCGAAGGTGCTAAAAAAGAAATGGAATTCACAACAAATGAATTAACGGGATGGAAAATAGCAGGAACCATGTATTCTGATGAAATATCGAATGCCGCTCAAGGAATCTTTATAAAAACATTAACAGTTATTATTTCTTTTCTTCTTATAGGTGGTCTTATTGTCTTTATTATCATACGAACGATTATTCGACCAATTCAATCCCTTGTTACATCAGCTGAACGAATCAGTAATGGAGATTTAACAGAAGACATTGTTGTTACTTCAGGTGATGAAATTGGACAGTTGTCAAAAAGTTTTAAAAAGATGGTTGATAATTTACGATCTGTAATTATTAATTTACAAACTTCGTCTGAACGTGTAAGTGCTTCTTCAGAAGAACTTATTGCAAGTGCTAATCAAACAACAGTAGGAACAAAACAAGTAGCAGAAGCTATTCAACAAGTGGCAAGTGGTGCAGAAAATCAAACGAATAAGATTGAAGCCAATACTTCTGCTTTAGAGGAAGTATTACAGGGGATCTTAAATATTTCTACTAGTTCAACACAAGTATCTGATTTGGCACAAGAAGCTGCGTTAGAAGCAACTGAAGGAGAGAAATATGTAAAAAATAACCTAGAACAAATGAAGTTTATCCATTCATCTGTATTAGAATCTAATAAGGTTATTCAATCTCTCTACCAGCGCTCTAATGAAATTGGAAAAATTCTCGACGCTATATCACAGATTGCTGATCAAACAAATTTATTAGCACTTAATGCAGCAATTGAAGCTGCAAGGGCTGGAGAGCATGGAAAGGGTTTTGCGGTTGTTGCAGATGAAGTTAGAAAATTAGCAGAGCAATCACAAAAATCTGCAGGGCAGATTGCTTTATTGATCTCAAGTGTCCAAGAAGATACGAATAAATCAGTTGAGATTATGAGTAAAGTTTCCAAAAATGCTGAAGAAGGATTAGCGATTTCTACAGAAACATCTGAGAAATTTGGTTTCATCATGAATAGTATGAATCAAATGACACCACAAATTGAAGAGGTGACAGCAACTGTTCAACAAATGTCTGCTGCTGTGCAAGAAGTAAGTGCATCTGCAAATGAGTTAACAGTTATTGCGAAAGATAGTTTAACAACATCAGAAGAAGTAGCAGCAACTACAGAAGAACAATTAGCATCAATGGAAGAGATTAATTCAGCTGCTAAAGCTCTTACAGGAATGGCTGAGGAGTTACAAGCATTAATTGAACAGTTTAAAGTGTAATCTTAGCGAATAAATGAGAAAAGCTAACTGAGTTAAACTATATATTTAACTTAGTTAGCTTTTTCATTTTACGACTTAAAAACTATTTATTCATGTAAACTATTGGTATAATTTACATAGATAACTCTAATGTGTATGACAAAATTCATAAAGAGGGAGGTAACATGAAAAACAAAAAAGTAAATGTTGGAATTGTTTTGTTATTCATAGTAAGTGTATTAACAATAGCAAGTTATAAAGGTTTAGAATATTTTACTTCAACAAAAGCCCATGAAAAAGATTTAGCAAAAGTAACAGAGAAAAGTAATCCAGATAGTATTGATGATGTTTCCACTGAGATAGTAAATGAACCTGCATCAAAAGATGTTGTCGTTTTTTCGACATCTGAATATGAAGATGGTCACGATTTTATAACAGATTTACATGAGTTTTACAATGATACTTTATGCTGGGGGCGCGTTAATACCGCGGATTATAAGAAACAACAGGAAAAAGCGTTACATATTGTTTCAATTTTTAAAGAGATCGAAGTGAAAGATGAAAAGTTATATGAAGATTTTATAAGTATTGAAAATACGGCCAAAAAAATAATAGATTCAGATGATCGTGAAGCGATGATAAAACTTCACCGCTTATTTCATGACTTAGATATCTATTTTAACGGATATTCTGAGGATCATACGTTTGGTGTAACAAGTTATAAAGGTTAAGGATCAATATTTCAGTAACTTTTAACATAGAAAAACGATTGACAATTCATCAATCGTTTTTCTATGTTGTCTTTCTAATGTATTCTTAGCAGCTAACTTATAGTAGAGATAAGATCTCCTATATAAAAAGGGCGATCCAAAAATATTCTAGTATTATAACTGTTTATTATTTTTCTATCTCAGCTACTTTTACTAGTGATTTGCCAATATTAGCTCCTTTGAAAAGGTCTAGGAAAGCATCAATTGTCTTGTCAAACCCAACTGTAATTGTTTCTTCATACTTCAACCTTCCATCTTTTAACCATGTAGCTAATTCTTGAATGCCTTCTTCAAATCGAGAAGAATAGTTTCCAACAGTAAATCCTTGCATTAAAGAACTAGTCTTTATTAAGTGTGTCTGAACTCTGGGACCTATATCTTCAGCTGTATTGTAAGCGGAAATAGCACCACATACCGGAATTCTTGCAAAATTATTTAAAAGAGGAAATATTGCATCAGATATTGTTCCTCCAACATTTTCAAAGTAGACGTCAATACCATCTGGGCATGCTTCTTCAAGTGCAACTCCAACATCCTGCGTATTGTAATTAATAGCTGCATCAAATCCAAAATCATTTAAAAGTAAATTTACTTTATCTTCGGACCCAGCAATTCCAACAACTCGACATCCCTTAATTTTCGCGATTTGACCAACGATGGATCCAACTGCACCAGCTGCACCTGAAACGACAACTGTTTCACCTTCTTTAGGTTTACCGATATCTAATAAACCAAAATAAGCAGTTAAACCAGTCATGCCTAATACGCTTAGGTAAGTTGATTCTGGTGCTATGTTTGTGTTTATTTTGCGTACTGAGTCTTCTTTTATTATGTTATATTCCTGCCATCCTAGTGATCCAAGGACGATATCGTTTTTATCAAATCGATTTGATTTTGATTCGATTACTTGTCCAATAACACCACTTGAAATAACTTCATTTAGTTTAAAAGGAGGGATATATGATTTTGTATCATTCATTCTCCCACGTAAATATGGATCAACAGAGATATAAATCGTTTTTACAAGGATCTCTCCATCAGACGGTGTTCCAATGCTAGTTTCAACAACTTCAAAGTCATTGTGAGTAGGAGTTTCTTTAGGCCTTTTTTTAAGAAGTATTTGTTTTTGCATAGTTCTCACCTTTCACATTAAGATCGTTCATTTCTAATATAACGAATGGATGAAAATAAATAAAATGATAAGACTTTGTGTTTTAGTGATCGTGATAGTAACTAATATGATACAGAGTATAGAAGTATATAACATAAATCTATTTTTGTGAGGGAATTGGTCTAGGGACTATGCATGAAAAAGTCCAATTAATCTACTAGTTAAAAAGGAAGTTGTTTACAGTATGAAATATCTGAAGTAATCTACTAATATAGGAAGTTGGTGTTTGAAAATGACCTTCATAAGAACCATTCTTTTATATTTTATGGAATATAAATTACTGTTCTTTACTTTTTTAATAAGTATTTTCATTGAGGTTGCTTATTTGATGATAGCACCTTTGAGCTTACAATATTTAATAGATGAAGCATTCATTCCGAGGGATTATCGAATATTCACAATAATATTATGTATGTTAATTGTAGGGGGATTAGTAAATTTTCTTGCCATTACATTTGGAGATTATTCGCTTGGGAAACTAAGTGGAGTTGTCATCCGTATGATTAGAACTGATTTGTTTCTTCATATTCAAAAGCAATCATTACCTTTTTATCAGAGGTATAAAATTGGTGATATTGTCACGCGTTTTCATACTGATTTGGGATCAATGGAAAGGGTCATACGTACAATATTCCCTTATTTTTTAAAGGAAATAGTAAGTATCCCAATTGGATTGATAATCTTATTTTCTATTGAGTGGAAACTGACCTTAGCTATGCTTGTTGGATCAACACTTTTATTTATAGGACCAAAAATTTTGCAAAACAAAGCAGCAAATAGTAACAAATACTTTAAAGAATCACAAGAAAAATTCTCTAATACGATAGATGAGATGATTAAAGGTTACAAAACAATTAAAAGCTTTCATTTACAGAATACGTTTTCTGAAAGAGGAAGTAAACAAATTCATGATCTATATTCTACAGGTTTTAATTTACATATGATTAACTCTTTAATGGAAAGATTACCGCTTACTGCATTAATGCTTTTAAATGGAATTATGCTAGGTTTTGGTGGTTATCTGATCTTTAATAGTTCTATTACAATTGGAGAATTTGTTGCCTTCTTTACTTTGTTTATGATTGTGGGTCAGTCAGTATTGAATTTATCTGTTCTAGTTCCTAATTTAATCGATTCATCTGTTAGTTTTAAAAGGGTACAGGAGATATTTGATTATAAAAACAGTTTATATAACTCGGTTAAAGGAATAGATATTCCTTCTATTGTGTCATCAATTCGGATGAATAAGGTAAGTTTTGGATATACAAATAAATCCGATCAATTGCATGAAGTTAGTTTAAATATACCATTAGGTAGCTATATTGCCTTTGTAGGACCAAGTGGATCTGGTAAAAGCACTGCGTTGCAATTATTAGCCCGATTTTACGATCCGAAGGAGGGTTCAGTTTTTTTTGATGATAATGATATACGAGACATTAATGAAGGTTCTTTAAGAAAGCTTACAACATTAGTAACACAAGATACCTTTCTATTTAATACATCAATAAAAGATAATCTGTTGTTAGACAACTTAGACGCAACTGAGTCTGATATGATTGAAATAGCAAAATTAGTAAATATTCATGATGATATCATGAGCTGGCCAGATGGATATAACACTGTAGTTCATCATGAAGGAGGCTCTTTATCAGGTGGAGAGCGTCAAAGATTAGCAATTGCTAGAGCATTACTTAGAAAGTCTAAGGTATTATTACTTGATGAGGTAACAGCTGCTTTAGATCCTCCGACAGAGGCCGACATTATTACATTGATAGAACAGATACGTAAGTATAAAACAATTATTTCTGTATCTCATCGATTAAAATCAGTCATAAACGCTGATCTCATTTATGTTTTTAAAGAAGGGAAAATTTTTGAGTTTGGATCCCATCACGAACTCTTAAAGATAAATGGTTATTATCATTACATGTGGGAAAAGCAGAATGGAATCGTTACCGATGAAGAAGATTTAAACTTATATATGAACTGAAGAGGGGAGTACATTATGTCTACTTTTTTTAAACGATGTTCCACAGACGATGATTTTGCTAAAGTGAGTTTATTCATATTGGAAAGAAAACATGATATTCATCAAGCTTATACAACGATGGATATTGTTGAACTAGTATACTCTTATGTAACTGAAGGTCACATCCTACAGGCAATAGATGAAAGTAATCAAATAATGGGTGCAGCAGCTTATTATCACGGAACAACCGAAAAAAAATTTACAGATAAAGAAGTCGCATTTGTAGACATCGCAATTTTTGATCGTGAACATCGTGGGACAAGACTTTTTTTAAATGGGTTACGTTTTATGGTTGAACACATCATGAATGAGCATCCTGATGTTGAGGAATTAAGATTAGCAGCTTTATCTGAAAATTCATACCTATGCAGGTTGTATTCTAAATTCACAACTTTCACTTATTCCCGTGAAAGTACTTTAGGGGAAGAAATTGTCTTTTGTGGTAAAATAAACAAAATTTCGACTATTCTAAACAAGTTGAGTAAGGTATAATGAACTAGTAAGATTTACACTAAAAATTGTAAAGGAGGAATGAAAAATGATACCACCAAAACCAAGCTTTAAAGAAACAAAAGGAACCGGATTTGGAAAAATCGTAAAGATCAATGATTCTTTAAGAGCAACAGCTAAGTAATGGATTTAGAATTCCGTACTTGCAAGTTTGAAATGGACAATAAAGCCTATTTAAAGTTTTTGTTGGAAAATCATAATGACTTGAATCTAACATACCCGTTTTCTATGAGTCTAAGTTTCATTAGTAGCCCATTAATTTTAGGTAAGGGACTTTTAATCATAAATGATGACCCATATCAAATTATTGGAGTAACTGGGTTTGTTTATGGAACAAGTGCTAATGATTATGAGGATAAGCATATTTGTCAAGTAGAGATTGTCTTTCTTAAAAAGGAATATCGCTGTACTTCATTGTTTTTAAAAGGGTTACAAGCACTAATCAAGGAAGTTAAGCATAGTAATCCTGATGTCGAACAGATTCAGTTTTGGTCATCGGTAAACAACCAAGAACTTGAGAGCTTATTCTCAAAATTAAGTGAGTTACCTCATTCAACAAAAACAATAGTAAATAGCTTGGCTTTATATACCGTATTGTTTAAAGAATTAGAATTTTTCTGTAATCGATTTAAATTTGTCTCAAGAATTTAAGCGAGAGAAAGACTGTTTGAATAGACAGTCTTTTTATTATGTCTTTACTTCTTCAAAATTTTATTATTTTCCTCATTTATTATAAGAAGAATAGTAAGAAATTCCAATTTGTAAGATGATTTCAATCTCGCTTTTCTTTCAATAAATCTCGTATTTCTTCTAATAATAGTTCACTATTTGTTTTGGTTTGCCCTATAGGTTTATCATGATCGATTTTCCGTAATTTATAAAAAAGTTGAACAAAGAAAAAGATACTATACGTGATGATGATAAAATCTAAAACAGTTTGCAAAAATGATCCGTATTGTATGGATGAGTCCTTAAAAGTAAATGAAAATTCTTTTAAATTAATACCCCCAAGAAGAATGCCTATGATTGGCATAACTAAGTCATCGACTAATGAGGTAACAATTTTACCGAATGCTGTCCCGATGATGACACCAACTGCTAAATCAACAACATTCCCTCTTACTGCAAAACGAAGAAATTGCTTGAACATTGTTACCTCTCCAATCTTATCTATGATTTAGACTTCTACCTCAATTCCCTAATATGGAACCATTTCTACATGCTGTTTTCGTAACATTAATGTATAAAGTCTAGTGGTACCTTATATTCTTCAGCTCAATTAAATCTGTTGGTGGATGTAGTTACTGGCATTCTCTTTACCGGTTAAAAGTGATCCTTAATGGTGAGACTTAATACCAGCAAAGTTTAGAGTGTAATGTTAATATACAAACATTAATGATTCTGTTTTACTAAATTATATAAAAATCCACTGAATAAAACTTGTCATTTGAAAGGTTCTTTAATTTAGTTGTATTCAATGGGGACACGTTTAGAAGGAGAAGATTAATATGAAGGTTAATTTATCTGAATATGATCCAAACTGGACACTTACTTTTCAGAAGGAAGAAAAAAAATTACATAGTATCCTAAATGATTTAGATCATGTTATTGAACATATAGGAAGCACGTCTATAGAAGGTCTATCAGCAAAGCCGATTATTGATATAATGATCGGATTGAAGGATGAAACATTATTAGATATTGCAGCAGAAAAATTAGCTGTTAAGCCATATATATATGTATCAACTTATAATAAAGAAATACCTTTTCGACGTTTTTTTATTGGTGTAAAAAATACTAGTATAAAAAATTATCCTACTATTATGACAGAAGATAATATTGTTGAAGTTCAACATGAAAATAGAAAATCACATATACATGTTGTCCCATTGCATAGTAATTGGTGGAATGATCATATCCTATTTAGAGATTATTTGAGAGTGTCTCGTACGGAGCGGTTACAATACGAACAGCTCAAAAAAGAACTTTCAGTTAGAAATTGGAACAATGGTAACGAATATGCCAGTGCAAAATCAGATTGTATAATGGAGATCTTAGAAAGGGCTCGTAGTGATAAATAAGCCTATTTTTGTAAACATTGTGTTTTTAGAACTTGATTTTACTTTGGAAAAATACTAAGTTAAATGATCATAAAATTTATTCATACAAAGGTCTTAGTTACTTCATAAATAAGAGGGGGGAATATACTTCTAAAGTTGTGAATATTGTAAATCTTATCACATTTATGGAAAATTATTTCGAATACCGATATATTTATATAGATACTGTTATATTTATAGATAATATGATTCTTAGAATAATTGGTTAATAACCTTGGAGGAGAAGATATGGATACTTTTAAGAAGTTAAAAAGCTTTTACTGGCCATACAAAAAATATTTTTTATGGTCATTGTTTTTCGTATTATTTATCACGGCTATTACAGTAATTTATCCAATCGTCTTGCAACTTACGATTGATGAAATTGTCTTGAAGAAACAATATGAATATATTCCTTGGATTGTTTTTGGTTTTCTAACCTTAATGGGAATCAAAGCGGTATCTGCATTTTTTCATCAATATTTAGGAGATATGTTCGGAATTCAGTCAGTATACAAACTTCGAAATGCTTTGTATGAAAAGTTACAACGATTACCATTTATGTATTATGATAATGCGAAAACTGGAGATTTAATGTCTAGATTAACAGCTGATGTTGAAGGATTTCGCTTCTTTTTATCCTTTGGCTTTTCTGAGCTTGTTCGCTTTCTACTATTAGTATGTGGAACACTCACAGTTATGTTTATCTATTCAGTACCACTTACATTTGTTACTATTGCAGCATTACCATTTTTAGCTGTTGCAGTATATCACTTTGACAAAAGAGTACATCCTGCATTTCGTAATATTCGTGAGTCATTTGGAAAACTAAATACAAATGTACAAGAAAATATAAGTGGAATTCAGACAGTAAAGGCTCTTTCGAGAGAAGACTTTGAGATTTCTAAGTTCAATCAAGCGAATGGCAGTTATAAAGAGAAGTCACTAATCACTTCAGGAATATGGGCGAAATTCTTCCCACTTATGGAGTTGATTGGTAATATTTGTGTTGTTGCTTTACTTGCATATGGAAGTGTCCTTGTAATCAGAGGAAGCTTGCAACCTGGAGAACTTGTTGCTTTCTTTAGTTTAGTTTGGTATTTAATGATGCCTATCATGCATTTAGGTTTTGTTATTAATTTATTTTCACAATCAAAGGCATCTGGTGAAAGATTACTTGAGATCCTTGAAGCGGATGAGAGCATTCGTGATCAAGAAAATACAGTTGAGATTAAAAACATAGAAGGACATGTAGCATTTGATAAGGTTAGCTTACGTTATCAAGAGGAAGATGCATTGGCACTTAGTGATATTTCGTTTCAAGTGGGTGCTGGAAAAACAATTGGTTTAATTGGAGCTACAGGTTCCGGGAAAACAAGTCTAACCCAATTGATGACTCGATTTTACAAACCTTCAAGCGGGCAAATATTCATAGATGGAAGAGATATTAAGGATTATCCATTAAAAACGCTTCGTTCAAATGTTGGTGTCGTTTTACAAGAGTCTTTTTTATTTTCTTCAACAATTAAAGATAATATTTCCTATGGACGCCCTGATTCTACAATGGAGACAATCATTGAGGCAGCAAAGAGAGCACAAGCACATGACTTCATCATGGAATTGCCTAATGGGTATGACACAATGCTTGGTGAGCGTGGTCTTGGGTTATCTGGTGGTCAAAAGCAAAGAATTGCAATTGCAAGAGCTATCTGTATGAATCCGAGCATTCTTATCTTAGACGATTCTACAAGTGCTGTTGATATGACCACAGAATTTAATATTCAAAAAGCATTGAAGGAAGTAATGAGAGGAAGAACAACGTTTATTATTGCTCATCGTATTTCTTCTTTAAAGCATGCAGATGAAATATTAGTTCTTGAAAACGGTTCAATTGTAGAAAGAGGAACACATGATGAATTAGTTATGAGAGAAGGATATTACAAACGAATATTTGATATTCAATATAAAGATCAAAAGGCTGTTTTACAGTCAACAGTAGGGTAGGTGAAAGCATGGAACTTAAAGGAAAGAAAACTAGAATCATGGAAAGATTTCATTATTCAACTGAAACAGTCATTGATAAACCGTTTAACTGGAAGCAAATGTGGAGACTTTTTAGTTACTTAAAACCTTATTCAAAAACATTACTTCCTTCAGCATTTATAGCCGTACTCATCTCTGCTTTAGTCAGATTAGTTGCACCTATATTGATTGGGAAATATACGCTTGATTATGCGATCGCAAATAAAGATATGAATCTATTAACAATATTAGTGGTTACAATTGCTGGTTTATACATACTATCGTATATTGCTAACACCTTTCGTATAAGATGGATGAATATGCTTGGTCAAAATGTAATATATGATATACGAAGACATTTGTTTACACATGTTCAATCATTATCACATCGTTTTTTTGATCAGCGTTCAGCTGGTTCAATTTTAGTAAGAATTATGAATGATATTAATTCACTTCAAGAGCTTTTTACAAGTGGTGTTATTAATCTCTTAATGGATTTTATTTTGTTAATTGGTGTCGTTGCTTTATTGTTTACATTAAGTCCTGAATTAACATTAGCCATTATGGTTATTGTTCCAATCATGTTCTTTATCTCAACTAGTTTAAGAAAAAAAATCCGTCGTTCTTGGCAAACTGTTAGACTTAAGCAATCAAAGTTAAATTCTCATTTAAATGAATCGATTCAAGGAATTAGGGTTACTCAATCTTTTACACAAGAAAAGGAAAATATTGAATTTTTTGATGGAGTTAATACTGAAAACTTTCAATCATGGCAAAATGCGACAAAACGCAATGCAATGTTTACTCCTATGGTGGAATTGACAAATGCCATTGGAACAGCAATCTTAATTGCCTATGGTGCAACATTAATAGCTAATGATTCGATATCTATTGGAACTTTTGTTTCTTTTGCTTTTTATTTAGGAATGTTTTGGGAGCCAATTTCTCGTTTGGGTCAGGTGTATAATCAGCTATTAATGGGGATGGCATCTTCAGAACGGATTTTTGAATTTATTGATGAAAAACCGATAGTAGCTGAATTACAAAACCCTACACGACTTGCTAATATGAAGGGGAAAATAGAGTTTGAACATGTTGAATTTGCTTATGACTCTTCTAGGAAAGCACTTAATGATATTTCATTAACAATTGAAGCTGGGCAAACTGTTGCTTTAGTTGGTCATACTGGATCAGGTAAAACAACGATTGCCAATCTTATCAGTCGATTTTATGATGCGACGGGTGGAAATGTGAAAATTGATTCTGTTAACATTAAAGATCTTTCACTCGAAGAATTGCGATCAAAAATTAGTGTTGTTTTACAAGACACATTTATTTTCTCTGGAACTATTATTGATAATATAAGATTTGGTCGTCCGACAGCAACTGACGAAGAAGTGATCGAAGCGGCAAAAGCAGTCGGAGCAAATGATTTCATTCAAAACTTATCTAATGGTTACTTTACAGAAGTAGAAGAAAGAGGAAATGTCTTATCTGTTGGAGAACGCCAACTAATATCTTTCGCAAGAGCATTGCTTGCAGATCCAACAATTATTATTCTAGATGAAGCAACTGCAAGTATTGATACTGAAACAGAAGTGAAAATTCAGCATGCATTAAAAACACTCTTAAACGGAAGAACAGCGATTATGATCGCTCATAGACTTTCAACTATACGTGAAGCAGATAATATTATTGTCTTAGATCATGGGTCTATTATGGAGCAAGGAAATCATGACATGTTGATGGAGAGAAAAGGAATTTATTACGGGCTAGTTAAAGCGCAGTTTAATATGTTAGAAGTAGGTTGAAGAAATTGTTAGGGAGGTAGTAATAAAAACTCCATATGAATTTGATATAACTTGAAAAGATCTATTTAAAGAAGACATTAGCTAATATCTTAATTCACTACCTTCATGGAATGTGCTTACTTACTCTAGTCATATCAATTATATACAGATAATAAAACAAAATATTAGTTATAGAAAAGAAGGACTGCAGCTTTTTAGTTCTTCTTTTTCTATGTCTAGAGGTCTTTGTAGCTTTGTATGAGAGCAAAATAATTTTTAATTTCTAATATGGGAAAAAATTTAAAATAATTATCTTCCTAATATTTGAAACTATTTATAGCATTCTCCGTATTAGTAATTGATTACAATTTTCGGAGGGTGATTTTATTATGCAAAGTGAAACAAACATGGAGCGAGAAGAGATTCAAACTAAAAAACCATCAGTATTTGGTATGGTTTTTAGTCCAGTGGAACAGTTTGAAAGAATGAAAGAAAAACCTGTAATTTGGCTACCTTTAATTGCTTTATCAATTATTTCAATGATCGTAACAATATTGGTTACGCTAAATCTTGAGGTTGATTATGGATCTATGTCAGGTATTGAAATGACGCCTGATGAAATAGCAGTGATGGAAACTATTAACTTAGTAACAGCCATTTTAGGTGGATTATTGGGTACTCCTATTAGCTATGTAATCTTTGCTTTAATTTTATACGGTATATCAAGAATAGCAAAATCTAAAGTTGGTTTTAAGCAAATGTTCTCACTTGTTATTTTTGTAAGCTTTATAAGTGTAATAGGTCAAGTGATTAATCAGTCAATTATCATAGCTATTGGTGGGGATCCTGTTGTTTACTTGACGAGTTTAAATAGCTTTATTGAAGCAAAAGGTGCTTTAGGTGGAATATTGAGTGGGATTGAAGTGTTTAGTATTTGGTATTATATCTTATTAGGAATAGGTTTAGTCAAGGTTGCTAATTTATCAAAGGCAGCAGCATATACAATCACCATTATCTTCTATTTAATTATGCTAATTATTGCTGCAATTAGTGGTGTATTTCAAGGGATGTCACCATTCTAATGAAGAGAAAAAATTGGATTATTATAAGTGTTATTACATTAATTATTATATTAGTAGGGACGAACGTTATTAGAACGTTATCAAAGGAAAACCCTGAGGTTAAAACAGTTACTGTGGGTGAACGTGAAATAACGGGAAGCATTATGATACCAGGTACACTATCATTAAAAGAAGAGAAATTTATTTACTTAGATCCTGAAAAAGGCAAAATAGCTGAGATTCTTGTGAAAGAAGGAGACAAAGTTGAAAAAGGCTCAGCATTATTACGCTATGATAATGAACAATTGCAATTAGAAAAGAAACAGAATGCATTGTCACTTGAATCTTCTTATTTAAGGATTAATCAAATTAAAAATCAGTTAAATGATCTTGAAGAAAAAGAAGAAGACTTGGAAAAACAAATTGGTGAAAAAGAAGCTGAAAAACAGATTGAAAGTGAACGAAATCAATTAAATATTGATTTGAAAATGGCAGACATTGAAGCAAGACAAATACTTCTTCAAAAAGAAACAATTGAGAAGAAACTTGGAGAGTTAGAAGTAAAAAGTGAATCTTCTGGATCTGTTATAACAATTAATTCAGATGCGCTAACAACACAATCGCAAAATCCTATCATACATGTTGGTAAAATAAATGAGTTTGTTGTAAAAGGGACGATTTCAGAATACGATTCTTTGAAAATTAAAGAAAAGCAATCTGTCACTCTTAAATCAGATGTGATACCTGATAAAACATGGAAGGGTGCTGTGGAATCTGTTAGCCTTTTACCAGAGCAAGCGAATTCTGTTATGGGAAATGAAGATCAAGCTGTTCAATATCCCATAGAAGTTAACTTACAAGATAAAAAAATAGAAGCAAAACCCGGATTTAAGCTTATTATGGAAATTGAAACAGAAAAAAGAAAAGCTCTGGCGATTCAGTTAGAAGCTGTTAAACAAGATGGTGAGATTCAATTTGTCTATATTGTTGAAGATGGTAAAGCGGTTCACAAAGAAGTAGAGATGGGTACAGCTAGTGGTGATTTTATCGAAGTTAAAAAGGGACTTAATAAGGGCGATAGCGTTATTGTTAATCCTTCGAAAAACCTGGAAAATAACATGGAAGTGACAGTTGAATGATAGAACTTACTTCTATTACAAAAAGCTATAAAGTAGGAAATGATACTTTAGATGTGTTAAGAGGAATTGATCTAACGATATTGAATGGAGAATTTGTAGCAATTATGGGTCCCTCAGGTTCAGGTAAGTCTACATTAATGAATGTGATTGGGTGTTTAGATAATCCAACATCAGGTAACTACTTTCTTGATAATGAAGATATTTCAATATATGAAGATGAAAAACTTGCTAAGGTAAGAAATTTATCGATTGGCTTTGTTTTCCAACAATTTCAATTATTGCCGAGATTAACAGCACTGAAGAATGTGGAGTTACCGATGGTTTATGCAGGCTTAAAGAAGAAGGACAGAGAAGTACGGGCGAGACACGCACTTAATAAGGTAGGGTTAGCAGATCGCATAAATCACTTACCAAATGAATTGTCAGGTGGGCAGAAACAGCGTGTCGCTATAGCCCGTTCCATTGTAAACGATCCGAAAATTATTTTAGCTGATGAACCAACAGGTGCACTAGATAGTAAAACAAGTGTTTCAATAATGGAGCATTTTACCCAACTTAATAAAGAGGGAACAACAGTTATCCTTGTTACTCATGAAAAAGAAGTTGCTGAATATGCAAAACGTATCATTACAGTAAGAGATGGAATCATTCTCTCCGATGAAAAACGGGGGGAAGCATTATGAGTTTACTAGAAAATATTAAAATGGCATTAACCTCTGTGCTTGCTCATAAATTGCGCTCAATCTTAACAATGCTTGGTATTATAATCGGTGTAGCATCTGTTATTTTAGTTGTTGCCATTGGTCAAGGTGGAGAGCAATTATTAAAAACGTCAATAACTGGTCCAAGTAACACGATCGAAGTTTATTATGAGCCGAGTGAAGAGGAATTAATGTCAAATCCGAATGCATATATGAATGCAGCGTTTACACAGGAAGACGTGACTTCCTTAAGGAATATTCCTGAAGTTGGAAAAGTTGTCGCCTCATCTTCTGAATTCTATAAATCTCGTTATCGTGAAGAATCAGTAGATACAAGTGTGTTGGGTGTTAATCAGGATTATATAGAAGTCAATGAATTAAATATTCAATCAGGTCGAAATCTATTTGAAACAGATTTCATCGGAGGTACTCGTGTTGGTGTGATTAGCGAAAGTTTAAAATCAGAGATGTTTATTAATGTAAACCCCATTGGTGAGGTTATTTGGGTTAATGGTCAACCAATTGAAATTGTTGGCGTGTTAGAAAAAACAACAGGATTATTTTCCTTTGGCGCAATGGAAGTTTATATTCCATGGAATACGTATCGTACATCTTTTGGTAAAAATGATTATAACCAAATTACATTACAAGCTAAAAACCCTGATTCCATGCAAGAAATTGGGGATAAAGCTACATCTATGTTAAATACGTCACATAATACAGAAGAATCATACAAAGTATTTAATATGGAAGAAATGGCAGAAGGAATTGGCCAAATCACGAGTATAATGACTCTTATTATTGGATCTATAGCAGGTATCTCACTTTTAGTTGGTGGAATTGGTGTGATGAATATTATGCTCGTTTCAGTAACTGAACGTACAAGAGAGATTGGTATTAGAAAAGCATTGGGTGCAACAAAGCGTCAGATTTTAATACAGTTTCTAATTGAATCTGTCACATTAACTTTAATTGGTGGAATTATAGGAATTTTACTTGGTGCTCTAGCAGCAAATGTTGTTTCTATTTTTGCAAAATGGCCGCCGCTTATTTCTTGGCAGGTTGTTTTAGGAGGTTTGCTTTTTTCAATGCTCATAGGAATTGTCTTTGGTTTGCTACCAGCTAACAAGGCTGCACGACTTAGTCCGATTGAATCACTACGATATGAATGATTATAATCCTCGTTGTGGAATACTACTTATTAAAGTAGTAATCTATAATGAGGATTTTTTATATACAATACATACTCATCGTGATAGAAATTGAATGAAAGTGATTGATTTTTATTTAGGAGGTTGTTACATCTTTCTATTGGAATAATATGTAATTTAGTGATTTCTCTTCGCCATAAGCTCCTGTTCGATTGAACAATCAATTGTTGTCCCTTAGTAATTTTTTTCAGTAAAAAACAAACAACAAATTAGTTTTTGAAGGTATTTTATAAATGAAAATATAATGGAATAAACTAAGCTGTAAAAGTAATAAGTAAAATTTTTGATAGTTTATGATAGAATTAAAGAGTATAAATAAAATATTATGATTGAATATGATAAAAAGTAATTGATTTTGATTGGATGTGATTATATAATAACAATATAAAGAAAATGAATTCGCTTACAAATATTAGGGAATCTTCAATTATTGTTTAAGACTAAGTGTCATAGGCTAATTTTTTAATTTTAAAAATTATTTGTTAAAATCCAAGTATTTGTAAAACTTATAAAAGATAAAGATGAATTATAAGCAGGTTCTTTAAAAAAATACAGTAATAAAGGTCGTGAAGACATGATATATACCGTAACTTTAAATCCGTCAGTAGATTATATTACTGAGGTTGCAAATTTTGAATTAGGAGCATTAAATCGTACAGCTTCAGATTCTAAGTTTCCGGGGGGAAAGGGAATTAATGTATCACGTGTAATGAAGCGGTTGGGTGTTGAATCAAGTGCACTAGGATTTATCGGAGGATTTACAGGTGATTATGTAAAGGATTTCTTAACAAAGGAAAACATTGATACTAGTTTTATTACTGTTAAAGGTGATACACGTATCAATATAAAGTTAAAAACAAATGTGGAAACAGAAATAAACGGACTTGGACCTAGTATAGCTAATTCAGAGGTAGAGGAATTTTTTAAAGCTTTTCAAAAGATGGAACAACAAGATATTGTCGTTTTGGCTGGAAGTATACCTGGAACACTACCATCGACTATTTACAATGAGATTATTTCGATTTGTAGAGATAAAGAAATAAAGGTCGTTGCAGATGTCTCTGGTGATGCTTTAAAAGAAATTATTTCTGAAAAGCCTTTCTTAATTAAACCAAACCACCATGAACTAGGAGAATTGTTTGAAACAGAGATTTCTTCAATTGATGAAGCCTTACATTATGGTAGACAACTCGTTAATCAAGGTGTTGAAAATGTGATTGTTTCATTAGCTGAAAAAGGAGCATTACTTATAACAGGAAATAGTAGTTATATTGCGAATGTTCCAAAAGGTAAAGTGTTGAATTCTGTTGGAGCAGGTGATTCTGTTGTTGGAGGATTTTTAAGTGCTATTTCTAAAAATCATTCAATAGAAGATGCATTTAGGATTGGTGTTGCTTCAGGTAGTGCAACAGCATTTTCCTTAGAGTTATGCAATAAGGAAAAAGTAGAGGAACTATTACCTCAAATTAAAATAGAGAAAGAGGGGGAAGTAAAATGAGAATAACAGAATTATTAACAAAAGACACAATGAAATTAAATATCCAATCAACAACAAAGGAAAATGTTGTAGGGGAATTAGTTAATGTATTAGATAAGGCTGGTAAGTTATCAAATAAAGCAGCTTATGAACGTGCAGTATTAGACCGAGAAAAACAGAGTACTACAGGAATTGGTGATGGTATTGCAATACCTCATGCTAAAACAAATGCAGTAAAAACACCAGCGATTGCTTTTGGTCGTTCTACAAAAGGTGTAGATTATGAAGCATTTGATGGTCAACCTAGCCATTTATTCTTTATGATAGCTGCAACTGAAGGTGCTAATAATACTCATTTAGAAGCATTATCAAAACTATCCACAATCTTAATGAAACAAGAAGTAAGAGAAAAGCTATTATCAGCTAAAACTGAAAATGATATTTTATCTATTATCGATGAATATGATGTTGAAGATAAAACAGAAGAGGTAACTGAATCTCGTTCTGGAAAAATTCTGGCAGTTACAGCATGTCCAACTGGTATTGCACATACGTATATGGCAGCAGATTCATTAAAAGAACATGCCAAAAATATGAATTTATCAATTAAGGTTGAAACAAATGGATCTGGTGGAGCAAAAAATGTTTTAACTTCAGCTGATATAAAAGACGCAACAGCAATTATTGTTGCTGCTGATAAGCAGGTGGAAATGGATCGCTTTAAAGGAAAACACGTGATCATTGTTCCTGTTGCAGATGGGATTAGAAAGCCAAAAGAATTATTAGAGCGTGCAGTCAAACAAGATGCTCCAATTTACCAGGGCAGTGGTGGAGAAAACAAGAAAGAAGAAAGTAGTAACCAAAGAACAGGTTTTTATAAACATCTGATGAATGGTGTTTCAAATATGCTACCTTTTGTTGTAGGTGGCGGGATATTAATCGCTTTATCATTTATGTTTGGTATACATGCTGGAAATCCTGATCATGAATCATACAACAGATTTGCTGAAGCTTTAAGTACGATTGGTGGAGGCAATGCATTTGGATTAATGATACCAGTATTAGCTGGATTCATTGCATTAAGTATTGCAGATCGACCGGGTCTAGCACCAGGTATGGTCGGTGGATTTATGGCAGCACAAGGTGGAGCAGGATTTTTAGGTGGGTTAATCGCAGGTTTCTTAGCAGGATATATTGTCGTATTATTGAAAAAGCTATTAGCAGGAATGCCTGCATCCTTAGAAGGAATTAAACCAGTATTACTTTACCCTGTTTTAAGTATTTTCGCTGTAGGTATGATCATGTTCTTTGTTGTAAATCAACCAGTAAGTGCACTGAATGTTGGTATTAGTAATTTCTTAGGTGATTTAGGAACTGGTAATTTAATTCTATTAGGTCTAATCCTAGGCGGTATGATGGCCGTTGACATGGGTGGTCCGATCAATAAAGCAGCATTTACATTTGGTATTGCAATGATTGATGCTGGTAACTTTGCTCCACATGCTGCTGTAATGGCAGGTGGAATGGTACCACCACTTGGGATTGCACTAGCTACAACAATGTTCCGTAATAAATTCACAAAACGTGAACGTGAAGCAGGTATTACTTGTTATGTGATGGGTGCATCATTTATTACAGAGGGTGCGATTCCATTCGCAGCAGCTGATCCGGCACGTGTTATTCCTTCAATTATAACTGGTTCTGCTGTAGCAGGAGCTTTAGCGATGTTCTTTGGAAATGGATTACGTGCTCCTCATGGTGGTGCATTCGTTATCCCGTTAGTAGAAGGAAATCCATTACTATATTTACTAGCTATTTTAGTAGGTGCGGTTATAACAGCAATCATGCTTGGTATATTAAAAAAGCCCGTTACTGAATGATGAAAGCAACAGCTGAAAGAGACGAAGTTACTTCGAATCTTTCAGCTTTTTTGTTTAAATTTCTTGAAAGAGGGTAAATTTTAATAGTGATACAAATTTAGAGATCTTTTCTTGGTTCTGTATGCTTATCGTAAAAATGATACTATTTATAAAGAGGCTATGTTAAAGGTTAATGTTGATTTTTAGCACATTGTTGATTGGAGTGAAAGGCATGAGACTCCTGCTTAGCGAAGCGTGTCAAAGGGAGACCCCACAGGAGCGCAGCTTACGAGGAGGCTCCCGGACCTAGGAAAAAAGGTACTTTTTTCCCGGGAAAGCGAATGCCTGTAACGGAAATCAACAACAAAGTTTAACAGAGCCTATAAAGAAAAGATTGCCATTTATTCTTCAGGTGCTAAATTTTATAGTATTTAGCGATAAGTAATCCATTTCTAATATAATACTGAAAGGAATGATTATGAATGTCAAATGTACTATTTACATCTACTGCAAAAGCTGTTGGGGGAAGAGAGGGAAGAGTAGAATCTTCTGACGGAAATATTAATGTGAAACTTGCAATGCCAGGATCACCAAGAGCGAAAGAAATACCTGAGGCAACAAACCCTGAACAGCTTTTTGCATCAGGTTACGCAGCGTGTTTTGATGGAGCTTTACAATTAATAGCTAAAAAAGAAAAGGTGAATTTTGATTCAGAGGTTACTGCGAATGTCAGTCTATTAAAAGATGAAGCAGATCAAGGATTTAAATTAGGGGTATCTTTGCAAATTAAAGGTACAGGAATTGAAAAATCTCAATTAGAAGAGCTTGTAAAAAAAGCACATGATTTTTGCCCATATTCAAAAGCAACAAAAGGAAATATTGATGTAACTCTTGAGGTTGTATCTTAAAATAAACTTTGCTACACATGAGGTTTAGAGGGTTTACATACAACGTTGCTTAATATAGTTTCATAATAAAATAAATGATCAGAAATTAAAGGCTAACATGTGGCCTTTAATTTCTGATCTCTTTTGTGTTGTCATTTTAGATTTTTAGAATAATAAACAACTTGTGAGAAAATACAAAAGCCTGAGGATAGTAATGTCACTTCTATAGTCTTAATTTACAATTCCATTATATCCAACTCAATGTTTTTCCAATTTATGAGTGATTGACCTAAAAAAATAAAGGGTTTTTTAATTTTTTAGCAAATAAATTGGTAATAAAGTATAATGGTTAAAGAGCTAATATAGGAGGATTTATTATGTCGCAAACCGAAACAGAATCATCGAAAACAAAGATATGGGAATGGACGAAAGCAATAGTACTGGCTGTAGGGTTGGCGATGATTATCCGCTTCTTTTTATTTGAACCATATTTGGTAGAAGGATCTTCAATGGACCCTACGTTAAAAGACGGAGATCGTCTATTTGTAAATAAAACATTAAAGTTTATCGGAGAAATTGAAAAAGGTGACATAGTCATAATTGATGGCAAAGAAGAAAAAATTCGCTATGTAAAAAGGATTATTGGGTTACCTGGTGATAAAATAACAGCTGAACAGGGTAAAGTTTATGTAAATGGACAGGAAATAACGGAGCCTTACTTAGAGGGTAATGAAACAGAAGCAGAGCAAATGGGTATGATGCTAACAAGTGATTTTGACGAGATCGAAGTCCCAGAGGGAAGTTATTTTGTGATGGGTGACAATCGTTTAAATAGTATGGATAGTAGAAATGGTTTAGGTTTAATTGAGAAAGAACGGATCCTTGGAAAGTCAGAATTTATCTTCTTTCCTTTTGATCATTTAAGTAAGACGGAATAAGACAGTACAAGTCCTAGCTGGATTTCACATTTAATAAAATTGTGAAATCCGGCTTTTTTTAGTTTTTATTTTTGTTATTGTTTTGTAACATTTCCTCGTAAAATACGACTAATGAGTTAAGATCAACTACTTTAAAAGGAAGTGTCGACATGAGGAAGGTACTGTACGTTATCTTACTATTTCTAGTTATTATTGGTATTACAGGGTGTAGTAGCAGCTCAACTGAAGAAAGTCAGATGGATAAATCTAGCAGCGGAAGTTTAGATAACTCATCTCAAGAAATGACAGAAGAAAAAATACAGGAAAATTCTGATGAGGTTTCTGAACAAGAACTTGTTAAAGAAGAAAACATGACATCTTCTAATCAATATGACAGATCTTATGAGAGAATGGTTATTTATACAGCTGACCTTTCTATTCGAGTTTCAAGCTATGAAGAAACACTAAATTTTATCCAAAAGCAACTAGAAATTCAAAATGGCTATATCGTTGAATCGAACTCATATACTGTAGAAGAAGGGAAATCAGTAGAAGGAACAATCACTGTTCGCATACCACAAGAAAAGTTTCGTGATTTTCTAAACTCAGTTGAGACAGGTAGTACTAAAGTAGTTAATAAGTCAATTTCAGGTCAAGATGTAACAGAGGAGTATGTTGATCTTGAATCAAGGTTGAAATCAAAAGAAGTTGTGGAAAAACGTCTACTAGATTTTATGGAGAAAGCAGAAAAAACAGAAGATTTATTAAAAATCTCAAATGATTTATCAACAGTTCAAGAAGAGATTGAGCAAATTAAAGGAAGAATGAATTTCTTGAAAAATAAGGTGAATTTAGCGACAGTAACGTTACATGTAATAGAAGACAAAGTGAATATACCGACTTTGGATAATAAAGAGTTAAACACTTGGGATAAAACAAAAAAACAGTTTATGGATAGCGTTAATTTTCTCTTAAATATAGTTTCTGCTTTTACGATATTCATTGTAGGTAGTCTGCCTGTATTACTTGTTTTAGGTGGTCTCCTTACGATTGCCTTAATTACGATTAAAAAACGAAAAAAAACAAAGGACACGAAACCACCCATGTAACATGATTAAAGCAGTGATTACGTTGCTAAAATTGTTAAAATAAACATTGTTATAAAAATAGTTCCTAATATAGAACTAACACTCAGTAAAATAGATGTTTTTTTATCTATGATTCCATATCGAGGTAAAATCCTTTTCGTTGATAATGTGATCACGATATAGATGAAAATAACACCAACTATGAAAGTAATTCCGTTCGATTGAAACCCTAGAAATGCAAAATAAATACCTGAGAAGAATATTAATAAACAATATTCGATTAATGTTTGTAATTTCATGCTGTACTCCTTTATAAGTAGATAGCTTATTTTATCATATCCTTCAATAGTTGTTGCAAGTGAATCGTTTTAATAAATGACTTAGTTATATCTTTGTTGTTGATTTCGATTACAAGATCCCTTCAACAGCGCCTAATCAGTAGAAAAGTCTGCACATTAACAGAAATTTAGTTAATGTGCAGACTTTTCTTTTTAAGATCTTCATTTAAGCAACATTAGTTAGATCATCATCAAGTTGGAAGGATTGTGATCTGGATTTAATTGCAGCTTTGTAAAATAATGCGATGATAACAACAGTTATAATACTTGCGCCAATATAAGAAATGTTTAGTGGTAATCCAAATCCTATTGCGGCGTTTAGAATATAAGTTGATGTTGCCATTGTCATAAAGATTCCTGGAATCATTGCAATCCAATAATTTTTCTTGGCGATAAATAAGTACATAGCACCAACCCATAATGCGATAACAGCTGTCGACTGATTGGCCCATGAAAAATATCTCCATAATAATGTGAAATCAATTTTAGTTAAAGCAAAGGAAATTACGAATAAAGGAATAGCAATCCATAATCGGCTAACAATTTTTGATTGAGAAATGTTTAAATAATCAGCAATAATCATTCGAGCACTTCTAAATGCAGTATCTCCAGAAGTGATAGGTAGTACAATGACTCCAAGAACCGCTAAAGTTCCTCCGATTGCTCCTAACATGGCAGTAGATGCTTCGCTTACAACTGCAGCTGGACCACCATTAGCTAATATATCAGCTAATCCATTGTATCCATCAAAAAGGCTCATAGCTGCCGCAGCCCAGATCATCGCGATAATACCTTCTGCAATCATCATTCCGTAGAAGATAAATCGTCCTTGTGACTCGTTTTCTGTTGTACGTGAAATGATCGGTGTTTGTGTAGCATGGAAACCAGATAGAGCTCCACAAGAAATCGTTAAAAATAATAGTGGGAAAATTGGTGCTTTATCAGGATGCATGTTTTCCAAAGTTAACTCAGGAATTGGTGCGCCTGTAATAACTAGTGATGCGGCTACTCCAACTGCACTTATTAAAAGTAATGCTCCAAAGAAAGGATATAATCTACCAATTACTTTATCAATTGGAAGTAGTGTTGCTAAAACATAGTAAATGAAGATTGCAGCTATAATCACTCCGAAAGATACCCATTCAGGAGTTATTCCTGCTAATAAATTTGCAGGTGCTGTAACGAACACGGTACCAACTAAAAGTAATAAAAGAATGGCAAATGCGTTTACAACATGTTTCATTGTTTTCCCAAGAAATTTACCAGCTAGTTCTGGTAAATGTGCACCACGGTTACGTATTGAAATCATACCAGTTAAATAATCATGAACAGCACCGGCAAAGATACAGCCAATCACAATCCAAATGAATGCAGCTGGACCATATAATGCACCCATAATTGGTCCGAATATCGGTCCGACACCTGCGATATTTAGTAATTGAATCAATGAATTACGTTTTTTACCCATTGGTAAGTAATCTACATTATCTCTTTTTGTAATAGCTGGTGTTTGTCTAGCTTCTTTCACACCAAAAACCTTTTCAACAAAACGACCATAAATAAAATAACCTACTATAAGAAGTACTATTCCGCCAATAAACGTATACATATAGGGAAACCTCCTAGTATTTTTATTGTTGAATACGTTTACATTTATGGTATCAAAATTATAAGTTTAATAGCTTGATTTTTGTTTAACATGTAAGAAAAGGAGTTTAACATGTAGTTAATGGTTATTTAAATGCATTTGTATGAAAAAGTAGAAGTGATGCATTTTACAGAAAAATTCAATTAAATATTTTCATAGTAGAGATAATCATATATGATGTTAATATCTGTAAAATGAATGGGTGTGTTCTATTTTTGTTTTAAAAGGAATATAACTAATTGTTTTAAGTTAGATAGTAGATGCTGATCACTACATCAGACAAGTTTATGTAAATCTATTAAAAGGAGAATTAAAATGGAACCAAATTTTGTTAAGATATTAAATGGGAAAAACACTCATTGGAGATACATTCTCTCCCTATTAGTTATTTTAGCTTTTATGTTTATCATTGGTTTGATATGTTACATCATAAGTATGCTGATTACTGGTCTTGTTAATCCAGATCTTATAAATTTAAATGAAATGGTGATAATAGATCCCTTGGTTGACTTTTATTTATATCATATTGTAAACATTACAACCGTTATTGGAATGTGGATAGCTGCTAGAATGATACTAAAAAGAAAATTAATATCCTTTATTACACCATATAATAGAGTGAACTGGTCTAAAATATTATATGGATTTTTAGTTTCTTTTTTATTGTTTGCACTATTTTCACTAGTAGATTATATTATCTCACCAAATGATTATATGTTGAATAATTTTGATGGCTCTCGTTTTGTATGGTTAGTACTTGCATCAATATTATTGGTTCCTATTCAAACAACATCTGAGGAGCTATTTTTTAGAGGTTTTTTGTTACAATGGGTAGGAAAAGTGACGAAAAATCCAGTGGTTCTTACATTAATAGTTGGAGGGATTTTTGGAAGCCTACATTTTGGAAACCCTGAAATGGAGCACGGAGCTATCTGGATAGCAATTGATTATTTGGCAATGGGATTTATCTGGACCTACATAACAATCAAAACGAATAGCTCTGAATATAGCATAGGTGCTCATGCAGCTAACAATATGTTTTTATGTATCTTCTTAACGATGGAAGATACTGTGGTAGGAGATATTCCATCATTATTTGTTTTGAAAAATGTGAATGCTATGTCATCTGCAATTACAACAGTTTTAATTGGTCTACTATTCATGTTTATCGTTCTTAGAAAATATAAAATAGAGAAAAGTAGATTTTAATCTTTTGTGTTATTTTTTATGTTAACTTTAGTAAATTATCCTGATTGTGAGACAATACAGGCGCTTGCGAATTTTGCAAGTTGATTGCCTGTAATGTAGGTCAAAAACCCTGTTTGTTAGACTAAGCCATAAAATACAATGATTTTTATGTAGAGTTACTTTTCATTTTGCGATCATTTAATATGTCTTTTATTATAGTCGAGTGAATTGCTGCCCAAGCTTTCTCACGAAAATGTAATATCACACTAGAAGTTAAAATGATCAAATATAAGGTAATGAAAATGATGAAAGGTAAACTTCCGTTTTGAAATAAAACTTCTTGTAGCTTTTTTGAAAACAGAAATAATAACCATGGACCAGCAGAAACAAAAACGGGAATCATTCCCATCCCATTTTTCTCCTTTAAAACACGATAATAGATTTTTTCTAGTGTTGAACTTTCTTGGTTGTTATAAAAAGATTTTATTTCTTCAATTTCTATTAATTCTTTTAAATCATCCAATGATTGGTTTTGATTTTGTGCTTTTTTAAACTTTATATATAACTTATGTGCATCTCCACGTGATGAAAACATGTTGCAACCTCCATTCCCTAAGATAAATCCTTAACAAATTTGCAAGGAATTATTCGTATGTTTTTTTTCACTCTAATAAAGAACGGTATAGAATCTTTAAGTGTATGTAAAGTTAACACCAATATACGTATAAAAATTGGACTTTAAGTGTTATAATTATTTAGATGTTTAAAGTATTGGAGGATATTTCATGATTCAAGTTACTAATGTTAGCTTACGATTTGGTGATCGCAAGCTTTTTGAGGATGTTAATATTAAATTTACTCCGGGCAACTGCTACGGATTAATTGGTGCAAATGGCGCGGGAAAATCCACGTTTTTAAAAATATTATCAGGTGAAATTGAAGCTCAAACAGGTGATGTTAGTATGGCACCTGGTGAAAGATTGGCTATTTTAAAACAAAATCACTTTGAATATGAAGAGTTTGAAGTTTTAAAAACAGTTATTATGGGACATAAGCGTCTTTATGAAGTTATGCAAGAAAAAGATGCAATCTACATGAAGGCTGATTTCACTGATGAAGATGGAATGAAAGCAGCAGAATTAGAAGGTGAATTTGCTGAATTAAATGGTTGGGAAGCAGAAAGTGAAGCTGCAATTCTTTTAAAAGGGTTAGGAATTAGTGAGGATCTTCATACAAAGAAAATGGCTGATCTAACAGGTGGAGATAAGGTTAAGATTCTTTTAGCTCAAGCTCTTTTCGGTAAACCTGATGTTTTACTTCTTGATGAGCCAACAAACCATCTTGATATTCAAGCAATTCAATGGTTAGAAGAATTCTTAATTAATTTTGAGAATACTGTAATCGTTGTTTCGCATGATCGTCACTTCTTAAACAAAGTATGTACACATATTGCTGACTTGGACTTCTCGAAAATCAAAGTCTATGTAGGTAACTATGATTTCTGGTACGAATCAAGTCAGTTAGTCGCAAAATTAGGTCAAGAAGCAAATAAGAAAAAAGAAGAAAAAATTAAAGAGTTACAAAACTTTATTGCTCGATTTAGTGCAAATGCATCTAAATCTAAGCAAGCAACATCTCGTAAAAAGTTGTTAGACAAAATTTCATTAGATGATATACAGCCTTCTTCTAGACGTTATCCTTATGTTAACTTTACCCCAGAGCGAGAAATAGGAAATGATGTTTTACGTGTAGAGGGTTTATCAAAAACGATCGATGGTGTTAAGGTTTTAGATAATGTAAGCTTTATGATGAATAAAGAAGATAAAATTGCGTTAGTTGGTCGCGATGAGATTGCTATCACAACGTTATTTAAAATTCTATCTGGTGAAATGGAACCTGATAGTGGAACTTACAAATGGGGTGTAACAACATCACAAGCTTATTTCCCTAAAGATAACAGTGAGTACTTCACTGGGAATGAACCTAATCTTGTGGATTGGCTACGTCAATACTCTCCAAATGATCAAAGTGAGAGCTTCCTTCGTGGATTTTTAGGGCGTATGCTTTTCTCGGGTGAAGAAGTTCTGAAAAAACCTAGTGTTTTATCTGGGGGAGAAAAAGTTCGTTGCATGCTTTCGAAAATGATGCTTAGCGGATCAAATGTCCTGTTATTAGATGAACCTACAAACCATTTAGACTTAGAATCAATTACAGCACTAAATAATGGCTTAACAGTATACAAAGGTGCGATGATCTTTACTTCTCATGACCATCAGTTTGTCGAAACTATTGCAAACCGTATTATAGAAGTAACATCAAATGGAATAGTAGATAAACAAATGTCATATGACGAGTTTTTAGCAGACAGTACTGTTCAGAAACAAGTCAAGGAACTATACGCTTAATAGGATATATATCCTTAACAAATGGTAACAAATAATTGCAAGAGATAGGCTAAATAACTTTTGTTATTTAGCCTATCTCTTTTTTCCTTCCTTTTATCATTAATCTAAGTCCACTATGCGGGTAGTTGTAAAAAGTTTGAAGAAATTTGATTGTAAATATGTTGAAACAATCGTTATGTAAGGCTCTTTTCTGAAAGATTGTTGCTAAATGATCTTATTATCTGTTAGCAACAGTGTTTTATCGCATAAAAAGTACGATTTCTAAGAAGAAAAGATGCCTCTAGACTATATACAGTAATGTTTCCTCCAATTTCCTAAAAGCAACAAAGTTTACGAAAACAGCCTTATGTAATTATATTTCTAGCTTTGTCCTCAAAGCCTTCACGTAGTTTCTACTAACTGAAAGCGTTTCTTTGTGACCATGTAACTCAAGCTGGTATGCACCATTAAACCATGGAACTAATTTTTTGACATCCCTAAGGTTTACAAGATAACTTTTGTGGATACGAAAAAAACGGTAATCCTTTAAACGAACTTCAAAATCTTTCAGTGGTGTTTTTGTTTCATATTCAAACACTTTACCTACTATTTTTGTCATACGATCATCTCGATAAGCAAAAATAATCTCATTCGGATCTATATAAACAATTCCATCTTCACTTTCAATCGCTAATTTTTTGGGTGAGGGTGTAGCATCCTTTTCATGGTTAGCTTTGGTCAAACGATCTTCTAGTCTTGTTATCGTTTCCTTTATTCTTTCCTCTTCAAAGGGCTTTAAAAGATAATCGATAGCACCATATCGAAATGCTTCAACAGCGAATTCAGGGTAAGCTGTTGCAAAGACAATTAGCGGAGGATCTTTTAGGCTGTTAATAGCTTTAGCCGTATCAATTCCATTCATCTGTGGCATTTCAACATCTAGAAATATAACATCTGGTTTTAGCTGAATTGCTTTTACAATTGCTGCTTCACCTGAATCTCCCTCACCAACAACATCGATCGAGTGATCATCTTCTATCAAATGCCGAAGCTCATCTCGGCTGTATCTTTCATCATCTATGATTAAGGCTGTAATTTGATGTTTTTTCATTTCATCTCAACCTCCTTTATTTTAAATGAGACTGATGTCCCTTTATTTAGCTTAGATTCCACTCTTAATCTACTGTTTTCACCGAGTAACAAAAGTAATCGTCTATTCACATTATACAAACCAAACCCTGTACCATTTTGACTATCAACAATGGATGTTATAATGGTTTGAAGCCTTTCCTCATCAATGCCTTTACCGTTATCTTTTACAACGATTTTCACGCTACTATTATCAATTTTCTTTATGGAGAGTTTAATCATACAATTATGTGCCAAATCTTTTATTCCATGTTTTATAGCGTTTTCGACTAAAGGCTGCAATGTTAGGGTTGGGATTTTTTTTGTCAAAGCTGATTGGTCAATATCATATAAAATCACTAAACGATCTACAAAACGAGCCTCTTCAATTGCTAAATAAGCTTGAACATGATCTAATTCTTCTTTAAGAGTCGTCCAATTTGTTGTTGTGCCTGTTAAGTTCTTTCTGAAATATTGTGATAAGTTAACAATCAGCTTTCTAGCTAGTTCAGGATTTGTGCGTATTAATGAGACAATTATATTTAATGAATTAAATAGAAAATGAGGACTAATTTGTGCCTGAAGTGCTTTTATTTCAGCTTCTTTTGCTAATTGTTTAGCTTGCTCAGCTTCAGAAATTTCCAATTGATTACTTAGTAGAGAGCTAAGTCCACGTATTAGCTCGATATCCAGGTTTGAAATGTCTTTTTCAAAATGAAAGTAAAATTTTAATGTTCCAATTGTTTCATCTCTTATTTTTAAAGGAGCAATAACAGCAGCACCTAGAGGACAACTATTCATTTTACATTGTATATCTTTTTGGTTTGCTATGGTTAACGTTCCCTTTTTTAATACTTGCTTTGTTAAGGATGTTTGAATTGACATGTTTTTTTTATGATGATCATCTGCTAAACCGATATGAGCAAGTATATTATCTTGGTTTGTGATGGAAATTGCGATAGCATCTACTTCTTTTAAGATAATTC
This sequence comes from Metabacillus litoralis, assembly GCF_007994985.1. GTDB lineage: Bacteria > Bacillota > Bacilli > Bacillales > Bacillaceae > Metabacillus > Metabacillus litoralis. The sequence continues at coordinate 435,370 of NZ_VOQF01000003.1, read as the reverse complement.
GACATACAACTTCAGCCGTTTTTGGAGATAACCCATTTCTTAAATAAGTAAGTGTTTGTTCAGCTAGTCTTAGAGATTTTTGTGCTTGTGTGGCACCAACTTTTTCTTCCTCACTTACAACACTTTTTACGATTAGTAAGAAAATTGCAGAGCCAACTCCGTTAGCGATAATCATAGGAATGCCAATTGCTTGTACTAATTGAAGGGACTGAATAAAAGGTTTTGAAACGAGAAGTATGACAAGCATTTGAGTGGCTTCTGCAAAAGCTCCAACGAATAAAGCTGTAGATAAATGTATACGTGCTCGCTTTTTGTGAAAATATCCTGCTAAGACACCGGCTAAAATTGCAGATAATCCACAAGAAACAGCAGTAAAACCACCTAGAGAAAAGCGGTGAAGTCCAGAGATAATCCCTGCTCCAATTCCAACTTTGTATCCACCTAATAAACCAGCAATGATGATTCCAATTACCCGTGAATTTGCTATTGCTTCCTCACTAGAAAGTTCATATGCCCATCGATTAAATTGGAGAGAATTTGTATCAAATGTAACCCCGGAATATGTACCAATAATACCAAAAAGACCAAAGAAGGCAATCGCGTAATATTGATGTTTCCTACTTATCTCATTTCTTTGAATCATATGCCTGAAAAATGGTAATCTCGTAACTAGAAATGCAACTGTAACAATAATTCCAAGTCGCTCAAGCATTGTTAGTAGAAGTTCAAACATATAAATTTCTCCTTAATCTTTCAGTCAATTTAGAGAATAATAATTAACCAGCACCGTAATCTAAATAATAGCATTAAAGTAATGTTTTTCACATGACAAAATGTCAGCGCTTTCTTATACTTGAAGGAAACTATTAAACAATGATTGTTCATTTTGTAAGATTTTTTTAGAGTGGAGATACTAGTAGGTAATATAAAATAGAAACCACTTCTCCTAGAAAAGTAGATAGGTATGGCGATTAAGTATAAGTTATACAGTTTTTAAGTAGATCATATGCTAAAATTTGTTTAGTTATTATTAAAAAGGAGCTGAAAAAATGAAAGTTTTAGTTGTAGGAGCAGGAGCAGTAGGTGGTTATTTTGGCGGAAGGTTAGCTGAGTCAGGTGTAGATGTTACTTTTCTTGTTAGAGAGAAACGTCAACGACAGTTGAAAGAAAATGGACTAAAGATTAAAAGTGTTCATGGTGATTATTCATTTTTACCAAAAACAATAGTAAGTACTGATCTGAGTCAAGGAAAATATGATGTCATATTAATTGGTACAAAATCTTATCATTTCTTAAAAGCTATTGAAGATATTAAATCATTTGTTGGTCAGGAAACTGTAATCATTCCAATGTTAAATGGAATAAAGCATATAGATGTTCTAAAAAGTACTTTTCTAGAAAATCAAGTTATTGGTGGCTTATGTTTTGTTGAATCTACAGTTGATCAAGGTGGAGTCATTATTCAATCCAGTGTAACTCATGATTTTGTTTATGGTGAATTTTCTGGAAAAGAAACAGAAAGAATAAAAGAAATTAATGAGGCTTTTTCACAAACAAAAGCATCAATAAGAAAAAGTGATACAATTTTAAAAGATATGTGGCATAAATATATGTTTATTAGCGGACTTTCCGGTATCACTACTCTTTTTCGTTCTAGTATCGGTCCAATAAGAGAAGCAAAATATGGATTAGAGATGATTGGCAATTTATTTTTAGAAATTGGGTCAATTATGAGAGAAGTTGGAGCGCCTATTGATGATGATATTGAGAATTTACAACTACATAAAATAAACGAAATGTCATATGATATGAAATCGTCTATGCAAAGAGATATGGAAAAGAAAGAGTCCATTGAAGGAGAGCATTTACATGGCTATTTATTAACGTTAGCTAAAGAAAATAATATCAATACACCTTATTTAAAAATGGCTTATTCAAATCTTTGTACCTATAATAAACAGCACTTCAATTAAAAAGGCTTTTTTCTAAAGGTTGTTGTATTAGATCTCTTCTGTTGTAACGATTGTTTTTTCGCATAAAGGTTCGATTTGTAGAAGGGAAGAGGCCACTAGACTTTATACAGAATTGTTTACGTTAGAATTTTAACCATACAAAGTGTAAGAAAACAGCCTTTCTAAAACTGTCAACTGTGATATAGAGTTTGGTATACTGAACAGTATTTTTAAACTAAAATAAGAAGAGGCTGGGACATAACTAAAGAAGTCATACAAAAAGACGAATAAATACTAAATTCAGTTAAGCTGAAAGAAACAAGTTCGTTCCATTTCACTAAGTTCTTAAAAATAGAATCCAAAATCAAAAAATCTATTGAAGACGGCAAATAAAAACCCAAATTATTAAGCGAATGATAAACCCGAAATATCACCTAATAATTCGGGTTTATCATTATGTTAAATACTTAGGTTCCAGCCTCTTCATTTATTCAGATTTCTCTAACAGTATAAGTTTTTCTCTTAACATGTTGTGATCAAGGTCCTCACCAATAAATACCAGTGTCTTTTTCCTTTTTATCGGTTCTTTCATGTATATAGGCATACCATAGGAATATTGGAAAAGATAGCTATCAGAAGAATGGGTGAATCCGATATAACCTTTGATTCGGTAAATTGTATCTGGCATTTCTCTTAAAAACTGTTCAAATTCACTTAAATCAATCTGATGTGTAAATGTATGAACATAAGTACGCAAGTGGAGTTTTTCATGTACATGTGCTGTTTCATGCTGTTGTTTATCGATCATTTGTTTAGGTTGAATCATCGAAAGTGGAACTCTTGCAAACTCTGTCATAAGCAGCTTTCCATTTTTGTTCAATCCTTGTATTTCAGAAACAATTGCTGATTGTTCATCGTCAGAAATAGAGTCTATTTTATTTAATAGTACAACGTCTGCATGTTGTACTTGTTCTATTAAAAGCTTACGTAATTGAATGCTTAATTTTGAACGATCTTTCCACCTTTTAGTATCCACAATCGAGATGATAGCTTTTACATTTAGATTTTCTGCAAATAGGGGTGAAAGGCAAGCATCTAATACCTCTATTGGGTGTGCGACTCCAGTCGTTTCAATATATAGTGCATCAAGATCATATTCACGTAACATGTTTTCAAGCTGTACCTCAAGTTGACCTTGGATTGTACAGCAAACACAGCCGTTTAATAACTCTTTTAGCGGTGTTTCTTCTGATACAGCATTTGAGTCAATTGATACCTCGCCAAGCTCATTCATAATAACGGCAATCTTTCTTTTTTGTTGCTTTTCTTGGGATAAAATATTTTGAAGTAATGATGTTTTTCCTGCTCCTAAAAAACCTGATAATATATAAACTTCTACTTTCTTCATGTTAAATTCCTCTCATTGTGTGTTGATCAAACAAAAAGGATCTGACTATTAAAAGTCATGACCCTTTTTCATAACTTTGCTATATAAAGATTGGTTGGCATTAGTATCCTTAGTCTTATTTAAATTAAAGGAAGGAAAAGAAGAATATTTTAAAGTGTAAACTGCCTACTTTTTGAATATCTACCTAGCAGAAAGTGATTACCTCAGTATTTGAGCTAACAGCTTAAAAAGCCCATGTACCGTTTTTGAAAATTGCTTCTGAAGAACCATCTTCAGAAATACCATCAATATTCATATCAGCAGAACCAATCATAAAATCTACATGTGTAATACTAGAGTTCACTCCTACCTTTTCTAGTTCTTCTCGAGACATTTTCTTTCCACCTTCAACACAGAAAGCATACCCATTTCCAATTGCTAAATGATTTGATGCGTTTTCATCAAATAGCGTATTATAAAATAGAATACCTGATTGTGAGATCGGTGAATCGTGAGCAACTAAAGCAATTTCGCCTAAGTAATGTGATCCTTCATCTGTTTCAACAAGCTGTTTTAGCACTTCTTCACCTTTTTCAGCTGTCACAGATACAATTCGACCATTTTCAAACTTTAAACTAAAGTTATCAATTAAGTTCCCGCTATAGCTAAGCGGCTTTGTACTTTGAACAACACCATTTACACCATTACGAAGCGGTACTGTAAAAACTTCTTCTGTAGGCATATTTGCCATAAAGAAATTCCCTTTTTCATTTTCACTACCAGCGCCAACCCATGTATGTGTATGATGAAGTTCGATCGTTAAATCTGTACCAGTTGATTTATAATGTAGTTTTTTATATCTTTTGTTATTAAGATATTTAACTTTTTCGTGCAGGTTATCATTATGTTTTTGCCATGCTTCAACAGGATCTTCTTGGTCAATACGAGTTGTTTTAAAGATAGCTTCCCATAGTTTTTCAACTTGTTTGTCTGCTGTTTCATCTGGAAAAACTTTTGCAGCCCATTCTTTTGAAGCTGCAGCAATAACTGTCCAACTTGCTTTATCTGCTTGTAAGTAGTTTCGATATTTTGTTAGTGCAACTCCAGCAGCTTTTGTTGTAAGTGCAATACGTTTAGGATCTATTCCACTTAGAAGGTCTGGATCAGAAGAAATGATTGACATAAATGCCCCATCGTTTTCTGCAAGTGTTTCTAATCCTTTTGCTTTCCATTCTGGATAATCACTTAGTGCATCACTTGAAGCTAATTCAAATCTTGTTCTTGTAATAACATCATCATGCCACTCAACATAAACATTCCTTGCTCCTGCTTCATAAGCCTTTTTTACAACAAGTCGAACAAAGTCTACTGCTTCTGTTGATGCATTTATAGTTAAGTTTTGATTTTGTTGGATATTCACACCAACACGTACTGCTAATTCAGCATATTTTTCTAAATTCTCTTTAAAGTTAGACAAATATAACCCTCCTAATTGAGTGCATTATGTATTATGTATTTTTGTGAAAGTTTTCTCAACCTTTCAATTCATTTTATCAAAACATTTATAAGAAAGAAAAGAGATAGCCTATTTAGAGTCAAAATACTTTGAGTTGATAAGGAAAGTATATAAAATAAGAGAAGATGAGGTGATTAAGTGAAATATTTAGATGATCAATTTATTAAAAACGAAATTCAAATGAAATTACTGAAGAAAACAGATGAATTATCCAAGGAGTTCGCACTATTTGCTGATAAACATGATAAAGAAGGTAGTTTTCCTTTTGGAAATTTTGAGCGTTTAAAGAAGGAAGGATATCTAAAGCTTACAATACCAACGGAGTTTGGTGGGGATGGTGCATCTCTTTATGATTTTTTATTAGTGCAAGAAAAAATCGCTCAGGGTGATGCTCCTACTTCCTTATCACTGGGATGGCACTTGGGTTTAATCATGCATCTCAGAGAAACAAAAAAATGGAAAATGACTACCTTTAAGTATGTATGTGAAGAAATTATAAAAGAAAATAAACTAATAAACAGTGCAGCCACTGAACCGAACTCTGGGAGTCCGGCAAGGGGAGGAAAACCCGAAACAATCGCTTCAAAAGTAGATGGAAAGTGGATGATTAATGGCAAGAAGATTTTCACATCATTAGCACCAGCACTTGATTATTTTATTGTTCCGGCAACAATTGAAGAAACAGGTGAAATTGGTGACTTTCTAATCCCAAGGTCTGCAAACGGTTTATCAATTGAAGAAACGTGGGATACACTTGGTATGCGTGGAACAAGAAGTGACGATTTGCTATTACACTCAGTTGAGCTACCAGAGGAAGCATTAGTTGAAAGAAAACAAAAAAAAGAAAGACCTTCTGCACAAGGGTGGCTTCTACATATACCAGCTTGTTATATCGGTATTGCTATTGCTGCTAGAAATGAAGCTGTACAGTTTGCCAAAACATATCAGCCTACAAGCCTCACCTATCCAATTAAAGAGGTACCAGAGGTAAGAAGAAAAATAGCTGAGATGGATATAAAGCTTACTACAGCTAGAACCCTAATGTATTCAACTGCTGAAAAGTGGGATAAAGTACCAGATGACCGTGATAAATTGGCCTATGACTTGGCAGTAACAAAAACAATTGTAACAAATGCTGCTGTTGAAGTAGTTGATTTGGCAATGAGGGTAGTAGGTGGACAAAGTTTATTTAACACTAATCCACTTCAAAGATATTACCGTGATGTAAGAGCCGGACTGCATAATCCTCCATCAGATGATATAACGTATAAAATCTTAGGGGATCGAGCGTTTAGAGATTAAAATAATATTAAACAACTGATCACTACCTGAATAAACCAGAACTAATTTTCTAGGTGATTTTCAATTTCATTTTCACATATAATAGATTTAGTTTGACAGATTTTCTAGAAAGAGCTGATAAAAAGCTCACATAATTAACATCAAAGCAAAATAAAAGAGCATTCTAGAGTGAATAAATCATTCGAGAATGCTTTGTTTACTATAAGTCATTTAAGTTAAACTTTATACTCGGCTAGCTATAGTCATGATATACATAACACCACTTCCAAATATTAAGATACCTATAACATACATGTTGATTATTGCGCTAATTAAGCCTCTTCTAGAAATCATGGCAATAAAAGAATAGGTAAAACCAATCAATAATATCCCTACAGCAACGGAAATTGAATATGTACCTATCAAGTTACTCGTAAGTATAAGTAAAGATAAAATTGGAAAACAAAACGGAATGAATTGATAGAAAGTAGAGTTTTTCCCCTTGTTCAATGAAAATGCTCCTCCTTACTTCGTAAACTTATTTCCCTTGAACTTGAACAACTTCATTATTAGAAGTTGGACTAGTTGGCATATTTGCTAATGAAACACTCATGCCCCCCATAATAACCACTGCTAAAGTTAAGCTGATAATAATTCTTCTACTAAGATCTCTCACGAATGAACCTCCTATTAAACTCAAATATTAGACGTTGTGACATGTAAGAAAGTTTCACAACTTTTGACAAACACTAACCTTACGTTTATTAGTAAGTTGAAACAAGCTGTATAATTAAAATTAAAGATGCCTAGATTGTATAATCACGAAGTAAAACATTAAGTGTGTCTTATTTCATTACTATATGAGCCAGATATAATTTATTCGGAAATAACAGAATTGATGCTAAAAAAATTATGAAGTTTTTGTAAATTTAATGAGTGCTTCTCTAATATAGGCTCTTTTTTGGAATGTAGGTTGTAATTCCCCTAATTTTAGGGATAAAGTAGCATTAAACTAACTGATATGATCTTGGATAGTACGGACAATCCGTTATGAAGGTTAATCCTCAATATAGCTCAGCAACGTAAATGGTAAAAATGCAAAAAAACTTAAAGCTCTGAATGGAGAACTTTAAGTTTGAGGCAGAAAACAATTATTTATTATTTTGCAGCTTTTAGTAATTTATTAATAACCGTAAGTGATCTTCCAGTACCAATTGCAACAGACTCTAAAGGATTGGGAGCAATATGAACGGGAACATCCATTTCTTCACTGACCCATTCTTGAAGTCCCTTCAATAAAGCACCACCACCAGTAAGAATCACACCTCGATCGACAATATCTCCGCTTAGCTCTGGTGGACAATCCTCTAAAGTGGCTCTAATAGCCTCTAAAATATGTAATAGAGACTCTTTCATTGCATCCTGCATTTCTAAAGAAGATACCGAGATTGTTTTTGGTAATCCTGTAACTAAATCTCTTCCACGTATTTCTTTTTCAATACTTTCATGATGAATAAGAGCATAACCAATTTCTGTTTTCAATTGTTCAGCTGTTCGTTCACCTATAAGAAGGTTATAATTTTTTCGGACGTATTGAACTATATCTTCATCTAACTGATCTCCTGCAATTCTAATAGAATGACAAGTAACAACTCCACCGTAAGAGATGATTGCAACTTCAGTTGTACCTCCACCTATATCTACAATAACATTAGCAATTGGTTCTTCAACAGGTAAATCAGCTCCAATTGCTGCAGCTACAGGTTCCTCTATTAAATGTACTTGTTTAGCGCCAGAGCTTCTTATTGCGTCTTGTATCGCTCTTCTCTCCACAGAAGTGGCACCAGAGGGAGTACATACAACGACTGTAGGTTTTCTAATGGACATTCCAAGCTTTCTAGAAGCAATTTTCATAATATGTCGTAGCATATCTGTAGTCACATCATAATCTGCAATAACTCCATCTTTTAAAGGTCTTATTGCTACAATTTTCCCCGGCGTTTTTCCGATCATATTCTTAGCATCAGTTCCTACTGCAAGCACTTTATTTGTTGTTGTATCGATCGCTACAACCGAAGGCTCATTAAGAATAATTCCTTTATTTTTTGTATATACAAGTATATTTGCTGTACCTAAATCAATACCAATCTCAGTAGTAGTTAACATGTAAATAAACCTCATTTCTTACTTTTTTAAAATGGTGAAAATTAATATCAAGTTTTACAATGCCCATGAAGAAAAGATGCCAATGGACTTTTAAAAGTGAATTTTTTAGTTAATCAGTCTTTTTATATTATTTGTTATATGATGTAGTTTTTTGTAGGTTGACATCATATTGTAATACAACTGTCATCAATTTAATGGTTTAAGATTTTACTGAAATAACATTCTTTACTGATTAAAAGCTTTAAAGTAAAAGTATATTAAAGTAGTGTCGTTTATAGAAAATTGTTCAAAGAAAAGCGAATAACAATGTGAATTTTCAATTAATATGGTAGAAAAGGTGACGAAGTAATTGATATATATGGTTTTATTGATAGAGAGTTAAATAAGTGTAAAGACACTAGCTAAATAAATAAACTAGGCACAAAGACTAGTTAGAATTTTTAGAAAATAGAATTTTCGTACTATTTATTATATTTAAATAAGATTCTATAATAGTTTCATAGAGTAAATAGTTCTTTTAAAAGTATTTTAAAAGATAACAATCTACTATATAAAAATTGAAGGGGGAAAAGATGTGAGAAAATTGAAAAGAGCAAGAGAAAGAAAAAAGAAAAGCTTATACCGATTAACTAAAGTGTCAACAACTACTATTTTAGTAGGGGGCTTGCTGTTTGGTACATACTTACCATTTACTCAATCCGCACAAGCAGCTTCTGCTCCATTAGAATCTGCACCTATTGATTTAAATATCATTCCAGAGGACCGATTAGCGGATGCACTTAAAGAGCAGGGAGTCATTTCAAAAAATGCTTCTGCTGCACAAGTGAAAAAAGCAGTAAAGGAATATATTAATAATAAGCAAGGCACCAAGCCTGCTATTGAAGATCATTCAGAACATCATCATTCAGAAGAACAGAAGGAAAAGCTAGATAAAAAAGCTAAAGATTTCTTAACGAAACAAAAGGACAAGCTAGCTAAGCAGTTAAACAAGGGACATGAAAATTACAAAAAAGGCAAGCCGAATGGAGCAGTGAAAGTAAATGCTGCACAGCAAGCTCCATACAAAGGTGATGTTCGTACAGATAAAGTGCTAGTGCTTTTAACTGAATTTGCTGATTTTAAACATAATAATGTTGTACAAGAAGAAGGGTATATGTACTCAGATGATTTCAATAAAGAACATTATGAAAATCTAATGTTTGGTGATGAAGAATTCACGCTATTTAATGGGGAGAAAGTGAAAACGTTTAAGCAGTTTTATGAAGAGCAATCTGGTGGAAGCTACACTGTTGATGGAACTGTATCTGAATGGTTAACTGTTCCTGGAAATGCAAAAGAATATGGAGATGACAACCCTGCAGGTGGTCATGATAACTTAGCTCCAAAAGGTCCAAGAGATCTTGTGAAAGATGCGCTAAACGCGGCTGCTGCATCAGGAATGGATTTAGCTGAATATGATCAATTTGATTTGTATGATTTAGATGGAGATGGTAATCAAAATGAACCAGATGGGTTAGTTGATCATTTAATGATTATCCATGCTGGTACAGGTCAGGAAGCTGGTGGCGGTTCTTTAGGAGATGATGCGGTATGGTCACACCGATGGACATTAGATGGTGTTTATCCTGTTGCTGGTACAGATGCAGCAGTTGATTATTGGGGAGGAAATGTAGCAGCATTTGATTACACGATCCAGCCTGAAGATGGAGCTGTTGGAGTATTTGCACATGAATTTGGACATGATTTAGGGTTGCCTGATGAATATGACACTCAATACACAGGTCAAGGTGAGCCTGTTGCTTCATGGTCTATAATGAGTGGTGGAAGTTGGAATGGCAATATTGCAGGAACAGCTCCGACAAGTTTCTCACCGCAGAACAAAGAGTTTTTCCAGAAACTAATGGGTGGAAATTGGGCGAACATTCTTGAAGTTAACTATGAGGATATTGATAAAAAAGGTATGGCTTCAGTGATTGATCAAAGTGTTACAAAATCCAAAAACCCGGGAATTATTAAAGTAAACTTACCAAAAAAGAATGTTGAAGGAATACTACCAGCTTACGGTGAAAAGTACTATTACAGTACGAAGGGTGATAATCTTCATACAACATTAGAAACGCCACAGTTTGATTTAACAGGAGCAACAAATGCTACATTTAACGCTAAAGCATATTACGAAGTAGAATTTGATTATGATTATGTATACGTAAATGCAGTTGTTGAAGATGGAGAGCCTGTAGAATTAGATGTTATTGGTGATGAAAATACACAAGGTGGCTATGAATCTACTTTAGGAAACTGGAATGATTTATCCTATGATTTAAGCCAATTTGCTGGAAAGAAAGTAAAGCTGATGTTTGAATATGTAACAGATGGTGGATTAGCACCAGAAGGATTTGCGATTGATAATTTAAGTGTAACAGCTGATAACAAAGTGATTTTCTCTGATGATGCTGAAGGTAATTCGGCTGTAACGCTCGATGGGTTTATTGTATCTAATGGTTACTCACAAGCTAATAATCACTACTACTTAGAGTGGAGAAATTATGCTGGTTCAGATAAGGCACTTGCCTATTCACGTGGAGCAGTTTATAACACAGGATTAGTAGTTTGGTATGCTGATGATAGCTATACAGATAACTGGGTTGGAGTTCATCCAGGAGAAGGTTTCTTAGGTGTTGTTGATTCACATCCTGAAGCAGTATTTGGAACATTGAATGGTCAAAAGACAGTTACTCAAAGTACTCGCTATCAAATAGCTGATGCTGCATTTTCATTGGACAAAACACCAGGTTTCTATGTTGATTCACCATCTCGTGGGGCATATGATTTCTTAAGTTATAAAGGATCAACGAAGTTTGATGACTCTAAAACTTATATTAATAGTGCCATTCCAGATGCTGGGCGAATTGTTCCAACACATGGTTTGAAGTTTGAAGTAATTGGTGAGGCAAAAGACAATTCTGCAGGAGCAGTTTGGATTCATAAGTGATTTTTAAGAGCAAACACAAGGTAGGGTGATCCTATTTTGTGTTTGTTTTTTAGTTATAAGAAATGGCAAAAACAATCTTTTTTAAAAGCTCAAACATATGTTGTGGTTAATAGCTGCAGCAACCTTCAATAAAAGCCTCTCAGAAGCTTCATCCCTCAAAATGGTAAAATATCCTGTTAAAATCTAATTTCGATAAATAGTTAATAGATTTATACATGTTATACTACTAAATAGATATTAATCAAGGAATTTAGGTGATGGAAATTGTTAAAGCAAGCAGAAAATCAATTACAACAATATTTCGGTTATACTTCTTTTCGTAAAGGGCAGGAAGAAATTATCGACAGTATTCTAACTGGAAATGACACACTGGCAATAATGCCAACCGGTGGTGGGAAATCTATATGCTATCAAATTCCTGCACTTTTATTTGAGGGTGTCACAATCGTTATTTCTCCTTTAATTTCACTTATGAAAGACCAGGTTGACGCGCTATCAAGTGTGGGTATATCTTCAACATATATAAATAGTAGTTTAACAAATAATGAAGTAAGGGAACGAATGAAAAATGTAGAAGATGGAATATTTAAAATTCTTTATATAGCACCAGAGCGGTTAGAAACACCGTCTTTTCGTTCTTTACTTTTCTCACTACCAATATCTATGATTGCCGTAGATGAAGCACATTGTATTTCTCAATGGGGGCATGATTTTCGTCCGAGTTATCGATCTATTAAAAAGATGATTGATGATTTACCAGTTAGACCAAAGGTTATAGCACTAACAGCAACAGCTACAAAAGAAGTGACAAATGATATTCGTATGCTACTAGACATACAAGAAGATCATACATTTGTAACTGGATTTGCACGAAATAATTTAACTTTTAATGTTGTAAAAGGTGAAAATAAGCGAGATTTTATTAAAAGATACATCAAAATGAACAAAGATCAAGCTGGAATCATATATGCTGCAACAAGAAGAGAAGTTGATGAACTTTACCAGTTTTTAAATAAAAGTGGTTTTCGAACAGGAAAATATCATGCGGGCTTAAATGAAGAAGAAAGAGGAGCTCAACAGGAAAAGTTTTTATTTGACGAATTAGATATTATGGTTGCTACAAATGCATTTGGTATGGGGATAAATAAATCTAATATAAGATATGTTATTCACCATAATCTACCAAAAAATATTGAGGCATTTTACCAAGAAGCTGGAAGAGCTGGAAGAGACGGGGAACCAAGTGACTGTACAATCCTTTTTGCTGGACAGGATATTCAGCTACAAAAGTTTTTAATTGAACAATCAACACTAAATGATGATAAAAAAATTCATGAATACCAAAAACTCCAGCTAATGGTTGATCTTTGTCATACTGAGAAATGTATTCAAACCTATATCGTTGAATATTTTGGTGAAGAAGAGCCTGTAACTGCTTGTGGAAAATGTATAAATTGTCGTGATACACGTTCAAAAATAGATGTAACAAATGAAGCACTGATGGTTTTATCTTGTGTAAAACGAATGAACGAAAAATTCGGGAAAACACTCGTAGCCCAAGTTTTAAAAGGATCTAATAATAAGCGAATATCTCAGTTCAATTTTAAAAGCCTCTCAACATATGGACTAATGAAAAATAAAACAGAAAAGCAAATTATCGAATTTATTGATTTTCTTGTTGCAGAGGGCTACCTTTCTTTAACAAATTCTCAATATCCAGTGCTAGAGCTTACTAAGAAGGCATTACATGTGTTAGTTGAGAAAAAGCAAGTGTTTAAAAAAGAACAAATTATTATCAATGCTATTGAAGAGAATGATGAATTATTTGAAAAATTAAAGACAATACGTAGAGAATTAGCAGGAGAGCTTAAAATTCCACCTTATATTATTTTCTCAGATAGCAGTTTAAAGGACATGAGTAGTAAATGCCCAACAAATGATCATGAGTTTTTAGCGGTAAAAGGTGTAGCTCAAACAAAATTGGAGCGTTATGGCGATCAGTTTATTGCAGCAATATGTGAATTCTTGAATCTAGAAAGAGATACAACAAAGCAACTACAGCAAAACAGTGTTAAGACAGAGAGGGTTGCTGATAATGGTAAAACTCCGAGTCATGTTATTACATTTGAATTATATAATGCAGGTCAATCAATTAAAGATATTAGCAAAAATAGAGATTTATCAGAAATAACTGTTCAAAATCACATTATTCGCTGTGTAGAGGAAGGACATTCAATAGATTGGTTGAAAATTTTTACGCCAGAACAAGAAATACTGATTTTGGAGATGGTAAAGCAATTAGATACTGAGCTTTTAAAACCATTAAAAGAAGCTTTGCCAAAAGACATAGAATATTTTCAGATAAAAGCTGTAATTTGTAAAATGAAGCAAGAACTAGTTCAACATTGAAAAATTTCTTGATATAGGCATACCTAAATAATAGGCCCTTTAAAATTTGTTGTTGATTTCTGTTACAGGCAGGCATTTGCTTTCCAGGAAAAAATAATGAAAGATCCCAACTATCGGCTTTTTCAAAAGGCAATTCTTCCTAGGTCAGGGAGCCTTGTAAGCTGTGCGCCTGTGGGGTTTCCCTTTGAGACATCCTTCTCCAACAGTAGTCTCATTTCATAGTCATTTACTAAATAACCTCTATACTTATCTACCATTTTCGAGATAGATAAGTATAGAGGTTTAACTTTGTGAAATATCATTCGTAGTTTTATTTCGAAATACAAATTTTAAAACTGACGGAACAATACCTATTATAAATAATAAACGTATGAATTGTAACGAACTTACGACTGCTGAATCAGCACCAATTGTAGATGCTGTTAAAACCATTTCCACAAGACCTCCTGGTGCAAATGATAACATAGCTGTTGCCAGTTCGAGATTTGTAAACGTTGAAAAAAGGAAACCTGCCCCAAAACTGGCTCCTATTAAGATCATTGTTGTTATAAAATAAAGTCCACAATATTTTCCACCTTTTTTTAAATCATTTAATGAGATCATCAATCCAAAACTTACTCCAATTGAAAGCTGTGCAAAAATGAAAAAAAACTCATGAAAGCTTGGTAAAGATATTCCTAGTACATTTAATAATGCAATTGTTAGGAGGGGGCCTATAACATACGCTGCAGGCAATTTTAATCTTGATAACCAGCCAACAATACCAGCTAAAATAAACCATATAAAAGAAAGTGGATTAGTGTTATGTTCAGTTATTTTTACTAGTTCAGAAAAATTACTTGGTTCAAATAAATGAAGAATTGTAAAGGGCACTAAGAATACAACAGCTAATAATCTTACAGTTTGAAAGATGGTAACGAGAGCAGAATTTGCATCTAATGATTCACTCGCGGCAACCATTTCCGTTAAACCTCCAGGTATTGATGCTAGTATACTTGTATTTCTATCGATGTTAACAAATTTACTAATGAAAATGCCATTAATAATACTAATCAATATTAAGAAAATCGTAATTAATAAAAATGGCAGAGCATAAGGACCAACTGTTACAAAAGTTTCTTTTGTAAATGATAGTCCAAAAGAAATACCTAGAATAATAAAAGAGCCATTCTTTAAAAAGGAAGGTTGATAAAATGAATCTTTGTGTTTGGAGAAAGCTTTAAATACAATTAAACTGCACATTGGTCCGAGTATCCACGGAAGTGGAGCCTGACAAATGTGAAGCAATAAACCGCCTACAACACCTATTATGTATGGTGATACAATATTAACAATATTATTTTTCATAAATAAATCCTCCACTGAATCTATTATGATATTTTATCATAAATAATAATAATATAATCTAGTTACTAATCTTATGAAGAATTATGAAAGTTTTGAGTGCTGTTTTTTCGTTCATTTTTACTTGTTATAAAGTTTTAAAGTAATGTTTCCGTTAAGTAATAGTATTAATTTGCAAAAGAAGTAACCTATAAAAGTAATATATTGACGTGAATTTTAAGATTTCGGTGAAATTTACTTTTCATATCGATTACGCAGTATGTATTATGGTATTTTAGTTGGTTGTCTGTTTTATTTACATTTCTTAAAGGAAAGATAATTTGTTGTAATACTGTAAAATTTCTATTGTATGTGGTAGGATTTTTATATTAACAATAAAAATTACTCGATTTTCATTTAACTATGATTAGAGGGTATCAAATTAGATAATAGTGAAACAGTTAGCGGAGGAATAGATATGAAAAAAGAATATGCAGTAATTGGGCTCGGTCGATTTGGCGGAAGTATATGTAGAGCTTTAAGTGAAGAAGGCATGGAAGTAATGGCAATTGATACAGATGAAGATAAAGTGAATGAATTTGCTAATGTAGCATCACATGCTGTTGTTGGTGACACAACTGATGAAACTGTGTTAAAGAGTTTAGGAATCCGGAATTTTGACCATGTAATTGTTGCTATTGGTGATAATATTCAAGCGAGTATTTTAACTACTTTAATGCTTAAGGAATTAGGAGTTAAGCATATTACCGTTAAAGCTCAAAATGATTACCACGAGAAAGTACTTTCAAAAATTGGTGCAGACCGAATCGTTCATCCGGAAAGGGATATGGGAAAAAGAATTGCTCATAATATTATTTCAAATAATGTTCTAGATTATTTGGAGTTGTCAGATGAACATAGTATTGTAGAGATCGTCGCAAATGAACGCCTTGATGGAAATTCCATTATTGATTTAGATATCCGCGCTCAATACGGTATTAATATTGTAGCGATGAAACGAGATAAAGACATAATTGTTTCTCCACAAGCAAATGAAATGATAAGAAAAAATGACATCTTAATTGTTATTGGTGCTGATACTGATATTAATAGGTTTGAGAAGAGATTATTAGGTGATTAAGACGTTAATATAGACTCGTTTTTCTAATTTGATATTGAACAGCTTCATTGTTTATATAAGTAAAAAATAGGCCCACCGATTAGATTCGGTGGGCCTATTGCTGTTTTAAACCTCCATTATGATTGGTAAAATCATTGGACGGCGTTTTGTTTTTTCATATAAGAAAGGTGCAAGTGTGTCAGTGATCTCGTTTTTAATCTCGGACCATTGACTTGTTCTACGCTCCATAATCTTATTCAAATGCTTCGATATAAGAGCTTGAGCATCATTTATGAGATCTCCAGATTCTCTCATGTAGACAAATCCTCTAGAAATGATGTCAGGACCTGCAGATATTTTAAAATCTTTCATATTAATACTTACAACAACAATAACCAAGCCTTCTTCAGATAAAATACGACGATCGCGTAAAACGATGTTACCGATATCGCCAATTCCGCTACCATCAATGTATACAGAGCCTGAAGGGATTTTCCCTGCTACTCCGACTTCTTTATCACCGATTGCTAATACTTCTCCATTGTCCATTATAAAGCAATTCTCTTCCTCAACTCCACAATCAACAGCATGTCTTGCATGCATTTTTTGCATACGATATTCACCATGAATTGGCATAAAGTATTTAGGCTTCATTAAACGGAGCATAAGTTTTTGTTCTTCTTGTCCACCATGACCAGAAGTGTGAATATCACTTAGAGATCCATGTATTACCTCAGCGCCAGCCCTGAAAAGCTGATTGATTGTTTTGCTAACACTTAATGTGTTCCCTGGAATCGGTGAAGAAGAAAATACTACATTATCACCAGGAATAATTTGAATTTGTCTGTGAGTACCATTTGCAATACGAGATAATGCTGCCATAGGTTCACCTTGACTTCCAGTACATAAGATCGTTACTTTATGTGCAGGCATACGATTAATCTCATGAGCATCTACAAAAGTATCTTTAGGGCAACTAATATATCCTAATTCTTGTCCAATATTGATTGCTGCTTCCATACTTCTTCCAAATACAGCAACTTTACGACCGTATGTAACAGCGGCTTCAACAACCTGCTGTAGACGATGAATATTAGATGCAAAAGTTGCAAATATAATACGTCCATCAACTTTACGGAAGATTTCATGGATGCTGTCACCAACACGTCTTTCAGACATAGTGAAGTTCGGTATTTCACTATTTGTACTGTCAGAGAGTAAACAAAGTACACCATCACGACCAATTTCAGCCATTTTTGTTAAGTTAGCAGGTTCACCAACGGGTGTGAAATCGAATTTGAAGTCTCCAGTATGTACAATATTTCCTGGAGGTGTTTTCACAACAATACCATATGAATCAGGGATACTATGAGTTGTTCTAAAGAAAGTGACAGAAGTTTTTCTGAATTTAATAATGTCTTCTTCTTGAATTTCAATTAATTTTGTTTGTCGTAAAAGACCATGCTCTTCTAGCTTGTTTCTTAATAAACCTAATGCAAGTTTACCACCATAAACAGGTATGTTTATTTGGCGAAGTAAATATGGAATTCCACCAATGTGATCTTCGTGTCCGTGCGTAATAAATAAACCTTTAATTTTGTCTTCATTTTTTACTAAATAAGAGTAATCTGGAATAACATAATCAATACCGAGCAACTCATCTTCAGGAAATTTGATCCCTGCATCAATTAGGATGATTTCATCCTGGAACTGTACACCGTACGTGTTTTTACCAATTTCACCGAGTCCACCTAAGGCGAAGACAGCAACTTGGTCATTTTTAACAAATTTCATACCCATCAAATCTCCAATACTTTGTAATTTTCACTTTGCTTTTCATATTCTAAATATGCTCCATCTAGTGGTGTAACAAATTCAATATTATAAGGACGGTCCTTTAATTTAGAACGTACTTCTCCTTCAGTCGATGCTTCAATATAAAGAGTATTTGTTCGTTCGCGAACAGGTACCTCTGTTTTTTTCTCTTGATAATAAACCTTGAAAATCATTTACCAAATCTCTCCTTAGCTTCCGTATGTTGTACTAACTTTTTCTATTATATTCGATATTTACAAACAAGCCAAGCCTCGACTAGAAAAGTGAATGTTTAACTTTTGGGTTTGAAGCTAAATTAGCTTGTGAAAACTTTAATATTACATCAGTTGATACCTCTTGATAAAGCGCTTTATGACGTGTCTCCGGTTACCTTTTAACTTAATATATTATAACGTAACTTCAGTTACTTATTAAGAGATCTATAATTTAATGGTACCATTTATCCATATAAATTAGTTTCTATTTCTTATATTAAGCGATAGTTCTCTTTTTTAACAGATGTTTCCATTGTTTTTTTAATGATCTTCTAATTTTCTTTAACATAAATATTCCTCCTAAAAATAATAAAATAACCGTCCCTTTTAAAACTTATCAACAGTAGTATATGTAAATCATGCTAAAGTCTTACATAACTAACGGTGGGAAATAATGGTGAATAATTGACAATTTGCTTTTTTTTAATTAGCTTAATATTTGTCTCTTTAAATGAATCATTTTTAAGACAGTGCTTATCGTTCACACAGAAAAAAACAAATTACAACATCAGGAGGAAACATTAGGTTGAAAAAGTTATATAGTTCGCTAGTGATACTTAGCATTATTTGGGGAGCTTCATTTTTATTTATAAAAATATTAGTAGAAGAGTTAGGACCATGGGGTGTTGTGTTTTGGAGGTGTTTTTTGGGGACAATCACTTTATGTGTTGTCTTAATAGTATTTAAAAGAGAAGAATTAAGTAAATTACGTGAAAAAAGATTGCCGTGGCTTTTTTTATTGCTTGTAGCAGTTTTTAATAATACTCTGCCATTTGGTTTTATCGCCATGAGTGAATTAAAAATATCAAGTAGTTTTGCATCTGTGATCAATGCTACAACACCAATATGGACAATTGTAATCGGAGCAATTTTCTTTAAGGTTCGTTTGGGTTATAAACAATGGCTAGGTGTATTTACAGGTTTTGTTGGGATTTTATTATTATTAAATTTAAATGTTAATAGTCTTTTAAGAGAAAACTTTATAGGTGCTGGTACTATGCTTTTTGCAACGTTTTGTTATGGATTAGGTGCACAATTAGCAAGACGATATTTAGCGGATGTGCCTATTGTTGTTGTTTCTGTTCTTACATTAGGTTTTTCTTCTATTATTAGTTTTTTCTTAATGATGATGAGTAACGAAGGTGTTATATTTCCCTCATTTAAAACTGACATTTTATTTTCTCTTATTGGCCTTGGTGTATTAGGTTCCGGCATAGCTTATCTCTTTTATTATTATATGGTAAAAGAGGGTAGTGCTGAATTTGCTTCACTTGTTACCTATATCGTGCCAATTACAGCTATGCTATGGGGATATTTATTGCTTAGCGAGAAAATCTCCGCTAATATGGTAATTGGTTTATTTGTTGTATTTACAGGTGTGTATTTAAGTACGAGCACCTCCAGAAAGAAAAATGTCATAAACACTAAAGTTGTATGAGGAGGGAACAGTAGAATGAACGAAAAAGTGATTTTCTTTGATATTGACGGGACCATTTTGGATCATGATAAAGAAATTCCCTTATCTACTAGAGATACAATACGAAGCTTAAAAGAACATGGACATCACGTAGCTATTGCAACAGGGCGTGCTCCTTTTATGTTTGAAGATTTACGTAAAGAATTAGATATTCACTCTTTTATTAGTTTCAATGGACAATATGTTGTATTTGAGAATGAAGTAATTTATGAGAATCCTCTTAATAAGAATACATTAGCAAATTTATTAGATTTTGCTGAAAAAGAAAATCATCCGCTTGTTTTTATGAGTGAAGAGAATATGATGGCCACAACAGGTTTACACCCATTGATTGAGCAAAGCATGGGAAGTTTAAAATTTACTCACCCAGAGCAGAATCGAAATTATTATCTTGAAAAAAATATATACCAGACATTGTTGTTTTGCGAAAAGGGTCAGGATAAAGGTTACCAAAGATATGAGGATATTAAGCTTATTAGGTGGCATGATGTTTCAACTGATATATTACCTGTTAATGGTTCTAAAGCTGAAGGGATTAAACACTTAGCAAAACGTTTAAATATTGCGAAGGAAAATATTTACGCATTTGGTGATGGACTTAATGATCTAGAAATGATTGAATATGTTGGGACAGGTGTAGTTATGGGGAATGCTGTTGATTCATTAAAAGAATTAGCTGACTTTATTACAAAACCAGTTGATGAAAATGGCATACAATATGCTGTTGAAAAGCTTGGGTTATTAAAATAAGAAGGGTGATCCCTTCTTATTTTAAATTCTGTAACAGAAATCAACAACGAAGTTTAACAGAGCTATCTTTAAAGAATTAACGTTAACTGTTATCGATCTACTGCAATAGCGTTTTCAGGTTCTTTGAAGGGATTATTTTCATCAATGTGATCGTAAAACATAATACCATTTAAATGATCGATTTCATGTTGAAACACAATAGATAATAGACCTCTTAAACGAATATCAAGTTGTTCACCATTTAAATTAACAGCTTTAACACGAATACGTGCATAGCGCGGCACAATTCCGGGTACTGCTCGATCTACAGATAAGCATCCCTCACCAGAGGTTAAATAACTCTTTTCAACCGAATGACTTACGATTTTTGGGTTGAAAAGTGCGTAACTATGCTGGACTCCATGTTCATCAATTGTATGAATGGCAAGCATGCGTTTGGCAACGTTAATCTGCGGTGCAGCTAGACCGATTCCAGGACGTAATTCGTACTTTTCTGCAATCTCAGGGTCTTGACTGTTTTTAACATATTCAAGCATTTTTTCTAAAATTAATTTATTCTCATTTGATGCAGGTATTGCAACTTCTTCAGCTATCTGTCTTAATGTTGGGTGGCCTTCTCTAATAATATCTTCCATAGTAATCATGATGTAACACTCCTTTAATAAGTATAGCTTTAATATCAGAACTTAAAAATTATGTATGTTCGACAGCGGCTAATCATTCTATAGTTTCATTATGATATAAAATTATAAATGAAGAAATGAAAAACGAAAAGTATAGTGTTGTGTTTCTGATGTATTTTTAGCTGATGAGAATTTGTACACATCAGAAAATAAGAAGTTTGAACTTATATTATATATAAAAACATAATAACTCCCACACTATGTTTCCCTTTTTGGTTTTAAGGGAATAGTCGTGGGAGTCATACGTTTAGTCAATCATTTTTCTATTTAGAGTAATTAGCAACCGATATAAGCCGCACCAACGATGATAAGAAGGATAAATAGAACAACAATTAACGCAAAGCTATTGCCATATCCTGTTGTTGGAGCTACATATCCGTACCCGTAATTTTCATGTCCACATCCATAATAGTTATGCATAGTTAACAACCTCCTAATGTTGATTACGCCTTTTGTCTTGACGTATATTACACAATATGAAAGTAGTTAAAATGTGTATAGTCATTCGCCTATTATATTTAAATTTGTTTTCGATGTAATATATATAAGACAAGCTCATATGATGTAATATTATGTAGAGTTTATCAAGTCTTGGCTTATTTTCAGATTCTTATTTTAAGTTCAGTTTGACATTATTAAAGGCTCTATTTTGAAAAGATTGTTGCTTTTAGAAGTCAATATCTATTGCAACCAGAGTGTTATCGCATAAAAGTGGAAGAAAAGATGCCATTAGATTTTATACAGAGTTGTTTCCATCATGATTCTAAAAACAACAAAGTTTTCGAAAGCAGCCTTATAAAAAGAATATTTAACTTAAATTAGTCATATTTTTTGGAGAAACACTATAATTGTAAAAATAAGTTAAAAAAATTATAGTAAACATGTGTGAATTTTAGGGGGAACATTGATGAAAAAAACATTTATTAAAAGAACTGTTTTATTATTGATATGTGTATTATTTCTTTCTGCATGTATGGGTCAATCAGCAGAAGAAAATATATATAACAAACTAGAAAAAGTTGTTGAATTAGAGGACTCATTTAAGAAGCAACAACAGCCTTTATTAGAGTTAGAGAAAAAAGAATCAGAGCTATATAATGAAATTATGAGCTTAGGAATGAAAGAATTTGAAAAAGTTGTTGAATTATCAAAAGAAGCATTAAGTATAGTTGAAGACCGTGAATCAAAGATGAAAGCAGAATATGATAGTATCATGTCTTCACAGGAAGAATTTAATACTGTAAATGAAGAATTCGAAAAGATAGAAGATGAAAAACTAGCGAAGAAGGCTGAAGAGCTTAAAGATACAATGAGTGAACGTTATAACTCTTATGATCGGTTATTTAACAACTATAAAAGCTCTATAGAACTTGATAAAGAACTTTATAGCATGCTACAACAAGAAAACTTAACAATTGAAGAATTGGAGTCCCAAATTAATAAAATTAATGAATCTTATAAAAAAATTATAAAACAAAATGAAGAGTTTAATTCTTTGACGGAAGAATATAATCAATTAAAACTTGAATTTTACGAACAAGCTGAACTAAATATTGAAGAAAGTGAATAAAGATTAGACGGACTTGAATGATTTCCATCAAGTCCGTCTATTTTTTTGGAATAAGTTATGTTTAAGCTTACTGTTAATTTTTAGATTACTGTAGTGAATGAAAGTAGGACATAAGTATTTCAGCTATTAATTGGGGTTTTTACTTGCTGTCTTCAATAGATTTTTTAATTCTGCATACTATTTTTAAGAACTAGTGAAATGGAGCGGAAGACACTCGGGCACCTATGGGAATCGAGGAGGAGCTGAGACCTAAGCAGGTGTAGGTGAGGAGGCTCAGCTTCCTCACCGTGGAACGCGAGTGTCTGCAGCGCAATGGAACGAATTTGTTTCTTTCAGCTTAACTGAACCTAGATTTATTCGTCTTTTTGTATGACTTATTTCATTATGACCCAGCCTCTAGACAAGTGTGTCATAGAAAATCATCATAGGTGACTAGCCTACGAGGAGATCCGGACAAGCAAAAAAATGGTCTTTTTTTAGGGAATGCGAATGGCTCCAAAGGAACTCAACAGGTTACAAGTTAAGAATAGTGAAGAATTTATGAGTCGCTTAGTCAATATTCAGCGATCAAAAAACTAATTTCCTTCAAATTTTAATAATCTGTACTATAAAAACTACTACAGGCTTCCTCTTTGTAATAATACAGTTAGAAATTCAAAATAAATTTTTTATTCCTATCTAGTATTTTAATTTAAGAAATCGTTATACAAACTGATTGACGAATTTAAAAATAGTAGTGTAAACTTAATAATGTATTATGAAGGTTGTATTAGTTTGTTATAAAACTTAACTAGTACAGTCTGAAATAGTTTATTTCTTAGAATCCATACATAGAGAGAGTTTTTACTACTCTCATGAGTGGTATAAAAGTAAGTAGGTACGAATTCGAAAAAGTTGTGTCATCCTTTATGTTTTAGGGTAACCTAAAGCTGTGAATATTGGAATTCTCTTACTAAATACTAAAAGTTCAAGAATTTGTTGAACACACTCTTAAAAAGGAAAGGAAGAGGTTATAAGATGGCTGCAAAAACAAAAGGCGCTGTTGTAGACAGTAAAAAACAGTTTGAAGCTATTTCTAAGCAGTTCGAAACATTCCAGATTTTAAATGAAGAAGGTAAAGTCGTAAATGAAACGGCAATGCCAAACCTTACCGACGATCAGTTAAAGGAATTAATGCGTCGTATGGTTTATACACGTATTTTGGATCAACGCTCTATTTCTTTGAATCGTCAAGGTCGTTTAGGTTTCTATGCTCCAACAGCTGGACAAGAAGCTTCTCAAATTGCTTCTCAATATGCTTTAGAAAAAGAAGATTGGGTATTACCAGGATATCGCGATGTGCCTCAAATTATTTGGCACGGTCTACCACTATATCAAGCATTCTTATTCTCACGCGGTCATTTCCACGGAAATCAAATGCCTGAAGGAGTAAATTGCTTGTCACCACAAATTATTATCGGTGCACAATATATTCAAACTGCTGGTGTTGCTCTTGGACTTAAGAAGAAGGGTAAACAAGCAGTTGCAATCACTTATACTGGTGACGGTGGAGCATCACAAGGTGACTTCTATGAAGGAATTAACTTTGCTGGTGCATACAAAGCTCCTGCAATCTTTGTTGTTCAAAATAACCGTTACGCAATTTCTACTCCTGTTGAAAAACAATCTGCTGCTCAAACAATTGCACAAAAAGCAGTTGCAGCGGGAATAGTTGGGGTTCAAGTAGATGGGATGGATCCACTTGCTGTTTATGCAGCAGTACGAGAAGCTCGTGACCGTGCAGTAAATGGTGATGGTCCTACTTTAATTGAAACTTTAACATTCCGTTATGGTCCTCATACTATGGCTGGAGATGACCCAACTCGTTACCGTACAAAAGAAACAGAAAACGAATGGGAAGCAAAAGATCCTTTAGTGCGTTTCCGAAAATTCCTTGAAGAAAAGGGCATTTGGAGCGAAGAGGAAGAAAATAAAGTGATAGAACAAGCGAAAGAAGATATTAAAGAAGCAATTCAAAAAGCAGATAAATATCCTAAACAAAAGGTAACGGACTTGATGGAAATCATGTACGAAGAAATGCCTTATAACTTAAAAGAGCAATATGAAATTTACAAAGCAAAGGAGTCGAAATAAGCCATGGCACAAATGACAATGATCCAAGCCATCACTGATGCTTTACGCACAGAGTTAAAAAACGATGAAAACGTCCTCTTATATGGAGAAGATGTTGGCGTAAATGGTGGCGTATTCCGTGCAACGGAAGGACTTCAAAAAGAATTTGGTGAAGATCGTGTATTTGATACTCCACTTGCTGAGTCAGGTATTGGTGGACTTACAGTAGGTTTTAGTTTAACAGGTTTCCGTCCAGTAATGGAAATCCAATTTTTTGGTTTCGTTTATGAGGTAATGGATTCATTAAATGGTCAATTAGCTCGTATGCGCTATCGCTCAGGTGGACGTTGGACTGCTCCTGTAACAATTCGCTCTCCATTTGGTGGATTCGTACATACACCAGAACTACATGCAGACAGCTTAGAGGGACTTGTAGCACAACAACCAGGATTAAAAGTTGTCATTCCGTCAACACCATATGACGCAAAAGGTCTTTTAATTTCTGCAATCCGTGACAATGATCCAGTAGTATTTTTAGAACATATGAAGTTATATCGTTCTTTCCGTCAAGAAGTACCAGAAGAAGAGTATACAATTGAAATCGGTAAAGCAGATGTAAAACGTGAGGGAACTGATCTTTCAATTATTACTTACGGAGCTATGGTTCATGAATCATTAAAAGCTGCAGATGAATTAGAAAAAGATGGTGTGTCTGTAGAAGTAGTTGACTTGCGTACGATTAGTCCACTTGATATTGATACGATCATTGCTTCTGTTGAAAAGACAGGTCGCGCAATTGTTGTACAAGAAGCACAAAAACAAGCTGGTATTGCAGCAAATGTTGTAGCTGAAATTACTGAAAGAGCAATCTTAAGCTTGGAAGCACCAGTATTACGTGTAACTGCACCGGATACTGTATATGCATTCACAGAAGCAGAAAACATTTGGCTGCCAATTTACAAGGATATCCTTGAAACAGCTAAAAAAGTAGTTAATTTCTAAGATCACTAAATTATTAATTAATGTGTGTAGTGGAAGGCAAATATGGATTTTCTCATAATTCACCTTCCATGACACTACTTTAAAACAAAAATTAGTAAATATTATAAATTGTATCAGAGAAGAAACATAAAAGCTTACGTTTGTTTTTTAACGTAATGCTACGTAATTCACAATATTTTTTACATTCTTAAGGAGGTTGAATGATTTGGCATTCGAATTTAAATTGCCTGATATCGGTGAAGGAATCCACGAAGGTGAAATAGTAAAGTGGTTCGTTAAAGCAGGCGATAAAGTTGAAGAAGATGACGTTTTAGCAGAAGTACAAAATGATAAAGCTGTTGTTGAAATTCCGTCACCAGTAAAAGGTACAGTAACTGAGTTAAATGTTGACGAAGGAACTGTAGCAACTGTTGGGCAAACAATTATTACACTTGATGCACCAGGCTATGAAGACTTGAAATTTAAAGGTGATCATGGTGATGATGAACCTAAAAAAGAAGAAAAAGCAGCGCCTGTAAAAGAGGAAGAAAAACAAGCTCCTCAACAAGAAGAAGCAGCAGAAGTTGAAGTAGATACAAATAAACGAGTAATTGCAATGCCTTCAGTGCGTAAATATGCTCGTGAAAAAGAAGTTGACATTCGTCAAGTATCTGGTAGTGGTAAAAACAGTCGTGTTCTTAAAGAGGATGTAGATACATTTCTTCAAGGTGGTACTACTCAAGCTCAAGAAACAACTGAAGAAGCTCCAGCTGCAAAAGAAGAAAAACAAGCAAAACCAGCAGCACAAGCTATTCCAGAGGGTGACTTCCCTGAAACACGTGAAAAAATCAGCCCTATCCGTAAAGCAATTGCAAAAGCAATGGTTAACTCTAAACATACAGCTCCTCACGTAACATTAATGGATGAAATTGATGTGACTAACTTAGTTTCTCACAGAAAGCAATTCAAAAATGTTGCAGCAGAGCAAGGTATTAAGTTAACATATTTACCGTACGTAGTGAAAGCTCTTACTTCTGCTCTTAAGAAGTACCCAGTTCTTAATACATCACTTGATGATAAGACAGATGAAGTTGTTCAAAAGCATTATTATAATATTGGAATTGCAGCTGACACTGAAAAAGGTCTTCTTGTACCAGTAGTGAAAAATGCAGAACGCAAATCTGTATTTGAAATCTCAAATGAGATTAATGAACTTGCAACAAAAGCTCGTGATGGTAAGTTAGCACCAAATGAAATGAAAGGTGCTTCATGCACAATCACAAACATTGGATCTGCTGGGGGACAATGGTTTACACCAGTAATTAATCATCCAGAAGTTGCAATTTTAGGTATTGGACGTATTGCAGAAAAACCAGTAGTACGTGATGGAGAGATTGTAGTAGCTCCGGTTCTTGCTTTATCACTAAGCTTTGACCACAGAATGATTGATGGTGCTACTGCTCAAAATGCTCTTAACCACATCAAGCGTTTACTTAATGATCCACAATTAATTTTAATGGAGGCGTAATCGATGGTAGTTGGAGATTTCCCGATTGAAACAGATACTCTTGTAATCGGAGCAGGACCAGGCGGATATGTTGCAGCAATCCGCGCTGCTCAATTAGGACAAAAAGTAACAGTTGTTGAAAAAAGCGTTCTTGGAGGAGTTTGTTTAAACGTTGGTTGTATACCTTCAAAAGCATTAATCGCAGCAGGACATCGCTATGAAAATGCAAAACACTCAGAAGACATGGGAATTAAAGCTGAGAACGTAACGGTTGATTTCTCAAAAGTTCAAGAATTCAAACAAGGTGTTGTAAAGAAATTAACTGGTGGTGTAGCTGGATTACTTAAAGGTAATAAAGTTGATGTTATCAGTGGTGAAGCATATTTTGTTGATAGTGAAACGGTAAAAGTTATGGACGAAACTTCTTCACAAACTTATAAATTTAAAAATGCAATTATCGCAACTGGCTCACGTCCAATCGAAATACCTGCATTTAAATATTCAAAACGTGTATTAGACTCAACAGGTGCTCTAAATCTTCAAGAAATTCCTAATAAGATGGTTGTTATTGGTGGGGGTTATATCGGTACAGAGCTTGGTACTGCATATGCGAACTTCGGAACAGAAGTTACTTTCATTGAAGCGGCTGATGAAATTCTAGCAGGTTTTGAAAAACAAATGAGTTCTTTAGTAAAACGTAACCTTAAGAAAAAAGGTAATGTTGAAATTCACACTAATGCAATGGCAAAAGGTGTTGAAGAAACTGAGAATGGTGTAAAAGTTACTTTTGAAGTAAAAGGCGAAGAAAAAACAGTAGAAGCAGATTACTTATTAGTTACTGTTGGGCGTCGTCCAAACACTGATGAACTTGGCTTAGAACAAGTTGGTGTTGAAATGAGTGATAGAGGCGTTATCAAAATTGATAAACAATGTCGTACTAACATTTCAAACATTTATGCAATTGGTGATATTGTTGAAGGACCACCACTTGCACATAAAGCTTCTTACGAAGGTAAAATTGCTGCAGAAGCGATTGCTGGAGAAAAAGCAGAAATTGATTACTTAGCAATTCCTGCGGTAGTATTCTCTGAGCCTGAACTTGCAACAGTTGGCTATACAGAAGCTCAAGCAAAAGAAGATGGAATTGATGTGTTAGCATCTAAGTTCCCATTTGGAGCTAATGGTCGAGCATTATCACTTAATAATTCAGATGGTTTCTTAAAGCTTATAACACGCAAAGAAGATGGATTAGTAATTGGTGCACAAATTGCAGGTCCTAGTGCTTCTGATATGATTTCAGAACTTGGACTAGCGATTGAAGCAGGAATGACAGCTGAGGATATTGCAATGACAATCCATGCTCATCCTACTTTAGGAGAGATTACTATGGAAGCTGCAGAAGTTGCAATCGGTAGCCCGATCCATATCGTAAAATAAAGCATAAAAAAGAGATTGACGAAATCGTCAATCTCTTTTTTATACAACCATAATAGGTAATTTTATTATTTTCTCAAAATTTGAGTTTTCGAATCAACTAATATTAGTTTTTATTCTTTAGATAAGGCATTTGAAATTGATTCTAATATTTCTTCCTTTGAAAAAACTGCTCCTTCAATATGAACAACAACTTCTTTTTTATCAACAACCAGAAGTGTAGGATAAGTGTCTACATTATATATTTTATGATCTTTTTTTTCGGAGTAGATTTGCATCTTCTCTATTTTTTCAGGATAATCTTTTTTTATATCTAGTAACGCTTCATAGTAAACTGCTTCCTGATCAATATTGTCATCATCAGAAAAAAATAACAATTGTTTTTCTTCGGCTATATCTTCTGTCGGTGAACTTTTTGAAAAAAAGATGTTATCACATGATGAAAGAACAATAACTGGTATAAATGTAATGAGGAGTAGTAGTTTTTTCATCCTTGCCCACCTCTTTTGGATTATATTAATAAGAATATGTTTATATAAATAGTAATAATGAAAGATTTATTTGTTAAATTAATCCTATTCTAACATAAAAATTGAATTTTCTTCCTACTGTCATCGATTTGTTACATAAATGAAAAATACAGCTACATCATTAATCACTTTTTATTAAAGCGCAGTTAAAGCCTTTTGCACTTTGATTGTGTGTTAATGAGAGACCCCAAGACATGTACGCGCTACACTCTATGATGAACTTCCTGAAGCTTAGTAAGAAATGCTCTATGAAAAAGTGCTAGGTTTTATCACTATTTATCATGAGAAAAAAGGTACTATATTCCCAGGAAAGCGAAATGCTTATAACAGAGAAAATACAATATTATATTTAACAGCGCCTTTTACTTAGTAAAAATCGTTAACATCATGCATAGACTTATTAAGGGAGGTTAGTAAGGAAGGAGAAGAAAATGGGGAAGTATAATTGGACAGTTGTTACTTGTGTTCAAACTCTATTGTGGGCTTGTTATAATATAATAGAATGGTTATCAACTAAAGATGGCTATATAGCTAAAGGAATTTTATTTATATTCTTTTTTTATTTGTCATATTTAGTTGCTTTCAACATGTTGAAACTCAAAAAAAGGGCAATTCTCTTATCAAGTATTTCTTTAATTATTTATGGTATAGGATATGAGATATTTGGAATATTACGAAGTGTTTATTAAATTTCTTAAAATAAGGCTCTGTTAAACTTTGTTGTTGATTTCCGTTACAGGCATTCGCTTTCCCGGGAAAAAATGCAGTTCGTTTTTTCCTAGGGAAGAATAATGAAAAATCCCAACTACCGGCTTTTTCAAAGGACCATTCTTCCTAGGTCCGGAAGCATCCTCGTAAGCTGCGCGCCTGTGGGGTCTCCCTTTGACACGCTTCTCTAAGCAGGAGTCTCATATATTCACCTCCAATCAACAAAGTGTTAAAAAATCAACAATAACCTTTAACATAGCCTAAAATAAATAAATGAAAAGAGTACCTTATTAGGTACCCTTTTCATTATTTGCGTATAATTTTCTCTTGTTTCAATGACTTAAGTAGTGAAAATACCATTAATATCATAATAACAGCAAATGGAAGAGCTGCAATGATAGCTGAAGTCTGCAAAGCATTTAAGCCGCCTGACCAAAGCAAAATACCTGCTGAAGCAGATTGGATAATTCCCCAAATGAATTTAATACGATTTGGTGGATTGAGTTGACCATTTGTTGTCTGCATTCCTAGTACAAAGGTCGCAGAATCTGCTGATGTAATGAAGAAAGTACTGATTAAGAATATCGCAATTATCGACATTAGCGTTCCAAGAGGGAAATAATCTAAAACAGCAAACAGCGCTACTTCTTTTCCTTGCTCATTAACTATATCGACGATAGGTGCATTTTGAAAATAGTCTAAGAAAATTGCTGATCCTCCGAATACTGAAAACCAAAGTGCTCCAAATACTGTCGGAACTGCTAGAACACCGATAGTGAATTCTCGTATAGTTCTTCCTTTAGAAATTCTTGCAATAAATGTTCCAACAAAAGGAGCCCATGAGATCCACCAAGCCCAATAGAAGATTGTCCAATCCTTTACCCAGGTGTTGTCTAGTTGAAAGGGCGTCATTCTAAAGCTCATCGAAGGTAGATTTTGCAGATAACTTCCTAATGTAGTTGTAAATAAATCCATGATAAAATTTGTTGGCCCTGTAAATAACAAAAATAGCATTAATGATATAGCTAAGATGACATTGAGATTACTTAAATATCTGATTCCTTTATTCAACCCAGTTTGAGCAGAAAGCATAAATAACACTGTTACTATAAGTATAATAATAATTTGAGTTGTGAAATTATTTTCAACACCATCAACTAAATAAGAAATACCACCACTAATTTGAGCAGCACCAAACCCTAGAGAAGTGGCTACACCAAAAACAGTAGCAAAGACTGCTATGAAGTTAATTAATATTCCAGTTTTTCCATCAACCCTATCCCCAAGTAAAGGTCGAAGAATATTACTCATAACTCCACTTTGTTCTTTTCGAAATGTGAAATAAGCCAAAGCTAAAGCTATAGTAGAATAAATTGCCCATGGATGAAATCCCCAGTGGAAAAAGGAATACCTTAAGGAATCTCGTGCAGATTGATCAGTAAATCCTTCACCAGTTGGAGGTCCACTATAATGATAAATAGGCTCTGAGACGCCCCAAAATACTAAACCGATCCCCATGCCAGCACTAAATAGCATGGCAAACCATGATAAATATGAATATTCAGGTTCATCCGTATCTTTTCCTAATCTTATGTTTCCATATTTCGAAAATATCAAGCTGATTGCAAAAATGAGGAAAAATGTTGCGGTTAATAAATAGAACCAACCAAATTTTTCAATTATAAATGTTTGTATTTTAGATGTTACTACAGTAATATTTCCGTTAGGTAAAACTGATTCGGGAATTAATCCCCAGAGAATAAAAAGAGATGTTACAATTACAGATATGATAAATACAGGGGTAAATTTCATCTTCATTTGAATAAAACACTCCTTTAACACTTTATGAGGGAACTTATGGGTGGCTATTCGTAATACATAAAAGCCTAAAGACCATTTCTTATATTGAGGCTTTATGGACAAATATATACTAAATATAGAATTATTTATCTAGGAGCTGTGAATATGAGGATTTTAACGATATTACAGATTATCACTATTTTCATTTTTGTTACTAGTTGTTCAAATTCTGAACCAGAAACTTTTAAAGAGGAAGAAATTTCAAAGAAACCAGAAATAAGTGAGGAGATTGGGAATAAAAAAGAAACGGAACATAAAGATAATGCTAAGGAAGATAAAGAAGTGCCAGTTGATGTTGTGAAGAATCTTAGTCAAACCGAAGAGAAACCAATGTATGTGATTAATAGTACGGATTGGAAGGTTGAACCGATTGATAAGGATAATAATGAAAAGCTAGTTCTTCTTACAATAGATGATGCACCTGATAAGTATTCATTGGAAATGGCAAAAACCCTAAAGAATAATGAAGTGAAAGCGATTTTTTTTGTGAACGGTCATTTTATACAATCTGCTGAAAAGAAAGCTATCTTAAAAGAAATCTATGATCTTGGTTTTTCGATTGGAAATCATACGATGACACATACTAACCTAAATGATTTAACAGAAGAAGAACAATATAATGAAATTATTGAATTAAATCACCAGATTGAAGAAATAACAGGTGAAAAACCAAGATTTTTTCGTGCCCCATTCG
This sequence comes from Metabacillus litoralis, assembly GCF_007994985.1. Classification (GTDB taxonomy): domain Bacteria; phylum Bacillota; class Bacilli; order Bacillales; family Bacillaceae; genus Metabacillus; species Metabacillus litoralis. Next base: position 402,828 of record NZ_VOQF01000003.1, on the reverse strand, counting down.
GGAGTAATACTGATTTTAGCAAAAAACTAGTTGCTGAGCATGGAATGGTTTTAATGAACTGGACCTACGGTTATGATTGGGAAAAAGAATTTATGAATAAGGATGCTTTAGCAGATATTATGGTAAATACACCCCTTTTAACAAATGGGGCTAATCTTCTAATGCATGATAGAGAATGGACAAATGATGCATTACAGAAGATAATTGAAGGCTTACAAGAGAAAAGCTATAAGATTGTTGATCCTAAAAAAATTAAAACTTTGTGAAAAAAACAAGCCATTGAAAATATGGCTTTTTTTTGTGTTTTTTTAAGAAGATATCTTTAAAATCTACTAGCATAATGCATATGTAAATGGTTTTAGCCTAGAGCAATATCAAATTTGTTTGTAGACTATTTCATTCTATTTAGTTTCGTCTAGCACTTCTTTAAACGTCATAACATAGATTATCATTGTGTTTTCATTTTATTTATTTGCTTTGTTCGTAAAATTTATGTTGCTGTTAATACTTCAAAATAAAGGCACCGTATAAAGTCTAGTTCTTTGCTTTATTGCTAAAATGGTACCCTTTAACGATGAATTCACTATTTCTTTAACATATTTGGAGAATTTAGCAACGTTCTTTCAGAAGAAGGCTTTATTAAATGAACCTTAAGGAGGTATTAGAAGAGATGAAAGAAGATAGTGAGTCAGTAAATTCAAATAGTGATTTAATAGAAGATCAAATTATAGATGAAGAGCAATTTGAGGAGATTTTTGATAATGCTGTTGAACTATATTATCGGGCAATTAAAGGAAGAAGGGACGTGACAAAAGAAGCGCATGACCTTTTTACAATTCTCTTGAAAGCAGAACCAAAAAACACAGAAATAATGGCTTATTTAGGTGCAGTCAAGGCACTACTTGCCAGAGATGAAATTAACTTAAGAGATAAGGGTAAATATGCAAATGAAGGATTAAAACTACTTGATATTGCTGTATTAAAGGATTCTTCTAATCCATTAATAAGAATGCTACGAGGTAATGTAGCGAACAACCTTCCTGAAAATCGTTTTCGTAGAACACAAACAGCAATTGAGGATTTTGAACATATTGTCTCAATGTATGAAAAAAATCCAAGCGCAATTCCAGAAACACTTTATCTAGAAGGAATGAAAAACTTAGTTAAGGCAAATGCGAGATTAGGAAATAATCAAATTGCTATTCAATATGCGGAAAAAGTACAGAAGAAAGATTCTTCATTTCAACTTCCTCCCATTAGTAATAATAATGATACTGAAAAAATGAAAGAAGTAGAGTCTATTACATTACCTGAAGAACTTCTTTCATTATATAGATTAGCTGTAGAAGGCAATGAAATAGCACTTTATCAAGTTAATAAAAATTTTTCTGAATTAGAAAAACAGAATCCATCAGATCCGACAATTAAAGCTTTTGTGACACATTGTCAATCTATGAAGTCTACAAACGCTGCAACCGGATATGTCGAATTATTTACTACTGCAATTAAAACATCACAATCTCTAGATAAGTTAGTAAGTGACTTTCCAGATTTTTATAATATCCGATTAGTTCGAGCTTTACAAAGTTATAGATTACCAGAGTTTTTCTTTTTTCGTGCTTCTACTGCAGCAAGAGATTTTCATTTTTTAGTGTCAAAGTTTGAGAAAGATTCTAGTATATTTAGTCAACAACAATATGAAGAAATTTTGTTTTTACTTGGTAAATCCTTTGCAAAATTAAAGATGGTGGAGGAGGCGGTACAAACCTGGAAAAAGCTTATTAAAATTTCACCAAAATCCAAGTTAGTTGAAAAAGCTCTTGAAAATATTGAGGTATACACATATGAAGAAATTGACCTGAATAGCATTTCTAGTAATAAAACTGAAAAACTTTACACAATAGGTTATACTCTTCATGATTTAGGAGTTCGTGGAAGTGAAAAGGCTGCACAACAAGCCGTTGAAGTATGGGATTTAATTACTAAAGCGAATCCTGATTGTACAAAAGCAACTTTTTATTATGCAGCTTCGCTTACCTTAATGGGAACCTTTTGTGATGATCCAAACGAACTTTTTAGAAAGACGATGAAAGGCCTTAAACTATTGGATCAGGCTATCCCAACTAAAAGTGAAGATCATGTGAATCTTTATTTTAAAAGAGCATATATCCTATATCCTCTTCCTGATAGCTTTTTCCATAGTAATGATAAAATTATTAGCGATTTTGAAATGGTTACTAAGATGTATGAAGATCGTAACGGTGAAATTGATTTATCAAGACAACAATATCTACAGGTATTAGCAGACCTTGGTACTATGTATGAGCGTAAATACTTTGGTCATAAAGCAAGAGAAATCTGGGTGAAGCTTGCTAAAGAAGATGAAAATTCTAGTTTCAAAGACTTCTTAGAAATAAAAGGTATCTAAAAATCAAGAAGAGGGAGTGATTTTATTGACTCAGCAAGAATGGCAAAACCGTTTAACTGAAGCTATAGAAATTTATCATAAAGCAGTCAAGGGAAATCGAAAAGCTACAACACAGGCATACAATTTATTAAAAGAACTAAATAAAGAACAACCTTCAAATGTTGAGATTTTTGCTTATTTTGGTAGTGTAACAGCTCTAATGGCAAGAGATACACCAATTCCAAAAGACAAGAAAAAATTTGCTTTAGAAGGACTAGAAATGTTAGATCAAGCTGTAAAAAAATCTCGTGATAATATTACAATACGAATATTACGTGGAAATGTTTGTATGAGAATGCCAGAATCAGTGTTTCATCGAACACAAACAGCAGTAGATGATTTTGAATATTTAATTGATAGGTATAAAAAAAATCCAACCATCTTAACACAAAATTCTTATGAAAACATTGTAAAAGATCTAACTACAGTAAAGAAAAGATTGAAATAAAATTAAAAACACGTCTGCCATTTATTATTGACTTTGATCAAAATTGTTCAAAGTCGATAACAAGTGGCTTTATTTTATTGTGGAATAATTTATTGAAAATCGACATGAAATAGAACATAAAAAATTTATGTGTTATACAATTTAGGTATTGACGTAATTAGTATGTCATATTAATATATAAATAACAAAGATAAAACGCTTTCAAGGTTTGGGAGATTTGAAACTTACAAAATTAGATGATTGAAAAGGGGTATGGAGATGGGAACAATCGTATGTCAACACTGCAGCTCAACTATCGGTCAAATTGAAGTAGAAAAGGTGACAACTTTATATGGTAAATGCAATCATCATGATTGCATTAGTCAGAACCAAAAAAATAATGTTGTCAAAGTCAAATAAAGGGGTTTATATAAAGAAATAAAGGGGTAACAAAGCACTCAATTTCACTATTGAGTGCTTTGTTTTAAATTATAAAGTGTTGTCACAGGATAGGACACAGAATTTACTCGTTACTTAATTAGTATGAAAACAGACCAAATTATCTCAATTTGGTCTGTTGATCATGTGTGTGTTGTTTTTTTAATCTAATTTAACTTCTTAAAAATAAAAAATATTTCTATCTAATTGCTCTGTGTTCCTTTATTACTCTTATTTTACTAAGTGTTGGATCCTCAGGTCCTTGAACTGGCAAACCGACTTCTAAATTCTTCTTAATGTATGCTAAATTTTCTTCGGTGATAATTTCGCCTGGAATAAAGATCGGTATTCCTGGAGGATAGACCATAATAAATTCAGCAATGATTCTCCCAGCTGATTCTTCTATTGAAACAACCTCTGTTTCAGAATAAAAAGCATCGCGAGGGGTAAGAGCTAACACAGGGATATCAGGTAAAAATATTCGTTCTTTTTCATCATTTTCCTGAACATTTGAACCAAATTCAACTGATAATTCTTTTAAAGCATTAATAAGAAGATCTACTTCAACTTTAGTATCACCAGGTGTGATAATACATAAAATGTTGTATAAATCAGACAGTTCCACTTCTATTTGATGGTTTTCACGTAACCAGTTTTCAACATCATATCCTGTAATACCTAAACCATAAACAGGAATGATTAACTTAGTTGGATCATAATCTACGGTTGCTTTTGATCCAAGAATTTCTTTTCCTATACAGTATATCTTCGGTATTTCATTTATTTTGTCTCGAGTGTAATTAGCTAACTGTATTGTTTTTTCAATTAATTCTTTACCTTCAGTTGCTAATCTTTTTCTTGCGACATCAAGTGATGCTAGTAATAAGTATGATGTAGAAGTTGTCGTCATCATACTTAAGATCGATTGAACTCTTTGAGGTGAAACTAAACCATCTCGTACATTTAATACAGAGCTTTGAGTCATAGAGCCACCAAGTTTATGAACACTTGTAGCAGCCATGTCTGCACCTGCCTGCATGGCACTTAAAGGCAAGTCCTCATGAAAATGGATGTGGACTCCGTGTGCTTCATCGACTAACACAGGTACAGAATATGAATGGGCGATTTCAACAATACGTTTTAAATCAGCAGATATGCCAAAATATGTTGGGTTTATCACAAGAACACCTTTAGCATCAGGATGCTGTTCAAGAGCTCTTTCAACTGAATCTGTTGTAATTCCATGAGAAATCCCAAGATTTTTATCTATTTCAGGATGGATAAATATTGGAGTTGCACCTGAAAAAACGATAGCTGACATTACTGATTTATGAACATTTCTAGGGACAATAATTTTATCTCCAGGTCCACATACAGCCATTACCATTGTCATAATAGCTCCACTTGTTCCTTGTACAGAGAAGAAAGTGTAATCAGCTCCGAAAGCCTCTGCAGCTAATTCTTGTGCTTCTTTGATCATTCCTTTAGGGGCGTGTAGATCATCTAAAGGTCCGATATTGATCAAATCGATTGAAAGCGCGTTATCACCTATAAAATTTCTAAACTCAGGATCAATTCCTGCTCCCTTTTTGTGACCAGGAATATGAAACTGAATTGGGTTTTTTTTAGCATGTTGGACTAGCCCTGTGAATAATGGTGTATCATTTTGTGACAAAGTTGTTCCCACCTTCTTTTTCAGTAATAGTTTCTTACTAATGACGGCTGTTTTTTTGTGGTGAAATTGCTTCTAAAGAAACAATCAGCGCTATATGTAAATGATTATCTAATGTCATATTAATAAAAAACCTTTTAGTGTCGAATTCTGTATATTTATTAAAACAAATGAATTATACCGTTATCAATTATGACAGTCAATAAAAAACAATACATTTCTTTTAGAGAGGGTTTTCTCTATTTAGATATATTAAAGCAGGGTGTTATTAATTGGAGGTATATATACCAGGGAAAAGCAATCGGCATTAAGAGAAATCAACAATATCTATTATGAGAGCATTATTTTATGAAATAATATAATATTCTGTACTTAGCTATAGTGTCCATCTGCAGACGTCTTCCACTTTTCTTATGAACTAAGCCTTTCCAATTTTATTAGAGGATATTCTAGGAAGAAAACGAAATACAATTTATAAAGGGAGGTAATAACAGATGAAATGGAATACTAAAATCACAAATCTTCTAGGCGTAGATTACCCAATAGTGCAAGGTGGCTTAGCTTATTTAGCTTACTCGGAGTTAGCAGCGGCAGTATCAAATGCAGGTGGGTTAGGGCAAATTACAGCTATGTCCTTAGGAACACCTGAAGCTTTAAGAGAAGAAATTATGAAGGTTAAATCAAAAACAACAAAACCCTTTGGAGTTAATTTTGCAATTGGTCAGTATGGACATGGGTATGAAAAGCTTATAGAAGTTGCAATAGAGGAAAATGTTCCAGTTATATCAATGACTGGTGGAAATCCAACTCCTATTTTTCAGTTACTCCAGGGAACAAATGTGAAGAAGCTAGTTTTAGTAGCTGCTAAGCGTCAAGCAGTCAAGGCCGAAGAACTAGGTGCAGATGCAGTAATGGTTGTAGGTCAAGAAGGAGGGGGACATTTAGGAAGATCAGATACAGGGACAATGGTGTTAGTTCCACAAGTTGTTGATGCTGTTTCCATTCCTGTCATAGCTTCTGGAGGAATTGGAGATGGAAGAGGATTAATGGCTGCGTTAAGCCTAGGTGCTGAGGGAATAGAAATGGGAACAAGGTTCATAGCAACTAAGGAGTGTGTTCATGCTCATCAGGTTTATAAAAATTCATTAATAAATGGTGATGAAAATAGTACTGTTGTTATTAAAAAATCTATCGGTGCACCTGCGAGAGCAATAGCAAACAAATGGACAAATAAAATTATAGATATAGAGAAAAATAACGGTGGATATGATGAGCTCAAGGACTACATAAGTGGAATAGCTAACAAAAGGTATATTTATGATGGTAATATAGAAGAAGGTTTTGCTTGGGCTGGCCAAGTAATGGGACTAATTTCTGATATACCTTCTGTGAATGAGTTTATAACACGGACAATTTTAGAAGCAGAAGAGATTCGAAGGAATTGGATATATTAATTTAATAAGGACAACTAAATGTATGAACAGGGGGACAACAACTTGGATTATCAATATCCTATTTCTTTAGACTGGAGTACAGATGAAACTGTTGATGTTATTAAGTTTTTTGAATGTATAGAAAAAGCATATGAAAAAGGAATAGATCGGGATCTTTTAATGAGTAATTATCGTAGGTTCAAAGAAATTGTACCAAGTAAATCTGAAGAAAAAACCATTTGCAATGAATTTGAGGAAGTGAGCGGATACTCCACCTATAGAGTGATTAAAAAGGCAAAGTCTGATGAAGTAGTTAGTACAGTAAAGATGTGAAAAATTAAAATTTCAAAAGAGGCTGGGACATAAGTATTTATCCAATTATAAACCCGAATTATTAGGTGATATTCCAATTAATAATCATTCGCCTAATAGTTCGGGTTTTTATTTGTTGTCTTCAATAGATTTTTTTGATTTTGCCTACTATTTTTAAGAACTAGTGGAAAGCGAGTGTCTGCAGCGCAATGGAACGAACTTGTTTTTTCAGCTTAACTGAATTTAGATTTATTCGTCTTTTTGTGGGACTTCTCTTATTATGTCCCAGCCTCTTTTTTTGGTTCAAATTTAAAATTAAAGTGCTTGGTAAAAGAGCTTACTCAAAAGAAAGCTTATATAATGGAATTAAATTTTCAAAGGTTTCACGAATAACCTGGTATAATTTATCTCCATCTTTTAAAATTGGATCATTTATTCCAAAATGACGACCTATTAAAAATTCTGCTTTTTTAACATCTCTAAATCTTACTAGTGAAGATTCTAAATCAATATCACCAATTAGCTTTGCATCCTTTTTAGTATGATCTAATGAAATATAGTACTGTTCATTTGTAGCTTTAGTGATCTCCTCCATATTAGTTAAAAAATTCCGAGCTATATTTTCTTTGTTTGGCAATTCATAAATAAATGCTAACCAAATAAACAAATGATCATCAAAAAGCCCAACTTGGAAATGTGGATGTTGTTTATATCCTCTTTTATTAGCTGCAATAGCCAACCAAGTATCTTTAGGAGGGTTAACAGTTCTTCTTGCATGTTTTGCGATATGAAGAAACATTTCAGTTTGTAATGTTGCGGAAAGGTCATCTGCTAACGCTTGTCCAATCACTTGGAATTTAGGCTGAATTCTTTCACGAATGGCCTCCATTCTTTCCTCTAGCCCATCTATAGTAAATGTTTGGAAATCTTCATTATAAAAACCTTTAAAATTCATTAAAATTCCTCCTAGAAGTTCATTACACTTTTTTCTATTTTAATTATAAACTTACTTAAATTATTTCCACAAGAATTTACGACTGGTTTAACAAACGTGATTTTTCCAAAAGTGAAATCAATACAAAGAATTAATCAACGTTTCATCCTAAAAAATTGGTGGTATGAATTAGGTAAATACACAATTTTATAGGTTTAGTTCCAACTTTTTTTAATCCAACATAAGATATAAAAAAGCTATATAACAACTTGAAAAAGCAACTTTGAAATCGCTACAAGGATAATATGATAAGTAAATGAAAGGGGCGGTAAAAAGTGAAACAAATTGTTAAAACAAGTGGTCAGAAAATCATTAGCAAACGTATCGGGGTGCTTAAACTTGAGCTTGATTACGAATTAGCCACCCTTTACGAAGCAATGCAAAGTAAAGATCATCAGAAAAAAATCGAATGTAAACAAAAACTAGAGAAGTTACGAAAAGAGTGGATGAAGCTCCAGGCATAATTGGAGATAGCTAAATCTACAAACGAACCTTAGGTAGGTTCGTTTTTATCTGCGCAACAATGAGTCTGTAACTTGATTTCCATTAATTCCATACAGTATCCTTATTGTAAAGGTTATTTATACATAGAAATGAGGTTGCTTTATGACGAATTGGAAGGAAATTGATCAAAAGGCTAAGCAATGGGTGAAGGAAGCTGGAGAAATAATTAGAAACTCTTTTGATTCCTCCCTCTCGATTCAATACAAATCTAATCCAAATGATTTAGTCACGAATATGGATAAAGAAATTGAGCAATACTTAATTGGGAAAATACAACAATCGTATCCAGATCATCGTATTTTAGGTGAAGAGGGTTATGGTGATGAAGTGACAAGTCTTGAAGGTGTTGTTTGGATTATAGATCCTATTGATGGGACAATGAATTTTGTTCATCAACAACGTAATTTTGCTATATCTGTTGGGATATATGGAGATGGTATTGGTTATATTGGATTAATTTATGATGTTGTACATAATGAGCTTTATCATGCGTTTAAGGGAGAAGGAGCATTTATGAATGACCTTCCTTTACCTAAGCTAGATAAAGTTAACATCGAAGAAGCAGTTATTGGTATTAGTCCAATATGGGTAACTGAAAATAAACGAATTGATCATAATCTCATTTCACCAATTGTTCAAAAGGTGAGAGGCACAAGGTCGTATGGATCTGCTGCTTTGGAGTGTGCATATGTTGCATCAGGTCGACTAGATGCTTACTTAACGATGAGATTAGCTCCATGGGATTTTGCAGCAGGACTCGTCTTAATAAGCGAAGTAGGTGGGACCGCATCGACATTAGATGGAAATAAGCTGAATTTAGTGTCAAAAAATACTTTCTTTGTTGGTGAGAAAAGTCTCCACAATCATCTATTGACAGAATATTTAAAGAAGTGAAGAATTTAGAGTTTAAGGAATTAAACAAAGGTGATTATAACTTTTTTAAAGATATAATTAGAGTAAGTGATGATTGGCAACAAGAAGAATGTTCTGAAAATGAACTGGAAAATTATTTACTATCTTATCAGATGTTTAATGGGCAATGGAGAATATGGTATAAAAATAATAATAAAATAGGCATTAGTTATCATATAGAATGGTCTCCTTCAAATGAAAGACCTTGGATTGGTACAATACTTATCCATCCCAATCAGAGATTAAGAGGATTTGGACAGAATATAATAAAAGAAATTGGACATGAATTAAAGTCGAAAGGTCATAAAGCTTGTTATGTGGGTTGTTCAATAAATCAAGATGGTTGGCTAAGGTTTCTTGGGAATTGCGGGTTTGAGCAACTTAAGATAGAGAAGGAAGTTACTACATCAAAAGAATATATGATTTCAGTGATGCCTCTTTAATTATAGTTTATGTACAATCTTAATATTGTTTTTATCACTTTGTTATATACAATGAACTCTATAGCTAACAATCAACAATTAAGGTAAGTGAGAGTGTGTAAAATAAAAAAGGAGTCTATTTTTCAGACTCCTTTTAGCTATAAAATTTTATTTAGATCTGTTTTCAGAGAAAAAGATAAATTAGATTAACCCTTTTTCTCTCATTCTTTTTTTTAGTACAAAACCTGACCCCATAATGACATTTAGCGCGACTATAGCTAAGATTATGCCGAGAATACTCCGTTCACTTACAGCAATTCCTATGCCGATCATACTTATTGCTGCTAAACAGGATAGTACAAGAAAAACCCACTTTCCTAATTTCATACCTATGACAACTCCCAACTTATTCGCGAATTTTTTGTATCTTCTCTTAGTTTACAGAAAAACATTCCGCTTTTCTATATTGTTTATGGTATAATATCCAAGGTGATTTTGAAATAATGTAGATAATTGTTTTTATATGTGAAAAACACTATATTTTTATAAGTAAAATGTGTTTTAATAAAATGTCGAGCATTACTTATATGTTTAGGATTTAGTTTATGCATAGTATAAAAAAAGCAAAATCACTTCTGTGTTGATTGTTAATAAGCACCTTCAACTCATGATTGTTATTGTTAAAGCCTAACCATGGCGTTTACGCTTATGTTTTTAATATATATATTTTAGGAGATGAAATTGTGAAACTTCGTAACGATATTCGCAACATAGCTATTATTGCCCACGTTGACCATGGTAAAACAACTTTGGTTGACAAACTTTTACATCAATCTGGAACATTCCGAACAAATGAACAGGTTGCAGAACGTGCAATGGATTCAAATGATCTTGAGCGTGAGCGTGGGATTACAATTCTAGCAAAAAATACAGCAATCAATTATAAAGATAATCGTATTAACATTATGGATACACCTGGACATGCTGACTTCGGTGGAGAAGTAGAGCGTATCATGAAAATGGTAGATGGTGTTTTACTTGTTGTTGATGCTTATGAAGGCTGTATGCCTCAAACACGTTTCGTATTAAAGAAAGCACTAGAGCAGAATTTAACACCAATTGTAGTTGTTAATAAAATTGACCGTGATTTTGCACGTCCATCAGAAGTTGTTGATGAAGTACTTGATCTATTTATTGAGCTTGGTGCAAATGAAGATCAACTTGAATTCCCAGTAATTTTTGCTTCAGCTATGAATGGAACAGCTAGCACTAGTGCTGACCCAGCGGATCAAGAAGAAACAATGGAATCATTATTTGAAGCGATTGTAGATCATATCCCAGCACCAGAAGATAATAGAGATGAGCCTTTACAATTCCAAGTTGCTTTACTTGATTACAATGATTATGTTGGTCGTATTGGAATTGGACGAGTATTCCGCGGAACTATGCAAGTAGGTCAACAAGTTTCATTGATGAAAGTTGACGGTACAATTAAAAATTTCCGTGTAACAAAATTATTTGGTTTCCAAGGCTTAAGACGTGTTGAAATAGAACAAGCAATAGCTGGAGACCTTGTAGCAGTATCTGGAATGGAAGATATTAATGTTGGAGAAACAGTTTGTCCAGTTGAACATCAAGAAGCACTACCAATTCTTCGTATTGATGAGCCAACATTACAAATGACATTTGCTGTGAACAATAGTCCATTTGCTGGTCGTGAAGGTAAGTATGTTACTTCTCGTAAAATTGAGGAACGTTTGATGGCACAATTACAAACTGACGTAAGTTTACGTGTAGATCCAACTGCTTCTCCAGATGCGTGGATTGTGTCTGGTCGTGGAGAGCTTCACTTGTCTATTTTGATTGAAAATATGCGTCGTGAAGGATTTGAACTTCAAGTGTCTAAGCCTGAAGTTATTGTTAGAGAAATTGATGGAGTGAAATGTGAACCAATTGAACGTGTGCAAATAGACGTTCCAGAAGAAAACACTGGTGGTGTTATGGAATCGATCGGAGCCCGTAAAGGTGAAATGATTGATATGATTAATAATGGTAATGGTCAAGTTCGACTTATCTTTAATGTACCAGCACGTGGCTTAATTGGGTATTCAACAGAATTCATGTCATTAACACGTGGATTTGGTATCATTAATCATACATTTGATAGCTATCAGCCTATGCAAAAAGGTCAAGTTGGAGGACGCCGTCAAGGAGTTCTTGTATCAATGGAAAATGGTAAATCAACTACTTATGGTATTCAAGGTATTGAAGATCGCGGAATCATCTTCCTTGAAGCTGGTGTAGATGTTTATGAAGGCATGATTGTTGGAGAACATACTCGTGAAAATGATTTAGTAGTAAATATTTGTAAAATGAAACAACAAACAAATATTCGTTCTGCTAATAAAGATCAAACAAATAGTATGAAAAAGCCTAGAATTATGTCATTAGAAGAAGCACTTGAGTATTTGAATGATGATGAGTATTGTGAATTGACTCCAGAATCAATCAGACTTAGAAAGAAAATTCTTGATAAAAATGAACGTGAGAAATCTGCTAAAAAGAAAAAATTAGCAGGTAACTAAGTTATACAGACAAAAATTCAAAACCTCTCCTCCTATATGATCAAACAAATAGAGAGGAGAGTGTAGGGTTGAATTTAGTCTATTTCTTTAGGTTCCTACTACAAATTGTTGTGAGGAGGGATTTTTTTAATGGATGTATCTGAAAGACTTTCATTTTTTCCTAGTTTATATCAAGTAATCGAACATCCAAAGGTAGGTATGTGGCTGCTTTATTTAACCATTTTCTTTCTATCTGTTCTTGTATATAAGCTAGGCTTTGCAAAAAAACTTCCTATTTTAAAATCAGTTGTCATATATACATTTTTAGCGTTTGGCTGCACGATCTTAACATTCTTAGGGATATTTCTACCTGTTGCAGAGGGACTTGTTGTTGCAGCACTTATTTTAATCATTTATAAGATAAGATTACATCAATCAAAAAAGCAGGAAGCTGAAGAAGCTAGTTAAAAAAGGTTCTGACTATTTAGTCAGAACCTTTTTTTGAATATGTGGCTTTCAATAAATGGCAGCCTTATTATTAACGTGAGTTCACAAACGGATTTACTTATTTGGATTTAATTTTTTAAAATTAATTGGCAATATTAATGAATATAGTAAATGACCAATTATCCACAAGGAAATGGCTGGGATGTTTGTTACACTTGGAGTATTCTTTATGGCCAGTACAGTTAATGGGAAATACAACAAAAATGTTGGAGCTGTTAGAATTAAGGATAAAATAAACTTCTCTTTAAACTTAACTAATCCTTTCAACTCACAAATGGATACAAAGACAATGCCGATTATAATTGAAATTAATAGATGTAATACAAATTCGATCATCTCTGGTAATGGTTTATTGTATAAGAAATCAATGTTTAATAATAAAGTATAAACTTTATGTCCAGTGATCATTTGAGATAATTTTAAGAATAAACCTAAAATCACACCACTAATTAAGCCAGTGAATAGTCCAGTTTTTATTTTTACCATGAATCATCTGTCTTTTTATCTTGATATAGCTTGAAATTACCAGTAGCAATTCGTTCGTTTGTTCTGTCTTCAATCCGTTTGTGACAAGTATTACACATGTATGTATGTATCGGACGATTTCTTAATCGTTTAGCTATTAAAGTCTCATCGTTAATTGATTCAACAGTATCACAAATTACACATTTCACTCTCATAATACACCTCATAGAAATTAAGTAACTCCCCAAAAAGTTCATTTTGTTATCATTATTGACTTTTATTCCTTTTTTAATATTTTTAGTTTGATCAATCTAATAGGTATCTTCTTTGTAAGATGAAAATTTCGGACTCCCTTTTGATAATAAAGGAAAAAATCAAGATGGACTTAACATAACCAAAATGTTCGGGAAAGTTCTTTTTTAATTAGTATATCACGACTACAAAAAAAATGAGTGAATGTTTATGGTTGGAACACATTAGAAAAAAGGGTATGATAGTTGTATAAAGTGGAAGGGAGGATTCAAATGGCTAATAAGATTGAAACTTCTTTAATCGATCCTTTATTTAACAGTCTACAAAAGGAGAGATTTGTTACCATTGCATCAATTGACTATGAAACAGGTTCTCCAAATGTAAGTGCAATTTCATGGGTCTATGCACCTGATACTAATCGTATTCTTTTCGCAATCGACCAGAAATCAAGAATTGTCGATAATATAAAAAAACATCCTGCAATTGTTTTGAATTTAATTGCAAATGAATCTACATATTCCATAAACGGTAACGCTCATATAAAAGAAGATCAACTTGAGAACATACCATTAAAGCTTTCTTTAATTGAATTAGGAATTTCAGAAGTTCGAGATGTTATGTTCTATGGATCAAGAATATCAAGTGAACCACAGTATGATAAAACTTATGATGAAAAAGCCGCAGCTAAATTGGATAAACAAGTTTTACAAGCAATGAAAGATAAAGGATAAAAAAGAGACTGTCCATTATTTAAGATTAAGAAAACCTAGAAGAGTTACTTCTATACTATTCTTATTTCTTAAAACAAATGGACAGTCTTTTAAATTAACTCAGCTGCGTGCTTGTTGTCTTACGAAATTTTATTACTGAGAAAATACAATGTCTTATTTTCTTAACTGCAGGATCTTCGCTCGTATGCACAGCGCCTGTAAGTTCATCCTTGTACATAACTTCTCTTGATAGGTGAAATTAATTATCTCCTAATCTAAATAAAATCAACCTGAAGCATTATCATGCCTCATATCAAATAAGTTTGGATGTAAGAGTATCACTTATTTATTCATATGATTATTAGATTGATCCTGTTGTTCTTTTTCAAGTTTCTTTTCTTCTTTTTTGTTTAATTGATCATCTGCTTGTTCTGTTGGTTGTTTTTGTTGATTATCAAGTATTTCGTTTGGTAACTCAGGAACTAAACGACCAACAATTGCTGCTAGTTCATCGAGGATACCGATCACAGGGCGTCCATTTTGGATTTCTTCACCCATTTCACGTAGTCTTTCATTTGTGTCAGCATCTGCAATAATAATTGCACGAGCACCATAAGGATCATGCATTAAACTTTCCGCAACTGTGTATTTAATTGATTCAACTTTATTTCTGTCTAATTTTGCATTAACATCGATTCCAACAACGGCATATTGACCTAATACAACAGCAGTTGCATCATTTACATCAGGTATTTCATTTGCTAATTCAACTAAATGCTGTGAAATTTCTTGTCCAGTTTTACGATCTACATTTTCATCAACACTGTTTTTAACATTTATCGGTGTGCCATTTTCTTGTGCTTTATCATTTTTATCGGTACCTTGATTTGCTGAACAACCTGTTAAGGCTAGAGCTGTTAACAATAATATCTTGATAAAAGATTGCATCAAATCACTCCTTAACTTTTTAGTCAACGAAAGCTTGTCTCTTAGGAAACCACTTGTAAAAATCGCTTCATTTTTGTCAAGAGGATCATTAAAAAAAGAGTGAAGACAAGTTTTTTTGTTGCTTTTTAATTTTATTGTCTAATAAACCTTCTATCTTTATTCATTCTTTCATATATTTTAGCAACGCTTCATTCACAGCTTGACTTTTTTTTAAACACTTTTATGTTAAACTCCATAAAAAAATAGCACGGAGTAGGGGGCGGAAGTTTGAGGAAGATATATGTATTAGACACAAATGTATTGTTACAGGATCCCAATTCGATTTTTTCATTCGAAGAAAATGAAGTAGTTATTCCAGCAGTGGTTTTAGAAGAGGTGGATTCTAAAAAGAGGTATATGGATGAAATAGGTCGTAATGCAAGACAAGTTTCTAAACTCATTGATCAATTAAGAGAATCGGGGAGACTACATGAGAAAATCCCTTTACCGAATGGTGGATCGTTAAGGATTGAATTAAACCACAGATCTTTCCATCAACTTCAAGAGATATTTGTTGAAAAAACAAATGATAATCGCATTTTAGCCGTGGCAAAAAATTTATCATTAGAAGAGCAAACTAAGGAAAAGGGTTGTTCTGTCATACTTGTGAGTAAGGATACACTTGTTAGAGTAAAGGCAGATGCTATTGGTTTAATTGCAGAGGATTTCTTAAGTGACCGTGTAGTTGAGATTGATCATATATACTCAGGTTTTCTTGATTTGTACATCAGTACCGACAATTTAAACCGGTTTTATGAAAAAAGTGAATTGATTTTATCAGAAATTACAAATCATCCATTTTATCCAAATCAATTCGTCATTATGAAGGATGCTTTAGGTGGTTCTTCTTCTGCAATAGGTAAAGTTGATCAGTCAGGTAAGAAAATACAGCGACTAGTATTTGATCACGAGCATATATGGGGAATAAAACCTAGAAATGTTCAACAAACGATGGCACTAGAACTACTTCTTAGAACGGACTTGCCCTTAGTTACACTAATTGGGAAAGCCGGGACAGGCAAAACATTACTTGCTCTTGCAGCAGGTTTAATGCAAACGGAAGATTTAGGTTCGTACAAAAAATTACTGGTAGCAAGACCAATTGTTCCTGTAGGAAAAGATTTGGGATTTTTACCTGGTGAAAAAGAAGAGAAGCTAAGACCATGGATGCAGCCCATTTATGATAATCTTGAGTATTTATTTAACACCAAAAAACCTGGTGAACTTGACGCAATATTAGCTGGAATGGGATCGATAGAAGTAGAGGCACTAACTTATATAAGAGGAAGAAGTATTCCAGAACAAATCATTATAATAGATGAAGCGCAAAATTTAACAAAGCATGAAGTGAAAACCATTTTAACTCGTGTTGGTGAACGAAGTAAAATTGTGCTAATGGGCGACCCAGAACAAATAGATCATCCTTATTTAGATGAGTATAATAATGGACTTACATATGTGGTTGAGAAATTCAAAGAACAACCCATTGCTGGCCATGTTAGACTTGTAAAAGGAGAGCGTTCTGGCTTAGCTCAGCTGGCTGCTGACTTGTTATAACTATTTAGGAAATTAATGTGATAAGGGGATGACTCTATAGGGGCATCCCCAACACTTCACTATATATCGGTCTATTTACTTGTTAGAGTAGTATAGTACCTACTTTTTCTCATACCCTATTCAAGATTGCAGACAACTCATTAATTGATAACTATTTTTTGAATATTCTTTATAGGATTCTTAACATTTGAACCATCACCGTAATATACGTGTATGGGACCATCTTCAGTTAAGGGTTTTCCTTTGTTACTAAATCCAACAACCACATCAAGTGCGTCTTCTACAGATAGTGAGAAGAATTCGTTATCACTTGTTATAAATTGAACTTCCTTTGCATCAGCTTTAATACCGGCATTTTCTAAAAATGGTTTTAACGGAATGCCAAAAGTTCCATTTAGAATCCTTTGTTTTTCATATGTACGTTCCGTTTTTAGTGTTGGAGGATGAATTGCACCTTCTCTTATTTCACGCTCCCAATGTTTAGATACAGCCTTTGTATATTCTTCTAGTTCATCTTTTGTTTCTCTTTCTTGTTCAAAATAACTAGTTAAATCTACTTTTCTATCATCAAAAATCCATACACCAGGATCTAAGGTGATTTGATAATTTACCTTACCTGTTATCATTATAATCTTTTCCATTATTCACACTCCTTACAACGCTAGTATAAGCGTTTAAGGATAATTTGTCACATATCATAACAACCAATAATGCATTATTTTATGTCTGTACCTAATACTTTGTCGAATTATTTTATTTAAATGTTCTAGTTTGTTCTGTTTGTCCTTGCTTTTTTAGCTCAATGGATTTAATATTAATACATAGAATAGGGTAATCGCTCGGAAACGGAGGGATTAAATTGGCGTCTGAGATTGCTGTTAATCACCAAGAAAAAGCACTTGCATTACTTAAGGCAGATGCTAATAAGATCATGAAACTGATTAAAGTTCAAATGGATAATTTAACGATGCCTCAATGTCCTCTTTATGAAGAGGTTTTAGATACACAAATGTTTGGTCTATCTAGAGAAATAGACTTTGCTGTAAGGCTTGGCCTGGTTGAGGAACGTGAAGGAAAAGCGCTGCTTGTTTCACTTGAAAGAGAGTTGTCTGCATTGCATGATGCATTTACAACTAAATAACTGATAAGAACTCAAACTGCACAGTTTGGGTTTTTTATTTTTTTAGGTTTGTTAAACTTAATTATTTAAAACAATGTGAACTAAAAATTTTAAAAAAGATATTTTTAGAGGATTTTACTCTCTTGAAGTCGAAGTTGTAGTAAAATAAAGGGCACAACTAGATTATAAACATATATATGACAAGGGAAGAGATATGTATGGTAAAAAAAATATTAAAATCATATGATTATTCGTTAATAATAGCAATTGTCTTATTATGCTGCTTTGGCTTAGTGATGGTGTACAGCTCAAGTATGATTACAGCTGTATCTCGCTTTGGGTATGAGCCTGATCACTTTTTTCAAAGGCAAAAACTAGCTTTGCTTGCAGGGGGACTTGCATTTTTTATTATGATCATTTTTCCATACAGAGCATTTCTACATGATAAGATAATAAAGTTAATTACTTTTGGATCTATAATAGTGCTAATTTCGTTGTTTTTTATTGGACATGCTGCTGGTGGTGCTCAAAGCTGGATCTCTATTGGGGGATTTAGCATCCAACCAGGTGAATTTGTGAAATTAAGTGTAATCATCTATTTGGCTGCAGTTTATGATAAGAAACAATCATATATTGATGAGTTTGGCAGGGGAGTATTGCCTCCATTAATCTTTACAGTACTAATTTGTTTGTTTGTTGTTATACAACCCGATTTTGGGACAGCCTTTATTATCGCAATGATTTCAATATGTATGATTTTATGCTCGGGAATGGCTTTTAAAAGTATTGTAAAGCTCATAGCTCTTTTATTATTAGCTGGAGTTTTAATGGCTCCTATCGTTATTATGAAGGGCCTGTTCAGTGATGAACAGTTAAGTCGTTTTGTAGGTGTTACAGATCCTTTCGGTAACATAGAAGGAGCAGGGTACCAGTTAGTAAATTCATTTTATGCGATAGGATCAGGTGGATTGAAAGGTCTTGGTTTAGGACAAGGTGTTCAAAAGTATGGATATTTACCTGAATCTCATACTGATTTTATCATGGCTGTCATTGCGGAAGAATTAGGAATTTTAGGTGTTTTGTTTGTATTGATTCTCTTAACGTTTGTTATCTTAAAAGGATTTTCTGTTGCACGTAAATGTCAAGATCCTTTTGGTACATTACTTGCTGTCGGTATTTCAAGTATGATTGCTATACAATCTATGATTAATTTAGGTGGATTAACTGGATTACTACCAATAACGGGAGTACCGTTACCCTTCATAAGTTATGGTGGTTCATCAATCTTATTATTAATGATTTCAATGGGGTTATTAGTTAATGTTTCTATGTTTACAACATATCGAGAAACATATAAGAAACCATTAAATCAAGAAGTTGATCAAACCGGAAATGTAAAGCAATTTAAACGAAATCAAACGAGTTCAATAAGATAGTCATTATTTTTTATTATTTTCCTAAATGGTTGTTCGTTTTGGAAAGTTCCTTATTTAATCATATTTAGTTATGTTTCCAGTTTTACTATAAAATAAAAAATCAATGTGAATAAATATTGATTTTTCATAGTTAGGAAGGTCTATAGTGAAACTCAAACAATTTAATAAAAATTCAGCAAAATAAAAAAAGGAAACCACGAAGGTTTCCTTTTTTTATTTTGTTACAGATTGATCTGATGAAGAATCTACCTCAATGTTAGTATTACTTCGACTAACAAGTAATAAGAAATAACTTAAGAGGCCAAAAAGACAAGAAATAATCAAAGCATGAGCAAGTGCAATATATAGGTTCAAACCAGTGATGACAACTAAAGCACCTGAAGTAACTTGCATCGAAACTAAGATAAACGCAATAATCCAGCCCCAATAAATAACTTTTTCATGTTTGTAATGCTTGATTGCACGCCAAGTTGCATAAGCGATCCATATGAAGATTATTCCAGCAGCAAATCGGTGTCCCATCTGTATCCATTCATGTAATGTTGTAGGTAAACCACCAGCCCTGTTGCTACAAAGTGGCCATTCAGGACAAGCAAGGCTAGCACCTTTATGTCTAACGTATGCTCCGGTATAAACAACTACATAGGAATAAACAATAATTCCTACCATATGGAATTTCATATCTTTATTGATAACAAGGGATTTAGCATCAAATTTCTTATCAATTTCAAAAATCAATAAAGTTAACAATAAGACGGATGCAAAAGAAATAAGTGAAATACCAAAATGGAGAGCTAGTATTGCATCAGATTGTCCCCACATTACAGCTGCAGCTCCAATTAAAGCCTGTAATACTAGGAAAAATACTGATAATAATGCAAGGAATTTTGTTTCTCTAATATGACCTATCTTTTTCCAAGACCATATAGAAAGTATTAGAACAGTAAAACCAGCAAGTCCACTAACTAAACGGTGGCTTAGCTCGACGATAAGCTCAAAGGTAATATTACTAGGAATAAGTTCACCATGACATAATGGCCAAGAATCTCCACACCCTGCACCTGACTCAGTTTTTGTTACTAAGGCTCCGCCTATTAAGACAACGACCATAATGAGTGTTGTGAAAACGGCAAACCATTTTAGAGCATGTTGCAAAATGTTCACCTACTTATATAGTAAAATGGTAACGTTAAATAGTAAGTACTTTTAGATAGTACACAATGTAGCAATAAAAGACAATAAAATAACTGAAATGTTCACAAAGTTATTGGATCTTTACACTACTTCTTTGTAAACTTGTTTTTTGAATATTAATGAATTGACAATCTCTCTAAGTGATAATGATTTTCTTAATTATACTGTTTAGTACATAGTTTCTAATAATAGTAATTTTTTTCACAGAATGGCTTTTTTATACGAGTATTTAATGAATAACTTGATAACAAAAACATTGCTTAAAAAACAAATAGATATTGTATAAGTCAATATTTGCTTGACCTAAGTAGAAAGAGAATAACGGGTGAAGTATTAATAACATCATACAAAGGGTTGAATATTTTGTCTTATTTTGCTAGAAATAGATAGGTAATGTTATAGTAAATAACAAATTGGAAAATGAATTCAATAAATAACTTATTTTTTCTTAAGATTTGCTCAGCAATTTATGTTAAAATGGACTAGGCTTGATGTATGAATTTGTTTTAATAGGAATTGATTGATTTGTTTCTTCACAATTTCGACAAATATACTTCATAATTTGTTCACAATTGTATTAGTAATTATGTTTTAATTTCAAGTAGACCATTTTTAATTCATTCATTTTTTAGTATCATAGAATATAGAAAGTTCACTTGTTGCAACCGCCTTCATAAGAATTCAATGATGGATCAACAAATGAAAGAGTTCTTGAGTTAGAATTTAATTGCTGCTAGAAATTCTTGTGCAAAACATAAGGATATTTGTAACATCTAAGAATAACTAGGAGTAAGGAGGTAAAGAATTGGCTAACATGAAAGCTTTTGATGATGCTACTCTTAAGCAGCATTCTGCTAATATACGCGAAACAACACTTTGGAAAGAGTTTTTAGCTCTTATAAAAGTAGGAATTGTTAATTCTAACGCAATCACTACATTTACTGGTATTTGGCTAGCGCTTTACTTTAGTGGTAAAGGGTTTTTATCAAATATAGATATTGTATTATTTACAATGATTGGTTCTTCACTAGTTATTGCTGGCTCATGTGCAATTAATAACTATTATGACCGAGATATCGATCATCTTATGGAGAGAACGAAAGATAGACCTACCGTTACTGGTAAAATGAATCCAGTTCATGCTTTATGGATAGGAATCTTTTTGTTAACAATAGGCTTTATGTTTATGTTAATGACGACATTAACGGCAACACTCATCTCTTTAGTTGGTGTTGTAACATATGTCTTCCTTTATACAATGTGGTCAAAACGACTATATACCATCAACACGGTAATTGGTAGCGTATCTGGTGCTGTACCACCTTTAATTGGCTGGGCAGCGATTGATGCAAACTTAAGTGTTGTAGCTTGGGTGTTATTTCTTATTATGTTCATCTGGCAACCACCTCACTTCCTTGCATTGGCTATGAGAAGAACTGAAGAATACCGTGCTGCTAATATACCGATGCTTCCAGTCGTTCATGGATTTGAAATTACTAAGCGCCAGATTATGGTATGGATTGTATGTTTATTGCCTTTACCATTTTATTTGTATGAATTAGGTACCGGTTTTGTAATCCTAGCAACTTTACTAAATATTGGTTGGATTATTATGGGGATTAAAAACTTTAAAAACAAGGATCAAGAGATGAAATGGGCGACAAAAATGTTTGTATATTCCATTAATTATTTAACGATCTTGTTCGTATCAATGGTGCTTTTCACCATTGTCTAATGTTGAAATTCTTTCTTAAAAAGAATTTATTTATAAAAAGGGTTCCTTATTTTTAAATTAATAGGAATTTTAAATTACTGAAAGAGGGGTTTGATTAAGCTATGAGAAAATGGCTGACAAAATGGCGTCTGCTTCCATTATTTGCAATGTTGACGCTTTTCTTAGCCGGCTGTGGGGAACCGTTTCTTTCCACACTTAAACCTGCTGGAGAAGTAGCGGATATGCAATACGACCTAATGGTGCTTAGTACACTTATAATGGTTGTGGTCATTGCAGTCGTAACCGTAATCTTCATTTATGTTGTCGTTAAATTCCGTAGACGTAAAGGTGAAGAAAACAACATTCCTGTTCAAGTGGAAGGAAATCATAAACTTGAAATTATTTGGACTGTTATACCGATTCTTTTACTACTAGTCTTAACAGTTCCAGTTGTTTCTGCAACATTTAAACTTGCAGAAGTGGATGCTATTGAAGATGAAAATCGAAAAGCGGAAGATGCGATTGTTGTAAATGTAAGAGCAAATTTATATTGGTGGGAATTTGAATATCCTGACTATGGAGTAGTCACTAGTCAAGACTTAATTGTTCCAACAGATGAAAAAGTTTATTTCAATTTAATTGCTTCTGATGTTAAGCACTCTTTTTGGATTCCTTCTGCCGGTGGTAAGATGGATACAAACACAGATAACGTAAACCAGATGTGGTTGTCTTTTGATTCTGCAAGAGCAGACCAAGCCGGAGAATATTTCTACGGTAAATGTGCTGAGCTTTGTGGTCCATCACATGGTTTAATGGATTTTAAAGTAAAAGCATTATCTAGAGATGAATTTGACCAATGGATCTCTGATATGGAAGGTGCTCAAGCAGTAGCTTCAACTGAGTTAGCTGTACAAGGAGAACAATTATTTGAAGAAAAAGGATGTATTGCTTGTCACGCAGTTTCTCCAACTGACGAACGTCCTGCAGCTGCAAGAACTGCACCGAATTTAGCAACATTTGGTGAACGAGCTCGTGTAGCGGGTATTCTACCAAATGATGCAGAAAATATTCGCAATTGGTTAAAAGACCCAGAAACATACAAACCTGGCAATAAGATGACTAATACTTATCCTAAATTGTCAGATCAGGAGCTTGATGCTCTTACGGAATACTTAATGGGACTTAAAGTCTCTAGTAACTAATTTTTTAGTAAATTGAAAAGGGAGGTAACACTGTGAGCACGTTAACTCAGAAAAAGGGGATTGGTGCAACATTATGGGATTACTTAACAACAGTTGACCATAAGAAAATCGCCATCCTTTACCTGATATCCGGTGGCTTCTTCTTCCTTGTTGGTGGATTAGAAGCAATGCTGATCCGCATTCAGCTAGCTGTTCCAGATAATGACTTTGTTAGTGCAGGTCTTTATAATGAAATATTAACAATGCATGGAACAACAATGATATTCCTAGCTGCAATGCCTTTATTATTCGCATTAATGAATGCAGTTGTACCATTACAAATAGGTGCACGTGATGTTGCATTTCCATTCTTAAATTCACTTGGTTTTTGGCTATTCTTCTTCGGTGGAGTATTCTTAAACTTAAGTTGGTTTCTAGGTGGAGCTCCTGACGCAGGTTGGACTTCATATGCCTCATTAGCGATGCATTCACCTGGTCATGGTGTAGATTTTTATTTATTAGGATTACAGGTTTCAGGTTTAGGTACGCTGATCGCGGGTATTAATTTCCTTGTAACAATTATTAATATGCGTGCACCTGGTATGACTTACATGCGTATGCCGTTATTTACTTGGACTACATTTGTAGCATCTGCACTTATTTTATTTGCTTTCCCTGCTTTAACAGTAGGTTTGGCTTTACTAATGTTTGACCGTTTATTCGGAACTGCTTTCTTTAACCCGGCTTTGGGTGGTAATACTGTAATTTGGGAGCATTTATTCTGGATTTTTGGTCACCCTGAAGTATATATCTTGATTTTACCAGCGTTCGGTATTTTCTCTGATATTCTTCCTGTATTTGCAAGAAAACGTTTATTTGGATACTCTTCAATGGTATTTGCAACAGTGCTAATTGGTTTCTTAGGCTTTATGGTGTGGGCTCATCACATGTTCACAACTGGTTTAGGTCCAATTGCAAATGCTATCTTTGCAGTTGCAACAATGGCCATTGCGGTTCCAACTGGTATTAAAATTTTCAACTGGCTATTTACTATTTGGGGTGGTTCAATTAAATTCACATCTCCAATGGTTTGGTCTGTTGCTTTTATACCAACATTTGTTATGGGTGGAGTAACTGGTGTTATGTTAGCTGCAGCAGCTGCTGATTATCAATATCATGATACCTATTTTGTTGTAGCTCATTTCCACTATGTAATTGTTGGTGGGGTAGTATTCTCATTATTTGCCGGTGCTATTTACTGGTGGCCGACAATGTTTGGGAAAATGCTTAATGAAAAATTAAACTATATTATTTTTGCATTATTCTTTACAGGTTTCCACTTAACGTTCTTTATTCAGCATTTCTTAGGTTTATGGGGTATGCCACGTCGTGTATTCACATTCCTACCTGGTCAAGGTCTAGATATTGCTAACTTTATTAGTACGGTCGGTGCATTTTTTATGGCAGCCGCTACAATCTTGTTACTTGTTAACATTGTTATTACATCTGTTAAAGGTAAAAAGGTTGGTATCGATCCGTGGGAAGATGGACGTACACTTGAGTGGGCAATACCATCACCACCGCCTGAGTATAACTTTAAGCAAACTCCACTTGTTCGTGGACTTGATGCTCTTTGGATCGAGAAAATGGAAGGTAATAAAGAAATGACACCTGCAGAACCACTTGGTGACATCCATATGCCTAATGGATCAATTTTACCGTTCATTATGTCGTTTGGATTATTCATTGTATCGTTTGGTTTAATGTATCGAGAAGATTATGGATGGGGACTTGCAGCAATCATTGTAGGCTTCATCATTACTCTTGGTGCAATGTTCTTACGTTCGATCATTGATGATCATGGATATCATATCCATAAAGAAGATTTAATGAATGAAGATAAAGGAGGGAAAGCATAATGGCAAATGTTGAAGAAAAATTAACAGCTGAGAATTTTCCTGCATCGCCTGAAAAAGCTACCCTCGAAGGTAAAAATAAGTTTTTAGGTTTTTGGTTATTTCTTGGTGGAGAGACTGTGCTCTTTGCAAGTCTCTTCGCAACATTTCTTGCTTTAAGAGAATCAACTGCAGGTGGAGCAACAACTCAGGAACTATTCGAGCTTCCACTTGTATTCGTAGCTACAATGATACTTTTAACTTCTAGCTTAACAAGTGTATACGCAATGTATCATATGAAGAACTTCAATTTTGCTAAAATGCAATTGTGGTTAATCATTACAGTTCTATTAGGTTTAGCTTTCCTATTGCTTGAAATTTATGAATTCAATCATTATATACATGAATTTGACTTCACAATTACTGGCAGTGCTCTAGGTTCAGCTTTTTATGTACTAGTAGGAACACATGGTCTTCACGTTGCTTTTGGATTATTATGGATCACAACATTAATCGTTCGTAATTCAAAACGTGGATTAAGCTTATATAACGCACCTAAATATTATGTTGCTAGTCTTTACTGGCATTTTATTGATGTTGTTTGGGTATTCATCTTTACTGTTGTATACTTAATGGGAATGGTGGGATAAACTGATGGCAAATAATCATAATTCAGCAAACCCTAAAGTAGATTGGGCATATCGACGCAAAAAAAATGCAGAAGATATGAAGCATCAAATTGTAACATTTGCAATGATGATTTTCTTAACAATCGTTGCTTTTATTGCAGTGGGATATGATGGAATTGGTGAATCTTTCAAGATTCCATTTATTATCACATTGGCAGTTATTCAAGTTATTTTTCAGCTATACTATTTCATGCACATGAGCCATAAAGGCCATGAAACACCAGCATTATTCCTATATTCTGGTGTAGGTGTTGCAGCATTAACTGTATTAACATTTGTAACAATTATTTGGTGGTAATAATCTAATCAGATGATAGGAAAGGACAATTGGCTTTAAGCTAATTGTCCTTTTTTTCTATGATCAAATTGAAACCTGGACTTATTTATGTGATTGTTTCGATCATTCACGAGCGTGCTGGAACTATACTTTTTTCTTGAATATAATATGAATACAATAGAGCTAAATTGGTCTTTCTTTACATGATTCGCATTATAAGTTTCCTCTCAGGTTTTTTCTTAATAATGCTTGTTTCTCTGCATTATTTCTCATTTGTCATAGAACGTTCATTGATAGACCAAATCGTGAAGTGTATAATAGTCGGGAAGGACTAGTTTAAGGAGCTGATTTATAGATGAGCTTTGATATATTTGGATTTCGAGCGTTATGGAGTCCTTATTTCTTAATTACATTATTAATTATAACAACATTGTTTTTCTTGGCTATCGGACCATGGCGTACAAAATTTAAAAATAGTACCCCGGTACCTCTAAAACAGCAAGTGATTTTTGTACTTGCCATTTTATCTCTTTATATAAGTAAAGGAAGTCCTGTAGATTTATTAGGTCATATTATGTTTAGTGCTCATATGACACAAATGGCTATCTTATATTTAGTTGTACCACCGTTAGTCATTCTGGGAATACCAAATTGGTTATGGGAATTTATTTTATATCGACCAGTCATTAAACCGGTTTTTAAGCTACTTTCCAAACCAATTATTGCTCTTATATTCTTTAATGGTGTTTTTTCACTCTACCATGTACCGTTAGTATTTGATTTTGTGAAAACAGATCCTATCTATCATTCGATTATGACTACCATTATTTTTGTTGGTGCCATGTCAATGTGGTGGCCTCTTTTAAATACATTACCGGGATGGAAATCCATTAATGGAATCAAAAAAGTAGGGTATATCTTTGCAGATGGTGTTTTGTTAACTCCTGCGTGTGCCTTAATTATTTTTGCTACAGATCCTCTGTACTTAACATATTCAGAACCACAAGCATGGTTAAATGCTTTGCAATTATGTGTTCCTGCAGATATGTTAGCTGGTTTAAATTTAACAGGTCCTGATATGTTTAACACTTTGCCATTAGTTGAAGATCAACAGCTAGGCGGAGTATTAATGAAGATTATTCAAGAAATTGTATATGGTACAATCCTTGCATATATATTCTTCCAGTGGGCTCGTAAAGAACGTGAAAAAGATCAGCAAGACTTTAAAGATTTATCTTTAGAACCGATTAAATAAGATGTAAAGTCTGACAATAAGTTAGTCAGGTTTTCCATCTGTTTTGTAAGATTGATGAAAACGTATTATCTCATGATAAGGAAAGGAACATTTATGAATTCATCACTACCTATTTTACCTACGATTAGTACAACATTTATTGTATTAAGTGCTATATTTGTAGCAATTGGCTGGTTCTTGATTAAACAGCGTAAGATAAATGCACATATTAAAGTCATGACACTAGCTGGAGTTTTTGCTGTTATCTTCTTTGTTATCTATGCGTCGAGAACCATTTTTATTGGAAACACTGCTTTTGGAGGACCCGAGGATATTAAAATTTATTATACAATATTTCTTGTATTTCATATTACATTAGCTACAATTGGAGCTGTTTTTGGAATTATATCCTTAATAACTGGATATAAAAAGAATTATGAAAAGCATCGTAAATTAGGTCCGTACACAAGTATTATTTGGTTTTTTACTGGTATAACTGGTGTTGCAGTCTATTTATTACTTTATGTGTTTTACAGTGGCGGGGAAACTACATCTGTAATAAAAGCAATCTTTGGTTTTTAAACATAATTTGAAGGTGGTTTAGAATAAAATATTCTAAACCACCTTTTTTATTATTTAATTTTTGATTTTTAGAAAAGTGCTTTTAGATTATATTTAGCTGACTTACTTATTTTAAGATGCTAGTCTTTTGGGTCAAAGCATTGATAAGTATAGATAGTTAGTTCTGCGTGTATTAAATTGTATAGTTTAGGTGTTATATGATGCTAGGAATGTTCTAGAGGAAAGAATGGGTGCTAGAGGTGAAGAATCGTCTCACCTTGTTGCGATGAAAGAATCATTCATATCTCTTTTATTAACCAAATTAGTAAGAGGGGAGAGAATGGCTTGATTGAAATTTTAACAAATCGGTTAATGATTGTTCCATGTTCACTTGATATTGCAAAGTCTTTAGTTTTTCATCGTAAAGAATTAGAGAAAAGATCTCCAATTGAAATACCATCTTACTGGCCTACATCCGTTGTAAGAGGATTTATTCCATATTACATTGAGAGTATGGAAAGGATGGAAAAAGAAGAAAAAGATCTTGATTGTGGTTTTTGGTTGATCATTTTATACGAACAAAAAAAGATTATTGGTGACTTATTAATGAAGGGTAAACCCGAAAAGGAAGGGGAAGTGGAACTTAGTTATCATATTGATGGTGATAATATAGATGAAACAATTGCCTATGAAGCTATTGATGCGTTTATTGATTGGCTAACTTATCAGCAAGCTGTAAAAAAAATTATTATGGAATGCGAGGTAGAGCATCAGCAAACAATTAAACTTTACAATAAATTAGGCTTTATTTGTAAAAAGAAAGATGGGGATTTTTTAACATGGGAGATTCAGAAAAAAGGTGAATAATGGAGTTATGGTTTCATTATGCAGTAGATAAAATGTTTTTTTATGAAAAAAGAAAATAAGGAAGTTACCAATAGGAAATTTTTATAGAATTGATTAGAATATAACGTTTTATTAAATGTCAAAGAGGCTGGGACATAATTAAAGAAGCCACAAAAAAGACGAATAAATCTAAATTCAGTTAAACTGAAAGAAACAAGTTCGTTCCATTGCGCTGCAGACAATCCATTCGCCGGGGAGGAGGCTCAGCCTCCCTATGCCTGTAGGAGTCGATTGTTCTTCCGTTCCATTCCACTAGTTCTTAAAAATAGTATGCAAAATCAAAAAATCTACTGAAGACAGCTAATAAAAACCCGAATAATTAGGCGATTGATTAATTGAAATATCACCTAATTATTCGGGTTTATCATTAGCTTAAATACTTATGTTTCAGTCTCTTTATATTTTAAACTTAATTTTAATGAGTCCAGCCTCACGTGCTGAGTTATAAATAATTAATATCATTGGACCGATGAAAAACCCGAGTACTCCGAAAAGTTTCAAGCCAAGGTACATTGAAATAAGGGTCGCTAGAGGTGAAAGACCAATATGTGTTCCCATAACCTTTGGTTCAATTGTTCTCCTAATTACTAAGAGTGTAATAGTTAAGATCCCGAGTTTTGCAGCGAGTGCCGCATCTCCAGTAATAACATGATATAGTGTCCATGGACCCATGATGATAATTGATCCGATTAAAGGAATGACATCAATAATCCATATAATCAATGACATAATTAAAGCTATCTCAGGAGCGATAAATAATAAGCCTATTAATGATACAACAAAAATAATAACACTAACTAAAAATTGAGCTTTTATAAACCCCATAACAACATATGTAAGCCTTGAAGTCATGAAGGATACTTTTTCAGCCGTTTTATCAGTTAAATAAGAATATGTCTTCTTTTTTAAGCGTGGAAGCTCTAACATAAATAAAAATAAAGCAATTAAGTAAACAATAAGGTTTACAAGGTAATTTGGAATATTTGTAAATATGGTTTTGACATTTTCTATATTCACATAACTAGTTAGTTCAGTACGTGTTTTTTGTAAAAAATTTGTGACTTGATCACTTACCTCATCCACAACAATTGGTGGCAAATCCTGAGTTGTTGTTGTTATTTCATCTTCGAAGCTTTCCCATACTTTAGTTATTTCATTTATATAAGAAGGTGCGTTATCAACGATCTGCACAACTTCGCCAATTACTTTTGTTGATAATATATAACCGCTTACTCCTATTAAAATAACAAATAATAGAAATACAATTAACACTGCCAAATGTCTATTTAATTTTGTTCTATGCTTAAGCAGTCTAATAACTGGTTCAAGAAAGAGGGCAGTAATAAATGCTACAATTAGTGGTACTGAAATTGGTAAAATAAAAAATACAATAGCTCCTATAATCACAATTGCAAGGATTATAAAAAGACTACGTCTGTTTAACAATGTGGTCAATATAGTGCCCCTCTCTATCTAAACTTCACTCCCTACATTATATTACTTAATTCATGAGAAAACAAAGAAAATTCATTGAATAATTTGTGATTTACGAATAAAAAAAACAAAGGAATTTCTCCTTTGCTTTTAATGAACATATAAGATTTATTGTACTTTTTGTAATTCTTCAGATACTTGTTTTAGCAGTCCTTTACTTGTGTTTAATATAGCTGATGGAAAGTTCTCACCTTCACCATATTCAACACCGTGCGGGTAATAATGTTTTCCTAATAAAGGAG
Organism: Metabacillus litoralis; assembly: GCF_007994985.1. Taxonomy (GTDB): domain Bacteria; phylum Bacillota; class Bacilli; order Bacillales; family Bacillaceae; genus Metabacillus; species Metabacillus litoralis. The sequence continues at coordinate 372,262 of NZ_VOQF01000003.1, read as the reverse complement.
TCATTAGTTTAACTAATGCGTGACGACCACCAATTTCACCTTCTACAGCATAAGCTTGAACGCGTAGGTAAAATGTTTCATCTTTTGCTTCGATTTTACGATCAAATGTAGCACGCTCATAATCCCATTGGCCAGCTCTTACAAGTCCGGCATCTTCCATAATTTCATCCAAACGAGAAAGATCTACTGTAAGACCTTCTAAACCCGTACCTTCTATTTTCATATGTAATGTCCCTCCTAAAGCCTTTTCACGAATTTTATTATAGCTTAAATCTCTTTGAAAGATAAAGTAAAACTTTCATTTTGAAAACTAACATTAAAATATATAGGCCTACTGTATAATAATAGTATGAAAAAGAATTAACATCAATGCCAAACATGTGATTGTGTATAAGAAAATGATTATTTTGATAGAAAATGACACCTTTTCAATAGGTTAATTTTTGTCAAGTAGCAATATCGTGCCTATAATTATAAACAAGGCTCTGTTAAAATTTGTTGTTGATTTCCGTTATAGGCATTCGCTTTCCCGGGAAAAAATGCAGTTCGTTTTTTCCTAGTGAAGAATAAGGACAATTCTTCCTAGGTCAGGGAACCTCCTTGTAAGCTGCGCGCCTGTGGGGTCTCCCTTTGACACGCTTCTCTAAGCAGGAGTCTCATATATTCACTTCCAATCAATAAAGTGCTAAAAATCAACATTAAGCTTTAACATAGCCATAAACAAAATACTAAACCATTGTTTTAGAAAATGCTCTTTAGGGTAATAATAGTAAAGAAACTGTTTCATTGAAATAGCTGCTAGAAAAGATAGGATTTAGTTAAGGATTCTATCATTGTTAAAAGTTTTAACACTCAAAACTCATATTTAACTAGAATATATAAGATGATTTTTCATATAATGATAGTAGAGGGTTGTAAGGAGGGGTTTGACATTCGAATATTATTACGAGCAATCGTTATTTTTATTATTATTTTTCTTAGTTATACATTATTTATGTATTTTGGACAATATACACCTAATGAACAACATCAAGAAGAAAATGTGCAGATATCAAATGAGGAGTTATCAAATAAAGAAGATAACGTGGAAGAAAAACAAGTTACTTTACCAGAGGAAGGTATTATTTCTCTTATGAATAAATCTTCAGAGGAAATAACAGCATTAATGGGTGAGCCTGATAGGATTGATCCTTCTGCATATGATTATGATTGGTGGATATATGAACAAGATAGTCAACAATATATTCAAGTAGGAATTTTAAATCAAAAAGTTGTTTCTGTTTATGGGATTGGTAATAAACTGAATGTGAAGCCCTTTACTATCGAACAATCTCTACAAGACATTTTTAATATTCAACCGGTAACATCAAGCTTAACACTCGATTATGAAGGAAATTCATATCGTTTTGAATTTTCAGAGGAAGATATGAATACAAGACCTACAATTCAACTCGGTGATGTTTATGTACAATTGTATATTGATAAATTTGATGGAGTGTTGTCGAGTGTCCGTGTAATGGATGCTGAAACCTTTGTTAAACAACGTTCTTATGAAGTAACGTATAGAGGTAATTTAATAGAAGCAGAAGAAATAACGGAAGAAAAGTGGGACAAAATAGAGGCTGGTTCTGAGAAACAAATTTTAGCCATAACAAATATGTTACGTTTAAGACATAATGCACAACCATTAAAATGGCATGATGAAACAGCAAATGTAGCATTTTCACATAGCCAAGATATGAAGGATAATAATTACTTCTCACATGAATCACCTACGGAAGGATCTTTAGTAGATCGTCTTGCTCAATTAAACATAAAGTATGAAATGGCTGGGGAAAATATTGCAGCACAGTATGTAGATGGAATAGCTGCTTCAGAAGGCTGGTTAAATTCTAAAGGTCACCGGGAGACAATGTTAAATGACGATTTCACCCACTTAGGAATTGGAGTAGATGAATTATACTATACACAAAATTTCTTAAAAACATGGGAACCATTAAAATAGAGTAAGGTCTTCGGAGAAAGTTTGTAAGAAGATGTTCTTCTTATCTGTAGTAGCCAAGTTTTAGCGGATTTAATTACTTTTAGGAAGAAGAAATCCATTAGACTTTATACAATGCTTTTTTCAAATTTGAATAGTGAATAAAAGGTGAAGAAACTCAGAAAATGAGATCTTCACCTTTTTATATTTCTGAGGCTATATTTCATAATGTCTTACATTTAATCAATTAATTAAGTTTTCGATAAGCCCGTCTTTCAGCATATTCGACACAAAGAGAGCAGATGAAAATCTTTTTATTTAATTCATTATAATAGTTTCTTCCCAATTTACTTTTCTTTTTACATAATTCACATTGTTTTTTGAAAAAATGTCTTTTCATATCAATCTTCCTAGCCTCTATTTATTATAAAAAAACTTGCAGTACTATGTGCAATAAGTGTTCCATCGTCTCTAAAGACTTTACCTTCTGTCACAATTGTTTTATTTCCTTTATGAATAAGGTTTGCCTTACATGATAATTCTTTTCCAACACCTGGTGCTACATAGTTTATTTTGATCTCAGTTGTTACTGCAGCTTTGTCTGGTGGTAGGATGTGATGAGCTAACCCTCCCATTGCTGAATCTAGTAATGTAGCAGTAATTCCACCATGAACAATATTAAGGGCATTCTGAATAATTGGTGTATTCGGGATTTTAATCGAAAAAGATTCTTCGAGATATTCACCTTCTGCATGAAGAAGTGCACCAATATATGAGCTTATCTTATTATTTTGCTTTTTCTTTAAACCATTTAACAGTAATGTAAGAACTTCCATATCTTCTTGATTAGCTTCTTGTAAGATCTCATTTGTTGTTTGTAGTAATTCTGCCTTATTCATCGGCTTTTCCAACTCCTTTATGTAGTGATATTTTACCAGAATTTTCTTGGGAGAAGCAATGATATTTTTGGTTTTGAAATAAGGATTTACTTTGTTTAACTAAGCTGATAGTAGAACTAAAATTGATTGAAAAGGTTTAAAGTGATTTTAATAAATCAAAAAATGGGCGAACCAATTAGAGGATTTTTTGATAATATATCATAGGCAAATGTATTGACGAGGTGATATTAGATGACATCAAAGAAGAAATCTCATCCTTCTGTTCAACAATTTAAAGAATTTGTTAAGAAGCATCCTAAACTTGTACAGGAAGTTCGTAAAGGTAATAAAGACTGGCAGGAAGTGTTTGAAGACTGGTACTTACTTGGTGAGAATGATGTTGTGTGGAAGCAATATAGAGACGGAGAGCAGGAGCAAGAGGATGATAAAAAAGATAGTAAAGCTGACTTTATGTCGCAAATGCTGTCAGCAGTAAAGAAAATGGATATGAATACAGTAAATCACCATATTACAAATATGAGTAGCACAATTTCAACTATTCAAGGTCTATTCGATCAATTTGGAAGTTCGAAGGGAACTAATCAACAAGCTACAAGCAATAGTCAGAATCCTTTTACATTTAGAAAGGATTAACTCTATTATCTTCCTGGAGAGCGAATGTCTGATAAGAAAATCAACTCCTTTTTTCTAGGGATATAAGTCATTTTAGGATAGAAGGCAAGAATGTCTTCTATTCTAAAACTTCTTAAGTACGAACATAGGTGTTTTCTATTTTTATTCCATTAGATGTCAAAATTGGGGATGGTGTTGATGAGAAAGGAAGTTCAAGATTTCATACGAGCTAAAAATGATCGAAAACAATTTATAAGAGAACAGCCTCATTGGTACAGAAAGCTATCTAGAAATCCTAATGACTTTGATACCTTAGAAATTGAGATGATGAACTACTACCATAGAACTATTCCACATAAAGTTCAACAGTTTACTAATTCAGTTCAAATGGCTTCGATGATGGTAGCGATGTTTCAATCAATGAGACAGCAAGATTGAAAACCTTTGTGTAGCCAATAAAATTAGTTTCGGGTCTAGGGTTTATTGAAAGTAAGGTATAAATTCACGCTTGATGTAACTTTAGCTCGAAACTATTTTATGAAGGCTTTTTTTCCGGAAAAGTTGTTTTTGATCAATTGATTGAGAAAAACAGCGTTATTGAAAAGGTTAAAAGTAAAGGATTCATGTTTTCGCTCTTCTCAGTAAACAATAAAAAAAAGGAGGCGGAAAAAATGAAAAGGTTATTACCAATGTTTGCTATATTACTGAGTATATTAGTCGGTTGTACAGAGGACAAGCCTAGACCAAAGGGAATAGTAGATCAAATTATTCCCGTTCAAGTTAATGAAGTTTCAGATGATGTTGTAGCTGTTGCAAGTCAAAATCCGAAAGCAACATTTGATATTAACTACCATACAAGAGAACAAAACGTATATGTAGAATGTTTTATTCCTGGTTTTCAACTTAAAAAAGGCGAAGGTCATCTTAATGTCACAGTAGATGGTCAAAAGACAAAGGAAATTTATACTGCTGCTTTTATTTTAAAAGGGTTAGAAAAGGGAGAACATAATATTGTAGTTGAGGTTGTTCATAATGATCAAAATGTGAAGAATCTGAAAAAGACATTAAATGTAAAGGTTCAGTAAAATAAGAAAGTTCATCTAAACATTGGATTTTTCATTTTTTGTTATTCATGTTAAAATGAATAGCGGAGGTGCATACAGCCTATGTTTGCAACTATTGAGAGTATTCAATTATTAGATGAAGCTGAACAACTCGCGGATTTAGTCCTTAATTCCGAGATTGCAGATCAGTATCGTCATAGTTACAATATATTAAAAAATGATAAAGAAGCTCAAGAGTTAATTTATAGATTTACGAAAATAAAAGATCTTTACGAAGATGTTCAACGATTTGGTAAATATCATCCTGATTATCGAAAGATTACAAAGGAGTTACGAGATACCAAAAGAGAACTTGATTTAAATGAAGTAATCTCTACCTTTAAAAAATCTGAAAATGAACTGCAATCACTTTTGGATGAAATTAGTGTTGAATTAGGTCAAGCAGTATCGATCCATATTAAAGTGCCAACAGGAAATCCTTTCTTTGAATCCAGCTGTGGTGGAGGCTGTGGTTCTGGTGGAGGTTGTGGCTGCAAAGTATCATAACTATTATAAATGTCTAATATAAGACAGATAAACAAACCACAAATGATGGAAGAAATTTATCTTCTTTCCATTTGTGGTTTTGTAATATCTATAAAGCTCATAATTCATTTACATAACGATAAATAGTAAGACAAATGAAAATATTTGCTAGACTTTTGCTTGATATTGATTCATGATGCTAATATAGGTATAGTGTTGTTTGTGAAAAAATTACTGAGAAAAAGAATCTACACCTTATAATAAGGAGAATTATTATGTTTGAAAAGCGGCAGGGAATTGTTGTGTGGGTACATTCATTAAAACAGTTAAAAATGCTAAGAAAATTTGGTAATGTCCATTATGTTTCAAAGCGTTTAAAATATGTTGTTCTTTATTGTGATATGAATGCAGTTGAGCAAACTGTACAGAAGCTCTGTTCATATTCATTTGTTAAACATGCAGAGCCATCATATAAGCCTTATTTAAAATTGGAATTTGAATCTAAGATTGATAAGGCTAAAGAATACGATTATAAACTTGGATTATGAAAAGAAGGCAGATACTTATCTTTGAAAACATAAAGATTGTTTTTAAAGTTATTGTATCTGCCTTTGTTGTGGAAAAAACAGTGGCTAACGCATGGGTGGAATGAAATGATTTAATCGCAAAATCCCAATTAAATATTGATGATATAATTCTTTTTCGTTGAACATTGTAGAAGGTTTAACATCTATTGTAATAATGTTTAATCGTAAATAAGCAGCGAGCTCTTCAAATAGCTGATATCTTTTATTTGCTTTAATTGACGGATTTGGAATACCTTCTCTGCACATATAAAGAGCTTGAAAGTCTCCCAAGGTTGTTGGTTGCATAACAACTACTATCGAAGTAACTGCTTTTTCTTCTAGTTTTGTATGTAATGCAATTAATCTTGATACTCTATGCTTATTTGCTTTCGCTGTATCAATTAGTTCATAAATATCTGAATAACCTTCACCTAGCTCAATAAATCTTTGAATCATTCTTAATTCCCCCTGAGATTTTAATAAAACTGTTAATTTATACTTTGTAGCATTTAGTGCTTTAAGCAAGAAATAAACCAAGTCTTACTATAACATGTTGCTTTAAATGATAATAGCTTGAATCTTTCTACATAATAATAAAAAAAACCCTACAGAAAATTCTGTAGGGTCCTTCAAAACCCTTTATAAAAATAAAAGGCTGAAGGCAAAGGGAGAGGAGAAACCGGAGGAAGAACTTATGGGGAAACGTAAGTCTTCTCCGCGGTTGGCAACAACATCAACGAATCGATGTTGTTACTCTCATTATCACCAAATGGTTTTTCTGTATACATAAATAGGGAAACTTTTTCTTGAAATATGTTTAGAAGGGAATATATTGTAACAACTAGAATAGCTGTGGTAGGATAAAATTGAACTTTATTTAGTAGTTTAATTTAAGAAATTGTGCATTAATTATCCTTGATGCAAATTAACAAATAGAAATAGTGGTGAAAGAATTGAGAGTAGTAGCAGGGAATTTTAAGGGAAGACAATTAAAAGCTGTGCCAGGTGTTTCAACGAGACCCACAACAGATAAAGTTAAAGAAGCCATTTTTAATATGGTAGGTCCATATTTTGAAGGTGGTACAGCATTAGATTTATTTGCTGGTAGTGGTGGTCTTGGAATAGAAGCCTTAAGTCGCGGAATTGGACATTGCATATTTGTTGATCGAGAAGCAAAGGCCATTCAAACAATACATAAAAATTTGGAGCTTTGTCGAGCTGAAAAATTATCAGAAGTTTATCGTAATGATGCTGAACGAGCTTTAAAGCCAATTATTAAAAGAGAGGTTCAGTTTTCTTTGATTTTTTTAGATCCACCGTACAAGCAACAAAAATTGAAAGCGCTTATAAATACAATCGGTGATCATAATCTACTACATAAAGAAGGATATATCGTTACAGAGCATGGATCAGATATCAAATTAGATACGGAAATTGGTCAATTTTTTCAATGTAAGCATGAAACATATGGAATGAGTTCAATTACCATATATAAACTTAAAAGTGTTGAAGAGGAGGAGTAATGATGGGGAGTATATCAGTTTGTCCTGGAAGCTTTGATCCAATTACCTTTGGACATTTAGATATCATTAAAAGAGGGGCAAAGGTATTTGATCAAGTGTATATTTGTGTGCTGAACAACTCTTCGAAAAATCCTTTATTTACAGTTGAAGAACGATGTGAATTAATCAGAGAAGTGACGCATAATATACCGAATGTGGTTGTTGAATCATACCAAGGCTTACTAATTGATTATGCTCGTGATAAACAAGCTCAAGCAATTTTAAGAGGCTTAAGAGCTGTTTCAGATTTTGAGTATGAGATGCAGATCACATCAATGAACCGTGTGCTAGATGATAATATTGAAACTCTTTTTATGATGACAAATAATCAATATTCATTTTTGAGTTCTAGCATTGTTAAAGAAGTTGCTAAATATAAAGGAGATATTTCAGATCTGGTACCATCAGTCGTTGAAAAGGCTCTAAAAAATAAATTTAATAATGAAGTGAATTAGGAAAAGGGCTGGGACATAATTGAAGAAGTCATACAAAAAGACGAATGAATTTGAAACCAGTTAAGCTTAAAGAAACAAGTTCGTTCCATTGCGTTGCATACACTCCATTCGCCGGGGAGGAAGCTGAGCCTGCTCGGCAAGCCTGCGGGGTCTCAGCCTTTCCTCTATTCTAAGTAGGTGCCCGAGTATCTTCCGCTCCATTCCACTAGTTCTTAAAAATAGTATGCATAGAAAAAAATATATTTAAGACGACATATAAAAACCCGAACTATTAGGTGAATGATTAATTGAAATATCACCTAATAATTCGGGTTTTCCATTAACTTAATTACTTATGTCCTAGCCTCTTTTTGATTGTTAGTTAATCATTGTATGTTTTTAGGATTCATATCCACTAAAGATATAACTAGGTACCACATAATATGGTAAATAATCAATGCTAATCCTGCTATTACAATGGCTTAGAAAAGACATTGCGTCTACCATACAAGACTACATATAGCATTAGTGATGATAATGTAATTAGCGGACCAATTTGAATAACAGATTCCCAATAATTTCTTGCCCACTCTGGACTATGCAACATCAGCATGACAGGCAAATCAGTTGTGTTGTATGCTTGAATATTTACATATAGAGGATTGAAGAGCAAGTAAGCAATAAATGATGAGTAGACTCCTTGAAGGATTCTCGCAAAAAAGAATGGTTTAAACCGTATATCTGTATCAGCTAATATACTTGCAACCTGAGCCTGTATAGATAACCCACCAAATGCCAAAATAAAACTTGCAATCATTACTTTATCTACCAACTTAACATTAGTTTCACTAACTAATTGATTTCCAAGAGTAATTTCGAAAATCCCTGTTATTAGTGGAACACTCAGTTCAGTTGCTAAATGAAAGAGAGCTAAAATACCGGAAATAATAAAGGCAATCATTTCGGTAACATGAATAATAGAAAGAATCTTATTAAAAACAGAGAATAATATAATAAATCCGCCAATCATTAAGAGAGTTTGAATTGACGAAATAACAGCATCTCCAAGCATTTTGCCGAGAGGACGGCCTTCTTGTATTCGTGTTGTATGTAACTCCTTAAATGCAGTCATGATCGAAGAAAGAAAGGTAACCTTCTTTGAATCATGTAATGTTTCATTAGATCCACCATAAAATCTCATCGTTATTCCTACACACAAATTCCCCAAGTAATGGGCAGATGCTAAAAGGATTCCTAAAGCTGGATTGTTAAAAAATCCAACTGCAACTGCACCGAAGATAAATAACGGATTTGAAGAACTTGTAAATGACACAAGTCGTTCTGCTTGTATTGATGTAAGGTGGTTTTCTTGCCTTAGTCTTGCTGTAAGCTTTGCGCCAGCAGGATTTCCCGATGCCATTCCCATTGCCCATACAAAGCCACCAACACCAGGGACACGAAAGATAGGACGCATTAATGGTTCTAATAAAACGCCTAAAAATTTAACAACCCCAAAACCTATGAGTAATTCTGAAACAATAAAAAATGGTAGAAGTGATGGGAAAACAACTTCCCACCATATTTCTAATCCTCTAGTTGAGGCATCAAGTGATTCTTTAGGATTTAAAATGATGGAAATTGTAAGACCACTAATAAAAATAGCTAAGAAAATGGTTTTGAATTTTGAAAGACTCAAAATGTGACGCCTCCTAAATCACGGTCATAATAATTTATAGATTATAAATATAACAAGTTTCTGAATGTGAATTTTTTAATATATGCACACCCAGAGTCATGGACGACTATACTGATAAAGCTCTAATCAGTTTTATCAAATATACTTGTACAATCCTCATTAGTTCAATATACGTGAATAGGTACACTTTTTAGACCATAAGAATGTCGTATAGAATAATTATCTGTTTTGGAAATTACTTTTATCTAGATTTATAAGTAAATAAAATGAAAATATTGGATAAGCATTATGTATTACACATACATTTTTATAAATGACTAAATTATTAGGAGTATTATTATTTACGATTTCAAAGAAAGAAAAGATGGTGACTAGACTTTATTTCATGCTGCTTGCTTCAACTTATGTAACGCAATAAAGTAAGCCGAAAAAGGAGGATTCTCTTTGAAAAAGGAACCTAAAATTGGATTAGCTCTTGGTTCTGGTGGAGCAAGGGGATTTGCTCATTTAGGAGTACTAAAGGTTTTAAAAGAAGAAGGAATTCCAATAGACTTAATTGCAGGAAGTAGTATGGGGGCTCTTGTAGGTACCTTTTATGCATCAGGTTTAAGCATTGAAAGAATGAACCAATTTGCGTTAGCATTTAAAAGAAAATACTACTTAGATTATACAATTCCTAAAATGGGATTTATTTCAGGTAATCGTGTAAAAGAACTGATTCGTTTATTTACACATCATAAAACATTTGAACAATTAGACATACCTGTTGCCGTTATAGCAACTGATTTATACGATGGAAAAAAAGTGGTTTTTAAAGAAGGATCTGTTGCAGATGCTGTTCGAGCAAGTATTGCAATACCTGGAATCTTTGTTCCGGAAAAAATTAATGGTAGACTGTTAGTGGATGGTGGAGTGGTTGATAGAGTACCTGTTTCAGTTGTAAAAGAAATGGGGGCAGATATTGTGGTTGCTGTAGATGTATCACATGTAAAGAAAAATGAAGATATAACGTCTATTTTTGATGTTATTTTACAAAGTTTAGATATTATGCAGGATGAACTTGTACATCACCGGGAAATTGCTTCAGATGTCATGATTCGTCCACATGTAGAGCAATATAGTTCTAGGGCGTTTAAAAATACGAAGGAAATTATTGATATTGGTGAAAAAGAAGCAAGGTTACAGGTTGATAAAATACATAAACTTATCGAGAAGTGGAAGGAGAACAACTCTGATGAAGGGTAGAACTATTTTTAGAACGAGCCTTTTTTTAGCAATTATTTTTCTGATTACAACATTTATCAAACTCCCCTATTATGTTACACAGCCAGGGATGGCTTCAGAATTACAACCGATTATAGAGGTGGAGAATGGATTTGATAAGGAAGAAGGTAGTTTTTCTTTAACAACTGTACGGTTTGGTAGAGCTAACCCTTTAACATATCTTTGGGCAAAAATAAATGACTATCATTACCTTCACCCTCTTGAGGAGATTAGACGTGAAGATGAAACTGATAAAGAATATTTTAATCGCCAACTACACATGATGGAAGCTTCTCAAGAATCTGCGATTGCCGTTGCTTATAAAAAAGCAAATAAAAAGGTTGATTTTACTTTTAATGGAATATATGTAGACGGTGTTATAGAAGATATGCCTGCATTTGATGTATTAATTGTGGGAGATCGAATCTATTCAGTTGATCAAGTTGAATTTCAAACAGCAGAGGAATTTATTGAGTATGTGAGTAAAAAGAATGTAGGTGATGAGGTGCTCATAAATTATGAAAGAGATGGAGAGCAAAGGGAAGCAAAGATAAAGCTAGCGGCATTCAAAGATCAGCCAAGTAAAGTGGGAATAGGTATAGGGCTAGTTACAGATCTTGAAATTGATGTTGAGCCTACCATTACCTTGAAAACAGAAGAAATTGGAGGTCCTTCCGCAGGCTTAATGATGTCATTGGAAATTTATAATCAACTTGTTGAAGAAGATATAACAAAAGGATATAAAATTGCTGGTACTGGCACAATTAACGCAGAGGGTGAAGTTGGTCCAATAGGAGGGATCTCCCAAAAAATAGTTGCTGCTGATCATGATGGTGTTGATATATTTTTTGCACCAAATGAACAAAACAATTCTACATCAGATTATCAAGAAGCCCTCAAGACAGCTAAAGATATTAATACAAATATGAAAATCATTCCAGTAGATACCTTTGACGATGCGTTAAATTATTTAATGAAAATAGAGGATAATAATTAAAACATGAAAATTAGTTTCAATCAAAAGATCTTAAATGAAAAGATGCCTGGATTAATCACCTAATCCAGGCATTTTTTGATCTCTATTCAGATAGCAAGTTTAGGTCATATTAATAACTGAAAAATTCCTACTAAATTGCTTAATTATTTCCTCAAAATTCTAATTGGAGGAGTAGTATATTCATCTTGCAGACGTAATGAACGATTGGGTTCCTGAAATATCATGTTATATGTGTATGATGCTCTTATATCAATGTCAAGTAAGGGATGTTGAAAAGAAGATACCTTAGAGATAAGAGGTATTGGAACATCCTTTTTGATTGAATTTAAATATTTTTGGCCTTTCTCTGTCATTCCTAATAATCTTATGTATGGAGATAGTTCGGTTATATCCTTCATTTCCTGTTTTGTAGTGTTTGTTAATATGTGGGTACATACTCTTTGAAGTCTTGTCCATGTGTATCTTTTTGATTTTAATTTTTCCATTAATTCATGAAAGCTAGTTGATTGGATAATAAACTTAAGTATTCGATTTTCTAACCCTTCTTCAACCTCGTAAATTGACTGAATTTCTTCTTTACTCATTGTCAAAATTGAGTACTTTAAGTATTGAAAATAACTCTCCCAATTATGGAGCAAAGTGTTTTCAGATTTATATTTGTTTATTCTTTCTAATGTTTCAGGTGGTACATAATTTCTAATTTTCAACTCTTCACTTTCGCTCGAGAACAGAGTTTTCCGAATACTTGTTGCACTAGCAATTGTAGGACTTGTAAAAGTTTCATCATGATATCCGGCTGATGATCGTTTAACTGTATATGGTTTGATTTTTGACTTTTGTTTATAAATGGCACTCACATAATGAAATCCTAAAATATTATTTGGAAGAGAAAGATCTAGTATTTCTTGATCTCCCGCTAATTCTTGAAAAGCAAGAGTTAATGCTTTAGGAAAACTCACTCCAGTTTGAACGTGTTTTTTTATTAGTTCATCATACTCTATTTGGTGCTGCAATAAAAATTGAGTTGTTTGAAGAAACGGATTAATTTCACCTGATTCGCTACCAAAACAAAGACTGTCACAATGTAATGCATCTAATATTGATACTGCACCGTTTGCAAAGGTTTCTGCTTTTTGTGTTGCAAACACATACGGAAGCTCTATAACCAAATCAACACCATTTAGTAAAGCCATTTCAGTACGTTTCCATTTAGAGATGATCGATGGTTCACCTCTTTGAAGAAAATTCCCACTCATTACAGCAATAACAACATTAGCATTTGTTTTTTTTACTGATTCTTTTAAATGGTATAAGTGCCCATTATGAAAAGGATTATATTCTACAATCAAACCAAGAACATTCATGTTATCACCAACAATTCATATTTTTTCTATTTGAACGCTTGTGTTTAAAGTGTGGGATCTTTATGTGCTGACGTTAGCAACAAACCGAGTGATAAAAAAACAAAGTGAAATTCAACCATCCAATTTACAGATCCCACCTCAAACCTAATACTATTATAGATTAAGAAGTGTTATGGATAAACCTCTTTACTTATTCCATTGTTTTCTGTATAGTGTTCTAACGGAACGGCAAAATATATGGTGTAATACTGTTGTTAATTTTGCATTATAGAAATTATCATGTATACTAACACTGTAAAGAAAAAATATTGACAAATTATTTTGCGAAGGCTATAATTACCTTTGTTGCCTTGAGGTGATACACGTTGAAATGGACAATTAGTCAACTACATCAATTGCAAAGCAAGGGATTGAAGATTGATGAAGAAGTTAATGTAAGTGACCTTGTCACAAGTCATAAAGACATACGTGATATAAGTCCGGTAAATGTTATTGGTAGAGCAGATCTTAGCTCAACTAAAGCAACATTTCACTTAACAATAACTGGTTCAATGGTTCTTCCTTGTTCTCGAACGTTAGTGGATGTTCAATATCCATTTTCAATTGATACAACAGAAACATTTTTATTAAAACCAGCAGATTATGATACGGAAGATGATTTTCATCTAGTTGATGGTGATGTTTTGGATTTAACCCCAATAATAAAAGAAATCATTATATTAGAAATTCCGATACAAGTTTTCTGTGATGATGACAAAGTAGAAGGAGCTGCTCCGCAATCAGGTAAAGACTGGGAAGTGATTTCTGAGGAAGCTCAGAATAACAAGGTTGATCCTCGATTAGCTGGACTGGCAAAATTCTTCGAAAATGACGAAAGCTAATGATATTTTAGCTAATATCTTACAATGAACCGATTTATTCGGATTCATCTATGTAATGCTCTTTAAGGAGGTGGGAATAATGGCTGTACCTTTTAGAAGAACTTCTAAAACAAGAAAAAGACTACGTCGTACTCATTTTAAATTACAAGTACCTGGTATGGTAGAATGCCCAAGCTGCGGTGAAAGCAAACTTGCTCACCGTGTATGTAAAGCATGTGGAACATACAAAGGAAAAGACGTTGTAAGCAAATAATATGTTTGCCATTAAAAACGTGAGAATCTATTGATTCTCACGTTTTTATATTTACAAGATATTTTTGAACTAAATATAAGATTAGATTATACATAATTAGAAGTAAAACAAGTTAAAGGCTTAGTTTTGATATAAAAATTTTGCGAATCGTAATGTTTTTTAGTAACTTGAAGGAAGCAGCATTATATACAGTCTTGTGAAATCTAAACTATTAGAAGGAACCTTATAAATACAAAACACTGAAAAAGAATGGTGCATGAGATTCTTACTAAACTTTTTTACACGATGTAAAAAAAACAACTTTATGAGGGAAGTCCTTATTAAATGAAAGAAAGGAAGAAGACACATGCAAAAAATAGTCATGAGTGAACCTATGTTAGGGGTTATTGAATTAAGGTTAAATCGTCCGGATAAATATAATGCAATTGATTTTGAAAGTATGGATCAACTTAAGTTAAGTCTTGAGGCTATTAAGGATAGAAAAGATTTGAAAGCGCTTATTATAACAGGGGAAGGGGAAAAAGCTTTTTGTTCAGGTGGAGATATAAAGGTATTTCATGCTTTGAAAACACAAAAAGAAGCCTATCAAATGCTTTCGAAAATGGGAGATATATTGTATGAATTAATGACTTTTCCTGTACCAACTTATGCTTTGTTAAATGGAGTTGCTTTAGGAGGTGGTTGTGAAATAGCAACAGCTTGTGATTTTAGATTAGCTAAACAAGGTGTTTCTGTTGGATTCATTCAAGGGCAATTAGCGATTACCACAGGTTGGGGTGGAGCAACAATGCTTTTGGAAAAATTACGATATGATCAGGCGATGTACCTCTTATACTCTGCAAACAAAATATTAGTTGAAGAAGCAGAATCACTAGGCTTTATTCACAAAGTTATCTCTACTGAGGATGACTTTTACTCTGTTACTTACAAATTTATAGAAAATTCATTAGTTACCGACCCAAATGTAATAAGAGCCTATAAATCAATTAAAGTAAATCAATGGAAGCAAACCGGATTACATAATCGGATGATGTCTGAGATATATAACTGTTCAGTGTTATGGGAGTTAGATGAACATCATCAAGCTGTTGCGAATTTTATGAGCAGAAAAAAGGAATGAACATCCAGTGTTAAGATTATTTGAATACTTTTTAGGCCCAGTTGTATATTTTTATAAGTAATAGAGTGTAATTAGTCTATCTATTCTAGTAGTTGCATATGTATTAATTAAAAGTGACTATTGGAGGTATTAAGATGACTACTACACGACAAGATGCATGGACACATGATGAAGATTTATTATTAGCTGAAGTGGTGCTGAGACATATACGTGAAGGTGCAACACAACTTGCTGCATTTGAAGAAGTAGGCAGAAAATTATCTCGAACTGCAGCAGCATGTGGGTTTAGATGGAATTCACATGTTCGTAAACAATATAAAACTGGTATTGAAGTTGCAAAAAAGCAAAGAAAAGAGTTAAGAACATATACTTCAGATATGGAGCAATCCTCTGTTGAACAAGATCAAAATAATGAAGAAAAAGAAGTGATAGAAGTCTCTAATGAAAAATTCGTCAATCAAAACCAAAGTCAAAGTTCAAATACAATAAAAGAACTTATTACATTTCTTAAACAGTACGAAGAAGCACCTGCTGTAAATGAAATTCAAGCAGAAAATCAAAGATTAACAACTGAGAATATTGAACTGAAAGAGATTATTAAAAAGCTTAAGCAAGAGAAAACTACATTATCAAACAATTTGCAAGTGATTGAAGCTGATTATCATGCTTTAATTGAAGTGATGGATAAAGTTAGAAAAATGGTTATTCTACAAGAAGATGAGAGAAATCGAAAAGTGAAGTTTCAAATGGATAAAAATGGAGTATTAGAAAGAGTTGAAAAGTAGGGAAAAGCATTTTTCCATTTTAATTAGAAATAGAAAAGATGCTCTATTGTAAATGCTGATTTCGAAAATTTTGTAACTGAAAAAGCTGCACTGTATCTAAAGGATCTTTTTCAACTAGTTATAAGATGAAAGCACTGTTTCACAGAGTGATAATTTTATAAGCAACAAAAAAGTAGTGGGATTTTATCCACTACTTCTTTTTGTTGTTACTGTTTTTTAAGATGAATATGAAGTATAAAAACTTGCACTTAGTTTTAAAGTCTTAGCTCCAGGCCGGCTTACACTTTTCCTTATGTTTATTGTTCAGAGACTCCAGCTGGATACCACACTAAAGGGTTTTCACCTTTATCTCTTTCCATATCATATTTAACAGGTTCAAACTCCATTTTTGTCCAAAAGTCACCTGATTTTACACGTGGGTTAGTTTTGATAGGTAATTGAAAGTTTTTAGCATAATCAACAAGTGCTTTCCCATAACCTTTTCCTTGGTAATTAGGCAAAACTTCAAGCTTCCAAAGCTCTAAAAAGTCTTGTTGAGGATTGAAATATTGGTCAAATTTCTTGTCAACTCGGTAAAGACTCATCCTAGCGACAAGTTTGTCTCCATAGTAAATTCCATAGAATGGTGAATCACTGTCATTTTCGATGATATTTGACTGTAGGTCTTCTAGCATCGAAAGTTCTTGAATGCCATACTCTCTAAATTTTTTAAATTCTTCTAATGTTTTATAATTGACTAATAACCTTTCAACTTTTAACATAGTCATTTCCTCCTAGCTGTATATAATAAATAAGTATATCGAAGTAAATTTTTATTTAATTCATAACATTATTACATTACAATTATTATAACATGGGAAAAGCGAATATTGTTACATATTTAGTTACCGTTTTCATTTGCTAACTTACTGAAGATACCCAGTTTTATTAAAGAGAGAAAGACGAATTTATAGTGATCATAACGTAACTTTGATATGATAATTTATAGTTTAGTAAAAGATGATGTGTAGATGAATTTACGAGTGGGTGAAATAAGTGGAAGTTGGTATAATTGGAGCAGGCTCATTAGGATTATTATATAGTTATTATCTTTCAATTAATCAATCAGTAACTCTGTATACAAACAAAGCTGTCCAAGCAAATCTTATCAATGAAAAGGGAATAACTGTTCAAAGAGATAACAATTTATTTCATATGAATATGAATGCTAATGACTCTAGAGAATATAAAGAACAATTTTTAATTATTACGGTTAAACAGTATCAGTTAGAAGAAATTATTGAGAAGTTAAAAGATCAACCTTCAAAAACAATCTTGTTTCTACAGAATGGTATGGGGCATATTCGGTTCATGCCAGAAATATCGCATCATCGAATTCTTTTTGGTGTTTCAGAACATGGAGCATTAAAATTAAATGAAACAACTGTCAAGCACACTGGAATAGGGATGACCAAAATAGCCTTTTATGATAGGCAGAAAATAGATTCAGAAATAATAAATACACTTATAAATAACGAGCATTCGTTATTTATGTTTAAATTATTTACAGAATGGGAGCCGATTTTAAAAGAAAAGTTAGTTGTTAACGCGACAATTAATTCTTTAACCTCAGTTTTAAAAGTTAAAAACGGTGAATTGATTTCGGATCCATATTTTAAAAAGCTATTATATGAATTGTTTCTTGAGGTTATCGATGTATTAAATGAAAGGGATGTAGATGGACTTTGGTTACACGTAGTAAAGATTTGTGAAAATACTGCTGGTAATGTTTCTTCAATGTATAAGGACGTAAAAGAAGGAAGGCAAACAGAGATTGATTCAATACTTGGGTATTTAATTGATCATGCTTATGGAAAAAACATTCCATATATGAGGTTCTTGTATTACGCAGTAAAAGGAATTGAGAATGAGAACAACTTAGGGAGGGTTTAGATGGATATTTTTGAATGGTTTGTTTCATTTGCTGTTACTCTACCGTTATTAAGTTTAATTGCCATTTATTTTCTTTTACGTTATATCGCAGGTAATAAAAAGAAAACAATTCTTTGGACAGCTGACATAACAACTATTATCTTTATTACATCTGTTCATTTTCATCTTATAGCTATTTTTGAAAAATCTTTTATTCTCCACATAGTATTAGTGTTAGTTGGATTGATAGTCCTTTTCTATTACGTTGATTATAAAAAAACGAAAATGCCATCAATAGCAACAGCCTCAAAAAAAGTGTGGAGGCTTTCATTTTTAGTTTTTTTTGTCAGCTATCTTTTTTTAACTCTTTATGGTGTAGTTGATGGAATCATAAAAAATACATTACCATTATAAAATGTTCTTATAGGCAAAGTTTTTTTGTTTCTTTACCATTAATGCTATACTCAAAATTGATATAAATAGATATCATAATAAATAATACATAATACAACTAAATGTTATTTTGGATTGTGGACAAAAAATGTGTTTAAATACAGTAAACTTAAGCAATAAAATGTTTTTTATTGATTCAAATTCTTAAAAAAGCGTTGTGCTTGAAATGGAGTTATTGTATCCAACATGAATTATATAGCTTTTGTCAACAGCCGGCACAAATTTTAGATTTAATCTAGAAAGGAAGTTTCTAAATGGAGATTGTTGAACTCTCCCTACGCTCTTCAAATCAATTTATGAATGATTTAATGGACAATAAAATAGAAGATGGAACATATTTTGACTATGATATCCATTCTGAAGAACTATTTAATAGAAGAGCTTTGGATCTAAAAAATCGCTCCTTTCAGCGTGATGCTTTATCCTCATATTTATTTGAATATACTAGCAGGTGTTTTCCTGGGCATCATAAAACATTGAATAATATAGAGAGATTAAAGGATCCAGATAGTGTTGTTGTAATTGGTGGTCAACAAGCTGGATTACTTACAGGTCCCTTATATACAATACATAAAATAATATCAATTATTGTCTTAGCAAGAGAACAAGAGGATAAATTAGGTTTACCTGTTATACCTGTATTTTGGATTGCTGGCGAGGATCATGACTTTGCTGAAATCAATCATCTATTTGTTAACAAAAACGGAGTGCCTAAAAAGCATTCAATAAAGGATTCTCCATTAAAAAAACAATCTGTTTCACAATTACCTCTGAACCAGAAAAAAACAGTAGAGTGGATCGAGGAAATTTTTGAAGCTTATGGAGAAACCGATTTTACAAATCAATTAATTCAACAATTAAAAGTAGATATAAGTGAGTCCGATACATATGTTCATTTTTTTGAAAAAGTGATTATGAATTTATTTCGGGATGAAGGTCTGGTACTAATTAACTCAGGAGACCCGGATTTAAGAAGTCTGGAGAAAAATTGCTTCAGATTAATAGTAGATCAAAATCAATCTATTTATACTGCTGTAGTTGAACAACAACAAAAAATGATCAGTCATAATTATTCGCCAATAATTGATTTAGGTGAAAATAGTGTAAATTTATTTTATCACCATGATGGAGAGAGGTTTCTTATAGAACGGGCTATAAACGGGGAATTTATTATACCTGATATCAATATCCAATTTTCATATGCAGAATTAATGGATCTTATTGAAACAAATCCTGAAAAATTTAGTAATAATGTAGTGACGAGGCCATTAATGCAGGAATTCTTATTCCCGACACTTGCATTTATTGCAGGACCAGGGGAAGTAACATATTGGGCTGAGTTAAAGAAAGTTTTCTCAATAATGGAAATGAAAATGCCGCCGGTATTGCCGAGGTTACAAATTACTTTATTGGAAAGATCTATTGAAAGGAATTTGATTGAAACAGGCGTATTACTTGAGGATTTACTTCATAATGGGATTGAAGCTGCAATGAAATCGTATTTGGATTCAGTAACACCTGTGGATATGAAAAAAATAGTTGATGAAGCAAAAAAAGAAATTTCTTCAATACATTCAAGTCTGATACATGCAGCAGTGGAAATAGATCCTAGTCTAGATCCTATGTTGCAAAAAAATGGGGCTTTTATCCAAGACCATCTTGATTTTCTTTTGAAAAGTGTGGAAAAGCGCCAAAAACAAAAGCATCAGGTTCAACTTTCTAAATATAAATCGATGGAATTGTCACTTGCTCCAAATTTACATCCACAAGAAAGAATTTGGAATATTTATTACTATATAAACAAATTCGGACCGGAATTTGTAAGAGATTTGCTAAAATTGTCATATTCTTTTAATCAAAAGCATAAAATTGTCAAATTATAAATGAAATTTTTTTGAAAATCCTGTTAATACAGGGTTTTTTTTTTGCGAAAAGAAATGTAGAATAAGAAGTGGAGATAAGTGGGGGGAAGTGGTGAGTTAAGGGAAGAAAGTGGGGGCAATGAGCATGTTCATGGGAGAATATCAACACACCATCGATTTAAAAGGCAGAATGATTGTCCCATCTAAATTTAGAGAAGGTTTAGGTGAAGCCTTCGTACTAACAAGAGGATTAGATCAATGCTTATTTGGTTACCCGATGAGTGAGTGGAAAACAATTGAGGAAAAGCTTAAAGCTCTCCCGTTAACAAAAAAAGATGCACGTGCCTTTACTCGTTTTTTCTTTTCTGGCGCGACTGAGTGTGAGTTAGATAAACAAGGTCGTGTTAACATTGCTACACCACTTTTGCAGTATGCAAAACTAGAAAAAGAATGTGTTGTAATCGGCGTTTCAAATCGAATTGAACTATGGAGTAAGCCTATTTGGGAAAAATATGTTGCTGAACAAGAAGATTCTTTTGAAGAGATTGCAGAAAATATGATTGATTTTGATATATAATCTTCACTTAAGCAAAATATTGACTAAAGTGGACAAGCTAATAGAAATGATTTGAAAAGGTGGTACAACTTATGTTTAAACATACAACCGTTTTATTAGAGGAAACGGTAGACGGCTTAAATGTTAAAGAAGATGGTACATATGTGGATTGTACATTAGGTGGTGCTGGTCATAGCAGCTACCTTTTATCGAAATTATCGCAAAAAGGTCATTTATATGCTTTTGATCAAGATGACGTTGCATTGGCTAATGCTAAAGAGAAATTAGCTGGTTATGAGGGACAAGTAACTTTTATAAAAAGTAATTTCCGCTATTTAGCTGAGGAGTTAAAAGCGTTAGGTGTTGAGAAAGTTGATGGAATTATTTTTGATCTAGGAGTTTCTTCTCCACAGCTTGATACACCTGAACGTGGATTTAGTTATCATCATGATGCACCTTTAGATATGAGAATGGATCAACAATCAGATGTATCTGCATTTGAAGTTGTAAATAATTGGCCATATGAGGCTTTGGTGAAAATCTTCTTTAAATATGGAGAGGAAAAATTCTCAAAGCAAATTGCAAGAAAAATTGAAGCGCAACGAGAAAACAACCCGATAAAGACAACTGGTGAGCTAGTAGAGATCATAAAGGATGCAATCCCAGCTCCTGCTAGAAGAAAAGGTGGTCATCCTGCAAAAAGGATTTTTCAGGCTATACGAATCGCTGTTAACGATGAATTAAAGGTATTTGAAGAAGCAATTGAACAATCAATTGAATTGTTAAAGCCCGAAGGAAGGGTTAGTGTCATTACCTTTCATTCACTGGAAGATCGAATTTGTAAATCAGCCTTTAAGGAGGCTGCAACACCACCTGAGTTACCTCGTAATATGCCGGTTATTCCGGAGGGTTATGAACCCAAAGCAAAACTAGTTACTAGAAAGCCAATTCTACCTTCTGAAGAAGAGCTTGAAGAAAATAATCGTGCTCGATCTGCAAAATTAAGAATTATTGAGAAGTTATAAAGGACAAAAATTAAAGTTTACATTGTGTAAATTTATCTAAGGAGGTTATAAGTATGAGTAATTTAGCAAGGAAAATAGAGCAACAAAGACAAGAGCAGCATCAACATCAGCAACAACCTAAAACTGAACCAATTATAATAAAAAGAAGAGCTTCTATAACATTAGGTGAAAAATTTCTCGTTATATTACTCATTGGACTTTTTGTTATTGGAGCTGTAAAAATTGTTTCAAGTAGCTATACCATTTATCAAACGAATGTAGATATTCAAAAAATGGAAGCGAAGATATATGAACAAACAAAGCTTAATAGTGACCTCCATGTTCAGGTTGAAGAACTGAGTACATACGAAAGAATTTGGGAGAAAGCAAAAGGTTTAGGCTTAACTTTAGATCAAAATAGTGTTAAAACAGTACAAGACTAATAGCGTATATTGGGGACTAGACTACTTTATTAATAGTAGTTTAGTCCCTTAAAAGTATTGTATGATTTTTAGAACGATGGTGGTATGATTAATGGGGAGGTTTTGTATGAAATTGACTCAAAAAAATAAAAATATGAATAGAGGAGCAGCGATTTTATCAGTATTTTTTGCGCTGCTTTTTTTAACGATATTCATTCGTTTCTTTTACATTCAGTCAACAGGTACTGTACATGGCCAAGCACTAGCAGCAAAAGTCGAAGAACTGTATAAAAGTCAGAGAACAATTGAGGCTGAACGAGGTTCTATATTAGACCGTAAAGGTAATGTTATTGCTGAAGATAAATCATCTTATAAACTTGTAGCAATTCTTGATGATAAAATAACAACTGATCCTGATAACCCTCAACATGTTATTGACGTCTCTGAAACTGCTCAAAAGCTTGCACCTTTGATAAATATGGATATAAATGAAATTGAAAAGCTTCTTTCTAAAGATTTATACCAGGTTGAATTTGGTGCAGCGGGAAGGGATATAAGTCATAGTTTAAAAGAAGAAATTACGAAGCTTGAACTTCCTGGGATAATCTTCAGCCGTGATACACAAAGGTTTTATCCAAATGGTATATTTGCGTCCCATTTAATAGGTTATGCTCAGCAAAAAGATGATAGTGCAGAAACTGTTGGTATGATGGGCCTGGAAAAAACCTTGGATAAATATTTGCATGAAGAAGATGGTTTTGTTAAATACCAGAAAGATGGATATAATTGGAAGTTGCCGAATAGTAAAGATGAAATAACGGCACCTGAAAATGGAAATGATGTCTATTTAACGATTGACCAGAAAATTCAAACCTTTTTAGAAGATGCAATGAATCAGGTTGTTGATGAATACACGCCAGAAAAGATCATAGGAGTAGTGGCAGATCCGAAAACAGGCAAAATACTTGCGATGAGCCAACGTCCAAGCTTTGATCCAAATGTAAGAGACATTAATTCTTATTACAATGATGTCGTTTCATCACGCTATGAACCTGGATCTACTATGAAGATTTTTACCCTCGCAGCTGCAATTGAAGAAGGAGTCTATAATGGTAATGCTACATATCAGTCTGGGTCATATTCAGTAGATGGACCAGATATTTATGACCATAATAAGACTGGGTGGGGACCGATTACCTTTAATGAAGGTGTACAGCGTTCCTCAAATGTAGGTTTTTCTATAATTGCTGATAAACTTTTAGGAACAGATCGATTTTACCAATATCTCAACTCATTTGGTTTTTTAAAAACGACAGGAATTGATCTCCCAGATGAAGTTAATAGTAAGTTCAATTATAAATTTCACCGTGATCAAATCTCTACATCCTTTGGACAAGCATCAGCTGTTACACCTATACAACAAATTCAAGCAGCTACCGCGATAGCTAATGGTGGAAAAATGATGAAACCGTTCGTTATTGAAAAGATAGTAGATACAGATACACAAGAAATCGTTAAGGAAACGAAACCAACGATTGCGGGGGAACCGATTTCTGCTAAAACATCTCAAGAAGTACTGAATTTATTAGAAACAGTTGTAACTGGAGAAAAAGGTACAGGTAAGCCTTTTAAAATTGAAGGGTATAATGTTGCTGGTAAAACTGGAACTGCACAAATGTATTCTGACTCGGGTGAAGTTCTTAGAGGTCATGATAACTATATTTTTTCATTCCTTGGAATCGCACCAAAGGAAGACCCAGAACTGATTGTGTATGTTGCGGTACAAAGACCTAAATTAGAGGGTCAAGCAGGAGCAATGCCAGTTTCAAAAGTGTTTAACACTGTTATGAAAAACAGTCTGCAATACCTACAAATCGATCCTACTAGTACTGTTTCTGAAAAAGAATCAACCACACAAAATGCTGGAATCAAGTTACCATCATTGGAAGAGAAAAATCTCACTGAAGTAAAAGCTGAGCTTGATAAATTAGGCTTAGAAGCAGTATTGCTTGGTGATGGTCAGAAAATTATCTCTCAATATCCCGAGGCTGATACAGCAGTGATTAATGATGAAAAAATCTTGCTGAAAACTTCCGATTCTATTAAAATGCCAAATATCACTGATTGGTCTAGAAGAGATGTTATGAAGTTTGGTTATCTTTTAGATTTATCGATAAAAACGGAAGGATCAGGATATGTGACAAAACAAAGTATTAAGAAGGACAGTATCGTAAAAGCAGGAGATTTATTAACAATTACGTTAAATACTCGCAAATCCTCTGACGATCAAGCTTTAGAAAAAGAAGAATAATAAGCTAAGAAGTTACTCAATCGGAGTAACTTCTTTTTGTCATTATTTATATGAAGTTTAGGGACCGGGTTCAAATATCATCTCTACTTTTCTATGTTCTATTCTCCTATGTACAAGCATATATTTTACAACGAGCCTAGACAAGGGGGGATAGGATATGCGGGTATCAAATGTAACTGTAAGAAAGCGACTTGCTTTAACTTTGCTTTTTGGGTTGATAATTTTTTTAGTGATTGATATACGTCTAGGATATGTTCAGTTCTTTCTTGGTAATTCATTAACTTCAGGTGCAAAAGACCTGTGGAGCAGAAATATACCGTTCGAACCTGAACGGGGAGAAATTTTAGACCGAAATGGTGTAAAGCTGGCCACGAATATGAGTGCGCCATCAATTTATGTTGTTCCAAGACAAATTGAAAATCCTGCTGAAGCTGCAAAAAAACTGGCAGCGACTTTAAATATGTCAGAAGAAAAAGCTTATGGACATCTTACTAATAAGGTATCTATAGAACGTATAAATCCTGAGGGGCGGAAAATTTCTCATGAAAAAGCAAATGAAGTGAGAGATTTAGATATTAAAGGTGTTTACATTGCTGAGGATTCGATTAGATATTATCCTTATGGTAGCTATTTATCACATGTTCTTGGTTTTGCGGGTATTGATAACCAAGGATTATTAGGGTTAGAATCATTTTATGATAAGCAGTTAAAGGGAGAAAAAGGATATGTTAAATTTTTCTCTGATGCTAAAGGTCAACGTATGCCTGATGAAGCGGATGATTATACATCACCTGTAGATGGGAATAACTTAAAACTGACAATTGATTCTAGAGTTCAGACCATTATTGAAAGAGAATTAGATAATGTACAGGCTACATATAACCCAGATGGAATTATTGCCATTGCAATGAATCCAAATAATGGGGAAATACTTGGTATGTCAAGTAGACCTGATTTTGATCCTGCAAATTTCAGGAATGTAGATCCTATAGTTTATAATCGAAATTTGCCTGTATGGAGCACATATGAACCAGGTTCAACATTTAAAATTATTACGTTAGCTGCAGCGCTTGAAGAACAAAAGGTGGATCTTGAGAAAGATGAATTTAATGATACTGGTTCAGTTGAGGTAGATGGAGCTAGATTAAGATGCTGGAAAAGAGGAGGACATGGACATCAAACTTTTTTAGAGGTTGTTCAAAACTCCTGTAATCCAGGTTTTGTTGAGTTAGGACAAAGACTTGGTGAAGAAACACTATTCAAGTACATTAAAAATTTCGGTTTTGGCCAAAAAACAGGCATTGATTTACAAGGTGAAGGTACAGGTATTATGTTTAAGCCTGAGCGTGTAGGTCCTGTTGAGCTTGCAACTACAGCTTTTGGTCAAGGTGTTTCTGTTACACCAATCCAACAAGTTACGGCAGTATCTGCTGCTGTTAATGGAGGGATATTATATACACCTTATATTGCTAAAGAATGGGTCGATCCTGTTACAAATGAAGTGATAAGTAGACAAACTCCTGAGGCAAAACGAAGGGTGATCTCTGAGGAAACATCAAAGGAAATTCGTTATGCTCTTGAAAGTGTTGTTGCACAAGGAACAGGTCGTAACGCGTTTGTTGATGGTTATCGTGTAGGTGGGAAAACTGGTACAGCTCAAAAAGTTAAGGATGGAAAATATATGGAGAATAATCATATTGTTTCCTTTATTGGGTTTGCTCCTGCAGATGACCCGCAAGTTGTAATATATGTTGCTGTTGATAATCCTAAAGGCACAGTTCAGTTTGGTGGGACAGTAGCAGCTCCGATTGTTGGGAATATAATGAGAGATGTTCTTCCTGAAATAGGTGTTAAGCCAAGAAAAGACCAGATAGAAAAAGAATATAACTGGTTGGACACAAAATTAGTAGAAGTACCGAATATTATAGGGTTATCGAAACAAGAGTTATCAGAGCAATTAGTTAATTTAAAGCTTGATGTTTCTGGTGAAGGAGAGGTTGTTGTGCAGCAATCCCCGAGTGAAGGTGTGAAAGTGAAAGAGGGTTCCAAATTACGTGTCTATTTAGGTGAAGATAAAAGTGTAAAATCAGATAAAGATTAATAAAAGAAAGCATGCCATTTTTAAAAATGATAGATGGCACGCTTTCTTTCTGTTGTTTTAGTATAATATTTGTCCCACCTGTTGGAGTCTCGCACCTAACGCTTAAACAACTTATACTAATTTAAAAGTTAATGACAACAATTTAACAACAAAGCTTCATGGAGCTAAGATTATTGATAAATTCACAATATATCAGAAAAAAACCTATTTTTATCAAGAAATAAAACGAAGAAGGATAGCTCTTTTTTTATAAGTAAGATAAAATAAGGACTGAGTAAAAAACATCAATTAAGTGATCTCAGAATTGAAGCTTTGAAATGAAAGTAGGAATATATTATGAAATTAAATGAATTACTTACATATTTAAACGATCATCAAATCTATGATTTTACCGAAAATCCTATTATTCAATCGATTGAAATGGATTCCAGAGAAGTGAGTAATGGGAGCCTGTTTATTTGTATTGAAGGTTATACAGTTGACGGTCACAATTATGCTAATAAGGCTGTTGAAAATGGAGCTGTTGCAATTCTTGCTGAAAAGGAAATAGATGTAAATGTACCTGTTATTATTGTGAAAGATACTAAAAGAGCAATGGCTCTACTCGCTGATATCTTTTATGGTCAACCTACTCATCATATGCACCTCATTGGTGTAACTGGTACAAATGGAAAAACAACAACAACACACATTATTGAAAGTATATTAAATGAAGCAAATAAGAAAACTGGTCTAATTGGGACGATGTACATAAAAATTGCTGATGAACTTAAAACAGTTAAAAATACCACTCCTGAAAGCTTAACACTACAAAAAACTTTTAGTGAAATGATGAAAAAAGAAGTTTCACATGCAATTATGGAGGTATCATCTCATGCCTTACATTTAGGGAGAATCCATGGTTGTGATTTCAATGTAGCAGTATTTACAAATTTATCACAAGACCATTTGGATTATCATGAAACGATGAAGGATTACCAATTTGCAAAAGGTCTCTTATTTGCACAGCTAGGAAACCGTTTCAATCATAACGAAATAAAGGTTGCTGTGTTAAACGAAGATGAAGAGGCATCAAAAGAATACAAAAAAATGACTGCCGCAAAAATTTTAACATATGGAATTGATCAACAAGCAGACATTATGGCAAAAGATATAAAAATGACATCACAAGGAACACAGTTTACTCTTATTACACCAAATGCTGAAAAAATAGTAACGATAAATATGGTGGGTAAGTTTAGTGTTTATAATGTTTTAGCAGCAGTTGCTGCTTGTCTAGCTTCATCAATCGATCTACAGGTAATTATTAAAGCAATTGAGTCGATGGTAGGAGTTAGAGGTCGCTTTGAATTGGTTGATGCAGGCCAAGATTTTACAGTTATCGTTGATTATGCACATACACCGGACAGTTTAGAAAACGTACTTCAGACAATTAAACAATTTGCTACAGGTCGAGTATTTTGTATTGTAGGCTGTGGTGGGGACCGAGATAAAACCAAACGTCCTCTTATGGCTAAAATTGCTTCTGATTATAGTGATGAACCAATCTTTACATCTGATAACCCAAGAAGTGAAGATCCTTTAATGATATTGAAAGATATGGAAAAGGGAGTGGAAGGTTTGCACTATCACTCAATTCCTAACAGAGAAGAAGCGATACAGCTAGCTGTAAAAAAAGCAATAAAAGGTGATGTTATCTTAATTGCAGGTAAAGGGCATGAAACATATCAACAAATTGGAAACCACACTCTTGACTTTGACGACAAAGAAATCGCAATAAATGCGATCGGATTATTTAAAAAATAAGTTCTATAGACGATTCTACAAGTTGACTATTCAATTTATGATTCATTCGGGAGTTAGTTAAAGCTGTGCATTATACTATTCATAGGAAAAATACACCAAAGAGAGAGCCGACAGGCGTAAGTGCCTTAGGTGCTCTCGCGAATAAATAATGGATTTGCCTAGAGTGAGAATGTCTGTAACAAAAATATATAATGGTTTAACGTATTCAAAAATAAAAAAATCTATTCTATTTGGATTATGGTACACAAGTAAAATTGTGTGGTTATAGAGCTTTTTTAATCATAGAATAGGTAACATAGATAGAAAGAGAAGTTGATAAGATGATTGAAATTACGATAGGAAAACATATTTTTAAAATTAAGACATATGATATTTGCATATATAACATGCTCGTATATAGTAATGAGACATTGATAGAAAGGGGGGATTATACATGTTAGAGCAGGCGATCTTAATTACAATTGCAATGGGATTCTTAATAAGTGTATTATTATCCCCACTTATTATTCCATTTCTACGAAGATTAAAATTCGGTCAGAGTATAAGAGAGGAAGGACCAAAATCACATCAAAAGAAATCAGGTACACCTACAATGGGTGGGGTAATGATTATCTTTGCGATTATTATTACTACGATTGTGATGACCGGCAAATACTCTCAGTTAAGTGTCGAGATGTATTTATTATTATTTGTAACAGTAGGGTACGGTTTGTTAGGCTTTTTAGATGATTTTATAAAGGTTGTAATGAAAAGAAACCTTGGTTTAACGTCTAGACAAAAATTATTAGGGCAAGTAATCATCGCAATTATATTTTATATTGTTTATACACAATATGGATTTTCAACTGATATTGGTATTCCAGGTACAAATTTCTCCTTTGATTTAGGTTGGGGTTATGTTGTGCTAGTTATCTTTATGTTAGTTGGGGGATCAAATGCAGTTAACTTAACTGATGGTTTAGATGGTTTGTTATCAGGAACGGCTGCGATAGCTTTTGGTGCATTTGCAGTACTTGCTTGGAATCAATCTCAACTAGATGTTGCTATTTTCTCTGTTGCAGTAGTAGGTGCAGTTCTAGGGTTTCTAGTTTTTAATGCACATCCTGCAAAAGTGTTTATGGGTGATACCGGATCACTGGCATTGGGTGGTGCGATTGTTACGATTGCCATATTAACTAAGTTGGAAATCCTACTTGTACTTATAGGTGGAGTGTTTGTTATCGAAACTTTATCTGTTATCATTCAAGTTATTTCCTTTAAAACAACAGGTAAGCGAATATTCAAAATGAGTCCCCTTCACCATCATTATGAGCTAGTAGGCTGGTCTGAATGGAGAGTTGTTGTGACATTTTGGACAATAGGTTTAATATTTGCAGTACTTGGAATATATATTGAGGTGTGGTTGTAATTGAAAAAAACAAACGAATATATACATAAAAATGTATTAGTTATAGGGTTGGCAAAAAGCGGCTTAGCAGCCGCTAAATTATTACATAAGCTTGGTGCAAATGTAGTAGTAAATGATTTAAAGGCAAGTAAACAAGAATCAGCAGTTTTGGAATTGATCGAAGTAGGTATCAAAGTAATTACTGGAGACCATCCACTAACTATATTGGATGAATTCCAAATTGATGAAGTTGTAAAAAATCCAGGCATACCTTATTCAAATCCACTGATAAAATTAGCTCAAGAAAAAAACATACCTATTATCACAGAGGTAGAGCTTGCATATAAAATTTCTGAAGCAGATATTATTGCCATTACCGGCTCAAATGGAAAAACTACAACAACTACCCTTATATACGAAATGCTTCTTGTTGATAACAAGCGACCACTTATTGCAGGTAATATCGGAACAGTTGCTTGCGAGGTTGCACAAGATGCTACGAAGGATAATGTGATTGTTATGGAATTATCTTCATTTCAATTACTAGGAACTAGAGAATTCAAACCAAAAATAGCTATGATTTTAAATATATTTGATGCCCACTTAGATTATCATGGAACAAAAGATGAATATATCTATGCAAAAGGCAAAATTTATGAAAATCAATCCTCTACAGATGTAGCTATTATTAATTATGATGATGAGGATGTTATGCGTAGTGCTGAAGGCTCTCATGCAGAAAAGCTTTTTTTCTCTAGTACAAAAGAATGTATGGATGGAACGTATCTTAAAGATGAAAGTGTTTGGTTTAAAGGTGAACGTATTATTTCCTTAAAAGATATTGTTCTGCCAGGTGAACATAATGTTGAAAATGTACTAGCGGCAATATCTGCAGTAAAACTACTCGGTGTGACGAACAGTGCTATTAGAAAAGTGTTAACTTCTTTTAATGGAGTAAAACATAGACTTCAATTTGTTGGAGAAGTATTAAAACGGAAATTTTATAACGATTCTAAAGCAACAAATATATTGGCAACAAGCAAAGCACTTAAGGCTTTTCATACACCAACTATATTGTTAGCTGGTGGTCTTGACCGAGGTAATGAGTTTGATGAATTAAAGCCATATTTAAAAAATGTAAAAGCGATGGTTTTATTTGGAGAAACCGCACCTAAATTAGAACGGATAGCAAAAGAATCTGGAATAGAAGTAATCAAACGTGTCGATAATGTGGAACAAGCAGTATATACGGCGTTTGAAGTTTCCACAACAGAAGATGTTATTTTATTATCACCAGCTTGCGCAAGTTGGGATCAGTATAAAACTTTTGAAGAAAGAGGAGACATTTTTATTCAAGCCGTGCATAAGCTTAACTAAGGGCTTGTACAATGTTTTACTTGTAGACGGTGCATTCCGCGCTTTTCTATATACGATACAGCCCTTAATAAACTTGATACAGGGGTGTGTTCGGCGTTGACAGCAAAAAAGTCTACACCAGATTTTATATTAGTTATTCTAACATTACTTCTTTTAACAATTGGTCTTGTCATGGTATACAGTGCAAGTGCAGTTTGGGCGACTTATAAATTCGATGATTCATTCTTTTTTGCAAAACGTCAGCTGTTATTTGCAGGTGTTGGTGTAATCGCGATGTTTTTTATTATGAATGTTGACTATTGGACCTGGAGAACATGGTCTAAAATGTTAATAATCATTTGTTTTTTTCTACTAGTTGCAGTATTAATTCCAGGAATAGGAATGGAACGAAATGGCTCTCGTAGTTGGATAGGTGTTGGTGCATTTTCAATTCAGCCTTCTGAGTTTATGAAATTAGCCATGATTGCATTTTTAGCAAAGTTCCTATCTGAAAATCAGAAAAAAATAACTTCTTTTAAAAAGGGTCTTGTCCCTTCACTGGGTCTTGTTTTTACTGCTTTCGGAATCATTATGCTACAACCAGATTTAGGAACAGGTACAGTAATGGTTGGAACTTGTATTGTGATGATTTTTGTATCAGGTGCAAGAGTTATTCATTTCGTATGGTTAGGGTTAATAGGAGTCGCTGGGTTTATTGCTCTTGTCTTATCAGCACCATATAGAATAAAACGAATCACTTCCTTCTTAGATCCTTGGGAAGACCCATTAGGTAGTGGATTTCAGATTATCCAGTCGTTGTATGCAATTGGACCTGGTGGTTTGTTTGGTTTAGGACTTGGGCAAAGTAGACAGAAATTCTTTTATTTACCAGAACCTCAAACAGATTTCATTTTTGCCATTTTAGCAGAAGAACTTGGTTTTATAGGTGGATCATTTGTTATTTTATTATTTGGACTATTGCTATGGAGAGGAATCAGGATAGCACTTGGGGCACCAGATTTATATGGTAGTTTCTTAGCAATAGGTATTATCACAATGGTTGCCATTCAAGTTATGATCAATGTAGGAGTTGTTACAGGGTTGATGCCTGTTACTGGGATTACTCTTCCATTTTTAAGCTATGGAGGTTCATCACTAACGTTAATGTTGATGGCAATAGGTGTTTTATTGAATGTTAGTCGATATTCTAAATACTGAATTAAGAAAAGAAGTTTTATTATTAGTTATTTATCATATACAATATAAGAAGTTAAAATTAAGGCTGACAATTGGTGAGTGACAAACTTAAGAGGATATCCTCTAAGCAGTCCTTAATAGTCAGCCTTAAATACGTTTTACATATGTGAATTTTTTATTTAGAAATTTAATTGTATTTGTAAGTTGAAGAATACAGTCTATAGTATCTTTTTTGTCTTAGTATAGGTATGTAAAAGAAAAAGTACTGTTCTTTAAACATATGATTAAGATAATTAGCAAAAATTTTCCGAAAAAAGTCTTATATCTTCAATTGTACAATTAAAAAATCTATATATATCAGGAGAAGTGGGGGACAGCTATGAAGGTAGTAGTAAGTGGTGGTGGAACAGGTGGACATATCTACCCAGCATTAGCTTTAATTAACGAAATAAAAAAGCATGATCCTAATGTGGAGTTTTTATACATAGGCACTGAAAAAGGATTAGAAAATAATATTGTGAAAAGAGCGGGGATACCTTTTAAGGCTATTGAGATCACAGGATTTAAACGGAAGATTTCTTTTGAGAACGTAAAGACTATTACGAGGTTTTTAAGAGGCGTAACTATTTGTAAGAAATATTTGAAGGATTTTAAACCGGATGTTGTAATTGGTACTGGTGGCTATGTATGCGGACCAGTGGTTTATGCTGCCTCAAAACTAAATATACCTACTATTATTCATGAGCAAAATAGTTTGCCAGGAGTAACGAATAAGTTTTTATCAAGATATGTTGATAAAGTAGCAATTTGTTTTGAAGACGCAAAAAAATACTTTCCTGAGCATAAAGTAATTTTAACAGGTAATCCAAGAGCATCTGAAGTCCTTGGCAGAGATGCCGAAAAAGGCAGACAATCGTTAGGTTTAAAAGCTCATCAAAAAACTGTGCTGATTTTTGGAGGTAGTAGGGGAGCTAGGGCAATTAATGATGCGGTGTTACAAATGATACCTACTTTAGCTGGTAAGTCATATCAAGTTGTATATGTAACTGGTGAGGTACATTATGAAAAAGTAATGGAGGAGATTAATAAATTAAGTGATTCCTCTCATGTTATTATAAAACCATTTATTCATAATATGCCAGAGGTATTATCAGCTGTTGATTTAATTGTTTCAAGAGCAGGTGCAACCTCATTAGCTGAGATTACAGCACTTGGTTTACCAAGTATCTTAATTCCTAGTCCATACGTTACGGCAAATCATCAGGAAGTAAACGCTAGATCATTAAGCGATAAGGATGCTGCTATTTTACTGAAAGAGCAAGAATTAAATGGTAATACTCTCCTTTCGACAATTGATCATATTTTGTTAAATCAAATAAAACTAGATGAAATGAGTCAAGCATCGAAAAGATTAGGTATACCAGATTCAGCTCAAAGATTATATAAAGTTATGCAAAAAATTAGTGGGAAATAAATAGAAATAGATATGGATTATTTATTTTTTCTCTGTTTGTTTATATCAAGGAGGTAGTGATGAGTAAATTATTGACGCAATTAAAAGATGCTAACATAGGAAAAGTACTTGAAAATGAACCGTTGGCAAAACATACTACAATTAGAATTGGTGGTCCTGCTGATATATTGATTGAACCTTCTAATAGTGAGAATTTAAAAAAGGCATTGGAAATTATTAAATCTAACGGTGCTAAATGGAGAGCTATTGGAAGAGGTTCAAATCTTCTAGTTGCTGATAAGGGAATCGAAGGTGTTGTCATTAAATTAGGAACTGGACTAGATGAAATGAAAATTGATGGTGATACGCTGACTGTTGGTGGAGGGTATTCTATTATAAAGTTAGCTACAATTATAAGTAAGAAGGGTCTAGCAGGTTTAGAGTTTGCCAGTGGTATACCTGGGTCTATTGGTGGAGCAGTATATATGAATGCTGGTGCCCATGGATCTGATATGTCTAAAATAGTGAACAAAGCTCTTGTTTTATTTGAGGATGGACAATTAACTTGGTTAACAAATGAAGAGTTAGAATTTTCATATCGTACCTCTGTTCTTCAAGAGAAAAGACCAGGGATTTGTATTGAGGTTGTTTTACAGCTAAAACAAGGTAAAAAGGAAGATATTGTTGCGATTATGCAAAAAAACAAAGACTATCGAAGAGATACACAACCGTGGAATTTTCCATGTGCTGGTAGTATTTTTCGTAACCCATTGCCTAATTATGCAGGTCAATTAGTTGAAGAAGCTGGTTTGAAAGGTTACCAAATAGGTGGAGCGAAAATATCTGATATGCATGGTAATTTCATTGTGAACGCGGGAGAAGCAACAGCCCAGGATGTGCTAGATTTAATCGATTTTGTTAAGAAATCAATTTTTGATAAGTATGGTATAAAAATGGAAACGGAAGTTGAAATAATAGGTAGTAAATAATCACATTAGATCCCTATATTTCCTTTTATTGTGTTATAATAACAAAAAATAGTTAGATAAAATAAACGGCATTTTATATGCCGTTTGTTTTATCATTTACATTAAAAATGTTAGATTTTTTGTGAGGCAACAAGTAGATTTTAAAGAACTTAACTATTATTCAGTAAAAAATGAAAAACTACCTAGCTTATTCATGCTAGGGTGGGGTGAATTGATTGGAAAAAAAAGTTGTTTCGTTAGAAGACCGCATACCTAAATTACAACAGCAGCGTAAACACAAGACTAATCGCAGACTTATTTCTTTTTTGTCAATATTTTTCCTATTAATATTACTTGTTATCTATTTTCAATCTCCATTAAGTAAAGTTTCTAGGATAACTGTAAGTGGCAATAATTATGTGACTTCAGGTGAAATTATTGAAATGAGCGGCATATCAAAGTCAACAGGATTCTGGAATATAAATTCTGATAATGTAAAAGAAAAAATCGAAAAGCATTTGCAAATCAAAAAAGTGGAGATTCAAAAACAAGTCCCTAATTATATCTTTTTGCAGGTAGAGGAATTTGAAAGTGTTGCTTACCTTGAAAAAGCAGGTGCGTATTTTCCTATCTTAGAAAATGGACAAGCACTTCAAGATCAAGTTGTCACAACACCGGCTGATGCTCCAATTTTAATAAATTGGAAGAGTAATGAAGAAATTGAAGAACTAGTTAGTGAATTAAAAAAAATATCACCTACTATAACAAATTCAATTTCCGAAATACATCATACTCCAGGTAAGACAGATCCTTGGCTTATTAAATTATATATGAATGATGGTTTTGAAGTTATTGCCTCAGTGCGAACATTTTCGAAAAAAATGGAATCTTACCCAAGCATAGTGAATTCGCTTGATGAGAATAGTAGAGGTGTTATTCACTTAGAAGTGGGATCCTACTTTAGGTCATACGATCAATTAAATAAAGAGGAGGAAGGAAATGAAAGTGAAATTGAGGGGTAGTTATGTTATTTTATCCCTTGTCCTTCTTGTCTTAGGGTTTTTAATTTCATATTCTTTTCAGTTGACTAAAGAAAGAAACGAAAATCGGACAATTTCTCCTGAGCAATGGGATAAAGAATATGCTATAAGGTCTCAATTAGTTATGAATGAAAAAATGAACAGAGAACTTCAAAAAGAATTATATGCGAAACAGGAAGAAGTAAAGAAAATAGAAGAAGCATTAAAAGATCAGAAACAGGTATATTTTAATCTTGTAGAAGATGTAGAAAAGTACCGTATGTATGTTGGGGATGTTGCGGTCGAGGGAAAAGGTGTAGAGGTTGTTTTAGAAGATGCATCATATGTTCCTGAGGGAGAAAATGTTAACAATTATATTGTTCATGAAAGTCATATTTTTGACGTAATCAATGAAT
This sequence comes from Metabacillus litoralis, assembly GCF_007994985.1. Lineage (GTDB taxonomy): Bacteria > Bacillota > Bacilli > Bacillales > Bacillaceae > Metabacillus > Metabacillus litoralis. Next base: position 336,038 of record NZ_VOQF01000003.1, on the reverse strand, counting down.
TATATATCTCTGGTGCCGACTCAGTGTCTGTAAATGGTCAGAGGTTATCAAGTCATTCTTATATATATTGCAACGGACCTGTCATAACCGTTGATGGCAACCAATTTCCTGCCCCGTTTGTAATAACAGCGATTGGTGATCCAAATGTTTTAATACCATCTTTAAATATTACTGGAGGAATTATTGATCAACTTGCTTACGATAACATAGTGGTATCTATTGAAAAAAAAGATAAGATAAAAATGGAACCTTTGTTGCAAGAGCAAAAAACTTCTTCTTAAGGTCTGGACTTTTTTTACTTCTTGCTGCTATTTGAGCACGATATCTGTTAGATACATTGTTTTATCACATATGAGGTAAGATTTAGTAAGGTTTATATAAGTAAAGAATAGCTAGGTGGTTTGTATGAAAAGTAAGGATTGGAAAAGGGGTATTAGCTTTACTATCCTTTTGATGATATTTGGAATGATGCTTGCGGTGCAATTTCACACAATACAAGAACCTATCGTAAGAGATACACGAGATATGTGGCAGCTTAGAGAGGATTTAAAGAAACAGCAACAATTACAAGTTGAACTTTCAAGTGAAATCAGAAAATATAATGAGATGCTAAAAACCTATGAAGATGAAGAAGATCAAAATCCGGAGACCGCGTTAAAAGAGACATTAAATATATTGAAGGAAGAAGCGGGACTAACAGAGGTGAAAGGTTCAGGTATTACGATTAAGATAGACAAATTGTTTTCTGAAGAATTAATTGGGTCCCAAATTCAAGACATTTCACCTGAACTACTTAAGCGGTTAATAAATGAATTGAATTCATACGGAGCAACAGATATATCCATTCAAGGAAGGCGAGTTATTAACTCAACGGTCATACGAGACATCAATGGCCAAACAAAAATGGATAATTTAAGTTTACATACCTTTCCGATAGAAATAAAAGTTATTTCCGAAAATGTCGAAAAGCTTTATAATCGAATGAATGCTTCAACAACAGATGAGGATTTTGCAATCGATAATCTAAGTTTGTTTATTTCTAACCCAGAAGAAAACATAACTATTCCAGCTTATGAGGACACAATTCGAGTGAAAAACATGAAACCTATAGAAGCAGAGAAAGAAGGGGGATAATATGTGGCTACCAATACTAGGTTTGATTTTAGGTGTTTTTTTAGGTCTTGTATCAGAGCTACGAATTCCCCCTGAATATTCTAATTATTTATCAATCGCTATTTTAGCAGCCCTTGATACATTATTAGGTGGTATTAGAGCACACTTGCAAGATATCTATGATGAAATAGTGTTTGTGTCAGGTTTTTTCTTTAACATTATACTTGCTGCAAGTTTAGCTTTTCTCGGTGTTCATCTTGGTGTAGACTTGTATCTAGTAGCTGTTTTTGCTTTTGGTGTTAGATTGTTCCAAAATATTGCAGTGATAAGAAGAATTTTAATTTCAAAATGGTCAATTTCTAGAGAAAAAATGAAAAAAACTTGATTATTTAAAAAGGAAATTCGAATTATTTGACGAATAAACACTAGTGAAGCAAAAATCAATAAATATTCAAAAAATATTTTGTTACAAATATGTAAAACTAGATTCATTGTCATGTTGTTCTTCGAAGATTAGAATAAGAAGAGTAGTAATAGATGAGGAGGTGCCTTAGAATGAACAGCAATGAACTATTTGTAAGTCTTGACATCGGTACATCCAGTGTTAAAGTAATTATTGGTGAAATGACAAATGATGCTTTGAACATAATTGGTGTTGGTAATGTAAAATCAGAAGGATTAAGAAAAGGATCTATAGTTGATATAGATGAAACCGTTCATTCTATAAAAAAAGCAGTAGAGCAAGCAGAACGAATGGTTGGAATTTCTTTGAAAAGAGTTGTTGTTGGTGTTACTGGTAACCACGTGCACCTTCAAAATTGTCATGGAGTAGTAGCTGTTTCCAGTGAGAACCGTGAAATATCTAATGAAGATGTTAGAAGGGTTTTAGATGCTGCTCAAGTTATATCAGTTCCACCTGAAAGAGAAATAATAGATGTTATTCCACGACAATTTATTGTTGATGGTTTAGATGAGATTAATGATCCAAGAGGGATGTTAGGTGTTCGTCTAGAGATGGAAGGAACAATCATTACAGGTTCTAAGACGATTTTACATAATTTATTACGTTGTGTAGAGCGTGCAGGCTTAGAGATTACAGACATTTGTTTACAACCATTAGCAGCAGGTTCTGTCGCATTATCAAAGGATGAGAAAAATCTGGGTGTTGCTCTAGTTGAGATAGGTGGAGGATCAACAACAATTGCTGTTTTTGAACAAAACCATCTTGTAGCAACAAGTGTTCTACCTCTTGGTGGAGAGCACATAACAAAGGATTTATCTATCGGACTTCGAACTACAACAGATGAAGCTGAACGAATTAAACTCAAGTATGGACATGCTTATTATGACCATGCATCTGAAGACGAAATATTTGAGGCATCTGTAATAGGTTCTGATCAAAAAAGAACCTTTAATCAATTAGAGATAGCTGATATTATTGAAGCAAGAATGGAAGAAATTTACGAGCTATTAGTACATGAATTAAGGAGACTCGGAATACAAGATTTACCTGGTGGATTTGTTCTTACTGGAGGTACGGTTAGAATGCCAGGTGTACTTGAATTAGGACAAGTAATCCTTCAAAATAGTGTAAGAATCGCCAGTCCGGATTATATTGGTGTAAGAGAACCACAATATATGACAGGCGTAGGATTAATTCAATTCGCTCATAAAAATGCAAAGATACAAGGTAGAAAAATTGGTTCAAATGTTACGGTAAATGCTGTTGAGGTAGCAGCAGCTCAAGAACCTCAGCAACATCGAACAAAACCGCAAAAACAGCAAGAAGAGAAAAAATCTAATAAAGTAAAGAAATTTTTTGGCTACTTCTTTGAATAGTACACATCAATTAGAAGTCATTTGATGGATTAGGAGGATTTCGCATGTTGGAGTTTGATACAAATATTGACGGCTTGGCGACCATCAAGGTAATCGGAGTAGGTGGCGGTGGTAATAACGCTGTTAATCGAATGATAGAGCACGGGGTACAAGGTGTTGAATTTATAGCAGTTAACACTGATGCACAAGCTTTAAACTTATCTAAAGCAGAAGTTAAAATGCAAATAGGTTCTAAACTTACTAGAGGTTTAGGTGCAGGTGCTAATCCAGAGGTTGGGAAAAAAGCTGCTGAAGAAAGTAGAGAGCAGCTAGAAGAAGCATTAAGAGGCGCTGACATGGTCTTTGTAACGGCTGGAATGGGTGGTGGAACAGGAACAGGCGCAGCTCCTGTTATTGCCCAGATTGCTAAGGATTTAGGAGCATTAACAGTTGGTGTTGTGACTAGACCATTTACATTTGAAGGTCGTAAACGTCAAATGCAAGCTGCAGGCGGTATTTCAGCGATGAAGGAATCTGTAGATACCCTTATTGTTATTCCTAACGATCGTTTACTTGAGATTGTAGATAAAAATACTCCTATGTTAGAAGCATTTAGAGAAGCAGATAATGTATTAAGACAAGGTGTACAAGGTATTTCAGATTTAATTGCAACACCAGGGTTAATTAACTTGGACTTTGCAGATGTAAAAACAATTATGTCTAATAAAGGATCTGCCCTAATGGGTATTGGTGTAGCTACAGGAGAAAATCGTGCATCAGAAGCAGCGAAGAAAGCTATTTCTAGTCCATTATTAGAGAAATCAATTGATGGGGCTCAAGGTGTTCTTATGAACATTACAGGCGGAATGAATTTAAGCTTGTATGAAGTACAAGAAGCAGCTGATATTGTTGCTACTGCTTCTGATCAAGAAGTAAATATGATTTTCGGATCTGTTATTAATGAGAATCTAAAAGATGAAATTATTGTTACGGTTATAGCAACTGGCTTTGCAGAACAAGATACAAATCCATTGAAGCAACCGCCACGTCAGTTTAGTGGTGCAACTAATACAATGACAAAGCCGGCTCCAAAACGTGAAAATAAACGTGAGGAAATGCCACAAGATACAACTCGTAATAATGTTCAGCAACAACAGTCTGATGACACATTGGATATTCCAACTTTCTTAAGAAACCGTAATAAGCGTCGTTAAGTTGACACATAAAAGAGGTGCTAAAATTCAAACGAATTTAGCACCTTTTTTTATTTCTTTCTGCTACTTACTATTTACAACTATGGAGCTAAAAGAATTAAGGAAGTGATAAAAGATTTAATAGTAAACACTAAACACCAACTAGTTTAAGGAGCTTTTAGAAAAATGGATGAAATAAAGGAAGCAGAAAAGATGGATATGAATCTACCAAACTATTGATTCAAGGCAGAGTGAAATGATCAAAATTTACGAAAGAATATTTTATTGTAAGTTAAAAGAGAGGATGTGGTATTAAAAATAAATAACTAAGAAAAGATTTTTCCCTTTTATGCTAACTCGACAAAAATTCTAATAATCTTGCAAAAATACTTACACTTTATCGGCAGTAATTGACAGACTTCCTGTCTATGAAGATTTATACTAGTTGCTAACAGGTTCTTAAATTGATTCGATTTAAAGAAAAAGCTTTGTTAAATCACCTGTTGATATATGCCGAATCTGTGTCATTACGGGTAACTATTGTTGGAAAAAATCCATTGTAAGTGGAAAGTGAAGAGTCACAGATAGTTCAAGGTAAAGGAACTAGGCTTTCCTTGTTAGCAAGCAAACGTCAACAACAAAACGAAGCTATTAGTAAATGAGTAGGACCTATTATCTTACATAGGGGAAAGGAGTAACAAATGTCTATTTACTTAGACGTTATTTGGCTCTTGAACTTTTCCTTTGATTTGTTTTTACTTCTTCTAACAGCAATTACCTTAAAAAGAAAAGTATTTAAATTTAGGATTTTTCTAGCTTCTCTACTGGGCTCAAGTATTGTATTAATGATGTTTACACCTTTAGCATTTGTTGCTACACACCCAGTTGGCAAAATGATCATTTCAATCTTTATGGTTTTAATAGCGTTTGGTTTTAAACGTTTTAGCTATTACTTTCATGGATTGTTAACTTTCTATTTTGTCACTTTTATGGTAGGTGGTGGAATGATAGGTGCACATTATTTTCTACAGTCAGAAGTTAATTATTTAGACGGGATCTTAATGACAAATTCAAATGGTTTTGGACATCCGATAAGCTGGATATTTATTTTAATTGGATTTCCTGTTGTTTGGGTTTTTTCAAGAAAGCGTCTAGAAGGTATAGAAGCAAAGAAGATTCATTTTGAACAACTGGTAACTGTTACGATTAAAGTAGATGCAATTCAATTCACTTTAAATGGTTTGATTGATAGTGGAAATCAGCTTGTAGATCCTATTACAAGAAGTCCAGTGATGATTATTGACACATTGATGGTACAAGATTACATACCAAAACAGTTAATTGAAATGGCTTTACAGGATGATGTTATGAAATCGATAAGTGAATCTAGCGAAAGTCATCCATGGGAACATCGAGTGCGAATTATACCTTATCGTGTTATTGGAACTGATCATCAATTTTTGCTGGGATTTAAACCTGATGAAGTGTGGATAGAAACAAAAGATGAGAAAATTAAGGTGCAAAAAACGATTGTTGGCTTAAATAGAACAAAGCTCTCTTCAGAAGATGAGTATTCGTGTATTGTTCATCCGAAAATGCTTCAAGGTCAATCAATTAAGAATGTATCTTAATAATCACATATTTCTATCTTACTCTGATTCTTTTATTTTAGAAGGGGGAGGAAAATGAAAAAATTAAAATTACATCTAACTTATTTATGGTATAAGCTATTAATTAAACTAGGGATTAAAACCGATGAGGTCTATTACATCGGTGGTAGTGAAGCTCTACCACCACCCCTATCAAAAGATGAAGAGGAAGTATTACTACAAAAGTTACCTAGTGGTGACCAAGCAGCAAGATCCATCTTAATTGAGCGTAATTTACGATTAGTTGTTTATATAGCTCGAAAATTTGAAAATACAGGAATTAATATTGAGGATTTAATTAGCATTGGTACTATCGGATTAATAAAGGCTGTAAATACATTCAATCCAGAGAAAAAAATCAAGTTAGCAACATATGCTTCAAGATGTATTGAAAATGAAATTCTTATGTATTTAAGAAGAAACAATAAACTGAGGTCAGAAGTCTCTTTTGATGAACCGTTAAATATTGATTGGGATGGAAACGAGTTATTATTATCAGATGTAATGGGTACAGAAGATGACATCATTACGAAAGATCTTGAAGCAAATGTAGATCGGAAATTGTTAATGAAGGCTCTTCACCAGCTTAATGATCGGGAGAAGCAAATTATGGAGCTTCGGTTCGGTTTACTTGGCGGAGAAGAAAAAACACAAAAAGACGTAGCGGATATGCTTGGTATCTCTCAATCCTATATTTCAAGACTAGAAAAGAGAATTATCAAAAGATTACAAAAAGAATTCAACAAAATGGTTTAAAAAAATTTTTTTAACTTGATAATGCCTATAATATCAATTAATTAGAGGTTATTACCCCCACCTAACTTTTATAGCTTGTGCATATTTTTTCCACTCGAGGAGATACTTAACTCTGTACAGCAACTCCTGTTAGGAGGGAAAAAGGTGACAAGAAATAAAGTTGAAATCTGTGGGGTTGATACCTCAAAACTTCCAGTTCTTAAGAATGAGAAAATGAGGGAACTTTTTAAGCAGATGCAAAGCGGAGACATATCAGCAAGAGAAGAGCTGGTGAATGGCAACTTAAGATTGGTACTTAGCGTTATCCAGCGTTTTAACAACAGAGGAGAATTTGTTGACGATTTGTTTCAAGTTGGCTGTATAGGATTAATGAAATCAATCGATAATTTTGACTTAGGCCAGAATGTCAAATTTTCAACATATGCTGTACCGATGATTATCGGAGAAATACGAAGATACTTAAGAGATAACAACCCAATCCGCGTGTCTCGTTCCTTAAGAGATATCGCATATAAGGCTCTCCAAGTTAGAGAACGTCTTATGAGTGAAACGTCGAGAGAACCTACTGCAGAAGAAATTTCGAAGGTGTTAGATGTACCGCACGAAGAGATTGTTTTTGCATTAGATGCCATTCAAGATCCAGTTTCATTATTTGAGCCTATCTATAATGATGGAGGAGATCCAATCTTTGTCATGGATCAGTTAAGTGATGAAAAAAATCGTGACATTCAATGGATTGAAGAATTAGCATTAAAAGAGGGCATGAGGCGCTTGAATAGTCGTGAAAAATTGATTCTTCGAAAACGATTTTTTCAAGGGAAAACGCAAATGGAAGTTGCTGAAGAAATTGGTATCTCACAAGCTCAAGTTTCTCGTTTAGAAAAAGCTGCAATAAAACAAATGAATAAAAATATTCAAAATTGAGGCTACTTTTTTAAAGTAGTCTTTTCTTTTTTTACATAGGAATGATATAAGTCAGATCGTTGAATATTAATGTCTAAATCATATTAAACATCATGGTAAAAGAAAAATATAAAACCATTCGAATTTTTTTACCCCTTCCTAACATACATATAAATAAGAGTAGTTTGGACATTGATCATTAATAATGAAATAAATCAAAGAAATCGTTAATAAATCCAAGTTAAAGACTAAAGGGGGATTTTTATATGTATATCTCAGATTTTCAAACAAAAGATGTTGTTAACGTTTCTGACGGAAAGAAAATGGGGAATATTGATGATTTTGATATAAATGTTACAACTGGTAAAATACAAGCAATTATTATTAGTTGTCAAGGTAGAATGCTTGGTTTTTTTGGTAAAGACGAGGAATTCGTCATTCCATGGCGAAATATAGTAAAGATAGGTGAAGATGTCATTTTAGTCCGAATGAATCGACAAATTGAAGTCCAAGATGAATAAATTCACTTTCATGCTAAACCTTATCGGCAAGATGTGGTAAAATAAAGTCGATCGTTATGTAATAAATGTCGAAAATGAGGGTTGAGCAAGATGATAGCAGAGCCTTTTTTGCACAGAGATGAATCATACTTGACTTTAGATTCGTGGAATAAAAAAGATAATAGACTGAAGGTCGGTTTTACAACAAAAAATGGTGGAGAGAGTACTGGAGATTTTTGTTCCTTAAATCTTGGGTTACATGTGCATGATCATCATCAGGCTGTTATAAACAATAGAAATAGAATGGCGGAAAAATTAAATGTTCCTTTAGAAGCTTGGGTATTTGCTGAACAGACACATTCTAATAACATTCAAAAGGTTACAAAACAACACAGTGGAAGAGGTACACTAAAATATTCTGATGGTATGGTAAATTGTGATGCTATTTATACAAACCAAACAGGAATCATGCTATCACTTTGTTTTGCAGATTGTGTACCTATCTACTTTTTTCATCCGGAGAAACAATTAGTAGGACTTGCACATGCGGGGTGGAAAGGAACTGTTCAAAATATTGCAGGTGAAATGATAAATTGCTGGAGTGCTGATGAAGAGATTCCTCGTAATGAGATACTAGTTGCAATTGGTCCATCTATTGGATTTTGCTGTTACACAGTTGATGAACGAGTTATTTCAGCAATAGATAGTGAAGTTCTTGAAGTGTATTCAAAGCCATATGAAACGTTAACAACCGGGAAATATAAATTAGACTTAAAAAAGCTTAACAAAAATCTGCTACTTCATGCAGGAATAAAAGAAGAAAATATTTTGGTTTCAAAACAATGTACTAGTTGTGAAGCTGAGCTTTATTTCTCACATCGAAGAGATAACGGGAAAACTGGTAGAATGTTAAGCTTTATTGGTATTAATGAGGAGGCTTAACAATTATTATGGATGTTCAAGCGAATTTCAATAAAATAAGAAATGATATTAAAAGCATTTGTGAGCGAACTGGGCGTAATTCAGATGAAATACAAGTCGTTGCTGTTACAAAGTATGTTAGTGTACAACGTGCTAGAGATGCTGTTGAAGCTGGAGTGTTTCATCTAGGTGAAAACAGAGATGAAGGCTTAAGTGAAAAGTATCATGAGATTGGTGATAAAGCAATATGGCATTTTATTGGTTCCCTTCAAACAAGAAAAGTAAAAAACATCCTGGACAAAGTTGACTACATACATTCTTTAGATCGACTTTCACTTGCTAAAGAAATAAATAAGAGAGCTGTGAAACCGGTAAAATGTTTTGTACAGGTTAATGTTTCCGGGGAAGAGTCAAAACATGGCTGTAAACCCGAAGAGCTTGAAGGTTTTATTATAGAGTTAGCTATATATTCTAATATTGAAGTTGTGGGATTAATGACAATGGCACCTTATACAGATGATACGACACGAATCCGTCAATGCTTTGCTTTATTAAAAAAATGCCAACTAGATGTACAAGCCTTACAGCTACATTCAGCACCTTGTAAGGAACTTTCAATGGGAATGTCTAATGACTATGAAATCGCCATTGAAGAAGGAGCAACTTATATAAGAATTGGCACTTCACTTGTTGGAAATGAAAATGGAGGTGTATAAAAATGTCAATTAAAAACAGATTTAAAAGTTTTTTTGCATTAGAAGATGAAGAATATGAATATATTGAAGAAGAACAAGAAAATGAGTATGAAAGTCAACAGCAAGCATTACCACAAAAACAGCAACCTCAAAATCATAAACATAATGTGGTTAGTTTGCAAAGTGTACAGAAATCATCTAAAGTTGTTTTAAGTGAACCTAGAGTTTATGCTGAAGCACAGGAAATAGCAGATCAATTAAAAAATCGTAAAGCTGTTGTCGTTAATCTTCAAAGCATTCAAAGAGACCAAGCTAAAAGAATTGTCGATTTCCTAAGTGGAACAGTTTATGCAATCGGTGGAGATATTCAACGAGTTGGAATGAATATTTTTCTTTGTACACCCGATAATGTTGACGTAACAGGATCAATTTCAGAGTTAGTATCAGAAGAAGAACATCAAAGGTGGTAAACAAACATGGATTTTTTATACAGTATTATTAGTACAGTGTTATCGATCTATTCCTATGCGATAATCGTATACATTTTATTATCATGGTTCCCGGGTGCCAGAGAGTCAAGCTTTGGTGGATTACTAGCAAAAATAGTAGAGCCATACCTCGAACCTTTTCGTAAAATTATACCGCCACTAGGAATGATTGATCTTTCACCAATTGTAGCAATTTTGGCTTTAATGTTTGCTCAATATGGAGTGGCTTCAATTTTTAATATGATAGGCTAAGGGACTATATAAGGTCCCTCTTTTTTATTATATAGCTATGTTATAGCTTAATGTTGATTTTTAGCACTTTGTTGATTGGAGTGAAAGGCATGAGACTCCTGCTTAGAGAAGCGTGTCAAAGGGAGACCCCACAGGCGCTAGCGCCGAGGAGGCTCCCGGACCTAGGAAAAAACGAACTGCATTTTTTCCCGGGAAAGCGAATGCCTGTAACGGAAATCAACAACAAAATTTAACAGAGCCTATTATATAAATCTAAAACCTAAAGTTTAAAAAGCACAAAAATATGCTTAAATAAAATTAAACTCGAGTTAATTTTAAGTGGAGTGTTTATATGAATCATATTTATCAACATTTTCGTGGTGAAGAACATCATTTTATTGACCAGGTTGTTGAATGGAAAGAAAATGTCCTTATGCAATATAGTCCGAAATTAACAGATTTTCTAGATCCTCGTGAGCAGGAGATTGTTTCATCGGTTATTGGAGAAAATGCAGAAGTGAAGGTTTCATTTCTTGGTGGAGTTCATGAAACAGAGCGAAAAAGAGCTCTGTTGTATCCTGATTATTTTGAGCCTAGTCAGGAAGACTTTCATTTATCTCTTTTTGAAGTACAATATGCTAGTAAATTTATTACTTTAAGTCATAGACAAGTTTTAGGCTCACTAATGAGTCTAGGGCTTAAACGCTCTAAATTTGGTGATATCCGGTTTTATCAAGATAGTGTACAGATTATATGTGCTGATGAGATATCTGATTATTTGAATATGAACTTTAATGAAGTGGGTCGCTCTAAAATTAACCTTAAACAGAAATCTCTAAATGAACTTATTCCACATGAGGATGAGATTCAGGAACTCATTACAACCGTTTCATCTTTAAGGTTAGATGTAGTTGGAGCTGCTATCTATAATATTTCAAGGCAGAAAATTCAGCCACTTATCACTAATGAATTAGTAAAGGTGAATTGGAAGGTAGTCGATTCTACATCATTTGAATGCCAAGAGGGAGATACCATTTCAATAAGAGGATATGGTCGAAGTAAATTAGCATCTATTGAAGGTAAAACAAAGAAAGATCGTTTCCGGATTATTGTTGAAAAACAGAAATAAATATAGTTTTCACATATAGAGGATTGTTTTTTATAATGGCTATGTTACAGATTAATGTTGTTTTTAGCACTTTGTTGATTGTCCGTAATAAATGAGACTCCTGCTTAGAGAAGCGGGAAAGCGAATGCCTGTAACGGAAATCAACAACAAATTTTAACAGATCCTTTATACTAAATAGAGAGAAAACGAAATAAAAATAAGAAATTAAAGGTTTTTTCAACATAACTGTCGAAATATGATTTATAATGTTGTCAAGGATTAACTATTTAACTACATATTGGAGGTGGCATCCATGCCTTTAACACCGTTAGATATCCATAACAAGGAATTCAACAAAGGATTTCGTGGATATGATGAAGATGAAGTAAACGAATTTTTAGATCAGGTTATTAAAGACTATGAAATGGTCATTCGTGATAAGAAAGAATTGGAAGCTCGTGTCTCTGAATTAACAGAAAAATTAAATCACTTCACTAATATTGAAGAGACTCTGAATAAATCAATTATTATCGCTCAAGAAGCTGGAGAAGATGTTAAGCGTAATGCTCAGAAAGAATCTAAGCTTATTATTAAAGAAGCTGAGAAAAATGCTGACCGCATTATTAATGAATCTTTATCAAAATCTAGAAAAATTGCAATTGAGATTGAAGAACTTAAAAAACAATCTAAAGTATTTAGAACTCGTTTCCAAATGTTAATAGAAGCTCAATTGGATTTACTTAAAAATGATGATTGGGATCATTTAATGGAATATGAAGTAGAGCCAATATTTGGTGAAACAGAAGAAGCTAAAAGCTAAACTTGACTTTTTGTTTTTTTATCGCATATAATACGAAAACATAGAGAAGTTTTTATGAAGAGATCAAGTTTTTATAACCTTATATAATAAATGTTGAAAGGGATAGTATTCCTGTATATAACTTATTAAGCGAATCGAGGATGGTGTGAGCTCGAGATAAGTATACAGGGTGAAGATCACCCTCGAGTTCCATACTGAAACCTAATTTGTTAGTAGGATATGGCGTTTCATTCACGTTAAGAATGCTTGAGTGGATTAATTTTATTATTAATCTAATAGGGTGGTACCGCGAGAAACCTTCTCGTCCCTTGAGGGATGTGAAGGTTTTTTTGCGTTTTTAACAATAAAATCCCTAATACTTTCAACGGAATCAAGGTCAGATCACTTAATATTTTTTCACTAAATTATACTGGAGGATTAAGCATGGATTATAAAGATACTCTTTTAATGCCTAAAACTGAATTTCCTATGCGTGGAAATTTACCGAACAGAGAGCCATTAATGCAAGAAAAATGGGAAGAAATGAATATATACAAACAAGTTCAAGAACGTACGAAGAATCGACCACTTTTCGTATTACATGATGGACCACCATACGCAAATGGTGACATTCATATGGGGCATGCATTAAATAAAATTTTAAAAGATTTTATTGTTCGTTACAAATCAATGAGTGGTTTTTGTGCTCCATATGTTCCAGGTTGGGATACACATGGTTTGCCAATTGAAACAGCATTAACAAAAAATAAAAAAGTGAAAAGAAAAGAAATGTCAGTTGCTGAGTTTCGTAAGCTTTGTGAAGAATATGCTTGGGAGCAAATTAATGGTCAAAGAGAGCAATTTAAGCGTCTTGGTGTTCGCGGTGATTGGGAAAATCCATACGTAACATTAGATCCTGCATATGAAGCTCAACAAATCAAAGTATTCGGTGAGATGGCGAAAAAAGGCTATATTTATAAAGGGTTAAAACCAGTTTATTGGTCTCCTTCAAGTGAATCTGCTTTAGCTGAAGCAGAAATCGAATATGCTGACAAACGATCACCATCTATATACGTAGCTTTCCCAATTCAAGATGGTAAAGGTGTATTATCAAATGATGAAAAAATTATTATTTGGACAACAACTCCTTGGACAATACCAGCTAATTTAGGAATCTCTGTTCATCCTGAACTTGAATACAGTGTAGTTGCTGCTGATGGTGACAAGTTTTTAGTAGCTTCTGACCTTGTAAAGGCAGTCGCTGAAACAATTGGTTGGGAGTCTTATGAGATTGATCGTACAATTAAAGGAGCTGAGCTAGACAATGTAGTTGCAAAGCATCCTATTTATGATCGTGAATCACTGGTAATGCTAGGTGAGCATGTAACAAGTGATGGTGGTACTGGATGTGTTCATACAGCTCCTGGACATGGGGAAGATGATTTTATTGTTGGTCAACAATATGGTTTAGATGTATTATGCCCTGTTGATGCTAAAGGATATATGACAAAAGAGGCTGTTGGTTTTGAAGGCATTTTCTATGATGAAGCTAATAAGCCAATTACAGAAAAGCTTCAAGAGGTTGGAGCTTTATTAAAGCTTCAATTTATTACACATTCTTATCCACATGATTGGAGAACAAAAAAGCCTACTATCTTCCGTGCTACAGCACAATGGTTTGCATCTATAAAAGATTTCCGTGAGGACCTTTTAAAAGCTGTAAATGAAACGAAATGGGTGCCTGCATGGGGAGAAACAAGGCTATACAATATGGTTCGTGATCGTGGAGATTGGTGTATTTCCCGTCAACGTGCATGGGGTGTACCTATCCCTGTATTTTATGCTGAAAACAATGAACCAATTATAACGGATGAAACAATTGAGCATGTATCAAACTTGTTCAGAGAACATGGATCTAACGTTTGGTTCGAGCGTGAAGCTAATGATCTTTTACCAGAAGGCTTTACACATGAAGGAAGTCCTAATGGTAAATTTACGAAAGAACAAGATATCATGGATGTATGGTTTGATTCTGGATCTTCACACCAAGCAGTCTTATTAGAAAGAGATGACCTTCAAAGACCTGCAGATTTATATTTAGAGGGATCAGATCAATATCGTGGATGGTTTAACTCTTCATTATCAACAGCAGTTGCTGTAACTGGTGTAGCACCGTATAAAGGTGTATTAAGTCATGGATTTGCTCTTGATGGAGAAGGTCGTAAAATGAGTAAATCAATTGGTAATACTGTTATACCTGCTAAAGTTATGAAACAATTAGGTGGAGACATTCTTCGCTTATGGGTAGCATCTGTAGATTATCAAGCAGATGTAAGAGTTTCTGATGCAATCTTAAAACAAGTTGCAGAGGTATATCGTAAAATTCGAAACACATTCCGATTCTTGTTAGGAAACTTAGCTGATTTTAATCCTGCTACAGATTCAGTTAACCTGGAAAACTTACGTGATGTTGATCGTTATATGCTTGTGAAACTGAACAACTTAACAAAACGTGTTAAAGATTCTTATGAAAACTATGAATTTGCAGCAATTTATCATGCAGTACACAATTTCTGTACAATTGAATTAAGCTCATTTTATTTAGATTTCGCAAAAGATGTTTTATATATTGAATCTAAAGAAAATAATGAACGTCGTGCAATTCAAACAGTTCTTTATGAAACACTTATGTCATTAGTAAAACTAGTAACACCTATTCTCCCTCATACAGCTGATGAAGTATGGGAGCAAATTGATTCTGTTACTGAAGCTAGCGTTCAGTTAGTAGATATGCCTGAGGTGAAGGATTATCCTCAAAGTTCTGAGTTAGAGAAAAAGTGGGATGCGTTCATGTTATTACGTGATGATGTATTAAAGGCATTAGAGGTTGCGCGAAATGAAAAAATTATCGGAAAATCTCTAACTGCAAGCATTGCCCTATATCCTAATAAAGAAACTAAGGCACTACTTGAATCAGTTGAGGAAGATTTGAAACAACTATTTATCGTATCAGGCTTTAATCTTGCAGGTGATTATAATGAAGCACCTGACAATGCTCAAGCTTTTGATGCTGTTAAAATTACGATTACTTCAGCTGATGGAGAAACTTGTGATCGTTGTTGGATCGTAACACCAGAAGTAGGTAAAGTGGAATCTCATCCAACACTTTGTAAACGATGTGCTTCAATTGTTAGTGAGCATTATTAATTAGTAAAAAACAGCCACTCTTTATAGATTGGCTGTTTTTTTGCTTTGGTTAAAGCATGTTGCTAAATGGTTGTGAACATGCGTAAGAACAATGTTTTTATTTTCTAAAAAGGTACTATTTAAAATCATACAGCGGCAAAGTAGATTTTTCTGAGGTAGTTCCTCAATTAGTATATGAAAACAATTAAAAGAGACAATAACTTAAATTAAATAAGAAACGTGATATCCGCCTAATTTTAATTAAAAATGTTTGAAGATAAGTGAGGTTGGGTAAAAAATATTCATTCACCAAATTTATCATACACATTAACAACCATTTCAATCACAGGAAAATTCTTAATAGGGTGAGTTTAGTTTTTTCAGGAAAGAATAATCTTACACCATGAGAAGGATAAGGAGTTGTCCATCTTGAATAAATTTTCTGGGATTCAATATGAATTACAAGTGATGAAAGAAGAACTGCGAACTAGGCTTTTTGATCACAGTTTGTTTGATATGACTTATAGTGATTATCAAGGGAAAAGTCATACCTTAATGCATCATATTAAAGAAGAACTTCAAGATGTAGAGCGTGCCTTAATGAAGATTGATAAAGGGATTTATGGTTACTGTGAAGAAACGGGTGAAGAAATTCCCTTTGAAAAATTAAGGATACTCCCAACAGCAAGAACTAAATTTGATTTCTTTTTCCAGGAATTATATGAAAGAAAAACTCTCCCTCAATATGATTATCATCATGAAGAGACCTATATTACAGGCAGTGACTTCTAATTATAGTTTAGCTGCCTTTATGTTTTGACTCAAATTTTCTTTTAAATAAGGCTTTTTTCATATACTTTGTTGTTTTTAGAATCATGTTGGAAACAAGTCTGTATAAAGTCTAGTGGCATCTTTTCTTCTACAAATCGTACCTTTATGCGATAACATACTGGTTACAACAGATAATGATGTCTATTAGCAACAATTTTTCAGAAAAGAGCCTTAAATAAAGAAGGTTTGGGTCATCTTCATAATGGTTCTTAAATTCAGTATTTTAAACTCTCAAGTTTTTATAAAAAATACCATTCAAAGAAACCTTAAGAGATATTTTCTAATTAGCTAATTATTCCTGATTTTCTTTACGCTTTGTTTTTCTATATGGTACAATTCAGAAGGACAAATGTGTAAAGAGTATAAAGGAAAGTTGGGGACTAAAGTGTATTATTACTTAATTGCAGCAATTATTATTGCCATAGATCAAGTGACGAAGTGGTATATCGTTAAAAATTTGGAGCTTGGGGAAAATATAACAATAATAGAAAATTTCTTATATATTACATCTCATCGAAATAAGGGAGCTGCATGGGGAATTTTACAAGGTCAGATGTGGTTTTTTTATATAGTAACAGCCGTTGTGATTGTTGGGATCATTTACTATATTCAAAAATATACAAAGGAAAATAAGGTAATGGGTGTAGCTCTAGGTTTAATGCTAGGTGGAGCAATTGGTAATTTCATTGACCGGATATTTCTTAAAGAAGTTGTTGATTTTATAAATACATACATTTTTTCTTACGACTTCCCAATCTTTAATGTAGCAGATTCTGCACTCTGTGTAGGTGTTATATTATTATTTATTCATATGTTGTTTTTTGAAGGGAAACAAGAGAAGGAGCAAGCATAATGAACATCGTTGAAATACAAGTAAGTGAAGAATTAAAAAGTGAGAGAATAGATAAAGTTCTCTCAACATCTAATGATGAGTGGTCAAGATCACAAGTTCAGATATGGATTAAAGATGGATTAGTTAAAGTTAATGATAAAATTATTAAAACGAATTATAAATGTCACGTGAATGATAACATCGTTGTTACAATTCCTGATCCGGAGCCATTAGATGTGGTACCAGAACAGATGGATCTTGATATTTATTATGAAGATCAAGATGTTCTTGTTGTTAATAAACCAAAAGGCATGGTAGTACATCCTGCCCCAGGTCATTTGAATGGAACACTTGTAAATGGTTTAATGGCTCACTGTAAAGATCTTTCTGGTATTAATGGTGTGTTAAGACCAGGAATCGTTCATCGTATTGATAAGGATACGTCAGGCTTATTAATGGTAGCCAAAAATGACATGGCACATGAATCATTAGTTCAACAGCTTGTTGATAAAACTGTTACAAGACGTTATAAAGCAATTGTTCATGGAACAATACAACATGATCACGGAACAATTAATGCACCAATTGGCCGTGATAAAGTTGATCGTCAAAGCATGACTGTAACAAATGTAAGTAGCAAAGAAGCAGTTACGCATTTTCATGTATTAGAACGTTTTGAGAATTTCACTTTTGTCGAATGTCAACTAGAAACAGGAAGAACACACCAAATACGTGTTCATATGAAATATATTGGTTATCCACTAGCTGGTGATCCTAAATATGGACCGAAAAAAACGTTGCCTCTCAATGGACAAGCATTACATGCGGGAATTTTAGGTTTTGAACATCCACGTACAAAGAAGTACATGGAATTTGAAGCACCTCTTCCAAAGGAATTTGAACAAGTTTTACAAGACATTAAAAATAATCGTTGACACATTTCTACATGTTTGTCATAATAGGTTTAACTTAATAAGAACCTTTAACACAGTCCCGTGAGGCTGAGAAGGAAAACGGAATAAGGCTATAGTCTAAAAAGGCTAAGTCTGACTATTTTTTCGCATACCCTCTCACATAACGGTGAGAGGGTATTTTCGTTTTCAAGGTTACTTTATAGTAACGAAAAGGAAAGGAGATTAAATAATGTCTCAAAAAGCAGTTGTATTAGATGAACAAGCAATTAGTCGAGCATTAACAAGAATTGCGCATGAAATTATTGAAAGAAATAAAGGCATTGAAGATAGTGTGCTTGTAGGAATTAAAACCCGTGGTATATATTTGGCTAACAGACTGGCTGAACGTATCGAACAAATTGAGGGGAAAAAAATCTCAATTGGTGAATTAGACATCACTCTTTATCGAGACGATTTGTCTACAAAAACAAGTGATCAAGAACCACTTGTAAAGGGTTCAGATATCCCGGTTGATGTGACAAATCAGAAAGTTATCTTAGTAGATGATGTACTGTATACAGGGAGAACAGTCAGAGCTGCGATGGATGCTCTTGTTGATATCGGAAGACCTGCAAATATTCAATTAGCTGTTTTAGTTGACCGTGGTCATCGAGAGTTGCCAATACGTGCAGATTATGTAGGGAAAAATATACCTACGTCAGGGTCAGAAAAAATTGTTGTTGAACTTCATGAAGCTGATCAAAATGACCAAGTAACAATACATGAAAATGAATAATAAACCCTTTTAAGATTGGTCCAGAGAGGCTACAAAGGGGCACATTAGGAATCAAGCATAATAGTGCTTGTAACCTTCTTGTACCTCTTTGCACCTATAGCGAAGAGGTTTTTTGTTTAAACAGTGATTCTTTCACACATTATAACTATCAAGAAAAACATATCGGAGGTTTCCACAGTGAATGAAAATGAAAAACAAATCGTACTAGATGTAAAAGATACTCCAAAACCTTTAACTTGGATAGCGTTAAGCTTTCAACACTTGTTTGCCATGTTTGGGGCAACAATACTAGTACCATTTCTTGTTGAATTAGATCCTGCAGTTGCTTTAATCTCAAGTGGATTAGGAACGATTGCATTTCTACTTATTACAAAATGGCAAGTACCTGCATATCTAGGTTCATCTTTTGCCTTTATAACACCAATCATTGTGGCTAAGGCCGAGGCTGGTGTAGGTGCAGCAATGGTAGGAAGCTTTTTAGCTGGTTTGGTTTATGGACTTATTGCTCTACTTATAAAAGCAACTGGTCATAATTGGGTAATGAAGGTTCTACCACCAGTTGTAGTTGGTCCTGTTATTATCGTAATCGGATTAGGGTTAGCAGGTACAGCTGTTGATATGGCAACACTAAATGCAAATGAATATAGCCTGCAGTATTTTACAGTAGCTCTTGTAACATTACTAATCACAATCTTAAGTTCAATCTTTTTAAAAGGCTTTTTCAATCTAATACCTGTACTACTTGGGATTGCAGGAGGTTACTTATATTCTTTAGCGATTGGTATCATAGATTTTTCGAAAGTAATTGAAGCAAATTGGTTCCAAGTACCAAATTTCGTTATCCCATTCGTCAATTATACACCAGGAATTTCACTGGACATTATCCTACTAATGGTACCGGTTGTTGTTGTAACAATTTCAGAGCATATCGGGCATCAATTAGTTTTAGGTAAAGTAGTTGGAAGAGATTATATCGAAAAACCAGGCTTACATCGTTCAATATTAGGTGATGGTGTGGCAACAATGATTGCGGCTGTTCTTGGTGGCCCACCAAATACAACTTATGGTGAAAATATTGGTGTACTTGCAATTACAAGAGTATACAGTGTGTTAGTCATTTTGGGAGCTGCTGTGTTAGCAGTTGTGTTTGGATTCATTGGTAAAATTTCAGCATTTATAAGTACAATTCCAACACCTGTAATGGGTGGGGTATCAATACTCCTTTTCGGAATCATCGCATCCTCTGGATTAAGGATGATGATTGATAGTAAACTTGACTTAGGAAACAAAAGAAATTTAATCATCACTTCGGTTATCTTAGTGATCGGAATTGGCGAAGCAACACTTAAAATTGAAAACTTTGATTTACATGGTATGGCTTTAGCAGCTATTATCGGTATCATCTTAAACTTGGTTTTACCTCAAGATAAAGAAGCTACAATTAATGATAATCAAACTGTATAAATTTTGCTTAGATCTTTTAAAGAAAGTCCAGAGAGGCTTGAAAGGGTGTAAGGCAATATGAAGGTATATCTATACCTAAATTTGCTCTACTTTAAAACACCCTGATCATTTGAATCAGGGTGTTTTTTTACTAAGGAGTGGTTATTATGTCAAATTTACTGATGATGAACGAACTTACAAATGAAGAAATTATGGAGATTCTCTATGATGCCCAGCAATATAAGTTAGGAGATGGGTGGAAGCCATCAAAAATGATGTTTGTTTCAAACTTATTCTTTGAGCCAAGTACAAGAACAAGATTTAGCTTTGAAGTAGCCGAAAAAAAATTAGGACTTGAAGTATTAAATTTCAGTGCTGAGCATTCAAGTGTTCAAAAAGGTGAAACGTTATATGACACAGTGAAAACGTTAGAATCAATCGGTGCAAATGCAGTAGTGATACGGCATCAGGAAGATCATTTTTTTGAGGATTTGATTGGAAAGGTTTCAATTCCTATTATAAATGCTGGAGATGGTTGTGGTCATCACCCAACTCAGTCTCTATTAGACTTGTTAACGATTCAACAAGAGTTTGGGAGCTTTAAAGATTTGACGGTTTCTATCCATGGTGATATTAAGCATAGTCGTGTAGCTCGTTCAAATGCTGAGGTTTTAACTAGACTTGGTGCTAACGTTTTATTCTCGGGCCCAAAAGAATGGCAAGATCCTTTAAATACTAATGGAACATATGTTGAAGTTGATGAGGCAATTTCTCAATCAGACGTAGTTATGCTGCTTCGCATTCAGCATGAAAGACATGAACAAAAGGCAAATGCACAAAATTATCTGTCTGAATATGGTTTAACGAAGGAAAGAGAAAAACAAATGAAAAAACATGCAATCATTATGCATCCTGCTCCAGTAAATCGAGATGTAGAAATTGATGGAGATTTAATTGAATGTGAACGATCTCGAATCTTTAAACAAATAGAAAATGGAGTTTTTGCTAGAATGGCAGTTTTAAAGAGAGCTTTACAACAAATTAACCACATACAGGAGGTCAATAAACATGTTATTTGTTCTTAAAAATGGTTTTATCATAGATGATCTTGGTGAATTAAAAAAAGCAGACGTAAAGGTAGAAAACAATCAAATTGTAGAAATTGGAGAAAATTTACCAACTGATGGCTACGAGGAAATTTTAGTAGATGGTCAGCTTGTATCAGCAGGTTTTATCGACCTTCATGTTCACTTAAGAGAGCCAGGTGGTGAACATAAAGAAACAATAGAAACGGGAACAAAAAGTGCAGCAAAAGGCGGGTTTACGACAATTGCCCCAATGCCTAATACTCGTCCGGTGCCAGATACAAAAGAACAAATGGAATGGTTACAAAACCGAATTAAAGAAACGGCAGTTGTCAAGGTATTACCATATGCTTCAATTACAACGAGACAGCTTGGTGAGGAATTAACAAACTTTCAAGATTTAAAAGATGCTGGTGCGTTTGCTTTTACAGATGATGGTGTTGGTGTTCAATCAGCAGGAAAAATGCTAGAGGCAATGAAGGAAGCTGCATCGATTGGAGCCGCAATTGTTGCACATTGTGAAGAAAATACATTAATAAATAAAGGTTCAGTTCATGAAGGTGAGTTTTCGAAACAGCAAGGTATTAACGGAATTCCTTCAGTATGTGAATCTGTACATATTGCAAGAGATATTCTTCTAGCTGAAGCTGCAGGATGTCACTATCATGTATGCCATATTAGTACAAAGGAATCGGTTCGTGTAGTAAGAGATGCAAAACGAGCTGGAATTAACGTAACAGCAGAAGTTACACCGCACCATTTGCTTCTTTGTGAAGATGATATTCCAGGATTAGATCCTAACTTTAAAATGAATCCTCCTTTAAGAGGAAAAGCTGATCAAGAAGCACTTTTAGAGGGTTTATTAGATGGAACAATTGATTTTATCGCAACAGATCATGCACCACATGCTGCAAGTGAAAAGGCAGAAGGGATGCAGTTAGCACCATTCGGTATTGTTGGATTAGAAACAGCATTTCCATTATTGTATACAAATCTTGTATTAACAAAAAAAATATTCACACTTAAGCAAATAATCGATTATTTAACTGTTAAACCAGCAGAAGCATTTGGATTACGAAGTGGTGCGTTAAAAGTTGGAGAAGTAGCTGATATAACAGTAGTTGATTTAGACTTAGAAGCTGCCATTGATCCGGAGAATTTCCTTTCAAAAGGGAAAAATACACCATTTACTGGATGGTCTTGTAAGGGTTGGCCAACATTAACAATCGTTGATGGAAATATTGCATGGAAAAAGGGAGGAGTTACAGTATGAAAAGACAATTAATTTTAGAAGATGGAACAATTTTTCTAGGTGAAGCATTTGGAAGTGATAAAGAAAATTATGGTGAAGTTGTGTTCAATACAGGGATGACTGGGTACCAAGAAATTTTATCAGATCCATCATACTGCGGTCAGATTGTTACCCTAACGTATCCTTTGATAGGAAACTATGGTATAAATCGTGATGATTTTGAAACAATCACTCCTTTTATAAATGGCTTTGTTGTAAAAGAATATTGTGACTATCCTTCTAACTGGAGAAGTGAGTATTCAATTGATGAGTATTTTAAAATCAAAAATATACCTGGAATTGCAGGGATAGATACAAGAAAACTTACTAGAATTATTAGAATGCACGGTACATTAAAAGGCGCTATCTGCTCAGGAGATGCGAGTGTTGAGGATGTAATTAATAAACTTAAAGAGACTGATTTACCAACAAATCAAGTAGAAGTTGTATCAACGAAAACAGCTTATCCAAGTCCTGGTAGAGGTCATCGTGTAGTACTAGTAGACTATGGAATGAAGCATGGTATTTTAAGAGAATTAAATAAGCGTAATTGTGATATCGTTGTTGTACCTCATACAGTCACTGCAGAAGAAGTATTACAGCTAAAACCTGATGGGATTATGCTTTCAAATGGTCCTGGGGATCCAAAACAAGTTCCACAGGCGATTGAAATGATTAATGGAATATTAGGCAAGGTTCCTTTGTTTGGGATTTGTTTAGGACATCAGTTGTTTGCCTTAGCAAATGGTGCTGATACAGAAAAAATGAAATTTGGTCATCGTGGATCAAATCATCCTGTAAAGGAATTAAGCACAGGTAAAGTTGATATTACATCACAAAATCACGGATATACAGTAAGAGAAGATTCAATTAGTAATACTGAATTAGAAATAACACATATTGCATTGAATGATGGGTCAGTTGAAGGGCTCAAGCATAAACATGTTCCAGCATTTACAGTACAATACCATCCTGAAGCGTCTCCAGGTCCTGAGGATTCGAACGGATTATTTGATCAATTTTTAAATATGATTGAACTTAATAAGAAAGAAGGGGTTCTATAATGCCAAAACGTACAGATATTAATAAAATTCTTGTTATCGGATCAGGTCCAATTGTAATCGGTCAAGCAGCAGAATTTGATTATGCAGGAACACAAGCTTGTATTGCACTTAAAGAAGAAGGATATGAGGTTGTTCTTGTTAACTCTAACCCTGCGACTATTATGACAGATACAGAAATAGCAGATAAAGTTTATATTGAGCCCCTTACATTAGAGTTTTTAAGCAATATTATTAGAAAAGAACGCCCAGACGCTTTAGTACCAACACTAGGCGGACAAACGGGATTAAATATGGCTGTTGAACTAGCAGAATCAGGTGTATTAGATGAATGTAATGTAGAAATCCTTGGTACAAAATTATCAGCAATTAAACAAGCTGAAGACAGAGATCTTTTTAGATCATTAATGAATGAGTTAAATGAACCAGTACCAGAAAGTGATATTATTCACAACTTAGAAGAGGCGTTCGCTTTTGTTGAACGTATCGGTTATCCGGTTATTGTTAGACCTGCTTATACTTTAGGTGGAACAGGTGGAGGAATTTGTGAGAACGAGGAAGAGTTAATCGAAATCGTTTCAAGTGGATTAAAACATAGTCCAGTTACACAATGTCTTCTTGAAAAAAGCATTGCTGGCTTTAAAGAGATTGAATATGAGGTAATGCGTGATTCAAATGATCATGCGATCGTAGTATGTAATATGGAAAACTTTGATCCTGTTGGTGTTCATACAGGTGACTCGATCGTATTCGCACCAAGTCAAACATTGAGTGATCGTGAATATCAGATGCTTCGTAATGTATCTTTGAAGATTATTAGAGCACTAAAAATAGAAGGTGGCTGTAATGTTCAGCTTGCACTTGATCCACATAGCTTTAAGTACTACATTATTGAAGTTAATCCACGTGTAAGTCGTTCATCAGCATTAGCGTCAAAAGCAACTGGTTATCCAATTGCAAAACTGGCGGCGAAAATTGCAGTAGGGTTAACTCTTGATGAAATGAAAAATCCAGTAACTGGAAGAACGTATGCTTGCTTTGAGCCTGCACTAGATTATATTGTCTCTAAAATCCCACGTTGGCCATTCGATAAGTTTGAATCCGCAAATCGTCGATTAGGAACACAAATGAAGGCTACTGGTGAAGTAATGGCGATTGGAAGAACGTTAGAGGAATCATTATTAAAAGCAGTTCGTTCTTTAGAATCTGATGTTGATTATTTACGCTTAAAAAATGCTGAAGAATTCCAGGATGAATTAATTGAAAAACGTATTCGTCGAGCTGGTGATGAACGTCTATTCTATATTGCTGAAGCATTAAGAAGAGGTGTTACAAAAGAAACAATTCATGAGTGGAGTCAAATTGATCTATTTTTCTTAATGAAAATTGAAAAAATAATCAAGTTTGAAACAAAGCTACAGGAAAATCAATATGACCTAACAATTTTACAAAAGGCAAAGGAAATGGGATTTGCAGATTCAGAAATAGCTAAGCTATGGAACACAAATGAACGTGAAATCTATGAGCTTCGTAAACAAGCAGATATCATTCCAGTTTATAAAATGGTTGATACATGTGCAGCAGAATTTGAATCATCAACACCATATTTCTATGGCTCTTATGAAGATGAAAATGAATCTATTGTTACAGAAAGAGAAAGTGTTGTTGTATTAGGATCAGGGCCAATTCGAATCGGTCAGGGTGTTGAATTTGATTATGCTACAGTTCATTCAGTATGGGCTATTAAAGAAGCAGGCTATGAAGCTATCATTGTTAACAATAACCCTGAAACAGTGTCAACTGATTTCAGTATTTCAGATAAGCTTTATTTTGAACCATTAACAATTGAAGATGTTATGCACATCATTGACCTAGAAAAACCAAAAGGTGTTGTTGTTCAATTCGGTGGACAAACTGCCATTAACTTAGCTAGTGAATTACAAGCAAGAGGAGTTAAGATCCTTGGAACAACACTAGAAGATATCGATCGAGCAGAAGATCGTGATAAGTTTGAACAAACATTAGTTTCATTAGGAGTTCCACAGCCGCTTGGTAAAACAGCAACATCTGTAGAGCAAGCAGTTAAAATTGCGACAAACATCGGCTATCCAGTATTAGTACGTCCTTCATATGTACTAGGTGGGCGTGCAATGGAAATTGTTTATCAAGAAGCTGAGCTATTGCATTATATGAATAATGCTGTAAAAATTAATCCGCAGCATCCAGTATTAATAGATAAATATTTAACAGGTAAAGAAATTGAAGTAGATGCCATTTCAGATGGTAAGACTGTTTTAATCCCAGGAATTATGGAACATATAGAAAGAGCAGGTGTCCATTCTGGTGACTCAATTGCTGTATATCCTCCTCAATCTTTATCTGAAGAAATTAAAAATAATATTATTGACTACACAATTAAGCTTGCAAAAGGGTTAAATATAGTAGGACTTCTTAACATCCAATTTGTTTTATCTAAGGGTGAGATTTTTGTACTTGAAGTAAATCCACGATCAAGTCGTACAGTACCATTTTTAAGTAAAATAACGGGTGTGCCGATGGCGAACTTAGCTACAAAGGTGATACTCGGAGCGGATCTTGCAGATTTAGGCTATGAAACTGGTCTTTATCCTGAAAGTGAAGGGGTATACGTAAAAGCTCCTGTCTTCTCTTTTGCAAAACTTCGTAATGTAGATATTACGCTTGGACCTGAAATGAAATCAACAGGTGAAGTTATGGGGAAAGATATTACGTTAGAAAAAGCACTTTACAAAGCTTTAGTAGCATCAGGTATTCAAATTAAAAACCATGGATCAGTTTTATTAACAATTGCTGATAAAGATAAAGAAGAAGGATTAGAAATAGCACGTAGATTCCATCAAATTGGTTATCAAATTCTTGCAACAAGTGGTACAGCAGATTATCTTAAAAATAATAATATTCCAGTTAAAGTTGTTAACAAAATTGGTGCAAAAGAGCATAACTTACTAGATGTTATTCGAAAAGGTGAAGCGCAATTTATTATCAATACATTAACAAAAGGAAAGCAGCCAGCAAGAGATGGCTTTAAAATCCGCCGAGAATCAGTTGAAAATGGTATTCCATGTTTAACTTCATTAGATACAGCTGTAGCAATTTTACGTGTACTTGAGTCTATGACATTTTCAACAGATACAATGCCTAAAATTAATAAACAGCTAGAGGTGAGCTTAACGTGATTAAAAAAGAGCTGATGGTCGTAACGAAACATGAAAACATTGCAGAGAAAATATTCCAATTAACACTTCAAGGAGAGCTAGTATCTGAAATGGGTAGTCCTGGCCAATTTGTACATCTAAAAGTATCTGAAGGGACAACACCTTTATTAAGAAGACCAATCAGTATCTCTAAAATCGACAAAGATAAAAAGCAATTTACAATGATTTATCGAGCAGAAGGAGCTGGGACACAGCTCCTTTCTCTTAAGAAAACTGAAGATGTTGTTGATGTACTTGGTCCTTTAGGAAACGGATTTCCAGTTGATGAGGTTGGAAGTGGGCAAACTGTTCTTTTGGTAGGGGGAGGAATTGGTGTCCCGCCATTATTAGAGCTATCAACACAGTTATTTAAAAAAGGTGTCACAGTACAACATGTACTAGGATTTCAATCAAAGAATGCTGTTTTTTTAGAAGAGGAATTTCAAAAAATAGGCAAAACTATTATTACAACTGATGATGGTTCTTATGGGTACAAAGGATTTGTTACAAATGCAATATCAGATCATGACTTAACATTTGACGCAATGTTTACTTGTGGACCAACCCCAATGTTAAGAGCGCTAGAAAAGCTACACGGTCATAAACCATTGTTTTTATCTCTTGAAGAAAGAATGGGCTGTGGTATTGGAGCTTGCTTTGCATGTGTATGTCATACTGGTGATGATCCAACAGGAACAAGCTATAAAAAAGTATGTAGTGATGGTCCTGTGTTTAAGGCTGGAGAGGTGGTTTTATAATATGCTACAAATGAATTTACCAGGTTTGTCATTAAAAAACCCTATCATGCCTGCTTCTGGATGTTTTGGTTTTGGGAGAGAGTATAGTCAATTTTATAATTTAAGTGAGCTTGGTTCAATTATGATTAAAGCAAGTACACAAGAACCCCGTTTTGGTAACCCTACACCACGTGTAGCGGAAACAGAAGCAGGTATGTTAAACGCGATTGGATTACAAAATCCAGGAGTTGAAAAAATCATATCAGAAGAACTGGCTTGGCTTGAGCAATATGATGTTCCTATCATTGCGAATGTTGCTGGTTCTCAAATTGATGATTATGTATATGTGGCTGAAAAAATTAGTCGAGCGAATAATGTTCATGCATTAGAATTAAATATTTCATGTCCTAATGTAAAAACTGGGGGTATTGCTTTTGGTACAGTACCTGAGGTTGCAGCACAGTTAACGAAAGCTGTAAAAGAGGTTTCAGCAGTGCCTGTTTATGTAAAGCTTTCACCTAATGTAGCAAATATCGTTGAAATGGCCAAAGCAATAGAACAAGCTGGTGCTGATGGGTTAACGATGATCAACACATTAATTGGTATGAGACTTGATTTGAAAACAGCAAAACCGGTTATAGCAAACAAGACTGGAGGATTATCAGGTCCTGCTATTAAACCAGTGGCTATTCGAATGGTGTATGAAGTAAGTCAAGCTGTAAACATTCCGATTATTGGAATGGGTGGCGTACAAAATGTGGATGATGTTATTGAATTTTTGTATGCAGGGGCAAGTGCTGTTGCAGTAGGCACGGCGAACTTTGTGAATCCATTTGTTTGTCAAGAAATCATTCAGCAGTTACCGGGAAAATTACATGAGTTAGGTTTTAATTCTGTTGAAGAGTGTATCGGAAGGAGCTGGAAAACTGATGCAAAGACCCCTAATTATAGCTCTTGATTTTAAAGATCGAAATGAAGTAGACGAATTTTTAAGTCACTTTCGAGAAGAAAAGCTTTTTGTAAAAGTTGGGATGGAGCTTTTCTATCAAGAGGGACCTTCAATTATTTCACATATCAAACAGTTAGGTCATGATATTTTCCTAGATTTAAAGTTACATGATATACCTAACACTGTAAAACAAGCAATGCGTGGGTTAGCAAAGCTTGATGTAGATCTTGTGAATGTTCATGCCGCAGGTGGGAAAAAGATGATGACAGCTGCAATAGAAGGCTTAATCGAAGGCACTCCGGCTGGTAAGAAACGTCCTAATTGTATCGCAGTTACCCAACTAACAAGTACTTCACAAGAAATGGTTCAAGATGAACTTTTAATAGATAAAAACCTTGATGATGTAGTGCTTCACTATGCAAAGTTGGCTAAAGAAAGTGGTTTAGATGGTGTTGTGTGTTCTACACATGAGGTCGAGATGTTAAATGAGAAAATTGGAGATTCATTTATTACAGTTACCCCTGGTATTCGAATGAAAGATGATTCTGCTTATGATCAAACAAGGATTGCCACTCCTGACCAAGCTCATGAACTCGGATCTACGGCGATCGTAGTTGGTAGAAGCATTACTAAACAACAAAATCCATATGAAGCTTACTTACATGTAAAGAAATCTTGGGAGGGTATAGAAGGATGAAAACAACTATAGCAAAACATTTACTAGAAATTAAGGCTGTCTATCTCCAACCAAATGAACCTTTTACATGGTCTAGTGGAATGAAATCTCCAATTTATTGTGATAATCGTTTGACATTACCCTTTCCTGAAATAAGAACAAAAATTGCAGAAGGTCTAGCAAATCTAATTAAAGAACACTACCCAGAGGTAGATGTGATTGCAGGCACTGCTACTGCTGGTATTCCACATGCAGCATGGGTAAGTGATAAATTGAATTTACCAATGTGCTATGTACGTAGTAAAGCAAAAGGGCATGGTAAAGGAAATCAAATTGAAGGACAAGTTCTTGAGAATCAAAAGGTTGTTGTTGTCGAAGATTTAATTTCAACAGGAGGAAGTGCAATCACAGCTGTTGAGGCACTTAGAGCTTCTGGATGTGAAGTTCTTGGCATCGTGTCAATCTTTACTTATGGTTTAGCTGTTGCTGAAGAAAAGCTAACAGAGGCAAATATAGATTCAAAATCTTTATGTGATTATGATACTTTAATAGAAGTTGCTGCTAAAGAAGGATATGTTAGTGACGATGATATAAATAAGTTAAAAATGTGGAGACAAAACCCATCTAACGAAGATTGGTTAAATATTTAAAGTATGTAAAGCAAAAAGCAAACGGAAAAGCACCGATTGCTTTTTGCTTTTTTATATTTGTTTTTATATCTTCAAGTTTTATGATTAACATGAGGAATTTAGTCTGAATGAAAGGAGATGAAATAATATTACATTGTCTTTTTATAATTGACGACCAATTAGCAAAAATAAAGTTAAATCATTGAGAAAATCTAAACCAAAGGTATTTAATAACCGGAGCTATAATCATCACTGATAAAAGCTAATTTAATAAACAGATCACTTATATAGAAGAGACCATCATGATAAATGAGGTAGTCGAAAGGATGATAAATAACCCAATATAAGCAGGATAAATCCATCGATCCGAAAGTTTTAGTTTTTTTAATAAATAAAAAGCAGCGAGGCCTAAGATAGAAAAGAGAAAGGTAACTGGACGTTTCTTCATATGCTTTAAGAACTGTAGGTCTGGCTTGTACATAAAAACATGAGCACTACATAAGCAAAAAAAGTAAAAGCTTATAAAGACAATGAGTATATGAACTAGAATTGACAACATTAATGACCTCCTATACACAAAATTCTACATACTATTAATATATGTTTCTCTGTATAATATATTCCTAAAACTAAACACCTTAATTCAGAGTCTTTTTGTTGGCTTTAAAAAGTGAGGATTTTTGTGATTAACAATATTGTTAACACAAACGGATCAACTATTGAAATCACTGATTATTAAGCGTGTATAAAAGAATATCTAAAAGTTGTCTTATTATTTTCCATGATAAAAGAACTATGTTTAAGTTATATAAGATAAGAAAAAATATTAATCCTATCAGTAAACTCGGGTTGACTTTTAAAGTAATTGTGTTAAAATTTTGTCAATAGTATAATAATTTCAAGGAGTTGAAGTAGAGACTGTGCTTGATTCCAAGAAACATTGGATGAAGGAACACAATGAATGTGTTCTTCATAAAATAATTCATATTAAAATACTCGGCTTTAAATATAATTCCGACTATTAATGTACGAATAAATGGTTTTTAATGAATAATAGAATGAAAGAGGTGTAGCGGAGAATGCTTACTTATCAGAATTGGGTAGAACCTAAAGAAGATTTTGAAATTGATGAAACATATCGTGGTGCTTTGAATGTAATTAAATGGGCGTATGACCATTATGGTGATGATGTTGTTTATGCATGTAGCTTCGGTATTGAGGGAATTGTCCTTATCGATCTGATTTCAAAAATAAAATCTGATGCAAAGATTGTTTTTTTAGACACTGATGTTCACTTTAAGGAAACATATGAGCTTATTGATAAAGTAAAAGAAAAGTATCCTTCCTTAAATATTCAGTTAAAAAAACCAAAGCTTACATTAGAAGAGCAGGCTGCTCAACATGGTGATAAGCTCTGGGAGAGAGAACCAAACAAGTGCTGTAACATTCGTAAAATTATCCCATTAGAAGAAACATTAAATGGTGCGACAGCATGGATTTCGGGTCTTAGACGTGAACAATCTGAAACTAGAAAGCACGTTAATTTTATTAACAAGGATGAACGCTTTCATTCGGTAAAGGTTTGCCCACTTATTCACTGGACATGGAAGGATGTATGGAGATATGTTCATAAAAATGACTTAATCTATAACCCGCTTCATGACAGAGGATATCCAAGTATCGGTTGTTTTCATTGCACGAAACCTGCATTTAATGAAGATGATTTAAGATCTGGAAGATGGTCAGGGCAAATGAAAACAGAATGTGGCCTCCATCAATAGGAGGAAACTAAAAGATGTTAGAAATAATAGCGATTGTAATTAGCTTCTTTTTTGCCATGAATATAGGGGCAAGTGGAGCAGCAGCTTCAATGGGAGTTGCTTATGGATCTGGGGCAATTAAAAATCCCAGAAATGCATTAATATTATGTGGTATAGGAGTTATACTAGGTGCAGCAATCGGTGGTGGAGAGGTTGTAAAAACAATAAGTTCTGGGATCATCCCAACATCATTTATCTCAATTAAAATTGTTGTTATTATCCTATTCTCAGCAACATTTTCACTTTTTTTATCAAATCTATTAGGTATACCTCTGTCAACAAGTGAAGTAACAGTTGGATCTGTTGTTGGCGTTGGTATTGCATTTCAAGCTTTATATGTTAATAGTTTGCTATGGATTGTTATGTTTTGGGTTATAGTGCCAATTGTTGCTTTTGTTATAGCATTTTTATTTATTAAAATATTGCATTATTTCAAGTTGTCTGAAAAATATTCATTTGAAGGTAAGATTATAACTTATTTGTTGATTTTTGCTGGTTTTTTTGAAGCCTTTTCAGCTGGAATGAATAATGTTGCAAATGCCGTGGGTCCTTTAGTAAGTGCTGGAATTATATCCGTTTCAAAAGGTACTTTCATAGGTGGTGCTTTTGTGGCACTGGGGGCTTTGTTTCTTGGTCGTAGAGTTCTTGAGACAAATGGTAAGAAGATTACAAGCTTCTCCAAAATTGAGGGTGTCCTTATATCAGGAACTGGTGCAACGCTTGTAATTATTGCTTCGCTTTTTGGTATTCCGGTGCCACTTACACAAATAACAACATCTTCTATTCTTGGAATTGGAATTGCTAAATCAGGTAAAACAGTTCTTCAACAAAAGATTGTTAAAAAGATGCTAATGGTTTGGTTAATATCACCACTTGTTTCACTGACGATGTCTTATTTCTTAGTAAAATTATTAATCGAAAGTGATTTTTATACAATATTTGTTTTACTTAGTTTATTGCTTGCTACAATTGGTGCAATTAGCTTAATGAAGGCTACTAATCAAGAAAGACGTACAGTGCATCAAGAAGGTGGAGGAATATAAGATCATTCCTATAAAACAGATCTTAATGAATTGGAAATAGTTTTACAATAAATGAACTGGAGGATTTAAAAATGAGCATACAGCCACACGGAGGAACATTAATTCAAAAATTATCTTTAGGTGAAGATGTTTCTAACATTAGTAAAGAAATTGAACTTGATGGTATTGCTTTAAGTGATCTAGAATTAATTGCAATTGGCGCATACAGTCCTATAGAAGGCTTTTTAACTAAAGAAGATTATGAATCTGTTGTTGAAAATATGAAATTATCAAATGGTGCAGTGTGGAGTATCCCAATTACGTTACCTATTTCTGAAGACAAGGCTTCTAGTTTAGCTGTTGGTGATGAAGTCCGTCTTGTAGCAAACGGTGTTACATATGGTACGGTTAAGGTAGCTGATATTTTTACCCCAGATAAGAAAAAAGAAGCATTGAATGTTTATCGTACAGAAGATTTAGAACATCCTGGTGTTAAAAAAATGTTTGACCGTGGTGATGTTTATGTAGGTGGAGAAATAAAGCTTGTATCTCGTCCTGAAAAGAAATTTGCAGATTATTATTTAGATCCAAAGGAATCGAGAGCAAAATTTGCAGAGCTTAACTGGAAAACAATTGTTGGATTTCAAACACGTAACCCAGTTCACCGTGCACATGAATATATTCAAAAAACTGCTTTAGAAACTGTAGATGGTTTGTTCTTAAATCCTTTAGTTGGGGAAACGAAGTCTGATGATATTCCAGCAGATATTCGTATGGAAAGCTATGAAGTATTACTAAAGAATT
Organism: Metabacillus litoralis; assembly: GCF_007994985.1. Lineage (GTDB taxonomy): Bacteria > Bacillota > Bacilli > Bacillales > Bacillaceae > Metabacillus > Metabacillus litoralis. The sequence goes on along the minus strand of NZ_VOQF01000003.1, from coordinate 302,576 downwards.
ATTATCCAGAAGATCGAGTTCACCTTGCAGTGTTTCCGGCAGCTATGAGATATGCTGGGCCAAGAGAAGCTATCTTCCATGCACTTGTGCGTAAAAACTATGGCTGTACCCACTTTATTGTTGGAAGAGATCATGCTGGTGTTGGTGATTACTATGGAACATATGATGCACAAAAGATATTTAATAACTTTACTGCAGATGAATTAGGAATTTCACCTTTATTCTTTGAACATAGCTTTTATTGCACAAAATGTGAGGCGATGGCATCTTCTAAAACATGTCCACATGGTAAAGAGGACAGAGTTATTTTATCTGGTACTAAGGTTCGTGCAATGCTTCGTAATGGTGAGCTACCACCGAGTACGTTTAGTCGTAAAGAAGTTGTCGAAGTGCTAATAAAAGGAATGAAACAAACAGTAAATTCATAAGGAGGTCGAAATTATTTTATGACTACTAATAATATTGTGTGGCATAATACATCTGTTACAAAAGAAGAAAGAAGAAAGAAAAACAATTATCAAAGCTATGTTTTATGGTTTACTGGTTTGTCAGGTTCAGGTAAATCAACATTAGCCAATGCACTTGCAAGATATCTTTTTGAAGAAAATATCGGTACATATGTACTTGATGGAGATAATATTAGACATGGCTTAAATAATGACCTAGGATTTGATGATGAAGACCGTAAAGAAAATATCCGTCGAATCGGAGAAGTTTCTAAGTTATTTGTTGACAGTGGTCAGATTGTTTTAACGGCATTTATCTCACCGTTCCGTGAGGATCGACAACAAGTGAAAGATATTCTTGCTGAAAATGAGTTTTTTGAAGTATATGTTAAATGTTCATTAGATGAATGTGAAGTCCGAGATCCTAAAGGATTATATAAAAAAGCACGAAACAATGAAATCAAACATTTTACAGGAATTGATTCTCCATATGAAGAGCCAGAAAATCCTGCTATAATAGTAGATACTGAAAGTCAGAGTGTTGAAGATTCAGTTAAATATATCGTAGACTTTCTGGTTGCTAAAGGATTAATTAATAATTAAATTTCTCAAATAAAGTCTTGTATTTAAGATAAATAGATTTTGGAAAATAAGCAATCGGTGATGTAAACCGGTTGCTACTTTTCTAATTAATTGAGTTATTATGTAAGATAAGGAAAGTGATTTTGTAAAAAGAAAGGGGGAGAAATGATGGCAAAGGTATATTTAGTAGGAGCAGGCCCTGGTGATCCGGAATTATTAACGATAAAAGCACTCAAATGCATACAAAAAGCGGATGTTATTTTATATGATCGTTTAGTAAATAAAGAGGTTTTAAAGCATGCGAAGAATGAGTGTGAACTAGTTTATTGTGGAAAGCTACCAAACTATCATACGATGAAGCAAGAAACAATTAATCATTTTTTAGTAAAATACGCAAAAAGTGGTAAAGTTGTTACTAGGCTTAAAGGTGGAGACCCGTTTATTTTTGGTCGGGGGGGAGAAGAAGCTGAAGCCTTAAGCTTGAATAGCATCCCCTATGAAATTGTTCCAGGTATTTCATCAGGAGTTGCAGCAGCAGCATATGCAGGTATTCCTGTTACACATAGAGATTTAAGTGCTAGTGTTGCTTTTGTTACAGGTCATCGAAGAGAAGGAATTCACGAGCAAGTTAAGTGGGAATCACTTGCAAAAGGTATTGATACATTAGCTATTTACATGGGAATAAGTAATTTACCATATATTCAAAGTCAGCTTATTAAATATGGTAAATCCCTACAGACACCAGTTGCTGTAATAAACTGGGGGACAACAGATGTGCAAAAAACGGTCATTGGTACACTTGAGAATATAAATGACCGTGTAAAACAAGAGGGAATTTCAAATCCAAGTATGATTATAGTTGGTGAAGTTGTTTCTTTAAGAGAGAAACTTAATTGGTTTGAAGAAATGATTTCAAATAAATCCCAAAGTGAGGCTCTAGTATTATGAAGCAAGCCGTTTTATATGTATGCCATGGAAGTCGTGTTCCGAAGGCGCGTGATGAAGCAGTTGAATTTATTGAATTAGTTAAACCTAAAGTTGATGCTCCTATACAAGAGGTGTGTTTTTTGGAATTAGCAGAGCCGTCTATTGATGAAGGGTTCAGATCTTGTGTAGAGCAAGGTGCAACACATATTGCAGTTATTCCGTTATTACTTCTAACGGCAGCACATGCTAAAAGTGATATACCAGAAGAAGTTGTTCATGCTACAGCTCATTTTCCGAACATTGAGGTAACGTATGGTAAACCAATCGGTGTTGATGATCGATTAACTAAAATGCTTGTTGAGAAAATGAATGAACTATCACCTATCAGTGATGAATCTGTTGCTATTTTAGTTGGAAGAGGTAGCAGTGATATGGATGTAGTGAATGATTTAAATGAGATTTCTTCTAGATTACATGCTAAAACAAATCTTAAGAAAGTTCATACATGCTTCTTAACAGCAGCTGAACCAAAATTTTCACAAAGTATTGAAGAATATTATCAATCTAATGAACAATCGATATTTGTCATTCCATACCTAATTTTTACTGGGTTACTAAAGAAAGAAGTAGATGAAACGATTGCGAAATATGATTGGGGTAGTCGTAAAGTTGAAGTTTGCTCTTACCTTGGACCACATCCGATTTTATTGGATATTTTTGTTGAAAGAGTGAATGAAGCAATAGTTAATAACGATGGTTCTTATACATTTGATAAAGGAATTAACTATGCTGCCTCTTCACATTAATGTACAAAATAAAAATGTTCTCATAGTAGGCGGAGGAAGCGTTGCACTTCGTCGCCTTCAGCTTTTCTTAGAGGAAGATGCACATGTTACAGTTGTTAGTCCTGCAGTTGTAGATGAAATTAAAAACCTTGCACAAAGCTGTCAACTTATTTGGAAGAAAAAGAAAATTGAAGTGTCTGATCTTAGAGAGGCTTTTATAATTATTGCAGCAACAAATGATCATCAAATAAATGAATGGGTTGCTAAACAAGTAACACCAAATCAACTTATTAATGTGGCAAGTAATGCAGAGCAGGGAAATGTTATTGTTCCTAAATCGATTCAAAAAGGCAGATTAACCCTATCTGTTTCAACAAATGGAGCTAGTCCCAAGTTAGCTAAACAAATTTGTGAGCAGATTTCACATCAATTTGATGAATCTTTTATAAAAGAGTTAGATATTATGTATGAAAAAAGACAAGAAAATAAAAAAAAGAAGGGAAAATGAATGTATAATAGTCATTTTCTCTTCTTCGTTATTAATGTTTTGGAGTATTATTAAATTCTACAAAGCTTGCTTCGTGAGGGAGGGCCTTAATGTGTCTCCGCTACGTCTTTCCTGTACAACAATAACCGCAATAATCACTAATATTATTCCTATGTACTGCCATCCACTTAACTTTTCCTGAAAAAATAAAAACCCCATTAATGAAGCAACAACCGGTTCAACTGTTGCAAGTATTGAGGCACGACTTGATTCTACTGTTTCAAGACCCCTCGTGTAAAAGGTATACGCTAGCACAGTTGATAAAAAACCTAATCCAATTATATAAAACCACACATTTACATGTTGAAACAAATCCAAAACATTCCATAATTGACTAAATGGTAGGATTCCCACAGAAGCAAAAATAAAAGTGTAAACAGTTACAGTTAAAGATTTATATTTTTTAAGAGCGAGTTTTCCAAAAATACTATACATGGCATAAAAAAGACCTGAACCAATTCCTAAAATTAATCCATAAACGGAAATAGCTTGACTTGAACTAGGATAAAGACCAATTACTAGCATACATCCTAAAAAGGTTAATAGTAATGCTAACACTTTACGGAATGTGAGTAATTCTTTAAATACAATTCTAGAAAGAATGGTTACAAATGCAGGAGCTGTGTATAACAATATACTTGCTATCGAAATTGATGTTTCCTCTATACTGTTAAATAAACACCAATTAAAGAAAACAATACTGACAATTCCAGTTCCAATAAAATATTTGCTATCAGCTACCTTAATTTTTAACATCTCTCTATTTTTAATCAAAACAAAAAATAAAAGAAAAAAACAAGCAGATAAAGCTCGGATTGCGACAACTTGAGTCGGGGTAAATCCTGCTTTGTATAAAAAGGTAACAAAGATACCAATCATACCCCATAAAGTTGCACCTAACAAAATGTACAAATAGGCTATGTTTTTCTGCATAATGACCACTTCCATTCAAAACATGTAAAATTAATCTTAACAAAAAAGTAAGAATTTAGAAATGGAAATCATTATTGTTTTTATTGGATTTTATAAAAAATCCTGCTTTCCTTTATAAAATCCTGTTGAAGAAAGGCTTGTTTCGTAAACTTTGTTGCTTTTAATAACTTCAAGTAAACAACATTGTATAATAAAGCAAGGTGGCATCTTTTCTTCATAAATTTGCACCTATATTGCTATAACAACAATGTTTTTACTAAATAGGACAATTAGGTACGATCATTCAAAAAAGAGCCTTAAAAAAGGAAAACATGATAAAATATGAGAAATTTATCTTTTTATAAGGAGGCAAATGAGAATGAGTAGTTCATTAACACTTATAAAACCAACAACGGATTTAAAAGAAGAGTACCTTTCTTTTTATGATGAATGGGTTCAAAGTAAGGAAGAGATGATTCCTTGGGTTATTGAAAAAGATCCAACAAACTTTGATAATATGATTCAGTTTCTAGCTAATAACGAAAAAGGCATTAATCTACCAACAGGCTGGGTTCCTGACTCAACCTATTGGCTTATAAACGAAGAAAGCCGAATTTTGGGTGTAGTAAATATACGGCATGAGTTAACAGACTTTCTTTTAACCAGAGGAGGTCACATAGGGTATGGTATTCGTCCATCAGAAAGAAAAAAGGGATATGCTACTAAACTCTTACATTTAGCTTTAGAAAAAACAAAGAAATTAGGAATTAAAAAGGTATTGGTTGTTTGTGATGAATGGAATATAGGATCATATAAAACAATTAAAAATAATGGGGGAATAGAAGAGTCAGATTTTGTTGAAGATAATGGAAATGTGATCAAAAGATTTTGGATTGAGGAATAGAAAATAAGAGAGGATAACAAGAAAAGTGTTATTCTCTCCAGAATTTTCTAACCTTATAAGACCAGTTTCATAGATTGTACCTTTTTACTAATTCTTCCGTAAACGAAATACTAAATCTTCATCTGGTGTAACATAAACTGTTTGTTGATTATCATAGATAACATACCCAGGTTTTGAACCATTTGGTTTTTTTACATATCTAATTGCAGTGTAATCAACCGGAACAGAACTTGAGTTTTTAGCTTTACTAAAATAGGCGGCAATATTTGCAGCTTCTAATAGTGTTTTTTCCGAAGGATTTGTGCTTCGGATGACAACATGTGATCCTGGGATATCTTTTGTGTGAAACCAAACATCATCACGTGCAGCTAATTTATTTGTAAGAAATTCATTTTGTTTATTGTTTTTACCGACTATGATTTCAGTACCATCACTTGATAAATAATATTCCAGACTTGGCTTTTGCAGTTTTTTCTTTTTGGTTGTTTTAGATTTCCTTTGTTTTAAATAGCCTCCTTCTATTAACTCCTCACGAATTTCTTCTATATCTCTTGGTGAAGCAGATCCAATCTGTTGTGTTAAACCTTCAAAATAATCGATTTCATGTTGAGCCAGTTCGATCTGCTGCTGAACAACTTCAACTGAGTTTTTCGCTTTTTGATATTTTGAAAAGTATTTTTGAGCATTGTCAGAAGGTGATTTTTGAATATCTAATGGAATGATGATTGTTTCATTATTCTCATCATAATAATTAATCACCTCAGCGGTTTTATCACCTTTTTTAATTGCATATAAATTAGCAGTTAATAATTCCCCGTATAGCTGAAACTCAGTAGCTTTTGCAGCTTGATCTAAAGTTGCGGCTAATTTCTTTACTTTTTTCTCATTTTTCTTCTTTTCATTAATGATAAAACGTTCTAAATCATTTCCTTGTTGTTTAACGCGATCTCTCTCAGATTTGCCGTAATAATAACGATCTAGTAACTCGGAAATAGAAGAGAAGCTTTTTTGCTCATAGTCACTAAGATGAGTTAGGTTTAGCATATAAAAGATTTCTTTATTTTGTTTATAAAAAATTTGTGGAGTAACTTGCACCATTTTTAATTCCTTTATCATAGCTAAAAATGTCTTAGGAACTGTCGTACGATTGATTAGTCCAGCTCTGTGTGTTACTTCTCTAGAAAATAAAGGCGAAATTCCTGCGAAATTTTCGACTAGCTGCTGGTCAATTTTCCCTGCATTAAAATCCAATTTCTTGAGTACTGTTTCTTCATCAGCATCAAATGGATTTGTTTTACCTTGACTAGGTGGAAGTATGTATGGCTGACCAGGTAATACGGTTCTGTGACGGTTAACTGCTGGTGACAGATGTTTAATACTATCTAAAATGGTGTTCTTCTCTTTATCGAGCAAAATGATGTTGCTGTGTCTGCCCATAATTTCTACGATTAACCTTTTTGTTGTGGTATCTCCAAGCTCATTCCTGCTTTTAACATCAATAATAAAAATTCTTTCCATTTCTAATTGTTCGATATTCTCGATAACGCCACCCTCTAAATGCTTTCTTAAAAGCATACAAAACATAGGAGGTTCACTTGGGTTTTCATAATTCTCGTTTGTTATATGTATCCGAGCATAACTTGGGTGAGCTGAAATAAAAAGCTTGTGATTTCTACCTCCTGATCTTATTTGAAAAATAAGATCGTATTTATAGGGCTGATGAATTTTTGTGATTTTCCCGTTATTTAAAGCTTCTTTTAATTCATGTGTAATTGTATATGTGAATAAACCGTCAAATGACATGGGTAAAACTCCTTTTTTAACATCTACGTTGTATGTAAGAATAATAAGTTATTTCTTGTTTTATTGAGTATTATTAAGATTTAATCTGACCTATTTATAGTAGATATTGTTTTAGAAAAGCTCCTTTTTTCTACTTATAAAACTAATACAAGTTTTCTTCTTGATTATAGCATGTTTTTGGACGAGGCTGAATAAGTTGTCTTATAGGAGAGGGTAGTCCATGTAATAAGGATAGCTAACATCTAAAATTTTTTGTGTTTAAGGGGTGTGTAGGTGATTCATGAAATGGCATGAGATGAGATCAGAAGAAGTGATGAATTCAATTAATACAGATGTAAAATCAGGGCTAACGGAAAAGGAGGTTAAAAAACGGGAGCAGAAATTTGGACTAAATGAACTTAAAGAAGCTGATCGTCCTTCAGCTATTATTATATTTTTAAGTCAATTCAAGGATTTTATGGTGCTTGTTTTATTAGCAGCAACTCTTATTTCAGGCCTTTTAGGTGAGTATATAGATGCTATAGCTATTATTGCTATTGTTATTGTTAATGGGGTTTTAGGCTTTTTTCAAGAAAGGCGTGCAGAAAGATCACTAGAAGCACTAAAGGAACTGTCTGCACCTCAAGTAATGGCATTAAGGGACGGGGAATGGGTAAAGATTCTTTCGAAAGAGTTGGTACCAGGTGATGTAGTGAAGTTTACAAGTGGAGATCGCATTGGGGCTGATATGAGGTTAATAGAAAATAAAAGCTTGGAGGTAGAGGAATCAGCACTTACAGGTGAATCTCTTCCAGTTCAAAAATCTACTCAACCGATTGCAGGAGATGATGTCGGCCTAGGAGATTTAACGAATATGGTTTTTATGGGAACGTTAGTAACGAGAGGCTCTGGTGTTGGAGTTGTAATTGGTACTGGGATGAATACTGCAATGGGACAAATTGCAGATCTTCTTCAAAATGCTGAAACGATGGAAACACCTCTTCAAAGACGTTTAGAGCAACTTGGAAAAATATTAATAGTTGTTGCTTTATTATTAACAGTGCTTGTAGTTGGTATTGGTGTGCTTCAAGGACATGATCTTTATAATATGTTTTTAGCTGGTGTTTCATTAGCGGTAGCGGCCATTCCAGAAGGACTTCCTGCAATTGTTACTGTTGCGTTATCACTTGGTGTACAGCGAATGATTAAGCAAAAATCTATTGTTCGTAAATTACCTGCTGTGGAGACACTAGGTTGTGCTTCAGTTATTTGTTCAGATAAAACAGGCACAATGACACAAAATAAAATGACTGTTACACATGTATGGTCTGGTGATAAATTATGGAATGTTACTGGAACAGGCTATCATCCACATGGTGAGTTCTTATTTAATGAACAACAAGTTGATGTAGCAAAAACAAAAACACTTCAGCAAATTCTAACCTTCGGCTCTTTGTGTAACAGTGCAGAGATTGTTGAAAGAGAAGGGCAATATCATTTAGATGGAGATCCAACTGAAGGTGCATTAATCGTTTCAGCAATGAAAGCAGGCTTAAAAAAGGAAAAATTGCTACACGGTTTTGAAATTATTGAAGAATTCCCTTTTGACTCTGCACGAAAAATGATGAGTGTGATTGTAAAAGACAAAAGTGGTAATCGTTTTGTCGTGACTAAAGGTGCTCCTGATGTATTATTAGGTGTTTCGACTAATATCTTATGGAGTGAAAGACAGGAAGGTATGACAAGTGATTATAGTAATAAGGTAAAAGCTGCAATAGAATCTCTAGCATCTCAAGCATTACGTACAATAGCAATAGCTTTTAAACCTTTAAAAGCCTCGGATAAAATCAACTCTAGTTTTGAAGCGGAGAAGGGTTTAGTGTTCATTGGCTTACAAGGAATGATTGATCCACCACGACCTGAAGTAAAACAAGCAGTAAAAGAATGCCGAGATGCAGGTATTAAAACAGTTATGATTACAGGTGATCATGTTATAACAGCGAAAGCAATTGCTACACAATTGCAGCTTTTACCAAAAAACGGAAGAGTAATGGAAGGTAAAGAATTATCATTATTATCTGTTGAAGAGCTGGAAGAGGTTGTTGATGATGTTTATGTTTTTGCCAGAGTTTCTCCAGAGCATAAGCTTAAGATTGTAAAAGCTTTGCAAAATCGTGGACATATTGTAGCAATGACTGGTGATGGTGTAAATGATGCACCAGCGATCAAAGCTGCAGATATTGGTATTTCAATGGGGATTACTGGAACAGATGTTGCTAAAGAAGCTTCTTCACTTGTACTTGTTGATGATAATTTTGCATCAATCAAATCTGCAATTAAAGAAGGAAGAAATATATATGAAAATATTAGAAAGTTTATCCGGTATTTATTAGCTTCGAATGTTGGGGAAATATTAGTTATGTTGTTCGCTATGCTTTTAGCACTTCCATTACCTTTAGTACCGATTCAAATACTTTGGGTAAATCTTGTAACAGATGGCTTGCCAGCTATGGCACTTGGCTTAGATCAACCAGAAGGAGATTTAATGAAGAGGAAGCCTAGACACCCTAAAGAAGGAGTGTTTGCTAGAGGATTAGGCTGGAAGGTTATATCTCGAGGTTTTTTAATTGGTATAGCAACGCTAGCTGCATTTATGATTGTTTATTATCGCAATCCAGAGGATTTAGCTTATGCACAAACAATAGCTTTTGCAACACTTGTTATGGCTCAGCTAATACATGTTTTTGATTGCCGAAGTGAAAAGTCTATTTTCGAAAGAAATCCATTTGAAAATATGTATTTAATTTGGGCAGTGATTTCCTCTATAGTTTTAATGTTAATTGTTATCTATTATCCACCATTACAACCGATATTCCATACAGTTCCGATACTGCTAAGAGATTGGTTATTAATACTGGGTATGTCGGCAATTCCAACTTTTTTATTAGCCGGTTCACTTTTAACAAGAAAATCTTCCTAGAATATGATATAATTCATAAGGGGATGACCCAAAAAGTCATCCCCTTTACTTGTTTTTTAAATACTTAGTCTAAAAAATCCTTATTTTCTCAAGGTCGTATTCTTTTTATCCGGTTCTTTACAAGTAGTCAACCCCTAAGGAAACTCATGAATGCTCTAAGGTATAATGGGGATAACTGACAGTAACAAGTAAAGATTAGATAAGTTCATAACTATTATCAGTAAGTCCCATAACTACGCTTGCTTTTAATCCTTATCTAATGAGTTAAAAAGAAAGTGATGTGATACATAATGGTAGTCAGTATGACGGGTTTTGGTCGTGCTAGTAAACAAATAGGATCATGTTTTTTTACAGTTGAAATGAAGTCTGTCAACCACAGGTTTTTAGATATTAATCTTAAAATGCCCAAGCAATTTATGGGAATTGAAGACAAAATTAAAAAAATCATCTCTCAATCAATCAATCGTGGTCGACTTGAGGTTTACATTAATTTTGAAGGTGAGTTTCTAGCAAATAAAACAGTAAAGGTTGATTGGGCGATCGTTGATCAATTTATTGATTCGCTAAAAGAAATAAAAAAACGTTATTCAATAGAAGACCAGATATCCTTAGAAAATATTTTGTCTTTTGGTGCAGGTATTGAGGTTACTGAAGAATCTCTCCCAAGTGATGAATATGAACTAGAGATTGTTCAGCTTATTGAAACAGCAGTTAAGCAATTAGCAGACATGAGAGCTATTGAAGGGCAACAGCTAGTTCAGGATTTAAAGAAGAGAGTTAAAAGCCTTCAAGAGATAACACTTGATCTGGAAAAAATTGCTCCTGATGTTGTTGAGCAATATCGTGAGCGTATCAAAAAAAGAGTTGGAGAGTTTATAACAGGTAATATAGATGAAAATCGTATTTTAACCGAAGTTGCTCTATTTGCTGATAAAGCTGATATAACCGAAGAACTAACGAGAATACATAGTCATATTCACCAATTTCAAGAAACCCTCATAGAGCAAGAGCCTGTCGGAAGGAAACTTGATTTTCTTGTTCAAGAATTAAATAGAGAGGCAAATACGATCGGTTCTAAAGCAAATGATGGACTTATTGCAAAAAATGTTGTTGAATTAAAAAGTATTATTGAAAAATTGAAAGAACAAGTTCAGAATATTGAATAGGGAAACGTTTCATTGATTATAAAAGGGCTTATAAGGCAAAAATAGTTTTGTCCTTAATTAGGGGGAGCACATGTATGAGCATTAAACTAATCAATATCGGTTTTGGAAATATTGTATCTGCCAACCGAATCATTTCAATTGTTAGTCCTGAATCGGCTCCAATAAAGAGAATTATTCAAGACGCAAGAGATCGAGGAATGTTAATAGATGCTACATATGGCCGCAGAACGAGAGCAGTAGTAATTATGGATAGTGATCATATTATTTTATCTGCTGTACAACCAGAAACGGTTGCTCAAAGGCTATCAAATAAAGAAGATCTGTCTGATGAAGGGTAGGGAATAGCAACTTGATAAAAGAAAGAGGCTTGTTAATTGTTTTATCAGGACCTTCTGGTGTAGGAAAAGGGACTGTTAGAAAAGAATTATTTTCTCAGGAAGACACAGCATTTGAATATTCAATTTCAATGACAACAAGAAAGCCACGTGAAGGTGAAGTAGACGGGATTGATTATTTTTTTAAATCACGTGAGGATTTTGAAGAGCTTATTTCTCAAAATAAACTTCTTGAATGGGCTGAATATGTAGGTAATTATTACGGTACGCCAGTTGATTATGTAGAAAAAACATTGAGCGAAGGAAAAGATGTATTTCTAGAGATAGAAGTTCAGGGTGCACTTCAAGTTCGTACTGCATTTCCTGAAGGATTATTTATTTTTCTAAGTCCTCCTAGCTTAAATGAACTCAAAAATCGAATTGTAACAAGAGGGACAGAGTCAGAAGAGCTCATTAACAATCGTATGAAAGTAGCAAAAGAAGAGATTGTTATGATGGATGCCTATGATTATGTTGTTGAAAATGATAATGTTGAATTAGCATGTGATCGAATTAAGGCAATTGTAACAGCAGAGCATTGTCGTCGTGAACGAGTTGCACCTCGTTATAAAAAAATTCTGGAGGTTGAATAAAAATGTTATATCCTTCTATTGATGTTTTAATGAATAAATTAGATTCTAAATATACTCTTGTTACTGTTGCAGCTAAACGAGCACGTGAAATGCAAGAAGAAAGTGATCAACAAATTGCTAAGCCTGTTTCTTTTAAATATGTTGGTAAAGCTCTAGAAGAAATTAATGAAGGACTACTAAATTATAAAAGAGTAGAAAAGTAAAAAATTAAACAGTGAAAAGGGCCTGACCCCTCAATAAATCTGGATGGAAGTGATCTTGGGAACATCTTCACTATCTATTTTTGATTGAGAGGTCTGGCCCTTTGCTATAGTACAAATTCCTAAGCTTTATTGTTAATATACTGTATACTAGGTTGGTTGCTTGTAATTCTTCTAAATTATAGTACCTTTATGGCTACTTATAGAAGATTAAGTCATAAGTAAGGCTTAACATATATCGATGATTAGGAAAGATAGATTGGAAAGGTAGGTGGGTAATCATGATAAACGGTAAGAAGATTTTATTATGTGTTAGTGGTGGTATTGCTGTGTATAAAGCAGCTGCTTTGACAAGCAAGCTTATCCAAGCTGGTGGAGAAGTAAAGGTCATCATGAGTCAGTCAGCAATGGAATTTGTTACACCTCTAACCTTCCAAGCTTTATCTCGTAATGATGTTTATTATGATACCTTTGATGAAAAAAATTCACAAGTTATCTCCCATATAGATCTTGCTGATTGGGCAGATATTGTCCTTGTTGCACCCGCTACAGCAAATATTATAGGTAAACTGGCAAATGGTATAGCAGATAATATGCTTACGACAACACTTTTAGCTTCAACTGCACCGGTGTGGATTGCTCCCGCTATGAATGTACATATGTATGACCATCCTGCTGTTAAAAAAAATATAAAAACTCTAGATGAATATGGATATAAATTTATCGAACCAAGTGAAGGTTTTTTAGCTTGTGGTTATGTTGGAAAAGGAAGACTTGAAGAGCCGGAGAAAATTGTTGATCTTTTAAAGGACTACTTAAGTAAAAAAGAAGGTAAACAAATCTTTAAAGGAATGAATTTTTTAATTACTGCAGGAGCTACTAGGGAAAAAATTGATCCTGTTCGTTACTTTACAAATCATTCTTCTGGAAAAATGGGATATGCAATAGCAGAACAGGCAGCTAAATTAGGCGCGAATGTAATATTGATTTCAGGAAAGACGGACCTCAATCCACCAGACCGTGTGAAAACCATTATGGTTGAATCTGCTCAGGATATGCTAGAGAAAGTGCTTGAATATTATGAGGAAACAAATGTAGTAATAAAATCGGCTGCTGTAGCTGATTATCGTCCTGTTGTAACATATGATAAAAAACTAAAAAAGCAAAAAGATCATTTAACAATAGAAATGGAAAAAACAACAGATATTTTAAAAGAACTAGGTGAACGTAAAAATAAACAGCTATTAGTAGGATTTGCGGCAGAAACGAATTCATTAGAGGAATATGCAAAATCTAAATTAACGAGAAAGAACCTAGACTTGATTGTGGCTAATAATGTAACAACAGAAGGTGCGGGTTTTGGGACAGATACAAATATTGTCACAATGTTTGATCGTAATTTAAATAAGGTGGAGCTTCCACTTATGTCCAAAAGAGATGTTGCAATAAAATTACTAGAAAAAATTGAAACCATGATGAAGGAAGAAAGACCATGAAGTTTGCGAGTATAATTGTCGATGTGCCAGCTATGCAAACAGATCGTGCCTTTGATTATAAAATTCCTGATGAATGGCAAGAACTTATTACACCAGGTATGAGGGTGATCGTTCCATTTGGCCCAAGAAAGGTTCAAGGGTTTGTTATTGAAACAAAAAACCATTCTGATTTTAATCGGTTAAAGTCTATAACTGAATTATTGGATTTAACACCCTGTTTAACTCCAGAGCTGTTACAAGTAGGACACTGGTTAACAGAAAAAACATTATGCTTTAAAATTTCTGCTTTTCAAGTTATGCTGCCTGCTGCAATGAAAGCAAAATATGAAAAAGTAATCAGACTAGCTAGAGATCAAGAATTAGTAAGCTTACCTGAAATGCTTCTTCCATATTTTCAAAAAACAGATCAAGTAAATTTAAAAGATATTGAAAAAACGATTTCACTTGCTTTCATACAAAAACAAATTAAACTTGGTCATTTAGAACTTATCTACAAAGTGAAACAAAAAACGAACAAAAAAATGGTTAAGGTAATAAAATTAAATGTACCAGTAAGTCAGCTAGAACAATTAATTAACGAGTTACCTTCAAATGCAAAAAAGCAAATGGACATTCTGAATTACTTTAAATTAAATTCTAAGAGTCAGATCCAATTACAAGAACTATTGGTGGAAGCAAAAACTTCTGATACTTCAGTTAAGTCTCTCATTTCCAAGGGGGTTCTAATTGAAGAAAGTAAAGAAATCTATAGAGATCCCTATCAAGATAGAAACTTTAAGCAAACATCTTCTCTTCAATTAAATCAAGAACAACAAAACGCGATCGCTCCGATCTTGTCTTCTGTTAAACATTCTCATCATGAAGTTTTTCTTATGTACGGTGTAACAGGTAGTGGTAAGACAGAGGTGTATCTTCAGTCAATTGAGGAAGTATTAAAGAATGGAAAAGAAGCAATTGTGCTCGTACCAGAAATTTCTCTAACACCTCAGATGGTTCATCGATTTAAAGGTAGGTTTGGCTCACAAGTCGCAGTATTACATAGTGGCCTTTCAATAGGTGAGAAATATGATGAATGGAGAAAGATTCAACGCAAAGAAGTTAAACTTGTTGTAGGTGCCAGGTCAGCAATATTTGCTCCTTTTGATAACCTGGGAATGATAATAATTGATGAGGAACATGAATCAAGTTACAAGCAAGAAGAAAACCCTCGTTATCATGCTAGAGACGTTGCAATTTATCGGGCACAGCTTCATAAATGTCCTGTTGTATTAGGAAGTGCAACACCCACGTTAGAAACGTTTGCTCGCTCTCAAAAAGGTGTTTATAAACTATTAACCTTAAAGGAACGAGTAAATAGGCGCTCAATGCCAGGTGTGGATATTATTGATATGAGAGAAGAGTTAAGAAATGGAAATCGTACGATGTTTTCAACTTCATTAATTGAAAAGCTCCAAGATCGGTTAAGTAAAGGAGAACAATCAGTTCTATTTCTTAATAAAAGAGGCTATTCTTCCTTTGTTATGTGTCGTGATTGTGGATTTGTAATACAATGTCAACATTGTGATATTTCTTTAACTTATCATAGACATGGACAAAAGCTAAAGTGTCATTATTGCGGTCATGAGGAACATATGCCAAAGGTATGTCCAGAATGTCAAAGTGAACATATACGTTTTTTTGGTACAGGTACACAAAAAGTAGAGGAAGAGTTGGTAAAGGTACTGCCGGAATCCCGAATAATTCGGATGGATGTTGATACAACAGGAAAGAAAGGTGCACATGAAAAACTACTTACAAAATTCGGAAATAAAGAAGCTGATATTTTATTAGGGACTCAAATGATTGCAAAAGGCCTTGACTTTCCTGATGTTACATTAGTTGGTGTCCTAGCTGCAGATACAATGCTCAATTTACCGGATTTTCGTGCTTCAGAGAAAACCTTTCAATTATTAACACAAGTAAGTGGAAGAGCAGGGAGACATGAACTTCCTGGTGAAGTGATTATTCAAACATATGCCCCAGAGCATTACAGCATTCAGTTGGCTAGCCAATATGAATATGATCTATTTTATGAACAAGAAATGCTATTAAGAAAAAATCACGCGTATCCACCGTATTATTATATTGCTCTAGTAACTGTTTCACATCCAGAAATAACAAAGGTCGTGTCAGTAACTGAAAAAGTCTCACAATTTTTAAGAAGAAATGTTTCAAATGAAACCAAAATTCTCGGGCCTGTTGCATCACCAATACCAAGGATCAAGGATAGATATCGTTACCAATGCATGGTAAAATACAAACGAGAAAAAAACTTGAATGAGACACTAAGGAAAATCATCGAACACTTTCAGCAAGACATAACTTCGAATGATTTATTGATTACAGTGGATTTGAACCCTAGCACGATGATGTGATAATGAA
Source organism: Metabacillus litoralis (assembly GCF_007994985.1). Lineage (GTDB taxonomy): Bacteria > Bacillota > Bacilli > Bacillales > Bacillaceae > Metabacillus > Metabacillus litoralis. Next base: position 286,461 of record NZ_VOQF01000003.1, on the reverse strand, counting down.
TTTTTTAAAAGTGAAGAATAAACACTTGTTAAGATAAAAGATAGTTTGGAGGAGCAGAATTGCCAGTTAGAGAAATAGTTATGTTTCCAGCAGATGTTTTAGAACAACCTTGTAAAGAGGTTACAACCTTTGATCGGAAACTCTCGAAATTATTAGCAGATATGTATGACACAATGATTGAGAATGATGGTGTAGGGTTAGCGGCACCTCAAATTGGTATATCAGAAAAAATAGCAATTGTTGACATTGATGATCAAAACGGCACAATAGAGTTGATAAATCCTGTTATTCTCGATAAACAAGGTGTGCAGACTGGACCAGAAGGCTGTTTAAGCTTTCCAGGACTATATGGTGAAGTAAGTCGGGCTAATTATGTTAAAGTTAGAACATATAACAGAAGAGGAAAAGTCAGAACACTTGAGGCAGAGGGATTTCTTGCAAGAGCAATTCAACATGAAATAGATCATCTGGAAGGTGTGTTATTTACATCAAAAGTTGAAAAATATTTGGATGCAGAAGATTTAGAAAGCACGGAAGGATGACTATTATGACAAGAATCGTTTTTATGGGAACACCAGATTTTTCTGTACCGGTTTTGAAAAGTCTAGTTAATGAAGGATATAATATAGTTGGTGTTGTTACACAGCCAGATCGTCCTAAAGGTCGAAAAAAGGCATTAACACCACCTCCTGTAAAAGTAGAAGCTGAGAAACATCAATTACCTGTTCTACAGCCAGAAAAAATACGAAATGAAGTTGCTGATGTTCTAGCATTAAAGCCAGACCTAATTGTTACAGCAGCATTTGGTCAAATACTACCAAAAGAACTATTGGAAGCTCCAAAGTACGGTTGTATAAATGTTCATGCTTCTCTTCTACCTGAATTAAGAGGAGGCGCACCAATACATTATTCAATCCTTCAAGGTAAGAAAAAAACAGGAATAACAATCATGTATATGGCAGAAAAGCTTGATGCAGGTGATATTCTGACACAGGTAGAGGTTGAAATTGAAGAACGTGATACAGTTGGGTCTTTACATGATAAATTAAGTCAAGCAGGTGTAACATTACTACTAGAAACAATCCCTAATTTATTGGAGGGAAAGATTACACCTATAAAGCAAGTCGATTCACAAGCAACATTTGCTTCAAACATTAAGAGAGAACAAGAAAAGGTCGATTGGAGTAAAACAGGAGAAGAAATATACAATCAAATTAGAGGACTGAATCCTTGGCCTGTCGCTTTTACAATGTTAAACAACCAGGTGCTTAAGCTATGGTGGAGTGAAAAGATGCCAAATAAAAATGATGCAAAACCAGGTACTGTAATTGGTATTGATACAGATGGGTTTGTTGTAGCAACGGGCAATGGAACAGCGATTAAAATCACTGAGCTGCAGCCATCAGGAAAAAAGAAGATGAGTGGAGAAGACTTTTTAAGAGGGACCAATATTTCAGTTGGAGATAAATTACAAAATGACGAATAAAAAGCAAATGAATGTGCGAGATGTTGCAGTTGAAACATTGCTTCAAATCGAGAAAAATCAAGCGTATAGCAATTTACTTTTGAACACAATGATAAAAAAGCACCAAGTTAAGGACAAGGATATTGCCCTTTTAACTGAGATTGTTTATGGAACTTTACAAAGACAAAAAACGTTAGATTATTTTTTAGCTGGATTTTTAAAAAAGGCGAAGAAAATTGAAGCATGGGTGCAAATACTCCTTCGTATATCAATATATCAGATGGTGTATCTTGATCGAGTTCCTGAGAGGGCTATTTTCTTCGAAGCTGTAGAAGTTGCAAAAAAGCGGGGACATAAAGGGATTTCGTCTTTTGTTAATGGAGTACTAAGAACGGTCCAACGTGAAGGTATTCCAGATATTAATAACATCGAAGACCCTATTGAAAGATTATCAATACAAACTAGTCATCCAAAATGGTTAGTAGAAAAGTGGGTAAAGCAGTTTGGCTTCCAAGAAACTGAACGAATGTGTGAAGAAAATTTAAAGGCTCCTACTCAAACAGCTCGAGTTAATAAAATGAAAAATTCTGTGAAAGAGCTTGTACAAATCTTGTCTGAAAATGGGATTGCGGTTGAAAAAGGAGATTTATCAGAGGATGCTATTAAAGGTTTAAAGGGAAATCTTGCATTAACTAAGGCTTTTTCTGATGGACTCTTAACCATTCAAGATGAAAGCTCCATGTTAGTAGCACGGGCGTTAAATCCAATGGAAAATGATCTTGTATTAGATGCATGTGCGGCACCAGGAGGTAAATCTACTCATATAGCAGAACGAATGGGTGGAACTGGTACTGTTCATTCACTAGATCTACATGAGCATAAAGTGAAACTAATTCAACAACAGGCAGAGCGTTTAAATCTTCGAAATATAAAAGCTGAGGCATTAGACAGTAGGTTAGCTGGAGAAAAATTTGAAAAAGAAAGCTTTGATCGAATTTTAGTTGACGCACCTTGCTCTGGTTTTGGCGTTATCAAAAGAAAGCCTGATATTAAATACACTAAAACTGAAGATGATATTTTAAAGCTTGCTGAGCTTCAAAAAAACATTTTACATGCTGTTGCCCCTTTATTAAAAAGAGATGGTGTGTTAGTTTATAGTACATGCACAATTGATCATGAAGAAAATCATGATGTTGTACAAGCATTTTTAGATACTCATCCAGAATTTGAACGTGATATAGCCGTAAAGGATTTATTACCAGAAAAGCTACAGCCGTATTATCAAGACGGAGAGATCCAGCTATTGCCTCATTATTTTGGAACAGATGGATTTTATATAGTATGTTTACGAAAGAAGGGTTAAAATTGGAACAAGCAAAAACAACGAGAACGAAGAAAGACAACGAAGAAAGTAAAGCAAACCCGTCGATTTATTCTTTAGAATTACATGAATTAGAGGATTGGCTAAAAAATAATGGAGAAAAAGCGTTTAGAGCAAATCAAGTTTTCGAATGGCTATATACTAAACGAGCTACAAGTTTTGATGATATGTCAAATTTATCAAAAAGCTTAAGAACATTATTAAATGATAACTTTACGCTTACAACTCTTAAAACACTGATTCAACAAACATCAAAGGACGGCACAATAAAGTTTCTTTTTGAATTACATGATGGTTATTCAATTGAAACTGTTTTAATGAGACATGAATATGGGAATTCTGTTTGTGTAACAACTCAAGTGGGCTGTCGAATTGGATGTACTTTCTGTGCTTCAACTTTAGGTGGATTAAAACGAAATCTAGAAGCTGGAGAAATTGTGGCCCAGGTTGTAAAAGTACAGCAGGCTCTTGATGAATTTGAAGAACGAGTAAGTCATGTTGTGATAATGGGTATAGGTGAACCTTTTGATAATTACGATGAAATGATGTCATTCCTTAAAATCATCAATCATGATAATGGTCTAAACATTGGTGCGCGTCATATCACTGTATCTACAAGTGGTATTATTCCCAAAATTTACAAGTTCGCGGATGAAAAATTACAAATTAACTTTGCCATTTCATTGCACGCGCCTAATTCTGAATTGCGTTCTAAGCTTATGCCGATAAATCGTGCATATAAGTTACCAGATTTAATGGAAGCTATTAAGTACTATGTTGATAAAACAGGTAGACGAGTAAGTTTTGAGTATGGTTTATTTGGTGGAGAAAATGATCAAGTTGAACATGCTGAAGAACTAGCTAGACTTGTAAAAGGGTTAAAATGTCATATTAATCTAATTCCAGTAAACTATGTTCCTGAAAGAAATTATGTACGTACGCCAAAAGAACAAATTACATTATTCGAAGATACGCTTAAAAAGCATGGTCTAAATGTAACAACAAGAAGAGAACAAGGCCATGATATAGATGCAGCATGTGGACAACTACGAGCTAAGGAGCGTAAAGAGGAGACGAGGTGACCGCTTTGGAACGAGCTTATTTATCTGATAGGGGAAAAGTAAGACAGCATAATGAAGATTGTGTTGGTGTATTTGAAAATAATGTTGGGATTTTAGCCATTGTAGCTGATGGTATGGGAGGTCATTTGGCTGGAGATGTTGCGAGCCAAATGACAATCTCAACATTCGAGTCATTATGGAATGAAGTTGAGAAAATTGATGGACCACAAGATGCTGAAACTTGGTTTAGAGATAAGGTAGCAGTAGTAAATAAAGCTGTATATGAGCATTCTATTGAGAACCCTGAATGTCAAGGTATGGGCACAACAATTGTTGGTGCAATCGTGACATCTAGCTTTGCGACAATAGGTCATATTGGTGATAGCCGTTGCTATTTATTAAATAATAGTGGCTATAAACAGGTTACACAGGACCACTCTCTAGTAAATGAATTAGTAAAATCAGGTCAAATTTCTAAGGAAGACGCAGAACATCATCCAAGGAAAAATGTACTATTAAGGGCACTAGGTACTGAACAGACAGTAGAGCTAGATGTGAAAACGATTGAATTTGAAGAAAATAATGTTCTTTTACTATGTTCAGATGGACTATCAAACAAAGTTACAGACGAAACAATGGAAAAAGAACTAACAAATATTGATAATCTTTCAAAAACAGCAACTACATTAGTCCAATTAGCAAATGATCATGGTGGAGAGGATAATATTACTTTAGTTGTTATCAAAAAGGCGACGCATGATGAATTAGGTGAAGAGCCGTGTTAATTGGCAAAAGAATCAGTGGTCGTTATAAAATTCTAGAAGTAATTGGCGGCGGCGGAATGGCAAATGTCTATTTAGCTAAAGATATGATTCTAGAACGAGAAGTAGCAATGAAGGTATTACGTTTTGATTTTTCCAACGATGATGAATTCATTAAACGCTTTAGAAGAGAAGCGCAGTCTGCTACAAGTCTAGCTCACCCTAATATTGTTAGTATATATGACGTTGGTGAGGAAGACGGAGTTTATTACATAGTGATGGAATACGTAGAGGGACAAACATTAAAGCAATATATCCAACAATTTGCCCCAATACATCCAAGAAAAGCAGTAAATATCATGGTTCAAATTGTATCAGCTATTCAACATGCACACGATAATCAAATCATTCATCGAGATATAAAGCCTCATAATATCTTAATCGATCATCATGGAAATGTAAAAGTGACAGATTTCGGAATTGCTATGGCATTAAGTTCAACAACTATTACACAAACAAACTCTGTACTAGGATCTGTACACTATCTTTCTCCTGAACAAGCAAGAGGTGGACTAGCTAATAAAAAGTCAGATATCTACTCGATAGGTATTGTGTTATTTGAACTTTTAACAGGTCGTCTACCATTTGATGGGGAGTCAGCTATATCGATAGCCCTGAAGCATTTACAGTCTGAAACACCATCAGCAAAAAGATGGAATCCTGATATTCCACAAAGCCTGGAAAATATAATTTTAAAATCAACAGCTAAAGATCCATTTCATCGCTATGAATCTACAGAAGAAATGGAAAAAGACTTAGAAACTGTATTTGAAGTGAGTAGAATTTCAGAACAACGTTTTACCATTCCTGATGACGATGAAGCGACTAAAGCCATACCGATTATTACGAATGACACGATTGAAAAAAACAAATTGGATGATACGCTAGTACGTCCACCAGTTAATAATCAAACTCATGATAATAATAAGCAAACAAAAAAGACCAAAAAGCCTAAAAAGAAAAAAAGTAAACTTGCTGTTTTTATTATTACTCTTTTTGTGATACTGGGACTTGCTGCTATTGCTGCTGTTACAGTCATTCCATCACTATTCTTGCCAAAGGATATTGAAGTACCAGATGTAACAAACAAATCTTATGAAGATGCTGTGAGTATTTTATATGAAGCTGGTTTTGAAGTTGGTGATCCAGAACTAGTTGCTCATGAAGAAATAGAAGAAGGTTATGTTATTAAGACAGATCCTGAAGCGAATACGGTAGTAAAAGAAGGTTCAACAGTTATCATACACGAAAGCACTGGTAAAGAAAAAGTTTTATTAGATGATTATGTTGACAGAAATATTGATCGGGTAAAATCAATACTTGAAATGAATGGGTTCACAGATATTAGAGTGAAAGAAGAAACACATGACTCTGCACAAGCTGGAACTATTCTTTTTCAAGACCCTGAGGTAGGAGAATATGTGATACCTTCAGAAGATACGATAGAATTTACTGTTAGTGCTGGTCCGAAGCTTATTAAAGTTAAAGACTTGAAAGGGCAAACGAAAAGCCAGGTTGATGAGTATATCAGTTCAGAAGGATTTAACGCAAGTGTGTCAGAGGTCCATTCAGAAGAAGTACCAGAAGGTCAAATTATCTCGCAATCACCAAGTGCTGGTGAGGAGGTTCAAAAGGGAACGAATCTATCTCTTGTTTATTCTCTAGGTCCAAAAGCTAAGCCGCCTAAAACTGTGTCAGAAACAGTTGTCATTCCATATGAACCAACTGAAGAAGGTCAGGAATTAGAAGTGTCAATATTAATTGATGATGCTGAAAATTCAATCTCTGAACCATACGATACCTTTAAAATAACTAGTACCCAAGAAAGAAAACTAGAATTCCTGATTAATCCTAGTGAAAGTGCGTTTTATCAAATTATTGTTGATAATAAGGTTGTTACTTCTAAAACAATACCCTATCCAGTCGATTAATTGATATTTTAAATTTAGATAACTATGATTACCTTATTAAGAAATCAAATGGTGAAATACCATCGAGGAGGTTATCCATGCCACAAGGGAAAATTGTAAAAGCTCTTAGTGGTTTTTACTATGTGCAAGATCAAGGTAGATTAGTTCAGTGTAGAGGTCGAGGTATTTTCCGCAAAAATAATATTTCTCCTTTAGTAGGAGATGAGGTGAAATATCAGGCGGAAAATGATCAAGAAGGTTATATTCTTGAAGTATTTGAGCGAAAGAATGAACTAGTAAGACCACCAATAAGCAATGTAGATCAAGCAATACTAGTATTTTCTGCTGTTGAACCAGATTTTAGTCCAACTCTTTTAGATCGTTTTCTTGTACTTATAGAGGCTAATGATATTGAGCCACTCATTGTCATTAGTAAGTCAGATCTTATTTCTTCAGAAGAAGTGAAAAAGAAAGTTCACAATTACGCAAAAGACTATGAAAATATAGGGTACAAAGTGTTGTTAACATCAACCGTAGAGTCAACTGTTGATGAAGATCTTTTACCACTTTTACAAAATAATATCTCTGTATTTGCTGGTCAATCTGGTGTTGGGAAATCTTCTTTATTAAATGTGTTAAGGCCGGATCTAGACTTGAAAACTGACGACATATCATCACACCTTGGTAGGGGAAAACACACAACTAGACATGTTGAATTAATATCTGTTGGTACAGGGTTTGTAGCAGATACTCCGGGATTTAGCTCGCTCGATTTCACTGGAATAGAGGTAGAAGATCTATCATATTGTTTTCCTGAAATGAGAGAAAGAAGCAGTGACTGTAAATTTCGAGGGTGTACACATATTAGAGAACCAAAATGTGCTGTAAAACAAGCGCTAGATAATGGAGAGATCCCACAGTATAGGTATGACCATTATGTAACATTTTTAGAAGAAATAAAAGATAGAAAGCCGAGGTACTAATATGATAAAGATAGCTCCGTCAATCTTATCGGCAGATTTTGCAAAATTGGGAGAAGAGATTAAAGAAGTAGAACATGCTGGTGCTGACTATATTCATGTAGATGTTATGGATGGTCATTTTGTTCCAAATATTACAATTGGTCCATTAATAGTTAATGCAATTCGTCCTATTACTAAATTGCCACTTGATGTGCATTTAATGATTGAACAGCCTGATTTATATATTGCAGAATTTGCTAATGCAGGTGCAGATATCATTACTGTACATGTTGAAGCATGCAGGCATCTACATCGTTCAATACAATTGATTAAGTCCCAAGGTATAAAAGCAGGTGTTGTTCTTAACCCTCATACACCGATTGAATCAATTCTCCATGTGTTAGAGGATATTGATATGGTGTTGTTAATGACTGTTAATCCAGGATTTGGGGGTCAAGCTTTTATCCCTCAAGTAGTACCAAAGATTAAACAATTGTCTGATATAATCAAAACTAGAAACTTATCTATTGAGATTGAAGTTGATGGTGGAATTAATGAAGAAACAGCTAAGCTAGTTGTTGATGCAGGGGCATCTGTTCTTGTCGCAGGTTCTGCAGTTTTTAATAAAGCTGATAGACGTAAAGCGATTCAAGATTTAAAGAAAGCAACGATATAACACAAGAAATAAGATTCTTAAAAAAATTTATAAAAAACGATTTAATTCCCATCCTAATATAGACTAGATTTAAGTCGAAATTTTAAAAGGAGGGTTTTAATGGACGTTTCAAAAAATGATTTGGCTATCATTGAACAAGCATTAAAGACAGCAGCTATAAATAGTACTGATTACGAAGAAATAGAACAGTATGAATCGGTATTAAAGAAGTTAGACAAAAATTCTTCTGCTCAAAATGATGGATTTAGGTATGACTATGATGATAGCTCATTTTAAACCAAGCTCTGACATATTTATATGTCAGGCTTTTTTCATATCAATTTTATTAAGGAAAGTAGTAAAGGAGAAACAATGAAGATAATTGCAATTGTTGCAGGCGGTCCTAGAGACGATTTAGTAAATTTAGAAGATTTCCATACTGAAGATGTTACATGGATAGGTGTAGATAGAGGAGTGACATATTTAAAGGAATTTGGGTTACCAATTCAAAATGCCTTTGGAGATTTTGATTCAATTTCTTCTTCGGAAATGGACAAACTGGTAGATTGTATTGAAGAAGTCGCAATCTTCTCTCCGGAAAAAGATAAAACAGATACAGAAATTGCATTAGAATGGTCGATTAATCAAAATCCGGAAAGTATTAAAATTTTTGGCGCAACAGGCGGGAGAATTGACCACTTATTCGCAAATATTCACCTGTTAATTCACTCAATAAAAAGTGAAACAGAAATAGAAATAATAGATCAACAAAATCGTATCACGCTTCATACTCCTGGTACATATACAATAAAGAAAGACAGAGATAAAAAATATACATCATTTATCCCGATAAGCATAGAGGTGAAGGGAATAACATTGGAGGGTTTTAAGTATCCTTTAAAAAATTGTCATATTGGATTAGGGTCAACATTATGTATTAGTAATGAACTCATTCATGAAGTAGGTACTTTTTCTTTTGAAGATGGCATATTAATAATGATAAGAAGCTGTGATTAGCATTGTTTGTCCAAAGTGGTTATAGGCGTCATTTTTTTAAAAAACTTGAATATAATGCTAGAGAACTGATTTATATTTTGATTATGACGTAGTAAAAACACCTTTGAACAAGCTAGCAAAAACTTGTTTAATCGATTTGGTTGAGGAGGGAAACAATGAAATTTTATACGATCAAATTACCGAAGTTTTTAGGAGGAATAGTTCGAGCGATGCTCGGTTCGTTTAAAAAAGACTAAGAAAAAAGCACCGTTATGTTCGGTGCTTTTTTCTTAGCTTATTCGTTTAATATTGTATGAATATGAAACAAAGTAGCAATTAGCCACTAAGATAAGCTATCATTCATGTTTTCTGCTTTATAGGTTCTTTCAAAAAGCTGATCGTTAAGCAATTAAATCTTTATTTGAATAAAAGTTTTATAGCTTCGCTACCTTCTTTTTGAAGTTCATCAAGTAAGTTTAAAATAAATTAAACTCGCTCAACTTTACCAGATCTTAAAGCGCGAGCAGATACATATACTTTTTTAGGTTTACCGTTAACTAAGATGCGAACTTTTTGAAGGTTTGCTCCCCAAGTACGTTTGTTAGCGTTCATCGCGTGAGAACGTGAATTACCTGAACGTGTCTTTCTACCAGTAACAACGCATTTACGTGCCATGTTATTCCCTCCTTACTACAAAAAAACCTTACATATTTTACGATAGTCATGTACATAGCCATGAGATACTTTAATAATTTATCATAACTACCATTAGAATGCAATACTTCTGATGGACTCCTTTCAAGAATTTTTCCTTGACATAGTATTTTTGATGTTGTTGTATAATAATAAGGATGTCTGCTTTTTTCACTTCGGACTTATAATCGCTTTTAAAATGAAGTTGCTTATAGTAAAATAGCTATAGCCAGTGCGAACAATTCCAAAGGGGGAACCATCATGTCCATTGAATTAAAAACTAAGTACGGACAAATTGATATATCCAATGAGGTCATTGCAACTGTTGCGGGCGGTGCCGCAATCGACTGCTACGGTATTGTTGGAATGGCATCAAAGAATCAAATAAAAGACGGCTTCACAGAGATTCTTAGAAAAGAGAACTTTAGCAAAGGTGTTATTGTTCGCCAAGATGATGATTCAATTAATATTGATATGTACATTATTGTCAGCTATGGTACAAAAATTTCTGAGGTCGCACATAACGTGCAAACGAAAGTAAGATATACGTTAGATCAAACAGTAGGACTTTCTGTTGATTCCGTTAATATTTTTGTACAAGGAGTTCGTGTTTCGAACCCATAGTAAGGAGGAAATTACCTGTGTCAATTACAACCTTAGATGGTAAGCGTTTTGCAGAGATGATCTTGCAAGGTGCAGACCACCTATCGAATAATGCAAAATTAGTCGATGCACTTAACGTTTTTCCAGTTCCTGATGGAGACACTGGAACAAATATGAATTTATCGATAACATCAGGAGCTAAAGAAGTTCGCAACCATCAGTCAGATCATATTGGTAAGGTTGGTCAAGCGTTATCAAAAGGCTTACTTATGGGTGCTCGAGGTAATTCTGGAGTAATCTTATCTCAATTATTTAGAGGATTTTCAAAATCTATAGAATCAAAGGCAACAATTACAGCTATTGAATTTGCGGATGCACTACAGGCTGGTGTGGATACTGCTTATAAAGCTGTTATGAAACCTGTTGAGGGGACTATTTTAACAGTTGCGAAAGATGCTGCTAGAGCTGCTGTAATCGCTTCAGAAACTGAGTCATCAATCGATAAATTGATGGAAATTACATTAAAGGAAGCTGAAGCTTCTTTGAAGCGTACACCTGATCTTCTTCCTGTTTTAAAAGAAGTTGGTGTTGTGGACAGTGGTGGACAAGGATTAGTATTTGTCTATGAAGGATTCTTGGCTATCTTAAAAGGTGAAAAGTTAGAAATTAATGCAAATAGACTTTCAATGGATGATCTTGTAAACGCTGAACATCATAAAAATGTTCAAGGTCATATGAATACAGAAGATATCGAGTTTGGTTATTGTACTGAGTTCATGGTCCGCTTTGAAGATGGTAAAAAAACTTTTGATGAAGAAGTTTTCCGTAATGATTTAAGTGAATTTGGAGATTCTTTGTTAGTTATATCTGATGATGATCTTGCTAAAGTACATATTCATGCTGAACACCCAGGTGATGTACTATCATATGGACAGAAATATGGTAATCTCATTAACATGAAGATTGAAAATATGCGTCAACAGCATACAGATATCGTTGGTGAAAAAGTAGAAAAGTCCGTTCCACAAAAGCAGGATACAAAAAAAGAAAGAAGTAAGTTTGGCATTGTAACAGTTTCAATGGGTAGTGGAATAGCAGAATTATTTAGAAGTATTGGCGCAAACATGGTCATTGAAGGTGGTCAAACGATGAATCCTAGTACGGAGGATATCGTGAAAGCCATACATGAGGTTAATGCTGATAATATTATTATATTACCGAACAATTCAAACATCGTTATGGCGGCACAGCAAGCTGCTTCTGTAGTAGATGAGAATGTAATTGTTATTCCTTCTAAAACTGTTCCACAAGGAATGGCGGCCCTACTTTCGTTCAATCCAACTGCTGAGCCAAGTGATGTGGAGTCGACAATGGTTGATGCTTTAAGTAGTGTAAAGAGCGGTCAAATTACATTTGCTGTTAGAGATACCAATATAGATGGCCTTGATATTGAAAAAGGTGACTTTATGGGAATCTCAAATGGGAAAATTGTTTTGACTGAACGTGATCAATTATTAGCTTCTCAAAAACTTCTCTCTGAAATGATTACTGAAGATGACGAGATCTTAACAATCATTCAAGGTGAAGATGCAAATGATGAAGAAGTTGAAAAACTTGTAACGTTTGCTGAAGAGAAATTTGATCATGTCGAGGTTGAGGTTCATAGAGGTGAACAGCCTCTGTATTCTTATATATTCTCAGTAGAATAATTAAAGGCTCTTTTCTGAAAGATTGTTGCTAATTGCCCTAATTATACAGTTGGACCATTGTTGTTATTGCATAATAAGGTACTAATCTTTGAAGAAAAGATGTCAGCATTCTTGATACAGTGTTGATTACTTGGAATTACAAAAGCAACAAAGTTTACGAAAACAGCCTAATTAAAAAACAAAAGAAAACTCGGCCACGTGTCGGGTTTTCTTTTGTTTTTTATTAATTCATTGAAAAATGTGAATAAATAAATATTTCTTAGTTATTTTTGTCTAAGTACCGTTAAGAGTAAAATCTGTTAAACTAAGAATTAGAATGTTTTTAAATACTAAATACATTAAATTCACTTATATTTATAAATCAATTTAATACGCTTGTTTCACTCTGTTACCTTTAATGATATGAAAATGAGGAGAGGATTAGCAATGAAATATCGAAGTGTTTTTGATATTATTGGTCCAATTATGATTGGTCCATCTAGCTCCCATACAGCGGGTGCGGCAAGAATTGGACGGGTAGCAAGAACCTTATTTGATCGTGAACCAAAATGGGCAACGATTTCGCTATATGGATCTTTTGCACAGACATATCGTGGTCATGGAACAGATATTGCGCTAATTGGTGGTTTGTTGGATTTCGATACCTATGATGAACGAATAAAATCATCCTTAGAAATAGCGAAAGATAAGGGAATAAAGGTATCCTTTATTGAAGAAGATGCCATTACAGATCACCCTAATACAGCAAGATTGATTATAGGTGATGATTACGGACAATTAGAGTTAGTTGGAGTATCAATCGGTGGTGGAAAGATTGAAATCACTGAGCTTAATGGTTTTGAATTGAAGCTCTCTGGAAATCATCCAGCTATTTTGGTTGTTCATAATGATCGTTACGGTGCAATTGCTTCTGTTGCAAATATACTGGCAAAACATGCAATTAACATCGGGCATATGGATGTTTCCAGAAAAGAAGTTGGTCAGCTAGCATTGATGACAATTGAAACAGATCAAAATTTAAGTAAAGACGTTTTAGAAGAGTTAAAAACCTTACCAAATATATTACAAGTAACTAAAATAGATGATTAGCTTTACAGAATGATTGTAAATGCATTTAGAGGGGAGAAATCATTATGTTTCGAAATGTGGAGGAACTTGTTTCACTAGCTGAGAATAAAGGCGTCAAAATTGCGGAAATAATGATTCAACAGGAGTGTAAAGTAACAAATAGAACACGTGAAGATGTTATGGCACAAATGGAACGTAATTTAGTTGTTATGGAACAAGCGGTTGAAAGAGGCTTAGCTGGAGTTAAATCACATTCTGGTTTAACTGGAGGAGATGCTGTACTTTTACAATCTTATATTGATGAAGGGAAGTTTCTATCAGGAAGCACGATCCTTGATGCAGTAAGTAAAGCAGTTGCGACTAACGAAGTAAATGCAGCAATGGGAACGATTTGTGCCACACCAACTGCTGGCTCAGCGGGTGTTGTTCCAGGTACGCTTTTTGCTGTCAAAAATAAGTTGAATCCTAGCCGAAAAGAAATGATTGAGTATTTATTTACATCAGGTGCATTTGGTTTTGTTATCGCCAACAATGCTTCAATATCAGGTGCAGCTGGGGGGTGTCAAGCTGAGGTGGGATCTGCTTCTGGCATGGCAGCAGCTGCCATTGTCGAATTAGCAGGTGGATCACCTCGTCAAGCGGCAACTGCAATGGCAATTACTTTAAAAAATATGCTTGGACTCGTTTGCGATCCTGTTGCTGGATTAGTAGAAGTACCTTGTGTGAAAAGGAATGCTATGGGAGCTGCGAATGCAATGGTTGCGGCGGATATGGCTTTAGCAGGAATTACAAGTAGAATCCCTTGTGATGAGGTAATTGATGCAATGTTTAAAATAGGTCAAATGATGCCGAATGCTTTAAAAGAAACAGCGCAAGGGGGGTTAGCAGCGACTCCTACTGGTCAACAACTTAAGACCAAGATTTTCGGGGATTCGCAAAAATAACGTGATAAATAGACTAGTAGAACCAATTACTCATTTAAGAGGAGTAGGAGAAGAAACAGCAGTTCTATTGCACGATATGGGGATTTATTCGATTAATGATTTAATTGAGTATTTTCCTTATCGTTATGATGACAATAGTCTAAAAGATTTAGAAGAAGTTAAACATGATGAACGTGTTACTGTTGAAGGTGTTATACACAGTGAACCGATTCTTACTTACTTTGGGAAAAAACGTTCGAGACTCACGTTTAGATTATTAGTAGGTCGATATTTACTTTCCGTTGTGTGTTTTAACAGACCTTATTTTAAAAGTAAGCTTATTCTGAATTCAACAATTACTGTTACTGGAAAATGGGATAAGAATAGACAAACAATAACAGCTCAAGAAGTTAATTTCGGACCGAAAAAGGAAGCATCTGGAATAGAGCCAGTTTATTCTGTAAAAGGGAAGTTAACGGTTAAAGGAATGAGAAAGTTCATTTCAATTGCTATGAAGGAATATTTCGAAGAGATCGATGAGATGCTTCCTTCCGAGCTTTTACAAAAATACAAACTTATGACAAGAAAAGTTGCTATTCAAACAATGCATGCTCCAATTGAACAGGCAAATTTAAAACAAGCTAGAAGAAGATTTGTTTATGAAGAATTCTTATTGTTTCAATTGAAAATGCAGGCTTTACGAAAGGTACAAAGAGAACAATCTAAAGGGTTGACCCAGAAATATTCACAAGATGATCTAAATCTATTTATTAAAGCATTGCCTTTTCCTCTAACAAGTGCACAATCACGAGTGATAGATGAAATATTGAATGATATGAAATCACCTTATCGGATGAATAGACTGCTACAGGGAGATGTTGGTTCAGGTAAAACAGTAGTAGCAGCAATATCAATATATGCGACTATACTTTCAGGATATCAGGGAGCATTAATGGTTCCAACTGAAATACTAGCAGAACAACATGCCGAGTCTTTATATAAATTGTTTGAACCATTTAAAATTAACATTGCTCTCTTAACTAGCTCTGTTAAAGGAAAGAAAAGAAAAGAATTGTTAGAAAGACTGAAGAATAATGATATTCAATTATTAATAGGTACTCACGCTCTAATACAAGATGAAATCCATTTTCATAAACTAGGATTAGTGATAACAGATGAGCAGCATCGATTTGGTGTTGAACAAAGACGAATGCTTCGAGAAAAGGGAGCAAACACCGATGTTTTGTTTATGACAGCAACACCTATTCCTCGAACTCTTGCTATTACTGCTTTTGGTGAAATGGATGTGTCAGTTATTGATGAGTTACCTGCTGGTAGAAAATCAATTGAAACATATTGGGTTAAACCAGATATGTTAGATCGAATATTGACATTTATTGAAAAGGAAATAGCAAAAGGACGTCAAGCATACGTAATATGTCCTTTAATAGAAGAATCTGAGAAGTTAGATGTACAAAATGCGTTGGATGTTCATAGTATGCTAACTCAATTTTTTCAAAATCGATATAAAGTGGGACTTATGCATGGTAGGCTATCCTCAGATGAAAAGGATGCTGTAATGCGAAGCTTTAGTGAAAATGATGTTCATGTATTAGTATCAACAACTGTTGTAGAGGTAGGGGTAAATGTACCAAATGCTACGACAATGGTGATTTATGATGCGGAGCGTTTTGGTTTATCACAGCTTCATCAGCTACGTGGACGAGTTGGAAGAGGTAGCGAACAATCATATTGTATTTTACTTGCAGATCCAAAATCGGAAACAGGTAAAGAACGAATGAAGATTATGACGGAAACAAATGACGGTTTTGTCCTTTCTGAAAGAGATCTTGAGCTTAGAGGACCTGGAGATTTCTTTGGGAAAAAACAGAGTGGAATGCCTGTGTTTAAAGTTGCTGATATGGTGCACGATTATCGTGCATTAGAGGTTGCAAGACAAGATGCTGTAGAACTAGTGCGCTCAGATGCGTTTTGGAAAGATGAAAAATATGCTGGTTTAAGAATTCAGTTAACTCACTCTGGTATCCTTAATGGAGAGAAATTAGATTGAGAGACTTAAATTAGATTCTAAAAAGTACGGTATATACCTTATTAAGACTATGTTTGTAAACAGATTACCTATTAAAAACAGATTGCATTTGTCTTGCAATCTGTTTTCTTTATCTATATACTACTATTAGTACCTAGTCTTAATAGTTCGGACGGTGTCATAAATATTATGAAAAAAAACAAAAAAGATAGACAACTATTACTACAGGAAACAATAGTGAACACTCCATTTATCACAGATGAAGAGCTTGCTGAAAAGTTTCAAGTTAGTATTCAGACGATTAGGTTAGATCGTCTAGAATTATCTATTCCTGAATTAAGAGAACGAATTAAGCATGTAGCAGAGAAAAAACTAGATGATGAAGTTAAAGCACTACCAATAGAGGAAGTAATTGGTGATATTATAGATCTTCAGCTAGATGAATCTGCCATTTCAATATTAGAAATAAAAAAAGAACATGTTTTTAGTCGTAATCAAATTGCACGTGGTCACCATTTATTTGCTCAAGCAAATTCATTAGCTGTTGCGATGATTAATGATGAATTAGCACTTACTGCTAAAGCAAATATTCATTTTACTAGACAGGTAAAAGAAAACGAACGTGTTATTGCAAAAGCAAAGATTATTAAAAATGATTCTGAAAATAGAAGAACGCTTATCGAGGTAAATAGTTATGTAGTGAATGAATTGGTTTTTTCTGGAGAATTTGAAATGTTTCGTTCAAATCCAACACAAAGGTAGGTAACGATAAAAATGAAATTGGCAATTGATGCAATGGGCGGAGACAATGCTCCTCAAGCAGTGGTAGAAGGAGTTATGAAAGCTATAACTGAATTTCCTGATTTAGAGGTGACTCTTTTTGGGAAAGAAGATCAAATAAAACAATTCCTAACAGACTCTACTAGAATTACAATTATACATACTGATGAAGTGATAGAAGGCACTGATGAACCTGTTCGAGCAGTGAAAAGGAAGAAAAATTCTTCGATGGTATTAATGGCTAATGAAGTAAAGGAAAAACGTGCAGACGGTTGTATATCAGCTGGAAATACAGGTGCTCTGATGACAGCTGGTTTATTTGTTGTTGGACGAATTAAAGGAATTGAAAGGCCGGCATTATCACCAACACTACCGACTTTAAACGGTGATGGATTTCTTTTCTTAGATGTGGGAGCGAATGTGGATGCAAAACCAGAGCATCTTCAGCAATATGCAATAATGGGCTCAATCTATGTAGAAAAAGTACGGGGAATTAAAAACCCACGTATTGGCTTGTTGAATATTGGCACTGAAGATAAAAAGGGTAATGAATTGACTAGACAAGCTTTTGAGTTATTAAAACATACGGACCTTAATTTTGTCGGTAATGTCGAGTCACGTGATTTAATGAGTGGTGTAGCAGATGTTATTGTTACAGACGGATTTACAGGGAATATAGCATTGAAAACAATAGAAGGAACTGCACTATCTGTGTTTTCAATGTTGAAATCAGCTTTAACTAGTAACCTTAAATCGAAGCTAGCAGCTGGTGTGTTAAAACCTCAACTAAGAGGGATTAAACAGCAGATGGATTATTCAGAATATGGTGGTGCTGCCCTATTCGGCTTACAAGCACCTGTTGTTAAAGCACATGGTTCTTCTGATGCTAATGCGATCTATAATGCAATTCGCCAGACTCGTGATATGGTAGCTAACAATGTTTCTGAAACAATTTATAATTCATTAGAAGCAAATTCAAGTAACAAAGCATAAAATGGGAGGGCTTTTTGTATGTCAAAAATCGCATTTTTATTTCCAGGACAAGGATCTCAAACAGTTGGAATGGGGAAAGAACTGTTTGACCAAATCCAGGAAGCGAAGTTAATTTTTGAGAAGGCTGATCAAAAATTAACTCAAAATCTTTCAGAATTAATTTTTGAAGGACCTCAGGAAACATTAACACAAACTTTTAATGCTCAGCCGGCATTACTTACAACAAGTATTGCTATTTTAGAAGGCTTGAAAAAGTATAATATTAACCCTGATTACCTAGCAGGTCATAGTTTAGGTGAATATACTGCACTTGTTGCTGCTGGTGTTTTAAGCTTTGAGGATGCAGTTTTTGCTGTAAAAAAACGTGGTGAATTTATGGAAGAAGCAGTTCCCTCTGGTAAAGGAGCTATGGCTGCTATTTTAGGTATGGGATCAGAAGAATTAGAAGCTATTACAGAAGAGATTTCTAAAGCTGGTGATTCTGTACAATTAGCAAACTTAAACTGCCCAGGTCAAATTGTTATTTCAGGAACAACTGAGGGAGTTGAAAAAGCTTCAGTTTTAGCTAAAGAAAAGGGAGCAAAAAGAGCAATACCTTTAGTAGTTAGTGGACCTTTTCATTCTGAGTTAATGAAGCCAGCAGCGTCACAACTAAGTAAAGTTCTATCTGAATTAAATTTTAATGCAGCCTATAAACCTATTATTGCCAATGTCACAGCAATGCCTGTTGTTGATCAAGAAGAAATTAAAGAGTTACTAGTAAAACAGTTATACTCTCCTGTTAGATGGGAAGAATCAGTAAGAGCTATGCTTGATAAAGGTGTGACAACTTTTATTGAGATTGGTCCGGGAAAAGTTTTAACAGGGTTAGTTAAAAAAATAGATCGTTCAGCAACTGTACATAATATTTATGATATTGAAACGATGACATCTGTTATAGAGAAACTTAAGGGGGAATAGTCATGTTAAATAACAAAGTTGCACTTGTTACAGGTGCTTCCAGAGGGATCGGAAAAGCTATTGCTTTAGATTTAGCTCAGAATGGAGCTAGTATTGCTGTTAACTACGCTGGAAATGAAGCAAAAGCAAATGAAGTTGTAGATGAAATTAAAGCAAATGGTGGACAGGCAATTGCCATTAAAGCAGATGTTTCAAACCAAGATGATGTACAACAGATGATAAAAGCAGTTATTGGGGAATTTGTTTCATTAGATATTTTGGTTAATAATGCAGGGATAACACGTGATAATCTTTTAATGAGAATGAAAGATGATGAATGGGATGATGTTATCAATACAAATCTTAAAGGTGTCTTCCTGTGTACAAAAGGCGTAACTAGACAAATGATGAAGCAAAGAAATGGTCGCATAATTAATATAACTTCTATCGTGGGAGTGAGTGGGAATCCTGGGCAAGCAAATTATGTTGCAGCTAAAGCTGGGGTAATTGGTTTAACAAAAACAACAGCTAAGGAATTAGCATCACGGAATATAAATGTTAATGCTGTAGCACCTGGATTCATCACAACAGATATGACAGATGAACTGTCAGAAGAAGTTAAATCAGAAATGCTTAAACAAATTCCACTCGCAAAATTAGGAGAACCAAGTGATATTGCAAATTTAGTCACATTTCTTGCTTCTGAGAAAAGCAAATATATTACAGGTCAAACAATGCATGTTAATGGCGGAATGTTCATGTAATAGATCTTAGCTATTAAAATTTAGTAGCTAATTATCTATCTTTCATCGAAAAATACAAGATGAAACCTAGTTTTTTAAAATGAAATACACTATAATACTTGAGGGGAGGTGAAGTAAAATGGCAGATGTATTAGAACGTGTAACAAAGATTATCGTTGACCGTTTAGGTGTTGATGAAGCTGAAGTAAAGTTAGAGTCATCATTCAAAGATGATCTTGGTGCAGATTCCCTTGATGTAGTTGAGCTTGTTATGGAACTTGAAGATGAGTTCGATATGGAAATTTCTGATGAAGATGCAGAAAAGATCGGTACAGTGGGTGACGCTGTTAACTACATAAATAGCACACAATAATATGTTGCTTTAAAAGTCCCGTAGTTTTACGGGACTTTAACCCTTTTTAACGTTCTTTTAAATTTGGGGAAAAGTTAGTTGAGAATATGATTAAATGAAAAGTTTAACTTGACATAAGCCACTCCATAATTCAAGGAATTTCCCTTCAATTATGAAGTGACTTATCTAAGGCGTAGCTTTCGCTTTTAAAATGGAGGTTCCTATGTTATGGCAAGAAATATTAATTATAAAGAAAGAAGAACCTTTGCAAAAAAAGCAGAGGAATTTAAAAAATTTCAAGAGCGTATAGGTCATTCTTTTAAGAATGAAAAACTTCTATATCAAGCATTTACACATTCATCATATGTAAATGAGCATCGTAAAAAGCCATATGAAGATAATGAGAGGTTGGAGTTTTTAGGAGATGCAGTTTTAGAACTAACGATATCCCAATATCTCTACAAAAAATATCCCATGATGAGTGAAGGTGAATTAACTAAATTGCGTGCTGCGATTGTTTGTGAACCATCGTTAGTAGCATTTGCAAATCATCTTTCTTTTGGAAGTTTGGTCCTGCTAGGTAAAGGTGAGGAGATGACAGGTGGTCGTGCTCGTCCAGCATTGCTAGCAGATGTATTTGAGGCATTTATTGGTGCTTTATATTTAGATCAAGGCTTAGAAGCTGCAGTGCAATTTTTAGACCAGTTTGTCATTCCGAAAGTGGATGAAGGTGCTTTTTCTCATGTGATGGATTTTAAAAGCCAACTACAAGAGCTTGTACAACGTGATACTAAAGGTATGTTAGAGTATAAAATTTTGCAAGAGAAAGGCCCTGCTCATAATCGGGAATTTATATCAACTGTTTCGTTAAATGGCGAGGTTTTTGGGACAGGAAGCGGGAAATCTAAAAAAGAAGCAGAACAGCATGCAGCTCAAGAGGCATTATCAAAATTGCAACAAATTAATAAATAAATTTCTTCAAAGGACAGGCTCGTTTGTACGTGTAACCCTAAACACTTCTTTTTAGTTAAGGGAATTATACAAATAACGAGTTGTCCTTTTTTCTTAGATTAAATATCTATAAAGTTATCACCTAGGTTCGACATATTATGATAAAATATTTAAGAATTATTATTTCTCAAAAATAATAGGATAATTAAAACACTTGTTGTATAAATATTTTCAAATTGTACTACACATCTACTAATAAATTATATAAAACAAGATAGTTTAACAAAGGAAAAAACATAAATAGAATAGTAAGGAGGATCACAATGTTCCTCAAACGATTGGATATTGTAGGATTCAAGTCCTTTGCTGAAAGAGTAACAGTTGATTTTGTTAATGGAGTTACAGCGGTAGTTGGACCTAATGGAAGTGGCAAAAGTAATATAACAGACGGTATAAGATGGGTGTTAGGTGAACAATCTGCTAAATCTCTTCGTGGAGCAAAAATGGAAGATATCATTTTTGCAGGAAGTGATTCGAGAAAAGGCCTTAATGTAGCAGAAGTTACACTTACTTTAGATAATACAGATCAATTTTTACCTATAGATTACCATGAAGTGAGTGTAACACGACGTGTTTTTCGCTCAGGTGAAAGTGAGTTCTTTATTAATAAACAAGGATGTCGTTTAAAGGATATCGTTGACTTGTTTATGGATTCCGGATTAGGTAAAGAGGCATTTTCAATTATAAGTCAAGGCAAGGTAGAAGAGATTTTAAGTAGTAAATCTGAAGAACGAAGAAGCATTTTTGAAGAAGCTGCAGGTGTTTTAAAATATAAATCCCGTAAAAAGAAAGCCGAATATAAATTAGCAGAAACACAAGAAAATCTAAACCGTGTACAAGATATTCTTCACGAACTAGAAGTTCAAGTTGAACCATTGAAAATTCAGGCTTCTATTGCTAAGGATTATCTTGAACAAAAGAAAGAACTAGAGCAGATAGAAGTTGCTTTAACGGTTTATGAAATTGAAGAGCTGCACGAAAAATATGAATCACTTTCGAAATCTGTTGAGGTGGGTAAGGATCAAGAGCTAAATCTGTCAGCTATGATGCAAAAGCGTGAAGCGGATGTTGAAAAGATGAAAGATCATTTAACTGCACTGGACGATTCTATTGATGACCTTCAACAGGTTTTATTACTAGCTAGTGAGGAACTTGAGAAACTAGAAGGACGTAAAGAAGTCCTTAAAGAACGTAAGAAAAATGCACATCAAAATAAGGCTCAATTAGAAAAAACGATTGAAGAGCTAAAAGAGCGTATTTCTCTGTTGAAGCAAGATAAACGAGAGCAGGAAGCTTTCTTAAATAGCAGTGAAAGTGAATTAAAAGCCATCAAACACCAATTAGCCGAAAAGCAAAAGCTATTTTCAACATATGATCAAAATATGGAAGAATTAATTGAAGGTTTGAAAAGTGAGTACTTTGAGCTACTAAATGAACAAGCATCAGCTCGTAATGAAATTAGCTATATAGATGAACAATTGAGTCAACAAGAACGTAAAAATACACGACTGTTAGATTCTAACAAACGTTATGTAACTGAACGTGAAGAAATATATGAAAAGAAAAAGCTAATAGAAGAAAATTATTCTTTAATAGAGAAAAAGTTATCAGATCAGATAAAAGAGTTTCGCGATTTATCAAACAAGCTAGATAATCTAAAAAATTCTTATCAAAAGAAAGAATCTGCTTTATATCAAGCATATCAGCTTTTGCAACAATCGCGGTCACGTAAAGAAGTTCTAGAATCAATGCAAGAAGATTATGCAGGCTTCTTTCAAGGTGTAAAGGAAGTATTAAAGGCTAAGGATCAGATTCCTGGCATTCATGGGGCAGTTGCAGAGTTAGTGTCTACAGCAAAAGAATATGAAACAGCAATCGAAATTGCTTTAAGTAGCTCTATGCAACATGTTGTTGTTGAAGATGAAGCTTCTGCGAGAAAAGCTATCCAATTTTTAAAATCTAATTCATATGGTAGAGCAACTTTTCTTCCTTTAACTGTTATGAAAGAAAGATCAATAAACCCTCATGATCTTACAACAATTCAGAATCACCAAGCTTTTGTTGGTGTTGCAACAAATTTGGTGAAATATAATCAACAGTTTAAATCAATTATCGGAAATTTGCTAGGTACTGTAATTGTTACTTCAGATTTAAAAGGTGCAAATGAGATTGCTAAACTGATGAATTATCGCTATCGACTTGTAACTCTTCAGGGAGATGTTGTTAACCCTGGTGGATCTATGACAGGTGGAGCAGTAAAGCAAAAGAATAACTCTTTATTAAGTCGTCAACGTGAGTTAGAAACACTTGTAGGTAAGTTAGCTGTAATGGATGAAAAAACAGCGGAGCTTGAACAAGATGTAAAGTCTATCAAACAAGCTATCCAAAATAAAGAAAGAGAACAAGAGCAGTTACGTGCTACCGGGGAAGAGCTGCGTTTAGAAGAACAGAAGATTAGAAGTGAAATAAGAGAGATTGAATTAAATGAAAAAAATATAAATGATCATTTAAGAATTTATGACGCTGAGTTAGAATCATTTGATTCAGAAAAGGTGAAGAATGCAAAACGAAAAGACGAGCTTTCAGTAAATATACAAAGTATTGCTGAGAAATTAGTTAAACTAGATGCAGAAATCGATTCATTGTCGAAAAAGAAAACATCACAGCAAACATCCAAAGATGAATTGCAGAACGAATTAACCGAATTAAAAATTGTACTTGCTAGCAAGCAACAAGTTTATGAAAATCACAAGGAAAAAGTTGAAAGAATTCATGAAGAGCTTTCACAATCAGAACAAAAATATGAAGAAACGACAGATGATTATTCGTTGCTTTCAAATGAAATGAATTCTAGTTCATCAGGTGAGGAAAAATTAGAAGAAGCAGCAAAAATGAAGCTGCAGGATAAAACGAAAACCATTGAGTTAATAGCTAGTAGAAGAGAAGAACGTCTTCAACTTCAGGAAAAGCTTGAAAATGAAGAAAGAGAATTGAAAGAATTAAAACGTCAAGATAAACAGTTACGAGATATATTAAAGGATGAAGAAGTTAAGCTGAATCGTTTAGATGTTGAATTAGATAACCGTTTAAATCATCTTCGTGAGGAATATTTTTTAACATACGAAGGTGCTAAAGAGCAGTATACTTTAGAGATAGATGTTAATGATGCTAGAAAAAGAGTGAAGCTAATTAAGCTTGCAATTGATGAGTTAGGAACGGTAAACTTAGGAGCGATTGATGAATATGAACGTGTATCAGAGCGGTATAATTTCTTAACAGAACAAAAAGATGACCTATTAGAAGCAAAGGATACTCTATACCAAGTTATTGATGAAATGGACGAAGAAATGATAAAGCGATTTGAGGAAACCTTCAATGCCATTCGCTCACATTTTGAATCTGTTTTTCAGGCACTATTTGGTGGTGGACGAGCTGAGCTGAAATTAACTAATCCTGAAGATATACTAAATACTGGTGTTGACATAGTCGCTCAGCCTCCAGGGAAAAAGTTGCAGAATCTAGGGTTACTATCAGGTGGGGAACGTGCTTTAACTGCCATTGCACTCTTATTTTCAATTTTAAAGGTACGTCCTGTTCCATTTTGTGTACTTGATGAAGTTGAGGCGGCATTGGATGAAGCAAATGTGTATCGTTTTGCTCAGTACTTGAAAAAATTCAGTCATGAAACTCAATTTATTGTTATAACGCATCGAAAAGGAACAATGGAAGAAGCTGATGTCTTGTATGGTGTAACTATGCAAGAATCAGGAGTATCTAAGCTTGTATCTGTTAGACTTGAAGAAACAAAAGAATTAGTACAATCTAGTTGAAGGGACGAGTATGTATGAGCTTTTTTAAAAAATTAAAAGAAAAAATCACACAGCAAACAGATTCTGTTACAGAAAAATTTAAAGATGGTTTAACTAAAACAAGAGATTCATTTGCAGGGAAGATGAATGATCTTGTAGCAAAATATAGAAAAGTTGATGAAGATTTTTTTGAGGAACTTGAGGAGCTTCTTATAAGCGCAGATGTTGGTGTTGCAACAGTAATGGATCTGATTGATGAGCTGAAAATGGAGGTTAAACGACGAAATATCCAAGATACAAAAGAGGTTCAGTCAGTTATCTCTGAGAAGCTTGTTGAGATTTATGAAGGTGATGAGGATGAGGAGAAATCTAACAGCTTAAATCTTGAAGCAGGGCGCTTAAATGTTGTTTTATTTGTTGGAGTTAATGGTGTTGGCAAAACAACAACTATTGGTAAATTAGCTCACAAGCTAAAGAACGAAGGAAATTCTGTCCTTTTAGCTGCTGGCGATACTTTTAGAGCAGGTGCAATTGAGCAGCTTGAAGTATGGGGTCAACGCGTTGGAGTAGACGTTATTAAGCAATCTGAGGGTTCTGATCCTGCTGCTGTAATGTATGATGCTGTACAAGCAGCTAAAGCCCGTAAAGTAGACGTGCTACTATGTGATACTGCTGGAAGACTCCAAAATAAAGTTAATTTAATGAAGGAGCTTGAAAAGGTAAAACGTGTTATTGAAAAAGAGATACCTGGAGCGCCACATGAGGTTTTACTTGTTTTAGATGCTACAACTGGACAGAATGCAATGACTCAAGCAAAGCAATTTTCACAAGCAACTGATGTCTCAGGTATTGTACTAACAAAACTGGATGGAACAGCAAAAGGTGGAATTGTGTTAGCAATTAAAGGTGAATTAGATATTCCGGTTAAATTTGTCGGTTTAGGTGAAAAAATGGATGATCTACAAGAATTTAACACAAATCAATATGTTTATGGTCTTTTCTCAGAGATTATTGAAGAACAGGAAAAAGAAGAATAGATAAAGAAGTCAAGTTTGTATAATGTTTTTCTACATTGTATAAATTTGACTTTTTATTTTTAGATTCAATATTATCCGGAGTCTAAATTGTATCCTCTGTTTAAATTACAAAAAAAGTACTTGTTTAAGGATAATATGTTTTTACTTAAAGCAACAAAGCTTACCTAAATAGACTTCATATAGTTTATACTTGACAAGAAAAAGCTACATATGTAGAATATTAAGGTGTAAAGGTAATTCACTTAACAAAGGGGTGACGACATGACTCTTGAAAAAACGACGAGGCTGACTTATCTCTTTGATTTTTATCAATCGTTGCTAACGCCTAAACAAAAAAGCTATATGTCGTTATACTATTTAGAGGATTTCTCCCTTGGTGAAATTGCGGAAGAGTATGATGTAAGTAGACAAGCTGTTTACGATAACATTAAGCGTACTGATGCAATGCTAGAGCAATATGAAGAAAAGCTATTACTTTTTCAAAAATTTCAAGAGCGTCAAAAATTAATGACAAAACTTCGTGAATTTTCGTCTGAAATGGAAAATCAACAAGAGTTTGATACATTACTAAATGAACTTGAGAAATTAGATTAGGAGGCGGCATTTATGGCATTTGAAGGATTAGCCGACCGACTGCAAAATACGATGGCGAAAATACGCGGTAAAGGAAAGGTTTCTGAAGCTGATGTAAAAGAGATGATGCGGGAAGTTCGCCTTGCTCTATTAGAAGCGGATGTTAACTTTAAAGTTGTGAAAGACTTTATTAAACGCGTAAGTGAACGTGCTGTTGGTCAAGAGGTAATGAAAAGCTTAACACCAGGCCAACAGGTTATTAAAGTTGTTAAAGAAGAACTAACTGAATTAATGGGTGGAGAGCAGAGTAAAATTGCTGTTTCAAATCGTCCACCAACAGTCATCATGATGGTTGGTTTACAAGGTGCTGGTAAAACAACGACAACTGGAAAACTTGCAAATCTATTACGAAAGAAACATAATCGTAAACCGTTGTTAGTGGCAGCAGATATTTATCGTCCTGCAGCAATTAAACAATTGGAAACGTTAGGTAAGCAGTTAGATATGCCTGTGTTCTCTTTAGGTGATCAAGTAAGTCCAGTTGAAATTGCAAAAAAGGCTCTTGAACATGCCAAAGAAGAGCATCATGACTATGTGTTAATTGACACAGCCGGTCGTCTTCATATAGATGAGCATTTGATGGAAGAACTCGAACAGGTAAAAGCTATTGCAAAACCTGACGAAATCTTCTTAGTGGTTGATGCAATGACAGGTCAAGATGCTGTAAATGTAGCAAAGAGCTTCAATGAATTGCTCGGCTTAACAGGGGTTGTTCTTACAAAACTTGATGGTGATACACGTGGTGGAGCGGCATTATCAATTCGTTCTGTTACTGAAACGCCTATTAAGTTTGTAGGTCTTGGTGAAAAACTAGACGCAATCGAAGCATTTCACCCTGAACGAATGGCTTCACGTATTTTAGGTATGGGTGATGTTTTAACACTTATTGAAAAAGCTCAAACAAATGTTGATGCTGAAAAAGCTAAAGAGCTAGAACAAAAAATGCGTACGGCATCCTTTACTTTTGATGATTTCCTTGAACAGTTAGGTCAGGTACGAAATATGGGTCCATTAGAAGATCTAATTGGCATGTTACCTGGTGCTAATAAGATGAAGGGTCTCAAAAATTTACAGGTTGATGAAAAACAGATAAGTCATGTTGAAGCAATTATTAAGTCAATGACAGCTGCAGAAAAAATCAACCCTGAAATGATGAATGCTTCACGTAAAAAAAGAATTGCAAAAGGCAGTGGAACTTCTGTTCAGGAAGTAAATCGACTACTGAAGCAATTTGAAGACATGAAAAAAATGATGAAACAAATGACAACTATGTCAAAAGGTAAGAAAAAAGGCATGAAATTCCCTTTCATGTAACAAATTTTGTGGTAATTTAGTCATCAGAAATTGACCGCGGAACTCAGATTTTTATGGTTTTTACAAAGGGATTTTCTTCTGACAAGAAAAAAACCTTTACATCATATAATTTATTTGATAATATACTATCTTGTTGAAATATTTTCGGAGGTGCTTTATAAAATGGCAGTTAAAATTCGTTTGAAACGTATGGGATCAAAAAAGTCTCCCTTTTATCGTATTGTAGTAGCAGATTCTCGTTCACCACGTGATGGACGTGACATCGAAGTAGTTGGAACATACAACCCAGTTACTCAACCAGCAGAAGTTAAAATCAATGAAGAGTTAGCATTAAAATGGATGCAGGATGGTGCTAAACCTTCTGATACAGTTCGTAACTTGTTCTCTAAACAAGGCATTATGGAAAAATTCCATAACGCAAAATTTAGCAAGTAATGAATGTGAATGAGATGAAAGAGTTGATCGCAGTTATTGTTAAGCCACTAGTTGATTCACCAGAGAATATTGAAATAACTGAACTTGTTCAGGAAGATCAAATTACGTTTCGTCTATCTGTTCATAAAGATGACGTTGGCAAGGTGATTGGCAAACAAGGACGTATAGCAAAAGCGATTCGTTCTGTTGTATATGCAGCAGGATCTAATTCATCTAAAAGAATTCAACTTGAAATTAACGACTGAAAAAGGTGAGGAAGATTCCTCACCTTTTTTTGATAGGTAAGAACGTAAATTTAGTGTTTAGCTCAAAGGGCCCAAGCAGGTCTCTTGCACTTTTCTTGTACTATAGAGATAGATAGAAATAGAGATGAAGGAAAATATAAGTTACTTGAAGGTTTATTGTTGTATGAAGCTTAGTAGGGGAGGAACAATAATGAATATACTCCACCACGTAACGGTCAAACAGACTATAACTGAGACAAGTAAACAAGAATTAATAAAACAGTTTACAGAAAAGAAAAAACGGTTAGAACAAGAATGTGACCAATTGTATTTTGAATATAAGAAAATCGAAAAAACGAGTAAATCATTAGCAACTCAATATCTTAAAGAGATAGATAAAAGACGAGAGAAAATTAAGCTCGTTGAATTTCAGCTAGAGCAAGTCAATATCTTACCACTTGGTAGCGAGTTAAAAGAAAAAGAAGTGGAAGCAATAATAGAAGTAAATGTTGGTGATAATTGGTCAGAAATAATGAAAGAAAAAACAATTGTAATTAAAGATGGAATTATAGATCAAATACGCCTGAGGTGATAATTATGGCAGAAAAATGGTTTAATGTAGGAAAGATAGTAAATACACATGGAGTTAGAGGAGAAGTTCGTGTTATTTCAAAGACGGATTTCGCAGATGAAAGATATCAGCCAGGAAATAAACTATACATATTTAAAGAAAACTCTGAGGAACATCTTGAAGTAGTAGTTGTTAGTCATCGTGTTCATAAAAACTTTGACTTATTGACTTTTAAAGGAATGAACTCTATTCAAGATGTTGAGCCATTTAAAGGTTCATTATTAAAAGTAACAGAAGATCAATTGACTGAGTTAGATGACGGAGAGTATTATTTCCATGAAATTATTGGATGTCAGATGTTTACAGATGAAGGGCTTGAGATTGGTGTTATCCGTGAAATCTTAGCTACTGGAGCAAATGATGTTTGGGTTGTGAAAAGAAAAGAAGGAAAAGATCTACTTGTACCATATATTGATGATATTGTTAGTGAAATTAATATTGAGGATAAGAAAATTATCATCACTCCTATGGAGGGATTACTAGACTAATGAAGATTGACTTTCTAACACTTTTTCCTGAAATGTTTCAAGGTGTTTTAAATGAATCTATCTTAAAAAAGGCACAAGAAAAAGCTGCAGTAGAGTTTAGAGTAATGAATTTTCGTGATTATTCCACAAACAAACATCATAATGTTGATGATTACCCATATGGTGGAGGAGCGGGAATGGTTTTACAGCCACAACCCATTTTTGATGCAGTGGAAGATATTAGAAATAAAACAGATTCAAAACCTAAAGTTATTCTTGTATGTCCTCAAGGTGAGAGGTATACACAAGAAAAAGCAGAGCAACTTGCTAAAGAAGAACACCTGTTGTTCATTTGCGGCCATTATGAAGGCTATGATGAGCGTATAAGAGAAAATCTTGTTACAGATGAGATTTCTATTGGAGATTTTGTATTAACAGGAGGTGAGCTTGCTTCTATGGTCATAGCAGATAGTGTTGTTCGTCTGTTACCAGGTGTTTTAGGAAATGAAGATTCACCTGTACTTGATTCTTACAGCTCTGGATTGTTAGAGCACCCTCATTATACTAGACCAGCAGATTTTAGAGGTCTAAAGGTTCCAGATGTACTTCTTTCAGGAAATCATAAAAAAATAGCAGAGTGGCGTGAGGAAGAGTCTCTTAGAAGGACCTTTAATAGAAGACCAGATTTATTAGATTCTTACCCACTAACAGAAAAGCAACAATCATTTATAAAAACCTTAAAAAATGGGAACTAACTATTGCAGGACAATAGTCTTTATGGTATGATGAATCTCGTGACTTGCTCAAGGAGGCTCCTTGTGGGTGCTTTCAGAGAGGGCAGGCGTTAAAACGATGTTCCGCTGCAATGAATATATTGGAATGAGCGTCTGTTGGAAGGAGTTGAAAACGATGCAAAAACTAATTGAAGAAATCACAAAAGAACAATTAAAATCTGATCTTCCTGCATTCCGTCCTGGTGATACAGTGCGTGTACACGTTAAAGTTGTAGAGGGTACTCGTGAGCGTATTCAGGTGTTTGAAGGTGTTGTGATTAAGCGTCGTGGTGGTGGAATTAGTGAAACATTTACAGTTCGTAAGATTTCTTACGGAGTAGGTGTTGAGCGTACTTTCCCTGTACACACACCAAAGATCGCGTTATTAGAAGTAATTCGTCGCGGTAAAGTTCGCCGTGCTAAACTTTACTACCTACGTCAATTACGTGGTAAAAAAGCGCGTATCAAAGAAATTCGATAAGATAGCTTAGTTTATGCTAAGTCTCAAATATATGGGTCAGCTAACTGTCCGTATAGTTGAAAAGGAGCTTGTTATTTAACAAGCTCCTTTTTCAATAGGTTATTCTTAAGGCTATAAATTAATTTGTTCCTTTCAAAAATTGAAAAAACAGCCTCAAAGGACTGACTTCAAGTTCAAGGTGAACAACAACTAAGTTCAAGTTTAACGATATCTTAAAAACTTCTATTACTACATTTGTAATAGGGTATAGTACTATATAGACTGTGGTTATAATGATTGCTAGAGTAGGTGAAAAAATGACAAAAAAGAAAAATGAGCTACTTGAATGGATAAAGGCACTTACAATAGCTGTATTACTAGCAGCTATTATAAGATATTTCTTTTTTGCTCCAATCGTAGTTGATGGATTCTCCATGATGCCGACTTTACATACGCAAGATCGAATGATCGTAAATAAGTTTTCTTATAAAATTGGTGAACCAAAACGTTTTGATATTGTAGTATTTCATGCTACTTCAGATAGAGACTATATTAAAAGAGTAATTGGTTTACCAGGCGATACTGTTGAGTACAAAGATGATACCCTTATTATTAATGGAAAAGAATATGCTGAACCATATCTTGAAGATTATCAAAATCAACTTATCGATGGGCCATTAACTGAACCCTTTAATTTAGAAAGCATCATTGGTCAACCCACAGTACCAGAAGGTCATATATTTGTTATGGGAGATAATAGACGGCAAAGTAAGGATAGCAGACATATTGGTACTGTTCCAATAGAAGAGGTTATGGGTAAAACAAGCTTGGTTTATTGGCCAATATCAGATATAAGATTAACTGAGTAATGTAAAGAAGGTGTTTTTATGACAATACAATGGTTTCCAGGACATATGGCTAAAGCAAGAAGGCAAGTAACTGAGAAAATTAAACTAATTGACATAGTCTTTGAACTTGTGGATGCTAGAATTCCAATGTCTTCAAGAAATCCAATGATTGATGAAATTATTTCAACAAAGCCACGCATTGTTTTGTTAAATAAAGCAGATAAAGCTGATGATTTTATTACAAAGCAATGGATCTCCTATTTTAAAGAACAAAATATTCCTGCAATTGCTATTGATGCGCAAACTGGTACTGGTTTAAAACAAATTACAGCTCTCTCAAAAGTATTATTGAAGGAAAAATTCGATAAAATGGCTGCTAAAGGAATAAAACCTCGTGCGATTCGGGCATTAATTATCGGAATACCTAATGTAGGAAAATCTACTTTAATAAATAGATTAGCCAAAAGAAACATTACAAAAACTGGAGATAGACCGGGGGTAACCACGGCTCAACAATGGGTAAAGGTAGGAACTGAATTAGAGCTTTTGGATACACCAGGAATTCTCTGGCCAAAATTTGAGGATGAGTTAGTCGGCTATAAATTAGCCACTACAGGTGCTATTAAAGATGCTATTTTAAATCTTCAAGATATTACTGTATTCGCTTTAAGATTTTTAAAGGATCATTATCCCAATCGATTACAAGAACGGTATAATTTAGAAGAGCTACCAGAAGAGATAGTTTCTTTATTTGATGAAATAGGTAAAAAGCGTGGTTGTATGATGCAAGGTGGCTATATTGATTATGATAAAACATCAGAGCTTATTTTAAGAGAAATTAGAGCGGATAAGTTAGGGAGACTATCATTTGAAACACCATCACAATTTGATCATGAGGATTAAGCTTTAGATAAGCATAAATAGTTTTAGGACGGTTGACTCTGTTAGTTAGGGTCAACCTCTTTATTTTTTATGTACTTTGACGATATATAAAGTATAAATTTATGAAAATGTAAAAAAAGTGTAGGGGAAAAACTAATGACATTAACTACAAAAGAAGTACAACAAAAATTAGCTAGTATCAAAAGTGAAGATGATCCCTTTCTACTAGAGTGTAAAAAGGATAGTAGAAAAGGTGTTCAACAACTTGTAGAAAAGTGGTATAAGAATGAAGAAGTAGAGAAGCGAAAACAACAACAATTTTATAGTATGTTGCGTTATGAGCGTGAGGCTCGTACAAAAGGCTATAGATTACTTGCAGGTATAGATGAAGTCGGTAGAGGACCGCTAGCAGGCCCTGTAGTTGCTTCAGCTGTTATATTGAAGGAAGATTGTTACATACCGGGTTTAACTGATTCTAAGCAGCTCACAGCTACTGTGAGAGAGCACTATTTTGAATTAATAAAAGAAAATGCAGAAGCTATTGGTATTGGAATTGTTTCACCAGAAATAATTGATCACATTAATATTTATGAAGCAACTAAGCTAGCCATGACAGAAGCAATTAAGGACTTGAAAATAGACCCAGATTATTTATTACTTGATGCGATGAAATTAGATATACCTATAGATCAACAATCTATTATCAAAGGTGATGCAAAAAGTGTGTCTATTGCTGCGAGTTCTGTAATTGCAAAGGTTACTAGAGATCGTATGATGATGAATCTTGCTCATGAGTATCCTCAATATGGATTTGATAAACATATGGGATATGGAACTAAAATTCATTTAGAGGCACTAAAGCAATATGGTGTAACTGAGTATCATCGAAAAAGTTTTGCCCCAGTTAAAGCATTGCTATAAGAATAGGAG
The DNA here is from genome assembly GCF_007994985.1 of Metabacillus litoralis. GTDB lineage: Bacteria > Bacillota > Bacilli > Bacillales > Bacillaceae > Metabacillus > Metabacillus litoralis. The sequence goes on along the minus strand of NZ_VOQF01000003.1, from coordinate 252,903 downwards.
AATAATAATGAATCCCATAAATGCATTTTCAAATCTCCTTAAACATAGTGTTACGTTGTCACAATCAAGAAATAACTTATCTTTAAAAGAAAATCAAATCGTTCAAGGCAGAGTATTGAAATTATTTCCTGATCAAAAGGCATTGATTCAATTAGGTCAATCTAAGCTTGTTGCACAGCTAGAAACGTCAATTTCGACAAATGAGAATTATTGGTTTAGAGTAGGAGGTTCAATGAAACAAGGAATTTCCTTAAAAATGTTAAAACAGGTTGAATATGATAAGAATTCGAAGCAAGAGGCTACGAGAGATTTAGTGCAACTATTTCATCAGAAACCTTCAAAAGAAAATATTCTACTTGCTAAGCAATTATTGAAAGAAGAGTTACCAATTACAAGTCAGCAGTTTAGTGCAGCTATAGAAGTTATTAAACATACAAACAAACAAGCAATACCTGAGACAATAAGAGCAATTCAATATGCTATAAAAGAAAATTTCCCAATATCACAAGGGATAATCAGGGCTTTAGTTCAAGCACAAACGGATATACCCTTAACTAATCAAATTAATTCACTTATTGATTCATTACAAAAAGTGGAAGGGGAAAGTCCTAATATCTCGCATTTGACACAATCATTAGTAAAATTGAAGCAATATCCAGTGAATAATTTACTAGAAAAAGTAATAAATTTTATTGGTAATCCAGAACTTCATAGAGATCTTACTAATAATGAACAACGTACTTTAGCTCAATTAAATATAAAATTGCAAGATGTACAAGTACTCAATCAAGTTAAGGGAGAAATAATAAATTTACTTGATACAAGTGAGCAAGTGACGAAACAATCAGTAATACAAAATTTAAATGGATATGTTAACTTACCAAAATTGTTAAGTGAATTTGAGTCCGATTTTATAAATAAGATCGCTACTGAAATGACGAGTTCTATTACTAAGGATGAAGTGCTAACAAATTTATTAAGTCTTGAGAAACAATTAGGTCATGTTAAATTATTTTCACAAGTTAAGATTGGGAGCGAAGATAAAAACAATATCCAATCTTTAAAAGAATTATTAATTATAGCTAGTAAAGAAGTGGATTTTCCTGTTCTAAAAGAACAAATGGAGCATTTAGTTCAACGTTTACATGGTCACTCACTACTAACGCAAGATCATGGTCCAACACAGCAAATTTTTACACAAATACCACTTTATTTTTTAGATCATCAATCAGATTTAACGATACAATGGGAAGGAAAGAAACAAAAAGATGGGAGTATAGACCCATCTTTTTGTCGAATATTCTTTTATTTGCAATTACCTAAATTAGCCGACACGATGATTGATGTACAAATTCAAAATCGAATTATGACAATTTCTATTACAAATGATCATAGTGACCTAAAGGAGTTCGTTTTAAGAAAAACTGATTTATTAAAGCAATCTTTAGCTGAGATGAACTATCAATTAACCTCAGTAAGTGTAAAGCCTTTTGAATTAACTAATAAATCGGATAAGCCAATTAAGTTACTAACGAATAGTCAGGGTAATTTGTCGTATACAGGAGTTGATCTCTGGATATGAGTAAAAATGAATCAAAGAAAGCAGTTGCTTTAAAATATAATGCTGAAAAAGAACAAGCACCAATAGTTATCGCAAAGGGGAAAGGACTTTTAGCTGATGAAATCGTAGAAACAGCACAGAAGCATCAAGTCCATATACAAGAAGATCCAGCACTAATTGAATTATTATCAAAGTTAGAAATTCATCAACAAATACCAGATGAATTATATGAAGCAGTTGCTGAGATTTTTGCCTTTGTTTATCAACTAGAAAATGATCTGAAGAAAAAATAAATAATTAAACCTTGTGCATCAGACCCCTATAAAACCTACAGGGGTCTAAAGGACTATTAGAAGAGAAAAAAGTAAAGAACTATTTAAAAAAATTTTCTTTATAATGAAAATCGTTTATAAACTCACTAAAATAGCTTTATACTAAAAAAATAAAAATTTAATTTAAAAAAGGATTTTACTATTTTGTGTGGAATTATAGACAATGTTCAAACTATTATATAAAATGAAAGCGCAGTCTAATTTTTATTCTTGCAAATAGGTTAGGAGGATGGCAAATGAATATCCATGAGTACCAAGGAAAAGAACTCCTTCGTAAATACGGAGTGTCTGTACCAAATGGACAAGTGGCTTTTTCAGTAGATGAAGCGGTTGAAGCTGCAAAAGAACTTGGAACAGAAGTAGTGGTAGTTAAAGCTCAAATCCATGCAGGTGGACGTGGAAAAGCTGGTGGGGTAAAAGTTGCTAAAAACCTTGAAGAAGCACGTACATATGCTGAAGAAATTTTAGGGAAAACTCTTGTAACACACCAAACAGGTCCTGAAGGTAAAGAAGTGAAACGACTTCTTGTTGAAGAGGGCTGTGATATTAAGAAAGAATATTACGTAGGTCTAGTATTAGATCGTGCTACATCTCGAGTTGTTCTTATGGCTTCTGAAGAAGGTGGAACAGAAATTGAAGAGGTAGCAGAGCAAACTCCAGAAAAAATCTTTAAAGAAGTAATTGATCCTGCTGTAGGATTACAAGGCTATCAAGCTAGAAGAATTGCTTTTAATATCAATATTCCAAAAGAACTAGTTGGGCAAACGGTTAAGTTCATGATGGGATTATATAAAGTATTTATTGAGAAGGATTGCTCTATTGCTGAAATCAACCCATTGGTTGTGACTGGCGATGGAAAAGTTATGGCACTTGACGCTAAGCTTAACTTTGATTCAAATGCATTATACCGTCATAAAGATATAGTAGAATATCGTGACCTTGAGGAAGAAGATGCAAAAGAAATTGAAGCATCTAAATACGATTTAAGCTATATTTCATTAGATGGAAATATTGGATGTATGGTAAATGGTGCAGGTCTTGCGATGTCTACTATGGATATTATTAAATATTATGGTGGAGATCCCGCAAACTTCCTGGATGTTGGGGGCGGTGCAACTGCAGAGAAAGTAACAGAAGCATTTAAGATTATTCTGTCTGATGAAAATGTTAAAGGTATTTTTGTAAATATCTTTGGTGGAATCATGAAATGTGATGTAATTGCAGAAGGTGTCGTAGAAGCAACAAAACAGGTTGGCTTGGAAATACCACTTGTAGTTCGTCTTGAAGGAACAAATGTTGATTTAGGGAAGAAAATTTTAAATGAATCTGGATTAAATATTACTTCTGCAGAGTCGATGGCTGACGGCGCACAAAAAATCGTTTCATTAGTAGAGTAAGAAAGGCAGGGGACAAACATGAGTGTATTTATTAATAAAGATACTAAAGTAATCGTACAAGGTATTACTGGATCAACTGCTCTATTCCATACTAAGCAAATGCTTGAGTATGGTACAAATATTGTTGGTGGTGTTACACCTGGTAAAGGTGGCACTGAAGTAGAAGGAGTGCCTGTTTTTAATACAGTTCAAGAAGCGGTTCAAAAAACTGGTGCAAATGCATCTGTTATTTATGTACCTGCTGCTTTCGCTGCTGATGCAATTATGGAAGGCGTAGATGCAGAACTTGATCTTGTTATTTGTATCACAGAGCATATACCTGTATTGGATATGGTAAATGTTAAGAGATATATGGAAGGTAAAAAGACACGACTAGTAGGACCAAACTGTCCTGGAGTTATTACACCTGATGAATGTAAAATAGGTATTATGCCTGGATATATTCACAAAAAAGGTCATGTCGGTGTTGTATCACGTTCAGGAACACTTACTTATGAAGCTGTACACCAATTATCACAAGCTGGGATTGGTCAATCAACGGCTGTGGGTATCGGTGGAGATCCTGTTAATGGTACGAACTTTATTGATGTTCTTGAAGCATTCAATGAAGATGAAGACACTTATGCAGTCATCATGATTGGTGAAATCGGTGGTACTGCAGAAGAAGAGGCTGCAGAATGGGTTAAAGCTAATATGACTAAACCTGTAGTAGGCTTTATTGGTGGTCAAACAGCACCTCCAGGAAAGCGTATGGGTCATGCTGGAGCAATTATTTCAGGTGGTAAGGGTACAGCTGAAGAAAAGATTAAAACAATGAATGAATGTGGTATTAAAGTAGCTGATACACCTTCTGTAATGGGTGAAACTCTTATCTCTGTTTTAAAAGAGCAGGGGTTATTAGAAAAATGTAAAACACATTAATTTTAAAATAGGAGCAGGTTCTAACCTGTTCCTATTAATCATGTTTAAAATGAGGAGAGGCCAAAGTGAATGGTGTAATAAAGAAAGTTTTTTTATTAGCACATTGTAAAAGTGTGAGTAACCAACTTATTAATAATCTACTAAAAATTGACCCAATGTTAACTAACTTTTTACAGTTCAAAGAAATAGAGTGGACACAATACTTGAATATTCAATCACAACAAGCAAATCTAATTAGACAGGAATATAATAGCCTCTGTTTTGAACAACTAAATGACCAATATAACCGTGATAATATCTCCTTTACAACTACTTTTCAAAATAATTATCCCATTTTGTTAAAACAAATTGCTGATCCTCCACCAATACTTTTCTATAAAGGAAATATTAGCTTAGCGAGTTATTCAAAATTAATAAGCGTTGTAGGAACCAGATTTCCTTCTCAATATGGAAGATTAGCATTACATCATATCTTAAAACCACTTATTAAAGTTAATTGGGTGATTGTTAGTGGTATGGCTAAAGGTATTGATACAATTGCACATGAAGCAGCTTTGTCCAACAATGGTAAAACGATAGCGGTTATTGCAGGAGGGCTAAATCATGTGTATCCAAAAGAAAATATTTCACTGTCTGAAAAAATAATTTCTTCACATTTATTACTTTCTGAACATCCTCCAGATACTAAACCCCAAAAATGGCATTTCCCAATGAGAAACAGGATAATTAGTGGTGTATCAATTGGTACAATTGTCATACAAGCAAAAAGAAGAAGTGGTTCTCTTATAACTGCACATCAAGCTCTAGAGCAGAATAGAGAAGTATTTGCAGTTCCTGGTTCTATTTTTGAAGAATGTAGTTCAGGAACAAATGAACTAATTTTAAGTGGAGCTAAACTTGTTAGAAAGGCAGAGGATATCAAAGATGAATTTCAATTTTTTGATTAATTGTTGAGTAAGATATAGCATTATCTGTAATTTTAGTTAAAATATTCATGTTCTTTCGTAGTAAAATGGTATATGATAGGTATAATTTCTTTAATATAGTTTGACAAAACATAAAATTATATTTAATAATAGTGGAGATTTAGAAAGTAATTGATCATTTCATGTATTTCTGTGGAAAATGATTAAACAAAAAAAATAGAAACTTACTTAAACATTCAGGCTAGGTTAAAATACATTATTAAAGAATCATATAATAAAATTGATTTCACACAATTGAAATCTAGCTAGATAGCAGCCCTGAGGTTTTAAAAAAGAAGTAAGGGGTTTCAATATAGTAGTAACCTATAGATTTTGTATTTTTAAAACTTTGATCTAAAAATAAGGATAAAAAAATCATAAAAACAAATATAAAAAGATACCTCTTAAGGAGGAAAAGTTATGTCGGAGTATTTAGTCATTGTGGAATCACCTGCAAAAGCAAAAACAATTGAACGGTATTTAGGGAAAAAATATAAGGTAAAAGCATCAATGGGACATGTTCGCGATCTGCCAAAAAGTCAGATAGGTGTTGATGTTGAACACAATTTTGAACCTAAATATATTACGATCAGAGGAAAAGGATCTGTTCTTAAAGAATTAAGAACGGCAGCAAAAAAAGCAAAAAAAGTATACCTCGCAGCTGACCCGGATCGTGAAGGGGAAGCAATTGCTTGGCATTTAGCTCACAGTCTTGATGTGGACATTCATTCTGATTGTCGAGTTGTTTTCAATGAAATTACCAAAGATGCAATAAAAGAATCCTTTAAACATCCAAGATCAATTAATATGGATCTTGTCGATGCCCAACAAGCAAGAAGAGTTCTTGATAGACTTGTTGGTTACAAAATTAGTCCAATTTTGTGGAAAAAAGTTAAAAAAGGATTAAGTGCTGGGAGAGTTCAATCTGTTGCGGTACGGCTAATTATTGACCGAGAAAAGGAAATAAAGAAGTTCGTTCCAGAAGAATACTGGTCAATTGAAGGTCAGTTTCTAAAAGGACAAAAAGCTTTTGATGCTTCTTTTTATGGAATAGAAAGCAAGAAAAAAGAGTTGAGCTCTGAAGCTGATGTGAAAGATATTCTGAAAAATATTCAAGGAAACAGCTTCAGCGTTGATAGGGTGACAAAAAAAGAACGCAAGAGAAATCCTGCTGTTCCATTTACAACCTCTACTCTTCAACAAGAAGCTGCACGTAAATTAAACTTTAGAGCAAAGAAAACAATGATGATTGCACAACAGCTTTATGAAGGAATAGAACTTGGTAAAGAGGGAACTGTTGGTTTAATCACATATATGAGAACAGATTCGACAAGAATATCAGAAACAGCCCAAACAGAGGCTGGTCATTATATTGAAGAGAAATATGGTAAAGACTATCTTGGTAGTAATGTGAAATCAACCAAGAAGAATTCAAATTCACAAGATGCTCATGAAGCAATTCGTCCAACGTCAACCTTGCGTGATCCAGCGACAATGAAACAGTTTTTAAGTAGAGATCAATTAAGACTTTATAAGCTAATTTGGGAACGTTTTGTATCAAGTCAAATGGCACCTGGTATTTTAGATACGATGAGTGTAGATTTGGTTAACAATGGTGTGATTTTTAGAGCAACCGGTTCAAAAATAAAATTCCCAGGTTTCATGAAGGTATACGTAGAGGGAAATGATGATCAAATCGAGGAAAAAGATCGTCTTTTACCAGATTTAAAAGAAGGCGATGAAGTATTTTCGAAGGATATTGAACCAGCACAACACTTTACACAACCACCTCCGAGATATACAGAGGCAAGATTAGTGAAAACCTTAGAAGAACTAGGTATTGGGCGTCCATCAACATATGCTCCTACACTTGATACTGTCCAAAAAAGAGGTTATGTTGCACTTGATAATAAGAGATTTATTCCTACTGAGCTTGGTGAAATCGTATTAGAGTTAATCATGGAGTTTTTCCCTGAAATTATTAACGTTGAGTTTACTGCTAACATGGAGCATAGTTTGGATGAGGTAGAAGATGGTCAGAAAGAATGGATAAAAATTATTGATGACTTTTATAAAGACTTCTCACCTAGATTAATTAAAGCAGAAAATGAGATGGAGAAAATTGAAATTAAAGATGAGCCAGCAGGAGTAGATTGCGAAGAATGTGGCCATCATATGGTTTATAAGATGGGTAGATATGGAAAGTTTATGGCTTGTTCCAATTTCCCTGACTGTCGAAATACAAAACCGATTGTTAAGGAAATAGGTGTTAAGTGTCCTAGTTGTGAAGAGGGCATGATTGTTGAACGTAAATCAAAAAAACGTCGTATATTTTACGGATGTAATCAATATCCTGAGTGTGAATTTTTATCGTGGGATAAACCAATAGCAAGAAATTGTCCAAAATGTGATAATATGTTGGTTGAGAAAAAGCTTAAAAAAGGTGTTCAAGTCCAATGTATGGAATGTGACTACAAAGAAGAACAACAAAAGTAGGTGAGCCTCTTTAGCTCACCTCTTTATCTTTGTATTATTTCAAACATAGCCATTATTGAACAAAAAATAAATAGTAGTACATAGTTAAGTGATATTGGAGGAATTATCAACATGAATCAAGAAGCTTTTGTAAATGTAATTGGTGCAGGCTTAGCAGGTAGTGAGGCAGCATGGCAGTTAGCTAAAAGAGGTATTAAGGTTCATTTATATGAAATGAGACCTGTTGTACAAACACCTGCACACCACACAGATAAATTTGCTGAATTAGTTTGTAGTAATTCTTTACGAGCAAATACGTTAACAAACGCAGTAGGTGTCCTAAAAGAAGAAATGAGAGTACTTGACTCTGTTATAATAAAAGCTGCAGATGAATGTGCTGTTCCTGCAGGGGGAGCATTAGCGGTAGATCGTCATGAATTTGCTGGGAGAGTTACTCAACTTGTAAAAGAGCATCCAAACGTTACAGTATTTAATGAAGAGATGGGAGAGATTCCTAGTGGACCTACAATTATAGCAACAGGACCGCTCACTTCAAAAAATCTATCAGAACAATTAAAAACTTTAACTGGTGAAGAGTATCTTTATTTCTATGATGCAGCTGCACCAATAATAGAAAAAGATAGCATTGATATGGATAAAGTTTATTTAAAGTCACGTTATGATAAAGGTGAAGCAGCTTACTTAAATTGTCCAATGACTGAAGAAGAATTTGATCGTTTTTATGAAGCATTAATTTCCGCTGAAACAGTACCACTAAAAGAGTTCGAAAAAGAAATATTTTTTGAAGGCTGCATGCCTCTTGAAGTAATGGCTAAAAGAGGAAGAAAAACGATGTTGTTTGGTCCACTAAAACCAGTTGGTTTAGAGGATCCGAAAACAGGGAAAAGACCTTATGCAGTTGTCCAACTTCGTCAAGACGATGCAGCAGGAACGTTATATAATATAGTAGGTTTTCAAACTCACCTAAAATGGGGACCTCAAAAAGAAGTGCTGTCACTCATTCCTGGTTTGGAAAATGCAGAGGTAGTTAGATATGGAGTTATGCATCGTAATACATTTATAAATTCACCAAGACTTTTAAAGGCAACTTATCAATATAAAGATCGCGAAGATCTATTTTTTGCTGGACAGATGACCGGTGTGGAGGGTTATGTAGAATCAGCTGCTTCAGGTTTAGTTGCAGGGATAAATGCTGCTAATCTTGTCTTAGGTAAAGAATTAGTAGAGTTTCCACATGAAACTGCTATTGGGAGTATGGCCAAATACATTACAACAACAAATCCTGATAATTTTCAGCCAATGAATGCGAATTTCGGCATTTTTGCAGAGTTACCGACAAGAATAAAAAGTAAAAAAGATAGAAATGAAATGCATGCTAATCGAGCGATAGAAACAATTCAAAACATTTCGAAAAATTTATAGAAACTATTTGCAAGGGCTACTAAAGTTGTGATAACATTTAGTAGCCCTTGTGAGGTGTTTTGATGAATAATGTTAAGGTTTTATTAAATTTGTTCGTTGAATATTTACAAATTGAGAAAAGTTATTCACAATATACAGTTGTGAATTATGTCACTGAAATAGAAAATTTTGCTTCCTTTATGGAAGAGCAAGCACTCGATCATCTAGAAGAAATTACATATAATGATACACGTTTATATTTGACGGAGTTACATAAAAGAAAGTATTCTAGGAAAACAATCTCAAGAAAAGTATCTGCATTAAGAAGCTTTTTTAAGTTTTTAGTAAGAGAAGGAAAGCTTGATGAAAACCCATTTTCATTAGTGTCATTACCAAAAACAGAGCAAAAAACACCAAAATTTCTTTATGAAAAAGAAATTGAAAAACTGTTCTTAGTCTCAGATTGTAAAACTCCTTTAGGGCAAAGAAATCAGGCGTTAATTGAGATTTTATATGGAACTGGAATGCGTGTTAGTGAGTGCTGTAATATTAAACTTACAGACCTTGACTTTCACATCGGAACAGTTCTTGTTAATGGGAAAGGTGGAAAACAAAGATATATTCCCTTTGGAAGCTATGCATTAGATGCTCTTGAGCAATATATTAAAGAAGCAAGAAATACTCTTACCAGTCAATTAAGTACTCCAGATCAACATACTTATTTATTTGTTAATCACCGTGGTACTCGATTAACTGATCGTGGAGTAAGACATATCTTAAATGAATTAATAAAAAAAGCTTCATCGACACTTCATATTCACCCACATATGTTAAGACATAGTTTTGCAACACATCTTCTAAATGAAGGTGCAGATATGAGGAGTGTTCAGGAATTGTTAGGTCATGTACATTTGTCTTCAACACAAGTGTATACTCATGTGACCAAAGATCATTTAAAAAGAATCTATATGTCCCACCATCCAAGAGCTTAATAGAGAGAACAAGGAGGTAAATATATGAACCAATTTCATGCAACAACCATATTTGCTATTCAACATAATGGTAAGGCTGCAATGGCAGGAGATGGCCAGGTCACTTTCGGTAACGCAGTGGTTATGAAACATACTGCCAAAAAAGTAAGAAAGCTTTTTAATGGTAAAGTTATTGCGGGCTTTGCAGGATCTGTAGCAGATGCGTTCACATTATTTGAGTTATTTGAAAATAGACTTGAAGAATACAATGGTAACTTACAAAGAGCTGCTGTTGAACTAGCAAAAGAATGGCGAAGTGATAAAGTTCTAAGGCGATTAGAAGCAATGTTGATTGTCATGAATGATGAACATTTATTGCTAGTTTCAGGAACTGGTGAGGTTATTGAGCCTGATGATGGAATATTAGCTATTGGTTCTGGTGGTAATTATGCTTTGTCTGCGGGACGTGCATTAAAACGCTTCTCAGGTGAAAGTTTATCTGCGAAAGATATTGCACAAAATGCATTAACAATAGCTGGTGAAATTTGTGTGTACACCAATCTAAATATTATTGTCGAAGAACTTTAAAAAGGGAGGCATATAGATTGAATAAAGAGCTAACACCAAAACAAATTGTTGAAAGACTTGATCAATATATCGTAGGACAAAAAGATGCTAAGAAAGCGGTTGCGGTAGCACTTAGAAACCGTTATAGAAGAAGTCTTCTAAGTGATAAGCTTAGGGATGAAGTTGTTCCTAAAAATATTCTTATGATTGGACCTACGGGTGTTGGGAAAACAGAAATAGCGAGAAGAATTGCTAAACTATCTGGTGCTCCTTTTATTAAAATCGAAGCGACAAAATTTACTGAAGTTGGTTATGTTGGTAGAGATGTTGAGTCAATGGTTAGAGACTTAGTAGAAACTTCGGTTCGCCTTGTAAAGGAAGAAAAGATTGCTGATGTAAAAGGACTTGCAGAAGAAAATGCTAATAAAAGACTTGTTGATATTCTTGTTCCTGGGAAGAAAAAGCAAAGTACAGCTAAAAATCCATTAGAGATGTTATTTGGAGGAGCAGGTGCTAATCAAAGTCAAGATCAGGATGAGACTACTGCTGAAGAAAGTACTATCCATGAAAAACGTCGTCGTATTGCACATCAATTAGCATTAGGTGAATTAGAAGATCAATATGTAACAATAGAGGTAGATGAACAACAAGCATCGATGTTCGACATGCTCCAAGGCTCTGGTATGGAGCAAATGGGAATGAATATGCAAGATGCGTTAGGTAGTTTAATGCCTAAAAAAAGGAAGAAACGAAAGCTAACAGTGAGCGAGGCTAGAAAAGCTTTAATAAATGAAGAAGCTAGTAAATTAATTGACATGGATGAAGTGACTCAAGATGCTATTATTAGAGCAGAGCAGTCAGGAATTATTTTCATTGATGAAATTGATAAAATTGCGGGGAAATCAAAGGGTGGAGCTTCTGCAGATGTATCAAGAGAAGGTGTTCAAAGAGATATTCTTCCGATTGTAGAAGGATCAACAGTGGTCACAAAATATGGATCAGTAAAAACAGATCATGTATTGTTTATTGCAGCAGGAGCTTTTCATATTGCAAAGCCTTCTGATTTAATTCCAGAGCTACAAGGAAGATTCCCAATACGTGTAGAATTAACGAAATTAAGTATAGATGATTTTGTGAAAATATTAGTTGAACCTGATAATGCATTGTTAAAACAATATCAGGCACTAATTGAAACAGAAGGTATACAATTAGAATTTTCTGACGATGCTATACGTAGATTAGCAGAAGTAGCATTTGAAGTAAATCAAGATACTGACAATATTGGAGCGAGAAGATTACATACAATACTTGAACGCTTGTTAGAGGATCTCTCTTTTGAAGCTCCAGACATAAATTTAGAAAAGATTGTCATTACTCCGCAATATGTTGAAGAGAAATTAGGGAAAATATCTAAAAATAAAGACTTAAGTCAATTCATATTATAACAACTTAATATGTTACAGGAGGAACCAATTATGGCTCTATTACAAAAAACGCGTAAAATAAACGCAATGCTTCAAAAAGCAGCAGGAAAACCAGTGAACTTCAAGGAAATGTCCGAAACATTAAGTGAAGTGATCTTGGCAAATATATTCGTTGTAAGCAGAAGAGGAAAGCTTTTAGGGTTTGCAGTAAATCAGTTAATTGAAAATGAAAGAATGAAAAAGATGTTAGAGGATCGTCAATTTCCAGAAGGGTATACAAATAACCTATTTAATATAACTGAAACTTCATCAAATATTGATGTTTACAGTGAATATACGGCATTTCCAATTGAAAATCGTGAATTGTTCAAAAATGGTTTGACTACTATTGTTCCTATTATTGGAGGCGGTGAACGTCTAGGTACTTTGATCTTAGCGAGAGTCCAAGAACAATTTGAAGACGAAGATTTAATTTTGGCTGAATATGGGGCAACTGTAGTTGGAATGGAAATTCTACGAGAAAAAGCAGAAGAAATTGAGGAAGAAGCTCGTAGTAAAGCTGTTGTTCAAATGGCGATAAGTTCTCTATCATATAGTGAGCTTGAGGCAATTGAGCATATATTTGAAGAGTTAAATGGTAATGAAGGCTTGTTAGTAGCAAGTAAAATTGCAGACAGAGTTGGAATTACACGATCAGTTATTGTAAATGCACTAAGAAAGCTTGAAAGTGCAGGTGTTATTGAGTCCCGCTCTTTAGGAATGAAGGGGACATATATTAAAGTTTTAAATGATAAGTTTCTTTTAGAATTAGAAAAAATGAAAGCAAATTAATAAAAAAAGCACTTCTATTATTAAAATAGAGGTGCTTTTTTCTGTTTTATAGATAAACTTAAATTTTTTTGATTTAAAGGTGCTGCAGCATTTGGATAATCATCAAATGTTATTAGCTCATAGAGAGTTTGTTTTCCCTAGGTCTTAGGATTGTTAATAATCGTAATAAGAAACTTTTTGTAGAGTTTCTATTTATTTTCACTAATCTGACTAATAAATCTTGCTATCTGTTATAGTAATTGGAAAAAAATTATATGTAGGGAATTGTCGAAAAATGTGTTACGTTTGTATAAGAAGAAAAAACCCCCTCTATTTCTGTTAAAACCTTAGTATTATGCTACTTTAACATTAAAATTCAGTTAACAATGCACATAGTCCAATAGTCCTTTATGAGAAATATATAGAAAATCCGACTTTTTTTTACAAAGTCTTGATAGACTTTAAGCCTATTATTTCATACAATTGAAATATCAAGTAACAGATTTCGACACTATACTATACGATACGATCGTATTTATTATTTTGTGAGGGGACACTATGAAACTTATTTCAGGCACAATTACAAACTTAGAAAATGCAATATCATATTCGACTGCGAAACAGAAAGTAATATCAAATAATATTGCTAATATAGATACACCAAATTATAAAGCTCAAGATGTACGTTTTAATAAAGTTCTTACAAATGAAATGAGTAAGTTTAATGCAATTAAAACAAATGAAAAACACATAGATTTTGGTTCCGCATCTGGCGGTCATCGAATTGTAACGAAAAATAATACCAACTATCAACACAATGGAAATAATGTAGATATTGATCAAGAAATGACTGAAATGGCAAAAAACCAGATACAATATAATGCGTTGATTGATCGTTTAAGTAGTAAATATAATTCGTTAAAAACAGTAATTAAAGGTGGAAGGTAATTATGTCAATTTTTCATGCAATTAATACATCTGGTTCTGCATTAACAGCACAAAGAGTTAGAATGGATGTTATTTCTTCAAATATGGCTAATATGGATACAACTAGAGGGCAATTTATTGATGGTGAATGGCAACCATATCGGAGAAAAATGGTTGTTACTCAGCCTAATGGTGCTAATTTTTCGTCTTTTTTGAATAAAGCAATGGGATCTTCAGCTAAAACAGATGGTGTGAAAGTTACTGAAATAGTAGAAGATGATACACCATTTGAACTTATCTATGACCCAGAGCATCCAGATGCGAATGATGAAGGATATGTTGCTATGCCAAATGTTGATCCATTAAAAGAAATGGTTGATTTAATAAGTAGCACACGCTCATATGAAGCCAATGTAACTACTATGAACGCAACAAAGGGAATGTTAATGAAAGCTTTAGAAATCGGGAAATAGGTGAGATAAATGATAAATCGCGTTAGTCCATTTCAAATTGCAACACAACAACTACAACAAACACAACTACAACAAAAACCAGCAATCGGATTAGATAAAAATTCTGCTACAAATAAAGTAAGCTTTGGCGACTTCTTGAAAGAATCAATTAATCAAGTTAACCAAGCACAAGCGAATTCTGACAAAATGACGAATGCTCTTGCTAGTGGTCAGAATGTTGAATTGCATGATGTAATGATTTCTGCTCAAAAATCAAGTGTTTCATTAACAATGGCTGTTGAAGTAAGGAACAAAGTAATAGAAGCCTATCAAGAAATGATGAGAATGCAAGTTTAATAACGAGTTGATGTTATTGGTAAGAAATATCGCATGTCATCGTAACCGGGGGATTTCATGGAATGAACGAGAAATTAACGAACACTAAAAATAAATTATTAACTATTTGGCAAGGCAGAACCAAAGGACAAAAAACACTAGCAATAGTTAGTACGATTTTATTTTTTGTAATAGCTGGTTCGCTAACTTATTTTATCTCTAAGCCTAATTTGGTCCCTCTATACTCAAATCTCTCACCTGCAGAGACAGGGCAGATAAAAGAAACGTTAGATGCTAAAGGAGTTAAATCAGAAATTATAAATAATGGTTCATCAATCTTGGTTCCTAGAGAACAAGTTGATACCTTGATGGTTGAACTTGCTGCAGAAGGAGTTCCAAATTCTGGAGTTATTGACTATTCCTTTTTTGGTCAAGACACTGGTTTTGGTATGACAGATAAAGAGTTTGATGTTATTAAACTAAAAGCCACACAAACTGAGTTAGCAAACTTAATGAAAGGTATTGAGGGAGTAAATGATGCAAGTGTAATGATCAATCTTCCAACTGAATCAGTTTTCGTAGGCGATCAAGTTGAAGGTTCATCTGCATCAGTTGTTCTTAACCTAAAACCTGGTGCTCAGTTAGATCAAGAGAAAGTGAATGCATTATTTCATTTAGTTTCTAAAAGTGTACCAAATCTTACTACAGATAATATCGTCATAATGGACCAAAACTTTAATTATTATGACCTAAATAATGGAACGAACTCATCTCAAGGTGCAAATTATGCCTCACAGCAAGAAATTAAATCGCAAATTGAACAGGATATTCAACGTAATGTTCAAAAACTTCTAGGCACAATGATGGGTCAGGATAAAGTTGTTGTAGCGGTAACTACTGATATAGACTTTACCCAAGAAACGAGAGAAGAAAACCTAGTTTCTCCAGTTGTTGAAGGAAATGATGAAGGTATTGCTGTTAGTGTTGAAAGAATAACAGAAGCTTATACAGGTAATGGTGCTGCAGCTGCTGGTGGTGTTAACGGTGCCGGTGCAGAGGATATTCCAGGATATGAAGGAGCAGCAGAGGGTACTGGTGATGGTGATTACGAACGTATTGAAGAAAGAATTAATAATGAAGTCAATCGTATAAATAAACAAATAGTTGAAAGTCCATACAAAGTTCGTGATTTAGGAATTCAAGTAATGGTTGAACCACCAGATCCAGATGATCCACTATCTTTTACTCCTGAAAGAGAAGAAGATATTCAACAAATACTTTCTACAGTCATTCGAACTTCTATCAACAAGGAAGCTAATGAAGAACCTTTAACTGATGAAGAAGTTGCAAATAAGGTAGTAGTATCTGTTCAAGCCTTTGATGGAAAACAAGAATTTGCTGAAGCTGAAGCTGGACAAGTAATTCCAATGTGGATTTGGATTGTAGCAGGGGTACTATTATTGGCAATTATTATTCTAATAATTTTATTGGTTAGAAAGAAAAAGCAAGAAAATGAAGAATTTGAAGATGAAGAATTTGAAATTCAAGATCCAATTAATGTACAGGATATAAATAATGAAGTTGAAACTGAAGGAACTGTTCGTAAGAAACAACTAGAGAAAATGGCAAAAGAAAAACCGGAAGATTTCGCCAAACTTCTACGTACATGGATTTCAGAGGATTAGGGGGTTAAGATATTGGCTAGGAAAGAAAATAACACGTTAAATGGGAAACAAAAAGCTGCCATTCTCTTAATCTCTTTAGGTCCTGAAGTGTCAGCATCAGTTTATAAACATTTATCAGAAGAAGAAATTGAAAAACTAACTTTAGAAATATCAGGTGTTCGAAAAGTTGAAGCGAATAAAAAAGAAGAGATAATTGAAGAATTTCATGATATTGCAATGGCTCAAGACTTTATCTCACAAGGTGGTATTTCATACGCTAAGCAAGTGCTAGAAAAAGCGTTAGGTGAAGAAAAAGCATCAAGTATTATTCACCGTTTAACATCATCATTACAGGTAAGACCTTTCGATTTTGCTAGAAAAGCTGATCCATCCCAAATTTTGAATTTTATCCAAAATGAGCATCCACAAACAATCTCACTCATTTTGTCTTACCTAGAGCCAGCACAATCTGGACAGATTTTATCTGAACTTCCACAAGAATTACAAGCGGATGTTGCTAGAAGAATTGCTGTTATGGATCGAACAGCACCAGAAATCATAAATGAAGTAGAACAAATACTAGAAAGAAAATTATCTTCAACTGTGACTCAGGATTATACACAAACTGGTGGTATTGAAGCAGTTGTTGAAGTATTAAATGGTGTAGACAGAACAACTGAAAGAACCATTCTTGATTCATTAGAAATCCAAGATCCAATGCTTGCAGAAGAGATTAAAAAGAGAATGTTTGTATTTGAAGATATTGTGACTCTTGATAACCGTGCAATTCAACGTGTCATAAGAGATGTAGAAAACGATGATTTAATGCTTTCGCTTAAAGTTGCTAGCGAAGAGGTACGAGATGTTGTATTCAAGAATATGTCTAAACGAATGGTAGACACATTCAAAGAGGAAATGGAATATATGGGCCCTGTAAGACTCCGAGATGTAGAAGAGGCTCAATCAAGAATTGTTGGAGTGATTAGACGACTTGAAGAAGCAGGTGAAATAGTCATTGCCCGTGGTGGAGGAGATGATATTATTGTCTAGGCTTATAAAGTCACATTTTACTAGAAATACTCAAGATGGAAGACAAATATCAGTTCAAACCTTACAAGACATACTAAGTGACAAATATAAAGACGTACATGATCCGGAAGTATCACTTCAAACGTCGTTAATTATTCAATCTGCAAATGAAGAAGCAAATCGAATTCTTAAGGAAGCAATAGAAGAAAAAACTAGAATAATGGAACAGATCAGTCATGAGAAGTCATCATGGGAAGTAGAACGTGAACAAATATATGAGCTAACAAGACAAGAAGGATATGCAGAAGGTATTGAGCTTGGTAGACAAGAATCATTAAAACAATATGAATCAATTATTTTTGAATCTCAAAGAATCGTTGATTTAGCTAAATCTGAATACGATGAAAAAATCCAGATGTCAGAAAATGAGATATTAAGTCTAGCAATTAAAGTAGCTGAAAAAGTCTTGAATAGTACTTTAGTCAATGATCCAGAAAGCTTTTTACCTATTGTGAAAAAAGCACTACTTGAAGTGAAGGATTATGAAAATATCAAAATACACATTCATCCTGCTTATTATGAGTTTGTTATAAGTCGGAAGAACGAAATTCAAGCACTTGTGACAAATAGCACAGACATAAATATTTATGCTAATGCAGAATTAAATGAGACTGATTGTTTTATTGAATCTGCTTATGGACGGATTGATATAAGCATTGATACTCAATTAGATCAACTTAAAAAACAACTAATAGAATTTTTAAACAGAGGTGATCACTAATTGAGAGCAATGGATCTTATTTCAACAATTAACACAATAGATTCCTATAAACGATTCGGTAAAGTTAAGAGAGTTGTTGGGTTAATGATTGAATCACGAGGACCCGAAAGCTCAATTGGAGATTTATGCTACATTTACACAGGATCTAATCAAAAAACGAGAATACCAGCTGAAGTTGTAGGCTTCAAAGATGAAAATGTTTTATTAATGCCTTATTTAGAAGTAACAAATATTTCACCTGGAAGTATTGTGGAGGCAACAAATGAGCCTCTTAAAATAAAAGTAGGTACAAGCTTAGTAGGGCGGGTCATAGATGCTTTTGGTCAACCACTAAGTGAATCTAGTTTACCAAAAGGGTTAACAAATGTTCCGACTGATCAATCTCCACCAAATCCAATGAAACGTCCTCCTATTGATGAGAAGATTGAAGTAGGAGTTAGAGTAATTGATAGCCTACTGACTGTAGGTAAAGGCCAACGTGTTGGTATTTTTGCAGGAAGTGGTGTTGGTAAAAGTACTTTAATGGGAATGATTGCTCGTAATACAAATGCTGATTTAAATGTCATCGCACTAGTAGGAGAGCGTGGTCGAGAGGTTAGAGAATTTATTGAACGAGATTTAGGACCTGAGGGGTTGAAGCGTTCAATTGTAATTGTTGCTACTTCAGATCAACCTGCATTAATGAGGATAAAGGCTGCTTATACAGCAACGGCTGTGGCTGAATATTTCAGGGATAAAGGTTTAAATGTCATGTTTATGATGGATTCTGTTACTCGTGTTGCGATGGCTCAACGTGAAATTGGCTTAGCTGTAGGAGAACCACCTACTACTAAAGGTTATACACCATCTGTTTTTGCGATATTACCGAAGTTACTTGAACGAACTGGCACAAATGAAAAAGGAACAATCACTGCATTTTATACTGTTCTAGTTGATGGTGATGATTTAAATGAACCAATTTCAGACACAGTTAGAGGGATTTTAGATGGTCATATTGTTTTAGATCGTCAATTAGCAAATAAGGGACAATTTCCTGCAATTAATGTATTAAAAAGTATTAGCAGGGTTATGAATCAAATTGTCGATGAAAGTCATAAAGCTTCTGCAACTAAATTACGAGATCTTCTTTCTACTTATTTAAACTCAGAAGATTTAATTAATATAGGTGCATATAAACGAGGCTCATCAAAAGAAATTGATGAAGCTATAAGGTATTATCCTAAAATTATTTCGTTTTTAAAGCAAAATGTTGAAGATAAGGTAACAATTGATCAAAGCATCTATTCTCTAATAGAGTTTATGGAAAAAGGTGAGTTTTAATGACTTTTCAATTCCGATTTCAAAAAGTAATGGATATTAAAGAAAATGAAAAAGAAAAGTCACTAGCAGACTATAATCAATCTGTTAATGATTTTGAAAATATGGCAAATAAATTATATGAATCTTTAAAACAAAAAGAAGTACTAGAAGAAAATACTTTATCTAGGCTTGATAAAGGAATTTCCGTTCAAGAAATTCGCCATTATCAGCAATTCGTTAGTAATATTGAAAAAACTATTTCACACTACCAAAAGCTAGTTTCACTAACTAGAAGTAGAATGAATGAACAACAAGTTAAATTAATGCAAAAAAATATTGAAGTAAAAAAGTATGAGAAATTAAAACAAAAACAACAAGAAGATTATTTAGTTGACTTGAAATATATAGAGAACAAGCATATGGATGATCTTTCGATTCAATCATATATGTATCGTGGAAATTAGGTGATATAAAAAATGGTAAATGAAAATGAAAAACAGGATTATGGGAAAATCCAGTGGTTTTTCTTTGTTGTTTTGATTCCTATTCTCTTCACGATTACTTTAGTAGTTGTCATTTTATCTGTTGCAGGGTTTGATGTTATAGGTAAATCAAAAGCTGTGTTACAAAAAGTACCGGTTATTGAAAATTTATTTAAAGAAGAACAAACAGAAACCTCAGACACATTAGAGCAAAAAGCTTTACAGGAAGAAGAAAATGAGAAATTAAATCAAACAATTGAAGAACAAACAACAATGATTAGTGCCTTGGAGAAAGATGTAACTTTAAAAGAAAAAGAAATCCAAAAACTTAATCAAGATATTAGTTCTTTAGAAAAACAACTAGAAGAAATAAATAAATCCTCAGAATCTGAAACTAAAGCAAAAGATATTGGAAAGTTATACGATAATATGACAAGTAAAAAAGCAGCTGAGATTATTCCTAATCTATCTCAAGATGATGCAATGCTTATTCTAACTTCATTAGATGATAAGCAAGTTGCTGATATATTGACAAAGATGACTGTTGAAGATGCTGTTAAGTTTACAAATCTTATAGCAACTAATGGACAGTAGAAAGGGGGTGAAAGAGTGAAAGTTTCTCCGTTATTGCAGATGTTAACTCAGAGTAGTGGTCAAGTACAGACTAACCCAAAGCCAAAAGGCTTAATATTTAGCCGTTTTCTTGAACAAAGCCATGTCCAAAATCATGCTTCTATAAGTAAAAGTGCTCTAATAGTTGAAGATTCTACTTCTTTTAAAGAACTTTTTAAAGAATTATCAACCTTTTTAGAAAGTCATTCACTCGGTCAAGGGGAAATTAATCACCAATATGCACTTAAAGTTGAAGAACCTTCATCTATTTCCTTAATTAGTGAGACAATAAATAGCAAATTAGAAGAATCAAAAACTTTTAATGAGTTAATAGAAAATATGAATCAGCCTGATACAATAGTTGGAGTGCTTACAATTGTGAAAGCAATTGAAGATTCAGCTGACGGAAGCATTGATTTAACTTCACTTTTTTCTAAAATAAATAGTGTTTTAGAAAGTGAATTTAAAGGTTATAGTCTTCAAGAACCACAAAGCATATCTAGTATAATCCAAGAAATTGATAAATTAAGTTCTGATGAAAAAAGCTTAATTGAAGGTCAAATATTATTATCTAGATGGGCTTTGACTAATAATTCCTCAACTGTGTTTATTGCAGATAAGTTAATAACTGCTAATAATAACTTACAAGATATTAAAAAAAGTTCTTTAGTAAAACAAGAATTAAGCAATAACATAATAAATCAGCTTTTTAGTAATTCCGTCAATAATGGACTCGAAAACACATTGAAGTCAATTTTCACTAAGATGGACTTTTCTAAAGTTCAAGCTGTTTTTCAACAAACTGTTCAAAGTCTTTACGGTAATGAGTTGATTAGTGAACCGAATATAGTATTCGGATCAAACAATCAGAATATGACCGTTAGCTATCAAACTTTCACACAAAAAAATAACTTGTTCACTAGTGAAGAAATATTAACAAAATCCACTGGTTTCATGCACCTAGAACCTAGTAAAAGCATAGAACATGATATAAAAGAAGAAGTAGAGAGTACTAGAGAACTCTTTCAAAAGTTGGGCTTAACCGAATTAGTAGAAGAAGCAGGAATAAATCTTCCATTCTCGGAGAAAATAACCATTCTTGAAAAGCAAACTCAAAGCAACAACCAATCTGAAAAGGGTTCTAACTTGGGTGGTTTTGACTTATATGGACAATTATTAAAACAAATTTTCGTAATAAATAGTGAGACGATAGCTCAAGATCATTTTCAAACTAATTTAACTAGTTCACAAAGTACAGACTATTCAACTCTGAAAAATATGGACAAGACAGTAGATCTTGAACATCTAATGAAGGATATGAAACTCCTTTCTAAAATCATTGATTCACTTTCGACAGAGACAACTCCTTTGATTGAGAACCTACTTAATATCTCTAAAGTTGTAGGTGAAGTTGCAGATGAATTTTCATTAGATATTAATGATGTTATGAATGAAATTGGAAAGATTATTGACTTAAAGGAAAACTTATCAAATAATCATCTTCAAGTAATTTCTGACACGCAGAATAGCATAAAAGAGAATTTAGCTATCCCATTAATAAATGGTATTCACACATTGATTAAGGGCATCTATTTACTACCGAATAATTCAGAAGTTGATAAATCACAACTATATATTAAGATCGAAAATTTGTTAAAGGGTAAATTATTTAAAGAAGATTCAATAATTACAGAAGAGACTTCGCTAATTGATAAAACTAAGATTGAAGGTATGTTAAAAACTCAATTATTTGAACTCAATTCAATAAATGAAAATAAACATAGACTTATAGAAAATCTACCAGCTTTATATGAAAAACTGGCTAGCATTTTTTCAAGAGAAAATAAGTTAACGAAAATGAGTGAAAATGTTTTTAATGAAGAAGCTGTATTTAATGATCTAAAAGATAACAAGTCTTTATCAATAAATTCAACAACAAAACCAGAATCAACAGTAAATGATCTTTTGAATTTAAATAGTCAAAAAGATAATGGTTTAAAATCAAACAAGATAATAGAAGAGCAATTTATTCTAAAGTTAGATAGATTTGTTGTTAACTATCAGGCAGATTCTAATGGTAATCAAAAATCAGAAGCAAATCTTCGTCAGGAGTTTACAAATCAGCTAGTAAATGCCTTTAAAAATAGTAGATTTGGGCAAATGCCTAACGGTGCTAATCAATTGGTCATTAAATTAAATCCAGTACATTTAGGTGCACTAACTGTTAGATTGGTTCAAAAAAATGGAGAGATGATAGCTCGGATTATCACTTCAACTAAGTCAGCAAAGGAATTGCTCGATCATAGTATTCATCAATTGAAACAAGCTTTACCATCAATACAGATTGAAATTGAGCGATTTGAAATTCCCACTGAGCAACAAGCAAAAAACCTGAAAGATCATTCTGAACAAAACCATAAAAATGAAAAAGAACAACAAAAATCGGAGCTAGAAGAACAGCAGGAGAGCGAAAAAAGCTTTATTGATAATTTGAAAGAATTATTAAACAAAACGGTATAAGGAGGGTTAAAAATGACATCAATTGATCCTAGTTTACTTATAGCTAATAAGCCATCAGCTACAAGAACAGGAAGTTCAAATCTTGGAAAAGATGAATTCTTAAAAATTCTAATGACACAGCTCCAAAATCAGGATCCCTTAAATCCCATGGAGGATAAAGAATTTATCGCACAGATGGCACAATTTTCTACACTTGAACAAACAACTAACATGGCAAGTATGATGGAAAAATTCATTAATGTTCAAAATCAAAGTGATTCAATTCTTAAATATTCCGAAATGATTGGTAAAAAAGTTGAGTGGAAGAACAGTGAAGCTGAGACAGGGATTGGTATTGTAAACTCTATTAAGAAGACTGAAGCAGGTATTATGTTAGAACTTGATAATGGTAAAGAAATTTCAAGTGATAATATAGTGAAAGTAACAAAAACTGAGTAAGTGAATAAGAAATGTCTATAAAAATTGACCATTTTCATTACCAGCAAATCAAACCTCAAAACCTGTCAAAAACTCAGAATGATTTTAAACAATTATTAAATAATGAACTTGTTAATTCAGAATTAAAAATTAGTAAACATGCACAAGAACGATTAATAGAAAGACATATAACATTAACTAATGATGAATGGTCATCAATAGAAGCAAAAATGACTGAAGCTAGAAAAAAAGGTGTGCAGGATTCACTAGTGTTAGTTAGTGAAGCAGCTCTAATTATTAATGCTAAAAGTAACACTGTCATAACCGCTATGGATCGTGAAGAAGCAAAAACTCAAATGTTTACTAATATTAATGGGGCAATAATTATGGATTAATGGCTGGACCTATATTGGAGGCCATAAGCTGTGGAATGATAGAAGCAGTTTACTATATGAAACTAAAGGGAGAGAAAAATAAATGTTACGTTCACTATATTCTGGAATCAGTGGGATGAAAAATTTTCAAACAAAGCTAGACGTAATTGGTAATAATATCGCTAATGTAAATACTTATGGATTTAAAAAATCACGTACAACTTTTGCTGACCTTGTTAACCAACAAATCTCTGGTGCTTCAGCAGCGACACAAACTCAAGCAGGTACAAATCCACAGCAAATTGGTCTTGGTTCGAAAATTAATTCAATTGATACTATTCATACATCAGGTTCAACACAGACAACTTCAAGAACATTAGATGTTGCTTTAGCAGGAGATGGATTTATACCAGTTGCTACAATAAATGACATTAGTAAAATCAATATTGATCAAGGAAATCAAGTTGGAAATAACTTAATCATTGGTGCCATTGATGGTGCAGTAGATATGAATTATACTAGATCAGGAAATTTATATTTAGATGATCGAGGCTATCTAGTAACAGCTGAAGGTATGTTAGTTGTTGGTGAAGCAGGTCAAAAGACTGTTCCAACTGCCCAAGCGATCACGAAATCTCAAAATGCATTGAATGGAATAGGTAATTTCACAACACCATTTGGTAATATGACAACAAGTTTAGAAGATATATCAAAGCAAGCCAATGATTTAATGAATGTTTATCAGGAATACAGCGATGCACAATCTAATTACAATAAAAATGAAGCACCTACAACAAATGGTCCTTTATATAACGTAATGGTTAGCTCATATAATGCATTAACTTCAGTATTAGGACAGTTTAACACAGCAGCCACTGGATTTAATACAGTTGCAACAGGATTTCGAACTAGTGTAAATGCTCCTAATCTAAATGGTGCAGTAACTACATTTAATAATGCCCAGCCAACAGGAGCGATCGTTAAAGAATTCACAACAATTGTAAATTCAATTGCTGGGACTTATCCAACTGCTGGACCAGGTCAAGGAAATGTAGTGCCTAATAATACATTAACGCAAATGAACGACTTAATTTCTACTTTAAATAATTACATGGTTGACTTAGAGAAAATCGGTCAAGGTGTAGTAAACTTTGAATCACTTGCTTCAGATCTACAAGATCCAAAATTTTCAAACAAACTTAGTGGTGATGCAGGATTAATTCAAATACCATTAGATGCTCAAAGCTTTAGTATTGGACCAGATGGTACTGTTACATTTGTTAACAAGAAGGGTGAGTTAAACCTAGCAGGACAAATTAGAGTTGCAATGTTTGCAAATCCAGGTGGTCTAGAAAAATTAGGTGGTAACTTATTTAAACAAACAGCAAATTCAGGCTCTATAGATAAAAACAATAACGGAATTCAGCTTAACGAATTAAATATAGCTGGACAAGATGGAGCTGCTTCTATAATTGCTGGTGCATTAGAGATGTCAAACGTTGATTTATCTGAAGAATTCACAGAAATGATTGTCGCTCAACGTGGGTTCCAATCAAATACGAAAATTATTACAACCTCAGACGAGATCTTACAAGAACTAATGGGCTTAAAACGTTAATAAGGGGGAAAGGGGCTGACCTACTTACAACAGTATGAGACAGTTCCCTATAAATCTATGATCCAATTAACTAGATTAAACGGCAAGTCATTTTCCTTAAATGCTTTATTTATAGAAGTTATTGAATCATTTCCTGATACAACGATTACTTTATCAAACAATCATAAGTATGTTGTAAAAGAATCTGAACAAGAGGTATGTAAAAAAATTGCTATATTTTATCATGAGATTAACGTTTTGTCGCTAAGGAAGGACTCGGAGGTATTGGACGATGAATAAGAAGCTTTTAAGTATTATGCTTGTCATTATCGTATCTATTACACTTATTGGGGTAACAGCACTAGTTGTTGTTATGAAATTTTTAGGAGATGAAGATGAGCACAAACAGCCGTCAGCAAAGGAAGTTGTTGAAGCATCTGTAGATATTCCAGAGATCACTACAAATTTATCCAGTGGTAATATAGTACGTTTGTCATTTAAGATTGAAACAGATTCAAAAAAAGCCAAGGAAGAATTAACACAACGTGAGTTCCAAGTTCGCGATATTATTATTTCTGAATTAGGCAACATGACAACTGAACAGATTGAAGGCAAAGAAGGCATGGACAAGTTTAAAGAATTAATTAAACAAAAAATAAATGAATTAATGCAAGAAGGCAAGGTCAATAAGGTTTATACCACTTCCTATATCCTTCAATAGAATATGACAATTATAATAGGAGGTGAAATCTTTGGCGGGTGATATCTTATCACAAAGTGAAATTGATGCCTTGCTGTCTGCTATTTCCACTGGTGAGATGGATGCAGACGAACTGAAAAAAGAAGAAACAAGTAAAAAGGTAAAAGTTTATGACTTTAAAAGAGCTTTAAGGTTCTCAAAAGATCAAATTAGAAGTTTGACAAGAATTCATGATAATTTTGCAAGATTATTAACAACGCATTTTTCAGCACAACTGAGAACTTATATTCAAATAGCTGTTGGATCAGTTGATCAATTGCCTTATGAGGAGTTTATACGTTCAATTCCTAAAATGACTGTTCTTAATGTGTTTGAGGTTCAACCTTTAGAAGGTCGAGTTCTTATGGAAGTAAACCCTAATATAGCATACGCAATGATGGATCGGGTTATGGGGGGGTTAGGTTCTAGTGTTAATAAAATTGAGAATTTAACTGAAATAGAAACAAAGATTATCTCTAATATTTTTGAAAAAGCTTTAGAAAATTATGCAGAAGCATGGGATTCGTTAATTGAAATCGAACCGATGATGTCGGAATTTGAAGTTAACCCACAGTTTCTACAAATGGTTTCACCAAATGAAACGGTCGTTGTTATATCACTCAATATTCAAGTAGGCGAAACTAGTGGAATGATTAATTTGTGTATTCCGCATGTTGTTCTTGAACCTATCATACCAAAGTTATCTGGACATTATTGGATGCAATCTGATAGAAAAGAACCAAAACCAAATGAAATTGAAGCTCTTAAAAAACAAATTCATTTGGCAGATCTTTTGATATCTGCTCAACTTGGCTCATCTGATTTGTCAATACAAGATTTTCTTCAGTTGCAAATAGGAGATGTTATCCAATTAGATAGCACCATCGACCAACCATTAGTAGTTAAAATTGGTGATAAGCCAAAGTTTACTGGACAACCAGGGAAATTAAACAAAAAAATAGCGGTTCAAATTATTGACCACTTATCGAGAGGTGACGAAGATGGTGAGTGATGGAATGTTATCACAGGATGAAATTGATGCTCTATTAAAAGGATCAAGCGATGATAATGACACCCCTGCTGTGACAAGTGAGAATAGTAGCGAAAATGATCAACTTAAAACAGAAGATTATTTTGATGCAATGGAAGAGGATGCTATTGGAGAGATAGGTAATATCTCTTTTGGAAGTTCAGCAACAGCTCTTTCAACACTACTACAGCAGAAGGTTGAAATTACGACTCCAAGTGTATCCGTTGTTCGAAAAAGCAAACTAGGAAAGCAATTTCAGCATCCATATGTTGCGATTGAGGTGAATTATACTGAAGGTTTTTCAGGAAGTAATCTCTTAGTCATTAAGCAAAGTGATGCGGCAATCATTGCTGATCTGATGATCGGTGGTGATGGAACAAATCCTGATGAAATGTTAGGGGAAATTCAGGTTAGCGCAGTCCAAGAAGCAATGAATCAAATGATGGGATCTGCTGCGACGTCTATGTCTACTATTTTTAATAAAAAGGTAGATATATCTCCACCTAGAGTAGAGTTACTTGATGCAAATGAAACAGATAATGCTGAAATACCTGATTCAGATTTGATGATCCAAGTTTCTTTCAGACTTAAAATAGGTACATTAATTGATTCAAATATCATGCAATTATTACCTTTATATTTTGCAAAAGATTTAATTGATCAATTAATTAATCCTAAGCAAGAAGCAGCAACGATAGAAGCTGTTAAAGAAGTTGTTGAAGAATCAACAACTCCACAGGCAGCTTACAGTCAGCAGCAAAATCAGCAAATTCCGCAACAACAACAGCAATATGATCAACAACATATGCATCAACCACAGCACATGGGACAACCTAGTCAGCCTATGTATACAGCTCCTCAGCAGTATACACAAAGAGAGCAACCAACAGTTAATGTTAAGCCTGCTGAATTTGCTTCATTTGAGCCTATGCAATATCAACAGCAGGAAATACAAAACCTTGATATGTTACTAGACATCCCATTAAAGGTGACTGTTGAATTAGGAAGAACTAAACGATCAGTAAAAGAAATTTTAGAATTATCATCTGGATCTATCATTGAATTAGATAAACTAGCAGGAGAACCTGTAGATATTTTAGTTAATAATAAAATAGTGGCAAAAGGTGAAGTTGTTGTTATTGATGAAAACTTTGGGGTTCGTGTAACTGATATAGCAAGTCAATCAGAGCGTTTAAACAAACTTAGATAAATAATTATTATTAGGAGTGGGGATATTATGGCACACAGAATTATGATCGTTGACGATGCAGCATTTATGAGAATGATGATTAAAGATATTTTAACGAAAAATGGTTATGAAGTAGTAGCTGAAGCTGCAGATGGAGCACAAGCTGTTGAAAAATACAAAGAGCATCAGCCGGATTTAGTAACAATGGATATTACAATGCCTGAGATGGATGGAATTCAAGCATTAAAAGAAATTAAACAAATCAATGGTAGTGCAAAAGTTATTATGTGTTCTGCAATGGGACAACAAGCAATGGTAATAGATGCGATTCAAGCCGGTGCAAAAGATTTTATTGTAAAACCATTCCAAGCAGATCGTGTATTAGAGGCTATCGGAAAAACATTAAGCTAAAGGTGGAGTGAAATTGCTTCATAGAATATACCTCATATTGTTGCTATTATCTGTTTTTATTATTTCTCCGCAAACTACAACAGTAGTATTTGCGGAGGAATCATTAGATGAAAGTGTTTTTGATAATATAAAAAATCAAGATACAACTGAAAATAACAATGAAAATAGTACTGTAGATAATAATCAAGAAGTAGAAGATGTTTCTGAAGTTGAAACTAGTGATATATCTGTATCTGCATTTGATTTTATTAAAATGTTTGGTGCTTTGGCCTTTGTTCTTGCGTTAATTTATTTTTTACTGAAATTTGTTACGAAAAGAAATAGGCTTTCTTACCAAGGTCAAGGCATTGTTAATATGGGTGGCACAAGTATTGGTCAAAGTAAATCTATCCAAATGATCAAAGTAGGAAAGCGAATTTTGGTTGTTGGTGTAGGTGAGTCCATTACATTATTAAAAGAGATTGATGATGATGAAGAAAGCCGAGATTTGATTGAAGAGTTTGAACGAAAGCAAGATCAAATGATCGAACCTAAGGATATTATTAATAAAGTTACAACAATTATTTCAACTCATAAAAAAAATCAACCTGAACAAAAATCTAGTCAAACATTTTCATTACAATTTAACGAACAATTGAAAAAGTTAAAGGAAGAAAGAGCGAAACAGCTTGAGGATGTTAAAAGAAAGGGATTAGGCAAGCATGAATGAGTTTATGGAGTTTTTTAATAATAGTGATGCGGAAAATGTCAGTACGTCTGTAAAGTTACTATTATTATTAACAGTACTATCAATTGCCCCAAGTATTTTAATACTAATGACGTGCTTTACGAGAATTATTATTGTTCTTTCGTTTGTTCGTACCTCTTTAGCTACACAACAAATGCCACCAAATCAAATCTTAATTGGTATTGCTTTGTTTTTAACCTTTTTCATTATGGCTCCAACATTTTCAGAAGTAAACGAACAAGCATTAACACCGCTTTTTAATGAAGAAATTGGTTTAGAAGAAGCCTATGAACGTGCAGCAATTCCATTTAAAGAATTTATGAGTAAGCATACTCGACAGAAAGATCTAGCATTATTCCTTAATTATGCGGGGATTGAAAAACCAGCAACAGTAGAAGATATTCCACTAACTGCACTTGTTCCAGCATTTGCTATTAGTGAAATTAAAACAGCCTTTCAAATTGGATTTATGATATTTATTCCATTTTTAGTTATTGATATGGTAGTTGCTAGTGTTTTAATGTCCATGGGTATGATGATGCTACCTCCAGTTATGATTTCATTACCTTTTAAAATTCTTTTATTTGTATTAGTAGATGGATGGTATTTAATCATTAAATCGTTGTTACAAAGTTTTTAGAACGGGTGATAATAAATGAGTTCAGAATTTGTCATTTCACTGGCAGAAAAGGCTGTATATACGACATTAATTATTTGTGGGCCTCTATTATTATTAGCCTTAATTATCGGTCTTGCTGTTAGTATTTTTCAGGCTACTACTCAAATACAGGAACAAACACTTGCATTTATTCCGAAAATTGTCGCTGTTTTACTAGGATTAATCTTTTTTGGTCCTTGGATGCTAACAACACTTGTGTCTTATGCACAAGATATCTTTGGAAACTTAAATAGGTTTATAGGGTAGAAATGATAACTGTATTAGATAACTATCCAGCATTTTTATTAGTATTTATGCGAGTGTCTGCTTTTTTTGTAACTTTACCATTGTTTTCATATCGTAATATCCCTAATATTCATAAGATTGGCTTTGCATTTATGTTGGCATGGATTATGTTTTTTTCTCTGGATCCTCCAATAATTGAATTAGATAGTACATTTATTATGTTGCTTATTAAAGAAGCAATCTTTGGATTATTAATTGGTTTTTCTGCCTATTTTATTTTAGCGGCTATTCAAATAGCTGGTAGCTTCATTGATTTTCAAATGGGATTTGCAATAGCCAATGTTATCGATCCACAAACTGGGGGTCAAAGTCCACTTGTAGGACAATTCCTATACACGTTTGCATTTTTATTAATGTTAAGTACTAATGCACACTACCTTTTGTTAGATGGAGTTTTTTACAGCTATCAATTTGTTCCGATTGACCAGCTAGTACTTCCATTTGGTCAAGAAAACATCGTTGAATTTATTATCCAATCTTTTAATTCAATGTTTATAATAGCTTTTCAAATGTCCATTCCTGTTGTTGGTTCACTTTTTTTAGTTGATATTGCTTTAGGTGTTGTTGCTAGAACTGTTCCACAATTAAACATATTTGTTGTTGGATTGCCATTAAAAATAGGTGTCAGTTTTATTATGTTGATTTTAGTTATGGGCTCGTTGTTTTTATTGATGGAAAAGCTATTTGAAACAATGGCTTATACAATGCGTGGATTAATGCAATTGTTAGGAGGTAGTTAGTGGATGAAGTTATTATCATTAGATTTACAATTTTTCGCTGGTGAGAAAACTGAACAAGCTACTCCTAAAAAAAAGCAGGATGCAAGAAAAAAAGGGCAAGTTGCAAAGAGTGCTGATGTAAATACAGCAATATCGTTATTAACAATTTTTTTATCGTTCATATTCATTGGCGCTTTTATGAGAGATCGTATTTTAAATATGATGAGAGGTACGTTTCAAGATTTTTTACTTTTAAATTTAACAGATCAAAGTGTACATGATTTTTTTCTTACAATGTCATATCAATCTGCAATTATTTTAGCTCCTGTTATGGGAGTTGCGTTAGTAGCTGGAGTGTTGAGTAATTATTTGCAAATCGGTTTTCTTTTTTCTACAGAAGCTGTACAAATGAAACTAAATAAGCTCGATCCGATACAAGGATTTAAAAGAATATACTCGGTTAGGGCAATTGTAGAATTATTAAAGTCCTTACTCAAAATTTCATTTGTAGGTTTTGTTACTTTTGCGGTTCTTTGGTTAGATCTAGACAAAATCTTGATGTTATCTCATATTACAGTTCAGCAATCTTTCGTTTATATTGCACAACTTACAGTTAAGATGGGGTTATTTGCCTCAGGAGCTTTATTACTTCTATCATTACTAGACTATTTATACCAGAGATATGATCATGAAAAGAATTTGAGAATGTCGAAACAGGACATTAAAGATGAGTATAAGAAATCTGAAGGTGACCCACTAATTAAATCGAAAATTAAGCAAAGACAACGTGAAATGGCGATGAGAAGAATGATGCAGGATGTTCCAACTGCTGATGTTGTTATCACAAACCCAACTCACTATGCAATTGCTTTAAAATATGATGATTCAAAAATGGATGCACCATTTGTTGTTGCAATGGGTGTCGATTTAGTTGCTCAAAAAATAAAAGAAATCGCAAATTCACATGATGTAATGATGGTAGAAAATAGACCACTAGCAAGGGCTCTATATGATCAAGTAGAAATTGGACATGCAGTACCTGAAGAATTTTTCCAAGCTATTGCTGAAATTATTGCCTATGTTTATCAAGCAAAGTCTGTTTAAACTTCTAATATATTGCTAATCAATCTGTTAAATAAAAAGTAAACGTATAATTAAAAATAGATTCCCCTATCGTTAATATAGAAAGAATGATTGGTTTTAAGGAGAGAATAAACATGTCTGCAAGAGATTTATCTGTATTACTAAGTGTTATTTTAATCGTAGCGATGCTTATTATTCCATTTCCAGGTTGGTTATTAAGCTTCTTAATTATAATTAATATTTCTCTTGCCTTATTAGTTATTCTTACGTCAATGAATATGAATGAACCGTTGCAATTTTCAATCTTTCCATCATTAATCTTATTGCTAACGTTATTTAGATTAGGTTTAAATGTATCAACTACTCGTGCTATTTTAGCTGAGGGAGATGCAGGAAAGGTTATTGAGACCTTTGGAACATTTGTTACTGGTGGTAATGTTTTAGTAGGTTTTGTTGTGTTTGTCATCTTAATCGTTATTCAATTTGTCGTTATCACAAAAGGTTCTGAACGTGTTTCTGAGGTTGCCGCACGTTTTACACTTGATGCTATGCCAGGTAAACAGATGAGCATTGATGCTGATCTTAATGCTGGGATGATTTCAGAGCAGCAAGCACGTGAACGTCGAGATAAAATCTCAAATGAAGCAGATTTTTATGGAGCTATGGATGGTGCTAGTAAATTCGTTAAAGGTGATGCAATAGCAGGGATTATCATTGTCCTAATTAATATGCTATTTGGTGTTGTTATCGGTATGATGCAATTAGGAATGCCAATAGGAGAAGCTGCAGCACACTTTACGATGCTTACAGTCGGAGATGGTATTGTAAGTCAAATTCCTGCACTATTAATATCTACCGCAACTGGTATCGTTGTAACTAGAGCAGCATCAGAGGGTAACTTAGGTTCAGATATTACATCACAATTATTTGCCTATCCTAAAATGCTTTATGTTGCTTCAGGAACAATTTTTTTATTAGGAATATTTACTCCAATAGGTGTTCTTTTAACACTTCCAATTGCTGCGCTACTGGGTATTGGTGGGTATATGATAACAAAGTCTCAAAAAGAAGAAATACCTGATGAAGAAGTGTTAGAGCAGGAAACAGAAATGGATGAGATGAAAAGTCCTGAAAGTGTTGTTAATCTATTGAATATAGATCCTATTGAATTTGAATTCGGTTATGGATTAATTCCATTAGCTGATACAAATCAGGGTGGAGACCTTCTTGATCGAGTTGTTATGATAAGAAGACAATTAGCAATAGAATTTGGGATTGTTATCCCTGTTGTAAGGATAAGAGATAACATTCAGTTACAACCTAATGAATACCGTTTGAAAATTAAAGGTAATGAATTAGCTAAGGGTGAAATTTTACTAGATCATTATTTAGCAATGGCTCCAGGAATAGAGGAGGATTCAATTGAAGGTATTGATACGATAGAGCCTTCTTTTGGATTACCTGCTAAGTGGATTAATGAGGAAATGAAGGATACTGCTGAAATGTATGGATATACAGTAGTTGACCCACCATCTGTTGTGTCTACTCATATTACGGAAGTTATTAAACAGCATGCACACGAATTGTTAGGAAGACAAGAAACAAAACAATTAATTGATCATTTAAAAGAGTCATATCCAATTCTTGTAGAAGAAGTAACACCATCACCACTTAATATAGGTGATATTCAAAAAGTGCTATCAAAATTACTGCGTGAAAAGGTTTCAATTAGAAATTTACCAATTATCTTTGAAACATTAGCAGACTATGGGAAAATGTCCTCTGATACAGAGTTGTTAGCAGAATATGTTAGACAAGCTCTAGCTAAACAGATCACTTCTCAATATGTTGACCAAGATCAGATTTTAAAAGTCGTAACACTATCTGGGAGAGTAGAAAAACTAATTGCTGAGGGTGTACAACAGACTGAACATGGTAATTACTTATCATTAAGTCCTGATGTATCTCAGCAAATCATCGAATCTGTAGCAAAAGAGGTTGAAATGCTTGCATTACAACAACAAACACCAATTTTGTTGTGTTCTCCTGCAGTTCGTATGTATGTAAGACAATTAACAGATCGTTATTTTCCGCAAGTTCCGGTTTTATCTTATAATGAATTAGAAGCAAATGTTGAAGTACAGAGCATTGGGGTGGTAAATGTCGAATGAAGGTAAAAAAATATATTGCACCATCTATGCAAGAGGCTATGAAAAAGATAAGGTCTGAGATGGGTAATGACGCCGTGATTCTAAATTCAAAAATGATCTATACAGGTGGATTTTTAGGACTTTTTGCTAAGAAAAAGATTGAAGTAATTGCTGCTATGGATCCTGATGTACCTCGAAGAATGAACGAGGATACACAAAAATCTCAACAAGTTAAATCGAAGCTTCCAGAAACAACGAAACAAGAGAAAATAGATGAACAAACAGACTCAAAAGTAGTAACTGAAAATGATTCACTTTTAAATGAAATAATCGAAATGAAAAAGATGATTAAATCAATGTCTTCAAATGAAAAGAATGAATATTATCCAGAACTACTTCAGGATATGTTAAATAAACTGATAATCAGAGATGTTAATCCAGATATTCGAGGACAGATTATGTCAGAGCTTTTAGAATATTGGTATAAACAAAATGGACAGGTTACTAAAGAGCAACTAAGGCTTAAAGAAAATGAGTTATTTATCGAGCTTTTAAAGGATATAGATTTTAGTGGAGTTTCATATAAGAAAAAATATATAAATGTAATAGGTCCAACAGGAGTAGGTAAGACTACAACGTTGGCTAAATTAGCTGCTGAGTGTGTGATTCAGAAGCAAAAAAAGGTAGCGTTTATCACGACTGACACATATAGAATTGCTGCTATAGAGCAGTTAAAAACATATGCAAAAATTCTTAATGTACCATTAGAAGTATGTTATAGTGTTGAAGATTTTATAGCTGCACAAAAGAAGTTTGCTATGTATGATTATATTTTTATTGATACAGCAGGAAGGAATTTTCTTGACTCGCAGTACGTCAATGATCTTCAGAAGCTGATAGATTTTACTGACGAAATGGAAACTTTTCTTGTTTTAGCAGCCACTGCGAAAGCAGCCGATATGCTTGCTGTTTATAAACAATTTTCAGTAATTCCTATTAATAAACTCATCTTTACAAAAATGGATGAAACCTCTACAAGAGGGACTTTGTTTGATGTGATGCTGAAAACGAAAAAAGGAATAGCATATACAACACATGGTCAAAATGTTCCAGATGATATTGAAATGGCAACTAGAGAAAAAATAGTTAATCAAATACTGAGGTAATCATATGGCTAATGATCAAGCAGAACGTTTAAGGGAAAGATTAAAAAGTTTAAAGCTTCGAGCTAAATCGATTGCTGTTATGAGTGGAAAAGGAGGAGTTGGGAAATCAAATTTTTCTCTTAATTTCTCCTTAGCGTTACAAAAAGAAAATAAAAGAGTTTTATTGTTTGATTTAGATATAGGTATGGGGAATATTGACATCCTTATCGGTGAAAGCTCAAATTATTCAATTGTTGATTTCTTTCTAGGAAATCTTTCATTAGTTGATATCATTTCTCATGGTCCAAATGGTCTAGATTATATATCAGGGGGTACAGGTTTAGGTGATATTTTTAAAATGAATGAAGAAAGGTTTCAACAGTTCTTAAATGAGTTAGATTATCTCTTTAAAGCATACGATTTTATTATCTTCGATATGGGGGCAGGCATTTCAGAAGATAGCTTAAGGTTTATCTTATCTGTTGATGAGATTATTGTCATAACAACACCTGAACCCACTTCTATGACAGATGCTTATTCAGCTATTAAGAATATTTGTGTAAATCACCAAACAATGCCTTTTTCAATTGTCGTAAATCGTGCGTTTAACAATAAAGTTGGTGATCAAACCTTTCAGAGATTGTTTCAAACAATGAAACAGTTTTTAAACCGTGATGTTACTTTATTAGGAGTTATACCTGATGATTCTTCAATAATGAAAGCTGTTATAGATCAACAACCAGTTCTTTTATATCAGCCGAGCTGCAAAGCAAGCAAAGCACTATTATTAATTTCTAAGGACTTTTTGACTAGAATTGATAAAAATGAAGATATACCTGAATCAACACCTTTTATATCGAAATTAAAAAGTTTCTTCATGAAAGGTAGGCAAATATAATGGTGAAAATTCGTGTACTTGTTGTAGATGATTCAGCTTTTATGAGAAAACTAATTACTGATTTTCTTAATGAGGATGAAATTATTGAAGTTGTTGGTGTAGCTAGGAATGGTGAAGATGCATTAGTAAAAATTAAGGAATTAAATCCAGATGTAGTAACGCTAGATGTAGAAATGCCTGTTAAGAATGGTCTAGAGGCTTTAAAGGATATTATGAAACAGTTCCCTAGACCAGTGATTATGCTATCAAGTACAACAAAAGAAGGGGCAGAAAATACAATCCTGTCATTACAGTACGGTGCCTTTGATTTCATTGCTAAACCTTCTGGTGCTATTTCATTAGATCTATATAAAGTGAAAGAGGATCTAATTGAAAAAGTTAAATTGGCAAAAAGAGCAAATATATCTAATTCATTACTACAACCAATTTCGAAAAAATATCCCAAAATCCAACAAGGATATAGTAAAATAGACTCAAAGAGTATAGTAAGACCAAAGTCTATCGACAAAATCTCTAAAAATAAATCGTTGGTTTGTATTGGTACATCAACAGGTGGGCCCAGAGCACTACAGCAAGTGTTACCGAAAATCCCTGCAGATATTAATGCTCCAATATTTATTGTACAGCATATGCCTCCAGGATTTACGTTATCATTAGCTAATCGCTTAAATACAGTTTCTTTAATAACTGTTAAAGAAGCTGAAAATGGAGAATTAGTTAAAAATGGAACAGCTTATATTGCACCTGGTGGTTCCCACTTGAAGGTTATAAAATCAGGAACTTCTTTAACGATTAAGATCGATCAATCTGATATAAGAAATGGTCATCGACCTTCTGTAGATGTTATGTTCGAATCCATTTCTGAAATTCCTGAATTTAAGAAGATCGCTGTAATTATGACAGGTATGGGAGCAGATGGTTCTGATGGATTAAAGAAACTTAAAAATACAGGTCTCGTGAAAGCAATATCAGAATCTGAACAAACTTCTATTGTTTATGGAATGCCTAAAGCTGCTGTTGGAACAACTTTTGTTGATAAAATAGAGAATGTTGAAAATATTGCAGCAGCCATTATGGATTACCTAGAGAATCAATAATAATAAAAAACTGTTAAGTATTTATACTTTTATGTGCATTAAGCAGTGTTTTAATTTGATTATACAATTAACAACAGACGAAACTAAGGGGTGTACCTTAATGGAAATGAACCAGTACTTAGAAGTATTTATTGAAGAAAGCAAAGAGCACTTACAAGCTTGTAATGAAAAATTACTAGAGTTAGAGAAGAACCCTAGTGATATCTCTATTGTTAATGATATATTTCGTTCAGCCCATACCCTAAAAGGTATGAGTGCAACAATGGGCTATGAAGATTTAGCAAGCCTTACTCATCAAATGGAAAATGTACTTGATTTAATTAGAAACGAAAAATTATCTGTAACTGCCGATATCTTAGATGTTGTATTTGCTTCTGTAGATGACTTAGAGGAGATGGTATTCTCAATTGCTGAAGGTGGAGATGGTAAGAAGGATGTATCAAAGGTGGTTGAGCTACTTAAAAAGATAGAGAAGGGTGAAGATTTAACTTCTGAATCAGCGCCACAAGCAGTTGTTAAAAATGATCAACTCAATCAATCTAGTAGACTAATTGAAGACTATGATGATTTTGAATATACAGTAATTAACCAATCTAAGGAACAAGGTTTCTCTGCTTATGAATTAACGATCACTCTTAGAGAGGATTGCTTGTTAAAAGCTGCTAGGGTTTTCATGGTATTTGAAATACTTGAGAACTCTGGAGAAGTAATTAAATCAATTCCATCAGTTGATTTACTAGAAGAGGAGAAGTTTGATTCTAAGTTTACAGTCGCTTTTGTTACAAAGGAATCTAGTGAGGATATTAAAAATAAAGTGATGAAGGTTTCAGAAATTGAAGATGTCCAAGTACATATCATTGACACTTCAAGAACTAATCATATTCAAAATCAGTCACAATCTTCAACTCAGGAAAATGAAGTTCTTCTAAATGACACCAACCTAACTAAGGTTCAAGAACAAGAAGTGAAAACAGCCTCAAAGCAGGTTGCAGCAGCTGCTACAAGTTCTAAAACAATTCGTGTTAATATTGAACGTTTAGATATTCTGATGAATCTTTTTGAAGAGCTGGTTATAGATCGTGGTAGATTAGAGTCAATATCAAAAGAGCTAAATAATAATGAATTAGATGAAACAGTAGAAAGAATGTCTCGAATTTCAGGAGATCTTCAAAATATCATCTTAAATATGAGAATGGTACCTGTTGAAACAGTATTTAATCGCTTCCCAAGAATGATTAGACAATTAGCAAAAGATTTAAATAAGAAAATTAATCTTGAAATTGTCGGTGCTGAGACAGAATTAGATAGAACAGTAATAGATGAAATTGGTGATCCACTTGTTCATCTTTTAAGAAATGCAATAGATCATGGCGTTGAGATGCCAGATATTAGAATGAAAAATGGTAAGCCTGAAGAAGGAAATGTTGTTTTAAGAGCATATCATAGCGGAAACCATGTCTTTATTGAAATTGAAGATGATGGTGCAGGGATAAGTAGAGAACGAGTGTTAAATAAAGCAATCGATCGAGGAATTGTTACACCACAGGTTGCTTCTACATTGACTGATAAACAGGTTTATGAGCTTATATTAGCTTCAGGCTTCTCTACAGCTGATAAAATTTCTGATATATCTGGACGAGGTGTAGGATTAGATGTTGTTAAGAGTACAATAGAATCACTTGGTGGGACAGTGGATATTGATGCTCAAGAAGGAAAAGGTTCACTATTTTCAATTCAACTGCCATTAACTTTATCTATTATTTCAGTCATGTTAGTTGAACTACAAAATGAGAAATATGCTATTCCTTTATCTTCTATTATTGAAACTGCCGTTATTAAAAAAGAAGAAATTCTTCATGCTCATAATCAAAAGGTAATTGATTTTAGAGGGAAAATAGTACCGTTAGTCTTTTTATCAGAGGTATTTGAAATGGAAGATACTGTGAGAAATGAAGACTTTGTTTCATTAATAATTGTCCGTAAAGGAGAAAAAATGGCCGCTTTAGTTGTTGACTCTTTCATTGGTCAACAGGAAATTGTACTAAAGTCACTTGGAAACTATTTAAACTCCGTTTTCGCTATTTCTGGAGCAACAATTCTTGGTGATGGACAAGTGGCATTAATTGTAGACTGTAATTCATTAATTAAATAAACTACTTTTTAAGAAGGAAAGAACTTAATAGATAAATTGATTTGAGGTTCCTATTATAAGATTATTTAGCAATAAAAATTAGATAATAGGAACAATGGTCAATTGAATATTAGTAAGGTAATAATAAACTATTTATTTCAACAAATAGAAGTGCTTATTAGAAAGGGGTTTATAAGATGAGTGAATTTCAATCAAATGATGTAAAAGTTATTGTTTTTCAATTAAAGGATGAGGAATATGGAATTCCTGTTGAACAAGTTCGATCAATTGAAAAAGTCCAACATATAACGAGAGTTCCAAAAACATCTTCTTATATTAAAGGAGTTATTAATTTACGAGGTGTTGTTACACCAATAATTGACTTACGTAGACGTTTTGATCTTGAAGAAGTTGAGAACTCTGATAGTACTAGAATGATCATTGTTTCAAGGGAAGATATTGAAGTTGGATTTATAGTGGATGCTGCAAATGATGTTATTGATATTAACCAAGATTTAATAGAACCAGCACCAGAAGTTGTGGGATCTGTTCAGGCGGAGTATATCCAGGGTGTAGCAAAATTAGATAAAAGATTAATTGTAATGATTGACTTA
The DNA here is from genome assembly GCF_007994985.1 of Metabacillus litoralis. Taxonomy (GTDB): domain Bacteria; phylum Bacillota; class Bacilli; order Bacillales; family Bacillaceae; genus Metabacillus; species Metabacillus litoralis. The sequence goes on along the minus strand of NZ_VOQF01000003.1, from coordinate 212,671 downwards.
GCACAGGTGTTAAAAGCAGAAAATGTGCCTTCTAAGCTAAGTGTATAGGAGTTAATGTATGGATTTTATCGGAGGTATATCGCCTGAGCATTTAGATATTTTAAAAGAGGTTGGTAATATTGGAGCAGGTCACTCTGCTACATCTCTTTCGAAACTATTAAATAAAAAAATAGATATGAATGTACCTGATGTAAAAGTGGTTTCCTTTAATGAATTAATGGAACGTTTGGGTGGACCTGATGTTGTTATTGCCAGTGTGTTTTTAAGAATGGAAGGAGATATACCTGGTTCTCTCTTTTTTGTTCTAAGCATCGAACAAGCAGAAAGGTTTATTCAACAGTTGATTATGGATCCAAGCTTCTCATTTTCGTCGCAAACAAGTGAAAATGAACTAGGATTATCAGCATTTCAAGAACTAGGTAATATTCTAACGGGATCATATCTTTCTTCATTGTCTGATCTAACGAATCTTACTATATATCCTTCTGTACCTGCATTTACTGTTGACATGTTTGGGGCTGTTATTAGTCACGGATTAATTGAACTATCTCATGTCAGTGATTATGCAATAATAATTGACACGGTTATAAAAGAAGAAGATCAGCTTGAAAGTGATCTAGTAAAAGGTCATTTCTTCCTTCTACCAGATCCAGATTCATTTAATAAATTATTCAAAGCACTGGGTGTAACAAATGAAGCTTGAATCATTAGAGATAATTAAAGTTGGTATCGCAGATTTAAATATAGTGAAAATGCCAAATCATATCCGCACATCAGGATTAGGTTCTTGTGTAGGTCTTATTTTATTTGACAAAATTAATAAAATTGGTGGTTTAGCTCATATTATGCTACCTGATTCTTCACTTGCTAATAAGAACGATTTTAATCATGCTAAGTATGCAGATACTGCTATTCCAATGTTAATTAGTCAGTTAGCTGATGCTGGAGCAAAAATAAGGTCTCTTCAAGCTAAAATGGCTGGAGGAGCTCAGATGTTCCAATTCCAATCTGCCAGTGACATGATGAGGATAGGGCCAAGAAATGTCGAAGCTATAAAACAAATTCTACATTCTAACCATATTCATCTTCTGAGCGAAGACGTTGGAGGAAATAGTGGTCGTACAATTGAATTTAATCCGGCAACATGTGAATTAATGATTCGAACAGTCAATCAAGGTACAAAAGTGATTTAATAGTTTGGCTATGTTTATCTTTTTTAATAGTAGTTTATAACATAGCCAATAAATTTAAAAATCATGATGAGGGGGATTGAAATGTCACAAATAACTTTAACTGAAGAACAAGTAATATGGCAAAAATGGATAGATGTTCGTGACTCTTATGCAGGTGATGTTCTAATAAAAAAGTATATGCCCCTTGTTTCTTATCATGTTCAACGGATTTCGGTAGGTCTTCCCAAAAGTGTTAACAAGGACGATTTAATGAGCCTGGGTTTATTTGGGCTATACGATGCTTTAGAGAAATTTGATCCAAATCGTGACCTTAAATTTGATACTTATGCTTCTTTTAGAGTAAGAGGTGCGATTATTGATGGTCTTCGTAAAGAGGATTGGCTTCCTAGAAGTTCTCGTGAACGAGCAAAAAAGGTTGAAGCAACCATTGTTAAGCTTGAACAAAGGCATATGAGAAATGTAACTCCTCAAGAAATTGCGACTGAACTAGGTTTATCCGAAGGTGAAGTTGTTAATGTTATAAATGAAGGTTTTTTTGCTAATGTTCTGTCAATAGATGATCAAATGTTTGATCAGGATGACGGTGAAACATTAGGATTTACTATTAAGGATGATAACCAAGAAACTCCAGATGAAAAATTAATTAAAGAAGAGTTAATTGAAAAATTGTCAGAAGTGATTACTCAGTTAAGTGAAAAAGAACAATTAGTTATTAGTTTTTTCTATAAAGAAGAATTAACACTAACTGAAATTGGTCAAGTGATGAATTTATCAACTTCTAGAATTTCACAAATCCATTCGAAGGCATTATTTAAGTTAAGAAAAATACTTGAAAATGTTGTTCATTAGTATAAAATCACATGCAAAAAACAAAGGAATAGATTACTAGGATCATTCAATCTTATGTAGGTACCATTGTTTGCTAAACACCAGGATAATAAAAATAACACCAAGATATAAAGAATGAGTATGGACATACAGAGACTAAAGGGTGTGATTCATTCTGAGTTTCAAAAGTATTGAAATGCAAATTGCTCTTCCTCGTACACATGATGCTGGAAAGATACAGGAGCAATTAAATCAAAGAGGTCAAATAAGCCAAGACCAGCTTGCAAATTCCCTCCAAAAACAAGTAGAATTGCAGAGAACCCAAGTTCAAGAGAATGATGAAAGTGCAAAATTGCTCTTAAAGAAGGAGCAATCTAATCATCAAAGTAAAGATCAAAGAAGAAATAAAGAGGAACAAACAGAAGAAGAGAATCCCGATCATCCTTATAAAGGAAAAAACATAGATTTTTTTGGATAAGAGAGGATGTTTATTACGACTATATTAATTTTGATAAGTTTACTACTTCATGTAGTAGCTTTTTATTTTATTGTAGTTCTTTATATGAAATATTCTACAATGAAAAGTTTAACAGATAACCAAAGAAAAATTCTAGAAGATACAGAAAACTCGATGACAAGCTTTTTAATTGAGATGAAAGATGAAAATGATCGATTGATAGAGCAATTAACTAACAATTCTTCATTGATTCCTCAAGAAGTAGCTCCAAAGGACAATAAGAATGCCAAAGTAAATAACATAGCAGCTAAAGCTAGTAGTTATGACATCGACAAGATGAAAAAAAGTAAAAAAGAAGAGAATGAGAATGAGAATGAGGATGAGGGTCTACCAAAGCATCTAAGTCAAATAGACGAAGTAAAAGATACGATTGAAATTAGTGAATCAACATTAGCCGAAATAGAAACGTTACCATTTGAAATCGAAGCTATAAATCTTTATGAAAATGGCTATAGTATAGAACAGATTGCTAGAAAATTTAATAAAGGAAAAACTGAGGTTGAGCTTATCTTAAAATTTCGTCAATAATATGAAGATGACAGTACCATATCGACAATTAATTACAAAAGAAGTTTAACTTAAACCTTGATTGTCATATTTCGATATGGTATATTAATTTTTGGTGTTAATACACACGCTTATAGATTTAGGCATTGGTGCTGTTTTTTGCAAAAAGTAAATTAACAGTTTTGTTTAAAGATGATATAAGCGGAGGAGATCAAAACCATTAGGAGGAACAAACACATGTCAGTAATATCAATGAAGCAATTGCTTGAAGCTGGTGTTCACTTCGGTCATCAAACACGTCGTTGGAACCCAAAAATGAAACGTTACATCTTCACAGAGCGTAACGGAATTTATATCATCGACCTTCAAAAAACTGTTAAAAAGGTTGAGGAAGCTTACAAATTCGTTAAAGAACTTGGAGCTGAAGGCGGTACAATCCTATTCGTAGGTACGAAAAAACAAGCACAAGATTCTGTTAAAGAAGAAGCAGAACGTTCTGGAATGTACTTTGTAAACCAACGTTGGTTAGGTGGTACATTAACAAACTTTGAAACAATCCAAAAACGTATTAAGCGTCTTAAAGATATTCAAAGAATGCAGGAAGATGGAACTTTTGAAGTTCTACCTAAAAAAGAAGTTGTACAACTTAAAAAAGAGCTTGAGCGTCTTGAAAAATTCCTAGGCGGAATTAAAGACATGAAGCAATTACCAGATGCATTATTTATTATCGATCCTCGTAAAGAGCGTATCGCAGTAGCAGAAGCTCGTAAATTAAACATTCCGATCGTAGGTATCGTTGATACTAACTGTGATCCAGATGAAATTGATTACGTAATCCCTGCAAACGATGATGCAATCCGTGCTGTTAAGCTTCTAACTGCAAAAATCGCAGATGCAATTTTAGAATCTAAACAAGGTGAAGAAACTACACCTGCTTAATGTGCAAAAGGTGATAAGGGGGAATAGCCTTTTATCACCTTTTTTTAAAGTAAGCTACATATGATTTTTTAGGGTAACATTTTTTGAGTAACTATTGTTTTGGATATAATATATGAGAAGCAATAGTGAGATTTTTACATTAACCTTTTAAATAGGTAGATGATGTACATTAGTTATCCCTTGCTAATTTACAAATGTTAAATAAATTTAATTGACTTTAAGGAGGAATACCGTTATGGCAGTAACTGCACAAATGGTAAAAGAATTACGTGAGAAAACAGGCGCAGGAATGATGGATTGTAAAAAAGCGTTAACTGAAACAAACGGAGATTTAGATCAAGCAATTGATTATCTTCGTGAAAAAGGAATTGCAAAAGCAGCTAAAAAAGCTGATCGTATTGCAGCAGAAGGTTCTACTTTAGTTAAAGTTAGTGGTAATGAGGCAGTTATTTTAGAGGTTAACTCTGAAACAGACTTTGTTGCAAAAAATGAAGGTTTCAAAGAATTAATTAACGGATTAGCAGATTTCTTATTGGCTAAGAAGCCTGCTGATGCTGAAACAGCTTTAACTGAAACAATGGATAATGGAACAATAGTTGCTGATTACATTAATTCTGCAATTGCAAAAATTGGTGAAAAAATCACTCTTCGTCGTTTCACTATCGTTTCTAAAACAGACAATGATTCTTTCGGTGCATACTTACACATGGGCGGACGCATTGGTGTGTTAACTTTATTAGAGGGAACTACTGATGAAGCTGCTGCTAAAGATGTTGCTATGCATATAGCTGCAGTTAATCCTAAATATGTTTCTCGTGACCAAGTATCTGCTGAAGAAGCTGAGCATGAGCGTAAAATCTTAACTGAACAAGCTCTTAACGAAGGAAAACCTGAAAATATCGTAGCTAAAATGGTTGAAGGTCGTTTAGGGAAGTATTTTGAAGATATTTGTTTATTAGACCAAAGCTTTGTTAAAAATCCAGATCAAAAAGTAAAGCAATTTGTTGAATCAAAAGGTGGTACTGTAAATACATTCATCCGTTACGAAGTAGGAGAAGGTATCGAAAAGCGTCAAGACAATTTTGCTGAAGAAGTAATGAGCCAAGTTAAGAAATAACTTTCATTTTTTCAAAAAAATTCAAGTTATTTACACTTGATGCTAAAATTGTAAAAAAGGGAACACAGTTGTGTGTTCCCTTCTTTTGAAGATAAACAGAGAAATTTTACTAAAAAAATATAAGCTGCCCATTAATAGAAGGTTAAATCACCTTCTATTAATGAACCGCTTATCCGATCTAAGGCTATAGCGAGCCGTTAACGCTTTAACTAGAAGCGGAACTAGAGTTGGAGGTAAATATGAGTAAACCAAAATATCAACGTATTGTACTTAAATTAAGTGGTGAAGCACTAGCAGGTGATAATGGATTTGGTATTAATCCATCTGTCATTCAATCAATAGCAAAACAAGTAAAAGAAATAGCTGAGTTAGATGTTGAGGTTGCTGTAGTTGTAGGCGGTGGAAACATATGGCGAGGTAAAATTGGTAGTGAGATGGGCATGGACCGTGCAACTGCTGATTACATGGGTATGCTTGCTACAGTAATGAATTCTCTTGCTTTACAAGATAGTCTTGAAACACTTGGTATTCAAACTAGAGTACAAACATCTATTGAAATGAGACAAGTGGCCGAGCCTTACATAAGAAGGAAAGCAATTCGTCATTTAGAGAAGAAACGTGTCGTTATTTTTGCAGCAGGAACAGGAAATCCATACTTTTCAACTGATACAACAGCAGCTTTACGTGCTGCTGAGATTGAAGCTGATGTCATTTTAATGGCTAAAAACAATGTTGATGGAGTTTATAATGCTGATCCTAGATTAGATAAAGATGCGGTAAAATATGAAACGTTATCTTATTTAGATGTATTAAAAGAAGGATTAGCAGTAATGGATTCAACTGCTTCATCTTTATGTATGGATAATGATATTCCACTAATTGTATTTTCAATTATGGAAGAAGGTAACATTAAACGTGTAGTTGTCGGTGAAAATATCGGTACAATCGTAAGGGGGAAATAAACGTGGCTAAAGAAGTATTGGCAAACACTAAGGATAAGATGGAAAAGGCAGTTAGTTCTCTAAGTCGGGAGTTAGCATCAATTAGAGCTGGGCGAGCTAGTGCTAATTTACTAGATAAATTATCTGTTGATTATTATGGTGCTCCTACTCCAGTTAATCAACTTGCTTCTATAAGTGTTCCAGAAGCACGTCTATTAGTAATTCAGCCTTATGATAAATCAGTTTTAGGAGATATTGAAAAAGCTATCCAAAAATCTGATTTAGGTATAACTCCTTCTAATGACGGGTCTATTATTCGTTTATCAATTCCTGCTCTTACAGAAGAAAGACGTAAAGAGCTTGTGAAATTAGTAAAGAAATATGCCGAAGAAGCAAAAGTTGCTGTCCGTAATGTTAGAAGAGATGGTAATGATGATTTGAAAAAACTTGAAAAAAATGGTGAAATTACTGAGGATGAGCTAAGAGGTAACACAGAAAACATCCAAAAGTTAACAGATGAATTTATTGTTAAAGTAGACAGTGTTGCAAAAGATAAAGAAAAAGAAATCATGGAAGTTTAACAAAAAAATATGTACAATAAGTAAAGAAAGACCCTCTAACGTTTACAGGGGGTTTTTTTGTTAATACTGTTAAAATAATCATGGTATAAAGAGATCATGAATTATTGGGTGATGGAGGAATCACATGCTCAAACTACTTAAAAAGTTAAAGGGATCTCCTCAGCCTTTTGACAAACAAACATTCAGTAAAGAGGAAATAATAAAGGGTGACATACCAAATCATATTGCTATCATCATGGATGGTAATGGGAGATGGGCAAAGAAACGTGCACTTCCACGAATTGCAGGTCATCATGAAGGTATGAAGGTAGTCCGCAAAATTACTAAACAATCGAATGAGCTTGGTGTTGAAGTGCTTACGCTATATGCCTTTTCCACAGAAAATTGGAAAAGACCAAAAACGGAAGTCGATTATCTGATGAAGCTTCCTGAAGAGTTTTTGAATACCTACTTACCTGAATTAATTGAGGAAAATGTACAGGTTAGAATAATGGGAGACAAAAGTAAACTCCCGAAGCATACATTTAATGCTGTAGAAAAGGCAATCAAAGAAACAGAACATAATAATGGACTTGTATTAAACTTTGCATTAAATTACGGTAGCCGTGCAGAAATAATTACTGCTGTTCAAAACATTTCAAAAGATGTAGCAGAGGGGAATTTAGAAAGCAAAGCCATTGATGAAGATGTTTTATCATCATATTTAATGACACGATCATTGGTTGATCCTGATTTATTAATTCGCACAAGTGGAGAAATCAGATTGAGTAACTTTATGCTTTGGCAGCTTGCTTATACTGAGTTTTGGTTTACAGAAGTACTATGGCCGGACTTTAATGAACAATGTCTTTTACAAGCAATATATACATACCAACAACGCGGAAGAAGATTTGGTGGTATTTAAAAGGTGATGAACTAAAAATGAAACAACGAATTTTAACCGCAATATTAGCTGCAGCTCTTTTTCTTCCATTTGTTATTTATGGAAAGCTTCCATTTACTATATTTGTTTACCTGCTAGCATCAATTGCGTTACATGAATTGTTAAAAATGAAAAAAATATCTTTATTTAGTTTCCCAGGGCTAGTCAGTTTATTAATATTATGGGTTCTATTAATACCAAATACTTATATAACAGTATTATTAGAAGGTTTTTCTAAATCTGAGTTTGCATTATTAGCTTTACTTTTATTATTAACTTATACTGTCGTAACGAAAAATAAATTTACGTTCGATGATGTAGGTTTCGTTGTTATTGCAATTTTTTATTTAGGCATAGGTTTTTATTTTCTTATTGAAACTAGAAATTCTGAGTTACAAGGTGGTCTAGAGCTGGTCTTTTATGCATTATTATTGATATGGGTGACTGATTCTGGAGCATATTTTATAGGACGTGCAATGGGTAAAAATAAACTGTGGCCTGAAATAAGTCCCAATAAAACAATTGAAGGTGCTGTTGGTGGTGTTTTATTTGCAGTAATATTTGCTTGTATCTATCACTATTTTACAGGTATTTTAGATAATTTATTTGTGGTTATTGTTATGACAACTTTACTTTCGGTCTTTGGACAAATCGGTGATCTTGTTGAATCTGCTTTAAAAAGACATTATCATGTGAAAGATTCTGGAACAATCTTACCCGGTCATGGCGGTATTTTAGATCGATTCGATAGTTTGCTATTTGTTTTGCCGCTTTTACATTTTATGTTGATCCTTTTTAACTAATGGCTGTTTTCGCAAACTTTGTTGCTTTTAAATACTCGAAGCAATCAGCTCTGCATTACGTCTAGTGGCATCTTTTCTTCATAAAATGGTATTTTTATAGTGGAAAACACTGTTTTCACTCCAAATTTTGGTTATATAGTAACAATCGTTCAGAAAAGAGCCTAACTAATTGTTTAGAAGCTTATATTTCAAGATTTCGGACGTTGGGATATTTGGAATATATAGTTTGAGTAGTGTTCAAAGCAGAATTATTTTTAAATGTGTTATTTATTTCAATAGGAACTGCTTGTAACAGAAATCTTAACAGTTCCTAATGTTAAAATGGACGCGTATCTTACGCATTCTTATTGATTGGAAGTGAACTTGTGAAAAAAATTAGCTTATTAGGTGCGACAGGTTCGATAGGTATCCAAACCTTGGATGTCATTGAATCACATCCTGAACATTTTAAACTTCTGGCAATGTCTTTTGGAAGTAACATTAAAACAGGTGTAGATATTATCTCTAAATTTAAACCTGCATTTGTAGCTGTAAAAGACAAAGAAACATATGAAAAGCTTAAATTTGAATTTTCAAGTAACGACATTAAATTTGGATATGGGGATAATGCTCTTATAGAAGCAGCAGTTTATGATAGAGTAGATTGTCTAGTTAATGCAGTAGTGGGAAGTGTCGGGTTAGTTCCAACATTAAGAGCCATTGAGAATAACATCACTATTGCTATAGCAAACAAAGAGACTCTTGTTACAGCGGGACATTTAGTGACGGAGCATGCTGCAAAGTATAATGTGAAGTTATTACCCGTTGATAGTGAACACTCTGCTATATTTCAATGTCTTCAAGGAGAAAATGAAAAAACAATTGATCGGTTAATTGTTACAGCCTCAGGCGGTAGTTTCCGTGATAAGAAAAGAGAAGAACTACATGAAGTAACGGTAGAGCAAGCACTCAATCATCCAAACTGGTCTATGGGTGCTAAGATTACCATTGATTCAGCTACAATGATGAATAAAGGCTTAGAAGTTATTGAAGCACATTGGTTATTTAATATTCCTTATGAAAAAATTGATGTATTACTACATAAAGAAAGCATTATTCACTCTTTGGTAGAGTTTCAAGATCGTAGTATAAAAGCACAATTAGGTACACCAGATATGAGAGGGCCCATTCAATATGCTTTAACATACCCTGATAGACTGCCTTTAGAAAAATCTAAGAGACTTGAATTATGGGAATTTGGAAAGCTTCATTTTGAAAAAGCTGATTTTAACAGATATAAATGCTTACAATTTGCATATGATTCAGGTAAAATAGGTGGAACAATGCCTACAGTTTTGAACGCAGCAAATGAAGAAGCTGTCGCTAGTTTTTTGAAGGGTAAAATTAAGTTTCTCCAAATAGAGGAATGTATTGAAAGAGCAATGGATAAGCATGAGAGCATCGCACATCCAGGTTTAGAGCAGATTCAAGAAGTTGATCAACTAACAAGAAATTTTGTACAAACATTAATCTCATAAGGGTGGTCATACAGTATGAATACAGTGATAGCTTTTGTTCTTATTTTTGGTGCTCTTGTATTTTTTCATGAATTAGGGCATTTAATATTTGCAAATCGTGCAGGAATACTTTGTCGGGAATTTGCTATTGGTTTCGGTCCCAAAATATTGTCATTTAAAAAAAATGAAACAATTTATACCATTCGCTTACTACCTATAGGTGGTTTTGTTCGAATGGCAGGTGAGGATCCCGAAGTAATTGAAGTTAAGCCTGGTCATAACGTTGGCTTACTTTTTAACAAAGAAAATCAAGTGGAAAAGATTATCTTGAACAATAAAGAAAAGTATCCTAATGCTCGTGTAATTGAAGTAGAAAATGTTGATTTGGAACATAACATGTTCATTTCAGGTTACGAACACGGTGAAGAAGAATTTATAAAGCGTTTTGATGTTAGTGAAACCTCTTACTTTATTGTAGATGGTCAGGAAATACAAATTGCACCATACAATCGTCAATTTCAGTCTAAAACGGTAAGACAAAGAATTGCAGCGATATTTGCTGGGCCAGCAATGAACTTTTTATTAGCTTTTGTCATTCTTTTTTCATTAGGACTTCTTCAAGGTGCTCCTGTTGATGACCCAAAATTAGGACAGTTAACTGATGATGGATCTGCAAAAGAATCAGGGTTACAAGAAGGAGATGTTATTCATTCCATTGAAGGAGAATCAACATCTTCATGGGCAGAAGTCGTTAAAATTATTCAGCAAAATCCAGAAACCGAATTAACATTTGAGGTAGAGCGTCAAGGAGATATTTTAAGTTATGAAGTAGTACCTGATGCTGCTAAAGTTGGTGAAGAAACGATTGGTAGAATTGGGGCGTATAATCCAGTTGATAAATCCTTTGTAAGCTCACTTAAGTATGGTTTCGTTGAAACATACACTTGGACTAAAGAGATTTTAATAGGGTTTGGAAAATTAGTCACTGGGCAGTTTTCGATTGATATGCTTTCAGGTCCAGTTGGGATATACGATATGACAGATCAAGTAGCAGAATCTGGTACAACTAATTTACTAAGATGGGCTGCTCTTCTAAGTATTAATTTAGGTATTGTCAATTTGTTACCTATCCCTGCTTTAGATGGTGGACGACTACTCTTCTTATTTGTAGAAGCATTAAGAGGAAAGCCTATTGATCGACAAAAAGAAGGTATCGTTCATTTTATTGGATTTTCTTTACTTATGCTATTAATGCTTGTAGTTACTTGGAATGATATTCAACGATTATTTTTATAAAATTAAATACTGATTACTTAAACTAAATTGATCTGTGAAAAGCAGTTTATTATTGTATGATTAAAATATAACTATATATTAAACAGGTACATTAGAATTATTGCAGTAAATTTGTTTCCGTGAGATCTAGAGGGTTTCCGGAGATTTTCAAGAAGTTTGATAAGATAGAGGTGCTCGTTATGAAACAAAGTATGATGTTTATTCCTACTCTAAGAGAAATTCCAGCTGATGCTGAGGTCAAAAGTCACCAGCTTATGCTACGAGCAGGATTTATTAGACAAAACACAAGTGGTGTTTATAGCTACTTACCATTAGCTCATAAAGTTCTTAAGAAAATTGAACAAATTGTTCGAGAAGAAATGAATCAAGCAGGTGCATCTGAATTACTAATGCCTGCATTACAACAAGCAGAGCTTTGGCAGGAATCGGGACGCTGGTATTCTTATGGTCCTGAATTGATGAGACTTAAAGATCGCCATAACCGAGATTTTGCACTTGGGGCAACTCATGAAGAAATGATCACAAGCCTTGTCCGCGATGAAGTGAAGTCATATAAGAGGCTACCACTTGCATTATATCAAATCCAAACAAAGTTCCGAGATGAAAAACGACCACGTTTTGGCGTATTACGTGGACGTGAATTTATTATGAAGGATGCGTACTCATTTCACTCAACGAACGAAAGTCTTGATGAAGGTTATACAAAGATGTTTGAAGCGTATCAAAATGTTTTTTCACGTTGTGGCTTGAATTTTAGAGCTGTTATCGCTGATTCAGGTGCAATGGGTGGAACTGATACTCATGAATTTATGGTACTGTCAGAAATAGGTGAAGACACAATTGCTTACTCTGATAGCTCACAATATGCAGCTAATGTTGAAATGGCACCAGTTATTGCAGAATATGAGAAAAGCAATGTAGCAGAAAATGAGCTAGAAAAAATTGTAACACCTAATCAACGTACAATTGAAGAAATTTCTTCTTTTTTAAATGTTTCCAAAGAAACTTGTGTAAAGTCTATTTTGTTTAAAGTAGATGAGAAATTTGTTTTAGTATTAGCTCGTGGTGATCATGAAATAAATGATATAAAAGTGAAAAATCTTTTCAGTGCTTCTGTTGTCGAACTGGCAACTGCAGACGAAACGAAAGAAGTATTAAATTGTGTGCCTGGTTATGTAGGACCAATAAACATTCCAAATGAAATTGAAGTTGTAGCAGATCAAGCTGTTTCAGTCATTATTAATGGTGTTTGTGGTGCTAATGAGGAAAATCACCATTATAAGGGTGTTAATCTTGACAGGGATGCTAAAGTCTCTCAATATGCTGATCTTCGCTTTATTCAAGAGGGTGATGTATCACCAGATGGTAAAGGGTTAATTCAATTTGCAAAGGGGATTGAAGTTGGTCATGTATTTAAGCTAGGAACTAGATATAGTGAAGCTATGAATGCGACATTTTTGGATGAAAATGGTCGTGCTCAACCTATGATTATGGGATGTTATGGAATTGGAGTTTCTAGAACATTAGCTGCGATTATTGAACAACATAATGATGAAAACGGTATTGTATGGCCTGAAAATATTGCACCTTTTACTATTCACATTATACCGGTTAATGTAAAAAATGATTCACAAAGAGAACTTGCTGAAAACCTATATCATGAGCTTAATACAAAGGGCTATGAAGTACTTTTAGATGACCGCCAAGAACGAGTTGGTGTAAAATTTGCTGATTCAGATCTTATTGGATTACCTGTACGAATAACCGTTGGTAAAAAAGCTGATGAAGGTATTGTAGAGGTTAAATTACGCAAATCAGGAGAATCATTTGAAGTTAATCTTAATGATCTTACTGAAAAATTAACACAAATTTTAGGTTTATGATAATAGTTGAATGAAGGATCTTAAAATAATATTTAATAGTTCCGCTTAAATTCAGATATTATAAAAAGCTTACAGTAACTATAAAAGCATGTTAAGATAGATAAATATAAGACGAGAAGAGGCTGACTCGAGTGAATGGACATATGTATGATGTCTATAAAAATGAGGCAGCCTCTTCAGTTGTGATTACTAATATGTTTTAGTAGATATTACCTTCATGGAGAGGGGAAAAGATAATGGAGAATCAGACAACACAAATCGAGCGATTTCAACTATTGCTACAACAAATAAATTTAACTGAAGATGCAGCTGTTGTTCACTTTAGAAATGGTTCTATTGCAAAATTAACTGTTCATAAAGAAATTAAAAAATGGCATTTTCATTTTCAATTTGAAAAGATCCTCCCTTTTAATATATATCAGTTATTTTATTCAAAAATAACTAAAGCTTTTTCTCATATTGCAGATGTGACATTTTCCTTTGAAACTATAGACCAAGCATTTGATGAAAAGTTAGTGCAAGATTATTGGTCAACTTGTATTCAGCAAATGGATGGCATTTCTCCACCAATGCTTTCATTGTTAAATGAACAAAAACCAACTGTTCAAGGTATCAAAGTTATAATCAAAACAAGAAACGATACAGAATCAATGACAATTAAGCGTAAATATGCTTCATTAATTCAAGATAGCTTCCAACAATTTGGCTTCCCACCTTTTCAAATGGAAACAACTGTCGCTGTAAGCGAAGAGGAAGTTAAACAATTCCAAGAACAAAAGATGCAAGAAGACAAAGAACGTGGCTTCCAAGCATTAACAGATATGGAGAATGCGGAAAGAGAAGAATCATCCATGCCTGAACTTTCAGGTCCACTAACAATTGGATATACGATTAAAGATGATGAAGACATTCGGACTCTTGTCTCTATTGAAGATGAAGAAAGAAGAATTGCTATCCAAGGGTATGTTTTTGATGCTGAAACAAGAGAGTTACGTAGTGGAAGAACATTACTAACCTTCAAAATTACTGATTATACAAGCTCAATACTTGTAAAGATGTTCGCTAGAGACAAAGAAGATGCTGCATTAGTTCAAGCTGTTAAAAAGGGAATGTGGTTAAAGGTAAGAGGAAGCATTCAAAATGATACTTTTGTTCGTGATTTGGTTATGATCGCAAATGATATTAATGAAATTTCTCCAAGGGAAAGAAAAGATAAGGCACCAGAAGATGAAAAAAGGGTGGAGCTTCATTTACATTCACCAATGAGTCAAATGGATGCTGTAACATCTGTTAGCAAGTATATAGAGCAAGCAAAAAAATGGGGTCATAAAGCGATTGCTTTAACAGATCATGCTGTTGCACAATCCTTTCCTGAAGCTTATTCAGCTGGTAAAAAGAATGGTGTTAAGATTTTATATGGTGTAGAAATTAATCTTGTAAACGATGGTGTACCTATAGCTTATAATGATGAACATCGGTTCCTACCTGATGAAACATATATAGTTTTTGATGTTGAGACTACGGGACTTTCTGCAGTTTATGATACGATAATTGAGCTTGCTGCAGTTAAAATTCGTGGTGGAGAAATTATCGATCGGTTTGAATCCTTCGCTAATCCACATCATCCATTATCAGCAACCACTATAGAGTTGACAGGTATTACTGATGATATGGTAAGAACAGCACCAAATGTAGATGAGGTGTTACGAAAGTTCAAGGATTGGATAGGTCATGATATTTTAGTTGCTCATAATGCCAGTTTTGATATGGGATTTTTAAATGTAGGTTACAAAAAGCTTCTAGGAGAAGCAAAAGCTAAAAATCCTGTTATTGATACACTTGAATTAGGTCGTTTTCTATACCCAGAAATGAAAAATCACCGTCTAAACACATTATGTAAGAAATTTGATATTGAATTAACACAGCATCACAGAGCAATTTATGATGCTGAGGCAACAGGCTATCTTTTAATTAAGATGTTAAAAGATTCTGCTGAAAAGGAAATTGAATATCACGATCAGTTTAATGATAATATGGGAAAAGGAAATTCTTATCAACGTTCACGACCATATCATGCAATTGTTTTAGCAAAAAATGAGACAGGCTTAAAAAACTTATTTAAACTTGTTTCTATTTCTCATATAAACTATTTTTACAGAGTTCCTCGTATTCCTCGTTCACAGTTAAATAAGTATCGAGAAGGACTTTTAGTAGGCTCTGCTTGTGATAAAGGTGAAGTGTTCGAAGGTATGATGCAAAAGTCTCCAGAGGAAGTTGAAGAGATCGCCTCGTTTTATGATTATCTAGAGGTTCAACCACTAGAGGTATATAATCATTTAATTGACTTGGATTATATTAGAGATGAAGTTGCGCTTCAAGAGATCGTTTCAAATATTGTGAAACTTGGTGAAAAGCTAGAGAAACCAGTAGTTGCTACTGGTAATGCTCATTATTTAAATCCTGTCGATAAAATCTACCGAAAGATTTTAGTAAGCTCTCAAGGTGGGGCTAATCCTTTAAATCGACATGAGCTTCCTGATGTTCATTTTAGAACAACCGATGAAATGCTGGACTGTTTTTCATTTCTTGGTAAAGAGAAAGCAAAGGAGATTGTAGTTGATAATACAAATAAAATAGCAGATATGATCGATGAAATTAAACCTATCAAAGACGATCTTTACACTCCAAAAATTGAGGGTGCTGATGAAGAAGTCAGAGAGATGAGTTATTCAAGAGCAAGAAGCATATATGGAGAAAATCTCCCTGAACTTGTTGAGGCTAGACTAGAAAAAGAGTTGAAAAGTATTATTGGTCACGGATTTGCTGTTATTTATCTGATTTCTCATAAACTTGTAAAAAAATCGCTAGATGACGGTTATCTAGTAGGATCTCGTGGATCTGTTGGTTCTTCTTTTGTAGCAACAATGACAGAGATAACAGAGGTTAATCCATTGCCCCCACATTATGTTTGTCCAGATTGTCAGCATTCAGAGTTTTTTAATGATGGTTCAGTTGGTTCTGGATTTGATTTGCCGAATAAAGAATGTCCACATTGTGGTGGTCAATATAAAAAAGATGGACATGATATTCCTTTCGAAACGTTTCTTGGGTTTAAAGGTGATAAAGTACCTGATATCGATTTGAACTTCTCTGGTGAATATCAGCCAATAGCTCATAATTATACAAAAATTCTTTTTGGTGAAGATAATGTTTTTCGTGCAGGAACGATAGGTACGGTTGCTGAAAAAACAGCTTATGGATATGTAAAGGGTTATGCAAATGATCGCAATATTGTTCATAGAGGTGCAGAAGTTGACCGCCTTGTGCAAGGATGCACTGGTGTTAAAAGAACAACTGGACAACATCCAGGTGGAATTATAGTTGTTCCTGATTATATGGATATCTTTGATTTTTCGCCAATCCAATTTCCAGCTGATGCAACAGGTTCTGAATGGAAGACAACACACTTTGATTTCCATTCTATACACGATAATTTACTAAAACTTGATATACTTGGGCATGATGATCCAACAGTTATACGTATGCTTCAAGATTTAAGTGGGATAGATCCGAAGACGATTCCAACAGATGATCCAGAAGTGATGAAAATCTTTAGTGGAACTGAATCATTGGGTGTCACTTCAGAACAAATTATGTGTAAAACTGGAACATTAGGTATTCCTGAATTTGGTACGAGATTTGTTCGACAAATGCTTGAAGATACGAAGCCAACAACATTTTCTGAGCTAGTGCAAATTTCTGGACTCTCACATGGAACAGATGTATGGCTGGGAAATGCTCAGGAATTAATCCATAATAATATATGTACCTTAAGTGAAGTTATTGGTTGTCGAGATGATATTATGGTATACCTTATATACCAGGGGCTAGAGCCTTCATTTGCTTTTAAAATAATGGAGTCTGTTCGTAAAGGAAAAGGTTTAACAGATGAAATGGAAGAAGAGATGAAAAAACAAGAGGTTCCAGATTGGTATATCAACTCTTGCTTAAAAATAAAATACATGTTCCCAAAAGCTCATGCTGCAGCATACGTATTAATGGCTGTTAGGATTGCTTATTTTAAAGTACATCATGCTTTGCTATATTATTCTGCATATTTTACCGTACGTGCAGATGATTTTGATATCGACACAATGGTTAAAGGATCCACACCAATAAAAGCTAAAATCGAAGAAATAAATGTTAAAGGGCTAGATGCATCTCCAAAAGAGAAAAATCTTTTAACAGTTCTTGAATTAGCACTAGAAATGTGCGAAAGAGGGTACTCATTCCAAAAAGTTGATCTTTATCGTTCAAGTGCATCAGAATTTTTAATTGACGGAAATAGTTTGATTCCGCCATTCAATTCAATCCCAGGGTTAGGGACAAATGCTGCCATCAATATTGTAAAAGCTAGAGAAGATGGTGAGTTTTTGTCAAAAGAAGATCTTCAACAAAGGGGAAGAGTGTCTAAAACAATCATTGAATATTTAACAACACATGGTTGTTTGGATGAACTACCAGATCAGAATCAATTGTCTTTATTTTAGGCTCTTTTCTGAACGATTGTTGCTAGGTAACAAAGTTTGGAGTGAAAACAGCCTTATTTTAAATTTCATGATTGTAAACATTAGAATCCTTAGGTATACAGCTTTCTGACTCAATCAATAAAATGTTTCATTTCAGAGTTAACACCTTTGCTATTCTGGGTAAGGATAAATTTGCATAAAAATGATGGTTATGTTATGCTTTTAATGGAAATGCTAACGATAAGCAGAGGAAAAAGAGTGGGGAAACCCGCTCTTTCGTATTGTATTGCCTCATTTTCGGATAGTGTTGTACATACTCATTCCCTGCTCAAAAGGCAGGGTTTTTCAGCAACTAATAAAGGTAGTATCATATTACTTCTGTTAGAAATGACAAGCTCTAGTGTTGTACCTTATTTTATTTTAGATTCTAGCTTTTTACATTGTCTGTTTTCAATACTTTGTACTTTAATACTAAAAGTAAACAGTACTTACTAATGCTAGTGCGATCTTTTCTTTATACAATGACACCTATTATAAAATATAACAATTGTTCACCGTCAATTTGTAACTACTATTAGAAAAGAGTAAAGGGCTAAAATAAAAATAACGAAAGCACTTGCGCTTTTCTTAGCAAGGAGGAAGAGAATGAGCAAAAAAGTGACAGAAACAGTAGAAGAAATAGTCGTACCAATTTTAGATGATATGAATCTTGAGCTAGTAGATATCGAATATGTTAAAGAGGGTTCAAATTGGTTTCTACGTTTGTTCATCGACTCGGAAAAAGGTATTGATATTGAAGAATGTGGTGTAGTAAGTGAAAGACTAAGTGAGAAGTTGGACGAGTTAGATCCCATTCAACACAACTACTTCTTAGAGGTTTCCTCTCCTGGAGCTGAAAGACCACTAAAAAAAGAGTCAGATGTAACAAAAGCAATTGGAAAACAAGTTCATGTTAAAACATATGAACCGATTAATGGAGAAAAAACATTTGAAGGTGTTTTAACTGATTTTGATGGTCAAATTCTTACAATTACTGTAACGATTAAGACTAGAAAAAAACAGATTGAAATTCCATATGAGAAAGTAGCAAAAGCTAGATTAGCGGTTACGTTCTAGAAGAAAAGAAATGTAAGTTTAAGACAACTTGTAAGCAAAATAGGTTTTTCTTCTTTAATCTGTCTATTACAAGAAGCTATGTTGAAATCTGCATTGCCATCACAAAAGCTATATGCAGGAAAAGTTCATTTTGGGGAATTTTAAATTTTGTTTTTTAATCCCTGGAGCCACTTTTAAGAAGTGTGTTTCTGACAGTAATCAACCACTAGTTTACTTCAAAGAAGATAAAGAAGAAATATGTATTGAGCTTATTTTTAAGGGGGAAACCGTTAAAATGAGTAGTGAATTATTAGATGCCTTAACAATTTTAGAAAAGGAAAAAGGCATTAGTAAAGAGATCATTATCGAAGCTATTGAAGCTGCACTAATTTCTGCTTATAAACGAAACTTTAATCAAGCACAAAATGTTCGTGTTGATTTAAATCGTGATACAGGAACTATGAAGGTTTTTGCTCGTAAAGATGTTGTTGACGAGGTTTATGACCCTCGCCTAGAAATATCAATTGGTGAAGCACGTGGCATTAATCCAAACTATGTTGTAAATGATGTAATTGAGATGGAGGTAACTCCAAAAGATTTTGGGCGAATTGCTGCACAAACAGCAAAACAAGTTGTTACTCAACGTGTCCGTGAAGCAGAGCGCGGTGTGATCTATAGTGAATTTATTGATCGTGAAGAAGATATCATGACTGGTATTGTACAGCGTATAGACTCGAAATTTATCTATGTAAGTTTAGGTAAAATCGAAGCATTACTTCCTGTTAGTGAGCAAATGCCAAATGAAACTTATAGACCACATGATCGGATAAAAGTTTTCTTAACTAAAGTAGAAAAGACTACAAAAGGACCACAAATATTTGTTTCAAGAACTCATCCTGGTCTTTTAAAACGTCTATTCGAAATTGAAGTTCCTGAAATCTATGATGGAACAGTTGAAATAAAATCTGTTTCTCGTGAAGCTGGAGATCGCTCAAAAATCTCTGTTCACTCTGACAATCAAGAGGTAGATCCTGTTGGATCTTGTGTTGGACCAAAAGGACAACGAGTACAGGCAATTGTTAATGAACTAAAAGGTGAAAAAATTGATATTGTGAAATGGTCACAAGATCCAGTTGAATTCGTTGCAAATGCTTTAAGTCCATCAAAAGTAGCTGAAGTTCTTGTAAATGAAGATGAGAAGTCTACTACTGTTATTGTTCCTGATTATCAGTTATCATTAGCAATTGGTAAACGTGGACAAAATGCCCGTTTAGCTGCAAAGCTTACAGGATGGAAGATAGATATCAAAAGTGAGTCAGATGCTGAAAAAGCAGGGATTTATCCTTTAGAGAAGAAGGAATCTGATTATGATGACAATGACGAACCACTTTTAACGAGTATACATGAACCTGAGTTAAGTGAATAAGAGGTGAGATCTATGAGCAATCGCAAAATTCCTTTACGTAAATGTGTTGCAACAGGAGAGATGAAAACAAAAAAAGAACTTGTCCGAGTTGTTAGATCAAAGGAAGGCGATGTTTCTGTAGACCTAACTGGCAAAAAAAATGGGCGTGGCGCTTATATTACTCTTAATAAAGAGTGCATTTTACAAGCGAAAAAGAAAAATATTCTTGCCAATCATTTAAAGGCAAAGATTGAAGACTCTTTATACGATGAGTTACTTCAATTAGCTGAAAAGGAGCACTAATTATTAACATGAATCAGCAGCAACAAAAATGGATGTCCTTATTGGGCTTAGCAAATCGAGCACGAAAAGTTATTTCGGGAGAGGAACTTGTTGTTAAAGAAATAAGACAGCAAAAAGCTAAGCTTGTTCTTCTTTCAAAGGATGCATCGGCTAATACAATGAAGAAGGTTTCGGATAAATGTAAGTTTTATGAGACTCCATTTATTTTAGTAGAGGATCGCTACTTATTAGGTAAGGCAATTGGGAAAGAAGCAAGAGTTGTCGTAGCGATCAGTGATGCAGGCTTTGCTGCAAAGTTGAAAACCTTGCTCGATTAATATTCTTGGGGGTGAACGTATGACAAAAATGCGAGTATATGAATATGCGAAACAAACAAATGTATCAAGCAAAGATATTATCTCTACGTTACAAGAAATGAATGTTGAAGTTAGTAATCATATGTCAACTATAGAAGATAATGTCATTGTAAAACTAGATCAAAAATTCAAACCAGCTTCAGCATCAAATGATCAAAAAACAAATAACGAATCAACAAAGAAACCGGGGAAACAAGTGACTAATAATTCTAAACCAAACAATAACTCAAATACAAAGCCAAATAATAATAATAATAAGCCTTTTAACCAAAATAAAGGGAAAAAGAATACCAATACTAATAACAAGAAAAGCAAAAATACCTTTCAACAGCCTGCTCAACCTAAGCCTAAAAAAGAGCTACCAAGTAAAATAACGTTTTCTGGCAGTTTAACTGTTGGAGAATTAGCTTCAGAGCTAGGTAAAGAGCCATCAGAAATCATCAAAAAGCTTCTTCTTTTAGGAACTATGGCAACTATTAATCAAGATCTTGATAAAGATTCGATTGAATTGATTGCTGGTGAATATGGTGTTGAGGTAGAAGAAGAAATTATCTTTGAAAAAACTGAATTTGAAAAATATGAAGAAGAAGACAAAGAAGAGGACTTAGAGATTCGTCCTGCTATTGTGACAATCATGGGACACGTTGACCATGGTAAAACAACACTTCTGGACTCGATTCGTAATACAAAGGTAACAGCTGGTGAAGCTGGTGGTATTACTCAGCATATCGGAGCTTATCAAATTGTTGCAAATGATCAAAAAATTACTTTCCTTGATACACCAGGACATGCTGCTTTTACTACAATGCGTGCACGTGGTGCTAAGGTAACAGATATTACAATCTTAGTTGTTGCTGCTGATGATGGGGTTATGCCTCAAACAGTAGAAGCAATTAACCATGCAAAAGCTGCAGAAGTACCTATTATTGTTGCTGTAAATAAAGTGGATAAACCAGCTGCAAATCCAGATCGTGTTATGCAAGAATTGACAGAACATGGATTAGTTCCTGAAGCTTGGGGTGGGGATACTATCTTTGTACCGGTTTCAGCATTAACTGGTGAAGGTATTGAAGATATCCTTGAAATGATTCTCTTAGTAACAGAAGTAGAAGAACTTAAAGCTAACCCTAATCGTCGTGCTACTGGAACAGTTATTGAGGCTCAATTAGACAAGGGTCGTGGATCTGTTGCAACATTACTTGTTCAAAACGGTACATTACGCGTAGGTGATCCAATTGTAGTTGGTAACACATTTGGACGTGTTCGTGCAATGGTAAATGATCTTGGACGACGTGTTAAAGAAGCAGCACCATCTACACCAGTTGAAGTTACTGGTTTAAGTGATGTTCCTCAAGCTGGAGATCAGTTTATGGTGTTTGAAGATGAGAAATCAGCTCGTCAAGTAGGTGAAGCAAGAGCTCAAAAGCAAATTGATGCTCAGCGAAGCGAAGGATCTAAACTTAGTCTTGATGATTTGTTTGAACAAATTAAACAAGGGGATATTAAAGATATCAATTTAATTGTTAAAGCAGATGTTCAAGGTTCTGTTGAGGCATTAGCCGCTGCTTTACAAAAGATTGATGTTGAAGGTGTCCGTGTTAAAATTATTCATACAGGTGTAGGAGCAATCACAGAATCTGATATTATTTTAGCATCAGCATCAAATGCAATTGTTATCGGATTTAACGTTCGTCCTGATGCAGGTGCTAAGAAAACAGCTGATGTTGAAGAAGTTGATATCCGTTTACACCGTATTATTTATAAAGTTATTGAAGAAATTGAATCAGCAATGAAAGGTATGCTTGATCCTGAATTCCAAGAAAAAATTATTGGGCAAGTGGAAGTACGTACAACTTTCAAAGTATCAAAAATTGGTACAATTGCTGGTGCATATGTAACAGAAGGTAAAATAACTCGTGATAGTGGAATAAGACTTATTCGTGACGGTATTGTTATTTTTGAAGGTGAAATTGATACACTTAAACGTTTCAAAGATGATGTGAAAGAAGTAGCACGAAATTACGAATGTGGTATCACAATTAAAAACTACAATGATGTTAAAGAAGGCGACATTATTGAGGCATATGTGATGGAAGAAATCGAACGTAAATGATCGGATATGTTGATTGTGAATGCATAGTATACGACTCACAGTCATTAAAAGAAAAAAGAGCCGTTTTACAACGAGTTCTGACCAGAACCAAGCAAAAGTTTAATGTTTCTATTTCAGAAATAGACTTTCAAGATTCATGGCAACGTACAAAATTCGGGATTGTTGCTGTTAGCTCGGCGAAAGTACAAACAGAAAGAGAATTAAATCAGGTATTGAGATTTCTTGATTCCTTTCCTGAAATTGAAAGAACCATTACATCATTTGAGTGGTTTTAATTTGAAGAGGTGATTGGCATGAGCTTAAGAGCAAACCGTGTCGGTGAACAAATGAAAAAAGAGTTAGGCGATATAATAGGCCGTAAGATTAAAGACCCACGTATCGGATTCGTAACTGTAACAGATGTTAGTGTTTCAGGTGATTTACAAATTGCAAAAGTATTTATCTCTGTTCTGGGTGATGAGGAACAAAGAGAAAATACATTAAAGGGCTTAGCAAAAGCAAAAGGATTTATTCGCTCTGAAATTGGTCAAAGAATTCGCTTGAGAAAAACACCTGAAATTCATTTTGAATTTGATGAATCTGTTGATTACGGAAATCGAATCGAAACTCTTATTCATGAGTTAAATGCTCAAAATAAACAGGAGGAATAAACTCCTTTAAAGGGATAGACACCTTCGTCTATCCCTTTACTTTTTGTAAAGAATTTTACTGATATCTTTTTTAAAAGGACTTTCAAAGTACAACAAAACTTATTGCAAGGTTAAATACAATAGCTATTTTACATTGATAGAATTAATAAATCACTTACCATTGAGCTTCAAAAAGACTTTCTTTACAAAGTAGACAAGAGCCCTGGCACCATTACACTAAGAAGTTATATAACTATTCTTCAAAAGTAACCAGATCTTTAAGATAGGGTATGTTATAGCGGTTGATATTATAGTCATTGTTGATTGGAGGAAAAGGACTGAGGCGCCTGCGGGAGAGCGTGTCAAAGGAAGACCCCACAGGCACTTAGCTTAAGCTTACGAGGAGATCCCCGGACATCGGAATAAAAATGAACATATTTTTTCCCGCAGTAACTGAAATCAACAACAAATTTAACAACACCTTAAGATAAAGTTAATTGGTGATATTTTAAGGTGATTCATGAGGAGGCGTTAAGAATGGAAGGGGTTTTATTATTAAATAAGCCAGCTGGAATGACATCACATGATTGTGTGGCAAAAATGCGCAGGTTGGCAAAAACAAAAAAAGTAGGTCATACAGGAACACTAGATCCTGATGTAACAGGTGTATTACCAATCTGCATAGGAAGAGCAACGAAGATTGTAGAATACCTAACTGCATCATCAAAAACATATGAAGCTGAGGTAACGATTGGTTTTTCTACAACTACTGAAGATGCATCAGGAGAAATTGTTGAAAGAAAACCAGTTGACCGTTTAATTAAAAGTGAGGAAGTAGAAAATGTTCTATCCTCAATGGTAGGAACATTAGAACAAACTCCGCCTATGTACTCAGCTGTTAAAATTAATGGCAAAAAGCTATATGAGTATGCAAGAGCAGGTATAGAAATAGAAAGACCATCACGTACAATTACAATACATGATTTTGTATTATTAGGTGATGTGAAAAACGGAAACAATAACGTAACATTTCGTTTTCGCGTAACGTGCTCAAAAGGAACGTACGTCCGTACATTGGCGGTTATGATTGGAGAACAACTGGGCTACCCAGCTCATATGTCTCATTTAGTCCGAACAAAATCAGGTGTTTTTGATTTAGACGATTGTATGACGTTTGAAGAAATTGAGAAATCGATTGAAGACAATACATTTCATAACTCACTTATATCAATTGGTGAAGCGTTAAAAGATTTGCCGAAACTAATTATCCATGATAACCTAGCAGAGAAAGTTAAAAATGGCGCTGTTCTAGAATTACCTAATGAGTTTGAGCAACTTGAAATTGGAGCTCCTATTGCTGTTTATAATAAGAATAGTCATTGTATCGCGATCTATGCTAAGCACCCTACTAAACAAACTTTAATGAAACCAATTAAAGTTTTATTGATTTGAGCTAGGTTAAGGTGTAGTGTTCTTAAAAAGTATGGTGTTATAAGTGAGAAAAAGGTGAATTAACTATGAAACTTATTAAACTGTCTTATCCACATAATTTTAAAAAAAATGAATTTGATGAAATGGTGCTAGCACTTGGATATTTCGATGGTGTTCATAAAGGTCATCAAAAGGTCATTTTAAAAGCAAAGGAAATTGCTGACAAGATGGGTGTTAAAAGTGCAGTGATGACATTTAATCCACATCCATTAGTTGTACTTCGGAAAGAAATAGGTATTGATTACATCACACCTTTGGAAGATAAAATTCAAACTATAGAAAATTTGAATGTAGATATATTATTTATTGTAGAATTTACAAGAGAATTTGCAGCACTATTACCACAACAATTTGTAGATGAATTTATCATTAACTTAAATGTCAAGCATGTTGTTGCAGGTTTTGATTTTACATATGGTCATTTAGGAAAGGGAACGATGGAAACAATTCCTTTTCACTCAAGAGAACAGTTCTTACATACAACTGTTGAAAAACAAACGGATCATGATCGGAAAATAAGCTCTACTTTAATTCGCGAAGTAATTAGAAGTGGGGATGTTGCTTATGCTCAGACATTGATTGGCAGGCCTCACTCAACCAAAGGTAGAGTGATTCATGGTGATAAAAGAGGACGAACAATCGGTTTTCCAACAGCAAATGTAGAAGTATTTGATGACTATATTATTCCACCTACAGGTGTTTATGCAGTAACAATTAACATAAAAAAGCAAGTATACGAAGGTGTATGTAACATTGGTTATAAACCAACTTTTCATGAAGAAAAACCTCTGAAACCAAGTGTAGAAGTTCATATTTTTAACTTTAATAATGAAATTTACGGTGAAAATGTAACAGTTTTTTGGTTTAAACGTATAAGAAGTGAACAAAAGTTTCATAATGTAGAAGAACTCATTGAGCAAATCAAGCTAGATAAAGCAGCTACAATACAATTCTTCGAAAAAAAACTTGTTTAGTTCTTGCTTTATGATGAGAAAAATAGTATTCTAATTAATGTAACTTAAAACCATTGCTTGGCAAATCGATTCACCAACGATTGCTCGGTAACTGGGGTTTTGTAAAATTAAGGAGGTGAAAAGGATGGCTATCACTCAAGAACGTAAAAATGAACTAATCGCTCAGTATAAAACACATGAGTCTGATACTGGATCACCAGAAGTTCAAATTGCTATCCTTACAGAGGACATCAATAGCTTAAATGATCATTTACGTGTTCACAAAAAGGACCACCATTCACGTCGCGGTCTTTTAAAAATGGTAGGTAAACGTCGTAACTTATTAACGTACCTACGTAATAAAGACGTAACTCGCTATCGTGAGTTAATCAACAAGCTTGGTTTACGTCGTTAATTACTTTAGAAGCGGGATTTTTCCCGCTTTTTTAGTGTATTTAAATTTGAATATCACAAAAATCTATTTACATATAAAAATGAAATTGATATGTTCAATTTAAATGGTCAATACTAGTACATAAAGCAATTAAATTAGAGAAGGAGTTTTACATATATGGCACAAGAAAAGCAAAAGTTTTCCATAGACTGGGCTGGCCGTAAACTTACTGTTGAGATTGGTCAACTAGCTAAGCAAGCCAATGGAGCTGTTTTAATTCGATATGGTGATACAGCTGTATTAAGTACCGCTACTGCTTCAAAGGAACCAAAGCCTCTAGATTTCTTTCCACTAACAGTTAATTATGAAGAGCGTTTATACGCAGTTGGGAAAATTCCAGGTGGGTTTATCAAAAGAGAAGGGCGTCCAAGTGAAAAAGCAATCTTGGCTAGTCGTTTAATTGATCGTCCGATTCGACCATTATTTGCAGATGGTTTTAGAAATGAAGTACAAGTTATCAGTATTGTAATGAGTGTAGATCAAAATTGTTCTTCAGAAATGGCTGCAATGTTTGGATCTTCATTATCATTATGTGTATCTGATATACCATTTGAAGGTCCAATCGCAGGTGTAACTGTTGGACGTATTAATAATGAATATGTTATTAATCCAACGGTCGAACAAGCTGATCAAAGCGATATTCACCTAGTTGTTGCAGGAACAAAAGATGCAATAAACATGGTTGAAGCTGGTGCAGAAGAAGTACCTGAAGAAACGATGCTTGAAGCTATTATGTTTGGTCATAATGAAATTAAACGATTAATTGAATTCCAAGAAGAAATTGTAGCAGCAGTAGGGAAAGAAAAAACACAAATTGAGCTTTTTGAATTAGATGCAGAACTAGAAAAAGAAATTCGTGAAATGGCTGAAAAGGATTTACTTCAAGCAATTCAGGTTCAAGAAAAACATGCTAGAGAAGCTGCAATTAAAGATGTAAGAAATGCAGTTGTTGCTGAGTATGAAAATAAAGAAGCTGACGAAAGCACGTTAAAACAAGTAAAACAAATTCTTTCTAAAATTGTAAAAGGTGAAGTTCGCCGTTTAATAACAGAAGAAAAAATCAGACCTGATGGCCGTGGTGTAGACGAAATTCGTCCATTATACTCTGAGGTTGGTTTACTTTCTAGAACTCATGGATCTGGATTATTCACACGTGGACAAACACAAGCTTTAAGTATTTGTACATTAGGTGCTTTAGGTGATGTTCAGATTTTAGATGGCTTAGGAATTGAAGAATCAAAACGTTTCATGCATCACTATAACTTCCCACAATTCAGTGTAGGTGAAACAGGTCCAATGAGAGGGCCAGGTCGTCGTGAAATCGGACATGGTGCTTTAGGAGAAAGAGCTTTAGAACCAATCATTCCTTCTGAAAAAGATTTTCCTTATACCATTCGTCTAGTATCAGAAGTGCTTGAGTCAAATGGATCTACATCACAGGCAAGTATTTGTGCTAGTACTTTAGCTATGATGGATGCAGGTGTTCCAATTAAAGCACCAGTTGCTGGAATAGCAATGGGTCTTGTTAAATCTGGAGAGCATTACTCAGTATTAACAGATATCCAAGGTATGGAAGATGCATTAGGTGATATGGATTTTAAAGTTGCTGGAACTGAAAAAGGTGTTACAGCTTTACAAATGGATATTAAAATTGATGGTCTTTCTCGTGAAATCCTTGAGGAAGCATTACAACAAGCCAAAAAAGGTCGTATGGAAATTTTAAAATCTATGCTTGATACAATTCCTATGCCAAAAGGTGAGCTTTCTGCTTATGCACCGAAGATCTTAACGATGGCTATTAACCCAGATAAGATTAGAGATGTTATTGGACCAAGCGGAAAACAAATAAATAAAATTATCGAAGAAACTGGTGTGAAAATAGATATAGAACAAGATGGCACTGTCTTTATTTCATCAGTTAATGAAGAGATGAACCAAAAAGCTAAGAAAATTATCGAAGACATTATTCGTGAAGTTGTTGTTGGACAAATGTACTTAGGTAAAGTTAAACGTGTTGAGAAGTTTGGAGCTTTTGTTGAAATCTTTAATGGGAAAGATGGCTTAGTTCATATTTCTGAGTTAGCTGAAGAGCGAGTAGGTAAAGTAGAAGATGTTGTTTCTATTGGTGATGAACTACTTGTTAAAGTAACTGAAATAGATAAACAAGGCAGAGTGAACTTATCTAGAAAAGCGGTTCTGAAAGAGCAAAAAGAACAACAGGAAAAGTCAGAACAAAAAGGTTAAAAAGAAGTCCGGCTTTGTACCGGGCTTTTTTCAATTTACATAACAATACTGATTTTTTTCTGCAAGTTTCTTTCATTCTTTATGCTGGTGTTTGCAAGAGAATAAATCTGTCTTCGGTGAGTGAATGAGTCTATAATATGTGAAAAGCTACATAGTATGCAGAAAACAGCAAATAATTAATAATCTGCGTTAAGTACATTTACTTTAAAGAATTAGTTTCGTATGATATGGTACAAAAGAGATAGTTGTTTCCTTTTACCTAGATAAACAGGAGATAAAGATTTGCATTTTTCAACTAGTATTTGAAGAAACACCCACTGACTTTTATTTTTACACATTATCTACACTTCTTATTTGAGTTATCAGACCTTTTCTTGTTCTACCTTGTCCTCTTTTTACATATTTTTTAGTAAAAAGGGGGATATTTAATGCAAAGGAAAATCATTCATTTCATTGGGTTTGTCTTAATTTTAACAGTCAGTATTGGATTTATTGAAAATCCATTTACTTCTTCTTATGTTGATCAGATGAAACATGCAGATATTACTGTAATGAAACATCAGGACAGTTTACATAAAGAAATTGTTGAGAAAGCTAAGAATTATCATATCCCTGCTCAAAATGCAGAAGTTCATAAAGTATGGAAGGCTACTCCAGGTTATAACGGATTAGAGGTTGATGTTGAAGAATCATACAAAAAAATGAAGGTAAAAGGAGAATTTAACGAAAAACTCCTTGTTTTTCGTCAAATATCGCCTGAAGTTCATTTAGAAGATTTACCAGCAGAACCTATGTATCGTGGTCATCCGGATAAACCAATGGTATCCTTTTTGATTAATGTTGCATGGGGAAATGAATATATTCCTGATATGCTCGAAACATTAAATAAATACCATGTGAAAGCAACTTTCTTTTTAGAAGGTAGATGGACCAAAGAAAACCCTGAAATGGCAAAAATGATTGTGGATGCAGGGCATGAAGTAGGAAACCATTCGTATACACACCCTGATATGAGTAAGCTATCAACAGTAGATATCAAAGAACAGCTTTCAAAAACAAGTGAAGTCATTAAATCTGTTACAGATGTAACTCCAACATGGTTTGCTCCACCAAGTGGAAGTCTCAGAGACGAAGTAGTAAAAATAGCAGATCAAATGTCAATGAATACTGTCATGTGGACTGTTGATACAATCGATTGGCAGCGTCCAGAGCCTCATGTGTTAGTAGAAAGGGTAACAAGTAAGGTGCATAATGGTGCTTTAATCTTAATGCATCCAACTTCACCTACGTCCGAGAGCCTTGAAACTCTAATACTGTCTATAAGGAAAAAAGGCTACTCATTCGGATCTATTTCAATGATGGCTGATGAAGAGAGATTAGCAACAAATGAGAAAAAGAGCGATGAATAAGCAGCATCTATGAAGGAGGAGCTAATTTGATCAAAAAATATACTTGCCAAAATGGAGTAAGAATTGTATTAGAAAATATACCTACTGTTCGCTCAGTCGCTATTGGAGTTTGGATTGGTACAGGATCTAGAAATGAGAACGAGCATAACAATGGAATTTCTCACTTTTTAGAACATATGTTTTTTAAAGGGACAAAAACAAGGACTGCCCGAGAAATTGCTGAATCCTTTGATAGTATTGGTGGTCAAGTAAATGCATTTACATCTAAAGAATATACTTGTTATTATGCAAAAGTGTTGGATGAGCACGCACAATATGCATTAGATGTCTTATCAGATATGTTTTTCCATTCAACATTTGATGAAGAAGAATTAAAAAAAGAAAAAAATGTAGTTTACGAAGAAATCAAAATGTATGAAGATACGCCTGATGATATAGTTCATGATATTTTAAGTCGGGCTACATATGGTAATCACCCACTTGGTTATCCAATACTAGGTACGGAAGAGATTTTACAATCCTTTAATGGTGACACATTAAGAGAGTATATGAATTCTCATTATACACCTGATAATGTAGTCATTTCTGTTGCGGGAAATGTGTCAGAAGATTTTATTAAAAATGTTGAAAAATTATTTGGTTCTTATGAAACTGGTTCAACAAAACGTACTTTTGAAAAGCCTGGGTTTATGGATCAGAAATTTTCTAGACAAAAAGATACAGAACAAGCACATCTTTGTTTAGGGTTTAATGGATTAGAGGTAGGACATGAAAATATCTATAGTTTAATTGTTCTAAATAACATTCTGGGTGGAAGTATGAGTAGTCGTTTATTTCAAGATGTAAGAGAACAAAAAGGCTTAGCTTATTCAGTCTTTTCCTATCATTCCTCATATGCAGATAATGGCTTGCTTACTATATATGGTGGTACTGGAAGCAATCAGCTTAATCAATTGTATGAAACAATCGAAGAAACCTTAGCTACTTTAAAGGGAGAGGGAATTACTTCTAAAGAATTAGCTAATAGTAAAGAGCAAATGAAGGGTAGCTTAATGCTAAGTCTCGAGAGTACAAATAGCCGAATGAGTAGAAATGGAAAAAATGAACTTGTTCTTGGTCGACACCGTTCTTTAGACTCAATAATTGAAAAAGTAAATGAAGTAAGTGAAGAAAGTGTAAATGCATTAGCAAATCAACTGTTTACTGATTCGTATTCTGTTTCGTTGATTAGTCCTGAT
Source organism: Metabacillus litoralis (assembly GCF_007994985.1). Taxonomy (GTDB): domain Bacteria; phylum Bacillota; class Bacilli; order Bacillales; family Bacillaceae; genus Metabacillus; species Metabacillus litoralis. The sequence goes on along the minus strand of NZ_VOQF01000003.1, from coordinate 181,429 downwards.
GGTAAGCTTCCGAGCAAACTTCAATAGAGGAAGTTCTAAAAGTCCGGGAAAAAAAGCTTTCGAATGTCGTCGTCAGTTCGCTGTTGTATGCTTATGTCTGAAAAGTATACACTACAACTATCAATAGCTGTATCTAAGTTATAAATTAAGAATAAAAAATGTCTGCAATTGAAAATTGTAGGCATTTTTTTATGTTTAGTAACGATATGATAGTAGTAAGGGGGAATGGACATGAGGTTAAGTGAATTAAGTGGAAAAGAAATTGTGGATGTAAAACGTGCTGAGCGTTTAGGGGTATTAGGTCAAACTGATCTTGAAATTAATGAACAAACGGGGCAAATAACAACTCTTATTATTCCTTCATTAAAATGGTTTGGATTAAGAAAGCAAGGAAATGAAATAAGAGTTCCTTGGCAACACATAAAAAAAATTGGAACTGACATGATTATCTTAGATATCCCTAATGAACAAATTGAAAAGATTGATTCCTAATATTAAAAAAGCGATTAGCAAAAGCTAGTCGTTTTTTTATGATCTTCTACTTTTTTCCTATAAACGTCATAGTGTATTTTTGTTACATGTGATTGTTTTCTATTAATAAGGCCATCAGCAATCCACTTACTGATCTTCAAAAGCTTAGTTCAGGAGCCTAAACGCACATGTTTACTGTGCATCTTGAATTTCAAATTCTAAAGTTTCTGAAAAAGAGGTATAAAAAATCAACAAACCTCTTTATAAAACACATCTCAAAATTCCTTCAGTTCATTCACCTATAATAGATTACCTACATAGAATGTTGAAGTAAGTTATCCTGATAGCTTAAAAAATCTATATAGATAACATTGCCAAAAAAGAAGGTGAAATTTTATTATGTTAACAGGATTGAATATAGCTGTAATCGGTGGTGATGCCCGTCAGCTAGAAGTTATCCGGAAATTAACGGAATTAGAGGCAAAACTATCCCTGATAGGCTTTGATCAATTAGATCATGGATTTACAGGTGCTACAAAAGTAAAAATTGAAGATGTTCAATTTGAAGAAATAGATGCGATTATTCTACCAATCCCTGGGACGGATAAAGAAGGGATTATAGATACTGTTTTTTCCAATATTGAAATTAAATTTAGTGAAGATCTACTAAAAAGAACACCAGATCATTGTGTTATCTATTCTGGTATTACGAATGATTATCTAAATAGTCTTGTTGAAAATACAAATAGAAAATTAATTCAATTGTTTAAACGTGATGATGTAGCAATCTACAATTCTATTCCTACTGTTGAAGGAACAATTATGATGGTCATTCAACACACTGATATTACAATTCACGGATCAAATATTGCTGTATTAGGTCTTGGAAGGGTTGGAATGAGTGTTGCAAGAACTTTTGCTGCATTAGGAGCTAATGTAAAAGTAGGGGCAAGAGATACTGCACATTTAGCAAGAATTAGTGAAATGGGTCTTACACCATTTCAGCTAAATGATATTGAAGATCATGTTTCAGAAATTGATGTGTGTATTAATACCATTCCACATCTTGTTGTAACTTCTAGTGTTATTTCTAATATGCCTGCTCACACATTAATAGTAGATTTGGCTTCTAAGCCAGGTGGTACTGATTTTCGTTATGCAGAAAAACGAGGAATTAAAGCATTATTAGCTCCCGGTCTACCTGGTATTGTTGCACCAAAAACAGCAGGGCAGATTGTTGCAAATGTTTTAACACAGCTTTTGGAAGAGGTTAAAAAGAATAGAAAGGGGTTTTCTTCATGAAACTTACAGGTAAAAGAATAGGGTTTGGAATCACTGGCTCTCATTGTACGTATGAAGAAGTATATCCACAAATCAAATCTCTACTTGACGAAGGTGCTGAGGTTGTACCAGTCGTTTCACATACGATGAAAAATACGACAACACGTTTTGGTGAAGCTGGTGAATGGGTAGAAAAAATTGAAAAGCTAACAGGCAATGAGGTTGTTGATTCTATTGTATCAGCAGAACCACTTGGACCTAAGCGCCCTCTAGATTGCATGGTAATTGCTCCTTTAACAGGGAATTCCATGAGTAAATTTGCAAATGCCTTGACAGATTCACCAGTGTTAATGGCTGCTAAAGCAACGTTAAGAACTCATCGACCAGTTGTGTTAGGAATTTCAACAAATGATGCATTAGGCTTAAATGGTGTGAATTTAATGAAATTAATGGCAACTAAAGATATTTACTTTATTCCATTTGGTCAGGATGCGCCTGATAAAAAACCAAATTCTATGGTTGCTAGAATGGAATCATTACTTGATACAGTGTTAGCAGCTATGGCTGGAAAACAATTTCAACCAGTTGTTGTAGAGAAATTCAAAGATCTTGAGAAATAATGTAACAATTCAAATAAATTATAAAAAATTTTTCAATCAATACGACTAGTAATGTGATAGAATAATACGTAAAAGATTTGAAGCTATAATTTATGTTTAATTATAGCTGGAAGGAGATAGAGTTTAATGGAAGCAAGAGGTTATCATGTAGCAGTAGTCGGAGCAACGGGAGCAGTTGGGCAACAAATGCTCAATACTTTAGAAAAACGTAATTTTCCAATTTCAAAATTAACATTGCTTTCTTCTGAACGTTCAGCTGGTAAGAAAGTGACGTTTAGAGATGAAGAATATACAGTTCAAACAGCAACACCTGATAGCTTTGAAGGTGTTCAAATTGCATTATTTAGCGCAGGTGGAAGTGTGTCAAAAGAGCTAGCACCAGAAGCTGTTAAACGTGGCGCAATTGTTGTAGATAATACGAGTGCATATCGTATGGATGAAAATGTACCATTGGTTGTTCCTGAGGTTAATGAAGAAGCATTGAAAAACCATAATGGAATTATTGCAAACCCTAATTGTTCAACGATTCAAATGGTTGTAGCACTTGAACCTCTTCGTAAACAATATGGCTTAAGTAAAGTGATTGTATCAACTTATCAAGCTGTGTCAGGAGCAGGTGCTGCTGCAATAAATGAATTAAGAGAACAATCACAGGCTATTTTAAATGGGGATTCATTTTCTCCTGAAATTTTACCTGTAAAAGGTGATGAAAAACACTATCAAATTGCCTTTAATGCAATTCCACAAATTGATAAATTCCAAGACAATGGCTTTACTTTTGAAGAAATGAAAATGATTAATGAAACTAAGAAAATTATGGATATGTCTCAATTACATGTGGCAGCAACTTGTGTTCGTTTGCCTGTTGAAACAGGACATTCTGAGTCTGTTTATGTTGAAATTGATGATTTAAATGTTTCTGCAGAACAGGTTAAACAGCTATTAAAAGAATCTGACGGTATTACTTTACAAGATGATCCATCACAGCAGTTATACCCGATGCCAGCAGATTGCGTAGGGAAAAATGATGTATTTGTTGGTAGAATCCGTAAAGATCTTGATCGTGATAATGGTTTCCATATGTGGATTGTTTCAGACAATCTTTTAAAAGGTGCTGCATGGAATTCTGTTCAAATTGCGGAAAGTCTGGTTAAGTTAAAATTAGTTTAATCTTTATTTGGAAGAGAGCATGGGGTAATTCCGGCTCTCTTCTCTCACGTCTATAGTAGAGGTGTTTTAATTTGAAAATTATAGTTCAAAAATTTGGTGGTACTTCTGTAAGGGATGATGATAGTCGTCAGATGGCACTTTATCATATTCAAGAAGCACTTGGAGAAGGATATAAAGTAGTTGTCGTAGTTTCAGCAATGGGTCGTAAAGGAGATCCGTATGCAACTGATACATTAAACGATCTTCTATACGGTGGCATAGAAAATATATCGAATCGTGAACAAGATATGCTTCTGTCATGTGGAGAGGTCATTTCCTCTATTGTTTTTTCAAGTATGTTAAATCAACAAAACATTAATGCAACTTCCTTAACAGGAGCTCAAGCTGGTTTTATTACTAATGAAGAACACACGAATGCAAAAATCCTTGAAATGAATTGTGAGAGATTGTTAGAAACACTCTCATCCCACGATGTTGTAGTAGTAGCTGGATTCCAAGGAGCTTCTATCAAAGGAGATACAACAACAATTGGTAGAGGTGGAAGTGATACTTCAGCAGCAGCATTAGGAGCAGCATTAGGAGCAGAGTTTGTTGACATTTTCACAGATGTTGAAGGTGTGATGACAGCAGATCCAAGGATTGTGGAAAATGCAAAACCTCTTTCAAAGGTAACATATACTGAAATAGTTAATCTTGCTTATCAAGGTGCAAAGGTGATCCACCCTCGAGCAGTTGAAATTGCTATGCAAGCAGAAGTGCCTATTCGTGTAAGATCAACCTATTCAAAATCAGAAGGAACACTTGTCACGTCTAATTCTTCTGCTAATAGAGGTAGTGATGTATGTGAACGACTTATTACCGGTATCGCTCATGTATCAAATGTTACCCAAATAAAAGTTCAAGCAAAAGAAGGACACTATGATGTACAGACAGAAGTTTTTAAAGCGATGGCAAATGAAGGAATTAGTGTAGATTTCTTTAATATAACGCCAAAAGCGGTTATCTATACTGTAATAGATAAAGAGACAGATCATGCCATCAACATTTTACAGGACCTAGGTTATGACCCAATTGTAAACAGACATTGTGCAAAAGTATCTACAGTAGGCGCAGGGATAATGGGTGTACCAGGTGTTACAGCAAAAATAGTTACTGCATTATCCGAAAGAGGAATACAAATTCTTCAATCAGCTGATAGCCATACAACAATTTGGGTACTTGTAAAAGAAGAAGATATGATAAAATCAGTTAATGCTTTACATGAGGCGTTTAATCTATCAAAATAGAGTAGATCAGTTTTTTATTGGATTTATAAATATAAATAAAGCTTCTCATAAGCTTTAATTAGTTAGATTGCAACAAAAGGAGTGAAGGTAATGTGTCATTTTGGTAAACTTTCTACAGCTATGGTAACTCCCTTCGATAAGAACGGAAATATTGATTTTCAGAAAACATCTACTTTAATTGATTATCTGATTAACCATGGTACGGAATCGTTAGTAGTAGCAGGAACAACAGGTGAATCACCTACATTAAGTACAGAAGAAAAAATTGCTTTAATTAAACATACAGTAAAAGAAGTAAATGGGAGAATCCCTGTAATTGCAGGAACAGGAAGTAATAACACTGCAGCTTCAATAAAATTGACTAAACAAGCAGAAGAAGCAGGCGTAGATGCTATAATGCTTGTAACACCTTATTATAATAAACCTAGTCAAGAAGGAATGTACCAACATTTCAAATCTATAGCAGAATCAACGAAGCTTCCAATTATGTTATATAACATACCTGGACGTAGTGTTGTAAATATGTCGGTTGATATGATTGTTCGTCTTGCAGAACTACCTAATGTTAAGGCTATTAAAGATGCTAGTGGTAATCTTGATGCAATGGCAGACATCATTGCTAAAACTAGTGATGATTTTCACTTATATTCTGGAGATGACGGATTAACAATTCCTGTCCTATCTATAGGTGGAACTGGTGTCGTTTCTGTAGCATCTCATATAATTGGTAAAGAAATGCAAGAAATGATCTCATCATTTGAGAACGGAGATCATGCTGGTGCTTCTAAACTGCACCGGACACTTCTACCAATCATGAAGCAATTATTTGCTGTTCCTAATCCTGGCCCTGTTAAAACGGCACTTCAAGTTAAAGGATTAGATGTAGGATCTGTTCGTTTACCATTATTACCATTAACAAGTGCTGAACGTATAGAACTAATGGAAACAATCGATCAAAATTTAAGATAAGGTTTTATAAAAATAAGAGCAACACTTACAAGATATCAAGTTATTCATGACTCTGGATAACTAGTGATATGTAGTAAGTGTTGCTCTATTTTTGTTTTATTGCAAATCTTTAGTAGTAGAAGCTGTTGCTGTTGTGATTTGCATTACATTCACTGTTTCTAACAGGTATATAGGTTAATTTGTAACAAACTTTCAATAAGAGAATTAGTAAAAATATTATACGGTGAAAATTTCCTTGTATTCCATTTCTTTCATCAGTTATAATATCTCTAAGTGACGGTGAACGGGTACTTCAGCGGGGAGGATTTATTAAATCATGGAAAAGACAGAAAAAATTAAATTAATCGCTTTAGGCGGTGTTGGTGAAGTCGGTAAAAATATGTTTGTTGTGGAAATTAATTCAGATATTTTTGTTGTAGATTCAGGATTAATGTATCCAGGAGATGAAATGCTTGGTATTGATATGGTCATACCAGATATCACGTATCTTAAAGAAAATAAAGATCGAGTAAAAGGTATATTCCTTACTCATGGACATGATGAAAGTATCGGAGGAATTTTCAATCTGCTACATCATATCCATGTACCTATTTACGGTACTAAGTTAACATTAGCATTAGTCGGTGAGAAATTAAAAGAAAATCGTATGAGTCAATCTGTTTTAGTTAAAGAAATAAATAATGAAACTGTTTTATCATTCTCAAGCACAAAAGTAACTTTTTTCAAAACAAACCATAGTATTCCTGATTCAGTCGGAATTAGTTTTTCTACATCAATGGGCGCAATTGTTCACACAGGTGATTTCAAATTTGACCAAACTCCAGTTGGTGATAATTATATGGATATTGGTAAAATTGCTAGAATAGGTGAAGAAGGTGTTCTGTGTCTACTATCAGATAGTATAAATGCAGAAAAACCAGGCTACTCTGGCTCAGAAGCACTCGTTGGTGAAGAAATCTCTGATGTTATGTACAATGCAGATGGAAGAGTGATTGTTGCTGTTTTCGGTTCAAATTTGCATAGAATTCAACAAGTTATTAATGCAGCTGTTAAGAATAACAGAAAATTAGCTGTTGTTGGTAAAAATATGAGAAATATTTTAAACTTGGCAATTAACTTAGGATATATTGATGTTGAGGATGAATTATTTATCTCTATTAATGAAATAGACAAGCATCCACAAAAAGAAATAGCTATTTTAACAACTAGTAACAAAGGTGAGCCACTAGCAGTTATATCAAGAATGGCGAAACAAACTCATAAGCAAGTTAATGTTCGAAGTGGAGACACTGTTTTAATTGCTGCTACACCTATGCCTGGACATGAGTTAGTTTTCTCAAGAACAATAGACTTACTATTTAGAGCTGGAGCAAATGTTGTATTTGGTGAGAAGCAAGTTCATGTATCTGGACATGGACATCAGGAAGAATTAAAAATAATGCTTAATTTAACAAAACCTAAATATTTTATTCCAATACATGGTGAATTCAAAATGCAGAAAGCACATGCAAAATTAGCAAAACAAATTGGATTGGAAGATAAAAATATATTTTTAGTTGATAAAGGTGAAGTTATTGAGTTTAAGGGTAACCATGTTTATACAGGTGGCAAGGTACCGTCTGGTAATGTTTTAATTGACGGTCTTGGAGTTGGTGATATAGGAAACATTGTATTACGAGATCGACGATTATTATCTCAAGATGGAATTTTGATTGTTGTTGTTACACTTGATAAACAACGTAAGAAAATAAACTCTGGACCAGAAATTATTACAAGAGGCTTTGTTTATGTCCGTGAATCAGAAGAGCTTATTGCAAATGCAACAAAAGTTGTTTCTAATGTTGTGGAAAGAAGTATGCGTGAACAAGCTATTGAGTGGTCACAGATAAAGTTAAATATTAGAGAATCTTTAAATCAGTTCCTTTACGAGAAAACGAAAAGAAGACCAATGATTCTTCCAATTATTATGGAAGTGTAAGGGTTTATTTGGACAAATAATAGGCTAACTCACATTTATTTATATTGAGTTAGTCTTTTTATTTTACGCTCTACTAAATTTTTCTGTTGAGTTTTGTTACATGTATTCGTTTTTTACTAAGAATGAAATAGCTCTACATTCATCATTTTTAAAAAGGCAATTCCTCTCAGCTAGAAATCAACATTAAGCCTTTATTTCATGCAATTACCTATTCTAAGTTTTCATTTGCATGAAATAGCCACCCTTGTAAATACTAAGAAACAGAATGATTATGAAAGGGTGGCTTACGTGGAAAATAATGATCGTTACATACAGGGTGAAGGCACTGAAAAACAAGAAGGTAAGGAAAGCTCAATAGTTGAAAAAATTCAACAGTTAGGTCAAACAAATGTGCCGCAAATGGGCAGTGATTCTAAAATCCATTGTTTAACAATTGTAGGTCAAATAGAAGGACATATACAGCTACCACCACAAAATAAAACAACTAAATATGAACATGTTATTCCGCAAATTGTTGCTATTGAGCAAAATCCTAATATTGAGGGTTTATTAGTTATTCTAAATACTGTTGGCGGAGATGTTGAAGCTGGTTTAGCCATTGCTGAAATGCTTTCATCTTTATCAAAGCCAACTGTTTCAATTGTACTAGGTGGAGGTCACTCAATTGGTGTACCAATTGCTGTATCATGTGACCATTCATTTATTGCTGAAACAGCTACAATGACAATTCATCCAGTAAGATTAACAGGACTTGTTATTGGTGTTCCTCAAACATTTGAATATCTTGATAAAATGCAGGAAAGAGTTATTAATTTTGTTACAAAGCATTCAAATATTACTGACGAGAAATTTAAAGAACTAATGCTTTCAAAAGGGAATCTTACACGTGATATTGGGACAAATGTTGTTGGTAAGGATGCAGTTGAATATGGTTTAATTGATGAAGTCGGTGGTGTAGGTCAAGCTATACAAAAACTAAATAGTTTGTTAGAAAAATCTAATGATGAGGACACGATGCTACAATGATCTTTTACACAATGGTACCGAGTGAACACATGTTTCCAACATTAGAAGAAGAATATAAAAAGCAATCGATTGTTGAAGTGAATGGTGTACAACTTCTTGTTCAAGAAACAACAAATTCTCAATTTGAAATTGTCCGAATATTAAGCAGTGATCCTAATCACTATTTAGACTCTGCAATATGTCCTGGACAAAAAGTTACAATGTCCATTTCTACCAATCAAGGGAATTATGGTATAATGAATTAAAAGAGATAGGCAGCCATTATGGCTGCTTTCTTTCTTGCAGCAAAAAAATTTAAAAATAGTAAACAGATTACTATACATAGGTGATATAAATGACAAAAAGAAAAGGAAAACAGAGAAAACAACGAAAACCGAAGGATGACTGGAAACGTATATTAAAATTTGAGCTTTCAGGTTTAATTATATTAGCAATAGCTCTTATAGCAATATCCAAATTAGGTTTTGTAGGTACAGCCTTTGTCCATCTATTTCGTTTTTTTAGTGGTGAGTGGTATATGCTCTTTTTAGTTGGTATTGTATTATTCTCACTATATTTAATTTGGAAAAGACAAATACCTCCTTTATTTTCAAGACAAATGGCAGGTATTTTCTGTATAACTGCATCACTTTTATTATTAAGCCATGTAACCCTTTTTAAAATGCTTTCTCACAATGGAACATTTGTTTCTCCGAGTGTCCTTTCAAATACCCTTGAGCTATTTTGGATGGATGTAAGAGGGGAAGCTAGTTCGGTTGATTTAGGCGGTGGTATGCTTGGTGCAATATTATTTGCAGCTTCATATTATTTATTTGCTGAGGCAGGATCGAGAATTATTGCTGTTGTTTTAATAGTAATAGGAATTATTTTAATTACTGGTCGTTCTTTACAAGGTACACTTACCAAACTACTTCAACCCGTAGGGAATTTTATTAAAAATCAAACACTAGGATTTATCGATGATATGAAGGGTCTCCCCGAAGCATGGGAGAAAAAACGAATAGAACAAAAACAGAAAAGAGCTGAACAAAAAGAAAAGAAAGAAAATGAAATGGAACATGAAGTTGAAGAAGATGAACTGCAGCCAATTATTTCAAGCTTCTCTGATAGCTCAGAGCCGGAAAAACCAGCTCAGGAAATGATTATTCATACAATGGATACAAATAATGATTATAAAGCTCAAAGTAATGCTTCAAACACACAAAGTGTGGTGGCCGAAGAAACTCAAGATCTAAATCAGGAAGTACTTCAGCCTATGGCATTTGTAGAGGTAGAAAATAAAGATTATGAGCTGCCATCAATAGAAATATTAAAAGCACCAAAACATAATTCTCAAGCGGCAGATAAAAAGAATATCTATGAAAATGCGAGAAAATTAGAAAAAACATTTCAAAGTTTCGGAGTGAAAGCAAAAGTTACACAAGTTCATTTAGGTCCTGCTGTAACAAAATATGAAGTCTATCCTGATGTAGGTGTAAAGGTAAGTAAAATTGTCAATTTAAGTGATGACTTAGCTTTAGCATTAGCTGCAAAGGATATAAGAATTGAGGCACCTATCCCAGGTAAATCAGCAGTAGGAATTGAAGTTCCTAATTCTGAAGTAGCGATGGTTTCTTTAAGAGAAGTATTAGAATCCAAATCTAATGATCGACCTGACGCAAAACTTTTAATTGGACTAGGTCGAGATATTTCAGGTGATGCTGTTTTGGCTGAATTAAATAAAATGCCTCATTTGTTAGTAGCCGGTGCTACTGGAAGTGGTAAAAGTGTATGTATTAATGGAATCATTACAAGTATTTTAATGAGAGCTAAGCCACATGAAGTGAAATTAATGATGATAGATCCCAAAATGGTTGAATTGAATGTTTATAATGGTATTCCTCATCTTTTAGCACCTGTAGTAACTGATCCTAAGAAAGCATCACAGGCACTAAAAAAAGTGATTAATGAGATGGAAAGAAGATATGAGTTGTTTTCACATACGGGAACACGTAATATTGAAGGTTATAATGAGATAATTAGAAGAAATAATCAGGAGGAATTAGCAAAACAGCCGGAACTTCCTTATATCGTAGTAATTGTGGACGAGCTTGCAGATCTAATGATGGTTGCTTCTTCAGATGTGGAAGATTCGATAACAAGATTATCTCAAATGGCCCGTGCCGCTGGTATTCATTTGATAATAGCAACACAACGTCCATCAGTAGATGTTATTACAGGTGTAATTAAGGCGAACATTCCGTCTCGTATCGCGTTCAGTGTATCATCACAAACAGATTCAAGAACAATTCTTGATATGGGTGGAGCTGAGAAGCTACTTGGTAGAGGTGATATGCTATTTCTACCTGTTGGAGCATCAAAGCCTGTTAGGGTACAAGGAGCATTTTTATCAGACGAAGAAGTTGAACAAGCAGTAGACTTTGTTATTGCTCAACAAAAAGCTCAATATCAGGAGGAAATGATCCCAACAGAGGTTGTTGAGACGAAAACTGAAGTGACAGATGATTTGTATGATGATGCTGTACAACTTGTTGTGGATATGCAAACCGCATCTGTATCAATGCTTCAACGTCGATTTCGAGTTGGATATACAAGAGCAGCTAGATTAATAGATGCAATGGAAGAAAGAGGTGTGGTAGGTCCCTATGAGGGAAGTAAACCACGTGACGTCCTAATATCAAAGGAAAAACATGAAGAACTTACTTCTTAAATAGCAAGAACTTAAGCAGAAAATCTATGGATAGTGAACTTGCTACATGTGAATTAGGAGAGAATATGGAAGTGATGGTTAAACTATAACCATCACTTTTTTTATTACTTGCTTTCTTTAAACTAGATAATCAAAATCTAAAAGCTTGCTCAAACAGCAATAGTAAAAGTGCTACTTCAAAACAATCACTCTAGAAGAGTTGAAACTTTGAATATAAAGCAATTTTTTTATCGTATTAGTTTATATAGGAGTAACAATAGTAATTATCTTAATATTTTAAATTTATTTTAAAATCGACAAATTACGACATTAAGAGTAAAATATTAGATGAAATATATGGAGAGAATTGGCTAATGCTAGAGAATGGTATTAAACTTTTTAACAATAACCTCAAACTTAAATATTTTATTTCTCTTCTTTCGACAAATTTGAAGAGTTTCTATTTATTTCTAGCATAAAACGTGATATAGTAATTTCGATTAGAGAAAGGTGTATAACATCAGATGTCTGATCTCTTATAGTTAGCGGATAAATTGGGGGTGGATGAATGACCATAAAATCTGATAATCGGCACTTGTACCTACAAGTGATTGATAAGATAAAAGAGGATATAGAAAACGGTACATACAAAGAAAAAGAGAAATTACCCTCTGAATTTGAGCTTTCAAAAAGTTTAGGTGTAAGTAGAGCTACTTTAAGAGAAGCACTTCGAACATTAGAAGAAGAAAACGTTATCATCAGAAGGCATGGGGTCGGTACATTTGTGAATGCGAAACCACGTTTTACTTCTGGTATCGAACAATTAAATAGTGTTACAGGTATGATTGAACAAGCTAACTCAATTCCTGGAACCGTTTTTCTTTCATCGTCAATCATAGGAGCTACAGACGATGATGTAAAAAGATTTAAGTGTAAAAAGGAAGAGGATATCTTTTTACTAGAAAGAGTTAGGACTGCTAACGCTGAACCAGTAGTCTATTGTCTTGATAAAATACCTACTGACCTGCTTCCAGATACTTTTGAACATGAACAGGAATCATTATTAAAGGTTTTAGAAGAAAAAGCTGGTATTTATATAAGCTATGCAGTGACCCATATTGAACCGATAGGATACCATGATAAAATTTCTCCTATTTTAGAATGTGACCCTGAAACATCATTATTATTGCTAAAACAGATGCATTTCGATGATGAAGATCGACCAATTTTATACTCTTTAAATTATTTTAGAGCTGATAACTTTAGTTTCCATGTAGTAAGAAAGAGAATATAGGTTAAGAATAAAAGGGATGACCTTTTTATAAAACTATCAATTTTACTGTGTTATTCAGAGCTTTATGTGAAAAAATATAAAACATTGTGAGAAAATCTCCAATATTTCTGCTTTTTTACCTAAAGTTATCTAATATAAATAAGTATTACATAACTTCAAGGAGGTGGTTGTTCTCGAATAGACTATCATTTTTTAGTAAAATGTAATACTTATACTTAAATTATTGAGGGGGCTTTAAAAAGATGAAGAAAAAACATGGTTTAGCATTATCATTATTACTAGCTGCTGGTACTCTTTTAGCAGGTTGTGGTGGCGGAGATCAGAAGGAAGAAGCTGGTGGCGGAGAAGGTGCTGGTGAAGCAAAAGATAACTTCTCAGTTGCAATGGTAACGGATATAGGTGGAGTTGATGATAAATCATTCAACCAATCTGCATGGGAAGGCTTAACTGCGTATGGTGATGCTAATGGTCTTGAAAAAGGGACTGGTGGATATGACTATCTTCAATCTCAAAGTGATGCAGATTATGCAACTAACTTAAATACGTTAGCTCGTAAGAATTTTGATCTTATCTATGGAATTGGATATTTACTTCAACCCGCTGTAGATGAAATTGCTCAACAACAAAAAGATACAAAATTTGCAATTGTTGATAGTGTTGTAGAACAGCCTAATGTAGCTAGTATTACATTTAAAGAGCATCAAGGTTCTTTCTTAGCAGGTGTTGTAGCTGGTTTAACAACAAAAACAGATAAAGTTGGTTTTGTTGGTGGAGTTGAAGGTGACTTAATTAAGAAATTTGAAGTTGGTTTTGTTGAAGGTGTTAAAGCAGTAAATCCTGATGCAAAAGTTGAAATTCAATATGCTGGTTCATTTGGTGATGCGGCAAAAGGTAAGCAAATTGCTTCAAGCATGTACGGTTTAGGCGCAGATATTATTTATCATGCAGCAGGTGGAACTGGTAATGGTGTATTTTCAGAAGCAATTGATTTGAAAGTTGAAGATCCAACTCGTGAACTTTGGGTAATTGGTGTTGATAAAGACCAATACGAAGAAGGTAATGGTAAAACAAAAGACGGAGAAGAATTTAACATTACTTTAACATCTATGGTAAAACGTGTTGACGTTGCTGTTCAAGATTTAGCTGAAAAAGCTGCAGCTGATGAATTCCCAGGTGGCGAAGTTATTGAGTATGGAATCGAAGAAGGTGCTATTGGTATCGCTCCGAGTGATCAGCATCTAAGTGATGAAATTAAAACAAAAGTTAAAGAATACGAAGAAAAAATTCTTAATGGTGAAATTGAAGTACCTACAAAATAAGAGTTTAAAATGGAATGGGCTGACTAAATAGTGAAATCTCAAATCTCTCTTGCAAAAAAGAAATAAAAAAGTGTTAGAGAGATGGGAGTTAATTATGTCAGCCCTTATTCCTGAAAATCGATAAATTCAAATCTTTTATCTAAGTCAATTTAGTAGTACATATGTAATGAAAGATTTGAATTTGCTGATTTTTATTCAAGGTATAAGCAAAAAAAATTAATATTTATGTTGTTCAGGATAAAGGAGTGAGCATGTTTGGACTATGTAATTGAAATGCTAAATATTCGTAAAGAATTTCCTGGCATAGTAGCAAATGACAATATAACGTTACAGGTAAAAAAAGGAGAAATTCATGCTCTATTAGGAGAAAATGGGGCAGGTAAATCAACATTAATGAACGTACTCTTTGGACTTTATCAACCTGAAAAAGGTGAAATAAAAGTTAAAGGAAAGAAAGTTGATATTACCAATCCCAATATTGCTAATGATCTAGGTATTGGAATGGTTCATCAGCATTTTATGCTTGTTAACACATTTACTGTAACAGAAAATATTATTTTAGGTAACGAACCAAAAAAAGGTAGTTCAATTAATTTAAAAGAAGCTGAAAAACAAGTAAAAGAGATTTCAGAGCGTTATGGTCTGTCAGTTGATCCTACAGCAAAAATAGCTGATATTTCTGTTGGAATGCAGCAAAGGGTTGAAATTTTAAAAACACTGTACCGTGGTGCTGAAATTTTAATTTTTGATGAACCAACTGCGGTGTTAACACCTCAAGAGATAAAAGAATTAATTCAAATATTTAAAACACTGATTAACGAGGGTAAATCAATTATTTTAATTACACATAAATTAAAAGAAATAATGGAAGTCTGTGATCGTGTAACTGTTATCCGAAAGGGAGAAGGAATAGGGACAGTTAATGTAGCAGAGACAAATCCAAATGAACTTGCATCGTTAATGGTAGGAAGAGAAGTTTCTTTTACTACAGAAAAAACAGTAGCTAAGCCAAAACAAGATGTTCTTACGATTGAGAACCTTAACGTAAAGGATAATCGTCAAGTATTTAAAGTGAAATCATTGAATTTGTCAGTACGAGCAGGTGAAATTGTTGGAATTGCTGGTGTTGATGGTAACGGACAAACAGAACTAATTGAAGCGATTACAGGATTAAGAAAAGTCGATTCAGGTTCAATTAAATTAAATGATAAGAAAATAGAGAATATGCACCCTCGCAAAATAACAGAAAAGGGTGTTGGACATATTCCACAGGATCGTCATAAACACGGCCTTGTTCTTGACTTTCCGATTGGTGAAAATATGGTACTACAAACATATTATCATCAACCATTTTCTAAAAGAAGTGTTTTAAATTATAAAAACATTTATGAGAAAGCAAAACAACTTATAAAAGAGTTTGATGTAAGAACACCGAGTATATCTACTTTAGCAAGAGCATTGTCTGGTGGTAATCAGCAAAAAGCAATCATCGGACGTGAAGTAGATCGTAATCCAGATCTTTTAATAGCTGCTCAGCCTACTCGAGGATTAGATGTTGGAGCAATTGAATTTATTCATAGTCGACTTATTGAACAACGTGATAATGGAAAAGCGGTTCTTCTTATCTCCTTTGAACTTGATGAGATTTTGAATGTTAGTGATCGTGTTGCTGTTATTTACGAAGGTGAAATAATAGATATAGTAGATCCTAAAGAAACAACTGAACAAGAGCTAGGCCTTTTAATGGCTGGTAGTAAACGTCAGAAAGAAGGTAAGCTATCATGAATCTAAATCGTTATATGAACTTATTAATTCCAGTTATTGCTGTATTTTTAGGATTATTATTTGGTGCAATTATCATGCTTGTTAGTGGGTATAATCCTATAGCAGGATATAGTGCATTATGGTATGGGATTTTTGGGGAATCATATTATATTGGTGAAACAATTAGACAATTAACTCCTTATATTTTAACAGGTTTAGCTGTTGCATTTGCTTTTCGTACAGGTCTTTTTAATATTGGTGTAGAAGGACAAGTAATAGTTGGGTGGTTAGCCGCTGTATGGGTCGGGGTTGCATTTGAATTACCTGCAATCATTCATATTCCATTAGCCATAATTGCTGCTGGTTTAGCTGGTGCATTCTGGGGATTTATTCCTGGATTTTTAAAAGCAAGATTTAAGGTGCATGAAGTTATCGTCACAATTATGATGAACTATATTGCATTGCATGTTACAAATGCTTTAATACGTAATGTTATGACAGATAATGCTGATAAATCAGATAAAATTTTCCCAACTGCATCATTACGATCTGAGTTCTTCGAAAATATGACTGATTATTCTCGTATGCATTATGGTATATTTATTGCACTAATTGCTGCGTTTATTATGTGGTTTTTACTCGAAAGAACAACAAAAGGGTATGAACTTCGAGCAGTAGGATTTAATCACGATGCAGCTCATTACTCAGGTATGAACGTGAATCGTAATATTATTCTATCTATGGTTATTTCTGGAGCCTTTGCTGGTGTAGCAGGTGCCATGGAAGGTTTAGGTACTTTTGAATATGTTTCAGTAAAAGGCGGGTTTACTGGTATCGGATTTGATGGTATAGCAGTAGCTTTAATTGGAGGAAATGCAGCTATTGGAATTATTTTAGCAGCAGCTTTATTTGGAGGCTTAAAGGTAGGAGCATTAAATATGCCTTCTGAGGCTGGTGTTCCAAATGAGCTTGTTGAGATTATTATTGCGCTTATTATCTTCTTTGTAGCTTCTAGCTATTTTATCCGCTGGATTTTACTTCGTTTTAAAAAGGAGGGGAAATAAGTGAGTATATTACAAGCTCTAGAGATCATCATTCCCACTGCATTATTCGTTGCAGCACCACTTATTTTCACTGCACTAGGTGGAGTTTTTAGTGAAAGATCTGGTGTTGTAAATATTGGACTTGAAGGCTTAATGATTATTGGGGCCTTTGTAGGTATAATATTTAACTTGCAGTTTGCTGACATATTAGGAAATGCCACACCATGGTTTTCTATATTAGCTGCGATGATTGCAGCAGGCGTTTTTTCTTTGCTTCATGCCGTAGCTTCAATTACATTTAAAGCTGATCAGGTTGTTAGTGGTGTTGCTATTAACTTCTTAGCACTTGGTTTATCATTGTTCTTAGTGAAGAATATTTATGAAAAAGGACAAACAGATCGAATCACAATTAGCTTTAATAAAATGGATGTACCTTTTTTAAGTGATATTCCAATAATTGGTGATATCTTCTTCTCTGGAGGTTACATTACTTCGTATATAGCTATATTCGCTGCATTTATTGTATGGTATGTTATATTCAAGACACCATTTGGTCTTCGTCTACGTTCAGTCGGTGAACATCCAATGGCTGCTGATACAATGGGAATTAATGTGACAAAAATGAGGTATATAGGTGTTATTCTAAGTGGAGCTTTTGCTGGAATTGGCGGTGGAGTTTATGCAACAATTATCGCTAGAGACTTTAGTCATGCAACAATAAGTGGACAAGGCTTTATGGCTCTTGCTGCTGTTATATTTGGTAAATGGCATCCACTTGGAGCAATGGGAGCAGCATTGTTCTTTGGCTTAGCACAAGGTTTAAGTATTATTGGTGGCACGATACCATTGCTTAAAGATATTCCAACGGTTTATTTGCTTATTCTACCCTATGTATTAACAATTTTAGCTCTAACAGGATTTATTGGGCGAGCAGATTCTCCTAAAGCTTTAGGAACACCGTATGAAAAAGGTAAAAGATAATAGTATTGAAAAAAAGCTTCTACAATTTATTTTGTGGAAGCTTTTTTTTCATTTGTTTATCGAATAACGAGGTGAACAGAACCCTAATTTTTAGAAAGGCGCCTTATGTAAAGGGTCATACATAATGAGATTTGTTACTAAATCCCAGTATATGTTAGGGCGAAATTACACAAAATGAACTTGGTATCAAATAAATAATAAGACAAGGAGAAGACAAAATGGGATCAGGAAAGAAGCTTGACTTACTTGCATTATCATCTGTTCCACTTGTTATGACTTTGGGAAATTCTATGCTAATTCCAGTGCTACCTCTCATAGCAAAAAAATTAGATATCAGCTCTTTTCAAGTTTCCCTTATTATCACGGTCTACTCTATCGTTGCAATTATTTTAATTCCAATAGCAGGTTATTTATCAGACCGTTTTGGAAGAAAAGTTGTAATGGTTCCTTGTTTAATTATTGCAGGTATTGGAGGAGCGGTATCGGGATGGGCTGCATGGAAGATAGATGACCCATTTTTTATAATATTATTAGGACGGATTTTACAAGGGATAGGTTCTGCTGGGGCAGCTCCAGTTGTGATGCCATTAATAGGTGATATGTTTAAAAATGATGATGAAATAAGCGCTGGGCTTGGTTTAACTGAAACGGCAAATACTGCAGGGAAAGTATTAAGTCCAATAATTGGTGCTGCACTAGCCTCTTTTTTATGGTACCTGCCATTTTGGTTTATTCCTTTTTTTAGTGGAATTAGTGTATTGCTCGTTTTTCTATTAGTTAAAATACCCAAGAAAAAGAAACAGGAAAAACAATCATTCAAAGAGTTTACTCACTGTGTGAAAGATATTTTTAAGAAAAATGGTAGATGGTTATATTCTATTTTTGCAGTAGGCTGTATCATAATGTTTGTTTTATTTGGAGTTCTGTTTTATTTATCAGATATATTAGAAAAACAATACAAAATTGATGGTATTCAGAAAGGTCTTGTACTTGCGATTCCATTATTAGCATTATCAATAAGCTCTTTTGTATCAGGAAAAAAAATAGGTCAAAATCAGCAGTTAATGAAGACAGTGATGATTGTTGGAATGGGAACTGTTGCTATTTCTTTTATAGCGTTAAGAATTCAACACTCCATTATCTTTCTTATTTCATTTTTAGTCTTTACTGGTATAGGTATAGGGGCTACGCTACCAAGTTTAGATGCAATGATAACAGAAGGTATTGAAAAGGAAGAAAGAGGAACAATTACCTCCATATATAGTTCAATGAGATTTATCGGTGTTGCTGCAGGTCCACCTGCATATTCTTATTTTATGACAGCATCTGAGCATCTCATTTATTATATTTCTGCTGGAAGCAGCTTGATA
The DNA here is from genome assembly GCF_007994985.1 of Metabacillus litoralis. Classification (GTDB taxonomy): domain Bacteria; phylum Bacillota; class Bacilli; order Bacillales; family Bacillaceae; genus Metabacillus; species Metabacillus litoralis. The sequence goes on along the minus strand of NZ_VOQF01000003.1, from coordinate 162,168 downwards.
GCAGTAATGGTGGTTCTACTCTTTATTAAGCCCAATAAAGGCAACGAAAAAGATCCTAATTCAAAACAGATGCCAAAGCTTGCATAAAGAAGACTGACTCAAGGGATCCCCTTTGTCAGTCTTCTTTAATTATGTATAAATAATAAATTGCTTAGAAAGACTAATTAAAGAGTAAAAAAGTGTATTATTTCCTTTATTATCCTCGTATTGTTATAATTACAAGCAAAACTGTCAATAAAAGGAGGTTCAAAATGTCGTACATAGATGAGCAACTTGTAGAAATAAACGGAATGTCATTACATACTATTTCTACAACAAAATTTAAAACAAATACAATTGTACTAAAGCTATTAGCACCATTGAATGAAACTGATGTTACTAATAGAGCATTATTGCCTTATGTTCTTCAGAGAGGTACAAAGTCTTATCCTACGAGCACAAGTCTAAGACAGCATTTAGATGAATTATATGGAGCAACACTACATGTTGATCTTGCAAAAAAAGGTGAGAATCATATCATTTCATTCCGGATGGAAATTGCAAATGAAAAATTTTTAAAGGACTCATCTCCATTACTTGAAAAAGCAGTGAAATTATTATCAGAGATTTTACTTGAACCTGTTATCGAAAATGGAGTTTTTAAAGAAGATGTTGTAACACAGGAGAAACGTACTCTTAAACAACGTATTCAGGCAGTTTATGATGATAAAATGAGATATTCAAATTTACGATTAGTTCAAGAAATGTGTAAAGATGAACCTTATGCTCTACATGTAAATGGTGAAATTAATCAAGTTGATCAAATCACTGGTGAAACTCTATATGAATATTACAAAACATCAATAACATCTGACAAAATCGACATGTATGTTGTGGGTGATACAAAGCAAGAAGAAGTAGAAGGTTTTGTTAAGAAATATTTTAACTTTACTAATACTTCTCAGCGAACAGCTGAACCAGAAAAGCAAAAGTCTGTAAAGGAAACAGAGGTTTTTGAAGAGCAGGATGTAAAACAAGGGAAGTTAAATATAGGATATCGAACAAATAGTACGTATAAAGATGATGATTATTATGCTCTTCAAGTGTTTAATGGAATTTTTGGAGGATTTTCTCATTCAAAGCTATTCATAAACGTCCGTGAAAAAGCAAGTTTAGCATATTATGCGGCATCTAGAGTTGAGAGTCATAAAGGGCTATTAATGGTAATGTCAGGCATTGAAGAACAGAATTATAAGCAGGCTGTGACAATTATAAAAGAACAAATGAATGCCATGAAAAATGGTGAATTTTCAAATGAAGAATTTGAGCAAACACAGGCTGTGATCCGAAACCAGCTGCTTGAAACAGTTGATACACCATATGGTTTAGTTGAAATCGTCTATCATAATGTGATTGCTAACATTCATCGCTCCTTTGATGACTATCTAAATGGCATTGATAATGTTTCAAAAGAAGAGGTAATACAGGTAGCTAACAAAATTGAACTGGATACTATTTATTTTCTTAAAGGAATGGGGGGGAATGTATGACAAATCCTATTCGTTTTGATCAATTAGAAGAAACACTTTATCATGAAAAAATGGAGAACGGTCTTGAAGTCTATGTTTTGCCCAAAAAAGGATTTAACAAAACATATGCAACATTTACAACAAAATATGGATCAATCGATAATAAATTTGTGCCTCTTAATGAGGAGAAATCAATATCAGTTCCAGACGGCATTGCTCATTTTCTTGAACACAAGCTTTTTGAAAAAGAAGATGGTGATGTATTTCAGCAATTTAGTAAACAAGGTGCATCAGCAAATGCATTTACATCATTTACAAGAACAGCTTATTTATTTTCTAGCACAAGTAATGTTGATAAAAACCTGGAAACATTAATTGATTTCGTTCAAACACCTTACTTTTCGGAAAAAACAGTTGAGAAGGAAAAAGGTATCATAGGGCAAGAAATAAATATGTATGATGATAACCCAGACTGGCGCTTATATTTTGGGCTCATTCAAAACTTATATCAAAATCATCCAGTTAGAATCGATATAGCTGGAACAGAAGAGTCTATTGCTAAAATAACAAAGGATTCGCTATATGAATGTTACAATACTTTTTATCATCCAAGTAACATGCTTTTATTTGTTGTCGGTGCAGTAGAGCCAGAGAAAATTTTGAATCAGGTTAGAGAAAATCAACAGAAAAAGGATTTTACAAATCAAGAAGAAATTAAAAGGGAATTCCCTATTGAAGAAGACGAGGTATATAAGTCAATTGAAAAACTACGAATGAATGTGCAAAGCTCAAAATGTTTAGTAGGATTAAAAGCTAAAAATCCTAAAAGAGTTGGGAAAGAATTATTAAAATATGAGCTTTCAATGAATATTATTTTAGATATGCTCTTTAGTAAAAGCTCTAATCATTATGAGGAATTATATGGTGAAGGCTTAATTGATGATACATTTAGCTATGATTATACAGAAGAAAAAGGCTTCGGCTTTGCAATGATCGGTGGGGATACAAATAATCCAGATCTTTTGGCAGAAAAAATCAAAAATATCCTTATTACAGCAAAAAAAGATGGTGGAGATTTTAGTCAGTTTGATGCTACGAAAAAGAAAAAAATTGGTTCATTTTTAAGGGCTGTTAATTCACCTGAATATATTGCAAATCAATTCACAAGATATGCTTTTAATGATATGAACCTCTTTGATGTTGTTCCTACATTGGAATCTTTAACAAAAGAAGACATAAATCAGGTTTTGAATGAAGCTGTGGAAGAGAAATTATTTTCAGTTTGTCAGGTTATTCCAAAGTAACATGACTAAAATATAGATGATATACTAAAAAGGTCTGACAAATAGTCAGACCTTTTTAAATACCAAATATAATAAGACCTTAAGGAGTTCATTTAAATGGGGAAATTCGCATTAATAACAGGTGCTAGTGGAGGGATTGGAGCTGCCATAGCAGAAAAATTATTGAATGAAGGGTATTCACTATATGTTCATTTTAATAAAAATGAAACAGCAATTAAGGAGTTTATTGAAAAATTCACAGGTAGTGAAAGTAAGATCATTCCAGTTCAAGCAGACCTGTCTACTATATCTGGTGTTAATGAACTAATTCATCAAATTTCAGTCCCAATTGATTTACTTGTATTAAATAGCGGTAATAGTTTCTATGGATTAATAACAGATATGAATGATCAGGAAATAGATCAAATGATTCAATTACATATATCAAGCCCTTTTCGCTTAGCGCAAAAATTACTACCCCCAATGATTAGTAAAAAATCAGGGAATATTATTGTTATTTCGTCAATATGGGGAATAACTGGTGCTTCATGTGAAGTTTTATATTCAATGGTCAAGGGAGGGCAAAATTCCTTTGTAAAGGCTCTGGCAAAAGAAGTAGGTCCAAGTAAAGTGAGAGTAAACGCGATAGCTCCAGGTGCAATTTCAACCAATATGCTTTCAAATTTTAATAAAGATGAATTAGAAGAATTATCAGAAGGAATTCCTATAGGTCGATTGGGGCATCCTAACGAAGTAGCTGAAGCTGTCGTATTTTTAGCTTCTGAAAAATCCTCTTACATAACTGGACAAGTAATATCAGTTGATGGGGGATGGATTTAAAGGTTTCTTTATTTATTTGAATAAAATGTTTTTCCTAAAGGAATAATACACATGTAACAATAAAAAAAGGAGGTACTCCTATGTCTGTTTTAGATAATTGGAATGAGTGGAAAGGTTTTCTTGGTGATCGTTTAGATCATGCACAAAACGAAGGTATGAATGATCAAGTTATTTCTAATTTAGCTTTTGAAATCGGCGATTATTTAGCTAAGCAAGTAGAAGCTAAAAATCCTCAAGAAAAAGTACTAGCAGATTTATGGAGTGTAGCGTCAGAGCAAGAACAGCACGCTATTGCTAACATGATGGTTAAGCTTGTTCAAGATAACGGTTCTAATTAAGAGAGGAGATTTCCTCTCTTTTTTCAATGTACTTATTCTTAGTTATTTTCCTCATACCTCTTTTAAATCTTTCATCTTTTGGAAAAATCATATATGATATAATGAAGATGATTCGAACTTTTATTTATATGGCTTTGTTAATACCACCAGTAGCAACAAAATCTTTATGAAATTTAACAGAGCCTTCTAATAAGGAGGGTTTATTTTGCCATATGAATGGTATTTAGAATATGAAATACAAAAAAACCGACCTGGTCTTCTAGGTGATGTTGCATCTTTATTAGGGATGTTATCAATAAATATTGTGACGATCAATGGTGTAGATGATTCACGTCGAGGATTATTGTTAAAGTGTGAAAGTAATAATCAAGTAAGAAGACTTGAATCAATATTAAATACAATGGACAATATAACTGTTACAAAGCTACGTGTACCTAAGCTCCGAGATCGTTTAGCAGTTCGACACGGAAGATATATACAAAGAGATGCAGATGATAAAAAAACATTTCGGTTTGTAAGAGATGAGCTTGGACTCTTAGTTGATTTTATGGCAGAATTATATAAGCAAGATGGTCATAAGTTAGTGGGGATTCGTGGAATGCCTAGGGTAGGTAAAACTGAATCAATAGTTGCTTCAAGTGTTAATGCCAATAAAAAATGGTTATTTGTTTCATCAACACTTCTTAAGCAAACAATTAGAAGTCAGTTGATTGCTGATGAATATAGTGAAGATAATGTATTTATTATAGATGGTATAGTATCTACTAGACGAGGATCTGAAAAGCATTTACAGTTAGTTAGAGAGATCATGAGACTATCTGCAACCAAGGTAGTAGAGCATCCAGATATTTTTGTTCAAAATACAGAATATACAATTGATGATTTCGATTATATAATAGAAATTCGCAATGATCCTGACGAAGAAATTACGTATAAAGATGTTGAAGAACCACAAATGAGGTTTGATTCTCCAAGTCTTTCAGGCTTTGACTTTTAATTATGGGGTGTTACGGTTGAGTGAATTAGGAAATCGACTGAAACAAGCAAGAGAGGAAAGAAATATTAGTTTAGATGACCTTCAAGCTATAACAAAAATTCAAAAAAGATATTTATTAGGTATTGAAGAGGGTAATTACTCTATGATGCCAGGGAAATTTTATGCAAGAGCATTTATTAAACAATATGCTGAAGCTGTTAATTTGAATGCAGATGATCTTTTTGAGGAATTCAAGAATGAAGTACCAACTACATATAAAGAGGATGTCCCTGAACAACTTTCACGAGTGAAAACGCAAAGAGAATTACCCAAAACTGCGTCTAAGTTTGTTGAGTTACTTCCTAAATTTGGTTTGATTTTGCTCATTTTAATTATCGCAGTTGGCTTTTGGATTTGGAGACAAAATGCAGCGGTAAATGATCAGGAAAATGAAAATGAAACAAACATAACTGAAGTAAATGATAGTGAATTCGAGAAAATTGATAATGTTGCATCTGAAGATGAAACAGAAACAGAAACAGAAATAACAGATGAAGAACCTGTAGCTGATGATGAGGAAAGTGCTCCCCCTGAGGAAGAAAAACCTGTACAAACCTTAACATTTAAAGAAGTTAATGGTTCAAATACAGTATATGAACTTTCAGGAACAGATAAGTTTGAGTTAGAGGTCATCGCAAAAGACCGTACATGGGTGGGTATTAAAAATGGTAAAGGAAAAACCTTTTTTGGTGAGGAAATTCCAAAAGGAGAAACACAAGCAAATGATTTCTCAGCAGAATCTGAAATTACAGTGAGGGTTGGCAACGTCCCTGGAACAGATTTGAAAATCAATGGTGAGCTTTTAAAATATGAGGATACGAAGAAAACTCCTCAAAATATTACAATTATTTATATGAAAGAATAGGGACTGACTCAAAGAATGTCTAAAACCTCTCCTAAGGTATGAAGTTTGTTTCACGAATATCTTAAGGAGAGCTCTGACATTCTCGGAGTCGTCCTGTTTTAATTGGAAGAAAAAAAGTACCATTTCACAAACAAACGAATACGGAGGATATGTATTATGAACTTACCGAATAAAATAACAATCTCACGAATTTTCTTAATTCCAGTATTTATGCTAATTATGCTTGCTCCATTTGAATGGGGAACATTGACATTAGGGTCAGAGTCTATTTTACTAACACATTTTATAGGAGCAATCATCTTTATTATCGCCTCAACTACAGATTGGATTGATGGGTATTATGCAAGAAAATTAAATATGGTTACAAACCTTGGAAAATTCTTAGATCCTCTAGCAGACAAGTTATTAGTTTCTGCTGCACTCATTATCTTGGTCGATCTTGAACTTGCTCCTGCATGGATGGTCATTCTTATTATTAGTCGTGAGTTTGCAGTTACAGGGTTAAGACTTGTTTTAGCAGGTGAGGGTGAAGTAGTAGCAGCTAATATGTTAGGTAAAATTAAAACTTGGGCGCAAATTATAGCAATTTCAGCTCTTTTATTACATAATATTCCTTTCGAATTTATTAATCTGCCTTTTGCTTCTATTTCTTTATGGGTTGCAACATTTTTTACTGTTTATTCTGGTTGGGATTATTTTATTAAAAATAAACAAGCGTTTATTAACTCAAAATAACGTTTATTCTAAGGAGGTAAACAATGAATATTCGTACTGAAATAATTGCTGTTGGATCTGAGTTATTGCTTGGTCAAATCGTTAATAGTAATGCACAATTTTTATCACAGCAATTAGCAGAGCTTGGTCTAAATGTATACTATCATACAGTAGTTGGTGATAACCCAGCACGTCTTGAACAAGCTATTGAAATTGCGCAAAAAAGATCTAATGTAATTATATTTACTGGAGGCTTAGGACCTACTAAAGATGATTTAACGAAAGAAACTGTTTCAAAAGCAGTTGGTAAAACACTTAACTTTGATCAACATGCATTACAAAGCATTGAGCAATATTTTACTCAAACAAAACGTGTCATGTCTGAAAACAATAAAAAGCAGGCACTTGTTATAGATGGTTCATACATATTAAGAAATGACTATGGTATGGCTCCCGGCATGGCTTTCCAAGTGAATGAAATAACATACATGCTATTACCTGGTCCACCTAGTGAACTGAGACCTATGTTTAATAAATATGGTATAGAATACTTTCATGAAAAATTAGGCCTTCAAGATAGATTAACTTCACGGGTTTTACGTTTTTTTGGTATTGGAGAATCTCAATTAGAAACAGATATTCAAGATTTAATTGATCAACAAACCAATCCTACAATAGCTCCTTTAGCAGCAGATGGAGAAGTTACTTTAAGACTAACAGCAAAGCATAAAGACGAAAAAGTAGCTAATAAGCTATTAGATGAAATAGAGAATAAAATAAATGAACGTGTTGGTGTGTTTTTCTATGGTTATGAACAAACAACAATTGTTAATGAGCTGAAAAATATTCTGATGGAGAAGAAAAAAACAATCGCCGCTGCAGAAAGTTTAACTGGTGGGATGTTTTCAGAGCATATTACAGCACTAGAGGGTGCAGGAATCATTTTCAACGGAAGTATTGTTGGATACACGAATGATGTTAAGCATAGAATTTTACAAGTAGATCAACACATTCTTGAAACATATGGTGCAGTGAGTGAACAATGTGCAAATGAAATGGCTAAACAAATACGCAAGCTTACTGGTAGTGATATAGGAATAAGCTTTACTGGTGTTGCTGGACCCACTACACAGGAAAATAAACCAGTTGGTACGGTCTTTATCGGTATATCACTTAGTGATGATTATACAAAGGTGTATAACTTAAATTTAGCAGGATCCAGAAACGGAATAAGACTAAAGACGGTAAAGTATGGATGTCACTATTTGGTCAAACTATTAAATGAAATAGAATGATATACTAATTGATGAAAAAAGATCTGGTACTTATTCAGATCTTTTTTCTTCGAAATTAAATAATAAATTTTAAAATTGAGTTTCCACATGTTATTATGCTGAGAAAATAGAATTTTTTAGTAAGATAAAATATAATTATGAAGAAAACTTCATAGCTAAAACAATCGAATAAATGTTCGGTTTTCACTTGGCAAATGATATAAAATGCGTTATATTTATTATAGATTCATTTAGAGGAGGAAATTTTGTGAGCGATCGTCAAGCTGCCTTAGATATGGCGTTAAAACAAATAGAGAAACAATTCGGTAAAGGTTCTATAATGAAGTTAGGTGAACAAACAGATAGAAAGATTTTAACTTCACCAAGTGGTTCACTTGCACTTGATGCTGCATTAGGGGTAGGTGGATATCCACGTGGTAGAATAATAGAAATATATGGTCCTGAGAGCTCTGGTAAAACCACTGTTGCTCTTCATGCAATTGCAGAAGTACAACAACAAGGTGGTCAAGCTGCATTTATTGATGCAGAACACGCTCTTGATCCTGTATATGCTCAAAAGCTCGGTGTTAATATTGATGAACTATTATTATCACAACCTGATACTGGTGAACAAGCACTTGAAATAGCTGAAGCTCTTGTACGTAGTGGAGCAGTAGATATTCTTGTAATTGACTCAGTTGCAGCTCTAGTACCAAAAGCTGAAATTGAAGGTGAGATGGGTGATTCTCATGTTGGTCTTCAAGCACGTTTAATGTCACAGGCTTTACGTAAATTATCAGGTTCTATTAATAAATCAAAAACAATTGCTATTTTCATCAACCAAATTCGTGAAAAAATTGGTGTAATGTTTGGAAATCCCGAAACTACTCCTGGTGGTCGTGCGCTTAAATTCTATTCATCTGTGCGTTTAGAGGTTCGTAGAGCAGAGACACTAAAGCAAGGAAATGACATGGTTGGTAACAAAACGAAAATTAAAGTTGTGAAAAATAAAGTTGCTCCTCCTTTTAAAGTTGCTGAGGTAGACATTATGTATGGTGAGGGAATCTCTAAAGAAGGGGAAATTGTCGACTTAGGTACAGATATTGATCTTGTGCAAAAAAGTGGTTCTTGGTATTCGTACAATGAAGAGCGCTTAGGTCAAGGTCGCGAAAATGCCAAGCAATTCCTAAAAGAGAATCCAGCAATTAGACTTGAGATTCAAGAGAAAATCCGTAAGCATTATGGATTAGATGAAGAAGTAATTGCTCCTGAGAATGAAGAATTAAACCTATTAGGAGAGTAAGGCAGTATAAAAGGGCAGATATGCCCTTTTTTTGTTTAAATTTAAATATTACATAAATATTTTGTATATTACTAAGTTATTGGGTGAAAATAAGTTATTATAAAAAAATATTTCTTCAAAAATATACTTCTAAATAGATTGGTAAACCACTGCCATAGGAAATCCCGTAATGTTTGAAAGCGTGATTCTGCTTGAATATTGTCGTAAAATCAATGAGTGAAGATGTAACACCTTACATGATCATTACAAAGCTCCATATAATCATAGTATGTCGAAAAATATCTGCTAATCACGTGACACACTTCGACAAAAAGCAACAATTATTCTCGTTGATTTAATGATTTATTCAACAAATTCGCTAGAAACACTGAAATCACTACGGTCATAGGCTTGACAATAAAAATTCACAGATTTACAATTAGGATGTATATTTTACAATTTTGTAGAATGATGATTGAAGAATTTTAAAAAGCAAACAAAATGTTGGTACTTGAAATGGTCTTCCTAAAAACTTATAAAAGACGCAAAGTTCAACATGATCAGAAAGCTTTGTGCTGTATGTTGACAACTTAAATTGAACAATGTACATGCCGACACTTTAATCTAGAAAAACAAGTTCATAGCAAGAGGAGGTGTAATGATGGACATAGTATCAATAATCATCTCCATTTTGCTTGGCCTAATCGTCGGTGCAGTTGTTGGCTATTTTGTTCGTAAATCTATTGCAGAAGCGAAAATTGCTGGAGCTAATAATGCTGCTGAGCAGATAATTGAAGAAGCAAAACGTGATGCAGAGGCAACGAAAAAGGAAGCGCTTCTTGAAGCTAAAGATGAAATCCATAAGTTGCGAACAGAAGCAGAACAAGAAGTTCGTGAAAGAAGGAATGAACTTCAAAAACAAGAAAATCGCTTATTACAAAAAGAAGAGAATCTCGATCGTAAGAACGAGTCTTTAGATAAACGTGAAGTTATGCTAGAGAAAAAAGAAGATTCTCTTAATGACAGACAACAGCATATTGAAGAGATGGAAAGCAAAGTGGACGAGATTGTGCGTAAACAGCAAACAGAGCTAGAACGCGTATCTAGCCTTACTCGAGATGAAGCTAAGTCAATCATTCTTGAAAAGGTAGAAAATGAACTCACACATGATATCGCTATAATGATTAAAGATAGCGAAAATCGTGCAAAAGAAGAGGCAGATAAAAAGGCGAAAGAAATCCTGTCACTTGCTATTCAAAGATGTGCGGCAGATCATGTAGCTGAAACAACAGTTTCAGTTGTTAACCTTCCAAATGATGAAATGAAGGGGCGTATTATTGGACGTGAAGGTCGTAATATACGAACGTTAGAAACATTAACGGGTATTGATCTTATCATTGATGATACACCAGAGGCAGTTATTTTATCAGGCTTTGACCCTATTCGACGTGAAACAGCAAGAATTGCTCTTGATAAGCTTGTTCAAGATGGACGTATTCATCCTGCACGTATTGAAGAGATGGTCGAAAAATCTCGTCGAGAGGTAGACGAATACATCCGAGAAACTGGAGAGCAAACAACTTTTGAAGTTGGTGTACATGGTTTGCATCCAGATTTAATTAAGATTCTTGGTCGTTTGAAATTCCGTACAAGCTATGGCCAAAATGTATTAAAGCATTCAACTGAGGTAGCTTATTTATCTGGATTAATGGCTGCAGAACTTGGTGAAGATGTGATGTTAGCTAAACGAGCGGGTTTATTACATGACATCGGTAAAGCAATTGACCATGAAGTTGAAGGAAGTCATGTTGAAATTGGTGTAGAACTTGGTACAAAGTACAAAGAACATCCTGTTGTTATCAACAGTATAGCATCTCATCATGGTGATACAGAGCCAACGTCAATTATAGCAGTGATCGTTGCAGCAGCTGATGCATTGTCTGCTGCTAGACCAGGCGCACGTAGTGAAACACTTGAAAACTACATTCGTCGTCTTGAAAAGCTTGAGGAAATCTCTGAATCTTATGAGGGTGTTGAAAAGTCATTTGCAATTCAGGCTGGACGTGAAGTTCGTATCATGGTTAAACCTGATAGTATTGATGATTTACAAGCACATCGCTTAGCGAGAGATATACGAAAACGAATTGAAGAAGAATTAGACTATCCTGGTCATATTAAAGTAACGGTAATTCGTGAAACAAGGGCAGTTGAATATGCAAAATAATAAAGTGGTGCAGAGATGCACCGCTTTATTTTTTGAGTTTTTTGTGTAACACTAAGTAGGAACATAAATAGGTTAAGAAATAATTGAAACTTTATAAAGAAATACAGCAATTTATACATATAGGCAGTCTTATAAGAAATTTAAATTAATATGACAGAGAGGGCTTTCAATTATGAAGTTATTGTTTATTGGTGATGTTTTTGGATCACCAGGTCGTGAAATGATTAAAGAGTATTTACCTAAATTAAAAACTAAATTTCGTCCGCAAGCTGTAATAATCAACGGAGAAAATGCAGCACACGGTCGAGGGATTACTGAGAAAATGTACCAGCAATTTATCGAGAATGGTGCACATGTAGTGACGATGGGGAATCATACTTGGGATAATCGTGAAATCTTTGAGTTTATAGATAAAGCAACGAAAATGATCAGACCAGCAAATTTTCCAGTTGATAACCCTGGTAAAGGGATGGTCTTTGTTACGGTTGGGGGAAAAGAAATTGCTGTTATAAATTTACAAGGTCGAGCGTTTTTACCACCATCAGATTGTCCATTTAGAAAAGCTGATGAATTGATAGAAGAAGCTCAGAAGCGAACATCCATTATCTTTGTTGATTTTCATGCAGAGGCAACTAGTGAAAAACAAGCAATGGGCTGGTATTTGAATGGTCGAGTTTCTGCTGTAGTAGGTACACATACACATGTTCAAACCTCTGACAATAGAATATTAGATAAAGGTACAGCTTATATAACAGATGTAGGTATGACAGGTCCTTATGATGGAATATTGGGTGTGGATAAAGATATGATCTTAAAACGTTTTCTAACAAGTTTACCTGTGCGCCACGATGTCGCTGAAGGTCGTAAACAATTAAGTGGAGTTATTATTGATATAGAAGATAAAACTGGAAAAGCCAGTAAAATTGAGCGTATCCTAATTAATGATGATCATATGTTTTTTGAATAAGTAAAAGAGCTCTTCATCAATAAACACATGTTTCACGCTTAACTTAAGTTGTAAACTAAATGTCTGGATCTTAGATATACAGCTGTAGTACTAAATCCTTTTTAGTTCTTGGATGTACTGTTGATTTTTGTTATAGGCATTTCCTCCTTCTATTCGAAGATTTCGAATTAATGTACGAACAAGCAGGAATATTTTCCAACTCTAGTGAATATAGTATCATTGGATGATTAACTAATACTGTTTTAAAGGTAAGTAAGGGGAGCCTTTAAACAAGATATGCCAATGATTGTTCTAATGAACACTCAAGGATTCATTGAAAACTAAGGGGGAACTAGAAATGGAAATATTAAAGGTTTCAGCAAAATCAAATCCTAATTCTGTAGCTGGTGCATTAGCAGGGGTATTAAGAGAACGTGGTGGAGCAGAAATACAAGCAATTGGTGCTGGTGCATTAAATCAAGCTGTAAAGGCTGTAGCAATTGCTAGAGGATTTGTAGCACCAAGTGGTGTAGACTTAATTTGTATACCTGCTTTTACAGATATTTTAATAGATGGCGAAGAAAGAACAGCTATTAAGTTAATTGTGGAGCCGCGTTGAAAGCGTTAGATTCTTTATATATGTGATGTTAATAATACAAGGGCTTGACTCAATAGAGTCAAGCCCTGTTTTGTCATGTTCTATAGGTTCTTAACACAGAAGGTTATTAACCTGATTATCGAACAATAAGACTCACTTATCGACTCTCGAAATATCTAAAATAAGATGATAAGGTTGCACTATGGAAAGGAGACTTGAGTAATGAAAATATTTGATGCTCATTGTGATTTATTATATAAGCTATGGAGAGAACCTGATATAGACGTATACCAAGATGAGAGACTCCAGGTTTCAATCTCAAAACTAAAAAAAATGAACAATAATATCCAGTGTTTTGCCATCTTTATTCCTGAAGATGTTCCGTTTATCAATAGAATGGACATTGCTTTACAACAAATTACGATCTTCTATGAAAAGATCGTTAAGAATTATCCAGAAATAAAACTAATAAAAACAAAATCAGATATTGATCAAATAACTAATCAAGAAATTGGAGCAGTTTTAACGTTAGAAGGATGTGATGCGATAGGAGATCAGTTAAAGAATCTGCAAATATTGTACCAATTGGGAGTCAGATCTGTTGGTTTAACATGGAATTTTGCTAATCTGGTAGCTGATGGAGCACATGAAAAAAGAAATGGTGGTTTAACAAACTTTGGGCGAAGTGTTATTGAGTATTTAAATGAAAAGCAGCTATGGACAGATGTTTCACATGCTAGTGAAAGAAGCTTTTGGGAAGCACTAGAAATAGCGAAGTACCCGATTGCATCCCATTCAAATGCTTATTCGATTTGTCCTCATGTGAGAAACCTACGAGACGAGCAAATTGTCGCTCTTTTAAAAAATAAAGGCATGATAGGTGTGACGTTTGTTCCATTTTTTACAACGAGTAAAAATAATCCAACAATTTCAGATGTCATAAAACATGTGGATTATATTTGTGGATTAGGAGGTGAAAATCAGCTTGGATTTGGATCGGATTTTGATGGGATCGATGTTACAATAGAAGGTTTACATAATTATGCATGTTATGAAACATTGATTAACGAACTTCAAAAATATTACAACGAAGAACTTGTACATAAATTTATGTATCGAAATTTTCTTGAACATATCAATTTCTGATATAGCCAAAGATTTTACTATATTAAAGTGAAACTCTTGTATTTTTTTGTTGGAAAGTCTACAATTGATACGTTTAGTGTAGTCTGAAGAAATTTCAGATGATATAATAATGAAATTCGACAAGATTATTGATAAACTGATAGTTATATATAAAAATTTCAACATTGCTTTATAGAGGGGTGTAAATACATGATAAGTCAACTTTCTTGGAAAGTTGGAGGACAGCAAGGAGAAGGTATTGAAAGTACTGGTGAAGTTTTCTCTATTGCATTAAACCGACTAGGTTATTTTTTATACGGATATCGCCACTTTTCTTCTCGTATTAAGGGTGGACATACAAATAACAAAATTCGTGTGAGTACAAAACAGGTACGATCTATTTCTGATGATCTTGATATATTAGTAGCTTTTGATCAAGAAACAATTGATGTGAATTTTCATGAGCTAAGAGATGGGGGAATTGTCCTTGCGGATGCTAAATTTAAGCCGAGTATTCCAGAAAGTGACAATGTAACATTATATTCTGTTCCTTTTACTGAAATTGCTACAGAATTAGGCACTTCATTGATGAAAAATATGGTTGCAATTGGTGCAACAAGTGCGATTTTAGATATTGAACCTAATCAGTATCATGAAGTTGTAAATGATACATATGGTAAAAAAGGTGAAAAGATTGTTGAAAAAAACATGGAAGCAATTTCAAAGGGTGCCGCGTATTTAAAAGATGAGCTCGGTTTTAACCGACAAGATATGTTTCTTGAAAAAGCAGATGGTCATAAGCGGATGTTTATGATTGGTAACGATGCAATAGCTTTAGGTGCAATTGCTGGTGGATCTCGCTTTATGGCAGCTTATCCTATAACACCTGCTTCTGAAATCATGGAATACTTAATAGAAAAATTGCCAAAATTCGGTGGAGCTGTTATTCAAACAGAGGATGAAATTGCCGCATGTACAATGGCAATCGGTGCTAATTATGCTGGTGCACGTACATTTACAGCATCTGCTGGTCCTGGATTATCACTAATGATGGAAGCTATTGGACTCTCAGGAATGACAGAACAACCACTTGTTATTATTGATACTCAACGAGGTGGTCCAAGTACAGGATTACCGACAAAGCAGGAGCAATCGGATTTAATGGCAATGATATATGGCACACATGGTGAAATTCCTAAAGTTGTAATGGCTCCAAGTACAGTTCAAGAGGCATTTTATGACACAATAGAAGCATTTAATATAGCTGAGGAATATCAAGTGCCTGTTATTCTTTTAACTGATCTTCAATTATCTTTAGGAAAACAAACTGTGGAGCCATTAGATTATAGTGAAATAAATATACGTCGCGGAAAGCTATTAACGGAAGATTTACCTGAATCAGAAAATAAAGCATACTTCAAGCGTTTTGAAGTAACAGAAGATGGTGTTTCACCACGTGTTATTCCAGGAATGAAAAACGGTATTCACCATGTAACGGGTGTTGAGCATGAAGAAACTGGTAAGCCATCAGAATCAGCCAGCAACCGTGTAGCACAAATGGATAAGCGACTTAGAAAACTAGATGGTCTATCGTTTAAAAATCCTGTTTATAAAAATCTCCAACATGAAAATCCGGACGTTTTACTTGTTGGGTATATCTCAACTAGAGGTACAATAGAGGAAGCAATTACTCGTTTAGAAGAGGATGGGATTAAGGTAAACCATGCACAAATACGTTTAATCCATCCTTTTCCAACTCAAGAATTGGAGCCCTTAGTAGAAGCTGCTAAAAAAGTTATTGTTGTTGAAAATAACGCTACTGGTCAATTAGCAAGTTTATTAAAAATGAATGTTGGGAATGCAAAGAAAATTTCATCATTACTAAAATATGACGGTAATCCATTCCTTCCTCATGAAATTCATACGAGAAGTAAGGAGTTGTTATAAAATGGCGACAACTTTTAAAGATTTTCGAAATAATGTAAAACCAAACTGGTGTCCTGGCTGTGGGGATTTTTCAGTTCAAGCTGCGATACAGCGAGCTTCTGCAAATGTAGGCTTAACACCAGAGGAGTTAGCTGTTGTATCTGGAATTGGCTGTTCAGGTCGTATTTCCGGTTACATTAACTCTTATGGCTTCCATGGAATTCATGGTCGATCATTACCAATAGCTCAAGGTGTAAAAATGGCCAATAAAGATTTAACTGTTATTGCATCAGGTGGTGATGGTGACGGCTTTGCAATCGGAATGGGTCATACAATTCATGCTATCCGACGTAACATAGATATTACGTATATTGTTATGGATAACCAAATTTACGGATTAACTAAAGGACAAACATCTCCTCGTAGTGATGCTGGTTTTGTAACGAAGAGTACTCCAGAAGGTTCAATTGAGTCGGCTCTATCTGTTATGGAAATGGCATTAACAGCTGGTGCAACATTTGTTGCTCAAAGCTTTTCAACTGATTTGAAAGATTTAACAGCCTTAATTGAAGCAGGAATTAATCATAAAGGATTTTCACTGATCAATGTGTTTAGTCCTTGTGTTACCTACAACAAAGTAAACACTTATGATTGGTTTAAAGAAAATTTAACTAAACTAGCAGATGTGGAAGGCTATGATCCACATAGTAAAGAAACTGCAATGCAAACACTTATGAAGCATAAAGGATTAGTAACAGGACTTATCTATCAAAACACTGAGCAAAAATCTTATCAAGAACTTTTAACTGGTTACAGTGATCAGCCACTATCACAAGCTGATTTAGAGATTGATGAAGAAGTGTTTAATAAGTTAGTAGCAGAATTTATGTAATGTTTAAAAAGATTGATGATTAATCATCAATCTTTTTTTATTAAGCTATTATCGCAATCTGTATTCATTTGGAAATCTTATGGAAACTACGCTGGATAAAGTCTAGAGGTGTCTTTTCTTATAAGAAATGTACCTTTTATGTGAGAAAATCTTAGTTCTAACAAATAATTATGTCTATTAACAACAATTTTTCAGAAAAGACTTTATAAGAAACATAATAATATTATGTAAACTCATGTGCTTTGCGATTGTTTGTTTCAGTATTTAAGATGTAAATATAAAATATAAAATTTTATTTCATATATAACCATTTGTCCACTGGTAAAACACACATATATTTACAAAGTTAATATTGATGTTAAAATATAGATATAAGAAGGTTTTAACTTTAAGGGGTGTTTTTCTTGAGTGGAAAAATGAAAGCGGTTGTAAAACATCATCGCGGTTATGGAGCAAAAGTGCAGATGGTTGATATTCCAAGAATAGCCGATGATGAAGTGTTAATTAAGGTAAAGGCCACTTCAATATGTGGAACTGATGTTCATATCTATAAATGGGATGAATGGTCTGAAAGTCGGGTAAATCCACCATATGTTTTTGGTCATGAATTTTCAGGAGAAGTAGTAGAAATAGGCTCTAAAGTAACCAATATTTCAATTGGTGATTCAGTTTCAGCTGAAACACATTTAGTTTGCGGAAAATGTTCACAATGTCTAACGGGTAAGGCACATATATGTAAAAACACAAAAATTATTGGTGTGGACACACAAGGATGTTTTGCTGAGTATGTTGCAATCCCTTCAGGTAATATTTGGGTAAATCCAAAAGGAATGCCTTTTGATGTTGCGGCAATTCAAGAACCTATGGGTAATGCGGTTCATACTGTTCTTTCAGGAGATGTTGTGGGGAAAACAGTAGCAATTATTGGTTGTGGACCTATTGGCATTATGGCTGTGGGTGTTGCTAAGGCAGCAGGTGCAGCACAAGTGATAGCTTTTGATCTAAATGACTATCGACTTACATTAGCAAAAATGATGGGAGCAACTACTATTGTTAATTCCAAAATTGATGATCCACTTCATGTTGTACAAAAACTGACAGCAGGAAACGGTGTGGATGTTGTGTGTGAAATGTCAGGTCATCCAATAGCCATGAATCAAGGTTTTAAAATGGTCACAAATGGTGGGAGAGTTTCGATCTTAAGCTTACCGGTTCGACCAATTGAATTTGATGTGACAAATGATATCGTTTTCAAGGGAATTACGGTAAAAGGTATAACAGGTAGAAAAATGTTTGAAACTTGGCAACAGGTTTCGAGTTTAATTCAATCAGGTCAAGTGGATGTAAAACCAATGATCACTCATCACTTTTCTTTAGAAGAGTTTGAAAAAGGTTTTGATCTTATGATAGAAGGTAATTGTGGCAAAGTTGTATTACATCCATAAAAAGAAAATAGGAGGAGATAAACATGAAAGGCTTTGAATATTTACAATCTGAACTAGATGATATGAAAAAAGAAGGAACTTTCAGAAGCTTAGTTCCTTTAGAAAGTGATCAAGGTGCAAAGGTTGTTATAAAAGGTAAAGAAGTCATACAACTTTCCTCAAATAATTACTTAGGTTTAACGAGTCACCCACGTTTACGTAAAGCAGCACTAGAAGCAGTAGAAACATATGGAGCAGGTACTGGTTCTGTCCGAACAATTGCAGGTACATTAACTATGCATCAAGAGTTAGAAGAAAAATTAGCAACCTTCAAACATACTGAATCAGCCTTGGTTTTTCAATCAGGTTTTACGACGAATCAGGGTGTGCTTTCTTCAATATTAACAAAAGATGATGTTGTTATTTCAGATTCATTAAATCACGCCTCTATTATTGATGGCATTCGTTTAACGAAGGCAGCAAGAAAAGTTTATAAGCATATAGACATGACTGATCTTGAAACAGCTTTAAAGGAGTCAATGGATTTTAGAGTAAGAGTAATTGTAACTGATGGTGTTTTCTCGATGGATGGTAATGTTGCACCTCTTCCTGAAATTGTTAATTTAGCTGAGAAATATGATGCTATAGTTATGGTAGATGATGCACACGCGTCTGGTGTATTAGGTGAAAATGGTCGTGGAACTGTTAATCATTTCGGTCTAGATGGACGTGTTCATATTCAAGTGGGTACTTTAAGTAAAGCAGTTGGTGTATTAGGGGGTTATGTAGCAAGCACCAAGACTCTCGTTGAGTACTTAATTCATAAAGGTAGACCATTTTTATTCAGTACATCACATCCACCTGCAGTTACCGCAGCTTGTATTGAGGCGATAGACGTATTATTGGAAGAACCAGAATTAATTGAAAAACTTTGGGATAACACAAGGTTTTTTAAAGACGGGCTAAAAAAATTAGGCTTTGATATCGGAAAAAGTGATACACCCATTACTCCGGTTATGGTTGGAGATGAGGCTTTGTCACATGAATTTTCTGATAAATTACTTGAATATGGTGTTTTTGCACAAGGAATCGCCTTTCCAACTGTTGCAAAGGGGCAAGCACGTGTTAGAACAATTGTTACTGCTGAGCATACAAAACAAGAACTTCAAGAAGCATTGAATATCTTTGAAAAAGCAGGAAAAGAGCTTGAAATAATATAAAGAAAATAAAAACAGTACTTTTCTGAGTACTGTTTTTATTTTAAACCATAAACCTTAAAAGTTTTATTGTAGAGTTTTTGAAAGATATCTACGTTTGGAAAGATAGGTGTTATTCTTTTTTTTTTTTTTTTGAGAGTGGAGCAGATTTAATTATTAATAATCGATTTTATCCTAAATTTAATAAATCTATATACATATTCTGGGCATACTTAACTAGATGAATTGATACAGATTGGAGTGTTATGATGAAAGCTGTAACATATCAAAGCCCAAATAATGTTGCTGTCAAAGAAGTACCAGATGCAAAGCTTGAGAAAAAAGATGATATTATTGTTAAAATTACGTCTACAGCAATTTGTGGATCTGACCTACATTTATACCAAGGTAATATGCCATTACCAGAAGGGTATATTATTGGTCATGAACCTATGGGCATTGTCGAAGAAGTGGGTCCAGATGTAACAAAAGTAAAAAAAGGTGACAGAGTTGTCATTCCGTTTAATGTATCTTGTGGGGAATGTGTTTATTGTCAAAGTGATTTAACAAGTCAATGCGACAATTCAAACCCTCATTATGATTCTGGTGGATTATTTGGATATACCGAAAAATTCGGTAATCATCCAGGTGGACAGGCTGAATATTTAAAGGTTCCTTTTGGTAATTACACACCATTTTTAATTCCAGAGTCTTGTGAATTAGAAGACGAGTCACTTCTTTTTTTATCAGATGTACTACCAACTGCTTACTGGAGTGTTGAGCATGCAGAAGTCAAAAAAGATGATACAGTTATCGTACTAGGTAGTGGTCCTGTAGGATTAATGGCTCAAAAGTTTGCTTGGATGAAGGGCGCAAAACGAGTTATTGCTGTTGATTATGAAGCATATCGATTAAATCATGCAAAAGAAAAGAACAAAGTTGAAACGTTCAACTTTACAGAATTTCCTGATATGGGAGAACACTTGAAAGAAATCACACACGGTGGAGCAGATGTTGTGATAGATTGTGTTGGTATGGACGGGAAAAAATCTCCATTAGAATATATAGAGCAAAAGTTAAAGCTACAAGGTGGAACAATAGGAGCTATACAAATTGCAACAAAAGCTGTAAGAAAATGTGGAACAGTCCAGCTTACGGGTGTTTATGGAGCAAATTATAATAACTTTCCACTAGGAGCCTTTTTTGCAAGAAACATTTCACTCAAAATGGGTCAGGCTCCAATTATCCCAATAATGCCAAAGCTATATGATATGATTACGAGTAAAGAAATTGATCCTCAAGAGATTATTACACATAAAACTTCATTAGATGATGCAGAACATGCATATAAAATCTTTAACGGTCATGATGACCAGTGTATAAAGGTTGTATTAAAACCATAAGTTATTAAATAAGCTGACATAGATAAGGCTGTATACCTTACTATGTTGGTCTTTTTTTTGTTTTTTAGATGCTTCATGTAAATTTTTAAGTGACAAAGCTAATAGATACCCTATAAAATGAATTTTCGTACATTTTTAATCTTAACAAAAATAAAGTAAACTAGTAGAAGAAGATAAATGATTCGTAGATTAATAATATAAGGTGATAATAGATGAAAGTAATCATTGCAGAGAAACCAGATCAAGCCGCAACACTGTGCGCTCAATTTCAAAGAGTTAAAAGAGATGGTTATTTTGAAATAAAGCCTAATGATCTGTTTCCAAATGGAGCTTATTGTACGTGGGCTATCGGTCATTTGACTCAATTAAGTGCACCGGAAGTTTATAAAGCTGAGTGGAAAAAATGGTCGCTTTCCATGTTGCCAATTATTCCAGAGAAATTTCAATATGAAGTGACAAAATCAAAAACAAAGCAATTCAATGTCGTTAATCAGCTTCTTAAAAACCCATCTGTTAATGAAATCATACATGCTGGTGATGCTGGACGAGAAGGGGAACTAATCATTCGTAACATCATCAGCTTATCTGGTGTGAAAAAGCCTCTGAAAAGACTGTGGATATCATCATTAACGCCTGCTTCTATTCTCGAAGGCTTTCGGCAATTACTCGATGATGAAAGAACCAAAAATCTCTATTATGAAGCCTATTCACGTGCTTGTGCAGACTGGTTAGTAGGCATGAATGCTTCTAGAGTATATTCGCTTCTACTCAAGCAAAAAGGAATGAATGATGTTTTTTCAGCAGGTCGTGTACAAACACCAACACTTGCTTTAATCGTAAAAAGAGAAAAAGAGATTGAACATTTTAAGCCTGAGCCCTTTTGGGAAATTATTGCGACATTTAAAGTGAATGGAAAGAAATATAAAGGAAAATGGCAAAAAGATAACCAAACGCGTGTGTTGGAAGAGGAACTTGCACGAAAAATAGCCTCATTTTGTCAGGATAAGCCAGCAGAAATAAAAGAGCTAATAACTGAGCGCAAGGAATATCAACCACCGTTACTTTTTAATTTATCATCTTTACAAGCAACAGCGAATAAAGCATTTAAATTTTCACCTAAGAAAACATTAGATATTGTTCAATCACTTTATCAAAAAGGTATCGTATCTTATCCGCGTAGTGATTCGACTTATGTTACCAAAGGAGAAGCTGAACAATTTCCGGATATATTAACAAAGCTTAGTCAATTTGAAGAGTATAAAGATCTTTTTCCTTTACCTAAACAATCAATATTAAATAATACAAGGTATGTTAATGAAAAAAAGGTAACAGATCACTATGCCATTATTCCAACTGAACAAGTCAGAGATCCAAAACGTATGTCTGGTGATGAACAAAAAATGTATGACATGATAGTTCGAAGATTAATCGCAGCACATTATGAAAAGGCGATTTTTGATTATTCGACTTTATCTACTTTGGTTGATGGACGTGCAGAATTTATTACAAAGGGTAAACAACAGATCCAAGAAGGCTGGCGTAAAGTTATTTTTCAAGACGATAAAGAAAAAGATGAATTACTTCCGAATGTCCAAAAAGGTGACAAAGGGCATGTAGACAAAATTGAAACAAAGGAAGGTAAAACACAGCCGCCTAAACGATATACAGAGGGTCAGTTAATCACTTTAATGAAAACGGCTGGAAAATATTTAGATAACGATGAATTAGAAAAAATCTTAAGTAAGGTTGAAGGTTTGGGAACAGAAGCAACACGAGCTGGGATTATTACAATGCTACAAGATCGTAAGTACATCGAAGTAAAGAAGAATCAAGTATTTGCAACAGATAAAGGGAAAGTTCTTATAGAAGCTGTAGGTGATCATGTTTTAGCTTCTCCAGAAATGACCGCTAAATGGGAGCAACGTTTATCAGAAATAGGTGAAGGACAAGCCTCACCAGCTTTATTTATGGAGCAAACTAAAAAACTATCAACTAAAATCGTGTCAGATGCTATTTCTATTGCAACAACATGGAACTTTGAAGGACTTAATGTTGAGTCAATACAACGGACTACTTCGCGCTACTCGATTGGGAAAAATGTAGGTAAATGTAAATTGTGTGATGGTGATATTGTTGATAAAGGTGAATTCTACGGATGTACGAACTATAAACAAACAAAATGCAATTTTACAATATCAAAGATAATTCTTAGCAAGAAAATTTCACAAACTAATATTCAGAAACTATTAAAGGGAGATCAAACAAATTTAATAAAAGGATTTAAAAAAGGAGATAAGACGTTTGATGCAAAGTTAGATTGGAAAGAAGGGAAAATTCAATTTATTTTTGAGTCAGCACATACCAAAAACTAGATTAGCATTTTTAGTGAAAAACGTGTACAATTTCCTTACAGATTCTATTAAAGATTGTCTTCTCACAATATAAGCGATATACTATTTAGTTGTATGTTTCAATAAATTTTTTATAGATTTTTAAAAGCTGACCATTAAAGTTTTTAGCTTTGCTAAGACGATATGATTTTTGTAGAAAAAGGTAAAAGGTAGTTTGAAAGGAGAATGACAGAATGAATGAACAACAGCGTAAGGAAAGTACTCAAGTAAATCCTTCGGACAAAAAATCCGATAAGGACTACAGCCAGTATTTCCAAGCCGTGTACATGCCTCCTTCTCTAAAGGATGCAAAAAAACGTGGTAAAGAAGAAGTAAAATACGACGGTTTTTCGATTCCTGAAGAATATAGAGCAATGGGACAAGGTAAGAAGTTTTACATCCGCACTTATGGGTGTCAAATGAATGAACATGACACAGAGGTTATGGCGGGTATTTTCATGGCACTGGGTTATGAGCCAACTGATGGTGTTGAAGATGCCAATGTTATTCTTTTAAATACTTGCGCAATTCGTGAAAATGCAGAGAACAAAGTGTTTGGGGAGCTTGGTCATTTAAAGACTTTAAAGAAAAGAAGACCTGACTTATTATTAGGTGTTTGTGGATGCATGTCACAGGAAGAGTCTGTTGTTAATCGTATACTAAAGGTTCACCCATTTGTTGATATGATCTTTGGTACACATAATATTCACAGACTACCTAGCATTCTTCATGAAGCTTATATGTCTAAAGAAATGGTTGTAGAAGTATGGTCTAAAGAAGGAGATGTTATTGAAAACCTTCCAAAAGTCCGTAAAGGTAATATTAAGGCATGGGTAAACATTATGTATGGCTGTGATAAGTTCTGTACGTACTGTATTGTTCCTTACACACGTGGTAAAGAACGAAGCAGACGTCCAGAGGAAATCATTCAAGAAGTTCGTCATTTAGCTTCACAGGGCTACAAAGAAATTACACTTCTTGGTCAAAATGTTAATGCATATGGTAAGGATTTCGAAGATATTGAGTATGGTTTAGCACACTTGATGGATGAAATCTCAAAAATTGATATTCCAAGACTTCGTTTTACGACAAGTCATCCAAGAGATTTTGATGATCATTTAATCGAAGTATTAGCAAAAGGTGGAAATCTTTTAGATCATATTCATTTACCAGTTCAATCAGGTAGTACGGACATCCTAAAGATTATGGCTCGTAAATACAGTCGTGAACATTATTTAGAGCTTGTGCGTAAAATTAAAGAAGCAATGCCAAATGCATCTCTAACAACAGATATTATTGTTGGATTCCCTAACGAAACAGAAGAACAATTTGAAGAAACACTTTCATTATATCGAGAAGTAGAGTTTGATAGTGCTTATACTTTTATTTACTCACCTCGTGAAGGTACACCTGCTGCTAAAATGGAGGATAATGTACCGATGGAAGTGAAAAAAGAACGTCTTCAACGCTTAAATGCTTTGGTGAATGAAACATCAGCTAAAAAGCTAAAAGAATATGAAGGTAAAATTGTTAATGTTCTTGTTGAAGGTGAAAGTAAAAATAACCCTGATGTTCTCGCAGGTTATACTGAGAAAAGCAAGCTAGTAAACTTTAAGGCACCAAAATCTGCCATTGGGCAAATTGTAAAAGTTAAAATAACGAAAGCAAAAACATGGACGCTTAATGGAGAAATGGTAGAAGAAGCGGTTGAGGTGAACTAAGATGACAACATTATATTCAAAAGAAGATATCGTAGCAAAAGCACGTGAATTGGCACAAATGATTTCTGAATCTAACGAGGTTGATTTCTTTAAACGTGCTGAAGCACAAATTAATGAAAATCAAAAAATCCGTGAAATGATTTCAAGTATAAAAAGCTTGCAAAAGCAAGCTGTAAACTTCCAACATTATGGAAAACACGAAGCTTTAAAACAGGTAGAAGAAAAAATTGAAAAGATTCAAAATCAATTAGATGAACTTCCAATCATTCAGGAATTTCAAGATTCTCAAATTGAAGTAAATGATTTACTTCAGCTTGTATCACATACAATTTCAAACAAAGTGACAAATGAAGTAATCTCTTCTACTGGTGGAGACCTTTTAGCTGGTGAAACAGGTTCGAAGGTCCGTAGCTCGACTGGCGGTAGCTGTTCATAAATTTAAGAAAGAGGCATGCAAAATAACGCATGCCTCTTTTTTATGCCTTCTTTCCATTAAGTAAAATTCTCTTTTCTAAATAGACATCTAATGTAGTCAGGTTATCGGTATAACGGGATCCCTTAAACACTACAAGTAAATAGACTATAAAAAATTAATTAATTATGCATATTTAGGCTTATTTGGACATAAATTTCTTTGAAACACTAGAAGAAATTCAAGTTGAAAATCATTTTGGTGTCTTTGCAATTATTATGTTGAAGTAAAGATAGGCTTTCACTTTTTTTAAGAACATGCACCTTTTTTGTTTTTTAGGCACATATTGCATCAATGCAGCATACAATGAACTATAAAGTTTCATGAATTGGATACTCATGTCATCAATTCATTTTATTATTTAGCACATATGTTACTAGCCTAACATAGGATTTAATGAAGATTTATTGAGGAGGGTATGCTCGAATGTCTGAATACAGAGAGATTATCACAAAAGCAGTTGTTGCGAAAGGCCGCAAGTTTACACAATGTACACATACGATTTCACCATCGCAAAAACCTGCGAGCATTTTAGGTGGCTGGATTATTAACCATAATTATGATGCTCATAAGAATGGAAAAACAGTTGAAGTAGAAGGTACTTATGACATTAACGTTTGGTATTCTTACAACGAAAACACAAAAACAGAAGTTGTGACTGAACGTGTAACATATGTCGACGTAATAAAACTTCGTTACAAAGATGACAATTTCATTGATGACGAACACGAAGTTATCTGCAAAGCACTTCAACAGCCAAATTGCCTTGAGGTAACAATATCACCAAATGGCAATAAAGTAATCGTTCAAGCTGAAAGAGAACATCTTGCAGAAGTTATTGGTGAAACTAAAGTTTGTGTTCATGTTAACCCAGAAGGCTGCGACGATGATGAAGAATGGGAAGAAGAATTAGATGACGAATTTGAAGATTTAAATCCAGAGTTTTTAGTTGGAGATGTAGAGGAGTAACTAGGAGGATATTACCTCCTAGTTTTTTCTTAGGTTGTAAAATGAATCAAACAAAACCTCTATTTCTAGAGGTTTTGTTTGAAAAATTAGAACTATTATTAAGTTATCGTTTTCCTTTTCAAGCTGTTTGTAATTGCTGTTCAGCTAATTCTTTATACAATGAATGACTTTCAAATAATTGCTTATGTGTACCAATACCTGTAATTTCACCGTTTTCCAGAACTACAATCTGATCTGCCTCAACAACAGTAGCAAGACGATGTGCAATAACTAATGTTGTTCTTCCGATCATTAAGTTTTCTAAAGCTTTTTGAACAAGTTTTTCAGAAGAACTATCAAGATTTGAGGTGGCTTCATCAAGTAAAAGTATTTTCGGGTTTCTAATCAATGCTCTTGCAATAGCAATCCTTTGTCGTTGGCCTCCTGATAATTTTATACCTCTTTCACCAACCTCAGTTTTTAACCCCTGAGGCAAACGTGAAATAAACTCCATCGCATTTGCTTGCGTAGCCGCTTGCTCCACCTCTTCAATTGAAACATCCCTCATTATCCCATACGTTATGTTCTCCATTATGCTTCCTGACATAATAGGACTTTCCTGTGAAACATAACCAATTTCACTTCTCCAAGATTCTAAATCGAAATCAACTATATTGTTATCACCTAGGAACACTTCGCCATGATCAATTTGATAGAAACGTTCTAAAAGCGAAAATAACGTTGTTTTACCACTTCCGCTGGGACCAACAAAAGCTGTTGTTTTCCCAGGAGGTATAGCTAGAGAGATATTTTTCAAAATAATATCTTTATTATAGGAAAAAGATACTTTATTAAATACAATTGGTTGTGATGGGTTTGATACAATTTGTTTATTTGAAGGATTTTCAACTTCAATTGATAAAATTTCTTTGATCCTCTCTGTTGCACCCATTGCTTTTTGAAAGGCTGTAAAAGCAGTAGCCATTGTGCTAAAAGGAATAATGATCTGAAACATATAGATAATGATTGCTACTAATGAGCCAGCTGAAAGTTCTCCAGATGAAACACGTACCCCTCCATAACCAATTAACATAATCAACATAAGCATCATGATAAATGTCATAAACGGTGAAATAATTGCTTGGATTTTTGCTTCTTTAAGACCGAATTCAAATAAATGAGATATCCCTTTTTTCCCTTTCTCTAACTCTATTTTTTCTGCATGATAAGCTTTAACCAATCGGATTTCAGATAATACTCTTCCTAGATTACCAGAAAAACTCGCCATTTCATCTTGCATTAACTTTGATATCGTGAATATTTTTCTGCCAAGTGGAATGAAAACTGCTAAAGAAATAGGGATAGCTAATAACATGAATACAGTCATTTTCCAGTCAATTATACAAAGAATAATAATCGTTGCAAAAATGGAGATTAATCCTGTAACAAAAGAAATCATATGCTGGGTGATCAATGTTTTTACTGTATTTGTATCCTGGGTGACTCTGCTCATTGTTTCACCAGATTCAAATGTATCAAAAAAAGGTATCGGAAGTTTGAGGATGTGAGCCCATAATCTTTCACGAATGGATGAGACCACCTTTTCACCTATATATGTCATTAAATAATAAGCGAACCCAGACGTAACAGCTTGCAAAACAAATGCTAAAGCCAATACGAGAATGATAGATAACTCTAATGAAGATGAAGCTAACTGATCGACTAAATCTTTAGTGAGAAGCGGTACGATAAGACCTGAACCTGTTTCAACGATGCTTAATAAAACTGCGATGATTAAGATACCTTTTGGTGGCTTTGAATTCTTTAACATATTCCAAAATGCTTTTACTGTTTCTCCTTTGATTTGTTTATCGTCCATTTAAGTTCACTCCTATTTTTGTTAAATAAATGTCGAAGGCTTTAGCTAACCACTCTTCTTCCTCCTTTGTAAATGGTGAAGGAAATAACCAAGGATCATCATCTATATTTTCCGGGATATCTTCTAATAATGTGGTGATATTCATACCTGAAACCTCTTCTGTAAGCTGTATATATTCATATATTAGTTGTTGTACTTCATAGCATCCGGGATCTTTACCATATAAACCTTTAAGTGTAGAAGAAAACTCTAAAAAAGATTTTTCAATCTGTTTCTGTTTTTCATCACTATGAAGATACATTTTTTGTACTTTTTCTTCGTCAAAAATTGTTTTGAGCCATTCTTTCTGTTCATCTTCATTTTGAATCATGTGAATGAGAAAAATAAAGATGGAGGAATCAACTTTTTTATTGTCATCAACAAGGTGTATTGCATGATCTAGTGTCTTAATCATTTGTTTAATTTGTGATTGCTTTTCAATCATTTTTTGCTTTTGGTATTGCAAAGACTCTTTTAAATCCCAATTACTTGAGTTTATTAACTCTTTTATTTCATCTAAAGAGAAGCCTAAAAATTTTAGCGAAATGATCTTTTGTAAAGTAATAATATCGTCATCAGTGTAATATCTTCTACCTTTTTCAGAAACTAGAGAGGGATGTAAGATTCCAATTTCATCATAATAATGCAAAGTACGAACAGTGGTCATAGTCTTTTTTGCGAATTCTCCAATCGGATATGTAGTATTCATGGCTCTCTCCTTTTAATAGATATCTTTTTATCTATAATCTTATTGTAAAATCTAACGTTACGTTAGTTGCAACGTTTTTTTTTACTTTTTTCTATATTCCTCTGTTTCCCTTATGCATAAACACCAAGAATTTGTCGATCTATGGTATAATAAAATGTAATTTTTATAGAACGTTTAGGTGATATTGGGGGATAAAAATGGCAACATATACGCCGATGATACAACAATATTTAAAGATTAAGGCAAATTATCAAGATGCCTTTTTATTTTTTCGATTAGGTGATTTTTATGAAATGTTTTTTGATGATGCAATCAATGCATCTCAGGAACTTGAAATTACATTAACAAGTCGTGATGGTGGTGGAGAGGATCGAATTCCAATGTGTGGGGTTCCACATCATTCTGCACCTAACTATATTGAACAGCTTATTACAAAAGGCTATAAAGTCGCAATTTGTGAGCAAACAGAAGATCCAAAGCAAGCAAAAGGTGTTGTTAGACGAGAGGTTGTACAGCTAATTACACCTGGTACGGTTATGGACGGGAAAGCGATACAAGATAAAGAAAATAACTATATTGCTTCTGTAACAGTTTTTGACTCTCAATTTGGTCTTGCTTTAAGTGATTTAACGACAGGAGAAAATCTTGTTGCAATTTGTGCAAGCTTTGATGAGCTTTTAAATGAAATTTATTCTGTTGGGGCCAAGGAAGTTGTTATTTCAAATGAATTTCCTGAATCATTGAAAAAACAATTAGTTGACCGATGTCAGGCGACATTGTCATATCAACTTGATACCAATACTACAACTAAATTTGAAGTCATTTTAAATCAAGTTACTGACGAGCGTCTTGTTAAAACGTTCGATCGATTACTAACATATCTTGAACGTACTCAAAAAAGAAGTCTTGATCATCTTCAGCAAGTTAAGGTGTATTATTTACAAGATGCAATGAAAATAGATTTATATTCAAAACGGAACTTAGAGCTAACAGAAACGATTCGTTCTAAAGGGAAAAAAGGATCACTTCTATGGCTATTAGATGAAACAAAGACTGCTATGGGTGCTCGTCTTCTAAAGCAATGGGTGGACAAGCCCCTTGTTGATCGCTCAAAAATAGAAGAACGCTTATTGATGGTTGAAACATTAATAGCGAATTATTTTGAAAGAGAGGATTTAAGGCAGCTTTTAAAAGAAGTTTATGATTTAGAACGTTTAGCCGGGCGAGTTGCTTTTGGAAATGTAAATGCTAGAGACTTGATTCAATTAAAAAAATCGTTACAGCAAGTTCCAGAGATTGAAAAATTATGTCTAACATTGCAAAAAGAAGGATACTTTTCACAACAACTTGATGCTTGTGTTGATTTAGCGATGTTATTAGAGGAAGCCATTGTTGAAACTCCTCCTTTATCCATAAAAGAAGGAAGCATTATTAAGGACGGTTATCATAGTCAATTAGATCAATACCGAGATGCAAGTCGCAATGGGAAAACGTGGATTGCACAGCTTGAGCAACAGGAAAGGCAGAAAACTGGTATAAAATCATTAAAAATAGGCTATAACAAAATATTTGGTTACTTTATTGAAGTATCAAGAGCAAATCTTCATTTATTAGAGGAAGGAGTTTATGAGCGGAAGCAAACTCTATCAAATGCAGAACGCTATATAACACCTGATCTAAAAGAAAAAGAGTCCTTAATATTAGAAGCCGAGGAAAAAATCGTTGAATTAGAATATCAGTTATTTGTCGATATAAGAGAAAAGGTAAAAAACTATATTCCTAGGTTACAAGGTTTAGCGAAGCATTTAAGTAAGTTAGATGCTTTACAATGCTTTGCAACTGTTAGTGAAAATCGTCACTATTGTAAGCCGAACTTTTCAAGCAATGGTGAGTTATCAATTAAAGATGGACGTCATCCCGTAGTGGAAAAGGTGATGGATTCTCAGGAATATGTACCAAACGATTGTTCGTTTAATCATGATCGTGGCATGTTGCTTATTACTGGTCCAAATATGTCTGGTAAAAGTACGTATATGAGACAAGTTGCTTTAACTTCTATTATGGCTCAAATTGGTTGTTATGTACCAGCTACAAAAGCGGTTCTACCTATATTTGACCAAATTTTCACAAGAATAGGTGCAGCTGATGATCTGATTTCAGGACAAAGTACATTTATGGTAGAGATGTTAGAAGCTAAAAATGCGATTGCTCACGCAACATCACAGAGCTTAATTTTGTTTGATGAAATTGGAAGAGGTACTTCTACTTATGATGGGATGGCTTTAGCACAAGCAATAATAGAACACATACATGAGTTCATTGGAGCAAAAACATTATTCTCAACGCATTATCATGAATTAACGGTTCTTGAAGAACAATTACACTCCTTAAACAATATCCATGTGAAAGCTATTGAAGAGAACGGCCGTGTAGTATTTTTACACAAAATTGAAGAAGGTGCAGCAGATAAGAGTTACGGTATCCATGTTGCAGAACTTGCTGATCTTCCAAGTTCACTAATAAAAAGAGCGAAAGAAATTCTAACTGAGTTAGAAAAAGAAAAAACAGAAGCAATACCAGTGAAAACAAAAGATATTGTGAAGGAAGAGACTTTTTCAGATTCAGATTCTCAGCTCTCATTATTTCCAGTTGAAAAACAAGCTTCAAATAAAGGACAGCAAATACCTAAAAAAGAGCAAGCGGCAATCGAACTCTTAAAATCATTAAATCTTTTAGAAATGACACCATTAGATGCTATGAACGAACTTTATCAGCTCCAGAAAAAAGTAAAGTCTTAAAGATTAGGATTCAGACTTCTCTATACTAGAAAGGGTGGTGATACTTTTGGGAAAGATAATACGCCTTGATGATTCACTATCTAATAAAATTGCGGCAGGTGAAGTTGTTGAACGACCAGCTTCTGTTGTAAAAGAATTGTTAGAAAATGCAATTGATGCTAATAGCACAGTTATTGAAATTGATATTGAAGAAGCAGGCTTAAGTAAAATGCGAATTGTTGATAATGGTGACGGTATTGAACAGGATGATTGTATAAATGCGTTTCATCGTCATGCAACAAGTAAAATTAAAGATGAAAATGATTTATTTCGAATTCGTACTCTTGGCTTTAGGGGGGAAGCTTTACCAAGTATTGCTTCTGTTTCACTACTTGATATGAAAACTAGTACTGGCGAGGGTGCAGGAACAAACATCATTTTATCTGGTGGTAAAATTGAAAAGCATGTATCAACAACTAGTAGAAAAGGTACTGATATTACAGTTAGAAACTTATTTTTCAATACACCAGCACGCTTGAAATATATGAAAACGATTCATACAGAGTTAGGGAATATAACCGATATTGTTAATCGAATTGCTTTAGCGCATCCAGAGGTTTCCATTCGTCTTGTTCATAACGGGAAAAAGCTATTACACACAAATGGAAGTGGAGATGTTCGCCAAGTTTTAGCTGCAATTTATGGTCTCACTATTGCGAAAAAAATGAAAAAGCTCTCTCTTGAATCATTAGATTTCCATGTGAATGGCTATATAGCACTACCGGAGATCACTAGAGCATCAAGAAACTATATATCAACGATAATTAACGGACGTTTTATTAAAAACTATTCTCTTGTCAAAGCTATCCAGCAAGGCTATCACACATTACTTCCAATTGGCCGGTTTCCAATTGTTTTCTTAGAAATAAAGATGGACCCAATACTGGTTGATGTGAACGTACACCCTTCAAAGCTAGAGGTAAGATTAAGCAAAGAAGCTGAATTAAATGAGTTAATAGCAAGTGGGATAAAAGATGTTTTTAAACAGCAGCAGCTAATTCCATCTGTTGAAACACCAAAAATCAAAAAAGCAAAATCAATTGATGAACAGCAACAATTTACATTTAATCATCGCACTGAAATAGATCGTCATCATAACCAAATGGCTAATCATGGTACTACCACACCTGTAATAAAAGAAAGTTCATTTTTAGATGATGTGAAGCCATCAATTACGAATTCAATCAAAATAGAAACATATGAACAAGATACAAAAAACAGATCTTTTGATGAACAACAGAATGTTATAGAAAATGGAAATGATGCACCGATCGAAAGCCCATTTAGTCAGAATGAAGATACTATTTCTCAAAATGAATTCTCAGAAGATATAGAGGAAACAATTTACAATGATGAAAAAACAGACCGTATTCCACCTTTATATCCGATAGGTCAGATGCATGGGACATATATTTTAGCTCAAAATGATCAAGGTCTTTTTATCATTGATCAACATGCAGCACAAGAGAGGATAAAATATGAATTTTATCGAGAAAAGGTTGGAGAAATTCAGTCAGAGGTACAGGAGCTTCTAGTTCCTATTACATTTGAATACTCCAATGATGAAGTGATGATTATTGAGGAGCATCTTGATACACTTGCTCAGGTTGGAATTTTTCTCGAATCCTTTGGTCGCAATAGTTATATTGTAAGATCACATCCACAATGGTTTCCAAAGGGAGATGAAATAACAACAATAGAAGAAATCATCCAGCAGGTATTAGATGATAAAAAAATTAATTTGAAAAAGCTAAGAGAAGAAGCAGCTATTATGATGAGCTGTAAAGCTTCAATTAAAGCGAATCATCATTTGCGAAATGATGAGATATTTGCTTTATTAGAAACATTAAGACATTCCTCTGATCCGTTTACATGTCCACATGGTCGACCTATCATTGTTCATTATTCGACGTATGAGATGGAGAAGATGTTTAAACGAGTGATGTGATTTTTAACAAGGTAAAACCGTTGATATATATGGGTTTTACCTTTATTTTTTGATGTAATGACCACGAAATGACCACATTCATTGCTCAGAGCTAGTTTTTCTTAATGCTTTTGCAAAATTCTCGGCTGATTCAGTTTGTAAATTTGAAGTGACATGACTATATTTATCTAATGTAATAGAAACATTCGCATGACCTAATCGTTTGGATACAACTTTTGGGCTTTCACCTATCTCTAACATGATAGTTGCATGTGTATGTCTCAGATTGTGGAACCTAATCCTTTTGAGATCAGCTAATTTAGTATCATATAGAAATTGCTTATGAATTGTATTTGGATTTAATGGTTCGCCACTAAATGCGGAAACAACAAAATGCTCGTCAGTTAATTTCGTTCCTACTTTCAATAGTTGTTCCTTTTTTTTACTCTATAAGACTTTAATTCTTCGATAACCTCATCCGTAATGGAGATATTTCTTTTTCCACTAGTCGTCTTTGGTTGATGTAATACTAATCCTTCACCAGAAATGTAATATAGTGAATGTTCTACATAGATTCTACTTCTTTCAAAATCAATATCTTTCCATCTTAGACCTAGAATTTCACCACGCCGCATACCTGTATAAATTGCTAAACAATACATCAAAAAAATATGATCTTTTTGTTCTCGCATTCTATTTAGAAATAAGTTACATTCATCAATAGACCAGGTTTCAACTTTTTTCTTAATACGCTTAGGAGCTTTCACATTATTCATAAAGTTATTTTTGAGGTACTTCCAATCGATAGCTGTTTGAGCTGCAGTTTTAAGAATCGAGTGTATATAATGGACGTATTCTTCAGATAGTCCTTCATCTAGTAATTCCTTGTAGTACTTAGATTCTATCAGGATCCAAAGCAATATTACATACACTTAAATAAAAACTATATTTTTAGAAAATATAATATTATAATAATCCCTAGTATTTTGAAAAATTACTTAGACAGAGGTGCCTTTAGTAGTGTTAAAAAGAATTTCTCTATTATTCATTATTACTTTTCTTTTATCTCTAAATTTTAATAAAGTTTCAGCAGAGGATAATTTCATCTTAAGGAAGATTTTAACTGACATTAGTTGGACTAAAAGTGAAGAGGGCACAAGAATTAACCTAGATTATATTGAAATAAAAAAAGTAGGGGATCAAGAAACAACTTCTGGTTCAAACACTTATTTTATACATGCAACTGACCTCAAATATGAAAAACTAAATGCAAAAAAGGTAGATAAATACCTAGAAGAAAGTGGAAGTTCAAGTTTTGTATATAATGAGGATATTGTTTACGGAAATTATTTAGACATTTATGCTGACGTTCATAATGAAAGCATTACAAGAGAAGAACTTGAAACTTTAACAAATGAAGCAAAAAAAGAAGTTAATAATTATTATGAACAAAAGGAAGAAATACTTTCCGGTGATGTAACTCTTAAACAAGAACAACAGGAAATAACCGAAGATGGCCAGAATCCAATTTATTTATGGATTCTCTCAATTATTTTTGCGCTTTTTGGAATAAGCATCTTAATGAAGATATTAAACCGTAAAAGTAAATGAAAAATATAATTACATAAGAGAGGCTAGGATAAAAGTATTTCAGCCGGAAAAAATCCGAACTATCATTCTAATTCTAATTTGAAATTATTTGATAGCACGGTCTTTTTATTTTTTGTTATATATTATTCTGCTTTAAACAAGCAAATTAGTTATGTTCCAACCTCTTTTATAGTTCTTTTATCATCACAGAACATCTTGTATAGATAATAGGATAAGAAAAAGGATATTATTTCTAGGTTACAAGTTGAAGCTGATTTTTTGGACCTTTTTAAAAATGAACACATTATAAAAAGTGACCACCAAAATGACCACAGTTTGTCCAATTGATATAATAATTTTACGAAAAAAATTTTTAGGATTTCTTATTTATAGATAAGAAAATACTTACTATGAAACAGAACGATCGTTCGTGAAAATAGATAATTAAACGTGTGATGTAATATAAAGAATGGTAAAACAATGGAGATAACTGTTTTACCATTCATATTTCTTTGTCTTTTAGAGATCATTCTTATTCAATACCTTCTTCTTTGCTTTTATCTTTAGAAAGAAACCAACCCAAAATCCCTATTAGAAATAAAACAGTCCAAAATGAAATTTTCCAAGTTAATGATTTTGGGAATTCTTTCGGAAGATATCCTAAATCGGGATGTGATAGGGTATAAATGGCTAATTTAACACCAACCCAACCCACAATTAAGAATGCAGCAGTTTCAAGACCAGGCTTTCTATGAAGTATTCCTACAAATACTCCTGCTGCAAACCTCATGATAATTAAACCGATTAATCCACCTAGGAAGATTACTAAGAATTGCCCACCATCTAATCCACCTATTTGTGGTAACGGTGTTTCTGGAAGTGCAATGGCAAATGCTACAGCAGCTAAAATTGCATCAACGGCAAATGCTATGTCTGCTAACTCTACCTTTAAAACTGTGACCCAAAAACTTGATCCTTGTTTTTCTTTACCTAATTCTTTATTTTCTCCTTTACGGAGAACAAACTTTTTGAATAAGTGATTAAGGGAAATGAATAGTAAATAAATGGATCCAATCGCTTGTACCTGCCAAACGTCTACAAGAAATGAAATAATAAATAGTGACCCAAATCGGAAAACGAACGCCCCAGCAAGACCGTAGAATAAAGCCTTTTTACGTTGATCCTCTGGTAAATGCTTGACCATTATAGCAATGACCAAAGCATTATCTGCAGCCAAAATTCCTTCTAGACCAATAAGTACAATTAATACCCATAGATATTCTAACAATAACCCAACATCCATCTTCAGTCATCTCCTGTTCTAGAGATTTTCATAAAACTATTTTGTACTATCTAGATTTGTGTATGATAGGTGATTATTGGTAATACAATACTGATAAATAGTAAGAAGATTGGTTGTAAAGGATAATGGATACCTTTTAAGCGATTGAAGTAAAATATTACGAATACATATATGATTGCTTTTAGTAGAAGGAGGATAATATGACAACAACATCTAAAGGCACAATAGAAGCTGAAATTAGTAAAGAAATTACACAATGGGAAAAGGATTTCCTTGGGAGGGGATCAATTACAGTTAAATCAGATATTTTACGAGATATGATTATCATAAATCTTAAAGGAATTTTAACACCAGCTGAATATGTAGTTTCTGAAACGAAAGATGGTTTGTTATCAATTAAGCGAACAAGAACTGCATGTGTTGAATCTGGTGTCGAGAATTTAAAGGGTATTATATTAAACATAACTGGCGAAAAAGTGAAAAGCTTTCATACAGATATAAGTACAAGTACTGGTGAGAGAATTATGGTGTTTAAATTAACAAATAATTATGAGAAAACATTTAGTTCTTGACCATTTCCAGGCAAAAAAATAGTCAAAAGGCATGAATAGAAATTAAACCATAATAATATTATGTTAACTATTAGAACAAATAACATAATACTTAATTATGGGTTAGTAAATATTCTTTCAAATGTTTACATTTATATTAAAAAGGTTACAATAATCTGGTGTTCACATCAAACACATGATAAGATGATGAACGTAGAATCTATTCTATGTGAAAGAGTGATTGTTATTGGATAGAGAGAAACTCGTCGTCATCATCGGACCAACAGCAGTTGGTAAAACAAAACTTAGCATTGATCTAGCACATCGTATGAACGGTGAAATTATAAGTGGTGATTCAATGCAAATTTATAAGGGTATGAATGTTGGTACAGCGAAAATTAGAAAGGATGAAATGGAAAATATTCCTCATCATCTTATCGACATAAAAAACCCTAATGAAGATTTTTCTGTTGCAGAATTTCAAGAAACTGTTAGACCATTGATTAATAACATTACTTCACGTAATAAAATGCCAATGATAGTTGGTGGTACAGGCTTATACATTCAATCAGTTTTATATGATTATCAATTCACTGAATCACCATCAAATCCAGTCTTCCGTGAGAAAATGTATAAATTGCTTGAAGAAAAAGGGGAAAAAGTATTACATGAACAGCTAGTGTTAATTGATCCAGTGTCAGCAAAAAATATACACCCTAATAATTCAAGAAGAGTTATACGAGCACTAGAAGTATATGAGTGCACAAAAAAACCAATGTCTGAATACATAAACGATCAAGAAAAACACCTTCTTTATGATGTTGCTCTCATTGGATTGTCGATGGATCGTGATGTATTATATGACCGAATTAATCATCGAGTGGATATTATGGTAGAGCAAGGTGTACTAACAGAAGCTAAGGAATTATTTGACAAAGGTCTCAGAGATAGTCAGGCAGCTAAAGCCATTGGGTACAAAGAATTTTTTGATTATTTAGATGGTAGCTGTACACTTGATGAGGTAATTCTCCAACTTAAACAAAATTCTAGAAGGTATGCCAAGCGACAACTTACCTGGTTCCGCAATAAAATGGAAGTAAAATGGTTTGATATGACACCACCTATTCACCATGAACAAAAGGTAGATGAAATTTTTTCATACATAGCAGGAAAGCTAGAACTTTAATCGAATTTAATGGTATAGAGAAAAGAGGAGGACGAAACATGAAACAATCAATTAATATTCAAGATCAATTTCTTAACCAACTTCGTAAGGATGGTACGTTTGTAACTGTGTTTTTATTAAATGGCTTTCAATTAAGAGGATTAGTAAAAGGCTTTGATAACTTTACTGTTTTGTTAGAATCAGAAGGAAAGCAACAATTAATTTATAAGCATGCGATATCGACATTTTCGCCACAAAAAAATATTCAACTAGAACTTGAGTAGAATATATACATAAAAAAGAACCGATAAGTAGCTCTTATCGGTTCTTTTTTTATTCAGTCCTTATTTCACCTTTAAGTTAGGTTAGTCTAAAGAATTTTTTTCAAAAGATCCGTTTAAAAGATTTGTCAGTTATAGCTTGACGATCTTTAAGTTCAGAGAGTATGGAACAATGAGGAATACACCCTAAAAATCTAAGCAAAAAAATCAATCTTTATTAAAAAAATCATAGCATAGGTTGTAAAAGATTTTTATATGAATATAAATAAAGGAATGAATATTTCTTGGGAAACCGCAAAAACCAACAGATTTCTTCTGAATCCGCAAACGTTCATCCAATAGATATAACATATTCATTTAGGTCAATGTCACAATAAAAATTGAGCCCACGTATAATAAGTAACAGATTGTGAGGTGAACTTTCATGGAATATGATCGAGCAGTCACGTATAAGACAAATGGACAGATTAACATAATATTAAATAATCAATCAAAAGAAAATGCTGAAACCAGTTCATCTTCTTATGATCTTAAAATTCCAAAAGCTGAAGTGAAGCATGCGATACTTAGAGAGATTGAAGAAGAGATGAGCTCTCTAGTTGGTATGAATGAGATGAAGAAAATGATAAAAGAGATATATGCTTGGATTTTTATTAATAAAAAACGTGAGGAACAGGGGTTAAAGGCAGGAAAGCAAGCACTTCATATGATGTATAAAGGAAATCCAGGGACAGGAAAAACAACTGTTGCTAGATTAGTAGGTAAATTATTTTTTCAAATGAATGTGTTATCAAAAGGTCACCTTATTGAGGCAGAGCGGGCAGACCTGGTGGGAGAGTATATAGGTCATACAGCACAAAAAACACGTGATTTAATAAAGAAGGCTCTTGGAGGTATCTTGTTTATTGATGAGGCGTATTCACTTGCAAGAGGTGGAGAAAAGGATTTTGGTAAGGAAGCCATTGATACGTTAGTAAAGCATATGGAAGATAAACAACATGATTTTGTTCTAATACTTGCTGGCTATCCTAAAGAAATGGATAATTTCTTATCATTAAATCCAGGTTTATTATCAAGATTTCCTCTTGTTGTTGATTTTCCAGATTATTCTGTAGATGATTTAATGGAAATTTCAAACAGAATGATTACTGAGCGTGAGTATCGCTTTAATCAAGATGCGATGATAAAATTTAAAGAGCATCTTATGGATGTTAAAACAATGACACATCCCGCAAAATTTAGTAATGGACGTTATGTAAGAAATATCATAGAAAAATCAATAAGAGCACAAGCAATGAGGTTATTGTTAACAGATTCCTATCATCGTGAAGATTTGTTAACGATTAAAAGTCAAGATTTAGTATTATCAAATGAAAAACCTACTTAACATTTTTAGATTATTTAAATGATACTGAAAGGCTGACTCTACGGAGTTAGCTTTTTAATGTTTAAGCATTGTTTTTTATATCGGGAAATCGAATGCCTGTAATAGAAATTAACATCAAATCTTAATATGGCAAATTATATAAATATAAAATTTTTAAAACTTGGTTTAAGCCGTTCTTTTTTTCCTGCTATTAGCATACATCATATAGATTTTAAATTTTTGGAGGGGAAAATGAAAATTAAGCTGATTATTCTGCTCATGTTATCTAGCTTTTTGATAGCTTTAGCAATTTACTTTGTAAAACCAATTGATAATGAAAAACATGAAGTAGATAATGTAGAGGAATTAGAGAAATACAAAACATTCACTTATTTAATTACAGAAATCAAGGGAACTGAGTATTACGGACAATCGATTGATGGGAAAACAAAAATTTACTTTGATAGTGAAAAAATGAAACATCCTATTCAAGATCATATAAAAATAAATGATAAAATCATTGCATATGTAGAGCAAGAAAATCATGTAGGTGGTCTTGTAAAGGTTGAAAAGCTTAAAAGATAAGAAGGTTAATAGATATGTATATGTGTCAATTTAAGGCATGTTCTGAACGACAGCATATAAAGACCCGAACTATTAGGTGAAGAATTAATTGATTCATCCCCAATAATTCAGGTTTTCATTAGCTCAAATACTTATGTGCCTGCCTTTTTTATTATATATGCAAGTGCTCTTTACTTAAGGCTTGTTGCTGTGAACAGAATTCAAACCATATAAATGGCACTGTTCTATATAAGAAGGATGCCAGATGAATTTAATGTATGGATTTTGTTAAAAATTTAGTTCGATCTATTTTTCATAGGGCGCATATTTTCTATCTGGCATAAGTTCTTCATCGAAAGGAATTTCTTGACTATCCGTCGATTCAGATTGATGCATTTGATTATTATTGTTTTCAACTACTGAACCCGAATTTTCAATAACATTAGCTGATTGATTTACTTTGTTAGTGCTATTAGTTAAAGAAACATTCTCTGTAGATTTGGTTTTAGCATCAAAGAATCCTTTACCACTTTCAGGATTTGAAATGATCCCTAGTGTCACGAGAATCCCTAGTATTGATGTAACATATGTTTCCCATTGAGTTAGGTCAATTTGTAATCCAAGATCTTTCAATATCATATACATAACAGATGCAATAGACACCCATAGTCCGTAATTTTTCCACTTCAAGGTAATGAACACACCTTTCACCGTTAAGATAATATAACTTATTCCGTTAATTTATTTCGGTGAGAAGAAAAAATTTTAAGTATGCTTAGCTTAACAAGGTAATGAAAATAAGGAAAACTTCCAACAGTAATGAGTGTATAAATAAAGAATTTAATTTATATTAAGACATGGTTAAAACAGACATTTTTTATTGTTAATTGTATGTTATATAACCTTACTCTTATTAAAATTAAATATAATGGTGAGTTGAATGAAAAGGGTAATTGTATAAATATGTGACTAATGCTCAATTGTGATGGAAAACCAACATTCCAATCGAAAATAACTATAGAAAATAATGTTGGAAACGCTTTCATAATATCCCTTACAATGTTAAGATATGAACTATAAGAGGGAGTGATCAGAATGAGTGATAACAAACTATTTTTGGAAGAGTTAAAATACCTTGTTGAAAATGAATTGTCACTTAATGAATATGTGATTGATCAATTAGAAGAAAGATTTAATAAGAATCCATTTTTAATTATACAGATTCATCAAATTTTAGTTAATTATAGAACATTATTACCATTCTTAAATGACATAGAGTCTGTGATATATGATTATATTGTAAATACTGAAATGTTAAATGATAAAACATACTATGGTGCTACATTATTTGTTGCTGATTTATTCGATACTACTCAGACGTATATCAAATGTAAAGTAAGTCAAACAGATAAAATGCTGAAAAAAATTAGTTAAAGTATAAAAACCTGGAAATTATCTTCCAGGTTTTTTATTGAGAAAGGTCTTTATCTCCTGACGATGACGTGGCATTATGTAAGCTTCTATTTGGAAGTTTCCATTTATAAGTGTATGAAAATACTCGAAGGAGAACAATTGTAACAAATAACGTATATAAACCAACTGGATCAGATACAATGTTAAATCCAATTAATAGACCAGCAAGTATTGCCCAAAATGCATAAATTTCAGCACGAAGTACAAGTGGCTTTCGACCTGCTAAAAGATCACGGACTATTCCACCACCACTACCTGTCAAAACAGCTGCTACAACAACAGCACTAATCGGATGATCCATTTCAACAGCATAAAGTGCTCCTTGAATGGCAAATGCAGAAAGTCCAATTGCATCAGTTAAATTTCCCCATTTATGCCAATGCTTAAGAAGTTTATTCGGAAACAGAAATACAATGGTCATTGAAAATAAAGCTACTTGAAAGAGAAGTCCTTGCTCCCATAGTGCTGAAACTGGGACGCCTATTAATAAATTTCGTATGGCTCCTCCACCGAATGCAGTAACAATACCTAAAATATAAATACCTAATATGTCATATTCTTCTTCCATAGCAACGATAGCACCACTAATGGCAAAAGCGATTGTACCAATAATACTTAAAACTTCCCACGTCATTTATATCCCCCATGTTCTTCTTAAGGTGTAACTCGAAATTGATTTTATAGTGTGTAGGAATAAAGGTCAATTGATTTTTTTATTATGATAAACTTAAATTATAAATGAAGATTCTTGTTTTTGATTATACTAAAGAAATAATTAGAGATATGGTAAAATGTTTGATATGATTATAGAGCTAAAAATGGCGAAAGGATAGGTTTTCTCATTGAATAATACACTTGATGTTTTAAAAGAAAAAGTTATCCTAGTAGGGTGTCAACTCCAAACAATGAATGATGAACATTTTGTTTACTCATTGGAAGAACTAGGATCTTTAACAAAAACTGCAAATGGAGAAGTACTTACAATTATTACTCAAAAAAGAGAACGTCCCCATCCTGCTACCTATATAGGAAAGGGAAAGGTTGACGAAGTTTTAAATGTAGTTGAAGAGCTCGAACCAGATATAGTCATTTTTAACGATGAATTGTCACCTAGTCAACTAAGGAATTTATCGACAATTTTAAATGTTCGAATTATCGATCGCACTCAATTGATTTTGGACATTTTTGCCCAACGTGCTAAATCTAAAGAAGGTAAGCTACAGGTTGAATTAGCGCAGCTTCAGTATTTATTACCTAGACTAGTTGGACAAGGTATTTCCTTATCACGTCAAGGTGGAGGAATTGGTACAAGAGGACCTGGAGAAACTCAGCTTGAGACTGACAGAAGACATATTCGAAACAGAATAAATGAAATTAAACAACAGCTTTCTTCCGTTGTTCGCCACAGAAATCGATATAGAGAGCGTCGTCAAAAAAATCAAGCA
Organism: Metabacillus litoralis; assembly: GCF_007994985.1. Classification (GTDB taxonomy): domain Bacteria; phylum Bacillota; class Bacilli; order Bacillales; family Bacillaceae; genus Metabacillus; species Metabacillus litoralis. The sequence continues at coordinate 118,634 of NZ_VOQF01000003.1, read as the reverse complement.
TTTCAACTAGCCCTTGTTGGATATACAAATGCTGGTAAATCTACAATCTTTAATCGGTTAACAACAGCGGGAAGTTTTGAAGAGGATTTGTTATTTGCAACTTTAGATCCGATGACACGGAAAGTTTTGTTGCCTTCTTCGTATCAAGCGTTAATTACTGATACAGTAGGATTTATTCAGGATTTACCAACTACTCTTGTTGCAGCATTCCGTTCAACACTTGAAGAAGTGAAAGAAGCTAATTTAATCTTACATATAGTGGATAGTTCAAATGAGGATTATGCTAATCATGAGCAGACAGTATATAAATTACTAGATCAGCTTGATGTCTCTGAAATACCAATATTAACAGTTTATAATAAAAAAGATCTAACACCCGCATCATTTGTACCATCACCTATGGAAGATTATGTGTCAATCTCTGCTTTTTCGGAAGAAGACTTGGAGAAGCTAATGAAAAAAGTTGAGGAGCTAGCAAAGGGTGGTATGAATCATTATGCAGTGGAAATACCTGCAAATGAAGGTAGAGTTCTTTCTCAATTAAAATCAGAAACGCTTATTACTTCATTTCATTTTTCTGAAGAAGATGAAATGTATAATGTTGAAGGATATGTACTTCCATCACATTCAATTAATGGTCAACTAGAGATGTACAATGGAGAGGGACAAGAACATGTTTAATCATTTAAAAAGTGGTGCACAACTAGCACCACTGGTTTCAAAAATTGAAAATAAAATTAGTGATGTTCACGATATGATTGATAAAAGAAGTGAATCCAATCAATTTAGGGTTTTACAAAGCTTTCAAAAGCATCGTGTCAGTGATTCCCACTTTATTCCTACAACAGGATATGGTTATGATGATGCTGGTAGAGACACGCTAGAGCAAATATATGCAGATGTATTTGGTGGGGAAGCGGGCTTAGTTCGTCCACAAATCATTTCTGGAACACATGCGATTTCAATAGCGTTATTTGGTATTTTGAGACCTGGAGATGAGTTAATATACATAACAGGAAAACCATATGACACACTTGAGGAAATTGTAGGAATAAGAGGTAATGGAGTAGGTTCCTTAAAAGAATATAACATCGATTATCAGACTGTTGACTTAAAGGAAAATGGACGCGTCGATTTTGATTCTGTTAGAAGGGTGATAAGTTCAAAAACTAAAATGATTGGTATACAACGATCGAAGGGATATGCAAATAGACCATCCTTTACAATCGAGGAAATTCATGAAATGATTGATATTGTTAAATCAATCAAAGAAGATGTAGTGGTTTTTGTTGATAATTGCTATGGTGAATTTGTAGAGGAATTTGAACCATGTCATATAGGAGCAGATTTAATTGCTGGTTCTTTAATTAAAAATCCTGGTGGTGGGATAGCTAAAACAGGAGGATACATAGTAGGAAAAAAACATTTAGTTGAGGCGTGTTCATATCGTATGACTTCGCCGGGTATAGGTGCTGAAGCTGGTGCCTCCTTATATAGTTTACAGGAGATGTATCAGGGATTCTTTTTAGCACCACATGTTGTAGGAGAAGCATTAAAAGGGGCTGTTTTTACTTCTGCGCTTCTCCAAGAAATTGGGATGGATACATCACCTAAATGGGATAGCAAAAGAACTGACCTTATTCAATCAGTTCAGTTTAATGACCCCAAAAAAATGGTAGCATTTTGTCAAGCTATTCAATATGCATCACCAATTAACTCACACGTAACACCATATCCTAATTATATGCCGGGTTATGAAGATGATGTCATTATGGCGGCTGGTACGTTCATTCAAGGAGCAAGTATAGAGCTTACAGCTGATGGGCCATTAAGGGCACCCTATGTTGCATACGTACAAGGTGGACTTACCTATTCTCATGTAAAAATTGCAATATCTCTTGCAATAGATTCATTGATTGAAAAGCAATTACTTTCACTATAAAAATAGAAAAAAACTTGCATTTACCATGTTAATAATTCTAACATGGTGTTGACATATTATATGACGTTAATTATAATAAAATTAGTTAGTTAAACAAAAGGAGCAAATAACATGAGTGATAATATTCGCCGCTCAATGCATTTATTCCCAATAGGAATTGTTATGCAGCTCACAGATTTATCTGCTAGGCAAATTCGATATTATGAAGAAAATGAATTGATTTTTCCTGCAAGAACAGAAAGTAACAGAAGACTATTCTCATTTAACGATGTTGATAAGTTACTAGAGATTAGGGCGCTTATCGAACAAGGTGTGAATCTAGCTGGTATTAAACAGATTTTCTCACGAGCAGAACACGCACATGCTGAAGGAAAACATGAAGAACCTAAAACTGTTGAAAAGCCTGACTTAAGTGATGCTGAATTGCGTAAACTATTAAAGTCTGAGCTCATGCAGGCTGGGCGATTTAACCGTCCGACTTTAAGACAGGGCGATATGTCAAGGTTTTTCCATTAATTATGAGCAACCAAAATTAAAATAAAATTTTTACCTGATTAGGAGAGGAGATTTACAATGGCTAAATACACAAGACAAGATATTGTAAGCTTAGTTAAAGAAAACAACGTAAAATACATTCGACTTCAATTCACTGATATTCTTGGTACGATTAAAAACGTTGAAATCCCAGTTAGTCAGCTAGATAAAGCACTAGATAACAAGATGATGTTTGACGGATCTTCAATCGAAGGTTTCGTACGTATTGAGGAATCTGATATGTACTTATATCCAGATATTAACACTTTTGTTATTTTCCCTTGGACTGCTGAAAAAGGAAAAGTAGCACGATTCATTTGTGATATCTATAACCCAGATGGTACTCCTTTTGCTGGAGATCCACGTAATAATTTACGTCGTCTTTTAGCTGAAATGGAAGAGTTAGGATTCACTGATTTCAACTTAGGACCTGAGCCGGAATTCTTCTTATTCAAATTAGATGAAAAAGGCGAACCTACATTAGAACTAAACGATAATGGTGGTTATTTTGACTTAGCACCTACTGATTTAGGAGAAAACTGTCGCCGTGATATCGTTTTAGAGCTAGAAGAAATGGGCTTTGAAATTGAAGCATCTCATCACGAGGTTGCACCAGGTCAGCATGAAATTGATTTCAAATATGCGGGAGCGATTAGAGCTTGTGATGATATTCAAACATTCAAACTAGTTGTTAAAACAATTGCTCGTAAACATGGTTTACATGCGACATTCATGCCAAAACCATTATTTGGTGTTAATGGATCAGGTATGCATATGAACTTATCTTTATTCCGTAAAGGTGAAAATGCATTCTTAGATACAAATGCTGATCTTCAACTAAGTGATACTGCTAGACAATTTATTGCAGGTATTATTAAACACGCACCAGCATTTACAGCAGTTACAAATCCGACAGTTAATTCATACAAACGTTTAGTACCAGGCTATGAAGCACCATGCTATGTTGCTTGGTCTGCACAAAACAGAAGTCCACTTATTCGTATTCCAGCATCTCGTGGTTTAAGTACTCGTGTTGAAGTACGTAGTGTTGATCCTGCAGCAAACCCTTACTTAGCAATGAGTGTACTTTTAGCAGCTGGTCTTGATGGAATTAAAAATAATTTAGAAGCTCCTAAACCAATAGATCGTAACATTTATGTAATGTCTAAAGAAGAGCGTGTTGAAAATGGTATTGTTGATTTACCAGCAACACTTGCTCAAGCATTAGATTTATTAAAAGCTGATAGCACGATGAAAAATGCACTTGGAGAACATTTATTTGAGCATTTCATCGAAGCTAAAGAAATTGAGTGGGATATGTTCCGTACGCAAGTTCACCCATGGGAAAGAGAACAATATTTATCAATGTATTAAAAAGAAAAGACCTTTCGTTTATTTAACGAAAGGTCTTTTCTATGTCAGTAAACTTTTTCTATCGGTTACTAGGTTTTATAATTATAAAATAGTATAAATATTATATTTTTAAAGTGTTGGTGAGCTATAAACCATTATTTTAATATTGAGTGCAAAAAGTATATAATTTATGTTACTAAAAAAGCTTACCCTTTGGGGTAAGCTTTTTTAGTGTATTGAGCGATAAACTCCAATAACTTTTCCTAGTATACTTATATTACGTAGAATAATAGGTTCCATTGTAGAGTTTTCAGGTTGAAGTCGAATATAATCTTTTTCTTTGAAAAATCGTTTGCAAGTTGCTTCATCATCCTCTGTCATTGCGACAACAATATCCCCATTATTAGCTGTTTGTTGTTGTTTGACAATTACTAGATCTCCATCAAGAATTCCAGCTTCAATCATACTTTCACCCATGATCTCCAGCATGAATATCTGTTCTTCTGGTGTTACATATCGATCTGGCAGAGGGAAATATTCTTCAACATTTTCGATAGCTGTTATAGGTAAACCTGCTGTTACTTTTCCGATTATAGGAACGTTAATGACATTGCTCTTAGGAATTATATGTTTATCTTCTTCTAGTATTTCAATTGCACGCGGTTTTGTAGGATCTCTTCTAATTAGACCTTTAGACTCTAGTCTAGCCAAATGACCATGAACAGTTGAACTTGAAGCTAGTCCTACTGCTTCCCCAATTTCACGAACGGATGGTGGATAGCCTTTTTTCTGAACTTCATCTTTTATAAATGTTAATATATCTTGTTGTCTTTTTGATAGTTTCGTCATCCTTTGTGACACCTCGGATCCATGTAATATATGTGTATTATAGCATCATTTACCTATGAGTACAAACATAAGTTCGAGAAAAGCCTTGACTAGAACGTTTGTTCCTATTATAATAAAAGTATCAAAAGGCGAACAAATATTCTATGAGGTGATTATAATGAATAAATTATCAGTATGTTATATCCTAACTTTTATTGTATCTATACTAGCAATTACTTTAATTGTTTCATATACGGGAGCAGACAGTCTGGAAAACTATCATAAAGTTGAAATTAAGGAAGGCGATAGTCTATGGAGTATAGCAGATGAATTTCAGAAAAAGACGGAGATTTCGAAACAGGATTTTGTAAAATGGGTACAAGAAAAAAATAATATTCATTCTACATTAATTAAACCGGGAGATTTGGTAGTTGTTCCAATTGAAAAAACTGATTTTTATCATATTGAGCAAATAGCAAGTGAATAAATGTGAAAGATATAAATGAGAAATAAAGTCTGAATAGTTTGGCGGTGATTGATATTGAAAGCTGTTGTGTATTGCAGAGTAAGTACTAATAAAGAATCTCAAGAATCCTCAATAGAAAGACAAAAAGAAGAATTAAAGAATCTAGCATTATTACATAATATTGAGGTTATTAAAATAATAGAAGAATATCATAGCGGGTATGATGTCGATCGAGACGGAATAATAGAAGCACTTTCAATACTTAAAGACAAGAAAGCAGAAATTCTTCTTGTTCAAGATGATACAAGATTAGGTCGTGGTCATGCTAAAATCGCATTATTACATGAAATTAGGAAGCTTAATGCAAAAGTATTAACTCTTAACGAAAAGGGTGAACCAGAGCTTTCTGAAACTGATATTATGATATTAAGTATACTTTCTACTGTTGAGGAATTTCAACGTAAATTAGTTAACTATAAAATTAGTCGTGGAATGAATCGTGCAATTAGGGATGGATATAAACCACAAAGAAATTTAGGTAATCTAGGACATGGTGGCGGAAAAGAGAAGATACAAGTACCAATTGAAGAAATTATAAATCTCCGTAACAAAAAGCTTACATTTCATGAGATTGCAGCAACATTAAGAGGTGTAGGATATGATGTTAGTAAAGCCACCGTACATAGAAGATATAAGGAGTATACTGAAAGTCAGGTCGTGAGTAGTGAAGAATTTAATTGAAGTTATGTGACTTCAATTTAGCTTATATCAATAAGTTGTTTTTTTTCTCTTCTTTTAGTATTATGACTTGTATGTTCTAGTAATGAGCTAACTTTTATAATCTTTAAGGTTCCATCTACTAGCAGAAGTGATATTACGAATAAGTATTACTTTATACTTTTACTTTAAAAGTATAAAGAAGGGAGAGATATATTGATGTTACCTAAATTAAAAATTGATCGTATAAATGAGTTATCCAAAAAAGCAAAATCAAGTGGATTATCGGAAGAGGAAAAGGTAGAGCAGAAGTCACTTCGAGAAGAATATTTACAAGTATTTCGCTCTTCTATGAAAAATACATTAAAAGGTGTAACTGTTGTAGATCCGAATGGGAATGATGTGACCCCTCAGAAGTTGAAAAATGAGAAAAATAAAAACTTACATTAAAAAGAATGGGATCTAAGTATTTAAGCTAATGATAGACCCGAATTATTTGGTGATTTTCAATTATTTCTTCGCCTAATAGTTCGGGTCTTTTTTTTGCTGTCTGCAATAGATTTTTAAATTTTGCATACTATTGGTCAAATTTTTAAAAACCTACAATTTAGTGGGACAATACTATAATTAAGAACTTACTACTTATTATATACTTCGGAAAAGCTCTTACTAGAGATCAAAAGATTATATTGAAAAACTCAAACAAAATTTCTTTTTTTAACCAAAATAATATAATGTTTTAGTATTAATTTACTAGATATATTATTTCGACAAAACTAGTGGCTTCTTTCTCCGCTTTCAGACAATTATTGCTTTCAATTTCTTTTATAATAATTGTATTAGAATGGATGAGGTGAGAGAAATGGTGAGGCACTATTATATTTATTTAATAGAAGAAGAATTTGCAAGTCACTACTTTGGTCGAGAATCAAAAATCTATCATCTGTTTCAGGACTTTCACTGGACAACAGTTCGATCTAACCATGTAGATACACTTGAAAAACAAGTGAATTATATAACAAAACCTATACCAATATTATTTATTCATCAATTACTTAGTACTCATTTATCGGCTAGACAAGACTATCAGAATTTACATCATATACATAAAATTGAAATTCGTGGTAATAGAGGTAATGCAACGCTAATTGTTAAGGACTCGCATTTAGAGCTTTCTTCTGATGGAAGTTATGAGGCAGAAACTATTTTCTTTGAAGTATTAAGAAAATTTGATCCTTGTTTTTTAGCGATGGATTTACAAGGTGAACGGTATGGATGGTTAAATCCTATTAAAGAAAGAAATTTTGTATAAAAGTGAGGAAATTATACTGCAAATGTTGTATAATGTCATAGGGTTTAGTACACTGTAAGATAGACAACATGAAGGAGGAAATATAATGGAATTATGGGTTGTTATTCTAGTAGGCATCCTAGCATTACTTGCTGGTGTTGCTCTAGGATTTTTCATCGCGCGTAAATATATGATGACTTATCTAAAGAAAAATCCACCAATTAATGAGCAAATGTTAAAAATGATGATGATGCAAATGGGTATGAAGCCATCTCAAAAGAAAATTAATCAAATGCTAAAATCTATGAATGGCCAAATGAAATAAAATCCCGTTTTACGGGCTTTTATTTTTGATATACGAGAGATAGATCGGGTATCGAAAAATAAATGCATAGTAAAAGCACGCAATTATAGCGTGCTTTTACTTTTTAGGAACAAGCTTGTTTGTTTTTTGTTTTTGACGAATTATGGTCATCTCTAATATATTGTGTTAGTAGTTTATCAAGTTCTTGACTATATTTTAATGATATAGTTGAATTTAGCCCATTTTTTAGGACAATGTCAATTAGTTCAGCTCGTTTCTTTTCAATTATTTGGAGTAATTCTTGTTTAGACACGAGAACTTGTCCTTTCTGTAAATAATTTATTGTACATTAATTATACCCTTTATTTGGAATTGGTTCAAAGGAAGATAATGTAACAACAATGAATCTATTATAATGCCTATTTAGTATGTATGAAAAGAGAATATGTAAGTTGTTATTAAATTGACATAAAAGTGTCACAACTTTTAATTATTGATTTATTGGTTAATTTGCTAGAATAGAGAAGACACTCTCTATAGGAGGAATACCATGGCTGATGTAAATGTTTTTTTAGCTTTCGGAGCTGGATTTTTATCTTTTATTTCTCCGTGTTGCTTACCACTATATCCTGCTTTCCTATCGTATATAACAGGAGTTTCTGTTACTGAAATAAAATCAGAAAATGCTCTCTTGCAAAAAAGGAGTTTACTACATACTATCTTTTTCTTGATAGGTTTTTCAGCAATTTTTATTGCCTTAGGTTTTGGTACGTCATTCATTGGAGAGATTTTTCAAAATTATCAGGACCTTATCAGACAAATAGGAGCAATACTAATTGTTGTTTTTGGTTTAATGACTATTGGAATTTTCACACCAAGTTTTTTAATGAAAGAACGTCGATTTGAATTTAAGAATCGTCCAGCTGGATATCTTGGTTCATCTTTAATTGGAATGGCATTTGCTGCTGGATGGACACCGTGTACTGGGCCGATTTTATCTGCTGTTATTTGGATGGCAGCTTCAAATCCAAATTCTGCAATGATTTATATGATTGCTTATATTTTAGGTTTTGCTGTTCCGTTCCTTGTCTTATCGTTTTTTATTGGCAAACTGGGGTGGATTAAAAAGCATAATTTCAAAATAATGAAAGTTGGAGGATACATTATGATCATTATGGGAATTCTCCTATTTTTTGATATAATGACCTCGATCATCATTTTCTTAACGCGAATTTTTGGAGGTTTTACAGGATTTTAGTCCTGAGATAAAAATATTATAAAAAACAATTTTATGCCATATTTACTATACCAAGTGAATATATTTGTTATAATATAAGTATGCGTGATAGATTTTGCTTGTTAGGCTTTTGCTTAATTTGCAACGATCAATCGCCTTCACAAGAAGAAGTTTGACTATAATCATCAGGCTTCCTTTATCATGTTTGAGGAGGAACTAGGCGTGGCTAGAATATTAATTGTTGATGATGCCAAGTTTATGAGAATGACTTTATCAAATATATTAATAAAGGCGAATCATGAGGTCGTCGGAGAGGCTGAAAACGGCTTGCAAGCTGTTGAGCTGTTTGAAAAAGAGAAACCTGACTTAGTTACTATGGATATTACGATGCCTGAGCAGAATGGTATCGAAGCACTGAGGGAAATTAAAAGTCAATACCCAGATGCGAAAATTATAATGTGTTCAGCAATGGGGCAGCAAAAAATGGTTGTTGAAGCGATTGAGTCAGGTGCAAAGGATTTTATTGTAAAACCTTTTGATGAGAATCGTGTATTAGAAGCTATTACTCGTGTTCTAGGTTAATAATAGAGCAAACCATTTAAGTCATACCTTAAATGGTTTTTTATTTTTATTAGTTTTTGAACTATGTTGATTGAGATTAGTAACTTTTTTAGTTGAAGTTTTACTTAATATTATTGTACTACAAAGTGAAAATGCTTAAAGAAGATTATAGGTAATTTAGTAATTTTCGTTTATACTAAGACTATTAGCTGTCTAGTAAAGGAATTGATATATTTGACCACAGTTATTTCATCTATTTTTGCAGTTTTTATGGCCTTGTTTGTCTTATTTATTAGAATGAGGTCAGCTAAAAAGCCTGCGACCGCAAAAAAAATTATACTTCCACCTATTTTTATGAGTACTGGCGCACTTATGTTTATTCATCCATTTTTCCGAGTTTCAGGCTTTCAAGTTATTGAAGCTTTATTAGTTGGTATGTTTTTTTCAATATTCTTAATTAAAACATCTTCCTTCGAAGTTAGGGATGATAAAATTTATCTAAAACGTTCTAAAGCGTTCGTATTTATTTTAATAGGATTATTAATTGTTCGTATTATTATGAAATCAGTTTTAAGTAGTCATATTGATATTGGAGAATTAAGTGGGATGTTTTGGATTCTAGCTTTTGGTATGATTGTTCCATGGCGAATTTCTATGTATCGCTCATTTCAGAAGGTTCAACAAAAGCTGAATGGATCAAATAATAATGTTCTTACTTGAAATATTAAAAGATGCTGGGACATAATTAAGGAAGTCAACCAAAAGACGAATAAATCTAAATTCAGTTAAGCTGAAAGAAACAAGTTCGTTCCATTGCGCTGCAGACACTCGCTTTCCACGGGGAGGAAGCTGAGCCTCCTCGGCATGCCTGCGGGGTCTCAGCCTTTCCTCAATTCCCGTAGGAGTCGAGTGTCTTCCGCTCCATTCCACTAGTTCTTAGAATTAGTATGCAAAATCAAATAATCTATTAATGACAGCAAATAAAATCCCGAACTATTAGGCGAATGATTAATTGATATATCACCTGATAATTCGGGTTTATCATCAGCTTTACCACTTATGTCCCAGCCTCTTTTATTATTAACTAAAATAGATACTATACTATACCCGTAATTAAAATAAGGCTTTGTAAGGAGAGTAATCTATTTGTTTTTCTTTTAATCTTTTCATTAAGAATTTATGATCTCTCTTAGGGGTAGCCATTATATATCCGCGTATAATTAAGTCTAATGTAATTGTTGATGAGTTTTCTTTCAAAGCAAGCTGACCAATTCTGCCTGCTATTTTAGCACGGGCCACATCTCGGAATAACTCTGGAACTGGTTCTACTAAATCCTCTAATAAATCTTTCTCTTGTTGCTTCCATAGATGTTTCGTTTTTTCTAGATAATAGTCTTGCCAGTCTAAATCTGATTTCCCATCTTCTTTAGGTAGTCTTTGTAAAAATTTTCGGAACATGAAAAAACCACCGATTGCAAACATTGAAATAAGGAATACGACCCAAAATAATATAAACCACATAAACCAACCATCTAACATTTTTTATCACCTCAAACAAAAACAGTTTAATAAATCGGTATGGACAGTAAAACATATTTATATTAATAACATAATGATTACTGTTGTAATGAGTAATTGTTTTAAATTAATTAATGTTTATTCGTGATGCCCGAAAGCATGATGTTCTTTAGCTAAAAGGAGTAAGGATTTCTTTACGGCTTCAACTTTCTTTCGGTCGTAAGAAGATGACATTAAACCATTCAACTCGGCCTGAACATGGAAAATAGCGTGCTTGTAATAAATATCTACACGAATGGTACCGACGTCTGTTGGTAAATACAAAAATTCATTTGTATGTAACATAGTAGCTCCTCCTAGAAATACACCATTAATCGTCGTCATTTCAAAACTCAATAATATAATTCATACATACTTTTATAATATCAGAAAAAGTGCAATATCACTATTATTTTAGGAGAAAAACTAAATCTATCATCGTATCTCAAAAAAATTTCAAATAAAAAAGTGACTACACTTAACGTGTAGTCACTTATTATCCCCTTCGACCCGTACATGGTTAAGTGTCCCGCAACAAGCGAATGTTTCGAAGGGGATAATGTTTTAAATCTTAACATGTACAAATCTCTTTGTAAAGCAATAGTCAAGACTAAATAATGGAATTTCCTCAATTTATGTTTTAATCTATTGCATATATTTAGGTTTTTGATTCATTGCTCCACTATTAGATGATGTAGTATATGCATTTAACATTTGGTTCATATCCTGTTGTTGTAATTGTGGAACTTGGTAGTAGTTGTGTTTGTTTTGATATAAGAATATTTCGTGTGCCATTTCAATAAAGTTAGGTACACTCTCAGCTACTACACCACGTAATACAGGGTTAGTAATTTCACACGCTGCCATAGTTAATGATCCTGACATCCTGACATTGACTTACATTGACAAAGCATAAAACCTGAAATGCATTGTTCTGTAAGTTCATTAACAGCTTGGACTGGTTTTTTGGTTGTTAAGGCTTTAAGCCATAGATAATATCATTGCTTTGTTGCATTTTATAGCTTTGGGTTGGATGTGTAGGATCATTACCAGTAGTAAATGCTTCTACCATCACATTGTAACAGTCATTCATAAATGTATGCTGACGTTGTTGGGTTATTTGGTACATAAATATAGTGCGCCTTATATAATAAAATCATGTACACTTAAAATGAATATAAAAAGGGAAAATTACCATTTATTGAAAGTTTTTTTGCAGATTTTATTGATTGGAGATCATAATCTTTATTTTACAAATATAAAAGAGGGAGCTTTAATAGATGATCGTATATGAAACAGCAACATCTTTTGTAATGACTGAGCAACATGAACATGCACTTTTATCAGAAACATTTGCAAAGCATTGGAAAGATGAATTATCTATTTACAACGAGAAGAAAGAAGATGCACTTTTTGCTATTGCACAACATGATAGGTCATGGATTGATATGGATGCATCACCAGTGTGGAATGACAAATCTTCACAACCATATAGCTTTATTGATTTTCCTGAATCAATAAAATTATCATTTTATACAAAAGGTTTGAATGAAATTCAAAATAGCAGTTTATATGCTGCATTAATTTGTAGTATTCATTACGTGAATTTCTTCGATGACTTAGAAGCAGATTTGAGGATAACGAACTTTCTTAATCATGAACATAAAAGGCAGAAGTATATTAAATCAACGATTCAATGTGATGATAATGGAATGAAATTTTATTATGATTTATTAAAATTATGTGATTCTCTTTCTTTATTTGTATGTATGCAGGAAGCTGGTGCAACAGGAAATAAAATTCATAAGTGGTTTCAGCAGGGGATCTCACAACCATTTTCTTTTTTACCAGAGAATAAATTTCAGGTTGTTTGGCATAATCAAAATGAAATAAGTGTAAAACCTTTTCCTTTTAAAAAGGATTTCATAGTTAGAATTCCAATGAGATTTGTACTTAAAAAACATATACAAGAACTCGGAATTATTGAAGCGTTTGCTAAAACACCTATAAGCATTCGCCAAGTTCGAGTTCTTTATGAGCAATAGTTTTTATAAATTTACGTGTTGGAACATTGGTAAATAAACTATTCCAACACGTATGTAATGAAATGGTCTTTTTTTAAGACGGAGGGAAACTTATTTTAACAATTGTTCCTTTATTTAATTCTGTTTCTACATCGATTGTGGCTTTATGTAATTCTGCAATTCCTTTAGCGATGTTCATTCCCAAGCCAGTACCATCGACTTTTTCTTCTGTACTAGTTCCTCTATGATAGCGACTAAATAATTGTTCACGTGTGTTATTATCCATTCCTATTCCATTATCCTTTATAGATAAAATTGTACAGTTTGTAGCAGATTCATACTTTACGGTTACTGTAATCAGAACACCTGGAGGGTTGTGTTTAATACTATTAAATATTAAGTTATCCACCATTCTTTCGAACCATTTTTTATCAATTGCTACATAGGTTGCTTCACAGCTTTGTTGAAAATAAAAAGATGTATTGGTAATAGTTCTATCTTTCTGAAATTTAGTTACTATATTATTTGTTATACAATTTATGTTAGTAAGCTCGATTGTGAGGGGAAGTGCTTTATTTTTTAACTGAAATGTTAGCATAAAATCCTCTACAAGAGTATGCATATAGTCACTTTTTTCAATAATGGTATTTCCAATCTCAATTAATTCCTCTTTAGACCAATCATAATGACCACTTTCAAGGATATGGCCATAACCTTTCATTGAAGAAAGGGGAGTTCTTAAATCATGTGAAATTCCGGTTATCCATTCTTCTCTCGTTTTTTCTAATTGTTGTTTTTCTTTTTCTGAAGCTGATAGTCTTTCTGTCATTTCATAAAATGCGTTTATTACTTCTCGATATAAACGGTACCTTACACGTACTTTACCATTTCTACGGAATATTTTTTTGCGTTCCTTTTCAGTTAATACTTCGTCATACTGTCTGTTACCCATTCGTTCTAGCCAGCTTGTGAAAATTAATAAAGGCTGTCCATAACGAAACCCGTTCCATATAGAAAGTGAGATTGTAAGGGTAAAAACTGTAGCGCCTACTATAACAGTTGCAATAACAAATTGTTCTAAGGTAGTTAACTTAGACGGTTCTTCTTTTTCTTTTGGAGTTATGTGTAACCATATTAAATCTGAAATAGGATCGTGATAAAAAGAGGTTCCTGATAAGTAAAGACCAGGTACTTTTTCTCTAACTAATAAATCTAAAGGTAGGTATTGATCAATATGATCATCCTTGTTCCCGACAGATTGGATAATATCTCCATTACCATTTATAACATGAATTGTTTCATTATTTTTTAGTAATGTTTTATCTATCTCTTGCAGATCCTTTTGTGGAATTTTGCCATTAACACTATAGGTAGAGAAAAGATTTTTTAGTTTTTTTGTTTGTAAATCATCAAAACCGAGTATAAAGTAATAAGGCTCCGCATATGTAGTATCAAGATCAGAAACAGTAGTATATTCATTTACCATTTTTGTTTGATTGATTGTATGAATTTCACTAATTGAATAATATTTTGGAATGTCAGAGGGGGTATTATAACTTTCAATGACACGACCGTTTTTATTAATAATTTGAACCCACATCTTTTTTTTCTTAAGCAATCCTCTCCAATTTTGGGGAATAACAGCTTGATCATTTTTAATTTCTGTTTCAGTTATGATTCCTTCGAGTGAACCTTCAGTAAGATTCATTTTTAACTCTTCGTTTACAATATGTGTTAAAAGTAACATAAATAAAATAACGACAATTAATGCAATAGCAATAGAAATGCAAATGAATTGTAATGAAAAATGAAAGATTAATCTATTTCTAAGTGATTTCATTAGGAAGTCCTCACTAATTTATAACCTAAACCCCTTACTGTAATGAGTAGTTTTGGGTTACTAGGATCTTGCTCAATTCTTTCTCTAATTCTGCGAATATGCACGGCCACAGTATTATCATCACCATAATGATCAAATCCCCAAACAGCTTCAAGTAATTCTGTTTTTGATAAAATTTTATTAGGATGTTTACAAAAATATAATAACAACATATACACTTGTGCAGGACAAAGGACAGGTTGATTCTCAACAAATAATTCTCCTGATTCGGAAAAAAGAATAAAACGACCAAAATCATATTTAGTAATGGCATATTCTTGTAACTGAGTCATTTTTGTTGTTCTTCTTAAGAAAGCTTTTAATCTAGCTACAATTTCTAACGGATTAAATGGCTTTGTTACATAATCATCGCCACCGATTGCAAAACCAGTTAAAACATCCAAATCAGAAGTTTTTGCAGTTAAAAACAAGACATATGCTTGTGATAGTTGTCTTATTTTTGGTAAAGCATCAAATCCACTTTGATCTGGTAGCATGACATCTAAAATAATAATGTCAACAGTATGATTCTGTAAAATTTGTAATGCATCTTTTATACAAAAAGCTTTATTTATTAGTTGAAAACCTTCCTTTCTCAATACTGTTTCCAACATTTTTACGATGGCTTTCTCGTCATCAACAATTAGTATTCTTTTATCTTCCATCTTGTGTCACCTCACAACAATCCTAGCATATGAACCTTACCAGAAGTTAAACAAAATTGTAAAAATTTAACCGCTCGTAATATGGTGGTTTCTTTTACGAAAGCTTGAGAAAGTAAAGTAAATGTATCAATGTGAGAAGAGGGTTGAAAATGAAAACTTCAAGAGTTAAAGCAATAGATGCTTTGAGAGGTTTTAGTTTGTTAGGTATTTTGCTGGCAAATATGTTGATCTTTCAATATGGAATATGGGGAAAAGATGAGCTTCAATATTATTCTGTTTCACCCAACGATAAAGTGTTTTATTATGTTATAAAGATTTTTGTTGAAAGTAGCTTTATGCCAATTTTCACATTTCTTTTTGGTTATTCCATGATAAAGATGAATGAGAGCTTACAGATGAAAGGAATGAAAATAAAAAGGACCTTTATAAAAAGAGCAATCATCTTAGTGGTTCTTGGTTTCCTTCATTCAGAGTTTTTATGGGAAGGAGATATATTACTTTTTTATGGATGTATGATGATCTTTCTTTTAATGTTTTTAAATAGAAAGCCAAAAACCTTATTAATATGGGGGATGCTATTACTTTTTCTCACTTCATTAATAGGTTATGGAGGTGTTATTGAAGAAACTCCTTCAGAAAAAAATCAAATGAAAGAGTATGTTCTTCAAACAATTGATGTTTATGGAAACGGCAGCTATTCAGAGATTAGGCATCATCGAATAACTGAAATGCCACTTGATCTTTCAGATGAGTTATTTTTCATTATTGTTTTACTTATGCCTATATTCTCCGCATCATTATTTTTAATTGGTATGTATGCTGCTAAAAGAAACTGGTTCATGAATTTAGAAAGAGAGAAGATCTATTATTGTGTTGGAGCCTCTGTTTTGTTGCCTATTGGCATTATTTTCAAAAGTGTTTATTTATTTGTTCCAGATGGTTCATGGAGTGGGGTAATGGGGATGCTTGGAGGAAATCTCTTAGCTTTAGGATATATCTGTTTGTTTGCATTATTATATACCATTACTCAAAACTACAAATTAGTTAAAAAGTTTGAAGATATTGGGGTACTCTCACTAAGTAATTATCTACTTCAAACAATAATCTTTACATTTATTTTCTATGGCTATGGACTTGGACAATTTGGAAAGCTTGGACTAATAAATGCTAGTTTGATAGCTCTAGGAGTATTTACGCTACAACTGTATGTTAGCTCGTGGTATCTTAAATATTTTAAAATGGGTCCTGTGGAAAAAGTGTTAAGGTTTGGTACTAATATTACTCTTAAACGAAAAAAAGATCATAATCACGAAAATTCTGTTCAATTATAAAGGGATGGTATTAAAATGAAAAGAATAATAGTAGGCATCATGATCGCATTAATTGGGATGTTTATCACTATTTTTGGTTTGTATATAACATCTAATTTAGATGATAATCGAATTTATCGTATGAGTGGATATGGACTGGTGTTAATAGGAATATTAATTGCTCCTGACTATCAATCAAGAAAATAACAGTTCTCATCGTAATGATTAGAAAATTGCCACTAAATAATTAATGAAAAGAGGCTACCAATTAAATTGCTTTGGATAGCTTCTTTTTGTTTAAGGCTGTTTTCGCAAACTTTGTTGCTATTATATACTCGAGAAATCAGCACAGTAGTCAGTCTAGTTGCATCTTTTCTTCATCAAATGTTAGCTTTATATGTGAAAATACACTGTAACTACTGTAAATTTTGGTTACATAGCAACAATCTTTCAGAAAAGAGCCTTGATTAATCAAATGAAATTGTTCTACGCATTTCATTTTAAAATACATTTTTGCTTTTGCTCTTATTATTCTTCCAATTAATGCAGTTTATTATCTAAATGTTCTCAAAAAAACTTATCATAAAAAATCAGGTTGAATCCAAATCTTTTTGAAATCTATTAAACCATATGAATTAAATTCCATTCCTTTTACATGAGATTGATAATTTAGTGTATTAGTTGAATGGTACAAAAAATGAAGAACTAAGTTTTCCTTTAAATAACTTTCGATTTTCAGTAATGATTGATATCTTTCGTTTGTATCTTCACTTCGCTTAAAAAATCTTAATTGGTTGTCAATATATTTCTTTACTTCTTTTGGTAAATAAGGTCTTATAAAAGAGAACTCACTTTCGAAAAGCGTTAATAAGCTTAATTCAGTGTCTTTACTTAATATAGATGAAAAAAGGATAAAATCAGCATGACTGTTCACCTGAAGCTTAGGAATTGCTTCAGGTGAAATTGGATTAATATTGATTGATAAACCAATGTATTCTGCTTGCTTTTTTATCCATGAAGCAGTTTCATGACCTTCGTTTAAATGAAAATAAAATAGTTGTAGGGTTTCCCCAGAATAATTACTTTCCTTTAGAAAATTCTTAGCTCTTTCTATAGAGAAGTTCTTCGTTTTACTATTTACACTAATCTTTGGTAGAAAACTATTCGCTATTGAGATGCGATTGCCACCTAGTTCTTTAATCATTGTTGTAGGATTGACTAAGTTTATGAGTGATAGACGAAGATTTTTATCTAGAACTGGACATTTTTTCACAGAATTAAAAATCAAAAATCTACTACCTAATAGTTGTTGGTGATGTGTTATGTCTTCTGTCTTAGATTCAATAGCTGTTGTTTCTAATTGCGACATATTATTAGGTATCTGTTGTGAAAATTTATCCATCCAAATGTCTACTTGGTCTATTAGTGCTCTTTCTTGGAAATAAAACTGAAATGCTTCTAATTGAATAAATTGCTGATCATGTTTTTTTACAAAAAAAGGACCTGTGCCATTTGGCTTATCTCTATGATCATAGAGATGATGTAAAATGGCACATTGAAAAGACGAAATGACTCTTGGGAAAAAGTAATTTACTTCTGTTAGATGAAACCTAATAATATGATCACTTAGAATTTCTACTTCCTTAATATCTTTAATTAAGGAATGAATAGTAGAACAGGGAGTATTAAGTAGTTTATTAAAAGTAAAAGCTATATCCTTTGACGTAAGAAAATCACCACTATGAAACTGCACTGACTTTCTTAAAAGAAAAGTCCACTTCTTTCCACCTTCCTTTGGTTGCCAATCATAAGCTAGTGAAGGCAACAGTTTCTCTTGCTTTTCATCGAATATAACAAGGGTATTGTATATTTGACTTATTAGATGTGCCTCTGAGTACAATTGCACATTTATGGGATCCAAAGTTGATATTTCTTGTGGAATCAACAGTTTTATTCTGCTAGTAAGCTCTGAATCTTTTATTTCTATTTGTGGTCCAAGTGATTGATGTAGGAGGCGGTAAATCTCGTGTAGTCCGTCTTCTGATAAATATGAATTGGCAAAATTGATGACATCTTTTACTTTATTTTCAGTTACCATTTCCTTAACATACAAGCTAGCAACCTCTGTAAAGGTCAGAGAAAATATAAGTGAAGACCGATTTCCTCTACCTTTTCCAGGAATCCATTTAAGATAATTCATGAACATGAAATTTTTTATCAAGTAAATTGTATTTCTGTCTGAAGTAGATAAAATACTTGATAGTTCCTTAGAAGTAACCTTAATTTCTTCGTTATTTTTCCTCATGATAAACTCATTTCTTAATAACAATAAATACTCAATTTTTTTCATGATTTTCTCCATTCAAATAAAAGGTGCAAAAACTATAAATTTTTTTCACTTTTATTCATTTTATTTCAGTATTACATTTAATACAACGGATATCTGAAATGCGATAGAAACTGCAAATATGTTTGCTAGTAAAATCCTAATAAGGAGGTAAATACATGCTAACACTTTTAAAGGATAAAATTTATATACGCTATTGGTTGGCGGTTGTCGTTTCTTTTTTAGGAGATGTTATGACTTTAACTGCTGTGTTATTTTTAATTGGAACAACAACAGCTAGTCCGTTTTTGATCAGCTTAGTGTTCGTAGCGCAATTGTTACCAGGTGTTATTCTTGGACCTTTTGTTGGACCGCTCATTGATAAATTTTCAAGAGGATGGGTGATGTTTTATGCTGATATTTTCAGGTGTTTTATTGTGTTTTGTATGATGGCTTTTATTGAAAGTCCAACTTTATTGATTGTGCTTGTTTGTCTTCAGGGAGTCGGTACCGCTATCTTTGAGCCTGCAAGGATGGCTTCTATCCCTACTATCGTAGGATTTCACCGTATACCTGAGAGTATTGCGTTGTTTCAAACAACACTAGCTGTTATAAAGCTAGCAGGACCAATTATTGCCGGTGTTTTACTAGCTTTTCAATCTATTACAATCGTATTATTTCTTGATGCGATCTCTTATATCGTTTCAGCAACATTAATCTTGAGCCTAACTGTTATTAGAAAGCAAGAAGTTTCCACCCAGAACCATTCTTATGTGAAACAGTTACTCATAGGTGTTTCTGAAATGTTCAGAGTACCAATTTTGCTCTTTTTAATGATTTTATTATTACCAGTTTTGATTTCAGTAGGAATGTTTTTAACGAATTATAAAGCGGTACTTCTACAAGTATTTCAACTTACAAATCTTGAGTTTGGCTTAATGGAGGGTGTATATGCTTTCGGAACTGTAGTAGGAGCAATAATTAGTTCTGTTTTAATAAAAAAATACACTCATTATAAATTTTTATATGCTTCAATTGTTGCTCTAGGTCTATGTAATATGTTCGTGTTCGTTGTTGAGAAAGTCTTCTTTTTAGAATTGCAAATATATCTTGGGATATTGATAGTTTGGTGCTTGTTCCTTGGACTTACCAATGCACTATTAATAATTCCGACTAGCACTATATTTCTGCAGAATATACCTGAGATGATTAGGGGGAGAGGAACGGCAATCTTTTATTCCTTTTTTAATTTATATATATTAACAGGAACACTAATAGGTGGATTAGTTGGTACTAAATTAAATGTCATTTTAACAATGGAATTATCTGGTATTATATTACTTTTGACAGCTATAACGTATCCGTTTTTCGCAAGAAGTACTTTTATGAAAAAGATCCAAGCACAACCTGCATATAATAGATAAAAAATAGCATTCTATTCATTAACGTTGACATTATATGTTATAATTACTGACATGTGAATGAGTTTATTATTTTGTCGGAGATGATTAGGTGAATGCATTAGATATCATAACAGATTTGAGTAAAGTAAAGCCTTATTATCAGGCCATTTTTAGTGCAGACAGTCATATGGTTATAGGCTATGAAGTTTTAGGGAGAATTGAAACAAATAATGGAATAAAGAGTCTTGGAGCATTTTTCCATGATCCAACTGTACCTATAGAATTTAGTTTGCAAGTGGATGGATATATACAAACAGTAGCATTAGAATATCTTTTAAAGCACAATGAGAAAACACTTTTATTTATTAATGTTAATGTTAATCATATTTTAATAGATCAAGATGAGAGTCTCCTATCTAGACTGATCACATATAAAAATAAGGGCTTAGATCTTTCTCAAATTGTCATAGAAGTGACAGAGCATAATGTTAAAGGGGTTATGCACAAGGTTGTAACTCTTTGTAAAAAGCTTAAATCGATGGGTGTGAAAATTGCGATTGATGATGTAGGAATTGGGGCTAGCAATCTTGATCGAATAGCAATGCTTGAACCAGATATTCTTAAAGTTGATATTCAGGCACTTAAAAATCATGAACATTCAACCTCATATGATGGTGTTTTATACTCATTAGCATTATTATCCCGAAAAATTGGTGCTGAATTGCTGTTTGAAGCAGTAGAAGATCGTGAACAGTTTCACTATTCTTGGAAAAATAATGGTCGTTATTACCAGGGATATTTCTTAGCAAAACCAGATTCTTCATTCTTAGAGAAAAAAACCTTTAAAGATCGCTTTAAAAAGGATATTTATAATTTCATCCAGTTAGAAAGGAAGAAATATCAATCTGAGTATCGTCTTGCTTATCATTTAAACTTTGAAGTAGAGAAATTAATTAAGGAATTACCAATGGAAGATGTATTTGATTTGGATAGTTGGACTATAAATGTTGCTGGAAAATTAGATTCCTTTTGTATAAGAATATATATTACAGATGATCATGGCTATCAAATTTCTTCAAACGTAACGAGAAATAATGACGTTTGGATTCTGAACAATGATTATAAAGGAAGAAATTGGAGTTGGAGACCATTCTTTATTGAAAACTTAGTGCGAATGGACGAAGAATCAAAAGGTATTCTATCTGATACGTATAGTGATATTGAATCAGGTGAGGCTGTTCAGACCTTCTCTTATCCAATTACTGAAAATGCCTATCTTTTTATTGATATTCTTGTAAGTGAATAAATTTCTACATCCTAGGGTTTTAATTAACTCTAGGATTTTTATTTTATTATAGCTAAAAGATAGTATTTTCCAAATTAGAAATAAGAGGTAAAATAACATATGAATATCTTCCTATTACATTTTCACTGTTTGATAGCTTAAGATCAGGGGTTTTTAAAAGTAAATCTTATTTCAAAGGATTTATCTTACAGGTTCAAAAGAGCTAATATAATAATAGAATAAGAAATATTTCTGAGGTGCTAGTAATGAAACGTCATATAAAAATAATTGGTATTGGTTCGTATGTTCCAAAGAGAACGGTCCATTCCGACGAGATAGATCGCAAAATCTCTGCTCCTAATGGTTGGTCCGAAAAAAAGTCAGGTGTAAAGAAACGGTATTTTATAGAAGAAGAAACAGCTTCATATATGGGGGCTCATGCAGCAATTAATGCATTAGATCAGGCAGGTCTTACATTTTCTGATATTGATTGTATAATCAGTGCGAGTGGGACGGTTGAACAGGCAATTCCTTGTAATGCTTCATTAATACAAAAACAGCTAGGTCTTGAGCAATCTGGCATTCCTTGTTTTGATGTAAACTCTACATGTTTAAGCTTTGTAACTGCTTTGGATATGATCTCATACCCAATTGACGCAGGCAAATATAAAAATGTGTTACTAATCTCTTCAGAAATATCTTCTGTTGGCTTGGATTGGTCTCAAAAGGAAAGTAGTATTTTGTTTGGGGATGGTGCAGTTGCTGTTGTTTTAACGAAATCCACTACTCAATCTGGAATAATTAGTTCGCATATGGAAACGTATAGTGAAGGTGCACATTTATCGGAAATAAGAGGAGGAGGAACTAAAATCCATCCGAGACTTTATGATGAAAATACAGCTGGGGATTTTCTTTTTAATATGAATGGCAGAGGGATCTTTAAATTGTCATATAAATATTTACCAGCTTTTTTAGAGCGTTTATTTAAAAATACAAGTTTATCAATGTCTGATATAAACCTTGTTATTCCTCATCAAGCGAGTGCATCCGCAATGAAAATCATTCGAAAAAAACTGGAAGTTCCAGAAGAGCGATTTATGAGTATTATTGAGAACTATGGAAACATGATTGCAGCGTCAATTCCTATGGCTTTATATGAAGCGGTAAAGCAAGATAAAATTAAAAGAGGAGATTATGTCTTATTACTAGGAACGTCTGCTGGTTTATCTATTGGAGGAATAATTCTTGAGTATTGAATTATCAAAGCCAAAAAAGATATTAATTACAGGTGTAAGAGCTCCAGTAAGTCTTCATTTATGCAGAATGTTCAAAAAAGCAGGATATGAAGTATATGCAGCAGATAGTGTTTCATATGCAATATCGAAAAAGTCGAATAGTATTTTGGAATTCTACCTTTTACCGTCACCTAAATATAAAACGTTAGAATTTATTAAAGCATTGAAGAAAATTATTAAACAAAACAATATTAATCTACTCCTACCAACATGTGAGGAAATTTTTTATATAGCACAATATCGGAAGGTGCTTAGTGAAGATTGTGAAGTTTTTGTTGATGATATTCAAAAGCTACTAGTGCTCCATAATAAATATAAGTGTATCAGTTTGCTCAAGAACCTAGGATACAAGGTTCCTGAAACCTGGTTACTAACAAATAAAACGATTTTGAAAGATTTGGAGAATAAAGTAAAAGGAGAATTAGTTGCAAAAAGGGTTTTTTCAAGGTTTGGAGATTCTGTTTTATTTATAAACTCTATTAACGAATTACCAGACGATGTTTCTTTTGATTCAACATGGCTTCTTCAAGAAAAAATAACGGGAGAGCAATATTGTTCTTATTCAATTGTGAAGCAAGGGATAATTGTAGCACATACTGTTTATAAAACTGAATTTCCTGCTGGTATAGGTGCCGCACTTTCTTTTGAACACCATGATAGAAATGATATTGAATTGTTAGTTGCAGCTATCGTGAAAAAACTTTATTTTACCGGGCAGATTTCATTTGATTTTATTATTGATGAATATGACCGTGCTATTCCAATTGAATGTAATCCGAGAGCAACCAGTGGTTTACACTTATTCGATCATGAATTAACTGATGTTATCACAAACGAAAATAAACAATTGATATATCCCAAAAAGAATAGTAAGGAAGCAATAAAGCTAGGCTTACTTCTGTACGGAACAAAACAAATAAAATCTCTAAAAACATTTAAACGCTGGATGTATATTCTGATTTTCTATAAAGATATCACTTATCGAAGTTATGATAAGACCCCCTTTTTTTATCAATTCGTTAGTATTTTCCAACTGTGGACAGAAAGTAGAAGAAATAAACAAAACATACTTACACAATCAACAAGTGATATCAGCTGGGATGGTGAAATTCTTTGAACGTTTTAGTAACAGGTGCTACCGGTTTTCTAGGTCAAAAATTAGCACTGCGACTTGTATCATTAGGCTATCATGTTACAGGAGTTGGTCGTAATTCTGATATTGGTAGATTTCTATCAACTAAGGGTATACATTTTAAAAAGGCAGCCTTAGAAAATAAAGAACAAATTCTTCAGTTGTGTCAGAACCAACAATTTGTTTTCCATTGTGGTGCTCTTTCATCACCTTGGGGAAGATATAAAGATTTTTATTTAGCGAATGTTGAGGGAACCAAAAATGTGATTGAAGGTTGTAAACAAGCAAATGTAAAACGACTTATTCATGTTTCAACACCAAGTATTTCATTTTATTATGATGAAAGAGTAAATGTGAAGGAAACAGATTCCTTGCCAGAGAGGTTTGTGAATCATTATGCAAAAACAAAATATCTTGCAGAAATTGAAGTGGACAAAGCATTTCAAGAAGGACTTCCAACAATCATCATTCGACCTAGGGCAATATTTGGACCAGGTGATAACGCAATATTACCAAGGTTAATTAAAGTTTGTGAAAAAGGTATGTTTCCAAAGATCGGTAGTGGCAATGTAGAGATTGACTTAACGTATGTTGAAAATGTTGTCGATGCATTGCTTTTATGTATGAATTCGAGTAATGAAACATTAGGAGAAAAATACAATATAACAAATGGAGAACGAGTGAATTTATATAGCATTTTAGAAGATGTTATGAAACAGCTAGAAAAGGAATTTACATATAAAGAGATTTCCTACAAACAGGCTTTTCTTATTGCACAATTGTTAGAATATAGCTCAATGATTTTCTTAGGTGGAAAAGAACCAATTCTCACAAGATATACAGTTAGTGTGCTTTCACAATCGCAAACACTAGACATTCAAAAAGCGAAAGAAGAATTAGGTTATAAACCAGCAGTAACGATAGAAAAAGGCACACAGAAATTTACCGAATGGTGGAAACGATATGCCAATTAATTCATTAAAAATATATGAGTGCGGATATTGTACACATCCAGAAAAAGTCGTAAATCCGAGAAAGTCTCTCAAAACAATTACATTTTCAGCTACTGCTGCATTATTAAAACATCCTAAAAAAGGATATATATTGTTTGATACAGGATATGCTTCTTATTTTTTACAAGAAACAAAAAAATTTCCTTATTCCATTTATTCGAAATTAACACCTGTATACTTTGGGGAGCAACAGTCGTTAAAAAATCAATTGGAGTCTGATGGGATAAGTGCTGACGAAATTTCAACGGTTATCTTGTCGCATTTTCATGGTGATCATACAGCAGGCTTAAAGGATTTTCCTAAGGCAAATATTCTAACATCTAAAGAAGCGTTTACAAATATCAGTGGATTAACAAACCTACAGGCTCTGATGAAGGGCTGTTTATTAGAGATATTACCAAAAGATATTGAAAAACGAATAAAGTTCATTAATGATTGTGATCTAATAAAGTTAGACAATAGCTATGGACCTTTTTATGAAGGAAGAGATCTTTTTGGTGACAATTCAGTGATTGCAATTGATTTAACTGGACACGCAATTGGTCAATGTGGACTTTTTGTTCAGCTTGATAGTGGTAAAAAAGTATTACTTTGTGCTGATGCCGTTTGGGTAAGTGAAGCATACGAAAACGCTATTTTTCCTCATAAAATTGCAAATTTATTAATTGAAGATGTCAATTCTTATAAGAATAATGTATTGAAGCTTCATGAATTATCAAAACAAGCACCAGAAATTGATATCTTACCTACTCATTGTAAAAAAACTGCGAATCTTGCAAAAGAAGGATATATTTATGAATAAAATAGAAATAATGAAGCATTATTTTAAAACAAAATATCTAAGAAAATTTAAGACGCGTAAACAATTAGAGCATTACCAAAAAATACAAATAAAAAGGCATATGGCTTTTGTTTTTAAGCATTCAGCTTTTTATAGGGAGTTTTATCAAGCTAAGATAACGCATTTTGATGGTAACTTGGAGCATCTCCCGATTATTTCTAAACGTGAAATGATGGAAAATTTCAATACGTTAAATACGGCTAATATCAATAAAGATCAAGCCTATCACCTTGCATTAGAAGCTGAAAAGACAAGGGATTTCTCACCAAAGCTTAACGGTATTTCAATGGGTCTTTCATCAGGTACTAGTGGAAACAGAGGGATATTTCTTATCAGTGATAAAGAATCAGCAAAGTGGGTTGGAACAGTATTAGCTAAATTACTTCCAGGACATTTATTTGAGCATCATAAAATAGCTTTTTTTTTAAGAGCAAATAATAATTTGTACTCATCAACAGAGAATGGAAGAATAACATTCCACTATTTTGATTTACTAGATGAGTTTATAGCACATCAAAAAAAGCTAAATGATCTTCAACCTACAATAATCATAGGTCCTCCTTCTTTTTTAAGATTACTTGCAGAGTGGCAGGAGCAAAAAATAATTAACGTAAGTCCAAGTAAAATTGTTTCAGTTGCAGAAGTGTTAGAGGATATAGATAAATATTATATTGAAAAGATTTATAATCAAAAGCTTCATCAAGTTTATCAAAGTACAGAAGGATTTTTAGCGGCTACTTGTTCACATGGAACTCTTCATATGAATGAAGATATTGTCATGATACATAAAGAATATTTAGATGAAGAAAAAGGAATATTTGTACCGATAATATCTGATTTTACCAGAACAACACAGCCTATTATTAGATATCGCTTAAATGATATTTTAATTGAAAGCAAAGCACCATGTCCCTGTGGATCTCCTTTTCTTGCCTTGCAAAGAATTGATGGTCGTTGTGATGATCTTTTTTTAGGGTTAAAAAATACAAGTACTGATAGATGTACTCTTTTTCCAGATTTTATTAGAAGAGCTATAATGTTTGCTTCAGATAAGATTGTTGAATATAAAGTAATACAAGTTGATATGCTGAAAATTAATATTCACTTAAAAGTGAATGGACAACTAGAGGAAGTGAAAGAGGAAGTGAGGGCAGAAATGGTCAAGCTTTGGAAATCATATGAATTAATTATACCTTCTTTTTCTTTTCTTCCTTACGACCTAAAACCTTCTGATCGGAAATTAAAGCGAATTGAAAGTCTTTTAAAGGAAAATCATCATGATCAAAATGTATGATGAGCTCACAATGGATGAAATTGATTGGGGAAGTATAAAAGATGGTAGGTTGATAAAACAATATTTCGAGCCATTAATGAAAAATGGGGTATCTAAATTCATTGAAAATGTTAAAGCTGATCTTTACTTAGTTGAGATTGATGATATTATCCTTCCACTTTCAGTTAACGATACTGAGTTTACCAATTCATATGTAGCGTCACCTTTTACTCACTATATAAGCTATGCAAAGGAAGAGCTATGGGAGCTTCATAATAAACCCCTTGAAAAGCTTTTAGGAGCTATTATTGACGGTTTGGGTTTTGTTTTACAAAAAAGTAATATCAATAAAGTAGTTGTTGTGAATAATTGGTTTTTATCAACAAATTTACTAGAACCTTCACTTTCCTTTGACCAATTGCAGAGGTTAACGCTCTTTTTAACGGAGAAATTTAAACAACATACAATTCTTTTTCGATCTATAAACAATAGTTTACACCATAACTTAAGTAAGTTTCTACAAGAAATAGGTTATCAAAACGTAATGTCACGCTCCATCTATTTATTTAATCTAAATCAAGACAACCAGCTTACTGCTAAACAAAAAAAACTTCTCAAACAAGATGAAAAGATAATTTTAAATAAGAACTATCAAGTGAAACAAGTAGCTGAAGTGGATATTGAAAGAATTCGAGAGCTATATAATTCATTATATATACAAAAATACTCTGCTAATAATCCTCAGTTTACATTGGACTTTTATCGAAATATCTATTTAAATCAATTATTTAGCTTTAAGCTTATCTGTAAAAATGACATTGTCTTAGGAATTGTAGGCATGTTAATCAGAGGTAATGTATTAACAACACCTATTTTAGGGTACGAAACAACAAGAGAGAAAAGCGATGGCTTATATAGGGTTCTTTCGTTTCTTATTACTCAACAGATTATGGGTCACCATTATATAGGACATCGTAGTGCTGGTGCTGGTGAATTCAAAAGAAAACGTGGATCTGTTCAAGAAATTGAATACACTTATTTTTATCAAAAACATTTATCTTTAAGCAAGAAGTTGTCGTGGAAGATCATTAAATTGATAATGGATAAAATTGTAGAGCCTCTTGCGAAGAAAAAAGGGTTTTGATGTTGGGAAGAATATGATGCTAAGGGGGTGAGTTGTGATTGCAAAATAAATACTTGTTATTTTCTATTACTTTTCTTGTTTTTGTTGGAGGATTTGTGCTTGGGACCTATTTTACAAAGTTTCATGAAAAATTAGAGAGTGAACAAAATTCAAAGAATTATATCATGACAAAAGAAGCACCTGAAATTGGTGGAACAAAGATTATTGGATATGTGCAGGATTTTCGTGATCCTTTAGTAATCAATTTAAAAGGGCTTACTCATGTTATCTTTTCATTCGCACATCCTACCAAAGATGGAAAGCTACTGATGAATGGAGAAGCAGCAATGGCAAATTTACAAACTATTAAAGAAAAGGCAGAACAAGATAACACTAAGGTATTTCTAGCAGTTGGGGGCTGGTATCATATTCAGGGAGGTACGTCTTATGAATATTTTAAAGAGGCGATATCACGGGAATTCTCCCGCGAAAATTTGATCAATGAAATAATGAAGATAACAAAGCAGCAGGCTCTTGACGGCATTGATATCGATTTTGAGCATCCACGGACACAAGAGGATTCAGAGGCATTGGTAGCGTTTATCCAGGAGTTAAGCAAGCAACTTCATAAAGAATCAAAGGAGCTTTCAATTGCAGTCTATTCAAAAGTACATAGTGTAACAGGTGAGGAAGTTAATAGCATTGTATATGATACAGAGATGTTTAAATATGTAGATCATGTAAATATTATGGCGTATGATGGGCAATGGGATGATCAATATGATGCAGCTTTTTTATCACCTTTTTCCTTCACACGGGATATTGTAGATTATTGGGTAAATTTGTTTGATTCTCTTGATATTCCAAGAAATAAACTTGTATTAGGTGTTCCTTTTTATGCTCAGCCAGAGGAAGAAAATGAGGCTCAATTAGCTTACAATGAAATCATTAAACATAACAGTACAAATTCAGAACGAGATCGGGCAATTATTAATCAAGTTATATATCATTATAATGGTATAAAAACCATACAAAGAAAAACCAAATTAGCTAGTGACAATGGCTTAGGTGGGATGATGATATGGGAAATTGGTCATGATGCTCCTGGAGATCAAAGTTTAATCAATGTGATTGCAGAGGTGCACGATAAAAAGTAAAGGGTCTTTTTTTGAAAATATCTATTAGAGATCATATTATACAACTACTTTTCTTTGAAGATTAATTAGTATAGTCTATTAAATGTATAAACGGAACAAGTTAATCTAAATATTAGAGGAGGATTGTAATGAAATCAATTATGCCGTTACAAAAACGTGAAATTACAAGTAGTCGTCTTATTTTAGGATGTATGGGCTTTGGTGGTGGGTGGAATTCAGATCCCATTACAAGTGAAGATATTCTTAAAGCAGAAAAAGCAATTGATGCAGCTCAAGCTATTGGGATTACTATGTTTGATCATGCAGATATCTATACAATGGGAAAAGCAGAAAAGGTGTTTGGAGAAATACTAAATACTCGACCATCATTACGTGAAAATATGGTTATTCAATCAAAATGTGGTATCCGCTTTCAGGATGAATTAGGACCACAACGATATGATTTTTCAAAAAATCATATATTGTCATCTGTTGACGCTATTTTAGGTCGATTACATACAGAGTATATAGATATATTGCTTTTACATCGACCAGATCCACTAATTGAGCCAGAGGTAGTAGCAGAAGCATTTGAAGAATTGAAAACTTCCGGAAAAGTTCGTCACTTTGGAGTCTCCAATATGAGTTCTGCACAAATAAAATTAATTGAAGCATACAGCTCTGAGCAAATGATTGTGAATCAACTTGAAATGAGTTTAAGAAGAAATGATTTTGTGGAGCAAGGGATATTAGTGAATCAAAAAGCTGGTAACAGTGTAAACTTTGCAGATGGAATAATGGAGCATAGTCGTTTGGAGAATATTCAGCTTCAAGCATGGTCTCCTTTAGCAAATGGTATGTATACTGGGCGCAAGTTGGATAACTTATCAGAAGCTGATCTAAAAACGATTGAATTAGTAGAGAAGATGGCTAATGAAAAAAATACGACGAAAGAAGCGATCGTTCTTGGTTGGTTAATGAGACATCCTGCATCAATTCAGCCTGTTATCGGGACGACAAATCCAGAACGTATTTCCAATTGTGCTGAAGCAGTACATCAATCTGAGGATATGACTCGTGAGGAATGGTATTCATTATTTACATCAGCTCGTGGACAAAAAATGCCGTAAGTCTACCGCAAAATGGACTATGTGCAATGAAAAAGACAATGGGATTATTGAATCTCATTGTCTTTTTCATTAAGATCATTTTCTTCTCTCATTCGTTCAACTTCTTCTGTCACACAAATTCTTGTAATTTGTTCATTTAGCATATGACTTATGTAATCTTCTTCTTCAATGCAGTTTTCTTCCTTTTTCATCTCAGAAACCTTCTTTCTTAATAACTTGTTTTAGTTTTTCTCATAATGAAAAGATTTATTAATCAAAATCATTATTTTCTAATCAAAGAGTTATGTTGAGAGACAGTAAGAAAAGGAAACCTGCTTTATTTATAAGGGGGTTAGATTCAATTATTGGATCTAACCCTTAGTGAGTATTTAGTGTTCTTGCTCGTGAATATATAGAACGTCTGCTAGTTCTTCCTCTGATGCTTCATAAAATTGTCTTCCATCAGGCATTTTATAAATATTATTAAGTAAAAGAGCATCGATGATCTTTACTTTTGATGTATTAATTAAATTTGAAACATTATACATACCATCACCTCTAATTTGTAAGCGTTTACAATATAATGATAAAGAATTTACTGGAAAATGTCAATGTAGATGATTTGAAACTATTGTCACAATTAAATTTTCACTTGAGAAATATAAGCTTATCTAAAATACAAAGAAAAATATTTTTTTGAAAAGTTTTTAATAAAAATAATTGAACAAATTCCAATGATTCCAAAATATAATTCAATCACTCAAAGTTGCTTTTTATAAAAAAGTGATAAAGTCAATCGTATTATCAAAATTTATTTTATTCTATTAAATTTATTAATTTTGACAACCAAATATTATTATTAAAATTTAAAATCATTAAATAATCTATGTTCATAATGTTTATAATTTTATGTAGGTGTTAAAATCTTTAATATATATTATAATGAATAAAGAGATTTGATATAAAAGGAGATTAATCATGGAAAAAAATGATCAAAATACATCAGAAAAAAAGAAGGTAAGTTTGCAAGAGCTTATGAAACAACAGCTTGCTAATAAGAAGTCAGCTCAAGAAAATGGTAATCAATCAAAGAATAAAGGGCTAGGTGCTAATCAAAAAATGAAAAGCCAACAATCGAAAAAGCCTTCTAATACTCGAAGAAAAATGGGTAGTTAAGCTGAGCCTGAGTGAATCCTATAGGATTCAACTCAGGTTTTTTTGAATTTTTTTATAGTTTTACTATCGAATAATATAAGATTCCGTCACGAAGTTGAAAATCTGTGTAAGAAAAAATTAAGCTAACGGAACTTTTTTAAAAAACAAGGAATTTCATTTCTAGGCTAGAAATAAACATATACAGAGCCTAAGTTAAATTACGATGTAACCGCTTTCTTAGTAAAGGGAGGAATGTGTGTGTACTTAACAATCGGTGAATTATATGAACAAACAGTGTTGAAATTCGGTAACAAATTAGCTCTAGTAGATCGTTCTAGAAATATTCGTTGGACTTATAATCAGTGGAATGAGCAGGTAAATAAACTTGCCAATGCTTTATCTTCTGCAGGAGTTAGGAAAGGTGATAGGGTATCAACATTGTTATTTAATACGTATGAACTAGCTACAGTGTATTTTGCGACAGCAAAAATTGGGGCAATTCTTAATCCAATTAATTTTCGTTTAAAAGCTGAAGAAATAGCTTATATTTTAAAAGATGCTGCACCTAAGATAATTGTGTTTGAGAAAGCTCTCGAAGATGAAATAACAAAAGTTCATGCACAATTTCCAAATATGGCATTTTGGTCAATTGATGAACCAATCCCTTCCTATGCTTCAAGCTATCATGAAATTACCCAGCTTGCTTTACCTGCCAATCCTACCTCATTAGATCTGTCCGAAAATGATACCTATGCTATTATGTATACTAGTGGAACAACTGGTCGTCCTAAAGGTGTGATGCATCGACATCGCGATATGGTTGAACAAAGTTTAATTTGTATAAGTTCAATAGGTATTAAAACTGAAGATGTGGGCTTAGTAACTGCACCTATGTTTCATTGTGCTGAACTTCATTGTAGTTTTTTACCGCGTGTTCATGCTGGTGCTACAAATGTGATTATCCATCATTTTGATCCGAACAAAGTTCTTGAAGAAATAAAAGAGGAACGGATAACGATGTTATTTGCTGCACCTACTATGTGGAATATGCTACTTCAAGAAAAACTTGATGATTATGATATATCTTCATTAAAGATAGGTTTATACGGAGCTGCCCCAATGGCGCCAATTTTGGTTAATGCCTGTAAAGAGAGGTTAGGAATAGACCTTGTACAAGCATACGGTATGACAGAGATGGGGCCGGCAATAACTTTTTTAGGTAAAGAAGAGCAGCTTACAAAAGCAGGATCAGCTGGAAGAGCTTGTTTTAATCACGAAATTCGAATTGTTAAACCGAATGATAATGGACCATCAGAGCCAGAGGATATACTACCAGCAGGTGAGGTTGGTGAAATTATAGTAAAAGGTCCTTGTATGATGATTGGGTATTTTAATAGAGAAGAAGCAACTGAAAAAGCATTATATAAAGGGTGGTATCATTCTGGTGATTTAGGTTATGTAGATCATGATGGATATTTATATGTCGCAGATCGAGTTGATGATATGGTTATAAGTGGTGGAGAAAATATCTATCCACGTGAAGTAGAAGATTACCTCTATGAGCATGATGGAATATTAGATGTTGCTGTTCTTGGAGAGCCTGATGAACTTTGGGGTGAGCGTGTAATTGCTATTGTGGTGAAAAAGCGACAAAATGTAACAGCTGTGGAACTTGAATTGTTTTGTAAAAATTCTGAGAAACTTGCTCCTTATAAAAGACCAAGACGATATATTTTTGTAGAAGAATTACCGCGAAATGCTAGTGGTAAGATTCAGAAGTTTTTGTTACGTGAGCATTTACACCATGAGGAAGTAAAAAAACTTTAAATTTTATAATGTGCCCTAAGTGCTAATTTACTCAGATAAAACAACAGTTTATTTTTTCTTATTCAGAGAAAATTAATTTAGAGCCTTCATGAACAAATAGAAGGCTCCCTATGTTATTTAATTAATATTCAATGTATTTTATTTGTTCTTTTTAAATGCTTTATCAGTTACATTTTTAAATACTTTTGAAGAACTATCAACGGTTTGACCAATTACATTATTACCTGTGTCAGAGATTTTTTTTACAATTCTTCCTGAAGAGTCAACAGTTTTCCCTACGAGACCACCTTCACCAGAAACTGATTTCACAATTTTTCCTGAAGTATCTAAGATGTTGTGAACAAAATCATTAGCTTCATTTGCTACACCTTTAATTAATCCATTATTTCTTTCATCATTATTATTCGTCATTGAAAAAAACCTCCTTTTAAATTAAACCACCTTAAAGGCTATGTAGGACAACTATGTAATTATGTATTTAAAAATGAAGTTGTTACGAATAGTCTTGCCTGATACAAAAAAACACGGAATTTACAGGAGTTAAATTTAGAAGTTTAATAAAAATGTTATATGATAAATATAATCAATCTGTAAAATACTATTTAATATGCTATAGTTATTAAGCATTTGTCAAAAACAAGAATTAAAATAGAAAAGAGATGTGATCAGCTTGCCAGATTTTTTACAATTAGGAATTCAAAAACAAATTAATCATACATTAAAGTCTTTAGGACTTATAAATCCTACACCTATTCAGGAAAAAACGATACCACTTGTTCTTGAGGGAAAAGATATAATTGCTCAAGCACAGACTGGTACAGGGAAAACACTAGCCTTTGTTCTCCCGATATTAGAAAGAATTGATGTTGAAAGCTCAGAAGTTCAAACGTTAATCTTAACTCCTACACGTGAATTAGCACAACAGATTTCAAAAGAAACAAAGAAAATGATTGAAAACCTTGAAGGTGTTAACGTACTTGCTGTGTACGGTGGACAAGATGTTGAGCAACAACTGAAAAAACTAAAAGGCTCACAGCACATAGTTGTTGCAACACCTGGGAGATTACTCGATCATATTAGACGCGGAACAATTGATCTTTCTACTGTAAGAATGTTTGTGTTAGATGAAGCAGATCAAATGTTACATATGGGCTTTTTACCTGAAGTTGAGAATATTATTTATGAAACACTTTCATCAAGACAAACCATGTTATTTTCAGCAACGATGCAAAGTGAAATACGTGCTTTGGCTAAGAAATATATGAACAATCCAGAAACAATTCAAATTAAAGCAAAGAAAGTAACTGTTGAAGAAATTAACCAAATTGTCATTGAAACAACAGATAGACGAAAGCAAGATACGTTGATTCATCTTTTAAAAGAGCAACGACCATTTCTAGGGATTATTTTTTGTAGAACTAAAATTAGAGCTAAAAAGCTCCAAGAGGCACTCATTGCAAATGGATTTGAGTCAGATGAATTACACGGTGACTTAACACAAGCTAAAAGAGAAAAAGCAATGAAACGATTTCGTGACGCAAAAATTCAATTTTTAGTTGCGACAGATGTAGCTGCTAGAGGTTTAGATGTTGAGGGAGTAACACATGTATTTAACTATGATATCCCTCATGATGTAGAAAGCTATGTTCATCGAATAGGACGAACAGGCCGTGCAGGTGGAGAGGGTGTTGCGTATACATTGGTCGCTCCTAAAGATGTTGAATTTCTTCAAATGATTGAAAAAGGCATAAATCAATCTTTAGAAAAGCAGGTAATCAAAGGAATTAGTGTACCTGATCGTGAGGATTATGCTCAAGAACGAAAAAACGAAATAAAAAAATCCAGACGTCCTAATACTACTGTTGGAAGAAGCAATAGTGGAAGTAGCAGTAGAAGAAACCAAGAAGAAAGAAACACTCCATCTAGAAATAAGCAAACAGGAGATAATCAAAAGAGAAGCGGAAGAACATCATCAGGTAGAGACAATAGAAGAGGTAGATAATATAAGTTAAAGTGATAACCCAAAGTAAAAGGTCAGCATCTCCATGTGAAGAGGTACTTTTACTTGGGGTATTTCATGTGAAAAAAATCACAAAAAAATAGTAAGTTATAGTGTTTAGCTTAGGGCAACATAGACTTGTGGGGAAAACCATTGCTCCCCCTAGGTTATAAGCCAAATAGGAATTGGAAACAAGATCATTTCCTATTCCTATTGACTTATGCTTTTATTTACCTAAATCTTTTTTTGTTATTTCGCTTCTTATATTAATCTCTTTAGATATTTCTGCATCCTGCTTTTTATTGTTTGGATATTTGTTTTTACGTTCTCTATTATCGTTTTTATTCGTCATTTTAGATTTTCCTCCCTTCGTTTTTCTCAAAGATATTGTGCTCATTTATAAAAAAATTATTTTGAAAC
This sequence comes from Metabacillus litoralis, assembly GCF_007994985.1. Taxonomy (GTDB): domain Bacteria; phylum Bacillota; class Bacilli; order Bacillales; family Bacillaceae; genus Metabacillus; species Metabacillus litoralis. The sequence continues at coordinate 82,629 of NZ_VOQF01000003.1, read as the reverse complement.
TTTGGTTATATGGGAGTGGGAAGAGGTTGGTAAGAATATGATTGTATTGTATACCAGTTTTTTACAACATTTCTTACTGATGTATTGCTCATACTAGATCTTGAATCTATATCTAGGAGAGAAATTATGGACAAAAAGTTATTTGAATTTATTAACAAAATGGCAGGGAAAAGTGAAGTTGTAGATAAAGGTATGATCTACGCATCAAATGAAATGAGATATATTTATCCTTTAGCATTCATTTTCTTATTGATCTCTGAACCGAAGAAAATAAGAAGAGATCTATTTCTTAATGTGGTATATACAATTATAGTTAATCTATGTTTGAACTTTCTTGTGAAAAAAGTGAAATATCGTCCTAGACCATTTATTATACGTCACGTAAATGTTTTACTTCCTTCGAAGCTTGATTCTTCCTACATAAGTAAGCATTCATTGTTAGCATTTTCTCTTTCAACATGTTTTTTTCTATATAATAAAGTATTAGGGAAATTTATGTTTATTTTATCAACAGTTATGGGGATTTCGCGTGTTTGGGTAGGTGCTCATTATCCTCTTGATGTAGTGAGAGGGGGACTATTAGGCAGTGTTGCTAGTTTCATTATCAGTGGAGTAAGAATGAAGTAATAAAATTAATCAGGAATAATCACAAGTCTTAAAATTGATTTACACTCAATTTGTATTGTATTGTTTAGTATTACGTTAAAGAAGTAGCTTTTGTTTAGGGGTAATATTGGATTACCGATAAAGCCATATTAGAATAGTGATAACAGGCGTTTTTTTAATGTGCTGTGACAAGAGTATTTAAGCTAATAATAAACCCGAATTATTAGGTGATATTACAATTGATCCTAATAATTCGGGTCTTTTATTTTGTATGAAGTTATCCTGTAAACGAGTTATTATTGTTGAGCTTCGTTGTTTTTCTTTTTTTTGAAAAAACTGACTGCTCTTTTTTTCATTGACTTTGTTAAATACCCACCTTTAAATGATCTAATTTCATAGGACATTAAAAAGGCCTTTTCTTCATAACTTTCAATAATTTCTAGCAGTTCATCTTCTCTTGAACGCTTTGCTACAATATCCAGACGATATCTTGGTGTGTTAATACCCTCACCTGTAAAAACAGTAACACCAAAACCAGCAGTTCGAAGTGCATTAACAAGATCCATATTTTTATCTAGAATATTAGCTTGGTATGTTATATAACCAATTGCTAATTTTCGCTCAAGTGCTCCGCCTAGAAGCAGTCCTACACTGAAACCAACTATATATGCAACGATATTATAAATGTTAGAAAGATCTTGAAAGACAAAAATTAAACTAACAATATAAATTATCCCTTCTAATAAACCAACACCAGCTGCACTTTTTGTTTGATTTTTAACTAGAAGTATTGTTCTCATCGTAAGTACTGGTACATAGATCAGTTGAAGAACAAAAATTAGTAAAGCTTGTAAAAGCATGTTGAAAAATCTCCTTCTATTAAAGTAATAACGAAATCATACCATATTTTCTAATAGGGTATATGTGAAGAAAGTAATTTTTTATGTGAAAATAATGTAAATAATAGCATCTTCTATATATATAGTTCACATAAATAAGTATATGATAAAACTTCTTTAAAAAACCTCAGCCTAATTCAAATTTATTATGAAACTTTTTAGATTATTTTAAGCTCTTTGTTGATTGTGAAAGGCATGAAACTGAATTCTTGTAAAAGAAATCAATATTAACAGCACTAATTTAAAAGGAGTGTAAGTAGTTTTTTTGGTAAGTTTTATAAAAATAGATTTAGTTTATTGTTATCACAATGTAAATATAAATATCATATAATAATTCTCTTTTGTGTATGAAAAAAATTTTTAAGTTGGCTTAACTAGGCAATACAGAAAAAACACAAACCATATTATTGGTTTGTGCCTGTTTGTAGAAATAGTATATTTACAAGCCCTCAGACTGATTAATCTAAATAGGTGTTTATATTTAATTAAAGCTTAACTACATTAGCAAAGGCTTCACTATGTTCACGGCGTTCTTTTCGAACCTTTACCCTTTGTGGTGCAGTGTTAAAGAGCATTACTTCTTCATCTGATTCAGGAACAACGTTTGGTACAACAACAGGTTTCCCTTCTTGATTCAACGCAACAAATGTTAAAAATGAGGTTGCTGCTAATTGACGTCTACCAGTAATTAAATCTTCAGTAATAACTTTTACAAATACCTCAATTGATGATCGTCCTACAGATGACACATAAGATTCAAGGCTAACTGATTCACTTGTGCGGATTGGGACTAAAAAATCTACAGAATCTGTAGATGCAGTAACAACATCACAACGGGAGTGCTTTGCTGCAGAAATTGATGCAACATCATCGATATAGCTCATTAACTTTCCGCCAAATAAGGTATTATGATTGTTTGTATCAATTGGAAAAACCCGGCTTGTTTTTATAACAAGTGAATCTACGCATTTCTTTTCATCTCTTTTATCCATCATATTCTCTCCTGACTATTTAAACGCTAGGTTGTAGGTTAATTTATTGTTTTATTATTCTCTTTTTTAAACATAACGTCAATTTCTTTGTTTTATTTTCTTACCGAGAAGAAATCATTTTAGTGTGTACCAACAGACTAATTGATTACTTCATCTAAATTAAAACTGAAGAAGGAAACAGTGAAATCTCTGTTGTTTAATAATAGAAAACATTATATTATAAGTTTAGTAGATTTTTCTAGAAATGAGGATCGTAAATGGAAGAAATAGTAGTTTATCGTTACGATGAGTATATAGATGCACCAATAGATATTGTATTTTCGTATGTGAATGATGATGATAAAATTAAACAGTGGAACACTATGTTTATTGAAAATATCTACGAGTCTGCTGAAGATCAGCATATGTATAAAACAGGCGTCTCCTTTAAAACTGTTCAGAAATTAGAGAAAAAAACCATCACAGTTGAAACACAAATTGTTGAATATGAAGCGCCCTATAAAATTATTATGCATTCAACATCGAAGGAAGGAGTAAGTATTTCAAAATACTTACTAACACGAGAATATAGTGGTACTAGATTGGTTGTTGAAGCAAGTTTAATACCAAGTAATATATTTTATAAAATAATGACAAAGATATTTGGAAGGTTTAGTAAGTTTATTTATGAAGAACAATACAATAATTTAAAAGAATATGTGGAAAATGAAGTTCAAGTTTCCTAAAAAAATGAGCGTACCAACAAATGATACCCTAATTGTTGATACGCTCATTTTTTTATTTCTTTTCAGCTTCTTCAGCTGCTATTTTAGCAACAGCTTCGTCATAATCTTCGTTAAACCAGAGCGGATCATCATTATCGACTTCACCATTATAGTTTATTAAAATCTCTTCTCCGGCTTTTATATCTCTATAAGCAAAAAAATCAAAAGTATGATTTGGGAAATTAATATCATATGTTGCATTTGGTTCATAAGAATGATTAAACATCATCCCATAACCTAAAAGTATACATGTATGATTTATACCATACTCAAATGCATAATCAGCTAATAAAGTTTGCTCGATCAACTCATGTTGTTCATTTGGATATGCTATAACAGGAGCTTCATGTAAAAGCTCACCTTTTGCAATATCTCTTGTTGCAAATACGCCTCGAGTAAATTCTCCTGTACTAAGTGTTGAATTTTTTACTTCAATCATGTGGTCACCATTTACCTTTCGTAAAAAACTATATCCTCTTAATTCTGGCAGTTCAATTCAAGGAAAGCAACCTTTAAATTGTATAAACATTACTTTTTTAGTTATATCATGTTATTTTTATCTCTGGCCTTTACGAAAAAATAGGCAGTTATCCAAGATGCTATTGGAATAACAAGTGCAACGCCAATACCAGCACAAAGGATCGTAATCAATTCTGCGCTAAATACTTTTGAATTGATAACTTCTCCGAAGGAATATGATAAATCTTTAAACCATATAAGTAACCCTAAATAACTTCCAAAGAAGGCAAAAAATAAAGTGTTTGTATTTGTACCTAAAATATCTCTTCCGATCGTAATACCAGATTTAAATAATGCTCTTCTTTCCATTAAAGGGTTATGAATTAACATTTCACGCATTGGAGAGGAAATTGAAATGGCAACATCAATAATTGCCCCGATTGTACTCATTATGATCATTGAAGCACCTATCTTTACAAAGTCCACGCCTATGTAAAGTGAAAATGCTCCAAATTCGCCTGTTTCTTCTTCACCAAATCCCTGAGTCATTGTGTATTTTGTTACCAAAGTAATAAGTAACAGTAAAATTGATAGTGTAAGAATTGTAGAGAGAAATGCAGTTTTGGTTTTATCGTTTACTCCATTAATATAGAATAAATTGATACAACTAATAAATGCACTAGCTATTATTGTTAAAATAATTGGATCCGCATTGGGATCTGTCATAAATAGAGTGGTTAGAAAAAGCACAATAAAGTTTAGAAATAAGCCAATGAAGGAACGAGCTCCCTTTTTCCCACCAATAGCTACCATTAAAATAAATAAAATTGCGCCTAATACTAGTAGTACATTCATATTTTTGCCCTCATTCTATTAATGAAAAAAAGAGATGTGTATAAGCCTAATGGAATCGTTAAAACAATTCCAATACCACCTGCTAAGGCCCGAGTTAGTTCTAAAGAGAGATTCATGGATAAAGTATAGCCCAAGGGCGAAGCATTTTTTAAAAATAAAACGAGCATTGGAATGGAACCACTAACATAAGCGAAAAACAAGATATTTGTCATCGTACCCATTATATCCTTTCCAATTTCTAAACCGGATTTTTTTAGAGCTTTAATTGATATTTTATTATTCTCTTCAAATAATCCAAAAATGGAAGATGACATGGTTATTGCGACATCCATTACCGCTCCAAGAGATCCCACTAAAACTCCTGCCATAAACACAATTTGAGGCGGTTGAGTAAGAAACTGCATTTCTTCATAACGTAATCCCTTCTCTGACGTTAGAAACATAACTAAAATAGTTATAATAAGTGAACTAGATGTTCCAAGTAAGGTAGCAATTATTGCTGCATATGTTTTCCCATTTAAACCATTAACAAGTAATAAAGAAATAATTGTAAATAATATCGCACTTATACTGCAAAGAAATAACAAACTAATTCCTGAGGTATTCAAATAAATATCTAATGCAAAAGATAATAGTGCAGCATTGACAATTAAACTTATGATTGAAAGAAGTCCTTGTTTTTTCCCAACAATAAGTAAAACAAATATAAAAATCCAGGAGATAAACAGTATGTATTTATCACGTTTTACATCTCTGATCGATCCAGATAAAGTAGTACTATCTTCCGTGGAATCTATTGATACGAACAACTCATTTCCAACATGGTACTCTTGGTCATACGCACCTGATAATGAATACTCATTCGTTAAGGAGATCAGTTCTCCCTTATTTTCTCCATTTTTTAATTCGGCTATAATATTTTGCGTGAATAGCTTATCCTCATTTCCATGAATATCTGTCACATCAACTGTTTCTTGTAGTTTTGCTTCTTTGACTTTTGCAATGGAACGTTCATAAAATAAATGATTATTATGTACAAAAACCATGGAGAAAATAAAACAAAACCCAATAAAAAAGTAAAATCCTTTATGTTTATTTGATATTTCTTTATACTTTTTAACTAACCAATTCAAACAAAATCCTCCTAATGAACATATCATAGAGATGATATCATATTTAGTAGTTTTCTATGAAGAAAATTGGGATTATTGGTTTCTAACAAGTACATAGTGAAATATAAATATTGAAGTGAAATAGAGGAAAGAGAATAGATTTTCTTGAAAAGGAATGTATGAATAATAAAAGAATTATCATGTTAGTGAAAGGTTAGATGTCTGGCTTTGGATACTTTAAACTAACTTTAAATAGAGGTTTTTATGCCTTGAAAGGAGAAAGAAATATGAAAGCAGTAATAGTAAAACAACCTGGTGGTGCTGATCAATTAATAGTAGCGGATTATCCAATGCCTACACCAAAAAACGGTGAAGTTGTAATAAAAGTAAAAGCATCTGCAATAAATCGTTCAGATATTATAGCAAGAGAAGGGAAAGCAGGGTATTTGGAAAATCCTATATTAGGTATTGAGGTTGCAGGAGAAGTAGTTGAAACAACAGAAGAAGCAAAAATTAAGATAGGAACTAGGGTTATGGGACTTGTAAATGGTGGTGGTTATGCTGAGTATGTCACAATGCCTGCTAACCGGATAATGATTGTTCCAGATCACCTATCCTTTGAACAAGCAGCGGCAATTCCAGAAGTCTTTTTAACTGCTTATCAAACATTATTTTGGTTAGGGGAATTAAAGGATGATGAAACAGTCCTTATACATGCTGGAGCAAGTGGTGTAGGAACAGCTGCTATTCAACTAGCTAAAAAAATGACGAAAGCAAAAATAATAGCCACAGCAGGTTCAACCGAAAAAGTTAATTTTTGTTGTTCACTTGGTGCTGATATATGTATCAATTATAAAGAACAAGCTTTTGAGGAAGAGGTATTAAAGGCAACAAATGGAAAGGGTGTTGATGTCATATTAGATTTTGTAGGTGCCTCTTATTGGGAAAAAAATTTAAAGAGTATGAACACAGATGGTCGCTGGATTTTAATCGGAATCTTAGGTGGTCCAGTAGTTGAAAAAGTAAATTTAATGAATTTACTAATGAAAAGAATTCAATTAAAGGCAACACTTCTTACTCCGAGAAGTGACGAATATAAAAAACAACTAACAGAAGAATTTGAACAAAAAGTTGTGCCACTTTTTATATCAGAACAAATTAAACCTATTATTGACAAAGTCCTGCCACTAGAAAAGATTAAAGAAGCCCATGAATACATGGAAGGTAACAAAAATATTGGGAAGATTATTTTGAGTGTAAAATAGTTTATTTTGTTATACCTGATGTAATTAGAATAATGAAGTACATAAGAATGCATAGAAATTATTAAGTCATTTCCTAATTGATAAGGAGAAAAGATTAATAAATGAAGATCCAACAACCGAGTATAAAATTAAAAAGTCATTTAACCCAAGAAGATTATGAAGACATAAAAGATCTTATGAAATATTGTTTGGAAGAAGATATAACATTGAAGCTTGAACTTGATTATAAAATGAAATCATCTGTAAAATCAGATAACACAGAAAGAATTAATGAATTTATGTTTTATGATGACAAAACTCTAATAGGCTATATTGGTATTTGTCAATTTAGTGGTGAAGCCTTAGAAGTAAATGGTTTGGTTCATCCTCATTATAGAAGAATGGGTGTGTTCAATCGGTTATTTTCTTTAGTAAAAGATGAGTGGCACAAAAGAAAAATACAGGATATGCTTTTATTAAGTGATCATAACTCCTTTTCAGGGATAGAGTTTATCAAGCAAACTAGCGCACAGTATGATAACTCTGAATATGAAATGTTTTTAAAGAAAGAGTTAATAAAAAATGAATTTGAATCAGATGTATTAACATTTAGAAAAGCAACTAATAAAGATGCTTTGGAAATTGCAAGACAAAACGCAATTTATTTCGATATGATTTTAGATGCTACTGACCTAATTTCTCCTGAAGAAGAAGCGAGGCGAGGTGTTGATATCTATATTGTAGAGCTAGGTGAGGAAGTTGTAGGAAAAGTGCAAATAGGTGTTGATGATGGTATAGGTGGTATTTATGGATTAGGAGTTTTGCCGCAATATCGAAGAAAAGGTTTTGGAAAAGAGATAATATTAAAGGCAGTAAATAAATTAAAAGAAAAACAGGTTAAGGAAATCATGCTTCAAGTGGCTGTTAAGAATAAAACCGCTTTAAATCTCTATAAATCTTGTGGTTTTGTTGAACAATCTAAAATGGATTACTATAAGTTAACTAAAAGTAATAAAATCATAAGTATTTAAGCTAATAAAAACTCGAATTATTAGGAATTAGTTCACTTAATCTTTTGCCTAATAGTTCGGGTTTATTTGCTTTTTTCAATAGATTCTTTATTTTAATACTATTTTTAAGAACTAGTTGAAAGTAATCGTCTTTTGCATAATGGAACGGACTAACTTTTCCAGATTTACTGATTTTGAGTAAGCATTATTATCTATTTATTAGTTTAGAATTATATTTGATTATTCGACTTTATGGGTGATTTCTTTATATATGTTCAGCGTCTATTTAGTGTAAATAGAATAAATCACTACAATTAAAAGTTTGTTGACCAATTGTATACATTTGTATACATAAGGAGTGATTTTCATGAAGGAAGATTTGGAAAATCATAAAAACAAAGAACATCTTAGGGGAGATCGGTTTAAAGGAAAAGGACATCCTTCACATCACCGAGGACCTAAAACGTTTCGAAGAGGAAGAGCACTAGCTTTTTTAGAAATGATGAATGTTAAAAGATCAACAATAAAGCAACAATTAGATCAACCAGAATTTCAATCTATTCATCAAGTTATAGTAGGTGAATTAAAAGCGATTGATATGGTCATCAACGAGTTTACACAATTATTTGAAATTCAAGAAGGTGAGTCACTAGAATCATTCAAAAAGGGCAAAGGATATTCTTCTGAAAAAAGTAAGGGTGAGAAGCTATTAGAATCTAACCAGAAAGGTCTTGATTTTAATGAAGAAAATTAATCGGTATATAGATTCAATATTTACAAAACAAGACACTATTTTGGAAGAAGTTATTTTATCAATAGAAGAGAATGAAATGCCTGCTATATCGGTTTCTCCGTCATCTGGAAAACTTTTATCTATGCTGATATCAATTTCAGGAGCTAAAAATGTGTTGGAAATTGGGGCTCTTGGAGGCTATAGTGGAATTTGTCTTGCAAGAGGATTTACAAGTGAAGGGAGAATAACTTCACTTGAATTAGAAGAAAAGTACGCAAAGTTAGCACATACTAATTTATCTAAAGCAGGTTTTGGTGCTCAAGTTTCATATATTACAGGTGAAGCACTACATAGCTTAGAAAAGCTATTAATAGAAAAACAAAGGTTTGATTTTTGCTTTATAGATGCTGATAAAATTAATTATGACAACTATCTAGAATACTGTATTAAACTTGCAGAATTAGGTGCGTTAATCGTTACTGATAACGTGCTTGTCCGTGGCAGTGTTGCAGATGATGATGTTCAACCAAAGCCATATACTGAAATAATGAAAAAATTCAATGAAAAGGTTGCTAATCATCCACAATTGGAATCAGTCCTTATACCTATAGGTGATGGTATGACTGTTTCGAAAGTGATTAAATAGAATTGTTTTTATCTCATCCCATTTCTCTTCAAGTCTCGATCTCTTTGAGAGACTTAACGCTCATTCTTTAATTAAATTGAATCTAAATCTCTTATATATATTTTTTTTAGTCCAAGGCATATTTAATAAAATGAGATGTGTCTTGTTTTTACTTGGTTTCAATTTTAAATAAGAAACGGTTTGTTTCGTTTAGTTACAAAATAGAAAACTTAAAGTACAATAGGATAATAAAATGATTAGTTAAATAAAGGAGTTGAATTTTTATGAGTAGTTATAACTTGAACGAACCAGAACCAGATTCATCAAATAGGATAGTCAATAAGGAGTCATTTCTTAAGAGTATGGATACAAGTAAAAATTCACTTTTTTTATGGCGTTTTTTTTGACTTTCTCACAAATAGAGGAGGTTTAATTATGTTAAAAATTTTAGTGTCAAATGAAGAAGGACAATTAAGAGAAGATAATCAAATTTCTTCTGGATGCTGGGTGAATTTAATTTCACCTAATGAGCTAGAAATCCAGAAAGTTTCATCAGAATTAGATATAGTTCCTGAGTTTTTAAGAGATCCTTTAGATGAAGAAGAGCGTTCTAGAATTGAAAAAGATGGAGAGAATATATTAATTATCGTAAATATCCCTTTATTATCTGTGGATGAAAATGATCAATCTATTTATGATACAATTCCACTTGGAATAATTATTGCTAAAAATTGTTTTGTTACGGTTTGTTTAAAGGATAATCCAATTTTTCATGCTTTTTCAGAAGGTAAAATAAAAAACTTTCACACATATAAACGAACAAGATTTGCTTTTCAAATTCTATATTTAATGTCAACTTCATATTTAAGATATTTAAAACAAATCAGTAAAAAGATCGATAAAATTGAAAATGAGCTTCATCAATCGATGAGAAACAAAGAACTTTTTTCACTTTTAAATTTACAAAAAAGCTTAGTTTATTTCACAACCTCTTTAAAATCAAATAATATTGTTATGCAAAAAATGTTAAAAAGCAATTATTTAAAAATGTATGAAGATGATCAGGAATTATTAGAGGATGTTATAATCGAAAACCAGCAGGCAATTGAAATGGCTGAAACACATACCTCCATCTTAAGTGGTATGATGGATGCATTTGCATCTATTATTTCCAATAATGTGAATATTGTTATGAAATTTTTAACATCATTTACTATTATTTTATCCCTACCAACAATGGTAGCAAGCTTCTATGGAATGAATGTATCTATCCCGTTTCAAGAATATAATTATTCATTCTTAATTGCTATTACTATTTCATTTCTATTATCCAGTGTTACTGCCATTATATTTTGGAGAAAAAGATTTTTTTAATCGAGTTTTTTTCGTAAGTTATGGCTAGGATGTAAGATTTTAAAAAAAGACCAAATACAGTAAAAAAGCGTATATAAAGTCAAGTAATATTGGTGTATAAGTTCCATATGGGATTTATACACTTTTTTGTTTTTCTAATAAATCTTTTGTATACATATAGGCTATGTTAAAGTTTAATGTTGATTTTTAGCATATTGTTGATTGGAGTGGAAGGCATGAGACTCCTGCGAGAGAAGCGTGTCATAGGGAGACCCCGCAGGCGCGCAGCTTACGAGGAGGCTCCCGGACCGCCCGCGGAAAGCGAATGCCTGTAACGGAAATCAACAACAAAGTTTAACAGAGCCTACATATAAAATGACCTGTTAAAAGATCAGAAGCAGACTACTTTATAGTAATAAAGTAGTCTGCCAAGCTTATTTAATAACCACCGTATCCACCACCGACATATCCGCCAGCACCAACGATGATTAATAGGATAAATAGAACTACGATTAAAGCAAATCCAGCTCCTGCGTATCCACCTACACTCATATTTTACACCTCCCTTACGATGAGGTTAATTTATAATATGATGATAATTAATAGATTGATTGGACGTTTTGAACAACAAATCAACACAGAAAAAAAGTAAAGGACACTCCTGAGAATGTCCTATATAATGAGGAAGATATAATTGTTACTGCTGAGGTGTATGATAGTATATGCGTAATCGATAAATTTGCACTGGACAAAAGTATAAATGTGGAGCTATCTAAGAGAAATATAACCTTTTAAATAGAATTTGTCATAATAACCTGAAGGAGCTGTTTTGTTTAAGTAAGTGAAGAAATTGTTAAAATTGACATTTACTGTTTTATCATATAAAAAATAAAATAGTAGTCACAATCAAATGCTAGGTGTAAAATTATAAAAATGCATTTAAATAGTAGAAAGAGTAAGATAGATCTGTAACAAATGAGGAACTAAGTATATAAGCCTGCTTATGTTTCCAAGGATGGTACATAACAACCTTAACATGATCAACTTGATCAAAAGCGATTGGCTTAATCTACAATTAACTATTAAAATTTAAAGAGGTTGATGAAAGTTGACAATGGATGATAAAGAATTACCAATTAAAGAACAAACAATATTCAATCATGATGGTAATGTAATCCAAACAGAAGACAGAGAAATATCAATTATAGCTAAAATAGAAGAGCCGTTAATCGTTGTGTTAGGTAATGTATTGAGTGATGAAGAGTGTGATGATCTTATTAGCTTGTCGAAAGATAGAATTCAACGGTCAAAAATAGGTAATTCACGAAGTACAGAAGAATTGAGAACAAGCAGTAGCATGTTTTTTCAGGATGGAGAAAGTGAAGTTGTCACGAGAATTGAAAAGAGGTTATCACAGATTATGAGTATGCCCTTTGACCATGCTGAAGGACTTCAAATTTTAAATTACAAAATTGGTCAGGAGTATAAAGCTCATTTTGATTTTTTTTCGTCAACAAGCAATGCTGTTAGTAATCCTAGAATTAGTACATTAGTTATGTATTTGAATGATGTAGAATTAGGAGGAGAAACATATTTTCCTAAGCTTAACTTTTCTGTTTCAGCTAAAAAAGGGATGGCAGTTTATTTTGAGTATTTCTATAATGATCAAACGTTAAATGAACTTACTTTACATGGTGGTGCACCAGTTTTAATTGGTGATAAATGGGCTGCAACACAATGGATGAGAAGAAAAGCTGTTAGATAAGATATGATAAATTGTGATAGGGAAGCATCCAGATGTTTCTCTTTTTTGTTTTTAAAAGTGGAGTGATGGTTGCTTGTAATTTATTAAGGCTCTTTCAAAAAAGAGCCTTAATAAATAGAATAACGGCATTTTAGAGCATTTTCGATTATTTATTGTTTAACTTTTAAGAGACGTAATGCATTCAAGATCACAATTATAGCTGCACCGGTATCACTTAAAACAGCTAACCACAGTGTTAGCCAACCTGGGAATATGAGGGCCAATGCAATAAATTTAATGATCAATGAAAACCAGATATTTTGTTTGATAATGGTTAATGCTTTTCTACTTAGCTTCATTGTATGAGGAAGTTTTTCAAGGTTATCTGCCATAAGTACAATATCAGCAGTTTCCATCGCAGTATCTGTACCAGCTCCACCCATAGCAATTCCTAAATCTGCTGTAGCAAGTGCAGGAGCATCATTAATTCCGTCTCCAACCATTGCAACCTTTAGACCTTCATTTTGTAATTGTTTAATAACACTTACTTTATCCTCAGGCAATAGCTCAGAAAAATAACGATTAATATTTGCTTCTTTTGAAATTAATCTAGCAGTGCCATCATTATCACCTGTTAACATAACAACTTGCTTCACACCTATTTGCTTTAATGAGTTCAAAGCGTGTACAGTGGTTTTCCGAATTGTATCTGAAACAGATATCAATCCTTTTATATCATGTTTTGTACCGATAATGACTACTGTGCGACCGAGATTTTGAATACTTTCAACATCTTTCTTAACATGATCTAAAGCTATATTCATATCTTCAAATAGTTTTAGATTACCAGCATAATATACATTTCCTTCAACGGTAGCTTGAACACCTTTACCAACAATACTTTTATACAAATCACCTTTTTTAGAAGAAATACCTTTTTCTTTTACATAATTTACAATTGTTTTGGCGATTGGATGTGAAGAGTGTTCTTCTAATGTTAAAGCAATTGATAAAAGTTCATTATCTGTCATATTATATGGTTTAATTTCAGTTACAGCTGGTTTTCCTTCTGTTAATGTCCCGGTTTTATCAAAAGCTATTGCATTAATTGATCCTGCAGTTTCTAAGAATGTACCACCTTTAATTAACACACCGTTCCTTGCCGCATTGCCGATTGCAGATACGATAGCGACTGGAGTAGAAATAACTAAAGCACAGGGACATGCAACAACTAATAATTCCAAACCCTTATAAAACCATTCACCCCAGGAACCAAGAGTGAGAAGAGGGGGTATTATCATTACTAGTAGTGCTAAAATAAACACAACCGGAGTATAAATACTTGCAAATTTATCTACAAAAGCTTGTGTTGGAGCTTTTTGTTCTTGCGCTTCTTCAACTAGGTGAATAATTTTAGCTATTGTTGTATCTTCAACTAATTTAGTTACTTTTATTTCAATTGAACCATTTTCATTAATTGATCCTGCATAAACGGAATCACCAATATTTTTATCAACTGGAATAGATTCTCCGGTTATGGGTGCTTGATTAACACTTGATTCGCCAACGATAATTTCACCATCTAACGGTATTTTATCGCCTGGTTTTACAATAATGATTTCATCGATTGAAATGTCTTCAACAGGCTTTTTTGTTAAAGTCTCTCCAACTCTAACCCAAGCTTCTGCTGGAGCTAAATCCATTAAGTTACGAATAGAATTCCTCGTATGCTCTATTGATTTGTTTTGAAGTGTTGTACCTAGAGCAAATAACCATACCACTGTTGCACCTTCTAGCCATTCACCAATCAGAGCAGCTCCAATTGCTGCAACTGACATAAGAACATTCATATCTAATGAACGACTTCTTATCGAATAAAAAGCACTTTTTACAGGCTTATAGCCACTTAAAACCATTGCGAAAGCATATAAGAAAGTTGACATCATAGGAGAAATATCTGTATACGAACCAATAAATCCAAGTGCAATTAATACTCCTGAAACAATAATTGATCCAAATTCATTATTTTTTTTGGGAGTTTGGCTGGTGTTCCCTTTTGTCTGTAACGTCGCCTTAAACCCTATTTTTGCTACTTCTGAGATGATTTCATCGACACTATTTTCATGATCGAGCTTCATTTTGCCAGTAGAAAAGTTTACTGAAACACTTTTTACAGACGAAATGGTATTCAGATGATTTTCAATGCTTTTAGCACAGCTCCCACAATCCATGCCTTCAATATTATAGGTTTGTAGGTTTTTATTTTTTGTCAGTGCTTCTATTGTAAATCCAAGTTGCTTTACTTGATTTTCTATTTCAAAAGCGGAGTTTCTATGAACAAGTACATGGAGTTTGGCCGTATTATAATTCACTTTTACTTCTCGAACAGCCTTTAATCTATTTAACCCTTTTTCTATGGTTAGGGCACAAGAGGGACAATCCATACCATGTATAAGGTATTCGAATTTATCTAATGATTCTTTGTCAGTACTAAAAACTGTGCGATTAATATCAACCTTAGATTGACGATATTCTTCTTTTGTGACATTACAGCAAGTTTGCTTTACTTCCTTTTTTTCTTCAATTTTATTTGCATGGTCATTACTACAACAATTTGTGTTAGAAGTAAGATCTTTCATATTGGTATTACAACAAGCTTGATCATTTTCCACTGACTTATTTGTATCACAACATTTATCTGACATAATCATCACCAACTCCTAATCAAGATGACGCTCACAACAGGCTACTTGATTTTGAACATCTCCAAGTACTACATCAAACATCGTTAGTAATTCTCGGATTTGTTCACTAGCTAGGCTATAAAAAACATATTTTCCTTCTTGTCTACCAACAATCAAACCACAGCCTTTTAAACAGGTTAAATGTTGAGAAATATTAGATTGATTCCCGTTTAATTCCTTTACGATTTGAGATACGGTTTTTTCTTCAGTTTTTATAGCTTCAAGTATTTGAATACGTGTTTTATCTGAAAATCCACGTAGAAATTTAACTTTCATATCAACATCTATTTTTTTCATGTTTACCTCCGTTATATTAGTAATTACTAATATATATTGATATCATATTAACAATAGCTAATATGTGTGTCAAACAAATTTCTTAAGGTGGAAATAGTAGTGAGTAAGGATATACTAGTTTTAAGACAGAGAAATATATAGTACATAATAATCACCATCAAATATTGTTAGTGAATTATTTATTTACTTTACGAAAAAATAGAAAGGGTGAGAAATTTTAATATGAAAAAAGTTCTATCAAAATGGTGGGTTTGGTTACTATTTATTTTATTTATCGTTATTAATATTTTAATAACAAATTTAGGTAGCTCTGATGTTGATAATGATTCAAATAAAAGTAGGATATTAGAGGGGAATATTGACACACATTAAAAAATCTCTAGAAGAATTTGAAATTCTATTTTGAATTAATTAACATTAATTTACAAAAAAATAGAAGGAGATAACTAGATCTTGTAGAATTTTTTATATTGTATTTTAAATAAATATAATATAAAGGAGGATTTTACAATTGGCTTTAAAAATCCAAAAATTAGATTTGCAATCGACAGATATTTCAGGATCTAAGTGGAATGAAGTAAATGCTGAGTCTCTCGACATAGACAATGTTAGTTTGGCTAAAACAAAAATTAATAATGTGAATATGATAGACATGGTATTCAATGATGTGAATTTATCGGGAGCAAAAATTCAGCATGCAAATTTTACATATGCTTCTATTAACTCTGTTCATTTATATGGAACTGAATTTCATAATATTGTTCTTCCCATCGAAGGTGAAGCAAATTACCAGGCAGATGGTCAATATGATCCGATCAGTTTTAAAAATTGTGATTTGGCAAATGCTCAACTTAGAAAATGTAATTTATCGAATATGGAGATTGAAGATTGTAATATTACTGGTTTGAAAATAAACGGTGTTTTAGTTGAAGATTTACTAAAGAATAGAACATAATATTATAAGTTTTATATAAAAGGCACATTTCTTAATGGATGTGTCTTCTTTTGTCATGATTAGGACACAATGTACCGGAACATCAGAAATTATATAGAATGACAGCTAATGAGATGAAGAATTGTTTAAAATGTTTCGCGTCAAGTTAATACTATGATACTAAATAATGTAAAGTTAATTCAGGTAATACATTGATTATTCGGAAATTATGATTTATCATTAAATTGTAATGTTAACGTGTGCATAAAACATTCAAAGGGGAGAAAAAATTGAATACTTTTATGGGAGAAAATTTCTTATTATCAAATAAGGTAGCAGAAACACTTTTTCACAACTATGCTAAAAAAATGCCTATTATTGATTATCACTGTCATCTTAGTCCTAAGGAGATTTACGAAAATAAACAATTTAAGAATATAACAGAAGCATGGTTATATGGTGATCATTATAAGTGGCGAGCTATGAGAGCAAATGGTATTGAAGAAAAATACATTACAGGTGATGCAAGTGATTATGAAAAATTTATCGCTTGGGCAAAAACAGTGCCTATGACGATTGGGAATCCTCTTTATAATTGGACGCACTTAGAGCTGCAGCGTTATTTTGGTATATCTGAGATTTTGAATGAGCAAACAGCACCAAAAATATGGGAGAAAGTAAATACGGTGTTGTCACAGAAGGATAACACTGTAAGAGAATTAATAAAAAAGTCTAAGGTTGAGGTTATTTGTACAACAGATGATCCTGTTGATTCATTGGAATTTCATCAAAAATTAGCTGAAGAAAATGACTTTCATGTAAGAGTATTACCAAGTTTTCGACCTGATAAAGCATTAGAACTTAATAAAGATACATTTAGGGATTGGATTGAAAAACTATCTGTTATCACAAAAACAAAGATTGAAAATTATTTGGATCTGCTACATGCACTAGAATCTAGAATTGAATTTTTTCATGCATTAGGTGGTAGAGTTTCGGATCATGCAATAGATACCATGTTATTTGCTGAAGCTACTCAAATTGAGGTGAATAATATTTTCAAAAAAGCATTACTGGGTGAGAAGGTATCTATAGAAGATGAAGCTAAGTATAAAACTTTTACATTAGTATTCCTAGGTAAAAAATATGCTGAATTAGGTTGGGCAATGCAGTTACATATTAATGCATTGAGAAATAATAATACGAGAATGCTAGAATTTCTTGGTCCTGATACAGGCTTTGATTGTATGAACGATGAACAGATTGCAAAACCACTTTGTCAATTACTAGATGTTTTAGATAAAGAAAATAAACTGCCGAAAACAATTCTTTATTCACTAAATCCTAAAGACAATGAATCCCTTGCAAGTATAATTGGCAGTTATCAGGGTGGTGGAGTTCGCGGCAAAATGCAATTTGGAACAGCATGGTGGTTTAATGACCAAAAAGAAGGTATGTTAAATCAAATGAAGACATTAGCTAGTATTGGTTTATTTAGTCAATTTATTGGTATGTTAACAGACTCGAGAAGTTTTCTTTCGTATACAAGACACGAATATTTTAGAAGACTGGTTTGTCAGTTGATTGGTGAATGGGTCGAAAATGGAGAAGTGCCAAATGATATAGATATGTTAGGGGAAATTATCCAAGGGATTTCTTATTATAATGCAAGAGATTACTTTCTCTTTGATTCTGCATTGTAACCTAAGAATAAGCTATGATATTCTAGCTTAAATAGGTGTTGAAGGTAGGTTGTTTGAGTGGGAGTTACGATAAAGGATATTGCAAAGCTAGCTAATGTTTCACATACTACTGTTTCAAGAGCACTAAACAATAGTCCGCTATTGAAAGAAGATACAAAACGGAAAATTAAAGAAATTGCACAACAGTTAAACTATGCTCCTGATGTAAATGCGAGAAGTTTAGTTTTGCAAAAATCTTATACAATCGGATTGTTTCTAACTAGTTTAACAGAGGGAACTTCGTCAAGTTTTCTTGCTGAAACGATTAAAGGTGTTACCAATCAAATTGATGATCATTATAGCTTAATTATTAAAGGAATTGAAGAATTAGAAGATTTTAGTTCGATCAGCCGGAAAAGATTTGATGGAATAATTGTTATGAGTCAGAGTGATGTGGATAATTCATTTATTTACCATGTTCGAAAACAAGAAATTCCACTTGTTATTTTAAATCGTCTTGTTGAAGATCAATCGATTGTAAACATTTTATCAAATGATCGTGAAGGGGCGTATGAGGCAGTAAATCTTCTTATACAACACAATCATAAAAGAATTGCAATTATTGAAGGCACTCCACATTTTCGCTCAACAATAGAACGTAAACAAGGATATTTGGATAGCATGATTGAGCACAAGCTGACGATTTCACAACAATATATGATTCAAGGTAATTATGATATGGAAAGTGGATATAAAGCAATGAATGAATTAATCTCATTAAAAGTAAGACCAACTGCGGTTTTTTGTTCAAATGATGATATGGCTATAGGAGCCATGAAGGCTATTACTGAAGCAGGATTATCTGTACCAGATGATTTTTCGATTATCGGTTTTGATGATATCGGTTTTTCTAAATATACAACACCAGCACTGACAACTGTAAAAAGACCAATTGAACAAATAAGTACTGTTGGAGCAAAACGATTATTAAAGTTAATGGAAGGTAATGCTGTTCAACGTTCAGAGCTACTATTATTAAAAACGGAATTAGTTAATCGACAAACTGTTGATAGGGTAAAAAATTGATTTCGGGGTCTGACCCCGAAATCCATTGTTAACGTGTGCATAAAGGGGGAGATGTAATGGAACGACTATCAAAGTCCTTATTGAATGTTGAGCATGAGTTTCCTGAAAAAGTTCTTCAATTTGGAACTGGTAATTTTTTGCGAGCATTTTGTGACTGGCAAATTCATGAGATGAATAAGCATGGACTATTTAAGGGTAGTGTTGTTGTGGTTCAATCTACCGAGAATGGTGCAGTGGATTTAATCAATGAACAGGAAGGGTTGTATACCTTATATTTACAAGGAATGATGAATAATACTTCTATTAATGAGCATGAGGTTATTCAGTCAATAAGTAGAGGAATTAACCTTTTTAATGAATATGAAAAATATTTGAACATGGCTAAAAATCCTGATTTGCGATTTATTATATCGAATACAACTGAAGCTGGGATATCGTATGTTCAAAATGACACATTAACAGATGTTCCTCAGAAAAGCTTTCCAGCAAAATTAACTGCTTTTTTATACGAAAGATATCAATATTTCAATGGTGATGTTTCAAAGGGTTTAATCATTCTTCCTTGTGAATTAATCGAAGATAATGGCATGAAATTAAAAACCATTATTCAAAAGCATGCTAAAAACTGGCCATTACCTAAAGAATTTAGTGAATGGTTAAATGCTGCAAATACCTTCTGCAATACATTGGTTGATCGTATTGTGCCAGGCTTTCCAAAGGATAGTGTAAAAGAAAAAACGGAAGAATTGGGTTATAGAGATGACCTCATAGTTGTGGGTGAAAAATACCATCTGTTTGTTATAGAAGGTCCAGAGTTGTTAAAGGAAGAATTTCCTGCTCATAAGATTGGCTTGAATGTTCATATAGTCAATGATTTACATTCTTACCGCCTAAAGAAGGTGAGAATATTGAATGGTGCGCATACATTAATGACACCTGTAGCCTTTTTATCAGGTTTGAACACTGTTAGAGAAGCTGTAACAGCAGATGTTGTAAAAGATTATATACAGACAGTAATCAATGAAGAAATAATACCAAGCATGAATTTTCCTCAAGAAGAAATGAGGCAATATGCAAACGATGTAAGTGATCGATTTAAAAATCCGTTTATTCATCATTATTTATTAAGCATCTCGTTAAACTCTATTTCAAAATTTAAAACAAGACTTTTACCAACTTTAATGGATTATGAAAAGAAATTTAACATGCTACCAAAAGGAATTGTTTTTTCACTAAGTTCATTGATTTATTTTTACCGTGGATATCGAGGAGAAGAAAAAATAAATCTTATAGATGATCAAGATATTATCGCTTTATTTCAAAAGCTATGGAGTAACTGTAATGAAAGTGATAATAGCATAAAAAATTTGGTAAAAAACATTTTATCAGAAAAATCCATTTGGGGTTACGATTTGACTGAAATTAAGTATATGACAAATTCTGTTACAAAGCACTTAATAGATATCAGTAAATATGGGATGGTCGAGGCTTTACAACAGCTTTCTACTACAAAGGGTGAAGCAAATGAAATCATTCATTAAAATCCACAAAAATGATAACGTCGCTATCTCTATTCGTAACTTAACCAAAGGAGAAATTATTGAAAATGAAGATCTTACACTAACTTTAAAGGAAGATATACCAAAGGGACATAAGTTTTCTTTATATGAGATAAATGGTGATGAGAACATAGTAAAATATGGTTTTCCAATTGGTCATGCCACCGAAAAGATCGAAGAAGGATTCTGGGTACATTCACATAATATGAAAACAAATTTGTCTGGTGTAGAAGAATATGAGTACAAACAAAAGCAACGACCATTAACCTATAAACAAGAAGGATTAACTTTTAAAGGATATCGAAGAGATAATGGTCAAGTAGGAATAAGAAATGAGCTCTGGATCGTGCCAACAGTAGGTTGTGTGAATGGTATTGCTGATCAAATCATCCAAGAATTTAAAAATCAGGTTGGGAATTCTATGCCTTTTGATTCTATTCAAGTTTTAAAACATAATTATGGATGCTCACAGCTTGGTGATGATCATGTAAATACACGAACGATTTTAGGAAATGCAGTAAAACATCCTAATGCTGGTGGAGTTTTGGTATTAGGTCTTGGTTGCGAAAATAATGATATAGACGAATTTAGAGATTCTTTAGGAGTTATTAATGAGCACCGAATTAAGTTTTTACGTTCACAAGAGGTAGCAAATGAAATTGATGAAGGTTTAAAGCTTTTACTTTCAATTTATGAAAGTGCTAAAAAAGATAAAAGAGAAGATGTTCCAATATCGGAACTGAAGGTAGGACTAAAATGTGGTGGATCTGATGGGTTTTCGGGAATTACTGCAAATCCTTTATTAGGTAAACTATCAGACTATTTAATTGCCCAGAACGCAACAACTGTCTTAACAGAAGTTCCTGAAATGTTTGGAGCAGAGAAATTACTTATGGAACGTGCTGTTAATGAAGAAGTATATAGAAAAATAGTATCTTTAATTAATGATTTTAAGCACTATTTCCAAAGCTATAATCAACCAGTTTATGAAAATCCGTCACCTGGTAATAAAGCTGGAGGTATAACAACTCTTGAGGATAAATCCCTTGGATGTACACAAAAAGCAGGATCTGCTCCAGTGGTAGATGTGTTAAAGTATGGTGAAAGAATTAAGTCAAGGGGGTTAAACCTGTTAAATGCACCTGGAAATGATTTAGTAGCTTCAACAGCTTTAGCAGCTTCAGGTTGTCAAATGGTTTTATTTACAACAGGCCGTGGAACACCTTTCGGGTCATTTGTTCCTACGATGAAGATATCAACGAATACAGAAATCTATGAAACAAAGCCACATTGGATTGATTTTAATGCTGGAACAATTATTGAAGATCAAGAGCCTGAGACTTTATTAAGAAGTTTCATCGACTATATTATTAAGGTTGCTAGTGGAGAATTAGTAAATCATGAGAAAAATCACTTTCGTGAAATGGCCATTTTTAAAAACGGTGTAACGTTATGAAATGCGACTGGGACATAATTATTTAAGCTAATGTTAAACCCGAATTATTAGGAGATTTTTTAATTAATCGCCAAATAGTTCGGGTTTTTATTTGCCATCTTCAATAGAGTTTTTGATTTTGCATACTAATTTAAGAACTAGTTGAAAGCGAGTGTCTGCAGCGCAATGGAACGAACTCATTTTTTTCAAATTAACTGAATTTAAATTTATTCGTCTTTTTGTATGACTTCTTTAACTATGTCTCAGACTCTATTTCTGGTTTTGTAAATACAAATAATATTATTATGTAAACTAAAATATTTGGAGAAATTATAATGTTCTAAAGATATCAAACAAACATCGAAAGATTTTTAATTATTAATGTTAGCGTTTTCATATACAATTATTTTAGAAAGGGGGAAGGTGATATAACATGAGTGTTCAAAGTAAAGTAGATCTCTCCACATATCCTAATCATGGAAACAAGGTAAAAAGAAAATTGAATTTATCAAGAATGGTGCCGTACCTTTTTATTGCACCTACAACATTTATCATCATAGCTTTTCTATTTTATCCAATTGGTACTGTATTTTATTATAGTCTACAAAACTATGATTTATCTGCTCCATATTATAATGGATTTATTGGTTTGGAAAATTTCGCAAAGATCTTTACAGAAGATAAGCTATTTATTCCTAGCTTAGTAAATACATTAAAATGGGTTGTCTCACAGGTTGGTTTACAGCTTGTTTTCGGAATCATTGTTGCTCTATTATTGAATCAAAAATTTAAGTTCCGAGGATTTTTTAGAGCTGCTGCCTTTATTCCTTGGGCGATATCAGGTGTTTTGGCTGCTGTAATGTGGTCTCTTATGTATAACGAGCATATGGGTGTAATTAATGATTTATTAATGCGATTAGGCATTATTAATGAAAGCAAGGCGTGGTTAGCTGATACAACAACAGCATTTGGAGCTGTTATTATAGCAGAGCTTTGGAGAGGGATCCCGTTTTTCGCTATTACTTTATTAGCTGCTTTGCAAAGTATTCCTGAAGAGCTTTATGAAGCTGCAAAAGTAGATGGAGCAGGAAGATGGAAATCCTTTCTTCACATTACGTTACCACAGTTGAAAAATACGATTATCTTAACAACTTTGCTACGAACAATCTGGGAGTTTAATAATGTTGATTTAATATTCAATTTAACTGGTGGAGGACCTGCACATGATACAACAACATTAACAATGTATATTGCAGAACAAGCTGTTCACGGAAGTAATTTTGGATACGGTTCAGCATTAACCGTCATATCATTTGGAATTCTCTTACTATTTGCGATGTTTTATCTGAAAATTACCCGTTTTGAAAGAGAGGAGGGATAACATGAATTCTTCGCAAACCAAACTTGATCGTTTGATCACATTTCGTTTACCGCTAGCGATCATGATTGCTTTTACAATGTTTCCATTCTATTGGACGATTAACACGGCATTTAAGTATGATGGAGACATTATTAAAAGACCATTAGAATATATTCCATCTTCACCAACAATTGAAAATTTTGTTATAGCATGGAGTAATGTTGGATTTTCAACCTACTTTAAAAATAGTTTACTTATCGGTTTATGTACAGTTGTAATTGTTATTATTTTGTCGACATTATCTGGTTATGCTTTAAGTCGATATAAATTTAAAGGAAAAAGAGCATTTCTTTTGATGTTACTTTGCACACAATTTATTCCTAGATCGATGCTAATTATTCCTTTGTTTATCATCTTCAAAAATTTAGGTTTAATTAGTAGTCCTCTTTCGTTAATTATTACGTACACAGCTGTTGAGCTTCCTTTTACAACAGTGTTGATGAATGGTTTTATTTCTAATGTTCCTAAACAACTAGAAGAGGCTGCTATGATCGATGGTTGCAATCGCTTGCAAGCGATAAGATATGTTATTTTTCCATTACTTGTCCCTGGTATTGTTGCTACAGGTGTTTTTACCTTCATTTATACATGGAATGAATTTTTACTAGCCTTAATGCTTACCAATCAACAGCATATGTTCACATTGCCAGTTGGTTTAAGTTATATGATGGGTGAATTTAATGTAAATTATGGTGCATTAGCAGCTGGAAGTGTAATTGCTTTAATTCCTGCTATTATCTTATTCTCATTCGCACAAAAGCATCTTGTAAATGGCTTAGGCGGGGCTGTAAAAGGTTAAATTAGAATGAATGATAATATACGTACTGGTTTAAGAGTTTGAAAGTGGCTTATATCTACTAGGGATGATGGTCTGCAAAATTTTGATGTTTTAAGCTAACACACGGGGTAATTTGTGAAATTGTCTATAAGGTATAAAACAATCTTCTAGACAATTTTTCTTTCTAATAACAAAGGGGGTTTAATTTATGAGGTATCAAAAAATATTGGGGACTTTAATGACTTCTGCTTTAGCGATTTCATTGGTATTAAGTGGTTGTAGTAGTAAAGAAACAACAGAAGTAAAAGATAGTGGTGGGAAAACAGATAGCTCAGATCAAAAAGTAACTCTTACATTTTGGGATGAAAATGCAGGTCCACAACGTACTCCAATATGGGAGGAGTTAATTAGTAGATTTGAAGCGAAGAATCCAGATATTGATGTTGAATACGTGGGCTTACCAAAGGATTCTGCAAAGCAGAAGTTAGACGCAGCCATTGCAGCAGATGATATGCCAGATGTTGCGAGTCTACAAACAAGCTGGCTGCCTGAATTTTCATTAAGAGAAGCATTACTTCCATTGGATGATTATTATAGTCAGTGGAATGAAAAAGACAAAATTAATAAAAGTGCAATCGAGTTTAATAAAGACATTGTTTTAGATAATAAATTATATGGAATTCCCTACACACAAAATTTAGATATATTATGGTATCGTGCAGATTGGTTTAAAGAAGCAAGTATATCACCTCCAGAATCTTGGGATGAATTTTTTACAGCCATAAAATCAATGACAGATAAAGATAATAACCGTTATGGTTTTACAATCCGTGGTGGTGCAGGTGGGTCTTTCCAATTGCAAAGAATGCTTTATGCTTACTCTGGTATTGAGGATTATATTACAGAGGATGGCAAGAGTACGATTAATGACCCAAAGCATGTTAAGTTTTTAGAAGAATACTTAAGCCTTTATAAAGAATATACACCGAAAAGTGATATTACAAATGGCTATAAAGAAATGATTGCGGGTTTTGATACAGGTGCTGTAGCAATGGTTCACCATAATATTGGTTCATATGGTGAGCATAGTGAATCACTAGAAGAAGGTCAATATGCAGCATTACCACTTCCAAAATCTGAAGATGGAAAATATGTTGCTGAAGGCGGTAATACAATTGGTATTAGTGTTTTCAAAACTACGGAAAATCCTGATGCAGCATGGGAGCTAGTTAGTTTCTTAAATTCTGCAGAAAGTCAAAGCTACTGGAATGAACAAGTTGGTCAAATCCCAACTAACTCTGATGTCTTAAATGAAGAATGGGTTCAAAATTCTCAGCATATTGAAACAGCATTTAAAGTATATGAAGATCCAAATCTAGTGCTTTATAAGCCAGCGTTTTATTTACCTGATTACAGATCAATTTTAGATAATGTTGTTGATCCTGGTACACAATCTGTTATGAGTGGAAAAACCACTGTTCAAGAATTTTTAGATGAATGGGCAAAAGCAATTGAAGACTCACAGAAAAAATATGAAGAACATGTGAACTAAAATAAGGGAAGCAAAAGGCGCATTAAGGAAAGATTTCTATCCTTCTTAACTAACTGGAAAAGTCTGTGGCGATTCCTCGCTTCTACAGACTTCTCCTTTAAGAAAAATAGTGAGGTGACTTCATTGATTGGAAAAGTATATTCTTCTGAATTTAAAAGCTATCAAGATGAAAAAACGGGAAGAATCGTTACACAATTAACAACAAATGGTTCAAATAATTTTCATTTTTACTTTACAGATAACTCTTTCACTTATGGAAACAACGAAATCCTTTTTTTATCAGATCGTGCCTCAATTGCAGCAAATATTTTTAATCTTTTTAAGATGGACCTTCATACAGGAGAAATGACTCAATTAACAGATGAAAAGGTCGGAATTACTCCAGGTTATATGACGAAAACACCTGAAAGTGATCTTGTCGTGTATGTTACAGAAAATAAAATCAGAAAGCTGAATGTAATTACACTTGAAAATCAGATCATTTATGAAGAAAAAGGGAAAGTTCATTTAGGGCACCCTCATATTTCTCCAAATAAACGGTATGTTGGAATAGCAAGAAATGAAGAAGCTGAAATTGAACGTGGTGCAAATTATAAAGGCTTTAAAGAAACAATGTATGCTACAAAAAAAGGGTGGATCACACTTATTTCGTTGGATGGAGATGAAGCCGTTGATGTATATGAGGACACACATTGGTTAGGTCATTTTCAATTTTCACCAGATGATGATACAGTAGCAATGTTTTGTCATGAAGGTCCTTGGAATCTAGTGCATCAGCGCATATGGATTTTGGATTTGATTAATAGAACTGTCAAAGCTTGCTTCAGACAAGGTGAGGATGACTGTGTAGGACATGAATTTTGGACCCGTGATGGTCTTATTTTCTTTGATAATCGACGTAAAGGTCATGATGGGACAATCACAGTGAATAAAACACAAGCAACAATTCAGGATGAACATACAAATCAAGTTCCATATATCGGTTTTGTTGATAAAAAAGGAAGTATAAAAAGAAAGCTTGATTTACCGTATTATTGTAATCATTATCACAGTAATGAACAAAATACCTTATTAGTTGGGGATGAGGTTGAAGATTTAGTATTAATAAATATTGAAGGCGATAAAGCTGAGATTGAAACTTTATGTTCCCATCATACAAGCTGGATAACCCAAAATACTCATTGTCATCCAACCTTTAGCTGGGATAATAAAAATATTTTATATACAAGTGATCGTGACGGTGTGTGTAATCTTTATCTTATAAATCTTGAAAAGAAATGTTAGGAGGAGAAAATATGTTTGTAAAGGGAGAAGTTGTTGAGTCTGTTGAAGCCGCAAATGGTGTAAGTAGGAAGCTACTTTCAAGAGGTGGTGGACTTATGATGACCGAAGTAACATTTGAAAAGGACGCAATTGGTGATATTCATTACCATATACATGAGCAAATTAGCTATATCGTCCAAGGGAGCTTTGAATTTAATTTAGATGGTGAAAAGAAGGTTGTACAAAAAGGAGATAGTATTTTTATCCCCTCAAATGCACCACATGGAGTAAAAGCATTAGAGCAAAATTCTATTATTCTAGATATCTTC
This sequence comes from Metabacillus litoralis, assembly GCF_007994985.1. GTDB lineage: Bacteria > Bacillota > Bacilli > Bacillales > Bacillaceae > Metabacillus > Metabacillus litoralis. The sequence continues at coordinate 55,154 of NZ_VOQF01000003.1, read as the reverse complement.
ACTCCACAAAGGGAGGATTTTTTATAATCTATTAGGACATTATTTGATTACTGCCTTTTAGGTACTCGTGATAATGAAGAAAACAGATATTTCAGAGCTTGATTTTAATAAAGAAAGGATGTCCTGATGGAAAAGAAACAATACGGAGTCCAAGTTTATGAAGTAAATCCCTTGAGTTCTGCAGAAATAGCGTGTAAAACCCTTATGAGTACCTATAAACCTGAAGAATTGCCTCCCGCTAATGTTTGGCATTATCACCAAGGTGTGTTTTTATACGGCATGCTAAAAGTCTGGGAAGTGACAAAAAATCAGGAATACTTCCAATATATCAAGAGTTATTTTGATCTCTTAATTGATAAAAATGGTAATTTCTTATTTGCTAGAGATGAACTTGATTCAATACAGGCGGGTATTCTTCTTTTTCCGCTTTATGAAGAAACGCAGGATCGTCGCTACTTAATTGCAGCAAAAAAGCTTAGACATTTGTTTTTTTCGATAAATAAAACGAGGGAAGGAGGGTTTTGGCATAAAGATAAGTATCCTTATCAGATGTGGCTAGATGGTCTATTTATGGCTGGACCTTTTGCATTAATGTATGATAAGCATTTTCAAGAAAGTGATTTCATTGAACAGGTTTTATATCAGGAAAAGCTTATGAGAAAAAATATGAAAAATGAAGACACTGGACTATTTTATCATGCATGGGATGAGACAAAAACCATGCCATGGGCAAATAAAGAAACAGGTTGTTCTCCAGAATTTTGGGGAAGATCTGTAGGTTGGTATGGAACAGCCCTTATCGATATATTAGATTTGCTTCCGGTAACTCATCCCTCAAGAAACGAATTAATAACAGAGCTGCAGCAGTTGATAAAGTCGTTAGTGAGCTTTCAAGATAAACAAACAGGCTTATGGTATCAAATTGTGAACAAAGGGAATCTTCATGATAACTGGCTAGAATCCTCATGCTCTAGTTTGTTTATTTATACTATTTCACGTGCTATTGAAAAAAATTACGTTGAAGAAGAATATCTATTAAATATCAACAAAGCATATCAAGGCTTACTAGAAAATATGACTGAAACAACTGATGGAAAGTGGAATTTAAAAGGTATTTGTATCGGTACTTCTGCAGGAGATTATGATTACTATGTTAATAGACCAACATCGAAAAATGATCTACATGGAGTTGGAGCGTTTGTTTTGGCGAGTATGGCATTAGAAAAAATAATGAAATAGATTTTTATCTAAGAACTTGTTTTGTGTTTTGTTCATTAAAAAATCAAAGGGGTGACCGGTTTGAAGACTATTATTAAAATAGGTCTTGTAGGTGCATTGGTTTTTGGAACATTTTCTTCTGTTCATGCAAGTCCCAAAGAGTTAGGTGATGAAGTACTTGGTAAAAAAGATGGATGGGCGTCATATGGTGAAGGTACAACCGGGGGATCTAAAGCAGACCAAAAGCATATTTACCGAGTTTCGACTAAGGTTGAACTGATCGATGCCTTAGGTGGAGATAATAGTAAAAATGCTAAGAATGATATTGATAAAATAATTTATGTGGAAGGTACAATTGAGTTAAATGTTGATGAAAATAATAACCCAATTGGTCCAGAATATTATGAAGATCCTGATTATGATTTTGATGATTATTTGGCTACATATGCTCCAGAGGTATGGGGTTATGAACGTGAAGTTTTTGGTAACTTGGAGAATGCTCGCGAGCGGTCACAACAAAATCAGAAAAAAGAGATTGTTATTAATATAGGTTCAAACACATCTATTATTGGATTAAAAGATGATGCGAAAATTATCGGTGGAAGCTTAATGATGAACGGTGTTGAAAATATTATTATTCGTAATATTGAATTTGAAGCACCTCTTGATTATTTCCCACAGTGGGATCCAACTGATGGTGACGTAGGAGAGTGGAATTCTGAATATGATAATGTTTCGATAACAAATGGAACACATCATGTATGGATCGATCATAACACATTTAGTGATGGAGAAAACCATGATCAAAAATCTGGCACCTATTTTGGACGTTTATATCAGCAGCATGATGGTTTATTAGACATAACAAATGGAGCGAATTATGTAACAGTTTCGTACAATGTCTTTAAAGATCATGATAAAGTTTCCATTATTGGTTCAAGTGATAGTAAAACATCAGATCGTGACCATTTAAAGGTTACATTACATCATAATCATTATAAAAACTTAACACAACGTCTACCAAGGGTTCGCTACGGAGAAGTTCATGTTTATAATAATTTCTATGAATTTACAAAGCACTCAGATTACCAATTTGATTATGCATTTGGAGTAGGTGTTGAATCAAAGATTTACGCAGAAAATAATTATTTTAAATTTGATTATGAAGTCGATCCTGCAGCCATTATTAAAAATTGGAAGGGTTCATCTATTTACGAAAGTGGATCATATGTTAATGGGAAAAGTAAACACCATAAAGTAGATTTACTAGATGTTCATAACAAGTCAAATGTTGTGAAGCTAAACGAAAACGTCAACTGGAAGCCTTTTTTATTCAACAAAATTCATCCAACTCAAAGTGTACCTGCACATGTAAAGAGTATGGCTGGTGCAGGACAGCTGCACTAATATAATAAAGAATGAGTGAATGGGATCTGCACCTCTTCACTCATTCTTGGAAAATCCTTCAAATTCCCCTTTACCAATTAATAGATATACAGTATTCTAGCACTAATAACTCTAATTGATTTTCGAGCAGAGCATGTGGGGTAATGTGAGATGCTAAAAAAGTTAATTCCGCTTTATTCAACAAGATCATTTAAAACGACGATTATTAGTTTGTATTTACCTGTCATTATTTTCTTTATCTTGCTTATCTCTTGGATTTCTTATTTGCTTGCTGCAAGTCAAATTCAAGAAAATGCCTATCAAAACATTAATGATACGGTCTTTCAGACAAAACATCACCTTGAAAACAGACTTACAGATGTGTTTGAACAGTTAGTATCACTATCGAATGATCCCAAAACTTTATCTATCATTACGAAAGATCCTTCAGAAATCACTCCAGAAGATTATATTGCGATGGATGAATATATAAACAGAATATATTTAAATCATAATTCCATGATTGAATCGGTATTAGTTGATTTACATCGCGGTCATTTCACATTAAGTAAACACGATCAACAAGCAGAGCAAATTCAATTTGATTATGATAAATATATGAAGAACTATAAAGGAAGTAAGGAAGGATTTTATTGGAGAAACCTTCATAAAGATGATGTGTTTTTAAATAAAAATAGTCCAAATGAAGTGATAAGTGTTTTTAAGTTAATTGGTAATGAACGTTCACAGGTTAATGGTGCTTTATTATTTAATATTCGCACAGATTTTTTTGAAAGGGTTTTCAATAAATCTTTGATTGGTGATAATGGATATTTAACGTTAGTTAGCAAAGAAGGGTATATGAAATCTAAAACAGTAGAAGAAGAATACCAATTAGATGAAACTGTCCTCAATTATCTTCATACACGTACGGAGGAACAAGGTCAGTTTGAATATCAAAAACCAAATGGAAAGAAAATGATCGTTATTTTTGATACGTTAGGTGTTAACAAGTGGAAGGTAGCGGCTGTTTTTCCTGAAGAAGATATATTGAAGAAAGCAAATTACATTAAATATCTGACTATATTTGTGATTATGATCTTAATTGTCATCGCTGTTATGATTGCTAATGTTATAGCGAAGTTCATTACAGAGCCAATAAGCTCATTAGTCAAAAATATAGAAAGTGTTAATGAGAAAAATGTCCATGTAGATCTTCCAGATTTTCAAAATGCTCCAAAAGAAATGGTGATTTTAAATAATGGTATAAAGAATTTAATGACGAAGATTAATAGTTTATTAAATCAAGTCAAATTAGATCAAGAAGAAAAACGCCAACTCGAATTCTCGGTCATACATGCACAAATAAATCCTCATTTTTTATATAACACCCTATATTCAATAAAAGGACTATGTGATATGGGAATGAATAAAGAAGCAAGTGATATGATCAGTGCGTTATCAACCTTTTTTAGAATTAGTATTAGTAAAGGAAAAGAAATCATTAAGATAAAAGATGAAATTGAGCATATTCAGAATTATTTATATATCCAAGAAATGCGTTATGGTGACGACTTCAATTATACATTTGATATTGATCAAAGAATATTAAGCTATCAAACAGTTAAACTCACATTACAGCCATTAATTGAGAATGCAATTTATCATGGAGTAAAGCAATCGCGAGGAATGGGAGAAATTCAAATTATTGGCTATGAAAAAGAAAATGAGATTATCTTTCATGTTATTGATAATGGTCACGGTATGAATGAACAGAATCTAAATAAAATCAGAGCTGAAATAAGTAATAAACATCACTCGTCAAGTAATATAGGCATTGGTTTAAGAAGTGTCCATGAACGAATGAAAATCCACTTTGGGGATCAATATGGTCTCACTTTTAGCAGCAAGCTTGGTGAAGGAACAAATGTAACCGTTACTATTCCAAAAGTAAGAGAGTAGGTGAAACGTTTTATGCATAAAGTTGTGATCGTTGATGATGATCGAATTATTCGTAGAGGGTTGATACAGACCATCCCTTGGGAGGAAAACGGTATTAAAGTAGTTGGGGAAGCTGGTGACGGTGAGAAGGGCTTAGAATTAATACGTTCAAAAAACCCACAAATTGTTGTTTCTGATATCAAGATGCCTTTTATGAATGGTTTAGAAATGGCACAGAAAATTAGAGGCGAATTTCCGACTATGAAAATAATTTTGCTTACAGGATATGACGATTTTAAATATGCTCAAGAGGCTATCAAAATAAGAGCATTTGATTATCTATTAAAACCAGTTGACAGTCTAGACTTAGTAAGGAAGGTAAAAGAAGCAGCAATTGAACTAGATAAAGAAGTAGAAGCGATTTCCAAGCTAAATGATGCGTTACCCCTTTTACAACAAGAATTTTTAAAGAATTTAATATATGGAAAAATACCTGAAAGTGAAATTCAGCAGAGTCTTTTCGAGGAGTTAAACCTTAACTTAAAGGGACCTTTTTACGCGACAATAATCGCTAGTAGCAGAGAAGAGAAGGATTCCTTTTATACAGGAGAAATAAAGAAATTATCTACTGATTTAGTAGTAACAAGAAAAGATGAAATACAAGGAATTGAATTTATCAAAAATCAACATGAATTAGTAATGATCTTCTCATGTTTTTCATTAGTAGATAATAGTTTCTTAAAGAAGTTAGCTGAAGAGCTTAAACATCTGCTAAAACATCATATTGATGTTGATTTAACAATCTCGTTAGGAAATTTATATAAAGGAATACATCATCTTAGTACTTCTTTCGAAGAAGCAAGAATGGCAATGGATTTCAGTCATGTTTCTGGCAAACAAAGAATTATATCTGTATCTGATATAAATCTTTCTGATAAAAAGTTAGATGTGATCCTAGAAGGGGAAGAATTAGAACTTCTCCAAAAAATCAGTCTTGGGTTAGTTTGTGAAGTAGAGGCTTTTTATGAAAATCTACAAAAATTACTTCTTAATCATTACCACTCTCTACAAGATGTTCATTTTATTGCTTTAAAACTATTAATCGCATTAAATAATAAAGCTAGTCATGATGCTGTAGTCTGGGTTGAAGATACAAATTTTAATTTAACAAGTTTATATCAAGAAATTTATCGTTTGCATACAATTCAAGATATTATAGAGAAACTTGAAGATATATCTGTAAGTTTAGCTCATTATTTACAAGCTGAAAATTCTAGAAGAAAGGTATCTGTTGTTGATATGGCTATTTCATTTCTTGAAGAGAATTACCATCAAGAAAGATTGTCGTTGCAAAAAATATCTTCCAAAGTTCATGTCAGTCCTGCATATTTAAGTAACTTGTTTAAGGTTGAAAAAGGGAAGAACTTTGGAGAGTTTTTGTTAGAAATAAGAATGGAAAAAGCAATGGAGCTTATTCGAAAAGAAAATTTAAAAACCTACGAAGTTGCAGAAAAGGTAGGATATAGTAATCCTCAATATTTTAGTATTTGCTTCAAAAAATACACAAATTACTCACCTGCTGAATTTAAGAAGTTATCGTAAGTTATTCTTTATGATAAAAAAAGCTTTGAGTGTAAATCAAAGAATAATCAATTTAATTTAAAAAAGAATACCAGTTAAAAAAATGAGAGAAGCTACAAACTTCCTTATATCTTATAGTGAAAGTTGTGAATGTGAAAACCTTTCTGTTCAAGTAAGGAGTATGGAGAAAAAGAGACACATTAGGTAAAAATTGAAGAGGCTGGGACATAAGTATTCAAGTTAATGAAAAACCCGAATTATTAGGTGATATTTCAAGTAATCATTCGCTTAATAGTTCGGGTTTTTATTTGCTGTCTTTAATAGATTTTTTGATTTTGTATACTATTTTTAAGAACTAGTGGAATGGAGCGGAAGACACTAGGGCACCTACTTTGAATAGAGGAAAGGCTAAGACCCCACAGGCGCGCAGCTTACGAGGAGGCTTAACTTCCTCCCCATGGAAAGCGAGTGTCTGCAGCGCAATGGAACGAACTTGCTTCTTTCAGCTTAACTGAATTTAGATTTATTCGTCTTTTTTTATGACTTCTTTACTTATGTCCCAACCTCTTTGTAGAATTTTATTAATACAAATAATCTAATTTAATTTAAAACCTCTATTCGAAATAAAGGATAGAGTTTTTATCCTATTAACCACCTATTTAAATGACATCATATAACCTGACAGATTTTTATATTTTTGTGTAAATTCACTAGTTTTTGTGACATAATGTTCATGGAAAAAGGAGTGAGAACATGCAAAAGATTATGATTGTTGAAGATGATCCTAAAATTGCTGAGCATTTACAAGCTCATCTACATAAATACGGTTTTAATGTGACACTAGTGAAGGATTTTAATGCTGTAATGGATGAATTTCATAAAAATAAACCTGACTTAGTTTTATTAGATATTAATCTTCCAAGTTTTGATGGTTATTATTGGTGTAGACAAATTCGAAAGGAATCAATTTGTCCTGTCATCTTTCTATCAGCAAGGGTGGGAGAAATGGATCAAGTGATGGCTTTGGAAAACGGTGGAGATGATTTTATAACAAAGCCTTTTTATATTGAAGTGGTTATGGCAAAAATACGAAGTCAGCTTCGACGTGCTTATGGAGAGTATGCTGTGGTAGCGGAAGAAAGGGTATTAGAAAAAGAAGGGCTAAAGCTATTCATTGAAAGATTAGAACTCATGTTAAACAATCAAGCTGTTACACTTTCAAAGAAGGAGGCAGATATAATAGAAAGTTTGATGGATCGCTATCCTCGTGTTGCTGGCCGAGAGGATTTGCTTGTTAAGTTATGGGATGAACAAACATATGTAGATGAAAATACACTTAATGTAAATATAACAAGAGTTCGAAAAAAGTTTCTTGAGCTTGGGGTTAAAGATGCAGTTGAAACAGTTAGAGGTGTAGGTTACAGACTTAACCCTACTTGGACAAAGGTAGAGAGATTATGAAATTATTTATGAAAGAGCATTTTTTATTAATTGTTGTACAACTCATCCAATTTTCTGTCATGTTCTCTATTTATTGGCTTGATGGGTATCGATCAATTCGACCTGGTCTTTATTCAGTTTTTCTCGGAATTTTCTTTCTTGTATGTTATCTTTTTTATTATTTTAACAGTCGCCGCAATTTCTATAAACGTCTAACTAAGCCACTAGAAGCACTTGATGATTCCTTCCAAAAAACAGAACAAACTCCTATATCAGAGGCACTTGATTCGTTATTGAAAGATCAATACAAGCTGTATCAACATCAAATCAAAACCTTAGAAAATCAGCAGTTGCAGCACAATAAGTTTATGAATCAATGGGTTCATCAAATGAAAACACCACTTTCAGTTATTGAACTTACTGCACAAACACTTGATGAACCTGATTCATCAAATATTCGAGAAGAAACAGAAAAAATGAAAAACGGGTTAAATACTGTACTATATATGGCGCGACTTCGATCGATTGAACAGGACTTTTCTATAAAGCCCGTTGTATTATCTAAGATTGTCAATGAAGTAAATGGTGAAAATAAACGTTTTTTTATTAGAAATCAAGTATATCCTAAGCTTGAGGTAGAAAAAGTAGGAATTACTGTTGAATCTGATGAAAAATGGTTATTTTTTATCCTTTCTCAACTGATAAACAATGCTGTTAAGTATTCATCTGGTCAAAGCAGCAGTATTGTGATTTCTATATTTGAACAAGCTGGGGAAGCGGTGCTAGAAGTGACTGACTTTGGAGTAGGTATTCCTGATACGGATAAAAGGCGTGTTTTTTCACCATTTTTTACAGGGGAGAATGGTCGTGAATTTAGAGAATCTACAGGAGTGGGACTTTATTTAGTAAAGGAAGCTGTTGATCATCTTGGACATGTGATTGAATTTGATTCTGAAATTGGAGAAGGTACGACATTTAGATTGGTTTTTTCACAAACTCAAAACCTTACATCGTTGTAAGAATAGTGAAAGATGAATCGATAGTTTACCACTTATTTGTAAAGCTATACTAATCACAGGTTAAACGAAAATGAGGAATCGAGGAGATCTTGTGATGTTATATGTAAACCAAGTTAGTAAAATCTATGAAGGCAAAATCACATATCGTGCATTGACAGATATTGACCTGACTATTGAGACTGGAGAGTTTGTTGGAATAATGGGACCTTCTGGAAGTGGGAAAACAACCCTTCTCAATTTAATTGCAACTATTGATGAACCTACAACAGGTAAAATTCTTATTAATGAAAAAAATCCCCATCAGTTAAAAAGAGATGAATTGGCTAAATTTCGCCGCAGAGAATTGGGTTTTGTTTTTCAAGATTTTAATCTGCTTCATACATTAACAGTTGAAGAAAACATTGTACTTCCTTTAACACTAGAAGGGAAAAAAGTAGAAGAAATGAAACAGAAAGCTCGTGACATTGCTGAGAAGCTTGGGATTTCAGAAATTATGAATAAGCGCACATATGAAATATCGGGTGGTCAAGCACAAAGAGCAGCTGTGGCTAGAGCAATGATTCATAATCCTAAACTGCTACTAGCCGATGAACCAACAGGTAATCTTGATTCGAAATCTTCTAAGGATGTCATGGAGATGCTAGAATATATTAATAATAAGGAACGAACAACAATGATGCTTGTAACTCATGATCCACAAGCGGCTAGCTATTGTAATCGAGTTGTTTTTATTCGCGATGGGAAGTTTTATTCGGAAATTCACCGTGGGAACAATCGTCAGGCCTTTTTCCAGAAGATTATTGATACACTTTCTTTATTGGGAGGGGATGCACATGACCTTTCGTCAATTCGCGTTTAATAATGTCACACGAAATAAAAGACTTTATGCAGCTTATTTTCTTAGTAGTTTGTTTACCGTTATGGTCTTTTTTACGTTTGCAATTTTTGCCTTTCATCCGGTATTAAGTGGAGATGAAATGAATGGTAATGTAACAAGTGGTATGTATATTTCTGCTTGGATTATTTATGTTTTTTCTTTCTTCTTTATTTTGTATTCAATGAGCTCTTTTCTACAGTCACGTAAAAAAGAATTTGGCTTATTGATGTTGCAAGGAATGACATCCAAGCAAATTCGTTTAATGGTTTTTCTGGAAAATATGCTAATTGGATTTTTTGCTACTCTTGGTGGAATATTGCTAGGGTTAGTTTTTGCGAAAGGAATTCTACTTTTAGCAGAAAATGTGCTAATTATCGATGAACGCCTTCATTTTTATCTTCCGATTCAGGCCATGATCCTATCATTTTTTTCTTTTATTTTATTATTTTTCTGTATCTCTCTTTTTGTTTCTTATGTTTTAAGAAGTAAAAAATTAATTGATTTAATTAAAGGGAACAAGAAGTCAAAGGGAGAACCAAAAGCAAATCTCTTTTTAACGATAATTGCTGTTTCATTATTAGGCATAGGCTATGCTGTTGCTTTAATGGTAAAAGGGGTTGTAGTAATCACGGTTATGGTACCGGTAATACTGTTAGTCATTGCTGGAACATATCTTATGTTTACTCAATTAAGTGTTTTTGTCATTGGTAGGTTAAAAAAGAAAGAATCTTTTTTCTGGTATAAAACAAACATGCTCTTGTTTTCAGATCTTGCTTTTCGGATGAAAGATAATGCACGAACGTTCTTTATGGTCTCAATCGTGTCAACGATTGCATTTTGTGCTATTGGAACTTTATTCGGTTTTCAAGCGTGGTCTACCTCAGGAACGAAAATTACAAATCCTAACTCTATTACCTATAGAGGTCAAAATGCCGACGTGGAAGTAGCACTTATTAACAAAACGTTACAAAAGCACAATATTGTCGCTAAAGAAGAACAAATGATGTTAAGCTATTTTGAAGTAGAAGGAGAAAAAATTGTCATTGCAAAGCAATCTGATTATAACCATTTTGCCAAGTTAATTGACGAAGAAATCATTAACCTTCAAGAGGGACAGATGATCACTGTTGAATTTGAAGGATTTTCTTTTGGACAAATGAATATAGATAGAAATGAGTCAGTGAAGCTAAATTCAGGAGATATTTTAAAATCAACAGAAGTGATCTATTCTAGAGCATTACCTTCAACAGATCCTTATTATGTTGTTTCAGATGAAGATTTCGAACAAATTTCAACAGAGCCTGCTGATGAGGTATATTTTCATGCCTGGCAAGTGACATCAGGAAAAGAAAATGTTATCGAAGCTTCAGAAAAATTACAGCAGAACCTGAAACCTTATGAATTTACATCTGTTGATTATGATGTTTATCAAATAAATAAATCATATGCACCCATTTTGTTTGTGGGGTTATTTATTGGAATTGTCTTTTTTATCTCAGCTGGTAGTTTTCTATATTTCCGTCTATACATGGATTTAGATGAGGATAAACAAAAATTTAAATCTATTTCCAAAATGGGATTAAGCGAAAAAGAGCTAAAAAAAGTGCTAACAAAGCAAACGGCTATTCTATTTTTTGCACCAATTATTGTAGCACTCATTCATGGTGCTGTTGCTTTAACGGCTTTATCAAACTTTTTCTCCTTTAATTTATTTAAGGAATCCGTTGGTGTGCTTGGAGTTTTCTTCATTATACAAGTAGTTTATTATTTTATCGTGCGTTTTTTCTATTCAAAACAGTTCATTGCTTCTGTTCAGTAAAATAATACGTGGTGTGAACTCGTTACAGATTCAATTAAATAAGATAAGTTAACAAAACCAGAAAAAAGACGTACTCGTTAATAAGAGTTGCGCCTTTTTTTTGGAGAAATAAATCTAACTTCTATCATTCCCTTTGGTAGTATGATGGTAAGAGCCTGTACTTAGTTTTAATACCTAGCTCTAGGCACTTATAAAATTCACTTAAATCATTTCCACCAATTATCATGCATAGAAGCAGGAACTTCACGTTTATGCTGACTCGTGATATAGCGCTTTTCAATTTTTTCAGCGATGTTCTTTGTTACTTCTTTTCCTTCTAAGTAATCATCTAATTCATCATAAGTAATGCCAAGCTCAGTTTCGTCAGCTTGAAGTGGTGTGTTATCAAGTAAATCAGCTGTTGGTGTTTTTAGGTATAAACGTTCTGGAGCTTCGAGCTCTTGAAGTAAGCTTTTTCCTTGACGTTTTGTTAGTCCAGTTAATGGAAGAAGATCTGCTCCTCCATCTCCATATTTTGTGAAAAAACCAGTAACAGCTTCTGCAGCATGATCAGTCCCAATGACTAATAAACCGTTTTGTCCTCCGATTGCATACTGTGTGATCATTCTTACTCGAGCCTTTACATTACCTTTATTAAAATCAGTAAGAGCTTCATTAGTCGTTTGATTATAACTAGTTGCAAAAGTATCAACAGTATTTGAAATATCAAAGGCAATACTTTCATCTGGCTTGATAAAAGAGAGGGCTAGCTGAGCATCATCTTCATCCTTTTGAATACCATAGGGAAGTCTAACAGCTGTGAATGTCGCTGAATGTCCTTCAGCTCGTAATTGTTCAACAGCCAATTGTGCTAGACGACCAGCTAATGTAGAATCTTGACCACCACTAATGCCTAACACGAACCCTTTTGCACCAGTTTTTTTAACATACTCCTTTAAGAAAGCAATTCGTGCAGAAATTTCTTCCCTAGGATTTATTGTTTCTTTTACATTTAAGTCGTTCATAATTTGTTTTTGTAGATTCATCATAATTTCCTCCTACTGATATAGTCCATGCTTTTTAATATACTTATAACAAGCTTCAGGAAGAAGGTAGCGTGGATCTCCACCTAAAGAAAATTCATCTCTTATATATGAAGAACTGATTTCCATTGCTAAACCCTTATCTAGCAAATGGAAAGTTTTCCCATCATCATTATTTCGTAAAATAGGTGAGCTACTTATTGCCCGAAGCATATTAATCTCATTTCTAGCCATAACAATAAATTGGTTTTCTTTAACTAAAAGATCGCCATTTCCCCATTTTCCCTGGCCAATATCAATTAATAGATCAGCACCCATAATGAAATAAATACGATCATCTTTAAATTTATTTTTGAAATGCTTTAATGTTTCGTAGGTTGTGATTTTCCATGCATTTTGATTCATTTCATAAGCATCTGCTTCAAACTGATTATTATCATTAATTGCTAGCTCGAGCATATTCCAGCGATGTTGATCTTCTGTTTGCATTTTCTTGTCTCTACGCTTATTTGAGCAAGGAAGGAAGATGATTTTATCTAGATTGCATCGATGTAGGATTGTATTTGCTGTCCAAAGATGAACATTAGTAACTGGATCAAAGGAAGAACCATAAATGCCGATTTTACCCATAAACACAACCTCCATAAAATCTAGTTTTAATATTCAGTTCTAGTACTAACCATTTCAGCAACTTTAGAGTTTACTTCATTTATATTGTTCATTTTATTTTCCCAACAAGCTTGACTTAAATCGACCGGATATTCCTCAGGATGAAGGGCACGTTTATATTCATCCCATAGCAAGTCGAGATTTGCTGCTGTATATTTTTGCATGCTCTCTAATGAAGGAGTATCATACACAAGCTTTCCTGAATTAAAAATTTGGTGATGAAGATTTTTCGCTTCAAAATTTGTGACAAATTTACTTACAAACGTGTGAATAGGGTGAAACATTTTTAATTTTTCCTCTTTCTCAGGTTCTTCGTTATAAAGTGTGATATAGTCACCTTCAGATTTTCCGTTCAGTTTGTTGATAATTCGATAAACCTTTTTTAAGCCTGGAGTAGAAACCTTCTCAGGGTTACCACTGATTTTGATGGTATCGACCATTTCGCCATTTTCATCCTCGATAGAAGCAAGCTTATAAACAGCACCTAAAGCAGGCTGATCAAAAGCAGTGATAAGCTTTGTACCAATTCCCCAAATATCAATTTTAGCTCCCTGTGACTTCAAGTTTATAATTGTTGCTTCATCAAGATCGTTTGAAGCGATAATTTTTGTATCATGGAAACCAGCTTGATCAAGCATTTTTCTAGCTTCTTTTGATAGGTAAGCTAAATCTCCGCTATCTAGACGAATTCCTTTAAATTGAATCTGATCGCCCAATTCTTTTGCTACCTTTATCGCATTTGGTACACCAGATTTTAATGTATTATAGGTGTCTACTAGAAAAACACAATCTTTATGTCTACCTGCATATTTATGAAAAGCAATATATTCATCCTTATAAGCTTGCACAAAAGAGTGAGCGTGTGTTCCCGAAACAGGAATACCAAACATTTTTCCAGCTCGAACATTAGATGTGGCATTAAAACCACCAATATATGCTGCTCTTGTTCCCCAAATAGCGGCATCAAGCTCGTGGGCACGTCTTGTGCCAAATTCCATAACAACATCATTTCCTACAACTTGCTTAATTCGAGCAGCCTTTGTCGCAATAAGGGTTTGATAATTAACAATATTTAAAAGAGCGGTTTCGATAAGCTGAGCTTCAACTAATGGGGCTTCAACTCGGATAATTGGTTCGTTCCCGAAAACCATTTCTCCTTCTTGGACAGAGTAAACATTTCCTGTAAAACGTATTTGTTGTAAATAATGTAAAAAGTCATCTTGATAACCTAGCTGATTTCGTAAATAATCGATATCTGATTCAGTAAATGCGAAGTTTTCAAGATATTCAATAATTCTTTCAAGCCCAGCAAAAATACCATAACCATTTCCAAAGGGAAGCTTACGAAAATATACTTCAAAAATCGCTTTGCGGTTATGAATACCGTCCTCCCAGTATGATTCAGCCATATTTATTTGATAAAGATCTGTGTGTAATGCTAAACTATCATCTTTATATTGTGTTTTCATATTTCCTATTCCTCCACAGTAAGTTCAATTTTTCACATAAATGATCGTGAAAGAGGGGGATATTTACCAAGGGTTAATTATTACGAGCTACTCATAAAAACTATAATTTCTAATTTAAACAACAGTAGCGTTTAAAGAGCCTTTAAAATGCTGTAATGCCCAATCATGTCCTTGTTGATTAAAGCTAGCAATAGCTTTTTCATGAATGACAATTTTATAGCCTTTGTTATAAGCATCTACTGCAGTGTGTAAAACACAAATATCTGTACAAACACCAACTAAATGGAGCTCAGTTATTTCACGTTCTTTTAGTTTTAAATCTAAATTTGTTCCCACAAATGCACTGTAGCGGGTTTTATCCATCCAGTAGACATTGTTTTTTTCTTTATAATCATCATAAGTAGCTTGAAGACCACCATAGAGTTTTCTACCTTCAGTGCCACGTATATTATGTGGGGGGTAAAGGGCTGTTTCAGGATGGAACTCATCATTTTGTTCGTGCATATCAATGGCAAAAACGACAAAATCATTTTGTGAAACAAATTGTTTTGTTAAATTAACAATTTCTAATTCAATCTCTTGACCTGGCTTTCCACATGTTAATGCACCATTATCTGCAACAAAATCATTCGTATAATCAATATTTATTAAGGCTTTTTTCATTTTTGTACCTCCTAATAATAAAAATAAAAAATGCTATTTGTAAACATGTATGCTTACCTAAATCAGTATCTTGCCGTATAAATGGGTCTTGCGACATTTATATCTTCAACAAAACGATAAAGCTGAGTGGGTGTTTTAGAAGTTCTTTGTGTTTTTTGTCCGGTTACTTCTTCTATAAAAGGGAGACTTTTAATTTTTCTTGAAAATGCTTGATCACTCGAGATCGCTGGATCGTTTGTAACAGTTTTTAAAACAGCCTGTAGCTCTGAATAGGTAAAATGATTTTGTAGAAAGTTCTTTGCAATTGGTGTTTGCAGGAGATCATGTTTAATAATTGAAATGGCCTCACTAATAATTTCTGCATGATCAAACGCTAAGTCTAGCTGTAGTACATCATCAATTGAAAATAATCTTACATCTTCTGCATCATCATTTGCTTTCCTTTTTGATAGCGTATGTTCAGGTACAATGGCATAGTGCGCATTCGAGAGGATCCAGCCCCGAGGGTCTCTGCCTGGTTTGTCATATACACCATAATGTTTAATATGAATACTTGCTACACCAGTTTCTTCTTCTAATTCTCGTTTAGCGGCTTCTAGAGCTGTTTCATCTGGCTGAACAAAACCACCTGGTAAAGCCCATTTTCCAGCTTCAATATTTGGGTTTCCTTCAGCATTTCTTTCAGATCTCTTAATTAACATGAGCATTAACTTCATTAGTGGTGGTTTAAACTCACCAACCTTGGATGAAATAATTGTAAAAACAGCAATGTCAGAAGTGTACCCATCTGGAGTCTGGAATTGTTTTGAATCATATAGATCTAATGCTTCTTTGTTTGACATCTGCTCAAGCTCCTATATGTTATTTAATTAACAAAATGTTAATTGTTAATTGTATTATATGGTAAACTTCTTACAATGTCTACACTGTTTAGGAAAAATAGGGAAAAAGTAGGGGGAAGGGTAAGCAGAAGGGTTTTAGAGTGATTTATCGACAAAAATAGAAAATGCCGATACTATGTGCATCGGCATTTTGTTTTTATGGATTCGTTGACCACATTCCGGCTGATTTAATGAAAATACGAGGATGTAATTTTAATTGCGATATCATAATTTCAGCTAAATCCTCTGGTTGCATAACTTTGTCTGGATTTCCATCTGTTAAGTTTTCTTTATATGCTAATTCAGTTGCTACTGTACTTGGAGTAAGAGCTGTTACTCGAATATTATGTTTACGAACTTCAAGTGCTAATGATTCTGTTAAACCTAGTACTCCAAATTTCGAAGCACTATAAGCACTAGTAACTGGAGCACCTTTTTGACCAGCAGTTGAAGAAATATTAATAATATCTCCACCATTTTTTTCAATTAATTGTGGTAGCACTGCACGGGTTACATAATAAACACCCATTAAATTAACATCAATAATATTTTTCCATTCTTGTGGATCAAGTTCCAGAAATTTACCAAACTTTCCAATACCAGCATTATTAATTAAAATATCAGTTGGTCCAAGGGATTTTGTGATTTTTTCAACAGCAGCATTCACTTCATCAATTGATGAGACATCCGCAGTAGCATAAGCTGATTTTGCTCCTATTGCCTCAATTTCCTTTGTTACGTCAATTAGATCCTTTTCTGTACGAGCTAATAAACCTACAGAAACTCCTTCTTTTGCTAATGCAAGAGCAATTGCACGCCCAATACCTTTTCCAGCTCCTGTAACAAGAGCTACTTTACCATCTAATGATTGTGCCATTTTTATTTGGCTCCCTTCAATATGTAAGATCTGATTTCTATAATACTATGGTTTAATTGATAGTCAAAAATTCTGCTTAAATTGATAAAAGAATTAAATTGTCAGAAGGATCCTTGACAGTATAATTACTATCTTGATTATGAGTGTTAATATTGTGCATCTTAAGCTGAGCAATTACAGCTTTTCTTGTTTCTTCATTAGGATACATTATTGTAAAAGATTTTAAACCAATTTCATCTGCATTTGAGGGTGAAGCATCTTTTGAGTGCCAAGTATTTAATCCAATATGATGATGATAACCTCCTGTGGACATAAACAGAGCTTGGTTACCATAACGATTGACAATATTAAAACCGAGAAGTTGATAAAATCTTTCTGAATCAGCAATATTTGCTACTTGAAGATGAATATGCCCAATAATTGTTTCTGGTGATAACTTAATAAAGGGGATATCACATTTTTGAGCTAATAAATCCTGAACATCTAGATGATTTGTCGCCATTTCAATCGTGTTATTATTTTTGGTCCATGTATCTGTTGGTCGATCAACATAAAGCTCAATTCCATTGCCGTCTGGATCTGCTAAGTAGATGGCTTCACTTACTAGGTGATCTGAAGCACCTTGAAGAGGATACTTCGTTAATAAAAGATGATTTAGACAATTTGCAAGCTCTTTCCGACTTGGAAATAATAGTGCAATATGATACAGGCCTGTTTTATTATGTGAAAGAGGGATCGTACTTTCAACTTCTTCAAGTGTGATTAGTATATCTTTTCCATTAGTTGAAAGATGTGCTATATGTTTTGTTTGCTTAAGTACATTAAATCCTAGTTTTTCTTTATAAAATGAAATCGATTTTGATAACTGACTAACCTTAAGGTGTATATGGTTAACATTTGTTGTGTGTGTACCGTGAAATAGCAACTTTATCTCTCCTTATTTAAATACTTACTTTTTGTAAGTAAAATATATCTTTTACTAGTCGTTGTGGTCAAGAAAATACACTTAGAGGGTTGAGTGTATAAAAATACAACGATATTAATTAATATGTTATCAAAGAGTAGTTTAAACCCATTTATTCCCTTATAAATGCTTGGAGTTGTATGTAAACGCTTTCTAATAAAATATTATAAAAATACAGAAAATTTAATAGAAAAAGACTTGTCAAATTTACAATCTTTAAATATAATAAACTCATGTTATAAAAAACGACATTGAAATGAGAGGTTATCTAACATGGCTGAAGCGGTTATTTCAAAAGGAAAAAATGATACAGAAACTCTTGCACAAATTAAAGAAATCATTAGCTCGAAAAATGTTGAGCTTATACATCTACAATTCGTAGACATAGAAGGCATTTTAAAAAGTGTTACGGTAACTGTAGAACAATTTGATGATGTAGCAGCAGGTAAGCAAATGTTTGACGGTTCATCAGTTAAAGGTTTTTCACCAATTAACAAATCAGATTTATACTTAATTCCAGATTATTCAACATTTGCAGTTTTACCTTGGACAGTTGAAGAAGGATATTCAGAAGCGCGTTTCTTATGCTCGGCAGCTAATCCAGATGGAACACTTTTTGAAGGAGATACACGTAACGTCTTAAAAAAGACTGTTAAGCGTGCTGCAGATCAAGGATATACAATCTCTGTAGGACCTGAACTAGAATTCTTCTTATTTAAAGCAGATGAAAACGGTAATCCAACTTCTGAGTTAGGTGATAATGGTGGATACTTCGAGCCATCACCAAAGGATTTAGGAGAGCGTGTACGTCTAGAAATATATAGAGCATTAAAAGCAATGGGCTTTACAATTGAAGCATCTCACCATGAGGTTGCTGAAGGACAACACGAAATTAATTTTAAATATGCAGATGCCCTAGGTGCTGCAGATATGTCTACAACGTACAAATGGGTTGTTAAAACGATAGCGCAAAAATTCGGATTACATGCGACATTTATGCCAAAACCTGTATTCGGTATTAACGGATCTGGAATGCATGTAAATATGTCATTCTTCAAAGATGGCGAAAATGCATTTTATGATGAATCAGATGAACTTCAATTATCAACAGAAGCATATCAATTTATTGCTGGATTAGTAGAAAACGTGAAAAGTTTTGCTGCAATTACAAATCCACTAGTAAACTCTTATAAACGCTTAGTACCTGGATATGAAGCACCTTGTTATATTGCATGGTCTGCATCTAATCGTTCTGCACTAATTCGTATTCCTGCTAAAAAAGGAATGGCAACACGTGTTGAACTTCGTTGTCCAGATCCATCGGCAAACCCATACTTAACATTTGCCGTAATCGCATCTGCGGGTCTTGATGGCATTGAAAAAGAATTACCAGTATCTGCATCTATTAACGAAGATATCTTCCATATGACAGAAGAACGTCGTGAAGAATTAGGTATTGAAAATCTTCCTGGAAGCCTTGAAGCAGCAGTAGCTGAGCTACAAAACGGAGAAATCGGCCGTAAAACTTTAGGTGATCATGTATTTAATGAATACGTAGCAGCTAAAAAAGCTGAGTGGGATAGCTATCGTACAGCTGTACATTCTTGGGAACTAGATAACTACCAATCTAAATTCTAAATAATTAATGAAAAAGTAGGTGACTTTGGTTACCTGCTTTTTTTGTTGTGAAAAAAGGATTATTAGAAATGTTAGTAGATCCTTTTTGTAATCACTAAAAATAGTTTTTATATTGATTGCCATCACATACTTCATTCTTAGAAACGTTTAACATCAGTAATAAATTTATTCAACTTTTAAGTAGGCTATGTTAAAGGTTAATGTTGATTTTTAGCACGATGTTGATTCGAGGTGAATATATATGAGACTCCTACTTAGAGAAGCGTGTCAAAGGGAGACCCCGCAGGCGCGCAGCTTACGAGGAAGCACCCGGACCTAGGAAGAATTGTCTTTATTCTTCCCTAGGAAAAAAGGTGCTTTTTTCCCGGGAAAGCGAATACCTGTAACGGAAATCAACAACAAAGTTTAACAGAGCTAAATTAAAAATTAATCGACATATATCTACATACTTCGACTGTGAACGATGGGGTAATGAATAGTAAGTCTATGAATGCCAACTAAAAACGGTGACATTTGGGTATAAATTTATGAAAGATATGGTTATTCGTGTCGGAAGTTGTTATAGTAGTGATTATACTTTATCTGTAAATAAAGGTCGGATGCAATTTGATACTAGAATCATCAATATTAGAAAAAGTTTTTTTACAGTCACGAATACCACAAATGATCTTTCAACAGGATTTTATTAATAATATTGCAAATAATGCATTTTTTCAATTTATTGGTTACACAGAAGAAGAATGGAGAAAAATTTCTGTTCAGGAAATCTCTCATCCAGAGGATTATGAATTAGATTTACAGCTATTCAGAGATATGTTAACAGGTTTACGTGATTCTTATCAGCTGGAAAAGCGTTATTTTCATAAAAATGGAGAGATTATCTGGGGATCTTTAAATGTTACATTAATTGAAGATTCTTATTCTGAAAAGAAATATTTTTTAGCACAAGTGCTAGATATTACTGAGGAGAAAAATCTCGAGCAGGTACTTACCAAAAATGAGCAGAAATATCGTTTATTAGCTGAAAATTCTTCTGACATCATTAATCTCCATTTAAAGGATGGTCAGTTTATTTATAATTCACCTTCGATCAAGCAAATTCTAGGTTATGAGGCTGCTGAATTACTAGGCGACAAACCTAGTGATTATATACATCCTGATGATCTTTCACTTATAAAGGAAAAGCATACATATCTTATAAATCATCAAGGTCCTTTATTGATTTCATATCGTGCTAGGAACAAGAATGGTACATATATTCCTTTAGAGTCAAGTGTAAAATCTGTTTTTGATGAAAAAACTGGTCTTGTAACAGGTTTCATTTCAATTACAAGGGATATCCGTAGTAGAGTTGAACAAGATATTTTATTGCGAAAGTCAGAAAAACTTGCCGTTGTTGGTCAATTGGCAGCTGCTGTTGCCCATGAAATTCGTAATCCTTTAACTTCTATTAAAGGATTCATGCAACTATTTTATTCTACAAAGGAATGTAATGAAGAACTAATAAACGTAGCTTTTAGTGAAATTAATCGGGTTGAAGAAATTATCTCAGAATTTCTTACTCTTGCTCGCCCACATCAAGAAAAAAAGGAACCAATAAAGGTTCATGACTTGATGAAACAAGTTGTTCAATTACTTCAAGCACAAGCGATACTAATAAATAAAGAAATTAAGTGCAAGATAGAAGAAGATATCCCAGTTATGTATGGTGATCCAAATGCATTGAAGCAAGTATTTTTTAATATTATTCAAAATGGCTTAGATGCAATCGACGAAAGAGGCTTTGTTATTATAAAAATAACATCTTCTGATCAATCAATAAGAATAGATTTTATAGATAATGGTCGCGGTATTCCTAAGGAACGATTACAACGAATCGCAGAGCCTTTTTATTCTACAACAGAAAAGGGAACAGGCTTTGGTTTATTAACAAGCTATAAAACTGTTGAAAATCATAATGGGAAGTTAGAAATCGATTCAACTGTTGGTATTGGAACAACCGTAACGATATTTTTACCGAATGCATCTAACTAGAAAAACATTATTTATCAATGGTATAGTTATTTTTAAATAATGAAAGAAGTTAGAGGGTGTTATTTTGTATTATGTTGTATTAGATCTAGGATGTTCGGATTGTGGTGAAAGCTCAAATATCCTTGGTATTTTTACTTCGCTCGAGTTTGCTAAAAGTGCGCGTGAAGAATATAAGGAGAAAAACCGGTTAGATGAATATTCTGATCATGAATTTTTTATTTACCAAATTGATACTTTAGATAAAATTTATCATAATAGTTTTGATCATCTTGTAGATTCATGAAACAATCCCTATTTCTAAGCATACTATGTTTAGAAAAGGGGTTATAACATGGATAAATATTACTGTTCAAGATGTATGCTAATATCTGATGAAAGTACGCCGTGTAAACAATGTGGTCATATAGAACTTAAGCATATTTGGATTACTGTTCAAGATCAAAAAGCAGAATATTATGTGGAAGATTGAAAATGACAGCACTCATGGCTGTCATTTTGTTTTTGAGAAGATAATGATCGAGAGAAAATCCGAACTATGGATGAGGAAAGATTGGTAGTGTTAAAATTTAATCATAAATGTTAATGGATTTATTTTTATGATTTGAGGTAAGATTTTTTGAGATGTTTATTTCTAAAATCCCATTATTGAATATAGCTGTTATTTTTTTATCTTCTATTTTAATAGGTAGAATGATATTTCTTGTCACTATATCATTTTGTTGTAATGCTAGTACTGATATTTTGATTACTTCTTTGTTAACGGTTACAGAGATATTTTCTTTTTTTATTTTATCTCCTAGCTCCGCTTCTATAATAAATTCTTCACTTGTCTCGAACAAATCTACTCGAAATGTTTCTTCATCCAATAAACTTGTGAATGGGTCAACGAAAAATTGAGTCATCCATTCTTCGATTCCTTTTATATTCATCGGATTCGAACATTTTCTTATATTCATTTTTGATGACCTCCATTTGGTGATTACAAATAGTAAAAACCCTCCCTTACCTGTTAAAATATTCAACTGGATTGTATTTGTGAACGGGTGTTGTCCATTTAAAGTGAAGTTAGTAAATTTGTGTATTGACTAATAGTGGAAAGGGTACTGGAAGATGTCAAAGAACAAGGGGAAAACAAGTTCGTTCCAAAACGCTGCAGACACATGTTTCGCCGAGGAGGAAGCTGAGTCTCCTCTATGCCCTTAGAAGTCGAGTGTTTTCCACTACATTTAAATAGTTCTTAAAAATAGATGTGAAATAAAAACCCGAACCATTAGGCATTAAAAAAGTACCTAATAATTCGGGTTTATCAATTACATATCATGACCTTGATTATGCTTTTGACGAGTGTGGTTAGCATTTTTCACTTTTTTTGAGCCGCTAAGTGGCTCTGGTTGCCCAGGATTGTTTCCTTTAGGAGCATTTTTTCGTATGTCTTTTCCTGTGTTTTTTTCTGTCATCTTATATCCCTCCTCTATATGTATATCATGAGTTTAAATTCTTAAAATCATGCTAGAAAAAAATGAATATTACAGTTTGTATACAAAACTCAGGACCTTGAGAATGATTTTGTTAAGAATGACTTTTCGAGGCGTGCGGCCTTGTGAGGTGCGGAGTAACCTAGTTGATAATTAGCATTGCTGCAAGGGAGTGTTTGTCAACAGTTTAATGAATATTATATTTTATTTTACACATCCTATCATATAGTTCGATACTTTTTCCTGAGAGGATAGTGAAGCACTTATGCCGTACAATAAGAATAAACAACAAGCGTTTCAAGCAGCTCAACAAGGAGCAACAGAAGCATTTGATTCATACGAAGCAATAGTGAAGGACAGTGCTGATTATGGACACCAATTAAAGCATTTAACAAATGAGGTAAATGAGGCTTATCAACAGATTAACAATGCATTAGAAACAGCCTCAGAAACACAAAGAGATCGCCTGGAACAATACCAACGTGATCTTCAACAAATTGTCCAGGATGTAAATGGATCTACAGAATAAATAAAACGACGGGAGTTCCGTCGTTTTTTTGTGCGAATTTTATCACATTATTGGTTTTTCTTACGCTTTTTATTATTTTGTCTCTGTGCAGCACTTAACGGCTCGTTTTGTAGTTCTTCATTATAACCAGTGCCAACTCCTTGAGCACTTGCATCATTCATACCCATTCTTATGTGATTTGCTTTACGTTTTGCCATAATAACAATTCACCCCCATGTAAATAGTTTGTCTAAAATTTCGAATTGAATGCAGAAACATCAAGAAGAAATTCTAAATTTCTTAAGATTTCTCTTTTTCTTTTTAAATCGTTAACAAGAACAAGTTTATACATTCGGAATAGTATTAAAGAGGTGATCATTACGTTAAGCCTGAAGTTTAACAGAAAAAAACAATGCTAAATAGTTTAAAATTTGGTATAGTAAGAAAGTAAAAACTAGTACGCTTTCATAAGAATAACTTATACATATCAATAACATCATTGTTATTTACTTATGTTACTAGTTGTATTACTATTAAATTGAGAGAACATTCAAAAATGGGGTACCACCCTTCGACAAGAGTCGATTTCTTGATCTTATTAAGGGGGAAAAATTTAATGACTAATCAAGTGACTACGAACAAAGACGCTTTCCAAGCACGTAAAAGCTTTACAATCAATGGAAAAACGTACAACTACTACTCTTTACAAGCATTAGAAGATGCAGGAATTGGTAATGTTTCACGTTTACCATATTCAGTTAAGGTTCTTTTAGAATCTGTTCTACGTCAAGTAGATGGAAGAGTAATTACAAAAGAACATGTTGAAAATTTAGCAAAATGGGGTACTAGTGAACAAAAGGAAATCGATGTTCCTTTTAAACCATCACGTGTTATCCTTCAAGATTTCACAGGAGTTCCAGCTGTTGTTGACTTAGCATCATTAAGAAAAGCTATGGCTGACATGGGTGGAGATCCTGATAAAATCAATCCAGAAATTCCAGTTGACCTAGTAATTGACCACTCTGTACAGGTTGACAAAGCAGGAACTGCTGATTCACTTCAATTCAATATGGACCTTGAATTTGAACGTAATGCAGAACGTTATAAATTCCTAAGCTGGGCGAGAAAATCTCTTGATAACTATCGTGCAGTGCCACCTGCAACTGGTATCGTTCACCAAGTTAACTTAGAGTATTTAGCAAATGTAGTTCACGCTGTAGAAAATGAAAATGGTGAATTTGAAGCATTCCCAGATTCTCTAGTTGGTACAGATTCTCATACAACAATGATCAATGGTATTGGTGTTCTTGGATGGGGTGTTGGGGGTATCGAAGCAGAAGCTGGAATGTTAGGACAACCATCTTATTTCCCAGTTCCTGAAGTAATTGGTGTTAAATTAACAGGAGAACTTCCAAATGGAACAACTGCTACTGATTTAGCATTAAAAGTAACTCAAGTTTTACGTCAACAAGGTGTTGTAGGTAAATTCGTTGAGTTCTTTGGTCCTGGTGTAGCACAGCTTCCACTTGCAGATCGTGCGACAATTGCAAACATGGCTCCTGAATATGGTGCTACATGTGGATTCTTCCCAGTTGATGAAGAAGCATTAAACTACATGCGTTTAACTGGTCGTGAAGAAGAACAGATCCAAATCGTTGGTGACTACTGTAAAGCAAATGGATTATTCTTTACACCTGATAATGAAGATCCAATTTTCACAAAGGTTGTTGAAATTGATCTTTCTGAGATTGAAGCAAATCTTTCTGGTCCTAAACGTCCACAAGATTTAATTCCTCTATCAATGATGAAGGATACATTCCATGATCATTTAGTTGCGCCTGCTGGAAACCAAGGTTTCGGTTTAGAGCCAACTGAGATCAATAAAGAAATCACTGTTAAGTTCAAAAATGGTGATGAAACAAATATGAAAACTGGTGCGATTGCGATTGCTGCGATTACTAGTTGTACAAATACATCAAATCCATATGTACTAGTAGCTGCTGGACTTGTTGCGAAAAAGGCTACTGAACTTGGTCTAGAAGTTCCTAAATACGTAAAAACTTCTTTAGCTCCTGGTTCAAAGGTTGTAACTGGATATTTGGAAAACTCTGGTCTTTTACCACATTTAGAGAAGCTAGGATTTAACCTAGTTGGTTATGGCTGTACAACTTGTATTGGTAACTCTGGTCCACTTTTAGATGAAATCGAAGAAGCTGTTGCAGCTAACGATTTATTAGTAACATCTGTGTTATCTGGTAACCGTAACTTTGAAGGTCGTATTCATCCACTAGTAAAAGGTAACTACTTAGCTTCACCACCACTTGTTGTGGCATATGCACTTGCTGGTACTGTTGATGTTGATTTACAAAAAGATTCTTTAGGTAAAGATAAAGATGGAAATGATGTATTCTTTAAAGATATCTGGCCTGAAACTGATGAAATTAATGAAGTTGTTAACAAAACAGTTACACCAGAGCTATTCAGAAAAGAATATGAGCAAGTATTTGATGACAACGAACGTTGGAACGCAATTGAAACAACTGATGAAGCATTATATGTTTGGGATGATTCTTCAACATATATTCAAAACCCTCCTTTCTTTGAAGGTTTAGAAGCTGAAGCTGGAACTGTGGAAACTCTTAAAGATCTTCGTATTGTAGCAAAATTCGGTGATTCTGTTACTACTGACCATATTTCTCCTGCAGGTTCAATTGGTAAAGATACTCCTGCAGGTCGTTACTTACAAGAAAATGGTGTAACACCTAGAGAATTTAACTCTTACGGTTCTCGTCGTGGTAACCATGAAGTAATGATGAGAGGTACATTTGCAAATATCCGTATCAAAAACCAAATTGCACCAGGTACAGAAGGTGGATACACAACTTACTGGCCAACTGGTGAAGTAAAATCTATTTATGATGCATGTATGGATTATAAACAAGATGGTACAGGACTTGTTGTTTTAGCTGGTAAAGATTACGGTATGGGAAGTTCTCGTGACTGGGCAGCTAAAGGAACGAATCTTTTAGGAATTAAAACTGTAATTGCTGAAAGCTTTGAGCGTATTCACCGTAGTAACCTAGTTTTAATGGGTGTTCTTCCTCTACAATTTAAAGATGGAGAAAATGCTGAAGTATTAGGCCTAAATGGTAAAGAAACAATTGAAGTTGAAATTGGTGAATCAGTAAAACCACGTGATTTTGTTAAAGTAACAGCAACTGATGAAGCTGGAAACAAAAAAGAATTTGAAGTACTAGTTCGTTTCGACAGTGAAGTTGAAATTGATTACTACCGTCATGGTGGAATTCTTCAAATGGTATTACGTGATAAACTAAAAGCTTAATAAACACAAAAAAAGGAACGGACTAGTCCGTTCCTTTTTTGTGTTGCTTAACCTTTTTATATACTCGTCTTCTTGTTTGTCATATAATATTCATTGTTAGTAAGCTTATTACATGGTTAAATAGAATAGAACCGTTAGGAGAAAGCCGCATGTATGACGCACTACAAATAGGGCCATTTACGATTCAATATTTTTTACTGATTGCCGTAGCAACATTTTTACTTACATACTTTATTCTTGATTCATTTTTAAAAGATTCAGAAGTCAAAAAGTTACTTAAAAAGCATTACTGGACAATTGTGTTCATCTTATTTTTATCTTATAAATTTGGTATTGTGATTTTTAGACCAGAGCTATTAAGGTCATCTAGTTGGATTTTTATGACTGGAGGAGAGAAAGGGATATATTTAGGTATTTTTCTGGCATTTTCTTTCTTACTTTGGCAAGTATTGAGGAAAAATGCTTCTATAAAAGCGGTCATTTATATGTATGGGTTAGTAATCGTTTGTTTTACGATCTTATTTCAAATTATTAAAATATTTGTTCTGTCGATTTTGTAGGAGGTTATCGTTTTAAAATGAAGAAAATATTAGCCATTTCAATTCTTGTTTTCTTAATTGGTTATGCAATATATAACACTGTTATCCCTTCAAATGCTAAGGTAGGTGTGACAGAAGGAAATGCAGCTCCTGATTTTGAGTTAACAACACTTGATGGAGAAAAAATGAGTCTTTCTGATTTAAAAGGAAAAAAGGTTCTCATAAATTTCTGGGCAACTTGGTGTCCTCCATGCCGTTCAGAGATGCCTGATATGCAACAGATTTATGATGAGTATGATGATGACGTAGTTATTGCTGCTGTTAATCTTACGAGCTCTGAAAGCAGTGTAGATACAGTCGAGTCCTTTGTTAATGAACTTAGCTTAACATTTCCTATCTTACTAGACGAAAAAGGAAAAGTGAATAATGAGTATGAGGTATTATCATATCCAACTTCTTATTTCATTGATGAAGAGGGCATTATTAAAACGAAATTTGTAGGTGCTTTATCATATGATCAAATGAAGAAATTAATTGATGATATGTAATGAATAGAGATATTTAACTGCTGAGATGCTTCATATCTCAGTGGTTTTTTAGTTGTTTTAATATTTATTGTACTGATTAAGTTTTAAGATTTTCTTCTTTCATTTTCCTCGTCATAC
Organism: Metabacillus litoralis; assembly: GCF_007994985.1. GTDB lineage: Bacteria > Bacillota > Bacilli > Bacillales > Bacillaceae > Metabacillus > Metabacillus litoralis. The sequence continues at coordinate 27,126 of NZ_VOQF01000003.1, read as the reverse complement.
TAACCAATATGGTTACATTCTTTTTCTTTTTTTGTCGAGAAAAGCCGGATATAGATTATTTAATAAAAATGTTTTAAGATTTCTGAAAATTGGGTATCCTTCTAATAAATAACTCGGAGGTGTACTTTCAACGATGATGAGAAAAAACAAGAAAAAAACATTTGAAGAATTAGTTCTTGAAAACAAACAACAACTGTTAAAAGATCAGGAAGCATTAGATCGAATAGAGGAAAGATGGGAACAAAGAATGTTGAAAAAATTAGATTAACAGTGATTTCTAATTATTGATTTGCTTCTTGTGGGCATTCTATGTGTGAGGAGGCGATAAGATTGTCTAACCAAAACGATACTCAAACACATTATAATCCATCACATGTTGGAATGAAGCCAAGAGGCTTTGGTAATAACAAAGGAAAAAAAATGCAAGATACATCTGGTAAACATGCACAAGTTATTCAAACAAAGGGTGAATAACTCTTTCTTTCAATTAATCAAATGTTGAGTAAAAAATAGTATGTTTAAGCAGACTATAATTGTCTAAATTGGAAACTTAGATTTATATGACTTCATCATTTATTAAACAATGGAAGGAAGATTAAAACATGCCAAAACATACAAAGCCAAATCCAGATGACCGTTCTGACAATGTAGAAAAGTTACAAAGTATGGTCCAAAATACAATCGAAAACATTGAAGAAGCACAGGATTCTCTACAATTTGCTAATCCTGAGGAACGAGAGCGAATTGAAGCGAAAAATCATCGTCGTGAAGAAAGCATTAATGCGATGAGAAATGAAATAAAAGATGAAGCACAAGCACGTGAAAACGGCTTCCGTCACGATGAATAATTAACACTAGAACCAGGCATTTGCCTGGTTTATTTTTGTGCATTTTTCTTTCAATAAATTTTCCATTTATGTTATGCTTGTTTGAAGAATTTATAAAAAACAATGTTATTGTGCAACAAGGAGAGAAATAGATGCATGTATCTAAGAAAGAAATTGAAGTAAGGTATGCTGAAACAGATCAAATGGGTGTTGTTTATCACGCTAATTATTTAATTTGGATGGAGTTAGGAAGAACAAAGCTAATTCAGGATTTAGGTTTTTCTTATGCAGGAATGGAAGAACAGGGAATAATTTCACCAGTAATCGACTTAGATATTTCTTATAAGAAGCCTCTTCGTTATGGTGAAATCGCTACAGTACATACTTGGATTGAAGCTTATAATGGTCTAAAAAGTATTTATGGATATGAAATTTTTAATTCAAAAGGTGACTTAGCAGTAACAGCAACTTCTAGTCATGTTTGTGTTCAAAAAGATTCTTTTAGACCGGTAAAGTTTAAAAAGCTTTTTCCAGATTGGCATGAAGCTTATGAAAAGGCCAAAAAATAAGTATGGCTTTTGGTATAACGCGCCAGGAATTAACTAATTGGAAGAAAGATGTTATACAAGGAGAAATTGCATTTTTAACACATTATTGGCTAGATGATCGTTTTCCAGATTCACATTGTGTGACAAAAGTAGGTTGTGCTAATGTTGAGAAGTTAGCTAAATGGGGATCACAATTTGGATTAAAAAAAGAATGGATTCATCATTATGACTTATTTCCACATTTTGATTTATTAGGCGAAAAACAGTTTCTTATTTTAAAGCATTATGGTTTAGAAGACCATATCAAAAAATTCAAATTAAAAATTTAGTAAAAAAAGGTCAAAATGCTTAAAAGCTTTTGACCTTTTTACGTTAATTTTCATACTGAAAGATTGGTTCATCTTCACTTTTATCAAGCTCTACACGCAAATTATGATTATCAAAATACCAGATATCACGTTTTTCGACAAAAAAAGTAATACCTTTGCTATCAAAACTTGCCCCAATATCTTCTGGAGTTTGTTTTACAACACCTAGAGAAAATCCTTTTTGTACATTACTGCAGCCACCATATCTCACAAAAAATTGAACCATATCTCCTTTTTCAAGTTGTAGTTCATTTATATACCAGCTTGCAGCGTTATCTTCAACAACCATTTTCATTTATTTCACTCTCCTTATTATTAAAATGAAAGGGTGTTTACTTAGTAAACTTTTCCCTAATTAGATTAGAAATAACAACCTTTATTCATATTATAGTTCAGAAAAGTGGTTAACTCTATAAATTCAACTTATTGAACGTGTGAAATTTATGTAAAAAAACCACTATTTTAGTGGTTTCAGACAGTTACCACAAACGCTCATTTTCTACGTTACTACTTTGCTGTGTTTTTTATCAAACAGGGCAAATTCATTCTTAACTAGGCTTCTTGCCTCAAGTGTTTTAAGCAGTATGAGGGGCTTGTAACTATACTTTGTCTACAAACTGAAACCACGATATTAGTGGTTTTCAATCAAACTAAAAGAAAAATGTATAGTCCTATAACCACTTTACTTTAGGCTCTGTTTTGTCGATAATTCTTTTAATATTTGCGCGGTGTCGATAAATAACAAAAGCAGTTAATAACGAGATGACAATGATTAAACCAATCTCGCCAATAAATATGCTATAGATAATACCATAAACACCAGCTAACATTGAAGATAATGAAACATATTTAGAGAGATAAAGAACAAGAAAAAAGAAAGCAATCATCGTGATAACCATTAGTGGTTGGACAAATAATAAAAGTCCAGCAGAAGTTGCTACTGCTTTACCACCTTTGAATTTTGCGAAGATAGGATATGTATGACCAATTACTGCAAAAACACCAACTAAAAGTGGATTTAATTCACTGTTAAAAAGTAATGGTAATGATGCAGCTAATGTCCCTTTTAAAATATCTGAAATAGTTACAATCAGGCCAGCCTTTACTCCAAGAGTACGAAATGTATTCGTTCCTCCTAAGTTTCCGCTTCCATGTTCACGGATATCTACTCCATAACCGATTTTACCAACAATAAGTCCAAATGGAATCGATCCTAGGAGATACGCTAAAATAAAAATCAATGCTTCAATCATAATAGTGCTCCTTTACGTATTCTTCTTATATTCTATCACGAGAAAATAGAAAAACTCTATTAGAGAATAAAAAAATCGAAAATCTCCCAAGTTAATAACAAATTCTAGATTTAGTATGAGAGTTTGGGCACGAACTCATGCGGTGTTAAAAACAAAGAAGATAACCAAACTAGTGTGATTATGCTTAAGCTAATTCATTGAATATTAGAGTTTTAGTTGATATTATGAAGAAAAAGGAGCAGGTTAAAATGACAATTGAAAACCCGACTAGACAGGAAATTGGTGAAATTTTAAAACAAAGTAAAACAATTGCGGTCGTTGGTTTATCCGATAATCCTGATCGTACATCATACATGGTTAGTAAAGCGATGCAGGATGCAGGTTATGAGATTATCCCTGTTAATCCAACTGTTGATGAAGTACTTGGTCAGAAAGCCGTGTCTTCTTTAAGAGATATTAAAACACATGTTGATATTGTTAACGTATTTCGACGTTCTGAGCATTTGCTTTCTGTAGCAGAAGAGTTTTTAGAAATTGATGCTGATATTTATTGGGCTCAATTAGGTCTTGAGAATGAAGATGCATATAATTTGTTAAAAAAAGCAAACAAAACAGTAGTAATGAATCGATGTATTAAGGTAGAGCATGCTATGACAAAGTGAATATTCAGCTTACTATTTTTAAAAATCCTTGTAAAAAACAAGGGTTTTTTATTTTATTACACGAATAATGTTTGCTAAACTCGTTTTACCATATACAATAAAGCAAGGATAATGTTTAATTTGCATGATAATGACGTACAAATAATATAAGATTATTTCGCCTTTCTTTTAAAGAAGCGGGTTGTCGATACGCAAATTATTGTATAAAATACTAAAACATGCGTTCTAATTCAAATACTCATTTTTGATTGTGTGTCTACTGAAAGGGGTTTAGTCGTTTGAGTAATAAGCAACAATTTGATTATAATGATGATGCCATACAAGTCTTAGAAGGACTGGAAGCTGTCAGAAAACGACCAGGTATGTATATTGGAAGTACAGATAGTCGTGGTTTGCATCATCTCGTATACGAGATTGTCGATAACTCCGTTGATGAAGCTTTGGCTGGTCACGGAGATCATATAATTGTAAAAATACATAAAGATAACAGTATTTCTGTTCAAGATAAAGGGCGTGGTATGCCTACTGGAATGCATAAGTTAGGTAAGCCAACTCCTGAGGTCATTTTAACAATCCTCCATGCAGGAGGTAAATTCGGTCAAGGTGGTTATAAAACAAGTGGAGGTCTACATGGAGTAGGTGCGTCAGTTGTAAACGCTTTGTCTGAATGGCTTGTTGTAACGATTCAACGAGATGGCTTTGTGTATGAACAAAGATTCGAAAATGGTGGTAAACCAGCAACAACATTAGAGAAAAAAGGTAAAACAAATAGATCAGGCACAAAAATTCATTTTAAACCAGATCCTACTATTTTTAGTACAACAACTTATAACTTTGAAACGTTGAGTGAACGCTTAAGAGAGTCGGCCTTTTTGTTAAAAGGCTTTAAGATCGAGTTAATTGATGAGCGACAGGATCAAAGTGAAGTTTATCATTATGAAACAGGTATTGAAGCATTTGTTACTTACTTAAACGAAGAGAAGGATGCCCTTCATCCAGTTGTTTCATTTGAAGGTATCCAAAATGGAATTGAAGTTGATTTTGCCTTTCAATTTAATGATGGGTACTCAGAAAATATTTTATCTTTTGTTAATAATGTCCGTACAAAAGACGGAGGAACACATGAAGCTGGTTCAAAGACAGCTATGACCAGAGCTTTTAATGAATATGCTCGTAAAACAGGTGTGTTGAAGGAAAAAGATAAAAATTTAGAAGGATCAGATATACGAGAAGGTCTAGCAGCAATTATTTCTGTTCGTATTCCAGAAGAGCTTCTTCAATTTGAAGGCCAAACAAAAGGGAAATTAGGTACAAGTGAAGCTAGATCGGCTGTAGATGCAATTGTATCTGAGAATCTATCTTATTTTCTTGAAGAAAACCCTGATGAAGGAACATTACTAGTTAAAAAGGCTATAAAAGCATTTCAAGCGCGAGAAGCTGCACGAAAAGCTCGAGAAGAAGCCAGAAGTGGAAAGAAGCGTAAACGCTCTGAAACAACGCTAAGTGGGAAATTAACACCTGCTCAATCTCGAAACCCATTAAAAAACGAAATTTATTTAGTTGAGGGTGATTCAGCAGGTGGATCAGCTAAACAAGGTCGCGATCGTCGCTTTCAAGCAGTTCTCCCTTTAAGAGGTAAAGTAATAAATACCGAAAAAGCTAAATTGGCTGATATATTTAAAAATGAAGAGATCAATACGATCATCCATGCAATTGGTGCTGGAGTTGGTGCTGAATTTTTAATTGAAGATGTCAATTATGATAAAGTCATTATCATGACGGATGCTGATACAGATGGAGCACATATACAGGTTCTGCTTTTAACATTCTTTTATCGTTATATGAAACCACTGATTGAAAACGGTAAAGTCTTTATTGCTTTACCACCTTTATACAAGGTAAGTAAAGGTTCAGGGAAAAAAGAAGTTGTAGAATATGCGTGGTCTGATGATGAATTAAGTGGTGCTATCTCTAAAGTAGGTAAAGGCTATATGATTCAGCGTTATAAAGGTCTAGGTGAGATGAATGCTGATCAGCTTTGGGAAACGACGATGAATCCAGAATCAAGAACACTTATTCGAGTGAAAATTGATGATGCTGCCCGTGCTGAACGCCGTGTGACAACACTTATGGGTGATAAAGTTGAACCACGACGTAAATGGATTGAAAGTAATGTAGCGTTTGGTCTTGATGAAGAAACAAATATATTAGAAAACGAACACTTATCGGTAGTAGAGGAGGTATAGGTTTTGGCAGATTCAGTAGAAATATTTCGAGATTTACCTCTTGAAGATGTACTAGGTGATCGTTTCGGACGTTATAGTAAGTACATCATTCAAGATCGTGCTCTTCCTGATGCGCGTGATGGTTTAAAGCCTGTACAACGAAGAATTTTATACGCGATGCATGTAGAAGGTAATACAAATGATAAGCACTATCGAAAATCAGCAAAAACAGTTGGTAATGTTATTGGTAACTATCATCCCCATGGTGATACTTCTGTTTATGATGCGATGGTGCGTATGAGTCAGGATTGGAAGTTACGTAACCTTCAAATTCAAATGCATGGTAACAACGGAAGCATTGATGGTGATCCACCTGCTGCAATGCGTTATACAGAAGCAAGGTTATCAGCAATTGCTTCTGAATTATTACGTGATATAGATAAAGAAACAGTCGAGTTTGTACCGAATTTCGATGATACAAGTAAAGAACCATTAGTGTTACCTGCAATGTTTCCGAATTTATTAGTGAATGGTTCGACTGGAATTTCTGCAGGATATGCAACAGATATTCCACCACATCATTTAGGGGAAGTTATTGATGCAGTTATAAAACGTATGGACAATCCATTTTCTACAGTTGATGAATTAATGACGGTTATAAAAGGACCAGATTTTCCAACTGGTGGTATTATTCAAGGTGTTGAAGGAATTAAAAAAGCTTACGAGACAGGTAAGGGCAAAATAATTCTTCGTGGAAAAGCATGCATTGAAGATATACGTGGCAGTAAGCAACAAATAGTAATTACCGAGATTCCATATGAAATAAACAAAGCAAATCTTGTAAAACGAATCGATGAATTTAGAATTGAGCGAAAAGTAGAAGGAATCTCAGAGGTTCGTGATGAAACAGATCGAACAGGTTTACGAATTGTCATTGAATTGAAAAAAGATGCAAATGCAGAAGGTGTCCTGCATTATTTATATAAAAACAGTGACCTTCAAATTACATATAACTTCAACATGGTAGCGATTCACAACCGAAGACCAATGCTAATGAGTTTACCTTCGATTTTAGATGCTTACATAAACCATCAAAAGGAAGTTGTAACAAACCGTTCAAAATATGAATTACGTAAAGCTCGTGAGCGTCAGCATATTGTAGAAGGACTAATTAAGGCTTTATCAATTTTAGATGAAGTAATTACTACAATTAGAGCATCAAAGGATAAGCGTGATGCGAAGGATAACTTAATTCAAAAATATCAATTTACTGAAGCACAAGCTGAAGCAATTGTTTCTTTACAACTTTATCGTTTAACAAATACAGATATAACAGCTTTGACAAATGAAGCTGAAGAGTTAGCAAAGAAAGTTGAGGAGCTTACCAATATCTTAAATGATGAAAAAGTTTTAATTAAAGTTATTAAAACGGACTTGAAAAAAGTTAAAAAAACATATGCAGATGAAAGACGCTCTGTGATACAAGCTGAAATTGAAGAAATTAAGATTAATCTTGAAGTTATGATCGCTTCAGAGGATGTTATCGTAACCGTAACTAAAGATGGTTATGTAAAAAGAACAAGTCAGCGATCCTATGCAGCATCTAATGGCCAAGATTTTGGTATGAAGGAAACTGACAGGCTTCTCAGTCAATTTGAGATAAATACAACTGAAGTAGTGTTGTTGTTTACAAATAAAGGGAATTATTTGTATTGTCCTGTTCATGAGCTGCCAGATATTCGTTGGAAGGATTTAGGTCAGCATATTGCAAATATCATTCCTATAGAACGTGATGAACAAATATTAAAAGCAATTCCGGTAAAAAGCTTTGATGAAAACTTATTCCTAACTTTTATAACAAAGTCTGGTATGGTGAAAAAATCAGAGTTAAGTCAATATAAAGCACAAAGATATTCCAAGCCTTTAGTTGCTGTAAATTTAAAAGGTGATGATAAAGTAGTTGATGTTCATGTAACATCGGGAACAGAAGACTTATTCTTAGTCACGAGTTCAGGTTATGGCTTATGGTTTGCAGAAGAAGAAGTGAATGTTGTTGGACCAAGAGCTGCTGGTGTAAAAGGAATTAACCTTAAGCCAGATGATTATGTGGTTAGTGGTAATATTGTTAATCCGAATAAAAAAGCTTATTTAGTTATTGCAACCCAAAGAGGTGCAGTAAAGAAGATGTCATTAAATGATTTTGAAAAATCCTCTCGTGCAAAGCGTGGATTAGTCATGCTACGAGAGCTTAAAAGCAATCCTCATCGAATAATAGGAGGAGCTATTGTTCAGGAAAAGGAAGATTTCTATATTGAATCGTCAGGTGGCACTGTTGAATGTATAAATGTTTCAGCATTACGTGCAGTTGATCGATATAGCAATGGGTCATTTGTCATTGATGAACAAGAAGCAGGAGCTATTATTGAGGTATGGATATCACCATCAGAAGAACAAAATAAATAAAAAAAGGGCTGATCAGCATTTTAAAATTGCTGATCAGCCCTTTTTGGTTATTATTGTGATTTATTTTTATATAATTCAGTAATTGCGTGTGTTAATTCAATTCCTTGGTATGTTAATAAGCTTAATGCTGTTAACGAAAACAGAACTACCGGTATTAATCGAATAAAAAACATCATTTATAAAACCTCCAATTAAATTTAATTACCTGAGTGTTTAATAAATGACTTTTTGAGAGATAAGAAGATTGATAATGAACAGAACAAAGGAAATGTCTCACTTTTTCTCTTCCTGCTATAAGCATACTAAACAGACATAAAATCATGGCTGCAAGTAACACTAGAAAGCTCATACCTATGAAGCTATTAAATAAATCAATATGCTTCTTTTTGTCCTCATCTATTTGTAGAAATACATGAGATGATTCAGCTTCAACAGCAATCATATGGTTATGATCTGAATGAGGATGATTACCATATGACATCGAAACAATGTGAGAGCCGGAAAGGACAATCAGAAACATGATGATTGATTTAATCAGGAAAAGTTGTTTCAATGATATCACCCCTTTGCCATATAATAGACATATCATAGTCTTTTTTAAGCTATTTGAAAAGTGTTTTTTTTGTCGCAACAAATTATTTTTTTATAATATTGTTTACGTAAGTGTTTCCATTTCTATTATTTCGGGAAGTTAATAATTAATGATGAAATTGATAAATTTATATTGTTAGTGATAAACTCAAAATGAACCGAATAGAAAATTTAAACAGTAAGTTTTTTATTTGAGAGGAGATCATAAATGAATATTCAAGGATTATTGATAAATGGAAAATATGTTATGAAAGAAAGAACTTATCCTTTGTATGCTCCTTACGACGGTAGGTTGCTTGCTAAGATCAGCATGGCTGATGAAGAAGATGTAAAAGAAGCGATCAGTGGAGCACATGAAGCATTTAAATCAATGAAGGACATGCCTGCATATAAGCGAGCTGAAATATTGTTTAACGTTTCTAAAATTATTCGTGAACGAAGTGATCAGCTGGCTACAGTAATAGCAAACGAGGCCGGTAAACCAATTAAAGCAGCTAGAGCTGAAATAAGTCGTACTATCGTTACATATGAATTTGCAGCAGAGGAAGCAAAACGGATTTATGGAGAAACCATTCCTATGGATGCTGCACCTGGTGGAGAAAATCGTATTGGGATGACCTGGAGAGAGCCGATTGGTGTTGTAACAGCCATCAGCCCTTTTAATTTCCCTTTTAATCTTGTTGCACATAAGTTAGGTCCTGCGTTTGCAGCAGGCAATACAGTTGTGTTAAAGCCTGCTGAAAAAACACCATTAAGTGCGTTTTTAATTGCTGAGATATTTCAACAAGCAGGTCTTCCTGAAGGTGCTTTACAGGTGATAACTGGAAGCGGAAAAGAACTTAGCGATGCGTTAATCACAGATGAGAGAGTCAAAAAAGTAACATTTACAGGCAGTGCTGCTGTTGGAAAGATCATTAAGCAAAAAGCCGGCTTACGGAAAGTAACACTAGAACTTGGTTCGAACTCAGGCTTAATCGTAGAACCAGATATTCCTATGGACAAAATTATCCCAAGATGTGTGGAGGGTGCATTTGCCTTTGCAGGACAAGTTTGTATTTCTCTTCAACGGATTTATGTTCATGAGTCAATTTATCAAACATTCACTGAGAAATTTATAGAACAAGCAAAACAATTGAAAATCGGTGATCCATTAGATGATAAAACAGATATTAGTACGATGATCGATGAAGCTGAGGCGAAGCGGATTGACACATGGGTAAAAGCTGCAGTAGATCAAGGTGCTAAAATTGGCTTAGGTGGTAAAAGAGAGGGATCGATCTTTACACCAACTGTTTTATTAGATGTGAAACAAGATATGGCTGTTTCTTGTGAAGAAACGTTTGCACCAGTTGTGTCGATTGTTCCATATCAACATTTAGACGAGGCAATTGAAATGGTCAATGATTCCGTATATGGATTAAACGTTGCTTTGTATACTCAAAATATTAATAATGCTCTAAATGCTTCTAGAAAACTGGAATCAGGAGGAGTTATTATTAATGATATACCTACTTTTAGACTGGATCATATGCCATATGGTGGAGTAAAAGAAAGTGGTTATGGACGTGAAGGTATCAAATATGCTGTAGAAGAAATGACGGAATTAAAGTTTGTTACCATCAAAACAGAATTTTAGTCTATCTCATTGTTAAAAGGGAGTTAATACAAGAACTCCCTTTTAGCTAAGTTTTTAATGTTTCTTTTCTTTAACTAGATATTATTGTATTTTTTATTAATTTCTATTACTTATTGTTATCCTTACCTTTGTTTTTCTTATTCGGATTGTCTACTTGAAAAGCTGTTTCAGTTTCATGATCATTTTTTATTTGTTCAATGCTTGAATTTTGAATATCTTTTTTCACAATTTACACCACCTTTTATTAAAGATCATTATGTAGGATTTGTATTACTTATAGTTTTTATGATTAGTCATTTACTTTATTTTGATAATAGGGTTAATTTCAATGATTTTAGTGGTTTTACATATGAAAATGGAAGTATAGGGGCTTATGGTTATCCACTTATTGAGGTTTATACCTTTAGAAAGTGGTTATTTTTATTTTGAAAAAAACTTTATATTTACAATGGAGGTTTCATAGAGGATGATCGTCTATAGAAAATATAGGGAGTTTTATGATGTTTACTATTAAAAATTTGCACTTTAAAGATATTTTAGAAATTGAAACTATGGATATTCCTAAAAATAAAATCACTTGTATCGTTGGTGAAAGTGGGGCAGGAAAGTCAACTTTATTAAAAATGTTAAATATTATGCTTTCTCCTGATAAAGGAGAGATCTATTACAAAGGAAAAAACCTACTTAAAGAAGATCCAATTAAGCATAGAAGATTAGTTGTGATGTTACCACAGCAGCCAACGATTTTTGATGGAACAATTCGAAAAAACATAAATATCGGCTTGGAATTCGCAGGGAATGATGTACAAGATGATTCTAAGCTTTTGAATGCATTGGAACTAGTTCATTTAGCTAAAAGTCTAGATGAGGATGCTGAAACACTTTCTGGTGGGGAAAAGCAACGTCTTGCACTTGCGAGGGCATATATAATGAATCCGGAAGTCTTTTTACTTGATGAGCCTACAGCGGCACTTGATGATGATACCGAGGATAAGGTAATGGAAAGCTTTATTAATAAAATAAAAGAAAACAATCAAACTGCTGTTCTTATTACTCATTCCCAAAAGCTAGCAGCAAAATACGGAGAAAATACGATTACTCTAAATAAAAATGGAGGAGGAAGTAAGTGACAAATATCGTAAGAGATATTGAATTTTGGAGACTTTGTGCAGGCTACGTTTTTATTTTACTATTAATTGGTTTTGTAAAATGGAGAGGGCTAAAGAGAGAGAAGCGGATCATCATATCCACCGCTCGAATGACGATTCAATTAGTGTTGGTTGGTTATATACTTACCTATATCTTTAAGGAACCAAATCCATATCTTATTAGCCTAATTGTATTATTTATGTTAACATTTGCGATTTTCAATACATTCAAACAAGTTGCAAAGACTTTAACGAAAAAACTTAAAAAAATTATTGCTTTATCAATGGTAGCAGGATCACTTATTACGTTAGTTTATTTCAACTTTGTCGTCATCCATTTTCAGCCTTGGTATGAACCTCAATATTTAATTCCTATTGCAGGTATGATTATTGGAAATTCTATGACGGGCATTACACTTGGTGTAAAGAACTTACTTGACGGTATCCATAGAGAAAGAAATTTAATAGAAGGAGCGCTAATGCTAGGAGCTACACCAGAGGTTGCGACAAAATCTGTTGTGAATTCAGCATTTGATTCAGCCATTTTACCTACTATTAATAATATGGTTGGGATGGGGATCGTGTTTTTACCAGGTATGATGACAGGTCAAATTCTTGCCGGAATAAGTCCACTAATTGCAATAGAATACCAAATTGCCATTTTATTAGGAATAACAGGCAGTGTAGCACTTACAATTATGATTTTTACTCATTATGGGTATAAAACATTTTTCAATGAAAGAGATCAGTTTGAGATATAATGCTTAAAAACAGTAAATAACGGAGAAAACTATTTTAAAAAGTTACAAAATTACATAACAAAAGATTCGTTAAAAGTAAAAAGTCATGATCACCATTGAGGTCATGACTTTTTAACTTTGGTGAGATCTCTAATCTCTAGTCCATAAAACCAGAGAGGAAATTCATTTAAGATCATTAATATATACTTTTAGTGGTAATGAAAATGGAGAAAAGAATACGATTAAGTAAATTCAAGAATACTAATACCTATGAAACGTATAATTTTATTTTTACTATTTGTATCTATATTTACCAGTCAAGAAACTGTATATGCTAATGACATATTAAAGGTCAAGTTGAAAAATTACATAGGAGATACAGATGAGCTCACTATAGAGGTCAAAGGTAGATATACAACTTTGAATGGAATTGAGGAAATAAGAGAAGGAGTTAAACACATTTTATCCGTTAAAAAAGGATCTATGTTATTAACTAATCATGATGACAAAATGGTACTAAGTGAATCTTTTATCTTAATACCTGATCATTATAATAAAGAGCATGTTATCACAATTAATGATAAAAAATACCTAGGTGCAATGGAATTTATCATAGAAGACGATAAATACATTAGACCCATTAATCATATTTTTTTGGAAGATTATTTAAAAGGTGTTGTTCCTTTTGAGGTATTTCCATCATGGAAGATAGAAACGTTAAAGGCGCAGTCGCTTGCTGCTAGGACCTACACCGTGACTCATATGGACAAAGAAATGGATGATACCATTCAATTTCAAGTTTATGGGGGATATGAATGGTTCGAACAAGCTTCTAGAGCAGTTGATGAAACAAAAGGTGAAATTATTACTTTTGAAAATAAACCAATTAATGCTTATTATTCGGCAAGTAACGGTGGAGTGACTGAAAACAACGAAAATGTATGGAATGAAACAGCAAAATCTTATTTTCCCATTAAGATTGATCCTTACGATCCGATTCAACCATGGACACTACGTTTACATAAAGAGCAGCTATTATTAGCAAGGATAGATGCTACTAGAATGAACTGGTGGAACAAGTTGGAAGAAAAAGAACAGTCTATAATAGAACCCATGAAAAAAAGGCTAAACAAACAAGGTTTTGAAGGGGATATAAAAATCTTATCGATCTCAAATCTAGATATATCACCAGATCTTTTTGAATCAAATCGTTCAAAAAAAGGTTCAATTAAAATAGAATTTTTAAGATGTTTGATAGAAGGAACAATTTTATATGAAGTATTTGAGCTCAACGGGGTTGAAATTGATCAAATAAGACCTTTAATAGGTGGATCAACCTTTAGAAGCTACTTCATTGATACATTCGAAGAACACGATCGTTATTATGTTATAAGAGGTAGAGGGTTTGGTCACGGTGTAGGAATGAGTCAATGGGGTGCAAGTATAATGGGCGATAGAGGTTACAAATATAAAGAAATCATTGAACATTATTATCCAGGGACAACAATTAAAAAAATCTCAACTATAAACAAACAGGTGCATGATGATGAAAGTTGAGTATAATATAGAATTGACAAATAAACAGGAATTAAAAAGTTATTTAAATTCATAATAAGCTCTATTTTTAGAATATTCAGTATTGACAACTAGGGTTTATCGATATATCATTCTATTTAATTAAATAAATAATTTATAAGCAAAGATTGGAACTAGTAAAAGGATTTATAAACTTGTCAGAGAGCCGATGGATGGTGAGAATCGGTAGTTATAGCCTTCGAACTCATCCAAGAGCTACTTCCTGAACACAATCAGTAGGGAATGTCGGTGATCTTCCGTTATGAAGATAGGTGGTGTTGGCCACCGAAAATGAGTGGGTTAATGTTATTTTAATTAATCAATTAGAGTGGTACCGCGAGATATAAAGTCTCGTCTCTATTTTTTATAGAGATGAGGCTTTTTTTATTTTTTAAATAAGGCTCTTTTCTGAACGATTGTTGCTATGTAATAAAATTTGGAATATAAACAGTGTTTTCTTACTATAAGGGTACCATTTTATGAAGATAAGATGCCACTAGACTTAATAAAGTGCTGATTGCTTTAGGTATTTAAAAGCAACAAAGTTTGAGAAAACAGCCTTAAAAAAATAACAAATTATAAATGAATAGGTGGGAGACAGAATGAAAAATATCGATAAATATTCTAGGGGTTACTTTATGCCTCCAGTGCAAAGCTTGAAATGGACAGAGAAGGAATATATTACAGAAGCTCCTACATGGTGTAGTGTCGATCTTCGAGACGGAAATCAGGCTTTGGTCGTCCCGATGAGTTTAGAGGAAAAACTAGAATACTTTCAGTTGCTATTACGTGTAGGGTTCAAGGAGATCGAAGTTGGATTTCCAGCTGCTTCGGAAACTGAATTTGCTTTTTTACGTACTTTGATTGAAGAAAACTTAATTCCGGAAGACGTGACAATTCAAGTTTTAACACAATCAAGAGAACATATTATAAAAAAGACATTTGAAGCATTACAAGGTGTGAATAAAGCAGTTGTTCACTTGTATAATTCAACATCTGTAGCACAACGTGAGCAAGTATTTAGAAAATCTAAAGAAGAAATTATTGATATTGCTGTTAATGGAGCAAAACTGCTTAAGAAATATGCTGCTAAAACAAATGGGAATTTTCAATTTCAGTATTCTCCAGAAAGCTTCACTGGTACAGAAGTTGAGTTTGGACTTGAAATTTGCAACAAGGTTCTTGATATTTGGCATCCGACAGCAGACAACAAGGTGATTATCAACCTACCAGCAACTGTATCAATGTCCATGCCTCACGTTTACGCAAGTCAAATTGAATATATGAGTGACAACCTGAGCTATCGAGACCATGTAATCATATCACTTCATCCACACAATGACAGAGGAACTGGCGTAGCAGATGCCGAGCTAGGAATGCTTGCCGGAGCGCAAAGAGTTGAAGGGACTTTGTTTGGAAATGGAGAAAGAACAGGGAACGTCGATATCGTAACACTAGCACTAAATATGTTTTCACATGGGGTAGATCCTAAGCTGAATTTAGACAATATCCCTACTATTATTTCTAAATATGAGAAATTAACAAGAATGAAGGTTCACGAAAGACATCCATATGGCGGTGAACTTGTCTTTACAGCATTTTCAGGTTCACATCAAGATGCAATTGCTAAAGGAATGAAATGGCGCGAGGAAGAAGAACGTGAGCAATGGACTGTACCTTATCTATTAATTGATCCGATGGATATTGGACGAGAATATGAAGGAGATATTATCCGAATCAACAGTCAATCAGGTAAGGGAGGAATTGGTTATATCCTTCAGCAAGCGTATGGAATTGATCTACCTGTCGAAATGCGTGAGAGCTTTGGATACAGTGTGAAAAATGTTTCAGATCATGAACACAAGGAACTTATGCCAAGTGAAATTCATGACATTTTCATTAACAACTATGTGAATATAAATACCCCTATTGAATTGATAAATTACAAATATACTAAAAATGATGATTATGAAACAATTATATCAATCAGGATGAATAATGAAGATCATGAATTTATTGGTGTGGGAAATGGTAGACTTGATGCGATTAGCAACGCTCTTCAAACTCAACTTGATATTACTTATACAGATTTGGTCTACAAGCAGCATGCCCTAGAAGTAGGATCAAGATCAAACGCTGTCTCTTATGTAGGAATTACTGCAAGTAATGGTACTATATATTGGGGATGTGGTATTGACACTGATATAATGAACTCCTCAGTAAAAGCTCTGTTTAGTGCGGTTAACAATTTGGTGTCTAGTATATAATTTCCTTTTACTATTAAAAGAAAAAAATGCCTATCAAATTAATTATGATTTGATAGACATTTTTTGTTAGTGTTTTTCAGGAATAGTTGTACTTCGTTTTTATAGTTATAGAAATACTTCGGTGACGGTAAAGCCTATAGCAGATTTATTCCAAAGGTTTATTATCTGTTTTGATATAATTTCATTAATAATAAGTTAAATAATTAGCAGTTGGACATAATTGTAAAATAGCTTTTGAATTAGAAACAGTGAGAGAGGTAAATCCCTATTATTCTATAATTAACTTCGTGTAAAAATATTTATTAATAAAACTAAACCATAGTTAATAAAAACGTTTGAATCCCTTGGTAGTTAGGGACTTAGACGTTTTTTTATCATATTAGGAATTAACCAAAAGTGTTATTAACACATCTATGGTGATCAGTATTAGGGGAGTTATACCCATATCATTCCTGTTACACACCGCAGAATATAAGCATCTGGCACTACATAAAACTATTCCTAAAAAATTATGATAGTAGAATAGAATCATTATTCAGTAGAATTAAACTATTATAAAATAATTCTGCTATATTTAGATTTAGAGATTTAATCTCTTAGAAAAATAAAAGGATGGATGGATCGAATGAAGTTGCAAAACAAGCTTAAAGGTAAAAAGATTTTGACTAGTACACTAGCTATTTGTTTGTTATCAACCCCGTTCATGACAAGTGTTGTAAATGCAGCAAAGCCTACCACTTCTAAGGTTCAATCACAGGTAGAGCTTCGAATTATGGAAACAACAGACATTCATACGAACCTGCTAAACTTCGATTATTACAAAAATGCTGTAGCTCCTAAGCTTGGACTAGCTAAGACAGCAACTCTTGTGAAAGAAGCAAGAAAAGAAGTAGAAAACTCTGTTCTCGTAGACAATGGTGACTTAATTCAAGGTACTCCTCTTGGCACCTATAAAGCTAAGATTGATCCACTAGAGGACGGCGAGGTACATCCAGCTATTGAAGCAATGAACATCATGGACTATGACATAGCCACACTTGGAAACCATGAATTCAACTATGGACTAGACTACCTAGATGAAGTGTATGATGATGCTGAATTTCCTTATGTAAATGCAAATGTATATATTGATGACCATGATAATAATCCTTCAAACGACGTTAATAAATATAGTCCTTATAAAATTGTTAATAAAAAAGTAAAAGATGAAGATGGCAAAACAAAGGTTATAAAAATAGGCTATATTGGTTTTGTTCCTCCACAAATTAATGAGTGGGACAAAGCTAACCTTGATGGCAAGGTGATAACAAAAAACATTATTGAAAGCGCTGAAAAATTTGTTCCTCAAATGAAGGAAGAAGGTGCAGATGTTGTTATCGCATTAGCTCACTCTGGTTTTAGTGGTAATGAAAATAACACAGAAGATACTGTTTATGGTTTAAGTAAAGTGGACGGCATTGATGCCATCACATTCTCACATACTCATAAAACTTTCCCCGCTAAGGATGAATCTAGCCTAGATTCACTTTTTAAAGGGTCTGATGGAAAACCATTACCTGGAGTAGATAATAAAGAAGGTACTATTAATGGTGTTGCTGCAGTTCAAGCAGGATATGGTGGTGGTTCACTTGGAATCATCGATCTTACTCTTCAAAAGATTAAAGGAAAATGGGAAGTTGCTGATTCCAAGTCTTCTACTAGAGATGCATCAGTAGTTGAAGCAGATCAAGAAATTGTTAGCGCTGTAAAAGATGTACATGAAGATACGATTAAGTATGTAAATACACCAATTGGTACAACAACTGATGATATTTACAGCTATTTTGCTCTTGTTCAAGATGATCCTTCGATCCAGGTTGTGACAAATGCACAAAAATGGTATGTAGAAAAATACATTTCATTGAATAAACCTGAATTAAAAGACCTTCCAATTTTATCAGTTGGTGCTCCTTTTAAAGCAGGACGTAATGGTGTTGATGAATATACAGAGATCAAAAAAGGAGATTTAACCATCCGTAGTGCGGGTGACCTATATCTTTATGACAATACATTAAAAGCTGTCAAAGTAAAAGGTTCTGTTGTGAAGGAATGGATTGAAATGTCAGCTGGAAAGTTTAATACAATTGACAAGACTAAGACGGAAGCACAAGAATTATTAAATGCTTCTTTCCCTGTGTATAACTTTGACGTGATAGACGGAGTTGAGTATCAAATTGATGTAACTAAGCCTGCTAAATATGATTCAAAAGGAACGCTTGTTAATCCTGACTCAAGCCGAGTTGTTAACTTAGAATACAATGGTGAACCAATCGATCCAGAACAAGAGTTTGTTGTGGTAACGAACAATTATCGTGCAGGTGGTGGTGGGAATTTCCCTGGCTTAAAAGGCAGTGAATTAGTTGTAGATTCTGCTGATGAAAACCGCCAAATTTTAATGGATTATATTTCTGAAGAAAAACAAATTACTCCAACTGCTGATAATAACTGGTCAATTGCACCAATCTCAAGTGATGTGAATGTTACATTCAAGACTTCACCTAATGCAGATCAGTACATTTCAGAGGGAAGCCCATTCTCTTATACTGGACAAACTGATGATAAGGGATTTGGTATATTCAATATTGATTTAAACCGTGGAATAAAAGTTCAACTTCTAGGGTTAAATGATTTACATGGTCAATTAGATACGACTACAAAAGTAGGTGAATCCTACGCTGGAAAAATTGAATATACAGCAGCTGCACTTAAAGCGGAAGAAGCAACAAATCCAAATTCACTTATCGTTCATGCGGGTGACATGATTGGTGGGAGTCCTTTAGTTTCAGCTCTTTTCCAAGATGAGCCAACAATTGAAGTATTAGAAGAGATTGGCTTTGATGCTGGAACATTAGGAAATCATGAGTTCGATGAAGGTATTGATGAGCTAAAGCGTATGATGAATGGGGGAGATCACCCAAATGGTAATACAGGTTATGACGGAATGGACTTTCCACTTGTTGCAGCAAATGCCTATGATATGAGAGACGGACAGCTGATCACTGAACCCTATACAATACTAGAAACTGGTGGTCAAAAAATAGGTATCATTGGTGTTGTTACGCAAGAAACTCCGTCTATGATTGTGACAAAAGGAAACGAATTTTTAAAAATTACAGATGAAACAGAAGCAATTAATAAATATACGGCAGAATTAAAAGCACAGGATGTAGAATCGATTGTTGTTCTAGCTCATAACCCTGCTACTCAAAATGGTTATACTGACTCATTTGATGCAAGCAGAATTGCTGAACAAATCAATGATGAAGTTGATGTAATCTTTGCCGCTCATAACCATGTAAAGGTGAATAGAGTTGTAGATAATAAGTTGATTGTACAAGCTTATTCTTATGGCTCTGCTTTCTCTGATGTTGATCTTGAAATTGATCCGTTTACAGGAGATATTTATAAAAAAGAAGCAGAGATCAAAACAGTTTACCATGACAAGTACTCACCAGATCCTGTGGTGTTTAACATTATGAAAAAATATATAGAAAAAGTAGAACCAATTAAAGCTCAGGTAGTTGGTCAGTCCGTGTCTACACTTGCAAAAGGCTATCCAACTATTGCAAAAGAGTACGGTGATATTGGCCTTGGTAACCTGATCGCTGATGGCATGAAGGAAGCAATGGACGCTGACTTTGCCCTCATGAATGGTGGTGGAGTTCGTGCACCATTAGAAGCGGGTGAAATCACATTTGGTGATTTATTCGCCGTTCAACCATTTGGTAATGTATTAAATAAAGCGACCCTCAGTGGTGATGATTTAAGAATGATTCTTGATGAACAGATTTCCGCAAAAGGTCTTGATTATCATATTTCTGGCTTCAACTACACGTACACATTTGATGATCAAACTAAAACTGGTAAAGTCGTTGACATCTTTTTACCTGATGGAACTCCAATCGTTCCAACAAAAGAATACACAGTAGTAGTAAATAACTATATGTACGGTAATCTTAAAACTAGTTTTGGAAAACTTTCTTCAAGCATGGAGGTTGGTCCAGTAGATCTAGATGCTACAGTTGATTACGTTAAGGGTTTACCTTCTTCAGTTGACTACAAAACTGAAGGAAGAATTAAAAGAGTAAACTAAATGAAGAAGAGGCTGGCAATTAGTTTTGTCAGTCTCTTTAGTTTATTTAAATAATCAGTGCGAAAACAAATTTCCAAATACATATAAACCTTAACCAAAACTTAATTTCAATGTCAATTGTGTTAATTCCGCCTCTTTACATGCTCTACCTAAAGCAATAATAGGTTGAACTCCATAGAGGGTGAATTAAAAAAAGAAAATTACATAAATATTAATAATACTAATTTTAAGTGTTGTAGAAGTTAGTTTATCGGTAGTAGAAGGAAATAAATCTTGTTTGTTTTAGGGAGCAACTGGCGGTATAAAGCTAGACTCAACTGAAGTAGAGATTTGAGAGGCTAAGGTGGTTGAAATTCTGTTTAATTCGAATGATATAAAATCCATATAAATTCCCGCGATAGAATAGTGTGATGGTGTTACAAAAAAATAAGTTGAACTTGCTCTTTGTGTGGATGAATACAATAGTAAACAAGGATAGAGTACATACTCTTGGAGACGAAATGATTTTTATACATAGACAAGTCATAGTTGCAACTAGCAATGCTCTTAAATCTGCGAGCATATGGTCTAGTCCTAGGTTTTTTAGAGGAAGATTTGGTTTCAAAAATATAGCGAAGTACCAGAGAGATAGGAGGGATATAAAACTTTATGTCAGTAAGATGTAACTGCGGTTGGTTCAGATACTTTTATGTATAACTTAGAAGTAGGTTATGTAATAGAATCTTATCACGATGGAGAAGTTACAATAGGTTTAAATAAATTTTAATTACAGATAACGATATATTTTCCCATATTTAATGTTCCACAAACGAGCGCAAGTGTTGAAGATGATGATTTCAATTTTAATGCACCGTGATAAGGAATAGTTGTGATGCTAACGGGTGCATTCCTTCAAAAAGGGTTGCTCCTATTTTTTTAGAGGAGGGTCTGGTTTCAAAAATATAGCGAAGTACCAGAGAGATAGGAGGGATATAACCTTACAGAGTTATAGAGCGTTTATGTCATGTAGGAAACTTTTAAAAAATATTTAAATCACTTTTCATAGCTGTTCAGAGTATTTGGGAATAATTTTATTGAACCTCTGAAATTCCATTGAAAAGACCTCTAAATAATTGTTTTTTGGAGGTAAACTTTTAAATAACAGTTATTATATAGTGAGTGTCTCATTTGGCGAGATTTTTATTCCATCTCAATTCCTTAAGTGATCTTAGTGTATGAGACAGAATACAAGTTTTTCTTATTACTTCCTAGAATATATTTTAAAAGTTGCCCAGAAGGGACTTATTGTTTCGTTCCTATAATTATAGGGATGGGATAGGAGATTATCGGCATACGTCCTTGGGAGTTATGTGTTGCAGTAAAACACATAACTTTATTTAGTGTTACCAAGTACCCACAGACTAAACATAGCATAAATTTGATATTGAAAAGGCTGGTAATTTTTTGATGCAGGTTAATTATATTAAAGAATCGTTAATATGTACTTTCCTCATAGATCGTAAACACTGTTATCAAAAAGGGTTGAAAAATAGTTATTCAATAAACAAGGTATTAACTGTAACTTTTCTACTCTAACGATAAGTGTTATTAACACGTCTAGAATAAAGGCACCTTTAATAGGAAATTGTTCTTTTAATAATTATTAAGTAAGCGTATATAAAATGGGAAGTTGGTATTTTTCGCCAACTTCCTATTCGTTATTTTATTTCTATATAATCTTTATAGATAACCACCTGATCTCTTCCCATGTTTTTAGCTTTATATAAAGACTCATCTGCTAGCTGAATCATGTTATTTATTGATAAGTTTTTATTGCTAGTATTACTACAAACTCCAATACTGACAGTTAAAAATAGTTTTTTTCCATCATCTATTGAAAATGGGTGAACATGGAGAGTTTCAATTAACAACTCAGATATCTCCAAGGCCTTTTTCTCGTCAGCATTATTTAAAATGGCTATAAATTCTTCACCGCCATACCGTCCAACAACACCTATTTCTTTAATTATCTCTTTTACTCGATCAGCAACAAAGATTATAGCTTTGTCACCTATGTTATGACCATAAGTATCATTTACCTGTTTGAAATGATCAATATCTATTAAAATGATCGTTACATTTTGATTTAATTCAACAGATTTTTTCATCATATTTTTTGCTTTTTCTAAAAAATATTTTCGATTTAATACATTTGTTAAGTGATCATACATTGCTGATTTTTGTAGCGATTGATAGTTAATTAAATTGTTTATTAAAACCATATATTGCTCCCTGAAATAAGGGATAACATTCTCTACCTCGTATGTATCTATTTTAAGGTTCTCTTGACTATAAGCAATAAGAAGAGCTTCATGTCCCTTACAAACTATTGGTATTGAAAGGTATGAACCGAAAGACTGCTGAATACCTAATATACTTAGATCTACATCATTTGCATAAGTCAGTTTTTTAAAATATTGTTGATCTATATTAATTGTACGATTAACTAAAATTTCACCTTTTTGAGTTAATAAAGACCAACCTGATTTATTTTTAGATAGGTAAAAGCCATTTTTAAATTTTGTAAGAATCATTATTGTAGTAAGACCACTATCCGCTAACTCTTTTATTTCCTTCAAACTTGACATTTGTTTAAAAGAATTTTGTATAAGTGTTTGCATGTAATATTTTTTTGATTCCATCTCTTTTTCTAAAGTAATCCTTTTAATCCTATCAGCTAACCCCAATGATAAAACTAATACTTCCACAAGAGATCCAATTTTGGGGGCAAATAAGGTTATAGGAGTAAGTGGAACTAGCTTATATGCAGCCAAGATATTTAATAAGACCCCTATTAAAAGAAAGACCCATGCAGCAATAAAAAATTTTGCTTCCCTTGTTTTTAACCTCACTTTTATTGCAATCAATATGATAAACAATACAAAGATAGTTGCAATAAGAGTACTAGTCATGGTTGAGATACTTATACTAAGTGTAAAAGGAAGTATCAAAGCTATTGCACACACTGTATTAAAAATATTGACCATTTTATATAAAATAGGTGCTTTCCTTTTTAATTGTAAAAAATGTTTAGCGAACTGTAATGCAAATATTGCAGTCCAAAGAATAAAGAATGAATTTGATCTTAATGCCCACCAAGGATAATCTCCCCATATCCATTGAAATGCATATCCGTCCCATATTGATTGCATAGTTGTAAATCCAGCAATAAATAGAATGTAATAAAAATATGTTTTTTCTCTAAGTGAAAAGAATAGGAAACTATTATATATAATTAATCCAATCATTGTGCCATAAAATAGCCCGTACATCATTTGTGCGTTAGAATTTTCTATTGAAAATACAACAGGGTCCCAAATTGTGATGGGAGCTTGAAAAAAGCTATCGGTTCTAATTTTTAGATAATATGTACTTGCTTTCTCTGAAGGTTGTAGTTCAAGAGGGAAAATTAGATTACGATGTCTTATATTTCTCTCATTAAAAGGTTTACTGTAGCCAATTGTTTCCTTTAATTCAAGCTTTTGATGAGTAACCGAATATAATGAAACTAAACTTAAATGTGGCTTTTTTAATTCTAGTAATATATCTTTTGGAGAATCACTAGTATTTAAGATATTTATTTTTATCCAGTAGGTAGAATTTGCTATGTCTCCGTCTATATTCAGCTTACTTATAGGAAGAAATTCGTCTTGCTTTTTAAGAATCTCGTTTTCTGAGATATTATTTTGATCAACGTATACCTCCCATGAATCTTTTATATTCACCTTTTCAAATTCGTTATTAATAATAATATTTTTTGAAGAAGCAAAAATAACGTTCCTGTCTGTAAGAATAAATGTGAAAAAGAGAATACAAATAATTAATATTATCTTCTTGAAAGCCATTTTCATGAGGTTTGACTCCTTATTGCAAGAATTATTGTATAATTATATCATGAGCAATTCCGATTAAAACATCAATTATTAGGAGGAGCATATGAATTCACAGTCATTTAACAATCTATTGCCAACGCTCAATACGGGAGATCTAATCCTTTTTAGTGGTAAATACTCTATAAGTAAATTAGTAGAAAAACTTGAAAAGAGCATGTGGTCACATGTAGGAATGGTGATACGTCCCGATCCTAAGGGAGAAGTGTATTTTTTTGAATCAACAGCATTAACTAATTTACAAGATGAATGGTTTCATGATAATAAGACAGGACCAAAAGTCGTGAAACTTTTAGATCGACTTAAATCATATGGGCAAGATGTCACTCCTTATGAACCTCCTCAATATGCACTTCGTTCATTAAAACTAAATCACAAAATAGATCAACAAAAGCTTTATGATTATATTACGGAAGTACATGGAATTCCAAACCCTAATGAATGGAAAATGATAGAGGAGGTAATCGAAGGAAGATATTTATCTATAACCTCCAAAAATATTGACTATACATGTAGTAGGTTAATAGGAGAAACATATAAGACGTTAGGAATTGCATCATTTAATATGCCTCTTAATGGTTTAATGCCTAGCGATTTTTCTTCAACAGGGAAAATTATTATAAAAGATGGTAATTTGGAAGAAGAAGTATTAATTGATATCAAGGAATACGTTGGACATATGTAGACTATTTCCCATAAACAAGTATAATTGCATTAATTTTAAAAATTTATGCAATTAAAAATAAGTTTTAACAAGGTGTTCAAAATAGGAAGTAGCATTTAGAAACAGAGAGGGAGGAGTGTCCCTAAAATCCGAATAAATTAACTTTGTGTGGTATATCTATTAAAATCAGACTTATTAAACACGTTTAAAAACCTTTCTAGTTTGTGTTTTAGAGATTTTTATATGAACTTAGAAATTAACGAAAATTGTTATTAACACTACTTGAGTGAGGGAAGCACAGGATACAGGAGGAGAAATTATTTAATTACATTTAGTGTCTTTGTCTTTTTCGTTTTTAATTTTGACATTATTAAAGGGGAAGCAGGACATCGTTGTTAGGAATAAATCGATTACAATGGAGTTCGTCCTAAGAGCTTAGCCTTATAAACAATAGGCCATTTGTTTATAGTGATAACTGTATTTATTTTAATATTACTGAAGAATCACCATTTCTAGTCATATTATTTGAGTTGAGTTCTGCATTCGGAACTGTGGGTTTATCATTTGGCTTTTCAAACTTATTGGATAGATCGTCATTATTATGAATATGTTTATAGGTAAACTAAGGCCACTTACCCTAGCATTTTCTTTAGAGCAACCAGTAAAAACTAAGATAGGGTTTCCAAATGAATTTATACTAACAGGGTAAAAGGTACAGTACTAATAATTTATTTAAAATTAAAGGAAATCATCTTATAAAGGTATGATTTCCTTTTTTGTGTTCCTACAATATGTCAGTGGAACATTATTTACAATATCTGATGTTCAGCCATCGAACGCGAGTGTTGAAGAGTGGGGTTTTAACACCTTTTATCTATCTGCATATTCAACAACAGAGCGGTAATATTGAAAATATAAATTACATATTATTCCAATCTAAACTTTTAACAATATGATATATATTACTGAACAAGTTAAAACAGAGGGAGGTAACTCCCTATTCTTGAAATCTGAACTCTTGTAAATACAAAAAGCCAGTGGAACAGCTCCGTCTTTTGACCTAAATCCCAAAGAGATTCTCAGAAAATTAAAGTTATTTTACAATCCTTTTATCTAATAAATTCCTGCCTACAAAATATAGCAAAAGGAGACTTTCTCTAACTAAGGACAGTTTCCACCCAATTATTATATTATCTAAGAATAACACCTCGAAATATAATCTTTTACATGAGGAGATTTGTGATTGTAAGTAGGAGTTTTATCCATTACTATTAGATGGTAATATTGTCTCATTTTGAAGAAATTTAGCATATTTTGAAATCGCTTTTTCATCATCAGCGATTATCAAAAATATAATATTGGGGTTTGAGATATGAATGTTTTGATAACAGGTGGTTATGGATTTATTGGTTCTTTTGTGGCAGAGAGATTTTATAAAGAAAATCACAAAATTTTTATTATTGATAATTTAACAACTGGAAGAAAAGAGAATATAAACTTTCGGCATAAATCACTGATCATCGACATCGAGGATGAGCAGTGTGAAAAGTTTTTTAAGGCCCACAGTATAGATGTTGTGATTCATTGTGCAGCACAAACACATGTGAAGCGATCAATCGATGAACCTGTCACTGATTCGTCAACAAATATTCTCGGACTAATTAATATGTTGAATTTGTCAAAAATCCATGATGTGAAGAAATTTGTTTTTTGTTCTTCTGCAGCTGTTTATGGAGATAATCAGAATTTACCATTACGAGAGGATGAACAGGGAAACCCAATCTCTCCTTATGGCTTAAACAAATTAACTGGCGAGCAGTATTGCCAAAAATGGGATGAATTGTATGGTGTTTCTTCATTAATATACCGTTTTTCTAATGTGTATGGACCAAGGCAGCATTTGAGCGAAGAAAGTAGTGTTATTGCCCATTTCACTAATGTATTACTCCGGAAAGAACCAATCACAATTCATGGTGATGGTGAACAAACACGTGATTTTATATATGTGAGTGATGTCGCTGAAGCGATTTTTCGAGGAGTTCGTAGTGAATTGAGTGGCATCTATAATTTGTCAACTGGTACGGAAGTGAGTATTAAT
>NZ_VOQF01000029.1 GCF_007994985.1 Metabacillus litoralis | reverse complement strand
ATAGCTTTGTCGTATCTTTATCATAACTTATATGTCCATTATAAGGGGGTCAATCACTGTCACGCCCCGGGTTTTGTCGAATGGGTTAATTTGAATGTAGACTTATCGTTTGGGATATATAATAATAGTAATATTGATGTTTTGTGTGCGAAAAACCATGTTTGGTAGAAAGGTAGGGGTTACTTAATATGATTGATATTCATTGCCACATTCTTGATGGAATTGATGATGGTGCGAAAGATATGAATGCTTCTTTAGATATGGTGAAGCATGCGGCAAATGAGGGTATTACAAAAATCATTGCCACACCACACCATAAAAATGGTAAGTATGAAAATACGGCTGCAACTATTAAAGATAAAGTGCTTCAGTTAAATAAACTGATTAGTGAACATAATATTCCACTTGAAATTCTTCCTGGACAAGAACCAAGGATTTATGGGGATCTTTTGGAGGATTATGAAAAGGGTGAAATTCTAACTCTTAATCAATCAAAATATGTATTTATTGAATTACCTTCAAATCACGTTCCAAGATATACAAAGAAGCTATTATTTGATATTCAATTAGCTGGACTTTCACCTATTATCGTTCATCCTGAGCGTAATTCAGAGATTATTGAAAATCCTAATATATTATTTAAATTCGTTGAACAAGGTGCAGCAACACAGGTGACAGCTTCAAGTGTTACAGGTGATTTCGGCAAAAAAATTAAGAAGTTTTCTCTACAATTAATTGAGTCAAGTCAGGCTCATTTTATAGCATCTGATGCACATAACCTATCTGGGCGAACATTCCGTTTAAGAGAGGCTTATGATGTGATTGGCAAAGAATTTGGTAGTGAGCTTGTTTATATGTTTCAGGAAAATGCTGAGTTAGTAGTAGAAGGAAGTACAATATACAGACAGCCCCCACAAGAGATTCAGCGTAAGAAGTTTTTAGGGATTTTTTAAACCTTTGAGAAGTGTTGATACACTTCTCTTTTTTTACGCAAAAATTTCAAACAGTCATATCCTTTTAACTGAATCTACATTACTCTATTTATTAAAAACATTTCTATATTCAGCTTCTATAAAAGAAGATATAATATCTATATCTTTGTAAAATATTGGGGGAAAATAACTGGTGTGGAAAAAATGGGGACTCTTTTTAACTAGTATTACATTAATCTCTAGTTTGACAATCATTCCATTCAACTTGAATAATTCTTTTGCAGCAGAAGTGGAATCTGAAGATTTAAGAGAGTTTGATTTTATAGATTTAGATCCAAATAGAGGAGAATATGGAGGAACTATAATTTGGCAAGGTCCAGATAAGTCGGATGGTGTTGACCACTATGTTCTTGAGGGAGAAATAAAAGGTGAGCATGGTAATGCTGAAGAATTTATAATAGCAAAAATTCCTGCTAATGATTTGAGCAGCTACGCATTTCAATTTGCCGAGAATACTACATTTAATGGGAAATTAACTCAACTAGAATTAAGTGCCGAAGATGAGAATGGATATTTTATAACTGGAATGTGGCTTAATCCTATTGACAATATTTCTGCTGAGAAAATAGAGAAAACATCACTACCCACTTCTCCAAAGGTATCTGCAATTACTACCGATTTAGATAAAGATGAGTATATTGTTAATTTTACCGATATTTACAATGAAGACGCAGTTGAAGGGTATGTCCTTTATTATCTAGATAAGAATTCTGAGAAAATTAAACAAATTGGTGAGCTGAATAAAAGCTTATACTCATCAAATTCCGTTTGGTTGAATAGAAACGATATACCTAGCTCTGCTATATCTATTGGTATATATCCAAGGACTGCAGAAGGTGAAGGAAACCCAGGTATAAGTCGTTTATGGAAAAATAATATACATACTCCACATACTGTTGAATTTAATGATACCGATTCAAGGTATGGTTCCATTTCTGGAGTTGTAAATTTCAAAGGTGCTCGTGATGAGACTGAAGATATACTTGGATATGAAGTGGGATTCATCACAGACGATGGCTTTTCAAAACTTGGTGATGTTGAAAAAAGAGGTAGTAATTCAAGCTATCAATTTGCGGTATCAGAAAGTACTTCAGTACCATTTAGTGCTTATGCTATAGCAGTAAGAATTAAACAAAAATATCTTAATGAGCCTTATTACGCAATGGATTACCTTAAAGAATCGGAATATATGGGTATGAATTCACCTGAAATTTCTGAAGATGATGTTAACATTTTCAGTAAAAACCTAGGTGAAGAAAAGTATATAAAGATTAAACATGTTAAATTTAATGACATTATTAAGCTTTACAATGATCATAACCAACTTATTTCTAGCTATAAAATTGAGCACGATCGTGAAGCATATCGAATTTCATTAGATGATAATGAAGGAAGCATCAGCATAACGAGAACAAGAAAAGGTTATCAGGAAAGTAAGCCTACATCTCTATCTTACAAATTACCAAATGATATACAAACAGCAGAACTATATACTAGTACACCGATTTTGATAGACTTTGCTCAAAAAGATACTGAACTTAAAGGTAATGCAGCTCCTCTTGCAGAGATAATCTTAAAAGCAAATGGGGTAGAGGTTGGTAAGACGATATCTGATGAAAATGGCTATTTTATGATACCTGTTAATGAAGAAATTAGCGGATTAATAAGTGTGACTCAAAAGATAGCAGGAATGAAATCAGAAACATATTATATAGTTGAAGACAAAGCACCACCAACATTTACATTAAACGATCAAGTGACAAATGATTATCCCTTTATTAATGGAAAAACAAAAAAGTATGCCATGGTGACTATATCGAATAAAGCTGGAGTTATTGTCACAAAGCAAGCTAAATTTGATGGCCGTTTTTATGCAGAGCTTCCTAGTAATTATGAATATAAGGAATTCTATGTTTCAGTCATTGATGCTTCAGGTCAAGCGAGTGAGGAGTATACATTCAACTTTCATGATGTAAGAGCACCTCAAAAGCCTATCCTAAATGAAGTGACGGACAAATCAACGACGGTTTCTGGTGAAACTGAAGCAAATGCATTTGTTAATATAGGCTACAATTCTTCAGTGAAATCTATCCAGGCTAACCATGAAGGTCTTTTCACGTTACCGATTACTAAGTTAAAAGCAGGAACCGAAGTGATTGTGACGGCAACAGATCAGGCAGGAAATGTTAGTGATCAGACAAAATTGATTGTAAAGGATGTTACTGCACCAGCAGCTCCGACAGTGAATGAGATAACGGATCAGTCAGTTATTGTTAAAGGGAAAAGCGAACCGAATGCTATTATTACTCTTGTTTATAATGGATTGACTAAAACAATTAATGCTGATAAAGACGGTCTATTTTCATTATCGATCAAAAAACAAAAAGCAGGCGTTACGTTCACAGTAAAAGCAACAGACAATGCGGGAAATACGAGTATTGAAACAAAGCTATCTGTTAAAGATAAGACCCCTCCAAATCTTCCTACTGTTAAAACAATTAGTAATATATCAACAGTTATTGAAGGAACAGCGGAAGTGGGATCTACTGTAACAGTTAATGCTGGGAAGACATTACTAGGAACAGCAACAGTAAATAGCAAAGGTAAGTATTCTATTAAAATTTCGAAAAAACAAAAGGCAACAACATCAATCAGTCTTTTCGCAACAGACAAAGCGGGGAATAAAAGCAAAACCTTAACAACAACTGTTATCGATAAATTAGCTCCATCTGTACCGACAGCTAATAAAATAACTTCAAAAACAACAACAGTAACAGGAAAAGCTGAAGCAAATTCTATCGTTACAATAACAAATTCATCAAAAAAACTATTAGGCAAGGCAACAACAGATAAAAAAGGTAACTATAAAGTGAAAATCTCTAAACAAAAAAAGGGAACAACCATTACCATCTGGGCAACAGATAAAGCCGGAAACAAAAGCAAAGGTAAGGGTGTGAAGATAGGTTAATTTTGGTGCCTGTCACCACCCGACTTTTGTCGGATGGTGACAAATTAATTGAATGTAGATGGAAGGTGACCGATGCTGTTTCGGTCGCTTTTTTTGTATGTTTGGAAATTATATAACTGTGCTTAGATTTTTTATGGCTAGTTTAAATGCCTATTGAACCTCAGATATCTCCCACAGTAAGTAAACATCAATTCGTTTCACCTACCATGCTTCCATTAACTTATCATGTGTGCTATATCTCAAATACTGTTTCAGGGTACATTCCCTAACAGGTTTGTTCACATTTTTCTAATTTACTTTACAATCAAGGGGAACCAAATATTGGTTAATAGTCGGTTGGGTGATTTTAGGTATATTATCTTCTTATTATTTAGAAGCCTCTAAGAATATCGTATGAACTAAACAGCTTACTAGATTTGTCATCCTATAAAAAGTAATGCATGAGGAGGAGGATAAAAAGTTCAAGGGCTTTCTTATTACTATTAAAAGAGTTACTTGAGGTACAGGTCCTTTTAGGTATTGGATCAAAATTCGCTATTTTTTTACCAAGTTTTACAAAGGTTTACATATTTTTAATAGTTGATTAACAATCATGAGCTATTGTTGTATTTGTATGTTAACTTAGTAAACATTATTTAGGAGGAGAGTTATGCAGAGATTAGCAATAAGGAAGTACTTAGCTTTTGTTCTAATTTTATCGTTGGTTTTACCATCATTTTTGACAAGCTTTGCTCCACAAGCGAATGCAGCTAGTGATGTGTTAACTGTTGAAGAGGCATTAGCTGAATCAAGAGGTACAGCTGTTACAATGAAGGGAATTATTGTTGCTGGAACTAATGGAGAGTATGCTATAAAAGTAGCTGATCGTGTTGATAGTGAGTCGACAATTGTCGTTCAGCTAACAAAGGACTATCGTGCAGAATTTAGTCCACAAAATAATCCTGCAGCTCTTAACAAAGAAATTATTGTATCAGGTAAAAGAGATGTGTATTCCGGAAGTGAATCTATTGAAAATGTTACCTCTTTAAAATTCACAGAACCTACTTCTGGCGAGCCTTCTCCACAACCTGCAGAAGGAACAATTGCCGACGCTCGCACTAAACTGGGACAAACTGTAACAGTAGAAGGAATCGTTACAGCTGATAACTCAAGCATTGGTGGTGGGAAATTATCTACATATATTCAAGATGAAACAGCAGGAATCAATATTTATGCTTATGATGGAACAGGTTTTCCTACTTTAAAAGAAGGTCAACTCATTAAGATAACAGGTAATATCGAGGCTTATAAAGGACTTACTGAAATCGTGCCAGCAGCTGGCGGTATTGAAGTTCTTTCTGAAGGAAATGAACTGGCTCAGCCGAAGAAAACTAGTTTAGTAGACTTAAACAACAATGAAAAAGCTGAGGCCTTAGAAGGACAGCTTGTTAAAGTTGAAGGCTATGTACAAAGTGTGCCAACTAGCCCAGCTGGTGGCGGATATAATGTAAGTATTATAGATAAAGAATTTAACAGTACAACAGTACGTATTATGGAAGGTACAAATGCAATTGAAGCAGTAAAAGAAGGCAAATGGTACAGTTTTACTGCTATTGTTAGTCAATATGACTCATATCAAGTTTTACCACGTAAAGCAGCTGACATAGAGTTGCTACAAGAGCAGCCTGAAGCTCCAAGTGTTGCGGGTGAATATACATCAAAAGTTGCAAGTGTTGTTGATGGAGACACAATTCATCTTTCAACACCTGTATTAGGTACAACAAAGGTTCGATACGTTAACATTGATACACCAGAAACGTATCATTCTCCGAAAAATGCTGAAGATGAAAGTCAGAAATATCATGGAGAGCAAGCGAAGCAATACTTAAATCAGCTACTTAAAGCTGGTGATGAGGTTATTGTAAAAGTAGGCGAGGAAGCATTAGATACTTATGGTCGTTTACTTGCACAAGTAATTCATAAGGATACTGGTGTGAATACGAACTTGAAAATGGTTGAAGAAGGCTATGCTACTACATATTTTATTTGGCCTGTAGGTAATCAAAGTGAGTATGAACAGTTCCAAGCAGCTGTAAAAGAAGCAAAACAACATGGAAAAGGAATTTGGAATCCTGAAAACCAACTTGCTGAATTGCCTTTTGAATTCCGTGCAAGAGAGCAAGGTAAAGGATTATTAAGATATGTTGGTAACTCGGAGACAATGAAATATGTTTCTCCAGAGAATTTTAAGGATGTACCTGTTGAGGCACGTGTTTTCTTTAGTAGTGAAAAAGAAGCTGAAGATAATGGGTATACAGCAGTTACTGCTGAAGAGCCAAAGGATCATTTACTGTTGCAATTATTAAGTATCAATGATTTACATGGCAAAATTGATCAAACGTACAGCCTAGATGAAGGTACTTTAGGACGCATGGATTATGTTTCAGCGTACTTAAAGGATCGTGAGAACGATAACCCGAATACATTGAAAGTTCATGCAGGTGATATTATCGGCGGAAGCTCACCAGTATCAGCGCTTTTACAGGATGAGCCTACAGTAGAAATTATGGAAGAGATTGGTTTTGATGTAGGTGTTGTTGGTAATCATGAATTTGATGAAGGTGTAACAGAATTAAAACGTATTTTAGAAGGTGGAAATCATCCTAATGGTACGGAAAATTATGATGGTCAAAACTTTCCCCTTTTATGTGCAAACTGTGAGTATAAAGAAACAGGAAAACCTTTACTAGATTCATATTTTATTAAAGAAGTAGATGGAGTGAAGGTTGGATTTGTTGGAGCGATTACTCCTTCAACCGCTGGAAAGGTTATTCCTGAAGGCATTAAAGATATTCGTTTTACAGATTATACAGAAGGTGTAAATAAAGCAGTTGCTGAGCTAAAAGCACAAAATGTAAAATCAATCGTTGTTCTTGGTCACTTAACAGCATCACAGGATGGTGACACGATAACAGGTGAAGCAGCAACTTTAGCAAATGGTGTTGATGATGAAGTAGATATTATCTTAGCTGGTGATAATCACAAAATCGTCAATGGCTATGTTGATTCAAAATTAATCGTACAAGCTTGGGAATATGGAAAAGCTTTTGCAGATATTGATGTAGAAATTGATCGTTCTACAGGAGATATTGTGAAAGAAACAGCTGAAGTTGTTTATGTTGATCAAAGTAAAATTGAGCCAGATCCAGTTGTAGCTGGTATTCTAGCTAAATATGAAAATAAAGTAGCAGATATTTTAAATGAAGTCGTTGGACAAGCAGCAACTGATATGAGTGGTGGCTACTCAGCATTTGGTGCAATTGGCGATAATGAGCTTGGAAATTTAATTGCTGATGGTATGCGACATTCAATGAATTCAGATTTTGCCCTAATGAATGGTGGGGGAATTCGTGATGGATTGAACGCAGGTCCAATTACATGGAATGAATTATTCAATATTCAGCCTTTCAACAATGTATTAACAAAGCTTGAAATTAAAGGTGCAGATTTATACAAGATCATGAAGGCACAGCTTTCAACATCATATGGTCCTGATTATAGTATTTCGGGCTTTAAATACAAATGGACAAAATCACCATTAGAAGTAACAGAAATTACAATGCCTGATGGTACAGTAATTGATGAAGAAGAAACGTATACAATTACAGTAAATAACTTTATGGCAACAGCAACTGGAGCAAAATATCGTCCAATTGGTGAATTAGGTAAAAACCCAGTTGTAGGATTAGAGGATTTAGAAGCTACAGTTGATTTTGTTAAGAATTTTGAAGGTCCTATTTCATATAATGTAGGACGTATTTTCCAAGAAGATGCTGAAAAGCAAGCTGAACTAATCGATGCACAAATTTTAAGTGTAAATGATTTACACGGGAAAATTGATGTCACATCTAAAGCTGAAATAAATGGTGTGAAAGATACGAAAATTGGACGTATGGATTATTTAGCTACTTATCTTCGTCAGCATGAAGCAGAAAATCCAGCCAACACACTAATCGTTCATCCAGGTGATATGGTTGGTGGAAGCTCTCCTGTTTCAAGCTTGCTACAAGACGAGCCAACAGTAGAAATGGTGGAGTCAATCGGTTTTGATGTTGGTACAGTTGGAAACCACGAATTTGATGAAGGTGTGGCAGAAATGCTTCGCTTAATTCAAGGCGGGGAACACGAGAATGGTACTGAGAACTATGATGGAATTAATTTTCCAATGGTTGCAGCAAATGTTGAATACAAGGATTCGGGTAAACTTGTTCTAGACCCTTACACAATTAAAGAAATTGCTGGAACAAAGGTTGGATTTATTGGTATTGCAACAACTGAAACACCAAATATGATCATTGCAAAAGGTAATGAAAATGTACGCTTCACTGATGAAGCTGAAGCTATCAATAAGTATGTTCCAGAGCTTCAAAAACAAGGAATTGAAGCAATTGTTGTTTTAGCACATGTTCCAGGTAATCAAGAAGGAAATACAATTACAGGGGAAATTGCTGATATTGCTACCAAAGCAAATGATGCGGTAGATATGATTTTTGCTGCTCATAATCATGTGAAGCTGAATGCAGAAGTTGATAACAAGTTAATTATTCAAGCATGGGATTATGGTAAAGCATTTGGTGATGTTGATTTTAAAATCGATCCATTAACAGGTGATATTGTTGAAAAATCAGCTCAAATTGTAGATGTTGTGCAAGAGGGTGTAACACCAGATCCTGAGGTAAATAGCATTTTAACGAAATATCTTGATGCTGTTGGACCAAAGCTAAATGAAGTAATTGGCGTTGCCGCAACTGAAATAAATGGTGGTTATGCAAAGAAAGGCGAAATTGGTGACAATGCGCTTGGAAACCTAATTGCCGATGGTATGATTCAAGCAATGGATAGTGATTTTGCGCTAATGAATGGTGGCGGTATTCGTGCTGGAGTAGATGCCGGAGAAATCACGTGGAGTGAGCTATTCAATGTTCAACCATTTGGTAACACTTTAGTGAAGATAGAAGTCACGGGTGCTGAGCTTAAGGAAATTCTAAATGCACAATTCAGCAAATATGGTCCTGATGTTAGTGTTGGTGGATTCAAATATACTTGGAACAGCTCTCTTGGAGAGTTTGGACAAGTTGTAGATATTTTCCACTTAAATGGAACAAAGATTGACCATAATGAAACATTCACTGTTACTGTGAACAATTATATGTATCCTCATAGTAGTGATCAATATCGCTTAAATGAATTTGGGGAAAATCCTGTTCAAGGTCCTGATGATCTACAAGCAACAATTGATTATATCAGTAGCTTAACAAGCCCAATCTCATATACATCAGAAGGTCGAATTAGCGAAGTGACTGATGGTGGAGAAGACCCAGGCAATGGAGAAGACCCAGGCAATGGAGAAGATCCGGGCAACGGTGAAGACCCAGGCAATGGAGAAGACCCAGGCAATGGAGAGGATCCAGGTAATGGAGAAGATCCGGGTAACGGAGAAGATCCAGGCAACGGAGAAGACCCAGCAACAGAAAAAAATAAAACAACAAAAGCTGTTAAAAAAGGAAACACTTATACAATTTCTAATAATGTAATAGAAAGCATTGAAAAAGAAGGTTCACTTAACATTGAAGTAAATACAAAGGGTGCAGCTAAGGTAGAACTTACTAAAGAACAAGTGAACATGCTTAAAGACAAAAATATTCCAGTAACAATCTCTAAAGAAGATATTCAATTAGTGATTCCAGTAGAAAATCTTTTAGCTGATAAAAAAGTTGAAATCTTGATTTCACCGATGAAAGCGAAAGGCTCATTAGCGGTATTCGACTTTACTATTTTTGCAGATGGTAAGAAGTATCACCAATTTGAAGAAAACATGACACTAGTTTTTCATGTTGATTCTAAAAAGGTGAAAAATCCTAATAATGTGAAGGTTTTCTATTATAATGAAGAAAAGAAAGCATGGGAAGTAATCGGAGGAACGTACAAGGATGGTAAGGTTACTGCTAAAACGAAGCATTTTAGCACATATGGAGTGTTTGAGGTAGAAGCTGAACCTAATAAAGATGAGGCAGATAAAGATTCAAACACAGATACAGATACTAATAATCTACCAACTCCTACTCCTAAGAGTGGAAACAGCTTACCAAGCACGGCTACAAATGCATATAATACACTAATTTTAGGTGCATTCTTATTATTTGTTGGCTTTGGTGTTTATGGAGTAAAAAGAAGACGAGAAATTGGTGCCTGACACGACCCGAATGTTGTCGAATATATTAATTTATTAATTGATAAAAGGAGAAGTGCTTAGCTAATGGCACTTCTCCTTTTCTTATGAATTGGTATTACGCTTAAGCTATTACTTTAAACCTCATTATAATAACGTGCACTTTCAATCATCAGATTGCAATCTAAGTAATTTGATTTTTTTAAGTCAATTTCAAAGATAAAATCAGTGTCCCCAATAAATGGCTTCACCATCTTCCAATCGACTTTTCCTTTTCCAAGTGGTAATGAATCATGCTCTACTCCGTAGGAATCAACTAGATGAAAATAGTCAGCGTGTTTATGATATAGCTCTAGATGCTTTTTTAAAGCATTATTATCTCCTTTTAATGCAATAAAGGAATGACTAATATCGATATTAAGTGATAAATTGAGCGGCTGAACAATTTCTGATAATAGATAAGGGTTATTTGCTGAAAATATTCCTTGAGTTGTGTCTTCCCATAGAAAAACAGTTCGGCAAATCGTTAAAATTTCTTCTATTCTATGTTTGGTTTCAAGTCTTTTATTTCTGTCAGTAAGATGGCTGCTTTCAGATTGCATGTAATGACAGTGAATCACACATTTAATGTTCTCTTTTTTGCAAATGTCTGCAAGTACTTCACAAGACCAATCATAAAATCTCCGCATGTCAGGATCTGTACTTATAATATCTAAATATTGCCCTTGGTATTTCATTGGATGATGAAGATAGACCCGAGCTCCTCTTGATTTTATTAGTTGTATGTATGATATTATTCTGTGTGGTTGATATAGGTCTTTTTCGACTAAGTGTAGTTCTATAATTTCAGGTTTGTAGGATAATCTATTTTGAATTTGTTCACGGTTTAGAGCGGCTTTTAGACGGATGTTTTGGATTTGCGTTCACTCCTTACATAATATCTCTCCTCTTTTACCATATCATTGTTTTTGTGCATTCATGACTTGTTTTTCTTGCGATTTATTAGTTTATTTAAGCAAGTAATTATTAAATAAAAAGAGCACCCATAAATGAGTGCCCCGACTACCATATTTTTAATATACTCCAACTTTATCCCATGCTGATTTCACGCCGTTATAAGCGCTGCTTCCACTTCCATATAGATCTGCAGTAGATTGTAGAAGTGCTGCTCGTGCATAGCTAAAGTTACTTGTTGGTGTTAAGTAAACTGTAAGTGCGCGATAATAGATTTTTTCAGCTTGGGCTTTGCCGATACTGCTAATTGTGTAGTAAGCGGCTTTATTAGGAATCCCGCTGTTTGTATGAACGCCACCGTTATCAGAAGTTGTGTTTACATATTGGTTCATATGCTCAGGCTGTCCGAATTGACTCGGATTTGAAAGGCTTCGCAGTGCATCACCTGATTTGGTAGGAGTGTACACATCTTCACCCATTAAATAATCTTGTGGATCAAGGAAATAACCAAATACATCTGAGAACGATTCATTTAATGCACCAGATTGATTACGGTATTCAAGTCCTGCTGAACGCTCTGTTACAGCATGTGTTAACTCATGGGCAACAATATCAAGAGCACCTGATAATGGAGCAAACACACTGCCATCGCCATCACCATACACCATTTGAGAGCCATTCCAGAATGCATTGTTATAGTTGCTTCCGTAGTGAACAGTTGATCTTATTGTTGCACCATTATTATCAAAGCTATTGCGGTTATGGGTATTTTTATAATAGTCATAAACTTGTCCAGCATAATAATGGGCATCAACATCTGCTCCTTGAGTTGATGATGTCCAAGCATTATTACTATCAACAGAACGTGAGCCAGGGTATGTTGATCGATTTTGAGCTGAGAAGGTTTCAATTACACCATTCATTGGTTTTGTTACATCGTATAGATAATACGTCCCACCTGATGAATAGGTGTTTAAAGTTTTACGATCACCTTTTACTCCGTATCCTGATCCCGTTGTAGCGGCATCATTCACTGCATTATATGAATCAACAATTGAACCATCTTTAGCGTTAACGAAGATTTGCCAGTTAGCTCCGTAAGGCTCAATGAATTGTAATTGAACCTTATAGGCCAACGTAAATTCGCCATCTTTTTCGTAAACAACTAAGTCTTTTTTGACCTGATTATGCTCTGTAGCTGTGTGTGCTTTTGGAGATAAATCCTTTACTGAATCATTGTGTATATTTGTTTCTTCTTCAGAAAGATTAATCAAGCTCCATGAAAGATCAATTGCTTTTTGCTCTGTAATGGAAGGCTTTGTATCCTTAAGCTTAGCTGATGCTTCAGGATATAACTGACCAGCTGTTGTGATAACTTCATTATTTTTATTAGTATGAACGGAGAAAACTGCACCTTCTATAGGAACATTTTTCACTACCTGTGCAAAGGTGTAGTGTGTCATTCCTAATTCATCTGTTTGCTTATCTAGTAATTGAAGTTCTTTAGTAGAATCAATTTTAAATAATTCTTTATTGGCTTTTAAAAATGCTTTTACTTCTTTTTCTGTTTTTACTTTGTTTTTTGATAGTTTACCTGATAAAAAATTAGGAACTTGTTTATCTTTCTCTAGTAGTTTTTGTTCTAGCTGCATGTTTTCCATGAGTTTCTCTGAGGGTGTTAAGGCAAAGGAAGTTGAGGTAGGTAAGATGGTGCTAAAAGCTAATGAAGTGCCGAGTACAATGGTTGCTAGTTTTTTTGACATTTTTCATTCCCCTTTTTGATTATTTTAGAATTAGCTAACTCTATTACCACGTGTTAAAGCTAGTATAGTAGGATAATAGTTTTTCTACAAAGCTGATATAATGGGCTATTTGGTGGTTTGAAGCTAGTGAAGTGTTAACAAGATGGAGGTACTTGCTAGTTTAGAAAGTTATATAATTTTACGCATAATTTACTGGTCTATTGACCTAGAGAGTTAGGACTATAGAATACCTAGCTAGGTTCGTGGTATGTTGGTTTTATTGAAGGCTCTTTTCTGAAGGGGTGTTACTAATTAACCTAATTCCTATTAGTAACAACATGGTACTATTCTAAGAAGAAAAGAGGCCACTAGACTTTTTACAGTGCTGTTTTCTTCATATGAATAGTTTGAATAAAATTTACGAAATCTGCATGAATGAATTGACTTGGATTCTACTTATAAAGGGGAGCTTAATGATGTATGAATCTATCGAAATAGGACATGTAATCAAGAGCTTAAGAAAGTCTATGGATTTAAGTCAGCAGCAATTAGCTGAGGGAATTTGTACACAAGCCCAAATTAGCAAAATTGAAAATTCGAACGAAATTCCTTCTTCATTGATTTTATATAAGTTATCTAGAAAGCTTGGTGTTGATATGAATACCTTTTTTGAAATAGCAGAAACGCCAAGACTTGATTATGTAAGAGATGTTTATAAAATGATGAGGTTTTTTATAAGAGAACGTGATTATCTATCAGTTTCACAGATTGTGATGCAGGAAAAAAACAATCCATTTTTTCAGTCTATTGAACATAAGCAATTTTTAGTATGGCATGAGGGGATATGCGATTTTTATTTAAATGAAAATATCCATAGTAGCGTTGAGAAAATAACGGAAGCATTGTTCATGACATATAAAAATGAACGATCTTTGATGAAGGAGCGGGAAATTGAGATAGCTAATAGCTTAGCGATTTTATACAAGGAACAGGGGAAATATTCTCAATCATTGGAGCTTTACACAAAGCTTTTAAGAAGTATTAAATCAATAGATGTCATGAAGGATGATTCTATTAAGCTTCGGATTTATTATGGAATTGGTAAGGCATATACAGATATGGGTGAATATCAGAAATCATTGCATTTTTGTCAAAAAGCTATTAAATTGGCGATGAAATTAGAGACGATGTACTTATTAGGTGAGCTATATTTTCAATGTGGATCAAACTATTACCGCATGGGTGATGAAGAGGGTGGTTCATCATATATTAGAAAATGCTTAACCGTTTTTAAGCTACAAGGAAAAGATGAGATGATTTCTTTTGTGGAGAGTTTACATGATAAGCTACGTCGGAAGCATATTTCTTAGATAGTAGTTTGTCGAAAATATTCCAATAGTTATATCCATGGCTGTGTATGCTGAAAAACTTGACGTTTATATTTGAAATTCCTGTTTAATCATCGCTAGTGAAGAATTCAATATTATCATTATTTTTATATAATAGAGTTACAGTTCAACAATTAGGAGGGGATTTTATGAAAAAAACATTACTTAATGGTTTGCTTGCAATCGCACTTATTGTTTCAACTGCTTCATTTTTACAACATGATCCAGTAGAGGTTTCAGCTCCTTTTTATGAGGATTTACCTGATCAGCATTGATTGGTGCCTGTCACCACCCGGTTTTTGTCGAGTAATGTCAAGGAACAATTAGAAAACTATTATAACTAAAAAGTCACCCTCTCATTATAAGAAAGGGTGACTTTTTTTAATAGCTTCTCCACGCTTTTTCATATTTTTCTATGATTGTTGGACGCATTAGTGTGTTTGTTTCGAGTTCAACTGCTTCACCGTCTGCATCTACTATTTCAAAGTCGATATCTTTACCAAAGGTAGTGAGTCCTTTTAACAGATCATCGGTTAGAAACTTTGTTTGTACTGAAATGGTAGACTCTTCAAGATCAAATTCTTCTCTTTTTGCTAATATAAATCCCCAATCACCAAAGCTAGGAATATCAACATGGAGGTTTTCAGTATATAGCTGTGCAGCTTGTACGGTTTTATCGATGGACCAATAAACCTCTGTTGCAAATGTAGGGCTTGTCGCTTGAATCATAATTGATCCACCAGGTGCTAAATGATTCCGTAGAAGCTGGTAAAATTCTAATGTATAAAGCTTATTTAAAGATTCATTATTAGGATCCGGTAAATCGACAAGAATCACATCATAAAAGGTTTTTTGCTGCTTTTGTAAAAATAAGAAGGCGTCCTCATTTTTTACTTCAACACGCTCATCCTCAAAGGCATGTTCATTTAACGTAACAAGATCTCGGTGTTGTCTTCCTAACTCAACAACTGCAGGATCTAAATCGACTAACGTCATTTTTTTGATATCATCATATTTTTGTAATTCTCTTAAAGCTAACCCATCACCACCACCAAGAATCAACACATTCTTTCTTGAGTTGGCAGAAGCTATTGCAGGGTGAACGAGTGTTTCATGATAACGATATTCATCGTTTGAGCTAAATTGAAGCTGTCCATCTAGAAATAAG
The DNA here is from genome assembly GCF_007994985.1 of Metabacillus litoralis. Taxonomy (GTDB): domain Bacteria; phylum Bacillota; class Bacilli; order Bacillales; family Bacillaceae; genus Metabacillus; species Metabacillus litoralis. Next base: position 6,349 of record NZ_VOQF01000029.1, on the reverse strand, counting down.
CGTACATCTCCTTGTTCTTTCGTCAGGATGATTTGCTGGTAATCTGTTTGATCTGTATAGACAATTGGGTCACGATAGAGCTTTTGTTCAAATGAAAACGCAGTTTCTTCACCAAAAAGAACACCAGAAACAAGCAATAATAGTATGGCAATTCCGGCAGAAAAATGAAGCTTAAATCGTTTAAATTCTCGTTTGAAATAAATGAGAATCCATAAAGCGATAGCTACATTTATAATTGCCACTAAAAAAGCAGTTTTCACAAGTCCGAATTCAGGTCGTAATAAATAAACAAAAAGAAGACCACCGATCAGTCCTCCAGCATAATCAGAAAATAGAACTCTTGCTGTACTTTTCTTAAGAGTAACGCCAATTTCATTCGCCTTCCTAATTAAAATGGGTAGCTCAACACCAGTGAGGGCACCAACAATTAATGTAACAGAATAGAGAAAAAATGCGTCCATTCCAGAAGAAAGGTAGGCAGTAACTCCAAATAATAAAAATGTGGAGAAGCCGGCGATAATTCCAATTAAATACTCAATCCAAACAAATGATAAAATTAAATTCTTTGTCACTTTCTCACTAATTGATGCACCAATTCCCATTCCTGTTAGAAAAAGAGAAATGGTGAGGGTGTATTGTTTAACACCATCACCAAGTAAGTAGGAGCCGACCGCACCAAATAAGACTTCAAAAATAATTCCGCATACAGACACAATTCCTGATGCCCAATAGATGGCATTGCTTTGTTTTCGATTTTGATCAATCACAAAAGAATCTCCTTGCTTTGTAAAATACGTGTATTAGCCTTATTTTTAAATGGCAACTAATATTAGGTATTGGAATTAGTGTGATAATCTCTTATGTAATCGAAGCACCAATAACAAATGCTAATCCAATTGACACACACATGCTAATGATTCCTACAGATATATTTCCTTTTTGTAGCTGCTCTTCTACAGAGAATTTTCTAGTGAAAAGCTCAAATAAGAGATAGGCAATCATTTGTAATAGAACACCAAATGCACCCCAAATCAATGTATCTAGCACGCTAGCACTATGATAGATAGAAAAAGATAGAATGATGCAAATTCCGATTATTTTACCACCAATTGAAAGTGTAACGGCATGATTTCCTTTTAGTACCTCATCCCAGTCTTTATATTTCTTTGTTAAGGATTCAAATATAGCTAAGCCAATTAATACAATGACAATTGCAATGGCAAAGTATACGGCTGTTAAAATAAATGGTTCCATTGTATTCATCCCTTCTAAAATTAATTACTTACCTGTACCTGGTCCACCACCACGTACAGATGAAGTGCCACCTCGAACGGTCGAGGATGTTCCTGGTGTTTTGAATAATCCACCTGATGCTCCGTAGCCTCCATAACAATTATCATTATTATTAGAGCACTTTTGACGTTGCTTTTTGCCCCAGTCATCAACATCTAGAATTTCATCTAACACCCATAAAACTAATAAACCATCAAAAAAGCTAGGATTATAATGATTGCGAACAAATTCATAGTCTGACACTTCAACCATCGTATTTTCAGTATTATCAGGATCATTTGTTAAAATGACAAACAGGTTATCATAGACTAGTACTTGTTTATTATCTTTTTTCTCACTTATTTCACGAGGATTTTCATAGTTTTGTAAATCACTTGCTACTGTTTCAATAGACTGATTTTCAGCTATATAAATCTCGGAAATTTCAGCAGAGCCTTCTTGACTTGATACAACATCTTGAAGCATATACGTTGTTTGAATATATTCTGCAATTCCATCTTTAAAAAGTGTCCCACCGGTCGAACCTTGGACACCACTTCCGCAAGCTGACAAAATAAGGACAAGTGACAGCATAACAAAAAGAAGTGGTTTTCTCATGTACTCACCTTCTTTCACCACAATCTATGAGAAAGACATCAAATCTATGCCCTTTTATCTAAACCGCCATGTAAAGTCCCAGCAAAGAGGGATTGCTAGGACTCAATTGGTCAAATAATTCGTTTTCTTTATTACTTTCCGAGCTTTTTCTTTAAAGCAGCTAATTCATCATCAACTTCATTTGTTTCAAGAGATTTAAATTCATCATCAAGGCTTTTGTTTGATGAACGCATATCTTCGCTTGTTTCAGCTTCAGCTTCATATTGAAGAACCTTTTCTTCCATACGATCAAAGCCATGCTTTGAATCATCGCTACCAATTCCAGACAGTGTACGATTCATTTTAGTTCTTGTTTTTGCAGATTCTGCACGAGCTTTAAGAGAATCTTTCTTGAGTTTCATTTCATAGTATTCAGCTTTCATTTCATCTAATTTCTTACGTACTGAATCAGAATCTAGCTTTGCACGGTCATATGATTCTTTTAACGTATCAGCTGTTTGGCTGTGAATCTTTTTATCTTCTAGAGCACGACGAGCTAGATCATCATTTCCTGCTTCAATCGCTTTGATTGCTTGCTCATCACGTTTATCAACCATTTTTTGTGCATCTTCGTATTTCTTTTGAAGCATTTTTTCATTTGCAATTTGCTTTGCAACAGCTGCTTCAGCTTCACGAATATCACTTTCCATATCTCTCATAAACTGCTCAAGCATTTTTACTGGATCTTCTGCTTTGTCTAGTAAAGAATTTAATTCAGAATCAACAACGGTTTTCACTCTTTTGAATAATTTAAACATAGAAATCCTCCTAGTTACTTGCTATAATTTTTAATTCAAATTGTTCGATTTCATACCCTACACTAACTTCAACTTCACTGCCCCATTTTTCAACAGACAGAAATTTTTCCTCATCATCATCACAATAGTCAAAGTATTGACAGTTCATTCCATTAATATTTTGACTTCTGCCTAACCCAGTTACACGTGCAGTTCCAGATTCATCAAGATAGAAGGTAGTTCCTTCGTGTTCGACTTTCTTCGGAAAAGGCTCTTGCAACTTTAATTTAATTTTCTCATACATTCCAAGATAAAGCTCATCATCCATTTCAACACTTAACCAAATTGTTCTGTTCACACCTTCTAGCTGATAAGCATGCCATGTAAAACCATGATCATCATAACTAATTTTCCCAACAACCTTATAGTCCTCTAAATCATAGGTGATAATGTCATCCATTTGCAAATTGAACATGTTTCGTTCCTCAACAGGTTGTGAAGAAGAAGATTTCTTACCAAACAACTTACTAAAAAAACTCATGTATCCACCTCAGCCTTTTGTCCATTTTACTTCCATTATATAACTACGTAGGAGATTTGAGAAAGTTTCATTTTTTTTGGTGCCTGTCACCACCCGGTTTTTGTCGAATAGATAATCAAAACAACAGCCTCTGATAAAAGAGGCTGTTGTTAGTTGCTTTCGGACAGTTTGTTCAGTTTAAACTAACTCAGCTTGTTTTGTTTCCTGGAAGCTATATTTATTTTCAATAAAGACTTGATGCCAAATCATAAAGATCAGAACAGTCCAGATTTTTCTACTGTTATCAGCTTTTCCATTACAGTGATCTTCTAACAGATTGGTAATCACTTTTTTGTTGAGCAGATGATCTGTTTGACTTTCATTTATAATAGTAATAACCCAATCATGCATTTCATTTTTTAACCAATGACGAATTGGAACAGGGAAACCAAGTTTTTTACGAGTTAATACATGCTCAGGAACAACACCTTCTGCTGCTTTTCGAAGAATGTATTTTGTTGTATTATTGCTTGTTTTGAATTCAGTTCCTACTTTTGAAGCAACCTTAAATACTTCTTTATCCAAAAATGGTACGCGAAGCTCAAGGGAATGAGCCATTGTCATTTTATCTGCTTTTAAGAGAATATCTCCTCTTAACCAAGTATGAATATCAATATATTGCATACGATCTACTGGATCGTAATTCTTTGTTTGATCATAAAAAGGCTTTGTGATATCAAGATAGTGTAAGTTCGGATTATACCATTTGAAAAGCTTTTCTTTCTCTTTTTCATCAAACATTTTTGCATTTCCGATATAACGGCTTTCCATCGGAGTACAGCCGCGTTCGATAAAGCTTTTGCCTGTTACACCTTCTGGAACGATGTCCGAAAGTTTTTTAAGTAGCATTTTCATGTTTTTCGGAACTTTGTTGAAAACAGCTAAATCCTGTGGTTCACGGTATATGTTATATCCGCCAAATAATTCATCTGCTCCTTCTCCAGAAAGCACAACTTTTACATGCTTTCTTGCTTCACGTGCGACAAAATACAATGGTACTGCAGCAGGATCAGCTAAAGGATCATCAAGATGCCACACAATTTTCGGCAGCTCATTCATATATTCCTCAGGACTAATCAGGTAGCTGATATTTTCGATATTTAGCTTATCTGCTGTTTCTTTTGCTACATCAATTTCACTAAAACCATTTTGCTCAAAGCCGACAGAAAATGTTTTAATCGCAGGGTTGTATTTTTGTGCGATTGACGCAATTAATGAAGAATCGATTCCACCTGATAAAAATGACCCAACCGGAACATCACTGCGCATGTGAACATTCACTGAATCGAACATAACATCGCGAATTTCTTTTGCTAGTTTATCCTCTGTTGTAGCTATTGGTGAAAATGAAGCATTCCAATATTTTTTGATTTCCATGTTACTGTTTGGTTTTTTTGTGAAATAGTGTCCTGGAAGTAGCTTGTTAATACCATCAGACATTGTGTCTGGCTCTGGTACATATTGATAAGTTAAGTATTGTTGAAGTGCTTCACTGTTTATCACATCGTTTTTCATAGCTAGAAGAATGCTTTTCTTTTCTGATGCGAAATATGTTCGATCGGCTTCTTTTTTATAGAAAAACGGCTTTATACCGAAATGATCTCTTGCTCCGAATAAAACTTCCTCTTGTTTATCCCAAATAAGAAACGCAAACATTCCTCTTAGCTTTTCAGGAGTTTTCTCTTTGTACTTACTGTACATGGCAATGATAACCTCTGTATCAGAATGTGTTTCAAAATGAAAGCTTTCCTGCTCGAGTTCATTTCTTAATTCAACATGATTGTAGACTTCTCCATTAAAAATAATCCAATAGCGAGAATTTTCATATGAAAGCGGCTGATGACCACTTTCAAGATCAATAATACTTAGACGTCTAAATCCGAAGCTAATATGGTCGTCATAAAAATAACCAGAATCATCTGGTCCTCTATGTTCAATGATGTTATTCATATTCTCAAATAGGTGTTTGAATTGTTGTTCTTGATTTATCCCTATATCGTGTATGCATCCAATAAATCCACACATGAAATATTCACCTTACTTTCCAATAAAAGTATGTTTTGCATATGTAACGCATGGGTGGTTTCTTTTGTTTCATAGTTTTTAGAATTATCAAAGGTGAATGTTGCTACTGCTAGATAATAGTAGTTAAATGATAGAAAAATAGAGTAAGGGATTGAGGAGCATATAGTATTAAAATTGACTGTAAATAATAACTAATTTTATTATATTATTCCATTACAAAATATTACATTTTATTACAGGTTAATCTCAGGGTGCCTGTCACTACCCGAAATTTGTCGATTACATTTACTAGATTGTGGTATAGTTTTAAGTAGGAGGGATGTATGATGATTAGTGAAAAACTTGTTAATGGGTTAGTGAAACAGATGAATTATGAGTTCTATTCTGCTCATGCATATTTAGGTATGGCAGCATATTGTTCAGCAGAAAGTTTAGATGGTTTTGCTAATTTCTTTCTTGTGCAAGCTGAAGAGGAACGCTTTCATGCGATGAAATTTTATAACTTTATTAATGATATGGGAGAACGTGCTTTATTAGAGGGCTTTCCAACACCACATAATGAATTTGATTCGGTTTTAGATGTGTTTGAAAAAGGTCTTTTACACGAGAAGGAAGTCACGCGACGTATTTATGAACTTGCAGACATGGCTCTAGATGAGCGTGAGCATGCAACAATGACTTTCTTAAAATGGTTCATCGAAGAACAAGTTGAAGAAGAAGCTAGCTTTGATACACTGATTCAGAAATTAAAACGTATCGATAAAGACAGCAACGCATTCTTTATGCTTGATAGTGAATTAGGGAAAAGAACATTTGTAGCTGGAGAGTAGAGGAAGAGGAGGAGAAGGTGTCTGTCACTTCCCGATTTATGTCGATAAACCCAGGTATTCTTCTTATTATAACTCGTAAAAACAGTCACTCCTAAAGGGATGACTGTTTTTTTATTCGACAGGTGCCTGTCACGTCCCGAGTTTTGTTGAACGTTCCTAGCTGCTACAATAATCTCAGTTAAGTGATTCGACAAAATCCGGGTGGTGACAGTGATTGACCCCCTTATAATGGACATATAAGTTATGAT
>NZ_VOQF01000028.1 GCF_007994985.1 Metabacillus litoralis | reverse complement strand
CTCATATTCAGTTGTGTTAATAGATATTTTAAACGAAGTTAAGACTTTAAGAATAATAGGGAGTTTCCTCCCTCTCTTCCTAACCATTATTACATCCAACGGAAAAGCTTAGTTTAGTTAGAAATAATTTGAATTAGATTTTACCACTCTCGTTTCGATTTTTAAATAATCTATTCTTAATGAATAGTATGGTGTACTATGCAGCAAGAGATCAGGACATAAATGAGAAACTAGAGCATCTTTAATGGAAGAAGGAAGTTAAACTAATGTAATAAAATGCTTTTTATTAAGAATACAGATTTAAATTTATGTAAGTATCTTTCCTTTGCATAATTTTCAAAACATACCAACAGCTTGTTGTACACTATAAAGTCAAATACGAAAAGACGGTCATTAAAAAAGGAAGCGCTTCATTTAAAACCGCGTCCTTTTTATTATATTACCTTACTTTATATCCAATTTTGACCATTTTCGAGAATGAAATTTATTTCACTTTGATAATGGTCATAATGTCCTTCATCTATCATCTTTTGAAAAGCAACGTCACCTTCACTTGCTTTTCTTTTCATTGTCATACATAATCCTTCTAACCTTACCACAACCATCTTCAAATAATCTTCTTCCATTCCCTTAACACCGTAAGATTCAAAAAACAATTTAACTCTTTGCTTTATACCTTGGGCATCACGTTCTGAGTCATAATAAACTGCTTCACCTGTTTCGGTATGATAAAGCCTGCTTAAAGGGACACAAGTGTAAAGAGTATAAGCTATGTCCCAAAGTCTAGGACCGGGACCTGCAAGGTCAAAATCAATGATACCTACTGGTTTTTTGTTATTAAAAATAATATTGTAAATAGCAAAATCATTGTGACAGATAACTTCCATGTTATTTGGAGTATTGTCAATTGGCTTCCATTTATCTGATATTGAAAAATCACTCACAGCATCATGATAGTTACGAAGTATTTTTGCTATTTCTTGTAAGGCATCACTAGACCACATGTATTCTTTCAAAGGATAATTACCAGCTTCTCCGTCAATAAATGATAATTTCTCTCTACCTTTATCATCAATTCCTAAAAACTTAGGTGCATTATCGAATCCTTTGTTCTCTAAATGTTTTAATAACTCGTGAATTTTGGGACTGTCTGGCTTTAATTCTCGACGAACAGTATCTCCCAAACGATATACACTTGAGACATTTCCCCCTGTTAACATTTCTTCATTTTCATATTGACTTTTCATTTAAGTTTCCCCCTAAATAGGGACACTTTTGATTATGTAAATAGAGATGTATTTTTGCCCATAATAAAAAACAGATATACGAAGGTATCTGCTTGGCGATGGGAATATTATTATTCACACCAAGTGTCCCTTGAATGATTTTAGATAGACAAATAAACGCATCCTAGAATCTAGGACAGTAATTGCCTATATCCAATTAATTAATCATTTAAGGTTATTCCACATGTGTAACTAGATTCCCCTTTCTTTACATCTCTCAAAAAATACATTACCAAATACTTCTAATTTAGTAAAGGTAAAAATACCTTTACTAACATTCCTGTTTCAAAAGTAAAATAGCGACTGCTGCGTGTTCAGCAATCGCTATCGATTAAGTACAATACTACACAATCCAGTTACTTCTAAGTATTAAATACTAGAAAGAGAGTGCTAAAAGCAATCCCTTTCCTCAAAATAGACCTTATTTGCCTAAAAATCCACCTTCGGACTTAATTGTTTGACCAGTTATCCAATAAGAATCATCACTTGCTAGGAACATAATTATCTTGGCTGCATCTTCAGGTTTTCCAAGACGACCAGTAGGGAATTGAGGCAGTAAATACTCCCTAATTTCTTTGTTCATCCATCCAGAGTCCGTAGGCCCAGGGTTAATTGAATTTACAGTTATACCTAGAGGCGCTAGGGCTACTGACAATGGCTCTGTTATTGCAATAATCATTCCTTTAGTTGCAATGTAAGCTAAATTATTTGGATCTGGTCCACCTGAAACAAGGTTGATAATTCGTCCGTCTTTATTATTTGTAAATGCTTTCTCATATCTCTTAGCAAATTCAACTGATAACATTATAGTTCCACTATTATTGACTTTATAATGTTTATCTAAAATTGCAGTGTTGAATTCACGAAAGTTTACTGGAGATTCATACGTTGCATTATTTATTAAAATATTTGCAGTTCCAAGTGTTTTCTCAACAGTATCTAAAAGTTTCGTTGGTGATTCTAATAAACTCAAATCTAACGGCAGATGTTCTGCTCTCACACCAAAACTTCTTAACTTCTCACAAAGAAGACTTGGGAAATCCTTTTCACTCCCGTTGCCTTCAGTTTCGTCAAATTTAGACCAATGAGTGAAGAATACATCTGCTCCAGCTTTAGCAAGAGAAAGACAAATTGCTGCTCCTATACTCGTTGAACGACTTGCACCTGTTACAATTGCTATTTTTCCATCTAATTGTTTCATTAATTATCCTCCTGGAATGAAGGACGCACATATGAGATGAATATTTAATTAAATATTGGACGTCCTATAAAATTTTAAAAATAGACATACTTCTCCCTTGGTAGAAATAAGGAAATATATCATTTTTCAAAAATTTATAGGATAGTTGCCATTATATATTAATTCTCCTTTTTTCATCTCATATCTTATATTACCATTATGACATTATTTTGAAAATGATTGTTAAATTAAATGGCCCTTTTGGTGGAAACTATCCATAGATATAATTTTTCCACATTTTCAATTCTTCCATATTTGCAGTTATTTATTGCGCAGTATCAGTCTACTAGGCATTAAATGGATTATGCTAAATCCTGATTTTGTTGCCGAAAAATAGATATAGATTCTGGTGTTTCTCCACCAAGACGTGTTAATAACACTTATCTTTTAGTTCCCGAGTAAATAAAAAAACGGCTCCACTCCATTAATATCAAGGGTTCGAGACGTTTTAACTACTTTTATTTAGTTGTGTTAATAGATATTTTACACGAAGTTCAAATTCACCATAAACCTCTCTCACATCCACTCATCATACTTCTCTTTTCGAGCTTGATGATAAAGCCTTGCATAAAGATGTGTTTGATTTGGTTTCTCATGACCTAACAGAACCTGAACACATTCTATAGGCATACCTTTTATGGCCAAATGTGCTGCAAATGTATGTCGTAAAGTATGTGGGGTAATTTCAATATGAAGTTGTTGCCTATAGTTCGAAAAATCACCTTGTATAGTGCGTATGCATACTTTTCTAGTACCACTTTTATTTACAAATAAAAACGGTAGATTATCACTTCTATTATGGAGATAAGACTTTAAATGTTCTTCGCAAAGTCTTGTAAATAAGACAATTCTTTCTTTCTTACGTTTCCCTTTTCGAATATAAATTATTCTTTCTGACCAATCAATATCCTCTTTTTTTATTTCAGCCAACTCGCCAATTCGAACTCCAGTGGCATACAAAACCTCGACAATTGCTCTCTCTTGTAATTTTCCTTCTACATACTTTCTTAATTGAAGTAATTGTCCAATCTCTAAGTACCGAGGCAGCTTGTCCTCAATGTCTGGAAAAATAATAGAATTTAATGGATTATTAGATACGAACTTCTCTTCTACACAATACTGATAAAACAACTTTAAACCAAACAACTTTGCATTAACAGTTATAGGCTTATATCCCTTTTCATTTAGGTGTAACAACCAATTTCTAATATCACGAGATATGATATCTTCAAATGGTTTTTCACAGTATTGTAATAGTTGTTTAATAGCTCGTTGATATAGATCTATTGTTTTTGGGTCTAAGCGAAACATAAAATCTTCTTTGAATTTTTGTATACAATTTTCTGATGTTATCACAAATAAACTCTCCTTATCCCATGAACTTCCGATACATAGAAATAATCTCTCTTTTAGGAAGTCTCGCATATATCTGAGTTGTAGAAATATCACTATGTCCCATTTCGTCTCCTATGAAAGATAAATCAGCCCCTTTTGCTATTAATTCAGTTGCAAAAGTATGACGAAATCGATGAGGATGTAATCGAGTAGTAAGCCCAGCTTCTCTTCCAACGTCTCTAACAAGATCCTGTATCATACGAACACTCAATCGAGTACCAGTACTTGTAACAAAGAGTGGAGGAGTATTCTGTGACCGTGATTTTAAATAACGTTCTAATAAAACTGCACACTTATCTGTAAAATGTACATGTCTAATCTTTTTTCCTTTTCCTGTAACTCTCGCTAGTCTGTTCTTTATGTCAACATCCTCTATATTTAGCCTATTTACTTCTGAAACCCTGCAACCAGACGTGAGCATAAATTCAATGATTGCTTGATTTCTAAGTGAAGTCATCTCACTATTTTGACGTATCTTTGCAATATCCTCTCGCTCCAGATATTTTGGAACTGTTTGAGATAGTCGAGGAAACCATCTACTTTTAATAGGAGAATATTCAAGATACTCTTCTTTTATACAAAACGTGTAAAAAGAAGAAAGAATACTTAATCTCAACCTTAACGTCGCTTCTTTTATATCTGACTCATGTTTCAGAAACCATTTTAGAATTGACTCAGAAGTAAGTTGATTATATGGTTCTTCTATATTACAGAAAAACTTTTCTAAAAAGCGACGATATAAAATAATAGATCCGCGACTTCTGTTTGCTAGATTTAAACTTAGTAAAAATTCCTCAATCGTTTCTTGATTATTTTTATTAGGTAATACTATAGTAAGTTTCCAATAATTATCCATACCTTCTATCCCTTTCTTTCATTCTCATTGATAGCGATCATACTGTTTTTTTCGAGCATGTTCCATCAGACGAGTATAGATTCGAGTACTATTGATATTTACATGCCCTAGCAACTCTTGAATATAACTTTGAGGCATATTCTTTTCAGCTAAGTGTGCAGCAAACGTGTGTCTGAGAGTATGAGGAGTTACTCTAAAGCCTAACTCTTTGGAAAATCCTCTAAATTGAAGCTCCACAAAAGAACGACTTAACTTTTCTCCTCGATGATTTGAAAACAAATACCTACTATCAACTTCACGAGAATGCAGGTATTTCTTTAGCCTTTCTGCACAATCATGTGAAAATAATACAAACCGTTCTTTATTTCCCTTACCCTCTCTTATCCAAATTTGCCTTGTTTCCCATTTCACATCATCTAACTGAATTTGTAACAATTCACTAATTCGAACTCCAGTTGCATATAACGCTTCAACAACTGCCCTATCTCTAGGTATGTGTCTTGTTAATTCTTGAAGGAGTGCGATCTCCCTTTTACTTAAATAATAAGGGAGAGAATCATCTATTTGAGGTGTATGTACAGTAAGCATAGGATTTTTAGTTAGTTTATTTTCTTCCATACAATATCGATAGAATGATTTTATCGCTGAGAGTTTTATGTGAATACTTCGAGGTTTCAATTCCTTCTCTTCCATACAAGCAAGCCAAGATCTAATATCAGTAGCCTTTACAGAATCATAATCCTTCTTACAAAATGAAAAAAATTGATTAAGCGCTATTTTATACCCTCTTGTAGTTTCTCGACTAAAACGAGCTTGATGATCGTCAAAAAACTCCTGCTGAACAATTAAATTTTTCTCACTATACATGAAATCACCCCATTTTATTTTGATAAGCCAAAATCATATCTTCTGTAGGAATTCGCGCATATACTCTAGTTGTATTCAAGTTTGTATGACCTAATTCGTCAGCAATAAACTTAACATCTGCCCCTTTTGCTAACATATTTGTGGCAAATGTATGACGGCAACTGTGTGGATTTAACAAATGGGTTAGACCAGCCATTTTTCCAAGTTTTGTTGTGATGTTATAAATTCCACCTGTTTGCAATGGTGTACCAAATCTGTTCAAAAATAGTGCCTCATTTTTATCACCAGACCTTATAGACAAATACTCACTTAATATTAATGCACACTCTTCTGAAAAATGAACATGACGGATCTTTTTTCCCTTCCCCTTTACTTCTGCTGTTCTACGACTAATGTTTACATCCTGAATTGTTAGATTGGATACTTCTGATCTACGACATCCTGATGAAAATAGAAATAGAATAAGAGATCGATCTCGTAGAGATAATTTTTCAGCTGCCATTTTAACACGTGCAAACTCTTGTTCATTTAAGAATTTAGGCAAACTCTTAGAGATCCTTGGTCTCCATCGTTTTTTTATAACCATATGGTTTACATAATCTTCGGCTAGGCAAAAATTAAAAAATGAAGAAAATGCAGATACATAAATGTCTACTGTTCTCTCTTTTTTGTCTTTAGAGAAATTAATAAGCCATAATAGAATATTGGCCGATGTAAGTAATTCTATCGGTAATGGATTGGTACTATAAAATCTTTCTAATACTTTTCGGTATGTTACTATTGTGTTTTCAGCTTTATTAGCTAACTTTAAACTCAATAAATACTCGTTAATGATCAACCTTGTTTCCTCTGGTATCTCAACATCTCTACACTCCCAATATTTTTTAGTCATGGTGATTCTATAAACCTCCCTTATTATTTCCTTTCTCAATAGTTTGATAACTTCATTATGTACCTTTATTTTCTTTTTAATCATTTAATTTGAGTAGATTTTTGATTTATGGACGTCAACTATACATTTGACACTTATTTTAATCAAAAAAATCCTAACTCTCTATTAAAGAATTAGGATATTAAGTACGTGCGAAACTTGATAACATTGAAAATCAGTTTAATATAAACTTTGACTTAAGTGGAGTATTTTCATACCTTACACATTCAATTTTAAAATATATAAGTTTTGTAAATTTCTCTAATAAACATACTTATCGTTAGTTAAAGAAACAAAAAAACGTCTAAATCCCTTTTACACAAAGAATTAAGACGTTTCATTTACAACCAGTTGGTTTGGATAATTTATATATTTACTAGAGAATAACTAAATTTTTACTACGTAAAAGCTCTTCATTTATGTTTATTATTTAAAAGTTCTCTCCAATTGTTTGGGAAACCAATATGTGAGTAGTCTATATGTTCTTCGTATTCCTGGATCAATGTCTCTAATTCGATTAAAAACCTCTTTCTTTCAACTCTAGTTAGTAATCTTTGAATAATGTAAATTGCAGCATATACTTTTTGATTATTAAACCTTCTTATATCTTCTTTAAATAATCGAGGCTTGAAAGTCAGTTTCTTATTATATAGTCGTCCATAATGAGCACAAACATTTCTTACATTAGAAAGTGTTTGCAACCAACTCTCTAAATATAGATAAGGAACATTATAATATACTTTTGCAATATGTTTTTTTAAGTCCTCGTTTAAATTGCGGTAGAACTTAGATATATAGCCAAATGATGTAACTTCTATAGCAGCCCATATAGGTATATGTCCGCTATAATTTTTAAAATGATGCTCAATAAAGAGCTCACCTTTGCGACTTCTACTTATTAACGTGTCTAATTCATCTAAGGATTCTTTATGGAATTTTTCATTAGTAAAATTTTCTTTATCTTTATAACCAAGTGGTCCATATTTATGAGCAGTCTCATATGAAATATGTGTACGAAATGCGATTTCTATTGTTTCTAGAACACCTAATAAAAGGAGGCGTAATCGTCTATCAAACTCATATAACGATGTTAATTCTTCAAACGTTGAGTTATCTTTATAATTTTCCTTATTTAATGGATCTTTCAAAGTTATTGCATATGCGCTTAGTCTATAATAATTGACTCTTTGCAAATAGTTTTCAGCGGATTCTGAATTCTTTATATGTAAATTTCTAGTTTTGAAGATTTCCACTTGTTCTCTATATGTAGTAGGTGGTTTAATTTTCATATTTGTTTTGTTATCAGGATCCACAGTCAATTCCCCTTGAAATACAAAATGACCCACCTTGGTCCGCATTGTTAAGAGGCGTGGTGGGTTCTGTTACATTTATAGTAATACTTATTACAATTATAGTCAAGGCAACTTTATCAACAATTTAGTACTTTAAGAATAATTGGGAGTTTCCACTCTCGCTTCAAAATTGTTCACTATTATATCCAACTAAAGTACATATACCTAAGTTAAATCTAACGATCACAAGCTATTCCATCACCATCACGGTCTAATTTTTTTGAATAACCTGGCTCCCCTTTTCTAATAGGATCAGCTCCCGCAGCTCTAACAGCATCACAGTTTTTATAATATACGTTACTTGCCTGCAGTTGTGCTTCAGCTGCAGCCTGCGCTGCAGCCTCCTGCTTTTTCCTTTCTTCTTCTGCCGCAATAGCCTTACCTTCTTCTTCTTTCTGAATTCTCTCTTGCTCTGCAGCTAGACGAGCGGCCTTTTCCTCAGCTAATCTTTGAGCTTCTGCTTCTTGTTTCTTTTTTTCTTCTTCGGCAGCCAGTCGCTTTGCTTCTTCCTTTTCCTGTTTCTTCAATTCTTCCTCAGCTGGATTCGTTTCTGCCTTCTGTTCCTCCTTAGAATCTGTTTCCGATATAACTTCAGACGTAGTTATAAAAAATTTGCTAAGTTGAAAAAACTATCTCACGAAACTATCAACGCTAGTAAAGGAATTTATGTTAAAAAGCATATTTACCATATCCAACACGTTAATAGTTATCATAATCAATTAAAACAATGGTTAGATAGATTCCAAGGCGTTTCAACACGGTGGTTAGATAATTATTTATATTGGTTTAGGTTTCTTCAGTTAAACAAGAAGTTGCCTTTTGAGGAACAAATTACTACATTATTGGTGGGCTGTTGCAAAAAATCTAATAATACAACTGTCGAAGAACTTAGAGTGGCTTAATAATTTAAATTTAACCCCAAAGATAGATATTCTTAAATACAAAAACAGTTCCGTTAAAGCGATGAACGAAACTGTTTTTAAGGGTGTCTTTAATTTCATTTGTTTGCTCCCCTAGCTGAAAGAACAAAATAAATATAAGCTATTCAATTAACTCTTTTGTATATGTACCTCTGCCAGTTAAAAGCCATTCATCAATAGCCATTTTAGGATAATAAACTTCTCCTTCAATTTTAATAAAAGGAATGTTGCTGTCTTTCGATATGAGTTTATTTAGTTCTTCATCAAACAATCCCAAATAAATTGCTAATTCTGACTTTGTAAGTAGTTGTTTCTCTGGAATAGCTTCTTTATTCATTTCTACCCGTTTAATATCATTAGCTTCCGTAATGGAGTTTGCGATTAATCCAGTACCAATTAGAAAGCAAATTCCTGATAAAATAATTGACACTGATAATGATAAATTTTTCACATAAATCCCTCCTAAACTATTAAATAGTAACATTTAAAGGTAAAATACCAATTATTTCACTTACTAATCTGTTTCTTAGTAAATAACTTATATTTATATTTTAACATATAATACCATGAAACCTTTATTTATGTTTAAACCCACAATATTTTAGAAAACAGGCTTTTAATATCATCAAAATATCTATTTGATCTACCTATTCTTAGTGTAAGTTTATATTCGTTTTTGTCTTTACCGTCCCTTTTAACTGAAATATCATTAATCATTGTATAAGGGTATGTAATTACCTCTTTCTTTGAAAGAAAGTAAAAGTTTTCGGTTGTTAATATTATGACGCCATCTAATTCTCTTCCACTACTTTTATCACATTCCGCTTCTATGATTTTCAGTGTTTTTTCAGAGTTAATAATCGGACTTGAAAGTAATAAAGAACTATATTTTCTATATGAATTTTTTTGACCTAATGTTGGTTTGTCCCCAATCCATGTCGTTTCCACTATTCATCTCTCCTAATATATATAACTAAATTCTATATCTAGTATACCAGTTTTTAAATTATAATAATTTAACTAATAGGATAGTGGTTCTGAATCTATCACACCCAGGATGTTATACTCAAGTGTTAATAACGTGAAGATAGACCTCAACACTCGCGCTTTTATTGCTGAAGATTGATCTTAGACTAAAGACCCCGTTTAGTTTAAGTGTAACTCTTCACATAATTTTTATTTTTGACTTTTCATTACACTTAATATTTCAGATACACCCATCGCAATACTGGCATTTAACATACCCATTAAAGTCCTAATTAACGTCATTCCATCATAATCACCAATAAAGTTCATAACAAAGAAAATAAAGAAAAAAGCAAAAATTAGAAGTCCAAAAACACACCTCCATCGAACTGTTCCTTATTCAATAAACCTGAGTTTAACATTAATTTCCTTTTTATTTGCATAGAAAAAGCGTCTCTGTCTAATTGCAGAAACGCGCTTCTATTAATGAAGATGTTTTTTAATTAAGGGGCTGTGGTAGTGGAAAAAAATTTCTTGTTATTGGTTATTATGGAGTCTTATAATTTCTGATTTTCCATTACTCCACTGTAAAACTGCGATTATAGATTCTTTTTTAGTAGTATAGCCCTCACAATTAATACACTCACTATTACCTGAATGTATATAATTCTCTTGGTTAATACTTCCCCATTGAGACACCATACTTCTCTGCAATATCTTTGTACTTCATGCCTTTTACATAATCTTTCTCAACATGCACATATTATTCAGCCATGCCACATCACCTGCCACCTCCAGTTATTATTTAAGTATTTTTGAAAAATAAAAAGCACTAAACAGTGCTTTTTTGGTTCAATTCCATTTTCTATTACGTCTACGTTTCTGTCTTTGTTCTAGAGAGGTTAACTCCTTCTCAACTGTTTTCATCATAATTTCGTTCTTGAAAATTTCTTTTCTAACACTCCGATCGCTTTGTTTTAATAAGATAAGAGGTAATAGAAATATACTTATGAAGACCCCCATGAAAAGTCCCATTACAATAATAATTATTATCTTTAACCACCAAACCAGTTCTTCTACACCATTAATTTCAGATAATAATTCGATCAGTTGAGTATTTATTACATACACCACAATAGCTCCTAAGACTGTGGGAAACAAGCCCCTTAGCCCAAAATAGTTCAAACCTTTCTGTGAAGTTGACAAATAAACTTGTATACTTTTCAAAGCATCTATATTACTATAGTTTTCTTCAATGTAATAATCTTTTAGTATTGATAATTCATTTAATGCTTCTTGCTCAATCTCTTGATATTTTTTTAACCCTTTATATAACTTCTTTTTTGATAATTTTCTT
Source organism: Metabacillus litoralis (assembly GCF_007994985.1). Lineage (GTDB taxonomy): Bacteria > Bacillota > Bacilli > Bacillales > Bacillaceae > Metabacillus > Metabacillus litoralis. The sequence goes on along the minus strand of NZ_VOQF01000028.1, from coordinate 10,184 downwards.
TTGAACAAATAATATACCTCCTTCACCTATAAATCGACGAATGGGAGAAAAATTTAACCATTATTTTACTATGTTGCAAATTTTCTACCAGCAATACCAATTCACATCCCTGCCATCTCCGATTATTTGAGTTGTTTTGGAAAAATAAAAAAGCACCCATCACTGAGCGCCCTCGATACCTGGTATATAACCATTAACAAATGAATAATTCATCGCAATCAAAAAGATTGCTGTTGCAATTAGATGAGCTATTTTATCCGGTACTTTTATAATACGTAAAATAGTAAATGCTATAGCATAAGAACCGATACATATAGCCATCCAAATAATAAATTGAAAAGCAATATTATTTAATGTACTTTTCAAAGGACTGAAATCCACTTCTTCCATAACACACCTCCACATTATGTATCGGATATATATGGAATTACTTAAGTTAAAAAAGCACCCCGAAGGATGCTATATTAAAACTAAAATCCTAATTTCTTTGCAATATGTTCCTGTCCTGCTGTAGATAACATGTCATCCCAGTCCTCGAACTGAGTATGTTCTGCAACATACTTATCCAGTTCTGTTTGATCCAATGCTTCGAACTCCTCTTCTGTTTCCACTTTAAATGGACTTTGATCAAAGAAGTCATTAATCGAAGTGAATCTTGTGTTTTTCTTCATGAAACCTTCATGAAAAAGAACATCAAAACTTACTGATTCTGGCTTACTTGCATCTTCTACTTTCTTTTGTAACTTTTTTAGTTCTTTATCAAAACCTTTAAAACCGTTGGAGTTTTTCCCCATATTTTACACCTCCCCCTTTCATAACAATTCGCCAAAATAGGAGGATTTCCCTCTTTTATTGACTAATATTGTAAAAAGGAGGATGTTATGACTATCAAAGCTAAACAATGTCCAAATTGTGGAGGGAAAGAATTTTATTCTAAGGGTGAAGAAACTCCTCATGCAGCTCTCATTTCACTGTCAAGGAATTAAGACGTTTTAACTACTCAAATTTAGTTGTGTTAATAGATATTTTACACGAAGTTAAGACTTTAAGAATAATAGAGAGTTTCCTCCGTATCTTCAAAACTGTTCATTATTATATCCAACTGGAGAAGTATTTAAATTAATTTAGTTAGTTTAAATATAAAATAGATCTTCCACACTCGGACCGATTGTGGAAAATACTTATTCAATTAAAGCTAACATTTAGTTCATCAACGTATGTTTCATTTTTTGTGCATAACAAATTGAGATTTACTATATCTAAAGTTATTTTTCTCATAAAAAGGAATTAGCTCCTTTTCACAAAACAAGCTAATCACATCAATATGAGATAATTCATCTATCAAACGTGACACAATTTTCATACCTATACCTATTTTTTGAAATTCTTTATGTATTACTACGTCTTCAATATAAGCTCTAAAATTCCCATCTGAAACAGCTCTTGCAAAACCTATAAGAACACCATCTTTCCACGCACCAACTGAAACTTCTTGCTTTAACATATTCTCAATATCTTGTTCTTTTCTTTCTTCCCACCAACCTACATTACTATAAAGTTTCATAAGATCATTAGCTTTTATTGGTTTTTCGATATAACTCATAACTTCCACAGTCAAATTGTTATCCCCCATATCTTATATAACTATCTTGCTGGTTTAGCACAAGAAGCGATTATCATTATTGAATAATCGCACCCCGTTCGTTTAAGTTCATTGGTTCACAATCAATAAGAAATTCCTTCAAATTACATCTGTTTTTGAGGAATTTCTAATATATTTGCTAACTTATTCTTGACTGAAACCCAATCACTTTCAATAACACTGTAAAATACAGAATTACGGAAGGTTCCATCCTTACGAATCATATGATTTCTTAAAACTCCTTCTTTTACTCCACCTATTTTTTCTATTGCTTTTTGCGACCTAACATTTCGTTCATCGGTTTTAAATTGAACCCGTATAAGTTTCAATGATTCAAAGCAATATTTTAATAACAAGTATTTACATTCTGTATTAATATGTGTGCCCCATACTGAGGGGGTATACCAAGTCCACCCGATTTCTAAACTTTTGTTTTGAGTGGAAATATCCAGGAATCGTGTGGAACCAATAATTTTATCATTATCACGAAGTAAAACAACAAATGGAAATTCCATTCCCGTTTCTTTTTTGCATAATGCTTCTTCTACAAAAGACTTCATATCATTTAATGTATAAATAGCTTTTGGTAAGTGACTCCAAATTATTTTATCATTCCCAATTTCATATAAACCCTGTATATGATCCTTGTCCATTGGAACAATTCGAATTTTCTCTCCTACCAATTCATCAAACATATTGCTCGTTCTCCCATCTATTTCCTATTTTAAATATAATATTAACATAACTCTCTGAAAATTTATGAAATTTGTTCATCTTTGGGCTAGTAATTACACTAAACTACCACTTTTGTAGAATCGAGTAGGAGGGGGTGATTAACCCCCGACCTCTCACACCACCGTACGTACCGTTCGGTATACGGCGGTTCCATTTATGTCTGACGCAGTTGTGAATATCTTGAATATAGACTTTTCAACCCTTTCAAACTCCAATAAGAGTTCGAAAGGGTTCTTTGTAGTATTGGACTTTTGGCTACTCTCCAATATTTCTTCCTGGAGTTTCCCCATTCGTATGCCTTTTCTTTAGGTATACCGAGCCCCATAAGTTTTCTCACTTTAGTTTTCAGTTTCTTCCATTCTTTCCACTGGCACATTCGGAGTCTTCTTCTAATCCATTGATCTGACTCTTTGAATATTGTTGGTGTGTCTGCTAAAGCGAAATATCCACACCATCCAGTCAGATATTGATTCAATCGTTCAATTCTAGTCTTCATCGGGATAGGTTTTGACCTTGATGTTAACTCACGTATCCTTTTCTTGATACGTTGAATACTCTCTTTCGCCACTCGTACCTTCGGTTTCTTGTGAAAGGTAAAACTAAAACCAAGGAACTTCCTTTTCCATGGTCTATCTACATCTGATTTTTCTCTATTTACTTTGAGTTTTAGAGTTGATTCAATGAATGAAGTAATTGACTCCATGACACGTTGTCCAGCTCTCCTAGTCTTTACGTAGATATTACAGTCATCTGCATATCTAACAAACTTGTGTCCCCTCTTTTCCAGTTCCTTATCTAGTTCATCCAGAACTATGTTTGATAAAAGTGGGCTTAACGGTCCACCTTGTGGTGTTCCTTCTTCAGATTGTGTCACAACGCCTTGAATCATAATGCCAGATTGTAGGTATTTACGGATTAACGATAGAAGAGTTCGATCTTGAATTCTTTTTGACAGAATACGCATTAAACGATCATGATTGACTTTATCAAAGAATTTCTCTAAGTCTATATCGACTACCCAACGATAACCATCTTCGATATATCTTTTCGCTTGTTTCACTGCATCGTGACCTCGTTTATTTGGACGAAAGCCATAACTCTGTGTTGAAAAGACCGGATCAAAGATTGGGGTTAATATTTGAGTAATCGCCTGTTGAATGAAACGATCTGTCACGGTTGGTATACCTAGTAATCTTACTCCACCGTTCGGTTTTGGGATTTCAACCCGACGGACAGGAGAAGGTTGATATGTACCCTTTGTTAAGGAAGCTCTCAAACTTTCCCATGTTTCGAGGATATGTTTTCGTAGGTCTTTTACGGACATATAATCTACTCCATGACTTCCTTTGTTTCTTTCAACACGCTTTAGCGCGTTCAAAAGATTCCCTCGTGACAACACTTGTTCCATTAACATGAAGATCTTCCTTCCTACGTGAACAATACGTTCTTTTTAAGTAAGTTCTTTACTAAGCCCTCCTGAAGTCCCCCATGGATAAATGAACAAAGGAGGTAGCTGCGGCACCTCTTTTTTTTCGTGTGTGCGCCCGGCATGGGTGTAGTCTCTAGGGTGAAAGTCCCGAACTGTGAAGGCAGAAGTAACAGTTAGCTTAACGCAAGGGTGTCCATGGTGACATGGAATCTGAAGGAAGCGAGCGGCAAACTTCCGGTCTGAGGAACACGAACTTCATATAAGGCTAGGTATCATTGGATGAGTTTGCACAGCAAAACAAAGTCCCTTCTGCCGAAGGTGATACAGAGTAAATGAAGCAGATAGGTGGAAGGAAAGACTACACTCTCTTAATGAATTTTCTGCTTTCGACATAAAGAACTGTTTATCAAGTGTTTGTTCTCCTAAAATGGTTCAGTCCTTCCTTGATTCTCTCGAGTAAATCAAGTACTATGACCTCGGCTGACTTCTGATTATTCAGCTATCTATCACTAGATAGGTTACCAAGTGTACTTGGCGTGTTAATCAGACCTCCCCGGGTAAGAAGACTAGAAGTTTTTGGTTTTCAACCATTCGTTTTCTAAAATACTCATTTCCCATAAACTCCAGTATTCATCACCATTTTTTCTTGAATCTCGAAGTAAACCCTCTTTTATAAATCCTGATTTTTCGTAACAGGCGATTGCAGAAACATTAAAGTCGAATACCCCAAGACTAACTCTATGTAATTGAAGTTCATCAAATGCAATTTTAAGGATTTCCTTAATCATTTGCTGACCTACTCCTTTACCTAGTAAATATAATATACTTTAATTAATTAAAGTGATAAAGTGATAAAGTGATTAAATGGGAGGAGAACGGTATATGATTAAACTAAAATACTTTGACGTGCAGATTTCAAACAACTTATCGATTGGATTGATTCACCTGAGTTCTTACTTCAATGGAGCGGACCTTCGTTTGATTACCCCTTGAATGATAATCAACTAGAAAAATATATCCAGAATGCCAATAATGATAACGCAGAAACTTTGGTTTCTAAAGTAATTGATAAAGAAACTGGAGATGTTATTGGACATATCTCTTTGGGGAAAATTGATAAAAAAAACAAATCTGCAAGCGTGGGAAAAGTATTAGTCGGTAATAAAAATGTAATAATACTATTTTTCTAAGTAATTTTTGTCCTTTCTTAATAACTATCACTTCTCACTCCTCTTTAGCTCCAACGCTTTGTAAGAAAATCTATTGAATAGGATTGGTATTGTACAGCGAAAATTCACATGAAAACATAGACACTACTTCAACACAATACCCCTTTACTATGATAAGGATTTACAGATTTATGTTAAAGAAATCTAAACTTTGCCAAATGGCAACTCCTAAAAAGAAAATAGTTACTATCAGGGTAATGATCCAAAAGTATAAGTTCTTTTTATTTGTATATCGTATTAATTTGTAGATATATAATGTCAGTAAACAAATTAATATTGTTATTCCCACCATCGCTAATATCATATTAAGAATAAACATTGACACCTCCAATACAAGCCATTAAGTTTAATGCATCTTGTAGTGTCTGTTTAAAAATTTGATACCCTCTTTACAAATACTTTCAAATAATTTGTTAATTATGTCTTCTGTTTTAAAAGTTGTTCTAGTAACTTTCGCACCCTATGTAATTCCTTATATATTGCAAAACAAGCTCCTATTAGTCCCCCAGTTAATGCTATTAATAATAATTCATTCAAACTAATCCACCACCCTTTGTTTTCACTTCAGTTAAGTAGCCTATCTATCTCTATTCGATTCATCAAACTCTTTCACTAATAGAATATTGTTATTTTTTATACAAAGGTACTTCCGTATCTACACCGCTTTGAACAATAACTACGTTCTCAACTTCTTTGGTTTTATCTTTGTCCATCATGATGACAAATGTTCTAGGTGTTGCATCATATAAACAAGCTCTTTCTGGTCTAGACAAAGACACTGTCATAGTCTTAATGTCAGAACTTATTTCAACAGCTTTTATATTGTAGGGACAACTACCAGATTCGAGAACTCCAATAAAAAAAATATTATTATTGTTAAAGTCAACACTTGGAATTTTATTTTCAAGTCCATATAAGTTCAATGTATTCTCAAATTCTGTTTGATCAACAGACCTTCTTACCATATATTCAAACATTGGTGTTGTTTTTCTTTCAAATGCAATCTCATTAAAATTTGTGGGCAATGTCTTTTCACTTGCTATCACCCCTTTGAAATAAAGGTTTTTCCCTTCTGGAATACTTAAAAAAAGGAAGATAAGAAAAGAAGATAGTATCAGAGTTAAAAAAACAAAGCGAAAGGACACTATATTTACTATTTTAGTTTTTTTCCCATAAAATGTTTTCATTACTAATTTTATACTCCTGTCCAAGCAATGGTTCATTAAATATTTTTATTATGGTGTTTTATCTGATCAAGAATAAAATAACTGACATTATGATAAAAATTATACCCGAAATAAAAAACCAAAAAGAAAAATTATGTTTCTTAGTCCTTTCAAAATTTGTTTCAGTTTCAAAATTCATTCGTTGTTGTTCATAACTTGAACCTACCCCACTACTAATTCCTGCAATAATTATAAGTGTTACACCAATTAAAAAAGCATATCCTTCCAAAATACCACCCTTTTATTTTTATTTTTATTTTATTAGTTTAATAAATTCAATATTATCTTCTTAATTCCCTTTTTAATTAGACAATTGTGTAAAATAAAAAAACTCATTTAAGTTTCCAATAAAATATGATGTATACATTGTAAATATTCTGGTTTGTCCTTTAGAGTAGGAAAAGATTTTATTTGTAAGAAAGACTAGTGGTTATTCTTGTTTGAGTATTTGTTGTATATGTTTTTATATATTTTTTATTATTGGAGGTAGGTGGATATGTTTGATAAAACCATGTATTTCGTTGATTTAATACATTTAAACTGACAAATCGATTTTATAATCTTTATATGGTATGGTAAAAAATAGTAGTATTTTTCGTTGATGCAAGCAGCGATAAGATTTGAGAGCACAAGTGCTGATACGAATAATTATGCTGTTGCTAATCCAGATTATTGGTGCCAAACTAATATTATATATAAATATCACCTTCTATTCCGATCTTGGTCTATTAACTGATACTCGACCAAAGGAAACTGTTGTTCACGAAGTGAGTCATGCATTTGGATTTAAACATAAAGATGATAAACCATTTGGAACAGCAATTATGCTATGTGGGCCTAGTTTCATAGATTAAATTTATCCCCAGGGTGATGATTGGCCTGGAATAAAAGCTTTATACTAATATAGAGGGGTTATTGATATGAAGATTGGGCTAGGAGTTATAATTGGAACTGTGGTTCTAATAACAGTATACGGTGGTACTTTTACTTATAATTCTATGCAACCTGTAAAAATTATTGAAGGTCATGGAAAACATGAGGTTTTTTCTAATGTTGAAGAAATGGAAAAGGGATCAAAATTAATCGTAATAGGTCAGAGATTATCAAAAGAAGACACTACTATACTTGATGATGGTTTTGGTGGAGTTATGGGTGGTTATACAATTTCTGATTTCAAAGTGAAAAAAGTAGTAAAAAACACTACAGATCATGAATTTGAAAAGAAAGATGTTATCCAAGTATTAGAAAATGCTGCAATCGAAACTAACCTATTAGGAAAAAAAGTTTCTTACTTTCAAGAAGGTTATGAACTAATGAAAAAGGGAAAACATTACGTTTTATTTTTAGATGAAAGTAACTCAGATCCAGGTACTTTTATACCTGTAGGTGCGATTTATGGAAAAGCACCTTTAGAAGCAAGTGGAGGTACTTTAGAATTTAAGGGTGATGACGAACACGATGATCACATAAAGGAAATATTAAAAAAATCAACCGAAAATTATAAAAAAGAATTCACCTCGGAAAATTAGTTAATTTAATAGCCTATACAAATTCAGTCTAGATAAAATCAAACAAAAGAGTCAAACCCTTGATAAATTAGGGTTTAGCTGTTTTGCTTAAAATAGATAAAACTGCTCATACTACCCATATACTGTATAAAAGTGATTATATAAGTAAAACTTTCCTTGAAGAATTGTCACCTTTCAGTTTTATTTTACAAATTGAAGGAAACGGAAAATATTTAAATTCCAATACTAAACCAACCTGTTTCATTAGGGAAATCTGATCTTGATAGCTTTCTACCAGTTATAAACTCTCTATAGGAAGTTATTGTACCATCGTGTGAGATCACAAATACTCTTTCTTTATCCTGTTCTCTACACCAATTAATGAAATACTCAGCAATTCCCCTAAATTCTTGTTCGGGCAACAAGTTTATTCCATTAGTCCATAACTTGTTTGGCAATCCCTCGTCTATATAAAAATCAGGAAATTCTCTTTGTATTTTTATTTTTTCTAATAATTGATCACAAGGCAGAGTCTTAGCCTTTGCTATTTGAGGGAACAATCTAGGAGCCACTAATGGTGTTACAACTTTTTCACATGTTAATTTCTCACTCCAAAATACTGCTGTTTGTAGAGTTTCTTCGTAAAGGACTTACTATCAATATATCATCCTCACTAAGGGGAAATTCTTTTGCTAGTCCTTTAGCCTGTAATAAACCATTACTAGTTAATGCTGGATCACCTTTATGTAAACTTTGCGGGATGTTCAAAGTATGTTCCCCTTGTCCATGTCTTATAAAAATTAACTCCATTATTTATCATCCTTTATTACTCTTTTAATCGTGTCTTTACTAGTGAAAAGATTAACAAGTAGGACATAAAAACTTATCTTGATTCCAGAAAGTTGAGCAATAATTCCATTGTCTAAAACTCGCCCTCGTTAACTTAATAAGATTTCACCTTTTTTCCAACTTATTACTCAATTTTTCAAAGTTTTCTACTTCATCAGGTAATGAAAGTTGCTCTGCTAATGTAATTCCTTTCTGTATAGAAATCCTAGCTTTTCCAAATAAATTTGCCTTTATTTGAGCATCTGCAAGTGTATACCAATAGAACCACGCTTCCATTCTTGATATTTTTTCCTTATAAAATTTTTCAATAGCAGGATAGTAGCTAGAGTATAGTTCTTCATCTAGAATTAATTTTTCTCCATTCCATTTTAGAACATCAACAAAATAGGTATCTGCAATGTACCTTTGCCAAACTACTATACCAACTTTCTTATTCCTTAATAGCTCCATCATATGATACGGAACTTCTGCTATCATCTTTAAAGAATTATTATTCCATTGAAAAATCTCTAGTTTATTTCCTGCTGAAGCACCAATTGTGACACCAAGGAGATACTCTTTAATTCCATCACCAGTAATATCAGCAACACCTGAATAATCTAATCCTACCCCCTGTGTTAGGTTTTCCCATGTCTTTTCCCATCTTTCATTTTCTTTTCTTAATACTATTACACCAAATTGTGAAGGATTAGGTTGTTCTTTTGCCTTTATTTCAAAAGTAATAATAATTTCTTCTTGTCCATCTTGGTTAAAGTCATAAAACTTATATGGTTTAGTTGATTTAGGTTCTTCAGGACTTACCAGTATTGAGTTTGGTGGTACAAACTCATTGATAATTTTCAATAGTTCTTTATTTAATTTTTCTTCAGCATGAGTGAAAATTGGTGAAAGATTTAAAATGATTGATGCCAATATGGTAAATAATATAATCTTCTTCATCAATAATCCCCTTTATTTATCTAATATTAGAGAATATTGTTCCCTGATGTTACCCTAAATATCAGTTTACCTTTGTTCAACTAAACTGCACTATTACTTCAACAAGAAAAAGCAAATCTCCTTCTAGAAGATATGCCCCGTTACTTTAATAAGTACAACTTTTCATAAAATTTCATTTTTGTTAAAGTCAAAGATTCTTTTCTTTAAAAGGCAAACAAAATAAAAAACTCGCCCATTAGCTAACAAATAGCTGCCACTCAATACTTCTAAAAACGACCTCTTATCTTCTTGTAAACAAAAAATATGATATAAATAACAACCTCTAGGGCTAACATAGAAAAAGCAAAATTTATTAGTAGAAAATTAGGCGTAATGACAAAAGGATTAAATAAAATACCTGATACTTTTTGAGTATCTTGAGTACCGTGACTAACCATTATTTCTACTTCTTGTTCAATAAATGAAACGGAAAACCAAAATCATATTTATAAGTGTTTTGTGATACTTGAGTAGGTGTATCTGGTAAAATCATTGGAGTGATAGATACTAAAAGAAAACTAACGAGTAAAAAAATTATAGTTTGTTTTTTGGTCACTTCATGTCCCCCTTCTATTGAACAATCCTGCT
>NZ_VOQF01000027.1 GCF_007994985.1 Metabacillus litoralis | reverse complement strand
TCTTATCAGAAGATATTAAATTATTGTTCATTTTTTCCACAATTATGTAAATCCTACTGTGCAGTATATGTCAACTAGGCATTAAATGGGTTATGCTAAATCCTGATTTTGTTGCCGAAAAATAGATATAGATTCTGGTGTTTTCCCCCCAAGATGTGTTAATAACACTTATCTTTTAATTACTGATCCTATCAAAAAACGTCTCAACTCCATAAATTTCAAGGATTCGAGACGTTTTAACAACTTTTATTTAGTTGTGTTAATTGATATTTTACACGAAGTTAAGACTTTAAGAATAATAGTGAGTTTACTCCCTCTTCCTAACCGTTATTGTATCCAACGGAAAAGCATCTAACTTAGTTTAGTTATAAATAATGTGAATTAGATTTCAGTACAAAGATACTATTCTCAAAATTAATTGCCTGGTAAATTAATTAACTAAAGGTGAGTCTTAAGTTCAATAGCAATTTTCCAAAGATTATCGAATAAGCCGAATAAATATATGAACCAAGAGTAACACTACACATAAAAACTAATGTGGGGTATTACTAACATGAAACAGATTATTCTTTGGTCACTTTTGATATTGCCCTGGGCATCCTTGTTTTTCTTGAAAGCGGATACTGTACGCAGGTATATGCCTGTCGCTCTTTTTATGACTGTTATTCATACCTTGGCATATCAAGCGGCTTACCATTATGGATGGTGGGAAGAGTCAGGTTCCAGCCTGTTCGGGTGGGATAAAGTCGTGCCGATTCCTTGGGTGTATGGAGCTTATTTAGTTATCGTTATCTGGGTATTCCACTTTACTTTCAGGAGATTTTGGCTATATTTGACTGTTAATATACTTTTGGACGGGTTATTTATGTACATCTTATATCCAATAGGGCAAAGGATGGGTCTTGTTTCGAGTGAATCGACTTTGCCTACAATAGCTATTGTTGCTATGATGGTCGCTTTTGCATTAATTATCTATATGTATCAATTATGGCAGGATGAAATATTCGACCTATCTAAAGAGAAAACATAAGTGACCAAGAAGTAGATTTAATGTCCCCTTCATTGTGAAGAAAAGCAAGGTAACCGAAAACATGGATTTTCGATCGAATTCTTACCTTAGTTGCTTTACAATAGCGATAACATTGCTCTACTGCAGCACGAAACAGTAGTTTCCCTAGTTTTTAATAGTAAAAGAGTGCATATATACGTGTTCTTGCTAAACCCCTTGCAAAACTACT
>NZ_VOQF01000026.1 GCF_007994985.1 Metabacillus litoralis | reverse complement strand
TTTAGGACCTAACTCCATTCCATACATCTCTACTGTATCCCATGGAATAAACGTGATTTCTCCCATTAAGGCATGATCTACATCTAAGTGGATATTCCCTGCAAAGAGAGATAGTAAAACCACACCGACTGCAAATAATGAAGTGAAAACTATTCCAATAGCTGCATCTCCTTGAACTCCTTTACCATTTAAGACTTGAACAAGCAATGCAGTTAAAAGACCAACTACAACAGCCCCAATTAGTAAAGCAGGCCCATCTAAGCTTCGACTAACTAAATAACCACCAACAATCCCTAGTAATACAGTGTGTGAAATGGCATCAGCTAGCATGGCCATCTTTCGCAATACTAAGAAACACCCAATCATGGCACATGTAATGCCTACTAATGAACCAGTTACTATTATCCAAGCATCATAAGACATTACACCATCAGCCTCCTATTCCTAACACTTGCTGACCTTGGTATTAAAAGTGGTGATCGGTTGTGTGTGCGTAATAATTTCAAGAGATGTTCTTTCGTGTCCTTTGATATATGTTGAAGATTAAGATCATCACGTGTTTTTAAGTCTAAATGAGCAAATTCCATTTCATGCATTAAATACATTTCAAACAATCTTTGTTGTAACACAAGCTCGTAACCTGCTTCAATTCCTTTATCAGTTAACATCCAAGTATTGTTTGCTTCTTTTTGAATAAATCCTTTTTTGTTCAATTCATTTTTTGAATACTGAAAAAGACGAAGCGGTACATTTCTTTTCTTTAGTATGGCTTCATCCTTAATACCGCGTAAAGTTCCACCTTCTGCAATATCATATATACTAAGAAAAACTTGATCTACAGATGTTTTTTTACGAAGAGATAGCTGTTTAAGTGCTTTAGCAAGTAATCCACGATTCGGAGCAAATATTAAGGAAATTAAAAACATAAAGGTTGCCGCAATTATAATCAAGGGACCTGTTGCCATACCTTTCATAATTGTACTCAATAATGTCCCTGCTACTCCTGATAACCCACCAATTAATCCAGAGATGATAATCATGTGACTTAGCTTATCTGTCCAGTATCTAGCACTGATCGCTGGAGTAATTAACATAGCAGCCATTAAAATGACGCCAACTGTTTGTAAACCAATAACAACCGAGCAAACAATGAGTAATAACAATAACCCATTAAAAAAACTAACAGGAATTCCTAACCCTTTTGCAAACTGTGGATCAAAGGTTAACAACTTAAATTCCTTATAAAAGATCGTTGTGATCACTAATATGATCAAAGAAATGATTGTAATTAATTGAACATCAGCAGCTACCATTGAGGCTGCCTGCCCAAAAATAAAATCATCTAATCCACTTTGATTTCCGGAGCCATTATGTTGAATATAAGTTAATAACACAATCCCAAATCCAAAAAAGACTGAGATAATGATTCCCAACGCAGAATCTTCTTTTATCCTCGAATGGTTAATAATTACTTGTATGATAAAAGAAGAAATCAATGCAGCAATTGCAGCACCAATCAAAAACCATAAAAGTGACTTTGATCCGTACAATAAAAAGGCAATACATACTCCTGGTAAAGCAGCATGTGCCATCGCATCTCCAATTAAGCTTTGTTTTCTTAATAATGTAAAACTACCAACAACACCACTAGTTATTCCAAGAAGCATCGTTCCTAGTAAAACCCATTGTGTATTAGGGTTTTGCAATTGTAATAATATGGGTTCAAGCATTTTTGCTTCACTCCTATTTTTTTAATGAAGCAGATGTGAAAGAACTCCCACATCCTTTGAGGAATTTTTCAAAATCTCTACATTTTAACTATTAACTTCATCCACCACAAGAGATTGATCTTGTAAAAATGTTAATTTACCACCATAAGTTTTTTGTAGATTATTAATGGTAAACGTTTCTTTAGTTGGTCCAAAAGCAACTTTTCTCATATTTAATAACAATACCCAATCAAAATACTCATCCACAGTTTGTAAATCATGATGAACAACAAGTACTGTTTTGCCTTTTGCTTTTAATTCATTAAGAAGTGCGATGATTGCTTTCTCTGTTGCAGCATCTACACCAACAAAGGGTTCATCCATAAAATACACATCAGCATCTTGAGCCAAAGCTCTTGCTAAAAATACTCTCTGCTGTTGACCACCTGATAGCTGACTAATTTGGCGATTTTCATATTCAAGCATCCCTACTTTTTTCAGACAATCTCTTGCAAAGTCTACATCTTTCTTACCCGGGCGCTTAAACCAGCCAACATGACCATATCTCCCCATTAGCACAACATCAAGTGCATTTGTTGGGAAGTCCCAATCAACCGATCCTCTTTGTGGGACATACCCAACACGTTTTCTACTTTTCTTATATTCATCTCCATATATCTTTACTTCACCAGAAGCAGTGGGAATCAATCCTAGAATTCCTTTAATTAACGTTGATTTCCCTGCACCATTAGGTCCAATAATTCCTATTAGCTTTCCTTCTGGAACCTCAAAGCTAACCTCTTGAAGAACAGGCTTTTGATGATATGCAATTGTTAAATTATCAACTTGAACAGGAAACATCTATACACACCAACCTTATATGCTGTTTAATAAAACTTTTTTAATACTTTTTTGCAAGTAGTTATACTACTGAAGATAGACACTAGGTGAAGAAATTCAAAATAACTTAGAATAAATAGCTAAGAAACTAATTTTTCTTAGCTATCTACTTAATCTTATTTACTTTATTTAAGTGACCCAACAATTGTGTCAACATTATGTTTAAACATGCCTGTATACGCGCCTTCTTCAGTGCCTTCCTTACCCATAGCGTCTGAGAAAAGTTCTCCTCCTATAACTACATCATGCTCTTCCTTTTGTGCACCTTCAACAACAGCACTAATCGAATTTTCAGAAATACTACTCTCTACAAATACGGCTTTTATTTTCCGATCAACTAATGTATCAACTAAATCTTGAACATCTTTTAGACCATAATCAGAATCAGTACTTAATCCTTGTAATCCCATTACCTCCAAGCCATACGCATGACCAAAATATTTAAATGCATCATGTGCAGTAACTAGTACTCGACTTTCTTCAGGAATTGTTTGGATTTGTTCTTGAGCATAAAGATGTAATTCTTCTAGTTCCTTCTTATAATTTTCTGCATTTTCTTCAAAAAGCTGTTTATCATCTGGTGAAAGCTTAGAAAGCTCTTGTTCAACTGCATCCACTACATAAATCCAAGCTTCAATATCAAACCAAATATGTGGATCATGTGCATCTGAATCATCTGCTCCTAATAACATTTCTTCTGGGACAGAATCACCCACTGCAACAGTTGGTTTATCTTTTGACATCTTTTCAAAAATGGTATCCATTTTCCCTTCTAAGTGAAGACCATTGTAGAAAATAATCTCTGCTTCATCTAACTTTTTAATATCACCTTGTGAAGCTTGATAAAGATGAGGATCAACGCCAGGTCCCATTAATGAATCAACCTTTACTTTATCTCCACCAATATTTTTGACAACATCTGCAACTTGACCTGTTGTAGTAGTAACATTAATTTCATCTAAACCATCAGTCGCTGTTTCCTCACTATTACATGCTGCTAAAAGCCCCATTGAAACAATTGTAAAAGCTACTACTAACCATCTTTTCATCTTTTCATTCCTCCACTCATTTATATTATTTTAGCTTTGTTAAACATTATTGATTTCAAGAATCTGTAAATAGCTGTTTACTTATCTAGTTAGCTTTTTGTTGTTGTAGTTACTGGATTTTATAGTTCTCCAATAATATTGATTTACAAAGCTATTACTAAAATCTCAAACGTAACTTAAGAAGCTTTGTGTACTTTTTTGTTTACAAGCATCCGCTTTTCACAATCCTCATTTCTTTAACAGTAAGCTTACAGAAACAATAACAAAAGTAGTCTATGATCTATATGTAGTATATGTGCCAATATTTTAGTTATTATCACATTTTGTTTATTGATCTAAAAAAGTTTCCCTAGTACAAAACTAATGGATAAAACCATAATTGTCAATATTATTTTTGAAAATAACCTTTTTTGAAAATCTCTTACTTTTCGTAAGCTGGTGAAATCAATAATGTATAGTGGTAATTGTTCAAAAAAAAGAGAGTCTGACCCAAATCCACGCATGATTAAACACATGGACTTTCGAGTCAGACTCTAAAAATAAGAGCAGAAAGAGAAACTTAATTCATTTTTTTGACTAAGATTCTTCTTCCACAACATTATAAGCTGAATGAAATAAAACCTACTAACTGTTAAAAATAAATTTAAAAATGTAAATTCCAGCTAAAATTGAATTTTTATATAAACAAAATTCAATTTCAGCTTAATAATGCATGTTAAAATTAATTTTCATACATATTCACATTATATCTTTAGCTTCAAATACCATAATGGCTTTTCTTAGCTTTTCTATGTTTTTAATATTAATCTGAAATCCAATACCCTCTTTTGTGGGAACAGTCATTTTGCCTTTTTCTGCTTTAATTTCTGGGTATAAGATATCATGATCCCAATATCTTGATGAAGAGGAAATATCTCCAGGAATTGTAAAGTTAGGAAGTGACGCTAAAGCAATATTGTGTGCACGAGAAATACTAGTTTCTAGCATTCCCCCACACCATACAGGGATCTTGTTTTCTTGACATAAGTTATGTATTTTAATTGATTCTGTTAGACCGCCTACTCGACCTGGCTTGATATTGATCACTCTACAGCTTCCAAGTTCAATGGCCTGTCTTGCATCTACATGACTGATAATACTTTCATCAAGACAAATTGGGGTTTCGATCTTTTCTTGAAGTTTAGCGTGATCAATAATATCATCTGCTCCAAGAGGTTGTTCGATCATTAATAAATTAAATTGATCAAGCTCTTTCAATCTATCACTGTCTTTTAACGTATAAGAAGAATTTGCATCTGCCATTAAAGGTAAGTTTGGAAAGTGACTTTTGATTTCATCTAGTATCTTAATGTCTTGTTTTGGTGATATTTTAATTTTGAATCGTTTATAGCCATCTTGAATATAATGATTTATTTGCTCAATCATGTTAGCTGTAGATGAAATTCCGATCACAACACCACAATCAATTTCTTTCCTTGTTCCACCCAAAGTCTCAGATAATGACTTATTCTCCCTTTTAGCATAAAGATCCCAAATTGCTGCTTCAAGAGAAGCTTTGGCCATATTATTTCGCTTTATTTTCTTGAAAATATCCTGGAGTTCATCAGGATGATTAATATTCTGTTTAATCGTTAAAGGAATTAATAGATCTTTTAAAAGGTGAAGACTTGTAGAAATGGTCTCCTCTGTATACCATGGTGTAGAAAAAGCAACTACCTCTCCCCATCCTGTATATCCATCTACATCAATCACTTCAACAAGGATACTTTCACGATCTGTTACTTGACCGATACTTGTGATAAATGGGGTTTTTAATGTTTGCGTAATAAGATGTAATATGATTTTTTTAATTTTTATCATCTGTTTTATCCTTAATCATTTCTTTTAATAATCTGCGTAGTAATTTATTTGATGAATTTCTCGGTAGTTCATCCATGCTTGTTATCTCTTTAGGTACTTTATAAGATGCTAGGCTATTAGTACAAAAATCTAGCATCTCTTCTTTGCTAACTTGTTCTTTTGAAACGATAAACGCATGTGGTACCTCTCCCCATTTAAGATCTTTCACACCAATAACACCTGCATCAATCACAAGCGGATGTGACAACAAAACAGCTTCAATTTCAGCTGGATACACATTTTCTCCACCAGAGATAATTAAATCAGAACGTCGATCTAAAACAAATAAAAAACCATCTTCATCTTTAAAACCTATATCACCAGTATGAAACCAACCGTTAGATAAACTATCAGCTGTTGCATCATGTCTCTTCCAATACCCTTTTGTCACATTAGGTCCTTTAACAAGAATTTCTCCTTCTTCATTCGAACTACATTCTCTACCATCCTTTTCAACTTTTATATCACAAGAAAATAATGGTTTACCAGCTGAACCTAACTTTTCTAGACAATATTCTGGTGCTAGTGTCGCAATTTGAGATGCTGTTTCTGTCATACCATACGTTTGATAAACAGGTATTTGTCGGTGTAAGCATTCAACAAGCAATGGTTTAGGAACAGGACCTCCCCCGGCTAACATACAACGAAAACTGGCTGGATATTGCTTCGATCCGAGATCTTCTAGCATTTGTTGAAGCATCGTCGTTACAACTGATACGATTGTTACTTCCTCTTTTACTATTGCTTCATTCATACTTTTTGCATCAAAGCGTTCATGCAAAACAATACTTGTTCCGTAAATCACACTTCTTATTAAAATTGATAAACCACTTATATGGAAAAGAGGTACCGCTAACAGCCAACGATCATTCATTTGTAAACCTAGATTTAAAGCTGAACCAATTGCACTTGACCAGTGATTGCCAAATGTTTGCATAACACCTTTTGGATTTCCAGTCGTACCAGATGTATACATAATTGTTGCAACTTGATCAAATGTATAACCATGAATAGCATTAGATTTTTCATGTAAAGTGATTTTTTCGTTTATAACAATAGTTACTTCTTTACCTACCTCTATTAGTTTTGGTTCAAGTTCTTCATGACATATTATGTGTGTTGCCTCCACATCAGATATCTGCCAAGCTAGTTCTTGCTTTGAAAGACGTGTATTTAATAAAACAGCAATTGCTCCAATAGCAAAGAGAGCATGAAGGGTTTCAATCATCTCGATACTATTTTTCATTAAAACAGCAACATGCTGACCTTTTTTTATATTTTTAGTTGAAAAATAATTTACTCGTTGCTGTACCTTTTCATAAAGTTGTTCATATGTAATTTCTCTAGTTTTCGTTTTTATTGCCAACCGCATTGGAGTTAGTTCGGCTCGTTGCTTTAACCAATTCGGGATATACTGTTCCATAATTAGCACCTCCAAGCATGAATAAAAACAGCTTGATGAGATAAAATCACCAAGCTGTTTTTGTTTAGTCTAAAATCTGAAATAACCTGTTTATAGCTAGTTTTTAAGGAAAACGAGGGAATTGCTTAAAGTCTGGATCACGCTTATCTTTAAATGCGTCGCGTCCTTCTTTTGCTTCATCTGTTGTGTAATATAATAATGTTGCATCTCCAGCAAATTGTTGAATACCAGCTAATCCATCTGTATCAGCATTAAATGCTGCTTTTAGGAAACGAATTGCAGTTGGGCTTTTTTCTAGTATCTCTTCACACCACTGTACTGTTTCTTCTTCTAACTTCTCTAATGGCACAACTGTATTAACTAATCCCATGTCAAGTGCTTCTTGTGCATTATATTGTCTACATAAAAACCAAATTTCGCGAGCTTTTTTATGTCCTACGATACGTGCTAAATAGCCTGAACCGTAACCAGCATCAAAGCTACCAACCTTTGGACCAGTTTGTCCAAATACAGCATTATCAGCTGCAATTGTTAAGTCACAAACAATGTGTAATACATGACCTCCACCAATCGCATAACCAGCAACCATTGCAATTACAGGCTTTGGTATTACTCGAATTAATCTTTGTAGATCTAACACATTAAGTCGTGGAATTTGGTCATCTCCGACATATCCACCATGACCTCTAACCTTTTGATCTCCACCTGAACAAAACGCTTTACCACCCTCACCTGTTAAGATAATAACGCCTACGTTTTGATCATCTCTTGCATAAGCAAATGCATCAATTAATTCCATTACTGTTTTTGGTGTAAATGCATTATGTACATGTGGACGGTTAATTGAAATTTTCGCTATTCCATTATATGTTTGATATAGAATCTCTTCATACTTTCTTTCTGAAACCCATTCAATTGCCATTTCTATTTCCTCCTATTCAAAAATATCATTATTAATAAGAAACTCATTTACTATTTTACCAAAAAATTGTGGTTGTTCTACATGAATTGCATGTCCTGCGAAATTTATTTGTTTTTTTACAGAAATTTGTAGAAGATTATTCATTTTAATTGCTATATCACAAAACTTTTCATCCCATTCCCCACATAATAGAAGCACTGGGATTGATAGCTGTGATAACTCTCCCCATACTGAAGGTTGAGTGCCGGTTCCCATTCCAATCAAACTATTTGCCAAACCAACAGGCGAATTTTTTAGTCTTTGCTGTCTTATTTTTTCCTGTTTTTCAGCTGGCAAAAGCCTTTGTGATTCAAAAAGAGGGATGTTTTCCCACTTGTTAACAAACTCTACTATACCATGATTAGTAATATCGGTTGCTAGTTGTAAATCAGCTTTTTTACGGCTCGCTCTTTGTAATGGGTCATCTAGTCCTGGTGAACTACTCTCTAAGATTAATCTTTTAATTCTATTTGGGTAAGAAGCTGCTACTGATAATGCTAGTCTTCCCCCCATAGAATATCCTATCATATTTACTTGATCGAGATTAAGTTTATCTAATATCGTGATTATATCTTTGATAACTTGTTTCATTTCATACCTTGATGGATCTAATGGACTTTCTGTTTTTCCATGACCAATGATATCAATGCAAATCAGATTGTGTGAAGGGAAATAGTTCAACACCTCTAACCAACTGCTTGATGAACCTGTAAAACCATGAAGAAAAACAAGAGTTTCAGCTTCTTGTTTTTTTGACTGGATTGTAACATGATAATCGATACCGTTAATTTTCATCATTCAACACTTTTCTTATTTCCTGGGAAACATGATCTAACAATTCCCGATGAACTTTGACACGAGTATTTCTATTTGTTTGTACTTCAACCACTTTTAACCCTTCATCTGCCCAAGTTGATTCAAAATATGACTGAAAGCCTTCCCAACTATTTATTCTATTAAATTCTCCACCGTACATTTCAACAGCTTTTGCATACTCTAAACCTGTTGGAGTTCCGTATAATCTTTCAAAATGCTTTTCTTCAGATGATTGTGGCAAAAATGAAAAAATGCCTCCTCCATCATTGTTTATTAAGATAACAGTTAAATTTAACTTGTTCATTTTTGCAGCTAAAAGTCCATTTAAATCATGATAAAATGACAAGTCCCCTATTAATAGAAATGTTGGCACACTTTCATTAGCACAAATACCTAACGCCGTTGAAACAACTCCATCAATTCCATTTGCTCCTCTGTTACAGTAAACGTCAATTTCCTTTGAAGTATTTCGAAAAAAGGTATCTAAATCACGGATTGGCATACTGTTACCAACAACTAAATTACATTGATTAGGAAGAGACTTTTGTAGTGCTTGTACTACTTTACCTTCAAATAGATCTGTCATTTTTGTCAGAGCTTCTTCTATTTCCTGATCATGAGTTGATTGTGATAAAACCCATTTTTTATAATAAGCTGTTATCTCTCTGCTAGAAAGGGATTTTATCATTTCTTGACAAAACGTATCTTCATTACAGGTGATCAAGTAGGATGAATTTAACGTCGGATCTCGGTATTCACCACTCGGATCAACAACAATCTGTATAATTCCGGGATTGTTTTTTAGAAGCTTCATTAAAGGCTTAGAAACCGGCATTGCTCCAAACCGAATCACAATATTTGGCTTTATATGTTTTGTAATTTCAGAATCCTTTAACATTGTGTCATAGCAATCAATCACACTAGCTTTACTATGCTTCCCCGCTCGTAATTGTGAAAGCGGATCTGCCAAAATCGGATATTTGAGGTGATCAGACAATTTCAACACATCATCTATATAAGAAGTAGTTTGGTTGTCACCACAGATGATTATTCCGTTTTGTTCATATTCAATTTGTTCGATAATTATTTCGATGTCTTCGATTCTCATTGAAGACACACCTACCGATGTATGTAAGTACTTTTTTCGTTTTTCATGTGTATCCCATAAATTTGGCAGCATTAGATTAGGAATTAAAGGCTCTCTAAAAGGAAAGTTCAAATGAACAACACCTTGAGGATTTACTGTTGAAATCCCTACCGCTCTACTTGCTATACTTCGCGAATACCTTAGCATGTCTTCATTATCTTCTGCTAGCGCTAGATCCACAAACCATTTAGAATACTTGCCATACATATTAATTTGATCTATTGCTTGTGGAGCACCTACATCTCTTAATTCATGCGGCCGATCTGCAGTTAAGATTAGTAGTGGTACTCTGGAATAGTGTGCTTCAATAATAGCTGGGTAATAATTTGCAGCAGCTGTTCCTGAAGTACAGACTAAAGCTACAGGTTTATTTGCAGACTTAGCTAAGCCTAAGGCAAAAAAACCTGCTGATCTTTCATCAATGTTAATATATGTTGTTAACTGTGGATGCTCCAAAATTAACATAGCAAGAGTAGTAGACCTTGAGCCAGGGCTAATAACGATCTGTTCAACCCCAGCTCGTGAAAGTTCGTCAACAAAGCTTGCTACATAGCGTGTTAAAGAATTATCACTCATTGTCTACTCCTCCTAATGCTGACATCATTGGTTTTAGTTTTATTTTTGTTTCAAGATATTCTGACTTAGGGTTAGATTCTGCTACAATTCCACAGCCTGCAAATAATGCAACATTATGTCCTTCAATTAAACCTGAACGAATAGCCACTACAAATTCTCCATTATCTTCAGCATCTAACCAGCCGATTGGAGCAGCGTACCAGCCTCTATGCATGGGCTCAAGCTCTCTAATTTTTTCAATGGCTTTTTCTTTTGGAAAGCCACCTAGAGCAGGAGTTGGATGAAGATTTTCTACTATTGAAAGTAATGAATGACCTTTTTGAACATATCCTTTTACTGGTGTATAAAGATGCTGTATGTTCTTTGTCTTTAATAATGTTGGACTCTTAGGCGAAATAACCTCATAGCAACAATTTGTTAAAGCTTCTTTAATCATTTTAACAACGATGTCATGTTCTATTAAGTTTTTTGCATCCTTTAATAACTGCTCTCCGAGTTGTATATCTTGTTCTTGTGTTTTTCCTCTTTTAATTGATCCCGCTAAACAAGTAGAAAGTACTTCATTATCCTGTTTCTTGATTAAACGCTCTGGTGTTGCTCCAACAAAATGCTGCAGCCCGTTTTCAAATCCAAAAATAAAGCTTGTTGGTTGCTCTTTATGAAGTCGATTTAACACTTGATATGGATTTACTTTTTCAGCAAATTTCAAGTGAACTTCCCTAGCTAAAACAACTTTATCCATTTCCTTGAGACGGATTTCATTTGTCGCTTTGTCAACAGCTTTAAGCCATTGTGATGTTTTATATTCAATAGTAGAAAATTCGTTAACTTTTTCACAATCTATAAGATGATGATGTGTTGTTTGAGAATATGTTTGCTCAAAATGTTTTAAACAATCCAATAAATTATCATGTGGTGTAACTAGTTTATTTACCGTAAGATAAGTTTTACTGTTTATTATTGTGACCATTACTGTTGGTAGTGTAAATTTTGCTTCTGAAAAAGCTTCCCATAAAGGATCTTTTTCTTTTATAGGATCAAATGAAAAGCCACCAAATAGGAGTGGACCTGTTCCATCTTGTTTATCTTTGCTATTGGTATTAATAATTCTCTTTTTAAAACGCTTCCATTCTTTTTCAATTGCCGAAAAGCGTTCGATTGTTGAATGATTGTTTTCTAAGATAAGTTCATTACCAACTCCTGCTAGTGTAAAGTCACGTTCAGGTGTTGACCATAAAAACCGTTCTCCTAAAAATAGTTCTTCACTAGAAGCTAAGAAATGTAGGGGGTCAATTGCATCCACTTCTTTTATGTGACTTACGATGACCGACTGATTTGTTTGCTTTGCCTCTTCCAATGTTTGTTGTATTAATTCTTTAATTGTATGATCCAAAGTTGTTATCAAGCTTATCCCCCCGACACCGAAAAATTGCTTTTATAAAGATACACCTAGCATGAAGGTGTGTCAATAGTATCTATTTTGTATATTTACCTTGTTTTGTCATACTAAAATCATATTATATCCTTATTATATAACTAGAGGAACAGGATTAAAATGAAAACGTATCGAACATCTAATGATTTTAAAGGGATATCTGGTAATAATAAGCTGTAATGACAATTCGAAAAACCATTGACACCCTTTGGTTATTTTTCTAAACTATGTTATGGAGTCGTTTCTATGAACCGTTTGTTTTTTGCAAAAAAAAGGAGAGATTGTATGCAACCTCAAACATCGCCACACATTCCTTCTGTTAAAAAGGATACAGGCTGGAAGGTTTGGTGGATGCTTCTTCGTCCACATACTTTATCAGCAGCCTTTATTCCAGTTACAATTGGAACTGTGTTAGCCATGCACGAAGGATCTATAAAGCTCTCATTATTCATCGCAATGCTTGTTGCTTCTATTTTAATACAAGCTGCGACAAATATGTTTAATGAGTACTTTGATTATAAACGTGGTTTAGATAATGAAGCATCCGTTGGTATAGGCGGTGCAATTGTCCGAAATGGTATAAAAGCAAAAACTGTTTTAAACTTAGCCTTTGTCTTTTTCTTTGCTGCAACACTAATTGGCATATATATTTGTTTTATGACATCCTGGTGGATCGCAGCTATTGGTGTTATTTGTATGTTAGCTGGTTATTTTTATACAGGTGGATCTATCCCAATTGCCTACACACCATTTGGTGAGATTGTAGCAGGTTTCTTCATGGGAAATGTTATTGTATTAATAGCCTTTTATATTCAAACTCAAACAATAACTAGCAAAGCCTTCTTTATCTCAATTCCAATCTCAATATTAGTTGCAGCTATTTTAACAGCAAATAATATTCGTGATCTTGATGGAGATAAAGAAAATGGAAGAAAAACACTAGCAATATTATTAGGTAGAAAGAACTCAATCATCTTCTTAGCATGTATGTTTATCGTTTCATACCTAATTATCTTTATCTTAATAGTTGCTAACTTCATTTCTTTTTGGTCATTACTTGTCTTAATTAGCATACCAAAAGCATTTTCGGCAGTAAAACTTTTTATAGGTAAGAAATTTCCAATCGAAATGATGCCTGCAATGAAAGCAACAGCTAAAACAAATATCCAATTTGGCTTTTTACTTGCTCTTGGATTATTTATTAGCTACTTTATGTAAGCTAGTTCAAATTAATAATACAGTTTATGTAAAACACGGACCTGTTTGTCCGTGTTTTTTTGTACATTTTTTAACAAACATGTTTTAACTATAACTGCTCATAATAGGTATAGAACGAGATTTCAGGAAGGAGAGTGGAATAATTGCTTAGTTCACAACAAGTAGAAACCTTCCGTTCACAGCTTGCATCAATGAAAGCTGAAATTCATCAACGCTTTGAAATGACTGGACATTTCGGTCTAGAGGAATCGCATCCACATGAATCTATTGGTGAGCTTTCAAGTTATGATAACCATCCAGCTGATGATGCTACAGCACTATATGAGCGTGAAAAAGATATAGCTCTTAATGAACATACTGAAGAAGAGCTTGCTGATATTGAAACAGCATTACAAGCAATTGAAAAAGGAACATATGGTAAATGTGAGGTTTGTGGAGTTGACATTGCTCTTGAAAGACTTGAAGTTATTCCAACTGCCACTACATGTAAAGAGCATGCACCAGAACAGGTTGTTTCACATAATCGTCCTGTTGAAGAAGGTGTCCTTATGCCTCCTTTTGGAAAGTTTAACTATGATGAGCAAGATGAAAATGTAGCATTTGATGCAGAAGATGCGTATCAAATTGTCAATAGTTTCGGCTCATCTGAAACACCCTCAGATCTTTCTTATCCACAAGAACATTATAATGATGTTTATATGGAATCAGACGAACCTGATGGATATGTAGAGGATTATGAAAACTTTATTGGCACCGATATAGAAGGAAAAGAAATCACAATATTTCCTTCTAAGCTTCATCAAGAATATGAAAATATGTTAGATGAAGAAGGAAGCATGACAATTTTTGGTGATTTGCCTCCTTATGAAAAGGATCCATATACAGAAGATAAGGCATAAATAAAACTCCCCTTTACTCTTGGGGAGTTTTCTATTTATTGTGTTTTAAATAGGGCTCTTTTCTGAATGATTATTGCTACATTCTCTAATTATGTAGTAGAAATATTGTTGTTATAACAAAATAGGGAACAATTTATGAAGAAAAGATGCCACCATGCTTTATACAGTGTTGTTTACTTGGAGTTATTAAGTGCCACAAAGTTTACGAAAAACAGCCTTTAAAAAAACTAAATTTCAAAAAGCTGGCAGGGAAATGAGTAGATTTAGCGAATTGGTTGTTATCTGTATAAAATAGGGGGATATTAGGATGAATGCACATGAAATTGATTACATATTGCATGGTGATGATATGCAATGTGTTGAAATCGAATTAGATCCAAATGAAAGTGTTGTTGCTGAAGCTGGTGGAATGATGATGATGGAAGATGGAATCGACATGGAAACCATTTTTGGTGATGGTGATAATAATCAAAAGGGATTTTTAGGAAAGCTTGTAGGAGCTGGGAAGCGTGTGATTACAGGAGAAAGTCTTTTTATGACTGTTTTTACCAATACAGCTCGTGTTGGTAAAAAAAGCGTATCCTTTGCAGCTCCTTACCCAGGAAAAATCATACCGGTAGATTTAAGCGAACAAGGTGGAAAGGTTATTTGTCAAAAAGATTCCTTCCTTTGTGCAGCTAAAGGTGTATCAATAGGAATTGATTTTCAAAAAAAATTAGGTACTGGATTTTTTGGTGGAGAAGGATTTATTATGCAAAAGCTTGAAGGTGATGGATTAGCATTTTTACATGCTGGTGGAACAATAATTCGCAGAGATCTACAACCAGGTGAAAAGCTTCGTATTGATACTGGCTGTCTTGTCGCACTAAGTAAAGAGGTTGATTATAATATCGAGTATGTCGGAAAAATAAAATCAGCATTTTTCGGTGGAGAAGGATTATTCTTTGCAACAGTACAAGGCCCAGGAACAGTGTGGGTACAAACACTCCCATTTAGCCGTTTAGCAGACCGTGTGATTGCAAGCGCGCCATCATCTGGAGGAGATTCTCGAGGTGAAGGTAGTATCCTTGGTGGACTTGGTAGGTTATTAGACTAAATTTTGTTGAAAACTGAACAAAATTTAATGAATTGACTTTAAAAATTTTTTCACTGAAAGGCTTTAACCTTAGTTGTTGATTTACGTTTCAGACATTCGTTTTTCCGGAAAAAAATAACATTATCCATCTAATTTAGTATAAAAAAGCTCAGATAGTGATAATCTGAGCTTTTCTATATCATCTTCCAGAAAGTGAGTGACAGTAATCAAACCCATCAGCCTCACACTAATTCTATATGAAAGAATAAAAGATTTGTTTTAACTTAGTACTTAAACCTGCTCAAGTTAAAATTATTAAACTCTAACTCCCATAGGATCAATTTTCCAAATATCATCAGCATATTGCTGAATCGTTCGATCACTAGAAAAGAAGCCTGAATGTGAAATATTAATCAATGCTTTCTCAAGCCACTTATCACGCTGTTGATAAGCAACTCCAACTTTTTCTTGTATATCAATATATGATGCAAAATCCCTTAATACAAAATATTGATCATTTTGTACAAGTAATGAGTCTTTAATTGATTCAAACTCACCTTCATCTTCAGAGAAAAAGCCATTTGTTAATTGATCAACAACTTGACGAATTCTTAAATCATGATGATAATATTCCATTGATCGATAACGACCATTTTCCTCATAATTTAATACCTCCTGAGCTGTTAACCCAAAAGTAAAGATGTTGTCTTTTCCGACTTCCTCCATAATTTCAATGTTTGCCCCATCTAAGGTTCCAACAGTTAGAGCCCCATTCATCATAAACTTCATATTACCTGTACCTGATGCTTCTTTACTTGCAGTAGATATTTGTTCACTAACATCTGCAGCAGGAAAGATATCTTCTGCCAAGGAAACTCGGTAATTCTCCATAAAGACTACTTTAATTATCTTAGAAACTCTTGGATCATTATTAACCTTGTCAGCCAAGGAATGTATTAACTTGATAATTTTTTTTGCATAATAATAGGTTGGAGATGCTTTAGCTCCAAAAATAAAGGTACGCGGCTGAATTGTATAATTTACATCCTCTTTAAGACGATTATATAAATAAATAATATGAAGAACATTTAATAGTTGTCTTTTATAAGCATGCATTCTTTTAACTTGAACATCAAATATAGAATCAATATCTACTAAAATACCATTTTTCTCTGCAATTCTTTTCGCAAGAATTTCTTTTCTTTTACGTTTTACATTGGCAAATTGTTCTTTTAAATCAGGATGATAGATATGTCTCTTTAAATCTATTAATTTATCAGGTTGATGAACAAAGTCTTCACCAATCGTATTTTTAATCAGATTGGTTAACCCTGGATTCGCTTTTAATAACCAGCGACGGTGAGTAATTCCATTTGTTTTATTATTAAATTTTGTTGGATAAATATCATAAAATGATTTCATTTCTCTGTGCTTTAATATGTCTGAATGGATTTTTGCAACACCATTTATACTGTTACTGCCGACAATTGCAAGATGTGCCATCTTAACTAAATCATGAGCGATAATTGCCATATGTTCAATTTTGTGCCAATCTCCCGGATATTTATTCCAAAGCTCTGCACAAAAACGTTCATTAATTTCCTCAATGATCATATAAATTCTAGGCATTAGTGGCTTAAACAGGTATATTGGCCATTTCTCCAAAGCTTCGGATAAAATGGTATGATTCGTATAAGAAAGTGTATTTGTTGTCACTTTCCATGCCTCATCCCATGTTAAGCCTTCTATATCCATAAGAAGACGCATTAACTCAGGTACAGCAAGTGCTGGATGAGTATCATTTATATGGATTGCAACTGAATGATGCAATTCTCTAATATTTGAATTTTCCTTCTTATATGATGCTATAATGCTTTGTAAACTTGAAGAAACTAAGAAATACTGCTGCTTCAGCCTTAGGATCTTCCCCTCATCATGGGTATCATCAGGATATAGAAAATCAGTAATAGCCTCAGTATCTCTTTTGTAGGATAAAATATCCTGATTAGGTGCAAATGCCGCAGGTTCTGCATTCCAGAGTCTTAAAGTATTCACTGTATCAACATGATATCCTACTACAGGCATATCATATGGTACAGCTAACACCTTTTCAGCTCCAACATGCTTAAAAGATAATTCATTATTATCATAGCTTGTTTCGATTTTTCCCCAGAATAAAATTTCAGCTGCTTCATCCGGCTTTCTTACTTCCCATACATTTCCATGTCTTAGCCATTGTTCAGGTAATTCTACTTGATATCCATCAACAATTTTTTGATCAAAAAGGCCATGTTTATAACGAATTCCATAGCCATGACCTGGAAGGTTTAACGTAGCCAAAGAATCTAAAAAACAGGCTGCTAAGCGTCCTAAACCACCATTACCAAGGGCAGGATCTGATTCACATTCTTCGATATCACCCAAATCGATGTCTAAATCATTTAATCCTTCCTCAACAACATCTTTTATCCCTAGGTTTAATAGATTTTGGACAAGTAATCGCCCAAGTAAAAATTCAATTGACAGATAGTAAACCTGTTTCTTATTTTCAGATCGATAAAGTTCATTCGTTTCAATCCATTTACTACTAATGTATTCTCTAACCATATTCCCTAACGTCAGGTATTGATCCCGCTTTGTCGTCTCTTCAAACCCTTTTCCACACATGCTTTCAAGTCTTTTCAGAAAACTTTCCTTAAACCGATCACTGTTAGAGAACATGAACTTCACTCCTAGTCACTAATTGATTATAAAGCTCATGGTACTTTTGGGCAGATTGACCCCAACTATAATCCTGGCTCATTGCATCTTGAACTAGTTGATGCCAAACATCTTCATTGTTAAAAAATTCAATTGCACGATGTATCGTATGAAGCATATCATGAGCATTAAAGTTTCTAAAAGTAAAACCGTTTCCTTCTTCCGTATCTTCTCGATAAGATCGGACTGTATCATTTAAACCACCTGTTTCTCGAACAATTGGGATCGTGCCATATCGTAAGGCTATTAATTGTCCAAGTCCACATGGCTCAAATTTTGAAGGCATTAAGAACATATCTGTGCCAGCGTATATTTGATGTGCCAATTTCTCATCAAAACCTATGTATGCCTTAAATTTAGTTGGGTAGCGACTTTCCATCTCTCTAAAGAAATCTTCAAATTCCTTTTCCCCAGTTCCAAGAACAATCATTTGTATGTTCTCATTAAGCAATGTATCAAGCACACGAGTTACCAAATCAAGACCTTTCTGCTTTGTTAACCTTGTTACCATTGATATAATTGGGATATTTTCGTTTACAGGTAACCCGAAGAATGATTGTAGAGCAAGTTTATTTATTATTTTTTTATTACTTGTTTTAACTTGATAATTTTCAACAATAGCAGTGTCTGTTGCTGGATTATATACCTCATCATCAATTCCATTCAGTATTCCAGTTAGTGAAGTGCTTTTCGCAGATAAAAGACCATCTAGACGCTCACCATAATAAACCGTCTGTATTTCATCCTTATAGGTAGGACTTACCGTTGTAATGAAATCAGATGTCTCAATGGCAGCTTTCATAAAGTTAACATTTCCATAAAATTCGATACTCGCACATTTCTCATGATCAATACCTAAAAGATCTTGTAAAATACTGAATGGAAAAATCCCCTGAAATTGTAGATTATGAATGGTAAATACCGTCTTCATCTTCTTATAAAAATCATCCTGCATATATTCTTCTTTTAATAAGTAGCTAATCATCCCTGTATGCCAATCGTGGGAGTGAATGATATCAGGCTGAAAATCAATTACCTTAATAGCATCTAATACACCTCTACAAAAAAATGTGAAGCGTTCAGCATCATCATAATGACCATATAAAGAATCACGATAGAAATAATATTCATTATCTAAAAAATAATACCGTATTCCTTCATATTCCATTGTTTCAATACCACAAAATTGCTGTCTCCATCCAACAGGAACTGTTATTTCGGTTTCCTTTTTCATCATGTTTCTAAATTCTTCATGGATTAAACTATATTTTGGTAAAATGACTCTAACATCCGCACCCAATTTCTTTAATTCCTTCGGTAAAGCCCCAGCTACATCTGCAAGGCCGCCTGATTTTATAAATGGGACGCATTCTGAAACAGTAAATAGTACTTTCACGAATTCATCATCGCTCCTTGAATGGTTTTCTTTCTTAGAACATGTGGTTTTTCTTCAGTTCCATTTAGTTGCGAAGAATTTAATATCTTCACGTCTTTGTCAGCAATAATATGCTCTAATAAACAGTTATCTCCAATAGTTGTTTTTTGCATAATCACGCTATTTTTAATAACCGTATCTTTACCAATATGCACCCCACGGAAAATAATACTATTTTCTACTGTTCCTTCTATTTTGCATCCATTAGCAATCAAAGAATTTTTTACTGAAGAGTTCTTGCCATATTTTGTTGGTGGCTCATCTTTAGCTTTTGTAAGTATCGGACGATCATTAAGGAAAACTTCATGCCATATCGCAGGATTAAGCATTTCTAAGCTATGTTTATAGTAGCTATCCATTGAATCAATAACTGCAGCATAACCAGTGAATTCATAGTCACATATTGTTAAACTTTTACGATTTTCCACAATAATATCTGTTAGTGTTTTACAACCAGTTTTTGTTTTATCCTCAATTAAATCCATAAGTAATTTTGTAGACATGATATACATTTGAAGTGACTCACCATTTTGACGAACTTCAGTAATATCACAACGATTTTCAATATGGCGATTCAACACTTGCTTATAATCAATATTACACACCGTATAACTATTAGTTATAACAGCATATTCCTGTGAACTTCTTAAAAAGAAATCTAGGTGATCTGAAAACTGACGAAAAGAACCAAATTCATCATACTCATTATGCAAATGAGGAGACGGGAAAAAGAATAAACCATCTTTCTTGCGATTTAAATCCCACTGCTTACCTGAACCTATATGGTCCATTAACGAGCGATAAGAATATTTCGGAAAAATTGCAACACTATCTATCTCAGAATTGACCATATTTGACAAAACAAAATCGATAAGACGATAACGGCCTGCAAATGGTATCGCTGCTAAAGAGCGATGTAATGTTAAATCCTCTATTTCAGGTCTAAAAGCTGTTGCATCTATAATCCCTAACATTCTATTCATATGATAAAATTCTCCCCTTTTGTCAACAGAAATCCAATTAGGACTAGTCTTACACATTGAAAACTAGCAAATCAGGTTCTGTTTTATATATTTATAGCTATTAATTAGATGAAAGAGTGTCTATATCTAAAGAAATTTCGTCAATAATATCTTCAGTAACAAGAATAACTTCATTCGCATCTGATGGACAAATAACTGTGCCATTTGGAATCTCTATCCCACTTGGTACAATCACATTTTCTAATAACACATTTTCCCCAATTACAACATCAGGCATTAATACAGAGTTTTTTATTTTCGTTTGACTTCCAACCTGCACACCTTGAAATAAAATTGAATGATCAACATTTCCCATAATTACACAACCATCATTGACTAAGGAATCAGTCACTTCTGCATCATCAGCGATGAATTGCGGAGGGTTGTTTGAGTTGACAGAATATACTTTCCAATCTCGATCAAATAAGTTTAATTGTGATTCATCATTTAGGAGATCCATATTTGCTTCCCAAAGACTTTTGACTGTTCCAACATCCTTCCAGTATCCTTTAAATGGATAAGCCACAACATTGCGTCCTTCATCAAGTAATAATGGAATAATATCTTTTCCAAAATCATGGCTAGAATATGGATTTCGATCGTCCATCTCAAGAAACTCTTTTAAAACGGACCATTTAAAAATGTAAATGCCCATTGATGCAAGATTATTTTTAGGATTAACTGGTTTCTCATCAAACTCTACTACCTGCATATCTTCATCTGTATTCATAATTCCAAAACGGCTCGCTTCGTCCCACGGAACTTCTACTACAGAAATCGAAGCATCTGCATTTTTGGCAGTATGATAATCTAGCATTTTTGAATAATCCATTTTATAAATATGATCACCTGATAAGATCAGTACATATTCTGGATCATATTGTTTTATATAATTAATATTTTGGTAGATTGCACTAGCCGTTCCTTTATACCATTTCATCTCAGATGATTCTGTATAGGGTGGTAAAACAGTTACCCCGCCATTTTTACGATCAAGATCCCATACACTTCCAATACCAATATATGAGTTTAAAACTAATGGTTGATACTGTGTAAGAACACCAACAGTATCAATACTAGAATTTGTACAGTTACTTAATGTAAAATCAATTATTCGATATTTACCACCAAACGGAACTGCTGGTTTAGCTAAATTTTTTGTAAGTGAGCTTAATCTGCTTCCCTTACCCCCTGCTAGTAACATCGCGACGCACTTTTTTCTGACCATGTTTATTATCTCCTCTCTTTTTTACAGCACGTAATATAACAGCACCATATGGTGGAACAGTCATTGATATGTGGTAAGGATTACCGTGAAACTCACCTTCAATTGCCTTTAAATTTCTTGGATTTAGTTGATCAGATCCACCGAACTCTTCTGCATCACTATTTAAAATTTCAACATATTCAGTATCAAGGGGTACTCCAATTTTAAAGTCATGGTATACATTTGGTTTGAAATTACAAATAACAACTAAAACATCATTTTCTTTTTGACCTTTTCTAAGAAATGAAAAAATACTTTGCTCTTTATTATTAACATCAATCCATTCAAAGCCTTCTTCTGAATGATCTAGTTCATATAAAGGTTTTTGTTTTTGATAAAGTGATTGTAGCTGTTTAAAATACAATCTCATTTTGCTATGCATCTCAAAATCGTCTAGAATCCAATCTAATTGTTCCAGGTCTTTCCACTCATCAAATTGACCAAACTCTCCACCCATAAATAACAATTTCTTCCCTGGATGTGCAATCATATAAGCATATAGAAGTCTCAGCTGTGCAAACTTCTGCCAATAATCACCAGGCATTTTATTTAATAGAGATTTTTTTCCATGAACAACTTCATCATGTGAAAGTGGCAAAATGAAATTTTCTGAAAAAGCGTAAATAAGGGAGAAGGTTACTTTATGGTGGAGATTCCCCCTATCTTCTGGAGAGGCCTCCATATAAGAAAGAATGTCATTCATCCATCCCATATTCCATTTGTAGTTAAAGCCAAGACCACCAGACGAGGTAGGAGAGGTTACCAACGGCCAATCGGTTGAGTCCTCAGCAATCATTAATAAATCAGGATCTTTAGCAAATACAGCTTCATTTAGTTTTCTTAAAAAGGCTACCGCATAAGGGTTTTGTACGAGTTCATTTGAATTAGGCCAATATAACATATTCGCAACAGCATCTACACGAAATCCATCCACATGGAAATTCTCTATCCAAAACATAGCATTGGATATTAAATAGCTTTGCACCTCTGGTTTTCCAAGATCAAAATTTGCAGTACCCCAAATCATATTTTCCCGATCATATTCATTCTGATATTCAAATGTTGGTGAACCATCAAACATATATAGTCCATGTGCATCTTTACAGAAATGACCTGGTACCCAATCAATAATGACACCTATGTTTTCCTCATGACATGCATCGATGAACTCCATTAATTCTTTTGGAGAACCAAACCGGCTCGTTGCTGAAAAGTAGCCTGTTCCTTGGTAGCCCCAAGATCTGTCATATGGATGTTCGATTATTGGAAGAAGTTCAATATGTGTAAATCCATGCTCTATCACATAAGGAATAAGCATTTCTGCTATCTCTTTATAGCTATATAGTTCACCATCTTCTTTCTTTTTCCATGTTCCTAAATGAACTTCATAAATAGACACTGGACGATCATATGGCTGCCTTAGACGCTTCCTTTTTTTCCATTTATGATCCTGCCACTCATATCCTGCTAAATCACAAACAACGGAAGCAGTATTCGGTCTAACTTCTGCAAAAAATGCATATGGATCTGCTTTTAACAAAATACGACCATCATATGTCACTATTTCATATTTATATAGCTCTCCTTCACCGATATGAGAAATAAAAAGACTCCATATTCCTTCATCATTTACCTTTATCATTTTATTTGCCTGACCAGACCAATTATTAAAGTTACCAACAACATTTACTTCCTTCGCATGTGGTGCCCAAACACAAAAATTAGTTCCCACTTCACCCTCTCTTGTTTGAAGATGTGCTCCTAAAAACGTATAACTTTCGAAAGACTGTCCTTCATGAAACAAATGAATATCAAAGTCTGTTGGACATATGAGCGTCACACAAGTCACCCTTTCCTTTATTATCTATGCTACATATTCAAGAGTTACTATCAATTCCCTTTAATGTAAACGGTTCTTTCTTACGACATAAAATTACAAAGAAATTTAAAAAATCATAAATTATTATTCTTTTAAAATAAAAAGTATATTCTGTACCTTTATATAAAAAGCACTTAAACCCTTGGTACTGCTAGAAAAGTAGGTAAAATTAATCAATTTAAAAATAATGTTATTTGATGTATTAAATTCAGTTAAACTAGTAGATAAGACCATAATCAAAAAACCCAATAATTATTCTTGAATAGTTATTTATTCGACATTTTGTAGGAATTTGTAGAAGGGTTTTTAAAAAAAATTTATAAGTAACTTTTAAACTTTACCTAATAAATTAATAAAGTGAAGTAATTTTCGGGGTTCATTATCTTAAGAGAAGACAAAACACATTAAAATTTGGCTACCAAAAAAATTATTCAATATATAATAATCTTAATTGGCTATTATAAGGATCTAGTTATTAACTTACGATTGAATAAATATCTATTTTTTTATGGCTATGTTAAAGGTTAATGTTGATTTTTAGCACTTTGTTGATTGGAGGTGAATATATGAGACTCCTGCTTAGAGAAGCGTGTCAAAGGGAGACCCCACAGGCGCGCAGCTTACGAGGAGGCTACCGGACCGCCCGCGGAAAGCGAATGCCTGCACAGAAATCAACAACAAATTTTAACAGAGCCTTTTTTATAAACATTTATAAATTTGGTACAGAACTAAATGGACTATACTATATGTATGCCTTGACGCTATCTAATAGGGCTTTGGAAGTGAGCTAATTACAGGAGTGTTTACTTGTGTAGTTTAAGATTGTTGGAGTTAATCTCAATTTGATCACCGTCTGTCGTAACCTCTAGAAAAATGATCTTTCTACTAATAGATATTTAGTCATTAAATAATGCTTTTGAATACATAATTTTTAAAAATAGCTTTAGGATAAAATGACAAATATTAAATCGTTTCTACTTATTAGTCTTAATTACATGAAGATGAATCTTAAATGCATGGTTCACTAAAGATGTTTTCAAAGGTGGAAAAACTGAAAAGGTTCGTTTATTTTTAAGATTCTGTTAAACTTTGCAGTTGGTTTCCGTTACAGAGACAGTTGCTTTCTACTGTCATTCCGGGAGACTCCTCATATGCTGCACGACTGAAGAGTCTCCCCTTGAGTCGCACTATGTGTATATATATTGATAAGTTAAGTTATTTCATTTATCTCTATAAGGTATCTAAAACACCTTAGAACGTTTCTACATCTTCACCTTAAGAATTTTCATATAATTAACTATAACGACTCTTTACATTGGCGAAATAGGGGAAAATGCTTTTACATGGAGTTGTATTTCAACAACTAACCTCTAAGTGTTTTTGCTCATTGTAGACACAAAAAAACACTACATATATGATGTAGTGTTTTAGGATGACCCGTACGGGATTCGAACCCGTGTTACCGCCGTGAAAGGGCGGTGTCTTAACCGCTTGACCAACGGGCCATATTTATTTAAATTTAATATGGCGGAGAAGGAGGGATTTGAACCCTCGCGCCGCTCGCGCGACCTACACCCTTAGCAGG
>NZ_VOQF01000025.1 GCF_007994985.1 Metabacillus litoralis | reverse complement strand
GTATCTTGAAAAACATCCTTATTTATTTTTTATCGGGCTATTTTATTATGTTGGCTTATATGCGCATAATTTAGCTGTTTGGTTTGGCGATCGCAAAATTGTTGTTGAAGAAACGTTTGTGATGGCACCTTATTATGATACACCTGTGTTTTATGCTTATTTGAGTATTTTGCCTGCGCTCATACTATTTATGGTCACAGTTGAAACAACCTTTTATGAAGCGTATAAAAAATATTATGGCCGCATTTTAAATGGGTTTCCTCTGCAGGATATTGAAAATGCCAAAAACGAAATGTACCGAGTATTAAAGCATGAGATTTTGTTTATGTCACAGGTACAGCTATTGGTAGCTGTCGCCTTTCTATTTTTAGGTGTAAGGTTTCTACCATTTCTCGGAATGACA
>NZ_VOQF01000024.1 GCF_007994985.1 Metabacillus litoralis | reverse complement strand
ATTTTTAGGTGTAAGGTTTCTACCATTTCTCGGAATGACACAAGATCAAATTGATATATTCATGATTGTTGTGTTAGGAACATGGTTTCTTAGCTTAATCATTACCTTTTTTCTCATCCTGCTTTATTTTGATGAAAAAAAAGCAGCATTTTGGCTCATCGGTTCGTACACAATATTAAGCTTTCTTCTTACCCTGCTTTTCATGGGATTGTTTAATCAATATGGAGGAGGCATGTTTGTCGCTGCGATTATTAGTTTATATCTGGGCTGTCGTATTTTGATCTCAAGATTAAACGAAATTGATTACACAACATTCTGCTCGCAGCCTATTGTTTATAAAGAAAAAATAACGGGGATTGAGCGGCTGTTAAAGAGGTTTGGTAGTCTTGAAGAATAGGAGGATCAGCATGAAAAAACCACCATATTTTAAAACATCACTAGCCGTGATTGCGGTTTTTATCCTTCTGTTGGTGATGAAGAGCTATTCAACAGCTCCTACCAATCAGCAAAATGCTACTACAAAGCAAAACAGTACGACTACTCAGGTAGAAAAAACTGAGGATTCACTTGTTGAGGATAAGCGTGTGTACGAAGGTCATAACGGCAATAAAGTGAAGCATGTTTATATAACAGTTTTTGATCAAAATCGTGTACCAGATAACGACATTAGCATTTATGAATTAAATGAATCGTATAAAGAATATAGCAATCTAGATGATGGACCAAAGCTGAACATTTTATTTGAAACAGGAACGAAAGAAGGTCCTGAAAAGAATGGCTTTATTGATCTGGGGAAATCGTCTCCAAATGCAAGTATTGAGTTAAGAGGACGCTCTAGTCGTCTTGAAGCACAGAAATCCTATAAAATTCGCTTAAGTGATAACGGTGGATTATGGTATGGACAAACTGTACTGAATTTAAATAAGCATGCAGATGATGTGACTAGAGTTCGTAATAAATTAGCATTTGACTTTTTTAAAGAAATTCCCGATCTTATCAGTTTGAGAACGGATTTTGTTCAATTACATGTTAAAGATATGACGGATCCAAATGCAGGTGATGAGTTTGTTGATTATGGCCTTTATACACATGTAGAGCAGCTTAATGAAAAAGCACTAGCCGCTCGTGGCCTTAACCCTGATGGTCATTTGTATAAAGCGGAAAACTTTGAATTTTATCGCTATCAAGACCAACTTAAGCTCTCAGATGATCCAGCTTATGATAAAAAAACATTCGAATCTGTGTTGAAAATAAGTGGCAGTGAACAGCATGAAGAATTGCTAACCATGTTAGATGATGTAAATGATTTGTCAAAGCCGTTTAATGAGGTGTTTTCTAAATACTTTAATGAAGAAAATTATCTCACATGGCTGGCAGTTAATGTGATGTTTGGTAATTATGACACAATGTCTACGAATTACTATTTATACAGTCCACTTAATTCAGAGAAGTGGTATTTTATTCCGTGGGATTTTGATAAAGCACTTGGTCGTGATGCAGAAAGAACAGATGATTTTCCAAGCTGGCATTTAGGGCTTCAACGTTATTGGGGAACGGTACTTCATAAACGTTATTTACGAGATCCGCAAAATGTAGAAAAGCTATCGAAGAAAATTGATGAACTTACAGCAATCATCAATGAAGAATCAATGGCTAAAAAGATTGACGAATATCGACCAATTGTTAAGCCTTACACTTTGAGAAATCCAGATCTCAAATATTTAGGAATTGAAGCTTCTGAATTTGATTCCTCATACAACAAGCTAAAAACAGTGGCAACAAGATACCAAGCTTTATACAAAGAATCATTGCAATTCCCAATGCCGATATTTTTACATTACCAAAGGGAGAATAATCAAGATGTGTTCAAATGGGAAACATCTCATGATCTGCAGGAAGATCTCTTAACCTATCATCTTCAAATCAGTACTGAGCCAACATTTCAATCAACGATCGTTGATATAAAAGATGTGAAGAAGTTCTCTTATGAAACAGATATACTTGAGCCTGGTCGATATTATTGGCGTGTATTAGTAACGGATGAAGATGGTCATACTCAAATTCCGTTTGATTATTATAAAGACAATGCGAGGATTATTCACTGGGGTGTTCAAGAAATTATTGTGACTAAAGGAGCAAGCTCATGAAGAAGTTCCGCCATGAATTAAAATATTATATTACTGAGAAAGACTACTTGATTCTGCGAAATAAAATAGGTGTACTTTTAAAGCAGGATGATCACTCAATTGATCAACAAGGATATTTAATTAGAAGTCTTTATTTTGATAATATACATGATCATGATTTATTTCAAAAGAACTATGGAATTTTGCGAAGAAAGAAATTCAGGATTCGGATATATAACCATTCTGATGAAGTCATAAAGCTTGAGAAGAAAAGTAGGCAGGGAGAATATATCCTAAAAACATCTGTATCCATTTCAAAAGAAGAATACCTGAAGCTGCTTGATTGGGATTATGAATTTCTGAGAAATAAAGAGCAGCCACTTTATAAGGAATTTTATCATTATCTTAATAGTGAATATATGCGGCCACGTGTGATTGTTGATTATATTCGTGAAGCATATATCGGCCATATTAGTAATGTGAGGATTACCTTTGATAAGGAATTGAGTGTTGTGACAAATTCAACTGACTTGTTTAATCCCAACAATAGCTCAACAGAAGTGTTACCATCTTCACAGATGATTCTTGAAGTGAAATATGATGAATTTTTACCAGAATATATTCGTGCTGTTCTTCAGCTTGGTGCTCATAATCGTTCAGCGATTTCAAAATATGTATTATGCCGTATGAAATCAATCCAATATCACGGTTACTAAAGAGGGGAAACAAATGGGAAATGATGTAACAAATTTCAATGACGTGATAAAAAATAGCTTTTTAAATGATTATATGTTTGGAAACCTAGCAGCACTTGATATTTTACTAGGCTTACTAACAGCCTTTATGGCAGGTTCCTTTATTTATGGTGTGTACAAATATACCTATAAAGGCGTGTTATATAGTCCTAGCTTTAATGTCACATTACTAGTTATGACCATGATCACATCACTTGTGATTATGACAATAAGTACAAATGTTGTGCTTTCGCTGGGAATGGTTGGGGCTCTAAGTATTGTCCGCTTTAGAACAGCGATAAAAGATCCACTTGATGTTGTATTTATGTTCTGGGCCATTGCAGCAGGTATTTCAAGTGGAGCGGGCTTATATCTCCTCACACTACTAGGAGCTGTGATCATCGGAGCTGTAATCGTTGTATTATCACGCAAAAAACATACAGACACATTATATTTACTTGTTATCCACTACACAGAGGAAGCAAATGACGAAGTAAAACGTGAATTGCAAAAGCTAGATTATACCCTTAAATCAAAGGTCGTTCGTAAAAACATGATGGAGATAACCGCGGAAATTCGACTGAAGATTGATAACACTGCGTTTATGAATAAATTAGGAGATCTTGATGGTGTACAGGATGTTTCGTTGGTTCAGTATAACGGGGATTATGCAGTTTAAATGGGGGTCAGACCCCCATTTTTTTATTCTTGATAAGTTCCGCCAGTACGCATAAAGGCAGGGAAGCGGTGTTTTTCACTTAATTTCAGGCTTTCTTCATCTGTGACAACGGTAAGTACTCGCACTTTACCAATCAATTGCTCTTTCTTAAAATACTTCAGCCAAGTTTTTGCCCACTCACTTTCTTGCAAATCACTGGCCTCAAATCCTTCCCATAACACACCATCAATATATGGTTTGGAAGCAGCCTTTAATGTATCAAATCCTCGATTTTGGAGAATTAATAATTCTGGGTATGCTGACTTTAACTCCTCTAGTAAAGACACATAACCTGATCTCATGTTTTGCTGCGTTTCT
Organism: Metabacillus litoralis; assembly: GCF_007994985.1. GTDB lineage: Bacteria > Bacillota > Bacilli > Bacillales > Bacillaceae > Metabacillus > Metabacillus litoralis. The sequence continues at coordinate 25,093 of NZ_VOQF01000024.1, read as the reverse complement.
TGATCTTCATGAAAATAGTAGTCAAGATCATCCACCGTATCAAAAAACACCCCATCAAGTCCATTTGCTGTCACATACTTCTCTATCTTCCATCGTAATGCATCACGATAATGCGACTCACGCAAATCCATCACATATGTATCCCATTCTTCAATATAAATTCGTTCACCATTAAGCTCTGCATAATCAGAATCAGCAATATGCTTCTTCAGCTCTTCATTCCAATTTTCAAGCTGCATAAGACTTACATAGCCGAATACCTTAACGTCGGATTCTTGTAGAATAGTAATATTCTCTTTAGAAAATGCCGTGGGCTCCAAAATAACCGCATCAAATTTTTTAAGTTCCTGCACCTTTTGTTCAGTAGGATTGCCATAGAAAATAGAAAAAGATTTAACATCATATAAAGGACCATACCAAAACATGTGTAACAACCCTTTCGCTGTAAAAAAGATAGCTGTAATAGTAAGTAGAGATATTATGAACTTTTTGATCGTAGTTATCCTCCTGGTTTGTGAGTAGTTAGACAGCTCTAATTTTTTATCTATATTTTATCATTTAATTAGTAAAGGAACATATAGTATCGGTCCCACTAATCTTTGATTCGATGAAAAAATAGAATAATATAATTAATAGTCTTTACTGAACAAAACACGTCTGCTACAAAGGACTTTTTTAATTGTGTAATAAATTTATCAGATGAGTTTGATCAAATTTCAGTTGAAGGTAATAATTACATTTTAAATGGTGAAGTAGTACTTTATACAACTAAATTTAAGTAGGTATTAACGTTACTTAATTCCACAAGCTTAATTTCATTATTACAAAGTTAGGTAAATACAACAACGGTAATTCAGAAACCTTAATTGAATAAGAAGAATTACCTTTAGTATAAAGGTTGCTATGTGAGGGAATACGGCATTAAATAAGAAGGAGAATCTATTGGAATTGAAGAAAGGAAAACGTCTAAAATCCTTTTCAGTTAAGGATTTAGACTTTTTTAATGTTATTGAAACCTATCGTTATTAACATGTCTTTGTGGGAGAAACACCAGATTCTATCTTTTTTCGGCGACAAAACCAGAATTTAGCATATACCATCTATTGTGGAGTAGATATAAATTGCGACATAAAATAAGTTCCTATTTATTTCTAGGAACTTGTGTATTGGGGGATTTTCTAATAATGGCTATAAAAGTTCTAGATATCAAAAATGTAATTGTTATCGTATAAAAACTAGTAAATGAACTCCAGCCCTTTTTAAATTGGCTATGTTAAAGATAAAGGTTGATTTTAAGTAAAATGGTTTGGTAACAGCTACCCTACATCTAATAAAATTAAATTAACTTAAACTGGATATTTATGTTAAAATAAATGCAATATTGTGAAGGTTTACACTTAAACTAACGGAGCAGGTTTCTGCAATTAGAGGAATTGTCTATTTCTTATTCAAATTAAGAAGTAAGATTACTTGAAAAAGCAAGGTTGTTTCTATACTTTGTGAAACTTTATGTTTTGTCTACTCGTATATAAGTAAACAAGGTTTTAAAACCAAAGGTGGTATAAAGATGAAATGTAATCAATGTCAAAATGAAATGATAAAAGATTGTAATGTTAATGTTGAAGGTGGAATGTACGGAATCAAAATAAGTAAAAAGGTGAAAGGGCTTTTCAACAAAGTATCTGCAAAGCCTAAAGCAGCCGTTTGCTCAAATTGTGGTTATGTAGCATTCTACATTGATGAATATAATGAGTTTAGTGAGTAGGATAGATAATTATTTAACTGAGCGACTGTACGACAGACATTAGCCCCTTTTTTAAACTAACGAAGCAGAATAGTGGAACAAGAACTTAGTTTTTTAATAGTAATATAAAAAGTGAGGAGGGGTTATTGATGAAAAGGCTAATAAGTATATCTCTTATTGCTGTCTTATCAGTAGTATTGATTTATTGGGTTGATTTTTCAGATTTTGAAATTGGAAAATATGATGATTTTCAAGAAGCAATTGAAAAAGGTATTCCTTATAAAGTTAATGATATAATCCACACTGAAATATATGACAATGTAACCATTGTTATGTACACGACAGACCCTAATAAAGAAGACTTTCCTTTGGTAAATTACGAAGCACTTGCATTAGCCTTCTTTAAAGGAAGTGATAAAGAAGGCTGGGAAAACGTTGGTCATCATGGATGGACACATTACGAGAATGATAATATGACATTACATATTGAACCTCTGCGTGAATATGATAATAAAGGGAATGAACTTCATGAATTTTATGTGGTGTTTGGTGAAGTAAATAATCCTGGAATTGTAAAAGTAGAGACCAAAACAAAGGAAGAAGAGTCATTTGAAGAAGCTGAAATTATTCATCATCAAGATAAAAGTAAACGTTATTATTTCAATATAGGTAGAGAAAGTATTGTCAGAGGATTATCTGAAAGTGGAGATGTAATAGACAGACAAGGTGGATAAAATAGCTGATTGTGAAATTATGTACTTAAACTATTGGGTAGCTTTGATCTTAGAAGGGATTGAAGCTATTTTTGTGGAACTTATTCAACTATAGAAGCAGTTTAGCTGAAGAAGGGATTTTTTTTATTTGTGAAGAATTTTTATGTAAATACCTTCATAAAAAGATATCTTTTAGCTTCCCTTCTCCTGAACTAAAGAAGAATACGTTTTTTATCGGCATAAGTGTTAAATACTCTACTCCATTTTAATCATTCAACGCATTATGAAAATCTTATCTATAAAATTGAGGTGTGTTATGAAAAAGTATGAAAAAATGTTAATTGCATTAAAGGATGCTGAGTTTAATTGTTTTTCAAATAAAGGTGATTGGCTTTACATTGCAAATAACAGAGATACAAAAAAGGGACTTTTCAGATTACCTAACTACATACATTACTTTGTATCAATTAATGATCAGCGCATGCCTTCTGAAATTGGAGTAGTGAAAAAAATAAATGGTCAGATTACTGCAAGAGGACTAGCAGAACTCGATTATAAAAGCAGGAAAAAGGACTTAACACTTCTAACTGATGAAACTGTAAAAGAATATGAATGGTTTTTAGAAAAAGTTAATGCCCAACCTGAACATACTCCAATGGCGGTGACTTGGTTGGAAAAAACATTCCCTAGAAAAGAGAAAGAACTGAGGGTACATAAAAAGTTCTTTACGGGACTTTCAATAGAAGAAAAAAAGGAATTGTTTGAATTTGAATTTTAATAATTCATTATTCAACTAAAGGGTAGCTTTAGTAAAAATGTACATCAAAATACATTGAGCTTGGAGATGCATTTCCTAGCTCATTTTTATGTGTATTTTTTATTCCAAAAAAACGAATATATTAGCACTTAGAATGCGTAGTCTCTCACTCTTAAATTATCGGCGGTTTCCCAAGTTCCATGTACACTTGCCAAGATAAGCATTTGTTTTTTCTTGCTCAAATCACTTTCCATTTTTCTATTATCCAGGAATTGAAACCACACTAAATAGAGTTGTAAATACTTCGTAGAAACACCATTAAAACGGCTTATCCATTTCTTTAAACGGGAATGGTAATTATTAATATTATTGAGGTGATAGATGCCTTTCTTTACATATTCTTTCATACTACCGTTTATGATGACATGCTCCATATCGTTACTAGATGTATATGATTTGTAAGAATTGTGAGCATCAGAAATAAGCACCTTATCACTCTTAAAATGAGATGTAAGGGTGGTGTCAATTTGGTCCATTAGAATTCTACCTGTACCGACTAGCTTTAAAAGTGTAGTTCTGTTTCTGTCTCTAGTTACTAAGACACAGACTTGTTCATTAGATATACCTCTTTTGGTAGCAGTACCTCCACGTTTTCTTGGTTTTCGATTCGGAATAACTCTTCGTCCTTTATGGCTTTCTAAGAAATATGTTTCATCTACTTCTACTAATCCTTCAAATATACCGATATTTTCTTTTGCGAGAGCAGACAACACTTTATGCCGCCAGTAAAAAGCAGTTACGTGAGTGATACCAATTTTTAAAGCTGTTTCACGAAGTGAGAGACCATTCAACATACACTCAATATAAGATTTTTATAAGGGATCGTTTTTTCCGTAGTAAACATTTTAATACGCAGTAGAGTTCCTCATTTTGTTAAAAATGTAACCGGCTAAGGAAACGTTGATAGCGTTGCAAATATAAATTAAATAATTGGACACCTTAAAATAATAGGAGGTGTCTTAAATTGCTTGAAAAATTTATATATAGGATGGGAATTGTAATTGCTATAATATCTTTTCCAACTTTATTTAAACGTTCATCATATAAACTCTGGGTTCCATTCTTTATTTGGAATGGCTTTGTTAATGTATTGTTTAATTCTTATTTAGTGAAAACAAATAAAGTTAAATATCCAATTAGATTTAAGCCTAGAATATTTAAAATAAATATTGTCTATGATGTTCTTGTTTGTCCATATTTGTCTATATGGTACTGTCAATCCACTTATAACGATAAACTCCCTACTATGATTAAAAAGCTGTTTTTATGGGGGATACCTCAAGGTGCTTATGAAATATTGCTTGAGAGAAAGACTAATTCGTTAAGATTTAAAAGAGGTTATGAATGGTATCATTCTTTATTTTTAGTGTTTATAGTAAAAATATTATCCAGGTTAGCTCTTGAGTTGATAAAATCTTATATATTCAAGAATAGAGTTCAAATAAAAATGAAGCCACCTAATCAAAAGTTAAACGAATCCTAAACATAATGATAAAATTTGGGGGATTTAACTTATGTTGATGACTACTTTCTTTATAATACTTACTGTCTCAGTGTCACTTGCTTTAACGCTACCATTATTGCAAAATTGGTTTACTAAAATAGAAATTTTTTTATTATTTATGTTTACTTCGTATTTTTGTCAGAATATGTTTTACACAATTTCTTCCCCATATGACAGAATTTCTGTTGTTACAGAGCATTTTCCGTTTTGGACTGTCCGCTTACAATATGGAGCTGTTTTTGCAATTACTCTCTTATGGTTAATGGCAGTATATCGATCCAAAGCAACATTGTTTAAAAAGTTGTTAGCTACATTCTCGTGGATATTGTTGGGAATCATTGTTGAAAAAACATTTTTATTTATTGGAGTTTTACGGTCAGACAGTATAACTTGGTACCCATCATTAGATATGTTTTTTGAAATGTTGGTAATATTATTAACTCTTTATTTTAGTAATTTTCTCTACAGTACTTTGAAAAGAGAGAGGGTTATATAATGAATTTCTTTGAGAGAGCTTATGAGATATTAGAACCGATATTACCACGAAAATTTGATGAAAATGAATGGTTTACGATATTCATTACAATTCTAGTGCTTTCGGTTTTTACTTACTTACATAAGCGATATAACACTTTATTAACTACCGAAATTATCGCAATATTATTATTTAATCTTTTATATACAACAGTTGGAGATTACTTCTTAGCAATGGAACCTTATGATTTATATGATACAGTTGACCATGATAGTGGGGAATTAATGGACATACTATTGCAAACTATAGTCTATCCGTTTACACTACTTATCCTAATGAACTATTATGCAGAAAAGAGCCTTAATAACTTGCTCTATATTATGTTTGGAGCAGGGTTATTACTTGGATTAGAGTGGGTAGGAACTGAATTCTTCAATCTCTTTACTTATAAAAAATGGAAATTATGGTATTCTTTGATATTTTATATCCCTGTAATGATTTCAAATATCTTTTTTTATAATAAATTTCATGGATACATAAAAAGCCAAATTAGGGGAAACTAAAATTGATTTTATGTTAGAGATTAGCTTATAGAAGAAAAACAATAATACAAAGTCATTGCTGCGCAGTACAAGAATACTATTCAATAAGAATAGATTATTCAAAAATCGAAACGCGAGTGGTAAAATCTAATTCAAATTATTTCTAACTAAACTAAGTTAGATACTTTTCCCTTGGATATAATAATGGTTAGGAAGAGAGGGAGGAAACTCCCTATTATTCTTGAAGATTCAACTTCGTGTAAAATATCTATTAACACAACTAAATTTGAGTAGTTAAAACGTCTTAATTCCTTGACAGTACTGGAGTTGAAACGTTTTTTTTATTAGATCAGTTAGTAAAAGATAAGTGTTATTAACACGTCTTGTGGGTGAGATTCCAGATTCTATCTCTTAATCGGCAACAAAAAGTATATAGCGTAACCCATTTAATGAGTAGAAGACTTTAAACTATGCAGCAACTATCGACAATTTTGGAAAATATAAACAACAATTCGTTATCTTCTGTTATGATTTAGTTAGAAGATATGTGATATTGTGAAGCTTTTCACTTAAACTAACGGAGCAGTAATGTTTAATAAAGGGGATATAAAATGGAACTGAAAATTGAGTATTATGTTCTGGCTTTGCTTGTAATTTCGTTTGGTTTTTTCTCTACTGTTGGTGGTTTCTTGGGTGGGACAAGTGAGGCATATAGAGACTTTTTACTAACTATTGCAGTAGTTCACTTTGTCATGTCAAAACTAATAACAATAAAAAAGAATAAAGGGCAACAAGAACAATAATTTGTTTTATTAACAGGTGCAAGAGTGAAACTAGGGGTTGTCGATGTGGCGGCTTTTAAAGGCGGTACAGTTGAAGTATATTTGAAGAAAAAAGCACCCTTTTAAGAAGGATGAATCCTCCATTCATAGTTGCTTTTAGTATGAGTAATTTAGAAATTTTTATTAAAGTAACGGGGGCGAGTGTTCAATGGAGCATTCGTTTTTTGACTATCGAAGCAGGTTAGACTAAGAAGGAATAATATCCTTACTTGTCGAATTTTTATTAATTAACTGAGGAGGATAAGTAATTTGAGAGATTTGTTAGGGTATTTTCTTATAGCACAGGCGATTATTACTGGGATTATTGTTTATTCAATACAACAATTGTCTGACTCGATTAAAGCTTCAGCATCATATATGGCATCTAACGAAGGCTCATTGAGTTGGGGCACGGATTTTGGAATGCCAACAGTTGCTTTAATTTTACTATTCGTAGTTACTGGATTAGGTTTATTCTTGATAGTAAATAAAAAATAAATATTGCCAATTAGTTTAGTTTGTTAAGAGTTGTACTTAAACCATCGGGAGCGATGCTTTAATAAGGCATCGTTTTTTCTTATCGAACTAAAGGTGCAGTTTAAGAAGTTCTTGTCCCAATAAAGTGAAGTTTAAAATGTAGCTATTCAGTGATATTTTTTTTCTCTTTTCATATATATGAAGGGAATTTGAAAATCATTGGTGGTGTGAAAATTGAGAGTTCCTGAGTTATACAATCAAAAGTCTTGGCAGTTTTTATTGGTAGGAGTTTTTATTGGTTCTCTAATTAGCTGGTTGCTATTCCTGTATTTTTTTGGACAACTTCAGGACAAGCAGTTATTAAAAATTCAAGAGTTACAAGGTGAAGTTGAATCATTAAAAAAAGATAAAGAAGTTTTATATGAAGACATTAAAAATGCAAATAAAAAAAGTCTTGAACTACTTACTTTACAAGAAATTAATGTTGAAATAATTAATGCTGAAAAATATCATCTAACTACATTTGGAGAATATAAATTAAAACAGAATATCCGTAATGAAATAAGTTCTTTACTAACAAATAATATTAATGGTATCACAGAAAATATGGAGATTATTATTAAGTCTATTGAAAATAAACAATATCTTATTGAAAACAATGTTTTAAAAGTCAAAGTATCTAGATTTGCCCTTACAACTACTTTAACAATTAAAATATCAATCATTAATTTTGAGCAAAAGTAAAATTTCTTTTCTCAACTTTAGGTGCTTTGCTTTTAAAAAGGAGTAAAGCTTTTTTTCAACTATCGAGTGCTAATCTTCAAGAAGGAGATTAGCTTGTCTTAGTAAAGCAGGTTAGTTAAAGAAGGATTCCGTTTTTATGTTAATCTGTATTTATCAATGTTGTTTACTTGAGGTGGAATGATGAAACGTGCAGTAGGAATATTTCTTAGTTTTTCAGCTATACTAACATACCTCCTTATAGATACTCTTTATTATCCTGTTGAGGAAAGTATAACAAATGATAATTCGGGAGTTACAACAGTAACATATAACTATCCTTTGATGTATTGGTTAATTTGTTTTATTTTAATAATTACTTTTATTCTTGGGATATATTTTATTTTAGCAAAGGAAAATCAACTTGAAGAATACCCATTCAGTGATGCTTCAGACCAATGAAATATATACTGTGCAAGAGTTTAGATAATGGGTTGCGGCGGCAGCCTTCTTTCTTTAGGGTTCTTCAACTAAAGGGCAGTTTAGCTGAAGAAGTGATTTTTATATTTGTGAAGAATTTTTATGTAAATACCTTCATACAAAGAGATCTTTTAGCTTCCCTTTTTCTGAGATAAAGAAGATTATAGAATAAGACGTTTTTTATCAGCAAAAGAGTTAGATATTCCACTCTATTTTAATCATTCAACGCATTATGACAATCTTATGCTACAGAATTGAGGTGTGTTATGAAAAAGTATGAAAAAATGTTAATTGCATTAAAGGATTCTGAGTTTAATTGTTTTTCAAATAAAGGTGATTGGCTTTACATTGCAAATAACAAAGATACAAAAAAGGGACTTTTCAGATTAGTTAACTACATACATTACTTTGTATCAATTAATGATCAGCGTATGCCTTCTGAAATTGGAGTAGTGAAAAAAATAAATGGTCACATTACTGCAAGAGAACTAGCAGAACTCGACTATAAAAGCAGGGAAAAGGACTTAACACTTCTAACTGATGAATCTGTAAAAGAATATGAATGGTTTTTAGAAAAAGTTAATGCCCAACCTGAACATACTCCAATGGCGGTGACTTGGTTGGAAAAAACATTCCCTAGAAAAGAGAAAGAACTGAGGGTACATAAAAAGTTCTTTACGGGACTTTCAAAAGAAGAAAAAAAGGAATTGTTTGAATTTGAATTTTAATAAAACTTTATTCAACTAAAGGGAGCGAGTGTTCAATAAGAGGATTCGCTTTTCGACTAACGGAGCAGTTTAGTACAAGAAGGATGTTCATTTCTTAATACGTAGTAGAAGAAAAATGCGTATTAATGTTTCTCCATACTTAAATATCTTTTCTTGTAATTGCAATTAGTCTGATACTTAAGACAATAAGACAAATCGTGACCGTTATAATATAAAATGCTATACGATTACTATCTAAAAATATCAAAGAAAAAGTATAAAACAAAGCTAAGATTATATTTATACGTAGTTCATTTTTAATAAGTAACTGCAACCTGCTTCACTCCTTTATCTTTAATTATAATTTAATTAAGAAAACGTTCCAACTAGAATTTGTTTTACTGAGTAGCTCGCCTAAATACTGATAGATAAGATCGGGAAATGAAAAAGGGCAAGTTAAATGCCCCAGTTTTTAAAGTATTCAAAGAATCCCATATGCATTGGGAATACCCATAAATATGCACCCAAAAGAGCTACTCCACCTAATAAATAGTTGTCAATTGATTTAGGGAGTCTATTAAATATCAGTTTATAAATTAGACAAAGACCACTAATTGTAACTGCTAATACAATAAGTGGGCCAACAAACATCATAAGATTAAAATCCACACCTTCAATTATATTCATGGAATAACTCCTCTTCTATGTAATTAGTTATATCTTACTAGAAATGTTGAATTTTTTCATTATTGATTACAAAATATGTGTTGCAGTTTGTAGAAACTATGGAGTTGGGAGGTACCACCTTTTGAACTGTTATTACTGTGAAAAGCAATGTGAGGGTTTTACTCTTTTGTTACGACGTAGAGAAATGGCTTGAACATTATGAACCACAGTAGAAGGTTACTAAAGAGCAGCTCGAACAAAACAAGGAGTTTTCTTAATTCGCAATCCAAGGATACTATAAAACATAGATTTTTCAACAATCGAAACGCGGCTGTTGAAGTATCTAACTAAACTATGTTAGATGCTTTCCCGTTGATTATAATAATGTTTAGGAAGATAGGGAGGAAACTCTCTATTACTCTTAAAGCCTAAACTTCGTGTCAAATATCTATTAACACAACTAAATAAATAGGTGAAACGTCTCGAATCCTTGATAGTACTGGAGTTGAGACGTTTTTTTATTAGCTCGGGAACTAAAAGATAAGTGTTATTAACACATCTTGGGGGGAAAACACCAGAATCTATATCTATTTTTCGGCAACAAAATCAGGATTTAGCATAACCCATTTAATGCCTAGTTGACATATACTGCACAGTAGGATTTACATAATTGTGGAAAAAATGAACAATAATTTAATATCTTCTGATAAGATGATAATTAGAAGATAAGTGATATTGTGAAGGTTTTTACTTAAACTAACGGGCAGGTTAGTTTGACAAGTTGTCGAATTGAAAGCGGGGATAAAATGGATGAAACACAATGGGATATACAAGAAGTTAAGTATTTAAAAAAGATGCAATTAGTCCAAGGCAATCTTGCAATGCTGTTGTTATTCGTGCCTTTTGGTTATCTTGCTGAGAACGGAAAGCCATTACTCCTCTTTGGAGCATTTTGTGTACTTTCTTGGATAATAGTAGCTATCACGTTGTACACCCTAAAGACAGGAAGACCTATCGGTACAAAGACGAGTAGACGTGTGCGGGTATTTGACAGAAATCGTTTGGGAGAGAAAAGGTGGAAGCGAAGAAAAATAACTGAGATTGTCTTCATCAGTGTTATAAGCGTTTTTCTTACAGGTTTCATTTTTGTTATGGATTTTGACACTGTAAGATTGGACTTTCCTATCGATGCTTTTCCATTTATCGGTGCTTGGATAGGCTATAACATCGGAGAGATTATCAGAATGAACAATTTGTAAGGGTAACCGAAAAATAAGTAGAAACTCTTCTTCAAGTAACGGGTGCGAGTGTTCAATAAGAACAGTCGCCTTTTCGCTAATGAAGCATTTAATTGAATAAAAGGTGAAAATTAAATATAGGTTTATGGTAAAATATACATATTTATACCAATAGAGGAGATATAGAATGGATATTACTATCCTGGCAGTTTCACTAATCATTTTCTTATTAATTTTTAAAGGAGTGAAAAAAGGTACTATTACTTTTACTTTTAAAAAAATAGCTCTTGGATTAGTTTTAACTCTAGTAATAATTAATGTAGTAATGTTTTTTATAATGTGAATATTAAAAAGATAAGCACATGATTTCATGTGCTTTATTTTTAGGTGGTTTAAATGAAATGGTGTGTTACTTCAATAACGGAGGATCGCTTTTTCCTTATTAAAGTAACGGTCAGGATTGTAAAACAGTTAATATTAGCCTTTATTCCGCAATCGAAACATATTGTGGAATAATATATGTTAACCTCAACCAAATTTGTGAGGAGTTTTTGTGAAAGGGGTGACATTTTGAAGAACAAAAAATTAAGGATTGCTTGGATAATACCTAATGTATTCTTTTATCTAATGTTAATAGGTGCATTGATTTTTGTGGCTGTTAATGCAAAAGGGATTAAGGAAATTGGCATGATGTCACTTTGGATATTTATTTTATTTGTGCTTTTTGTAGGGTCTGTATTAGGAAGTATCCGAATCTGGTATTGGATTGAGAATGGAAAAATGTAATAATTCTTGTTAAATTAACTTTGTGAACTAATGTACTTAAAGTAACGGGTAGCTTTTCTTAAACAAACTAAAGGCTGCAATCATGATCATTTCCTTGATCTTCAACAATCAAAGCGCTTATCTTGAATAGGTCAATAGTGACTTATAAATATTGTATTTAGGCACAATTCACTACAAGGATTGTGCCTCTTATAATTAAAGAGGATTTGGATTCGCAGTAGAGAATAACTTATAGACTACGATTGAAGAAGGGATAATTCTATGAGAAAAGTTTACATATCAATTATTTTTATTCTTATTCTACTAGGCTGTGAAGCAAATAAGTTGGATAAAGAAGAAAATAACATTAGCTTACCTAAAAACATTCCAAGTTACGTGAAACATGATGATATAAAAGATATTGATTGGAGTCGAAAGGCTAAAGAATTTGATACTGGAACCGGCAGTAGTGATATGTTCGGCAACAAGGGTAAGATAGGAATTATTGGTCCTATTTTAAAACCAAATAAAATTGAAAAATGGATGTGGCATTTTTGGGGAGTTAACGAAGGAGAAATGACAGTGGTGGGTGTAAACAGATCCACAACTAAAATTTATCCGATTTTAACTAATGGTGATTTAAAAGATGATAAATTCTGGTCGAAAAATTTTGCAGGACCTAACAATGGAGCTGATTCACATACTCCATCAAATGTTATGGTTAGTGAAGCTGGAGAATGGGCCTTTATGGTTTATGTAAATGGTAACTTATTTGATACGGTAGTAATGGAGATAAGAGAATGAAATTAAAAGAATCATTTTATTCTTCAACAATCGAAGCGCGATTGTTGAAGATCTAATTTCACATTTTATCCAACTTAACTAAGTTAAATTCTTTTCCAGTGGGATATAATAATAAACAGTTTTGAAGAGAGGGATGACGAGTGACACAAAGGGACTAATTAGAAATAAACGTTCTTATTGGTGTTGCAATGTATAGATTAAGTACTTTCGTGTCTAAAACAATGACACAAAACGTCTCAAATCATTGACAGTACTGGAGTTGAGACGTTTTTTAATTAGCTTGGGAACTAAAAGATAAGTGTTATTAACACGTCTTGATGGATAAACACCAGATTCTATCTCTTTTTCCGGTAACAAAACGAGAATTTATCGTAACCCATTTATTGCGTAGTAGACATATACTGTGCAACAAATAATTTTGTTTATGAAGGAGTGTATTTTGTCATAGAGGTTTTATTTATCGTAGATAGGTTATCAAGCAAACAGACCAATCTAAACCAATCAAAAATTGGTTGGGAGCCTTATTAAGGTGGAAATAGAACTGTTAAGCAGTTGCACATGAAGAGGCTCATCCAGATTTTAATAAATTAGGTATTATATAGTGTCTTAACGCGTAGTTGGATGACATTACATCTAAGCTACCAGCAATGTTTGAGTGGGAGTAAGAATGAAAAATTAGTTGGAATGAATACCCCTATCTAACAAGGTTTTAGATGTTATAAAGTTAATAAAAATATTTAAGAATCACTTATTCACCACTAATAACCCACCAGAAAAAACTGGTGGGGTCCATATTTCTTACAACAGACTTTTTAATGATTGTTTAATTTAAACTAAAATACTAGCTGATTGTCTAGGATCATAAAGTAGATGCTATTCGATTATATTCTTCGTATATATATGTTGTTCCTCCTAATTCTTCTATACCGTATTGCTTGTAAATTTCTTCAAAAATAGTATTGAAGACTTCCTGATAAATAGAGCCACCTGTGATTAATTGTATCTTTTCTAAAATAAGGTAAGCAGTTTCTTTGCTTTCTATATTTTCATTATCATTATTTAATATAAGAGATTTTAAATTATGACCTTGTAAATAAGAAACTACTTTTTCTGACATCTCATTTGTTTCTGTTCTTTTTTTCCGTGATGCCTTCATTAAATATAAAATATGCTCTCATAATAATTCTTCATTTGAAATTTCGTTTATTTCATCTAGCATAATTTCATTTTCAATACTTGTATAAGCATAATTATTGTATTCATCAATTAAGCCTTTGATTTCTTGCGGTTTAGTCATATTTAGCATCCAATAACCACTGAGTTGAATTCCTGTCCATTTCAATGTGAAATAAGCTCGAATCCATTATATTTATAGATTCGAGCTTATTCATTTATTAAGATATTAATCAATAGATAGAGAAGAGTACTTACTCCGCTACTATTCATTGAACCTATTATAAGATTTTCACATATTCAAATAAATCAATGGAAAATATAGTTTAATTTACCTAATGTAATTCCCACCTATAGTTTTGTTGTTATTTAATGCTTCTATTGGCATGGTGCTATTTTCCTTTTTTTATATACTTTATTAAAATACCCAAATAAATGGAAAATAAATGTTATACTGACAGTGTTCTGAAAAATATTTACATTAGGAGGGAATTATGAGGAAATTAAAAAAGAGTTTGTTTTATCTATTAGTTGGAATAATTGTGATAGCGTTTTCAAACGGGGGTGTTGTGAATGCCCAAGTCAATTCCATGGAAACAGAAACAGATGATTTTTTACAACAACAAATGAATCTCTTGAAGCCTATTAAAGACGAAAAACAAATTAAGAAGTGGAGCAAATATCTCTACAAAGCTATCGATAAAGGTAAATTAGAGCTTCAAGGAAATAATTATGATTTTGATAACCTTAGTTTCTTCGAAATGAAAGATAGTTCTACTGTATCTATTTCAATACCAATAAAAAGTCCTGATCATCACGATATAAGTAATGTAGCAATTCATATTGATGAAAATAAAAAAGAATTGATAGCTTATACAGAAATAGAATTAAAACGTTCAGAACAAAATACTTTTCAATTAACAACTTATTTAAATGGAGAATTAGAAGTTGATGAAGTTTATTCAGATCCTTTTATGACAGCAAGTGAGTTTGAAGAAAAAAAGAATCAAGAAATTAGACCTATGGGTGTTGATTGGGGCGGAGTTGCAGATTGTTTAGATATGCCTAGAGCTGTGTTGCTTAATGTTGCTTACATTTGTGGGAGCGTCTGTGTTGTTACCCTAGGTGCAGGATGTGTTTGGTGTGTCGGTATAGCATTAGGTCTTGGTGGTGGAGCAGCTACATCTTGTTTAGGTGATAATTGGAGTTAATAAAGGGGGAGCATTTTAATGAGTAATTTTAAAAAATCTAAAAGAATAATTTTTATTCTACTAGCAGCAATATTGTCACTAACTTATATCATTCCTAATGATACAGCATTTGCAAAAGATCGAGAAAATATGAGTGCTTTCGATCAAACGATGCTAGCACAAGTGGAAAAGTTAGTTGAAGTATCAAATGAAAAAGAAAAGGGTAAATGGCTTAAGAAAGCAAAAAAGGAATTTAGAAAGAATTTAGAAATTAACTCTAAATCTACTGAACTAGATTTTAAACAGGCGAAAGTATATTCATATACAGATAATGATTACATTACAGTAAGTATTCCAGTAATTAGTTCAAAACATTATGGAAAAGTAAGTAATGTAAATATTAATTTTTCAGATTTTCACACAGTAGATTCTTATTCAGAGTTGTTAGTACAAAAATCAGAAGTTGGAACTTTTCAAACGGTATTCTATATTGATGGAGTAGAAAAGTATAATGATATCTCTGATGAGCCGTTTTATACGGCTGAAGAATACAAAGAAAAGAAAGAAAATGTTATTACTCCGTTAGGTCTGGATTTTAATGGGACAATTCAGTGTTTAGCACTACCATCAATAGTTGGTTGGCAATTAGGAAATATATGTGCTGTTGCCTGTGCTACGGCTGTTTTATGTATTCCTTGTCTTGCTGTAGCAACTGGATTTGGAGTTGGTGGAGTAGCTACTTGTGTATATGAAAATTGGGATTAATAAAAAGTAAAGAAAATAGGAGAGGTTCAACTTGCTAATACTTTTACCTATCATTTCTGTATCTACTTTAATATTTATTATAGTATATACAATAAGAAAAAAATCTGATAGAAAAAAAAACATTATAACTGTAGTTCTTTTACTTTTAGCATCTCTATCTGCATTAATAGCTTTTTTCGCTAACTCCTATTTTACTATTATATTCTTCATAATTCATGTAATGTTGCTATTTGTGGCAGTAATTACGGAAATCAAATTAAATAAGAATAACATTGGAAGGTTTTGATTTGATTAGAAAAAATCTATATCAAATTATTTCTTGTTATTATTGCTAGAGTAGATGTTCCAAAATCCTTTTGATCTATTAAAGAGTTTAATAATTTTTAATCGAATTCCTAAAAAGATGAATGTGGTAAGCAATGGGTCAAACCTTCTTATCATATTTATCTTTTTTGTTAAATAAAAAACAACAAGTGTTGGACTACTAATCTATTATATTCATCTCATTAAATAATGATTATTACAGCCCTAATTCCTTTCGAGGAGTTAGGGCTATTTCTATTTGTAGGGATAACCATGAAGCATTATGCAAAGCCAACAAGTCAACCCAATCTCGTAAAAGAGGAACCAATCATCATCGTCCAGCAAAATGAGTCAACATTGTCACGCTCAAATTCGCGAAGGAATCTAGCCTACTCTACAAGGAAAGAAGTATTCGTTCACCAGAGGACGGCTATAACCTCCTCAAACAGTAAAAATAATTCTAATATCCTGTATAATACGAGTATTTCAAGGTATACCACTAAAGTCCCAAAAATTGAATATATTGCTAGTTTCTAGTAAAATTGTCCTCGTACTATAGCTGACGCAAAGAGATACAAAATTCAAGGATGTTGATAAAAGTTCAGTCGCATCAGGATATATAGCTTCAGCTGTTGAAGAAGGGATTATAAGTGGCTTTCTTGACAATACATATCGTCCTAATGAACCTGTTACTCGTGCACAAATGGCTATCTTCGTATCATGAGCTTTTGATCTAACAGAAGAAGTTGAAGTTGCATTTACAGATGTGTATGAAGGGCAAGCTGCGTATACACATGTTAAAAGAATACTAGCAGTTGGAATAACTGCAGGTTTCCCAGATGGTACTTATCGATCAAATGATATTGTTACTCGTGCAAGTTATTCTGCCTTTTTAGCAAGAGCGTTAAACGATACATTTAAAGTGGAAATCCCTAATAGCAAGGATTTGGATGTTAATTTCCTTGATGTGTTGGACAAGGAGATAGTACGTTAATTGAAACTCCAAATGGAAAAACAATTCTTATAGATGGTGGTCGTAAATCAGCTGGGTCTAAATTAATTTCCTTCTTACAGGAAAAAGGAATACAATCAATTGACTTATTAGTCGCCACCCATCCTGACGCTGACCACATTGGCGGTTTAATAGATGTATTAGAACAAGTCGAAGTTAAAAAAGTTCTTGATTCAGGGAAACCCCATACAACTCAAACATATATGGAATATTTAGCTTTAATCGATCAAAAAAACATTCCATTCGAAGTTGCAAAAAAGGGATCGTTTATCACTTTAGATAGTGATATTAAGATACAAGTATTAAATAGTTTGAATTCAAGCGAAGATCTTAACGACTCTTCAGTTGTCTTAAAATTGACGTATGGAGTAGTAGACTTCTTGCTTACTGGAGATGCAGGAATTGAAAACGAAGCAGATATGGTTGCTAATTATAACCTAGAAGCAGAAATCCTAAAGGTTGGTCACCATGGATCAGATACTTCAACTTCACAACCTTTTGTAAATGAAGTAGATCCAGAGACAGCTATTCTTTCGTACGGTGAAAATAATTATGGTCACCCAAATGCTGGTGTCGTTAAAAGATTAAGAAATATTGGTGCCGAAATATACTCAACATTTGAATCGGGAGATATTGTGGTAACAACAGATGGTACAAATTATGATGTTTCTGCATTGCCTTCTGAAGAAGGAGAGGACAGTACAACTCCTTTACCCGATTTAAAGGATGGTGTTTTCATTTCTGTTGGTGATTTTGAGATGGAATACGTCACTATATTAAATAACACAAATGAAAATGCAGATCTTTCGAATTGGTATTTAATAAGTGAGGAAGGCAATCAGTGTTATGATTTTCCAGAAGGTACAATAATTGAATCAGGTTACTATCTCGATGTACTATCAGGTCCAGATGCATATGATTCACCTCCGTATAAACAAATGTGGACTAAATCATACATTTGGAATAATAGTGGCGACGCTGCCTTACTATATAACTCAAAAGGAGAGCTAGTTAGTGAATTCAGGTAGATTTTCATGTGTATACACAGTTGACCGGTTTGAGAAGGATATTGTTGTCCTTTTATATAGAGAGGATGAATCTATTAAGATAGAACTGTCCAAAAATGATATTAATATCTCAGTTTCTGAAGGGGATATATTGAATATAACTTTTGAGGGTAGTAACTTAATTAATATTGAATTTTTAATACAAGAAACAAAAGAAGCTAGAGAAGAAGCGGAAGAATTATTGAAAAAAATACTTGATAACTAATTTTAACTCTACCCTCCGTTAATGAGAGGGTAGAGTTTGTATTATATAAATAGATTGGGTTTCACTTCTAGCTCTGGCATATGAAAAGCACCTCACATTCATCGTACCAGGAGGCAATATGTGTTAATATACGTTGTTTGATTATGCCTTACAATACATAAGGTAATATGTTGGGAAAGTTGGAACGGATATGATATTACTAAATTTTGATTTTATTAACAGCGAATTGTTGGAAAATACAATACATTATTTAACCAATGAGGAAAAGGCAATGCTAGTAAAAGAAGGAGAACATTGGGGTTTTAATGGAAAAGGCTTTAAGAATAAAACAAAACTACTAGAATATATGTGTGAACAAGGGTTACTGCATAAGAAAGAATTTATAAAAAAACTCACCAGTTCTTCTCGGAGAACAAATGATGAGACGATAAAAAAGTTATACACACTGTTTAGTAAGGAAACTCCGCTTTATATTGATACGGAAAAAATATATAGGTTAATGCTTTTAAGTAGTAATTTAATGTTGAAGTCAAACGACAAAATTTGCTTTACGATTATGTTTGAAAATCCTTATGAATATTGGACTGGTGCGCAAATTGTACAAAAAGCAAAATATAACAATACGTTGCCACTCAGTAAGGAAAAAATAGAACAAAGTTTAAATCGTTATGTTGAGGGTGAGAATCCAATAATCATGCGTCAGAATAATGCTGGTGAAATGCAATACGCAATTAATTTCACAAACTTTATCTATTACATTACACAATTTGATAAGAAAAAATAGGTCACAAAAACTGGGAGTCTATAATTTCTCCACTATTTGATACTATATCACTTGTAAAGTAAATACATTTTTGAAAGGTGGAATAACATGGATACGCAGCAATTTATACAGATTAATGATTACCAATATGATTTTAAAAATGAATCTTCTAAGGAAAAAGTCAAGCAGGAGAGAGATCCAGTTAAGAAGTTTTTAAAATATAAGTTAAGTGGTTCTGCTTTTGACTGTGATAGAAGCGAGTTAGCTAAAAGCTTATATAAAAAAATTTGGAGACTATCTGATGAACAGCTTGCAAATTATGATTTTGATACAATGAATTCATTTTATCGTATTTATCGTCTACTATTATTGGCTTATGATAAAGAACAGGGTAATTTATATTGGAAATCAAGTGGTATTTCCAATTATAAGTTAAGATATGAATGGTTGTTGGACGAATATGATTATTACAAGGAAATAAATGAACATGAAGAAGTACAAAAATTCGCAGCGTTAACACATTCAATCGGAAATTTCACATTAGTTCCGAAAGGCTTTAATACTAAACGAAATGCATTATTTGATGATTATTGGGATATAACGCTAGAATACTTTTTAAAAGAGGTTGGTGAAGATGCTTTTCTACAGCAGTGCCAAAAGTTTAAATACATAGGAGCATATCTAGATAATAGTAAAATTCAAATGTACTGGAATGGACATACAATGAACAATAAAAAAATGCCATCAAATTTTAATACAATACAAATTCTTGAAGTAATTAAGAAAATAAATCGTTCCATTGAAATTCGTGGTGAAGAAATGCTACAAGAGTTAATCGAAATGGAAAATCAAAAAGCTATTTTTTAAAAAATACTATTTCGTTAGCGTTACAACCTAGCACTTTCTAGTGCCTCATAGTTCTGAAAAATAATAAATGGAGGTTTTCAACATGAAAGATACTATTAAAGCGTTACTTTTTGATTTTTCTAAGGAGAACTTGGATGTGGATATAGATGATAAATTTAATATAACTTTAGGAAATAATATATTAAACGATATCCTTCGGTTTGAAAAGGGCAATTTTATCGATAATCCTTTTGTTCAGTTAACTGAAATAGAATGCGAATTAGATAGCCATAACTTTGTTAGTAATGAAAAAATGAGTAACATTCTTGGAATAGATAAAAGTAGTATTTGTTTTTATCAGATTTATACTCATTTTTTCAGAAGAATGTATTTATCTACGATAGGAAAGTCTCCTGCTACGTTTCAAGTCAAATTTATCATTTTGGCATATAAAGAAATGTTTGAAAAAGCAGAACCTATCTTTGATATACGTTTTAAAAGTTATGTTGATGATGAGGAGAAATGGTCATCTTGGCAAGCGATAGCAGGGAAATTTATTGTTGCTCAAGAATATAGATTCGGTCCCGGAGGTATAGCGGAGGTTTATAATTCAATGACTGAAAAGGAAATAGAAAATTTCAAACAAAATTTTCAAATTAGGTATAGTGGCTCTATAGTATCAGAGTTAGGGATGCCAAATACACTACCTAGAATTATAAATGATCCTTTTAGTTCCGATTTAATAAAAATTATTGACCCAAATACTTTTCAGATATTATTTGATTCACAAATACTTCGAGGAAGTTCAAGTGAAGAGAGCGGTGAACTTTGGCAGATATTCGATGAGCGATATAGATAACAATTGCAAATTACTTTTAGGTAATCGTTTAATGGAAATCAAAGCCTTGATAGATAAGGAACGATTCATGTAGGGTTTTATATAATAAGCAGAAGTATCTTGGAAGGGTCTATTGGGATGGAGAAAGTCATTTCTATACATACGGTACTGTAGAAGAAAGCGGTATTTCCTTGAAAAAGATGAACCTAAGCATGAATGGAGAGAAGTATTTGTTAACCTTTAAAAAATATCTAGAAGAAAAAGATTGTTTAACTTTCCAAGAAGCAGAAAAAATCCATTCACAATTGTTGAATTCTGCAAATATTACAGATAGTGACTTTCAAGAGTTTTGGGATGTATGATTGAAGCTGCAATTATTTACGTGAATACTCGTGCTAAATGGAGTGTGCAAACGTTAGAAGAACGTCGAGATATTGATGATTCCAGAACACACCAACACAATACTTTCATGATAAATTTAAAAGTAATTGCAACTTATATGAGACAACAAAATTTGAGTTCAGAGTGGTTTGATAAGTTGGGAACTATCGAAAATAATAGAAAAAGATTTGGAGATTTTGCTTGCTACCTAGTATATATCAATTCGTTAAATGCAAGGTATTGGGTTTTCGTATTGAAAAAATCACCCCTAAAAAAGTTAAATATATGAGTGAATAGCTTACCGGATGAATTAAAAAGCAGTAGCTTAGGGATAATGAGTTTCCTTTTCGGGAGAGAATATTTTGCATGCATCTCTCCGTAATTTTAGGAACTTAATTAACAATACTAATAAAGAATGAACTAAAAGTTCATTCTTTGCAATAGAAAGGAAGACGAAATGAGTCAAAAAGTATTCATTATTTCAGATACACATTTTTCTCACAACAATGTAATTACTTATGAAAATAGACCATTCAAAGATACGAATGAAATGGATGAATATATGATTAAGAAATGGAATGATGTTGTTTCTGAAAATGACCTAGTGTTCCATTTAGGTGATGTATCAATTAGTGGAGCAAAAAAGTCAGAAGAAGTATTAAAGCAATTAAATGGTAGAAAGATCTTAATTTTAGGGAACCATGATCGCCTTACAAAAACAAAGTGGAGAAAGTTGGGGTTCGAACCCCATGGACATTATTTATATAAAGACTTTCTTTTAACACATATTCCAGTTGATGAAATACCTTTAAAGGTAGCAGTAGAAGAAGGATTTTTAAAGGGGAACATTCATGGGCATACACATTCTAATAATCAACATCTACCAAGAGAATTATACAAATGTTGTTGTGTCGAATTAATCGCTTACACCCCAGTTTTGTTTGACGAGTTTGTTAGTATTTAATGGGCAGGTGTGCGGCCGAGCCTAGGTCGTATCATATAGCGGGTGGGCTTCCCGTCCAGTAAGGACTAGTCATTCACTCGTAGCGAGTCTTGGAGGGCTAAGGGTAATACGCAACGTAGGATACCCTTTAGTGATTCCCGATAATGACATAGACACTTTGAACCTGGAGCAACTGCTCTAGGTTTTTTCTTTTGATCCAGGTGTGGAATTACGTTTGTATTTTACTAGATTTATATAATTGCGAAATAGTTGGTTATAGCGCTGGAAAGCGCAAAGACGCAGCTCTAGTTCAACGTGCCTTCTCATCTATCAAACAGCCACTAAGAAAAATTAAAATATTCAATACAGATCGAGGGTCTGAGTTTAAAAACGTCGGAATCGATGAGTTACTTACTAAATATAAGATTAAGAGATCTCTAAGTCATAAAGGGAATCCTTATGACAATGCCGTGGCAGAAGCCACATTTAAGATATTAAAAACAGAATTAATTAAAGGAAAGCAATTTCAAACCCTTGAACAACTAGCTCTTGAACTTTTCGATTATGTTAATTGGTACAACAATATTCGCATGCATAGTTCATTAGGCTATTTAAGTCCAGTAGAATGTAGAATTTCTTCCCTTAAAAAAGTTGTTTGATTTAGTGTTGACTTACCATAATCTACTTTAAGTTTTATTATTCATTCTTTAATGTTCAAATCTACTTGTGGTGCTTTTGGGTATAATTCATTAACTAGTAGTACCAGAGCTTCATTCAACTCATATCGTGCAATTTTCCCCTTGTACTCTAAACCATGGAAGTAGTCAATAGCACTATCTTGGTTGTCGAATACGCGATTCTCTTTATTTTGTAATATAGATGTAAGATGAAGATCATGTAGCCTATCAAAAAAAATAGGAAAGCCCTCTGCTGAAAGATACCTGTTAAACGACTCTCTCATATCTTTCCTCATGTAGCTTGCTTCATTTTCAGGATGTGTAATTTCTCTTATGGCTTTTATCGCTTCGCCATTCAGCCCCATATATGAACAGGCTTTCTCCATAGAGAAGGAATCTTTATCAGTTTCACCAGTGAGATAGCCAACATCTAGACGAAAGAAATCTGCAATTAAAACCATAGTATCGTATTTTGGAAAGCCGACTTCTCCATTTTTAATTTTGGAGCCTGTATTCATCCATCTGCTAACATCTTTTTGGCCATAAGTAGTTCCATATTTATTGTTTAAGGCTTCAGCAAAGGAAGCTTGAGTATATCTTCCTGCATCCATACATTTTTTTAATCTAGTATTCCAGTACGTCGCCTTTTCTTTTAATAAGTCATTCATGTTATAAATAACCCCCGTTCGAGATGAATTATATACCCTTAGTAAGTCTTGTGCAACTTAAAACATCGCGATATTATTATGTTAGGAAGGTCCAAATAAACAACAGAGAAACTTTTTCTTGCAAAGGAACGTGTTAACATAAAAAAGAATAAAGGAGGTAATGATTGAAATGGAAAATAACAAAAATGAAAAAGATTACGCAGAATATAATCATGTTAACAAAACGGTTAAATTCGGTGGTAAGCCAGCAATTATTTTTTCAGTGTCTGCAGGTGTCTCTATAGTAGGACTTGCTGGAGGAATTATATACACAATGGTTAAAAATCCTGAAGCAACAAAGGAAGTAGCAACTAACGTATTAAGGAAATTAACAAAACATGCAGCATAATAACATCATTGATAACCTTGGAAAAAGCCACTAAACATTTTGTAGCGGCTTTTTTCATTAACTTCTTAAAGAGTTTATATTTATAATGTTAAGATTTTATAAATATTGGTATAAAAGCAACTAGAAAACAAAATTCACTTTCTTTGTGCTAACTGTGTGAAAGAATGTACTTTAACGGGTGCTTGTGTTTAACAAGAAGAATAACAACAGATTTAGTTGTTCGCAGTACAAGGATACTGCTAACTAAATACACATCATTAAAGACGATCACTTTTTAAGTTGATCGTTTTTTCGTATTTAAGTCTTTCTGTGCAATAAAAGTCTATTGTTTTAAAACACCTGGTATCGTAAAAAGCTTGTTATGGATGAAAGATGTCATGATATAATACAATAAATGTAAAAAAAAGGATGAGAGTATTGCAAGAGGCAAATTATGAACAATTATTTTTACAAGCGGTATCAAATAAAATTAACTCTGAAACAGATTATACAGCAAGATATGGTGGTAGTAGGGACTACTTTGTGGGCTATCAATTTTTAAAAATGAATTGGAGATTTGTCTTTGTTTATAAAGAATATCACCACGCAGAACTATTTATTGAATCCTATCAAAAGGAATTTGCAGATAAAATACAATCTGTTTTTAATCTATATAAAGACAATATTGAATTACTCGTCGACCATAAATTGCACTTAGTTCCGGGTTCGAGAAATCCATTTTTACTTCGACTAATGATTAAACTAGATTATCAAGATTCTGAACTCACACGAGATGAAAGAGTTCAAGAATATGTAGATATATTCAAAAAATTTAAAAGTTCTCTTGAACTAATTTTTATTAAATAAAAGCATAAAAGAAATCTAATTAGTTAAGAGTGAATGTCATTAGAAACAAAAAGCGACGTAGGGGTGAAGTGATGAAATCGTTTATTAAATCAGCAGCAGCTTTAACTTTTGGAATCGTAGCAGAGATTTTATCCGAAAGAGGAAGTGAGAAATTATTTAGTATTAAATGTTTAAAATGCGAACGTATTGGTGAATTAGAAGATAGATTTTATAAAAGAAGTGGGGATATAGAAGTTGATACTGCTAACGAATACACAGTTGTTAATGCTGACGAAAACTTTGTATCAATTGAATGCAAAGAATGTGGAAATAAAATATACAGTTCAGAATATTAATGCACAGTACAACGATACTGTTCAATAGAAAAAGGATCTTCAACAATCGAAGCGCGAGTGTTGAAGATCTAATTTCACATTTCTTTCTAACTATACTAAGTTAAATACTGTTCTAATTGGATATAATAATGTAGAGTTTTGAAGGTTAGGGAGGAATCTCCCTATTATTCTTAAAGTCTTAACTTCGTTTAAAATATCTATTAACACAACTGAATATGAG
>NZ_VOQF01000023.1 GCF_007994985.1 Metabacillus litoralis | reverse complement strand
CACCCGTCCGCCGCTAATATCAGGGAGCAAGCTCCCATCAATTCGCTCGACTTGCATGTATTAGGCACGCCGCCAGCGTTCGTCCTGAGCCAGGATCAAACTCTCCAATAAAGTAGTGTTTGACATGCTCATGTATTTCATTTTGTACTATATAGTACGTTTTGTTAATCGAAATTAACGTTGGCACGCTTGGTTTTGTTTAGTTTTCAAAGATCATAATTGGAGCGGGTGAAGGGAATCGAACCCTCATCATCAGCTTGGAAGGCTGAGGTTTTACCACTAAACTACACCCGCAAAAAGTGTCTCGACTGGTCGGGAAGACAGGATTCGAACCTGCGACCCCTTGGTCCCAAACCAAGTGCTCTACCAAGCTGAGCTACTTCCCGTCAATGGCGCGCCCGAGAGGAGTCGAACCCCTAACCTTTTGATCCGTAGTCAAACGCTCTATCCAATTGAGCTACGGGCGCAAATATCATTTATCGTTGTCCAAAGGAGCAACTTTTATATCATAACATCTTGTTATTTCTAAGTCAACAATTTCTTGTAATTATTTTATTGGTGCGGCCGAGAGGATTTGAACCTCCACGGGGTCGCCCCCACTAGGCCCTCAACCTAGCGCGTCTGCCATTCCGCCACGACCGCGAAACATATGAAAGTTATTTACTTTCGTAAAAACTTTGATGCGGGTGAAGGGACTTGAACCCCCACGTCACAAGGACACTAGATCCTAAGTCTAGCGCGTCTGCCAATTCCGCCACACCCGCATGGTGTGTAAATGGTGAGCCATGAAGGATTCGAACCTTCGACCCTCTGATTAAAAGTCAGATGCTCTACCAACTGAGCTAATGGCTCATTTTATATAGTACATAAAATGATGAAATTAATTAAAAATGGCTGGGCTAGCTGGATTCGAACCAACGCATGTCGCAGTCAAAGTGCGATGCCTTACCGCTTGGCTATAGCCCAATAAACTATTTAATTATCAAAAGTGACAAGAGTTAAATATTATCATGATTAAACCTTAAACACAAGTGAAAATTATTTACGTTAAATAAATTAATGGCGGTCCGGACGGGACTCGAACCCGCGACCTCCTGCGTGACAGGCAGGCATTCTAACCAACTGAACTACCGGACCAAGTTTTTTTCACGAAGTGAAAATAAACACCCTTGCACTAGCTCTTAAAACGTAGTGAAAATAAACATCCTTGCACTCGCTCTTGAAAACGAAGCGAAAATAAACAACCTAGCATTAAAAGCGAAACTCTCACCTAAAAACGTAATAACTTTTAATCTTAATAAGTGAAAAGCCTCTCAAAAACCCTTATCATATACCAATCCAGAAAGAAATAGGAGGCGAGCTACAAGTGCGCCCACTTCCTACCCTCTAAAGTATATGATGACCCGTACGGGATTCGAACCCGTGTTACCGCCGTGAAAGGGCGGTGTCTTAACCGCTTGACCAACGGGCCTGAATTTTCATATGGCGGAGAAGGAGGGATTTGAACCCTCGCGCCGCTCGCGCGACCTACACCCTTAGCAGGGGCGCCTCTTCAGCCACTTGAGTACTTCCCCATATGGCTCCGCAGGTAGGACTCGAACCTACGACCGATCGGTTAACAGCCGATAGCTCTACCACTGAGCTACTGCGGAATAATTATTTATAACAGACTTTCTTTATTATATTGATTGTGGCATGTCCTGTCAAGACGATCAATCAATATTTCAAGAAATTTCATTGCCATCAACGACGGCTTTTATAATTTATCATAGCCACTATATCATAGTCAACCCTTTTCAATAAGATAGATTTTTCCAGCACATTTACCACAAACCATCCGAGATGTGTCGACTCGTCTTTTCCTCTTATACTCTTGACCACATCTTGTACACTTATACGTTAAACTTACAGCTTTAGGTTTAGGTGTATTTATTAATGGGGTACAGAATCTAGGAGCATCAACTTTCAAAAGAAGATCTTTAAAATCTTTATCACCATGCTTATACCCTTTTCCTTCTATATGAAGATGATAATGACATAGCTCATGTTTAATAATCCCAATCATCTCATCAAGACCATGCTCAGCATAGTACTTCGGATTAATATCAATATTATGACTTCCTAGCATGTATCTTCCACCAGTCGTTCGTAGCCTATTATTAAAGGTTGCTTTATGTTTAAACGTTTTATGAAAAAGACTCAAAGATAGATCTTCTACTAATTTCTGAAGCTTTACATCATCCATGATAAATCCCCCGTTTTAAATTGGAACACAGCACTCGTCCATTGCATACATTATAAACACCTATACACCATTATAATGGTTAAGGAGGTATGAGCAAATGCCATCATGGTTACAAAATCAAATGCAACGTGCCTTTTTAGAAAAAAATCGGTATCAAATAAAGTTACTTAATCAATGTTGGTTTTTTTATAGAGAAAAAGAAGCAAATTCATAATTATCATTGTCAGATAATCTGAAGTTTAGTAGGCGAAAAGCATCTGACTTTTTTTGCAAAATGTCATACTGCTAAAAAGCTATATTAAAAAACCAGCACAATTTTCACTTTATATTCATAGACAAATATGCGACTCCTCTTTAAAAAGAAACTTTTTAATAGAAATGAGGAGTCTACATTTTTAAAAATAACAGTATTCGACCTACAGTAAGCTAGATTAATTTTTTAACATCGTAAGAGCAACTCTACCCTTCTTCGAATCAACTTCATCAACCCAAACTGTAACAACATCACCAACTGAAACAAGATCTAATGGATGCTTAACAAAGCTATTGCTCATTTTTGAAATATGCACTAGTCCGTCCTGTTTTACACCTATATCTACAAAAGCACCGAAATCAACAACATTCCTTACAGTACCTTGTAATTCCATACCTTGTTGAAGATCTTCTAATTTAAGAATATCCTTTTTGAGTAATGGCTTTGAAACTTCATCACGAGGGTCTCTCTCAGGTCGAACTAAGGCATCACATATATCCTTTAACGTCAGCTCACCTATTGAAAGGATATCAGACACTTCTTTAAGATTTAGATTTTTCACCTTTTCATTTAATTCTGTAGTTCCCAAATCTTCAGCAGTTGCATCTAACTGTTTGAGTAGCTTCTTTACTTCTGCATATCTTTCTGGGTGAATGCCTGTTCGATCAAGAGGCTGATCACCATCTGATACCCTCAAGAAACCAATACATTGCTCATACGTTTTGGCGCCTAGTCTAGGAATATCTTTAAGTTCTTTTCTATTCGTAAACCTGCCTAGCTCTTCTCTTTTCTTCACTATGTTATTTGCCACTGATTTACTAAGTCCAGCTACATATTGTAATAAAGATGATGAAGCTGTGTTTACATTTACTCCAACTTGGTTAACTACAGTTTCTACGACAAATGTTAATGAATCATTAAGCTTCTTTTGTGATACATCATGCTGATATTGACCAACTCCTACTGATTTCGGATCGATTTTTACTAATTCAGCTAATGGATCCTGTAATCTCCTTGCGATGGAGACAGCACTTCTTTCTTCTACCTGCAAATCCGGGAACTCTTCTCTCGCTAAGTCAGATGCTGAGTAAACACTTGCTCCTGCTTCATTTACGATAAGGTACGAAATTTCTTCTGAAACTTCTTTTAATATATCAGCAATAAATTGTTCTGTTTCTCTAGATGCTGTTCCATTACCAATGGCTACGACCTCAATTTTATAATCCTTCAAAATCGAAACAACCGTTTCTTTCGCTTTTTCTTTTTTGTTTACAGGTGGATGTGGATAAATCACACCAATATGCATCATTTTGCCTGTTTCATCCGCTACTGCTAATTTACAGCCTGTCCGATAAGCCGGATCCACACCTAATACCATTCTCCCTTTTAATGGCGGCTGAAGTAATAAGTTTCTTAAGTTTTCTGAGAAAATATGAATCGCACGGTCTTCTGCTTTTTCTGAAAGCTCTTTTCGTATTTCTCTTTCAATTGATGGCTGAATCAGTCTTTTATAAGCATCATCTATAGCCTCTATTAACACGTCTCTTACTGTTGTTATATTATTTTTCAACTCTTCTTTTGTTAGATAACTAATAATTTGATCTTGAGGTGGTTTGACAGATATTCTTAAAACATCTTCCTTTTCTCCACGATTCATCGCAAGAACACGATGAGGTACAATCTTTTGAATCGGTTCCTCATAATCATAATACATCTCAAAAACATTCTTTTCGTCTTTTTTCTCATCTTTTGCTACTGAAGAAACTGTCCCTCTTTTGAAGGTAAGATCTCTAATCCACTGACGATATTTTGGCTGATCAGAAATTTGTTCAGCTATAATATCTTTTGCTCCCTGAATTGCTTCTTCAGAAGCATTTACTTCTTTTTCTTCATTAACAAATTCTTGAGCCTTTTGTTGTAAATCTCCTTGTTGCGGTAAAGTAAGAATCCATTCTGCTAGTGGTTCAAGTCCCTTTTCTTTCGCAACTGTTGCTTTTGTTCTTCTTTTTTGTTTATACGGTCTATATAAATCTTCTACCTGCTGAAGCTTTAATGATTTTTGAATCTCTTCTGCAAGCTCTGTTGTTAGCTTTCCTTGTTCTTCTATTAAACGAAGTACTTCCTCTTTACGATTCTCTAGATTTTGTATGTATGTCCATTTATCAGATATATCCCGAATTTGCACTTCATCAAGTGCTCCTGTTTGTTCTTTACGATAGCGAGCAATGAATGGTACCGTATTGCCGTCTTCTAATAACTTAATTACACTTGCAACTTGCTTTTCATTAATAGAAAGTTCCTTGCTAACATGCTGCATCATCTTGCCTTGTTTTTCTGTCATTTAAAATCCTCCAAATCAGAAATTACCTATTACAGCCAATCCTGCTTATTTACTTCTTCATACATTCTAACATTTTACCAAATTTTAGAGCTTTATTGAAATAGATAACAAATTTAGGTATCTCACAATTATTTTATTTTCTTAAAAATAGACACTGTTAAACTTTGTTGTTGATTTCTGTTACAAGCATTCGCTTTCCCGGGAAAAATAGGGTCGTCATAGAGAATGAAGGACATAAGCGAGGGGAAAGCCCTGTCAAAAGTCCGTCATAAAGCCGATGAAGGACTTGAGTACCTATTTTATTAAATGTTAATGGAATTATTGAACTTAAAAAGACAAAGCTAGAAAACCGGTTGTAATCTAAATTAAAGCACTATTGAAAGTATAAATTATTAATTACTGATGAAATTGGTTACCTTCCAAATGACAAAGAAGATGCCACTCTAATTTGTCAGCTAATTGATTTAAGATATGAAAAGAAAAGTACTATTTTAACTACAAAAATTAGCTTTAAAGAATGAGATGCGATGTTCCATGATACTAGATTATCAAATGAAATATTAAATTGTGTTCTACACCACTCAACAGTCGTAAAGAATGTTTGGCCTTCTTTCAGAATTAAAGATCACTTAGAGAAAGAAGATGTTGATTAATTTTTGTACATTCATAAACGATCAAAATTGTACTTCGTTAGCTTGACATTTACATTTTCTTAGGAAGAATAATGAAAAATCCCAACTGTCCGCTTTTTCTCTGGACAATCCTTCCTAGGTCCGGGAGCCTCCCTCGTAAGATGCGCGCCTGTGGGGTCTCCCCTTGACATGCTTCTCTAAGCAGAAGTCTCATGTTTTCACCTCCAATCAACAAAGTGCTAAAAATCAACATTAAGCTTTAACATAGCCAAAATAAAAAAAACAAAAAATCGGTCAACCATTTTAAAATTAAAACAGTTGACCGACTATGTATGTTAAATCATCATTTCGTGTCAATGTATATTCTTCTAATTGCTTTGATAAATCATCTACCGACTCACCCTTTTTCAAGAGAGATTTTATAGCCGGTAAAACCAATCCATCTGTATGAATGATAAATTTAGATCCTTCTTCATAATCGTAGGTATGGGTACGGTATTTTTGTGGTTTTCCTGATAAGTAGCCAAGTAGAGGAAGAGGGTAGATATATGACCCAGAAGGTGTACAGAGTATAAATCGAATATTTCCTACAGAACTATACGTGAACTGTTTAGTTTTGAAAAATATCTTCAATATCGACACAGTAGCTCCACGTTTATCCTTCAATTCTTTATTACATAGGTCAATTAATACGTCTACATCTTCAGCATGATTGTTTTCGACTAATGTACTGATTGCCGAAGAAGAATCATTTGCTCGTTCCCCACTACCTAAACCATCAGCTAATGCACATATATAATACTCATCAGTTGCTTTTATGTAGAAGCTGTCACCACAGCATAATTTACCTTCTTTAGAAAGTTGAAAAGCCAGTGTATCAATTTGATTATTTGATTCTCTTACAATCATTGTTTCATCTCCGATGGCATGTCTTTAGCTAGAGCCTCTCTAAGCTTTTGAATGGCTCTCCGCTGCAATCTCGACACATGCATCTGAGAGATACCAAGATGTTCTCCAGTTTCCTTTTGACTCTTATTTTGTATAAATGTACACTCAATAATTTCCATTTCTCTTTCTGATAAAACATGTAGAACACTTTGAAGCATAAGCCTCTGATTCACATTTTCAAATCCTTGATCTTGGTTACCAACAATATCAAGGATTGTGACAGTACTTCCATCTGAATCGGCTTCAATCGAATGGTCTACAGATAAAGCTTGATAGCTTTTTCCCATTTCCATTGTTTCTAACACTTCTTCTTCTGAAACCCCAATATAGTCAGCGATTTCCTGCACTTGTGGAGATCGTTCATTTGCATTTGTTAATATATCAACTGCAGCTTTTATCTTTGGCCCAAGTTCCTTAATTCTTCTAGGGACATGTACACTCCATGTTTTATCCCTTAAAAAGCGCTTGATTTCGCCAATAATTGTCGGGATCGCAAATGCTTCAAAAGGTTTACCAATAGTAGGATCGAACCTTCTTATCGCACCTAATAAACCGATCATGCCAACCTGTCTAAGATCTTCATGAAAGCTCTTCCCTTTTGAATATTTCTTCGCTAAGGTTTCAACTAAACCTGTAAAATGTTCAACAAGCGCTGATTGGGCACTATTACTTTCTGTTTTCTGAAACTCAATTATTAGCTCAATTACTTGTTCTTTAGTTAGCTTCATACTTTGAGATGGTTGTGCCATGTTCTATTCGCTCCCCGCTTAAATACTTAATCATGAAGACCGTTACACCTGAGTTAACTAAGACACGGACTTCATCCATGAGCGTTTCCATCAAATAGAGACCTAACCCTCCCTCTGGTAGCTGATCTACAGGACTTTGTGAGGAATAAGGACCAAGTTCATTTTTAGTCTTTTCAAAATCAAAGCTTTTCCCATTATCAGCAATCATTACTTCAAGGCGATCATCATAAAGACCAAAACCAATTACAACTTCGCCTTCTTCGTTATTTTTATAAGCATGCTGAACAGCATTTGTACATGCTTCACTTGTCGCAATTTTCAAATCCTCAATTTCATCATATGAATAACCCATTCTACTAGCAATCCCTGAAAGAGTTAATCTGATGATTCCCACATACTCTGGCTTAGCTGGAACCTTCATTTCTATATAATCTACTAGTTGCTTCATTGTAACCCACCCTCTGATTTTGAAGATATATCAATGATGTCACTTAGTCCTGTTATACTAAACAATCGTTCCAAGCGATCTGTTAACTCCACTAAATGTAAATTCCCGTTATTCTTTCTTACATTTTTCAATAAACCAACAAATACTCCTAATCCCGTGCTATCCATATAAGATACATTTTTTAAATTAACAGAAATCTGTGGATTTTCCTCTTCCGCTAATGGTAGTAATGCCTCTCTAAGCTTAGGTGCTGTATACGCATCGATTTCACCAGCAACTAATACCACGGTTTTATCATCTTCTTTATTTATATCGATTTTCATATTCATCTTTCTTCACCTCTAAGGATCATTTATGTTAATACATACCCCGTTATCATAATAACTAAACCAAACGTTTAATAATTATTAATGTAAAATCATCCCTTAACTGGAGATCCTGCATTTTTTCGAAATGGCGATAGATTTTCTCAACGATTTCCTGTGAGGAAAGATGTTTATTCTTAATAATCAGATCTGTAATGGCTGATCTTTCGATAAATCCATCTTCAGTTCGAGACTCTGTTACACCATCAGATAAGAGTACAACCATGTCTCCAACCTCAACCTTTTGTTGATATTGTCTGTATTGAACATTATGATCAACACCAAGAACAAGTCCTTTTGTAATCAAATCTTCAAAATGATCTGTTTCTGAGTGATAATAAAAACCTGGCTCATGACCTGCTGAAGCATATGTAAAAATGTGGTCAACCACATTATACATTCCATAAAACATGGTAATAAACATGCTTGGATCAACATTACGCTCAACAACTCGATTTAAATTTTCCAATATTTGATTAGGATTTTTACGAGATTCAGGGAAACTATCCATAGCATACTTAATCATAGACATACATAACGCTGCAGGTATCCCTTTACCAATAACATCAGCAACAGCAATACTTACTCCCTTTTCATCATGAACAAAGTGATGATAATCACCATTCATCTGCTTTGATGGAACACTAATAGCACCAATATCCAATGAATCAATGTCAGGAACCGTTGTTTCTAATAATGTTTTTTGAACATTTGCAGCGATTTCAATCTCAGATCGAATTTCTAATTGTTGATCGCGTAGACTTTGATGCTCCTGGTAAGCTAGACCATATCCCATCATGACCTCAAGTAGAAAATCTAACGAAGAGAGAACCTCCGTTTGAATATCAGGAAAGAGCTCTTGCAAGACCTTTCTATGTGCACTAATAATCTCTTCAGGTGGTATTTGATGTTCGATTGTTTTTCTACTAAATTTTTGCCCTTGATATAAGGCTGTTTCTGTTTGTTCATTTAGATAGTTTCTTAATAGCTCTCGATATTTTGTCTCTAGAAAATCGCGAAATTCCATTTATGTCCTCCTACCGAAGCCATTTCACCGCTTGGATATTTGTCCCTTCACCAACAGTGGAAGTAATATCAAATCCATCCATTAAACGTTTAACACCCGGTAATCCAGCACCTAACCCTCCAGAAGTTGAAAATCCATCTTCCATCACTTTACGGATATCAGAAATTCCAGGTCCATTATCTATGGCTACTATTTTCAAACCTTTTTTTCCAAGGTCATTTATGCGTTCAATTCGCATTTCACCTTGTCCTGCATATAGATATATATTTCGGGCTAATTCGGAAATCGCAGTTGTGATTCTAGCTTGATCAACTGTACCGAATCCAAGCTCCTTCGCAACATTCCGACCAAGTTGTCGTGCTGCTACTATGTCCCATTCGGTGACAATTTTAACACAGGATTGGTTTTCCATGCTTACTCCCCCAACTCCTGTTGTAATGTTTCAAGGCCTTTTTCTAAATCAAGGGCTGTTTTGACATCCTCAAGCTGAATGCCTAATTCTATAAGTGTAATGGCTACAGCTGGCTGTATTCCCGTTAACACGACTTTTGCTCCCATCAGCCTTGACATACTAATAACATCACCAAGTACTTTTGCAATAAATGAGTCAATAACATCCACAGAGGTTAAATCTATCACAACGCCATTTGCTCCTGTTTCATGGATTTTATGCAAAAGATCTTCTTGAAACTGAAGTGCTGTTTGATCATCTAGCTCCCATTGAATTGAAATTAATAAACAATTATGTAATTTTAATATTGGTATTCTAGGATTCATAATCTATTCCTCCAATGAGACAATTTGACGATTTGTCATTTCTAAAGCTGATTCAATACCCTTTTGAAGACTATTTTTAGTAATTACCTGACTTAAGTCAATTCCAAGATTCACAATCGTTTGGGCAATTTCAGGTCTAATACCCACTAGCAAACATTTTGCTCCAACAAGTCTTACCGCTTCTGATGCCTGAATGATATGATGTGCCACCATTGTATCTACTACAGGAACACCTGTTATATCAATTAACACAACCTCTGCACGGTGTTTTACTACACCTTGAAGAAGATTTTCCATAATACGCTTTGCACGCTCTGTATCAATTGTCCCTACTAAAGGCATAACAGTTATATTTTCAAAAACTGGAATTAATGGTGCGGATAGTTCTTGCAAAGCGATCTTTTGTAAGGAAACTGTTCTTTCCCAAGAAGATGCATATTGATAAAGAACCTCACTATTAACTGGTGAAATCCATTTATCGAAGGACCATACTAATTTCATTTTTTCCTCTTCTGAATCATCAATAGTCATTTCAAAAAATAAAAGCTTATTGAATTCAGATAAACCAGTTGAAATATAGCGTAAAGACCACCCTTGTTGAACAATTCTTTGAGAGAAATCACATATTTTACTAGTAATCTCTTTATCTTCACCTCTAAAAGAAAGTAGTAATATATTAATATACTCATTACAAGTATTTGTATAAACTTGGTCCGATAATACAGATGACACTTTTGGATCATCAAGAGCCTTCATTTTATCTGTCCATTCAGCTAGTAATTCTTCTCTATTATTTTGAATAAACTTCAAAAATGGATTTGACGGTTGGTTCATCTCGCTTTATTCCTCCTTAGCATATTCAAACTCTATTCTAATATTATACCTATAATATGGAACAAAAAAAAGAATACAACAAGTACATGATTTTACAAGAAATATGTAATGTTGCATTCAATTATCATATTGATCATAATCCTTCAATTTCTAATAAAAAAAGTTGCTTTTTGAGCAACCTTTTTGTTTTTTATGTTATTTAAGTTAAAGTTATTAGTTAAAAATCAATAAGTCCTAAACTTATTTGCAAGGCCTCATCCACTTTATCCATCATCTCATCGTCTAGATGAGTGATTTTATCAGTTAACCTTTGCTTATCAATCGTTCGTATCTGTTCGAGCAGGATAACCGAATCCCTCTCAAACCCGTAACGCTTTGCATCGATCTCAACATGAGTTGGCAATTTTGCTTTTTGAATTTGGGCCGTAATTGCCGCTATAATAACTGTAGGACTAAAGCGGTTTCCGATATCATTTTGGATAATTAATACAGGACGTACGCCACCTTGCTCCGAACCTACAACTGGGGATAAATCAGCAAAATACACGTCGCCTCGTTTAACAATCAAATGATTAACCCCCGCTTACTAAGCGTTCAACGGTATGGTCAGCCTCAGACTCTGCCAAAAATGCTTCGGATGCAATGTTAAGATTAATTTTCGCCATCTCCATGTAACCACGTCTCATAGATTCGCGAATTTGGCGCTTTTTACGCTCACGAATGTACATTTTAGTTGCTTGATAAATAAGCTCGTTTCTGTTTCCGTTCTCCTGTTTTACTAGTCCATCTAATTCTGATACTAATGCTTGAGGTAACTGAATTAAGATTTCTGTTGTCGCGCTGGATTCAGACACAAACACACACCTCCACCAAACTTACCACCTATTATTCATTCCAAATTTAATAATAACATCTACAGCACAATAAGCAAAGTCTTTTCCTAATAAACACAGTATTCTACGCCAATTTATTTCCTAAAAATGCCTTGATCATGTCATTTAGTCTTTGAATTAATTTTTTATTAAAGATAATCGTATAATTTCAAATTCCTAAATGTTTCGAAAAAATTGCACGTCTAATTCATTACCCTTCAATATTATCGTCATGTAAAGGGTAATTATTCATCAATATGATTTTATTTCTCATATTAACAATGTTTGGTTCCCTTACTTCGAGTTCTCTTCTGAAAAATTTGTGCTAAAAAAACGTAATTACCGTTATGAAATGTATTGACTAAATGTACAAATCTCAAGAAGAAAGGTGTCACAACACTTTAGCTGCGACAAAAGTTTTTAAAACAAAACAGAAACTGCACAATGGTTATAGCTATTACAGCTTTCCTGTCTCCACCAAGCTATTACTTTGATCGAAATTTTTGTTAAACACTTAAGTTATGTCCAACACCATACACGTAAACAATTTAAGGCAAAATTGAGTTAACCCTTTCAATTATACGCATATTTTTTAAAAAAATACGAGGAACTCGTAAAGTTATCATACAAGGAACTTCATAATTGATCGTATCAAGGCGTTTGGCAACATCATCTATTGAAATAACATGTCCATTTTGTTCTCCAATTAATGTAACTTTGGTACCGACAGGAATGTGATTTGGAAGCTTTACCATACATTGATCCATACAAATTCTTCCTACTAATGGAGCACGTGTATTCCCCACCAATACTTCAAAATCCTTTAGACGTCTTATCCAACCATCAGCATACCCTATAGGAATTGTGCCAATCCATTCATCTTCCTTTGCTTCATATGTTGCACCATAGCTTACCTTTTCACCTTTACTAATCTTTTTAACATGAACAAGCTTTGTTTGTAATGAAAAAGCTTCCTTTAACTCAAAGGGTAATTCCTGCTTCATCTCAATCGAAGGAGTTAGACCATACATAGATATACCCAATCGAATCGCATTATACAGCTTCCGTTGATATTTAAGAGCAGCTGCACTATTAGCACAATGAACCAATAATTGTTGATGTGGGATTGTTGTTAATAACTCTTCAAATTTTTCATATTGTTCAACAAAATAAAGCGAATCATTTTCATCTGCTGTTGCAAAATGTGTAAAGATCCCGTCAATTTCAAAATGTGATGAGCTTTCTTGATAAGAAAATATCCTTCTTAATTCATCTTTTTCTCTAACACCTAAACGCCCCATCCCTGTATCAACCTTAATGTGCAAATGTACCTTATCAGACGAGATAAATTGATTAGCTTCCATAAGCCAATCAATTGAAAAAACAGTTAACGTGATGTTAAATTGAATCGCCACTTCAACATCACTCGGACGTGTTGCACCCATCACTAATATCGGGGCATCAATTCCTGCTTTTCTGAGTGCAATTGCTTCATCTAAAAAAGCAACAGCTAACATTGAAGCACCGACATCCAATGCAGTTTTTGCCACTTGTACCGCTCCATGACCATAGCCATTTGCCTTTACAACAGCAATAATATCAACCTGCTCACCTATATGCTTTTTCATAGATAAAACATTATGTGTTATCGCATCCAAATTTACTTCTACCCAAGTATCTCGATAAAAATCAGACAACATCTTTAATACACTTCCTCATCCTACTTCTATAAAAATAATTATCTCGACTATACTATATAATTGTCAAATAGTGACTAAGAAAATAATTGAAGATTTAATAAATAGGAGGAAGATCTTTTACTTTGAAAAGTAAGATAACTAATCCATTACCTTTGAAATCAACAACAAAGTTTACGAAAATAGCTCCATTAAAAAAAGGGTGGATATACCACCCAATTTTAATTATTTTGCTGTTTGACCTTGTACTGACTTAGCAACCATTATTAATTCATCTGTTGTTAAATCTTCAGATGCTAACATATAATCTACTCCATCATGTGTCCATGTTAGAGATGTATCAGACATTGCACCAATAGTAAATCCTAAATCAGCTGGTGAACCATTCACATATGTTGAAGTTGAAGCTGAAGCTGGTGTCGCAATTTCAGCACTTTCTTGGATTAAAGTAAATGACTTTTCTCCTTCAAATGTTAAAATCACTCGTTTACCATTTTCAGTGTCAATCTCAGTTTCTTTTACTAATTTTGCTCCATTTGGCTGTTCTAATGGATATTTAACGGCGAAAGGCTCACGATCACCAGTTGCCATAGTTGGTACTTCAATTTGTGCACTAGACATGTTTTTCTCTACATCAAATGAATTATCATCAAATGAAGCATTGAATTCAAAGCTCGTAAATTCAACAACAACAAGTGGATTACGATCTGTATCCATCACCTTTACCATAGTAGGAGTTAAATCCTTTTTGTTAAACGTAATTTCTTGGATCGGAAGCATTTTGTTGTTTTGATAATTTGTTTTTGTTTCAAAAACATATTTATCTTCAGCTGAGCTAAACTTTGCATCTGCATCCTTTAAGATGTCTTTTACTAAAGACTCATAAAGATACGCCTGGCTACTGTTTTGTGGCCAATCACTTTGGAAACGGAAGCTTTTGTTTAGTGCCGGAGTTAAAACAAATACACCCTCATCATTACGTAAAATCATTTGGCTTTGTTCTTTTTGAGAATTTTTAAGGTTCACACGGTAATACGTTGGACCCTTGTGCCAAATTTCAATTTCATATTCCTGTGGATCATTTCCGGTTTGAAGCGTCATTTTCCCTTTCGCTTTATACCCGGACATTTCTTCAACCTTCTTTTCTAACGCTTGAACAACATCAGCTTGTGATTTCTCACCGCACCCAACTAAAGCTACTACTGCTAAAAGCCCTACTAAAAATAATACAAGCCTTTTTTTCAACTCTTTCAACCCCTTTGCTTCATATAACGTTAAATTGGAAGATCGTATTGCTAGACTCATCTCTTTTAGCTACATCTTATCTATTAAATTATTAAAAAAGCCAAAATGAAAAGATGAATTGCTAAAACAACTTGTCTTCCCTATCGCATTACCAAATATATGAGACAAACTTTCCAAATATGCAGACTAGCTATAAAATTTACTAATAACATTACAGATCCTAATTTTCTACAAAGACTTTATTGAAAATTGTATGATAGAATGGGGGGAATTATTGGTAACTTTAAAAACACAAAGTTATCAAAGTAAAAAGTAGCAATAATATGAATGAAAAAAATTTCAAAAGAGGCTGACATAAGTATTTAAGCTAATATTACACCCGATTATTAGGGTTTCATTCAATCTTTCGGATAAAATTTTTGGTCTTAAATAACTGTCTTCAATAGATTTTTGATTTTGTATAAAAATTGATAAGCACAAGTGAAATGGAGCGGAAGACACTTGACTCCTACGGGAATTGAGGAAAGGCTGAGACCCCGCAGGCGCTTGCGGCGAGGAGGCTCAGCTTCCTCCCCGTGGAAAGCAAGTGTCTGCAGCGCAATGGAACGAAACTTATTTCCCCACCATTAACTGATTAATATTTAAATTGTATAATTATATCCAGTCTTGTTGTCTCAGAGATTGCAGCTTATGACTTATAAAGAAAAAAGGAAAGCCACTCAGTTATAATCCTTAACATGAGTAGCCTTCCTTAATATTCTATTTCTCTAATATCACTTGTGCAGCAGCGCATTGACGAGTATGTGTAATCGAAACATGAATAGAGAAGTCCACCTCTTTTTCAGTTAATATCTTTATAACCGGCTTTCCCTTATCATTATTCATCACTTCAACATCTTGAAAACTGACTTCTTCCCCGATCCCTGTTCCCAATGCCTTAGAATAAGCTTCTTTTACCGCAAATCGACCTGCTAAAAATTCAACCTTTCTTTCCTTGGAAAGAGACGCAAATTTTTCTATTTCATTTAATGTTAATATTCTTTTTATAAAACCAGGCTGTCGATCCACGATTCTTCGTATCCGATCTAGTTCAATAATATCTAATCCAATCCCCATAATCATTATGTAACAACACCTTCCAATGAGCCTTTTATAGTACTATTTTATACAACTTGTACATATTCATGTTAGTATAAAGTGAGTTTTCCATTCAAAGGGTCTTTTCACACTTTTTGAAATAGGAAAAATAACTATCGATACATTAGTGCTTCTTAATAACTCAAAGTCTCTTTTCTAACAGATTGCAGTTTTTCCAATCAAACTTACATCGAATAGTGGAATGAAATGGAAAATTTCCTTACTATCTAAAATTTAATTAAAAATAACAAATTACGCTAAAAGGACCAAGGCTTTTTTCTTAAACTTTGTTGTTTTTAGAATCATGTTGGAAACAACTCTGTATAAAGGCTAGTGGCATCTTTTCTTCTACAAATCGAACCCTTTATGCGATTACACATTGGTTACAATAGATAATGACTTCTATTAGCAACAATTCTTCAGAAAAGAGCCAAAATAAAGCAAAGGAGCAATGATGATGTTCACTAGATCAGAAAGTTTTCAATCCTTTCTTCGATTATATCCAGTTGTATCAGTCATAGTAGGAATACATCTTTTATTTTGGTTGTTATTCCAGATTCCTCTTCCTTCTATAAGAATTTCTTTAAGCTTATTAGAGGGCTATAACGCCGGAATTGCCTATGGCGAGTATTGGAGATTACTATCACCAGTATTCCTTCATATTAGCTTTGGTCATGTTTTCTTTAATACCATTTCCCTCATTCTATTTGCTCCAGCATTAGAAAAATTTTTAGGTAAAACTAAATTTATTCTTTTGTATGTAGGAGCAGGGATTATCGCTAATATCGCGACATTTATCTTTGAACCTTTGCAATATGTTCATATCGGAGCATCTGGAGCAATTTTTGGTTTATTTGGTACATATTTATTCATGGTTTACTTTAGAAAAGGTACAATCGATAAAGCAAATTCACAAATTATTATTAGCATTTTGGTTATCGGCTTAATTATGACCTTCATAAATTCTAATATAAATGTTATTGCCCATATATTTGGCTTTATTGGAGGATTTATTTTAGCACCATTATTTATTAAAAAAAGGAACCATTTTGTCCATGAAACCCATTATACCCCGACTCGTAGACCAAAATTCCAATTGAGAAAAGGAAAATGGACATATAAAGAAGGATTTTGGTTAATCTTCTTCATCATTATCTTAATTGGGATTTTATCTCGACTCTTTTAATGAGATTCACAAAATAGTAAAGTAAATAAAACCAGACACTTAACCATCAGTGTCTGGTTTTATTTTCCGGGGAATAGGAATACCATGATAACAACTTTTCAACATCATCAGCATCCATGTCTTTGATTGAAAAGCTCTTTCCTAATATGCCCGATTTTATTGATACTTTAAAAGATCTAAGTAATTTTTTATCCTGAAAAAAGTTTTTTGTATGACTGATAGATTGAATTCTATTTTTCCGGACTAAGATTGTTGACTTCGAAACAAATCGATATGTTAATTGTAACTGATTATCTATTACACTCCAACCGGTGTCATTAAATGTTTGATATCCCCAATAGATCCCAACAAGAAGTAAAGAAACTGAAAGTAGCCCCCAAGGGAAAAAGAGTGAGCTTAAAGGTATGATAATCACTAAAGATAAGAGACATTTTCTAATAATATATCTTAGCATTGAGCGTTTAGGTAAGGAATGCACTTCTTCTTTCACCTTAAAACTAGGAAGGTATATAGAGAGAAGCTCTACTACTTCTTTCTTAGAGATAACAGGAAATAAGATTGTAGAGGCGCTGCCATCATCTCCTGCAGTTCCACCTGCACTTTCGATATAAACAGTTGAGTAGCCTAATAACTGCCTTAAAGGATTTTGGACTACCCTTATCGCCTGTATACGTGCAATCGGTATAGAAATCTGTCTTTTTTCAAAAATACCTCTAGAAATTTTAATATCATCTTCCACTTTATGTACAGTGAAAAAGGCATATTTAAGCAAAACACCGATAATGCTTAATATCCAGGCAATGAAAAAGGCAAGAAACACCAATATAACGTATAGTGTAAAGCTTGCGTTAGTAAGAAACTCAAAACGATTTAACAGCTGTTCAAATGGTATAAATTCTTCAAACTGACTTAAAAATGCAGCAACCGCAGAAATTATTACTCCGATACCGCTTGATGTAGACGCAGCCACAAATAATTCTCTAGGCTTTATTTTATATGTAGGATGCTCTGGCTTGTCTACGACTTCGCTTTCTACTATAGACTCTTCAGGTAGCTGGTTTTTATAAGCAGAGAGGGCTTGTTCAATTTCATCTGCTTCATTTTTACTGATTGCTGTCAAAACTGCTTCCGCCTCTAAGCCCCCACCAGCTGTTTCAATTTGAACTTTAACTAAACGAAAAATTTGTTGAACAATTCCTGCACTAGTATTGATTGTTTGAATCCTTTCAATCGGAATATACCGCTTTTTCTTCACAATAACACCATGCTCGATTCTAAATTCTCCATCTTCAATCCAGTAGGTGAATTTTAACCATTCTAATACACTAACAATCACTATGATGACAACTAAACAAATTGCCCCAATAATAAAGTAGATATTAAAAGTTTCCTCTACACCAACAAAAAAGAAAATGATAGCAGGGATAATATAAGATTTAATCATCTTAGCAAAAGATAGAATCATGCCTACTGGATGAATTCGCTTTGGCTTAAATATCATCATCAGTCACCCTAGCAAGCTTTGAAA
The DNA here is from genome assembly GCF_007994985.1 of Metabacillus litoralis. Classification (GTDB taxonomy): domain Bacteria; phylum Bacillota; class Bacilli; order Bacillales; family Bacillaceae; genus Metabacillus; species Metabacillus litoralis. The sequence continues at coordinate 30,097 of NZ_VOQF01000023.1, read as the reverse complement.
TATAATCTCTAAGAATATCTGCTTCTTCTAAATCTAACGCTGGAATTTCGTGCGTAGTAGCAGCTGTGGAAATTTCAATTGATGCTAATTTATGTTTTCGTAACAAGGGTCCCTGATGTGTATCAACGTGTTGTACCCTTACCATTGGTATTAGCACTCTTTTAATAACGAAAAGTCCGTACTGTAAATCTATTTCATGCTCAAAGACCTCATATCTCCACATCCTGTGCCTAAGCTTTGGAATAATAACAATAGTCACAAGTGAATAAATACACCATAATAAAGCTGATATGATTGTAATCCAGTAGGATAAATCTAAGAAATACACTCCAATTCCACCAGCTATAAGAATAACGAAAGAAATACCTGCAACAATAGTAGCACTTAATCTCCAAACCTTCAGTGCCTGCAAGCTAATCTGATTTTTCGGTAATTCTCTCAACATGCTCCCCCCTTAATAACTAGGCTATGTTAAAGCTTAATGTTGATTTTTAGCACTTTGTTGATTGGAGTGAAAGGCATGAGACTCCTGCGGGAGGAGCGTGTCAAAGGGAGACCCCACAGGCGCTTGCGCCGAGGAGGCTCCCGGACCGCCCGCGGAAAGCGAATGCCTTTAACGGAAATCAACAACAAAGTTTAACAGAGCCAATAACTAAAATAACGAATAAAAATATCAAAGAAAATAATCTCTTTTGATTATAGCATACTGGAATTATTTTCATAATTATATTATTAGTTTTAGAAACTTCCTCAATGTTAATCACACCCTGGCTAATATCACCTTGATCAGATAGCTAAAAGAATAGAAGACAAACAAACCTTTGATTAGCGTATATCACTCATTGCAAATCTTACTTAATTTTAAAAGAAGCTTTATCAATCCATTCAATCTCTGGGTATTCTTTTAAATCCCTCACCAATTGAAACAAGGCATTATCCTTTTGTTTCGCTTCTATCATGCAATCAATTTGCTTAGTATGATCATCTTTAACTGTATTTAAGAACTCCATAAACATGCTAACATCAATATAGTCTGAATGTGCACGAAATTCCTTTTCACTTTTAGGGCTCGAAATATGCATTTTTACAGGTAAGGGAGATTCCTTCCATGTATTTAAGACCCTTTCCCACTGATGCTCCCAATTCAAATCTTCATGGTATGCCAGGTGATGATGATAATCAAAGATTTGCGGCACACCTAATTTTTCACATAAATATAGTGCATCATTAACATGAAAAGTTGTATCATCATTTTCTAGCATAAGCATTTTTTGAAGTGATACTGGTATTAGTCCCCAATTATGGATAAACTGCTCTAGAGCCTTTTCTTTATTATCATATGCTCCTCCAATATGTAATACACAGCGATGCTCAGAGTTAACTCCCATTCCCTTCAAAAGATGTTCATGCATTCGTAATGTTTTTAATGACATTTTAAAAATATCTGGTTGCTGAGAATTCAATACAACAAAATGATCTGGATGAAAACCTACTCTCATAGGATGTATAGCTAAAAATTCTGCAATATTCTTTAATGGTTCATCCAACTCACTCATATAATCCCAATCATTGAGTTCTTCATGATTAGCTAGAGGAATGAGTTTTGAACTAAAGCGAAAAAAACGAATATCATTTGCTTCATTATGTTTTAATAATCTTAAGCAATTTCCTAAATTTGATCTCGCTATCTTCTCTAACTTAGCTATTGCTGCATCTCGATTTTTTATTTTACTGAACTGCGCAAATGTCATTGTTTGCGAAGGAGAACAGTTTTGGAGATTCATACTCATCGCAACATACCCTAATCGTACAATTGTCATTAAAATCACCTCAATTAGAATCTATTACTAGTTTCACCAACTGTAGTGATTTCAATTTGCTATGACTCGGAATGTTAGGGTCATTTTATATAAATAAATAAAAAAATCGAACCCATAAATGGATTCGATCTCTTTTTATTTATTTTGGATTAGAGTAGCGACGTTTGCTGCTACTTTGTCCACCACTACCGCTTTTAGCTCTGTCACGGTTGCCGTATGAACGATTTTTTTGTCCACTACCACTTCCACTACCGCCACCACTACTACGGTTATCGCCTCTTCTTCTGTTGTTAGAAGAAGATGAAGAACGACCTTTACTTTTCCCTCTATACATAGGCGCTTCTTCTGTAAGTTTAATTTCTACAGCGTTCGGCTCTTTTGTCATATATTTAATAGCTGCTGCAACAACAACTTGTGCATCAAACTCTTCTAACAGTTCTTCAGCAGTACGCTTGTAGAAAGCAAGGTTATCACTTTCAACAATAGAACGGATCTTTTCAACTGTCATTTGTTGTTGACTTTCAATAGCTTCATCAACAGTTGGTGGCTTCATGCGTTCCATTTTGCTATTTGTTGTACGCTCAATGTTTTTAATAATGTCAATTTCTCTCGGAGTTACAAAAGTCATTGCCATACCAGTTTTACCAGCACGCCCTGTACGACCAATACGGTGAACATAGCTTTCTGGATCTTGAGGTACATCAAAGTTATAAACATGAGTTACACCTGAAATATCAAGTCCACGTGCAGCAACATCAGTAGCAACTAATACTTCAATTGTGCCTTCTTTGAACTTACGTAAAGTTGACATACGTTTTGCTTGAGTTAAGTCACCATGAATTCCTTCAGCTGTATAACCTCTTAACGTTAAAGCTTCAGATAATTCATCAACACGACGTTTTGTACGACCAAAAACAATCGCAAGCTCTGGAGATTGAATATCAAGCAATCTTGTTAATACGTCAAATTTCTTTCTTTCATGTGTTTCTAAGTAGTATTGAGTGATGTTTGGAACTGTCATTTCTTTTGCTTTCACTTTTACTAACTCAGGATCTCTCATGAATTTCTCAGCAATTCGGCGAATTGGATCTGGCATTGTTGCAGAGAAAAGTAATGTTTGGCGATCACTTGGAACGTTAGAAAGGATTGACTCGATATCCTCAATAAAGCCCATGTTTAACATTTCATCTGCTTCATCTAATACTATAGTATGAACTGCGTTTAATTTAACCGTTTTACGATTAATATGGTCTAATAAACGTCCAGGAGTTCCTACAATAATATGTGGATTTTTCTTTAAAGAACGCATTTGACGGTTAATGTCTTGACCACCGTAAATTGGAAGCACGCGAGAACGCTTATGATAACCAATTTTGTACAATTCTTCAGATACTTGGATTGCAAGCTCACGTGTTGGCGCTACAACTACAGCTTGAATACTGTTACTGTTTACGTCGATTTTCTCAATAAGTGGAATACCAAACGCAGCTGTTTTACCTGTACCAGTTTGCGCTTGTCCAATTACATCCTTGTTTTGTAGACCAAGTGGAATTGTTTGAGCCTGTATTGGTGATGGCTCTTCAAACCCCATTTTACTTATTGATTCCATTAATGACGAACTTAAACCTAATTCTTGAAACGTTAATGTCAATGTTTTCATACTCCTTTTATATCGTTTGCTGTAAATATTTACAGACCTTATAGGTAATTTTATATCGTGTTCATAATGAAACGATGTTTATATCCAATCCTTATAAGCTATAGGCATGTAGCCTTTAAAGCTCAAAGTAAGTTATCAACTGTTGTGTCATCATGAAAAACAGTAGATGTAGAAAACCGTTCTGATTTATTGTTTACAATACGGCTATGGCTTAAAGACGCCAACATCTAAATGAAGGAAAAACTGAGTATCGCCGAAACCCTTATACACGTTAGCATAGCGAACGAAGTACTACTAAACACATGGCAAAATCATTTTATTTAATGCATATGCTACATCTTTAGCGTTTCTTCGTCTCCATTTCCCTCACACAAAAAATACCCTTAAATAACCAAGGGCAGCAGTTTACCTTATTTAAAGCCCGCAAACACTTTAAATGTAATCATACCACTACCATTACGTAATTTCAACTTATTGTAAGATTTAATCCTGCTGCAATAATGATAAAAACTACTTACAATAAGCATGTAAGCTCTTACTTTTAATGAATATTTATTTGTTGACTTGGATTCACATGTTTTACGTCATTATTATGGTCATGTAAGAAATCCTCTACCAGTTTCTTTAAATGTTCATAATCCTCACCATGACAAACAAGATGTTTAGAGCCTGGAAGTAAGCATAGCTCTTTCATCTCAGATGGAATTGTATTATATAGATAGTGTGCACTTTTTACCGGTACAATACCATCACACTCACCTTGGACAATTAAAACTGGCAACGTTATTTTCTCTAAATATGGCTTAATTACTTTTACTAACTTCTGAAATTCTAATGTTGAACGTAGAGGAGTCTGCACAATCTTCTTTTTGTAACGATTAAACAATTCATTTTCATATATAGATCCTTTTAAAAAATCCTTTACCATTTCTTTAAAATCTAGCATGAGCTGCTTTGGATTCACATAGTAAGCTGCAGCACTAAGCAATATCAGCTTACTTACATTGTATTTAGCAGCTAAATAAGAAGCAATTATTCCACCCATTGAAAAACCAATAACATATACTTCATCAACTTGCTTCATTAATTCAAGAAGCTCTTTTTCAGCATGTGAAACCCAGTCATTATATGTATGCCCTTTTAGAGCAAGTGTTACTCCATGTCCCGGAAGTGTAGGTACTTTAATTACCCAATTCGTTGTTTCCTTAAAGTAGTTTGCTAATGGCTCAACTTCATATGGCGCACCAGTAAAACCATGTATGAATAGACATCCCTTCATACTTTCCCCCTCCTTTTTATGAAAACAATCCCACAAATTACAAATTATTTTCTAAAGATTTATTTAGAAAAATCACTAAACAATTAGCTCCTTATTTTTGGTGTTTGTTGAAATCATTTTGGGGTTAATATAAGGCTCTTTTCTGAAATATTGTTGCTATGTAACCAAAATATTCAGTGGAAATAGTGTATTTTCGCATAAAGATTACGATTTTATGAAGAAAAGATGCCACTAGACTTACTACTGTGCCGATTTCTCGTGTATTTAAAAGCAACAAAGTTTGCGAAAACAGCCTATATAAAAAGATATCTCTATAAGGAGCAAACCACTTAACCTAAAAAAAATAAGTTTTAACTCAATGCTTCCACAACTTCTTCTAATTTCATTCCTCTGGATGCTTTTATAAGGACAACATCATTTTTGTTCATTAAAGTATCCAGGTGCTGTATTAGCTTTTGCTTATCATTAAAATGATGAACAATTTCTTCAGCATGTGTTTCTTTAGCTCCTATTGCAATTTCTTCGCCTAGCTTTCCATAAGTTACGATATAAGAAATTCCATCCTTACTTATCGAACGTCCTACTTGACGGTGAAATTCCTTTTCATTTTCACCTAGTTCTAGCATATCTCCTAGCACTACAAATTTCTTATCAAAGCCTTTTAAATCTTCTAGTAAAGAAATTGCCGCTTTTGTTGAGGTTGGGCTGGCATTATATGCATCATTAATAATTGAAAATCCTTTTTTGGATTGAATTAACTCCAAGCGCATCCCAGTTACTTTAATCGAATTAAACCCTTCTTTTATCGAAGCATCTTTTACATCAAATGCTTTAGCTACTGCAAATGCAGCTAATGCGTTGCTAACATTATGCTTACCTAAAACAGGTATAAAATAATCTTCATCTTTTACTTTAAAAGATGTTCCTGTTAATTCCTGTATAATATTTGTTGCGAAATAATCATTTTGCTTCGTTTCACCAAATGTCACTTTTTCCTTCAACACAGATTTTACTTTTTCCTGTAACAGTGGTTCGTCACCATGATAAATTAATAACCCTTTATCTTTAAGACCTGTAGCAATTTCAAGCTTTGCCTCTGCTATAGCATCTCTAGATCCTAAATCAAGCAAATGGGCTTCTCCAATATTTGTAATAATCGCAACATCTGGTTTGGCAAGCTTTGAGAGAAGCTCAATCTCTCCTCTTCCACTCATACCCATTTCTAAAATAGCGATTTCTGTATCTTCAGTCATACTTAGAATTGTTAAGGGTAATCCAATATGATTATTAAAATTACCCTTTGTTTTATGTACTTTAAACGTTGTTTCTAAAACAGCTGAAACCATATCCTTAGTTGTCGTTTTCCCATTACTTCCTGTAATGCCTACTACTTTAGTATTCAATTGATCGATATAGGTATTAGCAAGGGCTTGAAGCGCAAGAAGTGTATCCTCTACGAAGATAACTGGTATACCTTCAGGCGGATTTTTTTCTGATTTATTCCAAATAATTGCTGCTGCACCATTATTAATTGCTTTATCAACAAATTCATGGCCATTGAAAACATCTCCAACTAATGGGAAAAATAAATTCCCTTGTTCAACCTGACGAGAATCTGTTGTGACACCTTCAATCGTAATGTTCATATGCTCTTCTTTTAAGCCAAAACCACTCACCATTTTTTCTACAGAAGACAATGTTTTTACAATCACATATAACTCCCCTTTCTGTGTATCATTTAACATGACTAAAAAAAGGAACTGACTAGAACACATTCAGCTCCTCATACTAATCTTAAACCAATCTTATATCTTCTCTCTCACCAAGAAAATTTCATACCCGAGATCATCTCATTAAACAGTATGCTTAATGCTCTGCTTTTGCTCGAACCGCTCTAAAGCAAGCTCAACTAGCTTCTCAATTAATTTAGCATATTCTAAACCTGTATGCTTCCACATCAACGGGAACATACTAAATGGTGTAAAACCTGGCATTGTATTTACTTCATTAATCAATGCTTCACCATCTTTCGTTAAGAAAAAGTCAGCACGCACTAAGCCTGAGCCATCAATTGCTTTAAATGATGCTATTGCCATTTCTTCAATGATTTTATATTCAGCTTCTGTAATATTGCCAGGAATAATTAAATCTGTGTCACCATCTTCGTACTTTGCTTTATAATCATAAAATGCCTTCTTAGGAGCTATTTCTCCAACAACAGAACAGATTGGATCATCATTTCCAATTACAGCAATTTCAATTTCTCTTCCTACAATACCTTCTTCAATAATAATTTTACGATCATACTCAAATGCTTCTTTGATTGCAGCTTCTAGACCTTTACGATCATCACACTTATTTATCCCAACACTAGAACCTAAATTTGCTGGCTTAACAAAGCAAGGATAACCAAGTGTATTTTCGACTTCCTCTACAACTTCTAAAGGTCTTTTATTATAATCTGTTTGTATATAATGAACATACTTAGCCTGTGCAAGACCAGCCTGTGCAAACAGGTTTTTCATTACTACTTTATCCATTCCAGCTGCAGAAGCAAGGACACCGTTCCCCACATAAGGGATATTCATTAACTCAAGCAGCCCTTGAACAGTTCCATCCTCGCCGTTCGGCCCATGAAGTAACGGGAAAATCACATCAATCTTGCCGGGACTATCTACCTTTGTCGGAAATAACTCTGTATTTAAAGAAACTGGTGAAATAACCTCACCATTGTTATCAAGCTTTAATGTATTTACTTCCTTTACAGGTTCTTGTAATGATTGACCTCTAACCCATTCACCATTTTCTTTAATATATATTGGATGTATGTCAAATTTACTCATATCTAACGCATTTATAACCGCAAGGGCTGTTTGCAGGGACACATTATGCTCTGCAGACTTCCCACCATATATTAGACCTAATTTCATTTTCATGTAGGTTTCCTCCTCAAGTACTTTCATCATTCCTATTTTATCACTTTAAGACAAAATTGTTATTAATGATTAAGCTATTTCTCATTAAATTTTCCATCTCTTTCTAGATCTAAAGATATTCGAAACAAGAAATGACGTTTGAGGGGGCTTCATTATATTTTTTTATAGGCTCTGTACATCTTTGTAGTTGATGACCGTTACAGCGATTCACTTTCCGACGTAGTGCACCTGTAGGTATCCTACTATTAAAAGCAGGAAGCTTTATCATAATCTTTATGCTTTTTTGGCTACAAATGTGAAAACCTTACTTTCTGAATAACTTTTTTCATTTGTATGAAGATAATCACCAATTAGCTCAACCTCACTAAATCCAACTCTTTCAAGGGCCAATTTAAATTCCTTCATACCAAACCAAATAAATGGCTGAAGCTTTCGTTCTTTATTAACTAATTTACCTTCCTGCCAATTTTCAAGTGAAAGTAAGTAGTTTACTTTTTGCTGAAAAAAATCAATTTCCAAAACTCGCGATTCAAATAGTGTAAGATCGCCATCAGCATTCTCAATGTTTTCATCCTGCTTATTAAGATAAAGTTCATTTTGACTAAAAAGATCAATAATGATTTCTCCACCAGTCTTTAAAGAATCACAAATTGATTTTAATACCCCTATGGCAATCTTTCTGTCACCTACCGACAATATCCCACCAAATGGAATCAATATGACATCATATAGATAAGGTAGGCTAAATTGGTTAGTTGTTGCTTTATAGATCGATCCTGATTCTTTCTTCTCCACTAAAACATGGTTTCTACTTGTATTAAGCTCCTCATTTGTGAGTGTTAATTTATCTATTTTATTATCGCTATTATGAAATAATGGTTTCTGTGGATTTATAGCTATTTCTAAGAATCTTCCTTTAGTTTTCTGTATGTACTTCTCATAAAAAGTAATTGCCACTTCTTTATCATTAGGACTTAAAAGCTTTATCCCGTCTTTCATCACTAACAAGCGAAAATCAAAATTCATCATTATCTCTCCTAAATTACATTGATATGTTTCCATTTTCTCTCTTATCCATGAAAATTATGTAATTTTAAATTTTTACTTTCCATTTACTATTTAGAACCTTAGTAAGCATATAGTAATTTAATAGCTTTATTAGTTGCATTAACCTTTTATCATAAAAAGGCTTGTAAATAAGAATATTACCTCTTAATAAATTCAAAGTAACAAATTTTACAAAAACAGTCTTTTTAAATTACGGAAAACATACTACACTTAACTGTAGTTACGAACAAAAAATTCTCTCGAAAACCAAAAAGGGACGTGAATTTCGATGAAGCGAATTAGTGTTTTTTGTGGATCAAGCACTGGAGCATCTCCATTATATTCTGAATCAGCAAAACAGCTTGGAACACAGCTAGCAAAGGAAGGTTTAACTCTTGTTTATGGTGGTTCAAAAGTAGGAATAATGGGTGTTGTGGCAAATGCAGCACTACAAGCTGGAGGAGAAGTGATTGGTGTTATTCCTAAGATGTTAATGGAACGAGAAATAGCACATACAGGTATTTCAGAGTTAATTGTAGTCAATACAATGCATGAACGTAAGGCTAAAATGGAAGAGCTTTCAGACGGATTTGTTGTTTTACCAGGAGGACCTGGCACTATGGAGGAGTTTTTCGAAGTATATACATGGGCACAGCTCGGGGAACATCGAAAACCAATTGGCATCCTCAATAGCAATCATTATTATGATAAGTTACTTACCTTTTTCGACCATATGGTTCAAGAGCAATTTCTTAAATCTGAATATCAGTCAATGATGATTGTTGAGGAAGACCCTAAACCACTTATTGAAAAATTCTTTACATATGATCCTCCTCCGCTAACTAAATGGATTACACGTCAACAAACATAATGAAAAAGCGCCTTGATCGATTGTGAGATCAAGGCGCTTTCCTATTGTTAATTAGCTGTAACGTAGCTTGTAGAAGCGAATGGCATTATTGATTGTTACTTTTAATACAGAGTAAACAGGTATGACGATTAAGATCCCAATGAATCCGTACATGCTACCTGCTGCAAGTAATAATAGAATAACGGTTAATGGATGTAACTTTAATCGATTTCCTATAACAAGCGGCGATACTAAATTACCTTCTAATTGTTGGACGATGAGTAAAACCACACCAATTTTGACGAGCATGAATGGATCATACATTAACCCAACAAATAAGGCAGGTAAAACTCCTAACAGTGGTCCTAAAATTGGAACAATTGCCGTAATGACGACAAATAATGCTAAAACTAGGGCGTAATCAAGACCTATGATTAGATATCCAATATACATAAGTACACCATTTACACTTGCTACAATCATTTGACCGACAATATAGGTAGATAACGTCGTATGTATATCAGACAATATCCTTTTACCTTCCTTTTCATGATCTTCAGGGATGAATTTCAATAAGTATGGCGAAAAACGGTCATCATCTTTCAATAAATAAAACAAAATAAAAGGAACGATAATTAACACTGTTGCAAAATTCGCAATAGCTGATAAAATCCCAAAAATATGATCACTGAGATTTTCACCTAAATCTGCAATATAGGAGAATGCTGTTTCTCTTACATTTTTCGTTATAGAAAAAGGGAGATTATTTTCATTAATAAAGGCCTCTGTTTTTCCAACAGATTCTTCAAATTTGCTTGGTACCTCACTTTTTAATTCATTAAACTGACTTTGAACAACATCACCCATTGAATAAACGAGACCACTTATTCCCCCGATAATTAATCCAAAAACTAAAAAAATACTTACTGTTCGATTAATATATCGAGCTTTTGAAACAAATACTACGATTGGTCGGATTAGATAATACAAAAAACCTGCAATTAGAATAGGTAAAAATAAAGTCTCAATTAATGTCATTACCGGCTGTACTAAATAATCGAGTCTACCTAATAAAAGCAGTACAATTAATACTAAGATAGTAGCTGTTACATATTTAAAAAAGGAATGTTTAATCCACATTTATTTTCTCCTTTCTTTTATCTATACCCATCCATTCCCTTCTTAGCATTACTTGAACCATTTATCGAAAATGATTTTCTAATTATTTTACGGGAAATAATTTGTCTAAATTTGACGAGTTGTTAGTAAATTCTTCTGTTTATCAAAAAAGATAGTGCCATTACTTTCTATCAATTCAAAACTTCTCATCTAAAACACTTTCACTTAAAGCTCTAATGTTTTTTGAGAAATCACGACCCTTTTTGGAATATAGAAATGAATTTGTTGAACACTATATATATAGGGGTGAGTTTAATGAATCGAGGAATATGGACAGCACTTTCAGGAATTGGAATTGCTCAAGGATTGAAGGTTCTCACAAATAAAAAAGTAAATAATGAGTGGGATTGGAGACCTATTTTTCAAACAGGTGGTATGCCAAGCTCCCACTCTGCAGGAGTTTCTGCTTTAGCTACTTATGTAGCAACAAAAAAAGGATGGAACTCCACAGATACAGCACTAGCTGTTATTTTTGGAATCATTGTTATGTATGATGCTCAAGGCATTAGAAGACATACTGGAGAAATAGCTAAAATTGTCAATGATATCGATGCTGATATTGAGGTTTTGTCAGGTCATATGCCTGGATTATTTCATGTCAAACAAGAAAAAGAGTTAAATGAATTACTAGGTCATCAACCTGCTGAGGTTGCAGGAGGAGCATTGCTTGGAATTCTTATCGGTCTTGTTAGCTCTTATCTTGAGAAATAAGAATTCAACATAAAAATAGACGAAAATAAAAAACAGGAATTCCCCTGTTTTTTATTTTAATTTAACAGCAGTTACACAAACTGATAATTCTGGACGAATTCTTTTGAAGTGAATTTTTATATTAGAAAATCCACAATTGGTTAAATCATTAAAAATTTGTTTAGCAAACATCCTTGTTTTTGCTGAGCTTGCATTTTCTTCCCGAGGTTGCATTGTGATTGCAATTTTACCATTTGATTTTAAAGCACCAAATACATTCTCCAAACCCTTTTTGGGATGATCCCAAATTGTATAGTTATTCACTGTTATAATTTTATCGTAAGCTTGATTAGGCAAAGTAACCTCTTCTATATCGCCTGTCATAAGATGGACTTGTTTTTTCACTATTTTATCTTCTAACCTTTTTGATGCTTGCTTTCGCATCGTTTCGGACACATCCACTCCATCAATATTGATATTGGTGTGCTTTTTTAAAATTCTCTCCATACACATGCCACTTCCATAGCCAATTTCAAGTATGTGATCATGACTCTTTAACCCTAGTAAAGAAACAGTCCAAGCATTTAACTTTCTATTTTCTAAAGCCATAATTCTCCCAGCTATCATCCCTAAAATTCCATCTGGTTTACTAAAATGCTTCTTAAATGACTTCATCATCACATCACCTCATGTTTATCATTTAAATGCCACTTTTTCATGCATACTAAACCTTTTAATGAGAATTTTCTCTTTGTGTAGGTTACAATATGACCTTATGTTTAGATTCTTTGTATGAAAATTAAACCGCTAAAGTATTCGTTACTCTAACATTTTGAAAGAGTTGTTTGCTGTAAATATTTCGCAATGGTTTCTTACATAATAATTCATTTGCTCATATACAAATATATATTTACTATTTGGTCTTTTACTTTTACTTGTACAATAACGACTACTGAGTTTTAACGGATACGAAATCACAGCCTAAATTTCATACGAAATACAACGCTATTAAATTAAACAAATCAATATTTTCTGTGTGAAGCAATCTCCAAAGTCAAATTTAACTATTGTAGGCGGCTTTTGCGATGTGGAAATTCTTTGTGATGCAAGTGAATTTTTCAAGTCAGATGACGAAGAGAAAAGAGAAGTTATTCTTGATAAGTTGAAGCAAGGGATTGATAAAGTGGTTAAACTGAAAAACTGGGACAGCACTCCCTTCGATGAGGCATATAACTGCATGAAAAAAGCTGGTTACAACACTAATTATGTTTGGAAGAAGCCAAAAAATAGTCCAAATCGAAACTATCGAGCAGAAGTTTTTATAGAACACGGTTTATATTCCTGTGATATATTTTTGATCGCAAAGGATAAGAACGGACAAGAGAAAGTCCGAAAAAGGGTAGCGTCTGAGAAGCCAGATGAATTAGTATTCGGAAGACATTTAGGAGAATTAAAGTGGTTATCAAATAATGAAGTTGCATTATTCAACTACTTTAAAACCAACTACAACTCCCTTCAATTATAGGAATATCAATAATTCACAAAAAGCAACCTAATTATAAAAACACCCCAAATAAATAAGGATAGGTTACTAGCTCTACTACTAGTAACCTATCCTTATTTAAATCCTATATGTTCCTCTTTCTATTAATGAACCTGCACTAATTTAATATGTTCAATATGATGTCGGCCATGCCAAGAATAAAGAGCAGTATTTATTAACAAAGACATTTCCTTCTTACTTGCAGGATGATATAAGGTTTTATTAAAATCTGAAGCTGACATATTCTTTAATAAATATGTCCAACGATGATGAAGAGAATGAAGTAAATCAAGTGAGTGTTCCACTGGAAATAACTTAGAATCTGGTAGCTCAGCCCACAAGTGCTCCTCATATGGTTTTATTGTTGGCCGCTCCTCAGTAAGAGCTAACTTAAAGCGTATAAAACTATTCATATGACTATCAGCTACATGGTGAACAACTTGCCGAGCTGTCCATCCCCCAGGTCTGTAAGATGTATCTATCAATGGTTTAGATACATCATCAAGTGCCTTTTTTAATTGAGTAGGCAGTTGTTCTATATCAGTAATCCATTGATTCCTATCTTCACTACTAATTTGTTTCGGAACGACAAATTCACCAATCGGATACTGTAAGCTTTTTCTCACTATCTTCACTCCCTTATAAAACTTTTTATTATCTCACTTTTATTATATTTCGGGCTCTCTATTAAAGCGAGTGTTAAAGTTTTATAAATTTGGCTCTGTTAAACTTTGTTGTTGATTTCCGTTACAGGCATTCGCTTTCTCGAGAAAGAAGTACCTTCTTTCCAAGGTCCGGGAGCCTCCTCAGCGCAAGCGCCTGTGGGGTCTCCCTTTGACACGCTTCTCTAAGCAGGAGTCTCATGCCTTTCACTCCAATCAACAAAGTGCTAAAAATCAACACTACGCTTTAACATAGCTATAAATTTAGTACCAGCCTGACTGTTTTTAATACATGTCCATCGAATAAATCATCATATTCTGTTTCAATAATAAATCCTCTAGCTTTATAAAAGGAAAGTGCCACTTCATTATCCTTTTCAACATTCACATATACTTTTTTCACGCTTGGAAAGAATTTAATTCCTTCATTTAATAAAGATGTGCCAATCCCTTTTCCTTGATAGTCTTTATAAATGTAAATCGCACCTAATTCTACTTTAGTATCACTCTTTAAAGGGGTAAAATTGATAAATCCGATAATCTCCCCATCTATTTCAGCTACTAAAAAAACTGTGTTTGTTAATCTCTTTTCAAGCATTGCATTAGAATATGCCGTATTGATGAAATTTTCCTGTATTTCGATTGGAATAATACCTTCATATGTAGTGTTCCAACTGGTTTTTGCTACATGTTGAACACTCTGAATATCTTCATTGCTCATACTCCGAATTGTTAAGTTCATTTTACTAGACCTCATTTAAAATGGATTCATAATGACAAATTATAGCATTATTTTTTAGGATTGTGACAGCTCTGGAGAATAACATAATAAAAAATAAAGTGCTTACAAAAATGTGGGTAACTATGTGGTTATGGGGATAACTTGTGGATAACACACCTAGTTATCCACCTTTATGCTTTCTACACTACTTTTTTTTCCTGTTTTCACTGATTTAGAGGATTGTAAGTTGTTAATATCTTTGTGGATAGTACCCACAATAAGTTGAGCATCATAATCCATTGATGCTACATGATATGAATGTTCTAACACAGTTTGTTTTTTTATATCTGATGAAACAGAATGTAAGATAAAATCTGAATTTCTCGGCGACACAACATGATCAATGGCAGATTTAAAAATAAAAGTAGGACAGCTTACTAGTTTAATTTTCTGCTTCGTATCTTCCATTAAAAATAATAATTGATGTATAGCTTTCAGAGGCACTTTATCATAAGTAATTTCAAATACTGAAGGCTTTTTAATATCTGGTGTTCCTTCATGAATAAATCTTGGTGATTCTTCGTCTTTTAAACTTTCATAAGCAACCTCTGTTACAGCAGCATTAATAAGAAAAATTCCATCAATATGCTGCTTTTTAGCTGCAAGCTGAAGAGTTAATGCACCGCCCATAGATTGACCAACAATATATACGTTGGAACAGTTTGTTTTTAAATGCTCATAAGCAGCTTCTAAATCCATTATCCAAGTCTCATACGTACTGCTTTCCATTTCTTTGTAATGTGTACCATGACCTGATAACCGAGGAATAGATACTGTATAACCATATTGTGATAATTGTTCTCCTATATATTGCATACTCTGTGGAGTTCCATTAAAACCATGACATAGCAAAATTCCTGTTTTATTTCCCGAGAAGTATATGCTTTCTGCTCCTTTTATCACAGGATATGAGTTTATTTCCATGTTCCTTCCTCCTAGTCGTTTTTATTATTGGAGAAGTCTCATACCTTTCACTCCAATTAATAAAGTGGCAAAAATCTATTGTACTTTATAATTGCCACATATATATGATATGTCTATTATAACAATTCTTATAAGTTTACTCGGTTTTATTCTACAGGATATTTCTTTTCATGACAACACTAAAAAACACGATGAATTAGTTCAGGTTCTTTCATCGTGTTTTGTTTATTATTATTCACTTTAAATTCTTATAGGTTGGATATCCTGTATATTTAAAATCTTTACCGATTTTAGTTACATCTAATTCCTCAAGATCTATTGCATCGGACATTTTTTCGATACCTTCACCTGCAAAAAAACTTGGTGATTGCTTACCGCCAATTAATTTAGGTGCAACATATAAAACTAGTTTATCTACTAATTGTTCTTTTAAGAAGGATGAATTAACTTCTCCTCCACCTTCAATTAGCACGGATGAAACATTATGTTCACCTAATATATTCATGGTGTCATGTAAATCCACTCGCTGTTTACCTTTTGTTACAAATACCTTCACACCCAGGTTTTCTAACTCTTGCTTGATCTTATGGTTATGATTTTTCGATGTAAAAACCCATGTTTCAGCTTTTTTATCAGTCACAATTTTACTTTCCAATGGAATACGTAAGGTACTGTCTAAAATGATTCGAATAGGATTTCGACCGTATGGTATTCTTGTTGTTAACTCAGGGTCATCCTGTATGACAGTATGAACTCCGACTAAAATACCTGAGTGTTCATTGCGTAAATGATGAACATCAAGGCGAGCTTCTTCTGAAGTGATCCATTTACTGTCCCATGTATGGGAAGATATTTTCCCATCTAAAGTGGTAGCTGCTTTTAATGTCATAAACGGCTGTTTCTTCACAATAAACTTGTTAAATACTTCATTCATTTTTCTTGACTCTTCTTCACAAACTCCAACGATAACCTCAATATTAGCTTTTTCTAAAATTCTAACACCATTTCCCGCAACAATTGGATTAGGATCAAGAGTGGCAATGATCACTTTCTTTATCCCAGCTGTGACAAGTGCCTCAGCACAAGGACCAGTTCGCCCATGATGTGAACATGGCTCTAAAGTTACATAAATGGTACCACCCTTTGCCTTTTCTCCTGCCATGCGTAATGCATGAATTTCCGCATGGTGTTCCCCTGCTTTTAGATGGGCACCAACACCTACAATACGATTGTCATTAACAATAACAGCTCCTACAAGCGGATTAGGAGCTGTTTGTCCTTTCATTGCCTTCGCATTGTCTAATGCTAGCTTCATATAAGATTCGTGTTCACTCAAATTGGGTATCCTCCTCGAAAATGACCTGCTTTCTCCATTTTAGTTTCTAAATAGCGTTGATTATACATCGAAATATCTCCCCATAATGGGATTCTACCCGTAACATTTGCACCTGAATTCTTAAGTGCTTCTAATTTATTCGGATTATTCGTTATTAACGTAACAGGTAGCTGACGAAGAGACTTCAATACTCTAATGGCTTCATCATAATTACGGCTATCATCTTTAAAGCCTAAATATTCATTAGCTTCTACTGTATCTAATCCTTCTTCTTGTAAAATGTACGCCATTGCTTTGCTAAATAACCCAATCCCTCTACCTTCATGATTTGCCAGATAAAAAAGTGCACCTGAGCCATGTTCAGCAATCATCTTCATAGAATTCTTCAATTGAAACCCACAGTCACAACGCTTACTCCCAAATATATCTCCTGTATGACAAATGCTATGCATACGAATAAGTGCTTCCTCACTATTTTCAAAATCTCCGTAAACTAATACACTAGATTGCTGACTTTCTGCTAAGTTAGCCGTTGCTAAGCTTTTGATTAACAAATCCTTCTGCTCTTCTAAAGGAAGATTTAAAGAATTATCCATCTCTAACCAACTGTACCAGTTAAAATTTAAAGTTTCTCCATCCAGTTGGACTGGCAATTTTATCGGACCAACAATAAAAATCTGCCCAGATTCATGGGAAATTTTATTTATTTTCTTTTTTAAAGCTTGGAATGATGTTTGTTCAGTTGCTTCTATCATCATTTTTCCTCCTGGTTATCGATCTATTATATAAAGGGTTCTTTACCTTACATTGTCTTAAAATAGAATAGAGGACATCCTACTATTCGTAAAAACTTAATGGTTACTTATTGTAAGTAAGTTTAAATTCGGATGATCAATAAGTCAATTTTCTATGCTTTTTATTCTAGAAATTATGATGTTTTAAATTATATATGAAAGCTTATAGTAAAGCTCATGATAAATCTTGGTAGATGAACTATAAAAAGGCGATTTAATCATAAAGGCTCACATTCCATCTATGAATTTCTCCAACTAAAATAGAGCTTCAAGATTTTGAATAATATTATCTTATAGATTACTTTATTTTCTAGATGATTAGGTTAAAATAGTGGATGAGGTGATCGTAATGGAACATGTAAAAACAGAAGAGAAATTTAAGGAATTAATAAATAGCAACCAACCAGTTGTGTTAAAATTCTTTACAGATTGGTGTCCTGATTGCAAAAGAATGGATATGTTTTTACCAACAGTTTTTGAAGAAGTTGAAAATGTAGAAATGTATGAAATCAACAAAGATGATTTACCTGAAATAGCAGAAAAGTATGATGTAATGGGGATTCCTAGCCTATTAGTGTTCAAAAATGGTGAAAAACAAGCACACTTACATAGCGCAAATGCAAAAACACCTGATCAAGTAATTGAATTTCTTACTACCTCAATTACATAAAAGTTAAAAAAGGCTGACAGAATTTCTATGTGATCTGTCAGCCTAACTTTTATCGTATCTACTTATAGTGCTTTCGATTATTTAAGGTGGTTTTCATAAAACTTTGTAGTTTTTAGTAAGCTTATGGGAACTGCACTATATAAAGTCTAGTAGCTTCTTTTCTTTTAAAATCATACTTAATTCAAATAATCGCTATTTTAACAAGTAATTAGGCAATTAGCAGCAATGTACCAGAAAAGAGCTTTATTTAATAGGCTTAAAGCTCATCGTTGCATGAACAGCCCTTTGCCAGCCTTCATACAATTGACTTCTTTCTTCTTCACCCATACTCGGATCAAAGGATGTTTCCACTTTCCACTTATTCGCAATTTCATTTCGATCCTGCCAAAATCCGACTGCTAGCCCTGCTAAATATGCAGCCCCTAATGCTGTAGTTTCATTAACTACAGGTCGTTCAACAGGCACATTTAACACATCGCTTTGAAAATTCATTAAGAAATTATTTTTAACCGCTCCACCATCAACTCTAAGTTTTTTAAGCTTAATACCTGAATCTGCTTCCATTGCTTTTAAAACATCTTTTGCTTGGAATGCTAGAGATTCCAACGTTGCACGAATAAAATGCTCTTTTGTTGTTCCGCGTGTTAAACCAAAAACAGCTCCTCGTGATTCACTATCCCAATATGGTGTTCCTAAGCCAACAAATGCAGGCACAACATATACACCTTCAGAAGACTCAACTTTACTAGCATATACCTCACTAGCAGAAGCATCATCAATCATTCTTAGCCCATCACGGAGCCATTGGATGGCAGAGCCCGCCACAAAGATACTTCCTTCTAACGCATACTCAACTTTTCCATCAATTCCCCAGGCAATTGTTGTTAATAACCCACTTTCAGAGTTTACCGCTTTTTCACCTGTATTCATTAACATGAAACAGCCAGTGCCATAAGTATTTTTGGCCATCCCTTTTTCATAACATGCTTGCCCAAACAATGCTGCTTGCTGGTCTCCCGCTACACCTGCAATCGGTACAGCTTCTCCAAAAAAGTGATAATCAACTGTAGTAGCATACACTTCAGACGAAGAACAAACTTCTGGTAGCATTGACTTTGGAATTGTTAAAATTTCTAATAACTCATCATCCCATTCCAAGTCATAAATATTATACATAAGTGTTCTTGAAGCATTACTATAATCTGTTACATGCCTTTGTCCACCAGATAACTTCCAAATTAACCATGTATCTACTGTTCCAAAAAGCAATTTCCCTTCTTCTGCCTTTTGTCTTGCTCCTTCTACATGATCGAGAATCCACTTCACCTTAGTACCGGAGAAATAGGCGTCAATTAACAAACCTGTTTTATTATGAAATAAATCACTATATCCTTTTTCCTTTAATTCCTCACAAATATCCACTGTTTGCCTTGATTGCCATACAATAGCGTTATAGATAGGTAAACCTGTTTCTTTATCCCAGACAATAGCTGTTTCTCTTTGATTTGTAATTCCAATACTTGCAATCTCTTTAGGAGAGATAGATGTTTTAGTTAATAATTGTGCAATTACAGCTAATATTGAGCTCCAGATTTCTTGTGCATTATGCTCTACCCAACCTGATTTAGGAAAGTATTGCTTGAACTCTTGTTGAGCAATATCAACTATTTCTCCTTCTTTATTAAATAGAATTGCTCGTGAGCTTGTAGTTCCTTGATCAAGTGCTAATACATATTTCTTTTCCATCGGAATTCCCCCAGTTTGCTTCTATTAATTCAGATCAATCACTTCGTTATTTAAGATAAACCTAATAGCTTTTAAAAATTATTATCTAACAATATAAAAATAGACAGCATATGCATCTATCGAAAGGTTCGATAATTACGCATAGCTGTCTCTGGTTTCTTATCAGCACGAAATATTAACTTATATCTATTATAAGAAATAAGATTACTATTTGTAAACGCTTTTAGTGAAATTCTATATATTTTGTTTACGAAGTAGAAAACAAAATGTCAATAATCCTTTTCAATATAACTATTCACTTTCTTTATGCTACAATAAGAACTAAGAATAAAGACCTATTACTTAAGAATCATCAAAACGGAGGAATTAAAATGAATATACATAACTTTACAGCTACATCAATGATTGGACAAGAGAAATCTTTAGCGGAATACAAAGGTAAAGTGTTGTTAATAGTTAACACTGCCGGACGTTGTGGTTTTACCTACCAATACGAAGATTTGCAAAAATTATATAATCGCTATAAAGATAAAGGTTTTGTTATCTTAGGATTTCCTTGTAATCAATTTGATAATCAAGAGCCTGACGCTAACTCACAAATTCAAGCAAACTGTTTATTAAATTACGGAGTTAGCTTCCCATTATTCCAAAAAACAAATGTTCGTGACGAAAATGTACACCCATTATTCAATTATCTTTCAAATAAAATACCCTTTCAAGGATTCAACAAGTTTCATCCTGTCGCAAAAATCTTAATACCATTAATAAATGAAAAACACCCTGAGTATCTTACTGACGACCACTCAATCAAATGGAATTTCACAAAATTCCTAATCGATCCTAACGGAGAAGTAACAAAAAGATTTGAATGTACAACAGATCCAATAGATATGGAACAAGATATTGAAAAATTACTAGAGACAATTACGGTATAACAAAAAGGGGTCTGTCCTTCACAATGGTGAGGGACAGACCCCTTTTTGCAGTGAGTTTATCAATAATGACTACACAAGGAGAACAGATAAAACATAACCGGAAAAGAGTATATAAATAAGGCTCTAATACATTTATGTATTAGAGCCTTTTCTATTTATTCTACTGTAACACTCTTAGCTAAATTTCTTGGTTTATCAACATCACAATCACGGTGTAATGCTGCATAATAAGAAATTAATTGTAATGGTACAACAGCTACTAATGGTGATAATTGTTCATGAACACTTGGAAGAATGAAACGATCATCTTCTTCTTCTAAGCCTTTCATAGAAATGATACATGGATTTGCACCACGTGCTACTACTTCTTTGACATTTCCACGAATGCTTAAGTTAACATGTTCTTGAGTTGATAGTGCAATTATTGGAGTTCCATTTTCGATTAAAGCAATCGTCCCATGCTTTAATTCTCCACCTGCAAAGCCTTCAGCTTGAATATATGAAATTTCTTTAAGCTTTAATGCTCCTTCTAATCCTACGTAGTAGTCTACAGAACGACCAATAAAGAATGCGTTACGAGTTGTTGCAAAGTATTCCTTTGCAATCTCTTCCATTTCTTCTTTTTGATCACATAGAACTTCCATTGCATTAGCAACAATTCCAAGCTCCTTCGTTAGATCAAATTCTAATGAACGACCCTTTCCTTCAGCTGCAACTGCTGCAAGAATAGAAAGCACTGCTAGTTGTGCTGTATATGCTTTTGTTGATGCTACAGCAATTTCAGGACCAGCATGTAATAACATTGTATAATCAGCTTCACGAGATAGTGTAGATCCTTGAACATTTGTAATCGTTAATGCTTTATGGCCAAGCTCTTTAATCTGTACTAATACTGCACGGCTATCAGCTGTTTCTCCACTTTGTGAGATAAAAATAAATAGTGGATTAGGTGATAGTAAAGGCATATTGTATGAGAATTCACTTGCAATATGAACTTCAACAGGAATTTTAGCCCAGTTTTCAATAAACTGTTTACCAATTAACCCTGCATGATAGCTAGTTCCTGCAGCAACAATGTAGATTCGGTCTGCCGCATTAACTGCTGCTACGATTTCTGAATCAACTGTTATTTCATCAGCATCATTACGATATTTATCAATAATTCTTCTTGTAACTAAAGGTTGCTCATCAATTTCTTTCAACATGTAGTGAGGATATGTGCCCTTTTCAATATCGCTAGAATCAATTTCAGCTTTGTAAGGTGCACGTTCAATTACATTACCCTGTAAATCTTTAATAGTAACCGTTTCACGTTCAACGAATACCATTTCTTTATCCATGATCTCCACATATTGATCAGTCACTTGTAGCATTGCCATAGCATCTGATGCTACAACATTAAAGCTACCATCACCTAAACCAACAAGAAGAGGACTTTTGTTTTTTGCGACATAAATCATGTTAGGATTTTGCTCATCTAATAATGCAATTGCATAAGAGCCTTTTAAGATTGATAACGTTTGACGGAACGCTTCCTCAACCTCTAATCCTTCATTAACAAATTTATCAATAACTTGGACAATTATTTCTGTGTCTGTATCACTTTTTAGCTCAACGTTTTGTAGATACTCACGTTTTAAGATGGCATAGTTTTCAATAACACCATTGTGTACAATTGTAAATCTGCTAGTTGTACTTTGATGTGGATGTGCATTTAGCTGGCTTGGTACGCCATGAGTTGCCCATCTTGTATGTCCAATCCCTGTTGATGCTTCAACTTTTTCATCTACACTTTTACGAAGCTCAGCAATACGACCTTTTTCTTTGAAAATATGCACTCCATCTTGATTCATCGTTGCAATTCCTGCAGAGTCATATCCTCGATACTCTAATTTCTCTAATCCTTTTAAAAGAATTTCCTTAGAGTCTTTTTGTCCAATATATCCTACTATTCCGCACATATTTGTTTCCTCCCATAGAGTGTCATGGGACAGTTGTCATTTTAATTTCGGAGACATTAACTGTCCCCTCACACATGTTTTTGTAATTTGGAAGGCTACACTTTTCCCTTTGTTCAAAAAGTTACCTCTTTGTTTTAAGGAAAAGTTTACGGTTGTAACCAATCAACCGGGAGGCATCCGCCGAAATTTCGATAACCTCCATCCTCGTCAACTAAGCTTTTTCGTCCACTTAGTTCAGGCGCTTTATGATGTTTTCAGGTAAAACCTATGCTCCTTTACATTAAATTTAAACACAAAGTTAATATTACAATACGAAGATTTAAATCGTCAATCTATTTTTTCCAATTGTTTAACAACCTTAGTATCGATTGTTTACTTATACTATATGCATGGGTTTCTTTTCTTGTTAATGAGAAACCCAAATCCTCAATAGTTTGAAACATATAAAAAAGCGGGTTTCCCCGCTTCTAAAGCATCTACTCTAATCCCATTTCTGCTTTTACAACTTCTACAATTCTTTCTACATACTCACGGCATTGTTCTTCAGTTGGAGCTTCTGCCATAACGCGTACTAACGGTTCTGTACCTGATGGTCTAACAAGTATACGACCATTTCCATTCATCTCTTCTTCAACTGCTGTAATTACTTCTTTAACTTTTGCATTTTCAGTTACTTTATATTTATCAGTTACTCTTACATTAATAAGTAATTGAGGGAACTTTTGCATTTCTCCTGCAAGCTCTGATAATTTCTTTCCAGTTAATTTCATAATATTAACAAGCTGTAAACCAGAAAGCAATCCGTCACCTGTTGTATTGTAATCTAAGAAAATAATATGTCCTGATTGTTCTCCACCAAGATTATAATCATTTTTTCTCATTTCTTCTACAACATAACGATCACCTACAGCTGTAGCAACACTATTTATATTCTCTACTTCCAAACCTTTATAGAAACCAAGGTTACTCATAACTGTAGATACAACAGTATTTTTCTTTAGTCTACCTTCATTATTTAAGTACTTGGCACAAATAAACATAATTTGATCACCATCAACGATTGCCCCATTTTCATCTATTGCAATCATACGGTCACCATCTCCATCAAATGCCAATCCAATATCAGCATTCTTCTCCTTTAAAAATGCTGATAGTGCCTCTGGATGTGTTGAACCAACACCATCGTTAATATTTAATCCATTAGGTGATGTACCCATAGTAGAAACATCTGCATCCAAGTCAGCAAACAAATGTGTTGCTAATGACGATGTTGCACCATGTGCACAATCTAATGCAACATGAATTCCAGTAAAGTCTTCATCTACTGTTTGTTTTAAGAATTGAAGATATTTCTGTCCACCTTCAAAATAATCATTAACTTGTCCTAAATTCTTCCCTACAGGTCTAGGTAAAGTATCTTCTTCTTGATCCATTAATGCTTCAATTTCCAGCTCTTGATCATCAGAAAGCTTGAAACCGTCTGGTCCGAAATATTTAATTCCATTATCTTCAACAGGATTATGTGATGCAGAAATCATGACACCAGCTTCTGCTCCAAGTGCCTTTGTTAAATAAGCAACACCTGGTGTTGAGATGACGCCCAATCGCATAACCTCTGCTCCAATTGATAAAAGCCCTGCAACTAGTGCTCCTTCTAACATATGCCCTGATATCCGAGTGTCACGGCCAATAAGAACCTTAGGACGCTCTTTATCCTTTGTTAAAACGTACCCACCAAAACGACCTATTTTAAAAGCTAATTCAGGTGTTAATTCACTATTTGCTACTCCTCGTACTCCATCTGTACCAAAATACTTTCCCATTGGGTTTCGCTCCTTTTATCCTATCTGCCTAAGAGGCTGAGGAAATTTTCACTTTTACTGTTTCTTGTTCTAATGACCATGTGATGTTTTGAGGACCATTAACCTCTACCTTTACTTCATGTTCTCCATCACTTAAATCTGATAAGTTAATATATAGCTCTATATCATCACTCGTTATGCTCTCAATAACACTTGGTGCCCCAAAAATCTGTACATCAATAGAGCCTAAATCTGGATCGAGAAAATCAAATCTCTTTCCTTCTGACATTCCAACCTCTTGGATTGATTGATCAGATAACAATTTTTCTTCTTGATTATCTATATCTACTTTTATGTTAATTTTCTCTGGAGAAACCTTGTTAACTCCTTCTGGCTTTGGAATTGCAACTTCCAGAACAGTATCTTCTGTCAGTTTACTTAAATCAACTTTGATTCCATCCAGAAATTCCAGGTTTTCTAGAACATCTAAAGGACCATAAACAGTCACCTGCTTTGGATCAGGCTCTAGACTTAAAATACTTAATCCTTTTCCAAGTTCACCTTCTCTAACTATTTTAAAAGGTAATTCTTTACTTGGACTTTTTATAGGAACAGTTACATCAACAACTGAAGGTTCAACCTCCACAGGAAGAATATTTCCATCCCCATCATATATTGTTATGGTTGCATCTGATTCTACTGTTTCTTTTGCATTTTCCAAATTTATTGTTGCTTTCACAGCAGAAATTCGCTCTATTACTTCTTTGGAAGCCGTCACATTAATACTATTTGGGCTAACAATTGGCTGATCTGGTTCATAGCCTTCTTCAAGTTTATCTTCATTCAGAAAATCAACTGTCACTGGAAAGCTCTTTGTTATTTTTTCTTCAATTGAAACTGTAATAATTGAAGGGTTAATACTTGCTGTTAAATCATCTGGAAGATCTTTATGCTTTAATTTCACCTGGTGTGTTCCAATAGATAAATTCGTTAAGTCTGCATAAATCTCAAAACCCTTTTGCTTACTCGCTTTTGTAATCGAACCAGTTGTTCCCTCTAATGTTACACTAACTGTTTCAGGTACTCCTGTTACAACAAGATTTTCTTGATCAAAATATGTAACGACGGGTACTTCTGTAACAGTGCTCTTATCAGTAGTAGAAGTGGTTCCTCCTAATAATGGTGGAGGTTGGCTTTTACTTGGTGATCCTGATTCAATATTAACCGAGGCATAAAGCATCAAGGCTAAAAATAATGCAATAAACCTCATGACCCATGGACTTTCTATAAGTTTATCCATTCTTTTTTCCCCTCCATTGCCAACGGTTTGAGGAAACAGCTTTTGTTGGAGCATTTAACTCTTTTTGTAGAATGTTTCTTAATTCATCCTGAGTTAAGTTCCTATGAAGCTCACTATTTCTAGCAGCTGATACACTTCCTGTTTCTTCAGAAACAATAATTGTTAAACTATCCGTAACCTCACTAACTCCTAATGCTGCTCGATGTCGCGTACCAAGCTCCTTAGAAATAAAAGGGCTTTCCGATAATGGAAGATAACACGCTGCAGCTGCAATTTGGTTTTTCTGAATGATAACAGCACCGTCATGAAGAGGTGTATTTGGAATAAATATGTTAATTAGTAATTCAGATGAAATTCTAGATTCTAGAGATATTCCAGTTTCTATATAGTCACTCATCCCTGTTTCTTTTTCGATCGTCATTAATGCCCCAATACGGCGTTTAGCCATATAATCAGTAGCTTTTACGATTGCTTCGACAGCCACTTCTGGATCTTCTTCCCCAGGTAAACCACCTCTAGTAAATAATCGACCTCTTCCTAGCTGTTCTAAAGCTCTGCGCAGCTCTGGTTGGAATATGATAATAATCGCTAGAAATCCCCATGTTAAAGCCTGATCCATTAACCATTGCAATGTACTCAAACCCATGTACTGACTTAACATACGGACTACGATAATAACTGTAATTCCTTTCAATAGCTGAACAGCTTTTGTTCCCCTTACTACCATAATTAGTTTATAGATAACATACCAAACAAGGAGAATATCAACAGCTATACCGAGGTAATGTAATAACGGTATATCCTCATATCCCATTCACTCGTCCTCCATGAGTTTTAATCGTCTTTCTAAGCAAACCAGTTTGTTATTAACACCTAAAACAGAATTTAATATAAATAAGAATCTTCTAGATTACAGCTTAATTAAAGACTGTTTCCAACTCATATTGAGGTTAATATAAAATCCCCTCAAAAAAAGTTACTTACCTTTTCTATTATTACCGTTATGTATATAGCTTCAAAAGGTAACTTCTCTATTATATCACTTCACCTTTAATCATGTAAAAAGGTCACCAATTTGATGACCTTAAAGAAAGTGCAATAAATCTTCTGAGAAGGGCTTAGATAGTCAAACTGATGAGCCTACCAGTGATTTACTGAAAAACACTAACAACATCCTTTGAAGTTGACTTTATATGATACCAAAGCCAATCAAACATCTCATTTACTTCATGTATATCACCAGTAACTTGACCAGCAGATGCTACATACTTTTCACCATTATTTGAAGTTACATCTCCATTAATAACAGTAACATCTCCATCTATTTTACCTTCTATTAAGAGAGATCCATTCTTTACTGTAACATCCCCCTCAACAATTTCACCTGCAGGTACAATCACCTTGCTATTTTCAACAACTAAATTAGACTGCTTAGAAACGCTAAAATGCTGATCTTCATTCCATGCAGAAAATAAGCTACCTGTCATCAGTAGTAAGAATAAAGATGCTGCTGAAAGTAGTGGGTGACCTTTTAACCATCTATTCCAAGATACAGTTTTCTTTTCTTTAGGAAGTCTGTTCATAACAGCTGATGTAAAATCAGATGGTGCTTCTATATGAGATGTACTTTGAACAAGTGCAACAGCTTTTTCAAGTTCATGAAAATGATGATAACATTCCTTACATGTATGAAGATGATCTTTTATTTTAGCTTCATCTTCCTCTGATAATTCTTGATCCATATATTTGTGTAAAAGCTGAATAAACTCATTAGAACAGCTCACATTTCTCACCTCTTTATAAATGCCTTAATTGCTTTCTGAGTGCCTCTCTTCCTCTATGGATACGGGTTTTAACCGTACCAACAGGAATGTCCAAAATTTCACTGATCTCAATTAATGATAGTTCATCAATATACTTCAAAACAATAACAGTTCTGTACTTATCTGGAAGCTTTAAAATTTCCTTCTGAATAGTTTCCTGTAGTTCAATTGTTTCTAACTCTTCTTCAGGTAAGGCATCCTGTGATGCAACCTGAGAATACATTGTTAACCCCTCAGTTCCAGATATCTCTGCATCTAAATAATAATCGGGTTTCTTTTTTCTTATTCTATCGATACAAAGGTTTGTTGCAATACGGTATAGCCATGTAGAAAACTTTTTATTCATATCATATGTATGAATGTTTACATATGATCGAATAAATGCCTCTTGAGCAATGTCCTCAGCTTCATGGGCATTTCCTAACATTCGATAACACAACTGATATATCTTGTCTTTATAAAGATCAACAATTTCAGCAAAGGCATTCTGATCACCTTTTTTTACTTGCTTAATCCTTTTTTTCACGATCGTTTCCATTTTGTCATACCTCCGCACTCTGCGGGTCTCTTTTTATACGATTAAGGTTACCGTTTGGTTTCATTTTTTTCACATAAAATTATTTTAACAAATTTTGGAGAACTTTGGAGGAAAGTTTTAAATAAAGTAAAATAAATCGTGAAAAATTCATAATTTTTAAGTATTGGAATTAAAAAAGACAATTTTAAAAGCGATAAACTATGTTTATCGCTTTTTATATAGGTACATTATTGTTTATAATTTTGGTGGAGCCTAGCGGGATCGAACCGCTGACCTCCTGCGTGCAAGGCAGGCGCTCTCCCAGCTGAGCTAAGGCCCCTAAAAACTAATATGGAGCGGAAGACGGGATTCGAACCCGCGACCCCCACCTTGGCAAGGTGGTGTTCTACCACTGAACTACTTCCGCAAAAATGAGCCATGAAGGATTCGAACCTTCGACCCTCTGATTAAAAGTCAGATGCTCTACCAACTGAGCTAATGGCTCTAAATGGCTGGGCTAGCTGGATTCGAACCAACGCATGTCGCAGTCAAAGTGCGATGCCTTACCGCTTGGCTATAGCCCAATAAATGTCTTAATAATTATAATAACCATATCATCGTGAAATTATTCACAATATTGATAATGAGAAAATAAAAAAACAATTAATGAATTGTATTAAAACAACTCTATCATCGTTTATCATCATTCATTATATAATAAGATGGTGGAGGGGGGCAGATTCGAACTGCCGAACCCTAAGGAGCGGATTTACAGTCCGCCGCGTTTAGCCACTTCGCTACCCCTCCATATATGAAACAGTGCCGGCGAGAGGACTTGAACCCCCAACCTACTGATTACAAGTCAGTTGCTCTACCAGTTGAGCTACACCGGCGTGTAGTTTTAAGTATTTATTTCATTGAATATCTTAGAATCCGTTTTCACTTTGGAATAAATACTCTAAGCTAGTAGAAGGTATTTAAGATGTTAAATGAAATGGTAAGATATTTTCGCTTTGCGAAAAATCTATGGTGGAGGATGACGGGATCGAACCGCCGACCCTCTGCTTGTAAGGCAGATGCTCTCCCAGCTGAGCTAATCCTCCAAAAGTTAATATAGGGAAATTATTATTGTAAGTTATTTTCGCTGTGCGAAAAAACTTTGGTGACCCATACGGGATTCGAACCCGTGTTACCGCCGTGAAAGGGCGGTGTCTTAACCGCTTGACCAATGGGCCGTTCTTTAGTTAGAAGAATATTTTCATAAGCTTCCAACCGGGCTCGAACCGGTGACCTCTTCCTTACCATGGAAGTACTCTACCAACTGAGCTATGGAAGCAATGGCTCCGCAGGCAGGACTCGAACCTGCGACCGATCGGTTAACAGCCGATAGCTCTACCACTGAGCTACTGCGGAATAATATCCAAAGCCTGGCGACGTCCTACTCTCACAGGGGGAAACCCCCAACTACCATCGGCGCTGAAGAGCTTAACTTCCGTGTTCGGCATGGGAACGGGTGTGACCTCTTCGCCATCATCACCAGACAATGTGACAAAAACTATTATACAACTTTAGAAGAAAAAATCAAGTGTTTTTCAAACATTAGATTCCCTCAAAACTAGATAACGATTTTACAATTCAATTCACTGAGTTTTCGCTCTTACTTTGTCCAGCTACAGAAGCCAAATCCTACGGTTATTTCACACTCTCCTGCGAAGTCTAACGACTTCTTTTCGAGTGCTCCAATTCCCTATGGATTAAAGCGGGCTTCCTCCGCTTTTTGTTTAGGTTAAGTCCTCGATCGATTAGTATCTGTCAGCTCCACACGTCACCGCGCTTCCACCT
>NZ_VOQF01000022.1 GCF_007994985.1 Metabacillus litoralis | reverse complement strand
GGTGGAAGCGCGGTGACGTGTGGAGCTGACAGATACTAATCGATCGAGGACTTAACCTAAATAGAAAAGCGTAAGAAGCCCGTTAAATCCATAGGGAATTGGAGCGATCGAGAAGAAGTCGTCCTTTGACTTCGTCCGAGAGAGTGAAATTACCGTAGGATTTGGCTTCTGGAGCTGGACAAATAAGCGAACGTTAGTGAATTGTATTGTATAATCGTTATCTAGTTTTGAAGGAATATATTATTCCTGAAGACTCTGTAAAGAGTAAGAGGGTTTCGAGGAACGAGCAGTTCAAGGAATCGATAGAGGAGACACCGGAGCGTACTTCAGTACGTGAGGATGTTTACGAAAATCGATGACGCAGAAATGTGAAGTTCATCGGAAGCCGTAAACCAATTATTTGGTGATGATGGCGAAGAGGTCACACCCGTTCCCATGCCGAACACGGAAGTTAAGCTCTTCAGCGCCGATGGTAGTTGGGGGTTTCCCCCTGTGAGAGTAGGACGTCGCCAAGTAATTATTAAGTTTTCACTTAATTTAATAATTTTTTATTATCGCGGGGTGGAGCAGTCTGGTAGCTCGTCGGGCTCATAACCCGAAGGTCGCAGGTTCAAATCCTGTCCCCGCAACCAAATTTTCTTGTGTGTAAGAATGCTTAAAGTAAATTATATATTCTTACTAAGCTCTTTAAGAAAAATGCAAGGAAGTTTATTTTCACTACGTGAAAAAAATTGGTCCGGTAGTTCAGTTGGTTAGAATGCCTGCCTGTCACGCAGGAGGTCGCGGGTTCGAGTCCCGTCCGGACCGCCATACATATTAAACAATTCGAAACATTGATGTTTCGTTTTTTTTATGCTCTTTTTTATTTTAACTGTATATAATAGAAACAATCTTTACCTATAGAAAGTCATCTATGATACGATAGAAAGAATAAAACTTGGATAAACTATAATTATTGGTTAAACTGAATAGAGATATTCCCTTAGGAAACAAATTCCTAAGGTTTTTTAATAACGCTATTATTGTTTAGTTACTATATTAACTTTGTGGCATTCTTAAAGAACCTTTAATACAAAAAGCATCATGACAAAATTAAATTTATATTGGAGAAACACATGGATGAATTTGATTTTATTAATAAGGTAAAACCTACACGAAATTTTAGCAAACAGGTGATGGTTGGTATTGGCGATGATGCTGCAGTTTACCAACCAACGAATTCTTACAACCAAGTGGTTTGTGTTGATACAATGGTAGAAGGTGTCCATTTTTTAAAGAATCTATCTTCACCACAAGATATTGGTTATAAAGCTCTTGCTGTAAATATAAGTGATATTGCTGCAATGGGAGCATTACCGTTATATTATCTTGTGTCTATCGCAATTCCATCAACATGGACTGAGGATGAGTTAATTCAGATCTATGAAGGAATGGAGGAGCTTTCTAGCACATATAAAATGGACTTAATCGGTGGTGATACCGTTTCTACGTCTGATAAATTGGTTATTACAGTAACTGTGATTGGTGAAGCTGAAAGTCATGTTCAAACACTAAGGAATAAAGCAGAAGATCGAGATATTGTTTTTGTGACTGGAACAATTGGTGATTCTTCAGCAGGGTTGTCTATTTTATTAGAAGAAATAGAAAATATTCACCCTACTATTCAAAACTATTTAGTGAATCGTCATAAAAGACCAATTGCTCAAGTTGAGGCAGGGCAAATCATTGCAGAACTAGAGCGAGCTTCTCTAAATGATATTAGTGATGGCTTAGCAAGTGAGCTAAATGAACTTGTTGAAGCAAGTAAGCTAGGTATGATCATTAACGAAGAACATATACCGGTAAGTAAGGAACTACGATCAATGCAAGATGTTTATGATATCAAAAAGTGGATTTTATATGGTGGAGAAGATTTCGAACTAGTTGGCACAACCTCTGAACGAGAATGGGATAAGTTAAAGCAAGCTTGCACGGACAGAAATATAACCATTACCAAAATCGGGGTTGTAACGAATCAACATCATAACGTTCTTTTAAAAAATAGAAATGGTCAAATGATACAATTAAAAAAGTCAGGGTATAACCATTTCAACAATAAGTAAGGTGAATAAAAGTGAAACAATATGAATTAATAACAAAGACAGCTGAAGAAACGTCCGCAATAGCAAGTAGTTTGGCTAACAAAGTAATGTCTGGTGATGTGATCACCTTAGAAGGTGATTTAGGTGCTGGCAAAACAACTTTTACAAAAGGACTAGCTAAGGGACTTGGTATACAGCGTAATGTTAATAGCCCTACTTTCACGATTATAAAAGAATATAAGGGTGGAAGGTTGCCATTATATCATATGGATGTATATCGTGTTGAAGATGAGGATGAAGATCTTGGCTTTGATGAGTATTTCCATGGAGATGGTATAACAGTTGTTGAATGGGCTCATTTAATAAAGGATCAGTTACCAATAGAACGTTTAGATATTAAAATCTATTATGAGGATGAAACAACAAGGAAAATTATTATGACTCCTTATGGTTCTCATTATGTAGATATATGTAAGGAGTTAAGCAATGAAAGCATTGGCAATTGATACAACCAATAATGTACTTGGAATCGCTTTGGTTGATGAAGATATAGTTATTGGTGAGTATATAACAAATTTAAAGAAAAATCATTCTGTTCGTGCTATGCCTGCTATCGAGAAATTATTACAGGATTGTGATATAGCACCGAATCAATTAGAAAAAATTATTATAGCAACTGGTCCAGGATCATATACTGGTGTTCGTATAGGTGTATCAATTGCTAAAACATTAGCTTGGTCTCTGAATATACCTATTATTGGTGTTTCTAGTTTAGAGATTTTAGCTGCTAACGGTAGATTTTTTAATGGTTTTATCTCACCACTGTTTGATGCAAGAAGAGGACAGGTATATACAGGTTTATATCAATATCATAATAATGAAGTTGTTTGTGTAGAAAGTGATCAAAATCTATTATTAACAGATTGGCTTAAAATGCTTAAAGAAAAGAATGAGCATGTTTTATTTGTTGGTAATGATGTGAGTCTTCATAAAGATTTAATTTCAACTGAATTAGGAGAAAAGGCTGTATTTGGACAAGTACCATTACATAATCCGCGACCAAGTGAGTTAGCATTTCTTGGTTTAATGAAAGACGCAACAGATGTTCATAGCCTTGTACCAAATTATATTCGTCTAGCAGAAGCTGAAGCAAAATGGCTAGAACAGCAAAAGTAAGATGGTGGCTAAAGTGGATCATAAACTTTCAATAAGAAAAATGATAAAAGAAGATATTGAACAAGTGTATCAAATCGAATTACTATCTTTTTCGGCTCCTTGGTCAAAGGAATCTTTGCTTTATGAATTAGAGCAAAATTTATTTGCCAAATATATAGTCGTTGAATCAGAGGGCAAGATTATTGGATATTGTGGTTTATGGGTGATCATGGAGGATGCACAAATTACAAATATTGCGGTTCATCCTGATTATCGGGGACTAAATATTGGAGAATCTCTCCTTAAATTTGCGGTACAGTTAAGTAAAGAAATGAAGGCGAAAAGGATAACTCTAGAAGTTCGTGTATCAAATCATGTTGCCCAGTCTCTTTATAAAAAAGTTGGCTTTGTTACTGGTGGTATAAGAAAAAGGTATTATACAGATAATCAAGAAGATGCTTTAATAATGTGGGTGAATTTAGAATGAGTGAAAAAGATCAGTATGTATTGGGTATTGAAACAAGCTGTGATGAAACGGCTGCAGCTATTATAAAAAATGGTCGGGAAATTGTAGCAAATGTTGTTGCATCTCAGATAGAAAGCCATAAACGCTTTGGTGGTGTTGTTCCTGAAATTGCTTCAAGACATCATGTAGAGCAACTAACTATTGTTTTTGAAGAAGCTATGCAAAACGCAGAGCTTAAGTTTGAAGATTTATCAGCAATTGCTGTTACAGAAGGACCAGGGCTAGTTGGAGCACTATTAACGGGTGTGAATGCAGCAAAGGCATTAGCTTTTGCACATAATATTCCGCTAGTTGGAGTGCATCACATTGCAGGTCATATATATGCAAACCGTTTGATAAAAGAGCTGGAATTTCCACTGCTTGCATTAGTCGTATCTGGTGGTCATACGGAGCTTGTTTATATGAAAGAACATGGTAGCTTTGAAGTAATAGGTGAAACATTAGATGATGCTGCAGGGGAAGCTTATGATAAGGTTGCCAGGACACTAGGTCTTCCTTATCCAGGTGGTCCTCATATCGATCGTTTAGCACATGAAGGAAATCCATCTATCGATTTACCACGAGCTTGGCTTGGAGAAGGTTCTTTTGATTTTAGTTTTAGTGGTCTAAAGTCAGCCGTTATTAACACGTTGCATAATGCAAAACAAAAGGATATTGAACTTGATCCTAAAGATGTTGCGGCTAGCTTTCAAGCAAGTGTTATTGATGTGTTAGTCACAAAAACTGGATATGCTGTGGATAAATATAAAGTAAAGCAGTTATTGGTTGCTGGAGGTGTAGCAGCAAATAAAGGTTTACGAGCAGCATTAGAAAAGGAATTTGCCACTAGAGAAGGATTAGAATTAATTATTCCACCTCTATCTCTTTGTACAGATAATGCAGCAATGATTGCAGCTGCAGGTAGTGTTTTATATGATAAGGGTGTCAGAAGTGATTTAGCGTTAAATGCAAATCCCGGCTTAGAATTAACATCTTATTAACAGCTTTCGACTTTTCGAAGGCTTTTTTTTGTGAAGAAAGTCGTGGTAGTTATAGTATGAAAACAATGTTACTAACAGGGGAAAAGGTCAACTATCTACAATTTTTTCAGAATAAATTTATGAAAATGAGGGTTATCCAGATTGCTAACAGACTTATCCACAGAATATACACGATAATTGTAGAAATGTGTAAAAGTTTAAAAAATGCTGTCATATCAATAAATTTTAGCCTGTGTATAAGTTGGTAAAAAATCTTAAAAACTGTGGACAATGTGTATAAGTCTGTTGATATGTTGGAAATAAAGGATTTCTTGTGTGGATAAAGAACTGTTGAAAAACCTGTTTTTGTGGAAACTTCACTTCTTAAATTGAGTTAATAAAAATATGTCGAAAAAATATGCTAAACCTTGGGGTCAGACCCCAATGATACAAAAAAACAGTGAGAAATTCTCACTGTTTAATGTAGCTGTTCCCACTCTGTCATTAATTCTTCTAATTTTGATTGCAGGAGCTCGGTTTCGGTATTTAATTTTTGTACTTCTTCGTGATTTTGATAGATTTCAGGATCACATAGTAAAGCTTCATTTTTTTCGATTTTTTCTTCGATTTCACTTATTTCATTTTCGATTTCTTCAATTCTACGTTGCTTTTGTCGTTCGAGCTTTTTTAATTCCTTTTCTTGTTGATAATTTAATTTGCCTTCTGGTTGGGTAACATCTGCTTTCTTATTAGAAGATCCTTCACGAGTTACTTGTTCTAAACGTTCATGCTCTAACAGTTCTTCTTGTTTTGTTAAATAATAATCATAATCACCGAGATATTCTGTTAGCTGATGCTTAGATAGCTCAAATACCTTTGTGGCAATTCTATTAATAAAATATCTATCATGTGAAACAAAAAGAATGGTCCCAGGATAATCTATTAGTGCATTTTCTAAAATTTCTTTACTATCTAAATCCAAATGGTTCGTTGGTTCGTCAAGTATAAGAAAATTTGCGTTTTGTAGCATTAATTTGGATAAAGCAAGTCGAGCTTTTTCTCCTCCACTTAAGGTTGAAACAGGCTTTAATACATCGTCTCCAGAAAACAGAAAGTTACCAAGAATTGTACGGATTTCTTTTTCTGTTTTGTTAGGATAATCGTCCCATAGCTCGTCCACAACTCGTTTATTAGAAGTGAGATCTGCTTGTTGCTGGTCATAGTAGCCAATTTGGACATTAGATCCTAAAGCAAATGATCCTGTTAAGGAATCTAGCTTTGATACAACAGATTTTAATAAAGTAGATTTTCCAATACCATTAGGTCCAACTAGAGCAATGCTATCACCACGAGAAATAGAGAAGGAGATATCAGAAATAACTGGTGTGGCACCGTCATACGATACAGAGATATTTTCTGCTTTTAATACATCATTTCCACTTTGTCTTTCAATATCAAATTGAATATTAGCTGATTTTTCATCTCCGAGTGGTTTGTGCATTAAATCCATTTTCTCTAATTTCTTACGCCTGCTTTGAGCAAGCTTAGTTGTTGATGCACGTGCTAAATTTCGTTGAATAAAATCCTTTAGCTTGGCGACTTCCTCCTGCTGCTTATCATATGACTTCATTTCTTTTTCATAGTTTTCAGCTTTATACTTTAAGTAACTACTATAATTACCAGTGAATTTCGTACTAGTATGTCGACTAATTTCATAAACCTGTGAAACAATCTTATCTAAGAAATAACGGTCATGTGATACGATTAAGATGGCTCCAGAATAGTTTTGTAAATATTGCTCAAGCCATGTAAGAGTTTCAATATCTAGATGGTTTGTTGGTTCATCTAATATAAGAAGATGAGGACTTGTTAATAATAATTTCCCTAAAGCAAGTCTCGTTTTTTGGCCACCACTTAAGGAAGAGATTTTTGTGCTCGGATCAAAAGTACTAAAACCTAATCCGTGGAGAACCGAGCGGATATCTGCTTCATATTGATATCCACCTTTTTCTTTAAATTTCACCTGTAATCGATCATAATCCTTTAAAAGCTGCTCAAATTTCTGTGCGTCTTTATCAGGATCAACAGTAGCCATTTTTTGCTCGGCATTTCTCATTTCTGTTTCCATTGATTTTAAGTCTTTGAACACTGTATTCATTTCTTCCCAAATAGAAAGTGTTGATTCTAATCCAGTGTCTTGTGCAAGGTAGCCGATTGTAGCATCCTTTGGTTTAATCATTTCACCAGAATCGTAGGCGATCTGACCTGCTATTATTTTTAAAAGGGTAGATTTCCCTGCTCCATTACGACCAACAAGGGCAATTTTATCTCTTGTTTGTACTTCTAGCTTAATATTCGTTAAAATAGGATCAGCACCGAAAAATTTACTAAGTTGATTTATTTGTAGTAATATCATATATTTCACCTCTACTAATGCTTTAAGTGTAGCTTAATAACTGCTTATGGGCAACAAAGACACTATTTAAGATGGTGAATTTTGTATGGTAGATTGTATGATTTTTTACTTGATTTCATTGAATAGTAGCGAGTTACGGCTATTCAAATAATTGTCACAATAACAAAACAGACAGATGGTATAAAATAGTGTATAGTCTAGATATAAGGGGACTTGTGTATGTCAGAATTTACCCATTTTAATGATCAAGGCAGAGCGAAAATGGTTGATATCTCTGCTAAGGAAACAACTGTTAGAACGGCACTTGCTAAATCAAGTGTTGAATTAACAAAAGAAGTATATGATAAAATCACCAACCATGAAATTGGTAAAGGTGATGTTCTCTCTGTTGCTCAAGTAGCCGGCATTATGGCTGCAAAACAGACGGCTAATGTTATTCCAATGTGTCATCCTATTCCGATAAAAGGTGTAGACATAGACTTTGATTGGGAGATAGGTGAAAACAAATACGTTTTATTAATATCAGCAACTGTTAAAACAAAAGGCAGTACAGGTGTTGAAATGGAAGCGTTAACCTCTGCAAGCATTGCTGCACTTACTGTTTATGATATGTGTAAGGCTGTTGATAAAGGAATGGTTATTGGTCCAACATACTTAGTAGAAAAAACAGGCGGTAAAAGTGGAGATTTTCACAGAGAAGAAAGCTAAAAATAATAAAAACAACTTATAGATAAAAAGTCCGCCGTTCTTGGACATTTTTTATATGTCTATCTCTAAAGCACAGGACGTCGCTTATTTAAAAGTGAGAGCTTCTAAGTTTTCACTTTGCGTTTTGTATGAATGTGAGGGATAAAAGTGAATATTGAGCAATCAAAAATACCGCAGGCAACTGCTAAAAGATTACCGTTATATTATCGGTTTTTAAAGAATCTACATTCATCTGGCAAACAACGTGTTTCATCAGCTGAATTAAGTGATGCTGTAAAAGTAGATTCCGCGACAATTCGTAGAGATTTCTCATACTTTGGAGCACTAGGAAAAAAAGGGTATGGTTATAATGTGAATTATTTGTTATCCTTTTTTAGAAAAACATTAGATCAAGACGAAGTGACAAAAGTCTGCTTGATTGGTGTTGGTAATTTAGGGACAGCCTTTTTACATTATAATTTTACGAAAAATAACAATACGGTTATTTCTATCGCCTATGATGTTGATAAAGATAAAATTGGAACAGAAATTGGTGGTGTTCCGGTTTTCGATTTAGATCATTTAGAGGAGACCTTTGCTGATGATGTAACAGTGGCTATATTAACTGTTCCGGCACCAGTTGCCCAGTCTATTACTGACAGGCTTATAGCAAAAGGAATTAAAGGTATATTGAACTTTACTCCAGCAAGATTAAATGTTCCTGATGAAATTAGAATTCATCACATTGACTTAGCTGTAGAGCTTCAGTCATTAGTTTACTTTTTAAAGCATTATCCTAATGAAGAAAAATAAATAGTACTAAAATAGAAGAGTTTCGTCTTTTAAAGCCCAAATAAGGAGGTGGATGTCGATGCCAACAGTAGGAATCGGTAGTCTATTATTAATCGTGTTTGTAGCATTACTAATTTTTGGACCAAAGAAATTACCTGAGTTAGGTAAAGCTGCAGGAAATACGTTACGTGAATTTAAAAATGCAACTAAAGGTTTAGCAGATGATGAAGATGATGATCAAGATGCTAAAAAGAAAGAAACAAGGGAAGAAGTCAAGTAAGATAGGATGAATCCGATATGACACAAAATGAAATGTCGGTCATTGATCATATAACAGAGCTAAGAAAACGACTCGTTATTGTTGTCGTTTTCTTTTTCTTAGCTGTTATTGCAGGTTTTTTACTTTCAAGGCCGATTATAATTTATTTACAGCATACAGAAGAAGCAAAATCTTTAACATTAAATGCTTTTAATTTAACAGATCCATTGATGGTGTATATGAAATTCGCTTTTATTATCGCATTTGTTATTACATCACCAATTATTTTGTATCAGTTTTGGTCTTTTGTTAGCCCTGGCTTATATGAAAAAGAAAGAAAAGTAACGCTAAGCTATATACCAATTTCTCTATTATTATTTTTGATGGGTATTTCTTTCTCTTATTTTATTCTTTTTCCATTTGTTGTTGAATTTATGGAAAGAATCTCTAATGATCTTGATATTAACCAAGTAATAGGGATTAACGAATATTTCACCTTTTTATTACAATTAACGATGCCATTCGGAATTTTATTTCAACTACCGGTCGTTATCATGTTTCTAACGCGTTTAGGGATTGTAACACCGATGTTTTTAACAAAAGTAAGAAAGTATGCTTACTTTGTTTTACTAGTTATTGCAGCCCTGATTACGCCACCTGAGATAACGTCACATCTTATGGTGTCCATTCCATTGTTTATCCTTTATGAAATTAGCATATGGATTTCGCGAATATCATATAGAAATGCACAGAAGCTTCGTTTTAAAGAAGAAAATGCAAAAAAATGAGACTGAAAATAGTCTCATTTTTTGTCGTTGCTTTTCTTTTTTAATTTCTTTGATAAAGAAAACATCCTTATGGCAACACCGATGTCAAAAGTAGCGATCAGCATAAGGAGTATAGTTGGGAAGGTGAAAAGTCCTTCTGCAGCACTATTTATAGCTAAATAAGTAAATAATATTCCCATGATTAAGTAAAAAATCCCCATGGAAATTGGGTTGGCTCTCATCATAATAATCCTCCAATAATCACTTGCAGTTGCTGCTCTAATCTCATTTCTTCTAACATTTTCATCATTTCTTCAATATCTTCTCTAAAAACCGTTTGGACAATAACAACCATTGTATTCATTGCAACATGAGCAAAAATAGGTACAAGGATTCTTTGTGTTTTTACATAAAGAAAGGCAAATGTAAAGCCCATTGATGCATATAACAATAGATGCTGTGGCTCACCATGGAATATTGAGAAGATTAATGAACTAATAATCGCTGCTATGAAGAAGTTTGTTTTCTTATATAATACTCCGAAAAGGATTTTTCTAAAGACGATTTCTTCTAATATTGGACCAATTATCGAAGTTACGAGAATAACTAGTGGTGAAACTTCAATAACTCGCATAATCATTTGGGTATTTTCAGAGCCAGGCTCAACACCGAAAAGATTAATTTCGATATTAGCAGCAAGAGATTGAGCAAAAATAGCTAAAAAGAAACCAATTATAGCCCAGACAACTGAAACACTAACAGAAGCTGGTTCTCCTCTAAAGTCACTTTCGAGGGCACGTTCTTTTCTTAAAAGAAACAGAATAATAAGAAATGCTAGTGTAAAGCTTAAGATCGTCCAATAAGCGAATCTTTCTACATTTGTTTCTCCTATATTGAGTAAAGAAAACAATCTAATTCCAACAATAGCAGAGAGCTGTAATAGCATATATGTAAGTAGAATCAGCCAATAATGTTTTTTCATATAAGCCTCCTTTATAGTAAGAAACGATAATATGTGATCAAACGTTATTCTAAGAACAACAAATTTTATTGTAACATAACTATTATTAGTTCTATGTATGATAAGGCTGTTTTAGTAAAGTTTGTTGATTCCAAAAATTTGTTACTGGATTTTCTCCCAGATTACATCACTGTTCGACTACATAATTGGCTATACTTTTTCAATAAAAGAACCAATTAAAAGATTTAAAAAAGAAAACAAGTTTAAAAATGAAATGTTTAACTAGAATAGAAAGAGAAGATGTAACATACTCTAAAAAGTCGAAGTGAGAAATATAAAAAAATATTAAAAAACTGAACTTCAGACTTGAAATTAAAAGAGAACTTATATAATATATAAATTGTGTTAGCACTCAATGACGTTGAGTGCTAATAAGGAAAAATTATCTATTTAAAGAATTTGAGGAGGTTGTTTCACTTGTTAAAGCCATTAGGTGATCGCGTTATTATCGAGTTAGTTGAATCAGAAGAAAAAACTGCTAGTGGTATCGTCCTTCCTGATAGTGCGAAAGAGAAGCCACAAGAAGGTAAGGTAGTAGCTGTTGGTACAGGCCGAGTTTTAGACAGTGGTGAAAAAGTAGCACTTGAAGTAGTAGAAGGCGATCGTATCATCTTCTCAAAATATGCTGGTACTGAAGTAAAGTATGAAGGTACTGAATACTTAATTTTACGTGAAAACGACATTTTAGCTGTTATCGGATAAGGTTGCAGCACACATATCATAGAATACTTTTTTAAAAACTTTGAGGAGGTTTTGTAAAAATGGCTAAAGATATTAAATTTAGTGAAGATGCTCGTCGTTCAATGCTTCGTGGTGTTGACGCATTAGCTGATGCTGTAAAAGTTACATTAGGACCAAAAGGACGTAACGTTGTTCTTGAAAAGAAATACGGTTCTCCACTTATTACAAATGATGGTGTAACAATTGCTAAAGAAATCGAATTAGAAGATGCTTTTGAAAACATGGGTGCTAAACTTGTTGCAGAAGTAGCTAGCAAAACAAACGATGTTGCTGGTGACGGAACAACAACTGCAACTGTATTAGCTCAAGCAATGATCCGCGAAGGATTAAAGAACGTAACAGCTGGTGCTAACCCAATGGTTCTTCGTAAAGGAATCGAAAAAGCGGTAACTGTTGCACTTGAAGAGTTACAAGCAATTTCAAAACCAATCGAAGGCAAAGAATCTATTGCACAAGTTGCAGCGATTTCTGCAGCTGATGATGAAGTAGGTCAATTGATCGCTGAAGCAATGGAGCGCGTTGGTAACGACGGTGTTATCACAATTGAAGAATCTAAAGGTTTCTCTACTGAGCTAGAAGTAGTAGAAGGTATGCAATTTGACCGTGGTTATGCATCTCCATATATGGTAACTGATTCTGACAAAATGGAAGCAGTTCTTGAAAATCCATATGTATTAATCACTGACAAAAAAATCACAAACATTCAAGAAATCTTACCAGTACTTGAGCAAGTTGTTCAACAAGGTAAGCCACTATTATTAATTGCTGAAGATGTTGAAGGCGAAGCGTTAGCAACATTAGTTGTAAACAAACTTCGTGGAACATTCAATGCAGTAGCTGTTAAAGCACCTGGTTTCGGTGACCGTCGTAAAGCAATGCTTGAAGACATCGCTATCTTAACTGGTGGTGAAGTAATCACTGAAGAGCTTGGTTTAGATCTTAAATCAGCTAACATAGATCAATTAGGTCGCGCTTCTAAAATTGTTGTAACAAAAGAAAACACAACAATCGTAGAAGGTGCTGGTCAAGCTGATCAAATCGCTGGTCGTGTAAATCAAATCCGTACTCAATTAGAAGAAACAACTTCTGAGTTCGATAAAGAAAAATTACAAGAGCGTTTAGCGAAATTAGCAGGTGGAGTAGCAGTAATCAAAGTTGGTGCTGCAACTGAAACTGAACTAAAAGAACGCAAACTACGTATCGAAGATGCACTTAACTCTACACGTGCTGCTGTAGAAGAAGGTATCGTTTCTGGTGGTGGTACTGCTCTAGTAAACGTATATAACAAAGTAGGCGCACTACAAGAAGAAGGAGATACTCAAACAGGTATCAACATCATCTTGCGTGCTCTTGAAGAGCCAGTTCGTCAAATCGCACACAACGCAGGCCTTGAAGGATCTGTTATCGTTGAGCGCCTGAAAAAAGAAGAAGTTGGCATTGGTTTCAATGCAGCTAACGGACAATGGGTAAACATGTTCGAAGCTGGTATCGTTGACCCAACAAAAGTAACTCGTTCTGCACTTCAAAACGCAGCATCTGTTGCAGCTATGTTCTTAACAACTGAAGCTGTAATCGCTGATAAGCCAGAAGAAGGCGGCGGCGGCATGCCTGATATGGGCGGCATGGGCGGAATGGGTGGAATGGGCGGCATGATGTAATCTGCCCGCTAAATTCCTAGTGATTTGCTAACAAAATGATAACCTAATAATAATATTAAAAGAGGCTTTTCTTTAGTTCTGTGAACTTTTGAGAGGCCTCTTTTTTCATTCGAGATGAAGTAGTGATACAATTTTTTATTGTGATCGACCTTCTGATACCAAATCGTTAAGGATTTAATGAAAGTTTCATTTAAAACTACTTAATTGCACAAAATAGTTCAAACATGCAATAGTGGAAGGTACACGAATTTGGAGTCGGTCTTGGTGGGAAAATTGAGTGTTGTGATAGAGAGAATTGATCAGATGGAGAAAGGTGCGATAATTTGAGATATAAATATTCAATCATTGAGGATCCTAAGAGTGAATATAAGAAGATTAAGCTACCAGATGAGCTAGCAGTTATTGAGTATCTTCTAAATGATCTGGAATCTTTTAGAGAAGCAATATTTCTAGAGAATATAGAAAATGTGTTACTAGGAAAATCAACTTCCGAATCAACAGGTGGTAACATTTGTACCCTTGAAATAAATAAAGAATATACAAAAGTGATAAATGATTATGTTCTAGAAGATGGACCTACTTCATGTATGATTAAGACTGAAGATTTAAAAAGTATTATTGAAATTTGGGTAATGGAAAACAAAGATGTCTTAAATAATAATTAGTCTTGAGGGATATGAATAGCAAAGCGGTGTTCAAAATCATCTGAAACGTTGATTTACCAACTATTTTCACTTAATATTAACAATATTACACTCTCGCAGCTTACAGGTGGCATGATGTAATCATGCCCTCAAACCCTCGATATAAGGAAATTAAAGGATTTTGCTAACAAAAAGCTAACATAATGTTTAAATCTGAGACTTCTCATTTAGTTTTATAACTTTTGAGAAGTCTTTTTCTTGTGCTTAAGTGATAAGAACCATAATTTATAGCATTCAGTGATAACATATCGAAATCAAAAATTTTGCTAATTTTCGTAATAATTCTCTTCCTCTTTACATAAATTTCACTAAATTTCAACAGTTTTCCTACATTAATTTAACAAACATACCTTAAAGTGGAATTTGCAGTTTGAAATTATAATAGAAAAGGAGAAATGACAGGTATGAAATTCATAAAGAAAATATCGATACTAGTACTACTTGCAGTACTAACTATGAATTCTTTTGAGCTTTCAGTTTTGGCTGCTAGTCAAGATTCTGGTCAGGAGCATTCAAAGCCTTCAAAGCCACAAGGGACTACTGGAGAAATAAATACAAATCCTTCTGAAGCTGAGCAACTATTTTCAGCAGTGGATAATGGCGAAAATGCTAATGATTCGCACTTAAAGAATATAGCTGCGACTAATCCTTTTATTAGTATTTTAGATGGTTTTGATCAAGTCTGGTCTTTGAATCAACCAGATTGGAGAGACGGAACAGCGTTAACTGTACCAGGTGCAAATGGTAAGGTTGCTAAATACGGTGACGGACCTACCGTTTATTTTGATGGATATAAAAATGATAAGACAAAGGTAGTAGCAGATAAGAAAACATATGCTAACGAAGAAATTAGAGATTCAAAGACTTGGAGAGCTAATATTAAATATGTAGAAGACATTACTAAAAACAGAACGGATGAAGAGGCTTTAGCGGCCTATTATGATGATCAAAGAGATAAGATATACAGTATGATGGAAGCTTATGGACCTTTAGCGAACACCTATGTAGATATCGTTAAACCGATTACAAGTGTTGTCAGATCAAAAGAGGACATGAATGTAGTATTGGAAGAAGCGACTGTTGAGGATCAGAGTCAAGGAATGGGGAAATGGGAA
The DNA here is from genome assembly GCF_007994985.1 of Metabacillus litoralis. Lineage (GTDB taxonomy): Bacteria > Bacillota > Bacilli > Bacillales > Bacillaceae > Metabacillus > Metabacillus litoralis. The sequence goes on along the minus strand of NZ_VOQF01000022.1, from coordinate 38,768 downwards.
GGGACTAAACTATCAGATGCGTTGGATTTAGTTCATTTAATTAGATTTAGAAATCCTTCTTCCTCAAATCCTTCGAAGTACTTTTTCTCATCTCCAAGACCTTACAGAATAAATTCAGATGGAGAAGTGAAAGAAGTTGTTGATGAGAATGGTTTACCTGTATGGGCGACAATTGGTAGTGGTGAAAGTAAAGTAGAAGAATTACCTTCAGGCGGCAAAAAAGAAACGGGAGAAAGACATTACCAACAATACGAAACGAATGTAAAAGTCATTCCTGCATTAGAATATGTAAAAAGAAAAGCGGAAGACGGGAGAGGTAAAGACGGAGCTTTTCCAAGTGGACATACAAGTGCAGCTTATTTGTCAACATTCGGATTTGCATACGCAACACCTGAAAGATTTGCTGAATTTTTAACTAGAGCAGCTCAAATGGGAGAAAATAGAATAGTGTCTGGTATGCACTCGCCACTTGATGTTATAGGAGCAAGAATACAATCAACTGCAATGACTGCCTACGCATACAACCTTACAGAAAACCAAGAGGTATTGGATAAGGCTTATAAAAATGCTGGAGAAGTATTCGGTGAATTGGCTGCATCAAAAGGAATGAGCTTGTACGAATATGCACATACAGTAACAGAGGATTATACGTTTGAAAGTGCATACGATGAACAAAAATGGGAAGATCATGAGGTAAATAAAGCATTCTATCGAGAAAAACTTACATACGGATTACCTCAAACAGGCATAAAAGGTTTAGACCCTGTAGTACCTAAAGGGGCTGAAGTTTTATTGGAAACTCGTCAGCCTTATTTAACTGATAAACAACGTAGAGAAGTATTGTATACGACAGAAATTGAATCAGGCTACCCTGTAATAGATGAATCAAATGGTTGGGGAAGAATTGATTTAGTAACAGCATCTGATGGATATGGTGCGTTTTTAAGCAATGTAACAGTGAACATGGATGCTTCAAAAGGAAGATTTAATGCCCATGATTGGTGGAGAAATGATATAACTGGCAGTGGTATGCTTACCAAGCAAGGGACAGGTACACTTACATTGACAGGAAGTAATAGTTATTCAGGGGGAACATTACTGCAAGGAGGAACGTTAGAAGCTACTTCTGCAACTGCTTTTGGTGAAGACGATCTTTATGTAGAGAATGGTACAGTTTTAGTTAATGTAGAAGAACCTCTGAATTTAAATGGTAACTTAACAATGGAAGCTGGAAGCCTAGATATTGCAATGGATAATGACCAAACTCAACTAAGTGTAGATGGACTAGTATACCTTGATGGTGGGGATCTGAATTTAGATCTTTCTAATTATGAAATAGACAAGGCTACGGATATTACTTTAATGACTGCTGACAAGGTGGAAGGTAAATTCGATAATGTAACTGCAGATGATTACGAGGTATCAGTCACTTATAACAATAATAGTGTTGTTGCACATATTAAAGCAATCGGTACTTCTGATCCAGTTTCACCAAATCCAGAAGATCCCGAAAGCCCTGTCAAACCGGAAAATCCTGTTGATCCCGAAAGCCCAATCGATCCAGAAGATCCCGAAAAACCTGTTAACCCGGAGGATTCTGAAGATCGAGAAAGCTCTGTCGACCCAAAAGATCCCGAGGACTCAGAAGCTCCAAAGAAACAAACCAGTGTTGACTTAATGCAACAGTCTGTAACGGATGACGGACAAAAACTACCGGAAACTGCTACTACGCACTATCAGTACTTATTAGCAGGGTTTTTACTCTTCTTAAGTGGCATGTTCTTCCTCTTTATAAGAAAAAGAATAGCGTAATCGTTTAGGTAGAAAAATATATCAAAATATCAAACTTATTAGAAAACCAAATCTCAAATGATTTGGTTTCTTTTTTATTTTGTATCCGTGTTAATCATTACCATGCGAAATCACAGATCAATCTATTCCTTTGTTGATTGACGATACTTTTCCTTATACGGAACAACAGTCCTTTTTGTTAGTTCATCCTTTAACTTAATCTTTAACACATGCTAAATTCAATGGCTGTAGCGATAAAAACTATTTAGCTATCTTTATAGCGTTACGGAGAACCATATCCAAACTTGTGGGAAGCTTTTTTTACGAGTATTCGACACTGTACAGATTATTCTACATTCAATACCAAATGTATTAACTTAACTTATGTTTTTATAGGATAATTTTTTGAACTAGGTAGAAATGTTCGATATTAACAATGACTGTAAACGAAAGCTTCTTGGTAGGTATATGCTCTAGTTAAAATGTACTTACAAGTTAGAGGAATGATAAATCGAGTTGTCATGATGAATAGTAAAATACTGGTTTTTGTTAAAGTTAATTATAAAGAGTTATTAATATTGATATGCAACAAAATTAGACAATTTTTTCACAATTTACAAATATTTAGAAAATGCTTGAAATTCAATATTCAGTTATTTATAATGAAAATACAACAACACATGCGTATGAGTTATTAGCAAATGAGTTTTATATTTGTTCGTACAAAATAACTTGTGGTGATATTGGTACGTATGAAATGTTTCTTAAATGGGTTGTGTAAGCGTTACCAATAAATATGTCGCGAAGGGGTGGTTAAATCTAATACAGATATTATAACTAGCATGACATTCAAATTTCTATTCTAGTACTCATTTCGATCTCGCTTTAAACTGTCTTAGATCCAAGATATCAAAGTATGTATTGTGAGTTTTTGGGCATGCACTTAAGATGTTTTAAGCTACTATGTATCAAAGGGAGGTTTTTAACATGTTACCTACTTCGAAGAATACATCACCTGAAATGACTGTAACAGCAAATAGAACAAATAAAGTGTTGAAATTTCTTAATTCTAAAAAAGTAGTACCGTATATTTTTGTCTCTCCTTTTATTCTTTCTTTTTTGGTTTTATCTTTATATCCTTCTATACAAGCAATCATCATGAGCTTTCAGCGAGTACTTCCAGGACAAACAACATATATAGGAATGTCTAATTATTCGAGGGTTCTTAATCCAACCTTTTATAAGGCACTCTCAAATACATCAATCTACGTTATACTAACCGTTCTCATCTTAGTCATCACACCAATTATTCTAGCTGTATTGCTAGATTCTAAGCTTGTTAAATTTAAAACATTATTCCGTGCATCTTTGTTTTTACCTGCATTAGCTTCAACGATTGTAGCTGGTATGGTATTTAGACTCATGTTTGGTGAAACGGATACAGCTGTGGCTAACCAAATCTTAAATTGGATAGGTCTAGAGTCTGTTGATTGGAGATATAACGCTTGGTCGGGTATGTTTCTAATGGTTCTTCTCTGTAGTTGGCGTTGGATGGGTGTGAACATTCTTTATTTCTTAGCTGCTCTTCAAAATGTTCCTAGAGAATTATACGAAGCAGCAGAAATGGATGGTGCATCAACGGTTAAGAAGTTCTTTTATGTCACATTACCATTTTTAAAGCCAGTGACAATCTTTGTAACAACCATTTCGGTTATTAATGGTTTTAGAATGTTTGAAGAAAGCTTTGTTTTCTGGGAAGCAGGTTCCCCAGGAAATATCGGATTAACTGTTGTTGGTTATTTATATCAGCAAGGAATTCAGCAAAATGATATGGGATTTGGTGCAGCAATCGGGGTTGTTTTAATGTTAATTATCTTTGCGGTTAGCTTCATCCAACTTATTTTAACTGGAGCATTTAAGAAAGGGGATGAGTAAATGAAAAAGAAAAAAAATACACTAGTCGTTTGGTTAATTAACATAGGCTTTTGCATCATTTCATTTATTGCGCTGTTCCCTATTTTAAATTTGTTAATTTCATCACTTAGACCTTCTTCCGAATTAATGAGAAATGGAATTAGTTTGGTTTTTGATCCTAGTACATTAAGTTTTAATAACTACTCGTATATCTTTACACAAGCTAGTAATTATTGGGGCTGGTACATGAACAGTTTGACCATTTCAGCGATTACGATTATTTTATCGTTATTTTTTTCTTCAATGGTCGGGTATGCACTTGCGTTATATGACTTTAAAGGAAGAAATGTAATTTTTGGGTTTGTGTTATTTATTTTAATGGTTCCTTTTGAAATTCTTATGCTCCCACTATTTCAATTAATGATTAGTTTAAATTTAATCAATACATACACAGCTGTTATTCTACCTGCTGTAGTTGCACCTGTAGCAGTATTCTTCTTCAGACAATATGCCATTGGTCTTCCTAAAGAATTAATGGATGCTGCAAGGATTGACGGAGCTACAGAGTATGGAATTTTCTTTAAAATTATGCTACCGCTTATGGGACCATCGATGGCAGCGATGGCAATTCTTCAAGGATTAGGAAGTTGGAACAATTTCTTGTGGCCATTAATTGTTTTAAGATCGAACGATATGTTTACATTACCGATCGGATTAGCAACGTTATTAACACCTTACGGGAATAATTATGATGTACTCATTGCAGGTTCTGTTATGACAATTATCCCAATCATTATTCTTTTTATCTTTTTCCAACGTTACTTTGTTGCAGGACTTACAGTTGGTGGAGTCAAGGGGTAAATCTATTGCGATAAAAAGAGGTGGAATATTGATATGAATGGTAAAGAAATTGTTTCAAAGCTAGATTTTATTCTTCAATGGATTTACCGCCTTGTCGTACTAAATGTAGTATGGATTTTCTTTTCAGTTCTTGGATTATTTGTGGCAGGTATCTTTCCATCTACTGTCGCTATGTTAAGTGTAGCTCGAAAGTGGATTCTGGGTGAACATGAGATTAAAATATTCCACACGTTTAAGAAAACATATCGTCAAGAATTTGCTACAGCCAATATATTAGGATGGATTTTAACGATGACCGGGGTTATTCTGTACTTTAATTATCAATTAATGAAGAACTCAGTTAGTGCATTCTCTATTGTAACTCCTTTCGCCTTTTACTTAATGGTTTTCTTCTATATGATTCTATTAATTTGGGCTTTTCCAATGCTCGTTCATTATAAGGCTACATGGAAACAACATATTAAGAATGCTATTATTGTAGGTTTATCAAAAATCCATTATACCTTCATGTGCGGCTTGGCGATTTATTCAATATTGTATCTATCTTTAAGCTATCCAGGGATTATTCCGTTTTTCACGATTAGTACCTTAGGAATAGGAGTGATGTGGGTTACCTTACGGGTTTTTCATAAAATGGATCAGGGACTAAAGGTGAAGTCGCTGTAAAATGTTGTAGTTCCTATTATTTACTACCTGAAGTGAAAATAAATTCAGCTATGAGTATGCATAATTGTTAATTTGTAAGCGCTTATCCTATAGTTAGCAGACTTAAGGGAGGTGAATCTATCGAATTCAACTCATTATGAAAGAACTCTACGCTTTTAAAAATGATAACCAAGGGGGAAGAAAATTGAAAAGGTCATTATCAGTACTTTTAGGGTTACTTATGTGTTTTATATTAGCAGCATGTAATGGAGGAGACTCAGCATCTGGTGAGGCAACTGAAAAGGAAGTTATAGGTGGAGATGTTGAAAATGCAACTGAATTAAAGTATTGGACATTTGTTGAATTGCACATGGATTTCTTTAAGGACGCAGTTCCACGATGGAATGAACTTCACCCAGATAAACCAATTAAGCTTGTTGCTGAAACATTCCCTTACGATCAAATGCACAACAACTTATTATTAGCGCTACAAGCTGGTAAAGGTGCGCCTGATATTTCTGATATTGAAGTAGGCCGTTTTCCGAATTTTTTACAAGGCGAACCACAGCTTTTACCTATGAATGAATATGTAGAACCTGAGATGGATAATTTCATTCAATCAAGATTTGACATATATGCTAAAGATGGAAATTACTACGGTATGCCTACACATGTTGGTGCTACTGTCATGTATTATAACAAAGAAATTATGGATCAAGCCGGTGTTGATATTGATTCAATCAAAACTTGGGATGACTATATAGAAGCGGGTAAAAAAGTTGTTGAAAGCACTGATGCTGTTATGACAACAGTTCATACTGGTGATGCAACTACTTTCCAACAAATGATCAGTCAACAAGGTTCTGACTTATTTGATGATGAGGGTAATTTAACAATAGATAGCCCTGAAAACATCAAAACACTATCTTTGCTAAATGATATGCTTACAACACATGAAATTGCTGAGTTAACACCTGGTGGTGAACCACATGCTGAAGAATTCTATGCATTTATGAATGAAGGAAAAGCAGCTTCTATCTCCATGCCGATGTGGTATATGGGACGTTTCACTGATTATATGCCTGACTTAAAAGGAAAAATGGTGATTCGACCAATGCCTGCTTGGGAAGAAGGCGGGGACCGCTCAGTAGGTATTGGAGGAACAGGTACAGTTGTTACAAATCAAACAGAGCATGCTGAGCTTGCAAAGGAGTTCCTAGCATTTGCAAAACTTTCTAAGGAAGCAAATATTAAACTATGGACAGTTCTAGGGTTTGACCCACCTCGCTGGGATGTTTGGGAAGATCCTGCAGTTCAAGAGGATAACAAATTCTATCAATACTTCGGTACAGATATCTTTGATACATTACTAGAGGTCAAAGACGAAATTAGTGGAATTAACGTTACAGAACAATATCCAGATGTTCTAACGGAATTAAATACCAATACATTAAATAATGTACTAAGACAGAAATCTGAATCTCCTGAAGAAGCTTTAAAGAAAGCGCAGGAAACAGTTGAAGCAAATATGCAGTAGTTAGTTTAAAGGGTTGAAACACTTTGTTTCAGCTCTTTTTCTTTTGCGTTATATAGAATTATCTTGTTGGTGATGTCAGATCAAGTGAATGGGATAAGCGCATGTGAAAATGAAACATTGCTTAACTCATTACTAAAAGACCAAATGGATTTTAAAGGTTTTGTTATGAGTGACTACGGTGCTAACTTAAGTACTGTTGAGTCAGCTAATGCGGGTTTAGATTTGGAAACACCAGGAACTCCAATTGGGAAATGGGAAGAAAAACTATTGGCTGCAGTTAAAGATGGAAAAGTAAGTGAAGACCGTGTTACCGATATGGCACACCGAATTTTATTACAAATGTTTGATAAAGGATTATTTGACCAGGCTGTTCAAAATAACCTAATCCTAGCAGCAAAACATGGAGAAGTTGCCCGTGATTTAGCTGAACAGAGTATGGTACTTTTGAAAAATGAAAAAAATGCATTGCCGTTACACAAAAAAGAATTAAAGTCTATTGCAGTAATTGGGCCAGATGCTGATAATGCTTCTGCTGCAGGTGGAGGAAGCTCTTTAGTTAATCCAACTTACACTGTTAGTCCGTTAGAAGGTATCAAAAATCACGTAGGTAAAAATGTAGAAGTTTCATATGCCGCTGGTAGTGATCCAATCAGTGCTGGTGACATTCTAACGGGTCCATCCGCAGTTCCATCATCCCTTTTAAGTCCTGAGGACACAGACAAGGCTGATAATGGTTTAACTGCAGAATACTGGACAAACATAAATCTTGAAGGGGAACCATCTCTAGTACGTACCGATCAACAAGTAAACTTAAATCTAGGATTCTATAACTATGAAGGGTTCAATGCACAATCACCAAAACTTCCAAATACTCCTGGCGATTTTAATAAAGAGATGTCAGCGCGTTGGACTGGGGATATTGCAGCTCCGAAAACTGGTAACTATGTACTTTCCCTTACTAGTCTTGGAACAGGTAAACTATATCTCGATGATAAGTTAAAATGGAAAATACTAGTGATGAATTAGAAACGGTGAAAAAGCAAGTTTCTCTAGTTGAAGGGTGAAAAGCATAAGGTACGTATTGAATACAGTACAGGTGAAGCAGGAGATGCTCAAGACTTCGGTGCGATGATTCGTTTCGGATGGGAGCCGCCATCTGATGCAATCGATTCTAAGATGCAGGAGGCTATCAATCTAGCAAAAGAGTCGGAAGTGGCAGTCATTGTTACACGCACTTATGATAGTGAAGGGTATGTCGATCGTTCAGATCTTGATTTACCTAATAACCAAGAACAACTAATCAAGGAAGTTGCGAAAGTAAATCCAAATACAGTTGTCGTTCAAATGAGTGGTAGAGCCGTTCAAATGGACGGATGGCAGGAGGATGTACCGGCTATTGTTCAAGCTTGGTTTGCGGGTCAAGAACAAGGAAATGCCATTGCAAATATATTATTTGGTGAAGTGAATCCATCTGGTAAACTACCAATGACGTTCCCTGTTGATGAAAATAGTACTCCAGTTTCACAGGCTGCACAGTTTCCTGGTATAAACGGTGAATCTGACTATTCAGAAGGCATTTTCGTAGGATATGAAAATAAAGGAATTAAACCAGCATATGCATTTGGACATGGTTTATCTTACACATCGTTTGATTATAAGAATATAAAGGCGAAGGCTAAAACCAAAGGAAAAGACAAGACCAATGAAATCAGTGTTTCTCTAAATTTAAGAAATACTGGTGATGAAACTGGTTCAGAAGTTGTTCAAGTTTATGTAGGGGAGTTACCAACAAACATTGTTACTCCTGCTAAACAGCTAGCGGGATTTGCCAAAGTAGAATTGAAACCTGGGAAGCAAGAACGTGTCAATATAGAGCTAGATCCTAAAGTGTTCTCTTACTGGGATGAAGAAAAGGACGAGTGGGTAACACCAACTGGAGAAGTTCCAATCTATGTTGGAAGTTCTTCTGACGACATTCGTTATGAAAGTAGTGTTCGTATCAAATAAGAGGATAAGTTTTGTAGGAAGGTTGGGGCGCTCTTTTGCCCCAACTTTTTTGCGCAACGAGTATATGTGAATTTATAGCTAGTAGTATTAACCTGAATAATAATACCGGTGGAAATTGAAGGGAGAGGTTACTATTCGTATAGTTAAAATTTTCATACCCATTACGATATTAGAGGTGATTGCTGCATTATTAATGTTTCTTGATTCTGAAGGAGAAAGTGAAGGAGAAAGAGAAAGAGAGACAATCGATATATGGTTAACAACAGCTGATCAACAACATTTATTAACAAAGCAAGGTTCTGTCGTATTTGAGGATAACAACGGTTCAAACCTACCAATCATCCAAGTAGATCCAACTGTTCACTTTCAAACGATGGAAGGGTTTGGGGCTGCAATTACAGGCTCATCTGCTTACCTCATTAATCATAAAATGGATAATGACCAGCGGGATACTCTAATGAAGAATTTATTTACAGATGAAGGAATAAATATGAGTTTTATTCGTCATACGATTGGAGCTTCTGATTTTTCTGTTGACGAGAGTGGTAATCCAGAAAGCTATACCTATAATGATATTAACACCGACACTGATTATGAGTTGAATCAATTTACTGTAGAAAAAGAGCATTGAACTGACATCAATGTTCTTTTTCTTAGTCAGTGTTAGAAAACAAGCTGTTCATCTAGCTCTTTTATCTTTTAAATGAAGGCTGTTTTCGTAAACTTTGTTGCTTTTTAATACTTGATGGAAACAGCACTATATAAAGTCTAGTGGCATCTTTTCTTCTAGAATAGTACCTTTTATGCGATGAATACAGTGTTTCTAACAGAGAATTAGGTCAATTAGCAACAATCTTTCAGAAAAGAGCCTAAATGAAAGACAGCAACTTAGTATACGTGAATACCATTGATGGTCCTTTGGATATGATAATAGTAAAAAAGGAAGTCTAGAGAGTGCCTAATTATGTCCCTTATTTAATCCTTGCTGTAGTAAGCATAACCATATTAATTATGATCATTATTCACAAACGTCAATTTGGTCTAACTGTCCTATTTCTAAGTTTTTCGGGAATAGTATATGTAGGAGAGTTTATTGTATTTGTTATAGGAAACTGCTATTTTTATGTTCCTGATGTTCTCGAAGTAAGATATTACGATAACGCACTTGGTGCAATTGTCTCAAATTTATTCGTCATTCCTGTCTTAGGAGTGGTAGTCGCGGTTTATCAGCTCCGAATACGCTGGCTTGTCCTTTTTGCGTTGATTTTGATGGGAGTAGGAGAGTTATTTGAATGGCTCGATATTTATTATACAAACTGGTGGAGAAGAGAATATACGTTCATTTCCGTTATGATTTTCCTCTTATTAAGTAAGTTCTGGATACGAGCTCTTGAGTTAGGTAATAGGTGGATAAGGTTTCTATCATTGTGGATGCAAGGATGGGGAGGTGCGGGTACTGTGATGTACATACTTTCCGTTGTTGGTATTCGTTATTATGAATATGGTTTTTTTGAAAATATTTATCGTGATAATATTTTCATTTCAGCATTAATGGGTATGATGAAAGGTTTAATATTTAGTGTAAGCATTATGTTTTTCCAGAAGCTTCGTTGGCGTTTACTTGCACCTGTTTTGGTTTTCGGAATTGATTTGCCATTATATTATATAGGTGTTCTAGTGATTGAGGTCCCTTTTTGGGTGTATACAATCGTTTATCTAATATTGGCAACTTTATTGCTCTGGTGGACCCAGTATGCGTACACTTTTATATCGAAAATAAGCAGTGGACGGTTCTCTACTTGATATAGTTATTAGAAATATTTAGATTTACCCTATTCAACTGGTGATTAATACTTGAATTCTAATAGCAGCTTGTCCACATAAGAGATCAATAACAAAAAAGGCTTCTTGTTGTAGGTTGAAAAACCTGTAGAAGCCTTAAGCTATTCTTTTGGCAGATAATATCGAGTAGTAATCACGTCAAGTCCTAACCATCCTTTCGTAAAGTCACTCCCCTGACTCCACACCAAATACCTCTGGAATCATTGTAAATCCTTTAATAACAGTACCTTCTTCCACTTCGACCATCAAAGTAACGTTTGTTGTTTAAGTTGACTTGTTTTACATACCTTAAATTTTATGAACTGATTGAAATATTGGAAAACTTTGTGTTGATTTTAATCGATTTTGAGGTGGAATTTGGCAAGATGCTGCTTGCTTTTAGTTCGTACCCTCTGTCCCTTGGGAGTAACTTTTCCTCTTAATATATCGAACAATTAAGCTAATTTTAAATAAGTAAATCCTAAATTTTACATTTATGGAGTGCTAGTCGTTTAAAAGTAAATAGCAGTAAACAAAATCTGGTAAAATAAAATTAGTAATATTAGAGGAAAGGGGATAGGTGAAATGAATCAATACCGTACTGAGTCCATGTCAATTGATGAATATTTTCAAATCCGTGAAAACTCTGATGCGTTACTAGAATATATAGATGGATTTGTTTATATGTCACCATCACCTTCGACAAAACATCAACGTATATCCATAAAGCTTGAGAACAAACTTGAGGATTTTATTGAAGGGTACTCGTGTGAGTTATTTCATGCGCCATATGATATTGAATTAAAGGATGAAAAAGTGAAGGGAACCAAGATTGTCATCCCAGATATCAGCATCATATGTGATAAAAGTGGTTTTACAGATGATAGATATGTTGGTGTTCCAAGCCTAATTGTTGAAATATTAAGCCCCTCCAATCAGTCACATGGCCTCATAACAAAGTTAAATCTCTATATGAATTATGGTGTCAAAGAGTATTGGATTGTTAATCCAATGTTGAACGCAGTAACGGTATATGCCCTCAATGACGAAAATATGTATGAACAACATGATATGCAAAAAAGCAAAGGTAAAGTGACATCTAGATTGTTTGAAGGTTTTCGAGTTGATATAGAGGATGTTTTTAAGAATTAACCTTAGAAAGGGCTAGCGTTATAAAAGTATTTAGTTTGTGGGAAATACATATAGAAGTGGTGGATGATTTAATGAATGAAGTATATCCTCTTCCTTATTTTTTGTAATTTTCTATTATATGTAAATTAACAATGAGCAAATTGAACATATAAACCTAGTTTTCAACTTGATGAGCATTTAATATTTTCCGAAAATCTTAAAACTGAAGAAAAATTTAAATAAGCAGATATAAATAGCGTTTGAGTATATTGATTACATTTTGCTAACGTATGAAAATCCGGTTGGCTCTATTGTGGCCAATACCAGTCCAAAATCAAAAGAGTTTTGAGAAAATATATCTTCATTTTAACCATTCGACTTGATTTTGGTATTGTTTTTATTCTTTTGACTCTTAAAACTTTGTTGTTGATTTCTGCTATGGCATTCGCTTTCCTGGTAAAAAATAAAAACCTTTCCTCCTAGGAAAAAATAAGACCCTTTTTTCCTAGGAGTGGAGACTCCCTCTGACACGCTTTTCTAAGCAGGATTCTCATTCATGCCCTTCACTACAATTCATCAGAGTGTTATGAATTACCATTAAGCTTTAACATAGCCATTCTTTTAAAGTGTTTATTACGTTCCATCCACAATGATTTTTCACTGAGATTATCTCATTTCAGGTGAAACTAGCTGAAATTCCTTTTTCTTTTTAAATTATTAAGGGCTAGCTTGTCTTTTAATTTTAGGGAATGAATTGATATGAAGAATTTTTGGTTCAAAAAAATTTGTCTTCTCGATTAACTTTTTAATGTATATTACATCACTTTGCTAACTTTTCTAACCTTTTAATCAAATATTCCCTCCATTCTTCAGCTAACGCTGGAATTTGAAGGAGGTATTCAATACGTTCTTTATTATGTTTATCATGAAAAAAGATATCATTTGCTTCTAATACAGTGTTAGATTCTTTTGGGCTTTCTTTGAGGGTAATGGTTGAATTGTCCTCAATCCAGCCTTCTTTTATAACACTAGCGAGAAAGCCTGTAAAACCTGTGTCGACTAGTCGTTTAAGAAGTGTTTTTTCCTCATTATATTTAGATAAGTTATCGCAAGGAATACGCGGTTGTGTAATTTGAACAATTGCTTCTCCAATTTCGTAAATATCTCCTATTTTAACATTCGCTTCTGATAAGTTTGAAACGGTGATATTCTCACCAAATCCTGGTATCTTAAATTTTTTATTATACTCATTCTCCCATTTTTCATAATGCTCAAAACAATAAAATAATACAGCTCTTTCAGGTCCGCCGTGAAATTTATATTCTACGGAATCATCTTCAAAGCCTCGAGTGGTTAAAAAAGCTTTTGATACTTTATTTCTTCCTACGCTAGATATGAATACATTATTTTGTGTTTCTATTTTTTGGGGTTTTCCAATATTAAGAGATTTTATTTGATATGAGTTGTTAAGCATGTAAAATCCTCCTTCATAAGAACTTTATTTTAAATTCTATCCCTTATTGCAATTTAAAGACAGGGTTTGTGGAGAAAATGTATGTTAATTTTTTTAATGCCAATAGGTAGTATTAAAAGAAGAAAACTGTCACTAAACTTTATAATGCAGTTTTCTTCAATGGACAGGCTTATATAAAAATACAGCAAATCTAGAGCTTCTATGTATGTTATGAACATGATTAAAAATGATTCTATATTTTGTTAGCTTGGATAACCTTCCTACTGTATGAGGCGAATTTTCTGAGTATACGCTTATGAAGTAACTAGCTATTTTATCATAATAAAGCAGGACCAGAATCTCTTCTGGTCCTGTCAGGTTTAATGAGTTGTATTTCCTTGTTGTGGAACCGTTGTATAACCGTTTAGCATTTGATTCATGTCTTGTTGCATTAATTGAGGTACTTGGTAGTAACCGTGTTTGTTTTGATATAGGAAAATTTCATAGCTTAATTCAATGAAATTTGGAACACTATCGGCAATAACACGTCGAATGACCGGATTTGTCATTTCTAGAGCTGTCATTGCTAAAAGTGTTGATAGTGATTTAGTGTTACCAAGCATATATGCAGAAAGACCTTGATCTGAAAGCTGGTTGATAGAGCTATTTGGTTTTTTTGGCTGCCCCGGCTTTACACCATAAACAACATCATTATTTTGAGTCATTTTATATTGTTGAGTAGGGACAGTTGGATCTTGTCCTGTAGAGAAAGCCTCTACTATTGTGTTATACGTTTGTGTTACAAAAGAAGCTTGGCGCTGAGCAATGTTTTTAAGCTCAGAATCCTGAATATGCTGTTCGTACATTTGATACTGATCTAACATATTAATGATTCCAGCAAGTACTTCGTGAGCATCAAATATTTCATGACCACCATGATTTTTCGAAATTGTAGCATTTTGTTGCATATTTGGTGGTATTTGTTGCCCAGTTTGATTCATATTTTGATTTTGCATGTAATTCCCTCCTAATTAGATATAACAATCATCACTATAATCTCCTCTTCACGTACTTTCATGTATGGTGAGCATGTGTTTTTTTAAAAAATATTTGTTACAAGTGAATTTCCTAGTTAAAACATTGTTATAGGTTCAACATACATAAATTTATGATAAAAGGTAACGATAAAGGGAGATTTTAATTGGGAAGGAAGGAGATGAAACATGTTACCATTTAAACCAAGTTGCTTGTCAGAGCATGGGGAACTTGAAGTTGTTATGCTTTGCTCTCCATCTAGTTTAGATATTCCAGATTTAAAAACAGCAGAAGATGTTCAATGGAGTGCACCTGTTAATCAATCCAAATCACATGAAAATTTTGCTGAGCTTAAGTCTGCCCTCGAAGAAGCCGGCACAAAAGTAATAGATTATTCTAAAGAGTTAACAGAAGAAGATAACATGTTAAGTAAACAACTTATTAATCGCTTCTTCGTTCGAGATCTTGCATGTGTGTTTGGGGATATAATCATTCCTGGAGAGCCAGGTATTTCAATGAGAAAACCGGAGTATGTTCAATCACATTTATTATTTAAGAAGTGGTTTCCAGAGCAGTTTTTGCTCAATGAAAATAATGATGTAAAGGCACTGGAATTTGGGGATGTTCTTGTTTTAAACAGTGATGCTGTGTTTATAAATGTAGGAATGAGGACTAGTATAACAAGCGTTGAGAGGATAAAGGACAAGTTGTTTCAAGCTGGATTTTCTGAAATTGGAATTATAGACTTACCTCGCCGTTCTGATACACTTCACTTAGATATGAATTGTAACGTTGCAAATGAGGACCTTATTATTTCCAAAAGCTATATGCGATATTTTCCAGTAAATGTTATAACTGAAAATGAATCTAGGTATGAAATGCCAGAGCAATTTTTAAAGCGACATGGATTTGAAGTGTATTGGATAAAGGAATATGAAACAATTCCTGATATTAATTTCCTTAATATTAATCCTGAAACACTGTTAATTAGTAAGCAGGCACATAAGCAAATGATTAAAAATCATCCTAAATTGCAAAAGAAAAAAATCATCGAGGTTGAAGTAACAGAATTAGAAAAATCAGGTGGAGGTATACGTTGTATGACATTGCCGTTAAAACGTAAAGCCGTAAAGTAATTAATGTCTCGGTAGGAAGTGAATAACAAAGTTGCAAGTAAAATAAGCCGAGATTAAGACTAAGCCCCTTTATTACAGTGATTTAAGCCTTTTTATACCTATTCGATGTATTGAGGAGAATTCCCATCATAGGTGGGTACTACTATGGTGGCAATTTTATATACAGTTTTGTCATTTGAAGGAAAAATCAAGCAGACTCGATTTTAGATGAGCCTGCTATTCTTAGTTGATAGGTATTGCATCACTTAGCATGGTTACAGATAACTAATAGCACAATTCCTAAATTCCTAAATGGAGTTTACTTCAAAAAGTCGGAAAATTTATTCTTCATTCGAGTAAAAGGACATTTCGAAGGACTGCTATCATCATCACTTAGAAAATACTGTTTCCATTCATGATTATCTTCTTGACCATACCATTTCAAATCACTATGACCCGGAATTCCGTCGTACTCTACTAGTCGTTTACGAATTAGTTTTTTCATTTTACGACCAAATACAGTTGAGTCATTAATTTCATTAAACACCCAGCGTGGTTGAAACGCTAGCAACAGACATGGAAAGTGACGGCTGCGGCGAACTTCATGTGCAGGTGTTGCGCAAAAGGCGAAATAAGGTTCTCCATCATAACAAAATTCCCATTTAGGGTCAGAAGGATCTGTTGGAATCTCCTCTGGCCATTCTTTTTGATCAAATGATGTGACATGATTTAATATCGTCCAAAACAATTCCCGATAGTCCTCTACATTATAGCTATCCAGGATATCTTTAGGTGTTTCAACAAACACAGCTAAAGACGCATATTTACCAGTATCACGTGAAATCGTACCGTATTCTTTTAATGCATCTGCAAGCTTCTTTGATGAACTCACTTCACGTGGATCACCGATAAAACTGAAGCGAAGATTATTGGATAAAAAGCCTTGTCTTCCAGGAATACAAGGATACGTATTGTCATCATCGGCAATGATCGAAGAAAAGGACCGATAAGCTTCTTGTTGCCACAAAGGAAGTGTTTCTAGTTGTTCGTCTAACCATTCTTTATCTGAAAGTACTTCCAATTTTTGCTCCCTCCTCTTTTAGATTTACAACAATACAATATTAAAGAAGGAGAGAATGGGTGACTGTCTAGCTGGTTGGTAAGGTGTAAAAATAATGATGTAAATTGACATAATTACACCTTCATTTAAAAAGTTCTTGCAAGACCTCTTTCAAATGCTGCAAGATGATTCATAGAGGCGTTACGAAGTTGTGAAAAGACCGTTCTCATATCGTTTGGGATATCAAGTGATAAAAATCTTTCATACATAGAAATATTGTCTATTTCTCCTTGAACGCCAGCAGCATATGCTGCCTTAATATTTTCTGGAGTTGAAACGAATGACTGCGATATATCTACAGGTAAAGGTACTTGATAACGTTCAAAAAGAGGTAACAACGCATTTATATGTCTCATTTCGGCTTCTTTTATTTGTGAAAATGTTCGAATATATCCAAAAGTTCCTAGGATATTATCATATCTTGCTTGTGCCAAGTATTCGTCTTGAAGGGCATAAGTCAGCATTTGAGGTACGGACAATGTGGAAGCACTTAATGCTCCGATAGCACCGTAATTTTCAACTTGCCGATTAGTGTGTGTTACCTTTGATTTTAAAAAAAACAAAAACCATACAGCGTGATTTTGTTCATCTGCTGCTGCACGACGAAATCTATTTTTAATAGTAGCATCCTGTGCCTTATCTGCGATATCTAAATAAAAATCAACGGCTTCTTGTTCATCGTTAAAGGCAAATTCAATTCCTGCTCTGTACTTAGCTGGACATTCCTCACTGATTTTATAAGTTGGCTGCCTACCTGTTAGATTTGTATAAATTTTACTGAATTCTTCAAGATGACGCCTTTCATCTTTTTGTATCTCAAGTATTTTGTTCCTTTCATCCTGTGTTGGTGCTAGTTTGGCTAACTTTTCATAACAAGCAACAGCACTATACTCTGCATTAATTGCTTTCTGTATATCATTTACAAGTTGAGTGTTATTTGTTGTACGATAAAAGTCATTATAATAAAGACCATAAGTATAGAAATTATGATTTGAATACATGATTGTCCTCCTCCTGCATAACTGTCAACGTATCTTATGCCTTATACATAGGTAGGTGTGCAAGGTCAATTATCGAGGAATAGTAAGTTAGAGTAATCACGCCCCAAAAACCCTGATATGATATGGTTTTTAAGTAAGGTGAGAGTGAAATGCTTAACCTTTTCTAACAATGAGGTAAATAAAAAGAGGCTTCTCATGTTCTTTTGAACTTTTGAGAAGCTTCTTTTTATATTGTGGATGCGTAGAAAGACATTTTGTTTAATAACATATGGATGGATTATTTTGTCTATGACTTATTAAAATGCTACACAAACGTTTACGATGTATAGTGTTAGCTTTTTTAATTAGAATTCCAATAAATTGGGGTATGGAATGTTTAAACAGATCTGATTATATCAAGAATAAAGGATTTATATTTCCTTAATAACAGTTGACAACGATTCTCAATATCATTATGATTGTAATTATTCATGTATATTGATAATGATATTTATTATCAATATAGTAAAATACATAAATTTTTAGGGGGAAAGACATAATGAAACAAATAAAGGTAGTATTATTTTCACTACTTCTAACTGTCTTAGTTCTTGGATTAGTAGGTTGTAACCAAACAGATGAGGAGCCAGCAAAAGAAACGAAAACAGAGGAAACAACAGAACAAGCAACAAATGAAGTTGAAGAAGCTGGTGTTGTAAATTTATATACAACAAGACACTATGATACAGATGAAGAGCTTTACAAAAAATTTACTGAACAGTCTGGAATTGAGGTAAACGTAATCTCAGGTAAAGATGATCTTGTTCAGCGCTTAAAAGATGAAGGAGAAGCTACAGAAGCTGATGTATTTATTACTGCAGATGCTGGTAATCTAGCTCGTTTAAAATCTGATGGGTTAACACAAGCGGTTGAAAGTGAAGTATTAACAACTAATATTCCGGAAAAGCTTCGGGATGATGAAAATCATTGGTTTGGTTTAACAAAACGAGCTCGTGTAATTGTTTATTCAAAGGATCGTGTTGATCCATCCGAGCTTTCAACGTATGAAGCATTAACTGAAGATACTTGGAAAGAGCGTGTACTAATTCGTTCTTCTGAAAACATTTATAACCAATCTCTACTAGCTTCATTCATTGAACTAAATGGTGAAGAAGAGGCTAAAAATTGGGCAGCTGGAATTGTAACTAATATGGCAAGAACTCCAGAGGGTGGAGATACAGACCAAATTAAAGCTGTTGTTGCTGGTGAGGGTGATGTAGCAATTTCCAATACTTACTATGTTGGAAGACTATTAAACTCAACAGATCCAGAAGAAGTGAAAGTTGGAGAGCAAGTGGGAGTATTCTTCCCGAATCAAGATACAAATGGAACACACATTAACATTAGTGGTGCAACAGTAGTTAAACATGCAAAGAATGTTGATAATGCAGTTAAATTTATCGAATTCCTAACAAGTTTAGAAGCGCAAGAATTATTTGCTGAAGGAAATAATGAATATCCAGTAAATCCAGATGCAAAAATATCTGAAACTTTAACTTCTTGGGGAGAGTTTAAGGAGCAGGATATTAACTTAACAATTCTTGGAGATAACAATACTCGTGCAATTCAATTATTTAATGAAGTAGGATGGAAATAATTTATTTAAAAGGAAGAGCAGTACTATATATTTTCTATAGTACTGCTTTTACCTTTTGAGAGTGAATTTTCGTTCACTTAAACTTTCGATATACTGATATTTGGTAAAAGTTTAATGGAAATGGTTTTGTATTAATGTAGGGATGTGTGGTCATGAAATTCGTTCAACAAGTAAAAACACAACTTAATATGTGGGCCATATTAAGTTTCATTTTTATTTTGATTATTCTATTACCGAATATTCTTATCGCAATTCATTTTTTTGAAGAGCCAAATGAGAATTGGTTTCATATAAAAGAATATTTACTACTAGATATTTTTTATAATACCTCCATTTTATTGGTTTTTACTGGAATTACAACTATCATTATTGGCACCAGTTTAGCATGGATAATTACGGTTTATAAGTTTCCTCTACGAAACTTTTTTAGATGGGGTTTAATCTTGCCTTTAGCAATACCACCTTTTATTGGTGCATACACTTATCAAGGAATGGTTAATTATACAGGATTTATTCAAACAACCCTGCGCAATACATTTGACATTCAAGCAAATCAAAAGTATCTCAGTATGATGTCAATGGAAGGCACAATTTTTATTTTTACAATGTTTCTCTTTCCATACGTTTTTGTTATTACAAAAAGTTTTATTGAAAATCAATCTTCCTCCATTATTGAAAATGCTCGACTGCTAGGAGCAAATTCTTTTGAAACATTTGTTAGAGTGGTCCTGCCCATTTCCAAAACAGCGATCGTTGGTAGTGCTACTATTGTTATGTTAGAAGTAATTAATGATTATGGGGTTGTAAAATATTACGGCATCCAAACATTTATCACATCTATCTTTCAAACTTGGTTTGCCATGGGAGATAAAGAATCTGCCTTTAAACTGGCAGGAACATTGATGGTCGTTGTCATTTTCATATTAATGATTGAAAGAGTCATACGTGGTCGAAAGCAATTTAGCTATTCCACAACAAAAATTAGACCTATTCAGCCTAAGCAATTAAGAGGAGTAAAAGCCTGGATTGCTTTTAGTTATTGTTTTACTATTTTTAGCCTTGCATTTCTTATCCCATTTGTACAATTATTCTATTGGATGTTAATGACATATGAAAGAATCTGGACAACAGAATTTTATACATTAGTCAAAAACTCCTTCTTTGCTGCTTCAGTAGCTTCAATAATCGTTGTTATCGTGGGGTTAATCATAGCTAATTACTCACGTATTAATCGGGGGGTGTTGCCTAAACTATTTTCAAGGGTGACAGTTTTAGGATATTCAGTCCCTGGTGCAGTTATAGCAATTGGTGTTATTACTATTTTTCTAATAATAGATCGTAACCTGGGGGATCTATATAAGTTACTCAATGTTGATACTACATTTGTGTTAAGAACGAGTATCGTAATGCTTATATCAGCTTATGTGATTCGTTTTTTAGCTGTGGGATATAACTCAATTGAAGCCGGTTTTGAAAAAGTCGGTACTACTTTTACTGAAGCTTCAAGAACGCTTGGTTTATCTACATTCCGAACTTTTTTAAGGGTAGACATTCCTATGGTTAAAGGGGCTATCATCGGTGGATTTATTCTTGTTTTTGTTGATATTTTAAAAGAATTACCATTAACGATGTTACTACAACCCTTTAATTTTCAGACACTAGCTACAAGAGCTTTTCGTTATGCAAATGATGAGATGATCAGTGAAGCTGCATCTGCATCATTGTTAATCATTATAATTAGTGGGATTTGTATCTTTATTTTCCATAAAGTACTTGATTGGGGGGAGCATAATTAAATGTTCGTACAAATTGAAAATCTTGTCTATCAATATAGAGGTGCCAGTCAGCCGGTTATCAAGAACTTCTCTCTGCAATTAAATCAAGGTGAAATCATTGCAATTCTAGGTGAAAGTGGTAGTGGGAAAAGTACAATATTAAGACTGCTTACAGGATTAGAAACACCCAAGTCTGGTAGAATTGTAATCAATGGTAAAAAAATTGTTGATGACCATACTTTCATTCCACCAGAAAAAAGGGGAATAGGTATGGTTTTTCAAGACTATGCTCTTTTTCCACATATGACGGTAGAAGATAATATTAAATTTGGTCTCCGTCATATGACGAAAAAGCAAAAGCAGAATCGATTAGACGAAATGCTGGAACTAGTGGACCTTTTAGATTATAAAAAGCGTTATCCTTACGAACTAAGTGGAGGACAACAGCAAAGAGTAGCACTTGCACGAGCTTTAGCTCCAGCACCCTCTCTATTACTTTTTGACGAACCCTTCAGTAATCTAGATGCAAGTCTTCAAATTAAAATTAGAGATGAACTAAAGGAAATCCTAAAACGAACAAATAGTACATCAATTTTTGTTACTCATGATCAAGCAGATGCAGCTGCATTAGCAGACAGGACAGTTCTGATTGAAAAAGGTGTTGTCAAACACATATCTAAGGGATAAATAAACAAACAGATTTAAGTAAATGAAGATTTTATTATTATTAGTTTCGGTATTTGCTATTTCAATTGTTTTCATAATTGTGTTTGTTACTTATAACATGATAAAAAATAGAACTGTGCCAGATAACTTATACACACCTTTTGACTATGTTTCACCTCAAGTTCCGAGTGGATTCATGAAGAAAAAGAAGAGCGGAAAATGGAAGGTAGTGAATCGTGTGATGATAAAAATAAATGATAGATCTGCCTCAGAAGACACTTGGATAAAAATCTAAGTGTTTTTTTGTTTAAAGTCCAATACATAAATGTGCCTTAGCATATTTTCTTGGGCGGAACCACTGTGAGTGCTTTACATAATCTTTTTGGTTATGAAAGTGAACAATCCAAACTAGGGACATGTTCTAGAGCGTCAAGACAGGTCCTGAATTTTTCCACTCAAGACATTGCCTGTGCGTGTGCGTCTGAGAAATTATATATCTATAAAAATCTTAAATTGTATAAGAGAAAATATCGAGGTTGAAGTAACAGAGTGAAAAATTAGGTGGAGAGACACGTTGCATAACATCAATGCCGTTGTCTCATTTATTTCATTAAATACCCAGCGTGGTAGAAATGCCAGGGGGATTGATTTGTTGGGAGATTGTACCATTTTATTTTCGTACATTTGAAAGCTTCTTAGATTACCGAAAAAGGAGCAACGCCATTATTTACGGCATTGCTCCTAGTTATTTATAGAGGGTAAAGCTAATGTTTACACACATTTAATTCTCTAGTGAAATATCAATTTATAAAGATATTAATGTCCCTCTGTAGGTGTGTTTTCTTCTTTTTTCTCTTTTGATAAAAACCAACCAGCTACAGCGATTAGAACAAGAACAACATAGAACGTAATCTTCCATTCAGGTGTTTTCGCAAAACCAACAGGTAAAATGGCAAGATCCGGATGAGATAATGTAAATACAGCTAGTTTAACCCCAACCCATCCTACAATAGCGAATGCGGCAATTTCCAATCCTGGTCTTTTGTGAAGTAATGTGACAAAGTAATTTGCAGCAAATCTCATAATAATTAATCCCATTAATCCACCGATAAAAATAACAAGGAATTTCCCACCATCTAGTCCACCGATATTTGGTAGGTTCGTGTTTGGTAATGTGACAGCTAGCGCTACTGCTGCAAGAATTGAATCAACTGCGAAAGCAATATCAGCTAACTCGACTTTAAATACAGTCATCCAAAAGCCAGACTTTTTCTTTTCTTTATCAAGCCCAGCTTTTTTCTCTTCTTTTTTAATCAATAACTTTCTAAAGATGTGATTTAATGCTATGAATAAGAGATAAAGTGCACCTATTGCTTGAACCTGCCATACATCAACAAGGAATGATATTGCAAACAGTGAAGCGAAGCGGAAAATAAAGGCACCCGCAAGCCCGTAGAATAATGCTCTTTTTCTTTGCTCTTCTGGAAGATGTTTAACCATAATTGCTAAAACAAGTGCGTTGTCTGCTGCCAATAGTCCTTCAATTGCTATTAATAATAATAATACCCATCCGTATTCTAATAAGATCGAGAATTCCACTCTGTAACAGCCCCCTTAATATTAATTGTTAATCTATTATTTCTGAATTTTTTCCCTTACTCTCAATTCTCTATTAAACTGAAATCCATGTATGAAAACGATGTGATATCTCATTATAAGAACTAGGATACCAATCGGAAATTTTAATGAATTTACTTCTGTTGAATAAAGTAGTTATTATCGTAGTATCAACCTTCTCACCTCCAAATAAAAATTAGTAATAACTTTTATAGACTGCTTATTGCATAAAAAAACCTCTACCAAAGATGGTAAAGGCTAATAAACATAAAAATAGACCTGTACCGTAAATAGGTAAGGTCTTGCTAACAACGTAAGTTGCCGATAAAGCCGAGAGCAATTGCTCCGAAATGACGACTTTATTGTAAAAGCTACTCCCCTTAGGAGGTAATATTCAACTGTTAGGATAATACTAAGTTACAATTGGTATTCTGTCAATTATTATTTTTAACTCCAAAGGATATTGATTTTGGTACGCTACAAGTTACTCTCCTGACTCCACACCAAATGCCTCTGGAATCATCGTAAATCCTTCAATCACAGTATCTTCTTCCACTTCAATCATCAGGTAACGTTTGTTGTTTAAGTTGACTTGTTTTACATATCTTAAATCTTGTGGACTGATTGAAATGTTCGCGATTTTTGTGTTGATTTTAATGGATTTTGATGTGAACTTTGGCAGTATGCTGCTTGCTTTTAGTTCGTATTTATCATCATCAATTATTTTTTTGAATGCAGATTCTACCTTTTCTGTGCTTATATCTTCTAAGCCACTCATTTTTAAAACACGTTGAACGTCAGTGGAATCTAATTTTGGTTGCTCTTCCTCTTCATTTTCTTGAATCATCAAATTGATTTCTTCATAAACATTGGAGAGAGTGGATGTATTTAATTGATCTCCTGTAACATCTTTAATAATTTCCTCAAAGACGATTTTATCATCCTTTGCCGTCATTGTTTCTTCGCCATTAAGTACTTCCTCAATGAATTGATGATCAGGTTCATGCACTTTTCCTGCTGAATAGAGAATGTGATTCACATCTGCTGCATGATCAGTAAAACAAGGGAAAAGGAACCCTGCAATTGGAGTATTAAGATTAATAATTGGATCAACCACAAAGCTATACTTAAATTCCCTCTCAACATAATCAAAAAGCAATTCCTTTTTGGGCTCTTGTGTATTATTTATACTACATAAAATAAAGGGATGAGAATATACAGTATCTCTGTCACTTTCCTCAGATTCTTCACTTCGACGCTTTGTTGGTTTTAAGTACTCTCCACGAATAAAGGTGATCACAATATCCATCTCATATTGCCTGTTTTTTAGCATTTTCTCTACTATTTGGAGCATTTGCTCCTTCCAACCATCCACATCATGACTAAGTAATCCTTGATGCAAAATAAGCTGACTGCTATTTTCAGCATCACGTTGAAATTTAAGCTCGAATAGTTTTTCATCTAAATGGCCTGCAAGTAGTTTCTTAAAGTTATTCATAAAAAGCTCTTGTTGATCTTGATCAAGCATTTCAAAAGGCTGACTTTGGTGATGATAAATTTCACTTGTTTCTTTCATGATATATACATTAAATATGTTGGAGATTTTGAGTAAATCATTATCTATTTTAAATTGCTTTCGAATTTGGGCTATATCTTTTTTGTTCACGTAAAACCTCTCCTAAACCACGATGATTTGAATTCACTAGATAATAAATGCTGATGGAAGATATTACAAAGTTTAAGGTAACATTCTTCTTTAATGAATCTCCATTTAACGGATCCTTTTATTTTAACACAATTTGTATTTTGTCATTAAAGTAACGAATTTATAAAAAACTCATAGTCTCAAGAAGGAGGCAATACTCGAGATAAAACCTCCTTTTAGTTTTTGCTTTAGAAGTGGGAATTGTCAAAGTGAGAAATAAAATGTTATGTAAAAAAATCAAATTCACGAATAGTCTTAAGATTTATTTTGTAAAACATAAAATGAGGAGTAGTGAAGAAATAGCTTTGTCTAAAAAAGGCTATTCTGATTGAGAGAGAATGGATGTCACTTCATAGTATTGGCTTTTATAAGAACAGGGTTTTCGACATAAAGTGATATGTTTCTAAATGGAAAACTAGTAAAATACTATTATGTTAGAAGGTTACGGCTTCAAATATATATGTTGAACGGAAAAATAGATAGTTGTATATCGAAGGGGGAACAATTGAATGGGTGTTTTTCGCACGATTGGTAAAGGTGTTGGTACTGTTGGTGGAGGGCTTATCGGTGGTGCTGTAAAAGTAACGGGGAAAGCTGTAGGTAGTAAGTGGAAGGGTACTGGAGAATGGATTGAAGATGTCGGGGATCAAGTTCATTCTGCATCAAAAATAGCTTTAGATAATGCAGGGCAGTTTGTTGATGGAGCTGTACAAGGGACTTATGGTGCGATAAAAAAAGATGATTATTATAAACAAAAAGGCTTAGATGATTTAAAGGATTCTACAGGAAGAACAGTTAAAGGAATTGGTTCTGCCCTAAAATATACAGTCCATAACGCTGGTACTTCTTATAAAGGATTTTCAAGTGGAGATAAAGAACTGGCGATAAAAGGGTTGAAGAATATCGGAAAAGTAGTAGCTGTATCAGGTCTTGCTATTGGTGTAGTAGATTTAGTAGATGGTGCGGATACTGTAACGGCAGAGGAACTCGAAACTAGAAATGATCATTTAAACGGATTCGAACATCCGGAAACAGGAGTACCTTTTGTAGAAAAAACAGTAGATTTGCCGAATGGACAAGTAGTTGAAGGAACATTTCCAGTATTTGATGAAACCTTTAATGTGATGATTGCTGAAGAATTGTATTTAGAAAGTGATGATATTCATTTTGGAGTAGCAAATGATACGTTATATCAAGCGATCGTAGAAAATTCAAATCTTGCTAATGAATTACGCTTCACACAATCTGATGTAGGGGCATTAGCTAACGGTCAAACACCAGAAGGTTACACATGGCATCATAATGAGGAGCCTGGACACATACAGTTAGTTGATGAAGAAGCACACGCCAATACAGCTCATACTGGTGGAAGAGCGATTTGGGGTGGCGGGAGTGAGTTTCGATAAAATAAATAATTAAGTACTATACATTACTTGCAGGAAATATGTGGTGTGTGGTACTTATTATTTTGATGAAAAATCATGCACAAGTTCGATAATCTCAATGATAAGTTGAGAAACTACTGATGTATTCTATAGAAACTCCAAGACTAGGATTTCTTCCTATGACATTTGAAGCTCTAGAGGCTGCTATATATGGAGAAGAGAAACTGCAGCACTTTCTTGGCTTGAAAATAATAAAAGGGTTTATTGAACCGGTACATAATGAACGTGTTTTTCCTATTAGATTGGATAAGCTTAGAAAAGATCCTGAGCTATCTAAGTGGTACGGTTTTGTTGTTGAAAAAAACAGTGAAACAGTTGTTGGAATGATGGGTTATAAAAACCCACCAAATGAAAAAGGATTAATCGAAATTGGATACGGCATTACCTCACAATTTCAAGGAATGGGCTATGCAAGTGAAATGGCTCAGAAATTAATGGAGTGGGCATTTCAGCAGGAAGGTGTTAAAGGAATTACAGCCACCAATAAGATAGTGAAAAAACTTGGAATGGTACTTTTAAAAAGCAACAACGAAACAGTAGACTATATTGTTTATAAATGATTTGAGTTATGTAGAGTGGTAATTTCTTCAATTAAGAGATACATTCTATATTCACCGATTTTTTAGGAGGACTAACATGATAAAACCTAAGGCAATTTTTTTAGATATGGATGGTACGATTTTAACTCACCAAAATCAAGTAACTGTAAAAACAAAGGAAGTTATTGATCAGTTACGCAGTAAAGGAATTCTCGTGTTTATTGCAACTGGAAGATCATTTGATGAAATTGAGGCTTTAGTACCTGAAGGTTTTCAGGTTGATGGCTTTATTAGCTCCAACGGAATGGCTGCACATGTTGACGGAGTTGCAGTTATGGAGCATTCGTTACCACTTGATTTAGTTGAAAAAGTAATCGAAAAAGCAAGAAAGCATAAGGTTTACTATGAGCTTTTCCCAAATAAGGGATCTAGATTTACTCTAAAAGAAGATCGTCACTTTCTTGAAAATGAAATACGTGATCCAAGAACTGAAACTGTCGGCATAAATGAATGGATGTCACGTAAAGAAGCGATCAAGAGTGAGATCGAATGGAAAGATGTTATTGAGGGAGATAAGTTTTCTAAATTCTACTGTTTTAGCCGCTCTAAAGAACATATCAATACGTGGAAAAAGGAGCTTGAGGAATTGAAGAAGGAAATAGATTTTACCATGTCTATTTCATCAGAGCATAATGTTGAGATTATGGTCGCGAACGTAAACAAGGCAACAGGTATTGAGTACATATTAAATAAGCATAACTTAACAGCAAACGATATTGTTGGGATCGGTGATAGTGATAATGACATACCAATGCTTAAGTTTGTTGGACATTCGGTTGCGATGAAAAATGCCCCGGATCATATAAAAGAATTAGTTGATGATGTAACAGATTTTACTTGTGATGAAGACGGTGTTTCGGATTATCTTGAGAAGCATTTTTTGTAATAGATATTTGCGGAAATTTCCATAAGATGATACTTAATATATAGTTGGGCCTACCGGAGTTCATTTCTTTGAACCTCTGGAGGCCCTTTTGTTATGCTGAAATTATTCTGGAGGGAGATCGGTTTTTGTCGGAAATTGTCTAATCGAAGATAAATCCGAAAAATCGAAGATAAATTTCAATAATCCTTTTAAGCCCCCTTAATCACTTGGACACGAAAATTGATAAAGAGTACAATCTTTTTAACCGAAGATGATCGATAAAGGTGGTGAGGGAATGGCAAAGAAGAAGATCGAACTTTTTGAGGATGTAAAGAAACACCATGTAAGAATGGCGTTAGAAACAAATAAAATAGCTACAACGGCAAGGTCAGCTGGGATTCATCCTGACACATTAAGAAAATGGATAAAAGAGTATGAGATCGAGATATTAGATCAGATCGAGGCAGAAGGAAAAAGCATTATGCCTACTGTGACAACTGAAAAAGAATATAGAAAGAAATATGAGCTAGCTATGAAATTACTAGGAGAAAAAGAGCTTGAAGTAGCTGTACTAAAAGATGCATTAAAAAAAAACGACCATCTCTAGATGAGTTATTATCAATAGCGGACTGGTGGATTTCAAAAGGATTCTTTGTTAAACGGATTATAGGCATTTTGGAACTAAATCGCTCCACATACTATGATCGAAAGTCTGAGAAAAAAATAAAGGTCCATCCTAAAAGAGGTAGACCAGCTCCAGGTTACTCCTTGCATAAAAATGGTCATATGATTTCCGATGAACAAATCGAAGAATACCTTATGGAATATGACCTGGATGATGAAATGGGAGGATTAGGATACAAAAAGTGGAGATCATTATTGAATGATGATCATGGCTTAATTATTAGCAAAAAGAAAGTGTATCGTTTATGTAAAAAACTAGACATCTTAAAAGAATGTAGAAAGAAACAGACAAAGCATCCTAGAAGTATAGCTAGAAATCGTATCATTACAGCTCCAAACCAATTATGGCAGCTAGATATTAAATACGGTAGTATCACAGGCACCTCCTATTTTGTGTTTATGTGTTGTGCCATTGACGTGTATGATCGGCAAATTGTAGGTATTTATAGAGGATCTACCTGTCGTGCAAAAGATATCACAACCATGCTTACCAAAGCATTAATTAGGCGCAAGATTCATTTTAAGCCAGGAGAATTTGAAGAAAAGTTAATTGTAAGAACGGATAATGGACCACAATTTGTGAGTCATTTATTCGGTGACTTCTGTCAGTATCAAAAAATACATCATGAGAGAATACCGAATAAAACGCCAAATATGAACGCATATATTGAATCATTCCACAGTCAAATTCAGCGTGAGTGTTTTGATCGACATCATTTCCATTTCTATGAAGAAGCGTATCACTATATTGATAGATATATAGATTTTTATAATACCGTTCGACCACATGGAAGCATAAAGAATCGTTCACCAGAGACATTCAGTCAACTTTCATTGGCAGGTGAAATCCCGATTCAAGAAATAAGTTTATAAACAAGGTAAGTAAGGCACACAATGTGCAAGAGGAACATGTCCCCTCATGCGAGAAAATGAGAAAAGTGGGAACAATTTCCTCTAACTACTTACACCAAAATGAAAAACTATGGAAATAAAAGAAAACAAAAGTACGTGTCCGATATAAGGGGGCCTAGCCGAATCGAAGATAAATCGGAGAAATCGAAGATAAAATCAAGTACCCTTCGCGCATAGCTGCGTTGTGAGGGCACTCCTCCACATGACAACGTTTTCAACATCTAATCTCATATCAAAACTAGAAAAAGACTAGCAAAAGCTAGCCTCATAGTAGGGCCTACCGGAGTTCATTTCTTTGAACCTCTGGAGGCCCTTTTGTTATGCTGAGATTATTCTAGAGGGAGATAGGTTTTTGTCGGAAATTGTCTAATCGAAGATAAATCTGGAAAATCGAAGATAAATTTCAATAATCGAAGATAAATCGGAGAAATCGAAGATAAATCACCAAAATCGAAGATAAAATCAAGTACCTTTCGCGCATAGCTGCGTTGTGAGGATACTCCTCCACATAACAACGCTTTCATCATCTAATCTCATATCAAAACTACAAAAAGACTAGCAAAAGCTAGCCTCATTTTTCAAGAATATATCATGTTTACCCACAAATTGTCGCTAAAACCTTTTGAATATCATAAATGCTACTATCTTTTTTGAATTGTTTTGCGATAGCGGGTGTTTGTGCGCCAGAAATCCATATTTTTAGTTCGGCATCAAGATCAAAGTGACCAGCTGTTTCGATACTGAAGTGGGAAATGCTTTTATAGGGAATGGAGTGGTATTCAACCTTTTTGCCTGTTAGTCCTTGTTTGTCTACCACTAAGAGACGTTTGTTTGTGAATACAATTAAATCTCTAATTAACTTGAATGCCACATCAATTTCCTCACCGTGAGCTAAAAGTTGTTCTAATTCTTTTGTTACTTCTTCGTTTGAGATTGTTGAAGCATTGCCTAAAAGTCCATCTAGAAAGCCCATACTTTTCTCTCCTTTCATTCCTCTAATATACCTATTCGGGAAAACTTGATGTATCCCTTTCTTTTTATATTGTTAAAATTTCAATATATTACTAAAATCAAAAGGATTTTGTTAAGTTAATCAGAATACTATAATGAAGAAGAAAGATAGAATTCATCTCAGGAGGAATATCATGTCTCAATACGAAGCAATGCATCCAAAACTCGGTCGAGTTATTAAAAATATTGAAAGTGTTATGGTTGGAAAAAGAGATGTTAGTTTATTAAGTCTTGTTGCGATTCTTGCAAATGGGCATGTTTTACTTGAGGATGTTCCAGGTGTTGGGAAGACGATGATGGTTAAGGCGCTTGCTAAATCTGTTGGTGCAGAGTTTAAGCGAATTCAGTTCACGCCTGATTTACTTCCGTCTGATGTGACAGGTGTTTCCATATATAATCCTAAAGAATTAAGATTTGAATTTCGTGAAGGTCCGCTTTTTGGAAATATTGTTTTAGCTGATGAAATTAACCGAACTTCTCCTAAGACCCAATCTGCCTTATTAGAGGGGATGGAGGAAGGAAGTGTGACCGTTGATGGGAACACAAGAATCCTTGCGAAGCCCTTCTTTGTAATGGCCACACAAAATCCTGTTGATTATGAAGGAACGTACCCTTTACCTGAAGCACAGCTTGATCGATTTTTATTTAAGCTAAGAATGGGGTATCCAACAAAGTCTGAAGAATTTGAAGTGTTAACTTTAGCGGAAAAGGAAAGACCGATCCATAAGATTGAAAGTGTAATATCAAAAGAAGAATTAGCTGAGCTACAAGATGAGATCCAAACTGTTTATGTTGATGAAACGATAAAAAACTATATTATCGATATCACTAGTAAAACGAGAAAGCATCCTTCTGTTTATTTAGGAGCAAGTCCACGTGCTTCTATTGCATTAATGAAAGCTGCTCAAGCTTATGCATTTATTTTAGGAAGAGATTATATTATTCCTGATGATATTCAATATTTAGCTGTTTACACTTTGGCACATCGAATTATATTAAGATCTGAGGCGAAATTTGAGGGGAAATCATCAGAGGATATTATTGGAGAGATTATTAGCCGAACTTCTGTGCCAGTTCAAAGGTCGTTAAGTAGTAAATGATTGCGCTTTTTAAAAGGTTTTCCGTTGGTTGGAAGCTGTTTTCTCTCCTATTTCTTACTACTGCGGCATTTAGCTATGCGATGTTTCAAGGTGGATTTGTAAGTTGGTTTTTGTTTTATAGTTTTTTACCTTTTGCGATTTATTCTATACTGTTAATGTTATATCCCATTCGGTCATTTCAGGTAACAAGAAAAGTTAATCAAGAACAGTTTACTGCTGGTCAGAGGTTAATTGCTACAGTTACTGTGAGGCGGAAATTTCCCTTTCCGTTATTTTACCTTTTAGTTGAGGATGAACTCACTGATCGAATAAAAGGAATCAAAAAGCTGGAAGAACCTAAGAAGTTGTTTTTTCCTTGGTTCAAAAGATCAGTTACGTATAGTTATGCGTTGTTAAATATGCCAAGAGGTGAACATCAATTTGGCTCTGTTCGAGTTCGCACTGGAGACTTATTTGGATTAATTGAGAAGGAAATAACGTTTGTAGTTGAAAATTACTTTTTGGTTTATCCAACATTAATCGATGTTGATTATCGTCCTAATGAAAAACAATTTGAACAAGGATCTGCTTCAACACAAACGAAATATTGGCAGGATTCAACGATAGCAGTTGGAGTTAGAGAATATCAGCCTGGTGATAAATTTGCTTGGATTGATTGGAAAGCAACAGCAAGAAGAGATTCAATTATGACAAAGGAATTTGAACAACTACAGAGTCGTGATGTTGTCGTCTTTTTAGATCGGACAAAATCTGCTTTATTTGAATCGCTTATTACACATACAGCATCATATATAAAAGCAATTGTGAAAAGTGGTGCAAGAGTAAGTCTTATATCAATGGGGTCTGATCAGCATGTGTTTGGACTACAATCAGATGAACAACATGTACGAAGTATTTTTTATCATCTTGCAAAAGTAGATTGTGATAGTCATAAACCATTTTCAGCATCTTTAGAGAATCCGAGATTAAAAGCAGATATGAAGCAAGTGACAAATATTATCTTTACAAGTAACTTGAATCTTGATTTAGTTCGCAAGCTCGAAGGACTTGTAGGGCATCAGCAAACATATATGGTGTATATGGTTAAGAGCTACTATGACAAGCTATCAAAAGAAGATAGTGTCCTAATCGAGAGGCTAAAAAAGCGTCATATTAGTGTGAGGATTTTGCAGAATCGTGATGTTGAAAATGGATTCAAAGAGGTGGGCAATTCGTGAAACTTCAAAGGGAAAATGACAGTAAAACAATTGCTTTTATCTACTATATCTTTGCGTTTATTTTATTATGGGAATGGCTAAGGCCACTTGAAGATTATACAGATACAGCAAACACATTTATCTTTAGTTTTTTTATTGGTGTTAGTTTTATACTCATTTTTTTCAAGGTGCGCTGGTATTTCACATATCCAATAAAGCTTTTTATTATTGCTTTTATGTTACATGGCTTGTACTTTGAAGGAGTGTTTTTTAGCTTTTTATGGCTAAAGGATTTAGGGAGAGATATTGCCTACAATTTTGGACTAATTCCTAATGCAGATTGGTTAAATATGACGTCTTCCTTTAGGTCACTTTTATTCTTCACCCTTTTATGGCTGCTAGTTTATTTGATTCATTATTGGATCTTGTTTCAACGAAGAATTTTGTTTTTCTTTGTTTTAACACTTCTGTATATTACGATATTGGATACTTTTACAGCATATGATGCAACATTTGCTATTGTTCGAACAGTGTTAATAGGCTTTTTTATGCTTGGTTTGCTTTATTTTGATCGACTGAAAAAGCTCGAGAACTTACAGGTGAAGAAAATTGCTTCTCTTCGCTGGATTTTACCACTTTTTGCGTTTATTGTGGTTTCAATGATTTTAGCTATTTTAGCACCAAAGGCTTCACCTCAGTGGCCAGATCCTGTTCCATACATCACAGCTGTTGGTCGTGAAGACGATGAAGGAAGCAGCACAAAGAAAATTGGTTATAGTCAAAATGATGATCAGCTAGGTGGAGGGTTTGTTGAGGATGATACGGAGGTCTTGACTCATGTCTCTTCTGATAGACATTATTGGCGTGTTGAAACAAAGGATTTTTATACAGGTAAAGGATGGCAGGCATCTGATCCTGATGCTGTAAAAGAAGAGGTAACAAATATCCAAAATGAGTTTAACTGGGTAGATGAGAGAGTAGAAACAAAACAACTCACCTCGTCTATTGCAATCAATGAAGACTATAAATTTTTGCATGTGATTTATCCTTTAGGCTTAACATCTTTTGAGACAGAAAGTAATCTTCCTCTGTATGTGAACAAAAATATAGAGCAGCTTTCTCCATTTCCTGATGATGAAGGAGAAAGAGAAGAGTTCTTAGATTATGATATTAGTTATAACATCCCGTTATATCCTATAAATGAAATGAAAAAGGAACAAACGTTTGAAAATATGCCAGAAGGCTTTATAGAAAGATATACTCAATTGCCTGACACACTTCCACAGCGGGTTAGAGACTTAGCGGTGAATATTACCGAAGAAGAAGGAAATCAATACGATCGAGCTAAAGCGATTGAAGAATATTTGGGATCGGTATCCTTTTCTTATGATAGAGAAGATATTGCGATTCCAGAAGGAAATCAAGATTATGTTGATCAATTTTTATTCGAAACCTTCACGGGATATTGCGATAACTTTTCAACATCAATGATTGTATTGCTACGGTCAATTGATATTCCAGCTAGATGGGTAAAAGGCTATACAGAAGGTGATTTTGTTCGGGCTCTTTCAAACGTAGAAAAGGAGTACAGAATCACGAATAACAATGCCCACTCATGGGTGGAAATTTACTTTGATGGTGTTGGTTGGGTACCATTTGAACCAACACAGGGCTTTGTAAATCCTTATGAATTAACAGCT
Source organism: Metabacillus litoralis (assembly GCF_007994985.1). Lineage (GTDB taxonomy): Bacteria > Bacillota > Bacilli > Bacillales > Bacillaceae > Metabacillus > Metabacillus litoralis. Next base: position 4,426 of record NZ_VOQF01000022.1, on the reverse strand, counting down.
GATTATAAAAATGCTGAAGAAAATGAAGAGGCAGATCAACAAGAAACGCCAGTTGAAAAAGAAGAAGAACCTGAAGAAACGCCTGAAAAGCCTGAAAAAGAGGAGCAAGATACAAGCTCATCAACTTCTAATGATACATTCACACTATTCGATATACGCTTAGGTAGCTATGGATTATATGGAACATTGTTAGTGATTGTCATTACAGGCTTCATTATGTTCAAAACAAGAACAAAATGGTTAGGAAGATTGTTGCTGTTGAAATATAGGGATAGAAAAGATGACGATGTGTTTTTTCAAGCTTATGAATCATTGCTAAAGCAGTTTGAAAGAATAGGCTTAAAGAAGAAGCCTGATCAAACATTGCGCGATTTTGCTCATTATATTGACCGGTATTTTCAAATCGTGGAGATGACCGCATTAACAAAAAGTTATGAAAGAGCATTATATCGTCGTGATAGCTCTAATGAAGAGTGGCAGAAGTCAAATGAATTGTGGGAAAATTTAATTAAAAGAACATCATCTTGACCTTTTATACGATAGACTGATAGAATAGAAAAAATTATATTGTACCTTCATATATCCTCGATGATATGGATCGAGAGTCTCTACCGGGTAACCGTAAATAACCTGACTATGAAGGCAGAATAAAGTTCGTTACTGTAACTAGAATTCTGCCTTCTTTTTTATATAGAAGGACAGAAGTCTAGTTTTTTTGCATTATATGATATTTCCTGGGTTATGAAGACTTTGTAAGGAAGATAAACCAAACATAGGGAAGCGAATAGGTCTCTCCAGAATTTTTGCTAGTTTAATCTTCACTTTTTTATGAGTATGCAAAGTTTGTTTTAGTATAATAGAGAATAGTAGTTAAAAAACAATGAGGTGACGATTTTGGCAAACATTCATGAAATGGTAGTAGTACTAGACTTTGGTAGCCAGTACAATCAATTAATTACAAGACGTATCCGTGAGTTTGGTGTGTATAGTGAGCTACATCCTCACACACTAACAGCAGAAGAAATTAAGAAATTAAATCCTAAAGGTGTTATTTTATCTGGTGGACCTAACAGTGTTTACGGAGAAAATGCATTTGACTGTGATGAAGCGATTTTTGATTTAGGCATTCCTGTTTTAGGGATTTGCTACGGTATGCAGCTTATGACACATAAGCTTGGTGGAAAAGTTGAATCAGCAAGTCATCGTGAATATGGTAAAGCAACAATTGATATTAATGGCAAACCAAGTTTATTTGCTGATTTACCAGAGCAACAAGTAGTATGGATGAGTCATGGAGATCTTGTTAGAGAAATTCCTAAAGGCTTTACTGTAGATGCTACAAGCACATCATGTCCATATGCTGCAATGAGTAACGAAGATCGCAAATTCTACGGTGTTCAATTTCATCCAGAGGTACGACACTCTGAATATGGAAATGATTTATTGAAAAACTTTGTTTTCGGTATTTGTGAATGTGCTGGTAACTGGTCAATGGAAAATTTCATTGAGATGGAAACTGATAAGCTTAAAGCAAAAGTAGGAAATAAAAAAGTTCTATGTGCATTAAGTGGTGGAGTTGATTCATCAGTTGTTGCTGTATTAATTCATAAAGCAATCGGTGATCAGTTAACATGTATTTTTGTTGATCATGGATTATTACGTAAAAATGAAGCGGAAAGTGTTATGAAGACATTCACAGAAGGCTTCAATATGAATGTTATCAAAGTGGATGCGAAGGATCGTTTCTTAAATAAATTAAAAGGTGTATCAGATCCTGAGAAAAAGCGTAAAATCATCGGTAATGAATTTATTTATGTATTTGACGATGAATCAGCTAAGCTTGAAGGAATTGAATTCTTAGCACAAGGTACGTTGTATACGGATATTATTGAGAGTGGTACTGCTACAGCTCAAACGATCAAATCTCATCATAATGTTGGTGGTCTTCCAGAAGATATGCAATTCCAACTGATTGAGCCACTAAACACATTATTTAAAGATGAAGTTCGTGCTTTAGGTTCAGAGTTAGGAATTCCGGATGAAATCGTTTGGAGACAGCCATTCCCAGGACCAGGACTTGGTATCCGAGTACTTGGTGAAATTAGTGAAGAAAAGCTTGAAATTGTTCGTGAATCTGACCATATCTTACGTGATGAAATTAAAAAGGCTGGTCTTGATCGTGATATTTGGCAATACTTCACAGTTCTTCCTGATATAAGAAGTGTAGGAGTTATGGGTGATGCAAGAACATATGATTACACAATTGGTATTCGTGCAGTAACCTCTATTGACGGAATGACATCAGATTGGGCAAGAATTCCATGGGATGTACTAGAAGTTATTTCAACTAGAATCGTTAATGAAGTAAACCACATAAATCGTGTTGTATATGATATTACAAGTAAACCACCTGCAACAATTGAGTGGGAGTGAAACACGAACGAAACGAACATTATTTAAAATAATGTTCGTTTTTTTATTGACGGAATAACAATGAACTGATAAAATAAATTTATAACAAAATAAGTCGAAATACGTCGTATAATGTTGGGGATATGGCCCAAAAGTTTCTACCAAGCTACCGTAAATTGCTTGACTACGAAGTATTAGTATATAGGTTTTATTTCATTAACCTAGTATTAATATTTTCTAAGTGTCAAGCGCTCATGGTCTGCTATGAGCGCTTTTATTATTATCGAACTTATAATCTATTATTTAGGTTCCCTTCATTATGCGACGTTTAACTAACCTAGGAGGAACACCTATTATGAAGAAGTTTTTTCAATTCGATGAATTAGGTACTAACTATCGTCGTGAGTTTATTGGGGGATTAACAACATTTTTATCAATGGCCTACATTTTATTTGTTAACCCAAGCATATTATCTATGGAGGCAATACCTGATTTACCTGCTGAAATGAGAATGGATTCAGGTGCAATCTTCACAGCTACAGCAATTGCTGCTGCAGTCGGGTCATTATTAATGGGTCTTATCGCTAAATACCCAATAGCACTTGCCCCTGGTATGGGTTTAAACGCATTTTTCTCATTTACAGTAATACTAACTATGGGTGTACCTTGGCAAACAGCTTTATCAGGAGTTTTTGTTTCAGGATTAATCTTTATTGCTCTAACATTATCTGGTTTACGTGAAAAAATTATAAATTCTATTCCGGCAGAGCTTAAGTTTGCTGTAGGAGCGGGTATCGGTTTATTTATCACTTTTGTAGGGTTTCAAAATGCTGGAATCATCGTTGGTAATGAATCAACACTTGTTAGTTTAGGAGATTTATCAAACCCACAGACACTGCTTGCAATCTTTGGAGTATTTGTAACAGTTATCTTAATGGTTCGTGGTGTTAAAGGTGGAATTTTCTTCGGTATGCTTATTACTGCAATAGTAGGAATGATCTTCGGACAAATTTCTGCACCAACCGCAATCGTAGGTGCTGTACCAAGCTTAGAGCCTACTTTCGGACAGGCATTATTCAATTTAGATCAAATCTTCACAATTCAAATTTTAGTTGTCATTTTAACTTTCTTGTTTGTTGATTTCTTTGATACTGCTGGTACATTAGTAGCAGTTGCTAACCAAGCAGGGTTAATGAAGGACAATAAATTACCTAGAGCAGGAAAAGCATTATTTGCAGACTCAGCAGCAACTGTTGTTGGTTCAATTCTAGGAACATCAACAACAACATCTTATATAGAATCATCTGCAGGAGTTGCTGCAGGTGCAAGATCTGGATTTGCTTCAGTTGTTACAGCAGCATTATTCCTATTAGCACTATTCTTCTCACCGTTACTAGGAGTTGTTACACCAGCAGTTACGGCACCTGCGTTAATTATTGTTGGAATCTTAATGGTTTCTTCATTAGGTAAAATCGACTGGAATCGTTTTGAAATTGCTGTTCCAGCATTCTTAACAATCATTGCAATGCCATTATCATATAGTATTGCTACAGGAATCGCGATCGGATTTATCTTCTATCCAATTACAATGGCTATGAAGGGCAAAGCGAAAGAAATTCACCCGATTATGTATGGGTTGTTTGTAGTGTTTGTTCTATATTTTATCTTCTTAGCTTAAAAGGTTGAAGGAAGAGGTGTACTTAAATGTGCATCTCTTTTTTTATTAGAATGTTTTAAGTATGCTTCTATAAGGAAGTGGAAATAATTCTTTTAGGACGATTTAAAAAGTTTATAAATTTATTTGACTTAAGATATAATTGTTGTTATAGTAATAAAAGTCATTTAAGAGGAGCTGTTTACTTTTAAATGATTAAGAAAAAAATTAAAAACATGTTGACCTGTTATTTTCAATGTGTTATATTAGTTAAGTTGCTTCTAAACGAGTAACTGAAAATGATCTTTGAAAACTAAACAAAACCAAGCGTGCCAACGTTAATTTCGATTAACAAAAACG
>NZ_VOQF01000021.1 GCF_007994985.1 Metabacillus litoralis | reverse complement strand
GTGCAGTGTAAAATGTCGTATTTTACATGTGTCTATTTATTGGGGGCTTGACCACAGGCACCTGTCGAACAGGTGCCTGTTAAAAAAAATTACAAACATACGCTACTCTATTTCCTTCTGCTTTGTATATAAAAGGTGAAAGGAGGTGAAAAGCATGGCAAATCAAGTATTACTAGATTCACAGTTACGATTAGTCTTTGATATGGGTGTTGATGAGAAAGGTAAGATCATTTTCAAAAACAAAAACTACAACAACATCAAAACATCTGCAACGGCTGACGAATTACTGAGTGTAGCTCAAGCGATCGTTAGCTTACAAACTGAAACATTATCAGCAGTTGAGCGAAACAATTCAAATCAAATTATGGCGTAACATCCCTTGAGTTGAATTGATATTAACAATAGAAAGGAGGTGTTAAGAATGGCTAAAACTCTAGAGCTTCAATTTTTGAACACAGAAGGAAAAACAGTGAAAATCAATATAGATTCACCGATCGACCCTGTTGATCCAGCAACACTAGCATCTGCAATGGACGCAATTTTAGCTGCTAATGTTTTCATCACAACTGGTGGTGAATTTGTAGCTAAAAAAGGTGCAAGAATGATTGAGCGTAATGTATCTGATATTGGACTTGCGTAACAAATGATTGAAAGGACTAACATGTGAATTCTAGTCATGTTAGTCCTTTTTTAATGAAAGTGAGGTGTAAGAAGATGGAGCAATGGTTATCAGTTATTAGTGAAGTGGGCTTTCCTATTGTTGTCACGTTGTTTTTGCTTAATAGGATTGAAAGCAAGCTAGATACGTTAAATCATTCAATTCAGATGCTGCCTATGCAATTGGAAAAGAAATAAGGAAGGAAATGATTAAAAGGACCTTCAATTAGTTGAAGGCCCTTTTGGTTTGTGGAACATTTTGAATGTGAAACAAGAAAAATCGGGTGGTGACAGGCACCCTATAACTAACAAAAATCGCATTTTAATTACCAGTGAAATACTGACTCAAATACTCCACCCATACCTTATGACCACGATCATTCGGCAAGCTCTCAGCCGTTAAATAGTTTTTAAGCTTTTCATCCTTTGCAACTGGCCACTTTTCCCAATGATTTAAGTAAGCAATATTCTGTTCCTCGGCAAATACTTTTAAATCATCTATTTGCTTTGGATAATAAGTTGCACCATACAATGGGTTTCCAGGTTGCAAAAATATTGTCACTTCTGGATTAACCACCTTCCAGCTTCCAATCATTTTTCTTATGCTATCAAAACGATTTTTCATCGCAATTTTCTTAGTGTTATCACTTATTGTAAAAGGTTCAAACAAAACAATATCCGGTTTTACCTCGCTAACCTTTTCATAGGAGTTTGCTCGATTAACGTCAATTGACGTTTTGTGGCCTTCTGATATAACCGTTACGTTAAAAATATCTTCACCATATGTATCTACCAGTTTCTTTTTGAAAAGCTCTGGCCAAGTCCCCTTTTCGTCAGGAGTACTTTCTGAACCATAAATGACAAATTGTAGTGGTTTCCCAGATTTTGAAGAAGCGATAATTTTATCTTGTAGTGTTTTTGGTAGATTCTTTGTATATGTAGAAAGACTTGTTTCTGGCTTCTCCTCTGGCTTAGCCACTTTCTCAACTTCTTCTTTTGATAAAGCTTCTTCAGTATTTTTTTCTTCCACGGTATTCGTCTTCACTGGCTCTCTTAACATTTCAGCCTGAGCAGATAATTTATTATTCCAATGAATATTTCCCGCAACGATCGAACCAACACATACCAACAACACGATCGTATATATAAATCTCTTCACAACATCCCCTCCAGTTACTTATCAATATCTGAAATCGATTCCACTATAATTCTTACAATTTAAATAATCTGCATCCATTTATATATATATTTGGAAGTCTATTATTTAGTATAAAGTGAATGATGACCCTTTTCTAACATAATCGTTAGACAATTAACTAGGACTGATACTAGCATTCGGCATTCTTCTACCAATAGGTGATAGAAAGAAGTCGAATGAATCTGAAAATGGTCATTTACTATGATATGAATGATAGTTTATGGAAAGATTATGTTACTTAAGAGGATCTAAATTTAAATTTGTAATTATATCTTGTGATTGTGTGGAACAATAATTTGTGAAACAAGAAAATCCGGGTGGTGACAGGCACCAAATCTACTTCGGTTCGCCACCAACCCACATACCAGTGTGGGTTGAGCCGTCTTGATAGTACATGGTTCCTTGACCTTCTGGTTTTCCAGCTTTCAATTCACCAATGTACTTTTGCCCATTTTGCCAGATATATTCTCCTGAACCTGATATATCTCCCTCAAAGAAATCTCCTACATATGTTGTACCATTCGTCCATCTCATTGTTCCTTTTCCATGTGGTAGACCTTCTTTCACGTCCCCGTTGTATGTGGAACCGTCTCTCCAGGCAAGTATACTATGATCACTTACTACTTCTTCTAAAGGAGCATTGGTAGTATACTTTGATACATGACCTTCTACACCTTTATATACAAGAAATCCAGTTATCGCAATCACACTTGTAACTACTAAGAAATCAATGATCTGCCGACTTGTTTTCTTATCACTAAGTTGATATTTACTGATTCTTTTTGTGTCATATTCTGTGCTAAATAGGATTCGTTCACAGTTTTTACATGTGTTACGCAACGGTTCATTCGGAGTATGACAAAAAGCACAAACATAATAATTTTTGGGATTATTGTTTGCTTTTGCTTTAGATAGCTGTGTGAAGGTTGACCTTTTTTTAACTAGCTTTACTTTACTGTTACTTTGTTTAATTTTTTCATAACATATACCACATAATATGACCTTTTTAAATGTGTTACTCTTATCCTCAGGATGAAGAATCTGAAAAGCAGTCAACTCACTATCATCCATAAGATTATTGTTTTTATCCATATACAGTTTATGAGCTAAACTATCGATTTGCTTGCAAGCACTACACTTCATACGATCTCCTAACCTATTACCTTTTTTATCATAAACATAATTTTACATTTATTGATAAAAAATAACTACTAGGAAAAGGGAATTTTATGAAATTAATAGGTAATTCGACAAAAACCGGGGCGTGACAGGCACCGCAAAGGAGGTTTCACTTTGAATCTAGCAAAATTCCCTAGACGCCAATATACTTCAGCACCTACACCTATCGAGAAATTAGGTCATCTTTCAGAGTCTCTTGGTGGACCAACTATTTATGTGAAAAGAGATGACTTACTCGGTCTTACTGCTGGTGGAAATAAAACAAGAAAGTTAGAGTTTATTGTTGCCGATGCACTCGCAAAAGGAGCCGATACATTAATTACTTGTGGAGGCATCCAATCAAATCATTGTCGCCTAACTCTAGCTGCTGCCATTAAAGAGAAAATGAAGTGCATTCTTGTGCTAGAAGAAAATCTAATTAAAAGCGCTGAAGAACCAGACTTTAACGGCAACTATTTTCTCTATCACATTCTGGGTGCCGAGAATATTAAGGTTGTCTCAAACGGAACAGATTTAATGGAAGAAATGCAACATATTGCCAAAGAGGTAGAAGCTAATGGTCGCAAACCGTACATCATTCCTGTTGGTGGATCAACACCAATCGGAGCAACTGGGTATGCAGCTTGTGCAAATGAGCTATTAGCACAAACCTTTGAACAAGGAATCAATATTAATTCCGTCGTTTGTGTAAGTGGAAGTGGTGGAATGCACGCAGGTTTAGTAGCTGGATTATATGGCACTCAAAGCAATATTCCTGTAGTTGGCATAAATGTGAGTAGGGGAAAAGCCGAGCAGGAAGAAAAAGTCTATCAATTAGTAAAAGAAACTTCAGCACACCTGGGGATTCAACATCCCATACCATCCGATAGCGTTACCTGTTTTGATGAATATGTAGGAAAGGGCTATGCTATCCCTACAACTGAAATGGTCGAAGCAGTCCAGTTATTTGCAAAAACAGAAGGTCTCTTACTTGACCCAGTTTACACTGGCAAAGCTGCAGCAGGCCTTATTGATCTTATACGTAAGAGCTATTTTAAAAAGGACGAAAGCATTTTATTTGTTCACTCTGGAGGAACTCCGGGTTTGTATGCTAATACTGAGATTTTTAGGGATATTGGAGTTTAGGGGTGCAAATGAAACAAATGAATACAAGTTGTATTTATTGCTGATAGGATTTTCTTAAGAAATACATAATGGATTCATATAAATTATTAACCAGCACTCTTCTTTATGGGTTTTCTAGGATATAGTCAAAGGGAGAAAAAGCATTGTTCATGCTTTTTCTCCCTTTTTACTACCTATGGAACTTCCTGTGAAACAAGAAAATTCGGGTGGTGACAGGCACCACATCAGATCGAGCATATTTATTTGATAATCTCCAAAATTATAGTACTATTTATCTAGGTATAAATAACTAATATCGGTGTATTTGGAGTGAAATAAGAAAAATGGAGATTTTAAGAGACAACCTGCATAGTAAAGAACATCAGCTTGAGAGGTCAATTATTAGACTTAGAAAGGAGTTGGTCCACACTATTAGGAAATATGGTTTCAGCCACTCTGAGACCTTGGCGATTAGCCGAAAAATAGATTGTTATATTTATGAGTCTCAACTACTTAAACAATTCAAAGATAGATGGATTACTACAAATGACCTCTATAAATACTAAGTAATAAATTCTATATAATACCCATTTATATTTTCCACTTTCCTCTATCAAAGTTTTCTACCGTGTTTAATAATAAATTTGCCAAGATTTATAGGAATTACAAAAGAGAAGACCCGCTACTCATTTAGCAGATCTTCTCTCTCTTTTTTATAGGAGTCAGACCCCCAATAGTTTTCTACTCTATTGATATCTCTTCTTTCTATTTAATACTACAAACAAACATTATCCCTACAACAATCAATAAACTGCACAAGGCTTACCAATAGAAAAAGATACAATCACTATCACACACAGAAATAAATTAGCAGCACTCCTATTTGTGAAACATCCTGTGAAACAAGAAAAACCGGGCGGTGCCTGTCACCCTTAATAAAAATACCCTTCCCTACTCTCAGCCACACCACTCATTCGGTAAAGATCAGCTATATGACTTTGACGCTGACTATAGGTTGTGATCAGACGGGCGCTTTTGTTCAATTTATCTTGTAGTGTTCCCCTACTAATTGGAACTCTTAATTTATTGTGATTTGTAAAAACGATGATTGAGTCATTTTTATCTGCAATTATATCAATAACATGATGAAATGAAATCCATATGCAATCGTCACTTTTTGCTGAACTCAATGGAATCATGCAGAATTGATTAACCTGACTAATGACTGCCGGAAGCATTCGTTGGTCCTTTAGAATTTCCTTGGCAGAGTTGTTGATTCCCTCAAGATCACACCCATAATAAATACTACTATCTTTAACAATTTGATAAGGACGAATAGTGACTAATTTTATATCATATTGACAAAGCACTTGACTATGCAGAGCACCGTTATTAGCATACACCGGTTTTATCCCCATTGTTTCGTCTTTGATAATGTATTTTGCCTGCTCGATTACTTCTTGCTTTTTATAATAATAATGTTGATTATCCAATTAAACACTCTCCTCTAGTTTTTAATACTTTAAATTTCTATGAGAGTTGGATATAATATACCAATAGTGTTGGTATTTTCCAACCTGTGTAAATCCTTAAGTACGAGCCGTCCAAAGTAAGTACTTAAGGATTTTTTCTTTTTTGTTCCCCCAATAGATCACCTCCTTATTGTTTCTGGTAACCCCGAAAATCTCATAAATAGGACTCCATGTATATACTTGCATTATCTTCATAAGTATGTGAATTGTGAATTTATATCTAGAAATAAGCGAAACGTTGGTATGATGCTTCGGCAATTTGAAATCGAAATAAATAATAGCTGATACACTATTCTGTTCTATTCAAAGCTAGCTAAGCTTATTTTTGATGGAATTTTATGTAGATTTCATCTTGGAGAGGATTAGAGTACATTAAGTACTTTAGATGTTCATGTTCCGTCTGATAATTCGTGGAGTGTTTTTTTAGTGATAATTATTTATTTATACATCTCTAGATAGATAAGTATTTAGTTAATTCATCCTTTTATACTTCAATCTAAAGTCAGGAAGTTCACCACCAACTCATCCATATTACTCATTCCAATTTATTATAAAACAACTATTATCCTAGTTATTGTAAAAATTTTGTAAATTATGTTATTTGTTGCCGAGTATTTGGTCACATTCTAAAAACTCTACCTACTTCTATCAAACTACTATCTAAATTACAGCGCATATCCCCTACTTCTTAGGTTTTCAATCATAGTAGAATTACTTTCCTCAGACCAATAATGATCTCTACCTTCCTCAATAGAAAGTCTTGTTAGCAACTGATCCAATACTCCTTTATAGTAACCAAAAAGATTAGAGATTTTCTTTCTCTTTGTAGCTTGGTAGGCTAACTTAATTCCCACAGTACCCAGGTCAAGCAGCTGTTTTTCACTATAATAGTCCTTAATATCTTTTATTTGAAATAAATAAACTCCATATAGACGGTTAATCGTCTTTTTCTCAGTAGTAAAGCAAGTACACATTTCACGAAAATGTTCGTATGGTAGTAAAACGGGGCTGTTATACGTTTTTAGATCTTTTAAATTGTTTAAAGAAGAAAAATTGTTTTTTGGTGTGACATTTTCAGGCTTTTCTTGTGTGACATAAGTAGTTTCGACTATCACTTCTTCTACAAATGGTTGGATCACAATCGCGTTAGATGTTTGCTGATGATCACTATTTCTCTTCATTTCATATTGTTTAATAATTCCAAAGTCCTCAAGTGCAGCACAAACACGAATAATTGTCCGTCGAGCTTTGCCAACCATTTCAGCGATTTTATTTTTTGTTAAATATGAAACTCCTAAATATTTTACACTGTATCTTCCTAGTAATTTCAGAATCGTAATCATCGTTTTTGTTAAATTATTTTTGTGATGGTTCATGTGGCTGTAAACTGATTGATTAAGTTCTTCAAGAGTTGAAAAAGTTGATAGAGATTTGTATGTATCGATTGATGCTATTGTTGTGATTGCTTTCTTCATATTGGTAGCCTCCCTATATTTGTTCATAGGGTATATAGGGAGATTAGGTTTGTTGAGTAGCGTTGGTTTTGAAATTCTTTAAAAGTTTTTATCAAATTTTGAAAAAACACTAAAAAAGCCAGCAACATTATGCTGACTTTAACTTATTCAGAACCTTCAGAACCTCTCTTAGAAATTCAAGAAATATTTCGATGATTATCACCTCCTTTCGTAAACAGAAAGAAGATCAACAATCTATCACCATTCGACAAAAACCGGGTGGTGACAGGCACCACCTTATTCTTCTACTCTCTATCTCTACCTTTCTCTAAGAAAGATGGTCCTACTTTGTTGTTTTGCTTGTTACCTTTATTCTTCACTGAGCCTTTACCCTTTTTAGCTACTTCTGTGCCAACTGAGGCGAAGATGCTATTGGCTAATAAGCGGTAGCTTGATTGTGTATGTGCTCTAAAAGCAAGATCGTTGGCAAACAATGTAATGTTTGAATCAGCTAGATTTTGAGTGAATGCTAATGTTTGACCTTTAACAGCTCCATGACCAGGCCACCAACCAGCAACGTAGAAATCGTCACTGTTACTTACTGTTGCTAACACTTGTGCTTCATTAGGAACAGATGTTATCCACGCTCCATTTGTTGTGTATAAAAGCTCATCTGCTTCATATCCTGAAGTTAAAATATGCTCATTTACATTTGTCTTTAACAATCCTTCATGACCAGGGCTTGTGTAATCAAATTCATAGCCTGGTAGTACTCCACTGTTTTTCACAGCATTTAGTGCATAAATCCCAATTCCAACGTATGATTTTCCTACTAAACTATTAGCATCAAACGAACCACCATCACTAACAATAACGTCTGCATTTGCAGCAGAATCAACTAATTCAAAGCCTAGTTCTTTTATTGAAAACTTAAGTTGCGCTGATCCTGTTACGGCAACTTTAGGAAGTGTCAGCTTTTCTGTTTTAATATTTTGTGTTGTACCAGCGGATGTAGCTTCGTAGTAATAATCCTTATACTGTGCTAAATCCTTTGTGTTAACAATATAATCACCGGCATTTACTTTACCCTTTGTTTCTACTGCCTTTTCTACAGCTTTTCCATCTCGTAAAAGCTCATTAACTAGTTTTACTGTATCATTATTTGTGTTAGAAAGAATTTGCTTTGGTGCCTTACCAGTAGCTTTACCTGTTGGCAATGTAGCATTTTTCACTTCTTTAGAAAGTTTAGCAAAAGCATTTTCCACACGAACTTCATTAATAGTAAACCCTCGTAAATCTGGGAAGTTAACTACGATAGGATCGTACATGGCACTCCAGTCTGATACATCGTCACCTTTGTACAGCATCGCATTTGCAAGACCACGTTTTGCTTGATTCATAGGTACGATATATGTTCCCTTAGGATAAGTAGTTCCATCCACTTTCGCTGCTTTAGTCGTTTGCTCTACTTCCACTCCGTTGCGAAGCAAGTATTGCACCATTTTCGTTGCTTCCACTGCATTTTTCTGTTGTTTATCATCAACTGGAATCACGTAATATTCAGGAAAGAAGCTTTCATTTTCTCCTCTTGATCGACCGATCGAATCTCCTGCTGCATTAACAAAATACTCATCAACAGCACGATCGTCTTCACCATTTATTCCACGCTTAAAAATTTCAAGTTGATTTTTATATAACTTATCTTTATTTTCTGTAACATAAAGTGTTGCGCCAAGACCTGTTCCATACATTGCGTCAAAACCATTTTGGCTTAGTGCTGGTGTTTCAATTGTATGACCCAATGATCCATGAAGCATTGCATACATGGCTGTATAAGCAGGAGTCATATCATCCCAGCCTTCACCATAATCAAGTGCTGGAATTTCGTATGAATCGTAAGCTGAATTACTGATTCCCGCGTCTCCCATGGCGTAAGCTTGTTCAATCATGTTGTCATAAAGCAAATCATACTCAAAGTTCGGGTTATGTGGTGGTGTTGTTGGTTCGATTAAGAATCCACTCACATATCCATGCATATCAAGAAATGAAAGTGGTGTCCACTTTGCAATTTCCTGTGTTACTTCCTGTGTTTCAATTTGTGTTTGGTAGTGGTTATCACGGTTTAAATCAAAGCCATTAGCATTAGCTCTCGTGTTTGCCACTCTTCCATCAGGATTACTCGTAAACATATAAAGAAAAATCACATCATCAAGCACTTCATCAACGTTTAACGTAACAGGCTGCTCTTGGTTATCAACAATTGTATTAAACGTTACTTCGTTTTCAAGTGAAAACTTTTTAAATAATTCTATCTGTGCATCCATACCTTCCACTTCGTCTGGATGAATATTATTAATCCAAACTGGAATCTGGTAATCTCCCATTTTTCCAGCTTCTATCTTTTTTAGTAAATCATCAGGATTTTCTAATGCAGTTGGTAGAGTTTCATTTAAATATTTATCTACCGCTGCTTTATCTCTAGCTAAAATAACAAAATGAAGATCACGACCTTCTGCAGACTTCCCTAAGCTTTGGTATTCAAGATAACGATCATTCTTACCCTTTGCTTCTTCAAACACCTGATCAATCGTTGGCTTCAATTCATCATAAAAATGAAATTGATCATATACATTCAACTTTACTGTTTGTGCTGCCTTTTTTTGACTAGCATGATCAACCAACGCTAATTCATACTCACCAATGAATTGTTGATATTGGGTGCGAATGGTTCTGCTTGATAGATTATCTTTATCGTAAAGAAGACCGAATTCTAAAGTTGCTTTGATTGTTGTTGTTTCATCTACATAATGCGGTTCTTCAATGACCTTAATAAAAGGATTTCCCGTATAGCTTGTCCCTTCTGTCCACTTTTTCCACTCTGAAAGACTTTTTCCACCAAATTGGAATTCTACAGTACTCAAATCGATAGTTTCTCCAAAATCAGCTTGAACTTCTACTGTTCTAGCTTCAGTTAATGAAAATAAAGTCCTACTGGTATCTAAATCTATTACCTCGTAGTTTTCTGCTGCTTCAGTAGCATAAACAGGATATGCTGCCTGTGCGAATAGTGTTAAAACCAATAAAAATGCGAGTAATCCTCCAAGTACCTTTCTCAATAAGCTCATCCCTTCTATGTATGTAGTAGAATACAAGGTTAATAGTAATAGAATATTCAGACATTAAATAGAGGAAATAGTTCGGTATACGAAAGAAAATTCTCGACAAAAAGTAGGACTTTGATAGAGTGATATTTGTTGTAAACGTTGTCACATCAACCTTATGACCTATTTCTGTTCTTGTTTAGTCAAACACCCATAGATCAAAACACCAGATTAATAAACAAGACTCTCATTGATCAAAAAAGCATAATATAGTCCATATTACAGTCAACATTCCTTCAATATCATCCATATCCCATGCAATATGCCCCATATTACCTCCATATGACCTTCAATCTCCTTCTTATCGTAAGTTTCACCAATTTTCATAGCTTGCTATTCTCAACTTACCGCGGAATACAAAAGAATGCATTCTTAGAAGGACTCTTGCATGCATCAAGCTGTGAGATTTGTAGAACTGCATCAACAATTTGAACCAATGATTTTTCATATTATTAAAAGATTATCAATTTATAAAAATAAACAGGAATTCTATCAAATTGGATGTATTGCATTATGGGAGGCTTCACAACGTTTTGATAAAGAAAAAGGCGAATTTAAGTCGTATGCTTATTCTTATATCATTGGACGCATGAAATCTGCTCTTACGGAAGATCGGGTGAAGCAGGAAAAAGAAGAGCTTTTTGAAGATTTTTCTACTAGAGAGGAAGTAAGTCATGATGATTTTTTCGATATTTTATCAGAGTCAGAGTTTGAAGGAATATCCACTCTATTGACTGTAAATCAACGGAAATGGTTAAAGGGTTATTTTCTTTATGGGTTTACACCTAGTGAGATTGCACATGATGAAGGAGTTTCGGTTTCAGCTGTGAAGGGTTGGCGGAGGGATGCGTTAACTAAATTGAGATTACATATTACTAGTGAGGATTTGAAGGAGAGTTAAGATAAAAGAGTGAATAATCAGTTCTTTTTTTGCGCTATGGGACAAGGGTCTTACCTTCTTGTCCCTAGGTACCAACATGCTGACATTTACAGTTTGTATTCTGTAGTTCTCTTTTCATTAGTATACGGTTTGTGTACAGAATTTTAACTTTTCGAAGGTATAAAAGGTTTTGCTAATCATTTTCAAATAAATTCACACATTTATTTAAAATCAATAATCACCATTCTTCTTTTAGCTCTATATAACAGATCATCACAGCAAAAGTTCATTTACGGTGATATAGGTTTCTTCTCACAAAGCCCTTTGTGAAACATTGTGTGGAACAAGAATTTTCGGGTGGTGACAGGCACCGCCCGGAAAAAATTAATAGTATAGCTGCACTTATTAGGTCATATAATTAATCGTTTAAGTTGTCAACAAAGGAGAGCTGTCAGCATGAATCAACAAACACCGTCTTTTGTGAGTCATATTGATCCCTATGTTTATCAAACACTTCAAGGAATTACAGGATCGAAAGTTGTTGTTCAAACATCACAAGGAACTGTAACAGGAAGACTTAAAACAGTCATGCCTGATCATATTGTCGTGGAATCTGGAGGATCACCTTTTTTTATTCGCACACAACAAATTGTTTGGGTTATCCCTAGAGGATAAGGAGGAGATCATATGTTTAAGCGAGAAAATCGGATGTTAATTGACCTCCCAATTCCAGAACATGGTGATCCCAATGCAGCAGCTGCTGTTCAGGAGCTATTAGGTGGGAAGTTCGGGGAAATGTCGACTTTAAATAACTATATGTTTCAATCATTCAACTTTCGTCGAAAAGATAAGTTAAAACCTTTTTATGACCTCGTAGCAAGTATAACAGCAGAGGAGTTTGGTCATGTAGAGCTTGTTACAAATGCCATTAATTTGCTATCAAGAGGAAACACTTTTTACACAGGAGACCCTGATGTGACTCCTTTACGTGAGGGCAAGGATAGTCGCAACACGTATCAATTTATTGCCACTGCTCAAACGGCTTTAGCTGGTGATTCGATGGGACGCGCTTGGAGTGGAGACAATGTTTTTAATAGTGGTAACTTAGTGCTTGATCTACTTCACAATTTCTTCCTTGAGGTTGGAGCTCGCACACACAAAATGAGAGTATATGAAATGACAGAAAATGAAACTGCCCGTGAAATGATTGGGTACTTATTAGTCCGTGGTGGAACACATGTGTTAGCCTATGCCAAAGCGTTAGAAATCGCAACAGGGGTAGACGTAAAGAAAATGATTCCAATCCCAGACTTATCGAATCGTAAATTTGACCATGCACGAAAGTTTGAAGATCAAGGATTAGCAAATGTTTTATATACTTGGAACGATGTTGGTGATTATGCTGATATTAGACAAATTTGGAAAGGATCCAACCCTGAGAATGGTGATCGCCTTATTGTAAAAGAAGGTACACCAAAAGGAGCTCCTATACCAAATTTAGATGAATTGCCAGAAGAATTTGCTCCAGGTATTGATCGAGATGATTATGCAAAAATTGCGAAGAGATTGATGGAGAACTTATGAGATAGGGTTCATTAATCTAGCCCTCGAACATGAGGGCCTTTTTCATTTTTTAGGGTTCTGGTTAATTCCTCATGTTAATAAGCATACCTTCTGAATGCTCTAATTTATCGGATAAAATGGAATCAATATAATGTTAACATTAGAAGATACTTGTCCAGATCATCATGACTTCGTTGAGATATAGTTGCATTACATAAAGAAGCGATTAATAACTTCATCTTGCTCCATAAACCTAAACTGCGAGGCTTTGTTTTTATTTTATAGTGTTAAACCTAGTGGTGGTAAATCACCTAGAATTTAAATTCATTGACGCATATAATATGAAAGTGAAAAAGGGAAAGTCGATCCTGAGACTGATTGGTATAACTAACTAGGATACTTATCGGGATTGCACGTTGTCATAAGTCTTATAACAGCCTCTTATACTCACTCAAATCAATAAAGCGTTTAAAAAACAACGATTATAATTTTTAACATAGCCTTGCTTTTTAAAAATAGAACATTACCTTGAGTCTTTTAAGTTGCAAAATTTAACGATATATCATATAAATAGAATATATAAAAAATAATTCATGTATTTTCTTGCATTATATTGTGAAATACATCACATGATAATACAACAGCATTGTTAGTCCTTTCTTTTCAAGTTCAATATTTTTTTATATTAGTTTGTGATTTTATTCACAAACTTAGCGTTGGAACAAATATTTTTTTACCTATGTTTGTGAACTAATTCACAAATAATTTATACTTGGAGGTATTTAGATGAAAAAGTTTCTAAAAAATAGTTTGTTTATCGCATCGACTTTTGTTATTGTAAGAATTTATTTAAGTTATATGTGGTTGTCTAATGCTGAAAATAAGGTTATATACGATTTTAGTATCGGATCAATGTTAGAATCTCAGGTGAACAGTGGGTCCCTCCCTTCATGGTGGGCAGGCTTTATGAGGATATTTGTTTTACCAAATACTAATCTTTTTGAAGCTTTAGTAACTGTAGGTGAATTTAGTGTAGGCATTGCCCTTTTATTAGGAGTATTCACACGCTTTTCTGCTTTAATGGGAGCTTTAATGAACTTCTCCTTTTTGATGACATTTCAAGCTACATTGGATTTACAAATGTTAATTATACATGTGTTTATCATTCTTCTAGCTGGAAATGCTGGCAGAATTGGATTAGATCCTTATATCAAAAATTACCTTAACAAATATACGAAATACTTCACAAAACCTCACAAAAGAAAGGAGAATTTCGCATGACACTTGTTGTTATGGGTCTCTCACTAGCTATCGGCTTTGCCATCGCAGTAGCCGCGGAAATTTCTGAGGATAACAGATAGATAAGGTGCCAGATAAGGTGCCTGTCACGCCCCGATATATGTCGAAAACCATTCGACAAAATCCGGGTGGTGACAGGCACCAAATCAGGCACCAAATTAAACTCTTTCATATTTTGTAATTTCCTTTAGTTTAACCAGATCTAACTTGCGATCCCATACATTTCTAGAGTTTTCTGTCATATATGGATAAATATATTGATCTACTAATACCTGGAAAGCTAGTTCATCTAGAAGGTTATAAGTCCAAATTTTGATTGTTTTATTATCGAAGGTGTCAATGATCACATCATTAATTAAGTTAAACGGATTTCTTACTATATCGATATTTCGGATATTCTTAAAATAAACTATGTCTTTTTTTGATTTTATTGTGCCGTTCTCTCCTTGATAAATTGTTAGCAGAATTTTCCCAGGAATAAAGCCTGGGAGGGTCCAAAATGTTATATAAAGAAAAAAGGGCAGGCACATAATACCTCCACCAAGATAAATAAGAGAATAACTTGAATCAAATTTCAAGCCGTGTGTAATTAACAAACAAGCAAACACTCCTCCATTTAAAGCTAGCAGTATCCAACCGTACATGAACTTTGACCCTTTTACATGGATTACATTTTCACTCTCACTATAAACGTTTAACATAAAGAACCTCCTTATACCCTATGACAATACTTACATACAAGAATTGATCTTTTACTCTGGACGTTTATAATTTATTTCCTTTAACAATAAAGTCAAATTAACCAAAACTAGAAAGGTACACTGTTTCAGATTACTTATAGGTTCTGCTCAGCTCTTTCATATCTAGCTACTTCCTTCAATCTAACCAGATCCACCTTACGATCCCATACCTGTTTTGAATTTTCTGTCATATATGGGTAGATATATTGATCAACCATCATTTGGTAGGCTAGGTCATTAATAAGATTGTATGTACGAATTTTAATAAACCTGTTATCGAAGGTTTCGATAACAATATCATTAATCAAATTAAACGGGTTTCTCACCAGATCGATATTACGTATATTCCTTATATTAACTTTACCTTTCTATGATTTAATCGACCCATTCTCGCCTCGAATAATCGTTAACAGGATTTTCCCTGGAATAAAACCTGGTAGTGACCAAAGAGTTATATAAAGGTAGAAAGGAGTGAAGATTATTCCACCACCTAGGTAAAGTAAAGAGTAACTTGAATCAAATTTCAAACCGTTTATAATTAAGATACAACAACCCATTAAAAAACCTAAAGTAGCAAGAAGCATCCACACATACATAAATTTAGAACCTTTTATATTGATCATTTCATTTTCTATCTTAGCATCTAACAAAATGTGTACCTCCTTATGCTGATAGAAAGGGGTTTTAAAATTACCTTTAAGGTCATTCTATAACTTCACTAATAGAATCCTAGAATGTAATTTTTCAGTTATAGCAGCAATGATATTATTTGAGCCAATTTGTTGCCAAAATGAATTGATAATATTAGTGTCTCACCTATAGATCTCTAAAGATAAAACATAGGAATAGTTGTAGAGTTTTTCATCACATCAGTGACTAGTATAAGCAAAATGGGGGATTAATTTATTTTTCGCTCCTGCCGCTCCTGCCGCTCATACCTTACTTCCTTTAACAATAAATCTAAATTAACTTTCCGATCCCACACTTCCTTTGTATTTTCTGTCATATAAGGAAAAATATATTGGTCAACCATTACCTGATAATCTAGTTCATCAATAAGATTATATGTTCGGATTTTAATCTTTTTACTATCGAACGTTTCAATGATAATATCATTGATTAAATTTAGCGGATTTCTCACTAGATCAATATTACGGATATTTGAAATAAAAACTGTACCTTTTTTTGAATTTATTGTGCCGTTCTTTCCTTGAACAATCGTTAACAATATCTTTCCTGGGATAAAGGCTGGAAGAGACCAAGAAGTTAAGTATAGAAAAATCGGAAAAAACATGATTCCTCCAGAAAGATAAATCAACGAATAATTTGATTCGAATGAAAATCCTTCAACTATTAAAAATAAACAACCTAACAATCCACCTAAATAAAATAAGATCATCCATCCGTACATAAACTTGGAACCTTTTATTTTAATTGTTTCATCTATTTTCTTTACGTTTAACAAACGGTAATCCCCCATAAACTGAAAATAACATTTAATGCCATTTGAATAATCAGCTTAGCATTTTCTTTTTCTATTCGCTGACGTTTGAAAAAGATCTTAGAATAAAATCATGAAAATATGTCATATGAAATGTACCTAAGTGATAGAGAAAGTAAAAAACGTTAATTAATCTTCTGCTCCTGCCGTTCATACCTGACTTCCTTTAACAACAAATCTAAGTTAACCTTACGATCCCATACTTTCTTAGTATTTTCTGTCATATAAGGGTAAATATATTGATCAACCATTACCTGATAATCTAATTCATCTAAAATATTAAATGTTCGAATTTTAACCTTTTTATTTTCAAAGGTTTCAATGACAATATCATTTATCAAATTCAGTGGATTTCTCACTAGATCGATATTACGGATATTGGTAATAGATACTGTACCTTTTTTTGATACTATTGAACCGTTCTCACCCTGGACAATCCTTAGCAAGGTCTTACCTGGGATGAGACCTGGTAGTGACCACAGAGTTAGATAGAGATAGAAAGGAGTGAAAACCAATCCACCAGCTAGGTAAAATAAGGAATACTTAGAATCAAATTTCAAACCATTTATGATTAAGGCAGAGCAAACGATCAAGAAACCAACAGTAGCTAAGAACATCCAAACATACATGAACCTCGATCCTTTTATATGGATAAATTCATTTTCTTTTTTAACTTTTAGCAAATGATATACCTCCTTAATTAAAAAAGACCTGTTTGTAAACATATGTATTTTTATGTGTAACTCATTTGCTCTTTTGAAATTCAGGTCAAGGTTGATACACCTTAGACATTGCTAATTATATTAAAAAACAAAATAATCTATATGTAGTAAATTGAAGTTTTCTTAAATCAGCTATCTAGATCTAAGTAGTGACAGGCAGACGGTTTAAATTAAATTTTCTGTTCAACTCTCTCATATTTAGCTATCTCCTTCAATTTAACTAGGTCTACCTTACGATCCCATACTTTTTTTGAATCATCTGTCATATATGGATAAATATACTTATCAACCATCATTTGGTATGCAAGGTCATCTATTAGATTGTATGTACGAATTTTAATAACTTTGTTATCGAAGGTTTCTATGGTAACATCGTTAATCAAGTTGAACGGATTTCTCACTAAGTCAATATTACGGATATTCTTAAAATACACTGTACCTTTCTTCGACTTTATCGTACCGTTCTCACCTTGATCAATTGTTAACAAGATCTTTCCGGGGATAAAACCTGGAAGTGACCAAAGTGTTAAATATAGAAAAATAGGAAAGAAAATGATTCCTCCAGAAAGATAAATCAACGAGTAATTTGATTCGTATGAAAATCCTTCAACTATTAAAAATAAACAGCCCAACAATCCACCTAAAACAAATGTGGCCATCCAACCGTACATAAACTTTGATCCTTTTATTTTAATTGATTCATCTATTTTTTTACGTCTAATAAATGACATATCTCCTCCAAGTTAGTATTAGTGTATACAAATGAATCTGTAGCTCTTTAGATACTAAGCTTAAAGTTGTATTCCCCTGAGACGATCAAACTTAATCATCTATCTGTAGTGGATGAAAGTCTTCTTAAATCAAGTTTATTCGACAAAAACCGGATCGTGACAGGCACGCCGATTTAAGTCTTCTGCTCAACTCTTTCATATTTAGCTGTTTCCTTGAGTTCATCCAAATTTACCTTACGATCCCAAACCTTCTTTGAGTTTTCAGCCATATATGGATAAATATACTTGTCAACCGTCATTTGATATAAAAGGTCATCCAAAAGATTGTATGTTCGAATTTTTATCACTCTGTTATCGAAGGTTTCGATAACAATATCATTTATCAAATTAAATGGGTTTCTCACCAGATCAATATTACGTATATTCTTTATACTAACTTTACCTTTCTTTGATTCAATAGATCCATTCTCCCCTCGAACAATCGTTAACAGAGTCTTTCCTGGTATAAAACCTGGAAGTGTCCAGAGGGTTATGTAAAGAAAAAAGGGCAAACAAGTAATACCTCCACCAAGGTAAAAAAGTGAATAACTCGAGTTGAATTTCAAACCATGTATAACCAAGAATATACATGCAGCAACTCCTCCGATTAAAGCTAGAAATATCCAACCGTACATAAACTTTGACCCTTTTATTTTTATAATATCTTCTTTCTCAATCCCAAGATTTAACATAAAGGTACCTCCTATGCTGAAACAAACTTATTATTTAAAAATAGTTTATTAATAGATAATTTATTCACTACTTGAATACTAAGATCAAGATTTTGTTCTCGTATAACTAGCCAACATTCAGTTTTACCGGGAATAATAAAAGATAGATCTATTAAATTGGGTTTATTATCTGAGTCATACTCTAAGCTCAATAAACTATCCATTTTACCCTTTCTATTAGAAAGATCATTTAAGAAATCTAGTGAACGATTAGAGAATCCTTTTTCGTTTATCCATTTATGGGCAATAGATTCTGATAAAGAATTGTATTGACTTACATCCCCTAACAGTTCCTCAAATTCTTCACTCCTCAATCGAAAATATTCCCCACTATTTTCTGATATTTGGATCCCGTAAAAACTACTTATAACAGAAAAAGTTTCTTCAATTGTAAGCTTAGAAATAAAATGTACTTGATTGTCAAACAATACTTTATGTAAATAAACATCCCCATTTTTAAAATGAAAAGAAATACTTTCTTCACCATTTAGGTCAGCTTGATGCCTAGAAGCCTTCACGGTTCTTTCAGCGTAATTTAATGTATGAATAAAGTTAGTAAATTCATCTTTTAATTTATATTGATTCTGAACTTCCTTTATCATATCTTTAGCTAATAAAGATCTAGAAGCAAATTCTAACATTAATTTAAGCTCTGAATCCTGCAACTCCGGAAAATATGTCTCCTTGATAGCTATTCCTTGTTCAAATAGCCCTTCACTATAAAATGAGAAGATTAACTCGTCTATACTTAATTTAATGGTATTCATAAGTCCTCCTTATAAGAATGATAATTTATCCTCAAGATAATCTTTGGCTCCATCGAAAAGAGAATTCGCTGTATCCTTTGCTTTTGAGATTCCTTTACCAATTTCTTGCATCTTACCTATTGGATCTTCAATTGTACTTTTAATTTGATCATTAACAGAATTAATGCCTTTATTAACCCCCTCAACAACTGCTCCAGCTTTCTCTAAGCCACCTCTAATCATTTCAAGCCCATCATGTATCGGATCTTTAAAAACTATAGCTGCTTTCTCTGCAATTCCTGCCGTAAGTTTAGCAGCCTGTTCTCCAACAACTCCTCCTAAAAAAGATCCTACTGTAGCTCCTGCAACAGTCCCTATTGGACCAAGAAAACTTAATAATGCCCCTCCAACTACAGCTCCAGCTATGGAACCTCCAGAAACAGCGACTGTCTTATTCACTGCATTTCCCACAGCTTTGGCATTTTCACGTTTTAAAATATCAGTATTATTTCCGTACTTGGCATAATTCTCTGAAATTTTCAGTCCCATTCCACCCATTTCAACTGCTCCAGTCACTAATACAGCACTAACAGCATTTGTTTTTGCAAATTTCGTTCCAGTTTGCACAAATGATTTAAACTTTGTTGAATCAAGTTCTCTATACTGAATTCCTTTAAGCATAGCCTTTGAACTATCAGTGAACTTAACAACATCATCTGGAAGATATTTAGCCACTTTTCTGTGAACTAAGTCATCAAATGGAGTATTCCTATACTTTTTCATTAAAAAACTTGGGCTTAAAATTCCTCTAGCAACAGTACGAAATTTAGAATTATCAACCGTATCTGATAATTTCTGAAGGGCACCCATATGATTATATGTAAATAACCCATCAGCGTTCTTTGCAAATTGCGTAAAACCTAGCCCATAAAACGTTAACTGTTTTGATACTAAAGCACTCATCGATGTTAAAGCTCCATATTTCTCATACAGTTTATAAAGTTTGCCGACTAAGTTATCCGCTTCGGCAAATTTATTTGCTGTCATTCGGAGGTCGATTTCCATTTCACTTAGAAGGTCTGTTAATCTATTACCCGTCCCCCATGGATCACCTACTTGATAAAAACAATGACGATATTCTGCTGGAGCACTGCTGATTAGGTTTACAAGCTCCATATGAAGACTTTTGTACTCCTCTTCAATGTTTGTTAAATGAACGACGAACTCATTAGCTAAATCCTCTAATCTATTTGGATCTACTGATATTTTATCTCCCATATTATCACTTCCTTTTATATCTACTTAAAGCTTTGTAAAATAGAAATCTATTCCTTCTAAATACTATTAATAAAGTGGTGACCTAAAATTATAATCTGTAAAGGTAGTAAAAAAAAATCCACACATCCAGGTAAGACACAACCATCATTCACAGGCTTCTTTTTGTTCATATTTTCCCTATTAGACTTATCATTACCATTCCTCATTGATTGCTCCTTTCAACGTTAGAGTTATTAATATCGTACTTAACGATGGAATGTTAATCATCCCTCATACAAGCAAGTCGCTCTAATTCTCTTTGTCTTTCAATCTCTTCTCTTACTCGGTCCACTTCATAAGCTGCGCTTTCCAATTCTTTGCTGATGGTATAAAGATTATCTGAATGTCTTTGGAATAAGACGGCTGCCTCATCAAGAAGTGAATCAAATTTGTTTCTTGCTTCTCCGGTCCATTTCTCTGTGTTTGTATGTATGCTTTGCTTTAATTTCATTTCATCAAATTTAACTGTTTCAGAAGATTCCTGAAACACTCTGGCCAATGCTCTTACTTGATCCGAATTCATCATTTCACCTCATTATTGAGTTAACTTATGTAACTAATTTTATTTTTAAAATTGAAATGAATTCAATAAAACCCATTTATCGCTATGTAAATATTACTATAATTACCATTTAACTTCCATAAGTCTCCAGTAATGAAATTAGAAATGAATATAGGTAGAATGACTCTATTTTGTAGAATTTTATTATTACAAAGTATGTGCAAGGCATCTGAAATAACTTACTAGATACATTTCTTTGCACCAAAGAATTATAACTACCCCTTATCTACTTAAATCAACTTCCTATTTCTTCATCAAAAAAAGAGAAGACCTATTTAGAAGGTTCTTCTCTTTAAATTTGTTCTCCATCTAAATAAAAAAGAACATAGTTCCTATCACCATGTCCCTCCTTAACGATTATCCCTTTTTAATAACGAGTCTAATCTCTCTTTTCTTTTTTTTCTCCGCTCTGCAATAATTTCACTTTGAGAGCGGCTCTTTAATATTTTAGATTTAGAATTAATGTTAACTACTTTTTTACTCACTTACATACTCTCCCTTGCCTTTTTACTAGCAAGTATGTCCAAACTATTAATCTTTTATACCTTTAATTAAGAAGTCAACCTCTCCAATAATTTTTCTGTAAGTCAATAATAGTAATTTATGACAATAGATAATAAAAAGCCCTAATAGAAAACATCTATTAGAGCTTAAGTTTATTCTTCTGTAGCAACTGCTACTTCTTTTATTGCTGAATTATATAAATCATATCTATTTTGTTTTCCGGTATTATTTCTCACTGTTATTGAGGAAGTTAAATCATTATTTTGATTTAGAATGTGGTTTACTTCGCTGTGTACTGCATTAATTCTAGCTCGTCTTGCCTTGCGACGGGTTGCAATGATTTCTGATTGGGATCTAGAGCGGAGTACAACACTACCATTTGTATCCTTATTCATTCGTTTTTGTACTGTCATTGGTCCCAGCTCCCTTCATTTGCTTTTCTTCTTCTAGTTTATTATCAAGTATCATACATAAGCCATAAAGCATTTCATACATGACTGTTTTATCTATTATATCATCTGATAATGCTAGCTGAGAAGCTCTTGGATTAGTAGATTCATGTATTTGCAAGGAAAAAATCCACGTCTTTTTACTTTTACCCAAATAAAACCTAAATGAAACTACTTCATATCCTTCCCTTGGTTGATTATTTCGTAATTCCATATTCTTCTTACCTCTAGCTGCATCTACTACCGTTTGAACCCAAGGATTATGATAAATTTTATTAAGATATATAAAACTTGGTGTTTGACCAGTAGTTCCTATATCAGCAATTCGTCTTAAACCGTTACTTTCCTTCTGAAAAATTGTAAATCCTGAAATAAGTTTTAGATCAGAATAATCAAACGCACCAGAAGCTATACGATGCATGATTACATAAATTTCTTGGATGAACTCTACCAAGTATGTAACAACTGTCTCTGACCACTCCACCTCATCATTTAATGTTTCAACTTCTGATTTGTATTTATTGACAATCTCCATTTCCTTTTCTTCGAGTATTTGAATACGATTTTTATATTCCTCTTTTTGTTCATTATATTGCTGTGTAATTATCTCAACTACTTTTGAATCCTCATGCTGTCTCGTCAAGACACTGTTAACGTACTGTGTTAATCCAGTGTATGAAAAATGCTTGTCCAAAACAGAATGGTTAAGTAATTCGAATTCTATCGGTCTAAATCTTTTATATGCCGGTAAATGAAAATAAGGGTGATAAATATTAAGCATCTTATCTTTATATGAAGGAATTAAACACAACAAACTAAGAATAAAGACTGTTATTCCAATTACTAGTAACCACATCCAATGTAATTGTAAGAACCAGGACGATGTTGCAGCAAGCACTCCTCCGATTAATGGAAGACTAGTTAAGTTTGCCACTTTCATATTTCCTATCTTCGAAATTGGTTTATAAAATTTCTTCAAATCTTTCACCATTAGTAGCATTAAATCAAGAAACCAATTAGATTTAATATCTTCTCGAGTAGATTCCGTTCGAAACTTATCTAAAACCTTGTCCATTTTTGGAGCAAAGTTATGTAAAAACCCATGGTAGTTTGGATGATTCGACATATTTTCACACACCTCCAATATTAACTAAATAATAAACACTTTATGTATTAATAATTTCATCGGTTACAGGAAATTGTGACTCCCTTGTGTAAGAAAACCTTATTCAGAAAAACAAGTTAAAATAACACCCAAATTTAACAGAAAAAAGGTCAAAATACGATAAAATCAATATTTATATTACCATAATCTCTTCATTTAATTTCTATCATTCTTCGACATATTTCGGGTAGTGACAGGCACGCAAAAAGAGAAGACCTAATTAAAAGGATCTTCTCTGAAATAACATCTTATCTTATTAATATCATAATGTTGTTATACCGTTCAAGATCTATTTACTTACGAAACTTCACTCGTAAATCAACATTTCGGATAATTACTACACCCATAAAATGATCCATGTTTTCCATTTCGCAATGTCAAAGAATTACGCATTTTGAACATATTGTTTTTGGCACTGTTGTTTGATGTCCCGGCTTCTTTTTACTTTTAGCAGTTTGACGACTACGAATTCCTTGTATATGCTTCTTTTTCACTTGTTTTCTTTCCTTATTATCTACTAGTTTTAACTCACGGCCTTTCCCGCGGTGTTTTATTCATAATAAAGTAACCGATAATGAGTACTAAAATAACCAGTGAATACAATAGCGTATCTAAAGGATTTTCATAATCAACAATGATCAGCCTTACCATTGCCGTAATACCTATGTACATGAAATAGCGAAGTGGGAAATGATATTCTTCTTTAAAGTATTTAACAATCATGGCAATAAACTCAAAGTATAGGAAGAAAACGAGAATTCGCGCGAGAAATTCTTTGTAGTCATTTGTTCCCTGTGATAATAAAACAGTGCCAAACGCAAGCAATTCCTGTATCAATAGTATGGAAAGGATCATAGCTAAAATAATAAGAGAAATATTTAAGATAAGCTGAAATACTTTTGGAGCTATTTTTACTATAGAGTCAATTTTGTTTTTCATTTTCCACCCCCCTTTCGTTTTTAAAAAACTATATCTAGAAAAGACTGCAAATGTTTATGCAAAAGCAAATAAGAAAAGACAGAAACCTTTCTGCCTTCGTTTTTACATAAGTAGCTAATTGTTTTGTGAAATAATCCTTAGTTGCGGAAAATGATAAATACAAGATAAATGATGTAGATGATGGCTAAAAGAACACCTTCGATTTTTGATATCTTGTAGTGAGTTCTTGATAAAATCAGTAATAAGAATGTCACGAAGATCATTAGCCACATATCTAGAAATATCTTTGGATCAACAGCTAATGGATGGATAGCTGCTGAAGCTCCCAATATGAAAAAGATATTGAAGATATTGCTACCTACAATGTTTCCTAAGGCAATCTCAGTCTGCTTCTTTAGAGCCGCGGTTATTGAAGTAACTAACTCCGGAAGCGATGTACCCACAGCAACTATTGTCAAACCAACAAGAGTTTCACTCATTCCTAGTGAAAGAGCAATTTCGATACTGTTTTCTACTACAAGACTACCCCCAAATACAATACCTACAAGACCTCCAATTGTAAATATGAGGTTTTTCGTCCACGATGGGTTTACTACTGGTTCAGTAGGATTTTCTTCTAGCTGTGCTCGATTATTTCTTGCCATCTCAAACACATAATAAAGAAATACTGCAAAGAAAAGCAGTAAAATAAGACCCTCGGTTCTTGTGATCAAATTTATATCTGAGCCCTGAAGCTGCATGTCACTAATTAGGAGCAATAAAGAAATAGCCCCCAACAAAGCGAATGGGATTTCCTTTCTGATCGTGTCACTTTGAACGGTTAGAGGAAATACAATGGCTGTAAGTCCTAAAATGAAAGTAACATTAAAAACGTTACTACCAACAACATTTCCAATTGCTACATCACTGTTTCCTTCTAGAGCAGCAATAAAACTAACTGATGCTTCTGGAGCGCTTGTTCCAAAGGCTACAATTGTCAAGCCAATTAACATTGGGGAAACTCTTAGCGTTTGAGCTATTTTCGAAGCACCTTCGACAAAATAATCAGCTCCTTTAATTAAAAGAGCGAATCCTATTAACAAGATAAGATATGTCACGTTGCACCTCTTTCTGGCAAGTATTTTTTAGAAAAACTATCGCATGCTAAAAAGTATAGATTTGGTTTCACAAAGGCTTATAAGTCCTATTATTACAAAGGAAAGGATCATGATACTATATCGCATCAATGGACTGTACCCTAATTTCTACATAGTTTAACCGATGAAACTTAATTAAATTCAAAAGGAGCAGTTAACATACATATTTAAAGCATAAATACATGATCATAGTTCTTCTACCACTCTTCTTCTCCATATTTTTGATTACTCATGAAATACCTTCTATATAATGTCGAAAATGTAGAAGTTGAACAAGCCCTTTTGGTATTTCAAATAATCCACGCTACCTACTTTCTTCGCATCCCCCAAAAGATGCCAAACCTTTGTGAAACATTGTGTGTAACAAGATTTTTCGGGTAGTGACAGGCACCCCTCTAGGTTATAAGACCTACCCTTCCCACCTCAATCGAATGCCAAAAGCCCCAATTGTGAAATTTAACTAGTATAATTACAGATTGATAGATTATAATGAAAACAGAAAATTGTGATATTTTGTAAGTATTTGTTGCATTTGAAAGCTGGAGGAAGATCACATAATGGTTTATGACGGTATTTTATTAGCACTTGTAATTGGGTTTCTTCGTGGTGGTAGTTTAAAAGGCTTTGCAGATATAAAGTTTAAGATGGGCTGGGTTTTTCCGGCACTGCTGTTGTTTCAATTATTTATATTCTCTCTACAAAATAAGATTAGTTGGATCGGAGAAATTAGTTCTTTCTCATTTATGGCTGTGTATGTTATTGGCTTAACCTTTCTATGGATTAACCGTCATCACTCGCATTTCAAGTTTATCTTTTTCGGTGTTCTTCTTAATTTTATTGTCATGCTATTAAATGGTGGGAGAATGCCTGTTTCATATGAAGCTGCATTGCTGCTTGATCCATATTATCTTGAAACTACAAAAGATAGTTTATATGCGAAGCATGCACTCATGAATGACAGTACCATCCTCTCTTTTTTAGGTGATATTATCCCATTAAAAGCACCTTATCCAAGAGAACAAATCATTAGTATCGGTGATGTGATTATGAATATCGGTGCGTTTCTATCCATTCAATCGATTATGGTACAAAAAAAGAAAAGCATAAATCCAGAAACAGTTATTTAAAGGAGGTGAATTTATAATGAAGCCGAAAACTAAAAATATCATTTTTAATCTTGTTATCCTTGGTTCAGCAATTATCGCTTTAACATCTGGTTGGAAATTTGATTGATCGAACTATAGGGGGAGATTATTTCTCTCCCTGGAAATACGTATGTTGTGAGTGTGATTATATTGGTACTAAATAGTAAAAATCTTTATGTCTTATTTATAGTAGGATTAAGTACACTACTCTTTGCTCTCCATGTTCCTCTACAGGTAGGTGAACTGTCAAATTGGGTATTAATCTATACTGTTATCGGAGCGATTCTTCTCTTAAATCACTTTAAAATTATCCTCCCTCTTACAGGAAATTCATTATCAATGGATTCAGCTATTTATTTAGCTTGTATTTTCCTATTTGGTTTGAATATTCCCCTAATGGTTTTACTGCTAAGTAGCTTAATCTACTTTTTAATTCGTTATGATCTTGCTTGGTGGAAGCATTTATTTAATATAGCCAACTATTCAATTATGATTATTAGTGCGTACTATGTGTTTCTATTAACTGGTGGAGAAATAGGTAGCCTTGATATTTCAAAACTTTGGGCTTATTTTATTTCATTAACAGTTTACTTCTTTTTAAATGTTTTCATCATGTGGCTGTTTTATGTTTTTGCGTCAAAAGCTTCAATTAATTCTGTCTTAAAAGGCATGTTTACTGAAGATGGTTTAAAAGAAGCATTTACTGGATACTTATGCACCTTGGTCCTTTCTCTGGTACTCATGATTTTGGTACAAAGTGAACCAATATTCGGGATGTTTTTATTCATGTCACTGTCAATTACCTTTTCCTTTGCTTTTAGTAAGCTTCTCTCTTTATATAAAAATGAAGAAATTAAAGCAAGAAGAGACTTTTTGACTGGTTTATATAATCATGGATACTTTAAGCTAGAGCTAGATGAAATCATTAATAATGCTGATAATGATACCTTTTGTATTGCACTTCTTGATCTTGATGACTTTAAAAGATTCAATGATAGTAACGGACATATTCAAGGTGATGAGCTTCTTGAATTCTTTGGAGATTTCTTATCACAAAAAGTTAAAGACCTGCCCTATACAGCTGCCAGATACGGTGGAGAAGAGTTTGGCATCATCATGCCGAACACCACACAAATCAAAGCACTGTCGTTTATTAACAAAATACGTAAGGAATATAATGATACACCCTTTAAAGGAACAGAATGTCTGCCTCTAGGGTGTCTCTCTTTTTCAGCAGGTATTGCACAATACGAAACAGGAACATATGGCTCATCTGAACTTCTATCAAAGGCTGACCGAGCACTATATTATGCAAAAGCAGAAGGTAAAAATAATTGCCAAGTATATAAAGAAGGCTTGGTTTATCAAGAATGTTTACAATACAAACAAGAAGTAGATTCATTAGAAAAACAATTAGAAATTTTCTTATCAAAAGATATTTATACGTATCAGCATAGTAAACGCGTTTTTCACTACGCTGTAGACATGAGCGAGGTTTTACAACTGAGCGAGGAAGAAAAACGTCGGTTAGTTCTAGGCGCTCTTATTCATGACATTGGAAAATTAGAAATCCCCCGTGACATCATCAACAAAAAAAGCAAGCTAGAAGCCCATGAATGGGAAATGATGAAAAAGCATGTGACCTATGGAAAAGAAATTCTAGGCTCGACTAAAAAATATGATGATTTGCTTCCATTAGTTGAGCTTCACCATGAACACTACAATGGAAAAGGCTATCCGTATGGATTAAAAGGAGAGCACATTCCTAAGCTCGCTCGAATTTTATGTGTAATCGATTCCTTTGATGCGATGACAACGGAACGACCTTATCAAAGAACGAAGAATTTTTCAGAGGCGATTTTTGAGTTACGTAAATGCTCTGGACAGCAATTTGATCCGCATTTTGTAGAGCCTTTTATTAAGATGATTGAGTGTAAGTATGGGGATAAGGTTGGGAGTTAGGATGTGATGTATGAGGAAAAAGTCTTGAGTTCCTTCTTTATATAACGTCCCTAAACTTAAGAAACTAAACAGAAATCTTTTACTTTTTTCATCTGTTTATCACATGTATAATAACTATTATAAAAAGAGAATTGCTACTAACACTTCTCCCTGCAACCTCCACCGTCAGAGTGCTGGTTGTGGAATAAAAATTATTATCTTCGATAACCACCCTTATGCTTCCGACGGCGCGGGGTGGTTTTTTTGTTTTCTAATACGTACTTTTGAAAGAAATATGCAGTCTAACAATCTATAGACCTTCGACAAGATCTGGGTGGTAACCCTTATCGTCCCTCCCCCTACGTATACGATAGCTAAATAATGATGTTCCTCTGCTTCACCAATACTATCTGCTCCATGCGATTGCTCTGTATATAATCTACTACCCTTAGTGAAACATTATTTTTAAGAATGGGGTAGGTGTTTTGTTACTGTATGGGGTAGATAAGGTTTGACTTAAAAAATAAGTAGCAACACTAGGATAGTACATAACAAAACAAAAGGTGGCCCCTGTGGTCACCTTTTTGTCTACACTATATTTTACTTTTAATTTAAAAAGGATATTTCACAAAAAAATTCCTGTAGGGACGGCATTTTCACAAAACACACGCTACTATCTCGCAATATATGCCTATATAGTCTATGAAAAGATTTCACGTAGAGGAAAGGGCAGTGATTATAAATGGTAGAATATCAAATGGTTAATGCTGATATCTGGAATGATCCTATACTAGAAATGACAGCACAGGAAAAATACTTTTATCTTTATCTTCTTACGAACAGACATGTGAATAGAATTGGTATCTATCGTATATCGAGAAAACTTATGGCTTGTCAATCAGGCTATTCCGTTGAAGATGTTACCTCTTTAATGGAACGATTTATGAATCATCATAAGTTGATTTGTTACAATCCAGAAACGTATGAACTTGCTATCAAGAACTGGGGGAAACATATCAAACTAAAGGGCGGAAAACGAAGCATAATTTCCGAATTAGAACAGGTTAAGGATTTGTCGCTTATTTCATATGTATCCGGATCCATTCATAAAGAAGAAATTCGCAGACTGTATGAATCCTTTTGTAATTAGGGAAAATTGCTTATTGAGGGATATAGGGTCAGTTTTTTGTTCCTATGTCTTTGTGAAACATTATGTGTAACAAGATTTTTCGGGTCGTGACAGGCACCTATATAAAAACTATGCTAAAATAACATAGGTGTTTAAACAATTAAACACAAAATTAGATAAATTGTTAGGAGTGGAGTACATAAATGAACATTATTGAAAATATCATTGGTAGTACAAATACATTGTTATGGTCGTATGTTTTAATCGTTATGTTGATCGGTTTGGGGCTTTATTTTACTGTCCGCACGAAGTTTGTCCAATTTCGTTTACTTGGAGAAATGATTCGATTATTAGGTGAAGGAGCAAGAGCTAATAAAAAGGGTGTTTCTTCTTTCCAAGCATTTTGTATTAGTACAGCTTCTCGTGTTGGTACTGGTAATCTAGCAGGTGTGGCGATCGCGATTACCACTGGTGGACCTGGTGCTGTATTTTGGATGTGGCTTATTGCCTTAATCGGGTCTGCATCTGCTTTTGTTGAAAGTACACTTGCACAAATTTATAAAGTGAAGAATGGCGATACATTCCGTGGTGGTCCTGCTTATTACATGGAAAAAGCGTTAAATGCTAGATGGATGGGTGTTACATTTGCCGTATTGATCACGCTTACGTTCGGTTTAGCTTTTAACTCTGTTCAAGCAAATACAATCACAAGTGCTTTTCATGCATCATTTGGTGTTGATAAAGTTGTGATGGCGATCATTTTATCAGTCATTACAGCGATTATTATTTTCGGAGGCATTAAACGAATTGCAAAAGTATCAGAAGTTATTGTTCCAATCATGGCTGGTGCTTATATTTTAGTTGCTTTATTTATCATGATTACAAATATCACTGAGATTCCTAGTGTGTTTATGTTAATTTTCGAAAGCGCGTTTGGATTCCAAGAGGCTGCTGGTGGAGCTCTAGGTGCAGCGATGATGAACGGAATCAAACGAGGATTATTTTCGAATGAAGCTGGTATGGGTAGTGCACCAAATGCTGCCGCTACAGCTGATGTCAGTCACCCTGTTAAACAAGGTCTGATCCAATCACTTGGTGTTTTTGTTGATACACTTATCATCTGTAGTTCAACTGCTTTTATTATTCTATTATCAGGTCTATATACGTCAAAAGAACCAGATGGTATTGTCTTAACACAAAGTGCACTTGAGACATCTCTAGGTTCATGGGCTGGCATGTTCCTTTCCATCATGGTTCTTATGTTCGCATTCAGTTCAATTGTTGGTAACTATTATTACGGAGAGTCGAACATCGAATTTATTAAAAATAAACGTCTATACGTAAATATATACCGCGTTGCTGTTGTATTCATGGTCGCTTTTGGTTCACTAGCTTCTTTAAGCTTCGTGTGGAATTTAGCAGATATGTTTATGGGGCTAATGGCCATTATTAACCTTATTGCGATTACTTTATTAGGTAAGATCGCATTTTCCGCGCTTACTGATTATACGAAGCAGAGAGCAAATGGGAAAGATCCTGTCTTTTATTCAGATTCTATTGAAGGTTTAAAGAATGTTGAAGCATGGGGTAAAGGTTCAGAGAAGGATCAAGGTAAGTAAATTATAATTAATTAAGAAACCTCTTTCTATAGTGTTTGACTAGGAAAGAGGTTCTTTATTATTTTAATGTTCATTTCATGAAATTTATCACTTCTCTCCATGCGGCCCTTTCTTTTGATGTCTATTTAGTCAAAATATGAACTTTCAAATGGGTGCTAGTTTAAATGGGTAGAAATTATCTCTTATCACATCTGCTATTATATATACTATTTCCAAATTCCCCATTTACTTGCTTTGGAATACAATGAGAAAAATTAGTTGAATTTGTTTTTTAAAACCAAATGAAGCGCGCGTACTGTTCTCTTCCATCTTTCATTCTAGGTTTATTTCATGTATAATGAGAATATAATAAAAAAAGAGAAGTGCGCTAACACTTCTCCCTGCAACCTCTACCGTCAGGGTGATGGTTGTCAAAAGTTATTTATTTTTTTGAGAACCACCCTTTTGCTTGCGACGGCGTAGGGTGGTTTTCTTGTGTTCTAATACGTTCTTCCGAAAGATGTAAGCACTTATTTCACGCACTATCCCCTTCAGAACTTCTCGTAGAATTTCAAGAAATGTTTCCATGATTATCACCTCCTTTCCTTCATCGGAAAGAAGAAAGAAGACTGACAACCACCCACCCTCACAATATTCAGTTGCATTTCTATTCTATCATGTTCTACTAAATTATTATCCTACCATTCTTCGACAAAATTCTAGTGGTGACAGCGGATTGCACCCTTAGCTCAACTTGAACCACATATGGTAAAACCTATCACGATAAAGGTCAATTATATCACGAGGGAAACTATGTAAATGGTGTAATTGAAGGAGAAGGTAAGATTTATAATTCAACAGGAGACCTTCGATTTTCCGGGTAGTGACAGGCACCAAAAGGAAAAGACGGTACAGATACTTCTGAATAGAAGTATCTGTACCGTCTTTCTTTTTATTAATTATTTTCGAGTATTCTTCTTGTACAAAGGATGAAAATACTAATCACCCCTTAACAGAGCCAGCTGTCATACCTGCGATGAAATATCTTTGAAGGAATACGTATGCAATAACCATTGGTGCTGAAGCAATAATGACACCGGTGAACAGCATTGGATAATTTGTCATGTACTCCCCTTGGAACTCTAATAAAGCAAGTGGTAAGGTTTTATAATCTTTATCTGTTATAAATAATAGTGGGTATAAAAGGTCGTTCCATACCATTACAAATAAGAATATCGCTGTAGCAGATAGAGACGGTAATGACAAAGGTAGGGCAATCCTAGTGTACATTTGCCAATTATTTGCACCATCAATTGTACTTGCTTCAAATAAGGATTTCGGTAGGGATTTCATAAATCCTGACAAAATAAATACGGCAACAGGCATCGTGACTGTCGTATTCACAATAATTAGTCCAAACAGACTATTAGTTAATCCAAGATCAAAAATTAGTGAATATAAAGGGATCATATTTACCTGAGCGGGAACCATCATTCCTAATGCAAACAAGGCAAATATAGCATTTCCAACCCATCCAGTCATTCTTGTAATAGCAAATGCGATAAGACTTGCAAAAAATAAGGTAATGGCAACAGAAAATACCGTAACTATTACACTATTAATGAAGTATGTACCCATTGATTCTTCAACAAATAGTTTCGCATAGTTGCCAAAATCAAAGCTTTTGGGAAGCCCTAATACATTATCGTACATTTCAGAAGTAGACTTAAAAGTTGTAAAAAAGATAGACACAACCGGTATTAATACAAGGAGTGCGTATAAGATGATAAGTCCACCTTTGGTTAACTTCATAATGCTCTCCCCTCCCTCTTTCTAGTAGTACTTATAGAGTTTCTTTATAGCTTTTAATAGTCAACACGATTCGCACGTAAAATCCTGAATTGCAAGAATGTAATCGTTGCAATAACTATCATGAAAACAACAGATTCAGCAGAAGCATACCCAAACTCAAAACTTCTAAATGCAGTTGAATAAATAAGTGTCGCTAAAATCTCTGTTGAATAATTTGGACCTCCACGTGTCATCGTATAGATTAAATCAAAGGCTTTGAAAGATTGTATTGTTGTATAGGCCACAACGATCGTTGCAGATGGGGCCAATAATGGCCATGTGACATTTCGGAACTTCTGCCAACGATTTGCTCCTTCTATTTTCGCTACTTCATAAAGATCCTCCGGTATGTTTTGGAGCCCTGCAATAAATACAATGAGCATCTGTCCAGTATGAAACCAAACTTGTACAACCGCAATTGAAAAAATGGCTATATTTTGGTCTCCTAACCAGTTTTGCGTTAACATACCCAAGCTCAGTTTTTCTAAAAAGTTATTCAGCATACCTAGACTTGGATCATAAACAAATGACCATATAAATGCTACTGATACTGAAGATAGAATCGTAGGGAAAAAGTATAGAGCACGAAGAAAAACATTTCGTTTTGAATTTTTCACTAGAAACATCGCAAAAATTAAGGAGAATAACGTTTGGAAGATGACAACAAACAACATAAATTTAATGTTATTTGTCATTGCCTTTGCAAAAATTGAGTCGTTTGTGAAAATATTTATATAAGTTTGTACTCCTACAAAATTAAAATCAGGTGTTAAACCGTCCCAGTTCGTAAACGAATAGAATAATGCATTAAATGTTGGATAAATAAAAAATATTGAATACAGTAAGAATCCGGGTAGGATGAAGAGAAACAACACTTTATTTTTTCTGAAGTTCATAGAATAGAACCTCCTCCTCAAAAAATTGAGTTTTCATGTTGATAAGTTACAAGCTTATATGAGGTGAATCTAGTAAGAAAGAGGGGAGCCCCCCTCCTTCTTTTCATTTAATTGTTCTTAATATTAGTTAATGTTTTGATCAACAATTTTCTGTGCTTCTTCTGCTGCTTTTTCAGGTGTTTCTCCTCCTAATACGGATTGAATAGAAGCGATTACGGCTTTTTCAACATCTGCATTTGGAATTAAGTAACGAGGTTGGAAACGTGTATTTTTGTCTAGCCATTCAGCTGCCGCTTGTAGTTCAGCAGATTCATAGTTTACATCCTTTACTGTCAAGAATTGACCAGTGGAATTAGCATAGTTTTCAGCATTTTCTGGTGTGGATAAGAATTCTATCCATTTTTTAGCTGCATCTTTTTTCTTTGATTGGCTATTCACTGCTAACATAAAAGTTGTTGTATGAATTCCTTCATATTTTGCTTCGTCAGCACTTACTGTAATTGGAGCTAATAACCCAAGCTCCAGATCAGCATTTAAGTCTTTAATGTTTGCCATTGCATACGATCCTGTAGCTAACATCCCTGCCTTCTCTTGAGCAACCAAGGCAATTGCCCCTTCGTGTTTCGTACCTAATGCATCCTTTGCAATGTATCCTTTATCACTAAGCTCCTGGAATTGTGCAAGTGTTTTAACCCACCATTCTTCCGTTAACTTTGCTTCTCCATTCATTAACTTCGCAAAGACTTCTTCGTCTGGTGCGTTATTCATCATCATCGGGTTCATAAATTGTCCTGGTCCTATATCAGCACCTGGGAATGCAATTGGTGTGTACCCATTATCTAGTAATGTTTGGCACATTTCTAAGAATCCTTCCCAATCGTCTGCTGGCTCAATTCCTAATTCTTTAAATAATGATTTATTATATACAGGTTGGTTATAAACAAGCTGTAATGGCAATGCAAGCTGTTGGCCGTCCGCTTGACCAGCCTTGATTAAATTGGGACTAAAATTATCAACAAAAGCTTCACCAGCTATATCCTCAAATAATCCTGCTTTTTTAATAATTTCAAATTGTGATCCAGGAAATGATGTAAATACATCTCCTGTTGAACCATCACGTAATAATGTTTGAGCTGTTGATTGATACTGCTCAGAAGGATATACTGTCATTTCTACTTTAATATTAGGATTTTCATCTTCAAACTTAGAAATCAATTCTTTGAAAATTTCTGAGTCTTCACCACGCCAATGGATAAAGCTGATCGTTGTTTCATCTCCGCCGTCTCCACTATCTCCATTTCCCCCACTCTCTTTAGAAGAGCACCCTACCAAGAAGCTAGATACTAATAATACAAACATCATAAAAATAGAAATCTTCTTTTTCATTTAAACATCCCCTTTTAAAATGAATAGATTATAGGTAATAACATCATGATGTTATATTAAAATGTTATAACCTTTGTAGCCAAAAAATATTTCATGAAAGCGATATATGTTAGCGTTTTCATTAAACTAATTAAAATATACAATTTTTCTCAATAGAATTCAACTACATTTTCTGATTTTATATGAAATCTCTATTTCTATCATATTATTACAATGATAAAAGAAATAGAACAATTGGCAATGTAATAATACTCATAATCGTACTAATTAAAGTAACAGAGGAAACAAATTCAGGCTTTGTGTTGAATTGGAGCGCAAACATGGTTGTATTTGCTGCTGATGGCATAGCAGCCATTAACACCATTATATCACCCACTACCTCGGAAACTGGGAGTACCCAAACAAAGGCACATGCGACTAGTGGCGCAATCAGTAGCTTAATATTGATAGAGTATAGGATCTTACCTACCTCTAAGTTTACTAAAGAGATTTTTGCTAGCTGCATACCAAGAATAATCATTATTGTTGGTATTGCTGCATCTGCTATAAGGTTAATAGATTGATATAACGTATCTGGAATCTCTATGTGTAGCACCTGAAGAAGCAAACCTATAACAGCACCATATGCAATAGGAATACGGAGAGCAGCTAGTATGGCATCTTTCAGACATGTTTCTACTTCACTTCCTTTTGCAGCATAGTATACCCCAACAGTACTCATAATCAGTTGTTGGATCACCAATAAGATGACTGCAATATCAAAGCCTGTTGTTCCAAACACAAATAAAGCAACAGGTGTACCAAAGTTTCCATTATTCATAAATACAGAAGATAAAATAAGACTACTTGTTTCTTTTCGATTATATTTTTTAACATAAGCTAATAGGTACACGATGGAAATAAGCCCAAAGCAAAGACCTAATGCATAAATAGTTAAATAAACATAATCTAGTGAGAGTTCGTTTTGATAAAATGTCCGTAATGCAAGAAATGGTGACATTAAATAGATTGCCATTTTTGAAAGGGTTCTTGTATCAAATCCTATCCATTTCTGGCCAACATAGCCTACAGCAAATATAAAAAATACAGGCACTAACACGATGATGAAATTCAAGGCTTTCCCACCTATTCTCCAAATCTATTTATGTGCCCCAAAAGCCTCTCTATACATTCATCACGATAATGCGTTCTTCTGTCATTTCTTCAATTGCATATCTCGGACCTTCCTTACCTGTTCCACTTTTCTTTACGCCACCATAAGGCATGTGGTCTACACGGTATGCTGAGGCATCATTAATAATTAGTCCACCAACTTCAATTTTTCTTGCTGCTTTCATGGCAAAACGAAGATCTGATGTAAATAATCCTGCTTGTAATCCATAATCAGAATCATTCACTACTTCAATAACTTCATCTTCTGTTTTGTAGGTTTCAACAGATACAACAGGTCCAAATACCTCTTGACGACACACCTTCATATCTCTGTGTGTATTTGTTAAGATTGTTGGAGAATAAAACACACCATCCCGTGTACCACCTACTTCAACTTGTGCTCCTTGTTCAACAGCTTCTTTTACCCATGCTTCAACACGTTCGGCTTCCTCTAAGCGAATCATTGGTCCAATGTTTGTTTCAGGATCAAATGGATCCCCCATTTTAAGCTTCTCTGTCTTATCCTTTAGAAATCCTAAGAAAGCTTCATACACATCTTCGTGAACGTAAATGCGCTGAACAGATATGCACACCTGACCCGCATTCGCAAAGCTTTTACCAGCAATTACATTTGCTGCTTTTTCTATATCCGTATCATGATGAACGACTGTGGCAGAATTATTCCCAAGCTCAAGTGCGACCTTTCGTAAACCAGCATTTTGACGAATATATTCTCCTACTCGTGGACTTCCGGTGAACGTAAACATATTTACATCTTTATTTGCTAAAAGGGCCTCACCGATCACCGGACCTTCACCCGTTATGAGGTTGAGTCGACCTTTTGGCAATCCCACATCTTCAAAGACTTCAGTAAGAAGCAGTGCTACGATAGGGGTTACTTCTGCTGGTTTTAATATGACACTGTTTCCTGCAGCTAACGCAGGACCAACCTTATGACATACAAGATTTAAAGGAACATTAAATGGTGTAATGGCCGCGACTACCCCTACTGGAACACGAACAGTGAAGGACATACAATTTTCAGAGCCAGGTGCAGACTCGACAGGAATCCCTTCACCATGTATGCGCTTTGCTTCTTCAGAAGAAATCTCTAATGTTAATGCTGAACGCTCTACCTCTCCAAGACATTCTCCATATGGTTTTCCTACTTCCTTTGCTAGTATTTCAGCAAACTGCTCTTTTCTCTCTAGCAAAAGTTCTCCTGCTTTTTTTATAATCAGATAGCGATCATATGGTCCCCATTCCTGACGATAAGATTGTTTCGCTGCTTCTACTGCTTCGTTCACATGATTCCCTGATGCTACAGATGTTGACGCGAAAGGTTTCCTCGTATATTTATTTAATACGTCGATTTTTTCCTTTGTTGTAACCCAGCTCCCATTAATATATAGACCGTAATGTTTCACTCTCCCATTTCCCCTCTCTTTTCTATCGTGTTAATTCAATATCATAATGATATTGATCACTTCGGTATTTCGTGCGAGTATACTCTATTGGTTTGTCGTCAATTCCAAAACTTAGACGACTCATTTCTAATAGTGCCTCTCCTCCACGAATTCCTAATAAATCAGCTTCATAAAGTGTCGCATTCATTGCAGATATTTTTTCCTTTGCGCGTTTTAACATAATGTTATTCTTCTCGAGTATGGTATAAAATTTAGCTGAATCTAGATCATACTTAATAAGGACTTCACCAATTTCCTTCGGCCAGCAAGACCGTTCTAACGCAATCGGAACTCCATCAGCAAAACGTACACGTTCGATAATCAATATTTCAGCTTCTTCAGGTAAATCTAAGATTAATTTTTCCTCATATAAATCTTCTGTAAACTCTACTCTCATGAGTTTAGAATGAGGTGTTAGACCTTTTTCCATCACCTCTTCAGCAAACCCCTTCAATCTCCCCAAGCTTCCTACTAGCTGCTGAGGTTTTACAATGGTCCCTTTTCCTTGCCTTTTCTCAATCAGTCCTTCTTGAACAAGTAAAGAGATTGCTTGTCGTATCGTTGTACGACTCACATCAAATTCCTTCATTAAATCCTGTTCTGTTGGAATTAAAGCATTTGGTTCCCAAATCCGACTTTGAATTCTTTTTATAAGAATGTCCTTAACCTGTTGATACAGTGCCACATTCTTATTCATATCAATTCCTTTTTCAACCATCATTTTATTCCCTTCTGTGTTTAACCGTAATATTCAGTTCGAAGCCCTAAACGTTTTCCTAGCTGTAATAATTCTTGTGCGACATCATCATATACAAGTGCATAATGTGGTTCAAAACCACTTTCCATAAGAGAATATAATGTTTCTGTTACATCTTTAGGTAAAGCCACTTCAACGGATGTTCCAGAGAATGGTTGTTCAACATCTAAGGCTTCACCCTTCATGACTAACAGGCGATATCCTTCATGATCCTCGCTTAAACGAAACATTGTAACCTTTCCTGCTTTCAACCCAAATTCCATTGTCAGCCCCATCTTGCGGTTTGGATGTACCCCTGCTTGCGCACCTGTTTGTGGTCTTGCTAACGAATACGCCGCTGCACCACAATGCCAGAATACAACAGAATTATTCTCTTCATTCACATGCACAAGATCTCCTAAATAAGGTGCTTTTCCATTACTTAGCTCTTGAAGCACGTACATTGAAAGAGATCCATTGATATCAGACTCACACGCTGAAACAACTCCGTGCTCCGTGAATTGAGACAAAGTTGAGCAAGCTGCTGCACCAAGTTCATTAAAAAAGTCTGGCCAACAACGAATGGCTAAAGCGCGTATGTCTTTTTCCTTTATATATGTCTCAATATAGGTGTAGAATTGTGCAAAACGGATGACACTTTCTTCATCTTTATTGAGTCCAACCACACTCTTTTCTGCTAATTCTAATGCAGAAGCATAT
This sequence comes from Metabacillus litoralis, assembly GCF_007994985.1. Taxonomy (GTDB): domain Bacteria; phylum Bacillota; class Bacilli; order Bacillales; family Bacillaceae; genus Metabacillus; species Metabacillus litoralis. Next base: position 20,796 of record NZ_VOQF01000021.1, on the reverse strand, counting down.
TCATTTTCAGTTAGTTTTTTACATGCATCAAATGCTTTTAAAAGATCTACTTTGTCGAGAGTCGTCCCCACCTGTAAACGAAGCTTTTCTTCATCCGTTTGAGAAAAGAAAAATCCTGGAGGATGCTCACCAATCACTCCTACCTTTAATTCTTTGAGCTTACCAATGATATCATTTACTTTAAGCTCCACAAGCATCTTATTTTCAAGATCTTCTTCCTGTGGATTCCCAAAAACAAAAGAATACGGATGTTGATGTACTTTTAGTAGATTACTCGTAGCATTTCCACCTGTTAGAGAATTTAAGCGGAGTCTCCCTCCCACACTTGGTTCTCGAACAGACCACACAATGATAGGTTCCTTGCGTTTTTTTATAATTGCGTATGGAAACTCCCCGTCGGCAAACGTAGTGCTTTGATAGATAATACTGCTAAATTTGATATCTTTAAAAGACGCTAGTAACTCCTCTAATTCTTCAGGAGATGTAATAATTGTATCTGGAGAATATACCTTTTCAACCATTTCTTCTAGCATTTCTTGTGTGTCTTTTCGATATTGTTCTGCTGTTTCTAAATCAAATGTTTTTCGCCCTATTGGCAAATAAAGTACAGATGTGTGTAGCATTAAGATCCCCCTTAACTTCTATAAACTTCGTACTTGGTGAAAAAGCTCTTTCCATTCACTATTTTTCCGAAAAAATACTGGAGGCTCTCCTATCGGTGCATTAACGATATAAGTTCCACCTGAATACTCCTCACCTGACCATAAATGAATCCACTCATCCTTTGGCAAGTATACTTCCCATGTGTTTTGATGTTCTTCATGTACAGGTGCAACCAAAACATCTTTTCCATATAAGTATTGATACTGAATATCATACACGTTAGGATCTTGTTCATAGTGCAGAAACAGTGGCCTTTGAACGGGTGTACCACTTTTAGCATTTTCAGCTACTAATGTTTTCGCATAAGGGGCTAAATGTGTAAACACTGTTGTCATCCTTGCAAAATGAGCTAATGTTTCTTCATCCTCATCAAACTGCACACAGTCATATGGACGATTTCCTTCATGTGTTCGTAGGAACGGGGTAAATACACCCATATCCAACCATCTTAAAAGAAGTTCTTTATTCCTTTTCGTGCCATGAAGACTCGTATATCCACCGATATCACTATGATGAAGACCCATACCCGACATACCTGAAGATAAAGCAGCAGGAATTACAGAAGCTAATCCATCATGTAAGGAAAAATCAACCGATTGATCTCCTCCCCATAATAGTGTGCAGTATTTTTGAAATCCTGCATAACCAGCTCTCATAAAGAAGACAACTTCCCCAAGTTTTCCAGTTTCTTTAACCGCTTCATAGTTCGCTTGTGCCCATAGTACAGGCCACTGATTATGCTTTTGCATTGCAGGCTCACCATTACTTAAATATAAATCTGTAGGAAGATATTCTCCAAAATCGGCCATCCAACCATCTAATCCAAATTCGATTAAGTGCTCTTTTATGACACCTTTATACCATTCAAATGCCTCTGAATTTGTAAAATCAATCACACCACAATAGAACTCACCAAAATCGACAAGGTATGTATTACCTTCCTCATTTAAAGCAAAATATCCATTGTTTTCAGCTTCTTTAAAAAGATCTCCTTCTACAGCTAGATAAGGGTTAATATAGCCCATAAAGCGAATACCCTTTTCTTTCCATTCTTTGATTTTCACGTCTAGGTCGGGATATTCATCTGGATTCCATTTCCAGTTCCACATTAAACGCTTACCAAAGGAAGTGATTCTTTTTCCTTGCCAATCCTGACACCAAAGAGCTGATACTTTCACTCCGCTTTCTAATGCTTTAATTAACTTCTGGTCGACCACCTCTGTACCACCTTGAACTCCAAGAATAACTCCCTCATACACCCAATCTGGTAATTCCGGCTGACGCCCAAACTTTGCTGAAATCTTTTCAACAAGTTGGAGATAATCTCGAGCACCTTCTAACACGATTTCTTTTGGTACTTCCCAAGTGTGAAGCTCATGATAATCTTCATTCTTAAAATTAAAATCAGCATATGCAGTCGCTTCTACATGAGCATAGTATTTTTTACTAGAAACATAGGTTGGTTGAGGGTAATTCGTATTATAATAGTCACCGCCAGCTTTATCCTTTACATCTGCTAACCATGTGACATATGTACTTTTATCACGACCAACCCCTGGCTCCGATGTCCAAAGCGGAAAGTTACGTCCTCTTAAATTAAAATAAGACATCTGCTCACCACAGCCATATATTTTTTCTTCCTTCGATGCTTTTATACGGATCCAAAATCGATTGATTGTAGTATCTTTATTTTCCAATTCAATCACAAGACGACCTGAGTCTTTACGGATAGTCATATATAAAATAGGAAGAGAATTCTCGTTATACGTTGAAAAAGCAGCAACAAGCTTGTTGTCCTCGAGCTCATTAATACGAATAAAACGAAGTGGTGTTCGTTCCTCAACATAATCCTTTATCTCAAAATTCCCACGGTACATGTTCACCGTTTCTTTTCCAAATCCAATGTAAAGAAAAGGATTACTCTTCGTATGTTCAATAATCGATTCCCCATTCCAGGAAATAGAAAGTTTGTCTTCACTTGCTTGAATAGAAAACTCCATATCATGTGTTGTATAGGTCATCATTAGAACCTCACTTTAAAATATTAATAGTTTACAACTAGATTTTCTCCATGAATTCCTGGGTAAGCTCCCCTGTCTATCATCCTTTTATTATCAGGGTGTGCTAGTAGCCACTTGTTTTTCATAAATAACAACCGATCTCTTTGATTTATCGTATTATCTAATGGTAAATTTGTCTCTTTTGGTAAAACAACAATACATTTAAACCCATTATCTGTTGTCTTACATGGGGCAAAGTGAAGAGTGGTAGCATATAGTTCAATTATCGTTCCCATTGGTATGTAAAATGCTTGAACATCCTTGGCATTGTACTGATTTTTCTTTATGTCTTGAACCTTTCCTAAAAGAAGAACCATATCTGTTACAGCAATATTTAGCTCATTTCCCTTATGAAATTCTAATCCATTTAAATTTGAGTTCCTTCCATTACAATAACCAATTTGAATGGGCATTTCACCGTACAGTTCTGTTTCAATCTGTTTCTTAATCATGAATTCTTCCATTGCAAAGATAGAAGGCTCATATACATTACCCTCATCAGGAATCAATGTTTGTTCACTCATAAAATCAGTTAATGGTTTAATATCTAGACCTGATATTATTCTACCAAATGGCGCAAAGGTTTCCTCTTCTACGTGGAAAAAATTAAGATGATGATTTTGTTTGCAGAGTGTTTCAAAAGTACCCATTACCCCTGTATCCCCTTTTTTAAAAAATAGACAGGACATACGTTAAAGGAATGATACCTTTTTTGTCCTGCCATTTAATTTTTACGAGTTTATTGTTTTAATGATTATTCAGTTTCAGTGTTGTCCCAAGCATTACGGAATACATTTAAGCCATAATCAGTAAATGCATGGTAGAAGCTCGTTTTGTATACATCAAAACCACATGTTACGATATCTGCTCCAGCTTTTGCTGCATCAACAATTTGTTTGCCGTTACGTAGTGCAGCAACGATAATTTCTGTATCGTAGCCATATGTACGATAGATATTGACGATGTCTTGAATATATGGATTTGTATCTTCTCCGCTTTGTTCTTTCCAACCAACAAAGGGTGACACAAATGCAGCTCCAATTCGTGCAGGCTGTAATGCTTGAGATGGAGAGAAAACAAGTGTTACATTTGTTTTAATCCCTTGCTCCTCTAAGTTTTTTGCAGCGATTAATCCTTGTTCTGTACAAGGAATCTTTATAACGAAATTATCTGATAAACTAGCAATCTTTTTTCCTTCTGCAACCATTTCTTCATAGTTATCCAGGTGTGGATTAATCTCAACAGAAATCGGGAAATTCTTCACATCTGAAAATTCATCGGCTAACTCTTTTAGTACTGTTATAAAAGGTTTACCACTGTTCATAATATGACGCGGATTTGTCGTTACTCCATCAATCCCCCAATGCTTATACGCATAACGAATTTCATCAATTTTGGCACTATCTAAAAAGTATTTCATTACTGTTCCCCCTAATATTCGTAGTAACATTATTACCTTTAATTAAAACATCACTATCTTTAATACCATTGTATGCAACCGTATACAAAATATCAAGGTAAATATGTTTTTTTTGGAAAAAAGTTTGGTGTTTTTAGAATTAAGTTCTGGTTCTATGTTTCACTATACCTTCTTAACAGAATAAAAAAGAATTCCCTGAGGTGATATTTATACCAAGTGAATCAAGGGAAAGTGTAGGAGTGGTATTTATTCAGATGATAATTTGAGGATTAATCGACAGACTACTTTTGAGGATGATGAGGAAGTTACTTATAAAGATCTTATGGTTGCTGCAGGACATATAGCAAAAAATGAACCTACAGATGAAGATCAAAAAAATATAGATAATAGAGAATCACCACTTAATTTAAGAATGCAATGTGAGGGATTAGAGAGAAAATTCAAACAATTTATCTTAGCAGATTTATATTAATGTCCATTTAAATGGAGTGTGGAGAAAACAGAGGAAAGATTAAGATTTCCTGATATGGCACTTAATATTGATAATGAAGGTATTAAAGATGGTATTTGGAGTTTTTACCTTTTAATCCTGAGCGTCGTCATTTTTCCATTATGAACACAGTTCATCTGTATGAAGAATTGCAACGTTTGAATTAAAGGCATGATAAGTTTACCATTGTAGTTAATGATCAAAAAACTTACGTAATGTTTTTTAAAAGAGCACCTATGACACTACGTGCTAATATATATATTATGCTAATAGTCCTAGAATGGGGTGAAATTTCAAAAGAAGAGATGTTAAGTAGATTTAAAGTAGAGTAAATATAAGGATATTTTAAAAAAGGCATTAAAAAATAATAATTAATCCAACTCAAATAAGCCCGCCAAGCATTTGCTCAGCGGGTTTTAGTATTTTTAAATCTTACTTCTTGTTATAATAATCCACATACCAATCAGCAAATTGCTGTAAGCCCTCTTCAATCGATGTTTTTGGTTTAAACCCAACAGCTTCCTGCAATAAATCCGTTGAAGCATAAGTGGCTGGAACATCTCCTGGTTTTATTGGCTCAAACACCTTTTCAAACTGCACTTCTCTTCCTAAAGCTTTACTTAAAGTCTTCTCCAATGTATTAATAAACGTCATCAGCTTTTCCGGATTATTATTACCGATGTTAAGCACCTTGTGAGGAACGGCATCAACCGGTGGTTTACCGATAAGTCGCTCTATTCCTTCTACTATATCATCGATATACGTGAAATCACGATAGAGATCATTGTCAAAATCACCATTGTTAAAGATCTTAATTGGTTCACCAGCAAAGTATTTATCCGTAAATCCAAAGTAAGCCATATCCGGTCTTCCCATAGAACCATAAACAGTAAAGAAACGAAGTCCAGTAGCCGGTATCTTATACAAGTGGCTATACGTATGAGCCATTAATTCATTCGACTTCTTCGTTGAAGCATAAAGTGATACAGGAGTATCTACAAAGTCTGTTTCTTCAAATGGCACCTTTTTATTAGAACCATAAACAGAGCTTGAAGATGCGTACACTAGATGTTCTACTGGATTGTGCCTACAAGCTTCTAGGATATTATAGAAACCAATGATATTACTTTGAATATAAACATCAGGATTTTCAATTGAATATCTAACTCCAGCTTGTGCAGCTAAGTTTACCACAACATTAGGCTTGTACTTAGCAAAGACTTCTGTGACTAAAGCCTTGTCCGAAATATCTTCCCTAATTAAAGTAAACTTACTAAAAGGTTGTAGTTGCTCAAGTCGAGCCATTTTAAGGTTCACATCATAGTAATCATTTACATTATCAATACCTATTACTTTGCAGCCGCTTTCTAGTAGTTTCTTAGATAAATAATATCCGATGAAACCAGCAGCTCCAGTAATAAGATAAGTTTTACTAGGATCTAGCGGTTTGTAACTCAAGATTTCTCGACTCCTTTGCAACAACTTTTCTCTCTACAGCCTTTCTTCCAATAGAGTGGTACTCCACCCCTGCTTCCTGCATTTCCGAAGTACTATAAATATTTCTTCCGTCATATACTAGCGGCGTTCTCATTAAATCCTGATACATCCCAGGAGTAACTGCTTTAATCTCTCCCCACTCAGTAAAGATAAAGCAAACATTTGCACCTTCTAGTGCTTCTTCAATATTACTTACATAAGTAATATTACCTTTTCCACTCTTACCTTCAGGATGTACTTTCGCAAAGTTATCGGCACCTATAGGGTCAAACGCATAAATATCGGCACCTTGCTCTAGTAATAATGGCACATTCTCAAGAGATGCTGCTTCACGTAAATCATCAGTCCCAGGTTTAAAAGTTAAACCAAGTACAGCTACCTTCAGACCATTAAACGTAATAAGTCTCTTGCTGGCTTTTTTGTATAACATTGTCTTTTGATCAGTATTGACGTCAATTGTAGCCTTAACGGTTCGTAGTTCATATCCATGCTGTTTTGCAATATTCTCTAGTGCTTTCGTATCCTTAGGAAAACATGAACCGCCATAACCGATACCTGCGTTTAAAAACTTACTTCCTATACGAGCATCATAACTCATCCCTTTTGCAACGTCTTGCACATCCGCTCCGACTAATTCACAAAGGTTAGCGATGTCATTCATATAAGAGATTTTCAAAGCAAGGAAATCGTTTGAGGCATATTTGATCATCTCTGCAGATCTCCTATTAACTGATACGATTGGTAAGTTAAAGGGCTCATAAATTTCCATCAAAACTTCTTCAGCCCATTTGCTTTCCGTTCCAATTATTATTCTTTCTGCATGAAGTGTATCATGTACAGCAGAACCTTGCGCTAAAAACTCCGGGTTCGAGGCTACTTCTACTTTTACATCATTAACTAGAAAATCTTGAATAAACTGTTCAACTTTATCATTTGTTCCAACTGGAACGGTCGATTTAACAACAACTAAGCAATCCTTTTCGATCGATTCAGAAATTTGTCTAGCAACCGTTGCAATATAGGAAAGGTTTGCAGAACCGTCTGGTTGTTCTGGGGTCCCAACCCCGATAAAAATTGCATCAGCATCTCGGTAAGCCGATTTGTAATCTGTTGTATAATCAATTCTTCCAACAGCGTAGTTTTTTTTCATTAGCTCTTCTAAACCTGCTTCATATATTGGAGAAGTCCCAGACTTCATTAGGTTCACTTTATCTTCATCGATGTCAACACACATTACTTGATGGCCAACTTCAGCAAAACATACACCTGCTACTAAGCCAACATAACCTGTACCTGCTACAGCTATTTTGTACATAGAAACACCCTACCTTTACTCTTGTGCTATTGTCAAATTAATTCCTCTAGCGTACTAATAACCTTAGTTGCTTCGCTTCTACATTTGAGATCCTGCTCTTCGGATTGAACAGTAAATTTAGACATATAAATAAAATCTAATTCATATTCTTTAGCGGCCTTCATATCAGATAATGAATCTCCTATAAAAACAGCCCTTTTATTAGAGTTTTTTTGTAAGATAATCGAGGTGCATTCCGACTTAGTTTTTGGAGAACCATATATCCCATTAAAGTATATATTTAAATTTCTTCCAATAAAAGCTTCTTTTAATTCTTTCTCATCACTTCCAGACGCTACATATAAACTCTTATTTGAGTTAAATAAATCGGATAATAAGCTTTCACACCCTGGTGTAATATGAGCAGATTGATACATCACTTTGCATATATTTGCATAGTTTGTTAAGAAATAGTTGTATTTATTTTCTTGAAAAGGTTCTTTAGCGAAGTCACTGAAAAACTCTTTAAACTTAACGTATCGAGAAACACCAAATGTATTCTTACAATGGTCAACAAAATTTGTAACAATATCTGAAGGGTATTCTGCAACAGCCTTACCAAAGGCTTCACATTTTAATAGATTTACATCTATTAGAACTCCATCACAATCGAAAACAATAACATCATACTGACTCAAAAAGTCTGAACTCATAAAAATACCTCTTCTTATTTTTTTATACTTTTTTAAATAAATAGTGACCTAATAAAAATAAACATTTAGGTCACTACTTACTACTATTCATTAAATTTAAAGTTCTCTATCAAGAATCGCAGCCTCAGCACGCTGAACATCTTCTGGATTATCAACAGCAATAGAATCACTAGAGAGTTCCAGCATTCTTACTTCCCAACCTAACTCTAGAAAGCGAAGTATCTCAATATCTTCAATACCCTCAAGTGGTGTTTTTTCAGGAACTGAAGAAAAATCTTTTAATGACTCTCGTGGAAATGCGTATGCACATACTTGTCGCCAAGCCTTTTCAAAACCATGTTTCTTATTTGTTGGGATATGCGCACGAGACATATACAGTAATCGTCCATCTGGTCGAAAAACTACCTTTGGAGTTGAACCACTTCTGAAAAGTTCCTCATCATTTATTTCGCAATAACCATTTAAGATTTCACCAGGATATTTTTCAACGTAAGAAATCATTAATTCTAAATCTCTCGGATTAAAAAGTGGCTCATCCCCCTGTACATTAATAAAAACATCTGCATCAATAAATTCTGCACACTCTGCTAATCTATCTGTACCAGTAAGACAATCACTCGATGTCATAATAACTTGAATAGCGCTTTGTTCACAGACCTCTCTAATACGCTCGTCATCTGTTGCAACATAAACCCTTTCAGAAGGACAAGCCTTTATACATTGCTGATATGTTCTTACAATCATTGGAATACCACATAAATCAACAAGTGGTTTTCCTGGTAACCTTGAAGATTGATATCGAGCTGGAATTATAACACAATAATTCAAATTATTCGCCTCCTAGAATGCGTATACTGAACTAACAGTAACTTTATATTGCGTTGGTGTAATTGCAATAACTGGTGGAGTCATTGGGACTCGTGTGAAATCTTCAAGTAAATTATTTACTTCAGTTGTTCTAGGATCATCTGCACCATATCCATCAAAACCAGCTAAAAGAATTCTTGATGCTCTCCCACTAGCTCCAATAGCTAATGCATATGCAAGAACTAATGAACTAGGGAGGACACAGTAATTTGTTTCAAACATAAATGTATTCTCTTTTATTGATATTCCAAAATCTAACAACTCTTTTCCACCAAACGCCTTATTTATATTATCTGACAACATAGATGCCGGTATTACTAACGGCTGTGGTAATGTCGCATGTACTGAACTATCAGCGAGTAAACGAACAGGATGGCAAGCTGCTCGAATGTCAATTAACTCTGATGAAATGTTAGATTGAGTATTCAACGCAATTACATAAGGTTTTTTATCTCGTATATACTCTTCCAATGCTTGCTTATGCTTAATAACACTTGGTCCAGTCCCTATTATTATAACTTCTCTATCAGATAAAATTTCTGCCGGATTCCAAGATCCTTTTGGTTCTCCACCATAGAAGTTTCTAGCAGCCACTAAGGTATTAAAGTTAAATTTTTTCCCGCCTTCTGATTTTAAATATTCGATAACCGCTAGTATATCTTCCTCATCATACCTTGAATCACTTATCATTTCTTGAATATATGTTGGATGAATTCCATATTTACCCGCAAGATAATAAAACGTATTTGTTCCCCATCCACATTTATGTTGCATTGGTTTAAAAAAATCCTCTATTAACTTCATTAATGGTGTAATATTATTAGCTACATTACGGTATTCTTCAAGTTCAATGGTTAAATACTCAGTTTTTGCGTTTCCAGGACCTCTTCCCATTCCGGTAACTGTACTATCAACCCATGTTACTCCATCTTCTAAAGCACGCATAGAATTAGCTAGCGCATAACCCATATTATCGTGTGTGTGTATACCTAGAGGCCCCTTCCAAACTTCACGTATTACCTGGATAATATTAGAGGTTTGTTCTGGATTTAAACTCCCCATACTATCAGCAAAATACAGTACATCTAGGGGATATTTATTAGCAATAGATGCTAAACTTTTAATCTCTTCAACACTTCGATCAGCAATTTGCATTAAATTAAAACCAACAGTATAACCTTTACTTTTCAGCCAATTCGCTCCTGGTAATGCAGCCTCAAATTCGTGTACATGACATGCCACTCGAACTAATGAGATTGGAGAATCAGATGCTGAAACAAAAAGTTTAGATAGTGCTCCCTCAATCCCCTCAGAATGTATAACAATATCACTTGCATTTACCATTACTCCTAATTTAAGACCATTAGGAACTTCCAAGCTTCTAATAAAACTATCAGTAGTGTAAGCACAAGCTCCTTTAAATCCTTCATTATTAAACCCACGAAGACCTAGTTCTACATAGTCTACCGAAATTTCATGCATAGCTTTCAAATATTTTTCGATCATTGGCTTATCAAAATCCCATGAATTATAATATCCTCCATCTCGTAGTGTACAATCTAAAAGTTTCATTTTTCTGCCTCTTCCTTAGTATAATTTACTTTATAATTCTTGACCCTACTTCACTACTTGATTTATATTTATCACCAGAATAATAATTAAAATGCACTCTGCAGAGGAAAATTACACATAGTTGCAATTCCAAATACAGTATTGCAACTTGATATGGAGCATCTATGGGCATGCTCCTTTAGACAAGATGTCATAAGTCAAAAGACTTAGCTATACCTAGAAGGCTAGCATGCCCAACAAACTATGTGGAGTTACAGCCTAATTTTCACTTTGAAACACATAAATTCCGTTTTCACTTAAATTCATAATTGGAGCTCACGCAATCCTTAAATAAATTTAATTCTTTTTCCAAACAATCCTATTTATATAATCTGTGTATGAAAGTATTATCCTCAATACTTTATCAGCTACATTAGGCATACTGTAATCTATTACATTTCTTAATGTATCCTCTTTTTGTGATGCTAATATTTCTAGCCCCTGTAATATTCTTTCTTTTTTTAGACCCACCATCATAACTGACGCTTCTTCCATCGCTTCTGGTCTTTCATGGGCTTGTCTTATATTAAGGGCTCTAAACCCAAGAATAGAAGATTCTTCACTAATTGTTCCACTATCACTGAGAACAGCTTTGGCTTTTATTTGAAGTTTAACATAATCAATGAACCCTAAAGGTTTCATTGTTTTTACTAATGGATTAAATTCTACTTCCTTAGTATTAATCATATTTCTAGTTCTAGGATGTGTACTTACAATCACAGGCATTTGATACTTTTCAGCAATTGCGTTTAAACTATCAACTAAATCTAAGAAATTAGTTTCTGAATTGATGTTTTCTTCTCTATGGGAAGAAACTACGAAATATTTACCTTCTTCTAGTTTTAATCTTTCTAATACATCAGACTTCTCAATATCATCTTTTCTCGAGTTTAAGACTTCAAACATAGGGCTTCCAGTCTTAATAATTCTGTCTGCCGGTAGGCCTTCTCTTAATAAATATTCTCTTGCAATATCACTATAGGTTAGATTAATATCAGCTGTATGATCAACAATTTTTCTATTCGTTTCTTCAGGAACTCTTTGGTCAAAGCATCTATTTCCAGCTTCCATATGGAAAATTGGTATATGTCTTCTCTTAGCAGCGATAGCACTTAAACAACTATTGGTATCACCCAGAACTAAGACAGCATCTGGTTTTACTTCTTCCATAATAGGGTCAATCTTCACAAGAATGTTGCCTATCGTTTCTATTGCTGTTCCTGTAGCTGCATTAAGAAAATAATCCGGTTTCTTTAAATTAAAATCATTAAAGAACACTTCGTTTAGCTCATAATCATAATTTTGCCCCGTATGGACAAGTATGTGATCTATAGCATTTGATTCTTCTAATTTATTTATTACAGCTGACAGTCTAATAATCTCTGGCCTTGTACCGACCACTGTCATGACTTTTAATTTTTTCATTTAATCATACCTCCAAGAAATAGGTGTCTGGCTTTTCTGGATCAAAGTACTCATTTGCCCACATGATAGTAACCATGTCGGTTTCCCCTAAATTTTCAATGTTATGTGTGTAGCCAGTCGGAATGTCTACTACTTCAATTTTGTCTCCACTAACAAAGTACTCAATGATCTCTTCTGTACCAATTTTTCTAAATCGGATAACACCAGTTCCACTCACCACAAGGAACTTCTCATTCTTTGTGTGGTGCCAATGGTTTCCCTTTGTTATTCCTGGCTTAGAAATATTCACGGAAACTTGTCCTCTATCAGGGGTCTTAATAAACTCCGTGAAAGATCCTCTTTGATCTACGTTCATTTTAAGATCATAACTGAATTGGTCTTCTGGCAGGTAGCTTAAATACGTACTATATAACTTTTTCGTAAATGAATTAGACATGTCAGGAATTGAACGCTCTATTCGACTCTTTTTGAATGAATAAATCAGGTTAACAATTTCTCCAAGTGTTATCTCGTGAACAACTGGAACCTCACAAAAATCTTCAACTACATTTGCTTTTCCATTTAAGGCACTGATCAGTTCTTCTACTACATCATCAATATAGACTAAGTTCATTACAACACTAGGATCATTCACGTTGATTGGGAATTCGTGAGCTACATTATGACAGAATGTAGCTACTGCACTGTTGTAATTTGGTCTACACCATTTACCAAAGACATTAGGAAAACGATAAACAAATACTTTTGCTCCTGTTTCTTTACTGTATTCAAAAAGCAAGTCTTCACCTGCTTTTTTACTAATACCATATAGATTATCAAGTTCTGCTTGAGTAGATGAAGAAATTAATATAGGACAAGTGTTTTGATACCTTTTTAACATTTCCAGAAGTGTTGACGTAAAACCAAGGTTACCATCCATGAACTCAGACTGGTCCTTTGGACGATTAACACCAGCAAGGTGAAAGACAAAGTCTGCATCTTTACAATATTCGTCTAGTAAAGATTGGTCTGTTTCTCTAGTAAACTCTAAAATATCAGTATATTTTCTATTTTTTAGTTCAGCTATCAGATTCTTACCAACAAACCCTTTTGCACCAGTTACTAATATCTTCATCGTTGATTCCAACCTTTCAACTCTTCACGAACATAATCAAGCATTAATAACTTATCTTTAATCTGCTCAATATTTAATCTCTCTGTGTTATGAGAGTTGTACTCATCTTCAGAAGACAACTTCTGATCGCCTTCTACGAAATACTTATCATAATTAAGATCTCTCTTATCAGCAGGCACACGGTAAAATCCACCTAAATCCTGTGCAACTACATGTTCTTCCCTAGTGAGTAGGGTTTCATATAATTTTTCACCATGTCTTGTACCAATGACTTTGATTTCATTAGCTACATTAAATAATTGCTTAAGTGCTTGTGCTAAATCACCAATAGTTGATGCTGGAGATTTTTGAACCATGATATCTCCAGCTTCAGCATTTTCAAATGCAAAAACTACTAGTTCGACAGCTTCTTCAAGACTCATTAGGAATCTAGTCATACTTGGATCTGTAACTGTTAAAGGTTGTCCCTTTTTTATTTGTTCAATAAATAAAGGAATTACAGAACCTCTAGATGCCATTACATTCCCATAACGTGTACCGCATATTAGAGTGCTATCTGAATCTACTGTCTTTGCTTTAGCTACAAAAACCTTTTCCATCATTGCTTTAGAGATTCCCATTGCATTAATAGGATAAGCAGCTTTGTCTGTAGACAAACAAATCACTTTTTTTACGCCACTTTCAATAGCTCCAGTAATTACATTATCTGTTCCAATTACATTAGTTTTAACAGCCTCTAATGGAAAAAACTCACACGAAGGAACTTGCTTAAGTGCTGCTGCATGGAAAACGAAATCAACGCCGTGCATGGCATTTTTAACACTAGATAAATCTCGTACATCTCCTAAATAAAATTTGAGCTTAACATCTTTATAAAGTTTTCTCATATCATCTTGTTTCTTCTCATCTCGAGAAAAAATACGAATTTCCTTAATATCTGTATCTAAGAACCTCTGCATAACTGCATTTCCGAAGCTACCTGTTCCACCAGTAATAAGAATAGTTTTATCTTTAAACATTTTTAATTTCTCCTCACAATATAATTTAAATAGATTATTAATTAATTAATTAATTAATTGTTCTCACTTAATTAAATCTGATATTAGTCTTCATAATACGATGGTTTTATAAATTGTATAAATAATATAGTCATTACTATTTTTTTTTGAGATTTTTAGTTATTCCTTCTCATTTTTCTCTAATTTGCTTTATTTTACTTCCAATATGCTTCCTACAAATTACAGCTGTAAGAAAAATAATTAAAATTACAAGGTATCTGATTACCACATAACTATATACCGTCATTAAAAGCATTGATGTTAAAATCATCCCTAATGAAAAAACAACTATAAATCCAAAATTATAAATCTTTTCTCCATTTATATGTTTTTTACATACCTTCCGCATAAAAATGTAATGCGAAAAGCTAAACACAATATAACAAAACAACGTGGTAAAACCAGCTGCTATATATCCAAATATCGGAATAAGGAAAAAATTCAACAAAATATTTAATCCTGCTCCAATGATAGAGGCCACCATGATGAATTTATTTTCTTCAAAATAGAACTCAATGTTAGCAAACATACTGTATAAGAATATAAAAAACACACTTACTGCTATTGGTGGTATTACCCATATTGCTTCATAATATTCGACAGGTGCTAGAACTCCTACAATCTCTGGTGCAAATGCTACTAAAATTAATATCAGTCCACCAATTAGTGCAAGAAGGAACTTTGATATGTCCTCAATTTCTGAATAACATTTATTCTTAAGTTTCTTGTATGTCCATGGGGTAAATGAACTATTAACACTAGTAATAAGAATTGTCAAAAGCATAGCTGCTGAATATGCAACACTGTATATCCCGGCCTTATCTGTTCCAGAAAATTGGTCAATCATGATTTTATCAGATTGATTCAATACCACTCCTGAAAGATAATGGGGTATCAATGGTAAATTAAACCCTAATGCATATTTCCAATAATTTCTATGGAAAAATTGTTTTCCTTTTGTTGCATTATAAATATAAAATACACTACACACACCGATTTGGACTAAAGCAACTGAAAGGATCCTAGCAACACCTTTATCTTCTGTCGCGAGAACTGCAAAAACTCCAAAAAGAGGACTGGCAATAGACATTGCCAGTGTAATTATAATTAGTTTCTTATACTGGTAATCGAATCTTTGTTTAGCAGACCAATAACTTAAAGCAGGTGCCACTATCAATTGAGTAAACATAACTAAAACTAAGAATGTTGGTAAGCCAAAAATTGAATTCCAAAAATCAAGAAATAGTAAATATATAATTAAGCATACTGCAGTTAGTGTAGTTGACAAACCCTGCAATGCCGATATAAACGTTTCTCTATCGTTTTCATATTTAACCATTCCATTGTTAAACACACCTGCCCAAAGTGACAAAGTTGCAAAAATAGTAATTATCGATAACCAAGATTGAAATACTACAACCTGGCCATATTGTTCGACACTTAATAATCTGGTGAAAATAGGCACAGTAATAAAGGAAATTCCTTTTTGGAAAAAACTCGCTATTGTAAACCATATGGCTGCTTTGACTGCCGGAGGGAATGCAGTATACCGTTTGAAAATCTTATTAATCATTTTAATTCTTTCTTTTCAACTATATCTTCGTAATTACCTCTTGGTATTGAGTCAATAATAGTCTTAGCTGAACAATTTACTAGTTTAACATTTCTTTTTATACAGTACCTGTTTAATTCTTTATAAAGATGTAGTATTCTTGCCCAACCATAAAAACTACTTTCCATTTGAAATTTTTTACTTAGCGATTCCAGTCTCTTTTGTTCATTAGCGGATATATTATATCCATAAGTTGCATTACAATCTTCATCCATAAACGCATTAATTGTACTAATAATACCAGTTGAGTCACAACCCAATAAATAAATTTCAGAAATACCCATATATATAGCTTTAGCTATTGCATATTGTACTACTGTTTGAAAGCCTGGAATAAAATGAGAAAAATCGAAATCATAGTCATAATTATCATGAAACGTTAACTTTGGATAATAAAAAGAAATATTTAATTCATCTTGTAAGTTGAAACGTTCAACAAAATCAACTGCTATATTAGGTAAAAAGCAGACTGGTTTATTCTTTTTTGTATTAATCCCTTTAAAGACTTCGAGTAATTCCATATCCTCTGGATTTTCTTTCGATAAATTAAAAAAAATTGGGTCTGCCCAGAAATGATAATTAGATTCCATCTTTTCGAAATCAGGATGTCTAGAAATTTGGTTTACAGTAAAAACAATTTCATTTTTTAGCAACGATAAATCTTGGTTCTTTATTGAAGGACCATTACCCACAATAAAACAACGACTACCTTTATTTATATTTTTAAACTTTGTATTTAGTTTAATTTTGTTAACGATATCGTTCTTTTTATATTTCAAGATACCGTAGTCTATAGTTCTGACCTTATGATTTATTAACTCACTATATAATAGTTTTAGACCCTCTTTCATTCTTTTATCTCCATTCCTTTATGTTTTCAATGAAAAAAAACTACCTTTTAACTTTTCTATATCTTGAAACAACTCAGAGTGTTGTTTAATCCAATCTTCGCTCTCATTCCACCATTGTAATTTTAATAAAAATTCTATATCCTCATTAGAAAACCTATAACGAATTACCTTTGCAGGGACTCCACCGACAATTGCATATTCTGGAACATGTTTGGTAACTATCGATCCCGCAGCAACTATAGCACCATCTCCAATTATAATGCCTTCCATAATTTTTACTCCATCACCTATCCAAACATCATTTCCAATTAATACTGAAATTTTATTTTCATTATCAGCATAACGATATTCATCAAATAATTGTTTATTTGTATATCTAACAGCAAGACCTTTTTGCAGTGAATAAAATGAGGGATGAGTTGAAACAAATTTGTGAGTTGGATGTTGTCCAAAGATAATAGATACGTTTTGTCCAATACTTGTATATTTTTCAATCTTAGTGTTTAATAATTTTGTATTTCCACCAATATAAGTACCAAATCCTAGCATTGAATTTATAACTGATGAATATGGTGCAAGTGTATTGGCACCTTTTAAGGAAGACTTCGAATCGATGTATGAATTTCGAGCAATTTTTATACCTTTTCTTTTTAATTTCATTTTTAATATATTTAATGTGATAACTCTATTGAATATTTTTTTAAACATACTTCATCACCTTTTAAAATAGTTCTATTTGGGAACTACAACAATTTATAAATATAAAGGTTATTAATACTACTCTTTAGTTTTTAACAGTAATTTAATTTCTTTAAGAAAGTTTTCATCTAAGCTCTTTATAAGTTTTCTGCTGTCATACGATGAAGAAAAATCTATACTAATAATTTTATTTGCTATTTCTTTTGGATCCTGCTGTTGATAATAGTAAATTTGACTTCCGATTGACGAATATTCAATCGCTTTTATACGAATACTTACAACCTTTAAGCCATTTGCCATGTATGATAGTATTTTTGATGGAAACGAAGTTTCATTATACTTAGCACCTGGGATTTGCGTACTTAAACCAATTTGGCACTTTTGTATAAATTGTATATAATCTTCTCCTTTTAATAGACCATGATAACTTACTATTGCATCTGATATTAATGAAACTTCTGCTACTTTGTCTTCAATACTTTTAATCTGTTCTATTGATCCGAAACCAATAATGTGAATATGATAATCTTTTGTTAGATACTTAGCAGCATCGATGGCGGCTAAGGCGCCACCTTTTATTGGATCAAATGTTCCAGCATAAACCACATGTATTTTATCGTCTTCAAAACTGGCTTCCCTATCTTTTTCCACTTGATATGTTCCATATATAATTGATTGTGGTTTATTTGTCTTATTAATTTTTTGGTTTAGAAGTTCAGTCGAAAACAAGTATTTATCACCACTAGCAAAGGCCTTATACTCATTTTTCTTCATAAATCCAGAAAGATTCTGAGCATCTTGATAGATCTCTTCAACTTCTAAAATAATCTTAAATTTTTTAAATAATTTAGCCGTTCTAATTGGTAAAGATAAAATTACTGAATGGTATACAATAATTGGTTCATCTTTCTCAGTAGAAATTAATAAATAAAAGAATAATTGTATTAAAGAAAATAGATATTTAAATATTCTCTTTATTTTACTTTCTCCGCCAAAAGTAGCAAATGTTTTAAGAGTAATACTATCTGTTATTCTCTTAACATCCCCTTTATAGAAACCACTAGAATTTTTTGTCCAACTGGGTGAAACTATCTCAACTTCATAGTTGTTTCTAGTTATAGCAGTACAAATATAATCAATTTTATTGGTTGCGGATAAAGTTGCTATTCTATTTTGACCATCATGTACGTTATCTGAGTAAAAAGCTATATATTTAATTGGCTTATTCATCATCATTTTTCTCCTCTATACATGTAAGAAATAATATTTTTTACTAAAGTTAGTATTGTATTCATAGTGTTATAATGTTTTTACTTCTTTCTATTGAGGATAGATGAATAGAGGTCATCAAACTGATTAGATATTGTCACTGGATTAAAATAATCATTTAATCTCCGATGTGCTTTTATTCCCATTTCTTTTCTTAAGTGGGGCTTGCTATATAGTTTCATTATAGCTTCAGTTAATGCTTCAGAATTGTATGGAGGTATAAGTAAACCCGTTTCGCCATCTAAAATTATTTCTGGCACCCCACCAACCTTAGTTCCAATGCTTGGAATACATACTTTTGAGGCTTCTAAATAAACATTCCCTAAATTCTCATGAAGTGTTGGTAATATAAAAACATCACTTTCATCTAGAATATTCATTACATCATTTCTTTTACCTAGCATTATTACTTTTCCACTATTAATTTCCTCAGATACCTCATCCCTAAATGCATCTTCATATTTACCGTCGCCTACTATTAAAAACCTTATATTTTTTAGTTCCCTGAGATTTTTTATAGCTTTTGCAAGTTCTCTATAACCTTTGTCCAAGACAATACGTGAAACTGTAGTAAAAATTACCTCTTCAATACCTATTCCTAATTTGTCTCTTACATTTGAATTTTTAGATAGCTCATTTTCATCTGGCGGAAAATTATAAATTAAGCAAGTTTTCTTTCTTGCATACCTTCTCACCATTTTCTTCTCAACAGTATATTTACTAATCCCATGTACACGCGTGGCGAGTGATAAAGTGATAGGTTCAATAATATAATTAAAAGCAATGTTTTTTATTAAAGTCCCTCCAAGTGAATCGCCAGAAAACCCATGTGTAGTAACTAGCCTATTCTTACATCCAGCTAATAAAGCTGCTATCATACAATGAAATCCGGTACTTTGCATTCCGGAAATGTGAATTATATCAGGTTTTTCTTTTTGAATTGCATTTTTTAATTCAAGAATCAAACTTAGGTTTATTTTACCGCCCGCGACTCTTTTTTGATTAAGTGCCACAAAATTATATTTTTGTTTAAGTGAAGTTTCATTTTCAATTCTACTAAATAATATATTCGGTCCACCCGTCGCTCCTGGCAAGACATAATGCATCATTATTTTCGGATTTTTGTTTTTTTCTCTCACAATATCCCACCTTTATAAAAACTCATGTATTAATAAATTCTTCTTTAATTAACTATCAATAATTATATACGCACGTATAAATACAGTGGTCTGCTACAACACTACTAATTTTCAACTACTCTATTGGACTTTAGTTAATTGAATTGTAGATAACCAATTATAAAAAAACGGATATATAAAGTAGATAGCAAATCCAATTGATGGTGTTGCATTATTCATGAAAAATAATATTAACGTAGACATTAACACGGAAAAATTCAACCCAACTAATACATTTCCTCTCTCCATTCGAACCAAAAAGGGTTGCGTAAGAATATAAATATTTAAGATACCTATAAATAAACCGTACAAAGCAAAAGTATCCATAATGTATGAATGTTGACCAAAACCACTTAGAAAACCACCAGTTTGCTCAATTGAGTCTATTACAATTCCAAAAATTGGACTTTGCAAAAAGGCATGCCAACTTGTTTCTATTGTCATAGCTCTATTCAAGGCTACATTATCTACACCACCATATCCCAATATATTAGATTGTAATATAAGCAATTTATCCACTGTAGACCCATTTCCTAGAAAACTAATAAACCAATTTGTTATTAAAATAAGAATATCTTTGCTGAAAACTAAAACTATAAATCCTAGTACGATCAAAAAGAATTTAACTAACATGTTCCATTTTTTCATTAGGGTAATAGTTGCAAATGCTAGAGTTAGTATTAAAAGTGCGGTAAAATAATTTGCAAATATAATTGTCAAGAAGAATAGTATAAAAACTACGCTTGAAGGGCCAATCATGCTTTTTTTAATTAACTTTAAATTTACTAAGATAAAAAAAAGAATAATACACAAAAATACCAGAGAATAAACTAATTCATAACCCCCTATTCCTTGAGAGCGCAACATCATAGTTTGTTCTCCCGAAGTTTTAATACTTCGAGCCAAATAGGGGTTATTTATAAGCCCACTTAATGTAACAATGGATGTATAAATAATAACAGGGATGGACCATTT
>NZ_VOQF01000020.1 GCF_007994985.1 Metabacillus litoralis | reverse complement strand
CGTTTTTGTTAATCGAAATTAACGTTGGCACGCTTGGTTTTGTTTAGTTTTCAAAGATCATTTACTTGAAACAACTTTATTATAATATCAAACATCATAACATACAGTCAAGATGTTTTTATATTTTATTTTAAACTGTGTTGCGCGTTTCGCAGCAACGTATTCTAATATAACACCACGATCAACCTTAGGCAAGTGTTTTTTTAAAAAGTATTGCAGATAACATTCTAAATTTATCAATAAAAAAACCTTTGCCAATTATCAGCAAAGGTTTTCTTATTATTTGTGTCTCATTTGTGGGAAGAGTAACACATCACGTATAGATGGTGAATTTGTTAATAACATAACTAATCGGTCAATACCAATTCCTAACCCACCCGTTGGAGGCATACCGTATTCCAATGCTTCAATAAAGTCTTCATCCATCATATGCGCTTCATCGTTACCTTGTTCTCTTTCTTTAAGCTGTGACTCAAATCTTTCTTTTTGATCAATAGGATCATTTAATTCAGTAAAAGCATTCGCATGTTCTCTTGCAACAATGAATAACTCAAAGCGATCAGTAAAACGTGAATCTTCATCATTTTTCTTAGCTAATGGAGAAATTTCAACAGGATGACCATATATGAATGTTGGTTGAATTAATTTCTCTTCTACTTTTTGTTCGAAGAATTCATTGACAATGTGTCCATATTGCATATGTTCATTGATCTCAACATTATGCTCTTTTGCTAGTTCACGAGCTTCTTCAACACTCATCTCTCTCCAGAAATCTGCACCAGTGTATTCCTTAATTGCATCTACCATATGAAGTCTTGTCCACTTTGGTTCTAGGTTCACTTCATATTCTCCGTATTGTACTGTTGTTGTGCCTAACACTTCTTTTGCAATATGTGCAATTACATTTTCAGTAAGCGCCATAATATCTTGATAGTCAGCATATGCTTCATATAATTCAATCATTGTAAATTCAGGATTATGACGTGTAGATATACCTTCATTTCTAAATACTCGACCTATTTCATAGACCTTCTCTAATCCCCCTACTATAAGTCGTTTTAGATGAAGTTCTATTGCTATACGCATATAAAGAGACATGTCCAAAGCATTATGATGTGTAATAAAAGGACGTGCTGAAGCCCCACCAGGAATAGAATGCATAGTTGGCGTTTCAACCTCTAAGTAACCTTGATCATCTAAATAACGTCGCATTGATTGTATGATTTTACTACGAGTTATAAAAGTGTTTTTACTTTCCTGACTCATAATTAAATCTACATATCTTTGACGATATCGTTGTTCAATATCTTTTAAGCCATGGAACTTGTCTGGTAATGGACGTAGGGATTTGGTTAATAGTTCAAAAGATTTTACTTTAACTGAAAGTTCTCCAACCTTCGTTTTAAACACATCACCAGTTACACCTACGATATCACCTAAATCAGCTGTATTGAAAAGATCATACGCCTCTTCTCCGATAGCATCTTTACGAACATATATTTGAATTTGTCCAGATAGATCTTGGATATGAGCAAAACCAGCTTTCCCTTTGCCACGTTTTGTCATAATACGACCTGCTATAGTAACAGCTTCCTCTTTTTCATCTAGCTCTTCTTTTTCGATTTCGTTATAAGCAGAAAGAATATCCGCTGTTTGATGCGTTCTATCAAAGCGTTTACCAAATGGATCTAGACCTTTATCACGTAAACTATGTAATTTCTCTCTTCTTACTTTTATCTGATCACTTAATTCTTCTTGATTCATCTCTTCTTGACTCATATTAAACACTCCTATTTTTTAGCAAATTATTAGCAGAAAACTGCCAGTACCCCTGACAGTTTATCTACATAAAACAGCAAGTCACTTGTTATTAGCCAACTTGACTAGCACTCTCTTGTTTAGCTTCTATCTCTAAAACAAATTCATCTACTAGAGTTACGAATTCATCTCTTGTATTCGTTAAGTTAATACCATTTCTTACTGTAGCATTACCTCTGATACCTTTTAAGTACCATGCAGCATGCTTTCTCATTTCTCTTACCGCGATGTTTTCATTTTTGAGCTCAATTAAGCGGTCTAGATGTAATTTACACACTTCCATCTTTTCACGAACTCCTGGTTCATCCATTAATTCACCAGTTTCTAAATATTTAACAGTGCGATAAATCATCCAAGGATTCCCTAAAGCTGCACGACCTATCATAACACCATCAACACCTGTTTCTTCAAGCATACGCTTTGCATCTTGAGGTGAAGTGACATCTCCGTTACCAATAACAGGTATGTTAACAGCTTCCTTAACTTCTTTAATGATATCCCAATTCGCTGTTCCTTCATACATTTGTACACGAGTACGACCATGAAGTGCTACAGCCTTACCACCAGCACGTTCGATTGCCTGAGCATTTTTCACTGCATAAATATGATCATCATCCCAGCCCATACGCATTTTAACAGTTACTGGTTTGTCTACAGCTTCTACTACAGCAGATACCATATCATAAATCTTATTTGGATCTAATAACCATTTTGCACCTGCATCACATTTTGTAATCTTCGGCACAGGACACCCCATGTTTATATCAATAATATCAGCTGTTGTGTTTTTATCAACAAATCTAGCAGCTTCAACTAATGTATCCTTTTCACCACCAAAGATTTGTAGACTCAAAGGCTTTTCTCTTTCATCTATATACAGCATACCCATGGTTCTAGCATTATTTAATAAAATCGCCTTATCACTAACCATCTCTGCACAAACAAGGCCTGCACCAAATTCTTTAACCGTTAGTCGAAAGGCTGCATTACATACGCCTGCCATAGGTGCTAACACGACTCTATTTTTCAATTGTATATCACCAATATTAAACAAAAATTTTAACCTCCAATCTTTTCTTAATTCGGGGTAAGCTCTTCAACAGATACATTAAGAGCTTTAGCTACATCTTGAATAAATTGTTCATTGGGTTCACGGTTGCCTCTTTCTATTTCTCCTAATACAGAAACAGAAACCCCAAGATCTTTCGCAAAACTTTCTTGGGTAAAGCCTTTTAATTTTCTAAAAGCGCGAATACGTCTACCCCATTTTTCTGCTTCCATATTCGGACTCCTTCTTTATCATGTAATTGATCTATGATTGTTTTTATTGGTTGATCTAAAGTAGGAATGCTAACAGTTTTGTCTAATTCATATAAAGGAATTAACACAAATGCTCTTTCATGCATTCTTGGGTGAGGAACAATAAGTTCTTCTGCTTCAATATTTTCATTATTAAACAGTAAAATGTCAAGGTCTAACGTTCTTGGTCCCCATTTCACTTCGCGTTTTCGGTCTAATTCTTTTTCTATCTTTTGTAATTCAATCAGAAGCGCAACCGCCGATAAATCAGTTTTCACCTTAATAACCATATTCAAAAATTGCGCTTGATCTGTAAAGCCAATTGGATCTGTTTCATAAATTGAGGAAATATCTTCTACCTGAATAAAATCATGTTTATTCACTTTTGTAATGGCATTTATTAAATAACTTTCTCGATCTCCTATATTTGAACCAAGCGCTAGATAAACATCATGTTTCATGATCTTCCCCTTTTAATCTCTACAGCTACTTCTTTATAATGTCCAGGTATTGGGGGATCTGGCTTTATTACCTTTACCGTACAATAATGCACAGCTGTAAATTTTATTAAAATTTTTTTAGCTATATTTTCAGCAACAGCTTCAACTAACTTATATGGTTCACCTTCAACAATGCTCTTACAACATTTATAAAGTGAGGCATAATTAATCGTTTGATCTAGATCATCTTGTTCTCCGGCTTTTTGCAAATCCAACTCAACTGTAAGATCTACTCTAAAACGTTGCCCTAATTTAGTTTCTTCCTTAAAAACTCCATGGTAGCCATAGAATTCCATTCCATCAACATAAATTTTATCGATGACCTCCATCCCCTTTCCCTAGCATAGCATCCATCATTCTAGCCATCCTTGACATCTCTAACACATCATGAATTCTGATAATATGACATCCTTTTTCTATACCTAAACAAATAGTAGCACCAGTACCTTCCACTCGTTCATTTGGTGGCAAATCCAAAATATTTCCGATAAAGGATTTTCTAGAGGTTCCTAAAAGCACCGGGTATCCCAGATGAGTAAATGCATCCAAATTCCGCATAACATCAAGGTTATCATTTATTGTTTTGGCAAACCCAATCCCGGGATCAAGAATGATTTTATCATCTGTCACTCCAGCCTTTTTAGCGATATTAACTGATTCAAGCAAATCAACAATCATATCCGGAATAAGCTGATCATAATTTCGATCATGGCGATTATGCATAAGAATAATTGGCACGTTATATAATGCTGCTATATTCGCCATTTCAGGATCTGCCTTTGCTCCCCAAACGTCATTGATAATCGAAGCACCTGCTTCAATAGCTTGCTTTGCAACTTCCGCTTTATAAGTATCAATCGAAATTGGTACATCCAATTCCTTTGATAGCTTATCAATTACAGGGATTACTCTTGCCAATTCATCATCTATAGAAACTGCCTTAGATCCAGGTCTGGTTGATTCCCCGCCAATATCAATTATATCTGCACCGTTTTTAACCATTTCTTTCGCATGATAAATGGCCAATTCAAGATCTATATAATTTCCTCCGTCAGAGAAGGAGTCCGGTGTTATATTTAAAATACCCATTACCAATGTCTTTTCTTCAATATTCAAGGAATATTTACCACATTTTATATGACGCTGTTTGTTAGTACTTACTCTCATCCTCTTCTTCAGCCCTTTATAACTCATCTTTACTTAATAGTGTTTTCCTATAATGATCATACAAGTCCCTTAACTTTTTTACAATTGTTCCTTCATTACCGTCAAAAATATGATCATCTACTTTTTTCACTGCTATTATCTCTTGAGAAGAATTTGTTAGGATAACCTCCTCAGCTTCGAACATTTGTTTCTTTGTATAAAAACCTTCACTTACATCTATATCAAGATTTTCTAAGCACTTTATAATAAACTGCCTAGTTATTCCGTTAAGAATCCCTGTTTCAACTGCCGGAGTATAAACAGAGTTGTTTTTAACCCAAAAAACGTTTGATACAATACCTTCTGCAACAAATCCATTTGCAGTTAAAAATAACCCCTCTTTTTCAGGTGCCTCCCTAATTTCTCGTTTTCCTAAAATATTGTTTAAATAATGGTGTGACTTTAGTCGAAAGGTTCCTTCTGGAGTGTTTCTTGGAATTTCAAGGAGGACAACGTCTTTTTCATCGTTATTTAAAGGCGGGGCTTTCCTTAAGAAACAGAGAAGATTTGGTTTATCATAAGTTTGAAGAAGCTTTCCTACCTCACCATTTCCTGCTGAAATATTCAAACGTACTGTTACATCTTCATCATGACATTGATTAAGCTTCAATAATTTTTGAAGGATTTCCATTATTTCATCAAAATTGATTTGATAATGAATACCTAATTCATCCACTGCTGATTGAAGTCTTTTTAAATGATCTTCTAACAGGAAAGGAAACCCTTTATAAACTCTAAATGTTTCAAAAACACCTAGCCCATAAAGAAAGCCATGATCAAATGGAGAAATCGTGGCTTCTATATCCTTTACATAATGTGAATTTATATATATATACACGGAATTAGCTCTTTTCTACTAATTTATATTGATCAATAAAATTCTTTAATAGATCTTTTCCAAAAGAAGTCATAATAGATTCTGGATGAAATTGAACTCCTTCAATAGGTAATGATTTATGACGTATGGCCATAATCTCATTTTCATCTGTCCATGCGGTAACTTCTAAACAATCGGGAAGTGTTTCATTTTTAACAATAAGAGAATGATATCTCGTTGCTGTAAATGGGTTTTCCATGTTTTTAAAAATTGTTTCACCATTATGATTAATTTCTGATGTTTTTCCATGCATCAAACGTTCAGCACGAATTACATCTCCACCAAACACCTGTGCAATTGATTGGTGGCCAAGACACACACCAAAAATCGGAATCTTACCTGCAAAGTATTCTATAGCTTCCATGCTTATGCCTGCTTCATTTGGACTACAAGGTCCAGGTGATATCATTAAAAATTGTGGGTTCAACTGTTCAATTTCTGAAATTGTTATTTCATCATTTCGCTTTACCATCAACTCTTCACCAAGTTCACCTAAATACTGTACTAAATTAAACGTAAAAGAATCATAATTATCAATCATTAAAATCACTATACTCACCTCAGCCTAAAATTTTCTCTTCTTTACTCAACTCAATTGCTTTAACTAAAGCCCTTGCTTTCTTTAAGGACTCTTTATATTCATAATCCGGATTAGAATCGATAACAATTCCAGCACCAGATTGAACATACCCAATACCATCTTTAGCAAATAATGTACGAATAACAATATTTAGCTCCATATTTTCATCAAAACCAATCCAGCCTATTGACCCTGTATAGATCCCTCGTCTTGTTGGTTCTAATTCTTCGATAATTTCCATCGTTCTTACTTTTGGTGCTCCTGTTATTGTACCACCTGGAAAGGTCGCTTTGATAACATCTGCATAATTTGCTTCATTTTTTAATTTCCCTTGAACATTCGAAACGATATGCATCACATGGGAATACTTTTCAATAACCATAAATTCATTAACATGAACAGTCCCATATTCACAAACCCTGCCAAGATCATTACGTTCTAGATCAACAAGCATAACGTGCTCTGCTCTTTCTTTTTCATTCTGTATTAATTCGTTTGCTAGCTTATTGTCTTCCTCTTCATCTCTACCCCTAGATCTTGTTCCAGCAATAGGACGCGTGCTGACTGAACCCCCTTGTTTTTTCACTAAAAGTTCTGGTGAACCACTAACAATTTGAAACTCAGGAAAATGCAGATATGCCATATAAGGTGATGGATTTATTTTCCGTAGTGTTTCATATATTTTTATGGGAGCATTCTCTAATTGGAAATGCTGTCTAACAGAAAGGTTCACTTGGAATACATCACCTTGAGAGATATATTCTTTAATTGCTTCAACAGCCTTTTTAAAGGCTTCTTTTGAAAAGGTAACGGGTGTATGTGTTGAAATATCAGGCTTAAGAAATGCTTCATCACCTTTTATCACACTTGTCCAGTCTTTCTTCAGTTCCTGTAATCTGTCTTGTGCCTTTGTAAGATCCTGTTCATTATAGTAATGTGTAATTAGCCATAGTTTTGACGTTTGATGATCATATACGGCAACATCATCAAATAGCAAGAAATATAGATCCGGTGTTTCCAAATCATCGTTAGCAACTACAGGTAACTTTTCAAAATGCCTTACACAATCATAGCTAATAAAACCTATTGCTCCACCTTGAAAATCCGGTAGAGCCGGATCTGGCTTTGTATAATATTGACTAAACCATTCTCTAAAAAGATCAAGTGGTTTTCCACTCATAATCTTTCTTTCACCTTTATCGATAATAGTAAGTGTTTCACCCTTACCCTTAACAGATGCAAATGGATTAATTCCCGCTATACTATACCTTCCACCACGAGCACTTTCCAAAAAGGCATGTTCCTTTTCATTCTTAGATAAATATTTATATTGATCAAAAAAGTTACCTTCATAGTCAAACTGTATGCTTAACGAAGTTCTTCTTTGGTGCATCTGTTATCTCTCCTTTAAAACTCTTACTACCATTTTACATAAATGTAATGAAGATAACATATTAATTTACTTTTTACATGTAGAAAATACAAACTTTTAAACTTTTCGAATAAAAAAAGAGGCTGACAAAGTCAAACCTCTCTCTTTCATGTATGAAATCAATCAAATTGATATAACGGAGTACTTAAGTAACGCTCACCATTACTTGGAATAACAGCCAAGACTTTTTTACCTTTTCCAAGCTCTTTAGCAACCTTTAACGCTGCAAAAATCGCTGCACCAGATGAAATCCCACCAAGAATACCCTCTTCTTTAGCAGCTCTTCTTGCTGTTTCAAATGCTTCTTCATTTTTAACAGTAATAACTTCATCATACACGTTAGTATTAAGGATATCTGGAACAAATCCTGCACCAATACCTTGGATTTTATGAGGACCTGGTTTTCCACCTGAAAGAACTGGTGAATCTGTTGGCTCTACTGCATATATCTTAATATCTGAATAATTCTCTTTTAAAACTGATCCAGCACCAGTGATTGTACCACCTGTACCAATACCAGATACAAAGGCATCTAATTGATCACCCATTTGTGAAACAATTTCTTTACCAGTTGTTAAACGGTGAACCTCTGGATTTGCTTCATTTTTAAATTGTTGAGGCATAAAGTATCCATGTTCTTTTGAAAGCTCTTCAGCTTTACGAATTGCTCCACCCATACCTTCAGAACCTGGTGTAAGAACTAATTCTGCACCATATGCACGAAGAAGATTTCTACGTTCCATACTCATTGTATCAGGCATAACTAAGATTGCTTTAATGCCTTTTGCTGCAGCAACCATCGCTAAACCAATACCAGTATTTCCACTAGTTGGTTCAATAATTGTGTCACCTGGTTTTAAATCGCCCTTTTGTTCAGCAGCTTCAATCATTGCAAGACCGATACGATCTTTAACACTGCTTCCTGGGTTCATAAACTCCAGCTTTAAATAAACATCTGCACTATTATCATCTACAAGTCTGTTTAGCTTTACGATTGGTGTTTCTCCTATAAGTTCATGTATAGAATTTGCTACGCGTGACATCTAAGTTCCTCCCCTATCCCGAGTAATTTCATTGGATTTATAAGTAATATAGCAATTTCTTTCATAATTGTCAAAACATTTTACTCACTTTACCTTACATTTAGGCTCTTTTCTGAAAGATTGTTGCTTATGAACCTAATTTCCTGTTAGTAAGAAATTTTTTTCATATAAAAGATCTATTCTAGAAAGAAAAGATGCCTCTAGACTTTATACAGTACTGTTTTCTTCAAATTAGTAAAAGCGACAAAGTTTATGAAAACAACCTAGATTTATTACTTATTTTCGTAAAACCAAGTAACTCCTATTTCATCCCATAAAGGATCGACTGAAACTGAGCCTTCCATCTGCTCTAATGCAATTTGTCTACGAATTTGACTCTTCACATCATCATAGGTGTAAGCTTTACCCTCGATTTTTTCATGAAGCATGATAACCGCATAACCTGTGTCCACTTTAATTGCGCCACTCCATTCCCCTTTATCAAGGCTTGAAGCTTCTTCTAAATAAGCACCAGGTACATATTCATTATTAGTAGAGATAAATCCGATATCTCCTCCCTGATTTGCTGTAAACTCATCAGTTGAGACTTCTAGAGCAAGAGCTTCAAAACTTGAACCTCCATTTAATTCTTCAATCACCATATTAGCTTCTTTTTCTGACTTTACGATAATATGAGATAAATGAAATGTTTCATCTATATCATATAACTCTTTATTGCTATCATAGAACTTCTTTATCTCTTCTTCTGAAACAGAAGCATCACGTGTTAATAATTCTTCTAATAAGATGCTATAACGAATTTGTTGCTCCCAATTTTGTTCGTTCCCAAACTGTTCTTCATCTAAAGAATTATACATTGATTTATAAACAGCCAATTCGCGTTGAATGATTTCATCAGAAACTGTTATTTCATATTTTTCAGCAAGTTCCTCTACTACATGTAGATTCACCAATTCTTTTAAAGTTTCTTGTCCAAATTGCTCTTCTAGTTTGTTCATCCATTGATCTCTAGTTATTGTTTCTTCTCCAATTGTTGCAATTACCTCATTCTGTTCATCATCACTTGATGATACAGGGATGGCTCCTTGCCCTTGATTTTTCGAAGTAAAATAGCCTATTGTCACGCAGTTTGTGATAACCAAGCTAAAAATGATCACCCATAGTGTTTTACTAGCCAACTCTTCCAACTCCCACAAATAGCAAAAGTATTATTCTGCTGCTCTCTTTAATTCTTCTAAGTCTTGTCTATTAAGATGGTATAACTCATTACAAAAGTGGCACTGTGCTTCTGCTTGGCCATCTTCATCAATCATTGCCTGTATTTCCTCTGTCCCTAAACTAACAATTGCATTTTCAATTCGTTCTTTTGAACATTGACATTTAAAATGGACAGGTTGCTTGTCTAAAATCCTAACATTTCCCTCACCAAGAACTTCTTCTAGTATTTCTTCAGGAGTTAAACCTCGCTGAATTAATCTTGAGATCGGTTCAATTGTACTTAATCTTTGTTCAATTTTTGTTATTGTATCTTCTTCAGCACCAGGTAATAATTGAATTATAAATCCACCGGAAGCTAAGATTGTATTATCAGGATTCACTAATACTCCTACTCCAACTGAAGAAGGGATTTGTTCTGATGTTACTAAATAATATGTAAAATCTTCACCTAATTCACCAGATACAATCGGTACTTGCCCAGAGAAGTGGTCTTTCAAACCTAAATCTTTAACAACTGTTAAATTCCCTTCTGTCCCTACTGCTCTAGCTACATCTAGTTTTCCTTTATCATTTAAATCAAAATGCGTTTGAGGATTTGTCACATATCCCCTTACCTCACCTTTGGAATTACTGTCAACAAGGATAGGACCTAAAGGACCTCCACCTTCAATTTTTATCGTTAACTTTGCATCACCTTTTAGCATAGAACCTAGCATGACACCAGCTGTCATTGAACGTCCTAAAGCAGCAGAAGCTGTTGGCCAAGTTTGATGTCTTCTTTGTGCCTCTGCTACTGTATCTGTTGTTCTAGTTGCATAGGCTCTTACTTGATCATTATATGCAAGAGCTTTTATTAAATAATCCATGCTGTTAAATCTCCTTCCAAGCCCGTTGATAGTTACTTCATCAATTAGTGTTTCTTTCGTATATAAGTTGTAGTCCTCTTAATGTTAAAAACGGGTCAACAATATCGATACTATCAGATTCTTTCGCGATTAGATTTGCTAAACCACCTGTTGCTATAACCTTTGGAGCATGATTTGAGTGGTCTTTCATTCTCTTAACAATTCCCTCTACCTGACCTACATAACCATATAATATCCCAGCCTGCATCGCGCTAACTGTATTTTTCCCGATAATATGATCTGGTCGGGAAATTTCAATTCGTGGTAATTTAGCTGCTCTTGAATAAAGTGCCTCTGTTGAGATATTTATCCCAGGAGCAATTGCACCACCCATATATTGTTTGTCTTCATTAATATAACAGTAAGTAGTTGCTGTTCCGAAGTCGACAATTATGAGCGGACTACCATAATCTTGAATACCTGCTACTGCATTAACAATTCGGTCAGCACCAACTTCGCGTGGGTTTTCGTATTTTATATTCAGCCCTGTTTTTATTCCTGGACCTACCACAAGTGGTTTTATAGAAAAATACTTCACACACATTCTTTCTAGAGCAAACATAATCGGAGGAACAACAGACGATATAATAATTCCATCAACTTGATCAAAAGCAAGCCCAACATGTTCAAATAAATTTTTTATTATAATACCAAACTCATCTTCTGTTTTATTTCTACTTGTTTCTATTCTCCAATGATGTTTTAAATCATCATTTTCATATACCCCTAAAACGGTATTTGTATTACCAACGTCCAATACAAGAATCACAGTAATCACCACTTTATTATTGTTCTATTATGTATGTCTTTCCATACAACTTCATTTTATCATAAAGTTCCTTTATACCCCTATCTAGAAAAACCATTGTACTAATTTTATATAAAATAGAACATCATCCGCTCTTATCTTACTCAAAGAAAGAAAACTAGAACTGATTGTCATAAGTAGCTTTCTAAGCACAAAAAAGACTCGGATGATACGAGTCTTTTCTCTTCTTTGGTTGAAACACTCTAGATTTACCCTAGGAAAAACGCTCCATATCCCATAGCTCCTACAATTACGAGAGCTGGATGTACCTTTAATTTCTCTAGCAATAAAAAACTAGCAGTAATTAAAATAAGTGATTGCCAAATTCCTGTATCTTCATACGAAGTAAAGAAGAAGCTAAATGCCATCATACCCAATAATACTGCAATGGTTGGTCGAATGAAGGTCGTCATTCTTTTTACTTTTGGAGAATCTTTATACTTATATAGAAATCCTAATAGAACGATCATCAAAATAAGTGAAGGAGCAACCGTTGCAAAAATACCAACTAAACTTCCTAGCACTCCCCCTTGCTGATAGCCTATGTATCCTGCCATCTTCGTAGCGATTGGTCCTGGTAAAGCATTACCCAATGCTAGAACCTCACTAAATTCACTTACATTCATCCATCCATACCGGTCGACTACCTCATTCTCTACTAGTGGGATGGAAGCCGGGCCTCCTCCGTATCCTAAAATCCCTGGGATAAAAAAGGCAAGGAAGATCTCCCAATAAATCACGAAGCATCCCCCCTTTCAGAATGGCGATCTTTGTCATTTTTTAGGACTGCCACGAGCAACAATACCCCAATTAAAATTGCCGGGTGCAACCCAAAAATCTCCATTAATAAAAAACTACAACATATGAATGCTAAGGCTTTAATCCACCCTAAAGATTGCCGTGACTTTTTGTAAAAGTCCCAAGTTAACGTAGCTAACATGACCCCAACTACTGGGACAACTGCAGCTGTCATCCCCTGTACCCAAGGATACTCTTTAATAGAAGTGATCGTTGATAATAAAACAATCATTAATATAATTGTCGGTATAATTGTCGATAACGTTGCGTTTATCAACCCTAAAACTCCAGCAACACGGTACCCAATATAACCCGCCATCTTGGTTGCAATGGGTCCTGGTAGTGTGTTTCCAAGAGCTAACACATCTGCAAACTCATCATCATTCATCCATTTATATTTATCAACCACTTCTTTATGTACCAGAGGGATTGACGATGGTCCACCACCATACCCAAGCATTCCAACACGAAAAAACGCTAGAAAAATCTGTAAGTGTTTCATCTATGTCACCTTTCGTTATTAGACTTTTTAAGAATTATTGACTTTCAAAATTTTATTTCCCCTCTTTTTTCTAAGGCTCTTTTCTGAAAGAATGTTGTTAATCTACCTAATAGCATGTTAAAAATAATCGTTTTATTGTATATAACTATTCTAAGAAGAAAAGATGCCACCAGACTATATACAGTGCTGTTTACATTAAGCTTCTAAAAGTAACAAAATTTTCGAAGATAGCCTTTACTAATTATGATTTCGTTTGTTGTTTTTTACAACTTGAAGTAAATAACCATGTAAAAACTTGTGGTGTCTTTTATTCATATAATAGCGTAAAAAATAATGACTGAACGAAAGCAAACTTTCTCTCAGTCATTATTTCTTGTTTGTTTCCTTGCGTATTTTCTTTCTGGTTAACATTATAATCATACCTTCAAACTGCTACGTCCCTTAAAGTGCCTTAGCAATATAAGTCTTTCCACTCTAGTAATTCCTCAAGAGGATATCTTATTGTTAATAAACTTCTCTAATGCGTAAAGTCTTCAATCATCCCATTCTTTGACTTGCTTTTAGAATGAAAGCCTTGATTTGAGGA
Organism: Metabacillus litoralis; assembly: GCF_007994985.1. Taxonomy (GTDB): domain Bacteria; phylum Bacillota; class Bacilli; order Bacillales; family Bacillaceae; genus Metabacillus; species Metabacillus litoralis. The sequence goes on along the minus strand of NZ_VOQF01000020.1, from coordinate 45,715 downwards.
AAAGGCTAAAACATTAACATATAAAAAAGGTCAATGATTTACATAGAAATCATTGACCTTTTACTATTTATTCTTTTTCTGAAGAGTCATCTTCTTTTTTAGATTGAATATTAACCTTCACATCTTCAGATTGATCTTCAGTTTCTTTTTTACTTTCAACAATTACTGGTCTTTCTGGTAGTTTACCTTTTTCAACAAGGCTCGCTATTTGAGCTGCATCAAGTGTTTCAACATCTAATAAGGTTTGAGCAATTAACTCAAGTTTTTCACGATTTTCAGTAATAATCACGCGTGCTCGTTCGTAGCTTTCTTTAATAAAGCGTTGAATTTCCATATCAATTTCATGAGCAATTGCATCACTATAGTTTTGCTCATTATGGATGTCACGACCTAGGAACACTTGACCACCTTGTGCTTGACCGAATTGTAATGGTCCAAGCTTTTCACTCATACCATACTCAGTAACCATTTTTCTTGCGATTCCTGTAGCTCTTTGGAAGTCATTATGAGCTCCAGTACTTGCTTCACCGAAGACAATTTCCTCTGCAACACGACCACCGAGTAAGCCTGTGATTTTATCAAGCAATTCTGGTTTTGTCATAAAGTAACGATCTTCTTTAGGAAGCATTACTGCGTAACCACCGGCTTGACCACGAGGTACAATCGTAACCTTATGGACCATATCAGCTTCATCTAAAATGACACCAATAATAACATGGCCTGCTTCGTGATAAGCAACAATATTTCGTTCTTTCTTAGAAATAACTCGACTTTTCTTAGCAGGTCCCGCAATAACACGATCTGTTGCTTCATCAAGGTCAGTGTTATCAATCTTCTTCTTATCTTGTCTAGCTGCTACAAGCGCCGCTTCATTTAATAAGTTTTCTAAATCTGCACCAGAAAAACCTGGAGTACGCGCTGCAATAGCTTTTAAATCTACTGATTCATCTAAAGGCTTATTACGTGCATGCACTTTAAGTACTGCTTCACGTCCAATTACATCTGGACGATCAACTGTAATTTGGCGATCAAAACGTCCTGGACGTAATAATGCCGGATCTAGAATATCAGGTCTATTTGTAGCTGCGATGATGATAATACCTTCGTTTGCTCCAAAGCCGTCCATTTCTACGAGTAATTGATTAAGAGTTTGTTCACGCTCATCGTGACCTCCACCTAAACCAGCACCACGTTGTCTACCAACTGCATCAATTTCATCAATAAAGATAATACATGGAGCGTTCTTTTTCGCATTCTCGAATAAATCACGAACACGCGACGCACCAACACCGACAAACATTTCAACGAAATCAGAACCACTGATTGAGAAGAATGGTACTCCTGCTTCACCAGCTACAGCTCTCGCAAGTAAAGTTTTACCAGTACCTGGAGGTCCAACTAGTAAGACACCTTTAGGAATTCTTGCACCTAATTCAGCAAACTTACGAGGATCTTTTAAGAATTCAACAACCTCTACAAGCTCTTGCTTTTCTTCATCAGCACCTGCTACATCCTTAAATTTAACCTTTTTCTTTTCCTCACTGTAAAGCTTAGCTTTACTTTTACCAAAATTCATTACACGGCCTCCACCGCCGCCTTGAGCTTGGTTAAGTAAGAAGAAGAATAAAATAAAGATGATAACGAATGGAATGATTGATGTAAAGAAAGTCACCCATCCACTTGCTTCTTCTGCTGGAGCAACATCTAGTTCAGCTACATTATTTGCTTCAGCTGCTTGATCAACACGATTTAGTCCTTGTTCAGTTGGTATATATGTTAAAAAGGTCTCATCTTCTGCATAACCTTTCATTTTACCTCGAACTTCAAATACACCTCGAACTGGCTGGACCGTCATTTCAGTTACATTCCCATTATCTAAGTCAGAAATGAACTTATTGTAAGTGATTTGCTCCGTTTTAGGATTAGCACCTGTAAAGAAGCTAACTACCCCAATAATGACTAAAAATATAAGTAAATAAAATATGGTATTACGGAAGATCCGATTCATTCCTTACCTCCTCCCACAGTAAACACGACTATTTTAAATAGTACCATAGAAAATCATGGTAACACAACAAATTAGCTGTAGAGATTATTTTTGATAAATCTCTGGTTTAAGCACGCCAATATAAGGAAGATTACGATATTTTTCAATGTAATCTAATCCATAACCAACCACAAATGCATCTGGTACTTCAAAGCCTACATAATCGGCTTGAATATCAGCCTTTCTACCTGTTGGTTTGTCTAACAGTGTAACAATCTTAATTGATTTTGCTTTACGATAACGGAATAACTTTACTAAATAGCTCAATGTTAAACCACTATCAATGATATCTTCAATAATCAAGATATCCCTACCCTCTACAGAAGTATCCAGATCTTTAAGAATCTTTACCTCTCCAGAAGAAACTGTAGAAGTACCATAACTAGAAACATCCATAAAATCCATTTCTAAATATGTATCGATGTTTTTTAAAAGATCACCCATAAACGGCATTGCACCTTTTAAAACACCAATCGCCAGAGGAAAGCGATCTTGGTACTCTTCAGTTAAAGCTTTTCCTAACTCTTTAACTTTTTCATTAATTTGGTCTGTGGTAACTAAAATTTCTTCAATATCTTGTCTCATTAAAGTGTGCCCCCTAGAAGATTTAAACCCTAACATGTAATATGACAAATTCACCCTTATGTATTCCCTCTTCTTCAAATTTTGATTTTTTCAAACCAGGAACCCAAAGGATATTTCCATTCCCATCCTCTACTATTGGCCATGCATGTCGGCTATGTAATGGTATCTTTTCATCAATAAATATATCTTTTACCTTTTTCCTTCCGTTCATGCCTTTCAATTTCATTTTATCTCCCTGTTCTCTTGGCCGAATGATAAGAGGTGTTGATATCGCTTCATAACTCATTAAAAAAGTGTCATTTCCTCTATGTATAGGAATCTCTCTAGTCACGTTACACGAAATGATAAAACCATTTGGAAGTGTAACACTAGATGGAATTTCTAATTCAATACGATATTTCTCCAATTCAGTATGCTCAAAAGTAAACAAACAGGTAGTATATGATTTAATCACTTTAAGTCCGCCTGGATAATCAAGTGAACCTGAAGGATGTTCTTGTGAGAGCAATGTCTGTATGCTCTCAATATGTATAGAAGAAAGGGAAGATGGAATATTTACATATAGATAGTTTAATATTAGTTTAATCCCTCTTCTTTGTAAAGGTAAAGGTAGGTTTAAAAACCTCTTGATATCAATTTCCACAGCCGACAAATCTTGCCTTTTGAATACTTTATTCATTTGTTGCTGAGTTAATACCTGTAAATACGTTTCATCCTCTAGAAAGGTTTCACTAAAATTTTGAAACTTTTCATGTACCTGTGGATTTTCACTCTTTAAAAATGGCAAAACAGTTTTTCTAAATCGATTTCTCGTATAATCTGATTTTTCATTACTAGAATCAAATCTAGGATTTAGATTGTTCTCTTTACAATATAAAAGGATATTCTCTTTTGTCGTTCTAAGTAAGGGTCTAATAATAATTCCATTATGAAACGGCCTCTTCACTTTAATTCCAGCAAGAGCTTCTCCAGTATTTCCTCTTACTAATCTCATTAAGATTGTTTCTACTTGATCATCACCATGATGTCCAAGAGCTAAAGTCTTAGAATGATGTTTATCTAATATTTCTTTATAAAAGAGATATCGACACTCTCTGGCAGCTACTTGTTTGTTTTTCTTATTTTTCATAGCATACGAGCTAACATCAACTTGTTTTGCTTCTGAAGCAATATTGTGTTTCTCACAAAAATCAATAACAAATTCCATTTCTGCCTTTGACTCTTCACCTCTAAACATATGATCCATATGTGCAGCTATAATTTTGAGGTTCATTTTCTCTTTTAAACAAATTAGCATATGTAACAATGCCAATGAATCAGGCCCTCCGGATACACCAACAACAACTGTTGAATCTTCTTCTAGTAATTCTTGTTTTTTTATAAGGGTATAAACATCTCTCAACTTTTTCCCCTCTTTTTGACTATAGTTACGATATAACTCTATCCTACCATTAAATGATAAAGAACAACAAAGAAGAAGGGAGCCGTTCACACATTAAACAAATTTACAACTTAGTAGCTATTTGAGTATCATCTATAGGTCCGCGTTTATAACAAAATATGATAAACATATAACGAATAAATTAAGAACACACTTATTAAAATAATGAGTGTCTCTACAAAACCACTTGTCTTCTTTAGTTTCTTCTTTTTCTTCACTTGATTTCTAGACGTACTGGCACGTTGCTGCTTGTGTTGAGTTCTATTTGCTTGTGTTTGCTTTGGAACTTTTGTTTTATAAGTTTGTTGATTTGTAGCTGGCTGCTTTGTTTTTTCAGATAATAAATCTATAAAATCATTTTTCATTTCACTTGCACTATTATAATTCCCCAAAATTGCTTTTCTCAAAACCTCTCTATGCTTTAGCAAAAATGGATGCTGTTGAATAACTGCTAATAATTGGTTTTCCCCTTCTCCATCACTCTTTCTTGAAAATCGCTTAGGGTATGCAGCATTGATGATGATCATAGCTACCGAAAACAAATCATAAGTCGGTTCAGCACGCCTTGAGCCTAACCCCCAATACCCTCGATCAAAAAACTCGGTAAATTCTTTTATCGCTCTTCCTTGTTGTGTTGTACCACCAACATCTATACATCTTATCTTAGGAGGAGGACCTGAGATGATTAAATTATCTGGCTTTAAGTCACCAAAGATCCACCCTTGTTGATGAAGCTTTTCTAAGTTAGATAAAAGCTGCAATACTAATACATCTGTCCACTCTATACCTCTCTCATTTATAAAATCGAGAAGAGTTTTTCCTTGAATATATTCCATAACATAAAATGAGATCATTTTTTGCGATCCAGATTTCCAATCGTCCACATCTAACAAAGAAGGCCCAAGAGAAGTACCTTGGACCTTCGAGAAATGCTTTAAGACATTTACCTCAGATGTAATTGCCATACTGTTTTCACTGAGCTTGACAGCAACTTCTCTGCCTCCACTGTCAGCTAAATAAACATTACCAGTAGCACCTTGGCCAAGCAGCCTAATAATGATATAGGCTTTACCATTCCACTTACCGATTATTCTAGATCCTGGAGAAAAATTACATGCCTGGTTCATCATAGTATTCTTCTTCACTTCTTAATAAGTTCTTTAAAGACCGCTTCTTTTTAAAATGTTGAATAGCTTCTCTTATCGCCGGACCAGTTGGTGTTATACCACCAGTAGATAATTTTGGAAATATAGAAGATAACGATTCAAGCTTCGGTGTCCAATCAAGAACCTTTTCCACCTCATTCTTTTTCCCAGGAAATACTGATACTGAGAATAAGTTCTTACCCATCCTGGAATTAAGACTAATTGATAAATCCAGAAGTGATTCTTTAACTGTTGGAAGTTTTGGCTTCATACTAGCACTTGTATCAACTAGAATAAGTATTTCCATACTTACGGTTTCACCAAGTTCGTCAACAACCTCCATAACTTCTCCACGCTTTTCTGGAGGTAATTCTTCTAGAGATGTACTTTTCCCAAGAATTTGCTGTAGCTCTTTATTCACAACACCTTGCAAAGTTTGTGTCATTGCTTTCCTAGTTACATGCTGAACTGTTTGTGACAATTGATGAGCATAAACAATTTGGTGAACACCGCCACCAGACATTGCTATACCTTCAATTTCTCTCATAGATTCCTGATCTATCACATTTTCTTCCATAATACCAATTACATTTACAGTAATTCCTTGTTCCTGAGCCAATGCCGCCATTGCGATTGGATCTTCCCCTTGATTTGAGTAACCATCAGTAATTAATAAGATTTGTTTTAAATGACCCTTCTCCATACTTAATTACCCTCCTATAGAGATCTATAAATCTCTTTGCTTTCCCTTTGTCATAAACGATAATCAACAATAGCTCTTGATATAATGTCTAGCGAAAAGACATTAGTTTTCTAAAAATATTATTATCATTCATCTCCAAAAGAAGGGTAAATTATACATTCAAATTTTTAGCTGATTTTCTTTGGTGACACAGGGATACTTGCCCATTTAGGTGTATTATGCTCGATTGCAGAAACAACTACTGTCATATCATCCTCTATTTTTCCAGATCTTGTTCTAATGACTTCTTCCATGATTAAATCCGCAACTTCCTGAGGATCCTCTGTCTTAATTTCACTAATTTTACGCTTCATCCACAAATCATAATTCTCAACATGTTTAGGACCCTCAAATATTCCGTCACTCATCATAATAAGCAGATCACCAGCCTTCAACTTTTCACCAACAACATCTACATCAAAATCATCTATAATCCCCATAGGTAAATTACTAGCTTGAATTCTAATTATTTTATCTCCTCGTTTGACAAAGCTAGGTGTTGATCCAATTTTCAAGAATTTGCTATTACCATCTTGTAGATCAACAATTGCAAGGTCCAACGTTGAAAATATTTCATCTGTTGTTCTCAAGGATAAAATTGAGTTTATCGTTTTAATTGCGACCTTTTCCTCAATTCCTGATTGAAGGATTTTTTGAAGCAGCTTTATCGTTTCATTACTTTCGAAATGAGCTCGTACCCCATTTCCCATTCCATCACTAATCGCGACTGCATATTTTCCAAGACCTAACTCTATCATCGAATAGCTATCACCAGAAACTAATCCCCCACCTTTTGCAGCATGTGCAACACCAGTTTCAATTCGATATTTCTTTGCAGATCCAAATGAAACATGACAGTATCCATTAGGATAATTAGCGCACTCTTCTGTTTTAACAATGATCGATTCATCTAAAATATCTGATAGCATTGGAGCTATTATTTTTTCACATTCTCCATGTCCATTGCAGTATGGGATACTCATCTCAATATCCACACTTCCCTGCTCAAGACTATAGATCTCAACATTAACAATTTCAATACCGAAATTCTGCAGTGCATCTAAGATCTGTTCTTCTTGTACAAAGTGATTTTCTCTTTCTCTTTTTATTTCCCTTGAAAGATCCTCCATTACGTTTGAAACACCTAATAATTGTTCAGCTACAAGTCTTCTACTTTCTTTTACTTCTTTCTTTAATTTTTGGTTTGCTTGGAAATAATTTATTTCCTGTTCAATGGCTTCTTCTACTTTTGCAGATTTTGAACAATGACGATCAAATTCCTTCTTTAATTTCATATTATTTTGATACGTATTTTGTCTATTTTCATGCATAATGTTCTGCATTAAATCATATGTTTTATCAAAGTTCTCTACCCAGCACTTTTCTTTTTTAAAACAATGCTGACAAGTACTTTCAGTAATGCTACTTAAAAATAAATCAGTTTCACGTTGTTCATCATTTGTTTCATCTTTATCATAAAACGTTGCGAAGCTTTCGGACAAAGCATGAAATACCTGTGAAAATTGGTCAACACGATGTGCTGTCACATCACGGATTTTCCTTACATATTGCTGTTGCTCCTGAGCATGTTCATTTGTACCTGGAATATGTTTAGCTAATCTTCCAGTTACTGCTTTAGGTGTTAGTAAAAATAAAACGATCGCGATCATTGATTCAATAAGGGTTGTCATTAAATCAGATGAACCTTGTCCATACAGAGAAATCAAAACAGATCCAACTAATAATCCAATTGCTGTACCTAGCTTTTGTCCTTCTCTTAAAAGACCTCCTAAAAGCCCTGAAAAGGCGAGTAAGCTCATATGATATAAATTCCCAACATTGGCTAAACTTAAAATTAATCCTGTTACAACACCCACGGTACACCCAATACTAGATCCACCAATAAAGGCAAATAATAAGACGATATATCTTGAAAAAATATGTTCTAACTGAAGATTTTGAATTGATACTCCAACAAGACCGGTCATTACTGATGCTAAAAGAATCATAATACAGATAATCTCTTCAATCTTTAGTGACTGTTTATATTTACGTGCTGATATTAATGGAATACTTTGCAAAAAGATTAACGTTAATATAAAAGATAATCCTGATTCTATTCCTGCCATCATATAATCATAAACTGTTAATGATGAATTAATTACATAAAAATAGCCGATTCTTGTAAGTGCTACTGTAGTAAAAATTACAAATGGCAAAACCTTCACTTGATCTTTAATAAATGTAGATGAAAGTCGATTAAGTAATATAAACGCTATAATCGATATTGTAATAAGAAGTGATATTTCAACTGATAGTGACATACCACCAGCAATCAGTGATAATCCAGCTAATAATGCTTTATCCCGTTTCATTAACAAAACGGCTCCAAAAAACGGAAGTGCAAATGGCAAGACTTCCGATAAGATAATAGCCCGTCCTAATAAAAATCCAATTAAAGCATAAACAAGTCCTTTATGTAAGAGGATGAGCTGTAATCTCGCTGAAAATTTGTGAAAAAACCGATTAAATGCTTGATGGGTCTTTTCCATTCCAAAATCAGAAATTGGTTCCATTAACCTTCTTTCTACTTTTTCCATTTTTTCATTCCCCCACTTAGTTCATATTACTTGTAATTATATCGAAGGATTAAAAAGGAATTTGTCAAAAGAAGGTAGCTCAACCCCTAAACAGTTCGACTGTTTTTGAAAAAACCGACAAATATCTAATAGATCTGAACCTTTTCTTAAGACATACGTCAAAATAATGAGAAAGATGTTAGAAAAGCGAAGATGGCTTGATCAGCCCTGACAAGCATAAGACACTTAGGAAGAGAAGGTGCTCTTTGCCTTCCATTCCTAAGTGTCTTATAACTCGAGGGGCTAGCCCACCGTAGCTAGACAAGAAAAGCGAAGGTGGCTTGATCAGCCCCGACAAGCATAAGACGAATAGAAAGAGATTTGTACATAAACGGAGTAAATCAGCTATTGAGCTAACTTAAGAAGAAAAAATGAACAATAAAAAAACTAGCTGCATTTGCAACTAGTTTTTTTATATGACCCGTACGGGATTCGAACCCGTGTTACCGCCGTGAAAGGGCGGTGTCTTAACCGCTTGACCAACGGGCCTCATATTTAATTTATTATGGTAGCGGCGGAGGGAGTCGAACCCACGACCTCACGGGTATGAACCGTACGCTCTAGCCAGCTGAGCTACACCGCCATAATAGTGTATTATTATTGAATACAATTCTAAGGCACAAGAAATATAATACAATCGAAAGTTGAATTCGTCAATAGAAATTTTAAAAACATTGTTTTCCGAAGGATTTTTGCTTTAGATAAAAAATTACATAAAAATCTAATTTAGTTGCAAAAATTTTAAAAAAGGAAAACATCATGACATGATGTTTTCCTTTACGCAAAATGTATATAAAAGCAGCAAGCTATCCTCTTTTAGCTCCGCGACCTCCGCGTTTTGATTCAGTATTACGCTTCAATGAAGATAAACGATCTTCACTGTCCTTTAAGAAACGACTCATCTTTTGCTCAAAGTTTTCTTTATTATTGCTACGGAACTCATTTCCTCTTGGTCTTGGACGATCTGAACCACCTCTAGGGCGATCTGTATTTCTTGGACGATCTGTGCTTCTCGGACGATCTGGTCGTTCTGGACGTTCCGGGCGCTCTGGACGATCAATGGCTTTTTTAATTGATAAGCCGATTTTACCGTCGTTTTCTACATTGATAACTTTTACTGTAACTTCATCTCCGACTTTTAAGTGATCATTAATATCCTTCACATAATTATCGGCAACTTCACTGATGTGTACGAGACCTGTAGAACCTCCTGGAAGTTCAACAAATGCTCCAAAATTTGTAATGCCCGTCACCTTACCCTGTAACTTGCTGCCAACTTCTATCGACATAAAAATAATGCTCCTCCTTAAACAGATAAAAAATCATTCATATCCTTTATATCATATTATACATAAATAAAAAATCGAGTGTCAACAAGGCTACTCTTTTATATTAAAGATGATTTCGTTATCATCAGATAAAAAGTAGTCTCTTCTTGCAATTTTTGCTATATATTCATCATCATTGAGCTTAACGATTTCTTCTCTCAAAATCTTTTCTTCTTTTTGAAGAGTACTCAGCTCTTCACTAAGTTTTTGCTGCTTTTCTACCTTTTCATTAATAGCATTTGACTGACCTAAAATGGTGGTAAGCATAATAGCAGAAGAGATAATCGCTAAGATCCCGAACATGACAAGCCTTCTAAATAAGCCTCTTTTCCGTCTTTTAGATATTTGTTGCTGCCGTTCCTGCTGCATCATATACTGTGATTGTAGCTCTGTAATTTTCTTCGATCTTTCGAGACTCATATATTTCCTCCTTACCTCTTCTTTATCCGTTGCCACCATATATTTATCGTATTAGTTATATTCTTTACCTTTTTGTTAATTCCTGCTAATTTATTTATATTCTTTATGATATAGTTCCGAATACCACTTGGTATGATATTCCATATAACTCTTAAAATTAGCCATACTGGTGCTAATATTATTTTAACGAAAGAATATAGGATTTGGAAAGCCCATTTTGTTAAACTCCAAAGAAATTTTAAGATTCCTAATAAAATTGTGATTGTTACCTGAAATAACAACAAGATTGGTTTTATAATGATTGCTTGGCCAATATTGATTACAAGACTATAAATACTAATGCTTGTCTGAATTAATCGATCAAGAATACGCAAATAGATCGTCTTTAAAAGACTTTGATATGCAGCATATCCACATAACACTGCTAGAAAGATATAAACTCGCAGTTCACCTTCATTTACAAGCAATAATAAATAAAACAGGATCAAACCTTGCATAATCCAGAAAAGGAAGTCATTGATAAATACAACCCACCTAGCTCTTAATGGCCGCTTTAAAAAACGGCCATATGTATCTAGAGCTGCACCAACCCAACTTCCCATTCCAAACATTGCAAGCATTGTATAAAACTGCGTTGTTAAACTCATTTAAATAACTTGCTAAAGAGTCCTTTAGCTTTCTCCGCATGCTGCTCATCTAAATAGATAAGATCAAAGATCCTACTACCTTTAATCGAAACAATCCCTTTATCAACATCTAAATTCTTCATTTGCAAGTTTTGACCTCTAATTGCTAAAGCACCCATTACAGTGTCTAATAAAAATTCCTCATTATCAAAGCTCTCAACTTGCTTCACACCTGTAATTTCCAATAACTTTCTGCCCCTCATAATCACATCATGCTCTTGAACTGTGCCTTTATGAACAGTCGAATTATTATCATAGTATTGATTCATGTTCTACCCCCGCATTCTTATAAAGGATTTTCTTTTATATCTTTATGTTCAAAGAATACGGTTTAGAACAAGCCTAGATGAAAAGCCAGCATCGTTTCCCCCTTAAAGAATCACTCCTCATTAAGTCTCTCTTCTTTAAGAATTTTATAAAGATTTGTTGCTTCTTCTTTTCTTGTTATCTCTTTTAAATCCTCGATTTTTACTGTGACTAATTTCTGACCAAAGCGAATTAAAAGCTCATCACCAATTTTCACATTTGAGCTTGCTTTCCCAGGGATACCGTTAATACTAATCCTACCTTGATCTGCGATTTCTTTAGCTAACGTTCTTCTTTTTATAATTCTTGACACCTTTAAAAATTTATCTAATCTCATCTTCAGCCCTCTTTTTCTAGTTTTTTCGCTTCATTCCAATACGTATCCATTTCTTCTAAAGACATATTATGAAGCTCCTTTTTATTTTCCTTTGCTTTTTTTTCTATATAGTGAAATCGATCATAAAACTTTGTAATTGTAGAAGTTAATGCTTCTTCTGGTTCTACTTTATAATGTCTACCCACGTTAACAAGTGCAAAAAGCAAATCACCATATTCCTTACTCAATAAAGGATTATCTCCTTTTTTTGAAAACTCTTCTTCAAGCTCAGAGATTTCCTCTTTCACCTTTAACCAGGCACCGTCAATTGTAGGCCAATCAAAACCTACTTTTGCTGCTTTCTTTTGTAAATGATAAGCCTTTGATAAAGCAGGTAACGTCTTCGCTACAGAATCAAGAATGGATTGTTCATTTTCTGTTCCCTTTTCTGCCTTTTTAATTTCGTCCCAATTTACTAATACCTCTTCTGTATCAGAAACATTTGTCTCACCAAATACATGAGGATGTCTTCGAATCATCTTCTCATTTATCCCTTTAATCACATCATCCATAGAAAACATACCATCATCTTCACCAATTTGTGCATGAAGAACTACCTGTAAAAGTACATCTCCAAGTTCCTCAATGATATGATCAATATCATCCTTTTCAATTGCTTCTAATAATTCATAGCATTCTTCTATTAAATATTTTTTTAGAGATGAATGTGTTTGTTCTTTATCCCACGGACAGCCATTAGGACCACGTAATTCTGCGACAACCTGTCTAAATGCATCGAACTGATGGTTAAGTAACGTATCATCTTTTACTGGTGGAATGTATACACTTGTTAAATTATTTACAGTTGTTTCGCGGTCTAATTCAAATAACTCAACTTCCTTTAAGATTTGCGCGTTACTTCCAGCAGCTGTAACAATAACAACCTTATAATCATCTGGTAATTGTTCCATTAATGTTAACTTAACGTCAGAAGCAATCATTTGGTCATACACCTGTGTGATAACGACATGCCCCTTTAGCTGAAGTTTAGCACTTTCTAACCCCAAGGCATCTACAAGCTGAAAACCTTCAATTGGATCGACCTCAAGCGCCTGAAAAGTTGCATCAAGGAAGCTTTGTCCACCTTCGAGTGATATTGTAAATCCTTTCTGTCTACCTTCTGTTAATAAAATTTGAACTGTTTTTTCAGCAACCAATGGATGTCCTGGAACTGCATACACAATATCGTCATTCTCTGCTTTTTCTAAAAGAACATTTACAATCGTTGCATAAACAGAATCAAAGTCATCATTTTGTTCATATATAGAATCAAATGATTCAAATGTTAGTTCATTTGTTAATTCCTCAATAACTGGGTGTTCTTTTGTACGTAAATATAACGCTTCTGCTTTAGTTAGCAATTGATAAACACCAAAAGGTAACTGATTTAAATCTCCAGCTCCTAAGCCAACAATTGTTATTTTCTTAGCCATTTATGTACCTCATTTCAATTTTATCGCTTTATTAATAATAGGAATATTCAGAAGTTCTCTATCCGTAAAAATATGAAGCTTCAGAATTGCCAACCCATAAATGCCTCCACCGATAACTACACCTACAAGTGCAACTAAGCTAGCAAATAACCTATTTTCCAAGCTCATGTATCCTTCAACGATATGTAATGATGCTGATAAACTAAAAAACATGATCAGTAATGCAAAAGTTACTTTTAACAACGTCTTAACTGATTGAAAATGATATCTCTTTTTAAGCATATAAATATATGTCAAGAATACAACAATACCGTAGGATATTACTGTTGAAAATGCTGCACCGATTACATTAAATTCAGGTATCAACCATTGATTTGCTATATATTTTATTCCCACTCCAATTAATACAGAAACAACCGGGAAAAAGGTGTAGCCAAGTCCTTGTAAAATAGCGAACTGTGTTAGTGCAAGTGATGTAAAAAGTACTGAAAAACTAAGAACAATTAAAACATTCGTCCCATCACTGTTTGTAAAAAGCATGATATTTATCGGCTTCATAATCGACATCAAACCAATAGCTGCACCACCAGCAATAACGATACATAACTTTAATGATAGCTCTATTTGTTCTTTAATAAACTCCCTGTTTTTCTTCATCTTTGCCTGAGCAAGAACAGGAACAAGAGACAAAGCTAAAGAAGTTGCTACTACTGTACCTAATTGAATAAGCGGTTGACCTCTATCATAAATTCCTTTTGTTTGTTTTGCTAAAGTTTCATCCATTCCATTATGAATAAGTAAAGAATATAAATTGAGTGCATCTATTAACTGAATGAAGATTAATAATAAGCTACTAATTCCAATTGTCATGCTATACTTCGCTAAAGATTCTAAGATGTCCATTGTTTTAATAGGAGCAGTGAGATTCCACTCTATCTTAGAAGCTGTTTGTTTCTTTTGAGAGTAAATAATTAGAAAAATAAAAGCCACTACACTACCAATTATTGACGAAGAAAGAGCACCAATACCTATCTCATATAAATCAAAGCCCATACGCAGCATCAAAAAAGAACTAGCCAAAATTAGTGTAACCCTTATTCCTTGTTCAATTACTTGTGATAAAGCTGTTGGGTTCATATTTTGCTCAGATTGAAAATATCCTCTTATGATGGATATAAAAGGTATCATTAAAAACGAAAATGCTGTTACTTTTATGAGTAGTGATAAGTGGCTATCTCCCATATAACCCGCAATTTCAGAAGAAAATCCAAATAAAGGTAAAAATAATAATAAACCAACAGCAAGTAAATATAACAAGGAAACTGTCATAATTTTAGAGCGGATTTTATGAGAGCTTTCATACCCATGATCTAGCATAACCTTTGATATAATCACAGGAAAACCTGATGTAGCTAAAATGACACTCATTCCATAGAACGGATAAACCTGTTGATATATGTAAAAACCTATATCCCCTACAATATTTTGATAAGGAACACGGTATACTGCACTTAATATTTTTATAAGTAATCCTGCTATCGTTAAGATAATTGCTCCTTGTATGACAGAATCACCATTATTTTTCTGGACGTTCATGCCCCACTCCTCTCAACATGATCTATCCAAAATTATAGCATATACACTCTATAATTAAGTGCTGTAACCTAAACAAGATAATTTTATAACCAAACAAAAGAGGCAGCATAAGCGCTGCCTCTTTTATAAAACTTAATGTTCCATTTGTCTTGCTAGAAATCCTGCAGCTGTTTCTACTGCCTTATGTTCAACTTCACCAATCGATTGATCCTTAGAAAGAATGATAACAGCACCAATTGGATCACCATTAGCTACAATCGGTCCAATCGTATACGATTTAACTTCCTCATCAAAGCCTGAAACAATTTGAGTTTCTCCAGCATCAGTTTTTAAAACAGAGTTTCTTTCCTCCATAACCTGCTCGACAACTTCACCAATGTTTTTATTGAGGTACTCTTTCTTTGAGCCACCTGAAACAGCAATGAATGTGTCTCTATCACAGATTAAAACCTGATGACCTAGACTATCGAATAAGGCATCACCATATTCTTTAGAAAAGTCACTTAACTCACTAATTGGTGAATATTTTTTCAAAATAACTTCACCATCGCGATCCACAAATATCTCTAATGGATCACCTTCTCGTATACGTAGGGTTCTACGGATTTCCTTTGGGATAACTACTCGACCTAAATCATCAATGCGACGAACTATACCAGTTGCTTTCATCTTACGTTGCCTCACTTTCATCGGATGATAGGAAAAAAGATGATTGTACCTTCCTGAAGAATGGATAATTTAACAGGAGCTAGTTATTTATGTAACAATCACCATTTGTTAAATTTAGTATCCTTCACTAGTGATGTAATATACATATTGAAAGCGTTTTTTTGATAAAACTCTGATTTCCGTCTGATGATTACTTACATCAAGGTCTGATTTAAAGCTATTTCACTGATATTTCTTCCTTCTTAACTTGAGCAAGACCATTTAATAATTCTGTAATAATGGTCAGCCATTTATCAATAGTAAGGTTCTTTGTTGCAATTGTAAGTTTTAATCTACTTCCTTCCATTCCAAGTCCCACTATACGATTATATTTATTGCTTAAATCAAATAGCTTTTGGCCGTCAATACGATTGCTTGCGGCTTCTTCGATAAGGATGGAAATAGCCTCTTTATCTTGTTTAATACTCTCTACTCTTTCTTGAATAGCGAATACTTTTAGTTTTGCAATAGAAAATAAATATCCTACTTCGATCGGATATTCGCCAAAACGGTCAACCATCTCTTCTTGTAGCTCTTCTAGATCTTGTAAAGATGTTAATGATCTAAAGCGTTTGTACATATCTATTTTTTGGCGTCCATCCATTATATAATCCTGTGGTAAATACGCATCAACCTGCAGGTCAATTTCAACATCAATAGGCTTTTCCTTAGGAGCTTCTGTTTGTCTCTCTTCAATTGCTTCTTTTAACATTTGAGAATAAAGGTCAAACCCAACTGAATCAATAAATCCATGTTGTTGAGATCCTAATAAGTTTCCTGCACCTCTTATAGAAAGATCTCTCATAGCAATTTTAAATCCTGATCCTAATTCAGTGAACTCTTTAATTGCTTGAAGTCTTTTTTCAGCAACCTCTGTTAGCACTTTATCTTTTCTATATGTGAAATAAGCATAAGCTATCCTATTTGATCTTCCTACGCGACCTCGAAGCTGATAAAGCTGTGATAACCCCATTTTATCTGCATCGTTAACGATAAGCGTATTAACATTAGGAATATCAACACCCGTTTCTATAATCGTCGTACTTACTAATACGTCATATTCACCCTCTAGAAAGCTGAGCATAACAGATTCTAATTCATTTTCTGTCATTTTCCCATGTGCATATGTCACTCTAGCATCAGGTATTAGCATTGATATCTCATCTGTTTTTCTTTCTATATCCTCAACTCTGTTATATAAAAAGAAAACCTGACCACCACGAGCCATTTCCCTTTCAATCGACTCTCTTACTAACCCTCCGTTATATTCAACAACATAGGTCTGAACAGGAAAACGATTTTCTGGTGGTGTTTCTATTACTGACAAGTCTCTTACACCAAGCATTGACATATGTAGAGTTCTTGGGATCGGTGTAGCAGTTAAAGTTAAAACATCAACATTTGCCTTTAATTGCTTAATTTTCTCTTTATGTGTTACACCAAATCTCTGTTCTTCATCAATGATTAATAAGCCTAAATCTTTATATTTAATATCCTTTGATAGTAATCGGTGTGTTCCAATTACCATATCAACTGTTCCATTACTAAGGCCTTTATTTGTTTCAGTGATTTCTTTTCGGGATCTGAACCTACTTAATAGGCCGATATTTATTGGGTAATCCTGAAATCTCTCTCTCACTGTTTCGAAATGCTGTTGAGCAAGAATTGTTGTTGGTACAAGAAGTGCTACCTGTTTACCATCAGCAATTGCTTTAAATGCCGCTCTTATTGCAACCTCTGTTTTCCCATAACCAACATCTCCACATAATAATCGGTCCATTGGTCGTATGCGTTCCATATCCTTTTTAATCTCAATGATAGAACGTATTTGATCGTCGGTTTCTTGATATGGAAATGCTAACTCAAACTCTTTTTGCATTTCTCCATCTGGTGAAAATGCATATCCTTCACTAGCTTCACGTTCTGCATAGAGCTTAATTAAATCATCTGCAATATCTTGAACAGATGACTCAACCTTCTTTTTAACTCTACGCCAGTCACTTCCTCCAAGCTTATAGATCTTTGGTTCTTTACCCTCTGAACCAACATATTTTTGAACTTGATCAATTTGCTCAACCGGCACATAAAGTTGATCACTACCATGATATTTGATGTTTAAATAATCTTTGTGGATACCATTAATTTCTAAAGTTTCAATCCCAACATACTTACCAATACCATGATTAACATGAACAACATAATTTCCTATTTCCAGCTCAGAGTAACTTTTTATTCTCTCTGCATTCGAAAGCTTTTGCCTTCTAACCTGTTTTTTCACTCGCTTCTTAAAGAGTTCCTCTTCTGTAATAACAGCAAGCTTCTGCATTGGAAGTTCAAATCCAGTTTGCAAATCACCTTCTACGATTGAAACTACACCACTTGCTAACATATTAGCATTACTTTGAATAGTAGCTTTGATTTCGTAGTCCTCTAAAACTGTTTCTAGCTTCTTAGCTCTTTCTTCATTTACTCCAAGAAACACAACTGCATATTGTGATTTCTGCCATCTATCTAATTCTGTTTTTAATAAATTCATTTGTCCATGAAAGCTTTGCATTTGTTTACATGATAAATTTAAGATATTTTGCGGGCTAGTATGTGGAACATGCCTTAAAAATAGTGATAAATAAAGTAAAGGCTGCTTTGAATTTGTCATAACATCAACATAAGAGTGCGATATTTTTATATCTGGAAAAATCTTTCCCTCTTCAAGTAGGTGTGTGTACCATTCAGCCTCTTCTCGATCTAATTGTTCATAAGTTTCTTGAATTCTACTTACCTCATCCAAAACAATAATAGAATCCTTGGCAACATAGTCTAGTAAACTAGCAGGTTTTTCATGAAACAGCGCTGAAAACTTAAAAATATCCTGAGTAAATTGATTATTACGTAATCGTTCAAGATCATATTGAATATTTTCAACTAGTAATTCCTTTTGCTGTTCATTCTTCATTTTCTTAAGACTTTTTGCTAAACCTGCTTCAATTCCTTGGATACTTCTCATTTTTGATTCTTCATTAATAATTGTTTCAACTGCAGGACCAATTGTAATTGTTTTTAACATACTGATTGATCTTTGATCTTCTATATTGAAAGATCGAATAGAATCAATTTCCGTATCAAACAATTCAATTCTAATAGCATTATCTTCTGTTAAAGGATATATATCAATTATTCCCCCACGAACACTAAATTCTCCAGGTGAACTAACCATATCTACCCGCTCATAGCCAAGTAAAACAAACTGATGAATATAGTTATCCAGATCAATATCTTGTCCTACTGTTAACTTGTATTGGTTATTCTTCCATTGTTCTTTTGGTGGAAGAAGCCTTCTTACCCCAGCTACGGGCGCAATAACAATTGATGGTCTATCTTCTGCCAATTTGTTTAAAACATCTATTCTTTGTGCCTTTAATTCAGGACTTGCAATAGCCACTTCTGCTGCAATAAGGTCATTTACGGGATAAAGATAAACATCCTCTTTAAGTAAATTCAACAAATCCTCATAAACCTTTTGAGCTTGGTATAAATTATGTGTAACAATCAATAGTGATTTTTTTAAGTCATGGTAAAGGGCTGCAGTAAAAACAGTCCTTGCTGAACCAGATAAGCCTGCAACTAATTGCTCCTTTAAGCCTTCTTCGATACCCGATACAATCGTTTTGAAATCATCATTTTCATAAAAATATTTTTGTAAACTATTCAAGCTCAGCCCCCCTCTCAAGTTCTTTATGTTTGAGTTACTTATTTCTTTTATATTTGTTATCTTATACTGCTTTCTTATCGCCTGAATTGTCATAATATGACTGATTGAATGGCTTTAAATGCATTCATATACTGCTTAATGAAATTTAAAACAGAAAAATGCTTTGGGGATGGCTCCCAAAGCTATTACTGAATAAAGCTCTCATATTGGTGTAAATCAGGGTTTCTGTTTAATGCATCCTGACAATCTTCACAAATAGTTTTTATATGTATATCACCATTTTGTTGATAAGTAATCATTTCTTGGCGTTCAGCATTTGTTAAGGCAGTAAACCCTAGCTGCTCACTAGAAATTAAACTATTATCAAGGCTACCTACCTTTACACCACAGTGTCTACAATGATAATGCAAAGCCATAACACGCCTCCTGAAAAGGTTTATTTTACTTATAGTATGTACCTTTTCAAGAAATGCTATACGTCAGATAAAACGACCTTAATTGAATTCATTCATGACTTGAACAAATGAACTAGTAAGCCACTTTTCACATGCAGAAACGGATGCATCTATTGATTCTTTAATTCCTATATGATCTTCTTCAGTGAACTGCCCTAAAACATAGTCAGAAATCTTCATCCCATTTGTAGGTCGATCAATGCCAATCTTTATACGATTAAATTCCTGTGTTCCTAAGTGATGAATCATTGACTTTATACCATTATGTCCCCCAGCACTTCCCTTTGTCCGCAAACGTGTTTTGCCTACAGGTAAGTCCAGATCATCATAAACGACTACTATTTCCTCTTCAGTAATTTCATAAAATTCCATAAGAGGTCTAATACATTCTCCAGACAAATTCATATATGTGAGTGGTTTTAATAATATGACCTTTTCGCCAGATATATGACCTATTCCATAGATTCCATTAAATTTTTGACGATCAAGAGGAATAGACAAATTATCAGCCAGCTTATCTATCACCATAAAACCAACATTATGCCTTGTTTTTTCATATTGTCTACCTGGGTTACCTAATCCTATTATGAGTTTCATAAATGCGAAACCCTCCTAATCACTTTACCTGTTCTATGTATTAAAAATTCATTATCTTTACAATATCATAAAAGTAACAAACCATAAATAAAACATGTTGTTAGATTATGTCTAATCATGACATAATTACCTCTTTTAGAAAATATATTTACATTCTAAGAGGAAAAATTCCAAATAATACAAATTATCGTGCGACCTAGAGTTTACTTTAGGTAGATCTTTTATTTTGGCTTTGAGGAAAATAGATAAATAACTAAAACTAAAATGTCAGTTCTCCGTAATCAAGCAGAGAACTGACACTATCAACCATACTATTTATTTTTAAGCGTCGTTATGCTCTCTACCTTCTTCGTTTTCAGGAGTACCTGGTTCTTGTTCTTCACCACTATCAATTTCTTCTTCTTGCTTCGGAGGAAGAATAGAAGCAATAACTTGTTCACCATCTTGGATATATGTATAATCTCCATGATTAGGTAGATCTTTAATTAAAATGGTTTCATTTACACCTAGGTTTGAGATATCTACATCTATTGTTTGTGGTATTTTTCCAGGTTTAGCTGCAATGGTTAATTCATGAAGTGGCTGCTGTAAAACCCCACCATCTTTAACTCCTTGTGCTTCACCATTTAAATGAATTGGCACCTCTACTTCAACTTCAGACTGCATGTCCACTATATGAAAGTCAGCATGCACAAGTTCATTTTTAAGAGGATCTGTTTGCATATCATATAGCATAACAGCATGTGTAGAACCATCAACATCTAAATGAATAATTGTATTCTTTCCCTCTTCTCGAAGGGTTTTGATAAGTGCTATACTATCCAGTGCAATTGGTTTACTTTCAACTGCTTTACCATAAATGACACCTAGTACCTTACCTGATTCACGTACTTTTCTTTTTGCAGAGCTTGTAAATTCAGTTCGCTTAATTGCTTGTAATGTTGTCATAAATTACACCCTTCCTATACGAATTCAATTCTTATTATTGTTTTTCCCATATGTTATGGTGTATAAACATATTTAAAAAATACTTTTCATTATGAATAATAGAAATGAAACTAGCTTTGGTTAATGAAAGGCGTTCCTATCTTATAGGAAACATTTAACAAACTAACAAAAAAAAGCTTATTTATACCTTTCACAACTGTGTTGAGGAAGAATATAAATAAGCTTTTATTTTATATCAAATTTAAAATTCAACGCATTGTCAGTATCTTAATCAAATAATAAACTAACAGATTGTCTTTCATGAACACGAATAATTGCTTCTCCAATTAAAGGTGCTACAGATAGTTCAACTAATTTATCAATACGTTTTTCTTCAGGTAATAAAATTGAATTTGTTACAACCAACTCTTTAATTTTAGAATTTTGTATACGATCTATCGCTGGACCTGAAAGGACAGGATGTGTACAACATGCATAAACCTCTTTAGCACCATTTTCCACTAACGCATTTGCTGCTAACGTTATTGTTCCAGCTGTATCAATAATATCATCAATTAATATAGCAGTTTTCCCTTCAATATTACCGACTATATTCATGACTTCAACAACATTTGGCTTTGGACGTCTTTTATCAATAATCGCAATAGGAGCCTTAAGCTTATCAGCAAGCTTTCTTGTTCTTGTTACTCCACCGTGATCTGGTGAAACGATAACAATATCCTCTAAATTCTTCCCTAAGAAGTATTCTCCCAGAATTGGTACACCCATCAAATGATCAATTGGTATATCAAAGAATCCTTGAATTTGAGGTGCATGTAAATCTAATGTTATCACACGTGTTGATCCTGCTGTTTCTAAAAGGTTTGCAACAAGCTTCGCAGTAATAGGCTCTCTTGCTCTTGCTTTACGATCTTGTCTTGCGTACCCATAGTAAGGGATAACAATATTGATCGTTTTTGCTGAAGCACGCTTTAAAGCATCAATCATGATAAGTAATTCCATTAAGTGCTCATTAACTGGACCACTTGTAGATTGGATAACATAAACATCACTTCCACGAATGCTTTCTTCTATATTAATTTGAATTTCTCCATCACTAAAGCGTGTTACAGAACATTTCCCTAAATCAACACCAACAACATCGGCAATTTCCTTTGCTAAAGCTGGATTAGAGTTTAACGTAAATATTTTTAAATTAGAATCACTATAACGATTAGGCATGGTAAAGTGAAAACCTCCATTAGGAATTTTTATTATTTAATCGGTCGACATAATTCTCTTTATTTACTTGTCTTGACCTTGCTACAGATAATGCTTTTTCTGGCACATCATTTGTAACAGTTGATCCTGCAGCAACATATGCACCTTTACCAATAGTAACCGGAGCAATTAAATTTGAATTACAGCCAATAAAAGCTCCATCCTCAATTTTTGTGAGGAATTTGTTTTTTCCATCATAATTAACAGTAATTGATCCACATCCAAGGTTTACATCTGCTCCAACCTCAGCATCACCAATATAACTTAAATGTGAGGCCTTGCTTCCTTTACCCATTACTGATTTTTTAATTTCAACAAAATTACCTATCTTTACATCATCTGAAATGGTAGATGAAGGACGAATATGAGCAAAAGGTCCAATGGCAACACTATCTCCAATTTCACTATCGTGTGCAACAGATTGACGAATTGTTGTTTGGTTACCTATTTTGCTATCCTTAATTTCAGAATTAGGTCCAATGATACATTCCTCACCAATAACAGAGTCTCCCTGTATCATTGTCCCTGGGTATATGACAGTATCTTTGCCAATAATAGCCTCAGCAGAAATATATGTGTGGTCTGGATCTATAATAGAAACACCATTTCTCATATGTTCTTTATTAATTCTTTGCTTCATTATTTTTTCAGCCTGAGATAATGCAATACGATCATTTACTCCTAAAGTTTCATCAAATGAAGCTGTTTGATAAGCAGAGACAATTTTACCTTCTTTTTGTAATATTTCAATTACATCAGGTAGGTAATATTCTCCTTGTACATTATCATTTGATACATTTGACAACGCACGGAACAACTCTTGGTTATCAAAACAATATGTACCAGTATTTATTTCTGTTATCTCTCTTTCAGAAGCATTTGCATCTTTATGCTCTACAATCTTTTCTACCGTTCCCTCAGAATTTCGAACTATACGTCCATATCCTGTTGGGTCGTCTGCTTTTGCAGTTAAAATTGTAGCCATTGCGTTTGTTTCTTGATGATGTGCTAACAATGAAGACATTGTTTCTGCTGTAATTAATGGGGTATCACCACAAATTACAATTGTTGTACCAATTTCGTTTTCTAAAAATGAAGAAGCCTGCATTACTGCATGTGCAGTGCCTAATTGTTCACTTTGTAAAGCATACTCGGTAGTATCTCCAAGTTGAGATTTTACTTTTTCCGCACCATGACCAACAACTGTTACAGTTTTTGATAATTCTAGCTTTGACACTTGATCAACAACATGTTGAACCATTGGCTTTCCGCATACAGGATGAAGCACTTTATATAATGAAGATTTCATTCTAGTACCCTGCCCTGCAGCTAAAATAACTGCATAACGATTATCCATTTTCAGGCCTCCAATTTATCGTTTAACCATATCCATATGATTTATGTAAAATACGCTTTTATCCATAGAAAAATATATCTTAAAACAGCATGTATTTCAAGGTAACAAACAAAAGTACATGATTTTTCTAATTTTAACATAGTTTTTTACTATACGTTATTGACACATTAGAAATCCATACAATTTTCTTCTGTATTATTAACTATCTAAAGCAAAAAAGGACCCTGCAATATCTGCAAAGTCCTTTATCTTTTATTTTATGAAGCACCCGCTTCTTCAAATTCTACTTCAAGCTCACCTAAACGATGATACTCAGCTAATACAGCATCTTGAATTTTTCCGCGTGTATTAGAATTAATAGGGTGTGCTATATCTCTAAATTCACCATCAGGAGTGCGCTTACTTGGCATTGCAACAAAAAGACCATTGTTTCCATCAATAACACGAATATCATGAACAACAAACTCATGATCTAACGTAATCGATGCAATAGCTCTCATTCGTCCTTCAGTGTTTACGCGGCGTAATCTTACGTCTGTAACTTCCATTCTGTTCACCACCTTTTCCCCATATGAAAAACTTTAGTTTACATATTCAACAAAATTTTCGTTATTCCTGCAATATTTATATTTTTTTTTACAAAATAAGCAAATTTATTGACAATAAATATTTTTTTGAAGTGCTTCTAACAAGAATGATGTTTGTGGTGATTAATTAGCTCCGTTATAAGGATAAGTAGAAGAGATATTATGGGGTTACTCTCTATATCAATTTAATTATGAAAACATTTTCTTAATCTTATTATAGCTAAACATTGTCCGTTCCTTTGTTCTTAGTTTGAAAATAAAAATTTCAAGAAACAATTGAACATCTAAAATTTAGTTATTAATTTGTTTTACTGCATTTTCTTCTCTAAACAGAAGTCAAATATTCAAGTCAACAAAATGCGAAAAATTAACTCCGTGTTAACACAAAAATAAAAAACCAACCACAATAAAAAATTGCAGTTGGTTTTTTTACTTATTTAATTAACGCAATAACTTCTATTTCTACAAGAGCGTCTTTTGGAAGACGAGCAACCTCGACACAAGAACGAGCTGGTTTATGGGTTGCAAAATATTCACCATACACATCATTAAAAGCTGCAAAGGTATTCATATCATCAAGAAAAACCGTTGCCTTCACAACTGTTTCTAAAGATGCTCCTGCTTCTTTAAGAACAGCCTGTAGATTTTTAAAAACCTGATGTGTTTGTTCTGCAATATCACCAGTAATCATTTCACCCTCAGCAGTAAGAGGAATTTGACCTGAACTATAAAATAAATTGTTGACAATAATACCTTGAGAATATGGACCAATAGCTGCTGGTGCTTGTTTAGTACTAACAATTTTCATACTAATTCTCTCCAATCTTTTTGTCTTTTACCAATTGAAAATATGTTCCTGGCATTACTTGAATATTACGTTCACGAATATCTACATTTGCTAGTTTAACAAGTGAAATATATTCATCAACAAGTCTTTCTTCAACGCCCTCAGACTCTACTAGAACTCCTATACCTGCTACATTAGCTTTAAATTCCTCTAGCAAGCTAATCATACCATTTATGGTACCTCCAGCCTTCATAAAGTCATCAATAATTAATACATTTGAACCTTCTTTTAGACTTCGTTTAGCTAGGAGCATTGTTTGAATTCGTTTTGAAGAACCTGAAACATAATTAATACTAACTGTTGATCCTTCTGTTACCTTACTATCTTTTCGTACAATAACAACAGGTACATCCAACTGTGCGGCTACAGCATACGCTAAAGGAATTCCCTTAGTAGCAACTGTCATAACCACATCTATTTTACGGTTGCCAAATGCAGTCGCAAATAAACGACCAATTTTATTTACTATAGAAGGGTTACCTAAAATATCAGTTAAATATAAATAACCTCCAGGAAGGAGTCTTTCTGGTTTTGCAATCAATTCACAAAGCTCATCAACAAATTGCTTTGCTTCTTTATACTCAACCTTTGGAATAAACTTAACTCCACCTGCTGCTCCTGGAACAGTTAATAGTGTTCCAATTCCATGCTGTTCAAATGTTTCTTTAATAATAGTTAAATCCTCACTTATTGAAGATTTAGCAGAATGATATTTTTCCGAAAAGTATGTCAATGGTACCAAGGAATGAGGATGATGAAGCATGTAGTTTGTCATATCAACAAGACGGCCACTACGACGAAATTTCATAAAAGGGCAACCTCCAAAATCCGAATATTATTATAGTAAATATAACTTAATATCCGGATTTAATCAAGGCTGTTTACATCACCTAACATTCGCACAGCGAAAACTTGATCACAAAATCCACGTAGACCATTATAAACTCTAGGCAAACGTGATTCATATTGAACTAGACCAAAAACAGTAGGACCACTACCGCTCATTAAAACAGCATCAGCTCCGAACCTTTTCATTTGATCCTTGATATTTGCCACTTCAGGATGCATATGTAGTGTTACACTTTCTAAAACATTTCCCATTAAATCACAAATACCATCATAATCCCCAGCTTCTAAAGCTTGTACCATTCCTCTAACATCAGGATGTTTAATAGAATCAACTTTGAGATTCTTATATACATCAGCTGTTGAGACACCAATAGTTGGTTTTGCTAACACTACCCAACAATGTGGTGGTGGATTAATATGCTGAATAATTTCTCCACGACCAGTAGCAAGTGCTGTTCCTCCATAAACACAGAAGGCAACATCAGAACCAATCTCTGCTCCTAACTGTGCAAGTTCATCTAGAGATAATCCTAATTTCCAAAGTCGATTTAATCCACGCAATGTTGCTGCTGCATCACTACTTCCACCTGCTAAACCTGCTGCAACTGGAATGGTTTTTGTTATTGAAATAGAGATACCCTTTTTTATGTTATATCTTTCTTTTAACAATTTAGCTGCTTGATAAGCTAAGTTTCGCTGATCATCTGGCACAAATCGATTATGAGATACAATTCGAATATCTTCATACGGTAAATCAACTAATTCTACACGATCTGCTAGATCTATTGTTGTCATTATCATTTCTACTTCATGAAACCCATCTTCACGTTTATGAAGTACATCTAATGATAAGTTTATTTTGGCTGGTGCTTTCTCTAAAACACGTATTATAATCACCTACTTAAACGATCTAAAATTGTATCAACATTGTACCACAAAAGCAGTTATCGTATTGCCTTTTTCGACAATTCAACAACATACGAATATAATTTTGATCGTACTATGTGAAAATGAAGGTTTTTTTCAGCAGAAAATGGTTTATATGATGTATAAATATAGAAAGAAAGGGCTGACTAAATTAAGCATCGTATGAATATACAAAGCATTTTAGTCAACCCCTATTCTATCTTCTAGCTTCTATTATTTTGTTTTGCTAGCTGCAATTCTGCTAACTCTATAGCTCGCTTTACCATATTTCCAGCATCGCGCGATCGAATTGCACCCCAACCTTCTTCTTTTACCGTTTCATAAAATCCTAAGTCTTTTGCTAATTCATATTTAAAACTTTCGGACATCATTCCACGACGTCTACTCAAAACCAAACACACCCTTTCAAAGGATAAGCAAGAGTTTTAGAAGATAAGAAAAGATTGTGCACTTCTATTATTAGTTAATTGGTTAAAATTTATACAAAAGAAAAAACAGTAAACAATTATTGTCTACTGTCCACTAACTGCAATTGAACCAGCTGCATCTTCTAAGAATGTTAATTGTACTGTTTCAGTTAAAACATCAGCATAACTATAAGATACACGTTCAAATGAATTTTCATCTTGATCAAGCTCAATAACAAAGACAGATGGATAGGTTTCTGCAAGCACACCACAGCGTTCTATCGTTTTTCTACGACCACCGTTTGCTCTAAGAGTTAGTCGTCTGCCAAGATTACCGTCCAAGGATTTTTTAATATCCGTTAGAGTTTTTCCCATTGCATCCACCTCACTAGTTTTATTATACAACCTTGAGCCTATGTAAGTCAAATAAAATTTAAATTATATCAGTTAATTTTCATCACTGTCAATAATTTATTTTCAACAAATTTCTCATTCCTTCGTTTATAGTTTGAACATAGTTGTATAGATTTATGTACTAAAAATGAATGTTTTTCAAAATACTTATAAAAAATGTTCATGGTTTTCAAATGAATACCTCATTAAATATGTTTTTTTCATAACTTTTCGTCTAAAAAACACAAATTAACATTAATAAGTAAATTAAAATCACTATGATAAATTTATCAAATAAAGTAGTAATATTTTTAAATTAACTTAAAATAGTGAGCCACTACCCTCAGCTTAATAATAACGTCTATTTAAACGTAGTACATTGAGTGAACATCAAGACAAGAAGAAAGGATGCGTATTTATTACAGGGAAGTAACATTGAACTTCTAGCCATAATAAATGGCTATGTTAAAGCTTACGAGGAGACTCCGGACCCAAGATGAATTATCGTTTGAGAAAGCTGGTAGTTAGCATAATAAATAAAAAAGCCACTTACATATTGTTTGTGTAAGCGGCTTTTGATCATTGAGAAGAATGCTTTCTAAATGGCATCCCTGTACGTAATACACCTTTTGTTTCTACTCCACCAAGACCTTTTTCTCTTGTTAACGTGTTCCTTAAAACATCCCATACATTTATTCTTTCTACAAATGGAGTAAAGCTAATCTTCGCAACAATATAAACTGGATCTAGGGCATGGATGTTCACTCTAGAAGGAGAACTGGCAAAATTAGCTCCAGCCCTTATTAGAGATTCAAAATGGGATTGACATGCACCTGCAAAAATCACCAACTGATCAAGATGTGGCACTTTGCTTCGAGCGTTTCTAACAGTTTGCACAAAATGCTTTGAATGACGATAAGCATTAATATCATCTACTTCACCTTTATGCTTTGAGTATGCATCATGGCCTGTGATAACTAAAATATCAGGGCGATATTTAGCTAAAAGCTCGCCAATTTTCTCTGGCATTTCTTTTTCTTGAACGTGAACACCATTTACAGGAACACCTATTTTTTCATATAAAGATAAACATTTTTGTAGATAAAGTGGATCGCCATCTACATGTAGAACTCTACCTGGCAAGTGGAAAAATTCTTCATTATGACTATAACTCGAGGTTGCCGTGTATTCTTGCTTCTCTCGTAATAACTGATAATCCTGCCGAAATAAAAAATAAGATTGATCAATACGTTCTTTTTCTTTTAATTTACGACTATTTCTCTCAATTTCATCTACAACAACTAAGTCACTACAATTCGCATCTGCTATTAGCCTTACTTCATCACCATATAAGATCGCAATCTGCTCACCATCAGCAGTTGTTTTCACATCGATAACCCTAAATAATACATCAAGCTTATAAGACTGCCTTCCAACAACATCTCCAATTTTCACATGCATATTCTATCACTCCAATGAATGATTCACTTAAAAAATCATTTCTCATAATGGCTGTTTTTAATAAATTGTTTGGTAGCAGAAATACATTCCATTTCACAGCAGATCCTTGCCACTTAGAATATAAGCAACAATCTTTGAATAAACAGCACTCATATTTAAGAATGGATATTTTTTCACAAGCGTCATATCTAATCTATTTTATAAAAAGTATCCTTCTCTAGCCTATGTGAGAATTCAAAATTGGTGAAAGCGAAGATAATAAATTACTCTTTACAATCAAAAAACCTAGATCAATAAAGAATATATAGATCTAGGTTTCCATAATAGCTTATTCAGTTGTTTATTTATTAAATAACCCTTTATCTAATGCTTCGCTTAATAAAGCAAATTCTTCAATAGATAGAGTTTCTCCTCTTCGTCTACTATCTATCTTTACATGTTCTAATGTTTCTTCAATTTTTAGCTTCGATTCTTTTCCATTAGGTAAAAAGTGAACTAGGTTATTTAAAATTGTTTTCCGCCTTTGTGCAAAGCCAGCTCTTATTATTTGAAAAAAGAATTCCTCATTCTCCACTTCAACTATTGGTTTATCTCTAACTAATAATCGAATGATTGCTGAATCGACATTTGGCTGTGGAACAAATACTGTCTTCGGCACAGTCATAACTGTTTTAGCTTCTGTATAATATTGAACTGCTATAGACAAAGAACCATATTCCTTTGTTGATGGACTTGCTGCAATACGGTCTGCCACCTCTTTTTGAAGCATAACAACGATACCTTTAAGTGGTAGCTTTTCCTCTAATAGCTTCATAATAATTGGGGTAGTTACATAATAAGGAAGATTTGCGACAACCATAATCTCTTCACAATCATTAAAGTTCTCATTTATTGCTTCCTGAAGATTCGCTTCTAATACATCCTGGTGAATAACCTTTACATTTGGATAAGGATCTAATGTTTCTTTTAAAATAGGTAATAACCGTTGGTCAATTTCAAAGGCTACAACCTTTTTAGCTCTTCTTGCAAGCTGTTCGGTCAAAGCACCAATTCCAGGTCCGATTTCAATTACTCCTGTTTTATCAGTTACTTCTGCATGATCAACAATTCGCGAAAGAACATTTGGTTCAATTAGAAAATTTTGACCCAGACTTTTTTTGAATGAAAAACCATATTTCTCTAAGATGGCTTTTGTTCTGACTGGGGTTGCAATATCTTTCATCATTAATTTTTTTCCTCCTGTATAATCCTGTTTATTGCTTCGTCATATTCTTCTTTAGTGATTTGAAACATATTTAATCTCTTATGTAGTTGCTTTCCATTTGTATAGCCAATCTTTAATGAAATTCCTAATTTCTCACGTCTAGCCTTAGCTTGACTACCTCCGATTAAACCTGCATCAACTAAATCATCAAATGTAATATCACTTATGTATTCTTCCATTTCTTCCTTCACAGATTGTAAGGCAAGACGGATCGCCTCAGATGATGCATGTTCAACACCAATTCCCTTACCCCTTTTTGGTCTCGCTTCATCTTTTGTTAAAAATGCATGCTTACATCCTGCTACTTTTTCGGTAATTGTTTTTCTGATCTTTTCACCGGGAAAATCAGGGTCTGTAAAGATAATGACCCCTCTTGCCTTTTGTGCTAGTTTTATTTGTTCTATGACAGCATCACCAATAGATGATCCATTTGTTTCTATTGTATCAGCCTCTACAGCTCTTTTAATGGCTGTTGTATCATCTTTCCCTTCAACAACGATTATTTCTTTTATTTTCATTTTTTCCTCCAAATTATGAAACCTTCTTAAGTCTTAATTCGTCTAACTACTATAGAAAGAATAAAGTCTTAACTTTTGTTTTCACGAAACCTATGTATGTAAGTATACTAAAAGTATATACTCGATTTACTATCAACAAAAGGTTTTACTTAAGTTTTAATTTTTATTATTACCACCATATGTTTTAAAAATCAACACATATTAGAAACAGATACAAAAATTAAAAAAACAGAGGATTATAAAACCCTCTGTAACTCTTATTCTAATATTTTCACTTTTACTTTTTTCGAACCCCATCGATAGGCAGCTGATTTTGATGGAAAGAAAACATCAATCTTGTTTCCTTTAATTGCCGAACCAGTATCTGCTGCAACTGCATATCCATAGCCCTCGACATATACTTTAGTACCCAGCGGTATAACATTCGGATCAACAGCAACAACTTTTGCATTTGGGTTCGCCCTCAAGTTAATTCCTGTCGCGGTGTTTCCTGAACATCCATTACAATTTGCTGTATACGCTGTTGAGTGAGCATAAAATTCTTTTGAAACAGAATCATTTCCCCGAGAAACAGTTGCTGTACTTGTTTGCTGAACAGCTTTAGTTCCTAAAGCAACGACACGATCCTGGCTTTCTTCAAGTGTTTCTGTTTTAATCAGATCTCTTGAAACTTCTTTTCCATTTTCTAAGACAACTTCATAATGTTTCTTTTGTTTACCTTCTTTACCTGATTCAATAACCTTTTGTTGCCCTTTTTCAATGCTGCTATCATTCTTTTGAACAACATTAAAGGCAATCGGTTCTTCCACTACATCGGTGACTTTTTCTATTCTAGTAACAATAACCTGGCTCTTTTCATCTAACTCTTCAGTAAGAGCTGGTTCTATTTTATCGAGTTTATTCAATTCAACATTTTGTTGTTTTAAAAAGTCAGCGACAGTAGTCGAAGTAGTCCATACCTGTTGTTTGTTTTCGCCAACATTTAGGGCAATCTTAAATGCTTTATCTATTGTTAATGACAAATCCTTTTTAATTGCTGTATCTAAAGCTGGGTTGATTTTATCGTGCTCTGTGACATTTAAATTCTCTTGCTCTATAAGTTCTTTTACTGTATCCGCAGAAGACCAAATTGTCCTTCGTTCATCACCTATAGCAACTTTGATTGGCTTAGCAGCTTTATAGACAATCTTCATATTGTCTTTAATCTTTTCATTTTTTGCCGGTGATAGTTCATCTTCTTTTCTGGTATCTATATCTTTTTCAGCTAATAGATCATTAACTGTATCTGCATGTGTACGTATCTTTTGTTCTTTACCATCAATAGTTAGTGAGACAGTTTCCTTTGTTCCCTCATAGGTACCATAGGCTGTTCCAGTTCCTAATACTAGTAAACTAGTAGCAGATAGGACAATTTTGTTCTTTTTTAACCGTTCGGAAAACAGTTTTTTCACATTTTCAAATAAAATGAAAAACGCCTCCTTCTTCCTCGTGGATTATATAGAGTATCTTTCATCTTGTCAACCCTTCTAACGTTGTCTCATTTTTCCAACGTACTCATTATTATGCTAAACAAAAAGTAAAAAGGGAAGAAAGAGTTCTCGACAAAGTTATCCTATGAAAAAGAAGAGACATGTAGAACTAATTGATTTTACTCATAATATGGACAAGCTTTTGCACATCTCGACACCGTTCGTTATCGAGTTATGCCGAATACTTTTCTTGCGTTGTCGGATGTTTTTTGAGCAAATTCCTCATAATTCATTTCCCTTAGCTCTGCAATCTGCTCTGCTACATATTTTACATAGCTAGGCTCATTACGTTTACCTCTAAATGGGTGTGGTGTTAAGTATGGACAATCTGTTTCAATTAGCAATCGATCCATTGGTATTTCTTTCGCAACTTCCTTTGGTTTCTTCGCATTTTTAAATGTTACAGGTCCACCAAATGATATGTAGAAGTTCATATCTAAGCATTGTTTCGCTACTTCTGCACTTCCAGTAAAACAATGCATGATCCCACCAACTTCACTTGCATTTTCTTCTTGTAATATGCTTACAACATCCTCAGTTGCGTCCCGGTTATGAATAATAATAGGCAGATTTACTTCTTTAGCAAGTTTAATCTGCTTTCGAAAAACATCCTTTTGAACATCCTTTGGAGACTTATCCCAATGATAATCCAATCCCATCTCTCCAATTGCTACTACCTTTGGGTGAGCTGATAGTTCTTTTATCCATGCTAAATCTTCATCTGTCATGTCTATTGCATCAACTGGATGCCAACCAACAGCAGCATAAATCATATCGTAATTGTTAGTAAGCTCCATTGCTCTTGTAATTGTTTGACGATCAAATCCAACTACAACAATATGAGTAACATTTTCAGAAAGAGCACGTTGTATAACTTCTTCCAAGTCCTCTTCATATTGGATAGCATTTAAATGAGCATGTGTATCAAAAAGCATTATTAATTCCCACTTTCATATTTATTTCGACATAAGAAAAAGGACTTCAACAAAATGTTACACGTGGAACACTCTATTTAGACCTTTATCCTTATCTTTTATTATTCATTATTGTCGTTAATTCTTTTCTTAATAAACACAAGTATCTTGTTACTAAGAATAATTGACCTTATAAAAGGTTAAAACGCCTTTTATAAGGTACGATTTACAGAACCCACTGGACTGTGTACAGTGCCTATCCTTCTAATTATAAAAGCAACAAAGCTTACGAAAGAGGCTACCCTAAAACAAAACAATTGTCATATTACTTATTTAACTTTTGATCCATTAGGAAGATTGCTATCAACAGTTGCTACTGATAAAACATCATCCTGAGAGCCAGCTAAGATCATCCCTTGTGATAATTCACCACGGAGTTTAACTGGTTTTAGGTTAACAATGCAGATAACCTTTTTACCAATAAGGTCTTCAGGTTTATAAAATTTAGCTATTCCTGAAACTACTTGTCTCTTTTCATACCCAAGATCGAGTTGTAGCTTTAAAAGACGATCTGCTTTCTTTACAGGCTCAACACTTATAACCTCTGCTACTCGCATATCTACTTTCATAAAATCATCAATCAGTATTTCTTCTTCTATAGAAGGTGCAGCCTGTTTTTCCTTCTTTTCTTCTTCAGCAGGAGCAGTACCTTTCATTTGTGCTTTTATAAATTCCACTTCTTCATCTACCTCTAAACGCGGGAAGATCGGTGATTGTTTATTAACAGTTGTTAAATGAATACGACCAAAGACAGACACACTTTCCCAATTTTGATTTTCTTCATCTTCTACTCCAAGCTGACTAAATATTTTTGCAGGAGTTTCTGTTAAAAATGGTTTTAGGAGAACAGCTGTGATACGTAAAGACTCCGCTAAGTGAACCATAACTGATGCTAACTTATCACGACTTTCCTCATCTTTAGCTAATACCCATGGCTGTGTTTCATCGATGTACTTATTCGTTCGGCTAATAAACTGCCATAAGGAAGATAATGCAATCGAAAACTCCATTTTGTCCATTGCTTCTTCATATTTTGCAATTGTATTTTTGGAAATAGTAACTAGCTGATCATCAAAATCAGTTTGACTACCTTTATATTCAGGAACTTGACCGTCAAAGTATTTATCAATCATTGCTACTGTTCGATTTAATAAATTTCCTAAATCATTCGCTAAATCATAATTTACTCGATCAATGAAGCCTTCTGGTGTGAAAACTCCATCAGATCCAAATGGAACCTCTCTCAAAAGATAATATCTAAGTGCATCTAATCCATATTTATCAATTAACGTAACAGGATCAACTACATTACCTTTTGATTTAGACATTTTTCCATCTTTCATTAATAACCAACCATGTGCAAAAACCTTTTTAGGTAAAGGTAAGTCTAATGCCATTAACATAATCGGCCAATAGATTGTATGGAATCGGACAATTTCTTTCCCGACGATATGAACATCTGCAGGCCAGAACTTTTTATATTTCTCATCTTCTTCTGTACCGTACCCAAGAGCAGTAATATAATTTGATAGTGCATCTATCCACACATAAATGACATGCTTAGGATCTCCTGGAACCTTTACACCCCAATCAAAGGTAGTACGAGATACAGCTAAATCCTCAAGACCTGGTTTAATGAAATTATTAACCATTTCATTTTTCCTTGATTCTGGTTGTATAAACTCTGGGTTATCGTCATAGAAAGCTAGAAGACGATCCGCATATTTACTCATTTTAAAGAAATATGATTCTTCTTTTACTAGTTCAACAGGATGTCCACTATCTGGGCTCTTACCCCCAACTATTTTGCCATTTTCCTTTATTGGATCAACCAGCTGTAATTCGGTATAAAAGGTTTCATCTGGTACTGAATACCAGCCTTCATATTCATCAAGATAAATATCACCCTGCTCTAAAAGTTTAGAGAAGATTTTCTCTACAACAATTTTATGACGAGTTTCAGTTGTTCTAATAAAGTCATCATATGAGATATCCATCTTGCCCCAAAGCTCTTTTATACCTGAAACAATATCATCAACATATTGCTGAGGGGTAACATTTGTTTCTTCTGCTTTACGTTGTATCTTTTGTCCATGTTCATCAGTACCTGTTAAGTACATAACTTCGAAGCCTCTCATCCGTTTATAACGGGCCATAGCATCCCCAGCTACTGTTGTATAAGCATGTCCAATATGAAGCTTTCCACTTGGATAATATATTGGAGTTGTAATATAAAATGTTTTTTGATTGTTTTCCATTATGTAGCCTCCCTAGTCTTAACGTGTACATGCTAAATGTCTGTTTATTTAGCAAAGTAGTATGTATGATATTTAAAACATAAATAAAATAAGTAATTTTTTACACTTACTTAAATTTATCACAATTGCTGTTAAGTATTCTCATATTATGATTAGCATTTTGTAAATCATGCTACAAGAAAAACGCAAGCCCTCAATTATCTGCACCAATCATAAGGCAAGTGGTAACAGAAAATGTTCTTTACCATCAATTCCTACCTGATTTATAACTCGAGCAGCTGGTGTCTAAAGCTAGACAATACAACTAAACAAAATTCCTATATGTACTCAAAAAACGCCCTCGCCCTAAAGGACGAGAGCGAATTGATTACTGACGTTCTTCGAATTATATAGTAGCAACCAAGTCCTTATGCTTTGGTCTACTTTTAACAACCTTATAAGATAGTAATATTTAATCTATTTTTCCCATGCTTAGCAATCATATATATGAACAAATTTTCTCACTCTTTATGATAACATCTTAGCCTTTAATATCAAGAATATATACATAAAGAAATAATATTTATTTGAGTCAACATTAATTCGATATTAGCACAGTAGTTATTTGTCGAATATTCTTAGAATAATGTCGAAAAACAGGATATAAAAAGTGAGTGAAATATGTATCTATTTTACATATTTAAACTTCCAAAAAAAGGTTTAAATTCCTGGATTTGAGGGTATAAACCTATTAAAATCCTATAAACAAAGGGTTTATTCTAAGTTCACATTTTTTTCATATGGAAATACAATAAAAAAGATTGACGTAAAATGGAAACACTGATATGCTTAAAAAGCAAATCAGTTTTTGTCGAATATTGACGAAGTTACCTAAAAAAATTTAAATATAGATATGTTTAATCTGAGAGGAGATTATTATATTATGAAATCTACTGGTATTGTAAGAAAAGTTGACGAATTAGGTCGTGTAGTTATTCCAATCGAATTACGTCGTACATTAGGTATTGCAGAGAAAGATGCTTTAGAAATTTATGTTGATGATGAAAAAATCATTCTTAAAAAATATAAGCCAAATATGACTTGCCAAGTAACTGGTGAAGTATCTGATAATAACCTTGCATTAGCAAATGGAAAATTAGTTCTAAGCCGTGAAGGTGCAGAGCAAATTTTATCTGAAATTCAAAACCAATTAGTTCAAAAATAATAGTAATTTAAAAAAGGGATGAAAATTCATCCCTTTTTTATTACCTATTATTCAACATGGTAGGCTTGATAAACCTCTCTTTTCTGCATTTTCCTATCTAATGCAACCTTTTTAATTGCTTCTTTGGAAGAAAAGTCATCTTGTATGTAATGATTAACATGTTCAGTAATACTAAGTGTTTCCCACCAAACATCAGTATCTAACAAGGGTTCTTCAGAACTTCCCTCTATAATAATGCAAAACTCACCACGTATTTCATTGTTAGTAGACCAGTTTATTATATCTTCTACGCTACCTCTAATGAATTCTTCAAATTTCTTTGTCAATTCTCTCGATAAACAAATCGAACGATTTCCCAAATACTCATAAATTAATTGTAGTGTTTCTTTTAAACGATGAGGAGATTCATAAAAGATCATTGTTTCAGTTTTCATTTTCAACATTTCAAGTTGATTCTTTTTTTCCTTTTTATGCCGATCTAAAAATCCAAAAAAGTAAAAAGGTTGTGGAGATATTCCTGATGCAATCAATGCAGTTAATGCAGCATTAGCTCCTGGCAGAGGTATCACATGTCCTCCTAGCTCTAGAACCTGATTAACTAACTCACTTCCTGGATCTGAAATAGTTGGCATTCCCGCGTCACTTACTAGTGCAATATTTTTTCCTTGCTCTAGTAAATCTATAACACGATGTCCGCTTGATTCTTTATTATGTTCATGATAGCTGAAAATTGGCGTTTCAATTTCAAAATGATTACATAGCTTCTTTGATTGTCTTGTATCTTCTGCAGCAATCATATCAACTTCCTTTAAAATGTTAACTGCCCTAAACGTCATATCCTCTAAATTACCAATTGGTGTTGGCACTAAATATAAACTACCTATATGGCGATCAGTAGCTATAAAACTTTTCTGCTGTGATAACATACTACTTTCACCTTCTCTTTATATGTCTTTTCATTACTTTTTTAGTTTTGGCTCTGTTAAACTATGTTGTTGATTTTCGTTACAGGCATTTGCTTTCCCGGGAAAAAATGCAGTTCGTTTTTCACTTCAATCAACAAAGTGCTAAAACTCAACATTAAGCTTTAATTAATCCTTAGTTTTGTAAAATTTAATTAATCCTTTTCTCCATATAGAATCTTTCTTATCTCTGATGTATATTCATTATCTTCATTATAGACAAATATTGGAGGTAATAACTTTAAATCAGATCGTCCTCCTCTTATTCCTTCTATTAATAAGATGTTTGCTTCTTTACCCTGTTTAGGATAAACAAACTGAATTCTCTTTGGCTCAATATCATATTTCCTCATTAACTCAACAATATCTATTAATCGTCCAGGTCTATGTACGAGAGCTATTTTTCCACCTTGATTGACGAGTTTACTACAAGTTTTTATCACATCATCTAGTGTACAGAGGATCTCATGTCTAGCAATAGCAAAATGTTCATTGATATTTTGCATATCTTTTTGAGGTGTTGTTGCAAAATATGGTGGATTGCAAGTCACAACGTCAAACTTGTTGTTTCCAAACTTTTTAGGCATATCCTTAAGATCACCATGAATCATGTGTATTTGATTTTCAAGCTTATTATATTGAATACTTCTAACTGCCATGTGATAAAGTCTTTCTTGAATTTCCACACCAGTAATTTCACCTTTCGTTCTAGTACTTAATATCAACGGCACAATCCCATTACCAGTACATAAATCTAACACTTTCCCATTTTTTACTGGCATATAGGCAAATCTTGAAAGTAACACAGCATCTAAAGAAAAGGAAAAAACGGTAGGACTTTGGATAATCCTTAAGTCTTCTGCTAATAAATAATCAAGTCTTTCATCACCGATTAGTTCAACCATTATTCAATACTCCTTATGTATAACAACTTCTCTTACCTATAGGCTTTTCTGAAGGATTGTTGCTAATTAACCTAATTTCCTGTTAGTAACTTTGTTTTTATCATATAAAAGGTACTATTCTAAGAAGAAAAGATGCTACTAGAATTTATACAGTGCTGTTCTCTTCATATAATTAAAAGCAACAAAGTTTTAAAGAACAGTCTACCTCAAAAAAGGCTGACACGTTTGCAAAATATTTATCCCCCTCTATTTTATAAAAGAGGGATAAAAGTAGCATGAGTCAGCCTTGTTATTTCTTATTTAAGAATGATAAGCAAAATAAACAATCTCCATCTTTTCTAATACTTCCATAATGCAAGTTACAAATATGGAAGCCCTCTTGATAAAGACGTGCTAAGTTGTCGTAGCCTTCACCTACATCAACCTGTTTAAGATTCTTTTGCTGTTTTTCTTTTGATTTCGTTTTCTTAGTTTTTGCTGTTTGATTTTGGCTATTAATGGTTGAGTCCAACCGTCTACGCAAGTTATCATTCTCAATTTGCAAATGGTGATTTTCCTCAATAAGCTCCCCGAGGTGTTGCTTTAGTTCACCTAATTGAGTATATAAAGATCCTATTTGTTCTTCCATGCTACTAACAGATTCGAAAATCTCCTTTTTATCCACTTGTTCCACCTCATCAGTCTGTGGATTGCATTGGAACTAAGCCTTCTTTCTGCAATTCATCCCAAGTGTATTCTACCACGCGTTCTTGTTCAACTAATCTCACCTGTATAACCTGCTCTAAAATATTTAACCCTACCACTTTTCCTAATCCATTAGGTGTGATAATCTGCTCTCCTAAATCAGGTAGCTTCTCTTTTGCTGACTCATATTCATCATTTTCATATTTTAAACAACACATTAAACGACCGCATAGTCCAGAAATCTTTGTCGGATTTAATGAAAGGTTTTGATCCTTTGCCATTTTAATTGACACAGGCTCAAAATCACCTAAGAACGTAGAACAGCAAAGCATACGACCACAAGGGCCAATTCCGCCAAGCATTTTCGCCTCATCACGAACTCCAATTTGTCTAAGCTCTATTCTAGTTTTAAAGATAGCTGCTAAGTCCTTAACAAGCTCTCTAAAATCTACACGACCATCAGCAGTGAAATAGAAAATGACTTTATTTCGGTCAAATGTATATTCAACATCTACTAATTTCATATCTAGGCCATGTTCTAACACTTTTTTCTGACATACTTCATATGCCTCTGTAGCAGCGTCAAGATTTTCCTGAACCATCAAACGATCCTTATCATCTGCTAATCTAATAACTTTTTTCAGTGGAAGAACAACATCATGCTCTTCAACCTTCTTATTATTTAGAACAACCTTACCAAACTCAATTCCTCTTATTGTTTC
Organism: Metabacillus litoralis; assembly: GCF_007994985.1. Classification (GTDB taxonomy): domain Bacteria; phylum Bacillota; class Bacilli; order Bacillales; family Bacillaceae; genus Metabacillus; species Metabacillus litoralis. The sequence continues at coordinate 5,446 of NZ_VOQF01000020.1, read as the reverse complement.
AACTATAACGAAATCATCATCGTTTATATGAAGACCACTAGGGTCGAAATAATATATTTTGCCCGCTTTCTTAAAGCGAACTCCTACAACATTATACAAAACTATCCCTCCTGCAATGTTAAAACCAATTGTTCCATCAGTAATTGTGGATTTACATTGGCATGAAGCCTTTTTTTAGCTTCTAAAATAGAAGTAATTTTCTCAGTTACACTTCTTTGAGTCATTTGAAGGGCATGCTGCTTTACTAACTGCATCAAGTCTTGAAAAATCACTTGTTCATCATTTCCAACTTGAACAGATAATATATCTTTATAAAGGTATAAAAGCAAATCTAATCCTGTATCTTGTTTTTCTTTATCATTAAAGTGGCTCATCCACTCAGTGTGTATATATAATGGAGCTTGTCCTTTACGATTAACAAGCACTTCATATAATTTTATCACTTTCGTTCTTGCTTGCGCAAACCAATCATCTTTTGATAGCTCAAATGCTGCATCAGTATCATTTGTTAATTGTGAAACTAGCGCTGCTATATTAGGAGAAACACCTGATTCTTTAAGTGTTTCTTGAAGGACTTTTGGTTGTAAGGGATGAAAAGATAATAACTGACAGCGAGACAAAATTGTATTAAGCATTTTATGATACTGCTCAGTTAAGAGAATGGCAATCGTATTTGCATTAGGCTCTTCTAAAAACTTCAAAAGACTATTTGCTGCATTAACTGTCATTTTATCAGCATGAACAATCATATAAAGCTTCTTACTCGATTCAACACCTGATTTAGAGAATTCCTCTTGTAACTCTTGAATTTGACCCTTTTTTATTGAGAGACCATCTGGTTCGATAATGTGAACATCAGGATGATTACCTGAGTCAATTCTTTTACAGTTTTTACAATTTTGACAAGGTTCATAATCTTGGAGGTCTTCACAAAGAAAGCTTTTTGCTAGGAGGATTCCTACATCCTTTTTCCCTGTTCCCTTTTTCCCTTCAAATAAATATGCATGTGCCAAACGTTCCTTCTCAATACTATTTGCTAATAGTTTAATAACACGTGGCTGATAGGTAGCTAGTTCTTGCCAGTTTTTTTTCATTGCTCATCACTCTCTACGTATAAAGGTTAATAAGTAACCCTTTAATTTCACCAATTTTTGAAAGAAGATCAATTGTAGGACTTTCCTTATTAACAATTTCATCAGCTAAATCAATTAAAGATTTATCAACCTGTTCAACAATCTTTAAAGATCGGCTATTACCATTATAATCCCAACTTCTTGATTGCTTCATATCCATTCCATATTCAACAGCTTCATGGATAAATTTCTTAACTAAAAGTTTATATTTTGAAAGATCACTAAAATTTCTAGATTTTGATAATCTTCGACCTGCATCCTCTATATTTCCTAACAGCTTATTAAGCTGATCCATTTGGAGCTTATCACCTTGTTTTGTTACCATATCTTGAAATCCTTTAGAGGTAGCTTGTGTGATCTTCTGCTCCATTCCCCGTTTATCCATCGTTGAACGTATATCCTGACTTACCTTCATCACTTAACCCTCCATGGTCAATTCAAAATCAGTAACTTTCTAATACTGATGAAATTGTTCTACTGGTAGTACAAATACAGTTGCACCACCTACCTCAACTTCAACAGGATAAGGAATAAAAGAATCAGCATTACCACCCATAGGTGAAACAGGTGCAACAAGTTGATCTCTGGATTTACAGTTATCCTTCACAATTTGTAATGCCTTATCAACTCTTATATCATCTGTACCTATCATAAAAGTAGTGTTTCCTGATTTAAGGAAACCACCTGAACTTGATAATTTTGTTACTCGGAAATTATGATCTGTAAGTGCATTTAACAGCTTATTACTATCCTGGTCCTGTACAACAACAATAATTAACTTCACAATAAAACCTCCTTATATTGTAACACGTTCATCTATGGTATTCATTGCATCTTTAATGGTAATTTAAAGGATACCTTCACCTAAATTAATTTATAATCCTTTAACACCCTTTTTACGTCAGATACAACCTGGTCAATCGTTTGCTCTGCATTGATAATCACTATTCTCTCTTGAAATCTCTCTATTACCTTTTGATAACCATCTTGAACTTTTTGATGAAAAGAAAGATCTTCTAAATCAAGTCGATTTTTTTCTCTATCAGAATTAACTGCGATTCTTTCAAGACCAATTTTAGGATCTATTTTAAAATAAAATGTTAAATCAGGCATAATTCCATTTATAGCAAATTCATTAATAGATAAAACTTCATCTATTCCTAAGCCCCTTGCGTAGCCTTGATATGCTAAAGAGCTATCAATGAATCTGTCACAAAATACATTTGATCCTTTATTTATTTCTGGAATTACTTTTTCCACCAAATGCTGTCTTCTAGCAGCAGCATATAAAAGAGCCTCAGTTCTTGGATCCATTTCAATATGATCTTTATTTAAGATAACATCTCGTATCTTCTCTGCTATAAGTATACCGCCTGGTTCCCTGGTAAATATAATTTCAGAGTTTGCTTCTGTTAAATCCTTCATCAATCTTTCTAATACAGTTGTTTTACCTGCCCCTTCAGGACCTTCAAAGGTAATAAATTTACCTGCCAATATCTCTCACCCTCTATTCTTATAAATCTTTATGTTTCCTTGCCTTATATTATTATCACCTTGTATATTAATACGCATCTCAAGCATTTCCTTTAACTGTTCTATTAAATCCTTTGTTATTGTTTCACCTACTATTATTAAAGGTATTCCAGGTGGATAAGGAATAATCGACTCTGCTGAAATAGCCCCGATAGCATCATCTAATTTAATTAATTCCTTCTCACATGTTTTTAAATATGAGTATGGTTTTTCTAACCTATTAATACCCTTATTTTGCTTGTAATGTAATTGTACTCGTTTATTAGCAGTAATTGATATAGAAGTTGTTGATGTTTTTTTACTCAAATGCTCTAAATTGTGAATTTTATGATCTAATGGTAGTATCATTAATGCATTTAAAGGATCTGCTAGCTCAATAAAGACATTGTGTAATTCAAACCAGTCTTGCAACTCATAACCCGATAACCCAGAAGTTGACCGAACAGTTAGTTTAAGTGGATCTATTTGAATGAGTGGATCTGCCGATTCTAAAATCTCTAAACCATCAATATTCTTTAGTTGTTCTTTTATATTAATAATTGCTTTTAGTATACTATCTATTCCTCGATTTTCTTTCACTTCCTCAAGATAGGCTCTTGCCAAATCAAGAGACGCCATGATTGGATAAGATGGACTACTACTTTGTAAAATAGCTAAGTAGAATTCTACCTTTTCCCTATCAATGAGGTTAGTATTATAGTGTAAAAAAGAACCCATTGTCATGGCTGGCAGTGTTTTATGAGCAGAATGGACAATTATATCTGCCCCTATATCCACTGCTGAAGTAGGAAATTCTATACCTGCTTTAAAATGCGCACCGTGAGCTTCATCAACAAGCACAGGAATACTACAACTATGTGCAAGCTCAATCGCTTCTTTCAAGTTAACAGTTAATCCATAATAATTAGGATTAGTTAATATAAGCGCCTTAGCATTAGGATAGCTTTCAATAGCATGTTTGATTGTTTGTATATCAACATAACTAGGTACTTGTAATACAGTATCCATTTTTGGTGACAAAAAAATAGGATTTGCTCCTGCAAGCTGAACAGCATTGATAATCGATTTATGAGAATTTCTTTGGACAAGAACCTCATCACCTTCATTACAACAAGCTAAAATCATCGCCATATTTCCTACAGTTGATCCATTCACTAGAAAATAAGAGTTTTTCACTCCATAAAGTTTCGCTGTAAGCTGCTGTGCCTCAGCAATAACATCAGTAGGGTGATGTAGATCATCTAATCCAGTTAGTTCTGTAACGTCTAAGGATAAGATATTCTTATAGATCTCGTCTGCTTGTTTTATAAAAACCTTCCCATTTTTATGTCCCGGTACATGGAAGGATAAAGATTTTCTCTTTGCGTGTTGCATTAAAGCCGTAAAGAGAGGAGTGTACATATATAGATCAACGTCCTTTACTTATATTAAATAATTATAACAATACTTATATGTAACAGTATATACAAGGTTGTATATATTTGTATTATGTAGACCAAACAAAAGAATAGGTGCTTTCACTTATTGGTGATTATCTCCATATATACGTAAAAAAGGCTAACATTGTGTTAGCCTTTTAATCATGTATTCTATTAAGAATAAAGTGGGGGATTTTTTACCCTACTCAATTTTTCAACGAAGTATTTATACTTTTCATCAGATGTTTGTGTACTATTTATTTCTTTTTCACATTCTACACAAATAAAACTTGTATAGAGATGAATTCCCATAGATTTTTCTTTATCACATATAATACAAGTTTTCCCTTTAGACATTTCTAAGCTATTAGAATCCAAAATCTCCACCTCCATACTTTCTATTGTTACCAAGTTTCTATATTGTATACACAATTTAATCAATTTAGTTATTATGGATATTCATACTGTATGTAAAGTTCCTTTTATTGTGCTTGTTCACTTTTTAAAATGATCATTTTCTGAAAGCTCATTGCTATAACCTTAATTCAATTCATGTAGACAAGGTGTGATCTGACTTTATATACTGAATAAAGATTGAGTAAAATGAGTTAATTAAGAATATACTTTTATTTTCAACTAATCAATTATACTATCATGTTTTTCTGCACTGAATTTTTATTAAATATCATGTTTTTGCACCTAGATGTCTCAGACCATACAACAATTGCTTACTAGTGAGGTTCCTCCTTTTTGATGACGACCTTTAGATCTGGGTTTCTGTTCTCTTATGGGCTTCATCTCCTTGATGACGGACATTTGACTTGGGTTTCTGCTCTCTTATAGGCCTCATCCCCTTGATGACAACCTTTAGACTATTGATCTGATATCATTACTTAGCGATATCAGACTATCTGTCAGGTCTTCATCCGCTGCCATACACTTCCTTCTTGCTTCTCCCAAGCCTCAGACTAGGAGTGCTTTTTAGTCTCTACCTTTATGCATATCTCGTTCTAGCTTAATCATTACCATGATCTCCCATGACCTTTTTCACGCACAAAAAAAGACCAGTATCTCTACTGATCTTTCCACACTTTACTTGGCGACGTCCTACTCTCACAGGGGGAAACCCCCAACTACCATCGGCGCTAGAGCTCAACTTCCGCGTTCGGATGTCGGCTTGCGATAAGCGGCGAATCTCTGCGTCAGCTCGTTCATTCAGATCCTCATGTGCCAAATTCGCACATTCCGGTCTTCATTCGCTGCGCTTCCTTGACCTTCTTGCTTCTCCCAAGCCACAGGCTAGTAGTGCTTTTTAGTCTCTACCTCTTACACAATATCTTCGATATATATAAATTAATGGGA
>NZ_VOQF01000002.1 GCF_007994985.1 Metabacillus litoralis | reverse complement strand
CGAACTCATTTTACCCAAGTTGCCTAAAGAAATAACCGTGTCTAACTTTAAGGGGTCACTTCAGTTATTCCAAGGTTTTTGTTTGTGGTTTATCAGAATTTATTGGTTTTTTTGACTGTGGTATCTCTTTAAATACTAGATATAATACAATCACATGAACAAACCAATTAATAATAAATCCGTTTGGAACAGATACTCTCAGGCTATCCATTATAACAAAGAAGATTGTAGCCAATGTAATTGAATAAGCAGCTAGCACCCATATTTGTTTGAAATTCAACTTACGATTTAAGCTATTTTTAAAGACTAATCCGAATAATGCTAAAAATGTGATTTCTAAGAATTTAACAAATGCTCCAAATAGGTACATAATAACGAATAGGATGGAGATTATTATAGGCAATAGATCATTGAATTGACTTGAGACCTCAATCAAATCTTCACTAGTTAAAGTCATGTTCATTAAATTATATTCATATGTCTGCGCTTGCCCATTTGCTGCAAAAACAAATCGGTCATCTAAAATACCAATCGCATTTTGCTTTGCTTCAAGCTCATCAACACCAAAAGCTCCTGTATCATCTAAGATAATAATGAAATTATCTTTTCTAATTTCTACTGGCGCATCGGTGTCTGCACTTAATTTACCTTCTTCAATTGAAAATGAGGGTAAATCATTGCGTAAAGTTTCATCAAAACCTTTTAAGCCATCTACTAATCCATTTGTAAAATGAAAAGCTGTTGGTATAGTACTGAGTAAAGCTAGAAGAAATACAAAAAGAATTGTTTTACCTATCCCTTGAAAACGAAATGTAGAGATCGTTTTAGGTGAGTATATGCTTGATAAAAGCTGTTTAAATACATTCATCTCCTTAAAGACACATCCTTCTTTTTTATACGACTTTATTTTATATGTGATGTGAAGAGATTACAAGGAAAGTTATAATAAACAAATTATAGTCTTAATGAAAGCGTTTTAATATTTTTTCGTAAATTTTTTGTAAATATTTTAACGAAATACCTTTACAAAAAATCAATATTTCGTTAATAATTGAAAGGGTTGTAGATGTTTGTCGAAAAAAAGAAGAAGAATGAGGGGTTGAAAATTTTGGAACTTGATATCCAAAAGATGATATTTGAATTCATCGGTGGTCTTGGGATATTTCTTTTTGGGATTAAATACATGGGCGATGGGCTCCAACGCTCTGCGGGTGATAAACTTAGAGATATATTAGATAAGTTTACAACGAATCCTATAATGGGTGTATTAGCAGGTATAATTGTTACTATTTTAATCCAATCTAGCAGCGGAACAACAGTTATAACTGTAGGTTTAGTAAGTGCTGGGTTTATGTCACTTAGACAAGCTATTGGTGTCATCATGGGAGCAAATATAGGTACAACAGTTACAGCCTTCATTATAGGGATAAAAATATCAGATTATGCCCTACCAATTATTGCTGTTGGTGCAGTACTACTGTTTTTCTTTAAAAATAAACGAATACATAATTTGGGGCAAATTGTATTTGGATTCGGTGCTTTATTCTTTGGACTAGAGTTAATGGGTGGAGGAATGAAACCATTACGCAGCTTACAAGAGTTTCATGATTTAACTCTTAGCATGAGTGATAATCCTTTACTTGGTGTTTTAATTGGAACGATTTTTACTGTCATCGTGCAGAGTTCTAGTGCTACTATAGGGATACTACAAGAATTATTTGGACAAGGATTAATGGATATTCGTGCAGCTTTACCTGTTTTATTTGGTGACAATATCGGTACAACCATTACAGCCGTATTAGCATCTATTGGAGCGTCAGTTGCTGCAAGACGTGCTGCATTAACACACGTAATTTTCAACCTACTAGGTACAGGGATATTTTTAATATTCTTACCTTTGTTTACTAACTTCGTTCAGTTTTTGCAAGACGCTATGAATTTAAATCCAGAAATGACAATTGCGTTTGCTCATGGATCATTTAATTTAACAAATACAATTATACAATTGCCGTTAATTGGATTACTCGCTTGGATCGTTACAAAATTAATACCAGGTGATGATTCTATGATTGAATACAAACCAAAACATCTAGATCCAATTTTTATTGAACAATCATCTTCGATTGCTTTAGGACAAGCAAAAGAAGAAGTGTTAAGAATGGGTAAATTTGCTATTATCGGTTTAGAAGCTTCTAGTGAATATCAAAAAACATTTTCTCAAAAAAATGCAGACACTGCTATGCAACTTGAAGATGCAATTAATAATTTGGATCGTAAAATAACAGATTATCTAATTCTAATTTCGAGAAGTGAAATGTCTTCAACAGAATCTGAAGAACATAGTATGTTAATGGATACTGTAAGAGACATCGAACGTATAGGTGATCATTTTGAAAATGTTGTTGAATTAGTTGGATTCCAAATAACAAACAAAGTTAAGCTCACAGATTCAGCTAAAAAAGATTTAGAGGAAATGTTTGATTTGACAATCCAAACATTAAAAGATGCACTAACCGCTTTAGATGATAAAGATACAGCATTGGCTATGAAGGTACTTAAATCAGAAGAACAAATTGACAAGATGGAACGTACTTTGAGAAAGAAACATATCCTAAGAATCAATGAAGGTGCATGCACTGGTTCAGCTGGAATTGTTTTTGTCGATATTATTAGTAACTTAGAGCGCATTGGAGATCACTCAGTTAATCTTGCTGAAGCTGTTTTAGGACATAGAGACTAAAAAAATAAACAAATGTTTTGAAAGCAAGGGGAAATCCCTTGCTTTTTTTTGTGTGTCAGAGTTTGTAGCTATCTAGGAAAAAACACCACTTCTCGATAGATATAGTTAAAAATGGGACTTCACAAGTAGAATCTTAGTTCCGTGTACTTTAACTATTTAGTTAAAGATAAAGCTGAAATCGGCAAAAAATATAATGCGAATAAGTAGAAAGACTTATTGACGACCTTCCTATTCTTAACATTGGCTTAACATTCCAATGATATAATAAGTCGAATTTACACGAGATATGGAGGTCTTAGGCTTGGAACATAAAAGGACGAAAATACATAAGAAAAACTCTAATCAAAAAAAGCATGAAAAGATAAAGAACACAGAAAAGGAGGATCATCCAGCGCTGATTCGTGGTTTAGATAAACGGTATGCGAAATTTAGCCTAAAAAATCGTTTATTGCTATTATTTATTTTCTTATTATTTGTCTCTATTATTACAGTAGGAATTAGTTCCTACCTGAAAGCAAAAGATACTACAATTGAGACGATTGAAAATCGTATAAGTCGTGAATCAGAAGTTATGGCTTATGTTGCAAAAAACCTGAAATTCTTATATGTGAGTGATGATTTATACTTTATGCAGCAATTAGAGATTAGTGTTCGTGATCAACAAAAACAGTTAACATCGGACAAGATACAATCACAAATGTTTTATTTTGTAGACGATGAAATAAAACCATTTAAAGTAAGTAATAAATCGAATCTTACTTTCAATGACTCGTTTAAAGAAAAAATATCTAATGGGGAAAATGAGGTTTTCCATCATACAATTAAAGGTGAAGACTATACAATATCAGTTATAAAAATGCCAGAGGTTAATGGTAAATACATTTTAGTTGTTCCAACCAATTCTTATTTAGGACCAGTAAATGATATGGCGCAATTTATGATCCTTGTAGTAGTTGTGAGTTTAGTTATATCAACGATTCTTTTAGTCCTTTTTGTTCGTAGTCTAACGAACCCTTTAAATGAACTTAGACATGTTATGACAGAGGTCCGTGAAGGTAATTTAAATAAAAAAGCCTTAATTAACACCACAATTCCTGAGCTTCAATCTTTGAAAGTAAGCTTTAATATGATGATTGAACAAATGAGAGTTGTTATTAATGAAATCAATGAGACAACAACAGAGCTTGAGAGCACAGGAGAAAATTTGAGTTATTCTTCAGAAAATGCACTTTCGTATAGTCGTCATTTAATTGAAGCTATTAATGTAGTAAAACTCGGAGCGGAGCAGACAGTAAGTAGCTCAGAAAGAAGTGTAATCGGTTTTCAATCAATAAAACAAAAAATCGAGTTGTTGATTTCTGGAATGAATACTGTTTTCCAGAGTTCTGAAGATATGAATTTATCCGCTAAACGTGGAGAAAAAAACAACATGCACTTAATTAATACCATCCATAGCTTTGAGCAGGATTTTGAGCATATGACCACAACAATACAACAGGTAAGGAATCACTCTTCTTCAATAACTAGCCTTGTAGGGTTAATAAAAGGTGTTGCAGATCAAACAAAGTTATTGGCTCTTAATGCAACTATCGAAGCGGCCAGAGCAGGAGAAGCAGGCAAGGGATTTGCTGTTGTAGCAGATGAGGTAAAGAAACTAGCTGACCAATCTTCTTCTGCTACTATAGATATCTCAAAATCAATTTCTGAAATGGAAGAAGTAACGATTCGTGCTACTAAAGAATTTGGAGATATGCTAATGAAAATAAGGCATAACTTAGAAACGGCAAATGATTCAAAAGCATCCTTTGATGAACTAATGATGGAAATAGATACGGTAAGTGAGAAACTACAAGGAATGCAAGGAGAGCTTCATGGTTTAAAATTGGTACTTCCAGATTTAGAAGAGGGAACTTTGAGCTTTGCATCAATCTCACAAGAAACCCTAGCTAGTACAGAACAAATGCTTTCAACAAGTGATAACCAAATACATCAGATGGAAAGCACGCATGAAATTGGCTTACAATTAAAAGGACTATCCAATTCATTATCTAACATATCAAAGCAATTCAACTTAGACTAAAAATTCTTTTGAGTGATAATAAGGAACTTTGTGAATGATGGTTGCTAGTTAATTTTTACTATCATGTTTTAGTGGATTTTTAGCATGCATATTAATTTTCTTTTTGAGAAAACTGTTATTCGTGATGTAGTTCATATTAATTGAAAGTATAGGACTATTTTGGTAACCTTAGAATTGAGAAGCTTTAGATAGGCTTTTTAACAATAGGTACATATTTTAAGGAGGAATAAACAATGGCTTATGAATTACCACAATTACCTTACGCGTATGATGCACTAGAACCACATATTGACAAAGAAACAATGAATATTCATCACACAAAACATCACAACACTTACATCTCAAATGTAAATGCTGCTTTAGAAGGAAATGCTGATCTAGCAGCGAAAAGTGTAGAAGAATTAGTTTCTAACTTAGATGCTGTTCCAGAATCTATCCGTACAGCAGTGCGCAATAACGGTGGTGGACATGCAAACCATAGCTTATTCTGGTCAATTCTATCTCCTAATGGTGGCGGTAATCCAACAGGTGAACTTGGCGAAGCAATTAACGCTAAATTTGGTAGCTATGATAGCTTCAAAGAAGAGTTTGCTAAAGCTGCAACAACTCGTTTTGGTTCTGGCTGGGCTTGGTTAGTTGTAAACAATGGTGAGCTAGAAGTAACTAGTACACCAAACCAAGATTCTCCATTAATGGAAGGTAAAACACCAATCCTAGGCTTAGATGTTTGGGAGCATGCATATTACCTAAACTACCAAAATCGTCGCCCTGATTACATTGCTTCTTTCTGGAATGTAGTAAACTGGGATGAAGTTTCTAAACGTTTTATCGCTGGGAAATAATAAAAAAGAATAGTTATAAAGAAGAGGACTAACATTCATTTGTTAGTCCTTTTCTTTATGTCGATTATACTGACTAATTACAATATAAATACATAACTACACATCGATAAGACAAACTATGTAATAGAAGTTGAAGGGGAGTATTTTTAATGTCAAAAATGAAAAAGATTATTGGTGATGTAGATGTAAGTAAGGATTTAATCTTATTATTAGTGATTGGGGGATTGTATGCCTTAAGTATTGCTCTTTCCAATACATTTGTTAACGTTTACTTATGGAAACAATCCGGAAAATTTATTGACTTAGCTATATACAATTTATCAATCGTGGTCATGCAGCCACTAACCTTTATTTTTGCGGGAAGACTTGCCAAGAAAGTTGATCGAGTAATTGTACTAAGACTTGGTGTTATTTTTTTAGCTATATTTTTCTTAATTGTCCTTATGATAGGAGGATCTGCTTCTAAATTCCTTATATTATTAGGTGGAACATTAGGTATAGGATACGGTTTTTACTGGTTAGCATTTAATGTATTAACATTTGAAATTACTGAACCTGAAACAAGAGATTTCTTTAATGGGTTTTTAGGTGTTATGAACTCCACAGCTGGAATGGTAGGACCTATAGTTGCAGGCTTTGCAATTTCAAAATTAAAGAATTTTACTGGCTATACTACTATCTTTACTATTTCTCTCTTGTTATTCTCAGGAGCTGTGGTACTGAGCTTTTTTATAAAGAGAAGAAAAGCAGAAGGAGATTATTTATTAAAACGAATTTTTCATGAACGTAAGAATAATAAGAATTGGAAGCTTATTACAAGAGCACATTTCTTTCAGGGTTTGCGTGAAGGAACCTTTGTATTTGTAATTGGTGTTTTCGTATTTATTACAACCGGAAGTGAATTAGCATTAGGAACATTCGGTCTAGTGAATTCTGTTGTAGCTTTTCTAGGATACTATCTTGCATCTAGAGTGATAAAGAAAACAAGGCGTAAACGTTTCATTTTCATTGGCGGAACGTTACTGTATATTTCAATCTTCTTAATCCTTTTTGATTTAACTTATCAAAAGCTACTTATATATGCCGCACTTATTGCAATAGGATATCCGATGTTACTTGTTCCATATATGTCAATAACATACGATGTTATTGGTAAGGCGTGGAGTGCTAAAAGGGCAAGGATCGAGTACATTGTGGTAAAAGAAATCTTTCTCAATATGGGACGAATTCTTTCAGTAGTAGGGTTTATCATCGCTATTTCTTTCTTTGATGAAAAGCAAAGTATTCCTGTTTTACTGACCATAATTGGTGCTGGTCACTTCGTTATATACTTTTTTGTACGAAATGTACATTTAGATGAAAGTGAAAAAAGCATTGAGCAAACCGGACGTAAACCAGTATTAAAGGAAAATATTGTTGATGGTGATAATAGTGGGTAATATTTATCTAGAATTTCTTAAATAGTCCTAAACAGTTAGAGATTCGGTTTATTGAATACTTAGGGAACCTCTTGTGAATATTAACTTAAAGCACTGTTGACATATGGTTGAGCTATATCACTAGATTTTCTTACCTTTTACTAACTTTTACTAACTGATTGTATTAAACTTTATGCGACTCTATTTTGTACCTGAAAAAACCTATAACCCAATTTAGTGCAAAATATGACAAACTCTATCATGAATTTACAAAACCTTTACATTGTATTAAAACGTTATTAATATTAGAGCGGTATTCTATTACATGTAGGACAAACAAAACAAAAACACTCTTTAGGGGGAAATTGGCAAATGAAAAGCATGAAAAACCTTGCATTACTTTTAGTTATGGGAATTCTAGTAGTATTCGCAGCTGCATGTGGTGGCGGAGAAACTAAAGAAACAAACACTGGTGACGGAAATGGAGAGGCTACTGAAGAAACAGCATTAGAAGGTAGCGTTGTAATTGATGGATCTGGTACAGTTTATCCTTTCATGGCGAAAATGGCAGAAAATTATATGACTGAAAATGAAGAAGTTTCTGTTGAAGTAAGTCGCGCAGGTACTTCTGCTGGTTTCAAAAAATTCTTAGCTGAAAATGGAACAGATTTTAACAATGCATCTCGTCATATTAAAGAAGAAGAAACAGCTTTAGCTGATGATTTAGGTATTGAAGTGAAAGAATTCCAGGTTGCTCTTGATGGTTTAACATTCGTAATCAACAAAGATAACGATTGGGCAACTGAAATGACTCAAGAAGATGTTGTAAAGATCTTCCTTGCTGAAGGTGGAGTAACAAAGTGGTCTGATATTAATCCAGAATGGCCAGCTGAAGAAATCAAGCCAATGGGTCCTAATGAAAACCATGGTACAAATGAATTTATGTTCGAAACAATTATGGAAGAAAAAGATTTCATTGATTCTGTAAACTTACAACAAGAATATTCTACTCTTGTAGATCTTGTTTCTAAAGATAAAAATGCAATTGCATTCTTTGGATATGGTTACTATGATAGCAATAAAGACAAATTAGGTGCAGTAAATGTTGACTTCGGTAAAGGTCCAATTGCTCCAAGCTTAGAAACAATCGGATTAGACGAAGAAGCTGCTTACAGTCCATTTACTCGTCCAGTATTCACATACTTAAACGTTGGATTAGCGAAAGAGAAGCCACAAGTTCTTGATTATGCAATCTACGCTATGGAAAATGCTCAAACTGTAGCTACTGAAACTGGTTTTGCTCCATTAAAAGATGAAGCAATTCAAGAATCAATTAGCTATTTAGAAGGATTAAAATAATCAATCGTTCTTTCTTAACAGTAAGAAGATGAGAAGTTTAGCTTCTCATCTTCTTATATATGTATTCCTCTATTAATACAATCTACTATAAAATTTCACCTCTCATATCGCATGGAGGATGAAAGGGGTTTTCGTTCTTGGATAATAAAGTGAGCGTCCGTGACATGATAGAAAAAAAGAGAAACTCAACAAATATAAATTCAGTCACAGAAAAGTTTATACCAAAATTTTTATTAGCAATAGCTACAATTTCAATTCTCACAACTATTGGCATAGTTATTACTCTTTTAACAGAAACAATAAACTTTTTTAGAGATGTTCCATTCTTGGATTTCTATACAGGAATAGAATTAAATCCATTAGGTGATAATGCAGTATTTGGTGTTTTACCTTTACTAACAGGTACCATTATTTCTACAATTATCGCAATGTTTGTAGCTATTCCAATTGGATTAATGGCTGCAATTTTTCTAAGTGAATATGCTTCTGAAAAAGTGCGTAGAATTTTAAAGCCAATTCTTGAAATTCTTGCAGGTATTCCTACGATCGTTTATGGATTCTTTGCTTTTACTTTTGTAACACCATTATTGAGATCATTTATTCCAGCTTTAGATCCAACAAATATTCTAAGTCCAGGACTTGTTATGGGTATTATGATCATTCCTATGGTAGCATCACTTTCTGAGGATGCAATGAGTTCTGTGCCGAATTCAATGCGTGAAGGTGCTCTTGCTCTTGGTTCAACTAAACTTGAGGTAACTTTTAAAATTGTTATACCAGCTGCTATATCTGGTATTATTGCTTCATTTGTCTTGGGTATTTCGCGAGCTATTGGGGAGACAATGATTGTCGCAATTGCAAGTGGTAGTAACAAAAACTTTACTTTCGATATTACACAATCCATGCAAACAATGACTGCTTATATCGTTGAAGTAACTGGTGGAGAGGCTCCTGCCGGCTCAACTATTTATTATAGTTTATACGCTGTTGCAATGACATTATTTGTATTTACACTCATAATGAATCTTATTGCCCAGTATATTTCTCGCAAATATAGGGAGGAGTATTAATTATGAAATATGTAGATGCAGAACAAGTACAAAAGAAGATGGGATCACGTTTGTTTGCAAATAAACTTGCAAAGGGTCTATTCTTTTTAGCAACTCTATTTGGATTGGTCGTATTATTAACGTTAATCTATCGCGTATACTCAGATAGTATCGGGTGGATTGATTTTCAATTTATAACGAGTAAACTGTCAACAACTGCTGAACGAGCAGGAATCATGGGTGCAATTAGTGGGACCTTATGGTTAATGGTCGTTGTTGCTCCTGTAACAATGTTTCTAGGAGTAGGTACAGCAATTTATTTAGAGGAATATGCAAAAAATGGAAAAATGAAATCTTTTATACAAACAAATATTTCTAACTTAGCTGGTGTTCCATCAGTTGTGTTTGGTATATTAGGATTGACTGTGTTTGTACGGAACTTTGGTTTAGGGAATATTGTTCTAGCTGGTGGACTGACAATGTCATTATTGGTTCTTCCAATTGTTGTAGTTGCAAGTCAAGAGGCTATTCGTGCAGTCCCTAAATTCTTAAGAGAAGCATCCTACGGCATGGGAGCTACTAAATGGCAAACAATAAAGAACATTGTTTTACCTGCAGCAATACCAGGTATCTCTACAGGTCTTATTTTATCTCTTTCAAGGGCAATTGGTGAAACAGCACCACTAGTTGTAATTGGAATCCCAGCATTGTTAATTCCACTGCCTGATGGCATCTTTGATAAATTTACAGTGTTACCAATGCAAATATACTATTGGACAGTTGATTCTGCTCTTGTAGCTGAATATGCAAACCTTGCTGCTGCTACAATTGTTGTTCTCTTAATAGTATTATTTTTAATGAATTCAATTGCAATTATAATAAGAAATAAGTTTCAAAATAGATTTTAATTTCTTGGGGGTTTTTAAAAATGGCAGTTTTATCCGATAGTGAAAAAAAGATCATAACAACTACTGAAAGAGATGAAAAGCCAATGAATAGTAAGAGTATTGTTTATGATACAAAAGATTTAAATTTATGGTATGGCGGAGATCATGCTTTAAAAAACATTAACCTTTCTATTTATGAAAATGAAGTCACTGCAATTATTGGACCTTCTGGTTGTGGAAAATCTACATTTATTAAGACGTTAAACAGAATGGTTGAATTAATACCAGTAGTTCGTATATCAGGAGATATTAAATATAGAGAAAAAAATATATTAGATAAAACCTATCAGGTAGAAGATCTAAGAACAAAAGTAGGAATGGTTTTCCAGAAACCAAATCCTTTCCCTAAATCAATTTACGATAATATAGCTTATGGACCGAGAATTCATGGGATAAAAAATAAAGCTATCCTTGATGAAATTGTTGAGAGAAGTTTACGTGGTGCAGCAATTTGGACTGAAGTTAAGGATAGACTAAAAGAAAATGCATATGGTCTATCTGGTGGGCAGCAACAGAGGTTATGTATTGCTCGTTGCTTAGCAATTGAACCAGATGTAATTTTAATGGATGAACCTACATCAGCTCTTGATCCTATTTCTACACTTAAGATTGAAGAATTAATACAAGAACTAAAACAAACATATAGTATTATTATTGTTACTCATAATATGCAACAAGCAGCACGTATTTCAGATCGTACAGCTTTCTTCCTAAACGGAGAAGTTATTGAATATACTGATACAGATCGTTTATTTTCAAATCCAAGTGACAAACGAACGGAAGATTACATTACTGGTCGCTTCGGTTAATATTTTATAAAAGTCGTGTTTAAAACACGACTTTAATTTTTTAGGCTATGTTAAAGGTTAATGTTGATTTTCAGCACTTTGTTGATTGGAGTGAAAGGCATGAGACTCCTGTGGGAGAAGCGTGTCAAAGGGAGACCCCACAGGCGCTTGTGCCGAGGAGGCTCCCGGACCTAGGAAAAAAGGTACTTTTTTCCCGGCAAAGCGAAGCCTGTAACGGAAATCAACAACAAAGTTTAACAGCCATTTTTTAAATGGTATTATTCTAAGTGATTAATTTGTTGAAGTAGGGAATACAATAGATATATGGAATATGGATATGGAGGTTATTTATCATGAGTGTTAGAGAAAAATTTGACGTTGACTTAAAAAATCTTAGAGATAAATTAATTGAATTAGGTAGTTTAACTGAGGTTGCTCTAAATAAGTCAATTGATGCTTTGGAGAAACAAAACATAGAATTAGCTCTTCAAATTATTGAAGATGATTACAGAGCAGACGATCTAGATGAGGAAATTAACGATATAGCCATATTATTAATTGCCAAACAACAGCCAGTAGCCACTGATCTAAGAAGAATTATCGTAGCCATTAAAATTTCAAGTGATATTGAGAGAATGGCAGATTTTGCCGTTAATATTGCAAAGTCTACAATTAGAATTGGACAAGAGCCATTAGTGAAACCAATTAATACCATTAAAAATATGCATAAAATAGCTACTGAGATGCTTTCATTATCAATAAAAGCTTTTAATGAGGAAGATATTGTTTTGGCTAAAAAGGTTGCAGATATGGATGATCAGGTAGATGATCTTTACGGTGAAGGAATGAGAGATATCCTTACTTTAATGAAAACAAAATCTGAGTATTTAGAGCAACTTACTCAATTAGCGTTTGTTTGTCGTTATATCGAAAGAACGGCTGATCACGCGACAAATATATCAGAAAGCATCATGTACCTAGTAAAAGGTCAGAGATACGATTTAAACTCTTAAATTTAGTTATATTTTATCATTATAAAAAGCTTTTTGAACAATACACATACGCAGTAATTAAAACGACAGAGGCCTCCATTGAACATTAATTTGTTTATTGGGGTCTTTTCTAATTTCATTTTAAAATTTAGAGTTCCTACCATTATACAGAAAAAGATTTCTAGGGAGTGCTAAAAAAAGGTTCTGATCATCATTTGGATGATCAGAACCTTTTTAGTTTTTCCCTAGTTATGTTCCAAGCTCTTTATTCTCATTTTATCTTGTTATAACATCAGCCAATTGTGCGAAAGTCATACCTTTTTTCACTTCAAAAGTACCTAATTGCACTTTTGTATGATAATCATTGCTTATTAAAAATTTATCAAATTCCTTAGATGATTCAATAATTCCGTTTAACTCTAATGCATCAGATACTTCACTAGTAGTCATACCATCTTTAATAGCAACTTTATAGCTTACGACTTCTTCTTTCTTTTCTTCTACTTTCTTTGCTTCTTCTTTTGGAGCTTCTTCAGTTTTAGGTTGTTCAGCTACTTTTGTTTCTTCTTTTTGATCTGCTGCATTTTTTGATGCTAAAAATTCTTCATATTCGTCTGTATCAATAGCCATTTTATTATTATTTGTTAGGTATGTTTTAATATCAGCCTCAGTTACTTCCTTCTCTACCTTTGCTGCTGCCTGTTCTTTATCAGATAAAAGGTATGTTCCTCCAAGTACAGAGGTAGAAAGTATCATACCAGCTGCAAATGTGCGAAATCCTGTTTTACTCATGTTAAAACCCTCTCATTTTGTTCAACAATTAGGCGTATTTCTTCAACAGAAGAAGCCTCTGATAATGCAATTGCTTCTAAGGACATTCCTTGACGATATTTTGCTAATACTCGGGATGTATTCGATTTATTTTCTTGTTCTTCATAGGAGTTTGTTTGCTCTTTTAATGGAACATCGTTTTGTAGAAGTTCTTCTTCGACGATTCTCATTTTCTTTTTTAGCTTGTATATTTCTTGCATGGCAGATAACTGTAAATGATCAAGCTCTTGCTCAAGTTCCTTTACATTATCTCTTTGAAAATAAGATATACCGATAAGCGCGATGCTTATAATTAATAAAATAATGATCATAATTGTCATTTTTTTTCACCTTCTAAAGTATATTTCCCTCTACATTTATAACATAAATTCACTTTATAAAGAAGCAATAATTTAAGAAAATGTAGTTTTTTGACGAATTTCCTTTTAAAATTTAGCCACTGCATAATTTTTTGCCGTGTTAAGATAAAAAGAAGCATGATGGAAGAGGTTGGTCGTATGAATAATAAACAAACAAATAAAGTAGGCTCATATATATTTCGTAATAAACATTCAGTTTATGTGGATACACTATCTCTTATTTCTTATACAAATTATTTAGTGTTATCTTGGAGCATTGTGCCATCTACTAAAGTTCTGTTAGAAAACATTCTTAAAGAAGATTTTAATGATCTGCTTGTTAAAGTAGCTGTTTATTGTAAAAATGATAGGCAAAATAGTAGTATTGATTTTGGTGTAAATAAAGATGCAGATGCTATCCGCTTATTCAATCTTCCAGAAGGGTTATATTATTGTGAATTGATTGCTATTAATTCTCAAAATGTGAGCATTACTGTTAAGTGTTCTAATGAAGTAAAGCGATCGTTAATCCAACTAAATGAAGATGCTCCAAACTATCAATGGGTAGAGGTTAAAGAGAGGGATCGTTCTTGGCAATCATATATTTCAGGGTACACAATTTATGAATAAGCAGCTTAATGATGTTCCTCTTTTTACAGTATTGCTATTATCAACAGAATATGGAGAAAATATGATAGGAGGGTTAGGGAGGCATGTTACGGATTTAGTCGAAGCCGGTACAAACTTTCATTTAATCTATATAGTTGTTACACTTTCAACTACCGATCAGGAAACATACAGTTTTGAAAATGGAATTCATATTTACAGGCTGTTACCTTGGCAAAAGAACCCATCAAATTTTTTAGAATATATAAAGAATATTAACTTTCGTTTTTCGCAATTTGTTCTTCAAGAACTTCAATATTCATTTGACCTCATTCATGTACATGACTGGCTAACTGGAATAGCTGGATGTGCACTAAGTAATCATACAGTCATGCCACTAATTACCACCATACATTCTACTGAAAAAGAACGTAAGCTAGGCGACTTCAATTTACTTATTGAAGAGATTACTTCATATGAAAATGAACTAATAAATAAGTCTGACCAAATAATTGTCTGTAGTGAGTATATGAAAAAGTTACTGAAATCTAAATATGATGTATCATCGGAAAAAATTGAGATGATCTCAAATGGACTAATCCCTGAAAAATATCCATTAACAGATAATTCAACTCCATTACTATCAACTCCATATTTATTGGCGATGGGGAGGTTAGTAACAGAAAAAGGATTTCAACTTTTATTAGAAGCTTTTTCATTAATTTATAAAGAGTTTCCCGAATTTAATGTAGTTATTGCAGGAGCTGGACCTGCTGAAATGTCATTAAAACAACAAGTTTCTGTTTTAGAATTAGAAGGAAGGGTATTTTTTCCAGGCTACTTACATGAACGTGAAAGGAATGTGTATCTTAAATTTTGTGATATGTTAATTATACCAAGCCTGTATGAGCCATTTGGGATTGTTGCATTAGAGGCTATGATATACTCAAAACCAATTGTTTCATTCGATGTAGGGGGGCTAGCGGACGTCTTAGCACCTAATAGAGGAATAATAGTTAAAAGTACAAATGCCGAGAAGCTTGCTGAACAATTACGATATTATTTAAATAACCCAGATAAAGCTAATGAAATTGCCGTAAAAGGACATCAAACCATAACCTCCCAGTATCAATGGAATACCCTTATTTTAGAAATTATAAATGTCTATAAAAAAACAGTAAGCTCCTACAGAAATAGTGAAAAATAAAAATATAATAAAATAGATGTGGAATTTGTCGGATTAAAATGATATTATATTAAAGTCTGATTTGTTTTATAGTTTTTTTATGTTTGGAGGGAAAGAAACATGCGTGTGAATATTACATTAGCTTGCACAGATTGTGGCGAACGTAACTATATTTCTAAAAAGAATAAACGTAACAACCCAGATCGTCTTGAGCTTAAAAAATATTGTTCAAGAGATAAAAAAATGACTGTACACCGTGAAACAAAGTAAGCAGTAGGATATTTATTCCTACTGTTTTTTTTTTTTTTTTTTTTTTTGCGGAATTTAATTTAAAAAAATTTACATATTGGATCCATTGTCTGTCTTCCCCAAGGAGGGGTGTGACTCTCCTATTTACTATATCAATTCTTTATTTTTTACAATTATCTTCATAGTTAAGGCTATGTTTTAGATATTCTTCATAAAAATGAAATGATTCATCTTATTAATCCTTATATAATTAGGTATAAAAGGAGGTTTTAATTATTGAAAGGAAAACAGGAATTACGTACATACATAAAAAAGATACTCTCGGATATGAGTGAAGATACTTATAAGAAATTATCGGAAGAGATAAGTGATAGGTTGTTATCCTCTATAAGTTGGAAACAAGCAAATACAATCGCTCTGACAATTTCTAGAGGAAGAGAAGTAGATACTAATATAATCATTTTACAAGCATGGAAAGAAAACAAAACGGTAGTTATTCCAAAATGCGATCCTCAAACAAAAGAAATGGAGTTTCGAAGGATAATGTCATTTGATCAATTGGAAAAGGTTTATTTTGGACTACTAGAGCCGAAAATAGCGGAGACAAATGCTGTTAATGCTAAAGAAATCGATTTAGTTATAGTGCCAGGTATTTGTTTTGATACATCGGGCTATCGTATAGGATATGGTGGAGGCTTTTATGATCGTTTTTTAATGAATTTTAAGAAAGAAACAATATCGTTGGCCTTTTCCTGTCAAATTGTCGATAATATACCAAAAGAAGCTCATGATCTACCTGTAGATAAAATTATTATGGAATGTGGAGTTATAACGTGTGATGCTTAATCTCATTATTGCAGCTTCTTTTATCGTTCTTATATCATTGTCTTCGTGGAGGTCAAAGTCACTAACATTAAGTGGAGCTATTGGGGCCATGTTTGTTGGCATTTTCATTTATAGTGGATTTTCATGGCAAGGCCTTGTTCTTCTCGGATGTTTCTTTGGTAGTTCCAGCTATGTTAGTAAATATAAAGCTAAATTAAAAACAAATGTAATGTATATTATTGAAAAAGGTGATCAACGTGATATTGTGCAAGTTATAGCAAATGGAGGTATTCCTGCTAGCCTTGGTCTACTTACTTTACTCTTACCCAGCTTTGAGGATGTTTTTCTCATTGGTTTTTGTGTATCACTAGCAGCAGCTACTTCAGACACATGGGCTTCAGAGATCGGCACATTGAGTAAGAAAGATCCTAGGATGTTATTTACTTTAAAAACAGTTCCACGGGGAACGTCAGGAGCTGTATCAAGTTTAGGAACATCTGCAGGCTTATTAGGAGCGATGTTTATTAGTGCAGTATCGATTTTACTTTTTTCTTTATCACCATACTTCTTCCTTTATATTATTTTTATGGGGTTTTTAGGGAATATATTTGATACAATACTTGGTCAAACAATTCAAATCAAATATTGTTGTTCAGCTTGTCAAAAAATTACGGAAAAACAGGTTCATTGTCGCGTGAAAGGGGAAAAATTACATAGATATAGTTTTCTAACGAATGATTCTGTTAACATATCTTCAATCATTCTTGCTACTTTATTATCGATTTTATTTTTTTAAATTTGATTAACCATACAAATTTAACATTAGCTTTAGAAAGGTTGAGATGAAATGGCTGTGCATGTTAATCGTGTTGCACTTATTGGTACAGGTTTTGTAGGATCCAGTTATGCGTTTGCTTTATTGAACCAAGGAGTAACAGAGGAACTAGTTTTAATTGACCTTAATAAAGAGAAGTCTGAGGGAGATGCGATGGACCTAAATCATGGTTTAGCCTTCGCTCCAACTCGAACGAAGATATGGTATGGAGAATATGAAGATTGTAAGAATGCTGATGTTGTCGTTTTGTGTGCAGGTGCAAATCAAAAGCCTGGCGAAACAAGATTAGATTTAGTGGCGAAGAACCTAAAAATCTTCAAATCAATAGTAGATCGTGTGATGGTATCAGGTTTTGATGGGATATTTATCGTAGCTACAAATCCTGTTGATATTTTATCTTATGCTGTTTGGAAATATTCTGGCTTACATCATAGTCGAGTAATCGGTTCAGGTACTATTTTAGATACAGCTAGATTTCGTTATTTGTTAGGAGAGCATTTTGGAGTTGATACACGTAATGTCCATGCTTATATTATTGGTGAACATGGTGACACCGAATTACCAGTATGGAGTCATGCAGATATTGGAGGCAGTCCGATTTTAGATTCTGTTGCAAGTGATAAGGACAAATTAGAAGAGATTTTTGTTAATGTCAGAGATGCCGCTTATCAAATTATTAATCGTAAAGGTGCAACTTATTATGGAATCGCAATGGGCTTAGTACGACTTACAAAAGCGATACTGCATAACGAGAGCTCTATTTTAACCGTTTCTTGCTACCTTAATGGCGAGTATGATCAACGTGATGTGTTTATTGGAGTACCAGCTGTTGTTGGTAGTGATGGAATTAAAAAAGTGGTTGAACTTAAATTAAATGAAATGGAAAATCAGCAATTTGCTCATTCAGCAAATGTATTAAAAGAAACAATGAAGCCTTTTTTTAAAGGATAAAAAACCACTTACCTACTAAAACTATTAGTAGGAGGGATGAAAATGAGACGATTAATCATGCTCGCAGCAGGTTCTTTTGCTTTGTACAGATATCGTTACCGAATTGTCAATTATGTTCTTGGTCAACCAGAGCTACGTAAATATTTTATCCAATTATCAATGAGGGTTCCGTTTATAAGAGATAAATTTGTGAACAGAGCATTTCATTAATTCCATGTTGAAAGTTCTAAAAGCTGACAATAATCTGTCAGCTTTTTTCATTAGTACGTTCTTAATCGGTAATCGTTTATGGAAATACATTGGTTGGTATTTTTAGGTAAACACTTTCATAAAGCTTTTTTCTTCCTTTTTATTTTCTCTAATTGATATAATAAATAAAGGTTCTTTTCTGAAAGGTTATTGTATGCTTTAACAATTGTTTTATCGAATTAAAGGATCTATTCAAATAAGAAAAGATGTCAATAGACTGTATTCAGTGCTGCTTTCAAGGTACTATATTCAACAAACTTACGAAAACAGCTTAAATAAA
This sequence comes from Metabacillus litoralis, assembly GCF_007994985.1. Taxonomy (GTDB): domain Bacteria; phylum Bacillota; class Bacilli; order Bacillales; family Bacillaceae; genus Metabacillus; species Metabacillus litoralis. The sequence goes on along the minus strand of NZ_VOQF01000002.1, from coordinate 116,901 downwards.
AATGAGTCGGAGCGATTATATGGTTAATGAACAGGATTATTTTTATTGGTCGTTAATAGAGCAGCTTGTCATAGATCAAAAATTCACCATTTTAGGTTTGTCACAAGATGGTAATGAAATTTTATTAGAACCAGTTCGGAATAAACAATATTCAATTGTACGACTAAGAAGAATGGATGTTGATTGGGGAAACTCACTTTCCATTGATATTGAAAAAGCAGGGTTGAATTTTCAAAGTCTTTTAAAACAAGGTATTAGAGGGCCCCTTCATATTTTGAACATATATGTGTCTACATTGCCTCCGGTTGATGATTATCCCGAAGCATTTACTAAAGGGCATACTATTGGTAAAAAAGGTGCTATCACGATTAGTTCTTTTTTAGTAATAAAAGAAGAAGACACAAAAAAGAAACTAGAAGAAATATTAAATGTTTCTCTAAAAAATCCACAAGAACAGAACGAAACATCTGAATTAGAAGATGTTCAGGAAATAAGAAATAGAGTTGTTTCACATCATAATGAGCTTCGAGAGGAAGAAAGGAAACTTTTCCAAAATGGTAAGCCCTTTTTTACATACATTTTTCTCATCCTACAAATTTTCATGTTTTTACTTCTCGAATTTTCTGGTGGAAGTGAAAACACCGAAACTTTGATTCAATTTGGTGCTAAATTTAACCCATATATATATGAAGGGGAGTGGTGGAGATTTGTTACTCCGATCGTCTTACATATTGGATTTTTTCACTTGTTGATGAATAGCTTTGCTTTATATTATATTGGACCAGCAGTCGAAAGAGCTTATGGATCTGGAAGGTTTTTGATTATATACATCCTGGCCGGAATCTCAGGATCTATTGCAAGCTTTGCGTTTAGTCCGTTTGTCTCAGCTGGAGCTTCTGGTGCTATTTTTGGATGTTTCGGTGCTTTATTATATATTGGAATTCATAATAGAAAAGCTTTTTTAAGAACGATGGGCTCAAATCTGTTTATCATCATTGGTATTAACTTGGCTCTAGGCTTTGTTATTCCTAATATCGATAATGCAGGTCATATTGGCGGATTAATCGGTGGCTTTTTAGCAGCTCTCATCGTCCAAATTCCACAAAAAAAACAGCGATTACTAAGTATCGCTGGAGTAATTGTCACATTAGGGTTGTTATATGGATTGTACCAATTTGGAATGAGTGAAACTGAAAGCCAATCACCGCAATATACTTTAATGAGAGCTCAAGAGTTTATAGAAGCGCAGGATTATGAAAGTGCATATACCTATTTATCAAACGCTAATAAAGAAGTGAATAATTCACCTAACATCTTATTTCAACTATCTGTTGTAGAGATAGAGCTGGGCAAGTACGATGAAGCGATAAAACATTTAGAGCAAATTACAAAAATCGATGATACGTTTCATGAAGCACACTATAACCTTGCAGTACTTTATGCGCAAGGAGGGAATTTAGATTTAGCTCTGCAAAAGGTAAATAAGGCTCTTCAGTATGATTCAACAAATGAGCAATACAACCAACTGAAGCAGCAACTTACTCAGTAAACTGGATTCTTTGAATAAACTTAAATGGTTTCCCATCTTCTGTTTGTGTTAGAACGATAATATGAGATGAATTTTTTGCAATGAGAACTAGTGGCATTGTGCTACCTTTTGCCGGGTACACTTTGCCTTCTTTTGTTTTTAAGCCTAAAAAATAATGCTTATATAAACCTTCCCAAAGATTTCCTATTACTTCTTGTGTTTTTGCCTCTGAAAGGCCTGTTAGTGGGTCTGTATTATAATGGATTAAGTCAACTAATGGAATAGCTTCATACTCATTACGATCAATTTTATAGTGATCAAGTAATTGATTCCAGCTATATTCTAAATGCTGTTCAGTTACTTTATCTAATATACTTTTCCACTCCTCTTCTTCGGTCGTTTGCGGTTTTTTAAAAGAAAATAGTTCAGTGAATTCAGAGTCAATCACATATAAATGATCACTTGTCATTAATTGTGTACTTCGTATTAAATCATTATCAATATGAATTTCTCCATAATGTAAACTGATTGATTCAAAATGACTGCTATCCTCGCCTGAAACTTTCGTAAATTGAGCTAGCTTTTGACTTTGATCTTCCCATTCTGATAATGTGTGGATTAATTTTCCATCTGAAAACAATAGTGAGATGTCTTGTCTTAAAAATATTTCCTTATTTGTGTAGGATTGTACATCCCATTCCACAATATATTCATCATCATCTTTATTTCCAACAAGTTCTAATGAAGTGACTGCTTTTTCAAATGTAACAGATTCATCTATCGGAAAGAAGATAATACTTTCCCTTGCTGTATTCCCATGGTAAAAATAAAAAATTCCTGATGTTAAAAAGGCTAAAATTACGATAAACACCCATTTTTTTTTCATTAATTATCAACTCCGGGATAGGACAGGTTGCTAAAGTTTATGATGTGAATTTTGTTTTTATGAACAGAAGGTACAAATAGAAAATGAATATAAAAAAATATACAGGTATGTTTTACCAAAAATACGTCAATGATGAATACCAAATCGTTATGCGAAATGGAGCAATCTTATGGCGGAAAAGAACGAAAAAAAACTGGTCACAAAAAATTTCCAGGAAAATATTACGTACTTAAATGAACGTTTAGGTGTCAAAAAAAGCTTTGATGTTATTCAATTAGATGTTGAATATGCAAAACGGGATATGGCACTGTTTATGGTAGATGGATTTGTTAAAGATGATATCCTACACTATTTAATGAAATATTTATCAGAGCTAACTCCTGAGCAATTAGAAGAAAATACGTTAGAAAAATTGCTCAAAACATATATTCCATATGTTGAAATTGAAAAAACAAATGACTTAAATGTTGTTGTACAAACTGTTTTAGCAGGTCCAACTGCCCTTGTTATAGATGGTATTGATGAAATCATCTTAATAGATGCTCGTACATATCCCGTTAGAGGACCTCAGGAGCCTGATATGGAGCGTGTTGTCCGTGGCTCTAGGGATGGTTATGTTGAAACAATTGTATTCAATACAGCTCTAACAAGAAGAAGAATTCGAGACAGATCTTTACGAATGGAATATCTTCAAGTTGGCCGACGCTCAAAAACAGATGTTGTTGTATGTTATTTAGAGGATATTGCTGATTTATCACATGTGGCAGATTTGAAAAAATCACTTGAAGCAATCGATACCGATGGACTTCCAATGGGTGAGAAAACGGTAGAGGAATTTATATCTGGTCAGCATTATAACCCTTATCCAACTGTACGGTACACAGAAAGACCTGATACAGCTGCAGCTCATTTATATGAAGGTCATGTAATTGTTTTTGTTGACGGTTCACCAAGTGCGTTAATAACACCAACAACTTTTTGGCATCACCTACAGCATGCAGAAGAATATCGTAATAAGCCAATTGTAGGTGCTTATTTACGATTCGTGAGGTTTATTGCTGTGTGGGCTTCTCTATTTCTACTACCTTTGTGGTTTTTATTAGCTCAAAATCCCGAACTTTTACCACAAGGACTTGAGTTTATTGGTATTGAGGATCATGGACATATTCCTTTAATCATTCAGTTTTTACTTATTGAACTTGGAATAGATGTCCTGAGGATGGCTGCCATTCATACACCTTCTTCCTTAGCAACAGCATTAGGCTTAGTTGCAGCACTAATGGTTGGACAAGTAGCGGTAGAAGTTGGTTTATTAACAAATGAAGTCATTTTATACTTAGCGATAGCGGCAATTGGAACATTTGCAACACCAAGTTATGAATTAGGTCTTGCTAATCGAATTTACCGTATTGTTTTATTGCTTTTTACAGCATGGTTAGGTGTAATTGGATTTGTTGTCGGAATTACAGGATGGATCATAATGCTAGCAAGAATGAAATCATTCAATGTTCCTTATCTATATCCGTTTATTCCTTTCAACTTCAGGGGTATGCGCGACGTATTGTTCAGAGCACCGATGCCTTTAAAAAATCGCCGCCCAACATTTTTACACCCACAAGATCCAGATCGTTAACTAATAGGAAGACTAGGTCATTAATTAAAATTAATGGCATAGTCTTTTTTTAACTACACAAAATTAACTAAAAAAAAGATTACTAACAAGTGTTGTGGAAGGTTGATTTGCACTCCAGGTTGCTCGCTTTCCGCGGGGCGGGCGGTGAGCCTCCTCAGCGCACAGCGCCTCCGGGGTCTCACCTGTCCCGCTGCACCCGCAGGAGTCTCGCACCTTCCGTTCCAATCAACCTAAGTAGTTTTGGTGTGAAAAGTAGTGAAAATAAGAAATGCTTTTCTGCAAAATTAGTTGTATCTAAAAAGTAAAGTAGAAAGGTAGCATGTAATAGTCTTAGTACTAACTTTACTTCAAAAAATAATGAAATTTTTTTGATAAGAATTTAAGCCTCTAAATAATTAAGTCGTTTTTAGAATGGTTTCAGAAGAGAGTTTAAATAATAGATTTACATAAGTTTCTTATAAAGATGACATCTAAAATGACCTTATTTTAACAACAAAAATTGCACCATACACATCTAAGCGAGATGCAGCCATGGAAATGATAGAAGAGCGGTGTAACCAGACTTCTATGCGTCTATTTTACTTAATAAACATGGTTGCACTTTTAAAAAATGAAGCGAATGAAGTCATTGACCAACAGGACGAAGAGAAAAAATTGAATTATAATACAAGGTTAATACAAATATCATCATAGGGAAGCTAAAAGATTCCATGATTCTTCTATTACTAGAAAAAAGGTACGATGTTCGGAGAGCGATGTTTCATTCCATGATGAATGAAATAATAAAAAATAAGACACCTATTCGGCCAGGAGAATTCATCCTGGCAACAGGAAGCCTAAATCCAATAAGTTTGCACTAAGCCAGAAAAGGGCCTATAAAAAAGCTCTCTTTATCAATATACTTATTCAATTGACAGTAGTAAATATAAAAATTTAGGGGCTTGAAAAAATGTAAAAAATGTGAAACTCAAGTCCCAGGCTTCCTATTGCCTTTTTTAGAGACTAGATCTAAAACAAGCGTAAAATCATTTGTAAACTACCAAAGTTAAGATACAGATGTGTATTATTGGTTTCTTAGCTTGATGACATTGGACTCAAGGCTCATCGAACTATGGATATAAGAGCTATTATGTCCAGATTAAAACGGTCTCTCATAGGATACTAAAATTATTATTGCATCACTGACAATTTACAAACAGTGGGGAATTTTCTTGACTGTGTTAAACGGTTATTGTTCAAGTGGAGGAACCGAAGAAGTCAGAGAAGATCATTCAGTTGGAATAAATTTAAACTTTTTTTAGGAAGTATCTTTTACCAAGACCTTAAGTAAAAGTGAACGTATACTACCTGAAGAAAGATATTAACTATATTCTGTGAATGATGATAGGGAAAGTCGTGTGCGGTAGTAACGCTCGCACGGTTCTGTGAGGAGTGAAGAATACGTGCTATCTTGTAGAAATGTGTTCCCGCATACTCGACCAGGAGTTAAGGGACTTCCGCTCCTATCCACTATTGGTATAAATGGTTCTGAGTACACTTAGACGAATATTTTTGGCATTCGTTCAATGCATCAAAATTAGCACTAATATTTCTTATCGATAATTTAGGGTTTGGCTTTATACAAAAGTACCTCATTTCTCAACCTAAGGTAAAATTACCACGTCGTTCCTAAAATACCGTTTTATACGAACAGGTTTATTGCAATTTACTTGTTCTTAAAGAAATCTAAGGAGTATTATACTTTGATTGATTATACCAATGTAAAGGCATTGCGAATGAGAAAAATTCGAGAATATAATAGTTAGTAAAGTAGCACTATGTAAAATCTAGCTTTTTTCTACAAAATAATACTCTTTTAGGTTATTGAAACACAGTTGTTACTCTGTATTATTATATTTAACATGTAAGTTATTTCTTGTCTTTTAGAAACAAAGATTTGAAAGTTTTTTACAACGGTTAGGATTGGTTTTTTTCATTTTATTTAAAACTAATTAGGTTGATTTGAACGGAAGGTGCGAGACTCCTGCGGGTGCAGCGGTACAGGTGAGACCCCACAGGCGTTCACGCCGAGGAGGCTCACCGACCGCCCCGCGGAAAGCGAGCAACCTGGAGTGCAAATCAACCCTCGCTACACTTATTATTTTGAATCTATTAACTTTTAATATTAATGCAAAAAACCAGAGTAACTCATATAATATGATGTTCTCTGGTTTTTTGTTTAATTGTTTTCACTATGATTGTTCTTATAATGTAATAGAGCTGAAGACACTGACTCCCACGGGTGCTGGGGAAAGGTCTAGACCCCATAGACAGAGCCGAGGAAAGGCTAGACTTCCTCCCCGCGGAAAGCAGTGTCTGGAGCGAAATGGAACGAACTAATTACTACCTAACAATTTATAAGAATGGAAAACAGTCTATTACTTTAATGTTAAGCCACATTATCTAGCGGAATGTTTGTATTTTTATTTCTTTTAAGCTGATAAATAAACCATGCTAGTACAGAAACAAAAATGATTGATCCGCAAATCATCGATGTTCCATATGACAAATGAAATCCTTCAGGAGCATAGAAAATATATGAACCTGTTACTGCTGTCATAAATAATGCAGGTATACTACAAATCCAATGAAACTTCTTATTTTGCAACAAGAACATAGCGGCTGTCCAAAGCATCACAGTAGCAACAACCTGGTTTGTCCAACCAACATAACGCCACAAGAAAGAATAGTCCATTTGCGTTAAAAGATATGTTGGAATGACAACAGGAACTGTCATTAAGATTGTTTTCATTTTCGTATCAAATTTTCCGAATTTACTCAATAACTCAACCAAAATCATTCTTGATGACCTTAATGCAGTATCACCAGTAGTTATTGGAAGGATAATAACACCTAGAATAGCGAGAATACCACCAAATTGACCCAAAGTCGTTTTACTTATTTCATTTACAACCCCAGCTGCGCCTCCATTTGCTAAAGCACCTTGTAACCCATCAGGGCCACCAAAGAATGTCATACCTGCTGCTGCCCAAATTAGAGCAATTATTCCTTCAGCTACCATTGCACCAAAGAATACTTTTCTGCCATCACTTTCTTTCTTTAATGTTCTTGCTAAAATTGGGCTTTGAGTACTATGAAAACCTGAAATGGCTCCACAGGAAATAGTAACCATCAATAAAGGCCAAATCGGAACTTCTCCAGGATGAAGATTTTCCAATGTTATATTTGGAATAGAGTGATCCATAAAGAATAAAGCAAAACCAATGGAAACAGCCATGATAATTAGTACTAAACCAAATATTGGGTATATTTTTCCAATAAGTTTATTTATAGGAAGAATAGCAGCTAAAACAAAGTAAACAAATATTAAGAGTAATGAAGCGGAATAGCTTAATGGTGTTAACTGTTCAACTAGCTGAGCAGGTCCTGCTGTAAATGCAGCGGCTACTAGTATCATTAAAATAAGTGAAATAACATTAATAACAGACTTTACGTATTTTCCTAAATATCGACCAACAAGTGTAGGAAATTGCTCCCCACCGTGTCTAACTGAAAGCATTCCTGAAAAATAATCATGAACTGCACCTGCAAATAAACAACCAAGAACAATCCATATAAAGGCAACAGGTCCATATAAAGCACCTAAAATTGCCCCGAAAATAGGTCCTAAACCTGCAATATTCAATAATTGGATTAAAGAAGCTTTAATCCAGCCCATCGGTGTATAATCTAAACCATCAGATTTTGAGTATGCAGGGGTGATTCGTTTGTCGTCAATTCCGAATATCCGCTCTACAACTTTTGAATAAAGAAAATAACCTACTATTAATGCTAGTACTGATAAAATAAATGATACCATTTGATGATCCTCCTAATAATTCCTAATAAGTATTCCTATTTTAAACTTGGTAGGAAGGAAAAATCAATATATTTTTTAGAAAAAATAAATTATTCTGACAAATATGATATTTTTATTCCTATTTTACTTTAAAGCCCTTATTTTACATGATTGGCACTTTTTAAAATTCTATATTGAAATATTGTATATTAGATACTGAAATACTGATTCTTAAGTTAATTGACTAAAATTTAAACGTTTTCTTGACGCAATTTTCATTTTCTTTATACTTTATAGTAGAGTAGAGGTATGAAAGTTGTTTGAAGTAATTGATAAAGGGCAAGTAGGTGATCACATGAAGTCAATTTATGATGTACAGCAGCTATTAAAGAAATATGGGACGATCATTTACATAGGAGATAGAATTGCCGATTTAGAGTTAATGGAAGAAGAAGTAAGACAGCTATATGAGTCAAATATCATAGAACCAAAAGACTTTCAAATGGCAATACTTCTTTTAAGACAAGAAGTCCAAAAGCTAAAGAGCTAATATTCCTTACCATATTTTAAAAGATATTTACGTACAAAATGAAAACGATTTCCTGAAGGTATATATAATAGTAGAAAAAGGTGATATTAATGAATGAAAAATGGTTAGTAGGTATTGATTTAGGTGGAACAACAATTAAGATGGCTTTTATTAATTATTATGGAGAGATTATTGAGAAGTGGGAAATTCCTACTGATAAGACTGGTAAGCATATTACCACAGATATTGCAAAAGCAATTGATTCAAAGCTTGAAGAGCTAGGATTAGAAAAATCTAAGCTTTCAGGAATTGGCATGGGAGCTCCTGGTCCTGTTGATTTAGAGAATGGGCTTATCTATGAAACGCCAAATCTTGGATGGGTAAACTATCCACTACGTGATCATCTTGAACTAGAAACAGGCTTACCTGCTGTTGTTGATAATGATGCAAATATAGCAGCGCTTGGTGAGATGTGGAAGGGTGCAGGCGACGGAGCGAAAGATATTATTTGTGTTACCCTTGGTACAGGTGTTGGAGGTGGACTTATATCAAATGGAGATGTAATCCACGGAGTGAATGGCGCAGGTGGTGAAATTGGCCACATTACGGTTGTCCCTGAAGGTGGAGCACTATGTGGATGTGGAAAAACAGGCTGTATTGAAACAATAGCATCTGCAACTGGTATTGTTAGAATTGCCAAGGAGAAACTCGAATTAACTGACACTGATAGTATCCTTAAAGAATTTGCCGATTTATCCTCTAAGGATGTTTTTGATGCAGCTAATCAGGGGGATTACCTTGCAGAAGAAGTAATTGACTATGTAACATTCCAATTAGGATTAATGCTTGCAAATGTCTCTAATGGACTTAACCCAGAAAAAATTGTTATCGGTGGTGGGGTCTCTAAAGCAGGTGACAAACTTATTTCTAAAGTTGAAAAACATTTTAAACGATTTGCGTTCCCAAGAGTGGGAGCTGCAGCAACAATTACAATTGCTACTCTTGGAAATGATGCTGGTGTCATCGGTGGAGCATGGTTAGCTAAAACGAAGTTAATGAATAATCAATAATGAATAATGAATGAACAATAATAAGAAGGAGCATTCTACTACATTGAATGCTCCTTTTTCATTTTTATTAAATAAACTGAAAATTTTTACTTTAGAACAATATGAAACTTTTTATTGTTTCATACGTCTAATAATAGGGAAGAAAGAATAAGCTTAACATTATAATTCTACCAGGCTATTGTAAGGAGAATATTAAAAATGATTGATTTTTTGTAAAAGAAGTATTAAGATATGATTTAGTTGTGCAAACACCAACCTAATAAATGGAAATTTTTAGAGCTAGGCTTTTTTCGTAAACTTTGTTGCTTTTCAACTGAAGTAAACAGCACTGTATAAAGCATTGAGGCATTTTGTCTTCTTAGATTAGTAGCTATTATGCTATAAACCCAATGTTCTTACATCATATTTAGAGCAATTGGTAACAATTCTACAGAAAAGAACCAAAGATAAAAGGAAAGCGTATTTGTCCCAAGGGATGAGGAGGTAAAATCATGCGTAAGAAATCTTTTTCGAAAATATCGTTTTTACTTATAGCAACATTACTACTATGGCTAAAAACATATATAGTCTATAAAACTAGTTTTGATATAAAAATTGAAAATTTCACACAAGAATTTATTTTATTCATAAACCCATTGAGCTTTTTATTACTGATTTTTGGTATTGGGCTTTTTATGAAGGAAAAAAATCGAAACCGTTATATATTTGGAGCTAGTATTTTTGTTACAGTTCTTTTAATATCTAACATGGTATTTTATCGCTTTTTTAATGACTTCTTAACAATTCCTGTTTTATTTCAGACAAGCAATATGGGGGATTTAGGAAGCAGTATCACAAGTTTATTTTTACCGACTGATTTGTTAATGTTTGTTGACTTAGGAATTTTATATTGGTTGCTTAAAAAACCAACCTTCCGTTCGTCTTCATTATTAACGAGAAAAGAGAAATCTGCTTATTTCTTATTAGTAGCTGCTGTATTTTTCTTTAATTTAGGATTAGCAGAAACAGAGCGTCCACAATTATTAACTCGCTCTTTTGATCGAGAGATGTTAGTTAAGAATATTAGTGTTTATAACTTTCATATTTACGATGCATTTTTACAATCGAAAACATCCGCACAACGTGCATTAGCTGATAGTGATAACTTAACTGAGATTGAAAACTATGTTAATGCTAACCGTAAGGATTCAGAGGAAGATCTTAAGGGTATTGCAGAGGGACGTAATGTTATTTTAGTATCGCTTGAATCATTACAAAGCTTTGTAATTAACGAAAAATTAAATGGTGAAGAAATCACACCATATCTAAATGATTTAATAAATGAAAGTTATTATTTCGATAATTTCTACCACCAAACTGGTCAAGGTAAGACATCTGATTCAGAATTTATCGTCGATAACTCTCTATATCCACTAGGACGTGGAGCAGTATTTTTTACAAATAGTAATAATGAATATCATTCAACACCAGAATTGTTAAAAGATCATGGATACTATAGTACAGTTTTCCATGCGAACAACAAAAGCTTCTGGAATCGTGATTTAATGTACAAAACATTTGGATATGACCGCTTTTTTGATGTGAATGACTATAATGTAACAGAAGAAAATTCAATTGGATGGGGTTTAAAAGATATAGATTTCTTTGAACAGTCAGTTCAACATATGGATGATTTACCACAGCCATTTTACACGAGGCTGATCACTTTAACAAACCATTTCCCATTTGAATTAGCAGAAGAAGATCGTTTCATTGATGAATTTGATTCGAATAGCAAAACTTTAAACCAATACATTCCAACAGTTCGATATATGGATGAAGGAGTTAAACGTTTTATAGAATCATTGAAAGAAACAGATGTATATGAAAATTCAATCATTATTTTATACGGTGATCATTATGGTATTTCAGAAAATCATAATGTAGCAATGGGGAAATTTTTAGGAAAAGAAGTTACACCATTTGAAGTTGTTCAACTACAACGTGTACCATTTATTGTGCATATTCCAGGTGTAACAGATCAAGATCCACAAACAATCTCTAAAGTTTCAGGTCAAATTGATATCCGTCCAACGATTATGAGTTTACTTGGAATTGATACAAGTGAACAAATTCAATTTGGTACAGATGTATTTTCTGATGATAAACTTTCATTTACAGTACTGAGAGATGGAAGCTTCATTACAGAAAACAATGTGTATACAAGAGGAATTTGTTATGATAAACAAACAGGTCAACCTGCAGATCAAGCTATTTGTGATCCTTATATGGAAAAAGCAAAGCAAGAGTTAAATTACTCAGATGAGATCATTTACGGTGACTTGTTACGTTTTTATGAAAAAAATGCTGAAGTTGAAACAGAAGCAACCGAGAAAGCTGAAAATACAAATAATTAGCAATTAAGGCTGACTAAGTAAGAACCTTCCGCAATCAGTGAGGGATTTCTTACTAGTCAGCCTTTTTTTATTTGACAAATCTGCAGTAGAAATTCAATATAAAAATAACAACAATCTAACAATCTCTTCATAAGCTAATAGTAAATAGGCTAATGGGGGTTAAATGGATGTATGTTCGCGTGAAGAGTGCAATCTCTATAAAAGAACTCGCAAATCAAGTTAAGCTTAATGAACAGCTTCTTGTAGATTGTAATCCAGATATACGAAATAATGATTTTATAAAAGAAGATACAACTATTTGTTTACCAGATGCTTGTATAGATTACATTCCAAATAGTTTGTATATAGAATATGATGACAGCCAGGAAAAATCACAGGCTATCTTGACTAAAAAGCCTTATGATTCTGTTGAATTAGAACGTGATATTGAGAAATTGACATTAATGTATCCTTTTATTAATAAAAACGTGATTGGATATAGTGTTTTGAATAAACCTATTTATGAATTAACATTTGGTCATGGCAAAAAGAAGATTCATATGAATGGAGCTTTTCATGCTAATGAATGGATCACAACAAGTGTAATTATGCATTGGCTACAGGATTATTTGAAGGCTATAGTGGATGGAAAGCATTTAGGAGGTCATTCGTGTTTAGAGCTTTATCATGACACAACATTATCAGTTGTGCCAATGGTGAACCCAGACGGAGTGGATCTTGTCTTAAATGGTCTTCCTGATACTATTGAGTATGAGCCAGCACTTTTACAAATGAATGACTTAAGCATTGATTTTTCCCAGTGGAAGGCAAATATTAGAGGAATCGATTTAAATAATCAGTACCCTGCAAAGTGGGAGATTGAAAAAGCACGTAAACGTCCAAAAGCACCAGCTCCTAGAGATTATCCAGGTGATGCACCATTAACTGAACCTGAGGCAGTTGCTCTTGCTGAGCTTGTTAAAAACAATCAGTTTGACCGAGTGTTAGCTTTTCATACACAAGGAGAAGAAATTTATTGGGGTTATCTCAGAAAAGAACCAGAAGAAGCTGAGACTATCGTAAAAGAATTTGTAAAGCATAGCGGATACAAAGCAGTGCGAGATATTGACAGTCATGCAGGATTCCGCGATTGGTTTGTAAATGATTGGAGAAAAGCAGGATATACGATAGAATTAGGTATGGGTGAAAATCCACTACCTTTTGATCAATTTGATGATATCTATCGTAAAAGCAAAGGTATTTTTCTAGCAGCATTATATATGTAATCGTACTTTAGGGACTTTGGTAATGTTTACCTTAGTCCCTTTATGAGGCATAGTATTTTTATAAAGTTATTTTATGACCGGTTAAGCCTGGTTTCAAAAAGAGAATGTGGAAAGCACATGAATGCCTATAACGGAAAACAACAAAGTAAGAAAGCCTATTAATTAATTTAATAAAAATCTCAAAATCTTGGAACATTATAGTGGTTGAATCGTATGATTAGTATGATTTAATTCTCCTAATGATAATAATGGTAAGAAAGAAAAGGGGTGAAATTGTCGTTGATGAGATTAACTAAATGTATTTTCTTATTTTTGTTAGTCATATTACTTGGAACAGGCTGTATTCCATCTCATCAACAAGAACATAATAAAGAGCTATCATCTATGAGGGAGCTTCTGAACGATAAAAAAGAGGTTACACCTCAATTTTTTGGAGAAGAAGTGGTAACACCGTTACAAATAAATGAGGCCTTATTTCATTCTGTTGCTGATTGGAAAGATAACAACACAATTTTATATATTTTAAATAACGCACATGGCTCAGAGGTTCATACATACAACATACATACAGGAGAAACATCTCTATTTTATAAATCTGAATTTCCTATTTTGCAGGTTGAGGCAAATGAAGATCATGATATGTTTTTAATCCATACAAGTCCATCAAATTACGAAGCTGAATTAGTGATTGTGAATGAAAAAGCTGATTTATTGTATACAACAAGAATTGAATCCTTTGAACTAAATTATATATGGAATCACCACAAAGGTGATCAGCTTTTTATATCGAGCTTTAAAGAAGATTGGACTTATGATACATATGTTTTGAATGTTACTAATCAAAAAATGACTAAAAATCAAATTCACCAACCTTTTATACAATGGTTAGATGAAAAGCATGTTTCTTATTTAAAATGGGATCAAGAAATGCCTTCACTAACTGCTCCTCTGTTTGTTTATAATATTGAAAATCAATCAGAGTCTTTAATTGCTGAGCATGTTGTTGCTAACACAAATTTCACTGACTTTTTATTAACTATTGAATTAGTGGATGCTAATGGTGATGCAGCAGTTCGCTTTTACAATAATGAAAATAAAGAACAACTCATGGAAATGCCTACACGACTAGTATCACTTTACTCTGATTGGTCTGTTCCATACATTGATATGGATCTGAATAAAGACATTTTGTATATGTTAGAAGTAAATGAAGCAAAAACTGAGTTTTCATTGGTGAGTTTCTCCACAAAAACAGAAGAAAAAAATGTTTTAATACAATCAATTGAAAATTTGCCGATTAAACTCTCTCCAAGTGGGGAATATGCATTGTATGGAGGCAGATTTGAAAAAATTATTAATTTAAATAAAGTAAGTATCGAGGAACTAATCACGTTTAATTAGATATAGAGAGGGATGAGTTAATTGGCAATAGTAGATATAACAGTGATTCCATTAGGAACAAGTACCCCAAGTGTAAGTGAGTATGTTGTAGATATCCAACATATTCTTAAGAATTATGAAATAGAAGGCAAGATCAAATATCAGCTTACTCCTATGAATACGATTATTGAAGGAGAGTTACATACTTTATTAGAAGTAATACAAAACATTCATGAAGCTCCATTTAACAAGGGAGTGCAAAGAGTAGCAACAAATATAAGAATTGACGATCGACGTGATAAGAAATCAACAATGGAAGGCAAGCTTGAAAGTGTTCATAAACAAATTCAAGATGAAGATAGATAGTAGAAACGAGAAACCCCCCTCTTAGCATTTTTTATTAGGAGGGGGTTTTTAGCGATTTTGAAAAAATAAATGAAGGCCCTTACCATTAGAACTGGTAAAGGCCTTCTGTTTCTATTTCTAAATTGAATTTAGTGTGCAGTTGGAAAGCCATGATGGATGACAGTCATTACTGCAAACCATCCGAAAACAACGAACGTACCGAATGCGAAAAAAGCACCAAGAAGATTTTTGTCTTTTAGTGAACGAATAAATCCAAAAATCCCAAGAATGGTTACAAGTGCAAAAATAACTACTAAGCCCATTATAAAAGCCCCCTTACTCTATGTAGATCATTTTTCATTGTATCAATTAATAAGGTATACAAGATACAAAACAAGTCCTTCTAATATTTTAATCGGTTTCATTGTGTTTGTCGAGTTATTTTCTACTTAAGGTGTATTCAACGAGAAGTAATTCACTTTTCCATTTACTTTATGTCATTGTAAAGCTTAACTATTTAAGGCTATTATTATAAATAATGAAAAATTAACAGTTTTATTATGATTGCTGTTCATTATTATCATACCCAATTTTCAGAACTTGTAAAAAATATCGTTATGAATGACAATAGTGTAATATAGAAAAAATATTTATAAACGAAGGGAGTCATATAAAATGGCATGGAGACAATTACCTTTAGGTCCACTACAAACAAATTGCTATATATTTTCAAACAGTAACAAAGAGTGTTTAATCATTGATCCTGGTGGAGATGCAAACAAATTAATAGGGATTTTACAGCAACAGCATCTAAAGCCATTGGCGGTATTGTTAACACACGCACATTTTGATCATATAGGTGCAGTGGATGAAGTTCGTAATAAATGGAGTATTCCTGTTTATGTACATAGCAAAGAAAAGAATTGGCTTATAGATCCATCATTAAATGGTTCACAATTCTTTATGGCTGGTTCTATAAAAGTGTCAGAACCAGATGAATTAATAAAAAGTGAAGGATTGCTGACGATTGGAGATTTCTCATTACAAGTGTTTGAAACTCCTGGCCATTCACCTGGAAGTGTTTCGTACTACTCTGCTGAAGAAGGGATTGTTTTCTCAGGAGATGCCTTATTTGCAGGAAGCATTGGCAGAACAGATCTTCCTGGAGGAAATCATGATCAGTTAATAAAAAGTATTCATGATAAGTTATTAACTCTTCCTGAGGAAACGATCGTGCTCTCAGGACATGGTCATGAAACAAGTGTTGAACAAGAAATGGAAAGCAATCCTTTTTTGAATGGATTTTAAGAAAAGGCTCTTTTCTGAAAGATGTTGCTATGTAACCAAAATATGCGTAGAAACAGTATTTTTTCGCATATAAGGATACCATTGTATGAAGAAAAGATGCCACTAGACTTACTAATATGCTGTTCTCTAGATATTTAATAGCAACAAAGTTTGCGATAACAGCCTAAGAAGAACATAAAAAACAGGCTACCCCTTTGATGGGGTAGCCTGTTTTTTGTGGAATTAATGTCCCATGTTTTGTCCTGGAATCATCATGAATGTCGTCCAATACGTAAATCCGACGAAGAAAATTGTTAAGTAAGCACCAAAAATATAGATGTACATGCGCTCGGATAGTTTTAAGTAAGATAAGAAGACAAAAAATCCAGTTTGTCCGAAAAATAGTAAGGAAGTAGTCTTCATATCACCAAGATAAAACATAACAGCGAAGATTCCTGTCCAGAACCCTAATACTCGGAACATACGATCCATATGTATCCCTCCTTTGTTGACTTTGCCTCAAGCTCTTTTTGTTATCA
Organism: Metabacillus litoralis; assembly: GCF_007994985.1. GTDB lineage: Bacteria > Bacillota > Bacilli > Bacillales > Bacillaceae > Metabacillus > Metabacillus litoralis. The sequence continues at coordinate 100,205 of NZ_VOQF01000002.1, read as the reverse complement.
TGAACAATCAAGCTATAAAGTTGTAATAAAACTAAAAAATAAATCCATAATGATAGCTTTCGACAAAAGGTAATTTGACATACAAGTCATCACTCTAATTATTATAATGTACCCCTTACATAATTGTAAATAGCGTTTACACACTAGTCGATACAATCTAAAAAAAGATCAATTGAAATGTAAACAAAATGTTCAAAATATAATAAAGTAAAATAGTGTACATAAGTTATACAAGTAGTGTACAATAAGTTATACGAGAAAGCGGTGCAATCATAGAGGCTGTTTTTATAAACTTCGATTCTTAAAGTTACATTAGGAAAATAGCTCAGTATAAAGTCTGGTGGCATCTTACAGAGAAGCCATTAACAACTACCTAGGAGGATGTATTGTGAATAAAATAACGTTCTACAGTTATCCGAGTTGTACATCTTGTAGAAAAACAAAGCATTGGTTAAAAGCACATCAAGTTCATTTTCAAGAAAGACATCTTTTCCGTGAAACCCCAACATTTGATGAACTTAAGCATATTCTAGAGTTAACAACAGAAGGAATAGACGAAATACTTGCAACAAGAAGTCAAACATATAAAGATTTAAACATTGATATAAATGAATTAACATTATCAGAAGTACTTAACTTAATGATCCAGGAGCCAAAATTACTGCGTCGTCCAATTATTACAGATGGCAATAAATTAATTGTAGGCTACAATCCTCAAGCATTAAGTAAGATAGCTCGTAAACATGATATACAGCGATCAGTTTCGTAGCTTGTACAAAAATAAAGACGTCTACTGTAGTATTTAGTAGACGTCTTTATTTTTTTTAGCTGGGCTAGCTGGATTTGAACCAACGCATGTCGCAGTCAAAGTGCGATGCCTTACCGCTTGGCTATAGCCCATTGATAATAATAAGTATTTGTTCAAAAAGTAATGTGTTGCTACTTGACATTTATTATTATGGACAACTTTTCTTTTTTTATAATCAAAAAACAAAAAATGAACGTAAAAGTGGCTTTTCTTTTTATGAAAACTGTTTTTTATTGATGTAATTTTTATTTTTAGTGATGTGCTATATTTTGAAAAAGCTTGTACAATAATGTTCAGAAGCAAAGAAAGGAGTTGAAAAAATAGCTTGCAGTCAATTGAACATTTGAGTGAGAGGATCATTGAAGAAGCTTGTGCATTGAAGGCATCTGATATTCATATAATCCCAAGAGACCAGGAAACACTTATCCAATTTAGGGTTGATGATGATTTAATTGAAAAGCATACGATGAAAAAGGATATTAGTGAAAGAATTATTTCACACTTAAAGTTTTTAGCATCAATGGACATTGGTGAAAAAAGAAGACCTCAAAATGGTGCATTAACGATCTCTACGACAAATATTAATGTTCATCTCCGTTTATCAACATTGCCCACAATTCATGAAGAAAGCTTAGTAATTAGAATACTACCTCAAGGGAAAATACCTCATATTACTCATTTATCTCTATTCCCTGCAACAACAAACAAATTACTTTCCATTCTAAATCATTCACATGGTTTGATGGTGTTCACAGGTCCGACCGGCTCTGGCAAGACGACAACACTATATTCACTTATTCATTATGCAAAGCGGCACTTTAACCGCAATATAATCACACTTGAAGATCCTGTTGAAACAAAAAGTGAAGAAGTCATGCAGGTTCAAGTAAACGAAAAGGCTGGAATAACCTACGCAGCCGGTTTAAAGGCGATTTTACGTCATGACCCAGATATTATTATGGTTGGTGAAATTAGAGACAGAGAAACTGCTCAGATTGCGATAAGAGCTAGTTTAACTGGTCATCTTGTGTTATCGACCATGCACACAAGAGATGCAAAGGGTGCGATCTACAGACTGCTTGAATTTGATGTAAGTTTATCTGAAATCGAACAAACACTAGTTGCTGTTACAGCTCAACGTCTTGTACAACTAAAATGTCCTTTTTGTGAAGGTATTTGTTCTCCTTATTGTAAGAAGTTAAGACAAAAGAGAAGATTGAGTGTGTATGAATTACTTTATGGAAAAAATCTAACGGCAGTTATAAAAGAAGCAAAAGGAGAAGTAGCTAGTTATCACTATCCGACTTTAAAAGATGTGATTAAAAAAGGCATTGCGCTCGGCTATCTTTATCCTCATTCCTATGATCGCTGGGTGTTTAAGCATGAAGACTAAACGAAGATGGGGATTAAAAGAACAAGCATTTTTCCTTAAACGCTTAAGTAGTATGTTAGACAAAGGCTATACACTAAGTGAAGCTCTCAATTTTCTTTATGTAAATGAAGACAGTCGAAGAAAAGATGATTTATTAAATTGTCTTTCAGAGCTATCTGCCGGACATTCCTTTCGTCACACACTCACAAACTTACACTTTCATAAAGATGTGTTAAGTTATTTATATTTTGCTGAACAACACGGTGATCTGGAATTTGCGTTACGAGAGTGTTGCGAAATTCTCACTAAGAAGGTCACACATATTGAAAAGCTCGGAAAAATTCTTCGTTATCCTATCTTTCTCATCCTTACAGTTAGCTTTATTTTATCCATTGTCCAAGCGGTTATTACACCACAATTTGAACAGCTTTATGATTCTATGAATATTGAAGCCTCATTTTTTTCAACTACCTTATTGGCTATTTTTGCATGCCTAAAATGGCTAGGAATTGCTAGTGTTATTTCCATAGCCTTTATGACTATGTATTATTTATTAATCTACCGAAAAAAATCGGTGGAAACACAAATGAAACAAGTCCAGAAAATACCGATTCTAAGAAAAGTATTTAGTATGCTTCATAGTTATTTCTTTGCTTTGCAGCTTAGTAACTTACTAAGAGGAGGACTTTCAACCTTTGACAGCTTAAAAATATTTGAAAAGCAAACCATATTACCGTTCTTTAAAACAGAAGCAGATTATCTAATAAGCAAATTAAAAACAGGTGAACAGCTTCACACAATTATTAAAAATCGAGGATACTATGAGCCTGAGCTATCATTAGTCATTCTTCATGGACAAGTGAACGGCCAGCTTGCAAGAGAACTTTATATGTACAGTCAAATACTACTTGAAAAGCTCGAAAACCAGGCTGTTAAGACCATGACCATCATTCAACCAGTCATTTATGCTTTTGTTGGGATAATTGTGCTGTTTGTCTATTTATCTATGCTTTTACCAATGTATAAAATGATGGAAAATATCTAGGAGGATAAAATGAAAAAAGAAAATGGGTTTACGCTGATTGAAATGTTAATTGTGCTACTAGTTATCTCTGTGTTACTTCTTATCACAATACCTAACGTAACAAAGCATAATGCAAGTATTCAAGAAAAAGGCTGTGAGGGATTAATTAATATGGTACAAGCCCAAGTATCTGCTTATGAAATCGATAATAAAAAAACACCAACACAAGCGGAATTAGTATCAGACGGCTATTTACGTGCTGCACAAACCTGCCCTGATGGAAGTAGTATTGTGATCTCTGCTGATGGAGAGGTAACGAAGGGTGCTGAGCCAACAGGAAGCTAAGGGAAATGGTTATACACTGATAGAAACACTTATTGTTTTGGTTATCGTAAGCATAATGAGTGTCGTTTTAGTGATGAACTTGAATCCAATTTATAATAAAAAAGTAATTGATACGTTTTTAAACCAACTAGAAAAGGACTTACTATATGCCCAGCAATATGCGCTAGTCAATGAAAGTACCGTTTATGTTGTTTTTTCTGAAAGTGAGAAAAAATATCGTGTGGCCAATGGTATAGGTGATGATCTGTTAAGTAGAAATTATCATCAGCACATTATTTTTGAATCGGCTACACTTGAAAATCGTGTGATCTATAACAGAGCCGGATCTATACAAAAAAGTGGCACAATGTTTATTAAATATCATAGTGACAAATACCGTCTTGTATTTTATTTAGGAAAAGGAAGGTTTACAATTGAGAAACTCTAAAGGGTTTTCACTAGCTGAAACGATTGCTGCCTTTAGTTTATGGATGCTGATCACCTTACTCATCATCCCTCAGCTTGTTTTACTAACAAAAGAAAGAATGAACACCCAACAATCGTTAGCAGCATATAAAATTCTACATGAGAAAACACAACAAGTGACATTTGATAACAATGAAAAAAATAATGAAATTATAGTACACGAAGGTGTTGACTATCATTTAACTTGGGAGGAGGGAAATCCTTATAATAAAGCTTGTTTATCATGGGAAAATTCAACACATAAAAACAAATCGATTTGCTTCTCCGTTTCATAATGAGAAAGGATTCACACTTTTGAATTTACTTTACTCATTTGTTATTTACGCTCTCATTATTTCATCACTCACAATGATTCTTACCTTTTTAGTTACAAATTCTCAATATAGCAAGGATTTAAAGCCTTACGAATGGGAACTATTTATTATTCAGCTCCATCAAGAAATGAAAAACTCCGTTAATTGGACTGTAAATAATAACGAACTGTTATTCGAAAATAAACAAGGACAGCTAATAAGCATAAGTAAATATAATCAGTTAATAAGACGACAAGTTTATGGGATGGGACATGAAATTCTTTTAATGAAAATAGGAACGTTGAATTTTGAACAACAGCAAGAAGGTATTAAAATGACTGTAAGTAGTCAAGCGGGAAAAGAATATACCCACACATTTCGATCTTATAAGGATTTATCCAGATAATGAAGGCTGAAAAAGGATTTATTTTTCCAACAACAATGGTCATTGTTTTATTTTGCTTATTAGTTGTCACACATCTTTCAACAACACTAATTAGTGATAAAAAGTTCTACTTTGAAACAGAACAAAACTACATACTTGAAAATTTGATTACAGTAGCAGTTAATCAAACGTTAAAAGACCTTCGAAGTACTAGTGTAGAAGTAGATCAACCAGTAACAATTACAACGTTAAATGGAAGCTTCACGTACAAGATGATAGAGGTATCAAGCGAGCTTACAGAAGTTACGATTAAATGTGAAACAGATGAAAAGAGAAAATATCAAGCCAGTTATCAATATAATTTGTTGAAAAATGAGATAACAGTATGGTCTGAAAATTAAAAAATATGGTATGGTATAAAGAAAACATGGGGGAGCAATATGGTGAAGGCTATTTATTTAACCGGATTTATGGGAGCAGGAAAAACAACAATTGGAGAAGAATTAGCAAAACAATTACAGCTTCCTGTCATAGATACTGACCAACAAATTGAAAGAAATTTAAACAAAAGCATACGAGAGATCTTTGAGCAGCATGGAGAACAATACTTTCGGAATCAAGAAACACGTATATTAAAAGAACTGCCAACAACAGATACCATCATTACGACTGGTGGAGGCATTGTCATCAATTCAGAAAATCGTGATTGGATGAAGAACAATGGACAAGTTGTCTTATTAAATGCTGATCTTGACACTATTTATGAAAGAGTCCATAAAGATCCTAACAGACCTATAGCAAGTAAGAAAAATAAAGCTGAATTAATTGATTTGTACCAATCTCGAGTGGAATTTTATAAAGATTGTACGTTTATCGTTGAAACAGCTCATAAAAATATTGACGAAATTGTTAACGAAATAAGCGAGAGACTAAAATAGCATAATCTTGGTAATAATGAAGGGTAAGAACTTATGAGTAATGAGGTGTTTTACCTTGTCTACAAACGATTATGTTAAATATGTCACACAGCAGCTTGTCAAATATATGGACACACCAAAGGAAGCTCGTAAAAAACAAAAAGAAGAACGTAAGAATAATGAAATTTCCTCAACCTATTATAGTAATAGGTGGCTAGGTGTATTGCCGTTTGCTTTTAAGTTGTTTTTGAAAAAACGTAAAAAGTGAATACTGAAAGAAGAGCAGTCCATTTAAAGGATTGCTCTTTTTATATTTACCTAAATTTCTCGAAAAAATGTTAACTCGACTATACATTATGTAAAAAATACTTTACAATATTCTTATAAGTAATTTTAGTAGGTGAAAAAATGCTGCTTCAGAATCGAGTAAAAGAGCTAAGAGCAAGGTTCAATCTAACACAAGAGATGTTAGCTGTAAAAGTTGGTGTAACAAGACAAACAATTGCTGCGATAGAAAAAGGCTCATACACACCATCATTATTATTAGGTATAAAAATTTGTGATGTGTTTCAAGTGAAGGTTGAAGAAGTGTTTTGGGTAATTGAAGAAGAAGGAGAGAGGTAAATGAAAAAAATATTACAGCCAGCTTTTTTAAATATAAATACAGTTATCTTGTTTGGATGGGCTTTAATTACGCTATTTAATACAAATGAGCAATTTGCAAGTGTTATGCAGAATCCAGAACCACCATGGGAGATATCCATAAATATGATACCTATCCTAACATTTTTTGTTATTTGCATACCTATTGCCATTTATTTATTGGTTATAAGTAAAAAGAAACATAAAAGCCTGTGGAAAGCATTGATGCTACCTCCAGAACTTGAAGAAGCTGATGAAAGAGAACAACTCATCACAGCAAATGCTTGTAGAAGTTCATATATCGCCATGTGGTATGCCGTTCCTATTGCAGCAGGACTAATGAGCTTTTATCCTCTATTAAAAGGACAGATACCATACTATCCCATCATTATTCTTCTACTCATCCCAATTGTTCAAATGATTAGTTATTTTTATTCGATCCAAAAACAACAATAAAAAAGCTGTGTCGAAGGGACTTAAGGTAATAATCTTAAATCCATCGATACAGCTCCTATTATGCTTCAGGAATTACTTGAACTTTTTTAATTTCACCTGATGATGAATCAAAAGTGATCGTTGTATAAACCGAAAAATCCTGCATACCCTCTCTTAACGTAAAACGATACTGCTTTACAGTTATATCCTTTTTCTTCTTATCCCAAATTTTTTGAGAAAACAAAACCTGTGATAAAGGATAACGTTTTTTCGTCTCTTTAACAGCAACATCTTCCCATGTTTTTTGAGATACTGCCTGTACCCCGGGAGTAAAAGGAACTGTAGAAGTAGTTAAACCAAAAAGGATTGCAGTAACCAATATCCAATTCTTCACGTAGTAACACCTTCCTTGCTACATATTTTTACCAATATGAAAAGAATCATACATAGCAATTTGTTATTTTAGCGTCATGAATTTTAGGTAGGTGAAAGATGGAATAAAATTATATTTGTTTAGACTGAGACGAGATTGTGAAGTTATGTAACGAAGCTTTTGGGGCAAATAGATAATTGCTATATTGATAAGACTTGGTGCTTTTTAGAAGCATAATTTGAATTTACTTTAGACTCTAATTTGCACCAAGTTTAATTATTGGAAAAACCCTAATTATTATTTATTCTCTATTTTGTGGAAGCTGCACCTTGAAGAAATTGAGAAATATCATTAAAAGACAAACCGATTTGTTTTGCTTCTTGTATTAATTCCAGCCATTCCTGATCTAATTGTTCGTTTGGTAGTTGGTCTTTTATTTCACTCATTTTGGCTTGTCCTCCTGAATAGATATATTGGTGTTTTTTGCTTCCTTCCACTTTCTAAACTTCAAATAATCTCGAAATTCCTTAAAATCATTTTTACTCATACCCTCTGAAATGGCTTTATTCAACAAACGTCCCCATTCTTCATCTAGAACAAAATTCTGTGATTGAGCGTTCGAAGATGAATTTCCTAATAGATCTTCAACATCTGTTTGCAATGTTGTAGCAATCTTTCTTAAAAATTGTAGAGATGGATTTTTTTGCACATCTCGTTCAATATAACTTAAGTAAGATTTAGAAACTCCTGCCAACTCAGCTAATTCACTAATTGAATATCCCTTCTCCTGCCTCAGCTCCCTTAAGCGTTCTCCAACCATGTATGCGGTCTCCTATCTTCTCGAACAAATATTTAAGCTTACATAATTCATTATATGAAACAATTCGTTCTTAATAAAATAACAAAAACATATGATAAAGAGAGTTATCAAGAGGAAAATAGAACAAAGTGTTCTTTTTAGCGAAAAAATGACAAAATTTAAGAGTTTTTAAGAATAGGTATAATAGCATATATTGATAGATGTATAAAAGATATTTAAATGTCTAAATCTTTTAAGCAAGTTCAGTTATATCCACTAGCTATCTTAAATAGATTAGGAATTTTATTGTTTATTAAGTATAATCTCTCCAATTAGTTACTAGTGAAATTAATGTAAATTTTCTTAAAAAAGCATTGACTTGTTCTTTATAGTGAACTATTCTGAATTTAGAGAACAAAGATAAAAGTTGAAATAGAATCGTTATTAAGAAAAGTAGGTGGAATTTTTGTATGTCTAGCTTTCATGAGCATGATAATAAACAACTAAGCGATCAAAAACAAGCGAAGGAAATCAACTTAAAAGAAGTGTTTATGGTTTTAAAAAGATATGTATGGATTATTATAATGATTACGATCCTCTCAACATCTGCAGGTGCTTACTATTCAAATGCAACTTATAGTCCTATGTATCAGTCGACAGCAAGAATCATTCTTGGTGCAGATAGTGCCTTAATTTCGACACTTAAGGTCATCATCAAAGATTCGACTGTTTTAGAGAAGGTTGTGAACAAACTAGAGTTACCTTATCCTTCAGAAACCCTTAGCAATAAAATCCAGGTAGAAAGTATTGCTGACTCACAAGTTGTCACAATCACGGTTTTAGACTCAGATCCAAAACAAGCTGCAGTCCTCGCTAATGTGGTTGCTGAAACTTATAAAGAAGAAATTCCAAAAATATTAGATTTTAATGATGTAAAACTACTTTCAGAAGCAAAGGAAATTCTAGTTCCAATTAATCAAGACAAAAATCGAATGACAATTATTTCTTTTATTGGTGGAATTGTTATTGGTATCGGATTAGCGTTTTTACTAGATTCACTTAATAATAGTGTAAGAAAAGAGTATGAAGTTGAAGAAATACTAGGTTTACCTGTTTTAGGTACTGTATCTAAAATGAAAAAGAATAATATGCAAAAGAAAAAAAGAATAACTAGATTTGAAAATAGGAGTGAGTCGCTTGGATCTTAGGATAAATAAAAAAAAAGCATTAAAGGAGATGACAAAACGACACTTTGTTTCCTACTCAAATCCTAGTTCTGAGATTGCAGAACAATTTCGGACAATTAGAACAAATATTCAATTCTCTTCTATAGATATTCAACATAAAACACTTATTATTACCTCACCATCATCAAATGAAGGAAAAACAACATCAGCCATTAACCTTGCTATTTCGATCTCACAGCAAGGTGAAAGAGTTTTACTAATCGATGCAAATTTAAGAAAACCTAAATTACATATTTCCTTTAATTTAAAAGAATCATATGGCCTAACTGATGTTCTTATGGGGAGATTACCATTAGAGGAAGCTGTTTTTCAAACACAAATAGGAAAATTAGAAGTGCTAACTAGTGGCATCATTCCCCCTAATCCTACAGAAATAATTGGCTCAAAAGCAATGAGTTATTTTTTAAAAGATATAAAAGAGGAATACGACACAGTCATCTTTGATTGTCCACCTGTACTAGAAACAACTGATACAAAATTATTAGCTGGACAGTGTGATGGAGTCATAATGGTATTAAAAAGTGGAAAAACAGATCGTGAAAAAGCTGTAGAAGCAAATCGCTTGTTACATTTAGTAAGAGCAAAGGTATTAGGAGTTATTTTAAATGAAAAAGAATAATTTTTGATTATTTGTTCTTTATAAAGAATATAAAGATCGAAATAAAATTCAGGTGATATCTCCTAGCCTTTATCTAAGGAGGTACTCGGTCATACTGTGGGTTGAAAAAAACCTTAGGCGCTTGTCGTCAAGAGTATGGTGTGAGGGCGGGTTGAATGCCCATATTTATTAAAATAATTACGCATATATCTTGGAAACGAGATTTATACGTAATTATTTTAGTATAAAAGGAGCTGAAAAAATGAAGGAATTTGATCAATTCCCAAAAGCAATGAAGAAACTCGTGCGATACATAAAACAAGATGCTTCAATAGAACAGCTTGAGTTATTTAAAAAGGAACTAGATGTTGCCATACAAAAAAGAACAATGCTATTAAAGAAAACATCGCAAAATTAAATGAAAGGAGTGAGATGCTTTGTCCTATCATAGTCGAATCTGGTTACTAATCGGATTAGATTCAATCATTGTATTATCAACTATTTACTTTAGCCAAGCTTTAATAAACCCCAACATGCAAACTCTAACTCTTCCTGTATTTATCAGCTCAATTGCACTATTACTAAGTCATCACCTTTTTTCTTTTCTGTATAAGCTTTATAAAAAAGCATGGGAATATGCAAGTGTAGGGGAACTTATTAGTATTTTTAAAGTTATTACTTTTACGATTATCGTAACAGCTATTGTACAGCAAGTTGTTCAGCGTCAAATAGATTTTCGCATCCTGGCCATTACTTGGATGATCCATTTGCTATTTATTGGAGGTTCACGATTTGTTTGGAGAGTGTATCGTGATACATATTTAAGAAACACGATAAATCAAAAACGAACACTTATTGTCGGTGCCGGTTCTGCCGGAACAATGGTGGCAAGACAATTACTTCAAAATCATGATGCAGAGTTACAACCAGTTGCATTTATTGATGATAATACGAAGAAACAAAAATTAGATATATTAGGAATACCTGTAGCTGGTGGTGTAGATCAAATTGAGAAAATCACGAAAGAATTCAATATAGCAAACATAGTTATTGCTATTCCATCACTTAATAAAAAGCAATTGAACCATATATTTAAAGAATGTGCAAAAACAAATGCAAAAACACAAATGATTCCTATGCTTGAAGATCTTATGACAGGTAAAGTATCTGTTAATCAATTTCGTGATGTACAAGTGGAGGATCTTCTTGGTAGAGAGACAATAGAGTTAGATATTACTAGTATTAGTGAGTATGTGACAAATAAAGTAGTTTTAGTAACAGGTGCAGGAGGATCAATTGGATCTGAAATTTGTAGACAAATTTCTAGCTTCAAGCCAAAAGCACTAATTTTATTAGGACACGGTGAAAACAGTATTTACACAATTGAAATGGAACTAAATGATCTATTCAAAAACGCTGGGATCGATTTTATCACTGAAATTGCAGATTTACAAGATTATGACAAGCTTTCAAGTGTGATGAAAGAATACCAACCACATGTTGTTTATCATGCTGCTGCTCATAAACATGTACCTTTAATGGAACGTAGTCCAGAGGAAGCGGTAAAAAACAATATGATAGGAACAAGAAATATTGCTCAAGCGTCAAGTATTCATGGTGTTGAAACCTTCGTCATGATCTCAACAGACAAAGCGGTTAACCCAACGAGTGTAATGGGTTCAACAAAAAGATTAGCAGAGATGATCATTCAGCATTTCGATCAAATTAGTTCAACAAGATTTGTTGCTGTACGTTTTGGTAATGTTCTTGGTAGTAGAGGGAGTGTTATTCCTCTATTCAAAAAACAAATACAAAGTGGTGGACCTGTAACAGTTACTCACCCTGATATGGTTCGTTACTTTATGACAATTCCGGAAGCTTCAAGACTAGTCATCCAAGCAGGAGCACTTGCTAAGGGTGGAGAAATTTTCGTCTTAGATATGGGTGAACCGGTCAAAATTGTCGAATTAGCAATAAATCTCATAAAACTTTCAGGAAATAATTTAGATGAAATCGGTATTGAATACACAGGTATGAGACCTGGTGAAAAACTTTTTGAAGAACTTTTAAGCAGTGAAGAAGTTCACGAAGAGCAAATTTATCCGAAAATCTACATTGGTAAAACATCTGAGTTATATATAGAAGAAATAGATTATATTATTAAAAACTTCAAATCACTAGATCGTGAACATCTACGAAAATCATTACTAGATTTAGCAAATGCAAGAGTTGTCTATAATAAAAAATTAGTCTCAGTTTAATAGAGGAGAGTGTCAGTGTGAAGGTAAGAAAAGCGATTATCCCAGCTGCAGGATTAGGAACAAGATTTTTGCCAGCAACAAAAGCAATGCCAAAGGAAATGCTACCAATCGTTGATAAACCAACGATTCAATACATTGTTGAAGAAGCGGTAGAATCTGGGATTGAAGATATTATTATTGTGACGGGAAAAGGAAAACGTGCGATTGAGGATCACTTTGATCATTCATTTGAGTTAGAACATACGTTAGCGGAAAAAGGAAAGATTGAACTATTAAATGAGGTTCAGAAAGCATCAAAGCTTGTTGATATACATTATATCCGTCAAAAGGAACCAAGAGGATTAGGGCATGCGATATGGTGTGCAAGAAAGTTTATTGGGAATGAGCCTTTTGCCGTTTTGTTAGGTGACGATATCGTCAGAGCTGAGAAGCCATGTTTAAAACAAATGATTGATCAGTATGAACGGTATAATGCTTCAATCATTGGAGTACAACATGTAAAAGACGAAGAAGTATCACGATATGGGATTGTAGATGCTGTTGAAGTAGGGGAACGATTTTATAATGTTCAAAATTTGATTGAAAAGCCAAAACTAAAAGATGCGCCATCGAACCTAGCTATAATGGGACGTTATATTTTAAGTCCAAAAATCTTTGAAATGTTAGCAGAGCAAAAGCCAGGTGCTGGTGGAGAAATTCAACTAACAGATGCTATTGCAACATTAAACAATTATGAAGCAATTTATGCATATAATTTCGAAGGCAAACGCTATGATGTTGGAGAAAAAATGGGCTTTATTCAAACAACCATTGAGCTTGCCCTTCAGCGCGATGATTTAAGATATGAGCTACTAAATTTTTTAAATAAAGTCATAGAAAAAGAAGTAACTGAGATTTAACACCTAGTCATTACTAGGTGTTTTTTCTTTTGAAAAAAGGATGATACATTGTGGCAAATAAAGTATTATTTTGTGCAACTGTTGACTATCACTTTAAAGCATTTCATCTACCGATTTTAAAATGGTTTAAGGAAAAAGGCTGGGATGTTCATATCGCGGCTAGCGGAGAGATGGAAATTCCTTTTGTTGATAAGAAGTTTAATATCCCTATTCAGAGGTCACCTTTTAATTATAGAAATCTAGCAGCTTATGTGGAATTAAAGTTAATTATTAACGAGAATGACTATAAGATCATACATTGTCACACTCCGATGGGTGGAGTTCTTACTAGAATCGCAGCAAAGCAAACTAAAAAAAATGGAACAAAAGTGCTTTATACTGCACATGGTTTTCATTTTTGTAAGGGAGCGCCGTTGATGAATTGGCTGCTTTATTACCCGATTGAGAAGGTGCTTGCTAGGTATACCGATTGTTTGATCACAATTAATGAAGAAGACTACCATCGTGCTATCGCCCATCGATTCATGGCGAAAGAAGTTGAACATGTACACGGTGTTGGTGTGGATACAGATCGATACAAGCCAATAAATGAAGTAGATAAACTCGAACGAAGAGTAAAATCTGGTTACAATGAAGACGATTTTTTGTTCTTTTACGCTGCAGAATTTAACAAAAATAAAAATCAACAATTGTTAATTAAAGCATTAGCGAAAATAAAGGAAACTGTTCCTAACGCAAAATTGCTTTTAGCAGGGGAAGGTGTTCTGCAGAATTCATGTAGAAAGTTAGCTATCGACCTCGGTGTGGAAAATATGGTTAATTTTTTAGGGTATCGGACTGATATAGTCGACATTCTTCCAATGTGTGATATCGCTGTTGCTTCAAGCTTACGAGAAGGACTGCCTGTTAATATTATGGAAGCGATGGCTTGTGGATTGCCTGTGGTTGCTACGGAGAATCGAGGGCATAATGAACTGCTTATAAACGAACAAAATGGCTTTCTTATCAATCCTTTAGATAGTAACAAATTTGCAGAAAAATTAAAGGTGTTAGCAATGTCAAATGAAATGTATAAAAGGTTTGGAGAGAATAGCTTACGAATGGTAAGTCGTTATGATATCTCCAGTGTTGGTAAGGAATTAAGTAATATCTATTTAAGATATATGTTGAGGGATATGGATGAAACCAAAGATCAGTATAATCGTGCCTATTTATAATATGGAAGAATATTTAAGTAGATGTTTAGATACTTTGTTAGGGCAAGAATTAAATAGTGTTGAAATTATTACAATTAATGATGGGTCAACGGATACTAGTTTACAAATTCTTCATAAATATGAAGCGAAAGATAAACGAATTACAATCATTAACAAGGAAAATGAAGGAGTTTCTGCTGCGAGGAATGATGGTATTAATATAGCAAAGGGAGAGTATATAGGTTTTGTTGATCCAGACGATTGGATTAATCCTAGTATGTACAAAGACATGTTGCTAATAGCGGAAAAGGAACAAATCGATATTGTTATGTGTAGTTATTTTCGTGAATTTGGTACACACTCAAAAGAAAAAACGTTCGATTTACCAAACCTTACTTCTTATTTTAACAAGGATGTTCAAACTTATCTCACTCGTCGCCTAGTTGGACCTGTAAAAGAAGAAATTGCAAACCCAGAACTACTAGATGCTTGGGGGACAGTTTGGTCTAAACTATATCGTTCAGATTTATTAAAAAGAAATAATATTTATTTTGTAGACTTGAGTGAAATCGGAAGTAATGAAGACACTCTATTTAATATTCATACTAGTTATTATGCAAAAAGTTTTGTTTTTCTAAGTCAGCCTTACTACCATTACTGGCGAGCTAATGACAAATCAATCACATCTAAACATAATCCTGAATTAGTAAGGCAGTTTGGAAAGCTTTATAACAGAATGGAGGGTTTCATAACTGAAAAGAAATTAGGAGATGAATTTCAGTTAGCACTTAATAATCGGATTTGTTTAAATACATTGGGATTAGGTTTAAACACGATCAGTAAAGGAAGCAATCATTCCATATTTAAACAGGTTAATGATTTAACAAAAATATTAAATAATCATAAGTTAAAACGTTCTCTTGATCAACTTGAATTCAAGCATTTCACATTGATCTGGAAAACGTTTTTTTTCTTTGCAAAAAAGCGAATAACAATTGGATTATATATGATGTTAGTATCGATTGAAGTTTTAAGAAAAACTGTTAGATAGGAGGGATTATACTGAAACCAATTAGAGTTTTACAAGTCGTAACTATCATGAACCGCGGTGGACTAGAGACCATGCTGATGAACTATTACCGGCAAATTGATAAAGAGAAGATTCAATTTGATTTTATGGTGCATCGTGAGGAAAGAGGTCATTATGATGTTGAAATTGAAAGTTTAGGTGGTCGGATTTTTCGAATGCCACAAATCAGACCAGGAAATTATCAGAAATACTTCAGGCTATTAAATCAATTTTTTACAGAGCATAAAGAGTTTAAAGTAGTTCATGCACATAATAATGAGAATAGTAGTTTTGTTTTAAGAACAGCTAAGCAATTTGGTGTTCCATGTAGAATCGCACATAGTCACTTGAGTGATTTAGGTATTGATTTGAAACTTCCGTTTCGAATGTATGCAAGAAGTGTAATGAAAGATCAGCCGACAGACTTCTTTGCTTGCTCTAAAAACGCAGGTAAATGGCTATTTGGAGAACAAAAGGAAGTTACAGTGCTTAATAACGCTGTTAACGTAAAAGAATTTAAGTACAATGAAAAATTAAGAATGACAATGAGAAGAAAATTAAATATTGATGGTCAATTAGTGATTGGGCATATTGGAAGATTTAATAAACAAAAAAACCACGAATTTCTTCTTGATATTTTTAACTTAGTCCTTGATAAAAAGCCTGATTCAATCCTTGTGTTAGTAGGCGATGGTCACCTAAGAACAGAAATTGAACGAAAAGCAGAAAGACTTAATATATCTTCCAAAATAAAATTCCTGGGGGTAAGAGAAGATATATCAGAGCTTATGCAAGCGATGGATGTCTTCCTATTTCCATCCCTATTTGAAGGATTACCAGTCGTATTGGTGGAAGCTCAAGCTGCTGGTTTAAATTGTATTGTCTCAGACTCAATAACCAGTGAAACTAATCTTACTGGAAGAGTTCAGTATGTTAGTCTAAATGATTCACAAGAAAAATGGGCAGAGAAAATAATAAATATAACCACTGAACATGCTGATACCTATAATTTGTTGAGAAAAAGTGGATATGATACGGAAACAATGGCAAATTGGTTAACTGATTTCTATTTCAAACATTCTTTAGAATCGGTGGAGGTGTAGAGATGCTTCCGACATTAACTGTGTTTACACCAACATACAATCGTGCTTATACCCTACACCTTTGTTACGAAAGTCTTAAAAGACAAAAAAGTAAAGATTTTGTCTGGTTAATTATTGATGATGGGTCTACGGATAACACAAAAGAACTAATAGATTCTTGGATAGAGGAAAACAAAATTCCTATCATTTATCACTATCAAGAAAATCAAGGAATGCATGGCGCTCATAATGCGGCTTATGAAATAATTCAGACGGAATTAAATGTTTGCATCGATTCAGACGATTATATGGCAGACGATGCAGTTGAAAAAATAGTTGAGTTTTGGAAAAAGTATGGTGGTCGTCAATATGCAGGAATTGTTGGACTAGATGCTACACAAAATGGGGAAGTAATAGGGACAAAAATTCCAGAGGGTATAAAAGAATCTACCTTATCCAATTTATATGGAAAACATAAAGTAAAAGGGGACAAAAAACTAGTTTACAGAACCGAATTAACAAAAAAAACACCGCCATATCCTGTTTTTCCGGGAGAAAAATATTGTCCACTTAGCTACAAATACATTCTAATTGATCAAAAATGTCCGTTATTAGTGATGAATGAAGTTCTTTGTTATGTAGAGTATTTACCAGATGGATCTAGTTTGAATATGATCAACCAGTATAAGAAAAATCCAAATGGGTTTACTTTTTTTAGGAAAGTTGCCATTCAATATGCTCCGACTTTTAAAGAGAGAATTAGGGAGTCTGTTCACTATGTATCTAGTAGTTTAATGATTGGAAATCATAAATTTTTAATCGAATCGCCAAAGTTATTCTCAACATTACTAGCTACTCCTTTTGGCATCTTATTATATCTATACATAACTAGAACGAACAAGGCAACTGTATTGAAAAATGGATAGGTAGGGAAAGGATTATTATGAATGACAGTAATGTGGATTAATTTAGGAGTGGTTTATACTCTTTCTCTCCTTGCGAGGTATTTTTCACAGCCACTATACTTTGGATCACAATTTGTAAAGCCGAGTAAAGTACTTGTTTATCTAGTTATTTCCTCCTTGGTTCTTGTTTCGGGTCTAAGGAATAATATTGGTGATACTTATTTTTATATGCATTCATATTCTAATACCCAATTCTCATTAAGTAGCATAGACTTTACAGGTGACTTTGGTTTTAATTTGTTGCAGATGTTCCTTCAAACCTTTACAACTGATCCCCAAATTTTGATTTTTACAACAGCACTGATTACTAATAGTTTAATTGTCCTTGTCTTATCCAAATATTCAAGAATGTTTGAGCTAGCTGTTTATGTATATATTACTTCTGGTATGTTTACTGTTTCAATGAATGGGATCAGACAATATTTAGCTGCAGGGATCATTTTTATAGCAACAAAATATATCATAGATGGTAATTTTAAAAGATACTTTTTTGTTATTCTATTTGCTTCAACTTTTCACAAAACTGCATTGGTGCTACTACCTATTTATTTTATTGTAAGAAGAAAGGCTTGGACCAAGGTAACATTTGGTTTGATCATTGGCTCTATTTTTATTGTTATGGGCTTTAACCTTTTTGTAGACCTGCTTTTTACATCTTTAGAAAACACACAATACGGTCATTATAGTGAATTTCAAGAAGGTGGGGCTTCTATTTTAAGATTAGTAGTTAATACAGCACCAATTGTAATAGCTTTTCTAGGAAGGGAAAAGTTAAGAGAAATTTGGCCGAAAAGTGATTATATAGTAAATTTATCAATCATTAGCACTCTCTTTCTGCTCATCTCTACACAAAACTGGATATTTGCAAGGTTTAATATTTATTTTGGATTATACAATTTAATTTTAATATCTTGGTTAATTGTCCTCTTTAAAGACAGTAGTAAGAAATTTATTTATTATGCTATTTTGGTTTGTTACTTTTTATATTTTTATTATGAGCAGGTTATGTCTCTTAATATAGTGATTGAAAGTAAATACTATAATTTTTAGAAACAATTTAGTTTTTTATTCTAGAAAACAGGAGTAAAACATGAACATTTCTGAGAAATTGACGTCTCAACAATTACAAGAAATACTAATGAATATTTATGTAATAGGACAGGAATCTGATGAAATAAACGTTAAAGATGTACTAAAGGAAATAATGGAACAAATATTATTTGAAGTTAATAAAAGTTTTTAGGAGGTGAGTGAGATTAAGAGAATATTTGATGTCATTTTCTCATTAATATTATTAATCTGTCTCTTCCCGATTATTGTTATCTTGGCTTGTTTTGTGAAGGTAAAACTAGGGTCTCCAATCTTATTTAAACAAGTACGCCCTGGATTACATGGTTCTTCCTTTTATTTTTATAAATTCCGTACTATGACAAGCGAAAGAGATGAAAATGGAGTTATGCTTCCTGATCATCAACGATTAACTTATTTTGGAAAGTTTCTAAGAAAATATAGTTTAGATGAATTTCCACAGTTATTTAATGTACTAAAAGGTGATATTAGTATAGTTGGTCCAAGACCGTTATTAATGGAATATTTACCACTATATACAGATGAACAAAAAAAGCGTCATGATGTTAAACCAGGAATTACGGGGTGGGCGCAAATTAATGGAAGAAACAGTATCTCATGGGAGGAAAAATTTGAATTAGATATATGGTATGTTCAAAATCAATCCTTTCTACTAGATATGAAGATTTTAATTTTGACAGTAGGGAAGGTTTTAAAATCCGAGGGAATTAATCAACAAGGAAATGCAACAATTGAAAAATTTAAAGGTTCTAATATGACAGTAAGAGAGGAGCATGGATGAAAATAGTTCTAATTGGTCAAGGCGGACATAGCAAAGTAATTAAAGATATAATTCTCTCATATAAAGAAAATAAGGTAATTGGCTACTTAGATGATAAATACAAAGACTATCATTATGAAAATGATCAATTTTCAGGTCCCATTTCATCTGCTCAAAATATTATTAGTAGGATAGACAACGTAAAATTTATAATAGGAATTGGAGATAACAAGATACGAAAAAGCATCTTTGAACAATTAGACTTATCCTCTGATTATTATGCGACCTTGATTCACAAATCTGCTATCGTTAGTCCAAGTGCAACAATAGAATCAGGTACGGTCATTATGGCGAGAGCTGTAATTAATGCAAACTCACTAATTGGAAAACAATCGATTATCAATACAGGAGCAATAGTGGAACATGATAATGAAATAAGTGATTTTGTACATATATCACCGAATGCTACTTTAACGGGTTCTGTGACAATAAATGAAGGTGCACACATTGGGGCGGGAGCATCAGTTATACCTCTTGTATCAATTGGAGAATGGTCTGTTATTGGGGCTGGTGCTGCTGTTATCGATGATATTCCTGCGAACTGTGTAGCCACAGGAGTTCCTGCTAAGTTAAAAATAACTCTACAGAGGATGTAGGTGAATAAATTGAATGAAACAAATAAAAGGATATTTCTTTCTACTCCACATATGAGTGGAAGAGAAATAAAGTATATAAAAGAAGCATTTGAAACAAATTGGATTGCCCCACTAGGTCCAAATGTAGATGCTTTTGAAAAAGAAATAGCTAATTATTTAGGAGTCAGTGATGCTGCAGCAGTAAGTTCAGGAACTGCAGCTATTCATCTGGCTCTTTCTTTATTAGATATAAAACAGGGCGATATAGTCTTTTGCTCAACTTTAACTTTTGTGGCCAGTGCTAATCCAATTCTCTATCAAGGAGCAGTACCTATTTTTATAGACTCAGAACCAGATTCATGGAATATGTCGCCTATCGCTTTAAAGAAGGCAATGGAAGATGCTTATAAGAGTGGGAAATTACCAAAGGCAGTAATTGTTGTTCATTTGTATGGACAAAGTGCAAAAATGGATGAAATTATTACTTTATGTAATCAATATGGTGTACCAATTATAGAGGATGCAGCAGAATCATTAGGTTCTTTTTATAAGGGTAAACCTAGTGGTACTCTTGGAAAGTTTGGAGTTTATTCTTTTAACGGAAATAAAATTATTTCTACATCAAGCGGAGGAATGCTTGTCTCAGATGATCGAGAGCTAATAAATAAAGCAAGATTTTTAGCGACACAAGCAAAGGATCCAGCTCCTCATTATCAACATAGTACACTTGGTTTTAATTACCGGATGAGTAATATCCTAGCTGGGATTGGTCGGGGGCAATTAGAGGTTTTAGAAGAAAGAGTTAAAGCCAGAAGGTTATTATTCGAACGTTATAAAAATGAGTTAGGGCTATTACCAGGAGTAACTTTTATGCCAGAACTTATTGAAACTAGTACAAATCGTTGGCTTACAGCATTAACAATTAACGAGAGTGTAACAGGATTTCCTAAAGATTATCTATTAAAGAGTTTGGCTGATGAGAATATAGAGGCACGACCAGTCTGGAAGCCACTTCATATGCAACCACTATTTGAAGGCACGAAATATTATCCACATACCGAAAATATGAATGTTTCTGAGGATTTATTTGAAGGTGGGTTATGTTTACCTTCTGGATCAAACATGACTATTGAGGACCAAAATAGAGTGATTGCTATTGTTAAAAACTGTTTAAAAGTTAAAGTTTAGTTTCTAATGAAAAAAATAGAAGGGAGGTAAAACAGTGAGTAATAGTATAATTCCTAAAAAAATCCATTACTGTTGGTTCGGTGGAAAAGAAAAGCCTGACATTGTACAAAAATGCATAAAGAGCTGGAAGCAAAACCTCCCAGGTTATGAAATTATAGAATGGAATGAACACAATTTTGACATCAATAGCAATAAATATGTACGTGAAGCTTATGGAGAAAAAAAGTTTGCTTTTGTGAGTGATTTCGTTAGAGTTTATGCTTTATACAAATTTGGAGGAATTTATCTAGATACAGATGTAGAGGTATATAAATCATTTGATATTTTTTTGCATCATGATTCTTTTTGGGGATTTGAACAGGAAAATTTTATAGCTACAAGCACTATCGGTGCCAAAAAGGGGAATTTTATCATTAAGCAATTTTTAGATTCATACAAAAATAAGAGCTTCTATAAAGAAAACGGAAGCTGCGATGACTTAACAAATGTGGTGATTGTAACAAGTCTGTTAAAAGGCATGGGATTAAATGCAGATGGGACATTTCAACAAATAAAGGGTAAAGGTACTTTTTATCCTCAAGAATATTTTTCACCATATGATTACATCAATTGTAGAAACCTTAAAACAGATAATACCTATACTATTCATCATTTTTATAAGAGTTGGTTGCCACTTAAAGCTAGAATGAAAAGTAATATTAAAACAATTATTGCTAAAGTAATTGGAGGAAATAATATTGCCAGAATAAGAAATAGTTTAAGATAATTTATTCCCGAAGGAGATATACAATGTCTAAATTAGTTTTGAAGATTATAAAGACTTTAATGTCTGAAGGAAAGAATAGAGGAATATATTATTCTTTTATTATGTTCTTTTCTCATTTATTAGGGATCCTAAGAGGTTCTTTTTATAAATTAGTTTATTTTAAAAATATTAAATCTTCAATCTATTCATTGCAATCACAAAGTCAAATTGAAATCTTTAATAAAAATTCAAGAGTTTTCATTGGGAAATATGTATTTATAAGGAAAAATACAAGTATTAGAATTGATTATCATGGTGAATTAATACTGAAAGACAATGTTTTTATAAATGATAATTGTAATATTAACTGTGTTAATAAAATTTCAATAGGGAAGAACACAAAAATTGCACCAAATGTTTGTATAAATGACCATGATCATAATTATAAAGAAACCAGTATAGATCATCTTATTAGAGGTCAAGTAATTATAGGTGACAATGTATGGATCGGTTCTAATGTAGTTATTCTTCGGGACACAGTAATAGGAGATAATACAGTAATAGGTGCAGGTAGTGTTGTAAAAGGAAAGGTTCCAGCCAACTCTATATTTTTCAATAAAAGAGATACTATTATAAAAAATATTATTAACAAAGATCGATATATATCCGAAGCAAATTAAAATGATTAATGAAATTAAGTGATAGAGGTTAGCAAAATGAAAAAAAACATTCTTATTACAGTGTTTGATATGGAGATTGGTGGAATTGAAAGAAGCTTAATTAATATGTTAGAAAGCTTTGATTATCATAAATATAATGTAGACTTATTTATATGTGAGCAGAAAGGGGATCTCTTGAATCAAATACCGAAAAAAGTTAATATCCTACCAGAAATATCTAAGTATACAGTATTTCGAAGACCTGTTAAGGAATGTATAAAAGAAGGTCATATGACTACTTCATTTGTCAGACTTATAAGTAGGTATTTAGCAGAAAGAAAGGCTAGAAAGTGGAATCTAGAAGAAGGTTCTGGTTATATTCAGATGCAACTAGTTCAAAAATTTTCATCATATATTCTACCGAAGTTTAAGAAGAAATATGATGTAGCTATTAGTTATGCATGGCCTCATAATATCGTTGAGAGAAATGTTGATGCAGATAAAAAGATAGGCTGGATTCATACCGACTATAGCAAGTTAGACATAGATAATAATTTGGATCTTAGTATTTGGTCAAAGTTTGATCATATTGTATCAATTTCGGAAGAATGTACAAATTCATTTTTAAATAAATATCCTTCATTAGAAAGTAAAATAATATTACTTGAAAATATTACTGCACCTAGTTTTATTCAGAAAATGGCTCAGGATCATATCTCTTTTCCAGACCAAAATTTCAATGTTTTATCAGTTGGTAGATTATCATATGTAAAAGGCTTTGATATGGCGATAGAAGCATTAAAGATATTGCATAATAAAGGATTTACTTATATTAAGTGGTATGTTATTGGTTACGGGGGATATGAGAAAGAATTAACAGATCTAATAGTTAAATATAATCTAAAAAGTAGTTTTATATTACTAGGAAAAAAGACAAATCCCTATCCCTTTATAAATGCTTGTGATCTATATGTTCAATCCTCAAGATATGAGGGAAAAGCCGTAACAGTAACAGAAGCAAAAATTCTAGGTAAGCCAATTATTATTACAAACTATCCAACTGCAAATGGTCAGCTTATTGATGGGGTTGAAGGGATTATATGTGAGTTAAGTGCAGAGGGGTTATCAGAAAGCATTGAAATGTTGATTAATAATGATACTATAAAAAGTAATTTGATCAAAAATTTACAAGAAAATGATTATAGTAATATTGAAGAATTAAATAAATTATATGAATTAATCGGTTAATAAAATTAAAAAGGAGCAAAATATGAGCGTAAAGGTTAGTGTAATTATACCTGTTTATAATGCCGAAAAGTATATTGCGCATTGTATAGAATCTTTAATTGCACAAACATTAGTAGAGTGTGAATTTATCTTTGTAAATGATGGATCAACAGATAAAAGTAAAGAAGTTATTGAATCTTATCAAGCAGTTGATCCTAGGATTAAATTAATTAATCAAGACAACAAAGGCGTTAGTTTTGCTAGAAATATGGGGCTGGAAGTAGCTGTAGGAGAGTATGTTGGTTTTGTTGATGCAGATGATTATATTGAGAAAGAAATGTATCAAGTATTATATCAATCTGTAAAATTACATAATTGTGATGCTATTATATCTAACATAGCGAGTGAAATGAATGGAAAAAGAAATGTCGTATGTTACCCCTTTCCACATGAAATTAAATTAGAAAAAGACAATATAGAAAATAAATTATTACCATATTTATTGGAATACGATAACCTAAATACAGTAGTAAATAAACTTTTTAGTAGAAGAATAATAACTGATTATCAAGTGGGATTTCCAAATAAAGTATCTTTAGGAGAAGACGGAATGTTTAACATCCGTTTTTTTTGTTATGCAAATAGTTTCATATATATAAAATATAGTGGCTATCATTATAGAGAAGTTATAGGGAGTGCAACAAGAAATATATCTCAAAAGGATTACTTTCATAGAGTTTTAGAAGTTTATAAGTCAGATGTACCAGAAGTAAAGGAGATTATTAGTTCGGAAAAACTTAAACAGTTGAAATCTGTAAAGTTAATAAAAAATGTATTGTCATATATTCATGTTTATTTTACTCCAACAGACCAGGTGAATTTTTATAAAAGGTATATATATGTAAGGAATATGGTCCATAACAGGAATGTAAGAGAAGCGCTAAGTGTTTATATTTCTTTACATAATAGGTTAGGTAGATATGAAAATATTCTTATACATTTAATAAAATTCAAAGTTACTTTAGGTTTATATTTTATTGTAGGATATAGCAGATTTAGAAACAAAGGAGTGTAATAGATGAATATTTTAATGTTTGCTCACGGTGGAAGTCTTAATAGAGGATGTGAAGCAATTGTACGATCTTCAACTGATATAATCAAAGAAAAGATTAATGGAGTAAAGGTATATTTAGCTTCAGGTAAACCAGAGACTGATCAAATCATTACAAAATTAGATGGTGTATATGATAGTTCAGCATATCATATAAAAAAATATTCTTATGATTGGTTTCAATCTTCAATAAAATTAAAGTTGTTCAATGATGAATCATTTGGAATTAGAAAAGCCGAAAATAATACGATAAAACATATAAAAAATTCAGATATCTGTCTTTCAATCGGTGGAGATAACTATTGTTATGGTGAACAACCTGGACTTTTTGAGATTGATAAGGCGATTAAACAACAAGGAAAAAAGTTAGTTTTATGGGGATGTTCAATTGGAAAAGAAGATGTAACTGAAAGAACATTAAAAGATTTAAAGCTCTTTGATTTGATTTTAGCACGTGAAACTTTGACATATAATATGCTGCTAGAAAAGGGGTTAACTAATGTAAAACTTTGTGCCGATCCCGCTTTTACAATGGAAAAAGAAGAACTTCCATTTCCTAATGGTTGGAAAGAACATAAGACAGTAGGGTTAAATTTTAGTCCTCTTGTGTGGAAAAAAAATAAGGATTCTCAAATTGCTGTAAAAGAACTAATTAACCATATATTAAATACAACAGACTTTACTATAGCTCTTACACCACATGTAATTGCTGAAGGTAACAATGATTATGAAATTCTTTATAAATATTTTCTTGAGTTTAAAGAAACAAAAAGAGTGATCATTTTACCAGATAACCTAAACGCCATACAATATAAAGGATATATAGCTCGGATGAGATTCTTTATTGGTGCAAGAACTCATGCCACTATTGCAGCCTATTCTTGTCATGTACCCACAATGGTATTAGGATACAGTGTAAAGTCTAAAGGTATATCAAAAGATTTATTTGGTGAAGAAAAATTTGTTTTAAATTTAGCAGAGTTATCGGATAGTCAAAAATTAAAAGCTACATTTGACAAGTTAGTCTTGGAAGAAAATGATATTATTCTTAAACTACAAGATTCAATTCCTCAAATTAAGAGAAAGTCTTATAAAGCAGTAGATTATTTACACGAAATTGCGGAAGAAGGCTGAGGAATACATGAAAAAAAACTTGTTATTTGTGATGCCGAGTTTAGCAGCCGGAGGAGGAGAAAAGAGCTTAGTAAATCTATTAGCTGAAATTGATTATGATCTTTATAATGTAGATTTGTTTTTATTTAATCATGAAGGGTTATTCATGGAATTATTGCCGAGGCAGGTAAAAGTTTTACCATTACCCGAAACATATAGAATTTTTAGTCAACCTTTGTTAAAATCCATTCTTAAATTAGGTTTAAAAGGAAAACCTGTTATTGCATTTAATAGAGTATTGTTTACCTTAATGAATAAAAAAGTTAAGGATACATCTAAAAAAGAGCAAGGCAGCTGGAAATACTTATCTAAAGCATTCAGTGTTTTGGATAAAAAGTATGATACTACTATAGGATTTTTAGAAAAGTCATCTACTTATTTTTGTATAGATAAAGTTATTTCTTCACAAAAAATAGGGTGGATTCATAATGATTACGATAAATTAGGAATGGATCCTAAAATCGATAGACATTATTTTAGGAAGCTAGATCATATAATAACAGTCTCTAAGGAATGTGCAGCTGTTTTAAAACAAAGATTTCCTGATGAAAGTGAAAAAGTAAAAATTATCTATAATATTGTATCACCTTTAATGATAAATTCATTGGCAAATTATAAGGAATCAGGTTTACCGGTTAAAATGGATAATGAAATAAGTATTTTGACAATTGGTAGGCTACATTACCAAAAAGGTTATGAGTTTGCTATAAATGCTTGTAAAAATCTTGTGGAAAAAGGTTACAACATAAAATGGAACGTAATAGGTGAGGGAGATGAACGGGGGAAATTAACAAAATTAATAGAAAAATTTAATTTAGAAAAACATTTTTATTTGTTAGGGTTGAAATCAAATCCTTATCCGTATATTAAACATGCAGATATTTATGTCCAAACTTCAAGATATGAAGGTAAGTCAATAGCTATAGATGAGGCAAAGATATTAAGTAAACCAATCATCATTACCGATTTTAGCACAGCCAAAGATCAAATCACACATAATGAAAATGGACTTATTGTAGCAATGAACGAAAAAAGTATCGCTGAAGGTATAGAAAAAATGATAACAAATAAAGAGCTGAGAAATAAGTTAACCAGTAATTTATTGAATCTAAATTTAAGTACACAAGCTGAAGTGAAAAAACTTTATAAGCTATTAGGTTAGAATAAAAGGTTAAAGTGTCTATACTTTTACTTATAAAATGAGAGGATATTTATAAATGATATTTGATATTCTAATTAGTATTAGCTGTCTTTTTATTCTCATAGTAATAACAATGGATGTATTTCCGAGTATTACAAATTGGGTTTTGAGGTTGCGGATAGGGAGATATAGAGATAAATATAAATGGAATAATGTCATTACAAAAAAAGGTGGAGATTGGCTTTTACGCACTCCAAAAATTAAAGTTACTGATAACACTAGATTAGTATTTATTGATATCTTAAAGGGAAACTATTCGAATAATGCAATACAACACTGGCAAGAAGCTTCACTACTTCTTGGTCTTTCTGAGTATTTGAAAGTTAATAAAGATAGAGAGATTGAAAAAGCAGTAATAAAATATTTAAATAAAAAATTTGATGAAAATGGAAAATGGAGAGCTGTTCCTAAGTATATTGATGGAGCTATTTTAGCTTATGCGATTATGAAATTAGACTTTATTAATAAGGATCATTATAAAGAAGCATTTGATGAAATATGGAAGTTAATAATAGACCATGTTGGGAAAGATGGAACAGTTGAATATAGAAGTTTTATGAAAAGCTATCGATATGTTGATACTATTGGATTCATCTGTCCATTTTTAATAAGTTATGGAAAACGATATAAAAGAGATGAGTGCATAGAATTAGCTATTAAACAAATTTGTGAATTTGAAAAGTATGGAATGTTGTGTGATTATTTTATTCCATGTCATGTATATAAAATTGAAAATAAAATACCACTTGGTATGTTTGGATGGGGTAGAGGACTTGGCTGGTATGCTATAGGTCTTATAGATTCATGGAATGAACTAACTGAATATCCAGAATATAAAAAAATGTTAGAAAAAAGTGTTAGAAGATTTGCTACTACTGCAATGAACCTTCAACAAGAAAATGGTAGTTGGAATTGGTGTGTTACACGGAACGAAAGTAGGCCAGATTCTTCAACTACAGCAACATTAGGGTGGTTTTTAGTAAATGCGGCAAAAATAAAGGATATATCGGATGAGTGTTTAGCTAGTTCTAAATGTGCTATTGAGTACTTAATGAAGGTAACTAGAAGAAATGGCGCTATTGATTTCTCACAAGGAGATACAAAAGATATAGGTGTTTATTCTACATTATTCAACATTCTTCCTTTTACTCAAGGGTTTTCTATTAGATTTATAAATTATTATCATAGAAGGATTAATAAATCTAATAATATTATAATTGAAGGTATAAATGAAGAAAAAGATTTATTAAAGAAAACCGTATGAGAAATTCTTAAGAAAAGGAGTATTTAATTGAAAATCACTGTGTTTACTCCAACCTATAACAGGGCTTTTATAATAGAAAAGTTATATAGATCGCTACAACAACAAACATACACTAATTTTGAATGGTTAGTGATCGATGATGGATCGATGGATTCTACAGAAGAATTATTTAAGTTATGGACTAAGGATAATAATTCTTTTAGTATTAGATACTTCAAGGTTGAAAACGGTGGTAAACATCGGGCAATTAATAAAGCAACTGATTTAGCTAAAGGTGATCTGTTTTTTATTGTAGATTCTGATGATTATCTGATTGATGATGCATTAGAGTCCATAATTGAGTGGGAGAAAACTATTGAGAATAGTGAATTCTTTTGTGGGATTTCTGGTAATAGAGGAAAAAGTAGATCAGATTATATTGGAACTTCATTTAATGGAGAATATATAGACGCTTCCTCTCTTGAACGAAACAAATGTAACATTACAGGTGACAAAGCAGAAGTTTTTTATACTAATATAATTAAGAATTATAAATTTGATGAGATTGAGGGAGAGAATTTTATAACGGAAGCAACAGTATGGGATAGACTGGCTTATGATGGTTATAAAATCAGATGGTTTAATAAAACAATTTATATTTGTGATTATTTAGAGGATGGATTAACAAACAATATGGAAAGAATTTTTTCAAATAATCCAACAGGAACAGCAATTTATATTAAGCAACAAATTAAATACTATAAATGTAATTTAAAAGGTAGGTTTTCTTACTATCACCTTTACTATGAATTTGTAAAAGGTAGATTAGGTGTTGTTCAAATTGCAAAATATTTAGAGATAAAGACATTAACATTGTTAACAGCAATTTCTTTGGTTAAATGTAAAAATCTTTTGTTGAAAAAAATTAATTTATAGAAGCTCATAATCAAAGAGTTGATTATGGGCTTTTTATATTATAAATGGAGTAAAAGATGAGAACTAAAAATTCTTTAATGAATATTGGTGCCGGATTAGCAAATCAAATTATTATTACCCTATTGAGCTTTGTATCGAGAACTGTTTTTATAAATACCTTAGGTGTTGAATACCTCGGGATAAATGGGTTATTTACAAATATATTATCTATGCTAACAATTGCTGAGGCTGGTTTGGGTGCAAGTATTATGTATAGCCTCTATAAGCCTGTAGCAGAAAATGATTATCACAAAATAAGTGTCTTAATGAAGTTCTACAGAAATACATATATGATCATAGCATTAGTTATTTTAATCCTAGGCTTATCAGTTATGCCATTTCTTGATTTATTTGTTCAAGATACAAATGTTGAAAATCTTTACTTTATTTATCTTATTTTTCTACTAAACACGGTAGCTCCTTATTTTTATATACATAAAAACTCGTTTTTAAATGTTTGTCAGAAAGGTTATATTGTAACGGGTATCTATTCAATTTCTTCAATACTATCTATTTTAATAAAGATAGCTATTCTTCATTATACACACAATTATATTCTATACTTAATGATTGAAAGTATCATTACAATTATTAATTCTATTGTTTTAGCTATGATTGTAAATAAAATGTATCCATATTTAAAGAATAAGATAAAAGGTAAATTAGATAAAGAAACAAGAAAAGGTATTACAAAAAATGTTAAAGCAATAGTGATCCAAAACATTGGAAACTACTTAATTTTTGGAACAGATAATATTATAATATCATCATTTGTAAGTGTGGCCGCGGTTGGTCTATATTCAAACTATAATATGTTGATTGAGATTTGTAGAACTTTTACCTATCAGGTTTTTCATAATATATATCATAGTGTAGGGAACTTAGTTGCTAAAGAAAGTGTTGAAAAAATATATAGCGTATATAAAACATATCAGCTTGTTAGTTTTTGGCTTTATTCAACATTCGCCATTCTCTTATTGATTGTACTAGAAGATTTTATAACACTTTGGATTGGTTCTAAGTATCTCATGGAAGAAGGCTTAATATTGATACTAATCATTATATTTTATGAAAGGGGTATGAGGAATTCTATTTCTACAATAAAAACTACAGCTGGTATTTTTCATGAAGATCGATTTGCACCTCTTTGTCAGGCGGCAATTAATTTAATAATCTCAATTTTATTTGTTCAGCGTTTTGGGATTTCGGGAGTATTTATAGGTACATTAGTAAGTGTATTAGCTGTTCCTTTTTGGACTACTCCATATTTAGTATATAAGAAAGTTTTTTATCACCCCGTTAGTAAGTATTTTTTAAAATATACTTTTTTTACTTTTGTTGGAATAGGTACTTATTTCATAACAAACTTCATATGTAACTATATTCCAGTTGGAGATTTATTAAATTTAAGCTTAAAAGCTTTGGTATGTTTGATCGTTCCAAATATAGTTTATATATGTATTTTTTATAAGACGGAAGAATTTAGGTATTTATCCAATATTTTAAGAAATATTGCAGGAAAATTGATTGGTAGTTTGAATGCAAAGAGAAGAATTAGAAATGCAGGTTAGTTAAAGTTTATCTTATTAAATAGATGCTGCTGGAATATAACTAACTCTAATATTGGAAAAAAGTTTATCAATCTTCATAAATAATTAAAGATAAATGCAATATGAAAGATGTGATGATATGAAAAAGAAAGTAGCTTTTTTTATTGAGTCTATGGTGGTTGGTGGAGCAGAGAAAGTCCTTATTGACCTTGTAAATAACTTAAACCCAAATAAATATGAAATCACTGTTATTTCATTATTTAAGAAAAGTATCTATTCTGATTACTGTTTTCAATTTGATGAGGAATTTAAGCATCATGTCAAATATAAATATTTAATTGACAATACTAGTATTCTGCGATATCAATTCTTTAATTATTTATATGCACATTTATCAAAGCGTAATATGTATCGTTATTTAATAAAAGATGAATTTGATGTTGAAGTAGCTTTTTATGAGGGATGGCCGACGGAATTTGTAAGCTATTCGACCCAAGATAGTTATAAAATAGCATGGTTACATACAGATCAGAAAAGGTTGTATGAGAATTTGTTAACAAGCAAAATAGAAGAAAAGAATAGTATATACCGAACCTTTAATCAGGTAGTAGGAGTTTCCGAGGGAGTATGTAAATCTTTTATCAATATTTTCCCAAATTCTAAACCTCAATGTATATATAATCCTCTTCAGGATGAATTAATTTTCAATAAAGCCCAAAAAGAAGAAATTAAACGTCAAGACGTAACTCAATTTGTTACAGTTGGGCGCTTGATAACCGTAAAGGGATATGAAAGGTTGATTTCTGCATTGGCGAAATGTAAAAGAGAGGGATATTCATTTGGTTTATGGATGATTGGGGATGGAGAGAACCGAGAACAGTTAAAAGAGATGGTGGAACGATATCAATTGGACGAGGAAATTCAATTTTTGGGGCAAAAAAACAATCCGTATCCATATGTCAAGGCTGCAGATTGTTTGATTTGTTCATCTTATGCGGAAGGTTTAAGTACAGTTGTGATTGAGGCAATTATATTAGGAAAACCCGTAATTACTACTAATTGTTCTGGGATGGAGGAGATATTTGGTTCTATGGAATGTGGATATATATGTGAAAACAGTGAAGAAGGACTGCAACAAGCCTTAAAAAAAGTTTTGGAAAAACCTAATGATTTAGGATATTTCCATAAACAGGCACTGCAACGTAAAGTATTTTTTTCGTTAACAAATAGAATGGCTGATGTGGAGTTGTTACTAGACGGAGTAGCTTTTAAAAATTATTAATTTGCAGATCCTAATTCAAGGGTGCTGCATTGAAAAAATTTATTAAGATGCGTTACAAGCAAGAATATATTTTTAAAAGGAAATGTAAAACTTATATATTTTATAAAGAATAAATTTTATAAAAAAGGAAGTTTTTATATATAGATAAATTTAAATGTTCTTTGTATATTTCAAAAAAGAGTGTAGCTCATATTAGTCAGATACTGACCGGTTTCCTTTTGCTAAAGAAACAAAATGTAATTGATCTAGAAATAAATTATGTAGACACTTTACCCGCATTATCTTTTGTTGAAGTAATAATTAATGAAAAAATAAAAATTGCATACGATATGCAGGATGGGTATTTATTGGGTAAAGAAAAAACAGATAATTACATTGAAAAGTTGGATTTTTATTTTAAACGAAGTTTTAATAATGAGATTCATTCAAATAATAAAAAAGCATCATCCATCATTCCTCTAGGATTGAATTAGCATGTTTCTATAAGAGGAAATGTAATCGATAAGCCAGTAGGTGTTAATTTCAATACGAAAGTAAAATGGTATATCAAAGAAATATTTAAGAAAAATTATCACCAGCAATTTTATGTAGAGAAGTTTGAGGACAAGTCGAAAGAAACAAATAAACAACCCCATATATTATTTTCAGCTAGGGTTTGGAATCCAAATGGTGAAGAAGACGAACCTAAATTATCAAATGCAGTGAAGGAGGAACGGGAAAATATAAATACAATGCGGGTCACCTGTATTAGACAATTAAAAGAACATTTTGTGGAAAATTTTATTGGTGGTTTAGCGCCTACAAAATTTGCAATTGAAAACTATTTGGATTGTATTTTAGATGAAACTATGACTGATCGAAAGAACTATATTTGATTAGTCAAAAAGGCAGATATCTGTATTGACTCAGCTGGTCTTCACAAGTCAAATGGATGGAAACTTGGAGAGTATGTAGCTGCAAGTAAGGCGATTGTTTCTGAGGAGCTATATTATACAGTACCGGGAAATTTCTTAGTTAATAATAATTATCTTGAATTTAAAAATGCAGATCAATGTTTAGCAGAAACAATCAAATTAGCAACAAACAAGGAACTTTTGTATCAAATGAAAATAAATAATCATTATTACTATAATAATTATCTAAGGCCAGATAAACTTATTTATAACAGCCTATTGATAGCCACTCAAAGTGAGAAGTTTGTTTGTATAAATAAGTTGAGTCAAAGATAATAAACTACCAGTATAATAAAAGAGCAAATGTTAATTATTTTGGTGTGTAGATTATTTTTTGCTTGCTGAAAGAATAAACTAGTAGAAAGAAGCTTCCTTTTGCAGACTTTAAATTTAGGTCTGATAGGTGTTAATTTATTCTATATAAGAGTAATATAAAGGAGAATAAAGTCCTCCTTTATATTTACTAAAAAGGTAAAAACTAAGCAAACAATTAAGTTTATTTCTAAAATTTTCATATAACGATATTATTAAAAATATCATAAACTTTATAGCTAGCCCCACTATGATGAATACCTGTAGAATAAGATGCGGAATTAGTTAAAATATTTCTAGCTAACACAGAATCACCCTGTGTCTTAAAATCATTAGTGAAAGAACCTTTACCATCAAATACATTATTAAAAATTCTAAAATTTTGCGTTCTGCTCCATACCGTCATTGTTGATTTATTAAATGTATTATTAACTGCGGCTAAACTGCCGCCAGCACTGAAAATAACTCCTATTTTAGAGTTAAAGGTATTATTCATTAAGATATCCCCTACCATGTGCTCCCATCCATCTTCCCAGTCAACATCACAACTAGGCATTCTGCCACCATTATTTGAAAATGAATTCCCTTCTATCATCCAATTTTGTCCACCGGTCATAGCAAGACCTGTGCTAAAGTTATTCTCAAAAGTACAATTTCTAATATAACAATTTCTTGGCATCCCCATTGTTCTTATAAAAGCTACAGCACCATTAAAGTCAGTATCTCCTGAGGATGGAGTTGTTTCTTGATAAATAACAATTTTAGCGTATTTTGCATTTGATGGTTTTGGATAGTTATAGTATTGCAAATTATACATTTGTGCTTCAAGATGGTTATAATGTGAATCATAAAAATGAATCGAATATAATCTTGATCTTAAATGGGGATATCCATGGTAGCCTTGAGTATACCCTAGTAAATAATATTCACCTAAACCAGAGACATCCATGTATTGATTATATCTATAATAATTAGCTGTCTTACTATTATCGATATTTCCGTTTTCATCAATATTCCCCGGCTCAAAATTATATCGACTAACAGAAATACTTTGAGTGGTTTTTCCCATATACCTATTTCTTAGTGTTCCGGTAATCACATTGAAGCCTGGAGATTTACTAAAAGTGCAAGATTCAAATCCTGTGTTTAGACAATCATCGATCAATACACTTAAACAACCTTCTACAGAATTTTGAATGGTTGTTGAATCTCTTTCTCCATATACATGCGCCCTCATTAATTTTGTGTTTTTAATATTGGTAAAATAAAACATTTTATACCCTTTATCAGTCAATTCACTAAGTTCAATATTTAGTGTGGAATCACCGAAATCAATAATTAGATCTGATGGGGGATAAATAGTTCTTACAGCAGGGCTAATTAAATATGTGCCTTTTGGAAAAACAATTTTCTTATAACCATTAGAAGCAGCGTAATCCAATGCATTTTGGATACCTTGAGTTGTATTTGTAGAATCTTTATTATCTAATTTTATTGAGTAATCCATTGGATGAACATGATAAATTTCTGTTTCTGACAAAGATTTTTCAGTATTATTAACAACGGTTATATTGAAGCTTTCAGAATAAGTTCTTGTTGCATCATAAGCAGTAAGTGTCACAGTTCCTGGGGATACGCCCTCCACTACTCCATATTGAACTCTAGCTATACTAGGGTCAGAACTTTCCCAAATGACAATATTATCATAAAAAATATCATACAAAAGACCACTGGACAATGCTGTAGCCATGACAACAAAGCTTTCCCCGACCTTAAGGTTGTGTGTTTTTCGATTAATCGACATCCCAACAATATTTCTTGAAGATGAAGGAGGACTCACAACCTGTCCCCCGACTGTCACATTTACGTATTCTGTAAAGGTTTGGTTTTCATAAATTGCTGTTATGGAGACAATTGTTTCACCGTCTGCTATCCCAGTTAGTATTCCATTATCATCAACTGACACAAATCCTTCATTTCCACTTTGAAATGTAATGCTTAATAGTTCGGTAAATCGATAAGGTGATCCTTGAACGGAAAGGCGTTGACTTTCACCGGCATTTAGTTGTACGTTAGAAGGGTTCACTAATATTCCTTCCAGAGTTTCCTTGTTCTGATAAAAGTGGTAATTGTTTTTTACCTCATTGTCTGTAAGTTCACGATTGTAAATGACAAAAGCAACTAATTTTTCAGGAGCGGTGTTATGTCCTACATAATTTCTTCTTAATTGAAGTGGAGATAGAGCAATGGAATTAATATAGGATACAAAATCAGATGGAACAGGTCTAGGTCCATTTTGGTTAATAGCATCATTAATAAAAATGCTCGCGGTGTTATCTTCATTTATTCTTAATGTAAATACATTAACTGCATTAGAGCCGATTGGATTGACCGACTCTTGATAACTTTGACTATTTCCATTGTTGTCAACAAACCAAAAGGAGTCTATACTCCTAGTTCCTTCACTACCATCAGTTTTTTGGTATTTAGTAAATGAACCTGATTTTGCGGAAGTAAACTTCCCATCCTCAGTTTTCCAGTGTGATCCATTCGTATCATAACTAATCATTTGAATCGTAAAACCACCATTTAACTCGATTAATTGATTTAATGGACTTGTATTAGTAGTAATTTGAACATAGTCCTGTATTTGCAGTAATAACCCTTTATTATCTACATACCCATCAGTTGAACCATCATGAGTAACTCCTATTAAGGTAGCTTCAATATTATTAACCTTATCAGAAATTGTATTTGAAGTTACACCAGCTTTATTTGTAAAGTCATAGTGTAGAATAAGCCCATCAGTAACGATTCCAATTTTCGTATAGGTCACTGTTTGAATAGAACTTTCATTTCCAGCTGTATCTTTTGCAAAGGCTTTTACAGTTGTGGTTTCCGTAAGGGTAAACGCTTCTGAATAAACTGGGCTAGAAGTAGAGGGTTCAGTACCATCTATAGTGTAATAAATGTTTGCCGATTCATCGGTCGTCATTGATATAGTTTTAGTCTCAGAAAAAGTTCCACCAGATGTAATTGATAAATTAGGAGGAGTGGTATCTTCTGCTGCAGTAGTAAAAATTAACTCTGTTCCTGTTGATTGATTTCCAGCACTGTCTCTAGCTACTACACGAAATCTATACTCCGTTTGCTGTGTTAAACCTGTTACTTCCATACTTGTATTTGAAACGGAAGCTAGAAATTCGCCATTTTGATATATATCATACTCTACTACATCATTAGATGAAGACGGAGACCAAGATAAAGTTAATGAGGAAGCTGTTACATTACTAACAGATAAATCAGTGACTTCATCTGGAGGAGTAGTGTCATGTTCAGTTCCATTAAAGGGTGCTGACACTGTAGCTCGATATGGGACATTTGATTGAATTGTCACAGTTTTAAATGGAGTGAACTTTCCATCAAATGTTTCCTTCGCTTTAATGGAAATGGTTATACCATGGATTGTAAAAGTAAGGTCAGTCGAATCATCATCATTTGTAATTTTAAAGCCCATCATTTCCTCTTCATATGTTTTAGTCATATTAGAAGATCCTATGAAAAAGTCTTTTACTACTAGAATCATTTTCTCATCATCCTATATAAACTCAAAGTTAAGATTACCTTTTGATACACTTTGATTAACACTTCCTATCATATAAAAATTAAGACAATACTTTCCTCTTACATATAAGGATACTAATATTAATTTTTTCATTTATAACATATGATGTTTGTAACATAAACGGTTGGACATTTGAAAATAATTTAAAAATTAGGAAAATACATTGAAGTATATATAAAAACATAGTAATATGAAAGTGTGTTCACTATTGAGAACAAATTGAAAGTGAAGTAAGATATTTAGTACTTAGTATAATCCTTCTATACATTCGTAGTTCATTATTAAGAATAATTAAGGTTGGATAAAGGAATTGAAAGTTTATTTTTAAAATTAGAATTTAATAACAATATGTTTTTTAAAATTAGACTATTATTGAAGTTTTAATTAGTTATTCTATAACTATAATGATATTTAAAGATTATAGATTTCCACATTTATTATAAGTAATGTAAGAGCAATGTTTTGTTCGTTGTAATGTTCGAAAAGTTATTACTAAATACTAACCTAAGGAGATAGATAAATGACTATTTTAGTAACAGGGGGAACAGGATATATTGGTTCCCATACATGTGTACAGCTACTATCTGAAGGCTTTGATATTGTGCTTCTAGATAACTTTTCAAATAGTAAACCAGAAGTATTAGACAGAATAAAAGAAATAACAGGAAAAAGTCTCAAATTCTACCATGCCGACCTACTTAATAGAGAAGCTTTGGTAACCATCTTTAGGGAAAACGATATTGATGCTGTCATCCATTTTGCTGGACTTAAAGCTGTAGGAGAATCTGTCTCCATACCTTTAAATTACTATCATAATAATATTACAGGAACGATAAATCTGTGTAGTGTAATGGAAGAATTCGGGGTTTATAATTTGGTGTTTAGCTCGTCGGCAACAGTTTATGGAATACAAAACTATGTCCCATTACATGAGGACCTCCCATTATCTACGACAAATCCTTATGGGAAGACCAAGTTAATGATTGAGGAAATACTTAATGATCTCTATGTCTCTAATAATAACTGGAGCATTGCTTTACTTAGGTATTTTAATCCAGTTGGTGCCCATTCTAGTGGTCGTATAGGAGAAGATCCTAATGGAATTCCAAATAACTTAGTACCATATATCACGCAGGTTGCTATTGGGAAATTACCCGAACTTAAAGTGTATGGAGATAATTACCCTACTAAAGATGGAACCGGAGTGCGAGATTATATTCATGTTGAAGATCTTTCTGAAGGGCATTTAAAAGCTTTAGAAAAAGTTATGATATCTACTGGGATAAATGCTTATAACCTTGGAACAGGTATCGGATATAGTGTACTTGACATGATTAATACATTTTCTAAGGCATGTGGAAGAGAAATTCCATATAAAATTACTAACAGAAGACCAGGAGATATTGGTGAAAGTTTTGCGGACCCTACAAAAGCTGAAAGAGAGTTAGATTGGAAAGCTAAAAAAGATCTTTTTGAAATGTGCTTAGATTCATGGAGATGGCAAGTTAACAACCCTAATGGATATGAAAGCAGAGTTACCATATCTTAATAGTCTTATAAAGATTAATTTCTACTTATCAAAATTAATAATAATTAAAAACATATCGATCAGAACAACTAAGGGAATAGGAAATTAAAGGTATAAGATTATAATGTCCTGTGAGTTGGTGAAGAATTGTTTAAAATAAAATTGACATCAAAAACTCAACATGATATGTTCTTTATAAAGAATTATACAGCGAAGTAATTATAGTGTTATCCATTTAATTGTATTATTTTTTGGTATATAGTTCT
Organism: Metabacillus litoralis; assembly: GCF_007994985.1. Lineage (GTDB taxonomy): Bacteria > Bacillota > Bacilli > Bacillales > Bacillaceae > Metabacillus > Metabacillus litoralis. The sequence continues at coordinate 61,508 of NZ_VOQF01000002.1, read as the reverse complement.
TTAAAAAGAACATTCGTTTTGTTTCTATGACCTAATCCAGGAGGAAATAATGAGTGCAATCGCTGGTATTTTCCATTTAAATAAAGAACCTGTTTCTATAGAACATATAAATAGTATGATGGGAAATTTAAGAAGATTTCCAGCTAATGATGTACAAACCTGGAAAAAAGAAAACATTTTTCTCGGATGTCATGCACAATGGATTACTCCTGAATCTTTAAATAAACAGCTCCCTTTTTATGACCATGAACGGCAGATTGCAATAACTGCTGATGCAATTATTGATAATAGAGAAGAGTTATTTAGTCACTTAAATATAGAAAAGTCTATTGGAGTAGTTATACCAGATAGTCAACTCATACTACTAGCATATCAAAAATGGGGAGAAGATTGTCCTAAGTATTTAATAGGCGATTTTGCTTTTATGATATGGGATAACAAAAATCAAAAGCTATTTGGAGCAAGAGACCCATCAGGTTATCGAACTCTTTATTATTACAACGATACAACGAAGTTTGCTTTTTGTACAACAATTAAATCATTGCTAGCTTTGCCGTTTATTGAAAAAAAGTTAAATGAAAGTTGGCTCGCAGAATATATCGCGATTTCTGGAATGATTGATACGGTGGATGCTTCAACTACACCCTATCAAAATATCAAGCAAATTCCACCTTTTCACTCAGTTACTGTTTCTAGAGATTTTTTAAAACTAAATAAATATGGTCAATTCAACCCAGGGAAAACACTGAAACTTAAATCAGATCAAGAATATATTGATGCATTTCAGGATGTATTTCAAAAGGCAGTAAAATCTAGGTTACGTACACACCGTAACATTGGATCTCATTTAAGTGGCGGATTGGATTCAGGATCTGTTGTTGGCTTTGCTGCAAGGGAATTAAAGCATCAAAATAAATTGTTACATACTTTTAGCTATATTCCACCAAGTGATTTTATAGATTACACATCAAAACACCTCATGCCTAACGAAAGTCCATATATAAAGAAAACGGTAGATTATGTAGGAGGAGTTTCTGATCATTACTACAGCTTTGATGGAGTTGATTCATATTCAGAACTAAATGATATTCTCGATATGAACGAAATGCCATACAAATTCTTTGAAAACTCCTTCTGGTTAAAAGGGATTTTTGAAAAAGCACACTTAGAAGGAATAGGTGTGTTGTTAAATGGCGACAATGGGAATCTATCAATCTCTTGGGGAAATGCCTTTTACTACTATAGTTTTCTTCTGAAGAAACTTAGATGGATTAGTCTTGCTAAAGAGTTAAATCAATATAGTGAAAATGCTGGAGGATCAAGATTTCGTAATCTGCCTGTAATTGCAAAGATGGCATTCCCTAGAATTAGTCGACCATTTTCGAAAAATTCGATGTATAGACCTTTAGTAATAAACAAAGAGTTTGCAAACCAAATAGGTATTTTTCATAAGTTGAAACAATTTGGTCTCAACGAATCTGGTTGGTTCAGTGGCAATAATTTAAACAAGCACCGAAGGATGGTTTATGATGAGATCTATCCTTGGAATGCTGGGAATACATTTAACACGAAGCTCTCTTTACAATATTCTTTATGGAAACGTGATCCCACAAACGACATTAGAGTTGTAAAATTTTGTCTTTCTTTACCGGATGAACAATTTGTTCAAAAAGGGATGGATCGTGCTCTAATAAGAAGGTCAACAGAAAATATCTTACCTGATGAAATTAGATTAAATCAGAAGGTTCGGGGAATACAAGCAGCGGATTGGGTTCATCGAATTGTCCCACATTGGGGTGAATTAATAGAAGAGATGAGAGAATTAAGCGAAGATGAGAGAATCTTAAAGTACTTTAATAAAGAGATCATAGACCAAGCATTAAGAAAAGCAAAAGAAGGACCCCAAAGAGAGAACATATCAAATTATGATTATCGTAACTTAACACAAAGTCTTATGTTATATCGGTTTATAAAAAACAACTTTTGAAAGGAGGTGAAATATATGAAAAAACAATGGACTAATCCTACATTAGAAGCTTTAGATGTTAAAAACACAATGTGGAATTTAATTGGTAATAATCATGACGGTGCTTGGACTGAGAATATATCTAACCTTGTAGAAAATGGAGACGGGTTATCAGAAGCTCAAATGAGTTAAATTCCCTTATTCTGTAGATCAATAGCCTTTATTTTAATAAGGGCTATTGATACATGAAATCTATTGGAGTGAACATAGTGATTGTGACTAATAAGAAGACAGCTTACATGGCTTTTGATATTCGTATTTTAAGCGAGATACCTTTACCAGAATTGTCTCCTTTGGAAATATACCATCAAGGAATTGATGTTGAAGTTATAATGGGAGATTTGAAAACGGAATGGGATGAACTGGCTGGGGAAAAAGTTGGTTTCATTTTCAAAGAAGATAATTACGTCTTCTTTAGATTGGATGATGTCGCAATTTTCTTAATAGAAGAGGGGAACAAAATTACGATATCACCTCTTAAAGAGTATAAGGAAGATATCGCACGGATGATTGTGTTAGGTACCTGTATGGGTGCAATCTTGGTACAAAGGAAAATTCTCCCCTTACATGGTAGTGCTATTGCTATTAATGGGAAGGCCTATGCTATAGTTGGTGAATCTGGGGCAGGAAAGTCAACAATTGCTTCTACTTTTATAAATAGTGGATACTCAATTTTGACGGATGATGTAATAGCGGTTTCCTTTTTAAATGAAGGTACTCCTTTCGTTATTCCATCTTACCCACAACAAAAATTGTGGCAGGAAACTTTAATTGAATTAGGGATGACATCGGGCAATTTGAAGTCTGTTTATGGTAGACAATCTAAATATTACGTACCATTAATTAAAGATTTTTTACCAGAATCATTGCCATTAGCTGGAATATTTGAGCTTGTGAAAACAGAACAGGAAGAGATTGCATTAATCCCTAAACCTAGACTTGAACAACTCTCTATTTTATACAATCATACATATCGTAATCTTATTATTTCAGGATTAAGAAAATTAGAGTGGCATTTTAAAATTTCTACTAGTATTTTGAACAATGTAAACGTATATCAATTACAACGCCCGATATCTAGGTTTACAGCCGATGAGTTAGTAACAACTATTATTAATAAAATTAACGAAGGAGAATAGTAGAGTATGAATACTTTTGAAATGATTGCATTAGAGGATACTGTTACCCAGGTTAAAGGAATTATTTGCAGTGATATGGCTGGAGAGAAAGTAATGTTAAGTGTTAAAAATGGGAAGTATTACAATCTTGGTGAGACAGGTGGAGTTATTTGGGATTTGATAGAAAATCCTATAAAAGTAAGAGAAATAGTTGAGAGTATGAAGGCGGAATATGATGTAAATGATCAAGAATGCGAAATCCAAGTCCGTTCATTCTTAGATAATCTAATTAGAGAAGGTTTAATACATAAAAACATATAACTATCTAAAAGGTAGGTATGATACATGGATCATTTAAGGAAAGTTAAGATGTTTATTTTCATGAACAAAAAGTCTCAATTACTATTTTTAGAAGCAGTTTTTTATCTTGGTATAGCTAGAATTCTTAAAAGTGTACCTTTTCATAAAATCGTACATCTATTAGGGGAAGAGAATAAGGAAACAACATATATTACTCCTTCAATATTGGACAAAAAAACATTAGTGCAAATTTCCCAAGCAATTAACACAATGAGTCGCTATACATTATGGGAAAGTATGTGCCTTGTAAAAGCAATTGCATGTATGAAAATGTTGGAGAGACGACATATTGGCAGTACTTTATATTTGGGAATAGCAAAGGATCAAACAGGAAGTATGATTGCTCATGCTTGGTTACGAAGTGGTCCCTATTATCTAACTGGGTATGAAGAAAAAGAAAAATTTACTGTAGTAAGTCAATTTGCAAAAAATTTAAGGGGAACTGATGGGGAAAAGGAGTAACTTCAAAATGGGCACTTTTACACTAAATACTGAAAAAATACCTAAAGAGTTAGTCATTATATTAAGTATCATTAAAGATGAAAAAATTGAAAAAGACTGGTTAAAAGATACCGATTGGAAACTATTCATTCAGTTGTTAATCCACCATCGATTATATCCCTTAATTTATCCTAAATTAAATGAATATGATAAAAACTTTTTCCCCTCTCACATTCTTCAATTAATATCATACAAATATCGGTTAAATACAATTGAAATGCTAAAGTTATCAGGAGAAATGACAGAATTAGATGGTTTATTTAATGAGAATAAAATTAAAACTATTTTCTTAAAAGGACCAGCTCTTGCACTTGAACTCTATGGTGAGATTTCTTTAAGAACATCAGGTGATTTAGATATTCTTGTTTCGATTGATCACCTAGAAATAGTTAACGATCTATTGTGCAAAGCAGGTTATAATAAGGATGAATATTTTTCCACAACTTTAGATGACTGGAAATGGAGGCATCACCATTTAACGTACCTCCATCCGGAAAAACAAATAAAATTAGAAGTCCACTGGCGACTCAATCCAGGTCCAAGTGAGGAACCTTCCTTTAAGGAACTATGGGAAAGGAGAGAAAAAGTTAGTTTTTCAGGTCATAAGATTTATTTATTGGGGAAGGAAGATTTATTTTTGTTTCTTGTTACCCATGGGGCAAGACATGGATGGTCAAGATTACGTTGGTTAGTTGATATACATAAATTAATGAATAAAGACGTGGATTGGATATCTCTTATAAAAAAACTTAAAAAATATGATTTTATGAAAATTGGAGGGCAGTCAATTTTTCTTGCGAATCAGTTATTAGATACTTCAGTCGATGAGTATATTATAAAGGAAACTTTTTGCGATCGTTCAAAAAAACTTGCAAATGAGGCTGTTTTTTATTTGGAAAGAATGATTAATTTACATTCTGAGCCTCTTCCAGCAGAAGTATCAAACTTTCATAAAAAACATATGTTTCATTTACTGACATTGCGACAAAAAATACTATTTGTTTTAAGTTTTTTGTATCCATACCCGGAGGATGTAGATGTTTTACCATTACCAAAGAAACTACACTTCTTATATTTCCCTTTACGTCCGTTTTTATGGGGGTGGAGAAGAATTAAGGGATTAAGGAAACAAGCAATTTCAAACTAGGAGGGTATATAATGAACGAACTATTTTATTTTTTAAAAAGATTATATATCCTATCAGGAAAAATACTTTATTTAAATATTGTAGGAATGGTGTTAATCGGGATTTTCGAGGGAGTGGGTATATTTCTACTTATTCCATTGATTGGACTAACAGGAATAGTAGATGTAGGTTATGATTATTCCTCTATTTTTTGGTTATATAGTAATTTTAAAGAAATGCCCCAAACTCTTGGACTAATAATAGTTTTAGGAGCATACGCCTTTTTAATTATTGCACAAAGTTACTTTCAACGTAACCAGTCTATATTGAATGCGAAGATTCAACAAAATTTTATCCGACACTTACGAGAAGAAACTTATAATTCAATCTTAAAAGCAAACTGGGGTTTCTTTCTTAAAAAGAAAAAAACAGATCTATTAAATTTAATGTCACTTGAATTAAACAGGGTAGCTGGAGGAACAACATTGTTTTTACAGTTTATATCGTCCCTTATTTTTACATTTATTCAGCTCTGCTTAGCTTTCTGGTTATCAGCATCAATGACGATTTCCCTTATTATTCTAGGCTCACTATTACTCATTTTCTCAAAAACATTTGTTAAAAAGTCGAAAGAGTTTGGAGAAGATACTATGCTTTTGTCAAAAGAGTTTATAGGAGGAGTAACTGACCATTTTAATGGAATTAAGGAAATAAAAAGTAATTCTTTAGAAGAAAACCATATAAATTGGTTTCATAATATTAGTGGGGAAATTGAAAAAAATATTTTGAACATTGTTAGGCTAAAAACACTGTCTCAGTTTGTTTATAAAATTGTATCTGCATTATTAATTGTTACATTTGTGTTTGTTGCTATAAAAGTTCTTAAAACTCAACCTGCGCAATTAATGCTTATTATTGTCATTTTCTCAAGACTATGGCCAAGGTTAGCTGGGATACAGTCTAATTTAGAGCAACTAAGTTCCGTTCTTCCTTCCTTTAAATCATTTCAAGACCTACAAGCTGAATGTCAAATAGCAAAAGAGTTAGAAGAAGAAAATTATAAAAAGATTGAGCCAATTAGTATTTTAAGAGGCATTGAGTGTAAGCATGTCTCATTTAAATATCAGACTCAGAGTAACTACGCACTTAAAAAGATTAACTTATACGTGCCAACAAATTGTATGACAGCTATCGTTGGTCCATCTGGAGCGGGAAAAAGTACATTAATTGATATGATAATGGGTCTAAATATACCTGAAGAAGGTCAAGTACTTATAGATGGAAATCCGTTATTGAAAGATAACTTATTATCTTTGAGAAAATCAATCAGCTATGTACCACAAGATCCTTTTTTATTTAATACCTCAATTAGAGAGAACATGATGATTGTAAATCCACAAGCTACCGAAGCACAGATGTGGGAATCTCTTGAATTCGCTGCAGCAGATTTTGTGAAAAATCTACCAAAAGGTCTTGATACGAAGATAGGAGATAGGGGTATAAGGCTTTCCGGAGGAGAACGTCAAAGAATTGTGTTGGCACGTGCAATTTTACGTAACCCAGCTGTTCTCGTATTAGACGAAGCGACAAGCTCCTTGGATACCGAAAATGAAGCCAAAGTTCAACAAGCCCTAGAACAGCTTAAGGGGAAAATGACCATTATAGTTATTGCACATCGATTATCAACAATCCGAAACGCAGAACAAGTAATAGTTTTGGAAGAAGGTAGAATTGTTCAACAGGGTAATTTTAATGAACTTGCAATGGATAAGAAAAATGTTTTTGGAAAGCTGTTAGGAAAACAATTAGAAGTGATGGGATAGTATCTAGATTTATCTCGGAAATAGCAGTTTGGGTTAATAATTAAGTTGTAATCCATAATGTTCTTTATAAAGAAATTTTATAATAACGTTCCCAATAACATTCGTGCGTGTTTCTATATTTAAATACCCATTGAACCAAAGTTGGAGAGATAAAGATGTATCGGTTTAAAAATAAAATACTAGTGGTTCTACTCATAGTTTTTATCGTCATAATCACTTATACAATATGGGACAACAATAGAGTAACAATTGTAGAGGAAGATATTCTAGTTGAAGATTTACCAATCGAGCTTGAGGGATTTAAAATTCTACAGGTTACCGATTTACACGAAAAAGAATTTGGTTACAATCAACATAAGTTAATTGATAAGATTAACTCCATTGAATATTATGTTCTGGCATTAACAGGTGATTTTCTTAAGAGTCCGGAGAGTTTGAACTACTCACCCACATATGAGCTTTTGGATAGTATTCAAAATAAAAATCATGTCTTATACGTTCCGGGAAACACAGATCCAGATCCATATTTCATAAAAAATGGTACTGTTTCAAAAAATTCTTTTCTCTTAGGGCTAGAAGAAAGAGGAGTAAAACTATTGGAGTCTGTGTACACGATTAACCAAAAGGGGGCTAATGTCCAATTTGTCCATTTTGAGTTATCGATTATAGACCCTAAATCACAGTTAGCTGTATCTAATGATAGAAAGACAGCTGTAGGTGCTCAACATACGAAAAGTTTATTATTAGAAATGCCTCCTCTAGATGATGGAAATAAATCAGCCGTATTAATTGCTTTAACTCACTATCCTGTAGTAGATGCTAGAATTGATCAAATAATGGAAAATCCAAACCTTATCTTACGAAAGTATGATCTTATCACGGCAGGTCATTATCATGGTGGTCAAATAAGACTCCCATTTGTTGGAGCCTTATTTGTTCCTGAAGCTTGGTATGACAGGAGTGGTTTATTTCCTCCACAGGATCGAGTAAAGGGGTTATGGCAATACAAGGGAACAAAACAATTTGTGAGTGCCGGTTTAGGAAGTAGTAATGCGATTCCACTTTTAAACTTTCGATTTTTGAATACACCTGAAATAGCCGTCTTAACATTAAGACGGAAATGAACTGAAGATTTTTTTCAGTTAACGGTCAATAAGAATTTAAGCTAAAAGAGGATAAAAGGAGGTACAAGGTGAGACAGATTTGCTACTATTTGGCATTACTCAATTTTATTGATGGTCTACTCACGTTCATTGGCCTCAAACTAAATCTTATTTCAGAAGTCAACATAGTGATGAAAATGGTTTATGAGGCAGATCCCATTTATTTTCTATTGTTAAAGTTCTTTTTATCAATTTTGTTGTTCACACTTTCCTACTATCAAAAAGTACCTAATCATAAAGGAATAAAAATGATTTCATTTGTAGGAGCTTTTCTATATACCGTCGTAATGTTCATTCATTTCTATTGGGTAATTGATTTTATATATTAAATAGATGCAAATAATAAATTTAACGAAATTTTGTGATATCGTATAGCTTTTTGTTCTTTATTAAGAATTAATTGTGCTGAATAAAAGGATGGGGGAAGTTTCTATGTACAAAAAGCATTGTACTCGCTGTTATCATTCTTCTTTTAGTAGTTGTCATGTAGGGCAATGGATATGTCCAACCTGCAGTTATGATTTAACTAATATGAAAGCGATAGTTGCTAGTAATCGAACCGTGATATCAGATCTTTATAAAATATATCAACAAAATGATGAATACCTCAATCGCCCTATATTTACGGTTTCTTACAAAATATAAAATGAGCTAATGGTTTTACAAGTTATAGGTATAAACTAATGATCCAAGCCCGATACATATCTGAACCAATTGTAATAGAAGTAGTTATCTATGAAGAGTTAATTAAATATAATGAAGTGATAAAATTGAAGAAATTGAGGGGATTATAATTGGTCTATTAAAATTTTATTTTCTTCATAAGGTTGGTCTCTTAAAAATATAAAAAAGAAAGGTTTACAAGTTAAAACCTTTCCTTTTTTATTTCCTCTTTATTAATAAAGAAGAATATAATCCTTTTCCTCTTTGTTTAAATAACTGAAGGTAACTTAAACGATTATGCTTTAGTTCAACTTCCAATCCAAACTTGGAAGGGAAGAGCCATTCATACAGTGAAATCATTTGGTGGAAAAATGTATCATAACTACCAAACTGATAATCAATGAAATCTAAATAAAGTTTGCCTTTATCAGCTTTATTCCCTCTAAAGGCTTCATATTGCCAAAAAGATCCATACTTCTTCTTTTTAAACGGCAGTTCTAAAACTTGATTTAAATGAGGAAACTGCTGATAAACGATGGACAAAGTACGTTTAATACGCTTAAATGTTTTATGTTTTCTAGCAACTTTAAAAAGTAACTCATAGTTGATTTCATTACGCAGCATATGAATCATTTGTATGATATCTATAAAATGTTTCATAGAATCTAAATTATGTCTCCATGCATGTAATATGATGAAGTAGAAAGTATGAAAACTCGAGAGTTGCTTTACATAATCGTAACCACTAATGAGAACTGTTTCTTCCCAAATCTGATTTATTGGCAATTTACTTGTATTTTCTCTTACGAGATTCCAATGTATTTCTACAAGCAGAGGGACTGGTGAACCTGGAATAGGTTTACTGAAAGTTCTATGGAAATGATCTTCATCGTTTTTTTCTTCATTTATATATCCCAACTTTTTAATGCATGTAAGAACTTCATCTACTTCATCGATTTTAATTAATAAATCAATATCAGAAGATGGACGGGCTGAAAAGTCTCCAAAATACTTTTCTGCGTATAGAGGACCTTTTAGAACGATAACTGATAGTTTATTGTCTTCTAAGACTGATAAAATCGCATCAGTTTGATTCTTAATGAACATATTGTTTATAAATTGTTTTTGATATATTTTTTTAAGGGATGTTCTGAAAAAATCAGGAATTACTTCCAGTTTTTCTTCATCTATTACTTTTCTATAAATTTGGGGTTCGATATTAAAGAAAGATATATCTTCTTCTATTAACTTATATTGTTCTTCATTAATTTTACTGAGATTACTTGATGTACTATAGATGTTATTAATAAATTCCCTGATCATTTTAACACCAACTTCTTATAAGGCTAAAGAATCTAATTCTGAATTCTTTACCATATTTTGTATTTGAGTTAATCTTTTGTACATTCCTTCTTCTTTGATAAGTTTTTCATGAGTCCCAGTCTGAACGATTTCTCCATTATCCATCACAACAATTAAATCAGCATGTTGAATCGTAGAAAGTCTGTGTGCTATGACTAGTGTTGTTAGATTTTTCATTAGATGATCTAGTGCTAGTTTTACATGGAATTCCGATTCACTGTCTAATGCAGATGTGGCTTCGTCTAGTAAAAGAATAGGGGCATCTTTTAATATTGCCCTGGCAATAGCTATTCTCTGCTTTTGTCCAACAGATAATCGAACACCACGCTCTCCAATTTCTGTTTCGTATTGTTCTGGAAGAGTCATAATGAATTCATGAATGTTAGCATGCATGGTAGCATTAATCATTTCATTTTGGGTTATATTTGGGCGGGCTAATAAAAGATTATCTTTTATTGAGCCACTAAATAAAAATGTTTCTTGAGCTACTAAAGCATAAGTACTTCTTAATTCAGAAGGGGAGAGATTGTTGATCGGCACATCATCCATTAAAATCTGTCCAAGCTGCGGCTTGTAATATCCTTGAATTAGTTGGAATAAAGTTGTTTTACCGGCACCGCTTGGACCTACAATCGCAACAACTTTACCCGTAGGAATTTCCAAATTTAAATTTTTAATAATCGTTGTTTGCGGTTTGTAAGAAAAAGTTACATTTCTAAATTTTATCTTTTCAGGAAATCTCCCTTTGTTTTTATATATTGGTAACTCTGAATTTTCGGTTTTAACTTCTAACACATTTGAAAGTCTTTCTACTGCTGAGGCTGAGGTTTGAAAACTCCCCCAGATTCCAGCAAGTCCTGTTAAAGGGTTTATTAGATGCTGCATAAGAGTAACAAAAGTAAGTAGTGATCCAACGCTAATTTGTCCTTTGGATACAAAAAAGGCTCCTAAACAAAGACTAGCAATGTAAGTAATAGAAGAAATAGCTTCGCCAATAACATAAAAGTTTCCTCTGAGTTTAGCGTTTTTCACCTCTAATTTAAATAACTGATTATTTAAATTGGATATTTTTTTAATGGAAAAATTTTCAAGGGTAAAAGACCTTATTACGGAAAGTCCCTGGAACGTTTCAGTAAGGTTACTGTTTATATCACCGATTTTATTGTAGATGTTCCTACTGTTATTTCGAATAAGAATACCGAAAATACCCCCAATGATAATGGCAAAGGGAATGATGAATAAGCTAATAACGGATAATTGCCAGTTTATTTGTAACATATAGATAAAGACAGCAATTGAGACCAAAGGAAGTTGAATAAGGTAAATGAGGTTACTCCCGATAACACCATCTATACTACTAATATCATTCGTAAAATGAGTTAGTAAATCTCCTGAACGTTGCTTTGATATTTTCTCGGGTGATATCAGTAGAATTTGTTTTAAGACATGATCTTTTAATTTTCGTCTAATATTGCTGGTAATATAAGATTCTAAAAATGTTTTGAAAAAGGTGGAAAATAAACTAATGACTATTAATGTTAGTATGATCGGAATTAATGATTTTAGTTTTTCAAATTGACCTTGAACAGCTGCATCTGTTATGGCTCCAAAAAACCAAGCAAAACCAATGGTTAGCAATATATCAACAAATAATAAAATGATGAGAAGTACATAAAACTTCACATTTTTAAAGATATAGGGGCTAACTAATTTAAACGTGTTTCGTATTCCAGTAAAATTAAACTCGTTTAAGATGGATGTCATTTTACTTTGTATCATGCAGATACACCTGACTTGGTAGAGAATTTGAAGGACAAATAATATCTAAGTAGCTTAGAGATAAAAGGAAAAGTTCTAATAATGAACCCCCAAATAATGGAAGCAGACTTATTTGTGTACACTTTTTTTCTAGAATTTGAAATACTTACTAAAGTACCAATAATTTGATCCTTATTTATGGGTTCATCACTGCAAATATTTGTATCTCCCTTTAATATGTATGTTTTATTTTCCTTATTATTTTTTTTGACTACTATAAAACGGTGAGCAATTAATTGTCCAGTTGTTGAATAATAAAGAAGAACATCACCCTTTCTAACTGTATCTTCATTAAATTGAGTAAAGCGGCATATGTTACCTTTTTTAATAAAAGGATACATGCTGGTTCCATGTGAAGGGAGATCCATCCATCCATATTTTCTTATAGTAGATAATAATAAGTCGACAGTATCTTTATCAAACTGCATGACGAACCAATCCATAATTTATTAATTCAACGATAAATTCTTCAATATCTTTAGCAAGAGCATCAGTGTTTAATTGATAGTGACGTTGTACTGATTGAGTAAGTGTTTGAATGGATTGCGGGTTTTCAAGTAATGACCAACAATAGCCGCCGATACCATTTAGCTTAGTAACAGTGAAGTTATCTGTATTCATCACAATCCATTCTTCTTCGAGTTGAATAGTTTCATATTCACTTTCTTTCACATATTGATTCACTACGAAATCATCTCCCAAAAGGTGTTGTTTTTTTGAAAATACAGATTATGCATTGGTACTTGTTGCGCTAGTAATTTTAACAAATTAAAAATCTTACGCATTTCTTCTTTACTTGAAGTCCAAAAGAAAACCTTATCTATTAAAAGTGAAAAACCCTCAGATTTAGATAATTTGTATCTCTTATTTACTAATGATTGGTTAAGAAAATTAATGCTTGCTAATGGATAGGTACTTTGAATATGAGTACTTTCTAGTTCACTACGAAAAGGAGAATCAAAAACAATGACTTCATTTTCTGTAATTTTAATTAATGTTGCCTCATCGGACAAAAGCTCTCGTGGTTGTGATAAACGGGCAGCTGTTGATTTACCTGCACCTGATTGGCCTGAAAAAACACAAGCTCCATGATTGTTAATAACACATGATGAGTGGAGAAGAATACCCCAATTATGATGAACAATGAAGGAACTGTATAAATTTAATAAAGCATGTTTTAATGCAAATTCGTTATAAACAAATAGCTTTGCAAATTTGTAATCAGAATTGATTTCAAGAAGGTAGTCTTTTCTCTCATAACAAATTTTATCTCTGTGATTTGTTATAATTACATCAAAATTCACAAATGATTTCCCGTAATTGAAATCAATTTCAATAGTAGGAGAGTTATCCATATTATTTTTTGCCATTGCCATAGTTCTAAAATGTTTATTTATATAACTAAATACATTTGTACTTTGAGTTTTTACGTTAAAAGTATGTTCACCGATCTTAATTAATGTAGATGTCATATTTTACTCCCTAATTTTTGTAATAAAGTCAATGGAAGAGATCCATTGACTTAGCCATTTTATCCTCTTGTATTAGGTGGACCCCAACCACAACCATTACTATTTGGATTTTTATCAGTTTTGTTTCCATTGTTGCAATAGCTTGGAGAAGTTTCAAACTGAATAGGCTGGTGCGATAATACTAAAGGTTTGTATTTAGTTTCTTCTGAATTTTTAATAGTCATTTTTTTATCACCACCTTCCATTAATTCTATATAAAGAACAATAATAGAAAAAAATGTATCTGAATTAGTGCTATTGCACTGCGTTGTTCTCAATAACATTATATAAGGTAAAAAAAATAATATAAACAGTAATTTTTCGACATTTTTATATGGATATCGACAATAGGATATCGTTAAAACGAACGAGGTGGTACATGATGTTATTTCAATAAAACGAACGTGATCGAATCAAAAAAGAGCACTAGGCAACCAACAGCCGCCAACCATGCTCTCATTTATCACTATCGTTCTGAAGTCGCCATTTGTTAAACTCTAAAAATTCTTTGAACTGCTCTTTGGAGACACCAGATTTCATGGCATCCTGCACGAGCTTTGTCCATTCGTAGTCAAGCTCTTTAGGATCTAATTCATTTTGTTCGTTTAGAAGGGTGTTAACAGATACACCTAGTACGGATGAAACTTTTTCTAAAAATTGTACAGAAGGATTTGACTGGAGATTGCGTTCAATCGAACTTAAGTATGATTTTGCAACTCCTGCTCGTTCTGCTAGTTCGGATAGGGATAGATTTTTTTGAGTTCTGTATTTTTTAATTCGTGGACCAATCACGTCAAGTCACCTTCCTTAATAGCCACATTATAACATATAAAGAAGGTTTTGTTTTATATGAAGAACAACTTTCAAAAAAAATTTACATACTTAATAAACTACCAAAATAAGGGTTTAAGTTAATTGAATATTTCGATTTTTACTCTCGAAGAAATCTTTTATTTCATCTACACTAATCCCAACCTCAAGAGCTTCTAATATTAATTCTACCCATTCTTGATCCAATTCACCATCATACATTATCTTATCTACAATTTTACTATTCAACTTTTTACCCTCCTAAAATACTTCGCCTGTATTTCAGGCAGCCCAGCCATCATAATTCATTTTTCTTTATTTGAACGGAAGACCTGTGACTTTGCGTCCCTATTTTTCAATAGGTTTGCCCTTGAACTGATTAAATTGTCCTGAACTTGAAATCTGGTCTGTTACCTTAGTCTACTATTTTATGTATATCTATATCACTAATCTTATTATAAAAAGGAATTTTTAGTAAGTGTGGTGTTTTATGTCGACAGGAAAAAAATTTAATAAAAATTGTAAATTTTTACATGTTTGTAACATTAATTAGGTCTAAAGTATGTTTTAAAAGGTCTAAAGTTTACATTTGTATGCATTTTCTTTAACTAAATTTTAAGAAAGCTTTAACTACGAAAAATTAATTTTGTCGAATGATTTTTAAATTTTGCATAATTTGTAGATGGAAAGGTGATGTGATTTGAAACTCAAGTAGAATAGCTGGAGATTTATTCGAAGAAATTAATTGATTAAATCAAAAGATAGGGGAAATGATCCCCTATAGATCATTAAATTTTACATGTACTTTGCTCATAGTTATTTTGAATTACAAATGTCATTATATTTGATACGATTGTGATGTTAACTACGTGATTAATTCTCCAAAAAAGTCTTATTTAAAAATACCCTGAGGAGTCAAATAAAAAATCCCGCCATTTTGAATCGATACATTAATCTGTGGTTCATAAAGTTCCTTTAGTGCTTCTTTTTCTAAATGATAGCAGTCAGGTTTTTCTTCAAGCTCTTCATAAAAATGATCTAACAGCTTTTCATCTGCACTCCATCTTTCTCTAGCGGAATCTGCCCATGAGGTATCTTGCTGATTGATTTCCTGCATGATAAATTGCTCAATTCGTTTTATACCACTTTGCGGTTTGATTAATGGAGTCATCGTAAAGCAAAGATCTGGTATTTTTGGTGTGAGTTCTAGGTTTTCCAGTTTTTCTTGAAAGTTTTCTACTAGTGTTCCACTTACTAGATGCAAGCCGATAGAATAAAGTTGATCTTTTTTCATATCGCATTGGTAGGAAACCATAATATTCACACCAAGCCATGGGTGAAGTGGTACATTTCCACCAGAAGTTGTTGCTTGTTCGAATAATCTTATGTAGCTTCCTAGACCTGTAGTTGAGCGGAATATTTGGTGGAGGCGAGGTGCACCAAAGTGCATGATCTCACCTTTTAAGTCTTTAGGTGCAGAATGTTGGTCTGTTATTAATGTTAATTTCATAGGGTTAGGTACACCATTTGTTTTTTCGAGGTAGTGCCAGTAAAAAGGGCGGTTCATCAATTCTTTATCCATATCTATTGTTAATTGAACTGTAAGGTATCCCGGCTCATTGTCAACAATTTCACATGAATTTGCTGTGAAAAAGCTTTCTAAATAATGGTGTATTTTTTCCTGTTGCATAGTTTGCCACCTTTCACATTAAATCTTCTTTCTTCTATATAATCTGTCCAACGGGTGAAGCATAGAAAACTTACTTATCTCCACTAGCTGCTTTTCTTTGTTCTTGTGAATGCTGAGCATAATCTAAAATGGATGTTAAATTGTCCATTTTGATTTTCATTTCACCATCACTTTTGGAGTTGTACATTATGTCCTGAATCGTATCGTCGAAATTTTTGATTTCGAGCTTTGTCAAAATTTCATCAAGATTACCTATAACTTTTTCAAATAAATTAATTTTTTCATAAAGTAGTTTTAAAATATGCTCTTCAACGGTGTTTCTTGTTGCCATATTGTATATATGAACGTCGTGTTCTTGACCAAGTCGATGGATACGGCCGATGCGTTGCTCAAGTCTCATTGGATTCCATGGTAAATCATAATTAATAATATTATGGCAAAATTGCAGGTTAATCCCTTCACCACCTGCTTCAGTTGCGATTAGCACTTGGACACGATTTTTAAATAGCTCCTTCATCCAATCCTTTTTACCACGTTTAAAGCCACCTCTAAAAGGAACAGAAGTGATCCCGTTTTGCTGAAGAAACCATTGTAAGTAAAATTGAGTTGCGCGATATTCTGTGAAAATAATCACTTTATCATCTATTTCTTTGATTAAATCGACTACTTTAAGAGCTTTTGAGTTTTGAGTAACACCGTCAATCGCCATCATAATGTCTTTTATCACGTTGTTAGGTAGCACTCTTTCTTCTTCTTCAGGCTTGTCGAGCATTTTCTTTAAGGTCATATAAACAGCTTCTCGACTACTGCATGCTTCTCTTTGTAGGGTCATGATTGAAAACGTATTTGCTGCATAATCAGAAAGAGATTTTAGCTGTGTTATCGTATTATATAAATGTTGTTCGGTTTCTGAAAAATCAATGGCAACTGTTTCAACATGACGTTTTGGCCAATCAATGCCAGTATCTCCTCGACGATTACGAATCATCACTTTGTTCACTAATTCTTTTAAGTGCTCATGATCGTCTAATGAGCGTTCTTTAGCAGAAAATGCTTCAGTAAAATAAGATTCATTTCCAAGATGACCTGGCTTTAGTAATGAAACAAGATTAAATATTTCTTCAACCCTGTTTTGTACAGGTGTTGCTGTTAATAGTAAACAATATTTCTTTTTTAAATTTTGTACAAATTCATAGTTTTTGGTTTTATTATTTTTAAGCTTATGTGCTTCATCAATAATCACTAAGTCATATGATTGGTTATAAACGATATCACGATGTGGATTTCGTTTTGCTGTATCAATAGAAGAAACAACAACATCACATGCTTCCCATACATAGCTTTTCTTTTGTTCTACTGCTGGGATAAAGAACTTTTCATTCAATTCACGAGCCCATTGTGACACAAGAGATGCTGGAACTAAAATGAGGATTTTTTTCACAAGACCACGTATCATATATTCTTTTAAAATTAATCCGGCTTCTATTGTCTTTCCAAGTCCAACTTCATCAGCTAAAATTGCTTTTCCATTCATTTTTTCAACAACACGCTGTGCCACTTCCAATTGATGTGGCAGTGGAGTGAAATGTGGTAAATGATTAGGGGCCTGTAACCCTTCAAAGCTAGATATAGCCGTGTGTTGTTGTACCTCATAAGCAAGCTTATATAATTCCCAGTTTGCCCATGGTCCATCATTTTCTAATTTTTCGAAAAAGCCTTCTTGCCAGGAAGAATCGAAATTTGTTTTGATATTCATAGAAAGACAGTCCTTTCATTTTCACTGCAATTTAGTAATGTTCACTATTTAAGAAATAAATTGAATAAAATAAGCTATATAATAGGTATTCATTATAAAACACGAACATTATTCGATAAAAAAATTTTATTATAAGGAAAAATATTATTGCCGCAAAATTGCGATCATGGTAATATTGAAAGTAAGAAAGTTCTTAATTTGCTTATCATTCTGTAAGCTTTGCGCTTTCAATCTTCTTGTATTCTAAAATGTTAAAAATGTCAAAATGTCGTAATAATTAGTTTTAGTAGTATAACCAACTTTGTAACTAAATATGTGCGGGTGAGAATAAGGGGAGAGACTATAGGTATTTTATATAGCGCCGAAGGAGCAAGCAGCTGTGAATCTCTCAGGCAAAAAGACTCTTATTTGACGCGGCTCTGGAGAGTGTTTGTGATTACTGCAAACTACCAAAGGGGAAAGCCTTATGGATTTTAGCTGAATTTGAATTCTTTTAGATGCGGCAGAAATATTTCTACATAGGGTAAACTTTCAGGTGAAAAGGACAGGGACTTCCATTTAAATATGTGGGAGTTCTATGTCCTTTTTTGTATGCATTTTTTTATGAAAAGCATGCTAGAAATCCTGAGAATTGTTTACTCAAAATAGAGGGGAGTCATCAATATGACACAGTTAAACCGAACACCATTATATGATGTGTATAAAACCTACGGTGCAAAAACAATTGATTTTGGTGGATGGGATTTACCAGTTCAATTTTCTTCTATTAAAGAAGAGCATGAAGCTGTTCGTACAAAAGCAGGTTTATTTGATGTTTCCCATATGGGTGAAGTAGAAGTGAAAGGATCAGATAGTCTGAACTTTTTACAACGTGTTGTGACAAATGATGTTTCTTTATTAAAGGTTGGGGGAGCTCAATACACGGCAATGTGCTATGAAGATGGTGGCACAGTGGATGACCTTCTTATTTATAAAAAAGCTGAAAATGACTTTTTATTAGTGATTAATGCATCTAACATTGAAAAAGATATAGACTGGTTAACTTCTAATTTATCTGGTGATGTAACGTTAACTAATATCTCAGATGAAACAGCATTACTTGCTCTCCAAGGTCCATTAGCTGAAAAAACACTTCAAAAACTAACAGATACAGATTTGACGACAATCAAATTTTTCAAATTTATCAATCCTGTAAATGTTGCAGGTGCCAAAGTTTTAGTATCAAGAACTGGTTACACAGGTGAAGATGGTTTTGAGCTATATTGTGCTGCAGAAGATGCTGCTAGTCTTTGGGAGAAAATATTAGAAACAGGCAAGGAAGATGGAGTTGTACCATGTGGTTTAGGAGCACGCGATACATTGCGTTTTGAAGCGACTCTTCCATTGTATGGTCAAGAGCTTACAAAAGATATTACTCCAATTGAAGCAGGAATCGGATTTGCGGTCAAACCAAACAAAGAAGCTGACTTCAATGGAAAAGCAATTTTAAAAGAACAAAAAGAGAACGGTACAGATCGAAAATTAGTTGGAATCGAATTGATTGATAAAGGAATTCCTCGACATGGATATGAAGTATTTGCTGGTGGTGAGGAAATTGGTGTTGTAACAACTGGTACACAATCACCAACACTAAAGAAAAATATCGGATTAGCTTTATTAAAGACAGAATTTGCTGAGCTTGGAACAGAAATAGAAGTCCAAATTCGTAAAAAACGCCTAAAAGCAGTTGTTGTGGCTACACCTTTTTACAAACGACCGAAGAAGTAAGTCATTTTTGTCAGCTATTAAACTAGTTTAGTTAGGATATTGGTTGATTTCGAGCATTTATTTGCTGTTATACAAAATATATTTGCGGAAATCTGAATTATATTTGCTAGTTTACTCAACTTATTTGCTAATTCTTACAATATATTAGAAAAACGACAAATTTCAACAAGTAATCAACAATACTTTTTACAATAGAGAGGGGCTCACCATCAATGAAACATCGTTATTTACCAATGACGGAACAAGATAAACAGGAAATGCTTCAAGCAATTGGCGTAGAATCTGTTAATGAGTTGTTTCAGGATATTCCAGAAAGTGTTCGTTTTCAGAGAGAATACAACATCAAGAAAGCGAAATCAGAAACGGAGCTATTAAAAGAGCTAACACAATTAGCGGCGAAGAATAAAGACCTACGTAGTCATGCTTCTTTTTTAGGTGCTGGTGTTTATGATCATTACATGCCTATTATTGTTGATCATGTTATTTCTCGATCTGAGTTTTATACAGCGTACACACCTTATCAACCTGAAATTTCTCAAGGTGAGCTTCAAGCGATTTTTGAATTTCAGACGATGATTTGTGAGTTAACTGGAATGGATGTTGCGAATTCATCAATGTATGATGGTGGAACAGCTCTAGCTGAAGCGGCGATGTTGGCGGCTGGACAAACGAAAAAGAAGAAAATTCTTATTTCAAAAGCAGTAAACCCGGAAACTCGTGATGTTGTTAGAACTTATGCAAAAGGTCAGTATATTGAAGTCGTCGAAGTGCCTGTTAAGAATGGTGTTACAGATCTTGTGGCATTACAACAAGAAATGACTGAAGATGTAGCAGCTGTTCTTGTGCAATATCCTAACTTCTTTGGAAACATTGAGCCTTTACAAGATATTGAACCAATCGCTCATACTGGGAAAAGTATGTTTGTTGTTTCTTCTAACCCTTTAGCTTTAGGAGCTTTAACACCTCCTGGAGCATTTGGTGCAGATATTGTAGCTGGTGATGCTCAGCCATTTGGTATTCCTACTGCTTTTGGTGGACCACATTGTGGATATTTTGCTGTTACAAATAAATTATTACGAAAAGTACCAGGACGTCTTGTTGGTCAAACAACAGATGAAAATGGAAAACGTGGTTTTGTGTTAACACTTCAAGCACGTGAGCAGCATATTCGTCGTGATAAAGCGACTTCTAATATTTGTTCAAATCAAGCGTTGAATGCACTTGCTGCATCTGTGGCTATGACAGCTCTAGGTAAGCAGGGTGTGAAGGAAATGGCGATTCAAAATATCCAAAAAGCAAATTATGCGAAAAAAGCATGTAGAAATGCTGGATTAGAAGTTCCTTTTGATCAACCGATATTTAATGAATTTGTTGTAAAGCTAGAAAAACCAATATATGAAGTGAACAAAAAGCTTTTAGAAAAAGGAATTATTGGTGGTTATGATTTAGGTAAAGTGTATCCTGAGCTTGAAAACCATATGTTAGTGGCTGTAACAGAGCTTCGTACAAAAGAAGAAATTGACACACTTGTTAAGGAATTGGGGGATGGCAATGAGTAATCAAGATCAAACGTTAATTTTTGAGGTTAGCAAAGAAGGTCGCGTAGGATATAGTTTACCAAAGCTTGAAATTGAAGAATTGTCATTGGATGAGCTCATTCCTTCAGCATATATTCGTAGTGAGCAAGCAGAGCTTCCAGAGGTTTCAGAACTAGATATAATGAGACATTATACGGCTTTATCTAGACGTAATCATGGTGTTGACTCTGGGTTCTATCCATTAGGTTCTTGTACAATGAAATATAATCCGAAAATAAATGAAAATGTTGCGCGTATTGGAGGGCTTGCACATATCCATCCTTTACAAGAAGAAGAAACTGTTCAAGGTGCAATGGAATTATTATTTGATCTTCAAGAGCATTTAAAAGAAATTACAGGTATGGATGAAGTAACTCTTCAGCCAGCAGCAGGTGCTCATGGTGAATGGACTGGATTGATGATGATTCGTGCGTATCATGAAGCTAATAATGATACAAAAAGAACAAAGGTTATCGTTCCTGACTCTGCACACGGTACAAATCCAGCGTCAGCAACAGTAGCTGGTTTTGAAACAATAACAGTTAAATCTGATGAAAATGGCTTAGTAGATTTAGAGGATTTAAAGCGAGTTGTTAATGAAGAAACGGCAGCACTAATGCTTACAAATCCTAATACACTAGGATTGTTTGAAGCACATATCTTAGAAATGGCACAAATTGTTCATGATGCTGGTGGAAAGCTATATTATGACGGTGCTAATTTAAATGCAGTACTAAGTCAAGCACGTCCTGGAGACATGGGCTTTGATGTTGTTCACCTTAACCTGCATAAGACTTTCACAGGTCCTCATGGTGGTGGTGGTCCTGGATCTGGTCCAGTTGGTGTGAAAGAGGATCTTATAGCTTATCTACCAAAGCCAGTGCTTGTAAAAACGGATGAAGGCTATCATTTTGATTACAATCGTCCTGAATCAATCGGACGTGTAAAGCCGTTCTATGGTAACTTTGGGATTAATGTTCGTGCCTACACATATATCCGCTCAATGGGACCTGATGGATTAAAGGCTGTAACAGAATATGCTGTATTAAATGCAAACTATATGATGCGTCGACTTGCTCCATACTTTGATCTTCCATATGATCAGCATTGTAAGCATGAATTTGTACTTTCTGGGAAGCGACAAAAGAAGCTGGGTGTGCGTACACTTGATATTGCAAAACGATTATTAGATTTTGGTTATCATCCACCAACAATCTATTTTCCGTTAAATGTTGAAGAGTGTATTATGATTGAGCCAACAGAAACAGAATCAAAGGAAACACTTGATTCCTTTATTGATGCGATGATTCAAATTGCAAAAGAAGCCGAAGAAAATCCTGAGATTGTTCAAGAAGCTCCACATACTACAGTCATTAAACGTCTTGATGAAACAACAGCTGCTAGAAAACCAATTTTAAAATATCAAAGATAAATTGTTGAAAAAACTGACTTGCTGTATAGTAAGTCAGTTTTTTGTTCGTAAATGTAGTAAATCTGCAAAACCACTAACATTATGACTAGTTTTTAGAACCTTTGTCGATAGGGAGGAAATTGGTAGAGAGAATATAGAACTAGTAACATAAGAAAAAATAGACAAAGGTTGGTGGAGTAGATTGGCAGCAAAACATGTAACAATTTCAAAAGCAGCATCTCTTGTAGGGGAAAAGGTATTCATCTTGAAAAATTGGGAAGAGGAATTTTCTGAGTTCATTGATATTAAAAGAGACGATAAAAATGCAAGACTATTAACGCCAGAAAATATCGAAATGCTTCGAAAAATTAAATCCTTTAAAGATAGTAATATGGATACACAAACAATTAAGCAGTTACTTTCAAATCAGCATTCAGCAGCAGATGAGATAAATTCATCTGTTAGTAGTGATGTTGTGGAGGAAATGAAAGAATCATTAACGAAGATTACAAATTTTATCGATTCAAAGGAAGTTCAAGAAATTTTACAGCTTAATGAAAAATTAAATCAGTTAGAAAATAATGTTGTACATTCAGTTAACCAAAAGATTTCAGAAACAGCAAAGCTACAAACAGAAGTGGCAAGATTTGAATTTTCTGATGTACAAGATATGATTTCAAGCTTAGAAGAAACATCACATCTTGAACGAGAGTTATATAAAGAAGAAATTCAAACTGAGCGAGATCTTGCGCAAAAACATACAGATGCACGTGAAGAGCGGTTCTTAGCTTTTGTAAAAGAGCATCAAGTTCGTCAAGAAAGAATTAAGCATGAACAAAGATTCGGATTGGGCTTTATTAAACAAATAATGGGCTTTGCTAAATGAGCTTGAGATAGAAATAAATGATATCAAAAAAAGCTAAGCGATTCTTATAATCGCCTAGCTTTTTGGTCATTCTCCAGGAGGAGTTTTCTTTGTAATCATGATCTTCTTTAACTTGTTTTCTTCAACAGATTGAATATCAAAATGCAAATGATGGTACTCATATGTTTCGCCTTCAAGAGGGAAGCGTCCCATTTCTTTTAATAGAAAGCCTGTTAAGATATCTTCCTGCTCTGGAATTTTTGTTTTAAAGACTTCATTTAAGCGTCTTAAAGCTAATTTACCATTACAAATAATATGTGAATCTGTTAATTCGTCAATCAATATCTCTTCATTATCGTCAGTTTCATCTTTTATATCTTGACCGATCATAGCCTCGATAATATCCTCATGACTAATGATCCCTTTTGTACCACCATATTCATCTAAAACTATTGCTAAATGTCTTCGCTTTTTTAACATCAATTTGAATACTTTTTCAATGGAATGAAACTCAAAGACAAACAATGGTTCATTATCAATGAAATCCTCAAGATTCTTATGCGGTTCTAGCGACCAAGAAAGCAAAGATTTAGAGTGTAGAACACCAACAATATGGTCCATATTTTCCTTAAAAACAGGATATCTTGTATGACTACCATCTAATACATACTCACGAGTTTCTTCGAAAGATGATTCACAAGGTATTCCTTGTATTTCAGTTCTAGGAGTTTTTAAAGCATCTCGAACATCAAGATCATAGAAGTCAATCGCACCTTTGATCCTCTGGTTTTCTTCATTTTGAAGAGTCCCCTCAGAAGTTGCGATGTTGATCATTGTAATGATTTCTTCTCTTGATACAGAAGCGGTATTAGTTTGATTTTTTGATAAAAACCTTATCACGAGTCTTGTGAATCTAGATAAAAGGAAAATTAAAGGCTTAAATACAAACAATAAGACTCTGATAACTGGGAAAACGATCAAAGCTATTTTATCGGCAAAAGTTGCAGCAATTGATTTTGGTAGCACTTCTGCAAAAATGATTAATACAATTGTTAGAACTCCAGTAGCAATCCCTACGTTTATTCCATACTCAAGTGCGAGGATCGTAACAAGTGTTGGAAGCATAATATTAGCAATATTATTTCCGATTAATATGCCTGTAATTAATTCATCAGGTTTTGAGACGAATTCAAGCAATTTTTGAGATTTTTTATCATTATTTTCAGCTTTTGTTTTTAACTTCATTTTATTTACTGCAGTTAGAGCTGTTTCACTTCCTGATAAGAAAAAAGACATAAATAGAAAAAACAGTATGGCGACTATCAAGTTAAATATTCCTCCAAAATCTTAGTGAATGTTATTTGTTTCACCCTTCATAATATCATTAAAGATCCTACTAATAAATAAAAAGGAGATATTACTATTTAAATTTCCCATACTTCATATTTTTACACAACTTAAATAGAACTTAAAACTGGGATTAGGATGTACTAGTCGTGAGTGAAAAACGTGCTTGGTTGTAAACTATATAAATTATGTAAAAAAGAAGCAGCTTTATGACCATATAAAAGTATGGTAAAAGCCGCTTCTTGTATATGTGTATGCTGTTATTTTTTCTTGACTTTACCTGTCCAGCCTTTAAAGCCGCCTTTGAGACAGTTAATGTCATTATAGCCTTTACGCTTTAACATCTGAGCTGCACGACCGCTACGAACAGTGTTTTGGCAATAAAAGTAAATTGGTTGATCTTGACGAATTTCTTTATGACGCTGACGTAATTGAGATAGTGGGATATTTCTTGCTCCTAAAATATGACCGCCTTCATATTCTTTTGGTTCACGTACATCAATTAATTGTGCTTTACGATAGCCCGCACGAAACTCTTCTTCAGTTAAATGCTTCATAATTTTGCGTTGATAAAAGAAGCTGAATGCAGAGTATGCGATAATAGCTGTTGTTAAAATGATTAATAACCATGTTGTTGTCAATTTGCTCGACCCCTTTTATGTTTTGTTTCTTATTGGTAAGCTCAAAAGAACTCATATCGACTTATATCATTATATAAGAGCTTGTCTTAATTGTCATTAGGTAAGATCATTATTATTTTCTTCTATAGAAACTTCTGCTAGACTTAATGAATAAAATTATCAATAAAGAGGGTTTGCAGCATGACAAAAGAAGTATGGCGATATATAGATTCTGGAAAATGTTCTCCGGCCTTTAATATGGCGTTAGATGAGGCGTTATTAGAGTGGCATAGTGAAGGGAAAATACCTCCAACAATCCGTTTTTATGGCTGGAATCCAGCGACACTTTCAATTGGATATTTTCAAAAGGTTGAAAAGGAAATCGATTTAGATGCTGTTCAAAAATATGGTCTTGGTTTTGTGAGAAGACCAACTGGTGGTCGTGGTGTATTACATGATCAAGAGCTTACTTATAGTGTTATTGTTTCTGAAGAGCACCCTGAAATGCCAAAAACAGTTACAGAAGCTTATCGGGTTATTTCAGAAGGGATTTTAGAGGGATTTAAAAACCTAGGACTTGATGCATATTTTGCCATTCCTAGGACAGATGAGGAAAAGCAAGGACTGAAGTCACCACGTTCAGCTGTTTGCTTTGATGCTCCATCATGGTACGAGCTTGTTGTCGAAGGACGTAAGGTAGCAGGAAGTGCACAAACACGTCAGAAGGGCGTGATCCTACAACATGGCTCAATTCTACTAGATCTTGATGAAGATATGCTATTTGACTTATTTAAGTACCCTAATGATCGGGTAAAAGAAAGAATGCAACGTGCATTCAAAAGTAAGGCAGTTGCAACAAATACACTTCGTGAAAAACCGGTAACGATTGAAGAAGCAAAAAAAGCTTTTAAAGAAGGCTTTGAAAAAGGACTACATATAGATTTAGAGCCTTATGTGTTAACAAGCGATGAAATAGCGTATGTAAATAACATTGCAAAGAAGAAATATGAAAGTGACGAATGGAATTTTAAAAGGTAAAAGGATTTTACTTAGTTCAAACTCTATTTATCTCCTTGGTACATCAGTTATGAGTAAAAAAGTAGTTCAATTTGAGATATAAAATTGAACTACTTTTTTTATTGGAATTCTTATTTGTATTTGGTTTAAAAGTGAAACTAATCCCATATTAAATCGTAAGTATTTATAAGAAAGTAAAAGAATTCTTTATTTCAGGTTCAATTCGGAGGTAGATTAAAATGGATAACATTATTGTTGGTATTTTAAATATATTTTGCGGTTTATTATTTGTAGGTTTAAGCATTCCATTATATAAAGAGAGAATAATGATGAACCATTTATATGGTGTAAGATTTAGCAACTCATTTGTATCTGATGAAAATTGGTACAAAATTAATAAATACGGCGCAAAAAGGATGATGCTTTGGTCAATTCCATTGTTTGTCATAGGCATTACTATCATTTTTTTGCCACCATTAAATGAAATATTGTTGATTTTACTTACCTTTTTTCCATGCATTATATTAATTCCTGCCATTGAAAGTTATCTATACGCTAAGAAGCTATAGATGAACTTTGCTCTTAATAAAGTTTGAATTCAAATTTGAGATGTTAGAATAATAATGATGTCAGACTTGTAGAATTTTGACGAAAACTAATTTTTTATCTGAAAATGATAAGGAATGCTGAATTCACAGTGTTTTATGACATAAAACTATATGCAAGTGACAAAATCCTTCAAAAACTGCAGTTTAGTCTTCGAAATCTCATTTTCTCTTATTTATTCTCACTATTTTAATGAGTTATCAATTTGACAAAACTAAAATGAATTGACCATAAAACTATATATAGTGTTATGTTTAAAAAATCTAATACTATATGTTGAATTGTGGGGTAGGATATGATAAATTTAATCAGGACATTTAATAGAGAGATTGATTAGGAGTTGTTACAATGACAGTTGGAATTGAGCAAAAGATGAGTGTGGATGTTGAGAAGCTAAATAAAGATATCACTGTATTTCCACAGGTTCATCCAATTACAAAAGATATGAAATTAACACATAAAGGTGTATCAAGACTTGTTATGCTTGATCGCTATACGTTTAAAGATACAGAAAAAATTACCTTATCTGAGGGCGATTTTGTTGTTCTGACGATTAAAGAGGACCCGAAGTTCCCTGCACGTGGTCTTGGATTTATTAAAGAAATTGACTGGCAAGCAAAAACGGCAAGTGTATTAATTGATGAGGAATATCGTCATTCCTTGGACAAACCTGAGGAAGTTGAAACAGGGATTGTAAAACGCTCGTTAGACGTCATTGAAAAACCACTTGAAATCTTTTACGAACAAATTGCAAAACGAAATGCAACGGGATTAGCATCGGTTGAAACAACAGAAGAAAAACGTACAGAGTGGTTCGAGAAATTTTATCAAGAGCTAGTAAATTTGAACTTTATACCTGCCGGACGTGTGTTGTATGGTGCTGGAGCAGGAACAGAAGTAACTTATTTTAACTGCTATGTTATGCCATTTGTACAAGATTCTCGTGAAGGTATTTCAGAGCACAGAAAGCAAGTTATGGAGATTATGAGCCGTGGTGGTGGTGTTGGGACAAACGGTTCAACTCTACGCCCGCGTAATACACTAGCTAAAGGTGTTAATGGTAAATCATCTGGATCTGTTTCTTGGTTAGATGATATAGCGAAGTTAACACATCTTGTTGAGCAAGGTGGAAGTCGTAGAGGAGCCCAAATGATTATGCTATCAGATTGGCACCCTGACATTATTGAATTTATCATTTCAAAAATGCAAAACCCAAGAATTTTACGATATCTTATTGAGAATACAAATGATGAAGGTATTAAAAAATATGCACAAGATAAATTAAAATTCACGCCATTAACACAGCAGGAAGTTGATATGTATCAAGGGATTGTCAATTACAAACAAATTGCAGGAACAGGTGGCTTCAGTGAGAAAATTATTAGAGATGCGGAGTTAAAACTTCGAACAGGTGGAACATACAGTGTTCACAATTCAGAGTTTTTAACAGGGGCTAATATTTCTGTCACATTAACAAAAGACTTTATGGATGCAGTTGAGCAAGATGCTGACTATGATTTACGATTCCCAGATGTGGAAAGCTATGATGAACAGAGCATGAAATCATACAATGAAAATTGGCATAAAGTTGGAGATGTGCGTGAGTGGGAAAAGCAGGGGTATAAAGTTCGTACGTATCGTACAATTAAAGCTAAAGAGCTTTGGAACTTGATTAATATTTGTGCAACTTACTCTGCTGAGCCTGGGATTTTCTTTATTGATAATGCAAATGACATGACAAATGCAAAAGCATATGGTCAACAGGTAGTTGCGACAAATCCTTGTGGTGAACAACCTCTTGCTCCATATTCTGTTTGTAATCTTGCAGCGGTAAATTTAGCAGAAATGGCAAACAAAGAAACAAAAACAGTAGATTTTGATAAGCTTAGAAGAACTGTTGAAATAGGTGTGAGAATGCAAGACAATGTTATTGATGCAACACCATACTTCTTAGCGGAAAACAAGCATCAAGCATTAGGCGAACGCCGTGTAGGTCTTGGAGTAATGGGTTTACATGATCTTTTAATATACTGTGAAACAGAATACGGTTCAGAAGAAGGTAATGATTTAGTTGATAAAGTATTCGAAACAATAGCAACAGCTGCTTATCGTGCTTCAATTGATCTAGCGCAAGAAAAGGGTAGCTTCCCATTCTTAGTTGGAGAACAAGAGGCTGAAACAAATCGTCTTCGTGAAGCATTTACACAAACAGGCTTTATGAGTAAAATGCCTGCTGATATTTTAGAAGGTGTTAAGAAGTTTGGTATTCGTAATTCACATTTGTTAACTGTTGCCCCAACAGGATCTACAGGTACAATGGTAGGCGTATCAACAGGTCTTGAGCCATACTTCTCATTCTCTTACTTCCGTAGTGGACGTTTAGGGAAATTTATCGAAGTGAAAGCAGATATTGTTCAAGAATATTTAGATCAGCATCCTGAAGCTGATGCAAATAACCTGCCAGCTTGGTTTGTTTCTGCAATGGAGCTAGCTCCATCAGCACATGCTGATGTTCAATGTGTTATTCAACGCTGGATTGACAGTTCAATTAGTAAAACAGTTAATGCACCAAAAGGGTATACAGTTGAACAAGTTGAGAAAGTGTACGAGCGTTTATACAAAGGTGGCGCAAAAGGTGGTACAGTTTATGTTGATGGAAGCCGTGACACACAAGTACTAACGTTAAAAGCAGAAGAAAACACGTTTGATGAAAGTGAAAGTGAAAATGTAGAAACAAAGGAAAAAGGAAAAGTTGTCCTAGTTGATACAATCAATGCCCTTCGTTCTACAGACGTAACGATCGGAAATGAAGTAGGAAACAAATGTCCAGTTTGTCGTGAAGGCACAGTAGAAGATTTAGGTGGCTGTAACACATGTACAAGCTGTGGTGCTCAGTTGAAATGTGGGCTTTAAGATCGATTAAAAAGATCTAATGTGGATTTGAAACAAAGTCGTACCGTTACACCCCTTTGGATATGGTTATCTAAAGGGGTGTTTTTATAGTAAAAGGAAAAGAACATCTGAATTGAAATATCGGTTAAGGAACTGTTGAGTGACAATATGTTGTTCCGTTAAAAGGTAATTTAATGGAATAAAGGATTGTATATAATCTAGTTTTTTAAAATAATTGGTATTAATGGAACCATTCTAATAACTAAAAGGCGGCTAATAAATGACAAAAAATCTTCAACATTTCAGTATATTTTATTTAAACTTTGAAAAAGTATTTGAAATAGCAATGTTACTAGATAATAAGGTGTCAGTTTCACAAGAAGAAACTGATGATAGCAAGCATACTTCAAAACTAACTGCAAGAGTACAAGCGATGTTAACTGCAATTTTTACCGCCAGAGGTGAAGGGTCATATGAATATACCAAATCCTCTGGTCTTAAAAAAACTGTAGAAATAAAATCCACAAATGCGGTGATTCTGAGGGATGTAGTAGACGAGATAAAAACTACAGATGAACAGATCAAAGTGGCGATTGAAGATCAATTGATAATTATTCACGATTTAAATCTAACAATAGTAAATGAAGAGGAAATGAGACAAATGAAACTCATAAAGGAGGGAGCGCTAGACAGATTTACCCATGAAGAAATATCAATCGGAGAGGTTATAAAATCATTTGTAACAGACTATTCGTATATTTTAACAGCAAGAAAAGATGAAGAGAACTATCTATTAAAAATACCGTCTGAAGTGCAGAATGAATTTGAAAATAACTATACAATAGATGATTTACTAATGGGTAAGGTTACGCTAATTGGAATATACAAGGGTGTAAAGAAAATGAGTGATCTAAAAAGTACTTTTAAATATATGATAGAAAATGAACAGAACACAGGCCCTAGTGAAGTGCAGCATTCAACTGAAAATGGGGAGGTAGAAGAGTCGTTAGAAACAAAGTATCGCTATATTGATACTTTGGCTATTGTTCAGAAAATAAGGTTAGGTGACAGCTAATGAAAAATGACACCTTATTAGTATACCGAAAGAGTCAATTTCAAAAGTATCGGCATGAGAGGGAAGAGCAGGGCGTGAAAATTATCTCCTTTGCCCTAATTGAACTGGAGCAAAACGATCTAAGTAATGTTATAGATAATGGGGAGGTTGATGTGGATATCACGGGTATCGTTCAAATGATACCCAAAGGGAATTTGTACTTTGTGGAGAAACTTTTTTATCTAATAGATGAATATGAAAATATAAATTATTTAGTGGAAGAAGAATATGCAAATGAGGCTTTAGAAACTCTAGGAATATTTTTTAACTCCCTTGTTTCAGTAACCATTGAGGAATCTAAGGTAAAACCTAAGCAAATATCAAAGGATAAGAAAGCATCAACATTAAAGACATTTGTAAATTTAAATAAAAATCACTTCAATAATTTTTATAAACAACTGGACGATAGACTTATTGGTCATATGAAATTTAAAAACAATCTTTTTAGAGAGATTGACTCTTTCAGATTTTTCAATAAGAAAATAAAGGATCATCCTATAATGTCCGTGTTTTTACTAGGGGACTCCGGGGTAGGGAAAACAGAGGTAGCGAGGCTTTTACATAATTTTCTTGACAGTAAGACTCCATTAGCAAAAGTGAATTTTGCTAATTATAAAAGTGAAAGTTCCTTGGCGAGTCTAATTGGAAGTCCTCCAGGCTACATTAATAGCGGAACGGAAAGTGATTTAGTAAAAAAACTCAAAAAAAGTAATGCAGGTATACTTTTAATTGATGAATTTGAAAAGGCCAATATTGCTGTCCATAACTTCTTCCTGCAACTTTTAGAAGAGGGAAAATTCGATGATGCTATGGGGGAGGTACACAACTTAAATGGATATATTATTATTTTCACATCCAATTTAGACACTTCTAAATACTCAAAAATGATTCCAACAGAATTAAGATCAAGATTTGATTTAGTTACCTATTTTGATCCACTTACTTTAGAAGAAAAAGAAAAATTTGCAGAGAAAATAATTGATGAATATCTAAAAAAGAGCAAAGTCTCATTAAATTCCAAAGATAAAAGTAGTATTATGGAAAATGTCAATCTTGCTTCAGAGAATAACTTAAGAAATATTAAAGGTAAAATTAGAACTTCATTTTATGAAATAATAAAAAATGAAAATATTTAGATAATCATATTGATATAATGATAAAAAAAGAGTAGTTTTACTTATATTCTTCAACAAT
The DNA here is from genome assembly GCF_007994985.1 of Metabacillus litoralis. Lineage (GTDB taxonomy): Bacteria > Bacillota > Bacilli > Bacillales > Bacillaceae > Metabacillus > Metabacillus litoralis. The sequence continues at coordinate 29,371 of NZ_VOQF01000002.1, read as the reverse complement.
AGAAGCGCGAATATGTAAACTTTTAGTTCAATAAAAAAGAGGGTATGATTTTTCTATCTCTAACAGATTGTAAATATCCCACTTTATTTCTAGTAATCTTTATAACAAACTTCAACAAACAAAGCGCTATTGCGGAGCAACACACGTAGAAGATGACCAAACTTTTTTATAAAACTGAAACTTAAATCTACTAGATATGAATCCATTTTGATCAATTTTTTTAAAAAAAGGATTCTTACTATTTACCGTAAGATACGGGATTATAAGATGTTTGTGATTAAACTTTATTTCAAAGCAACATCTAACGTAAAAGACAAGATTAAAAGCGTGAATTCACATATGAATTCACGCTTTTAATCTTGTCTTTTTAATCAACTTTTAGGTGGATTTCTAAATTTTTTTCTAATACTAAAATACAAACTGTTCCATAGAGAAAGATGTATAATTGAACAAAACGAACCTATGAAAATAGTAGTGAAACAATAAGAAGGTTATAGTGTTGAAGTAAACAGTAGGCTATTGATATATTGGAGATGATTTAGTGAAAAATGTTTACACTGTTAAGAGTGTTATGGTACCAGCATACATCCACTAATAAACTTATAAATATTTTCATCGTGCCAATTTGAACTTGAACTACATCAATAACATTACTACATTATTTAAAATCAACTTAGTGAAATGGAGCGCAAGACACTCGACTCCTGCGGGTGTAGAGGAAAGGCTGAGACCCCGCAGGCGAAGCCGAGGAGACTTAGCTTCCTCCCCGCGGAAAGCGAGTGTCTGGAGCGCAATGGAACGAACTATTTATTACAATAATCTTCTTTTGGTTTTCAAAGAGACAAATCCTTAATTTATAGAGTATTAACCTTATATGAACGCTCTAAGCAAAATGTCAGATCTTTTTCTGCTTTTTCCAAAAAAAGTCAAAGTTGGTGCTCCAAAGTGTACCTAACTTTCTTCATGCCTACTAAATGTTGAAATAAGACAAACACCACCCACCGTATTCCCCTTGTAAAGCCATACAAACTCATGTAAAATTGATATGATTTCGTTTAATCAGATCGGCAATTCTGGAGGGGACCACATGCCAACACCAAGTATGGAAGATTACATTGAACAAATATATTTACTAATAGAAGAAAAAGGATATGCTCGTGTTTCAGATATAGCAGAAGCATTAACTGTGCATCCCTCCTCAGTCACAAAAATGGTTCAAAAATTAGATAAAGACGAATATTTAATTTATGAAAAATACCGTGGACTTGTTTTAACAAGCAAAGGGAAGAAAACGGGAAAACGTCTCGTATATCGTCATGAGCTTCTAGAGCAATTTTTGAAAATAATAGGCGTTGATGAGGATAAAATCTATGATGATGTAGAAGGTATTGAACATCATTTAAGCTGGAATGCCATTGATCGAATTGGTGATCTTGTTCAATTTTTCGAAGAAGATCAACAAAGGGTTGATGCATTACGTACTATTCAAAAAAATAATGAAGAACAATAAAAAGAGCAACAAGTAGTTCAATTTTAACTACTTGTTGCTCTTTTTTATTTTCTGAACTTATTTTGAAAAATATAATATGGAATAAAATGTAACGAACGTGTTGTTTGAATTTTTAGAGGCATTAAAATAAGAAGAGGACATAATAATATTATTCAGATTATTATTTCAATAAAGTGGTGTTTAGATCTATCATATCCAAAATTATATATATCTTTCTAGACTGGTTGGAAACTAAAATAAGCAAACGCGTTGAAGTAGTTGTGCTTTAACGTGGTAAAAAAGAGTTTGGTTTTTATGTCGAAATATTATTAGATTATTTCGACAATTTATAGCAATACAGTTAACCTATATATGGAATAATAATCATTATATTTTAATAACTTTAAGTTTTTATACGATAATTGGTAGGTGATTTAGTGAAGAATAAACAAATGCTTCAAATAAAAGACTTGAAGGTATCATTTCAATCTGAAAAAAAGTTAGTCCCTGCAGTAGATGGAGTTAGTTTTGATCTAAGAGAGGGAGAGATATTAGGCATTGTTGGCGAATCAGGTAGTGGTAAAAGTGTTACTTCTCTTTCAACAATGGGATTAATTCCAAGTCCACCTGGAAAAATGGAACGAGGAGAGATCTTATTTGATGGAAAAGATTTAACAAAGCTTAACGAGAAAGAAATGAGGAAAATTAGAGGAAATCAAATTTCTATGATTTTTCAAGAACCAATGACATCGCTGAATCCCTTGTTTACGATTGGTAATCAATTAATTGAAGCGTTAAAGCTACATACGAAACTATCAAAAAAAGAATCTAAAGATCGAACGGTTACATTACTTAAATTAGTCGGAATACCGCGGGCAGAAGAAATTATTAATGAATATCCTCATCAGCTATCTGGTGGTATGAGACAAAGAGTAATGATTGCTATGGCTATGGCTTGTGATCCACAAGTTTTAATAGCAGACGAGCCTACAACCGCATTAGATGTAACAATTCAAGCACAAATTTTAACACTTATGAAGGATTTAAATGAAAAGATGAATACATCAATTATCTTTATAACACATGATCTAGGAGTTGTTGCTGAGATCTGTGATAGAGTCCTTGTTATGTATTCAGGGCAGATTGTTGAACAAGGTGATGTACATACCATTTTAAAAGATCCAAAGCATCCGTATACAAAAGGTTTGCTTAAATCAGTTCCTGATATTAGAGGTAAGAAAGAAAGACTATATAGTATCCCTGGAAATGTTCCTAGACCAGGAAGTATTGAACAAGGCTGCCGATTTGCAGCAAGATGTGAGGAAGTTTTCGGTCCATGTTATGAAAGCACACCTGATTTATATAACATGGAAAAACAGGGTCACCATGTAAGATGCTTCCTTCATCAAGTGAAAGAGGGGGCTGATGAAAATGTCGGAGTTACTTCTTGAAGTTAATGGGTTGAAAAAATATTTCCCAATAACAGGTGGTATTTTTGGTAAAAAGACGGGGGAAGTAAAGGCTGTAGATGATATTTCTTTTTTTGTAAAAAAAGGAGAGACTCTTGGAATTGTTGGTGAAAGTGGTTGTGGGAAATCAACAACTGGTCGACTTCTCATGCGATTAATTGAAGCAAGTGATGGAAGGATCTTGTTTGAAGATAAAGAGATTACGAGTATGACAAAATCTGAATTAAGAAAAACTCGTAGAGATATACAAATGGTTTTTCAAGATCCTTATGCGTCATTAAATCCACGACATTCGATCGGCAAAATTCTTGAGGAGCCTCTTATTGTCCATGGAATTGGGACTAAAGAGGAGCGAAAGAAAAGGGTTCAAGAAATGCTCGATATTGTAGGACTAAGTAGTTACCATGCAAGACGATATCCTCATCAATTTAGTGGTGGTCAGCGTCAACGAATTGGGATAGCAAAGGCATTGATGACGAAGCCTAAGTTAATTATTGCTGATGAGCCTGTATCTGCTTTGGATGTTTCAATTCAAGCTCAGGTTTTAAATTTAATGAAGGATATCCAAAATGAATTTCAACTAACTTATCTATTTATAGCACATGATCTTGGTGTTGTTCGCCATATAAGTGATCGTGTGGGTGTTATGTATTTAGGTAGATTAATAGAATTATCTGATAGTGAGGAGCTTTATAATAACCCACTTCATCCTTATACGAAGGCGTTGCTTTCTGCAGTGCCAATAGCTGATCCTGAGATTAAACGAGAAAGAATAACTATTTCTGGGGAAATACCGAGTCCATCAAATCCACCTTCTGGATGTGCTTTTCATACAAGGTGCCCTGAATGTATGGATATGTGTAAAACAACTCGACCAGAATATCGAAGCATTGATGGTCATTATGTAGCATGTCATCTTTACAAAAATTGATATGGTGCAATTATGATAAATTAAATAAAATATTGGGGGTAATTACAGATGACAAAGAAATCATTCAGGTTATTACTAGTTTCTTTTTTAGCATTAAGTATGCTATTAGTGGGCTGTAGTAGTAACACAAACAATGAAGCTGAAGGGGAGAAACAACCAGCTAAAGAAGAAGCTAAAAAAGATACACTTGTATTTGGGCGTGGTGGAGATTCAACATCATTAGATCCGATCACAACAACTGAAGGTGAAACCTTCAAGGTAACTGAAAATATTTTTGAAACACTTGTAGAGTATGGTGAACAAGATACAACTTTACATCCTGGACTTGCTGAAACATGGGAAGTATCAGACGATGCGCTAACTTACACTTTAAAGCTGCGTCAAGGAGTTAAATTCCATGATGGAACAGACTTTAATGCTGAAGCAGTTGTTTTTAACTTTGAACGTTGGATGAATGGAAATGCAGATGATTTCCCTTATTATACGATGTTTGGTGGCTTTAAAGGTGAAGAAGGGCATGTAATTGAGTCAATTACAGCTGAAGATGAGTTCACAGTTAAATTTGTCCTTAATAGACCACAAGCTCCATTTTTAAAGAATTTAGCTATGTCACCATTTGGAATGGCTAGTCCAGCAGCTGTTGAAGAGCATGGAGATAAGTTCAGGGAAACTCCAGTCGGTACAGGTCCATTTAAATTTGTAGAATGGAAGCAAAATGATCGCATTGTTCTTGAAAAGAACGGAGATTATTGGCAAGAAGGATTACCGAAATTAAGTCAAGTTATATTCCGTGTTATACCTGAAAATTCTGCTCGATTAAATGCGTTGACAAATGGAGAAATTGATTTGATGGATGGTGTAAATAACTCTGATGAAGCAACTGTTACAGGTAATGATCAGCTTCAATTAATTGAGCGTCCATCGATGAATGTTGGGTACTTAGGTTTTACAACTAATCGTCCACCATTTGACAATAAGCTTGTTCGACAAGCTCTGAACCATGCCGTGGATAAAAAAGCAATCATTGATGCTTTCTATGGTGGTAAAGCAGAAGCAGCTAAAAATGCAATGCCGCCATCTGTTGAAGGCTATAACGATGATATTGAAGATTATCCATATGATTTAGAGAAAGCTAAAGAATTACTTGCAGAAGCAGGATATGAAGATGGATTTGAAATGGATTTATGGGCAATGCCAGTAGCACGACCGTATATGCCAGAAGGTATGAAAGTAGCCGAAGTTATTCAGGCATCATTTAGTGAAATTGGCGTTAAAGCAGAAATCCAATCAGTTGATTGGGCTACTTATTTAGATAAAGCATCTAAAGGTGAGTTTGATGCATACATGTTAGGTTGGACTGGTGACAATGGTGACCCAGATAACTTCTTATATACTTTATTAGATAAAGATAGTATTGGAAGTAACAACTATTCTTACTATAGTAATGACGAATTACATGATGTTTTAATTCAAGCTCAAACAGAAACGGATCAAGCTAAACGTAATGAATTATACAAGCAAGCTCAAGAGATTATTCATGATGATGCACCATGGGTACCATTGGTTCACTCAACACCGTTATTAGCAGGAGCAAGTGATCTTATCAACTATTTACCACATCCAACTGGCTCTGAAGCTTTAACAAATGTTGAATTCAAATAATCTTGAAGAGGGGGGAGTTTTGACTCCCCTTTTATTAAGGAGAAATTTAGTGGGAAAGATTTTATAAAAATCTCTGTTGATTTTTATTGATGATCATAGTGGGTGAGGAGAGAAGTCTCTCTTGCAGGTGCTAATTAATCTTTTTATTACTAGTTATAAGTGATTGTGATGTTAGTTCCAAGTTTCCCGTTTAAAGATCAATAATAAATTAACAGTGCCTAAAAAAGAGGTGAGCAATATGTTTTCATATACAATCCGTCGTGTTTTTTCACTTATACCTGTTCTGTTTGGCATGACTTTAGTTGTTTTTGCTATTATACGTGCGATTCCAGGAGATCCAGCACAGGTTATTCTTGGACAAAAGGCTACGAAAGAGGCCATTGCTACATTAACAAGGGAATTAGGTTTAGATAAACCTTGGTATATCCAATACGGGGATTATATTAAAGCGTTATTTGCAGGAGATCTAGGAACTTCATTAAGAACTAGAGGCCCGATTAATGAGGAAATATGGCCCTATCTAGCAGCAACCATTGAATTAACCGTTGTAGCCATGATTATCGCTGTTTTTATTGGTGTGAATGCTGGAATTATAAGTGCGTGGTTTTCAAATTCGTGGTTTGATTATCTTGCAATGATTCTTGCATTAGTTGGAGTATCGATGCCAATTTTTTGGTTAGGATTAATGGAGCAATGGGCGTTTTCGATAGAATTAGGTTGGTTACCTTCAACAGGTAGAGAGGATGTACGAGATCCAGTATCAGCCATTACAAATATATATATTATTGATACGCTAATTCAAGGTAGATTTGATCAGTTATGGGTTGTCATAAAACATATCATTTTACCAAGTGTAGCATTAGCGACAATTCCAATGGCTATTATAGCCAGAATGACTCGATCAACAATGCTAGAAGTGATGAAGTCTGATTATATTCGTACGGCTAGAGCTAAAGGTCTTAAAATGTTTTGGGTTGTATACAAGCATTCTTTAAAAAATGCCATTATACCTGTATTAACAGTAATTGGCTTACAAACAGGACTTTTATTAGGTGGAGCGATTTTGACAGAAACAATCTTTGGCTGGCCTGGTGTTGGAAGATATTTATATGATGCTATTGGATATCGTGATTATCCTGTTATTCAATCAGGTATTTTATTTATTGCAGCAATATTTGTCATGATCAATTTAATTGTCGACCTTTTGTATGCTGTTGTAGATCCAAGAATCAAATATCACCAATAACGTAGACGTAGATAAGGGGGGATTGAAATGGCTGAGTTAGCAAAAAACACCCAAAGTGTGCCTCCACAAATAGAGGAAAGTGTTACACCACCATGGAAAGAGGCTTGGCAGGCGTTTTGTAAAAATAAATTAGCTGTTGTTGGTTTAGGAATTGTTATATTTTTTATCATCCTTGCCATTATTGCACCTTTAATTGCTCCATATGGTTTTAAAGACCAAGAGTTATCCAAACGTTTATTAGCTCCATCAAGTGAGCATTGGCTAGGAACAGATGATTTTGGACGAGATATCTTGTCAAGAATTTTATATGGTGCAAGGATATCTTTATGGGTCGGATTTTTCTCTGTGTTAGGCTCTGCTATTTTTGGTACAATACTTGGCATCATCGCAGGGTATTATGGCAAATGGGTGGATGCGATTATTTCTCGAATATTTGATATAATGTTAGCGTTTCCTAGTATTTTGCTTGCAATAGCAGTTGTAGCTATACTTGGTCCATCCTTGCAAAATGCATTGATAGCGATTGCTATTATTAATATTCCGAATTTTGGTCGTCTTGTCCGATCGAAGGTGTTGAGTGTCAAGCAGGAGGAATATATATTGTCTGCCAGAGCTGTAGGGATGAGAGATGCTAGAATATTATTTAGCCATATTCTACCTAACAGTATGACACCGATTATTGTTCAAGCAACCTTAGCGATTGCTACTGCCATTATTGAAGCGGCAGCACTTGGGTTTTTAGGTTTAGGGGCACAAGCGCCAACACCAGAATGGGGAAAAATGCTATCAGATTCAAAACAATATCTCGTACAAGCTCCATGGACCCTTTTCTTTCCTGGACTTGCGATCATGTTAACTGTGCTAGGATTTAATTTAATGGGAGATGGTCTAAGAGATGTTTTAGATCCTAAAATGAAGCAGTAATATTGAATGCGATAAAAATCATGAGCGAGGCTGGGACATAATTAAAGAAATCATTCAAAAAGACGAATAAACCTAAATTCAGTTAAGTTGAAAGAAACAAGTTCGTTCCATTGCGCTGCAGACATAAGATTCGCCGGGGAGGAAGCTAAGCCTCCTCGTAAGCTGCGCACCTGTGGGGTCTAGAGCCTTTCCTCTGCACCCGCAGGAGTCAAATGTCTTCCGCTCCATTACACTAGTTCTTAAAAATAGTATGCAAAATCAAAAAACATTGAAGACTCCAAATAAAAACCCGAACTGTTAGGCGAATGTTTAATTGACATATCACCTAATAATTCGGGTTTTTCATTGGGGTAAATACTTATGTCCCATCCTCGTTTTTTAATTCGCATTTGGTTTCAATCCAGCATTGACATTTACATTGTGTGCTGTCTGGAATAGCTTTTAACATCTTATAATAGCTCCTTAATGGTCTATTTTCTAACTAGAGTACTTACACTATATATGAGGGGGGAGAGATGATGTATATTGATGGTGTTTTCTCAGGCGGTGGAATTAAAGGCTTTGCGCTTATTGGTGCTTATAAGGAAATAGAAAAACGCGGCTTTACATTTAAACGTCTTGCTGGAACAAGTGCTGGCTCAATCATCGCCTCGTTTATTATTGCAGGATATACAAGTGATGAAATACTCGAGTTAATGGATGAAATTGATTTGAAAACATTTTTAGATAAGCGTAAATCCTTGTTATCACTCCCTTTTACAGAATGGATTTCTCTTTATTGGAACTTAGGTTTATATCGAGGCGTTAAACTTGAGGAGTGGCTTATATCAAAGCTTAAGGCAAAAGGGATTTCTACTTTTGCAGATATTCCACCGGGAAGTTTAAGAGTTGTTGCTTCAGATTTGACCAATGGACGGTTAATAGTCTTACCAGATGATCTTGTTGAATATGGCATCAATCCAGATTCGTTTTCGGTCGCTAGAGCAATTAGAATGAGCTGCAGTTTACCTTATTTTTTTGAGCCGGTAAAGCTGACTACTTCATCTGGTGTTAATATAGTTTGTGACGGTGGTGTGCTTAGTAATTTTCCTATTTGGCTATTTTACCAATCTGAAAAGCCTTATAAAATAACACGACCTGTACTTGGTATTAAGCTTAGCTCAAGTGAAAAAGATCGAATGAAAAAGAAAATAACAAATGCGATTGATATGTATGGAGCGTTATTTGAAACGATGAAAGAAGCTCATGATGGAAGACATATATCTAGTCGTCATGAAAAGGATATTGTATTTATTCCTGTTGATGACATTGTAACCACTGAATTTGAATTGAACGAACAAAAAAAACTAGCTCTAATTGAGCTAGGTAGGAGTCGAACAAACAAATTTCTAAATACGTGGACGTATTAGAAAAATGCTCGATTTTTCTTTTTGCCTTTTTTTCCTTCAATAACGGTTAAATGGGATGGCTGTTTTTTCTTCTTAACTGCAGAGGTTTTTGATGATCTTTTTACTTGTGAAATATTTTTAACATTTGAAGCACGGGTATTGCGGTCATCATAGCGTTTTTTTGATTGTTTAACTGCTTTCGCATAGGAAGTATTTTCTTTTCCCATTCGCTTTTTCATAAAAAGGCGATAAATTAGATAAATAGCGCCAGCTAAAACTGTATAAATAGCAATTTGTTTCAATAGCCATAATGGATCTGATACTAATGTTGTAATTACACCTATTATACCTAATGAAATGATAACCAAGACAACACCGTTCATGCGTCGATTCATAAAACCACCTCCAATAAGGATACCAGTCAACAAATGTTGAAGTTAAACAATTTGTTCAGAAGATGCTGTTTCTGTCTCTTTTTCCATACGTAAAAGTTCATTGAAGCTAGCAATTGCTACCTCAACTTGGTCATTTGTAGGTTCTTTTGTTGTTAATAATTGTAACCATAATCCAGGATAGCCTAAATATCTTAATACAGGAAGATCACGAACTTTGTTCGTAAGCTGTAAAACTTCAAAGGAAATTCCAAGTACTACAGGGATTAATGCTAAACGATTAACAACCCTTGACCATAATGGTTCAGTAGGGACTAGTGTATAAACAAATACACCAACAATAACAGTAAATAAGATAAAGCTACTGCCACATCTGTAATGTAAACGAGAACTGTTCTGTACGTTTTCGACAGTTAGAGATAAGTTACTTTCATAAGCATTTATTACTTTATGTTCTGCACCATGATATTGAAAAACACGTCTAATTAATGGTGTAAAGGAGATAGCATATATATATGCTAGTAATAATAATAGTTTGAAAGCGCCTTCGACTGCGATTTGCCCAAAATCTGACGGTACTAGAGGTCGTAAAAATTCTGCTAGGAAAACAGGTAGTAGTGTAAAAATGACTTTACCAAAGAAAAATGATAGAACACCAACAGCTGCAATGCCTAACCACATTGATAGCTTTGAATCATTTTTCTTTTTTTCTTCTATTATTTGTTCATCTTCTTCTGGATTAACTTCAAATCTTTCAGTTGAAAAATTCAAATGCTTCGATCCATTAGCACTAGCTTCAATAATTGCGACAATTCCACGTAAGAAAGGAATTTTCTTTAGTTTTGTTAATGCATTTTGCTTTTTTCTAGGTACATGAAAATAATCAATGGATTCATCATTTCTGCGAATGGCTGTTACATAATGATGTTTGCCACCAAACATAACTCCTTCAATAACAGCTTGCCCACCATATGCGGGCTTATTTTGATTTGACATCTGACACCAACCTACCTATCTATTCTAATTCTTATTTTAATTAACTAACGCTAAAATTTATTTTAACCATTATCTCTATAATACAGAATTTAGACAGAAACCTCTAGAGAGATGTTTAAAGTTGATAATATTAAGTTAATTTAAGGTAAGAATAGGTGCTTATATAGATATTTCTAATGGTTGGTAAACATTCCTTTATTTACATTATACCCATGCTTTTAATAACTAGACATGTAAATTTAGATGTTATAAAAAAGTTCATTCGTAACATGCTCAATTAGAAAAATGGACATAGTAATTAATGGAGGTGTTACAAGATGACGGATAAAAAAGATCTAACTGAAGAACCAAAAACGAAAGATAACCCTAAACTTGAACAAAACAAACAGGAGCAGCCCGCCTCAGCTATGGGTAAAGTCATCTCTATTGGCTTTATCGGAGGCGTGTTTTGGAGCACGTTAGCATATTTTGCTTATTTTTTGAATTTTACTGAAGTTAGTCCAAATCTTATTCTTCAACCTTTTGCATTGGGAGATTGGAAGGAAGGTACATTAGGAAACATCATTAGCATTGTTTTAATTGGAGTTGTGTCAATTGGAGTTGCTTTAGTTTATTATGCAATTTTGAAAAGGTTTCAATCTATGTGGGTAGGAATTGCGTTTGGAGCAGCTCTATGGGCACTTGTCTTTTTTATATTAAACCCAATCTTTCCTAATTTAGATACTGTTTATGAATTACCTCGAGGTACAATTGTAACGACTGTCTGTTTCTATATTTTATATGGTGTTTTCGTCGGTTATTCCATTTCTTTTGATTATAATGAATTTCAAACAAGTACTGAAAGCTAAAGGGAAAACGTAGTATGACAGTAACGGGTTATGATAGAATGTTCATGTGATGAACATTCTATTTTTTATGGAAAGGCTCTGTTAAACTTTGTTGTTGATTTCCGTTACAGGCATTCGCTTTCCGCGGGCGGTCCGGGAGCCTCCTCGGCGCTAGCGCCTGTGGGGTCTCCCTTTGACACGCTTCTCCCGCAGGAGTCTCATGCCTTTCACTCCAATCAACAAAGTGTTAAAAATCAACATTAAGCTTTAACATAGCTTATGGAATAGAAATTGATCAAAATTGGTTATTAACATATTGGTTTTAGAAATGAGGTGTGAAGTTGATGAGAATTATCGTAATAAATGGGCCAAACCTTAACCGACTAGGTGTGAGGGAACCAGGTGTGTATGGCTCAAAAACACTAACAGATCTAGAACAGAGGTTACTGGTTTTTGGAGATGTAGAAGGAATAGATGTTTCGTGTTTTCAGTCTAATCATGAAGGAGACTTGATTGATGCGATTCACGAAGCTAATGATCAGTATGAAGGAATTATCATTAATCCAGGAGCATTTACACATTATAGTTATGCGATTCGTGATGCTATAGCAAGTGTAAACATCCCAACAATAGAAGTACATATATCAAATGTTCATGCAAGAGAGGATTTTCGCCACACATCAGTTACAGCTCCGGTGACTATGGGCCAAATTGTTGGATTAGGCTTTAAGGGCTATGAGCTGGCAATGTTAGCTTTAAAAGAACAACGAGGAGGAAAATAAGATGAAGCTCGAAAAACTACGAAATCGCTTTAAAGAACTATCGATCGATGGGTTATTAATTACAAGCAATTATAATAGAAGATATATGACAGGTTTTACAGGAACTGCTGGAATTGCAGTTATATCAGAAGACCGTGCTGTATTTATTACAGATTTTCGCTATACTGAACAAGCTTCAAAAGAAATTGACGGATTTGAAATTGTCGAGCACAAAGGGTCAATAATTAATGAAGCTGCTACAATAGTTGAAAAGATGGGTATTAAAAAGCTAGGCTTCGAGCAAGATCACCTTACATATCAATCATATTCTTTATATCATAATGCATTGAAGAATCTTGAGTTTATTCCTGTATCAGGAGCTGTTGAAAAGTTACGCTTGATTAAGTCACCTGCAGAGATTAAGATATTAAAGGAAGCAACCGAAATCGCGGATGCTGCTTTTAAACATATCTTAACCTTTGTTAAAGCAGGTATAAGAGAAATCGATGTTGCAAATGAGCTTGAATTTTTCATGCGAAAAAATGGTGCTGTTTCTTCTTCTTTTGACATTATTGTAGCATCAGGTTATCGCTCAGCTTTACCACATGGTGTTGCAAGTGACAAGGAAATAGAAAAAGGTGATTTTGTTACATTAGATTTTGGTGCATACTATAAAGGTTATTGCTCTGATATTACTCGTACATTTGCTGTTGGAGATCCATCTGATGAACTAAAGAAAATATATGCAACAGTGCTAGAAGCACAATTACGAGGTATGAATGGGATCAAACCTGGCATAACAGGAAAAGAAGCAGATGCATTAACACGTGATTATATAAAGAAACAAGGATATGGGGAATACTTCGGTCATTCTACAGGTCATGGACTAGGTATGGAAGTACATGAAGGTCCAGCGCTTTCTTTTAAATCTGACACTGTTCTTGAAACAGGGATGGTTGTTACGGTAGAGCCAGGGATATATGTAGCAGGACTTGGTGGCGTAAGAATTGAAGATGATACTGTCATTACTGAAACAGGTAATGAGTCATTATCACATTCACCAAAAGATCTCATTATATTGTAATATGGAAGACATGTTCTTTACATATAGAATATGTTTAAGCTCTATGGTTAACAGACAGGAGCCGGCATATAAAGAATAAATCAAGGTATTAAGAACTAATTCTTAATCCCTTATTCAGCTATTTTTAGGAGGATTTTTTAAATGATTTCAGTTAATGATTTTCGTACAGGCTTAACAATTGAAGTAGATAACGGTATTTGGCGTGTAATGGATTTCCAACACGTAAAACCTGGTAAAGGGGCAGCTTTTGTTCGTTCTAAACTTCGTAACCTACGTACAGGTGCGGTTCAAGAAAAAACATTCCGTGCTGGTGAAAAAGTAGCAAAAGCACAAATCGAAACACGTAGAATGCAGTATTTATATGCAAACGGTGATCAACATGCTTTCATGGATACTGAAACATACGATCAAATCGAATTAAACTCATCACAAATTGAACATGAGTTAAAATTCTTAAAAGAAAATATGGAAGTTCAAATCGCTATGTTCGGTACAGAAACTCTTGGAGTAGAATTACCAAACACTGTTGAATTAGAAGTAACTGAAACTGAGCCAGGAATCAAAGGTGATACTGCTTCAGGTGGTACAAAACCAGCTACAGTAGAAACTGGTTTAACAGTTCAAGTTCCATTTTTCATCAACCAAGGTGACCGTCTAATTATCAACACATCTGAAGCTTCATATGTTTCACGTGCGTAATTAAATAATAAGGTACTTAACTGTTTCCGAGTAGGGGTACAAAAAAGTAAATCCTAACAAAAAAAGCGTGAATTCACAATCGAATTCGCGCTTTTTTTTGTTGGGAATTTAACGAATAGGGAATTTTTAAGACTTTCTAATTGTAATTAATAAACAGTTTCTTAGTGTGAAGGGCTTGTTGAAAAAATTGAACTATCTGCTAAAACAAATCTTAAACTGAATTTAGTTATTAATACTAAATTAAAACATCCTAAAGTTAGGAAAATTTTTCAATAGTTGATGATCATATTTTGTTAAGAGGAATGGAAATGCCCAGTTAATTAATGAATATGTATTATTGAGTGCGCACATATGTCCTATGTCTATTAAATATGAAAAAAATAATTAAAAGTTTTCAATTATCGATTTGAATTTGAAATACCCCAATAACCTATTTATAAGGAATTTAAGGTACAAAAAAATTAGTGGAATGGAGCGTAAGACACTTGACTCCAGCGGGAGGTAGAGGAAAGGTCGAGACCCCACAGGCGCAGCCGAGGAGGCTTGACTTCCTCCCCGCGGAAAGCAAGTGTCTGCAGCGAAATGAAACGGACTAGTTTTTAAGTCTATCTATATTATATATACACTGAATCAAAGCAGCCTTAACTCTTAAAAAGCCTCCAATTAATAACTCTTTGCTCACTTTCTATTTTCCATTTCGGAAACATCACTACTTTAAAAGATAAATTATTCATCCCTCAACTCTTTCATTTTCAAATACTTGTCTAAATTCCTCTTTAAGTGCATATGGTGTAAAAACTGTATCGCTAAGGAGGAGACTATGAAACGTTTTTTCGGACATTTTGATTCTACTGTTTTAACTATGGCTGGACTTCGAATTTTATCAGCATCTATCGAATTAACAGCTGCGATTTTAATGCTTGTTTTTAATGATGTCAAAAAAGCAGTAACGATTAATTCCTTACTCGCAATTGTTGGACCGGTAATCTTTATCGTAACAATGACTATTGGTATTTTTCATATTGCTGATCAACTATCATATGCAAAACTACTATTTATTGGACTTGGTGTGTTTTTTATTTTATTTGGTATTTATAAGTAGGTTATAAGAAAAACTTCCTGACATTTAAGTCATGAATGTGGCCAAGCATGCATACATTGATAGTAACGAATTGATTAATAGGGGGAGCTTTATGAAAGAAATTATTGAAATGCTTCCAGAATCAATTAGTAACGAAATAAAAAAAATACATCCTGCTAGTTTACAGCGTATTGAGGAAATTCGAATTCGTGTGATGAAAAGGGTGGAAGTTACAATTGTCGGGAATCCTGTATTTCTTTCATATGTTGTGACATATGATGATTCAATGAATTTACTAAACGAATTAAGTCATTATTCAATTTACACACTTGAGGATGAGTTGAAAAAGGGCTATATAACAGTTCGTGGTGGACATCGTGTTGGCCTTTCTGGAAGAGTCATTACGGAGAATGGACGAGTTAAAGCAATTCGAGATGTGACGTCCTTTAATATAAGAATTGCTAAACAAAAGATAGGGATCGCAGATAAATATGTTCCCTTTCTTTATGAACAAAGATGGTTGAATACGTTAATCATTGGTCCTCCACAAACTGGGAAAACGACAATGCTAAGGGATTTTGCCAGATTAATAAGCAGCGGCTATAAAGAAATTGATTCAAAAAAAGTTGGAATTATTGATGAAAGATCTGAAATTGCAGGCTGTGTAAAGGGTGTTCCACAGCATCAGCTTGGCGAACGAGTCGATGTACTTGATGCTTGTCCTAAGGCAGAAGGCATGATGATGATGATTCGTTCTATGAGTCCAGACGTTTTGGTTGTTGATGAAATAGGGACAATTGAAGATGCTGATTCAGTATTAGAGGCTGTTCATGCTGGAGTTCAATTATTTGTCACAGTACATGGATATAAAATGAGTGAGTTAAGAAATCGTCCAAGCTTAAAGCCATTATTCGATGCTAACGTATTTGACCGGTATATGGAATTAACTAGAAAAGAAGGACCTGGTACTGTTCAACAAATTCTCAATAAAAGTGGTCAGCAATTATTAACTGAAAGAAGTGTGACAACATGATTAAGTGGGTCGGTGCGATTTTAATTGTCATTGCCACAACATGGGTCGGGTTTGAAGCTGCCAAGCATTTAAGCGAAAGAACGCGTCAGATTAGGCAGTTAAAGGTTGCTCTTCAATCACTGGAAGCGGAAATTATGTATGGGCATACTTCTTTAATTGTCGCGGCGCAGAATATTTCCAAGCAAACACCAAAACCGTTAGCTTGGTTTTTTGAACAATTTGCTGAAAAATTACTAATAGGTCATACAAGTGTAAAGGTAGCATGGGAAGAGAGTCTTCAAGATATCTGGAAGTTTACAGCATTTAAGCAAGGAGAATACGAGGTTTTAAAGCAGTTTGGAGAAACCTTAGGACAGCATGATCGAATTTCTCAACAAAAGCATATTAAATTAACATTAACACATCTTGAACGAGAAGAAGCAGATGCAATCGATCGACAAACTAGATATGAGCGAATGGTAAGAAGTTTAGGTGTTTTAACAGGCGTACTGTTAGTTATTTTATTGATGTAGTAGTCGAAGGGAGTCTTAGCAATGGGCGTAGATATTAACACGATCTTTCAAATTGCCGGGATAGGAATCGTCGTTGCATTCCTTCACACAATTTTAGATCAAATGGGAAAAAAGGAATATGCACAATGGGTAACTCTTATTGGCTTTATTTATATTTTGTTTATGGTGGCATCAATTGTAGATGATTTATTTAAAAAGATTAAATCTGTCTTTCTTTTCCAAGGGTAAAGGGGGCGCTCTCAATCGAAATTATCCAAATAGTTGGCCTAGGATTAATTGCTACATTTCTAGCTTTAATCGTTAAAGAACAAAAACCAACCTTTGCCTTTATGCTTGTTGTGTTCGTTGGATGTGTTATTTTTTTGTTTTTAATAGATCAAGTTTATGAAATTATTCGTATGGTTGAAAGAATTGCCTTAAATGCGAATGTGAATTTAATCTATGTAGAAACAATCTTAAAAATTATTGGTATTGCCTACATAGCTGAGTTTGGTGCCCAGATTACGAAGGATGCTGGACAAGGTGCCATTGCCTCAAAAATTGAATTAGGTGGAAAAATCTTAATTCTTACAATGGCGATACCAATTTTAACGGTTATTATCGAAACAGTTCTTGAAATGATACCAGGAACATAAAACGATAGATTACTAGAAAGTGTTTAGCTGGAGGTGTAATTTATTGAAAAAAATGCTTACTTTAATGACCTTACTTTTTATCTTTCTATTCAACCCAATAGATGTACAAGCTTTAACAACACCTCAGCAAGTAGAAAATACAGAAGCCGAAGAAGCGGAAGCTGTTGATCCTAGTACGTTTGTAAATGATTCAGTGGAGCAACTTGATATTGATGAAATTAAAACCTACTGGGACAAAGTTATGACAGAGTATGGTGGTTTTTTACCTGAAAGTCAAAAAGGAAGCTTACTTCAGTTTTTAAGTGGAGAAAAAGAATTATCTTTTCAAGAATGGATGAAAGCATTATTGAAATTTATGTTTCATGAATTAATTGCAAATGGAAAGCTATTAGGTACATTAATACTTTTAACTATTTTTAGTATGCTTTTGCAATTATTACAAAATGCGTTTAATCAAAGCACAGTGAGTAAGGTAGCATACGCTCTTGTTTACATGGTGTTAATAATAATTGCATTAAATAGTTTCCATGTAGCGATTGAATATACAAATGATGCAATTCATGCGATGACAAACTTCATCTTGGCTTTAATTCCTCTTTTATTAGCATTAATGGCATCGGCAGGTGGTATTGCTTCTGCAGCTTTTTTCCATCCAGTTATTATTTTCCTTATGAATACAAGTGGATTACTGATCCAAAATATCGTACTACCTCTGCTGTTCTTATCAGCATTATTATATATCGTTAGTACATTAACAGATCAATATAAAGTAACCCAGCTTGCTGGATTACTTAGAAACATAAGCATTGGCTTGTTGGCTTCATTTTTAACTATTTTTCTCGGTGTAATCTCTGTGCAAGGAGCGTCAGCAGCAATTACAGATGGCATTACAATTCGAACGGCAAAATTTATAACAGGAAACTTTGTACCAGTGCTAGGAAGGATGTTTACAGATGCTACTGATACAGTGATAAGTGCTTCAGTTTTACTGAAAAATACAGTAGGGGTATTAGGAGTGGCAGTTTTATTATTTATTGCGGCTTTCCCAGCAATAAAGGTATTATCTTTAGCTTTCATTTATAAATTTGCTGCTTCCATTTTACAGCCACTTGGTGGTGGACCAGTTATTGCTTGTTTGGACATTATAAGTAAAAGCGTTATCTATATTTTTGCCGCATTAGCAATTGTTTCATTGATGTTTTTCTTGAGTTTAACTGTCATCATAGCAGCAGGTAATTTAACGATTATGATGCGATAGGGGGGAATCTACTATGTCATTTTTAACTGAATGGATCACCAATATTATCGTATTTATTTTACTAGCTGTGGTGATAGATCTCCTGTTACCTAATTCATCGATGCAAAAGTATGCAAAAATGGTTATTAGTCTCTTATTAATCATCGTTATTATTAATCCAATCTTTAAATTATTTTCAAAAGATATGAATGATGTACTCTCAGAATTTACGATTACATCAGCCTCTGAAAACGAAAACACAAAAAATTTAATAGAATTTCAAAAAAAAGAAATACAAGCCTCACAACGTGCATATATTTTAAAACAGATGGCTGTCCAAATGAAAACAATGGCAGACGAGGAGCTGGTGGATAAATATGATGTCATGATTGATAAGGTCCTTCTTTCCGAATCAAACCAAGTCGCAAACATTCAGTCTCACAAAGATTTGCAAGAGATCCAGGTGGTTCTAAAACAGAATCAACAGGATCAAGTAGTTGAAAATGGAGATGTTGATACCGTTAAGCCGGTTTCAATTGATACATCAAGAATCATACCAAAGGATGATGCAGGAGACGAAGTGGATGCAGAAAAAATTGCAGCAGCACTAGCAGAAATTTGGGAAGTAGAAGTAGAAGTCATCAAACTCCAAGTGGAAAGGGGGGAGGAGTCAGTAGATGAGCAATAAAGAAACGCTTATGCAAAAGCTTAAATCTTTACTTGGCCAGTCAGATTCTAAAAAACCATCTAAATATCATTATTTTATTCTTGTTTTTATATTAGGTATTGCCTTCATGTTAGTTAGTAATCTATTTACTAGTGATACTAATCAAACTCAAGAAGCTCTACCTACAACTTCAACAAGTGCAACAGAAGAAAGCACTGAAGTATTTAAACAAGAAAAAAGCAGTAATTCAGGCTCCATCTCTGATTATGAAGATGAATATGAAAATCAGCTTAAAGAGGTATTAGAAACAATATCTGGTGTTGGAGATGTTTCTGTCGTGGTGAATGTTGATGCTACTGCTCAGAAAATAATCGAAAAAAACCGGGTAAATCAAACTCAAGTAACGAAAGAAACCGACCGTGAAGGCGGAACAAGAGAAGTAGAAGATCAATCAATCGATGAAGAAGTTGTCATTATTCAGGATGGAGAAAAGCAGACTCCACTTGTTATACAAACGAAAAAACCAGAAATTCGTGGAGTTCTAATATCTGCTGCTGGAGCTGACAACATTCATATAAAAAAAACAATTATCGAATCAGTTACTCGGGTATTAGGTGTTTCTAGTCACCGAGTAGCAGTAGTCTCGAAAAAAATGAAGGAGGATGAATAGATTATGTTGAAAAAACAAACAGTTTGGTTATTAACAATGCTAAGTTTAGTGGTGGTTTTATCTGTGTATTATGTGACAAGTCCAGAAGGTGGAGCAGGTAATATGGCAATGACTGGTGAGAAACAGGCTAATGATGCTACAGCAACTGAGGAAACAACAGAACAAGAGCCTGCAAAAGAGGGCGCTGAAGAAGGAACAGAAGAAGGCACTGAAAATGGTGAAGAAGCTGAAGTAGAAGGTGAAGTTCAAACAGAAGAGTTTGAAGATGGAACAGTTATTTCTAGTGTAACAAATGCAAGTGATGAATTATTTACAGAGCTTCGTTTACAATTAGATGATCAACGTAATGAGTTAAAAGAGCAATTACAAGCTATTGTAGCAAGTAATGATGCTTCTCCAAATGAAAAGAACGATGCTTACGATGAAATGGAAGCTTTAACAGATGCAGCTAAAAAAGAGAGCATTATTGAAACTCTTATTAAATCAAAAGGGTATGATGATGCTTTGGTAAGAGCAGATGGTAATAATGTGAAAATTACTATAAAAGCTAAAGAACATGACAAATCTTCTGCTAATAAAATTATGGCGCTTGTAAGTGAAGAGATGGATAATATGGAAGATGTAATTGTTACATTTGAGCCTGCTCAGTAATAGATTAATAACAAATGGTCAATCCTATAATTGGGATTGGCCATTTGTATGATAAAAACTTTCAAATTGACTTTGACTTTGAAAGGAAAATTACAATGTATAAATTTATTTAAGAACTTTATGTACATATAGTTGTGTTCTAACAAGGGATGGTTAATTGAGCTCCAGGTTGCTCGCTTTCCGCGGGGCGGGCGGTGAGCCTCCTCGAAGCAAAGCTTCTGCGGGGTCTCACCTGTCCCGCTGCTCCCGCAGGAGTCTCGCACCTTCCGCTCAATTAACCATTGCTACCATACCTAGTTACTTACAAAACAAAGACCATTTATATTTCACTCTTAAGAATGATGGATTTTCTAAAGGAAGTTCCTTTTTATAAGATTAAAATGTATGCCACCCATGATTATTATTCGATAAAAATTATTGTTAACTTTTTAAAGAAAAACAGGAACAACCATAGTACATACAATCAAGTATATGAAATCTCAAAAGATAAAAAAATAATTTCATTATACAAAAGAAAAACTTGCTTCAAAACAATATTACTTCTATTCAAATTACCGTTAAATATAGCTGGATTTATTATAAAAACAACACCAAAGAAAACTTTAATAATTAGATTAGATATAAAATAGGTACAATTGTTGTTGAATTTGTTTAGGGTTATATCGTAAGATAGAAATATAAGACTTAGTTTTAGTACTAGATTATAATTTTTAAAGAGATCGTGTATTTTGACTTTAATACATGATTATATGATTGAAGGGGTGCCTAAGCATGCTAAAAATACAAGAAATAAGAGAGATCATCAAACTAATCGATCAATCTTCTATTAACGAATTTTCATTTGATCAAGATGGTACAAAAATTAAAATGAAAAAACAATTACAAGAAGTAGAAACAGTTGTCCGTAACTCAGTTGCACCTGCTGTTGAAACAATTCAGGCACAGCCAGTTACACAATCTGCACCTGTTGCTCAACCTGTTGTTGAAGCGGTAAAGCAAGAGGAAAAAGTTGAAGCAAGTGCTGATACATCAAATTTACATAAAATTACTTCACCGATGGTAGGAACTTTTTATGCCGCATCTTCACCAGATGTTGGTAACTATGTAGAAGTTGGATCAAAGGTGACAAATGAAACAGTCGTTTGTATAGTTGAAGCGATGAAACTCTTTAACGAAATTGAAGCTGAAGTTAAGGGTGAGATTGTTGAAATACTTGTACAAAATGGACAACTTGTCGAGTATGGTCAACCTCTATTCCTTGTAAAGCCTGAATAAGGAGCTTATAAAATGATAAAGAAATTACTTATTGCCAATAGAGGAGAAATTGCAGTTCGAATTATTCGAGCTTGTAAAGAACTTGATATAGAAACTGTAGCAGTTTTTTCAGAAGCTGATCGTGAAGCATTACATGTCCAATTGGCTGATGAAGCTTATTGTATAGGACCAAAGCTATCAAAAGACAGTTATTTAAATTTCACAAATATTATTAGTGTTGCAAAATTGACAGAAAGTGATGCGATTCACCCTGGTTATGGATTTTTAGCAGAAAATGCTGATTTTGCAGAGCTTTGTAGTGAGTGTAATATCATTTTTGTTGGCCCGAGTGCAGATGCGATTTCAAAAATGGGTACAAAAGATGTGGCAAGGGAAACAATGCGTAAAGCCGGCGTTCCAATTGTTCCTGGTTCAAAAGGAATTATAGAAGACGTAGAAGACGCAAAAAAATTAGCCAATGACATGGGCTATCCTGTTATAATTAAAGCAACAGCAGGTGGCGGTGGTAAAGGTATCCGTGTAGCAGCTGATGAGCAAGCACTAATCAAAGGTATTCAAATCACTCAACAAGAAGCTGCAACAGCCTTTGGTAATCCTGGTGTTTATATTGAGAAATATATTGAGGATTTCCGCCATGTTGAAATTCAAGTAATGGCAGACACACATGGTAATACGATTCATTTAGGTGAACGTGATTGTTCAATTCAGAGAAGGTTACAAAAATTAATTGAAGAAACTCCATCTCCAGCACTTGATCAAGAAATCCGTGCACAGATGGGAGATGCAGCTGTAAAGGCTGCTGAAGCAGTTGCATACACTGGTGCGGGTACAGTTGAATTTATATTCGACCATGTGAATAAGAAGTTTTATTTCATGGAAATGAATACACGAATTCAAGTAGAACACCCCGTAACTGAAATGGTGACAGGAATTGATTTAATTAAGGAACAAATTAAAGTTGCATCTGGTGAGAAATTATCTGTTACTCAAGATGAGGTTACCTTTAACGGATGGTCAATTGAGTGTCGTATTAATGCAGAGAACCCAGCTAAAAATTTCATGCCTTCACCAGGGAAAATCGCGATGTACTTGCCGCCAGGTGGTCTAGGTGTTAGAGTAGACTCAGCAGTTTATCCAGGCTATTCAATTCCACCATACTATGATTCAATGATCGCAAAATTGATCACATATGGCGCAACAAGGGAAGAAGCGATTGCACGAATGAAGCGTGCACTAAGTGAATTCGTGATAGAAGGTATTTCTACAACAATTCCGTTCCATTTAAAATTATTAGAGCATGAAAAATTTGTAAGTGGGGATTTTAATACAAAATTCCTTGAATTGTATAAAGTAATGGAATCGTAAAAAACACATGGAGGTGCTAAAACCTTGAAAGATACAAATAATGTATTAGAAATGAATCAAGAAAACAATGGTTTAGGCAAGGTGGAAATTGCTCCAGAGGTAATTGAAGTAATTGCGGGTATCGCAGCTTCTGAAATTGAAGGCGTTGCTTCAATGCGCGGTAATTTTGCTGCAGGTGTTGTTGAACGACTTGGTAAGAAAAACCATGGTAAAGGTGTAAAAGTGGATCTTACAGAAGAGGGAATTATTATTGAAGTTTATTGTGTAATGATATTTGGTGTTTCAATTCCAACAGTTGCACAAAAAATTCAAGACAATATCCGTCAAGCATTACTTAACATGACTGCTTTAGAAGTAAACGAAGTAAACATTCATGTTGTAGGAATCCAATTTGAAACAAAAACTCAGGATGTTGAAATAGATCAAGAAATGTAAAAGGTTATTTTACATTAATTAAAATATAGATAGAAGCAAAACAAAACCAGAGGGTTAAACTCCTTTGGTTTTATTTGTTTTAAATTTGCTCTTTTGTATAAATGTATTCAAAATTTTTTGGGGTTTATCCATGTATTAGGTATAGAACATGTTTAAACATCCAAGATTATTGAATAAAGGAGAAACGGATTAGTTGTTTTAGTAGGGAAATGGGAGATCACTAGAGCCTAGCTTAAGAGAAGGCTCCCGAGTAAAATAACTTATTTTTCCCTAGGGAAGCAAAAATCTCTAACTGGAATCAACAGCTAAGTTTAGCAAAGCATGAAAATAAAAGCCTTTTCATATGGGAATTATTTAAAACAATCCATTTTCGGCATGAATCTAAAAGACAGATATGGTATGATCACTTTATGACATTTTCGACATTTTTAAACATTAAAGGAGCAAGTAAAGAATGAAGCGAAGAACAGCGAGAGAAAAGGCACTACAGGCGTTATTTCAAGTGAATGTAAGTGATACAGATCCGAACGAAGCAATCGAACATGCGTTAGAAGAAGGAAATCAAGATGAATTTATGAATAAGCTTGTTTTTGGTTCTATTGAGCATGAAGCAGAATTAGACGAACTCATTACACCACATTTAAAAAATTGGACAATCGATCGGTTAGCTAATATTGATATTACAATTCTACGTATGGCAGCATATGAATTGAAATACGAAGAAGATATTCCGAAAAATGTAACAATTGATGAAGCGGTTGAGTTGGCTAAAGCATTCGGGGATGATCATTCTAGTAAATTCGTCAACGGTGTTCTCTCTAAAATTAAACAAAACCTAGAGGGTTAATCACTAGTATCGAGGAGGAATTAGGAATGGCAGCAATCATAATTGATGGAAAGCAATTATCCACATCCAAAAGAAACGAATTAGCAAAAGAGGTAGAACAAATTAAAGAGAAGGGTCTACTTCCGAAGCTTGTTGTTATTTTAGTAGGAGATAATCCTGCATCACTATCTTATATTAGAGGAAAACAAAAGGCAGCAGAAGAGATTGGGGTAGGATTTCAGTTAGAGCACTACCCAGAATCATTTACAGAAAAGGAATTGCTTGATGTAATAGAAAATTACAACAACAATGATGAGTATCATGGGATTTTAGTTCAACTTCCACTTCCTGCTCATATCGATGAAACAGCTGTTGTGGAGACAATTTCTCCTCTGAAGGATGTTGATGGATTCCATCCGGTAAATATTGGACGTATGATGACTGGCCAAGAAACGTTTTTACCTTGTACACCAGCTGGAATCGTTGAAATGATCAAATCTGTTGGTGTTGAAATCGCCGGAAAGAATGTTGTTGTTGTTGGAAGAAGTAATATAGTTGGTAAACCTGTAGGACAGCTTCTACTGAATGAACATGCGACTGTAACGTATTGTCATTCAAAAACAAAAGATCTATCTTCTTTTACAAAAGAAGCAGATATTTTAGTTGCAGCTGTTGGACGAGCTAATTTTATTAAAGGTGAAGACATTAAACCTGGAGCTGTTGTTATAGACGTGGGAGTTAACCGACTTGATACAGGTAAGCTGTGTGGAGATGTAGTTTTTGAAGAAGCTAAGGAAGTGGCAAGTTACCTTACTCCGGTTCCAGGTGGAGTTGGTCCAATGACAATTACTATGCTAGCTCATAACACAGTACAATCTGCAAAACAATTTCTTACAAAAAAGTAATATTTTTTAGCGGATACTGCGGGGTTTGCGGCATAAGTCTAGACCCTGCAGGCCTGGCTGAGGAGGCTCAATTTCCTCCCGGTTGAATTTTGTTTCTGAAACAAATAATTACTTTACATATTAAATAACAAACAATCAAAATACCTTAAATAAAGAGTTTCACACAAAGGGTTTGACTTTAAACAGAAAACAAAATATAGGCTTTTGTAACCCTAAAAGCTATATACCGTTCTGTTGGGGTCTGACCCTTTGCTTGTGCATGTAATAAAAAGGAGGTTGTAAAATGAGTGAAATAAAATATGTAACTGTTACAGCCTTAACAAAATATATAAAGCGAAAATTTGATGTTGATCCACATTTATCGGACATATGGATAAAAGGAGAAATATCAAATTTTAATTTACATAGCCGTGGGCATATGTACTTTACACTTAAAGATGAAAAAGCGCGAATACAAGGAGTTATGTTTGCAGGTGCAAATAAATCTCTAAAATTTAAGCCAGAGAATGGTATGAAGGTTTTATTACGCGGAGAAATATCTGTTTATGAACAAAGTGGTGGATATCAGGTTTATGTTAAAGAAATGCAACCAGATGGTATTGGAAGCTTGTATTTGGCATATGAAGAATTAAAGAAAAATTTACAAAAAGAAGGGTTATTTGATACGATTCATAAAAAGCCAATTCCGAAATACCCGAATCAAATAGGTGTTATCACCTCTCCTACAGGGGCAGCTATTCGCGACATTTTAACAACCATTAATCGAAGATTTCCAATGGCAAAAGTGATATTAATTCCTGCTTTAGTTCAAGGTGTTCAAGCCGGAGCATCTGTAGCCAAAGCAATTAAAACAGCAAATGCGTTAGAAACGCTAGATGTATTAATTGTCGGTCGTGGTGGAGGATCAATTGAAGAGCTTTGGGCTTTTAATGAAGAAATCGTTGCTAGAGAAATCTTTGCTTCACAAGTACCTATTATATCAGCAGTTGGACATGAAACTGATTTTACTATCGCAGATTTTGTGGCAGATTTACGTGCACCGACTCCAACTGGAGCTGCTGAGCTTGCTGTACCCCATTTTAATGAGTTATTAGACCGGATTTCAGATCGTAAAAACAGATTGAAAAGATCTATTCGGGAAAAGATAACCTCAAATCGAGACAAACTTTCCCATTATCAAGGCTCTTATGCATTTAGATATCCTAAACAGCTTTATCAACAAAAAGAGCAACAATTGGATACGATTGTTGATCGATTGCAAAAAGAAGGTCGTAGAGCTATTACTCATAAAAAAGACTCCTATGTAGCTCTAAAGAACCGACTTGGAAATGAACATCCTTCTGATCAAGTGAAAAGAGCAAACGAAGCATATCTGTCTTTATTGAAGAAATTGAATCGAGAGATGTCTTCTGTGTTAACACATAAAACCTCGCAATTTAAAGCAACAATTGATAAACTTAATGCATTAAGTCCACTGAAAATTATGGATAGAGGATATAGTATTGTGTATCAAGAGAAGCAGCTCATCAAAAGTATAAATCAAGTACAATCAGGCCAAATGCTCAAAGTGCAGCTTAAAGACGGTCAGCTTGATTGTCAAGTAAAGGGAATAGAGGAGCGTACAATTAATGAGTAAAGATAAGGAACTAAAAGAAGAAGAAGTTTCATTTGAACATGCTATGCAGCAGCTTGAAGAAATTGTTGGGAAGCTTGAGGAAGGAGACGTACCTTTAGAAAAAGCAATTGATTATTTTCAAAAGGGAATGGTCCTCTCAAAGCTTTGTCATGACAAGCTACAGCATGTTGAAAAGCAGATGGATTTTATTTTACGAGAAGATGGTGAATTAAAGCCATTTGAATTACAGGAGGAAGAAAAATCGTGAGTAGTGTATTAAGCGATTTTTTACAATCTCGAAAAAAAACCATTGAAACACGACTTCCAGATTATATAAAAGAGCTTGAGGCTCCAGAAACAATTAAAGAGGCAATGCTTTATTCACTCAAAGCGGGTGGAAAACGTTTAAGACCAATTCTTGTGCTTGCTTTGCTTCACACGTATGGTAAACGTGAGGAGTTAGGAATTGCAACTGCGTGTGCGATTGAAATGATTCATACGTATTCACTAATTCATGATGACTTACCGTGTATGGATGACGATGATTTAAGAAGAGGAAAACCAACCAATCATAAAGTCTTCGGTGAAGCAGTTGCCGTACTAGCAGGTGATGGATTATTAACACAGAGCTTTTCTTTAATAGTCAATGATCCCTATTGTTCGCAAGAAAATAAACTTCGACTTGTTTCAGAGCTTGTTAATGCAGCAGGTGCACAGGGAATGGTTGGAGGGCAAATTGCTGATATGCAAGGTGAAGCGAAAGCCTTAAGTCTTGAGGAACTTCAGTCAATACATGAAAATAAAACGGGTAAATTGCTACAATACAGCATTATTTCTGGTGCTATTTTAGCAGATGCTCCTGAAAATGATATTGAAAAACTCCGAAAAATTGGGTATCATCTTGGACTTGCCTTTCAAATTCGAGATGACATATTGGATATCGAAGGAAACGAACAAATTATAGGAAAACCTGTTGGCTCTGATACATTAAATGAAAAAACAACGTATCCGAAAATTTTAACGATGCAAGGTGCTAAGGCGAAGCTGGATGAGCATATAACGCAAGCAAAAAAATTGATAGATCATTTATCTGTTCAATCATCTATTCTTGTTCAAATCTGTGAGTTAATTGCAAAAAGAGATCACTAATAAACAAATTGCGAAATGATGTAAACCGTTTCCATAGGTAACGGTTTTTTACTGTTTTTCAGGTGCTTTTCGTAAATAAATTCATGAAGTGGCGTTTTGCATAGAATACTTTGGTAAAGGCAGATGAAACAAATTCATTAACAACCTAAAAATAATTTAAAAGAAACAAAGTGTGCAAAGAGCATTATGAAATAAAACAATAGCTTTAAAATCCATCGATTTTAAAGCTATTGTTTCAAAGTAATATAAACTAGAAACTTCCATTGAGTTATTTTGTTCACTATAATTTTCATAGTGACATAAAACATTGTAATTAGAACAATTTTATGGTAAATTTTCTTTGCTTGATCATCGGTTTATAATAGGTATTTTAATTAGATAATAATTTGATAACTACATTATATTTCGTAAAGATATGTTTTATTTAAAAAGCGTGCTTCACATCAAAACTGACAAAAAATATAGCTAGTACCCTAAAACGTTTTCAAATAATGGGATTTTACGTTAAAATAGACAGATAACACAAAAATATAATGCTAATTGGCTATAGAGCCTATAAATAACCTACAAACAATTGACTATAAGAAACAAATTGAATCGAAAGTGAGTGATCCATTTGGATCTTCTATCCATTAAAGACCCGAGTTTTTTAAAAAAATTATCAAACCATGAATTAGAAAAGCTAAGTGCGGAAATTCGCCAATTTTTAATCGAGAAGCTAGCTGACACTGGAGGACATATTGGTCCAAATTTAGGTGTTGTTGAATTAACTATTGCTCTTCATAAAGTATTCGATAGTCCAAAAGATAAGTTCCTTTGGGATGTAGGGCATCAATCATATGTTCATAAAATTTTAACAGGCCGTGCGGGTCAATTTGATACATTACGTCAATATCAAGGCTTATGTGGTTTTCCTAAGCGTTGTGAAAGTGAGCATGATGTATGGGAAACAGGTCATAGCTCTACTTCGTTATCTGCTGCTATGGGTATGGCTATTGCCAGAGATTTGAAAAAATCAAAGGAGCATGTTATACCAATTATCGGAGATGGTGCTTTAACTGGTGGAATGGCACTTGAGGCGCTTAATCATATTGGTAGTGAAAAGAAAGATGTTATTGTTGTGTTAAATGACAATGAAATGTCAATTGCACCTAATGTTGGGGCGCTTCATAATGTTCTTGGGCGCTTACGCACAGCAGGTAAGTATCATTGGGTTAAAGATGAGCTTGAATATTTACTGAAACGTATCCCGGCAGTAGGTGGAAAGCTTGCTTCAACCGCTGAGCGTGTTAAAGATAGTTTGAAATATTTATTAGTGTCAGGTGTGTTTTTTGAGGAACTAGGATTTACGTACCTTGGACCTGTAGATGGTCATGATTATGATGATTTATTCGAAAATCTTCAATATGCTAAAAAAACACCAGGCCCTGTATTACTACATGTCATT
>NZ_VOQF01000019.1 GCF_007994985.1 Metabacillus litoralis | reverse complement strand
CGCTTCCTTGACCTTCTTGCTTCTCCCAAGCCACAGGCTAGTAGTGCTTTTTAGTCTCTACCTCTTACACAATATCTTCGATATATATAAATTAATGGGATGATCAATCTATTTTCTTATCTTTCTCTGTACAAAAAAAAGACCAGTATCTCTACTGATCTTCTCCACTCTTTACTTGGCGACGTCCTACTCTCACAGGGGGAAACCCCCAACTACCATCGGCGCTAGAGCTTAACTTCCGTGTTCGGATTTCGGCTTGCGATAAGCGGCGAATCTCTGCGTCAGCTTGTTCATTCAGATCCTCATGTGCCAACTACGCACATTCCGGTCTTCATTCGCTACGCTTCCTTGACTTTCTTGCTTCTCCCAAGCCTCAGGCTAGTAGTGCTTTTTAGTCTACCTCATACACAATATCTTCGATATAATAAATTAATGGGATGATCATTCTATTTTCTATTATCTTTCTCTATACAAAAAAAGACCAGTATCTCTACTGATCTTTTCCACTCTTTACTTGGCGACGTCCTACTCTCACAGGGGGAAACCCCCAACTACCATCGGCGCTGAAGAGCTTAACTTCCGTGTTCGGCATGGGAACGGGTGTGACCTCTTCGCCATCATCACCAAATAAATGGTTTACGGCTTCCGATGAACTTCACATTTCTACGTCATCGATGCTCGTCAACATCCTCACGTACTGAAGTACGCTCCGGTGTCTCCTCGATCGATTCCTTGAACTGTTCGTTCCTCGAAACCCTCTTACTCTTTACAGAGTCTTCAGGAATATTATATTCCTTCAAAACTAGATAACGATTATACAATTCATTTCACTAACGTTCGCTTAAATATTTAGGTTAAGTCCTCGATCGATTAGTATCTGTCAGCTCCACACGTCA
>NZ_VOQF01000018.1 GCF_007994985.1 Metabacillus litoralis | reverse complement strand
TACGTTTTTGTTAATCGAAATTAACGTTGGCACGCTTGGTTTTGTTTAGTTTTCAAAGATCATATATTCATCGTTTCCCTCAGAAGCGACTTTATTAATTTAACACACTCAACTTCTCTCGTCAACCCCAATTAAAGAAAAAGTTTCCTTTAATCCAAATGAATTCTAAATCCATTTATAAGCGACGAATAACAATATAACACCATGACAATGATAAGTCAACTACTTACTTTAAATTATTTTACCTAAATTCTTTTTCAATTAAACATATGCGTAGTTAAGCATTATTGTGCTTTAGTATAGCTTGCCCCCCCTCTTATAAAGTTTGCCCTACTAACACTAGCCTGTATTCTTCCCTTAAAAATTCATTTTGCTATCTTATATAATATCTCCATTAAAATTTTTGTTCTCTCTTTTAACGCTCTTTCCTTTATTCTATTACCCACTTCTTTTTGACATTCTTTTTCTATCATTTCATTTGTATATTCCAATTCATTCATTAAGATGCTCTCTAGCTCCAATCGTTCTTTTTCCTTAAACATAAAGTAAATCATGTTTTCCTCCATCTTTTTTCTACATTCTTTCTAATATTTTTGTTTTCTAATCATTTTCAAAAGGGACAAAGCATAGACTTGTCTCAAGAGAAAATGTGATCGAGGAGGTCATTATGAATCAAATACATGTGTTCCATATTAAAAAGATTAAGCAAATTGCCTTAATCATGATAGCAGCATTTTTTACAGCAGGTATATTATATGTTGAAAATGTTTTAAATTATCCTGTCTTTTCTACAGCAGATGGACCAAAAGCAATTTATAGAGGTGATGCTGGCAATAAGGATATTGCTTTAACCTTTGATATAAGCTGGGGTGATGTGAAAGCAGAGGAAATCCTAGATACTCTCAAAAGTCAGAAGATAGATAATGCAACATTTTTCCTTTCCGCTTCGTGGGCTGAAAGACATCCTGATGTTGTAAAACGTATTATAGAAGATGGACATCAAGTTGGTAGTATGGGCTATAATTTTAAAGACTATAGAGATCTTGAGCCACAGGAAGTCAGAAAAGATCTAAATATGTCACAAGAGGCTTTTACTAAACTTGGCTTAAAAGATATCACTTTATTACGCCCACCTAGTGGGAGCTTTGATAAAGAAGTCTTAACTATAGCCCAGCAGCAAGGATATTCAGTTGTACATTATAGTATAGATTCAGAAGACTGGACGAACCCTGGTGTAGATGTGATCGTTAAAAACACTACAGCTTCTATTAAAGGTGGAGATATTGTCCTTTTGCACGCTTCTGACTCAGCAAAACAAACAGTTAAAGCCCTACCTTCTATCTTAAAAGAAATAAAGAGCAAAGGTTTAAATAATGTGACTGTAGGAGATATTATCTCGAATGCAAAAACAAAGTCTTCTGAAGTCAAATAAGCAATTTTTAACTTCTTAGATTGTTCTTGCATAATTTGTGTTTAGAAACAAAAATCTATTTTGCTCCATCCCACTACAACGAGCAAATATTGAAACCATAGAAAAAAAGCACTGCTTATACGTATATCTTTCATACGTATAAGCAATGCTTTTTCTATTATTTTGAGTTTGTGAATTTTGGCAGCATTAATAACTGATATGCATTACACATTTGAATAGGTATTAACATAAGCAATAGCCAATTCTCTTCATTTACCCTTAATGCCGGAAACCATTCGATCGATGTGACTACTACCATAAAAAATAGAGCTGGAATAAATGCTTCTTTATTAGTATCCTTCTGCTTAAAGAAGGCAACAATTATACCTACTAGAAATACATAAAGAGCTATACCGAGATATGGAAGTAAAGTCTCTGTTTCATTTGCAAATAATTGATAACGAAAATAAACTAAATCAAATAGAACAAATAGAATTAAAACGACTTGAGCAATATTCCATAAAAACACAGAGCGGAAAATCCCTAATCCAAATCTATGTATGGTTAAGTATGCAAAAAAGCCCATCTGACTTATCACACTAAATATTAATCCTACTCCAAATAACCAAAATAGAATAGAAAGGATTTCAATTATCTCAAAGTTAATAAATAGGTCTTTATATTCTCCCCATTTAAGGACAAAACCAATAATACCTGAAGAAATTCCACCTATAAGTAAAGTACTTAAAAAGAAACGCACCCAATTTCGACTTTTCACTACAATATCCTCCATCTCATTACTACTCTTGATTTTACCAATCCTTTCGTAAAAAAGCCATATGAGAAGCATTTTCCTCGTATAATTTCTTTTATCTAACTAAAAAATATAGCTATAAAACGTAATTTGAAAGGAGCAAAAATGACCATGAAGAGATACTCGCTCCTCATGCTTTTCACACTTTTATTGCTTGGCATCTTCACATCAGGCTGTGCACCAAGGGAAGAATCGGGTAGTCAGATGGATTACGAACAAACAAAGAAGATGGTCGTTGATATATTAAAAACAGATGATGGTAAAAAGGCGCTACAAGAGGTAATGAAAGATGAAGAAATGAAACAAGTTTTAATTATGGATCAAAGCATTGTAAAAGAAACTATTGAAACAACATTAACATCTGAAAAGGGTACAAAGTTTTGGCAAAAGGTATTTGAAGATCCTAAGTTTGTTGAAAGCTTTGCAACAAGTCTAAAAGATGAGCATGAGAAAGTGATTAAAGACTTAATGAAGGATCCTGACTATCAAAAAATGTTAATGGAACTTTTCCAAGATCCTGAAATGGAAAAGAGTATGATAACTGCTGTAAAGAGTCAAGAATTCAGAAAGCATCTACAGGATGTTATTATGGAAACTTTATCAAGTCCTCTTTATAAAGCCAAAATCCAGGAAACACTTCTAAAAGCTGCTGAGGAAGCTGGTCAACAAGCCGGAGGCAGTCAACCAGCTGAAGAAGAAAGTGGTGGCGGAGAAAGTGGAGCTGGCCAGGAACAAGGTGGTGAAGGTGGCGGTAGTTAAACCGCTCTATTTTCATCACAGTTAAGAATATGTTTTTTTACCTAACACACGGACTTAAAAGCCATACAGTAATCATATCCTGTATGGCTTTTAAGTAATATGAAGTTACTTCATTGTTTAACAGGTATTATGCCCAGAACCTGTTTACCAATTTCTTGATAGATCTTACCTATTGGATGGTCTTCTGCATAAACAGAAGGAGCAAAATCATCATCATTCCAATCAGGCTGCTGAAGCGGAATTTTACCTAATAGAGGCACTCTAAGCTCTTCAGCTAATTTTTCTCCTCCACCTCGACCAAACACATATTCTTTTTCTCCAGTTTTAGCACTTTCAAAATAAGCCATATTCTCTACAACACCAACTACTTCATGATCTGTTTGTAAAGCCATGGCCCCTGCTCTAGCAGCAACAAATGCAGCAGTAGGGTGTGGAGTAGATACAATGATTTCTTTACATGCAGGTAACATAGAGTGAACATCTAGTGCAACATCCCCCGTACCTGGTGGTAAATCTAGTAGAAGGTAATCTAAATCACCCCACTCAACCTCATTAAAGAAATTATTTAACATTTTCCCTAGCATTGGTCCTCTCCAGATAACAGGTGCATTATCTTCTACGAAAAAGCCCATCGAAATTACCTTTACTCCAAATCTTTCTACTGGAAAGATTTTTTCGCCACGAACTACAGGTCTTTTTGTAATGCCCATCATATCAGGCACACTAAAGCCGTAAATATCTGCATCGATAAGACCGACCTTTTTTCCTAAACGTGCTAATGAAACAGCTAAATTAACAGAAACTGTCGATTTACCTACTCCACCTTTTCCACTTGCTATTGCTAGGAATGTTGTTTTTGAGTTTGGAGATAAAAGGGAATCTGATTTTTCATTTGCTGGATCTTGATATGCAGAGATTGTGCTCTGTGGTAATTCATGAAAACGAAGACCTACAGATTCAGCTCCTGCTTCTTTCACTAACGCTACAATGTTCTGTTGAAGCTGAAGCTGCTCAGCTGTATTTAATTTAGAAATTCCTATTTTAAGACTAACATGCGCCTTTTCTTCTTTGATTTTCACTTCTTCAATGGCACTTAACTCATCTAATGATTTATGTAAAAAAGGATCTTGAAGTTGTCCGATAATTTTACGTAATTCTTCTTCTCTTAGCATGTTAACCACCCTTTATGGATTCGTTTTCATCAGTATAACATATAATAAACGTTTGGTAGAAAGACAAAGGTTTGGTTTGAGTGTTTATTCAGGTGGATTTTTCTCATTTGTGAAATAACGCATAACACCATTATAGATTGACGCTGCTACCTTATCTTGATAATCCTCTGTTGACAGTAATCTTTCTTCTTCATGATTTGATAGAAAACCCACTTCAACTAAAGCACCGGGTTTATCTATATTTCTAAGAAGGTATATCCCGTCAATTGGTTTAGCAACTCTCTCTGTATTTTCTAAATTACTACGAAGTTCATCCTGTATATATTTCGCGACATTTTCATTTTCAACAAACTTACCATGGTAAAAGGTTTGAGCCCCGCTCCATTTTTCAGACGGAATAGCATTTAAATGTATGGATAAAAATAGATCAGCATTAGAATCATTGATTATATTCACCCGTTTTTTTAAATCCTCTGCTTTTCTTCGGCTATATCCTGATGTATCTTCATCTGCTAAATCAACATCTTCTTCTCTAGTTAATAATACGAGTGCACCTTGTTCTTGTAAGTAATCTCGCAATACTAAAGAAATACTTAAAGATATATCTTTTTCCAATGTATTATTACCTACCGCTCCTCCATCAGGTCCACCATGTCCTGGATCAATATAAATGACTTTCCCGCTTAGAGGTAAATTCCAAGATTCCCATGAACGATCATCTGTAATTTGCCATTGAAATAATATAAGTAATAATACAAAACCACCAATAAAACCAAACCACTTGATTTTTTGCTTCATCTTATTCCCTCCTGCTCGTCCTCTCTTAAAATATATGGGACAAAGAGGAGGAATATGATAAAGAAGTATTCCATCTATCTACTTTAATGTAATCTTAGCTTATATCTTTTTTCACCCTTTAAATAACCTTGCTTCCACCAATTATGAACATAAAATTCACAAGCAATATAGATTTCATCAAATGAGATATTTTGATCATTCATTTTCCCAAAGTTTAAAAAGTAATCAAACATTTCATCTATTATCTGTCTTTCTTCTATCTGACATCTTTTATTAACTTGATTCATTGATTCCCCTAAATAACCAAATTTACTGTACTTTGCACCCAACAAAAAGGATTCAATAGCAAAATCAACACATCCATCTTCAATTACAGGCTTTTTGACAATGTTTGAAAAACCACCAAAGCAAGTATCTATCTCCGTTTTGATTTCCGCTAAAGATAACTCACGAAGCATTCTCTTCTCATATTTAAGTTCTTTTTGATGTCTCTTTTGCTTTAAAGAAATAATTTCATTCATATCAAAGTCCTCCCTTAAATGTATTGTTTAACAGTCCGAATTTATCATTCGTAAAATATTTTCCAATTTCATCTAATGGAGAATTTCCTGTTTTGAATGTAGAAAAGTACAAGCACCTTGATCGGTTGATGTAAAAAACCTTGTAATTTTTACTTTTCAAAAAATATCAGTATCTTTCTTTGAAAGTATTTGTCGTTTTTTCACGATCGCAACTTCCAATAGAAGAAGTTATGTCAACGTGGAGACTCGATAAAGAAATCTATATGTGAATAAAGTGAAAGTTCATACCAGATAGCAAATGGTGCGAATTCAAGTAACTGGAAATAAATTATTTCCCACGGAATGATTCTTTTAGATAAAGCTGCTTTTTTTCGTTACATAATCTTTTAATAATTAACTAAGAATAGCTATAGATAATATAGGAGGCAATTATGGCGAATACATCCAAATCACAAAAAGCAGGTAATAAAAAATCTAATACTACAGGCAATTTAGAATGGTGGCAGCTTTCACTAATCGGAATAGGTTGTACAATAGGAACTGGCTATTTTCTTGGGTCTAGTATTGGAATTAGTGTGACTGGTCCCTCCATAGTATTTTCTTTTCTTTTAGCTGCATTAGGGACATATATTGTTTTCAATGTATTAGCTAATATGACTGCAGAAGATCCACAGGAAGGTTCGTTTTGTTATTATGCTGGTAAGGCATTTGGGAAGTGGGCAGAATTTAGTTGTGGTTGGAATTATTGGTGTTCAAATATCTTAATTATGGGTAGTCAATTAACCGCACTAGCAATCCTTTCACAATTTTGGTTCAAAGATGTTCCACTATGGGTCTTTGCAGCCGGATATGCTATCCTTTCTATTTTGGTTGTTATAAGTGGAACAAATGGTTTTGATAAGTTTGAAAATGTATTTGCCATCATAAAATTTTCAGCAATTCTTATGTTTATCATTTTAGGATTGGCTGCACTCTTTGGTTGGATTAAAGGAGATACTGATCCAACTGGACTTCCTACATCTGCTGGTGAAATATTCGCAGGTGGATGGAAAGGATTTTGGGCATCTCTAATCTATGCCTTTTATGCCTTTGGAGGTGTTGAGGTTATAGGTATTATGGCAATGCAATTAAAGAAAAAGGAAGATGCACCTAAATCAGGAAAAGTCATGTTATTCGCACTAACATTTGTTTATATCTTATCTTTAGTACTTGCTGTTACTTTAGTAGCAACAGATGTCTTTCATGCAGAGGAAAGCCCTTTTGTAACGGCTTTAAGCGAGTATAACCTGGCTTTTTTTCCCCATGTGTTTAATGGAGCTATTATTATTGCCGGTTTCTCTGCTATGACTGCTGCATTATATGGAGTGACAAACCTACTCGTAACACTATCTGAAGATGGGGACGCACCTAAATTCTTTTCCAAGAAGCTAAAATTCAAGGAACTACCTTTACCATCACTAGGACTCGCATCAATTGGTTTATTAGCTTCAATTATTACCGCATTATTATTACCGGGGAAAATATACGAATATATTACAACTGCCGCTGGAATTTTGGTTTTATATAATTGGTTCTTTATCATTATTTCTGCTCTTCGATTATTGGAACAAACTTTCATAAAAAAAGCATTCTCAGTAATCGGGCTTCTTTTGATTGTTGCAGCTATAACAGGAACATTATTTGAAAAAGCCGTTCGACCTGGTTTTTTTGTCAGCATTCTTTTTCTTGTTATTATTTTAGCTATTTGTTTAATCATGAAAAACAAGTGGAAAAAGCCTAAAAATAAAATTCGATATTATTAGATAGGTATCTTCTCAAAGTTACGAAAAAAACTTATAAAAAAACCGCGAATCCCCAGTTTGCGGTTTTTATCATTCACTTAATTCAATTCACTATCTTGGTACAAAAAGATCCAATAGCTACTATAATTCAATGTATATAAACAGAATTAGAATAATTGAATATTTTTCTCTTCACACTCAATCATAGTTTCCTCATTCCATACAGATGCTTGCACTTCACCAATGTGAAATTTCTTTAATAGAAACATGTTGAGTCTAGATTGACCAATTCCACCACCAATTGTTTGAGGTAGGCTACCATTGATAATATTTTGATGAAAATATAAGCTTTCCCGTTCTTCATTTCCTGATACCTTTAGTTGTTCCAGGAGAGTTTCACGATCTACACGTATACCCATTGAAGAAATTTCAAAGGATCTTTGTAAAGTAGGATTCCAAAATACGATATCACCATTTAGGTTCCAATCATCATAGTCAGGTGAACGTCCATCATGCTTTTCTCCTGATCGTAATACTCCGCCTATTTGCATGATAAACACAGCACCATATTCTTTAGTGATTGTATCTTCTCTTTGCTTTGAAGTGAAGGATGGATATAAATTTTCAAGTTCTTGTGTTGTTATAAAATAAATATCCTCTGGCAATATAGCGTTTAAAGCGGGATGGAATTTTGACATGTGTAACTCAGTTGTTTTAATAGCTTGATATATTTTTCTTACTTCACTTTTTAATGTATTGATATTTCTATCTTCTTCCCCAATCACCTTTTCCCAATCCCATTGATCAACATATATTGAATGAAGGTTATCGATCTTCTCATCTCTTCTGATGGCATTCATATTTGTATATAGCCCTTCTCCTAGAGCAAAGCCAAATTTTTTTAGGGCGACTCTTTTCCACTTTGCTAATGATTGAACAATTTCAATTCTAGGTTCTTCAATGTCCAATGCATTAAAGGCTACCGTTCTTTCTACACCATTTAGATTATCATTTATCCCTTGACCACCAGGCACAATTAACGGAGAACACACTCTTGTTAAATCTAAATATTCAGATAGTTTAGTTTCGAAAAAATCCTTTACTTCATTTATCGCAATTTGTGTATTCATTACATCTAATTTTGATTTATACCCGCTAGGTACCATTGTTGTTTTTGCCATAGTATCCTCCCAAATGTTAATCACTTTTACTTCCTAACACCATTTTAGTCACTACAATTTTAGAATGAACAAAATCACTGTATGTAAGTTAATTTCCATTTGTTACAAAAAAATCTATCGAAGAAACATGTCATTATCAACACAAAATAACCTATACAAATATTGTTTATTTGTCATAGTTAATTCCGACATTCATATAATTGTACAAGTTATAAAAAGCAATTTTTTAGGAGCGTGGATCTTATTGAGTGTTAGTATTTTAATAAGTTATATCTTTCTGGGTCTATCATTAGCTGCTCCAATAGGACCTGTTAATTCTGTACGTTTAGATAAGGGAATTAAAAATGGATTTTGGCATGCATGGATCGTTGGAGCAGGTTCGATGATTGCTGATGGATTTTTTATGCTATTTGTTTATCTAGGAATGGTGCACTTTTTAGAAATACCAATTGTTCAAATCTTTTTATGGCTTTTTGGAGGATTTATTTTAATT
Organism: Metabacillus litoralis; assembly: GCF_007994985.1. Lineage (GTDB taxonomy): Bacteria > Bacillota > Bacilli > Bacillales > Bacillaceae > Metabacillus > Metabacillus litoralis. The sequence goes on along the minus strand of NZ_VOQF01000018.1, from coordinate 59,372 downwards.
TATTCAGGTATTGAAAGTATAGTAGGTTCAAATAAGGTTCAGTTAACTGTTACTAGAAAAAAGGATTCACTAATGAAATGCTTTCTCACAGGGTTCATTATGTCTATTACTAGTCCGTTATCCATTCTTTTTTGGTTGGGAATATATGGTTCTGTTTTAGCCAAAACAGCGCAAATGAATGGTACAAGCCAATTGTTAGTATATAGTTGTATGATCTTTGTTGGTTTAACATTATGGGACCTATTTGTTGCAGCATTAACAACAGGCTTTAGAAAATACCTTAATGATGGCAGCCTTAAAGTCATATCGATTATTTCAGGCTTATCTTTACTTGGTTTTGGTGGTTATTTTGCCTATCAAGGAATTCTAGCATTATTCGGATAATAATAGCTTAGTTAACATACATATGTAATATAAAAGAGGTTGGGATATAACAAAAGAAATCATCCAAAAAGACGAATAAATCTAAATTCAGTTAGCTGAAAAGACAAATTCGTTCCATTGCGCTGCAGACACTCGCTTTCCACGGGGAGGAAGCTGAGCCTCCTCGGCGCAAGCACCTGTGGGGTCTCAGCCTTTCCTCTATTCCCGTAGGAGTCGAGTGTCTTCCGCTCCATTCCACTAGTGCTTAAAAATAGTATGAAAAATCAAAAAAAAATATTGAAGACACAAATAAAAACCCGAACTATTAGGCGAGTGATTAATTAATATATCACCAAATAATTCGGGTTTTTCATTAACTTAATTACTTATGTCCCAGTCTCTTTAACTTTATTTCTCTATCTTCTTTTTAGGAATCGGCTTAAAGTATAAACCAAGTTCGCGCTTTTCTTTATTTAATGATATATATAGGGATACCATCATTAATACAATGATAAAGGAAAAAGGAAAAGCAGCTATGATTAATGCATTTTGTAGTGCCTGTAACCCACCACTATAAAGTAAAATTAACGCAACAGTTGACTGTGCAACTCCCCATGTTAATTTAACTGAATTTGGTGGTGTTAACGAGCCATAAGTTGTTTGCATTCCTAATACGAAAGTTGCAGAGTCTGCAGAAGTAATAAAAAATGTACTTATGAGTGCTACCGCTATAATTGAAAGAATAGTTGATGCTGGCATTTGACTAAAGATTGCAAATAAAACCTCTTCTGTTGCAAACTGTGTTAAATCAATAATTTCTGCCTTTTGAATCTCAATTGCTGATGTACCAAATGTGGCAAACCACACAAAACTGACAAGAGCTGGAAATAATAATACTCCTATTAAAAACTCTCGAATAGTACGTCCTCTTGATACACGAGCAATAAAGATCCCAACAAATGGTGACCATGAAATCCACCATGCCCAATAAAAGATTGTCCAACCATTAATCCAGCTACGATGCTCTTCATTTAAAGGCGCAATTCTAAAACTCATTTGAGCAAGATTTTGAATATAGCTTCCAACTGTATCTGTAAAAATATTTAGAATAAGAATTGTGGGTCCTATAAAAAACATCATGATAAATAAAGTAATGGCTAAGACCATATTTGTGTTACTTAAATATTTAATTCCTTTACCTAAACCTGACCATGCTGAAATCATAAATAAAATAGTTACGATTGCTATAATAATAAATTGAACTGTAAAATTATTAGGGATCCCAAATAAATAAGATAAACCTCCATTTATTTGTGCTGCTCCAAAACCTAAAGTTGTTGCAACACCAATAACTGTAGCAAAAACGGCTAATACATCAACTACTGTACCAAGTGGTCCTTCCATACGTTTGCCTAGTACAGGTTTTAATGTTGCAGATATTAAACCCGGTTCATCTTTACGAAATTTATAATACGCTAAAGCTAAGGCTACAATTGCGTATATTCCCCAAGCATGAATACCCCAATGGAAAAATGTATACCTCATGGATTCTTTAAAGGCTACAGATGTTCCACCTTCTGATAAAGGAGGACTCATAAAATGTGATAATGGCTCAGCTGCTCCCCAAAACACAAGACCAATCCCCATACCTGCACTAAAGAGCATGGCAAACCATGTACCTTTTGAATATTCAGGCTCTTCATCTGCTTTACCTAATTTAATTGTCCCAATCGGACTAAAGATAAGAAATATACAAAATATCACAACAATCGTCACTAATGTTAGATAATACCATCCGAATGTAGATGTAATAAATGATTGTATATTTGCAGTAACTTCTTCAAAACTATCTGGAGCTGATACCCCAAATATAACTGAAGCTAAAACAATCGCTAAAGTTATCCAAAATACATTTGAAACTTTCTTCATAATCTATCCCCTCTCCTTGCTACTGTGAAAAACAATAAAAGTCAAACCATAAAGTTAATAAATACATTTACCCTTATTGTCTATTCGTTAAACTAATTATACTTCAAAAATATAAAAATAGAGTGAAATATGATTGATAAACACTTAAAGAAACAATTGTTATAGAATGTTTTTCTAATCACTTACGATACTGATTATACCTATTCTGCTTCATCTTCATCTCTCTGTTTACCTCTTTAAAATAAAAAAGGACTCCAACCAATAAAGATTGGGAGTCCTTAAATTCAAAATTAACGTTTAGAGAACTGAGGTGCTTTACGTGCGCCTTTAAGACCGTATTTTTTACGTTCTTTCATACGAGCGTCACGAGTTAACATACCAGCACTTTTAAGTGATGCACGGTATTCTGGATCTGCTTCTAATAAAGCACGAGAAATACCATGACGGATAGCGCCAGCTTGACCAGCATATCCACCACCTGAAACATTTACAAGAACATCGTAGCTTCCTGTAGTTTCAGTTATGTTTAATGGTTGTTTAATATCTTCGATTAAAGCTTCTGATGGGATATAGTCTTTAATTTCACGACTATTTACAACAATACGACCTTCGCCAGGAACTAAGCGTACACGTGCTACTGAGCTCTTACGACGGCCAGTACCGTAATATTGAACTTGTGCCAAATTAATAACCTCCTTTTTAATTATCCGCGAAGTTCGTAAACTTCAGGTTGTTGAGCTTGGTGTGGATGTTCACTACCAGCATATACATATAATTTCTTACCGATTTGACGACCTAATGAACCTTTTGGAAGCATCCCTTTAATTGCTAATTCAAGCATTTTTTCAGGGTAGTTCGTACGCATTTCCAATGCAGTTCTAGATTTCAATCCACCAGGGAATTGGCTGTGACGGTAGTAAATTTTATCAGTTAATTTTTTACCTGTTAATTCGATTTTCTCAGCGTTGATAATGATCACATGATCACCAGTGTCAACATGAGGTGTGAAAGTTGGTTTATGTTTGCCACGTAGAATTGATGCAATTTCACTTGAAAGACGACCTAAAGTCTTGCCTTCAGCATCAACTACGTACCATTTACGTTCGATAGTAGCAGCGTTAGCCATAAACGTTGTACGCATGTGTTTTCCTCCTAAATAAATAATATAAGATGGTTCCTATTCTATTTCATAACACGATAAGTTTCCGGGGCTTATTCGTGGGGTTGAAATACATACCATTAGATATGATATACTTTAAATAAGCGAATGTCAAGAACATGTTACACCTGGTTTAGTTGTCATAGTAAACTTTCCATAAATATAATCCATGTCCTGGCACTGTTTTCCCACTTAATCGCCTATCCAGCCCCTTGAAAATAGCGGGAATATCCTCAAAAGATTTAATTCCTTGTCCAATTTCTAATAAAGTTCCTACTAAAATTCTTACCATATTATACAAAAATCCATTTCCAATAAAACGAAAAATTATATCATTTTCTTCCTTAATTACTTCAATAGAATATAATGTTCTCACTTTATCTTCTACCTCGGTTTTTGCCGCACAGAAGCTTGTAAAATCGTGTGTGCCTAATAAAAGGTCACAGGCTTTTTCGATAGATTGCAGATCTATCTCATAAGGATAATGAAAACAATATTTTCTTTTAAAAACATCCTGAATTTTTTCTTGATTAATAATATAACGGTATTCCTTTTTAACAACATCAAATCGAGCATGGAATTCATGTTCTACATAAGCAGCCGACTTAATCACAATATCTTCTGGTAGTAAGCTATTTAATGCAAATGGCCATCTATCATCAGGTATGCGTAAATTAGTTTCAAAATGAAAAACCTGTCCCACAGCATGAACACTTGCATCAGTTCTACCTGAAGCAAATATTTTTATTTTTTCACCTTTATGAAGCTTTGTTAAGGCCTCTTCTATTTCACTTTGTACCGTTCGCTTATTTGGTTGAACTTGATATCCATAAAATTGTGAACCATCGTAAGATACAGTGCATTTCACTTTCATCGACTTGCTCCTATGTTCGTAAATATAGTAAGACAATCCCTAATGCTACTAACATGATCATCATAATAGTATCTAAACCTGCCCATTGTAACTGTCTAAGCTTTGTTCTACCTTCTCCACCTTTATATCCACGTGCTTCCATAGCTGTTGCAAGCTCTTCTGCACGTTTAAATGCACTGATGAATAATGGAACTAGTAAAGGAACAACTGCCTTAAAACGATCCTTTATTGGGCCACTAGTAAAGTCTACACCTCTAGCCATTTGTGCCTTCAATATTTTATCAGTTTCCTCCATAAGTGTAGGAATAAACCTTAAAGATATTGACATCATTAAAGCTAATTCATGAACTGGTAACCCAATCTTCTTAAAGGGACCTAGCAAGCTTTCCATACCATCTGTAATTTCAATTGGCGTTGTCGTCAACGTTAATATTGTTGTCATTAAAATTAAATAGAGAAAGCGCAATGAAATAAATATGCCCTGCTTAAGTCCTTCTTCATAGATTGAGATAAAACCTAGTTGAAATAATAGCTCTCCCTCTTTTGTAACAAATAAATGCAACACAAATGTAAAAAGGATAATCCATAGAACAGGTTTAAGACCTTTAACTAAAAATCGAATAGGCAATTTAGTTAATGTAACAATGGTGATTGTAAAAATCCCCAGTACCAAATATGTGAACAAGTTATTCGCAAGAAATACAATAAAAACAAATGCAAATATTAATAATAATTTTGCTCGTGCATCCATTCTATGAATAAGAGATTGACCAGGAACATATTTACCAATAATGATACTATCCATCATTGAGAATCCACCCCTTTTATAAGAGACGTTATTTGTAAAACAGTCTCTTCTAAGGTTAAAGGAATCTCATTAAATACAATACCCTTATCAAGCAATTTTTTTTGTAGCTTAATTGTTTCAGGTAAATCAAGGCCTAGTGATGATAGTTTCTCTGCCTGGTTAAATATCTCTCTCGGAGTTCCTTTCATTTCAACAGTACCTTTATGCATAACGAATATTTCATCAGAATATCTCGCAGCATCTTCCATGCTATGTGTAACAAGAATGATTGTTAGGTGTTGCTCCTTACGTAATCGGGAAAAGAGTTCCATTATTTCTTTTCTACCTCTAGGATCAAGACCTGCTGTAGGTTCGTCTAAGACAAGTACGTTGGGACCCATTGCTAATACCCCAGCAATAGCAACTCTTCTCATTTGTCCCCCACTTAAGTCAAAAGGAGACTTATTCAGCACTGATTCTGGTAAACCAACTATTTCTAATGATTTTCTTGCTTTTAAAATAGCATCATTCTCACTTACACCAAAATTCATGGGACCAAAGGCAATATCCTTTTCAACTGTTTCCTCAAAAAGCTGATGCTCTGGAAATTGAAAAACGATTCCTACTAGCCTTCTTACTTCCTTAAGGTTCTTATTCTTTTTTCCAGCTTCAATCAGGTGATCTCCAATAGCTATTGATCCTTTAGTAGGTTTCAAAAGCCCATTAAGATGCTGAAGAATTGTAGACTTACCTGAACCAGTATGCCCAATAATAGATACATAAGAACCTGTTTTAATTGCCAAATTCACATCGTAAAGAGCAAGCCTTTCAAATGGTGAACGAGCTTGATATCGATGTTCTACACTTTTGAGAGTAATGTCCATAGCTCATTCACCAACCCTTCCTCAGTAAGATGATGATTTTGTAAAGAAACACCAGCTTCTTTTAATTTTCTACTTAAAAGAAACGGAAAAGGAAGATCAAGACCAATATCAACTAGCTGCTGATCTAGCTGAAATACCTCATCTGGTGTACCCTCAGCAAATTTCTTCCCGGCATTCATTACAATCATTCTATCAGCTTTAGAAGCTTCCTCAAGATCATGTGTAATGGAGATGACAGTTAAAATACCTTGTTTATTAAGCTCACGAACAGTTTGAATAACCTCCGCCCTACCAACAGGATCTAACATAGATGTTGCCTCATCCAGTATGATCACATCAGGCTGAACAGCGATAACACCAGCTATAGCCACACGCTGCTTTTGGCCACCTGAAAGATGGTGTGGTTCATGTTCAAGGAATTCTTCCATTTTCACCTTTTTAGTAGCCCATTCAATTCTTCTAATCATTTCATCTCGATCGATACCATTATTCTCAAGACCAAATGCGACATCATCTCTAACAGTAGCACCAACAAACTGATTATCAGGATTTTGAAATACCATTCCAACATGCTTCCTGATATCCCAGATTGACTCTGATGACAATTCTATCCCACATACACGCACAGATCCCTGATTGGGAAGATATAGACCGTTTATTATCCGTGCTAATGTGGATTTACCAGATCCATTATGTCCAACAATTGCTAGCCATTCCCCTTTATGAATCTCAATTGACACTTGATCTAATGCAGGGTCAGCTTCTTGATCATAATGAAAGGTTATATTCTCCACATTAATGATTGTTTCCTTCACAGCTCGTCTCTCCTCGTCTCTTAACCCATGCTTATCTTGATAAAAATTTATGGGTTTTGTTACACGTTTTTTCTAGTTTTTTCACACTATTTACTCTGTAGTTTACGAATGAAATTTTTAAGCTCTTTTTCTGAATTATTGTTACAAAACTTTTAGACACATTAATTATTGAGTTAAAGGACCTAATCGTTGAAGATAAGATACCATTAAAGAAGTTTCCTAAAGCTTCTTAATAGCAACAAGGTTCATAAAAGCAGCCATTATTAAAGAAGAATAAATAAGATAATAGAATGATTCTATTATATAGGAGTTTACCGCATCATGATCTAGTAACATATTACTTCAAGCTCTTAAGCAAAAGGGTTTATGCAAAATAGCAGTACTTTATAAAATTTATCTAAAAATCGTCAAAAGGTAAACTAGTTCTAAAACCATGATGTGACATAGAAATTAAATCTATAAAAAAAGGGCATTGATCCAGTTCTGCAACTGTCACGCCCTTGTAAAAGTATATATTAAACTAACTCAATGATTACCATTGGAGCACCGTCACCGCGACGAGGTCCAAGTTTCATGATACGAGTATAACCGCCTTGGCGATCTTCGTAACGTGGAGCGATATCACTGAAAAGCTTTTCTAAAGCATATTTCGGTTTTTCTTTTTCCTTACCTTCTGCAGTTGTAACAGCTACAACTTCAGCTACTTCATTACGCACATAAGATGCTGCTTGACGGCGAGCATGAAGATCTCCACGCTTACCTAAAGTTATCATCTTTTCAACAGTTGAACGTAATTCTTTTGCACGAGCTTCTGTTGTTTCAATGCGCTCACTGATAATTAAATCAGTCGTTAAGTCACGAAGCATTGCTTTACGTTGAGCACTTGTACGACCTAATTTTCTGTATGACATGAGATGTCCCCTCCTTCGTTGTATAATGTATGTTTTTAGATAATGCTATTTTAACATATCTATCTATTATAACATACGAAAACGCTAGTTAATGTCTAACTAGTCGTCAGTCGTCTTTTCGAAGACCTAAACCTAGTTCTTCTAATTTTGCCTTAACTTCTTCAAGAGATTTACGACCTAAATTACGAACTTTCATCATATCTTCTTCTGTTTTGTGAGCAAGCTCTTGTACTGTATTGATACCAGCACGTTTTAAACAGTTGTAAGAACGAACCGACAGGTCTAATTCTTCAATCGTCATCTCAAGAACTTTTTCTTTTTGATCTTCTTCCTTCTCGACCATTATTTCTGCATTTTGAGCTTCATCAGTTAGCCCTACAAAAATGTTAAGGTGTTCAGTCAGAATCTTTGAACCAAGAGCAATTGCTTCTTTTGGCCCTGTACTACCATCTGTCCAAACGTCTAACGTTAACTTATCATAGTTAGCGACTTGACCTACACGAGTTTTCTCAACTTGGTAAGAAACTCGAGCAACTGGAGTGAAGATCGAATCAATTGGAATCACACCAATAGGTTGGTCTTCTCTTTTGTTGGAAACAGCTGGAGTGTACCCACGTCCGCGCTTAGCAGTAAGTCTCATTCTAAAGCTAGCGTCAGATGCAAGTGTAGCAATTTTAAGATTCGGATTAAGAATCTCTACATCGCTATCATGAGTAATATCTGAAGCAGTTACAATACCTTCACCTTGAACATCAATTTCAAGCGTCTTTTCTTCATCTGAATAGATTTTAAGAGCAAGCTTTTTAATGTTTAAGATAATCGAAGTAACATCTTCAACAACACCTTCGATCGTTGAAAACTCATGAAGTACGCCATCTATTTGGATTGATGTTACAGCGGCACCAGGTAGTGAGGATAAAAGGATACGACGTAAGGAGTTACCCAAAGTTGTTCCATATCCACGCTCAAGTGGCTCGACGACGAATTTACCATATTTGGCATCATCGCTGATTTCAACCGTTTCGATTTTTGGTTTTTCAATTTCTATCATCTATAAACCCTCCTTCAAAACGTCGAAACCCCGGCTAGACATAGAGTTTGATTAAGAGTCTAACCGAAATTCCCCATTCAAAAGTTCCCGAATGTGCACAACAACTAAGTGATTCTGCTAGAACTTATATACTGTATCATAACCCATTATTGACAGGGATACAAAATCTATACAGAAAATTTATACACGACGACGTTTTGGTGGACGGCATCCATTATGTGGAACTGGTGTAACATCTCTGATTGCAGTTACTTCAAGACCTGCAGCTTGTAAAGAACGGATTGCTGCTTCACGTCCTGCACCTGGTCCCTTAACTGTAACTTCTAATGTTTTTAAGCCATGTTCCTGTGATGCTTTAGCAGCTGTTTCAGCAGCCATTTGTGCAGCGAATGGAGTAGATTTACGAGAACCTCTGAAACCTAATGCACCAGCACTTGACCATGAAATTGCATTACCATGAGTATCAGTAATAGTAACAATCGTGTTATTGAAAGTTGAACGAATATGTGCGATACCACTCTCAATATTCTTTTTCACACGACGTTTACGAGTATTCGTTTTACGTGCCATTGTGGGCTAACCTCCCTTTTTAATTATTTTTTCTTGTTTGCTACTGTACGACGTGGACCTTTACGTGTACGTGCATTGTTTTTAGTATTCTGTCCGCGAACTGGTAAGCCACGACGGTGACGGATACCACGGAAAGAGCCAATCTCGATTAGACGCTTAATATTTAAAGATACTTCACGACGAAGGTCACCTTCAACTTTAAGCTTATCAATTACTTCACGAATTTTTCCTAACTCATCTTCAGTTAGATCACGTACACGTGTATCTACAGAAACACCAGCTTCTGCTAATACTTTCTCAGCAGTTGGGCGTCCGATTCCGAAAATATAAGTTAATGAAATGACAACACGTTTGTCACGTGGAATATCAACACCTGCAATACGAGCCATTAAGCTTGCACCTCCTTATAGATTAACCTTGTTTTTGCTTATGTTTAGGATTCTCACATATAACCATGACTTTGCCTTTTCTGCGAATGACTTTACATTTTTCACAAATTGGTTTAACAGATGGTCTGACCTTCATGATTTTAATACCTCCTTAGTAGTACGGAGTGCTAATTATTTAAAACGGTACGTAATTCTGCCACGAGTTAAATCATATGGAGATAATTCTACCGTAACTTTGTCTCCAGGTAAAATACGGATGAAATGCATACGTATCTTTCCAGATACATGTGCTAAAACTGTATGACCGTTCTCTAGTTCTACTTTAAACATTGCATTTGGTAATGTTTCAATAACAGTTCCTTCTACTTCAATTACATCGTCTTTCGCCATTGAACTGTTCTCCCTTCATCAAATCAGTAACTTGCTCATAGACAAACTTAAGAGATAAATTCCTAATTGTCACACGACCTGCTTACATTATACTGTTCTGAACTTCCGGAGATACGCTATAAAAGAATTCTTGATGATGAACATCTTTCTAATTGGAGATCTTTATATTACTTTTCTCCATCAGCTATTAACGAATTCCTTATCAATCTGGCGTATACTTCTTAGCTAACCCAATAATATGCTAGACACAAGCTGTAACACACCTGGAATCGAAATTCGGTTCGTTTAAGCAATGTCACCTTCATTTAGGCTTTTGTTAAGATTTCATAGCCTGTTTCAGTAATAGCAATTGTATGTTCAAAGTGAGCACACATTTTACCATCAACTGTCACAACAGTCCAATCATCTGCTAGTGTTTTAACATAACGAGTCCCCGCATTAACCATCGGTTCGATCGCTAATACCATACCAGGCTTAAGCCTAGGACCTTTATTAGGTGGACCATAATGAGGAATTTGCGGATCTTCATGTAACTCTTGCCCGACACCATGACCAACGTATTCTCTAACAACTGAAAAATTATGTTCTTCAATATAAGTTTGAATTGCATGAGATATATTTGATAATCTATCACCAGGTTTTGCTTCATTAAGACCTTTATATAAAGATTCTTCTGTAACTTCTAGAAGTCTTTTAGCTCCATCTGAAATTTCACCTACTGCATATGTCCAAGCTGAGTCTCCATGATACCCATTATATTTAGCACCAATATCAATGCTGATAATATCTCCTTCATTTAATACACGATCTCCCGGTATACCATGAACGAGTTCTTCATTTACAGAAGCACAAATGCTTCCGCGAAAACCATTATACCCTTTAAAGGATGGGATTGCATCATGAGAACGAATAAAGTTTTCAGCAATTGCATCCAATTCCTTTGTAGTGATACCTGGTTTAATATGCTTTTTCAGCTCTTGATGAGTTAATGCCACTATCCGACCAGCTTCTCGCATGATATCAAGTTCTCGCTGAGTCTTACAAATGATCATGCATTTAATCCCCCAAGTAACTGATCTACATCAACAAATACTTTATTGATATCCTGTTCACCATTTATATTTTTCAAGTAACCTTTTTGGTTATAAAAATCTAATAAAGGTTGAGTTTGTTGAAGGTTAACTTCTAAACGATTTGCAACCGTTTCTTCGTTATCATCTGCACGTTGATATAACTCTCCACCACATTTATCACACGTACCTTCGACAGCAGGTGGATTAAATACTAGATGATATGTTGCACCACATTGTTTACAGATTCTACGACCAGTTAAGCGCTCCATCAGAATATCTTTATTAACTTCAATATTTATGACGTAATCTATCTTTCTGTTAAGATCTGCTAGAATCGCTTCAAGCGCATCTGCTTGAGCAACAGTTCTAGGGAAACCATCTAAAAGAAAACCTTTTTGACAATCATTCTTTCCCAAACGCTCACGAACAATACCAATGGTAACTTCATCAGGTACAAGTTCACCTTTATCAATAAATGATTTAGCTTGTAGACCTAGTTCTGTTTCTTCTTTCATAGCAGCTCTAAACATATCTCCTGTTGAGATATGAGGGATGTTGTATTTCTCTACAATACGTTCAGCCTGAGTACCTTTCCCAGCACCAGGAAGGCCCATCAATACTAGATTCATTTGTATTCCCCCCTCAGTCTCTTTATATATAGAAGGAATGGGAAGAGACTCCCACATCCTCTTTATTTTATAAAGCCTTTATAATGACGTTTCACTAGCTGACTTTCAAGTTGTTTCATTGTCTCAAGAGCAACCCCTACTACAATTAGCAAACTTGTTCCACCAATCTGTGCAGATTGAGGGAGATCAGCAAACTTAATAAAGAAAACAGGAAGAACAGCTATAGCTGCTAAGAAAAGAGAACCAACAAAAGTTAAACGATATAATACCTTTGTAACATATTCTTGAGTGCTCTTACCTGGACGAATACCAGGAATATAGCCACCTTGTTTCTTCAAGTTTTCTGCCATTTGTTCAGGATTAACTTGAACAAATGTATAGAAGTATGTGAAAGCAATAATTAATGCAACATAGATTATCATACCAATAGGCTGAGTGTAATCAAATGTTTTTGATATCCATTCAGTTACATCGTTTGGACCGAAAAATGCTGCTATAGTTGGTGGTGTAATGATAAATGATACTGCAAAGATTACAGGAATTACACCAGCTGGATTCACCTTAAGTGGTAAATGAGTCGTGTGACCCCCACCCATATTATTTCCTCCAGAACCTTTTGCATATTGAATCGGAATTTTACGAAGTGCTTGTTGAATAAAGATAACACCGACAACAACAGCTAAAATTGCCAATAATAGAATGACAACAGTTATGATATTTAAGAACAATTGATCACCAGCATCTTCAAACTGTTGCGCATAAATTTGGTTAACAGTTGAAGGAATACTAGCAACAATCCCAGCAAAGATGATAATAGAAATACCATTTCCAACACCTTTAGAAGTGATTTGTTCACCTAACCACATTAAAAATGCTGTACCAGCTGTTAATACAATCGCAATTAGCAAGTATGTTCCTACACCAGGATTCTCGATTAACATTCCGCCTGATTGAGTATTAAACCCATAAGACATACCTAACGCTTGGATAAAACCTAATATTATTGTAAAGTATCTTGTAAATTGAGCGAGCTTACGACGCCCAACATCACCTTGTTTTGACCATTCAGTAAACTTCGGTACAACATCCATCTGCAATAGCTGAATGATGATCGAAGCTGTAATGTAAGGCATTATACCCATCGCAAGAATTGAGAAGTTATATAATGCTCCACCACCGAAAGTATTTAGAATTCCGAACACATTTAGTTCATCCTGAGCCTTTAAAACGTCAGCATTGACATTAGGAACTGGAATGAAAGTACCGATACGAAATACTATTAACATTATAAGGGTGAATATGATCTTACTTCTAATATCACCCACGCGCATAAAATTGGAGATTGTTTTAAACATTAGATCACCTCAACTGAACCGCCAGCAGTTTCAATAGCTTCTTTAGCAGAAGCAGAGAACTTGTTAGCTTTTACAGTAAGTTTTCTCTCTAATTGACCATTACCTAGGATTTTCACACCAGATTTTACATTGCTAACAACACCTGTTTCAAGTAAAAGTTCTGGAGTAACCTCAGTACCATCTTCAAAACGATTAAGAGTCTCAAGGTTAACAATTGCAAAGTCCTTGCGGTTAATGTTCGTAAAACCACGTTTAGGTAAGCGTTGGAATAAAGGAGTTTGACCACCTTCGAATCCAGGACGAACTCCACCACCAGAACGAGCATTTTGTCCTTTATGACCTTTACCAGCTGTCTTACCATTACCAGAACCAATACCACGACCAACACGGTTACGTGTTTTACGTGATCCTTCTGCAGGTTTCAACTCATGAAGTTTCATCGGGACACCTCCTTATATATTGATGTTTCTTTTATTGTTCTTTAACTGTAACTAAGTGAGCAACTTTATTAATCATACCGCGAATCGCAGGATTATCTTCTTGAACTACAGTTTGGTGTAACTTTTTTAGTCCAAGTGTTTTAACAGTAACTCGTTGATCTTCAGGACGACCAATCACACTGCGAGTGAGGGTAATTTCTAACTTATTCGCCATCTTGTTCCCTCCTTATCCTAACAGTTCTTCGACCGTTTTTCCACGTAACTTAGCAACTTCTTCAGCACTTTTAAGTTCACTTAATCCAGAAATCGTAGCACGGATCATATTTATTGGAGTATTTGAACCTAAAGATTTAGATAGGATATCTGCTACACCTGCTAATTCTAATACCGCACGAACAGGTCCTCCAGCGATAACTCCAGTACCTTCAGAAGCTGGTTTTAAAAGAATATTTCCTGCTCCAAATTGACCGATAACTTGGTGAGGAATTGTTGCACCAACCATAGGAACTTCAATTAAGTTCTTTTTAGCATCTTCAATAGCTTTACGGATTGCTTCAGGTACCTCTTGTGCTTTACCAGTACCAAAGCCTACATGACCGTTTTTATCACCTACAACAACAAGTGCTGCAAAGCGGAAACGACGACCACCTTTAACAACTTTAGCAACACGGTTAACGGTAACTACGCGTTCTTCAAGCTCTAATTTGTTTGGATCAATACGACGCATTCTTTATGTCCCTCCTTTTGCGATTAAAATTCAAGTCCAGCCTCGCGAGCAGCTTCAGCTAGAGCCTTAATACGACCATGATATAAGTATCCACCGCGATCAAAAACGACAGATTTAACACCTTTTTCAATAGCACGTTTTGCTACTAATTCACCAATTTTTTGCGCTGCTTCAACATTGCTCTTAGAATCAAGATTATAATCTTTTTCTAATGTAGAAGCACTTACTAGAGTAACTGAGTTAGTATCATCAATTACTTGAGCGTAAATGTGTTGGTTTGAACGATATACGTTTAGACGTGGACGTGTTGTTGTACCAGTAAGTTTAGAACGAACACGTGCATGTCTTTTTTTACGTACAGCATTTTTATCAGCCTTAGTAATCATTTAGGTCACTCCTTTCTTATCATCTAAGCGATATTACTTCGCAGTTTTACCCTCTTTACGACGAACATGTTCGCCTTCATAGCGTATACCTTTACCTTTGTAAGGCTCTGGTGGACGAACGTCACGGATATTTGCAGCAATAGCACCTACGCGTTCTTTATCAGTACCTTTAACAAGTACTTTTGTTTGAGTTGGTACTTCAATTTCGATACCAGTTTCTGGTGTGATCTCAACAGGGTGAGAGTAACCAACGTTAAGAATTAATTTATCGCCAGATTTAGAAGCACGGTAACCGACACCGATAAGCTCTAATCCTCTTTCAAATCCTTTAGAAACGCCTTCTACCATGTTACCTAGTAAGCTACGAGTAGTACCGTGAAGAGCACGGTGTTCTTTCGCATCTGAAGGACGAGATACTGTTAAAATATTCTCTTCGATAGAGATTTTCATATCAGGGTTGAATGTACGAGTTAATTCCCCTTTAGCACCTTTAACTGTTACTGTGTTATCTTCAGCGATATCAATAGTAACACCAGCAGGGATTTCAAGTAGTTTTTTACCAATACGAGACATTCATTACACCTCCATTCATTTTGAACTTTTTACCAAACGTATGCTAATACTTCTCCACCAGCTTGTTTTGCACGAGCTTCTTTGTCAGTCAAAACACCTTGAGAAGTTGAAACGATCGCGATACCTAAACCATTAAGTACACGTGGTACTTCATCAGATTTAGCATAAACACGTAAACCTGGTTTACTGATTCTTTTAAGACCAGTAATTACACGCTCATTGTTTGATCCGTATTTAAGGAAAATACGAATGATACCTTGTTTGTTATCTTCTACATATTCAACATCACGTACGAAACCTTCACGCTTAAGAATTTCAGCAATTTCTTTCTTGATTTTCGATGCAGGAAACTCAAGTTTCTCGTGACGTACCATATTCGCATTACGAATGCGAGTAAGCATATCTGCAATAGGATCTGTCATAACCATTACTAAATAACCTCCTTCCCGTTTTACGGTTTTACCAGCTAGCTTTTTTCACGCCTGGAATTTGACCTTTGTAAGCAAGTTCACGGAAACAAATACGGCAAAGTTTAAATTTGCGTAGTACAGAGTGTGGACGTCCGCAACGTTCGCAACGAGTGTACTCTTGTACTTGGAATTTTTGCGTGCGCTTTTGCTTAGCAATCATTGATTTTTTAGCCACAATTTCGCCTCCCTTTACTTAGCGATTATTTTTGAAACGGCATTCCGAACTGTGTTAATAGTTCACGTGCTTCTTCATCAGTATTCGCAGTTGTAACAATAACGATATCCATACCACGAACTTTGTTTACTTTATCATAATCAATCTCAGGGAAGATTAATTGCTCTTTAACACCTAATGTGTAGTTACCGCGACCGTCAAATGATTTCTTTGATACTCCACGGAAATCACGTACACGTGGTAATGAAACAGCGATTAACTTATCTAAGAATTGGTACATACGCTCACCGCGTAATGTAACTTTTGCACCGATTGGCATACCTTCACGAAGACGGAAACCAGCGATTGATTTTTTTGCTTTAGTAACAACTGGTTTTTGACCAGTGATTTGAGTTAACTCTTCAACAGCAACATCTAATGATTTAGAGTTTGAAACTGCATCACCAACACCCATGTTGATTACGATTTTATCTAATTTAGGAGCTTGCATAACTGATTTATAAGAGAACTTCTTCACTAATGCAGGCGTAATTTCATTTTGATACTTTTCTTTAAGGCGGTTCATACAAATACCTCCCTTCCTGATTTACTATTTATCTAAAGTTTCACCAGATTTTTTAGCTACACGTACCTTTTTACCGTCTACCACTTTAGAACCAACACGAGTCGGCTCACCTGATTTTGGATCAAGTGGCATAACATTTGATACATGGATAGGTGCCTCTTGGCTTAAGATTCCACCTTGTGGATTAGCTTGAGAAGGTTTAGAGTGTTTCTTCACTATATTAATACCTTCTACAAGTACACGATCTTTTTTAGGATAAGAAGCAAGTATTACACCTTGTTTTCCTTTATCCTTACCAGAGATAACCATTACTTTATCACCTTTTTTGACATGCATCCTGTCGCACCTCCTTAGTAACGCAATAATATTTATTATAGAACTTCCGGAGCTAAAGAAACGATTTTCATAAAATTGTTTTCACGTAATTCACGTGCAACAGGTCCGAAAATACGAGTACCACGTGGGCCTTTATCGTCACGAATAATCACACATGCATTTTCGTCGAATTTGATGTAAGAACCATCTGAACGACGTGCACCGCTCTTAGTACGAACGATTACAGCTTTAACAACTTCACCTTTTTTGACAACGCCACCTGGTGTTGCTTGTTTTACCGTACATACGATAACATCACCAATATTAGCAGTTTTACGACCAGAACCACCTAATACTTTGATTGTAAGTACTTCACGAGCACCAGAGTTGTCAGCAACTTTTAAACGAGATTCTTGTTGGATCACTTATGTTACCTCCCTTCGGAATTAACTATCCGAACAAAATTAAATGATAATAGCTTCTTCAACGATTTCTACTAGACGGAAACGCTTAGTAGCTGATAATGGACGAGTTTCCATTACTCTTACGATATCACCAGTTTTTGCTTGGTTGTTTTCATCATGTGCTTTGAATTTTTTAGAGTATTTTACACGTTTGCCGTATAGTGAGTGTGTTTTATAAGTTTCTACAAGAACTGTAATTGTCTTATCCATTTTGTCAGAAACAACACGACCAGTATACACTTTACGTTGGTTACGATCACTCATTCGGTAAACCTCCTCTCTTATTAACGATTATTAGCAGCGAGTTCTCTTTCACGTATAACAGTTTTCATACGAGCGATAGATTTACGAACTTCACGAATGCGAGCAGTATTTTCTAATTGTCCTGTCGCTAGTTGAAAGCGAAGGTTAAATAATTCTTCTTTAAGAGACTTTACTTTTTGTTCAATTTCAGCAGTGGTAAGGTCACGAATTTCATTAGCTTTCATTAGATTCACCACCAATTTCTTCACGTTTTACAAATTTCGTTTTGATCGGTAATTTATGAGATGCTAAACGTAATGCTTCACGAGCAACTTCTTCAGAAACACCTGAAATTTCAAACAATACTTTACCTGGTTTAACTACTGCTACCCAACCTTCTGGAGCACCTTTACCAGATCCCATACGCACCTCAAGAGGTTTTGCTGTATAAGGCTTAGAAGGGAAGATTTTAATCCAAACTTTACCGCCACGTTTCATGTAACGTGTCATCGCAATACGAGCAGCCTCGATTTGACGGTTTGTAATCCATGAAGCTTCTAGAGCTTGAATACCAAATTCACCGAAATGAACCTCAGTACCGCCTTTAGCACGACCGCGCATTTTTCCACGGTGCTCTCTGCGATATTTTACGCGTTTTGGCAATAACATATTATTTTCCTCCTTCCTCAGTTTTCTTCTTAGTAGGAAGAACCTCTCCACGATAGATCCATACTTTAACGCCTAATTTACCGTAAGTTGTATCAGCTTCAGCTGTTCCATAATCAATGTCAGCACGAAGTGTGTGAAGTGGAACTGTTCCTTCGCTATAATGCTCTGCACGTGCGATATCTGCTCCACCTAAACGACCAGATACTTGAGTTTTAATACCTTGTGCACCAGAACGCATTGCGCGTTGAATAGTTTGTTTTTGAGCACGACGGAATGAGATACGATTCTCTAATTGACGTGCGATATTTTCAGCAACTAATTTAGCATCTAAATCAGCTTTTTTGATTTCTAAAATGTTGATGTGTACACGTTTACCAGTTAATTGGTTAAGTGCTTTACGAAGTGCTTCAACTTCAGTACCACCTTTACCGATTACCATACCTGGCTTAGCAGTGTGGATAGTAATGTTTACACGGTTTGCAGCACGTTCGATCTCAATTTTAGATACAGATGCATCACTAAGACGCTTAGATACGTATTCACGAATTTTGATATCTTCATGTAAAAGAGTTGAGTAGTCTTTACCAGCGAACCATTTTGACTCCCAATCACGAATAACCCCAATACGAAGACCGACTGGATTTACCTTTTGACCCACAGTTTATCCCTCCTTCTTTTCTGTTAAGATGATTGTGATGTGACTTGTGCGCTTGTTAATTGCACTTGCACGACCCATAGCACGTGGGCGGAAACGTTTAAGAGTTGGACCTTCATTAGCAAAAGCTTCAGTTACAACTAAGCTATTAATGTCCATTTCATAGTTATGCTCAGCGTTTGCCACTGCAGATTTTAAAACTTTCTCTATGATTGGAGAAGCAGCCTTTGGCGTATGTGTTAAAATCGCTACTGCTTCGCCTACTTGCTTACCTCGAATAAGATCTAAAACTAAACGAGCTTTACGAGGAGCAATGCGTACTGTTCTTGCGACAGCTTTAGATTGTTGCATGTAATATGCCTCCTCTCATTAACGTCTTGTTTTTTTATCGTCATTTGCATGACCTTTGTACGTACGTGTAGGTGCAAACTCACCAAGTTTGTGTCCTACCATGTCCTCAGTTACATATACAGGAACATGTTTACGACCATCATAAACTGCAATTGTATGACCAATGAATTGTGGGAAAATTGTAGAACGACGAGACCAAGTTTTAATTACTTGCTTCTTTTCAGTTTCATTCAATTTTTCAACTTTGCTTATTAAATGTTCATCCACGAATGGTCCTTTTTTTAAGCTACGGCCCATGATTGTACCTCCCTTCGCGATCGCGCTACGGTTCGAATGAACCGTAGTTCAACCACGTTATTTTTTACGACGACGCACGATAAACTTATCTGATTTGTTTTTCTTCTTACGAGTTTTAGCACCAAGAGTTGGTTTACCCCATGGAGACATTGGTGATTTACGTCCGATTGGAGAACGTCCTTCACCACCACCGTGTGGATGGTCATTAGGGTTCATTACAGATCCACGTACAGTTGGGCGTTTACCTAACCAACGAGAACGACCTGCTTTACCAATGTTGATTAATTCGTGTTGCTCGTTACCAACTTGACCTACAGTCGCGCGGCAAGAAGAAAGAATCATACGAACTTCACCAGAGTTTAAACGTACAAGTACGTATTTACCTTCTTTACCAAGAACTTGAGCAGATGTACCTGCAGAACGAACTAATTGTCCGCCTTTTCCTGGTTTTAATTCGATGTTGTGTACCACAGTACCAACAGGAATATTAATAAGTGGAAGTGCATTCCCTACTTTAATGTCAGCCTCAGGACCAGACATAATCTCTAAACCTACTTTTAGGTTTTTAGGAGCAAGGATGTATCTTTTTTCACCATCAACATAATTGATAAGTGCAATGTTTGCAGAACGATTTGGATCGTATTCGATTGTAGCAACGCGTCCTGGTATACCATCTTTGTCGCGTTTAAAATCGATCACACGATATTGGCGTTTGTGTCCGCCCCCTTGGTGACGAACTGTAATTTTACCTTGGTTATTACGTCCACCTTTTCTATGAACCGGTGCAAGTAATGACTTTTCAGGTTGGTCTGTAGTAATTTCAGCAAAATCAGATACTGTCATCCCACGACGACCATTTGAGGTTGGTTTGTATTTTTTAATCGCCATATCGATATCCCTCCTTTTCTATTAGAATTTATACTTCAAATAATTCGATTTCTTTGCTATCCGCAGCAAGCTTAATGATTGCTTTGCGTCGACGGTTAGTTAAACCGCTGTAACGACCTACACGTTTAAATTTACCTTTATAGTTCATGATGTTAACTTTTTCAACTTTCACACCAAAGATCGATTCGATCGCATCTTTAACTTCAGTTTTATTAGCTCTAACATCTACTTCAAAAGTATATTTTTTCTCAGTCATAAGATCAGTTGAACGTTCAGTGATAACGGGGCGCTTAATAATATCACGAGGATCTTTCATTACGCAAGCACCTCCTCTACTTTTTGCACTGCAGCTTTCGTCATAATAAGTTTATCATGGTTAAGTACATCAAGAACATTTACACCATCTGCAGTTACTACTGTTACTCCAGGGATGTTACGTGCTGATAATGCAACATTTTCGTTATTGTCAGCTGTTACGATTAATGCTTTCTTCTCTACAGAAAGTCCTTTTAATACTGAAGACATTTCTTTCGTTTTAGGTGCATTAAGCGCTAAGTCCTCTAATACAACGATACTGTTGTCAATTACTTTAGATGATAAAGCTGATTTAATCGCTAAGCGGCGAACTTTTTTAGGTAATTTATATGCATATGAACGTGGAGTTGGTCCGAATACGATACCACCACCGCGCCATTGTGGCGAACGGATTGATCCTTGACGAGCACGACCAGTTCCTTTTTGACGCCAAGGTTTGCGTCCTCCGCCTGCTACTTCAGAACGTCCTTTTACTTTATGAGTTCCTTGACGTAAGGAAGCTCTTTGCATGATAACCGCATCAAATAATACATGCTGATTAGGTTCGATACCAAATACAGAATCATTAAGTTCGATTTCTCCAACGTTTGATCCAGTTTGGTTTAATAATGCTACTTTAGGCATTACCCAATTCCTCCTTTCCTACTGAAATTATTTAGATTTTACTGCGCTTTTCACAGTAATAAGAGCTTTTCTTGGCCCAGGTACATTACCTTTAATTAATAATAGATTGCGTTCTGCATCTACTTTAACGATTTCTAAGTTTTGAACAGTAATACGTTCTCCACCCATACGACCAGGTAAAAGTTTGTTTTTAAATACACGGTTTGGTGCTACAGGTCCCATTGAACCTGGACGACGATGGTAACGAGAACCATGAGACATAGGTCCACGAGATTGGTTGTGGCGCTTGATAGAGCCTTGGAAACCTTTCCCTTTAGATACTCCTGTTACATCAACTGTTTCACCAGCAGTGAATATATCAACTTTGACTTCTTGACCAACTTCGTATTGCTCTAAGCTAGCTTCACGAAGTTCTTTAACGAAGCGCTTAGGTGCAGTATTTGCTTTTGCTACATGGCCTTTTTCTGGTTTGTTAGATAACTTCTCACGCTTGTCTTCAAATCCTAATTGAACTGCTGTGTATCCATCAGTATCAACAGATTTCTTTTGAAGTACAACGTTCGGAGTAGCTTCGATTACAGTTACCGGAATTAAATCACCATTTTCAGCAAATACTTGCGTCATACCTATTTTTCTTCCTAAGATTCCTTTGGTCATGAGTCACACCTCCTATTAATATTAATTAATTTATTTTTTAAAATTATAGTTTGATTTCAATGTCAACACCAGACGGTAAGTCTAAACGCATTAGCGCATCAACAGTTTGTGGTGTTGGGCTGATGATATCAATTAAACGTTTATGAGTACGCATCTCAAATTGCTCACGAGAATCTTTGTACTTATGAACCGCACGTAGGATTGTGTATACAGATCTTTCAGTCGGTAACGGAATTGGACCAGATACATTTGCACCAGAACGTTTTGCAGTTTCTACGATTTTCTCAGCTGATTGATCAAGAATTCTGTGATCATAAGCTTTTAAACGAATACGAATCTTTTGTTTTGCCATTATTTTCCCTCCTTTTCGCCTACTTTTAAAATAGACATTTTCTCCGCAAGAATTTTCCCTACACACGCCATGGCAAAGCGGCCGTGTGTATCGGCAACCTCCTGCTTCATCGCAGTCAAAGACCAACATTGTCTATTATACAAAAAACTGATGTTATATGCAAGAGCTAATTAATAAATTATTAATATTCTTGAGCACTTTTACTATTATACATACATTGTATAATAATATCAACAATAGTCTATGTGGTTTATATTTCTAACTATAAAGAAAGTTTATTCTGATAATGAAGAGAGCATTGTTTAATATAAAATTATAGATAACCCATCATAAAGACAATTACAAAAAATCTTTAATAGAATACTTACTTTGGATTTTGTCTATTTTTTAAGTGGCTCTGTTAAACTTTGTTGTTGATTTTCATTTAATAATCAACATTAAGCACTAAGGTAGTCTTTTAATTAATAAAGCAGTTTTTTAAGAAGCCTCTATGAAGACTATACATATAGAAGAAAAATTTAAGGATTAGAACTATTTATTGCTATTAGCCTTATCATTAACCATATGTGCTTAATTCATTTTTAGTTGAATAGTAACTATTATCAATAATTTCGGCACAAAAAAAAGCGAGCATCGATATGCTCGCTTTTATCTTCTATATAATAGAAGGTTTATTATTTTTGGATAGAAGCAACTACGCCAGCGCCTACTGTACGTCCACCTTCACGGATTGAGAATTTAGTACCTTCTTCAATCGCGATTGGAGCGATAAGCTCAACTGTCATTTCTACGTTATCTCCCGGCATAACCATTTCTACGCCTTCAGGAAGTTGGCAGATACCAGTTACATCAGTTGTACGGAAGTAGAACTGAGGACGGTAGTTAGTGAAGAATGGAGTGTGACGTCCACCCTCTTCTTTAGATAATACATAGATTTCTGCTTTGAAGTTAGTGTGTGGTGTGATAGTACCTGGTTTAGCAAGTACTTGACCACGTTGGATATCATCACGAGCAACTCCACGAAGAAGTGCACCAATGTTATCTCCTGCTTCAGCATAATCAAGAAGTTTACGGAACATTTCAACACCTGTTACAGTAGTTGATTTTGGTTCTTCAGTTAAACCGATGATATCGATTACGTCACCAACTTTAACTTGTCCACGCTCAACACGACCTGTAGCAACTGTTCCACGACCAGTGATTGAGAATACATCCTCAACCGGCATCATGAATGGTTTCTCAATGTCACGTTCTGGAGTTGGGATATATTCGTCAACTGCGTTCATTAGTTCAACGATTCTTTCTTCCCAATCAGCTTCTCCTTCAAGTGCTTTAAGAGCAGAACCTTTAATTACAGGAACATCATCACCAGGGAAATCGTACTCAGAAAGCAAGTCACGAACTTCCATTTCTACTAATTCTAATAATTCTTCGTCATCAACCATGTCACATTTGTTTAAGAATACAACAAGGTAAGGAACACCTACTTGACGAGATAAAAGGATGTGCTCACGAGTTTGTGGCATTGGGCCATCAGCAGCAGATACTACTAAGATACCGCCATCCATTTGTGCTGCACCAGTGATCATGTTTTTAACATAGTCAGCATGTCCTGGGCAATCTACGTGTGCATAGTGACGAGTGTCAGTTTCATACTCAACGTGTGCAGTTGAAATAGTGATTCCACGCTCACGTTCTTCTGGAGCTGCGTCGATCATATCATATGCCATAGCTGCACCTTTACCACTGCGTTTTGCAAGTACAGTTGTGATTGCTGCTGTTAAAGTTGTTTTACCATGGTCAACGTGACCAATTGTACCAATATTAGCATGCGTTTTGGAACGGTCGAATTTTTCTTTACCCATTCTAAAAACCTCCTCAGAGTTTTAATTATAGTTTTAAGATATATGTAACAGAAAGTGAATTCTTCACTCTCTGTTCTCACATAAGTAGTTATACTTCATTAAAGGGGGTAAAATCAATTACTCACCTTTATTTTTTTTGATAATTTCTTCAGAAATCGATTTTGGCACTTCTTCATAGTGATCAAAGCTCATAGTAAATACTCCACGACCTTGAGTGTTAGAACGTAATGAAGTAGCATATCCAAACATTTCAGAAAGTGGAACCATTGCACGAACTACTTGTGCGTTTCCACGAGCTTCCATACCTTCTACACGGCCACGACGAGAAGTTACTCCCCCCATGATATCTCCCATGTATTCTTCTGGAATAACAACTTCAACCTTCATAACAGGCTCAAGAATTACCGGGCTACATTTTGACACTGCATTTTTAAGTGCTAATGAAGCAGCGATTTTAAATGCCATCTCACTTGAGTCAACATCATGGTATGATCCATCAACAAGTGCAGCTTTAACATCAACTAATGGATATCCAGCAAGAACTCCATTGCCCATTGCATCTTCAAGACCAGCTTGAACTGCAGGCACGTATTCACGAGGAACTACTCCACCAACGATTTTGTTTTCGAATTCAAACCCTTTTCCTTCTTCGTTAGGTGCAAATTCAATCCAAACGTGTCCGAATTGTCCACGTCCACCAGATTGACGAGCAAACTTACCTTCAACTTTAGCTCCTTGACGGAATGTTTCACGGTAAGCAACCTGTGGAGCACCAACGTTAGCTTCTACTTTGAATTCACGTTTCATACGATCAACTAAGATATCTAAGTGAAGTTCACCCATACCTGCGATGATTGTTTGACCCGTTTCAACATCAGTGTGTGCACGGAATGTTGGATCTTCTTCTTGAAGTTTTACTAAAGCAGTTGTCATTTTATCTTGGTCTGCTTTAGATTTAGGTTCAACAGAAAGTTGGATTACTGGCTCAGGGAATTGCATAGACTCTAAGATAACAAGGTTTTTGTCATCACATAGAGTGTCACCAGTAGTTGTATCTTTCAAACCTACAGCTGCAGCAATATCTCCTGAGTGAACTTCTGAAATCTCCTCACGGCTATTTGCATGCATTTGAAGGATACGTCCTACACGCTCACGCTTACCTTTAGTAGAGTTTTGGATGTATGATCCAGAACTTAAAGTACCTGAGTAAACACGGAAGAATGTAAGTTTACCAACATAAGGATCTGTCATTACTTTGAAAGCTAATGCAGAGAATGGTGCAGTATCGCTAGATTCACGAATAACTTCTTCTTCAGTCTCAGGAACAATACCTTTAATTGCAGGTACATCAAGAGGTGATGGAAGGTAGTCAAGTACTGCATCTAACATTTTTTGAACACCTTTGTTTTTGAATGCAGATCCACAGATTACTGGATAAAATTCTACGTTAAGTGTACCTTTACGAATTGCAGCTTTTAGCTCATCGTTAGAGATTTCTTCTCCACCAAGGTATCTTTCCATTAGATCTTCGTCTAGTTCTGATACTGCTTCAACTAACTTTTCACGATATTCATTAGCTTGTTCTACGTATTCTTCAGGTATCTCTTTATCAACGATATCAGTACCTAAATCATTACCATAGAATGTTGCTTTCATTTCTACTAAATCGATGATTCCTTCAAATTGATCCTCAGCACCAATCGGTAATTGGATTGGGTGAGCATTAGCTTGAAGACGATCATGGATAGTTCCTACAGAATATAAGAAATCCGCACCGATTTTGTCCATTTTATTAACGAACACAACACGTGGAACTCCATAAGTTGTAGCTTGACGCCAAACTGTTTCAGTTTGAGGCTCAACACCTGATTGAGCATCAAGTACTGCTACAGCACCATCAAGTACACGTAAAGAACGTTCAACTTCAACAGTGAAGTCTACGTGTCCTGGTGTATCGATGATGTTTACGCGGTGACCTTTCCACTGCGCAGTTGTCGCAGCAGAAGTGATCGTGATTCCACGCTCTTGTTCTTGCTCCATCCAGTCCATCTGTGATGCACCTTCATGAGTTTCGCCGATTTTATGAATTCGACCAGTGTAATAAAGTACACGCTCAGTTGTAGTTGTTTTACCAGCATCGATGTGAGCCATGATACCAATATTACGAGTATTTTCTAAGGAGAACTCTCTTGCCATTGGGTAATTTCTCCTTCCAAATTGGAATTTTTTTGTGTTTTAGTTTAAGTTTAATTCTACCAACGATAGTGAGCAAATGCTTTATTTGCTTCAGCCATTTTGTGAGTATCTTCACGTTTCTTAACTGCTGCACCAGTATTGTTAGCAGCATCAAGAATTTCGTTAGCTAAACGCTCTTCCATCGTCTTTTCTCCACGAAGACGAGCGTAGTTTACTAACCAACGAAGACCTAAAGTAGTACGACGATCTGGACGCACTTCTACAGGTACTTGGTAGTTAGCACCACCAACACGACGTGCTTTAACTTCAAGAACTGGCATGATGTTTTTAAGTGCTTGTTCAAACACTTCCATTGCATCCTTACCTGAACGTTCTTTAATTAAATCGAAAGCATTGTAAAGTACAGATTGTGCTTTACCTCTTTTTCCGTCGATCATAATTCTGTTTACTAAACGTGTAACAAGCTTTGAATTGTAAAGTGGATCTGGTAATACATCTCTTTTCGTAACAGGACCTTTACGTGGCATGTTATGTCCTCCCTTCATTTAAGTTTAATCTATTTGATTATTATTTTTTAACTTTAGGACGTTTTGTACCGTATTTAGAACGACCTTGCATACGGCCATCAACACCAGCAGTATCCAACGCTCCACGAACGATGTGGTAACGTACCCCCGGTAAATCTTTTACACGACCTCCACGAATAAGAACAACACTGTGCTCTTGTAAGTTGTGTCCGATACCAGGAATATATGCTGTTACCTCAATTCCGTTTGTTAAACGTACACGAGCATATTTACGAAGCGCTGAGTTAGGTTTCTTAGGCGTCATCGTACCTACACGAGTACATACACCACGTTTTTGAGGTGATGATAAGTTCGTTTGCTCTTTTTTGAAGCTATTGTAACCTTTGTTTAATGCAGGTGATTTTGATTTCTCAACTTTGCTTACGCGACCTTTACGCACTAATTGATTAATAGTAGGCATTTTGGTTTTCCTCCCTTCATTTTTAATACCACACATCCAGGTGGTTCATATTTAGGCAAAAACAAAGTCTCTGCAATGTATTATATATAAATTGCAAAAACAGTTTTTACTGTATTATAGCTACAGCTGCAGCTCCAACTTCAATTCCACAAGCTTTACCAAGCTCTTTCATAGAAGTAACCTTTGTTAAAGGAACTTGCTGTTGTTCTGCTGCTTGAATAATCTTTTGGACAATTCGATAATCAGCATCTTCAGCAATGATGATCTCTCTAACTTCATTGTTTAATAGAGCCTTCACTGATTGCTTAGTACCAACAATTATTTTGTTTGCCTGTGATACTTTTTCATAAGACATAATTCTATATCCTCCAAAGCAACAGGTGTAAGATTGAGCACCTTGAATATAGTAACATTGGAAGAGATGGATGTCAACCTAACTCTATAAAATTATTTGAGCATCCATCTCAAACCAACATTTCCATATAGATATCTAAATTATAATTTAATTAAAACTTAATCGACTGATACAACCTCTTCAGTTTGTTGAACTTTAGAGATAGGTTCAGCTTGACGATATCTTGGCATTCCAGTTCCTGCTGGAACAAGTTTACCAATGATTACATTTTCTTTAAGTCCTAGTAATTCATCACGTTTACCTTTAATTGCTGCATCTGTTAGAACACGTGTTGTTTCTTGGAAAGATGCTGCAGATAAGAACGAATCTGTTTCTAGTGATGCTTTTGTAATACCAAGTAATACAGGTCTACCTGTTGCTGGACGTTTACCGTCTAACAATACTTGTTTATTAGCATCAGTAAATTGATGTACATCTAGTAATGTTCCTGGTAATACATCTGTGTCACCAGCATCCATTACTCTTACTTTACGAAGCATTTGTCGTACCATAACCTCTACGTGCTTATCTCCAATTTCTACCCCTTGCATACGGTATACTTTTTGTACTTCACGTAATAGATATTGTTGTACTGCTTGTAAATCTTTTACTTTTAGTAACTCTTTAGGATCGATTGAACCTTCTGTTAAGACTTGACCACTCTCAACTTTATCACCTTGAGTTACTTTAAGTCTTGCATTATATGGTGCTGTGTAAGAACGGGACTCTACTTCACCTTGAATAACAATTTCTTGCTGTTTATCACGCACTTCGTTTATTTCTGAAACTACCCCAATAATTTCCGAGATAATTGCTTGACCCTTAGGGTTCCTTGCTTCGAATAACTCTTGAATACGCGGTAAACCTTGAGTGATATCGTCTCCTGCAACCCCACCTGTATGGAATGTACGCATCGTTAACTGTGTTCCAGGCTCACCGATTGATTGAGCCGCAATAATTCCTACTGCTTCACCAACCTCAACCTCTGTACCTGTAGCAAGGTTACGACCGTAACATCTTTTACATACACCATGTCTAGTGTTACATGTAAATGCAGAACGGATCCATACTTTATCAATTCCTGCTTCAATGATTTCAACAGCAATATCCTCTGTAATTAACTCGTTCTCATTAACAATGATTTCATCTGTTTCAGGATGTTTAAGAACCTTACGACAGTAACGTCCTATTAGACGCTCATCTAACTTTTCAATGATCTCAGTACCTTCTCTAATCGATTCTGCAAGAATACCACGATCTGTACCACAATCATCATCACGAATGATAACATCTTGAGCAACATCAACAAGTCGACGTGTTAAGTAACCTGAGTCTGCCGTTTTAAGTGCAGTATCAGCAAGACCTTTACGCGCACCGTGAGTAGAGATGAAGTACTCTAATACTGTTAATCCTTCACGGAAACTAGACTTGATTGGTAATTCAATGATTCGTCCAGCCGGATTGGCCATTAGTCCACGCATACCAGCAAGCTGTGTAAAGTTAGATGCATTACCACGAGCTCCTGAATCACTCATCATAAAGATTGGGTTGCGTTTATCTAGTGACGCCATTAACTTACCTTGAATTGTATCTTTAGCTGCACTCCAAATTGAGATAACACGTTCATAGCGTTCATCTTCAGTAATTAAACCTCTTCTGAACTGCTTTAATACATTATCAACTTTCGTTTGTGCTTCACTTATAATTTCTTTTTTCTCTGGTAAAACGATGATATCAGACACACCAACAGTAATACCTGCTTTAGTTGAATATCTAAAGCCAAGATTTTTCATGCGATCTAGCATTTTTGAAGTTTCAGTGATATGGAACTTCTTGAAGATCTCAGCAATTACATTTCCAAGGATACCCTTTTTGAAAGGAGCAATTTCATCTTGAGCCTCGATAAACTCTTTTACATTTGCAGTTGTTTCAAGGAAATACTTCTCTGGAGTCTTTTCTTCAATGTTTTGTTTTGTTGGCTCATTCATATATGGGAATGATTCCGGTAAAATTTCATTAAAGATCAGCTTTCCAACCGTTGTAACAAGTAACATTTTGTTCTGTTTTTCAGTAAAGCTTTGCTTATTTAATGACCCAGCATTTACAGCTACACGTGTATGTAAGTGTACATATCCGTTTTGGTATGCAAGTAGCGCTTCACTTGTATCATTGAAGATCATTCCTTCACCTATTGTTCCAGAACGTTCTAATGTTAAGTAGTAGTTACCTAAAACCATATCCTGTGAAGGAGTAACAACTGGTTTACCATCTTTAGGGTTAAGAATGTTTTGAGCAGCAAGCATTAATATACGAGCTTCTGCTTGAGCTTCTGCTGAAAGTGGTACGTGAACTGCCATTTGGTCACCATCGAAATCTGCATTGTATGCAGTACATACTAGAGGGTGAAGTCGAATTGCGCGACCTTCCACTAAAGTAGGTTCGAAAGCTTGAATTCCTAATCTATGAAGAGTAGGTGCACGGTTAAGTAATACTGGATGCTCTTTAATAACCGATTCTAATACATCCCAAACTTCAGGCTGTACTCGCTCAATTTTACGTTTTGCACTCTTAATATTATGAGCAAGACCTTTTTCAACTAGTTCCTTCATGACGAATGGTTTGAACAACTCAAGTGCCATTTCTTTCGGTAATCCACATTGGTACATTTTTAAGTTTGGACCAACAACAATTACAGAACGACCAGAGTAGTCAACACGTTTACCCAGAAGGTTCTGACGGAAACGTCCTTGTTTACCCTTTAACATATGTGAAAGAGATTTTAACGGACGGTTACCTGGACCAGTTACCGGACGACCACGACGACCATTATCGATTAAAGCATCAACTGCTTCTTGAAGCATACGCTTTTCATTTTGAACGATAATGCTTGGTGCACCTAGATCTAATAAACGCTTCAAACGATTATTACGATTAATAACACGTCTATATAAGTCATTTAGATCTGAAGTAGCAAAACGACCACCATCAAGTTGTACCATCGGACGTAACTCAGGTGGGATAACAGGTAGTACGTCTAAAATCATCCAAGAAGGTTCATTTCCAGAGTTTCGGAATGCTTCAAGAACTTCTAAACGCTTAATTGCACGCGTTCTACGTTGTCCCTGTGCAGTCTTCAACTCTTCTTTTAAGCCTTCTACTTCTTTATCAGCATCGATATCCGCAAGAAGCTTTTTAATTGCTTCTGCACCCATTGATGCTTGGAATGTATTACCATACTTTTCACGATAAGCACGGTATTCTTTTTCAGATAATAGTTGTTTCTTTTCAAGTGGTGTATCACCAGTTTCAGTAGTGACATAGGAAGCAAAATAAATAACTTCTTCCAATGCACGAGGAGACATATCTAATACTAAACCCATACGACTTGGAATACCTTTAAAGTACCAAATATGTGATACAGGAGCAGCTAATTCAATATGACCCATTCTTTCACGGCGAACTTTTGCACGTGTAACTTCAACACCACAACGATCACAAACTACACCTTTATAACGTACTCTTTTATATTTTCCACAATGACATTCCCAGTCTTTTGTTGGACCAAAGATACGTTCACAGAATAAACCATCTTTTTCTGGTTTTAACGTACGGTAATTAATTGTTTCTGGTTTCTTAACCTCTCCAAATGACCAAGAACGGATCTTGTCAGGTGAAGCTAAGCCGATGCTCATATATTCAAAATTATTAACATCTAACAAGGGGCCTACCTCCCTTTTCGTCTTCAGGTTATACCCTATTTTAAAAAGTAAGAAAAAGTTCAAGCATCAGCGCCCTGCCTCAATATACTAAAGTACAACGAGACAAAAGCGCTTTTGCTGTAAATCTTTATTCTTTTACTACTGGATCTTTATCTAAATCAGCTGATTGTGGTTCTGGTTCAACCGTTTCGTTAACTGATAAACCTTCTGCTTGTTGAGAGTCTTCTTCATCATCAAGGTCTCTCATTTCAATCTCCTGCTCGTCACTTGAAAGCATCTTAACATCCATACCTAAACTTTGAAGCTCTTTAATTAATACTTTAAATGATTCTGGAACACCTGGTTCAGGAACATTCTCACCTTTAACAATTGCTTCATAAGTTTTCACACGACCTACAACATCATCAGATTTAACAGTTAAGATTTCTTGAAGAGTATATGCAGCACCATATGCTTCAAGTGCCCATACCTCCATCTCACCAAATCTTTGACCACCAAATTGTGCTTTACCACCAAGTGGTTGCTGTGTAACTAATGAGTATGGTCCTGTAGAACGGGCATGTAGTTTATCATCAACCATGTGAGCAAGTTTGATCATGTACATAATTCCAACTGATACACGGTTATCAAATGGTTCCCCACTGCGTCCATCATATAATACTGTTTTCGCATCGCGAGCCATGCCTGCTTCTTCTAAAGTTGACCAAACATCTTCCTCACGCGCTCCATCAAATACTGGTGAAGCAACATGAATTCCTAGAATACGAGCAGCCATACCTAAGTGAAGCTCCAACACCTGACCGATATTCATACGTGAAGGTACTCCAAGTGGATTTAACATGATATCAACAGGTGTACCATCTGGTAAATAAGGCATATCTTCTTCTGGAAGTATTCTTGAAATTACACCTTTGTTACCATGTCGTCCAGCCATTTTATCTCCTTCAGAAATCTTACGCTTCTGAACGATATAAACGCGAACTAACTGGTTAACACCTGGTGGTAATTCATCTCCATCCTCACGGTTAAATACTTTAACATCAAGGATGATTCCTCCTCCACCATGTGGTACACGTAATGAAGTATCACGAACTTCACGGGCTTTCTCACCGAATATTGCATGTAATAGACGCTCTTCAGCAGTTAATTCTGTAACACCCTTAGGAGTTACTTTACCAACTAATAAATCACCATCTTTTACTTCAGCACCAACGCGAATGATTCCACGCTCATCTAAATTTCTTAAAGCGTCTTCCCCAACGTTAGGGATATCACGAGTAATTTCTTCAGGTCCTAACTTTGTATCACGTGATTCAGACTCATATTCTTCGATGTGGATAGAAGTATACACATCATCTTTAACAAGTCTTTCACTCATGATAATAGCATCTTCATAGTTATAACCATCCCAAGTCATGAAGGCTACCATTACGTTTCTACCTAATGCTAGTTCCCCTTGTTCCATTGATGGTCCGTCTGCAAGGATTTCGCCTTTTACAACTTCATCACCTTCACTAACGATCGGGCGTTGGTTGTAGCAAGTACCTTGGTTAGAACGAATGAATTTTAACATGCTATATTTATCTAAATTACCTTTAACTTTTTGACCATTAACATCTTCATAGCGGCGAACGTATACATTTTTAGCTTCAACGCGCTCTACGATACCAGGATGTTTACAGATCACAGCAGCACCAGAATCTTTACCTGATACATATTCCATACCAGTTCCTACTAAAGGAGCTTCTGGATTCATTAATGGAACTGCTTGACGTTGCATGTTTGCACCCATTAATGCACGGTTAGAGTCATCGTTTTCTAAGAAAGGGATACATGCTGTTGCAGCTGAAACAACCTGTTTAGGAGATACATCCATATAATCGATGCGATCTCTATTAATAACAGTATTTTCTCCACGGAAACGCGCAACGATATCTGTATCGATAAACGATCCATCATCTGCAAGTCGAGCGTTTGCTTGTGCTACAACATAGTTATCTTCTTCATCAGCTGTTAAATAGTCAATTCGCGCTGTTACTTTACCTGTTTCAGGATCGACTCTACGATAAGGAGTTTCAATAAATCCAAATCGATTAACTTTTGCATATGAAGATAAAGAGTTAATTAATCCAATGTTTGGTCCCTCAGGAGTTTCAATTGGACACATACGACCATAGTGAGAATAATGTACGTCACGTACTTCAAATCCTGCACGTTCACGTGTTAATCCACCAGGCCCTAATGCTGATAAACGACGTTTATGTGTTAATTCAGCAAGAGGATTCGTTTGATCCATGAACTGAGATAACTGAGAGCTACCAAAGAATTCTTTGATTGAAGCAATAACAGGGCGAATATTAATTAACTGCTGTGGAGTAATTGTATTCGTATCCTGAATTGACATTCTTTCACGAACAACACGTTCCATTCTTGATAAACCAATTCTAAATTGATTTTGTAGCAATTCACCAACAGAACGCAGTCTACGATTACCTAGGTGATCAATATCATCTGTATCGCCCACACCATGTAATAAGTTAAAGAAATAACTAATAGAAGATAAAATATCAGCTACAGTAATGTTCTTAACACTTTCTTCTACATAAGCGTTACCTAATACATTGATAACTTTTTCACCTTCAGGATCATTAGGTGCAAAGATCTTGATAGATTGAATTGTTACTTCATCATCTGTAACTCCACCAGAAGGGTGTTCTTTTGTGAAGCCCACTCCACTTTCAAGGTTCGGAATAATACGGTCCAATGTTCTTCTATCAATCATTGTCCCTTTTTCCGCAACGATCTCACCTGTTTCTGGATCAACTAGAGTTTCAGCTAATCTTTGGTTAAATAGGCGATTTTTTATGTGAAGCTTTTTATTAATCTTGTAACGCCCAACATTTGCTAAATCATAGCGCTTTGGATCAAAGAATCTAGAGTCTAATAAACTCTTTGCATTGTCTACTGTAGGAGGCTCACCAGGGCGCAGTCTCTCATAGATTTCAAGCAATGCTTTCTCAGTAGTTTCTGTGTTGTCTTTGTCAAGAGTATTGCGTAAGTACTCATTTTCACCTAATAAATCGATGATTTCTTGATCAGAGCCAAACCCAAGAGCACGTAATAACACCGTTACAGGTAATTTACGTGTACGATCTATACGTACATAAACAACATCTTTTGCATCTGTTTCGTACTCTAACCAAGCTCCACGGTTTGGAATCACAGTTGCAGTAAAGCCTCTTCTACCATTTTTGTCGACTTTACCACTGTAATATACACTTGGTGAACGGACTAATTGCGAAACGATAACTCGCTCAGCTCCGTTAATAACAAATGTACCTGTCTCTGTCATGAGAGGAAAATCTCCCATAAAGACATCCTGATCCTTTACTTCACCAGTTTCCTTGTTAATTAAACGCACCTTCACACGTAATGGTGCAGAATAGGTAACATCGCGTTCTTTTGATTCCTCTACAGGGTACTTAGGATCTCCTAAGCTATAATCAATAAACTCTAGCGAGAGGTTACCAGTGAAATCCTCAATAGGAGAAATATCTTGGAACATTTCTCTCAAGCCCTCATCAAGAAACCATTGGTAGGAAGAGGTTTGAATTTCGATAAGATTTGGTAATTCTAACACTTCACTAATGCGTGCATAACTTCTGCGTTGGCGGTGTCGTCCATACTGAACTAGTTGACCTGTCAACTCATTCACCCCTCAAATCAAGCGTAATAGATCTTGCGTTGTACTGTTATGTATACCTTTAATTTTTAGACAGACGAATAAGAGAACTCACATATGATCATTCTCTTGAAAATCAATATCTAATATACTACCAATAAAATCCGAAATAAAAACAAAGGAAAATCAAGTACTAACGCAAGGAAAAAACAAAAAATAAAAAGGGTTTCTAGTAAGAAAACCACAATTTGAAACGTACTATTGATTTTATAATTATCTCCATCTATTCTAAATTTATACATCTTTTTCACAAAAATTAGATAGTTATGGAAATTATATATTGGCATTTTATAATGTTAACACATCAAAAAAAATGAGTCAACTTTTTTTCGCTTTAATGATATAATAGCCTTTTTTCTTCACAACAACTTCCACTTCCGAAAATAGTTTCTCTAATAATTCAATTGTCGATGGAGCTCCTTGCTTCTTTTGTATCACAATCCACAGTTCACCATGATCAACTAGATGTGTAAAACTTTCCTTGAAAATACTATGAACAACCACTTTCCCTGCTCGTATAGGCGGGTTCGTTAAGATAGCAGCATATTTTCTTCCTTCGTTAATCTTTTCAAATAAATTACTCTGAAATATTTCAACATTCTCAATAGAATTTAAGGTCGCATTATCTTTTGCCAATTCAATTGCTCTCTCGTTGATATCAATCATATCAACATGTCTATCATAATGTTTTGCTACAGATAAACCAATCGGACCATAACCACAACCAACATCAAGAATATCTCCATCTACTTCAGACAAAGTAAACGAATCTATTAAAAGACGAGAACCAAAGTCTACTTCATTTTTTGAAAATACTCCACGATCACTTTGAAAGGTAAAGTTGTGACCCTTCAACATAAATGACCATTTCTTACGATCACTTTCTACGGTAGGCTTTTCAGAATAATAATGATTACTCATTTTGTTCCTCCTCTTTCAGAAGATTAGGGTTCACAATTAATGACCATTTTATACATGCATTTTTAATTTTATTTCTGTTGTAGTTTCTTTACCCATAATTTTCGGTAGTAGAATACCAACAATCGACAAAAACTAATAATCAACTACACTCTCTACCATAATCTATTACTGGCTAATGAGAGATTATGTACGTTTGTTTATTATCCCTCTCAGTCTCCCCTAATTTTACAGTAAATAAATTCATACTAAAAAGAACTTTAGTGGTATCAGGGTTTATATAGTTATATATAACAATCCTAAATAATAAAAAGCTCGCCATAAACCGGCGAGCTTTCATAAGTTGGTTATATTACTTAACTTCTACAGAAGCTCCAACTTCTTCAAGTTTAGCTTTTAATTCTTCAGCTTCTTCTTTAGATACGCCTTCTTTGATTGCTTTAGGAGCGTTATCTACAACTTCTTTAGCTTCTTTTAATCCAAGACCAGTAGCTTCACGTACTACTTTGATAACCTTGATTTTTTGTCCGCCAGCACTTGCAAGTACTACGTCAAATTCAGTTTGCTCAGCAGCAGCTTCGCCACCAGCAGCAGCTACAGCTACAGGAGCTGCAGCAGTTACACCAAACTCTTCTTCGATTGCTTTAACTAAGTCGTTTAATTCTAAAACAGTCATACTTTTAACTGCTTCAATGATTTGTTCTTGAGTCATTATAATTTCCTCCTTGTTTTTCCTATTATTTGGTTTTATTACATACTAAAGCTTATTAGTTCAAATAAATTATGCGCCTTGTTCTTCTTTTTGATCTGCAACAGCTTTTGTAGCAAGTGCAAGATTACGGATTGGAGCTTGAAGAACGCTAAGCAACATAGAAAGTAAACCTTCGCGTGATGGAAGTTCAGCAAGAGCTTTAACTTCTTCAACTGAAGCAATATTTCCTTCGATTACACCAGCTTTGATTTCAAGTGCTTCATGCTTTTTAGCGAAGTCATTTAAAATTTTAGCTGGAGCCACAACATCATCACCACCAAAAGCAATTGCGTTTGGACCAGTTAATGCGTCGTTAAGACCTGAAAGTTCAGCAAGTTCTACCGCACGACGAGTCATCGTGTTTTTGTAAACTTTAAATTCAATTCCTGCGTCACGTAATTGTTTACGTAATTCAGTAACCTCACCTACAGTTAATCCACGGTAATCTACAACGATAGTAGATTTGCTTTCACGGAACTTTGTAGAAATCTCTTCTACGATCTGTTTTTTCTTTTCGATAATTGCGCTCATTGTTACACCTCCTGTAGATTCATGTAACACTAGTACCGTTCGGTGATGGCCGTAAAAAAACCTCCACTAGACATGGAGGTTTGTATATACAACAACAAGCAAAATGCTTTATTCGTAAATACACCTCGGTAGGAAATTAAGCTTGTTAGCACCTACGGTCTACGGTATAGCGATATTTGTTTTAAACAACATTGATTATTATATATTAAACTTCATAGAGAAGTCAATAGTTATTATTTTACAGAAAAGCTTGATGTGTCAACTTTCACGCCAGGTCCCATAGTTGAAGTAGCGTTAACACTCTTCATGTAAGTACCTTTTGCTGCAGCAGGCTTAGCTTTTAGTAAAGTTTCAAATACAGTAGTGAAGTTCTCTACTAATTTGCTATCGTCGAAAGAAACTTTCCCGATAGGAACATGGATAATTCCAGCTTTGTCTAAACGATATTCAACTTTACCAGCTTTAATTTCGTTAACAGCTTTCGTTACATCAAATGTTACTGTTCCTGTTTTAGGGTTTGGCATTAAACCTTTTGGCCCTAATACACGACCTAATTTACCAACTTCACCCATCATATCAGGTGTTGCTACGATTACATCAAATTCAAACCAACCTTGTTGGATTTTGTTGATATAGTCAGCATCTCCAACATAATCAGCACCTGCAGCTTCAGCTTCTTTCGCTTTTTCACCTTTAGCAAATACTAATACACGTTGAGTTTTACCAGTACCATTCGGAAGAACAACCGCTCCACGAATTTGTTGGTCAGCTTTCTTAGGATCTACTCCTAAACGAAAAGCTACTTCTACAGTTGCATCGAATTTAGCAACGCTAGTCTTTTTAACTAGTTCTACTGCATCATTAACTGGATAGAACGTTGAACGATCTACAAGTTTCGCAGCTTCTTGAAACTTCTTACCTTTTTTAGCCATTTTTATTTCCTCCTTAGTGGTTTTAGCGGAATAACCTCCCACGAATAAAGGTTGCGAACTTGTTTTTAAGCAAACTCGCAACCCCAAAAAACATTCCCAACTAATCAATGATTAGTCTTCGATAACGATACCCATACTACGTGCAGTACCTTCAACCATACGCATTGCTGATTCAACGCTAGCAGCGTTTAAATCAGGCATTTTTGTTTCAGCGATTTCACGTACCTTGTCACGTTTAACAGTCGCTACTTTATTACGATTTGGTTCACCAGAACCAGACTCAATACCAGCTGCTTTTTTAAGAAGAACAGCAGCAGGAGGAGTTTTTGTAATAAATGTAAATGAACGGTCTTCAAATACCGTGATTTCAACCGGAATGATTAAACCAGCTTGTTCAGCTGTACGAGCGTTAAACTCTTTACAGAATCCCATGATATTAACACCAGCTTGACCTAATGCAGGACCAACTGGTGGTGCTGGATTAGCTTTCGCTGCAGGAATTTGCAATTTTACAATTTTAATTACTTTTTTAGCCACGAGACACACCTCCTTAAGTCCGTGATGTGGTAAATGGGTTAATAACCCTCCCACTCATCTAATCCACTTGTTTTACAAATGGATAAAATTCGGGCAACTCACAATGAGCATACCTACCCTTATGCATTCAGAAACACTTAAATTTCTGATCAGCGTTACATCTTATTTC
Organism: Metabacillus litoralis; assembly: GCF_007994985.1. GTDB lineage: Bacteria > Bacillota > Bacilli > Bacillales > Bacillaceae > Metabacillus > Metabacillus litoralis. The sequence continues at coordinate 20,286 of NZ_VOQF01000018.1, read as the reverse complement.
TGTCTCAGGTTCTTAAGACATACTGACCTATGAAATATTACCACTTTTCTTAATTGATTTCAAGTTTTTTCACATTATAATTTAGTAACTTGAGAAAAATCTAATTCAACAGGTGTTTCACGGCCAAACATATTAACAAGAACTCTTAACTTATTTTTGTCAGAATCTATCTCTTCAATTGATCCAGTAAAGTTAGCAAATGGTCCTTCTGTAACCTTAACTGTTTCTTTTAGTTCATAATCAATCTCAACTCTATGTTCATCCATACCCATTCTTTTTAAGATAAACATAATCTCTTCATCTAGTAGAGGTGTTGGTTTTGAACCATGTCCAGCAGAGCCGACAAATCCAGTAACTCCAGGAGTATTACGAACTACATACCAAGAGTCATCAGTCATGACAATCTCTACAAGTACATATCCAGGAAACACCTTTTTCTTAACAACTTTCTTCTTGCCGTCCTTATAATCTGTTTCTTCTTCTTCAGGTACAACAACACGGAATATTTTATCCTCCATGCCCATTGATTCTACACGTTTTTCAAGATTTGCTTTAACCTTGTTTTCATAACCTGAATATGTGTGTACAACATACCAATTCTTTTCCATAGTGTCAGGACAACTTGTCCTTCCCTCCCCACGATAGGTTTATGTAACTCTATATTAATGTGCATAAATACTAACTCTTTTTTTATACAATGAAAAAACCCGTTTAACGGGTTTCAAAGACAAAGAATTTATATTTTCTATTATAGCACGATTTTCCATCTATTATTCAAAAAATAAACGAATTAAAGAGGAAATCCCTAAGTCAGTTATCGCAAAGAACACTGCCACAAATGTTACTGTTGATACAACTGTAACTGTATACTTCGTAAGTTCTTTACCTTTAGGCCAACTAACCTTCTTCATTTCACGAGAAACATCTCGGAAAAAATTAATTAAACGCTGCATGTATGCCTACCTCCAGGAATAATAGGGAAATTCTTATAAAATAAAATAAATAGAATTATTTCGTTTCACGGTGGTTTAAATGCGAGTTACAAACTTTACAAAACTTCTTTACTTCTAACCGATCGTTAGTGCTTGATACATTTTTCATTGTTGTATAATTTCTACTTCCACAAGTAGTACAAGCCAATGTTACTTTCTTTCGCATAACCTCACCTGCCGTTACATTATTCCTTAAAACTGTATCATAGTGAGGTTTCTTCGTCAATAAACGATAAAATTCAAGTTTTTATCCTTTTATGATCATAAACTAATTTCTCTAATTTCTAAATATCGTTCTAGTTTCCTTTTAACACGCTGTAAGGCATTGTCTATCGATTTCACATGCCTATTTAACTCTTCAGATATTTCGTGATATGATCTGCCATCTAAGTATAAAACCAATACTTTTTGTTCTAGGTCACTTAGCAATTCTCCCATCTTCACTTCAATATCATCAAACTCCTCTTGATTGATAATGAGTTCCTCGGGATCCAATGCTTTTGTACCAGAAATCACATCTAATAATGTTCGATCTGACTCTTCATCATAAATTGGCTTGTCCAATGAAACATAGGAATTTAGAGGAATGTGCTTTTGTCGAGTAGCAGTTTTAATAGCGGTAATGATTTGCCTTGTAATACACAACTCAGCAAATGCTTTAAAAGAAGTGAGCTTGTCCTCTTTAAAATCACGTATAGCTTTGTATAATCCAATCATTCCTTCTTGGATAATATCTTCTCGATCTGCCCCAATTAAAAAGTATGACCGTGCTTTCGCTCTAACAAAATTACGATATTTGTTGATAAGGTAATCCAACGCTTCACTTTCTCCCTGATGAACGAGTTCAACTACTTGTTCATCCTCCATTAATACTAATTCTTCTCTGTTGACCTTGTCTTTGTTGAATGATGAATTCAAGTCGATCCCCCCGACCACACGCAAGATAACAATATTATACAGTAATGGTTTTGAAAGCGTCAACCAACTATAAATTTCCTCTACGCCATTTTTCAAGCTTTTCCATCACATCATCAGGAAAAGCTATTTTAGATGATGGGCGATCTTTTTCGATCTTTTTCACTCTATGTTTGATTCGACTTTCAATTGAATTCATTTCATTTAAGAGCTCTCTAGCTGACTTTCTAAGAGCTCCTTGACCAAATATCGCCCATTGTTCTGTAAAATCAGAGGTTGCTACATGTACCTGTGTTTTAATATTTCCCAATGATTTTGCTAGCTTTTCTATACGTTCATCAGCAGTTTCATTTTCCCTAGTAAAAATAACTTCTACCCGATAGTTTTTTTGTTTCTTTTCAATACCCTTGACCATATGTGCATCAAAGACAACGATTACTCTGTAACCAGTATATGCTTGGTATTCTGCCATCTTTTCTATCAAAAGATTTCTTGCTTCTGAGAGATTATTTTTTTTTAGATTTTGTAAATCCGGCCACGCTCCAATAATGTTATATCCATCAACTAATAGGATATCCATTGGCTTCTATTCCCCTAAAGGATTTCGTTTCCGATATACCTCGTACATTAAAAGACTTGCTGCAACAGAAGCGTTCAGTGATGTTACATGACCAACCATAGGCATTTTTATTAAGAAATCACACTTCTCTTTAATGAGACGACCAATTCCTTTTCCTTCACTACCGATAATTAATGCTAACGGCATATTACCATCAAGGTTACGATAGTCATCCGCTCCCTTAGCATCAGTCCCAACAATCCAGATTCCTTTTTCTTTCAGTTCTTCTATTGTTCGAGCCATATTGGTAATACGAGCAACAGGAATATGTTCTATTGCACCAGTAGAAGATTTAGCAACTGTTGCAGTTAGTCCAACTGCTCTTCTTTTTGGGATGACGATTCCATGTGCACCAACAGCATCAGCAGTTCTCATAATTGAACCAAGGTTATGAGGATCTTCAATTTCATCTAACAATAAAAGAAATGGCATTTCGTTTCTTTTCTCAGCTATTTTTAAAATGTCATCAATATGAACATATTCATACGCAGCTACTTGAGCCACAACTCCTTGATGATTTCCCTCAACCATTTGATCTATTTTTTTCTTTGGAACAAAGTTAATAGTTATACCTCTTTCTTTCGCAAGCCTCGTTATTTCTTGAGCTTGTCCCTTTAAAGAGTTTTCAGCTACCCATATTTTATTAACATCTCTAGAAGACTTTAATACTTCAATAACTGTATTACGTCCAATAATATAATCCTGACTCATCGTCTTCCCTCCTTTCCTTCACCATCAATGAATTGAAATGCCTTTTCTATCAATTCCTCTAAACGATCATGCTTCTTCTCTAAATATAAATAACCTAGTAATGCCTCAAATGCTGTACTATATCGATATGTTTGAACATCTGTGTTTTTTGGAACTGTACCTGACTTCGCATTTCTTCCTCGTCTGATTACACCTTCCTCTTCCTCAGAAAACAGCTCTAATGAAAACAGATAGTGCAAGATACTGGCTTGTGCCTTTGCCGAAACAAATCTTTTTGCTTGGTTATGCAGCTGATTTGGTCTAATACTTCCTTTTAACAACAGATGATGTCTAACATATATCTCAAAAACAGCATCTCCCACATATGCTAAAGCTAAGCTATTTAAAAGTTTAGAATCCTTAATTGTTTTTAAATCTAGAAACATTTTGCTCCTCATTTCCTAAAGAAAAAGGGGACAAAGTCATAAAAGAACGTACGTTCCCAACTCGGGTACTTTGTCACCTTTGTAACCTTTTTTATCTTTATTCCCTCAAAACGAACTTCATAATCAATGGCTCTCTTCTTAAAGTTTGCTGTTATTTGGCTTAATTGCAATTGTATATTAGTACTATTCTAAGAAGAAAAGTTGCCACTAAACTAACTACATTGCTGTTTCCTTTAAGTTTCTAAAACAACAAAGTTTTCGGATATAGCCAAATTGATTAACTTCGTTTCCACCTTGTACCTTGTGGAGTATCTTCTAAAATAATATTTAGCTCTTTTAGTTTGTCACGAATTTCATCTGATAAAGCAAAGTTTCGCTCTTTTCTCGCCTGAATTCGTTGCTGAATCATAGCCTCTATTTCTTCATCTAACAGTTGGTTAGATGCAAACTTAATTCCCAAAACATCTCCTAACGAATCTAGTTCATCAAGAAAGGCTTGAATAACGTCTTCTGCCGTATTTTGCTCTTCTACATAGTAGTTTGCTTGTTTTGAAAGCTCGAAAAGTACTGAGATTGCATTTGCTGTATTAAAATCATCATCCATTTCCTTCTCAAATTGCTGGCGGAATTCTTTTATCTTATTTAACCACTTATCATTATTTTCTGTTAAATTTGTTGAGCTATTCTTTCGATGCTGAAGGTTGCCATAAGAAGTTGTAATACGCTCAAAAGCATTTTTTGTACTTTCTAACAGCTCCTGTGAAAAATTAATTGGATGTCGATAATGAACAGATAACATAAAGAATCGAACAATTTGTGGATCAATCTCTTTAATAATATCGTGTACTAATACGAAGTTACCAAGAGACTTAGACATTTTCTCATTATTTATATTAATATAGCCATTATGCATCCAATATTTTGAGAATAGCTTCCCATTTACTGCTTCTGATTGAGCGATTTCATTTTCATGATGTGGAAATGTTAAATCCTGACCACCAGCATGAATATCGATTGTATCTCCTAAGTACTTCTTCGCCATAGCAGAGCATTCAATATGCCAGCCTGGTCGACCATTGCCCCAAGGACTTTCCCAGGAAATTTCCCCTTCTTTCGCTGCTTTCCATAGAACGAAGTCTAATGCATCCTGCTTCTTTTCGCCTACATCAATTCGATTACCTAATCTTAATTCTTCAATTGATTGATGAGAAAGCTTACCATATCCTTTAAACTCTCTAGTTTTATAATAAACATCTCCATCTGCTTCATACGCATAGCCTTTATCAATTAGAGCCTGAATAAACTCAATAATAAGCTCAATGTTCTCTGTAACACGCGGATGTACATTAGCACGTTTGCAGCCTAGTGCTGATACATCAGCAAAATATGCATCAATAAACCGCTCAGCAACTGTTGGAACATCTGTACCAAGTTCATTAGCTGCTTTGATCAATTTGTCATCTACATCGGTAAAATTAGAAACAAAATTAACATCATAGCCTCTATATTCTAAATATCTTCTTACAGTATCATATACGATTGCTGGTCTCGCATTTCCTATATGAATATAGTTATAAACCGTTGGACCACACACATACATTTTAACCTTACCTGCTTCTAGTGGTTCAAATGTTTCCTTTTGCCTTGTTAGCGTATTGTACAACTTTATTGTCATATTCACTCGTCCCTTTCCTTAACTGTTGTACTTCATCTCTTAACCCTTTAAGCTCTGCTTCTAATTCCTTAAACCGATCTGCAACCGGATCAGGCAAATCACAATGATTCAAGTCTTGATCAACTCTTTTACCATTTTGAATGACCACTCTACCAGGAATACCAACAACTGTTGAGTGATCAGGAACCTCTTTAAGCACCACAGATCCTGCACCTATTTTAGAGTATGCACCAACTGTGATTGATCCTAATACTTTTGCACCTGTTGCAATTAATGCATGGTCCTTAATTGTAGGATGTCGTTTTCCTTTTTCTTTACCAGTACCCCCAAGAGTAACTCCTTGAAATACGGTTACATCATCACCGATCTCACAGGTTTCTCCGATCACTACACCCATACCATGATCTATAAAAAAGCGACGCCCTATCTTTGCAGCCGGATGAATTTCTACACCAGTAAAAAAGCGACTTACCTGAGAAACAGCTCTTGCTAAGAAAAAGAGTTTCCTCTTATACAACACATGTGCAATCCGGTATCCCCAAATAGCATGTAAACCAGAGTAAGTTAGGATAACCTCAAAATAACTTCTGGCAGAAGGATCTTGTTCAAATACAACATCAACATCTTCTTTCATCATTTTTAACACTTTAATCCCTCCAATCCTCATCCTTTATTGCCTTTATTTGATATAAATTTAACTTTTTTACATATAAAAAAGCGCCTCTGTATATATGATACAGAGACGCTTAAATGCGCGGTTCCACTCTGTTTAGGTATGAGAAAAGAACATCTCAACACCTCAACTTTTGACTCTGTAACGTAGAGTAATACGCTTTTACTTACTGATCTATAATAGACGTTTAGTAAAAGGCTCAAAGGTGCATTTCAAGTATAACTTCACTTAAACCTCTTTCAGCCAGTGGAGGTTCTCTCTAAAAAGGAAATTAAACTTTACTCTCCTTATCAATGCTTTATCTATATGACTTTTAAAATGTATTAACCATACTATATTACATTTTAGTCGAAAAGTTAACTAATAACACTATTTAATCTAGATATTACAATATTTTTACCTAAAACTGCAATTGATTTTGGTAAATCCGGTCCATGTGTTTGACCAGTAATAGCCACACGAATAGGCATAAATAAATTTTTACCCTTTTGACCAGTTGCTTTTTGGACTGCCTTTATTGAAGATTTTACTTGTTCAGCAGAAAAATCCTCTACACTCTCTACCTCAGTTAAAAATGCCTTTAGCACCTCTGGTACACTCTCACCTTCAAGAACAGTCTCTGCTTCTCTATTGTAAGTAATATCTTCTTTAAAGAATAGCTCTGTAAGCTCAACAATTTCTGCTCCATAACTCATTTGTTCTTGGTAAAGTGCGATAAGCTGATGAATTCGATCCTTAGCTTCTTCATTCATATCATCAGTAACTTTTCCAGCTTTCTCAAGATGTGGCAATGAAAGTGGAATCAGCTGAGCTAAATCTAACTGTTTAATATATTGGTTATTCATCCATGCTAATTTTTGTGTATCAAAAACAGCAGGAGATTTTGATAATCTTGCTGAATCAAAGATTTCGATTAATTGTTCTTTTGAATACACTTCCTCTTCTCCACCTGGAGACCACCCAAGTAGAGAAATGAAGTTAAATAAAGCATCAGGAAGATAACCTAACTCCTCATATTGCTCAATAAATTGGATGATTGATTCATCACGTTTACTTAATTTTTTTCGATTTTCATTTACAATTAACGTCATATGGCCAAATACTGGTATATCCCAACCAAATGCTTCATAAATCATCATTTGTTTTGGTGTGTTTGAGATATGATCTTCACCACGTAAAACATGTGAGATTTTCATCAAATGATCATCAACTGCTACTGCAAAGTTGTATGTTGGTGTTCCATCCTTTTTGACGATCACAAAGTCACCCATACCTTCAGATTCAAAAGATATATCACCTTTTACCATATCATTAAAACGATACTCTTTTTTAGCTGGCACCCTGAAACGAATACTTGGCTTTAGCCCTTGTCCTTCAAGCACTTGTTGTTCTTCAACAGTCAGACTAGCATGTTTTCCTGAATATTGAGGAGTTTCTCCACGGGCAATTTGTTCTTCACGTTCTTTTTCTAGATCTTCTTCGGTACAAAAACATTTATAAGCTAATCCTTTTTCTAGTAACTCTTCATAATATTTTTTGTAAATATCAGTTCTTTCTGATTGGCGATAAGGACCGTATTCTCCGCCAACATCGACACTTTCATCCCAGTTGATTCCTAGCCAATTCAAATATTTCAGTTGGCTTTGCTCTCCACCCTCGATATTTCTTTTCTTATCGGTGTCTTCAATACGAATAATAAATTTTCCACCCTGGTTTTTTGCAAATAAATAATTAAATAATGCAGTCCTTGCATTTCCTATATGTAAATGTCCTGTTGGACTTGGTGCATAACGCACTCTTACTTCACTTGTCATTTGTTTACCTCCATTTATTACTGTTTCTATATTTTAAATGATAACTTCTAACATAATACTTTATGCTTTTCCTGTATTGTCAAGCGTATTAATAAGACCTAATTTTACCACCAATGTATCAGAGACACAAAATAATTCATAGTAGAATCTAAAGTAGTTGCACTCTTATCGGTTTGCGAATTATCGTTTCTGAATTAATATAGTTGCTTGTGACGCAATTCCTTCCTGTCTACCTGTAAATCCTAATTGTTCAGTTGTTGTTGCCTTTACATTCACTTGAGAAATATCCGCTTCTAACAATTCTGCTATACGCGCTCTCATCTTTTCAATATGAGGAGCCATTTTAGGCTTTTGAGCAATGATTGTACAATCGATATTTCCCAGTTCAAATCCGCGGTCTTTCACTAGTTTCCATACATGTGATAATAGCTCTGCAGAATCCGCATTCTTAAATTCAGGATCTGTATCTGGAAAATGCTTTCCGATATCACCTTCTGCTATAGCACCTAAACATGCATCTGCAACAGTATGTAATAATACATCTGCATCTGAATGACCTAATAATCCTTTTTCATAAGGAATATCAATTCCACCTAGTATAAGTGGTCTTCCTTCAACTAATTGATGTACATCAAAACCTTGTCCAACTCTGATCATTATGCTTCCCTCTTTCTTTTATTCTCTCTATATGATTTCACTTTCTTTTAATGATTGATTCAGCAATGATTAAATCTTCAGGAGTCGTTATTTTTATATTTATGTAATCACCCATTACAATCGATACTGCTTGACCTGTTCTTTCCATAAGGCTAGCATCATCTGTTCCTAAATAACCTTCTTCTATAGCTTGATTATGGGCATTTAAAATCAAATCTAGCTCAAAAGCTTGTGGGGTTTGAATTCCCCATAAATTAGAGCGATCAAGAGTATGACTGACAACTCCATCTCTAACCACTTTAATCGTATCTTTCAAAGGAACACCCAAGGTTGCTGCACCAGTACGATTTGTGGCTTGTATTAGTTCTTCTATACTAGTATGTGACACAAACGGGCGGGCACCATCATGGACAAGCACATAGTTTTCTTTATGGCATGCTTTTAAACCGTTATAAACACTATTTTGTCTTTCAGCACCACCATAAACCAATTGTTTCACTTTCGTTATTTTATACTTATGTATTAGTTCTTCAAATTCATTTCTTTCCATTTTATTAATCACAAGGATAATACCAGAGCATAGTGAATGATTTTCAAATACTCTTAACGTATGTATAATAAGCGGGATTTCATTAACCTCTAAAAATTGTTTGTTTTTCCCAGCATTCATTCGTTTGCCTTGACCAGCTGCTGGTATGACAACTTGATAATTCATTTGAAGTGACTCCTTTAAAAGTTCATTTAAAAACATGCATACAAACATAATAAGAGATTACTCATCATATGTAAAACAGCCCATGAACATTAAATATGCTGTTCATGGGCTGTTCACTGCACTTTATAGTCATTAATCACAAATAATGATCTTCTATGAGAAATGGTAAAGCCGCTTTCTATAATGCTTTTTCTAATAGCTTAGGCTTGGCAAAAATCATTCGTCCTGCTGAGGTTTGAAGAACACTTGTTACTAATACCTCAATATGCTTTCCGATATAATTTCGGCCATCCTCCACAACGATCATTGTACCATCGTCTAAATAAGCAACACCTTGATTATGTTCTTTACCATCTTTAATCACTTGAACCTTCATTTCTTCACCAGGAAGAACAACTGGTTTCACCGCATTAGCTAAATCATTAATATTTAACACATGAACTTTTTGAAGTTCACATACTTTATTTAAATTAAAGTCATTTGTTACAACAACACCTGAAGTTAACTTCGCAAGTTTTACCAACTTACTATCAACTTCCTGTATTTCCTCAAAATCACCTTCATATATTTCCACATTAATTGAAAGCTCTTTTTGGATTCTATTAAGGATATCTAATCCTCTTCGTCCTCTATTTCTTTTTAACACATCAGAAGAGTCAGCTATATGTTGTAGCTCTTCTAAAACAAATTGCGGGATTACTATTGTGCCCTCTAAAAAGCCGGTTTGACATATATCAGCAATCCGCCCATCTATAATCACACTTGTATCTAAAATTTTAAGCTTTTTATCCTCATGTTCATTTTCATCATCAGCCATACCCTTTTTCTTACCAATTTTATTAGGTACGGTAAATAAATTAACAAGCTCATCTCTTTTCTTAAACCCTACCTGGAAACCTAAATAACCAAGTAATAGTGTAAGGAAGATTGGGATGATTGTATTAAACACCTGATATTGTATATCTTTTAATGGGATAACAATAAGAAAAGCTACTATAAGACCGAATATTAAACCTAGACTCCCAAATAATACATCTGTAACAGGTGCTTTTACTACAGCTTCTTCTAAAACCTTTATCCAGTTTACTACATAATCAACTAACCAAAATGTTGCGACAAAAAATATTATTGCACCTAGTACCGCTAACGTATAAGGTGTATTAATAAAAGGTATGTCCTGCATATTTAATAGTTCAAGCAATTCTGGTATGAATAGAATACCTAGCATTCCACCCACACTTAGGAATAATAGTTGGATTATGCGTTTAATTAACATACCTTCACCTCCTTTTTAGGTTATAACTACTTTATCCTAATTTAGTTATTTATAAAATAGATATTTAAAAATGTAAATAGATTGACATAAGACTGTAATTTCAAATGACAGTAAAAACAATTATAATATACCCTATTTTCGCCAGCTTAAAACAATATTATGAAAAGTTTCACAGTAATTTAAAATTATATGGTGCGATCAATCAGGAGCTGTTCTTTAAGTCTTTTAAGGCCATCCTTAATTTTCCTCGCTCTAACTTCACCTATACCATCTACATCATCTAACTGTTCTACGGATGCCTGCAAGATAAGTTTCAAATTTTTATATTTTGTCACTAAATTTTCGATAATAATGGAGGGAAGTCTAGGAATTTTATTTAGTGTTCGATATCCTCTAGGCACCACAGGACTATCAATGTTAGTAAATGAAGAGTGTCCTAATAACTTAAATAACACAGAATCATCTAATAGCTCAAAGCTAGATAAATCTTGTAATTGTTTAATGATTGGGTAAGGATCAACAGATTTGTCACTTGCATAATCTTTAATCAATAATGCTGCCTCTCCTTCTAAGCCTGTAAGAAGTTCAGCCAGCTGTAGCCTAATTAAATGTCCCTCTGCTCCAAGCTCATTAACATAATCATTTATTTCATCCTTGATTCTTAACACCATTTCAAAGCGATGTAATACTTGTAAAACTTCTTTAAATGTTACAAGTTCTTCGAGCTCTAGTGCGCCTAATATTTTTATTGATTGATCAAGGACAATTTTATATTTCTCTAACGTTTGAATAGCTTGATTTGCCTTTGTTAAAATAACACCTATATCTCTTAATGCATACCTTAATTCTCCATGATATAAAGTGATCACATTTCTTCGTTGGGAAATGGCAATAACCAAATTTCCAGTTTGTTTAGCAACTCGTTCTGCTGTTCGATGTCTCATCCCTGTTTCAGAAGAGTAAATAGTAGGATCTGGAACTAATTGTGCATTTGCATACAGTATCTTATGACCAGAATCACTTAATACAATTGCACCATCCATTTTAGCTAATTCATAAAGGTGAGCAGATGAAAAGGAACATTGAATTGAAAAACCACCATCAATTACTTTTTTCACCTCTTCATTATGACCTACTACGATTAACCCACCTGTTTTTGCTCTAAGGACATTTTCAATTCCTTCTCTAATCGGTGTACCTGGTGCAACAAATTGCAGGATCTCATTTAAGGTTTTTTCTCCAGTCTTGCTCTCTATGTCAGTCATCGATCTGTTAACCCCCTAATGTTTTTTGAAGGGCCTCTGCAACATTTTTTACTCCTACAATTTCAATATCTGCTGGTGGGTTCCATCCTCCTATATTTGCTTCCGGAATAATTGCCCTCTTAAAGCCCAATTTTGCAGCTTCCATGACTCTTTGTTCAATTCTAGAAACTCTTCGAACCTCTCCAGTAAGCCCAACCTCACCGATGATGACATCTGTTGGCTTTGGTGGGGCATCCTTAAAGCTTGAAGCAATACTTACAGCAATAGCTAAATCTATGGCAGGCTCATCAAGCTTCACTCCACCAGCAACCTTTAAGTAAGCATCTTGATTTTGTAATAAAAGTCCTACACGCTTCTCTAACACAGCCATAAGCAATGGAACTCGATTATGATCAATTCCAGTGGCCATCCGCCTAGGATTACCAAAGCTTGTCGGTGATATTAATGCCTGTATTTCAACCAACACCGATCTTGTACCTTCCATAGATGCAACTACAGTAGAGCCTGCTGCACCCTTTGATCTTTCTTCAAGGAAAATTTCAGAAGGATTTTCAACTTCCTCAAGACCTGATTCCTTCATTTCAAAAATTCCCATTTCATTTGTTGAGCCAAAACGGTTTTTAACAGCTCTTAATATACGATAAGTATGATGCCTTTCACCTTCAAAATAAAGGACTGTATCAACCATATGCTCTAAAATCCTTGGACCTGCAATAGAGCCCTCTTTTGTCACATGACCAACAATGAAAATAGCGACGCCCTTTGTTTTTGCTATTCTCATAAGTTCAGCTGTTGACTCTCTAACTTGTGATACGCTTCCTGGTGCTGAGCTAATTTCACTATGAAATACGGTCTGAATTGAATCCACTACAACAAAAGAGGGATTTACTTCTTCAATTGCTTTTGAGATAAAACTTAAATCCGTTTCAGACAAAACTAGTAATTTATCAGACTTTACTCCAAGACGATCTGCTCTAAGCTTTGTTTGCTTAACAGATTCCTCACCTGATATATATAAAACATCATTACCATTATCAGCTAATTGAGAAGACACCTGTAGCAGTAATGTTGATTTCCCAATACCTGGATCTCCCCCAATTAAAACTAAAGATCCCTTTACAATTCCACTACCTAACACTCGGTTAAATTCTTCTGAATTTGTGAATATTCTAGGCTCTTGAGCGGTCTCGATGCTTGTGATTGGAGAGGGTTTTTGTAAGGTTTGACTGGAATGTGCAAAAACAGCTCTACGTGAAGATGCCGGTTTAGATATTTCCTCTGTCATCGTATTCCATTCACCACAACCAGGGCATTTGCCCATCCATTTAGGTGATTCATAACCACATGATTGACAGATAAATTTTACCTTTGTTTTAGCCATTAAATAGTTCCTCTCTTATTAGATTAGCAAGTAGACAAGTTGTTTATGATACTTATCCTGTAATTATATTTAAATAATGTAAAATAACATATGTAAGATTTAGATAAATGTCTGATTTAAATAAAGAAAGCGAGGCACACAATTCTTGTATGCCTCAACTTCTTTCTTAACTCTATATAATTTTTTTTATTATTGTTTTACTTCTTCTTTTTCAGTTGTTCTAACGATAAACTCACCATCTTCAACATCTAAAACAATTTTTTGACCTTTGTTTATTGTTCCTTTTAATAGCTCTTCAGATAAACGGTCTTCAACATTTTTCTGAATAGAGCGACGTAAAGGTCTTGCACCATATTCTAGATCCACACCTTCGTCAGCAATTTTTTCTTTTGCTGAATCAGTAAGCTCTAGTGATAATTCTTGTTCCTTTAATCTCTTAGTTAATTGATCTGACATAAGAGAAACAATTTCTTTTAAATGTTTCTTTTCTAATGCATGGAATACGATAATTTCATCGATACGGTTAATGAACTCAGGTCGAAATGCCTTTTTCAACTCATTCATTACCTTACCTTTCATATCTTTATGGTTTTGTGTTTCATCTTGAATATTGAAACCAACATATTTATTTCTCTTTAATTCACTTGCTCCAACATTAGAAGTCATAATTAAAATAGTATTTCTAAAGTCTACAGTTCGGCCTTTAGAATCTGTTAAACGTCCATCTTCTAATACTTGTAATAATATATTAAATACGTCAGGATGAGCTTTTTCAATTTCATCTAAAAGAACAACTGAATATGGCTTTCTTCTAACCTTTTCAGTTAATTGTCCACCTTCTTCATAACCAACATATCCTGGAGGTGACCCTACTAGACGAGATGTTGAGTGCTTTTCCATGTATTCAGACATATCAATTCGAATCATGGAATCCTCATCACCAAAAATTGATTCTGCAAGTGCTCTAGCAAGTTCTGTTTTACCAACACCAGTTGGTCCTAAGAATACAAATGATCCAATTGGTCGCTTAGGATCCTTAAGTCCTGCACGTGCACGACGCACTGCTTTAGCAACAGCTACAACAGCTTCTTCTTGACCAACTACTCTTGAATGTAGAAGACTTTCCATGTTGAGCAATTTATCTGTTTCAGTTTGTGCTAGTCTTGAAACAGGAACACCAGTCCAGCTTGATACAACCAATGCAATATCTTCAACAGTTACTTCTGTGTTTTCCTGTCCTTGTTTTTCTTTCCATGTTTTCTTCGTTTCTTCTAGCTGTTCACGTAAACGCTGCTCAGTATCTCGTAATGATGCAGCTTTTTCAAATTCTTGACTTTGTACTGAAGCATCTTTCTCATTACGTATTTCCTCTAGCTTGTGCTCAAGCTCTTTTAAATTAGGTGGTGTTGTGAATGAGCGTAAGCGAACCTTTGAACCTGCTTCATCTATTAAATCAATTGCTTTATCTGGTAAAAAACGATCAGAGATATATCGATCAGATAACTTAACGGCCGCATCAATAGATTCATCTGTAATGGAAACTCTATGGTGAGCCTCATATCGATCTCTTAGCCCTTTTAAGATTTGAATGCTTTCATCTACTGTTGGTTCATCAACTTGAATTGGTTGGAATCTTCTTTCTAACGCAGCATCTTTTTCAATGTATTTTCTATATTCATCTAGAGTTGTTGCACCAATACACTGTAGTTCACCTCTAGCTAATGATGGTTTTAAAATATTTGATGCATCAATTGCTCCCTCTGCTCCACCAGCACCAATTAATGTATGAAGTTCATCAATAAATAGAATGATATTACCTGCTTGTCGGATTTCATCCATAACCTTTTTAAGGCGATCCTCAAACTCCCCACGATATTTGGTACCTGCAACAACTGTACCCATATCAAGAGTCATTACTCGTTTGTCACGTAAAATTTCAGGAACCTCATTTTGTACGATTTGCTGTGCTAACCCTTCAGCAATTGCTGTTTTACCAACACCTGGTTCACCAATTAATACAGGATTATTTTTTGTGCGTCGGCTTAGCACTTCAATTACACGTTGAATTTCTTTACTTCTTCCGATAACAGGATCTAAGCTTCCTTCTCTTGCAATTACAGTTAAATCTCTTGCTAAACTATCTAGTGTAGGTGTATTCGCATTTGTCATACTTCCACCTTGGTGGTTTGCAGAAGATTCATTACTTCCTAATAATTGAAGAACCTGCTGTCTTGCTTTATTTAAACTTACACCTAAGTTATTTAATACCCTAGCTGCAACTCCTTCACCTTCACGAATAAGTCCTAATAAAATATGCTCAGTTCCAACATAAGAGTGTCCAAGCTTTCTAGCTTCATCCATAGATAATTCAATAACCTTTTTTGCTCTAGGAGTGTAGTGAATTGTTTGAGAAGCATCTTGACCTCTTCCGATTAATCCTTCAACTTCTTTTTGGATTTTTTCAGGTCCTAAGCCTAATGCAATTAATGCTTTAGCAGCAATGCCTTCACCTTCACTAACTAGACCTAGAAGAATATGTTCAGTACCAATATTGTTGTGCCCCAAACGAACTGCTTCCTCTTGTGCTAAAGCAAGTACCTTTTGAGCGCGTTCAGTAAATCTTCCAAACATCATAATTCATCATCCTCCATCCGATTATTACTTTCCTTCTCTAAGTTCAATCTTTCTCTTATTAATGCTGCACGCCTAATATCTCGATCATTAGGTCTCAATGGACCTCCGAAATACTGTTGAAGAAATCCTGGCTGTGTTAACACCATCAACTCATTTAAAATATTACGAGAAATATCTTTTATAATGCCTAAATCAATGCCTAGCCGTACATCAGATAAACATTTTGCTGTCTCATTTGATTCAATAACCCTGCTGTAAGCTAACGTTCCAAAAGAACGATATACTCGATCTTCCAGCTGAATTTGTGATGAGTCATAGAGTGCTTCCCTAGTATTTCTCTCCTGTGTAATGAGCTGTTGCACAACACTAAGTAAATCTTCTACAATATCCTCTTCTGACTTACCTAATGTGATCTGGTTAGATATCTGAAACAGATTACCTACAGCTTCACTACCTTCACCATAAATTCCTCTAACGACTAAACCTAATTGATTAATAGCAGGAATAATTCGGTTAATCTTTTGTGTGAGTACTAAAGCCGGTAGATGCATCATCACAGACGCCCTTAAGCCTGTTCCCACATTAGTTGGACAGCTTGTTAAGTATCCTCTTTGCTCATCAAAAGCATAATCAACTTCTTCTTCAATCCAATCATCAAGCTGGTTCGCGATCTTCAATGCCTCTTCTAATTGAAGACCTGGATAGAGGCATTGAATACGGATATGATCTTCCTCATTAATCATGATGCTAACCTCTTCATTTTCTGATAGTAAACAACCACCGTAAACTGAATGATCAGCAAGATTTGGGCTTATTAAATGTTTTTCTACCAACACTCTTTTTTGGATAGGCTGTAAATCATTCATTTTTAACAGCTCTAACTGCCCAATTTTTTCAAGTGTCTTATTTGCATATGTTTGTTCAAAAAAATCTAGAACCTTTTGTGCCTCTTCATCTGAAGATAAGGTTGGAAATTTATATTGTTCCATGTTACGAGCAAGACGAATTCGACTGCTTAATACAATATCAGAATCTGGACCTTCCTGGCTCATCCATGCACTCATTGCTTTACTCATGAAATTTTGGAGTGACATAATTAAGATCCCTCCTCACGAATATTACTAAGTTCTTTTTCAAGCGATCGAATCTCGTCCCTAACTTTTGCTGCTTGCTCAAACTCTTCTTGTTCTATGAAACTGTGTATTTTAGTTTTTAATTCATCAATTTTTTTACGTATATGAATGTCTCCACCACTTCTTTTAGGGATTTTCCCCGAATGGACTGTATTGCCTCCATGGACCCTCTTTAGAACAGGTGTAATATAATTTTTGAAAGTGGAATAACAATTTGAACAGCCAAATCTTCCTACCTTTTTAAATTGGTGAAGAGTCATGCTACAACAATCACACTTTGGTATATCTTCTGATTTAAAAACATTAGTTTCCTCTTTATTTGCTATACCCTGCTCCATATTAAGTAATCCTGTTAAAAGACTATTTAAAGAGAATCCAGCATTACCATTAAACATAAAAAGTTCACTGTTTTCTTTTGCACAATGTTCACAAATATGAAACTCAGTTTTTTCACCATTTATCACTTTTGTAAAGTGAAACGTTGCCGGTCTTTCATTACATTCCTGGCAAATCATTCGTCTCCCCTACCTTTACTTATATTTCAATGATGTAATCATGGCTTTAAACATTCTTGCCCTTAATTCATCTCTATGAGGAAGTTCAATATATAGGACTGAACGATCTATTACACTTAACATCAACTTAGCTTCACGGGAAGATATTACATCTTCTGTTACTAAGCGACCTATAATATCCTCAGCAGCAGCTTGGGAAAGGCGTTGACTAATCAGATGTAATATCTGATCAAGGAGATGTGCTTGGTTATTTGCTGTAACCTTAATAATCCGGATATATCCTCCGCCGCCACGCTTACTTTCAACAACATAGCCTCTTTCGATTGTAAATCTTGTATTAATAACATAGTTTATCTGTGAAGGAACACATTGAAACTTATCTGCTATTTCACTGCGTTTAATTTCTACAATTTCTTTCCCACTACCGTCCAGTACATTTTTTAGATACTGTTCAATAATGTCTGAAATATTCCTCACTCAACCTCCCCCTCACTGACTTTGACTATATTTGACTATAACCTAACTATAAATGGAACAGAGAAATTTTTCAACTTTTCTGTCCCATATTAAATATTGCCAAATTCAAGGAAAGTGAAACCTACTTAAAATATTTTTTCAACCTCATCAACTTCTACTAATACTTTCTCTAAATGTGTATGTGTAACAGAGGAAATATCAATATCTAACTGATAATAAAATGTGACATAATCATCCCTAACTTTTCTACATGATGTCATAACAACCTTGTTCGTATCAATATCAAAAGAGGTTAGCTTCTTGATAACATCATCAATCGTTGATTTATTGGAGTGAACAATAACCTTCATTTTCCTTCTTGCTTTTTTAACATACATAAATTTCTCCAGTTTATTTAAAAATATTAGCGACATCAATACTAAAGTTGTCGTGAAAATCGCTAATGTGTACATTCCAGTTCCAATAATTAAACCCAATCCAGCAACAATCCATATCGAGGCAGCAGTCGTTAATCCTCTCACTGTTGCTCCCTTCACTAAAATTGTTCCTCCTCCTAAAAATCCTATTCCACTAATAACATATGATGGAATCCTTGAAGGATCAAACTGTACTCGATTATTTCCCTCTATATAATCATCAAAACCATATAAAGATAAAATCATCATTAAACAAGATCCAATTCCTACAAGTAAATGAGTACGAAAACCTGCTGGATGATTCTTAAACTCTCTCTCCAATCCTATAACACCACATAAAATAGTTGCTATAATTATTCGTGTAAACATAACATATGTATCATGATCAATAAAATTAAGTAGATTCATTTTTTTCTCCCAGTAAAATTATTTAGAGTTTTTAATATATATATACGCATTTTGAATTGTTAAACCACAATTCTTTTAAAAAAATAAAAATTAGTTTGTTTTAAGTTCGAGCATAAGCTTTTTTTATGTTTTCCGTTTTTAATATAACCAAATTAAAAAAGCTATATATGAAAAGTAATAAAGAGTTTTAAAAAAGGAAATAGTCATCGTTAATTTATAGAGACAATGAGTCACTTATACCCTTAATTACTAATTATATTTTTACTATATATGCTAATATTTAGTGAATTGAGTTAGTTGCGTTGATACTAGGGAGTTCCTCAAACATATTTTCATTGGATTTAATGTTTAAAATAAAATGATTTCGATATATTTTTCTACACCAGAAAAGACCAGTATCTCTACTGATCTTTTCACTCATTACTTATATTCTTACTTCTCCCAGCCTCAGGCTTGTAGTGCTTTTTAATCTCTACCTTTATACATAAGCAAGGGGGAATCCCAATTAAAAGATTGTCATAGAGGTGATGAAGGACATTAGCCAGAGGAAAGCCCCAGTAAAAGGTCATCATAGAGCTGATGAAGGACATTAGCGAGGAAAAATAAATTAGCAAATGTAAATTTAGATTGTATTCTATACCACTCAACAGTCGTAAATATTGGTGGGTCTACTTTCAGAATTAAATATTACTTAGAATAAGAAGCTGTTGCTTAATTTTTGTACATTCATAAACGATTGAAATTGTACATCGCTAGCTTGACATTTAAATACATATCTAGTTCTAGCTTAATCATTACTATGATACTCTTGGTCTTTTTTAAGCACAAAAAAAGACCAGTATCTCTACTGATCTTTTCCACTCTTTACTTGGCGACGTCCTTCTCTCACAGGGGGAAACCCCCAACTACCATCGGCGCTAGAGCTTAACTTCCGCGTTCGGATCTCGGCTTGCGATAAGCGGCGAATCTCCGCGTCAGCTTGTTCATTCAGATCCTCAGGTGCCAAATACGCACATTCCGGTCTTCATTCGCTGCGCTTCCTTGACCTTCTTGCTGCTCCCAAGCCTCAGGCTAGTAGTACTTTTTAGTCTCTACCTCTTACATACATATCTTCGATATATTAAATATAATGTAAGAACATTGACTCTATTTTTTTACCTTTTTCTCCACAAAAAAAGACCAGTATCTCTACTGATCTTTTCCACTCTTTACTTGGCGACGTCCTACTCTCACAGGGGGAAACCCCCAACTACCATCGGCGCTGGAGCTTAACTTCCGCGTTCGGACCTCGGCTTGCGATAAGCGGCGAATCTCCGCGTCAGCTTGTTCATTCAGATCCTCATGCGCCAACTACGCACATTCCGGTCTTCATTCACTGCGCTTCCTTGACCTTCTTGCTGCTCCCAAGCCTCAGGCTAGTAGTACTTTTTAGTCTCTACCTCTTACATACATATCTTCGATATATTCAATATAATGTAAAGAACATTGACTCTATTTTTTACCTTTTACCTTTTTCTCCACAAAAAAAAGACCAGTATCTCTACTGATCTTTCCCACTCTTTACTTGGCGACGTCCTACTCTCAC
>NZ_VOQF01000017.1 GCF_007994985.1 Metabacillus litoralis | reverse complement strand
GTACGTTTTGTTAATCGAAATTAACGTTGGCACGCTTGGTTTTGTTTAGTTTTCAAAGATCATTAATTGCCGTTTCACCTAGAAGCGACTTTCTTAATATAACATTTCATTTCCACATCGTCAACTTCTTTTCCAAAAAACTTTTTGAAGAAGTTTAGTACATGAAAAGAAAAGCAAAGCCGCTGTTTTCTGTTTCAGTAACAGCGACGTTTAATAATATATCATCCATAAAAACTAAAGTCAATACTTTTCCTGAACAAAATACGCACGATGATAAATTCCTTTACCTTTTGTTTCGATTCTTTCTATTGATACATAGTTCTTCTCCACTAGATATTCTAATAAGACACTTAGATCAACAGCATAATACTTTAATTCAGGATGATGAAGTAGTTCATTATAATGCCAGTATTCTTTTTCAGACATTATCGTTAAGATATGTGCTGCTCCTACCTCTGTTTTAGAATGTATTAGGAAATCACTAGCTAGAAATAGCAATTCTAATCTCTTCTCAATTGTTTCATCGCTTATAACCAATTCATTATATAACTTATAAACCTGTGGCTCGATTTGTTTCACTTGGTTCCATAACGTTACTTCTGGATAATAACCTCTATCAATTACTTCTAGTCGAGCAAGATGATGAAGTGCATGAACAATATAGTTATAAGCATCTAGCAGCTGATTAGATTCAAAAAACACTTTACCTTCTAAATATCTACGAATTAGTTTTGAATACTCAATACCAATCTTTAATTTCCTCTCTGTAAATGGAAACGTTCTAAGCCTATCAATTAGTTTAACGATATATTCATTACGATCAAAAAGAACCTTCCCATTCAAAACCCAATCCACTATTCTTCTATTTGTACCTAGAAGAATCACTTCATTCAGTTCTTCTTCTGTCATAACCGTTAACGACGCCTTTTTACTTTCATATTCATAATGTTTCACAAAAAGTGATTGCTCTGCTTCCTTAACGATGACAAGAAGCGCTATATCTAAGTTATCTGTTAATGGAGATGTTTGATTTGTTTTTTCTATCATAATAATAGCTAATGTATCTGCATGACTTGCTTTTTCTTGATAAATAGGACGGAGAATATTTTCCATCATTATGCCTCCAATATAATGGGTTTATTAATTCTTCTACATGTAAAAGCAAAAACCCTTTTCAAGATGGTAATTTGAAAGTATTGGAAAAACACAAATTATCACCAATGTCCCTGCTTTATTCATTATAATTAACATTTGATAGTATAAGGAATTGCTAAAATTAATACAATCCTTAATTTAATACTTCACATAACAATTTATCTATCATAAAAGCTATGCTATATTTAGAAAAGGAGGTTTGTTATGGCGCGCAAATATAGTAGTAAAATAAATAAAATTAGAACCTTTGCACTTAGTTTAGTCTTTGTAGGTTTTATCATTATGTATCTTGGTATTTTCTTTCGAACAAACATGTGGGTTATGACAATCTTTATGATGCTTGGAATGCTATCGATTGTAGCTAGCACAGTTGTTTATTTTTGGATTGGAATGCTTTCAACAAAAGCAGTTCAAGTAATCTGTCCATCCTGTGAGAAGCCTACTAAAATACTCGGTCGTGTTGACATGTGTATGTATTGTAAAGAACCATTAACACTGGACAAAGATTTAGAAGGTAAGGAATTTGACGAAAATTATAATCGTAAAAGCATAAAATCATAAAAATAATAATCAAAAAAGAACGGCTCCTACTATAAAGGGCCGTTCTTTTTGTTACTATAAGATAAAAACAAGCTTCTGATTGACGAAGCTTGTTTTAATGAGTTTCTTTCTGCTCACACGTTTTACATGTTCCGTATATTTCCATACGGTGATGACTTACATTAAAACCTGTTACATGTGCAGCTAAAGCCTCAACTTCATCAAGTCCTGGGTAAGAAAAATCCACAATCTTTCCACAACTTTCACAAATTACATGATAGTGATCTGATGTGATAAAATCAAATCGACTTGATGCATCGCCATACGTTAATTCCTTAACAAGTCCAACTTCACGAAATACCCTTAAGTTGTTATAAACAGTAGCAACACTCATATTAGGGAATTTTCCTTCTAACGCTTTGTATATATCATCGGCTGTAGGGTGTGTCATGGAATCGACCAAGAATTCAAGTATAGCATGACGTTGAGGTGTGATTCTAACACCTGTTTCCTTCAAGGCTTCTAACGCATCTTTTAATTGATGTTCAGACATCCGCCATGCACCTCTCTTCTATAAAGATTCTTACTTTATAATGTTTATAATTAGTGTACATTGTAATGAAGACATTTGTCAATTAATCTTTCTATGCATAATATTAACAAAATAATATTGTTTACTCTTAATATCTTTGAACAAGATTAATATTATTATCCATATCTGTCAGTTTACCATCCAAATAATGATTGAAGTTTCTTATGAAAATATCTATTGCACGTGGTAAATATAAATCTGTAATTCCAGATAGATGCGGAGTAATAGTTACATTTTCCATATCCCAGAATTTATGTTTCTTTCCTAAAGGCTCTTCTTCAAATACATCAAGCACAGCATGTTTAAGCTTATTATTTTCCAGAGCAGTAATCAAATGTTCTTCTACGACTACATCTCCTCTACCAATATTAATAAACACCGCTTCACTCTTCATTGTATTTAAAAATGTTTCATTTACTAGAGATTTTGTAGCACTGGTACTTGGAAGCACAGAAATAATGAAATCAGCATCCTTTACAGGTAGGAGGATGTCTTCTTTTTTATATGTGGTATCAAAATGCTCGACACTTCTTCCATCACGATTCATTCCAACTACGTTCATACCGAATGCCTTAGAAAGCTTAGCAGTTGCAGATCCAATTGCACCTGTTCCTAATATATAAACTGTTTTTCCATATAACTCATTCATCTTCACCGAACGATCCCAGTTATGCTGTTTTTCGTTCTCTATCAGCGCTTTAGCTTGGCGAGACACTTGGAGCATCATCGCTAAACAATATTCAGCCATTGGAATTCCATGAACCCCTTTTGCATTGGTTACTAATATTTTCCGCTCCTTTAATATATCAAACGGCAGCTTTTCAATGCCAGCTGAAGCTACCATTACCCATTTTAAATTTGTTGCAGCTTTTATATGATCTTCAACTAAATCTTCTCCATAAGTTAAGATAATATCGGCTCTTGGTATCAACTGCTCTGCTTCATCAATTTTTAGGTCATGGAAAAATGTGATTATCGGAAAATGATTTGCCAGCTGCTCTTTAATAGCATGAGTTAATTTTACAGTTGATAAAACATTCATAGTAATAGTCCCTCACTTTTTATAACTTTGTTGCTCTCAATTTTAAAATTAAACTATGTATTATTGTATATAAAACTATTTGTTATTATCATTACCTCAGGATCAAATAAAAAAAGAGTGCGGAGCTCGGGTTCCGCACTTCCAATCCGGCGCTAACATTTGAGGAGGTAATGCCTTCTCTTTACAGTACGCAGAAATTCCCCTTTTGGCTGGACGTATGCCTTGTTGAATAAAAATAGGCTATTATGATTTAAGATGATTTTGATTTAAACCTTCTAATTCTGGAAGCACAAACTTACCGTCTTTCCGAATAAGAACATCATCAAAATAGATTTCTCCACCACCATATTCAGGTCGTTGGATAAGAACCATGTCCCAATGAATTGCTGATTTGTTCCCATTATCCGCTTCTTCATAAGCCTCACCTGGTGTAAAATGAAGACTTCCACATATTTTTTCATCAAACAAAATGTCACCCATTGGTTCTTCAATATACGGATGGAACCCTATTGCAAATTCTCCAATATATCTTGCACCTTCATCAGTATCAAGAATATCATTAAGCTTCTTCGTTTGATCAGAGGTAGCTTCAACAATTTTCCCATTTTCAAACGTCAGCTTAACATCTCTAAATGTTGTACCATGATACGGACATGGTGTATTAAATGATATCGTTCCATTAACCGAATCTTTTACAGGTGCAGTAAAGATTTCTCCATCAGGAACATTCGCCTCTCCTGTACAAGGAATAACAGGAATATCTTTAATCGAGAAACGTAAATCTGTTCCTGGACCTGTAAGTCGAACTGAATTTGTTTGTTCCATTAATTTTTTCAGTGGAGCAACTGCTTTAGCCATTTTTTCGTAATCTACTGTGCAAACATCAAATAAGTAGTCTTCAAAGGCTCTCGTACTCATCCCTGCTTTTTGCGCCAAACCTTTTGTTGGATAATTTAATAACACCCACTTACGGTTATTAACATAAAACTCAGAAACTGGCTTCATAATTTCTCCACGAATTCGATGCTTCTCCATTGGGATATCAGCCATTTCAGCGTCATTTTCTTCCCCAATGATAATGATGACAGCATCAACATCTTTATACACCTGCATTTGCCATTTTGCTTGTGTTTCAAGCTGTTCACGTTGATAGTTTTTAGCTAAATGAAGATTAATTTCATCATCAAAAAGATCAACATAAGGAAAAGCACCGATCTCATTTGCTTGGTCAATAAGCTCTGTTATTAATGGCTTTGTATTTAAATGACCACGGATAAGTACCTTCTCACCTTTATTTACTTTCACTGAATGATTTAACAAAATAGATGCAAGCTTTGTTATTCTTTCGTCTCTCATATGTTCACCCTCTACTTACGATTGAATTTCTTTTATGTATTGCAAGGCTTCTTCTACATGGTCCTTCACTTTAACTTTTCTCCATTCTTTTATTAACTTCCCATCAGGATCAATAATAAAAGTAGAGCGTTCAATTCCCATGTACTCTTTACCAAAGTTCTT
The DNA here is from genome assembly GCF_007994985.1 of Metabacillus litoralis. Classification (GTDB taxonomy): domain Bacteria; phylum Bacillota; class Bacilli; order Bacillales; family Bacillaceae; genus Metabacillus; species Metabacillus litoralis. The sequence continues at coordinate 64,531 of NZ_VOQF01000017.1, read as the reverse complement.
TTTCAACTTCCATACATCAAAAGCTTCTGCTAACTTATGTTCATCATCAACTAATAATTGAAACGGCAGATCATGCTTTTCTTTAAATTTCTGATGTTTTTCCTGTGGATCAGGGCTTACTCCTACAATCACTGCATTTAGATCTGCAAAGCTTTCGTGTTGATCGCGAAAATCACATGCTTCTGTTGTACATCCTGGTGTCATGTCCTTTGGATAGAAATAAAGAACAACATATTTCCCTTTATAATCAGCAAGAGTTGTTTGTTCACCATTGTCAGCTAATAATTCCACACTTGGTACTGCTTGACCTATTTCTAGTGTCATAATAATCCCTCCAAAATAATTGTACTAAAATAAGCGTAACCAACTTTTGCATTTCGTACAACTATTTACTGCTTATCTATACCAATTACTGTTCGCGCAACAAAAACAGCTGGTAGAATATAGCCAATAAGTGCTTCAGTCACAGCTATTAATCTCCCTAAACCAACAGGAACAATATCTCCATAACCAACTGAAAATAGTGTAACTGCACTAAAGTAGAAAGAGGTTCCAAGTTTATCAAAATAATCCCCTGAAATAGGTTTACCTGCCTCAACAAGCACGTGAAGATCGCTTTGTAAACATATTAAAAAAATCATTCCAAAGCCCACTAACAATGATAAATAAAGATAAGTGATCATAACAACTGTTTCAAAGGATAGGAAATTCTTCTGAAAACAAACAATAATAACACTCTTAAAACTCATAAAAATACAAATCACAATACCTATACAAAATACCAGCTGCATAATCCCCACCCTTTTGAACAACCACTTTGTACAATATATACAAGCTCCTCTATGGTTATGAAAAAATAAAAAATTGATATTTTAGTACCAGGTTATATAAGTAAGTGATAAAATGTAATTGTAAATAAAAGGAGGTTTCAATTATGCTAGATATTGTTGATATAAAAAAAATCATTCAACACCGCTATCCCTTTCTTTTAATAGATAAAATTCTAGAGGTTGAAGAGGGTAAAAAAGCAACAGCAATCAAAAATGTAACAGCAAATGAAGAGTTCTTTAAAGGCCATTTTCCTGATTATCCAGTTATGCCAGGCGTATTAATTGTTGAAGCACTAGCACAAGTAAGTGCTGTAGTGATGTTGTCTAAGGAAGAAAACCATGGAAAATTAGGCTTTTTAGCCGGTATTGATAAATGTCGCTTTAAAAAACAAGTCCAACCAGGGAATCAGCTTTTACTTGAAGTAGAAATCACAAGAGTAAAAGGATCAATTGGTAAAGGCCGAGGAATAGCAAAGGTTGATGATGAAATTGTTTGTGAAACAGAACTCATCTTTGCTTTCGGAAACAAATGATAAATAGGTGAGTGTAAAACATGGAAATAACCCTTATCCGTCATGGTCGATCTCTACATACTGAACAAACACCCGTTACTTGCAAAGAACTTCATAGTTGGGTAGTTAAATATGATGAGGTTAGTATTTTAGAAGAAAAACAATATCCTAGTGAAGCAATCAAAAAAGCCACAGAAGCTAACGTTTTACTAACAAGTGACTTAAAAAGAGCAATAGACTCTGCTTCATCTTTAACAAGTGAACGTCCAGTAGAATCTTATTCTTTGCTACGCGAAGTGGACCTGCCAATACCTTCTGGCAATCTCTTTGGTGTTAAATTATCTCCTAAAACGTGGTTAACACTTTTTAGACTTCTATGGTTTTGCGGCTATTCAAATAATAGTGAATCTTTTTCACATGCTAAAGAAAGAGCAAAAAAAGCTGCACACTTTTTAATCAATGAAGCAAGTAAGCATGAATCAGTAACTGTTGTTGGACATGGCTTCTTTAACATACTCGTTACAAAGCAATTGAAAAATGAAGGCTGGATTAGTCAAACGAAACAAAGCTCAAAACATTGGAGCTGTACAACATATAAAAAAAGAGCTTAAGATACACCTAAGCTCTTTCCCTCTAATTCCCTGCACCGCGATATCTTTTCACCCCTGCATTCCATAGAAATACAGATAAAACAAAAAATCCAACTCCCATAAACGGTGTTAAAAATGAATAAAAATACCACTCTTCTTTTTCAAGGAAAAATGCCGCAGGATAAACTCCAACAAACGCAAATGGAAGAATCCATGTTAACACAAAACGAATTGCTGCATTATAAATATCAACTGGATAACGTCCATAGTTACCGATGTTATACATCATCGGCATAAGTGATGTTCTCGCATCAGACCAAAAGCCGATGGTGGCAAGCGAAACAAATATTCCAGCATAAACTAATGCACCACCTATGACAAAAACAAAGAACAAAATAAAATCATACCATTGAAAGGTTAAACCTAATTGAATCGAAGCATATCCCATAATAATGATTCCAGTAACTGCTCCAAAAAGTGATTCTAGCTCCATTCTTTCTAAGATCACTTGAAAAAGACTGTGAATCGGTCTAGTTAAAATTCGATCCATTTCTCCTTTCACTATATAGCGTTCATTAAAATCCCAAATGTTAAAAAACGCACCGAATACAGCAAAAGGTACTAAGAAAAATCCGTATATAAAGATAATTTCATCACGTGACCAACCACTTAAAAACTGGGTATGACCAAACACAACAAGAATAAACACTAAATTCGTCACCTGAAAGAGCATATCAGATAAAAGCTCAACAACCATATCTGCTCGATATTGAAGACGAGTTTTCATATATTGACCAATATATTGAGTTAGCATAGATAAATAGAACATCAACTCATCCCCCTTGAATAATCATTCGTTTTTTCGCTAATGACCATATCACTTGAACTGGAATGAGTAGCACAACTGCCCAAAATCCTTGTAATAAAATAGCTTGTAACACTTCATTACCTTGAATTCCTTCAGTAAATATCATACTAGGAATATAGCTGATCGCTTGAAATGGAAAATAAGCCATCACGTCTTGTGCCCACATCGGATAAAAGCTGATCGGTAACAATAGCCCTGAGAATAAATCGATAATAACTCGTTTCGCTCGCATTAACCCATCATTATTAAATAAGAAAAAGGTAACCATTCCTGTTAATAGATTTATTTGTGTATTAATTATAAAACTAAAAACGAGTGAGCTAGCAAAAAATAGCCATGTCATCCCATTTGCTGAAAACTCAATCGGGAAAACCAACGCAACGATAACCATCCCTGGTACCGAGAAAAACAATAGACGGAAAATCCCTTCACCAAAAGCTTGCATAGTTTTCATTCCTAAATAATTATAAGGCCTAATAAGCTCAACAGCTACTTTTCCTTCTTTTATTTCCAATGCAATTTCACGGTCGATATTATTAAAGTAAAACGCTCTTGCCATCCATGAAACAGCAACATATGTTGTCATTTGAATGGCAGAAAGACCCTCAATCGACTCTTTCCCACCATATATAGCAGTCCAGAGAAAATAATAAGCTCCTATATTAATACTATAAATTAAAATTCCACTGTAATAATTTGTCCGATACGCAAGCATCATTAAAAAGCGGATTCTTATCATTTCAATATATTTATCCATTTTTTCACCTCAGCTTGAAAGGGCCTCTCCCTTTTCATATATGTTACGTATCACTTCTTCTGTAGAAATTTCTGTCACACTAAGATCAATAATTTCATGTGCACCAACAACACGACCAATAAGTTCAGACATCGGAGCTTCTTTATCACTAATGAGTGCGGTCCAGACATTTAACTTATCTCCTTTTTGCCATAAAACATCAAGATCCTGTGTTAAAAATGTTAGTTGATCTTCAACAATTTCATTTTGGAACTGAAACTGAACTTGCTTGCCTTCACCCCAGTGTGATCGTAATTCTGCAAGCTGACCATCATAAATAACTCTTCCTTCATCAAGCATAACAACACGCTCACATAATGCTTCAATATCAGATAAATCATGTGTTGTTAGTAGAATTGTTGTTTTGTATTTTTCATTCATCTCTTTTAAAAATTGACGAATTTTCAGCTTTACTAAAACATCGAGACCAATTGTTGGTTCATCTAAAAACAATAATGGTGGATTATGAATAAGTGCTGCCGCTAATTCACATCTCATTCTTTGTCCCAGTGATAACTTTCTCACAGGCTTATCTAATAGAGGTCCAATATCTAATGTTTCGATGACATGCTCCATATGTTCCTTATAATCTTCATCAGAAACTTTGTATACCTTTTTTAATAAACGAAATGATTCTTGAACCGCAATATCCCACCAAAGCTGTGACCTTTGTCCAAATACAACACCAATAGATTTTACAAATTGCTCACGTTCTTTATGAGGATTCATTCCATTCACAATAACCTGACCAGATGTTGGTGTTAAAATTCCCGTTAGCATTTTAATTGATGTTGATTTACCAGCACCATTTTCACCGATATACCCAACCATTTCTCCTTGCTTCACAGTAAATGAAACATCATTAACTGCTGGAATAACTTTTGATTGTCTATTTAATAAATCACGAAATGCACCCTTAAGTCCTTGTCGACTAGAGTATGATCTAAATTCTTTACGCAAATCTTTAACTTCAATGATATTTGTCATTTTTGTCCCTCCAAATTTCACCACAACTTACTAGTTTACCCGAAAACTTAGCAATTCACCAAATTGTATGCTTCGCATTTTTTAAAGAAGCGGCTTTCATGTTAGAATAAGGCATAATCTCTCAAGTTTTATACACATTAGGAGGAACACATGGAATTTACTAAATCAAATGAGCTACATGAAGAAGCATTAAAACATATCGTTGGTGGTGTTAACTCACCTTCACGTTCGTATAAAGCAGTTGGTGGCGGATCTCCAGTTGTGATGGAAAGAGCAAATGGAGCTTATTTTTGGGATGTTGATGGAAACAAGTATATTGATTATTTAGCAGCATATGGCCCAATCATTACAGGTCATGCCCACCCACATATTACAAAAGCCATAACAACTGCAGCAGAAAATGGCGTGTTATATGGTACACCAACTCCACATGAAATTACGTTTGCCAAAATGCTTAAAGAAGCGATGCCAGCTTTAGATAAAGTACGTTTTGTAAACTCCGGTACAGAAGCAGTGATGACCACAATTCGAGTAGCACGTGCATATACTGGTCGCGATAAAATCATCAAATTTGCTGGCTGCTATCATGGTCATTCAGATCTTGTCCTAGTTGCTGCTGGATCTGGTCCTTCAACATTAGGAACTCCTGATTCTGCGGGTGTACCTAAAAGCATTGCACAAGAAGTAATCACAGTTCCCTTCAATGAAATCGAGCCATTAAAAGAAGCACTCGATAAATGGGGCGATCAAGTTGCAGCGATTTTAGTAGAGCCTATTGTTGGTAACTTCGGAATTGTGGAACCTAAGCCAGGATTTTTGAAGCAAGTGAACGAACTTGTTCATCAAGCAGGAGCACTAGTTATTTATGATGAAGTGATTACAGCATTCCGCTTTATGTACGGAGGAGCACAAGACTACTTAGGTATTTACCCTGATTTAACAGCTTTAGGTAAAATCATCGGTGGCGGACTTCCAATTGGCGCTTATGGTGGCAAAAAAGAAATTATGGAACAAGTTGCACCACTAGGTCCTGCCTATCAAGCAGGTACAATGGCCGGAAATCCAGCATCTATCCTCTCAGGTATCGCTTGTTTAGAGGTACTTAAGCAGGAAAATGTCTACGAAAACCTAGACAAGCTCGGCGCAATTCTTGAAGAAGGTATATTAAAACATGCTCGTACATATAATATTCCAATTACAATCAATCGTTTAAAAGGCGCACTAACAATTTATTTCACAAACGAGAAAATTGTTAACTATGAACAAGCAGAAAACACAGACGGTGAAATGTTCGCGAAGTTCTTTCAGCTTATGCTTCACCAAGGAATTAACCTGGCTCCTTCAAAATATGAAGCTTGGTTCTTAACTATTTCTCATACAAAAGAAGATATTGAGGAAACATTAACAGCCGTCGAACAAGCTTTCAGCAAGCTAAAATAACAAATAATGAAGACAAGTGCACGAGCTGTATCTTGTCTTTATTTATGAAATTCTTTTTTGACTTAGGCTCATAAGAAATAAAATCCATTTTCAGAATATATACACGTTTTAAGATTCTGTTAAAAAGGGAAATGTATCTTGTATATCTTTATTAATCATTGTATAGTACGTTATTAGCAACTTTAGCCATACATATTGAATATAATATGTTCTTTGACTAATCGGATTCAAGAAAGGAATGTCATTAAACATACATGAAATTAGGTGCCCGCATCCTGAAAACAGGGATAGCCATAACTCTAGCTTTATTTTTAGCAGGAATATTACAACTACCTTCTGCAGCTTTCGCAGGAATTTCTGCCATATTTGCTATACAACCAACAATTTATCGCTCTTATTTATCAATTATTGAACAAGTTCAAGCAAATGTCATTGGTGCTGCTTTAGCCATTGGTTTTGGATTAATTTTTGGTTCACACCCCTTTGTAATCGGGTTAACAGCCATCATCGTCATTGCTATTAACATTAAGCTAAAAGCAGAAAGCACAATTCCTGTTGCACTAGTCACTGTAATAGCAATTTTAGAAAGTCCTGGTGATAACTTTATTGAAATTGCCTTAATTCGTTTTTTCACTGTACTACTAGGTGTTTTAGCTGCATTTATCGTAAATATGGTGTTTCTTCCACCTAAATACGAAACAAAGTTATATAACCGTGTATCTGTAAACACAGAAGAAATCATTAAATGGATTAGAGTGAACCTACGTCAAGCATCAGAGCATAATGTGCTAAAAGAAGATATTGAAAAGCTCAAAGAACAAATGATCAAGCTTGACCAGCTTTATTTAAACTATAAGGAAGAACGTAATTATTTTAAACGTGAGTCATATGCTAAGTCGCGTAAATTAGTTCTTTTCAGACAAATGATTGTCACGTCAAACCGTTCACTTGATACATTAAAAAAGCTTCACCGACTTGAAAATGATCTTCATCATATGCCAGAGGAATTTCAAAAAGTCCTTAAGGATGAATTAGACTATTTACTTTATTTTCATGAAGAATCATTATTACGATTTATCGGCAAAACAAAAACACAGCCTTCTCAAGAACTAACAGAAGAAGGTCGCTTTAACAAAAAACAACTAACAAAGGTGTTCATGGAATTCCATCAAAACCAAGATCCAACAGACTTTTATCACCTCCTACCCCTAGTTGCAACAATTATCGACTACAGTGAGCAACTAGAGCATTTAGATACACTTATTTGCAGCTTCCAAAATTACCATAAAGAAGACAACGAAATAAAATTATCGACTGAATAAGGCTAGCGTTGATGCTAGTCTTTTTTAGTTGGCGAATTGAGGGGCAAGTTAGCCCTTTTTAGGTTAAAAGGAATGGTTTTGAAGTTCAAATTGGGCTGTTTTTCATCGGAAAGGTGTATCTGGCTTTGAAACTAGGGTTCGTTCTGCGAAATCTGTCCCAAATCACCCCACCATCTCAGAGATTATCTTCGTTTTTTTAGAATATCAGCGATTTTTTGAATTTATCGGCGATTTTGCCGAAATATCAGCGATTCTTCGAATTTATCGACGATTATCTAGATTTATCAGCGATTCTTCAATATCCGACAAATCACGACACAGATTCACACCACTTATATGTAAAAAAAACTCCAAGTCTCAATAACCAACAAAAACAAACTTAAGTTAGTCATTTTTGGATTGGTTTTTAACTTTATAGTTAGGGATCTGATAGAAATTGTTGTTTTAGACTCTAAACTAAGTCTATCCGACTCCAGATGATGCCTCCTAAAACAAGTATCTGAAATTTATCGACGATTTTGCGGATTTATCGGCGATTTCTCCAAAATATCATCGATTATTCGAATTTATCAGCGATTATCCAGATTTATCAGCGATTCTTCAATATCCGACAAATCACGACAGAACGAATTACTCACACCAAACCAAAAAGCCACATCCCCCAAAAGAGGATGTGACCATACCGACTATTCAATCTGTTGAATCTGAAATAATTTATAATAATTCTCTTGTCTTGTCATTAGCTCCTGATGTGTGCCTTGTTCAACTACTTTTCCGTCCTCGATGAGCACAATTTTATTTGCATGCGTAATTGTGGAAAGTCTGTGAGCTACAATAAATGTTGTACGTTCTTTAGCCAGGTTTTCTAATGCTTCTTGAATAAGATGTTCACTCTCTAAATCTAGAGCTGATGTAGCTTCATCTAATACTAAGATAGGTGGATTTTTCAAGAATACTCGAGCAATTGAGACTCGTTGTTTTTGACCTCCAGAGAGCTTTACCCCTCTTTCACCCACTTTTGTATCATAGCCCTTTGGTAGCTTCATGATAAAATCATGCGCATTTGCTGCTTTAGCTGCAGCGATCACTTCTTCTTCAGTAGCGTCTGGTTTACCAATTAAGATGTTTTCTTTGACTGTGTTACTAAATAAAAATGTATCTTGTAATACCATACCAATTTTTTCACGTAAGCTTTGGGCTTGGTAATCTCTAATATCAAGATGATCTAAAAGAATTCTACCATCTGTCACATCATAAAAACGTGGTAATAAGCTGACAAGAGTTGATTTACCGCCTCCACTCATTCCCACTAATGCGACAGTTTCACCTCTTGTTACTTTTAACGACAAACCCTCGATTATTAATGCTTCATCTTCTTGGTAACGAAAAGAGATATTTTGGAATTCGACTTCTCCTTTAATATCCTTTGCCAGTTTTGCATTTGGTTTATCAACCACTTCATAAGGTACATCAATAAATTCAAATACTCGGTCCATTGATGCAATTGCTTGAGTTAATGTTGTTGATGAATTAATTAATCTTCTTAATGGATTATAAAGCTGTTCAACATAAGCAATGAACGCTACCATTGTTCCTATCGTTAGCTGACCATGAATAACCTGATACCCAGCAAAGCTAATGACGATTAATGGAGCGATATCAGTTAACGTGTTAACAACAGCGAATGTTTTCGCATTCCAGCTTGTGTGATCAAGTGCTTTGTCAAGAAAATTTGAGTTTTCTTTTGCAAATTGATCCTGTTCAAAATCTTCTGTAGCAAAGCTGCGGATAACCGGCATTCCCTGAACCCGCTCGTGCAAATGACCTTGAACCTCTGCAAGTGCCTGTGAACGAACTCTTGTTAAGTGACGCAATCTGCCATAAAAATATTTAACAGATAAACCGTAAAAAGGAAACAGAATGATCGAAACAAGTGTTAACTTCACATCCATTGTTAACATAATTGCAACAGCAATAATAATTGTTGCCACATCAAGCCACACATTCATTAATCCTGTTATAACGAAATTTTTCGTTTGTTCTACATCATTGATCACTCGTGAAATAATTTCACCCGCACGAGTATTTGCGTAATAACGTAAGCTAAGCTTTTGTAGATGAGTAAATAATTGATCTCGAATATCGTAAAGAATTTTACTTGCTGTCCATTGTGCAAAATATTGCCTATAATATTCAACTGGAGGGCGGAGAATAACAAATAAAACAAACATCCCGCCCATTAACGTTAATAATGTATTTGTTTTTTCAGCATCTGACCCAGTTCCACCGATAACATCATCCACAACATATTTAATGACTAATGGTAATAATAGTGGAATTGAAAATTTAATAACACCGATCATAATTGTACCGATAATTTGTAGACGATATGGTCTAACAAATTTCATATATCTCTTTATAACCCCCAAAGAAATCCCCCATTTCTTTACAAAAGGCCCTGTCAAACTTGCTCATTGGTCTGTATAAAGTCTTCATTATACTAATGCCTTGAGTTTGGTTATACCCTTTATAGTCTCCCTTTAAATCCTTTTGTAAGCAGAAATTCACGTTTTTACTTAACAGCTCATAAAAAATACGACCACATATGAAAAAGGCTGACTCTTGCTTATTACACCCCAACATCTTATAATGCTGAAGCACAATATGAGCCACCCTTACTACCCACTACTATTACCTTACATATGTTAAGTATCGTTCATACCACTCATCAATGAATTCTGGAGCAAACGGACCTTTTTTTTGCCGTATCCATCGAAGTAAGGTTTCAAGGTTATTTCTTAAAATTATGTCAATTACTTCAGGATAATTCATTAATTGGCTATGTTCTTCATATTCATCTTCATCCAAAATTGTATAAGTCATATCTGGATAAACCTTTACATCGAGATCATAATCTATGTATTTGACCGCTTCCTCATCCCATACAAATGGTGAGCTTATATTACAATAGTAGTAAACACCGTCGTCTCTCAACATCCCGATTATATTAAACCAATGTCTTGAATGGAAATAACATATTGCTGGTTCTCTAGTAATCCACGTTCTTCCATCTGATTCCGTAACAATCGTTCGATCATTTCCACCGATTATACAATGCTGGGAACCCTTTAGAACCGTGGATTCCTCCCAGACTCTGTGGATGTATCCATTATGCTTATAGCTATGTATTTGGATTTTGTCTCCTTCCCTGGGAAAGCGCACTTTTCTCCCCTTCTTTCGATTTCATTGATCGCTTCATGAAGAATTTCATAAACGTCCACGTAATGTATTTCCTTCCATTATAACGTTTGTGAAATAAAAAAGAAAATAAAAGAAGTCATTCCACGAGAAATGACTTCTAACATTACTTAAGATACAGTTTCGAATTTCTGACCTTCTTCATAAGATCGTATCACTTCTTCTGTTTGTTGCTCAAAAACCCTTTGGATTTTATTTAACTCAACCTTCATATTCTCTATCTCAATCTGAACAGATTGCATTTGTGTTTCATCCTGCAATGCAACCAGTTGTTTTTTAATATCTTGACATCTTTCAATCTCAGACTGTAAATATAATAACTTATCCATCGTCTTTAATTGCTCGCCTACTAATTGATCAAAATTCATCATTACTCTCCTTTCCGCTAAAGAGAAACAAAATAGTGTGTATATATTAAATTCTCCATACTATGCATCAACCCTTTGACTACTTATGTAGAGTAAACAGAGGTTTTGTCGTTTTTTTATTTTTTAATCTTTTTTTTTAAGATGGTATGTTAATTCGCACAAAAAAGACACCTCCCCGTTATTGGGAAGGTGTCTTTTGCATCTGCTAATTAAGAGTTTTGGTTCTTATTAGCTTCAGCTTGTTGGTTGTATTTTTTCACGTGTTGAACATCAGTTGAGCTAGCAAATTCAGTGCCAAATTGGCCTGCACCTGCTTGTCCACCTTGTGCACTTTGAGCGTTTTGTTGTTTAACATGTTGGATGTTTGTACCTGATGCTGTTTTACCAGCTTGGTTGTTGTTCTGTGCCATTCGATATCACCTCCACGAAATATAGATTGTCCCGGAGGTGATTTTTATATCCACAAAAAAATAATTTTTTTATAAAGTTTTTTTACCTTCTGTTTTTAAATTCAGGTATAACCTTAATAAACAAGGATTACTTGCTCAAATATATTTGTAGTGCCAAAGATTTTTAAACTAAAATCGAGCGACCGCCATCAACGATTAGTGTTTGACCTCGAATCATCGAAGCTTTATCTGTTAACAAAAATTCTATTGCGTTTACCATATCATCGATTTCAACCATTCTGCCTGCTGGAGTATTCTTTCTTGCATCTTCTAGTAATTCTTCACGATTAGGGAAATGCTTTAGTGCGTCAGTATCAACCGCTCCACCAGAAACTGCATTAACAATGATATTCTTCGGAGATAATTCCACTGCAAGGTATCTTGTTAAAGCTTCTAAAGCGGCCTTTGATACACCAACAGTTGTGTAATTTTCTAAATAACGTATAGATCCTAATGAACTTGTGCTTACAATATATCCTCCACCATTTATATCCATTAGCTTTGCAGCTTCTTGTGCACAGAAAAGCAATGCCTTACTGTTGATATTCATTGTCCAATCCCAATGACTTTCTTCAAGCTCCATTGCAGGCTTTTGAACACCAGATGCTGCATTATTTACGAATATATCTAATCTGCCAAATTGCTCCTCAATTTGTGAAAACATCTCTTTAATTTTTTCTGGCTTACCAACATTTGCTTTTATCGCAACTGCTTTCACACCAAGCTTTTCGATCTCATTAACAACCTCAAGTGCAGCTGTCTTACTTCTTGCATAATTAACAACAATATCATAGCCTCTTTCTGCTAATCGAATTGCAACTGCTCTTCCAATTCCACGGCTACTTCCTGTTATTAATGCCACTTTATTTTGTTGACTCATATTGTCAGCTCCTCATATGTAAACAATCGTATAGATGTAATCATTGTATCAGATACTATAGTGAAACTTCTATTTTGATTTGAATTTTTACTCGGTAGTAAAGGGGGATTTAACTTCATGTACGTAGGACGAGATATGACAGAGCTCTCTATGATGTCAAAAAAAGAGTGGAAGAAGGAAGAATTAGCTTATTTTCATCACTCACTTCAACAAGTAGTACCTTACTTAAATTCTGAAGGTCAAACCATTCATCGAGAAATTGTCGAAGAAATAGAGGCACGTGGTGGATTGAAAAGAAACGAAGCAGATTGGACTCATGGAACAAGAGTTCAGTATGATTGAGAAAAGAGTAAGGCGCGTTTAGCTCTGATTTCAGAAAAAGAAAAAAGGCTGACTCATTAAGACAAGTCAGCCTTTTTGTAAATTTGATATATTTTTTGATGTGAAACAGGAAACGCATATCTTTGTAGCTCTTCTTCTGTTACAGGTAAGAGATTGGTATCATTAACGTTTTTGACTTTCCCTATAAAAACAGAAATATTCCATATCAAATGAGAAAATACGTGTTCAACAGTTCCTGTTAGTTCTGAGAGCTCTGCCTCAATTCCATACTCATTTAATAGAAATTCACCTAGCTGATCGCGATATGTTTTCCCACTCATGGAGTCAAGCTCTAAATTCGGGTATTCCCAAAGGTTTGCAAGTAATCCCGCTGGTGGACGTTTATGGATATAAAGCTTACCCGTATTATCATACAAAACAGCAGCAGCCATTTGGAGCGGCTTTGGTTTCTTTTTCTTACTTTTAATCGGAAGCTCTGATTGAACTCCTTCATCAAATGCTGTGCAATGTTCACGAACAGGACAAAGAAGACATTTTGGTGAGGTTGGCGTACATATTAATGCTCCTAACTCCATAACTGCTTGATTAAAGGATGATGGATCTTCCTTTGAAATTAATTCATATGTTGCTTCTTCGAATATTTTACGTGTTTTAGGTTTTGCGATATCCTCCCATATTGAAAGGATACGTGATAGTACTCTCATGACATTCCCATCAACTGCTGGTTCCGGGATATTATAGGCAATGCTTAAGATCGCACCTTTTGTATAAGGACCAACCCCTTTTAGCTTTGAAATTTCCAAAGGAGAATCCGGTACCTTACCACTGTATGTTTCTTTAACTTCCTTTACAGCCGCTTGTAAATTTCTTACCCTTGAATAATACCCAAGACCTTCCCATGCTTTTAATACCTCTTCTTCATCTGCATCAGCTAAAGCGTTAATGGTAGGAAACTTGGTAATAAATGCGTTAAAATAAGGAATAACTGTATCAACTCTTGTTTGCTGAAGCATAATTTCTGATACCCAAACCTTGTACGGATCTTGATCCTTACGCCAAGGCAGGTCCCTTTTTTCAGCAAGGTACCAATTTATTAAATCGTCTTGAAATTCTTTTATCGGAAAGCTTTGTAGCTTATTTTGTACATCATTAATCATTAAAATTTTCCTCCGCATGTTATTTTCCTTCATTTTTGGGAAAATAAAGAGTAATGCTATATTTATCACAGCAATCACTTTTATAAGAATAGTACAAGAACTAGTCTTTTTAAAGCATAGATGTTTAAAATAATGCACATTGGACAATATTACCACATATAAATTCAAATGAACCTATTAGGGTTATCAAGTATAAGTACTAACTCCTTTTAGAGTAAATATGAGGAGGTTTATTGTTTGGATACTGGAACACATATCGTAATGGGAATTGCACTAGGAGGACTTGCCACACTTGATCCGGCTGTTGGTGTTGATAATCCTACAGCACAAGCCGTAATGATTGGTACAATTATCGGTTCACAAGCTCCTGATCTAGATACCATTTTAAAACTTAGAAACAACGCCAAATACATTCGAAATCACAGAGGAATTACACATTCTATTCCAGCAATTTTTATATGGTCATTTTTAATCACTGGTTTACTGACAATTTTCATCCCAGAAAGCAACATGCTGCATTTATGGCTATGGACTTTACTGGCAATTGTTCTTCATGTTTTTGTTGATATCTTTAATGCTTATGGAACTCAAGCTTTAAGGCCTTTTACAAAAAAGTGGATTGCTTTGGGCATTATTAATACATTCGATCCTTTTATCTTTTTCACACATATTGTCGGGATTATCATTTGGGTCTTAGGTGCTCATCCTGGATATACGTTTTTAAGTGTATATGCTGTGTTGGTTGGATACTATGTGATTCGTTTCTCGATGCAACGAAATATCGTTAAACAATTGCATGAGCAGCTAGATTACATTGAAGAAATAATTATTTCGCCCACCATGAGGTTTAGACAATGGCATATAGCTGTTATGACAAAGGAGCATTTTCATGTAGCAAGATCAGTTAATGAAAAGCTAATTTTTTTAGATGAATTTGACAGGGTGCCTGTTCCTCAGACTAATATTATAAAAGCTGCTGAAGAAGATGATAACATCTCTGCTTTTTTATCATTTTCACCTGTTTATAGGTGGGAAGTTGATGAATATACAGATCATTATGAAGTTCGGTTTATTGATTTAAGATATAGAAGTAAAGGGTATTATCCTTTTGTAGCAATTGCTCAATTAGATCAAGAATTGAACATTGTTAGTTCTTATACAGGCTGGATTTTCAGCGAGGAAAAACTACGTAAAAAGTTAGAGCTTATTCCAGAATGAGTTAAGGACCAGACGTCTTATGTCTGGTCCTTTTTGTGCCATATATTATACTTAATTCATTAAACAAACATTTAATTAATGCTTCAAATAATCATCATTATTTAATAAATGGCTGTATTTAGGGTTTGTTGCAATGAATTCATGAAGCTTATCACCGTAATGTGTGATGAGTTGACGAACCACCATTTCTGTCATTTCTTTTCCTTTATAAGTTCGACCTGCCTTTGCTTGAGTTGATTCAAAATCCTCCCATAGCAGCTCGACCCATGTTCGCGCTTGAGCGTAAGAAAGTGTTTTATTTTTTTCTAACAATTCATTTGTTAATTGTTCAAAGTACATTTCCATTATTCTCACCTCTAGGTAGGATTAGCTACTTATAATTTTCTTCTGTTGCACTATACTATAAATACGCTTCAATTAATGAAGCTACTGAATGATGATTTGGAGGGGATTGCATTGCGTAACAAACAAACTGGATTTCCAAATATGAATAATAACAAGTTTGAAGGCGAGCCAAGAGCAAAAGCAGAATATGCTTCTAAACGAGCAAACGGCACCATTAACACTCATCCACAAGAACGAATGAGAGCTTCTGGAAGTCGTGAAAATCCTTACTCTTAACTTGCAGTAACCAAACTTGCGGAGGTGCTATTGTAATGGGTACAAATAAGAAGAAAAAATTCTATGATAATTTGTATTCTAACGCATTCACTCAACCTTGGGCTAATCCTAAACATTCGCACGCACAAGTGAACGGAGAAACCCAACAAACCCAAGATCTCATCATTCTTGAAAGACAAACAAGAAAACGCTCATAACCGAGCATTTGAAGACTGACAGTCCTATGACTTGTCAGTCTTCATTAACATGGAAATTGGTAAAGCTTCTTCTACCTCTGGAGTTGAAATTCTAGATCCCCATGCAAAAATCCCATTCATATAACTAATTTTAAAAAATTCTCCAGGAGCACCTTCTACTTCATACGTTTCTTCAGGTTTATAATCTTTAGGATCTAATAAATAAGATTTAGCCATCGTAATTTTACGTTCTAGTACAGCAAATTCATTTATGATTCCTAATTGCTCAGCTTTTCTAGCTTTTTCTTTTAGAGTGCCAATTTCAGTTTTTAATTCATACTCCGTCATTTCACTATATCTTTTTTGATTTGTTGTCATCCTTCATGTCCCCTTATGATTCAGCATCTAAATATTTTTCAATTAATTCAATTGGAAATCCTTTTCGGTATAAAAATTGCTTCATCTTCATTTTATATTGATAGGGCTCTTCATTTTGATACTTTTTCTTTGCCTTTTCAGCATGCTTTTCAAGAGCAGACCATTCCTCTGATTCATCTTGTTCAAATTGTACTTCTTCTAATGCAATTGAAATAATTTGAAAGGAAAATCCCTTTCTTACTAAATGTTGCTCTATTTTTTGCTTTAATAGTACTGTTGATAACTTATTGTTTTTTTTCAAAACCTTTTCTGCATGTGAAATAGCTTCTTCTATTTGCGCATTCTCAGTATATAATGATAGTGCTTGTTCAACAAAAGACTGCTCAATCCCTTTTTCATAAAGCTCTCGCTTAATCACAGTTGGTCCTTTACCATTTGTTTGCCATTGTGTTCGAACATACGCGATCGTAAATTCAAGATCATCTACATATTTATAGTCCTTTAATTTAATGATCACTTCAGCAATAACAGCATCATTGTATTCTTTTTTGCTAAGATAGTCTTTCACTTCTTTAATAGACCGCATACGATAGCTTAAATATTCTAATGCTTTATTATAGGCTTTCTTTATCGAGTCTCCGTATTGTATTTCAATAATATCAAATTCATCAAGTTCTTTGCCTTTTTGCAAATTGTATTTTATAAAAACATCTTGATCTACACTAAAAGCATATTTTTCTCCACTTCCATCATCTAAGAAAATATTCAATCGATCATCTGTTTTTTTCTGAGTTGTAATTTTCGTAATAATTGCCAAATCAATCACCTACTATATATAACTAATTTTTAAACACATCGAAATGTGGATATTTCTACTAGAAAGGGTATAAATGAAATAGATCTATTTTTGCATCTATTTTAAGCAAAATAAAAGAAAATGAGAACTTTATATATTTCAACAATTTTATAAATAACAGTTTAAGAAGATACCCCGTTACTACTAGAAAAGGAAGTGAGTATTCATGAAAATAGCGATTACAGGTGGAACAGGATTTGTTGGAAAACACTTAACTAATCATTATTTAAATAATGGTCATGATGTATATATTTTAACACGAAGTGACAAAACATCTTCTCAAAAGAACTTACAATATGTTCAATGGCTTTCAAATGAAGCAAACCCTGCTTCATCATTAGAAGGAATAGATGTCATGATTAACCTTGCAGGAAAATCAATTAATGATCGGTGGACAGAAGATGCAAAAAAGGCAATTGTTGAAAGTAGAGTAAAAGCAACTAGAGAGGTTTACTCCATTATATCTAAGCTAGAGAAGAAGCCCTCTGTCTTGATTAATGCAAGTGCGATAGGTATCTATGGTACATCTAGAGACAAAACATTTACTGAGGATTCTACAGAGAGAGGTACAGATTTTCTAGCAGAGACAGTAAAGGTTTGGGAAAAGGAAGCATCTAAAGTTGAAGAACTAAATGTAAGAACCGTATTTACTCGATTTGGGATTATTTTGGGCGCGGAAGGTGCGTTACCAAAAATGCTTTTACCATATAAATTATTTGCAGGAGGAAAGTTAGGATCTGGGGAGCAATGGGTGTCATGGATTTCTATCGAGGACCTTGTAAAACTTATTGATTATGTAATTCAAAATGATAAAATCACTGGTCCGGTAAATGCAACAGCACCTAATCCTGTAAAAATGAACGAATTTGGCAAAACTATTGGTAATATCCTTAATAGACCTCATTGGCTACCAGCACCTGAGTTTGCTTTAAAAACAATATTAGGAGAAATGAGTATTTTGATCTTAGAAGGTCAAAAAGTATTACCTGAAAAATTAGAGAAACATCATTTTACATTTACCTACCCTTATGTTGATGAAGCATTACGAAACATTTTAAAGTGATCTAAAACAGTTTGTTTACATTCTCGAATTTTAAAAAACAGTGGTATCTTTTCATCTTAAAAAGACAATATAAAACTCTGTTTATAACAACTATCTAGTCTTGTAGCAAAAATACTTCAGAAAAGTGCCTTGAAGAATGGAGCTCAATATGAATATAAAATCGACACTTTTTAAGCAAGCTACAGTTTATCCTGTAACCTCAGCTGTTAAATATGAAACAGATGTTTTAGTTGAAAACGGCATAATTATTGATATAGGGAAAAATCTCCAAGCAACTAAAGAAGTAAACATTATACAATGTAAAAATCAATACCTATTTCCTGGATTTATTGATGTTCACACACATTTAGGTTTATATGATGAAGGCACTGGATGGGCTGGTAATGACGCAAATGAAACGATTGAACCACTAACACCCCATATAAGAGCATTAGATGGTGTTCATCCACTTGATCCTGCTTTTACGGATGCCATAAAGTACGGAATTACAACTGCTCATGTTATGCCAGGAAGTGCAAATGTAATTGGCGGTACAACATCCGTTATTAAAACTTATGGAATAAATATTGAGAACATGATTGTACAAGAAACAGCAGGATTAAAAATTGCTTTAGGTGAAAACCCAAAACGAATGCATAGCCAAGGAAACAAAGATTCCATAACAAGAATGGGAATCATGGGAATGCTACGTGAAGCTTTTTACAAAGCAAAATATTGTGATGAATCAGAGGATTTCCGCTCTATTTCAATAAAGAAAGCATTACGTCGTGAGATACCTGTGAGAATTCATGCTCACCGTGCAGATGATATTATGAGTGCTATTCGGTTTGCTGAGGAATTTGACCTGGATTATCGAATAGAGCATTGTACAGAAGGACATTTAATCGCTGATGAACTTAAAGAAAAACATGCTAAAGTGTGTGTTGGTCCTACCCTCACAAGAAAATCGAAAATTGAATTAAAAAATAAGAGCTGGTCAACTTATCAAGCACTTTCTGAAAAAGGTGTAGAGGTATCGATCACAACAGATCATCCATATACTCCGATTCAATATTTAAATATTTGTGCCTCTATTGCTGTAAGAGAAGGATTTGATGAACAAAAAGCACTAGAAGGAATCACCATTACAGCAGCTCGTAATTTAAGAATTGATGATATTCTAGGCAGTATAGAAATAGGCAAAAATGCAGATTTAGTAGTTTGGAATCATCATCCATTTCATTATTTATCAAAACCTCTTATAACAATGATAAATGGGAATATCGTATATAAAAATTGTTAGAAAACACTGAAAATACTATTTCAATATTACTTCTAACTTGAATACATTACTGTTTAATACTATTTCTAATTAAAGCATTAAACCGTTATCATAATAAACTTTTTTAAATAAAAAAATTTACCAAATACAAAAAAAGCCTTGTAGAATAACAACTATATTAAGATAAATATTTTTTTTTTGTAAATCGACAAAAAAGGAGTATCTTTTTCATTTAAATTAACGTATTATACTCCAAGGAGCGATAAGAAAAAGAAAAAAGAGCAGGTGCTTTGATCAACCCAGGCAGGTTTAAGACTACAGAAAAACAAAGGTGCTCTTCACCTGAAAATGCTGTATGACTTATAGTTTATTTTGGGAGTATATCAACACGAAGCTGCTTACTTTTAATCTTTCTTATCTACAAAACTTAATTAGTAATGGGAAGGCAAATGGTGCGCCACCATCTTAACTGGTTCTAGTGGGTTCGATTCCCACCCCGAAATTTTTTAAACGCAAAATCAATATAAAAAAATTTCGAGGGTGGGTAGACCATAACACGTGGAGTCTGCCCTCATTGGAGGGATCCAAATGCTAAAAAAACGTGATGTACATGATAGTCATGCACTTTATGATCACATGGTTCACCCTGATGTCTTCCCATTTGTGCGCCACAAAGCAAATTCATTTGAAGAATATTTATTTTTAACAAAACAAACGGTTGAGGCCGAAGAACGTGGTGAATTGATATCACGTACCATTTTAGACGAATGGGGCTCTCCAATTGGAACGATCAGTCTTTTTGATATTCAAGATAATGCTGGATTTTTAGGAACATGGATCGGCAAACCATATCACGGAAAAGGCTATAATAAATCGGCAAAAGATGCATTCTTTCATGAGCTTTTTTATGAACTAGATATCGAAACAATCTTCTTACGTATTCGCAAGAAAAATGTTCGATCAACTAAAGCTGCTGAAAAACTGCCATACGTTGTTAATGCAAATGAAACTAGAGCTAATTTACTTGAGCAGATTAATAATGGGGAAGATTTGTTTAACCTATTTGAAATCTCAAAAGATCTATATACATTTTACACTTATCACCAAACATCTGAAGCTGATGAACATCAACATCTTAAAGAAGCATAACGATAATAATAGCCAAGAGAGTTTCTTGAACTCTCTTGGCTTTTTAGTATTTGGCTATGTTAAAGCTTAATGTTGATTTTTAGAACTTTGTTGATTGGAGGTGAATATATGAGACTCCTTCTTAGAGAAGCGTGTCAAAGGGAGACCCCACAGGCGCGCAGCTTACGAGGAGGCTCCCGGACCTAGGAAAAAAGGTACTTTTTTCCCGGGAAAGCGAATGCCTGTAACGGAAATCAACAACAAAGTTTAACAAAGCCTAGTATTTAGCGTAAATACCCTATTCTCATCGTCACCGATATGTAAGCTTCACACCCTTTTCTTGTTTGGTATGAACTATCACTTATTTGTCCACAATAAGGAAGAATACTTTTATTATGAGAGGATGTTTAAAATGGCTGTAGATCGAAAAAAGCGTGATAAGTCAAAAAGTACTCTTTCTAGTATGCAAGAAGTAACATATTCAAGAGAATTCCAAAAAGCTGATCGTGCCGGTGGATACATAAGTAAATCTAAACATTAACTTCCAACATGAAAAGTATGAAAAAAAGCCATCCTAATGATTGAACATTATGTTCAACATTCAAAGGGGGGCTTTTTTCATGGGTAGAGGACATCAGCATAACCATAAAGCACGAGACAAAAATTCAACCACTTTACCACAAACACCAAAAAACCTTAAAAAAGATGGTGTTGATGAGGAATTTTCTAGAGAGTTAGCTGATCAAGAGGATCTTGAGGCTCAAGCAAGAGCAAATGCAGCTAATCAACGTCAAAGTACAAATAGAAATTTATAATGCTTACAGGAAAAAGGGTGAATTTTCACTCTTTTTCCACAATTGTGGATAAGAATAAGGAACATTGTGGATAACATTTATGCCAAACTGTGGATTTTGTGGATATATCTGTTGGTATCTTTAAAATCAATATAACTTTTTCCACAGCTATTGTTAATAAATATTTATTGAAATTACATAGATTTGTTAATATTGTGGATAAAATAGATTCATGCTTTTTTGATACACATAATAACTTCTGACCTCATATACTTAAATGGAACAACTTTGTCAAAATTGTATATGACAGGAGTGAAAATAAATGGCTTATGAGATCACTCGAGATTATATTCGCACTGGTAATTCTAGACCAGGTATAAATATAGGAACAGTTCGGTTTATAGTTAGCCATGATACAGGTAATCCTGGTTCAACAGCGTATGGAAATCGTAACTATTTTGATACACAGCAACCTTCTGCCTCTGCACACACCTTTATTGATGATAATTATATTTTAGAAATCATTCCATTAAATGAAATAGCTTACCATGTTCGTCCAAGTGTTCCAGGAGATAATAGGCGTTATGGAGCAAATGCAAATGACGCTGCAATTGGCGTTGAGTTATGTCATGGTGGTGGCATTAATTTTCAACTAGCATATGATCGGTATGTATGGTACCATGCCTACTTATGTGACAGATTTAATTTAAATCCTAATTCAGATATTATTGCTCATGCGACACTTGATCCCTCAAGAAGAACAGATCCTATAGGTATATTAAGAAGTAATGGAATTTCCTGGTCAATGTTTATAGATGATGTTGTCGAAGAACTACGAGATTTCTCTGGAGAAGTTGATGAAGACACACCATCAAATCCTACACCTTCTCGACCTCAAAGACCTACCGCAACTTCAAGACTACCGATAGGTGAAGGTGATTCAGGCTTATTTGTAAGAGATGTACAGCAGCAACTAATTGATGCGGGCTATGGCTTACCTCGGTTTGGAGCAGATGGAATTTTTGGAGAAGAAACAGAAAATGCAGTAATGAGATTCCAAAGAAATTATAATCTAGCTGTAGATGGCCTAGTTGGTCCAGTTACAATTTCAAAGCTACAGCAAGTTTTACAACAAAAAGTATCAGCACCTGATTTCCCATTACCCAATGGTATTTTAAGACGCGGTGATCAAGGAAATGCTGTTAAACAAGTTCAAAGAGCTCTAAATCAAATTAATTTTAAACCAGGTGCTATTGACGGCATTTATGGTCCTAATACCGAGGATGCAGTGCGAAGATTTCAATCAATGTATGCAGCATTAGCTAATGATGGAATATATGGTCCTAACACAAGACGTTATATTAGAATGGAATTAAATGAGTAAATTATACGTATAACCATTCCGTAGAAAACATATAGTAATATTACAGCAAAGAATTAACAACAAGAATTAACCAAGAGGATCTCTCATAATTTGAGAGATCCTCTTGATTCTTTATTCCTCTATTACAAGCTCTCCTCTGTATAACTGAGCCTTTTTCAATGTTATATTTATTTCTTTTGCAATTTTCTTTAATTCTCTTACTTCTCTTTCTGTGACAATTGAAATGACTGTTCCCTCATTCCCCTGTCTTCCTGTTCGACCTGAACGATGCACATATTGATCACTACTTAATGAAAGATCATAGTGAATTACATGTGTAAGTCCAGCAATATCTAA
Organism: Metabacillus litoralis; assembly: GCF_007994985.1. Classification (GTDB taxonomy): domain Bacteria; phylum Bacillota; class Bacilli; order Bacillales; family Bacillaceae; genus Metabacillus; species Metabacillus litoralis. The sequence continues at coordinate 41,517 of NZ_VOQF01000017.1, read as the reverse complement.
TCCTCTAGCAGCAACATCTGTTGAAAGCAATAACCCTTGTTTATCAGTTCTCAAGCTCTTCAGTGCTGCTTCTCTCTTCTCTTTACTTGTATCACTATGTAATAGATGAAGATCAACACCTTTAAACTCTAATTTCTCTGCAAGAACATCCAGATTACCAATATCTTTAACAAATCCTAAAGCCTTCATTGGGATATTCTTCACTAATCTCTCTAGCATTGATAGCTTTTCTCTCTGTTCACATACAACATAGGTATGATCTACTTTTCCTACTGGCACTTCATCAAGACCTATCTTAACTATTTCCAGGTTACTCTTCATAAAGTCTCTAGCTTTTGATTCTGTACTTTCATTTAATGTTGCAGAAAACAACACAATTTGTCTCTCGTTTAATGTTGTTTTAATGATTTCTTTCAATGTGTTCTTATGTTCTGCTGCTAATAGTTGGTCTCCTTCATCTAATACTAATGCTTGTACAGCATGCATTTTTAGCTTTTTCATTTTTATTAATTCTTGTAATCTTCCAGGCGTACCAACAATAATTTGCGGGCTTTTTTTCAGCTTTTCAACCTGGCGTTTAATATTCGCACCACCAATAAAAGAAGCGCTTGTTAACCCGCTACCTTCAGACCACTTCTTTATTTCATCAAAGATTTGCATAACAAGCTCTCTTGATGGAGCCAAAATCACAACTTGAGCTGATTTTTTATTTTGATCAATACGATTAAGTAATGGTAGAACATATGCTAATGTTTTCCCAGTTCCAGTCGGAGATTCTGCAATAACATCCTTCCCCTCTAAAATTGGTGGTATTGCTTTAACTTGAATAGCTGTAGGTGCTTCAAAAGTAGCTTTCTTCCAGTTATCCTGTATAAATGGTTTTAATTCTTGTAAAAAGTTTTGTGTCATAGTTATTCTCCTTTTGCTTTGTCTACTTTAATATAGTTAAACCTTAATGGTGTTTGCAGAGACCCAATCACCAGAGGAAATGATATGTAGAAATGGACTTGCTTTATAAAAAATTATTTTTCACTAAAGTGGCTATTATTATGAAACATAATATAAAAGTCATCACTTATAGTACAGCTTTATATCAATAAAGGCAAAGATATTTTCTATTAACTGTGAACTGTTATCTTAAGCGTTAACCTAAATCTAGTTTTTATAACAAATAATGACTTCTCCAACTTATGTTTCGCCATATTTCCCCAGAAATAATTTCCTTTCAACAATTACTGATAAGCTAAAAAATTCATAAAAAATCGCTGACAAAATTTCTTTGATTTTTTTATAAAAAAGATGTTTACTCCATTTAAAAACAGGGTAATACCACCATTAGCACAAACAAAAACATTAATGTATGCGGTTATTTTCACATTTAACTTCCTCTTGATTTAGGAGATTTTTTAATAAAGAAACAAAGTAACAGTCTAAAAACGTGCTATATACCTAGAAGAAAAAGATGGTGCAGTTCGGAATTTATTTTATTACACCTGTAGAAGCAGGTAGAAAAATATAGAGATAAGGTGGGAGAATAATGGTTAGACACATCCAAATAAAAAAATTAAACGAGATTAACGGTGAATTATCAACAATTTCAAGTGAATGTGAACGTGCCTTTTCAGCATGGATTAAAGATCGTAGTAATAATACATTATTTAAAGAATATCGTGAGCTTCTTAGTAAACGCGATCGCGTTATAAAAGAATACAAATCTTGTATTGTTGTGAATTAAACTTTTGATGCGTTGTAAAATGCGTTTTTAACGTATTAAGTAAAAGCTTTATTCTAAAAAAATGTCCCTGTGTACCTTTGATATTTCTCCTTAACAATGCTCTCATTGTAGGGAAATATTTTTAAGAGATGGTCTATTAAATTTAATGATATATTAATGCTTAATGCATGAATTCATTTAGGAATTCATGCTTTTTATGTGTTTCTGTAGTTGAAGTTATATATTATTTGATAGGAGCAAGTATTGTTAAACAACTAATGATGACGGACATTTTGGCTGTGGGTGCTTCTGCTTTTGTCCCTCATTCGCTCGATGAGGCCCATTTTAACTGTGGCTGCGCCTGCTTTTGTCCTTCATTGGTTCGACAATAACAATGAACCCTACCCTTTCCTTGTAAGAGCACCACCTTATTAGCTTCATACCGCAAGCACTTCATACTTCCACAACAAAAAAGATCAGCTCTCATTATCAAGAGTCTGATCCCCCGTTTATCCTTCTTTTTTAATAAATACAACTTTTAAATAATTACCCTCTTTAAAATCTTTAGAAGTTTTAAAATCCTTTGGCAAACTATATTCTTCTAGAATGTTATATTTCTCTCCTGATTCTTTAAATGCTTTATCAATAAAGCCTTTAAATTTATTCATACCGAATGTGCTACAGTTCGTTGAAGCAACAATAACACCGTTTTTATTTGTAATTGCGATGGCCTGCTTTAATAAATCAGGATAGTCTTTTCCAGCACTAAATGTATGTTTTTTGGATCGGGCGAAGCTTGGGGGATCCAAAATGACCATATCAAATCCTAATTGTTTTTTAACAGCGTATTTAAAATAATGAAATACATCTTCTACGATAATATCTTGTGCTTCATAATCAATATTATTGATACTGAATTGTTCAATTGTTTTTGACTTGCTCCGATTTGCAAGATCTACACTTGTTGTTTTAGTTGCTCCACCTAGTGCTGCTGCAACTGAAAATGCTCCTGTATATGAAAAGGTATTTAGCACACTTTTACTATTGGCATATTTATCACGAATCGTTCTACGTACATCCTTTTGATCAAGGAAGACTCCAACCATCGCGCCTTCATTTAGATAAACTGCAAATTTGATTCCATTTTCCTTTACGATCAGAGGAAAGCTTGCTCGCTCTCCTGATACAAAATCATCGTCTTCAATATATGTACCTTTGCTATCAAAGCGCTTTTTCTCATAAATCCCTTTTATTTCAGCTACATTTTTTAGTGACTGAATTATTTCATCTTTGAATGTGTAGATACCTTCACTATACCAACTTATCACATAGTAACCATCATAATAATCAATCGTTAATCCACCAACACCGTCTCCCTCTCCGTTAAAAACTCGGAATGCAGTTGTATCGGGATCTTCAAAAAGTGGTTTTCTTGCAGAAAGTGCGAGCTTAATCTTGTCTTCGAAAAACGCTTGATCAATGACTTCGTTAGGATTAAAGCTTAGCACCCAGCCTCTGCCTTTATTTTGGATTCCATAATAGCCTTTTGCAAGAAAGCTTCCTTTTTCATCAACTAAATCAATAATACTTCCCTCTACCTTTAAAACATTGGGATTTTGGATTGCATCATTATTAATTAGTGGATAACCTGATCTGAAAAATTTAACAAAATCTTTTTTCACTTGAACTCGAGCTGCTTTACTCATTTCTTCACCACTTCTTTATATATTTCCGAAAAAACGAACCTCTTCCATCATACCCATTCTTTCATAAAAAATAAAACCCCTCTTGGAAATCAAGAGAGGTTTCTATAAAGAATTATACCCACCACATTTGTGACGGAGATTCTTTAATTAATACAGATTTTAAATTTGTCACAGCGCGTTCAAAGCCTTCGTCAATTGACATAATAGGGTCTTCATGCTCAATACTCACTACATAGTCGTAGTTATAAGTACGAAGTGCACTCATCATGTCATTCCATTCTGTTAAGCTATGTCCACAACCAACAGATCTAAATGTCCATGCTCTTGTTTGTACTTCGCCATATGGCTGCATATCTGTTAGTCCATACATGTTTACATTATCTTGATCAATATATGTATCTTTAGCATGGAAATGGTGGATCGCATTTTCTTTTCCTAAAATTTTAATAGCAGCTACTGGATCAATGCCTTGCCACCATAAATGACTTGGATCTAGGTTAGCACCAATTGCATCACACGTTGCTTCGCGTAGCTTTAGCATTGTGTAAGGAGTATGAACTAAAAAGCCACCATGCAGTTCAAGACCAATTTTCACATTATGCTCTTGTGCATATTTGCCGACTTCTTTCCAATAAGGAATTAGTTTTTCTTCCCATTGCCATGTTAAAACATCACCATATTCATTTGGCCAAGGAGTTACCGGCCAGTTAGGGTATTTTGCATCCTCAGAATCTCCTGCAGTACCAGAGAAAGTATTAACAACCGGAACATCTAGTAAAGAAGCTAGTTTGATTGTTTTTAATAAAGTATCATTGCTTTCCTTTGCAAATTCTTTATCAGGAGAAATTGGATTACCATGACAGCTAAATGCGCTGATAATTAAATCTCTTTCCTTCACTTTTGCTATATATTCGTTACGTTTTTCTTCACTTTCTAACAGTGCATCAAGATCACAATGTGAATTTCCTGGATAACAACCAGTACCAATTTCCACTGCATTTAGTCCTGAAGCCTTCACTCGATCTAACATATCTTCAAAGGATTTATCATTAAAAAGTACTGTAAAAACACCTAGTTTCATTAAAATTCCTCCTTTGGGGTCAGACCCCCTACTTGTTAGCTGATTGATAAATACGATCTATAATTTGTGACACCTGTAATGCTTCTTCCGGCTTTACGACTAGTTCTGTTTTACCAAGACATGTATCAATGAAGTTTTTTGCTTGTTCAACACCAGGGTCGTCTTCTCCTGGAATCCATGCTGCTTGGCTGTTCATCAGCATTCCGTTTTTTGTTGAATATAGCTCTAGTGGGAAAACACTTAAGCCCCCTTCAACTCCTGAAATACTTACATGTTCTTGGTCATCCAGAATATTTGCTGCCCATGATGTTTCTAATAAAAGAGAAGCACCATTTTCAAACTTAATATATGCTGTTACATGATCATCTACGTCAAAGGTTTCATGATCAAATGAGCCCCATTGATTAACGCTATTTGGTGTTTTACTTAATGTATTATATGTGCTTCCATTAACTTCAATATGTTTAGGACTTCCCATTAACCAGATTGCTAAATCTAATAAATGGCAACCATAATCTATTAAGCTTCCACCACCTTGTAGTGTTTTATTAGTAAACACTCCCCAGCCAGGAACTTTTCTTCTTCTTAATGCTTGGACTCTTGTAACAAGTGGTGTTCCAACCTCTGTCATTAACTTTTTCGCTGCTTGAGCGTTTTTCATAAATCGATAATGAAAGGCGATAGCAAGAACCTTATTTGTTCTTTTTGATGCTTCAAGCATTTTCTCACATTCTTCTGCTGAAAGAGCCATTGGTTTTTCACAAAGAACATGAACTCCCTCCTCTAAAGCTGAGATTGTGATTTCAGCGTGAAACTTATTTGGTGTACAAATGCAAACAGCATCAACATGCTCAAACATATCCTTGTACTCTTCAAAAACATGTTTTATCGTAAATTTATCTGCTACTTCCTGAGCTCTTTCTTTATTAACATCACTAACAGCTGTGATTTCACAATCATCACTAAACATTTGAAATGCTGGGATATGACGTCCTTGTGCAATCCCACCTACACCGATGATTCCTATACGTAATTTACTCATAAAAATCACTCAAATACTTTTGCAATTGTTTTAGTTTCATTTGATTTAATTGCAGCAAGAATAACAGCTAAAGACTTCATACCTTCTTCACCAGTAATTAATGGCTCTTTATTTTCAACAACAGCTGATACAAAATGATTTATAACATGTGTTGTTTGTTGGCCACCTTCATCATTTGACTGAATTTTACCTAATTCATAGTTCACTGTTTCACCGTTTGTATATTGAACAACAAGTGAATACGCTGGATTATCTTCAAGGCGAATAATTGCTTTTTCACCATAAATAATTGTTGAGTTATCTTCTTTAGCTGTGTAAGACCAGCTTGCAGCTAACGTTCCGATAATTCCACTTTCAGTTTTAAGTGCACAAACAGCTGTATCATCTACATCAGCAAATTCTTTTGCCGTTGTTTCAATAAATGCTCCAACCTCAACAATTTCTTCTCCTAGTAGATAGCGAAGTAGATCTGTTTTATGAACACCTAAGTCACCCATTGCACCAATATAAGCTTTTTCTTTAACAAAGAACCAGCTATCTTTTCCATCAACACTCCAGCCCTCAGGTCCTGGATGTCCAAATGCTGTTCTAAAGCTATAAATCTTCCCAATTTCGCCACTTTCAATCAATTGACGTGCAAGTTGATGTGAGCGAACAAAGCGCTGATTGTGAGCAATCATTAATTTCTTATCATTTTTCTGTGCTGCTTGGATCATTGCATCTGCTTCTTCCTGAGAAGTTGCCATTGGCTTTTCACATAAAACATGTAATCCATTATTTAATGCCTCAATAGATATTGGAGCGTGTAGATAGTTTGGTGTACAAACACTAACTGCATCAACTTCACCACTAGAAATCAATTCTTTATAGTCAGTAAAGGCTTTTGCTCCATATTTATTAGCAATTTCCTTAACACGATCTTCAACGATATCACACACTGCTACTAATTCTACCTCTTGACTTGCTGCATATTCTGGAAGATGACGAAATTGCGCAATACTTCCACATCCGATAACACCAACTCTTAATTTACTCATCATTATTTCCTCCTAAGATTAGATATCTATATTTAGTTATATTATTTTTCGGAAATTGTTTCTAATGGCTGTGCGTTCCCATAAACAGGTCGCTTACGATCAACTGGCTTCACATAGTTTACTGCGTTTTTAATTACTTGTTGAATTTGTTCATTATGATATGTTGGGTATGTTTCATGACCAGGGCGGAAGTAGAATATTTTTCCATTACCACGCTTGAATGTGCAACCACTTCTGAAAATTTCTCCACCTTCAAACCAGCTAGTGAAAATAAGCTCATCAGGTGCTGGAATATCAAAGTGCTCTCCATACATTTCTTCTTTTTCTAACTCAATATATTCACCAATTCCTTCTGCAATTGGATGAGCAGGATCTACAACCCACAGACGCTCTTTATCATCTGCTTCACGCCATTTTAAATCACAGCTAGTTCCCATAAGCTTTTTGAAAATTTTCGAGAAGTGACCAGAATGTAAAACAATTAATCCCATACCATCTAAAACTCTTTGCTGAACTTTTTCTACTATTTCATCTTGAACTTCATCATGTGCAAGATGACCCCACCATACTAAAACATCTGTATTTGCAAGAACCTCATCTGTTAGTCCGTGTTCTTGCTCATCAAGAGTTGCTGTTCTCACTTCATGATCTTCTTTTTGCAAAAACTCAGCTATTGCGCCGTGAATACCTTTTGGATAAATTTCACTTACTACTGGGTTTTTCTTTTCATGTCTATTTTCGTTCCATACAGTTACTTTAATCATCATTTTCCACCCTAATCTATTATTATTTTAATTTAGTCTACTGCCGTAACTATTATTGCTTTTATAGGTTATTATTCTTCACGTATTCAAGGTGTTGATTTCTGAAAATATCTAAGCCAATAATAAAATGCTCTATATTAACAGAATCTATTCCTATTTCTTTTGTGAACCGGTTAACTAACGATAATAATGTGATGAGATTAGATGAACTCACCTCCTTAATTTATTCCATTTCTTTCGTTGAGCTTCTAATAACAAGTTCAACTGGTAGCATTATTTCTTTTGCTTCAACTTTATTTGTCTCAATTGCTTTTATCGCTAACTCAGCTGAAAGTGCACCTTTCTTAAATACATCTTGACGAATCGTTGTTAAGCTTGGTGAAGAATATTTACTAATCATCAAATCATCAAAGCCTACAATCGAGAAATCATCAGGCACTTTTATTCCATGATCATTCAGAGATTTGATAATACCTAATGCTGTAATATCAGATGACGTGAATATTGCAGTTATTTCTTTATTTCCAGCAATTTCTTTACCAATTTTATATCCATTTTCAAAGGTGTTATAATTTCCTTCAATGGTCATTCCATCTCGAAAAGCAATATTCGCTTCAGCTAAAGCCCGTTTAAAGCCAAGAAAACGTTGACCATCAACAGCTATATCTATTCTTCCATTTGGAATAAAGCATATATTTCTATGTCCTAAATCGATTAAGTGTTTTGTTCCTAGATAACCACCTAACTCATCATCTATCCGAATGTTCGAATAGTATTTTGCATAATCCTCAAAAGAATCAATAAAAACTAATGGTATAGATAGCGTTTTCATTTCTTCAAAAACATGTTCAGGAAATGTTCCTAAAACGAGCAAAGAATCTAGATTACGTTTCATAACCCAAATTTTACATTCATCCGCTTTTGAAATACCTGAAATAACAAAGTCATAGCCGTTTGTACGACATTCATATTCAATTCCACTTAATAATTCACTATAATAAGGATTTTCTTTAAAAAGTGGTGCAAGTGTGTCACCAACTAATGGCAAAATAACACCTAACATTTTAGATTTTCTTTTTGATAAACTTATGGCTGTGAAATCTGGTTGATAATTTAATTCATCAATCGCAAGTAGCACTCGTTCTTTTGTCTCGTCTGAAACTTTGTTTACTCCATTGAGCACATAAGATACTGTTGCTGGAGATACACTGGCATGTTTAGCTACGTCTCTAATTGTGATTTTCTGATTCATTTTGCCTCCGGTTAAACGGTTAACTAACTTTGATGATATTATATAATACGCTTACATTGAGAATCAAGTCTTTCTTTACCATTTATTATTTTTATCTCTAGCTTTTTTATGTATTTTTCTACTTTATTTGCTCTTTTTTTATTTTATTTGCTCTTTGGGTTAGTATATTTGAATCCTTTGTCATTATATTTGCTGTTAATGAACTTTTATTTGCTAATATTCAGCTTATATTAGTTTTTCGACAAAATTCCACAATATTAAATTCAAAACTTCTATTACTATTAGGTATAAATTCTATATAACTGGTAAGAATCTATATTATTACTAATAGATTGCGAGGGTTTCTACATGAAAACTATTTTACCTGCGATTTTCCTAGTGTTTTTTACATTTGTTGGCTTTAGTGTTTATTTCCTTTATCAGCTAAGTGTTTTTGCTATAAAAGTGATGGTTTACACAGTTTAAGTTTTTCATTTAATAGTATTTATATAGTTTCTAGTTATAAGTACAGAAATTCATACTAGTTACATTACACGAAAAGAAGGTGCGCAACTTAAATAGTTGTTCACCTTCTTTTTGGAGAATAATTTCCACGCGGCATATATTTTGTAAAATAAGCACCAACAAGTATGAGAATCATCGTTACTAACCAGCTACCTATTCCTAATAAGTTAAACCAGTACCCAAATAAATTCACTGCTGCAATCAGGAAAAAGCATATCGAGGTTAAGCTAGTTTTAAAACCAGCAATCCCTAATTTCTTCCTTTTTCTCACAGTAAAGTAGATTGAAACAAATAAGCTGATGAAAAGAATTATTGAGAGAATGGTTTCGATCATCTTTCAATCAACTCTCCCTTCTTAAATAAGTGCTGTTTTCACAAACTTTGTTGCTTTTAAATACACGAGAAATCAGCACAGTAGTAAGTCTAGTGGCATCTTTTCTTCTTAAAATGGTTACCTTTTATGCGAAAATATACTATTTCCACTGTATATTTTGGTTACATAGCAACAATCTTTCAGAAAAGAGCCTAAATAAACGTTTAATTAGAAATGTGACTTGCAGCTTCTTACTCCGCAATCGCACCAGCAACCGGGTATTGATCCAAGTCAATTTCCAGATCCATATCTAGTGCAAGGTTTGCTAGCTGTAAACCTAGAAAAGGACCACTTGTTAAACCAGATGCTCCAAGTCCATTCGCTAAAAATAATCCAGAGTACTCTGGTAATGCACCTATAATTGGCAGAAACCCAGGGGTAAAAGGCCTAAAACCCACTCTTGTTTCTACAAATGTACTCTCAGCTAAGCCAGGAGCAATTTCTAGAGCTTTTTCTAATATTGCATGCACTCCACCTGCAGTCACGCGATGATCAAAGCCTGCTTCATCTTCATGTGTTGCACCGACAACTATACGACCAGCTTCAAAGGATAAAATATATTGATTATTCGGCGGCATAATTACTGGCCACTTACCTGTATCAGCATCATTTATTTCAAGATGAACAATTTGCGCTTTTTGAGGGGTTACTTTAAAACAAATTCCTAGAGAATCTAATAATTGCTTTGACCATGCTCCACCAGTAACAATCACTAAATCTGCTGTTAGTTCTTGTTCTTGTATTTTCACACCTAAAATTTTCTTATTGTTCGTGATTAGAGAAACTGCATCATCCTTAATTAGTGTCGCACCATTCTTAATGGCACCCTTCATCAATGCATTACACAGTGCTCTTCCATCAACACGTGCACCTCCACTTACATACACAGAGCCATACCCTGCTGCTATAGGTGGAAATAATTTTTGAGTTTCTTCTGGAGGTAAAATCTTTACTTCTCCGATTTCAGGTGCTTCTTCACGCCGTTTGATTGCTCTTTCAGCCATTTTCTCTAATTTTTCAGTATCCCTATTTAGGCTTATCGCACCAACACGACGATATCCTGTCTCTGTTTCACCATCTTCTTTTAACTTCTCAATGAGCTCTGGGTAATACTTTGCACCACATTTAACCAGATGGTACCAGGCTTTGTTTCGTCTTTGTGAAACCCACGGACATACAATTCCTGCTGCTGCAGCAGTCGCCTGACCCTTATCTTTTCTGTCAATAACCATTACATCAGCACCATATTTAGCTAAATGGTATGCAGTTGACGCCCCAAGAATACCTGCTCCTATCACAATAACCTTCTTCATTCCAAGCACCTTTTCCTTTATTTTATACCTCAATTGTAACCTAACAAGATCAGCAGACTCAATTTATGTTAATAAGATAGCTTTTTGGTTTATCTCATTAACGTACTGGGGGACAGTCCCCATCAAGTCCCCATCAGACGACTTTAACTCCTAAAGATGCTAGTAAAACATAGAGTGAGTTTATAATATAGGGGGGAGTATGATGACAGCTACACGAATTTTTATTTCGTTAACAATGAGAACCGTTTTGTTTATTGTTTTTGGTTTAGTAACTAATAACTACAGTATTTACCTCTCATTAATTAAAACAGATAAAATCTCATCTAAAAAAGATGCACATCAATTGATATGCATCTTTTTTAGGTGAAAAATTTATATCATTCTACTCATGTAATGAAGTGTCCGCCTGTTAATAGGTAAATACAGTTCTTACTGCTAAAACTAAAAAAGTGAATAAACCAACGTTTGATTTCTTCATTTCCACAGCCCCTTTACCTTTTGTTATATTAACTATACAAAAGTAAAAAGATGTATTCTACATTCATGTTATATTAACTGACACTTTTTCTGATTATTCTTAAAATTAATGTTGTTTACATATCTTTTAAATATCACCATATCAAAAATGCTAAATAAATAGTATAATAGAACTATACATTCTACAAAATTTACGAAAATAACGATAGTAGCTACTCAGTTTGGCAGCTTTTCAATTACCAAAAGCCATGTAAGAGTTATTTGCTGTAATATCGACTCAGCAACTCAACAATAAAATAATTGAAAAAGGCAAACCTATTGAAAAATGGGGACGCAAAGCTACAGACCTAAGGGAGACTATGGTGGCTGAGTTACCAATGAGATAAAAGTTATGTCTCTTTGGATATAACTTTTTTTTATTTAGACTTTTTTCTTCAAATTTTGTTCATTCAGTTCAGGGCACTTATTAAGAACTACGCTATACTTCGGGGGATAAATATGACGAAACTAAAGGATTCTCCAGTTTTTTTTCTACTTGCTCATATATCCATATTTTACGTATGGATTTTAACCATGCGCAGCAACGAAGCTCTTTTGTTAGTAGGTACTACCTTCTTTGTTCTACTTGGAAATATAATTAGTTTAACATGGCTCATCAAGACGTATAAAAGGGTTAAAGGGAATGAGAAATATTTCTGGTTATTATTAAGCTTTGGAGTTCTCACTTCATTCATTTCCAATGTTATCTGGTACATAGATGGCATTAATGGAGTTGTCCATCTTCCAGGCTGGACTAACTTACTTTGGGTTTTTACCTACCTATTGTATTTAGCAGCATTAATTTTCAAAATGATTTTGCTGAAGCACACTGTCGATTATCGACCTTATATGTTTAACTTAGTTATTTTTATGACAGTGGCAATTGCTTTAAGTATTCACTTCTTAATCGAGCCTATCTGGATTCAATCAGACTATTCGATTGGTGCTACGATACTCACAATAGCTTATCCAATCTTTGATTTAGGTATCATTTTTTCTTCTGTTTATCTTTATTATATTTCTAGAAATACTCAGTTAAAAAGAAGTTATCTATTTATTACAATGGCATTTACCCTTCAAATTCTAGCAGACTCGATTTATGTTTATTTATTACACTTAGGTATCTATCAAATTGGCAGTATTATTGACCCATTTTGGACAATATCTATCTTATTATTAGGTATAGCTGGATTACAATTTAAGAACGAATCGTCTAATCATAAAATAATTGAAAAAGAACCACTCAGCAATATTGATATCTCTATCCCATATATTTGTGTGCTGTTCCTATTAATTCTCGTTATTTCTAGCTATAAGAACGATCTAAATGCACTAAGTATGGGCTTAACAGTTTCATTCCTTCTTATTTTAATTCGTCATTTTTCGTTCATTCGTAAAAATCAACAATTAGTAAACGAGTACAGATATCTTGCTTTTCATGATCAATTAACTAGTCTATATAATCGCCCTAAATTCCAAAGTGATCTTCAACTAGTTTTAGAAAAAGCTACTAGTGATCAAACAAGAACAGCTCTTCTTCTATTAGACTTAGATCGCTTTAAAAATATTAATGATACACTAGGTCATTATTTTGGAGATTGTTTGTTAGTAGAGGTTGCTAACAGACTAGAAAGCACTGTGGCAGAACATGGGACCACATACAGACTCGGTGGAGATGAGTTTGTTATTGTGCTTCCCGATACAACAAAGCCAAAATGTATCACTGTTGTAAGAAAGTTATTAGCTGATTTTCAATATCCTTTTTTCATTGAAGGATATGAATTAACTGTATCACCAAGTATTGGTATTAGTATGTTTCCTGAGAATGGGGAAACAAGTGGTGGACTGCTAAAACATGCAGATGCTGCTATGTACTTGGCTAAAGAAAATGGTAAAAACACATTTCAATTTTATGATGAAGCATTGCATAGACAGCTAGCTTACAAAATGGAGATAGAAAATGGCTTAAGAAAAGCTTTTGATAATAAGGAATTTTCTCTAGTTTATCAACCTAAGGTTGAATTAAAATCAGGTGAAATCATTGGAATGGAAGCGTTATTAAGATGGCAGCATCCAAAGCTAGGCTTCATTTCACCAATGGAATTTATTCCTGTTGCAGAAGAAACAGGACAAATCGTCAATATCGGCCATTGGGTACTAAAAGAGGCTTGTCGCCAAAATAAACTGTGGCAAGAACAAGGTCTGCATAATCTATCAGTTTCAGTAAATGTATCTGTTCGCCAATTTCAAGATAGTAGCTTTTTAAACAAAGTATCTTCGATTTTAGAAGAAACTGGGCTTAGTCCTAGGTGTCTTGAATTAGAAATAACAGAAAGCATTATGCAAGATATTACCCACTCTGTAGACATTCTAACTCAAATACGAAGTTTGGGAGTTAAAGTATCGATTGATGATTTTGGTACAGGCTATTCTTCTTTAAATGTTCTAAAGGACTTACCTATTGATACACTAAAAATAGATAAATCATTTTTAGAAAATATGTCAGATTCTATGAATTCAACAATGATAAAATCCATTATTAAATTAGGTTTAAACCTCAAATTAAATGTAATTGCAGAAGGAATTGAGACAACAGAGCAAATGGAAAAATTAATTGAAAATCAGTGTAATTTAGGACAAGGCTATCTCTTTTCACACCCACTTCCTCCAGAGGAATTTAGTATGCTTCTTCAAAAAGGTAGCTTTTCAAAGAAATCCCTTACTTAATAATTAATGCTTCAAAGAAGAGGTTGGGACATTATAAAAAAATCATCCACAAAGTCGAAAAAATAAAGACCCGAACTATTAGGCGAAAGATTAATTGAACGTCACCTAGTAATTCGGGTTTTTCACTTTTGCTTAAACACATATGTCCCATTCTCTTTTTACACTTAGTACGAGTTCATCACCTGCAAGGTATGCGCCATACCATCTTGATAGGTTGTTCGTGGTATAACACCCATTCTTTCTTCATATTTTGAACCATCTAACACAAGTGGATCTTCGTTTAAGTAATACATTTCTACATATTCTTTCATCATCTTATCAAAAAAACCACTAAATCGTACCATACTTTTAGTTACAGTCGATACTTTTTTTGAATATCCCGTGGTATTTTTGATTACCTCTACAAGCTCTTCACCGGTAATAGTTCCTGAACCTGGAATATTCCAGCATTCACCATATGAAGCGTCAGAAAGAGCTAATTCAACCAATGCCTTCGCTCCATCTGGTGTATAAATGTATTCTCTTTCAATCTGCTGATTTCCTACAAACATGGCACGCTTATTTTTAACAATAGATTGAAGCATATAATGAAGAACAGTGCTTTTTGCATAAGGTCCATAAAAGTCTGGAAAATGGGCAATCACAACAGGTACCTTTGATGAAAGAGCAATTTGTTCTAGCTTCAAGCGAATATTACCCTTCTTTGTATGAGGCTTTTTTGGAAAGTCTTCTGTCACTTTCTTTCCAAAGCATCTTCCATACGCATAAACATTATCTACAATTGCTAGCTTAGCTTTGTACTTTTCACTAACTTGCAAGATATTTCTTAGCATGATTTCCTGTTTATTATTCCACTCATTATACGGAAGATTCACAGCATGAAAAATTAGGTCAACATCGTGTGCTACCAGTTCCAAATCTTCAATCTTAAACACATCACCTGGTTGAATCGTAATTTTCTGATGTTTATCAAAAATCATGCGAAGTCTATTCTCAGATCTTGCAAAAGCTGTCACTTCAAATCCTCTGTTAGCTAATTCAAAAGTTAACGCACTTCCCATTCCGCCAGACGCCCCTAAAACTAATGCTTTCATTTTTTATTCCTCCATCAATTTATTGGCTGCTTTCGCTTTAAAAAATATTTTATATAGATTTATTAACCAGTGTTCAATAAAACTCAAAAAAATTTATTTTTTTATTGCTTTTATCAACAATCTACAATGTGACTCTGCAGAAACACTTATATCATCAAAGCATTGTCCCTTAAAACAAAAATGTGCTACAAAACCATGAAGTGATAAAAATACAAACCATACTTCCTGTAATGTCACAGAATTATCTGTTAATACAGTTAAAGCTTGAGCAAACTTCTCAAAACTGTGATTTGGTTCTTCTTGAAGAAAGCTTTTGAGTTCTTGGTCTTTTGTTAAAAACATTGTTTCATAATGACTTGGATTATTAATACCAAAACGAATAAACTCAAGAAAGATCTTCATAAGCTTCTGCTCATTTGGCAGCTGTTTCTCCATCACCCGATCAAGCTCAGAATCTAACAAGGAAAAGCCTTTTGCTACTAAAGCATAAAAAAGATCTGCTTTATTTTTAAAATGGTAATAAATTGCACCATGACTGCAATCTAATACTTTGGCAATTTTTCTCATCGAAACATGATCATAGCCTTCTTGAATAAATAATCCTTTAGCTGCTTCTAGAATCATTTCTTTCGTTAATTCTTGTTCAACTGATTTTCTAGGTGTCATGATGTTACTCCTTTTTATTAACCACTGTTCAATAAAATAATAACCCTTTATTTTCCATCAGTCAATACAATATTTTATTAATAATGGTAAACTATAACTAATGAATTCATTCTAAATTCATTACATATAGAGATAAATTTCATATTTTCCTCGACTAGTGTTACAATTAACATAACGATGTGTGAAGGGATTGATCGAGATGAGAAACAACTATATTATTTCTGTGAAAGATCATAAACAAGACATCAATTTAACTGTAAGAGGACTCTATTTTTTTCAAGGATTTCAAGTCCTAGAATCCTACACACCACAAAATGACAAATGCTATTATCTGTTTTTTTATAAAAATCAATTTCTAACTGGAAGAAAAACAACAAAGATAAAGCAACAATCGTTTCTTAAGCAAATTCTTACAAAAGGTGTTTCTATTTCATCTCCTCATCCATTACTCACTTCATTTCTTACAAATTCATCAATTTCTACATTTCCTTCTTTAAATACACTATGGAAAAATATCAATAACATTTTTCCAAAGGATGAAGCCTTTCATATTTTATCTGCCTTTGATTGTTATCTAAAAAAAGAAGATATTTTGGCTTTAATGAAGAAATCATTTCTCCAGTTTCGTAGAAATGGTAAATTTCTTCATGCATATCGTATTCTACAAATAGCTAGAGAAAAATACCCAACGAACAAGTGGGCTACCTCTTTAATAACTCATATGGATTACCAGAAATATTCAATCCATTATCAATCTGAAATTGAAACATTACTCACATATGACCCCCTTTATGCTGAAAACCAGCTTTATCTTCACAAAGAAACCGACCACATATATGCTCTCCTCCAAAAAAAATTACGATCTGAATCAAGAATAATTGAATGCCTTTCATTGCATTGCAACTATTTATCAACAAATCCCCAGAAATTTGACGATTATTTTCATGATATTAAGACTATTCTTCAATCTAATTTCACAAAACAGGAAACAATAGATATCCTATATATTCTATACAATCAACAAAGCTTTATTGAGAACAAAACAAAAATTCAAGAGCATTTACTATCTCATCTGAAATCTGAAAAGCTCTACAAAGATATATTCATGATACTAACAGAAAACAAAATACCTCAAACTTTAAACCAAACTGATTTACTAATAGAGGCAATTGCACATTTAGATGCAAAAGCACTTTCTTTTGATACCTTTCTAGCTGAAAATCTTACTTCTACAAATAATCAGCAGCTGGAGAAATTAATTGTCACTCTTCTTCCTAGATTATTTGAAGCACATGATATTAAATATACTTATAACTGGCTAAAACCCTTGATGCATATGTCATTACCATCCATTAATACAATTAAAAAGATGTATGAAATCAGTGAAGAACCTGACAAACAACTGGATATGGGAGAGTTATATTATGAATTAAAACAGCTTCCACAAGCTATCGACTGTTTCCTCTGGGATATTGAGATGAACCCGACTAACTCAAGTCCAATCAAATGGTTAATCAAGCTTTATGGAGAATTAGGAATGACTGAGGAATCAAAAACTTATCAATACTTATATAAAGAGATTCAAAAGAGTTCTTAAAGTATGAGGTAATAGGGATCAATAAGAATCTAGATGTTATTAAAGAAAGCAAATAAAGACCCGAACTATTAGGCGAAGGATTAATTGAGAGATCACCTAAAAATTTGGGTTTATCATTTGCTAAAATAAATACTTATATCCAGTCTCTCCTGATCTTTGAAATTAAATTAGTGTCCTATATAATGCAGTAATCACTAATTTGTAGTTCTATATTAAATTGAGTCGCTAACACGCCTTCCTGTTAACAGTTTATATTCATTTTCTAACTCACTTAATGTTAATTCATATAACTGACGATTATCAGTAGATTTATAGCAATCTAATTTTATTAACAGTTGAATTGTTTGCTCTTTTCTATGTTTGATTGCTTTTTTAAATATATCTCCCATTTTTCTTCACACCTTTTAGAATATTACTTTTACGTATTTTTCTATGTAAGTGTTTGGCAGCAAGATCATCTCTTTATGACATAAATAGATTTTCAGACACATGACTTAAATAACTCTCTAGATTGAGTTTAAGCTGTTTTGATTCTTTTAGGCTTTTGGTAGATTGTAAAAATGCTGCTTCATCACCTTTACCTAGTGATTGATCAATAACGTAATTTAAATGATTAATTTTTAGCTCTATATCTACTAAAGAAATGATCATTCCTTGTGTAAAATATCTTTCTAAATCTTCTAGAGCCATATGAAAATGCCAATCATTATTAAGCACAACTTTGATATACCAGCCGTTATCAAACATGTATTGACGATCATTTGTTACTTCAATAATATCCTCTTTCTTGATCTCTAATGAATCTTCATGAGCTCCATCTGGACAGAAGCATTCAATGATATGCTCAAACGTTTCTACAGCAATGAAATAATGATGCATCAAAATCTCTCCTTTACATTTTCAACTGAGCTTTTAAAAAATACATTTTACCCTGAGAACAGTTATCTATTTAATGCAGATACTTAGTCTTTGTAGTTGCTAAAGAGTTCAAGTTAATGTTATTTTCCATACATTGATCTGTGAACGGACAATTCAAGCACTCTTTCAGTGAACCTACTTTTTGATAATCCTTTGGTTGAATTAAAGCACTCTTTAAATAATCGATGTACATAACACCCTTTGGAATATCTTCCTCTTTTGGAATATGTGTAAACCTTCTTCCTTCTAATAAAGTAATTATTTCTATTTTTTTAGGAAGTATTCCAAATGCTTCGTATGAAAATACCGCAATTAAACTGCTATATAACTCTATTAATTCTTGATTTACTTCAAGAAGAAACTTTTTTATCTTAAAATCATTTGGCGAAGAATCAACTTCTTCAAATGTTAGTGAAAGCTGTGCTTCTAATTCTTGTTTATTTGTATTAAGTTTTTCATACAGAGCAAACGGTGACTGATAAGGTGAAATAAATTTCAGCAGATGATCTGTTGTTTTTGCTAAAACAAGATAGTAATCTTCTTTTGAATGAAACAATGAAGGATTAACCTTACTCCAATTTTGTTTGTTTTTCACCAGGTAGCTGGTGATATGCTTGAACAACCCAATTGATATGTACCTGAACAACCTGCCTCCATCTTATTTGTCCTTCTTTGAAGGCTAATATATGTTGAAAGTATAGCTTATAGGGACACTTTATAAATGACTCTAAATGATGAATTTCATCATTATATTTTTCTGTAATTTGATGGATATTATTGATCATATAGGGAATTATTCCTTTCACTATATTTAAAGACTCGTTCAAGCTGTGAGCTTAGTTAACTATCTGGTGATATTACATTTTCAACATAATTATGTCGAGCATATCTATTCCACAACAAGAACAATAGTCCCTTGTGAAATCATCTTCTATATCAAGAGTCTCAGTAAATCCGCAATCATTACAAATGTTAACCTCAACAGAACCTGTTCTCTCCATAGCTTACCCTCACATCTTTAATTGAAAATGATTATCATTATCTATTTATCATTCTAATTGAAAACAGTTATCAATGTCAAGACCCTGAATCCTTCCTTCATTACATTATTTGGATAAATATTAGAAAAAAGGCAAAACCCCTTGGGTCATGCCTTTGTTTTATAGTGTTTTTTTAAAATATTGACTCTGTTAAACTTTGTTGATTTCTGTTACAGGCATTCGCTTCCACTGGAAAAAAATTACCTTTTTTTTTATTAAGCGAGGGAAAAGCCCGATTATAGGGTCGTCATAGAGCTTATGAAGGACATGAGTGAGGGGAAAGCCCTATCAAAAGTCCGTCATAAAGCTGATGAAGGACTTGAGCGAGGGAATGCCCTATCAAATGTCCGTCATAAAGCCGGAAGGACTTGAGTACCTATTTTATTAAATGTTAATGGACTTATTGAACTTAAAAAGACAAAGCTAGAAAACCGTTTGTAATCTCAATTCAAGCACTATGGAAAGTATAAATTTTTAATTATTGATGAAATTGGTTACCTTTCAAATGACAAAGAAGATGCCAATCTACTTTGTCAGCTAATTGATTTAAGATATGAAAAGAAAAGTACTATATTCTTGGATTTTTGCTGAATATCTTAATGTAAGGTAATTCCACAAAAAAAGAATAAAGAGCTTTCACCTCTTTATCCTTATCTAAATCCTATTTTTACTTTTTATAAGGTATATTTAACAATTCAGGAACAGTTTTAAATGCCATACCTTGTTCTCTTAAAGCAGGGATTATTAGCTGAAGGGATTTTATCGTATTTGTACGATCAGCATCCCATTCTCCTCCGTCGTGCATAAGAACAATTGCACCAGGCTCAAAGTTACTTAACACATTATAAGATATTACCTCTGGAGGTGACTCGCGCCAATCTAATGAATCTACTGACCAGCCAACAATTGTATAATTCATTCCTTTTAGCTTTTCTACTAGTTCATTATATAAAAATCCATATGGAGCACGAAATAGCTTAGTTCGGTAATTTATTTGTTTGGCTAACACTTCTTCAGTTGTTGAGACTTCTCTTTCAAGTGTATTTATATCTGCTTCTTTTACAAGATTAGGATGCCAATAAGTATGATTTCCAATAACATGTCCTTCTTCAACAATCCGTTTAACTATATCAGGGTATTTTTCTACCCGTGCTCCCATTAAAAAGAAGGTTGCTTTTATATTATATTCCTTCAGGGTATCTAAAATTTGCGGAGTAAAACGTGGATCTGGTCCATCATCAAATGTTAAGGCAACACTATTGTCAGTTTGTTGACCTCTTAACACAACCGTTTCAGGATATCTTTGCTGTAAGACGATATTTGAAACAGGATATCGAACTCTTTCCTTTTCTTCTGGACCACCTTCTAAATTAGGTATATCCTGTTGTGCATCTACTTGGGAACTTAGAGATATGATGATACTTGTAACAAACATAATCATTACGAAACCCATTAAACTACGTTTTTTCATATATTTCTCTCCCTATTAATTAATCACAGTATTATTTTTCCATAAAAAAATCCCCTTATCCACTTTATAAAAAGTTAAAATAAGGGAATTATTTTATCATCTATTTATGAAATAGATGTAAGTGATTTCTCGACTGCTTTAATACTACTTACACTTGTTGTGTTAGCATCTAATATATTTTCTAAAGTAGCCATTAACTCCTCTAAAGAAGCACTAGATTGTTCACTGACTGATGCCAACTCTTCTGTAGAGCTGTTAATCACTCCTACAGTTGAATTTATTTCTAAAATTAAATTATTACTAATATCAGCTAATTGGGAGAGATTTACGATAGCCGAATTGATTTCAGAAAATGATTGGTTTGTCTGTGTTGTTACTGCATAGCTTTTAGCCATTTGTTCTGCTATATGAATCATCCGATTACGTGTGTTGTCCGATTGCTTTGTAAATTCACTAAGTTGCTCTGAAATTTGTTCTGCTGATTTTGTTGTCATATCAGACAAATTACGAATTTCATTAGCTACTACAGAAAAACCAAGGCCATGTTCTCCAGCCCTTGCTGCTTCAATACTAGCATTCAAAGATAAAAGATTTGTTTGATTTGCAATTTCTTTAATCGTATTACTAAATTGATTTGTTACGGCTAATTTAGTGTTTAATTCACTTATTTCATCTGACATTGAGTCAATTTCTTCTTTAAATTTGCTAATTATTTCCGTTAGATCTTGCACTTGTCTTTGACCATGCTTGGAAAGCTCACTTGTTCCTTCTGTTTCTGCTTTTAAAGTTGTTATTGATTGTAACATCTTTTCTACC
The DNA here is from genome assembly GCF_007994985.1 of Metabacillus litoralis. Taxonomy (GTDB): domain Bacteria; phylum Bacillota; class Bacilli; order Bacillales; family Bacillaceae; genus Metabacillus; species Metabacillus litoralis. The sequence goes on along the minus strand of NZ_VOQF01000017.1, from coordinate 19,886 downwards.
ACTTCTGTCATTGATGAAACAGATCCATTAATTTCGACTGTAGCTTCATTTTGAGCATTTACGCCAGAAGCTATTTCTTGAAAGGTTGCATTCATTTCGTGAAATGATTGGTTATTTGTTTCACTTGATTTCGAAACAACGCCCATATTTTTCGAAACCTCACTCACCAATTGAACAACTGAGTTTTTCTGTTCACTTTGCAAAGCTAAGAGAGACTCAGTTTCCTTTCTTGACTCTACCATTTGCTTCGCAAGATGAAGTGTAACTTGTAACAAAGAAAAGATTAGTATTGTAATTAATCCATAATAAATTATATAAGTAATCTTGTCTTCTTGAGAAATACTGATTACATCAGATTGACCATACAGTAAATATAACATCATCAACAACCCATAAACTTGAGTCAATATTGATAACTTTTTATCCATATATATAAGTGCTAATATAATGAGAAAGTAGATTGAAAAAACGTTTGAAACTGCTGGTTGTAAAACTAATGTAATTGTAGTGGACATGGCAGATCCAAAAACGGCGATATATCTTATGTAATTAATGAATACCTTTTTAAAATGTAAAAAAGTATAGCTGCCCCAAACAAGTAACTGAATGACTACTAAAAGTATTTGGTGAGTTTCCATTGCAGCTCCCATTGTAAAAATAGCAAACAGTGTAAGTGCAGTGACAAATGTAATCGCTTTAAAAACTATTGAATTGCGTCTAATAATGTTTTCCTCTATTGTTGTAAGATTATTATTTACAACTTTCTCTTCTTGTTTCTCCATAGTAAATCTCCATTCTCATATTAACTTGTTATTCGATATAGTTAAATTATACTATGGAATTCTATATTTCGACATATTTTTTATAAATAAAAATACTTTCTAAGTATATTTACATATTTCTATTAACCAATGACCAACCCCATACAGAAATTTTAGATATTTTTATCATTATAGATAAACAAATTTCTTCTCTTGTATAAAATAAGGCTTTTAGCCATCCTAAAAAGAATGGCTAAAAGCCTTATGGTGCATCCAAAAATAAATTTACTATTTGTAATTTAGCTCTATTTTTTTAAATCTCTTGATTATTAACCAACAAATCACTCCTAATAACCAATAAATCGGAAAGGAATAAATATTTCTCCATGTTATTTCTTGATAAATATTTAGCATTTCCATTACAGGCTCTGCGATAAAAGCTAAAAATGCTGATAAAATACCGTTTGCAATGAGGAATTTAGAAGCTTTGTCTCCAAAGCGTTGATAAACATACATAAATGGTACGATTACGATTCCAACATCATAAGGATATAATTGTGGAATTAAATATGGAGTCAATCTTACAGGATACGTCCAGACCATTGCATTACTTCCAATTGAATCAAGGATAATTGCTGAAACACCATAAAATAAACCAAAGGAAGTAATTTCGATTAGCCTTTTCTTATCTATAAATTTCCACCATGTAATTGGGGCCAACACACTAAGAATAACTAAAAACCACCATCTTGCTGTTAAATAGTTATGATTTTCCCAATATTGATTAAGAGATTCAAAATATGTTTTCTCAACTTCTATTAAATGATCTATAGGTAAGGAATTTAGTGTGTATAAATTAAAAAGCTCGAACATAAAGATTTACACCACATTTTTCTTTTTATAATCTATTCTGTCCAAAAGAAAGATATGTAAGCAAATATAGTACAAAAGTATGGATTAAATTCAAAAAAACAAACACTCATTGAGCATTTGTTTTTATGTTTATTTCTATTTTTCCCTGTGCACAATGTAATTAACTAAATGCTTTAAAAACGTTGTACTACGAGGTATATGCTGTAAAGATTCAATTGCGGTACAGTAGTGCTCCCACATCATCTTTTGTGCACCTAATGATCCTAGTATCGATACAAAGGTTGAGTTGTTGTTTTCTGCATCTTTTCCAACAATTTTCCCAAGTACCAGCGAATTTCCCTCAACATCAAGAAGATCATCCTTAATTTGGAATGCTATCCCCGCATGATAAGCAAATTTTTTCAATGCATCTATTTCTAGAGTTGGTACATTAGCAAGGATAGCTGGCATGATAAGAGAAGCTTCGAATGCTAATCCTGTTTTGTAATAGCTCAACATATTCAATTGTTCCTCTGTTAATGGCTTTCCTTTCGAATCCAAATCCATAATTTGACCTTTACACATGTCCTCGGTTGTTTTTGCTGAATATTGAATTAACCGAAGAACAGACTTCGTGTCAAACGTATCAAGAGATGCTTGTTCCCAGATTGCTTTTTGTGTTAAAAATAGACCTGTTAACTCTGCTGTTGCAATATTATAAACTTCATGTAACGTTCGATGTCCTCTTCTAATTGATGCATTATCCTGTGACGGAAGATCATCAAAAATTAAAGAAGCTGTATGCATATATTCTAGTGATCTTAGAAGTGGTGTTATGGCAGACTTATCAAGACCATACTCATCTACACCCATGATCCATGTTATGATTGGCCTCAATCGTTTACCATCACCTGTTAAACTATAGTTGGCAGCAGCTGTTATTGGATCATTGATCATTGATTCGTCAACAATTCTCTCAATAGGTAGGATCATATTAATCTCTTTACGAACTGTTTCGATCGTTTCTGAAAATGTGTCCTGCTCCTTTTGCTCTTCTCTTAAATTTGTAACCATATGATCTCGTAGCAGTTTGTCAAAAAAATCAACATCATCAGCTTTATTAACAAGCTTTTGAATAAGGTCATTAAAATTTGTGTTTCCAGTCGTAAATAACTCCATGACTTCGTTATACTTTTTCTTACCCATTTTCTCTTTATATCTCTTCAATCCATTTATTGCACGATTCAAGATAATTTCACGTGCTTTTGAGTCTGATTTATACACATTATGAATCAAATTTGAGATAACTGCCCAGTATAATTCAAATGGGTTGATAAGATCAGATCGTTTATCATGATATGTTAGATAATAGGTATATGGTGTGACAGCACCCTCGTCCAAGTCATCGAACATATCTGCAAAATCATCTGCAAGTTGATTGTAAATACCATAATAAAATGTTCTTTCATCAAAGCCCTCATCTTCTTTTGCGCTTATAACAGATCTGATAATCAAACGTGATGAAGAGGATTTTAAAATGATCGGGATATAAAGCTCTTCGTTCGTGTAGGTAGGATCAGACAGGTGCTTTAGCCGATCATCTTCCTGTGATTGAAAGAATATATAAGATTGCTCAAGAAATGAAGTAATTGTATCTTGCTGCTGATTATCTTTAATATATTGAAATGCAGCTTTTAGTTCAGCATGAATATAAGATATTAACTCCTTATTTTCACCCGACCATTCATTAATGTCTGGTACAACCCCTGTTAAAAGTGATGTTCGAATCAACCTTGAATATTGCTTCTCTTCATGGGCGGATAAAATTTTAGCATCAAGCAGATCATCTATAAAGGGATATGTTAGACCATAGCAATACCCAAGCCTAATCGCTACATCAAGCTGCTTTGTACGGTCCTGTGGGGTTACATCTTCATCCATTTCTTCATTCACATGCAGTATAACTCCAGCAATAATTTTAATTAGCTTCCTTTTTGCATGTGCAGCATCCATTCCCTCTGGGATATTTGCTGATACAGTTTTTAACTTATTCATTAACCAAATAAATGTAGCTTCTACATCATCTTTTTGTGCCATTCTGTATAACATAGCCATACTGAAATCTTTCTTTTTTTCTCTATCTATTAATCTACTTTTTAAATTGCTAACAACTTTTCTAATTTTATCTTGCGTTTCAGGTGTATCCAATGCTTTTCCGAGATCACGCATATAAATGTAAGAAATGCTTCGATCAAGATAGCTATCAAGCTTACCTGTATAATTTAACCACTGGATATAATTGTGATAGTCGTTTGAATCCGGCTTACCTCTTTTTCTAGAAAAAATGGAAAACAACGAGGTATGACGAATATGATTTTGTTTCCACTGTTGAAAATCCTCTGTCAGGTTAGAAACATAGGTCTTATTCGTAACTTGCTCATAAAGCGAATTAAAATAAACAGCAGCCCTCTGCTCACCCAGCTCATAACATGTATCAGCATTCTGTATTAACTCCTCATTCATACACACATTACCTCTACTTAATGAATTTCTTATCTATATATAACATCTTAAAGGGTGCCTGTCACTCCCCGTTTTTTCTTGTTTCACAAATGTTCCACATGTTTTCAAGTGAATCAGTCTTATTTTTAGAAAAAACCCCTTATTTTCCTTCAACTAGGGAGATAAGGGGTTTATCATTTATATTTAATTAATATTGAAGTAAAAATTAAAATATTCCTCTATAGAAGGTTCCCTCGCTAGTTAATTAGCGATTAATCACTCTTTCAATATGGATTGTTAAATATAATTTCTCATCGTTCGTTAGTTTATAATCAAATTGTTTTCTGACATAATCATTTATTTTTTCCGTGCATTCATAGGCTTCTTTGTGTTTATTTTTTACGGCCTCAAAAAGGAAGTCATCATCATTTTCCATATACGTTTTATTATATAATCTTTGGGCAAAGAACTTTAGGTGAGTAACGAATCGAAAAAAGTTTAATGATTCTTCATTAAACTCCATTTTAAAGTGATATTTAACGATCTTTAAAATATCTTGCATCACTTTTGTAATGTTAACAATATTAGGCATTTCCTCATTTAGTTCTGCATTAACAATATGCATAGCAATAAAGCCAGCTTCATCTTCAGGCAAAATAATTTGTAGGTTTTCTTCTATCATTTTGAGAGCCTCTAAGCCTAAAGAGTACTCATCTCTGTAAAGCTTTTTAATTTCCCACAACAATGCATTTTTTATATCTAACCCTTTTTTATTTCTTTCAATTGCAAAATTGATATGATCTGTAAGTGATATATAAATGCTATCGTTTAACTCTCTACCAAGCTTAACCTTAGCTGACTTTATAATTTCTTCTGCTACCTCCATAATTTCAATGGAAACTTCATATAGAAGGGTTTTGAATCGTTCAGTCATATCTTTATTCTTCAATGTAAAGGTTTTCTCAATCTTTTCTTCATCTATTGAATCACCTGGTCTTTTTTGAAAAGCTATACCTCTTCCCATAATGACTAGTTCAACATTCTCTTCATTAAATACACTGACTACATTATTATTAAATACTTTCTCTATTTTCATATAATCACCTAAGTCTTTGATTTTAATGTTTTCCCGTTCATATAACGTTTTTTGTATTTAATAACAGATTTTCTCATATAATCTCTATATTTTAAATAAACATATTTAAAGCTATACATTGAAGTAATCGCTTATATATCATCTCAAAACTAAATATAATGTCTTAATATACTGATTTGTTAAAGACCATAGGAGAAAGACTGTTTCATTTCAAAGAAGGAAAGCTACTGTAATGAGCTTTCCTCTCTATGATATAAATTTAAAAGTCTTCTCCATTTGTTGCAATTACATTTTTATACCAATCAAAACTTTTCTTTTTATAACGATTATTCGTCCCTTTTCCTTCACTATCACGATCAACATAAATAAAGCCATAACGCTTTTTAAGCTCTGCAGTTGAAGCACTTACTAAGTCAATTGGGCCCCATGAAGTATAACCCATAATTTCTACTCCGTCGCCAATTGCATTTTTCATTTCTTTAATATGTGCATCTAAATAATCAATGCGATAATTATCTTGAATAGATCCGTCTTCTTCAACTTTATCAACAGCTCCAAGACCATTTTCTACAATGAAAAGTGGTTTTTGGTAACGATCATAAAGCTGATTACATACTGTTCTTAATCCTACAGGATCAATTTGCCATCCCCACTCTGAAGATCTTAGATGAGGATTTTTCACACCTGCTAGTAGATTTCCAGCTGTTTTCTCATCATTATGTTCAGGCGCTGTACTTGCCACAAATGACATATAGTAACTAAACCCAATATAATCCACTGTGTTGTCTTGAAGAAGTGCTAAATCTCCTTCCTCCATTTCAATTTCAATGTTTTTTTCATTGAAATAATTCATCATATAAGTAGGGTAATAACCTCTTGATTGTACATCTGAGAAGAATAATGTTTTACGATCTTGTGTTAGTGCTGCAAACATATCTTCAGGTTTTGATGTATAAGGATACGTAATCATTGATGCAATCATACATCCAATTTGTGCACCTGGGACTATCTCATGACCTGCTTTTACTGCAAGTGCACTTGCTAAAAATTGATGATGTGCAGCTTGGTATATATCTTGTTCATTCTTTTTACCATCTTCAAATAATAAGCCTCCACCTGTAAAAGGCGCGTGTAAAAGAACATTAATTTCATTAAATGTCATATAATATTTTACTTTATCTTTAAAACGAGTAAAAATTGTTTTTGATAATCGCTCATAGAACTCAACCAGTTTACGATTTTTCCACCCACCATAGGTTTTCACAAGTCCAAGTGGCATTTCATAATGAGAGATAGTAATCACTGGTTCAATATTATATTTTATCAGTTCATCAACAATATTTTCGTAAAATTGCAGTCCCTTTTCATTCACTTCTACTTCATCACCATTTGGAAAAAGACGTGGCCATGAAATTGAGAAACGAAATGCTTTAAATCCTAATTCTGCAAATAATGCAATATCTTCCTTATATTTATGATAGAAGTCAATACCATCATGATATAAATTAAATTGCTCCATAGAGAAATCTGGAGGACACATAATACCATTAGGTGAGACATCTGCAGTTGATAGACCTTTGCCATCCTCATTGTATGCACCTTCTAATTGGTTAGCTGCAACTGCACCTCCCCATAAAAACCCATCTGGAAATTTTCTAGTCTTTGTATTCATTATGACTCACCTCTATAAATTTTTTGGTTATCGTTTATTAAAGAACTTCTCCATTACTTTCAATAACCTTCTTATACCATTCAAAACTATCCTTTTTAGAACGTGATAATGTTCCTTTTCCTTCATTATCCTTATCTACATAAATATAACCATAACGTTTATTCATCTCGCCTGAAGAAGCACTTACTATGTCTATCGGGCCCCAGCTAGTATATCCAATAATTTCGACACCATCATCAATCGCTTCAGACATTTCTGTAATATGCCTTTTCATGTAGTCAATTCGGTAGTCATCATGTACTTCACCATCATCTGTTAACTGATCCAGAGCTCCTAGACCATTTTCTACTACAAATAACGGTTTTTGATAGCGGTCATATAATTGATTTGCTGTAATGCGGAATCCCTTTGGATCTATTGTCCAGCCCCATTCCGACTTATCCAAATATGGATTTTCAATCGATCCAAAAACATTACTAGATGTCATATTATTAACCTTAGGATCTGTGCTTGTCGCGCGACTTGCATAATAACTAAATCCAATATAATCTACTGTATGTTTTCTTAGAAGCTCTTCATCTTCTGCTTCCATCTCAATCGTTAAGTTATGATCTTTTAAAAATCTCTTCGCATAACCTGGATATGCACCGCGTGATTGAACATCAATAAAAAAGAATGATTCACGATCTTTCTCCATAGCATCAAACACATCGTCAGGGTTACATGTATACGGATAAGTCATTCCCGCAGCTAACATACATCCAATTTTCGCATCTGGACTAATTTCATGACACGCTTTTACTGCAAGTGCACTTGCTACTAGCTGGTGATGTGCTGCTTGATATTTAATTTGATTTTTGTCATCATCTTCTTCAAAAACAAGACCAGCCCCTACAAATGGTAAATGTAAAAGCATATTAATTTCGTTAAATGTCATCCAGTATTTCACTTTATCCTTATATCGTTTAAACAGTGTTGTTGCATATGTTTCAAAGAAGCCAACAAGTTTACGATTTCTCCAACTTCCATAATGTTCAACTAAATGTACAGGAACATCAAAATGAGCAATTGTCACAACAGGTTCTATATTATGTTTTAATAACTCATCAAATAGATTGTCATAAAATTTTAATCCAGCTTCATTCGGTACTTTATCATCACCTTTTGGAAAAATTCTTGCCCAGGATACAGAAACTCGTAGAGACTTAAAACCCATTTCTGCAAAAAGAGCAATGTCCTCTTTATAAAGATGATAAAAATCTATGGCATCATGTGATGGATAAAATTCTCCCTCAATTGGTTGAAAAGAAGGAAGTTTTCCAAACATTATGTCCCAACGTTTTGATCCTGTTGGTAATAAGTCAACTGTAGTTAATCCTTTACCATCTTCTAGATAAGCTCCTTCAGCTTGATTAGCAGCAATTGCGCCACCCCATAAAAATCCTTTTGGAAATGTCATGATAAAACTCCTTTTTAAAACGATATGTAGAAAGGTAGATGGATTTATCTCCATTTACCTTTCCTCTTATTAATTATTTTGCATTAATATGAAACAAAGACTCTCCAAGCTTTATTGGTTTTTCTCTAGCCATCTCTATTTCATAATCCTTATGGTTTGTAATCACGATCGGTGTAGTGACTGGTAAACCAGCTGATTTGATTTTCTCAATATCAAATTCAATTAATAGTTGACCTTTTTCTACACGTGCTCCTTGACTAGTATGAGCAGTAAAATGTTTTCCCTCAAGCTGTACAGTATCCATTCCAATATGAATTAAGATCTCTACACCTTGATCTGTTAAAATACCAATCGCGTGGTTTGAAGGGAATAATGCAGAAACTGTTCCAGCAGTAGGTGCTAGTAACTTACCTTCAGAAGGTTCAATTGCTACTCCTTGACCTAATGCCCCAGAAGCAAAAGCTTCATCATTAATTTCTGCTAAATTCTTAACTTCTCCTTGCAATGGACTACCAATCACTTCACCTTTACCTGTTGCATCCATTGCATTTGTAACTGTTACATTATTTACGTCTTCTTTGTTATTCTTATCTTTACCCATTCCGAACAAATACGTCAGAATAAACCCTAAACCGAAAGCTACAACAAAAGAGATTAATAATCCCCAAACTCCAAATGTAATTCCTTCTGTTGGACTAATGAATGATGGAATTCCAAAGATTCCAAGACCACCAATCATATAAATCTGTGAACCTGCTGCTCCAATAATACCGCCACCAACACCTGCAGCAATACAGCTATAGATAAATGGCTTTTTAAGTGGTAATGTTATTCCATAAATGGCTGGCTCGGTAACTCCGAAAATACCTGATATGAAAGCAGGAATACTTAATGTTTTCAATTTCTGTTGTTTTGTTTTTATCCATACTGCCAGAACAGCACCAATTTGTGCGAAAGATGCAGCAAAAGTTGTAGCTAAAACAGGGTCAGCACCCATTGTTGTAAGGTTATTAATAGCTATTGGTACAAGTCCCCAATGAAGACCAAAAATAACTAATAGCTGCCATAATCCACCAACGAAGATCCCTGCAATAATCGGGCTTAAATTATAAATAGATAGAGTTGCCATTCCTAATAAATTACCTGCCCAAGTTGCTATAGGGCCAATCACGATAAATGTAAGCGGTACCACGATTAAAAGTGTGAAAAAAGGTACTAAGAATGTTTTTACTACATCTGGTATAACTTTTCTTAAACGCTTTTCAACTATTGATGCAAAATATGCTGCTAAAATAACTGGAATAACCGATGAAGCATAACTCATTAAGATAACTGGTACACCTAGAAATGTTATATACACTGGTGATTCAAACATAGTTCCTGTAAATAATGTATAAAGCGGTTCACCAGCTGTTAAACCTGCTAAAGTCGGATAAACTAACGATCCCCCAATAGCCATACCGATAAATGGACTTCCACCAAACTTCTTAATTGCTGTATATCCTAAAAATATTGGGAAGAAGTAGAATAACGAATCTCCAACAGCATTTAGTATTTGATAAGTACCTGATGTTGTTTCTAACCAACCTAAAGCTAAAAAGAGTGCATTAAATCCTTTGATCATACCTGTTGCTGCTAATACACCAAGAATAGGTGTAAATATGCTTGCAATAATATCTATTAAGCTAGCTTTTTCCTTCGTTTCTTCTCCATCAGCTGGAGCTTGTGCTTTTAAACCACCTATTTCTAATACCGTTTTATAAACATCTGGCACATGGTTACCAATAACTATTTGATATTGGCCGCCACTCTTCATTACTGTGATAACACCATCCATATTTTTAAGGGCATCTGTGTTTGCTTTGCCTTCATCTTTAAGCTTGAATCGTAAACGAGTAATACAATGGACTACACTGGAAACGTTTTCTTTTCCACCGACATTTTTAATAATATCTTTAGCCAACTGTTCGTATTTCATCATTTGTCCCTTCCTTCTCGGGTGTTTTTAGCCAAATAAAAAACCTGAGCCGAATAGAATACACATCTCGCGAAAATGTGAGTTTCTATTCAGTCCAGGTTATGCCCACTTAAGGTAACATTCCTATAACGGAATTTATTAGGTTTTATTTGATATATGTAATTTATCATGAAAAAAAGTATATGTCAACGCTTTCATAAATGTTATTTTTGGCTTTTTAATATAAAGTGAAGTTTCGTTATCAGAGTATATTAATTAGGTGAAGTCTATATAAAATTAAAGTTCTCTATTTCTATATTCATGTAATTAGAAGAGAAAAAAGATATTACAGGTCTTTCTTTCCCTTTTCTTGAAATGAAGTATCAGCTACAGTCTCAATTACACGCTTACCATTTAAGTAGCTAACTACTGTTACACTACAATTTTCATGAATAGTAAATTCTTTGCTATTGGTTAATTGAATAATGTAATTGCCGATTGTAACGCCATGAGAAAAAATCAAAACATTTCCTCCCTTTGATTCATGCTTTTTCACAATTTCTTCAACTGCCTGTTCAGTTCTTGCAAAAAGCTGTGAATAAGACTCACCTTCTGGAGCTGAAGCATCTAACTCTAAACTAAATAAGGTTTCAAGTGCATTGCCATATTGTTCTGAGATTTCTTGTGGTAATAAAGATTCAAAAACACCAAAATTCATTTCCTTTAAGCGCGTATCAACTGATAAAGGAATGTCTCGATCTCCGATAGCATATTTTGCCGTATCAAGGACTCTCTGACTGTCGCTAGCATATGCTGCTTCAAAATGTATATCAGTTAAACCCTTTCCAACAGATCTTGCTTGTAGAATTCCTTTTTCAGTAAGTGGTGAATCACAAAATCCTTGCATTCTTTTTTCAACATTATATTGAGTTTCACCATGACGAATAAAATAAAGGGTAACTTTTTTTTCATTATTCAAGTGTACACACATCCTTTTTTCGGTTAACTAGCATTTTACCATATTAATTTTAAATTTATTTACCTTTTACTAGCTGTTTATCTTATTGATCCTATTAAATAACTACTACCTTACTATTAATTTGAGCGTTAACATGCACATGAAAAAGAAGGATAGATTATTTCATCCATCCTTCCTTTTCATCTCTTACCCTGTAGGCAGCTTCATTTTATCCTTTATAGTCGTCAAATAGCTTCTGACAGTTCCTAACGTTTTGTTATGTGGTTTAGAAGTGTCAGTACTGTTTTGATTACTTATCAAAGAATTAACATTTTCACTATTTGTATCATGTTGATTTTCTTCCAATAAATTAGGAGAATATATGCGGATTTCATTCATAATGCTTCGAATTGCCTCAGTTAATTCCTCACTAGGAGTATCCTTTAAAAGATAGCCTCTTACATCATGATTGATAATTTGTTGAAAGCTGCCAGTTTTTGCAAATGTCGTTAAAACCATAATTTTACTATTATAAGGCTTTAATTTTTCTACAATACCTGTTTCAAACATATCTAAATCCATTAAACATATATCAGGTTGAAGTTCGTTAACAAGTGTAAGAACTCCCTCTACACTACTTTCTTGCCCGACCACTTTCATATCATCCTCTAAATCGAGCAGGGATCCTATTGTCCCTAACACTAACTCATGATCCTCTGCAATTACAACTGTAATCATTTATGTTCTCTCCTTATGGGTGTTACTAAGTAAAGATTCTCCTTTACTAGTGAAAGGAGAATCGGTCAGGTCTTCTAAAATTAAAGCTCAGGCTTTGGTTGAGTTGAACGTGTAGTTATAGCTTTTCGAGCTAATGACTTCACTTCTCTAAAGCTTACAAAATTCTTAGCATCTTCATCCCAAAGACGGAAACGAAGTGATTTTAAGCTTGTTGCAAGTGAAATGGTTGGTACATTTTGTAATGGCTCTGTATTATTATGAGCTTCTTCAAGCTTATAGTTAGGCACTCTTGGGCTCAAGTGATGAACATGGTGATAACCAATGTTTCCAGTTAGGAATTGCATAAATTTAGGCAGTTTATAGAAAGAACTTCCTTCAACAGCTGCTAAAACATATTCCCACTCACTATTTACTTCAAAATAAGAATCTTCAAATGTGTGTTGTACATAGAACAACCAAATACCAATTGATCCTGAAATCATGAAAATCGATCCTTGCACAAGTAGGAAAGATTGCCATCCTAGTGTTACACATAAAATTGCTACTAAAGCTGCAATAATTAGATTTGTTAAATATGTGTTGTTACGCTCTTTCTTCCTTGCATTTTTACGGTTAAATCTATTCTTCAAAAGGAAAACATAGATTGGACCAAGGCCAAACATAACAATTGGATTACGGTAGAAACGATAAGCTAAACGTATTTTTAGTGGTGCTTCTTTATATTCTTTTACAGTAAGTGTCCAAATATCTCCTGTTCCACGCTTATCTAAATTACCACTTGTCGCATGATGAACAGCATGATCGTGTCCCCATTGATCAAACGGGAATAATGTTAACACACCCATCATTGTTCCAAGAATTCGATTAGCACGACGACTTTTAAAGAAAGAGAAATGCGTACAATCATGGAATATAATGAAAATCCTTGTTAAAAATCCTGCTGCAATTATGATTGGTACTAAAGCTAACCAATAAGATATTGCCAAGCTTTGATAAGCAAGAATCCACAAAATTAGAAACGGGCCAACAGTATTAATTATTTGCCATATACTTTCCTTTGTTGTTGCTTTTTCATAGGGAGCAATTTCTTTTTTCAAAGTTTTAAGATTTGACATTTAGTTAATTCCCTTCGTATGTGATGTTAAGTCTTATTATAGAGATCAAAAAATATCATTGTAAGTAGTAGGTGTCATATGCAGGGTATGACATATGTCATATGATAAGAAAAAAGCCTGTATTCACGCGGGTTTTTTCATTTCCGATAGTTATTATTTCCATTTTTTATTTTACTATTATGTGTTTTTATCTTCTTTTTTCAGTGAGAATTTATTCAAATATCATATCAGCATCTATTGACTTAAGTGATTGTTAGCAGCTTTGTGTGAATGAGTAAAAGTGACTTATACGATAGTTACAGGTTTCATTAAGTACTATCCTTCAAGAAGCGAAAAGCATAGGTTCCGAAAAAAAGTACAAATAAAAAAGATCTGACTCAACTCTACTAATAATAAAATTCCCTTTAACAGGAAAATGTTTCTTATTAGTAAGTGGGGTCAGACCCTCATTTAAGTATTACGTTCCACAGTAAGTTCGATAAGGTCCTGATGATTCAGGTGGTAACGAACAGTAACTTGGTTCCATAGTGTCTTTATATGGATTTGAAAGTATTTCAAGTAAGTTCTCCATTACACTATAGTCTTCATTTTCTACTGCTGCCTTTAATGCTTCTTCTACCCTGTGATTTCTCGGAATTACTGCAGGATTACTACTTTTCATCAATTCATAGGTTTGTTCTAATGACTCCTCTTGTTTACATAATCTTTCATGCCATTTTTGATGCCACTCAGAAAATTCTGGTGTATTAAACATATCTACATTGCTATCTTCACTTTTATCATGAGATAAGGCTCTGAATGTATTCGTAAAATCAGCACGATTGTTTTTCATTATTTCTAGAAGATTTTCAATCAACGATTCATCTTCTGCTTCTTCTGTAAAGAGACCTAGCTTTGCTCTCATTCCTGTGAGCCAGTTGCTATGATACAATTTTGGAAACTCTAAAACAGCATCCTGTGCCAATTTGAGAGCTTTTTCCTCATCTTCATCTAATATAGGAATCAAGGCTTCAGCAAATCGAGCTAAATTCCAGCCACCAATTTTAGGCTGATTTCCATAGGCATAGCGACCTTGAACGTCAATCGAGCTAAATACTGTTGCTGGGTCATATTCATTCATAAAGGCACATGGACCATAGTCAATGGTTTCGCCACTGATTGTTACGTTATCAGTATTCATCACACCGTGGATAAATCCAACTAGCTGCCATTTTGCGATAAGTGCAGCTTGACGTTTAATTACCTCATTTAATAAAGATAGATATTTATTTTCATCTGAAGCAATCTCCGGATAATGACGTTTTATTGTATAGTCAGCCAAGTCCTTTAATTCTTCAATAGTAGTAAAGTTGGTCGCATATTCAAATGTACCTACGCGTAAATGACTAGATGCTATACGAGTTAAAATTGCACCAGGAAGCTCTGTTTCCCGTCTGATCTTTTCTCCAGTTGCCACAACAGCTAAGCTTCTTGTTGTTGGAATACCAAGGGCATACATGGCCTCACTTATAATATATTCTCGAAGCATTGGTCCAATAGCTGCCCGACCATCACCACCACGAGAGTACTTTGTTCTACCTGAGCCCTTAAGCTGTATATCAACTGTTTCACCCTTAGGGGTAATTTGCTCACCAAGCAGCAACGCACGTCCGTCGCCTAGCATATTAAAATGTCCAAATTGGTGACCAGCATAGGCCTGAGCAAGAGGTTTTGCATCTTCTAGCTCCTTGTTTCCAGCAAACATTGATAAAGTCTCTTTACTTTGCAGCTCTTTCGCATTTAAACCTAAAGTCTTTGCCAATTCATGGTTAAGAATTATCATCTCCGGTGAACTCACAGGATTTAGATCTTGAATTGTGTAAAATGATTGAGGCAAACGAGCATAACTGTTATCTATATTCCAACCTATTTGATTACTTTCTTTACTATTAGTCATGTTATCTCCTTTATGTTTGATTGCGTGCCTGTCACGCCCCGAGATTTGTCGAAAGAATTTCGACAATATCCGGGTCGTGACAGGCACCGTATCAACCGATATCGATTGTATCGCTGAATTATTATAAACGGGATGTTAAAGGAAAATGCATAGATGATCATAATAATTCCTGAGAGTGGATCATTAAATGTGAAGAAAATTGGAGCAGGAAGGATTTGTAGCCAGTGAGATAGTTCTGCTCTTTTTGTTTCAAGTAAAAATCGTTCGATTCCTTCCTTACTTCTAATATTAATATTCTTCTTTTTTATTCCGCCCTTCGTCCAATCTCCGCCATCTGGAAGCTTTTCTTTCCATCTTTTCACTTTTAGTTTCTCATAAGTAATGATTTCCCACTGGTTAACAGCGTCAAGAAGGGTGAATTTATTTATGAAAGCTGCATTAAACTTAGAAGGAATATAAGCCCCAAGCAGATGAATTATTAGCCATAAAAGCACATTAAGTAGGAAGATCATAGCTCTTGATCATCTCCATGCTTTGTCATAATAATTGTGCGACCCTTCCATGATGTATTCTTTAAAACATACGTTTTAAACAATGAAAAACAAAAAACAGCGAGAAAAAAGAGTATATGTAACGGAAATAGAAAAGCATCTAAAATAGTAAAATTGCCGATCACTTTTAACATTTTATAAAATAAAAAAGAAATTGTACTATATATAATAAGAAATATATAAGGATTATCCACTATTATCGTGAAACTGTTTGTTAAAAAAGTAAACAAACTTGAAATCCACAGCACTATAAAAATCATCAATACAGGCTGTGTCTTTTTTGAGCCAGATGCAAAGCTTTTACCCCAGCCTTTAAAAACACTTGAAATTCCATTATGATACATCCTCATATTAATCACATCATATCCACCCACAGCATAAACCGAATTGTTACGTGCAGATGCATGCTGAACAAACGCAAGATTCTCTACTACTTCACCTTTAATCGACTCGTGTCCACCAATTGCAAAATAGCTAGTACGTTTGCAAAGCAAACTTTGGCCAAAACCACCTTTTTTGATTAATCTTTTGCTTAACAAAGTTGTCACACCACTAGAGATAAATACAATAAGATGAAAAAAACTAGAAAATTTCTCATAAAACTTATTCATATGATGATAAGGATGTATCGTTATTATTTCATATTTGCTGCTTTCAAAGAAAGAGATAGCTTTTTTCAACCCATTTGGTGCAAACCATGTATCTGCATCTACAAACATAAGATAATCACCTTTTGCAACTCTTGCTCCATTCCAGCAAGCCCACGATTTTCCTAGCCAGCCTTGTGGTAACGGTGGATTATCAACTACCTTAACATTATATTCTAAGGCAATATTTTTTGTTTGATCTGAAGAATGATCATCAACAACAATAATCTCAAGCGGTTGATCAGCTTGAGATTTAATTGAGTTAAGAATTGTACGAATTGTTTCTTCTTCATTTCTTGCAGGAATAATAATAGACAGTGATTTTAGAGCACTTTCTACATTCTCGAGATTTTCTAGCTTAATTTTCGGTACATGATAGCACAAAATCAGAAATAAACTAATAGCTAATATCCCAGCAATCATCATTTATCTCCTTTTTGAATAAATTTCATTGATTATTACTTGTTATCACATTATCCGATTCTTTTTCCTTCCTTATTTTCGTCCTCTAAAATAAGATCTGCTGTTAACTGACCTGACAATGTAACCATCGGAACTCCTCCACCTGGGTGAGTTGATCCTCCTACAAAATAAACATTTTCAAATAGCTTACTTCTGCTAGGAATTTTAAATCCACCATTCATCTTCTTATCTGTGACAACACCATAAATAGAACCACCATTTGCCCCATATAATTGCTTTAAATCATCAGGAGTAAAGCTATATTCAAACTCAATTGATTCACGTAAATCTGACATTCCCATACGCTCTAGCTTTGAAAGCACTAGCTCTCGATAAGAGTCTTTATACTGCTCCCATGTTTCCCCTTCCTTAAGAGGTGGAACATGAGTGAGAACAAATAAATTCTCTTTCCCCTCAGGAGCTTGAGAGGAATCTGACTTTGATGAAATACCAATATATACGGTAGGATCATCAGCTAATTGCTTTTTATTAAAAATTTGATCGAACTCTTTCTTTGGATCTTCTGAAAAGAAGAAATTATGATGAGCTAAATGGTCATATTTTTTATTTACACCTAACAATAGCACTAACCCTGATACAGTTGGTTCGTATTTCTTCTTCAAATCCATTGTTGCCCGATTTTTTTCTGCTTCATCACTTAGCATTGATTGATAAAAAGGAATAACTTCTAAATTTGAAACAACTAAATCAGATGAATATTGCTCACCATTTTCAGTTATCACCTTATTAACCAAATTTCCTGTTTTTGCGATTTCTGTAACTGTACTATTTAGATGCACCTTAACACCTAGCTCTTGTAGAAGCTGTTCCATTGCCTCTGCAATCTTGTACATTCCACCTTTTACATAATACACACCAATTCCAAGCTGAACATGTGCAAGCTGACTAAGTATTGCAGGTGCTTGATATGGTGATGATCCAATATACATTATTAAAAAGTTCATCAATTGTTGAATATGTTTATCTTTGAAGAATTTACTTGTTGCTTGATCAAGAGATTTCATCGGATCCATCATTAATAATTCTTTTAATGGATGTTTTTTACGTAAATCTTGTAACCCACTTATATTCTCTTTATAGAAGCTTTTCATCATGAGGTCATATTGCTTTTCGCAATATTGAAGATAAGAAAGAAAGGATTGAGAATCTTCAACAGATACTTTTTTTATCTCTTGAAGCATTGTTGGTAAATCACTTGTTAAATCAATTTTAGTTCCATCCTCAAAAAAAGTTCGCCAACCTGGCTCAACTCGTACAATATCAAGATAATCATGAACATTTTTCCCAACATCTGAAAATAGCTTTTCAAGTACCCATGGCATCGTTAAAATCGAAGGACCTGTATCAAATGTAAACCCACTACCTTTACGAATATTAAGCTTTCCACCAAGTCTTTCACCTTTCTCCAAAATTGTCACATCATATTTTTCAGCTGCTAAACGAATTGCCACAGACATACCGGCTAATCCTCCACCAATGACAGTCACTTTTTTTCTCAAAATATTTTTCCTCCTAATTTAAACTTTTTTGCTTTTAGACTTCAAAAAATGTACCTTAAGATAAAAACAAATTGTTAACAATCTCTCTTTCAGTTAGTAGTCGTCTATGTAAATCATTATTTCCCTTTTTTACTATGATCAACACATTTGGTAGAAAAATCAATAATGTGTGTGTTGTCATGAACGTTAGTAAATAAAAAAAGTCCATTTAAGGACTTTTTAATTGTAAAAATATACCGTTTTTCACTCTTTTCAATTGAGCCAATTTCATACCACCATAACGTATTTCTCTCTGATAAACGATATGATTTATTTAGAAACTTTATTCTTAACAGTGCTCACCTTTTTAATTGCTTGAAGCTTTCCATAAGTAACAGATCTCCATAACCATTCAAATGGTCCGAATTGATAAGTTTTTAGCCAGTAATAACTTACTAAAATCTGGAGTCCAAAAATGACAATACAGATAATTGTTCCTGTTAATAAACTAATGTTATTATACAAGCCACCTAAAACAAAAAGTGCCATACAAATAAAAGTCTGTAATAAATAGTTTGTAAGAGCCATCTGTCCGACGTAACTTAATGGACGCAGTCTTTTTTGCCATTGCTGTTTTCTTAATAGTAGAGTTAACGTTGAAATGTAAAAGAAACATAAAGTTACACCAGTTAAACTCGTAAATAACTCAATATAAATAATGCTTTTAAATCCTGTTGCAAGCATTTTGAATTTAGCTAAAGCCAAGAAAACCAGCAATGGAATGCTAACAACACCTATTATTATCTGGAATTTTCGGATAAAACCATGGTGGATTGTATTTGGTTTAAAAATCCCTGCTTTTCCTGCAGCCAAACCAAATAGAAACATCGCCAATATAGGTATCATATTTCCGATTAAATTAGATAGCACTGGTATTACTTCTGTTTGAAATCGATAAGACACCCACTCGGCAAAACCTGCAGATTCATAAGTCTCTACATATTCATCTATTTTTTCTTCATAAATCAAAATCGATTCTTGGTTTATTTCATCAAGTATAGATTCAGGTAAAATTAATGATAAACTCAAAAACAAATTGAATACAACAAGTAAACTAATTGCCCAGATAATCATCGTTTTTATTTTACGGTTATAGAAAAACAACAATAAAAATCCTGTTATTGCGTAAGTATGTAAAATGTCACCAAACCATAATAAAATTAAGTGCAATAAACCTATTACAAGCAAAGCAACCATTCTTCTTGTAAAAAGTCTTTTCATTTTCAAGCCCTTTTCTTCTGCACGGTTCATAAAAATATAAAAACCTAGCCCAAATAAAAACGAAAAGATCGTAAAGAATTTCATATCTATAAATAATGTAAAAAAGAAATCTAACCAATAATCTGCTCCTGTATGTGCATGCTCAACACCATATAACATCGATAAAAATTCAGACGAATGAAAAGCTGGCATATTTACAAGAAAAATCCCAAACAACGCAAACCCCCGAATAATATCAATCGTCACAATCCGATCTTTCCCTAAAACAGACAAAGAAGAACTCATCATTTCCTCTCCCTTTATAAAATATAATGATTCCTACAACCATTATATCTTAAGGTGCCTGTGGTCAAGCCCCCAATAAATAGACACATGTAAAATACGACATTTTACACTGCAC
>NZ_VOQF01000016.1 GCF_007994985.1 Metabacillus litoralis | reverse complement strand
TAGCTTTGTCGTATCTTTATCATAACTTATATGTCCATTATAAGGGGGTCAATCACTGTCACCGCCCGATATTTGTCGAATACATTCGACAAATATCGGGGAGTGACAGGCACCACAATATGTTACATTCAAATAAAACAAATAAAAATGAACGAGATGATACCCTCAGTGTGTATTACTAGTAGGAGGTGAGTGAAATGGAAAATTTGAATAAAAGGTTTAGAGAAGGAGATCAGCAGGCTTTTCATGAAATCTTTGACCTTTATAAAAAGAAGGTTTATGATATTGCACTAATTTATACAAATAATCGTAGTTTAGCTGATGATATTACGCAAGAAGCTTTTATTCGGATGTTCGCTAAACATCACTTATACAAAGAAGAGTATTCTTTTGAAACTTGGATGTACCGTATTGTTGTTAATACTGCAAACAACCTATTAAGGAAGCAAAAATGGCTGCGTTTATTTAAGGATGATAAGGAAGAGAGCTATCATATAGGCCGCTCAAATATCCAAATTGAACTCGGAGAGCAATCAGTAGATATTTTGTATTTTGTAGAAAAATTACCTCATAAATTAAAAGCCGTTTTAGTTTTGAAATATTATCAGGATTTAACCCAGGAACAAATAGCAGAAATTCTAAAAATTCCACTAGGCACTGTAAAATCTCGCATCTCTTTAGGACTTAAAAAATTAAGAATACTTATAGAAAACGATACTAATAGTGAGGAGAATGCTGGTTATGAAAAATACAGAAAAAGAATTACATAATGCGATTAAATTTGCTACATTACATAGCAGTCCCTCTCCACATGTTGAAGAACGTATCTTTAAAAGGATAGCTCCTAAAAGACGTCGTAGTTGGACCAAAGGTCAGTTTGCACTTGCATCTGCAGTAATGGTTCTCTTCTTTGCAGGAGGAATTACAACAGCCACAATGTCAGATCTATTTGAGTGGAATAAAATGAAATACCAAGCTCATGAAACCGGCATAGTAAGAGAAAACGTACTCACACCTACTCAAATATTGCAGCAATCAATCGATCAAGGAAAACAAACATATGAACTCAAGGAAGCTCATTCTGTGGCAGATTTCCAAATTCTTAGACCGAATTCAGAGGTACTTCCTCTTAAAAAGTCAATTGGTGTTGCAACTGACAATCCCCCTGAAGGCTATTATCCGGCAACCTTCATTTATTGGGATGTTTTTGAAAAAGGAAGAAACTCAGTGTATGTAGCACAGTATCATAATACGATCAAAACAGCAATAGCCAAAGGTGAATCAACAAATGATATTGAAAGTCATTACTTTGGCTATGATCCAGTTTCTTTATCAGATCAAGCTGTTGGATTTGTTTCTATCGGTGAAAGTAGCATAAAAGGCTATCGAAAGCTTCATGTGGAATATCTGACATCTGAAAAACAAGTTATACACTTAGTCTTTTATGCTACGCTTGGTAAAAATGATCTTATTTCTTTTGCTAAAGAGTATATAAAAGAATAAATTAGAATAAAAGCAGGAACCTCTTATTTGAGGAATCCTGCTCATCATTTTTTATATTTTTATAGTTTAAATCTCTTTAACAATCCACTTAGTTCTCCAGCTAATAGTGCTGTTTCCTCAATTAAGGTTGTTATATCTTGAATGGAAGATAGCTGTTCTTCAGAAGAAGAAGCAACCTCACGAATGTATTTAGTAGATTCGGTTGATTTCTTTGAATTATCCTTTATTACTGATTCTACATCTTCTACCTTGGAAAGCAACTGTTCAATTTCGATAAAGATCTTATCAACTTCATCTGTTCCCTCTTTGGTATCAACACTCCCATCCAGAGAATAATTAGCGAGGTAATGTATTATTTTTATATTTATCTTCTAACTGTCTCAACGTTCTCCAAATAGTAAATAAAGAGTATGCTAATATTAAGATTCCAGGTAAGATCATGAATAAGATACTTCCATTAGGAGATTGTGAAAAATTAATGAAATAACCCAGCTGTGGAATAGTAAATCCTCTGTACTCTGCTTGTACATTTTCTGCTAAAACAGGGCTTGAATCTACCGCATCATTATTATCTCCCTTTGTGACATAAAGAACACTGCTGCTTGTTTTTTTGACCTCTGAAATCCGGTGGGTAACTAATCTATTGTCTTCTTTAAAAGTAATAACGTCACCCTTCTTAAAGTTGACTCGTTCTTCCTTATCAACTGTTTTAACAGCAATAATTGATCCGGTTGTAATCCCCGGTTCCATTGATCCAGATAAAACCGTTTTCAATTGATAACCAAATAACTCTGGCTGTCCATTAGTAAGTTTTGTGGAAATGACGATTCCCGCTACACTCACTAACAAAACAACAAGTATACCTGTAACCATTCGATTTAACCAAATCAAAAAAATTTGTTTTTTCATTTTATTTCACCTTCCTTTTCATTAGCTGTTTTTTCACTATTTTCGACCTGTATTTTTACCTTTTCATTTCTTTCCTTTTTTAATTCGGTTTCTTTTATAGATTCATTTGTTTTAATAGATTTCTCCTTCTGATTAGCTTCTTCAGTAAAAAATTCAGTATTTCCATATAAACTTTCTGGTGATTTATTATTTATTCCCTGCTGTCCAACTTCATCATTACTCCAAATGCCAATAGTCATGCTGCCGTTTGCCGACTTATGATCACTATAATAAGCAACAGTGTTTGAGGTTAAAAAACCAGCAGTTAAAATAACTACATAGCAAATAAACAAACTATTGATTATTAAAATAAAAATAGTTGATGATATACGTATTCTTTTGTCGTTGCTCTTCAAATTGATCTCCGCCTTTCTACATCACAAACATTTATCTATTCATAAATTCATAACCTACTTTATGTGTTTATGAATAGATAAATAAAGATGGAAGGAGAAAATCGTCTCCTTCATTTTGTATATGCAATATTAATAGCTTTTAAAATTATTGAAGATCGTGATCTCCATCTCTTTGAACAGCTTCAAAGTTCCAATTAAGTGTTAATTCATCGGTTTGGAAATGGTTTTGATCTTTACCATTATCTATAAACTTAAATCGGACGGCAAATTTCCCCTCAGGACTTCCTGCCGGGAATTCATCCATTATTTGTTGCGGGTTATCTTTTAACTCAGATAACAATTTCTTAAACACTACAGTTTCTCTATCATATACGTTGTATAAGTACTCCACACTTATATGATCGCCTAAGTCATCATCATGATTGGACTCACCTTTATCAACTACTTCATATGAAGAATGTAGAATAATTTCTTTCATATCAACTGTTCCCTCATTGGTAAGTACAAAATCCCCATGCATTGTATCACCTGGCACTAAGTCGTCAATTTTCAGGATGATATCTTTATTAATCCCAAGCTCTAATAAACCTGTTGTGAAAGTATTAGTAGCCGACTCTGTATCGTTAAAATACGCGACTGTACCTCCAGATATTAAGATTAATCCTAGTACTGCTGTTGCGATACTCATTGCTAATTTTCTCTTAATGCTCATTCCATTTCCCCCACACATAAGATTTTCACAAATTTAATCTCATGATGAAAAGCTAGTTTTAAAAGCCTTTTTCTTAAAATAACAGAAGAGAGAAGTGCCTTTTTCTCTCTTCATAATAGGAAAAATAATTTATCTAGCTTCAAAGGACCAATTAAGTTTTAGTTTATCTCCTTGAAATTGGTTTTGGTCTTCTCCGTTATCAACAAATTCGAATTCGACATACATCGTGTCTTTCGTACCTGCTGGTAATCCACTAATCTCATTTTCAAATCCGATAACATTTTTCTCAACAGCATCTGGTGTGATCTGTTGTAATTCATGTAATGTTGCTGAGTAAATGATATCATTAGGTTCATTTTCACTCTTATCATTGTTTTCAAGAAAGTTCACTCGAATATGTTTTCCAAAATCATCTGTATTGTCTCCCATTGCATCCTCTACTTGATAGCTTGTTGACAAAAGGACTTCAGTTATGTCAAACGATCCATTGTTTTCTAAATCAAATGCACGAATCATCCAGCTTCCTGGACTTAAGTCGTCAACATCAATAATAACTTCTGGATTTACTGCAAGATCTAATGTCCCTGCAGCAAAAGTGCTACTAGCTTCTGCTGTATCACTAAAATAGGCAAACGTTCCTCCACCAATTAAACCAATCCCTAAAACAGCTGTTGCTACTCCTAAACCTAATTGTTTCTTAATACTCATTTTCTTTTCCTCCTCATAATCTTTTTGTGGATACTTTTTCTAAGGACTCGATCAGCTCTGATTAATTCCATATGTATTTCTTTAGTTTTCTAGAAACAGTGAGTGATTTCTCACTGTTTCTAGAAAACTATTGATGACAAAATATTCTCTAAAAAGAATTTAATGTTACTAATAAAGAACACTACAACTGCATTATAGAAATTTCTACATCACATGGAAAACCTTTAAAATTGACAATTATTCATCCAGGAGGACCGTTTTCTCTAATTTCCTTCTATTTTCTTCAAATAACTTAGTATAATCCATTTTGTGTTAATTTTAAGTAAACAATATTTACTTGTAATTTACTTTCAAACTAGCATGACTTAAGCTAATTTCTTGGTAAATACTTTTAAAATATACTAGACGTAAGCGTTACTAGCACTGCATTCTACCATTCATTCTTTTATTAAGGCTGTTTTCGTAAACTTTGTTGCTTTAACAACTCCAAGTAAACAGCACTATATAAAGCATAGTGGCATCTTTTCTTCATAAGATAGTACCTATTTTGCTATAACAACAATGTTTCCACTGCATAATTAGGTCAATTAGCAACAATCTTTCAGAAAAGAGCCTTTATTAAAAATGATAGTTTTTCAAACTTATGTAACTCACTAGTAATTAAAACAAAATAGCATTCTATCATATACACAAAGCCGTTTCTCTCATTGAAAATGTACTTTTCCTATATTTGATTCTTTATTGACACTATTCACATTATCTTTACAATTTTAAAAAAATATTAATAATTAATATAGGTCATTTTGTCGATCCTAAACAAAATCCTTAGGACCATCTTCCTCTCTTACTTTTTACTAGATTTCGTTTTAGCTAGTAAACATATCTTAAATGCAACTAAATCCCTAATTAAAATCGGATGCCTTATCCTTGATCCTACGCTTCAGGACCATTTTCCATAGAATGAAGGAAATTACATTACATTAACATTATCTTTATAATTTCCTGTTAACTTTTCAATAGAGCTAGTATCATAGAAAATTGCAAAAATGAGTTAGATGAATAGAGTAAACGTCTTTTTATCACAAATATTACATTTACTCTATTCTTTATAGCAGCGTGGTTGTTGTTTCGATTTTAATTACCCCTCCCAATTTTACTCCAACTAAAAAAGTAGAAACCGAATCTGGCTCCTACTTCATATAATATATACTAGGCAATAGCCCATACTAAGCATGATATTAAACAAACATTTTCCAAATTAATCACATGATATATTCTTCATACCGTTGTTCTCGGCAACTAGTACATCTTTTGGGTAACTCAAACCTTCTTTGTTTATAAAACTGTTGCTCTCCTATACTAAAAGTAAAACGATCTCCACATTCCCAGCATTTTAACAAAAGATCTTCAGGCGGAGCACCTTTTAAAGCTTCATCAATAGATCTTTCTCTTTCTTCAATAATTTGCTCATCCAATGATTCTTCCAGTTCCAATGAAGTGATTGTTTGGTTGATAGCCACTTTTAACTTTTTGTATTCAATATCTTTCCACAACTTTAAATATGGAATGAAATTTCTATCTCTCGTTTCTTTCACTTTTTCAAGAAATAGTAGAATCATTGATCTATTTCTATCTTTTAAATAACTCATATCCGGGCTTGTTTTATCTTGTTTCAGCCACTCTCGCCATTCTATTAATAATTCGTCTGTACGTTGATCAGACTCGATTTCCCAACCTCTATCTGTAAAAACGATCATCGGTAGTTTTCCTCGATAATGAATATCTAAGAAATCATAATCGATCATCCAATCAATTTTCTTCATGATGTTTTCTATTGTTTCAGATTTGAAATACCCATAACTTGGATTTCCGTCTAATTTCAATTGTAAAACCTTTTTCTCGCGTGAGCCTTTTAAA
The DNA here is from genome assembly GCF_007994985.1 of Metabacillus litoralis. Classification (GTDB taxonomy): domain Bacteria; phylum Bacillota; class Bacilli; order Bacillales; family Bacillaceae; genus Metabacillus; species Metabacillus litoralis. The sequence goes on along the minus strand of NZ_VOQF01000016.1, from coordinate 76,412 downwards.
ATTTTAGCAAGAAGCGTGCGGCCTCCTTCAGCTATGATTTCATCAGCTGCTCTTAAAATAGCTTTTATTTCTTCTGTAGATAAACTAGTTTTTTCTTCAGTTTTCATTAAATAAACACCTCGTGTGCAATGATATTTTTTCAAAATACTCCTCAGTAGTTATTTCGAACACATCACTTTTTGATACTCCCAAATTTCTCTTCATATAAATCGTGAATCCAATCCTTTACAGGTGCTTTCCATTGCTGTTTAGGTGAAGGAATGTTCCCTGAGTAATCTTTTAGGTGACATACCAAGTTCCTTTGCCATTTGAATGTCATTCTGATTTAACCAACACCGCTTCTTTGCTTCTGCCCAAGTAGCATCATTTTTTCTAGTTGGCATCATCATACCCCTTTTTTAAACAAATTATATCAAGACATTATGTATCTCGTGAAATTTTCCATGAAAAATAAAACTCAGTTCTAATAGAAATGAGTTTTATTAGTTCAATATTCATCCTTCTTACTATATCTTTCATTTCGTTATTTCTTCAAATCAACAATAATGTCTTCCATTAAGAATGTTTCTTCACCAACAAACGAGCCATCTTTAGTCACATCTTTAGATAATCTCAAGTGAGGAGTAATGATAAGCTTTGTTGCCTTCATATCTAATTTTTCAAACGTCTTGCTAAATCCCTGAACATTTTCCTCATCATCTGACCATCCACCATAAATTTCTCCGTAATAAGAATTCCCTAGATTATCTTTTATTTCAAGATCAACTTCGACATTTGGATACTTGCTTTTAATCGTATCGGAAACAATTTGGCTGTTGTAATAGACGATGAACGACATAGGTGTAACTGTTATTTTGCTAACCTCTACATTAACTCCATCTCGTTTTGAATTTTGCCCAACCTGCTGTACATTGTTTTCCGTTGCCTTCAAATCAAGATTGAAATTCCAATTACCATTAAGTACTTCATTTTTATCTTTAATCTTTATACTAGGCATAAGCAACTCTACGTTAATTTCTTTTTTTTCTTCAAATTGATTAGTCGTAGCAGAGGTAATACCAACATAATGATGTTTATCTACTTTTAATAGTTTGGAAGAACCTGTCCATCCTTGTTCTCCTTTAATGATCAAAAACGGCTCAACAAACGGTTCTTTATCTAAATCTTGAGCATCTCCTAAATTCTGTTCACTTTCAAATTCATAAGTAATTGAAACAGTTTTCCCATCAAAGATTGCATCATTTAAAGTAACTTTTATCCCTTGACCTTCTTTAGACATACCTACATTAGTTGCATTTTCTTTATATTCATCAAAAACCCCTGTTTTACCACCATCTATAAATCTAAAAATATCTCCTACTATCGGAATATTAGCAGCATATGCCGGAAATGCTAGACCAACAGTAACGAAAGACAAACCTATGATGGCAGCGGCTACAGCACTTCTTTTCCAACCCATCGCTTTTTTCTTTTGTGGTAGTGATTTTTTTAATCTATTTTTCAATTTTGCTTTTTCAAATTCACTTACTTCCACTTCTGCAAAATCATCTGCTTCTATTTCAACATCATTCAATAACTCATAAATATCCTTCATACAAGACTCCCCCCTATATTAAGATTTAGGGCCTTTTTATATAGCTTTTTCTTTCCTCGATAAATTCGATTATCAATCGATGAACTTGTTAATTGAAGCTTGGCAGCTATTTCATCCGTTTTTAAACCGAGAAAATACTTCATGATAAAAATAGAACGATCAATAGGTTCTAGCAGATTAATTAATTGTATTAATTCTTCCTTATCCTCCATCAACACAAGTTCATCTTCTGCAGAATTCTCTAGTTTCGCTTCCAAGAATTCGGTGGTATACTCTACTTTTTTACTAGCTTTTCTGTAATAATCAATCGCTTTATATTTTGCAATCGCACAAATCCATTTCTTAAAATCATCACTAGAGTTTCCTTGAAACTTCTTAGAATGATTCCATATTGCAAGAAAGATATCATTAACACACTCGTCGATCAGCCCCTCATTTCCAAGCGGTGAAAGAACCTTATATGTAATTCCCTTTATAACTGGCAAATAAGCATCGACGATAAATTCTAAAGCATCTTCTTTTTGACGCTGCAGCCGTTTAATAAAATTTTGATCAGTAGACTTCATGTACAACTCCCCTTGCTTCATTTCAAAAACGTGTATATCTTATATAACGAAAAAAATCTGAACTTCTCTCATCTTTTTTATTTTCTGTTGAGATTTTCTTTGAAAAATTTTAGGTGCAACTTTTTTAGTCACCAGTCTACTCGAGAATTTTTCCGTATTTAATTGTACCTTATTCCTTCTGATTGATTCACAAGAAAAAGCAAAAGAGACTTACCCCTATTGAAGTAAATCTCCTAAAATATAATCCTGATAATATTCAAAATTTAATAAATACAAAATAGCAAATAGGCAACTTACAACTTACCATAGGGGCTGGTTGTCTCAGTTTGTAGATAAATTATACTATCACAGTTATAGAGATAATGAAGGACATGAGCAAGAGGAAAGTCCGATTAAAAGGGCGTCATAGAGCTCACTCGCCATGGTACCGACCATCAAACTCTCTTTCCGCTCCATCTTCTCATCTTTGCACGTCATGTTTTCTTTTTTATCGACTATTCTCTGCTGATTTGATTAAGGGCATAAATAAGCACGAGGAAAGCATGAGTAAAAGGGCGTCATAAACGATCAAAAATATACATCGTTATCTTAACATTTACACAAGCCATTCAGACTTGATTTTCGAGGATCGAAGCCTTGTGAGGAGCGGAGTTACCCTGTATGGTCATGAGCACCGCAACAAGGTGAGTAACGAAGAAAGTGAGTGTTTGTCAACTGTTTGAGGCAACTAACCCTAAGGGGTTGGTTGCCTCAGATAGCCACGGTTGCTACAGATTGAACAATCGTCTTGTTTAGTCACTTCAAATAAAAAACTTGGGATGTTAATACGCAAAATCTATAGGAAATTCCTTCCCTGACCAAGCTCTCTTTGACGTCCATTCCATTGGCGGATCACTCCAAAATGGATCTGAACTAGGTAATCCTAATGGTAAAAATCCTGTTGCACATAAATAAAGACTACCTGTTGATATATATCCTTCACCTATTCCTGGTTGATGTCCACAAAAGCCAATCGTGAGCCAACCGGATTCCATAAACGTGCCTGGAGCCTGGAGAGTTCTTTTTATCACTTCTGTTAAAGCACTTCTCACCTGGGCAGGAGGAAGTTCGTTTGGCAAATCCTTTCGAAGTGCATGTTGTGCTAAAGATTGAAATACTCCAAATCGATAAGCGAGAGATCTGCCGACTGGTGGAAAAGTTCCCTCAGGTGAAATCGTGCGCTCCTGAATCACAGCATATCTCTGAGATCTTTTGATGATCGTATCCTTAAGTATTGCCCACTCTTTATATTCATCTCCGACTGTTTCAATTAAATCCACTAACATAGGGTGAATCACAAAGCTGTTGTAATAATCATGGTGATATTCTGGTCCATCACTATAGATTCCGTCTCCTAAGTACCATTGATCAAACTGATTGATCGCATAATCTATCCTCATCTGGTCCCAGCTTTTTTCGCCCACTTTGTAAAAAAACGCTTCGATAATGGCAGAAAACAATAACCAGTTAGAAAAAACAGGCTTTCTTGTACGTGTAGCTTTTATCGCTTGTAACACGTTTTGTTGAACCCTAACATCAAGCTTTTCCCACAATTCGTTTGGCGCTCTTAAGATTGCATGAGCAAGAAAAGCCGTATCAACAATAGGTTGAAAATCATCTGCAAAGTTCATATAATCCGGTGATTTTGGATCTGTTCCCGCATCAATTGCTTCTCTAGCAAGTTCAGCATACTTTAACCGTAGCTTTTCTTCACCTTCATCTTCACTTTCTCTTTCTAACCATGGTGCCATTCCGACTAATAAACGAGAAAATGCCTCAAGATGTGAAAATTTCTCACGATATGTTCCTTCTTTCATTTCTACTGGCATGTCTTGTTTTAATGTTCTATTTTTCAAGGCAAAAAGAACTGGGTCTGCTATTTTCAACATATAATCGAGCCAGAACTTTCGGTCGTTAGTTTGTAACGAAACCATCTTATCCCCCCAAGCTATTATATGGATTTCTATGAAACTCATTTTTGAAAATTAAAAAATACGGCGTTTCCAACCATTTAACTTAGCAATAGCTTCAACATAATAATAATCACCATATATGAGCGAAACATTTATATTCTCATCAACTGGCTTATTTCCTGTTCCCCCTACAAGGATTCCTTGATGCTCTGGTTGGTCCCACGTTCCATAATTTTCAGTTAAAGAGGTTAATATCTTTGTTGCAGCATCCTCATATAATCGTTTTTCATTACTAGGTACCATATCTGCAATTTCCAGCAATCCAGAAGCGGCAATCGCAGCTGCAGAACTATCTCTAGGTTCATATTCTAATGAATTCAATCGAAAATCCCAATACGGAACATAATCTTCTGGAAGACCAGCTATAAAATGATGTGCAACTTTTTTGGCTGCTTGTAAATAACGGTAATCTCCTGTATGTCGGTACGTATTAGCAAATCCATAAATCGCCCATGCATTTCCTCTACTCCACGCAGAATCTGATGCATGACCTTGACCACCAATAGATTCAATAAAATCACCTGTAATAGGATCAAATGATAAAATATGACAAACTGATCCATCTTCTCGAATTCCATGCTGTAATATTGTGTCAGCATGAAGAGTAGCAATATGTTTATAACGGGGATCTCCAGTTACACGGCTTGCCCAGAATAATAGAGAAAGATTCATCATACAATCAATAATTGCCCAACCTATTTTATCTCCGTTCCAAGCACGAATAAATTTCCCGACCGGGTTAAAACGACCCGCTAAATAGTTTGATGCTTCTAATCCAATTCCAAATCCACTCTCGCTTTTAAGGATTTCATGTTTTAACACAGCAGTCAGTAAAAACTGAAAACCAACATCATGATCCAATTTATTCTCAGAAAAACACTTCTGTAATTTCTCATCCCATTCCATCGCAGCACTCTTAAATTTTTCATTGTCTGTCATATCATAAAGAACCCACAACATGCCTGGCCAAAATCCTGATGTCCACCAAGAATGAGGCATATCATCATACACTCCGTCAGTTCTTGCTACATGTGGTGATTTATCCCCGATTTGATCGACCATACGCTCAACTTTTGCTTCAAGCTTTTTTAATAATTCTTGTTGATTTAAGTTATACATGATTTCCCTCCTATTTCGCGTTACTATCTACAGTATAACTTCGCTCATACATGAAAAGTTGTTGTATAATAACTAATAATATTGTTCTGTTGTTCTGTTAGGAGGGGAAGTATGAATCGATTATTTGAAACAATATTGTTTGATGATATAAAGCCATTTCATTGGACTTATCGTCAAAAATCAGATCACAACTTTAGAGGATTCTACCACTGGCATCAAGGCTGTGAAATTTTGTTTGTTTATCGTGGACAAGGACGTGTTATTGTTAATCAACAAACCTACGATCTGAAACCAGGTATGCTTTTCTTTTTCCAGCCCTTTCAATTACATAAAGTACATGTGGAAGTATCACATCAAACTCCATATGAACGTAGCATACTTCATTTTGATCCAATTTCCCAAGGAAAAAATCTACACTCATTTCCAGGGCTTCATACCTTATTTCAGCGACTACAAAAGGGTGTATATGAAAAACAAGCGTTTGATTTATCAGATCGTTACGAATATGTTGCTGAGATGTTCAAAGCATTTGATCAGTCCCTTAAAACGAATAACTGGGAGGAAGATGGACAGCTTTTTCTTATGCAAATTCTTTCTTGCATCCGCATAAACACTCAAGATCTAGAACCCTCCCTTCATCATAATAAATTACGTTCACTTCGATATTCTGAAACAATCATGAACTGGATCGAAAATCACTATATGGAAACCTTTGACTTGGAAAAGCTATCATCTGAACTCCATTTATCAAAGCCCTATGTTTCTCGGATATTTAAGCGCGAAACCGGCAGTAACATAACTGAATACATAACTGTTCGTAGAATCAAGCAAGCATGTCACTTACTACAAATGACGAATGACTCTGTTGAATTAATCGGCGAACAAGTAGGAATTGGAAATGTGTCTTATTTTATCCACTTATTTAAAAAAACAATTGGAACAACACCACATCAGTATAGACTTTCACATCAAGTGATCTAGATTAATTTTCAGTAAAGAGAGAAACAGCTATCAACATTTTCAGTTCGACCAGAATGATCAACTTTTCACGTTAAGCTGGAACAAGCTACTGTCTTTTCGTATCAAAAAAACTCTGAATCCTTACTAAAGGTCAGAGTTTTTTTGTATTATTATGGAGAATAACAACCGTTAAATGGCCTATTCATTACCTATCCATAAGAAGCGTTTGTTAAAGGCTCTTTTCTGAAAGATTGTTGCTAATTGACGTTTTTATTTGTTAGAACCGGTGTGTTATCGAATAAAAGGTGCGATCTGTAGAAGAAAAGATGCCACTAGATTTTATACTGAGTTCTTTCCTTCAGTATTCTAAAAACAACAAAACTTACGAAAACAGCCTTGATAAGAAAAAGTAACCTACTTTACCTTGTGTAAGATACCCTCAGCTTCTGCAGGATTCATCCTCGAGGCCTTCCAACTGTATCCATCTTCATTACCTTCAAGGTGGTTTTTATCAATAAGATCAATAAACATTATGCTCTTATTTTCACCAGTGATATATTGAACAGTAACCTTAAATTGGTTGTTAACCTTCTCTATAGTATAAGTTCCTTCAGATATAAAACCTGCTTTTTCTTCAATATAACTATAGGTGAAATCGTCCCTTAGAATCATGTAGAAATCTTCTCCATCTTTCCAATGCCAAGCTCCTAATAAATCAGTCTCTACAAATTCAAGTTCTTCGTTAACTGCATTAATGGATTTTTCTTCTTCAGGTTGACTAGATTCCTCAGGTATCGGCAGCTCCTCACTATTACTAAAATACTTATCACCTTCTTCTACTAGTGGTTTCTCTGTGACTTCAAGGTCGATTAACACTCCCATATGCTTGCCTATATACCATCTATCGTCGTCCTTCATTTGATAGAGTTCAAGCTCATAACCAACGTTTCCTGTGATATCATCTTCAGATGTAGCTTTTACATTACCTGAAACCCATACGATTCTCTTATCTCCTACTGGCTTATCATAATCAGCAATGTTATTGACAATCTGATCAGATGTCACTTTATTCTCAGTAATTTCCCAACTCTTTAATCCAACTTGTTTTGCCATCTCTTGTTTGACCAAGTTTCTAGCTATCTTCTGTGGCTCAATTTCATCATTAACTACTTCTGCTTCTTTTTCGTTTGAATTTTCCATCGTTGTATTTACTGGCTCTTCCTTAGACATTTTACTTGGTATGTTATTCTGCAAATTAGGTACCATTAACCCAATACCAACAATGATGAAAATAAACCCAGTTAACAGTAGAGTTACTATACCTTTAGAAATTTTTAAGTTTTTCTTAACGATCCTTGATATTAATAAAATTAAAGACAAAAGTAATAAAACAAATCCCATACCTATAAAAATAATAGTTAAATTATCCAATTCTGTGACTCCCTTTTCTTATGATGTAATGAACAAAATCGATTAAAGATTACTTCAACTTTGATAGATTATATTAACTATTCTACTTTAATACATATATGGAGATTGGGATATAGCTGTTTCAATAATAGAAAATACTATTTAACTATTACTCCATTACTACATATCTTCTTGACATGACTAAAAAATCGCTATTGAAATAAATCATTTCTTTAGATAAACAAAGAGCCTAATCTTTTTTTGATTAGGCTTTTTTAAGGGTTATATACTTTTTACCATGTACTCCACTTACAAAAAGTGGATATCTCCACAAAAGAGCTACTGAGATTATCTATTATCCACTGGAAGTTCAATAGTAAATGGTTGTAATTCCTTAGCTGGGAAGAAGCTCGAGAAATTGAATTGTAGAATTGTATTTTCAAGTGTAAAGTCCATGATTTTTTCTTCTCCATCTAAATTGAATGTAGATTGAAAATGAGCTGTCTTTTTATCGATAGTTTTCACTTTATTTAGACGGATGCTATGATTTTTAGGTGGTACTGGATTTTCAGGATTAATTTTATCTATATATCTCTTATCTACTAACAACAATTCATATTGTAAGTTATTTTCAAACAAATCAAGCTCATGTTCACTCAATTTCTTTGAGAGACCTGTAAATTGATAATCTATGACAAGTTCATTTTCCTTTTTCGTTATCTCATTTACTTGTAAGCCTAAATTGAATCGTTCACTATTTAATGTGAATGTTTTTTCATTCAATAATTGTTGCACATTTGGATCTGCAACAGAAAGCATTGGATAAAAAGTTAGTGAAGATACGTTTTTATTTAGTTTAATCATCTCACTTCTCACAGTACTACGATATCTTTCTTCTTGTACCATTTCCTCAATCATTGTTCCATTTCCAAACCTATATACCTTCCCTTGATCATCAACTGCTTTTTGTATGTAAATATCATCGTTCTTGTATTTCTGAACAGTCTCATAAATAAGTGAAGATGACGCTTTTGCGGTATCAATTTCTTTTATTTGGATTTGAACATCATCCTCTGGATATTCTTTCTCCTTCATAATAGATATTGTCCTGGTTTTTTCCTGTTGAATTGGAATATCAAAATTCCATTCACCTTTTATACCGTTTATATAATGAATAGTTATAGGAAGAGTAAATTCATCCTCCATTATCTCTTTATATGGATAGTCCATTTTCCATTGAAAGGTATATCCTTGCTCTACTTCCTTAATGTCTGTTGACTTGCCATTAAGCCACGGATCGTTATCCCCTTTATTATGTTCGAAGTTTACATCAAAGCTAACTTCACCTTTTTCGTTATCTCCTTTTTCAACGCTTTTATCTACAAATCCGGTTATTGAAACAACATTTCCATCAAAGTAAGTGCTTGTTAGTTTTACAGTCACTCCATTTTTCGTTAAAGACTGATTTAAATTTGTCACTGCATCCTGATTCGCCAGTTCTATTCCTATTGAATCATCAAACTCTTGAAAGATCCCACCAATTAAAGGAGCTTTTGCTAATACTTTGTTCATCGTAGGATTAAAAAAGCCAGAAGCGACAGTCATCCCAACAAGAGCAGCGACAGCAACAGAACTAACAAGAGCAGCGACAGCAACAGAACTAACAAGAATTTTCTTTTTCGTATTTCTAGTTTGCTCAGACTTTTGTAAGCCTTTATCAATGGCGTTAAATACCTTCTCTTTCGGCACTGATATTTGGTCAATTGCATCTTTTATTTCCTTGTTATCCATGGCATTTGTCCTCCTCTTCTTTATATGATTTTCTTAAACTAGCTTTTCCCCTACTCAAATAAGTTTTGACCGTTCCTTCGGGAATCTCCATCAATTCGCTAATCGTTTTAATAGAATAGTCATAGTAATAGAACAAAATAATTGCGGTACGATAATTTTCTTTTAGCTCTCCAATTGAATTCAAAAGATGCATCGCTTCGTCATGATCTGACTGATTTGTTACAGATAACTTAGATAATGTTTCTTCTGTTAGTGGCACAACATTTTTTCTTTTCTTTAAAATTTGACCAGCACAACGAATGACGATTCTGGTAAACCAAGTCATAAAATATTCCGGTTGCTTTAATGAGCGTATACTAATATAAGCTTGATATGTCGCATCTTGAACTACATCCAAGGCATCTTCTTCATTTTGCACATAAAGATATGCAGTTCGATAAATTCGATCATAGTGAAGCTTAATCAGCTGTTCAAAGGCTTTTTTATTACCCTTTATTGCTTTTTTAACGAGCTTTTCATTTCCTAACTCCATCTTTTCTTCAACTCCCTTCAACTGTTAGTGGTAGATATCCTAAGAAAAAGTTTCAAAAATCAAAAATAAATACAAGGACGTTTCGTTTGTATGAATAGATACCATGGTAGAAAATGAATCAACCATTTATTTTTTATGGTTGTTTTAGTCCATCTCAAATTGAAGTCTTTTCATTCTTGAACTAGAAACCTTAACAAATCCGTTAAGATAAACGCACTATAGGGTATAGAAGAATAAGAGACTGACAAAGGGAGACTTACTATGAATGAAAATAAATCAAAAAAACTAGATAATGAAGCGGTACATGAACCGTCTCGACAATATTTTATCCCAGCTCAAATTGTACATAATTTTAGTCAAAAGGGTCGGGACCATCTTAATCGTAAAACGAATTCACAATTTATTTTATCTCTACAAGCAGGGGCATTTATGGCCTTTGGTGCTGCTTTTTCTGTCTTACTTTCGATGGGGATTGATATAAAGGGTCTTTCTCATTTGATGGCAGGTTTGGGGTTTGCAACTGGGTATGCCATGGTTTTTCTATCAGGAGCAATTCTCTTTACTGAGGTTAACGTTTTATTACCAAGCTATTTATTTCAAAAGCCTTCTATTTTGAGCTTAAAAATTGTTAAGTTTTGGTTAGCCACATACTGTGGTAATATCTTAGGAGCATTATTTGTTGGAACACTTATCATCCTATCAAAATCACTTTCCCCGGAGTTCTATCAAGAATTAAATACCTATATCAACCAAAATAAAATGTCTTTTTTAGCAGACGGAACATGGGGATTTTTCCAAATAATTATTTCAGGTATCCTTGCCAACTGGCTCATAGGTATGGCTGCATTTCTTACAACCGCTGCCCGTGATATCACAGGTAAAATTATCGGTACACTACTCCCCGTCACTTTATTCGTTGCAGGAAATTTTCAACATAGTGCAGCAAACATGGGGTACTTTAGTATTGGAATCTTCACCAATGACACCTATACTTGGTATCAATTTCTATTATATAACCTGATTCCTGCTAGTATTGGTAATATTATTGGTGGAGCTATTATGGTATCATTGTTGTTCTCTTTTGCTTATAAAGATGATATTGAAAATGATATTAAATAGAAATTACTTTTCTAACCCAAATGATGAGTTACTTAGTCAATAAAAATAAGCAGTAAAAAAATCTTACTGCTTATTTTTAGACTTATTAACCTACGATTAAAAGCTACTTATCAATGTATTTCTTGTTCATTTTATGAAATTCATCTCTTATCAAATGATTTGTTTTTATAGTTGGAATAAGAAACATCGTTGCTAAGAAGATGCCTAAGAAATTAAATGTTCCCGTTCCTATGTGGACATATCCCTGAAGGATATAAATGATGGATAAACCAATTATAAATGTTAAATTATCTCTTAGATTTATTTTCTTTCGTTGGTGACGATCTTTAAAAAACAAAGCAAATTTTTTATTAGTTAAATAAAAGTAGATTCCTAGTAAAAGAAAAGCAATAAATAATATGAGCAATCTATACTTTTCCCCCAAAAACTCAAATCCAAAGATCCCCCCACCTATTAATAATATTATCAATACATAGGAATAACCAACAGAAAAGGTTGAAAAGTAAATATTTCGTATTTCTTCTTTTTCACCAGGAGATTTAAATTTTAGGATTGATTGATTAGAAGCGAAGTCATCACACAAATCATCTATTTCTCTTTTCGTTAATACCTCTTGATCTATATTTTCATTTTGATCGTCTAAGAGGTGCAAATGTTTAGAAATCCTCAACTCCAGATAAACATTCACACACATAAAAATAATACCTATGACAATAAGGTAATACAAAGGAAGAAAGATAAGTTCACTAATTACTAGGAAATTGATAACTACTACGATACATCTTAATAAAAAATCTAGTATAGCTATTTTCCTTAGGTAACCTAATAATCTACCTTTTGTACTCTCAAGAATAGAAGTAGTAAATAGTACAAAAACAAATGGTGAGAAAAACCATAATGCTATAAAACCCTTTAGTCCAAAGTTGATTGTAAGAAGAATCAGAATTAAATTATTTAAATAAAAAAGAACATTTAATAACAGTAATTTTTTTATTTTACTTTCCATTTTTTAGTCCTTCCTTAGGACAAGGTTTTAGCAAACTTGTCCCTCCGTCCTCAACTCCCTCTTTTTTACTTATCTCTCGCAGTAATTACAGCCCCAGTCATAGCATCAATGTACCTGATCGGCGTTCTAGAATACCTGTCACATGCTTGATAAACAAGAATATAAGATTCTATATCACCGTTATAATCTGTTTCCCACGCTAATTCAAAGTCCAAATGAGTTAAAAATATATCTCTCGCTTCTTTTTTTGTAATGGCTGTTTTCGTTGGAATCTCGTTAATTTTTTCCATATCAAAACTTGGTCCGCTATAATGATCAATATGTCCTGTTTTATTATTAACTGCCACTACTACTATTTCTAACTGAACAGGTATACCTTCACTGTTATGCATACGGAAGGTAAATACTTCTGTGTTTCTAGCTTCGTCTTGCTCATCTTCTTCATTCTCTCGAACAATCAATTGCAAATATTTATGGTAATCTGGAATAATCATTTGAAGAAAGTTAATTGCTTTTTGATAACAATCTTCATGACTAAGCTGAAGATTGCCACTTCGTTCATTAAACCACATAAAGCTTCTAACTTTACCAGTTTCCTTTGAAATAAAAGCTTTAACTGTATCTTTCGTTTGCCTCTTGAGGTATCCATCAATTGATAAATCTTCTTCGTTCATCTCCCAATTTCGATCACGCCATACAATGCCTGTTTCTTCCCCCATATCGACTTCTCGAATGATGTCCATTTCCTCTGTAATACCAACTACCTCTTTAATCGTTAAATCTTTTTGAAGGACTGTATTCGAAGGAGGTGGAAGTGGAACACAAGTCTCTGGAACATCTTCATCATGTATAATGCTCAATGTTGGGGTCAATACATCCGCTTTAAACTTCATGATAGATTCCTCTGGTTCATAAACAAGACGAAGCCCGTCTTCTGCAACATTATATATAATAGTATATAGATTTTTAATCGTCGGCTGAAAATCAAGGCTATTTTGTACATGTTCAATCAGCTTTTCTTTAGAAATCAGCGTCCTAGGTATCTCAGGTATCCTCTTCACAGCTTTATAAGAGAATTTAACTATTTCCCCCATTGGATCCACATCAATAAAACAACCAGCAGAATTAAGCGGTAAATCCATAACAATTTTTTCATAATAGTAACGATAGGTTTGATTCATTTTTTTCATTTCATAAAGAGTTAACTCTTCTAAAGCATCTGGATAATGACTAAGGAAAAAGTGTTCCGCTCGTTTCTTTCGTTCTTCTATATTTAGCGGAATCTCATTGGAATCTTTATCATTTAAATCAATCGTTAAAGAATTCAAATGACCATCCAGATCAAGATTTATCGTAATTCCCTCATTGCTTTCTTCGTTAATCCATACAAACATAGCCTCGCCTTCTCCGTTCTCCCCCTCAACATATTCTTCTATGATCGCTTGAAAATTAACAGGAATTTGGACTATTGATAACGCTCGTTTTCTTAATTCTTCTTTTTCCATGTAAGCCACCTCCAATTTTTTAGTTTTCATTCATATTCACCTTATTTAAAGATTCCGTAAAAAGTCTTAAGCTCTGTTTGTACTAATGCATCATAATCTCTAAACTCAATAATTTTCTGCATTAATTCTTTCATATGTACCCTTCTAATTCGTATTCATTTTTGTAAATATATTCTATTTTATCATTTATTTTCTTTTAAATGGAAGTTGATGAATGATAGATTTAACAAATACAAGAAGATTGTTTATCTAGAATAAACAAAAAGTGGTCGACCATATTCGGAAGACCACTAAAGCTTCTATAAACTATCAATCTATTTAAATATAAGGCTACAAGCTGTTTTTACATTCGTTTCCCAGTAGAAAAACTTGGCTTATCTCCAAGTCATAATGGCGAAAACCTTAGTTATTAATATGAACTTGTAATGGTGCCTGTCACCACCCGAAATAGCTCGAAATTTGCCGATTAGATCTTTTTTGACTGAAGAACAACATTAAACTGAATGTAAGGTTTCTGACTTCCTTGAAATAAAAATCTACTATATAATGGAAATTAAGCAACTTAGTCTGTTCTAAATGAAAGGAAGTTATCAGTGATGAGCCAAGCACTTTTTTCAGAATTCACCTTTATTCGCAAAGGAACTATTCGAATTGTGAGTGGGTTAACAGAAGAGCAAATTGAAAAGATTCCTTCTGGATTTCCACATAATATCCACTGGAATATTGGGCATATTTACGTTATTAGTGAGAGGTTTTATGCGAGAATTACCAATTCAGAGCCGTATTTTCCTGATCGCATCCATACATATTTTGAACCTGGAACATCTCCAGCAGGTTGGGATTCTTCCGTCCCAAGCATTGAAACAATTATTCAATTACTAGAAAATCAGCTAGAGCGCTATAAAGCGGTTGATCAAACCACCCTTGATCAACAAGTTCAAGATCCGTATACAACTTCATCTGGTTACACTTTAAACACGGCAAATGAATTTTTCCGCTTTGGATTTTATCATGAAGGCATGCATATCGGCATAATGAAGTCTATACTTAAGCTTGTAAAAACAAGTTGAGACAGGCTACTAGTACAATAAGCCTGTCACTTTCCTAACTGTTATGTCCCTTTGATTACAGTTGCGATTTTACATGCGCCAACAACCACTGTTTACGATCAAGTCCACCTGCATATCCTGTTAAACTCTGATTTGAACCGATGACTCTGTGACAAGGAATGATAATACTTATTTTATTTTTGCTATTTGCATGACCTACTGCTCTTGTTGCTTTTTCATTTCCGATAAAAATGGCTTGTTGTTTATAAGATCTGATCAGTCCGAGCATTCCAAGCTCTTTTTTGGAAACCCTTTCCTTCTATCTCACACTCAATCTCAAGATCTCTTCTCTTCCCCTTAAAATACTCATCAACCTGACGAATCACTTCCCTCAAGATTTTTGTATCACTAACAATTTCTTCTTCCTTTTCAACAAAAGTCGCAGACAGTACTGCATCTCTTGTTGTAACTATTTCTAAAATTCCAATCGGGGAATGATAGTAGCCAACATATTTTTCACTCAATATAAGTACGCTGCTTAAAAGGCTATTGATTAAATATCTTTGCTTTTGATCTTTTCTTAATGAATGAGACAGCCTCTTTATATTTATCAGGACCTGGTTTCATACGAGGGGAGAATTTCATAAGGAATTTGTACAATTCTCCTAGATCATCAATGACAACAGTGTTTTTTCCCGTTCCTTCCGCTGTCGCATCTTTATTTGAAAAATAAACAATCCCTTGAACCCACATGTCAATCATCCCATCCGCTTTTAGCATTTGTGATGTATGCCACGTTTGTTGACGTAAAATAGAAACGGGAAAATAAACTTCTTTCTGAATCGTTTTCCCTTTATGAACCGTGGTCATATCCCATATATCAGCATCTGTATCTCCGACAAAATCACCCACTTCATGATTTTCGAAAATTGTAAAGCAACTGTTAGGAGAGATCACTAAATAATCAACGGTATAACCGCGATTTTCAAACATGACTGGAACGCCTTGAAAAACATGAAATGTATCTGGAAGATCAGCAAATGTACCTAGCACACGCTTTTCTAACTCATCTAACTCCTTCGCCTTTGAAATTTCATGATTTCGAAATAGTAAAATAACCACAAATATACCAGCAATAATGCCAGACAGTGACAAAATCGTTTCCTCAATTGCTAAGGAAAAATACAAACAGATTAAAATGAAGACTATTAATAGATTACGACTCTTTCTTAATTTCTTGATGTTTTGCTGAGCTCCTGTATGCTTCGTTCGATATAAAGTAGCCATCTTAACCTCCTAAACATTATTTCCATACTATAATAGTATCCTAACTAGTTCCTTCTTTCTACAAAATACTACAAAAAATATAGGTCAAAAATACCAACCCTCTTTCTAATGCATTAATGAAAAAAACCCATATTCATGTCTATATTTCTAATTAGTAAAGCAATTTCTCAAATCCTGTACTTCGCTTCCATATAAAGCTAGATACTTCTCTTTTACTCGAAAAATAGATAATCTACAGGGTAATAATAGGATAGAGACAGTAGTTAAGGAGATTGTGAATTTGATTGAGGTCATTACTTATGCTGAGTGCGTTTTAAGATTAAATAAAAATGAGAACTATGAGCAATTCGTAACAAGCATGCCGATGGATTTTAAAAACGAAATCTTAACGGATAAAAATGTAACAATCTCAAGCTCTCACAAACCATAACCTTGAAACGAATGTATTGGCTCATTTTGGAAAGGTTCAAA
The DNA here is from genome assembly GCF_007994985.1 of Metabacillus litoralis. Classification (GTDB taxonomy): domain Bacteria; phylum Bacillota; class Bacilli; order Bacillales; family Bacillaceae; genus Metabacillus; species Metabacillus litoralis. The sequence goes on along the minus strand of NZ_VOQF01000016.1, from coordinate 59,991 downwards.
ACTCCTTTACTTTACTAAATCCCTCGCTATGCAAAACTACCTTAAAGTAACGTACCGTATATAATAACTATTATTTTTTCATAACGATTTGTCCCGAATGTACTCCTAAAAAGAGCACTTAAGTTTTGTGGGTACATACTCGCTTTTTGAGCCATCTCGATTTATCCAATGTTGTCAGGCAAATTCTAACCACTCAACCACTGGTCTTACCTTGTCATAATTGCTTCACATTGATTGTTGATTTTTCAGCTCCCTGTATTTTCTTAACATAATAATAAAAAATATAAACCGCTAGATAAATCTAACTTTGAAAACTCTGAGTCTCTTTCAACATCTTTCAATATCCTCTCAATCTGTTTTGAAAAAAGAAGGTCTTTTGACTCTGAATAGATTGCATTAAAATTTATGTCCATAGAAACCATGATTTCAATTAATGGCCCGCATACACCAATGCCTCTAACGAAATTTCACCATCTAGGATGATCATTCATGGTACAAAAAATAGACCAAATCATATCATAGATTTGGTCTATTTTTATAGAATCATTACTTACCTAACATTGCATCTACTTTATCACGGTTTTCTTCAATCCATTTTGCAGCTAAATCCTCAAATGAAGTACCATTTTCTTCATTTTCTTACAGCATTTCCTCTAAGTCAGATACATCGATACTCCTATTTGAAAGAATCTCATATGCTTCTGGGAATTCCTCTTCAATTCCTTTATAAGAAATAACATAAACATTGTCTTTTTTGAAATAATTGTCCTGTCCTTCTAAGAACTTAAGGTCAAATTGTGTAAACATTGAGTGAGGTCTCCAACCTAAGAAAATAATTGGCTCTTTGGCAATAATAGCACGCTTTGCTTCCGCAAACATTGCAGCCTCGTTAGCAGATTGATATTTGTATCCCTCAAGTCCAAAGTCTTCTAACCTTTTTTGATGTCGGCTTCCGATAACTTTTCTTGAGATTTCTTATTCTTCATAATATCCCCATAGGAAAGAAAGATTTATCGTATCTTTACCAAAACCTTTATGTCCTTTATAAGGCGGGCAACCACTGTCACTATCCGAATATACCGAAAAGAATTCGACAAATTCCGGGGCGTGACAGGCACCTTTTCTATTTTCTATTAGTTATTAATATGAACTTATACTCTCTATTAGTATAAAAAAATGCACCTCACCGATAGCTATCGCTAACACCAGAGATGCATTTTTATCTGCTTTCTTTATACTACTTTACGAATCTCTATTTTCTTACCTTCTTTACGCCACTCTTTAAATTCAGCTGTTGCTGTAAAAAGTGCGTCTGTTGAGGAGTTAAGAGCTGTTTCAAACGAATCTTGTAAAACACCGATGATAAAGCCTACTCCAACAACTTGCATTGCAACTTCTGCTGGAATTCCAAATAAGCTACATGCTAGAGGAATAAGTAATAAGGACCCACCTGCAACCCCAGAAGCTCCACATGCACATACAGCTGCAAGCACACTAAGAATAAGTGCTGTAGGGAAATCAACTTGAATACCCAATGTATGAACTGCTGCCAAAGTTAACACAGAAATCGTCACCGCTGCTCCAGCCATATTAATTGTTGCACCCAACGGAATAGAAATCGAATAACTATCTTTATTTAAGCCTAGATTTTCACATAATTTCATATTTACAGGAATGTTTGCCGCAGAACTTCTCGTAAAGAACGCTGTGATCCCACTCTCTTTTATACACTTAAATACAAGTGGATAAGGATTTTGCTTAATAGCTAAAAATACAAGGATAGGATTAATAACAAAAGCAACAAAAGCCATACAACCAAGTAAAACAGCCAAAAGTTTCCCATAACTTAGTAGTGAGTCAATTCCGTTTGTAGATATTGCTTCAAACACTAACCCCAAAATACCTAATGGTGCAAACTTAATGACCCATTTCACAATTTTCGATACCGCTTCTGATAAGTTAGAAATGAGCGTTTTTGTTGTATCTGGAGCACTCCTTAAAGCAAGTCCAAGAAGAATCGCCCATGCTAAAATACCAATATAGTTTGCGTTAGCAATAGCGTTCACCGGATTATCAACAATGTTTAACAACAATGTTTTGAGTACCTCTGATACACCTCCAGGAGCTGAAAATCCCTCTGGACTATTAACAAGTGTTAAGCCTACTGGGAAAATGAAACTCGCTACTACCGCCGTTAAACCCGCTAAGAAGGTTCCAATAAGATAGAGGACAACAATGAACTTCATATTTGTCTGTTTCCCTCTCTTATGTTGTGTAATTGCCGACATAACTAAGAAAAACACTAAAATAGGGGCAATTCCTTTTAATGCACCTACAAATAAAGAACCTAAAATTGTCACAGGTTGTGCTATGTTTGGCATTGTTGTAGCTAGAATAATCCCAATAACTAAACCTATTATTATTTGTTTAACCAAACTCAATTTACTCCATGTATTTAGTATATTTTTCACAGAATATCCCCCTAGATTTATTCAATAGACGAACAAAATATTATAATAGTCCACCGTAAGCGCACAAATGTCTTTTGCATAAATAGTATTATATTCAGTTTGTTGATATATTACAATACTATTTAATTTATTCAGAATAATCTTATTATTAAAAGCGATTACAGAGCTATACCTTACAGTGACACAAATATCTATCTTCCTTTTAGTATTTCAATAAAATACTTCCATGGTTCATAGGGTAACCTACTGAAATATAATAGATTAGAAAATCTTAGTTTACCGTTTATACATTCTAATAGAACGAACAAAAGACCGGAGCAAAAATTTCACTTCCGGCCTTCACTACCTCAGCTTTTCAACTTATTTGATAACGGATAAATGAAAACACTTTGAATAACGAGAGATAAAACAACAACACCAAATGAAAGGGAGATTAATAGATCGTTAATGCCTACACTATTTGCTTTTAAGCTTAATATAAACACAATAGACATCGTGCCTTTTAATCCTGACCATGTAATTAAAGAAATTTCATTGAGCGTGAAATATGATATTGGCTTAAAAATGACTTTTAACACAATAAATCGTACAAGAAGTGTTAAAACGAAAATAAGTAATATAAACTCCCAATATGCTAAGCTTAGATGCTGTGTTGCTTGGATGCCAATGACAATAAAAAGAATGGATAAAATTGTAGGGTCAATAACCTCCCAAAAGCCATCCAATGAACGTCTTAGCTCTGTTTCTTCTTCAGATTGTCCTAATTTCCAGGAAAAGATAATTCCTGATGCTACTGATGCTAATACCCCTGAAAAATGAAAATGCTCTGCAATGTAAAAGCTTCCGTATGCAAGTGTGATGCTGACCATTACTTTGTATTGTGAATGTGATGTTAAATGTAGCCCTTTTAATACAAACCAACCAAAAATAACTCCAATTCCAATTCCACCTAACGATACGAGGAAAAATTCCGACACAAAGTTTATAAATGAAAAAGACTCACCGGTTACTAGCATTCCTAAAACGACTGTAAACAGCACTAAGCTCGTCCCATCATTAAGCATCGATTCTCCCTCTACAACATCAGCAACTTTAGATGATTTAGAGGACTTTTTCAAAATTGGAACAACTGAAACAGGATCAGTAGGCATCAGTATGATCGCAAGCAGCAAGCATTCAAGAAATGAAAGTTGAGTAAAAAATCCACTAATTCCATAAAGGCTAACACCTAATAACAAGAACATCCCAATAAGCCCAAAAGTTCCAAGTACTGTAATCACTTTAAAATATTTTTTAAAATCTGATATCGGAAATTGATAAGCTGATACAAATAATACAGCAGGTAAAAACCAATCAAATATAATCTCCTTCGTTATTTTCAAATCGGAAAAATAAGGAATAAACGAAAAAGAGATCCCTAACAGTAGTAACACCACAGGAACAGGAAACGCTTCTTTTTTCTTATCAATCGCAAATACAATATAGCCAATAAAAACAAGTAAAATAATTTGATGAGAACTCATATATGATTAACCTGCCTTTTAAAGTAATTCAACGGTACATCCGTACACAATCATATTCTAAATCGCTTTTTAACATATTTATCAATTAATATGGCAATACCCTCTATTTAAATTTCCTTATCAATATAACTCCAAAATCATTGATATTCATTTGTTCTTCAAAACATAAAAATGTTGTCTAATTTTTGGAATACTAAAAAGCATCTATACATGGAACGTACAGATGCTTACTCGATAACATACCTAATTCAATTCTAGCCTTGAGACAAATCCACATGGCCTCGATGGCGACGGAAGGCACATAATGCATACTTTTAACTTACAAATTGATAACCCTATAAAGATTATTTAATAGAAAATATATATATAAGCGTTAGGTATGAATCAGATTCTATACCACCATCACAAGAGCCAATTAACTTATTAGTATAAACTCTAAATTTTTTGGGCCATCAAACTCCCCACTTCACTTCTACCTTAAATTAGAAATTAGCACACTTTACTGTTTCCTCATGCCATTAAGCTTAATTGTTTCAACGTTCTCAAGCAACAAAAGCATCTCTTTATCATTCAATTTATTTTAAATAAAGAGTTACTATATAAAAGATGAGAATGTGTTTCTAATGAATGATTAATGATATCTTCATCTATAAACTCTCTATTATGGATATAATCAAATGCATCGTATAAGCAAAGTCCTGAAGCATTCAAACCTATAATTGCTTCTGTTAAAACTTTTTCTAGCTCGAGAAAATCTTCTTTTGAGGTTTCTCCAATAGCAAAAGAAGGTTGTCCTATAACTCTTGCTCCTTTATATTTATTGCTCTCCACTTCTTCTAATAAAGCCGACAGCAATTGCCTTACACCTTCAAGACCATTTTTATTATTCGCAATAACCATGTTTTTTACGGGAAAAAACTTCACACCGCTTCTACTAATTCCATGGAAATCTAACAATTCCATCAATTGATCATATATATCTTTACTTAAGGAGACAGTTATAAGTTCATTATTATCTACCCCGTGTTTGATATAGGGTAATAAATTTATTAAGAGGTGTTCACGTCCATAATAATAAAATGTTGAATGAATGCCAAAGATATCGTCTAAAGTCATTATTTTGCTATCCATTTTTCTTTTATCACATTTGACACACTCTACAATAAATTGGTCTAACAGTTGACTTTTATTAACTACCGTTTCATTCAGTATATTGTCTTTTTCAGATACTAGTTTTATTAGTGATTTTCTATTTTCTTCTAGCCAAGCTTTAATATTACAACCATCACAAGTTGGTTTCATACAGATCCCCCTGAAATTACATAAAATGCTTTCTTTTTTATTCTCCATGATGCTCAGAATACCCTTTCTATCTTTCTATAAATTATTAAGCAGATTGGTATACATTATTAAAAATAAAGAAACCTAATATACATTTTGTAAAACAATTAGTACTCAACTGCTAGATTCAATGTATTGAACTACCACCTTTAGGATTTTAAATGTAATTTATCAACTAGGAAGGATTCATCATTTTATATATTTTTCTAAGCAACATACATTATCCAACTATTACTAGCGCATACTATGAATAACCTTCTAGAAAAGTTGGTGTTTTATGAGCAGTCCTAGTTTAAACGAGTTAAATCAATCATTAACGGAAAATGTAACAACTATATTAAACCAGTTTGGCAATAGCCAAGATATCCAAATACGCAATCAGCAGACAACTGATGCAAAAATAAAATACGCAATACTTTTCATTGATGGCATCAGCAACTCCGAGACCATTGAAGAACAAGTGATCAAACCATTGAGAAACAATAAGACAGATCAAACAGATAGTAAAAACCAAATTAGTTACCTATCTGAATTAGTTGAGACAAAAACAGTTAAGCTCACGTCAAAGCTAACAGATCTCATTGATGAGCTCATAGTTGGTAATACTGTTATTTTAGTAGATGGCACTGATAGTAGTATTATTGCCAATACGACAAAATGGCCAGAAAGAAGCCTGGAAGCTCCACAAGCACAGCGTATTCCAAAAGGACCAAATGTCGCTTTTAATGAGTCGACCTCTCAAAATATAGGCCTGATACGTAGGATATTACGTAATCCCAAGCTTCGTGTAGAGACGGATCTTTGTTCTTCTAAAGTAAAAACACAGGTTACTCTTCTTTATATTGAAGGGAAAATTCAACCTGAAGTATTACAAGAAATTAAGAAAAAAATGAAGGAAGTCGAAGTAGAGATACTGTTAGATTCTAGCTATTTAGAGGAAATGATGACGAGTGAAGTATTTACAGATTTTCCACTTACTCTTTCTTCTGATCGACCAGATGTGGTATGTAGTGAACTGCTAGAAGGAAAAGCTTCCATCATTGTTGACGGAAGTCCCTTTGTGATTACTCTTCCAACAGTACTATCACAATTTTTCCAATCTCCTGAAGACTACTACACTTTAACAAAAGGGGTCAGCTTTAAACGTGTTTATCGCGTGATCTTTTATGCGTTATCCATCATACTTCCAGGACTATATATTTCCTTTACCGTTCACCATCCAGGTCTTGTCCCATCTAAGCTGCTAATCAGTATTGTCGCTCAACGCGAGATCGTCCCTTTTCCAACAGTGCTTGAAGTTCTGATTTTTTTCATTTTGATACAGATAATCACAGAAAGCTCCCTACGCTTACCACAATCTATGGTGCTCACGGTTTCTGTTTTTGGAGCAATCATTCTTGGACAATCTGTTGTTGATGCTAAATTAGTTCAACCTACGACACTGGTTGTAATGAGTGCCAGTTATATATTAGCTAGTGTTATCCCAGTATATTCTCTAAGACCTGTAGCTAATCGACTAACATTAAGGTTTATTATTTTATCAGGGTTGCTTGGTATATATGGAATCATGCTAGGCATTTTATATCTTTTACTTCATTTGACTTCTCTACGTTCATTTGGTATTCCCTATTTGTCTCCAATCGCTCCGTTCAATATGACAGATCAAAAGGATAATATCCTAAGAATGGACCTTGATAATATTATGAATAATCCGAAGAAATTCACTTTAGAAGAACCAACAAAAAAACGCAAATAAGTGGTGTGATATGAAGCATAGTAAAATCGTATTTATTATCATGTTTATTAGCTTAATCGCCTTCTTTGTAATCGGTAATACTGTTGAAAGTCAGTTAATAAATAAACTAGCTATTGTTTCCGCTATAGGCGTAGACGTGGATGAAGAGCAATATGTAGTTAGTGTACAGGTGGTAAGTCCCTCCTCAGATCAAAAAGGTGCATCAGAGGAGTTGGGTGCGGTTGTTTATAAAGAAAAAGGGAGAACAATCACAGAAGCGTTTCGTAAGCTGAATACCTCAATATCGAGGACCTTATTTTTCGACGATACTGATCTTTTGATTTTACAAGATAAACTATTAGAAACGAAGGGAATCACGGATATTACTGACTATTTAATTTTAAATCCACTCGTCTCTTCTAATATAGAAATACTAGTAAGCAAGGATGTAACAGCCAATACCATATTAAGAACCGTTACTCCTATACAAAAAGTATCAGCTCTACGAATTAAAGAAATAGTAGCAAACAACCAGCTTAATTCAGGTACATCATTTAAAATGTATCCATCCAATGTGCAAAATGATTTACTAAATAACATTAAGCAAACAGCATTACCTTATATCACCATCCAGGGAGATATTGAAAAGGGATTAAAAAAGGAAAACATTGAGGAATACAGCCCCTCTACGACCTTCAAATTGAGTGGTATGGCAGTCTTCAAAGAAAATAAGCTTATTGGTTTTCTTGATGATAAAGAAAGTATGATTTATTCCATGTTTCAAAAGAAAATAACTAGAACCTTACTAACAGTTACGTGCCCAAATCCAGATGAAGAAGATAAATTTGTTGGTCTAAATGTGACAGATTTAAATTCTAAAATTACTTTTGAGGAATCAACAAAACCAACATTTACTGTGGACGTTAAAGTAGAAGGAGAAATAAGAGAAAGTCAATGTTCTAAATCTGTTGATTATCCCAATTTAGATAAGATCAAAAAGCGCTATGAAGATGAAATGAAAAAAGATATAGAGCAGCTGATCACCAAAAGCAAAGAAATGAATAGTGATTTCATTGGCTTTGGTAAAAGTATCTACTTAGCAAATCCAAAAAAGTGGGAGGAATTAGTAAAAAACTGGGATCAAAGCTATAAAGAATCTACGATAAAGATAAATGTAGATGTGAATATTCCTTTAACCGGTGACTCGATGTCTAATGTATCTCCATAAAAGGTGGGTTGATATGAAAAAACAAACGATTACCCCTTTCCAACTAAATGCTCTACTTTGCTTATTTCTCCTAGGAAGTACGGTTGTTCTAGGATTAGGATTAGAGGTGGAAGAGGATGCATGGATTGTGACTCTACTTTCTTCTTCAATTGGCATACTCATTCTACTTTTTTATATTTATCTTATTGCAAAGCACGAGCTCAATTTGGCTGAATTACTCATTAAAGGATTTGGAAAATATATAGGGAAATTCTTTGTCTTTTTATACATTTTCTATTTTTTATATATTGCGAGTAGAGTTGTAAAAGATTTCACCTATTTCATTGCTCAAATCCTATTCTATCAAGTAGAATTTTGGCTGATTTCAATCACATTTATATGCATTGTGGCATACGGTTCCTCGTTAGGAATTGAAGCATTAGCTAGAACCTCTGAGATTCTGCTTTTCTTAGTCATATTAATGCTTCTCACGATAATTGCATTTAGCATTTTATCTGATCCCTTTGATTTGAGTAACCTACTTCCTTTCTTTTCAAACAACTGGGGAGCCATTTTTCAGTCCATGTTCCCAGAGCGAATTACTTTCCCGTATGGAGAACTAATTGCCTTCACTCTTATATTTCCATTAATAAATGACAAAAAAGCCTTAGTAAAAAAAACATGGATTGCCATTCCAATCGTCACCTTCCTGATCCTTGTATTAACAGAGATCACAATTGCAATGCTTGGAGCTAAGGTAGCAGCAATATATACATTTCCATTAGTGAAAGCAATCGAACAAATTGACATATGGGAATTTATCCAGCATTTAGAAATTTTGTCTGTATTCACCTTCTTTTTTGTAGGCTTTATAAAGGTTTCTATCTTTTTTAAAGCAGCATTATATAGCGCACACTCTTTAGTTAAGTTTGATAGAACGAAACTAATTTTACTATTTGCCAGCATCTTATTTTTAATGGCCGTGTTTAACTCGTCCAGCTTGCCACAGCATTTTTATATTGGGCTAAAGGTGATACCTGAGTATATTCATTTACCTTTTCAGTTTGGCATTCCAATTTTGTTGTTTTTTGTTTTACATATTAGGTTAAAGTTAGGTAAAAATTAGAGTTTATTTAGTGTTATCTTCTATCTTCACAGAAGCCAAAAAGAAGGACAGCCTTATTGGCGGTCCTTTACATAAAGCTTATTCGAATAAATTTCATTCTATTATATTAGGTTACCTCTCGTTTGTTCATGGAGTCTTTTAAACCTCTACTAATTGAATTCTACATTGCCACTTTCTGATACATACTTCACACCATACCATTTATTTCCTACATTAGAATAACGTGTATTCACCATTCTAACTTTACTAGTGCTGCTATCAGTCCGGAAAATTGCCTCGTTCATATCAGTAATGACGGAGCCTTCAATATAAACCTCTGTATGAAAAGTAGAACCGCCTAATTGACGAATCATTTTTCCCGCATCTCTCGCTGTAAAGTTTATGATATCTAATTGTGAAGGTGCGTTGATTTGAAACATTTTGTCACTACCATGTTGAGCAGAACCACCACGTATGACAACATGTCCTTCATCTTTAATCGTCATTGCGTCCTCTCCAATATCTTCCCAAACTACATTTTCTATTAAAGCATCACCATAGGTATGTACACCATCAGCTGCTGGTACACCTAATACTACATTTTTTAATGTTGCTCCATCTTCTAATCGGAAGACCGGTTTTTGACCTTCTTTTTGACTTCCATCACCAACCGTTGTAGGATTTGCAACATATCTATTTCCCGCACCGTCAAATACTTCTCCGGCTTTTACTACAATTGTGTTGTTAACAACAATTGTTTCTTTTGGCTTTACTTCAACAAGCTTCCATTGTTGATTCGCTCCACCTAAATCATCATATTGTACAACATTTGCACCGTTAGCCATAGACCTCTCATAAACTTCAAGTACTTTGTTGCTAAAACGATTAATAATTTTCACGTAACCATTTCCCACATCAACAATTTTCCATTGTTGACTTTCTCCATTCCAATCCGTCCATTGTGCAACATTTGCACCATTGGCATTATCCCAATTACTTACTTCCATGGCCTTACCGCTGAATACGTTTACAAATTTATGATAGCCTTGACCAACATCAATGACTGTCCATTGTTGGCTTGTACCACCCAAGTCATCATATTGTGCAATGTTCCCACCATTTGCAGTTGACCACCCATAAACTTCTAACGCTTTCCCACTATGGCGGTTCACAAGCTTGTACTTTTTACTATGATCGTAGCTTGCTGCAAATGCGGGTTCTGTTACTACTAGCATTGATAATAGTAAACCTAAAACAACAAATACTGAAACAAGTTTCTTCATTCTCCCATCCCTCTCCAAATAAATTGTAAACTCTACTAGCCAGTTAAGATTACATATTTATCATATAACAATTATGGGAATTAATGGTTTTCGTAATATGATTATCATATAATTATAATATTCTGAAATATTACACTTAAAATTTTTACATAACAAACATATAAAGCAAAAATTGGCGGGAATGAGTCCGGTTCAACACCGTCCTTCACACCCGCCAATTCACATAAACTTCAATTCTTTTAGACCCTTGTTTACTAGCCACTTTGCTATTACTTTGAATGAGGAAACTTCTACTGTTCCGCCACTACATCAAAATTCTTAGATTCAAAATTATCAAGCAATGCACGCACTTCATCTGTTGATTTTGTATTCATTAATTGATTTCTTAATTCGCCAGCCCCTCGAAATCCTTTTACATATATCTTAAAGAAACGATGAAGGGCAGTGAACTTACGTAGCTCTAACCCTGAATATTTATCATGAAGCTCCATATGCAATCTTAAGAGATCAAGCAATTCCTTACTACTATGATCTTTCGGCTCTTTTTCAAAAGCAAATGGATTATGGAAAATACCACGGCCAATCATCACTCCATCAATATCGTACTCCTCTGCAAGCTTTAAGCCAGTTTGATAGTCAGGGATATCTCCATTGATTGTCAGAAGTGTATCTGGTGCCACCTCATCACGAAGCTTCTTAATCTCAGGAATCAGCTCCCAATGAGCATCTACTTTACTCATTTCCTTCCTAGTACGCAGATGAATAGATAGATTCGCAATGTCTTGTTTCAAGATGTGCGTCAGCCAGTCGCGCCATTCGTCTACTTCTGAGAATCCAAGCCTTGTCTTTACACTTACTGGCAACCCTCCTGCTTTTGCAGCTTGGATTAAATCTGCTGCAACTTCCGGACGAAGGATAAGGCCACTTCCCTTTCCATGTTGCGTCACATTAGGTACAGGACAGCCCATATTGATATCGATTCCCTTAAACCCAAGCTTCGCCATATCAATACTCATTTCACGAAAGAACTCAGGCTTATCACCCCATATATGGGCTACAATCGGTTGTTCATCCTCTGTAAAAGTCAAACGTCCTCGTACACTTTTGCGCCCCTCTGGATGACAATAACTCTCCGTATTTGTAAACTCTGTAAAAAACACATCAGGTCTCGCTGCCTCACTCACTACATGACGAAAAACAACATCCGTCACTTCTTCCATTGGTGCCAATATAAAAAATGGTCGTGGTAATTCACGCCAGAAATTTTCTTTCATAATTAAATTCAAATCCTCTCAAAATGGGATATCATTACAAACGCTTGTCCCAAAATTACACAGAAAAATGCCTATGCTTATTTTTCTTCTTTTACACTTATACCATGGTTGAGTGCTTTTTATCAAATGGATTGGGGTTGTTTGTTTTTACCAAGTCGGATGTTGTATCGGGAATGTTTGTTTTCACTACACAATCATCTATCCCATTAACTAGCATTCTAAGCTCAAGTAAACACTAAAAGAATAAACCAATTTTTTTACTTTAAGAAATTATTTAGGATGCGCAGTAATTATCTTCTAGTAGCAAAAGAGTCCCTCTAAAATCTATAATATATGTAGTTGATTTAGTGAACCTATTCTTATAATAGTGAAGGGGCAGACCTCAATTTAGTCCGAGAATTGAATGAAATTTTGCAAAAAAATAAATTCAAGATAGAAAACCTAGTCTAAATCTAGTAAGATATCCACATGTGATATTAGAAGATAAGGGGTTAAAAAATGAGCGTATTAAACGTACAAAATTTAAGTCATGGATTCGGTGATCGTGCAATTTTTAATGATGTGTCTTTTCGACTTTTAAAAGGCGAACACGTTGGATTAGTTGGGGCAAATGGTGAGGGTAAGTCTACTTTCATGAATATTATTACTGGTAAGTTGCAACCCGACGACGGGAAAGTGGAGTGGTCACGAAAAGTTCGTGTTGGTTATCTAGATCAGCATGCTGTACTGCAGAAAGGTACTACGATGCGTGACGTTTTGAGTACTGCTTTTCAATATCTATTTAATGCTGAAGCAGAGATCAATGAACTTTATGCAAAAATGGGTGAAGAAGGTGCTGATATCGATGCATTACTTACTGAAGTTGGAGAGCTACAAGAAACTTTAGATAGTAATGATTTCTATCAAATTAATGCAAAAGTTGAAGAAGTTGCTCGTGGTCTAGGATTAGACGATGTTGGACTCGATCGAGATATAGATGATCTTAGCGGTGGGCAACGTACGAAAGTTTTGCTAGCTAAGCTTTTGCTAGAAAAACCAGAAATTCTATTACTAGACGAGCCTACAAACTATTTGGATGAACAGCATATCGAATGGTTGAAGCGATATTTACAGGAATATGAGAATGCATTTATCTTAATTTCACATGATATTCCATTCTTAAACAGTGTTGTGAACTTGATCTATCACATGGAAAACCAAGAGTTAAATCGCTATGTTGGTGACTATGATAACTTCTTAAAAATACATGAAATGAAGAAGCAACAGCTAGAGTCTGCTTACAAGCGTCAACAACAAGAAATTGCTGATTTGAAAGATTTCGTTGCTCGTAACAAGGCAAGTGTTGCGACTCGTAATATGGCAATGTCTCGTCAAAAGAAGCTCGACAAAATGGAAGTTATCGAATTAGGTAAAGAGAAGCCAAAACCAGAGTTTAACTTCAAAGAAGCTCGCGCAGCTAGTCGTTGGATTTTCGAGACGGAAGATCTTGTTATTGGATACAACGAACCACTTTCTCGTCCACTGAATTTAAAAATGGAACGTGGACAAAAAATTGCATTCGTTGGGGCAAACGGTATTGGAAAATCTACCCTTTTAAAAAGTATTCTTGGGTTGACTAATCCGATTTCGGGTAAAGTGGAACGTGGTGAGTATCAACACATCGGATACTTTGAACAGGAAGTTAAACAGTCCAACTATAACACTTGTATTGAAGAGATCTGGAGCGAGTTCCCAAGCTTGAATCAGGCTGAAGTCCGTGCTGCTCTTGCAAAATGTGGATTAACGACGAAACATATTGAAAGTAAAATCGAAGTCCTCTCTGGAGGCGAAAAAGCCAAAGTTCGATTATGTAAAATTTTAAACACAGAAACGAATTTATTAATTCTAGACGAACCTACCAATCACTTGGATGTAGATGCAAAAGAAGAACTGAAACGTGCATTAAAGGCATACCGCGGAAGTATCTTGATGGTATCACACGAACCTGATTTCTATCGTGAAATTGCGACTGACATTTGGAATTGTGAGGATTGGACGACGAAAGTATTTTAAATAAAGTTTAAGGGGTATCTCAGTTGGATTTTACTGGGGTACCCTTTTTCTCTTATTTCAACATGGGGTTTAGCCTCTACGACAGCACCTTAATTTTTGGGGGATTTTTGATATCTTATTACTTTCACATGACCATTTGGTACAATGAGAGAAAAACCAGGAGCTAAAATGTTTATACTTGCTATCATTGTTATTTCTATAGTGTTTTTCGCATTTATTTCCATTGTATATTCGACCATAAAAAATGGGATTTCACCTATGCCGACATCACCAAAAGTTAAGAAGGTTTTGGTTGTTAATCTCCCTTCTCATTCTGTAACTCAAATTGCTGAGCTTGGTGCGGGATGGGGAACATTAGCTTTTCAACTTACAAAAAAATATCCTAGTGCAACGATTACAGCTTTTGAAAATTCACTCATACCATACACATTTATGGTCATTAGAAAATTTTTATTCTCTCAAAACAATCTGATTGTTTCACGAAAAAATTTTTATAAAGCCGATTTTTCAAATTATCACTTAATCGTTTGTTACTTGTATCCTGATGCCATGACTCGTTTAGAAAAACAATTTCACAAGCAGCTAACCAAAGAAACCATTGTCATTTCACATACCTTTGCTCTCCCAAACCGAAAACCTAACAAAACAATTATAGCTAATGATCTATATCAAACGAAGATTTACTTTTACTACTATTTTTAAAAAGTATTCTTGGCTTAATTGATCTAATTTCGGGTAAAGTTGAACACAGTGAGTATCAACAAATCGGCTACTTCGAGCAGGAAGTTAATCAGTCTAACTATAACACTTGTACTGAAGAGATTTGGAGCGAGTTCCCAAGTATGACTCATGCTGAAGTCCGTGCTGCTCTAGCAAAATGTGAATTAACGACGAAACATACTGAAAATATAGTTGAAGTCCTTTCTGTTGGCGAAAAAGCCAAAATTCATTTATGCGAAATTTTAAACACAGAAACACATCTATTAATATTAGACGAACCTACCAATCACTTAGATGTGGACGCTAAAGAAGAACTGAAGCGTGCATTAAAGGCATACCGCGGAAGTATCTCGATGGTATCACACGATCCAGATTTCTATCGTGTAATTGCGACTGATATTTGATATTGTGAGGATTGGACTACAAAAGTGTTTTAAATAAAGTTTAAGGATGTCCCAGTTGAATTGTACTGGGGTACCCTTTTTGTCTTATTTCAATATTAGTTTATAACATAGGTATAACATATGAACGGTTCTAGTGTTTCTTCTGTGTTTACTAAAGTTTCCTCATTATTCCTTACTAGCCATAAGAATATAATTCATTAAAAAAAGTGATTTGATAATAGCTATAGCTTACAATAAAAGGAAGCACATCTTAATGCATACGCAGAGAGGCAAAGGTTCTGTTGTTTCAGAAGCAGTAGAACTGTCCCCATGCATCAAAACACAATCGCTCATTCCGTTAACGATCATATCGCTGTTTCAGTATGATAAAGTTTTGCTTAATAGCCTTAAACGAAAATTGAATTGACAAGGATATAACAGGAAAAAGACCCGAAATCGTAAAAATTGTTTAACGAAATCAAGGTCTGACTGGTAACTATTATCACTATTCCAACAGGCACATAGATAAATAGATATTTTTTTATTTAACAGGTGCTCAATGTTAGGAGAATCCTTAGAAATTAACATTATAGTCCATAGCATCTTATGCTCTATTCATCATATCGTGTCAGCTTAAAAATTAAGATTATCTTAATTTGTTTCCTTGTGAAGAGGGAGCTCAATTACAAACGTTGTCCCTGTATTTTCAATACTTTTAGCCGTGATTTGACCACTATGATTCTCAATGATTTTTTGAGAAACGGAAAGTCCTAAACCTGTGCCTAAGTCCTTTGTTGAAAAGAAAGGTTCAAAAATATTCATCAGAATAGCTGGTTGAATACCCTTCCCATTGTCCCTGAACATAATCTGGATAGTGTGATCTTTAATGTCCGTACAAATTCTTACAGTAAGTGGGTTATCACCTTCTGCTTGTAATGAATTTTGAAATAAATTAATAAATACTTGAAGAAGTTCTTCACGATTACAGAAGATATAGTGTTTTTCCGCATGTGAAGGTATATCAAAATCTAATTCTACATTGTAAAGCAGCGCTTCACTTTTAAGGAAATTCCATAAGTAATCTGTAAAAAAATATTTAACTTGAATCTTCTCAAACGCTTTCTCTGAAGGCTTTGCAATACTTAGAAAATCAGTAATGATTTTATTTGCACGATCAATTTCGGGAATTAGTAATTCGGTAAACATTTGCCCGATGTCTCTCCTCACTTCTTTTTCAAAATATTGAAGATACCCACGAACAGTTGTAAGTGGATTTCGAATTTCGTGCGCAATTCCCGCAGCAATTCGGCCTGCTAGTACTTGCTTTTCAGCTGCCTTAATCTTTTCCTCCATTATATAGCGATCAGTCATGTCACGTAGTTGTCCGTATGCACCAATAACCATTTCACCCTCATAAATAGGTTGGGCATCAAAGAGACAAATGATGGGATCACCAGTAGAGTTATGAAAAACGACTTCTTTACTATCATAACTTACTTCAGAAGTTAGGACATATTTGAAATAGTCTCCTATAATAGGAAGTTCATAACTACTAGAATTAGTAAAAGTATGATAAAAGATTTGCTTCGCAAAGTCAGTAAACTCTATAATAATCCCAGTTTCATTAGTAATAATGATTCCGTTTCTAGCTCCACTAAGCATCACTTGATTAAATATATTAAGCTTTCGATTTTGTTTTCTTAATAGCAACTCTCGTTCAATGGAATCTACTAGTTGACTAAGCATAGGCATAAACATGGAGTTATGAAAGTTAATTGGGACCATGATACTTATACTTCCAAGTAAATTATCCTCGTCTTTGTAATGAAACGGAGCACCGTAACATGCAATTTCGTGTAGAAACGTGTGGTAATGGTTCTCACCAATCACCTGTACCGGATGTCGCTGTTCTAAAGCCAAACTAACTACATTAGTTCCAGTATCTTCTTGTCTAAACAAACTTCCTATTGTGATACCTAAATGATCGATATTAGTTTTCATTTGTTCGTCCCCTGCTAATTCTAATAAGTAACCGTCAGAATCAGAGATTACGACTAATATATTAGTTTCTGGTAAAGAATGAATTAGTTTTTCTGAAAAGAAACGAACAACGGACAAGATTTCATTATAAATTTCTTGTCTCCTTTGAATCTCTTGTTTGGATAAAGTGACTATGGGACGAACGATCTCATCGGGATCCATCCCTATTTCTTTACACTTTTGCTTAGAAAGTGTGATATAACGTGGTTCCTTTTCGTTCAACTAGTAACACCTCAATAATAATAAATGAAAATTGTATTATAACATGAATCACTTATCTTTTATTCAAGGGATTTTGTCCTCGCAATAAATACCAAAAGGGTTAACAATTCTCATAAATTAAGAGACTCTTTCTGGTAAGAATCATATTTTTTTATGTTTTGCTTTGAAATAAAGACTGATGGACAAAGGGGGAGGGACAAGAATGGGCAACAACCACAAGGGTTAGTTGCCTTCTTTTAAAATGAGTTGCGCTACACACTCCACATGCGTCGTATGCGGAAACATATCAACTGGCTGAACCTCAACCGTCTCATATCCACCCTGCTCCAGCAACTGCAAATCTCTCGCCAATGTCCCTGGATTACATGAAACATAAACAACACGCTTTGGCTTCATATCCAAAATCGTCTTTAGCAGTGCCTCATCACAGCCCTTGCGCGGCGGATCAACAACAATCACATCTGCCGTATTGCCTTGCTTGTACCATTCAGGAATAACAACCTCTGCTTCACCAACAGCAAACTCAGCGTTCTCAATTCCATTAAGCTCTGCATTTCGTTTCGCATCCTCAATTGCTTCTGGAACAATTTCAACACCAAATACCTTTTTTGCTTTTTGAGCAAGAAATAGTGAGATCGTTCCAATTCCACAATAGGCGTCAATTACTGATTCTTCACCTGTAAGCTTTGCATATTCTAGTGCTTTGTCATAAAGCACATTTGTTTGCTCAGGGTTAACTTGGTAGAAGGAACGTGCTGAAATGGCGAATTTGATATCACCGATTTTGTCATAAATATATTCTTCGCCCCATAGCACCTTTGTATCGTCACCGAAAATGACATTTGTTCGTTTATTGTTTATGTTTTGAACAACTGATTTAATCTGCGGAAATTGCTCTGTTATTTTTGACAGAATTTCATTTTTGTGTGGAAAGTCAGCTGTTTTAGTAACGAATACAACCATTAATTCTTTTGTCACGAGTCCATAACGAACCATAATGTGACGAAGCCAGCCTTTGTGCTTTTCTTCGTTATAAGCACGTATTCCATATTCTTCACATATTGTTTTAACGTATTGAACGATTTCGTCATTTTCAGCTTGCTGAATAAGACAACGCTCCATATCAATGATGTCATGACTTCGCTTTTGATAGAAGCCTGCAACAAGTCCACCTTCACGTTCACCAACAGGCACCTGTGCTTTATTTCTGTAATTCCAAGGATCCTTCATTCCTAGTGTTTGATGAACCTTTACCTTTGTTAAATCTAGCTTTCCGATACGAGCTAGAACCTGCTCTACTTGTTTTCGTTTAAAATCAAGCTGTCCCTCATAGCTCACATGCTGTAATTGACAGCCCCCACATTGTGAGTAAATCGGACAAGGAGCTTCAATACGATTTTTACTTTCTTCATAGATCTCAATCAATTTACCAAATGCAAAACCTTTCTTGATACCGATAACTTTGATTTTCGCTTTTTCATCAGGCAATGCATTCTCTACAAAAATTGGAAAGCCTTCTATTTTAGCAACTCCAGCACCTTCATGTGTTAGGTCCTCAAAAGTCACATCATAATATTCATTCTTCATTACTGGTGCTTGTATTTTTGGCATCATGTTCTTCCTTTTCTACCTTACTTCTTTCATCTATATTACCATACTCATTCTCTATAAAAAAATCTTCGAGTAAGGTCTATTTGCCCTATTAAATATAAGTCTTTTCAAATCTTCCTCATGTGTAAATTCGAACAATACTACTTATCGATAAATCACCTTGATATATTCAATAAGAAAGACTACTTTATATTTTAGCTTTTTAAGACTAGGTATCATACCAAGGGTTGATTGTGCGGAAGGTGCGAGACTCCTGCGGGCGCAGCGGGACAGGTGAGATCCCACAGGCGCTATGCGCCGAGGAAGCTCACCGCCCGCCCCGCGGAAAGCGAGCATCCTGGAGCACAATCAACCCTTCCCTATACCAAAGCTACAATAGTTTATTTGTTTCAATGAACTATAAAAAAACTTGGCAATATCACTAAGCCAAGTTTCCTACTCTTCCATTTGTCTCGCCTTATCAGATGACACAACAATATCAATATGCTGATACATATTAACAAATTCACCCGGAAGCATACCGCCATATTCACCATCTAAATTAAGCTGCATTTTATCCTTATTCGAAACCTTAACTCTATTGGCCTTCGTATAAATCACATGCTCATCATTAATATGCTCGCCTCTTAGTGCTAAACTCGCCACTCGAATGAATTCCGCTAGATTAGCTTTTTTCAAAATTAACAAATCAAACATCCCATCATTTAGCTTCGAATCAGGTGCAAGCTTCTCAAAGCCACCAACTGAATTTGTAAGCGAAACGAGGAATAACATGATTTCTCCTTGAAAAAGCTTGCCATCATATTCAATCTCTACCTCGGCAGGTCGAATCGAAGGAAGCATTTCCATACCTTTTAAATAATAAGCAAGTTGTCCAACAACTGTTTTTAGCTTACTTGGCACTTCATACGTTAATTCTGTTAAGCGACCTCCACCGGCAATATTAATGAAATAATGATCATTCACTTTACCGATATCTATTTTCTTCGTTTCTCCATTTAAAATCACTTCAACAGCTTGAAGAACATTATTTAATGGTATGCCTATCGCTCTGGCAAAATCATTTGTTGTTCCAACTGGAATAACAGCGATCTGTGGTCGATAATCTAAATTAGCGATCCCGTTAATTACTTCATTTATCGTACCATCTCCACCAGCTGCAACAATCAAATCAAAGTTACGTTCAGCAGCGATCTTTGCTGCTTCTATTGCATCTCCTTCACATGTTGTCGCATGGCAAGACGTTTCGTAGCCTGCTTGCTCGAATTTTTGTAAAACCTCTGGTAGGTGTTTCTTAAAAAGCTCCCGACCTGAAGTTGGATTATAAATGATTCTCGCTCTTTTCATTCCCCATCATCCTATTATCTAAGAATGTATTTCTAACACTGAACAAGCAATAATTATACCTCTATGTAAAAATATCGCAAGTATCTCTATCTTACTTTGTCCTATTTTACAAACAATGAAACATTTATTTTCCCTTGGCTATATGTAAAATTTACAATTTGTAGAAATCTTTTTGAATTGATCAATTCATTTCTTTTTATTCCCAATTAATATTATCATCATGTTTTAAAATAAATGTAAAGCTTTAAACTCAAATAGTTAAACTTTTTGTTAAAATAAAACTAGTCACTTTTAAGCGGAGGATTGTAAATGGACAGAGAATATAATACCCAATACATTAGAAGCATTTATTTAAAAAGAGATGAAGTTCCATCATATCAAACATATCCATTTCATTTACCAAGTATAAAGTCTCTTACAGAATTGGCTTTACATCCTAATGTAACATTTATTATCGGTGAAAATGGGATGGGAAAATCCACATTGTTAGAAGCAATCGCATTATCTATTGGCTTTAATCCAGAAGGTGGTTCTCTCAACTTTAACTTTTCTACCTATGACTCCCACTCAACCCTTGAAAATTACCTTAAAATCGTCAGAGGTATCGCTAGACCTAAAGATGGTTTCTTCCTCCGTGCGGAGAGCTTTTATAATGTTGCCTCAAGTATTGAAGCAATGGATAGTGAGCCTGGTCAAGGACCACGTGTGATCGATTCATTTGGTGGAGTCTCTCTTCATGAACAATCACATGGTGAAGCCTTCTTCGCCACCTTTAACAATCGATTTCGTGGAAACGGCATATATATTTTAGATGAACCAGAAGCAGCACTTTCTCCACTAAGACAATTGTCCATGTTAACAAGAATTCAAGATCTAGTGAAGGAAAAATCTCAATTTATTATCGCTACACACTCACCAATTATTATGGCCTTCCCTTCTGCAAAAATCATCGAATTAACAGAAACAGGTCTTCGTGAAACAAAGCTCGAAGACACTAATCACTATACAATTATGAAGCAATTTTTTGATGACAAAGATCGGATGCTTCATCATTTGCTAAGAGAATGAAAAGGTAGATAGCACGATGACTTTAAAATAGATTGACAAAGTATCTTCTCAATTCAATAATAAATAATAACCAATTTTTAACATTAAGGATGATAAAACTGAGAAAAACGTTTAAATACTCAACAATATTCATATGGGCAGTAGCATTTCTTTATTACCTTGATATCTTTATGCCAAAAAACATTTGGTACCTTGTTTTAGGATTTCTAGGTCTATTTTTTAGTTACCTACTAATTAACAAGATTTTCGATAGTATACCTTATAAACAAAAAGGATAACTTTTTTAAGGAGATATCAAAATGATAAGAAATAAAGCCGCCCTCATTGCTTCAGCTGTGATTTTCAGTGTATGTATGTGTTTATACTTCCCGTTTCCTAACAACCAAACATTAGATGCACGTGAAACAGTCATGTCCTTCCCAATCAGAAATCAGGATGGCTATCTGCCCCTTGGTATAATTGGGTCACTATTATTTTTAATCGCCTTGATTTTACTCGTTATAGGTATGAAGAAATATCATTTCCGAACGATAGTATTAGTTATGATTGTTTACTCAATTTTACCTAATTTCCTCATATCGATTTACCAAGAAACTTTTGCAAGTGGTATTTCAGCTGTTTCATATGATGGCAATGGGACATGCAATTTTGATTCTGTAAAAGATGACGTATTAAATGGGGAATGTAAACTTGTCCTACATAACCGTAGTAATGAAGCGATATCCTTTGAATTAGAATTTTTAGATTCCTATCATTTTGAAGATGATCTGCGAATGGAATCTCTAATGAATATAAATGGACCGCATATGATTACGATTGAAGCCAATCATAAAGAGACACTTCAAATGAAGGAATACCTCGAATTATATGATGTTCCCAATCATATCCATAGTGGAACATCATATTATATCAATATCAAACTTATTGATGGGAAGTCTTCCCGCATTTTATAAGCCTCTATTAGCTCTATGATCATTACATAAAACAACAAACAGAAGCTCAGAGCCATGAACTCTGGGTTTTTTAATTGAAGCAAATTCCTTTGATGTAACATAACCCTATTGTATAATCATAATATGTAACATAAGGGAGTTTTCATAATGAAAAACGTTGAAGCAATAAAAAGTGAAGAACAACTAGCTTCTATGCAAGCTTATTTAAAAGCTCGTTCTCATCGTGATTATTGTTTACTTTTGTTAGGCATTAATACAGGAATAAGAATTTATGATCTTTTGCACCTTCGTGTGGATGAGTTTTTAAACGAAGATCATGAAATCAATGAATTTTTATATTATTCAACTTATAAAAGCCCTCCTATTTATCTTAATGAAAGAGTACGTGACGCAGTTGTTGCTTGTATATCACATCGATCTCTTCAGCCAGAAGATTATTTATTTAAATCAAAAAAGACTTCAGAGCCGATTACACGACAGCAGGCCTACCGAATTATTAATGATTCAGCAAAACAAGCAGGTCTTACTGAAGCAATCGGTACACATACATTAAGAAAAACATTTGGTTATCACGCATATAAAAAGGGTATCGCTATTTCATTGATACAAAAGCGACTTCAGCAATCATCTCCCTCCGAAACAAAACAATACATTGGGATCATGAACGATTCTTCTATTGAAATCAGACTTGATGTAAATTTATAAAAAGTGAGTTGTTGTAAATGTTTGAAGAAATCATTCACACAGACACATTTGTATTATTAACAAGTATCCTCTTAATTGCCGGTGTTGTAACAACCAAGTTTTCTGCTAGACTCGGTGTTCCAGCACTTGTTCTCTTTATCGTGATCGGAATGGTCATGGGAAGTGATGGATTAGGATTTATTCATTTTAATAATGCAAGCACCGCACAAATGATTGGTGTGTTTGCTCTTGTGATCATTTTGTTTGAGGGTGGTTTGCAGACGAAGTGGAAAACATTACGTCCTGTGATTTTACCTTCACTTTCTTTAGCAACATTTGGAGTTCTGTTAACCTCTGGAATCGTTGCTAGTGCTGCTTGGTTTATTTTAGATTTAGGCTTGCTTGAATCGTTATTATTTGGTGCAATCGTAGGATCAACAGATGCCGCTGCCGTATTTGCGGTGTTAAAAGACCAAAACATAAATGAACGAATTGGCACAACATTAGAAGCAGAATCTGGCTCAAATGACCCGATGGCTGTGTTTCTAACCGTTGCTATGATCGAGCTCATCACAATGCCTGATACGAGTATCATTTCGTTAATTGGCACATTTATTTTACAAATGGGATTAGGTGTGATTATTGGTTTTCTTGCCGGAAAGTTAGTCGTAAAAGCATTAAACCGTATCAATCTGGATTCGAGTGGTCTTTACCCAATTTTTGCAATTGCCTTTGCTCTACTCACTTATGGAGTAACCGCATTTATGAATGGTAGTGGATTACTTGCTGTTTACATTTTAGCGATCGTGATTGGTAATTCAGAAATTGCCTACAGACATTCTATTTTCCGTTTTTCCGAAGGTTTTGCATGGATGATGCAGATTTCAATGTTTGTGATACTAGGACTACTCGTTTTCCCTTCTGATCTATTTACATGGGATGTTATTTTAAAAGGATTATTACTTTCATTTATTCTTATTTTCGTCGCGAGACCAATCGCGGTATTTGCTTCAACAATCAATTTGAAATATACAAACAAAGAGCTTATTTTTCTATCATGGGCAGGGTTAAAAGGTGCAGTACCAATCGTTCTTGCCACATTCCCATTATTAGCAGGCATAGAAGGTAGCCAATTAATCTTCAACGTTGTGTTCTTCGTTGTTTTAACAAGCTGTCTTATCCAAGGTGCAACAATCACCAACCTTGCTGAAAAGCTAGGCTTAACAGGTCCTAAAAAAACAACACCGATGCATTCACTCGAACTTGTGTCATTAGGAAAAGTGAACACAGAAATGATCGAATACGAAATCGAAGAAGACTCCGTGATCGCCGGCCAAACATTGCTCGATATCGAGTTTCCTGAAGGGGCAATCGTAAATGCGGTCATTCGTTATGACCAGCTCATCACCCCAACAGGTAATACGAAAATTAAACCTGGTGATTTCCTCTATATTCTGACGTCGAAGAAAAGTAAGCAGTCGTTGAAGAAGCTTCTTGAGGAAAAGAAGGAGCAGGAAGTTGAGGGAGTTGAGGAAAACAAAAGAATCTGATTAATTGATAAGAGCTTGGAGTAGTCCGAGCTCTTTTTATTTCGAGTTTAGAAAATAGCAATGTACTTAAAATTCACCTTCTATTACTGTCCAATAACATCCTCAGCTCCCCAAACCGCCAGTTGATCTCCCGGACATGCAACCACTAACCAAGTCTCCTCACCTGATTCCTTCATAATATCAACCTGCCAGCTTTCATATTTATGATGATGCCCCCATATAAAAAGGACTTCACCAGATTCAAACGTAAAAAAAAGATGTGGACTTTCATCATGTAATGAAACCTCGGTAATTTTTTTCAATCGTAACTCACAAAGTACCTTGGCTGAGTCAACCCAATCTAGCTTCGGCAATTCATTAAGATGAGGAATATCTTTCGGCATTGTTTGATAAAGGCAAAATTCACTCTCAATATTCAGATACACCTGACCGTTTATTCTCTCGGAATTTGTTTCTGTTTCTGAAAGGAGTAATTTCAGTCCGTAAAAATTAAGACCTTCAATTGTTGCTCCTTTACATAGGAAATTTAGTACATTTAAAGCAGCTTTTTTGTCTTCTGTATTCATTTTGTCCTCCTAATGCTCATACTTAGGCGTGTATTCTATTCCTAGCTGTAGTCTTGATTCTATTTATTTGCTCTTTTCACCTTTTTATTTGCTGATTTGATCCATATATTTGCTGCTTCCCCCTTTTTATTTGCTACTCCAGCTCTTTTATTTGCTGTTTTCCGGAATATATTAGTTTTTCGACAAAAAACGAAACACACACATCAGGATCCCACCAAACCAAAAAGGATGAAATCACTAAGATTTCATCCCCTCTAACTTATCTTTTTTGAATTTCTTCCATCAACAGCTTATTCACCAATGGTGGGTTGGCTTGTCCTTTTGTTGCTTTCATAATTTGGCCAACAAGGAAGCCGATTGCTTTTTGTTTACCATTTTTGAAATCATCAACAGATTGAGGATTTGCGTCAAGTGCGTCGTTTACAAATTTACGTAGAGTTTCATCATCAGAAATTTGGACTAATCCTTTTTCTTTGACGATTTTCTCAGCGTCTCCACCGTTTTCAATTAGCTCTTTGAAAACCTGCTTAGCAATTTTAGACGAAATTGTGCCATTTTCGATTAGCTTGATCATGCCTGCTAATCCTTCTGCTGTTAGAGCAACATCTTTAAGCTCTTTTCCTTCAGCATTTAAATACGCTGACACTTCACCCATGATCCAGTTTGATGCTTGCTTAGCTTCAGCACCTGCTGCTAAAGTTTGCTCAAAGAAATCAGACATTTCTTTTGTCATTGTTAATACCTGTGCGTCATATTCTGGTAAACCAAGGTCGCTCATATAACGCTTGCGGCGTGCATCTGGAAGCTCAGGAATTGAAGCACGGATACGCTCTTTCCACTCGTCATCAATGTATAGCTCAAGAAGATCTGGTTCTGGGAAATAACGATAATCGTCAGAGCCTTCTTTTACACGCATTAAAATTGTCTTTTTCGTAGCTTCATCATAACGACGTGTTTCTTGATCAATCACTCCACCAGAGCGAAGCACCTTTTCTTGACGCTTTTCTTCATACTCAAGGCCTTTTTGTACAAATGCAAATGAGTTTAGATTTTTAAGCTCTGTTTTTGTTCCGAACTCTTCTTGTCCTACTGGACGTAATGAAATATTCGCATCACAACGTAGTGAGCCTTCTTCCATTTTACAATCCGAAACCTCTGTGTATTGAATGATCGCCTTTAATTTTTCTAAATAAGCATATGCTTCTTCAGGTGTGCGAATATCTGGCTCAGATACAATTTCCACAAGTGGAGTACCTTGACGGTTTAAGTCAACTAATGAATAGCCATCACCAGAGTGAACAAGCTTACCTGCATCTTCTTCCATATGAATGCGGGTAATTCCGATACGCTTTGTTTCACCGTTTACTTCAATATCAATCCAGCCATTTTCTCCGATTGGTTTGTCAAACTGAGAAATTTGATATGCTTTTGGATTATCTGGATAAAAGTAATTTTTACGATCGAACTTTGTTTCTGTTGCAACTTCACAATTCAGAGCCATACAAGCCTTCATTGCAAAATCAACAACCTTTTTATTTAAAACAGGCAATACACCAGGATAACCTAGCTCAACAACTGTTGTGTTTGTGTTAGGCTCAGCACCGAAGTGGTTTGGTGCACTTGAAAATATTTTAGATTCTGTTTTTAACTCAACATGGACCTCAAGTCCGATGACCGTTTCATATTCCATTGTTTTTCACCCCTTTTAAAGTTCAGGTTTTGCTTTATGATGATCTGTTGCTTGCTCAAATGCATGTGCAACGCGGTAGATTGTGCTTTCATCAAAATGCTTTCCGATAATTTGTAAGCCTAGTGGTAATCCGTTTGATAAACCACATGGTACTGAAATTCCTGGTACACCCGCCAAGTTTACTGGAATGGTTAAAATATCGTTTGCATACATTGTTAATGGATCTTTTACATTTTCACCAATCTTAAATGCAGGTGTTGGTGTTGTAGGTCCGATGATGACATCATATTTTTCAAACACATCTTCGAAATCCTTTTTAATTAAAGTACGTACTTTTTGTGCTTTTTTATAGTAAGCATCATAATAACCAGAGCTTAAAGCAAATGTTCCAAGCATAATACGACGCTTCACTTCGTTACCAAAGCCTTCTGCACGGCTTTGCTTGTACAAATCTATTAAGTTTTCAGCATTATCTGAGCGATGTCCATAACGAACACCATCAAAGCGAGAAAGGTTTGCTGAAGCTTCTGATGAAGAAAGTAAATAGTAGGTAGCTAGAGCATATTTCGAGTGTGGTAATGAAACCTCTTCCCATGTTGCACCAAGTCCTTCTAACACTTTTAACGAATTCAATACAGATTGCTTCACTTCTTCTTGAACACCTTCACCTAAATATTCTTTAGGTACAGCAATTTTTAAGCCCTTCACATCACCTGTTAATGAAGAAAGAAAATCAGGTACATCAACATTTGCAGAAGTGGAATCCATTTCATCCACACCTGAAATCGCTTGAAGAAGAAAGGCATTATCTTCTACATTACGTGTGATTGGTCCAATTTGATCTAAAGAAGATGCAAACGCTACTAAACCAAAGCGTGATACACGACCATATGTAGGCTTTAATCCAACAACTCCACAAAATGATGCAGGCTGACGAATTGAACCACCAGTATCAGATCCTAAAGAAAATAGGACTTCTCCTGCTGCAACAGCTGCTGCTGACCCACCACTAGATCCACCAGGAACAGTTTCAAGATTCCAAGGATTTTTCGTAGGCTTAAAACCTGAGTTTTCATTAGAAGAACCCATCGCAAACTCGTCCATATTTAATTTACCAATTGTTACGGTCTCAGCACTTTTCAGATGTTTTACAACAGTTGCATCATAAATAGGATCAAAGTTTTCTAGAATTTTACTTGCACAAGTTGTACGTAGATTTTTCGTTACAATATTATCCTTCACACCGATTGGCATTCCAAATAAAAGTCCGAATTCACTACGACTATCTAGTGCCTCATCTAATTCTTTCGCATATGTACGTGCATTTTCTTCATTTAATGTTAAAAATGCTCCAACCTTGTCATCAACCTCTTGAATACGTTTATAAGAAGTATCAACTAAATCAGTAACTGTAATTTCTTTTTTATGTAAAAGTTCTTTTAATTCAGATATTTTACGATCAAAAAGCTCCATGCTTGTCCCTCCCTTATTCTAAAATTGATGGTACGCGAATATAACCATCAGCATGATCTGGCGCGTTTTTCACAACCTCTTCATTATCTAATCCCTTTTTCGGAATATCTTCTCGCATGA
This sequence comes from Metabacillus litoralis, assembly GCF_007994985.1. Lineage (GTDB taxonomy): Bacteria > Bacillota > Bacilli > Bacillales > Bacillaceae > Metabacillus > Metabacillus litoralis. Next base: position 31,573 of record NZ_VOQF01000016.1, on the reverse strand, counting down.
TGTTCTTCATATCTAAAACATGAGATGTTGGTTTCACATTTTCTGTATCCACTTCATTTAACTGTTCAGCAAATGTAATGATCGCATCTAATTGTTGTGTTAAAAGCACTGCTTCATCATCAGTAATTGCTAAACGAGCCAAATTTGCCACGTGTTTTACTTGATCTGTTGAAATTCTAGACATTTCCTCTCACCTCCAAAAAATCGTACAATCACAATACTCTGATGATACCAAAATAGTGCATAGTTAATCAACAATTCGTATAAAAAGCCTGCATTTAATGAGGAGCTGGGTTGAAATTAAATTGTGGATTTCGACTTATTTGCTAATTTGTAATGTTTATTTGTTGTTGGGACTTATATATTTGCTGCTTCTCATACTATATTTGCCCTTTTTAGCGTTATATTTGCTCAATCCCGCAATATATTAGTTTTTCGACACAATCCGACCAACACCCATCACCACATTAGTTTCACGCTCACCGCTAGCTCAGCTAGCGGCAGAGCACTACACTTCCTATCTCTACTCAATCTCAATCTTCGTCGGCTTCTTCTTATCTAATGTAATCTCAAGTAATCCATGACGATAAACAGCCTTCATATTTCGCTTAATCACATAATCAGGCAAATGAACCTCACGCACACCGCCTATTTTCCGTGTTTGATCTGCCCTTTCTTTCACTTTAATAACTAATTCATCACCGCGAATTTCCACATCAATGCTTTCTTTCGCTACACCTGGTAGTTCCGCTAGAACTTTAAATTTAGAATCAGTTTCTACAATCTCAACCCCAAAACTAGCATAATCAGGCTTTCTAAAAGCGCCATCTATCGTATCTAAAAGCGTACGCTTAGGTCGCTTTTGAAAAAAATCATTCATCATTTTCATTGGATCCGACATCCCACATATCCTCCTCATATCCTTACTTCCTATATAATATGAAGAAAGTGGGATTTTGCCTCAAAAAAAGAAGGGGTCTGACCCCATAAAGGTGTCTGACCCCTCCTATTATTTAAGATTATGCTTTGGCTTGCTCGAACTCTTCTTCGATTTCTTTTGATGGAGCTTCTGTTACTAAGCTCACAACCATTACTGCAATCCATGCGAAGATAAATCCTGGTACGATTTCATAAAGGCTGAATCCAATAGCCCCTGAAGTCGTTAATTGCTTCCATACTACTACTGTAACTGCTCCTACGATCATTCCTGCCAGAGCTCCCCAACGATTCATACGTTTCCAGAAAAGAGAGAGAATGATTACAGGACCAAATGCAGCGCCGAATCCTGCCCACGCATAACTTACTAAATCTAATACTGAGCTATCTGGATTTGAAGCTAGTAAAATCGCAATTAATGCAATCGCCGCAACTGAAATACGACCAACCCATACTAGTTCTTTCTCAGAAGCATCTTTCTTTAAAATAGCTTTATAGAAATCCTCTGCTACAGCACTTGATGAAACTAATAGCTGAGAATCAATTGTACTCATGATTGCAGCTAAAATTGCCGCTAATAGAATACCAGAAACCCAAGGGTCAAATAATACTTGTGTGAAGAGAATAAATACTTGCTCTCCATCTGCAATTGGATTATCTGCGAAGTATGAAATACCTGCAAATCCTGTGAAGATTGCTCCGAATAAAGCAAATACCATCCAGATTGTACCGATCATACGTGCTTTAGGTACATCTTTAACAGAACGTAATGCCATAAAACGAGTTAAGATATGTGGTTGACCAAAGTAACCTAATCCCCATGCAAGTAAAGAAATAATCGCTAATGCTGACATTCCTGAAAATGCATCAAGATAAATTGGGTCAATTTCACCTACTTGATTAACTGTTTCACTCCAACCACCAATTTTATTAACTGCTACGATTGGAACAATGATCAATGCTAAGAACATTAGAATTCCTTGAATAAAATCAGTCCAACTAACTGCTAAGAAACCACCAAGGAATGTGTACGAAATGATAACAATTGCACCAATCCAAAGTGCTTGTGTATAAGATAGGCCAAATGAAGCTTCAAATAATTTCGCTCCCCCAACCATACCTGATGACGTGTAGAACGTAAAGAATAGTAAAATAACTAAAGCTGAGATAACACGTAAAAGCTTTGATCCATCTTTAAATCGATTTTCAAAGAAATCCGGGATTGTAATAGAGTCATTAGCAACCTCCGTATAGCTACGTAAACGTCTTGCAACAAATTGCCAGTTAAGATAAGCACCGACAGCTAAACCTACTGCAATCCAAATTTGATTCATACCACCAGATGCGTATACTGCACCAGGTAAACCTAATAATAACCAACTACTCATATCTGATGCACCAGCACTTAGTGCGGCAACACCAGGACCTAATCTTCTTCCACCTAATACATAGTCTGAAAGATTACTAGTCATTTTGTAGGCAGCGACACCGATACCTAACATACCCACTAAATAAATTATAAACGTAATTAATACACCTGTTTCCACTAATTAGTCACTCCTCTCCGTAAAGTTTGTAATAATTGAAATTACAACTAACACTAACATTGGTACAAATAACCAAAACCAAGTTGCTCCTGTAAGTGCGTAATCCATTGAGTAGTCACCTCCTAAAATTGCTGTCAACAAATCTCTATGCAAGCTTATGCAATTTAATGATGGATGATAAAAAATAGATTAGTAGTACCACATTGGCATAACCCTTAATAATCGTAACACAATTTGACAAGCACAACAAATCAAAGGCTTGTTAAAAAAATGCAAATTGCATAAATATACACAAAAACGAATTATTTAGGCATAATAGCCTATTTTAAGTTATATCTATTCATAAAAATTAATAAAATTAAATTTACAAAATCTATAAAAACCCATTATTTTTTTGCAGATTCATGTCAGATCCACCTTAAAAAAATTAAAAATTTTGCACCATAATTTTCTTAAAATAATCTCAATATAAGATGGGGATTTTTTGAAATTATAGAAGAAAATATGATTACATGATAAAATTTGTACAAGATTAATAAAATCAGGAGTGGATATGATGAAGAAATTTTTAATCAGCTTTGGTGCTATATTAATTTTAATTGGAGCAGGCGGTATCGTTAATCATATATCAATGACCTTTAAAGCTGTTCAAGAAGAGCAAGAAATGTACGGCGGATCTTTTGAATTTATGATGCTCCAGCTTATCGGCTCAATGGGCCCTTACATAACACTTATAATAGGTGGAGGTATCATTATTGCTCTTTCCGCCTTTTTACACGAATATCAAAAGCGTAATGAGCTAAATTCACAGCTCATACAGGTATTATCTGAGCAGTTAAGTACAAAAGAGATCATTGAAAAAAGCACACCTCAGTCTAAGCCAGATAACCTTAAACTGAACTCTGATACTACTACTACTACTACTACTACTACTACTTCTGACCTTGATGAAACTGAACAAAAAAAGGACGAGCGTTTGTATTGGAATGGGTGAACTAAAAGTGCAAAGAATTAGTACATTCCAAGAAAAAATCCTTAGTACTCCCATTACATGGTGCACTAAGGATTTTTTTAGTTAAACTTTAAAGCATTTCAGATGTTGTTTTTGCTTGCATATGAAGCAATAAATAATCTGGTCCGCCTGCTTTAGAGTCAGTTCCAGACATATTAAAGCCACCAAACGGCTGATACCCAACAATTGCTCCTGTGCAGCCACGGTTAAAATAAAGATTTCCTACATGGAAGTCTTCTCTTGCTTTCTCAATATGAGCTCGGTTGTTTGTTAGCACTGCACCTGTTAAGCCATAATCTGTGTTGTTGGCTATCTTTAGCGCATGATCAAAGTCCTTTGCTTTGCAAAAAGCCACAACAGGACCAAAAATTTCTTCCTTCATTAACCGTGCATTTTCATCCACATCAGCAAAAATAGTGGGTTCAATGAAAAAACCTTGTGAATTATCACCATGACCTCCTGCAACTAATTCTCCTTCTTTTTTCCCTATTTCAATATAACTCATGATTTTATCAAAAGCTGCTTGATCAATAACAGGTCCCATATAAACAGATGGAGATATCGTTTCACCTAATGATAAATTTTTCGTTAATTGAACAGCACGATCTAACACCTGATCATACACATCTTCTAATATAACTGCTCTCGAACAAGCCGAGCATTTTTGGCCAGAAAAACCAAACGCTGACGCAACAATTGATTGAGCAGCTAATTCTATATCAGCAGATGAATCAACAACAACCGTATCTTTTCCACCCATCTCTGCAATAACACGCTTTAACCAGATTTGACCTTCATGTACTTTCGCTGCTCTTTCATAAATTCTCACTCCTACATCGCGAGAGCCTGTAAAGCTTATAAAGCGTGTTCGTGGGTGGTCAACTAAATAATCCCCAACCTCCGCACCACTTCCTGGTACATAATTAACAACACCAGCGGGAAGACCCGCTTCCTCTAGTACTTCAATAAATTTAGCTGCAACTACTGGTGTTGTACTAGCTGGCTTTAAAAGAACTGTATTGCCAGAAACCACTGCTGCAGCTGTCATACCAGCCATGATCGCAAACGCAAAATTCCAAGGCGATATAATCACACCGACGCCTAACGGTATGTAATTAAACCGGTTATACTCAATAGGGCGACTTTCAATTTTCACTCCGTTCTTCAGTGATAGCATTTGGCGCCCGTAATATTCCATAAAATCAATTGCCTCAGCTGTATCCGCATCAGCCTCATTCCATGGCTTTCCAGCTTCTTTTACTAAAAGCGCTGAAAATTCATGTTTACGTCGACGAACAATAGCAGACGCACGAAATAATATATCAGCTCTCATCTCAGGCTTTGATTTTCTCCACACTTCAAAGGTTTCATCAGCAATGTTCATTGCTTTTTCAGCATGCTCTTGTGTTGCCTTAGAAACTGTACCTATTACTTCTTGTTTGTTTGCTGGATTCACCGATACAATTTTATCCTTTGTTGAAATCCGCTCGCCACCGATCACTAAATCATAATTCTTATTTAAATAAGATTGGACCACCATTAATCCTTTCTCAAATTCCAATTTGTTTTCTTCAACTTTAAAATCAGTAAACGGTTCATGTTTGTAAGGTACAACCATTTCCTTCGCCTCCCCGTAGATAGTGAGAAAAACCTCTTCGATTCCTTCTCAGTCAATCATCTTTTACCTTTAAACAAAACGAGAGCACACACAAAAAGCCTACATATCAATCCACAAATGACAAAAAGCTTTTTGGTTTGGCTATTTATCATTCTTGGTTCATTCGTATGCTTATTGTTATTTAGAAATGATTAACTTTTAGAAACAATGGAAATCTATTAGCGCAAGTGTTTGGTTGTGCTTTATCTTTAATGTAATAAAAAAAGGATGACTCAAAGTTGATACATACTTTAAGTCATCCTTTTTAGTTATTCTATTTATAAATATGAACAGTCGGCTCTTCTTGATTTGGTTCTTTTAGAATAAGCGCTTCTTGGTTATCTGTTGACATCACGTTCACTTCTAAATCAATATAATCTGGAAAGTACTCCATTACCTTGCCTGTTACGAACTGAGTGAAGGCAATAACCTCAGCTTTACTGTAAAATTGCATTGGGATTTCAATATCTAAATGACTTAGCTCACCATTTTTATAAAAGGCTTTACCGATCACACCTGTGTAATTCGGGAAAAATTCCTCTATATCTGATTTAAATCGATTAAACATTTGGGCGTCATCTCGATAAGCACTTGTTGCGTCATTTGAAGGAAAAAAGAAATATTCTTCATCAACATCAACCCATTTACCAAGATCTCTACTACCTTCTTTTACAACTGCCTTTGCAACAAAATTCCCTGGAACGATCGATGATTTCTTTTCTTGTTCAAAAATAGCGATCGTAATCGGAACTTTCTCTAAACCTTGCGTGCTTCTCACACGGTTAATCACTTCCTGAGCTATCTCCTTACCTTTAGATAAAAGCTCTGCGCGATCAATGTTATACTCACGTGCATACCCATCTTCCTGTTTATAATAATGAACAGAATTCATTGCTAGACCAATAACAACACCACCTAATTCTGCTGTTTCATCTTTACGAATTAAGTAATTGTGTTCTAACATATGAGCTAAATAAATTGGATTTTCAGAATTAAGCTCTTCTAAGCCAGCGCCATTAGCAGGCTCCGGTAATGCGGGATTTAACCCAAGCTCTTTGTATTCTTTTCCAGCCTTTTTTGCCTCTGCTTGAGCAATTTTTAGAGCTTCACCCGTTTTCTTACGGCTCACCCAGCTTCTGATCACATCACTCTTAATATATTGACCTTCTTGATACACATAATTATCTGGTGAAAATGTATCTTGAGCGACTCTCATTAATCCTGTTTCAAATTCATCAATATCTAACCTTGTATTCAATTGCTTTGACACAAGTCCTCTAGCTTCCCCAGGCTTAAAAGGCAAAATCATCTTATAGTACGAATCAGAAATATTGTACTTTGGGATAATCGCTTTTTCCTTTGACTCATCTTCTGTTTCCTGCACGATTTCTTCTTGCTCTCCAAAATTAGGTGCACAAGCTGATAATAACAGAATACTAGCGAGCACCATAAATGATATTTTCTTCAAGTGATTACACACCTCTTATCTATTTAGTTCCTCAACAAGCTTAGATTCATCCCATACTTCTATATTTAGCTCTTCGGCTTTTTTCAACTTACTTCCAGCAGCTTCCCCTGCGACAACTAAATCTGTGCTTTTACTCACACTTCCAGTTACCTTACCACCAAAAGCCTCTATTCTTTCTTTTGCTTCATTTCTTGAAAGCTGCTCTAATTTCCCTGTTAACACAACCGTTTTACCAGCAAAATAAGAGTCACTATCTTCAACTTTAACTAGTTTTGGACCTTTATAATTCGTATTAACACCTAGTGACTGAAGCTCAGAAATAAGCTCTTGAACATCTGGATTAGCAAAATATGTATGGACACTATCAGCCATTTTATCGCCAATTTCATTAATCGCAATAAGCTCTTCTACTGATGCTTGCTGAAGCTTTTCAATCGTCTCAAAATTTTGTGCTAATGTTTTCGCTGCTTTTGCACCAACATGACGAATACCTAACCCAAACAACATTCTCTCAAGTGAATTGTCCTTAGATTGCTCAATGGCTTTTAATAAATTATCTGTGGATTTTTCACCCATTCGTTCAAGCTGCATTAGCTGATCTTTTGTTAAACGATATAAATCTGCAACATCCTTAATTAATCCTTCTTGAAATAACTGAATCACAACACGTTCACCAAGACCATCAATATTCATTGCATTTCTTGAAACAAAGTGAATCAAACCTTCTGTGATTTGTGCTGGACATTGTGGATTAATGCAGCGAAGAGCTACCTCGCCTTCAATTCGAACAAGCTCACTTTCACAAGCAGGACAATGTGTTGGCATTGTAAAGGCTTCTTCTTCACCTGTTCGTTGCTCAACAAGTACATTTACTACCTCTGGGATAATATCACCTGCTTTTTTTACAACAACCGTATCACCAATTTTAATGTCTTTTTCCTTAATCAAATCTTCATTATGAAGTGAAGCACGCTGAACTGTTGTTCCAGCCACTCGAACAGGCTCTAAAATCGCAGTCGGAGTAATAACCCCTGTTCGACCTACACTCAATTCGATATTGAGTAGCTTTGTTGTCACTTCTTCTGCAGGAAACTTATAAGCTATTGCCCAACGCGGACTTTTTGCTGTAAATCCAAGCTCATCCTGCTGTGCTAGTGAATCTACCTTAATCACTATACCATCTATATCATAAGACAGCTTGGATCTTTTTTCTAAAAATCCCTCGATAAAAGAAATCACTTCTTCAATAGAAGCAAATTTTCTTCGTTCAGGATTTGTCTTAAAGCCTTCTTTTTCAAGTAAATCTAATGCTTCACTATGTCGTTCAATACCTGTACCACCAAGATCAGCAATACTATAAACAAAAATATCTAAATTTCTCTTAGCTGCAATCTTTGGATCAAGCTGTCTAATTGAACCTGCTGCAGCATTACGTGGATTAGCAAATGGCTCTTCTTCAAGCTTTTCACGTTGTTCATTTAGCTTTTCAAATGACTTCTTCGGCATAAATACTTCACCACGAACTTCAAATGAAAGCTCATTTTTTAGTCTTAATGGAATTGAACGAACGGTTTTCAAATTCTCCGTTATGTCTTCACCAGTGGTGCCATCTCCACGTGTTGCACCTTGAACAAATAAGCCATTTTCATATCGTAACGATACAGCTAATCCATCAATTTTTAATTCAACAACATATTGAACATCCTCACCTACAGCTTGGATAACACGTCTATCAAAATCACGTAGATCTTGTTCATTGAATGCATTTCCCAGACTTAACATCGGTGTTTTATGAACAACCTTATTAAAAGCATCCAGTATTACGCCACCAACCCTTTGAGTTGGAGAATCAGCCGTTTTTAATTCTGGAAAATTAGTTTCAACTAAGATTAGCTCCTGCATAAGACGATCATATTCAGTATCAGGTACACTTGGCTTATCTAGTACATGATATTCATAGTTGTATGTATTTAAGAGCGCATGAAGTTCTTCTGCTCTTTTTGTTGCTGATTGTTTATCCATTCAGATGTCCAACCCTTTCTACTGAGCTTAATTTTACTTAAACGTAGGTTCAATATAACCACCATTCTTATATACGAATGATGGTTATATTAGGTTCTATTAAACTTTAGAAATTGGAGCAAATTTTGCAAGTAGTCTCTTTATACCAACTGGACTTGGAAAGGCAATATCTAGCTCCTTTCCTTCTCCAGCTCCTTTAACACTTACAACTGTTCCTGTACCCCATTTTTTGTGTGCCGCTTTATCGCCAACTGCCCAACCAATTTCATCTCCACCTGTTGAAGCCGCAATTGGTCTTGATACAGGCGGACGTTTTTCAGTAGTTCGTGATGAACTGAAAGGAGAAGAGGTAGACTGCCTAGATTGCTTAGCAGCAGCTTTTACTTTTTCATTTAAGTTCTCAATTAACTCACTAGGAATTTCAGAAATAAAGCGAGACTCTGGATTCATGCTTGTCCGACCAAATAAAGTACGCATTTGTGCATTTGTAATAAACAGATCTTTTTCAGCTCTAGTTATTCCAACATATGCAAGACGGCGTTCCTCCTCCATCTCGTCCTCTTCCATTAACGAACGACTATGAGGGAAAACACCTTCCTCAAGTCCTATTAAGAAGACAACAGGAAACTCCAGCCCTTTAGCAGAGTGGAGAGTCATTAATACAACAGAATCCTTTTGCTCTTGATCATCTTCCTCTAGCTTGTCTATATCTGCTACAAGTGCTAAGTCAGTTAAAAAGGCAATAAGACTTTTGTCATCATTTGTTTTCTCAAACGACTGTGTTACAGACAGAAACTCATCAATATTCTCTAGTCTACTTTGAGCTTCAAGTGTTTTTTCCTGCTTAAGCATTTCACGATAGCCTGATTTTTCAATAATCTCTTCTGCAAGCTCTGTTACTGATAAATAGTCCTGCATATTTACTAAGTTACTAATCATTTCTCTAAATTCAATAATGGCATTTGTTACTCTTGCACTTACACCAATTTGCTCGATTTCATATAATGCACTGAAAAGAGATAAATCATTATTAACAGCATAGTTCGCAATTTTATCAAAAGAAGTGGAACCAACTCCACGTTTTGGTACATTGATTACTCTTGTTAAACTAATGTCATCATCTGGATTTGATATTAATCTTAAATAAGCAAGCAAGTCCTTAATCTCTTTACGATCATAGAACTTAATACCGCCGACAATTGTATAATTCAAATTAGATTTAAGAAGAACTTCCTCTATAATACGAGATTGTGCATTTGTACGATAAAGAATCGCAATTTCGGAAAGCTTCTTTTCACCTGAATCAATAAGCTGCTTGATTTTACCTGCAACAAATTGACCTTCAGCTGATTCACTGTCAGCTCGATAATAAGTAATTTTTGCACCCTGCTGATTTTCAGTCCAAAGCTTCTTCGGCTTACGATTTGAATTATTTTTTATTACTTCATTTGCTGCTTGTAAAATTAACTTCGTTGATCGATAGTTTTGTTCAAGTAAAATCACGCTTGCATTCGGATAATCCTTCTCAAACGAAAGAATATTGGCAATATCAGCTCCACGCCAGCGATAAATTGACTGATCTGAATCACCAACAACACATAGATTCTTAAAGCGTGCAGCCATAAGCTTTACAAGCATATATTGTGCTCTATTTGTATCTTGATACTCATCAACATGAATATACTGAAATTTTCGTTGATAAGATTCAAGTACTTCAGGCACGCGTTGGAATAACTGGATTGTCGTCATAATAAGATCATCAAAATCTAGTGATTGATTTTTACGAAGCTTTTTTTGATATTCTCTGTAAATATCACTTATCATTTGCTCATGATGACTACTAGCTGTTTTATCATATTCTTCAGGTGTAATCAGTTCATTTTTTGCACTACTAATAGCACCTAGCATACTTCTAGGATCATACTTTTTGGGATCTAAATTCTTTTCCTTTAATACTGTTTTTATTACAGACAATTGATCTGTCGTATCTAGGATCGAAAAGTTACGATTTATCCCCATTCTATCAATATCTCGACGTAATATTCGCACACACATAGAGTGAAATGTTGAGATCCATATATCATCTGAACCAGGTCCAAGGATTCCTTGAATTCTTTCTTTCATCTCTCTTGCCGCTTTATTTGTAAAAGTAATCGCAAGGATATTCCAAGGAGCTACTTGTTTTTCTATCATTAAATAAGCAATTCGATGTGTCAAAACACGTGTTTTCCCACTACCGGCACCTGCCATTAATAATAATGGGCCGTCGGTTGTTTTTACTGCCTTTTGTTGCATGTCATTCAAACCTGAAAGTAATTGATTTGATAGGAATTGCAACTTCTCCACCACCTTAATCAAACGTATGTTCTATAATTGATTTTACCCTTTTTCTAATCTATGTTCAATGTTTTACCATAAAATTCTATTTTACAGCTGAAACAGTTTGTAACGCAGCTTTCAAATCGGTGTAAATTACGTTTCCTACCACCACTACATCAGCATGCTCTGCAAAGCTTTTTGCTTCATCAGCAGATGATATTCCTCCACCATAAAATAGCTTTGTATTAGATAGTACCTTCTTTGTTTCTTTCACAACTTCTAAATCTCCTAATTTCCCACTGTATTCTAAATAGAAGATTGGTAAGTGAAACATGTTTTCTGCGACACGGGCATATGCTTTAACGTCTTCTATTGATAGATCTGTTGCGGCTTCTGTTAGTTTTGCAGCTTTACAGTCAGGATTTAATATACAATAGCCTTCAACTACAATTTCATCCCAGTTCATAATTTCACCATATTCTTTAACTGCTTCTTGGTGTAAATTGATTAGCCATTTTGTGCTGTTACTATTCATGACAGATGGGATAAAGTATAAATCAAAGCCTGGAAGAATAGATTCTACAGTTGAAACTTCTAAAACACAAGGTATTAAATACCGTCTGATTCTAGCCATTAAGTTTAACACATTATCTTCTGTAATATTGTCACTTCCACCAACAAGAATAGCATCTGTGCCAGATTCACATACTTTTTCTAGGTCTTCATCACTGATTTCTTTATCGGGATCGAGTTTAAAGACATGCTTCCACTCGTTAATATCATACATTGCTGGACTCCTCCATTCAAAAACATCCAATTTTTATTATAGCAAATTACTAGTAGGCACAAAAACTTAAATAGAGATGTATTAAATGGATAATTTGCTAAGTTTGTTCATTTTAGTAGAACGTAAAGTTTTATGAGCAAACAATCTATTACTTTACAACCAAAAGCAGGCTTACTTTTTTTAGCTCGCTTAAATTTGCCTGTTGATTTCCGTTGCAGGTGTTCGCTTTCCGCGGGCGGTCCGGGAGCCTCCTCAGTGCTTTGCACTTGCGGGGTCTCCCTCTGACTCGCAATCCCGCAGGAGTCTCACACCTTCCACTACAATCAACATAGTGCTGATATAGAGTATTAAGCATTCAATATATAAAATTATTCACAACTTTTTACAATGTACAGAGGTTAATAAGATACAAGTTCAACGACACACATATGTTTAACCAAGAAAAAAGAATTACTATTACTTTCTTAATTTTTAATAGTAACAACTTGGTATTAATAACTATTTATATTTTTGATGTTTATAACTCGTAACATTTATACCTGAAGGTACAATTTCTAGAGTTAATGTATCCTCTCCAATATAGTTGTGTGCTTTCTCAAAGGGGAATATTTTTATAGCTACTGTAAAACTAAAGGACCTCCCAACCTGCATTCTTTGGATACTAATTATTTCTATATCGTAAAGAGCATATTGAGTAAGTCCTCCATAATGTTCAACTACAGCATTGTCTATATGTGGGGATAGTGTGGTAAGAAATGCATCGGGAAGTATGAACTCATCATTTTCCGCTTTCAAATTAGTTGGTGAAAGTAATATTAAGCTTATTACCATTAAAGAAATAACAAGACACTTTTTCATTTGTTATCCACCTTGTCTTTTTCTTTCTAATATCTCAACTACTAATAACAGATATGCAACTGACTTTTAATTTGAGCTGTTCTTCACAGGTTGAGCTTGTAAGTACACACATAGTGGAGCAATAAGCAAATTAAGCTTATTTGTTGCTACATAACAATTTAATAATCACACGACTTGTGTAGTATATTTCCCTAATATAACAATAACTAATAAATGAAAGTTGTTTTTTCAAAGATTATATCCTTGTAAAGTACACTATAGTGGAATGCAGCGGAAGACACTTGACTCCTGCGGGTGCAGAGGAAAGGTCGAGACCCCGCAGGCGCAGCCGAGGAGGCTTGACTTCCTCCCCGCGGAAAGCAAGTGTCTGCAGCGAAATGCAACGGATTTATTTCTATCTAATAACAACTTATTAAGTTTGCTAAACACTTTAAATGTTTCACAACCCCTGTACCAATCCAATAATTGTTTTTTAAAATTTTTATTAACAATAAAAAAGAAGCATTATCAACCTAATGCTCCTTGCTCCCTCTATATAAACTCAAACCAACATGAGCTTTCTATTCTTCTTTAACTTCCTTTTCCCCATGAACACGCTCTAACGCCATTGTATAAGCATCATTACCATAATTCAAACAACGCTTCACTCGAGAAATTGTTGCTGTGCTAGCACCTGTTTCTGTTTCAATTTTATGATACGTATTTCCGTCACGTAGCATTCTAGCAACCTCAAGTCTTTGAGCTAAAGATTGAATCTCATTAACTGTACAAAGATCATCAAAAAAACGATAGCATTCCTCTAAATCTTTTAAAGATAAAACAGATTGAAAAAGCTGATCTAGTTCTTTGCCACGTAGCTTTTCTATTTGCATATTCATTCTCCTTTTAATTTTGCGATTGTGATATAAATGATTTCGTTAAATCAGGGACAATATTGATCCACGTTCTACCTGGAGCTAGTTTCACAACTTCTCCGTCTTTAACAGGAACGATTCGTCCATCGTGGTTTTCCCATTGTATTTCCTGTTTTGTTCCATTTTGAAGGAGAATTGCATTTCCTCCAGAAGTTAAATTAAGTCCTCTTCTACCATAATCATCTATAATTCTGTGTTCCATCTCAACAACGAACACATTTGCTAATGTAACAGGTTCTCCACTTTCCAAATCGATTGATTGTTCATCACCACTATAACGGGTATAGACTTGTTCAGCTTGATTATACTCGTAAGTTGCTTGCCATGTAGCGGAGTTGTCATATTTTATGACAAACTTGTTCAGAGCTTCTCCTTGTACATTTTCCACATCTTCTTTTGAAAGAAACTCAAAAGGCTCAACTTCTGCAGTTACTTCATAACCTAATTTATCTGCACCCTTTAAGATGTTTTCTTTTGAAATATATGAATTATGTGGTGCTTTACGGTGATCTGCTCTCCAAAACAGAGTGCCATCATAAAACAAACCATTTATATAGTCCGCTTCTCCAGCTTCAAGCATCTCTTTTGCATCTGGGCTCCATCCATGACTAACATATAGAGAATTAAATCCTTTACTTAAATCAATATAATAATCTCTTGCACTTCTAACAGGTCCTATAATATCTGGTATTTCACTTTGAAATACAGCTAAAAATCTCGTTATATTACCCTCAGCAAGAACTTCATACACAACATCAGCTTTATATAAACCTGATTGTGGTCTTGCGCTAGGATGATTATTAATCATTACCGCTACAGGACGCTGAGTCAGCTCTTGTTCATCTGCTTCTAATCCTGTTAGAGGAAATGAAACGCTTTCTTCAACTTCAACTGCTACCGGTTCTTCCTTCACTTGAATCGGTTCTTTTTCTTTAGTGGAGGTTTTTTCCTCATCATTACTACATGCACTCACTATGAGCATAGAAAGAATAATAAAAGATAATTTTCCCTTAAACAAACTAACACAACCTTATCGTTTTTTCCACTTTTATATTTTAACGCATTATCGATGGAAAGAGTACCGTTTTTTTCATCACATCAAAAATACCTCTTGGTGTAATTCTTATATATGGTAGATGTGTTGATGATAAAAACAACAAAGAATATACCGGATCATCAAATGTATAGCCTCGATCAATCAAAAGTGCGTTCAATTCTTTCTGCTTGTGAATCACATCTTTAAGCTGATCATTTGATGCACTTCCATTTAAATGCAATGGCATTTCAAAGATCACTTCATCATTTTCAGTTAGGACAATCCCACCACCAATTTCTTTCATCCGACGAAAAGCTAATACCATTTCCTTTTTATTTTTACCTATAATAATGATATCACCAGTTGTTGAATAGGAGCTTGCAAAGCCTTGCACTTTATTAGCAAAGCCTTTAATAAAGGTGTTGATTCTCCATTCACCATATCGATCAATGAGTGCTAAAAAGCTTTCATCATGATGATATGATAGGTCATTTGCAGATCCATCAATTGTAATTGAGTATGGTTCCATGATGACCGCATTTCTCATTTTCATACCTAAAGGCATAGAAAACTGTAAATCATCTAATGTTAGCTCCCAATTTATATCTGCCTTCTGTAATCCATAATCTCCCCAATTAAATTCTTCTTTCTCTTCTATTTTTTCGTTATCTTTACGAAGCCAAACTCCTTTTGACATAACACTTATTGGATCAGGTTGATCAATGCTTGATAAAATATTTAGTGTTGCCACTTTACCAGGAGCTATCACACCAATTTGGTCGTCAATTTGATAATATTTTGCCACATTAAAAGAGCTCATATTATACGCATCTATTGAAGGCACATTGCACTCTAATGCAATATCTATACAACGATTAATCATTCCTTCTTCATAAAAAGAAGGAGTTGCTCCATCTGTTGTATAATACAAGAAATCATAAGTTGTTAATCCTTCATTCTCAAGTTCCATTAATAATTTCTCTAAGTCAGGACGTATAGAAGAATGTCTTAAAGCAGCTGTATAGCCCATTTTCAACCGCTTAATTACATCTTTACCAGTCAATGATTCGTGATCACTATCTACACCAAAAAGCTTCATCTTCGTTAATGTATTCTCTGAAGCCCCTGGGAAGTGTCCTTCCATTCTTTTTCCCTTTCTCTTTGTTTCTTGTAACCAGTATAAAAACCAATCATCACCATCGGCCAGCTTTGGCCATCCTGTTAATTCTCCACCTTGTAAAACGGAGTCATGTTCTAGCCATTTCTTGACAAAATCATGTGAGAGTACTTTTTCTTCTGAATGGATTTCTGTTTGCAAATCGAAGCGTGCCCACCAATAATAATGAAAATGATGCTTCTCTAAAGCATCGATTAAAGTAAGCGCTTTCTTTTTCTGGCATTGTAAAAGTAAAAAAAGATTATCATTGATTAATGTTGTTGTCCCTGTTTGTGACACATAACTTGCTAAAGTATGGGGATTATATAATTGAAATGGATGAGCATGTGGTTCAATATATCCTGGTACTACGACTTTTGTTGAGCAATCAATAACCTCAGTATTAGTTGTGATTTCAGGAAAATTGTTTCCCACATAAATAATACGATCTTCTAAGATCCAAATATTTGCTTTTATCCATTGTCGTAAATAAGAGTTCAAATATGTTGCGTTTTTCAATACAACAGTTGGTGCTAATTTATTTGATAAAACATCAATTTGTTTCCGTATTGTACTGTTTTTCCATCTGAATTTTTTTTCGGGCATAGTAAACCCTCCATTTGTAGTTTGTAGCTTATTACTATGTTAACATATGGAAATTATTAACGCATTAACGTTTTATTGCATTTTCATGACAAATTTCTGGGAGGATTGTAATATGATTAGACCAAACATTGGTATAGTTAACGCATTAATCCGAATAACATGTGGACTTTCACTACTATCTTGGGCTACATCCAAGTATTGCAAGAAGCCTTGGAGAGATTCATATATCATTGTTATCGTTCTTGCTGCAATGAAAGTTGGCGAAGGGATCCTCCGCTTCTGTCCGATCACATATTTATTCGAAAACAACACAGAAACATTTTTCGTAGATGAAGACGATGATTATGATGATGAGGAAGATGAAGAATTTGAAGAGTCATACAATCCTTCTTAATAATAAAAGCACAAGCACCTTAAACAGCCCCGACAAGCAGGAAAAATCGCTCTTTGAAATAGCTGGCTCCCTAAGCTATTTCTTTATTTTTCCCTTCAGCTGGAGCTAGACATCGAACTAAGTAAAAAATGGGACTGGTTAACACCAGCCCCTTTTCTTTCATATACTATACAACGTTTCCTAAAAGTCGGTAGCAACAATCACCATACAATTTAAATATGGAGGTATTACTATGTTTCTAGAATATTTAACAGATATGTCATTCATTTTTATTGCGCTAATCGGTGGAATTGTCGCATTATGCTTTGCTTATATTAAGAAGAAACGCCGGACTTAATTGCCTTGTTGCCGATATCTTTACGATAAAAAAGAGCAGGACAAGCAATTTGATCGACTAGCTTATAAGCATGTGCTTGTGCATCACTAATTGTTTCACCGTATCCTGATACAACTAAAACGCGACCACCATTATTAACAAATTGATCATCCACTTTTTTTGTTCCAGCATGGAAGATAACGGCATCGTCTGCCTTTTCCGTTAACTTTCCAATTGGTTGGCCTTTTTCATAGTCATCTGGATAACCCTTTGAAGCTAAAACAACACCTAAAACAGCTTTTGAAGACCATTTAAGTTCAACTGGCTGATCATTAAGAATGGCTAAAAGTGATTCAACTAAATCAGATTCAAGTCTTGGTAATACTACCTGTGTTTCAGGATCACCAAATCTTGCATTAAATTCAATAACCTTTGGTCCTTCAGACGTTAAGATAAGACCTGCATATAAAATTCCTGTGAAGTAACGTCCTTCACTTATAAGAGCTTTTGCTGCTGGTTTTAAAATTGTTTCTACTGCTGTTTGGACCACTGTTTCAGATATTTGTGGAACTGGAGAATATGCACCCATTCCTCCAGTATTTGGTCCTTCATCATTGTCATATGCACGTTTATGATCTTGCGCTATAACCATTGGGTAGACTTTTTCACCTTTAACAAATGCCATTAATGAAAATTCTTCACCTGCTAAAAATTCTTCAATAACAACTGAGCTTGATGCATCACCGAATTTTTCATTTTCTAGCATGTCTGTGACACTTTCTAATGCTACATCAAGAGTTTCAGCAACGGTTACACCTTTACCAGCAGCTAATCCATCAGCTTTTATAACAATTGGTGCACCTTTTTCATTAATATACGCTTTTGCTTGCTCAACATCTGTAAATGTTTGATAATCAGCCGTTGGGATATTGTATTTAATCATTAATTCCTTTGCAAAGTTTTTACTTCCTTCAATAAGAGCTGCTTCTTTTGTTGGACCAAATACTTTAAGACCAGCTTCTTCAAAGTCATTAACAATTCCGTTTAACAAGGGTACTTCAGGTCCTACGATTGTTAAACCAATTTCTTCTTTCTTTGCAAAAGCTAAAAGAGCTTCATTATCATTTTCACTAATTTCTACTCTTGTTGCAAATTCATTCATTCCATCATTTCCTGGAGCAACAAATACTTCCTCTACAAGCTTGCTTTGTGCGGCTTTCCAAACAAGTGCATGCTCACGTCCGCCCTGTCCAATAATCAGTACTTTCATGCTTTACACCTCTTCTTAATGTTTAAAATGACGTACTCCTGTAAAGACCATTGTTATTCCATATTCATCAGCCATACGAATTGAATCTTCATCACGAATTGATCCACCTGGTTGAATAATAGCTGTAACCCCAGCTTTAGCTGCCGCTTCAACTGTATCACTCATAGGGAAAAATGCGTCAGAGCCTAGTGCACTACCCTGTGCTTTTTCACCTGCTTGTTCAATCGCAATTTTCGCTGCGCCTACACGATTCATTTGACCTGCACCAACACCAACTGTCATTTCATCTTTTGCTAACACAATCGCATTTGATTTAACATGCTTAACAACCTTCCAAGCTAACTTAAGATCCTTCCACT
Organism: Metabacillus litoralis; assembly: GCF_007994985.1. GTDB lineage: Bacteria > Bacillota > Bacilli > Bacillales > Bacillaceae > Metabacillus > Metabacillus litoralis. The sequence continues at coordinate 12,916 of NZ_VOQF01000016.1, read as the reverse complement.
CATCTTCTGAAGGCTCGCGTTTTGTTGGAATTGTTACTTCTACATCATCAAGTGAAAGTGTATCCTCGTCTTGTACTAGTAAACCACCGTGAACTGATTGAAGCTGTTTATCTGCCTTAGAAGCTGCCGTTACATCAATTGTTAACAAACGAAGGTTTTTCTTGCTTGTTAAAATATCTAATGCTTCTTGGCTAAATGATGGAGCAATAACGATTTCTAAGAAAATTTCATGAAGCTTATGAGCTGTTTGGGCATCAACCTCATGATTTACTGCTACAATTCCGCCAAAAATAGATGTTGGATCTGCAGCATAACAACGAGTAAATGCTTCAAACACTGATGTTCCAACACCAACTCCACATGGATTCATATGCTTAACGGCAACTGCTGCTGGCTCTGTAAATTCACGAACAATTTGTAAAGCAGCATCTGCGTCTTTAATGTTGTTAAAAGAAAGCTCTTTTCCATGAAGCTGTTTTGCATTTGCAATTGATGCTACTGGAACAAATGGCTTTTGATAGAACGTTGCTTTTTGATGAGGATTTTCACCATAACGTAGAGATTGCTTTTTCTCAAACGTATATGTAACTGTTTCTGGATCTTCTTCACCAATTTTATTTGTTAAGAATTCAGCAATTAAAGCATCGTATGCAGCTGTATGTCTAAATACCTTTGCTGCTAAACGTTGCTTTTGATTTAATGAAACTTCTCCAGAAGCTTTTAATTCTTCTAAAACTCCACTGTAATCTTGTGGATCAACAAGTACTGTTACATCTTCATGATTTTTTGCAGCAGAGCGTAGCATTGAAGGACCACCGATATCGATGTTCTCAATTGCATCCTGGAACTCAACATCAGGCTTTGAAATCGTTTCTTTAAATGGATAAAGATTCACAACAACCAAGTCAATTGTTTCAATGTTGTTTTCTTTTAATTGATCCATATGACTAGGATTGTTACGAACAGCTAATAATCCACCATGAATATTAGGGTGTAGTGTTTTAACACGTCCGTCCATAATTTCTGGGAATCCAGTTACTTCAGAAATACCGATTACGTTTAATCCGTTTTCCTCAAGTAATGATTTCGTCCCACCAGTTGAGATAACCTCAACACCTAAATCGATTAATTCTTTTACAAAAGGAACAAGATTTTCTTTATTAGACACACTAACAAGCGCACGTTTCACTGACATATTTTTTCACCTCTAGCTTTATTTTGACACCAATTCTTTGATAACCTTAGGGTATAACATATGTTCAACTTTATGGATCTTCTTAGCTATTGCTTCTATTGTATCTTCAGCTTCAATCTCAATTGCTTTTTGGGCAATAATCGGGCCTGTGTCCATTCCTGCATCAACAAAATGAACCGTAACACCTGTTACCTTTACACCGGCTTGAAATGCTTGTCCTACAGCATCTTTACCAGGAAATGCAGGCAATAAGGAAGGGTGAATATTGACAATTCTATTTTCGTAGGCATTTAAAAGAGTATCTCCAATTAACCTCATATACCCAGCTAAAATCACAAAATCAATCTTGTTGTTTTCTAAAACAGATAAGATTGCATGTTCGTAATCCGCTTTTGCTTCGTATTCTTTAGGAATAAAACAATACGCAGGAACATTGACAGATTTAGCTCGCTCAATCACACCAGCTTGTGGTTTATCACTAACAACAAGACTAATCTCTGCGTCTGTTTCACCAAGCTTTATCGAATCAAAAATTGCTTGAAAATTGCTGCCATTTCCTGATGCAAAAACAGCTAGTTTTTTCATGCAATCGAGCCTCCGCCAAATGTAACACCAGTGCCCTTTGTCACACGACCAATTATATAAGCCTTCTCACCATTTTCCTCTAATTGTCCAATCACATCATGTAAAAGCTCTTCTTTTATCGCAAGAACAAAACCGATTCCCATATTAAAGACATTAAATAAATCTTCACCTTTAAGCTGTCCTTGTTCTTTTAAGAAATCGAAAATCTTCGGTATTGGCCATGAACCATAATCGATTTCAGCACCCGTTCCTTCAGGTAACATTCTTGGGATGTTTTCGATAAAACCGCCACCAGTAATATGTGCCATACCATCAACTTGATACTTTTTAATCACATCAAGAACTGGTTTAACATAAATTCTCGTTGGTGTGAGTAGCACTTCACCTAACGTTTCAGTGAACGGCTCATATACTTTTTGTAAATCGAGCTTTTGATCTTCTAATAAAACTTTACGAACTAATGAGAAACCATTGCTATGAATACCACTTGATGTAAGACCAATTAATACATGACCTGGTTCAATATTCTGTCCTGTTACAATATTGTCTTTTTCAACAACACCCACAGAAAATCCTGCCACATCATATTCATCTTCTTCATATAGCCCAGGCATTTCAGCAGTTTCGCCACCAACTAAGGCACAACCAGATTGCTCACAACCATCAGCAATTCCTTTAACGATTTGCTCGATTTTCTCTGGGATCGCTTTACCTAAAGCCAAATAATCTAAGAAAAATAGTGGTTCCGCACCTTGAGCTAATATATCATTGACACACATAGCAACAGCATCAACACCTATGGAATCATGCTTGTCAGCCATAAAAGCAAGCTTTAACTTCGTCCCGACACCATCTGTACCAGACACAAGTACTGGCTTCTTATAATTTAACTCACTTAAATCAAACATTCCACCAAAACCGCCAAGACCACCCATTACACCTAAACGCATTGTTTTTTCAACATGCTTCTTCATTCTTGAAACAGCTTCATAGCCTGCTTCAATGTCGACACCAGCTTGCTTATAAACGTCAGACATGCCTGCTTCCTCCTTAAAAACCTTAGTAAATACAACTAACTCTCATCTAATGTAGAACAGGAATCGAAATATCGATTCCTATCAATTTTTTATTATTGTGAAAACCTTATGGCTTCCGCTTCTCTATTGTCTAGCTAGCGCCTAGCTCCCCCGCGGTCATTTGCTTCACATGAATGGCAGGCAAAGAACGCCTTCCTTTCATGTGCTTCTTATGCTTGTCGGAGCTGATCAAGGCGCTTCCGCTTTTCTATTTTGTCCAGCTCCAGCGCCTAGCTCCTCGAGGTCATAAGCTTCACATGAATGGCAGGCAAAGAACGCCTTCCTTTCATGTGCTTCTTATGCTTGTCGGAGCTGATCAAGGCGCTTCCGCTTTTCTATTTAAGCTTTTTCGTGCGGTAAAACTGTATCTGGGTAAATTTCAGTAGGATAACGACCTGTGAAGCATGCTAAGCATTGTCCTTTGAATTCACCTTCATATGGACGACCAATTCCTTCTAATAATCCCTCTACACTTAAAAAGGCAAGGCTGTCTGCACCGATAAGCTTACGAATTTCTTCTACTGAATGATTTGAAGCAATTAATTCTTCATGTGTTGATGTATCAATTCCGTAAAAACAAGGATTTTCAATTGGTGGTGAACTAATACGAACATGAACCTCTTTAGCACCTGCTTCGCGAAGCATTGTTACGATTCGTTTACTTGTTGTGCCACGGACAATTGAGTCATCAACCATAACAACACGTTTTCCTTCTACAACACCACGAACGGCTGAAAGCTTCATTTTCACACCTTGTTCACGTAGTTCTTGTGAAGGCTGAATAAACGTTCGACCAACATAACGATTCTTGATTAATCCGAGCTCATATGGAATGCCTGTTAATTCAGCAAACCCTATCGCAGCTGATATACTTGAATCAGGAACACCTGTCACAACATCAGCAGCAACCTCAGATTCAACCGCTAAACGTTTGCCTAAGTTTTTACGTGCTGTATGAACATTAATTCCATCAATATTGCTATCTGGACGAGAGAAATAGATGTATTCCATACTACAAATTGAACGATTAATATTCATTGAAAAACGCTCAGAGCGAATTCCTTCGTCATTAATTATTAATAATTCACCTGGTTGAACATCTCTTTCATATTTTGCTCCAACTACATCAAATGCACATGTTTCAGAAGCAATCACATAAGCATCTCCCAAAACTCCAATAGACAATGGGCGCAATCCATTAGGATCTAGCGCAACCATCATTTCCGTTTCTGTCATGATTAAAAAAGCATATGCTCCTTTAATGACTGTTAATGCACTTTTCACAGCTTCCTTCATATCTTGATAGCCACTTCTTCTAATAAGATGAGCTAACACCTCTGTATCTGAAGTTGTTTGGAAAATACTCCCCTGGCTCTCAAGCTGATGCTTAAGCTGTGTAGCATTCACAAGATTACCGTTATGAGCAAGCGCTAAGCCACCACTATGTGATTTAAAGAAAAGGGGCTGAACATTTTCATAACCGCCCCCACCTGCCGTTGCATAACGAACATGACCAATAGCTGCCTTACCTGATAATTCATTTAGTCTTCCATTAGCAAAAACCTCTGAGATCAGACCTAGACCTTTTGCACTTGTTAGCTTTTCACCATCAGTTGTAACAATCCCTGCGCCTTCTTGACCTCTATGCTGTAGACTGTGTAAGCCATAATACGTAATTTGAGCAGCGTCTTTATGACCCCAAATTCCGAAGACACCACATTCTTCATTTAATCCTTTGATTTCAGTAAGCACGGGATAGCCCCTTTCCATGCAGCCTTAAGTTCTTCTACAGATGCATCTACAAGAGTTTCATTGTTTGTGTTTGTAATAACAAGCTTGCCAGAATCAGTTACTTCACCAATACATACAGCATCAACCAATTGTTCAAATGCTTGTTGATTTTCTTTTTTCACTGATATGATAAAACGAGTTTGTGATTCACTGAATAGTGCTGCAGTTGCATCACCAGTAAGTGTCACTTCAGCTCCTAAGTTTTTAGCACCAAATAATGGCTCTGCTAGTGCAACAGCTACTCCACCTTCTGAAACATCATGAGCTGATGCGACAGTTTTAGCATGAATCGCTGATAGTAGCTGATTCAACGTTTTTCTTTCTTTTGCTAAATCAAGCTCTGGAGATTGACCAAAGATTTTACCATAAGTAAGCTTTTGAAGCTCACTTCCACCGAACTCAGGCTTTGTTTCACCGATTAAATAAATAAGATCTCCAGCTTCTTTAAAGTCTTGCGTTGTAATATAATCTGTATCTTCAATTAAACCAACCATACCGATTACAGGTGTTGGATAGATTGCTGTTCCGTTTGTTTCATTGTATAAAGATACGTTTCCACCAATAACAGGTGTATCTAACACGCGACATGCTTCACTGATTCCATCTGCTGATTTTTCAATCTGCCAGAAAATTTCAGGCTTTTCAGGATTACCAAAGTTTAAGTTATCTGTAATCGCAAGTGGTGTTGCACCTGAACATACGATGTTACGAGCAGCTTCTGCTACGGCAATTTTTCCACCAACCTCTGGATCTAAATAAAGATAACGAGAGTTACAGTCAGTTGTCATTGCTAAAGCTTTCTTTGTATCACGTATACGAACAACGGCAGCATCTGATCCTGGTGCAACAACTGTGTTTGTGCGAACCATATAATCATACTGATCATAAACCCATTCTTTACTTGCAATTGTTGGTTGTTGTAATAAATTGATAAGAGTTTCTTTATAGTTATCTACTGTAATAGGCGCTACGTCCATTTGCTGGAACTCTTCATAATACGCAGGTACTTTTGAAGGTTTATGATAAACAGGTGCTTCTTCAGCTAATGCATCTACTGGAAGCTCACATACCACTTCACCATTATGGAAAAGACGAAGCATTTTGTCGTCTGTTACTTTACCAACTGAAACTGCTTCTAAATCATATTTTTCGAAAAGGTCAACGATTTCTTGCTCTCTGCCTTTTTCAATAACAAGTAGCATTCTTTCTTGAGATTCAGAAAGCATCATTTCATAAGGAGTCATTCCTGCTTCACGTTGTGGAATAAGATCAAGGTCCATTTCCATACCAGAACCAGCTTTACTTGCCATCTCTGCTGAAGAACTTGTTAATCCAGCCGCTCCCATGTCTTGGATCCCAACTAACGCATCATTTTTAATAACTTCCAAGCAAGCTTCTAATAATAGCTTCTCCATAAATGGATCGCCAACTTGGACTGCTGAACGATCTGCACCAGAATCGTCGGATAACTCTTCAGAAGAAAATGTTGCACCATGAATTCCATCACGACCAGTTCTAGCACCAACATACATCACAGTATTGCCAACACCTTTTGCTTGACCTTTTTTAATATCTTCATGGTTAATCAACCCTACGCACATAGCGTTAACAAGGGGATTTCCTTCATAAGAATCATCAAATTGAATTTCTCCACCAACAGTTGGAATTCCAATACAGTTACCATATCCTGCAATACCAGCAACAACCTCTTCAAACAAATACTTCACACGTGGAGTTTTTAGCTCTCCAAAACGTAGAGAATTTAAGATTGCAATTGGTCTTGCTCCCATCGAGAATACATCACGGATTATTCCACCTACACCCGTTGCAGCTCCTTGGTAAGGCTCAATAGCTGATGGATGGTTATGACTTTCAATTTTGAAAACAACCGCTTGATTGTCACCAATATCGACAATCCCCGCTCCTTCTCCAGGTCCTTGTAGAACCTTTTCACCTGTAACAGGAAATTTCTTTAAAATAGGCTTAGAGTTTTTATAACTGCAGTGCTCAGACCACATAACAGAAAAAATACCGATTTCTGTGTAATTTGGTAAACGACCAATTATTTTTTCAATCAGAGCAAACTCGTCATCACTTACACCCATTTGTCTGTAAACTTTTTCATCTTTAATCATCTGGTTAGTTGGTTCAAGCAGTAGTGACATGAGATTCCCTCCAGTTTTTCACGATCGATTGAAATAATTTTAATCCGTCAGCACTTCCAAGTAATTCATCAACTGCACGCTCAGGATGTGGCATCATCCCTAATACATTTCCGCGCTCATTTGTGATTCCAGCAATATCTACTAAACTGCCATTTGGATTTTCTTCGTACGTAAACACAATTTGATTGTTTTCTTTAAGCGTTTGAAGTGTTTCTTCATCACAATAATAATTCCCTTCTCCATGTGCGATAGGAACTGAGATAACCTCATCCTTATCATAAGCTGAAGTAAAGGCAGTGTTATTATTTGCAACCTTTAAATGAACTGGTCTACACATAAACTTTAAATTTTCATTTCTTTTCATAGCACCAGGAAGCAGACCTACTTCTAATAAAATCTGGAATCCATTACACACACCTAGAACTGGCTTACCAGCTTCAGCTGCTTTTACCACTTCCTTCATTACATTAGAAAATCCAGCAATAGCACCTGAACGTAAGTAATCTCCATAAGAGAAACCACCAGGTAAAAGAATTCCGTCAAAGTCACTTAAGTCTGTTGCATCATGCCATACATATTCTACTTCTTCACCTAGCTCATCTTTAATAGCATGGTACATATCAACATCACAATTAGATCCTGGGAAAACAATCACAGCGAATTTCACTTTGTGACAACCTCCTGTACCTCATAGCTAAAGTCTTCAATCACTGTATTAGCAAGTAATTTCTCACACATTTCACGAACAATCACATCTAAATCACGATCAGCTTTCTCGATTGTTAATTCCATATATTTACCGATACGAACGTCTTGTACTTCATTATATGACATACTGTGTAGAGCACTCTTAACCGCTGTTCCTTGTGGATCTAATACACTTTCTCTTAACGTGACATAAACTTTTACTTTGTACATGTTGATTGTCCTCCAAGTCTAGTTAAAATAACTTCATATGCATCTGTTAAACTACCAATATCTCTTCTAAAAACATCTTTATCAAATTTCTCATTTGTATTGATATCCCATAAACGACATGTGTCTGGTGAAACTTCATCAGCTAAAATAATGTTTCCATCCTCAGTGATACCAAACTCAAGCTTAAAGTCAATTAAACGAACATCACAAGCTTGGAAATGTGCTTTTAGCACGTCATTTACTTTTCTAGCAAGTGTTTTTAATGTTGCTACTTGCTCAGGTGTTGCCACTTCTAAAAGTGCAATATGATCCTCAGTAAGCAATGGATCACCTAATTCATCATCTTTATAGTAAAACTCAACAAGTGGGTTTTTAATTTCTGTTCCCTCTTCAATTCCAATTCGCTTAGAAAGACTTCCTGCCACAACATTTCTTACAACAACTTCAAGTGGGATAATCGTTACTGATTTCACAAGCTGCTCTGTTTCAGATAATCTTTTCACAAAATGATTTTCAATATTGTTCGCTGTAAGCTTTTCAAAAATCAATGTTGAAATCTCATTGTTTAGACGACCCTTACCAGTAATTTCTTCTTTTTTCACACCATTAAAGGCTGTAGCAGAATCTTTATAAGAAACTAGTAAAATATTAGGCTCATTTGTTTTATAAATACGCTTTGCTTTTCCTTCGTATAATAATTCAAGCTTTTCTGTGTTCATAAAAGCCCTCCTAAACAGAATTTTGGGAACATTCACTTTAAAAATGATGATACTGTTACATTTTCTAACCAAGTTTTTTGATCAAATAGATAGCAAGGGCTTTCGTAGACCCTTGCTATTTCTGTTTTAAAGACCTAGACGTTCAAAAATTGCGTCTACACCTTTTAGATGGTAGTTATAATCAAAGCAATCTTCTATTTTTTCAGCAGATAAACGAGAAGTGATTTTCTCTTCTCCTTCAACTAGTCCACGGAATGGAACTTGCTTTTCCCAAGCTTCCATTGCTTTTGGTTGAACAAGATCATACGCTTCTTCTCTTGTCATGCCTGTATCGATTAAAGCAAGTAACACACGTTGTGAGTAGATCAACCCTTGTGTACGATCCATATTACGCTTCATATTTTCAGGGAATACTGTTAAGTTTTTCACGATGTTTCCAAAACGATTTAACATATAGTTAAGAGCAATCGTAGCATCTGGTAAGATTATACGCTCAGCAGATGAATGTGAGATATCTCTTTCATGCCATAAAGGAACATTTTCATAAGCTGTTAACATATAGCCACGAATCACACGTGCAAGACCTGTCATGTTTTCAGAGCCAATTGGATTACGTTTATGTGGCATTGCAGAAGATCCTTTTTGACCTTTAGCAAATGCTTCTTCCACTTCACGCGTTTCACTTTTTTGTAATCCGCGAATTTCTACAGCAAACTTTTCAATAGATGTTGCAACTAATGCGATAGCTGCCATATATTCTGCATGACGATCACGTTGTAATGTTTGAGTTGAAATTGGTGCTGGTTGTGTACCTAATTTTTCACAAACATATTTTTCAACAAATGGATCGATGTTTGCATATGTGCCAACTGCTCCAGAAATCTTCCCAAACTCTACGCCAGTTGCTGCACGCTTGAAGCGATCTAAATTACGCTTCATTTCTTCATACCAAAGACCAAGCTTTAAACCAAAAGTAGTAGGCTCTGCATGAACACCATGAGTACGGCCCATCATCACTGTATATTTATGTTCTTGAGCTTTTTCTTTTAAGATTTGCACAAAGTTCTCAATATCTTTTAAAAGAATGTCGTTTGCTTGCTTTAATAAATAAGAAAGAGCTGTATCTACAACATCAGTTGATGTTAATCCATAATGTACCCATTTACGCTCTTCTCCAAGTGTTTCAGAAACTGCTCTAGTAAATGCCACAACATCATGACGAGTTTCTAATTCAATTTCATTAATACGATCCACATCGAATGATGCATTTTTACGAAGAAGCTCAACATCTTCTTTAGGAATAACACCTAACTCTGCCCAAGCTTCACATGCTAAAATTTCAACCTCTAGCCATGCTTTAAATTTGTTTTCTTCAGTCCAAATTGCACCCATTTCTGGTCTAGTATAACGCTCAATCATTAATTTGCCTCCGTCCTATTTTAAACCCCAAATTTGATCTATCAATTCTATTTCTTTTTCAATAAAATCACTCATAACCGTTATATGTCCCATCTTACGCTTAGCGATTGGCTCTTTTTTACCATAAAGATGAAGCTTAGATCTTTCCAATAAGTAAAGATGTTCATTAACCACCGATAAATCGTCACCTAACAAATTCACCATCACACCACTCTGTCTTAACGTAGTATGACCCAATGGTAGATTACAAATAGCACGAACATGCTGTTCAAACTGATCTGTTTCACATAAATCAATCGAATAATGACCCGAATTATGAGGACGTGGAGCTAATTCATTAATATAAAGCTCTCCAGTCTCCGTCAAGAACATTTCAACTGCCAATGTCCCTACTAATTCAAAGCTATGTGAAAGCTTAATTGCTAGCTTCTCTGCGTTAGAAATAACCTCTTCTTCAACACGAGCTGGTACAATACTTTGATATAAAATATTTTCTTTATGAATATTTTCAGCCACCGGAAATGTTTTTGTTTCACCATTAACAGATCTTGTCACAATAACTGAAATTTCTTTTTCAAAAGGAACCCATTTTTCTAAAATACAAGTTCCTTGGTTAAGTAATTGGATTGCTTCTGCTAAATCATGGTCTGAACGGAGAACAACTTGACCTTTACCATCATAGCCACCTCTGCACGTTTTAAGCACACTTGGGTATTGAAGAAGCTCTACAGCGTCAGTTAATTCATCTTCATTTTGAACAATTCGGTAAGGAGCTACTTCACAGCCAGCATTTACAATCGCAGCCTTCTCAGTTTCACGATCCTGAGTTAATAATAATAAAGAGCTTTTTTGAGGAAGATATGCATGCTCCTCTAACCATTTCAGTGCTGTATAATCTATATTTTCAAACTCGTATGTGATCACATCACTTACGCTCGCTAATTTTTTTATAGCAGCTAAATCATCGTAACTTGCAGTAATCTCTATATCTGCTAGTTGGCCACAAGGACAATCCTCTGTTGGATCTAGTACAGCAATCTTATAACCTAGCTGTCTAGCAGCAATTGCCATCATACGACCTAATTGACCGCCACCAATGATTCCTATTGTTTGACCAGGTAGAATTTGCTTATTCAAGCTCATCACTACTTTCTAGTACCTTTACACGCAGCTCGTTTCTTCTATTATCTAATACAGCTGCTAATTGCTCATCAAACGCTGAGAGAAATTGTGCTGCTAACAAGCCTGCATTTGTAGCACCTGCCTTACCAATCGCTACAGTTGCAACTGGTACACCACCAGGCATCTGAACAATTGAAAGCAATGAATCCATACCATTTAATGCTTTTGACTGAACCGGAATTCCGATAACTGGTAACGTCGTTTTTGCTGCAACCATTCCTGGTAAATGTGCTGCACCACCCGCACCAGCAACAATAACCTTTAATCCTCTATCTCTAGCAGTCTCAGCATATTCAAACATATAATCAGGAGTACGATGAGCAGAAACTACCTTTTTTTCATAAGGAACATTTAATTCATCAAGTATGTCACAAGTATGCTTCATTGTTTCCCAATCAGATGTACTTCCCATAATAACTCCAACAACCGGATCCAATCTATTCCCCACCTTTTACATATCTTCATCCTATAAAAATAGCCCGATACCTAACTTTCTCATAAAAAAAGAGAAAGCTAGTATATCGGGCTCGGATCTAACTAAATACCGAATCGTTTATACTTACACTTTCCCTCATAGTCCGATGATTTACGGTCAGCGGGTAGAAACTTCTGGGCCATATTCCCAATTTTATATGAGGTTACCGTTAATTATTATTTACATGTTTTATATTAACAATGAAGCTATTCGATGTCAACGTAAAATCGAACGATTTATTTAATATATAATTTAATGTTCGTCTTTTACACTAACTTTCCTTCAAAAACGATCTTTCTACCACATGGTACATTTTCTACCATATTTTCTTTCATTTCTTCCTTGAATATCGGCTGCTCAGTTCTTCTCACAGGAAAATAGCCTTCATCACTCATTCTTTGCAAACAATCATCAATTGTTTCATTTTCTTCAACAATAAATTTCTTCTTACTTGGTTTACTTGTCATCTTTTCTACTCCCTTTATCTGATCCTGATTATGTATAAATCATTATAGATTTCCCTTGGTATTAATAGTATGTAGATAGTTGTCTTCACTTTAGTTTATATAGAGTAACAATTACTATCCTCAAAATCAACAACATCTAACAAATTCCCTTGTGCTTTTCTACGAAATAAATTTAGTATTTGATTATTGCTTGTTTTTTATACTTTAAGTTAGTAGAAATGAAATCATTTCAATACGCTTCACTATAGTGTTAACCAACAACAGAAGGAATAATGGAGTATAGCGCCTTGTACGATAACCTCAATTATAAAATTGCATATGAGATTTTTCATTTTGATAATAATCTAATCGATCCTGTAAAGTACCAGTATGAAACTCAAACTTATGTCCATCTAAATCAGTAAAATATATAGATTTCTTATCTCGTTTATCTCTCTCACGACCTGTTAATATATTCACCTTTAATTCAACCAATTTGTTATAAATAGCTGTAAAATCCTTTTCTTCAATCGTGAATGCTAAATGAGTGTAAGAATGTTCAATCTCATTACGTGGAATATCACTTTCCTCATTAAGAGCAAGCCATAATCCGTTTAAATCAAAATAAGCAGTTGATACTCCTTTGACTAATAGCTTTGCATCAAAAACCTGTTTATAAAATTCGATCGACTTATCTAAATTAGATACGGAATATAATAAATGATTAATACCTTTAATTTTCATCTGTTCACCTTCTTTTTTAGTTTGTGGGTAATTTTCCAAGAAAAAATATAGAGTATATTATTGTAATTCATTATTATTAATTTACTATGTTAATGCTTTTTTAGAAACAAAAAAAGACCAGTATCTCTACTGATCTTTCCCACTCTTTACTTGGCGATGTCCTACTCTCACAGGGGGAAACCCCCAACTACCATCGGCGCT
>NZ_VOQF01000015.1 GCF_007994985.1 Metabacillus litoralis | reverse complement strand
CGAACTCATTTTACCCAAGTTGCCTAAAGAAATAACCGTGTCTAACTTTAAGGGGTCACTTCACTTTGATTCGAATAAGGTAAGGGTTTTAATAGAATAATACTAAATATGTTTAGTGTATTTCTCATTCCTGGAGAATTGCTAAAATACAATAATAGATCTACCAATTAATAGAGCCTTCAGAAATACCTTCTGTTTCATATGTGATTCCATATCCATCCTTCAATGTAACAAGAAGCTTGACATCGCCTATCTCTTTGCCAACATTCTCTTTAAGATCAATGAAAGTATTATAATTTATACTTTCATTATAAGAATCTGAAATATAATGAAGATTTTCTTGTTCTTTTAATAAATCCCATTGTTTAATACTTTTACCATCAAAAAATAACTGAGCTTTAGCACTTTGTATTTTCAACTGATCATTATTTTCAAATTCGAAAAATTCATTTTTAACGGTATTTTGAATGTAGATATTAATATCCATCTGCCCCTCACCAGCTTGGTGAACAAATGCGTCTGTTGTTATTCGTTGATTCAAATGTTCTTTAAAAGGCAGTTCTACTAAACTTTCAGATCTTTTCCCTGAGCTTGAAGTTGCCACAACCTGTGTTTCATAATTACCGTCAAGGTGAAAAGAAGTTTCAACTCTATAATTTAGATTATTAGCTTGAGTTGGTTGAAGCTCAGTCCAATTTTTCTCTGTTTTTTCACGGTACAGTAACGTAACTTTTTCACCTTGAGCTAACTCTCTCAAACTCCAATCAATTACAACGTCAATTTGATTTTCTTCAATATTTACAGAATTTATCTGATATTCTTTCTTTTGAATCCACAGCTGATTTTGTACGAATTCTGTAAGTTTCATATCTATTTGAGAAGAAATATCTTGAACAGAATAATTTACATTCGATAGTTCGTTTTGCATAGAATCAACTATTTGCAGCCGTTCTTCTAGTTTACTTATTTTGATGTAGCTTAGTATGTTATAAATAAGAAGAATTCCGATTATAGTAAATAAAATCGTGTCTTTTTTTATCAAGAAATCCCTCCTTACTATTAATAATTTGGTAAAATCTAATTTCCATCAGGGCTAAATCCTTTTTTTGAAATCATTAGTTCAACTTGAGAATTCTGTAGTTCTTCCTGCATCATCTTAAGCACCACTTTATAAGCCGTTGGATTATACCACTTCTCTAATCCCATTTGTTTATAAATTTTATAAACTCCGAGTTTTTCTGTTCTTTTCCCTCCACTTCCATCACCCATCCAAAAATCATCTATCGTTACTCGATTAGCAATGTGTTTTAGTTTTTGAGGGAAATCTCTTGAACAAGGTAGCAATGGTGCAATTGTTGCTTGTGTCATAATTCCTGCATCTGTAATTTCTTTTATAGCAGCTATCCTTGCAGGAATAGGAGGCGCAGTTGGCGAAAAAGCCTTTCTCACCTCTTCTTTATCTGTTTCGATTGTCATAGAAATTCTTATTTTATCACCGAACTTCTTGAATAAATCAAGGTCTCGCTTTACTAATGGAGACCTTGTTTGAACATGAATGAAATCAGGCTGTGCCTCTAGCATGACTTCTAATAAACTTCTTGTTAACTCTGTTTTTACTTCAATTGGTTGATACGGATCAGTAGAAGAAGACATGAAAATCGTTACAGGACCTTTTTTCTTAGCTTTCAGCATATCTTTTTTCAAAAGCTCTGCCGCATTACCTTTGATATCAATCCATGTTCCCCACTCTTGTTCACGAAATAGGGATACAGGAAGCTGTCTTACATAACAGTATTTACATCCGAAAACACAACCAACATAAGGATTTAAAGAATGAGTAAAATCATCTATTGCACCTTTTGCAGGAGTTAAAATACTTTTTGAGACAATATCTTTAAGCTGTATTTTCATGTTGATTACCTCGTTTTCTTTCACACTTGCTAGTAATTAAAAATTACTTGTCTTTTTTTGTATCCAAATTCTACGTGCATGATCTCCAATTATTTCATATATTTTGTCCATGGTATATTCATTATAATTATCACCATATTGATAATCATCAATCAAATCACTGATTTCTTGCCAATTCATCTGCTGCTCGTACAACTCATGTTGAATTGTAAAAGTATAGATCTCTTTCACAATTGACAAGGCATTACTATTGGGCAATAACAATTGTGAATGAATCTGATTAATATGATAATCAAAGCATTGTTCTTTACTTGGTTCATCTTGTTGCAATGCTTTCATAACACCCGCAAACATCTCTTCTATTTCAAATATATTTAATGGTTTCTTTATACTCATACTAGCTAACTTTTTCACTTCGATTATATCACTTTTTATATGGTGATAAGCCCAATCTACATAATCTGATGCTTGTACAATACGTGTATATTTTTTGAAGTATAATTCTAAAAGATTTATATAAAACACCCCAAATTAAAGAAAGATTATAGATATGATTGATTTACTCCTGTACTATAAATTCTAAGCACATCTTCTTCATCAGTTGGAAATCAATTACTTTTAAAGCCGAAATAATATTTAAAATAATAATAGATCTTTCTTTATGAACTGTAAACTACAAATCTCTTAATAAAAAGTGATTTCACCGTTTGTCGCGTTTTCTCCATGCGGACAATCAATTTTGACACATAAAACATATTGCTTATACTCAAATTCATAGACATAGAAAGGCTTTAACTCAAACAATTTTTTCATACGCTTTTTCTTTAGTAATGGTTATTTTATCAGGAGCTTGAAATCAATTAAACATCAATTTGATAATACCAATTTTTGTTAACCGTTAATAGTACTAACAATAAAGTAAAATAAAAAAATTAGATTTAGATAATGTTTTCTGATTTTTCTTTCCTTAATTTGAAGATATCACGCTTGTGAAATTAGATTAATATGCAGGTTATTTTGTGGTTAAAGTAATGGAAGTGTTAAGGGGTACTATAGCTTGAATATTTCTAATATGTAGAATCCAATTAGTGGCAGGGTAAGACCTGCCACTCTCAATAAAATCAACTTGAACTTATAATTTTGTAATTTTTATGATTAACAACCGTTTTTAATGGTTCATCTTTTTCTTTTGATCGACCATATTGAACCATTACAGAATTATCTCTTATGCCTGTTACTACACCTTCATGAGAAATATCTTCCCGTTTAAAGGAAATTACATCGCCAATTTTTGCAATGTCCATCCCATCACCTCGCCATTTAGATTGTCCTAAAATAGCACGATACATACTATTTTGCTACTTTATAGTTGTAATTTTCCCTTCTTTTTCAGAAAATAATATAGAAAATTACTTTATTTAATATTAAGCTTTTCAGCTCAATGCTGCAACAATAGAGTTAAATTATAAGCTTGGACTTTGTTAACAACATATCTCCTCTTCTGTTCTGCTTTTGAACCCATTTCAGTCTTATAGAAAATTTATTCTGCTAAATATTCATGCAACTTTTCACTCTTTAAATATGATCATGATATAATTAAAAGAGTATTCAGTGATTATTAGTTGGAGCTGTAATTTCTGATATATTCTAAATAATATCAATCGTTAACAACCCAATTAGAAAAACACTGTGAATGGGGGCTAAATATCATGAAAAGAAAGCTTGTTATCACACAAAATCTTAACGAGCACTTATTACATAAAGTTATTGACATTCTTCCAGACTGGACCATTATTACTGGTAGTGATTCTTCAATTTGGGAACCACATCTTAAAGATGCGGAGATAATCGCAGGCTGGAAAAAACAGATGGAGGAAATCATTTTAAAAGAAGATATCAACTTGAAATGGCTGCAAACCTGGAGTGCTGGTGTAAATAAGGTTCCCTTAGATTATTTTCACGTAAAAAAGATCCACCTTACATCTGCGAACGGTGTTCACGGGTATCCTATTTCTGAAACGATTTTCGCATATATGTTATCATTCACAAGAAAGCTTCATACATACGTTCGTCAGCAAACACAACAAACTTGGCATCACGCAAATATGAATCAAGAACTTCATGAAAAAACTGTGGGAATCATTGGTGTTGGCCATATTGGAAGAGAAACAGCAAAAATTGCTAAAGCGTTTAGGATGAAGGTTTTAGGAATTAGAAATTCTGGTGAGCAGGAAGAATTTGTTGATGAAATGTACACTTCTTCTGATTTACATAAGATTCTTCCACAGTGTGATTTTGTAATCGTTACTTTGCCTTTAACACCTGAAACTAAAGGTTTATTTGGAAAAGAGGAATTTGAACTTATGAAGTCTTCCTCTATCTTTATTAATATTGGACGTGGAGCAATTGTAAAAGAAACTGAACTAATTGAAGCACTTGAATCAAAACAAATTGCCGGAGCTGGTTTAGACGTTTTTGAAATAGAGCCACTACCAAAGGAAAGCCCCTTATGGAAGATGGAAAATGTCATCATCACGCCACATACTTCAGGTAGTACAGAATACTACAACCAAAGAGTTTTAGAAAATATCTTTATTCCTAACCTGCAAGATTATCTTAATGGTAAACAACCCTCTGTAAACTTACTTAATTTTGATAAGGGATATTGATTATATAAAAAAAGGAAACTAAATACTACTATCGTTTCCTTTTTTTATGTGTTTATCTAGTAAGAAATCCTTTTCCAACAACAGTTTCTTTGTCTAAATCAACAAAAACTGTAAGTTTATCTTCTTTTTCGAGATTGTTAAATGTAACAGAGTAAACCTGTTCTTTATCATAATCCTTATGAAACAATAACCTGTTCTCTTCATCCACATTTATTTTTTCTACTGTTGAATCCTTTGGGCTGACAGGAATGGAATTCTGTTCTTCCTTTGTAAGGCTATTAAAGGCAATCAACTCAATTGGTAGAGATGATTTAGAATCATAAACCATACAGCCAGTTAACATTATGTTTAGTAGAAAGAGTAACGGCAAAACTGCAAACTTTTTCATATATCCCTCCTTGCTTATAATAGACGGTTTTTTATAACCTGAAGTTTCAGATTCATACTAAAATTTACGGGATTTTATATGACAAGTTTAAATTATCCTTTTTCACTATAAAGGATCGCTACTTTTCTAAATACAAAACGATTAACAGCCTTCAACGTTAATAAACTTAACTTAAGCCAAATCCAGCTATACAAAATGGAGAAAGCAAATATATAAAGCAATATTTTACTATCAAAATTTGTCGTAACAGATGGTCCAAGAATAGGAAATTGAATAACATAAAGTAAACATGTAATACCTAAGGTCAAACAAAAGCTAGAAAACACAGTAATCAATACAGAATTTCGGAGAATTTTCAAGCCAATTCCTAATGAAAGTCCGAGTAATCCAGTTGTAAACGAAAAAATCAGCAACTCACTTGGTTGGGTGATTGCTAATAAAAGGATCGTAAGGATATATGTCAGAAAGCCAATTTTCAACGATATAACTGATGCAACAACAATCGGCAAGGTTGTTAATATACTTACTACATAGCCAATACCAACAAATATACCTGCCGACTGAAAAATACAAGCAAGAGACGCTAATATTGCGCCTAAAATTAATTTCGTTGTTCCTGTATACATATTGCTTTTCATTGATTTAATTTCATCTCGATCGTCTAACAAGCTCTTTAACCATTCCATTGCTTCACCACCCCCCTTCTAAAAAATGCTATTTTAATCCTTTTTAGACCATGATAAGATCCTTTTAGATACTTTCTGTATAAAGAATTGATATAGGAGCCATTTCTAGCATGTATTCTTGTAGTAAAAGCTGGTGCATTGTTTTATCGTGTGCCACCTTAAACGTTAGAGTAACAATTTCTTTTATTCCTAGTGAAAGACCTAATTGCTCAGCAACTGCGAAAGCACCCAAAGCTTGTAGATTTAAAAAAAGCAGATGATGTAATTCTCGCCAAGATCCAACTGCACCAGCACATCAAATCACATTCCAGTCGGAAAAGATAATCCTGCAGCAACAACTTCAACTTTAATCCTTCAGGGACATTAATATCGTCAGGATTAATATAAGGTCTAGCACTTGTAGACAAATGGAGAACCTGTTCTTTTATTTTTTAGTTGAGATCTTCATCTTTATTAGCTCCTTTTACACAGCCCAAATTTTTACTATGATGGAAATATCAATTTAAGTATCGGCAAATAATGGAGGAACTATTCTATTCTTTTATGTTGACAAAAGAAAACTAAAAGCAAGTAGCGAACGTCACTTTCATAAAGTAGGTTTCTGGTGAGAAAAAAGTATGGTTTTTTAGCTATTTTTATTTATCTTAGTTATGTGTGTTCTTTTATTTCCATATAAGTCATTAGCAACATCTTGGGCATATCCTTTTGTTGTTTGGGATGGATACATTTATGTTGTACATGATGAATATGTAACCGAAGTTGATCATGTAATTGAAATGTTACTACATTTTCTGATATGAAACAGTATTCTGGGAACTTTTCTAATGCATATAAAATAGGTACTAAATATTATTCAAGAAACAATCGCTATTGAAGGTGGTGATGGAAGATTTACAAAAGCAGATACATTTGATGATGGGAGTTTTCAGTGTCTAGGAGCAGTAATTGTAACATTCTTTTTAATAATGGCTCTGTTAAACTTTGTTGTTGATTTCCGTTACAGGCATTCGCTTTCCGCGGGCGGTCCGGGAGCCTCCTCGGCGCAAGCGCCTGTGGGGTCTCCCTTTGACACGCTTCTCCCGCAGGAGTCTCATGCCTTTCACTCCAATCAACAATGTGCTAAAAATCAACATTAACCTTTAACATAGCCTTAATAATAATAATCAATATTTATATTATTGAGAAGAAAACGAA
The DNA here is from genome assembly GCF_007994985.1 of Metabacillus litoralis. Taxonomy (GTDB): domain Bacteria; phylum Bacillota; class Bacilli; order Bacillales; family Bacillaceae; genus Metabacillus; species Metabacillus litoralis. The sequence goes on along the minus strand of NZ_VOQF01000015.1, from coordinate 83,230 downwards.
AAAGTAATTAGTAAAAAAACATCTACCCTTAAGGAAAAAATAGATGTTTTTAATCTTATTTAGTAATAGATATTTTACTTTAAAATCTCTTTAATCTCTTTTAGATCATGCTGAGTTAAGGAAATCTCACTTGCTTTCACATTTTCTTCGACTTGTTCCTTCCTCTTACCACCTGGGATAACAGAATCTATCCCTTCTTGTGCCAATAGCCATGCTAAAGCAAGATTAGATACATTTGTTTCTTTTTTAGCAGCAAATTCTTTTAGAAAGTCAACTTTTTTCAACACACCTTCAAAATTCACTTCATTAAATAATGGTACAGAATGTCTCCAGTCACCTTCTGATAATTTAAAGTTGTTTGTATAATGACCACCAAGTAGACCGAATGCAAGTGGACCATAAGGAATAAATGAAATATTATTTTCAACACAATACGGAAGTGAATCTTCCTCAGCAGAGCGGTCAAGCATATTATAAGCTGTTTGCAATACAGAAATGTCGTTATGAGCATTTGCTTCCTTTAACTGATCTAAAGTTAGATTAGAGACTCCAATAGCTTTTATTTTCCCTTCCTGTTTCAGCTTTGATAATTCACCAATGCTTTCAGCTAATGGTGTAACATCGTCGGGGAAATGAAGATAATATAAATCAACATAATTCATTTTTAATCGCTTTAAACTATTTTCTAAAGCATCGCGAAGATACGCTGGATCATTATTAATTTTTACTGTACCATCTTCATACCAATGGTTGGCCCCCTTAGTTGCAATAACGTAATCTTCTCTGTTGAAGCCAGAGAGTACTTCTCCAACCAATTCCTCAGAACGACCTTTACCATAAATATCAGCTGTATCGATAAAAGTGATACCAAGATCTAAAGCTTTGGCCACCATTTGCTTACCTTCTTCTTCATTTAAATTAGTAAATAAATTATGCCCTCCAACAGCATTTGTACCAAGTCCTATTTCAGAAATACTTATGTTTGTTTTTTTCAATGTATTAAATTTCATTATTCTAATCTCCTTTTTTGCTTATTAGTTTAATGTATTAAATGGTGAGTTTAGAAAAACTAGTTTCTTTAAAGAACTTATTTCAACAATTATATGGAGTTTCCTTTATTTTTTTGAGATTGTGGCTGCAACAGGGATTTTTTCTGTGTTAAGAGCTTCATCTGCGGAACGAAGTCGTATAGCTTCGATTTTTTGTTGTGTTAAGGTCATCATCAACGGTATTTTATATAGGTTCTAAATTAGATACTGTATTCTTAACTTTTTTATCATTTACACGAAAAAAAGCTAAGGTATACCCTTAGCTTTTGAAATCAAGTTCTCGTGTAAAAGCACACAATTATAATAAATAAAACCATCTTTATTTTCCCATAACCTCACGTACAACCTTTTCCGCAATTAAATGACCTTGTAAATCACGCTCATAACCATCATAATTTTCAGCACCAGCACTTACTGCTTTTAGAAAAGCGGAGATGATTGCATGAAATCCGCGCTTATGTAGAGTTGGTTCCCAATCGTTAGAGCCGTAATCCAAGATCTGTTTATCTTTATGTGTATATACTTCACTGACATTTTTGACCACTCTTGTTTCATTAGCACTCATAACCTCGACTTTTTCTTCTGATGTACCAGCTTCTCGATTCATAATACCTATTGCTGCTCCTTCCTCTGACTCGAGCTGAAGAATTACATGATGAAGTTTGCCACCTTTATGCTTGGCTTTGATTGAGATATTTTCAATTTCATAAGGAAACAAATAAAGAATCGTGTCAATCACATGAATAAAGTCGTCAAATACAAAAGTACGAGCGTCAGCAGCTAGATGTCCACGGTTTTTTTGCATCACAATTAAATTCGGCTCTTTTACTTCTGTTAACTTCGAGTATGGAGGTGCATAACGTCGATTAAAGCCTACCATTAGAATTAACCCTCTACTTTTTGCTTTGTTAATTAATCTCTCAGAGGATTCACCTTCAGCAGTAATTGGTTTATCAACATAAACATGGATATTATGATCTAGTAATTGATCGATTATTTCTTCATGAGAAGACGTAGCAGAATGGACAAAAGCTGCTTCAATACCACTTGCCAACCACTTACTTATATCAGAATACGTATGTTCAAGCTTATATTGAGATGAAATTTCCGATAATGTTTCTTGATTTCTCGAACAAATATGTAATTCAACATCTTTTATTTGAGTTAAAACAGGTAAATATGCTTTTTGAGCAATATCACCAATTCCAATCATTCCTATTTTCATGAAATCACCTCTATTTTGAATTTGATTAAGCGGTAGCTCTATCTTTACTTTACAAAGTATACCATATGAAATTCACCTTGAAGCAGCGTATTAATTTCAATTTTTTCTTGATATAATGCTACGTAGAAAAAAGAAAGTCAGGTGAAAAATGAGATCTCTTACAGTGATTTTATCAATACTAACACTTTTCATTCTTCCTGCTTGTTCTAATAATAACTACGAACAAGCTATGGATAATGGAATTCAGCAGCTAGGAGAAAAAAATTACCACCAAGCATCAATTTATTTTGAACTAGCTTTAACTGAAAAAAATGGTGACAAAGATGCACGTCATTATTATGATCAAGCAACAAAGATGAACAGTGCTTTAAGAGACTTTGAAGCAAAGAAATACGAATCAGCCATCAAAACACTTGATATGATTTTAGCTCATAAAAATGGATTAGAAACAATTCAAAATGAAGCACAAACTCTAAAAGAGGAAATTACGACAAAACAAGATCAACTCACATCTTTGGATCAAAGAATAGAGCTAATTAATAATCTTATAGAGAAAAACAATTACAGTGAAGCAAAAGATCAACTAAAGCAGTTGGAACAAACGATTATTTCTGATGAAAAACTCGCTTCTTATCAAGCTGATATAAATCAGTTAACGGAAAAAATCGAAAAGCAAGAAACTGATACGAAAGAAAATAAGAAAAAAGAAGAAAAAACAGTTGAAAAAGAGAAGAATATTAAAGAAAAGGAATTAACCTATAAACAATATAGTAATGATCGATTTGGCTTTTCCTTTAAAGTACCTTCATCATTATCAATGTCTCCACCACCAACGAATGGAGATGGTGTAACTTTCTTTAATGAAGAAATAGAGGTTACTGCTTTCGGTGCCCATATAATTGAAGAGGGTAAAACTGTTGAAGATTTTTATCATGAAGAGATCAATTCAATTTTAGTTAACATTGCTTATCAAAGAATCAAAGAGAACTGGTATGTTTTATCTTATGAAGAAGATGGAATAATTACCTACAAAAAAAGCTTCTTTGGTAATGGAATAATGAACTCGTTAATTATGACGTATCCAGTTGATACACAAACAAAATATAGTGAAATAGTAACTTATATTACAGAGTCTTTCCAGCCTCCCTATTAATAAAATGAGATGGGGACACAGTGAGTATTTGAGTCCCCATTAACCTTACAAATCCATTTCATTTAGAATCTCTTTTAATTGTAAAAGTTCCTCTTTTGAAAGAGTAAGTCCTTTCCCCATTTTTACGTGATTTTCATCCCAGTCTCGAAGATCATATTTAGGTTCACGATCATTCCAGCTAATCAAATTAAGTTCTCTTTTCCAGCCTTTTTGACCTTCTGATACAGTTGCAATATTTTCTATAATTTCGAATTTAATATTAGCCATTATTGATTCTCCTATCTATCTCATTTAATCATATTTCACACCTAAGATTATTTTACATCTTTTATATCTGTTAAGATTGGATATCCATCATGAATTTTTACAGATACAAGTACTTGACCTTTACTTGCTGAATCTTCTAACTCAAGACCGGTACCTTCTTCCACATAAAAACGATTAATTCCATATTCAATAGACACTGTTTGTTTTGAAACGGACTCCTCGTCCCAGCTATTATCCATGATGTAAGGACTCATTTTTCCTTTAACAAAAAGTCCGTCTGGTTTATCTTCATTAACAGAAATCGCTTGATAAATACCATTATCTTCTTTCTTTAAAGAAACGTAAACTGTTAGGTTTTGATCATAAGCAGATTGCTCTAATTTTTTCTTCATTGAAGCTTCTAAGAGAGAAATATCGATTTCTTCAATTTCTAAATCTAGAATCACATAGTCGCCATAAAATAAATCTCTAGGATCAACAGGAATGGTTGCAAGAGTTATTTGTTTGCCATTAACCATCGTATTAACTGGCTTTATTAGCATACTTGATAAAACAAGAAGTGGGATCAATAAGGAAATCCAAAACATTTTACTTGGTTTTCTTTTGAGACTCACCTTTACCATCTCCTCTCCTTGTTTTTTCAAACCAATAGCCTAATCCTAATAACAATAAACCACCAATGAAAAATGCAATTGATTTGTTCATAAATACTAGTGAAAGATCAACATAAAAACGGAAAATTAATAAACTGACTAATAAAACTCCAAACACTTTATTTTGATAAACTAAAAACATTCCATACACAATATAAGCTAATCCAAAGAAAATCCAAATTCTTGTTATGTCTAACGGACCATATGAAAATGGGAATGTTAACATCAATCCTGTTACTAATTGAAAGATAAGCCCCATCCATTTCATCACATCATCATATTCTTTTATCCTGTAATGTGTAAACACTATCCCAATTGCAAAAATAACGAAGAAATAAACAAATAACTGCTCTACATCGAAGTGATACAAAATCAAACAAAGAAATTGAATACCGATGATGACATTAATAGGAAAAAGTACAATTGATTTGTTCATAAAGATATGACCAATAACAAGTAAGATTACAGTTAATAAACCGAAAACAATTAAGTATGTAATATGGTCAATTGCTTTGACAAATAAAATCAACTCGATAAATTGATAAAGCAAAAGGAAATTAACCACAATCAAATACTTTTCTTTAGGAAACACTATTTTATTTAATGCAAAAGTACTAGCTAAGAGTAGTATTATCCACCCCATATGTAGTTCACTATTTACCATAAAACGCAATTCAATAAATTGGTAAAGAAGAGCGAAATTTGCAATGAGAAGAGCACGTTGAAATACTGTAATAAAACGAATTCCTATAAATAACAAAGGCAGAATCACAATTAACCATAATGAAGGTTCGCCATTACTTGGAATCATAAAGATTAACTCTATTGCCAAATAAAACAAGCCAAAAGCAACAGCAAAAAGAATATGATCTTTTCGATAAAAAGCTAAAGGAAGAAGTCCTAAGGACCAAGCCAAAAAAGCGGTGCCTATGTCTCCGCCTAAATGAAACATCTGTCCAATATAAAAAATTTCAGCTCCATAGATAAATGCACCAATATAATACAAGGCCTTTGACGTATTCGGCTTTTTCTCCTCTGTTCCCCAAGCTAAAAGATAAGAAGAAATGAGTGTAACGAGTAATAATACAAACTTCTCGATACTTGTCATTGCAGACCAATTGCTTGCAACAAAGCTAAGAACACCAAGTCCTATTAAAACTGCACCAATAATCGAAATAATTTGGATAGAATTTAATGACACAGTCTTTCTGGATGTAGATTTTGCTACCGGTTCATTATTAATAATTTCATATTCTTGAAGCAGTTCCTCGGATGTTTTTTCAGGTAATTTTCCGATCTCTTCTAGATAACGCAGCTCTTTTTTTAGTATTTCATATTGAAGAGATGAAATTTTTCGTTTCATATAGAACCACCTTCCGATATAGACCAAATTCTTTAGATTAAAGCCTAGTATAGCTGATTGTGTTTTTAAAAATGTTTTATCAACATTATTGTAACTTTTAAAAAATTCCTCTATTAGTTATGACCATAAAAGCCTTACAACACTAGAGTTCTCTCCTAATATTACCTCTTGTAATCTAATTGTAACACTATTCTAATTTTTTATTACATAGAAATAAGACAAGAGTTCAAAAAACGAAATCTACTAGGAGGACTATATTGTGAAAAAACTAATCTTTTTACTAACATTCCTGACAACTCTGTTTATGGCTGTGCCATCATTTGCTTATACTGTTCAAAAAGGTGATACAATGTCAGAAATTGCTAAACAAAATGGCTTATCTTTAACTGAATTAGCCAAAGAAAACCCACAAATAAAGAATCTTGATTTGATATATATCGGACAAGAAATAAAGATAAATAAAACAAATACCCCACCTCAAAAGCCAAGTAGAGGAAAAAACACCTCACATAAAATAACTGGAATCTCCCAATCAGACTTTGATTTATTGGCTAGAGTTGTACGAGCCGAAGCCCAAACAGAACCTTTCGAAGGTAAAGTAGCAGTAGCTAGTGTTGTATTAAATCGAGTAGAAAGCCCGAAATTTCCTAACACAATAAAAGAAGTTATTTACCAACGCGGACAATTTCAACCAGTAGCAAATGGACAAATCAACAAACCAGCCGATCAAGAATCAATCAAAGCCGCTCAAGCAGCAATATCAGAAATGAGACATATCGCAAAAGACGCATTATTCTTTTATAATCCTGACATCGCAACAAGTCGCTGGTTAGACACAAGAGAAACAACTGTTGTCATTGGACAGCATGTGTTTAAAAATTGATTATTCCTTACCTATTCGACCTGTTCTAAAGACTTACATATAGGATTAAATATATTAAAATTAGTTAGACTTCATGACTCAGTTCATGGTTCTTAGTTGTAAAAGTTGTCGATTTTTGTCTAATAGCTGATAAATCTGAAAAATCGTTGATAATTTTTAATAATCGCTGATATATTTGCAGAATCGCTGATATTTACAAAAAATCGCTGATAAAGTAAAAAACTAGCAGATTTTTAATCTGCTAGTAGTCACTTTTGTTTAGTTTCTTGCTCAACATTCTTTAAAACTTCATGAAAAAGGTCTGGGTGGTTTGTGAATATACCATTAACTCCCCATTTTAATGCTTTTTTCATATCTTCTCTTGTATTAATAGTGTAAGGATGGATTTGTAGGCCCCTTTCTCTTACTTTTTCAATATATTTTTGATCAATTCGTTTAAAGCTTGGACCTACACCTATTGAATATTTTTTAATGGATGCAAGCTGTAAATCGGTCATTTCAGGACTTGAATCTGGTAATAGCTGAATTAATGGAATGTGTTCGTTTAACACATGGATTTTCTTCAGGCTTTCTGTACTGAAGGACTGGAGTATTACATAACTTGGTTGTCCATTAACTCCTGTTAAGTTATATTTTTCAAGTAACTTCAGTAGCTTTTCCTCCATACCAGGGTATACGGTTGGTGATTTTGTTTCTATGTAATAGTTAGCATCTTGACCAAATTCTTTGAACACTTCTTCTAATGTTGGTACTTGAATATGTTCGTATTCATTTTTAGCATAGTGTGGGTATTTTTCATTAAACCATGAGCCAGCATCAAGTTGCTTGATTTCTTTAAGAGTCATATTTTTGACTAAACCAGTACCATTTGTAGTTCGGTCTACTCTTTCATCATGCATTGTAATAAGATGTCCATCACTTGTCATCTGAAGATCAATTTCGATATAATTGCCATTCATTTTCTCGCCCATTTGATAAGAAATTAGCGTGTGTTCTGGTGCATAAGCTGATGCGCCGCGGTGTGCTACATTCACTATTTTTTCATATGATGATGTTAGTAAATTTGTTGGATTGATAGAATTACTACTTGGAATACTATCTTGAAGAGCCATACCGAACGTCCAAAAAAGGACAAGCATTCTTTTTAACATATCCATTTGACCATCAACTCCTTAAAGTAAGTATATTACTTTCTTTAAAGATAAAATGTAAATTTAATAATCCGAGATTGTAAAATTGAATTTACAATCGATTTATTAATTAACGCTGTTTCTTCAGCTAGCTATTTTAAAAATGACTTAACCACTTTATTTAATTTCATCGCATTTTCTCCTGGATCTTCTGCTAAGCTAATTTCCGATATAACAGCAACTCCATTTCCACCATGTTCGATTACAGGCGACGCATTTTTAACAGTTATACCCCCGATACCTACAATGGGAATTTCGATATTATTGCTTCTAACTTCTTGAATAAGAGCTGTTCCTTGTGCTGTTTTAGCATCTTCCTTTGTTGTGGTTGAGTAGATTGGTCCAATTCCAACATAATCAGCACCTTCTGCAATGGCTTTTTTGACTTCTTCAAGATTGTGCGTAGAAACACCGAGTATTTTATTGTTTCCAATTTTTTGTCTAACTTGCTCAGCTGATTCATCATCCTGTCCAATATGTATACCATCTGCATCAAGTGCTAGTGCCAAATCAACATCATCATTTACAATGAAAGGTATATTGTTTATTCTGCAAATGTTTTGTAACTGCTCTGCAAATTTGATTTTTTCATTTCCTGTAAGAGCACCTGTACCTTTTTCTCTAAATTGAAAGAGAGTAATTCCACCTTTAATGGCTTGCTGTAAAACAAGTGTAGGCTCACTTTGGCAATTGTTACTGCCCATTATAAAATAAACGGGTAATAGATTTTCTATTTTCTTTTTCGTTATTTTTTTCATATTGCTTCCTCCATATTTTCGATTATTTAGACATGTTAGATTTTTTCAACCTTAGCCAATTGACGAATATCTCCCGGAGAAACACTTGCTAATTTGTTTAATAATTCAACCTGAAAGCTTCCTGGTCCCTGATCTAAAGCTTGATTTGCTGCTAATTCTGCTGCGACACCATACATAGTAATTGCTGAAACTGAAGCAACTATCAAATCCTTTTCAACAGCTGAAAATGCACCAACAACTGAGCTTAATAAACATCCAGCTCCAGTAACCTTTGTCAAAATAGGATGTCCATTATGCACAAGATACGTTGTTTCTCCATCTGTAATGACATCATCTTTTCCGGTAATAATGACTGTTGTTTTAAGTTTTTTTGCTGCATTTTGCGCTAACTCCACCACATTTCCTGTTCCTTCTCCAGCGTCTACACCTTTAATTTCCCATTCTGTTCCAATAACATTAGCTATTTCAGCTGCGTTTCCTCTTAAAATTGAAATCTGTAGTTCATCAACAATACGACGTGATGTTTCTGTACGATAAGGTGTTGCACCTGCTCCCACTGGATCAAAAATAATTGGTACACCATGTTCACTTGCAGATTTACCTGCTATCAACATCGCCTCAATTTCGTCATGTGATAATGTTCCGATATTTAACACAAGTGCACCTGCAATCTTGGCCATATCTGCTACTTCATCTTTAGCGTAAGCCATAACAGGTGATGCTCCTAATGCTAAAAGTCCATTTGCTGTAAAATTTGTCACAACAACATTAGTAATGTTATGAACAAGTGGATTTTTTTCTCTTACCTTCGTTAATGTTACTTCAATTTTTTCTATATTCATTTTGTATCCGTCCCTTCTAAATCGTTTTTATCCATCAAGATAAACCAGAAATTATATAAAATCATTGAAAAAAGCACCTTGCATATAGCGCAAAGTGCTCATAGTTTACCTACTCACATTCCCTACGCTGGCATTACCCAACAGGTTATCACGGTCCACAACGGAATAGTTGCAATCTCAGCCAGCTTCCACTAGCACCCGAAAATTGAATTTACACGTAGTTTACTTAATTAATAAATAAAATACAAGGGTTTTACACTCAATAATACATTAATTATTATTCTACTATTAATCTATTTCATATACCGATATTCCATCAAGCTAGTCAAAATAGAAACTTCTTGCAATAATTCCTCTCCCACATTTGTTTCTAGCACCTTTTTTCGCTCTAGTTCTTTATCAACAATTCTTTTTACTGATAACACATCGGTACCATTTAACAAAACTTCTTCTTTTGAATTGAAATGCTGATGTGCGACAAGCTGCATGCCAAATGAATTATATAATAAGGTGTAACCGGCAATTCCTGTTGTTGATTGATAAGCCTTTGAAAATCCGCCATCAATCACGATCATCTTTCCATTAGCTTTAATAGGATCTTCTCCATTAATCTCTTTTACTGGTGTGTGACCATTTATGATATGACCTTGATTAGGATCTAGTTCAAATTCTGCTAGTATTTTTTCACAGGTTTCCTCTTTTTCACGTAAATGATAGTAAGGATTTTTCTTTTCTTTATGTGTTGTTTTATCTTTTATAAAATATCTTTCAAAGGTGGTCATCGCTCTTTTTCCAAACAGTGATGAATATTCACCTGTCCACAAATACCAAACCATGTCTGTTGCAAGATCATCAGTTTCTTCCTGATGTGCAAAAGAATGTCGTAAATAACGTTCAAAAATATCAAGTAATTCACGACCTGCATATTCTTTATTTTCTATTAGCATTTTCTCCATATTTCCATCTTCATCTAACGGAATACAGCCGTGAATTAATAAATTTCCGTTATATCTTAAATAGAGACTGCCTTTTTTCATAAGAAAATTCATATGTCTTGCAAGCTTTTCTGAATGTTGAACAGAAAATAACAGCTTGTCTATCACCTGTTTTTCTTCTTCTAATAATTGATCAGGCTGTATAGGATTAATTGTTGCAAAACACGGATTTTCTAATGGATATGTTTTATCGTGAATTATAATCTCGTTTTTCTCGTAATCTATTTTTTCAAGTAAGAGCCTTTCTGACATATTAAAGGTTGGTCGTCGTTTGATAATAGGACTTTCAAGTTTAAATTGAATGATTGCGATCGCTTGATGAATTTTTGTAATTTGTAATTGTTCTTCTTCGAATATTGTTTCATCTGAATGAACTTTTGGTCTAAAAGCAGGATTATCTTGATAGTATTTTTCCGCTAAATTAAGAAGAGGTCTAAGATTGATTCCATAAACATCTTCAATGATATCTAAATTGTTGTATCTAGCACAAATTCGGATAATATTTGCTAAACAAACCTTTGATCCAGCAAAAGCACCTAGCCATAGTACATCATGGTTGCCCCACTGAATATCAACAGAATGATAATTAATGAGTGCTTCCATAATCTGATCTGGCTCTGGACCACGATCATAAATATCTCCCACAACATGGAGATGATCAACAACTAATCTCTGAGTTGTATAAGCAAGACCTGTAATAAGCTTGTCAGCTTGTCCGAGAGAAATAATTTGTTGAACAATTTTAGCATAATATGGCTCTTTAAAATTTGTGAATTCATCTGTTTTATAAAGTAATTCTTCTATAATATAAACAAACTGATCTGGTAAGGCTTTTCGTAATTTCGAGCGTGTATATTTTGAGGAGGCATAAGAAATGAGTTTAATCATACGCTCAATGATAACGGAGTACCACTGATGTAATTCTTTTTCATTATCAAAATCATTCTTAATAAGTTGAATTTTTTCTTCTGGATAGTAGACTAATGTGGCAAATTCTTTGATTTCTTTTTCGGTTAATACTTTTTTATAAATATCTTCTATTTTTTCTTTTACTTTTCCAGAGCCATTTCTTAAAACATGTTGAAAAGCTTGATATTCCCCATGTAAATCACTGACAAAATGCTCTGTGCCTTTTGGTAGATTAAGAATCGCTTCAAGATTAATAATTTCTGTAACTACTTTTTCTTCACAATCATATTTCTGGGCTAATAAATCTAAGTACTTAGTGTTCAAAATTATGTATCCCCCTTCACAACTACCCCTCTATTTTACACTACGAAATATAGATTAAAATACTACTATTTGTTTTATATAAACTGTATTTTAATTAATTTCAGGGTCTTTTTTTATCTTTTAAACTAGTATATCAGATACTGAATATTCTAAAAAGTTAAATGATCTTTGAAATGTGAGATCACTAACTATCACATGCGATCTTTAGTTTATAATTTTCATTTCATCATGTGGAGTAAAAAGCTGTGCTCATGACCTGGATTTCTTTTTAATGGTTTGTATTTCTTCGAATGGCGCGCAAATCCAAGTTAATGACGTGTAAATTCTCTTTTATGACCTGTATTTTCTTTTTAATGGTTTGTATTTCTTTGAATGACGCGCAAATCCAAGTTAATGACGTGTAATATCTCTTTTATGACCTGTATTTTCTTTCTAATGGTTTATATTTCTTCGAATGCGCGCAAATCCAAGCTTATGATGTGTAATTTCTCATTTATGATCTACATTTTATCTTTAATGGTCGACATTTCTTTGATATCAGGACACATCTTTCTTGTGACCTGTAAATTGGTTTATTTGTAACAAAAAGTTCCTCTAGTCGGGGGACAGTATCTATTCCTCATACATATACATTTCTAATTTATGTACAATTACATCAAAAAAGGTACTACCCGTTTGGATAGTACCTTTCTCCATATTACTAAGAAAACAACTCCATAAAGCGAGTCCAGAATCCTTTTTCTTCTTCAGGTTTTTCCGTGACTTTTGGTTCTTCTTCATCTTGCTTTATACTTTCTGTTTTGAAGACAAATTGAACTGAGTTAATTTTTTCATTTTTAGGTGAAGTAAAGGATACAGCATCGAAGTCAGATTTATCGAACTCTGACATCATTTTATCCACTTCTTTGTTCATTGTAGCAGGTAAGTCACTTGTAGATTCATAGAGTTCTGTAGTTCCGTCGTGTAGTTGACTAACACCGTTTTCTAGGTCACTTGTACCTTGAGATAATTCGTTGATTCCATTATGCAGACTATTATACGAGCTAGTTAATTGACTTGCCCCTTCTGTATAATTTACTAATCCTTTATGAAAGTTCTTATAATTGGAAGCTAACCCATTTATACCTTCCTGTAATTTAGCGAGTGAATCATCTATGTTCATTTGTTCAAGAGATGTTGAAAGCTCTTTTGTCATAGTGTCTAAATTACTAGCCATTGCTGTAAGAGTTCCGCTAACTTGCGGAAGTGTAGCATTTACAGAAGTAAATGCTTTTTTTGATGCTGCGTAAGTTTCTTTTGCAGTTATTGAAGCTGAATAGGTTTCTAGTAATTGATCAAGTACTTTCGGATCTGCTCCACTATTATATAAGTTTTGAGTTTGTTCTTCTGTAATGACGTAGTCAGGAATAGAATTTATGGCTTTGTCGAGTGAAGAAAGTGCTGCTTCATAATTTTCTTTTAACGTCATTAAGCTCTTTGATGTTTCTTTTAAACCAGCTGACATTTGCTTGAGTCCATCTTCTAGTTTTTTGAAATCAGCTAGATCAATTTGCTCTGAATTATTTGCTAATGAACCATTCATCGCTTCAAGTGCTTGCTGAATGTTTTTCGAACCGTTAATTAGCTCAGAGGAAGAATCATTGAGTGCATTCATCCAATCACTATATTCCTTTGAACCACTTTGTAGACTTTTTACACCATTATTTAATTCTGAAACTCCTGTTTCTAATTTTGCAACACCATCATTCACTTCTTTTATCGCATCTGTAAGAGTTTGCATATCACCTGTCATATCATCAATATCTGGTGCATCAATTGACATGGAAGAAGGAATTGCAGATATGTTAATACCTTCTAGCTCAAAATTAATAACGTCTGCTTCAAGTACTAATTCCTCTTCCTTTCCAGGCATCACTGTGAATGTTACTTGCTTGTTTTTCCCTGCATTTGCTAGCATTCCGTCAGGAGCTTTAATGTTACTATATTGGTCAGTGTTTAGGGAAAGAGAAATTTGTAATAAATAGTTTTCAAAAAAGATTGGATCTACTTCATCATTGGCAGAAGTAGCAATCTTAATTTGAACATGTCCCTCTTTTCCAAGAATCTCTTTTGGTGTTATTTCTTTTCCATCCATTAAATATGAAATGGTGATATCCCATGGCAATGGATTTTTTTCATTCATATTACCTTGATAATAAAATTTCCCTTCTGGAGCTGAGAATTCTACAGAATTATTATCTTGATTTAAAGAAGATAAATTTGTTAAATTTTTCAGACTAGAATACGGTCCATAATCAATGATCTTTCCCGCTTTTTCTATGTCTAATATGTTTACAACATAAATTTCTTGTTTTTCACCAGTTGCACTTAAGTTCGCATAAACAACCTCATCTTTTGAAGAAAATTCTCCTTTTTCACTAGAAACTTCTTCAGCTGTTACTAGAATAGACGGCATCATTATTATACTTATTAAAATTAAAATCAGGATTTTTTTCATTATCGGTCCTCCTTAAAAAAGTTTGCTTTCCATGTTGTTTTTGTGATCAATTTATCAAAGACCAATAAGCATGCTGGTAGGAAAAACACAACCATAATAAACGCTAGTAACGCTCCTCTTCCAAGTAATAAACCGATTGATGTAACAATTGGGTTTGAGGAAGTAATCCATAATATAAATCCAACGCTTGATAATATGGAAGCTGAAATTCCTATAGCAAATATTTTCTCATCTAATGTTCTTTTAATAGCTGCTAGTGCAGGCATTTCCTGTCGATATTCCTTATATGCATCTGTCAGTAGGATCGCATAATCCACCGTTGCAGCTAGTTGAATAATGCTGATCAACAAATATCCTACATAAACTAATGGAGAGTCTGTAAAATAAGGAACTGATAAATTGATCCAGACGGCTGTCTGAATTGTAAGCAATAAAATAAAAGGAATCGAAATTGATTTAAAGGTTACTAATAAAACGAAAGCTACAGTTAAAATTGTTAAAAGATTAACTAATTGATTATCTTTTTGAACAATATTTTTTATATCGTATAACGTTACACTTTCACCTACCATAAATACATCTTGATCATAATAGGATTTTGCTTTATCTTGAACTCGCTCAATTAAATGAAAGGCTTTTTCTCCTTCATTTTTGGTTTCAGTTTGGAGTATGATTCGTGCATAATTTTCTGAATAAAATTGATCTGTAATGGAAGAATCTAAATATTCAGGTGGAATTGCTGCACTAACTGTGTTAACAAAAGCTAGAACACTTGATACATGTTCGATTTTTTCTAAATCCTGCACTAATTCCTCTTCTTTTGCGACATCTCCTTTAGGAACAAGTAAAACAATTGGTGTGCTTTCACCGAATTGTTCTTTAATTTTCACGATATCACTACCAGCTCTTGTGTTCTCTGGTTGATCTCCGATTCCATAGATGAAATTCGTCTGACTTTGTGCTAAGAATGCAGGTACAATCACAAGCAGTACAAGTAATATACTTGGAATTTTCATTTTCACTACAGCATTTCCTTTGTTCTTGATGCTCGGTAGCAAAGGTTTATGTTTTGTTTTATCAATCCATTTATAGAACAATAATGTTAATGCTGGTAAAAAGATCATGACACTAATAAAGCTTAATAAAATTCCTTTAACTAAATTAATTCCTAAATCTGCCCCGATTTCAAAATTCATAAATGTTAAGGCAATAAAGCCAAAGAAAGTTGTTGAAGCACTAGCTGTAATCGCAGAAAATGATTTTTTCATAGCGAGCTCCATCGCATGATGAGGATCCTCTACTTTTTTTCGATAATCTGCAAAACTATGAAGTAGGAAAATGGCGTAATCTAGTGAAACAGCTAGTTGTAGAATTGGTGCAACAGACTGCGTAACAAATGAGACTTCACCAAGAAAGATATTTGTACCCATATTAATTAACACGGAAACACCTATTGCTGTTAAGAAAAATAATGGTTCTATCCAAGAATTAGTGGATAAAACTAAAATCAATATGATAATCGGCACTAATAAGGCAGCTGCGTACATTGATTCAGTTCCAGCCATTTTTTGTTGTGTAGCCGTATTAAGTGATTCTCCAGACATTGCATTATCTTCTCCAATGAGCTCATAGATGTTATCTGTTATGACAACTTCCTCACCCTCACGAATGCTAAATGAAAATAATGCTTTATTATCTTTATAATACGTTTCAACAACACCTTGATCAGCCATTTCAAGCGGTGATTTTAGATCAATTGCATCATCTAACCATGTTACATTTGAAACACCATCTATATTCTCCAGTTTATTTTTAAATTCAAGAGCTTCCTGAATTGTCACATCTTGAATCATGATTCGATTTGTAGGAACACTTCCCTCAAATTCTTCTTGCATGATATCCATTGCTACGGTAGAACCTGCATCATCTGGTAAGTAGTCTGTCATATCGTAGTTCACTGATACTTTTAAGGTTGCTATGGCACAGAGTACTGTCAGAACCATAAATGTAATCGCAACAGCTTTTTTATGTTTAATAATTCGTGCTGCTATGTTAATTGCTATTCACCCTCTCTTGCTACTTTTTCGTATACACTCTATTATTATATGGACACGGTGTTGTCTATTCAACAAACAGTTATTCTTCATTTGTGACTTTTCCAACATATTTATTAATTATGTCGGATAACTCATAAATTTAAAGGAGATTTATATGAGTACTTCTAAATTAGATCGAAGAAAAAAATATACCCGAATGGTTTTAAAGGATAGTCTTATCCATTTATTGAAGGAAAAGCAGATTTCTTCCATTACAGTTAAAGAGATTTGTGGTAAAGCTGACATTAATCGCTCGACATTTTATACACATTATCATGATCAATTTGACCTTCTCGACAAAATTGAAGAAGAACTTATTGAAGATATGAAAGGATATTTGAGTCAATACACTTACGAAGATGATGATATACAGATGATTGAAAGATTATTAGAATATTTTGCTTCCAAAGCTGAAATCTGTAAAACACTTCTTAGTGAAAAAGTTGACACTACCTTTCAAAAGAAGGTGATGGTCGTCGCCCAACATTTCTTTATGAATAACTGGCAAGCAAATAATCACATTGATGAAGAACTATCTGAATACTTGAGTATCTTTGTCATCAGTGGAAGTATCTATGTGACAAAAAGCTGGTTAAACAATGGAATGGATAAATCTCCAAGAGAAATGGCGGAGATGATAAATAGCATTATCAAAAATGGACTATTAGGGGTGCAATAAATTACCCCTAAACAATTAAAGCCTTCTAATCACTAACCTAACTGGCTTATTTAGTAAATTCTCCTATGTAAAATCAACAAATAACAATTCTATATCATTTCTTGAAAAATCATCTGATATTGATATTGGTTTAATCTCATTTTGAGATATATAATAAAAATAAGAAATCAAAGAAATCGTTTACACGAAATGTAACAGCTTTGTTACTTCCCATACATTAGGAGGATTTAAAATGAGTAAAGTAGCCAGAGATTCAAAAGTGAAGGAACTATTAGCAAAACAAAAATTCAATGAAAAAGAAATGTCTGAAATGACTGATCCGCAGATTGAATATTATCACTGGCTTTATTTTGAAGATTCTGTTTATGATTATATGTAAGTTGAAAAATAATACTAGGTAACAGCTTTTGTACATGTACAAAAGCTGTTTTTTGTTATATTCAAAAAAATAGTTGATTTGCTTTCTATTAGAAAACAAATCAACTATTCAACACTAGAATTAATTTACTCTTTTATGAATCTCTTTCTCCATCCTAAAACACCAAAACATAATCCTAATAGTACGATTATCGAACCTACCAGGAAAGAATTGTAATGATTAGTTGCAGTATTCGGAAGATTTTTTCCTTCTACTTTATCAGAATTAGTAGAATCACCTTCTTCTTTGTCTTTATCTACTTCACTATCTTTGCTTGTGTCCTCGTTTTTACCACCAACTACCTCATCTCCTTTTGGCTTTTCTTCATGATTAGGTGTTTTAGGTTCATCACCTGGTGTTGGTTTTCCTTCATCTACGGTTTTAGCCGTATATTCAAAGGTTCCTAAATCTATATTTGTATCTAATAAAGAAGCAAATACAGAAAGGGTGAAATTCTTAGTAAGGTCAACATCACCTGCAACTACATTATCTGGATCAGCAACTGAACCACCTAGAATAATTTCTTTCTCGAATTCTAATGAAGTTGAACCAGATACTGTTGAAGTTTCCATCTGATTAAATACCGTTTTACCATTTTGTTCAATTTTGAAAGTAATCGGAATGACCATATCAGGGTTAGTATCTTTCGTATAAGCTGATTCTGGTATTGTGTTCATCCATTGATCAAATTCTTGATTTAAGCTTAGTTTAGCTGAGATATTTAGTTTATCATCTGTTACTTCTGCTTCCATTTCACTTGATGCAGAATCTGCAATTTTACCGCCTGTAGTGTACATTTCCTCACTTACATAGCTAAATGCATCAATAACATGTGGAAGATAAAACACACTATCATGCTCACCATTTTCAATCATGAAAACATGATCTACATTTTTTTCTCGTAGCTGATTATCTAACTGAATGGCTGGTGCTCCAAATCCATAAACATCTCGGTTACCAGATATAAAGTAATGTGAATAGTTTTGTAAATATTCATCACTTACTTTTTCAACTATAGAATTAGGGCTATGTTCTCTACCATAAGTAAATGCACCAAAGAAACTAATGATTGATGAAAAGTAATTAGGATTAGATAATCCAATACCGTATGCACCTTGTCCACCCATAGAAGCACCTGCTGTTCCGTTGTACCTTGCATCAGCAATTGTTCGGTAATTTTCATTAATAAATGGCACTAAGTCCTCTGTGACCATTAATTCCCAATCATCTCGCCACCAGCTCATTCCATCACTATCCGGAATCACAACAATCATATCCTGAATATCTCCATCTGCCATACCCTTTTTAAGAATATCTTGGATGCCATCAATTTCATAAGATTTACTAGTAGAGCTAAATTGATGCAATAAATACGTAACAGGATATCTTTTATTTGAATCAAAATAGCCTTCTGGAAGGTAAACACGGTAATTCATTTCAGTACTACCTTCAAGACCTTTTGCACTTGCAGCATATGATGACGCGTAAGAATCGACATAGAAAGTCTCATGATCACCGTACATGACCACATTATCATTTTCAATTTTGTAATAAGCATTAACTGTTTCTGTTTTAATTTCACCAGAAGCATTTGTTATGTTTCTTTGGGCTTGATACAAATACATACCCTTAAAATTATAAACATTTACCGATGAATCAGATACTGTTACCTTTCCATCTCCAGTAAGATCTTTGTTCACTTTTTCGATTAGTCGAGCTTTATTATAACCAGATTGAAAATAATCTGGTGCTATCGTTTTAGCATAAGCATCAATATCTTTGCTTTCTAGTGCAGTGTTTTGTGTATCCACAAATTCTTTAATTTGAGCTGTTGCAGTTGAATCTGCTAAGTCAGAAGGTAAACCTACAATTTTGTTATAAGCTGCTGGAGAGAAAATCCCTACTGGACCTTGATACCAGCCACCACCACCATTGGAGTTTGCCATTCTAACTGCAATTGTATTTGATCCTCCATAATTTAAAATATCAGAATCTAACTTGTATAAACGGTCCACATCCCATGGATTGCTTCCATCATAAAGACCACCAGGTTCAGGGATACCAGTTGCACCAACACGAACACCATTTACATATACTTCATCTGCTTCATCAAATTTACCAAGAGCCAATAGTAAGTCTTCTTTTGCAAAATCTGCATTTATGTTAAATTCACGTACGTACCATGCATAGCCCGTCCAATTTGAGTTATTTTCAAGACTTTCATCAAAATCAGCTGTCCACCATCCTAGCGCTGGTTGAACTGTACCCCAAGTTGTCCATACATCCTTTGTTAGATTAGTAATTTGATCGAGAGCTTCACTTCCTGTATTTGAAAAAGGTTTATAAGCCTTGAACTTCCAATCTCCCATAAGATCAATTAACTGTTCATCTGGCTTTGAACCTGTATCCATGATACGTACTAATGATTCACTGCCAATGTTTATGGTAAATCCAAGCATATTAGCTGTGATAGAAACTTTCGAATTTGTACCATTAACAGTATTCGGAATTTTGAAAGTCCCTTCATAAGTAGCCACTCCATCTACTGATACCGTCTTATTTTCTTTATGAAGCACAGAACCATCAGCTGGATCTGTTAATATAAC
The DNA here is from genome assembly GCF_007994985.1 of Metabacillus litoralis. Classification (GTDB taxonomy): domain Bacteria; phylum Bacillota; class Bacilli; order Bacillales; family Bacillaceae; genus Metabacillus; species Metabacillus litoralis. Next base: position 63,323 of record NZ_VOQF01000015.1, on the reverse strand, counting down.
TTCAATTGTCATATCTGTTGAATGAGGAGAGATCTCTGGAAAAATAGGATTAACATCGATATTGTAACTAACTTCTATTTCTTCAACAGAACTTGCTGCTACTTGTGGAGATAACGAAATATCACCACTTATCATTTTTGAATAAAATTGCTCACTAAAGCGATTCATTACTCGACTTACTGATTCCTGTAAATAGTCATCATCATAAGTACCATAACGTGCTGTATATTCATGAATATCATATGACAAAGTTCTATACCAATTAATAAATAAAGCTCCAATTTCATTTGTCGATTTAGGTTGATAAGTGAAAGGATCTTCTGTTGGACTATCTAAATAAGTATAGTAGTTTACGATGTTATCTTTATTAATTTGCGAGATTATGTCATAAACATCACCATATTCTTCATATAATGGATGATCAGTTTCACTAAAATGTCCACGAATACTTCCGATGTTTTTAATCATATTAGGTGTATTTAGGGCTGAATTATTATCAGTCATCCCAAAAATATAGGCCATATAACCACCGACTCCAACACCAAGAATGGCTCTGTGATCTATTGTAGCTATTGTATTGTACTTACTATCAACATCAGCAATAATCTTTTTCATTGTGATGCGAAAATCCTCATTTGAATCAAAGTTCGGCATAACAATGATCATATTTCCTGATTGATCAGTTTCCATTTCACCTTGAATCATTGAAATCATTTTATTATTGTATAAAGATTTCCCATCTTCAGGCATTAAATAAAGAACCGGATAAGATTGCCCATTACCATCTCCATACTCATTAGGTAATATAACTTTATAGGAACCATTGTTCTCCATATTCACTTCAGTCCCCTCACTTACAGCAAATGTCTTTATGTTAAAACTAGTACATATTAAAAGAATTGTTATCATTAGTGCAAAAATACTTCTCCCCTTTTTCATATAGAACCTCCGATAATATTAATTTTTCATTTCCGATTTTTCATTATAGCTGCGCTTTCAATCTTAATTTTTATCTTATTTGTGGTTTTACTTGTTTAAAATACATAAAAAATATAGAGAAACACATTATTCGCTTGTGAAATTTACTGTCCTTGCGGAAAAACTTTCATGATATATCTACCATCTTAAAACTGATAAATCAATCTGTTTTATAATAGGAATCTGATGTATATGCACGATCTAGAGGTATGTATTTGAAGTTGGTTTCACACGTTACTGATTTTATTTTTACTATAAACATTCATTATTGATGTACATTCATCTATTTAGCCTCCTTCTTATGTAAGCGCTATCTCAATACTACCAACAATAACTAACAATCGTTAGAAAGATCTTTAGAACGTGAAATGAATTTTTCTGAAATTTTTACAAATGTAAGTGTTTACAATTTGTAATTTTTTTAGGATTTTGTACTTTATTATAATTTGTGGATAAATATGGTGTTATTTTGTTGTTGCAAAATAACTAAACACTAATAACCATATAAATATAAAAGAAGATCTACAATACATAATTTTGTATCTCTTTTTTATATTGAATAAAATGCGTTTCACTTAAATCGTTTCTTCCCCACTCATTCTGTCATAATTTCACAACATCACTAACATGAATTTGGTTCTTTCCAATCATCTTCATATCTCAATACAATCTGAATTTACTAGAACTTCTAACTTACTGATAATAAAGTAATTGAAAACTATTAAAATAAAAAAACTGATTCCTTTTTCCTACTAATATGTTAATATATTCTTGTTATATGAGAAGCTTCAATTTTCTCTAAATTAATAGGAAAGCTAAATCTCCTCACATAATAATTACTTCACTTAGAGGATGTTGATGAATGAAGAAGAGTCTAAAAGTAAAAATGTTGCTTACCTTCTCTTTAATTGTATTAATCAGTTGTGTGGTTATAGCATTTGTAAGTTATTCTGCATCGGTTAAACTTGTTAAAAATTCTTTGAGTAATATGGCAGGCAATATTATTCAATCAGCAGAAGATTTAATAGATATTCAGAAATATGAGCAAATTACATTAGAATCAGGTGAAACAGATTACTATTTCGAACTAAGAGAACAATTAAATATCTTACGTGAAACAACAGGATTAGAATACCTTTATACGATGAACCGCAAAGAAGTTAATGGTAATTATGAATATTTTTATGTTGTCGATGGTATGCCTGTTGAAGAAGATGATGCTTCAGCACTTGGAGATAAGGAAGATGTATCCCTATCATTGGAGAAAGCTTTTGATAAAGATGTCATGCAAGTGGAAATGACGAATGACAAAGATTGGGGAGCATTAGTAACTGCCTATATACCTATAAAATCAACTACTGGAGAAGTAATTGGCATTATTGGTGCCGATCTTGATGCAACAGAAGTTTATAAGACGATGAATAAAGATAAAACGGTATTAATGATTTTTACATTTTTAATCTTACTTATTAGTTTAGTTGTTATTTTTTACTTCACTTCTTCTTTACTAAAACCATTAATTAGCCTAACCCAAAAGGTACAAAAGGTTGGTGAAGGAGATTTATCTACAGAAATACATATAAAACGATATGATGAAATTGGAACATTAGCAGTAGCTATCAATAAAATGCAACACAATCTCCGAGATTTAATATCTAACATTTCTCGTGCTACGGAATCGATTTCACATCAAGGTGAAGAGTTAACTTTATCTTCCAACAAAGTGAAACAAGATAGCCTACAAGTTGCAGCTACTATGCAAGAGCTAGCATGTGGTGCAGATGCACAGTCACGAAAATCATCTGATCTTTCACAATCGATGAAGGAGTTTCATCACCATATCATACAAGCTCATAAAGAAGGGCAATCCATAGGAGAGTCTTCTGCGATTGTAATGGATATGACAAATAAAGGTAGTAAGCATATGAATGACTCTGTACAGCAAATGGAAACAATTAATCGAATTATGAATCACTCTGTTGAAAAAGTTAAAGGACTAGATCGAAAAGCACAAGAAATCTCACAGCTTGTTGATGTTATAAATAATATAGCTGAACAAACGAACTTACTAGCACTCAATGCCGCAATCGAAGCAGCTCGAGCTGGTGAGCATGGTAAAGGTTTTTCAGTTGTTGCAAATGAAGTTAGAAAACTAGCTGAGCAAGTTTCTGGATCGGTTCAAAATATTACAACAATCGTCACAAATATCCAGGAAGAAGCAAATGGAATGTTTCACTCATTAGAAAATGGTTATCAACAGATTAAAGAAGGTACTAAACAAATTATAATTACAGGAGAAACGTTTGTTGATATTGAGCATTCATTTTCTACTATGGTTACAAGTATCTCAGCAATTTCAGAAAGTTTTGATACGATAAACAATAAAACAAATCATATCCTTACATCAATTGAAGATGTGGCAAGTATTTCGGAAGAATCAGCTGCAGGTGTTGAACAAACCTCACAATCTGTACAACAAACAACGTGTGCTATGGAAGAGATCTCATGTAATGTTCATTCTTTATTCACCCTAGCCGAACAGTTAAACAAAATGATCGGCAAATTTAAATTATCATAATGAATAGAAGGTCGGCACTTAGTGTCGACTTTTTTTAATAACCTCCTCCCTTTTTTATTAAGAAAATCTTCCTTTCTTTCGTTAATAACAATTTTATATCAGTTTTCAATAAATCATCTCAAAATGATATTTGTTTAATCTCATTTTGAGATATATAATAAAAATAAGAAAAGAAAGAAAACGTTTACATGAATGTAGCAGCTTTTGTTACTTCTCATATATTAGGAGGATTTAAAATGAGTAAATTAGCCAGAGATTCAAAAGTGAAAGAATTATTAGCAAAACAAAAATTCAATGAAAAAGAAATGTCTGAAATGACAGAACCACAGATTGAATACTATCACTGGCTCTATTTAGAGGATTCTGTTTACGATTATATGTAAGTTAAAAACTTAATGATAATAAACAGCTTTGTACATTGTACAAAGCTGTTTTCATGTTTATTTAATTGCTTAGTTCTGTACCCAAATCTCTTTTGAAATATCAACAATATACTTTAACTTTGCCCATTGCTCATCTTCAGTCAAGATATTACCATGATGTGTTGAAGCAAAACCACATTGAGGGCTGATACATAGATTTTCTAATGGTACATATTTAGTTGCTTCTTCAATACGCGCTTTTATATTTTCTTTGTCTTCTAAATTACCATGCTTTGATGTGAAAACACCTAAAACAACTCGTGGTCCATCATTTGGAATATAATTCAATGGCTCGAAATCTCCTGAACGATCATCATCATATTCTAAGAAGAAGCCGTCTACTTTCTCTTTTGCAAATAATGTTGGAGCGATTTTTGCATAGCTTCCTTCAAACGCCCAAGTTGAACGATAGTTTCCACGGCAAAGATGAGTTGTAACAATTAAATCCTCTGGTTTATCTTCTAATACACCGTTAATAACACGTAATGCTAACTCAATTAATTCTTCACGTGAAGTTCCACCAGCATCAAAATTAATATTAGGTGCATTTAAAGCGGCAATATACACATCATCTAATTGTAAGTAACGGCAACCTGCGTCATAAAAAGCTTTGATTGCATCTCGATATGTATGGATTACATCTTTTGTATAGTCCTCAATATCAGGGTAGATTTCAAGGTTACGAATTCCAGGGTTAAATAACTGATTTGGACTTGGAATCGTTTGTTTTGCTACAGCACGATCTCCAACAATTTCTTTAAATTGAATAAATTCCTTAATATGTGGATGATCTTGGTTAAACGCTACTTTTCCGATAACTCGAACATCATATCTTTCAGTTTCTTCCCCATTGAATTTAAAACCAGTTTCAGGTACATACCCTTCTACACCAGTTAAATGCTCAAGAAAATCTGTATGCCAGAACTTACGACGAAATTCTCCATCTGTCACAGCCTGTAAGCCAACCTCAATTTGTTTATCTACGATTTTTTTGATTTCTTCCGTTTCAATATTATGTAATTCTTGAGATGTAATACTACCTTCTTTATGATTCTTTCTAGCTTGATGAATTCTCTCTGGACGTAATAAGCTTCCTACGTGATCTGCTCTAAATGGTGCTGCTGATACTAATGTTTTTGTCATGTGTGTTTCTCTCCCTTAACGAAAAATTTTTAAAAAACAACGAACAACACAATGAAAACTGAAATCAAAAAACCCCTCTTCTAGTAATAAGAAGAAGGGTTAAATAAACAAATTAGTTTACCTGCTCCTCTTATCTCTAGCATTACGCTACTTGGAATTGGCACAGTACTATAAAAGTCCGCTGCCGAGGTATCATAGGGCCAGTCCCTCCACCTCTCTTGATAAGAAAAATCAAAATATTAAGTTATGAACATATCATAAACTATTCCTATAAAAATTGTCAACATTAAAATGGGTATTTTTCCTTTGGTATCAATATATTCCCATATTTCCTTTCTTTAAAACACATCAAACTGCGATTCCTGTCATTCCACCATATATAAAAATTTTTTAATAGCTTCTTTCTTTTAATCTCCATTTACGAGCAACACTTGTATCGATTTCAAGCGAAAATATTCTGTCACCCATCGTAGCACCGCTTATTGTATTATTGTCCACTTTTTAGACAAATGAAGGTTGATCATACAATATATGTTTATGTAGGAAGTGATTTTTAGAATATTGTCCCTTTTTATGACACAAACATTCACTTAAAACAGAATGGATTCCATGTTTACTCATCATTCTTTTTATAATTATCAGATAGTAATTTGCCTAGAATGATACACAAGAAAGTTAAACCTAAAAATAAACTTTTTTCATCTGTTTCCACTTTAAAGAAAGTGGGAGATATATATAATTCCAATACAAAAATAACCATAGCATTATTAATAATATTTTATAAATCACAATGATAATTCCTTTCTATATCAATTATCTGTTTACTTATATTAACATTATTACACTTGTTATTTCCTTTAATTTCCCAATAAAGTTTATATAGAATTATATTTTATTAAATAATGAACTTACTGATTTCAATAATCTAACTCATTGTCAATCAATTGCTCCATAACTCAAAAAAATGAAGTTATCCTCCAACTCTTTTTCATTAATTGATAGTCTAATTGACAGGTCTTTTGTGCGGAGAACAAATTCTTTAACACCTATGAATTCAGATTCTGCAATTAAATAAAGATGTGTACCTCTTTTTATACCTCTAAAATTTTTCTTTAGTTTATATTTTTTAATCATTGTTTTACACGAATACTCCCTTAATCAATGTATTAAATTTAGAAATGTTTATGTTTGTATATTCCTTAATTTCGCGCAAGAATTAACAATAAATGAGCTGTTCTAATTATAACTCAAATATACTTAGTGGTCTTTTATATGATAATTTCTTTAGAGTAAAGGTAGTTGTATTCGTTAAAAACAACTGTAATAATAAGTATAAAAAAGCTATTTTTTAAAAGATCAAGGAGAAGAAAAGATTATGAGTAAACTTATAGATGCAATTAACAATGTTGTAGCTCAATTTTTAGAAGATAACATGACTTGGACTGTTTCCGAAGGGAAAAGTGGTTATAATAACACCACTCGTTATATTGAAGAAAATGGCAATAAATATATTTTTCGAATTTATGAATCTCACCAAGATCTAAATAAGGTAAAACTAGAGCATGAGGTTTTATTAAAGCTTGTAAAGATACCAAATCTACCATTTCACGTTCCTGTTCCACTCATGACAAAGAATGGTGATACGATGGTTCGATTAAATGATGACTCTATGAAAATAGCGTGTATGTATCATTTTATTGTAGGTGAAAATCCTTCATTAGATCATTCAGAAATTATTACCTCGTTTGGACAAACAGCTGGTTCATTACTAAAAGCTCTAAATGAATTAAAGCTAAATAACACGATCATTTATCGACCTTATTATGAAATTGAACATACTTATCCGGACTTGCCTATTGATAAAATCGCAGAATGGTGTTCCCACCCACCACACGAATTTACCAAATATAAAAACGAGTTATTGTGGATCAAACAGCAACTAGTAGATTTTAAGCAATATGTGCCCACTCTTAAAAAGCTACCACATCAATTAATTCACGGTGATTTAAATGCATCGAATATACTACAGACTTCTGAAACAATATCGGCAATTCTTGATTTTGAGTTTGTTACGAACGATTTACGTGTGATGGAAGCTGCAGTGTGTATCTCAGAGCTAATCGTAGGAGAACAAAACAAAACACGACTTTGGGAAAATATAGAGGCCTTTGTTAACGGCTTCACTTCACTTATTTCATTAGAAAAAGAAGAAATAGAAGCACTTCCAATATTGGTTCAACTAAGAAGATTAGATGTATTCGTTCATTTTCTTGGACGTTACCTAGAAAATATTGACGATATGCATGTGTTGGAGGAACAAATCGTTAAAGCTGCAGCAAATCCTCAATGGTTACAAGAAGGTGGCGAGAACTTAAAATTGTTGTTCCGAAACTAACCTATTTACTATTCATAAGTAAATAACAATTCGTATGTTTTATTTTAAATAAAATCTTTAGCTAGGATTCAAGTATTTTCTTCCGATTTAACTATGCTATTATTATGTTTTAACTTTATCTTCGTAAAGATATAGTTTATTATAAAACCGAAAATTAACAAGAATAGTAATAAGCAATTGTTTACATCATTCCAAATTTGTTTAATGATAAGAAAAATCAAAAGAGAACCTAAAACAGAACCTAACCATAATTTAATTTGAAGATCTTTTACTTTTTTCATTCTTTTTAACTCCTTAAATAGGTAAAACAAGTGTTTTTACGAAGCATTATGTTGATAGTGAGCTAGAGTTACATCCCACAGGTTTTATTTTTAGCTTTTTTATAAGTAGCTTTTTCCTTTTTCATAATTTTCTTGATGAACACTATCAGGTAACATATTACCACCTGTTGCCCATACTATATGGGTTGGATGTTGAGAAGCAGTTTTATCATTTTCTAGTTTCATCATTCCTGGAAAGCCTGCAACAGCAGATGGCTCTAAATAGATATTTTCTATATCAACTAACAGTGATAATAACTTATAAAGATGCTGATCTTCAACTGTATAAACTCCACTGATTAGCTCTTCTAACAGCTTCCCCACAAAACCAGAGGGTCTGCCAACAGCTAATCCATCGGCTTCTGTTATGTTATCAATACCAAAATCTTGAACAGACACCTTATCATGTAATTCTGTGACTAAACCAAGAAGCATGGCAGGAGAATGAGTTGGTTCTACAAAGTAAATATGTACATTATTTTTGAAAATCAATTTCAAACCAAAAGCCACTCCTCCTGGTCCACCGCCAACTCCACATGGTAAATGAACAACAAGTGGCTTCTTTTCATTAACATTGACACCTAACTCATCAAGCTGTTTTTTTAATCGTAATGCTGCTACTGCATAGCCTAAAAAGAGATCAGTAGAATTTTCATCATCAACAAAATGCATGTTGTTATCAGCTTCTGCCTGTTTTCTGCCCTCAGCAACAGCTAAACTATAATCAAAATTGTACTCAATCACGGTAACACCTTTTTTTCTTATTAAATCTTTTTTCCATGTCTTGGCATCTGCAGACATATGAACAAATACATTAAAACCTAGCTTTGCGCTCATAATCCCAATACTAAGTCCTAAATTTCCTGTTGATCCAACAGCAATTGAATATTGAGAAAAAAGCTCCTTAAAACAAGGTTGAGCTAGAATACTATAATCATCTTGAATAGTTAACATTCCTGAATCGAGCGCAATTCCTTCCGCATGCTTTAATACCTCATAAATCCCACCCCTTGCTTTAATTGATCCTGAAATCGGCAGAAGATGATCACATTTTAAAAGCAAATCACCGCCTAGTTTTTTATTGTAAAATTGCTCCAATGCTTTTTTCATAGAAGGAATTTCCACTATTGGTGATTCAATGATTCCTGAGGAGGGTTTTGTTTCTGGAAACACGGTCATAAGAAAAGGTGCAAATCTATTTAACCTCTCCTCTGCTTCAATCACATCGTCCAATGTAAGTGAGATGTTCTTTATCACACTTTCAAACGTTTGATATTTTGGATTCAGCCATAGTGTTTCTTCTGTATGGATAATCGTTTCGATGATTGGGTGTGTTTGAATCCATTGTGTTATTGTTTTTCCATTAATTTTCTTCATCTGAATAACACCTCTTTAAAAGGAATTTCTTCAATCATTATACTAGTTTACATGAATCAAAGTATATTTGAAAATTAGGCTACAACAGAGTCTTTGGTGATTTGCGTAAAAAGAATGCTTTTAAAATGAAAAAGAACATTAAATTCAAATTGGAAAATTATGATAAAATTAAGTTGACTAGCTTCACCATAAACTGCTGGGGGATGAACATATGAAGGACTTTATTTTAGGCATCATTACTATTTCATTAACTGTTATTATCTATAATGGATTTACAACTCTTGTTGGGTTTCATTATGAAATATTCAGTGATAAATTTAATTTATTGTTAGCATTAATTGATCTTGGTATCTGGATGGTGATCTTCCTACCAATTTACAAGCTTTCTAAAAAACTACTATTGAAGGAAGAAAATTAAGGCTCATTCTTCCTCCCCTGACACATTGTTTATCTATTTTTCGATCTCCATTTGTCTTCTAAAATAGCCATTAATATAGAATCGTGATATTCATGGTCATAAAAAAGAGCATCTCTTTGTACCCCTTCTTTTTTGAAGCCAATTTTCTCATAAACTTTATAAGCTTTTTCGTTAAAAGCAAATACATTTACCTCTATTCAATGTAAATTTAAGAAACCGAATACATGTTCTAACAGGAGATTTATTGCCTCGGTTCCATATCCCTTTCCCCGATTTTCCTTTGAATCTTTTGAAATTCTAATGTTTGCATTTATATTCTATTCAAATGATTAATAGATTGAAGGGCGATATCACTAATTTCTACAGCTAAAGAATTCAATACCTCCATTACGTTAATATTCTCAATCTGAACACCTCGAGCTTAACAGAAGTTTTTTATAATAAAAGATATTCATATAACAATAATCCGTACTTTTTCTATTTCCATCTTTAGTATGTAACATAGTTAATGTTACACTAGAAAAAGAATGAAATGGAAAATTTAGACATGGGGGATATTTGTTATGGAAGAATTTATTTTAGAAATTAATGATTTGAAAAAAAGTTATGGCACAAAGTCTGTTTTAAACGGTGTGTCTCTAAAAGTGAAACGAGGAGAAATTATCGGTTATATTGGTCCAAACGGAGCTGGAAAAAGTACAACCGTTAAAATTATGTTAGGAATTGAAGACAATTATTCTGGTAGCATTAAAATCTTTGGAGAAGATATTTCTAATGAAAAAATGGAGTATAAAAACAAAATTGGATATGTGCCTGAAATTGCTGAAGTATACGACAATTTAACAGGAAGTGAATATTTAACGTTTATAGGTGAATTGTATGGACTTGATTATGATCTTGCTGATTATAAGGCGAAACGTTTAATGGAGCTATTCGGTATTGGTGAAGTCTATCACTCTCGTATTGCTTCTTACTCAAAAGGAATGAGACAAAAGCTTTTAATTATCTCAAGCTTAATACATAACCCTGAATTGTTGTTCTTTGACGAACCAATCAATGGTCTTGATGCTAACAGTGTGATGATTTTCAAAGAAATTATGACCCAGCTTGCTGCTCAAGGAAAAACGATTTTTTACTCCTCACATATTATGGATGTTGTTGAAAAAATTAGTAGTCGGATCATTCTTCTGCATGATGGGAAAATTGCAGCAGATGGCACGTTCGAAGAGCTAAGGACAGAAAGTACGGAAGGATCACTAGAGCAGATTTTTAATCAGCTTACTGGATTTAGTGAACATATAGACCTTGGCTCACGATTTGTTTCTGTTGTAAAGGAGATGTAGATATGAAGAACGATCGTACACTCAAGCTATTAGATCGATTCGAAAAAGTATTCAGAAGTTTTGATGTTGATTATAAGATGATGAGAAAAATACTACAAATTAAATTAACAATGGATGGAAGAAGAGTTCCAACAATTTTCTCACAAAATGCTAAGAAAAAAGACAAGGAAAATGACAATCAGTATATAAAATCTTTATGGATTTACGTTTTATTTGGTTTGTTTATGATCCCCTTTTTACTTATGGGTGACAATTATTTGTTTCAAATGAGTCTTTTTTATGGTATTTTCACCTTTTTTGTTATGACATCTATGATCTCAGATTTTTCATCTGTACTGTTGGATATTCGTGATCGCAATATCTTATTTCCAAAGCCTGTTAGTAGAAGAACGATTAGTACCGCTAAAATGGTACATGTTATGATTTACCTCTCTTTTCTAACGTTAGCTCTAGTTGGAATTCCATTGATTATTGGTCTTTTTGTTCATGGGTTTCTGTTTTTCTTAGTGTCAGTTGTAAACATCATTTTTATTGATTTATTTGTAGTTGCTCTTACGGCACTCATCTATTTGGCTATTTTACGATTTTTTGATGGGGAGAAATTAAAGGATATTATAAACTTTGTTCAAATAATGTTATCACTTGCGATAATGGTAGGGTATCAATTACTTGTTCGCTCATTTGAATTTATCGACTTAGCTGTCTCACTTGAACCTAAATGGTGGCAAGTATTTATTTTTCCAATGTGGTACGCAGCTAATACGGAAATGATTCTGATAGGTAAATTTCAACCATTTTATCTACTATTTTCAGCTTTAGGAGTTTTGATCCCTCTTTTAGCAATAGCGATTTATATAAAATTTAATCCTGCTTTTGAGCAAAGTCTTCAAAAGCTAACTTATCATGGAAAAGCAAAAGAAAAAAGACACAGTAAGTTTCGTCAAGTTCTTCTTGGTATTATTTGTCGGTCACAAGAAGAAAGAACGTTTTTCAAGTTTGCTAGTTTAATGATGAAAAATGAACGAGATTTTAAACTGAAGGTCTACCCTTCTTTAGGATTTTCTATTGTAATCCCTTTTATATTTATCATGAATGGTTTTAGTACAGATTTTAACGCTCTATCTACAAGTAAATCGTATTTATCCATTTACTTCAGCTTAATTGTTATCCCGACGATCATGTTATTATTGAAGTTTTCAGGAAAATATAAAGGTGCTTGGATATTCAAGGTTGCTCCAATTAATCAATTAAAGCCGATGTTTAGTGGCACAATAAAGGCATTTCTCGTGAATCTATATCTACCAGTTTACTTGATATTATCTGTAGCATTTATTGTCCTATTTGGTGTGAGAGTTACACCTGATCTTGTTGTTGTCTTTATAAATGCTTGTTTATATTCTGTCATCTGCTTCATTATCCTTAAAAAGGTCATTCCCTTTTCAGAGTCTTTTGATGCTTATAATCAAAATAGCAATGGTGGACTTTTATTTGCTTTGATGCTGTTAGCTGCAGTATTTGCTGGTCTTCATTTTATTAGTACATTGATGCCGTATGGAATTTATCTTTATCTTGTGTTATCTATCTTGCTCTTGATGATTATATGGAAGAAGGCATTTCAGATTACTTGGGAGAAGATTCATGAATAAGTCGAAGATCTTTTTTTATAGAAGAAATTTTAAATTTTCATCTTCAAAACGCTATTGATTTTTGATCAACAGCGTTTCTTTTTATTTATGCTACATGTATAATTAAGTGTTTTCTTCGATACACACTAAGTACGATCCCTATAAGAATAGAGTTTAAGACAGTTGAATGTAGTCCATAGCTGATAAAAGGTAGTGTCATCGAGATAATTGGGAAAAGTCCAAGAATCATTCCAATGTTGTACATAACTTGAATGGTAAGTAATGAACACACGCCGATTATTAATAGTTTACCGAAACGATCTTTTATACTAGTTGATACAATGATCATTCTATATAAAAGTAATAATATTGTAGCGAAAAGAAACCCAGATAATATCCAACCAAAATAAAACGTAATGTTAGCAAAAGCGAAATCTGATGTCATCCCGTTATCAAAAATGGCTTGACCTGAATTTCCAAACCATCCACCCATTGATAATAATTCTTTTAACTTGATATACATATAACCTGGACCTTGTGAATATTCATTTGGATTTAGAAAGCCTAGTAACCTATCCTTTTGGTATTCTTTTGTGTTAAACCAAAAGGTACAAACAATGGCAATAACTAAACCTAATAATACTCCAATCGTTGTATAAATAGTTTTCTTACTTTTTGAACTACAAAAAAATAACGTAAACACAAGAATAGAGTATATAAATACAGCGGATAAACTTGGTAAGCGCATAAAGAGGAATACTGAAAACAAATAGACACCAACTATTACGTATAACTTAGGTTTTTCCTTAGAAAAATAAAAGGCCCAAAAAACGAGAAAAAGAGAATAAAGCGAATTTCCACTAATAGCAAAGCCAAAAAAGGCAAGATGACCAACGCCTTGAATGACCGTATTAAGAAAAAAGGTAAGAACAAACAATAAGCCTAACGCTGCTAATAGAAAAAACCAGCCAAATCTTTTAACCTTTCTATAATCAATAAACATAACTATCAATGTCACTAAAATTCCTAATACAATATATATTACTTGTTTAATCAATAGATTTTCAGAGTAAACAGTTGAATGAATGTGAGGAAGAACTCCCATTGAAATAATAATGATGAATAGACCAAAAAGTTTCCAATCAAATATCGGTCGATACAATTTATTAAAGTGTGTTCCAAGCTCTGATGGACTACCCATCTGGCTTATTGCTTTCTCTTCAGCTTCGCTATCACTAATTCCCTTTGACACTAGCTCTGACTTTGACATTTTTATATGATAATTCAACTCTTTGTATATAACTGACTTAGCTTCTTTTGCTTTAATGAACTGTAATACTTCAGCTAGAAAGTGTTCCTTTCGATTAGTCATAACTGTTACCTCTCATATATTTCTTTTTGAAAGTATGACGTAGCATCGTTTTTATGTTCAAGCTTTTTTAATAATTTCAATCCTTTATTATTAAGCTCATAAAGCTTTATATCATCATCTTCCCAATATATATTCAAGTAACCCTTTTGTTCGAATTTATGTAAAGACATGTAAAGAAGACCCTCTTCATTTTCAAATCTTTCTATCCCTCTTGCACGCATTAATCTACTTAATTCAAAACCTGATCGTTTTAGCTTCAGTAGCTGAAAAACCGCCAATAATATTTCTGCCTCTGACGTTGTTTGAATTTGTTTCATTCTCTGTCTAATGCTTTTTTTATGTTCTTCTGTAAAATTAAGCTCTTGTAATACAGTTCTTTTCATAGCGTGTTTAAATTGTTTCAATTGATCATCCATATCTATACCTCCAAACACTCTTTTAAGATTTCCTTGGCTCTCTTCAGCCTGGTTTTAATCGTATTTTGATTCACATTTGTCAGATTGGATATTTCCTTAATCGATCGTTCCTCAAAATAAAATAAATAGATTACTTCCCTGTATGTATCTGGTAAACTGAACACCGTTTTCACTAAATGTTCATCTTCATATTTTTGAAAAACTTGTTGTTCTACTTCATTATCTCTACTTGAAGTTTGTTTGTCCTGCTCATCAGAAACAACGATATGTTTATAATGCCAGCTTCTTAAATAATCTTTACAATGATTGATCGCAATTTTCCAGAGCCACGTTTTTAATGAAGATTTATTCTGATATTGATCTAATCTTTGATAACACTTCACAAATATATCCTGAGTAAGATCTTCTGCAACCTCTTTATTCCCTACATAGGAGTAGGCAAGATGTAATATTGCATTTCCATATTGATCCATTAATTGATCTATTAATTTTTCTCTATCATTTATAATAAGGTGTTGAGTCATACTTTCTTCCAATGTAATCTGCTCCCTTCCATACATTAGACGATGCTAAAATAATAAAAGTTTTGGCACTTCTTAATTTTTTACCGTTTATTTATAATATCTTGGTTTACGTAGGTTGTAAAAATATAATAATTTCGTTTTACCACTATAGTGAATAGTAAATCAATGACTCTATAAAAAACAACATAATAAAAAAAGACACTAATTCATAGTGTCTTTTTTTACGTATTTGTGTTAACAATTACTACCATAAATCGTTGCACCTATAATGATTAGTAAAATAAATAACACAACGATAAGCGCGAATGTATTATTAGGTCTATAAGTTGGTGCAGGAGCACAATATCCGTAACCGTAAGCAGGAGCTTCATACGTATATGGCATGATAGGCTGATGAGGCATATTTGCTGCTGCATTCATATGTGGAGTGTTTGCCCCAGCTAAATGTGGACTGTTGTTTTCGTAACCGTACATTTATACATCTTCCTTTCGATTGTTAAAAGTATCACTCGAAATAGTATATACGTTTATCGAACTTTGGAGCCCGTCTAGTTGGAGAAAGTATTCATGAAACAGCCTAAAATGAAGCCCATTTTTTAATTGTAGGTGTTTCCTACTACCGGTAAGTCAACTAACCATCTAACGAATCCTCTTCACTGCCATGCTTGCTTAGTTATTGACCATCAAACTCAGTTTGCACGTCATCTTTTCATAATTACGTGTCAAGCTCTCTTTTTTATCGACCATTCTTTGATCTTTTCACGCCACTCATCATGTTGTCGACCATCAATCTCGGTTTACACGTCATCTTCTCATCTTTTCACGCCTTATTTATCGAATGCAAGCTATCTAATTCAGATGATAATGAATTTTACATTTAATGGTGGGAATCGTGTCCTTCTACATCCGGTTTTGTGCCATTTAATAAAAATGCCACATCCTTCTCCGTTAAGCTCCCAACTACAAATTGCTTTTGAGGAATGATGATCGATCCATTGCTGCTCGCATGT
Organism: Metabacillus litoralis; assembly: GCF_007994985.1. Classification (GTDB taxonomy): domain Bacteria; phylum Bacillota; class Bacilli; order Bacillales; family Bacillaceae; genus Metabacillus; species Metabacillus litoralis. Next base: position 47,402 of record NZ_VOQF01000015.1, on the reverse strand, counting down.
ATTTTAATAAAATATAGACCTTCCTGTTCAAGCTCTTTACTTAAACTGTAAATACCGTTTCCTTCTTCAACAGCTTCTTCCATTGAATGATAAACAGTTCCTTCTTGATTCCAAATTTCAAAATGAACAAAGTCTGGGTTTTCTACTGCTTTTCCAGCTTGAGTTAATTGAACTTTGAAGTTTGTATTTTCATTAACAGTAATTGTCTCAGGAAGAAGAATATCAATGTTAATAGGTGATTCCTGAGGGTATAACATGGCAACATCTTTTTGATTCGAACATGCACTTAGAAATAATAGTAATAACATAAGTAATAGATAGAAAGATTTATTTCTCATTTTTGTACCCTCCTTTATTAAGCATTGAAAGTCTTCTTCAAATTTGAACTTCTTTGGATGATCAACAAATCTATTAACCACACAATGATCAGAGTCAATCCTACTAATGGGAAGATCAAGCCAAGTACAATTAAAAGAATTAAATATGATTTCATTTTTAATGCACTTGGTGCTTTAGGTGCGCTAATGTCGTGTTTCTTTTTGCGAAGAAGCCATAAATAATATCCGCTTAATGCGACAAAAATAATTCCCCAGCAGATTAAAAGACTAATAATTTGGTTGAACCAACCAAATTGTGTTCCTTTGTGTAAAGTAATTCCCAAGGCAACAATTTTTCCTACAATTCCATAGTTATTAAAATGATAGTCAGTCAAAATGGCTCCTGTGTATTGATCAACATGCATTGTTAGTTCATCTTGTGCTTTAGGTGGATAAGCTGATAACGTATATACTCCACTCGGTTCACTTGGCAAATAAATTGAATAACTAAGATCAATTCCTTCTCTGTTTGCTATTGTGACAACTTCATCGATTGATATCGGAGTAAACCCCTCAACATCTGAAGAAGGAATGTCTAAATTTTCAGCTGCCCAAGGTACATCTGCAATATCCTTTGTTTTAATTGTAGATGTTGGAGCTTCACCACTCCAAACTGAAGGTGGATATCCTACACCAGATTGTGTTGCTATATTTTGAAATTGAGTTCCCCAAAATCCAGACCATGGAAGTCCTGTCATAATTAAAAACACCATTCCTCCAGCAATCCAAAACGCAGGAACAGCATGCAAGTCTCTAACTAGTATCTTCTTTCCTTTATTAAATCGTGGAATAAGGACTCCTGAAATAGCAAATTTCTTTTTCGGGACCCATAAATATAATCCAGTTATAACGAGAATAACTCCCCAACACGCTGCTAGCTCAACAATTCGATCACCAAGTGTTCCAGCCATTAATTCACCATGGAATTCTTCCACTTTATCCATGATTTTGTCATCGTTATTTAATTCGGCGATTATTTTACCTGTATAAGGATCACTATAAACTGTTAGCCATTTCCCATCATTTATTACACTTACTTCACTAGATCGATTATCGGTTTCACCAGGTCGATACTTCGTCACAAGTCCATCTGGATATTTTTCTTTCACTTTCTCGATCTGTTCAGAAGCTAAGACTCTATCTTCCTGAGGTGTTACCTCGTAAAGATCTTTGTAAATCAAATTCTCAATTTGAGGCTTGTACAAATAAATCGAGCCTGTAAATGCAAGAATAATCAGAAACGGTGCAAAAATAAGAGCTGCGTAAAAGTGCCATCTCCATACTGTTTTATATAATGATTGAGTTTGTTTATCAGGTTTTATCTTCTCTTTCGTCATTCTCTATAACTCCTCTTCAATTAGTTTTCTATGATAACATCATAAAAAACTAATGTGTTGAAAAAGTGAAGAAATTGAACTTTTTTGTTGTTGTTTTTAATGCAGTAGTAGATTTCTAGTGAAGAAAGATCTCAATTCCACAAAAACTTCACAATTTGTCTTTATAATTAGGTGTATGATAAATAATCAGATTGTTAATGAGTGAGGTACGTAAGATGGATTTAACCATAATGATTGTTGATGATGAAGAACAAATGAGAAATCTCGTGCAAACTTTTCTATTAAAGGAAGGTTATACAGTTTTACAAGCAACAGATGGAATCGATGCTCTTACAAAAATAAAAAACAACATACCTGATCTTCTTATAGTTGATGTGATGATGCCTTTTATAGATGGATTCACATTTGCTAGTGAAGTAAAGAAAATTCACGATATTCCGCTTATCTTTTTAACAGCTAAAGGAGAAGAATGGGATAAAGTTCATGGATTAAAATTAGGTGGTGATGATTATATTGTGAAGCCATTTCATCCAGGTGAATTGTTAGCCAGAATTGAATCTGTTCTTCGAAGAGCAAAAGTTTCATCACTTCCTTCTTCAAGATTAATTTTAGGACCACTCGCTATCGATACTGCTTCACATACTGTTAAATTAGAGGATCAACCACTTTCATTTACTTTAAAAGAATATGAACTATTATTTCTCTTAGCAAAAAATAAAGGAAAGCTATTTTCAAGAGAACAGCTTTTACAATCCATATGGGGAGATTATTACACAGGTAGCGAAAGAACTGTTGATACACATATAAAAACTCTGCGTTTAAAACTAAAGCAGCATGGATCTCTTATTCAAACTGTTTGGGGAAAAGGTTATAAATTTGAGGTGTAAAAAGTGAGGAATTTCTCATTAAGTAAAAAAGTATTTCTTCTTATATTTCTTAGTATTAGCTGCACCATATTGTTTTCATTTTTCTTTTTGCATTTTTTATATAAAGATTTATACCTAAAAAGCATTCGGGAATCTGTTATATATCAAGGTGAAAATACAGCATCCCATTTTCATTATGGATCATTAAATGAAGATATTATTGAAAAAATTCATTGGTTTAATATTGTCTCTGAATATGAGGTTATCGTGGTGAATTCGGTTGATGAACTAAAGGTTCTTTTTCCCTATCAAATCGCAAATAGCACATTAATAAGTCCTGAAGATCAAGCAACATTAGCTAAAGGAAATTACATCCTAAAAGAAGGCTATGTTTCTGAGTTTGATCGAAATATCGTTGGAGCGATGTTTCCCATTCAAAGTCAATCAGATTTGATCGGAATTGTATATATATATGTTCCTTTAGCCGAATTACATGATGTGTTTGAAGAGAGTCTTCCAATTCTTATTTTAGCAGGAAGCATCTTTTTCATTATCTTGTTGTTGATAGTTAATAAAATTAGGCTTTCTCTTTTTAAACCATTAACATCGATGCAAAATTTATCTGGGGAGATCGCAAAAGGTAATTACTCAAATCGTATCAGATCAACAAATTCAGATGAAGTGGGAAAACTGGCCGAAGCATTTAATTCAATGAGTTCATCATTGGAGGAACAAGAAACACGAAAAAAAGAGTTTCTTTCCAATATTGTTCATGAACTAAGAACTCCTCTTACATATATTAATGGCTATACTCATGCACTCAAGCAGCAGCTATATGAATCAAAGGAAGAAAGGGATAGCTATTTAACAACAATTGAAAAAGAAACGAATCGGCTTAACCAAATTCTACATGATTTAATCGAGCTCAATCATTTAGAGGAAAATTTATATGTAGTAGATCAAGAGCCCATTGCAATAGCCCAGGTTCTTTTAGATACAATTGATCTTTTTAAAATACGTTTATCTGAGAATAACCTATTGTGCAGAACTTCCATTCAGGAAGATATCATCATTGTCGGAGATGTTAAACGAATGCAGCAGGTTATGTATAACATGATCGATAATGCGATTAAATACTCATCACAAAATGGTGAAGTGTTTATTGAATTAAAAGAGCAACATAACATGATGGTTCTTTCTGTTACCAACAAAGGCCAAGGTATTAACAAGGAAGATATTGATAGAATTGGAGAACGTTTTTTCAGAACAGATAAAGCTAGAAGTCGATCTACTGGTGGTACAGGCTTAGGATTATCAATTGTCAAACAAATTATAGCTTTACACAACGGCACCTTTTCGATCACAAGTGAAAGTTACGAAGGAACAGTTGTGACAATTAAACTACCCCTCATTTCCTATGATTAGCAAATCGTATCGGAGGATTTTATGAAAAAAACTTTACTATTACTCATTTTTTGTTGTTTACTATTGTCTGCTTGTAACGGTAACAAAGAAGCAGCTTTTCAAATGGAGCCATTTTCGTATACTAACCAAAATGGACAATCCTTTGGTTCTGAAAATCTTAAAGGTAAGGTGTGGATTGCAAATTTTATTTTCACCAATTGTGATACGGTTTGTCCACCAATGACAGCAAATATGGCAGCTCTTCAAAAAGAACTAAAAAACCAAAATCTTGATGTTGAGCTTGTTTCCTTTAGTGTGGATCCAACAATTGATACACCTGATGTATTAAAAAAATACATGGACAAATTCACAACGAATTCATCCAATTGGCATATGCTGACTGGTTATAACCAAGCTGAAATCGAAGCATTTGCAAGAGAGGAATTTCAAACACTTATTCAAAAGCCCTCTTCTTCTGATCAAGTTATTCATTCAACAAGCTTTTATTTGATCAATCAACAGGGTGAGGTTGTTAATAGCTATGGCTTTCAGCAAAGTCATTTTGAGGAAATAGTTGCTGCGATAAGAGAACTAAACTGATCTAAGTAAGAGTTTCTTTATTTTTCTCCAATCATCAAAGTGGTAGAAATCAATACCAAGCTTTAAACTTTGTTTTAAAATAATGTACTAAATAAGAGCGCAGTCAATCTGCGCTCTTATTTTTATAACTAAAATCATGTAGCACTAGGAATCACTAGTACTTGCCCGACATAAATCATATCTGAGGATAAATGATTTTCTTCCTTAATCGCTGTAACCGTAGTATTAAACTTTTTAGCAATCAATGATAGAGAATCACCACTTAACACTTTATACGTAGTTGTACTAACAGTAACCTCAGTAACTGGTTCTTGTTGTTTTTGAGGCAGCTTTAAAATTTGACCAATTGTTAAAGAATCTGATGATAATCCATTGATTTCTTTTATTGTTTGAACCGTTGTATTATTTCTTTGGGCAATTAGCCATAGTGTGTCACCTGCTACTACTCTGTATTCCAAATAACTAGGTGATGTGACAGCTGTTGTTGCTACTGCTAATGTTTGTGGAAGTGATGTGGCATACGTTTTCCATACTTCTGTGTTTTCCTGGCCAATACTCCAGTTTCCTACACCTTTGAGGTTATATTGACTAACTAGAGATAGCTTATGTGAAATGGATTCTTCGTTTTCGAACCATATTTCGTATGTGCCTGGTTCAAGAGTGTTTCCACCAATAACAGTTACCGGATCACCTTCTCGAATCGTAATGATCGCTTTTGGTGTTTTACTTAATTCATCGAATATGACTTCACCATCGTATCTGTCAATCATCATTTGCACTTGAGAGTTTGAGATACCATGTCCTCCATATGAAGCTCCTTCCATCCAATACCTTCCAAAATGTGCCACACCTAGAACGATCTTATCACTGGAAACATTTTGACTTAATGCATATTGAACAGATCTCTCCACCCAATTATAGCTTGCAACTGAGCCTGCTTCTCCACCAGGATAGCTTTCATCATAACTCATAATCATAAGGTAATCAGCGTATTTGGCTAGCTCTGTATAATCATAGGAACCATGCCAACCAGTTGTCCATCCATTTGGATTTGCTGCAACAGCAACAGATACTTCCTTTGTACTTGGAATTTTCTCACGTAAAAGACGAACAAACTCTGTATAATCTTGACGATCCTCAGCTGTGACATTTTCAATATCAACATTCACACCGTCTAAATTGTATCGTTCGATAGCATCTGCTATTTGCTGTGCTGCTAGTTCTTTATTTGCTAGCATCGCACGTCCAAGTTCTCGATCCCAATGATTACTTAAGAAAGGAACAACTCGTTTTCCTTGCATATGCATCATCGATATAAAAGAAGCATCTACTTGATACGTGAGTTTTAAAGTTCCATCAGGATGAATATCAAAGTAACTCGGCGCCACAACATTTACTGAATGTGAAGTTGAATTTACCATATTGATATAATCTTTTGTATTCCCAAAATACATATAACCTAAATTAATCACTTCACTAGCACTAATAGGCAATAACAGCTGTTGGTTTGCGGATACAATACTGCTTGAAAGCTGATTAAGAGATGTTAGTGCTACAACGGATGTGTTATACCTTTTCGCAATATCCTCTAGTGTTTCTCCTTCACTAACTGTATGAGCTTGAAGAGTAATTGTTTTGATTTCACTTATATTTCCTGCCAAATCTGTTTGTGAGATGGATACTGTAATATTTCCTCTTGCTTCTAAAACATCTAGATACATGGAAATTGTGTAAAAGCCATTGTTGTCTGCTTCTGAAGAAGTGGTTAAAAGACTTTCTCCATTTTGATTCCTAACTCCCACATCAATTGTAGCATTTGGCTCAGCTGTTCCAATCAATGTATAAACCGACTGAAGGTTTTCATAGCGAAATCCATTTTTAGAAACGATCGGCTCTTTTATCATTGAATCTTTTTCAATCGTAGATGCCTGTACAATGCTTGTATTTCCTGCTCTGTCTCTCTGTGTGATCGTAAAAGTAATGACCCCTTCTTTTAGTGTTGAAAGATCAAGATCTGTAGAAAAGCTTCCATTTATAACTAAAGCTGTTTCTTCCAATGTTGTACTTCCATCAGTTGCTGTAATTGTAACAGTCGCTCCTTCTTCAACACTTGCTCCACTAACTTTATATGCACTCATATTTTCTTGATTAATATATGGCGCCACTGTCACAACCGCTTCTGCAGGTGAAGTTGTATCTTTTGTTATAATAGCAGGCCTAAGCTCTCCTACGTTACCAGCAGAATCTTTTGTTTGAAGAGAGACATGAATTTCTCCATCGGTTAGCGTACTCATATCAACGTTCATTTCAAAAACTCCATTTTCATCTGATTCGACTGTTTGTGTTAGTGTATTTTCACCATCAGAAAATAGCAAAGAAAGTGATGTGTGTGGATCAGCCACACCGCTGACTTGATAATTGTAAACATTCCCACTAAAAATTGATCTTAAGGCATTCAACTCTACATTCGTCGGTGATATCGTGTCTTTTATTAAAACTTTAGAAATAGACTCACCTTTATTTCCCGCCGAATCGGATTGAGTAAGAGTGAATAGAATATCTCCATCATTGAACGATGATAAATCAACCGGAATCGTAAACTCTCCTGATTCATCCGATGTTGTTTCTAGATCAATGGAATGGTCATTCTGTTGAATAATTGTTATGCTGATAAGCGCATTTTCTTCAGCACTTCCAGATAAGTCATAGGCATATTGATTTTCACTGTTAATGTAGGAAGAATTATGAAAAGTTGGAGCAATTGGTATTCCAACATCTTTGACTAATCTATTTTCAGCACCTTCACTCTTGATTCCCGCTACACTCGTTTGAAAAGCAGTTACAATGATTTCTTCATCCTGCAAAGCACTTAGATCTACTATAACTTCATATTCTCCATCCTCATTTGCTGTTGTTTCCACATTTTCCACTGTATTATTTTTGTCTGTAAAAGTCATCAAGATTGCTGCCCCTGGAAGAGCAAAGCCTGCGATCGAAACATTTGTTTCATTTTCAATGTTAATATAAGAAGGCAACTCTAAATTGAGAGGACTAACGAAGGTATTTTTACCAATCGTCCCTTGATAAACACTACTTTTATTCTCTAGTTCGTCAATTGAGTAAGAATTTATGGTTAGATTGCCCTCATTAAGAGAGCGAAGATCAACACTTCCGGCAAACCTGCCATTTTCATCAGCTCTCATTTCTTTCTCTATTGTTTGATTTTGTTCATCTCTGATCGATAGAATTACCACTGCATTTTCTTCAGTTAAACCACTCAGTTGATATTGATGTGCGTTTTGTGAAGTAACATCATCAACAAGCTCTAAAATCGGTTCACTACTTTTCGTATCCTTTTCAACTGAAATTGTTGCGGCTTCACTTTTATTTCCAAAAGCATCTGTTGAAATAGATGTAATCGTGATACTTCCATCATTAAGAGTTGAGAGATCTAGCGTTTGTTGAAAGGTACCTGTTTCATCTGTTTTCACTTCTTCTCTAACTTCTTGAATTCCGTCTGTTGCTGTTAGCAAAATCGAGGTATTCATCTCACTACTTCCTTCGACAACAACATTTGTTGACGAATTTAAATTAATAAAAGAAATCGGTACCATTCTAGGTATAGCAGTTGTTGTATCTTTTGTCACAATCTTTGTTGTCGCATCACTTTCATTTTTTGATGAATCAATGGCTTTAGCAGTAATCGTGATATCTCCATCTTGTAATGATGACACATTGATAAACATTTGAAATTCTCCGCGTTCATTTGCGATCGTTTCGGTACTAATATTTTTTGTATGATCTGAAGCGGTAATACTTACCATTGAACCGGCATCTGCTGTACCAGATATAGAATACGAATTCATATTTTCTTGTTTCATAACAGGTGTTGTTATCGATGGTGTTGTTGATAACGTATCTTTCTTCACAGCAACCTCTACCTCGTTACTTTTATTACCAGCACGATCGATTGCAATTGCAGTGACAGTGATAATACCATCATTGAGCATTGATATATCTACATTTTGTTGATAATGACCATTATTATCAGCTTCAAATTCAAAGCTTTTAGAATTTTGTTGTTGATCATTGATCCTTACTACGATTGTTGCATTTTCTTCAGATGTTCCAGACAGTGATACATTTGATGTAAGATACTGGTTAATTACATTTGGGACTTCTATTACTGGAGCAGTTGGTGCAATCGTATCAGTTGGTGCTTGTTGTGCTGATTGCGGTATCGTTAACACTTGCCCAATATAAATGATATCTGTTGTTAATTTATTATTTTCTTTTAGCGCAGTGACGGTTGTATTGAATTTCTTAGCAATAAGAGATAAAGAATCTCCGGAAACCACAGTATAAGTTGAAGTAGACACTATTGGAGCGTTTTCTTCTTTTACAATCTCAGGTGTGACTACCATCTCTTGATTTGTAGGAATTTTTAAAACCTGTCCTACCCGAATGACTGTAGAAGTTAGCTGATTGTTCTCCTGAATTGAAGCTACAGTTGTAGAAAATCTTTTAGCAATAAGTGATAACGAATCACCTGCAACAACCGTGTAAGTAGTAGCATTTTCTGGTGGTACTGGTTCAGGAGAATTTGTTGGTTCTTGTATAACAGTTTCTTGAACAGGCTTTGTAACAACCAAAACCTGACCAACGTAAATCATATCTGTTGTTAAATTGTTTAATGTTCTTAAGTTTTCGACAGTTGTATTCAATTTTTTAGCAATCAGTGAAAGAGTATCACCTGATACAACTGTGTATGTATCTTCTTTTATGACAGGTTCAATCGGTCTTGAAACTGGTTCCTGCACAGGTGTTGATATGTTAAGTGGTATTTTAAGTTTTTGACCTATGTTAATCGTATAAGATGTTAATTCATTAAACGAAGCAATTTGTTCAGTTGTTGTATTGTAGCGTTTGGCAATCAATGAAAGACTGTCCCCTGATACAACGGTATACGTGAAAAAAGGTAATTTTAACGTTTGTCCAATGAAAATTGTATCAGAAGTTAAATTATTTAACGTCTTGATTGTGGAAATAGAAACGTTAAATTTTTTGCCTATTAAAGATAAACTATCACCTGGAGCAACCTTGTACGTATCGTGTTGTACTCCTTGTAGTGTTTGTGCACTAACCATTTTTTGATTCTGTAAACCAGGTGTTCCATAAAAATATAAAGTGGTCACAATAATGGTACCCGCCATAACTTTTGCCGTTTTAATTGGAATGTTGGGAAATTTTGTTTTGATCAGCTGTCGAATGTTTTTTTGTAAATCTTGTTTTTCTATTTGCAACGAATGAAATTCATCTGAAAACTCTGTTAAGTAAGAGTCAAGATAGATAATAAGAGTATAATTATTTTGCTGATCTAACTTTACTTCATAGCGATCAAACTTCATGAGAAAAAACACCTCTATCGTTAAAATCTTACTTATTAGGTTTTACCTACATGTTCATCTTTCATGCATTTTTAGGATTGTTATTTTTATCAGGACCTTCTGTACCACTTCTATTACGTATATAAATTTTCCTATTAGAAAATTCTATAAAAAAGGTTCCTCGTGAAAGGAGAGGTTAAGATGGATCATTCTACAAATGAAAACGAAATAAAAAAGATGGCCGAGTGGCTTAAAGGAAATGTTATTGAGGTTGTTGAAGGCTCAGTTAATAAAGAGATTATTCGATACAATTTAAGAATGGAATTTGATGTAACAGATGATGTTCTTGTAGATAAAGTTTATGAGGAGATTGCCTTTCATTAAAGTATTGAAACAGGACATGCTTGTGATGACAAGCATGTCCTGACAACTTTTAGTTTTTATCAAGCACAATAATATTTACTGAATTTGCTGCTAAAGTAACCACAGTACAGTTATCATCTAAGTTGATTTCTGATTCTGAAGGTACAATTTGTTCAGCGTTCTTTTTGTTCACATTCGGTGTGTGAACGAGGCTTTCATCTCCTGTTACTGTAATCAATTTCCCCTTTTCTGCTACAGCAAGGTCTTTTAATGAGATTTTTGTTATTTTCTCAAATGGATCTGCATTCACAAGCTTTACATAAACATGTTGATCATCTTTTGTAACAGAGTTGAAAATATCACGGTTATAAGCTTCTAAATTGTAATCCAACACTTTACTTGTAAACGTTCCATCTGTGTACGAGCAGATAAGGCGATCTCCTGTTCCAGCTCCATAATTAACAGTAATCGTGTATGAAGTATGATCTGCCAGCTCTTCATAACAGCTTGATCGCAGGTTACCAGCAGCCGTACTAGATGAATAATCGCCTAGTGTATAACCTTCGATGCCATCTTTGTATACCTTCACAGCTGTGCTATTTCCGTTATAACCTACAGCATATTCGTGAACATTCTTTTTCTCAGGTGAAATATCCGTTAAGCCTACTCCTACATAAAAACCGTCGTTTCCGGCTTCTTTTGAAGCAGTTACTTCCACTTTATAATCCGTCCAATTGTCATTCATTAAATATAAACCGTTTAATCCACCATTTTGTGCTTTTAGAATAAGACCTTTTTCTGAATCAATTGTGTATCCAACAGAACCAGGGATCTCTTTCCATTCAGCATGTAATTCTTTTGTAAAATCTTGTTCAAGTAGAATTTCTTCCGTTTTATTATCAATAACTTTTACACGTTTCACATGTACCTCAGCATTGCCAGCTGCAATTTCAATTCCACCATGTGGAGCAAGCTCTGTCATTTTTCCATTTTGGTAAGCTGAGAATGATGTACCTAACAATGTAGTACCAAGATATTTAGCAAAAAGATGTTGAACATAGTAGTTCGGAGTGTACCAAACTGTTTCATCATCAAACCAAATTAAATCTGGTGTCCAACGGTAAGTGCCGTCTGTTAATACTTTGTTAAATAGCGGTGCATAAGCAGCTAACTTAACAACATCAGAATTTTTTTCATATCCTGTCATAATCGCTGCTTCAGCAACAGCACCTGCTAACGTATTTTTATCAGTTGAAGCAAATTCACCAACAAACACCTTTGAGCTTTCTGCTTCATTTAAGCTGCCATCTTGCTCATATGCTCTATAATAATAGTTATATCTATCAACATTGTTTAATAAATAGTCATTCGAACGATAATAATGCTCATCAGCAATTGTATCCATATAGTTTGGCTGTTTTTCATACCAAGTGACGGTTTCTTCTGTTACATTTTTACCATCCGTAAAGTTCACTGTTGCAGAGCCTTTCAAATTACCACTTAAAAACTTCCAGCCTTCTTGATACGCGTCATCATCTGCTTGAGCACCAACTGTTGAAAGGATATGCAGTTCATGATCTGGATAATGTTTCTCCATATAATCATCAATCGCAGCTTTAAAGTATTCAAAATTAGCGAAAAACTCTGTGCCCCAGTTTTCATTACCAACACCTAAATAGCGTAGATCAAATGGTTCCGCGTGGCCCATCTTTTTACGTAGTTTTGCCCACTCGTTACCGTCAAAATCTGTGCTGATCGCAAAATCAATTAAATCTGTAAATGTTTTAACAAAATAATCTCTCAAATCTCCACCTGCGGGATGGACATAATCAGATCGCGCCTGACAAAGTACACCACAAGCCATAACTGGTAGTGGAGTTGCATTAAGGTCTTCAGCTAATTGGAAATATTCCATATAACCTAACCCCATTGTCATCATATAACCCCATACATTAAAGTTTTCTTTACGTAGCTCAACATCGCCAACAGAATCTGTCCATTCGTACACATTATCCCAAATATATGAGCCTTCTGAAATACAGCCTCCTGGAAAACGCAGGAATGTTGGGTGCAAGTCAACAAGTGCGTTGACTAAATCTTTTCTTAAACGATAATTCGAGTTGCCTTTATAATTTGTATGAGCAGTTTGTGATCTTTCTTCTTCACTAGCTCCCCATACATCTTGTGGCATTAAAGAAACCATGTCGATTGAAACATTACCATTAAACGTTAATGCTAACTGTCCAAGTACATTTTTCGTACCCGTTAACACAATCTTCGAGTCAACTCCATATTTCTTCCACGTGTTAGCGCCTTCAATTTGAATTGTTACTGAATCGCTGATTGAATCACCGTTCTGATCTTGAAGCTGTAATGTGATGCTTCCCTCTGATTCTGCTTTTGCCCAAATGGTAAAGTCATATTTATCACCTTGTTTAATTGACATCGCACAATGATGATTAGAATCTGTAAATCCTTTGTTTACGATTGTGCTGCCATTAGGCGCAGTAATGTAATGAGAGTTAACTTCTGTATCAGTTACTCCAAAATATTCGTTCAATCCACCCGTATTATGTACGGTTACTTTTTCAATATCTCCAAACCAGGCATGAAGTGGTTGATGATTTCGTCCTGTTGAACAGCCACACTCACCTGAAGCATGAGAATACGTATCAAATACAAATGACTCGAATGAACGGTTTTGAACAAGCTCTGCATAAATACCGCCATCTGCTGCATTGTTAATGTCTTCATAAAATAGACCATATAATGTTTCACTAATATCTAACACTTCATTATTACCATCAATAGTTAACAAATGTGATGGAACTCCACTAGGAAGTACAGACACAGTAAATTCTTTTTCAGTTGTTTGATTTCCTTTTGTTATTACAGCCGTTAATGTTACACCTTTTGGTTCAGTGATTTGTCCAACTACACCATCATCAGATAATACGGCTGAATCACTTGATTTCCAAGCAACTGTAACCTTGTCACCCATTAAAGATGAAGCTAACGAAACATCCTTTGTAACAACTTTTATTGGAAATGATAGATATTTGTCTTTCGCAAGCTGAACGATTTGGGCATCTGTAAGAGATTCACACATTACTTCAATCACTTCATCCTGTGTTAATCCTGCTTTATACACACGGAAGTCAGACAGTGAACCGTTGAAATCTGTATCTACCTCATGCTGTGATCGTCCAATATAGTTATGACTATATCCTTGTTGATCACTAAATGTTTCAAACCAGCTACGTAGCTTCTTATACGTACCACTTGACGTTTGGCTAATTGATCCATCTCCAACAACTTCACCATTTACATAAATAATTGGTCCTGCACTACTTAATGTTCCGCCTTCTGTTCCTCTAACAGACATCGCAATATGTAGCCATTCACCAGCTGAATATGTTTTGCCAGCATCAGCAACAATATCTGAATCTGAAAAACAAACGCCACGTAAATTTCGTGACAAGAAAAGGTATGGCCCTGCCGCACTTTTACCAAAGTCGAAAATTCTTTCCCATACATTTGTTCCTTTTCTTAAATAAACCCATGTACTAACAGTAATACCAGTAGAGTCATTTATACTTTCAAGAAATCCTGAAGGAAGCTTTAAATAAGAAGTACCGTTATCTCCACCTGCAAGCGTAACAGCTTTTCTTCCTCCTACTGTTCCTATTTGTGGTTTTATTGTACCTTTTGCAATTGCATCATTAGCATGACTTGAACTATCTTTACCAACAGAATTTGAATCATTAAATTGATAATGAGCTAGGATGCGGTCATTAAATGATATGCTTGTTTTGTCTGGTGTCATGAATAGTCTCCTTTGCTGTTTAGATATGTAAGTACAAATAAAAAGTACATTTTATGGTTATATAAATTTGGAAGCGTTTAACCATGTACTTACAAGTTAATGTAATATCTAGTTTTTGTTATAACTTGTACTTATAACTATTATAATAGTAAACTACTTATTTCCCAATAGTAAAGTTTATTATTTTTAAATTTCGTTAATTTTTCTACAAATATCTACCTAATTGTTGTTTTGAACTTTAGATTAGAAGCAACGTTTTATATCCTCTACTAATTATGTAATTTAGATTTTTAAGCACAAAAATACCTGTGCAACTTAATATGACTGCACAGGTATTTCTATATTTATCTTGTTCTGAAACTTATAATTTCTCTCCATTACTTGCGATAACTTCTTTATACCAATCGAAGGACTTCTTCTTTTTACGATTCAATGTACCACTACCGTCATCCTGTTTATCAACATAGATAAATCCGTAACGTTTTGAGAATTCTCCTGTTGATGCACTTACTACATCAATACAGCCCCAGCTTGTGTATCCCATCAAATCGACTCCATCTTCAATAGCTTCACCCATTGCTTTGATGTGACTACGTAGATAATCAATTCGGTAATCATCGTTAATCGACCCATCTTCTTCTACTTTATCATAAGCTCCTAAGCCATTTTCAACGACGAATAAAGGAAGTTGGTAGCGATCATACAGTTTATTTAATGTAATACGCAATCCTTCTGGATCAATCTCCCAGCCCCAATCACTCGCTTTTAAGAATGGGTTTTTCACTCCTTCAAGCAGATTACCAGGTGTTATCTCAAATCCAGATTTATCTTTTACTTGTGTAAGAGACATATAATAACTTAACGCAATATAATCAACTGTATGTTCTTTGATTAATTCTAAATCACCTTCATGAATATCTAAATTTACATTATGTTCTTTAAAGAAACGTTTCGCAAATGCTGGATATTCACCACGTACATGAACATCACCACAGAAATAATTAAAGATTCTTTCTTCTTGCAGAGCAAACATGACGTTTTCTGGTTTACTATCATAAGAATAAACAGGAGCAGATAACAGCATACAACCAATCCTAGCATCTGGAATCATTTCATGACATGCTTTAACAGCAATACTACTTGCGACAAATTGATGATGAAATGCTTGGAAAATCGATTGATATTTGTCTTCTTCCTTTTCAATCGAGAATCCCATACTCATAATCGGGAAATGAAGAGCACTATTGATTTCGTTAAATGTCATCCAGTATTTAACTTTGTCTTTATAACGAGCGAAAATAGCTTTCACATACCGCTCAAAGAAAGGAACCACTTCTCGACTTCTCCATCCACCATACTGCTTTACTAACGTTAAAGGCATTTCATAGTGAGAAATTGTGACAACTGGCTCAATTCCATGCTTGTGTAATTCATCAAATACACGATCATAGAAATCAAGGCCTTCTTCATTTGGTTCTAGTTCATCTCCATTTGGGAAAATTCGTGACCATGCAATCGACATGCGATATGCTTTAAATCCCATTTCTGCAAACAACGCGATATCTTCTTTATAACGATGATAAAAGTCAATCGCTTCGTGATTTGGGTAGCTATATTTATCATGATCGATCTCAAAATCAAATCCTGGATTAGTTAATATACGTAGTCTTTCTTTTCCGCCCGGAAGAACGTCTGCAATATTTAAGCCTTTGTTTCCTTCATGATAGCCACCTTCAATTTGGTTTGCTGCTGTTGCGCCACCCCATAAAAAGCCCTCTGGAAATTGTTTAGTTGAATTTGTCATATGATTTTCCTCCTAAAATGTATGTAATAAGAAAGGGAAAGTATCCCCTTCAATTTAAACAATAAGTGTTAATAAATCTTCGTTAGCATCAATAGTTCGTTTATCTTTATTTACATTTAAAATCTCAATATAACGATCTGTATTTGTAATAATGATAGGAGTGATTATATCAAAGCCTGCTTCTTTAATTTTTTCTTTATCAAACTTTACTAGAAGCTGACCTTGTGTGACAGTATCTCCTGATTGTACTAGTGGTGTGAAATGCTCTCCATTTAGTTGAACAGTATCAATTCCAATGTGAATTAAGATTTCTGCTCCATCATTAGAAGTAATTCCGATCGCATGACCTGTAGGAAAAACTGCTGTTACAGTACCATTTACTGGTGAAACAACTTCATCGTTTGAAGGAATAATCGCAATTCCTTTACCCATTGCTTCAGAAGAAAATGCAGCATCACTAACTTCAGATAACTCTTTTACTTCACCTGTTAATGGACTTACAAGTGTTTCTCTTTTTGTTAAAGCTTCAGACTGTTCATCATTTGGTGTAATAATTTCATTATCGCGATTCTCTATCTTTTTATTTTCAAAGCCTAAGAATATTGTTAATAGAGCACCTAAAATGAAGGCAGTAAACGCACCTATGATAAATAAACTCATTGGTGAGAAAGCTGGGATAGCAAGAAAGCTTGGGAAAGCAAATACCATTGCTTTTGTACCAAGTAAACCATTTATTGCTCCACCAATTGCACCAGCAACAATAACATAAACAAGCGTCTTTCTATAACGAAGGATAATACCATATAGTATTGGCTCTGTTACACCAGCTAATGCTCCAGGAAGCATTGTTGATCCTGCTAAAGCTTTGAGTTGTTTGTCTTTGGCTTTCATAAATATTGCAAATGCTATACCAATTTGTGCAAAAGGTGCTGCAGCTAACATAGGAGTAAGTGGATCTCCACCTGCACCAAGATTTTGTATGATAATTGGAACAAGTCCCCAATGCAATCCAAATAATGTCAAGAATGTCCAGCCAGCGCCCATAACAGCACCAGTTAATAACCCACTTCTTTCAGATAAAAATTCGATAACCACACTAATTCCATTTCCAACATACGTTCCAAATGGACCGAACAGTAAAACAGTTAACGGTACAATAACAACTAATGAAATCATCGGAACTAAGAACATTTGGATATCTTTGTGAATCATTTTCTTTAACCCTTTTTCTAATGCAGCATAAATACAAACGGCAATAAACACAGGAAATACTGTTGAAGAGTAATCAACAACAATTGCTGGAATTCCCAGGAAAGAAGCAGGATTACCAATTAAACCAGTTAAATTAGGCTCTAGTAAAGCTGCCCCAATCGTCCCACCAACATATGGATTAGATCCTAATCTGATAGAAAGTGTAATTCCTAGGAATATCGGTAGAAAGAAGAATACAGCGTTTCCAGCAGCAGACAAGATTAAATACGTGCTGCTTTCAGCTGATAACCATCCTACCATTACTAAAACGGTTAATAACGCTTTAAGCATACCTGCCCCAGCAAGTGCTCCTAATAATGGTGAAAAGCTTCGTGAAATTACATCAAAAATTTGTGAAGGAATGGATCCCTTTAATTCTTCTGAGGAGTTTCCATTATTAATATTGGTATTTTTCAAGATTTCTTTAAAAACTTCTGACACATGTGAACCAATAACAACTTGGAATTGACCGCCACCTTGAACGACGCTAAGTACACCTTCATTATTTTCCAGTTCATTTTTATTAGCTTTTTTTATGTCTTTTAGTGTAAATCTTAAGCGAGTTGCACAGTGAACAAGGCTAGAAATATTTTCTTCTCCACCAACGTTTTGCACGATATCTTTTGCTAATTTTTCGTACTTCATTGTTTTTTCCTCCTCTAGGTTGTGTTTTTGCTTTATATATTTTTTTTAATAAATAGATTTCTTTTCGCAAACTATGTTACTTAGTAATCAATTTTCAGAGAATTAAATCGTTCCATTTCGCTCCAGACACTCGCTTTCCGTGGGGAGGAAGTCAAGCCTCCTCGGCTTCGCCTGTGGGGTCTCGACCTTTCCTCTACACCCACAGGAGTCGAGTGTCTTCCGCTCCATTCCGCAGTTTTTAACTTTAGAAAACAAAGGTCTTCACGATGACATGAACTTTGGCAAAAATAAAAACCTAAACTGATCTCTTCTAGTTTTGAAAAGATTAGTTTAGGTTTTGCCTAATAAAAGTAACAATCCTAATAAATGATTAAATTATTTTATAACTCTTTGGATATGAATGGTTAGGTAGAGCATTTCTTCTTCTGTTAATTCATAGCGATATTGTTTTTCAACAAAGCGTTTGATTTTCTCTGTACATTGATAGGCTTTTGGATACTTGTCTTTAATCACATTTAACAAGTCATCTTCATTGTTATTTTTATAATGAGTGCCTTTTACTAATCGATGTGCAAAGAATTTCAGATGAGTGATAAAGCGATAATAGTTTAAGGAATTTTCATCAAATTCCATTTTAAGATGATATTTAACAATTGATAAAATATCTTGCATCACCTTTGTCATATCCATGATGTTCGACATATCTTCATTCAGTTGAGCATTCACAATATGGAGCGCAATAAATGCAGCTTCATCCTCGGGTAAAATCACATTAAATTGATCACAAATCATATTTAATGCTTCTAGCCCGATTTCGAACTCTTCTTTATAAAGATGTTTTGTTTCCCATAGTAATGCATTTTTAATCGGTAAGTTATCTTTGTGACGCTCTATAGCAAAATGGATATGATCTGTTAAAGAGATATAAATACTATCGTTAAGCTTCTTACCAAGCTGTAATTTAGCATACTGGATTATTTTTTCAGAGGTTTCCATATATTCAATAGGTATATATGAAATTAATGTTTTGAATTTACTTGTTAGGTCCTCACCTTCCAAAATAAAGACTTTTTCTACTTGTTCTTCGTTTACATCATCACCGGCACGTTTATTAAAAGCAATACCACGGCCCATGACAATCACTTCTTGTTTGTCTTTTTCTGAGATTACGACATTGTTATTTAGTATCTTTGCAATCTTCATTTAATCACCCCCGAAGAGTCAAAAAAAGACAAAACCCTCCCTGTGTAACAAGGACTCGGTTTTGCCTGATTTAACAGTAACAATCCGTACTATATTAACTTTGAGTTGATTATACTACATGATTTTTTTATGTGCAACCCCTTTCTTCTTGGCTTGGTTGTTGCAAATATATCCAGCATCAAATGATTTTAAATAGAAATAGTTTATGAATGCATTTATATCCCATTACAAATAGAAGGATATGACTGAAAAAGCAAAAGCTATGATAAAAGTTATAACGTACAATTATGAATAAAATGGTTCTTATTCTCACTTTCATTTAATCTCTAATAAATTTTTAAAACGATGTCACATCTAACCACCCTTTGTCGTCTTAAGTTATGAAATAACAAAATAGGAGGTTATCTTATGACTCAAAAATGGGATGTTGTCATTGTTGGTGGTGGATTAGCAGGTTATGTGGCAGCTAATCTTTTAAGTAGAACAAACTTATCTATATTAATATTAGAGAAAGGCAAAAGTGTTGGTGGAAGAGCGAGAACTAACAAGATGAATAATCAGTATTTAAATTTAGGTCCTCACGCCCTTAATAATAAAGGAATAGCAAAGTCTATTCTCGAAGAATTAGGTATTACTCTTAATGGGAAATCCCCAAAATTAGGTGGCATTTTAATTGAAAACAATATCGAATATGCTGCTCCGTTTTCACCTTTAGACCTTTTTACGACTAAGCTTTTGAATTGGAAAGAACGTTTAGAGTGGATCTCAGTTTTGCTGAAAATAATGAAGATAAACCCGGAAAAATTAGCAAATCAAACATTCCAACATTGGGCTAAAGACGTAACACAATCTAAAAAAGTTGAATCATTACTATATACACTTGGAAGACTTGCTACCTATTGTCATGCTCCTGAATTGGTAAGTGCAAAATTAGTGGTATCGAATCTGCAAATTGCTATGGGAGGCGTACTTTATTTAGATGGTGGCTGGCAAATGATTGTTGACCAACTTCACAATAAAGCAATCGTTTCAGGTGTTCAGGTTCAATCACAAACTCTTGTTAAAAAAATAAAACCTATAGAACAAGATCAATTTAAATTGATTCTCTCTACTAACGAAGAAATTCTCGGGAAGTATGTAATTTGTACAACTGGCCCTCATGAACTAAATGAAATGTTAATTGAAGAAGGTAATCATGAACAAGACAGCGTATATGACCAAATAACACCTGTAAAAGGCGCAACATTGGATATTGCTTTAACACAGTTACCTAATCCAAAGATATTATTCGCCATGGGCATTTCTGAGCCCCTCTATTATTCTGTTCATTCACATTATGCCCGCCTCTCTGATGATACAACAAGTGCTGTTCTTCATGTATTTAAATATCATCACCCAGGTGAGCATATCGATGAAGCAAGTGTTAAAACTGAGCTTGAACAATTCTTAGATAAGCTGCAGCCAGGATGGCAGCAATATGTAATCACAAAACGTTTTCTGCCTAACATTACGGTGAATCAACGCTTACCGCAAAGTGGAGATGAACGTTGGTTGAACCGTTTGAAAACAAAAATTCCAGGATTATATCTTGCAGGAGACTGGGCTTCTCCAAACTCCATATTGGCAGATGGAGCTGTTAGCAGCGGAAAAGATGCGGCAGAAGATCTTATTTTATATGAAAAGAGGAAAAATAGTGCAAATTAGTAATGAGGATTATAAACAATTTAAGCCATTGTTGTTTTCATTAGGTTATAGGCTGTTAGGTTCAGTCATAGAAACGGAAGATATTATGCAAGAAACTTTTTTAAAAGCGTTCGAAATAAATGAACAAAACATAGATAATAAAAAAGCGTATCTTTGCAAAATGATGACCAACCGCTGTCTTGATGTACTAAAGTCAGCTCGGTACAAACGAGAACAATATGTAGGTCCTTGGAATCCTGAGCCACTATTACTAGAGAAATTGCATACCTTTGATCCATCTGAAAAAATGATACAAAATGAAGGATTAAGTATTGCATATTTACGAATGATGGAGCATTTGACACCAGATGAACGAGCAGTCCTCCTGTTAAGAGAGGTATTTGATTTCCCATACTCAGAGATTGCTAACATCATAGAAAAGAAAGATGAAAACTGTAGAAAGATTTTTAGCAGAGCTAAGCAAAAGATCTCCTTTGTTGAAGGCGAAAGTTTAAACTATGAGAAGAATAAGTCAATGATTAATCGTTTTATAGTAGCGTTTCAAATGCAAAATATGGATGCTTTATTAGAACTTATATCAGAAAATGTCACACTATATTCCGATGGCGGAGGAAAAGTTAATGCTGCTGTTCGTCCAATTGTATCCCTTCCAAACGTCTTGGCATTATTATTCGGTATCCTAAAAAAGGCTCCAGAAGACTCTTATTTTGAAATTAAAAATGTCAATGGTCAACCTGCAATCATCATTTATATGAATGGAACACTTCAAAGCATCCTTAGTTTTTATATTTGTGATAACAAAATTAACGAAATCTATATAACTATGAATCCTGATAAGTTGCCTATTTTATAGAGATAAACGATGTAATAAAATCAGCGTTAGCCATAGTCCTGATTTTCAGAGTTGGTTAACTATTAAAAATGAGGTTGTTCTACATAAGTACATTTATTTGTACTTATGAACAGCCTCGTTTTATATCTACTAATAAATTAATCGGCTTATCTAAAAACACCTGTTGATCTCATTATTGTCTTTCCTATATTCCTCACTTAGAATTGTTTATTAACAACCTTTTAATGCGTGAAAGTTTAAATTATATATTGTTATAACAGTCTTAAATTTTGATAGTAATTATTAGATAAGGTAATTAATCACCACCACCACCACCATCTCCTCCTCCGGAATCTCCTCCACCATCATAGCCTGAATCCGAAGATGACCAGAACCAATTACCACCACCGGTATCTGATCTTGAGGCAGTTCGTTTATATTTTTTCCGCTTATAGACTGCTTCTTTCTTTTGTTCAGGAGTCATTGTTTGAAATCTAATAAACCTAAAAATCCCTCCAATGGCTAAATAAATAATCTGAATAACCTTAAATCCTATAAACCCTATAACAAATACTCCTATGATCGTTCCTATGACAAACCCAATTGATTCAGCCATTTCTTTCCCCCTAACAATAACCTATATTATATTTACATCGTATCTTCTAGAAATTAACTATTTCTAGATTTTGTATTTTTATAATACGCCATTAAGTCATTCACCAAAAATCATTTTGTACTTTCTAATAGAGATTGATAAAGGGATGTTATATGCTTTTAATGTTAAAGCCATAGTTCTTCTAATCTCGTTGAATCAGTACTTTTACAATATCTGACCGCAATAATTATTTGTGTTGAGCATCACATAATCAATGTGATAGACGAAAGGTGAGCCAACATCTCCTGTAAGCCCACCCTGTTGTTTATTTCCAATACTTTTTAATTAGTTTGGCACCGCTTATTCCTTCATCTCTAGCTAGTTTGAGTGAGACTCGTATATATCCAACAACGTTCAACTTTTCAGCTTCCCGTTTACTAAATTTTAGTTTGTGTACCGCTTTTTTCAACGAATAGCGAGTTTTATACGACCGTCTTTAGTAAAAAAATATAACATAATTTTTGTCTCCCTATTGCCAAACTTGTAACCCTTAACGTTTACATCTTCTTTATCGCAACAAGCTTTTTCAAACCTTTTTTTTTTTTTTTTGACAGTATCATAAATGCTCTTAACATGTAAAATGTCATCTCGACTATTTATCGTACTACTCTAGTAGAGAAATTATTAAAACATAATGTTTTGATGGTTTAACCATCATGAGTTATGATTTTCATACTCACCATTTTAATTTTGTTCAATTTTACATTTCTTATAAAAAAGCACTTGTTGCCTAATAAGCAATCAAGTGCTTAAGTAACTACGTCCTATAACATTCTCAAACTCCTATTATTTATGCTATTGTTTCTTGCCATATTAACATCAACTTTAAAAATTCATCAGTTTCTATAGGACTTACAAAAGGCTCATCAACCCGGTAATGATGCTCAGCTATTGTAACGTTTTTCTTAATATTTATACTTGTAGCATTCAACGTGATTTCAAAGTCTTCATACTCTCCTTCTAAAACCTTTTTAATGTATCCTATATACTCATCTGCTTCTTCTTTTGTTGAAATATCCTCGAAAACATCCGAGAAAATAGATAATTTTTCCGGTAGTATTATTCTTGTGATGCCAAATGGATCTTTTCTAAATTCATATGAATATTTCATATTGTTTATCACCTTCTATGCTATTTATTATATAATAGATAAGCTGTAGCTATTGAACCGTCCTTATTTAAGAACATTTCAATTTTAATTCCTGCTGAAGTTTCACCTATATACTTGTTAGACCCTATCTGTTTTTTACTTTGATACGCTTCATCAATAGCTTTTAACACATCGACACGATTCCATTCCTTTGGAAAGAAACTAGATTTAGCTACTTTTCTCTTCCCTTCTATTTCAATTTTGGCTTCATATTTTAAGCTGTATAAAACGAAATCAACATTACTTATATATACTAAATTTTAACTTTATGTAATCATTTAAATTACTATTAAGTTTTTAGAACTCCTACTAACACTCAATACTTAAAATGATCTAATCTCGCAAAAAATTCGAGTAAAAACTGATAAAACAACTTCTCTGTTGGTAATAATACTCGATCTTTAGGTGTAATAACACCTACTGTTCTTGTAACATTTGGTTCTGCTACTGGTATCTTCACTGTTGATCTTGGCAAGCTATCGACTAATGTCACTTCAGGCATGAGGGTAACGCCTAAGCCTGCTGAAACAAGACCCTTTAACGCATCAATATCATCACCCTCAAAAGCAACATGTGGGGTGAAACCAAGGTTTTGACATGCATTTACAACAATATCTCGAAATACAAAGCCTTTTGGCAATAAAACGAAAGGTTCATCTATTAGCTCTAATAGTTTTATTGATGATTTTTTTGCCAGTTTATGATTAATTGGCAAAAGAGCAACGATATTTTCAGTAAATAGTGCTTTACGATTTAGTTTCTTTTCTTCAAGAGGCAGTGGTCCCATCAAGGCAAGATTAAAATCTCCTTTAATAACACCTTCAATTAAGTCACGATAAAGTGCTTGTTTTAGCTGAAATTTTGCTTCTGGATAACGCAATCTAAATGCATAAATCACAGTAGGTAAAGTATAAGCGGCTAAACTAATTGGAAACGCAATACGGATTGTCCCTTTTTCCGGATCTAAATATTCTTCAACCTCACGTCTTGCATCATCCATCACATTCATCGCGTGTTTCATCCGCTCATAAAATATTTTACCTATAGGCGTTAAATGAACCCTTCTTCCTTCTCTTATGAACAAATCGACTCCAAGTTCACTTTCTAAATTAACAATTTGTCTGCTTACAGAAGATTGTGCAACATGTAAAGCATCTGCTGCTTCTGTTACATGTTCACGAATGGCAACTTCCATAAAATAACGAATTTGTCTAAAATCCAATGTCTTATCCTCCAATTTAATTAATGCAAAAAACGCATTAATATTATCGTTTCTTTATATTGATTCGATCGTTTGTTTAATTATAAAATATTCCATAATAACAATTCTGTAAATATAAAAATAAAAATTAGGGAGTGTAAGCATATGAAAACAATTGAAAACAAGGAAGAATTATATACAGAAAGTGTTCACCATTATGTTAATCGTGTATTTGAAAAAGTAAAAAAACGCAATCCGAATGAAAACGAGTTCCATCAAGCAGTTAAAGAAGTATTTGATTCTTTGATACCTGTTCTTGTTAAAAATCCTCACTATATTAAGCAAGGTATCCTTGAAACAATCGTTGAACCTGAAAGAGTGATCTCGTTTCGTGTTCCTTGGGTTGATGATGAAGGTAATGTAAAGGTGAATCGTGGATTTCGTGTTCAATATAACAGTGCAATAGGACCATATAAAGGAGGATTAAGATTTCACCCCTCTGTAAATGCCAGTATTATTAAGTTTTTAGGCTTTGAACAAATTTTTAAAAACTCATTAACTGGTCAACCAATTGGCGGAGGTAAAGGTGGTGCAGATTTTGATCCTAAAGGAAAATCAGATCGAGAAATTATGCGTTTTTGTCAAAGCTTTATGACAGAGCTTAGTAAATATATCGGACCTGATACTGATGTTCCTGCTGGTGATATTGGTGTTGGCGCTAGAGAAATTGGCTATTTGTTTGGCCAATATAAAAAAATGCGTGGCGGCTATGAAGCTGGCGTTTTAACTGGAAAAGGCATTGGTTATGGAGGAAGCTTAGCTCGTAAAGAAGCAACAGGATATGGAACTGTATATTTTGTAGAAGAAATGTTACAAGACCAAAATTTAAGCTTTAAAGGAAGAACAGTTGTTGTTTCAGGCTCAGGAAATGTATCTATTTATGCAATGGAAAAAGCGGCTCAGCTAGGCGCTAAAGTAGTAGCATGCAGTGATTCAAATGGCTATATTTATGACAAAAAGGGGATCAATTTAGAAACTGTTAAGCGTATTAAAGAAGTGGAAAAGAAACGAATAAGTGCCTATGTAACAGATCATCCAGAAGCGATATATACAGAAAATTGTCTTGGCATTTGGAGCGTTCCTTGTGATATTGCTTTACCTTGCGCAACACAAAATGAAATTGATTCGGCTTCAGCAGAGATGTTAGTTTCAAATGGTGTAAAAGCCGTTGGCGAAGGAGCAAATATGCCTTCAACACTAGAGGCGGTTGAGATTTTCTTAGAAAATAACGTTTTATTCGCCCCTGCTAAAGCGGCAAATGCAGGCGGAGTTTCTGTTTCAGCATTGGAAATGTCTCAAAATAGCTCAAGACTATCATGGACATTTGAAGAAGTTGATAGCAAATTACAAGCCATTATGAAAAACATCTATCAAAATAGTAAAGAAGCAGCCCGTGAATATGGAGCTCCAGGTAATTTTGTAGTTGGAGCGAATATTGCTGGATTTGTTAAAGTAGCAGATGCCATGATCGAGCAAGGTGTTATTTGATTTTTGTGGAATAGGTCTGAACTAAACAAAAAAATAAGACATAAATTGATTTAGCAATTCTTTTAGTATGAGTTCGGTAATTTACCGGACTCATACCATTTAATTATTACATTATCTTAGTCAATGTTCTTTTCGAGACATACTTTGCTTTTTAATATTTGACTATACATTTTCAATCGATCATTACTCAAAATGTTCGATTTTATCATTTTTGGTATAAAAAAATCCAGACGTAAAGAACTAAGTATGACAAAGCTACATTTGAATTGGTGATGATCAATTTAATGATAAATAAAAAATGAACGACATTGTCCTAAGTTTTATACGTTTTGCACGATTCCTTAGCCTTACACTTCTCCTACATTAAGCAATATCCTTCTTTTGATACACAACAAATGTCAGCAGTGATCCAAGCAATATTATTGCTAGCATAATCACTATATAAAGTGGTTGGATTGCATTTTCTGTAATCAAATCAGCTGCATCAACATATTTGAATAAGCTAACATATTTTAACACTTCTAATTCTTCTGAGATACCGGATATAACACTGAATAAATACGAGATGAATACAATTCCTAACGAAACCGCTGTTACTGTGCGTGATTTCTTCATCACAGCCGATAATAGAAAAGCCACAGCACCAAATGTCATGTGTAGTAGTAATGTGGAGATAATGATAATATTAAAAGTATTAAGGGAGACTTGTTCGTCTGCAAATTGAAAGCCGATAAAGCTTGTTGCAACAATAACAGTATTTAATAGAAGAACATTTGTGAAGACAGCAAGTAGTTTTTCTCCAATTACACGGAACCTTGAAATGGGCTTAGATAATAAGAATTCAATTGTTTTTTCATTTTCTTCTTTAACAATGATGTTAGATGCTAGCATAACCGTATATATACTTCCAAGTAATGTTGTCATGAAATGTATTTGCATGCCATAGAAACCTAATAATGTGCCAATATCAAGCCGGTTCATTCCAAATGCTTCTTTAAATGAATCTGGATATGCACTCAGCAAATCATTCAACATCTGTTGATCTTTTGTAAACTGGGGGTACACACTAAGTGTCATAAGAATGAGACCACTCAAAATAATACTCCAAATTATGAGTGACTTGACATTTTTCTTTAGTTCACGTTGATAAATAAACATCTTCTCGCTCCCTTCTATTCATAAAAATGCATGAACACTTCTTCTAATGAAGGCTCTTCTATTGAAATATCGGAAATGTCCATGGTATGAATATGCTGCAGCAAGTCCTTCATTCTACCACTATATAAAAACGAACTATTGTCTCCATTATGCTCAAGATTGATGATCCCTTCTAACGTTGAATGAAACAACTTGCCATCTTCCAACTTGACATTTACTTTCTTTAAGTTGTTTTTTGTTAATGTTTCAATACGTTCAACCTTTACAAGCTGACCGTCTTTTATAATCGCAACACGATCACACATCTTTTGTACTTCGCTTAAAATGTGTGACGAAAAGAAAATTGTTGCACCTTTTTCTCTTTCTTCGTTCAACAAATCAAAGAATATATTTTGCATTAAAGGATCTAATCCACCTGTTGGTTCATCCAAGATTAGTAGCTTCGGTTCATGAAGAAGCGTTTGAACAATTCCTACTTTCTTTCGATTACCAAAAGATAAATCTTCAATCTTTTTCGTTAGATCTAATTGAAGCTTCTCTGCAAGCTCATTAATTCGATTTATTTGTTTATATTGATGAAATTTCGCAGAGTACAAAAGTAAATCAAGTGCTTTCATATCATCATAATAATGGACTTCAGATGGAAGATAGCCTACACGTTGTCTAATTTCTTTGGAATTCTTCACAATATCTTTTCCGAAAACTGTTGCACTTCCGCTAGTCGGGTGGATATAGTTTAGTAATGTACGAATTGTCGTACTTTTCCCAGCCCCATTAGGACCAATAAAACCAAAGATCTCACCCTCTTTAATTGAAAAAGAAATATTCTCAATTCCACGACCTTTTTTATACATTTTCGTTAGTTGTTTCATTTCGATTACATTCAAGATGGATCACTCCCTCATTTTTCGCTTCCTTATATCCCCTGTTTATATAGGAAATACGAATACATAAACGGTACGACAACTAGAATGGCTGTTGTTATAAGAGTTATCGGTAACCAGTACCCATTTAGAAAACCTCCCGCAGCAATACATAATCCACCAATGATCCACAAATACCCTGACAAATGATGTGTTTTATTCCAATTATCGTGACTATTCAGCGTCCATGGTAATTTAATCCCGATCGTATAATTCTGCTTGCATTTCGGTAAATAATTTCCAATGATTATGATCATGATCCCGACTAGCACAGGAGCAATCACTTCAATTTGAATAGGATAACCAAGAGCTTTAAACAAAATAATTGGCACTATAATGACTGACAGAAGTGGAATCATCCATTTTCCGAACTGTTTTAAAACAGAAGATGCATTTGCTTTCTTAGGATCGCCATTTATGACAATATGCGTAAATATATTCATTCCTGCCAAAAATAGTGGTAATCCCCACACTGCTATTGATTTTGGGGCGAAATTATCTGGATTCCCAGCATAATCCCAATGAATGGCTATTTGTTTAGGTAAGTCATTATATAGTACAAACGAGAGTATTATAGGTAGCAAACAAACTAATGTAGTCGTCATTAACGTCCTATCAATTTTACTTGTCAATTCCCTTCCCTCCAAACTGTGAAAACCATAACATAACTTCTTCAAATACAGTCACATTTATTTCGTAATAGATAAAGTTCTTATATTTCGTTTCGTAAATCAATCCAGCTTTTTTTAATTGTGACAAATGGTACGAAATAGTCGCACCAGTCATATCAAATTGCTTTGCTATTTGCCCTGCTGACATCTTCCCATCTTTCAACATAACTAAAATTTCTCGTCGTATGGGGTCAGAGAGTGCTTTAAATGTTTCCGGAAACCCCACGATAACAGCTCCTTTTCAGTATTTAGAAATATATCTAAATAGAATTTTACAATATTATGTAAAATTAATCTATACCTATTTAGAAAAAAATCAAAATAGATCGAGTGCAATTGTCACTCGATCTTTATCAGAAAGTTCTTATTTATATTTCTTCTTTTACATATTCATTTGATTATGCACAAAAGGGTATACCACTTAGCACACCCTAAAAAGATTCATTATATATATTCTGATAGATAAATCCGAAAGTATTTCATCCGTCAGCTAAACGATATCCTTCATTTCTCCAAATACTCAATTAACGCATCCAAATCTTTCGCACACGCCTTCTTAAACATCCCTGCCATCATTTTACCAAACAATTTAGTTATACCAGTAAGTCCATGGATCTCACCATTTAATGTAATCTCTGTTTTATCTTCTACCGAAGTAAGTAAATATGTATACAAATATTCGCCTTTGCCTGTTGTACCTTTTGTTCCATCACAGCGAAGCACAATTTTATTAGGTTCATGAAGTTCAACTACTTCAAAGTATTCAGAAGCTTCCTTGCCATACATTTTCCTTGTTTCCTTCCACTCACTTTTCACTTGAATAGGACCATCATCTAAGCGAGTTATTTTCACTAATCCTTGCATCCAATTCTTAGCAGCGTCAAGATCAAGCAAACCTTTGTAAGCTTTTTGTATAGATACATCCGTTGTTTTTTTTACTTCAAAATTAATACTCAAATTCACCCCTCCTTAATTCAATATCGTTATCAAAAGCACCTAAGTATATTCACAGCTATTTTAATAAGAAACCATCGCACCACTTTCATCAAAAACAGCTGATGGATTCCAAGCAACTTCCCACAGATTATTTTCAGGATCTGCAAAATAGGCTGTTCTTCCTCCCCAAAAGGCATCACTTGGTTTTCTTAGAATTTTCCCACCAACAGATCGAACTTCTTCGATGGTCGCATCAACTTCTTCTAAAGAATCAACATTGATGGCAAACGTAACACCACGGAACTGTTCTGGATGATGAGCGATTTCTACACCTGCATCTTTCGATAACTCCTTAATAGGAAAAATCGAAAGCATCACGCCTGCTGTTTTAAATGCTGCATAGTTATCTGAACTAAATTCTGTTTCTTCCCAGCCTAATTTTTGGTAAAAAGAACGAAGCAAAGGTAAATCATAAGCCCCGATTGTTAACAAACTTACTCGCTGCAGCACCATAATTGTAACCTCCTAAATAATTAAGTATGTGTTACTTTCTATAATAGTAGGAGGTTTTCCTGCAACAGCTAATACAAAAATAGCGTTTCATCACTACCAATTATTTATTAATAATTAAATCGTTTTCCCATTTTTCTTCGCATCTGCATCCAAGCCGGATCCAATGGCTATCCCCATACACATTCCAATCGGTAAGCCTAGGGCGATATTATCAAATATCGTTAATCCAAACATGACACCGATACTCATTCCTACTGATATAAATAAACTAAGATAATATCCCTCTGGCAAAAGCTTATGTTTTTTTTGAAGATGGGAGTAAGCTGCACGAATGAGCTTTTTATGATGCTTGTAATCAGATTCTTGGAGCTGGTTGTTCTTCTCCAAGATGTGGGTATAATGCTTCTCAAACTCTACTAATTGCTGCTCACATTCTCGACATTCATTTGCTAACTTTCCTAACTTATCGATAACTCTTTCACATTTATTTAAAACAAGCACTGTATTTATTTTTTTGTTATCAATTTTTCTTAACTCAGTTAATGTTGCTTTTATCTTTTCAACATGTTCCTTCAAAGTAATAACCTCCAAATGAAAACCTTCTACAGTTATTTACGTTACACCAGTGAAAAAGTTTCAAGTCGAAACAAAACAGCTCAGCACATTTTTGTACTGAACTGTTTTAGCTGTTTTTTTCAAAACGATATTGTTCTTATTCTTTTATACCAGTGTATATAGCAACAGCATCTCTTAAAAACTGGGCTGTTCCTTGTTGCTTTTTATCATAATAAACAGTAAACCTTTCATCTTCCACATACATTTGTGTAACACCTGCATGTGCTTCTTTACTATAAGCTGGCCAGTAAAACGTTAACCACTGTTTATGCAACTCAGCTGCTCTTTGTCCTAATACCCCTGCAGGATCTCCCGTTTTCATTGCTTCACTTAATGTTTCCATCATTTCACTTTCAATCTTAACTGATTCTTCATACTTTTCTTGTGGCATATTCATGAAGTTTTCATTGGATTTATTGATGGTTTCTTCACCATATTTTTGACGGATTTCTTTTCCGTATTTTTCTTCATTTCCATTTAAAGCTTTTCTCTTAAAGCCTTCAAATTTTTCTTTATCAGTCATGGTTATTCTCCCTTCACTTTGTGCAATGGTTTTTTCCACGTTTTCAATTAGTTGATCTAATTGGCTACGTTTATCAAGGAGACGTTCTCTATGCTCCTTTAACGCTCTAGAAAAGTCAAAGGAAGGATTCGTTATGATGTCTTTTATTTGATTTAGCTGCAAACCTAGCTCACGGTAGAAGAGAATTTGTTGCATAAGATTGACTTCATATTGTCCATAAATTCTGTATCCTGATGAGTTGATTCTAGCCGGCTTAAGAATACCAAGCTCATCATAATACCGTAATGTTCTCGTACTCACTCCCGCGATCTCTGCAAGCTTTTGGATTGTATATTCCATCTTGTTAACCTCCTTGATAACTTTACTTTACACATTTACGTTGCGTGAAGGTCAATAGATTATTTTTGTTTTTTTAATGTACTTAATTAGTTAGTATTATGTAATAGTATTTTACATCTTTAAAGGCTGTAGTTAATTCAAAAAATGCATCTGACGAAATATATATTGTAATAAGGGCCATTAAAACTAAAACTGGGACCGCTTGTTTTAATATCTTTCTATTTTTCTTAAATATAATCAGTGTCGTTATAGCAAGAATTAGAATGTATGCTAATGAAATAGTTAATGTTACTAATGTTGATTCAGTTTCATTAACAGCCATTCTAAAATTGTCCAAAGTATCTATATTATGCTTACCTTCATTGATTACAGATCTATCTTCTTTGTAAATAATCTCCCATGTATATGTGTTTTGTTCTTTTGTTACGATATAACCATAACCCAAAACATTTCTTTCACCAATAATGCCTGAATAATTCTGTTTTTCTTCTTCATTTACAGAACAAGCTGATAAAAGTATTAATAACAAAGATACTAGTAAAATCAAAATATACGCTCTCATTTTATTCCCCACTTTGCAGATACTGTGAAGTTGTTCTAATTCCATATTTATATACGTCTTTAAGGATCTTTTCTGGAATGATGTTGCTAAGTAACATTCACAAAATCAGTTATCCAAAAGAAAAAGACAGTGTTGAAGTGATATCTTCTCTACTGTCTGTTTAATCTCTCTATCTCAGATTCTACTTTGTAAACTCTTTTGTTTAGCACTTCCGTTTTATCATCAACATGTTCAGTAATTTTTTCTGTGTATGATCCTAGATTTTCAATTAAGTTTTTCTGTAATTTTTGTTGCCCGATTTCTAACCTTTCTTGTCCTGCTTTTAGATCAACAACATTTGCCTTCAGATCTACAACATCTGTTTTTATGTCTTTCAGCTCACTTAAAATTTGGTTTAATATATCCTCCACAGTTTTTACCTCCGCTCAAGATATTCCATACTTAATTATATCATCATTAAAATAGTTAACCATCAAAAATAATGATATTTAATACACTAATATCAAAAAATCTCTTTATTTATCGTGTTTAAATACCCCTTCCTATTAGCAACATAAATAGCAATTGTACTAAATGCAATTTCCATATTATTTATCACTAATCCATCTCAAAATGATATTGGTTTAATATCAAATTGAGATATATAATGAGATCAAGAAGAACAAAGGAAATGTTTACAAGTACATAAGGGAGGATTTAAAATGAGCCAAACAGCAAGAGATTCTAAAGTGAAAGATTTATTAAATAAGCAAAAATTCAGCGAGAAACAAATTTCAGATATGACAGATCCACAGATTGAATACTTTCACTGGCTCTATTTTGAAGATTCTGTTTACGATTATATGTAAGGTGAGATATTCGTTAATAATTGAATGATAATATAAATAAACAGCATTTGTAGCTTATACAAATGCTGTTTTTGTTTGTGTAATACTTTATATAAATTAAAAGACAGGAAGTTGTGAGAAACAATAAAAAACTAGTTCACCAAATCAATACTTATTTTAAAGGATATGAATAGATTGATTCCATTTAATTGGAATCAGGATAAAGGAACACATTAATTTGGTGAAAAAGGTCTATTGAAGTAAAAGAAAAGTAATATAAAAATAAAAAGGTTAACTTGAGAATATTACAAGTTAACCTTTTATAATTTAAAGTATATTAGCATGAACTCAATATACGTTTTTAAGATTTCAAGCATCTTATTTGGATAGTTGTTTTATGGCAGTTTTAAATAATTCTTGTTTAAAAAAGACCATTCTTTCTTATTTGATTTTGTATCAGAGATCAAACCACTAGAGTCAAAACCACTGCTTTATACGTCTAAATCAATCCCTCTACTTATATTGTTGCCCTATTCAGTAATCCGTTTCTAGTCGTAATTTCACCCGATCTGCGATCAAATGGTAGTTTGAATAGTGGACAGGGATTAATTCTTCATTATAGATAATCTTATCTACTAAAATGATAGGTGTCATTCTATTGACCTCTAGATGCTTTTGTACATCTTCTGTTGGATGTACAAACTCAAGATCCTTACATACTTTTTTGAAATTTATTCCATAATCTTCGTTAATAATTTTAAAGGTTGAACTGTCTGATGTTATTTTATTTTCTATTGAGGGATAAAGGGCTGTTGGAAAGTATGCATAATCCAAACTTAAAATTTGGTTATTTCGATATACTTTTCTTACCAGTTCAATGTACTCATCAAATTTATTGTTAAATTTATAATTAATAAAGGGTGTACCCTTTATTTTATCCATTGAAATAATATCTTTTGTAATAAACTCACTCTTTGTCGTTAAGCCTTCGGTGTAACCTTGAAAATGTAAAAGGTGAATCTCTTTACGAAATGTATTTACAAAGGTACCTTTTCCACGATTAATTTGAAGAACACCTTCGTCTACTAATTCTTTAATTGCACGACGAATGGATATTCTACTAGCTTTAAAAATTTCACATAATTCAGCTTCAGTAGGAATTTGATCACCATGATTTAGCTGATTCGATTCAATATATTGTTTAATTCCGGTCATGATTTCTTCATATAAATAATTTTGAATTTGATCACGGTTACTCATAAAATTCGCTCCTATATTTCTAACGTTACTAATAATTATACATGAACATATATTACTCGTTAAATTTTTTGTTTTTCTTTTGGGTAACCGAATCCACCATATTCTTGGCATGTCTTTTCAGCGGATCTTGTTCCTTTCTCAATCGCAACTTCGATGTCATCACCACTCATATAAGAAGTTAAAAATCCTGCGATTAAGCTATCACCTGCACCCATTGTGTCAATCACATCAACTTCCTTTAACTTCTGCTCATAGATCTCTCCATTTTTGATAAAGATTGCGGGTCTCCCTCCTCTAGTCAGCCCAATGATTTCAAACCGAAATGAACTTATATCTCTAATAAAACGTTCAAAATCTTCATCTGAAAGTTCAGCAACTGAAAAAAAAGCATAAGTTATATGTGAAGCAATCGTTTCAATATAAGATAGGTCCCTCCTATTTGAAAAGTCATATGATACCTTTGACACTTGTGACAATTTTGGTAGTTCACTCTCCATGGAAGAATAGCAGCTCACATGACTTAAATCAAAGGTTTTTATATAATCCAATTCTTCTTGAATGAGCTGAATTTTAAATTTATGCTGTACGGTATTTTTAGGACCACCTACAAATACACGGTCATGATCTTCTGTTAATGTAACTTGCGGCTGTCCAGTAATACCAGAAACGTCGCGTGAAAAACCATAATCGATCCCTTCTTGACTTAGTACATACTTGATATGATTAGCAGGCTCATCGTTCCCAAATATCCCTATATACGAAACTTCACTAGCTCCATTACGTTTAGCATTTACTGCTACATTGACACAATTACCACCAGGATAATATTTATCTTGATCCAAATAGCAGTCAACTACGTTATCACCAATTGTTATTAGTTTCATAAATAATCATCCTTTCACAGATCCTTCTGCAAGACCTCTAACCAAGTATTTTTGTAAGAATATAAGTAAAATAATCATTGGTACTGTTGCAATAACCATCCCTGATAACAATACCCCCCAATCTGTCCGTAGAGCATCTCTAAAGACCATTAACCCTGATGGGATCGTTTTTAATTCACTGGAATTAATGAAAACGGTTGCAAATAAGAATTCATTCCAAGCGAAATATGCGGTTAAAATAACAGATGTAACAACAATGGGTAGTGATATAGGCAAATAAATACGCCAAAAGATTCCAAATTCAGTACAGCCATCCATCAAAGCTGATTCAGATAACTCTTTAGGTACTGTTAAGAAGAAAGCTCGAATCAATATTATCGTTAAAGGTAGTCGATAAGCTACATAGGTCAAAATGAGTGCCCAATGTGTATCTATTAAGTTTGTTAGAGTTAAAATTTCAAATAAAGGGATTAAAGCAACTTGTGGATTCATCATTAACCCACCAATAGTAAATAAGAGTGATGCTTCAACCCATCGATTTTTATACCTAGATAATACGAATGCAGCCATTGATCCTATGAGGACGGTTAGAATAATCGTTGATGTTGTTACATACACACTGTTGATAAAATAGCTTGAAATACCTTTTGACCATGCAAGGGAATAATTTTCAAACTTCCATTCCGTTGGAAAAGCCCACACATTACTGTAAATTTCTTGATAACTTTTAAATGATGATATAAACATCCAGAATAGTGGATATAGAATGATAACAGCAAAGATCAGCAAACCGAGAAATACGATATTTTTGGTAATTCGTGTGCGAACTGGGATTTTTATTTTATTTGTAGGTACGGTACTAGAGAATGTTGACTTCTTCAAATTCAATTTTATCATATATTTCAATCCTCCTTCCCTGTTTTCGATACTTTGATTTGTATAAGCGCAAATATAGCAGATAATAAGAAAATAAGAGATGCTAATGTTGATGCATAGCCCATGTCATCTTTAAAGAAGCCTGTTTGATACATGTGAACCGCTAATGTCATGGAACTATTTCCTGGACCACCATTTGTTAGAATGTAAGGTTCATTAAATACTAGAATAGATCCAGTCACAGTAACTAATAAGTTAACAAAAGTAGCTTCTTTCACTTGAGGTACAGTTACACTAAAGAATCTTCGTATCTTTCCAGCACCATCTATCTCTGCAGCTTCATATAAATCCTTCGGAATTTTCTGAATCGCAACGATAAAGAGCATCGTAATTAGCCCAATACTTTGCCATTGAGACATTGCGATAACACTATATATTGCAGTTGTTGAATTACCTAACCAAGGCTTGGTCAATTGATCTAATCCAATGAGCTCAAGTAAACTATTTATTAATCCAATTTGGGGATTATAGACAAATCCAAATAGTAAGGCGATAACAGAGATTGAAATCATAACTGGCATAAAATATATAACTCGTAAAGCAGGAGCGACTCGTCTAAAAAACTTATCCTCTAAAATAGAAGCTAACACTAAAGCGAAGAACACTTGCAGTAACACAGAAATGATGGCATATTTAACATTATTGTTTAATGCACTGAGAGCTACTTCATCAACAAATAATTGTTTAATTTTACTCAAACCTACAAACTCTTTTGATTGAGAAAATACACTAAATTCAAAAAAACTATTATAGAAGTTTTGAATAAGTGGTATGTAAATAAATAGACCTAAAAATAAAATGGTTGGTAACATGAATAAGATTGGAGTTATTTTCACCTTTTTTAACTTCATTACAAATCCCCACCCTTCTTTTGAAGAATTGCCCTAACCTTTTAATTTCTTAGTTAGGGCAATTCTTTCCTTTTATTGGTTACGTAGT
Source organism: Metabacillus litoralis (assembly GCF_007994985.1). Lineage (GTDB taxonomy): Bacteria > Bacillota > Bacilli > Bacillales > Bacillaceae > Metabacillus > Metabacillus litoralis. The sequence continues at coordinate 10,163 of NZ_VOQF01000015.1, read as the reverse complement.
TTAGCAGCTGCTTCCTGTACTTTTGCCAATATCTCTTCTGGGGTAGTTTGACCTGTTGCTAATTCTTGACCACCTCTCATGAAAATATCAGCAATTGATATATCAACCGCATTATCAAACCAAGGGGTCGCATCTGATGCATCTTGAATAATTTGATAGGCTTCTAGACTTGTTGGATTGGAGGTTTCTTCCGTTACACCGCCTTTAACAGCATTCAACTGTCCATCTGCTTTCGTAAATTCTTTAGCAGTTTCCTCTGATGTCAGGAATTTCAAGAACTCTACAGCTTCAGTTGGAGCATTCTTACTTAACATCCACCCTTCAGGTGCACCAGTAAGTGAATTAGGTCTTCCTTCTCCATCTTTAACTGCTGGGAAATTAAAGAACCCAAACTCCACATCGCCAGCATCTTGTACATATCCAACCTCTGCAAATTGCATATATAATACTGGAACTTCACCAGCAGCAAACATATTTCTTGCTGCTTCATGATCAATAGCCGTTGATACATCACCCATGTAAGTGGTCAACTCTTTGAAGATTTCTAAGCCACGTACATATCCTGGATCTGTATATTCACCTGTCTCAATGTTATAGTCTTTAAGAAGAACCTCATTATCTATGACCCTATCAAAAATTGTGCCCATATAATGAGAAATGGCCCAACCATTTGTTAATCCTTCTACTAATGGTGTTTCATAGCCAACTTCCTTCAGTTGATCTAACGCATTGATAAGTTCATCATATGACCCCGGTACCGCTATATTATTTTCTTCAAAAATTTGTTTGTTATAAAAGAAAGCTTTACCGTCAACTGTAAACGGTATTCCATACGTAACATCATCAAATGTAAATCCAGCATATTGAGACTCGATAATATTACCTGACCATTCTGTATCTTCCGCCATTATATTATTTAGCTCCATTATACGTCCGGAACTTACTAGATTTGCGGCAAAAATGTCTGACCATGAGGTGAAAACATCTGGAAGATCATCATTTGAAACCAGTACTCTAATCTTTTCTTTATAAGAATCATTTAAAACAGCATCAACATTAATTTTCACATTAGGATGCAGCTTTTCAAATTCTGCAATTTTTTCATCATAAAATGATTTTCTAGGTTCATTCGGCCATCTATGAAAAAAATCAATTACTACTTGATCACCATCAGATGTTTCGCCATTGCTTTCATTGGAGGAAGAACATGCTGCTAAAAACATAGACAAAATAACAACTAAAAAGCTTACTAACTTTTTCATTAAATTATTTCCCCCTAGTAACCAATTTTTAGACTATTAATACTCCATTTTCCACATATATCTTCTTACTGATAATGGATGTCCTGTGTGTTCAGCTAAACCATCGGCGTATAAGCGTAATATAGGACCCGCTAGTGCTGTTCCAAAATACTCTTTAAGGTCTTCGTCGACTCCTTTATAATCAAACTCTTTAACATTAACAACCTCAACTTTTTCGCTATATTTCGTCACAAAATCTAGTGCACGTTGATCAAGCGGTGTACTTGGTCCCTCTCCAACTACGATTAAAAATGGAACATCAAAATCAGTTACTTCAAATGGTCCATGGAAATACTCTCCTGAATGAATAGCGTTGGAATGGACCCATAGCATTTCCATCAACAAACAACTCGTGAATGAATAAGCATGATGGATATATGCTCCACTTGCCATTGTGTATATAACTTTATCACGCTTATATTTCTTTCCAAATGCGTCAGCTACATCCTTATGCTTTGCTTGGTTACTTTCAATTAATTGACCTAGCTTAGATAATTGTTCCACACCACGTTGAAACTTCTCTTCTCCAGTAACTTGATTAAGTAATTTAAAGAGTAACGTGTAGAATACCCCTATTTCCCCATCAATTGCATCAGAGCCATCTTTATAATTGTAATGTACAGTATATTCTGATTCTTCACAAAGAGGAGACTCAACATCCATTGAAATGGCAACAGTCAGTGCACCTTTTTCTCTCGCATATGTAGCAGCACCAACTGTTTCTGGTGTTGTTCCAGAATGAGATCTCAGTATCACAAGACTGTTTTCACCCAATGCTTTTGGTGAACGATGAATAAATTCATTTGAAGTATAGACAAAGCACGGCATATCAGTATCTTTTGTAACAAAATAATCCCCGATTGAAAGCGTTGCCATTGAACCGCCACATGCAACAAAGAAAATGTTTTTAATATCCCTCCCTTTCACAGCCTCGATAACGTTTTGAATTTGTTCCACATGTTCTTGTTTCATAAATTTAACTCTCCCTTCAAGTTTAACTTAGTTTGGTAATGATTTTTTCAGTCAACACTACCTCCCTAAGATCATATGATGTCATATAACATCATCTATAAGGTTATAGTACATCATATGATGTTATTGGTCAACAGTCTATTTTAAATTTTCTAACAATTAATTAAAAAACCTATTCCTATCCATTTAGAAAAAAATAGCAGCCAAATATAATTGGCTGCCATCTTGGGATTATGATTGTATGGAACTAGGTTCTCGGATTATACGATTCTTACTTACAAGACACGGATCAAATCTAAACTCTTCCTCAATTACCTTAGGATCGTATGTTTATACCACTTCCGAGTATACATCCTACACAGTTCATTATTTACAAATTAAAGAACGATTTACAATTGCACCTACTTTCATCTTTGTAAGGTCTTGGCTAACAATTTCCAATGGCATGAATATGGTATTCTTTATTAACAGCTTGTTTTTCTATTGTTCATTAAATCATATTTTTCTGTAATTCACGATTTTTTTCATGTATTTTATTACTATATGTCATTCTACCTTGAACTCTATATCATCGTTAGGTGGTCAATTAATTTCTCCCGTTTTTTGGTCATAATACTTTGAATTCTTATATACCTTCTCATATTCCTTATATAATTCTTCACTAGGTGTATAATAATCCCATTTCTTTATATTTTCAGGGATTCGCCCATCATCTACATGTTTCCCAACACCATCTAATACATTAACAGTTTTGATAGTTTTTGTACTTCCGCTCATATCTCCAAAAGAAAACTTCGATAGCCCTTGATCAATATCCTTCAATATTCTTATAGGATTCATTAAATTTATTGGTGAATTTACAATTGAACTAACCGCCAAATTTGTTCTAGGATCTTGAAGAAGAACATTCACTCCACCCTGTAATTCACTACCAAAAGAAACAGCCCCAGTTTTTGTTTTCTGTGTTAACTGATGCAACTTGCTAATGGTTTCTTCCAATACAACTTTTCCGTTTTTTACTAAACTTGGGATAAAGGGTGTGCCCATTAGTGCAGGACCTAGAATACTATAATATAAGCTTTGTTGGCGCTGAAGATCTGTTAATTCGTTTCCGAACATGTCTTTTCCCAAGATATATTCGTTAAAGCCATTAACCGAAACAAGACCATAGATTCCTAGTTCTGCTTTTTCAAGATTTGAGAATGTCTTCGCATTTAAGTAAACAACCAGTGCCTGATCCGCTGCATGCATTCCTTTGGCGGTTTTATAGATGGCGCCTCCACCTTTGACGATTCTACCGCCCATGCACCGTCTTGAAAAAAAAACCTGCTACTCAATCATAAAATTAATAACTTAAGATATTACTACTTAGTTATGTATTTCTGTAAAGTTCATTTATGTTATCATAAGAATTCATATTTTTAGATAACAAAAAACATCTGATACCTTGATGGCAATCAAGTGCTTTATAATTTGAAATATAAAATTTTACTAATAATTCAATTTTAAAACCTAAAGGGCTGTATAAATCGTTTTTTACTCATATCTAATTCCCCGTTCACTCTATTTGTTTTGATTATAACGGTTTTTTTATGATAAAACACAAAAATCCCGAATAATGGACTTTTTTATAAGTGTCCATTATTCGGGATACAGTTCATAATAAGGCCTACATGTACTTATAATTAATTAATTCTTTAACGTAGTCTTGAATATTACTGAACTGGTCCCATAAATTCAGTAATAATAAGAATATGTTCCTTCAATTTAACTTTCTTTAGGTTCTCAACTTTTTCTGCTCCACCTAAACCTAGTAATGGTGTATAGCCAAAGCAGTCATCAAACTCTGGTTCTTTATATTTTTCTATTGCTTCTGGATAAGGAAGCCAGTCTAATGCCTTCTGTCTAAACGCCTCTTCCTCTAAAAATCTAAGAAACAAGGAATATTTTGAAGCTACAACTTTTGTTTTACCTTTTCGGTAGTTAATCATTACTAGATAGGATTCTTGGTTTTCATCCTTTTCAAAAAGTATAACGTCACCCATAGATGTACTGAAAATAGGTATTGTTCCTTTGCTTCTTAAATAAGACTCATTTACTAAAGAGCTATATTCATCCGGGTTAATTATTTTGAAATACCCATTCATAAATGTACCATACCCATATGTTTTCCATGTATCAATCAAAGCTTCTGGGAGCATATCTTTATATTTATTAATTGTGTACTCCTCTACTTCACTTACTTTCTTAAAATCTTTGAATAAGCTTAAATTACAAACCTCCTCTAATGTGTTAGCTTAACATTATGAAGTATGTATCGAACAGTTCACTTATTAATTTGTTACATCCTGCTTTTTAATAATATCTTCTTTCACTAACTTTTTTTACAAGTTGGTCTATATTCTCATGATTATCCAAACCTTAGTTCGAAAAAACTTTACCTATAAACATAGCGTCCTTTTCCAGATGGTGAATTATAGTACATAGAACTTTCAATACCATTTTTCTATTTCTCTGACTGATTAGTATGAACAACTGATAAATCTATTCAGTATCTCGACATTTCAATCTGGGTATCAACCGTATATCCTAGTCTTGTTAATGCAGTATAGACTTGATCTTCAAATAGTGAAGTATACTAAATTTTGTTTCTTGTTTTTTTTGAATTTAAATTTCATGAGGTAAAGCTCGTATCGGTGTTGAGTCAAATAGCTCAATCATTAAATTTTTAACAACATTCATTATAAGGATTACAAAAGAATTGTTTCAAATGCATCACTTAGCATAAAATCAAAGTTTTCAAATGATTGAATTAAAGTTCCAGAAGGTTTATCAAGTTCTACATATACACTTTCTTGTTGGTCATAACAATACCATGCAGTATCAGAATCTCCAAAAAATATATACTTCTTTTGCCATTCATTTTCATACCAGAGCTCGTTTGTCTCAATAAAACCATGTATGTCTTCATCAACTTCGTTATCAAGTAAAACTTTATCTACACCGTAGATTACTAATCCATTAAAATCTAACCCATTTACGTTTCTCAAAAATTCAATGTAGGCCTCGGGTAATAGAATGTTTCCAAATTTCTGCTCAATATTATGATTCATTTTTATAATTTCTGTAGCTGTTGTAGGTTTTCTAAGTGAACTTCCGTATTTTTCTTCAATCTTCTTTATTTCTATTAACAGGTCTTTCCACTTCGGCATATCTATTCATCCCTTCTTTTAAACGGTTTTGTTGGGTAAACATTATCCTCAAACATTGGCCAATTTATCGTTTTACTTTGTTTTGGGGATAATCCTCTTGTTAGTGAGTTTTGTTCATTGGTAACCGCTTTATGATAAGGGTCATTCTTTATCAATACTAAGTTAGTGAATTCATTTGTACCACCATCATCTAAAGGTAAATTATGATGCACTTGCCATCCTTTAGGATTAAGGCCATCTTTCATTCTAGCAATATCATCTACTCCCAAACCAGCTTCACTAAGATATTTAGCTCTTACAGAGTTGTTAGCAAATTCTTTAAGGAAATTCTTCCTAATAGAACTATTAAATTCTTTCCTAAGTTTAGCTGTTTCTTCTGGTAGTCTCTTTGTGTAAATAATTTCTTCTACCTTTACACCTGGTAAATGAACTTTCTCTCCTTTTAACGTTCCTATGAAGTAGTTATCAATTTCACCATTACCCTTAGTTCCAACACCATCATAGACTCTATCAACTATTTTACCAGGTTTATTAATCAAAAAGAAACCCGCCAAAGCCCGTTCAGACAAACTCGAATCTTTACTTACAACCGTCATGACATCTTCTAACAAGAAATCAAGCGTAGCTTTGTTGAAATGTCCTGCTTGATGCATATCCCCAGCTAATTCGGATTGACCACCAAGAACTCTTCGAATATCATCAAAACTTGATGTGTATTCAGGAGGTGTATTTTTAAGGTAATCTTTAATAATGGACTCTGGATTGCTTTGCATATATTTCTTGATGGATTCTATTTCTTCGTCTGTGAATGTTTGTTTTATTGCCACATTTTCAACTTGAGTATACTTATTTGTGCTTTCAGCAGTTTTCGTACTACCCCTCATATCTCCAAGAGAAAACCATAGGGACGTTTCTTTTGCTTCCTTAGCTTTGAGAAACAAAAGAAGCAAGTGATCCGTCCCCTTGCTTCTTCCCGTCATGAGCTCTCGATTCACAAACAAATTATTTTCATTTTGTCTCACTCAAATAAATTAAAGAAAAAAACCTTGAAAGGCGAAAAACCATTCAAGGTATGTTTTATTTTCGTTTTTTAATCAGCTAGTAAATCCAAGTAATATTTATCATTTGCTTCTATCTTTCTTAAAAATTCTTCAAGAGAAGTCGCAATTTGAATATCATAATAATAAACTGCACTTCTATTATTTTCGTTAAATTCTATTGACATTAAAGCTGATTCACTGCCTTCAAAAAATATTAGTTTGTTATTCTCAAATTCATCATAGATTTCTATGTCGGGATAAAACTCAAAATCATTAACTCTTAATCGAAAATCTCTTACTGAATATGGGTCCATAATACGATTAATATTAAACTCTGAACCTTTAATAAATCCGTAGCCAACCTCTATGTAAAAATTAACTAACTCCTTAGGAAATTTTAAATCGAGTTCCCTCTCTACCTCTTTTATTTCGTTTTCAGTCACTGGATAAAAACTATTTTCTTGGGTTGCCTTAATAAATTCATAGCTCATTATTTTTTACCTCCTTTAAATAGTGTATTTGCTGGTGAACCTGCTCCATGAATACCAGCTTGATGCTCATTTGGGAATTTTGCAGGGTGCATATTCCACCATTCATGTTCTCCGCCAAAAGTATTTTCAATTATATGATGAGCATCATACTTATCGCCTTTTTTCCTAATTATTTTACCTGTTCTTTCTGAAATAATATTATCATTATAAACAGGCCACTTTTGCCCAGTATTTTCTTCCCACTCTTTAATTACTTTATTTTTTACTTTATCAAATTCTGCCCTATGCTTAGCTGTTTCTATTGGTGACATTTTTTTATATTCTTTATTTCTTAAGGCTTCCTTCAACTTCTCTATTTGGTTTTTAGGTAACTCTCTGCCGGTTCGACCTTCTATATCTCTAATATATTTTTTTATTGTACCAGAATCTATCTTATTACCCGTACCTCCGCAGCATGCATTACTTTTGCTGTTTTATAGATGACGCCACCACCTTAGAGGATTCTACCGCCCATGCACCGTCTTGAATAAAAAACTCTGCAACTCAATCGTAAGATTAATAACTTAAGATATTACTACTTAGTTATGTATTTCTTTAAAGTACATTTATGTTATCCTAAGAATTAATATTTTATAGATAACAAAAAACACCTGATACCTTTATGGTAATCAAGTGCTTTATGATTTGAAATATAAAGTTTTACTAATAATTCAATTTTAAAACGTAAAGGGCTAAATAAATAGTTTTTTACTTAAAATTCAGCGATATTGTGTAATCTCAAAAAGTTAGCTACTCTAAGGTCATATTTTATTTAAATTTTATTTGTTTAAATTTATAATGACTACTCTAAATAACCTTTTTTCACAAAGAAACTCGAAGCGATTGATATTTGTAAATTAACGTTCCTCAGATAAAGCATCATCGTAATCCTGTAATTCCTCTGCAATTTCTTTTAATCTGTCAATATTATTACTAAATTCTTCGTAAGAAATTTCTTGATAATCGAATATCCCTTCCCCATATTCATCACTGTCAAATATTTTTACTGCTGCACCTAACTTAAACAATTTATCAACTAATCCTTTTAAATTTTCCATATCATCAATATCATTGGCATCTGTTTCAGCAAAAAAATCTTTATTTTCAATTTTATTTTTTATAACTGAAATTCCTAAACCAGTATGGTTTCTTAAGGGTAATAAACTTTTACTAAATGGAGCATTTGTACTTATTTTAATTGCGATTTTACTCATTAATAATACTCCTATCCGTTAAAATTCTTCTAAAAAATTTGGATTAACAGGTTTTCCAGGTGCATTCTTACTATAGCTTCCACCATGCCATCCTTTTAAATGTTCCTTGCTTGTTACAGGGAAAATAATTTCTCCTCTGTTACTTATATGCGGGTAATTCATTGCGTTGTAAGTATGATGTCCAATTATAGATTGCTCATTATGTTTAGGTTTTTTCCCTTTTAAAATCTCTTGTGTCTGTTCGATAGTCCAATTCCTTGTTGTAGGCTCTGCATCTAAAATCCTTTTCTTTTCTTGCTTCCAAAATTCATTAACCCCTGCAGCTCTTCTTTTTGAAAACCTTTTATCCCATTGATATCTATTATATTCTTCTTTTGTTATCGTGCGATTTGCAATTTTTTCTTTTATTTTTTTCTTTTGGTCCCGACTTAAAGATTTGAATGGAGTATTCTTAGGTGTTAAATCCAGCTCTACTTTCGAGACCCTTTGAGTAATAATATCTTCTCCAACTGCTACTTTTTTATTACCAACCTTACCTGCATCTCCAACACTATCATATATTCTATCAACAACTTTACCAGGCTTATTAATTAGAAAAAATCCAGCCAAAGCCCGTTCAGACAAACTAGAATCTTTACTTACAACCGTCATGACATCTTCTAATAAGAAATCAAGCGTAGCTTTGTTCAAATGTCCTGCTTGATGCATATCCCCAGCTAGCTCGGATTGACCACCAAGAACTTTTCGAATATCATCAAAGCTTGATGTGTATTGAGGCGGTGTATTTTTAAGGTAATCTTTAATATTGGACTCTGGATTGCTTTGCATAAATTTCTTGATGGATTCTATTTCTTCGTCTGTGAATGTTTGTTTTACTGCTACATTTTCAACTTGAGTATACTTAATTGTACTTCCAGCAGATTTCGCACTGCTCCTTATATCTCCAAAACTAAACTTCGACATTCCCTGGTCAATATCCTTCAATATTTTCATAGGATTCATAACATTTATTGGTGAATTCCCAATTGAACTAAACGCCAAATTGCTTCTAGGATTTTGAAGAAGGACATTCAAACCACCTTGTAATTCTCTACCAAAAGAAATAGCCCCTGTTTTTGTTTTCAGTGTTAGCTGATGCAGTTTTCCAATTGTCTCTTCTGTAACCACTTTACCATTCTTCACTAAACTTGGGATAAACGGCGTAGCCAATAGCGCAGGGCCTAGAATACTATAATATAAGCTTTGTTGACGCTGAAGATCTGTTAGCTCGTTTCCAAACATATCTTTTCCCAAGATATATTCGTTAAAGCCATTAACCGACACAAGTCCATAGATTCCTAGTTCTGCTTTTTCAAGATTTGAGAAGGTTTTCGCGTTCAAGTAAACATCCAAAGCCTGATCCGCTGCATGAATTCCTTTGGCGGTTTTATAGATGGCGCCTCCACCTTTGACGATTCTTCCTGCCCATCCTACAACAGGGATAAAACCTGCTGCTGCCATTGCTCCAGCTGTCACACGTTGAGATGTTGTAAGTTCAGCACCAGTGACGGGATCAACACCTTCAGAGGCACGAATATAATCGTAATATCCAGTTAACTCACCTGTGAAGTTCTTTACACCATCCCATGTTTTTTCATACCATGGACGTTGTTTTTGCTCTTCAAGGCGTTTCATTTGTTCTCTGGCTTTTTCTTGTTCTTCTTTAAAGTTTAGATAATCGTTTGCTTGATTTTCTGCTTGTTCTTTTAATAGGTATACATCACTAGATTTGTATTGTTCGGCATTAAAATGGATCGGGAGAATTTCATTTCCTTGACGAGTTGCCTCAAGTAGTTGTTGAAATAGTGCCACAACATAATGCTCATCATCCTCTGATAGTGTATATTCTGATTTT
>NZ_VOQF01000014.1 GCF_007994985.1 Metabacillus litoralis | reverse complement strand
ATTAATACTCACTTCCGTACCAGTTGACAAATTATAGATGCCACTCAATTCACTACGAACTCCACGAAAAATCGCTTCGGCCACATCGCTTACATAAATAAAATCTCGTGTTTGTTCCCCATCACCATGAATGGTGATGGGTTCTTTTCGAAGTAATAAATTGGTAAATAAAGCGATAACACTACTTTCCTCGCTCAAATGCTGCCTAGGTCCATACACATTAGAAAAACGATAAATTAATGAAGAAACACCATACAGCTCATCCCATTTTTGACAATACTGCTCGCCTGTTAATTTGTTTAAGCCATAAGGAGAGATTGGGTTTCCTTTCTCTTCTTCTTGTAATGGTAAATTCTGATTATCTCCATAAACTGCTGCAGTTGAACAAAAAACAAACTTCTTTACACCATGTATTTTTGACAAATTCAACATATTAATTAGTCCGAGAATATTTGTGGATGAATCAGTGACAGGTTCATCGATTGATCGCTTCACATGCGTTTGTGCCGCACAATGAATCACAACATCTATACTGTGGGCCTTAAAAAACTTTTCACACTGTTCATCCTCGATGTCCATGATCAGTGACTTATGCCGAAAGTTAACATTCTCTTTTCTTCCAGTTGTTAAATTATCAATAATAAAAATCGAGTGATTTTCTTTATAAAACCTCTCTGCCACAAAGGAGCCAATAAATCCATAACCACCTGTGATCAAAATGTTCATATTTTATACCCCAATAATCTATTTTTAAGAAACCTCCGTTGAAGATCAAACAAACGATGCTAATATATGACAAATTATTTCAAAATGAGCCATTATTACCACCTAATACTAATGGATAAGCCACCTACTTACAATCACAAATACTCCCATGTGAATGACTATTTTTCTATGTGTTATTCTTGGATAATTTAGATATGGGGTGGGGGGTCTGTCCCCCATTAGAGTAAAGCGTACTTGATGTTGGCTTGGTGGGGTCTTGGTGGGGTCTTGGTGGGGTCTGTCCCCCAGTTGAGTGAAGCATCCATTGTTTTATATTATAAGTAGAGTTTAGCTTTATAAAAGAATTGTAGAATAACTTCGATGTTTTGAGAATCAAGTTGGGGTGTAGGTCAAAAGGAGGAAGGAGGGGGACGAAGGAGGGGGACTGTCCCTCAGTTTGGTAAAGCAGTAAAATTAAGCTTGAAATAATTCGCACCTATGATCAAAATTCGGAAAGTTTAGGGATGGGTTTGCTGTTTTAAGGATCTCTTAGCTTTCATTGCTTTAATTAGACACTATTACCTGTATAGATCAATTGTTTTTTTCTCTTTATTCTCCCATTAGAGCACAAAAAAGTACATCCTTCGAGTTAATTAGAATGCACTTCTTATGGTGAATTTTTTAGTATATAACGTAGATTGTGGTTAATGTCATATCTGTAGTTTATAGGTTCTGAGAAGGAAATATCTAGAAGGAAATTTGTGAAGGTCCTTTACAAATCAAATTGATGTTTCACTTTCGCAATTTCTCGTTCATTGCGAACAGTTTTTTCCCATGTATGTTCATGATCAGCGGCAAGTGAGTCCAATTTGCCGATAATTTCTTGGTGACTCTTTTCATTTTCAGCACGCATGAGCGCCATTTCTTCTCGGAGACTTGTTTGTTCTTGTTTCATTAATGTTTGTTCTTGTTTCATTAATGTCTGTTCTTTTTTCATTGATGAGATATCGTGTTTCATTGATGTTTGTTCTAGCTTCATCAACGTCTGTTCTTCTCTCATAGCTACTTGATCTTCATGGATTTTCCCTACCTTTTGGATCAGAGTTGCTAGCATTTCTTCAATACGGTTTATTTTTTCCTCCACTGCTTTCACCTCCTTCAACATATTTTACAGGTTTTTCATGGTAATGCCCAATGAAAATTGGTGGGAATGGAAAAACTGAGATTTGCCTGTCCCTCATTGCGTTAATAGGGTGAGGGACAGACAAGCAATTACTCCTTTTCAATAGTAAACTTCTTAAGATTTTCAATTTTTGGTTTCATAAAAAGTGAGAGTGTTTTGTTCTTTGAGATAAGTTCGTTTGGTGTGTTTGTGATGTAGGAGTTGTAACTACTCCACTTATAATCCTCGGGGTTTTTAGTGATGTTGGCTTCTACTGGATTCAAGTGAATATAACGAGTGGTGTTTAAGAATTTTGCTGCACTTTCTATAAGTGCTGATCCGTATCTACCTTGGAACACATGTCCTTCTAAGTTGTACTTTTTGTTAAAGTAAATGGCGTAACGGAAATTGATGTTTTTCATGATTAATCCGATGTGATGTTGATCTGTTTCGATGAGTAAGTGAGTGTGGTTTGTCATGAGGCAATAAGAGTGGAGGGTATAGGGATACAGCTTGCGGGTTTCTAGTAGGAGACTAAAGTACTTTTGCCGGTCGGCATCATCTAAGAATAGATCACCTCTTCGATTTCCTCTTGAAAATGTATGATAAATTGCACCTTTATACCATGGCCTGTGTTGTCTGGACATTATGACACACCTTTCGATTATATTTTTGTCAGTTATTATGTTTCGACATAGCTTGAGGGATTCCTGCTTTTTTGAGGGTGTTATTTTGGGGACTGTCCCTCAGATTGGTAGAGAGTTAAAGTCCTTATAATTCTACTTTTGAAGAATCAAATTTACATTAGCAGATTCGTTGATAAAGCATTATCTGCATATAAAGAAGAAAAGGTGCCTGACCCTCAGCGCTTTAAAGCGCTGAGGGTCAGGCACCTTTTTTTCCCTTTATTTACTCTACCAACTCATCCTCAACCCAATTTCCTTCCAACACTTCTCCGTCATTTAAAACAGCTTTACCGTATCCTTGTCGTTGCCAATCTTTGAATTCACCTTCGTATGTGTCACCGTTTGTTAATGTCGATTTACCTTTACCGTTAGGGGCATCATTTAGCCATTCACCTTCATATATGTTTCCAGCCCGGTCAATAAACTTTCCGTATCCCTCTCTATTACCGTCTTTCAATTCTCCTTCGTATTTCATCTCAACCCACAAGAATTTAATGGTCATAATTCCCTGACCATTTTCTAGATCATCCTTCCATTCTCCATCATATTTAATAGAAATCAGACCCATATCCTGAAGCTCCACTCCTTGGCCATTTCTTTCACCATTGATCCAATCACCTTCATAATAGGAAGAATTGTTAAATGATCTACCCTGCCCATGCATGAACCCATTTGAATACTCACCCTCATATGTTGCACTAGGAATTCGCTCATCAATCTCATCTGGTAGATTTATCGCCACAACAATAAGAAGTGAAAGGAATAGTACAAAAAGTACAGAATATTGTATTAAAATTCTTTTTCTAGTTCTATCTCCTATCAAAAAAACCTTCGTAGGCACAGCCATTCCTATAAAAAAAGAAATAATTATATAGATTCCGAGAATAATAACCAAAATCATGAAGAAGAAAATCCAACTAATCATAAAGCCTAACGCAAAAACTAAAGACCATAATAATATGTTTCCAAAATAAATCAATACCGTTTTTCTAGTTCTTTCGTCCTTTTTCTTCCAAAGTACGATCCACTTTGGTTTAATAACACCTATGATTAATAAGATAAAAGCTAGTAATGCTAGTAGCAGCAAAAATGATAGCATGATGTCCTCCTTGATGGTTTAGTATTTTAATAGAAATAATAAAGATAAATCGATTCCCCATTTGTTAGTGGCAGCAGTAAATCATAGCCCGCTAGAGTTTCATCAGGAAGTTCATACACTTCTTCTACCTGAACTGTATCTCCTGGCATGATCCCAACCGAAATAAAATCTCCACCATCTGTACTAATTGTTCCATCTACAGGCCAAATTGAATTTCCATTATTCTTTTTAAGCATAAAAGCACCGTTAGTAATTTCAAAAGGGTCCTCTCCTTGATTTGTTACTTGAAAGGTAATCACTGTTGTTTCATAGCCTAGAAACGATTCTTTTTTCGCTTTAAGATTTGTAAATGTTAGTCCTAATTCTGTATACACTGGGTCATCCACTTGTATATAGTCGGTATTTTTGGACGCTTGCTGCGCTTTTTCCTGATTACGCTGTTCATTTTCCCATGCTACTTCCATGACTTCAATTTGCTGCGCCCAGTACTTTGCTTCTTCTAGTCCTGGTGACAAATCTAATGCTTCTTCTACCTTTGCAAGGGCCTTAGCATAATTATGTTCATCAATATATTCTTCAGCTTTCTTCACTAAAGCAAGTGCCTTGTCTTTATTTTTCTTCTTTTTACTTGCTTGAGCTTGTTCCTTTATTTCTTTTTCATAATCTGACTTCAATTCATCGATACTACTTAAAAGCTTTTGGCTATCCTCATCTTTTGCATAAACTTTCTGTGCTTTTTCAAGTTGTTTCTTAGCTTCATCATATTTATGTTCTGAAATCAGCTTTTCCGCTTTTGCGGTTAGCTTTTTAGCCTCTTCCTTGGATTTGGCCTCTTTTTCAGCAGATGCTTGTTCTTTCTCTAATACTTTGTTTTCCTCAACTTGTGATAATAAGGCAGTTGCTTCTTTTAAGTTAGAATCAAGTGCTAATGCTTCTTCCAATTTTTCTTTTGCGTCATCGTACTTCTTTTCCTCTATAAGCTGATTTGCAGTCTTTAATAGTTGTTGAATTTCCTCTTGCTTCTTTGCCTTTTTTTCTGCCTTCAGTTTTTCTTTTTCATCTGCTTGTAACTTCTCAATTTCAGCCATCAAGCTAGAAGCACCCTCTAATTCTGGAACATAGCTTAATGCATCCTCTAGGTAATCTTTAGCTTCATCGAAATTCTTGTTCTCCAATTCAGCTTGAGCCGAAGCCATTAATTCCTCTGCTCTTTGTGCTTTTTGTTCAGGAGTGAGCTCTGGAATTGTGATAATAAATCCAATAAATAAAATCAGTGAGGACAAACCATACCAAGTCAGTACCTTTTTCCTCGATTTCTTCTCTCGATCACCCCAGCGAATCACAATACTTGGTTTAATCAACCCTATTAACAATGCTATTAGTGCAAGAAATGTTAGTAAAAAAAATACATACGGCATCTGAATTCTCCCTTTTCTATTGTTGTGATTAGTTGAGATTAATACTTTAGTAATTATATTGAATGATATTAGTCATAAAGACCTATTAATGCAATTGTATGTTAACTTTGAAAATAAAAACATGTTTTCGACAATACTAGACATATTTCGAGTGGTTGGGTTTATTTCTCTAAAAGAGGGGACTGTCCCTCAGCTTGATAAAGCATTAAAGACCTCTGGATCTTTATTTTGTCGAATTTTGAAGAATCGATGATAATTTCTGAAAATCGCTGATAAAATCAAATAATCGTTGATAAATCCTGAAAATAGTTGATAAATCGTCGAAATCGACGATAAATTTTAATGTGACCTAAATTTTTGATCAAGTAAGCTGATGAATGGAGTCCTTTTATTAAGAATTAGAAGTTTAATAGCTGTTGTTTATTCAAAGAGATTAAACTCTGCTAAAAAACTGCTAAAATAGCCCTAAAATTTATCAAAGCAATGATCAAATCATTGTTTCTTTCTCCCGTTAAAGCGCCGAGGGACTGACCCCAAAACAATCAAAAAAACTGAGCGCCAAAGGCGCTCAGTTTTTAAGATGCATATATTTTCTTCAATTGTGTAACAAGGTCTTCAACAAATTCTATCGTAGTAACGTCATTCGTTCTTTCGCCTTTATCATACGCGCTTAAGAGAATTTGTAGCAGCTCTTCTTGTTTCAGCTGATTTTCTTTCATATTCCACAAATATCCTTTCCGGTTTACATTTTCAGACAATATGGGACTATTATACTTGTATTCTGACAAGCTTGCAAGATGTTAATAATTGGTACTTGTGTACATTTTCCAACAATACAATGTTCGAAAGTAGCTTTCTTTTTATGTCCCCGATTCAATCTTGTACGAAACCTTTTTGATGAAGGCTTTTTGAGTTATAATGAAGAAATTAGGATTTTTAAATTATATTATATTTTTTACATATATTTTGTCTTGGAGCTATTTACACTTTTCAAGACGTTTGGCATGTATGAAAGGGGTCCATTACATATGCTTGGTCGAGAAATTAGTAAGGAACTTGTGCTTGGTGCCGGTGAACAATTGAAACAGCTGCTGTCTCCTCATAATGAAGAGGATCGAAATTTAATAAAAAAGGGGCTTATTTTATTTCGTCAAGGCAGTATTTATAATGTGAACACGACGACTCATACTGTTTCAGCAAAGGTACAGGATGTTACAAGTGTCCAGGTTGAGCTTGATTTAGATGATATTGTGATGAGCACGTGCACATGTCCTTATGAAGGGATATGTCGACATCGCATCGCTACTTTCCTTTATGTATATGCAAGTGTAGACAGAGTCGGTACATTTGTTGACCTTTGGAAGGAAGAAAAGTCAATAGATGATGTGCTTAGAAACGTTCGGAAAGCTAGCACATTTTTGAAGCCTGACAAAGATTATGAAGACTCCTCTCTTGCAAGCTGGATTGCTTTTTTCAATCGTGAGTATGATGAATGGCTTGAAAATGTACCATCACAAAATCAGCTGTTTCAAAGCTTATTTCTTCATTATTATTCTAATTTGAAAAAAAAGGCGCCAAAGTCTCCTGAGATGAAGCAATTTTTTATTGTGCAGGCTTCTGTTACGGTATTTTTAAAAATTCTACAGCTTATTAATGAGACGAAGCCAACTGACTATATGTTACAGCATATTATCTTCCCATATCTTGATCAGCTGATTGATAATGTTCAAAATGCCATTGCAGAAATGAAGCGCTACGCTTTGCCGTTTGCACTTGATCCGCTTTTAGTTGATAGTGTGGAACGCTTTAGAGAGCTGCTATTCACGAGTAAGCATTATCAATATGAACGAACGAGTTTATATCAATTATTATGGATCGAGCTTTTACGTCGCGATAAGTTTATCTCCATTGAGCGTGAGTGGCTTGAGGAAGAATTAGAGCAAATGGAAAAGACCAATGAATCTTATGCTGTTGAAATTGAGATTGCGTTAATGCATATGGATTTCCTTCAATCACGTGATGAAGATATTTTCCATTCTCTTGAAAGCGTGTCCGCTACTGCCCTGCCTTTAACCTTTAAATGGGTTGAAGATATTATGAAAAAGAAAAACTGGAAACGACTTTCAGGTTGGGTTTCTTATATGCTAAATAATGCAACAGAATACATAAATAGCTCGATTCCTTTTGAGGAAAAACGTTATACGGTGCGTTATATGATGAAGCTAATTCAACAATATGCATCGGCTACAAAAGAAGATCAGCTATATGAAAAGGCCTGTCGTAAAATGCTGCCTTTAACATATGCAGAATATCATGATTTATTACTAGATAAGCAGCAGTATAAAACCTGGGTTGAACTGCAAACATTACTTGGCTTTACAATTGATGAAATGGATTCCTACCTTTTAAAAGAAATTGAGAAAAGTGAGCCAGGTATTCTTGTTCCGCTTTATGTAAAATCTGTTCAAGATCAAATTGCGCTGAAAACGCGAGAAAATTATAAAATGGCTGTTCGGTATTTAAAACGAATTAAAGCACAATACAAAAAGCTCAAGCGTGAGGAAGTATGGGAAAATTATATTAACCAGCTGGCAATAGAGCATAAGCGATTACGTGCTTTTAAAGAAGAGTTAAAGAAAGGGAAGCTGATTCATGATTAATACAGTCAACATCATTGTTCATGCTGAAAAAATCGAGAACAATCATTTTTATGTCTACTGTACATCAACACATGATGATACACCGCTTGGAATTGATGAATTTAAACGCTACCTTTTCACATGGCATGAATCATCTTTTTTCGGAACAAAGCTAGAGGATATTAGTTATATCGGCATCCCCGCTGTTCAGCTAACACCCTGGATGATGGTTGAGCTGCTTGGAAAAGAAACCTACAATTCACTTGCGACTATCTCTTTTTCTGAGGATACAGAAAAATTAGCTAATGATGCTCACATCATCTATGAAACGATTAGCAATGGTGACTATTTGCCTAATTTCGAAGGCTGGAAGCAAGGTGTTACCCGCTTTAAAGATGCTAAAGGTGAATTAAGTGGTTTTGCGCTAGAATGGTTTTCAGCTAGTATGAATGATCTGATTGAAAATGATACAATCCTTCATGATGCTTGGCTTGATATCGTAAACGCGTATCCTGTGTTAACAAGTTATCGTGGTCATTTTATTGATGAAACAGACTTTCTTGAGAAAATCGGCTGGCATAAAGATGATACGCCATTTACCGTTGGATTACGTTTAAATGAACCAGAATTAGATGGTGAGGATTGGCAGCTTGAGATCCTACTTCGAAGTAAGGAAAACGAAGATGAAATTTTCCACTTTCAAGGTACAGAGAATCTTCCGAAGAAATGGCGTCCCTTCACTGATAAAATTGAACGTGAACAAGACCGGTTTGCAAATGTTGTACCATGGCTAAGCTTTCAAACTGGCACAACCTATATTACGGAAGATCAAGCGTGGTTATTTTTAACAGAAGCTAGTGAAACCCTAATTAATATGGGCATTGAAATTCTGCTTCCTTCTTGGTGGCAGGTTGTGAAAGAATCACAGCTTATGCTAAAAGCAAAGGTGTCGTCTTCACCACGAGGACAGTCTTTTGTTGGGATGAACTCTCTTATTGATTTTAACTGGCGATTTGCGACAAATGGTGTGGAAATGAGTGAAGAAGAATTTACTCAGCTTGTTTCACAGCAGCGTCGCCTTGTGAATTTTAGAGGTCAGTGGATTAAGTTAGATCCAGCTTTCATTAAGCAGGTTCAAGCGATTTTGAAAAAAGCCGATCGCGAAGGCTTGCATTTATCAGATATATTACATCAAGAGCTTAACGCAAAAGACATTGATGAAGATCAAAACGAAGTTCTAGATGCACGAGCATTTGCTAATATTCAAATTGAGCTAAATCAACAAATGAAAGGCATGCTCCGTAAGCTATCTGATACAAGTGAGCTGCCATCACATGAAATTCCAAAGGATTTTCTTGGAACACTACGTCCTTATCAGCAAAATGGTGTTGATTGGCTGTTATTTTTACGAAGTGTATCGTTTGGTGCTTGTTTAGCAGATGATATGGGATTAGGGAAAACGATACAGATGATCGCTTATTTTTCTTATGTGAAGGAAAAAGAAAAGCCTAAAACACCATCACTAATTATTGCTCCAACATCTGTGCTTGGAAACTGGCAGAAGGAATTTGAAAAGTTTGCGCCACATTTAAGCGTAAAGCTTCATTATGGAGCAAATCGAGCGAAGGCTGAAAAGTTTGATTCCTCGATCGCAGATTATGATGTTGTGTTAACGTCATATGGTTTATCACATGCTGATTTTGATGAAATGTCGAACATTACCTGGAGTACGGTTTGTCTTGATGAAGCACAAAATATAAAAAATGCCCACACAAAGCAGTCTCGCGCAATCCGAAAGCTTCGTGGTCAGCATCATATAGCATTAACAGGAACACCGATGGAAAACCGCTTAACAGAGCTATGGTCGATTTATGACTTTTTAAATCACGGATATTTAGGCAGCTTACATAGCTTTCATAAGCGCTATGTGCTTCCAATTGAAAAGGATCGAGATCTTGAGCAAATTGAACAGCTTCAGCGTTATATTAAGCCATTTTTACTTCGAAGAACAAAGCGTGATGAACAGGTTGCCTTAAATCTACCTGAAAAACAGGAGCAAAAAGAGTATGTTCCATTATCAATAGAACAAGCTTCACTTTACGAGCAGCTTGTTAAAGATACATTTGATCAAGTTAATTCATTAGCAGGAATGCAGCGTAAAGCGCTGATTTTAAAAATGCTAGGAAAGCTCAAGCAAATTTGTAATCATCCTGCCCTTTATTTAAAAGAAGTGCAGCCAAAACAGCTATTAACTCGCTCACATAAAATCGAAAAGCTGATCGAACTCACAACATCGATCCGCGAGCAGCAGGAAAGCTGTCTGATTTTCACTCAATACATTGGTATGGGTGATATGATGAAAAACTTGCTAGAAAAAGAGCTAGGAGATAAGGTATTATTCTTAAACGGAAGTTTGATGAAAAACGAACGAGATCGTATGGTCGAATCTTTCCAAAACAAAGAATATCCAATCTTAATTCTTTCACTAAAAGCTGGAGGAACTGGCCTTAACTTAACAGCTGCCAATCATGTGATTCACTATGATCGCTGGTGGAATCCTGCCGTTGAAAATCAAGCAACAGACCGGGCCTACCGAATCGGTCAAGAACGATTTGTTCATGTTCACAAACTAATCACAACAGGAACAATCGAAGAAAAAATTGACGAAATGCTCGAAAAAAAGCAATCACTTAACGATGAAATCATCCAAAGTGAAAACTGGATCACAGAGCTTTCATCAGATGAGCTTGAAGAACTCTTTTCATTATCGATGAGTTAAAAATATCAACAGAGGGGTTATTTCATAGTGGCAAAGCAAAAAGCGAAGAAACCGGAAGAAAAAAAAGCACCACAATGGGAGAAGCTTGTTAAATTAATTGAAAAAAAGGTTCAGAAGTAAAAGCAGCGCGGCAGTCATTTGACTGTCGTTTTTTTATTGTGGAATGTGCGGCTTATACTTCTAGTCTTTTTTCGATATTATTTAGCTTTGTGTCGTGGATACCTGTTTTGCTGCTTAGGTAGTCTATGTCTATACTTAACTTGTTTATATTTTTATGAAAGGACTCTCTTTGTTGTTCTAGTGTATTTTCTAATTTGATGAAATGGTTGCGGAATTCAGAGGATTGGTTTTCATTTGTTGTAGCAAGATGTTGTTGGTTGTTTTCAAGATTCGAAATATTTTTCTTCAATTCTGAAATATCATTGGATAGAGATTCAATCTTTTCTTCAATAGTCATAAATTTACTATCAATTGATTTCATAAATTTGTTTAATAACTCTTCCAATTGTTTCACCTCCTATTAGTGTTATCATATCATTTTTTCTAGGTTAAAATTGTAAGTTTTTTGTAAAAATTGTTTAATCCTGCAATAAAAAATCGGCTGATTATTTTAATAAATAACCAGCCACATGCAAAGAGGAGTTTAGGGGAAACTATTGATTCTTTATGCTACAGACACTTGTGAGGATACTACAAATTATTCTTGTTCAACTAATTCTCGAGGCTTGCTGCTCATGAAGCGAACAGAGTCAGCCACTACTTCTGTTACGTACACTCTGGTTCCTTCCGCATTATCATAGCTTCTTGTTTGGAGCCTTCCAGAAACACCAACAACTGATCCTTTTCGGCAATAATTTGCTGTGTTTTCTGCTGTTCGTCTCCAAACTGTACAGTTCACAAAATCAGTTTCAATTTCTCCTGCTGAATTTTTAAAATTACGACTGACAGCAAGTGTAATATTGGCAACAGGTGCACCATCTGCTGTATAGCGAATTTCAGGGTCTTTTGTAAGCCTTCCTACCAAAATAATTTGATTGATCACTGCATTCCTCCTTTCTTTTCGTGTACATTCGTATTGTAATAGATGTTGCGAAATTGGAAAAATGAGTAAAAAATAATTATCCGGGCTGATTTTGCTTTGAAATGATATTATTACCTTAAGATTTCGTTTTTTACTACTAGCAAATTCTATTTTGCGACAGAATTCTGTTATTTTCAGCGTTTCTTTTCTGAGAAATCTGGAAGGTGCTGCTGTGAGTTTATTACATATGAAAAGTGCTTTTCTCCAGTGAAGTTTAGATTATGTAGAATGCTTTGAATCGGGTAAGATGAAAAGGTTTCATCATCAAGAGGTACTTGTTTGAAGTGATGTTGTAGATGATCCCATTCGAAATATGTAATGGATAGGTTTTTTTGTTTTAATTGAAAGGTTATACGCAAGATATTGTTTTTATCAAAAGTTTCATATTGAATTTCAACTGTAGCATTCAAGAGAATTCTATAATTGTAGTATAATGTATCTGCTAATGTTCTCTCTGCTAATCGTAAAATCACTTCTTTTTTGTTTCTTCTTTTTGATAAAGTATGCTGATCAGATTTAATTGATTTGAGTTTAAAAGGAATCATTTCATATGACCTCTTTTCCAATTTTATACTGTAATTATATTCCATAACATATTTTAGCTAAAAATTTAGTTAATCTAAAATTCGGCTAAATTTGACAATATAATGGTAAATTAGTCGTTTATCTCACTCATACGTCAATTATTTCACTTTTTCTCGATATAGGTCGAATTATCTATTACGGTACAATATTCGAACAATTGTTAGAATGATCTGAATTTGCACATTAGCAAATATAACACTACATTACGATAAAAGAAGCACGAAGAGGGGATTTGTTGATTCGATGAGAGAGGTAGAAAAATTTCAAATGAACCTTAAATACTATCGAGAAAAAAATGGCTGGTCACAGCAGCAACTTGCTGAAATAATCAATGTGTCACGACCAGTTATCACCCGTCTTGAAACAGGTGAACAAGTGCCTGACTTAACCTACTTGCTTTCGTTAAGTAATGCCTTACATGTGAGCATAGATCATTTAATTGGTCGAGATCAACCACCAAATGAGTTGCTATATGAGGTATATGGAAACTATCATACAGAGCAACAATTGTCTCATATTATCGATTATTTAAAAAAACAGCCTAAAATGGTTGCGATTTTGAATCAGTTATTACTAGTTAAAACGAAGGATCGCAAAATTATTGAAGATATGCTAACGACAATTATTGAAAAATCGATAAAAATTTCAGAGTAATTTGTTGTTCATTTTCATATGTTATACTAAAGAAAATGAGCGAATGAGGGTGATGCTATGAAAACATTTAAGCTTGTTAATTTAATGATGGGACAAGAAGGTGTTAGCAAGGATGAAGTTAGTCCAAAAGAAATACCTTTAGAGGATGGTCTTGTTTTGAATAGAGAAGATGGAGAAAATTCTTGGTTAATTGAAGCACTCGTTCCAAAGAAATTTGACTCGTATTTTCAAAAGCTTCTAGAAGCTGAAACAAAGGAAAAAGTGTATGTCACAATTTCTAAAAAAACAAATACACCCGCTCAAATTCTTGCACGGGTTAAAACAATCGTCCCACTTGACGATCATATATCCGTCTTACTAGATGGTCGCCTATTAACATCAAAACCAATTCACGATCCAGAAGAATTGCTGCAATCATTGATGGATCAGGGTTTAACAGGTGAGGCACTGATGAAGGAATTCAAGCTTAACATTAATCAACGTAAAGAAACGACGAAATTATAGAAATTAGGGACTGCACTTGTATAGAGTGTAGTTTTTTTTGTATAAAAAAGAAAAGCCCGGAATGCTTTCCGGACCACAATAGTTAAAAAATCTTCTGACGATCACGCTCATCCTTCAGAATTTCAACCGCTTCTCTAAAACGCTGTGAATGGACAATCTCACGTTCTCTTAAAAAAGCTAAACTATCATTCAAGTCAGGATCATCTGACATATTGATAATCCATTGATAAGTGGCTCTGGCTTTTTCTTCTGCGGCAATATCTTCATATAAATCCGCAATAGGATCACCTTTCGCTTGAATATATGTTGCCGTAAAAGGTGCACCCGCTGCATTGTGATAAAACAATGCTGAATCATGATTAACATAATGTGGTGCAAGACCTGCAGCTTTAAGCTGTTCTGGTGTTGCATCTTTTGTGAGCTTATAAATCATCGTTGCGATCATTTCTAAATGAGCAAATTCCTCTGTACCAATATCATTTAATAACCCAACCACTTTATCTGGGATGGTGTATCGTTGATTGAGGTATCGTAGAGCAGCCGCAAGCTCACCATCCGCTCCACCATATTGTTCAATTAAATATTTCGCCAACGTTGGATTACATGTGCTTACCTTTACAGGATATTGAAGCTTTTTTTCATATACCCACACTTATATCGATCTCCCCTCATATGTAGTTGGTCGGAATAGTTCCCGACCCTTTTCTATACTTGCCAAGGCCAAGGTGCAGTTCCCCAAGACCAATTCGCATCCGCAAAACTTCCCCCATATTGCTGCAGCATACCAAATTTCGATTCAAAAACCTGTTTTAGCTGTTTGCTTTGTGCAGCAGCTTGATTAAATTGCTGCAGCGCTAGCATATCGTTCGGGTGTGTATCTAAGTAAAGTGTTAATTCGACTAACACAAAATCAATTGCCTGAATTTCCCCCAACAGCTGGTAATACTCATTTGGCAGTTGCTTACCACTCAAGATTACCTACCCCCTTTTTGCTTCATAAGGATTTTTGTATGGATCATATAACGCCGGCCAAAGTGTTCCCTTTTTTAACGCAACCTTCGGAGAATATTGCTGTAGGTTAGGTGGTTGAAACCCCATATACAAATGAGGTGGAGTTGAATAAAACTTCACACCAATGGGTGGACACGGATCAAATCGACTATGAAACGGTTGATAAGTCTTCATATACGTAAGCTGCTGCTCATACGGAGCATTCACATTTTTCACCATTAACACCTCGATTTTTTGAGATCATGAGCACTAGCATTTTAAGTACTCTCTTACATCCTATTCGGGGTAGAAACTCTAATATGTATGTTTTTTTTGGAAAATGCATGAGGGAGTGGGGAATTGACTTGGGGTCAGACCCCAAATTGTTCTTCTCTCTTGTAAAATATTACAATCTACGTTATTTCTATGGAAAATGTATTGAAATGAAGGTAGAAATTTTGATTCTCACACTAAGAGACTTCTAAAATAGCTAACTTTTATTTAAATTTGTGCGCAATGCTAGTGAATTTCCCTCCAACTTTTAATTTATCGTCGATTCTTCAAAATTCGACAAATTAGCACTTCTCTATTCAATGGTCCTTTAGCACGCTGAGGGACAGTCCCCACAACCCAAAAAAGACCAACACAATGTTAGCCTTTCTCCTAAAAAACTTACTGGTTATTTTCCTCATCATCAACGTCGCCATTTTCTTCTGTTGAGTCTGTGCCAGTGCCTTCTTCCACATTTTCAGCACTTTCTTCTAGTGAGGAGTTGATTTGGGCTCGTACTACTTGGGGTCAGACCTCAACTTGTTCCTCTTTCTAAAAAATTATCCAAATCTAATTTGTTTTACGGGAAATGTACTGAAATGGAGGTAAAAATTTTGATTCACACACTAAGAGACTACTAAAATAGCTAATTTTTATTTAAATTTGTACGCAATCTAGTGAATTTCCCTCCAACTTTTAATTTATCGTCGATTATTGAGATTTATCGGCGATTCCGACTATTTATCAACGATTTTTAAGATTTATCGTCGATTATGCGAATTTATCTTCGATTCTTCAAAATTCGACAAATTAGCACTTCTCTATTCAATGGTCCTTTAGCACGCTGAGGGACAGTCCCCCAAAACCACACCCATACCAAAAAAGGCCAACAAAATGTTAGCCTTTCTCCCCAAACTTATTGGTTATTTTCCTCATCATCAACGT
The DNA here is from genome assembly GCF_007994985.1 of Metabacillus litoralis. Classification (GTDB taxonomy): domain Bacteria; phylum Bacillota; class Bacilli; order Bacillales; family Bacillaceae; genus Metabacillus; species Metabacillus litoralis. The sequence continues at coordinate 94,170 of NZ_VOQF01000014.1, read as the reverse complement.
CGCCATTTTCTTCTGTTAAATCAGTGCCAGTGCCTTCTTCAACATTTTCAGCACCTTCTTCTAGCATGTCACCTGTTTCATCCATGCCTTCTTCAACGTTTTCTCCGCCTTCTTCTAGCATGTCTTCACCTTCATTCATGCCTTCTTCCATTTCTTGCTCTAATTCTTCACCTGGAGTTTCCTCCATCGTATCTTCTGGTGGTGCTGGGTCTTGATCATCCGCAGCACAACCAGTTACGATCATAGCTGCAAGTAGAGAACCTGATAAAGTTAAAAACCACTTTTTGCTCATAATTATTGCTCCTTTCAATTTTGACCTTGATAGTATTGTTATGGTCTTTGCTTATGTTTCCCAAACAAATTTATTTCATACACATTTATTTCTTACGGCCGATACAATTTATATAGACATGTTTTCAATTCACAAAACCTTTATATATAAAAAAGAGACAAACGACCTACTAGTGCTGGTCAATTTGTCTCTTCTGTTTATTCTTCAGCTTTTTTCTCACCTAGCGCAAACATAATTTCTGTTTCACACGCTACTTCACCGTCAACAGTTGCAATGGCTTTTCCTTTTCCAAGTGAACCTCTTAATCGTGTAATTTCTACTTCCAAACGAAGCTGATCACCAGGTTTTACTTGTCTTTTAAAGCGACAATTATCAATTCCTGCAAAAAATGCTAAGCGCCCACGATTTTCTTCTTTTTTCAAAATCGCTACTGCGCCTACCTGTGCAAGGGCTTCAACAATTAAAACGCCTGGCATGACTGGATAATCAGGGAAGTGACCATTGAAAAACTCTTCATTTGCGGAAACATTTTTAATGCCTACTGCTTTTTTACCTTCTTCAATTTCAAGAACACGATCAACTAAAAGAAAAGGATAACGATGAGGGATAATTTCTTTAATTTGTTGGATATCAAGCATATGTATAAACTCCTTAAGGTTTATTTAGACTCTCTAAGGTCTTTTTCTTATACAACAAAAGGAAGGTATTTTACCTTACCTTCCTTTATGAAAAAGTATAACTGTGTATTTATTTTTTTTCAACCAAATCAATGATATGCTGCCATGTTGATTTATCTAAGGCATCTTCTGGATTTCCGTTGCCAATCACTCCATAGCCGACAACAAGTCCAGCAATTACGCTTATACCCATTAAGACAACAATAAGGAGCACTCTTAACCAAATTGGCAGAAGTCGAACACGGATTTTAGGAGAACTCTTTTCCTTAGTGCTCTCTTTTTCCTTTTGTGTCTTTTTTACTTTTTTTAATTCTTCTCGAGTGTATGTTTTAGTCGTTTCTTTTGCAACCAATCTTCATAACTCCTATCTAACACCATTAATTAATCCCAGCATTTGATCACCAAGTGTGACTGTTTTAGCATTCATCTGATACGAACGCTGTGAGATCATTAAATCGGTCATTTCCTTTGTTAAATCAACATTGGACATTTCAAGTGCACCCTGCTGGACTGCACGATCTGCTCCGTCAAGAAAAGTTAACACATCATTGATTGGAACATTACCTAGGTCTTTTAAGCCATAAAGATTATTTCCTTTTTCAATCAGCATTTGTGGACGATCAAGCCCAACAATACCAAGCTCAAAAATTTGTGGAAGCTCTGTTTCGTTATTTGGTACTGTCGATAACGTGCCATCTTTTGAGATGACAATTTCTTTAAAATTATCATTAAGATAAATCGGATCTTGATTTTCGTCTAACACACGATTTCCACTAGCTGTTGCCAGCATAAAGCGGTTTGTACCGTCATTTGTTGGAGATAAATATAAAGCACCATCTCTTGTATAATTGATTTCTCCATTTACATCTATCTGTAAAAATTGATTGGGAACAGTTAAAGCAATATCAAGTGTACGGCCAGTTTGCTTGACACTACCTTGAGTGAAAACAACATTGCTATTTAATTTTGCGCCCGATCCTTGCATAATCCCTAGCTCAGGATTCAAAATAAGCTTGTCTTCAAGTTCATTAACCGGCTCTTTTGTATCTGTATTAAACTGCTGACGCACCAGCTCAGAAAAAGTTGTTTCTGTTCGTTTGAATCCTTGAGTATCTACATTTGCTAAGTTATGGCCAATTTTATCAAGTTGCTTCTGAAATTGTGCCATCGAATTAGTCGCTGTAATCATTGAACGTAACATTTTGTACCTCCTATTATCTTAAGCGGCCAATTTCATTTGCGGCCTTGTCCATACTTCTATCATAAGCTTGTAATACTTTTTGGTTAGCTTCAAAAGATCGGTAAGCCGTCATCATATCTGTATAAGTCCGCCCAACATCAACTGTTGAATTTTCAACGTAGTTTTGTCTTAAGTTATATTGAATATTTCCATTACCAATTGCTGTTGGTAAAACACCTTCATCAGCTGTACGATATAAACCATTACCTTCTTTAACTAAATTACGTACATCCGCTTCATACCTTACATCTATTTGTCCAAGAAATTGCTCGTCTGCTGGAAGGTCAAGATTAAAAACCTCACCATTTGAGTTAATTTCATAATTGCTAGTTTGAATAGAAATTGGCTGTCCATCTGCTGATAAAACTATATTTCCGTTTGACAGAAGTATTCCATTATTATCTAGTGAAAAATTCCCATTTCGTGTATATCTTTCATCACCAGTAGCTGTTTCAACTGCGAAAAGTAATGCTCCTTTAATGTTTGTTTCAGGGTTAAATGGAACATTTTCTTCAACTAGTGCGACGTCTGATTTTAAACCCGTTTCCTTTAACCCACCTTGGATGTATTGATTACTTAGCTCTTGTAAATAAACACCTGTATTAATTGAACCAATCGGTGTCATTCCTCCAAAGTTTGTGCCGTTTACAGTAGGTACTGATTTATTATCCAGCCTTTGTAGCAGCATCTCTGGAAACGCACGCACAGAGCCTTGATCTGCTTTATAGCCTGGAGTTTGAGAATTTGCCATGTTGTTTGAGAGCATTTCAGTACGTCTTTGTTGCGTTAACATTCCTGCTGTTGCTGTATATAAACCTCTTAACATTATTGCACCCACCTTATTTTTAGTAGTCCGTACAATGAATTCCTTTCGACAGAATTCCCTATCCTTCATTATAAAGGAGATGGACCGTTTTCTCATTACATTTTTTTAGGAAATGATTGTAATTTTAAAATGAGCAACTTTTGTATTGTTTTTTAGGCTTTTTTCATAGATAAGATCTTAAAAAAAGACACCCATTTAAGTGCTATTATAGGACTAATAACCTATATAATTCTCTATAGTAAGTCTATATACTTAAGAAAAATAAACTGAAAAAGGCAAACTTGTCGAAAGATAAGGACGCAAAGCTATGGGCCTAACCAATGATTTCATTGTACGGTTGCCAAGCTGCCAGGCTCCCTTTCTGAGCCTCGGGCTGAAGGGAGAAAAATTGATGAAGATCTTAAAAGGTTTTATTTGTGGCATTATCGCTTTATTTGTTTTAGGTAGTCAATTAGGAGTTATTGGAATGAACAACAAAGTACATGCAATAGAAAGCTCTACATTACCAGAGTATTCTACATGGCTATGGGATACCGTTAAAATCGTACATGAACGTGAAGCAACACTTACGTTTCTTGAAGAAAAACAAGTAAAGCATGTTTATTTACAAATTAATCGAAATATAAATGCAACATATTATAAAGAGTTTATTAGTGAAGCAGCAAGTATGAATATCAAGGTTTATGCTTTAGATGGTGATCCAAATTGGGGACCAACGTCAAAAGGTTTTACAAGCTTTTTAAACTGGGTTACCACATATCAACAAGGTGCAGATGTTAATGAAAAATTTGAAGGCATTCATCTTGATATTGAACCATACCTTTCACCACTATGGACTTCAAACTACAAAGCAGCAGTTAATAAATATCAAAATGCATTAATAGCAGCTTCAAAAACAGCAGCATCTCTAGACATATCGTTTGCTGTTGATATTCCATTTTGGTTCGATGAAATGAACTATAAAAACAAGCATGGTAAAGGGAATCTTGCAAAATGGGCGATTAATTTAACAGATGAAGTATCTATTATGGCTTATCGTGATAAAGCTGTAGGTCCTAACGGTATTATTGAGTTAGTCAAATATGAAATGAATCTAGCAAACACACTAAACAAAAAAGTGAACATTGCTGTTGAAACAATGAATTTAGGCAATGATGGATTTTTAACTTTCTATGAAGAAGGACAAGATGAAATGAATACACAATTAGAGCTTGTACTGAATTCTTACGGAAACTACTCAAGCTTTAATGGATTCTCTGTTCATCATGTTGGTAGTTGGATGACATTGAAGTAATAAATATACCTAAGCGGTTACTCTATTATATAGAGGACCGTTTTTTTCTTGGATCATAATTGTTTCTGTTATGAAATATCTCCAAAGCCTATATGAAGTATAGATTCAGGCTGCTTAATAGGTTCTTTTTGACTCCATTAAGATGAGCTAATGTATTTACTGCTTGAATTAAACTAATTCAGGTTGATTGGAACGAAAGATGCGAGACTCCTGTGGGAGAAGCGGACAGGTGAGACCCCATGGAAAGCGAGCAATCTGGAGTTCCAATCAACTATACACTATATAATTTTCAAGCCATAAAGTTTAGGAAAACAAAAAAGAGCTAAGTTCCCCTAGCTCTAATTCATATATATATTAAATTTTCGAGGAATTATCCGTAAAGAAATCAATCAACCAAATTTCTTACGTGGTAATTTATCCATGTTATCCAGCATGATTCCTGTTCCAATTGCCACACAATCCATTGGTGCTTCTGCAACTAGTACTGGTACCTTAAGCTCTTCAGCTAATAATTGATCAAGTCCATTCAACAAGGCACCACCACCTGTTAAAATAACACCACGATCTATAATATCAGCAGATAGCTCTGGAGGAGTACGTTCTAGTACACTTCTAGCAGCTTGTACGATCGCAGCAACTGGTTCACGAAGTGCTGATTCCACTTCTTTTGAGTTAACAGTGATTGTGCGAGGTAAACCTGTTACCATGTCGCGTCCACGAATGTTAATTTCTTCATTACGTGCGCCTGGGAATACAGTTGCAACATTAATCTTAATGTCTTCTGCTGTACGCTCACCGATAAGAAGCTTGTACTCTCTTTTAATATAATTTAAAATTTCCAGGTCAAACTTGTCCCCTGCCATTTTAATTGAAGAGGCGGTGACGATATCGCCCATTGATAACACTGCGACATCTGTAGTTCCACCGCCAATATCAACTACCATATTTCCATAAGGTTGGAAGATGTCCATTCCGGCACCAATTGCTGCTACCTTTGGTTCTTCCTCAAGATAAACGTTTTTTCCACCGCTCTTTTCAGCAGCTTCTTTAATCGCTTTTTGTTCAACAGATGTAATATTAGTTGGACAGCAAATAAGCATACGTGGCTTAGAAAACAGGCCTTTTACATTTAGCTTATTTATAAAGTGCTTTAACATCGCTTCTGTTACTTCGAAATCAGCAATTACGCCATCTTTCAACGGGCGAATTGCAACAATATTCCCAGGAGTACGTCCTACCATACGTCTTGCTTCTTCACCTACAGCAAGAACTCTTCCGGAATTCTTGTCTAACGCAACAACGGATGGTTCATTTAATACAATTCCTTTACCTTTAACATGAATCAGTACGTTAGCAGTACCTAGATCTATACCAATATCCCTCGCAAACATTCTATCTATATCCTCCTTGCATATCTCATTCCCGTAATAGTTTAACCTAATTAAATATTTTATCATAAATTCGCAAAAATAGTATGATTTTGTAAAATAATTTCGCGGGTTTATGTAGGGAAATATCGATTTACAAAAAATCTATAGATAGACGCTTATTTCACTGGCTCTTCTTCTAAAATCTCGTCCTTCTTGTACTTAAGCTTTGTTGCTTCACCACCACGAAGATGCCTTATTGATTTATGATAATCAAGTATTTCCTTTACCTCATTGGCAAGATCAGGATTAATTTCAGGTAGCCTTTCCGTTAAATCTTTATGGACGGTACTTTTGGAAACTCCAAATTCCTTCGCAATCACGCGAACTGTTTTCTTTGTCTCCACGATATACTTCCCAATCTTGATTGTGCGTTCTTTGATGTAATCGTGCACACCACTCGACCTCCCTAATATGGATGTGAGAAGTGTGAAATGAGACTCGCATACCAAGTATCTTTGGCTGAATTTCTCTTAGATGATCGTATGTTGCCTCTATTACAGCGATTAAATTTTACACTCACGATCCCTCACCTCAAACACTCTCTTTGATAGGTTTGTAACATTTTATTAGCTTGGGTAAGGATATATGCAAGAAAACTCAAGTGGGACAAGGCATTATTTAAATTTTTTTAAAAAATCCTCATTTATCAATGGGAAAGCCTTGAGTTTTGCTGTGAAAAAATAATTATTTTTACACTTAGGTAATATGGAAAGAAGATTATTTCCCAAGAAATTTGTCGAGTTAAGAGTGAAACTAATGCAGAAAATGTTAAAATTATAAACTTCATTTATTGCTAATTAAAAGGTATTCCAATATGTAAGAAAACATAACTAAATAAATCTATTTTCTTGGGCAGAGTGGTAGGAGGTTTTGTAGGGTAGGGCATTTCTCTAAGATCTGTTTCAAATTGATGGTTCTATTCGATACTTATTACCTTGTTTTATTTTTACTAATTTTTACCACAATCTAATTATCGTTGATTGGAGCGCAAGGTGCGAGACTCCTGCGGGAGCAGTGGGACAGGTGAGACCCCGCAGGCGCTTGCGCTGAGGAGGCTCACCGCCCACCCCGCGGAAAGCGAGCAACCTGGAGCGGAAATCAACTAACACGCTAACCCTTCTACCAATGCCTTTATGTAACTTAAAGAGCTTAACAACAAAAAAGAACAATCATGCCACCAAGCACAATTGTCCTAAATTTACTATTCAACTTAATCCATCCAAACCTCGCCATCTTTATACGTCATTTGCTCAGGATAACGAAGATTCAATACTTCCTCTTGAGCTTTAATTGAAGGTGGCTTAGTTGACAGAGAAACAATGACATTCGTTAAAATAGCTGCTGTAGCCCCGAATACTCCTGCTCCTGTATCAATTATACCTAGAATAGTAATACCACCATATTTAGCTAAGAAGATGTAGGCTAGTGTTACACCAAGTCCTGCTAACATTCCGGAGATAACTCCATAGGTATTAGATCGCTTCCACCATACTCCGATTAATAATGCTGGGAAGAATGTTCCTGAAGCAAGAGCGAATGCCCATGCAACAATTTGAGTGATTGCTCCTGGTGGGTTTAATGCTACTAAACCTGCTAAAACAGTAGCAACAACGATCGACCAACGAGCAACAGATAAACGATTTTTTTCTGAAGCATTTGGTTTTAGAACTCGGTAGTAAATATCATGTGCAAATGAAGATGAAATGGCAATCATTAAGCCACCTGCAGTTGAAAGTGCTGCAGCCATCGCACCTGCTGCTACTAGACCAATAACAAATAAACCTAAGTTGGCAATTTCAGGTGTTGCCATAACAACAATGTCATTTGAAATAATAAGCTCGCTCCATTGGAGAATTCCATCACCATTTGCATCAGCTATTTGTAGTTTACCAGTATTAACCCAGGATGCTGTCCATGCTGGTAGCTCTGATAGCTTTTGTCCCGCTACTTGTGTCATTAAAATAAAACGTGAAAACGCAGCATAAGCTGGTGCTGATAAATATAAAAGTCCGATAAAAAGTAATGCCCATGCTCCAGACCATCTTGCTGCTTTCATTGTTGAAACTGTGTAAAAACGAACAATAACATGTGGTAAGCCTGCTGTACCAGCAATTAAGGTAAACATAAGCGCCAGGAACTGCCATTTTGTTCCATTGGTAAACGGAGCAAAATATTCAGAGATTCCTAGTTCTCGATCAAGTGCACCCATTTCTTCTACGATTTTTCCGTAGGATAACCATGGTGCTGGATTACCTGTGATTTGAAGAGACATAAAGATAACCGGAATGATATACGCAATAATTAAGATGATATACTGAGCAACCTGTGTCCATGTAATCCCTTTCATTCCACCGAATGCTGAATAAAATGCAATAAGTACAACACCTATTAATGTACCAATCTTAGCATCTATTTCAAAAAGTCGCCCAATAACAACTCCAGAGCCTGAAAGCTGACCAATTGAATAGGTAAAACTAATAATAATTGTACAAATTGCCGCAATGACACGAGCTGTATGGCTATTATAGCGATCACCGATAAATTCTGGCACCGTATAACGTCCATATTTACGAAGCTGTGGTGCTAATAGGAAGGTTAATAGAAGATATCCTCCAGTCCAGCCCATTATATAGGCAAGTCCGTCATATCCTAATAGCATGATTGTTCCTGCTAAACCAATGAAGGAAGCAGCACTCATCCAGTCAGCTCCGATAGCCATTCCGTTAAAGATCGGTGGAATACCGCGTCCTGCTACATAAAAGTCTGATGTTTGTTTTGCTGTATTATAAATTGCGATCCCAATATATAGAGCAAATGTGACTAAAATAATCGTTAATGATACTAAAAATTGTGCGTCCATGAAGATCCCCCTTTTGTCTCGAGCATTTCTCTTCCCACTATCTCCCCTAGGGTAGCTGATGTTGACTCACAGATGATTCATTTTAATCCTATAAATTAATGATCAACTGATTTACCTTCACTTAACTGAACATTTTTAATTTCATCAATACCATATTTTTTATCGATACTGTCACTAACCTTTGCATTAACAAACAATAAAAGAATAAAGATAACAATTGCACCTTGAGCTCCCATGAAATAATGGAATGGAAAGCCATTGACAGTGATTCCACTTAAAGGCTCGGCAAACAACACCACTCCAAATGACGCAACAAAACCGATTAGTAAATAAATAATAATATTGCGTGTTCGTTCCTTAAAATATGCATCCGCAACCTTTTTCTCAATCTTTTTCATAAAGCCACCTCCATAAGGTTATAAAGCATACAATTTTTTACGATAAACTAAAAATAAATTTTAATGTGTCAATAAATGAAGCTGGTACGAGAGCAATTTGCACTATGAAGTAGAGTAGTAGTGATAAAACTGGTATTAGTAAGAATTGAGGCTTTTTTTTGCGAAAGCTCATAAACAGGCTAAAACCTGTTATGCAAAGTATTAGTAAGATGAACAATTGAATATCCCTCCTTTTTGTTGTAAGCGTTACCATTACTACGCGTATTTGTTCACCTTTTTGACACATTTGATGTAATTACTTTTTTATTATGAATTGAACATACCGTTCGGTCAATACTTTTTAGAAAATTCAGGAATATTTTCATAGACATTTCGCTCGACAGAAATCGATAACTGATTAGGGAAATAAATAACTTTCTATTATGTGGGTATTTCTGTTACTTTAACTAAGGGGAGGGTTCTTAAATGAAAAAGTTAGTACTATATCTATGCTTTACGTTTTATCTTTGTTTCCTCTTTTATTTATTGTTTTTCTCACACTATCGGAGATCTGTTGAAGGAATTTTAGCTTTTAACCTTATTCCTTTTAAAACAATAGATGGGTATTTTTCAGTTTTCTCTGGATTTTCGCTAACTGATCAATTTGTTGGGAATATTATTGCTTTTCTACCATTTGGGTTTCTGATTGTCCTCCTTATACCTAGGCTAACCTTTGGAAAGACTTTGATTTTCACATTTCTATTATCATTATGTATTGAGTGTTTACAGATCGGGTTTCGTGTAGGAGCTTTTGATGTGGATGATTTATTGTTGAATACCTTGGGTGGGGCTATTGGCTTTGTTTGTGCTTTACCTTTTACAACAAAAAAAATTGAGGTTGATCTCGAGTAAATTGAGTTCAACCTCATATAAAAGATATCATTACGAATTACGAATTTGTTGTATTAGTTGAAGCCTCAGGCTGAGTAGAATCTTCGCTTCCTTCAGTTTCTCCCTTTTGGGCGTCTTTGTCTGTTTCTGGAGACTTCTCATCAGATTTTTCTACGCCTTCTTTAGGAGTTTCTGAATCTTCTGCTGGAGCTTCTTCTGCTGGTGCTTCCTCTTCTTTAGCTTGTTCACTTGTAGCCTCTTCAATGGATGTTACCGGCTTTTCCATATATGTTAGAGGATTAACAGCTTTACCGCTTTGACGAACTTCAAAGTGTAAGTGGATGCCATCTTCTTCATTATAAAGATTTTTTCCAGCTTTCCCGATTAGTTCATTTTGCTCTACTTTATCACCAGCTTGTACACTCGCTTCAGCTAATGATTGGTATACTGTTACAACATCATTTTCATGCTCAATTTCAACAACATAACCTAAGATCGGATCTTTTTCAGCTTTTGATACTGTACCACTTAAAGATGCTACAACATCGAATTCTTTTTGATCTTCTCTTGCAATATCAATACCTTTGTTCATTCTATACGTATTGTTGTAAAATACAAGGGCAGCTTCTTGTTCTTCAGTAGAAGCATTTGCATCATAAAACTTTTTCACAACTTGTACTTGCTCTGGATCAATTGCAGGCATTGCGAAGTTTTCTTTTAAAGCATTAACTTCTACTGCTTCTGGTTGTTCTAATGCAACATCTTCACCTTGATCATTTTGTTGTCTAAGATCTTCAGCTACATCGTTGCTAATTCCTTGATACCATAATACCGCCGTTAAGATTACTGCTGCACTCATTAGGTAAATTGCCGGAAATACCCAACGTTTTCTAAAAAATTGATTTAATTTTGTGTTTTGAGAAGTACGTTTCTTTTCTTCCTCTCTCATTCTATCATCACCTCAGAAATCAGTCTGAACAGATTTCCGGAATTATATACACATCTTTAAAAATATTTTTTAAAATTTAGTATGCACTATGTTTATAATAATATGTACGATATGAAAAAAATCTTAAATCACGAGGATTAACAAGGAGTTTACTATGAAAAAAATTCTCTTCACCATTTTCCCCTTTCTATATATGGGGCTAATTTGGACACTATCCAGTTTCCCAGCAGATGCTATTGTGAATACACCATTTTCGTTTGATTCGCTTATAAAGGAGTCACTACATCTTATTGAATTTGCGATTTTATATTGGTTATTGGCTTTTGCTTTTATTCAATATGATAAGTGGAATGAAAGAATGAGTATTGTTGCTGCCGTTATTGCTATCTTATATGGACTAACTGACGAAATTCATCAATCCTTTGTACCAGCTCGATCAGCTACGGTGATTGATTTTGTCAAAGATACAATTGGTGTTGTAGTGTCGTATTTGATTGCAAAAAGGATTTATTTTAAAAAGAAATAAAATAGAAGCTATGAACATAGGAGAAGTGGTTTTCACCTATGTTCATAGCTTTTTATATGGAATAGTTAGTCGGGATTTGTCGAAAAACTAATATCTCATGTGTTTTAGCAAATAAAATGAAGATTCCAGCAAATAAACTCGTCATTATAGCAAATAAAATGGACCATTCACCAAATAAATTCATTAAAATAGCAAATATGCCTAATCGGTTTCATTCCGCTAGCTATTGTTTAGCTGTATACTTCGATAAAAACGGTTCAGCTGTGCCGATTTCTGTGCCTTGATAATAATGTGACAAGATTTCATCGTAGGTTTTGCCGGCTTCAGCCATAAAATTTGCTCCATATTGACTCATGCCAACTCCGTGTCCAAATCCCTCTGTTTCAATAACAATAGAGTTACCTTTGATTTTCCATGTAAAATCTGAGGATTTTAGTTCTAATTTTTCTCGGATTTGTCTTCCCGTAAATTCTTTTCCGCTAATTTCTACCTTTGCTACACGTTTTCCAGGTGTTAATTCCTTAATTGTACCAACTGTTTCTTTACTTGTATCAATTTTAACGCCAAGTGTTTGTTCAAATTCTTTAATTGTGATGATTTTTTGATCATAAAATTTAGGTGATTTTTCGTCCCATGTGCTATTAACACTTTTTAAATAAGGAATGGCTTCCTTCCAATATGCTTCAGAGTTTTCTGTGTATCCATTACTTGTTGAAAAAAATGAGGCATCAATTGGCTTTTGATCATATGTAAGTATTTTACCCTGTGTTGCTGCAACAGCTTCTGTAATTTTATTTAACTTCGCTATATAATCATTTCCCCATTGCTTTTTCAATTCTTCTTGATTTTTATAAACCTGATGCATTGTTGTATCTGTCACAACAGATCCAGCTGGAGCACCATAAGTTTTTTCATTCATAAGCTGCTTTGTAATATATGTTCGAGCAGCCAATGCTTGTGCTTTTAATGCTTCTGTTTCAAACTCTGCTGGCATTTCAGATGCAACAACACCAATAACATACTCCTCTAATGGAATGTTTTCGATTTGCTGTGCTTGACTTCTATAAACAGGAACATCCACAGGTGATTCTGCTAACACAGGAACATTGCTTTTTGCGACAGTTAGCTCTTCACCTAATTTTCCTTTGGATTGATCCATAAATGGCGTAACGAGTAAGGTAGGAATAAGAAGGATAATGATAAATAATCCTCCAAAGATAAAAAGGGCTGGTTTAATTGGTTTCATGTCTAAGGCCTCCGTTAGGTTTTAGATTAAATAGTATATCTATATTCCATCTTATGGTTATGGACAAGCTTTTATGACAGAAATAACATGGGAATTGCTTTATTTTATGGGAGGTTTAGGCAAGGGATTTCAACTCTATGGAGAAAGAACTTAGACCTACTCAATCTGAAATTTTTATGAACTATTTTCAACTTCCATGTATAAACTCCAGCTAATATAGGTATTCTAGTAAAGTCCTGATTAGAATTATTTTCTGTACATATTTTATTTGGTTTTTGTAAAAAAAAACAAATAAAAGAAGCAGGGCGCCAATGATTGACTCCTGCTTCTTTTATGAAGGCATATTAATCTGAAACGGCAGCTTGCTGATCAGAATTAGTTTTTGTTGTAATTTCTTCTTTTACGCGTTCAATATCAGCGCCGATTGCTGCTAATTTTTCGTGGAAACCTACATATCCTCTATCTAAATGCTTTAGTTCAGTAACACGTGTGTGACCATCTGCCGTTAATCCTGCAAGAATTAATGCTGCACCTGCACGTAAATCTGTTGCTGCTACTTCTGCACCTTGTAATCCCACTGGTCCGTTAATAATAACCGAACGCCCCTCAATTTTGATATCTCCATTCATACGACGGAATTCTTCCACATGCATAAAACGATTTTCGAAAACTGTTTCAGTAATCATACTCGTTCCTTTAGCACATAATAGCAATGCCATCATTTGAGATTGCATATCTGTAGGAAATCCAGGGTGTGGCATTGTTTTGATATCAATTGATTTTAGAGTTTCTGGTCCGATAACACGTAGACCATTTTTTTCTTCAATTATTTCTACTCCCATCTCTTCCATTTTCGCAATAAGAGATGTTAAATGCTCTGGTACTGCATCTTGAACAAGTACATTACCTTTTGTAATAGCTGCAGCAACCATGAATGTGCCTGCTTCAATTCGGTCAGGAATAATCGAATGCTGAGCACCTTTTAGTTCCTCAACACCTTCAATACGAATTGTTCCTGTACCAGCGCCACGGATTTTACCACCCATAGCATTGATATAATTAGCCAGGTCAACAATTTCTGGTTCTTTTGCTACGTTCTCAAGAACTGTTGTACCTTCTGCAAGAGAAGCAGCCATAATGATATTTTCTGTTGCCCCAACACTTGGGAAATCAAGATAAACTTTAGCACCTTTCAGTCTTCCGTTTACTTCTGCTTCAATAAAGCCGTTTCCAACTTTAATTGAAGCGCCCATAGCTTCAAAGCCTTTTAAATGTTGGTCAATTGGTCGAGATCCAATTGCACAACCACCTGGTAATGCAACACGTGCAGAACCTTTACGGGCTAGAAGTGCTCCCATAACGAGTACAGATGCACGCATCTTTCTTACATACTCAAACGGTGCTTCTGTTGATAGCTCTTTTGATGCATCTACAATCACTTGATTATTTTCAAAATGGACATCTGCGCCTAAGTGGCGAAGAACTTCATTAATTGTATACACATCGGAGAGCGTAGGTACATTACTTATAATACTTTTATCTTCACTTGCTAACAAAGATGCAGCGATTACTGGTAAAACGGCATTTTTTGCTCCTTCTACTTTAACAGTGCCGTTTAACTTACGACCGCCGCGGACGATGATTTTTTCCAAAGTATTCCCCTCCGCGTCCCAATTTCTCTATATTAATATTCAGACGTAATGATTGGTGTTCCTATTACGACCGTTGTTTTAGCGCCCAATCCGTCAGATCTCAATGAAATTTGCATATTCATGTTATCATCTGTTGTTGGAATAAAATCTTCCCATAATGGGGTTTTAGCTGATACTGATACAAATTGATCTTCTTGTAATTCTTCAATTGTTTCTGCATGAAAATATTTTAATAATTCGTTCGATTTTTGATTCAAAACACCTTTCATCATATCATCAATAGATCCTGTTAAACAAGCAAAAGTTGTAGTTTCCTCACGAAAAATGTCGAATGCTTGCTTATTGAAGGTATCAGTCAAGTTGTTCCAATCATTTTGCGCACTTACACCCTTTACCTCATAAAGGATATACGATTGTGTATGGTCATTTGTGAGGGTAGTAATAAACTGGAGTTTTTCAGTAAGATCTTTATCATTGTTGTGATAAACGCCAATTGCTTTATAAACGTCATCCTCAGTTTCATATGTCCATGTGTATTGACGATATTGCTTTGTAAAATGTTTCACTTCTTCAATTGATTTTTTATCAACAGTCTTTTTTGAGTATAAAGACCAATCGTTAATTGAAATATCATGGCTTTCCATTGCATTCGCCATAAAATCAAGCTTTGAACGATTTTCTTTTGCATCTATATGACTGGCCAACATATTCCATCCAATAATCAGTAAAATTGCTACAATCATCATTTCTCTTTTTTTCACACCGAGTCACTTCCTCTCCTTAGTAACATTGTTACCGGAAAGCAAGGACACATACGTGGAAAAAGTCGTCAAAATTAGACAAGGTCATAGAAATCGCAATATATGTAGTGCTTTTGTTATATATAGCTTTTCTTCCCAGTTCTAACCATCAATAAACATGTTTAAAAGAGTGATGGAAGTTGTTGAGACCATAATAAATAGTCTAAAAAGAAATTACTTACCAAAGATCCGATTGCAATTGTTAGTAAAATTAAAAGTACTCTTGCTTGCATGACTTTGCCAGATTTTAGCCATTTTTCAATGTTTATTGCTTGTAATGCCCACCAAGTGATCATAAAAAAAACGATATTCACAATCATACTTAGTAAAGCAATTTGTCCAAAGTCGGGCACATTCATCCCTCCAAAAACTCTTGAAACTGCGTAGCTTCTGCCTCTTTTTCAGCTTCATCTAATCTAAAACAAAAGACACAAAGCAACTTAAATCATACAACAAATCTTTAAAATTACAAGCTCATTTTTACCTAGTTCACCATAATAATTTTCACTTGTACCTCATCCTGGTATATACCCTTTTTTATTATATAGTGAATGTTCTGTAACATGATTGATTTTTAAATTTAATAAAAATTTACGAATATTGAATAATTCTTTACATACCTGAAAAAATCAGTCATATTCCATTATTTTACTATACATACACATCCAAATTACCCCTCAATTATGAAAGTATTGTTACAAGTTTTTTGAAGGAATTTCTATGATATACTTTCTTCAGATAGTTTTCTTTTCCGAATACCAAAGGGATTTGAGGGAGATAAAATGTTTGAACCACAGTTAGATCACTATAGAGATATAACACAAGAATATGGTGAACAATTGCCTGATTTTGATAATATATATGCGGCACAAACACATTACTACGAGTTTCGTAAAGATCATCTTTTTTTACTTGAAGAGATTTGTAACGAATTTAATATAATAATTGATTATTCTCCTAGGAGCTTAACGGAAATTGAAAGGTTGTATTTCGATTTATTTAAGAATAATAAATACTTCGATTTACAGATAACGATAGCAGAATTTGAGACATGTATGAGCATATATTTGTGTGAAGTTCTTGTTCGGGAAAATGCTGATTGTTCAGAGTGGTTAGTGCAAGAGTATCCTTTTATTGATAATAAATTTGTGATGGGTATTCGTTATGGACGTTATGAGCAATATTTTCAGAATATGTTTTTGGATCATTATGTGAGTTATAAGGATGAGAGTGAAATGATACTTTCTAAGCGTTATGAAAGAATGGCAAGGTTTTGTAAGTAAGTGGTAAACATTTTCGTTTACTTGGTTTCTTGGTTGGATCCTAGTTCGTTCCATTTCGCTCCAGAAACAAGATTCCCCGGGGAGGAAGTCGAGCTTCCTCGGCTTTGCCTGCGGGATCTCGACCTTTCCTCTGCACCCGCAGGAGTCAAGTTTCTTGCGCTCCATTACACTATCAAGTTTTTAAAAAGTCCAATCTTTTAAAACTATTCTGGGTGAAGTGAATTCTTCTTCGTCCAATCCTTCAGAACAAACCATATCAAGAGATCGTCTAGATAAGGTAGAAGATTCCTCTATTCCAGGGTTTTAAATAACACCCCAGCCAAAGTTGTCAGTAGAAATTATAAATAGTTTTTGCTTATTTTTACTCACTGGGGTTTCTTAAGGAATAAACAACAGTCTAACGATATATCCTCATGCCTATTATGTATTTTGGCTCATCACCCATATAAAATACATTTCTTCTTATAAAAAGAAAGCCCTTGTAAAAAGAAAAGATGGTGCAGACTATTAAGTCATGCACCATCTTTTTTATTTATTTATTTCGTTACGTTTAAGCGGTTGATTGCACGTTGTAGTGCTAGTTCAGCTCGCTTAAAGTCGATATCGTCTGATTTATGATTTAGACGCTCTTCGGCACGTTTTCTAGCTGATTCTGCACGAGCTATATCGATAGTCTCTGCTTTTTCAGCTGCTTGTGCTAAGATCGTAACCTTGTCAGGTCGTACTTCGATAAAGCCGCCAGTAACAGCAACGAATTCAGTGCTGCTCCCTTGCTTTAGGCGAACTGCTCCAATTTGCAATGGGGCAACCATAGGAATATGACCTGGTAAAATACCAAGCTCACCACTTTGAGCTTTAACACTCACCATTTCTACGTCTGCATCGTAAACTGGGCCATCGGGAGTAACGACATTGACTAATACTGTCTTCATACTCATACCCTCCTAGGTCCCTAATTAGGCTTCTACACCCATTTGTTTTGCACTTTCGATTACTTCTTCAATACGTCCAACTAAACGGAACGCATCCTCAGGAAGGTGATCATACTTACCTTCTAGAATCTCTTTAAATCCACGAACTGTTTCTTTAACAGGAACATAAGAACCTTTTTGACCAGTAAATTGCTCTGCTACGTGGAAGTTTTGAGATAAGAAGAACTGAATGCGACGAGCACGAGCAACAGTTTGCTTATCTTCGTCAGAAAGCTCATCCATACCTAAGATCGCAATGATATCTTGTAGCTCTCTGTAACGTTGTAATGTTTGTTGAACATTACGAGCAACACTGTAGTGTTCATCTCCAACAATTTCAGGTGACAAAGCACGTGAAGTTGAAGCAAGAGGATCCACTGCAGGGTAAATACCCATTTCAGATAATTTACGCTCTAAGTTAGTTGTTGCATCTAAGTGAGCAAATGTCGTTGCTGGAGCCGGATCCGTATAGTCATCGGCAGGAACGTAAATTGCTTGGATAGATGTAACAGATCCAACATTAGTTGACGTGATACGCTCTTGTAATTGACCCATTTCTGTAGCAAGTGTTGGTTGGTAACCAACAGCAGATGGCATACGACCAAGTAAGGCAGAAACCTCTGAACCTGCTTGTGTGAAACGGAAGATATTATCCATGAAGAAAAGAACGTCTTGTCCTTGATCATCACGGAAGTATTCAGCCATTGTAAGACCAGTTAATGCAACACGCATACGTGCTCCAGGTGGCTCATTCATTTGTCCGAATACCATCGCCGTTTTCTTAATAACACCAGAATCTGTCATTTCATGGTAAAGGTCATTTCCTTCACGAGTACGCTCTCCAACACCAGCGAAAACGGAAATACCACCGTGCTCTTGTGCGATGTTGTTGATAAGCTCTTGAATTAATACCGTTTTACCTACACCGGCACCACCAAATAGACCGATTTTTCCACCTTTGATGTAAGGTGCAAGTAAGTCTACTACTTTAATACCAGTTTCTAAAATTTCAACTTCTGTTGAAAGCTGATCAAATTTAGGTGCTTGTCTATGAATTGGATCACGACGAGAGTCAGCAGGAATTGGCTCATCTAAGTCAATGTTATTACCTAATACGTTAAATACACGACCTAAAGTTACGTCACCAACTGGTACTGAAATCGCTGCACCTGTGTCAACAACTTCTACTCCACGAACAAGTCCATCAGTAGAAGACATCGCAACAGTACGTACAGTATCATCACCTAAATGCAGGGCAACTTCTAAAGTTAATTCGATAGCGACCGACTGATCGTTCGCTTCTGTTTTAATTGTAAGGGCATTATAAATGTCAGGAAGTTGACCACTTGGAAACTTTACGTCAACAACCGGACCCATAATTTGAGTAATGCGTCCTTTATTCATCGTTTTCCCTCCTATCTATATAAGAAAAGCTCAGGGGCGCCCGCTTATCGGCGACAAGCATAAGGCGAATAGGAATAGAAGGCGTTCTTTGCCTTCAATTTCTATTTGACTTATGACCTAGGAAAAAAGGGTTTTATTTTTTCCCTCGAGCCGATGGCGCCTGGAGCTAGACACTGAA
Source organism: Metabacillus litoralis (assembly GCF_007994985.1). Taxonomy (GTDB): domain Bacteria; phylum Bacillota; class Bacilli; order Bacillales; family Bacillaceae; genus Metabacillus; species Metabacillus litoralis. Next base: position 75,274 of record NZ_VOQF01000014.1, on the reverse strand, counting down.
ACTAATTACTTTATGTTTTATAATTAGCTTGCTAGGTTTTATTCTAAAGCAGCTGCTCCGCCAACGATCTCTGTAATTTCTTGAGTGATCGCAGCTTGACGAGCTCTGTTATATGTTAATGTAAGGCCGTTAATAAGGTCTTTAGCATTATCGGTAGCATTCTTCATTGCCGTCATACGTGCTGCGTGCTCAGAAGCTTTACTATCTAGTAATGCTCCATAAATGAGACTCTCAGCATACTGAGGTAATAGCACTTCTAGAATTTCTCCTTGGTTAGGTTCAAATTCATACGATGTTAAATTTGAATTAGAAGAAATATCTGTTAGTGGAAGAAGCTTTTTCTCAGTTACGTCTTGTTGAATCGCACTAACGAAGTGATTGTAGTACATGTATAGTTCATCATACGATCCATCTGCATACATATTTACTGCATTGCTTGCAATATCTTTAATGTTTGCAAAAGATGTATCATCACCGATTCCTGTAATCTCTGAAATAACGTTCATACCACGCTTTTGAAAGAAATCGCGTCCCATTTTACCGATAGCAATAACGGCAAACTCATCATTAGATTTATGCTTCTTCTGAATTGTTTGGTAAACTGCACGCAATACACTACTGTTAAAAGCTCCAGCTAAGCCACGATCAGATGTGATGACTAAATAACCAGTACGTTTAACAGGTCTGCTTTCAAGCATTGGATGACTAATTTCAGAACTTCCATTAGCAATGCTAGCTACAACCTCTTGAATTTTGTTCATATAAGGACCAAAAGCTTTTGCATTGTTTTCTGCGCGATTTAATTTCGCAGCAGAAACCATTTGCATTGCTTTTGTAATTTGACTTGTCTTTTTTGTAGAAGTAATTCTTGATTTTATATCGCGTAATGATGCCAAAGGTTCTCACCACCTTTATTAGAAAATCATCGAAATGTATGAAAAGAATGGTGTGTGAACGCTACTATAGCCTTCACACACACATGTTTGTTTTATTCACTTACAGCAAAAGTCTTCTTGAAGCCTTGAATTGCTGCATTCATATCCTCATCTTTCGGAAGACCGCCAGTTGTGCGGATTTCTTCAAGAAGAGCTTTATTGTTTTGCTCTAAATGTGCATGGAACTCATCTTCAAAACGAGTGATATCAGAAACAGGGATATCATCAAGGAATCCGCGAGTTAATGCATATAAAATCGCAACTTGCTTTTCAACTTTTAATGGTTTGTTTAAGCCCTGTTTAAGAACTTCAACTGTACGAGCACCACGGTTTAATTTAGCTTGTGTTGCTTTATCAAGGTCAGAACCAAATTGAGCAAATGATTCAAGCTCACGGTATGATGCTAAGTCAAGACGTAGCGTACCAGCAACCTTTTTCATTGCTTTGATTTGTGCTGATCCTCCAACACGAGATACTGATAAACCTGCGTTAATCGCTGGACGTACACCAGAGAAGAACAAGTCAGACTGAAGGAAAATTTGTCCGTCAGTGATTGAAATAACGTTTGTTGGAATATAAGCTGATACGTCACCAGCTTGTGTTTCGATGAATGGTAATGCAGTTAAAGAACCTGCACCCTTTGCATCACTTAATTTAGCTGCACGCTCAAGTAAACGAGAATGCAAGTAGAAAACGTCACCAGGATATGCTTCACGACCTGGAGGACGACGAAGTAATAATGAAAGCTCACGGTATGCCGAAGCTTGTTTTGTTAAATCATCGTATACAACAAGAACATGCTTGCCGTTATACATAAATTCTTCACCCATTGTTACTCCAGCATAAGGAGCTAAGAATAACATTGGAGCTGGTTGTGATGCAGAAGCAGTTACAACGATTGTGTAATCTAATGCACCATGTTTACGTAATGTTTCAACAACACCACGAACAGTTGATTCTTTTTGACCGATTGCAACGTAGATACACACCATATCTTGATCTTTTTGATTCAAGATTGTATCAATTGCTACTGCTGTTTTACCAGTTTGACGGTCACCAATGATTAACTCACGTTGTCCACGACCGATTGGTACTAGTGCGTCAATCGCTTTAATACCAGTTTGAAGTGGTTCATGAACAGATTTACGGTCCATAACACCTGGTGCTGGACTTTCAATTGGTCTTGTTTTTGTTGTTTCAATTGGACCTAAACCATCAACTGGTTGTCCTAATGAGTTAACAACACGTCCGATTAATGCTTCACCTACAGGAACCTCCATGATGCGTCCAGTACGACGTACCTCGTCACCTTCATGAATATCTGTGTAAGGTCCTAAAATGATAATACCAACGTTATTTTCCTCAAGGTTCTGAGCCATACCCATAACGCCGTTTGAAAATTCTACAAGCTCTCCAGCCATGACATTGTCGAGGCCATGAGCACGAGCAATACCATCCCCAACTTGGATAACAGTACCAACATCGCTAACTTTTATATCAGACTGATAGTTCTCAATTTGCGCCTTAATGAGCGCGCTAATTTCTTCAGCTTTGATGCTCATGAGTTTCACCCCTATCTACAATCTATTTGCGACTAATTGTCGCTCTATACGTTCAAGCTTTCCACTTACACTACCATCGTAAATTCGATTACCAATACGTAGCTTTACGCCACCTAATAATGTTTTATCGACTACGTTTTGTAAGCGGAGTGATTTTTTTCCGATTTTCTTTGCAAATGAAGCAGAAATCGCTGATAATTCAGCTTCTGATAATGCGCGAACAGAGTATACAGTTGCATCCTCAGTACCACGATATTCATTTGCTTGTTGTACGAAATGACTTACCACTTCTGCTAATACATTAGCACGATTTCGATCAACTAGTAGTAAAAGTGTATTTACAACTTGTTCTGATACATTTGCAAATGAATCTTTTACAATTGATTTCTTCGTCTCACTCTTAACTTTTGGGTGGTTAAGTACTTCTAGTAAGTCCTGATTCGCTGTAAATACTTCTTTCACAACGAGTAATTCATTTTCGATTTGATCGATAATGTTTTTTTCTTTTGCAAGTTGAAAAAGAGCTACTGCGTAACGTTTTGCAACGATTCCTTTGCTCATCGACCCTCGCCTACCTCATTGATGTAGTCATTGATCAGTTTTTCTTGCTCTTGCTCATTCAATTCTTTTTCGATTACTTTAGAAGCAATCATGACAGATAAAGACGCAACCTGTTCGCGTAATGCTGCAACAGCTTGTTCTTTTTGCTGTTCAATTTCTTTAAGCGCTCCGTCTTTAAGACGTCCTGCTTCTGAGCGAGCAGCCTGGATAATATCTTCCTTCTGTTGCTCACCAAGCTTTTTAGCATTTTCCACTAAACCTTGAGCTTCTACACGTGCTTGTTTAAGTAACTCACGTTGCTCTTCAACTAGCTTTTGTGCTTCTTTATTTCTTTCTTCAGAACTATTAATTTCATTTGCAATAAAATCTTCACGTTGCTTCATCATGTTCATAACTGGTCCAAATGCATATTTACCTAATAGTGCAAGTAGAATTAAGAACATAACAAGCTGGAATACGATATCTCCTGTGTTTAGGCCTGTTGATGCACCTAATGCAAGATCAAAAGTTAACATAGCTCGGTTTCACTCCCTTCAAGAGTTCCATGATGGGTTATGACTATCATTGTTTGAAAATTATGTTATGGAAATAGTTTAAGATTTCAATACATAAAGCAATGGCGAAGATTCTCATCCTGAGACGACTTCGCCACTATGAACCATTAAATATAGTAGATTATTATTGGAACATTACGATAAATGCGATTACAGCAGCGATGATTGGAATCGCCTCTACTAACGCTACCCCGATAAACATTGTTGTTTGAAGTGCGTTTTTCGCTTCTGGTTGACGAGCAATCCCCTCAACAGTTTTTGAAACGATCATACCATTACCTAAACCTGCACCTAATGCAGCTAGTCCAATTGCAATTGCAGCAGCTAAAGCTCCCATTATATAATTCCTCCTTAAGAATGATTACAAATTTTAATTTATTATTAATGGTCTTGACTCACTTTGTGTGCCATATATACCATTGTTAACATTGTAAATACAAACGCTTGTATTGCACCTATAAATATACTAAATGCTTGCCAGATTAGCATTGGTACTGCCGCAGCAATTGTACCGAAAATACCGCTAAATAGGCTTGATTCATACCCACTTACTGCAAGAGTAGCAAGTAACCCTAAAAGTATTTCCCCTGCAAAGATATTACCATAAAGACGAAGACCGAGTGTTAGCGTGTTAGAGAACTCCTCGATAATTTTAAGAGGAAACATGAAAGACATTGGGCGGAAAAATTCTTTTCCATATTCTCTAGCACCCTTCATCTTAATCCCATAGTAATGAGTTAAAGATACTACCATAACAGCTAGTGTTAAAGTAATTGCGGGATCGGCTGTTGGCGATTTCCACCAAAGGTCGTGATCCACGATGATAGCAAAAGGTAAACCTAACATATTTGATATAAAAACATACATTAATAAGGTCATTCCTAGCGTTACAAATCGGGCACCTGTTTGCATATCCATTGTACTGCCAATAATATTTCTTACAAAATCGACAATCCATTCAATAAAGTTTTGTCTACCAGTCGGTTTCATTTTCAGATTCCGAGTAGACAGAAATGCTATTAAGAAAACGATTAAACTAGCAATCGTGATCATTAATACATTAGATAAATTAAAAGTTAAACCTAAAAACTCTCTCACAGGAGCTCCATGATCCATTAGATTCACCTCACTTCCAGCTAAGTACGATTATGTTGTATTGCAAAATCTATCATAATGACGATATACATTGTCATTAATCCCAAAATAACACTAATCAAATGGAAATACTCCGGAAACCTCAGGGCAAAAAATACCGCTACAATGGCAGTTGCCATTCTAGAAGCTGTCCCCAGCGACACTTTCTTTCCTTCCTCTAGTGCAGAATTAAACTGCTTTTGTTTTCTCACCATGTTCCATAAGTTATATAGACTCATTGATGTTCCTAGCAGCAATCCCTGAAAAACTGTTTTGTAGTCAGTAAATCCCCATGCTAATACATAAAGGGCCAACAGATATAATATGTATTTACGATATCTGTAAAACATTAGTTGCAAATTTTCAAACATGAAAGGTTTAATCTCCCGAGAAATAGTGGTGGACCAATCTATACATGGCGTATATTCCAATAGCTAGTCCAAGCAGAAGGCCTACGATTAAAAAAAGTGGTTCAGTACCCAGTAAATCGTCAACCCATTTTCCTCCGAAAACCCCAACTAAAGTTGAACCTACTAATTGGGAAAGGATCGCGGACATGAGGCCCATCGCTTGAAGCGGATGGCGTTGTTTTTGTCGCATTTTATAAATCCTCGCTTGGTGATTTATAAAGGAACCAGGGGTTAAAATACGGTTTGTAAATGGTCCTTGAAAACCTTATCATTACATCCTCGTTTAGCATACAATAGCATATACTTCATGTCAATCTGTTTAAAGTTAATTGTTCACAATCTTGTTAAAAACATCACAAATCGTTCACATTTTCCCCTTGACTTACTTTTTATCATTAATTATTCACCAAGTAAAATATCTGTTTCAATAACATCTTCCTGACCATCTTTTTTTACAAAAACGATCGCTTTATAAATGCCCTCTTTTAAATTAGCGTCATCAATCGATATATCTTTTTCAAGCATTCCTCTTGATATATTTCGATCCCAGTCCAGAAAACCAACAAATAGCATTGTATCTGGATCATAAAGGGCAATTCCTATTTCATCAGCACCACCCGGTAAATAGGTTTGATATTTATACATATTAGGTGTATCACCATGACCGAACTCAAACCCCATTATTCTCGGATAGTGCGGTTCATCAATTACATATAAATAAGGTAGATGAATTTCCTCTTTTCCGTATTTAAGCTCAAGCCAATCCTGATGTAAACCTGGCTTTTTCTGATTTGCCGTTATATCAACACTGATCGAAATCTTCCTTTTTTCTTCTGGTCCAATTTTAATACTTGTAGGCAAATTCCAATGAATTCCTGGCTCGTTTTTCGGTATATTAAAATCCACAGTTTGTTGCTTAGGAGATTGATTATCCAATGTTAATAGTAGCTCTTTTTTCGTTCGCTTGTCAGATGTTTCAAATTTCCCGAATGTAAGAGATCCTGGATATGCAAGTAATTCAGACTTGATTGCATCTTTCACATTAATTCGACCAGTACCTTGTTCAGTTGGTTTAAGCACTTCTTTTTTCTCATTTTTTAATTGCTTTGCTGTATTCATTAAAGATGCTTTTATTTGCTCTGGATTCCAATCTGGATGTGCTTGTTTAATTAACGCACAAGCTCCTGCAACATGTGGAGCAGCCATGCTTGTTCCATGTAAAGCTAAGTAGCCATTAGGTATTGTACTATGAATTGCTACTCCTGGTGCTACAACATCAGGCTTTATTGCCCATGTATTTGTAACAGGCCCTCTTGAGCTAAATTCCGCCAGCTTATCTTCTTCTTTTTTATACACTGTTCTCAATGTCACTTTTTTATTGATTTGTTTTTTAATTGCTTCTCCTGCTTCCTTTGAAATTGAGACCACCGGTATATCAACAGGAATTTCCAATGATCCTGCAAAAGCTCCTTTTACATTGTTATAAATGATAATCGCCTTTGCTCCTTGCTGCTTTGCATTTAAGACTTTTTCTGTAAAAGTAATTTTTCCTCTTTCAATCAATACAATTTTGCCACGGGCATCCTTATTTATATCTGTTTTTTTACCGATTCCTCCAAGAACGATTGAATCAATGCTTTTTAAATTCCAGGGCTTTGCACCTTGTAATAAATTCATAGCAATTAACTCAGTTATGCCCGCTACTTTTAAATAAGGAGTTTTTAAAGGTGGCGTTGATGCTCCGACCGAAATTGCTTTACCTGAAGTACCTGGTGATCCTACTGACCATACATCAGGACCAGAGTTTCCACTAGATGTGACAGCAACTATTCCCGAATCAACAGCTTTATCCAGCGCTAAGCTTGTCGGCCAATCAGGTCCATTTACGTTATTTCCAAGCGATAAATTAATGATATCTACTTTGTCTTCTATCGCTTTATCAATGGCTGCAATCACTTGATCAGACGTCCCCATACCACCTGGACCAAGTGCTCGATAAGCAATTATCTCTGCTTCAGGTGCTACTCCTCTTAGTTTCCCATTTGCCGCAATAATCCCAGCAACATGTGTTCCATGAAATGTTTCATCTCCATCACTAGCCATTGTTTCCATAGGATCTTGATCACCGTCGATAATGTCAAAGCCACCAGCATAATTCTGATCTAAATCTGGATGATGGTAATCAACACCTGTATCAATAACAGCAACTTTCACACCTTTTCCTGTTAACCGATGATTAGCTCGATCAAACAAGCCTCTTACATCTTCACCACCGATAAAAGGTACACTAGTATCTAAATGTGGTTTATATGAAACAACCTGACTATGATGAACAACAGCAGGATGTTTTTGCAGCTTCTTTAATTCTCCGACAGCTCCCTCTAGAGAGTAGCCATGAAACGCATGCTTATATGTTTGAAGTATTTTAATGTTGGATTGAGATTGTACTTCTTCTTTAAAAGAATCGAATTCATTTTCATTAACAAGTAGTAGTATTCTTTGAATATCAGTTTCGTTTTCACTAGGAAGAGCTGGTCTATTAGGGTAGGTTTCTCCATATGCAGTTGTTGTAAAGCATAGTGTGATACATAAAGAAAAAATGATTTTTCTGATATTCATTGTTATCCACCTCATGTTTAGTTTGCACGACGTGTGGGGAGAAAATGTAAATCTTTAAAATTGTTTCATTATGTATTAAGAAATTTAGTCAACAAGAGTTGTTTCCAAATGGTCGCAATCTAAAATTGGTACTTTAAGTAAAGCAAAGGAATATTTCACTTTTTATAGAATGATAAAAACAAGAGTATTTTCTAACGATTGAGGTGAATCGATGATTCTTGAAATTTTCACAAATATTTGTATGTCGATGGTTTTGTTTATTCGTGGAAATCCAAACGAGGAAAAAATTAATCGGAATATTGAATTACTAAAGAAAACAGAATGGTTTAAACAGATCTATTTAAATAATGAAGAATTATTTAAGAAAGATGAACAAGTACGATACATCATTGGATGGGCGAAAGTTGAGAAATCATTAAAAAGTGAGAAGAAGACCGCTAAATTAAAGGAGGCAATTCTTGAAGCTATAAACGAATAACTCGGTAATGTTGGTGTTAAGGAACTATACTATATTAAAAATGAATCAACCCTCTGGAATACACAAAAAGAAAACTCTTAATATAAGAGTTTTCCATCATCATTTATTTTGTTCCGTATAATCTGTCACCAGCATCACCTAAGCCAGGAACGATATATCCATGGTCATTAAGCTTTTCATCTAGAGCTGCAATGAAAATATCAACATCAGGATGAGCTTCTTTTACTACTTCTACACCTTCTGGAGCTGCAATTAAACACATAAATTTGATGTTTTTTGCACCGCGTTTTTTCAAGCTATTAATTGCTTCAACAGCAGAGCCACCAGTTGCAAGCATCGGATCTACTACGATAAAATCACGCTCTTCTACATCTGAAGGAAGTTTTGCATAATATTCAACAGGCTGAAGTGTTTCTGGATCACGATAAAGACCAATATGTCCAACCTTTGCTGCTGGAATTAATTTTAAAATTCCATCAACCATTCCTAAACCAGCACGAAGAATTGGGATAATCCCTAGTTTCTTTCCTGCTAACACCTTTGATTTTGCCGTTGTAACAGGAGTTTCAACATCAACCTCTTGTAAAGGAAGATCTCTTGTAATTTCAAAAGCCATTAAGCTAGCTACCTCATCAACAAGCTCTCTGAACTCTTTTGTTCCTGTTTTTATATCACGAATATATGTAAGTTTATGTTGAATTAATGGATGATCAAACACATATACCTTGCCCATCAAATCATCTCCTTTTCTTAGACACTTCAATAGATTTTACAGAAAAACAACTATAGTTTCAAGCTCAAATAAGATAAATATACAAAGTTAGCGAAGGTGTTTAGCTTTTAGTCTACTATAATAACTAAAGAAAAGTACGATTGTACCAATAGCTGAGGCAAAGATAATATATACACCATCCCAATTATTAGAACCACCTGAAAGCTTCCATATGATCATTGGGATGAGGAAAAATAGCATCAACACTAGCAAACCCCAAAATAACGAACGTAGAATTTGCAGCATCTCCTTTGGGCCTGTTGTTGGTTTAACTTTTTCAATAGAGCGAATTCTTTTTGTAGAAAACATTAATAAAAGGATTGCACCAGCTAGTAAAAAAATAAGCATGTAAAACCCTCATTTCTTTTGGAGAAGTCTTAGGGGAGTTATAATCTAGGTGGTTTGTATTTATTTAAAATAATGGCGACTTCCTAAATGGAAAGCCGCCACTATATATGATCTTATAAGTTACGATATAAAGGGAAATTACTTGTTAAATCTTCAACACGTTGCTTCGCTTCAGCAAGTTTTGCTTCATCTTCATGGTTTTTAAGAGCGAATGCAATGATGCTTCCGATTTCGTCCATTTCTTTCGCACCAAAACCACGACTTGTTACAGCTGCTGTACCGATACGAATACCACTTGTCACAAATGGGCTTTCTGTTTCAAATGGAATTGTGTTTTTGTTAACCGTTACACCAATCTCATCTAGTACATGCTCTGCCACTTTACCAGTGATGCCTAGTGAACGAACATCAACTAATAAAAGATGGTTGTCTGTACCACCAGAAACTAAAGTAAGACCTTCTGCTTGAAGCTTTTCAGCCAAGCTTTTAGCATTGTCAATGATGTTTTGTGCATATGTTTTGAAGCTATCTTGAAGAGTTTCACCAAAAGAAACTGCTTTTGCTGCAATAACATGCATCAGAGGTCCACCTTGGATACCAGGGAAAATAGATTTATCAATCTTTTTACCGAATTCTTCTTTACAAAGAATCATACCACCACGTGGTCCACGTAATGTTTTGTGTGTTGTTGTTGTAACAAAGTCTGCATATGGAACTGGATTTTCATGAAGTCCAGCAGCAACAAGACCAGCAATATGTGCCATATCAACCATGAAGTATGCGCCAACTTCATCAGCGATTTCACGGAATTTTTTAAAGTCAATTGCTCTTGGGTATGCACTAGCTCCAGCAACGATCAACTTCGGCTTATGAAGTCTAGCTTTTTCTGCTACATCTTCATAATTAATACGATGTGTTACTTCATCAACACCATACTCAACGAAATTATATTGAACACCACTAAAGTTTACAGGACTACCATGTGTTAGATGTCCACCATGAGACAGGTTCATTCCTAGAACTGTATCACCATGATCTAAAATAGTGAAATATACTCCCATATTAGCTTGTGCACCTGAATGAGGCTGAACATTTACATATTCCGCACCAAAGATTTGTTTCGCACGATCTCTTGCGATGTCTTCTACCACATCAACATGCTCACAACCACCATAATAGCGACGACCTGGATAGCCTTCAGCATATTTATTTGTTAAAACAGATCCTTGCGCTTCCATTACTGCTTCACTAACAAAGTTTTCAGAAGCTATTAACTCAATTTTCGTTTCTTGTCGAGTACGCTCTAGTTGAATTGCTTCAAAAATCTTAGCATCTTGCTCTGGTAAATGTTTCATTGGTGTATTCTCCCTTCATTCTTAACCGATAGTGATTGTTTACTACATATTATTTTACGACTAATTCCATCTATATTGTACACGTTTATAGATCCTAATGTAAAAGTTTTTCTGATATTTTTTTAGAATTTTTTAAGTTTTTTTCTAGTGTATTACCTAAAAGACGAATATTAAAGGCTTACATTATGATTAACATTCACTTTTTTGTTGTAATTGGTTTATATATACAACCTATTGTCGTTACTTTTCATTGTAATGTCAACTACGAATGTAGAATATTTTGATGAATTGGAAAGTTTTGTTTTTGAAGTGGGTTGTGAGGTGAGGATCAGGGGCGAATTTTGTCGAATGAACGTTTATTTCGAAAAGTTGAATGATTATTGGTCAAAGTTGAACGATTATCCTGTGAAGTTGAACGATTAATAGCAAAAGTTGAATGATTATCCTATTCAACGGTGTTCTCGGTAGTGAAATTCCGTATGATTCATACTAGTTAAGGTCGATATCAGATCAGATATACATTATTCACAAGCTATATCTGATGAAATTACACAATTTCTATGAAAAAACACAAAGAAGGAATCAACACCAAAGGTTGACTCCTTCTTTTTAATGACACGAGCTATTTTCAATTGTTTGTTCATATAAAGCTCTTGCTCCGCCTATTAATTTAGGGCGGGTGTTCGCCATTGTAACATGTGCGGCACCGATTTGTTTTATTTTGCTACGAATTGGTACAGCCACATGCTTGAGATGCATGCCAATAAAAGTATCACCGATGTCTATTCCAGCGTCAGCTTCAATATGCTCGACAACTACTGGATTGTTCATAGAGTTAAAGGCATAGGTAGCCATGGCGCCACCTGCTTGTCGCACAGGAATGACTGTGACTTGAGGCAATTTATTTGTTTTTGCTACACTTTTTTCTAAAACTAGCGCACGATTCAAATGTTCACAGCATTGAAATGCTATATTGACTCCAGTTTTTTCTCTAAAATCTGATAACGTATTGAAAATCATGGCTGCTATCTCTTCTGATCCAGCAGTACCGATTTTTTCACCAATTACCTCGCTTGTACTACAGCCAATTACGAGGATATCTTCTTTTTCTAGCTTTGCTTGCTTTTGAAAATCATCTAATAAAGAAGTGAAATCCTGTTTCCACATTTCAAGATTTGTCATAGATTAACGACTTCCTTTAATTGTGATTCTGTTCGTATTGAGTGATTTTACCCACTCGTGTTGCGTGACGACCACCTTGATATTCAGTTGTTAACCAGATCTTTGCTACATCTCTAGCTAAACCAGGACCGATTACTCGTTCACCCATTGCTAGCATATTCGTGTCATTATGTTCACGTGTTGCTTGAGCACTAAATGTATCATGAGCAAGTGCACAGCGAATGCCTTTTACTTTATTTGCGGCAATACTCATACCAATTCCTGTGCCACAAATTAAGATACCGCGATCAAATTCTCCGTTCGCCACTCTCTCTGCTACCGGTAAAGCATAATCAGGGTAATCTACTGATGTTTCACATTCACAGCCCATATCTACAAATTCAATATTCAGCTCTTGAAGTAACGCAATGATTTCTTTTCTTATATTAAGTCCACCATGATCTGAAGCAATTGCAACTTTCATTGATACACCCTCCACTTTTTCAACTCATTACTATCACTAATCATACTACAATTCATTGATGTATAAAAAAGCTAATGCTCATGCTATTAGCTTTTTCTTCCATTCTATTTTATCTCTTATCTATGAAAACGATCAATTGTTTTTCGTAATTCGTCTGCACTTTCAGCAAGTTGTTTTCCTAACTGACTAATTTGCTGGATATTTGTTGTTTGATCTTCAATAGCTGATGCCACTTCATGAGCACCTGCAGATGTTTCCTCGGCAATTGCAGCCACCTCTTGAGATTGTGCACCAGTTTTATGCAGTGAATCCATTTGTTGATGAACAAGCTCGCTAATTTGGTTAACTGCTGTTGCAACATCTAAAATCGAAGTACTAGTTTCTTCAAGCATTTTAGCAGAGGTTTGTCCATTCTCAGCCTGACTTTTCGCTGTTTCTACTTGCTCACCTATTTGACCTACTACATTTTGAACTTCCTGTTGAATATTTCCGATAAGACCCGTTATCCCTTGTACAGCTTTCGCACTTTCGTCAGCTAGTTTTCGTACTTCCTCAGCAACAACCGCAAAGCCTTTTCCATGCTCTCCTGCTCTTGCTGCCTCGATTGAAGCATTTAATGCTAATAAATTCGTTTGATTTGCAATATCTCCAACAAGTGAGACAATTGTTGATACTTCATTTGCATGCTCTTCAAGTCTACGAACTGCTGTCATTGAATGCTGATTTTCCTCAGCTAGTGTTTGAATACCTGTTATAAGTGAATCATAAACCTTTTTACTTTCTTCTAATGATGACACCATCTGTTTTGACATGTTTTCAGATGAAGTTGCTTTTTCTTCTACTTGTGAAGCAAATTCAATAATATCTTCAACCGAAGCTGCTGTTTCTTGGATAGATGTAGCAGATTGATCAGCACCACGTGAAATTTCCTGAACAGTTAAAGAGATTTCATCTGCTTGCTTTGATGCATTATTCGAAGCTGTTGCAATTTGAGTGACCTGTTGATTTGTTGCATGAAAATTTGATTCAATGCTTTCTACCATACTTCTCATATTTGCAAGCATCGAATTAAATGCAATACTTAAGCCTCTAATTTCATCATCACTTTTGGTTAATGGAACATCTTCTTTAATATTACCTTCTGCTGCTTTGTACACAACTGTTTCAAGCCTTTTTAGCGCTCTCGTAATGAAGCCAGCACCAAAATACGCTAAAACACCTGACCAGAAAACACCCATTAATAATGTAATCAAAGTGAATACTTCTGGTGCAACAAGATGATCAGCAAAATTCACTAAAACATAAATAAAGAAAGCACTTGTTGAATATGTAATCAATGCTAAAACGGTTGTAAAAATAACGAGCTTACGACGCAAGCTAAACTTATATCTCTTATCATCCTTCTTCACGTGTTTCTCCCCCTGTTTGTTTCTTCTATTTAAGCTTATCTTTCAGCTTCACAATAAGTGCTTCTAAATCTTCCAGTGTTTGTCGATATAATGATAAAGGTCCACCAAAGGGATCAGTTATATCACGCTTTTCTTCATCATGACTTGTAACATATTCAGAAAGAGTAAAGGTCTTTCTTCCGGCTTGCGGATATTGATCAATAACTGATTGTTTATGATTATTTGTCATTGTTAAAATAATGGTTGCCCACTCTACTAAATCACTCGATAAACTAGAAGACTGGTGCTGACATGTAATACCTTTTTCACGTAACGCTTCAATCGTATGACTAGATGCATCACTGCCATCCATTGCAAAAACACCAGCCGATTTAACAAAAATTGAATCTGAATCCTTCACATGATTTAAAAGGGCTTCAGCCATCGGACTTCTACAAGTATTTCCCGTACAGATGAATAGTACATTTGTCATATAAAACACTCCTTTATTATATTATAATCGAAAAAAACGTAAGAAAATAGTCGAATTTATTGAAAAAAATATGTATATCGGGACTATTTTCTCCTATTGGGATTGTAATACATGGGGGTTTTCGTAAACTTTATTGACATTTGATATAACAAGTTTTATGAAAGAGTTAGTATGAAATTGTTTCATTTCGCTCCATTACACTAAGTTTTACTTTTAGCAGCTTGTATTAAACAGCACTTTTTAAATACAACAGATAGTTAGATTAATTAACAGCAAAGATAAAAAGAGTGCAGAGATAAACTCTACACTCAATCATTATAGCATTAATAAATATAAATATATGGATCTGATGGAGCTTCTATTACTTCTAATTGACCAATATCAATTGATGGAAGAGCGAGGCCATTTCGTTCTGTTTTATTAATTGTTCCTGTTACCTTTACCCATTGGTCATTTTTAAGCTGTGTTGCCATTTCGCCTTTTGCCATTGTCCCAATAACTTGAAGATCTGCTACACAGCAGGAAACTGTGAATCTGGAAACTGCCATTTGATCCGGCGTAAAGTCTGGCTCACGATAAACAAATCCAGTTAGCTCAATTTCTTTACCGACGAACTTATCTAAGTTCGTCTCAATATAGTTTGTAATCTTCTGGTACTCTGTATCTTTTACAACGATTTTTTCACTATTTAATAAACCCTCTAAAAATAATTCATCAAGACTTTTCGCTTCAGAAGATGTTGATGATGAACTACTTTCTGATGCCGAAGCTTCGACCACTGTATCTTCACTTGTCTTCTCATTTTGTTCTACTGAAGTATTTGAAGCACCTAGGTTAATTCCTCTTTTTGCGATAACTGAACTATCTAGGACAACTTCCGGAAACATAAACCCTGTTAAAACCGGAAATAGAAATAAGGAATAGATTAAAACTGATTTGATCGGTGACCTTTTTCCACTATGATCAAGACCACAATCACAATAGATATCTAATTCTTCTTTCGAATCACTTCTCCATATTTGTAGAATTCCCAGAATAAGAAATACTCCTGTTGCAAAATAAGCAAACGGAAGCATTTTTGGTGCAATAAAGTTTGTAATATCACCAGAAATGATCAATTTAAATAACAGCATAGTGAAGCCTACTAATATAATGCCTCTTATGAATTTTTGAAAACCTAGATCAGTTGATTGTTCCATTTTAATTCCCCTCCATCCGTCTTAAAATACAACTGCTTGATATACAAGTACTCCTAAATAAACAACTACTGTTACAACTAAAATAAATGTGAAAACAAATTTCGTTTTGAAGAATGCGAAAAGCATGATTGTATTTTTCAAATCCAACATAGGCCCATAAACAAGAAAGGCTAATAAAGCTCCAGGTGCAAATGTATTACCAAAAGAAGCTGCTATAAAAGCATCTGCTTCTGAACATAGTGATAACACAAATGCAAAAACCATCATAACGATTGGTGAAGAAAATTCACTTGAACCTAAACTTAATAAAATTTCTCGATCTAAGAATGTTTGGAATAAGCTTGCGATAAAAGCACCAATAATGAGGAATTTACCCATATCAAAAAATTCATCACTTGCATGATACAGTGTTGCTTTAAATTTGTTTACATTAAGAACCTCAGAAGTGCTAGTTTGCTTTCCAACTAATTCCTCAGATGTTAGCTTCAATTGGTCACTATTTTTAAAGAAAACATATAATACTAGACCGATAATAATCGATAATATAAAAGCTAAAACCATACGACCAGTTAAAATACTAAGATTTGTTTGAAATGCAAAATAGGTAGAAGCAGCAACGACTGGATTTAAAATAGGTGCACAAGCTAAAAAGACAAATGCAACATGCAAAGGCATTCCCTTTTTAATTAATCTTCTTACAACCGGTACAACTGCACACTCACAAACTGGAAAAATAGCACCAAGCAAAGCGGCTGGTAACACAGCTATAATCATATTCTTTGGAATATACTTCTTTACTGTTTCTTCTGATACAAATATTTGAATAAGAGATGAAACAAACACCCCTAATAAAATAAACGGAATGGCTTCAATGACAATACTCAAAAATATGGTATTCAGGTTCAACCAGTCTTTTGGGATAGAAAATTGATTTTGAAAGATTTTATAATCCCAAAATATAAAGAAATAGATAAATACTGCTACCAATGCTAAACCTATTAATTCCTTCGATTGCTTTAACATCGTTGTTCTCATATTAAAACCCCTTCTTCTATGTTCTTGTATCATCCAAATTCAAAAAGCCCATACAAGTGACTACTTTATATGTAATGAAGATTACTTACCCTGAGGATCTTACTTTAGTAGAAAAGTAGAAAGCCTACCAATTCAGGCTTTCTACTCAAATATTGCCGCTTACTTATTATTTTCCTCTAATAGTTGGAAGATAATTTTTGCTTGATCTGTATTATCAATCAAACCTTTAAAACGAGATTTTTCTGGACCGAATGCATATACAGGTACTTCTTCTCCTGTGTGTCCTCCTGTAGTCCAGCCTGTTACAGAATGATCATTAACAATTGCTTCGATTGCATTATCAATTGCTGTTCCATTCTTTGCTACTACTGCATCTTTTACAGCTTGAATTTCCTCAGGCTTAATTTGGCTATAGAAGCTATTATCGATGTATTTTTTCATAACACTTTCTACTTCAGCACTTGCACCTGACGCATAAAGTTCAGCCGCAATGTAATCAGGTGTTTTATTGAAAGCTTTAATCGGGTTAACTAAGAAGTTATAGTCTCCACTCGTTTTTGCTTTCGTATTTGCACCCAAGGTTAAACCACCTGTTGCGTGGTCAGCAGTTGTCACAACTAGTGTTTCACCATCATTTTTTGCAAAATCAATCGCTGCTTTAAATGCACGCTCGAAGTCTTCCATTTCACTCATCGTACCTACAACATCATTATCATGCTCTGCCCAGTCAATTTGACTTCCTTCAACCATTAAGAAGAAACCATCTTCATCTTGATTAAGGCGCTCGATTGCTGTTGTTGTCATTTCTTCAAGTGAAGGAATGCTATCATCACGGTCGATCATTTTAGGAAGTCCACCTTTAGCAAATAACCCTAATACTTGACCGTTTTTATCGTTCATTAATTCTTCTTTATTTGTTACAAAGCTATAACCATCTTCAACAAATTTTTCTGCTAGATTAGTAGTGTCCTTTTTACGACCATCAGCTGGTACAAAGTTCTTTGAACCACCACCAAGCATGATATCGACTTTATGTTCACCATTAATTAGCTCATAATAATAATCATCAGCTATTGCATCCATGTTTCTACGACTTTCATCATGGGCACCATAAGAAGCTGGTGTAGCATGAGTGATTTCAGATGTTGCAACTAATCCAGTAGCTTTTCCATACTCTTTAGCTCGTTCAAGTACTGTTTCATAAGGATTTTTCTCATTATCCATTCCAATTGCGTTGTTGTACGTTTTTATACCTGATGCCATTGCTGTCGCAGCTGATGCTGAGTCAGTAATCTTTTGTGCTGGATCATCTGGATATGTTGTTTGCATCCCTACTAAATACTTGTCAAATTCAGTAGGCTCCATCATTTTAGTTGAAGAATCATTTTTCATATAACGATGAGCAGCTACTGTAGAAGGTCCCATTCCATCACCAATTAGGAATATGACATTCTTTATTTTAGCTGTAGATTCTTTTTCTGCTTTTGCTTCATCTTGATTTAAGCCTGCAAAACTTCCAACAACTACTGTTGATAGTACAGCTGCTGTTACTAGTTTTTTCGTAATCGATCGTTTAAAAACCATGGATTTCCCTCCTAATTTCTTATAATGCTAGTAATCTCTTAATGTAGAGAAGACGGAAGTACTGGTGTACCTCCCGTCCTAACTGTATTAAGCTTAGTTAAATTATCAAACGTTCAATTTCGTTTTTCTTCTTTGGTAAAAGAAGATCGCACCAGCTGCTAGTAAAACAACAATTCCTAATCCTAGTAAATTAAACACATTAGTAGCTGTTTGAGGTAAGCCATATCCTCCCTCAGTTGCTGGAAGCTTTTTCAGTTTATCAACGTCTTTTGCATTATCCATCTCTAATTCAAATACCGCGAAAGAACTAAAGTGGTCTGTACCTGCTGTTACAACACCATTTTTATATTCTCCACCAACTAACTCCCACTTCTTATCTTCTTCGTTATAGTAGAATAGTTTCGCATCTTCTTCTTTTTCTACTTCACCAGTTACATTAAATTCTAACGTCATTTCTTCTTTAAATTGATGAACTGCTTTATCTCCTGCAAAGATTGTGAAATCGTAAACAGCACTTAGAGCATCATCAATGTCTTTCATGCGTTCTACCTTAATTTTCACATCACCTTCTGGAAGGTTTTCAAAAGGAACATTTACTTTTACATCTTTATTTTTCATGTGAAGATCAATGTTTTTAGCTTTTAATAATTCAATTTGATCTTTACTTAAAGATAGCTCCACATTGTATACATCTTTAAAATCAAGAACAGCTGTCGAACCGTCTTCTAATGACTTTAAGTCCTCTGTATCAATTGTAGCTTTACCATTTTTCATTGTTACTTTAAGTTCTTGTGGTTTTGGTTGCTCTGTTTCATCACCTGGTGTTTCTGGTGTTTCTGGGTTTTCTGGGTTTTCTGGGTTTTCTGGTACTTCAGGTGTTTCTGGGTTCGGTGTTTCTGGTGTTTCTGGGTTTTCTGGTACTTCAGGTGTTTCTGGATTTTCTGGCACTTCTGGTGTTTCTGGCACTTCAGGTGTTTCTGGATTTTCTGGTACTTCAGGTGTTTCTGGGTTTTCTGGTACTTCAGGTGTTTCTGGCATTTTATTTTCTTCTAATAGTTGGAAGATAATTTTCGCTTGGTCTGTATTATCGATTAATCCAGCAAAACGATCGCTTTGTGGACCAAATGCGTAAACAGGAACGTCTTCACCAGTATGTCCACCAGTTGTCCAGCCTGTTACGGAATGATCATTAACAATAGCTTCGATTGCATTATCAATTGCAATACCATCTGTTGCTGCAGCAGCATCTTTTACCGCTTGGATTTCTTCATTTGTAATTTGATTATAGAAGCTTGAATCAATATGCTTTTGCATAATTCCTACAACATCTGCACCAGCTCCAGCTGCATAGATTTCAGCAGCGATATAGTCAGGTGTTTTCGAGAAAGCTTGAATAGGATTAACGTGGAAATTATAATCTCCATTTGGTTTAGCCTTCGTGTTAGCTCCTAAAGATAAACCCCCTGTTGCATGGTCAGCTGTTGTCACAACTAATGTGTGCTCATCTTGTTTAGCAAAATCGATTGCAGCTTTAAAGGCTTGTTCAAAATCGTTCATTTCACTCATTGTTCCAACAATATCATTGTCATGCTCAGCCCAGTCGATTTGACTGCCTTCTACCATTAAAAAGAAGCCTTGCTCATCTTTACTTAAGCGCTCAATAGCAGCAGATGTCATGTCCTCAAGAGAAGGAATGCTGTCATCACGGTCGATCATTTTTGGAAGACCGCCCTTTGCAAACAATCCTAATACTTGTCCATTTTCATCTTTCATTAGTTCATCTTTATTCGTTACATAGCTATAGCCTTTTTTCTGGAATTCTTCTGCTAGATTACGATTATCGATTTTTCGACCATCTTCTGGTACGAAGTTTTTAGAGCCACCACCAAGAATAACGTCAATTTTATGATTACCATTAACCAGCTCATCAAAATAATCGTTTGCAATCGCATCCATATTTCTACGACTTTCATCATGTGCACCATAAGATGCTGGTGTTGCATGTGTTACCTCTGAAGTTGCAACTAATCCAGTTGCTTTTCCATCTTCTTTCGCTTGCTCAAGTACTGTTTCGTATGGATTTTTTTCATTATCCATTCCGATCGCATTATTGTACGTTTTAATTCCTGATGCCATTGCTGTTGCAGCTGATGCGGAATCTGTAATGTTTTGTGCAGGATCATCTGGGTATGTAGTTTGCATTCCTACTAAATACTTGTCAAATTCAGTAAGTTCAATCTGTTTTGTGTCAGGGTTATCCATCATATAACGATGTGCTGTTACTGTCGAAGGTCCCATTCCATCTCCGATTAAGAAAATTACATTCTTGATTTCTGGTGTTTCTGCGGTATTAGCTTTTGCTGTTTCTTGATTTAATCCAGCAAAACTACCGATTACTAATGATGATATAACACCAAGAGTAACTAGTTTCTTAGTAAAGCCTCTTTTAACTACCACTATCATATTCCTCCCTTAATCTATTTTTCTCACAACTATAATGGTAGTTTGTAAATGTTAAGGGAAAATGTATATATTTTGTAGATAAGGTAAATTTTTTGTAAATTTTTGAGGAATTGCTTGTCGAAGTGTATAATATACGTGTATAATCGTAACGATTCCTATTTGATACCAATAATGAAAAGTGAGGGGTTTGTGTTGAAACTACCTATAAATGTTTATATAATTAGTGGATTTTTAGGAAGTGGTAAAACAACTGTGTTGAAAAAACTCGTTGAAGAATGCAATACAAGAGGACAAAAGCTTGGTATAATCCTCAATGAGCTTGGCGATACAAATGTTGAGAACCATCTATTTGATAAGGAACAAATGTATGAGCTTTTAAACGGTTGTATTTGTTGCTCTATTCAAGAGGATTTAAAAACAACTTTAGATCAATTTGTCAAAAATCCTGTCGACATCTTGTTAATAGAAGGTACTGGTGTTGCGAACCCTAATGAAATTATCGAGGCGCTTTCAAGCCCACTATATATTGATCAATTTAATTTACAATCAGTTATTAGTTTAGTAGATGCAAGTAATTACCTAGACTACCAAAGTATTTTTTCTAGCTCAAAAGAGGTTCGAACACTATTAAAGGAACAAATTACGAGTGCTTCGTTTATTATTTTAAATAAAACAGATCTTGTTTCCGAAAAAAAACTCGATAAAATTCATACTCAAATTAAGAAATTAGTTCATGAAGAAATACCAATTGTTAGTGCTTCATATGGAGATGTCTCAGTAGCTGAGCTGTTGACGGAGAGAGTACGTACAATTAACTTAACAGACAAACAAGTATCTGCATGCGGATGTTCAGTAGATTCATCATGTAGTCATGATCATGTTAACCATGCGGCTATTAAAGCTGTTAAGTTGGAAGATATACCACTATTTGATAAAAAGGTATTTGAGAAGTGGTTAAAAGGTTTACCAGAAAATGTTTTCAGAGGAAAAGGAATCGTTCAGTTTCATAAAGACTCAAATTTATATTCATTTCAATACGCATCTAAAAAGCTTGCATTAGAAGAAGTAAAATCAAAAAATGGTTTAAAACCAATCATAATCTTAATCGGTAACGGAATTAATAGTGATGCAATAAAAGAATCTTACGAGCAAACCTTTTTACACTTAACATAGAAAACGAAGAGGCTGGGACATAATTAAAGATGTCATACAAAAAGGCGAATAAATCTAAATTCAGTTAAGTTGAAAGAAATAAGTTCGTTCCATTGCGCTGCAGACATTTGCTTTCCGCGGGGAGGAAGCTGAGCCTCCTCGTAAGCTGCGCGCCTGTGGGGTCTCAGCCTTTCCTCTGCACCCGCAGGAGTCAAATGTCTTCCGCTCCATTACACTAGTTCTTAAAAAAAGTATGCAAAATCAAAAAATCTATTGAAGAAAGCAAATAAAAACCCGAGATATTAGGCGAATGTTTAATTGACATATCACCTAATAATTCGGGTTTATCTTTAGCTTAAATATTTATGTCCCAGCCTCTTCATTAATCTATTATAAAAGAAATCATCTTCGGAACTCTTTTTTTAAATTCCGTATAGCTATGTTCTGCATCATGATGCTTTTCAAATATAACATGATGATGCTTCTTATTTAAAATATGATAGATTTTTTCATTTGAAGCCAAAAACTCTTCACTAATTCTAATATCCTTCTTCGCCTCTGCTGTTCCGCAATCGATATAAAATCCATTAACAAAAGATAAATCTGTTTCTATTAAAAGTTTTTCTATTTGTTCCTGATTTCTATAGAAAGCAGAAGATAATACTGCGACTTTCTTAAACACTTGTGGATAACAGCATGCAGCATAAGTGGAGATTAATCCACCTAATGAAATACCTGCAATTGAAGTTACATCTTTTTTTGTTCGGTACTTTCTATCGATAAGTGGCTTTAGATCGTTAACAACAAAATCAATATATTCTTTCCCAGAGCCACCTGTTGTTTCAGTCAAACCAAAGATTTCCTTGCTATATTCACCGTTCACCCATGGACAATATTCATCTACTCGTTTCTTACTATTTTGATCGATTGCTACAACGATTATCTCTATACCATTATCATCTAAATGGTTTTCTAATTCTAAAGAAACACCACCAATTGCATCAGTACTTTGAAAAACATTTTGTCCATCATGCATATACAGCACTTGATATCGTTTATCTTCTTTCTCATATTTTCTTGGAAGATAGATTCTGATATTTCTTTCCTCGTTTAATTGGGTCATATGTACTTTAAATGATTCGATCATTTCTATTCTCCCTGTCTATTACTTATACCGATTTTTCAATTAAAAAGGTAATAGAAGCTTAATTCCAAATGCTAATAAAATGGCGCCACCTAGTGCTTCGCTGTATGAGCCAAGCCAATTTTGCACTCTTTTTCCAACTAGTAAACCCAACCATGTTAGAACCATACTTACGATCCCGAAAATAGCGACAGTCAGGAATGTTTTGGCTCCATAAATCCCTAAACTTAAGCCAACTGAAAAGCTATCTAAGCTTACACTTAGCGCAAATACAATTAACCCAAAGCCTACAGGAGTGATCAGTGGTTCGTCGTCTTTTTTAAATGATGAAAAAACCATTTGTATTCCTAATAGTATTAAGAGACCTCCGCCTAATAAAGTTGCAATTGTTCCAAAGGTGTCAGTTAAAAGTCGTCCAATTAACATACCAACTAGCGGCATCCATATATGAAAAACACCGATTGTTACACCAATGTAGAATATTTGTCGTAATCTCAACTTAATTAAGCCCATTCCAAGGCCTACGGAAAATGCGTCCATTCCTAAAGCTAAAGCCATTATTAATAGTGTGATTAATTCACCGATTATTGATTGAATATCCATGTTCCCCCTCCTCGGACACGCCTATTTAACTTTATGCACGTCCGATTTGGAATAGAACATTATGATGTTTTGAAACCTGAGACCAGATATTTCTATTTAAGGGAGTCTAATAAAGTGTAGCGGGTTGGTTGATTTCCGCTACAGGTTGCTCGCTTTCCGCGGGGCGTGCGGTGAGCTTCCTCGGCGCAAGCGCCTGTGGGATCTCACCTGTCCCGCTGCTCCCGCAGGAGTCTCGCACCTTTCGCTACAATCAACCTAAATAGTTTACATTTCTATATAAAGTACCAAAATATAAGTTGTTATAAAAAAACTTAGTTCACAGTTGTATTCAACATTTCTCTATATAAATGATCATTCACGATAACCTCGGAATAAAACTACTCGAAAATTAATTTTCAGAAAGCAAACTACTAGCTCGGAAATCAAATCATTCACTCTTCCACAATCACATTGTTTCCTGCTGCTTTTAGTAATCTGTTCATGATTGCTTCACCGACTCCATCTAGGGGGAAGCTTTCACTTATAATAACGTCAACTTCTTCTTTATCAAATTGGCGTAGTACGTCATAAAGATTTGCTGCAACTGTATTCAGGTCTTTACGCGTTCCACAGGCAATTACTTTTTGTGCTTGAAAGTGATTTAATCCTTCTTCTGTTGTGAGTACACCTACATTCTTACCTTGCTCTTCATATTGATTAATTATGTTTTGCATATATTTATGACTTCCATCTATGATCACAACAGGTGCATTTGGTGCGTAATGGGTGTATTTCATTCCAGGTGATTTTGGAGTATGACCTTCTTCAATTAGTGCTTGATCGACATTAACTTTTCCAATGATTGACTCTAGTTGTTGTTTTGTTATTCCACCTGGTCGAAGGATTGTTGGGATATCTGATGTACAATCAAGGACTGTTGATTCAACACCAACACCTGTTGGGCCTCCGTCAATGATTCCGCTTATTTTTCCATCAAGGTCATGATAGACATGGTTAGCTTGTGTTGGACTTGGTTTTCCAGATCGATTCGCACTTGGCGCAGCGACCGGGACCCCTGATTTAGCAATGATCTCTAAAGCAACTGGATGATTTGGCATTCTCACTGCAACTGTATCTAAGCCCGCCGTCACGAATGTGGATAACTGATTTGCCTTTTTTCTTAATACTAGTGTTAATGGACCCGGCCAAAAGGCTTTAATTAGTTGATAGGCATAACCAGATACATCTTCAACGATTTCCTCTAGCTGTTCAATTGATGCAATGTGGACAATTAGTGGATTATCGCTTGGTCTACCCTTTGCTTCAAAGATTTTTCTTACAGCATCATCTGAGCATGCATTTGCTCCTAGCCCATACACCGTTTCAGTTGGAAAAGCGACAACCTCATTATTTCGGATAAAATCTGCTGCCTGTGTGATTTGTGGATAACTAGTGGATAAGTTACTAAGATCATCCACAGTCCAAAGTTTCGTTTTCATCTATAATAACTCCTTTTGCAACCGTTCGATTTATCTACAAATTTCGCGGTTTTGTAGATTCTTGACTCTTGAAAGTATAAAAGAAGTCCTATAATAAAACAAGTCTTATCCACAATTTGTGGATAAGACTTGCAGTAATGTGGATAACTGTGTGGATATTAAGCAGTTCTTCTCATAATCTTTGCATTTTCTTCTTTAAGTGAGCCATTCATATGCTCTAAAGTTAAAAGATCCTTTGGAATTGCTTTAAAATCTATCTCTTCGAAGCCCATTAGTGATAAAAATTGAACTGATGCTTCTTTATTAGTTACCAAAAATAAATGATTAATACCTTTTTTCTCAGCTAATGTTTGAATACTTTGGAAAAGTGTTAGGATATGTGCTTGTTTAAGCTTATCTGACACTACTAAAGACCTTAACAATCCATTTTCATTTAATGGTTGAACGCCAATAGTCGCAACAATCTCATTTTCTCCATTTTCCATTAGTACAAAATAATCAATAATTTCTGATACACCATCAGAACTTACACCAGCTTTTTCGACAAAATCTGTTAATCTACCAAGATCCTTTTCTTCTGCTATTTTTAACTGATAAAACATGATCTCACCCCATATCATTTTTCTCTACTACAACTCTATGAGATGAAATCTAGTTTTATTCCAAAAAAAAGCGGGGGTCTGACCCCCGCCTTTTTCCTACCTTATGAAAATATCCCTTCGAACCACTCTACTAAGAAGAATTTCACTTCTACTTCTTCTTTCTCATCTTCTTCATCTATAACAAGAGCTGCTGCTTTCTCTGTTGATTTAGCTTGGTCGTTTTCAGCTACTTGCTTCTCTTCGGTTTCTTCTGCATTTGCAACAGCCTCACCATTTGAAAAGTCTAGGAAACATAATGGTGGGAAGAGTACACACCACCAGTTAGCACCTTCTGCTTCACCTAAGCTAATAAGAATTGCTTCGTAATCTCCTGCTGGGTAAATAAAATTGCCATATAGCTTAGTTGGAAAGCTAACATTATCAAAATCTACTGAATATGATTGTTGTATATTTTCCTTTTCTAGAACATCTTCCACAATAGCTTCTATTTCGGGTAATCTTGATTGAATTAATTTTCTAGCAGCATCTACAGAAGTTAATTCTTCCACCCATTCTGTGATTTCTTTATTCACTTCATCACGAATCTTTCTTTTTAATTCCTGGTCTTCATCAGAATTACTATTAGCTAGAATTCGTAAACGAATGGCCTCATCTGGTATCACCACTGGTTCCTCTGTGCTTGTTGCTGCTACTGGTTCTTTATAAACATTTGCGATTGCCCCTGCAAATAATAGGATAATATATATAAGTGCTAATTGTTGTTTTTTCATCATCTAACGCCTCCCTTGGTAGACAGTATGGACAGCGTAAAAGATTCTTAAACTATGTTTTTTAAAAATTTTTAAAAATAGATTAATAGATAGAATAATAGTTAGTTACCAAAATTAAGGATGTATTCTATGTTTTCTGAAAAAATATGGGTATGAACTTAAATATGTTAAAATATGTATTAATTGAGAAATACTATACTTACTATAACAGGTAGGTTCATTTAAGTGAGAAAATCGATTATTATATGTCAAATTTACCAATTAGCGAAGATAAAATGGAGGTCTTTATAATGGATCAGAAAGAATTGTGGAGTTTAATCGAGAAATCCAGAGAATTTGATGATCAAGCAGAATGGTTAACTGAGTTATTAGCTGAAAAAGAAGTAGAGGAAGTTGTGGAATTTGAATTTCTATTTCAAGAGTTAATGAATGCTAGTTATAATTCCCGTTTATGGGGAGCAGCGTTTGTTTTAATGGGTGGCTGCTCTGATGATGCTTTTGATTATTTTCGGGGATGGCTTATTGGACAAGGAGAAGTAGTATTTAACAAGGTATTGAAAGACCCTGAATTTTTAGCAGAATATATAAATGAAGATAACCTTGATGACGAAGGGTACCCTCAAAATGAAGAGTTACTTTCCGTTGGACTTGATGCCTATACCCTGATAAAGACTGGTGATATTGAATGGGATGACAATATACACGACGAATTATTAGAAGCTCTTGATAAAAAGGGATTGCAACCTGTAAATGACATCGAATTTGATTGGGAAGAAGATGATCTTGAAAATCTATTTCCTGTTCTATGGGAAAGATTTGGAGAAGATCCATTAGGTTAAAGGTTAAAAGCAGATAAACCGATTGAAAATGAATACAGATAATGAGGTTGGGACTAATTAAAGAAGTCATACAAAAAGACGAATAAATCTAAATTCAGTTAAGATGAAAGAAACAAGTTCGTTCCATTGCGCTGCAGACATAAGATTCGCCGGGGAGGAAGCTAAGCCTCCTCGGCGCAAGCGCCTGTGGGGTCTCAGCCTTTCCTCTGCACCCGCAGGAGTCAAATGTCTTCCACTCCATTCCACTAGTTCTTAAAAATAGTATGCAAAATCCAAAAATCTATCGAAGTATGCAAATAAAAACCCGAAATATTAGGCGAATAATTAATTGAAATATCTCCTAATATTTCGGATTTTTCATTAACTTAAATACTTATGTCCAACCTCATTCTATAAAAAACACTGATATATGATATGTGTATCTTGATATATTCAACAGAACCCGTTAATCTTGCTTCAATTCTCCAAACACCATGCGATCTTTCCCATTGATATCATAAACAACCTCAACATTTGCATGTGGAAGGGCTTGCTTCAGAAGGTTTTGTACATCCTCTCCTTGACCTGCTCCAATTTCAAATGCGATTAAAGCTCGAGTATTCAGGAGTTCCTTCATATCTGAAATTAATCTTCTATAAAAGTCGAGTCCATCCTTTCCTCCTGCTAATGCCCGCATTGGTTCATAATCCTTCACAACAGGTGAAAGAGTTTCAATTTCCCAATCAGGTATATATGGAGGATTTGAAACGAGGATGTCGATTTTTCCTTCTTCAGCTTTATTTGCAATCGGTTCAAGTAGATCACCGTGTAAAAATTCTACATTAGCCTGCAAAGCTACTGCATTTACTTTAGCAATTTGTAAGGATTCTTCTGCAATATCAACAGCACTCACTTTGAATTCCGATTTTTCTAAAGCTAATGTGATGGCAATCGCACCGCTTCCAGTGCCTATATCAACTACATTGATCTCTTTTTGATCTGCAAACATTTTTGTAGCTCTTGTTAGAATTCCTTCAACAAGCTCCTCTGTTTCTGGTCTAGGGATAAGCACCTCTTTGTTCACTTTAAAACGTCGTCCATAAAATTCTTCATAACCGATTAAATATTGAACAGGTATGCCTTCTCCATGTTTTTTTACATCATGTATGAAGATTTCCTTTTGTTCTTCTGAGAGGACCAGTCTCAAATTTGACAGTAGTGTCGCACGCTCCATATTTAAATGGTGACGCAGCAATAACTCTCCAGCATTTTCATCTCTTCCCGCTTCCTTTAAAAAAGAAGAAGCCCAATTAAGGGCTTCATATACAAATTTCACCTTATTCTACTCTTCCGCATCTTGAAGTCGGCTTGATTGATCTTCAACGATTAATGTTTCCACGACTTCATCAAGCTTTCCTTCTAGAATTTGATCAAGCTTTTGAATTGTTAAACCAATTCTGTGATCTGTTACACGGTTTTGCGGGAAGTTATACGTTCTGATTCGCTCTGAGCGGTCACCTGTACCAACTGCTAGCTTTCGGTTTTGGTCAATTTCTGCTTGTGCTTCACGTTGGAATTTATCATACACACGAGCACGAAGAACCTTCATTGCTTTTTCTTTATTTTTGATTTGTGATTTTTCATCCTGACAAGATACAACTGTATTTGTAGGAAGATGTGTTAAACGAACAGCAGACATTGTTGTATTAACACTTTGTCCACCTGGTCCACTTGACGCGAACGTATCTGTACGAATATCTTTCTCGTGAATCTCTACTTCAACTTCTTCTGTTTCTGGAAGGACTGCAACTGTCGCTGTAGATGTGTGAATACGTCCACCTGATTCTGTTTCAGGAACACGTTGAACACGGTGAGCACCATTTTCAAACTTCAGCTTCGAATAAGCACCTTTACCATTAATCATAAAGATAATCTCTTTATAACCACCAGTACCTGTTGCGTTTGCTTCCATTACTTCTGTTCTCCAGCCCTGCATTTCTGCAAAACGACTGTACATGCGATATAAATCTGAAGCAAATAACGCAGCTTCATCTCCACCAGCAGCTCCACGGATTTCCACAATAACGTTTTTATCATCATTAGGATCCTTGGGTACAAGAAGAATCTTAAGTCGAGCTGTTAACTCTTCTTCACGATCTTCTAGCTCTGATAGCTCTTCTTTCGCCATTTCGCGCATTTCTGCATCAAGCTTTTCATCAAGCATTGATTTCGTATCAGCAATTTGCTCACGAACTTCTTTATATTCACGGTACACTTCAACTGTTTCCTGTAAATCGGATTGTTCCTTTGAATATTCACGCAGCTTTTTAGAATCTCCGATAATGTCAGGATCCATTAATAGCTGATTTAGTTTTTCATAACGATATTCTACCGATTCTAAACGATCTAACATACATGTCACCTCAATTTTCATGCATAACATTATAATTATAGTATAGGTCACATAAAGCGTCAAAAGCAAATTCATCTTATTTGGCTTATATTATAATAGTATGAGTTAAGATCACACCAGTTATTAAATAATTCCACAATGAAAAGAGGTAGTTAGCTTGAATATTAATAAAATTCATCATGTAGCCATTATTTGTTCTGATTACGAGGTTTCAAAGGATTTTTATACCAATATTCTCGGATTTGAAATAGTTGCAGAAGTTTATCGTGAGGAACGTAGGTCATATAAATTAGATCTAAAGGTAAATGATACATATCAAATTGAGTTGTTTTCATTCCCAAACCCTCCTAAACGACCTACAAATCCTGAGGCTCTAGGTTTACGACATCTAGCATTTGAAGTCGATAATATCCAGTCTGCAGTAGAAGAGTTACTAGAAAAAGGGATAGAAGTAGAAGATATTCGGGTAGATCCTTTTACTGATAAAAAGTTTACATTCTTTCCTGATCCAGACGGTTTACCACTAGAATTATATGAAAAATAAATTAGGTTCGACATTACAGCATCATATTATGTAAAACATCCACTTTCTTTGCCGAATACATACTTGTTTTGTCTAACGTGAAGGTAACTAGCTTTAAGAGTCGAAAACCTACTAATAGAAGTTCACATGTCTGTTGGTTTGTTTTTGGATGATAAGAAAGCTGCAGTTTGATTATGTACTGATAATGTTAAGGAGGAAGAAGATGAATAGTACAACAACTGTCACTAAGTTACTTGGGGTTTCTAGAAGAACATTGATGAGATGGGTTAGTCAATATGACATGGAGTTAGAGAAAAATGAACTGGGACATTATCAATTTTCTGAAGATGATATTGAGAAAATTAGGCAAATCCAACAGCAAACCCTACATCAAACACCTCAACAACCTGATACATTAGACAACATTCGGAAGGGGTCTTTTAAAAGAATGACAACAACAATCGATACTACTAAATTTACTGAAATAAATAATCGTGTTGATGAACTAGAAAGACGAATTAGAAATAAAGCAGATGATGTTGTTTCCTATCAAGTTTTACAGCATAGAAGAGAAATGGAAGAATTAACATCTACCATACAAAAGCTTGAACAAAGAATAGATGAGCTAGAAAATGGACAAAAACGCGAGGCTCCTGCTAAAGATCAATTACTTGTTTTTGATAGCATTTCAGCTCCTAAAAAAACCAGAAAGAAGAATTTAATTAGTTCAATTTTTGGTTTCTAACAAGGGGCATCAACGCCCCTTATTATTTTTGTTTCAATTCAACATCAATCCGATATCTAGGTAATGCTGTGATCATTTTTTCATGTATTTCTTTCACTCTTTGTTTCTTTTCCTTCTTTGAGAGATCTTCTGTTGTATACACTGTTACGTGAATTTTATTTCCAAACATCATAACCGGTCCTAATGATAATTCCTCTTCATCCATAATTGCTTCTTCAAGCTTATTCTGATCTGATCCGAGATCAGGTCTGGATTCTGTCAAATCAATAAAATTTGGATTCTGATTCGGCACATACGGCTCATCTGCTAATTCCTGATTTTCATAAGTAGCATGGCCATCCTTCATCAAACGTGTTCCATTAATATCCTCCGCTTGAGGCTCATAGCCTTCTCGCGCTTGCATTTGACAGCCTGTTAGACATAAAGAAAAAATTGATAAAAGTAACAACTTTTTCACTTTTGCACCACCTCCTATGCTTTATGTTACCCGAATAGAATTTTTTTCATGAGCATAAAGAGGTTAAAATAATTTGTTATTATAAAGAGTTCTCGATTAAAATGAATAATTTACTATCATCTCAAAATGTTAAGCTAGGTTTAACTCAATGTTGAATTTTCAGCACTATGTTCAATGAAGTAAATATAATATTACTCACTTCTGTCCATCCAGAGAAGCTCGCAAAAAAAACCACAGGTGCTTAGCTTAAGAAGAGGCTCTTGGATCTAGGAAAAAAGAGTTTATTTTGTCATTAGGAAACCGAATGCCTATAACAAAATCGACTACTAAGCATTAATAGAGCCAAAATTATAACCAAGAAGTCATTAATATAATTCCTAAAAATAAGCAAAGAGGGGTGTATAATTGCGTATCGTACTTAGAGAAAGTAGTGTTTTTTACTCTCTTGGAGAAACCAAAGTATTTGAAATCGCCAATAGATCTAAGTAAAAAAATGATGCTAAGGATGATGCTTGACCATTTCGTAAAGGAATTTGGTGTAAAAAAGGAAATTAAGTTGTTCTGTACTAATAATATAAAGGCCACACCAATCATGCCAACTGCAACAATTACCGTTTCAACCCTTCTTGGAGTAAATGCAACTTTCCCCTCTTTTTTTTCTGGTAAAACAGCTTGAATTCCCTTTGTTCCACCGAATACCCAATAAAAATGTAACACGCTTACCAGAGCTAAGATTATAACCGATGAGTAAACCAAAAATAGACGCATCTACATACCTCCACTCTCATTTTATTCCTGTTCAACGCCTTCCCAAATCATTTCAAACTGTTCACGAAAAATAGGGAAAATATTATCACTTATGTCTTGACTAACAGACCAATTTATTAAGGTGTTAAAATAGATTCCTACTAGAACAGAGGCGATCACTCTTGACTCGAAACGAGTATTTATTTCTTTATTTGTTTTTGCTTCCTCCATCAGTGCAGTTAGGGTTTCTGTAAATAAGTTTATGTTTCTTGATTCATCTTTTAATGCAGAACGAATCGTCTCAGATAAAGTGATTTTTAAGAGGTCTGAATTTTCTAGATAAACAGATAAGAGATCCTTGAAGATGAGTAGGAGCTTTTGTTTAATTTTCACATTCTGATATTTTTGTATGATTTCACAAAGAAAATCATTTTGTGAATTGCCTAAGTACAGTAATAGGTGTTCCTTCTTCGGGAAATAATTAAAGAATGTCCCCTTTGCAATGCCACAGGATGATGCGATTTTCTCAACAGTAACATTGTCATATCCATACTCCTTAAACAATTTAATTGATTTAAGAAAAATTTGTTTTTTTAATTCCTTTTTTCTTTCTTCTCTTAACAAGCATACTTCACCTCCATAAAAATGATCGTAGTCACTTATTGACTACAGTCATTTTAACATAATTACCTTATTTTAACAATTAAATTTCGCAAAAGGCTATAAAATTCCTCCATCAAAGGTAAGGTTTGCATACTTTTTACATTTTTAATACCTTGTTGAAACATGCACTGGATAAATGTCTAGCTTCATCTATGCATGAAATCACTCTATGTTATCGTGTTATTTTTGATGAAAATTCTTATGCTAATTCACCCATTAAAGTTACTGATAAAAATGCGAAGAGACCAAATTATGCGTGATTTGGTCTCCAACTTTTATATGTTTCTCACCGACAAATTTACTACTTTTTCGTATCTATCTGCCTTTAGGTTTTTTTATCTGACTTAGTTCAATCTAATGATGGGTAGTTTGTCATTTTAATATAATTCAATCTCATAAGCACCTTGCAAAAAAACAATATTTAGCTTAAACATATTTTATATTACTTTTCTCCGTTGATTAAGAGAAAATCCAACTCCTATCACAAAGAGAAACATTCCACCAAGAAGAATAGTAAACATGTTAGTCCCTGTGGCCGGTAAATGATAGCCACTTTCTGGAATATCCATTTCATCCGCCTTATCATCTGGTGTCATTTCAAAAGCAGCAAATGTACTAAAATGATCAGTAGTTGCAGTAACTACTCCGTTAGCATAATTTCCACCAACAAATTCCCACTTTTTCAAATCTTCATTGTAGTAATAAATCTTCACGTTATCTTGATTCTTCACTTTTTCTTTTATCTTAAACTCCAGGATCATATTCTGTGAAAATTCATGATAAGTCTTATCTCCTGATGTAATACTAAAATCATACACAGCACTTACCGATTCTTGAATATCCTTCATACGCTCAATATGAATAACAACATCATTTCCAACAGGTAGGTTAGCAGTTGGAATTAATACATTCACATCTTGATTTTGAATCGAAAGCACTAATTGTTTTTCTTTTATTAGTTGAATTTGTTGCTTTGTTAATTGAACTTTAACGTTGTATTCCTTTTTTAGGTCTAAAATAACTTTTGTATTCTTTGATAGTCTCTTTAAATCTTCTGTTTTAATTGTTGCTTTTCCATCCTGTATTTTAACAGTAATATGTTGATTATCGTTAGACACATCTTTACCAGGTTGATTTGTACCTTTGCCTGGTTGTTCTGGATTTCCGCCTGGATTATCTCCTTCTCCTGGTTGCTCTGGATTCTCCCCTTGGTTATCTCCTTCTCCTGGTTGCTCTGGATTCTCTCCTGGGTTATCTCCTTCTCCTGGTTGCTCTGGATTTTCGCCCGGATTATCTCCATCACCTGGCTGTCCTGGGTTTTCTCCTGGATCAGTTGGATTCGTTGTTTCATCTTTACCTTTTGTGAATGTCCAAATATCAGATACTGATTTTCCAGTGTATTGATCTTCGGCAACAGCATACCAAGAATATGTTTTATTCTCTGTAAGGCCTGTCCAAGTCACTTCAGCTTCACTACCACTCGGCACATTTTCTTGTTTTCCGATTTCTGTATCTGTTTTGACATTTACAGAAAAATAATCAGTGGCTACTCTTTTTTCATCTACACTCAGATCTAAATCAATGATCATTTCATCTTTACCTGGATATTCACTTGGATCATAGTAGTTATAATCATCTAAATATGGTGAATACGTATTGACGATAATTCTATTATTATCTTGATCAAAATGTAAAAGCTTCATATAGCCTTGACCACCCTCAGGACCACCTTGATAGTCACCAAGCATTTGATATACTTTGCGATCTGTAACTCCATCATTATTATCATCAATTTCACTTATCAATGTCTCTGAATCATGATAATGACCGCTAAGAACCGCGATGACATTTTCATTTGGTTCAACTACTTGTTCATATATCTCGTTACCTAAAGGACTTCGATTTCCTGAAACGAGTAAATATTCATGAAAGCTTAAAATCGCTTTTCGATCAGGATATTGTTTTAACACATCATTGATCCATTCTAAATCTTCATCTTGAATTCCCCAGCCCATATAAACCATGATAAAGTCATTACCATTTTCTGAAATTAGGTCATAATGTCCACGATTGTTTTTATACGTATCACCGTAGTATGGTTTATCTTCAAATCTATCAGTACCAAACCACTTATAATACTCAGTGTAATCATTAGAAAGTTGATCAACATCATGGTTTCCTGCTAAAACACCATATGGAACATTGTTATCATCTAAAACCTTCATATATTCATCAGCATATTTCCACTCTTGCAGCTGATCAAAGTTATCAACTAAATCACCTGTATGGAACACGTACTTTATCTTTAATTCTTCTTGTTTTTCAGCAATCCAATTTGTTTGTCTTTCAAAAATGTAAGGATAGCTTTCTGAATAATATTGAGTATCAGACATCCACACAAATGTATAATCATATTCATCAGGAGTACTTGGAATTTCATCTTGAATCAATACATTGATGTTTGAATTTTTTACAAAATCACTAACCTCAACATACCCTATTAATTCAAAATCCTCTGCTCCTGCAACTTTATACGTAACAAGCTGCCACTTCGCTTCACTATGATTCCAAGCATACATGGACACCTTTCTTCCCTCTAGAGAATTTCCACTCCAAGTTAACTCAATTTCATCATTTTCATCAATGGATGAATCAACTTGAACATCAAATCGGTGATATGGAAACTTCTCACTTGAGTCAGTGATCATATAGGTTCCATCTTTCTTTGAAACAGATGAGATATCTTCGTCTGTAAAGGCTGCTTCCCCTTCTGGTACCATCGTTTGTGGTGGTTCAAAATCAGTTGAATTTTTAAAGGCATGAACTTTGTCCGTGCTGTTCATATCATATTTAAAGCCTTGATAATACTTTACATCTAAATCATCTCCTGAGGGATCTGTAACCTTTACTTTTAATCTAGGATCACCAGTAACAGGTGTAGAGCTACCATCTGTTGGAGAAATAAGCTCTGGTTTAATAGGATTCTCATTAGTGACAGAGAATGTGACAGCCTTTTCCGCTTCATTTCCAGCTAAATCTGTCGCCAAAATGGAAAGTGTATGTTCACCTGCTTCTAGCTGAGATGATGCAGTGTTGAACGGTAGCTGTATTTGTTCACCATCTAGTAATGCTTTAACTGTATTCACTCCTGCTATCTCGTCTGTTACAGTGGCATCAATTGTAAAGCTGCCTTTATATTCTTTTCCTTCAATAATCGTTGTTTCAACAGAAGGAGCTGTGTTATCAACCAATACTGTTTTTGTAATATCATGATCTGAATCTTGAGCTTTAACAACATGTTCTCCATCTTCCACTGTTGTTGTGTTCCATGTATATGTTTTAGATGTTGTATGCTCTTCAGTAATCGTGAAGGTAAAGTCTTCAAATGGACGGAATGTACCATCATCACCCATATCATAGACCTTTGTGGGATCACTTTTATCAGTATCTCTTAAAACAGTGCCATCCGCTAAAATCAAGCGTACATTACGTAAGTTATAGTCATCACGATTTTCTTCATCTTCTTCAAGCTGGAAGGGTGATGCTTTATTACCTGCTCGAACAGTAAGGATGTTTTCACCAAGCTGTAAACGATCTGCTTCAACAGGTATCGTGAATGTTTTCCAATGTGATAACCAGTCTTTGTCCATTAAGAACAAAATATCATCACCCATTGTCACTGCGTTTTGGAAATACGTATTCAGTCCATTCACTTCAAGCGCTAAATAAGCTTCTGTTTCTAAGGAGTGATACGTTTCCTCTGTTAACTCTTCGTTATCAACAAATAGCTTCACATTTTTTGCTTCTTCTTCCTTAGAAGTAGCCTTTAATATTTTACTTTTAGACAGAACTTGCTTGTCTTCTACGTTTAAGCGAATATCTGAATTATCAATTGTATTTTTTATGATAATCTTGTTGATTTCACTTTTTACTTCATTTGTACCATCAGAAACAGTAAAGAAATATTCAACATATTCTTTGCCGATAAGCTCTGAAGCATAAATCATATTTTCATATAAATGCGTTTCAGAGTCTAATGTTAATAATGTCTCATTAAAAACATCTTGATCATTTGTACGATAAAACAATCTTACTGATTTTACTTCTACATCATCTGATGCTGCTGCTGAAATTTTTATATCCTCAGTTTGCAGTATTTCAGTGATGTTTGTTTTATTGTCAAATGTTGGAGCTACTGTATCCCTGACGATATGCACTGGTTTTTTTGGTACTTGATTAGCATCAACAGCTCCTGGAGTTGCGTCAAGAAGACCAGCACTAGTTTTCACCGATTGCTTTGATCCGTTTTCAGGATATTTGAAAACAATTCCTTTATCTGCGACAGTATCATCAGCATTAACGACATCGTTGTAATATGAAACGGTGATTTCTTCTTTCGTATTTGTAGCAACAACAAGTCCTCTAGGTGAACCATTGGCCATTCCATCACTATAAATTCTAGTAATATCTTGATTTTCTACTAAATTTGACCCATAGTGTGCATTAAAATCTGCAACTGTTTTCTCACCATTTTGTGAATTAATAATCCAAAACACAAGTGTCTCTTTAGACGGAATAACAACATCATCTGGTACAGAAGCCCATACAACATCACTAGCTGGGTCATTTCCATAACGATATTGAAGCTTGTATTCCTTAAAGTTCAGATCCTGATTTGTATTATTGTAGATTTCAACAAATTCATATCCATCAGCTGAACCAACATTTGTTGTATCAGGAACGATTTCAGTCACTAAAAACTGCGGAATTTTTTCATAATCTACTTCATCTTTTGTGACGGTGATAGCAAATTCTTCAGTAGTTGATGTATTTGTCCCATCTCCCGCTTCAATATAATAGATCATATTTTCTTCTACATCTAAACCAGGAATGGTAGCAGAATACTTGGCTGTATCTGCACTCATATTCATTGATAAGGTAGTAAAGTTCTCCCCACCAGCTTTTTTATAATAAAGAGTAGAGAATGGAACTGCCATATTATCTGTAATATCTGCTTCTATTGTGATTGCTGAAAAGGCATCACTTTCAGTCACAGGTACATGGTTGATAACAGGTGCTTCTGTATCCTTAGGAATTTCTTCAAGCTCAATTGGCTTTGTTGGTACTTGAACAGGTGAAATGATTCCCGGATTTGGTGCTGCAAGTACTTGATATTTCTCCATTTCAGTTCCTTTAGCTTTGAACATATAATGAATATCTGCACCTGTATTATCATTTTCATTTCCTAGATAGCTTGCTGAGATAACCTCTGAGTTCATGCTATCTTTTAGAATGATTGCACGATTACCTCCATTAGCAAAACCTGGGAATACATCTTTATATTCGATCACTTGATCAGCTGTTAATGCTGAACCAAAGTTTGCATTAAAATCATCTAATGTACGACTTCCATTGTTAAACCAAAATACCAGAGTCTCTTGTGGTTCAATTGTCGTTTGAGGTACTTGAAAAGCAACTTCTTTTCCACTATCTGTATACTTATATACAAATGAATAGTTCATTAATGTTAAAGGCTGAGTTGTATTATTATAAAGTTCAAAGAACTCATAATAATCCGTTCCACCACCAGCGGAGTTTGGCGAAATTTCAGTAATTAATACCGGCTGTTCACTAAACGTTTCTTCAGGTAATTCTACAGAAATCGTATATTCCTCTGATTTAGCTATGTTTACCCCATCTGATGCTTCAAGATAATATGTAATCGTAGAAGTAACATAATCGCCAGGGATTTTTGCTGCAGCTATTGTTGAATCTTCTCCATCAACAACCATTGGTAAAGATCTAAAATCAGTATCTTCTTCATTTTTATAATATAGTGTTGAAACTGAATTAACTGCCTTATCATCTGTTATTTTTGCAGAAATGTTAATTTCAGTAAACGCTTTACTTTCATTTACAGGTGTATGGTCAATAACAGGTGCTTTAGTGTCTTCTGCTGGAGGTTCCTCTAATTCTACTGGTTTAGCAGGAACTTGAGCAGCTTCAATTATACCAGGAGTTGGTGGTGCTACTACTTTAAGCTTGTCCATAATAGTTCCTGTAGCTGGGTATTTATAATCAATCCCATTTCCAGTAGTATTATCAGCTTCATTACCAAGGTAGCTTGCTGATACTAGCTCAAGATTATTTTTATCCTTGATAATAAGTGCACGATTCCCTCCGTTTGCAAAGCCTGGGAAAACATCAGTAAATTCGATCACTTGATTACTAGCTAAATTCGTTCCAAATTGATTGTTAAAATCAGTTAATGAAAGATTTTTTGGATTATACCAAAATATAAGAGTTTCCTGTGCTTCCATTACTGTAGCTGGAAGTTGAAATACTTTATCTCCATAACTACCATCTGTGTAGTGATAAACAAAAGAATAGTTTGTTAATGATAGCTGTTGATTTGTATTATTATATAGCTCAAAATACTCGTAATTATCTGCTCCTTTTGAATTAGGAGTTATTTCAGTGATTAAAATTGGTGAAAAACGATTAAAATCTTCTTCTACTTTATTAGTAGATTCTTCAGATTTAGTAGGAGGTGTTTCTTCTGTGCTTTCATCTTGTGGAGTAGGTACAAGATCAGTTTCAGTTGTAGGAGTCTTTGTTGTGTTTTGTGATTTCTCTACTAGTTGCTCGGATTTCTCAACTTCTATCTGCTTAGCTTCTTCTTGAGAATCTTTTTGTATTTCCTTTTCCGAATCAATAACTTCAGCACTTTCTTCAGGCTCTACTTGATCTATAGAATCATCAGATGTACCGTCTACCTCCTCATTTACCTTCTCTTTTCCTTCTGTTTCCTCAACGTTCAGTATAGTAGGTTGGTCTCCACTCTCCGCAGCATAAACTTTCTTCACTGGAAGTACTGATATAAAATTAGAAAAAACAATCATAACTAAACAAACATAAATAAACAATTTCTTACTAAATCTAAATACTGCTCTTCCGCCCATAATATCCTCCTCAAACTCTAGTAATCTAGTTCATGTTAATTCTAATTCAACTATGTAAACTGAATTTAAAAAGGATGTAAATATTTATAAACTTTTCCATATATTATTAAGGAATTGTAAAGAGTATACATATATACAATTCCAATAAATATTGGTTAATAGTTATTAATTTAACGAACTAAATGAAATGCTCTGGAAGGGAGTTTTATTTTATCTAAGAAGAATAGTATTACATGCTGTAGCAATAAGACTTGTAATAAAGAACCTAAAATTATAAGGAAGAGTTGATAATAGGGGATGGGATATCCAATAGAGTTTTGATATTCATAAAATAAAGGATGGTTTCCAATAGATGATTATTAAGTTCGAGGGAAGTAGATAGGTTAATCAGTTCTGTTCAAACTAATGATAGTAATGATTGTGCTCTGATTAGAGTGTCATGAGGTGCTGTAATTAAAGAGATAGCAAAATGGCAATCTTAAAAAATGTCCAGTACAAAGATGAACAATCCTACAATAAATAAGATCTTTTAGCAATAAGACTAGTAATAATGGAAGGAAGAGTTGATTTAAAATTATAGGAGATCGGATATCCAATAGTTTTGAGATACATTAAAATAAAGGATGGTTTCAATGGATGATGATTAAGTACGATGGAGATGTACAGGTTAATCGGTTCTGTTTAATTCAGCTTGTAGTAATATTCTTCTTCGAAACGTTACTTGTTACTTAGGTTACTTAAATCTATCTACACAGGGTTATAGAAGATGGTAATAATGTAGTCTTAAAGGGTTTGATCACCAAAACTATTTAAGGTTGATTAGCGCGGAAGGTGCGAGACTCCTGCGGGTGCAGCGGGACAGGTGAGATCCCACAGGCGCTATGCGCCGAGGAAGCTCACCGCCCGCCCCGCGGAAAGCGAGCAACCTGTAGCGCAAATCAACCTCACAATACTTGTTTTAATGCATATAGATTTGCCTAAGAGCCTAAATCAAAAACGCTGTTGAACTTACATCAACAGCGGTCTATTATAGAGCTATTATTTGCACCTAATCGAATCTCATCACTACTTATAAGCCTGTCCTCTTTTTCACTAATGAAAGACCCCTCAATAAGTCTACCTATTCATCTTAAATGCTATTTTTCGTTGTAGTACTTTCCTCTTTCTTAAAATCCTTCACAGGTGAACCTGGCACTTCATGATGATGCCTACACCTTGGCTCATACGATTCAGATGCACCAACTAATATAATCGGATCATGATATGACGCCGGCTTTTCATTTATCAACCTTTGCGTACGACTTGCCGGAGATCCACACACCGAACAAACAGCCTGTAGCTTAGTCACTGATTCTGCAATAGCCATCAGACCTGGAACAACACTAAAAGGCTCTCCTCTAAAATCTTGATCTAAACCCGCGGCAATAACACGATATCCTTGATTTGCTAATAAAGTAAGAACATCCACAATATTATCATCAAAAAATTGAACTTCGTCAACAGCTATCACATCTGTTTTATCAGATATATATTCTA
This sequence comes from Metabacillus litoralis, assembly GCF_007994985.1. Taxonomy (GTDB): domain Bacteria; phylum Bacillota; class Bacilli; order Bacillales; family Bacillaceae; genus Metabacillus; species Metabacillus litoralis. Next base: position 34,126 of record NZ_VOQF01000014.1, on the reverse strand, counting down.
AAATCTCTATAGAAGAAGCTACCGGCTTACATATAATGGCTGTTCCATTATGTGAAACAACTTCTTCTTCACTATAGCGATTATCAATGACAGGCTTAAATACCTTAACCTCTTGTTTTGCAAACTTCGCACGTCGAACTCTACGAATGAGTTCCTCTGATTTACCTGAAAACATACTACCACAGATGACTTCAAGCCAACCACTTTGCTTCATTATATACATGAAACGGCTCTCCCTTCGTCGTTTTCATCTTGGAGTCGATTGACATGTACCATTATTAAGAAGGTACACTAATCGTATCTTTTTATTATCTATATAAACATGCTTTACATGATACTAAATGTCTTAAAAATAGCCTACTATAGTATGTAGGATATGCTTAAATTGGTAAAATAGGCGTGAAAAAACAGGCAAGAGCAGTTTCGTCTTGCCTGTTTGAAAGAAGCATTATTGTTGTTGTGACTTAATGCCGTATTTTTTGTTGAATTTATCTACACGTCCACCTGCATCCGCAAATTTCTGACGTCCTGTGTAGAATGGGTGGCACTCAGAACAAACCTCAACTTTGATCTCTTTGTTAGTAGATCCAGTTTCGAATTCGTTACCACATGCACATTTAACCATAACTTTATTAAAGTTTGGGTGAATTGCTGTTTTCATTCTTTTCATCTCCTTCCGCCCTGAATCATCTGAAACAGAGTAATATCTAGTGGATTCATCAAAAGATAAATCACAACTAGAAAAGCACATGAGCAAATTATAACAAGTGCCAAGACCAAATGCAAGCTGAAGTTAAATATTACTAGAAAAGCGGAAGGTGCCTGCTTATCGGCAACAAGCATTAGGCAAGATGGCTAAGAAAGCCCCAGCACCCACTACCAATTCTATCGATTTCTTGCAGTCTTCATCTCAGCATCTAAATTACTAAAGAATTCTTCGTTAGATTTTGTTTGGCGAAGCTTTCTAAAGAACTTCTCAACAAAGTCAGGAGAATCTGTCATTGATTTACGGATAGCCCATAATTTTTCTAAATGATCTTTTGGAATAAGAAGCTCTTCTTTTCTTGTTCCAGAACGACGAATATCGATTGCAGGGAAGATTCGTTTTTCTGCTAGAGAACGATCTAGATGCAACTCCATATTTCCTGTTCCTTTAAATTCTTCATAAATAACATCATCCATACGAGATCCTGTATCAATTAATGCAGTAGCAAGAATTGTTAAGCTTCCGCCTTCTTCGATATTACGAGCTGCTCCAAAGAATCTTTTTGGACGATGGAATGCTGCAGGATCAATACCACCAGATAATGTACGTCCACTTGGAGGAATGACCAAGTTATAAGCACGTGCTAAACGAGTGATACTATCCATTAGGATAATAACATCCTTTTTATGTTCAACAAGACGCATCGCACGCTCAAGCACTAGCTCTGCTACTTTAATATGATTTTCTGGAACTTCATCAAATGTTGAGCTAACAACATCTCCTGCAACAGAGCGCTCAATATCCGTTACTTCCTCAGGTCTTTCATCAATTAATAAGACGATAAGCTCTGCTTCTGGATTATTTGTTGTCACACTATTAGCAATTTCTTTTAATAGCATTGTTTTACCTGCTTTAGGAGGTGCAACAATCAGACCACGTTGTCCAAAGCCCACAGGTGCAATAAGATCCATGATTCTTGTAGATAAATTATTTGATTTTGTTTCTAAGAATATTTGTCTATCTGGATATAGAGGAGTTAATGCTGGGAAGTGAACACGTTCCTTAGCTGTTTCAGGATCTTCACCATTTACAGCTTCTACATGCAGCAATCCGTAGTAACGCTCATTTTCTTTTGGAGGACGAACCTTACCAGAAACTTTGTCACCATTTCTTAAATCAAAGCGTCGAATTTGTGATGCAGAGATATAAATGTCTTCAGAGCTAGGAGAATAGTTGATTGGTCTTAAAAAACCGAAGCCCTCAGACTGAATAATTTCAAGAACACCCTCCATAAATAAAAGATCTTCTTGTTCAGCATTCGCCTTTAAAATAGCGAAAATTAATTCTTTCTTTGTTAACTTGCTATAATATGAAACTTTATACTGACGCGCAAGTTCATATAGTTCCTTCAATTTCAAATGTTCTAATGAAGAAATTGAAACCTGATTCATACAAACACCACTCTTTTTCATTTTCAATTTTAATTTCTATTTATCATTTCAAACTCAATTTTCAGCTATGGAAGTTTGTCTAGTTGCTGCTTAATTGAAGATTTATAACCAATTAGTCATGGCTGTTGCGTAAACTTTGTTGCTTCCTTTTATACTCGAAATAAACAGCACTGTATAACATCTTTTTCTTCTCAAAATGATTTCTTTCATGCGAAGAAAACACTGTTTTTCACAATCATTAGGTCAATTAACAACAATTTTTAAAGAAAAGAGCCTAATCAAATGAAGATAAAAACCAGTACATTTGGATAGAGAAGGAATGAAGGTGAGCTTGAAGTAGATTTTGAAGCTAGTTGTTCAATGCAGCACTCTTTATTTTTACCCTATTTTTCAACTTTAATCAATCATTTTTGGAAAATTCATTGTAAGCTAGAGGCTTTTCTTTGAAGAATTTAGATCAAGACTTGTTATGCTTCCTACGAATGTTTTACATCTAGATTCAATAACGATAACATTTTATATCAACCACCTGGAGTTCATCCAGGTGGTTATATATTTTCTCATTCTAGCTACACGAATCAATTTAAGAATTTTGTAGTTGTTCAATTTCTTTTTCAGTTAATTTTTCACGCCAAATTGTTGCTCCTAGACCTGTTAACTTCTCTTCTAGCTGACTATACCCTCTATCGATATGTTCTAGACCTGTAATTTCGGTAATGCCGTCTGCCATCAATCCCGCACATACTAGAGCAGCACCTGCACGAAGATCACTTGCCTTCACTCTTGCACCTTGTAATCTTGTTGGACCAGAAACAATAGCAGATCTACCTTCAACTTTGATTTCGGCACCCATTCTTCTCAATTCATCGATATGTTTAAAACGAGCAGAATATATCGTGTCAGTTACAACACTAGTACCGGTTGTTTTTGTTAAGAAAGAAGTAAATGGCTGTTGTAAATCCGTTGGAAAACCTGGATAAACGAGTGTTTTGATATCAACTGATTTTAACTCTTTTTGTCCACCAATAATTAAAATTTGGTCATTGCTTGTTTCAATATGAAGACCTGTTTCCCGAAGCTTCGCTATTAGTGATTCTAGATGGAGTGGAATAACATTATCAATCATTACTTCCTTACCCATAGCTGCACCAATTATCATATAAGTTCCAGCTTCAATTCTATCAGGAATAATTGAATGACGACAGCCGCTAAGCTTCTCAACACCATCTATTCTTATTTCATCTGTTCCAGCACCCTTTATCTTTGCACCCATACTTGTTAGTAAAGTTGCTACATCAATGATTTCAGGCTCTTTGGCAGCATTTTCGATGATTGTTCTTCCTGTAGCCTTAACCGCAGCAAGCATAATGTTGATTGTTGCACCTACACTAACAACATCAAGGTAAATTCGAGCTCCTCGAAGTTCTTCTGCACGTAAGTATATTGCACCTTGTTCATTTGTTACTTTTGCACCTAATGCTTCAAATCCTTTAATATGCTGATCAATTGGACGTGGTCCTAAATGACATCCACCAGGAAGACCAATCACAGCTTTTTTAAAGCGACCTAACATCGCTCCCATTAAGTAATAGGAAGCTCTAAGCTTCTTAACTTTTCCGTTTGGAAGAGGCATTGAAATCATATTCGAAGGATCTACAATCATTTCATTGTTGGTAAGCTCTACCTTACCTCCAATCTCCTCTAACAAATCACCAAGTATATTTACATCAGAAATATTCGGCAGGCCTTCAATTGTAACTGGAGATTCTGCTAAGATCGTCGCAGGAATTAATGCTACTGCACTATTTTTTGCACCACTGATCGATACTGAACCTTTCAGTAAATCTCCACCTGCTATTTTTAATTTTTCCATAATAGTCTCCCTTCTAATGAAGTTGACTTTGCGGAAAGAACATGGAGGATGAGCTTTTTCGGTAATTTCACATAATTATGTATTCTTTCGTACACGAAACATGCTTCTATTTCCTTACCATCATGTTTTCCGAATAAAACATCTCTTGTCAACAAAGTTTAATCACTAATAATAGTAGAGATAAATCCTTACCGTCCTGTCAGTGAAGTTATAGATTAACTTCATTTCTCCTATCCACTAGGTTTGTAACACTAGCGATAAAAAACAAGTTGTTTATCTCTTTTATTTCCTTTTATAGCATTGTCAATACATATCTTTATAATTTAAGTTTATAAAAAGGCAATCTAAAAGTTTCTTTTTATTTCCGTTTTAATTAACTTAGAGGAAAATAATAAAATAAGCTTTACCTGATAAAATAAGCTCTACTATTATTAAACCATCTATTAAGCAGGACAACAACGTTTAACTTTAAGTTTTATCATAACAATTTTGGATTTTTTTTGAGTTTATAGGAGATTTACATTATTAGTGGTAAGTATATGAGTATGTCATACTCGCTCTTAACATGAAAGGTTTATTTATAACACCAGCATACGTCTTTTTGTTAAACCTAGTTGTTTTGATGCTGAAAGATCGAAAATAACAAAACGGACAAGCAGCAGCAAGTCCGTTTCCTATTATTCTTTTAAACTAGGTCAGCTAGTATATAACAGGTTTAGAGGAATTTCGACATACTTTGATAGCGCTTTCTTTATATTCTGAATATTACCGCCTTTTCTCGACAAAGGCGGTAATATATTCTATAAAATTAAGCTTGGTTTGAAGAACCAAATTCACGCATTTTTCCGATTACTGTGGCTTTAATCGCGTCACGAGCTGGCCCCATGTATTTACGAGGATCATATTCGTTTGGCTTTTCAGCTAACACTTCACGAACTGCTTTAGCAGATGCAATTTGGTTTTCAGTGTTAACATTAATTTTAGCTGTACCAAAAGATACTGATCTTTGAATATCTTTTGTTGGAATTCCAGTACCACCATGAAGTACTAATGGCATACCAGTAAGGTTAGCGATTTCTTCCATTTCTTTGAATCCTAAGTTTGGCTCACCTTTGTATGGTCCATGAACAGAACCAAGTGCAGGAGCTAAACAGTCGATACCAGTACGTTTAACAAGTTCAGCACATTCTTGAGGATCAGCGTAGATTACGCCTTCTGCAATAATGTCGTCTTCTTGTCCGCCAACTGTTCCTAATTCTGCTTCTACAGAAACACCTTTTGAATGAGCATATTCAACAACTTGTTTCGTTGTTTCAATATTCTCTTCGAATGGGTGGTGTGAAGCATCGATCATAACAGATGTAAAACCAGCATCAATTGCTTCTTTACATTTGTCATAGCTTGATCCATGATCTAAATGGATTGCAACAGGAACTGTTGTTTTATAATCTTCCATTAAACCTTCTACCATCTTAACAACTGTTTTGAATCCACCCATGTAACGAGCAGCACCTTCAGATACACCAAGAATAACTGGTGATTTTTCTTCTTCAGCTGCTTGCAGGATTGCTTGAGTAAACTCAAGATTGTTTAAATTAAATTGTCCTACTGCATATCCCTTGTCTTTTGCTGTGTTCAGCATCTCTGTCATTGAAACTAAAGGCATGTCGAAAAATCCTCCTAAGAAACCTTATTTTTCTAGTACAGAAAAGTATATCATACCTAGCTTGACCAGAATTTATCACTAATATGTAGATTCCGCATGATCACTTTTCATATGTACTAGCATACCAATAATCCCGGAAAACGGCAACATTTCTGCAGATATTTGGGTAATATAATGTTACTAGTTTGCTTTAAGTGGTAAGTATTTCTTTACAGCTCCACGAATCTCATCAATATCAAATGGTTTTGCAAAATGAGTAAGTGCTCCAAGATCCTTGGCTTCTTGAATCATATCTAACTCGCCATATGCAGTCATAATAATGACACGAATATCCTGATCAACAACTCTCATTCTTTTTAGAATTTCAATCCCATCCATACCTGGTATTTTCATATCTAGAAGAACTAAATCTGGAGAATGCTTATCAACGATTTCTAGAGCTTGAAAGCCATTAGCTGCTTGAAATGTCTGATAGCCTTCCTTTTGAAATACTTCATTTAGCAATATACGAATACCGTATTGATCATCAACAATTAATATTTTTTCTTTTAACATGTTATATTACACCTCTTAATTTTTTTAGTTTTCTCTAGGACTGATACCTTTAGTACCTTTGCTCTCATTATTATTAAACGCTAGTTAGCACTTAAAAAGCTTAATATAAAGTTGTGAACAAAAATTGGTCATCTTCCAGCTCCTTTGTCTGCTGAAATCCACACAATTATTATTTGAATATCACGTTTTTACGTAGCCTATGTATAAACCTTGGTGACAATTTTGTTAAAGTATTCAATTCTATCAAAAAAAGTTGAACGACTAAAACGGTTTCTTGTTTATTAATAATTCTTCTTTTTCCGTTTATCTCCTGCATTCTTAGTTAATCTTTTGTCGACAAATTCTGCCTAGTTTGTCGTAATTTATCCTAAAATCCTTCTTTAGAATATCACATTTATGGTCAATTCAATGATTTTAAACATTTTTAGATTTTATGTTTCTTCGTTATAATACGAATAGTATTTGAAAAGAAGGAGAGTTCACTTTCAATGATGAAAATTTTCACAACACAAATTACGGGACATTTTAATCGGATTCTTGAACAAGAGGAAATGAACATAGAAGACAGTGCAAGACTCTTAGCACAAGCTTTAGTGGGGGACGGCAAAGTTTATTTGTATGGACACAAAGAGCTACATGGGGTTGTGTTAGAGGCTTTAACGGGTTCGGAAAGCTTAGTAGGAGCAGAATCATTATTGGATTCAGAGGGAGCTATAAAAAAGGTCACATCTGCAGACAGAGTGATTCTATTCACATACCGTTCAACTGATGAAGAAGCGATTACAATTGCAAAAGAACTTTCAGATAAAGGTATCCAAACAGTCGGCGTTTCTGCCTTAATAAAAAATACAGTCGATGGATTAAATCAAAACACAGATTTACATATAGATGCTAAGCTTCGTCAACCATTAATTCCTGGTGATGACGGTGAAAGATATGGTTACCCTGCATTAATGACAGCATTATATGTATACTACGCGTTAAGTTTTACAATTAAAGAGATTTTGAATGAATATGAAGAAGATTAATAACCCCTTTCATATTTAGAAAGCCAAATATGATTAGAGAACAATAACTTAGGACCATTTAAAGAGGCTCTTTACTGAAAGATTGTTGCTATGTAACTAAAATATGCAGTAGTAACAGTGTATTTTCGCATATAAGGCTACTACTTTATGAAGAAAAGTTGCAACTAGACTTAATACAATACTCAATTCTCCGGATATTTGTAAGCAATAAAGTTTGTGAAAACAGCCTTTTAAAAAGAGATCACTAGCCGATAATTCCATTTAAAATAATATATAACAAAAAGCACCTAAGATAAGGTGCTTTTTGTTGTTGAATCTCTACTAATCAAATGTGCTATCTTCTTTTATTACTTACTCACACTTATTCTTCTTTTAATAAAAAAGTAAGACATGATTCCAGCAAGAAATAACAAGCTTCCCACTAATAAAGTAGAATATGAGCTTGTAGCAGTATCGGGTAATTCTTTACCTGAACTAACTTTTTCGACTGTTGGTACTTCTCCTTCTTTATCTTTATCTTTATCTGAAGATGGTGCTTTTTCTTCTTCTTCACCTGTGTTAGGAGCTGGTGCCTCTCCTTCTCCCTCACCCGTTCCTGGTGCTGGTGTTTCTCCTTCTCCCTCACCTGGGTTTGGTGCTGGTGTTTCTCCTTCTTCTCCACCTGTGCCTGGATCCGCTTTTTCAAATCTCACATTATCAACATACATTGTTCCACCAAAGTCACTTTCGACATCTGCGAATATAAGCAGCATATTGCGAAGCAAGGTGTCGTCTTGTAAGTTTTCAATTGTACTTACATCTATTTTTGCTTCAAAGTGATATAAGCCATCAGATGTTTTCTTTGCAGAGTCAAGTTCTTCTAAATTGATTTCATATGTTCCTGGTGCTTGTGCCCAATAGCCAAGAGCTTCTGGTTGGAATACTAAGTTAACCGCTATCGCTCCTGTTGATGCACGAGTTGGATCCATATAAAGATCAAATGCAACATAATCATTATCACCACGTGCTAATGTATCCATCCAAAAATCTAAACGAGGCGCAGATGCCCAATTATCAGATGGTTTAACCTCTGGATAAGCAAAATCCCATGAAAGAGCTTTTGAGCCATTTGCTTCTTGAATGGTTAAAGCTGTTTTCACACCAGAATCTCCACTCCATTTCCAACCTTGACGTGTATCATCTTCAAAGGTAGACGGAATTGTTGCTACACCTTCTGGGTCATTTATTACCTCTACTTCAGTCATTGTTCCTGAAACTGTAATGTTATCTAAAGAAATACTATCCGCATTTTCAGCACCTACAAAAAGAACAAGATTGTTCATTGTACTATCATCAGGACTTTCCCCAATAGTAGCAAGTGAAGGAGCATCTTCTTTTGTTATTGTTAAAACTGCTTTATATTGATCTCCATGAGCCACAAATTCCTCACTATTCACTTGAATTGCACGTGCAGGATTTACCCATGGTGCTGATGGTCCTTGTGCTATAGCAGCAATAGATACAGTTGTTGGTTGATCAACAATGACATCCATAGTTAGCATTTCTGCTCCTAGTATATCTACAGATTGACCCCAAGCATCTGCTGAAAGTCGAGCATTTGCCCAAAAATTACCCTCTGAAAGATCATTCTCACTATTACTTAAACCTGAAACTTTAAGCGCATCATCTTGATTAGTAGTAGTAATATCCTTTACAGGGCTATCACCATTAACACCAAATCCTTGTGATGTTCCATCATTAAAATTCCATAAAACCTCTGTAAACTTCGTACGATCGATTGGCTCATATGAAACACCTTTAATACGAGCTCGTACATACTCACCAGAAATACTCAATTCTTTTGGCGACCACATATGGTCAGCACCTGGATCAAGATCTGTTGCCTCTGACTTACCTAGTTGAAATGGTGTGAATGCTGCAGACGTTTCATTTTTATTTGTTAAAGACCAATTTGCCCAACTAATATTGTTTTCATTTAAGAAATTAATCCACACATCAGCTTCATCCAAATAAGGACCATTGTTACCATTAGCCTCACTTGTTCCCCATTCTGTTGCAAAAACACCTACTCCATTTTCAAGCGCATATCTAGCATTACTCATCACATTTTCACGATCACTGCTATCAGCTGCTGCTGGATGTGAGCCAGAGTAGAAATGAACAGTATACATTGTGTTTTCGTCATTAATAGGATTATCTGCCGCTAAATCAGGACGTTGACTCCAGTTTGGACTTCCAACAATAACAATGTTTTCTGCTCCATTTTCACGGATCTTTTCGATGATAGGCTCAGCATACGACTTTACCGCATTCCAACCTGCTTCATCATTTGTTACTCCATCACCACCATTGCTATTACTACTTGGTTCATTAGCTACTTCATAAATAATATTTGGAACATCTTTATATTTAGTAGAAATTTCATCAAAGAAATCCAAAGCTCCGCTATAAACTTCTTCATTAGGATCTCCAGGAGCATGAACATGCCAGTCGACGATTACATACATATCATGCTTAATTGCAAGTTCAATTCCTTCTATTAACTTTTGCTTAACCTCTGGATTTGTTGCATATCCATTTTCTCCAACATACATTGCAAGACGAATTAAATTTGAACCCCAATCGTTTGATAGTGTTGTAAATGCATTATCATTAATAATCTCTGGGAACCATTGCAACCCATGAGTACTCATTCCACGTAATTGAATTGGGGCACCACTACTATCAGTAAGTGTTTTTTGTCCATTTACTTCATTTAGCTTTAAAGCTCCAGCTTGAGATGGTTTTTTACCTGGATTACCTAGTAAACTACCATAATCAGATTCCTCAGCAGCTGCCAAAGATGGAAGCATGGAAGCTATTAATCCGAAAATCATCATATAGACTGTGAATTTTTTCAACATCTTTTTTATCAAAATAAATCCCCCTTGTTTTTGTTTGGAAACCGATTTCTCAAAAGATTATAATTAACGAAAACGGTTTCATTGATAGATATAAAAAAACTCCGTTCCCCTTCTCCCCCTTATGTAATTTTAAGCAATTACTCTCTTTTTATAGTATTTGAAAGCTATTATTAGATTGTAAACGCTAACATTTTTAATTATACTAGTTTTTCAAATAAAATAAAAGGAATATTCTTTAATAAACTGAAATTTTCTGATAAATACTTTTTCTAATAGGAAACCCCTTTCCCAAAATGAAAAAGGGGTTGGGATATCATTAAATAATTCATCTATTAAGACAATTAAATCTTAATGGTAGCAGTTGAGTGCCTGCCGCTCCATTCCACTAAATAATAGGAACAATCAAAAAATTTATTGAAGACAACAAAAAAACCCTAACTATCAGGTGAAAGATTAATTGACATATCACCTGTTAATTAGGGTTATCATTTGCTTAAATACTTATGTTGTCTCTTTTTTGAAGAATTTTGAAAGCTACTATCCATGAAAAAAACATTTATTTTTGACTGCTATCTTTTTCCCATGTAGCTCGGTTCATATTACTCATTGTCGTATAAATGAAAAATGCTGTAATACTACCGATTATCCATAACAAATAAGGCACAATATAACAAATAATCACCATACTTACTAAAATCATAACCGTTAATACTGTTGTTCCTAATTTTCCTATTGTATATAAAAAGGCATTCTTGATAATTGCCTTTTTAGGAAGATCAAAATTCACAGCAATTCCAAAGATAAATAGCGACATACCTAAATATATAAAAGTACCCAAAAAGAGAAGTCCAAAAAGTAGATTTCTCGCTTCAAATTGGATGGTAATGATAAAGAAGTAATCAATGATAAGCAATATACCAAAAATTAGCCATACAACACCTAGCAAGAAGTATTTCCTTGCATTTTCTTTAAACTCTGAAAAAAATAATTTTGCTAAATCATAATCAATTTCATTCTGCTTCCACCTTCTCACGATGCTAAACATCGTCATTGTAGAAGGAAAGATTGTGATGATCGGTAAACAAAAAATGATCCATAGCATATTTAGAAAAAAGAATGCTGTTAAAATCTCTAATATTCTTTGAATTTTATCTCGCATAATATCCTTCTTCTTTCTCTTTAATAATGGCTGTTTTCGTATACTTTGTTGCTTTTTGTAATATGAAGAAAACAGCACTGTATAAAGTCTAGTGGCATCTTTTCTTCTTGTACTCGTAACTTTTATATGAAAACAACATTGTTTCTAATAGGAAATTACGTTAATTAACAACAATCTTTCAGAAAAGAGCCTTAATAATTGATATATTCTCTTAGGCTGGTCTTGAATCTTTGAGAATTCAGTCTTTTTTATTTAACCTTGAATTTCTTTACTAGCTCCTGTAATTCAGAGGCTTTGGTGCTTAACTCTTCAGATGAAGTGGTGATACCATTCATTGTAGCATTTTGTTGTACAACAGATACTATGGCAGAATCAGAATTCCCAGCAGATTGCACAGAAATATTGGCAATTCCCTCAATTAATGTGACCATACTTTGAGTACTAGCATTTACTTCTTCAACAATAGCAGATACCTCTTGTGATTGCGATGATACCTCAGTAATCATGTGCACAATTTCTTCAAAAGAGTCACCCGTTTTTCGAACCATTATCATCCCATTATCTACTGCATTCATTCCATCGGTCATTGATTCTACTGCCTTCTCTACCTCTATCTGCATGTCTTGAATAAGGTGTTTGATTTTTTCTGCAGATTGACCCGTTTGCTCAGAAAGCTTTCGTACTTCATCTGCAACAACCGCAAATCCCCTACCATGCTCTCCTGCTCTTGCTGCTTCTATAGCTGCGTTTAATGCTAAAAGATTTGTTTGATCTGCTACACCTGTAATTAGTGACACAATCTGACCAATCTCTTTAGATAATTCACCGACATTATCAATAACAGCTGACGCATGTTTCACTTTGTTTTCCAACTCATTCATTCTACTAATTGTTTGTGAAACAACTTCTTGTCCCATATGTGCATTATTATTTGTGGAAACTGTCAAATCAGAAACAGCTAGAATAGAGGAAGCCGCCTGCTCCATGCCTTTTGAGATTTCCGATACAGCATGATTTGCTTCAGATGCGCGATTCACCTGTGTTTCTGCACCACTAGCTACTTCTTTAATAACAAACTCAATTTGCTCTGTTGCTTTTTTTGTCTGATCAGCACTTAATGATAGTTGCTGAGAAGTTGAAGCTACTTGTTCGGAATTTTCCATAACCTGTAGTATTAACATTCTTAAACTGTTTGTCATTTTGTTAAAATCATTAGCTAATGTTCCAATTTCATCCTTATTCTTTACAATAATCGGCTCAATTGTTAAATTTCCTTGTGCTACCTGATTAACACTCGCCGACACTTCAGAAATTGGTTTCGAAATGCTTCTTGCTAATAGTATACCCATGATAATGGCAGCAGTTAATACAAAAGCAATAAGAACAATTGTTATTGTCATAGAGTTTACAAATATTTCTTTGCCTTGCTCAGCTGCTTTACTTGCATTATTTTGATTCATTTCAACAAGCTTACTTATATGACTTTCAACTACTTCTATTTGTTGACGAGAAGCTTTTATCATTGTGCTAGCTGAATCATCATCATTTGCTCTAGATAAGGTAAGTACTTCATCATGTACTTCAAGATAGTTACTCCATTCAGCTTTAAAATCATTATATACTTGTTTTTCTTCAGTTGAAGTTAAAACCTTTTCATATTCTACAAATAACTCATCTAACCGAGTGAAAATTTCTTCAAATCTACCATCAAAGTTATTCATCTCACCGATTGTTTCTGCTGATGCATAAAATAATTGAAACGCCACAACTTGTTCTACAAGATAGCGCATTTCTCCTAATCTCTCAACTGTAGGAAGCCATGTTTCCTCAACTTCAGTTGATTTCTTATTAATTGAATTCATCCCACTCAAAGCAGAAAAGCTAAATCCTGCAATTAAAATAAAAATAATAGCAAATGCAATAAATATTTTTCTTCCAACTGTGAATCTATGTGTATCTTCCTTATACCTTTTTCCTCGATTATTGAAAAATTGCTTGATTTCACCCCAGTATTTCCTCACTATAATCTCCCCAATTCTCGCTGCAAATATATAATAATAACCATAATCTACCTGTTAAAAATGATAAGAAAAAAACCCCAACCAGAAACCGATTTCCAATTGGGGTCTATAAATTAATAAAACATATCAAACCAACCATTTTTGATTGTTTGCTTGTACCAGTAGTAGCTATCTTTCTTTGTTCGTTCTAATGTATTGAAGTCAACATGAATAATACCAAAACGTTTGTCATATCCTTCAGCCCATTCAAAGTTATCAAGTAATGACCATGTTAGATAACCTTTGATGTTTACACCAGAATCTATTGCTCTACTTAATGATGTTAAATGCTGTTTTAAGTAATCAATTCTTCTTTGATCCTTAACACGCCCATTTTCTACACCATCATTATAGCAAGCTCCGTTTTCAGTAATATATATTGGAATTTGTCCATATTGATCTTTTAATTTTGATAACGCCTTATAAAAACCTTCAGGGTAGATATTCCAATCAAAATCAGTTTTTTCATAACCAATATCTACTTTTTCATTATCAAATAATTCATGGTTTTCTTTATATCTTACAACACTACCTGTGTAGTAATTAATCCCAACAAAGTCAATTGGCTGATGAATAAATGCCATATCTCCATCTTGAATTGAAAGTGTTACTCCCTTTTTCTCGAACCAATCTAGCATAAATTGTGGGTAGCTTCCTTTGAAAACTGGATCAAAGAACCACTCAATAAACCAGCCCATTCCTCTATTACATGCATCAATATCTTCTTGTTTATTGCTATATGGTTCGTTCCATTCAAGGTTTGGAGCATAACCAATTTCACCTGTAAGACCTGATTCTCTGAATTTCGTTACAGCCTTACCATGAGCAAGTAGAAGATGATGTGAAATTGTTGTTGCCAATTGAAGATTTTGATACCCTGGTGCATGGATCCCTATAAAGTTAGAAAGAAATGAAACACACCACGGTTCATTGATCGTTATCCATTTTTTAATCTTTCCATCAAATTCTTTAAACATTAAATCAGAATACTCTGCAAAGGCATCAACTGTTTCACGATTTTCCCAGCCACCTTTATCCTGTAAAGCTTGTGGTAGATCCCAGTGATAAAGAGTACACATTGGCTCAATTCCATTTGCTAAAAGGGCATCAACGAAATCGTGATAATATTGAAGACCACTTTGATTTACTTCACCCGTTCCTGTTGGGAAAATACGTGGCCAAGAAACTGAGAATCGATAAATATCAATACCTAATTCTTTCATAAGCTCGATATCTTCTTCATAGCGATGATAGCTATCACAAGCTATATCACCATTATCTCCATTTAAAACTTTACCCGGCGTTTTTGAAAATGTATCCCATATTGAAAGACCTCTTCCATCTTTCGTTGCAGCTCCTTCGATTTGGTATGCTGCTGTAGCAGCTCCCCATCGTATATCTTTTGGAAATTCTATGATAGCCATTTTTTTGCCTCCACTAAATTTTTTCTATCTTTTTATTAGACTATTTTCGTAAACTTTGTTGCTTATAATAACTCCAAGTAAACAACACTGTATAAAGCATGGTGGCATCTTTTCTTCAGAAATTAGTACCCTTTTTGCTAAAACAAAAATGTTTCTACTACATAATTAGGCCAAATAGCAACAATCATTCAGAAAAGAGCCTTTTATTAACGTCCACATGATTCTCGTACTATTAATTTCGAATCAATAAAGATAGGCTTTAATTCTGATTTTCCGTTAATTAAATCGTTTAACATATAAGCAGCAAGCTTTCCGAGTCGATCCTTATCCTGTCTGACAGTCGTTAATTTAGGACTGCTATAACGGCAAGCATCAATATCATCACAGCCAATAATGCATATATCCTCTGGCACTCTTAAGCCTTGTTCCTTAATTGCTCTGATTGCGCCAAACGCCATCATATCAGAAGCAGCAAATATTGCACGAGGAAGCGTTTTGTTTTCAAATATTTTTTTCATTGCAACATAACCGCTTTCCTCATGAAAATCTCCATAATACATCCACTCTTTTTTCACGTCTAGACCAAGCTGGTTCATCGCATCTATAAATCCTTTTTCTCTAAACATGGCAATAGCAGAATCACGTTTTCCACCTATAAAACCAACATCTCTAATACCATGTAAATAAAAATGCTGAATCACCTGTCTTGACAAGTTAACATTATCACTCATAACAAAGCTTGCACTTGGTCCAGATAATTCTAAATCTATTCCCATACATGGGATGCCAGCTTCTACTAATTCATAAATGGCATCCTCAATTTCTTCTCCAGCAA
The DNA here is from genome assembly GCF_007994985.1 of Metabacillus litoralis. GTDB lineage: Bacteria > Bacillota > Bacilli > Bacillales > Bacillaceae > Metabacillus > Metabacillus litoralis. The sequence continues at coordinate 18,466 of NZ_VOQF01000014.1, read as the reverse complement.
TGATGACACATCCATCAACATGAAAATGTCTACATCTTGCTAAGTAACTACCATTATCTTTATAAAATTGTTCATTCGAAAACATAATAATATCGTAACCTAACAGTCCAATCGCCTTTTTAAACGAAGTAACAACTTCATTGAAATATGGATGAGTAAAGTCAACATTTACCTTCCCAGCGTATATTAACCCTATTAAATTAGACTTTTTAGTGGCAAGTGCCTTTGCAGAAAAAGTAGGTTGATATCCTGTTTCAGTTATAATATCCATAACTTTCTTCTTCGTTTTCTCACTAATGCCACTATAATTATTTATAATTTTAGATACAGTTCCTGGAGATACTCCAGCCATTTTCGCGATATCTTTTATTGTTAAATTCATAGTGGTCCCCGTTTGCCTTTCGCCTTCATAATAAGTTAATACTGTTAGATTACTATTATTTTCACGAAAATTCAATTTTATAAATGTCCTTCTACAATGAATATATTGGTAAGAAGAGTTACTTAACTGCTCCATCTGTAATACTTGAAATAAATAATCTATTAAACAGTAAGAAAATGATAATTAATGGTACAGTCGCCCAGAAAACACCTGATAGTATCATTCCAAAGTCGATATTGAACGTATTACTTAAATTCGCTAACGCAACTTGTATTGTATACATCTCTGGATCTCTTAAAATCGTAAATTGCCATAGGAATTCTCCCCATACAGCTGTAAAGACTATGATTCCTAATGTTGCAAATGCAGGTAGTATAATTGGCAAGACAATACTTCTGTAGATTCTGAAGTTAGAGCAACCATCAAGCTTTGCTGCCTCTATAAGTTCATCTGGCACTGATCCTGTCACATATTGTCTCATCAAGAAGATTCCTAAAGGATTCAAGAAGAACAATAGTGCTACCCCTTGCAAGGTATCCAATAATCCTGCTTTTGAAATTAAGTAGAATTGTGGAATTAACCCAAGCTGTGGTGGGATAACCATTGTTAATAGAATACCTATAAACAATGCATTCTTTCCTGGAAACTTGAATTTAGCAAATGCAAAACCTGCTAAAGAACTAATAATCAAAACAACAATTGTTACTGACGTACATAGGATAATCGTATTCCACATTGCTTGGAAGAAATCGATTGATCCTAATACTTTTTGAAAGTTCTCAACCAACAGTTTACCCGGTGTAATTGTTGGTGGGATCGAGTTATAGGCAGAACTTGGACTTGTTGCCATAACAAACATCCAATAAAATGGAAAAAGCGAAAGCAAGGATGCTAAACTCATAAAAACATAGATTGCTATTCTTCCTAACGAAAACTTCTTTGATCCAGCTACTTCACCCATTATTTTGCCTCCTTCCTCTTCTTACCATAACCTGAAGTTAGTAATGTATTAATCGCTGAGAATACGATAATGATGATTAATAAGATAATCGCAGTTGCTGAAGCTGTACCAAAGGATTGTAGCTTGAATGCATCACGATATAAATACATCACGACAGTCATTGCTTCATCTCTAGTAAATGCAGCTGCTCCAAGGAATACCGTTGGTTCTGCGAATAATTGTAATGCTCCAACAGTTGAGAAGAAAACAGTTAGAGTGATAAATGGTTTTAATAACGGCATTGTAATATACATAAGTTGTTGAAACTTATTAGCTCCATCAATTGTTGCCGCTTCATAAAGATCATTAGAAATACTTTGGAGTCCAGCTAAATAAATAATTGTGTTATATCCAACCCATCTCCAGAAAACCATGATTGAAATGGCTATTTTTGTACCCCATTCGGAAGTCCCCCAACTTACAGGATCGAAACCAAATACACCCAATACATAGTTGGCTAGGGAAGATTCATGATTACTAAATAAAACACTAAATATGAGGGCCACTGCAACCATTGACGTAATATACGGCATGAAGATCGTAACTCTGAAGAAATTTCTAAAGCGGAGAAACGATAAGTTAAGTAAAAATGCAAGAATAATTCCTACAATTAATTGTGGAGCAGTTCCCATTAATCCAATAATCAGTGTATTATAAACAGATTTCCAAAATAGCGGATCTACTAAAACAATCTTAAAATTATTCAACCCTACAAATTCCATTGGACTTAATCCATTCCACTTTTGGAAAGCTAAATACATACTGAATAGCGCTGGATAAAGACCTACAACCGCAAAAATGATGAAGAATGGTGAAACGTATAAATACCCAGATATCATATCTTTCTTTTCTTCAGACAAAAATCTTTTGGTTTTGACTTTTTTTTCATTTGCAGAAACCATTTTCACTCCCCGTTTCCTTTATAAATTGGCTATGGTGCCCAAATGAGCACCATAACCAAAATAATTGAATAGTCAGATTAGCGACTTACTAGATCTTGTGCACGCTTAACAGCAGCTTCCCATTCTTCCTCAGGATCTCCACCAACTTGAACGTTCTTAAGTGCATTCAGAACTTCTTGGTGAACCGGGAAGTATTTCTCACCTTTATAAACAGCACCTTCGATATCTTGTGCAGCTTGTGCAAATACTTCAGAAGTTACTTGACCACCAAAGAACTCGTCTTGGTTAGAAGTGAACTCTTCCATTTCATACACAGCTGGTGCAGAAGGGAATAATCCATTGCTTTGGAAAGATTTTAATTGATTTTCAGGTGATACTAACCATTCAACAAAATCGTATGCTGCTTGAGCATTTTCTGTTTCACCTGGGATTGCAATATAAGATCCTCCCCAGTTTGCAGCAAATTCAGTTGGTAAAGTAGCTACTTTGAAATTACCAGAAGCATCTGGAGCATTACCTTCCATCCAACCTTTTAACCAACCAGCACCTAATTCTGCAGCAAATTCACCAGTGTTTACAGCATTAGACCATTCTGGTGTCCACATATCAAAGTTACCAACAATTCCTGCTTCATTTAACTCAACTGCATAATCATAAGCTTTTTTAACTGCATTTCCTTCTTCTGCAATAAGTAACTCGCCTTCAGGATTTAAATAAGTTTCTACAGCTGAATCTAAATAAGCTCTGTATGCCATTTCGATACTATCAACAAACGGTTTTCCTGTTTTCTCTTTAACTTGTAAACCAGCTTCTTTAAAAGCTTCAGGAGAACTAATTAATGCCTCTACCTCAGCAGGCTCAGTTGGTAAACCAGCTGCTTCGAAAACATCTGTACGATAGTATAAAGCTTTAGGACCTATATCTGTAGGAAGACCGAATAAGAAATCGCCATCAGCATTTTCTCCAGCATTCCATTTCCAGTCTAAATATTGATCTTGAACGTCTTTAGCTCCAAGGTCATATAAATTCGCAAAACGATCTTGCGCTACTTTGAAACGATCAAATTGATCAACCTCAAGCATCGCGATATCAGGAGCACCACTACCAGCTGATAATGCTGTAAATAATGCATCATGATGTTCTGCTGTTTCAGATGATTTAAATTTTATTGTAACATTTGGATTTTCTTCCTGGTATTCTTTTACTAATTCTTCATAACCAGTAGCACCAAAAGCCCAGAACGTTAATTCTACTTTTTCGTCTCCACCTTCGCCACCATCATTAGAAGCCCCTTCATTTCCACCGCCACTACAAGCAGCTAATGAGAACGCAAGCACTAATGTTAAACCTAAAGCTAACCATTTTTTCATGCTTTTCATCTGTATTTCCCCCTTATAATATTAATCATATTGAACCGGAAACAGTTACCTACACGAAACCGATTTCTAAAATTAGAGAATCAGTTGCAATTATTAGTAACAGAAACCGCTTTCAAGTAGAATTATATAACTTTATTACATTTTATTCAACTGTTTTTTTGATTTTTTTAAAAATTTATAAAAACCGGTTTCGTAAAATGTAATAAACATATACATATAGGCTAAATGAACGAATGATTTTTTGTTTCTTATTATTGGATATTATGCTCAATTTTTGAAAGTAGAACATAATAATAGAGGAAAAGCACAAGCTCTGATAAGTTATAGCCAAGCCCAAATAAGGATATCCTTCTTTAAGAGGTAGAAAGCCAAAGTTCACCAATACCTATATAAAATAAAAAAAAGCTAGTTGACCTCTCTTTCAATAGAAAGAGGAACAACTAGCTCTAGATTATAGCTAATTTAAGAATATATAGAAATGTGTACTAGATTTTCTCAGCAGCTGTTAATGATGCACGAACAAAATCACGGAATAAAGGCTGTGGTTTTGTTGGTCTTGATGTAAATTCAGGATGGAATTGAGATGCTACGAACCAAGGATGATCCTTAAGCTCAACAATTTCAACAAGACGACCATCAGGTGTTGTTCCTGAGAATACAAATCCTGCTTCTTCCATCACTTGACGGTATTCATTATTAAACTCGTAACGATGACGATGACGCTCATAAATCACTTCATCTTGATAAGCTTCATAAGCTTGAGTTCCTTCTACTAGCTTACTTGGTGATAAACCTAAACGTAGAGTTCCACCAAGATCCTCAATATCCTTTTGCTCTGGAAGTAAATCAATAACCGGGTATTGTGTGCTTGGATCAATTTCTGAAGAATTTGCTCCTTTTAACCCAACTACATTACGTGCAAATTCAATAGAAGCCACTTGCATTCCAAGACAAATTCCTAAGAATGGGACTTTATTCACACGAGCATATGTTGTTGCTAAAATTTTACCTTCAACACCACGATCGCCAAAGCCACCAGGAACTAAAATTCCATCAACATCCTCAAGCTGTGTTTTCACTGTATCTTCAGTTAATGTTTCTGCATTTACCCATTTGATTTCAATATCAGAATCATACTCATAACCTGCATGACGAAGTGCTTCAACAACAGAGATATAGGCATCTTGTAGTTCAACGTATTTCCCAACTAAGCCAATCTTCGTTGTTTTAGAAAGATTAGTCACTCGTTTTACAAGCTCAGTCCACTCTGTCATATCTGCTTCATTACATTGAAGCTTTAAGTGATTACAAACGATTGTATCTAAATTCTGATCTTGTAGAGCTAAAGGAATCGAATAAAGAGTTTCAGCATCACGACATTCAATAACTGCATTTGTATCAATATCACAGAATAAAGCAATTTTATCCTTCATATCTTGTGAAATTGGCATTTCTGTACGAACAACAATGACATTTGGCTGAATACCTAAGCTACGAAGCTCTTTTACACTATGCTGTGTTGGTTTCGTTTTTAATTCACCAGCAGCTTTAATATATGGAATAAGCGTACAGTGGATATACATTACGTTATCACGGCCGATATCACTCTTAATTTGGCGAATCGCTTCTAAGAAAGGTAGTGATTCAATATCACCAACAGTTCCACCAATCTCAGTAATAACAACATCTGCACCTGTTTCTTTACCAGCACGGAACACTCTTTCTTTTATTTCATTCGTAATATGTGGGATAACCTGAACTGTTCCACCAAGATAATCTCCACGACGTTCTTTCTTTAATACTGTTGAATAAATTTTACCTGTTGTTACGTTATTGAACTTCGTTAAGTTCACATCAATAAAACGCTCATAGTGACCTAAATCCAGATCAGTTTCAGCACCATCATTCGTTACAAAGACTTCACCGTGCTGATACGGACTCATTGTTCCTGGATCCACATTTATGTATGGATCAAACTTTTGAATTGTCACACTCATACCACGGTTTTTTAACAATCTACCTAAAGAAGCAGCTGTAATGCCTTTTCCTAAAGATGAAACAACTCCACCTGTTACAAAAATATACTTTGTCATGATCTTCCCCCTAAAGAAGCTATATGTTTTTATTTTGTACTAAATTAAAAAATAAATTTGGAAAACTTATTAGTAAAGTGTGAGGTGCTAAGCTAATGTGAAATATACTTGCAATATTTCCCTAAAAAAGGTTTCAATACTGCTTGTCCATCTTATTTATTGGAAAACGGTTCTTTATAGTAAAGGACCGTAGTTTCTCATAGTTTTTTTCTCTACAAAATAAGAAAGCTCCCTTCCAAACTAGTTGAAAGGGAGCTGTAAATGTAAAATTACAAACGATAGCTTTTTAAGAGCCCAAAATAGATTCTACCTACTGTGAAAAAGAAAGTCAAGACGATTTACTGTTATTTTTCGTCTTCCTCGTCATCTTCATCATCTTCATCTAAATCTTCGTCATCATCATCAATTAGATCATCATCATCGTCATCGATATCTGTTTCATCAATGTCGTCGAAATCATCATCTTCTTCTTCATCATCTGTATCATCGAAATCATCTAGATCATCATAATCTAAATCATCTTCTAGTTCATCAAACACTTCTTCTAAATCATCATCAGAAGCTTTAGATTTTTTCTTTTTAGGTTTTGTAACAGGTACAATTTCTTCTTCAATTTGCTCATACGGATACCAAGTACGCAGTCCCCACATGTTTTCTCCAACACAAATGAAGCGTCCATCGATATTGATGTCTGTATAAAATTGAGCTATTTTATCTTCAACCTGCTTTTTTGTAAGTCCTAGTAAAGTTGCTATTTCCTCTACTAATTCACTGAATACATAAGGCTTTTTACCTTCTATAAAAAGTTCATATGCAACCTCAACCATTGCCATTTCTTTTATTTGCTCATCTGTTAATTGTTTTAGACTCAAATACGGCACTCCCTTTCTAGGTCATCAATCTATAAATTAAGAAATAAGAACATTAGTATTATTCGTTACCATTATGTACAAATTGTAAAGTCAACAAACCATACCATTCATTATAAACAAATTCTAGTAGTTTATGCCACCTTTATAACGTAAAAAATACACAAAAATGCTTCTGCACCTTTGTGTCAGAGTTTATATTAGTGGTAGCTTTAATTAATTACTTACTTTTTAGATTATTTCTAATCAATTAAGTCACTCTGTTGTTATGATAAATACCTATTATTGGAGTTTTTTCTTAAACCCTTTGTAAAAGTATGGTGCTGGTTGATTTGCGCTACAGGTTGCTCGCTTTCCGCGGGGCGTGCGGTGAGCTTCCTCGGCGCACAGCGCCTGCGGGATCTCACCTGTCCCGCGCACCCGCAGGAGTCTCGCACCTTCCGCTCCAATCAACCTTACATTAGTTACTGCTAAAGACATATTTAAAAACTATACTTTATTAAAGAGATTTACTTAAAAATTACTTTTACTTAATTTAATGTTCTAAAAAAGTTAAAGAAGATATTCATGATAAAGTAGAATTTCATTTCATGAGCAAGTAAAATACAGTTTATACTTTATGCACCCTTACATATTCCTACGATACTGCCCGCCAACTTCATAAAGTGCTGTTGTGATTTGGCCTAGGCTTGCTACTTTTACTGTTTCCATTAGCTCTGCAAAGATATTGCCGTTTTCTATTGCTGTTCTTTTTAGTTGGTTTAGAGCTTCTTCGATTTTATCTTCGTTTGCTTTTTGGAAATTTTGTAGGTTTTTAATTTGTGTTTCTTTTTCTTCTTTAGTTGCCCTTGCTAGCTCCATGTTATCCATCATTTCTTGTGATGGTGGATTTGGGTTTAGATAGGTGTTCACTCCAATGATCGGTAGCTCACCTGTATGCTTTTTCATTTCATAATGCATCGATTCATCCTGGATTTTGCCTCGTTGATACTGAGTCTCCATCGCACCGAGTACCCCGCCACGTTCATTTATGCGGTCAAATTCTGTTAAAACAGCTTCTTCTACTAAATCTGTTAGTTCTTCGATAATAAAGGAGCCTTGAAGTGGATTTTCATTTTTTGTTAAGCCATGTTCTTTTGTGATGATCATTTGAATGGCCATTGCACGGCGAACGGATTCTTCTGTTGGTGTTGTGATTGCTTCATCATACGCATTTGTATGAAGAGAATTACAGTTATCATGCAGAGCCATTAACGCCTGTAATGTAGTACGAATATCATTAAAATCAATTTCTTGAGCGTGTAAAGATCGTCCAGAGGTTTGTACATGATACTTTAGCTTTTGACTTCTTTCATTTGCTCCATATTTATTCCTCATAACAGTAGCCCATATTCTTCTCGCTACTCTTCCAATCACTGTGTATTCTGGATCAAGGCCGTTGCTAAAGAAGAATGAGAGATTTGGTGCAAAAGAATCAATATCCATTCCTCTACTTAAATAATACTCAACATATGTGAACCCGTTTGAAAGGGTAAAAGCTAGCTGTGAAATAGGATTCGCTCCTGCTTCAGCAATATGGTAGCCTGAAATTGAGACAGAATAGTAATTTCTCACTTTATAATCGATAAAATATTGTTGAATATCTCCCATCAGTCTTAAAGCAAATTCTGTTGAAAAAATACAAGTATTTTGACCTTGATCTTCTTTTAATATATCAGCTTGAACTGTTCCTCTAACAGTTTGTAGAGTAAAGGCTTTCACTTCTTGAAACTCTTTTGCACTAAGCTGTCTTCCTAGCTCTGCTTCCTTTTTACTAACTTGCTGAGTGATTGCTGTATTCATAAACATCGCTAAAATGATTGGTGCTGGACCATTAATTGTCATCGAAACAGAAGTAGATGGTGCGCAAAGATCAAAGCCAGCATAAAGCTTCCTCATATCTTCGAGTGTACAAATACTCACACCACTTTCACCAATTTTCCCGTAGATATCTGGACGATATGCAGGATCTTCTCCATATAAAGTGACAGAATCAAATGCAGTACTCAACCGTTTTGCATCATCATCTTTTGATAAATAATGAAAACGTCGATTTGTTCGTTCTGGCGTTCCTTCTCCAGCAAATTGTCGCTTAGGATCTTCACCTTCGCGTTTGAAAGGAAAAACACCAGCAGTATATGGAAATACCCCAGGAACATTTTCTCTGTATAACCATGCCAAAATATCGCCTTCATTTTTATACTTTGGTAGCGCGACCTTAGGAATCATCAGTCCTGATAAGGATATTGTTTTTAACTTAGTCACAATCTCTTTATTTCGAATAACTGTTGTAAATGCGTCTGCGGAGTATTTTTCCTTTAGGTCATTCCAATTAATAAGCAATGCTCTTGAATCAGCTGTTAGCTTTCCTTCTAATTGCTCTTTTAAAGCTACTAAAGTTTTCATAGCATCTTCGTTATCATCTTGATCTGCAATAGCCTGGATTGTTCCTTTTACTTGAAATAACTTCGTTGCAATTTCAGCTTGATCTTCTGATAATTTATGATAATTTCTTACCGTCTCACTAATTTCTCGTAAATAATAACGACGTTCTGGTGGAATAATGACATTTTGTTTTTCAACATCTTTTACGATTGGTAGTGATGATGTCCATTGTTGATTTGTTTTTGCATTTATTAATTCTAATAGCTTTGAAAATAACGTGTTTGTACCTAAGTCATTGAATTGACTTGCAATTGTTCCGTACACAGGCATGTTATCTAAAGGCTCATCAAATAAGAGACGGCTACGCTGATATTGCTTTTGTACCTGACGTTTTGCGTCTTCAGATCCTTTGCGTTCAAATTTATTAATTACAACTAAATCTGCATAATCAAGCATATCGATTTTTTCAAGCTGTGATGGAGCTCCAAATTCACTTGTCATAATATACATAGAAAGATCACAGATTTCCGCAATTTCAGCATCACCTTGACCAATTCCACTTGTTTCAACGATTATTAATCCAAAGCCTGCACCCTTCACTACAGAAATCGCATCATGAATAGCAAGTGAAAGCTCTGATTTCGATTGACGAGTTGCTAAGCTTCTCATAAACACCCGCGGAGAAAAGATCGCATTCATTCGAATTCGATCTCCTAATAATGCTCCACCAGTTTTCTGTTTTGTAGGATCAATCGATAACACAGCAATTTTTAAATCCGGCACTTCATTTAAAAATCTTCTAATTAATTCATCTGTTAATGAACTTTTCCCAGCGCCACCTGTTCCAGTAATCCCAATGACTGGTGCAGATGAAGATATATCTTGAAGCTGTCTAAACAGCTGATCAGCATTTTGTGATGTTTCTCGTTTGGAAACCTTTGATTCTGCATATGAAATCAGCTTTGCAACAGCCTTGTGCTGCCCTTCCTTAAGGTGCTCAAGGTCGATTCTTTCATTTTCAACTGTAGAAAAATCACATTCTTTGATCATATGATTGATCATGCCTTGTAAACCAAGCTCTCTTCCATCTTCAGGAGAAAAGATTTTTGCGATTCCATATTCATGTAATTCTCTTATTTCACGGGGAATAATAACTCCACCGCCTCCACCAAAAAGACGAATATGTCCTGCACCTTTTTCCTGTAGCAGATCATGCATATATTTAAAAAATTCCACATGACCGCCTTGATAAGAGGAAATCGCTATACCTTGTGCATCCTCTTGAATTGCTGCTGCAACAATTTCTTCAACTGAACGATTATGTCCTAAATGAATCACTTCAGCTCCGCTTGCTTGTAAAATTCGGCGCATAATATTAATTGAAGCATCATGGCCATCAAATAAACTTGATGCTGTAACAAATCGAACATCATTTACTGGCTTATACACCTCTGATATTGTCATAAACATCCACCCCTGTGTTTTACGTAACACCTAAAGCTTATGCCAAAAGTGTCCGCAGACTATTTCTCCACAACCCCTTGTAGAATTAGCTTTGTTTGTAGTTCAATGTATTTTTCAAGTGTGTAATTTTTTTGAAGTGTCCATCTTCTAAACGCCCACATCTGCCCCTGAACAATAATATTGTGAGCAACCATATCACACTGCTCTTCTGTAAGTGTTAACTCGCGATTTTCCACACATCTTACAATAATTTTCTTAAACATAGCTGCCATTTCATTTTCCTTCTTTAAAACATAAGGAAGCGCATCTTTTGATAAAGACTTCGCTTCTTGATACATCACTAACACTTCATCCTGCATCACATCTACCACTTTAAAATAATTATTTATTGCCAGCTGCAAGCTCTCTATTGTACCTAGCTTCGTATCGATATTTTCTTCAAGTCGATTATGAACTTGGTCATAAATTGTGTCACACACTAAATACAGGACATCTTCCTTTTGCCTAATATATTCATATAAAGTACCAATGCTAAAACCTGCTGCTTTGGCAATTTCTCTTGTTGTTGTGCGATGAAATCCTTTTTCCTTAAAAAGAGTGACCGCTCCTTTAATCATTTGATTTCGCCGCTTCTCTATTAATTTTTCATCCTTTACAGATGCAAGAACTTCACGTTTTTCCATCTACCTCCCCACCTCTTTTCTTATGATTATCTATTAGTTCCTTTCATTTCCGTAGCATCATTTATTTTGTAATCATTCTCGAGATAACAAGTCGTTGAATTTCCTGTGTTCCTTCGTATATTTGGGTGATTTTTGCATCTCTCATAAAGCGTTCTACCGGATAATCCTTTGTATAGCCATAGCCACCAAATACCTGTACAGCTTCTGTTGTTACCTGCATTGCCGTATCACCAGCAAATAATTTTGACATAGCAGATTCTTTTCCATACGGAAGACCTTCTGATTCTAGCCATGCAGCTTGATAGGTTAATAGACGCGCAGCTTCAATGTTTGTTGCCATATCTGCTAATTTAAAGCTAATTCCTTGCTGTGCAGCGATTGGCTTCCCGAATTGCTCACGTTCTTTTGCATACGCGATTGCAGCATCTAACGCTCCTTGAGCGATTCCAACAGCTTGTGCAGCAATTCCATTTCTGCCACCATCTAATGTCATCATCGCAATTTTAAAGCCATCACCTAATTGACCAAGCATATTTTCCTTTGGCACTCTACAATCTTCAAAAATGATTTCTGTCGTAGGTGAAGATCGAATGCCCAATTTACTTTCTTTTTTACCTACTGAAAATCCAGGAAAGTCTTTTTCCACAATAAAGGCTGTTGTTCCTTTATTTTTACTAGAAGGATCTGTTATAGCAAATACGATGTAGATATCAGCAATTCCTCCATTTGTAATGAAGATTTTTGAACCATTCAACACATAATGATCTCCATCTTCTTTTGCATTTGTTCTCATTCCGCCAGCATCAGAACCAGAGCCAGGCTCTGTTAATCCATATGCACCGATTTTTTCACCCAATGCCATAGGCTTTAAGTATTTTTGCTTTTGTTCCTCTGATCCGAATTTATATAAAGGCCAGCCTGCTAATGAAGTATGTGCAGACAATGTAACCCCAGTGCTTGCACAAACTCTTGATAGCTCCTCTACCGCAATCACATATGATAAGTAATCGCTTCCAATTCCACCGTACTCTTCATCCCATGGAATACCTGTTAATCCTAAATCAGCCATTTTCTTGAACAAATCCATATCAAAGCGCTCTTGTTCATCTCGTTCTGCTGCTGTTGGTTCAACTTCCTTTTTAGCAAAATCTCGTACTGTTTTTCTTAGCATTTCATGTTCTTCTGATAGTTTAAAAAACATAGTGTTTCTCCCCTTTTCTGTTGGAAATTATCGTATTTTATTTGGTAAAACAATTTTTCTAAAGATGTTAATTAAGCAAAATATTTACAGTAATTATAGTGCAATGTAGCGGAAGAAACTTGACTCCTGCGGGCGCAGAGGAAAGGGTGAGACCCCACAGGCGCTTGCGCCGAGGAGGCTCAGCTTCCTCCCCGCGGAAAGCAAGTTTCTGGAGCGAAATGGAACGGACTCATTACGATCAGGTAAATTTTATTTAAAAGGACAAAATATAAAGATATTTCTAAAGATTATACAGTGCTATTTTCTTCAGATTTCTAAAAACAACAAGTTTACGAATATAGCTTCATTTTAATAAATGCTTACTAATCACTATTTTTTGAATTTCACTTGTACCTTCGTAGATTTCACATACCTTTGCATCGCGGAAGTATCTTTCAACTGAATAATCCTTTGTATATCCATAGCCACCAAAGACTTGTATTGCATCAGTTGACACCTCCATAGCTGCTTTAGAGGCGAGTAGCTTTGCCATTGCTGCTTGTTTTCCACAAGGTAGATTATTTTGTTTGAGCCATGCTGCTTGATAGACTAATAGCTTTGCTGCCTCAACCTTTGTTGCCATATCAGCTAGCTTAAAGGCAATTCCTTGTTGAGCGGAAATTGGTTTGCCAAACTGCTGTCTTTCTTTTGCATATAAAATTGATTTTTCTAGTGCTGCTTCAGCAATACCAAGTGCTTGTGCTGCGATGCCAATTCTTCCACCATCAAGGTTTGCCATGGCAATTTTAAAGCCTTCTCCTTCTTGACCTAAAAGATTGTCTGCTGGCACCTTTGCGTCTTCAAACATTAATGAGACGGTTCGTGATCCATTTAACCCCATCTTATGTTCATCTTTACCAATAACAAATCCGGGAGTGTCACTTTCGACGATAAAAGCTGATATCCCTTCACTTCCTTTGCCTTCACCCGTCCGTGCAAAAACGATATACGTATCTGCTTCTCCACCATTTGTGATAAACATCTTTGATCCATTTAATAGATAATGATCTCCCTTATTGACAGCACGTGTTTTCATGCTTGCTGCATCAGAGCCAGAGCTTGGTTCTGTTAAACAAAATGCGCCTAAGTACTGACCTGTTGCGAGTTTTTTCACATAGTTTTCTTTTTGTTTTTCACTTCCAAAAGCAAGTATTGGATACGTACCGACTGAAGTATGAACAGATAAGATGACAGAAAGCGTTGCACTAGCCTTTGAGATTTCATGAATAGCGATTGTGTATGCTGTAAAATCCATTCCCGCTCCACCATACTTTTCAGGAACAGGAATACCCATTAAACCTAGTGCTGCCATTTTATTTAATAATTCCCTCGGAAAAATCCCCTTTTCCATTTCCTCAACAAATGGCTCAATTTCTGATTTAGCAAATTCTCTAACCATCTTTTGCAGCATCATTTGTTCTTCTGTGAAATGTAGATTCACGCGAATCCACCCCTTTGCGTTACTTTGCACTCTAAAAAAATACCCCTTTGAATTAGAAATCTACTAGTATCGCAATTTAATAAGTATAAAAGCCTCTACCTGATTTTCTCCCTAACCAGCCAGCACTTACATACTTTCGTAACAATGGACAAGGTCGATATTTATCATCTCCAAAGCCTTCATGAAGTGTTTCCATAATATATAAACATGTATCAAGACCGATGAAATCAGCTAAAGTTAAAGGTCCCATTGGATGGTTCATTCCTAGCTTCATCACTTCATCAATTGCTTCTGGCTCGGCAACACCTTCATAAACGGTATATATTGCTTCATTAATCATCGGCATTAAAATTCGGTTCGAAACAAAGCCTGGAAAGTCATTTACTTCAACTGGAACTTTGTTTATCTTCTCTGTTAAATTCTTAATTTGGTCAAAAACTTCATCTGCTGTTGCTAGACCACGAATGATTTCGACTAATTTCATCACAGGTACAGGATTCATAAAATGCATTCCAATGACTCTTTTTGGTCTATTTGTCGCAGCAGCTATTTCAGTAATTGGTAGTGATGATGTATTTGTTGCTAAAATCGTATGATCTGGTGTTAGTTTATCTAGTTCCTTAAAGAGCTTTGTTTTAATTTCCATTTTTTCAACAATTGCTTCTATAACTAAATCAACGGAGCTTGCGTTTGAGAGGTTAACTGAGGTTGTTAATCTTTGTTGTGTTTCATTTTTCTCATTCTCGGACATTTTTCCTTTTTCTACTAATCTAGTAAGCTGTTTATCAATCGAATTTATTCCTTTCTCAACAATTTCTTCTGATATATCATGTAGAACAACTTCTATCCCTGACATCGCACAAACCTGGGCAATGCCTAATCCCATCTGCCCAGCTCCAACAACCATTATTTTATCTATACTCATTTCTTATCTCCCCTAAAAAATGACGTTAATTTTCACCTCAAACTTGAATCATGATCGCATCACCTTGCCCACCGCCGCTACAAATCGCAGCAATTCCAATGCCTCCACCTCTGCGCTTTAATTCATGAATGAGTGTTATGATGATTCTCGCTCCACTTGCTCCGATTGGATGTCCAAGTGCAACGGCTCCACCGTTTACATTTACTTTTTCAGGATCTAAGTTAGCTAGTTGATTTGCAGCTAGTGCAACTGTTGCAAAGGCTTCGTTAATTTCAAATAAATCAATATCTTCAACACTTTTACCTGCTTTGTTTAAAAGTTCATTAATAACAAGACCTGGCGTTTTAGGAAAATCCTTTGCTTCAACAGCGATTGCCGTATGAGCTAAAATTGTTGCTAGTGGTTGTAAGCCTTCCTTTTGTGCACGCTCATCACTCATTAATACAAGTGCAGCTGCTCCATCATTAATTCCCGGGGCATTTCCAGCGGTAATTGTGCCATCATGATCAAATACAGGTGCTAGCTTTGATAATCTCTCAATTGATGTGTCTTTTCGTGGCGCTTCGTCTTGATCAACGATTATTGGATCACCTTTTCGTTGTGGAACAGGCACGGATACAATTTCTTCCGCTAATAATCCTGCTTCTTGTGCTCGTACTGCTCGCTGATGGCTTCTTAATGCCCATTCATCCTGCACTTGACGAGTTAGCTCTAAATCTTTTGAGGTACTATTTCCGTAAGTGCCCATATGTACACCTGTGAAGCTACATGTTAAGCCATCATGAATCATGGAATCCTTTACTGCACTATCTCCCATCTTTAAGCCCCATCGTGCTTTTGGTAATAAATAAGGAGCATTGCTCATCGATTCCATACCACCAGCAACGATTACTTCTTCATCACCAGCTCTAATCACTTGATCTGCTAATGTCACACTTCTTAATCCTGATGCACATACTTTATTAATTGTTTCCGTTTTTACATTCCACGGCAAATCTGCAGCACGGGCAGCCTGACGAGAAGGAATTTGCCCTTGCCCACCTTGTAGTACATTCCCTAAAATCACTTCATCCACTTTCTCTCCATCAACATTTGCTCTTTTTAAAGCTTCTTTAATTGCAATGCCTCCTAGTTCAGCAGCTGTTAAAGAAGATAGTGTACCTCCGAACTTTCCAACTGGTGTTCTTACACCACTTAAAATCACTGTTTTTGTCATAGTTAACTTCCTCCTCAAATAAAGATAAAATTTTATCTAATAGCAAGCGCTTACATAATTGACTGAACGCTCGCTCGATTTCTTACGATTTTGAAGAGGGGGTCTGACCCCCTCTCTTCATTTTATGATCGTTTTTCTTCCTAAATAACTTAAGAAACTAATTCTTTTATTTCACCAAAAATCGATTTTTCCAGTAGCTCTGCTACATCATAAGTGCTTACCGTTTCTTCTACTTCTTTTGCTTTTGTTCCATCACTTAACATTGTTAAGCAATATGGACAGCCTGCACTAATGACAGATGGCTTAACAGCTAATGCTTGTTCTGTTCTCGCTACATTAATTCTACTGCCTGTATCTTCTTCCATCCACATCAGTCCACCACCAGCTCCACAACACATTCCTTTGTCGCGGTTACGCTCCATTTCAACAAGCTTCACACCTGGAATTGCTTTTAGAATATCTCGTGGTGCATCATATACCTCATTGTATCTTCCTAAATAACAGGAATCATGGAAGGTAATTGTTTCTTCAACAGCAAGCTTTGGTTTTAGCTTTCCTGATTTCACTAGCTCAGCTAGCAATTCTGTATGATGGAAAACCTCTGCTTCTAGTCCAAAGTCAGGATATTCATTTTTGAAAATATTGTACGCATGTGGATCAATTGTAACGATCTTTTTGATGTCATTTTTCACAAACTCATCAATGTTCTTTGTTGCAAGCTCTTGGAATAAAAATTCATTTCCTAGACGACGTGGTGTGTCTCCTGAATTTTTCTCTTTATTACCAAGAATCGCAAATTTCACACCAGCTTCGTTAAGTAGTTTTGCAAAAGAAAGAGCAATCTTTTGACTACGATTATCGTAAGATCCCATAGATCCAACCCAGAATAAGTATTCAAACTCTTCTCCAGCTTTGCTCATTTCCTTAACAGTAGGTACAACAACATCTTCTCGTGCTTCACGCCATGTTTCTCGCTCTTTACGATTAAGACCCCACGGATTTCCCTGACGCTCAATATTTGTCATCGCACGTTGTGCATCAGCATCCATTTTTCCTTCTGTTAAAACTAAATAGCGACGCATATCAATAATTTTATCAACATGCTCATTCATAACTGGACATTGATCTTCACAGTTACGACAAGTAGTACAAGCCCAAATTTCTTCTTCTGTAATTACATCACCAATTAATGATGGACTATAGTCAACTGCTGTTGCTGCAGATTCATTTGCACCAGCACCAGAAGCCATCATAGCGATTTGATTACCTTTTGTCCCACTAAATGCAACCGCAGGTACCCAAGGCTGTTTCTGTGTAACAGCAGCTCCTGTGAAGGTTAAATGATCTCTTAATTTTAGAATCAAATCCATCGGAGAGAGAATTTTACCTGTACCTGTTGCTGGACACATATTTGTACAGCGTCCACACTCTACACAAGCATATAAATCAATCAGTTGTGGTTGTGTAAAGTCTTCAATTCTCCCTACACCAAACGATTCTTGTGTTTCATCTTCAAAGTCAATTTTCTCAAGCTTTCCTGGATTTGAAACACGGTTAAAATAAACATTTGCCGGTCCAGCAATTAAATGTGCATGCTTTGATTGTGGAACATACACTAAGAACGTTAATAAAAATAATAAGTGAATCCACCAAGCAATATAGAAAATAACGATCGAGCCTGTTTCTCCAACAAAGCTAAGTAAAAATGCAAATGAAGAAGCAATAGGTTCTGACCATGTTAAATCATGACCATGCCAGACAAGACCCATCCCATTTCCTAGTAATACAGATAACATAAGTCCACCAATAAAGATCAGTACTAAACCTGATTTAAAGCCACGCTTAAGTCGAACAAGTTTTTCAACATATCTTCGATGAAATGCCCAAACGACCGCAACTAAAATCATAAATGTGATAATCTCTTGGAAAAATGTAAACGCAGGATACAGTGGTCCTAATGGTAAATGTGCACCAGGTATCAGTCCTTTAATAATAAAATCAAGTGCTCCAAATTGAACAAGAATAAAGCCATAAAAAAACATCACATGGATAATTCCACTTTTCTTGTCTTTCAATAACTTTTTCTGACCAAATACATTCACCAAAATCTTTTCGAATCTTTCCTTTACCTTGCCATCAAATTCAACTTTTTTTCCAAGCTTAATGTAAGCCATCCTTGTACGAATTAAGTAAACAAATAAATGTACAGCGTAAGCGGTTACAATTAAGAATGCAATAAAATTCACCCATAAAAGTGCATCCATCTCAATTTCCCCCAATCTCCCAGTTGTAACAATACTTCTTGGTCACTACCCCTAAAACTCTTCCCTTTTTAACTATACCTCTATGATAATAAATGAATGAGCATTCAGTCAATAGTTTTTTTGGTGCCTGTGGTCAAGCCCCCAATAAATAGACACATGTAAAATACGACATTTTACACTGCAC
>NZ_VOQF01000013.1 GCF_007994985.1 Metabacillus litoralis | reverse complement strand
ATCATAACTTATATGTCCATTATAAGGGGGTCAATCACTGTCACCACCCGGATTTTGTCGAATTATATTAATATCCATTCCTGACATTATTTGCTTCTTCAAATCACTCAATTTCCATGATAAAGTATATTTATACGAGGAACACAATAGTGTTTTCGTTCCTATCACTAACATTAGTAGAAATAACAACTATACATACCGTGCTAGATGGGGAGATGGCGGTGCCCTGTAACCTGCAATCCGCCTTAGCGGGGTTGAATTCCTTTCTAGCGGTACGGTTTATGTAAGGTTAGACTTATACAAGCGGTGATGACTATCTGGGTCTTCGCAACAGAAATCTATGAACTTGGTCAGGCCTGGAAGGGAGCAGCCATAAGTAGAATCTTCTGTGTGCCGAGGGTAGCCCTGATTGAGCTGGCTATATGAGTAGCACTTATGTTACCGTATCAAAGAAAGGTGCACGGTTTATTACTTTAATATGATACTTACTAAACTCTCTTACAAATAAGAGGGTTTTATTTTTGTTTAAAACTTCATGGAAAAACATATAAATAAATACAAAAACTAGTAGGTTACTATATGAAAAATGGTAAAATAATGTAGAGATTAGTTATTTTTAGAGGAGGAAATTTAGTGCACAACACACTTCAAGACGATATATTCGAAGCTATTAAATCAGAAATCAGTCCTAAAGCATTTAAAACTTGGTTTAGTGGAGCAAACATAGCCTTAAACGAAGAAAAATTAATAATAGTTACTGCAGAAAATGAATTTGCATCAGATTGGATTAAGCAACATTATTCATCTTTAATAAAAACTACTGCTGAAAAGATACTATACAAAGAAGTTGAAGTGAAGATTATTTCTAAAAATGATGAAGAAGTTTCTAATACAATAAGTTCTTTGTTATAAGAGATACGTAAAAAACGAAGTTTCTTTTGGAAACTTTGTTTTTTCTCCTAATTGGAGTTCATATTGATTGCTCCCAATTCTCCTAATCTATTACACCCTCATACAAAAGCATTAAATACTCCCTCTTCAAAATATATTACTCGACCTTTTTACCTATTTTTAATCTAGTTACAAAGAATCAATTATGCTCAGCCTCTGTTTTTTAAACATTCATCTCTGATTTCTGTATATGAAATCCACTGATATATAGAATACTATTAAAAATGTAAGCGTTTACCAATATAAATATGGAGGTGCTTTTAAAGTAGATTTCTTTAACAGTATTAAAAACTAAATCAAGAAAGGGAGTAAACTTATTGAAAACAAAGGGGAAGAAAAACTGGAGAAAGTTCTTTGTAACTTCACTTAGCCTAGTTGTTCTACTAGCTTCAGCACCAGTTAATCCAAATCAAGCTTCCGCAGCAGAAGAGTTGGTTGTGAAGAAATTTGATTTTGGATCAAATGAAAGTGCAGTCATGGAGGGTTTTACAAAGGTTACGAATGGTAGCGCATATTCAGCTGAACAGAAATTTGGTTTTGCAGATATTACGAAGGTTACAGCAACTGATCGTGGTACATCTGATGCATTAAAATCTGATTTTACAATGACAACTGAAACTTCTTTTAACGTTGATCTTCCTAATGGAGATTATTCGGTAACAGTTGTTGCTGGAGATGAAGCAGAAGCTACAGCTATAGGGGTAAAAGCTGAAACGATTCAAAAAGTACAAGATACAACGATGAATAAGGGTGAATTTATTGAACGATCTTTTGACATAGCTCTTATTGATGGACAACTTACACTGGAATTTACGGGTACATCACCAAAGATTAATGGACTAATTATCGAACAGCTTCCAAAGAGAACAGCAGGGGAAAAACAAACAGTTTTTATTGCAGGTGATTCTACTGTCCAAACTTATGATGAATATTGGAAGCCTGAAGCTGGTTGGGGACAAATGATTCCTAGATTTTTCACTTCTGATATTATATTTGACAATCAATCAATAGGTGGAAGAAGCTCAAAATCATTTATTTTTGAAGGTAGACTTGATAATATTTTACGAGAAATTAAGCCAAATGACTTTTTTCTTATTCAATTTGGACATAATGACGCTACGATAAGCCGTCCAGAGCGTTATGCATCTGTTCCGGATTATAAAAACTATTTAAAAACGTATATTAATGGTGCTCGACAGCGTGGAGCAGAACCGATTTTAGTAACTCCTGTAGGACGAAGAGATTTTAATGCAGATACCGGAAAATTTAATGTCAGCTTTCCTGAATATGTAAAGGGCATGAAAGAGGTTGCTGAAGAACTTGAAGTTCCTTTAGTAGATCTTAGTTCATTAAGTGTCGCTTATTATGACACGATTGGACCAGAGGGAACACTTTCTGTCTTTTTACACACTGAGCCTGGTATTTACACAGCGTTTCCTAATGGATCAAAAGATGATACTCATTTCCAAGAATATGGTGCGATTCAAATTGCACGATTATTATCTGGAGGAATAAAAGAACTAAATAATAATTTATCTTCTTATGTAGCTGATATTGAACCACCAGCTAATGTTCCTGCAAAACCAACTGGTGTTGCAGCAAGCAGTATTAGCAATGCTGGAGCTACACTTACGTGGAATGATGTTGAAGCAACAGATATTTATAAAGTGTATCGCAAGCTTTCAACTGAAACTGAATATGCTTTAATTGGAACATCAACAATTCCTAGATTAAGCATAACAGGAATGGAAGAAGGCACTTCATATGATGTTGTTGTAACAGCTATTAATGGTAAAGGTGAATCAGAGAAATCTGATGCAGTAAAAGTTGTAACAAAAAAAGCAACAACAAAATTTGATTTCGGCTTAGCTGGCAATCCTGTTGCTGAAGGATATACAGAAGTTAATTTATCAACAGTGTATTCTGCTGAAAGAGGCTATGGAATTGTCGACCCAACAGGAATGATTGGACGAGATCGCGGAACAGGTGGAGATCTTCTACGTGATTGGTTAGGTTACTTTAGTGTTGGTTGGAAATTTAATGCCGATGTCCCGAATGGACTATATGCTGTAAAAGTATATGTTGGGGATTTCTTAGGAAGTGCACGTTCAACAGTAGCAATTGAAAACATCGACTATGGACAAATCTCTGCTCCAAGAAGCAATTATACATCAAAAGTAATACCACAAGTTTCTGTAAAAGATGGTCAAATGAACTTTGAATTTGGAGGATCAACAGGAATTATTAATGGTGTAGAATTAACACCAATATTATTAGCTCCTTCTGAACTAAAAGTTGAAGAAAAAGTGATAAATGCAACAAATCCATCTTTAACTTTATCATGGAAAGCTGTAGATGATGCAGTAAAATATAATGTTTATCGTAAAATAGCTGGAGCAAATTCTAGTGAATTAATCGGAAGTTCAACAACGAATTCATATACGGATACTTCTGTAGATGTTGGAATGAACTATGAATATACAGCAACAACGATTGATTCGGTAAACGTAGAAACTGTACCATCATTGCCTTTAGAAGTTACAATGATTGATGATTCAAAACCAATTCCAAATGCTCCTGAAAATCTTCAAGTCGGAAAAGTGAATAAAAACGATTTGACGATAAGCTGGGATAAAGTTGAGGAAGCGATCACATACAATGTTTATCGCGCAAAAAAGAAAGATGGAAAATTTGAATTCATTGGTAAATCAGCAAAAACAAGTTATAAAGATGAAACTGTTTTAACAACAATTCCATATTTTTATAAAGTTGCTGCTGTGAGTGCTGGAGGCGTATCAGAACTATCATCAAGTGTGGAAACTCCTGCTGTTACAGTACTTAAAAAACAAATGGAAGACTTAGATCGTTCACCAGTATCAGTTAAAACAGAAGAAGGCATATTCGTTAGTTGGAGAATGCTGGGTACTGACCCAGAGAATATTAGTTTTAATGTATATCGTGATGGTGAAAAAATTAATTCTAAACCAATTGCAACAAGCACTAATTTTGTAGATAAAGATGGAAAAGAGAGTTCTGTCTATGAAATTCGTACAATTTTAGATGGAAAAGAACAAAAAACACATGAAGATACGACCGTTTTAAGTGAAAACTATTTTGATATTCCTCTTCAAAAACCTGAAGATGGAAAAACACCACTTGGAGATCCTTATTCGTATCGTGCAAATGATGCAAGTGTTGGAGATCTTGATGGTGATGGAGAATATGAGCTTGTATTAAAATGGGATCCTACCAATTCAAGGGATAATTCCCAAGCAGGATATACAGGAAATGTATATATTGATGCTTATGAGCTTGATGGAACATTAAAATGGCGTATTGACTTAGGTAAGAACATTCGTGCTGGTGCTCATTATACACAATTTTTAGTCTATGATTTTGACGGAAACGGTGCAGCGGAATTAGCAATGAAAACAGCAGATGGCACAATAGATGGACAAGGAAATGTTATTGGTCGTGCTGATGCTGATCATCGAAATAGTTCCGGCTATGTATTACAAGGTGATGAATTTTTAACCATTTTTGAAGGTAAAACTGGAAAAGCACTTGAAACAACAAGCTATGATCCACCTCGAGGTGATGTAGGTTCATGGGGAGATTCTTACGGTAACCGTGTTGATCGTTTCTTAGCAGGTGTCGCTTATCTTGATGGTGAAAAACCAAGTATTATCATGGCTCGTGGTTATTACACAAGAACTGTTGTGGCTGCTTATAACTGGAGAGAAGGAAAGCTTACGAAAGAGTGGACATTTGATTCTAGTAATGAAGGATATCGTGATTATGCAGGTCAAGGATATCACTCATTAAGTGTTGCAGATGTTGATAAAGATGGAAAAGACGAAGTTGTATATGGTGCAATGACAATAGACGATGATGGAACAGGTTTGTATAATACAAAATTAGGTCATGGTGATGCACTTCATGTAAGTGATTTAGTACCTGATCGACCTGGACTTGAAGTGTTTGCTGTACAAGAAAATAAAAATGCAGAATTTGGTTATGATCTTCGTGATGCAGAAACTGGTGAAGTATTATGGGGACAAAAAACTGGAGAAGACACAGGTCGTGGTTTAGCAGCAGATATTGATCCTAGACATAATGGTGCTGAAGCATGGGCAATCTCTGGTGGTTGGAACAGCAGAGTTGGCGGTTTACACACAGCAAAAGGAGAAAAAATCTCAGAATCAATTCCATCTTCAAATTTTGCCATCTGGTGGGATGGAGATCTTCTTCGTGAACTAGCAGACCATAATTTTGATCAAGAAAAAGGTGCTGGTGTTGGCACAATTGACAAATGGGATTATGAAAATGGAAAACTTGTAAACATATTAACTGCTGAAGGTACTCTATCAAATAACTCAACAAAAGGTACGCCAGTTCTACAAGCAGATCTATTTGGAGATTGGCGTGAAGAAATTATTTGGAGAACAGAGGATAGCAGTGCATTAAGAGTTTATATCCCAACAGAAGAAACTGAACATCGAATCTTTACTTTGATGCATGATCCACAATACAGAGTAGCGATCGCATGGCAAAATGTTGGTTATAATCAACCACCACATCCAAGCTTCTTTATTGGTGAAGGAATGGAAAATCCACCAACACCTAATATTGATATCGTTGAAATTAAAAGACCGGATAAAACGGCACCAGTCACAAAACATGAAATCGAAGCTAAAGAGAATAATGGTTGGTATCGTGAACAAGTCACAGTGAAGTTTTCTTCAGAAGATGATGATTCTGGAGTTGAAACAACACACTTTATTTTAGATGAAGAAAAAGAACAACAAGGGAATTCGGTAAGTATTACAGAAGATGGAAAACATTCTTTATCCTATTGGAGTGTAGATAAAGCAGGAAATAAAGAAGAGAAAAAATCTGTGGAGATTAATATTGATCAAACAGTTCCTACGATTACGTTTTCAGTAGAAGATCAAACTGAATTTGCTGTTGATCAAGAAGTAAATGTTACATGTTTAGCTGAAGATGCATTATCAGGTATTGACAGCTCAACATGCAAAGATTTAAAATCTCCAGCGTATCAGTTAGGAGTAGGCCCACATACTATAGAAGCTAATGCTACAGATTTAGCAGGAAATCAAACAAATGCAATAATTACGATTTCCGTCACAGTAGATTATGATAGTTTAGGTCGCTTAACTGAACAATTTTTAGCAAAAAGTGACAATAGCAACAAAAATCCGAAACCATATCTTAGTAAACTTCAAGCAGCCAAAAAATCTCATGATAAAGGAAACACGAAAGCAAGAGATGGACAAATAGGCGCTTATATAAACCAAGTTAAAGCTAAAGCTGGTAAGGATTTTACAACAGAGCAATCAGAAATTTTAATTAACTTTGCTTCAATATTAATTAAGTAAAAGATTTTAATCAAATTCAAGCACCAGTATGATTTTTCATACTGGTGCTTATTTGTTATAACATAATGTATTAACAGAGACTTAAAATAGAGGAAAAAGAGTGGCAGAAATCGAAATAATAGATATACGAATATACGAAAAAATGAGAATAGTAAATGAGAGGAAGATTAGTTTGAATTTATTACATAATCGATTACACCCTTTACTAAAAAGCTTTGTAGAAAAAGGACCAGCTGGCTGCTCTATGCAAGTTATGCATAATAATGAGACCGTTTTCAAAGATGTTGTAGGTTTTGCTGATAAAGAAACAAAAATGTTGATGAAAGAAGATACGATTTTCCGTATTTATTCTATGACAAAAGTTGTTACTTGTGTTGCTGCACTGATGTTATATGAGCGTGGATTATTTTTACTAAATGATCATCTTAGTGATTATTTACCAGAATTCAAAAATTCAAAAGTATACGAAAAAAATGAAGGTGGCGCTGTAGAAGTCGTAACAGCCTCTCGTCCCATTTTAGTGAAAGATTTATTTACAATGACCTCTGGATTAACGTATGGAGGCAATGAAAATGAAACACAAATTCAGGTTGTTAAAGAATTCGAGAAATTAGTAAAAAATCGTGAATCACTGACAAATCATCGTTTATCCCAAATTCTTGCAAGCATTCCACTTGCTTTTCACCCTGGAGATCAGTGGCATTATGGTTTAAGTCATGATATTTTAGGAGCATTAATTGAAGTGATATCTGGGAAAAAGCTGGGTGAGTTTTTTCAAGATGAAATTTTCACTCCACTAGGTATGAACGATACATTTTTCAGGATTCCAGATGAAAAGCTTCATAGATTAGCTTCTTTATATAACCGTGAAGAAGACGGAAGGTTAGTAAAAAATGAAAATGAAGAAATGGATATGCAATTTCACATTTTTCCTGAGTACGAATCAGGGGGAGCAGGTCTTTTATCCACACTAGAGGATTACAGTCGTTTTGCACATATGCTTGCTAATGGCGGTGAATTTAACGGCAAAAAAATAATAGGTGAAAATACGATAAAGCTTATGGCAACAAATCATTTAACAAAACAACAAACTCCATATTATAACTGGGATTATCTTAAAGGATATGGCTATGGATTAGGTGTTCGAACATTAACTGATCAAGCAGTGGGTGGAATCAATAGTTCAATTGGAGAGTTTGGCTGGTCAGGCTTAGCTGGAACTTGGGTACTAATTGATCCAAAAGAAAAAATATCAGCCGTGTATATGCAGCAACTGCTACCAAATTTTGAAGCATTTCATCAGCCACGGTTACGTTCGGTTATTTACGGAGCGTTAAAGTGAATAGGTTTAATTAATAGTTAAGCTTTACAGATTTAAATTCATTCATTTCTTTTAAGTTTGTTGTATGAAAGTCTATTGCTGGCTCATACATAAATCTTCACTTCTATTTATTTGATAAACATCCGATGACCTTAATATAAAAAGGATGTTAGATATTTCTAAGCATGAAAATGAGGTGGATAGAAGTGAAAAATTATATTTTGCTAATTTGTGCGATTTTGCTACTCACTTTATTTGCCTGTAATAATTCACAAGTAAGTAGTTCCCTTTCAACTTCTGAAGAAATATCATGGGCATATGATTTCGTAATCGTAAATAATACTGCATACGAATTAACAGGTGAAAAAGTTGATAAAGCTTCAAAGGGAGAGAAGTTTGGGGAAGTGAAAAGAAATATTGTTGATATGGATGTAGAGGCGAATTTAGTAGAAATGGATTTTGATAGTAATGCGTTAGATATAGGTACCAAACTGTATTTGTATAAAGAAGATGGAAATCGTATTTTATTTGAGAAGCATGGGGAATTTTTTGTAGCTGTGAAGAGAAGTCACGATTAGCTGACTGATTTACATAATGATTTACTCAACTATTATTTACATACTTGATATTATGTCTCACACTTTCATGAATAAAGATGTGAGGCTTTGTTTTGTATATGAAAAAAATGTTATTGAAAAGGTTCTCATATCATCGATGAAGATTTATAATAACCGAAAGATTAGCACTAAAGGGCTTGATACCAATGAAAGATAAAAAACAGAATAAGATTAAAGCAGTAAACACCATCACATAGCTTCTAACGAACACTGCTTAAATACCAACATTTAATTAAAATATCTAATTTGAAACTATTTAAGAAGAACAACGTATATAATATAAATGACAAAGTTAAATAGACGGAGGGTATTTAATTGAAAATGAAACAAATGATTTTTTCAATCATAACATTGGTGTTTCTTGGTGGTTGTTCATTACTTGAAGATGTAAACAATTCTGTTAATTACGTGAATGAAGCAACTGATTATGTCGGTGAAGTGAATACATTTGTACAAGAAGTGCCAGCATTAGCTGAACAGGCAGTAAGTGACGAACAAGCACGACTTGATTTAGAAACAAAGCTAACCGATATGAAGGAAGATATTGAGGCCTTTAATAAACTTCAAGCGCCTGATCTTGCCAATGATCTTCATCAACAAATTATCGCTCATAATAACACAGCCCTAGAAGGAATTGATTTGTACTTAACCAACATTAAAGATGGAAAGTTTGATACTGCTTTACTTGAAAATAGTGAATTCTTCACTTCTCTGCAAGAAATAACAGATACAGTTGATCAGATTAAACAATTGGGGTTATAAATAACAAACTTTAATTACTATAATAATTTGCTTGTTTGTTAATCTATACTTTACTACTAATTTTAGGCCATCACTATGATGGTTTTTTTATTTGCCAAAATTTAGCCCAACCTGAAATAAGATGAAACTTTTTTGATTACTCTTCGTAATAATGACTAGTAAGAAATAAAAAGGTGATCATTTCCATTCATTACACCGATTTTATCCATTCTCGTGATAAAATTATATTTTCATAATAAGGAAATTGAAGGGAGAACTATAATGTTTATATCTTATTTATTAGTATTTATTTTGGCTGCTATACCGTTATTTGAACTTATTACTGTTATTCCATTAGCAGTAATTGGAGGATTGTCTCCTATTCCTGTTGCAATACTAGCTTTTATTGGTAATTCTCTAACAATACTTTTATTGATTTTGTTTGTTGACAAAGTAAAAACATGGCGTAAAAAGAGAAAACAAAAACGAATGATTGCTAGTGAGCAGGAAGCAGCTACACTGGAGAATGAAGCAGAAGTAGAAGTAGAAACGGACTCGAAAAAAGCAAAACGTGCTAGGGTGTTATTTGACAAATATGGATTGCCGGGGCTAGCGATTATCGGACCATTTTTTGTTGGTTCACATATTTCGGCTTTTATGGGTATGAGTTTTGGCTCAAAAAGGTCCTTAGTAACAACTTGGATGCTTGTTAGTTTAGGTTTATGGACAATCGTAACAGCTGTTGCCTCAAGCTATGGTGTTTCTTATTTTATTCCGAACGTAGGAGAAGATGGATTTATTACTAGGATTTTTCAACAATAAGAATATAACAAACTAGTGCTTTATTAAGGCTCTTTTCTAAAAGATTGTTGCTATGTAATCGAAATATGCAGTAAAAACAGTGTATTTTCGCATATAAAGCTATCATCTTATGAAGAAAAGATGCCACTAGACTTAATACTTTGCTGTTTTCTTCGGATATTAATAGCAACAAAATCTTTGAAAAAAGCCTTTATTAAAGACCTTTTAAGTAGGGTCTTTTTGTGTTTTACTTACTATTCATATGAAAATTCATACAACCATCGTGCTTTTGTATCGTCTAATTTAAAGAAAGGAGTAGAACCTATTGATTGAACGAGAAAAAACTAATGAGCCTTACAAGAAAGATGAAATGAGCAAAGAACATAGATTGGAATGGTTAATGAATGAGTATGGTCAGAGCATTACTCGTTTAGCCTATACTTATACAAAACAGCAACAATTTGCTGAAGATATTGCTCAGGATGTATTTATTAAGTGTTATGAAAAATTGGATCAGTTTCGGTATGAATCATCTTATAAAACATGGTTATACAGGATCACAATTAATTTATGTAAAGATCGATTAAAAAGCTGGAGCTTTCGCAATGTTTTTTTTACTGAATTTTTTGCAAAGTGGAGTACGTCAGTTGAATCTCCTGAAGCAGAATTGATGAAAAGAGAGAGTAGTCAATTTATCTCGGAAAAAATTATTAGTTTACCAATTAAATATCGAGAAGTTATTATTTTATACTATTATGAAGAGCTAACATACCAACAAATCTCTGAATTACTTAATCTAAATATGCCTACAGTTAAGTCTAGATTATATCGAGCTCGCCTTTTACTTAAAGAAAAACTTGAGGGGGGTAGTATAGATGAATAATAAACTTGATAATTTAAAAGAGAAAATGAATGAAACAGTTCTTAAGAATATTGACTTTAGTGAAGAAAGTAAAAAGAAAGTATTACGTACTGTCCAAAAAAGTCAGAATAAGAAAAATGTTCTTTTTAGCTCAAAAACAAAATACATAATCAACACTAGTTTAAGCTGTATCTTAATTTTCGGATTAGGGTATTTTGGATTAAAAGAACTTAATTTAACAACTAACAGCAAGCCATTAACATTTCCAATAAAGGAACAAGAACAAGATAAAAATCAAAGAGGAACAACATCCACTTCAATTTATACTCCTCCTGAAAAGGAAGAAATGTACGAAGACATGTCAAAAAATGAAATTTTCACAAAAATGTTAAACTCAATTGATCATTTTCATACTGCAGTTGGAAAATATGAGATATTTACTACTTATCATGATCGTTCCACTAGCACTACAATAGAAGAATTTGAAATCAGTACTAAGGAACAAATAGGTGGAAGTTCAATTGTATTTGATATATATCCTGAAAATAATGATAAACATATCAATAAGATTTTCTACAATGAAAGCAATTTATGGCATTTGGATGAAGCAAGAAAAACATTCGTTGAATCTGATTATCATCCGATTACCTCACAAACACCTTTTACAGTTGAAGAAGCAATTAGTATTGATCCATTAGATATTTACAATGCAGAATACCGGGAACGTCCGCCAGTTGGAACTACTGTATTGTTTCCATATGAAAAAGCAACAAGTTATCTAAGAGATGTGAAAATGTGGGACATCGATAAGCAAAATGAAGAGATAGCTGGTCAAAATACGATTGTTTTAAAAGGAACTGTCGATCCACAAATAAATAGAATGATGCCCGAAGAAAGCTTCCGTTTTTGGGTTGATAAGGATACAGGTATTCTTGTTAAATTTGAAGGGTATGATTCAAATGGAGAAATTACAAGTTATATTTATTCAGAAAAGCTGCAAATAAACACCCCGATAGACACAAAAGAATTTACACCCAATCTGGAGGGCTATACCGCTTTTGATGAACACAATAACCCTTTAACTTTGACAGCAGAAGAACAAAATCAAATTGAAAGAATGGAACAAGGAATGATGGTATATGGCGAAGCAGTTAAAGGTGGTTATTACGGAACAACAGTTGAATCTTCTTATATAGAAGAATTAGCAGAGAATAAACATTTAATAGTCATTAAAGTGAATGTGAGAAATGTTCGTGATGGTGAAGAATTGATCTCTCCTTCAGAGCTTAAGTTTGAGTTAAATGAAGAAAAAGAAGATAGGAAATACATTGGGGAAATCCGCTCAATACAAAACCCTAAAGAAGTTTTTATTCAATCTAATAACTCATTAACATTTGAGGTATCTTTTGAGGTTGAAGAAGTAAGTGATGAATACAAATTTTATATAGTAAGTAGTTTAGATCCGATTCCAACACATTGGTTGATAGATGATCTAAAAAGGAAATAGCTTTAATTTAATAGCAACTTAATTCATCTAGAAAAAATAGACTACAATGAACAGACCAATTCATACTACGATTTGGTCTGTTCATTTATGCATTCATATAATTTAATTTTAAAAATGTCGTCTTGATCTATATACGTTACATTAGAATTTCTTATAAATGGAGCTAAAGTCGAAACTCTTAGTGATTTGTTTCGTATATATATCTATTAGAACTACACAAAAAATATACTGTTATAGTCGTAGTTTTTTTACTTTATTTAACTACATTCACCATGATAATTAAGGAGAACTACAATGAAAAAATATTCCGAATTCAAACTAAATATAGAACCCTTTGAAGCAGCAATGATACTAACAGAGAATAGTGAAATTAAGGAACTAATCGTGTTTTATGATTACAAGGTTGCGGATGATGATAAACGGATTTGTCTATTTGTGCTAGAAAAGTTTTTTCTGAGAAATAGTAGTACAGCCTCGTTAACAGTAACGATTGACAATTTTGAAGGAGAAACAATAATGAAATGTGTGTCTACCGGAAATGGAGAAGGATTATTTGATATAGGTTGGGGAGCAGGTAGAAGCTTTATTAATTCAGCTCGTCACCCTTTGGAAGCATATATAATTGAAGTAATACGAGAAGATTAATAACTTTTATGGGTAACCACTATTAAGTATAAATAAGATACAAATGGCAATCAATAAGATCGCCTTAATTTACATTTCATTCAGCTTGAAAGGTAATTCTATAGTAAATGTATTTCCTATATTTCGTTTACTTTCAACTGATATTTGTCCTTGATGATTTTATTTTGTTTTACTAGTTGAAAATGCTACTCTCAATAATTAAAGGACGAAATAAACCTTTTTCCTTTTTTGTATAAAAACAGTGTAATTAAAAAATAGGATGGTGATCGAACTCAATGAAAGACATATTCGATCTACTAGAATCAAATCAAGTAAACGAGGAGTATCAGATATAAACTTAAAATCAACAGAAGAACAATTAGGTGCTGCACTTCCAAAACAATACAAAGAACTATGTAAATTAACAAACAATGCTCAAATTGGTGAATGGACTTTATTTCCAATTAAAGATCCTGATAACTTAAAAAGAACATGGGATGATATTGTAAGACAAAATCACGATGTAAAAGAAGAAGGAATGGCACATGATTTAATCGCTATTGGCGAAGATGGTACAGGGGACATTTTATGTTTTCGCTTAAAAGACAATATAGTGGAAAATGAAGTATATATTTGGTATCACGAAACGAAGGAAGTAGAAAAATCAGCTTCAGATCTAATAGAATTTATCGTGTCTTACTCTGAGTTAGAAGATGATATTGATGAAGATGATTGAATAACAAACCCTCTTTTTTTCAAGAAAAAAGATAAGAGAGGGCAGATGCAAAATGCACTCTCTTTTTATATGTTTAATAATTAGGTTTAAGCAATTCCAGTATTATTGTTTAATTAGTACTTTGCATTGACGAACATGAAATTGTTTTTTCTCTTTTTGTCGTTTTTCTTGTTATAGAAAAGACTGCAAATAATAAAGAGATAATCACAATAACTCCACCAAACCATGCAGTTTTAGAGACAGTTCCTGTTTGGCTTAAAACAATACCACCAAAACCAGATCCAAGTGCAATACCAATTTGCAATGCTGAATTATTAAAGCTTTGCTGTATATCAGATGTAACAGAATCTGTTTCTATCAAATAACTTTGCTGTGGTGGTGCTAGACCCCAGCTTAATGCTGCCCAAATCATCATAGCGGGTATGAATAGGATAAGCGAAAAAGTCGTAAAAGGTAATAAAAATAGAACAACAGCAAATGAACTAATCACGACGATAATACTTTTACGAGATCCAATAGAATCCGATAGAATGCCTCCGAAAGCTCCACCACTTACAGCTGCAATACCAAATAATAAATAACAAATACTAATCCAATTTGAATTTAATTGAAGCTCCGTTTCTAAAAATGGAGTGAAATAGGCATAAAGTGTATAATGCCCGGCTAGCATAAACATCGTTGCAAGATGTGCACTACCGATCTTCGCACTTGCGATTGCTTTTATTTGTTGTGAAAGAGGAACCATGTTTTCTCCAGGAACCTTCTCCAAAAAGATTGAAATAAGAACAATTGATCCAATAGACAATATGGCAATCCCTAAAAAGATGACACGCCAGCCTAATGTATTTGAAATTAATATACCAAGAGGTACACCCATTACAAGTGATGAACTAATCCCCATATAAATTAATCCTAAAGCTTTTGCTCTATGTGCTGGAGAGACAATCTTAGCTGCAATAGTTAAAGACAAGACAACAATAAGTGCTGTACTCATTGAAGTTAAAATTCTAGCAAACATCATAAATGAAAAACTAGTACTAAAATAGGTCATAATATTACCGGTAAAGAAAACAAATAAAGAAATAATATACAACTTTTTCCGTTCAACTTTGCTTGTCATAACTAGTAAAACAGGACCGGCAACAGCATAAATAAGAGCAAAAACAGAAATTAGCTGTCCAGCCGAGCTTAATGAAATGTTAAAATCTTTAGCAATTGTAGGTAGGATGCCTCCTACAATTAATTCAACCAATCCAACTGCAACAGTTGATAACGCAAGTATAAAAACTTTTATATTCATAACTTAATTTTCATCCTTTCAAATTTTTCACAGAATAACAAAAAAAATCCTGATTACAGAAAACGATGAGGTCATTTTCTGTAATCAGGATTTTAAGGCTCCTGGTAGAGACCCTCTAGCCATATTCTAGAGGTTATACAGGTAATATATATCAAGTTTTTAAAGTACTTAAAAGATTCTACTAGATTTCATTCCTATTTTCAAGTGTTTATTAGCAAATATAAAATCATAATTAATAAACAATCTTTATCAATTGTAAATTATGGTAATATTAACTTTATTAACTTCTAATACGGGGTGGAGAATTTGTTCAATAAAGAAAATAAAATGGCCGTTGCGCTAAGTATAATTGGTTGGGTTGAAATTGTAATTGGGATATTTTGCGGTCTTACTTTTTCAAGTGTTCATGATGGTTATGAAGAAGTATTTTTACTGTCAACATTTATTATGTGGGCAAGTGCAGGCATTATTTCGGGAGTTTTTTTCTTAGGTTTAGCAGAGGTTGTTGAGCTTTTACATCACATAAGAAATAACTTAAGTGAAAGCAAAAATAAAACTCAAATAGTTGATGAACCAATAAAATCAACTGAAATTTCTCAAAGAGGTACTATTAATAGTGAATCGTCAAACAGCACACCTACAAAAGAAAATTGGTCAATCACTGAACAACAAAAAGATGCCATTAATGCTTTATATAGTAACAAACTCGATAAAGTGGTTATTCCTTCACCGTATAAGAATTTTTGTATTGTTGATTTTGGAGGAAACAAAATTGAGATCATAGAAATCAAACAGAACGGTTTTCCATTCATTTTAGCTGACTTTTATTGGAAAGAAATTCAAAATGAAATACATCAGTGGTATAAAGAATATAAAAATAATCATAACTAGACTAATATTTTTATGGTACATAAGGAAGGGTAGAAGATATAAGAAGGAGAAAATTAAATATAAGTAGAATTTTTTATTCAAGAGTTATAAAATTATATTTCATTTGTTGAACAAAGCCAGGAGGAACACTTTATGGATCATAACACAGAAGTCACATTAACACACTTTTCAACAGAACATTTAGATCATTTAAACTCTTTTCAACTTCCTAAAGAACAAGAAAAATTCACAGCATTACCTAAAGATGTTTTAGAAGTTACAGAAAATCAATATCGAATTGTATTATTGAGCAATGAAAAACCAGTTGGATATTTTCTTTTGCATTCAACAAAAAGAGTAATGGAGTATACAGATAATCCGCATGCAATGCTATTAACAGCATTTTCAATTAACTATCTCTATCAAGGTAAAGGGATTGCGAAGAAAGGAATGATATTATTAGAAGATTTCGTTAAGAAGGAATTTCCTACTTGTAATGAAATTATTTTAGCTGTAAACCATAAAAATATACCTGCACAAAAGCTTTATGCTAAAGTTGGATTTCAAGATACAGGTAGAAGGAAAGTGGGTCCTATTGGTGAACAATTTATTATGAGCTTAGATGTAAATGAAGATCTTTCTTAGTTTTATAAACTAGTGCTTATTAAACAGTCGATTTTCATTCTGGCTCTCTATGAATGAAGTTTTTATTTAAATTTCAAAACTGTGGACATACTATTCCTGCTGATTTATATTAATTTACTTATACAACAAAATTACTAAAAAAGACATAAATTATGCATTTTCTGCTATGATATTCAGTTATAATATAATCTTAAGAATATAAATTTAACTAAATAATTGGAGGAACATTGCTTGTCCATAGAAGTTTTTTTTCTTATTGTTTTAATTATTTTAAACGCCTTTTTTGCTGCATCTGAAATTGCTTTAATTTCTTTAAATGATAATAAGGTAAGAATGTTAGCAGAATCGGGTGACAAGAAAGCCATTTTGTTACAAAAATTATTATCAGAGCCTAGTAGGTTTTTAGCCACTATTCAGGTTGGTATTACACTTGCTGGTTTCCTTGCAAGTGCATTTGCTGCAGGAAGCTTTTCAGGTCAACTTGCTTCTCTACTTTCAAGCTTAGGTGTACCTTTATCAGATAAATGGCTTGAATCCATATCTGTAGTACTTATTACATTAGTATTATCATATTTTACATTAGTTGTTGGTGAGCTTGTACCAAAAAGAATCGCGATGCAAAAAGCAGAGCCGATTTCTATGTTTGTCGCTAGACCATTAACAATTCTTTCGAAAATCACATCACCATTTGTAAAATTATTAACATTATCAACTAATGGTTTAGTCCGATTATTCGGTGTTGATCCTCATGCAAATGATGAACAAGTGACAGAGGAAGAAATTAGAATGATGGTTGATGTTGGAGAAGAAAGAGGAGCCATTCAAGATACAGAAAAGATGATGATTAACAATATATTTGAGTTTGATAATACCATTGTTTCAAATATCATGATTCATCGAACAAATATTATAGGAATACCAGCAGATGCTTCACTTAAAGAAGTGATCCGCTTTATAAATATAGAAAAATATACAAGGTTTCCTGTCTATGAGGAAAATTTTGATAATATTATTGGAATTCTCCATGTTAAAGATATTCTTCAATATATGGAAAGTGGAGATGAGGAAACTTTTCTTCTGAAAAAAATCATTAGAAAACCATATTTTGTTCCTGAATCTATGGTAACTGACGACTTATTTAGTGATCTCCAGAAAAACAAAGTACACTTGGCCGTTGTTATTGATGAATTTGGTGGTACAGCAGGTATAGTCACACTTGAGGATTTATTAGAAGAAATTGTAGGGAACATTTTTGATGAGCATGATGAGGAAGAATTTGAATATGTCAAAGTAGATGATGATACCTTTTTGTTTAATGGAATTGTAAGTTTACATGAAGTTGATCGAATTATCGACATTAAGCTACCATCTGAAGATTATGACACATTAAGTGGATTTATAATCGGTCAACTTGGATATATTCCTAGAGTTTCTTCTGAGGATGTTACTGTGGAATTTAATGGTTATTTATTTACAGTTGAAGAAGTGAATGAAAAAAGAATTAATAAAATTCGAATAGTTAAAAATGAGTTAGAACCAGATAATGAAGCTGGTATTTAGGGATATTGAAAGCAAGCTAGGACATAATTAACGAAATCTTCAATAGAGACGAGAAACACTAATTATATATTGAATAATTCAGAAAACCCGAATTATTAGGCACAAGATTGATTAACGTCACCTAATAATTCGGGTTTTTCATTAGCTTAACACTTAAGGCCCAATATCTACCTTCGCATAGATATATGCCCATTTTAAATTCTAAACCTGTTTATCAGTTTTTTAACAGTTTTTTGATACTTGCCATCTTTATGCATACACAAAGAACTTCAATAGCTGTTTTTAATTCAGTTAAAGAAGGGAATGTAGGTGCAATTCGGATGTTTCGATCTCTAGGATCTTTACCATATGGAAATGTTGCTCCTGCATTTGTTAAGGTAACACCTGCTTCAGCTGCAAGTTTAACCGTTTCTTTTGCACAATCATCAAGTGTATTTAAGCTGATAAAATATCCACCTTTAGGGTTACTCCAAGAAGCAATGTTTAAATGACTTAATTGAGATTCTAGTATGGTCGTTACCATATCAAATTTTGGTTTAATGATTTCCGCTTGCTTTTTCATATGTTGTTCTATATTCTCCAAATCTTTTAGGAAATGAACATGTCGAAGCTGGTTAATTTTATCTGGGCCAATTGTTTGGATTACGAGCTGTTTTTTTATGAAATGTATATTTTCTTCACTACTTGCCATAGCGGAAACACCTGATCCAGGGAAGGTAATTTTAGATGTTGAAGCAAATATAAAG
This sequence comes from Metabacillus litoralis, assembly GCF_007994985.1. Classification (GTDB taxonomy): domain Bacteria; phylum Bacillota; class Bacilli; order Bacillales; family Bacillaceae; genus Metabacillus; species Metabacillus litoralis. Next base: position 105,908 of record NZ_VOQF01000013.1, on the reverse strand, counting down.
ACCCTATTAGGGTTACCTGCATCCTTACAAGCTTGTAACATATTTTTTAATTGTGAAGGTTTATCTGTTAAATGGTGAACAGTATAAGCATCATCCCAAAAAACCTTAAAGTCAGGTGCTTTTGTCTTCATTTTAGCAAGCCGATCTACAACTTCGTCACTGTAAGTTGTTCCATCAGGATTACTATATTTCGGAATACACCAAATACCTTTTATATATTTATCTTCTTTAACAAGCTCTTCAATTTTATCCATGTCAGGACCATCGTCTAACATTTCAATCGTGATCATTTCAATATTTAATAATTCACAAATAGCAAAATGTCGATCATAACCAGGACTAGGACATAAAAATTTCACTTTCTCTTCTTTAGCCCAAGGTATGTTACTGTCAATTACTCCATGTAATAATGCTCTAGAAACAGTATCATACATCATATTCAGACTAGAATTACCACCAATAATCACTTCAGATGTATTAACTTGCAAAATCTCAGCAAATAATTGCTTTGTTTCAAGCAGACCATCTAAAGAGCCATAATTACGAACATCGATTTCTTCTAAAACATGTAGTGAATCACTTGATATCGTAAGTAAATCTAAAGATAAATCAAGCTGCTCTGGACTTGGTTTGCCTCTGGACATATCAAGTGAAAGATTTTTATCCTTAATTCTCTGAAAATCTTTTTCTAATTTAGAGTAAAGCACTATCAATTCCTCTTTACTCAAACTTCTTAAGTCACTCAAATCTACTACCTCCTATAAAATAATCACATTAAGTTACTATTCGCTTACTTTTGTGATTTTCCTTTTAAGATATTCATTGAAAGTGATTAGTGAAGCTTCATTATTAGAAAAAATTGTATTACATTTATTTAGCATAGTTATATTTAAAACCTATTGGGTTTTTATGGTAAAATAAAATATATAAAGATTTTATAATGCGATTTTACAAGACTGAAAAAACAGAACAAAATGAGAGAATCAAAATTTTATGACAAGAAATTAAACATAAATAAAAATGCAAATATGAAAAAATTAAAATGTGAAACGTAGGAGATGAAAACCTTATTGAAATATTTCCTCTACGAGCTGCATGTAGCTCAGAATACAGACAATATCAGTGAACAAGAATGCAATAAGATTGAAAATCAATGGCAATTACATATTGAAAACTATCAGGAAATTTATAGAACGTTGAAAGATCGATTACCACTTGCAGTGTTCAAGCATTTTTATTCATGGGGATTTCATGATTATCGTTTAATAAAAATGGAAATTGAACATAAAAGTCTACTACAATTAAATGTTCATTTTACTCTTTCTAATGATGAAGAGGAAGAAAATGAAGAACTTTGGATTTTAAGCTTTCACAATGTCTCAATCTTTAAAACTGAACATCATAATTTTGATAACGAAAAAAGCATTTTGAGTAGAGACATTGATAGTTGGTTGTATGAAGAGTTTTTGCCAGTAAACGGTTTAACATTGTCATTTGAAGTCATCTTTTCATCGGGCGGAAATGTTTTAATCCACTTTTTAAACCATTCTGTATCCATTAAGAGAATCAAATAGACATACAACTTCTTTATAACTCTTATATTCATAGATAAGGAGTAACTTAAATGAAAATGTTGATAGGGGTAGTAACGTCCGTTATGATAGTTGGTTTAATTGTTTCTACCATCTACTTTTATCAATCTAGTAACATTCCTTCTCAAGAACAAAATCAGATATCTGGACATATAAATAAAGAAAAAGTTGAGCAATTACAGCCTATTTCAAATACAATTATTAGTTATACATTACAAAATGATGAACTAAACATTACATATAATAAAGGTTTAAGCTGGCGTAAAGTCCCTGTTGAAAAAGATCGCTTATTCGAAGGTGAGTATAATGGAAACAAAAAAGAACTTATTGAGAAAAGCTATTTTTTAAGTGAAGATATGGCAGCGTTTTTATATACAGAAGGTGAAATTGGGGATCATCAAAAAGTAGTTGTAACCTATTCAAAAGATAAAGGTGAAACGTGGAAAAACTCAGTTGTAACTGAAGGGTTTTCTCAAATGAGGTATAGAAAGATCGATTTCCTAAATGACGACTTTGGTTATGTCATTATTTCTGGAGGAAGGACTATGTCTTTCGAATCATCGCATATTTTTATCACGCATGATGGTGGGCTGAGTTGGAAGGAAACAACGAATTCAGGTGTGACAAGCTTAATTTCAGATGGTGGATTTATTGATGAAACTACTGGATTTTTATCTTTTGGAACAATTAATCCCACAGCACCAGAGCTTTATTTTACACACAATACTGGAGAAACCTGGAGTAGGGCAACTATTTCTGTTCCAGAAAAATATCAGCAAATCTTTGTATCAGCAGAAATCCCCATTAAAGAAGGAAATCACTTAGCTATTTATGTTAATCAAGGACATCATGGTGATTATGAAGGTGGCAAGATAAAAGGAAAATTCATTTCAGAGGATAACGGCAAAACGTGGGAGTTTGAAAAGGAGGGTCAAGCTATTGAAACGAAATAAATTGAACCATTTAATAGGCTTGACTTTATTCCTTATGTCAATTGGCTTCTTTTGTATGCAAATGGCTTTTCTTTACATAAGTGCTAAATTTCAAGTGGAGTATATTGATAACCGTTTGTTTTATTTAATCAATATGGTGCTTGCTATTTGTTTATTATTAAGCATCTTCTTATTACTTAGACGATCTAAAAAGTTAAAAGTAACTTACAGCTACATTTTAATTACTTTCATAATTAGCCAAATCATCATTGTCATCATAAGTGAACAGAAAATCAGCAATATGATGAGTATTTCACCGGATTTTAAACATGTTTTTTCGATAAAAGAAAATGTTGAAACTGGAGAAAGCTTTTATTATAGATCTTATTATGGAATTTTGGCTAAACCAAAAGAAAAATTACCGAATCATACAGTTGGTAATTTCAAGGTTGAATGGATTGAAAAAGATATTGTCGCCATTACATATAAAACAGCAGAAGAAACTATTCAACAATATATCGGAACCTATGGAGATCGAGGTGATGGTGCTTCTTATTATTATGTCGGAGCAGAAATTCATGGAGTATGGTCAGGTCAAAATATGGAAGTTGTAAGTAATACTGAAGGAATTTCTATCACTGAAAAGGGGCATAAAGAATTATTTACTTGGGAGAACATTGAACAGTTCGGAACACTTGCTATCGTCTTAAAGCGAGATAATCAAGCGATTTGGACAATAGGGTTACATGCAAATTTTGAAGTTCAATCAAACTCCACAAAACCTGATATTGGAAATATTAGTTTGTATAAAGCAACAATGAGTAAAATTGATCCTGTTCGTCTTAATTTTAAATCATCATCTCAATAATTGATTATCGTTTTAGTTCATTGAGCTTTCAAGTCTTTATAAAGGTTGTGTTAAGTCATAATGAAAAAAATCATTTTATTTGTTTTAATTAATTTATTATTTACCGCTTCAGCACAAGGCTTAAGCTGGGCATATCCTTTTGTTGTGTGGGACGGGAATGTTTATGAAGTAACAGATGAAGAAGTCTCAGAAAATGATATCGAAAAAGAGATCGGCCAAGTAAAAACCATTCCAAACGATATGACAGGAGATTATTATGGAAATGCTTCAAATGCATTTCCGAAAGGAACAAAATATTACAAGATAAATAATAGTAAAACAGATTTAACGATTGCAGTTGAAGTAAAGAAAAATCATTGGAATAAAGCTATATATTCTCATGATGCACCATTTCATTGGATGAATTTATTAGTGAAGGTATTACCTTTTTTAGGTGTAGGTTTAGTTGTTTTTCTACTATTTGTTTTCTTAGCTAAGTTAAAAAAGAAGGTAACGTTTAAAGCGAATATATAATGCGAATATTCAAACTACACAAGAAAAACATATTTTTTTACTTTTGATGCTATTGTACATTTTACGAATAGTGTAAAATAGAAATATGTCGAATGATAAAATATAAAAATTCCTTGGAGGTTTTCGCTTTATTATGTCTAATCAACATGAACATGAAGATTCTAATATGAAAATATTTTCGCTAAACTCTGATCCGGCTTTATCACAGAAAATTTGTGATATTCTTGGAATCGAATTAGGAAAGAATTCTGTTACTCGTTTTAGTGATGGTGAAATCCAAATAAATATAGAAGAAAGTATCCGTGGTTGTGATGTATACATTATCCAGTCAATCAGCAACCCTGTAAACGAGCATTTAATGGAACTTTTGATTATGGTTGATGCATTAAAGCGTGCTTCAGCAAATACAATCAACTTAGTCATTCCTTACTATGGATATGCAAGACAAGATCGTAAAGCAAGAGCTAGAGAGCCAATTACAGCTAAACTAGTTGCAAACCTACTTCAAACGGCAGGTTCAACTCGTGTCATTGCTCTTGATCTTCATGCACCACAAATTCAAGGATTTTTTGATATTCCAATTGATCATTTACTAGGAGTACCAATTTTAGCTGATTATTTTGAAAGTAAGAATTTACAGGATATTGTGATCGTTTCACCAGATCATGGTGGGGTAACGCGTACTCGTAAATTAGCAGATAGATTAAAAGCTCCAATTGCCATTATAGATAAAAGACGACCAAAACCAAATGTTGTTGAAGTGATGAATATTGTTGGAAACATTGAAGGGAAAACAGCGATACTAATTGATGATATTATCGATACAGCAGGAACAATTACACTAGCAGCTAATGCACTTATAGAAAATGGTGCTAAAGAGGTTTACGCTTGCTGTACACACCCAGTATTATCTGGACCAGCAATAGAACGAATTCAAAACTCTAAAATTAAAGAACTTATTATTACAGATTCTGTTACTCTTCCAGAAGAAAACCGAATCGACAAAATCGTGGAACTCTCAGTTGCTCCATTAATTAGCGAAGCAATCAAGCGTGTACATAGAAAAGAATCTGTTGATGAATTAGTACAGTAAGTGCGGTGCCTGTCACACCCCGAATTTTCTTGTTTCACAGCATTTTAATAAAAACGACTTATTTAATCAGAGCTTTTTCATTAAGCTCTGATTTTTTACTATACAGGTTTAATATTTGGTGGTTTTTTACGTTCTTGGCTCAAGTACAAACTTGATAACAATTATTAATAAGGAAGTGGAGGGACTGAGTTAAAAATGATTAAATATCATAACCGAACATTTGTTGCGATAGAAAACTCAGAAAACGGTGAAGTTTCAACAAAAACCATTTTTAACTATCAACAGGAAGGGTCCATTTTGTCAGCAACATATAGTGGTGGTGACATTATCAAAGGTTTTCTAATAGGACTTGTTGAAGAAAATGGGCATTTACACTTTCACTACAATCATATAAACAAAAATAATGAAATTAGAGGTGGGCAGTGTCAATCTGTTCCTGAGATTCTTTCTGATGGAAGAATTAGATTGCACGAAAAGTGGAAATGGAACGACAATGAGCAAAGTGAAGGAACTTCTATAGTAGAAGAAATTAAATAGAACCTAAAGCTATTTCGACAATTAAATTGTTTTCTGTTTTAATTAAGCTTTGATTGTTATATGATTAAACTTCATTCTTTTGTTTTTACCCAAATAAAATGGCTGAAACTAACTAATGATAATAATATATAAAGCAGAGAATATTGGAGTTGATATAATGAGTAAAGCAAAAGGCAAGGGCGGGACAGGTCGCGGTACTGGCAAAAAGGGCTGGACACGTTGGCAAACAGGTGCAAACAAAGCAAAAAGTGCGAAGCCATATAAAAGCAAAGGTGTTAAACATGGTGATGCCAATAAAACTAGCGATAAAAACGATTAAAAAGTTATTAACTATATAAGCAAGAAAACGAGTGCAATTATCCTAGGTAATTGCATTTTTTTGTTACTCCTTTTTATATTAAAATTTGAATTTTGTTTCGATATAAATTAAAAATTTGTGATCATTTTTTAAGAAAATATCATTATTTAAAAGAACCTTTTCTGTTGAAAAAGGGAAATAAAGGAACTATGATAAAAAAAAGATCATTAAAACTTAATTGTTTTAAGATTAATTTTTAAGTTATTAAAGCTCAGTACTTTCTTAATTTACGATTTTCATTAAAAAATTCAAAGTAAAATTTCTGACAAATTCCCTACTAAAAATCAAGTTCAATTGGGGTTGAAAAATAGTGAAGTTACTATTTATAAGACATACTCAAGGTGAACATACTTTAAATCTTCCAAATAGCTTGTATACAAAAAACCCTTCATTAACAGATAAAGATAACTCAAGCGCGTTCACTTATAGAAGAATTTCCTTTACTGAATACTGATATTATCGTTAGTAACCCTTTAAGACGAACATTACAAACAGCTTTACTATGGAGTGAAGGTTATGACTGTAAAAAAATTGTGAATCCTTTAATTGGTCCAAGAATATTTCCAACTGTTTCTGGAGGAAAAACACTACCCTGCGATCAATTGTTAAGTAAGAATCAAATTAAATCGGATTTTCCAATGTTTTCACTTGAAAATTCTATTTCTCATTTACCTTGGAACCATGGAGTAAATATTTTAGGTGAAAATGAGTTTCATTTAATAGCAGAAATATTCCTTAAATGGTGTAAGCAACAGAAAACTAACCGAATTTGTATAGTTTCTCACGATGGAACAATTACTGCTTATAGACAGTTTATTGACGGTGTTAAACTTTCTAGAAACGATTTTCCTAAGGAAACTGGTTGCATTAAAATTGGATATTAAGCTCTACTTAAATAACATTATTTATAATTAGGCATATGATACAATGAAAAAACTCTGAAGGGAATGAGTAACATGCATTATATGCCTAATGTCTATCAGTCACCTAAATATGCTCTTAATCACGAACAGATCTACAACTCAACATTTTCGTTAAGAAATTCAATATCTGATGATCAAAATTTACTACAACCGATTATTTCGGGAATAAAAAGAGAGGCATCAGCAATACAACTATACAATAGGTTAATTAAAGAAGCATACAATGAAAAGCATAAAAATGAACTTCATTATGTATTAGAAAGAAAAAGAGCTCATTTAACAGCATTCACCAATTACTATACAACCATTACTGGAATGCAACCTGAATACTCAATTGATAAAATAACGTATCAAAGCTATCAAGAAGGTTTACAAAAAGCTTTTAAAGCAGAATTAGATATATTTGAAGATTTTCAAAAAAATTGTTATCGTACACAAGATTCCTACTATCAACATTTGTTTATATGGGCATTAACAAATCAACAGGATAATACCGCTCGAATTGGATTACTAAATGAAGATCTCTCAAACCGATTAACAGATTATGGTCCAAAACCTTTTGTTGTTAATATTGAAAAGGCAACTAAACAAAACGAAAATTTCCGTACTGCATTATGGACTGGTAAGCAATTACAACTTACTTTAATGAGTATTAACGTTGGAGAAGACATTGGCTTAGAAATTCACCCAAATCTGGATCAATTTTTACGTATTGAACAAGGGCAAGGAGTTGTCCAAATGGGAGATAAGAAAAATCGATTGGATTTTCAGAAAAAAGTATATAAAGATTATGCAATGATCATTCCAGCTGGCAAATGGCATAACTTGATTAATACAGGAAACAAACCACTAAAACTGTATTCAATCTATGCACCTCCACAGCATCCATATGGAACAATTCATGAAACAAAAGCAATAGCAATGGCAGCTGAAGAGGGACATCATAATTAACTAAAAATAGCATAGTTAAGCAAATGATAAAAAAAGTCGCTATTAGTTTTTATGACTTTTATTCTTTAACGCTATAAACTCAGCTGTTTCAAAAGCAGTAGAGTGCATGTATAAAATTAGCTAAGTTAATTACTTTTCAGGGAGAGCTATGATTCATATCAATAGCTATCAATATATATATAAAGAAATTGTTGATCAAAAAATTATTTGTCGTCTCATAATGAGTGGTCTATAAATCATCATAATCACCCTTATTAGATAAATGAGTTTGCTGGCTCTATATCATTTTGATATAGAGCTTTTATTTGTTAAAAAAACAAGAACAATAGATTTATAAAATGTTACAATAATTTACAAACACAAACAGAAAATACAGTAGAAATTTGGTGAATATTATTTCGAAACAATCGAACAAATTGGAATTAGTAATTTCTTTGTTTTTTAAGGATCAACGAAATTCAAAAAAGATAATACCTAAATTTATAGATGTAATCTTAGTAATACTTGCAATAATTGTTGCTGTAATGGGTTTATTTAAAGGGTTGACAAGCTTTTACTTTAGTATCTTACAAATTATATTAGCGACAATATGTTTGTTAAGTGCTATAGAACATTATCTATTAAAAGAGAGATTAGAGTACATTTTGTTAGAATTGGGTATTGCGATTATTTTAATCAGTTATTCCTTTTATACCTTTTAAAAATGATTCACAAATGGTCAAAATTACAGATGAGGGGGCTTGAATCATGTTGATGTTTGAAAAACTTTCAGGAAATACCGTTACAATAGTACCAATGGAAATTTCTCATACAAAAGAGTTATATGAAGCTGGTAAAAACAAAGAAATTTGGTCACACTTACCAAAGTCTATAAAAAGTTATCAACAAATGGAATGCTTTGTAGAAGAGGCTTTACGAAGAAAGGAGTTAGGAAATGAGGTCCCATTTGTAATTAAATGTAGAAAAAGTAATAAGGTGATCGGGAGTACGAGATTTCTAGATATTTCAAAAATAAACCTAGGATTAGAAATTGGTTGGACTTGGTTAACCCCGACAGTTTGGGGAACAGCTGCTAATTTAGAGTGTAAATATCTACTATTGAAATATACTTTTGAAGATCTTAACTTCATACGAGTTCAATTTAAAACAGATGATCAAAATCTTAGATCTCAAAAAGCATTAGAGAAAATTGGAGGGAGTAAAGAAGGAATATTACGAAATCACATGATTAGAAAAGACGGTACATATCGACATTCTGTTTTTTATAGCATTATAGATAGTGAGTGGGAAAAAGTTAAAATAAGTTTAGAGGATTCTCTCTACTAATTTAATTATAATCAACATAGTAGACCAAATTCTAAAAGTTTGATCTACTATTGATGTTCATGCTAATTTCCATCTATATGAACTGAATGAATCTTACATATTTATTTCTGGATTTTGGCTCATTGGTTTAATGAATTTAGTTAGTAGTCCACGCGAAATTGGACCAACAATTAGTAATTGAGCTGGTAGGGCCACGATAAGGTTCAGCCCAACAGTTTTAAGATAAGCAGTGAAAATAGATCCTTCAATTCCTACCATAATTGAGGTTAAAATAAGACCATATACAGACATAATAAGCACCATCGCTGGAACCATACAAAATGATATGCTTAAAATAACATTAATTTGTTTAGATTTATCATAAGGGAAGGATAGCGCAAGTTTACGTGCTCTAGGCTCAACTAGTGATTCGACGATAAATGCAATGATGAAAGTTATGATTAATTGCAGTACCGCACTCCAAAATGTAATTGAAACTCCGTGTAATAGTGTGTTGTATAAGGTCATAATAAAGACCATTCCTGAACACATAAAAATTGCAAAGATAATTCCTTCTTTTTTATTACTAGGCAAACGAAAACATCCTTTCTTTAACGAGAATAACTGTTATTATATATAAATAAAAATTTCTTCATAAGTGAAAGTTTTGTGAATTTTTTTCTGGTGCTCTGTTTATACATATATGTATTTATTATGTGAAGTATTTTCTCTTAAAAGTTTATGAATCATTTAAAGTGAAGAATATAGATGACCTATTTTAGATTGAAGGTCCGGCTCAATTATTAGTGATACAAAATGAGGGTTTTAATGGAGGCTATCATTTAGTAACAAAAGGAAGGGAAGGACTCATTTAACTTCTCTTAAGCCCTTTCCTTTAAGAACATCTCTTATTCCTTCTTCACATACACCATAAGAGCGCCAGGAACAAGTTTCACAAACTGTTTGAATGTCAGAAGGTACAACATACTTCTGGATGTGCATCTCGATGTCCCTCCAAGATAAAATTTGCCCAATTGTAAGACCTAATTTTTCTAAAATGGCTCGATCTCGCTCATAAATCGAATTGTTTTGACAATGATATTCACCTGAGTTTGGATATTTATCACATAGTTGATCTGGACCATTCACAAGTTTAATTTTTGTAAAAGGATCGTTTTTTAATGTTTGATGAAGTATCGTCATATTTTCCACATATTCTTTGGAATACCCCATACCTCGATACCCCAGAAGGCAAAAGAGGTGATGTCCTCTTAGCTTATACATTGTTTTCCTCCTCATAAAATATGTGTTAACTAAAATATCAATAAGTTAACATATTTTAATTTTAACATATCTATAAGGTGGTTTTGTATAATTCCATTTCGTATTCAATGATAAAAAAATGGGCATTGCTAAACAGGACTAGAATAATCTACATTATGAATATACGAAAATTTTAAAAATTAATTGAAAGTGGAGAAATAATGAACCATCAGAATATTGTTTTAGTCGTGAGTGTTACCATTTATAAGAATAGTAAAGTCTTCATTATTCAAGAAACAAAACCAAAAGCATTTAAGAAATGGAATTTTCCAAGTGGACGTATTGAAATTGGTGAAGACATTCTAAAAGCAGCACGTAGAGAGGTAAAAGAAGAAACGGGCTATGATGTAGAGCTTATCAGCACTTCGGGTATATATAACTTTAAAAGTCAAACTAATGATCACGTCATTCTCTTTCATTTTACTGCTGAAATCATTGGAGGTGCTTTTATACTTAGAGAAAATGAAATATCAGATAGTAAATGGATACGTCTAGAAGATCTATTAAAATTTAAAGATAACGATCTAAGAGAAAAAGAAGTGAATAGCCAGATTATTAATAATTTACTAAACAAAAATCTTCACGATATTGATCTGTTTAATAAGAAGTTATTTTGAAAACATAAACGTAAGAAGATAGGGTGGTAATATTGAAATTTAAATATGATTTTATAGATCAATGGGTAGTAGATGGATTTATCGAAATAAATTCCCAGAAATTATCGTTTAATGTTACATATGTGAGTGATTGCTTAGGTGACTTGTTATCTGCTCTTCTTTATTTAAACAGTACCTGTATATCAAAAGATTATGGTTTAACTAATCATACAAGTTGTGCATGGGATAGTGAGCCATTTATTACTAGGTGGAACTTTACACTGAAAAAAAATAGAATGTTACATATTATTGTTTCTTTTGAAAATAGAATAAAAATTGATACTGAATATCATTATGATTCATTTTTAGAAGTTATATTAAAAGAAGTGAATTCTTTAATTAAGAAATATGGCATTGTGGGTTATAAGGCAAACTGGGAACACGAATTCCCATTAAGCACTTACCTACAATTAAAAAGCTATCTTTTAACTAAAAAACCTTATATATTCGAAATGATTGAGAATGAATATAGTGAATATAAAAAAAGTGATTTAATAAAAGATATACATTTATTAACAAACTAAAATAAGCGTTCAATAAGCATTTCTACAGTTAGTTAATTCGTCAACTTTATGAAGTATTCCAACAACTATTAGGAATAATCCGTCAACTTTAACGGATAATCAATCAACTTTCAAGAATAATCCATCAATCGACAAAATGCGCAATATAATATGAAATTAATACATAAAATTGATTATAAAAATCCAACCACTATTTATTAATAAATAATAATAATTTATTGATTATCAATAAATAACGATTTATACTAAAGGTAACATTAATTAAGTGAGGTGCTTTTTAATGAAACTTCAAACAACAACTTTAATGAAAATAGTAATTTACACGATAGGTTTATCGATACTTTGCTTATGTTCATTTTGGTTGCCTTGGCAATCAAGAGTTTTAGCAGAAATGTATCCAGAGTTTGCGCATTTACAATATCCACTTTTGATTGGAATTTACTTAACAGCACTGCCATTTTTCTTCGCACTTTATAAGATATTAGAGCTATTAAGGTATATTGATCAAAACATTGCCTTCTCAGACTCTTCTGTAGTAGCTTTAAAGTACATAAAATACTGCGCAATAGCAATCAGTTTGTTATACGTAATTGGCTTTATTATTTTAAATTATAATCAAGCTGGAAATCCAGGCATTTTACTACTTGGTATAATTATCACATTTACCTCTCTTGTAATAGCTGTTTTCGCTGCTCTTCTGCAAATGTTATTAAAAAATGCCCTCAATGTTAAATCTGAGAATGATTTAACCATATAACTTACATGACCGAAGAGCTGACAAGATAAATTGTCAGCTTTTTTGTTTTTTCAGAATTCAGCATTTTAGCAGAAATCAATATTTTAACTATTCAATAAATTTAAGTTCTTAATATTTAAATCAGATCATATGTTGAGAATGTAGTTTAGTGCAAACGTTTCCAACTAATTGTGCAATCGTTTGTACAAAAAAAAGAAAAAGGGGGATTACAATGAAAAAGTTTTTAACAATGTTTATGGTCTTTATTCTCGTACTAGGCGCTCTTGCTGCCTGTGGACCACAGGATGAAACGACTATGAATGATAGTGAAGAAACAGTAGCAACAACAGAGGATGAAAATAAGCCTGAAAAGCTTGTTGTTTGGGAAGACAAAGACAAGTCTCCTTGGTTAAAGGATGTTGCGAAAGAGTTTACCGAAGAACATGGTATTGAAATTGAGATTAAAGAGGTTTTAATGGCGAGTGATATGCGTGAGCAATTGCGTTTAGATGGACCTGCTGGAACTGGACCCGATGTATTAACACTACCTCATGATCAAATTGGAGAGTTAGCGGTGCAAGGTCATCTTGCAGAAATAACTGTTGATTCAGCAGTGAAAGATCGTTTCTCCCAATCTTCTATTTCTGCACAAACATATGATGGAAAACTTTACGGTCTTCCAAAATCATCAGAAACACCTGTATTCATTTATAACAAAACTCTAATGGAAGCTCCTCCAGAAACAATGGATGAAGTGTATAGCTTTTCTAAAGATTTCACAAAGGATGGTAACTTTGGATTTTTAGCAGTATGGGATGATTTTTATATGGCTCATGGTGTTATTGCTGGTAATGGCGGCTATGTATTTGGCAATGAAAACGATATTCCAAATCCACAGGATCTTGGTTTAAATAATGAAGGTGCTATTGAAGGTGTGACATATATAAAAAAATGGTATGACGAAGGTTTATTTCCTAAAGGACTTATCGGAGAAAATGGCGGCTCAACACGTGATGGTTTATTTGGAGAAGGTAAGGTAGCAGCCGTTATGAATGGACCATGGCAATTTCAGCCATACAAAGATGCAGGTGTTGATATTGGAATAGCTCCAATGCCTAAACTTCCTAATGGAGAACATATGAAAACGTTTATGGGTGTAAAAGGTTACCATGTATCAAGTCATTCAAAAAACCAGGAATGGGCAACAAAATTTGTTGATTTTATTACAAATGATGAAAACTCATTAATCCGTTTTGAACAAACACAGGAAGTTCCTACTAATCTTGCTTTAGCTGAAAATCCTGCTATAACCGAGAATGAAGGAGCAAAAGCTGTTGCATTACAATCACAAAATGCCATTCCTATGCCGAATATTCCTGAAATGGGAACAGTTTGGGAGCCGATGGCGAATAACTTACAAACAATTGTAACAGGTAAAGCTGAACCTAAAAAAGCTCTTGATGCTGCAGTAAAACAAATTAATCAAAGTATTGAAGCAAGTCATTCTAACTAAATAAAGAAATAGCAGTACGTCCAGAACGGAGGTACTGCTATAAATTTATTTAAAATGGAAAGGAGGATGTAAAAGTGGAGCAAAATAGGGTTGATCCAACTAATCATCGAAAAATAGCTGTTGTTCTTTCGATTCTTCCTGGACTAGGACAATTGTATAACAAGCAGTATGTTAAGGGTGGTTTATTTTTACTATTAACAGCTGCATTTTTTGGTGTTTTTCGAGATTTACTTAATATGGGACTATGGGGAATTGTTACACTTGGTGAAAAAACACCGCGAGATAACTCTATTTTTCTATTAGCTGAAGGGATATTAGCTCTTATTATCGTTAGCTTCGGCTTGATATTTCTATTGTTTAATTTATTTGATGCATATAAAAATGGAGAGAAGAGGGACAAAGGTCAGCCACTTCATACATTATGGGAGCAATACCGAAACTTAATAGAATCTGGTTTTCCTTATTTAATCATGACACCTGGATTTTTATTGATGGTCTTTGTTGTTGTTTTTCCAATTATTTTTGTGATACTACTAGGATTTACTAATTATGACTTATATCATTCTCCACCAGCTAAGCTTGTAGATTGGGTGTTTCTTCAAACATTTATAGATATTTTCAAAATTGATATTTGGCGTGAGACCTTTTTTGGTGTTTTATCTTGGACACTTGTTTGGACGTTTGTTGCAACCACTTTTCAAGTCGCACTTGGAATTATTCTCGCTGTTATTGTTAACCAGAAAGACTTAAAAGGTAAAGCATTGATTAGAACTGTCTTAATTCTACCTTGGGCAATTCCTGGATTTGTTTCCATATTAATTTTTGCCGGAATGTTTAATGAATCCTTCGGTGCCATCAATCAAGATATTTTAACTCTTATTGGATTAGGTGATATTCCTTGGATGACAGAATCACTTTATACAAGAATGGCGTTAATATTTATTCAAACCTGGCTAGGTTTTCCATTTGTTTTTGCTATGACAACTGGTGTTCTTCAATCAATTCCTGATGAATTGTATGAAGCTGCAACAGTGGATGGAGCAAATAGCTTACAGAAGTTCAAAAGCATTACTTTACCACTTGTGTTATTTGCAACAGCACCAATTATCATCACGCAATACACATTTAATTTTAATAATTTTAATGTGATTTATCTATTTAATGGCGGAGGTCCTGCTGTACCAGGACATAATGCTGGAGGCACAGATATCTTAATTTCATGGATTTATAGTTTAACAATGACATCAGCTGAATATTCGAAGGCAGCTGCTATTACATTATTATTATCAATTTTTGTCATCACGATTGCCATCTGGCAATTTAGAAAAACGAAATCATTCCAAGAAGAGGATATGATGTAATGAATATAAAATCTCACAAATTCATTAGACTAGGTTTGTCGTATTTAATCATTGGGATTATGTTTTTAATTATCTTATATCCGGTAGCATGGATTATCGGCTCTTCCTTTAATCCTGGACAAAGCCTATCAGGTTCTTCAATTATTCCAAAAAATGCGTCATTAATGCATTATCAACATTTATTCAATTTAGAAGAAACGTATTATTTAAAATGGTATCAAAATTCATTAATAGTCAGTTGCTTAACGATGATCTTCACAGTCCTATCTGTAAGTTTTATTGCCTATGCTTTTTCAAGATATCGTTTCTTTGGAAGAAAATATGGATTAATGACATTTTTGATTTTACAAATGATTCCGAATTTCGCGGCGTTAATTGCGATCTATGTATTAGCATTTAGATTCCAATTATTAGATACATTAAGCGGATTAATTCTCATTTATGTTGGAGGTCAAATTCCCCTTAATACATGGTTAATGAAGGGATATTTAGATACCATCCCTAGGGAGCTTGATGAATCAGCAAAAATTGATGGAGCAGGTCATTTTCGAATTTTCTTTCAAATTGTTATGCCCTTAGCAAAACCGATTCTTGCTGTTGTTGCATTATTCTCTTTTATCGCACCTTTTGCAGACTTTATTATCGCAAGTATTCTCCTTCGCTCTGAAGAAAAATACACTTTACCAGTTGGCTTATTCAATTTGATTGATGATCAGTTTGGTGCAGAATTTACAACCTTTGCAGCAGGATCCGTTTTAATTGCCATTCCAATTGCCATATTGTTTTTGTTTTTCCAAAAATATTTCGTCTCTGGCTTAACAGCAGGGGGAACAAAAGGATGATTGAAGACAGGTTGTTACTTATATGCAACCTGTCTTTTTCCTTTAAGTTTAAATCATGATTTTTTAGAATATGCACCTTATTAAAACTTGCTATGCAAGGTAATGGATGAAAAGGAGCAACGACAAAAAGAGGGTTCTATAGGGAACTATTTGGAGTGTAATTAAAAGAGGCGCAAATCAAATTTACGCCATATCATTTTTATATTTTACCATTCTTACCTCAAACGTTACAGTATTAAAGGTAGGAGAAGTAGGTGACTCTTCAATGTGCTATCAAATCAAGTTGCAGCTAGGTATGTTTTCACGCACTTATATGATAAGAAATAGTATTTCTAAAAAGTAATCTAAAACAAAACATGATAAGCTTGTAAGCCAAAATAAACACCAAACCCCATTAAAGTTAATCCTGAAATAACAGAAATAAAAGTGATTAAACCTGGAGTTAAAATTTTTCTAAATGTACTCGATATGATTGCCATTATAAAGTCCCATAGTAGTAGTCCAATCAAAATGGCTCCACTATAAATGAAAAGCTGCAGATTTTCGTATGTAGCAGCTGTTTTGGCTAGAATAGATCCATAGATACCTAACCAAAATAAGATAGTAAGCGGATTTGACAAGGCCATAAAAAAGCCTGTCATAAATGTTTTAAAATAAGATTCGTACTCACTGCGATTTTGTTGAATTTCTTTTCTTGCTGAAAAAATCGTTTCAATCCCCGTATAAATAAGCACAAAAAAACCAAATAACCATAGAAAAGTCTGCATAAAAGGACTATCCAGAAAATTAACAACACCCATATAGACCATTATCATGTAGATAATATCTGCTGTTACTGATCCTAAGCCAATTACCCACGAATGATAAAATCCAAAACGAAAACCCCGGTCAATCTGCGCAGCATTTATTGGTCCAATTGGAGCTGCAAGTGATAATCCTAATAAAACATAACTAAAAAGAATACTCAAAAATGTCACGCCCTTTTAAATAGTACTTTTACAATCTATTCAAGGGTTGTAGCTTGTACGACATTTTTTAGAAATTTATTGGAATTTATCTATAATATATTTCTAATTTAAAGACTATACTCGCAAACATCTTTATTTTTTAAAACTCATCAAACTCGTGACTTCCTTTACTAAAAATCTTAAGCAATATAACTCTATTTTTTATAAAGGCTCTTTTATGAAAGATTGTAGCTAATTGACATCTTTATCTGTTGTAACAAGTGTTTATCGCAAAAAAGGTACAATTTGTAGAAGAAAAGATGACACTAGACTTTATACAGTGCTGTTATCTTCTTATAACTAAAAGCAACAAAGTTTACGAAACAGCCTTAATAAGTAATCCAATATCACATTTACATATAGGAAAGCCCTTAGAAATTACATTTCAACATTCACTCAAAGCTTACATAATTGACTAGAAAAATACACATATTAAAACCACAAAATAGAGTAGGAGTGTATACCATTGACCTCAAATAACAATCTATTATCAATCTTCGCTTTAGGTGGTTTAAATGAAGTTGGGAAAAATATGTATGCTATTCAATATAACAATGACATCATTGTTATTGATTGTGGAAATAAATTTCCAGATGAAAGCTTATTAGGTATTGACCTCATTATTCCTGATGTTTCCTATTTAGAGGAAAACAAAGATAAAGTAAAAGCGTTAATCGTCACTCATGGTCATGAAGATCATATTGGTGGTATCCCTTATTTCTTAAAAAAACTAAATGTTCCTGTTTATGCGACTAGATTTACGTTAGGATTAATTGAACTAAAATTAAGTGAACATAAAATTCTGCGCGAAACTGAGTTAAAGGAAATTAATTCGAATTCTGAAATTACTTTTGGAGAAATGACTGCTAGTTTCTTTAGAGTTAATCATAGTATTCCAGATTGTCTTGGGATTGCTTTTGAAACTCCACAGGGAACAATCGTACATAGTGGTGATTTTAAATTTGATTTAACTCCTGTTAATAATGAACATTCAGATATTCATAAAATGGCTGAGATCGGAAAAAAAGGTGTGTTGCTTCTTTTATCTGAAAGCACAAATGCAGAACGTTCTGGATCTACACCTTCAGAGCTAATTGTTGGTCAGCACATCGAAGAGGCTTTTCGCAAGGCTAAAGGAAAAATTTTTCTATCAACTTTTGCATCAAATATTAACCGTGTTCAACAGGTGGTTGATGCAGCGATTAAAACAAACCGGAAAATTGCTTTATTAGGTAGAAGTATGGTTAATGTTGTTGATGTAGCAATGAAGCGTGGATATCTAAATGCTCCTGAGGGAATGATCATTGAACAAGATCAAATAGAAGAGTTGTCTCCTGAAAAAGTATGTATTTTATGTACTGGTAGCCAAGGAGAACCAATGGCTGCGCTTGCCCGCTTATCTACTGGGAATTTCCGTGGTACAGAGGTACTACGTGGAGATACTGTTATTTTAGCAGCAGGCCCAATTCCTGGAAACGAAAAAAATGTTTCTCAAATTGTTGATAATTTGTATGCACTAGGTGCAAATGTTATCTATGGCTCAGGCAAAGGGATGCACGTATCTGGTCATGGTTACCAAGAAGATCTTAAGTTAATGCTAACCTTAATGAAGCCGAAATATTTCATTCCAATCCACGGTGAATACAGAATGCTTCATCATCACCGTTTATTAGCAGAAACAGTTGGTGTCGAAGAAGAAAACACATTTATTCTTAAAAATGGTGATGTAGTAGATCTTGAGAACTCTATTGCACGACAAACAAGATCGATTCCAGCAGGAAACACATATGTTGATGGAATTGGATTAGATGATGTTGGGGATATCGTGTTAAGAGACCGCAAACAGCTTTCAGAAGATGGTATGCTTGTTATTGTATTAACAATGAGCAAGGCAGAAAGAAAACTCATCACAAGACCTGACACAATATCCCGTGGCTTCGTAGACAACAGAGACTCAAGTGATTTGTTAAACGACATAAATGGATTAATCAAAAAAACAGTCAATGACCTAAAAGAATCAGACAAAGCACAATGGAATGTTCTCAAACAAAAAATCAGAAAATCAGTAGGACAATATGTCTTCTCTCACACCAAGAAAAGACCAATGATTTTACCGATTATCATTGAAGTTTAATTCGGTGCCTGTCACCACCCGACTTTTGTCGAGTGGTGACAGGCACTTTTCTTTAATTATTTACATCCAGAATTAATGATTATAGAATGTGCATTCACTTTTTTTCAGGAGTATAATATTTTCTATAAATTTGTAATTATAGTAGAATACAGACAAACATCAAAATGATACTTCAACTAAAAAACAAATAACCACTAAAACTTTGAGTAGGTGAGAATAAGTGGAACAACCAAAACAATATGTTTGGTATGCAAGCTATGGCTCAAACATAAATAATGATCGTTTCTTATGTTACATAAAAGGTGGAAAACCTAATGGCTCTAGTATGGTAGAAGAAGGTTGCCGTGATCAATCGCTCCCTATAAAAGAATCGATTCATTTAATAAAGCATCCATTATATTTTGCAAAAGAATCTGGAAGGTGGAATTTTCAGGGTGTTGCCTTTATCGGATTATATCAAGATTCTTCATGTATTACGTATAGTAAAAAATATTTAATCACAACTGAACAATTTATGGATATCGTGAAACAAGAAAATGATGGAATAAAATTCAAACTAAATCTCCAAGATGTACAAGAGAGGAATTCTTATGTATTTAATGAGGAATCCTGGTACGGAAATATCCTTTATCTTGGAAAAGATTCTGGCTATCCAATTTATACTTTTACTGCGCCGTGGGATAAAAAAGAAGTTGATTGGAAAAAACCTTCACATTCATACCTGTCTACAATCATTAAAGGATTAAGAAAAGATTATTCAACAACAGATGTGTTTGATTATTTAGCAAGTAAACCAGGAATTAAAGAAAGCTACCAACGTGATGAATTGTTACATCTTATAAAAGAAACTTTTGATTAATACTTATAATTATTTAACGTGAGCATCCATAACCTAGGATGCTCATTTTATTTACCAGTAAAGTGAATATTTTATTACTTGATAGAAATTTGACCTCTACTAGCTCTTCTAATAATCGAAATGATGGACCGACATAAGAGAAGTTTAATCACTAAGCTAATGAATGAATGGTACCATGTCCAACCCTTTTTCCATGTAATTAAGTCTGTTTTCTTTGCCGCAAAAGTCTCTATGAGCACTTGTGGAATAACAAAAGGTAAAAGTTTTAAAATGAAACCTATAGGCTTACTATTTAATGTCCATTGATTGTAATAAAGTAAAGAAAGGGGATAGTGAACAAAATCAAAAGGTAAATGAATTATAAAATATCTAGGAAAAGGTCTGATTTTGTATTTTAAATACCCTTTAGACACAAGGTAACGATCTGAAAGAGAATTACCAATAATACTAACCAAATATACAATAATCCAATCTTTAACCCGCCTTTTTACAATAGCAAAAGGTAACAAAAACAAACCAATTATTGTTGTAGAAGTCAAAAAAATAACTGGAAACTTTTTATTCATTTTTAAACACCTCATGTTATAGTTTGTCATTAGCTTGTTTCTTATACGGTGCCTGTCACGCCCCGTTTTTTCTTGTTTCACAACTTTGTTCCACACGCAAGGAAGTTTCAGGTTTGTGACAAAGTGATCATTTTTTTGCTATGATAGAGGAAAGTAGTATGAGGTGATGAACATGGAATTAAGCGATATCCTCAATAAGGTACAGTTACATACACCTTCTTTTCTTGGTAATGAGAGGTTTTCGAAATATGCTGTACTTTTGCCAATTCTAAAAGTAAACAATGACATACATATTTTATTTGAGGTGCGTTCTCAAGAGCTAAGAAGACAGCCTGGGGAAATTTGTTTCCCTGGTGGTAGAATGGATAAGCAGGATCAATCATTTCTAGATACGGCTGTAAGGGAAACAACAGAAGAGCTTGGTATCACACAAGAGCAAATAACAGATGTTTACCCAATTGATTTTCTGCTTTCACCTTATGGAATGATTGTTTATCCATTTGTTGGTTTAATTAATGATTTTAACAGCATAAATCCCAATAAATCTGAGGTCCAGGAAACTTTTACTGTTCCATTGACTTTTTTTCTAAATACGAAACCCGACGTTTATCATGTACATACAAAGCTAGAGCCAGAAGAGGATTTTCCTTTTGATTTAATTCCAGGAGGCAGAAACTATAATTGGCAAACTCGAAAAATGGATGAAATTTTTTATCAATATGAAAACAAAGTAATTTGGGGTTTAACAGCTAGAATACTATCTCATTTTATTGAGCTTTTAAAAAGGTAAATAAGTTATAATTCATACCTCACTTTCTTATAGAAGAAATAAGATTTTGGGGTATTTCTCTTTCAAATGCCTTAGCTAAATATGACATACATGTTTCATTGTATTTAATAGAAACTATATACTAACTAAGACTCTTTTTTGAAAAAAGGTTCCTAATTATCTTACAGAACCGGTGTTTTCAATCCATAATAGGTACTATTAAAGAAAATAATGCACTAGACATTATATAGTGCTGTGTATCCCTTCAAGTAACAAAAAATATAAAACCAGCCATAACAAATAAAAGAAAAGTACTTATCTAAGAGGAGTTTTAAAATGAAAGAGATTTTACAAAATCACTATTTAAAAGCGATTGAACGAACTAAATCATTAGTTTTAGATGATATATACAAATTTTTAGAAACAAGAGAAAATCACATATCTTACGAACAATATTTAAGAGAACGTACACAATATATAGACCAGTTATGGTTAAATTCTTGGCTTAACACAGCAGCAAGTCATGCTTCAAATGCTGAGAAAAAGCAATATTTAGCACAAAAAGGCTATGACGTAGAAGGGATTAGTAAAAAGCTAATAAATCAAATGTTTCGAAATGACATAAGAGATATTGAAGTATTTGATGTTGTAGGATGGCTTGATTCACTTTATGCTGATAAAGCTACTGAGTGGGAGCAAAAGCATAAAGATGCAAGAATAGCTTACGAAGAAAGAATGAAACTACAAGATCAACGAGAATTAAGAAAAAAATTCGTTTCAAAACTTGAATATTATATCGACCAACTACTTGGTGCTAACTATGAAGAGCTATATTTGTATGTTCGGTATTTAGTTGGTTCTCAGCTTGCCATTGAAATTGAGAAAAAAGGAATCATTTTATCTTCTGACAATGCTGTATTTTCGGACTATTTATCAGAAGAAGCGGAGTCAGCATATGGTAGACATCATTATGAAGAGCATATTGCTGAAAAATATGAAGGAGTCATTTCAAGCTATTTATTTGATTTTGGACCTAACTGGTTAATGGAGCATTTATCACCACATGTCTTTGATGATTATTATAATACCTATCAAGAGACATTACCGATTTCTTTAATTAAAGAAGTTGCATTTCAGCCGTTCGATGATCTTAGTGAAGAATTTTTTTCTGATATAATGGAGGAACATGTAACTGATTTAATAAAGTTAATCGACATCCCATTCGATTTAGCTGTTCATCAAGAAATATTTGATAAAGATTTGTCGGATAGAGAGCAAAGAGTAGTTGAAGAACTAGAGACAATTAAGCGTCGAAAAGAAGAAGAATCCCGAATGATTGAAGATATTTTTGGAAGAGAGTACTATCCACCTGCAGGACGAAATATTCAATATATCCTTCATGTTGGTGAAACAAATACAGGCAAAACATATCAAGCAATTCAAAAAATGAAAGAAGCAGCTAGTGGAATTTATTTAGCTCCACTACGCTTATTGGCTTTTGAGATTTATGAGCGATTAAATGAAGAAGGAATACCATGCTCACTAAAAACAGGGGAAGAAGAGAAGTTCGTACATGATGCAAGACATATCGCCTGCACTGTTGAAATGTTTCATGAAAAAGATCCTTATGAAGTGATTGTAATTGATGAATCCCAAATGATTGCTGATAAAGATCGTGGGTTTTCGTGGTATAAAGCGATAACTAAAGCCAATGCAAAAGAAGTTCATATTATTTGCAGCTTTAATGCTAAACCTATGATATTAGAGGTGCTGGGGAATTCTCATATTGAAATTCATGAATACTATAGAGATATTCCTTTAGAGGTTGAACCAACTCTGTTCAAATTAAATCAAACTCGGAAAGGAGATGCAATTGTTTGTTTTTCAAGAAAAAGAGTACTTGAAACTGCATCTGAATTACAACGATCCGGACGTCAAGTTAGTATGATCTACGGAAGTATGCCTCCTGAAACGAGAAAAAAACAAATGTTGCGATTTATAGATGGGGAAACAACGGTCATTGTTGCAACTGACGCGATCGGCATGGGCTTAAATCTACCGATAAGACGTATTGTCTTTTTGGAAAACGATAAATTTGATGGTACAAGAAGAAGATATTTAACCTCACAAGAAATAAAACAAATAGCAGGTAGAGCTGGGCGAAAGGGCATATACAACGTTGGTAAAGTCGCTTTTACACATAATGTTCGCACAATGACTCGCCTTCTAGAGCAAGAAGATACACCATTACAAGGATTTGCGATTGCTCCTACCACAACTGTTTTAGAAAGGTTTCAAAAGTATTCACGAAAACTGGGCCTATTTTTTTATCTTTGGGACCAGTTTAAAAGTCCAATGGGAACAAAAAAAGCATCTTTATCAGAAGAAAAACTATTATATGAGATGGTCGAAGATACAATCATTGAAGCAAAACTCTCTGTTGCTGACTTGTATGGATTTTTACATTTACCATTTTCATCAAACGAGCCATCTCTAAGACTTCAATGGAAGAATAAGCTAGAAGCAATTATAGATGGCCAAGAATTACCTGATCCACTAATTAAAGAATCCAGCCTTGAAGAGCTAGAATTATCTTACAAATCAGTTGGTCTTCATTTGTTATTTCTTTACAAGCTAGGAAAAAGTACAGAGGCTCATTATTGGGAACGAATTCGTGAAGAAATAAGTGATCACATTCATGAAAACCTGAAGTCAGGCATACAAGTAACAAAAAAAGGCTGTAAAATATGTGGTAAAAGTCTTCACCCGCGATTTAAATTTGCCGTTTGTAACGAATGCCATTTTGAACGTAATGATCGAAAAAAATAATAGATATGATGAGAGGCAAACCTAATGAATATTTTGGGTCTGTCTCTTAATTTTTCCTTTAATAAAATTAGAGAAGGAAATTATAAAAGAATGAAATAAAATCCTTATTAAAATATGTTGTAAATTAGTTTTAAGGATCTTCATGTAACATAATAAATAATCAGTAAAACACAAAATCAAAAGTGTTTTAAATTTTTGAACCATTCCAGATTTCTCTGAGTTCATAAAAACAACAAAGGAAATGTAAAAACTATATAGTGGTGCTAAGATAAAATGTTCCTTCCATGAATGATAAAAACCAATTCCATAACGAATTTTCCGCATTGTGGCTGGAACAAACAAAATTGTAATACTAACCACAACAAGCGAAAGATAGTGGACTACATTTCCAGCCCATTTTTTGTTTTTTTCTAGAGCAGATTTCATTAAATCACTAATAGTAAATGCTACTGGAAGTAATAAAAAGGTATACCTAGGTCTCCACCAATATAATTTATATACTTTTAACTTTATAAAAAGATGCTCAATTAAATAGAAATAGATCGTAAACGCTAATTTGCCAAACCAATTTACACTTGTTGCTGTTAAAAAGGTTGCAGTTATTGGAATAAATAGTGCTTGAGACAATATCGCACCAAAAATATTATCAAGAGCAGATTTTTTTAAAATGGCGGGTTTATATTTATATGCTTGAAATATGTTTAATACAATGAATTCAAAAACATAAGCAAAGCCAATATTTGATAATAAAACAAACCAATATATTTTCCCTTTCTTTTTTATCATTAAATTCACAATCATCCCGAGATGAATAATCATCAGTATGAAAAAAGGGATTGAATTTTGATTCAGTATGTTTTTTTTAACCATGAAGGGCCTCCAAAGGAAATGAATACAAAACAGATAATAATTGCATACCTCTAATAAAATATATTCCTCAATATGATGGTATTTTATTCAAAGTAGCGTATTTAATAAGCGGAAATGTAACAATTCCGTCCATATTTACGACTTAATAGATGAAATAGAAAATACTTTCAATAAAGGAGAATTAGTTAATGATATGTAAAAGTAGGCTAGTAATTATGAGTACAGCTTTAATTTTTACTTTTTTAACAGGATGTGGTACTGAAAAGGGAAGCGCAAATGATTCTACTGAAGTTGTTACAAATGAATCATCTAGTGGAAGCTCAGAAGCTGCAACACAGGAAAATTCTAAAGAAGAAAAAGAAAGATCTACAACTAATTCTAATGAACCTGCTGTAACTGTGGGAACTGGTGTATTAGTTGGGCAAATAGATCCACATTCAATTGAACTAGAAATGAATGGCCAGACAAGTGCATTTCAATTATCAGAGGAAGCCCAAAAACAATATTCAACTTTTAAAGAAGGAGATACCCTTACTTTTTCATACACAGAAGATGATGAATCCGGACAAAAGACAATCGTGAAATTTAACTAAAGCAAAAAAGGACAGATTTAGCTCTTACCATATTTTAGCTAGACTGTCCCTTTTATTTAATTGGACTGTTTTAACACCTAAATATCGTGGCTTCTAAATAACTGTTTGTCATATCAGCAAGTGTAACTCCTGTAGAGCCTACATGTATAAATTTTATTATCTCCAATAGTAATCCCTTCATGTGTTTGTCCTGGTGCAGTTGTTGAAAAGGAAACAATATCACCTTTTTAAGGTGTAGTAACTGTTTTAGTAGGTATTAGATTTCTGTTAATTGTTGTAAAACTTGTCCAACATAAATAATGTTAAATGATAAATGATTATATGTTTTTATTTGATTAATCGTCAGTCCTTTCAGCGAAGTAATTTCCCATAATGAAACTCCTGTTTGAACTTTATATGTTTACTCATGGGCAGATTCGTGTGAAGTAAAACCTGTTGTTACAATACAAATTGAAGCAATTGCCGCAATAATCGACTTCTTCAAAAAACACCAACTCCCCTTTGTATTCTTATTACTATTAAATCTGTGTTTCCATCATAACTTTTTCTAGTAAACACTTACATCCCTTAATAAATAGGTTGAATGGTAAATATATCTATTAGGAATTTTTTTAACCTACAGACAAAAAAACTGTAAGACTCATCGTAGCTATATAAAGGTTCTCATGTTAGTAAAACGGAAGGGTGGATTCATTTCGTTTTTTCGACATGTAATCATTTAATCTACAAAATACGTACTCATCTTAAATTTAATTTACCAGGAGGATCTCTAATGATTAACACAAATGTTCGAAATGTTTTATCAACAACTGCGCTTGCTACGGTACTAACTTTTTCTATTGGAACTAGTTCAGTATTTGCCGAAACGTCACCTGAAGAAATCGTTCAAACAGAACAAACACTTGAACAAAATGAGACTGTTGAAGAAGGCACAGAAAATATAGTGGCAGAAATTGAGGAAGAAGTTTCTACTGAGGAACCATCATTAATTCCAAGTGATTTTTTCTACTTTGCGAAGAAGATGATGGAAAATGTAAAGCTTGCATTAACATTTAGTGATGATAAAGAAGCTGCTTTACTCGCTGAATTTGCAGAAGAACGCATTAAAGAAGCAGAACAGTTATTAATACAAGGAGAATACGAACTAGCAGAAGAAGTTCTTGAAAAAGCAATCCAGAAACAAGAGGAAGCGCTTGAGAAACTAGAAGGCGCTGAAGAATTAGAAGAAGATTCTTTAATAGAAGAAAACATAGAAAAAACTGAAGATACCGTTACAAGTGAAGAAGATAATATTAATGAAACTGAAAAAGATGTAAATGAGAATGATGATTCGATTGATTCAATTCGTACTGAACTTGAAGCAAAATTATCTGCAAACATACTTGCACTAACTGCTGTTCTTGAAAAGGTAGAAAATCCAAAAGCAAAAGAAGCTATCCAGAAGAATATTGTGAAAGCTCAAGAAAAGCTTGAAAAGAAGATCAATAAAAAATTAGAAAAATTAACTACAAAGAAACAAAGAACTGAAGATGCTGATGTAAATGAAGAAATTCAAGAAAATAGTATAGAAGAATCTGAAGAAAGAGTGGAAGAAGTAACAATTGAAAATGATGAAGAAAATGTTGAACAATTGAAAACAGAAGACCTTCAAGAGGATCAAGCAATCTCAACACAAACTACAACTGTTAATGAAAATACAAAAGCAACAAAAAAAGAAAAGATACAAAAGGAAATCAAAAAACAAGAGGAAAATAGAGTGAAAATTGAGCAACCAAAACGTGAAAAAGTAACAAAAACAGAAGAGCCTAAAAAAGAAGCTAAAGAAAAAGTTAACCTTAAAGCTGAACAAAAACAACAAGAAGCAAAAGAAAAAAAGGAAAACACTAAAGGTAACGATAAAAAGGAATAAAAATAGGCTAACGAAAAGGAACTGGTTAAAGAGCTAGTTCCTTTTTTATTTAGTTTACATAATAATTTTATGTAAACTAAATATTTTTTCCTATAAGTGACAAATATCACCGTTTTCTTTTCAATTCCACGTTAAGATTAAGTCATAGGTAGAGATTACCTATATTTGGATCTTAAAGGAGAGATGATCATGAATATGGTCTATGAGAAAATCCTTGTTGCAATTGACGGTTCCGCAGAGGCGGAATGGGCCTTTAAAAAGGCAATAAATATTGCAAAGAGAAATTCAGCAAAACTTATACTTTGTAACATCATCGATTCTCGTGAATTAACGGTTTCCACTTACGGCTTGTACGCTGATACATCAATTGTAGAAAATGCAGAAAAATCTGCTAAAGAGCTTTTAGAAAGCTATCAGCAAACCGCTAAAGAAATGGGATTAGAACAGGTAGAAGCAATCATAAAATTTGGTTCACCTAAAACAAAGATATCCAAAGAAATAGCTCCACAATATCAAGCAGATTTAATTGTTTGTGGTGCAACCGGTATGAATGCAGTTGAACGTATTTTAGTTGGAAGTGTATCTGAAAACATTTTAAGATATGCGAAATGTGATGTATTAGTTGTAAGAACTCCTAAAGAAGAAGAATAAGTGAAATAAACAAGGCTCTTTTCTACAGATTGTTGTTAATTTACCTAATATTGTATTGGAAACATTTTTTATAGTATAGGATGTCATAAAATGCCACTCATAAACAAAGGTATTTACTTAGAATCGGTAAAAGCAACAACGATTATGAAAACTGCCATCACCAAACATCAGTATTGGAGGAATCTAAAATGAACTTGATTATACACAGCAAACATTTACAAATCACTGATGCGCTAAAGGATTATATTAATCAAAAAATAGGTCTTGCCATTGAGCATTATTTTACTGAAACTAGTTCTTTTCATGTTCATATAAATTTATCTGTATTTAAAAACAATCATTGTATTGAAGTAACTGTTCCCATTGGAGATATTACGATTAGAGCTGAGGAACAAACTGCTGATATGTACAAATCTATTGATCTTGTAGAAGAAAAATTAAAACGACAATTCAGAAAATACAAAACAAGATTAAATAGGAAAGCTCGAAAAGAAAAAATGCTTGTACCAGCAAACCAACCTATAGATTTTGATGAACAACCAGTTGATGAAACAGTGGAGGAGATTGTTAGATTGAAGCAATTTCAATTAAAACCGATGAGTGCAGAAGAAGCAATTCTACAAATGAACTTATTAGATCATCAATTCTTTGTTTTTCAAAATGCTGAAAATGATTTAATGAGTGTTGTTTATAAACGCAAAAATGGGCAGTACGGTTTAATAGCATCTGATATTGTTGAAAATGGAAATAAAGCAATTTAGGCTTCTAAATAGAAAATAAGAATCATCATTTTATACAAAAAATGATGATTCTTTTGTTTTTAATTTTAGCTCTCTTCAGCTTTACTATGATGTAAAGGTGGTGGAATAAGCCAACCTTTTTCTTTATTTAATCTTAATACTTTTCCACCCATTGTTGCTTTTTCCATATGAAATTGTCCAAACATCATCGCAACATCTTCTCTTATTGATTGACCAATTATTTGGCTGCATAATACTAATCCTGCTGCAATATCCATTGATAAACCAGCGGCAATTTCTTGATCAGTTAATCTAGCACCCACTGGAATATCATCAAGATTTGCTTTTGGTTTTTCAGGAGGTGCAGGTGGTAACCCAACCCCATTATCTTTAAGAAGAGCATCAACTTGTTTTAATTCTTGTTGACACTGATTGATGATATCTTCTAAAAGTTTATGTAAATCTTTATCTCCCACATGATTTAGAAATGCTTGTGATCCTGATATCATCCCTTTTGATGCTTGTGAAAAAGACCAAAGTGAAAATACTTCTCCATAATGCAGTGGTTCATTTTTAGGATTACCGCTTAAAATACCCATAAAAGCACTCCTTATTGTCGTTTTAATGTCCATTTGTATCTCCTAAATAAATAGAGGAGGAGAATACCTCCATGAAAGTATTTGTTTAGGAATGGAAATTATACTTTAAAATTAATTAACAAAATGAAACACTTATTAATGTTTAAAGCTAAGGAAGCCGAGAAAGTGAATGCCAGGAACGGAAATCAACACCAAGTTTAAGAAAGGCCTAGGTAAGAAGGTTCTAAATAATACCCTCATGCCTTAACCACTTCTGAAAAAGTCTTGCTGCTTCATCATAATCAAGGTCTATATATTGAACTGACAAGATTTTCATGCCTAGGTTTTCAATATATTCCCCTTGATTTACACTGTGATTATGTAAGTTATAATAAGTGAAATCAAAAAAGATATCCCATACATCCTGATCCTGCACTTTATAAGCTATCGACTCAAAGTCATGATCGTCTTCATAATATCCGATATGTACATGGTATCTAGGGTCGTATTTAACCCTCATGATATCCCTCTTTTCTAAAAAACTTCATACTGATTATATTTAAATTTTATTTGATACCTACTTTAAACCATTAAAAATACACCTTTAAAAATGATCATTTTAATTTAATTAATTATATCAACTATTTAAAAGAAAAATTGATAACTGTTTGTAACTTTAATATTTTCATAGTTCTGGAAATAGCTTTATAGTATTATTGTCTATATATTCCAAGAAAAGGATGTGTTTTCATGTTTAAAAATGTTATTTCCTCTAAAGAAGAATTTGAAGAGTTTCGCAAAGAGATTGGAAGCCCAAGTGAAAGAGCAATTAATAAAGTGATCTCAAAAATTGATGATCATTGTAGGAAGTTCATTTCAAAATCTCCATTT
Organism: Metabacillus litoralis; assembly: GCF_007994985.1. GTDB lineage: Bacteria > Bacillota > Bacilli > Bacillales > Bacillaceae > Metabacillus > Metabacillus litoralis. The sequence continues at coordinate 75,485 of NZ_VOQF01000013.1, read as the reverse complement.
TTAACTTTATCTACATCAAATTCACAAGGAGAATGTGATGTTTCACCACGTGGAGATTACCCTGGATTTGTAACAATTATTGATGATCAGCATTTATTTATCCCAGAAAGACCAGGTAATAAACGTATGGACTCACTTCATAATATTATTTCGAATTCACATGTAGGGCTTTTGTTCTTTATTCCATCATTAGGTGAAACTTTAAGGATTAATGGAAAAGCTTATATCACACGCGATCCTGAATTACTCGAAAAAAGTGTAGTAAATGGAAAGGTACCACTTTTCGGAATAGGCGTTAAAGTAGAAGAATGTTATGTTCATTGTGCAAAAGCATTCATTCGTTCTGGTTTGTGGAATCCTGAAACTTGGAATGAGAAAGAAACTTTACCTTCAATGCCAGAAATGCTTATTACCCATGCAAATATTCCAAATGTAACAGCTAAAGAGGTAGCTGAAGATTTACAAGTGAGTTATAAGGAGAGACTTTATTAATTAAAGGACTATCTTTAAGCATAATGATCACCCAGTGTTTATAAATAGATACATGCCCTGAGGAGAGTATAATATATAATTTTGAAGGATGTTCAATGATGATCATACTAAATAAACAAGATTACTCCGAAGTAAAGAAAAAAATAACTGCAAAAGAAAATAATCCACCAACTTTTGCGCATTCTGTTTTAGATGAATATATTAATGGGACCGTTTATGCTGACTCAGTTAACCTACAAACAATCTTAATAGGAACAAATTCAGGTATTTATTATGTTTTTGGGAATGAGAACAATGATCATTTTAATAAAGATTAGTTCTATAGAAAAAGGAGAAATGGCCATTTACGTTTTACTTTATTTTCAGATGATAACAACTGGGATCAAACACTAATAAAGCACCTAAAAAATGAATTAAAACAAATAAAGCGCCTTGCATTTACACATGAAAATAATGTCCCATTACATACCATTAATTCATTATCTGAAAATTTCTCAATTAAGAAGATAGATGAAAAAACGATAACTGATAGTGTTGAATTTAAAAGTGATTACTACACAGAATATTGGGGCAATGTTACAAATTTCATCGAAAATGGTTTTGGCTTTTGCATACTACATCAAGGAAAAGTAGTGAGTGAATGCACCTCCATTTTCTCCTCTGAATCATTGATTGAAATCGATATTGCTACACAATTTGATTTTCAAGGTATTGGTTTAGCTACAAAAATTGGAAAAGAATTCATTACTTATAGCCTGCAAAGAAATTTGATTCCTCGTTGGGATTGTGATGTTTCAAATAGATCTTCTATCAATTTAGCTAAGAAATTGGAATTTACAAATCCTAAAGAATACACAGTGTTTGTCAGTAATTATTATGATCAATAAACTCACAAAAAAATGCCAAATTAGCACAAGAGATCAACAAGTAGGAGTGTTTGAATGTTGAATATACGTGTTGCAAGCCTAGAAGATGCAATTGAAATCGCTTTTCTAAAAAATCACATTGTCGCTTCAACAGATTTCTATCTAAGAACAAAGGACGAACCAAAGGAAAAAGCTGATGATTATCGAAAAAAAATGATGAAAAAACAAGAAAGTGGTGGTCTAACAATAGTCGCAGAATATGAAGGTCAAGTTGTAGGATTTTTGTCTTTCTCAAGACCTACTTTTGCCAAAGTGAATCATACAGGTTCATTTGGTATGGGGGTGAATCAAGAGTTTTGTCATATGGGGATTGGATCTGAACTATTAGCTTATTTAATTAGTTGGGCAAGTCATCAAAAAGGTTTAGAAAAAATATGCTTAGAGGTATTTTCACATAATGAAATAGGAATTGCCCTTTATAAGAAATTTGGTTTTAAAATAGAAGGAAAACAGATAAAACAAGTTAAAATAACTAACAATCAATATGCTGACTTAGTATATATGTCGTTATTTTTATAATGAGAGAATATATAACCTACCTACAATGTTCTGATACATGTTCATATAAAAAAGTTAGGGAGATGGCCCATCTAAATAGAAAGAGAGCTCTATTGATGAATGAAGAAGATATTATCTCAGTTATTAAAAAAGATGAATGGATGATGGGAGCATTGAGAGCTGCAAAGTCATTAGAGCTCCAAGATTGGTGGATATGTGCAGGATTTATTCGTTCGAAAATCTGGGATACGTTGCATAACTTCAGTGTAAGAAAACAACTTCCTGATGTTGATCTGATTTATTTTAACCCTTCTAGGATTGATGAAGTAGAGGAGAAAGAATTAGAGAAGAGACTTAAAACCATAATACCATGTATACCATGGTCAGTAAAAAACCAAGCAAGAATGCACTTCCAAAATAACTTTCCACCTTATTTCTCTTCTGTTGACGCAATAGCAAAATTCCAGAAACAGCAACAACATTAGGCGTGAAATTAGATCATACGAACAATGTTAAATTAACATACCCTTGTGGTCTAACCGATGTGGTCAATTTAGCCGTCAAACCGACCCCTTTCTTTATAAAATCAACAGAAAGAATGGAAATATAAAAAAAGGATTGCAACAAAGAACTGGCAATATACCTGGAATCATTTAAAGGTATACCATATTGATAGTCTTATAAAATAGAAAGATTTTTTAACTATTGGAGACGCTAAACTAATTTAAAATTAGGAGGTAATTCTCTTGCCACAAATAGAAACAGAACGCTTATTAATGATCACCTTCACCGCAGAGATGATGAAGGCTCTATTAAAAAGTAAAGAAGATCTTGAAGCTACTATTCCATACAGTGTAGCAGCTGAATACCCACTAGATGTGTATAAACAATTTTTCACATATAAGATTGAAAGATTTACTAAGTTTCCCCTAGAAAATGAATGGGAGGGATGTATCATTCATAAAGCTACAAATGTCATTATGGGGGATATGGGTTTAAAAGGAGGTCCAAATGAAGCTGGCGAAATTGACTTGGGCTATAGTATAGTCCCAAGTTATCAAGGAAAAGGCTTTGCAACAGAAATGGGGAAAGCAATGGTTAAATGGGGATTATCACAAAGAAATGTAAAATGTGTGAAAGCAACTTGTGATACTGATAATATAGCATCAAAACGAGTACTAGAGAAAATTGGTTTTCAAGCTACAAAAAAAGATGAAAAGAAAATTTATTGGCATTATTAGGTATAATTTAATTACATATTTTGGATGGGTATTCTATATTTAAAAACTATGTATCTTTAGATTGAGGTGACTATATTGTCTGTTAAATTCATTACTCATCTAGCATCGGTTATTATGTTACTTTTATTTTTTTCAATTGCTTCTTGGTATGAAGGTAGTGAACTATTAGATCATCCATGGGAATGGAAGTATACAGCTATTTTCTCACAGATGGTAAATGCTGAAATTTTAAATAAAAGTGATATTTCACAATTAGATTTCTTTATTTATGCGATAAAATTTAAACCTTTATACCCAATGCTTATGATGGTGGCTATTATCTATATGATTTTATTATTAGGTTATTCTTCATATAAAACAAAACCTAAGAAATTTGCTCTATTTTTAACTGCTCTTGGAGTTTTCATTGCTTTTCTAGGTAACTTAATTTCTCATTCACCAACAGTAGGAGGATCTATTTTTAAGGTTTCTTTAATTGTTACTGGATCTGTATGTTTGTGTTTTGGGGTTGTTTATTATTTCCAATTATATAGGGTGCGAAATAAAAGGTTTAACTAAATTCTTAGCTCGTTTTCTTCCATTACAATATTTATCTAACAGACATATTTTCATTCCGCCTATCGGAACTTGATTATAATTGGGAATATTTTATATCCTAGTAGACTTATTTATTGGTATAGTAAACAACTCATTTCGTTTAACTTGGTTATATCTTATTGCTCTTTCGTTTAATCGAGGTTTGCAAGAGTGGAGATATGATCGCAAACATAAAGAATATATCCTTAGTTGGTTCAGGTCGGCTCAGCTGCTTTTGTCACTATTTTTGTTTACTATTTACTTTAATATAAAGAATGTAATACAAAATAAATCTGTATATATTTAGGATATTCAACTATAATGAAATTGTAAGTTTTTAGTAGAGATGAGACTAGTTTAGCTAGAAAAGGAGAGCTTAGAATGAGTGAAAATAAGTACTATGAGCAAATAGGTGTTGCAATGACGTGCCGTTCTTATCAGGAATATAAAGATATGTTTATGCTTGACGAGCGAATATTAAAAAAGGGAAGTATTCTTGATGTTGCATCAGGAGCTTCTTCATTTATTACAGACGTTAATAACAATGGAAATGTCGGAATAGCGATTGATCCACTTTATCAGTTATCAGCTTACGAGATGGAGAAGCTTGGTAAAAGAGAAATTCAACTTTCAAGTGATAAACTAGCGAATGTACAGGATTCCTTTTTATGGGATTATTATACAAGTCTAGATCAACATATTGAGATAAGACAAAAATCTTTTCAGAAATTTATTGAAAGTTACACGCATGAAAAGGGAGAATCCTATATATCGGGTTCTTTGCCACATCTTCCTTTTGCAGATGATAGTTTTTCTTTAATACTTTGTAATCACTTTCTATTTTTATATCAAGACCAATTTGATTTTACATTTCATGTCAACGCATTAAATGAAATGATAAGAGTTCTTGAATATGGTGGTGAAATAAGAATTTATCCGATAGTTGGCTTTAAAAATGAACTTTATCCGTATCTAGATGAATTGAAACTAGAAATAGAAAAGAATGAGGTAGAATTTGATCTTATTCCAACACATTTCAGCTTTCTACCCAACGCAAACCATTATTTACAGATAAAAAAATAATATCAAACGTCAGATCAACCTATTGATCTGACTTATTTACTTTATAAAAATAATGCCATAAAACATTTGTATTTAGGAGGTCAAAGCTAGTGAAATGGTATGTGATTTTAACTGGACTTTCGTTAGTGACCACTGTACTTGCTTTATTTCAAATTTTTCAATTATGTAGTGGATTTAAAATAATCAAAATCCGAAAAAAACTATCACAAGACTGGGTAGATGAAAATAGCAATAAAATCAAAATTGCCATATCAATGATAGGTATTAGCTGTATTTTAGGTACAGTTGGTATCTTAATTAGACCATATTAATCGCAGGTTTATTAAGAAACGAAGATAATGGGAAAAAGATATGTAATTACAGAAGTAAATTTATGAACAAGCATCTTAATTTAATAAGTTGTTAAAATATACTATAATTAGGATCTGGTATAATATCCAGGTATATATAAACTAGAAATTCAGACAACTTAAAGAATTGAGGTTAAGCAAATGTTTGAAGTTAAGAACAATTTAATTGCACCAAAAAACTATAATATTACACATGAAATTGAGAAGCATGCTTCTGAGAAACTAGCACTAATTCATCAAAATGAAGCTGGGGTAACTAATACTCTTTCGTATAATGAGCTAATAAAAAAATCTAATAAACTTGCAAATGGTTTATATAGCCTTGGATTACAAAAGGGAGATCCTGTTCTTATTGTGACAACTAGATTAATAGAGTCTTATATGATCTATATGGCTTGTTTAAAAGCAGGCTTAGTGATCATTCCTTCATCCGAATTATTACGAGCTAAGGATATCGCATTTCGTTTAAATCATTCTGAAGCAAAAGCTGTTATCTCGTATTCAGAATTTACAAAAGAAATTGAAGCCATCGAAGAAGACACTCCATATCTACAACATAAAATCGTATTTGGAAATGAAAAAGAAGGATGGGAAAATCTTTATCAGTTAATGCAAACAGCTCAAGAAGATTTTAACAATAACACAACAAAAAGTGATGATCTTGCTTTTCTTGCTTATACTTCTGGTACAACAGGAAATCCAAAAGGAGTTGCACACACACATAGCTGGGGTTATGCTCATATCCGAATCGCAGCTAAACAGTGGCTTAATATAGAAAAAACTGATACTGTTTGGGCAACAGCAGCACCAGGCTGGCAAAAATGGGTTTGGACACCATTTCTATCGATTTTAGGTTCTGGAGCTACAGGGTTTGTTTATCAAGGTAAATTTTCTTCTGAAAAATACTTAGAGCTTATACAAGAACAAAAAATAAATGTTTTATGCTGCACACCAACTGAATATCGAATGATGGTAAAAACAGAAGGTTTACATAAATATGATCTTTCAAGTTTAAGAAGTGCAGTTTCAGCTGGAGAAGCACTGAATAGGGAAGTTATTGATGTGTTTAAACATACGTTTAATATACAAATTAGAGATGGGTATGGACAAACGGAAAGTACACTTCTAATTGGTACTTTACAAGGTGCTGAACATAAAATAGGATCAATGGGTAAACCAATTATAGAAGGTACTGTAGCAATTGTCGATGAGGACGGTGTTCCTGTTAAAACAGGAGAAATAGGTAATATAGCAATAAGAAAAGAATTACCAGCTCTTTTCAACATGTATTATAAAGCACCAGAAAAAACAAATCGTTCATACAAAAGTGATTATTTTTTCACAGGTGATCGTGCTAGTAAAGATGAAGATGGCTTTTACTGGTTCCAAGGTAGAAGTGATGACGTGATCATAAGCTCTGGCTATACAATTGGCCCCTTTGAAATCGAGGATGCCTTAATGAAACATCCTGCAGTAGTAGAGTGTGCTGCGGTAGCAAGTCCAGATGATGTGAGAGGAAATATCGTAAAAGCTTTCATTGTTTTACAAAAAGGATTTGATGGGTCAGATAATCTTGTAAAAGAGCTACAAGCTTTTGTTAAACAAATAACAGCACCCTATAAATATCCAAGAATAATTGAGTTTGTGAAAAGCTTACCAAAAACTGATTCCGGCAAAATCAGACGTGTTGAATTAAGAAATAATGAAACAGCTAATAGTATTTAATAATAGAACTGCATCCATTTGCACTGACAATCTGGGTGCAGTTTTTTTATACCTCCAACAAAGAGTAAATAAAGATAAAAGCTGATTAATTTGAGATTTCTATAACTATTTATGGTAATATACTCTAAATATTAAAGCAGTAAAATTTACAAAAAAATCTATTTATGCTATAATTTACAATAATTACATTCGTGTGTATAATAAGATTCTCCTGGCCAGGGGAATCTTATTTTGTATATTCGGAAGATCATATAATGAAACAAAATGAGTCAAGTATTACTTCTTTAATATCAGCTTTCAGTCGGGCTTATCACAGTCAACATGACTTTCCAATCATTTATGATGATTTTGTTGCAAAGAAATTAATCTCCAAAAAAGAAGTCTCAGACATTAGTAAAAATATGATTCAAGGAATACAGTTTTTCAACAGTGAAATTGCAGAAGCAATTCATAATAAACCAGAAAAAATTCTAAAATGGATTACTCAGGTTCAGCTTTCTCCAACGCCATTAGCACGTGCTGCATATTGTGAACAAGTATTATCAAATGAAATAAAACTAGGTGTAAATCAATATGTAATTCTTGGAGCTGGATTAGATACTTTTTGTTTTCGACATCCAGAGTTGAAGAATCATTTAGAAATATATGAAGTTGACTATCCTACTACTCAAGAATTTAAAAAGAAAAGGCTAACTCAAGCAAATTTTGTTATTCCGAATAACCTTCATTTCAATGGATGTCACTAAGAAGTTTAGGAAACAGAGTTTACTAGATCATGGATTCAAAAATAAAAAAACGTTTTTTAGCTTTTTAGGTGTTTCATATTATTTAACAAAAGAAGAAAATACAAACCTTTTCATGAAACTATTTGAACAACTACCTTCGGGAAGCTCAATTGTTTTTGAATATGCGGATGAAAATCTATTTGAACGAAAAGGGTTATCAAATAGAGTCGAAAAATATGGTGAAAATGGCGGCTTTAAGTGGTGAACCCATGAAATCTTGTTTCAGTTATAATGAATTGGAGCAAATGTTAGAAAATGCAGGTTTGCTTATTTATGAACATCTAACACCTGATAACATCAATCATCTCTTCTTTACCAATAGGGAGGATTATTTGTCAGCATTTGAAACGATTCATTATATTCATGCTGTGAAAAAATAATAGCTTTCATATCTCTAGTGTTTGTGGTTATGAGAAAATAAGGATAGTCAGGTTTGACTATCCTTTTAAAAGTATTATTAATAAAATTTGTTTGTAAAGGTTGAATGAAAATGACAAAAAAGCACGTTCGTATTTACATCTGTTTGTTTCTATTATTATTAATCACATTTACTTTTTATTCAGCTTATAGTATATGGTCGTTTAGCAAAGAAAATCAATTAGTAACAACAGATGCAGCGATTGTTCTCGGTGCTGCTGTATGGAATAACGAGCCGTCACCTGTCTTTAAAGAAAGAATAAACCACTCAATTTGGCTTTATGAAAATGGATATGTAGAGAAACTAATCTTTACTGGTGGAAGTGTAGATAGTAGTGATCCTACAGAATCAGAAGTCGCAAGAAATTACGCAATAAAAAATAATGTGAAACAAGAAGATATATTGCTAGAAAAAGAATCTAGAGTAACGGAAGAAAATCTAAAATATGCTTATAAAATTGCTTCGGAACAAAATCTGAAAACCTTCACAATTGTAAGTGATCCACTACATATGAAACGAGCTATTTTATTAGCTAAAGAAAGTGGGATGGAGGAGGTATACTCGTCTCCAACGCCTAGTTCAGTATATAAATCTTATAAAAGCAAAGTCCCTTTTTTCTTAAGAGAACTGTTTTTATATGAAGTATATATTATTAGTTCACCATTTAGATAAAGCACAAATAACCATACTATTGTCCATAAATTGACCTGATCAATTTGTAGAAACACTTCAAAGAGAGACCACACAGGCAGAAGAGGCTCCAAAACCTAAGTTGTTTTTTCCCAGTAAAGCTAAGAACTAAGACCTTTAGGAAAATCAACAACGAGTTCAACAGTAACTTTTTCCAAAAAATCAATATAGTTCAAAACACTCAGTTTCATTTGAAAATTTCGTTAATATTCGTCATTTTTTAGTACAATAAAACTATTAATATTTGTTACTATTTAACTGTTTTAATTATTTTTACCAAAAACTTAGTTTGTTGTATAGATAAACTAAGTGTGTGTTGTTATAATCAATATCAGTTAGGAATTCAACTACATAAACAAAATGTAAGCCCTTACTTTGATGACCTGACTAGAAAAGAAAATATAGTAAAAGGAGGTAAGTAGAGTTTTTTCAGATATGAGTTTTTAGAGTGTCTCAAAAATTTATAAATAAAAAGGAGATTAGAACATGTTTAATGTTTTACGAAAACCAATTATTTCTGGATTAGCTTTAGCCTTAATTTTACCTGTAGGAATGAACACCGCATCTGCAGCAAATACAAATAAACAAAATATCAGTGCATTAACAGCACCACAATTAGATCAAAGATATAAGAAGTCTTTCTCAATTGGTGCTGCAGTAGAGCCTCATCAATTAGAAGGAAAAGACGCACAAATGTTAAAGCGTCATTATAATAGTATTGTTGCCGAGAATGTGATGAAGCCAGTTAATATTCAACCAGAAGAAGGCGTATTCAATTTTGAGGAAGCTGATAAAATTGTCAATTTTGCTAAAGAAAATAATATGGAAATTCGCTTTCATGCGCTAATTTGGCATAGTCAAATACCACAATGGTTTTTCCAAGATAAACTAGGTAACCCTATGGTTAATGAAACAGATCCATTAAAACGTGAAGCAAATAAACAGCTATTGTTAGACCGCATTGAAACTCATGTGAAAACAATCGTAGAACGTTATAAAGATGATGTAAAATCATGGGATGTTGTTAATGAAGTAATTGATGACGGAAATCCCCCAAATGGGAAAGGATTACGTGAGTCTGAATGGTTCAAACTGACAGGCACTGACTATATTAAAGTAGCTTTTGAAACGGCAAAAAAATATGGTGGAGAAAATGTTAAGCTTTATATCAATGATTACAATACAGAAGTAGAATCCAAAAGAGATAATCTATATAACTTAGTGAAAGAATTATTAGATCAAGGTGTTCCAATTGATGGTGTTGGTCACCAATCACATATCCAAATTGGCTGGCCAACTCTACAACAAACTGAAGATTCTATTAATCTATTTGCAAGTCTTGGTTTAGATAACCAAATTACTGAGCTTGATGTAAGCCTTTATGGCTGGCCACCAAGACCTGCATATAAGTCTTATGACGAGATTCCAGGAGAGGTTTTTGAAAATCAAGCAGATCGCTATGATGCGTTGTTCAAATTATACGAAAAATTAGATGATAAAATTAGCAACGTTACATTCTGGGGAATTACGGATAACCATACATGGTTAGACGATCGTGCAGAGGAATACAATGATGGAGTTGGAAAAGATGCACCATTTTTATTTGATCCCGACTATAAAGTAAAACCTGCATATTGGGCAATAATTGATCATAAATAACTACTTAATAAGGGTGTAGGAAATCTAGGCTATAATGCAAAAATTGAAAATGATATATTTATTCTACATCTAGCCAACAAGTTATCCTTGTTGGCTTTTCTTAGTTTGATTTTTAAGTAAGCTTTATTTATGCAATTTTAAAAAATAATAGATAAAATCTTAATAATTAAAGGGGATTATTAACAAATGTAGAACTATTATTTGACTAGTAAAAAAAGGGAATTTAGGAGGTGTACTATTCTATGAAATGCCAAAAAAACGAAAAATTTATTGATCGTATTGATGCTGTTTTCCTGCCTGTCAGAAATCTAGAGGAGTCAATGAATTGGTATCAGAAAATATTCGGTTTTGATTTACGTTGGAAAAATGATAGAATGTGCGGTCTTTCTATAGCCCCTAATTGTGGGTTTCACCTAGTCCAGATACCAGACTTTGAACCAATTAATACATATACACCTTTTAATTATGTTGTAACAGACATTGAAAAAACACGAGAAAAGCTAGTTGAAAAAGGAGTTATTGTTTCAGAATTAAGAAAAGGTGATCCTAAACGTTTTGATATGACTGATCTAAATGGAAATATGATAAGTATTATACAAATATAAAATAAAGGTAATTTTAGAAAAGCATAAAAATTTAAAAAGAGTACGAGAAGGGGGGGGGGGAATATGCAGTATATTTTACTTGTTATCATTTTAGGAGTTATTATTTTTAGCTTTATTAGAATGATTAGAAAAAAAACGTATACACAAAATAATAAGTATACACCAATTGATGACATTAATAATGGAGTCTTAGGATCTAATAAACCTGATCCTCTTAGTATAGAATCAAGAACTGAAATACAATATGAAGATGTTGATAAATAATATCAAATAACTAGGAGAGAAAAGAAGAATTACATATACTATGCATTTCAGTTTTCTTTCCTAAAATATTAGCTCAATTACTTCGAAGTATCTCTTTCTAATAACTCTATAATTCTATCAAGCTTTTGTTCAATGCTACTGTTTCTAGATGGTTTCTTTGTAAAAAGAAAACGCACAAGGAAAAATACAACAGCAAAAATACCAATCAAAATAATAAACATTATAATTTAAAAAATCACATCACCAGTATTCATAATTGCCCCTTTTTACATGTTTTGGATAATTATATCATATTTCTCATCAAGCACTAATATAAGAAAATAATTATCACTAGATTAACTATACAAGAGGAAGATGATAATAAATTCAATCTTACCTATGTGAAACAATTAATAGTCCGAAACTATCGCTCTTGTTATTCGTAATAGTATGTAGACGTATGGAGGTGTAATTTTGGAACTAAAGCCACATTCATCACATAGTATTAACATCGTTACAAAGAAAAAATTCCGTATAAAAAGCGTTTTAAACCTATATGGTATCTTTATCTTTCTAGGATTAATAGTATCAATTTTTACTGTTCCTTTAACAATTAATGAAGAATTAGAGTTGACCCGAAACAAGATGGAAATAACAAAGATAAAGAAATATTTATCCTTTATTTTTTCTTCTGGGATTATCTATTTCTTTTCCGTGAATGTATACGGTCTAAGAAAAATCGGAAGAAAGTTATTTTTGATTACTATGGTCTTAGTTTTGAGTTTTAGTATTTTTATGATTTTTTATCTATTATCTCATCCAACAAAACACTAAACAAAAATTGAACAAAATCAAACATACCTAATTTATTTCAGTTAATGCAAATACACGTTAATTTTCAGGTTAATTTAGGTTTATATTTAAAAATTGACGTTAGAAACAACAGAATACATCCCTTTCTGTCTGGGAGTAACACAGAGGATGAATGAATATGAAATGTGGATCCAAATGCTTTTATGTTGAATTGGAAGTTGAAGGTGAAACAAGAATGAAGGCAATCACCGCAAGAACACCAGCTGAAGCAAGAAAAACGATTCGTTTAGAATACGGAGATGATGCAAATATAGTTTCAGTCCTGAAAGATAAGAATAATAAGAGAATTTAAGCGACTGTTTCTCCTACCATTTCTAAATAAAACAAAACAAATTGGAGGATTTAACCTGAAAGGTATGTTAAGAAACACAGTTTTCCTGTTAATACTATGTATCCTTTTCATATACTTAGTAGATTTATTTACAATTAATCACAATGTTATTTCTGGAAACGGTAATTTAGGACTTTTGTTTATGTTTCCAGGACTTATTATTTTCTTGCTTTTTGCATACAGTATTTGGATCTGCTTGGGCAATTTACAATTACCAACAAAGACATGGATGTTTATATCTTTCGGAGCATTTTTCCTACTGCTGCTTTTTTGTTATTTAGAATATACGTTTGTGCTTCAATTAATTGACAGTTTAGGTGGTACACCAGAAATAGAAACCTCAAAAATTTATCGCTACTCATGGCTAAATCAATATACAAATACTCTTTTCATTAATTTCTTCACCCTTAGTATATTCATCAGTGGTGTAGTTTTATTAAGATCTTTTTTGAGGTTGAAATAAATAGGGAAAGAGGGTAGTCAATACCCTCTCAGTTTGTACAGTTCACTCAGGGGATATGGAAAAAACTCATAACTACAGCACAACTTCATTTTTGATTACACAATTTCTACCCATCTTCTTTGCTTCGTATAAAGCTAAATCAGCACGCTTAAGTAGTGAATCAACCGTATCTCCCTTACAATAACTAGCTACGCCCACACTAGAAGTAACACCGATAACGGAAAATTGATTTAATTCAATAGCTATACGAATATTATCGGCATGATTGACCGCTTCTTGTATTGTTAGAGGTGTATAGGCAATAAATTCTTCTCCTCCCCATCTGCCTAAAAACTCGTTTTTAGAAAGCTTTTGTTCGATAAGTGAAGCGAACTCTTGTAATATAGTATCTCCAACATCATGTCCAAAGTTGTCATTTATCTTTTTAAAGTAGTCAATATCAAAAAATAAAACAGAAAATGATGTATTCCTCTTATTTGCAACTTCAATCATTTCATCAAAAACGATCGAACTCTTTCTACGATTAGGAATTTCTGTTAAATCATCATAATATGCATTTCTTTTAAGTGCATGATATTCTGCATGTATTGAAACAATATATTGAAAAGAATAAATCACTAAGATATAGATTAGGTGTGCTATATAATAACGGATAACAGAGTCTAATTGTTGTCCTGATAAATCAGTGAAATATGGTAGACCTATTAATAAATTAAGAACTAAAATCAAGAAGGATACAATTAAACCAAACCTTTTACCTAATACAAGAAACAAATAAATAGTATATAGCGGCATCCAAATAATAAAATCACCAAGAGATTGACTGTCCATTTTTGCAAAGTCTACACTCATACTTTCGAAGAATTTTCCGATTAAATAAATACTAGTTAAGACAAGATTGGTTAATTCATGATAATGGACAAAAACAGAATTCTTTAGTAAAAACAAGCTAGCCAAGAAGTAAATAATTAATAAAATTGAGATAAAATACGTTATTTTGGAATCTCCTATTAGAAATAAATAACCAAATAGATATATTAATATGAACATACTTGAATAAAAGTAAATTGTTTTCTTTATCTTAGCCAATGAATCTATATTAACTCTCATAAATATGTTCCTTCCGTTTAAACTCAACAATTATCCAGAAGTATTAGACGACAATTTTCTACATTTTATCATCATATAGTCCCAGTTTATATCACAATGACAGCGACAGCAAGAAATCATTTTAAAGGAATAAATAAGCATTCTTTACCTTTCCTAGAAAAAAAGTATCTTTTGCTTGAGTTATTATTTATTTGAAATAAAATAGATAATATGCATATTCTTTAGCCAATGAAGGCAAATACAGGTGTTGCAGAATAAATCCACTCCATTATTCTCTCTTTACATTCAACCAAGGCAAGTTTTCCTTATTAAATGGAGCGGACGTTATAAGCGAAATTCACTTAAGAATGAAAAAACTTTAAGGAGAATGGTAAATATGAAATATAGAAAATTAGGTAATAGTGGACTAAAGGTTAGTGAAATTGGTTTAGGTAGTTGGTTAACGTATGGTAAGGCAGTAAATGATCATACTGCACATGATTGTATACATAGAGCATATGAGTTGGGAATTAACTTTTTTGATACAGCAAATGCATATGAAGAAGGAAAAGCAGAGATCGTCCTAGGCGAAGCTTTGCAAAGATATGAGAGAAGTAGTTATGTTGTTGCAACAAAACTATTTTTCCCAATGGGTCAAGGTCCGAATGAACGTGGTTTGTCAAGAAAACATATTATCGAACAATGTGATGCTAGCTTAAAACGACTAGGATTAGATTATATTGATTTATATCAATGTCACCGTTTTGATCCAGAAGTGCCAATGGAAGAAACACTGTATGCTTTGGATGACTTGGTTAGACAAGGAAAGATTTTATATGCGGGAGTAAGTGAATGGAGTGCTGCTCAAATAGAGAAAGCAGTAGGAATAAGAAAAGATCTTCATTTAAGACCAATTATTTCAAACCAGCCTATATATAATATGCTAGAAAGATATATTGAAGAAGATGTATTACAAGTATCTAACGAAAATGGAATGGGACAAGTTGTGTTTTCTCCATTAGCACAAGGTGTTCTAACTGGGAAGTATAAACCGAATGCAGAGAAGCCTAGTGATAGTCGTGCTGCAAATGATTCTACTAATTTTGTTATCAATAGCTATCTTCGTAATGATGTATTACAGTGTGTTGAAAAATTAAACACACTTGCAACTGATTTGGATTTATCACTAAGTCAATTATCACTAGCATGGATTCTTAGTCATGAAGGGATAAGTTCAGCAATTATAGGAGCAAGCAGGCCACAGCAGATTGAAGAAAATGTAAAAGCTGTTGATATTGAACTTAGCAAAGAAACTTTGCAAGAAATTGATGAAATTCTTGAAGAAATAAAAGGATTTGCACCGTTAAGATAATTAGTTTACTAGGTTTAATCTTAACAGGAATAAGCGTCTAAATTGTTCATCTTCGCGTTGTGTAATCAGAAACAATCTAGAAGAAATAACCAAAACTTAATGGTACAATTCTCTGCGTTATTGAATTCTTATTAAAAGCAACAATATTAAAACACAAAACGGTGCATACCTTTAAATAGGAATGCACCGTTTTGTAAATTAGGATAATTAATGCAAATTAAGGAATTTATAGTGTTAGTATTTCCATATTTCTCTTTATACAGTTGCGATAATTAACAAATGACATTTAATAAACAACCTTTCAAATAGACTCTTTTAATTACCGTCCTTTTATTAGTCTCTCTATAGCACTTCTCTAGATAAGAGTCTAACATCTCTATCAATCAACTAAGTGCAATCACAGTAATAAATAACTACTCTTCTGAAATTTTACTTCAAGTATAAAGGAGGATGAAGGACAATTGTAGAATCATTGTTAACTTTTTTATTGTTTATCGCTATTATTCTCCCTTTTACAACCTTTGTCCATGAACTTGGTCATGCCTTAGTGTATGAATGCCTCACTCGTTCAATTTGTTATAATAATCATTCCATTTAAGTATCCAGCTTTTTTTGGTTCATATAGCGGATTCTCAAGTGATGGTTATAAAATAATAAAGCTAATGCGACATAAATAAGCTTTTCGTAAATTTGTTGCCATTTACAAGTTTTTCTATCTCTCATATAATATCATTAGTGATGTAATCGAATATACACAAATAGGTTCTTAATTTTTTTAAGATTAATAGGGAAGTTGGTTTAAATCCAACGCGGTCCCGCCACTGTAAACACTGAGCAAACAAATAATAATCCACTGTAATTATTTTATGGGAAGGATGTGTTATGCCTTGAGGTGTAAGCCAGGAGACCTGCCTATTTGGGTGATCAAAGATCCTTCGCGGAAAGGAGATTTGGAAGAATAAGAGTCTATTTATATTCAACAAAAAACTTTTATGCTTTTAAGTTTCCGTCTTTCCATTTGGTTAGGCGTTTTTTTGTAGGCTGTTTCCGTAAACATTGTGCTTTTAGTAAATTGATGGCTACAGCACCGTATACAGTCTAGAGGTATCTTTTCTTCTAAAGATTGTACTTAAATACGATAAAAAAACGATTTTCAGTATGTAATTAGGGCAATTAGCAACAAACTTTCAAAATAAAGCTTTGTTTTAAAAAGAAATGAGGAGATCTAAATGAGCGAAAAACAAAAAGGATTAACTCTTGTTTATACAGGAGAAGGAAAAGGTAAAACTACAGCATCAATTGGATTAACAGTTCGAGCTGTGGGTCAAGGACTTTCAGTAAAGGTTTTACAATTTATTAAATCAAATAAACGTACATATGGTGAGAAAATATCATTAGAAAAACTAGGAGTTGAAATGATTCAGCTTGGAGAAGGGTTTACATGGACGAAAACACCTGAGATTCATCGAACAGCTTTAAAATCAGCGTGGAAAATTGCGAAAGATACCGTTATGTCTGGTCAATATGATGTTGTTGTATTAGATGAATTAAATAATGCCTTGGCAATCGATTCGTTTCCAATCGATGATGTATTACCAATTGAAGAAGTGAAAGAACTTATTCGCACGAAACCTAGCCATGTTAATTTAATTATTACCGGAAGACATGCTAAGGATGAAATTATAGAACTCGCAGATCTTGTGTCTGTTGTCAATGTCGAGAAGCATTATTATGATGAAGGAATTCCTGCTGTTAAGGGTATTGAATATTAATAGAAAGTGAGATTACATTGATGATTTTTTCGAAAGCTATTGTGGACACAATAAAAGGAATAGAAAAACTAAATGCAGAGTCGATGACTACTGCTAAAACACATATCAATTCACTAACAAAGCCACTCGGAAGTTTAGGGAAACTAGAAGACCTTGCGATTCAACTAGCTGGAATAACAAATGACCCCTTACCTGAAGTATCACCACCTGGAATTGCTGTGTTTGCAGCAGATCATGGTATTACAGAAATGGGTGTTTCAGCTTATCCAAAGAATGTAACAGCACAAATGGTTTATAATTTTCTAAATGGTGGAGCAGCAATTAATGTGTTTGCTAAGCAAATACAGGCTGTGTTAAAAATTGTAGATATTGGTGTTGCAGAAGAATTAAAACATAATAAGTTAGAAGAAAAGAAAGTCATGAACGGAACAAATAATTTCGCCCTTGAAAATGCTATGAATAATAATGAGGTTAATCAGGCATTACAAGTTGGCATAGAAACAGCGATGATGCTTATTAATGAAGGAGCTAAAACGATTATCGTTGGTGAAATGGGTATTGGAAATACAACATCAGCAAGTGCGATCACCGCTCTAATTACTGGATGTTCAGTAGAAGATGCTGTTGGTTATGGAACTGGTATTTCTGAACACATGAGAGAAAAAAAGATTGAAATTATAACAAATGCACTTTTAGTCCGAAAACCGAACCCAAATGACCCATTTGATATTTTATCAAAGGTTGGTGGTTTAGAAATAGCTGGTATGACTGGTGCAATACTTAAAGCCGCTGAACAAAAAGTACCTGTTATTATTGATGGTTTTATATGTACCGCATCTGCGCTATTAGCTGTACTCATGGATGAAAAAGTAAGTGGCTATTTGATTGCCGGGCATCAATCACAGGAAAAAGGTCATGGTCATGCATTGTCATTTCTACAAAAACAACCATTATTACAGTTGGATTTAAGATTAGGCGAAGGTACTGGAGCGGCTCTTGCGTTTCCACTTATTCAAGCTGCATCGAATATGATGAATGAGATGGCAACCTTCGAATCAGCGGGTGTATCAGAAAAAAGTTAAACTAGAAAATGATAACTATTCTTTATTTACACACTATATAACTTCATTTATAATTGTCAATGTCACAAAAAACAAATATTTCGACAATAGGTCCTAATTAAAGGCTTTTTTTGATAGATTGCTACTATTGATCTTATCACTCGGTGAAAGATCGGTAGCATTCATTTTTCAAAGAAAAGACTTCTTTAAGCTTTAGGATAATAGGGAAGTTTGGTTATAATCCAACGCGGTCCCGCCACTGTAATTGCTGAGTGATCTTCTAAATAGCCACTGTACGCTTTGTATGGGAAGGGGAAGATTTTATTATGACGCATAAGCCAGGAGACCTGCCTATTGTAACAGTAAGTATTCTTCGAGGAAAAGAATGGCTTTATAATGCGGTGTTTAATTAGAGGCTTCTGAAAACAATGACGTTAATTAAAGGAATTTGAGCATTCTTTTTATCTAACAAGGCCTAAAAAAAACCACAATTTTTCTGCATTTATCGCCTTTTCCTATGGAATAGGCGTTTTTTGTTGGCTAAAAATGATAAGGAGTGTTTGCATTGACAACAAGTAGAAAAAAGTGGACATTATTTAGCTTAATCTTTGTACTTCTGATGATGTTCACAATTGGTTGTGGAACTGATTCTGTTCAACAAGAAAAAGATTCTTCAACAACAACAGAAAATACTGAGGATGCTAGCACAACAGAAGTGGATGCTCCATTTCCTGTTACAGTTACAGATGGTACTGGTGAGGAAGTAACGATCGAATCAGAACCTAAAACAATTGTTTCAGTAATCCCAAGTAATACAGAAATTACATATGCAATTGGACAAGGCGAAAAACTAGTTGCTGTAGATGAGTATAGTAATTATCCTGAAGAAACAGCTGAGCTTGAAAAAATCGGTGGTCAGCAATTAAATGTTGAAAAAATATTAGCATTACAGCCAGATCTTGCATTAGTTACAGAATATCAACATGATAATAATCGAGATGTGTTAACACAATTTAAAGAAGCTGGAACAGACGTCATTGTGATTAATAGTGCGGAATCCTTTGATCAAGTATACCAATCCATCGCTTTAATTGGTAAGGTAACTGGTGCATCAGAAGAAGCGGAACAAGTTGTTACAGAAATGAAAGAAAGTCTTGAAGAAATAAGAGAAAAAGCAAAAGCAGTAACAGAAAAGAAAAAGGTATGGGTAGAAGTGTCACCATCTCCTGACATTTTTACAACAGGTAAAAACACATTTATGCATGAAATGCTAGAGTCCATTAATGCCATTAATACAGCAGGTGATCAAACAGGTTGGGTGAAAATGACAGAAGAAGAAATCGTCACATTAAATCCAGATGTTATCATAACTACTTATGGTTACTATGTTGAAAATCCAACTGAAGGCGTATTAAGCCGTGCTGGTTGGGATGAAGTGCCAGCAATAAAACAAGAGCAAGTATTTGATGTAAATAATGATACCGTCACAAGACCAGGTCCAAGATTAATTGATGGAGTTGAGACTCTTGCGAAGCTCATATATCCAGATGTTTTTGAAAAATAAACTAGCTTGGATGTACTTACTAACAGGAGTGTTTGTCATTTTGGCAGCTCTCCTAGGTTTGTTCATTAGTAGTGTACATTATCCAATAACTGTAATTCTCGACATTTTATCAAGCAAAATAATAGAAACACAACTATTTGGTGAAAACATTCCACTAATTGCTGAACGAATCATTTGGGAAATTCGCTTTCCACGAGTATTATTAGCTTTCTTTGTTGGTGCCGCGTTAGCATTAGCAGGTGCAGCTTTTCAAGGACTTTTACGAAATCCACTCGCTGATCCTTTCACTATTGGTGTATCATCTGGTGCAGCTCTAGGTGCTGTAATAGTTTTATATTTTCAAATTTCCATATCTTTTTTGGGAGTTTATACATTACCAATCATCTCCATTATCTCAGGATTTATTGCAATGTTTATTGTATTTAGCGTTACCGCTTTAGCAAACAAGACACTTTCCATTGAAACGATTATATTAGCTGGCATTATAGTGAGTTCTTTTATAAGTGCAGTTGTTTCACTAATAATCGCGTTAAGTCCTCAAGAAGATGCACGTGCCATCTTGTATTGGTTGATGGGGAATATTGGGATGAGAGGCTGGAGCCATGTAAAATTACTAATACCATTTTTTATTATAGGTGCATGTTTTTTACTTTTCCGTGCACGCGAACTCAATGCTTTTGCATTAGGAGAAGAAGCAGCAGAGCATTTAGGTGTGAATGTTCGAAAAGGAAAAATACTCATTATTGTGGGTGCATCTTTATTAACAGGAGCTGCTGTATCAGTTTCTGGTTCAATTGGCTTTGTTGGATTAGTTATTCCTCATTTTACGAGATTATTAATCGGACCAAATCATAAACAAGTTCTACCTCTATCATTGTTATTAGGAGGAGGTTACCTGGTTCTTGCAGATTTGTTTGCTCGTACAATTATCGCACCTAGCGAGTTACCTATAGGTGTTATTACAGCTTTAATTGGAGCTCCTGTATTTGCATTATTGCTAATTAGGGAGCGACTTGGAAGGGGGTAGAGAGTTATGATAACACTTCAAAATGTTTCAGGTGGCTATTTGAAAAAGAGCATTGTTAAAAATATCAGCCTTACAATTGATAAGGGGCACTTTTATGCATTAATTGGTCCAAATGGCAGCGGAAAAACCACCCTAAGTAAATTAATCACAGGTGTATTGCCATTACAATTAGGTTCAATCACAATTATGAATAAGCTATTGCAACAGTATTCCTCTATAGAAAGAGCGGAAATGATGGCTGTTTTATCACAAGAAGCAGCTGTAGAATTCGACTTTTCTGTTGAAGAGATTGTCAGCCTTGGTCGCTATCCACATCAAAAGGGATTTTTTAAGTCTATATCAAATTATGATAAAGAGATTGTCAAAGATGTAATGGAAAAAACATATGTAGATCAATATAGAAATAAGCTATTTAAACAGTTAAGTGGTGGAGAAAAACAACGTGTTTTGCTTGCGAAAGCATTAGCACAAGAGCCTAAGATATTGATATTAGACGAACCAACCAATCATTTGGATATGAGGCATACTCTTGAAATGCTTCAACATTTACAAGAGTATCAAAAAAATCATGAATTAACGATTATTGCGATTTTACATGATTTAAATATCGCTTCACTATTTGCAAATAAAATAGGTTTATTACATCATGGTCTTTTAGTTGAAACAGGTGATCTATCTTTATTACAAAAAGAAGAAAAACTACAACAAGTTTATGAAGTAGCTATCAAAACAAACTTTCACCCTGTGATTGCAAAACCGCAAATTTCCTTAATACCGAATAAAACGAAACAACTACATACAAATCTTGATTATCAAATTAACACAACAAAGAACTTTATCCATATTCATTTCCCACATCCTATGCGAACAATTTCAAACGCTGTATTAGGTGAAGGACTTTATTGGAGTAGAAATTTCTGTAATTTTCATGTTCACTACAATTACAATTGTTCAAATCCAAAGCAAGATATTCTAAATTGGCTACAACAAGCAAAGATTTCGACTTATGATACAGTTGGGATGATGACAGCTGTTATTTTAGAGGATAAAAGTGTTATTAAAGAGAATATAGAAGGCATTGAAATTTTATCAGTCATTACAGCAGGTGTTGGAAATGCTGTTGACATCACACAGCAGCACCAAAATTCTAGCGATAAAATTGGAACTGTTAATATCATGATATTTCTTGATGCACATTTAACAGATGGAGCACTAGTTAATAGTATCCAATCTGCAACAGAAGCTAAAACAAAAGTATTTACAGATCTACAAATAAAAGATCCCAACACCCAAACGATTGCCACTGGTACATCTACAGATTCCACATTAATAGCATCAACACAAAATGGTGAATCAACAACATATGCTGGTTCAGGAACAAAGCTTGGAAAAGCCATAGGAAAGGTTGTCTACAATGGTTTAATTGAGGCACTACATAACTATGAAAAACGGAAGAAAAAGATATGATAATGAGTGTCTTTGATCTTCATGTCTATCTTATTTTACTCGCTGTTTTACTCGACGGCTTAATTGGTGATCCTAAATGGACTCCACATCCTGTTATTATCATTGGAAAAGGAATTAGCACTCTTGAAGAAGCATGGAATAAAGATAGATATCGTAAATGTAAAGGTTTGTTATTACTGATTAGCATTGTTGGTGGAACCTATCTTTTTGTTTATTTCGTTTTAGAGGTACTAGCACTAATTCATCCAATTCTTTCGCTATTATTTGAGATTTACTTTATTTCTTCCACAGTTGCGATAAAAGGCTTACAGCAGGCAGCAACAGATGTTCAAAAACCATTGAAAAATAATGACTTGATAACGGCTAGAAAAAAACTCGGGTATATTGTTGGACGTGATACACATGATTTACCAGCATCTGAAATTGTTCGCGGTACTGTAGAAACAGTGGCTGAAAACACAGTTGACGGAGTGATTTCCCCATTATTTTGGGCCTTAATCGGTGGGGCACCTTTAGCAATGGCTTATCGTGCAATCAATACACTAGATTCTATGGTCGGTTACAAAAATGAAAAATTCATAGATTTCGGATGGGCATCAGCTCGTTGTGATGATCTGGCAAACTATGTTCCAGCCCGTCTTACTGCATTGTGCATGTGGATTTTTTCATTATTTGTCCCAAAATTAAGACGATGGAATGCTCTTAAAGTTACATTTCGTGATGCGAAAAAACACCCAAGTCCAAACGGCGGTTGGCCTGAAGCCATGACAGCAGGCTTATTAGGTGTGGTTTTAGGTGGGCAAAACAAGTATGAAGGAATTGTTTCCTATCGAGCTGAAATGGGTCATTTTTATCGAAAGCTACATGTAGGGGATATAACGAGTACAGTTTTATTTATGCATGGAGCTTGGATCGTATTTATAATCCTTCTTTTTTGTATTACCCTGATATAAGATTTTTATCTATTTGTTCACAATGATAGCCTCTAATCAAACAAGAAAGGCTTGATGTACATGAAGTGGCCCGCACATGGTGGTCAACCATCTAAAATTTTCGAATTAACTGGTATTAATCAAAACGAAAAAATATACGATTTTAGTGCAAATCTCAATCCATTGGGACCACCACGAAAAATAAAACAGGAATTTTTGCAATCTTTCAAACAAATCCAAAACTATCCAGATCCAGATTACATGGAGGCAACAAAACTAGTATCTAAACATGAGAATTTACCAGAAGATCATGTTCTTCTTACAAATGGAGGCGCTGAAGCAATCTTCCTTATTGCACATCTTTTTTCAGGACAAAAAGCATTAGTAATTGAACCAACTTTTTCTGAATATAAACGCGCTTGTGAGGTTTATAACATAGATGTTTCGTCACTATCACTTTCTGATGATAATCATTTTACACTTCCACTTGAATCCATAGTAGAAAAGCTTCATGAAGTAGATATTGTTTTTATATGTCGACCAAATAACCCAACTGGGACAATGACATCTATAGACGAAATGAAAATAATCATCGAAAATGCTTCTAAGTATGGAACAACAATTATTGTTGATGAAGCTTTTATTCATTTTGCTCCAAGCGAGTATGAAGATTTAACATCTTTAGTAGAAACCAACCACAATTTAATTTTGCTACGTTCTTTAACAAAAATCTATTCAGTACCCGGTTTAAGACTTGGATATATTATTGCTAATCAACACAAAGTTAACAAATTGCGCTCAAAACAAATTCCTTGGAGTATAAATGGAGTTGTAACTAGTCTTTTGCCTTATTTATTTGCAGATGAAACTTTTATTGAACATACAAAAAACTGGCTTAAAAAACAATTAATATATATGAAAGCTGAACTTACTAGTCTAGGTTTTTATGTTTCTCCAACAGTTGTAAATTTTTATTTACTTCAAGATGATCATAAAAATACAGAAGAGTTATTTCGTTTTTTATTAAACCATCAACTAATTCCTCGTCATACTCAAACATTTAAAGAACTAGAGGGTCGTTATTTAAGGCTGGCTGTTCGTAATGAAGAGGAAAACAAATATCTACTTAATGTGTTACGTTTGTGGAGGGAGCAACAATGATTACGTTTATATCAGGTGGAGCAAGATCTGGTAAAAGCTCCTATGCAGAAAAACTTGCTTTGGAAACATATCACCAAAATTTAAACAACACATCTATAAATAACAAACTTTATTATATCGCAACGGCAGAGCGTTCTGACGGTGAAATGAAGGATCGTATTAATAGGCATGTTCACGAACGATCAAATTTATGGGATACACTTGAAGCACCGATGAACTTATCAACTTTACTAGAAAATCTACATAATCAGGATGTGCTACTAATCGACTGTTTAACACTATGGTTAAACAATATGATGTACAAAAAACAAGCAGACTTAACTCAATTAATTGAAGAAGTGACGAGTTGGATTGATATTAGCATACGAAAACAACTAAATCTTTTTATTGTTTCAAATGATTTAAATGAAGGCATGCTAGTGAAGGATTATTTTACTCATCAATATATGTATGCACTCGAAAATGTCCATCACTTTCTTATTAGTGAATGTGATGCTGCTTATCAAGTCATTGCCGGAATTCCGATTCAGTGGAAGGAGGGGGAATGAGTGATTGCCTTTTTTCATGGCTTTTTACTAGCTCTACAATTTTTAACAAGGATACCGATTCCGCTTACACTTTCTTGGGAAAAAGGAACAATTAAAGGGGCACTTGTCTCGTTTGCGCTTGTTGGATTTGTGATAGGTGGACTTTTAATTTCCTTTCTTTATCTTTTCTATCCCGTTTTACCACATTGGATGACTGCTTTTGCCTTAATTTCATTATGGGTATTTTTAACTGGTGGTTTACACCTTGACGGGTTAATGGATGTTGCAGATGCATTAGGCTCAAATGGTTCTCCTGAGAAGCAACGGGAAATTATGAAAGACCCTCATGTTGGGAGCTTTTCAGTTCTTGCTGTTATCTTTCATATTGGTTGGAAAACTGCGTTTATTTATGGTTTGCTCAATGCTAAATCGGTAGAGTTTGATCAACTTTCAATCATTCTATTATTCATTCCTGCATGTAGTCGTTTACTAGCACTTCTCCTTTTATTTAATGTACCAGTGATGAAAAGAGAAGGACTTGCTTTTGAATGGAAGAAATACCTTACACATAAAGAGATGATTCTTGCGTTCTTACCAATAAGTATTATTATTATCATTGCTCCGATTATGTTACTTCTTTTAATAGCTTATTTAATTCTTTTTTTTATAGGACGAAAATGGATCAAAAACACCTTTCATGGAATTAATGGAGACTTAGTCGGTACTTCTATAGAGGGAGGAGAACTATGTGGACTGGCAATTGTTTGGATATATATCTCATTCGTCATGGTGTGACAAAATCCAATCTTGAAAAGCGATACTTAGGTCATACTAATGAGCCTTTAATTAATCATCATGAAGAGCAATTTACTGTTTTAAAATCAGGATTAAAACGAATAAAATTCCACTATTGCTTCTCAAGTGATCTTAAACGTTGTGTCCAAACAACTAAACTTCTAATAAAGAATGCACCTGTTTGTTTAGATACTAGATTAAGAGAATTGAATTTTGGTGAGTGGGAAGGTAAAACTTATAATTTATTAAAAAATGATGCTGAGTACCGCGCTTGGCTTGATGATATGCATAACCTTTCCCCTCCAAACGGTGAAAAACTAACACAATTACAAGCACGAATTGATGACTTTTTTAATGATCTTTTGTCGCTAAATTACCAAGAAAGCAAAAACATTTTAATAGTCACACATGGAGGGACAATACGTTCTTGTTTACTTAAATTTAAGATTACAAACAACCTATGGGAATTACCTGTTAATCATGGAAATGGCTATAAGGTAACTTTAATACAAAGTAAGGGGGAATGGATATGCAGCTCGTGGTCGGTGGTGCCTATTCAGGAAAAAGAAAAATCGTAAAACAAAGTTGTGAGAACCTTATTTTGCATAGTGCCTACAATGGCGATGAATTCAGTAAATGGCAAACTTCCCTCAAACAGAATTCAACTTTCGTTATGGAAGGCTGGGAAAAGTGGGTTGAAGAACAATTAATAAGTGGAAAATCAATTGACGAAGTTAAAAGCTTTTTTATTGAAGAAATTGATAAGCTATGTGAAGCCGAAAAATCATTACAATTTCCCTTTTATTTTATTATGTTAGAAATGGGAAGAGGAATTGTTCCGATGCTAGAAAAAAACAGGAACATTCGTGATGTATGTGGCTGGATCTTACAATATGCTGCAAATAAGGCTGAAGAAGTTTATTATTGCTGGCATGGATTAGCTAGAAAAATTAAATGAATCATTATTTAGATATAACTAAATCATAGTAAGCAAATCATCTAAAAAAAACATAAATTTCAGCAAATTCAATCAATGAATCTTAATTGTATTTACCTTTTATCAATGATAGATGTAAAAATGTTATTGAAATACATCGAATATTCATATATTATAGCAAATAGACATTCATACATAATTAAATAGAAGCAATAAGTTAAGATGCCTATCGGCTTAAAAGGGAATCTGGTGAAACTCCAGAGCTGTTCCCGCAACTGTAAGTGTGGACGAAATAAGATAACCACTGTTTGAAATCCTTTTCTAGTATAAAGGTTTTAAATGGGAAGGTCTTAAAGTAGATTGAAGCACAAGTCAGGAGACCTGTCTTAATTTATCAAGTTTCAGTTTCTTCGGGAGGTGAGAAGGTGAAACGATCGCAATTCATATAACAAGTATTACTCTTGTTTCATGCTGCTGTCGTTTTCATCCGCTCACAATTGTGTGCGGATTTTTTATATTGGTTTATGTTCTAAGCATGATGTATTACAACTCATTTTGGACGAAAAAAAGTGAAACTAATGCATAAATGGATGATGCACAACTAGACCTAAGGTACATAAGAGGTTCGTGTCATCTATGTTGATTGATAACCCAAAAAAGTTTTACTATCATTTCGCTTTTGGACATATACTCTATTAATTTGTAATAACCATTAAACTAGCTAAACGAAAAAATCAAATTAGGTGCCATAGCATTGATTTGCTTGGTTAAAAGGGAAGCACGGTGAAAAACCGTCACGGTACCCGCCACTGTTATGGGGAGCTTGCATGCTAACCGTCACTGATTTAACAAAATCGGGAAGACGCATGTAATCTATGATCCTAAGTCAGGAAACCTGCCTAATTTATTGTATACACATACCTACGGGAAAATAGGTAGATGTGTTATAAATATCGCAATTTGTATGTTTATGCGTATTTGTACACCTCTACCTAAGTAGAGGTTTTTTTTATTGAGAATCTACTAAATTTCTAAAAATATCTTTCAATTCATGAGAAAAGGACGTGTCAAAGCATGACAACTTGGAATTTATCGGAAACAAAGCATCATGTACTTATTTGTAATGGTAGTAGCTGTATGAGAAAAGATGGAGAAGAAGTAACACAAGCCATTCGTGATGAAATTACAAGACTAGATTTAGATACGAAAATTCATACAACACGAACGCGCTGTAATGGAAGATGTAAAGATGCATGTGTTGCCATTGTTTATCCTGAGGGGACTTGGTACAAAGCGTTATCACCTGATTTAGGTAGGAAAATTGTTCAAACTCACTTAGCAGGTGGAGAAGTTTTAGAAGAAGCAGTGATCTATCATTATGAAGATGAATCATTCGTTGCACCTGAAACTAGTAAATCGATTAAAGGGATCCAAAAGCCTATTAAAGAGAGTGTGTAATTTACACTTCGTAAACGTGATTAAAAGCTAGTAACCTATGAAAGGATGATCGTATGTTGCGAGGAAAGTTACTTGTCATTGGCTTTGGTCCAGGAAGCTTTGAACATATGACAAATCGAGCAATGGAAGCAATTAAAGAAAGCGATTATATTATCGGCTATAAAACATATGTTGATTTGATTAAAGATTACCTCACAAATCAAAAAATCATTAGTACAGGTATGTCTGAGGAAGTAAGTCGTGCCCAAGCAGCTGTTCGTTACGCAGAAGAAGGGAAAACAGTAGCGGTGATCTCTAGTGGTGATGCTGGAGTTTATGGGATGGCAGGTCTTGTTTACGAGGTACTTATAGAAAAGGGCTGGAAAGAAGCAACAGGTGTTTCAGTAGAGGTAATTCCAGGAATATCTGCGATCAATTCTTGTGCATCTTTGCTTGGTGCTCCTGTTATGCATGATGCCTGCACAATTAGTTTAAGTGATCATTTAACACCATGGAATTTAATTGAAAAACGAATAGAAGCTGCAGCACAAGCTGATTTTGTTGTTACTTTCTATAATCCGAAAAGCGGTCGTCGTACAAGACAAATTCAAGAGGCGCAACGAATTTTACTAAAATATCGTTCACCAAGTACACCGGTAGGTCTTGTAAAAAGTGCTTACCGTGATCGTCAGCATGTTGAAATTACAGATCTTGAACATATGCTTGATTTTGATATTGGGATGTTAACAACAGTCGTCATTGGAAATTCTTCCACGTTCTTATATGACAATAAAATTATCACACCAAGAGGATATCAACGGAAATATACGTTAAATACAACAGAGCAGAGATTAAGACCACATGAAAGATTGCGCCATGAAAACGAACCATGGGCCCTTCATCAAGGGAAAAATGATTCAGTAACAAATGTTGCAGTTAAGGAAAAAAGAAGACTAGCTACAGCAGCAACAGGTTCTTCCTTAGAGTTAGCCATTGAAGCTCTTACTAAAGTTGAAAAGAAGCAGACTTATGATACCACTCCTGCTGCTGTTCATCATCCTGTTGAATCTATCTTCGAATTTGCTGTTAGTCCTGGTATTGCAAACAAAAAGTTCACACCAACACAACTTATTACATTAGCAGAAGTTGTTGGTAAAAAAGGATCAATGGAATATACACCACATCATCAAATTTATGTAAAGGTTCCAACAGCTGAGCCAGAAGATGTAACAAAAAAATTAACAGATGTCGGCTTTATTTTAGAACCAATTGGTGATGTTTTTCAAATAAAAGCCTGTGACTTTTGTGAAGGTGAGAAAAAAGATTCCATACCTCATGCTGAAAAAATCCATCAAAAACTAAGTGGTCTTGATTTACCAAAGGAATTAAAGCTCGGTTTTAATGGTTGTGGAATGGCTTGCTTTGGGGCTGTTAATGAAGATATTGGTATTGTTTTTAGAAAAGGGAAATTCGATTTGTTTTTAGGAGCAAAAACTGTAGGTAGAACCGCTCACGCTGGGCAGCCTGTTGCAGAAGGAATTGAGCCTGATGACATTGTTGAATTGATTGAAAATATCGTATTAGAGTACAAAGAAAAAGGACATCCAAATGAACGTTTTTTTAAATATTTCAAACGTGTTGGTAAAATTCAAAACTTCCAATATAAAGACATGACACCAAAGATCGAAATAGAACCAGCTCCATGTGGAGATTAAAAAGAGCTCTTTTCTGAAAGATTGTTGCTAATTGACATCTTTAACTGTTGTAACAAGTGTTTCATCGCATAAAAATTACAATTTGTAGAACAAAGGATGCCAATAGACTTTATACAGAGTTGTTTCCAATAGGATTCAAAACACTAAAAAGTTTACGAAAACAGCCTAAAAAAAGATCGGAGAGATGAAAATGAAAGCTGTATTACTAGTTGGCCATGGTAGTCGTGATCCCCAAGGAAATGAGCAAGTGCGCCAAACAATTGAAGAACTAGTACCTTATCTTGATAGCGAATTACTGATTGAAACATGCTTTTTAGAATTTGAAAGACCCACAATTAACCAAGGAATTCAAATGTGTGTTGAAAAGGGAGCAACAAGTATTTTCGTGATTCCTCTTATGCTTTTAGCAGCAGGACATTCCAAGATTCATATTCCAGCGGCAATCGATGAAGCAAAGGAAAAATACCCACATGTTAGCTTTACATATGGTAGACCATTCGGTATTCATGAAGAAACTTTAGAAATTTGCAAAAGTCGTTTAGAAGAAGTTGGCGAAACGATTAATGAACATGACCCAGACACAGCTGTGATTTTATTAGGTCGTGGTGGAAGTGATCCTGATGCAAATAGTGATTTATACAAGATTACTAGATTATTATGGGAAAAGCTTTCCTATAAATTTGTAGAGCCTGCTTTTATGGGTGTAACAGATCCACTTATAAAAGAGGGTGTTGATCGCTGTGTAAAATTAGGAGCAAAGAAAATCGTGATTCTTCCTTATTTCTTGTTTACAGGTGTATTAATTAAACGACTAGAAACTTTAATCGAAGAATTTCAGCAAAGCTATCCAGAAGTTGAGTTTAAGCTAGCGGGTTATTTCGGTTTTCACGATCGTTTAAAGAAGATTATTTCTGATCGAATACAAGAAGCACTGCAAGGTGAAGTGAAAATGAATTGTGATACATGTGTTTATCGAATTGATGCCATGCAGCATATTGATCACCATCACCACCATGATCATGACCACGACCATCATCACGAACACGAACACGATCATCATAACCATGATCACAAACATGAACATCATCATGAGGTTCAAAAAATATGATTTTGTTTTTGGCCGGAACTAGTGATGCAAGAGAGCTAGCACTTCAAATACAAAGCGTAGGATACAATATTGTCACAACAGTTGTGACTGAAAACGCAGGAAGTGAAATGGAAAAAGTAGGACTGAAAGTGATCGTTGGAAGACTTACAAGTGAAGATTTTACTAGAATTATTACTCAGCAAGAATTCACATTAGTTGTTGATGCATCTCATCCTTTTGCAGAGGAAGCAAGTATTCAAGCAAGAAAGGGTGCACATGATGCCAATGTTCCGTATATTCGCTATGAAAGAGAATCACAGGATTTTCTTCATCCTTTAATTACACTTGTTGATAGCTATGCGGATGCAGCTGAAAAAGCAGCCGAAAAACAAGGTGTCATTATGTTAACAACTGGAAGTAAAACATTACAGGTTTTCACAGAAAAGCTACTTCCACTTGACAACACACGTGTGATTGCAAGAATGTTACCACGAAAAGATAATATGGAAAAATGCGCGGAATTAGGTTTCCCCCAAAAAGATATTGTAGCGATTCAAGGGCCTTTTACTAAGGACTTTAATACCGCTCTTTATAAACAATTTGGTGTAACAACAATGATTACGAAAGAAAGCGGAAAAGCAGGCTCTGTTGATGAGAAGCTTGATGCAGCAATTGAGTTAGGAATTAAAGTCATTATGATTAAACGACCGAAAGTAGATTATGGACAATCTTTTTCAACGTTTTCAGATGTTTTACATAAAATCGATGAACTACTACCAAAACCACTACCTAATTAGGAGGAAAATAAAATGGACTTTCTGACAGATTTTAAACCTTTAACAGTTCAACCTCAAGAAATCGAAGGAATGAGCTTTGAGATGATTGACTCTGAATTTGGTGAACATTCCTTTACAGAGGAACAATACAAAGTTGTTCAACGTGTTGTTCACGCATCAGCTGATTTTGAATTAGGTCATAGTATGATTATCCATGAAAAAGCCATTCAAGCTGGAATTGATGCGATACGTAACGGAGAACAAGTGTATGCTGATGTACAAATGATTTTAGCTGGAGTAAGCAAAGCTCGTATTGAAAAGCATGGCGGTAGTGTAAATGTGTATATTTCTGATCCTGATGTGATGAAGGAAGCTAAAAGCTTAAACACCACTCGAGCCATTATCTCAGTAAGAAAAGCCATTCAACAGTTTGATGGAGGAATTTTCGCGATTGGAAATGCTCCGACTGCTTTATTAGAGCTTATTCGCCTTGTTAAAGCAGGAATAGCTAAGCCTAGTCTAGTTATTGGACTACCAGTTGGCTTTGTTTCAGCACCAGAATCAAAGGAAGAATTAGCAAAACTAGATATTCCATTTATTACAAATGTGGGCAGAAAAGGTGGTAGTACTGTTACGGTTGCAGCATTAAATGCAATCTCTCTTTTAGCTGAAAAGGAATAAAAAATGGAAGAAAAAACGAAAAAGAAGGATAAAAAAGAAATGCGTACAGGCTATACAACAGGAGCCTGTGCGACAGCGACGACAAAAGCCGCTCTAATTGCCTTAATTACAGGTGAACCTCAGTTTGAAGCAACGATTTATTTGCCTGTTGGAAAATTTGTCACCTTTGAGATGGAAAGCTGTGTGGTTGAGCATACAGCTGCTGAAGCTGGCACAATAAAAGATGCTGGTGATGATCCTGATGCTACACATGGTGCACTTATTAAAGCAACTGTTTCTTGGCAAAAAGAAACCTGTATCACACTTGATGGTGGAATTGGTGTTGGTCGTGTGACCAAAGAAGGTCTACCAGTTCCTGTCGGTGAAGCGGCGATCAACCCTGTTCCACGAAAAATGATCCTTGAAACAGCTGAAAGTGTT
Source organism: Metabacillus litoralis (assembly GCF_007994985.1). GTDB lineage: Bacteria > Bacillota > Bacilli > Bacillales > Bacillaceae > Metabacillus > Metabacillus litoralis. The sequence continues at coordinate 42,707 of NZ_VOQF01000013.1, read as the reverse complement.
CTTGCTGAATATGGTGTAACAAAAGGGATTTCGATCGTTATTTCTGTACCAGACGGAGAAAAAATGGCTGAAAAGACGCTTAATAAACGACTTGGTATTATCGGTGGGATATCGATCTTAGGTACACGAGGTACTGTTATTCCTTTTTCTAGCTCTGCTTATATGGCAAGTATTGTACAAGCAATAAGTGTAGCAAGAGCTAGTAATTGTGAGCATGTGGTGATTACCACTGGTGGACGAAGTGAAAAATACGCCATGCAGCAATACCCTGAGCTCCCAGAGGAAGCATTTATTGAAATGGGAGATTTTGTAGGTTTTACATTAAAGCAATGCAAACGTCAAGGAATCAAAAGGGTTTCATTAGTCGGAATGATGGGGAAATTTTCAAAGGTTGCTCAAGGAGTTATGATGGTTCATTCAAAAAGTGCACCTGTTGACTTTGGCTTTTTAGCTGAAGTTGCCAAGGAAATTGGTGTGACTGATGAGCAGCTCCTTGAACAGATAAAACAAGCCAACACAGCCTCTCAAGTTGGTGACATCCTTTATGAACATGGCTATCACTCTTTTTTCACACAATTATGTACATATTGCTGTGAATCAGGCTTAAAGGAAATAAAAGGTGGACTATCAATAGAAACAAGTCTGTATACAATGAAAGGCTTGTTGCTTGGAAAGGCAGGAAAAGATGACAACTAACATTAAAGTAATTGGCATTGGTGATGATGGAAAACACAGTCTTCTACCAATCTATGAATCATGGATTTCTGATAGCGAAATCTTAGTTGGTGGAGAAAGGCAATTAGCATTTTTCCCGGACTATGATGGAGATAAAATTGTGATCAAAGGAGCTCTATCTACACTTGTCACATCACTTCAACAGCATCAAGAAAGTAACAAAGTAATTGTAGTTTTAGCTTCTGGTGATCCATTATTTTATGGCATTGGACGATATTTAGCCACAAAGCTCGATGTTGAAATTTACCCTTACATAAGCTCCATTCAGCAGGCCTTTGCAAAAATGAATGAAAGCTGGCAAGACGCATATGTTGTTAGTGTTCATGGTCGTTGCATGAAGGGTCTTGCGCAAAAAATAAATGATAAAAAAAAGATTGCAATTTTGACAGATGCAGAAAACACACCAGCTAAGATTGCTCGTTATTTACGCTCATTTCAGATAAATGAGTACAGAGCATTTGTAGCAGAGAATCTCGGTGGGGAAAACGAAAGATGTCAATATTTTGAGTTAGAAGAATTGGAGAACGCTGAGTTTTCTCCGCTTAATGTTGTGATTTTAAAACAAACTTCACAGCCAATCACCTACTCTTTTGGAATAGATGATGAAGAATTTCACCAAAGAAAACCTGAAAAAGGCTTATTAACCAAAAAAGAAATTCGCACCCTTAGTCTTAGTGAATTAAAGCTAAAGGAAAATAGCGTTGTATGGGATATTGGAACGTGCACAGGCTCTGTAGCAATTGAAGCTTGCTTAATAGCGAAGGAAGGACAAGTATTTGCGATTGAAAAAAATGATCATGACCTTGAAAACTGTCGCGCAAATATGGTGAAATTCCGAACCGATTTTACAATTGTTCAAGGAAAAGCACCTGAACGATTAGATGAATTTCCAAATCCAGATGCAATATTTATTGGTGGTACGGCAGGTAGTATGGCAGATATCTTATCTGTTTGTTGTCATCGGTTAAATGAAAACGGACGAATAGTACTAAACGCTGTGACAATTGAAAATCTTGCACAAGCTGTTGAACTATTTAAAGAGAATGGTCTTGAAACAACAATTACTTTAGCTCAAGTTTCTAGAAGTAAGCCAATATTAAACTTAACAAGATTTGACGCATTAAATCCGATTTATATCATTACAGCAAAGCATCCGAAAGGAGAAAGAACATGATTGGAACTTTATACGGATTAGGGGTTGGACCAGGGGATCCTGAACTTCTTACGGTGAAGGCTTTTCGTAAACTAAAGGAATCACCTGTTATTGCCTACCCAAAGAAAAGAAAAGGTAGTAAAAGCTATGCCCATCGAATTATTGATGTGTATATCACACCAGGTGAAAAGGAAATGCTTGGACTTGTTTTTCCAATGACAAAAGATCCTGATATTTTGGAACGAGAGTGGTCACAAACTGTTGAGCTAGTGTGGGAAAAATTAAAGCTTGGGAAAGATGTTGCGTTTGTAACAGAGGGAGATCCTCTTTTATATAGCACATTTATTCATATGATGAATTTAATGAAGGAACGTTATCCTGAAGTGACTATCCAAACTGTACCTGGGATTTCTTCAATAAATGGAGCTGCATCAAGACTAGGAATTGCTCTAGCTGAGGGTGATGATCATGTTGCGATTATTCCTGCACAAGATGATTATGAAGCTATGAAAAAGGCCTTAGTAGATCATGATTGTGTTATTTTTATCAAAGTAGCAAAGGTGATTGATTTAATACTTCACGTTCTTCGAGATTTAGATTTACTTGATAAAGCGTCGGTAGTAACAAAAGTGACTTCAGATGAAGAAATCATCTGGGATATTCATGAGCTAGATCGTGTCGAATTAGAATATTTAACATTAATGGTGGTGAGAAAATAATGAAAATCACAATTATAGGTGCTGGTCCTGGAGATCCAGATTTAATCACAGTAAAAGGCTTAACTTTATTACAGCAAGCCGATGTTGTGTTATATGCAGATTCATTAGTAAGTGCTGAGTTAATAGCTAAAGCAAAGCCAGAAGCTGAAATCATTAAAACAGCTGGTATGCATTTAGAAGAAATGGTCGAGCTTATGGTTGATCGTGTTACATCTGGAAAAAAAGTTGTACGTGTTCATACTGGAGATCCAGCTGTTTACGGAGCGATAATGGAGCAAATCTCTATTTTGAATAAACAAGATGTAACAGTAGAGATTATTCCAGGTGTTAGCTCTGTTTTTGCTTCGGCCGCTGCTTTAGGTGCTGAACTTACGATTCCAGATTTAACACAAACCGTAATTTTAACTCGTGCTGAAGGTCGTACACCTGTACCTGATAAAGAAAAGCTAAGAGATCTTGCAAAGCATCATTGTACTGTTGCTCTATTTTTAAGTGCAACACTTACAAAAAAAATAGTAAAAGAATTTCTTGATGCTGGCTGGAGCAAGGATACTCCTGTAGGTGTTGTCTATAAAGCAACATGGCCAGACCAAAAGATTGTTCGCTCAACATTAGAAAATCTTGATGAAGATATGCGTGTGAATGGTATTCGTAAACAAGCGATGATCTTAGCTGGTTGGGCATTGGACAAGGACATTCATGAAAAGGATTTTCGATCTAAGCTTTATGATAAAGAGTTTACACACGGCTTTCGAAAAGGAGTGAAATCATGACACTTGTTTTAGCCGAAGGAAAACAGTTTTCTTTACAACCAACTGGAAGCTACGCAGTTGTCGCGATTACAAAGCATGGTGTTGAGCTTGCTCGCAACTTACATTCAACTTTTCCACAAACTGATTTGTTTTATATGACTAAATTTGAACGTGGTGACGAAACTGAGCGCAATATTACTCTTTTCGAAGGAAATGTACGTATGCTTTTGCCTTCACTATTTCAATCTTATAAAGGCATTGTCATGATTATCTCACTTGGAGCCGTTGTTCGGATGATTGCTCCTTTGTTAAAAGATAAAAAAACAGATCCAGCAGTTGTTGTAATTGATGATAAAGGTAACCATGTGATTAGTGTTTTATCTGGTCATCTTGGTGGTGCAAATGAATTAACAAAAGAGCTTGCTGATCATCTTAATGCAACACCTGTAATCACAACAGCTTCAGATGTTCAAAAAACGATACCTGTTGATTTATTTGGTCGTAAATTTGGTTGGGTGTGGGATAGTGCTGAAAAGTTAACACCTGTTAGCGCGTCTGTAGTCAACGAGGAACCTGTAGCAATTGTCCAAGAATCCGGCGAAAGAAACTGGTGGAATTATAACAAACCACTTCCTTCTCATTTAACAGTTTATGAAACGATGGAAGAAGCGATACATGCAAAACCAAAAGCGGCTCTCCTTGTAACACATCGTCTATTATCAAATGAAGAACAACAGCTTTTACATAACGGTGTCCTGTATCGTCCTAAAGTTATCGCTCTAGGAATCGGCTGTAATCGCGGAACTTCTTTAGATGAGATTGAACAAGTGATACAGAAAACCTTAGAGGAACTTAAATTTTCAATCAAAAGCGTTAAAGCCATTTGTTCTATTGATCTAAAAAAAGACGAAGAAGGATTAGTAGCTTTAGCGAAAAAATATCAATGGGATTTTACATATTACACACCAGAACAGTTAAATTCAGTTAACATCGAAACTCCGTCAGACACCGTTTTCAAATATACTGGTGCTTATGCTGTAAGTGAACCTGCAGCACGCCTTTATAGTGGTGCTGATTCTTTAGTCATCACGAAGAAAAAATCAGGAAATGTGACATTGTCAGTCGCACTTATTTCTCATTAGAAAGGAGGAATTCATTTGTCTCAAAATCGACTCGTTATTGCTGGTACAGGAAGTGGTGTTGGTAAAACAACGCTAACAATCGGGTTAATGTCAGCTTTTATGAAAAAAGGCTTAACAGTTCAAGGATTTAAATGTGGACCTGACTATATTGATCCTTCCTATCACACTGCTGTAACAAAGAGACCATCTCGTAATTTAGATAGCTGGATGCTGCCTAAAGAAACGGTACTTGATATTTTTTCTCATGGAAGTAAAGGAGCAGATCTTTCAATTATCGAGGGTGTAATGGGCTTTTTTGATGGAAAAAACCCAAAAAATAATGAAGGTAGTACAGCAGATATTAGCATGATCACACAAAGCCCTGTATTACTTGTTGTAAACTGCGCAAGTATGGCGCGCAGTGCTGCAGCCATTGTGAAAGGATTTCAGCTTTTAGCAGAAGGTCCTAATATTATTGGGGTTATTGCAAACCGAGTAGGAAGTGAAGGTCACTATAAAATTGTCAAAACAGCAATTGAGCAGGAATGTGGTATTCCCGTTGTAGGCTATATGAAACGAGAGCTGGATATTGAAATACCTGAACGTCACCTAGGACTAATCCCTTCTATTGAAAGAGGAGAGCTAGATCCCTTTTTTGATAAATTAGGTGAGTTAGTACTTGAAACGATTGACCTTGATAAATTATTAGCTTTAGCAGTTGCTCCAGATCTTCCAGAAGAAAGCAGGTATTCTATTTTCCGTCAGAAAAAAGAAGCTACAGTAAAAATCGCCGTTGCAAAGGATGCAGCATTCAACTTTTATTATCCAGAAAATCTCGAAATCTTGGAATCTTATGGTGCCAGGCTTGTCTATTTTTCACCATTAACAGATAAGCATCTACCAGAAGATATTGACGGACTTTATCTTGGTGGGGGATTTCCAGAGGAGTATGCGAAAGATCTTTCAGAAAATACAACAATGCTTTCTTCTATCAAGAAAAAAATTAATGAAAACATACCAACACTAGCTGAATGTGGTGGGTTTATGTATTTAACAGAATCCATTTCTACAACAGAAGATCATCTTTATAATATGGTCGGAATCATTCCTGGAAATGTGAAAATGCAATCAAAGCTTGCTGCATTAGGTTATCGTGAAATAACAGGAAATAAAGATAATTTTCTACTTAACGATCAACAGCAAGCAAGAGGTCATGAATTTCATTATAGTACGTTTCACTCTGAAAGTGATTTTGATTATGCTTACGAAACAAAAGGAATGCGTGGTATGAAACAAGAGGGTTATCTAAAGGATTACCTTGTAGCGGGTTATACTCATTTTCATTTTGCTTCTTGTGTCGATATGGTTGAAAAGTGGATCATCACTTGTCAGGAACGAAAAGCCCATGTCTAAATCACTTCCAATTATGTTTCAAGGAACACACTCAGATGCTGGTAAAAGTGTGATTGTCACCGCTTTTTGCCGTATTTTTGTTCAAGATGGCTATAAAACAGCTCCATTTAAATCACAAAATATGGCCTTAAATTCATATATAACCTTTGATGGTAAAGAAATTGGCCGTGCGCAAGGTGTACAAGCAGAGGCTGCGAACATACAAGCAACAACAGATATGAATCCGATTTTAATTAAACCAAACCGCATGAATGAATCGCAAATTGTTGTTCATGGTAAGCCTTATAAAAACATGGAAGCTGGTGCTTATCGGAGAGAGTTCTTTCATACAGGGTTATCGCTAATTCAACATTCACTTACAGCTTTAAAGAAATCCTATGAACGAATTGTCATTGAGGGTGCAGGCAGTCCAGCAGAAGTGAACTTAAATGATCGTGAGTTAGTTAATATGCGTGTCGCAAAAATGGCTAATGCACCAGTAGTGTTAATAGGTGATATTGAAAAAGGCGGTGTATTTGCTAGTTTAGTAGGCACTCTACAATTACTAGAAAAAGAAGATCGTGATCGTGTTGTTGGTGTAATTATTAATAAATTCAGAGGCGACATTAGTCTTTTGCAGCCAGGTCTTGATTGGTTTGAGAACTACACAGGAAAAAAAGTACTAGGAGTCATACCCTATCTTCCACATTTAAATATTGATGCAGAGGATTCTGTCATTTTAAATTCGTACACAGCCCTTTTCGATGAAGAAAAAGAGCTCGATATTGCTGTAATCCAGTATCCAAAAATCTCTAATTTTACTGATGTTGATCCTTTTACAATTGAACCTGACTGTCATATTCGCTTTATTACAAAAGCAAATCAACTAAAAAATCCTGATATCGTCATCTTACCAGGAAGTAAAAACACCATTGAAGATTTACAGTTTTTAAAAAGCAGTGGTATTGCTCAAAAGCTAGCTCAACTTCAGCAAAAAGGACAAACACGCTTCTTTGGAATTTGTGGTGGCTATCAAATGCTCGGCTTGCAGGTTAATGATCCATTTGCTATTGAATCACCACATTATTCAACAGAAGGTTTAGGGTTTTTACCTTTACATACAACCATTACTCAAGAAAAAACAACCACATTATCTGAGGGTGTGTTAACGTATCAGCAGCAAAGCTTTCATGTTAATGGCTATGAAATTCATATGGGTGAAACAAAGCTGGAGAACTACAATGCTCCACTTATTAAGCTAGCTACAAGCTTAGATGGATGCAAAACTTCTGATGAAAGAGTGATCGGAACGTATTTTCATGGAATTTTTCATAATGATGCTTTTCGTGAAGCACTGCTAAACAATGTTCGTCAGGAAAAAGGGTTACCTCCTATTATGAACAGAAGCTCATTTAACCAAATTCGAGAAGAAGCATATGACAGATTAGCTGATCATGTAAGAAAGCATGTTGATGTAGAGTACATCGAAACCAAAATGGCAGAATTTCAACAAAAATCAGTAACCAATTAAAAGAAAGAAAGAGAGGGATGGATGGACATGACAAAAGGACAAGTTTATTTAGTTGGTGCCGGACCTGGAGATCCTAAGTTAATCACTGTTTATGGATTAGAATGTATCCAAAAAGCAGATGTTATTTTATATGATCGTTTAGTAAATGAACAATTATTAACACATGCAAAATCTGATGCAGAGCTGATTTTTTGTGGAAAGCTTCCAGGTAAGCATGAATTAATTCAAGAACAAATTCACGAGCTATTAATCTGTAAAGCTATGGAAGGAAAAGTAGTCACACGGTTAAAAGGAGGAGATCCTTGTGTATTCGGTCGTGTAGGTGAAGAGGCTGAAGTACTTGCAGAAAGAAACATTCCTTTTGAAATTGTTCCAGGTATTACATCAGGAATTGCAGCTCCCGCTTATGCAGGTATCACCGTTACACATCGAGATCATGCGTCATCATTCGCAATTGTTACAGGTCATGGTCGTGCAGATAAAAAACAAGATACACTAAATTGGCCTGCTCTTGCTCAAGGAATTGATACATTAGCCTTTTACATGGGTGTGGGCAATATTCATTATATATGCACAAAGTTAATTGAAAATGGTCGAAAAAGTCAAACACCAGTTGCTGTTATTCAATGGGGAACAACAAATAAACAACGAACTGTTACTGGAACACTTGAAACAATCGAACAAATCGTCATCGATGCAAAAATTGAGCATCCCTCGATTATCATTGTTGGGGAAGTAGTTTCATTACGTGAAAAAATAAAATGGTTTCAAGAAAAAAATGAACGTGAGGTAGAGGAATTATGTCAATTATAAAAGAGCTTAAAAGCCGGAGAGCTATTCGAGATTACCGCAAACAAGATGTAGAGGACGAAAAAATCAAGACTTTACTTGATGCTGCAACATGGGCTCCAAATGATAAAATGAGAGAGCCTTGGAGATTTTATGTATTAAAGGGTGAAGCAAAAAAGCGTTACGAAAATCTTGCAGAACAATACTTACTAGAGCGATTTCCAACAAAGCCGCATTTAGTAGAAAGTTCTCTAAAGGTATTAACAACAACACCTGTACATATTATTGTTACTTCTGATATCGTACCGAATGATCAAGAAGCGACAAAAGACAATGAATACGCCGTTTGCTGTGCGATCCATTCTATGTGGCTTGCTGCAAAAGAGCTTGGACTTGGATTTGTTTGGCGAACAAGAGGTGTAGGTCTTGTTCATGATGAAAGACTATTTCAATTTATCGGTTCACCAGAAAATAAACAGGTTGTTGGTAATCTATTTATTGGTTATCCAGATGAAGAAAAACGAAGTAATATGAAAGACCCTAAACGAACTTCTTATGAAGAAAAAACAACTTGGTTATAAGTATGATCAATAGAAATTGAGGGATAAGGTATGAAAGTTGGCTATGGAGATTGCAATGGTACATTTGGTGAATTAGTTCAAGGAATCTATGAGAAGAAACCTTTTTTATTAACGTTACCAATAACTGAACTAAAAACGAAGGCAGTCTTTATCCCCCAATTTAACGAAAATAAAATAATTGGACACGAACTGTTTACAAAAGCGATAGTAGCTTGTCAGAAGCTATTAACAATGTTTAATTTACCAAGTGGTGGCTATTTACGAATGTATTCGTCAATACCAAGAGGCAAAGGAATGGCTAGTAGCTCTGCTGATATTGTTGCAGGCATGAGAGCTGTTGCGGATAGTTATTCACTATTAATTTCAGAGGAAATGATGTCAAAGATTGCTAGTGAAATAGAACCAACAGATGGTGTGATGTACGAAAATGTAGTTGCGTATGATTATCTAGGTGGAACACTTATTGAAAAGCTCGGTAAGCTCCCACCTTATCACTTAATAGGCCTTGACCTAGGAGGAACAGTTGATACAGTTTTATATAATCAGCAACAAATTCAGTATACATCACAACAGCTTCAAGATTTAAAAAATGCCTATGATCTTGTCAAAGTTGGTATTAAACATCAACATTTACCTTCGATAATAAGTGCAGCAACGATCAGTGCAAGAATAAATGAACAATTCCTTCCAAAACCTTTGTTCAACGAAATTGATTACCTATCTTCATTATGTCAAGGCGGTATAGTAACTGCGCATAGTGGAACAATTTTAGGCATTTTGTATGAACCGAAAGAAGTGGATGGGACAAGCCTTCAGCATTTTTATCAAAAGCTAGAAACCTTTACTGTTAGAAATCAATTAACACCTAGATTTTACTCAAATACTTCTAGTAAACTAAAAAATCTTACAACACCTGTTGTATAGGAGTCATAAAGAATGTTTAGCAAAGAAGAAAAAGAAGTAGTTCATCGAGTAATTAAAACGAGAAGAGATATAAGAAGTTTTCTAAAAACTCCAGTACCTGAAAAAATTCTCTTTCAACTAATTGAAGCAGCTCATCATGCACCGTCTGTTGGTTTTATGCAGCCATGGAATTTTATTATCATATCATCAGACAAGGTAAAGAAAAAGCTAGCATGGGCAGCTGAAAAGGAAAGAAGAGCACTTAGTATTCATTATGAAAATGATGACCGAGCAGAAAAGTTTTTGTCATTAAAGATTGAAGGACTTAAAGAAGCACCATATACCATTTGTGTGACATGTGACCCTACAAGAGGTGGTTCACATGTTCTTGGGCGGAACTCGATACCTGAAACAGATATCATGTCAACAGCCTGTGCGATTCAAAATATGATGTTAGCCGCTTGTGCTGAGGGTGTTGCAATGGGATGGGTGAGCTTTTATAAGAAAGCAGATATACGAGATATTTTGAACATTCCACCACATATTGATCCTGTAGCATTACTTTCGATCGGCTATACAGAAAACTACCCTAAAGCACCCATTTTAGAAACAGAAAATTGGGAAAAGAGAAGAAACCTTTCTGGGTTGATTTCTTATGAAACATGGGGAGTACCTACCCTGAATACGGAGGAATAAGATGATAAAAAGAACTATAAAACTACCGGCACTTCTTATACTTTTTAGCTTAACAAATTATTTTTGGCTTAATTCGTACAAAGAAGCTGCTGCGATGCATATTATGGAAGGTTTTTTACCGTTAGGATGGGCTATTTTTTGGTGGTGTTTAACACTTCCATTTATTTTCTTCGGTTTGCAAAGTATAAAAAAGAAGCTAAAGGAAAATCCAGAATTAAAAGTCATGCTTGGATTATCAGCAGCTTTTGCTTTTGTGTTATCGGCATTAAAAATTCCTTCTGTTACAGGAAGCTCATCACATCCTACAGGAGTCGGATTAGGAACCATTTTATTTGGTCCAACTGTTATGACTGTTATTGGAACAATTGTACTATTATTTCAATCATTGTTATTAGCACACGGTGGTATTACGACTTTAGGGGCAAATGCATTTTCAATGGCTGTTATCGGACCATTTATCGTATTTGGAGTATTTATCATAACTCGCAAGCTTGGTGTTTCTTTTTCCATTGCTGTGTTTCTTGCTGCAATGTTTGGAGATCTAGGTACCTATCTTGTAACGTCAATGCAGTTAGCTTTAGCTTTTCCTGCTGAAGTAGGGGGATTTCTTGGATCATTTACTAAATTCGCTAGCATTTTTGCCTTAACACAAATTCCGATCGCCATTAGTGAAGGCTTATTAACTGTCATTGTGATGAATCTTTTAACGAAATATAATTCACCTGAATTACATCAGCTTAAGATTTTGAAAGGAGCTAGTTAATATGAAAAATCTGTTTCTGTTTTTATGTGTCATTATCTTAGCTGTATTTCCATTTTTCATTCAAAAGGACACTGAATTTGGTGGAGCAGATGGACAGGCAGAGGAAGCTATCACTGAACTTGCACCTGAATATGAACCATGGTTTGAACCTTTCTGGTCACCTCCAGGTGGTGAAACAGAAAGCTTACTCTTTTCTTTACAAGCGGCAATAGGAGCCATCATTATTGGCTATGTCATTGGCTTTGGAAGAGCTAGAAAGAAATATACCTCTAAACCATGAGCAGTTCAATGCTACGGATTGATCAGTACGCCTATACTAATGCTCTAAAGAATGTTCATCCTGCTGAGAAATGTATTATGGCAATTAGTTTCTTATTTTTTTCTATTTTATCTAAAAATCTTTACATTACAGGTTTTTCCTTTCTTACTATGAGCTTGTTAATCATTTTTGCTGCTAAACTACCATTTAGGCAATATATCAAGTTATTGTTCATTCCTGCAATCTTTTTACTAACAAGTATGATCACAATCATTCTTTCATTTGCGCCCGCTACTAACGAGCCAAATACCTTCTTTTGGAGTATGAACTTCTCCTCGTGGATTGTTTATATTAGTCCTTATAGTCTTACTCAAGCATATCAACTGATAACAACCGTTTTAGCCAGTGTTAGTTGTTTATATTTTCTAATTATCACAACACCTTTACATCAACTAATATGGGTATTACGAAAAATGAAACTACCTGTGCTTTTTATTGAATTAATAGGGCTTACTTATCAGTTTATTTTTGTGCTATTAGCAAATATCCAAGAAATCTATATTGCACAAACAAGCCGATTAGGATACCGTACTTATCGTTCATCATTATCTTCTATAAGCATGCTTGTTGTGAATTTATTAATAAAATCACTTCGTTCTGCAAAGGAAACTCAAATTGCAATTGATAGTCGAGGAGGAGACGAAGGGTTGTATGATGTAGAAATTAACTTAAATTATCGAAAAGATCATGCGCTTGTTATTGTTTTTTGCATCACACTTCTTACTTTCATTTCAATTTTCACAAGGTAAACTTTGGAGGCGCACATGAAAACAATTATTTCAATGGAAAACATAACATATGAATATCCAGATAAAACACTAGCGTTAAAAAATCTATCATTGCGTATTGATAAAGGAAAAAAGATTGCATTAATTGGTAATAATGGTGCGGGGAAATCTACCTTGTTTTTATTATTAAATGGCATTTTAAAGCCAACAAACGGAGATTTATTTTTTAACGAAACAAAATTAACATATACACGAACAGATTTAAAAAAACTTCGTCAAAAGGTAGGAATTGTTTTTCAACAGCCTGATTCTCAATTATTTTCATCAAGTGTTTATGAAGACATTAAATTCGGACCGAAAAATCTTGGATTATCTGCTGAAGAAATTCAGTTGGCTGTAAATGAAGCTGTTAGGTTAACTGAAACAGGTGATCTAAAGGAAAAACCACCACATTTTCTTAGCTTAGGTCAAAAGAAGCGGGTTGCGATTGCTGGAATTATTGCAATGAATCCAGAGCTTATGATTTTAGATGAACCTACAGCAGGTCTTGATCCTTATTATGCAAAGAAAATTATGCGGATTTTAAAGGATATTCACCACGAAAATAGAACAATTTTATTGTCCACTCACAATGTTGATTTAGCATACGAATGGGCAGATGAAATCATTGTCTTACATAATGGAACGATAATGGCTCAAGGTACACCTGTTGAAGTATTTCAAAATAAAGAGTTATTGAAACAAAGTCATTTAGAACAACCTATGATTCTAGAAATTTATCAACAATTACTAGATAAACACCATGCTGCAATAGCTTGCGAATACCCGATCTCTAAAAAACAGCTAATAGAAAAGCTGTCCTCTTTATTACCAATATAAAACCACTCCTAGATAGATCCTAGGAATGGTTTTTTTTATAAAATATATTAACTTACTATCAATTAGCTACCTCTTAAACAGTACCTTTTCTCCACAATCGTGATATTCCTCACATCCAGCCTTCCTAAACTTACTTTATCCTTTTAATAAGAGACTTATTTATACCCGTGGAACTTGTTGTGAAACAAGAAAAATCGGGTGGTGACAGGCACCTGAAAGGATGATTGTAATGGTAGGAGATTTATTGAGCAATTTCAGTTTTTCGGCACAGTGGAACGGGGGAGTTTTTTATTTTGTTTTGTTAACAATTGTTTGTTATTTATTTATTCTTCCTACTCCGAAGAATCATCCAAAAGGAAAGTCTGTGGTGTTTGTGATTGCGATTCTTTTATTAGCTTTCACATTAGGAGGGCCTCTAAATATATTAGCTAGGATGATTTTTCGCGCTCATATTATACAAATGGTGATTTTATTTTTCATTGTTGCACCTATGCTTGTTTTAGGGGCGAAGAGAGGGATTTTATCATCTAAACTAACAAGACCTTTTATAAACAATTGGAACATGATTATAAAACGTCCTATTATTTCCATTCTATTTTTTCATGGGCTATTTTTGATGTACCATATTCCAAGTGTGTTTGATGAGATAAGAATGAGTAACATGCTTAATTATTTATATTTAATAGGATTATTTCTGGCAGCGATCTTATTATATTCTTCTCTTTTCACGTATAATGATGATAATTTATTTTCAATTCAATATAAGAGAACCTATGTAGCATTAAATATGATCATTTTACTAGGTTTCTCCGTTTTTCTACTAATCACAAAGAAACAATTATTTGGAATCTACAATGATCTAGAATTACTGCAATCAGCTCTAAACGTATGTCTACCTGCAGAAGAAACGATAGAAGATATTCCGGTAGAATTTTTTGACGTTCTTAATCCATATCCACCTTTACAAGAACAGAAAATCGGTGGAAGCATCTTAGCAGGAAGCCAAGTATTAACTTTGTTGCTTTTTTCTTCATATAGTTTTCTTAGGAATAAAAAGATATAACCCTAAATTTTTCCTTTTTCTTAAATGAAATAATTATTCTTAAGTAAATGAGCGGGGCGAATCATTTACACCAATAACATTGAATATTCAAGTACAATATGCTTTTGATAAATATCGATAAATTCGATTAATGTACTGAAAAGAAATGCTCGTTCTTCTGAGTTCAAGTTTTTCATCGATAGCTTGATTACTGGATCAATTTCCTCTAAATATTCTCTTAAACTTTGAAAATAAGCAATAACATCTTTATTATCCACTAAAGGAGCTAATACAAAATGAAAATAGTATCGTAACACTTTAGAATCTTCTTCTAATTCTTCAAAAGCCTCTGGAAGTTCTTCTAATTGAAAGGTCTTTTTGATGAATTCTAAAATTTGGTGAATTGTATCAACTTTTGATTTTATAAAGGATTGATTTATCATCAGATCCATTTCGTATTTTTTAAAATAACCTGGTAATGCTGCTTGTAGTAAAGCTGAAATAACAACTAACGTTTTAACCTTTTCTTCAATACTATCTGCAAAAGCCAAGTATAAGCGATCATCTAATTTTTGATCCACCTGCTTGAATTTAGAATGAATTGTGTCATTTAATAATGATAATATTTTCTCATAAAAGAGGGAAAACTTCTCACTAGATTGCCAAGTTTCATCCAAACTATCCGATACCGCAACTAATACAGACTTTTTACTGCTTAACTTCTCAAAAAAACTCGGCAGCTCTTCTATTGCCAAAAGCTGAGTTATCTTTTGATAAATTTGTGCAATTTCTTCAACAGCGTCATCAGCAGAAACACTATTTTCTCTATTAGACATTTTCTCCGTAACACCTAATCCAACTGTACCAGAATCTTCAATTTCAGTGATCTTTATATCTCCAATATAAAATCTGTGTACACCTTCACTGTCCCGAATCTCCTCACTAATTAGTTGCCCTAATTGAAGTGATCCTTTAACCTTGTCAATCTGAATACCATTTATATAATACTCATAAATAGTGGAGAAATCAGAATTACAGTTTAAATTTTGTATTTGTTGCTTTAAAAATTCAATCTGTTGTTGCATAAGTTTCATTTGTTCATTGTTAGATTGATTGGAATGCATCAATAACACTCCTTAAACGAAAGCTCTTTTCTGAGATATTGTTCCTAATTGACCAAGTTATCTATTAAAACCATGATGCTGCGCATAAAAGGAAATAACTCTATGCTTCTTTCAAGATAGTCACAGCAACAAAGTTCACGAGAATATCTTAAACTAAAAACTCTTCACATATATCATCAAATATGAATACTCTATATAATACTTATTCCATTGGAGGTACTAGTATGTATTACGATAAAAAAGGTCGAAATGAGATACAGAGAAAACCTCAAGGAAATCAGCGAAGCAACAACAAACAAAAAGATGTTAGAACTCCCCGGGCTGACCTTTTTGAGACAAATGATCACTATTATATTCGTCTTAGTCTTCCAGGTGTAAAAAAGGAAAATTTAAATATTGTTATTGACGAAAAAGGAATGCTGGAAATTAAGGGGAGAGTATTCACTAACATACCAGAACATACAAAAAATATTATTCAGCAGGAAATCTATCAAGGACCTTTTTACAGAAAAATAAGATTAAATAGCAGAGTTGACAAGCAGAGTATCAAGTTTAACTATAATAATGGCATTTTAGAAATTTATATTAAAAAATAAGAAGGATGTGTTTATATGGTTTTTGGAGATAATGAACCATTAGGAATAGTGTTTTTTGGCGGAGTTAAAATTAATCAAATGGAAACAAACGCTGCTTTTGCCGTTGGAGAATCTCTTTTTCAATCATTAGAAAGTCAAGTAAAAAACAACCTAATAGCAGGCCAAACATTTGGTGATTTTGATTTCAACAATTTCCAGCCTGTTGCTTCTAATGTATTCGACCCAGACGGTGTTGATATGTTAATGCCTATCGCACAATCGTCACTCGGTTTAGAAGATTAAAAAGTACACCTCAAGACAATCTTGGGTGCTTTTTTTTGCCCACTATTCGCAGAATTAAATACGATAAATCGGATATAATGGTTGAGCATAAGTAACGGGATAATATAATAAAGGATAATACCAGTATGCTGGCTGTGACTTCTGCACTGTATTTTTCGTTGTATCTATAGTGTCTGGATCATTTACTGATGATTGATAAGGGCTCATATTTATATAGGAGCCATCTCCATAAGCACTTCCAACTCCGTTTGTCGTTTTCGATTGACTTGATAATTGCTCAAAATTACCTTTACCAACGACTAATGAAGAAGTACTTGCTATACTATACACTTTAAAATTCCCGATATTGATTTCAATCTTCGGCATAGTATTCACTCCTTTTAAAAGTCAATAGGAATATCTATTGTGTTTTTTGCTTTTTGAAACTTATATGTTAAAAGACCATCTTCATAGCTTGATGAATAATCTGAAGTATTAACAGATTTACCAATGGATATTTCTCTTTCAACATATTGTTGTGGCAGCTCAGTAGATAATAAAGCTACATCATTTGCTGGCATTAATGAGTTCGTTTTAATTTTTAATGTACATTCTTGGTCATTTTGAAACAGAATATGTGCATGTTGTAAATCAGGTAAACCTGGACAGACAATCAATAGGTATATATGTTCAACGTTTTCCCATAACTCAATAGGTAAAACCGGTTCTTTTTTTATTTTATGTTTTCTTAATCCATTGATTTCTCCCCAGAAATCATCATTCAAAATGGTTTGATATTGCTTCACCATATTTTTGATCCCTTGAAGGCTCTCAGGATTTACGTGCGGTTGTGATAGTGCTTCTTGAAATGGAAAGCCATTTTTGTTATTAAAAAAATCCATTGGATTCATAAAAAATTCAATCCTTTCCTAAACATGCTACTCTAGACTATTCTAGGTAGTGCCTAATTGTTCAAAAGGAAATGAAGTTTTACCTCATAAGTTTATCAAAATGGTGTATAACCGCTTCATAGTAATGGAAAACATATAGAAGTAATAAGATAATGACAATTTACAAAGGATTCTTTCGAAATACAAAAACAAATGATAAATAAAAAACTATAAGCAAGAAACTGATAAATAAACATGATACCATTGACTATTGTTTTTATCATTGATACATTTACTTGATAGGAAGAAGGATGTGAAAATATATGATTAAAATTGATTTACCAAAAGTAGATGTTTCTATTAGTGAAAGAAAACAACCACAAGATGATAATGCTCCAGAGATAAAGTCTATTGAAGGATTTATTGATCTACATGAAATCCCAAGAGATAAGGGGGGCATCATCCTTTTCTACAACAAAAAGGACGAGCTTCTTTTAGTAGGTAAAGCTAGGAAACTTAGACAAAGAGTTAAGAAACATCTTGAAGACACAGTATCTCCTCTTAAGGACCACCGTAATGAAGTAAATAGAATCGATGTTTGCTTTGTAGAGGATCCAATGGAAAGAGAAATTTATGAAACATACCTCATTAATAAATTACAAGCAAAATATAATGTGGACAAAGTGTTTTATAAATAATAAAGATTACATAAAAGTGCTAAGGTGAAAATTATTCATCTTAGCACTTTTTTATAGGCTGGTTTTAAATGACACCTCGAATCAATCACCATTTTCTTACTTTTCGCAATCATCTTCATGGAATGAATTTTTTATAAATCAAATATTCTCACTATGCTTTTTATAATTGGCAAGAGATCTTTAAAAAATATTAATTTGAAGCGGATAGAGTGAAATAGATAAAAAAACAATTTACAAAAAATAGATAATTGTGATATTTTATTTATATGACCAAAATAGTATTTTTAGTCATATAATAGTAAAGGTGAGGATTATGCCAAAATTCAACGATATTGAAAAAGAAAATATAAAAAAAGAATTAATGAGTAAAGGGAAAGAACTATTTTTACTTAACGGTCTTAGAAAAACAAGTATTGATAATATTACCGAGGAGTGCTCAATTGCAAAAGGGTCTTTTTATACTTTTTTTTCTTCAAAGGAAGAATTATTTTCAGAAATTTGGTTAGCTGAAGAGAAAAAATACAATCTATATCTAAAAGATATAATGATGACAACAAAAGATACAAAAAAGATGATTATTAATATATGCCGTGCTACTTTTGATTACTTAGAATTGAATCCATTTCATAAAAATTTAATTGAACGAAATGAAATTGATTATTTATTTCGCAAACTTCCTGCTGATCAATATAAAAAATTAGTTGATCAAGATCTTTTTACTTTCCTGCCTTTATTAGAAGAATTACAGAATGAAGGTAAGTTAAAAAAAATTGACCCAGAAATTATTATGGGTATTCATCGTTGCTTAAGCTATCTACCACTGTTAAAAAAAGAAGTTGGAGCAGACATCTTTCCAAAAGTTGTTGATAGCTTAATTAATATGATCGCAGATGGATTGACCAATCAAAATAATGAGGAGTTTACACAATGACTAACATCTTTTTTGAAGAACATATAGAAGACATTTATGTAAAAAAAGATATCAGCTATTGGAACAAAATCAATGAAATATTAAATAATTATAAAAGTGACATGTACAAATTGATAGATGAAAATAATAATATGTTACCAACAACCAGTCATCATGTGAGTATAAATCAGTATTCTCAAACGAAAAATTCACTTACAGAATACCTTTATTTAGGAGTAGAAAACGGAGAATTTGATCCTCAATATCCATTACATATCGTTCGCGATTTTATAATTTCAATGTTAGAAGGCTTAAGAACGAATATTATATATCAATACTCTGATAAGGAATGGATAGCTGAACAAATTAAGATGGTTAAAGAAAGAATAAAGGATGCATTGCTAGTTCTTGATTTATCATATCCAGAAGGTTAAGAATGAAAGTCCATCATACGTTCACAAACGACATTTTTTTCTTGTACAAAAAAACAGTTTATTACTAACGAGTTCCGTTATTCGAGATAAAACATTACATAGTAATTCGTTTAACAGATCATTTCGGATAGCGATTTGGTCCTTACTTTTTATTGTTATATCGACGTTCTATGAGTTTTTATTGCGTTTGTGGAGAAATTGCGGTTTTAACAACCTAAATAACAAGAGGGCAATAATTATTGTCCTCTGACCTCAAATTCACTATAAGATTTTTATCCAACCTCTTAAATATGGGATTAACTTAAGGGAAAACCTTATCGATCAAAAAATTAAATTGGATAACGAAAAAAGCATTTTATAGTACGCAACCCGTAAATGGATTAACCACTTAGTAATTGAATAGGATGGATTTCAATATGTATTGAGTGTAGACAAAAGAATCTCTGAGAAAGCTTCACTCGAGGTATTAGTGGAAATTACATATTCGAATAGAAAATTAACAGAAAATAAGAAGAAAATAGGTTATTGTGACCGATGCTTTTTTATTTTCTGTTAATGTGATAAATAGCGTGCTAGTTGCTTTACTTTTTAAGGAGAAATTATTATGTTTTCTCTCCCATAACGGAACCCGTTAGTTTATTACTGTTGTTTTTTTATATAGACTTTCATTAGTTATGTAGATTGGTTTCTACGATGAAATATTGAATATCAATATTTCATTTGGAGACGTTAAGTATATATAGTGTTTATCACATCGTACAAAAACAATGAAAAGGTGATTCTTTTGGGGTTAAAAGAACTAGTAAAGCTTGAACGCCCTTTACAAATCCTTTTGTTTGGTGTTTTGCTTTCTCATTTAGGTACTTATATTGTGACACCAATGCTGCCAATTATTTTAAAAACTGATGCAGACTTAACGGTAGGACAAATCGGGATTATTTTAGCAAGCATCGCTATAGCTTTTCAGCTAGGAAGTATTATTGGAGGAATCTTAGCAGATCGAGTGGGAAGAGGCTTTATCATTGGATTAGGAGCACTTATAACTGCCTTTGGAATTGTCGGATTTAGCTTTTTTACTGACTTTATCTTTCTCTGCTTAACAGCTATTACTATGGGATTAGGTACAGGCTTAAATGCACCGTCCACGAAAGCAGCAATTGCCGCTTTAGCTTCTAGCGAAAATCAAACAACCGCTTTTTCTATAAGAGGAATTGCAGCTAATATAGGTACTGGCTCAGCAGGTTTGGTTGTGTTTTTTCTATTAACTGGAACATCTAAAATGATTTTTTGGATTGCTGGAGGAATTTACGTCATTTTAGCAATCCAAAGCTGGATTTTCCTTCCTAAGGGGTGTGGAAATGCTCCTTGTCCAGGACTTCCAGTTGGTGCTTATCGAGAAGCTTTTCAAAATAAACCTTTTATTGTATTTAGTGCTGTCAGTATATTTATATGGTCATTGTATGCTCAGCTTTCAATTGCTTTACCAATAAGAGCAACATTCATTTTGCCAGAACCTAAAAATGTTGCCTTGATATGGACTTTTAACAGCTTAATTGTGATCACTTTACAAAGCTTCATCACGAAAAAAATCATTCGCAAAATTGAGCCACTTTCAGCACTAAGTATTGGCATCGTATTTATAACGGCCGGTATTGTCTCTTTATTTTTCACTCAATCTTTTCTACATTTGATTTTTAGTGGAGCTATATTTGTTATTGGAGAAATGTTGATTCTTCCAACAATTGATAGCACAATTTCTCAATTATCCAAGGCTGAATTAATAGGACTTTTCTTCGCCTTATCTAATGTTGTTTATGGATTAGGTGAGGCAGGTGGAAAATCAGCTGGTGGAAGAATTCTTGGTTTAGCACAAGAATCAGCGTTTCTACCAGTACTTATTTATGGTTCTCTAGGCTCGGTTCTATTCATTAGCATTTTACTTCTAAAAAAATGGCAGCCCCTGAGAGATTCCTTACAAAAAGCAGCCCAAAAAACGAACAAGCCTAAAAGTGCTCCAAAGTTAACAAGTGAACCTTCTCAACACCGAACACATCCAATTAATAGCTGGGAATCAGAAATCTTTTTTAGAAAAAAATAAAATTAAGATCGAAAATAGGGTCAGACTCCTTGATGGGGTCTGACCCTATTATTAGCTTAATGTCTATTGTCAATCGGCGTGTTAACAGGGATTTTAAAAATCAATAACAAAATAATTACAACAAATGTAGAAAGAATATATGTTAATAAAGGTCTTTTATAATGTAAGCGAATGAAAGTATACATAATTAAATAAAAAAAAGGTTCCATCCAAAATTCATATCCATGATGAAATGTTATTTTACCAAAATACACATATACCGATTCAATTAATAGTGACCACACAATCCATTTCAAAAAATAGAACAATACCTTCTTATTTCCTTGTTTTTCTGGATAATGTGATAAAAAGATAAACGCAATGGCTGGGAGTAATATAACACTATTTCCTACTTCTGTTATTGTATGATTAGAATAGATGTCCGGTTTATATTTCCATAAGTCATAGTTAGCACATAAGAAATTATATAAAAGATTTACTGCACAAATATACAGAAGAGTTGAATGATAAAGTCTCCATTTCTGTAAATTTGCATATTTATAAACAAAAAAGATACAAGCTAAGTGTGTTAATGTATGCATGATATACTGCCTCATTGTGTCCTAAGATTATAAATCATCTTTATTATGTGCGAAACAACCAAAATAATTACACCAAAACGCACATTGGACTTCGTCAAATTTTAATTGTTAAGAAAGATGTTTTATCATGTAGATAGAATCTTAACAAAAGGAGCATGAAAATGATAAATGAAATAATAATAAACGATACTATTCTTCCTATAAAAGATTATAAACAAGATGGAAAAGCTGGAAAGCTGCAAATATCGGTCAAATTTAATGTATCAAGTGATCAATATCACGATATGACAACAATGCTTTACAAAGATAAGTTTAGTATTAAAGTACCACAAAAAAATCTCTTATTTGAAGCAAAAATCACTCAATACGCTACATCAATCACTAATTTATATAAAAAAGAACAAGTTGGTGTTTTTAAAGTTACGTTTACAGAACGCTAAGGAAGATGAAAGAAGGTGGTCATAGTATGAAGTTAAGTATTATAGATCAAGCACTTATATCCAGTAACCAATCCGCTAGGGATGCATTAAACAATTCAGTTAGATTAGCTCAAGCTGCCGAAAAATTAGGTTATATGCGCTACTGGATTGCGGAACACCATGATTTACCTGGACTCGCTTGTTCAGCTCCAGAAATAATGATTCCTTATATTTGCGCAAAAACCTCTCATATTAGAGTTGGCTCTGGAGCTGTATTATTACCTTTTTACAGACCTTATAAAGTTGCAGAAACATACAATATGCTGGCAACATTATTTCCTAATCGGATAGATATAGGAATTGGTCGAGCTCCTGGAGGCTCTGCAGAAGCTACAAATGCTTTACATGAACGCTATCTTGAACAAGTATGGAAAATGCCTGAGCATATAAAAGAGCTACTTCAGTTTATTTCACAGTCCTTTCCTGTGGATCATGAGTATAGCAAAATCACCGCATCACCTTTACCTGAGATTCCACCTAAACCATGGTTACTAGGAACAAGTAGTAAAAGTGCAAAGCTTGCAGCTGAAAATGGACTACCTTATGCATTCGGATACTTTATGAGCAATAATGATAGTAAAGAAATTATCCAAGCTTATTTAGATTCTTATTCCCAAGAAAATCATGCAGAGCAACCACAAGTGATTATAACTGTTTCAGCAGTTTGTGCTGATACAAACCAAAAAGCGGAAGATATCGCATTAAGCTCACTCATTTGGTCTATACAACGAGCAAAGGGAGAAGATAATGAAGGAGTTCCATCTATAGAAGAGGCAAAAAAATATCAATTAACAAACGAAGAAGAGGAGCAACTAGAAAAATTAAAAAGTAAAATGATCATAGGTGATCCCTCAGCTGTCATTCAGAAGCTTACAAAAATTCAACAATATTACAAAGCAGATGAAATCATGATAAACACCATTACTCATTGGCTAGAAGATCGTATAACATCTTATTCTTTAATAGCTGAAAATTCCAACTAACCTTTTAAAGTATAATTTAATGATCATTTGAAAAACTATACAAAGACAAAGGGAGTCAAGAGCACATAGTTGGAGGTCTATTATGGAAGATATGAAGCACAATGTACGCTTAACTGGTCCAGAACTCTCTGCACTATGGACACAGTATTTGAATGACAGCATGGCTATTTGTGTTCTTACATATGCTTTAGAGTCATGTAAGGATAAGGATATTTATACAATAATTGAATATGCTCTCTCACTATCAAAGTCTCATATAAGCAAAATTACAGATACATTAAAAGAAGAAAATTATCCACTTCCAACTGGATTTACAATGGATGATGTAAATCTTAATGCACCACCATTATTTTCAGAAACTTTTTGGATGCAATATCTGTATGTTATGACTCTCCATGGTATGAATGGATATTCTTTATCTGTTGGTTCAGCTGTTAGGAAAGATCAAAGAAAGTATTTTACCGAATGTGGCAAAGAGGCCATGGAATTATATGACAAATTAGTAGATGTCATGTTAGATAAAGGAATTTTTAGCCGTCCTCCGTTTATAAATGCTCCTCATGATCAAGAGGTTATCGATAATCAAAGCTATTTAACAGGATGGTTTGGAAAAAGAAGACCTCTAAATGGGATTGAAATGGGGAATATTTATTATAATATGCAAAAAACGATCGTTAAGGTAGATCTAGAAATTGCGTTTGCGCAAGTTACACAATCAAAGGAACTTCGTGAATATTTTCTAAGAGGAGCAAAAATATGTAAAAAACACATTCGAATTTTCTCCTCGATCTTAATGGAAAGTGATTTGCCCTCACCGAGAAATTGGACGTCAGAAGTATCCAATTCAACGGTATCGCCTTTTTCAAATAAGCTCATGTTATTTCACGTAGCTTCACTAATAGCTGTGAGTGTTGGGTATTACGGATCTGCATTATCGGTATCACAACGGAGAGATATTATTGCTCAGTATTTACGGCTAATGGGTGAAATCGGGATATATGCAGAAGATGGAATTAATATTTTAATTAAAAATAAATGGATGGAACAGCCACCTGGCGCAGATGATCGAGCTAATATAGCAAAGCAAAATTCATAATTCGAAAAAAGGTGAGCAGAAACTGCTCACCTTTTTCATGTATCAATGCGATCATGGATAGTGAATAATCTAAACAGCTTATGCGAACGAAGGCACTTTTAATAGAACACTTAAACGATAGATAATTCTACTTATTAAACGTGCTATACGATACCCCGTTAACATGTAAGTCGGAAATAAACTAAAAAGAATATTCAAATTTATCCCTCCACATTGAAATTGGCATTTGCTTAACGCCATTATTTAGTATTCTACAATATGAAATGATCTATTCCATCACAAATGAAAAAAGGAGCTGATTCTAGCGAGATATGATACAATGTATAAATTGTTTAGATCAAATTTATCTTTTCTGAGAAGGAGTGGAACACATGTTGAACATGACAATCAATCACAAAAAAATAAAAGAGATGTGTGGTGAAGTTTCCTTCAAAAGAGGAGATTCTTTTTATCGAGCAAATAAAGTCCACTTTGAGGAACTTACAATAGATCATTGTCAAGCTATAGTTAGCGGAGCAGAGTATTTTCATGTGATCATAAAAAAAGGATTACATGAAGAAATTCATACAAATTGCAGTTGTCCTAAATTAGCTTCATTTACAAAGGATTGTCAACATATTGCTGCTGTTTTATTAGCTTTGATGAATCATCAACAAAATACTCCGCAAGTTTCTACATCTCAAAATTCATCAGGTAATGAAATCAATGATGACTTACTCACATTATTTCAGCAACAGTCTAAACCATCTAGTGGACATCAACGACACTTTGAAACTAGAAAGGTTATTGATATTGAGTTTATATGTAAACCGATTTCTTTTACTGAAAATGATATATTACTTGCAATTGAAATTGAAATAGATGGAATAACAATTAAGAATATTCGACAATTTCTAAGTAGTGTACAAACAGGATCAAACTTTTCTCTTTCAGAATCGTTCACATATAATCAAACTCTACATTGCTTTGATAAGGAAACAAATGACGTGATCCAGCTACTCATTGGAATATATCAAAACGAAACGATTTATTCAGGAACTCACCAACAAAAAAACCAACGATTACTAGAAATTCCTCCTACTTCATGGGGAGATGTCATGAATTTATTAGTAAAGGCACCATTTGTTAAGCTAAAATACCACAATGTTGTTTTTCATGGTTTGAATGTTACTAAAACAAAACTGCCTTTACAATTTAATTTCCAACAATCTACAAACAATCATTTTCAATTAAATGTTGAAGGTATTCAACAAATGATTTTATTAAATTCCTATCACTCAGTTTTAAGTAAAGGTATTCTCTATCAGCTTGATCAAAGAGATAGTAAACGCCTTAATGATCTAAATAACATGCTCCTAAAATCAAATACAACGAGCATCCCAATTCTCCAAGAACAGCTTGGTTTCTTTTTAGAAAAAGTGATACCAGGATTAAAAAAGCTAGGTGACGTGGCAATATCTGAAGAAATAACTCAGCTCCTTGTGAGAACACCATTAAAGGCAAAGCTCTATTTGGATCGCGTAAAAAATCGTCTTCTTGCTGGACTTGAATTTCATTATGATCATATAATGATTTCTCCTTTGGAAAATACAGAATCTCCTGCTGGTATGTACTTAGTAAGAGATGTTGGAAAAGAAGCGAAGATTTTAGATTTAATGGAGGAAATACCTTTTGCGAAAACAGACGGTGGCTATTTTCTACACAATGAAGAATTAGAATATGAGTTTTTGACACATGTTCTACCTAAGCTACAAAAGCTTGTCCAAATTTATGCGACAACAGCCATTCGGAACAGAATCTTTAGAGGAAATTCAAAGCCTATGATAAGGGTAAAGGTTCATAAAGAGCGAACAAATTGGCTTGAATTCAAATTTGATATTGATGGTATTCCAACTGAAGAGATAAAAGACATTTTAATCTCTATTGAGGAAAAGCGAAAGTATTACCGCTTACGAAATGGCTCACTTCTTTCTCTTGAAACAAGTGAAATCGAGGAAATCCAACGATTTTTACAATCACCACAAATTGAAAAGAAAGATTTATTAAACGGATTAAGTCTTCCAATCGAGCAAGGTCTTCAGCTATTGGACACTGTTGAAGGCAGTTCAGCTTTTATGCTCGAGCCTTCTTTCCAAGAATTTTTAAACCAGCTTCGAAACCCTGGCAGTCTTCAATTTGAGCTTCCAGAAAGCATTGCACCAATTTTAAAAGATTATCAAAAGATCGGATTTCAATGGATGAAAACTCTTGCATTTTACGGATTTGGTGGTATTTTAGCAGATGATATGGGACTTGGGAAAACAATTCAAAGTATTAGCTTTATCTTGTCTGAGTTACCTGAGCTCCGGAAGCAAAAACAACCCGTTTTAATTATTTGTCCATCTTCTTTAACATATAATTGGCTTAGTGAAATGATGAAATTTGCTCCTGAAATTGAAGCTATTGTTGTTGACGGAACGAAGCAAGAAAGAGAAAAGCTTCAAAATGAATTGCAAAATATTGATGTTTTTATTACCTCCTACCCTCTAATCCGAAAAGATATAAATTGGTTTGAGCAACAAACATTTCACACAGTCATTTTTGATGAAGCGCAAGCCTTTAAAAATCCAGTAACCCAAACAGCAAGAGCGGTAAAAAGACTTCAAGCTAATTATCGTTTTGCCCTTACTGGAACACCAATCGAAAATTCTCGTGAAGAAATATGGTCCATCTATCATGTCATATTCCCACAACTTTTTCTCGGTCTTAAGGATTTTAGTAAATTATCGAAAAAAGCAGTTGCCAGAAGAATCCAACCATTTTTGCTTAGAAGAATGAAAGAGGATGTATTAACAGAGTTTCCTGAAAAAAGGGAGCTACTCGAATTATCTGAACTACATCCTGAACAAAAAAAGATATATGCAGCTTATTTAGCAAAACTGCGGCATGATACATTAAAGCATTTAGACAAAGATACCATTCACAAAAATCGCATAAAAATTTTAGCTGGCTTAACACGACTAAGACAAATATGTTGTCATCCACAGCTATTTATTGACGGATATCAAGGTCGATCAGCAAAATTTGATCAGCTTATGACAATAGTAAATGAAGCAAAACATTCAGGAAGAAGAGTATTGATTTTCTCACAGTTCACAAAAATGCTTCAGCTGATCGGGAAAGAACTTACATCCGAAAGCTTGTCCTATTTTTACCTTGATGGACAAACACCTTCAAATGAAAGACTAGAGTTATGTAATCGATACAACAAAGGTGAAAGAGATTTTTTCCTTATTTCGTTAAAAGCTGGCGGAACAGGTCTTAACTTGATGAGTGCAGATACGGTTATATTATATGATACGTGGTGGAATCCAGCAGTTGAAGAACAAGCTGCAGATCGTGCTCATCGAATCGGTCAAAAAAACGATGTTCAGGTGATTAAACTAATTTCTCGAGGTACAATCGAAGAAAAAATCAATGAACTGCAGAACAAAAAGAAGCTTTTAGTAGAAGAAATCATTAATCCAGAGGAAAAACGTAAAAGTACATTATCAGAAGAAGATCTGAAAGAGCTATTATCAATTTAAACGAAAACAATTTCCCATTTAAACACTAAGAAACAGTACCAAAGAACTCATTCTTGTGCTGTTTCTTTTTTTGTATGGTAAGTCATTATTTTGAAGTTTATTGATTAGTCTTAGATTTTCAGATTTTTCTTGGTTTTCATTAATTGCCCCCAACAACAAAACCACATAAGTCAATCATTTTATATCTCCCTATTTCAAAGCGTATATTCCACAAACCCTTGGTAAAAAATGAATAGAAGAAGCTATCCTTCCATTCTTTGTTAAGAGGTGTTTAGATTGTTTGGTTTTTTGCGGAGAAATGCTCATTTTCAACATCAAGAACAGAAAAAACGAACAAATCATGATGAACAAAAAGAAGATTTCACACCACATTTGGTATTAGACATAGAGGAAAATATAAAGAACATCCAAAATATGATGAATTCACCGAGTGATTTAGTGATAAGACGACTTATGATCGGTCATACAAAAATTGCCCTTTTTTATTTTGATGGCTTGATTGATAAAAACAGTGTGAATGATTTTGTCATAAAAAACATTCAATCTGAAATGTCTCATTTAGAATCAGCAGCAACAAATCCAGAAGCATTACTTAAAAAGCTTAAAAATGAAATTCTATCAATTTCTGAATTAGCTGTTGTAGATACATTAGATGATTTAAGTATATCGATTCTTTCTGGTGATACCGCTCTGATGATTGATGATGCCAAACAACTTTTAATAATAGGAACAAAGGGATGGACAAGTAGGAGTGTAGAAGAGCCCGTTACCGAATCCTTAGTACGAGGACCAAGAGATGGATTTACTGAAAATATTGGAACAAATCTTGTCCATTTAAGAAGAAGAATCCGAGATCCTAATTTGCGGTTTGAACAGTATAGAGTAGGAAGAAGATCTAAAAAGAGTTTGGTTTTATCTTATATTGACGGAATTACTCACCCGGAAATTGTTAAAGAGGTTAGAAGAAGAGTAAAGACCATTGATTTAGATGATGTTCCTGAAACAGGGTATGTTGAACAATGGATAGAGGATGATTTTTTATCACCATTTCCGCAACTTCAAAATACGGAAAGACCTGACAAAGTTTCTGCTGCGTTAATGCAAGGAAAGATCGCACTTTTCTTAGATGGAACACCATTCGTTCTTTTAGCACCTTTAACTTTTGCCGAAACATTGCAATCCCCTGAAGATTATTATGAACGTTGGTATATTGGATCTTTAATTAGAGCATTAAGATACTTATGTGCTTTTATTGCGTTATTTTTACCTAGTTTATATGTTGCTCTTGTATCCTTTCATCCAGGTATGATTCCCTCTAATCTTGCTTTTTCGATATCCTCTACAAGGGAGGGTGTCCCGTTTCCATCATTTATTGAAGCTGTATTTATGGAAGTTACCATGGAAATCTTGCGAGAGGCAGGAGTTCGTTTACCTAAACCAATTGGGCAAACAGTTGGGATCGTTGGTGGTTTGGTTATTGGAGAAGCTGCAGTTAGTGCTGGGATTGTAAGTCCGATTATGGTTATTGTTGTGGCAGTAACAGCTATTTCAACATTTGCTATCCCTTTTTATTCATTTGCCATTACCATAAGAATGCTTCGGTTTATTTTCTTGATTGTGGCAAGTGTTTTTGGGTTTTACGGAATCATTCTAGCTTATATTATGATTAATATTCATATGGCAAATTTAAAATCAATGGGAGTACCTTATACAACACCTTTTGCACCATCCATATATAGTGATTGGAAAGACCTTGTATTTAGGGCACCGTTAACCTTTTTCACAAAAAGACCAAAATATATGCAAACCCAAGATGACAAACGGATGGGGGAATAATTTATGAAAACATTCGATTACGCTGATCAAGAAATCGGTGGTAAAGAACTAACATATATTATTTCCTCGATGATGATCGGAGTAGGAGTTTTAACTTTACCTCGTTTAATTGCAAAACATACAAATACTTTTGATGGATGGATATCGATATTAGGTAGCGGAATATTCTTTCTTTTTTTTGGTTGGTTATTAGCTAAGATCGTTTCCACTTTTCCTAAAAAGACATTTTTAGAATATACATCATCACTTCTTACCAAGCCTGTGGCTTATGCTTTAACATTTATATTAGCGATTGCTTTTTTATTAACTTGTTCTTTAGAAACACGAGTGATTACAAATATATCAAAGCTATATATGTTTGATCAAACACCAATTGAAGCCATATCACTCGTGTTTTTATTAGTTGTTATTTATGGAGTATCAGGATCAAGAATCGCTTTAGTGCGACTTAATTTAATGTTTTTACCAATTGTTCTAGCTGTGACACTACTTGTACAATTTTTTAATATTCCATTATTTGAATTAAGTAATCTAAGACCAGCATTTACTAGCTCATTTAGTGGATATTGGCAGGCAGCCCAAGAAACCGTTTTTTCTTTTATTGGATATGTTGTTGTCCTTGTTTATATTTCATTCATGAGATCACCTAAAACAGCACCAAAAATGACTGTTATCGGTATTGGGATACCTATTATCCTTTATTTGATCATTTATACAGTCACTATCGCTGTATTTGGTAATTTAGCGACAGCTGAAATCATCTATCCAACAATTGAAGTAGCAAAAGAAATTGAAGCACCAGGGGGATTTGTAGAAAGATTTGAGTCGATTTTTTTCACGGTATGGATTATGACTGTATTTAATACTGCATCAATGGCACTAGATATTACGATTCATTTATTTCAAACAATGTTTAAAGTACAGAGAAAAGCGTTGATTTTAGTGGTTTCTCCGATTACTTATTTAATTGCCATGTCACCTGATACTGCATTTCAAATCCAATTAGTAGGTAAAACAATTGCCTTAATTGGATTCTTTTACGGAGTGATCTTCCCACTCATTTTACTCATGATCATATGGATAAAACGGATTAAAGGGGTCAAGCATTATGCGTAAATGGAAATTTTTTATAGTAATTTTTTGCTTATTCATTACGTCAGGCTGCTGGGATTCAATAGAGATTGAAGAACGTGGATTTGTTATCGGTGTTGGGGTTGATTTAAATGAAGAAACTGAAGATGAAGGACCACTTTCATTATCACAGCAATTTGTTATACCTACTGAATCAAGTCAGGGGGGAAGTGGTGAAGGAGGTTCTGGGGATGCTTTCCAAAACATTGTGTCTTCAGGAAATACAATCTTTGAAACTGTACGAAGAGTAGCTGCACGAACGAACCGCTCACCTTTTTATGAACACATTAAGCTCATTGTTGTTTCTGAAGAATTAGCAAAGTCCGATCATTTCCCCGATATTCTCGATTACTTTCTTAGATATCCAGAAATGCGTAGGGGAACACAAATTATGGTTACACCTGAAAAAGCTGGAGACATTCTAGAAATCACCCCTAAAAATGAAAAGCTACCAGCTATTTATATTAAATCGATCTCAAAAAATAATTATAAAAATGCACGTATGGTACCACCAACTAGAATTGGTAAAATCCACGAAAATTTGCTTGGTGATGATAGTTATATGATTCAAATGATTGTTAAATTAAATCCAGAAGAAGTGAAAATATCTGGTCAAGCTGTTTTTAATGGGTATACAGACAAACTTGTAGGTTTTATTGAGGAAGACGCAACAGAAGGGGTAAACTTTATTACAGGAGAATTAAAAGGTGGCTTACTGGAAGCTAAAGTTAAAGACGAAATTGTTGTGTATGAAATGGACAAGGTGAAAACGGATATAGAGCCTGTTTATGAAAAAGGAAAGATAAAATTTAACGTTACTATTAAAACAACCGGAACAATTCCTGAATCTTATAAATCATTTGATCTTTTGGATGAAGAAGAAATTAACCAGACTGAGGAAGCAATAAAAGATAAAATTCATGAATTTACAAAACTTGCAATAAAGAAAGTGCGTGATGATCTTAAAACAGATATTTTTGGATTCAGTCAAAAGTTTCGGGTGAAATATCCAAATGAATGGGAGGATATGAAAAACGATTGGGATATTGGTGAAAATTATTTTCAACAAAGTGAAATTGAAGTAAATGTGAACACGGTTGTCGATAGAAGCGGAACAATTATCCGATCTTCATTAGAAGAGTAGTATGTTTAATATAGCAACTACTACTTACTTTTAATCGTTATTTCAAAAGGCTATGTTAAAGGTTAATGTTGATTTTTAGCACATTGTTGATTAGAGTGAAAGGCATGAGACTCCTGCGGGAGAAGCGTGTCAAAGGGAGACCCCGCAGGGCGCTTGCGCCGAGGAGGCCCCCGGACCGCCCGCGGAAAGCGAATGCCTGTAACGGAAATCAACAACAAAGTTTAACAGAGCCTTTCAAAAAGAGAATTAGGAGAAAACAAATGATAGAATTTCTAGAAGTGCTCATACCAACCTGGAAGCAAGTTCTTTATAGCTTATTAGCTTTTTTCATTCCTTTTATCATGTTTAGCATAAGCCATATTACATATGAAAAAGGAAATCCAAGCTGGAAAAAAGAAAGCTTAAAAGATCAAGATGATAGAAATTAAAAGGCAACTTTTATGGTTACCTGCTTTTTCTTTGAATTTTAACGTATAATAAACATATTCAGATTTTTCATATGATCCTTTTTAAAGACTTTTTTTATATTTTTGTTAAATGACTTAGCTAAGCATATATGCAGTTTGTACAGCATTAACTCTATCAACAAAAATGATAAAAATGAATTTTTTAAATAAGCTTATTATAAAGTCGAATAATCAAAAAAAAAACGAGGTTTAACTATGATAGAAGATAATTTTGAAAAGTTCCAATTAAGTGATGAAATAAACAGATCATTAAAGGTATTAAAATACTCAACACCTACAGAGGTTCAACGTGAAGTTTTACCAAAAGCATTCAATAAACAAGACCTTGTAGTTAAGTCACAAACTGGAAGCGGAAAGACAGCTTCCTTTGGAATTCCACTTTGTGAAATGATCGAGTGGGAAGAAAGAAAACCACAAGCACTAATTTTAACACCTACACGAGAGCTTGCAGCACAAGTTCGTGAAGATATAACAAATATTGGACGTTTTAAACGAATTAAAGCAATGGCTGTATATGGTAAGGAACCGTTTAGTAAACAAAAAGAGGAATTGAAACAAAAAACTCATGTTGTTGTTGGTACACCTGGACGTGTAATGGATCATATCGAAAGAGGAACTTTATCACTCGAAAAAATTGATTTTCTTGTGATTGATGAAGCTGATGAAATGCTTAATATGGGTTTTATTGATGAAGTTGAAGCCATTATTAAAGAGCTACCTACTGATCGAGTAACAATGGTCTTTTCTGCAACTTTACCTAAAGATGTCGAAAATCTTTGTCATAAGTACATGAAAAATCCATCACATATTGAAATTGCAGCTAAAGAGATGACAACAAGTACAATTGAGCATAGTAAAATTGAAGTGAAGGAACAAGGAAAAATATCACTTCTTAAAGATTTAACTGTTGTCGAAAATCCTGACAGCTGTATCATTTTCTGCCGAACAAAAGAAAATGTTGATACTGTTTACTCTCAATTAGATCATGCAAACTACTCTGTAGAAAAACTTCATGGTGGTTTAGAACAGGAAGATCGATTCGCTGTAATGGACGGCTTCAAAATTGGTAATTTCCGCTATCTCGTTGCAACTGATGTTGCTGCAAGAGGAATTGATATTGATAATGTAACACTAGTTATAAACTATGATGTTCCAATGGAAAAAGAAAGTTATGTTCATAGAACAGGTCGAACAGGTCGTGCAGGTAATAAAGGGAAAGCCATTACTTTTGCCACACCGTATGAAGAAAAATTCATTAGAGCTATCGAAAGATACATCAACTTTGAAATTCCAACGATTGAGGCTCCTACAAATGAAGAAGTAACAAAAGGGCAAGCAGCTTTCGATGAAAAGATAAGTGGACGCAGAATTGTTAAAAATAACAAAACAGCAAGAATTAATAAAGATATTACAAAGCTACATTTTAGCGGTGGAAAAAAGAAAAAGCTTAGAGCAGTTGATTTCGTTGGTACAATTTCAAATATCCCAGGTGTAACATCAGAGGACATCGGAATCATTACCATTCAAGATCAGTTAACATATGTTGATATTCTAAATGGAAAAGGATCAGTCGTTCTACAAGCAATGGAGCATACAACGGTAAAAGGTAAGAAATTAAAGGTAAGCATTGCAATTAAATAATGTTTTTTATCTCAAATGATGAAGCACTATTCTTTATAGAGTGGTGTTTTTTTTCGGTTATAAATCGCAAAAACGTTATATAAATATAGTTAAAAAACATCATTATGCTAAAAATAACGACTTATGACTTCATAATACTTATTTAAATATAGTAAATTTTAGCTATGGTTAATTTTTAAGATTTGCATATAAGAAATAACTATTTATTTCGGAAAGCTAATTACTTTCATATCTTTCATTAATTGTTTATAATAATTTGTCTGTAAAAAAAGTAGAGATAGGGAAGGGATCTAGGATGGTATCATCAAGCTATAATAAAACGACAATTGTCGTACTGCTTCTTGCAGGCTCATTTATTGCCATATTAAATCAAACATTAATGATAACGGCTATTCCGCCAATTATGAAAGAGATGGGTGTTACTGCAAATAGTGCACAGTGGCTAACAACTGTGTTTATGTGTGTGAATGGGATTATGATTCCAATTAGCGCATTTTTATTAGAGAAATTTACAACAAGGCAGCTTTTTATCACCGCTATGAGTGTTTTTGCTTTTGGAACTTTAGTTGCTGCGATTGCTCCGAATTTTGAGGTTTTATTATTGGGTAGAGTGATTCAATCTAGTGGAGCTGGTGTTATGCTTCCTCTTATGACGACTGTATTTTTAATGATTTTCCCGATAAATAAACGTGGAGCTGCAATGGGGCTTATCGGACTTGTTATCTCCTTTGCACCAGCAATTGGTCCTGCTCTGTCAGGCTGGGTCACTTCACATTATTCTTGGAGAGTCTTATTTTTAATCATATTACCTATTGCTATTATAGATATACTAATTGCCATATTTGCCTTAAAAAACGTAACAGAGATCACAAAACCAAAATTAGATATTTTATCAATTATCTTTTCAACCTTAGGTTTTGGAGGTCTACTTTATGGGTTTACATCTGCTGGAAACAACGGTTGGTTGAATCCCATCACCTTAGTAACTGTTAGTGTTGGTATCATATCACTGATTTTGTTTATAACAAGACAGCTACATTTAGAGCATCCAATGCTTGAATTTAGAGTGTTCAAATACTCGATTTTCCCTTTTGCCGTTATAATCGGGATGATTACTTTTATGGGATTGATTGGCGTTGAAACGATTATTCCATTATTCATGCAGGATATGCGTGATTTTACAGCATTTGAAGCAGGCCTAGCTTTATTGCCTGGTGCTCTAGTTACGGGAATACTTTCACCGATTATAGGTCGTGTTTTTGATAAAATAGGGGCTCGCTGGTTAGTTATTTCTGGCTTAACGATTTTAACCATTTCAACGTTTGCCTTCTCAAGTCTTGATACAGAAACAACTTTCACATACATTACTGTTATGTATGGTGTAAGAATGTTTGGTTTAGCTATGGTCTTAATGCCAGTTCAAACTGCAGCTTTAAACCAGCTTCCAAAGCGACTTATTCCACATGGAGCTGCAATGGATAACACGATTAGAATGGTCGCAGCTTCAGTTGGTACAGCGATACTTGTAACTGTAATGACAACTACAGAAACTCTTGCTGAACAAAAACCCAATGTTTTGCACCCTGACATTTTTGGAGCTAACATCGCCTTTATTGTTGTCGCAGTACTTTCATTAATTGGATTGATTTTTGCATTTTTTATTAAAAGCAATCAAACTAATGAAAAAAAGCAGCAATCACTTTAAAAAACAGAAGCAGCAAACAAAAATGAATCTGTTATTGAAAAGAAATATAAGTAACTAACCAAAAAGAGTCAATCTATGATGTAGATTGACTCTTTTTTTCTTTGTATTCAGGCATCCATTTTGGAATCGTTCAACTTTTTATCATAATCATTCAACTTTAAGTGGTAATCGTTCAACTTTACGCTTGATCCTGAAGTGGAAAATATAAATACGATAAAAAAAATATGCTGAAGCTTTTGAAGTAGTTTCTAAAGGGTGGAAGTTTTAACAAATAACAAGTTCCTACCACATGAAATACCAAAAATTAAACGGTAATTTCATTGCTCACAATACAACAATGTTTCTTATAGAGGCTCTTTTCTCAAAGATTGTTGCTAATATGCCCTAATAATCTGTTTAAAACTGTGTGTTTAACGCTAAAAGGTATTTAAAGAAGAAAAGATGCCACTAGACTGCATACAGTGAGGTTTCCTTTAGGTTATTAAAAGCAACAAAGTTTACGAAAACAGCCCTTATAGATAAGGAAAATAGTAACATAAAAAAACAACCCCAAAATGATGTGGTTTGTTTTTTATTTTCAAACTGAATAAAGATCTTCTATTCGTCCATTCTATATAAAAGAAATACAAAAGGAGATTATGATAATGGACAATTTAGAAATAACTCACATGATTATTGATGATGACTTTAATGGTGAAGAATCTGTCACTACAGATTTTACTCACAACCACAAAGATTATAGTATTACGTTTAAAAAATCAGATCTAGAAGTAGTAAACACCTGGCTTTTTGAAGAAGAAACATCCTTGCCTGCTAATTTATCAGAAAATATGATTGAATTTCTTAGAGAAGAGGTAAAGAAGAACATATAAATTAAAGGGAGATGATGGTATGGAAAAGGTTTCGTTAAAAGTAAAGGGAATGTCATGTGATCATTGTGTAAAGAGCATTGAAGAAAACGTTGGAACATTAAATGGTGTTGAAAGATTATTGGTTGATTTAGAGAAAGAGAATGTCTTTATTGAATATAATGTTGATAGTGTTTCACTAGATAAACTGAAAGAGGCAATTGAAGAACAAGGATATGAAGTTGAAAGTTAATGTATATTTAAACCATTAAAAAGCCGTGAATTCAACAAGTGATAGTTGAATTCACGGCTTTTTTGTATCGAAAGTTTGTTATCAAATGTATAATAACTACAGCAAATCTTGAGGATCGATTAGAATAGTATTGTTATATTTCATAGGATTTGAAATAATTAGAAAAAAAGAATAAAAAGCGAGGGCATGATGAACAACACAGTACAATTAATTATCTTCATTTCCACCATCGTCCTTATACTGGTATTTTATCGAAAATCAAAAGAGGAGGAATCACTTTTACTTCTAAAGTTATTTGGATTTACTTTTCTTGGAGCCTTTATGCTGGATTTAAATGGACTTAAGCTACCATTAGGTTTTGCTGTTTTTCTATTGTTTTTCCGTCAACCTAAAGTTAATGCTAAGACGAAAAATTTGGCAGCCTATGTTGGATTAGTCATTTTTATGCTCGGTATATTTATTCCTCGAATTGAAAATATGATCTATGAAAGGACTCTTCATGTTGATTTATTAGATACAAATTTTTATAGTGGAAGCTTGGAAGAGGAAATAGAGAATCTAAGCGATCAGCTGAATATGAATGATAATAGCATTGAATTAAGTGAGCTTGATTTAACCATTGTTGAAGATGGAACGTATGAAAGGTTTAAGATAGAGCTTGTAGAGCAAAATTATGAAGGAACGGTAAACTACTATAACATTGATCTTTCTAATGACAGGAGACGTCTTGAAGTAAAAAGGCAAAAGGTTAAAGAGGACGAGTACCAGAATAATTATATGTATACAGATGCAAAGCTCGTGCTTGGTAATCTTGACATCGTTACAGATTCAATGCTTGACTTTGAAGGGTACAAGTATATTCAGCTTATAACAGACGGTCGGCGTGTTAACTATAATGATAAAGGAAATGAAAATTTCCAAATAAACACAGCAGGCAAAAATAAGATTGATAACAACCAACTTCCAGTACAAGCAATTGTGGTAGATTTATGCAAAGGTAATAAAATAGACGAATACCATAGTCTATATGATTGTAAACATGACGAACGGTTCTTGCTAGATATGCTAAAACATGAGGTAGAACTAACTGAATCCTCAGTTATAGATGCAGCTAGACATAAATCACCTGAGATTGATGATTGGCTCATGAAGCATATTGGTGATTTTATTGGGTTCGAGGAAAATGGGGAATTTATTCTTATTAAAGATGGTGTTGAAGAGAAGGTGCAGGAGTCAGAATATATGATGACTTTGAAAGAAACACCTTTAACTACTATCACACAAAACGAACATGATAATTTATGGGAGGTAACAGTCGAAAATCCCTATGGTGATGCTCCTCACATAATGGAGTTTACATTAGAAGGAGAAACAAGGGAAATTCTTGAATTGAAATTTCGTTAAATACATTAACTGTCGATTCATAGTTATAAAGAAGATTGATATGACACAAAGAATTTATTAGTTTAAATTTTTGTGTCATAGGATTTTTAATAAAATAGATGTTTGTGTGACAAAAGGTATGTACAATTAAACAAATACATTATTACGTAAAATATAAATTTGACGTAATAAATTACACAAAATTCACTTTTTAAGGTACAATAGAATTATCGAGGTGAAAATTATGGCAAATGAATCACAACAGCAACATTATAAAAAACTCCAAACACTACTAAAGGAATTACCGTGGTATGTTGAAGAATATATCGATCACAAACGCCGTAAGCTATCTGCTGCATCATTACTCAACTATTGCCATGATTATAAAATTTTCTTTAACTGGATTATGGCTGAGCAGCTTTATGAAGGAAAAGCAACTGATATCCCATTAGAGCTTTTAGAAAAACTAACCGTTCAGCAAGTTGAAGGTTTTTTACATGCTCTACAATGCCAATTACATAACAAAGAAATCACAGTTAATCGTAAATTATCTGCATTAAAGTCGTTATTTAATTACCTGCAAAACATTGCTGAAACTCGCGATCTACAACCCTATCTTAACCGCAATGTGATGGCAAAAATTGAATTTAATGAACTAAAAGATAGCATGGAAACAATCGCAAATAAAATGGAAGGCAAAATTTTGCTTGGTGATGAATATGAGAATTTCAGAAGATTTATAGCCAATGACTATGGAGAATTTATAAAAGATAATAAAAAACTAGTAAACTTTTATACGTTAAATAAAGAGCGTGACACATCGATCGTTTCATTAATTTTAGGCTCTGGATTACGTCTTTCAGAGGTTGTAAACCTTGATTTAGACGATATAGATTTCAAAAAGTTCTCTGCACGAGTCATTCGTAAAGGTAACAAAGAACAATACGTCTACTTCAGTAACATTGCAATGGATGATTTACAGGAGTACTTAAAAATCCGCGAAACTCGCTACCAAGTAGAGAAAAATAATAAAGCATTATTTGTTGCTGCAACCATGGGTCCAAAAGGTAAATCGAGAAGGTTAACCGGTAGATCGATTGAGAAAATAGTTGAAAAATATGCTACAGCATTCGGTAAACCTTCCCTTTCCGTACATAAATTACGACATTCTTTTGCAACAAGATATCACGCTGAAATAAACGATGTTCCTAAATTAAGAAGACAGTTAGGGCATTCATCCATTCAAACAACAATGATTTATACACATATTAGAAATGATGATTTAAGAAGCGCTGTGGATAAAATGGATATGCCAAAAGAATAAATCAGAAATTCATTTTATCTCTTTTTCTTTTTAGGATCTTTTTCGATTATCTGATTTTTAAGATGTTTATCTAAAGATACAAGTACATGGAAATGATTTTCTTCAACTTCCTTAATACTTAATACCTTACCTTTACGACCTTTAATTTTTATCGTCTCATCTATATTAGGTATATTAGTTAAAAGCTGAGTCAACACAATGGATCCTTCTTCAATAAAATGTACAATAGCCATAGTTTAATGTCTCCTTTATTATAAAAATGAGCCATTTCTAAAAAAACACGGCTCTTTTTATAAACTATTGGAGAAAGATCAAATATAGACCAATAGAATTATTCGAATTAAGATGGTGATTAAAGCAATGTGGAAATTAATCGATGGTAAATTAGTCCAAAAAACAGATCAAAACAGAGTTAAATTTAGAACAAATATCAGTAAATCACTAATCGAACATTTAAGTAAATTAGCTGATGAATATGATAGCCACCCAAATTATTTACTCGAAAACGGCTTACAAAACTTGTTATCACAAGGAACTATTACGTTTAATAAAGCTTTACGACCTAAAGACCGAGTCCAATACAAAACAACATATGATAAGGAGCTATTAGCTGCTGTCAAAGAGTTTGCAAATGCAAATAACCTTTTTATAAATGATGTTTTGGAATACAGTGTAGATTTTATTGACTATAAAAAAATCAAAAACAGTAGTTATAAATATCGGGTTGAATAGACCCGTTTTTGTTCATTTTCTATAACGCCCCGAACATAATATATATTATAGGAAGTTAGTTCATTTTCGCTGAAATTATCTCAAAAACCTAGTTAACTCAATGTATTGAGACGAATTTAAAATTTTTGTAAAATGAGATACTTCCCATAATAACTGTTATTGAGAAGTTTCGGAGCTCTACTTCCCAATAATCTCAACCCATAACTACCGGGGAACTTCCTCATAACATTCGGTCACGTTCTGATAATGTCTTGGGATGGGATATAAGTTGTTGGTACGTCCAAATAATTATTATTTGGAGGAACTTTTTTATGGAATTTCAACAAGCTTTAGATGATTTTTTACTGTATCTCGAAGTTGAACAAAATTATTCGCACAATACTATTAGTAGCTATGAAAGTGATTTAATAATCTTTCTTGGTTTCCTTCAGGATCATAAACGCTCGACTGTATTGGAAGATTTAACCCCCTCCCTCGTGCGTCGCTTTATCCAAAATCAAACCCTAAAGCGACATATCCAGCCTAGGACCATGCGCCGGCGAATCTCGAGTTTAAAGTCGTTCTGTCAGTTCTGTTTGAAAGAACAGATGATGTCTGCTGACTTTATGGCTGGTATAAAATCACCGAAGATGGATACGAGGCTTCCTGTTTATATGAACTTAGAAGAAGTTAAAAAGCTTTTCTCCTACCTAGAACAAGATGAGCGCTCTCTCTCACTTCGGAATGAAGCGATTTTCAAGTTGCTGGCCACAACAGGTATGAGGCGTCAGGAACTAATTGACCTGTCATGGGAGCAAATCGATTTATATAATGAAACGGTTCTGGTTTATGGAAAGGGGAAAAAAGAACGTCTTCTCCCCCTCCATTCCATCATGATTCCTTTATTAAAAAGGTATAAAGCTTCCCTACCAAAACATCAGACGCATCCATTAGAGCAATGGTTATCATCATAAACTTCTAAAATTGTCCCAATTTGCCCTTTGGTGATGGCTTCAATTGAGTTGTCTTTTGTTATTCTAACGACATCAAATAGTTTCATTTTATTCCCCCTTGCTATATATACCGGCTTCGTTAGCAATCAACAAAACATCACGGTGGTCATCAATTAAGACTTAATAGAGAGATAGATATTACATCTCTCTATTTCAACTATCCTGCCCGTTAGTTTAAGTGAAAAGCTTCACAATATCACACATCTTCTAACTTAAATCATTACAGAACATAGAGAATTGTTGATTATATTCACGAAAATAATGACAATACTTGCTGCACAGTAATTGTCTACGCTTAATAAGAGTTCTTCTCCATTATCTCCCTTAAAATGAACAAGAACTTACCTTTATTCAAGATAAGCGCTCGTTTGTTGAAGAGTATAATGAATAATAATTTTAATATCTTTCTATAAATATCACATCATCGGAAGGAGTAAGGTACTCCTTTTCCCCTAATTTAAAATCAGCACCTTGACGATCCACCTCTGCATATTGAACAACTTTATCATCTTTCATGAAAACCAAAAGATATATATCGTCTCTCCAATCAATATTACTAGGATCTTTAAAATGAACACCTAATTGCTCATCTATACCTTTTTGGGTACTATAAGGTGTATAAAGGAAACCTTTATCCCAGTCAAAATCAGCTAAAGTGTTAATACTGATTTCAGTATTATTTACATCTTCTACTATAGAATATATGGACTTCCCTAGCTCAACATTATGGGGAGCATTATTAAAAAAGCTATATCCTGTTAGTAATATTAGTAGAATAAGAACGAAAAAAATAAGTTTCCTCAAATTAAATCTCCCTTCTTCTTTTAAGATACCCTCTACGAACTTTTATTCTTTTGTTATCTCATTATATTTTAACATATATATCCAATTTTGAGTTTGAAGGTTTTTTATATTTGCCCTGCCCTAGAATAAGAATCAGCTCTATCCTTATTCCAGAACAGCGGTTTTATTGTTGAATAAGCTGTTTTAAAATACGTCTGTTAAAATTCCTTCTTCAACTCCTAGTCGGATAAGACCTTCATAAGGATTCTGGTGTTTCTATCCCAAGACGTGTTAATAACACTTATCTTTAAGTACCTGATCTAATAAAAAACGTCTCAACCCCATTATTACCAAGGATTTGAGACGCGTTAATCTACTTTTATTTAGTTGTGTTAATAGATATTTTACACGAAGTTGAGACTTTAAGAATAAGAGTCAGTTTCCTCCCTCTATTCCTAACCGTTATTATATCCAACGGAAAAGCAACTAACATAGTAGAGTTAAAAATAATATGTTTAGCTCTTCAACACTTGCGTTTGATTTTTGAATAAATAAAAACCCCCTATAGTTTTCACTTAACCAAAAATAGTTTTTAATAGTAAAAGAGTGCATATATACGTGTTCTTGCTAAACCCCTTGCAAAACTACT
>NZ_VOQF01000012.1 GCF_007994985.1 Metabacillus litoralis | reverse complement strand
AAGTGCAGTGTAAAATGTCGTATTTTACATGTGTCTATTTATTGGGGGCTTGACCACAGGCACTAAAAAAGCACGCAACCCCCGATATATATCAGGAGATTGCGTGCTTATTCATTCTTTACGACAAAATCTTTTATTTCAGATCAAAACGATCAGCGTTCATTACTTTAACCCA
Source organism: Metabacillus litoralis (assembly GCF_007994985.1). Taxonomy (GTDB): domain Bacteria; phylum Bacillota; class Bacilli; order Bacillales; family Bacillaceae; genus Metabacillus; species Metabacillus litoralis. Next base: position 168,599 of record NZ_VOQF01000012.1, on the reverse strand, counting down.
TGCATTAATGAAGTCACGTACAAATTTTTCTTTGTTATCGTCTTGTGCGTAAACTTCTGAAATTGCGCGTAGTACTGAGTTTGAACCAAATACTAGGTCAACTCTAGTTGCAGTACGAACGACTTCACCTGTTTTGCGGTCACGGCCTTCGTATAGAGCTCCATCTACTGGCTTCCATTCTACTCCCATATCAAGTAAGTTAACAAAGAAGTCATTTGTAAGTGTACCTACACGATCAGTGAATACTCCGTGGTCAGTACCGTTATGGTTTGTACCTAGTACACGCATACCACCAATAAGTGCAGTCATTTCTGGTGCAGTAAGGTTTAGAAGTTGAGCTTTATCTACAAGAAGCTCCTCTGCACTAACACTGTATTGTTTCTTTTGGTAGTTACGGAAACCATCAGCGATAGGCTCTAGGAATTCAAAGTTTTCTACATCTGTTTGTTCTTGTGTTGCATCACCACGACCTGGAGCAAAAGGAACTGTAACATCAAAGCCAGCATCTTGTGCAGCTTTTTCTACTGCAGCAGTACCACCAAGTACAATTAAGTCAGCTAAGCTTACTTTTTTCTCAAGGTGACTTTGGATTTCTTCAAGTGCAGAAAGTACTTTTGCAAGTTGTTCAGGCTGATTCGCTTCCCAATCTTTTTGTGGAGCAAGGCGAATACGAGCACCATTTGCACCTCCGCGATTATCTGATCCACGGAAAGTACTTGCTGAAGCCCAAGCAGTTGTTACTAGCTCACTAATTGTAAGACCTGAGTCTAAAATTAATACTTTAATTTTAGCTACTTCTTCTTCTGTTAATTCATAATCAACAGTTGGAACAGGATCTTGCCAAATTAGTTCTTCAGTTGGAACTTCTGGTCCTAAATATCTTGATACAGGTCCCATGTCACGGTGAAGAAGTTTGAACCATGCACGAGCAAATGCATCTGCAAAATCTTCTGGATTTTCATGGAATCGACGAGAAATTTTTTCGTATGCTGGATCCATACGTAGAGCCATATCTGCAGTAGTCATCATTGTTGGAACACGAACTGATGAATCTTCTGCATCTGGTGCAAGATGTTTTTCGTCAGGATTTATTGCAGCCCATTGGTGTGCGCCTGCAGGACTTTTTGTAAGTTCCCACTCATATCCAAATAGTAAATCAAAGAATCCATTATCCCACTGAGTTGGGTTAGCTGTCCAAGCACCTTCAACACCACTAGTAATTGTGTCGCGACCTTTACCACTTCCATGTTCGCTTATCCAACCTAAGCCTTGTGCTTCTATAGGAGCAGCTTCTGGCTCTCTTCCAACAAGAGCAGCATCACCAGCACCGTGTGCCTTACCGAAAGTATGACCACCTGCGATTAATGCAACTGTTTCTTCATCATTCATTCCCATTCTTCCAAATGTATCGCGTATATCGCGTCCACTTGCAACTGGATCTGGATTGCCGTTTGGTCCTTCTGGGTTAACGTAGATAAGACCCATTTGAACAGCAGCTAACGGATTCTCAAGTTCACGATCACCTGTGTAACGGTTATCTCCTAACATTTCAGTTTCAGAACCCCAGTAGATATCTTCTTCTGGATGCCAAATGTCTGCGCGTCCTCCACCAAAACCAAATGTTTTTCCACCCATTGATTCAATTGCAACATTTCCTGTTAAGAGAATCAAATCTGCCCAAGAAATTTTGTTACCATATTTTTGTTTGATTGGCCATAGAAGACGACGTGCTTTATCGATGTTCGCATTATCAGCCCAGCTGTTTAATGGAGCAAAACGCTGACTTCCAGTACCACCGCCTCCACGTCCGTCACCAGTACGATACGTTCCAGCTGAGTGCCAAGCCATACGGATAAAGAAACCACCATAATGACCATAATCAGCAGGCCACCATTCTTGGCTATCTGTCATTAAAGCATGAAGATCTTTCTTAAGAGCATCGTAATCTAGCTTTTTAAATTCTTCTGCATAATTAAATTCTTCTCCCATAGGATTAGACTTTTTATCATGCTGATGAAGAATATTTAAGTTTAATTGGTTTGGCCACCAGTCTTTATTAGTTGTACCACTTACTTTTGGGCTAGTTGTGCTACCGTGGTTAAATGGGCATTTGCCGCCTGTGTTCGAAGTGTTATATGATTCCATATTTATTATCTCCCCTTTTAGTGAATTAAGTATTAAATAATTACATCTACAAAACAATAATTATTATTATGTAGTTATTATATTAAACTATTGGAGAAAATGAAAGCTTTAATATTCATTTGGTAATATTTTTTTAGATAAAGAATCATTTGCGGATTCAAACTATTAAAATGGACCTCTAGTATTTGTTGATGAATTCACGTTTTACTAGAAGTGAGAGATTCAAAGAAACTCAAGGGATTTAATAGGAATTGGCTTATTATATATATGCATTTTTTATCATAATAGAAGTTTAATCTTTAACTATTTAAATAATAGTAAGTGTAGTAATTGAGAATGGGGATTATGAGAAAAGAATTTATATTGAGGAAGGAGTTTATTGTAAAAGGACAATTTTGTGGGGTGTTTTTTTGTAAGAGGTATGAGGAATGTCAAGCACTTGTTTATCATTTAGAAGCTCTAAGGTGAGAGAAAAGCTATATCAAATTATTTTTTATACTTAAAGTTAAGATTAATTACTTATTATAAATAGCGTTATTATAATTAATAATTTTCTTTTGAAGTTTCCCATTCATTAAAAAGTTTTTTACTATTTTCTTAAATTATAGGCTGATTCTTTCCTTTGTCATCGGTAGGATTAAGCCCAATGAAGACCAAAAGAAGAGGGTTTGCAGCTACTAAAGGTCTTCATAAGCTCGATGAAGACCATAAGTGATAGATCTTCATCTTTAAAAGGTCTTCACTACCACGATGTTACAACTTAACAAACATTTAATAAATTCATATGGTACATAATCACTCATAATCATGTAAACTTAAGAATAAAGTACATTTGTGTACACACTAAATAGTAGGAGGCTACGATTATCAAACAGCAGAATTATCAAAATCATAGAAAGATAGATCCAGTTTTTCACGTAGGTATTGCCCTTTTTTCACTTGTTATCTTTATTTTAGCGATTACATATTTTTTTCAACATGTATCTAGCCAAGGGTTTTTAAGTACGATCGTTTTACTAATGGCTGTTATTATTCTGTTAATGGCTGTGAAAATTAGAGGATATGGTCTATTATTACAAGATCGAGTGATTCGTAATGAAGAGAACTTTAGGTATTATCGTTTAACAGGGAAGTTTTTAGATACTCAGCTTTCTTTGAAGCAGGTAATTGCCCTTCGATTTGCAGATGACAATGAGTACCCAGATTTAGTTGAGCGAACAATATCTGAGAATCTATCTCCAGATGAAATTAAAAAGTCCGTTCAAAATTGGCGCGCAGATCACCATCGCGTATAATAAAATTAAAACCTAACAGCTCTATTTCAGGGCTGTTTCTTTTTTGAACATTTTTCTGAAAGTGAGTTCACTACCATTTAGGGGGAGGTTTGTTTATGCAAAATGAAACAATGGTCGATGTACAAGGGCTTGTGAAAAGCTATGGCTCTCATACTGCAGTCAAAGGTGTTCAATTTCAAGTGAAAAAGGGAGAAATCTTTGGCTTACTTGGACCAAATGGTGCAGGGAAAACGACAACAATCGAAATGCTTGTTGGTCTTAGGAAACCAGATGAAGGAACAGCAACACTTGCAGGCTTTGATGTTAAAAAAGAAGTAAATAAAGTGAAGGAAGTTATAGGTGTTCAGCTTCAGTCTACTTCATTGTTTGAATTATTAAAGGTAGAAGAAATTTTGCATTTATATGCAAGCTTTTATCCAAGAAATATTAACATAGACACTTTAATAGAAGATATGCTTTTAACTGAAAAGCGCAAAGATAGAATTAAGGGTCTTTCAGGCGGTCAAAAACAACGTTTGGCGATTGCTTTAGCGCTTATCCATGATCCAGAAATTGTTTTTCTTGATGAACCAACAACAGGACTTGATCCACAGGCTAGAAGAACGTTGTGGGATATTGTGCTTCGGTTAAAGGAACAAGGCAAAACCATTTTGCTTTCCACTCATTACATGGATGAAGCACATGTTTTATGTGATCGTATCGGCATTATGGATCAAGGTGAGCTGATTGCTCTTGATACTCCAACAAATTTAGTGAAAAAACTACATTCTACAAGTACAATCGAATTTCATCTGAATAATCCACCAGAGCAAGAGTGGTTTTTGAAGATGGAAGCTGTAGAAAAAGTATCCATAAAAGACACCTTTGTGCAGCTTTACACAGATAATCTTCAACAAGCATTAACATCGCTTATTCAATTATCTACAGAACACAATTTAAAAATTGAAGACCTTCAAACTCGTTTAGCAACACTTGAGGACGTGTTTATCACGATGACAGGAAGGAGTATAAGAGAATCATGAGAGCATATTGGCAGTTAACTTTAGCGCAATTACGGATTTTCGCTCGGAATAAACAAGTTTTATTTTTTACTCTTCTTTTCCCGATTATTTTAATGCTCGCACTTGGTTCATTTATTGGTGGTGGAAATTCTTTAGAACTAACAATAGGGATCATAAATAAAGACCAATCAGATGCTTCGAAAAATTTAGAAGAGTTATTTTATGAAAATGAGGGACTTGAAGTTATTGAGTATGAGGAACAGGATGTCGGAAAGGAAGCGATTGAGAATGGCGATATTCAGCTTTTAATCGAAATTCCTAAAGGCTATGAAGCAAATTTACAGAATGCTGATAAGCCGTTTTCATTACCTGTTTATTATAATGAAAAAAACCTAACAACCTCAGAGCTTGGTTTAACCGTTGTAAATGGAATTATTGATCAATATAGTAAAGATCTTGTTGATTATCAGCCTCTAGTGACAGTTGAAAAGATTGGAATTGAGGCATTAAACATACGATATGTTGATTTTCTTGTACCTGGTATTGTGGCGATGATGATTATGAGTAACAATATGAACGGAGTTGCAGGGCAAATTTCAGCATGGCGTGAACGAGGCATTTTGCGAAGAATGCAGGGAACGCGATTGAAAGCATCAACCTTTATAGCTGCTCAAATAACGGCTCGTTTATTTCTAAACGGTACACAAGCGTTGTTAGTTGTATTAATTGCTAACCTAATTTTTAAAATTGATGTTGTAGGATCATGGCTTGCGTTAATCTTTTTTATTGTCCTTGGCACACTTGCGTTTATGTCACTAGGCTTTATTATAGCTGGAATAGCCAAAAATCCGGAAAGTGCGGGACCGATAGCTGGCTTTGTTACGTTTCCAATGCTATTTCTCGGCGGAGTCTTTTTTCCGATAAGCAATATGCCAGATTTTATTCAGCCTATTGTTAAGGTTCTCCCAATTGCGCATTTAAGCTCAGCACTAAGAGAGACGATGAATATTGGCACACCTTTTCTAGAGCTGGGTACAGAAACTCTCATACTTGGAGCCTGGTTAGTTGGAGGATTTGCATTGGCTAGCTATGTGTTTAAGTGGGAATAGTTAATTTGTAGATAGGCTTTGCTTTTATATGGTGAAGCCTAGTAGGAAACATATTGAATAGAAAACAACAGGTGATAACATGAGACATCATTATTTAGGGAACACATTATATTTTGAAATAAAGTACAAAAATCGGACATCCATTGGCATTTATCTAAAAAACGGAATGATTGAAGTTCAGGCTCCTAGACATACACCAGATGAAAAAGTTATTCAGGTTTTAGAGGAGAAGTGGGATGTTATCCAACAAAAGCTAGGTGAGCTAAATGAGCAAGTGCAAGGACCAAAGGATAAGGTGTATGACCATGGTGAGAGCTTTCTTTATTTAGGGAAAAGCTATCCTATAAAAATCACTCACAATTCAACAATAGATCAAGACAATGTAGCATTTGACGGTCAAGTTTTACATATTTATGTGAAGCAACTAGAAGATGAAAAAATAAGACAAGCGCTAAAACGATTTTATTATAAACAATGTAAAGCTTTAGTTGAGAAAAGAATTATTTCTAATCAAAGCAATTTCAAGCAAAAACCACGATCGATCCGAATTACTGATAGTAAAACAACCTGGGGAACATGTGATTCAAATCAGCAGTTAACGTTCAATTGGAGATTAGCAATGGCACCTATGAAGGTCATTGATTATGTGGTTGTTCATGAGATGTGTCACATGGTTCATCTCAATCATGATCGCTCTTTTTGGCGACTTGTTGGAAAAATAATGCCTGATTATGAAGAACAAGAAAACTGGCTAGCTTATTCGAACTGGAAGATGACGATCTAGTTTTTTTGTGTCAATAACTTTTCATAGAACATCTAAACTATACAATAGGACAAAATTCCTATTATAATATATCTTGAAATAAAAATATCTTATTATAGGAGTTTTTTATGATTAGGACTACAAGAAGTAATGTAAGCACTCAGGTTTTAAATGAAACATCTGTATTATCTGCATTAGAAACTAATTTAGCTATGATTGAATTTAACATTGATAGAAAAGTTATATGGGTAAATGATCATTTCGCAAAAGCAATGGGATATAGTGCGAATGAAATGATAAATATCCATCATCGAGAATTTTGTACAGCAGAATTAAGAAGCAGTAAAGAGTATGATGAGTTATGGGCAAATCTTGAAAAAGGAAGTAAATTTCAAGAAAAGATTCAAAGGGTAGGCAAAGCAGGGAATTTACTTTGGCTTGAAGCTACATATATTCCAATACTGGATGATGAAGGTAATGTACACGCTGTTTTGAAAATTGCAACAGATATAACAGAACGTGAAAATAACACAATCAAAATTATTTCTCAATTAAAGGAAATGCCTGCTGAGTTAGTAAAGATCGTTGTAGAAAATTCTAATGAAAAAATTCAAGCAATAGAATCGCTGAAAAGCCAAACTAAGTTGATAGAAGAAGTATCTAAAATCATTCGCAATATTTCATCACAAACAAATATGCTAGCATTAAACGCAGCAATTGAAGCAGCACGTGTTGGAGAACAAGGACGAGGATTCAAGGTTGTTGCAGATGAAGTACGAAGGTTGGCCGGCAATGTAAATGATGCAATAGAAAATGTAAATACAAATGTTGATAATATTACGAAAGAAGTTGAAAAAGTTAATAACATAACAAATGACTTACAAAAGGTAGTAGCAGAGACTCAAACAGAATTTAATAGAACGATTGAAGAATTTGAGAATCATGCTAAGTAAGAAAATCATTCGTTATACATGATATTAAGTTAAGAGACTTAAAGAAAAGAGTTAAATTTGTGAATATTCATTTAACCACATTACATTATTAGCTTATCTAGTGAAGATTGTTAATGTTACATAGAGTGGATTTAAATAGAGATTCTTTTAAACTATTGAATGAAAAAAAACATAGATAATAAATCCTGACAAATACTCAGGATAGATTGTTAACTGGATGAGGGAAATCTCATAAAAACAGGAAGTTTGCTATCAACTCTAATGGCGACCTTCCTGTTTTTGTTTTGTTTATTAGTGTCTGTGGAACAATTTGTGAAACAAGAAAATTCGGGTGGTGACAGGCACCAAATATTCTCACTAAATAATACTCAAACTTCACCGATATAAACAAAAGAGTTTCATGTTGCTTTGTTGAGTAGAAGTATTGAAGTTTCGAGTTCATTTATTGGGAGGATTTTATGTTTAAACAGCTTAGATGGCAAAACACAAAAATAGGCGGAAAGTATTTTTATGTATTTTTAGTTGTGGCAGTTACGTTTCTATTATCGATTGCCATAACGTATTGGTTATTGAATCAAACAAGCAATACGATGAAAAATACACTAGTAAAAAGTGAAATTGCATTACAAAGCTCTGAATTGGTTTCACTTTATTATGAAAAATACAATCAGATTCCAGAGTATATTTTACTTTCTGATGATGAACACCTGAATAAGTATTTAGAAGGTAGCTTGAAGTTTGTAGCTATTGCGAAGGAATTAAAACCACAGCTATCTAAAGAACAATTAGAAATTTTCAACCAAATCATTGAAAATAATAATAAGCTTGATGAATACTTTTTTAGCACAATTGTACCTAATGTAAAACAAATTAATACAAATGAATTTGATCAGCTTCAAAAAGAAGCGTATGCATTAAAAATGAACACAAATGAATTAGGAAATGAATTGAAAAATCTTGCAACAGAATCAAATAGAGAGTCATTAACTGATGCGCAGAATAATATTGAGAGAACGATTATCCTATTGGTTAGCTCTGGGATTATTTCTTTACTTATCTCATTTGTGCTGTTAATTTTCATAACTAAAAAAATAGAAACGGGCCTTAAAAAGGTCGTTGATACGAGTGAAGAAATAGCTAAAGGACATTTGGATTTCACACCACTCGAAATCTCTGGTGAAGATGAAATTGGTCAGCTTTCACAATCAATTAATAACATGGGTAATCGACTACGTGAAATGATTTTGGAAGTGTCTCATATAGCTTCTGATGTTGATCATCAAAGTACAACCTTTGCTCAAACCTCGATGGAGCTGCAGCAAGGAAGTTCTCAAGTTGCTATCACAATAGAAGAGCTAGCAACAGGTGTGGGATCTCAAGCAAATGATATTTCGGATATTTCAGAGAATATGAGAGAGTTTAGTGAGCGTTTAGTAGAGGTAAATCAGGATGGACAAACACTTGTTACTTTCTCTGATGATGTGCTACAAGTTTCGGTAAATGGTGATGCACAAATGAAGCAGTCTCTTCAACAAATGAATGTAATTCAATCTGTTGTTGAAAATTCTGTTGAAAAAATTAAGAATCTAGAATTAAAGTCACAGTCAATTACAGAAGTTGTTACTGTGATTAAATCAATTGCAGAACAAACTAATTTACTTGCTTTAAATGCCTCAATTGAAGCAGCAAGAGCTGGTGAGAGTGGTAAAGGATTTGCGGTAGTCGCTTCAGAGGTGAAAAAATTAGCCAATGAAGTATCACATTCTGTAGAAAATATATCCTCTATTGTAACAAGTATCAAACAAGAAACTACCATTATTTCGCAAGAATTAGATACAGGCTTTAAACAGGTAAATGAAGGTACAGAGCAAATTCAATTAACCGGTCAATATTTTTCAGAAATTAAAGAAAAAGTAACAGACATGACACACAGAGTGAAAAATATTTCTACTATATTTACGCAATTTGAAAAATCAAGTCAGGATATTAATAATTCTGTGGAAAATATCGCATCTATTTCAGAGCAATCTGCTGCTGGTTCACAGGAAATATCTGCTGCAGTGCATGAGCAAAGCCAGTCGATTGAAAATATCAACACTAGCGCAAATACCTTGTCAGAAATGGTTGAGCGGATGAATCAATTGATTAGTAGATTTAAGGTATAAAGGGAGTGAATGATATGGCTAGGAGAATAATTTTTGCTTTACTAGTATTGGTCGTTACAGTATTTGCATCAGCATGCAGCAACACATCTACAGAAATAGTTGCAAAACAAGATAAAATCAAACTAACAGAAGATGAAAAAATACCGTATATTGGGTTTGTTTTAGATACTTTATCTGACGAACGTTGGTATAAAGATAAAGCTTTATTTGAAGAACAAGTAAAATCATTAGGTGGCAAAGTAAAGACACTAGCTGCAAATGGATTAAATGATGTGCAGTATAAGCAAGCCCAGCTTTTAATTGATGAAGGAGTCGATGTACTAGTAGTTGTGCCTCAAAACGCAGAAGAAGCTAGTAAAATAGTAGAACTAGCTCACGAGAACAATGTAAAAGTTATATCTTATGATCGCCTTATCACAAAAGCAGATGTAGATTACTATATTTCTTTTGACAATGAAAAAGTAGGTGAGCTACAGGCACAGGAAATTGTAAAAAAGGTTTCTAAAGGGAATTTTGCTTATATTGGTGGTGCTGAAACAGACAATAATGCAATACTATTTCGAAAAGGAGCTATGTCTGTGCTGCAGCCTCTAATCGATAAAGGTGACATTAAATTGGTTTATGATAAATACACTAACGATTGGAATCCTGATATTGCTCAAAGTAATATGCAGGAAGCACTGAAAAGTTCTAATAACAATATAAATGCCATTGTTGCAGCAAATGATGGAACTGCTGGTGGTGTTATATCTGCTCTATCTTCGGCTGGTTTAGCTGGGAAAGTAGCTGTATCTGGACAAGATGCAGAATTAAACGGAGTAAAAAGAATAGTCGCAGGAACACAAACGATGACTGTTTACAAATCGATTAATCTTATTGCAAAACAAGCAGCAGAAATGGCCGTTAAAGTTGCAAAAGGTGAAGAAATTGAAACATCAACAACGGTGGATAACAATCAAATCAAGGTACCATCTATTTTGTTAGAGCCGATTCCTGTAACGAAAGAAAATATTGAGGATACAATTATTAAAGATGGTTATTTAACGAAAGAGGAAATTTATAACAAGTAGAAAGGGAGTTTCCATTACTTCAGATTCGTATAGATAGAAAAAGTTCATAAAAATAGCAGAAGGTGTGCCTTGATAATTTGGGCACACCTTCTCTTTGTGTAATTTTAGACAGGGACCCTCGCAATCATTACTCATGCTGAATTATTTGATGTTATAATAAGTGATAAAAAGTGCCGTGTGGAACAATTTGTGAAACAAGAAAAACCGGGTGGTGACAGGCACCAAAAGGAGATTCCAAATTATGTACAGCTTTAAAAACGATTATAGTGAAGGCGCACATCCAAGAATTCTGCAGGCGCTAGTGGAAACAAACCTTATTCAAGAGGATGGGTATGGTGGGGATCAATTTACACAAAAGGCGATTGAGTTAATAAAACAGCATATTGGAAATGATGATGTGGATGTTCATTTATTATCAGGTGGTACTCAAACAAATTTGATAGCAATTTCTGCGTTTTTGAAACCACATGAAGCGGCAATAGCTGCAAGCACTGGACATATATTTACTCATGAAACAGGTGCAATTGAAGCAACAGGACATAAAATCATTGCGGTAGATACAAAAGATGGAAAGTTAACTCCTGCTCATGTAGAACAGGTGCTTAATGATCATCCTGATGAACATATGGTAAAGCCAAAGCTCGTTTACATATCCAATTCAACCGAAATCGGAACAATTTATCAAAAAGAAGAATTGATACAATTAAGTGAAACTTGTAAGAAGAACAATCTTCTATTATTTATGGACGGAGCAAGACTTGGATCTGCTTTATGTTCAAAAGAGAATGACTTAGAGCTAAGTGCAATTCCTTCATTGGTAGATGTTTTTTACATAGGAGGAACAAAAAACGGAGCACTTCTTGGTGAAGCATTAATTTTATGTCGGGAAGCTTTAAAAGAAGATTTCCGTTATCATATGAAGCAAAAGGGAGCATTGCTTGCCAAAGGGAGAGTTCTTGGCATACAGTTTCAGGAGCTTTTTAAAGATAATCTTTATTTTGAGCTAGCTTCTCATGCTAATGAAATGGCTGAGAAGTTAAATAACGAGTTAAAAAAAGAAGGCTTTTCGTTTTTAACAGCTTCTCCATCAAATCAAATTTTTCCTATCTTTTCAAATGCATTAATTAAGGAGCTACAAACGAAATTTGCGTTTCATATTTGGGAAGAAGTAGACAAGGAGCATTCAGCGATTCGCCTTGTTACGTCATGGGCAACAAAGGAATCAGAGGTAGTAGCGTTTGTTGAGGCAATAAAGGGTAGAGCTTTATAATTCGTTTATCCAGAATTATTGTGAGGGTGCTATTCTACACAGAAAAGTCCAATAGATAAAGTAAAGTGGGAGAGCAGTATCATAGATGGTATGGTATCGCCTCCTATTTTTATATTTGTAACGTTTAAGAAATCTGGTTTCCTTATAAAAAGGTGAGGAATTATGAATTATGTACACTCCCTTTCATGGGAGATTACTTTCAGAATAAACAGGTATTCCTTATTTTTTTTTACGAAACAATTGGTATTTAGAGAATAAAGGCTCAAGCATTCAAGGTGTACTGGCAGGAGTTCCATGGGTAACATCTGCTGGTAATGGAAAAGTAGGCTGGGCTTTACAACAGGATTACGCAGAAGCCGCAGCAGCAGTGCTTTCTGGTAATGGTCATGAAAATACAATTTACGAATTGTCCGGAAAAAACCTTACTCAAGAAGAACTTGTCTCAATTCTTGGCAATGTAGTAGGAAAAGAAGTAATCCTGCAACAAGTTGATGATACGACTTATGCTGACATTATGAAGGATGCCGGTGTACCAGAGTTCCTTATTCCTTTCCTTGTGAGCATCCAAGAAGGTATCAGAGAAGGCACACTTGAGGTAGAAAGTAACGATATTGAGAAATTACTGGGACGTCCTGCTACACCAATTGATGAGGGTATTGTTCAAATTGTTAAAGGAATTTCATCATTAATTGAAAAATAACACATCAGGCGCAGTCGATCATTCGGTTACGTCTTTTTGTTTGGCTTTTTGGAGGAGATTTTGTCGAAAATAGTCTAATCGATGATAATATCTAAAAATCGAAGATAAATCCGTAGAATCGAAGATAAATCCAGAAAATCGAAGATAATTTTCTAGAAGCGAAGACAAATTTACAAAACCAAAATCTGGATTTAATTGTTAACGCTTACGAGCGACTTCGTTTTGTTAATTTTATTGCTTTTTCGATATATATCTGATTTTATCGACTTTTTGAAGAGATTTTTCTGTTAAATTCCGCTAATTAAGCTAAGTGAATGATAAAAAAGAGGTTGTTATCATCGAAAAGCTACTATTCCAAGAAAAATAGATACCACTTCACCCTATACAGTGCAGTAAGTGTGTATACAAAGTATTATTTCAAGCTCTTCAGACTGATTGAGAACACTTGACTTTCAAGGCGCGAAGCCTTTGTGAGGAGTGGGGTTATCCTGTTTGGTAATGAGCACCGCAGGAAGGTGAGTAACGAAGAAAGCGAGTGTTTGTCAACAGTCTGACTGCACTCTATACAGTGCAGTTTCCACTAAGTACAACAAAAAGCCTTTTAATATGAGTGAAAAGAGACCTGATTTTTAATGGAAGTTATCTGATTTTCGAATTAATTATTTTGTGAAAGTTCAATACAATAAGGAGAAGTACATAAATTTCCGGATGAAATGACAGCGCTATCAACTTTTTTTAGCAATGATTTATTGAGGAGGGAAAAGATGAGTGAAGTTTCAGAAGTAATAATTGATCATAACTGTATAATTTCTGTTCCTAAAAACATATCAAAGCCTGTGCAGCATGCGATAGATATGATTGTTAGAGATCATAAAAAAGTATTTGGAAAACAGCCAGAAATCCTAGTAGATTCTGAGGACGACGCAACGATTGTGATAAGAAATCAAATCAATAATGATGAATGTCCCAATAGACCAGAAGCATATGGTTTTCGTTTCGTAAAAAATAATGATAAATGGTCAATGCAAATTAATGGATATGATGATTTGGGAATCATTTATGGATTACTAGAATATAGTCGTCGGTTCTTAGAAATAGATCCATTCTGGTATTGGGCAGACTTACCTGTTAAAACAGTAACAGAAATCCAGATTCCTACAGAAAAAGTTGATTCTGTGGAGCAAAAGGTGAAATATCGTGGGTGGTTCGTGAATGATGAGGTGTGTTTAATTGGATGGAAAGAGGAATATCCCCCATCAAGAGAGGTGTGGTACCCAGTATTTGAAGCTTTATTAAGATGTGGTGGTAATATGGTCATACCTGGTACAGATCTTCCGAAACATGGAGTTCATGCTGATTTGGCTCAAGAGATGGGATTATGGGTCACACATCATCATGCTGAACCTTTGGGTGCTGAAATGTTTTTACGTGCTTATCCAGGTGAAAAACCAAGTTACAAGGAACATCCTGAGTTATTTGAAGCTCTTTGGGAAGAAGCGATTCAGAAACAAAAAAATGAAAAGATTGTTTGGGTGCTTTCATTTAGAGGACAAGGAGATGCACCATTTTGGCAGTATGACCCGGAATTCGATACATCAGAAAAAAGAGGTGCGATGATTTCAAAAGTTGTTGCACGACAATATGAAATGGTTTGTCGTTCCGTTGACCAACCTGTTTGTTGCATGGCTCTTTACGGTGAAATAGCTGAGTTATATGAAGAAGGATATATAACCGTACCAGATGATGTTATTAAAATTTGGGCAGATAATGGGTATGGAAAAATGGTTTCGCGAAGACAAGGAAATGAAAACTATCGAATATCTTCTTTGCCTAAAGCGGGTGATACTGGCGAAAATGGGGTTTACTATCATATTACTTTTCATGATCTTCAAGCATCAAATCATTTGACGATGTTCCCTTCTCCTCCTGAACTAATTAAAGAAGAAGTAGAAAAAGCTTTTAACGCTAACGCTGCATCATATCTTTTATTAAACAGTGGAAATATCCGTCCACATCTATTTCCTTTAGATCTTATTAGTCATTTATGGCGTTATGGCAGGATTGATGTTGGTGAGCACCTACAAAAATTCCTCAGTCGGCTTTACAAGACCCATCACAATGAATTAACAAAGCTATACCGAAGCTTTTTTGAGAAATCCATTCAGTATGGACCTAATACTGATGATAAAGCTGGTGAAGAATTTTATCATCATAATGCTAGAAAAATCATTGGACATTGGCTTCAAGGTAAAAGCAATATTCCAAATGAGAAGCTTTTTTGGGCAACAGGTGAAATTCCCTTTATTGATCAAGTGAGATGGTTTTTGGATAAATGTGAAAAGAGTTTACCAGGCTGGGAGGAATTATTAAGAGAATGCCATCAGCTTTCTGCTAGTCTATCAAAAGAAGATCAACAAAGATTTTTTGATCAATTTATTCAACAAGTGGAAATCCATGTTTCAGGATGTAAAGGATTTATTTCATTATGTAAATCCTATTTATCTTTCACTGACCATGATCATCCACGAGCATTTGTTCAGGCTTCACAATCTATTTGGTCTTACAAGGACGGACTGGATGCATTCAAGAAAGCTGAACATGGAAAATGGGATAACTTCTACCGAGCAGATTGGCTAACAAACATTGAAAGCACCATCTACTCACTAGAAGCTCTAAGAAAATTCCTAAGAATGCAAGGAGATAGCCCCGACTTCTTCCTATGGTACAAAGAATACCTAATGCCAGAAACAGAAAAACATATATACTTAGAAAACACTCATCGCAATCCCTATTCGGATGATGAATTAGCTCGAATGCTAGCGGAGAAATGGTGCCTGTCACCGCCCGGTTTTTCTTGTTTCACAGATTGTTCCACAGCAACTAAATAAAAAAATGCCTGCTTCATCTGATGTTGATGTCAAACTGACAATTCATGAGATGGAACAGGCATTCTTTAATTGAAAACTGACATTACTTTAATTCTCTACACCAACTTCAATATAGATTTCATCATACCAAAATGCATTCCTTCATGATAGAAACCAAATCTAATAAACTCATGTGGAGTACTTAAGGTAAAACCTGTAGAAGTTGTATAAGGCTCTTGAACCTTTTCATCTAGATTACTTGAGTCAATCTCTATATAACGTTTTAACTGATTTTCTAATAATTGAACAATTGTTTCTACACTTGGTACAGCAGAATCCCATTTTGTTGGAGCAGTCCCTGGATTGAAATAGGTATCGATATTATCAGGGAAATGTGGAGAAGTATTCGTTATTCTTGAGTAGAATCTTTCACTGATTACATAAATATGACCTAGATTCCAATGGATATTATGTGGAAATCCTTCAGGTGTCTTTTCAATTTGCTTCTGTGTTAACTCGTTTGCAATTCGAATCGTAACATTACGAATAAATGTTAATTCAGAAAAAAGTGCCTGGCTCATGTTCGGGCTCCCTTCGAATAGAAAAACTGAATTTCAGAATATCAATTACCATTATATAGGAATTATAATATTATAGAAAGTAAGAATCCCAGTTTATGAGTTACTTAGAAAAATATCATGTACCCATGTGACGAATAAGTAATAGAGAAAATATCATACTATACAACAAGTATCATTCAAGATTGTATATAAGGGGGATTTTTATGGAAAAGGAAAGTAATTATCGCTTTGAAACAAAGTCTATACATGCGGGCTATGATGCAAAAAATCATAGTGACAGTTTAACCCCACCTATTTATCAAACCTCCACATTTACTTTTTCCTCCGTTCAACAAGGTGCTAATCGATTTGCCGGTGTAGAAGATGGCTATATTTATTCCAGACTTTCAAATCCAACTGTAACAGTACTAGAAGAACGGATGGCACAGCTAGAGGAAGGAGAAGCAGCACTTGCGTTTGGGTCTGGTATGGCTGCTGTCTCGGCTGTTTTAATTGGGTTAACAAAAGCCAATGATCATATTTTATGCTCAAAAGGCCTTTATGGATGTACCTTTGGGCTGCTTCAAATGCTTCAAGAAAAATATTCGATCCAGCATTCCTTTTCTCATTTATCAACAGCAGATGAAATTCGAGCGAATATTCGTGATAATACAACATGTATTTATATCGAAACTCCAATTAATCCTACAATGAAAATAATAGATTTAGAACTAGTTGCAAAAATTGCGAAAGAAAAGGACATCAAAGTTGTTGTTGATAATACCTTCTTAACACCATATTTACAGAAACCTTTACAAATTGGCTGTGATCTTCTGGTCCATAGTGCAACAAAGTACATCGGAGGTCATGGAGATGTGATCGCTGGAATAGTTGTTGGTGATGCAGATACGATCAGTTATTTAAAGAAAACTACGAAAAAAGATATAGGAGGAGTGATTTCTCCATTTGATGCATGGTTACTGCTAAGAGGACTGAAAACATTGGGTGTTAGGATGGATCGACATTGCGAAAATGCAGAAAAGATCGTTGAAAAGCTACGAAATCATGCGAAAGTTAAATCAGTGTACTATCCTGGGAATACAACACATTCTGATTATCATATAGTGAAAAAGCAAATGAAGAAATCTGGTGGTCTTATTTCATTTGAAGTTACTGGCTCATATGACGATGCCGTTAAATTTGCCGATCATCTAAAGTTAATTAAGATCGCCGTGAGTCTCGGTGATGCAGAAACTCTTATCCAGCACCCTGCATCAATGACACATGCTGTTGTTCCTGAAGAAACACGCAAAGAAATGGGAATATCAAATGAATTACTTCGGTTATCAGTAGGACTTGAAGCATGGGAGGATATTTGGGGAGATCTTGAGCAGGCATTGGATCAATTATGAAGAAAAACCGGGTGGTGACAGGCACCTCCCGGTTTTTCTTGTTTCACGAATGTTTCACAGCAAAAATACAAAGGCTAATGCAATGTAATTGCTTTCATTCATCAATAAATATTAATATAGAGTTTAGACAGGAGGAGAATTTATGCAAAACTTCACATTTGATAATAAAACAAAAATTATTTTTGGTAAGGATAAAGAGCAAGTTGTTGGCGAAGAATCTGTTGTTTATGGGAAAAAGCTTCTTTTACATTATGGTGGAGGAAGTATAAAGGAAAGCGGATTGTATGATACAGTTTTGAATTCGCTAAAAGAGCAAAATATTGAGGTATATGAGTTAGGTGGAGTAAAGCCAAACCCTAGAGTTAGTTTGGTTAGGGAAGGTGTTACTCTTTGTAAGGAAAATAACATCGACTTCATTTTAGCTGTAGGTGGAGGAAGTGTTATCGATTCAGCGAAAGCTATTGCTGCTGGAGCGAAATATGATGGTGATGTATGGGACTTCTTTACAGGTAAAGGTGCAGTCACAGAGTGCTTACCAATCGGTGTTGTGTTAACAATTCCTGCTGCTGGAAGTGAATCAAGTGCTGGAACTGTTATCACAAATGAAGATGGGGATTATAAGAGAGCAACTGGTTCTTTACTGATGAGACCACAGTTTGCAATTCTAAATCCAGTCCTTACATACACATTGCCTTCTTATCAAACTGCTTGTGGTGTAACAGATATGATGGCACATATTTTAGAGAGATATTTCACAAATGAAAAAAATGTTGAGTTAACTGATCGTTTATGTGAAGCAACGTTAAAGACAATTATCAATAATGCTCACACAGTGATTGAAGAGCCAACGAATTATGATGCAAGAGCAGAAATTATGTGGGCAGGAACGATCGCACACAATGACTTATTAGATACTGGTCGAATTGGTGACTGGGCAAGTCATGATATTGAGCATGAAATAAGTGGAATATATGATATTGCCCATGGAGCAGGATTAGCCATTATTTTCCCAGCTTGGATGAAATATGTGTACAAGCATGATATTAACCGTTTTGTTCAATTTGCTAACCGTGTTTGGGATGTAGAAATTGATCTAAACAACCCTGAAAAAACAGCGTTAGCTGGAATTAAGAAGCTAGAACAATTCTTCAGCTCTATTGGTATGCCCGTATCATTAAAAGAAGTAGACATAAATGACGAACACTTTACAGAAATGGCGAAAAAAGCAACAGAAAGATGGCCACTAGGTAACTTTGTGAAGCTGCATGCTGATGATGTGGAGAAGATTTATCAGTTAGCGAGATAATAGAGAAATTTGTATGTAGGAGACTTATCTTAGTGATAGGTCTTCTTTTTTTTAGGTGCCTGTCACCACCCGGTTTTTCTTGTTTCACAAAGATGTTCCACGCACACTAACCATCAATCACCATCCCCAATAAAGTCATATAGCCAACTAGGCAGTGTTCTTTCTTTTTGCTTTTCTTCAGATAGCATCTTATAAACCACACTATAAAAATATCCTTCAAATGTTGAAGTAATCATATTCATTTTTTTCCGGAAGATCGTTTGTTTAAAGGCGTTAATAACAAGGTCTATCACCTCATGTAGCTCGCATTTTAGGTTCACTTTGTTATAGGCAATTAAAACACGATTCCATAGTTTATAGATTTCGATTGGATTTAAGAATGGTTGTGTAGCTTGGACGAATTCCTTGTTCACAGAAGCAGGGATAAAGCTTGTATCCATTTCCCAAGCGGTATTAGCTTCGATATTGAAATCAGGTTGCTGTGGTTGGGTTGAAGCAGCTTCTCCTGTTATGGAATCACTAAATTCCGAGTTTATTACGTTATTAGGTTTATTATTATTTTTATTTCCACAGAGTGAGCTTTGTTTATTTCTTGCTTTAATAGGTGTGACAGATACAGTGACATCCTGGGGTGACATTTTATTTAATTGATGATCAATTGCTTCAAACGGTTGAAGAACTAGGATATTCACACCTTGTTTACCATTCATTCTTGCAGTGGGGATTTTCTTTAAGATTCCAAGGTCCTCAAGTTTTTTAACCGCTCGAATAACTGTTCTTCTACTAAGTTGTACTGCCTCTGCAATCGTGTCGTGCTTTGCAAATGAAACACCTACTACTTTCACAGAATGTTTCCAAATAAATTTGAGAACATTAAATGTTCCTTCAGAAAGTGCTGCTTTGTTTTTATATAGAAATCCACGAACAGCTTGGTCCATTTCCTCAATTGTACTGAAAGATTGATAGCTTCGAATACTTTCATAATTAAACTTTTCCACGTTAACTCCCCCATTAATAGAAAAATGAATGAATGGTTTACCTTCAATTCTTATATAGGGAAAATGGGGAGTAAGAGTAGCGTGTTATTTAAAAAAATAAAAATTGGGGACTGTCCCCCAGTACTTTAAAGCAGCATACTAAAATAAGGATGTTTGCATTCTGGGGAAATTGTGCTTCAATAGAGAGGGAGCATTTTGATGTTTTGTTCTAAGTTGTAAAGAGAAGTGAGGATAACGAGGTTGAAAAAGTTTAAGAAATTTTATGTAGAGATTACGAGTATTTGTAATCTTGCTTGTAGCTTCTGTCCACCAACAGAGCGGGTAAAACAATTTATTTCGATTGAGGATTTTACTAAAAGGTTAGATCAAATTAAACCTCATACAGATTTTATTTATTTGCATGTAAAGGGTGAGCCTTTGCTTCACCCTAAAATAGATAAGCTATTAGATATAGCACATGAAAAAGGTTTTAAAGTTAACATTACGACTAATGGGACGTTAATAAATAAAAATAAGCATAAGTTATTAAATAAGCCAGCATTACGACAAATGAATTTTTCACTTCATAGCTTTGATGGACACGAAGGTTCAAAGGATAAGCTAGGCTATGTGACAAGTGTGCTTTCGTTTATTAAGGAAGCAACAAGTCAATCAAATTTAATTGTATCGCTAAGATTATGGAACCTAACTGAAGATAATAGTGAGAATGTTGTCAAAGAGCAAAATCGTGAGGTTCTTGAGATTATTGAGAAAGAATTTGATTTGGACTATAAAATTGAAGAAAAAGTTGTTCCTGGCTCTGGAGTGAAGGTTGCAGAAAGAATTTTTATTAACCAAGATATCGAGTTTCAATGGCCTGCATTACATGAAGAAGAAGATGATGGAAAAGGCTTTTGTTATGGACTTCGAAATCAAGCTGGTATTTTGGCAAATGGAACGGTTATTCCTTGTTGCTTAGATGGAGAAGGAGTCATTAATCTTGGAAATATTAATGACGCCAATTTTTCAGATATTATTGAGGGAGAGCGCGCGAACAAGCTTGTAGATGGATTTTCACAAAGAGTTGCAGTAGAAGAGCTTTGTCGTAAATGTGGATATCGAAAAAGATTTGGGAAATAAATCAGAAAAAAATAAGACCTGCTCAGAGTATGAAGATAAATGCTCTTCTAACTTGTTAAGGTCTTTTTTTTTGTGCTGAGCTGTTTTTCACTACACCTATCTAACAAAAAACTTCTGTGAAACAACAACATTATTTCTTCCCAAAATAAAAAATACCTACAATCAACCACACAATCATGATTGCTAAGCAAAGGAAAAGAATTGGCACAGGACCAAATTCATAAATAAGTGGAAGTGATGCAGCTGTGAACAGTCCTCCACCAACCAATGGTTCAAACATCAATTGCTTGTATCCAAACGCTTCAAGTGCTTTTGTTTCTCCTTTTGAATCAGCGATACGGATTAACATTAATCCAGCTGCTGTCATGCCCATTGATTGACCGTAATCACCAATTCCTCTTTCAAACCAATTCTCTGGAATCATTCGCGGTGCTAAAAAGATAAAGGCAATAATATTCCATGTAATACCTGTTAAAGCCAACAGTAAAAATGGTAGGAAATTTTCACCGATGACAGTTAAAGATAAAGTGGCAATGGCACTAACGATCAGGAAATCTAGAGCCAATCCTTGTATTCGCAGGATCATTTTTCGGTCTATTAAATTGAACTTTCCAGTTTTATCTATAAGAATCTGTAAAATAACTCCACCCACCATTGCAAGAGGAAATAATGGGAGATGTGTAAGAATCTCTGTATCAGTCCATGCTCCCCATGTAATGCTTTCTACATAAATCAAAGCTTCTAACAAAGCCTTACCAGCTAAAATAGCTACTCCAATTATGGCAATATGAAGGGCAAGTGGCTCAATTGATTCTGGTTGTGTTGTCATTTTACCGGCTGAAGGTCGATCATCAGGCTTTATGATTCCACGAAGTTTATCTTCTGGTAAGTTATTTGGATCTTTCAGTATATTTGTTTTGTTTTTCTTTACAGCAATGTTAATTAAAATAATCCCTGTTACTACTCCTGAAACAACTCCTACAGTCGCAAGACCAATAGCAAGATTTGCACCATCAGCAAAGCCTAATTGTTGAAACGTTTCACTTAAACCTGCACTTGTTCCATGTCCACCTTCAAATCCGATTTCAATTAATGCACCTGCCATAGGGTTGATCCCGAAAAAAGGTGTAAGGAGAGTAATGGTTAATAAAAGTCCAAAAACATATTGCCCCCATGCAACAGTTTGTCCAAATGAAACCTGTGGACCAGTTGTAAGCCAAATATCCTTTATGTTCGGTATTTTTTTACCTAAAAAAAGTGTAGCGAATATCACACTTATTAATAAACCAGGAAGTGTTAACCAGGTGCTAAGAACATCTTCTGGGAAAACACCGTTAGAAAGCAAAGAGCTATTTCCTTGAGACTGTCCAATCAATTTTCCAAATACTTCAGGACCTAAAATTAGGGCAATAAAACCACCAAGAATTGAGCTTGGTAGAAAATATTTTTGGAAGACTGAAAAGCGTACTCTTATCCACTTCCCTACTATTAATAAAATTCCAATTAAGATAATGCTTAAGCCAACCATCTCCGCACTCATAGTTAACCTCCTTACTTTCTGCAAAATATTATTAATACTAAACAATTCCCTATATCAATTAGATAAAACAAATCGATGAACTATGGGTTATAGAAACCGGTTTATTTTTTCTATAAATTTCTAAAATATATCAATTAATGGATTGCTTTTTGATATACTAAACTTGTTCAAGTATATAAATTATAAGTATATCTTTATAGTAGATTGCTAAAGAAAGAGGGGATTATTGTGATAAGAGCGTCAGAAAATAACGAGTATTATGAGCTAACTAGTCCTACTAGTATGCCAAAGGCTTCAGGATTTCTTTGGAATGATAAGATGATGATTCATGTGAATTGTCGTGGATATGTTGTTGCGCAGTTTATGCAGCCAGAGCCTGCGAAATATTCGTATGCACCAAATTTGGAAGCGAAAACATTTATGCAGCCTGAACAGCCATATTATGCTCATCATCCTGGACGTTTTGTTTTTGTAAAGGATGAAGAAACAGGTGAAGTTTTTTCAGCACCGTATGAACCGGTTCGAGTTTCTACTGACCACTATACTTTCTGTGTAGGGAAAAATGATATTGTCTGGAAGGTTGAGCATCAAGGAATATTAATTGAAATGACACTGAGTTTACCTAAAGATGAAGCAATGGAGCTATGGAAAGTGAAGGTGAAGAATACTTCACAAAGAAAGAGAAAACTGAGTATTTACCCATATTTTACAGTGGGGTACATGTCATGGATGAATCAATCAGGTGAATATAAGAAAGAATTACAAGGAATTGTTTGTTCTGCGATTACGCCTTATCAAAAATACCAGGATTATGAAAAGATTAAAAACTTAAAAGATAAAACGTTTTTACTAGGTGATCATGAGCCATTATCATGGGAAGTTAACCAAGAAGCTTTTGAAGGTGAAGGTGGCATAACCTTACCATCAGCAATACAACAGAATGAATTAGAAAAAGGGGATTCTCGTTATGAAATGCCTGTTGCGGTTTTCCAGTACAAATTGGAAATGAATCAAGATGAAGAGAAGGAATACCGATTTTTATTTGGAGCAGCAAAAACAGAGGAAGAGATTGCTAACATACGGGAACGATATTTTTTAACGAAAAAGGAAACCGGTTTCCAAGATGGGTTTAGTTTAGCTCAAACAGAATATGCAAATTATGTAGCAGAAGGTCAGGGTTGTATTCAAATCAAAACACCAGATGCTGATTTCGATAATTTTGTAAATACTTGGCTACCTCGTCAAATGTATTATCATGGTAGTACAAATCGTTTATCAACGGATCCACAAACGAGGAATTATCTTCAAGATAATATGGGCATGAGCTATATTAAGCCACAAATTGCTAGAGATGCTTTTCTTTTGGCATTAAGTCAGCAAAAAGCAAGTGGAGAAATGCCAGATGGGATCATTTTACACAAAGATGCAGAGTTAAAGTACATCAATCAAGTACCACATACAGATCATTGTGTATGGCTGCCGATTTGCTTAAGTACTTATTTAGATGAAACAAATGACTATACTATTCTCGAAGAAATTGTACCGTTTGCTGGTGAAGCCGAAGAGGTAGCTACTGTTTCTGAACACATTAATCGAGCGATGTACTGGCTGATTAATGATAGAGATGAACGAGGTCTTAATTATATCAATCAAGGTGATTGGTGTGATCCCATGAATATGGTTGGATACAAAGGAAAGGGTGTATCAGGATGGCTAACAACAGCTTCAGCATATGCTTTTCTAATATGGGCTGATATTTGTGAGAAAAATGGACAGATCTCAAGTAGCAAAGAATTCAGGCAGCAAGCAGATATAACAAATGAAGTGATTAATAAGTATCTGTGGGATGGTGAGTGGTACGCAAGAGGCATAACTGATGATAATGTGGTATTTGGTATTAGTAAAGATAAAGAAGGACGAATTTTCCTTAACTCTCAAGGATGGGCGCTTTTAAGTGGTGCTGCAGACGAAACAAAAAAACAATCATTATTAGCTACCGTTACTGAACAATTAGAGTCACCATATGGTGTGGAAATGCTCGCGCCAGCTTATACAGCTATGAGGGAGGATGTTGGGCGGGTCACACAAAAACATCCAGGATCCGCAGAAAATGGCTCGGTTTATAATCATGCAGCTGTGTTTTATATCTACTCTCTTTACACAGTAGGAGAAACCGAAAATGCCTACCGTTTGCTACGTAAAATGATTCCAGGTCCAGATTTGAATGACATTCTTCAAAGAGGTCAATTGCCTGTGTTTATTCCAAATTATTACCGAGGAGCATATAAGCAAATTCCACGTACAGCTGGGCGCTCAAGTCACTTGTTTAATACTGGAACAGTTTCATGGGTTTATCGTTGCTTGATTGACGGTTTATTTGGAATAAAGGGTCAAAAAGAGGGACTTAGAATCAATCCACAGCTTCCTTCGGATTGGCAAGAAGCTTCTGTTAAACGTACATTTAGAGGGGCGGAGCTACAAATTGATATGAAAAGGGATGAAACTGTTAGCAAAATTGAAGTGTATGTGAACAATGAAATGGTGGAAGATGGGATACTTAAAGACTTGAACTCTACTGAAGAATATCACGTACTTGTAAAAATTCCATTAGAAGGTTAAAAAAAATACCTGCCGAGCTCCGATTTAAAGGGGTTTGGCAGGTATTTTTAGTATAAACTAGCCTCGAATACTAGACATAAAGAAGATTGTGCCGATATAAGTAGTATAAAAATTTTTAATGTAATGAGGTTGTTGCTACTATGTCACACACACAAGATCTTCTTAAACTAAGTGGGGAATATTCTTCTCCGATTGTTGTTCTTTCTATTGTTATTGCATGCTGTGCTTCATATACAGCACTGTCTTTGAATCAAAGGATTCAACATAATAGCTTTTTTCATCAATATTTTTGGTTAGTCCTCTCATCAATTGCGATGGGATTAGGGATTTGGTCTATGCATTTTATTGGTATGAGTGCGCTTGAGCTGCCAATTCCAATGGAGTATGACCTTATCTTAACAACAATTTCTGCTTTACCTGCTATACTTGCCTCTTTTTTAGCTTTTTATATTGCAAGCCGAGCTAATCGTAATCATTGGCCATATATTCTTGCGGGAATTACGATGGGTATTGGTATTTCATCCATGCATTATATCGGGATGGCTGCGATGAAAATGGATGCAGAATATGTGTATAAACCATGGGTGTTTTTATTATCAATTGTGATTGCTATTGTGGTTTCTTATGTGGCATTGTTTATTTTTTCAAATTCAAAAAGATTTATCGGAAATCAATATATAAAGATAATTACCGCGATTATAATGGGGCTTGGAATAGCTAGTATGCATTATACAGGAATGCTCGCAATTGATATTTATGTTGATCATTCTAGTACGATGGTTTCTCATGAATTCCATCAAATGGACATGTCACTTCTCATTATGGTTGTGACTATTGGGATATTTATTTTATTGTTTGTTTCTGCTTTAACTAGTTTACTAGATCGTTATGTTGATTATCGATTGCATAATTTTGATGCTTTAACACTTTTGCCTAATCAAAGGCAGTTTGAAAATAGTATAAATAATAGCAACAACGTTAGTGGTAGCTTAGCAATTATTCAAATTCATAATCTTGAAAATCTAATAGGTTTCCATGGATATTCATTGGGTGATGAAATTATAAAAATTGTAAGAGATATGATCAAAAATCAAATTCAAGCTTCTACAAGCTTATTTCGTATAGAGGCAAATCGCTTCGCATTACTTACTTATGAAGGATCAAAAAATGAAGAAGTCAAAAGGTCATTGGAGAGAATTTTATCATCATTTCAAAAGCCGATCATGGTTGGAGATAATTCAATACCAATTCATACTGTATGTGCAGTTAATTACTCGACTGGAAATAAAAATGTAAGAGAGTTATTTACTAATGCAATGGCTGTCCTTTTGCACCCTTCTATCAGTGAACAAAATAAGGTAATAGAGTATGACCCTGCCGTTCATACGTATAGTTTTGAAAGACAAATTGTACAAGATATTAATCGTGCAATGACGAACAATGAATTATTTATTGCCTATCAACCAAAGGTATGTTCGAAGTCGATGGAAGTAACAGGATTAGAGGCATTATTACGCTGGAAGCATCCAGAGCAAGGAATGATCTCTCCAGGAATTTTCATACCGGTTCTTGAGGATAATGGAAAGATCTTTGATGTCACTGATTGGATTATTCGCGAGGTATTTAAACAGGTTTCTATTTGGAAAGAAGCTTCTTTCCCGTTTTCACAGGTTTCTATAAATATTCCAGGTGCATATGTAACGTCAGCTAGATTATTAAATGTTATGACAAAGAGTCTATCAGAATATGGAATTAGCAGTAACATGATAGAGCTGGAAATAACAGAAACAAGTGTTATTCATGATATTGAAAATGCAATTTCAGCTGTTGGGAAATTAAGAGGGATGGGCTTATCTGTAGCATTGGATGATTTTGGAACAGGATTATCATCCTTGTCTTATCTTAAGCGAATTCCGATCTCAACAATTAAAATTGATAAATCGTTTGTTGATGATGTTCCTTTATCTGAAAAAGATTCCGATATATTAAAAGCGATCATTACACTTTGTCACTCCTTACATCTAAAAGTTGTCATAGAAGGTGTTGAATCAAAAGAACAGATTGATTTCATTACATCTGTTTCAGAAGCACTTCATATACAAGGCTATTATTTTTCACGACCGCTTATCGAGGAGGAGCTAGTCACTTGGTATAAAAACAGATAATAAGCTCTATTTGTCATCCTAATAGGTAATAATTCTCTTAAACTCTTTTTTAGAAAATACTTCATAACACATTAAAACTTGACGATATAAAGAGTATAGGAAAACGTTTACAAAAAAGGAGCGCAAATTATGAAATTCAACAAAATTTCGACCAAATTACTGTTAGGTATCACGGCTTTAATACTAATTGCTACTACCACTCTTGGTCTGTTAAGCTACAATTTTGCTAAAAAAGAATTAGTTAGTAGTGGAAAGTTGGATTTACAGCATATTGTGCATAATGCCATTTCTACTATAGAAGTTCTAAATGAGCAAGTAGAGGCAGGAACGATTACAATTGAAGAAGCGAAAGAAAAGGCACGTGTTATTTTAGTTGGACCTCCTGTAACTGTGGACGGAGCTACTAAGTATGATTTTTCACAATCTTCGTTTGTATATAAAAAAGAGGGCTATATTATGGCCTTTGACTCAAATCAAATTGTTGAGCTTCACCCTATGCTTCCGTTAGGTGATAATAAAACAGATTTACAAAATTCTAAAGGGAAGTTTGTTATACAAGACATAGTAACTGCTGCAAAAGCTACTGCTGTTGAAGATCGATTTTATGAATATGGGTGGAAAAATCCTGGTGAGACAGAAGAGAGAAATAAAATTGTTTATGCATCTTATTATGAACCCTGGGACTGGAATATCGGTGTCGGTGCTTATGAGTATGAATTTTATGAATCACTAAAAACACTTTTATATTTAATATTGGGAGTATCAGTATTAATAACGGTTATCGGACTAGTAGTGTTTTACTTAATGAGTAGAGGAAAACTTAAGCTAATGGAAAAAATTACGGATTCTTCTCTACTAATTTCTGAAGGAAACTTAAATGTACCTACCTTACCTGAGTCAGATGATGAGATTGGACAGCTAGGAAGAGCATTCAATGTAATGTCAAAACAACTAAAGTCAATCGTTTCAGAGATGCAATCAACTAGCATGAATATGTCGCAATCAGCTTTAGAGCTTTCGGCATTAACAGAAGAAACAAATGCAACAAGTGAAGAAATTGGACGTGCGATGAATGAAATTACAAAAGGATCTGTATCACAGGCTGCTGATATTGAGTCAACAAATCAAAAGACAGAGAACCTTGGTCATGCTATCTCACAGATGAATCAACAAAGTCAGTTAATGACAACTTTAACTGGGGATTCTACTAAAGCAATTGAACTAGGAAAGCAAAAGGTTACGATCCTTCAAAATTCAAATAATGAATCAATGACAGCATCAGATCAAATTAGTATTGGTATCACAAAGTTATATGGAAGTATTCAAGAAATTTCTCAAATTGTTACATCTATTGATTCCATTTCAAAACAAACAAATTTATTGGCTTTGAATGCCAGTATAGAAGCAGCTAGAGCAGGGGAATATGGAAAAGGCTTTGCAGTTGTTGCTGATGAGGTTCGCAAATTGGCTGAAGAAACAAATAAAGCAACGAGTGAAATTCAACAGATGATCAATAATATTGAGCAAGAAACTGAAGCTACTGTAATGGAGATGGCCAACTCAACTCAAATTACAGCAAAACTTGATCATGCTGTTAAGGATACTCAAACACAATTTAATTCGATATCTCTTTCGATGAATCAAATCATTGAAGCTGTTAACACCCTAAATACGGAAATATCTGTCGTAACAGATCATAGTAATAGTATTTTAGAATCTGTACAAAGCATTGCAGCTGTATCAGAGGAAACAGCCGCATCTTCTGAAGAAGTGCTTGCTTCTGTTGAAGAACAAACAAGTGTAATTGGAACAATCACAACATCTGCTGAAAATCTTAATGAGTTAAGCGAAGTATTACAAAAGATTACAGAGCAATTTTCGTTAGAAAATGAACAAGATAATACTATTAAATAATATGATTGGCCTGGATGTACTTTATCCAGGTCTTTTTAATATGATCAAAATGAAATAAATTCTTGAATGTTTACTATTTTTCACAAAGGGAAACAACCCTAATGTACACAAATAATAGGAGGGATCTTGATGAGAACAACAATTATTGGTGGAGTATTTAGAAACCAAGATGAAGCGGTTCATGGAATTAAAGCCCTTCATGATTTGGGATACGAGAAGGATGATATTTCTATCTTTGCAAAAGATAGTGATGATGTTGAAAGTATTCAACAAGAAACGAACAATAATGTAACAGAGACAAGCAGTGGTCGTGGTAAGAATGCAGGAAAAGGCTTTGGTATTGGTGCCGGAACAGGTGGAGTGCTCGGTGGTATAACAGGACTAATTGCTGAGGTAGGGTTATTAGCTATTCCGGGAATTGGCGTATTAGCAGCAGCAGGTCCTTTAGCAACAACATTAAGTGGAATTGCAATTGGTGCCGGCAGTGGCGGTATAGTAGGTGCACTTACTGGAGCAGGAATTCCGGAAGAACATGCAAAAGAGTATGAAGATCACTTAAACCAAGGACATATTGTAGTATTGGTTGAAGCCGATGAAGAACGTGAAGACCGAGTTTATGAGAAATTTACTTACAACAATGCATTAAATACTCATACGTACCCTGAAAATGTTCGTGGAGATAGATAATAAGAAGTAGAGACAGTTAATATAAAATCACCCTTGGCAGATAATTTGCTGCCAAAGGTGATTTTTTTATTTTTTATTAAATTGTCTATACATGATTAAATGGAAAAATATAAAAATAATGGAGTTGTTGAGGTAAATGTTATGAACAGAGGAATAACATCTCTCGGTTGTTTTTTAATAAGTTCAGAAAGTATAAAAGTTTTCCCACTTTTTAATGTCTAGCTCCAGCAGTATAACTTTTTGGAAAAAGGTCATTTGCCTATAGCTTAACCTCAGATCTTCTCCCTACGTTAAATTAACATCTGTTCGCTTGCTTACCGTGTTTCCTCTACCTTAGTCGATGCTACTCTAGTTTGTACGGTGATGACCAAGGCGCTTGCACTTTTTTATATGTATCTCTATCATTACTGAACGGCATGACGTGATTCTAGAGTGAGTTTTTTTCGATAAACTACTTTTGATAATGTGATACTAATTTCATATAGTAAAACTAACGGTACGATAACCAGAATATCAGATATGAAATCTGGAGGAGTAATTAGTACAGATATAACGATTAAGAGAAAATAAGAGATTTTTCTTGATTTTGCAAGCCTCTGTGGATTAATGATCCCGAGCCTTGTCAAAAACATGATGATAGCAGGCATCTCAAATAAAAAGCCAAAGGGTAATGTAAGATTAATCATGAATCTAAAGTATTTATCCACGGTGAAAAATGTTTCAAACTGTTCACCTGCAAGTGTTTGGAGAAAGGATAAAACTATTGGGAATAGCATAAAATAGCCGAATGATATTCCTGAAATGAATAAAATGAAAATTCCGGGAATAAACGCTAATGTCACTTTTTGCTCTTCTTTTCTTAGACCAGGTTTAACAAAAAGCCAAGTTTGTAAGGCAGCAATAGGAATGGTAAATGTAATGGCACTAATTCCCGCAATAGCCATGTAAACCCAAAGAATATCACCAGGACCTAACACAGCTAACTTATCATTTAGATCTTTAACTAAGAAATGATGTATATCTTGAACAAAAAGGAAAGAAATAATAAGAAACAGGAGAAAGGAAGCCAAAGTAATGATTACTCTTTTTCTTAACTCGCTTAAATGATCAATAACATTCTTTTCAGTTAAATCCACGTTAAACAACTCCTTTCAAAAAGCTCTTGATTTTTCTAAATGTTAAAGAAATAAGCAGGCTTTTGACCTGCTTATTTCTTATATTTAATTAACTACCTGTTTTACTAGTAGGTCGCTCAACAGCTTGTATCTTTGAATTTTCATCTGTTTTATCATTTTCCTTATTATCACCGTTAACTAGATCATTTGTGGCTTTTTTAAATTCTTTAAGAGTTGAACCGAAGGCCCGTCCAATCTCAGGGAGTTTTGAAGGGCCGAAAATAATTAGCGCAATGACTAAAATAAGAATTAAGCCGGGAATTCCAATATTTTGTAGCATTTATCTTCCTCCAATGAACATTAATTTAATTTTATTCCGTGGCGCTCAAATGCTGCTGCCTCTAGAACAGACATACCTTGTGCCTCGGCAGCCTTAGCAGTTTTTTCCGAAAGTTTCGGTGCAAGATTCGCAGGGGCAGAATAAGACATTTCCCTAGCGCGGGCAGAGTTTCTGCGTGGGAATGGTCCCCATATCGCAAAGGTCATACCTGGACTTTGAATATTGACAAATAGCGTATTTCCATCTGGTGAGAAGATTGGACCAGCAAATTCACTATCATTTAAACGGTTTGCAGCAAAAGGATAAACCTTGCCTTCTGGAGTAATTCCCATGATGCGATCTTGTCCTCTTCCATCTTCAACAAACCAAAGGTCACCCCATGGAGTACAGCAGATATTATCTGGGTATTCCATATTCTGAGCATCGTTTCCTTCATAGAAAAGCTCCAATGTATTAGTATGAGGCACATAACGATAAACGCGTCCAAGTTTTTTATCACCGGCAGAGGTGTCATCAAACCAGAAAACACCCTCTTGGAAGAACGCACCCTCAAGTCTACTGAATTCAATACAGTTTTGTGCCTTAGCGTCCTCGCGACATAAATGAGGATCTACTTTCTTCCAAACTAGTTTAAATGTTTGTCCTGTTTTAAATGTGCTTGCTGATGGATCAGTTACAGCTTCAATTGCTGCTGCATATAGCGTCCCGCCCTTTTGTAACGAACCTGTTTTTTGGCTCAAGTCATTAGGAATAAAACGGTAAAGGTAACTTGGGCTTGCATCCTCGGTTAAATATACATATCCTGTTGAAGGGTCGATCGCACAAGCTTCGTGAGAAAAGCGTCCCATTTCCTTGATTGGAGTTTTGGACAAGTCATTTTCCGGTTGCTGTGGGTCTACTTCAAACACATAGCCGTGTGTGTTATCACGTGTTTCTTCACAAGTTAACCACGTACCCCAAGGAGTCGCTCCACCAGCACAATTTCGGATTGTACCTGAAGAGGTAACATATTCTTTGACTACTTCACGATTAGGACCTACAACTAGAGCCGATGTACCACCTTGAGCATTTGCATCATAAGGGTTCTTTCCAAATGCTGGGCCTGTCTTTAATTCATGGTTACGAACAAGAATAGTTGTATTGTTTGGTCCTTCAAATGCAGCCATCCCATCAAATGCTCCAGGAATTGGGGTTCCATCTGTCATCAGTTCGCCTTGTCTGGAAATAATTTTGTAATGAAACCCTCTAGGTAAATCGAGAATTCCATTTGGATCCGGAACTAAATCTCCATAACCACGAAATCCAGATGTAGGATTTCCTTTAGCTTGACTTGTTGTAGCATTCCCTACGGATAGTAACCCAGTAGTTCCTAAAGATAATGCAACTGTACTCATTCCTCCAACTTTTAGAAAATCACGACGGTTCATACTTTTAAACTCTTTGTTTTCGGTCATTGATATTCCCTCCCCATAATTTTTGAGTCAGTTCATTGGTGTTGTCTATCTATATACAAGCTAACAGGCTTACGTAAACGGAATGTGAAAATAAAGTAAATATTTGATGAACGCAGAAAAACGGTAAAAAAGAACCGTATCTATGCTCATATGATAATTGTCATAGATATTGTGAACTATTCATCTAGGTATTAAAGATAGAATATCTACTGGAAACTCCTATCCATAAAGATGTCTATGGAAAATGGAATATACTTGGTCAGAAAAATTTCTTTGTACGTGTTCATCTTCAAGAGATTGAATAGTCAACATAGGGTATGCAAAGTTTTTTATACAGGGATGTGAGTGTGAAATCATGTGAGTTTCATATCGCAATTGGAAATTTTTATATGCAACAAACCATAAAACTGCTACGATTATGTTTGCATACATCAATAGTCCAGACGTTCCTTATTTTACTGGTGCATATTAATCGGCTTCGGTATTACGTTGTGGTCCGTTATCTCTTTACTTTTAGGTGAAATCTATTGTTAGTGAGGATGGCGCTAATATAAAGATATTTCTTTTACATAAACATGCTAAGTTATTTCATAGGTTAATTATGTGATAGTCAATTTAAAAATAGGTGAGAGTAATCTAATTTTCTACTAGTGAAAAGGGAGGAAATATAATGGGTGAATTCATAATTGTTATTGCAATTTTTACAATTATTATGATTTTTATAGCAAAAGTATTGGTGAAACCTAGTGGGATAAGAAAAAGAAATTTAAGAAATGATCCTATTCCAGAGCAATTGGGTGTGCAAATAGAAGGTGGCGTACCTATTGTTCAGGACCTTGATAAAGCTTTATCAAAATCTTATGAAGAAAATGTAAAAAATCGCGTGCTGTTAGAACACTCTAAATGGCCAGAGCATGAGGTTGATTGGGTATTTTTTGAATTGAAGCGATATTTCTTTATGAATAGCTTACTTAAATCTGTACCAATGTTTAGTGATCGAGTTGATGTGATTTGGCACGAAATGCTCATGTTCACAAGAGAATATGAGACATTTTCAAAGGGGTTTTACAAAGAAACACTTCATCACATGCCAAATATGGAAAGTACACCAATACCAGGAGAAAGGGCATTCTTTGATTGGGTATATTTGAGCTTATTTGAATTAACACCAAACAGTAAAGCAATCTGGGGAAGGTTTCTCCAACATCCGATTAAGCGGGAAATTCTAGATGATTTTAAGAGGCTATCAGAAGATGAATTACTTATTAAATATTTCCGAAAAGGAGATAGCTGGGTTGATGTTAAACGTCAATTGATTGTTAAAATGAAAAATGAAATAACACAAGCTGATCGAATGAAGCTTGATCAAGATAAGCCTGCAATCTCTAACACAACTTCTGATATGCAAATTTTCAATATGGCACTTGGTGCAGCTGTTTTTTATTCAATTTATGAAGAAGATCATTATCAGGAACACATAAGTGAAGTTCTACCAACAGAATACAATAAGGATCACCATTATGGAGGAGGCGCTTCATGCTCAGGCTATTCCTGTAGTGGTTCATCTGACTCAGGAGGAGACTCCGGTGGCTCTAGTTGTTCTAGTTGTGGTGGGGGTTGTAGTAGTTAGTGTGTTTAAAATGGGGTCAGTCCCTTTGCGCTTTACTGTGCTGAGGGACTGACCCCATTTTTGTCGTAAGTACTACTTACGAACATTTTTCAGTGCTTGCTCAGTTTCTTCTTGTGTTTTCTTAAGAACAGACAAGCTACCATCTGATTCAAGTACAACTGCCTTAACAGCTTTGATTGATGAAATACCTTGAGAACGGGTAGCTTGAAGTATCTCATTTTCTGTAATTCTTTCTTTATTCATTGGTTGCTTTAGATATTCATCCTTGAAATATAAGAGCTGTGGCTGTGATTTAATAAATTTGCTAAACGTTTTTGACCTAGTTGAAAACCAGGCGACAATAAACTGAAAAAAGGATAGGGTAGCAAATGCGGTAATGCCATCAAATAATGAAACGTTCTTATTTAAAAGTGTTGTAGCTAGAATAGAGCCAAGTGCGACCGTAACCACAAGATCAAAGGCATTCATTTTCGATAGTGTTCTTTTACCTGCAATCCGTAAAACAAGAATAAGAGACAGATAGGCAAAAAAACCAACGACTATGATTCTCCAAAGATCAGCAAAACTACTTAAAAACATCCTCGCTTTCCCCCTTGTGAATAAGCTTTACTTTCATCATTCCTTATTTGGATAGTGGTTAAACAGTTTTTTTGGGGGTCAGTCCCTCGGTGCTTTATCGCGGTAAAAGACTGGGGGACTGACCCCAGTAATCTCCTAAGTGACAGAACCTTTTATTTTCTAGTAAAATAGTTATAGAGAAGATTTGAGGTAAATAGGGAAGAAGGGGCTAGGTTATGAAAAAGAGAAAAAGAATCATTTGGGTTGTGTCTGGTTTAACATTGCTTGTTTTGATTTTCCTTGTTGGAGCAGGTAATTATTTTTATAATGTTGCAGTAAATCGTTCTCAGGAATCTATTCAACTACATGGTGGCAGTGAGGATAGAGCTGAGACTGTAAGTACTACTGTTGAAGAAGAGCAGCAACAGCAGGAAAGATTGGCAGAAATAATGGAATGGACGGAAAAACAAACCTTTGAAACGATTGAAATGGAATCAGGAGATGGCTTAAGTCTTAAAGCTGACTATTTAGCTAATGAAAAGCCAAACGGTAAAGCAGTTATTCTTGCTCATGGATATAAAGGGAATAGTGAGCAAATGCCTGGTGTGACAATGTTTTATTATGAGCAGGGATTTGACATACTAAAGCCGGACGCAAGAGGACATGGTGAAAGTGAAGGGGATTACATTGGCTATGGCTGGCATGATCGTAAAGATTATGAGCAGTGGATTAAGCTCTTAATAAATGAAAAAGGTAAGAGTCAAATTCTCCTTCATGGATTTTCAATGGGAGCAGCAACAGTTCTCATGACAAGTGGTGAAGATCTTCCTCAAGAAGTAAAGGGAGTAATTGCTGACAGTGGTTATACATCTGTTAAAGAAGAGCTATCTCATCAGTTAAAATATCTGTATAATTTACCGGCATTTCCTCTTATGGAGATAACAAGTGTGGTGACAAAGGTCCGAGCAGGTTACACGTTTACAGAGGCCTCTGCTTTAGAGCAAGTAAAGAAAAATGATTTACCATTGTTACTTATTCATGGTGATCAAGATGATCTTGTTCCTACAGCAATGGCAAACGAACTTTATGCAGCTGCAAAAAGTGAAAAAGATCTCTGGATTGTCCCAGGAGCAGGTCATACAGAAGCATACACAGTGGATGAAATGAAGTATCAACAAATGCTGAAGTCATTCTTTGAGACTGCTGGAATTGAGTGAAATTCATCATAAAACAGGCAACTACCTTAAAGGGAAGTTGCTTGTTTTATATTGCATGAAGTTATCTAGGGCTTTTTCACTGAATTGTTCATTTCTTTTGCTATTTTTTTAAAATACGTTTGAATGCCATACCAAAATAAAACGTACACAATAACAAAGCTACCAATACCTAGTAAAAGTGGGGAAGGTTCAAGAGGAAGCCAGCCAATAAAAATGGCAAGGGGTAGCCAAACAGTGATGGAGATAAGAAAGTGTATAACCGTTTGTTTTAGTGGACTCCATGAGTCAATATCGAATAATAATGAAGCTGAACCAAAATACCTGTTATTACTATAGCAACACACTGTTAGTTGAGGAGTAAAAATGACATAACTTGCTTAAAGTTATGAATAACCGGTTTATTTAAATGTATGAAATGATTGTTAAACGTCATTTCACTGATTGGTGATTTAAAGTTAATTTATCATGAAATGACAACCGATTTTCACAAAATATAGAAAAAATTTGCTTTATCACGATTTATCTGATATTCTTAGAAAGAATTATTTTTGTTCGGTCTGTAGGGAAAGAGTATTTAAACTTTTCGCCTTTGATATCTAATTGAGCAATTATAGTAATATTTAGTAGAGAATCTGCACATTAGTTGTGGATTATATCTACACCAGGAGGTAACACATATGCAACAAGGTACAGTAAAATGGTTTAACGCAGAAAAAGGATTCGGTTTCATCGAAACAGCAGGAGGAGAAGATGTATTCGTACATTTCTCAGCTATCCAAGGCGAAGGATTTAAATCTCTTGACGAAGGCCAAAAAGTGAC
The DNA here is from genome assembly GCF_007994985.1 of Metabacillus litoralis. Lineage (GTDB taxonomy): Bacteria > Bacillota > Bacilli > Bacillales > Bacillaceae > Metabacillus > Metabacillus litoralis. The sequence goes on along the minus strand of NZ_VOQF01000012.1, from coordinate 131,807 downwards.
TTTTGACACTGAGCAAGGTCAACGTGGACTTCAAGCTACTAACGTTAACAAAGCGTAATTAGCTTATAGAAAAGGACTCTTTTTAGAGTCCTTTTTTTATTATGCATTTTTTATAAGATTCATTATCACAATTAAACTAACTAGGATATTTGGATATCATATATAGTAAACAGCCTTATATGGGCATATCAACATGAAGGGACCTGATTAGATGAAATATTTAAAGTCACAAATGAAGCAATTGATTAAAGATAATCAAGAGCTACAAGCAAAGTTAGATAAGTTAAGAGAAGAACATAGTCTCGAGAAAAATTTTGCGCTAAAAGCACTTTATCATTCAGAAGTAGCTGAAGGTGGTAAATACCAATTAGCATACCAAGCTCTTGATAAACCAAAGGATTAAGGTGGAGATTAAATTCTTATAATGAAAGGAGAATTATGAATGCCTGGTACAAAACGCGAAAACATTAAAATTGGTGTGAAAGTGAAGGTGGTACAAAAACAGGACCAAAGATCAGGGAAGTTAACTGAAGGTGTTGTTTCAAAAATACTGACAAATTCACCTAATCATCCACATGGTATCAAAGTGATGTTAGAGTCTGGAACTGTAGGAAGAGTAAAAGAAATTCTCAATTAAATTTGAGATACACATGGTATTTTTAAAATTATTACATAAACAAAAAAGATAACCAGCTTGCCCTAAAATGACATGGGAAGGCTGGTTTATTTATTATGCTTAAGTAAGATTGCTCACTTTAAAGAATTTTATAATCACATATTTAAATAAATATATTCCTGATAAAACCATTAAACATAGAGTCGAAAAGAGAAATATTGAAGTTACTATAGGTTGAATTTCAAAGGTATAAAGAAATTTATCAATTACATAAATTTTTTGTGGATCTGTCACTGTTGTTGGGGTATAGGTTAGCTTGCTTTTCCAATCATCTTCATATGCTAAATAGCTAGCAGTCCAAGAAGTAAAGAAAAAAGTATATCCAAAAATTAATACTAGTGATAAACCGGAAACATTATTCTCTTTCTTCTCAACAAAATCAATCGATTATTATCAAAATAACCTTGAAGAAAACTATCGGTTCTTTTTACCTGAGCATCCAGAAACAGGTGAAACTTTATCTGCAGAAGGTGAAAACGGAGTGTGGACCAAGCTTGAGAAAATTCATGAAGGCACAGTTGCTGAAGTCTCATTTTCAACAACGGACTTTATGACAGCGGAGGAATTAATCTCCTTGCTTGAGCCATTTGATCTTGATATCCTATGGGCACCTTTATATACAGGAGAATTTAGAGAATTTGAACCTTCTGGTTATGGTGGTGGTGGAAATTCAATTTCAATTTTCGATACTTATGGCTTAACCGGTGGAAGAGAAACAGAAGATGATTATATGTCTGAAGGTAAAATGCAGAATCTTACTGAAGAAACTCTCGAGGAAAGCAAAAAGATGATGCTTACGAATATGGATGATTTATTAGAAAATGATCCAAAAAGCTATTATGAAAACTTCCTTGGGTTATATTTTCTTGAAGAACGCTACAGCTATTTAAAACAAAACGGATTTCAAGTATATGGAGCTGTTGTGACTGGACCTGTGAGGGAGCTTTTAAAGCTGAAAGATGTTAAGCAGCTAAGGAGTCCAAGTCTTGGGGAATTGGATTATTGGAATTGGGAATGAAGTCTTAGAAATTCACTTTAAAAAAGCAGGGGTCTTATATGAACATAACACTGAAAAAATTAGATTTACATGATGCACAGAATTTATTTACATTCGAACTTGAAAATAGATCATTTTTTGAAAAGATGGTACCTTCAAGAGGTGATGATTATTATCAGTTTGATTGTTTTCTCAAAAAGCATGAAGATCTATTAAATGAACAAAAAGAAGGAAAGTCCTTCTTCTATTTAATAATAAATCTAAACGGTCATATTTGTGGTCGGATGAATATTGTTGATCTGGATGGAGGTATAAACACAACAGGTCACCTGGGATATCGGGTGGGCAAAAACTACACTGGCAAAGGTGTTGCTAGTCAGGCTCTGCAATTGTTATTGAATTCTATCAGTGAAGAAGGTATTAATGAAATTAGGGCAAAGACAACTACTAATAATATTGCTTCTCAAAAGGTTTTGGAGAAGAATGGGTTTGAGAGAGTAAGTACAAGTGATGAACTGTTCTTCATGAATGGAGAGAAGATATCGTTTGTTACCTATAGGTGTTTGTTAAAGAATTAGAAAAGAAGAAGCAGATGACCAATGGGTTTCTGCTTCTTCTTTTTAAGTAAGTATCCTTCACTCATATAAACCATTCGCATAAATGCTCACAAGGTTATGAATAATCTCATCCATCGAATAGCTACCCTCATTTTGAACAAGCTCCCACATAAACATCTCATTTGAATAAAACCAGCCTCTAGCAACAAGAGATGGATCTAAATTAGCTCTTGCAAGGGAGTTTTCTTGTGCATATTCAATATCAATTGAGATTCTATCTATAAATCGTTCTCTAATTTTGTACCATGCTTGGTCAATTTCAGGGGAGATTCCGATTGCTTCTTTTACGATAATCATCATGTTTTTTTCTTTTACTGCTAATGACAGAAATAGTCTTACTTGTTTTTTGATCAGATCAAATGCTTCATCCTTTGATTGAGGCTTAAATGGTATTTCTGCAACTTCATAGAATTGATTCATAAGATCTTCCATGAGAATCATGAACAAATCATCTTTATTTTTAAAATAAACATACGCTGTGCCATAACCAGTATTTGCTTTCTTTATTATTTGGGCAATGGTAGCTTTTTGGAAACCATTTTCTAGAAAAGCTTCCTTACCTGCTTCTAGCAGTTTTTTCCTTGTTTGAAGGGCTTGCTGTTTTCTTGGAGAAAGCTTGTCAATTGAATTTGTCATGATTTCATTCCTTTCAAAATGACAACAATCTTTTATATGTAAAAGTATATTGAGCAACTAATTATATCCTTAGTTTACAGGGTATTAAAAGTTCTGACAACTTTGAGGATGTGATCATATTAATGATTGTTGTATCATATTATATCAGTGACATTATGTCATTGACTTGGTGTCACTCAGAGATATATACTAATTGTAATAGAAAAATAGTTGGAAAGGTTGGTTAGTATGGCTAAATTTGATTACACGAAGAATTATGCAAAAAAGCTAGATAAGCTAGATAACTTGGCACAATATCGTGAAGAATTTTATACAGATAAAACAGGAATTTACCTTGATGGCAATTCACTTGGACTTCTTTCAAAAAGAGCTGAGAAATCATTGTTGGATTTATTAGATTCATGGAAAAGATATGGTATTGATGGTTGGACAAACGGAGAAAATCCATGGTTTTATTTGGCAGAAAAATTAGGGGGAGAAATGGCACCGATTGTAGGAGCTAATGCTAAAGAGGTAGTTGTAAGCGGTTCCACCACAATAAACCTTCACCAATTAGTGTCAACATTTTATAAACCGGAAAATCAAAGAACAAAGATTTTAGCTGATGAATTAAATTTTCCTAGTGATATCTATGCACTTAAAAGTCAAATTAAGTTAAAGGGTTATGATCCTAAAGAACATCTTATTGAAGTGAAAAGCGATGATGGTCATACACTTAACGAAGCTGATATTATTGCCGCCATGACAAAGGATGTTGCACTTATTGTTTTACCGGGTGTTTTATATCGCAGCGGGCAAGTGCTAGATATGAAAAGGTTAACAGAAGAAGCTCATAAACGAAATATTGTAATAGGCTTTGATCTTTGTCACTCAGTTGGTTCAATTGTACATGAATTAAGCGAATGGGATGTTGATTTTGCTTTTTGGTGTAATTATAAGCATTTAAATGGTGGACCAGGGAGCACGGGTGGATTGTATGTGAATCAACGTCATTTCGGTTTAGAGCCAGGTTTAGCAGGTTGGTTCAGTTCAAGAAAAGATAAGCAATTTGATATGGATCATGAGTTAACAGCAGCTGATGATGCAGGAGCCTATCAAATAGGGACTCCAAATATTTTCAGCATGGCGCCTATTATTGGAGCACTTTCGATGTTTAATGAAGTTGGCATGAAGCAAATTCGCGAGAAATCTCTAAAACTGACAAGCTATTTTATGGATTTAATCCACGTGGAGCTAGATGGCTTTGGATTGGAAATTCGTAATCCGATCGAGGATTATAAACGGGGTGGACATATTTATCTTGAGCATCCTGAAGCAGCTAGGATTTGTAAAGCACTAAAAGCTGATGGAGTGGTACCAGATTTTCGTACACCAAATGGTATTCGTTTAGCACCAGTTGCTTTGTATAACACATATGAAGATATTTGGAATGCAGTTCAAATTTTAAAAAGTATTATGAGAGAAGAAAAATATAAAAAATTTGAAAATAAGCGAGGAGTAGTTGCATAGCTCATGACATCAAATAAATGGATTGATATCTCACAGCCTTTAACAAATGATATTGCACATTGGCCTGGTGATACACCTTTTTCCTATGAAACAACATTTACAAAGGAACAAACAGGATCTGTGAATATAGGGAAAATAACAACTAGCTTACACACTGGAACCCATATTGATGCACCGTTTCATTTTAAAAATGATGGTGAAAAGGTGCATGATTTAGATATTAATATATATATTGGTTCTGCTAAATTGATCGATGTGTCAGGATATAAAAAAATCGATGCTGAAGTATTAAGGAAGTTCGAATTAACAGGTGTTTCAAGATTACTGTTAAAAACTGTAAAAAGTAGTAACTCGGAATTATTTCCAAATGAAATTTCTTATCTATCAGAGGATATTGCTCCCTTTTTAAATGAAAAGGGAATCCGTTTATTAGGTGTTGATGCTCCTTCTGTTGATCCCTTAGATAGCAAGGATATGAAAACACATCATGCTTTATACGAGCATCATATTCATATTTTAGAAAACATTGTTGTTGATCATGTTGAAGAGGGAAACTACGAATTAATCGCCCTGCCACTACCGATTCAAGGTGGTGACGGAAGTCCTGTTCGTGCCGTTATAAGACAAGTTTAAAAGAATAGATTGATTTTATTACAGTTTTAGAGGAGGATAAAAAGATGATTGAAAAACGACAAGAAGTGAATGCGACAAGCGCAGAAAAAAATATTCATACTGACTTTACGAACAATATGACATACGGTGAATATCTGAGTTTAGATAAAATTCTATCAGCCCAAAATAGATTATCAGGTCATCATGATGAAATGCTGTTTATTGTGATTCATCAAGTTAGTGAATTATGGATGAAGCTAATACTTCATGAAACACAGGCTGCTATAAAATCGATTGAAAGCAATGATTTATCAACTGCGCAAAAACGTTTGGCAAGAGTGTCTAAAACACAATCTCAAATCATTCAAGCATGGGATGTTCTTTCAACAATGACACCATCAGAATATATGGAATTCCGCGATGCGTTAGGGCAAGCATCAGGATTTCAATCTTACCAATATCGAATGATCGAATTCGCACTTGGCTATAAAACAGATCATGTATTGAAAATCTATCAAAAAGATCCTGAATTACATAATAGATTACAAGAAGCTTTTGAAGCTCAAAGCTTATATGACGTGGCAATCGCAGCATTACAAAGAGCGGGACTACATATAGATGATGAGGTTTTAAATCGTGATGTGACAAAAACGTATCAAGACAATGAATCTGTACGTTTAGCATGGCTAGAGGTTTACCGAAACACTGATAAGTATTGGGAGCTTTATGAGTTAGCAGAAAAGCTAGTAGATCTTGAAGATTGGCTACAGCAATGGCGCTTCCGTCATATGAAAACAGTAGAAAGAGTGATAGGCTTCAAAATGGGTACAGGAGGATCATCAGGTGTTGGTTATTTGAAAAAGGTGTTAGATCAGAGATTTTTCCCTGAATTATGGGATATCCGAACTGAATTATAAATTGAGAGTGAAAATTTTTAAGAAAAATCGTTTGAAAAGTTAGTAAGTGAAATCATGCATATCGACTGGTCATGGACATCGAGGGGGATGGGATAATTGAGTAAAAATAGAGAGCAGTGGTCTTCTAAATTTGGTTTTATCATGGCATCAGCCGGGGCTGCGATCGGTCTTGGAGCAATATGGAAGTTTCCGTATGTAACAGGCATGAGTGGTGGGGGAGCATTTTTATTAATGTTCATTGCTTTCACCATTCTCATTGGACTTCCAATGTTAATTTCCGAGTTCATCATCGGACGAGGTGCACAAAAAGAAGCTGTTTCTGCCTACCGCAAGCTAGCACCTAATAGCCTATGGACAATAACAGGACCATTAGGTGTAATTGGTTGCTTTCTGTTGTTATCTTTTTATGCAGTTGTAGGTGGCTGGGTTTTAATTTATAGCATCATGGCGATTAGTGGAAATGTTATTGAAGCAAATGCAAGCTATCCCGATTTATTTGGAAGTATTACAGCAACGCCTACAACAACATTACTTGGCTTAGCAGTGTTTTTACTAATCAATATTCTTGTTATCTCAATTGGTATCAAAAATGGAATTGAAAAAGCAAGTAAATATATGATGCCACTTTTGTTTGTGTTTTTTATCATTTTAGTTGTAAGATCACTAACATTAGAAGGTGCAATGGAAGGGATCGAATTCTTCTTAAAACCTGACTTCTCTGAAATTACTGGTGGATCTGTTTTGTATGCACTTGGACAATCATTCTTTGCTTTAGCTGTTGGTTTTTCATGTATGGTCACATATAGCTCATATTTAGATAAGAAAGTAAGTATTCCTTCTTCAGCAGGCTCTGTTGTTGTGATGAATATCTTTGTTTCAATTCTTGCAGGACTGGCAATCTTCCCTGTTGTATTTGCCTTTGATTTTGAACCAGCTGAAGGACCAGGCTTGCTATTTATGGTATTACCAGCTGTCTTTTCGCAAATTCCAGCTGGAGAATTCTTTTTAGCGGTATTTTTAGTGCTATTCTTATTTGCAACGTTAACATCATCGTTTAGTTTACTTGAAATTATTGTATCGGCATTTACGGAAAGTGGAAAACGCTCAAGAAAGAAAGTTACATGGATATCAGGACTCATTGTGTTTATAGCAGGCATTCCAGCTGCCCTATCTTTTAGTTACCTACAAGGCTTTAAAATTTTCGGTAAAACCGTTTTTGATGCAACTGATTTTCTAGTAAGTAATATTATGCTGCCACTAGGCTGTTTACTGATTGCTTTGTTTATTTCTTTTAAAATGAATAAACAGCTTGTGAAGGATGAATTTACTTTAAGTAACAGATTGTCACCTGGGATGTTCACACTTTGGAGCTTTTTGATGAAATGGGTTGTTCCTGTGACAATTATTGTTGTATTTTTAGGCACACTTGGGATTTTAAAAGGATAATATGTGTTGGCACTTTCTCTCTATGGGGAAAGTGCTTTTTATTGTGCTTGAGCTGGGTGATGTTGTGCGATTTTTGTCGAGAATAGTCTAATCGCTGATAAATTCCCAGAATCGTTGATAAATCCGAAAAATCGATGATATTTTCTCAAAATCGTTGATAAATTCAAAAAATCGCTGATAAAGTCAATTTTCAAAAGAACAAAGCTACTAAAAGACTTCTTCAAAAGCCACTTGGGATCCATTTGAATCATCATTTGTAGCTCAACTATAAAAAACTATTACAAAACCTAGGGTTTAGCTTGAATTTTGCTGCCACTAGGCTGCTTACTGATCTCTGTGTTTTCTTATAAAATAAACAAGCAGCTTGTGAAGGATGAATTTACTTTAAGCAACAAATTATCACCTGGGATGTTCACGCTTTGTAGCTCTTCTAATGAAGTCGGTTGTACCAGTTACAATTATTGTTGGCACTTTTTTTATATGAGGAAAGTACTTTTTTTGTATGAGCGGGGTGATGTTGTGCGATTTTTGTCGAGAATAGTCTAATCGCTGATAAATTCCCAGAATCGCTGATAAATTCCCAGAATCGCTGATAAATCCGAAAAATCGCTGATATTTTCTCAAAATCGCTGATAAATCCAAAAAATCGCTGATAAAGTCAATATTCAAAGAACAAAGCTACTAAAAGACTTCTTCAAAAGCCACTTGCAACCCATTTGAATCATCATTTGTAGCTCAACTATAAAAAACTAGTACAAAACCTAGGATTTAAGCTTGATTTGTTTTCTTAATCATTAAATAATGAATATGTTCAGTACTAAAAACTTGTTTAGAATTATAGCTCAAAAGGGAATTCTTAAAATAAGGCACTTTCCTGAAGAATTGTTGCCAATTAAATTCTTTTGAATTAGTGTAATTTATTGTATAAAAGGGTACCATTAGGCAGTATAGATTGAGAGATGAAAAGCTACTTTCTCAATAGATAAGAAGGGTTATACTTATACCATGTATCATTGAATTTACATAAGTTTTTCTAGTATGTGAAAAAAGGGGGAATAGTCATTGTCTTATATTTTATTACTTGTTGGTCTTGCCTTACTTATTAAGGGTGCTGATTATTTTGTTGAAGGTGCTTCAAGTATTGCACGTTCATTAAATGTATCGCCTTTGCTGATTGGTTTGACGATCGTTGCTTTTGGAACAAGTTCACCTGAGGCAACTGTTAGTATTATTGCTGCTCTAGAAGGGAATGCTGGAGTGGCGTTAGGTAATGTTGTAGGAAGTAATATTTTCAATATTACGCTTGTTGTTGGGATAACAGCATTGTTAAATCCGTTAAAGGTGGAAAGTGAGACGATTCGGAAGGAGATTCCTTATACATTACTGGCAAGTACAGTGTTGCTTGTTTTAATAAGTGACATCACATTACAATCGTTAAATGCTAACTTTATCACGAGAAGTGATGGGTTCATTTTATTACTTTTCTTTGCCATCTTTCTGTATTACATTTTTGAAGTCGCAAGACATAGTCGTGATAAGGTGAAAGAAGAAAATGAAGATTTCCCTAAGTCTTCATCGAAAGTGAAAAATATTTTATTTACGATTGGTGGTTTGGCTGCCATTATATTTGGTGGTGATATTGTTGTTGATAATGCAACAACAATTGCCTTTTCTTTTGGAATGAGTGAAACATTAGTCGGGCTAACAATTGTTGCAATCGGTACATCACTTCCTGAGTTAATTACCTCCATAACTGCTGCCATTAAAAAGGAAAGTGAAATTGCTTTAGGAAATATAGTTGGAAGTAATATTTTTAATATTTTATTTGTTTTAGGAGCAGCTTCTGTTGTATCTCCATTAGCTGTTGATAGTAAGATTTTTATAGATGTTCTACTGATGATGATCATTACAGTTGTTTTACTTGTGTTCTCAAGAACAGGCTTTAGAATAGGTAAGCGCGAGGGTGTATTCCTCATAATTTCGTATGTCGTGTATATGACTTACATTCTTATGAGAAATTAATATGTTAAGCTTGCAAAATATATTAAAAAATACCTAATAAGAGGTGTAACCATGAAATATAGAAGACTTGGTAAAACAGATTTAAAGGTTTCTGTTGTTGGTATTGGCACATGGCAATTTGGTGGCGAATGGGGAAAGGATTTTACACAATCTGAAGTAGATGCGATTTTTTCACATTCTAAAGATTTAGGTATTAATTTAATTGATACAGCAGAATGTTATGGTCCACATCATATGTCTGAAAAATTCATTGGTGATTATTTATCAAGACATAACAGAGATGATTGGATTGTGGCTTCTAAGTTCGGTCATAAATGGCATGATCAAAGAGAACCATCGTGGAATGTGGATGATATTCTGATACAGTTAGAGGAATCGTTAAAAGCATTGAAAACAGATTATATTGATCTTTATCAATTTCATTCAGGATCTGATGATGTGTTTAATCATGATGATTTGTGGACAATGCTTGATAAACAAGTGCAAGCTGGTAAAATTCGCAACTTAGGAATTTCCATTGGTGCAAACGATAATATCTACCAAACCTCAAGAGCTACCGAAATAAATGCAAAAGCCATTCAAGTTGTGTATAACAGACTTGATCAAGTTCCTGAGGAAAAGGTATTTCCTTCATGTATTGAACAGGATCTAGGAGTACTAGCTAGAGTTCCATTAGCAAGTGGATTTTTGAGTGGTAAATATCAACCTGGTGCATCTTTTAATGATGTTGTTCGTAAAAGACATCAGCAGGAAGTTATTGATGAAAAGCTTCGCTTAGTAGAAAAAATCAAGCGTGAAGAAGTGCCAGAAGGAGTTAATATGGCAACTTGGGCTTTAGCATGGTGCTTGCAGCATCCTGCTGTCACAACTGTTATTCCCGGGTGTAAAAATCCTGAACAAGTAGAAGCAAATGCAAAGGCTGCTGATCTTAGCTTAGTGAGTGATCAACACCCTAGTGGCATAAATTAATAGGAATGAGGCTGGGGCATAAGTATTTAAGCTAATGATAAATCCGAATTATTAGGTGATATCTTAATTAATCATTAGCCTAATAATTCGGGTTTATTGCCATCTTCAATAGATTTTTTAATTTTTCATACTATTTTTAAGAACTAGTGTAATGGAGCGGAAGACACTCGACTCCTACGGGAATAGAGGAAAGGCTGAGACCCCGCAAGCGCAGCTGAGGAGACTTAGCTTCCTCCCCGTGGAAAGCGAGTGTCTGTAGCGCAATGGAACGAACATTTTACTTTTAGCTTAACTGTATTTAGTTTTAGTCGTCTTTTTGTATGAATTCTTTAATTATGTTCCTACCTCATTTGATCTTGTTAAATCGACTTCAAAGCCTCATCCAACCCTTTAAATCCACTCACATCCTCAGAAGTTGGTTCATCTGTTTCAATTGTCCATTCTGAATCGCTGTTTTCTAAGCGACCATCGTCTTTTTTAATATACGGGGTATGTACCATATACGACTTTCCGTCTTTGCGGATTGTATAGCCCATATGATAAAGATCCTTAGCACCTTCTTCTTCAAATACACCAATATCCTCAATATTATATTTAGTCATAAGGTGCTCAAATGAATTTTGTAGCTCGTTTATAACTGATTCTCGACTGTTATTGTCCATGGAAAAACATCTCCTTTCTTAGACTATATTTATTTTTTAATATGTCTTAATTGTTGTGGATTAACCATAATCTTAAATGGATTTTTATGGAGTAGATATATCTTTAAATCTTATCCACACTAAAAGATGTACTTGCTTAATAAATAGGAGGGATTTCACGAATGTTTTATCATGTAAAAGAGCTTCAATATGATGCAAAACCAAGTCATCCGGATCCTGTTTATGCTAAAAAGCTACAAGAAATCCTTGGTGGACAATATGGTGAAATGTCAGTTATGATGCAGTACCTTTTTCAAGGCTGGAATTGTCGTGCAGAAGGTAAATATCGTGATATGATTTTAGATATAGCAACAGAAGAAATAGCACATGTTGAAATGATTGCAACAATGATTGCACAGTTATTAGATGGAGCACCAGCAAATGATCAAGAACAAGGTGCAAAGGATCCTGCTGTAGAAGCTGTGCTTGGAGGAATGAACCCACAGCATGCAATTGTTAATGGACTTGGTGCACAACCTAACGATAGTGTTGGGTTTCCTTGGACAGCACGCTATACAATTGCAAGCGGTAATTTGTTAGCAGATTTTAGAGCCAATTTAAATGCAGAATCACAGGGAAGACTTCAAGTATGTCGTTTATATGAAATGACAACAGATCCTGGAGTTAGAGATATGCTTTCATTTTTAATTGCTCGTGATACAATGCATCAAAATCAGTGGATGGCTGCTATTGAGGAGCTTGAACAAACTCAAGGAGCAATTGTTCCAAGTACATTTAACCAGGAATATGAAAAACAAGAGGTTTCATACTCTTTCATGAATTACTCTGAAGGTGAAGAAAGTAGTTCAGGTAGATGGGCGAATGGTCCAACATTTGATGGACAAGCGAACTTTGAATACATTCAAAATCCCAAAGCAATGGGACAAAAGCCAAGTCTACAACCAGGACCAGTGTATATTCATGGCACAAATCCAATGAATATGAGAATGATGCAAGGCGCTGGAAAGATGGAGCCAAATCAAATGACTAATCAGCCATTACAATAAATAGCTGACATAAACCATGCATTTATGTGCATGGTTTATTTTTCTCCAACCAATCTTCTACAAGGTTTTTAAGTGTTTGTTTTTGCTCTTCGAATTGCTTCTTTCGATGTCCATTAGCACCTGAAGGATGAGGGAAACCATATAAATAAGTATGCTCTAAGTGCTTACCTCTAGACAGTAGTTGTTTAATCAAATGTTCTACTGTTTTGCCTAGTGGGATGATAAGAGCAGGTGACTGAATTTGCTCTAGTTCTTTTGAAAATTCATGAAAAGCATATGAAGATAATAATGGAGAGCTTATGATACTAGGTTTATGCCCAGTATAATTTTTTTCTTTTAAAAAAACAGGATACTTAATGATTGATGTGGTATGTAATAAATGTCTATGTTCATGAAATAGTGAGCTAGTGCTATATGACTGACTAATTTCATTAATGGAGCATTGATCAAGCATGTCTACTAGATTTTTTTTCATATTTCCAGAAAAACTGGCAGCCATTTTTGCTGCTTTTAATGATTGTTCTATTGAATGGTTATGATTTATGCTTTTGATTAATTGTGTGTATGCTTCTTTCATTTGTACCCAGCCTGGGGTAATACCGACAATCACAATTTTAGCAGATTTGTTTATATATTCATTATGGGGCGAGTAATACATACTTAATTGATCTTCTTTAGCAATTAAAAACTTATCTGTGAGTAGATCATCTTTTGTTAGAGTTTTGGTTGAGTTTAAAGTTAAGATGGAAGGTAGATAGAGGTCCAATTTAGTTTCTAGCAAGTCATTTTCCTCGTGCTTTCAATAAGATTACATTCTTTATTTAGTTTTAGTAAATTCTCCAATCCGTATTCATAAGAAAAAACCAATCAAATTCTGATTGGTCTTTCTATGATGCTTCTATTATTCGTTTATTAACCCTTTTCCTGCAAGAAATTCTCTTGCGACAACTTCAGCTTGTTCTCCGTCTATATCTACTCTAGCGTTCATTTGTTGCATGTCTTCCTCGGAAATTTTCCCAGCTAATCCATTAAGAGCTTCTTCTAGTTCTGGATAATTTTCTAATACTTCCTGTCTGATAACAATAGCTGCGTCATACTTAGGAAAAAAGCCAAGATCATCTGTTGTCGTTTGGATGTTATCACGCTGAATTCTACCATCTGTTGTGAAAGCAGGGATCACATCAACATCTCCACGCTTTAATGCTTGATACATCACATTTGGATCAAAGCTTGCTGTTTCTGAGAATTCTAAACCATAGGCTTCTGAGAAAGCATCATACCCATCACCTTCACGTTCATAAAAGGCATGTGGTGCACCAAAGGAAAGATCTTTGGAAATAGCCGCTATTTCTGAATACGTTTCTGCTTCAAATTCAGCACCTTCTGAATATGCTAATGTGTAATTATTTTCAAAACCTAGTGGCTCTAACCATGTTGCTTGATAATCTTCTTCATAGCCATTTCTCACTCGTTCTAAAATGCTCTCACTAGATTCTCCAGGCTCTGCTTGTTCTTTCAAAACAGCTTCTAATCCTGTACCAGTGTATTCTACATACATATCAATTTCTGCATTTTCAAGTGCTGGTGTTAAAATGGCAACCTCGCCAAGACCATCCTGGAGATCGACTTCATAGTCTGTGTTTTCTTCAATATAAACAGCTAAAACCTCTGATAAAATATATTGCTCTGTCCAGTTTTTACCTGAAACAACAAGAGGTTCCTTTGATGCTGCTGCTTCGTTTTCATTTGAATCTCCGCCACATGCGCTAAGTAGGAGAGATATTGCTGTAAGTATTGCTAATAACTGTATTTTCTTTTTCACTATAAAACGCTCCTTTATTTAGATTTAATTCCTTTAGGTGTTACTTTTTTCTCTACTAGCTTTAAAATATAATCAAAGGCTAGCGCCAGTAATGCGACAGGAATTGCACCTGCTAATACTAGGCTATTGTCCCAAGATTGAAGTCCTCTCCAAATCACGTCTCCTAATCCACCAGCTCCTACAAAGGTTGCAAGAGTAGCAACCCCGACTGTTAAAACTGTTGCTGTTCTAATTCCAGCCATCATAAAGGGTAGTGAAAGTGGTAATTGAATTTTCCAAAGAATTTGCCTTGGTGTCATTCCCATTCCTTCTCCAGCTTCAACAATTCCTTCATCTACTCCAGTGATTCCGGTATATGTATTTCGGAGAATTGGTAATAATGCATAAACAATAAGTGCAACAAGAGCAGTCGGTGTTCCAATACCTAATAGTGGAACAAGAAATCCGAACAACGCAAGACTTGGTATTGTTTGTAGGACAGCTGTTATTCCTATGTAAAATTCAGCAACTTTCTTTTTACGAGAAATATAAATGCCAAGAGGTAATGAAATCGCAACAGCAATAAAGATAGCCAAAAATGATATGTATAAATGCTCAATGGTACTTTCAAAAATAAGCTCTTGTCTTGTGACAATCGTATCGAGAAACATAGAAAAGGCATTCATTAATTCAGACCTCCTCTGGTATTCCGGCTAGTTCATGAAGTAAGTGGTTTTTTTCAATTAATCCAATCGGTTGACCCGCTTGATCACAAAGGATAACAGCGTCTGATTGACTTAACAAAATAACACGAGCTACCTCCTGTAGTGATGTATCTTGTGATAGTTTCGGTACCTCAGTTAGATGTTGATTTTGTACTAAAGGCTTCATAATAGATGAGGCTAAGTATTCTTTCTTATTGTTAGACGCCTGATTAACGCGTTCCTCGCCGATAAACGACCGAACAAAATCATTTGCAGGATGTTGGATAAGGTCTATAGGTGAAGCAATTTGTTGTATTCCCCCATCCTTCATTACAACAATTTCATCAGCAACCTTCAAAGCTTCATCCATGTCATGTGTAACAAAGACGATGGTTTTTTGAATGCTTTTCTGAAGTGACTTTAACTCGTCTTGTAGCTGTTCACGACTAATTGGATCTAGCGCACTAAACGGCTCGTCCATAAGGATAATCGGTGGTTCCCCTGCTAGTGCTCTTATGACACCAACACGTTGCTGTTGTCCTCCACTTAGCTCTAATGGATATCTTTTTTTGTACAAATTCGGCTCAAGCCCTACTAAATCTAGTAGTTCATCAACTCTTTTTTCATAGCTTTCCTTTTTCCAGCCTTTTAATCTAGGAACTAATGAGACATTTTCTTCAATTGTCATATGTGGTAGTAATCCAATTCGTTGAATCACATAGCCAATATTTCTTCGTAGCTCTACATCATTCTCCTCAGAAATATCTTTTCCATCAATTTTGATTGTCCCAGATGTAATTGGGATCAGTTTGTTGATCATCTTCATTGTGGTTGTTTTCCCACAGCCACTTGGACCTATTAACGTAACTAAGTTACCCTTTTCAATTGTTAATGAAACATCATTAACAGCAACAGTATGATCTTCAAACGTTTTTGTTACAGAATTAAAAGTAATCACTTTATACACCTTTCTTTGCAAAGCATGAGGAGTACTACTAGATACATAATCTTGCTAGTGCAATTAATCTTATTTTTTGATACATGTTTTATATTTAGTCATATGAGGAATAGAACACTATACTCAATATTCCTTTTTTCTTATAGGAATAAACCTATTAAATAGATTAATACGCTTACAAATAGAGAGGAGATCATAATGAAAGCATTATACTTGAACACATCATTAAAACAAGGTACGGAAGAATCTAACACAAGCGCACTTATAGAGGAGTCGAGAGAATGGCTTAAAAAAGAAGGGATAGAATCGGAAGAAATAAGAATGGCAGATTATAATATTGCTTTTGGAATGGGCTCTGATCTAGGAGAAGACGATGAGTGGCCTGCTATTTTTGAAAAAGTAAAGAAAGCTAATATTGTTGTGATTGGAACTCCTATATGGCTGGGAGAGAAAAGTAGTATTGCCACTTTAGTTATGGAGAGACTCTATGCATCCAGTTCAGAAGAAAATGATAAAGGACAATCAATCTTCTATAACAAGATAGGCGGAGCTATTATGACTGGTAATGAAGATGGAGCAAAGGATGCTGCTAAATCTATCATATATGGATTACAACATATTGGTTTTACGATTCCTCCAAATGTAGATGCCTATTGGGTAGGAGAGGCAGGCCCTGGTCCTTCATATATTGAAGAGGGCAAAGATAGTGATTTCACCAAGAAAAAATCGAAGACAATGTCTTATAATTTGATCCATTTTGCTAGACTTTTAGACGAACATCCAATTCCGGTAGAAGGAAATAAGCTATAAGATTAATTAATTTTAAAGATATGAAAGAGGCATGCCGATGGTTCGGCATGCCTCTTGATGAATTATTGTATCTTCTTTTTACGTTGAGTGATAAAGACATAGCCCCCAGCTACAAGAGCGGATAATCCTGCTAATAGGATGTTAAAGCTATTTGTTGCTGTATTTGGTAATGATTTACCATCCTTGTCACCATCAGTTTTATCATTTGATTTATCATCTTTGTCAGAGTTGTTATCTCCAGGTGTAGAGCCGTTGTCACCATCGTTATCCTTATCATCTGGGTTATCAGGTTTAGGATCAGTACTAGGAGGAACTTGTGGTTCATTTTCCATCACAGTGTACACACTAAAATGGTTGACGAAAGCATAAACTTCTCCAAACTCACTTTCATAGTAACTTTCTTGTTCTTCCCACTCATTTGATTCTTCATTTAAGTAGAATATACGTGGATCTTTTGCCACTTCAGGATCAACGCCAAATCCAATGGTTACTTCATTACCTTCTTCAAACGTAGTAATAAGGTCTCCGTTTTGTTGAATTGTAAAGTCATAAAGGTTTGTTAGTGTTTTTCCATTAGAGTCTAGCTTATCGATAGTGATTGTTGCATCACCTTCACCAAAATTTGCAACAGGAATGTCTAAATATACATCATCGCGAATCAATTGAATTGAAGAAACATTAAGAGCTTTTAGTTCTGCAATTTGTTCAGCTGTTAAAAATACTTCAACTGTTTCTAAATCCTGAGTTTCCGATAAGTCAATTGGAAATGCACCATTAACAGGGGCCTTTTTAACATCGTCTAACGTAACAGTTACAGTAGTTGTGCTTCCTTCAGTGTTTAACGTTGGCTTGATAGGATCAATAACTTCCATGATTCGCCCTTCAATCTCAGCGTTAACTGTGCCTGCTTTTTCTAAATGACTAGTGAAAACATCATAATCTACTAAGAATAATTCTTTCATTCGCCCTTCATTTTTTGCTTTTTTCATAGATTCATAGCCGTCTCCACCATCAGCCATATAAGCGTTTGTAGCAACTGTGTACGTTTTATTTAAATCAATGTGTTCAAAACCATCTTCTGTTTCTACCATTACATCAAGAATACGTTCGCCTGCTGGTAAACTGCGGTTAAATGAATAGTGTAAGCCAGAAACTTGAGGGAAACGGCCTGCACCTTCTTCAATTTTACTTACACCGTTTTCTAATGATTCAACGATTTCAGCACCTGTTAAATCAAGCGTAACAAGTGTATTACCAAATGGCATTGTTGTTAAAACATCACCTAATGAGATATCACCCTTTTCGATTGAAGCGCGAATTCCGCCACCATTTTGTATGGCAATCGTTGTTGTTTTAATAAATTCTTTTGCTTTTGAAAGCATACCATCTGTAATTAGATTTCCTAAGTTTGTTTCACTATCTCGAACACTGTTACGATCTCCATCAAGAAATACAGAAGACTTTCCAACATTTTGTTGTTTTAACTCTTCTATAGGACCTGAAAGACTATCAAGAAGTGTTGCTGCTTCTTCATCCTCAGCAATAACATAGTTATCATTGCTATCTTTTGCGTTTAAATCTATTAATTCGTCATTCCAAGCTTCAAGTACACCTTCATCATTGAATGAAAGATCAAGACGACCTAAGTAATTGCTATATTCTTGAGCTTGAACAACTAATGTTGGCTCACTATCTTCGTTATATACAGTAGCTTCATCTAATAAAGTATGAGAATGGCCACCAACAATAACATCAATACCGTCAACAGATTCAGCGAGAACTTTATCATATGTGTATCCTAAATGAGTAAGAGCAACAATTTTGTTTACTCCAGCTTCTTTAAGAGCTGAAACAGATTCTTCTGCTTTTTTAAGATAGTTTTCAAAAACAATCTTTTTACCAGGGTTAGCTAGGATAGCTGTTTCTTCTGTTGTTAAGCCGAATACCCCAACTTCTTCACCATCAACTTCTAAAATTGTTGCAGGGTAGATGTTACCACCTTGACCAGGTTGTCCAATTTCATCTTTAAAGAGAGTATTGATTTTTTCGTCTTTACTGTAATCGATATTAGAGCTAATGATTGGGAAGTCAGCTTCCTTAACAAAGTTTGCTAATGTTTCAGTACCTTTGTCAAACTCATGATTTCCAGGAACCATCGCATCATAGCCCATCATGTTCATGAATTGTACATCAGCTAGTCCATTATATTGATTAAAGAAAAGCGTTCCAGAGAAAACATCACCAGCATCAAGAAGAATTGAGTTTTCTACCTGTGAGCGAACATTTTCAACTGCTGTTACACGGCGAGCTACATTCTCTAAATGTGCATGTGTGTCATTTGTATGCATTAATGTTAAGTCAAAATCTGATTCTGGCACTGTTTCAGTTGATGCTAGATCAATTGAGTATTTAGCATAACCAGATTCTAATGTATCAATATATTTAATATTGTTTGTGTCTTGTGTATATTTCTCCCCACCTGGTGCTGAATTAAAAACAACGTTTAAATCAGCATTAATAGGAGAGAATGACCAGTTACTATCTGCTGCTGGATTAATGACTCCGTTATTACGGATATAATCAACTAACACCTGACGATTTTCATCAGGAGATTCAATGACGATGTTATCTCCACCAGGATTTGCAATTGGTGTGAAAGATGCACGGTAGTTATTAGATGCAATAATAAATTCTTGGTTAGGATCAATTGGCTTACCATTGAATTGTAGATTAACAATTCTCTCTGAGTTGTTGATTATATTTTTTCCATCTTTGTCATAACGTGCTGGTTTAGTCACATCGATTTCATATGTAACTCCATCAATAATATCAAAATTATAGCTAGGAAAATCTTTGTTAACCAACTGTTGCTCATCAGTAGATGAAGGATCAATTGTATTAAATTGTCCAGCAGACCACTCTAACCATTCTTTTACTTCAGCGCCTGTTAATTTTACTGCCATAACTGTGTTCGGGTATTTATAAAGAGAGGCTGTATCTTTAATGGCGATATCACCAGCAGGAATCTCCGTATAATCTGCTGAACTGTCACGACCTGATTTAAAAGGTGCAGCAGCAGATAAAACGGGTAGTCCTTCAAATTCAGTACCCTTAATCGCATTTTCGATATATACCTTTTGTGCATCAGCAACAATTTGAACAGAAGGGTCATCTTTTACTTGAGCAAAGTAGCTATAAATATCAGAAGTTGTACTTCCAACAGGACCACTTACATATTCTATTGTTTGTTCGTGATCTTCTTTAACAGCATCAAGTACTTGTTGATCAGCATCAACTAAAGGAGTTTTTGAAGCTTTATCGAAAATTGCTCGATTTGTTGAAATGGAATCAACAACTTTCCAACTACCATTAGCATCTTTTTCAAGAGATAAATCAATAACTCCTAAATGACTGCCCCAGTTCCCTGGCTGTACAGCTGCAACACCGTTAATGGTACCTTTACTGATATCAACATTTGGCATGCCCTCAAAGCTTGTACCTGGAAAAACAGAGTGTGTATGACCTAATAGAATAGCATCAATGCCTTCTACCTGACTTAACTGATAGGATTGATTTTCATCACCCTTTTTATATTCTGTATCTCCTAAACCTGAGTGTGATAATGCAACAATAATATCCGCACCCTCTTGTTTCATTTTAGGAACGAATTTTTCAGCTGTTTCTTTAATATCATGTGTGATAACTTTTCCTTCTAGATGAGTTTTGTCCCACTGTGTTATTTGAGGTGGAGCAAACCCGATCACACCAACTTTAATTGTATGCTGATTTCCAGCAGAATCCGTCACTACTTTATCGATAATTTCATAAGGATCAAAATAATTAACATCATCTGATGGATCATTATTATTATCTTTTTTATAAATATTAGAGTTCACATACTCGAAATTAGCAGATTTAATACTCTTTTCTAAAAAGCTTAACCCATAATTAAATTCATGGTTACCATAAGTGGCAAGATCATAGTTTAATAGATTCATTGCATCGTAAATTTGATTCGTGTCAGTTGCTCCCCATTGCTTTACTTTTGCAATATAATCACCAAGTGGATTACCTTGAAGTAAATCTCCATTATCAAATAATAAACTATTATCTACTTCTTTTCTTGCCTGTTTAATAAGGGTAGCTGTTTTTGCAAAACCGACTGAATTATCTTCTTTAAGAGAATAATAGTCGAAGTTTACCATGTTTGCATGAAGATCAGTTGTTTCCATGATACGAAGCTTAACAGGTGCTGCTGCATTTGTTGTTTCACTTACAGCTGCGTCAGCCCCGGTTCCAGCAGTTGGTGCAGCTTGAGCCAATGAAGGTGCCATAATGCTTAAACTTAAACTTACTGCTAACGTACTATTAAGCATTCGCCTCTTCATATTTCTTCTAATCTTTCTTTTCACATTACTACCGCCTTTCGACATCGAAAATTAGGATACTACTTAATAATAATGTATAAGGCACTTTACAAAGTGTAAAATCATGTTAAGTTTTGGTAAAAAAGGGCAGGTTTTTGTAAATTTATTGTAGATTTTATATAAAGTAGATTATAGAAACTAGAGGATAATATAGTGAGATTGAAAAAGTTCGATTGTTTCATCACAATCGAACTATTCAGAATGAAGTCTTATAATAAATGCTTAGTAACCGAATTTCTTCCCAATAGCCTTGTCACTGCATCTGTTGAAAGAGGGGTAGAAAATAAATAACCTTGTCCTCTTTCACATCCAAGCATCTTTAAAAATTCTAACTGTTTTTCCGTCTCAATGCCTTCAGCAATTAAAGTATAATGCAGATTTTTCCCCATCGTAATAATAGATTGTACGATCATTTTTCCATCTTCATCTAAATTATCAATAAAGGATTTATCTATTTTAATTGTATCAATAGGTAGAAATTTCAAATAACTGAGAGAAGAATACCCTGTTCCAAAATCATCGATAGATATATTTATATGAAGGTTATGTAGTTTATATAAGATATCTAATGATTTATTAAAGTCATATAGGACATTTTCAGTGATTTCAAAATTTAGATATTTAGGGTTTAGCTGTGTTTCTTGTAATATTTCATGCAGATCACGAATAAAGTTTTCGTCATTAAATTGTATTGGTGAAATATTTACTGCAACCTTTGATAAATGAATATCCTGTTTATGCCAGGAATTTATTTGTTCACTCACTGTTTTAAGAATCCATTTCCCAACCTTTCTTATTAAACCAGTTTCCTCAAGAATGGGAATAAATTCATCAGGAGATATATATCCGTATTTAGAGTTTTCCCATCTTAATAGTGCTTCTAATTCAACAATATCTTTATTTTGCAAATCAACAATTGGTTGATAATGAATAAAGAATTCTTCGTTTTCAAGGGCATGTTGTAATTCGTTTTCAAGATTAAATGTTCTTTTGACAGCTGCATTTATAGTAGGGTTATTAAATTGAGCACGATTTCCACCTTGTTGTTTTGCATGATACATTGCAATATCAGCTTGTTGAATAAGTGTTTCAATAAATTCCGCTGTACTACTGTAATTCCTAATGTCATCTGGTGTAGCAAAGCTAATTCCGATACTAGTGGTGACAATAATTTTATGTTTATTTAGTTCAAATGGTTCTATCATTTTCACTAAAACTTTATTAGCTAACTTAATGACTGTTTTTTGGTCAATTTGATCGAAAAGAAGAATAAACTCATCTCCACCTAACCTGGAAACAAAGGCCGTATCACCAAATATATGTTGTAGTCTTTCTGCGACTTTTTCTAATAAACGATCACCAATAGAATGACCAAAGGTATCGTTAATTTTCTTAAACCGGTCTAAATCTATAAATAGTAATGCAAGAGGTTTTTCTCTTTCTTTATAAGATACTATTGTATGGAAATGTTTTTCCATAAGATTACGATTTGGTAGTTTTGTGAGTGAGTCATAATATGCCAGAAATTTAATTTCTTCTTCAAACTCTTTTCGAGAAGTAATCTCATTTCGAATGGAAATATATTGATAAGGTTTGCCATCATCATCTAAAAAAGGAACAATTGTTGTGTCTACCCAATAATAACTCCCATCTTTAGCTTTATTCTTAATTTCCCCATGCCAAGTACGTCCATTGCTAATTGTCTTCCACATGGAATTAAAAAAATCCCTAGAATGATAGCCTGAGTTGATAATTCGGTGATTTTGACCAATAAGTTCAGCATGGCTGTATTGTGATAGAACACAAAACTTTTTGTTGACGTAATTGATATTACCATGATGATCAGTTATCGCAACAATGGAAGCTTCATTTAACGCAAATTCTATATCTTTTAAGTTTTTTAGAGCTAGTTTTAGTTGATCTTCTAAATATGAATGCTTCATACTACCCCCTACAACCTCTTTAGTTAAGGGTAAAATGAATCAGTCGTGAAAGTCAGTGATTTTTCTCACTGTCATATTGAAGTGATTTTGCTATAAATAAAAATAACTAATACTAGTTGATAGAAAACAACATGAAGGTACAGATACCTGTAACCGAGACATTAAAGGAGAAAAACGATGAAGCAATTATTATTTCCAGCGATTAAGTTAATGAACCGATTAACATTTTCTAAGAAGTTTTTATTATTATTTTTAGTGATTTTTCTTACAGTAGGTATGTTAGTAGGAAATGTGATTTTAAAGATTAATAGCGAGCTAGCTTTTGTAAAAAAAGAACAAACAGGAACAGAGCTGCTTTCGGAATTGTATCCACTCATTCAATTAACCCAGAAACATCGCGGACTAACAGTTAACGTGATATCTGGTGATAAAAGTGCCGAATCTGATTTACAAGAAGTGAGAAAACAATTAAACCTTCAGCTTGATAAAGTTCAGAAACAGCTAAAGAAGAAAGAAAACGTAGCACTTCTGCATGTAAATGAAGGCTATAAAGATGTTATTTCTGAATGGAAAACAACAGAGGAAAATACAATTTCTATGTCTGTGAAGGATTCTGTTACACAACATAATCATTTAATAGCGATGATGTTTAGTATGTTGCTAGATATTGCAGATGAGACGAATTTAACGCTAGATTCTGATTTAGTTAATAACCATATAAATAATTTACTTGTAAATACATTGCCACAAATTACAGAATTCATGGGGAAATCAAGAGCTGTGGGAGTGGGGGTAGCAACAAAACAAACCATGACAGAGGATGAGCGTATAGAACTGATCTATTTAATGAAAATGATGGATGAATATATCATAACAGCAGAAAGAACATATGATACAGCCTTTGAATTACAACCAACATTAAAAGATGAAGTTGGTCCTTATGTGAGCAAATCTATTAGTGAAGCGAAAAATATTGTGGAGATCATTAATCAAGATTTATTAGGAGTAACAAATATAACTATTAAACCTAAGGATTATTTTGAAAAAACAACGAACACAATTAATAGTATCTATGAATTACTTGCTTATCAAACAGAAACGTTGAACAAGCTTTTAGACAAAAAGGTAAGCTCATTAAGCTTTGAGAGAGTTATTCTAATTAGCATTGTGGTTTTTGTTATGTTTCTACTAATTTATCTTTTAATGGGATTCTATTTTGGTGTACAAGATCAGGTGAGAAGAATTCAAGAAGCAACAAAGCAGGTTGCCGAGAAGGATTTAACCAAGAATTTGACTGTATCCTCTAAAGATGAGTTTGGTCAAATTTCTCAATCGCTTAACACGATGATTTTTTCTGTTCGAGAAGTTATTAATAGTAGTCAACAAGTATCACAAGAAGTTGCTTCATCAAGTCAGGAGCTACTGGCTATTACTGAAGAGTCAGCTCAAGCTACAAATCAGATTACGTCAGCAGTTGAAGAAGTAGCGATGATTGCTGAGCAACAAAATCAACAATCAAAGGAAAATGTTCAACTTGCAGAACAATTAACACACCAGTTATCAGCTATATCTGCTATTACAGCTGAGGTTTCAGCTAAGTCTACCTTATCAGCAGAAGAAGCAGAATCGGGAAATAAGAATGTAAATGAAACAGTTCTACAAATGAAAGTGATTCAAGATGCAGTAAAGAGAACGTCTGCTGTTATTCAAAGATTAGGAGAAAGATCAAATGAAATTGGTTCGATCCTAGACGCTATTACATCAATTGCTCAGCAAACAAATCTACTAAGCTTAAATGCTGCCATAGAAGCGGCTCGTGCTGGTGAACATGGTAAAGGATTTGCAGTTGTTGCAGGTGAAGTAAAGAAGCTTGCAGAGGAATCATCTTTATCTGCTAACAAAATACGTGAAATAATCGAGGAGATTCAAACAGATACGAAGCAATCAATGGGCTCAATGGATCGTGTTTCCTTAGAAACAAATGAAGGAATGAACTTAGTTGAAAAAACAGGTGTTTCATTTTCACATATCTTTACTAGTACGAAAAAAGTAGCAGACGAAGTTCATGAAGTAGCTAGATCTGCGAAATTAATGCTTTCACAAATAGATCAATTATCAAATTCTATTATGGAAGCTGCGAAGCAATCAGAAGTTACCGAAGATAGTACACAATCTGTTGCTGCTTCTACAGAAGAACAGTTAGCATCGATGGAGGAAATTACGTCTTCAGCCAATGAATTAAGTTCAAGAGCACAGCAGCTGCATGATATTGTAGAGGAATTTAAGTTGTAATACTGATAGTGACTAGAAATGGAAGTTTACAAAAAGGCCTGTGGACAATCCACAGGTTTTTTTCTGATTTAGCTATCGTTTATAATGGAGGTAAGGAGGAGATTTGTTGGAGCTTTTAACGAATACAAACTGGTTAGAACATTTTAATTACAGAGATTTATTTATTATTGTGGCTGTTATCATAGCTATTTTACTTATTCGTACGCTCTTTCTGTGGAGCGCGAAGAAGTTGCCCAAGTACTATGATGCGACAAGGAGTATTGTTAATTGGTTCACTTTTTATGGTTTGATTTTGTTTGTGCTGTCATACTTTTCAAATGCTGATTGGATGTTTATGAATTTATTCACTGTTGGAAAAGTGAAAGTGACACTGTTTTTAATTATTGTAGCAGTCCTTATCATTTCATTAGCAAGTCGCATTTCAAAAATTTTCACAAGCTTTCTGCTACCGACAATCTATAATCGGTATAACTTAGATAAGGGTATGAGATTTACTTTTGATCGAATTATTCATTACTCCATCATGATTATTGCCATAATGATTAGTTTAACAACAGTCGGGATAAATTTAAGTGCTTTGACCGTGTTTGCTGGAATTATCAGTGTTGGTATTGGTTTTGGACTTCAAAATATCGCTTCAAATTTTATATCCGGGATTATCTTATTATTTGAAAGACCGATTAAAGTAGGAGATCGTGTCATTGTTGATGATATTATTGGAGATGTAGAGAAGATTAATATGCGAGCAACCATTATCAAAACACTTAATAACGAGCACATTATCGTGCCAAATTCTTATTTCTTAGAAGAAAAAGTAGTGAACCGATCATTCGCAGATCCGCGATTACGTCTAGTTATACCAATTGGAGTAGCATATGGAACAGATGTAGAAAAGGTACGGGAGTTATTACTACAAGTTGCCGAGCAGGAAAGCGAGGTTTCTCCAGTTGTCTTAAAAACACCAGAGCCATTTGTTAATTTTGTAGGCTTTGGCGAATCATCACTAGATTTCGAACTATTTGTTTGGATTGCTGATCCTAATCAATTTATTGTGATAAAAAGCAATCTTAATTTTAGAATTAACAGCATTCTTACTGAAAATAATATTGAAATTCCATTTCCGCAGAGAGATTTACATATAAAAAGTATGCATCGAACTGTTACTGAAAATTTTGATGCTTATAAATAGTGTATTACCTATAATGAAGCCCTGCTCTCTATTTAAATTGGAGTAGGGCTTTTTTACTCAAATAGTAGCGGATTTTGTCTAATGAACGAATACTAGTGAAAGTTGAATGATTATTATCAAAAGTTGAACGATTACTGGGTAAAGTTGAATGATTAACATTAAAAGTTGAATGATTCCATAAAAATATATTTATATTGCATCATATTGCTATTTCAGAAGGTTCAGATTACACATTTAAGGTAGGGTCATTTACAATAAAGATAAAGGTTAGAATTGTTGGAGTGATTTAATGATTAATGTCGTTTGGTTTAAGCGAGATTTACGCATTCATGACCATCGTCCATTATTTGAAGCAAGTAAATTAGGTGAAGTGCTTCCTATTTATATAGTGGAGCCATCTCTTTGGGAAAAGGAAGATATGTCACTACGTCACTATCAGTTTGTTCAAGAAAGCTTAGAAGAGCTTTCACGTCAGTTAAGTGATGTAGGAGGTAAGCTTTTTGTTGCAATTGCTGAAATGGAGGATGTTTTAGAATCTATATATGAAGCATTAGGAGCTTTTCGACTGCATGCTCATGAAGAACATGGGACATCTGTTACTTTTTCAAGAGATAAACGTGTTCGTCAGTGGATGAAGAGTCGCGACTTAACTTTTCTAGAATATCAAGGCTTTGGTGTCGTTCGTGGGCCTAAAATAAAGAACAGTTTTCAAAAAAACTGGGAGTCATTTATGGCAGAAGGATTTGTTCCTGCTCCAAAACAACTTATGATACCAGAAGAGATACCAGAAATCTTATCAAATCAATTAGAGAAGCTAGCTAAATTCAAAATACAAGGTGACCCTATTCGTTTTGGTCAACAAGGTGGAGAGTCACAGGCGCTTGAAACATTAGAGAGTTTCCTAGAAAATCGCCATAAAAATTATAATAGTAATCTTTCAAAGCCATTACAATCTACCGCTTCTTGTAGTCGATTATCACCTTATCTTGCTTGGGGGAATATTTCGCTTCGGTATGTGGTCACTCAAACGAGAGAAGCAATGGAACAAAATATAGATAGTAAAAAGCAGCTGGAGACTTTTTTGAACAAACTAAAATTACATTGTCAGCTTGTTCAAAAAATAGAAAATGACCCTGACATTATGACAAAGGCAATCAATGATGATTATAATCACTTTCGTCAAGATTGGGATGAAGAGGCTTTTCAACGTTGGTATAAGGGCAATACGGGAATTCCTTTAGTTGATGCAGCAATGAGATGTTTACATAAAACGGGCTGGATAAATTATAGATCAAGAGCAATGGTTGTTTCATTTGCATGTAATACGCTGCTTCTTGATTGGAGACGTCCAGCTATTGCTTTAGCACAGCTGTTTTTAGATTATGAGCCGGGAATTCATTACAATCAAATTCAAATGCAGGTGGGAACAACTGGTACACAAGCTATTAAATTTCATAACCCAGTTAAAATCGGTAAGGACGAAGATCCAGAGGGGGCTTTTGTGCGAAGATATGTAACTGAATTAGCAAATATTCCAGAAAAATATATTCATGAGCCGTGGATGTATCCAGGGTTTTATTCATTGAACTATGCCACACCTATCGTTGATATCCAAAAAGCTAATAAAAAAGCACGTGAAGTATTGAAATCAATGAAGCAAAATATTGAAACAAATAAAATTTTAGAAAATCAGACAAAACCATCTCGTCGACAGGAACAACCTTCACATAAACAAAAGTCTAATGATCGTGATTTTGAACAATTAAGCTTTGATCTATAGTAATTCAGGAGGATACTCATATATTGAAAATAATTGGAATTGATCTGTCAGGACCAGCTAATCATAAAGATACTGTTCTAACAGTATTTAAACAAAATCAATCTGAGCTCATTTTTGAAGGCATGATGAAACATGGTAGTGATCATGATGTTATTTCAGCTATTTTTGAAGCCTCATTAGAAGATGATGTTGTGATTGGTATAGATGCACCGCTTTCCTATCAAGATGGTGGCGGAGATCGACCGCAGGATAAAAGTATTCGTCAAATTATAAAAAGCTATGGACTATCTGGTAGCTCAATTATGCCACCCACCTTAACGAAAATGGTTTATTTAACTCTTCGTGGTATTTCACTCACACGGAGAATACAATCAATGCAATCTGAACATAGTATCCGAATTGTTGAAGTACATCCTGGTGCAGCGATTGGTACACGTATTGAATCTACAAAAATACAACATGCTCTTTTATATAAAAAAGAACTTCAATCTCGAAAAGTCATTCTCGAATGGCTACGAACAAAGAAGTTAGTAAACCTGCCTGATCAATTGGTTGATACCTCACATGAAATAGATGCGTGTGCAGCAGCTTTAGCAGCATGGTACTGGATAGATGAAACGAAAAAACCAACATGGTGTTGGTCAGAAACATCACAAGAACATCCATATGAATTTTGTTGTTAATCAATCATGATAGTTTGAAAAATCTGTATCGAAAACTCTATATGTCAGGAGAATGTTCATGAGTAGAGTAAAAGATGTAACAACCTCAAGGATGCAAAATTATTTAGATTTTAGGAATGATCCTCTCGCTTTTTTTATGAAGATGCAAAATGGTGGTGAAGTTGTTTCATTACGTACAGGTTTGCAGCCTTCTTTTATCGTGAACTCACCAGATTTTGTGAGAGAAATTCTTGTTGCAAAAGATGCTTCTTTTAAAAAGGGTCGAACTGATAAAGTGTTAAGAAGAACAATACATAATGGACTTCTTACTGCAGAAAAACATGATCATAAGAGGCAGAAAAGTTATTATCAACCGATTTTCTATAAAGAAAGACTGAATAGCTATGCAAAGACAATTGTTGAAGAAACAAAGAGCCTTGTTACATCATTACAGGATGTTGAATACTGCAAATTAAATGATGAAATGATGCAGTTAACTTTAGCGATTATTGCAAGGGTCATGTTTGCAACAAATGTAGAGGAAAATAAAAAACAGCTTGCAGATGCTGTTAGTGACACAATTGAGCAAACTGCACAAACATTGTTTACCCCAATTATTGTACCATTAGCCATTCCAACAAAAGGAAACAAAATTCATAAGAAGGCAATAAACAAGCTAGAGGATATGATTTATTGCATATTACATGATGCAAAGCAGCATCCTGATCAATACAAGATGACAATGGTGGGAATGCTTTTAGATACACAAAATGATACAGGCTCTGCTATTGATGATGAGGAAATTCGTGACCAGATGATGACAATGCTACTTGCAGGACATGAAACTTCAGCAAACTTATTAACATGGATTTTCTATGCACTGAATCAAAATCCAGATGTAGAACAAAAACTTTACGAAGAAATTAAGATGATCGATTTAGAACAATCACCGTTTGAGTTGTATAGCAAGCTTAACTATACACAGCTTGTTATTAAAGAAGCACTGAGAATGTATCCTCCTGCATGGCTGATTTATAGGGAATCTGAAGAAGCAGTGGAACTATTAGGTGAGACGTTTAAAGCGGGTAGTACATTTATGATTTGTTCGTATGCCATTCATCGCAATGAAAAAGTTTTTCCAGAGCCTGAAAAATTTAAACCAGAGAGATTCGCAGATAAAAAGGGAGAAGATGTTCCTAAATTTGCATACCTTCCATTTGGTGGTGGCTCTAGAAGCTGTATTGGCAGCAAATTTGCGATAATGGAAACAACACTTATTTTAGCCATATTAGTAAAAGAATATAAATTCAAGGTTGAACAAGAAACAGTGACTCCAGATCCATTAGTTTCTCTGAGGATAAAAGAGGGATTAAAGGTGAAGGTGGAAAAACGTTAGTAAAGTGAGTGGCTTGTGCTTAAGTCACTCTACGTTCCAAGAGAAATAATCCCAATAATTGATTGGTTGGTGTTTATAGTGAAAAAGCCTGTTGTAGTGATCGGAGCTGGAATATCAGGTGTTATGGCAGCTTCAATAGTAAAAGAAAATGGAATTGATAACCTCATTGTTTTAGATAAAAGCAGAAGTGTTGGCGGAAGAATGGCAACTCGTAGAATTGATAAGGGAAAAGTAGATCATGGTGCACAGTTTTTGACAGTAAGAACGGAAATTTTTAAGTCTTATGTTGAAAAATGGGAAGATCAGAATTTAGTTAGTACTTGGTTTGGTGATCCTTATCCACGATATAAGGGCAATGAAGGTATGAATAGTATTGTAAAAGAATTAGCAGAACAGCTTCCGGTTCAGCTACATACTAAAGTAGTAAGTGTTAAGCAGGAGAAAGATCATTATCTTTTGCTAACAGATAAAGGAGAAAAGATAGAAGCCCAAGGCGTTATTTTGACTGCACCTGCTCCACAATCACTTGATATGATTCAGCACTTAGAAATTGGAGAATATGAAAAACAGCAGTTAGAAGCAATTCATTTTAATCCATGCTTTGTTTTACTTATCACATTAAATCAATCTTCACAGCTACCAGAATCAGGATATTTGATTGATGAGCTTCCAGATGGAATTGAACGCATTGTTGATCATCAGAAAAAAGGGATTTCTTCGTCTCCAACAATTTGTGTCTACTCAACAGGAGAATGGGCTAAGAAGCATTATGAATTAACGGAAGAAGAAATTCGCAAGACATTACTTGAAAAAATAAAAGGTATAATAAGTGATGAGCATATTATTGACATTCAGCTTAAAAGATGGAGATATTCAGAGGCGATCACCACAATTTCTGAGCCTTTCTTAGACTTGAAGCTAGAAAAGCCATTTCTAGTTGCAGGTGATGCTTTTTTAACAAAAAATGACCCTTCAGATCGAACAAGAATTGAAAGTGCTTTTCTCTCAGGGGTAGCGGCAGGACAGGAAATGGTTAATAGATTAAAAGAATGATGGAGTAAAGCGGAAAGAAAGACAGAAAGTTCACCTTTCTTTCCAAGGTTTTATGTTTATTGAATTTCTTTTAGCTTGGTCACAAGCTGTTTAAAGAGTTCCTCATCTCGATCATCTAAAGCTTTATTGATTCGACTTTTTAATAGTGCAATTTCAACTACCTTATCTGTTGCTTTTGCATCTTTTTCAGATTGTTCATATTGTTTAATAGATTGAATTCTTGTTGGTTCAATAAGCTGTGTATAACGAAAATCTGATTGTTTCCCAAAATAGTTGAGAACAAGATATACCTTTTCTGTTGGAGAACTCATTAACGTACCAAAAGCTCTAGACACATCTTCTGTTTTCATATTGTTATAATTAAAAAGAAATCCAGCTTCATCTGAATTTACACTTGAAATCATGATGCTGCGTTCATGTCGGTGAATCGTATCTGAGAAGGAAAGATTCGTGAGGATGTGATTGTTTTTTTGTATAAATTGAAGCAGTCTTCGTGCTTCTGGATTTTTTAGCTGATGATGCTGTAAAAACCAATTAAGAAAGTCACTTTTTTTAGACGTTGATACCCAGTTCATGTTCACCCATCCTCTCTAGTTCATCTTATTTTTATCATAACATGTTCATAGGGAGTAGTAATGTGTTTCGTTTAGAAAACAAGATTAATCGTCATTAACATTAGCTTGGTTGTTTTGTTACTTTGGGTCATTATGAAATTAAACTTTAGCAGTATTAAAATGCTATTACTACAGGAGTATATAGATGATAGAGAAAGATTATGATAAATTGCTAAGCATTAGAACAGAAGAGGACAATAAAGGATTTGTTCAATCTGTCCATTATAACCGTTATGAGCCAACACCATATGAGGGGTTAACATATTTATTTCAATTATATGAATTAAAAAGTAGTGATACGGTAGTAGATTTTGGATCAGGTAAAGGGAGGTTGGCGTTTTTCATTCATTATTTATTTGGTGCAACTGTAGTAGGGGTAGAAATGAACGAAGGGCTATATTATGATGCGATAGAAAACCTTGTTTCTTATTCAAAGAGTATGAGTAAACCAATTGATAATATTGATTTTAAAAACTGCTTAGCTGAGAAATATGAAATTAGTGCTTTAGAAAACCGATTTTATTTCTTTAATCCATTTTCAATCCAAATTTTTATTAAGGTTGTTAACAATATTATCAAATCCTTAGAAAAGTACGACAGGGACATAGAGCTGGTGTTATATTATGTGTCTGAAGACTATATCTACTATTTAGAAAATCATCCATTAATAAAGCTGAAACAAGAAATACCTATTCCGAATCTGTATGAAAAAAATCAACATGAACGTTATTTAATATACCGTATTTCTCTTAAAGGGGAATAGTAGAAAAAAGCCTTTGCGAATTTATTATTCGCAAAGGCTTTTTTTGCGACAAAATTCGGGGCGTGACAGGCACCATCCGAAAAAAAGATCACTAAAAATGCAGTTTGCTGTACATACTATTCCATATACTGGTTTTGCAGTTAAAAATATGTCTGTTGGGATTGAAGTTGAGATTATGAGAACAATTATGTTTTTAGTCGTCTTTTTATTTCTGATACTGTTAATTGCCCAAGTGGATGCAGTTATATATAAGAGTTATCTTTTTGTTGAACTGAAGCGAATAACAAGGCTTAAGCCTGGTACAAATTTTTGGATGGTCTACATTTTTCTATGTATTGGATTTTTGTTTAGTATCTGGATTGGTATAAAAGAAAAGCTAGATAAAATTAGGAAACGATCTTAAATGAAGAAGCTTGTCGAACAGATTTCGCTTTGGCAATTATATATTATTATCATTTGCTTTCAAATTGGTAGTGCTGCTTTAGTTGGGATTGGAAATGATGCAAAGCAGGATGCTTGGATTGCCGTGATCATCGCAACAATATTAGGAATAGGTGTTGTTCTTTTTTATATTTTCTTTTTATCAAAGCTTCCTGACAAAAACCTTTTTGAGATACTGATTTTTTGTTTTGGAAAATGGGTTGGGAAATATATTACTTTTTTATATGTGATTTACTTTTTTTACATTGCTGCAAGAGTGCTAAGAGATTTTTGTGAGCTACTTGTTTCATCTATTTTCGAATTTACACCTATTGAAGTTATAGCTATTTCAATGATGTTTATTGTTATTTATATGCTACAGCATGGTTTGGAGGTATTAGGAAGAACAAGTGAGATTTTTTTCCCTTATGTGATTACTTTTATTGTAACGATAGGAATTGCCATCTTTTTATCAGGAGGCATTGAATTTAAAAATCTCCAGCCAGTTTTATCTGAAGGTTTTGGTCCAATCCTGAAGGCTGTTTTTCCTGGGTTACTGACCTTCCCATTTGGGGAAATTATAGCTTTTACACTTATTATCCCTTATGTCGGTAATGTGAAAAAGGTAGGAAAGGTAGCTTCAGCTGCTGTATTTACTAGTGGCTTTTTATTAACTTATGGAGCACTTGTACAAATTACGACATTAGGAGCTACTTTGAAGGAAAGATCAAATTTTCCTTTACTTAGTGCATCAAGAGAAATCTCTCTGCTTAATTTTATAGAACGTGTAGATTTAGTGATTGTTTTCTTTGTTATGTTTGGAATTATTGTTAAGGTTACCGTTTTCTTTTACGGAGGACTTAAAGGGCTTGAATTAATTACCAATAAACCTTATCGGACGATGACCCTTCCAATGGGAACCATTATTGCATTTTTAGCTGTTATTATAAGTGATAACTTTGTTGAGCATATAGAGGAAGGTCTTATCTTTGTTCCTTTCTATTTACATCTGCCGTTTCAATTTGTTATACCTCTTCTTGTTTTACCAATTCTCTTATGGAAGACGAGGAAAAAGAAGCAGAAAAAGGAGACATCTCTTTGAGTATACTTACTGATTTGTTGTATCGGAGAAAAAGTAAAAAAAGTGGAAATAAAACAGACAAAGAGTTTTTTGATAGTGCGGGTGTACCTAAGAAATATTTTCAAAGCTTAGATAAAAACTCTAAATGTCTAGAAGAACTTTTTAATGATAGCTCAGATTTTGAGAAAATTGAAGTGAAAATAGGTAATAAAAATGGCTGTGTTTTTTACTTAAGTACAATGCTTAATAAAAATGACCTGAATTCTCAAGTGCTAGATTCTTTAAGGCAGGCTTTTAAAGAGAAAGACTTTAAACATATAGAGGAAGTCAGAGAAGCCTATTTTCCAGTCATTTCTTATAAATATGCAGAAACACTTCATGATATTGTATGGCATATTTTAAATGGTTATGCTGTTTTACTTGTGGATCAACATGACAAAGCAATTGCTTTAGAGGTCGGTGGAGCAGAAAGACGTTCGATAGAAGAGCCGAGTACACAAACGATTATCCGTGGACCTAAAGATGGTTTTGTAGAAAGTATCGATACAAATATTGGTTTAGTTCGGAGTCGAATAAAAAACCCAAAGCTAGTATTTGAGGATTTTTATATTGGCCGTGATTCAAACACAAAATTGTCTATAGGGTATTTAAAAAATGTTGTAAACGAAGATATATTGGACGAACTAAAAAATCGAATAAAAAAGATTAACACTTCAGCTGTATTAGATACGGGGAATATTGAGGAATTTATAACTGATCAAAATTTCACACCATTTCCTCTTTTATATAACACGGAAAGACCTGATAGTGTTAGTGGAAATATATTAGATGGGAAAATTGCCATCTTTTTAGATGGCACACCTTTTGTCTTAATTGCACCTACAGTTTTCACAGACTTTTTTCAGTCTGCTGAAGATTATTATCAGCCTTATTTTATGACTAGCTTTATTAGAATAATTAGGTATATTTCTTTTATGATCACACTTGTATTGCCATCACTATATGTAGCTCTCACAACCTATCATCATGAACTGTTACCAACACAGCTTTTGATAAGTGTACAGGCACAAAGAGAAGGTGTACCCTTCCCTGCTGTTATTGAAATTTTGGTGATGGAATTAACCTTTGAGGTATTACGAGAAGCAGGAGTAAGGATGCCCCGTGTTGTTGGGCAAACATTATCAATAGTTGGTGCGCTGGTTATAGGACAAGCAGCTGTTGAAGCAGGTTTAGTTTCCAATGTACTTGTTATTATAGTTGCTTTTTCTGCGATTGCCAGCTTTGTGTCACCCATTTATAATTTTGCGATTGCTGCAAGGTTAATTCGATTTTTATTGATATTAGTTGCAGCTGTATTTGGCTTATATGGTGTGCTTTGGGTACTCATAATGATGGTTATCCATCTTGTGAGCTTACGATCTTTTGGAATACCATATCTAACACCTGTTGCTCCGTTTAAAATTGGTGATCAAACAGATATTTTTGTGCGTTTTCCTATTTGGGCTGACAATAAACGACCATCTTATTTAATGACAAAAACTCCTGTTAAAAATGAAGAAATTAAGCCGCCATCTCCTCCAAAACAAGACTCTGGGGAGGAAAGTTAAATGAAAATAAAACCTTTCATACTCTCTTTATTTTCTATGTTCCTACTAACTGGATGTTGGGATAAAACAGAGCTAAATGACGTATCAATTGCAACAGGTATTGCTATTGACAAGGGAGAAGATAAAAAGTATAAACTTACAGTTGAGGTTGTGAATTCCTCTGAATTCTCAAAGCAAGGTGCTGAAGGTAATGCACCTGTTATAACCTTTTCCCAAGAAGGAAATTCATTATCAGAGCTTGCAAATAAAATGAATGTTGGATTTATCCGAGAAGTAATATACTCTCATACAAGGGTTTTATATATAAATGAGGAAGTAGCTAAAGAAGGAATTTTAGGATTTTTAGATTATTTAGAAAGAAGTGGTCACTTTAGAAATGATTTTAATATCCTAATTACTGAAGGACCTGCTTCAGATTATACAAAAGTTACATACCCAGTTTTAAAAAGTCCATCACTAAAGGTTCACCAACAAATAAAGACATTTCTAAATGAATGGGGCGGTGATCCTCATGTGCAATTAACAGATTTTATTGAAGCAATTATTTCCAAAGGAAGAAGCCCTGTTGCTTCAACAATCATAATAAGTGGTGACCCTGAAAAAGGAGCTTCGACGGAAAATAATAAGGAAATAGATGTTGGCACAAGGGTGGAAATGGACGGAATTGCACTGTTTGATAATGAAAAAATGGTAGGTAAATTAGGCCTTGAAGATGCTAGAAATTATTTATGGACTCAGGATCTTGAAAAGACTAGCTTAACGATACCTTGTGAGAAAGATGAAACAAAAGAAAATATTGATGTGAGAATTATTCATTCTCATAGAAAGTTGAGAACAAGTTATAAAAATGGTAATCCAATTTTCCATGTAGATATAAATGGAGAAGGGAGATTACAGGGAACGGAGTGCAGAAAAGATATAACAAATCTGGACGTGTTCCTTGAATATGAAAAAAATGTAGAAGAACATATAAAAAGGGAAGTAACAAGCACGATTCAAAAAGTACAAGAAAAGCAAGGTGTTGATATCTTCGGTTTTGGTGATACACTAAATCGATCACAGCCTAAGAAATTTAAAGAAGTCGAAAGCAATTGGAATGAAGAATTTATTAAGGGAGAAGTTGAAGTCCATGTTGATATGCATTTATTACGAAATGGCATAAAAAACAAAAGCTTTTTGTCTGATATTCCAAGTGATGAAGAAGAATAACATGTCCCTTGTAAAATCTCAACACCCTGATCAGATTTCGTTACGCCACCATGGAAAGAGGGTTACGCCGAGGCTGTTGGGTGTTGATTTTTTATAATTCGAGTTATTACTTTCTATATCCTGCTTGAAGCAATAAATTGTGGTCTTTTTAGATATTCTGTTTCCTTATAAGAAACAGGTGCCCTTACTTAATGGCAGAAAATTTGTTCTATAGCTTTTTTATATTTTGTTCAACTATAATAGAGGTATTAACAGACTGTGCAGGTGAAGAATATGTATTTAACATTAAATGAAGCAGCCGAGTATTTATCAATTTCAGAGGAACAGGTAAAAAGTCTTATTTTAGAGAAGAAAATAAGAGCTCTATATGATGGTGATGAGTATCTAATTAATAAAGATCAATTTCAAACTCATTTCGAACAATTAGAAAAGTATAAAGAGCTAATTGATGAATATATGAAGGAGCCAATTCCAGAAGATCCAGATGTCAAAGATGAAGATTAAATCCCCATAACAGGTGACTTTTAATGAAGAAGATATGCCACTATATTGTAGATTTTAAATTTAGGGATATTAAAAGAGTACAGGAAAAGTTTACTCTCTATTTTTGTTCGATAAATGCTCTAAAAAATTTATTGGTCATTTTAGAAAAAAGAGATGAACTTTTTTTATAATAATGTTATCATTATCGATAATGGTTATAATGAAAAGGAGTGAATTTTTTGCTATCGATAACAGAGGAGTTCTTTTCAGTTAAAAATGATATTACCTTAAAAGGAACCTTAGCAATACCGCAAATTGATCAAGAGCAATTTCCTGCAATCATCATGATTAATGGCTCAGGCAGTGCAGACAGAGATGGTAATATGAAAAAACCAAAGCTAATCACGAATTTATATAAAGAGCTAGCTCATTTCATAACAAATCTAGGCTTCATAACTCTTCGTTATGATAAAAGGTCAGTAGGTGAAAGTGAAGGAAATCCATTTACTTCTGGAATGGAAGATTTGGTAACAGATGTAAAGAGTATGGTTACTTTCTTGAGACAACATCCAAAAGTAAAAGGAAAAGAAATTATACTCCTTGGACATAGTGAAGGGTGCATATTAGCAACAAGAGTTAGTGAAGAGATTGAGGATATAGCTGGCTTAATTTTATTAGGTGGTGCTGGAACAAACTTAGCAGAACCAATGGATTACCAAAATCAGCTTTTATTAGAAGAAATTCAGAGAATGAAGGGATTAAAGGGTAAGCTATTAAGAAAACTTGTAACGAAAGAGAAAATAAACAAGCAAACACAGCAGTTGCATAAAAAATTAGAACAATCATCAGGTGATTTTATTAGAATGAGCATGAAGAAAATACCAGCAAAATGGTTCAGAGAGCATTTTGCTTATAAAAGTGAAGATGTATTACATGCTTTGGAGAGAGCTAATTGTCCGATATTAGCTATTACAGGTGATAAAGATGTTCAAATGGATATAGCAGAGTTAAGTCATCTTCAACAGCTTGATAAAAACGATGTTACTGTAGTGAGTATTAAAGATATGGATCATATGTTAAAAGAATATTCAGGTGAGAAAACCATTTTAAATATTATAAAACAATATAAAAAAGAAGCAACTGATCCAATTCACTTTCAATTAAAAGAAGAGTTGGTTACATGGTTACATGCAAACTACTTACAAAAATAAGGTAAGTAGTTTTTTTTATGGGAAGAAAGTCTCTAATTATTAGATGCCACAACCACCCTTGTTTTCATAAAAACATTTATGTTGTTCTTATATAAGAACAGAAAGATAGCTACACTGATATAATGGTGTAATTCGACATGGTTTTAGGGTTGGAAATATTTCCTTTGGTAATATATGAGCTTTTATAGAGTTTATGCTAATTCCTATGAATCAATTACTTGCAATATATGTCGAATAATGTAGATATTTTTAGAAAATTATAGCCTAGTAGAGAATTGTTCGCTATAATGATATAAGAATATAGAACTAATTTTAAGGGGAGAAAAATAGATGCAACAATCTAGTCAGCTTAAGATGATTAGTATAATAACGGGGATTGTTGTTATTGTTATATTAGGGACAATTATCTTTCAATCTAGGGGAATAATCTTACAAACTACATCCAATGTATTTAGTGGTAAAACAAAGGTAGCAATTATAACATCAGATGTTGTCATTGATCAAAGCTGGGGAAGTCTTGCTTATAAAGGGATGTTGAAGATAGAAGAGCAATATCCGGTCAATGTTACGTTTTATAGTGAAATAGACAAAGAGAAGGAAATGAAAGCTACTATTTCAGAAGCAATTAATGCAGGATCAAAGCTTATTATTGGTCATGGTCGAGAATTTTCAGATACCTTTACTGCAGCTGCAAAAAAACATAAAAATGTACATTTTATTACAATTCATGGTTCATCTAAATATAGTAATCAATCTGTTTATACATTCGATCAAGGAGAAGTAGAATATTTCGCTGCATTATCTGCTGTTCTTGCTACAAAAACAAATAAAGTAGGTTTAATCGATGCTAATTACGCACGTGAAAAAAATCCTGAATTTGAAACAGCTCTCACCCATTATAACCCTGAGATAGAGTTCTTTTATGAAGCGGTTGGAAGCAGAGATGATGGTATTACTGCAACGAAGATATTTAAGAAGTTGATTGAGCAAGGTGTTGACGTTGTTTATAGTAAGGGAAATTCCTTTAATCGTGATATTATAGATTTAGCTAAAAAAGAAGGGATATATGTTATTGGTTATTTAGATGATCAATCATATATGGCGAAGAATCTTGTTTTAACAAGTGTGACAAATGATGTGCCACAAGCATATGTTTCGATAATGGAAGATTACTTCAGTTCGAAAGGGATACCTCAAGGAAAAGTGTTGTTAACTAAAGAAGATGGAGTATACAGCTTGGCACCTTTTGGCCCAATATTTTCTAATGAAGATATAAAATTTATTGAAAATGAAATGAAGCAATACGATAATGGTGAGTTAATCTTTCCATAGAGTTACCTATAAAACTAGCACTCTATACAAGAAAAGATAGGAGGATTGTGATGAAAAAATTACTAAAAACAATGTCGTTCCGTACAAAAATTCTCACAATCCTTCTTATTCTAACGATTATTTTAAGTGGATTTTCATTAATTCTTGTGCAATCAATCGAGGATATTACACAAGTGAGTAATAAAATTAAACGAACAAATATACCAGAGCTTCATCTATTAAGTCAGTGGGAGCAAGAACTTGGTGTAAAAGAATATATTGTTAATGATTATCTAGAAAATAACTTATGTTGTAATCTTGTAGAAGATTACCAAGCATATGCTACAGATATGGAAGGAGAATTGAAGGATTCAGACTCTATTCCAGATTCATTGAGCAATATAAAAAAAAGAATAGATTTGCTAGATTTTATGATTATCAATAATATCCAAGGCCTTATTTCTTTTGATGATAAACCAGCTACAAGAGAGTATTTTCATTCAACCTTTCTTCCACAGCTTAATGAGCTGAAACAAGATATTAATACGGCAAAAAAGCAAACAGTTTCACAGTTTGATGGTCACTCTAACCAATTTTCTACAATTATCAAAAGCTCGTTATGGCTACTCATCTTAGTTACAGCTGGAGCTATTTTAATGTCAATTATTGTTTCTTACCGAATAAGCTCTAGCTTAACAAAACCGATTGAAACGGTTGTAAACAAAGTAGATAAAATAGCTAATGGAGAATATGGTCTAACTATCGATTCTACAGAACAAACTGAATTTAACCATCTAACAAATTCAATCAATCAAATGTCAGTGAAACTAAGAGAATCGTTTAATACGATTGTGAATGATAAGGTATACCGTGAACAAATATTAAACTCATTACCTGTTGGAATTATCAGAATTACAGATGATCCATTAGAAATGACGAGTAATTCTACGGCTGCTAATATACTTAACATGGATAACAAAGAGATCGATAATAAATGCTTAGAAAATATCGAAGAGTTAAATGCAGAGTTCTGGAGCATTCTCTCAACAAAGGAAATAACATCTCATACAAAAGTTCTTTTTGTAACAGAGCAGGGAGCAAAACACTTACTAGTTTCTCAGGCAGAACTTAAAAATCAACAACAGCAGGTTATAGGAAGAATCGTTAATTTCGTAGACATAACAGAAACAGAAGTATTGGAAAAACGAATGCATAAATCAGAGAAGTTAGCTGTTGTCGGTGAGATAGCAGCAGGAGCTGCTCATGAAATTCGTAATCCGCTCGCTGTTATTCATGGTTTTCTTTCGTTGATGGAACAATCCATATCAAATGAAAATAAAGAACAATTTCATATTCCTCTCCTTATGAAGGAAGTAGAACGAATCAACACGATAATTGAAGAGATGCTGCTTTTATCTAAGCCAGGGGCTCCAAATAAAAAGGAAGTTTTCCTGGAGGATGTTCTTAAAGACTTTTTACCACTTATTATTGAAGCGTCTGAGAATGTCAACTTTTCAATTGATCTGAACAGAATTCCGCTAAACATAGATGCTAAACAAATAAAACAGGTTTTTCATAATTTAATACGTAATAGTATTGAAGCAATGGAAAGTAAAGGAAATCTATCTATTTTTTCAGTTGTGCAAAATAACTTTTATCACATCTTTATAAAGGATAGTGGCCAAGGAATTCCTAAACACATTATTGATAATCTCTATGAACCATTTACAAGCAATAAGGAAAATGGAACAGGTTTGGGATTAATGGTGGTAAAAAGAGTTATTGAAAACCACAATGGACATATAGAGTTACATGAAACATCTACAGAAGGAACAACCTTCTTAATCAGTTTACCTTTGAAATAAGGGCTGATTTGATAGTTGTATGATGAAAAGGATATAGCAGGGATATGGCGTGGATTCATATTTGAATTCACGCTTTTTGTGTTTGATGATATTACGTTGGTGAAGCTTATAGGTTAGGGGAGAGTCTGAGTAGAAAGTCGTTATATAGAGTTGATGTAGGACATGAGCGAAGGTGAAGAACGATCAAAAGTCCGTCATAAAGCCGATGAGATGAAGCCCTTAAGCGAGAGAAAACCTCGAGCAAAAGGTCATCATAAGCACCAATAAGCTCTCTAATAAACACCCATATCAAAAAAAGGATGACAAAACCAATTGTCATCCTTTTCTACACTTTATTTTAATTTAAAAGAGCTTTTCAATGAAACAATGCGATTGAAAACTACCTTTTCCTTAGTTGTATGCTTAGGATCTACATTAAAGTAGCCGTGACGGAAAAACTGGTATTTGTCGTGAGCTTGCACATTTTCCATATTTGGTTCAACAAAGCCTTGAGAGATTTCTAATGAATTTGGATTTACATAATCAAGGAATGTTTTTTCCTCAGATTGATCTCCTTCATCTTCTTTTTCTTCTTTATCAAGAATAAGTGGCTCGTATAAACGGAATTCAGCTGGAAGTGAGTGTTTTGCGTCAACCCAGTGTAACGTTCCTTTTACTTTACGACCTGTAAAACCAGTGCCGCTCTTTGTTTCAGGATCGTACGTACAATGAATTTCTACAACATTCCCAGCTTCGTCTTTAATAACGTCTTCGCATTTAATGAAGTATGCATGCTTTAGGCGAACTTCATTGCCTGGGAATAGTCGGAAATATTTTTTTGGAGGATCCTCCATAAAGTCTTCTTGTTCAATGTAAATTTCACGAGAAAATGGAATTTGTCTTGATCCCATATCTGGATTTTCTGGATTGATTTCTGCATCAAGCATTTCAACTTGATCTTCAGGGTAGTTTGTTATAACAACCTTTAGTGGCTTTAAAATACCCATTGTTCGTGGCGATTTAAGCTTTAAATCTTCACGAACGAAATGCTCAAGCATTGCTTCATCTACTAAACCAGATCCTTTTGAAACACCTGTTTCTTTAACAAATTCACGAATGGATTCTGGAGTGTATCCTTTTCTTCTTAATCCAGAGATCGTTGGCATTCTAGGATCATCCCAGCCATCAACATATCTTTCATCAACAAGCTGCTTTAATTTTCGTTTACTCATCACAGTATTTGTAATATTTAAGCGGCCAAATTCAATTTGCTGTGGCTTATTATCCATTTCACATTCTTCAACAATCCAGTTATATAATGGGCGTTGATCTTCGAATTCTGTTGTGCATAAAGAATGTGTGATTCCTTCAATTGCATCCTCAAGAGGGTGA
Source organism: Metabacillus litoralis (assembly GCF_007994985.1). Lineage (GTDB taxonomy): Bacteria > Bacillota > Bacilli > Bacillales > Bacillaceae > Metabacillus > Metabacillus litoralis. The sequence continues at coordinate 88,748 of NZ_VOQF01000012.1, read as the reverse complement.
GCAAAAGCGTACATTGGATAAATACACCAAGCATCTCCTGTATTATGGTGTGATGCATGTGCAACACGGTAGATCACGGGGTCACGTAGATTGATATTTGGTGAAGACATATCAATTTTTGCACGAAGGACCTTTTCGCCATTGGCAAATTCACCTTTACGCATGCGATCAAACAAATCAAGATTTTCATCAACAGAACGAGAGCGATATGGACTTTCTTTACCTGGCTCCTTTAAAGTTCCACGATATTCCCTGATTTCATCAGCAGTTAAGTCATCCACATATGCTTTTCCTTTTTTAATAAGAAGGATTGCACGGCTGTACATTTCTTCAAAATAGTCAGAAGCGAAGAACATACCATCCCATTCATACCCGAGCCATGCTACGTCTTCTTTAATCGCTTCAACATATTCTGTATCTTCTTTTAATGGATTTGTGTCATCAAATCTTAGGTTGGTTTTCCCTTTAAAATCATCCGCTAATCCAAAGTTAATGACAATTGATTTTGCATGACCGATATGTAAATAGCCATTCGGTTCAGGTGGAAATCGAGTATAGACATTGTCACGTTTTCCGGTCTCTAGGTCCTCTTTAATAATACTTCTAATAAAGTTTGAGGAATTGTGTTCCAAGTTAAATCAAACCTTTCTTTTATATGTAAAATAAGTCCTGCTTATCATTATACCAATAGATAAGCAAAAGGTTAATTTTACGAAGTTATTTTTCTAGGTAAGATAAAAAAATTTCATTAATTTAGAACTGAATAGTTCTTTTTACAATTATTTAGGAAATGCAAGGTAAGAACGAGTCATATCTTACTAATAATATATATAATTGCAGAAACTCGTGATCAGTATACTAACGATAATAAAAAAAGAATGTTTTCACAAGCTTGGTTGCTTTACAACTACATTACTATAGATTTAAAAAAGAGGAATTAATTGGAATTTGTTGAATTATTATATATCGTGTGTTATGTAAAATGTTTCGTAAAGGCTGGCTATCGAAAACTTGTTTGCTTTTAAATACCAAAGAAGTGGGCGTTGTATTAAGTTTTGTGGCAATTTTTTCTTCGTAAAAGCTAACACAGTCTCTAGATACATATTTTATTACAAAGCAACATCCTTTCAGAAAAGAGCCTTAGTTAATGAACATGTGGAGGAAAAAAGATGAACAAACAATCAAGTTTTAAAGAGTTTATGAGTAATAGGTTTGTACGTGCTATATTACTTTCTGGATTGTTTCTACAGCTTGGCATTTGGGTAAGGAATTTTTCAGTGCTTTTGTTTGTTATGGAGCAAACAAATGAAGACCCGTTTGCTGTCTCAATGATTTCAGTTGCAGAATTTGCACCGATTTTTATCTTTTCAATTATTGGTGGAACATTTGCTGATCGGTGGAGACCGAAGAAAACGATGGTTTGGTGTGATGTATTAAGTGCCATCTCAGTCTTTGCTGTGTTATTTACGTTAATGTTTGCCACTTGGAAAATTGTCTTTTTTGCCATGCTAATTTCGTCTATCCTTTCACAATTTTCACAGCCTTCAGGTATGAAATTATTTAAGTTGCATGTTCCAGAAGAGCAACTTCAAATGGGAATGTCCATTTATCAAACAATGATTGCATTATTTATGATCTTAGGACCTGTCATTGGAGCTTTTGTTTTTCAACAATATGGAATTGAACTGTCAATTGCAATAACTGGAGTCATGTTTATTCTCTCAGCTTTAGCACTTACATTCCTGCCTAGAGATAGAGAGGTGGAAAAGAAGGAAATTCCAACTACTGTGAAAGAAGAATTTATTCAAGGCTTCAAATATGTAGTGAACAATAAGTTTTTAAGATTATTAGGAGCAAATTTTTTTGTTGCTGGTTTAGCTATAGGTTTAATCCAGCCTTTAGGTATCTTCATCGTGACCGAGCAGTTACAGATGGATAAAGAATTTGTGCAGTGGTTTATGGCGATAAATGGAATTGCAATGATTATAGGTGGGGGAATCGCCTTAGCTCTATCTAAAAAAATAACACCAATTAGAATGCTAGCAGCAGGAATGATAGTAAATGCAATCATGATTTCAGTGATCGGGTTTTCAGAGATTCTCTGGCTAACATTAGTTGCACAGTTTTTTACAGGCTTAATGATGCCAGCAATACAAATTAGTATTAATACAATGATTTTACAAAATGCAGAGGAAGCATTTATAGGACGTGTAAACGGGATTATGACACCACTATTTATGGGAGCGATGGTCATCATGATGAGTCTCGCTGGTTTATTAAAAACATATCTCGGTTTAGTTCTTTCTTATCAAATTTCAGGAGTGTGCATGCTTCTTGGAGTCATTCTTGTTCTTCCACTTGTCCTAAAGCGTTCTGTGGGTAGTCAAATGAATGTGGAAACAGCTGTGAAGGCTGTTAAGTAGAAGTATATTAAGCATAAGAAATTGGGTCTACGTAGAACCCATGCTCTTATGCTTTTTTGAATAATTGAGAAATAATTGTAGAAAATAACCAGGTCAATGAGGAGGTGGAAATATGCCAAACTTAAACGATAACAAATTCAGAAAAATCCAGTCAGAAAGTCAAAAGCAAGGAAAATCTCAAGAAGAATATGCAGCAGAACTTGAGATGAACAAATTGAAGAGTCAAAAACGTAAATAATTTGGACAGGTAAGCCTCATTTGATGCTTACCTTCTTTTATATAAGCTGTTTTCGTTATCTTTGTTGTTTGTTCTATAAAATACGATTCCCAACACATAAATAGTTTAATTAGCAGCCAACATTTGAGATAATCATTCAACTTTTCACGATAATCATTCAACTTTTTCAATTAATCCATCATTCGACAAAAAACGCCACACATCAAGCTGTAAGCCTACCTCTCAACATCGAATTCCATCTAAAAATAAAAATTAATAAGTTAGAAAATTAAAAATAGTGGTTGACATTAATGCGATACCCTATTAAAGTAAACATATTGTTAAATTACTTAAATTCATAAACTAATCTCTTATCAAGAGTGGCAGAGGGACTGGCCCGATGACGCCCGGCAACCGTTCTATACAAATTAGAATTGGTGCTAAATCCTGCAGAACCGTATTGGTTTTGGAAGATAAGAGAGGCGATCCCTATATTTTTGCGGTGAAACCTCTCTATCTTAGAGAGGTTTTTTGATGTCTTTATAAGTAAACAAAAATTTTAAAAAGAAAAAAGGGGAGTTAACTAACATGAAAAACAAATTTTTCAACTCAGCATTTATTTTCATTTTAGCATTTACTTTACTACTTACAGGCTGTTCTTCAAGCGGAGATTCTACTGAATCAACAGCAGCTAAAGGTAATCCAGATGTTTCATTAGAAAATGTACCAGAACGCTTTGCAAATGGTGAAGGTGCGAAAATTAAAGTTATTCGTAAAATTGGTGGAGACGATCATACAGCACAATTTTTAGCTGGTGCGAAAGAAGAAGGAGAAGCACTTGGCTTTACAGTTGATGTATTCACTGCAAACGGTGATACAGCGAAGTTCCATGATGCGATTGCACAAGGATTAACAGAAGATTATGATGGTTTTATTATTTCACATGGTGATGATGATGCAACAGTTGAGGCTGTGCAAAAGCTAGTTGATGCTGGTAAAAGTGTTGTTACATTTGATTCAAATGACAAGTTATCAACGATTGAAGGTGTAACATTAACTTCACAGGATGATGAAGCACTTGCAAAGCTAGCGTTAGATCAGTTGGTGAAGGATTTTAATGGTGAGGCTAAAATAGCGTATCTTTGGGTAGATGGATTTCCTCCAATGGTAAGAAGAAATAAAGTGTATCAAGAAATTTTAGATAATAACCCAGGTATTAAAGAGATTGAGAGATTTGGTGTGGCAGCTGAGGATACATCTGTTCAAACACAAAATGCTGTAGCTTCTATGCTTAACAAACATCCTAAAGGTGAAATTGATGCGATTTTTGCAACATGGGATGCATTTGCAATTGGTGCAGCACGTGCGATTAAGGAAGCTGGTCGAGATGAAATTAAAATCTACGGTATTGATGTTTCCAATGCAGATCTTCAAGAAATTCAAACAGAAGAAAGCTCTTGGAAATATACAGCAGCAGTTGATCCGAAGTTAATTGGAGCTGTTGATATGAGATTACTAGCAAAAAAATTAGCTGGTGAAGAAACACCGCCAACTTATAATTTAGAAGCTTCATTAATTTCTCAAGAAGCATTATTACAATCTAGTGAACCAATTAACATGGTAAACCTAGCAGATACAATTGAAGGCTGGGGACAATCTACTGCATTTGAAGAAGAGTGGATGAAAACGTTAAAAGAATATTATAAAAAATAAAGTTTTTGAAGTAGAAAACGAAGGTAACACTCTCTATTTCTTATAGAGAGTGTTACCTTTTATTCCTCAAATGTATATGAACCCCCTCATTAACCAATTCCATGTGAAAGAAAATTTTGCTAAATAATCAAAAATACTGCTTTTAAAAATAGAGAGGAGGAACAACTAAATGCAATCCGTTTTAAAAATGACTAATATCTCAATTGAATTCCCCGGTGTAAAAGCATTAGATAGTGTGGATTTTACGATGAAGAGTGGAACAACTCATGCACTGATTGGAGCCAATGGTGCAGGTAAATCAACATTAATGAAAGTGTTATCAGGAGCTTATGATCACTATACAGGTGATATTTTGCTAGATAGTAAGAAAACGAGTATTCGTTCACCAAAGGATGCATTAGTAAATGGAATACAAATTGTTCATCAAGAAGTAGATACTGCGTTAATTCCCTATTTAACAGTGGGTGAAAACATTATGCTTTCAAGTACAGTTAATGGTATGGGGAAAAAGCAGTTTATTAATTGGAAAGTGCTGCATAAACAAGCTACAGACATCCTAAAAACTTTAAATATAAATGTTTCTTCTAAAAAACTAGTAAGTGAGTTAACGCTAGCAGAGAAGCAAATGGTACTGATTGCTAGAACAGTATCAACAGATTGTAAGTTTTTAATTTTGGACGAACCAACCGCACCTCTTAGCTATTCGGAAACGAAAGAGCTTTTTAGAATTGTGAAAGAATTAAAGGACAAGAATGTTGGCATTGTTTTTATTTCACACAGACTTCCAGAAATTTTTGAGGTTTGTGAGGAAATTACAATCATGAGAAATGGCAAGCTTGTTACACATGAGCTGATTAAACATACAACACAAAACAAAGTCGTTGAAAACATGCTTGGAAGAGAGCTTGAGGAACAATTTCCTGAAAAAGCTTCTGATTGTGGTGAAGTAATTTATGAAGTGAGTAACCTTCATGATGCTGATAAACTATCAAAAGTGTCCATGACAGTTCGTAAAGGTGAAATAGTTGGCATTGCTGGGTTAGTTGGAGCTGGGAAAACAGAATTATGCAAAGCTCTTTTTGGCGAAACAAAAATCACATCAGGTGAAGTGAAGCTGCATGGAAAGAAGTTAACACTAACATCTCCTTATCATGCAGTTAAACAAGGAATAGCATTAGTTCCAGAGGAAAGAAGAAAAGAAGGAATACTTGTACACGAATCTGTTGTGACTAATTTAACGGCAGCAAATTTAGGTGCTTTTACAAGACCGTTCAGCTTCTTGAATCGAAAAGCAGAAAAACAACGTGCGGTGCAGGTAATTGAAAGTCTTGGTGTTAAAACTCCATCTGAGGAAGCAATTGTTAAAAACCTATCAGGTGGAAATCAGCAAAAAATTGCGATTGGTAAATGGTTAATAGCAGATGCAGAGGTGTATATCTTTGATGAGCCAACAAAAGGTGTCGATGTTGGAGCGAAAAAAGATATATTCGAATTAATTTGTGAGCTTGCTAGTAGAGGAAAAGCGATTATTTATGCATCATCAGAGCTTGCTGAAATAATCGGTATAACAAATCGTGTGTATGTATTATACGATGGTAGGGCTGTAAAAGAGCTTGATACTAGTGATACCAAAGAAGCAGATTTACTATATTATTCAACAGGAGGTAACTAGGATGAGTGAATTAAATCCTGTACAAGCTAAGAATTCAACTAAAAATACTTTTGATCTTTTTCAATTTTTATATAAATATGGAACAATTTTAACAATTGTTGTACTTGTAGCTGTTTTCGCATTATCAAATCCAGCGTTTATTCAAGGAAATAATCTTATAAATATTCTACGTTCCATTTCTATTGTGACCATTATTGCGATAGGAATTACAATCTCACTTTCAGTTAATGGGTTTGATTTATCAGTAGGATCTGTTGCATCACTTTCTAATGCGATTGTTATATCTATGTTTGTGTGGTTTTCACAAAATACCTTTATCGCTATATTCTCAGCAATTGTTGCTTCACTATTAGTCGGTGTATTAAATTCGTTTTTTATTATCAAACTCAAAGTTCCTGATATGCTGATTACACTTGCAACCATGTTTATCGTTCAAGGAATTGCTCTCACATATACAAAAGGAGCAACTGTTTCACAAAATATGGTCATGCCTGATGGGTCGTTTGCAACAGGATTAATTAGTCCGCTATTTCAAAAGCTAGGACAAGTTCCTTGGATTATCATTATTATGGTTGTTATTGTTGTAGTTGTTCATATATTCCTTACGTACACAAAGCATGGACGATATATGTATGTGATTGGTGGAAATATCGAGGCTGCAAGGTTATCTGGTATTCCTGTTAATAAATATAAAGTTGCTGCTTATCTACTTTCAGCGCTCTTTGCAGCAATTGGTGGTATTATTTTAGCTTCTCGAGTAATGACAGCGGAAATTAATGCAGGAGGACCATATTTAATGGATTCAGTTGCAGCAGCATTTATCGGTTTTTCCGTTCTAGGAGCTGGTAAACCTAACGCTTTTGGAACATTTGTTGGTGCTGTATTAATCGGAATTTTACAAAATGGACTTGTTATGATGTCCGTTCCTTATTTTGCGATGGATATTGTAAAAGGGGCAGTGCTAGCTTTTGCACTAGCATTGACGTATTATAAGCTAAAATAATTGTTTTAAAAGAGGCTGGGACATAAGTATTTAAGCTAATGAAAAACCCGAATTATTAGGTGATATTTCAAGTAATCTTTCGCCTAATAGTTCGGGTTTTTATTTGCATTTTCAATAGATTTTTTAATTTTGTATACTATTTTTAAGAGCTAGTGGAATGGAGCGGAAGACACTCGGGCACCTACGGGAATAGAGGAAAGGCTGAGACCCCGCAGGCTTGCCGAGGAGGCTCAGCTTCCTCCCCGTGGAAAGCGAGTGTCTGCAGCGCAATGGAACGAACTTGTTTCTTTCATCTTAACTGATTTAGATTAATTCGACTTTCTGTATGATTTCTTTAATTATGTCCCAGGCTCTTTGTGTAGTTTTTTATACAGGTGCAATTGTCGCTATGAAATTTGATTCAACATTAAAAAATAAAAGGAATATCCAAAGAAAAGATGAATAAATATAAGTAATTTTATAAGTACTAAAAACTTAACGTTATAATTTATTAATGTGAGATTATGTACCGATACAATTGAAATAAATTTAAATATCCTGGATTATATTAGATATATAGTAAATATCTTATTATTAATAGAAAATTAATTCTATTCTAATAAAAGTTATTTATACATATTATTGTATTATAATTCATATTCTGATATACTTCATACATAGTTTTCTAGTCCAGTTAATTAGTAGATCTATAAAAATAAGAGCTACTTAAAATACAAAGACAAATATCAGAATTTTTGCATTATAATGAACTAAAGGGGGATTTAAAAGATGAAAAAATTATTAATGATGTTGATGGTGTTGACGTTTACTTTTGCTTTGGCTGCATGTGGATCAAGTCAGAGTTCTTCTAGTGGTGAAGGTGATGGAGCGGGTGAAACAGAGAAAAAAGAAAAGCTAAGAGTTGTTACAGATGCTGCTTATGCACCTTTTGAGTACATGGACAAGGGTGAAATTGTTGGATTTGATGTTGATTTCGTTGAAGCAGTTGCTAAGGAAGCTGGATATGAAGTTGAAATAGTCAATGTTGGATGGGATCCAATTTTCGTAGAAATTAAAGATGAAATTGCAGACTTTGCTGTATCGGCTATTACGATTAATGATGATCGTAAGCAAACGTACGACTTCACTTCACCTTATTTCTTATCTACAAATAAAATTCTTGTACCAGAGGGTAGTGATATTGAATCGGCTGAGGATTTAAAAGATAAAGTTGTTGCCGTTCAAGCTGGTACTACAGGTCAAGAAGCTGTGGATGAATTATTAGGAAAAAACAGTTCAAATATTAAAAAGTTTGAAAATAATAACTTAGCAATTATGGAGCTTACTAGTGGTGGAGCAGATGCTGTAGTTGCTGATAACACGGTTGTTGAAGAATATGTAAAAAATAACCCAGATCAAAAGTTAGTTGTTATTGAAGATGCGGATAGCTTTGCTGCAGAATATTATGGTTTGATGTTTCCTAAAGGTAGTGAGCTAAAAGCTGATTTTGATGAAGCAATCAATACAGTATTAGACAATGGCAAATATGCTGAAATTTATACTGAATGGTTTGGTTCTGAGCCAGATGTAGAGAATTTAAAAGCACAACAATAAATGAAAACTTTGCGTACCACTAGAATAGTAGTGATACGCAATTTTTCCTTTTTAGAGAAGTGTTTCATGAAGGCTTTTTTCATAAAATAATATTTTTACGCTAGGTATTATTTTATGAAAAAAGTAATTAACAAAGAAAAATTGATGCTGACCAGGGCGCTTATATGCTTTTGTTTAGGAGGAATATAAATGGATTTTAGGTTTGATATTATTGTTGAATATGCGCCATTTTTATTAAAGGGAACTTTGTTAACAATTGGCTTATCTCTCGGTGGGATTCTAATTGGAACTCTTCTTGGTCTTGGTATTGGACTTGGGAAAATGATGAACAATAAATTGCTAGCGCTTCCTTTTAGAATGTATATTACGTTCTTTAGAGGTACACCTTTATTTGTGCAAATACTATTAATTCATTTTGGGGTTGTACCACTTTTTACTGGTCAAACAAATGGGATAGCAGCAGCTATTATAGCTCTTTCATTAAATGCTGCAGCATATATTGCTGAAATCTTTAGAGGGGGAATTCAATCCATTGATCGTGGTCAAATGGAGGCAGCGAGATCACTTGGAATGAATCATGTTCAAGCGATGACACATGTTATCTTACCACAAGCTTTTAAGCGAATGATTCCTCCGTTTGGGAATGAGTTTATCGTGTTAATAAAAGAGTCATCTTTAGCAGCTGTTGTAGCAGCTCCAGAGATTATGTACTGGGGAAGAGCCATGTCAACTCAATACTATCGTGTTTGGGAGCCATACTTAACTGTTGCCCTTATTTATTTAATTTTAACATTATCGCTAAGCTTCCTACTTAATAAACTTGAAAGAAGGTTGACGACGGAATGATTACGGTAAAACAATTAAAGAAATCATTTGGTGAAAATCAGGTACTAAAAGATATTAATGCAACAATTAAGCCGCAAGAGGTTGTTGTTGTTATTGGTCCTTCAGGCTCTGGAAAATCAACCTTTTTACGCTGTTTAAATTTACTTGAATCAACAACAGGTGGACAAGTTTTGATTGATGGTGTTGATTTAACAGATAAAAAAACTGATCTTAATAAAATTCGTGAAGATGTGGGAATGGTTTTTCAACAATTTAACCTATTTCCTCATAAAACGGTACTTGAAAATATCATCTTGGCTCCAATGAAGGTAAAAAAGCTAAGTGAAGAACAAGCTAAAGATAGAGGAATGAAGCTACTACAAAAGGTTGGATTAGCTGAAAAAGCAAAGGCCTATCCAAGCTCCTTATCTGGTGGTCAAAAGCAAAGAGTAGCGATTGCCAGAGCACTAGCTATGGAACCGAAAATTATGCTATTTGATGAACCAACATCTGCTCTTGATCCAGAAATGGTAGGAGAAGTTCTTGAAGTAATGAAGCAGCTCGCAAAAGAGGGAATGACAATGGTTGTGGTTACTCATGAGATGGGCTTTGCAAAAGAAGTAGGTGATCGAGTTCTTTTCATGGATGGTGGATATATAGTAGAAGAAAACGTCCCAAGCGAGCTATTTGATAACCCTCAGCAAGAACGAACAAAGGCCTTTTTAAGTAAGGTTCTTTAAACATTTCTAAAAAAATGTTGCTAATTGCCCTATTTTTCAGTTGAAACATTTATTTATTGATAATAAGGTACTAATCTTTGAAGAAAAGAAGCCACTATGCTTGATACAGTGCTGTTTACTTGGAATTGTAAAAGCTACAAAGTTTACGAAACCAGCCTTAAACAAACGCTTGATTTAAATCTTGAGAGTAGATAAGAATATTTGCACTGAAAACGTTAAAAAATAAATACCTATAGCAATAGAAAAGAGAGACAATAATGTCTCTTCAGACTGTTGACAAACGCTCGCTTTCTTCGTTACTCACCTTGCTGCGGTGCTCATTACCAAATCGGGTAACTCCGCTCCTCACAAGGCTTCGTGCCTTGAAAGTCAAGCGTTTTCAATCAGTCTGAAGGGCTTGAAAATATACTTTGTCTACACACTGGAGAGACAATAATGTCTCTTTTTTATGTGAAGAAACTTTATTATGTCCTTACAAAAAACACAAATGTTCTTTCTGGGAAGAAAACTCTTGATTATTTATGAAAAAAAGGTGATAATAAGGATTAAAATTTGACAGAAAATTTTAAATAATAGGAGTTGTAGAAATGAAGGTTGTAAAGTTCGGAGGATCTTCCTTAGCATCAGGTGAACAATTAAAAAAGGTTTTACAAATTGTTGTCTCAGATTCGTCTCGGAAAGTGGTTGTTGTGTCTGCTCCTGGTAAACGTTATTCAGATGATATCAAGGTGACAGACATGCTTATTGAATGTGCAGAAAAGCATCTAGAAAATGAAGATGCAAAAGTAATCTTTCAAGCAATTATTGACCGTTATGAAAGCATTGTAAAGGAATTATCAATTCCCTCCGATATTATACAGACGATCACTAATGATCTAAAAGAATTATTAGAGAGTGATAAAAGTAAACCAGAAAGCTACTTAGATGCTGTAAAAGCAAGTGGAGAAGATAATAACGCGAAACTAATAGCTGCTTACTTTCAACACAGTGGTGTGGATGCCCAATATGTTAACCCTAAGGATGCGGGATTATTAGTTTCAGATGAACCAGGTAATGCACAAGTTCTTCCTGAGTCATATGAAAATTTATATAAACTTCGTGATCGTAAAGGTATCATCATTTTTCCAGGGTTTTTTGGTTATAGCAAAAGTGGAGAAGTTCTTACCTTTTCTAGAAGTGGCTCTGATATCACTGGCTCTATTCTTGCAAATGGTATTAAAGCTGATTTATATGAAAACTTTACAGATGTTGATGCTGTATACTCTGTTAATCCAACGATTGTTCAAAATCCAAAAGAAATTGTTGAGTTAACGTATCGAGAAATGCGTGAACTTTCATATGCTGGTTTTTCGGTTTTCCATGATGAAGCATTAATTCCAGCTTTTCGTGCAGGAATTCCTGTTAATGTGAAAAACACAAATAACCCATCAGCTCCAGGAACAAAAATTGTTAATGAGCGTGCGAATTCAAATGGTCCTGTTATTGGAATTGCCAGTGACAAAGGCTTTTGTAGCATTTACATTAGCAAATACTTAATGAATAGAGAAATTGGATTTGGACGAAAGCTGCTACAAATTTTAGAGGATTATGGTTTAACATATGAGCATGTTCCATCTGGAATTGATGATGTAACAGTTATCTTAAGACAAAAGCAAATGAGTAAAAAAGTAGAAAAGCAAATTACAGAACGGATTATGACAGAGTTACAAGCTGACGAAGTCATCATTGAGCATGACCTTGTGTTAATCATGGTTGTTGGTGAAGGAATGCGTCACAATGTAGGTACTACAGCTCGTGCGTCTAAAGCTTTAGCAGATGCCGGGGTGAATATTGAGATGATCAACCAAGGATCATCAGAGGTAAGTATGATGTTCGGAGTAAAAGAACCACAAGAAAAACGTGCGGTTCAGGCACTTTATAATGAATTTTTCGTTGCGGTTCCTGTATAAAAATAATGTCATGGTGGATAGAAGGGGGTGCGATCCTAATTTTGGATCTCACTCCCTCTTTTTTGAGGGAAATGTTTTTTATTTGTAACTTATACACAATTAAATATTTTAAAAAATAATAGCACCTCGTTTGTTTTGAAATATAATTTAAACAAATATAATTTAAACAATTGGAGGTGCTGTTTATTATAGGTTATCCTTTATAACAGGGTATTTAAATAATCCCTTGGAAAATAGGTTTAATTAAATGAGAACTAAAAGAAAAGGTTACCTATTCTAGTTCCTCAGAAATCACCTGTTGCATGTATTGGATAAAATCTCCTGTGTAAGTGCCACCGCCACCGTTGCGAAACGTATGCTCAAGATCTACAGCTTCTTGTTTATCATTATAAGCTTGATATTGGAACATGTAGTAATGACTAGAAGGTAATAGTCCTGATTGGGCAGGGTTTAAATCAAAAGATCCAATAATTTCCTTCCATTTAGATGGTAGCTCAACATATCCATAGCTTTCTTTTCCTAACGTAAGCGTATGTTTCACTTGAATTTTTGGAAAATATACCTCCAACCGGTTTTCACTGTTGGCATCAGTTACAGAGTAATTTCTCTCAGATGTTAAATAGATTTGCCACTCCTGAACTTTATCATGAGGATGGACGTTCCAATAAACATAGGAGTTTCCGTTATTCGCTAGGATACTAGGACCAGAAGCAGAATCGGTACCAACACATTCCCATTTTCCAGTATTCCATACCCAAATACTTGATCCATATGAGCCGTCAGCTGATAAGAAAGGAACAAAATAGGTTTCTTCATCAATTTGTATGATATCTTGAATTTCCTTCTTTGGTGTGATAAGAGGGATCTTCTCTAAAAGCTCTTCTTCTGTATAAAAGTCTTTTGGAATACTGAATATGTACATTGCATATGCACATACAGCTACAAGACCTGCAATGAATAGTAGAAGCACTAACTTCTTTTTACTCATTTTCACTCCCCCTTTCTTTCAAAAAGGAAGCAGTGTTAGAACGAAAATAGTATTGATGTTCTTTTGTGGTAACAAGTAATCCTTTTCCGTCATATTCCACATAAACTCGAACTTTTTTTCCTGCTTTTGCTTTCACATCAGTTAACAAATAGGGAAACTTCTCTTGTGCGTTTTTCTGTTCCTTGTCATCTTCGTTCGACCACATTTGCTCTCTAATTTCTTCGTACCACTGAGTAACATTTGACTGTTCCGATTTAAAAGAAGATAAGGATTCTTCTAGTTTCATCACGCTAAGATGAACTTCTTTTCCTGAAGGGTGGATAGAAAGTAGCTCTGCTTTGGAAACGTCATCAAGATATGTTTCCACTTCATACTTAGGATAAACAACTCCTGATACTCCGATTGCCAAGAGAGCAGCTCCTAAAAAGAAGTAATTCCAAAGAAAGCCCAACCAAGCATATTTTCGATAGGCATCCCACCGACTTTTTCCCTTTAGTATTGCATATAAAATCCAAACCCCAAGAGGAAGAATGGCTATAGAAAGAACACCTTCAAAAAATGGAAGATTAATAGAAAAAGAAAAGAGCCCAATCAACACAACGATTATTAATTTCCAAAGCACTGGTCGTTCCTCGATATGCTGAGCTTGATAGATACGCCAAACCCCATAAGCAAGGAAACCCCAAGCAAGTAACATGAACATCACCTGAATAAGATTCCATTCAAAATACCAATTAAATACCACACCCTACACCCCAATTTCTATATAAATTTTCGCTTTATTCCCTTCACTACGATATTTGACCTATTCTTGATAAATTTAATTGATCTACATATAGTAAGTTAATTCTAAAAATGCACGCAGTTACCTCGAAATAACAAAATATGTATATAATTAATAATACAAACAAACTTGTAATAATAATACAACAGTCTATATTTTATCAATATAAAAACTACCATCACTCTTCAGCACAAGTTTAAAAAATTAGAATGTTTATAAATATCTACTGGACTATTTAATCAGCTGAACCTTCACTAAAAACTTATTATCTAGCAACAAAGTTTACGAAAATAAGATACAGAACGACTTTTAATAATTAATTAAATCTAATTGTTTATTAAATAAAATTTAACATACACAAAAAAACTCAATAATCCTTATTTTAACTACCCCAACCATTTGGTGTATACTATAAAGCAAAGTACATGAATGTGGAGTTGTATGAATATGACAATTGGTGAAATAGCCAAGCTTGCAGGGGTTGCGAAAAGTACTGTTTCTAGATTTCTTAATGGGGGATCAGTAGGAAAAGAAACACGTTTGAAAATAGAACGAGTGATAAGTGAAACTGGCTATGTTCCTAATACATTTGCCCGAAGTTTAAAGGCAAAGAAAACAAATATCATTGGGACGATTGTGCCAAGATTAAATTCGTATGCGACAGCAGAAACGTTAATTGGAATAGATGAAAGACTTCGAGAAGAAAACTATCAATTACTTATATCAAATACAAGTCAGGATTTAGAACGAGAAATTGAGAGCATTTATAATTTAGCAAATCAAAAGATAGCCGGTATTATTTTGCTTGCAACACAAGTGACGGATCAGCATCTAGAAGCTTTTGAAAAAGTGGATGTGCCTGTGTTACTTGTTGGACAGGAAAGTGAGCATTGCTACAGCTTAATTCATAATGATGAAGAAGCAGGTATTTTACTTGGTAAATATGTTTTAGCTAACGGTCACAAAAAGATAGCCTATTTAGGTGTAACAGAGAAGGATATAGCTGTTGGTGTGAAACGAAAACGAGGGTTTCAGCAGGCGATAAAAGAAGAGAGCAATAGTGATTTGATGTATTTTGAAACTAGCTTTAGTGTGAAAGATGCAACAGAGAAATTCAGTGAAATTGTAGATCAACATGCACCGACAATTATCGTTTGTGCAACAGATAACATTGCACTTGGCATTTTAAAAGCAGCTCAAATTCGAGGATTATCCATACCAACTGATTTGTCGATTACAGGCTTTGGGGGCTATGAAGTAACGGAGATTATCCACCCTAGTATTACGACAGTTAAGTTCTTTTATAAAGATGCTGGAGAGCTTGCTGCTGAAAAAATGATTCGTTTAATTAACGGAGAAACTGTAGAAAAATTAACTGTTTCTCATGTTGAAATGATTGAACGAGAAAGTGTTGACAATCGTATGTAAGCGATATATAATTTATTCGAAACCGGTTCCATTACATCGGTTTTTATTTTGATTAAAAATGGAACCGGTACCAACTATATTTTTTTATTCGTTTAAGGAACCGGTTCCACGTTACATACTAAAATCAGTAAAGGGTGAGTATAAATGAACTATCCACAAATAGCACAAGAAATTTTAGCTGCAATAGGCGGAAAAGAAAACGTTTCTGCTGCTGCACACTGTGCAACAAGATTACGACTTGTATTACATGATGAAGAAAAAGTAGATCAAGAGAAATTAGATGAAATGGATATTGTAAAAGGAACATTTTCAACTGGAGGACAATATCAAATTATTATAGGGTCAGGTACTGTGAACAATGTTTATAATGAGCTTTCAAAGCTAACTGGAATGGAAGAAATGTCAACAAAGGATGTTAGCAGTGCAGGCTCAAAGAAAATGAATCCATTACAGCGTTTCGTTAAGATGCTATCTGATATATTTGTCCCAATCATCCCAGCAATTGTTGCCGGTGGTTTGTTAATGGGGCTTAACAATTTATTAACTGCTTCTGATTTATTTGTAGATGGGATGTCACTTGTAGAAGCTAATCCAGGAATAGCTGATTTAGCAGCACTTATAAATACATTTGCAAATGCCGCATTTGTTTTTCTACCAATCTTAATTGGATTTTCAGCTACAAAGCGCTTTGGAGGTAATCCATACTTAGGTGCAACACTTGGGATGTTAATGGTTCATCCAGATTTATTAAATGGATATAATTACGGAGCAGCTTTAACAAGTGGAGAAATTCCGTATTGGAATATACTAGGTTACGAAATTGCTAAGATCGGTTATCAAGGAACGGTGCTTCCGGTATTAGTAGCATCATTTATTTTAGCTAAAATTGAAACAAATTTACGCAAAATTACACCGTCTTCATTAGATAACCTATTAACACCGTTATTATCAATTTTTATTACAGGATTATTGACGTTTACAATAGTAGGTCCACTAACAAGAACAGCAGGAAATCTTTTATCAGATGGGTTGATTTGGTTATATGATACAACAGGCTTTATTGGAACAGCTCTATTTGGTTTAGCGTATGCACCAGTTGTTATTACAGGAATGCATCATAGCTTTATTGCTGTTGAAACTCAGTTACTTGCTGATATTGCCAAAACTGGAGGATCATTTATTTTCCCTGTTGCAGCGATGTCAAATGTTGCCCAAGGTGCAGCAACACTAGCTGTTTTATTACTAACTCGTGATGCGAAAATTAAAGGTATAGCATCTGCTGCTGGTATTTCATCACTACTGGGAATTACTGAGCCAGCTATGTTTGGGGTTAACTTAAAGCTTCGTTATCCATTTATTGGTGCAATTATTGGAGCTGCAGTAGCATCAGGATTTATAGGGCTTTTTAAAGTAAAAGCAATTGCATTAGGAGCAGCAGGACTACCTGGGATTATCTCTATTAAAACAGGTTCGATTACATTTTACGTAATTGGTATGGTAATCTCATGTGCGGTAGCATTTACTGTAACGTTTATTTTAGGAAAAAGAGCAGCAAAAAAAGAACAGAACTAATCAAATAGTTTAGGAGAATCAATCATTTTGACGATTCTCCTATCTTTATTTTTGAGACTTAAATAAATTATTCACGATATTTTCAATTTAAGGGGAACGAACTTTATGGAATGGACAAAAGAGATGAGATATCGTCGACTTGAAGAAATAGATATAAATGAAATGGAAGAATTAAAAAAGAAAGTAAATAATAGTGAGTGGAGACAGAGCTTTCATATTCAGCCTGAAACAGGATTATTAAATGATCCTAATGGTTTTTGCTTTTTTAATGGTGAATATCATTTGTTTTATCAATGGTTTCCATTAGGCCCAGTTCACGGACTCAAATACTGGTACCATACAAAGTCACAAGACCTTGTTACGTGGGAGAATGTTGGTGTGGGAATAAAACCAAATCATGATTATGACAGCCATGGTGCCTATTCTGGAAGTGCAATTCAGCATAATGATCAGTTATACTTAATGTATACCGGAAATACTCGTGACGAAAACTGGGAACGTCATCCTTATCAGGTTGTTGCGAAAATGAACAATCAAGGTAGGATTACAAAACCACAGCAAGCGAATATTACTGAAGTGCCTTCTGGTTACACTGATCATTTTAGAGATCCTAAAGTATGGAAATCAGGTGATTTATTTTATGCGATTATTGGAGCACAAAGAGAAAATCTAACAGGCTGTGCGGTATTATATAAATCGGATAACCTTCTTGACTGGACATTTTTAGGAGAAGTGAAAACTCAGTTGAATGAGTTTGGATATATGTGGGAATGTCCGGACTATTTTGAACTGAATGATAGTGGTGTGTTTATTTTTTCTCCACAAGGACTTGAAGCTTCAGGTGATGATTATCAAAATATCTATCAATCAGGATATATAGTAGGACAGAAGTTAGATTTGCAAACGAAAGATTTTTCTCATAGCAGATTCAACGAACTTGATCGCGGCTTTGATTTTTATGCTCCACAAACAACATTAGCTCAGGATGGTCGTCGAATTTTAGTTGGGTGGATGGGTTTGCCTGAAATTGATTATCCTACAGATCAAGATGGTTGGGCACACTGCTTAACATTGCCAAGAGAGTTAACAATTAAAAACGAGAAATTGTTTCAAAAACCTATAATAGAATTGCAAAAACTTCGAAAATCAAAACAAGTTGTTGAAGCAACACTAACAAATGAAACAAGAAAGTTCTTTAGTGGAGTAACTTTTGAGTTAATTTGTGAATTAAAAGAATATAATAGTACTCAATTCGGAATTGAAATACGAGCTAGTGATGATGAACATACTAGCATTATGTATGATAGCATAGAAAAAAAGATTATAGTAGATCGTAGTAAATCGGGACAATCTTTAGCAAAAGAGTATGGGGAACAAAGAAAATGTACGATGTCAGATGATCACATTAAGTTCCACATATTTGTTGATGTATCATCGGTTGAACTATTTATAAATGATGGTGAAGAGGTATTCACTAGTAGAATTTTTCCGAAAAAAGAGAGTGATGAAATTCGTTTCTTTGCTAATGGTGGACCTACTACTTTTTATGCTGAGAAATGGGATATATAAATAAGGAGTGATGTTGTCATGGGAAGTTTGTTTTGTATTGGTGAAGTGTTGATTGATTTTATTCCAGCTCAAAAGGGGATGCCGCTAAAAGATGTCACTTCCTTTGAAAGAGCACCAGGAGGCGCGCCAGCAAACGTAGCTGCTGCCGTTGCAAAGTCAGGAGCTAATTCCTCAATGATTACTAAGCTTGGCGAAGATGCGTTTGGTGATTTCCTTATCGAAACATTAACAAAAGTTGGTGTTAACACAAATCATGTATTTAGAACAAATGAAGCTAATACAGCATTAGCCTTTGTTTCTCTTAAAGAAGATGGAGAACGAGACTTTTCCTTTTATCGAAATCCTTCTGCTGATTTACTATTAACAGAGGATGAAATTGAGGAGAGCTGGTTTAAAGATGGAGATATTCTACATTTTTGCTCGGTTGATTTAGTTGAAAGTCCGATGAAACAAGCACATAAAAAAGCGATTCAATATGCGAAAGAGAATGGTGCAATTATTAGCTTTGACCCAAATGTACGACTGCCATTATGGAAGACTCCTGAAGATTGTCGAAAAACGATTTTATCTTTTATACCAGAAGCACATATATTGAAGATATCAGATGAAGAGCTAGAATTCATTGCAGGCATATCTAATGAAGATGAAGCGGTACTTTCACTATTTACCGGTGATGTTAGAGCTGTTATTTATACTCGTGGTGCAAATGGTGCCGAACTTTATGTAAAAGAAAAATGCTACCAATCGAATGGCTATAAAGTTGAAGTACAAGATACAACAGGGGCTGGCGATGCTTTTATCGGTGGATTTTTATATAAGCTTCTCGAGAAGAACGTATCGCTTTCTGAACTAGAGTCAATCCTACAATCGAATCATCAAGAAATACTCTCATATGCTAATGCAAGTGGTGCTTTAACAACAACAGGTAAAGGTGCAATATCTGCTTTACCAACAAAGGCAAAAATTCATGAGTTTATGACAAAGCATGAACAATAGATATGGGGTTTGGGCTTTTACATTTTCTTAATAACACAGAAATTGCTTAGAAATTATTACAGAACGTTGGACAAAAATAAAACATACTAAGACATAAGTATGTAAGTTAATGAAAAACCCGAATTATTAGGTGATATTTCGGGTTTTTTTTGTTTTTGATTTTTATACTATTTTAATGAACTAGTGAAATGGAGCGGAAGACACTAGGGCACCTACGGGAATAGAGGAAAGGCTGAGACCCCACAAGCGCAGCGAGGAGGCTCAGCTTCCTCCCCGTGGAAAGCGAGTGTCTGCAGCGCAATGGAACGAACTTGTTTCTTTCAGCTTAACTGAATTTAGATTTTTTCATCTTTTTTATGACTTCTTTACTTATGTCCCAGCCTCTTTATTGAAACTGAAATTTTTTACATTTATACGGACCTCGATAGTTACATGTTAGCATTTCTAATCTTTTTGTTGTGAACGTTGTTTAGAAGATCTACTTTTAAAAGAGCTTTCCTTATTTAATCTTCCATTTATAGCACGAAGATTTTTAACAGGTAAGTTATTATTTGGTGCTGCTTGCTCATTCCAATCAGACATCTTAGCTTCACACCTTTCGATTATTCTTCTTCAACCTTTTTCCCTCTCATAAGCTTCTCAAATTCAACCATTGAGGGGTCAGTGATAATAGGATGATAAAACGGATTTTTTTCCTGATGGAATTCATTATCTTTATCCATTTTAATCCCCATTTGAGCACCTGCTGTTGATAGAGAGTCATTAATAATAGATTCTCTTTCACCATCTGAATGTGGTGTAACTTCTGAATTTTGGTTTCTTCTATCCACATCTATCATCTCCATTTACAGTGTTCGTCTTATGATGAGTTAACATAAAGGGAAATATTCTTAAATATTGATACAGAGATAGAGAATAACTCAATCATTATTGTCAATAGAATTGAATTATGCTATCATATTTATTGACTAATTTCTTGCTGTTATTAGTTACTTAAAGATCACTCTAGCAACAAAATTAAATGAAATCATACTTAAGATAATATGGTAAATGGAAGAAACTATTTTTTATATAGCTCGTCTGTCCATGGCCTAACTTCTAAACAAGGAGTTAGGCCTTTTTTGTTTTTTACATTTCTAGGTTTATATTGACAATGAAACGGAAAAAGATAGTTACCACGAAATTTTCCTTTCTTGATAATAATAAAATATAAAATCTACAAAAAATCGATTGCTATTTGAAAAGGGGGAACAATATTGAAAAAAATCGATCGTTACTACCAGGAAGAACTCCTCCTACTTAGTAGTACTTTAAGTAAGTTGCTCAAAAGAAGATTTGGAAAAGGTCCTGAGGCTTGCTCTCTGACTTTTCACTCAAATAAAATAATTGTACATATTCGTAACTTTATTACTCCAGCTGAAGATGTGTTAGTTAATAATGATCAATTAAGATTAGCGCATTTATTTCGTACTTCTGTCATGGAGACGGTATTTAGAGAGTTTGCAGATGAAGCAACAAATGTTTTAGGTGTGACATTTGATTCATATTTTGATGATTGGAACTATGAAGAAAATAGTGGAATGTTGTTGCTGGAAAATATGAGCTCACTATCGTGGGAAGAGACACAACTCAATCCAATTCTAAAAGATAAGATTTTTGACACAATGATCCAAATCTGTGCTGAGATTCACAAAGCTCCAAGTAAACTAGAAATTGTAAGTATTAATCCAAATATGTATATGATTGAAAGTCAGGGGATACTTTTACAGGTTGAGAAAATACTCTTTAGTAAAGGCCACTTAAATATCATACAAGATCGATCATTTGAGATTAAAGATTGTTATTTGGAGCATAAGGATCGTTTACAGCGTGTTTTTGAAACTAAAATAAATCAAATGTATTTAATGTGGGATTATGAAAAAGATAGAAGTCTTTTATTTGTACATCTGTAGTTAATCTTTCTTTATTTTGATTTTTCCTTACTAAAAAGGTAGTATAAGGAAGATAACCATACAAAAACCTCATTTACATTATTTCTATTTTTTACTATTATTAATCTATAGTCATATAGAAATTAGGAATGCTTTTATTATATGTTATAGTACAATGAGGTTTGTAGATTCCATTCTTTTAAACTATCATTATGCCAAAATAGCAGGAAATTAGCTTTATTTATCTTGCTGTTTTGGCTTTTAATTTAAAAAGGAATTAAAAAGAATAAAGGGTGTTCAAATGAAAAGATCTGAGGAAAGTTGTATGAATCTAACATATGAGTACTCATATTCATTAAAGATACTTAATAACCTTGTGTCACAGACAACTAAGGAAATAAATGTGACGATTGATAGTATCAATAAAACCATGAATTTAATAGAAATAAAGAATCTAAATAACACACAATTGAAAACTTCTTTTCAAGATCTTTTAAATTTAAAAAGTCAAAGTATGAAGCTAATATGTAGTGAAGATGTTGATCGGGAGCTAATAATTAACATTGTTTCGAGCATTGTGTTGATTATAAGTGAAATGATTAAATATATAGAGGATGTAAAAGTTATGTTGAACAATTTAGACATAACAATGAACTCTAAGATTACTACTAGCTATGAATTAGAGTATTTAACTTACTTATTAGAAGATTTTATTAGATAGATACAGAACGCTGAATTATCAAGCATATTTGTAAAAAATATGCTTTTTTGTGTTTTTAAAGGAAGGTTGAGTATACTAGTAAAAAATCATCAGAGCACTAATTCATGCCAAAATAAAAGTAACATGCTAGAATAATCTTATTTATTTTATAAAAAGGTGGATTTGCATGGATCAGGATAGATTAAATTCAATCAGCAGTCTAACTAGTAAGTTACTTAGGAAAAATTTTGGTAAGGGTCCCCAGTCATGTCAGTCGACTATTTGTAAGCAACACTTTGTTATTTATATTCAGGGCTTTATTTCCCCAATGGAAGAGGTTTTGATTCAACAAGGCCAACAAGAACAGGTTGAAAAGGCAAGGGCGGTTATTATTGAGCACATAATAGAGGAATTGAAGGGAATAATTAAAGTGACTATAGACCGTGAAGTAGAAGAGAGTTATCATGATTGGAACTTTCCTAATAATTCCGGTTTGCTTTTTTTTGTATTGAATGAAGAAATAAAAGAAACCTGCAATGAAAATAATATAGTCATACAAAAGTTAGAAAAAGAAATAGCGAGGATAAGTGAATTAGTTCAAAAGGTTCCAGATATTATCCATGTTTATCCTTTATCTCAATCAATTTATTTAGTTGAGAGGAAGGGGATATTAATTCCGATTGAAAAAGCATTAATTACTAAGGGGTTTGCGGATGAGCTGAAGATAACAAAAGATGAATTAGAGAAAAGCTATTTCCACCGCTATGGGAAATTTGATGAAATTTTCAACAATAGTATTAAAGATATATTTATTGATTGGAACTTCAAAGAAGATAAATCATTAATGGCGTTTGTTTTTCAAACATAAGGGTAAGGTTAAATATTACACTAAAAAAGGATAGATTAAACTAGTCGCCACACTAATCTAATCTATCCTTTTTTTGTCAAATTAATCTAAAATGACAATTTTAACGGTTTTACGGCCCCATTGTATAGCATGAGCACTAGATGGCATTAGAACATCAATTTTATGTCCAATAATGGCTCCACCCGTATCACCAGCGATTGCTTCACCATAGCCTTCAACCCAGACCTTGGATCCAAGTGGAATAACACCAGGATCAACAGCGATGAGCTTCATATGGGGATTTTTTTTAATATTGTAACCTAAATAGGTAAGATCATTTTTTGTATCTTGATGGCTATAAGCTGTTGCAGTTACATACATTTCTTTACCTGCTGTTTTACTTGAAGCTGGTTTATCTTTACTCGATTTAGAAGGTGGTGCGACTGTATGTTGAACAGCTGTTTCTGCTTCTTTCTTAGCTTTTGCTAGTTCAACTGATCTTGCTTTGGCTGCAGCTTCTTCCTTCTTGATTTCAGCTTGAATCGAGTTTATTTGTGTTAGGATTTTTGTTTTATCTTGCTTAGCATCTGTTAATTCAGCTGCAATTTTCGTGTACTTATCCTGCATCGCAATAAGTGCTTGATTTCTTTGAGTGCGGTTTTCCTCAAGCGAAGCTCTTTTACTTTCAAGATCAGCTTGTTGACTAGCTAGTAGCTGTTCTTGTTTATCTATTTCTTTCTTATCTTCTTCGATTTGTTTTATATCTGCTTCTTGCTCATCAAGAATCTTTTTGTCTGCATTTAGTAGTGTGCTAACAGCACCAATTCGTTCAAAGAAGTTACCAATGCTTTCTGAATTTATTAAAGTATCAATAACGATTGTTGTATGATCACTATGCTGAAGAGCAACTAAACGCTTTTCCATTATTCCTTCACGAGCATAAACCTTGTCCTGTAGTAGAACAATTTCTTCTTTTTTCTGTTCAATAATCTGTTTAATTTCTGTCATTTTTGTTTCAACATGAGCTAGAGATTCTAGGTTTTTTGTAATTTCTGCATCCATTGCTTGTATATTTTTTTGTAAGGAATCAACTTCTGAAGAAATAGTCTGTTGTTCCTTCTCCTTTTGAAGAATGGTTTGTTGTTTTTGCTCTAGCTGTTCATTGGCACTGTTTAAAGTGTTTTTAGTAGACTCGGCATTTGCCACATGTGAAATAGATAAAGATAATAGAAGTACACTAAGTGTTGTGGCAAAGGTTCTCTTAAAAGCTCGCATAAAGCAACCCCTTTCTATACTTAAATAGTTATAACATAGAAAAGGGGTACCGTAGGTTACAATTAGATTAAAGTTTTCAGAAACTTTTTCCATTAGTGGAACTATCTATTAAATTGCCATTCTCTTAAAGTTTGATCAGATGGTAGCAAAAATGCTAGAAAACCTAGAAGCGGTAAAAATGCGACACTAATCATTGTAGGTGTTAAACCAACAACATCAATCATTCCTCCTAATGCGACTGACCCGATTGCTCCCATACCAAATGCAAGTCCTACGGTTAAACCGGACATTGTGCCAATTTTTCCTGGAACCAGCTCTTGGGCATAAACAACGGTAACAGAAAAGCTAGACATGAGAATAACTCCAATTAAAGCTAATAAAAATATAGAAACAACAGGACCTGTAAAAGGCAGTAATAATGTGAGTGGAGCAGTTGCTAGTAAAGAAGTGATAATCACATTGCGTTTCCCAAAACGATCAGCTAAAGGACCACCAATAAATGTACCAACTGCACCCATTACGAGAAAGACAAAAATATACATTTGAGACCCTGCAATTGTTAAATTGAATTTTTCAATGGCGTAGAATGTGTAAAAGTTAGCAATAGCACTACCGTACCAAGTTCGCGCGAAAATAAGGAATATGATGACAAGAATGGCATTGCGAACTGCTTTAGAAATGGCAGGTTGTTTTGTATTTGTTGTTTTTGCCATTTTTTTAATTGGTGTTGCTGCTTGAACTTTTCTAGAATACCAACCAGCTATGTAGAAAAGAAACACAACTGCTATTCCAGCTACAACTGTAAACCAAATTGCGCCAAATTGACCAAGAGGAACAAGAATTAATGCAGTAATAACAGGTGCAAGTGCTTGACCGCTATTTCCTCCAACCTGATAAATTGATTGTGCAAGTCCCCGACGATTTCCAGCAGCTAAATAGGCAACACGTGAGCCCTCTGGATGAAATATAGCTGAACCTAATCCAATAAAGATAACGGAAAGTAGGATTGTGATAAATGATGGTGCAAAGGCTAAACCAAGCACACCAAGCATAGAGCTTGTTAAACCAATAGGTAATGCATATGGAATAGGGCGTTTATCTGTATATAAACCCACAACAGGCTGCATAACAGATGAAACCATATTAAGTGAAAATCCAATAAGACCAAGCTGTGTAAAAGTTAATCCCATTGATTTTTCTAAGATTGGAAACATCGCCGGAATAACGGACTGAATACTGTCATTTAATAGATGACAAAAACCAATGATGAATAAAATATTATAGGCAGTTTTTGTTTGTTGATCAGAAGGTATTGTTTGTTTTTCAATAGAAGCAGTTGACATTAGTTATACTCCCTTTGTTGGAATTGAATTTAATTGGAAAAGACTTCAATATTCATATTATTGACAGTTACTGGGGAAAATTCAAGTTAAATATCAATTGAATTTAAGGTAAGTAATCAGGCCAAATTTGAGAATATCTTGATAAGTATAGGTAAATCTTAAGAAAGAAAGGAGTTGTAAAGGTGTCAACGAAAAATCAATGGTTACTTAATATAGGTATGGTAGTTGTGTCATTTTTGACATTACCCGCATTAGGATTACGAAATTTAAAGAGATTTCTTCCAGCATCAATCCTTATTTTGCTGATTGAAATGCTTCATCAACGTTATGGAAAAAAACAAAGATGGTGGGTTTTTTATAATAAACCCAAGTCATCTTTATTTGGGGAATTCCCTTTTCAACTTGGTCCTTTTCTAATGGTAGCATTGTGGACACTTAAACTGACATACGGAAATTTTAGTCGGTTTATTTTACTCAATTCATTAGTACATGCCTTTATTGCATTTCCATTCTCATTTTTTGCAGAAAAATTAAAGTATTATTCCTTAGTTCGCATTAATAATTTCCAATTTTTTCTTTATTTCTTATCTAAGGTACCTATATTATATATGTTTCAAACCCTTTATTTGAAAATAAGAAGGAATTAATATACTGTACGAGGTACTGGCTTGCTCACCAACATTGGAACCAATGAACTCATGATAACATCAGCCACTCAATAACTAGTTAAAGCACCGTCTTGGTTGGAGTCAGAGGCAATGTTTGCTATAACGGAAATCAACAACAAGGTTTAACAGAACCTAAATGAAATAAAAATTAGTCCCCTGTTATAA
Source organism: Metabacillus litoralis (assembly GCF_007994985.1). Taxonomy (GTDB): domain Bacteria; phylum Bacillota; class Bacilli; order Bacillales; family Bacillaceae; genus Metabacillus; species Metabacillus litoralis. The sequence goes on along the minus strand of NZ_VOQF01000012.1, from coordinate 62,347 downwards.
CAGGGAACTAGTTTTTATAATGCTATCATTGATGATCATACTTTATTCAAAAAAACTGTTCACAAAAGAGCTTTTACTAAAGCTAAATATATTAAGAAGCTTGCTGCTGCTCAACTTTAACTCGTTTAATAAATAAACCAATAATAAATCCAACGATCGCCACTACAATAGCAAAAACAAATGCGTCCTGCACACCAGATGTAAAAGCAAGCAATTGATTTGCTGGGTTTGCTAAATCAGTGACATTTTGTAGATACTTTTCAGTTCCAGACGATAAGATAGAGATAGCTACAGCTGTACCAATAGCTCCTGCTACTTGCTGTAAAGTGTTCATAATTGCTGTACCATCTGGATATAGTTCAGGTGGTAGTTGATTCAAGCCATTTGTTTGAGCAGGCATCATAATCATTGAAACACCAATCATGATGACAATGTGCATAGCCACAATAAATGCAGATGTTGTTTCTAAATCAATTGTAGAAAAACCAAATAAAGCGGCTGTAACAAGCACAAGACCTGGAATAACTAACCATTTAGGTCCGAAACGGTCGAATAAGCTTCCCATAACTGGAGAAAGAAGACCGTTTATGATACCACCAGGAAGAAGCAATAAACCTGCTGCGAATGTACTTAAAGCTAAAGATGATTGTAAATATAATGGTAGTAAAATCATTGATGATAAAATGATCATCATACTAACAAGAACTAACAATAACCCGACAACAAACATTGGGTATTTAAAGGCACGAAGATTTAACATTGGTTGTTTCATTTTTGTTTGACGAATGCTAAATAGAACTAGTGAAAGAAGACCAACAGCTATGGAAATGATCACGATTGGTTCTCCCCAGCCGCCACCTTCACCAGCACTACTAAATCCATATACCACACCACCAAAACCAATTGTTGATAGGGCGATCGATACAATGTCGATCTTAGGCTTCGTAGGTGTAGAAACATTTTGCATGAAAACTGATCCGAAGATTAATGCAATTACCAAGAATGGTAGTGAGATCCAGAAGATCCAATGCCATGAAAGTGACTGTAGAATAAGACCTGATAATGTTGGTCCAACAGCAGGGGCGAACATAATAACAAGGCCCAATAACCCCATAATTTTCCCACGCTTATAAGGTGGGACGATAATCAAAATCGTGTTAAACATTAGTGGCAGCATTAGAGCTGTACCCATCGCTTGAACAACACGTGCAATCATTAAAAACTCAAAAGTTGGAGCAAGTGCAGCTATTAAAGTACCAATAATTGAAAGTGCAATTGAAACAATAAATAATTGTCTTGTCGTAAACCACTGTAATATAAGTCCAGAAACCGGCACGAGAATACCTAAAGTTAAAAGATAACCTGTTGTTAACCATTGAGCGGTTGTTTCATGTATACCAAAATCCTTGATTAAACTACCTAGTGCCATATTCAATGCTGTTTCACTAAACAAGCCAATAAAACCAGCAATTAGGAAAGAAACAAGGATAGGTACTACTCTAAATTCGCTCATTTCTTGTTGCGTTGTATTACTACTTTGACTATCTATATTCATTCTCTATTTCCTCCCGAATTTTTTCCTCTAAGTAATGTTGGTATTTGTTTTGCAATAACCCGTAATGTATCTCCACTTTTACGTGTTAAAGAAATCGTTGTTGCACCTTCTAGCAAAGAGTTTATTGTGATGGCCAGCTCTTGTGCTAAAGGTGTCTCATACCCATGCTTTATCAATGTATCGGCATATAGCATTTGCCCTTCCTTGAAGGCTGTTTCACATGTGAGTCGGAGAGTTTCATGTGTTGAAGCAGTCTCAGAAGCTAGTAGCCCAATCTTTAACCATTCTGTACAATCCTCCGTATCATAAAAATCGGCAATGTTGTTAATATGCTGTTGAAAGGCATCAATGACATCATCGGCAGCCAACATGTCATGTTTTGTATGTTCGAGGATCTTCTCTTTTACAAGCTTGATTGCTTCTATAGCAATCTCTTCTTTACCATTTGGAAAATGATAATACAAAGATCCTTTTGGTGTACCACTCTCCTCAATAATCTGGTTGATTCCTGTACCGTTATAGCCTTGACGCTGAAATAAGCGACTTGCCGTTTCTAATATCATATCTCTTGTATTTACTTTGTTTTTCACGTCTAAACGTCCTTTACAATTGTATTATAGAGATCGGTCTATATAAATATAAGTAACGAGAATGATAAAGTCAATTAATATGAAATAGTTGCTTGAGTTAAATAAATTAAGGCTCTTTTCTAAAAGGAATGTTTATAAATAACTAATTTCCTGTTAGTAACTATGTTTTTATCATATACAATACTATTCTAAGAAGAAAAGATGCCACTAGACTAGACTTTATACATTGCTTTTCACTTCATATGACTAAAAGCAACAAAGGTTTAAGAAAATAGCCTAAATTAAAAACAGCATGAAAAAAGATCACTATAAGAAGTGATCTTATTAACATGAAAAGATTTCATATAACGTTATAACAACTTTAGTATCTTATGAAAAAGATACTTTTAGTATTTCAATTATTAGGAAAAATTAAAAGTAATTTAATGTTATTTACAATTTCATAAAATCATTGATTATTCAACTGGCTAATCAGTTTATCCAGTCGCTTTAAATGAAAGGAATAATCGATGATTGAGGAAGCGACAATTAGTAAGCGAACATTTTGATCTGTATTTTGTAGGTATAATTTTAGTTTAAGTTCATAGCTTTCTTTAAAATCTTCTTGATCAAAGCCAGAATGATTTTCTTTAATTTTGCCCTGATACTTTAACAGTAAGAATTCATGATACTTAATTAAGTGTTCAAGCTGATCATCAAAAAATTCTGCTTCTTCTTCAATTTTATTACTTTGAAAAAAGTGGTCCTCAATATTCTCTAATAACTGCGCTCCTTCTTGTAACGTTTTAAATAACTGCCTAAAAACAAGGATTTCCCTTGCATGTAGTTGATTAGCTTTTCTTCCAAGCTTTGCTCTTTCTTCATCAAACAACAGAAATTGATCTTCTAATTTTTTTATGTCCTTTTTAAAGGTCTTGCTATGCTCCTGATAAGTTGCTTCTGTTAATTCATTAGAAATAGCCGTTCTAATAAGTAATGACATATTTTGAAACGTTTTTTCCACAGACTGGATAAATGACTTTTTATATCTTGGTGGAAGAATGAGTAGATTAACTAAAATCGCCGTAAATGTCCCTATTAAAATGACGTAAAACCTTTCTAAAGCAAAATAAAGATCCTCACTTCCTGCAGCACTCATAACTGCCAGGACAGTAACAAGGGTTAAAGGAATGGTACTTTGCATATTTAATTTTAAACTTATTGAAATAACAATGATGATTACGAATCCAATGATTACTGGATTTTCACCAAAGAAGTAGATGAAAAATAGTGAAATGGTCGCGCCAATTGTATTGGCGATAATTTGGTCGACCATTTGTTTCCATGTACGATAAATTGATGGCTGTATGGCTAAAATTGCTGCAACACCTGCAAAAACAGCTAGTTCAAAGTTAAATAAAGAGCATATGTATATTGATAAGGATACAGCTAATCCTGTTTTTAAAATCCTTGGACCAAAAGTAATAGTGAACCCTCCAAACTAAAATCATAAAGATCATATATAGTACTTCTAATTTTACCTCACTTTGTTATGTTCATAAAGTTCTTAGTGTTTAAATAGTAGATTGTGGATAAATATAGGTTACTTTCAATCAGAGTACATAATTACGACACTTGTTTATAATTGGATATTCAAACAAAAAAGAATATATTGATTATTTAGAAATTTCGAAGTAACCTATTACTATCATTCTTGAATAATGTTTAGTGAAGGGAGATTAGAATGATGAAATTACGTAGCGATATGATTAAAAAAGGCTTTGACCGTGCACCTCATCGTAGCTTACTTCGAGCTGCAGGTGTAAAAGAAGAGGATTTTGGTAAACCGTTTATTGCGATTTGTAATTCATATATTGATATTGTACCTGGTCACGTACATTTACAAGAGTTTGGTAAAATAGTAAAAGATGCTATTCGTGAAGCTGGTGGAGTTCCGTTTGAGTTTAATACGATCGGTGTAGACGACGGTATTGCAATGGGACATATCGGAATGCGTTATTCATTACCAAGTCGTGAAATCATTGCAGATTCAGTTGAAACAGTTGTATCTGCTCACTGGTTTGATGGAATGGTATGTATTCCTAACTGTGACAAAATCACTCCAGGTATGATGATGGCAGCATTACGTATTAACATTCCAACATTATTTGTAAGTGGAGGCCCAATGAAGGCCGGTGTAACAAGTGATGGAAAGAAAATCTCGCTTTCTTCTGTTTTTGAAGGAGTAGGTGCTTACCAATCTGGTAAACTTGATGAAAAAGGATTAACAGAGCTTGAGCAATTTGGTTGTCCAACTTGTGGATCATGCTCAGGTATGTTTACAGCAAACTCAATGAACTGTTTAGCAGAAGCACTTGGGTTAGCAATGCCTGGTAACGGAACAATTTTGGCTGTAGACCCAAAACGTAAGGAATTCGTTAGAGATTCTGCAAAACAATTAATGAATTTAATCAAAGATGACATCAAGCCAAGAGATATCGTTACAGAAAAAGCAATTGATAATGCATTTGCTCTTGATATGGCATTAGGTGGTTCTACTAATACAGTTCTACACACATTAGCTTTAGCACATGAAGCTGAAATTGAGTACCCAATTCAACGTATCAATGAAGTAGCAGCTCGTGTTCCTCATTTATCTAAGCTTGCACCAGCATCAGATCATCATATTGAGGATTTACATGAAGCAGGTGGGGTATCAGCAGCTTTGTATGAACTATCTAAAAAAGAGGGAGCTCTTCATCTTGATACATTAACAGTTACAGGCAAAACATTGGGTGAAAATATTGCCGGCTGTGAAATACAAGATTATGAAGTAATCCGACCTATCGATAATCCTCATACAGAAAAAGGTGGACTAGCTGTTTTATTCGGTAATCTTGCTCCTGATGGTGCGATTATTAAAACAGGTGGAGTTCAAAACGGAATTACGAGCCATGAAGGTCCAGCGATTGTGTTTGAATCACAAGAAGAAGCTATGAGCGGTATTGCAAATGGAAAAGTAAAAGAAGGACATGTAGTTATCATCCGTTATGAAGGACCAAAAGGTGGTCCAGGTATGCCGGAAATGCTTTCACCAACCTCGATGATTGTTGGTATGGGATTAGGACCAAAAGTAGCACTTGTTACAGACGGTCGTTTTTCCGGTGCATCTCGTGGCTTATCAATTGGACATGCTTCACCCGAAGCTGCTGAAGGTGGACCACTTGCACTCGTTGAAAATGGAGATCACGTTGTTATCGACATCGAAAATCGCACAATGGATGTAATGGTAGCTGAGGAAGAATGGGAAAAACGTAAAGTAAACTGGAAAGGCTTTGAGCCGAAAGTGAAAAAAGGCTATTTAGCTCGTTATTCTAAGCTTGTTACATCAGCAAGTACAGGTGGAGTTATGAAAATCTAAGTTTTATTAATAGTAATATAACCATCCGAAACATATTTGATGGTTTCAAAGGCTAACTCGAAAAGGTCATGAAACAACGACTTTTTGAGTTAGCTTTTTTGTTTAGATAAGCGTTTTGACATCTCACTTCAGTGCATACCCTGTTGAGATCAAAAGCATATATCATAAGAATTTTACATGAAAACAAAACTGTTATAGAAAATAAAAATGGTACTTTATATGCTAGCTTTGATTAAATAAAATTCCTCATATAACCATTGGTAATGATGGTCACTGGCTAAGAATAGTTGATTATTGAGTTATTTAACTTAACCTGCTGCCGTTTAGTTGCATTAGCGAAATTCAAGGTTGAAAGCAATCTAATTTAGGTTGCTTTTTTTACTGCAAAAAAATTTTTGATTTTTATAAATATTCTTATTTACAAGTATAAGATCTTTACCTTATAATCCTCATAAGAATACTTGGGATTGAGGTATGTGGAAATGAATAAATTAATTATCTTTTCGATAATTGGATTTTTGGCACAGCTTGTTGATGGTTCATTAGGTATGGGATTTGGTGCAACGTCCGCTTCATTGTTATTAATGTTTGGTATTGCTCCTGCAGTTGCTTCAGCATCAATTCATATGGCGGAAATTGTTACTTCGGCAGCTTCAGGTGCATCTCATTTGCGGTATGGAAATGTTGATAAAAATATATTGTTTAAATTAACTATACCTGGGGCAATAAGTGCATTTATAGGAGCAGCATTTCTTAGCAACATTCCAGGTGACATAATTAAACCATTTATCTCCATTTTCTTAATTATTTTAGGGTTTTATATCATCATACGTTTCCTCTTCTTTAATCATGTGTCATCATCAATAAAGCAATCGCCAACCCTTTCGAAAAGATTTTTAACTCCACTTGGTATTATAGGTGGATTTTTCGATGCAGTAGGAGGTGGAGGGTGGGGACCTATTACGACTCCAATGTTGATTGCACGAAAAGGAATTTCACCTAAAAAGGTTATAGGGACAGTTAGCACAAGTGAATTCGCAATTGCTGTTTCTGCTACACTAGGTTTTATATTGTTTCTTGGTTTGGAACAATTAAATTGGCAATGGGTAATAGCTTTTATGATAGGTGGGGTAGTTGCTGCACCAATAGCAGCTTGGCTTGTACGTATCGTTCCTACTTACTTATTAGGAGTTTTAGTTGGTGGGTTAATTATACTTACCAATTCAATGACGATTATTAAATCACTCTCATTGTCAGTTTCATTGTCATTGTTGACCTATGCTTTAATTATTGTTCTATGGATGGTTTCAATCTGGTATCAAATAAAAAATAGAGGACGTTTTATCGCTGTTGAAGAATAAACTAGACAACTCTTAAAACGACATCTTACTATTATTTATTTAAGAACAGTTTTAAAAGATTCACTAGGAAGATAAAGTAGTTTTAAAGGAGATTTTCAAGATTCAATGAAGAGTTGAAAGAGGCGTAACATCTTCATTAACGTGAGTGATTGCTAATGAAATTATTTTAACGTCAGTCATTAAAATGTCAATCCTATTTACCTCTGGATAAAACAGAAAGAGGCACTTAAATAAATTCTAAGTGCCTTCAATAAATAAATTCGGAAATTGCTTTTTACAAAACGTATTATGACTTCCCAAGTACCCATTTGCTTTTCATAAACATCGCATAAGCAATGACGAACGTAATAATGATGAATACAACTGAGCTGCCTACAACGAGGAGAATACTCGTCACATCATAAATTCCATAAATCAATTGCTTAATAAGAGCATAAATGTTTAAGAATGGAATCATGAAATGTGTTGAATTTAATTCTGTTACCGATACGCCAATTAAAACAAAGTAAGGAACCATGGCTAAAGTTGTAATTGGTGAAATATAATTTTGAGCTTCTTTTAGATTATTTGCCAAAAGGCTTATAATCATTTGAATGCTTGAAATGAGTAGAGCAAAGAAAATAATTCCGACTAATAAACTTACTGTGAAAAAGCCAATATTTTTATCTAATTGTAGAGCGTCAGCAAGCCGTTCTGTAAATAAATTCACACCAATAATAAATGTGATACAAGAGAAGATTCCACTTAACATACTTAAAGCTGATATTGTCATCCATTTACCTACGATAATATGAAAACGATTCACAGGTGTCATTAGTAAAGCTTCCATTGTTTTTCGTTCCTTTTCACCTGCAAATAAATCATTTGCTGCAGGTAAGCCACCCATTAATACAGCCAAGACGATAATTAATTGAGCGAAAATAGAAATCATGTAAAGTGACATATCGTCTCCTTCACTAATACTTTCTATGTTGATTTGAAACGGTTCAATTGTTAATGGATCAATATTGTTATCAGCTAAACGCTGAGCTATATACTCTTGCTTTTTAATTGTTAATACATTTGAAATCAAATCTTGTGTTGTTCCACCTTTTGTACTTGTTGGATCTGCAAAAACAGAAATGCTCGGAATTTCATTCTTTTCTAGCTTTGTAATAAAGTCAGCATCTGCGATAAAGGCAACAAGAGCGTCTCCATCTTTAACCACTTTAACGGGATCTTCAACAAGCTCAACCTCAAGCTCCTTCAATTCCTGTAACCAGCTAATCACCACTGGATCTGTGTTGCTATCAACAGCAACTGTTACTTGCTCCACTTTTTCATTCATCATTACGTTTTCTAGGAAAAATAATAAACCAACATTGAATAGAATTGGTAATAAAACACTTAGAAAAATCGTTTTACGATCACGAATAGAATCTTTTAGCTCTTTTATGAATACATGCCATGTCATGATAAATTCCCCCTAACAATACGAGACATAAAGATATAATTTAAATCATCACTTTCTTCTTGAAGATATAATTCTTCAGTTGTGCCATTATAGATCATTTCTCCCTTGTGGATCATAATGATCGACTCGCAAAGCTGCTTCACTTCCTCCATAATGTGACTGGAGAAAATAATTGTTTTTCCTTCTTTACGAAGCTGGTGGATAAGTTCTCTAAACATATTTGCTGACGTAATATCTAACCCTGTTGTTGGTTCATCTAGTAGAATGATTTCTGGATTGTGGATAAGGGCTCTAGCAATGGTGACCTTCTGACGCATTCCTTTTGAAAAGCCTCCGACTCTACGATCCAAGTAATCTTTCATTCCAAATCGAACAGCTAAATAGTCAATTCTCGTTTTCATTTCATGTTTGCTTATTCCATGAAGCTTTGCAAAATAACTAAGGTTTTCACGAGCAGTCAATCTGTCATAAAGACCTGTTTCACTTCCAAATAGCACACCGATTCTCCCTTTTATTTTCATAGGCTCTTGATGAATATTGATTCCATCTATGAAAATACTACCTGAGGAAGGCTCTAATATAGTTGATATCATTCTTAATAATGTTGTTTTACCTGCGCCATTTTCCCCTAAAAGACCAACAACTTCACCCTTTTTTATTTGAAACGAAACATCTTTCACTGCTTCAATTGTCTTCTTTTTATCTTGAAAGGATCTTGAAACATGTTGAATATCAATCATCCTAATTCCTCCTTGTGTTTGTTTCTATGTACTTATCATAAATAACTATTGAAATGAAAACACCGATGCTGTCGTGAAATATCCTTTTTTTGTCGCGAAAATGCCAAAACACATCATGAACATGATAAAATATTGGTAAAATATTCATGGAATGAGTGCGAAGGTATGATAAAGGTCGGTATTGTTGATGATCAAAAATATGATTTGGAAAAGCTACAAATTTCACTTGAAAACGAACAAGACATTCATATTGTTTTTTCAACAAACAATTCAGAGGAAGCATATAAATTAATCAAGGAAAAAAACATTGATCTCTTAATCACAGATATTGAGATGCCGAATTTATCGGGGTACGAATTAGCAGATTTTATTCACAGCTATGCGATGGATATTAAGGTTATTTTTGTTACAGGTCATAGTGGTTATGCGGTCCATGCATTTGAGCTGGATGTTCTTGACTACATAATGAAGCCGTACTCTAAAGAACGTTTATTAAGAGGCATTAACCGTCTCCAAAAAAGTACAGAGGGGCTTGATAAAACAAAGCTTGTTTTAAAAAATAAATCTGAAATCTTTTTCATAGATAAAAAGAAAATCATTTATATAGAAAGAACAGGAAGATCAACAACGATATATACAGATGAAGGAGAATATTCTACCTATCAAACGTTAAATGAGTTAGAAGAAGAATTGTCAGGCTCTCATTTTGTTCGATCACATAGGGGATTTATCATCAATATTCATTTTGTAAAGAATTTTTCTTTATATACAAAGAATTCCTATGTTGTACATTTTCAAGGCTCGAAAAACACAGCGATTATTACAAAAACACATCTTGATAAGCTTCAAGATCAGTTTTATAACTAGGAGAAAATAAATGTGAAGAATAATCTTTCAGCTGTTTTTAGTATATTGATTCATATCCTTGCTATTAGCAAACTTATATATGATCAAACCTTTTTATTTTTCGTTTTAATTTTTTATATCGGTCTCATTTTATACTTTCGAAAAGAACTTAAATTACTAGCATCATTAGAAGGTTACGAGAAATTTACTTATTTGATCCTTACACAATCAATCTTTTTAGTCCTGATCTTGACTACAGAACAGACTTTTACACAATTACTATCTCTTTTCGGGATAATAGTATGTGAAGTAGTTCGATTAAAACAAATACCAATAGAAATAACCGAGGAAAACGAGAGAAAGCATCTATCTGACAAAATCGAGGAAATGAATCAACATTTTTTAACAGTCAGGGCACAAAGACATGACTTTTTAAAGCATGTTCAAGTGCTAGATTATTTAATGAAAAAAGATACAAATATAGAAGCACAGGAGTATTTTAAGGAATTATTGGAGAATTATGAGGAAGTAAATGGGACGATACAAGGTGAAGAGGTTCATATTTCTTCACTTTTAATGAAGGAAAAAATGAGGGCAGATCGATTAGGAATTGATTTGATTTATAAGTTGGATTCACCAATGTCCTTGCTTCCAATGAATAAAACTTCTCAAGTCCAATTGATATCAAATTTATTAGAAAATGCAATTGAAGCAGCAAGTAGCTACAAATCACGATTTGATCAATCAACAGTAGTTTTAGAAACAGACATACACGGTGGAATATATTTATTGAAGATATCCAATCATGCCTATTTTGATGATAAAAGTCAGCTAGATACTCTTTTTGAACAATTTGGTTCAACAACTAAAGAAGGAGATCATCACGGACTTGGTACGTATATTATTAAAAATCTAGTGGATTTCCATCGTGGAAGGCTAAATTATCAATATAGTAATAATGAGCTTGTTATCAAAATTAAGCTGCCAATAATAAAAGCCACTGCTGAACTGCATACAGAAACAACAGGTTAATGAAGGGATTGTCTCTTCTTAGTATCCTGTTGTTTTTTCTATTTTCAAAAGCTTATCTACAACATATTTAATAAAAATAGTTAACAGAATATATATGGGAAAGGAATAAAAGTGGGACCAGTGAAGCGACATATAAATATCTAAATAAGCTGCGATTGGTTCTAGGATAAAAGAAAAAATAGCTGATAAACAAACTGAAGCTATTATATATAATTTCCATGAATAAAAGAATTGATAAATAATCATAAAGAAAATTGAAATCATCAAATCTATTGTAACGATTCTTGGTCCCCAGGGGAAAACCATTTTAGGGTATTCCCACACTAGAAGCTCTCCACCTAGTGTGTCTAATATTGAGACAATGCTAAAAGAGATAAACCCAAACAAAATAATGCTAATCACTCTTTTTTTATCAAGAATGAGCAGCCAAAGGATAACCAAGATGAGAAAGGAAATTAGAAGAAACCACCATTGAGGTGTAAACAAAACCTCTGTTCTCCAATATTGCAAACGCATTGTTAATACTTCTTGTTGTTTTCTTATGATTTCATTTATGTTAAGGTTCATTTTTTACCTCAAGAGTGTTTAGGATTATTTCTGTTAGTATGTGATTTTTAGAAGGATATTATTAGTAAAGGCCATATTCTGAAGGATTGTTGCTAATAGATGTCATTATCTGTTGTAACCAGTGTTTATCGCATAAAAGGTGCAATTTGGATGTAAGTGTTAAGCTAACGATGTACAATTTTGATCGTTTATGAATGCCCAAAAATTAATTAACATCTTCTTTTTCTAAGTGATCTTTAATTCTGAAAGAAGGTCCAACAATATTCGTGTAGAAAACAATCTAATATTGCTTTTCCTAATTTAGTTTCCAGGAACACCGCATCTCTTTACTTATGTCCGTCATCGGAGAAGAAAAGATGCCACTACACTAGACTTTATACTTTGTTGTTTCCTTCGGTATTCTAAAAACAACAAAGTTTACGAATTCAGCCTTAGTAAAAGATGTGTGAATTTAAAATCTCTTGGAATAGTAAATAATATAAAGGGTTGAATAACTCGATTCACAGGAGAATTACAAAGCGAGATAAGAGAAAGGTGAGGAGATGAACTAGACTATAATGAAGGGTAAGAATGCTTTGTAATAGCTTTCCTACCCTATAATGGATCCTTCACTCAATAAAGTAGAATAATTTTCCTAGACAAAAATTAAAATTCCTCATAAACGGCAGGATCTTGTTGATTAATTCTACCATCAGGCTTTGTTAACTCTGAGATTGAGTTCATATCTGCTTGAGAAAGAGAAAAATCAAAAATTGAAATATTTTCAAGTTGTCTATCAGGAGATGCTGATTTTGGAATTGAAATAGCTCCTAATTGATAATGCCAACGTAAAATCACTTGTGATACCGTTTTGTTATGGTTTTTCGCAATCTGCTTAACCACGTCATCTTGTAGCACATCATTCGCTCGTGCTAGTGGGCTCCAGGATTGTGTTTGAACCTGATTTTGCTCGTGCCATTTCCTTTGTGCTGCTTGATTAAAATAGGGATGTAATTCTATTTGATTGATGCTAGGCTTAACTCCTGTTTCTTGCACAAGACGATCTATATGCTCAGGTAAGAAATTACAAACACCTATAGAACGGATAAGCCCTTTCTTTTTAGCCTCAATAAATGCATGCCAAGCCTCTACGTATTGATCTTGCTTAGGATTAGGCCAATGAATTAAATATAAATCATAATAATCCAGATTAGCTCGATACAAAGATTCTTCAATAGTAGTAATAGCAGAATTATACGCTTGATAACGGCCAGGTAGTTTAGAAGTAATTCTTAATTCGTCTCTTGGTATAGAGCTGCGTCTAACAGCTTCTCCTACAGCACCTTCATTTTCGTAGTTATATGCTGTATCTAATAAACGATAGCCTACTTGATCTACAGCGTATTGTATAGATTGTACACCTAGATTTCCTTTCAGTGCATATGTTCCCAAACCAATTACCGGTAATGTAACACCATCATTAAGTGTGATTTCTGGAATTGAACTCATCGTTAACTCCTCCTCATTAAAAGTTTAGTTAGCTTTAGTGTAGAAATGTTATAGGTAACATTAAAATCTATATAATTATGTATAGTTTCATCTCTGCAACAAAGAAGAGTATGATAGTGCAAAACAGAATTTAAATTCGTTAGGATTTAAATATAGTGAGGAAAACCTGTATCAATAACTACTTTTTAATAAAGATACAGGTTTATATTTATATAAACAACCAACCACCAATTGCACCAGTTAACACAATAATCCATGGTGGAAGCTTCCAGAACACTAGCATACTAAATAAAATAGCAGCAAAGGCAAAGTCGATAGCATCTAAAATAGAGCTGGTCCATATAGGGTGATAAAATGCAGCAATTAAGATTCCAACAACAGCAGCATTCACACCCATAAGAGCTCCTTTAACTTTTGAGTTGCTTCTAAGTTGATGCCAAAAAGGTAATGTGCCTAAAATAAGTAAAAATGCTGGTAGAAAAATTGCCACAGTTGCAAGTAAGCCACCTTGCCAGCCGTTAATGACAGCTCCTATATAAGCAGCAAATGTGAACAAAGGACCAGGAACTGCTTGAGCCGCACCATAGCCTGTTAGAAATTGCTCTTCTGTTAAAAATCCTGTTGGAACAAATTCACGTTCAAGTAAAGGTAATACAACATGACCTCCACCAAATACAAGTGAGCCAGATCGATAAAAGCTATCGAAAAGAGCAATCCAACTAGCTTGAGTAGCAGCATTTAAAACTGGTAATAAAATAAGTAAGCCAAAAAATAGAGTTAAACAAATAACTGCAAATCGTCGTGAGATTGGAAAGGATAATGAAGAAGGTTTATCGTCTGCTTGTTGTTTAAACATAAGAAAACCTAAGAATCCTGCAAGCAGAATGACTGCTATTTGAGTATAAGCTGTTTGCCAAAGTAAAGTACCAACTAGAGCTAACAGTGCAATTGCTTTTCGTTTTAAATCGGGTGTTAATTTTTGAGCCATTCCTAAAATAGCGTGAGCTACTACTGCAACAGCAACAATTTTCAGTCCATGAAGCCAACCAGCATCTGCAACATCAAGCCCTTGTAAAATAATAGCAAATACTATAAGCACTATTACAGATGGAAGGGTAAAGCCAATAAAAGATGTGATACCACCTAAAACACCAGCTCTCATCACACCTATTCCTATCCCCACCTGACTACTAGCTGGACCAGGAAGGAACTGACATAAGGCAACCAAATCAGCGTAGCTTTTTTCATCCATCCATTTTCTTCTTCTAACATATTCTTCATGGAAATAACCTAAATGAGCAACAGGTCCACCAAATGAAGTGAAGCCTAGTCTTGTTGATACAATGAGTATTTCTAGTAAAGTCTTGAACACTGAGTTGTTTTGGTTCATCTTCGGTCTCCTTTATTCATTGATTTCTTTAAATAGTTCATACGCCTTTTTTCTAGCTTCCCCTAAAATGGAGATTCCTTTTTCTGTTATGGAATAGTACTTTCTAATTTTCCCCTCAACATTTTTGTCTTCTCTCATTAAAAGACCATCTGCTTCCATAGTGTGGAGAATAGGGTATAGAGTACCAGCGCTTAAGTTATAGCCATGTTCCTTAAGTTCATCAAGCATCCATACTCCGAAAATTGGTTGTTCCTTTGCATGATGAAGAATATGAATGTGAATAAATCCAAGAAAAAGCTTTCGTAACACTTTATCTTCCAAAATATAATACCTCCTAAATACCATTATCGAAAAGCAATAACGAATATCGATATCACAGGTACAAAATTATCACAGAATGAATAGTAGAAGCAAGGTGTTTGAGTGTTTTTACAAAATTGTAATAAAGTTTTTTGTTTGAAAAAATCTTTTAGATGTGAAAATGCTAACTAGTATTAGATCATGCAATCGTGGGTAATGGTGTATAACTTTATAAAATAAGGTAAAAATAAAAATATGAAATCAAATCAAAAATTACTTTATAAAGCACGTACACAAGGAATAATAAAATTTATGTTAGGGATTTATCTTCTTACATTTTCGGTAGGAACTATTACCTTTTATTTAAGAGAAGAGTTAACACAACAAAATTTCCGTTTTTTCACAAAAACAAGTCTGCTCTATCTTATTTTTTGTTTTCTTTTGTATTGGGCAATTAAAAGTCAAAAATTAATACTTAAAGAAGATCATTTGATTCTTACCATATTTGGATGGAATCGTTATAAAATATCAATTTATGAAATCGAGAAGTGCGAGTTTGGAAAATTAAATGGAGAAATTGTTATACATATCACGTTAAACAAAAAAATAAAATGTGCTTTTCCTTATTATCCGTTTCAAAAAGCATGGGAAGAAATAAGTTATACAATAAAAGAAAAAAACAAAAGCATTCAAATTCACTTATAAACAAAGTCTTAAACAGGCTTTGTTTATTTGTTAGGGAGGATTTACTCACATATTTTGAAAAGTATGAACCTGAAGTGCGAACTAAAATCCAATAGCTTTAAAAATAGCCTTCATAAATCAGGATCCCAATCCTTTTTCAAAAATCTCTTTACTATATCAACTTCCAATAATTGAATATTAAATTCTAACTACGAAAATTCCTTATTTAATGGTCATGTACAAGTCACCACGCCCGATTGTTCAAACTACTTAATGCTTTCTTTACATATCTATAGTGTTTTGCAGGATTCTATTCTAGATAGAGTAACATTTGCTTTTTTAATATTTACGTTATTAATATTTGTATTTATTAAACTTTTATTTTCAATTACTAGTTAACCAGCATTGACCTCTTGGCGATTGAAACAGAAATATCGTGCTAATTAATCTTATTTTCCCACTCCCTCATTGATGAAGCCCAAAGGTGTGAGTATGCGTAAGTAAAAAGGTCATCATCGTGTGTTTGAAGCCCTTAAGCGAGAATTTAGCAGTATAAAGGTCATCATAAAAGTCATTATCAAAAGATACTTCATTTATTTGTCCACCTTTATAGAAATTCTTCTCACTAGATAAGTAATTAAAACATCTGTATAGTAAAATTTAGGAATTAATAAAATGGAGTTGATACATTATGTATACATATAAGGAATACAAAGAAGGTAAGTTAACGGTTGTTGAATTGAGTAACCATAATAGCTGGATAAAGGTAGTACCAGAGCGTGGAGGTATTATTACTAGTCTTGGTTTTGCAGGAGAAGAACTCTTATTTTTAAATGAAGAAACACTTCATGATAAGGAAATAAATATTCGGGGAGGAATTCCTATTTTGTTCCCAATCTCAGGTCAGCTTACTAATGGGGAATATGAATGGGCAGGGCAAACATATCAAATGAACAATCATGGTTTTGCCCGAAACCTACCGTGGGAGGTTGTAACAACAGATGTTGCTGAAGCTGAGGCTTCAATTACATTAAAATTAGATAATAATGAAGATACATTAAACAGTTTTCCGTTTGAATTTTCTGTCCTATTTACATATAAATTACGCCCTAACGAATTGATTATTGAACAATTCTATGAAAATCATTCAACATCAGATATGCCGGTATATCCTGGCTTTCATCCGTATTTTAAGACAAAATCCAAACAACTGAAAATCACTGCAGATAGTGATGAATATCTTGATTACAATGACTTATTGGTGAAGAAATATGAAAATGTTATTAATGTTGACCAAAAGGAAGCATATGTTTTGAAGAGTACAACTGGTCATGTAGACTTTTTAATTGAAGAGTTAAATAAAGAAGTGAAGCTTCAGTATGATGATGAGTTTTCATATATTGTTTTATGGTCTGAGGAGGGGCAAGGTTTTGTTTGTGTTGAGCCTTGGATGGCGAAAACAGATGAATTGAATCGTAAAGAGGAATTAACAATGATAAAGCCTGGGAAATCACTACATACAAAGGTTAGCATTTCTATTTAATAGTTTTGTTGTTTTTGCTAGGGGGACACATATATGCTTAAGTTTCGTTCTTATCTTACTCCATACAGAGTGTCTGTTTCAATTGCATTAATTTTAATGTTAACAGAATTAGCTGTTGAGCTTGCACTTCCATTATTGATGGCAAAGATAATTGATGAGGGGATACTACAAGAAGATCTTTCTCTTGTTATGAAATGGGGAGGGATCATGGTTGGGTTGTCTTTCCTTGCCTTTGCTTCTGGTATGATCAACTCATTTTATGCCGCACATGTTAGCCAAAGCTTTGGCTTTGATATTAGGAAAGAAATATTTGTGAAAATTCAAAGCTTTTCATTTGAAAGCTTAGCGAAGTTTCCAGCTGCCTCTCTTGTGACGAGAATGACGAATGATATTACGCAGCTGCAGAACACACTTTTTATGGGACTTAGAATTATGTTAAGAGCACCTCTTTTAGTTCTAGGGTCCGTAGTTATGTCGTTCTTTGTTAACCCTGTATTAGCAAGTATATTTGCTGTTGTTATTCCACTTGTTATTGTTTTTCTTATTTGGATAATGAAGCGAGGAAGTAAGCTATTTCAAATTGTTCAAGCTAAGCTGGACATAGTGAATGATGTGCTTAGAGAGAACTTGATTGGTATGAAATTAATTAAAGCTTATGTAAGAAGAGATCATGAGATAAACCGTTTTTCAGAATCTACGAATTCGTTAAAAAATGCGACAATTACTGGTTTACGGATGATCGAAGCATCAATGCCAATCTTGTTATTTGTGATGAATATTGCGATTTTATTTATTTTATGGCATGGTCAATCTCAAGTGATGAATGGAAATGCTCAAGTAGGGGAAGTTGTTGCAATCGTTAATTATGGATTAAGAACAACAGCTGCTTTATCAATGTTTTCCTTTATTGTTATGTTCCTGTCGCGCTCTCGTGCATCTTCTCTAAGAATATCAGAGGTTCTAGATACGAAGGAGAAAGTTAAAATAGAAGGATCACAGAATGGCTTTCAATTTGGAGAAATAAGATTTGAGGATGTTTCTTTTTCCTATCCTGATGTTGATGAGCTTGTGTTAAAGAATGTCTCCTTTACTATTGCTGCAGGAGAAACGGTTGCTGTAATGGGCGGAACAGGTTCAGGTAAATCTTCTTTATTTCAGTTGATTCCAAGGCTTTATGAAGTGGGTTTTGGAAAGATATATATTGATCAGCAAGAGATAACCTCTATTGATTTAGCTGTTTTACGAAATCAAATTGGATATGTACCACAAGAAGCTGTTTTATTTTCCGGTACGGTAAAGGAAAATATTGAATGGGGAAAATCTGATGCGTCAATGGATGAAATTGAAAGAGCTGCAAAAGCTGCACAAATTGAGGAAACAATTGAGCAACTTCCAGATAAATATGAAACGAGAATAGGACAAAAAGGTGTGAATCTATCTGGAGGGCAAAAGCAACGTCTTTCTATAGCTAGAGCTTTAGTTCGAAAGCCTAAACTTTTACTTTTGGATGATAGTACGAGTGCGTTAGATGTTAAAACGGAAAAAAATCTTTTAAAGGCATTAGAAGGCTATTCTTCGACAACCTTAGTTATTACACAGAAAATATCTACTGCTGAGCAGGTTGATCGAATTTTACTATTGGATGACGGAGAACTTATTGCAGAAGGAAGTCATGAAGAATTGCGGAAGGTATCTCCTCTATATGAAGAAATCTATCAATCTCAAATGGAGGAGGGAGCAAATGTTCAAAGAGCTAACTAATCCTTTTAAATATAAACGAATAAGAAATAAAGAAAAAAGTACTCCTGCAAAAAAGAAGCAGAAGATAAGCTTTAAAGAGGCCTTTATCACATTAAGAAAATTGTGGGATTATTTATCGAATAAGCGGCTTTTATTTACATTGGTTTTAATTATGGTTGTAGTAAGCTCTGTTTTAGGCTTATTAGGTCCATATTTAATTGGAACAACCATAGATGAATATTTTGTCACCAAAAATGACCAAGGCTTGCTTTTTGTATTGGGAATATTAGTTCTTGTTTTTGTTTTTTATTCGTTATCCCTTTTTTTACAAAACTATTGGATGATTGGTATTTCACAATATACAGTTAACAAAATGCGGGAGGATTTATTTCAGCATTTGCATCAGCTACCTATTTCATTTTTTGATAAAAGACAGCATGGTGAATTAATGAGCCGTGTAACGAACGATATAGAAAATGTTAGTTCTACTTTGAATAGTTCAGTGATTCAAGTTGTATCAAGTGTCCTGACATTAGTTGGTACCATCACTGTAATGCTCCTTCTTAGCCCTCTTTTGACAGCCATCACATTAGTGATTGTTCCATTAATGGTATTAGGGTTAAAGTGGATTACAAGCAGAACAGGAATACTATTTAAACAACAGCAGCAGCATATTGGTGAATTAAATGGATATATTGAAGAAATCATTTCTGGGCAAAAATTAATAAAAGCATACTCTCAGGAAGAACGAGTGATTAATACCTTTACTGAAAAAAGTAATAAGCTTAAATTATCGGGGTTCTGGGCACAAACAATTACTGGATTTATTCCTAAAGTAATGAATATGTTAAACAATCTTAGTTTTGCTGTTATTGCTGGTGTAGGCGGAATTCTTGCACTAAATGGATTGGTAACAATTGGGATGATTGTCATTTTTGCAGAATATGCAAGACAGTTCACACGCCCATTGAATGATTTGGCCAATCAATTTAATACTTTATTATCTGCCATAGCTGGTGCTGAAAGAGTGTTTGATATTCTTGATGAACAGGAAGAGGAAAAATCATACTCAAAAAATGATCTATCCTCTATAGATGGTAAAGTTGTTTTTTCAGATGTTTCTTTTTCATATGAAGAAGGAGAAGAAAAACAGACAATTGAACATGTGAGCTTTACGGCTCAAGCGGGTGAGACGATTGCTTTAGTCGGACCTACTGGCGCAGGAAAAACAACATTAATTAATCTTATATCAAGGTTTTATGAAACAAATGAAGGCTTCATTTCTATTGATGGAATAGACATTAAAGAAGTTAGCCGTGATAGCTTACGAAAACAAATGGCTTTTGTTTTACAAGATACCTTCTTATTTCATGGAACAATTTTGGAAAATATCAGGTATGGCAGACTAGATGCCTCTGATAAGGAAGTGGAGGAAGCAGCTAGTTTTGCAAATGCTGATTCGTTTATACGAAAGCTGCCAAATCAATATCAAACAGAAATAAATCATGATGGAAATGGCATAAGCCATGGACAAAAGCAGTTGCTTGCAATCGCAAGAGCTATGCTCGCTAATCCGAGAATCCTTATTCTGGATGAAGCGACTAGTAGTATTGATACGATAACAGAGCTAAAAATCCAAGAAGCATTAGCGCGATTAATGGAAGGGCGAACAACCTTCGTCATTGCCCATCGCCTAAACACGATCCGAAACGCAGATCAAATACTAGTACTAAAAGATGGCAAAATTCTTGAAAAAGGAACACACGAAGAACTCGTGGATATGAAAGGATACTACGCTGGAATGGTAGGTTAGGTGCCAGGTTAGGTGCCTGTCACGCCCCGGTTTTTGTAGAAATATGTCAGAGAATAGGGTCAGATCCTTAAAGGGGGTCTGACCCCTTTTTTAAAAAGATAAGAAAGTATAAAATTCTGCACGTAGTTTTGGTGTCTAGCTCCAGGCGCCATCGGCTCGAGGGAAAAAATAACCCCCTTTTTTCCTAGGTCATAAGCCAATCCGTCAAGAAGGTTAAAGAACAACCTTCTAGCCGGATCGTCTTATGCTTGTCGCCTAAGGCTATGCGCCTTGCGCTTTTCTTAAAAGATAAGAAAGTATAAGTTTTTTACGTAGTTTTAGTGTATAGCTCCAGGCGCCATCGGCTCGAGGGAAAAAATAACCCCCTTTTTTCCTAGGTCATAAGCCAATTAGGAATTGAAGGTAAAGAGCACCTTCTATTCCTAATTGGCTTATGCTTGTCGGGGCTGACCAAGGCGCTTACGCTTTTTTTATTTACAAAGAGTAAACAATAGATTTACAAATTAATACAATTTCTTCATATTAGCTTAAAGTTTTGATAGTAAGATGATAGTAATGAATGACAAGTGAATAAAAAGTAGGTTGTGAAAATGAGAAACCATAAAAAGAAATAGGCGTATTACGAAAACGTAGCTCCTGTGTTTTTTTATGGTTTTTTGTTTTGGTTATTATAACTAATCACAGCTTAAGCTTTTACTAGAATTAATAAGGAAGTGAATAGTATGGATATCCACGAGGCTCAAAATGAATTTATAAAACGATTAAGTGAAGATCGCTTAATTGCTTCTATAAAAGATCCGAAAAGCTTAGATCATTTTTTAGAATCTAGCATTCAATCTGCTTTTCTATTAACAGGAAATATTAGTGTGATCAAACGTTATGTTGATTTATTAAAAAAACACAATCGGTTCGTCTTTTTACATATTGAAAAAATCCCTGGCATTAGTTATGACCGTGAAGGACTAAAGTTTATTGCCAAATACGTAAAACCAACTGGCATTGTTACGACTAAAAGCTCACTGATCCAGCTTGCTAAGAAGGAAGGATTACTAACAATTCAACGCTTATTTTTAGTTGATACAGATGCAGTGAAGAATGGGCTGCTGGCTGTAAATGATATCCAGCCACATGCACTTGAAATTATGCCAGCGCTTATTCCTGAAATGATTTCTAAGATTAAGAGGGAAACAAATCTTCCAATTATTACAGGAGGTTTAATAAGAAATCAGCAGCACATAGATTGTGCGCTTGATAGTGGTGCAATTGCTGTTTCAACCGGAAAACCATGGCTTTGGAAAGTGCAAGCGGTGAAAGTAGCACAAAATCCTAAGTAAGTTTCTAAGCGTTATACCAAAAAAGGGAGTGCAATGATGAAAAAAGTTGAATTGAAAAATGTCTCAAAATCCTATGATGGACAAACAAATGTCATAAAAGGTATTGATGTTTCAATTGAGCCAGGTGAATTTTTTGTGTTAGTAGGTCCTTCTGGTTGTGGAAAAAGTACAATGCTTCGAATGATCGCAGGTCTAGAGGAAATTAGCAGTGGTGACCTTTATATTGGAGACTTACTTTCAACGAAAAGATCTCCTAGTCAGCGTGATTTATCAATGGTTTTTCAAAACTATGCCTTATATCCGCATCTTAATGTCGAACAAAATATTACATTTGGTCTTCATACGAAAAAAGTAACAAAAGCTGAACAAAAGAAACGATGTTTAGAGACTGCTAGTATGCTTGGTTTATCTGAACTATTAAATCGAAAACCAAGGCAGCTATCTGGTGGACAAAGACAAAGGGTAGCACTTGCTCGAGCCATTGTGACACAGTCTCCCATTTGCTTAATGGATGAGCCACTATCAAATTTAGACGCTAAGCTACGTGCAAAAATGCGATCTGAGATTAGGCAAATTCAACGAAAATTAGGAATTACCATGATTTATGTTACTCATGATCAAACAGAAGCAATGACCATGGCTGATCGAATGATGATTTTACATAACGGAGATGTTCAACAAATTGGTCATCCTCTAGATATTTATAACAATCCAGCTAATACATTTGTTGCATCCTTTATTGGTGCACCTCCTATGAATCTATTAAATGGGCAAATAGGAGATCATGCACTCATTTTAGGAGATAATCGCTCCATTTCAATTAGTAAGAAGATGATGGATGAATTACCTATGAAACCTATGAATACCGCTAATCTAACGATCGGCATTAGACCAGAAAGTGTTCAGTTAGCAAAGGAAGGAAAAATGAGCTTTTTTGCAGATGCAATCAATGTGGAGGTATTAGGAACTGAAACATTGGTAACCTTTGAAGTTGGTTCGAAGCAATGGATTGCGAAATGGAACGGACAATGGAATATCGATATTGGAGAAAGAATGCCGCTTTATATAAAAGAAGATGATTTGCTACTTTTTGATGCCGATAGTGGTGATTGTATTTGGCACAAAGAAAAAGTTGAGGATAAGCGGACACTTAAGGAGGCTATGTTATGAGTAGTACTCCATCTCTATCCACTGAACAGATTAACGTTAACCAAACGGAATTTAAAGTGAAAAGAGAGCTACCAAACTTTGTAGTAGGTTTACTGTATTTATTACCATCAATCCTTTTATTTAGCATATTTCTATTTTATCCAATGTTACGCACCTTGTATTTAAGCTTTTTCTTAACAGATGGACAGGGTGTACCAATTACATTTGTTGGATTTGAAAATTTTACTTATCTTTTACAATCAACAAGCTTTCAAAAAAGTATAAAAGCAACCATTTTATTTGTCATATATACAGTGCCTGTTGGTGTAATATTGGCCTTATTTTTAGCTGTCATATCAAATGAAAAGGTAAAAGGAATTGGATTTTTTCGAACAATGTTTTCTTCAACAATGGGGATGAGTGTTGCAGCATCATCAGTGATTTGGATGTTCATGTATAACCCAGCAATCGGTATTTTTAATAAAATCCTAGTTGCAATAGGTGGATCTGAAACTCAATGGCTGTTGGATCCAAAGTATGCTCTACTATCAGTTGCTGTCTCTACGGTATGGATGAACACTGGTTTTGCTTTTCTTATTCTTTTAGGTGGATTGCAAAATATTGATGAGCATTTATATGAAAACGCAGATATAGCAGGAGTTAGTTATTGGTATAAGTTACGAAAAATTACGATTCCGATGTTGTCACCGACATTGTTTTTCATTATAACGGTTTCACTAATCAATTCGTTTCAAACGTTTGGACAAATTGACATCTTAACAAAAGGTGGGCCTGTGGAATCTACAAATGTGATTGTTTATTCCATCTATAAAGAAGCGTTTATTAATTACAATGTTGGATCAGCTAGCGCTCAAGCAACGATTCTATTTTTCTGTATTTTAATTGTCACGATTCTTCAATTCAAAATTGGGGAACGGAAGGTGCATTATCAATGAGTATAACAAAGAAAATCGTTATTTATAGTTTATTAATACTATCGTTTTTAATCATGATGTTTCCGATTTTTTATGCATTAATGATTAGCTTTATGCAGGGTGGAGAGGTATTAAGAGGAAATATTATCCCTGAATCATTAACACTAGAAAACTATCAATCTGCTTTTGAAAAGGTTCCACTTATCCAATATTTATGGAACAGCTTCTATGTTTCGTCAGTTGTTATGCTTGGTCAAATTATCGTATCAAGTTTAGCAGCTTTTGCATTTGTGTTTGTTAGCTTTAAGGGAAGAGAATTCATATTCTTTCTTTTTATCTCAACCATGATGATCCCGTGGGAAGCAACAATGGTACCTAACTTCTTAACCATTCAAAAGCTAGGATGGCTAAACTCTTATTCAAGCTTAACCATTCCATTTTTTGCTTTAGCATTTGGTACCTTTCTACTAAGACAGCAATTTAAAACAATTCCAAAAGAATTATATGAAGCATCTCAAGTTGCTGGAATTAGTCGTTTTCGCTTTTTCTGGAATGTTGTTTTACCAGTTTCAAAAACTAGCTTGATTACTCTAGGGATTTATAGCTTTTTAACGACTTGGAATATGTATCTGTGGCCATTGCTTGTGACAAACAACGAAAGTGTTCGAACTGTTCAAATTGGTTTGAAACAGCTGCAATCTCAAGAAATTTCAACTGAATGGGGGGTGGTAATGGCAGCAGTAGTTGTAGTGATACTTCCGACGCTCATTCTCTTGTTCTTAGGTCAAAAACGCTTACAAAAAGGATTAACACAAGGCGCTCTGAAATAATCTTTCACAATACATAAGCTGAAGACAGATTAATGAAAAACAAGGAGGAATTACAAATGAAGAATAAATTTCTAATTATCTTATCTGCGCTTTTATTATTAGTATTAGGTGCTTGTTCTAGCTCCCAATCAAATTCAAAAGGATCTGAAGAAGGAGAAAAAACAGAAGGCACAAAAACAGAAGAAACTGCTGGAAAACAAGAGGTAGTATTTTGGCATGCAATGAGTGGAGATCTTGAAACAGTTTTAAAGGATATTGTTGCAGATTTTAACGCATCACAAGAAGATATCGAAGTTACCCCTGTTTTCCAAGGTACTTATGAAGAAGCACTAACAAAATTCAACACAGTTGCTGGAACAAAGGATGCACCGACGATTATGCAAACATTTGAAGTTGGTACAAAATATATGATCGACAGTGGACATGTGCAACCAGTTCAAAAATTCATTGATGAAGATAATTATGATACATCACAATGGGAATCGAACATTTCAAATTACTACACAGTTGATGGTGAACAATATTCAATGCCTTTCAACTCTTCAACACCAGTATTAATTTATAATAAAGACGCATTTAAAGAAGCTGGTTTAGATCCTGAAAAAGCACCAATGACTTATAGTGAATTAAAAGATGCTTCAAAAAAATTAACAAAAGCTGATGGTGGAGAAACAAGTCAATATGGATTTTCTATTTTGAACTATGGTTGGTTTTTTGAAGAGATGTTAGCTGGACAAGGTGGTCATTATGTTGATAATGAAAATGGACGTAATGGAAATGCGACAAAAGCTACGTTTAATGATGAGCTTGGTTTAAATGTATTTAATTTAATTAGTGACATGTATAATGAAGGAACTTTTTATAATGTAGGTCAAAACTGGGATGATATGCGTGCTGCATTCCAATCAGGGAAAATGGCTATGTATTTAGATTCATCAGCAGGTGTTAAAACAATTGTAGATAATGCAGAATTTGAAGTAGGTGTTTCATATTTACCAATTCCTGATGAAGCAGACAGACAAGGTGTTATCATCGGTGGTGCATCAGTATGGATGTCAAGTGGAATTGAAGAAGAAAAACAAAGAGCGGCATGGGAATTTATGAAGTATTTAACAACTCCTGAGGTTCAAGCAGATTGGCATGTGAAAACAGGATATTTTGCGATTAATCCTGCTGCATATGACCAAGATATTGTAAAAGAAGAATGGAAAAAGTATCCTCAATTAAAGGTAACAGTTGATCAACTTAGTGAAACAAAACCAGGAACTGCTACTCAAGGAGCATTGATTTCTGTTTTCCCTGAATCACGTCAGAAAGTTGTGACTGCTATGGAAAACTTATATCAAGGAATGGATCCACAAGAAGCACTTGATCAAGCTGCTGAGGAAACAAATCGTGCCCTAGAGGTTGCTAATAAAAAGCAAGGAAAGTAATTGAGCATATCCATAGTTACATGACTATCTAGAAGGTTGGATTCATAATAAGATAGTACAGGATATAATGTTAATTTTCATAGTGACCCTTGAAGGAGTTACCTTCTTGGGTCTTTTTCATTCAGAATTTCGTACATACATTGATAGATAATTAGAAAAGAGGGATAAATATGGGAGAAACTAGACAATTCTTCGCACATCGAGGTGTTAGTGGGGAGTATCCAGAAAATACAATGGCTGCTTTTCGAGCTGCTGCAAAAGTGAAGGCACATGGAGTCGAATTAGATGTGCAGTTGACTAAGGATGGTGAGGTGGTTGTTATACATGATGAAACAATCGATCGCACGACGAACGGAATTGGATATGTAAAAGATTTTGTTTGGAATCAGTTAAAAAGATTTGACGCAGGAAGCTGGTTTCATCCTAAGTTTTCCAGAGAATCGATACCATTACTAGAAGAGGTATTACAATGGGTAACAACATTAAATTATCCTTTATTAGTTAATGTTGAGCTGAAAAATGATATTATTGATTATCCGGAGCTTGAGGAAAAGGTGCTACATTTAATTGATATGTTTCATTTACAAAGTCAGTGTATATTGTCTTCTTTTAACAAAGCAAGTCTAAAGAAAATAAATGAGCTTAATGACTCTATAGAAACAGCTTATCTAATCGAGGGAATTCCAGTAGATATTTTAAAAGTGGTAGAAAATATCCCTGTTAAGGCTATCCACTGTGAAGCAAGCTTTGCACAATCTATTATTGGGAAAAAGGTGCAGGAACGTGGATACCCAATACGTGTATTTACCATTAACACGATGAGTGAATACAACAAGTTAATAAAATCTAATGTTTCTGCTATAATAACAGACTATCCTGAAATTTTTTTAGAAAATAAGATCATTGAATAGTTAGATAATAATCAAATTAAATATTTTACTAGAATAAAAATAAAATGTGAGATCATCTCACATTTTTGTTGTTTTATCAAAATAGATTGATTATAATTCTTCTAGAAAGAAAATTCAGTCTTTTCAATAAAGGGGGTAACGTTTTGGAGAATTTTGTGAATGCTTTAAATGGGGTGCTATGGAGCACACCGGTTATCTACATTTGTTTAGGGGTAGGTTTACTATTTTCGATCCTGACACGTTTTTTACAGGTAAGGCATATTAAGGAAATGGTTAAATTAATGTTTGAAGGTAAGAGTTCTAAAGCTGGAGTATCTTCTTTCCAGGCCCTTGCTATTGCATTATCAGGTCGTGTAGGAACAGGTAATATTGCTGGTACAGCAACTGCAATTGCATTTGGTGGACCAGGAGCTGTATTTTGGATGTGGGCAATTGCCTTTATTGGAGCTTCTAGTGCATTCATAGAATCAACACTTGCTCAAATTTATAAAGTAAAACAGGATGGCGAATATCGTGGTGGTCCTGCTTACTATATTGAAAAAGGAATTGGCTGGAAATGGTTTGCGGTAACATTTGCTGTTGCAGCAATTTTAGCGATGGCTCTATTAATGCCAGGTATCCAATCCAATTCGATTGCAGTTGGCTTAGAAAACGCATTTAATATGAATACTACGATTACTGGAATTATACTTATTGCCTTAATTGGTGTTATTATTTTTGGAGGAGTAAAACGTATCGCATCTGTTGCACAATATGTTGTACCCTTCATGGCTATTGGTTATATTGTTGTATCATTAATTATCGTGTTTGCAAACATTGGTGAATTACCAGGTGTACTTAAGCTTATCTTTAGTAGTGCATTTTCATTAGATTCTACATTTGGTGGAATTGTTGGTGCTGCAATTGCTTGGGGAGTTAAACGTGGAATCTACTCAAATGAAGCAGGACAAGGAACAGGTCCACATGCTGCAGCTGCTGCGGAAGTTTCGCATCCAGCTAAGCAAGGTTTAGTTCAATCATTTTCTGTATATATTGATACTTTATTTGTTTGTTCAGCAACAGCATTTATGATCTTATTTACAGGTATGTATAATACAGAAGCACCTGATGGAACAATGCTTGCAAATAACCTCCGAGGTGTAGAACCTGGTCCTGGATATACACAAGCTGCAATTGAGTCAGTTATTCCTGGATTTGGAGCTGGGTTTGTAGCAGTTTCATTATTCTTCTTCGCTTTCACAACAATTATGGCATATTACTATATTGCTGAAACAAATGTTGCATATTTAACTCGTGTTACAAAAAGTAAATGGGCAATGTTTGTTCTGAAGATTGTTCTTTTGGGCGCAACCTTCTATGGTGCGACAAACGAAGCAGCATTAGCTTGGGCACTAGGTGATGTTGGTTTAGGGCTAATGGTTTGGTTGAATTTAATTGCGATATTACTATTAGCAAAACCTGCTCTAATAGCATTAAAAGATTATGAGAAGCAAAGAAAACAAGGACTTGATCCAGTATTCGATCCTAAAGCATTAGGCATTAAAAATGCAGATTATTGGGAAACCGAATATAAAAAGGATAAAGATCAAGCATCTTAAGTCTTTTGAAAAAACACCGGTTAAACAGTATTTCTGTTTGATCGGTGTTTTTGTTTTGTCTCATAATCCTTAGCAATACTCGGAGCTTCACACATCAGTAGTCTGGCGTTTATGACTGAATGTGATTAGGCGGTCAAATAAGCCAAATACCATAGGTTTAAGCTAGAACCTCTATAAACTCCTAATCATTTAACGACCATAAAAATATTCATTTAATTCCCAGGATTCAACCGTTTTGTAAGCAGTTTGTGGATCATAGCCTCTACCCATCAAATAAGCAATTGCTGCAACTTCTCTTAAAGTATGCTGATATGATGTAGCTTGAGCTTCCTTTAATCCATATTGAACAAACGTTTCTACTTGTTGTAATGTATAGTTCTTTAATTGAGTATTCATAGGCTGATTATATTGTTGATGTGCAGCTTGCTCTGAGTATGGAAACTGTGGAGAATATTGATACTGTTGATACATATGTGCATCCAACCTCCTCGTATTTTTTCTTTTTCATCGTATTCATCGCTGGAAAATGAGGAATATGTCCGGACTTAAATTTACATATCAACCGAATGTTTCCTAAAAGTTTTGAGGATAAAATAGAATTATTACGTGCATAGTAAAAAAAGCACGAATGAAGGAGGAATGGGTTATGTCTAAGCAAGGTATGCAAAATAAAGAGCAAACAGCAAAGCAAATTGCAAAGCAGCAAGGAGAAAATGAAGTAGAATTAGGTAGCGATTTTCAAATCGGTAATAGTCAGCATCAAAGTCAAAAAAAGAGTGGTAAGCAAGCAAATAAAAAATAAGATGGGGTCAGACCCCATCTTATTTATCACTTTATTTCTTCTGGTATATGTTCTTCCTCAAGAAAGCCATACCATGTTTCTCCATTCTTTAATATAATTTTTGCGTAATATGATTTTCCTTCAGGGAAATCCATTAAATTTTGTACAACATCTAAAAAATGTTCTTTATTGGTCATGGTAATGATGTTGTTATCACTTCTGAAGAGATTTTCTGAATTGATCATATCTTTATCTATGTGCAGCTCAATATCTTTTTGATATGTTTCTGGAAGCTTAGCTTACTCGATTCTATTTATATCTTTTTCACTGACTGTTAAATCCTCTAAATAATTATGCTGTTCTAACCAATTTGAGATATTTGAATAGGATTTTTTCCATTCAACATTAATAGATTCAGTAAAATAATTAGAAGGTATTTGCTCAATGTTAAAAGTAGCGTCACTACTATCATAGGACAGTTCAATAGTTCCCCATCTACTTGTTGGGTAATACATTGAATCTAGAGTTTGTGAAAGAATATCTGCTTCTATTGCCTTCTTAAAGCTTTCTATGTCTTCCTTCTTAGAGATCGTAATAGCGTTAAAACCCGGAACATTTGGGGAAATTTGTATACTACTAATATCTTCTTCTCTTTTTAATTGAATATAATCAGGAAGTGTTTTTTTATAATCTTCAGCATCCATTACGGGCTTTAAGATCTTTTTCATTTGATCAATTGGAATTTGATATTCTCTTGAAATTGTACTACCATTTTTCAGTTTGTAGATAATCATTCCTTGCATATAGTGCATATTCTCAATATAAGAAGTATTCTCTATTAACTCTCGTTCATCAATAATATGTTCATGTAAATTTCGTATATCTTGAATGTAAAGCTTTGAGTCTGAAAATAGCTGCTGATCGTTACGGTCAGCCTCTTGCAACGTCCATTTATCTCCAAAATAAACCTCGCTTATTTGATCCATTTTCGGAAGTTTGTTTTCATAATGAAATAAATCAGCTCTTATACCAAGCAGAATGATAATGAAAATAACACTATATATAACAAAGCCGGTAAATGCTTTTAATTTGAATATTCGCCATGTTTTTTGCAAAATCATCTCAGCTGCAGTATAGCCGATTAATGCTCCAACAATGTATCCAAAAATTATCCAATTCCAATTAAGTGTCGCTGATATAGAGAAATATGAGCCTCCAAGAGCCATACCGCAAAACGTAACACCATATTTGAAGATTGGTTTTAAAAATGGAAAAGCAATAACCTCTGTTGCTTTCTCAAGCTGTCTGGCTTTGTAAAAACCAAGACCAATAAAGAAAAGAAGAATTGTTAATAATAGATATAGAATGATTTCTAAACTTGAGTATGTATTAATAACACCATATGTACCGATAAAGCGATGAAATGGAGATAAATTTAATAAAGCTTCTTCAGTAAAAGCTGGTGAAAAACCAAATAATAGAAAAGTTAGGTTATAGGTAATCATAGAAACTAGACCTATAGGTAAAAAGAGAAATATATAAGTGAATATGGCTTGTACTGTCGTCATACCTGTAATCATACCAACAGATGAAGTTAGGACAAATAAGAAGCAAGTAAACAAGATATATAGTAATGTCCATGATACTAATTCAGAGATTGAAAGGATACCACTAAATTCATCGATTGTCGTTGTGACGAAGAATGTAATACAAGATGTAAGTAATATTGGAATAAGGAGTAATAGTAAACCACTTATAATATGACTAACATATAAAGTTTCCCTACGAATAGGTAAACTGTGAGCTGTATCAACAGAAGCCTCAGTTTGTAAGTATCTAAAAATTAACAGACCACAAGCAATTGGGATGGAAAATAGTATGATTGCTTGTATTTCAGTATTTATCATAAAATAGTTTTTATAATCTGAAAATATTATATATTCCCTGTCTGCAAGCTGTAGCATTTCTAATGGAAGTGCAAACAAAAGTAAAATGAAATATACGATGCAAATCCACCCATGCTGTCTTAAATCTTGTTTAACAACTATGGGCTTAAAGAAGGATTTTTTCGATTTCATAGCCAATATCCTCCATTTCATAAATAAATATTTCTTCAAGTGTTAATGGTAATAAATCATATAAAATAACCTCAGTCGAGGAGATAACTTTATTAATTTCTTCTTCCTTTCCTCTTACTATGAGAAGAGAAACACTACCTCTTTTCTCATAATGAAGGATAGTTAGCTGATTTAATAAATGCTCTTCATGTGTTGGATCTGCTAGTGCAAGTTGGATTTTATGTGTATCACATTTTAAATCGTCAATTTCTTTTTCGATAATGATTTTTCCATTATGCATAATTCCCACATGATCACATAAATCTTCTATTTCTCGTAGATTGTGAGAAGAGATAATAACTGTCATTTCCCGTTCTGCTACATCTTGAAATAGTAGATTTTTAACCTTTTGCCTCATTACAGGATCAAGCCCATCAATTGGTTCATCTAAAATCAGTACATCAGGCATTGCTGATAAAGCAAGCCAAAATGCAACCTGTCGTTTCATTCCTTTTGAAAGACGATGTACTTTTTTATTTAAATCAATTTTAAAAGCACTTTTTAGTTGATCAAAACGTTGTTGATTCCAAGCAGGGTAAAACTCTTTATATTGTGCCGCCATATTAGCGATGGTTGCTTGAGGGAAAAAATATAGTACATCTGGAATAAATACAACACGTTCCTTAACAGAGACATTTTCAAATGAGGGTAACTCATTTATGGTAATTTCACCTTTATCAGGCTTATTGATTCCAGCAATTATTTTTAATAAAGATGTTTTTCCAGCACCATTTGATCCTAACAATCCATATATAGATCCCTTCTTAACTGAAAGGGATAGTTCGTTAATTGCTAACTGTTTATTATACTTTTTACTAATGGAATGAACTTTTATCATTAATGTTTATCCCCTTTTGTTTGTTGATGAGCTTGATCAAAAAGCACAAATAAATCCTCTTTTGTTAAACCAAGATAAATTGCCTCAGCAATAAGCTTTTGAATATCTGTTTTTAATTCACCTAATTTATTATCATTTGGCATTGATTCAATTGCAGAAACAAAATTCCCCTTTCCTTTAATTGAATATAGATATCCTTGGCTTTCCAATTCTCGATATGCCCGCTGAATAGTATTAGGGTTCACAGTTAATTGACTTGAAAGCATTCTTACAGAAGGTAATTGTTCATCAGGCTTAAGGATTCTGTTAATAATTAATTCTTTAATTTTATCTACTAACTGTTCGTATATGGGTTTTCTGCTTCTAACATCGAGCTGAAACATGAGTAACCCCCTTCTTGTGTTAACTGTACTAATATTGTTAATACAGTTATTGTATAATTTTGCTAATCGAAATGCAATAAAAATTCAATAAAAAGATATTGTAGAGAGAGTAAGTCTTTATATACAAAACTAGTACAAATGTTATACAATGTGAATAGATAGATATTAGGGAGATGGAAACCATGTTAGGATTTGGGAAAAAAGACCGTATTCAGATAGAGGAGTTTATACCTAAAATAGAATTTCCAGACAAAAACAATATTGCTGTAGTAGATGATCAGAATGTTTCAGGCAGATTAGAATATATGGGTGTGACAAAAGAGCATTTAGAACTATTACAAGAAGCACAGCCATTTTTAGTAGAAATGTTAGATGAAATATTGCAAAAGGTGTTAAATCAGTTGTATAAACAGCCAATTCTAAAAGGTATCGCAACTGAGCATTCAACAAGAGAGCGCTTATATAACGTATTTGTTCGATATTTTCAAAGCTTATTAAGTGGACAACTTGATGATCAGTTTTTTGAAATGAGAAAAAGAATAGGCAATACACATAATGGAGCAAACCTACCTGCGTCATGGTTTATCGCAACTTACTCAGCTATAAATACGTTGTTGGTACCACAACTTGTAAAGAAATTTGAAAAAGAGCCAGAAAAGTTAACAAAACTCATTTTGGCGATCACGCATATTACAAATCTTGACTCACAATTAGTTGTAGAAAATTACATTCAAGCTAGAATGAATGAGTTAGAGGAATTAAATGCTTCTAAGGAAGTCCTTCAAAGGGAATTAACTGCTATTAGTCAAGAGGTAGCAGCATCAGTTGAAGAAACAGAAGCAACAGTCTATGAAACAAGTACAAAAGCAGAACAAATTCGTCAAGAAACAGAAACAACACAAAAAAGCAGTAAAAATCTAGTCAATTTAACAAAGGAAAATGAAGTGCAAATGGCTTCGATGATTACAACATTTGGTGATGTAATAGAAAAGGTCAACACATCAATCAGTGGTATTTTTGAACTGAAAGAGAACTCAGAGAAAATATTCGAAATGACAAAAAGCATCGAAGAAATTGCTGATCAAACTAATTTACTTGCGCTAAATGCTTCTATAGAGGCAGCAAGAGCTGGTGATGAAGGACGTGGTTTTGCAGTTGTAGCCACTGAGGTGCGAAATCTTGCTGAAAATTCAAAAATGATGAGTAATAAAATTAAAACATTAGTAGAGAAAAATAATAACTCAACTAATGATCTTGTTGAAAGTATGAAAACGATGAATCAATCAACACAGCAATCACAGACAAAAATAGAACAAGTAAAAGGTGGACTTGTTACTGTTAAGATGGAAATGGAAAACTATTTAACCATGTTTGATCGAAACAAAGAAGATCTTGATTCCATTGTATTGTCAATCAAGGAAATTAATAATACAACTAGCAATCTATCCGTTTTAGCAAATTCTCTTTTGGAAAAAGCTGAGGATGCTCAATAATAGATGACAAAGCTACTTCTGGGGAGGTAGCTTTTTTGTATTTTTTTCACGTAATGAGAGTGTGCACGAAATTATATATGCGTGCTTAAAGGTGTCGAACAGTGTCGGATGGTGGAAGATTTGTATGGCAAAGTTGATTGAATAATACAAGAAGTTGACGGATTAACTGGTTTAGCACATGGACTTAAAGTAGAGTTGAATGAATAATGGCTAAAGTTGAATGATTATCCGGCAAAGTTGAATGATTATATGCCGTAGTTGAACGATTATCGTCAAAAGTTGAATGATTCCATATTTGGCTGCCTGATTTCAAAGAAAAAAGAGCCAATCTACAGCATAGATGGGCTCTTTTTTTAAAGCTACTTATATTTGTCTTCACTAGCAGACTCATCTTTTGTTTTATGTTTCTGTTTTTCCTCGCGTTTTTCTTTTTTTAGGTCTTCCATTGGGATCGGATCTACATGTTGTTCACTTTCAAAGCGGTCAAATAATGTTTCTTTATCTGTTTTGTATTGTTCTGGATGATCTCGTTCTTTTCTTTGATTGTTATTTGCTGAATTCACGATATTCACCACTTTCTACTGTTTGTACTATTCATTACCACAAAGTGACAGTGGGAAAACCTTTTCAAGTTTGCTTTTCTTCGCATTGAGAGCCTATTATGCTGTACAATAGAGGCATACTGTTTAGAAGGATTGGATAATTATGAGCATATTACAAGCTGAAAATTTATATAAAACATATGGAGAAAAGGTGTTATTTGACCATATTTCTTTTAGCATTGCAGCAAAACAAAGAATTGGTTTAATCGGTGTTAATGGAACAGGAAAGTCTACTTTATTAAAGGTGATTTCAGGTATTGAAACAGCCGATTCTGGTGAAATTACGCATTCTAATTCACTGAGAATTGAATATTTACCACAGCAGCCAGAGCTTGTGGAAGGTTTAACAATACTTGAGCAGATCTATTATGGTGATGCTCCGATTATGATGGTAATGAGAGAGTATGAGCTTGCGTTAAGCGAGCTAGAAAAAGATCCTGAAAATGAAACCAAGCTTAAGCATCTTATGAATATGCAGCAAAAAATGGATCAGCATGATGCCTGGGAAGCAAATACTGTTGCGAAAACAGTGTTAACAAAGCTAGGAATTACAGATTTTCAAAAACAAGTAACGTATTTATCAGGTGGTCAGAAAAAACGAGTGGCGATTGCAAAAGCACTTATTCAGCCTGCTGATATTTTAATATTAGATGAACCAACAAACCATTTAGACAATGAAACAATAGAGTGGCTTGAAGGGTTTTTAGCCGGTTATAGTGGATCGATTGTTTTGATTACACATGATCGTTATTTCTTAAATCGTGTTTCAAATCAAATCTTTGAGCTTGATCAAGGTCAGTTGTATACGTACTCTGGAAATTATGAAGTGTTTTTAGAAAAAAAGGCTGAAAGAGAAATCAATGCAGAGAGTGCTGAAGAAAAAAGGCAAAACCTATTAAGACGTGAGCTTGCATGGCTTAGACGAGGTGCTAAGGCAAGAACAACAAAGCAAAAAGCTCGCATAGGTCGCGTGGAGGATCTACAAGATCAACAAGGTCCTGCCGTTAAAAAGGATTTAGACTTTGCAATCGGCTCTACTCGATTAGGAAAAAAAGTGCTTGAGCTTGAAAATATCTCAAAGTCATATGATGGTAAACAGCTTATTAAGGATTTTAACTATTTAATTACTCCAGGTGAAAGACTTGGAATTATTGGGCCAAATGGTACAGGTAAATCAACACTTTTAAACATTATGGCTGGAAGAATATCACCTGATCAAGGGGTAATTGATGTTGGTACAACAGTTAAAATTGGTTTTTATACACAAGAGCAGGAAGAGATGGACGAGAATCTTCGTGTTGTCGAGTATATTAAAGAAACAGCTGAGGTTGTTTATACAATAGATAATCAAGTGATTACAGCTGAACAAATGCTTGAAAGGTTTTTATTCCCTCGATCTGCTCAGTGGACATATATCCGAAAGTTATCAGGTGGAGAAAGACGTCGCCTTTACTTATTAAAGGTTTTGATGGAAGAGCCTAACGTTCTATTTTTAGATGAGCCGACAAATGATCTTGATACACAAACATTAAGTGTATTAGAAGATTATTTAGATCAATTTCCAGGTGTTGTATTAACAGTTTCACATGATCGTTACTTTTTAGATCGTGTTGTTGATCACCTTGTCGTATTTGAAAGTAATGGAAATATTTCACGTTTTCAAGGAAGCTATTCTGATTATATGGAAGAAAAAAAGCTTCAGGAAATGCTACAAGAAAAAGAGCCAGCATCAGAGAAAGCTGGTTATAAAAAAGAAAAGAAAAAACGTCTTTCTTATAAAGAACAGCAGGAATGGGAAGGAATTGAAGATAAGATTGCAAGTCTTGAGGAACGAAAAGAGCAGCTTGAACAAGAAATTGCCGCAGCTGGCAGTGATTTAGGCAAGGTACAGGAACTATACAAAGAACAAGAGAAGAACGACGAAAAGCTTGATGAAACAATGGAAAGATGGGAAGAACTATCATTACTTGTTGAAGAAATTGAAAATACTTAATTAGATTTTTCAGAAAAAAGTCCTAAAAAGAACTTAAAGTAGTGCTATGCTTTAAGTTCTTTTTAATAGCACTTGTGCTAAGCTTTGGCATGATTCTGCAGGATTTTATCAAATAATCTAGCTATGAGTTGGAACAAAACAAATTACACCTGTTCATTACATACTAGAAAAACGGAGCAAAACAATGAAAACAAAAGACGAAATAAGGCAAAAAGTTTGGAAACAGCTAACAGATGAAAAAAATGGTCGATTTCCATTTCCTTTAATCAATCGAATACCTAATTTTAAAGGTGCTGAAAAAGCTGCAGCCCATATTACAACATTACCTGAATATAAGGCAGCAAAAGTGATAAAAGTAAATCCTGATTCACCACAGCTACATCTTCGAAAGCAGATCTTACTTGATGGTAAAACATTATTAGTTCCTACTCCACGCTTAAAGGCGGGCTTTATTATTGTGAAGCCTGAATGGGTTCCAGCGGGTGAAGAAAGACGTGCTGCAAGCCTAAGTCATATAAAATCATATGGAAAAGAAATCCCTTTAACAGAAATCCCGCAAATTGATTTAATGGTTGTTGGTTCTGTGGCAATTCATCAAGATGGAAGAAGAATTGGCAAAGGTGAAGGATACGCTGACCGAGAATATGCGATTTTAATGGAGCTCGGTAATCCGCCAGTTACGATTGTAACATCCATTCATAGTACACAATTAGTACATGATGAAATCCCACGAGATACATATGATTTAACAGTAGATTGGATCGCAACTGAAGAGGGGATCGTTAAGACGAACACTCCATATGAAAAGCCAACGGGGATAGAATGGAAACATGTTTCTAAAGAAGAAATGGAAGAGATGCCAGTGTTACAGCAGCTTTGGGATTTAAAATATAAACAAACCTAAGTTTAAGATCGTTATTATTGGACGATATGAAAATGTAAGAGTAAGATAGAAGCCGTAAACAAGTATGACTACAAGAGGTGACCAAATTGGTTGCAAACACACAACTGTTAAAAGAAGCAGAACAGTTTATTCACACTTCATATAACGAACTTGGCAAATCAGAGGTTGAAATAGAAAGTAGATTAACTGAGATCAAAGTAGAGATAGAGAGTAAAGGACTATACGAGCATACAAATGAAGAATTAACATATGGAGCAAAAGTGGCCTGGAGAAATAGTAATAAATGTATTGGACGCTTATTTTGGAATACGTTGACGGTATTTGATGAGCGACAAGCTAATACGGAGCAAGCTGTTTTTAAGGCATTGGAAAACCATACTGCATTTGCTACAAATGGTGGGAAAATTAGGCCAGCTATTACGATTTTTAAGCCAGATAATGGTGAGGAAGACCGGATACGGATATGGAATCATCAGCTTATTCGATATGCAGGATATGAGACAGAATACGGTTTTTTAGGTGATCCAGCATCAATTGAGTTTACTAAGCGATGCGAACAGCTGGGCTGGAAGGGAGCAGGAACGAACTTTGATATTCTACCTCTCGTTATCCAACAAAATAACAATACACCACAGTACTTTTCATTAGCAGATGAACTAGTGTTGGAAGTGGAGATCACTCACCCAACTATTGAAGAAATAGCAGATCTACATATGAAATGGTATGGAGTTCCGTTAATTTCCGATATGAAACTAGAAATTGGTGGGATTGTGTATTCTGCTGCTCCATTCAATGGCTGGTATATGGAAACAGAAATAGGAGCGAGAAATTTAGCGGATTCCTTTCGATATAATCTATTACCTAAAGTCGCTTCGATCATGAATTTAGATACGAAAACTCATGCGAATTTGTGGAAGGATAGAGCTTTGCTTGAACTAAATGTGGCTGTGCTACACTCTTTTAAAAAAGCTGGAGTAAGTATTGTCGACCATCATACTGCTGCACAGCAATTTAAACGATTTGAGCAAAATGAAACAGATAGCTCTAGACAAATAACAGGTGATTGGACTTGGTTAATACCGCCAGTATCACCAGCAACAACACATGTGTTTCATCATAGCTATGAAAATAAGATACTGAAACCTAACTACTTTTATCAAGAGCCACCTTATGAACATGGGTAGAGCACTTATTAAGGACAGACCCCAAAATTAAATAGTGGGGTCTGACCCCATATTGTTACCTACTATGTTTATCTAGTAAGTTAGCTAGAAAATGTTTTTTGTAGCTTTCGAGTTTTTTCTCTTCATGACGGCGAACACCCATCTTTTTTAATTCGTTTACGTACCAACCTTTGCTTCCGTTATGCATCAAAAACACCCTTTCAAATTTAATTCTAATAAACTCCGTCAAAAAGACGGGACAAAAATAGCCACTACTCCTTTAGGAATAGGGGCTACTTTTGATTTGTGGTGCCATTGTAACATCTATAAAAAGATGTGAAAAGGGGTGTTTTTTATCGAATTTTCATTGAAAACTGTCATGAAGGGATTTTACAGAAAAAAATTTTTTTGTGATTTTTTTGGTAAATGAAGGCTATGAATCATTAAAATATTCAACTATATCAAAATAACTAAAAATTTTTAATTTTATCGACAAAATATGATACGTATCGTCTATTTTCTATGATATATATGATAATAGTAGGAAGTCTATCTTACGATATAGAGGGGGTACATGTATGAGTGTGATGGAGAAAATGATCATTACGGATATAACAAAAAAGAATACATTAATGTTTGTCACGTTTTCGATATCAGCATTATTAGCTGTTGTAAAAATCTTGGTTGTTCAAGATATCATCAAAGTAATCTATTATGGAACAGAATTGGTTTCGTTTATATTAGTTTATTTGATTTTTCAAAAACTATTAAAAAAGCCAGTATGGTTTCCATATATAAGTATCATTCTTATTTATGCATTTGTGATTAGTTCTCTATTTGTCTTCGAACCAAATTCAGAGATTATTATGATCACAATATTTCTAACATTGATTTCTTCTATTCATATGAAAAGAGACATATTTGCGTTAGGTTATTGCTTAGGATTAGTGACGATGATTTTATCATTTATTTTGAAGCAACCGAATAATCTAGCGTTAGAAACAATTTATCCCGCATCATGCATTATATACGGACTGATGGGTGTAGTTCTCGGTGTTGTGATCCATTTAAATTCGCAACAATTTAAACAACTGCAAAACTTTATTGCTGTTGCAGAAAAAGAGACAAAAGAGAAAGAAGAACAAAAGCATCATTTAGAAGAAAATGTATCAGGTATTGTAGAAGCGATTGCACAAGCAAATAAGCAAGTGCAAGGTAGTATGCGGGCACAAAAGGACATGCAGGTCGCAATTCAAGAAGTAGCGGCAGGAAGCCAGAATCAATCTGAGCAGATCAATGAGATTTCGCAAAATGCACGACAAACTATGGAGTCTATGCTGCAATTGCATTCTGTTTCAAATGAATTGAAAACTGACTCTAGTCGAGCAAGTAACACAATTGTTGAAAGTCAACAGTATGCTACAGAACTGAATACTGATATGAATGAATTAAAAACAATGATATCTCAATTAGATCAAACATTCTTATTGCTTTCAAACACAATAACTGAAATGAATACTTTAACAAATTCTATTAAAGATATTACTGATCAAACAGGGTTATTAGCTCTGAATGCATCGATCGAGGCTGCAAGGGCAGGTGAATCTGGTAAAGGCTTTTCAGTTGTTGCTACTGAAATAAGAAAATTAGCTGATGTGACGAGAGCAACAACTGAAAAGATCAATGGAAACCTACAAACTCTTAATGATAGCAATGCAGCAGCAGTTACAAAGCTTGAAGAAAGTCATTTAGTTATTAATAAAGGAGCTATTTCAACAGAAAAAGTAACAAATTCTATTACTGGGGTAAAAGCAACATTGGATCATTTATCAGATGAGCTTGAACAGTTTACTATATTTGCAGAAAGTGTTAAAGGACAATCTGCAAATGTTGAATTATTAACAAATGATTTAGCTGCGATAATCGAACAATCTTCAGCTAGCATGCAGGAAATGAGTGCGACAATTGACAATTTGACTCACGATAATTTAGCAATAGCAGATCTAATGGAGCGCACATCATCTAGTGCGGAAAATATTAGGAAAGCAAGTTTATCTGGAGTATCTTAAGAAACTAGCATAAAAAGAGCCGTAACAGGGATGTGACCTTTGTTACGGCTCTTTATGTGTACTTAACTTGCTTCTACATTCTGAAGCGCATTTTTCTCAGCTTTTTGAAACATCATGTAATATAAAAATGCACTAAAGATCGCTAAACCACCTAGAATAGAAAATGTAATTGGATATCCAAACCAGAGTGACATCGGAATGGCAATTGGTGCTATTGTTCGGCCTACAGTAAATTTAAGACTTGCAGCTGCAAAGTATTGTCCACGCATATTTTCAGGTGCTATTTTTGAAACAAACGTTTGTTGAATACCTGCTGTCATAAGCTCTGCTAAAGTGAAAAGAGCCATTGAAAAAATGAAGATCCATATAGAACCCGTTTGACCAAATATGAAAATAGCAATTCCATAGATGATAGAGGAAATCATAAAGACATTACGTTCCTTGAATTTAGTCATCCATTTTGTAATAACTATTGTAAATAAAGCGACAAGCAGACCGTTTTCGGATAAGACAACACCAAATGCTTGTTCTCCATTAAGTGTGAGTGACCAATCACCAATTCTAAGCATTTCTTGCTGTTGAATCATATCTGTAATATAAACTGGGATGATCATGTCTAGCTGCATAAATGTCATGGCAACAAGAGTTCCTGCAACAATATATAACAAAAAGGTTTGATCTTTAAAAATGATATGATAATCTTTCACTTGTTTTATTATTGGGTGGTACCATTTTTGCTTATTAATATCAGTTTCCCTCTGGAACACTGGAGCAGTTTCTCTGGTTTGTTTTGCTAGTAAGAGTGAGAGGAACATACACATGATTCCTGCACCTAGTAAAACCTCAAAAGGATAGCGAACATAGAAAATGGCACCTAAAATAGGGCCAATAACAACAGCGATATTAATCGATGTATAAAAGACGGCAAATACACTGCTTCGGTCTTTCTCAGCTACTACATCTGCGACCATTGCCTGTGATGCTGGCCAGTAAAACGAGCCGAAAACACCAGCGAAAGCAAAACAGATAAATCCTAAAGTAGGTAATTGCAGCCAAGGTGAATTTGAAAGGGCAAATATCATAAAGGATAAGCCTTGACCGAAGGCGCCAACAACCATCATTGTTTTTCTTCCGAATCGATCTGCGAAATATCCACCCATTAAATTAGCTAAAACAGAAAAAACTTGCGAAAGTATTAGAAGAAATCCTGCTTTGCCTTTACCAAATGCATCTGCAAAGAAGATTGTTAAAAACGGAAAAAACATCCAAAATGTAATATTCATTAATCCTTCGCCAACAAGACGTATTTTAAGGTTATAATCCCAATCTTTTATTCTCATAGAAGTGTCCCCAATTCATGTAATCTACCGTACTCATCATACTCTTTCGGAAGTCGAAATACAATAGAGGTATTTCATTTTTTACCATAAATTAATAGTGTAATATAGTGTTAAAGAAACCGAATGCGTGCTACATCTATCTGTTGTTTTTCATGGCATAACGCTTTCTTTAGCAATATTGGGTATTATATGATTGTCGATGATAACAATCATAATCCACTTTCTAAGTAAGGTATTAAAGGGAACATTGCTAATCTTAATGAACATTATTTATCAAGATTAGAAGTGAAAATATTATTTATAAAAGCATGTTCATAGCTTTTTATAGCTATAGATAATAATAATATTACGACAGTGTTTTTCCAATATATACTAGAGGTGATGCAAATCAGTTAGGAAATGGGGAAACAAAATGGAGATAAGCAGCCCTTTAAAGTTTATAAGAGAAATCCGAACAGGATCTTCTTTACCAATTGTCATTCAAGACAGGAATAATCAGCAATTTTTTGTGAAGCTATCTGGTTCAGGTGAAGGAACAGATTCTCTTGTTATGGAATGGATAGCAAATAAACTTGGTCTTAAACTGAATCTTCCTGTATTAGAGCCGATATTGTTGAATATTCAATTTTTGGAGAAGTATGAATCTGCAGATATTGAAACAAGGGAGCTAATAGAGAAGAGTATAGGATATAATCTTGCTTTTCCATATATCGAGAGTGAGGAATTAGTTCATACGGAATTTATCGTTAAAGACAATCAACTTTTGTTTCTCTTTTTTTTGGATTGTTTTTTAATCAATATTGATCGTACACCACAAAATCTAAATTTGTTGAAAGTTAATAACAAAATTATAGCAATAGATTATGGCTTTTCCTTTTTGCTAAAACAAATACTATCTCATTCAACGTTAAAAATTAGTACCCAATTATTAAAACAATTAAAACGACACCCGTTTAATACTAAAGATAAATATGAAGAAACATTAAAGGAGTTTGTTACACGTCTAAAACAAATATCTTTAGAAGATGTCTCTAGTATCATTCATGAAATACCAGAGGGATGGGTAAATATTGATGAAAAACTGTTCTTTACTAAACAGCTTTGGGAAAGAATCCAGCATCCTAATCACATTTTCGACATACTGTCACAACTTCCTAACGTAAAAGTAGAAACAAATCAAGAGTCAAAGTTACAGCGATTAGCTAACCGAGATCAGTTTGTGGAAAAGATAAAAAATAAATATGCCAAGTAATTTTTGACAATGTTCTTCCATTTTTTTGTTTCGTCAACCTCTAAATAGGGAAATCGCTATACAACTAACCTAAAAGGAGAAAAGCGATGAACCAAATTTTAGAAGTAGTAAATAGTGTATCAAGCTGGTTATGGGGATTACCCCTGATATCATTACTTGCAGTTACAGGAATCTATTTAACGGTAAGATTAGGGTTTTTCCAATTTCGTTATCCTATTTATATGTTTAAACAAACGTTTGGAAGTGTATTTAAGAAGCCAAAGGGTGAAGGAACGGTTACACCTCTTCAAGCTTTAACCTCCGCGTTATCTGCTACAGTAGGGGCTGCAAATATCGTTGGTGTGCCCGCAGCTATTATGTTCGGTGGACCTGGTGCAATATTTTGGATGTGGATCATTGCACTGATTGGTATGTCGATTAAGTTCTCTGAAAGTGTGCTTGCTGTCAGATTTCGAGAAAAGAAGGAAAATGGAGAATATGTTGGTGGACCAATGTATTACATGACAAAGGGCTTGAAAATGAAGTGGCTTGGAGTTTGGTTTGCCTTTGCACTGATGATTGAGCTAATTCCAAGTATTATGGTACAAGGAAATGCTGTTTCAGCAGCTGTAAACGAAACATTTCAACTTTCTCCATTATTGACAGGGATTGTTATCGCTTTAATCGTTTCTCTTATTGTATTTGGTGGGATTAAAAGAATAGGTAAAGTAACTGAGGTTATTGTGCCGATCATGGCTTTCTTCTATGTCGGAGCAGCTGTCATTA
Source organism: Metabacillus litoralis (assembly GCF_007994985.1). Lineage (GTDB taxonomy): Bacteria > Bacillota > Bacilli > Bacillales > Bacillaceae > Metabacillus > Metabacillus litoralis. Next base: position 17,955 of record NZ_VOQF01000012.1, on the reverse strand, counting down.
TTTTACTAATGAATCTTGACCAAGTTCCATATGTTCTTAACCTGATTTTTTCTAACGCCTTTTCATCTATGGCTCCCGTAGGTGGTTTTGCAGGAGCAGCAATAGGTGAAATTATCCGTTGGGGCTTTGCACGTGGACTTTATTCAAATGAAGCAGGTTTAGGGACGGCACCAATCGCACATGCAGCAGCACAAACCGATCACCCGGTTAGACAAGGGTTTTGGGCAGTGATGGGCATTGTGATTGATACGTTAATTATCTGTACAGCAACTGCATTTGTTGTTCTATCTTCTGGAGTTTGGACAAGAGAGGGAGCTATTGATAACTCTGCTTCTCTAACAACTGAAGCGTTCAATTATTATTTTGGATCAATAGGAAGCTATCTTGTTAGTATATCGCTTATTTTCTTTGTAATTTCAACCGTTGTTGTTATTATATTTTATGGTGTAAAGCAAGCAGAATTTTTATTTGGACATAAAACAGGTGAAATGATGAAGTTTGTTTATTTAGGTTCAATCATTATCGGAAGTATAGGTGGTGCCAAGATCATTTGGCAATTCCTTGATTTAGCTCTAGCTGCTATTTTAATACCAAATATTATCGCTGTTTTATTGTTAAGTAATGAAGTCAAGCGCTTGAAGGATGAATTTTTTACGTCAGATCAATATTATTTAAAGGATATAAAAAAATAAGGATTTAAACAGGTTAGCTCACTATAAACTACAAAATGAGCATATTTCTTCAAAACGTTACAAATAGTAATAAGAATACTTAAATATTGGACTTGGTTTATTAAGTTTAGAAGGAGGAGCATTTAATGAAAATGAATCTATGTTTATCTCTATTATTAGCAGCTTTTCTAGTGACAGGGTGTCAAAGTGGTGCTGAAGATCAAACTGAAAATACTTCAGAGCAAGAAAATATAACTGAAAATGATAGTACTAATGAAGAAAGTCCAGAAGATGTTGAAAACACTGCTGAAATAGATGAAAACAATGATGAACCTCAAAAATCACATGAAGAAATTATCAAAGAGAAAGCTGATGAAATCATTACTTTGTTAAAAGAAGATGATGTTGAAAAACTGTCTGAATATGTTCACCCAGAAAAAGGTTTGTTATTTTCACCGTATGTATATGTTGAAGAAAATGCAGTTACCTTTAAGAAAGATCAAGTTGAGAAATTCTTGAATGATGAGAAAGAATATATGTGGGGTAACGAAGATGGAAGTGGACACCCGATTGAATTAACACCAGCTGATTATTATGATAAATATGTTTTTGATGCTTCTTTTGATGAAGAAGATGAAGTTGTGTTTGATCCAAAAGAAGCGAGAGGTAATATGATACGTAATGTAAAAGATATTTTTCCGGATGCACATGTTGTTGAGTATTATGTAAGAGGGACAGAAGAATATGACAATATGGACTGGAAAGCGTTGAATTTAGCTTTTGAACAAGATGAAAGTGGTGAGTGGAAGTTAGTTGCGATTGTTCATGATCAGTGGACTATATAAAAGGGCTGACTTTTAGTTAACAATCTAACATTATCTTTGTGAAAATACAAAGAAATTAGTATAGCAATACGAGAAAGCTGTTGATTTTGAAGTCAACAGCTTTTTAAATTGTACGGGAAAATAGTTCGTTCCATTTCGCTGCAGACACAAGATTCGCCGGGGAGGAAGCTAAGCAAGCCTCCTCGGCTTCTCGCCTGCGGGGTCTCAGCCTTTCCTCTGCACCCGCAGGAGTCAAGTGTCTTCCGCTACATTACACTGTGTTTGTTTAACTTTAAGGCTAATTATTGGGGTTTTAGAGTTCAAATTCGAACGTTGAAAACCTTTAATTAGTTTTTATTTTATTCTAATATGATATAGAAAGTATGTTTGTTATTAATATATTGATCATAGTCAACTAAGCAATTTATTAGGTTATTCTATTTCATTAGGAGCACCCTTTGCTTTTCCTAATTTATAGCCACCATCTCATGTCCTAATAACAACGCAACATACAAATTCTTCAACGACTTTCCTTGTTAATATCAATGAGAAAAAAGTGTTTTCACGCTTAAGTTCTATTGTGATTTACTTAATTACACTCTGATTTAGAACCTTTACATGAATCTGTCTTTTTAAGGTCTTTTAATCTGTGTTTTAATCGAACGATAAACATGGTATCCACTAATCGAAACACTGATGGTTCCAGCGCCTGGAAATACACTGTCACCACAAGTCCAAAGATTTGGGATGCCAGTTCTGTGGGATAAGCTGTTGAATAGGGCGTTTTCCTTTGTTTGAGCGAAGCCTCCGACCATTCCTTGTTGCCGGCCAGTAAATCGTTCCCAGGCACGTGGTGCTCCTTCTATAAAGTGAATCATTCCTTCTTCAATTGAAGGTAAAGCCTTTTTTACTCCTTCCATCATTTTTCTACTCAATGCTTCTTTGTATTGATCATAATTTTCTTTTGAACGCCAATGGTCAAGGTTAGTATGTGTGCTTACTGTTAACGTTCTTGTTCCAGCAGGTGAGCGCTTTGTGTCACCATATTTAGAAAGAGAAAGAAAAAGGTGATTTCCCTCTGACATTTCATGAAGTTCACCTTGGAGAACTTGCTGGAATAATGGAGTATCGTGAGGGATCACTTCTTCTTTAATAGCTAGATAAAGAGTCATCGTTCCCCAATGAGAAGCATCCGTTTTTCTTTGATAACTGTTTGAAAGTTTTTTCAAAAGACTTTGTTCAAGTAGTTGTGCTAGATTCGGAATTGGTAAGTTGCAAATAACATGATCAGCAGACCAAGATCTATTACGTTGATCAACAACTTCGTATTTTAGATTTTGTTTAGTGATGCTTGTCACTTTGGCTCGTTTAATTAGCTTCCCACCATGATCTTCAATTGCCTTTGTTAAAGAGTGGGCAATTTCGAACAAGCCACCTTCAAGATAAAATGCTCCTTCATGGTATATGGTAAGGGCAAAGGCACCAATAATTGCTGAGCAATTGTAGGATGTTGTTTGCATAGAATCAATCAATTGAGAATCAAGAAGGGCAACAAATTCCTTCTCATCATTAAGTTCATACTTTCTAAGTAGTGAAGAAAATGTTTGATTTAGATAAGGAAGCAGTTTAACAGATTGGAGTCGAATGGACTTAATGAGTAGCAGCCACTCTGACATTGTTTTTGCTGGAAGAACAGGTAGATTAACCATCAATTTTTTTACTTCTGCCCCAATTTCCCATATTTCCTCATAAAAAGGTTTCAGCTTCCGATCTAGATGTGGAAAATGCTTTGTTAATTCTTCTAAAAATAATGAGCGGTCCTTATAATAGTGAACTGTTTTGTTTGGAAAGTGAATATCCATAACAGTGGGCAGTAAGAAATGAGAAGGAGCTGCTATTCCTAATTCTTTAAATAATAAGGAATGAACACCATCTTCTTCAAAGCCCATTCCTAATGTAGCACCAACAGGAAACAAGTATTGTCCACGAGCAAATTTCCCGGCACAGCCTCCCCATTCATTTGATGCTTCTAATACTGTCACGTTAAAACCATCTTTAGCTAAAAAGGCAGCGGCTGTTAATCCACCGATTCCTCCTCCTATAACAATCATTTCATTTGATATCGTCGCTCACCACCGATCATAAAGGACTTTATAGTTATTTTATCCATTTTGATCACCATTTACGAAGATGGATGTGTTTTGCTTTCACACCTTATCTAGTTTGTTAATAAGATATAAAAAAGCCTAGAAGGGATGAGATGCTGTATGTGGCAGTGGCTTGTTTTGTCAATTGTGACAGTCTGTCTAGTTAGCGCTTTGTTACTATATGTTGTTAGTCGTCTCCTTCTATCTCCTAAAAAAGTTGCTTATGATAAAACCTATAAGCTAGGGATACAAAAGGGTGAAATTGATGATCACGTTTTTCAAACCATAAAAAAGGAAGAAATTTATATTCGTTCTTATCATGGATACAAGCTACATGGCTTGCTTTTTCCTGTAGCGAATAGTAAAAAAGTGATTATTATTGCACACGGGATAAAGTGGTCTTTATTTGGAAGCTTTAAGTATGTAGAAATGTTTCAAAAAAGAGGGTTTCATGTTTTATTATGTGACCATCGTTTTCATGGATTGAGTGGGGGAGCTTACACTTCATTTGGTTATTATGAAAAAGATGATTTAATGGCATGGATTGATTACGCAACAACACGTTTTGGTTCAAAAGCATTTATAGGTCTTTTAGGTGAATCACTTGGTGCTGCTTCAGCACTTGAAGTAAGTAAGCGAGATAGCAGAGTACGATTTTGTATAGCAGATTGTGCATTTAGTGATTTTAAAGCATTATTAAAGTTAAGATTAGAGCTTGATTTGAAAATACGGTTTTATTCTTTAATAGATGTTATTAGTTATTTGGTCAAGCTTCGCCATGGATGGGGCTTTCCCGAGATTTCGCCGATTAAAGGACTAGAAAAGATAAAAACGCCTATACTCTTTATTCATGGAAAAAGAGATTCCTTTATCCCCTTACAAATGACAATCGAAATGTTTAAACGTAAAAAAGGGAAAAAAACACTATTTATTGTACCTGAGGCTGGCCATGCTGAAGCATATAATACAGATCCTAAAGGGTATGAAAAGAAGGTTATTGAATTTATTAAAGATATTGAACAAGCTTGTCCAGGAAGCTTGTTCAAAGAGAAACAACAGGTATAGTAAAGGCTCTTTTCAAAAAGAGTGCTGCTATTTGACTTATTTACATGTTAAACACAATGTTTTTTAGAATATAGTAATTATCTAAGAAGAATTGAAGCCACTAGACTGTAAACAAGTTACTTAAAGCCACAATGTTTACAAAAATACCCTTAGTCATTAGAAGCTTAATTTCATATCCCAAGAAGTTCCGTCGATTCCGACTTTCTGGAATCCAACTCGTTCATATAATGTTAACGCTTTGTTTGCTGGAGCAACGCTAAGTGAAATTGCTTTATAGCCATTTATAGAGGCCTGTGTACAGATCTCATTTAATAGCTTTGATCCTATGCCTTTTCCTCGGAATTCAGGTGAAATAGCCATACTTAAGATAGGTGTATTGCTGTCAATGTAGCCATAGGTTTTGTTTGAATCATCAAATAGCCGTATCCATACAGCACCTAAGCTTTGATCTAATTCATCCTTTGCAATTAAAGCAAAATCTCCAGCTCTACCCCAATTTTCAACATATTTTGCTAATTCAGGATTGTTAACAATACTCCTTGGTGGCTTTTCTTCATTTTCATTTACGTAAATGGCTTCGTAAAGCATATCCCAAAGAAAGGGGATATCCTCTTGTGAAGCCTTTTTTATTTGGAAAATCAAATATATACAGCTCCTTATTTTAAATATATAGAGTATATTCTTCGTTAGATTTAGGATTTCCTTTATTTTATCTAGCTTAGAGATTTGTTAAAATGCAGCATTTAATTAGATGTTTAACATAAACAAGCCCGGGTAACTAAATAATATAGAAAGAAATTGGAGGTTATGATCAGTATGTCAAAGAAAATTGCGGTATTGTTAACAGATTCATTTGAAGATGTGGAATATACAGCACCAGCAAAAGAGTTTAAAGAAGCTGGGCATAGCTTAACGGTTATTGAGGAAGTAAAAGGTAAAACAGTTTCAGGTAAGCAAGGAGAAGCTAGAGTAGAAATTGATGAAGGTATTGATGATGTAAAGCCTGAGGAATTTGATGCGTTATTTATTCCAGGTGGATTTTCTCCAGATATTCTAAGAGCTGATCAAAGATATGTTAAGTTTGCGAAATCATTTATGACTGACAAAAAGCCTGTTTTTGCTATTTGTCATGGTCCACAGCTTTTGATTACTGCAGAAGCATTAAAGGGACGTGATGCAACAGGTTATAAATCAATTCACGTGGATTTGAAAAATGCTGGAGCAGCACTACAGAATAAGGAAGTTGTTGTATGTAGTAATCAGCTTGTAACAAGCAGGAATCCTGATGATATTCCTGTTTTCACAAGAGAAGCATTAAAGCTTATTAGTTAAGTTAATACTGGATAAAGGATGACGCTGGGACATAAGTATTTAAGCTAATGATAATCCCGAATTATTAGGTGGAATTTCAAATAATCATTCAGCCTAATAGTTCGGGTTTTAATTTGCTCTCTTCAATAGATTTTTTGATTTTACATACTATTTTTAATAACTAGTGGAATGGAGCGGAAGACATTTAACTCCTGCGGGTGCAGAGGAAAGGCTGAGACCCCACAGGCGCTTGCGCCGAGGAGGCTTAGCTTCCTCCCCGCGGAAAGTAAATGTCTGCAGCGCAATGAAACGAACTTGTTTTCAACTTAACTAATTTTAGATTTATTTGTGTTTTGTATGACAACTTTAATTATGTCCCAGCCTCTTTCTATCTTCATTTCTTATCTTCCACGTCATCATCAGTTGGGATCGGGTCTACACGGTAAGAATCTTCAGAGTTTACAGCTCCTTGTAGTGCAAATAGGACAAGTCCAATCGAAACGACGAGGAATCCGCCTAAAGAGATTGTGACTAACCATAAATTCAACATAAAAAACCTCCCCTTTAGTACATCATATGATGACGTTTGGGAGGTAAGAATCGTTTATTGACCTTTACGAAGATTTCCTAATTCTTCAGCAATAGCTTGCATTTCATTTGGACTGAATGAATTTTTCTTCATAACAAGCTCATAAATATCTTTTAATTCTTCGTACATGTTTTCATCAAAATGAGATGGTTTAATTGCTCCAAAATTTAGTACTCTTAGCTTTTCTTTTATTTGCTCGATCATGTATTCAACGTTTTCAGTAGATTTTTCTGTAAGGTTCACTTACTTCATTCCTTTCATAATAACGCCTAGTTTTATTGTTATTGTACCATGAAATCATGGTAAACATTCAAAAACTTCCCACATAATCTAGTTACTTCCTTCTAATGTATTTAACAAATAGTATGAATGAAAGTTCCTTAAGAAGAGGAAAACTTATTTGAAAGATAGTATCATGATCATATGGGGTTGTGTTTTCAAAAAGTGAAAATGGGTAAAAGGAATAGGAGGACATCATGGTAAAAATATTATTTGTATGCTTAGGTAATATATGCCGATCACCTATGGCTGAAGCAATTATGAAACATCTTATTATAAAAGAAGGCCTTGAGAAGAAAATAGATGTAGATTCTGCAGGGACGGGTGATTGGCACGTGGGTAAACAACCACATGAAGGAACAAGGAATATTTTAGATCAGTATAACATATCGTACAAAGGTCAGAAGGCAAGGCAATTAAGAAAAGAAGATCTTGCTTCTTACGATTATATTATTGGAATGGATACTGAAAATGTAGGTAATATACGACGTTTAGCGGGATTTCAACCATCAGGAAAAATTCAACGCCTACTAGATTACATAGAAGACTATCCGATTGCAGATGTTCCTGATCCATATTATACAGGTAACTTTGAAGAGGTTTATGAAATGGTAAGTAAAAGCTGTGAAAATTTTTTAAAGGAAATCAAAATAGAACATAATTTATAAAATGTAAAGAAAGGGTGAATTCTATGGGGAAAGATAACAAGCTAGTAGCAGGTATGTTAATTGGAGCATTAGTAGGGGCAGCAGCTTCACTAATGGACAAACAAACTCGTGATGATGTCTTGGAATGCGGGAAAAATATAAATATTAAGCTTAATAAATATGTAAAAGATCCAACAGCTTTTACAAATGAAGTTAAGGTCAAGATAGATGATATGAAGCATACAGTTAAAGAGGTATCAGAGGATATTACCTTTATCACTGAAAAGGTGAATGAACTAAAAACGACTACTCCACAAGTAGTTAACATGCTACATGAAACTAAAGATAGATTTCTTCCAAAACGACAATAATCGTGAGGTGAATATATGCTTAAGGAAGGCTCTTTTTTCAAAGAATTACTTCAAAGATTTACAAATGATGAGGTGCCGGGCTTATCTGCACAATTATCTTATTTTTTTCTTTTATCATTGTTTCCTTTCTTGATTTTCCTTATAACGCTCTTAGGGTATTTACCAATTTCCCAAGTTGATGTTCTTAATACGATACAGGAGTTTGCTCCAGGAGAATCTATGCAGCTTATTAATGAGACACTTGATCAGATCTTAAATAATAGAAATGGCGGTCTTTTATCTTTTGGTATTATTGCAACTCTTTGGTCTGCATCAAACGGAATTAATGCGATTGTAAGAGCGTTTAATCGTGCGTATGATGTTAAGGAAAGCAGATCATTTATAGTCGCAAGAGGAATGGCTATTCTTTTAACAATTGGTATGGTATTTGTTATCGTCGTGGCTTTATTGTTGCCTGTGTTCGGTAAGGAAATCGGCTTATTTATTGCCTCCAATTTTGGTTTATCAGATCAATTTTTAACAATTTGGAATACATTACGTTGGCTTGTTAGTGGAATTATTCTCTTTATTGTTTTTACGGCACTTTACTTTGTAGCACCGAATAAACGATTGCATATTAAGGACGGCTTACCTGGTGCTATTGCCGCAACCATAGGTTGGATTGTCGCATCATTGGCATTTTCTTATTATGTTGGTAATTTTGCAAATTACAGTGCTACATATGGAAGCATTGGAGGTATTATCGTACTGATGATTTGGCTTTATTTATCCGGTATGATTATTATCTTAGGTGGAGAGCTAAATGCCATGTTATATAAAAGAAAACGTGCTGCATAAGGATTTACCAATTGTTCTTGCTAATAGCTTTCAATATCTCGTGGAATAGTAATGAGTGAAGACATTCGTCTTACTATTTTATAAAGCGGGGGATTAGTGATGGCAAAACAGAAAAAAGATGGTCAGCATACTAAACAAAATTCAAAGCATAAACCAAAGCATAAAACGAGTGGTAGTGCGAACGGACAAAACGGCTATCATTAAAGAAAAAGGCTAATTAGGATTTATTTCCTAGTTAGCCTTTTTTTCTGGCATCTATTCTGCCAGTTCAATATAACTGTTATACACTGTACTATAAATATGCTCAATATCCTCATCTGTCATATAAAGTAAAGAATTCTTATCAATATCCTTCATTCTCTCAATAAATTCAATCATATTCTTACGTTCTTGTCTGTTCATCATTTTCAACCATCTCCTTTTATTGTTATGATACAGTTTACTTTTGTTAGTTCTATTATATAACAGGAGTAATGGAATGTTCAAACATTTTTTTTATTTCTTTTATTTAGCAAGGTAGTGTAAATTAAAAAAGCAATCATAAATCGAAGGGAGCTCTGTGATGAGAGTTGAACAGAAGATATTTAAGGTCAAACATTTAGAATATATAATTAGATCGGCAAATGGTGACGATGCGAAGCAACTGTCTCAGCTTAGACTACAAATAGATGGGGAAACAGAGAATTTAGACCGAGAACAAGGTGAAGCATACATAGATGAATTAGAGTTTGTAAATATAATTAAAAATGATACAGAAAGCATAAGTAGCCTATTTTTAATAGCTGAAGTTAATGGTGTGATTGTTGGCTTTTCAAGGTGTGCTGGAAATAAGTTGAAAAGAACAGCACATAAAGTGGAGTTTGGTGTTTGTGTATTAAAAGCATATTGGGGTTTTTCAATCGGTAAAAACCTTCTAATCGAATCAATTCATTGGGCAGATTCAAGTGATATTAAAAAAATAAACTTAAGTGTACTTGAAACGAATGCTAAAGCATTAAAGCTTTATGAGAAGTATGGCTTTGAGGTTGAAGGAGTATTGAAAAAAGACAAGCTTTTATCTGATGGTCAATATTATGATACGATTTTAATGGGAAAATTTTGTGGTTAGTAATTGTTTAAACTTGAATAGGGAGAACCATTTTTGATTCTCCTAGTATTATTTTTATTTTAATTAACACTCGGTAATGTGTTTAAAGCAAATATTTGTCTTTATTTTTTATCTACCTTGGCATTTAAAGTTAATGAGAACATAGGAATAGTCCTTTTAAAAATACTAGCTTGTTAAGATAATCTAGTGATTCTGAGGTAAAGAAAAAAGCTAACAAATTGTCAGCTTATTAACTCATTGATGAATTGTTGCTTAAGTTGTATGTTGACATGTTTTTTTGTTTAGAAACAGCGATCGAGATGAAAATTAGAAGTAGCATACTACTAATAATCAGGAAATAACTGATGTTACTTGTATATTTGATAAACATTCCACCTAAATACGGTCCGGTCAAACTACCTATACTAAAGGCAACCCCGCATAATAGATTTCCTGTTGGTAACAGATTTTTAGGCATAAGATCTGTCATATAGCTGATGCCTAGAGAAAATGTTGATCCGACAACCATTCCTGCAATAAATAAGCATATCGTTAATCCAATTACAGTGCCTTCTAGGAAGCTAGCAGAAGTGAAGCTAATAAAGCCTAAAAATAGAATTGAAAGTAAAACAGGTCTTCTTCCTAGTTTGTCACTTAATATGCCTAGAGGAAGTTGGAAGATTATTGCTCCTATAGCAAAAGAAAAGAGCAGTATTGAGATATTTGTTACATCTAAACCAATTCTTAAAGCATAGACAGGGAAGCTACCATTCAATGACGCCTCTAAAAAACCATACCCAAAGGGTGGTAAAAAAGCGACCCAGCCATAACGCCACGCGTTACCAAAACGTTTCATCGTTTCTTTAAATGAGTTAACTCCGATTGTTTGCTCTGGGAAATCATTTCTTAACATAAACAAGAAAACCCAACCGATAAAGCATAGAGCAGATGAGATGATAAATGGTAATGCTTCATTTATTTTAACTAAAGGAGTGAGTAGTGGACCTACTGCAAATCCAATACCAAAAAACAATCCATAAAGGGAAATGTTTCTACCGCGATTCTTCTCAGAGGAGAAAGTTGTAATCCAGGTTTGGGTTCCAAAGTGTAAGGCGTGATCTCCAATTCCGATTAATAGTCGAAGTGCAAACCAAAACCAAAATGATTTCCATAATGGAAATAACCCTAAAGAAAGTGCAACAAGCAATCCACCTAAGATGATAATCGGTTTGTATCCGTACTTCCTTAAAGGTGCCTCCATAAAAGGGGAGACTAATAGTATTCCTATATACATAGCAGTTGCGTTAAGACCATTCAAGTCAGACGATACACCACTGTTTTCAAATATTACCGCGATAAGAGGCAGAAGCATTCCTTGGCTAAAACCCGAAATACCGACGATTGAAACTAATATCCAAAAACGCAATTGTTGGTTTTCCATATTCTATACCTCAATTTTTACGAATTTTCATTGAATCATATAAACAGTCTGTACTTCTAAGAAAGACAGTTAGCACATTAATACTTTATAATGAAATGTAGGAATTAACAAGGTTAATGGGAGACCTTTAGCTTTTCTATGATGGTTTTTTCGTATACAATATCGATAAAAAACAAGAGGTGGAAAAATATGCAGTTTAATATGAAGAAGGATGTAGGTTTTATAACGAATACAGAATTTGGTGAATTACATATAGCTGGTGATGAGGCATATGGTTATAGACCGTTTCAGTTGATGGTTGCATCAATCGCAGTTTGTAGTGGTGGTGTATTGCGTAAAATTCTGGCAAAAAAAAGAATTGAAGTAGAAGATATCACGATCGATACTAAAGTTGATCGAAATGAAGCAGAAGCAAATAAAATTGAGAAGATATACATACATTACCGCATTAAAGGTGACAACCTAAAAGAAAACAAAATCCAACAATCCATCGAATTAGCAAGCAAAAACTGTCCGATGGCTCAATCAGTAAAAGGCAGCATTGAAATAGAGGAAACGTTTGAACTTGTTTAAATATGAAGGGTCAGTCCCTCAATGCTTTACAGCGATGAGGGACTGACCCAGTTTCTTTATAAATCATATACTTCTGCTTTGCTTGATGATTTTTCAAAGTAGCGGTAAGAGCTAGGTGTGATTTTTAGAAGTAGATAGTTTGGATCATCTGCAGTTGGAATCCAGTTTTTGAGATGGTCATTCCAGAACTTTTCTTTAAGCTCTTTTGATTCTTCTACAGATACTGTGCCTTCCACTTCAACATAAGGATCGTCCCAACCCTTGCACTCATTACCTAACAAAGCATGTACATTAGGATTTGCTTTTATGTCCTCAACTTTATGTGTTTCCTTATTTGTTGCTGTGTATAAAACTAAATCGTCATTGAAAAACATCATAAAACGAGAAAATGGTTTATTTTGTCTAATTGTTGATAGTGTACCTACTTTGTGATTTTTAACAACCTCTAGTAATTTTTTCTTTAAATCATCACTCATGATCAAAAAACCCCTTTCAAATATAATGTACGCCTTAGCGTAAGTATATAAATTACGTACCCTTATTAATGTGCAATAAAAACCTAATTTCATTCATTTGTTAATTAATTTAGTGAAGTAGGCACTTATGTTGTGCTATGAAATTTCCTTGATCATGATTAGAATTAACTGCGTAACTGTGTTAAACAAAACCAAATTTTATGACTATGACTCGAATGCCTGATGTGATATTATCTATATTTAGTGAATAAACTAATTGGGGCTAAAAAAAGAGACTCTGTGCAAGGGCACAGAGTCTTACGTTTGTGTAGGACGAAACAGTAAACTAGAGATATTGGTAACGCTTGCAAAAGAGTTAAACCAAAATCAAAACTTACTCTTTTGTATAAATAAATTATATGATATTTTCAGCATTTTGTAAATATTCAGCTTGAATTTAAATACTAAATTTTGAAAGGGAAATTTATTTTATGAAAATTAGAATAGCATTTTATTTGATTGGTTTATTTCTAATGGGTTTCGGTGTTTCATTAACAATTAAAGCTGATCTTGGTGCAGGTGCATGGGATGCATTAAATGTAGGACTTTCTAATGCAATGGGATTAACAGTAGGTAGTTGGGTTATTATTGTTGGAATTTTATTGATTTTTATTAATGCACTAATAGTAAAAGGAAGACCCAAGCTTTTTGCTTTAATAACAATACTCTTGATCGGGTTTAGTGTTGACTTTTGGTTAATGTTTGTAATGACAAGTGTTGAGCTAGGTTCTTTGTTTTCACGAATCCTTGCTCTTATTAGTGGAATTGTATTAATAGCTGTTGGTGTAGCAATGTATTTGCAAACAAAATTTGCAGCAAATCCTATCGATCAATTAATGCTGTCACTTCATGAGAGATTTAAAATGAATTTTATGGTAGCAAAAACAATCGGTGAAGTAAGTGCATTGATTTTAGCTTTTATTTTACAAGGTCCTATTGGGGTCGGAACCATTATCATTACCTTCTTAATCGGTCCTTTTATTCAATATTTAAATGGACCAGTATCAAGAAGGTATGAAATCTTAACAAAGCGATAAAAAATTGGATAAACAGCTTCACTCTTGAAAACACTAGGAATAAGCATTATGAAAGGAGTCATCATGATGAAAAAAGCTATGCTTGTATCTTTAGTTTTGCTTTTATCTCTTAGTTTTTCAAGTGCTGTTTTAGCAGAAGGTAAAACAGAAAAGCCTAAAATGCCTAACTCTGTAATGGATATATCAAAAGAAAACACATATCCAAATCCAACTCAGGATTTGCCGTTCCTACAGCCTAGTGAGCTTACTCAACAATTAATTGACACATCTAATGTGACAATTGAAAACCCTGACTTGATTCGTATTCTAAATGAATCAACAATTTCAGATGCACCGTTGGCATTTGGCTACAGAGCAACAATTTACCTTGGGCAATGGGCTTTAAATTATGAGTCTACAGAAACAGCAACTAATTGGGAGTACCAAAAAATTAATACAAATTATCAAGACAACCGTGGTGGAAAATCACAAGTACAAATTCACTATAAACAAGAAGCACAAAAGGCAATCAAAGGTGGCTTAACAGCAAAAGTTCCAGAAGCAGACGATGTAAAAAAACTAATGCTATTAAAGGCCATGAAAAAAACCAATCTGCCACTTTCGTTTGAAACAATCATAGGTGCTGGAACGAAAAAGGATCAAGTGTATAATATTCCATCAAAAAAGCTTGGCTACTTATATGCCTATGCACCAGCAGTAAATGAAAAAGGGAAAGTCACTTATGGTGAAGTTTATTTAGTGTTAAAAGGTAACAAAAAAAGTATCGTTGTCAAAAATATTACCTCACAAGGAATTGGTGCTTGGATTCCATTACAAGACCACGCATCATTTGGTTTTGTCACATCAGATCAACCGAAATAATGCTGGTGCCTGTCACTTCCCGGATTTTGTCGAAGCTCATTTGAGTCAATACTCAGATGGGCTTTTTGTGTAGGCACTTATCAGATAGGTTATTTCTAAGGTATCAATTTACTTACATGTTAAAGTAGTATCGCTAACGAATATAAAGCAGAGTATTGGATTAAAAAACTGTCACCTAAGGTGTATTAGTAATGGTTTCTTTCTCCTCTATCTAACTTGTACCTTCTAGCGATCGCATATTATCCTTGGTGTTAAAGTAAGTAATAGCTGTATATTTATAGAAATTAAATAATAGAGATAAGCTGGAATATACTAATTAATACTGGAGGTCTCATGGATAATAAAAAGGATGCTTTACTGAGTTTAGAAGCAAAGTGGCAGGAAGGAATTAGAGATTGGGAAGGAAATCTCGAGAAAAATATGAGCAAAATTTTAACCAGGGACATTGATGTTACATTGGTTGAGGATGTTCTGAGTAAATATATTGTATTTGAAAACGGGAAATACATTTATCAAAACGAATATAATGCTGCGATTATTAGTTGGAGACCTGATCAATTTTCAATATAAAATAAGAGTATAGAGGTCATTTTTACTTTAAATAGAATGTATCTAATTGGTGTGAATCTGTACCATGCACTTAATGATTATGTAATTGAAGCTATGATGATGCTTCAATTACATATATTGAAATCAATGAAATTACTTCTGTATCATGTATGAGTCAATTATTAGTGAGGTAAACGATCTTCCGTTTCTATTAATAATCTTTCTTCAGCAAGAGTAATACTTTCATCATAAAGAACCTTTGCTAAGATTCTTCTCGTTTCTTTTGATGCGGTCCAATAATATTGATCATCAACAAGGCCGATGACAGTATATTCATATCCACGGAAATTTGCATTTATTGATGTTAAACCAAAGAGTTGAAAAGGCTCAATCAATTCATTAGTAGAGTCTTTTTTCAGAAAATGATGGAGCTCCTCATTCATTTTTTCACACGCTTTCTCTAAAACAGACCAAACGTGATCAGGATCTTCTCTATAGCTAACAACAACTCGTTCAATCACTCTCATTCGATCAATATTATAATTCTGTATTTGTTTAATTTCTCCGTTACTTATCGTTAGGAGCTTGCCACTCCATTCACGGATCTTTAATGAACGTAGACCGATTTCTTCAACGGTACCATTAAACGTATTATTTATCGTAATAAAATCTCCTTGGTGAAGTTGTTTTTCATAAATAAGAAACAATCCAGCTAAAATATCTCGTATAAGACTTTGGGCTCCAAAACCAATAATAATACCAGCAACACCAGCACCAGCTAATATTGATCCAAAATTATCAACAAATTGAGAGATGATAAATAAAATGAACCCGATTGTAGCCATATATCTTGTTAATGAACGAATCATACTCTCAATTGTCTTTTCTTTTCGTTCTTCTATAAAGCTGGAATGCTGAAAGAATTTCTTTACAATCTTATTAATAATAAACACACTAGTCACTAAAATAATTGCAACGATTACAATATCAAAGAAAACTGATTGTTCCATAAACGTTTTAATTTGGTCCATTTTCTCACCTTATATCGTTGATTTTCTTTTTGTGAAATCTACATCCTGATAATAGCTATTCTTTACTAGAATATTGGGTCCTAGACATTTTACTGAAGGGCAATGACAGCTAAGTGATTTTGCTAATGAAGAATTTGTCCATTGATCATAAGCTGATTGTAGTGTGTTGTGTTGAATATTGCCTAATGCCGGTGCATCACCAAAGTCTGTAACAATAATTTCTCCATTGAAAATATTCACATTTAAACGTGAACGTCCATCAGGATCATTTCGTACAGTCACATTTTTCGTCTCTTGAAGACGTTTAATGAGATCTTGATCTTCTTTATTTGAACTACATGCATAAAAAGGCAGAGTGCCAAACAACATCCAAACATCTTCATCACGAACATCCAATAACTGATGAATAGCTTGACGCATTTCTTGAAGTGATAGTGTTTCAAGTGCACTTGCGAAATCACTAGGATACATAGGGTGAATTTCGTGACGCTGACAATGCATTTCCTCAACAATTTGCTTATGGATCTTCTCAATATAAGGAAGTGTGCGTTTATTTAGCATTGTTTCAGCAGAAACGATGACACCAGCTTTAACAAGAGCTTGACTGTTTTCAATCATTCTTTGAAATAGTGCAGCTCTTTGCTGATAAGTTGGTTTTCGGTCCATAACGGCAAAACCTATTTCAACAAACTCATCTATTGTGCCCCAATTATGAGAAATATGTAAAACATCCAGGTACGGTATTATTTTTTCATAGCGTTTTAAATCCAGTGTTAAATTTGAATTTATTTGTGTACGAACACCACGTTCATGGGCATACTTTAATAGAGGTACAACATATTGATCAACTGATTTTAAAGACAACATTGGCTCTCCACCTGTAATACTTAACGAACGAAGAGTGGGAACTTCATCAAGTCTTTTCAAAAGCAAATCGATTGGTAGTGCATTTGGATCTTTTGGCTTTAGAGTATACCCAACAGCACAGTGCTCACAACGCATATTGCAAAGCGTAGTCGTTGTGAATTCAATATTCGTCAATGTCATTTTTCCATATTGCTCAACATCTAAATAAGCTTCCCATGGATCAAATGAAGTTGTAATTGGTGATAATGATTTTGTTGCATTCATTGTGTTACTCCTTTAAATTAAAAATATCATATATAAGGCTAATATAACTTGAGAATTTATCGTTACAAAGTGAGCGATGCTTACTAACTTACCACTTACAGGCAGGAATTTGGTGCTTTCACTTTACATTTTATCATGAACCTTGTTTAATGAGCGCTTTTCTATAGAGTTGTTTTTTTAAAAGAAAGGTATTTGTATATAAGTTGAGAAAACCTATGGTACCTTAAAAATGATTAAAGAAGTAAGGTGGATATTTGTAAAACTATAGATCTTCGTCTACGATTATATTATCTGAAGGGAGAGAGGAATATGGGAAACGCAGTACATGATAAAGATTCACAACTATCATATTTGAAAAATCGTTTAAATATGTTTTTAGAGGTAATTGATTCAATGGATCCTGAATCTACAGATGTAGATGATATAGACCGATTAATTCAAATGCTCGATGACTTGGAAATAAAGCAAAATCAGTTTAAAAAAGATTGGAAAGACGAGGAATAAGCCTGACAAAATTAAGTTAGGCTTTTTCTTTGATGTGAAAATTTGTTTGTTTCGTATAAGTCTTCAAGGATATCAATAGACGTTAACACAGCTGTCAAATTGAGTATGCCTCAATAGAAGAATGAAGTGATTTATCTTTTAAGTTAATATGAAAAAAACTAAAAAAATATTGACTTATTTTCAATACAATAGTAATATTAAAAATCTCGTTGAGAAATGATTTGAAATCTCAACTGTAAGGTTTTCTAAGAACAATATTCATATTGATGGTGATGATATGTGAAGTTCGATTGAAAGCAAAGATCATCTGTCTGGTAATGATGGCGAAGAGGTCACACCCGTTCCCATGCCGAACACGGAAGTTAAGCTCTTCAGCGCCGATGGTAGTTGGGGGTTTCCCCCTGTGAGAGTAGGACGTTGCCAGGCAACCCTTTTTTGGGGTTATGTGTATGATATACAACAGGGTGCTTTGGACAAGCATTTGT
>NZ_VOQF01000011.1 GCF_007994985.1 Metabacillus litoralis | reverse complement strand
TGAGAGTAGGACGTTGCCAGGCAACCCTTTTTTGGGGTTATGTGTATGATATACAACAGGGTGCTTTGGACAAGCATTTGTTTATGGAGGATTAGCTCAGCTGGGAGAGCATCTGCCTTACAAGCAGAGGGTCGGCGGTTCGATCCCGTCATCCTCCACCAAAGTTTTTTCGCGAAGCGAAAATAACTTTCCATTGCAATGTTCTTAGTGAAGTAACACAAGAGCCATTAGCTCAGTTGGTAGAGCATCTGACTTTTAATCAGAGGGTCGAAGGTTCGAATCCTTCATGGCTCACCATATTTAACATGCCGGGGTGGCGGAACTGGCAGACGCACAGGACTTAAAATCCTGCGGTAGGTGACTACCGTACCGGTTCGATTCCGGTCCTCGGCATTAATAACGTTTTTTCACGCAAGTGAAAATAACGTACATTAAAACACGCAAGTGAAAATAACGTACATTAAAACACCCTTATGAATTTAATGCAAATTATTATGTAATAAATACATCTTTATGTAATATTTGGTTAAACTAAGCGCCCGTAGCTCAATTGGATAGAGCGTTTGACTACGGATCAAAAGGTTAGGGGTTCGACTC
>NZ_VOQF01000010.1 GCF_007994985.1 Metabacillus litoralis | reverse complement strand
ACATTTTTGTTAATCGAAATTAACGTTGGCACGCTTGGTTTTGTTTAGTTTTCAAAGAACTTTCATCACCCAAAGGCGACTCAATTAATATATCATAAACCATTTTAACAGGTCAAGGTTTTTTTAGATAAACTCTTCATTAAAGATAATAAAAATAAAAAACTCATTCCCTGATTGGCTGACTTTTAAGAGTATATCAACTTAACTATAGGGAGTCAACACAATCAGAGTATTTTTTATAAAAGTTCTTCGATAAAAAGATCATTTCTATCCTTAAGAATAATAATCTCTTCAGAGTGATCATATTTAACCAATGGTCTTGTTGGATATTTCTCATCAACAAAGACAATTTCAGCTTCAAAACCATCAGACAGTCTTACCTTTGTCCCTGCAGAAAATTTGATTAGTGCTTGTTTCAAAGCATTTAAAACTTTGATATCAAATTTCCCGAATTCATCTTGCATCATCTGTTCGAATACCTTAAATGGGGATTGTTTACTTCTATAAGGTCTCACAGCTACCATTGCTTGATATGTGTCTGCTAAAGCAACAATCTTACTATATGGATTTAATTGTTCACCTTTTACTCCAAGAGGATAGCCACTACCATCAATTCTTTCATGATGCTGAAGAACCCCGAGTTTTACTCCCTCTTTGATAGACATAACATTTTTTAATAAATTATAACTATGCACAGGGTGTTGTTTGATATCATGATATTCAGTCTCAGTTAATGTTACGCTTTTCTGGATAATTGAAGGTGAAACTTTAGCCATACCACAATCACATAATAGGCCAGTTAAAGCAATTTGGTTAATGTCACCTTGCATATATCCTAACCTTTTTGCTAGAAAGGCACTAAGTAGAGCTACCGATATTGAGTGATGGTAAATATATTCTTCTTGTTTACAATAATGATAGAGCTTTAATATCTCATCTTCATGATCTTGAGATTTTTTAACTAAAGGTATGATGATTTGCCTTACTTTTCCTATATCTATTAAAACTCCTGATTGCCAACTGTTAAAAATATGTTTATAAGATTGAACTGCATCTAGATATACTTGATAAAAGTTTGGTAATAAATCTCCTTGCTCTACAGCTTCAACCTCATCATTAGCATCCGAGTTTACAATTCTACTTTCTTGATCTGTATATTCCTCTACATCAACTTCTTTTATTAAAAAGGCTTGAAATGCTTCTTTGATACTCTGTGTAACTACTGTTTTTTTATAGGCAAGTGGTTTTTTAGTAGCTGAAATGAGATCTTTAGATAAAATATGACCTTCTTGCAATTGGTTAATATGGATCTTCAAAGGAACCCCTCCTAATCACATTATAGCTAATTCGTTTCATGTTGTTTATTTATTTTTTGAACTATTTCCTTTTTTATAAGTTTCAACCTTTATTTCCTTGTTTAAAGCTAAGGTAGAATACAATTTTTCAGAAAAAAAGAGCTGATACTAATTGTATCAGCCCTTCTTATGTTATTCGTCTCCTTGTGAGTCATCATTAATTTCTTTTGTTTCCTCGACTGGAGCTTCGCTACTATTTTCAGTTTGTTCTACGAACTCTTGATCTAAGTCTTCAGTTTCATCTGTTTTTTCTATCTCTTCTTTTTCTACTAATGCGACCGTTGAAACAACAACATTTTCATCAAGTCTAATTAGTTTTACACCTTGAGTGTTACGTCCCATAGTTGAAATTGTATCAACATCCATACGGATCAGAACGCCACTTTCTGTAATAAGCATTAAATCTTCTTCACCAGTAGCTGCTTTAACAGAAACGACTGAACCATTTTTATCAGTAATATTACATGTTTTTAAGCCTTTTCCACCTCGGCTTTGTACGCGATATTCTCCTGAAGGGGTACGTTTTCCATAACCTTTACTTGTAACGATTAAAACATCTACACCTTCTTCTAAAATTTCCATACCTACAACTTCATCGTCTGCATCTAAGGAAATCCCTTTAACACCAGTAGCAGTTCGTCCCATTGAACGAACGTCTGTTTCATGGAATCTAATCAACATTCCTTGTTTCGTTCCGATAACCATATCTTTAGATCCATCAGTTAATTTAACTGATATCAATTCATCTTCTTCACGAAGATTTACTGCAATTAAACCGTTATTTCTAATATTAGCAAATTGTGATAAAGGTGAACGTTTAGATATACCTTCTTTTGTAGTAAAGAATAAATACCAATCATCCACAAATTCAGAAACAGGGATAATTGCATTTACCCATTCGCCTTTTTCAACACTCAGTAGGTTAATAATCGGAAGTCCTTTAGCAGTTCTACTATACTCAGGAATTTCATAACCTTTTGCACGATATACTTTCCCTTTGTTAGTAAAGAAAAGAATTGTATCATGAGTAGATGTTGTTAAAAGTTGTTCAACGAAATCATCGTCATTTGTGCCCATTCCTTGAATTCCTCTACCACCACGCTTTTGACTGCGGTACGTTGATACTGGTAGGCGCTTAATATATCCATTATGAGTTAATGTAATAACGATATTTTCGACAGGAATCAAATCTTCGTCTTCGATATTTTCAAGACCGCCGGCAACTATTTCAGTACGACGCTCATCATTGAAACGTTCTTTAATTTCGAGAAGTTCTTCACGGATAATTTCTAATACTTTCTCTTCATCCGCTAAAATAGCTTTTAATTCAGCAATTAACTTAACTAAAGATTGATATTCTTCTTCAATCTTTTCTCTTTCTAAACCAGTTAATCTTTGTAATCTCATATCTAGAATAGCTTGTGCCTGCTTTTCACTTAATGAGAACTGCTCCATTAATCCGTTACGAGCTATTTCAGTAGTTTGTGAGCTACGAATAAGAGCAATAACTGCATCTAAATGATCAAGAGCAATTCTTAATCCTTCTAAGATATGAGCTCTTGCCTCAGCTTTTCTTAATTCAAATGCTGTTCTTCGTTTAATAACAACCTTCTGGTGCTCTAAATAATAATAAAGCATCTGCTTTAAATTAAGAACCTTTGGATGTCCATCAACTAAAGAAAGCATATTAATACCAAAGCTAGTTTGTAGAGCTGTTTGCTTATAAAGATTGTTTAAAAGTACATTAGCATTTGCATCTTTACGAACTTCTATAACTACTCGCATCCCGTTACGATCTGACTCATCTCGCAGGTCTGTAATACCTTCGATTTTTTTATCTCGAACAAGCTCAGCGATTTTCTCAACAAGCTTTGCTTTATTAACTTGATATGGTAATTCTTTAACAATAATAACCTGCTTACCAGAAGGCTTTTCTTCAATTTCTACCTTCGCACGAATCGTAATTGATCCACGACCTGTTTCATAAGCTTTCCTAATCCCACTTCTACCTATAATTTGTCCTGCTGTTGGGAAATCAGGTCCTGGAATGATTTCCATTAATTCAGGAATTGTTATTTCAGGATCTTTACTAATAGCTAGTACACCATCAATAACTTCTCCAAGCTGATGAGGAGGGATGTTTGTCGCCATACCAACTGCAATTCCTGTCGCTCCATTTACTAGTAGATTAGGAAATCTAGCTGGTAATACAACCGGTTCTCTTTCTGATCCATCATAGTTATCTTGGTAATTAATCGTATCTTTGTTAATATCACGAATTAACTCCATTGAGATTTTTGACATTCTAGCTTCTGTATAACGCATTGCTGCAGCTGAGTCACCATCAACAGAACCAAAGTTTCCATGACCATCAACTAGCATGTAACGGAAGTTAAAGTCTTGAGCCATACGAACCATTGTTTCATATACTGCTGAATCTCCATGTGGATGATACTTACCGATAACTTCTCCAACGATACGTGCTGACTTTTTAAAAGGTTTATCTGAAGTCATTCCTAAATCATTCATTGCATAAAGAATTCTTCGATGTACTGGTTTTAAACCATCGCGAACATCTGGTAAAGCACGTGAAACAATAACACTCATTGCATAACCTAAAAAAGATTCACGCATTTCATTACTAATATTTCTACCTATAACATGTGAGTTTTGATTTTCTGCCATACTATAACAACCTCCCTTATTCCTTTATGTATTTTAAATTGGAAGAGGTAAATGATTTTATATAAAGGCTGATTTCATAAACTTTGTTGCTTTAACAACTCTAAGAAAACAGCACAATATATAGCTTGGTGGCATCTTTTCTTCAAGATTAGTACCTATTAAGAGATAAATATAACATTTACCTCTTATAACTTTTGTCTAATAACTAACCTTCAGAAAAGAGCCTATATAAAAGTAATTAATTCCTGCCCAATTGAGTATTATAAATTCTAATAGTCTACTCTTCATTATAGCAATATTTACAACGAATTACACATCTATTTCCTAGAATATTACTAGAGAGCGCGAGAAACACTATTTTTAGCACGATAATCAAGTGAATGATTATTAATCTTATGAGAAAAAACACCTCACCGTGTAATGAGGTGTTGCTTATGATAAATTTTGTTCATTTCAAATGCTTACGCAAAAATTATGATTAAATATCCAAATTCTTTACATATTGTGCATTTGCTTCGATAAAGTTACGTCTAGGCTCAACTTTGTCACCCATTAAGGTATCAAAAGTTTCATCAGCTTCAATTGCATCTTCTAATGTTACTTGTAATAGCGTTCTTGTTTCAGGATTCATAGTTGTTTCCCAAAGTTGTACAGGATTCATCTCTCCTAAACCTTTATAACGTTGAATTCCCGGCTTTGGCTGTGAAGGCAATTCAGCAAGGAATGTTTCAAGTTGACGATCGTTGTATGCATATTCAATACGTTTTCCTTGTTGTATCTTGTAAAGAGGTGGTTGTGCAATATAGATATATCCTTTTTCAATAATTTCTCTCATATAACGATAGAAGAAGGTTAGAAGTAATGTTCTGATATGTGCACCATCAACATCGGCATCAGTCATAATGACAACTTTATGATAACGAGCCTTTGCAATATCAAAATCTTCACCAATACCTGTACCTAATGCAGTGATGATCGCTCTTATTTCGTTATTAGATAGAATTTTATCAAGTCTCGCCTTTTCAACATTAATGATTTTACCTCTCAGTGGCAATATTGCTTGGAAATGACGATCTCTTCCTTGTTTAGCAGAACCACCTGCAGAGTCACCCTCAACTACATAAATTTCACTTATGGAAGGATCCTTAGATGAACAGTCCGCTAATTTACCTGGAAGGTTTGAAATTTCTAGAGCACTCTTTCTTCTAGTAAGCTCACGAGCTTTTTTAGCTGCAAGTCTAGCTCTTGCTGCCATTAATCCTTTTTCAACAATCTTTTTAGCTGTTGAAGGATTTTCTAAAAGAAATTTGTCAAAAGCCTCAGAAAAGACCGAGTCAGTAACAGTTCGAACCTCTGAGTTTCCTAGCTTTGTTTTTGTTTGACCTTCGAATTGAGGATCTGGATGTTTGATAGAGATGATTGCTGTGATTCCTTCACGTACATCTTCACCTGATAGATTATCATCGTTTTCTTTAAAGATTTTATTTTTACGAGCATAATCATTAATAACTCGAGTCAAAGCAGATTTAAAACCAGCTTCATGAGTTCCACCTTCATAGGTGTGAATATTATTAGCGAAAGAATAGATATTACTTGTATAGCTATCATTGTATTGAATCGCTACTTCTGTTGTTATTCCATCCTTTTCACCCTCGATATAAACAGGCTCATCATGGATAACTTCACGTGTTCGATTTAAATGCTCTACATATGATTTAATACCGCCTTCGTAATAAAATTCCTTTTGACGGTTTTCTTCTCGTTTATCTTCAATTGTTATTTTCAAACCACGATTAAGGAATGCTAATTCTCTAATACGATTTGCAAGTGTTTCAAAATCATATTCAATTGTTTCTTTAAAGATTTCTTCATCTGGTTTAAAGTGGGTGATTGTACCAGTCGTATCTGATTCACCGATTACCTCTAAATCAGCTGCAGGCACACCTTTATGGAACTTTTGGAAGTGAACTTTTCCTTCACGATGAACTGTAACATCTAATACAGTTGAAAGTGCATTAACAACAGATGCTCCAACACCATGAAGACCACCTGAAACTTTATATCCACCGCCACCAAATTTTCCTCCAGCATGAAGAACAGTCATAATTACTTCAACTGCAGGACGTCCCATTTTTTCATGAATCCCTACTGGTATTCCACGACCATTATCTTTAACGGTAATGCTATTATCTTCTTCAATAATCACATTTATTTCATCACAGTGGCCTGCTAGAGCCTCATCAATACTATTATCAACAATTTCCCAAACTAAGTGATGAAGACCTTTTGCACTAGTTGATCCTATATACATTCCAGGTCGTTTACGTACAGCTTCAAGACCTTCAAGAACTTGAATCTGGTTTTCATCATATGATTGTTGCTGGACTTGGTTCTCTTCCATCGTCACACTGATTCACCTACACTTTTCCTAAAGCTTTCTTTTTTAAATCATCTAATCTTAAGTATCTTTTATTCACTTACCTTACGATAATTTAATTTTTAAAATTTATATTATAAATCTATATCAAGTGCAATCTCTGCTCGTTTTTTTAAAGTACCTGACGATAATGGTGAAAAATAAATTTTATCAAACGTTACAATAATTGATTTTGCATCCCCACTTGAGAGTTCAACAATTTTATCCTGTTGCTTAGTGAAGAATTCATCAACAATCGGTGATTCAAGTGATGATTGCCGATCTAATATCATAACAACTTCTTTTGAAGGAACAACGAAATTGTCACCTAAATGAATATACAATTAAAATCACCTCATTTATCGTCTGAAAGCTCTCCTGCCTGTACATGAAATGTAGCTGCTTCTCTTAAGGTTTGGTGATCAATACCTTCAACACTTGTTGTTGTTACAAATGTTTGCACCTTGCCTTGGATTGTATTTAACAAATGTGATTGTCTGTAATCATCTAATTCTGATAAAACATCATCTAGTAAAAGAATCGGATATTCACCAATCTCATTATAAATCAAATCAATTTCAGCTAATTTAAGTGATAGGGCGGTTGTTCTTTGTTGACCTTGTGATCCATAGGTTTGAACATCATGATTATTAACAAAAAATAGTAAATCATCACGATGAGGACCAACGAGTGTTGCACCACGTTCAATTTCTTTTTCTTTTACACTAGAAAACTTCTCCTCAAATACTTCTATCATTTTCGACAAATCATAGTCTTCTGATACATCTAAGGATGGTTTATATTTTATTGTCAAAACCTCTAAGCCTCTACTTATTCCAGAGTGTACTGGTTGTGCCCATTTTTCAAGTTCTGAAATAAAACGTAATCTCTTTATAATAATCTTTGCAGCCGCTTCGCTTAACTGTGCCGTCAATACATCAAGCATCGTTCGATCTGTTTGCTTTCGTAGCTGTAGAAGTTTTAAATAGTGATTTCTTTGCTGCATAATCTTTTGATAGCGACTTAAATCATGAAGATAAACAGCTGACACTTGACCAATCTCCATGTCAATAAATCTTCTTCTAACCTGAGGACTCCCTTTTACAAGGCTTAGATCTTCAGGTGCGAACATAATCACATTCATTGCTCCAACATATTGGCTCAACTTTTCTTGTTCAATATGATTTAACTTAGCCTTTTTACCTTTTTTCGAGATAACTAATTGCATTTCTGCAGATCGGTTATGTTTTTCTACACTACCCTCTATTTTAGCATATTCTTTATCCCAGTATATAAGTTCTTTATCATTTGACGTTCGATGTGACTTCGCCATGGCTAGAACATAGATTGATTCCATTACGTTCGTTTTCCCCTGAGCATTTTCTCCAAGGATCACATTCACTTTATTTGCAAACTGAATGGTTAAATCTTCATAATTTCGGTAATTTTTCAATTTCAGCTCTTTAATAAACAAATTTTGTACACCAACTTTAATTTTTCACTATATAAGTGCCGAAATCAGGAATATAAACCATATCGCCATTCCGTAGCTTCTTACCACGACGATTTTCAGGCTCATTATTCACAAAGATTTCATACTCTGATAAAAAC
This sequence comes from Metabacillus litoralis, assembly GCF_007994985.1. GTDB lineage: Bacteria > Bacillota > Bacilli > Bacillales > Bacillaceae > Metabacillus > Metabacillus litoralis. The sequence goes on along the minus strand of NZ_VOQF01000010.1, from coordinate 30,402 downwards.
CATTTTGCCATTCCACCTGATTGGATAACATCTGCTAATTTCAGAAATTGCCCAAGTGTTATGTACTCTGAATCAATCATTACTGGCTTTGCCATAGCGAACCACCTTCCTTCAGTAGTCTCTAACTTTATATTTTACTAAAAAACATCGATAAAGTACAACAGCACAAGTTTCTTATTAGTGTCCACTCCATAAATACACAAAAGTAACTTTCAACTCTACGTTAGTCCTTTGTGCCCATACATCCTTTTTCAGGAAAATCAGATTTTAAGTTTTTATATTTACTTTCAACGGTGAGGGGAGAGGAGATCTATTATATTTTTTACCTCAGTGCTAGAAAGGATGTACTATTTTCTGGGGAATTTTTAAATTTAGATTTTATGAAATAGAAAAGAGGCTGACCTATACGCCAACCTCTTATATGAATTTTTTTAATAAGTTCGAACTGGAAGAATGAGCTGTAGCATAGAATCATCATTTGTTGTTTTAATTACAAATGGTCTCATTGCACCAGTGAAGTTAACATTTATTTCTGTTCCTTCGAGAGCTTTTAATGCATCCATTACATATTTTGCACTAAAGGAAATTTTTAATTCTTCTCCTTGAACTTCTTCAGCTTGAATCTCTTCACTAACTTTTCCGATTTCAGGTGAATTAGAAGAAATCTCAATTAATCCATCTGTAAAGGTTGAAAGTTTTACAACATTATTTCGTGCTTCTTTCGCTAATAATGAAGCACGATCGATAGCTTGTAAGAAGTCTTTAGAATTTAAAGTTAAATTTGTTTTGCTATCAGCTGGAATAAGTCTAGATGTGTCTGGATAATTGCCGTCTAATAATCTAGAGAAAAATAATAGGTTTTTCGCTTTGAATAATACTTGATTTTCAGTAATGACGATCTCAATTAATTCGTTTGTATCATCAAGGATCTTACTTAATTCACTTAAACTTTTACCTGGAATAACGACATTGTAGGTTTCGAGATTTTCTGAATCAATCATTGCTTTTCTTAAAGCTAAGCGATGGCTATCAGTAGCAATACAAATTAGTTCACCATTTTCTAATTTCCAGTTTACACCTGTTAATATTGGTCGCGTTTCTGAGGTAGACACAGCAAAAACAGTTTGGCGAACCATAGCTTTTAATAGATCTGTTGGTATTTTAAATATATTTTCTTCCTCAATTTGTGGGAGGTGAGGATATTCTTCTGCATCCAAGCCGTTTAAACTAAATTCGGCTTTACCTGAACGAATTGTTGTTGAATGATGATTTCCTACTTCAATTTCTACGATATCTTTTGGTAGCTTTTTAACGATTTCACTGAAAAACTTTGCTTGTAATACAACACTACCAGCTTGAATCACTTCTACGTTTTCTTTGTCATCTTCTTCACTAGGGATAAAGGACTCTATAGAAATATCAGAGTCACTACCTGTTAAGGTTACTCCTTCAGAATGTGCAACAATTTTTATACCTGTCAATATTGGAATAGTTGTTCTAGATGAAACAGCCTTCATTACATCTTGAACACTTTGGACTAATTTATCTTTTTGAATAACGAATTTCATAAATGATTTTCCTCCTTATGCTTAACCAATATTTTTAACTCTATGATCAAATGATTTCCATGAAATTTTCTGGTTATAGTTATATTATTTATTATAAAAAATATAGTAGAAGTAGTAATAGGGCCTGTGGAAATGTGGATAACCGTCCTAAACGAAAGGAAACACAGCCTATCCACATGTGGACAGACTGTGTATATGTTTGCACCAGTTATTCACATAATTCAGTTTTAGTAAATTCTATGATCCTCTCAAAAGTCCGGTAATATCTTTAAGCTGTTTTTGTAATAATTCATCATTTTGGAGCATTTTAGAAATTTTCTCATGAGCATGAATAACCGTCGTATGATCACGACCTCCGAATTCTTCACCTATTTTAGGTAAAGAAGAATCAGTTAATTCCCTCGATAAATACATGGCAATCTGCCTCGGAAATGCAACCGATTTAGTTCGTTTTTTAGCTTTGAAATCCTCTAATCTCACTTGAAACTCTTGTCCAACAATACGTTGAATTTCACTTATTAAAATAACCTTTGGTTTTGAATTTGGAATAATATCCTTTAATGCCTCTGCTGCTAAATCAGCATTTATATCTTTATTAATAAGTGAAGAATAGGCAACAACACGAATTAACGCACCCTCTAATTCACGTATATTAGAATCAATTTGATTTGCAATATAAAGCATGACTTCATTAGGAATATCAAGACCTTCAGCTTTTGCTTTTTTACGTAAAATAGCAATTCTCGTTTCAAGGTCAGGTGGAGTAATATCTGTTATTAACCCCCATTCGAACCTGGAACGAAGTCTATCTTCTAAAGTAGGGATTTCTTTAGGTGGTCGATCACTGGAGATAACGATTTGCTTACTCTCTTCATGCAGAGTATTGAAAGTATGGAAAAATTCTTCCTGAGTTTGTTCTTTTCCTGCCAGGAATTGAATATCATCTATCAAAAGTACATCAACACTTCTATATTTATTTCGAAAGTCTACAGCTTTGTTATCTCGTATTGAATTAATAAACTCATTTGTAAACTTTTCTGATGATAAATAAACGACCTTTGCAGAAGGGTTATGATCTATTACATAATGCCCAATTGCGTGCATTAAATGTGTTTTGCCTAATCCAACTCCACCATAAATAAATAGAGGATTGTATGCTTTTGCAGGTGCTTCGGCTACAGCAAGAGAAGCAGCATGAGCAAAACGATTACCAGAACCTATAACAAATGTATCAAATGTATACTTAGGATTTAGCATGTTTTGAGGTAATTCGGTTTGTTCCTCATCATTTTTATTCGTTTTTTTGATTGGAGAATTTGGAACAAAATCATCATCAGCTTGATTTTGCGGAATAATAAATTTTATCGCGAACTCTTCACCAGTTAGCTGGTAGATCGTATCGGCAATTAAGTGTAAATATCGAGATTCTAACCAATCTCTTGCAAATTCATTAGGAGCAGTAATTGTTAATGTATCACCTTGAATAGTGTGAGCTTTTGTAGATTTAAGCCAAGTTTCATAGCTTGGTTTACTAATTTTCTTTTCAATCTCTGCTAAAGCTTTATTCCAAAGTTCGGATATGTTCTCCATTAGGTGTTTTGTCCCTCCTTTACAACAGTGTCTCATAGAATGTATAACCTTTGTACAAGACGCGAATACTCCTGTATAAACATACAAAATCCAAGAAATGTGTATAAATATATAATATAGTAGAAAAACGTCTTTTCGACAAATCTCACGTGTTGTGGACAACAATTTACACAAGCTGTTTATAAACTTTCCACACCTTATCCACAAGTTGTGGATAAAGAAAAATTATGAGTAGAATATTAAGAGTGAAAACACAAATATAATATCAAAATAAATCAATAGATGCAACGGTTTTTACAAACTTATCCACATAACTATTGTTTTGTTGAAAGAAATTGTCCACAATGAGCTAACTTGTGAAAAACTTGTCGATAACATATGTGGATACTGCAGAATGGTGTCGAAAGTTTATCCACAGGGGGTGGAGTTGTACATAAAAGTACTTTTTAAGGCAGAAAAATATGAAGAAATAGATCCTAAAATTATGAAGAAATAGATCCTAAAATCAGGTAATAAAAAAATGATTCTTGTGGGAAGTAAAAAAATTATAAATGTATTAGCAGGGATATAAGGGTGAAAAAAGTGGTAAATCTTTAAATTTAGGGAATAAGAATATGACAAAAATCAACTTGTGATTAATAAGGAGGGTATGACGAAATTTTGTGAAGCGGAAGAAGATCAAATTTATTAAAACCAGGCAAGAGCTTAATGTTTTTTAAAGCATTGTGTTTGAGAAGAATAAATAAATTTTAAGTAAGAAAGTATGAGAAAGAGGGACAGGCTCATATTTCTCACTGGGAAAGCAACCTGCTGTGACGGAAATTAACAGCAATATGTAAAAATGCTGTTTTTTTAAGGCTCTTTCCTGAACGATTGTTGCTATGTAACAATTGGAGTGAAAAAAGTGTTTTTCCACCATAAGGGTACCATTTTATGAAGACAAGATGCCCCTATACCTAATACAGTGCTGATTGCTTCGGATATTTAAAAGCAACAAAGTTTGCAAAAACAGCTTTTTTAAAAGACAAATTAAATAGCCTTTATTAATAAAAACGTTTCAGTGGTTGACAATTCCTATGTTAGGTAACTATAATTAGTAGGACTGTCTTTAACTGTTATTCCTCAGGGAGGTGTCATATATGAAACGTACTTATCAACCAAATAAACGCAAACGTAGTAAAGTTCATGGTTTCCGTAGCCGCATGAGCACAGCTAATGGACGTAAAGTTCTTGCTCGCCGTCGTCGCCGAGGAAGAAAAGTATTATCAGCATAGGCCACTGACAAATCAGTGGTCTTTTTTTTCAACTAAGTAGATTTCATTAAATTGCTTCTTAAATCAAAGCTATATTAAAGCTGAATGGTGATTTTAGTTTTTAACAGAGTCTTAATGAAAAGAAGAGAAATTCATTGAAATCTATTTAATACATAAATGTTTTATGTCGGGGTAGATCTTGACTAGTTTAAATCAGAATTATTTCAGACATAATGAAGGTGAGAATTCTGTTAGAAATAAACAGAACATACCGGAGTGAAACGAATGAGAAGGAAATATCGAATTAAGAAGAATAAAGATTTTCAAAAGGTTTTTAAAAAGGGTAAATCAATTGCGAATAGACAATTTGTTCTTTATATCTATAGTGAAAGAGAAGAAAAAGAATTTAGAGTGGGTTTGTCTGTAAGTAAAAAGATAGGAAATGCTGTGACAAGAAATAAAGTTAAGCGGTTAATTCGACAAGTATTTCTAGAAGAAAAAGATAAGCTTGTACATGGTAAAGAATTCATTATAATAGCAAGAAAACCTGCTGCCCAAATGAATTATCATGAAGTGAAGAGCAGTTTAAACCATTTGTTTCGAAAAGCGAAAATTTTTCAGTCATCATAACTGTTGAAAATTGTTGAAATTACTCTAGCGAAAACTTGTTCATATAAAAGAATTATAAAGATAAAAATGGTAAGATATTAATTATGTGGAACTTTTTCTATCTTTTAACGTACGTATACACATTCAATGGTATTAATAATTTGTTAGGAGGCAAAAAGGTTTGAAGAGGCGCATACTTTTAATCGCAGGGTTAATAAGTGTATTAACCCTATTAACTGGGTGTACAGAGGTAAATGTACCGATTACATCTGAAAGTGAAGGATTTTGGAATAAATATATTGTTTATCCTTTATCCCAATTGATCACATACTTTGCAGAAATAACAGGAGATAATTATGGTATTGCTATTGTTATAGTAACCCTTATTATTCGTCTGGCCATTTTACCGTTAATGATTAAACAAACGAAAAGCTCTAAGGCAATGCAAGCTATTCAACCAGAAATGCAAAAGCTTAAAGAACAATATAGTTCTAAAGATCAACAAACTCAACAAAAGCTTCAACAAGAAACAATGGCACTTTTTCAGAAGCATGGAGTAAACCCACTTGCTGGATGTTTCCCATTAATCGTTCAGATGCCAATATTAATTGGTTTTTATCATGCAATTATGAGAACAGAAGAAATAGCTGAACACACATTCTTATGGTTTGATTTAGGTGAACGAGATCCATACTTTATTCTTCCACTTGTTGCAGGTGTTACAACATTTGTTCAACAAAAGATGATGATGGCTGGAACAGCTAACCAAAATCCTCAAATGGCAATGATGTTATGGATTATGCCTATCATGATCGTAGTTTTTGCGATTAGCTTCCCTGCAGCTTTATCATTGTATTGGGTAGTAGGTAACTTATTCATGATTGTCCAAACCTATTTTGTTAAAGGTCCTGAGTTAAAAGCTGCAGCATCTTCTCCAAAAGATGGAGGAAAGAAGAAGTGAAAGAAGTAACTGCTAATGGACATACTGTCGAAGAAGCAGTAGAAGCAGCATTAAAAACATTACAAGCTACAAAAGATGAAATTGAAATTACGATTTTAGAAGAAGGTAAAAAAGGAATTCTTGGGATTTTTGGCAAAAAACCTGCAATTGTAAAGGTAGTTCTTAAACAAGATCCAGTTAAAGAATCCCATGCTTTCTTATCTGAAGTTATTCGAAAAATGGGAATTGAAGCTAAAATTGATGTAAAGAAAAGTGGCAAAACGGCAACTTTTCAAATCACAGGCGATAATATGGCTGTATTAATCGGAAAAAGAGGACAAACTTTAAATTCACTACAATTTTTAACTCAATTAGTCGCAAACAGATACTCAGATCACTATTTGCAAATTATAATTGATGCAGAAAATTATCGTGAACGAAGAAAAGAAACTCTTATTTTACTTGCAGCAAGGTTAGCACAGCAGGTTAAACGTACATCAAATAAAGCTTCTCTTGAACCAATGCCTTCAAATGAACGAAAGATTATTCATGCTGCTTTAGCTAAATATCCAGAATTAAAAACATATTCAGTAGGTGAGGAACCAAATCGACATTTGGTTATTTCACCGAAGAAAAAGGGATGACTATTACTTACTAGTCATCCCTTTTTTTATACCCTAAATTCTTCGTGTATTAACCTAATTTTTATATTCTTATGCTTTTCACCAATAGATAGGTTACTTGCAATATTCTCATTTGGGGATAAGAAAAAAAGCTAATAAGGTAAAATATTGTTATTAACATGTGGATAAGTTAAAATGAATAAAGGGAATAATCTAGGTAGAAACTCATTGTGGATAAATCAAATATGATTTTACTTTCTTATAAAAATAAATTGTGCTATCTTTAAATTTTGGTCAAGTAATTTGATGAATATATAGATATAAAAAAGAGAGGTGATCGTAAAGATGGAGTTAGATACAATCACAGCGATATCAACGCCGTTAGGGGAAGGAGCAATTGCAATTGTCAGATTAAGTGGCGAAGAAGCAATTGAAATTGCAGATAAACTATTTAAGGCACCTTCCAATAAGAGGCTCAAAGAGGTTGACTCCCATACGATCCATTACGGACATATTATCGATCCAGCAACAGGTCAAATTGTTGAGGAAGTAATGGTCTCTTTAATGAGAGGTCCAAGAACTTTCACAAGAGAAAATGTTGTAGAAATAAATTGTCATGGTGGCTTGGTTACTGTAAATAAAGTGCTGCAACTAGCCGTACAAAATGGAGCTAGACTTGCTGAGCCAGGTGAGTTTACTAAACGTGCATTTTTAAATGGACGTATTGACTTATCTCAAGCTGAAGCAGTAATGGATTTAATTCGGGCAAAAACAGATCGAGCTATGAATGTAGCATTAGGTCAAATGGAAGGAAAGCTTTCGAAGCTTGTGCAAAAGCTCCGACAAGAAATATTAGAGACATTAGCACATGTAGAGGTGAATATTGATTATCCTGAGTATGATGATGTGGAAGAAATGACACATAATATGCTTATTGAAAAAGCCTCATTTGTTAAAGCTGAAATTGATAAACTGTTACAAACCTCACAACAGGGTAAAATATTAAGAGAAGGTCTATCAACAGTTATTATCGGAAGACCTAATGTTGGGAAATCTTCTTTATTAAATAGTTTGGTACATGAAAATAAAGCAATTGTTACAGATATTCCAGGAACAACTCGGGATGTTATCGAAGAGTATGTTAATGTTCGCGGTGTGCCTCTAAAATTAGTCGATACAGCTGGTATTAGAGAAACTGAAGATATAGTAGAACGTATTGGTGTCGAGAGATCGAGGAAAGTTTTAAAAGAAGCGGATCTAATTCTATTAGTACTTAATTATAATGAGCTCCTATCACAAGAGGATATCAAATTGTTCGAGGCTGTTAAAGGCATGGATATCATTGTCATAGTAAATAAAACAGACCTAGAAAAGAATATTGACCTTAAACAGGTGAATGAATTAGCTAATGGAAGACCTGTTGTTACAACCTCATTATTAGAGGAAAAAGGTATTGATGAATTAGAGGAAGCAATTAGCTCTTTATTTTTCCAAGGTAATGTCCAGAGCGGTGACTTAACATATGTCTCTAATTCAAGACATATTGCACTATTAACTGCAGCTAAAACTTCTATTGATGATGCACTAACAGGCATTGAAGCGGGAATTCCAATTGATATCGTTCAAATAGACTTAACTCGTTGTTGGGAACAATTAGGTGAAATAATTGGTGATGCAGTACACGAAAGCTTAATTGACCAGCTATTTTCACAATTTTGCCTAGGAAAATAAAAAGGCTTTGTATATAAAATCTAGCTTTTAAAATTAATATATGAGATAAAAGGAGGTAAATAATGTCTTATAAAGCAGGAGATTATGATGTCATTGTAGTCGGTGCAGGTCATGCTGGCTGTGAGTCAGCATTAGCATCAGCAAGAATGGGTGCAAAGACATTGGTCATAACAATAAATTTAGATATGGTAGCCTTCATGCCATGTAATCCATCTGTTGGAGGTCCAGCTAAAGGGATCGTTGTTCGGGAAATTGATGCTTTAGGTGGAGAGATGGGGAAAAATATCGACAAAACTCATATTCAAATGAGAATGTTAAATACAGGAAAAGGGCCTGCTGTTAGAGCGCTTCGTGCACAAGCAGATAAATTTTCCTATCAACATGAAATGAAAAAAACAATGGAAAATGAAAAAAACCTTACCTTATTACAAGGAATGGTGGATCATTTAATAATTGAAGATGATGTTTGTAAGGGTGTTGTTACTCAAACAGGTGCAGAATATGCTGCAAAATCTGTTGTTATTACTACAGGGACATTTTTACGAGGTGAAATTATCTTAGGTGACCTCAAGTACTCAAGTGGTCCAAATAATCAACAACCTTCTATTAAATTATCTGAACACTTACAAGAGTTAGGCTTTGATTTAGTGCGTTTCAAAACAGGTACACCTCCACGTGTTAATAGTCATTCGATTGACTATAGTAAAACAGAGATTCAGCCTGGTGATGAAGTGCCACGAGCATTTTCTTATGAAACAACCAAATATATAACAGATCAGCTTCCATGTTGGTTAACATATACGAGTGAGCAGACACATCAAATTATTGATAATAATTTACACCGCTCTCCAATGTATTCTGGCATGATTAAAGGAACAGGACCGCGCTATTGTCCATCGATTGAAGATAAGGTTGTTCGTTTTAATGATAAGCCGCGTCATCAAATTTTCTTAGAGCCTGAAGGCCGGAATACACAAGAAGTATATGTTCAAGGTCTATCAACTAGCTTACCGGAAGATGTTCAACAGCAAATTTTAAAAACAATTCCTGGTCTTGAAAATGTTCAAATGATGAGAGCTGGATATGCAATTGAATATGATGCAATTGTTCCAACGCAATTATGGCCAACATTAGAGACGAAAAAAATCACATCATTATATACAGCTGGGCAAATTAATGGAACATCTGGCTATGAAGAAGCAGCTGGTCAAGGACTTATGGCTGGAATCAATGCTGCTCAAAAAGCATTAGGACGAAAAGAAGTAATACTTAGTCGATCAGATGCTTATATTGGTGTACTTATTGATGATTTAGTTACAAAAGGAACAAGTGAGCCTTATCGCTTATTAACATCAAGAGCAGAATATCGTCTACTACTAAGACATGATAATGCTGATTTACGTTTAACAGAAGTCGGTCATGAAATAGGATTAATAGCCGATGAGAGATTTGAAAAATTCATACAGAAGAAGCAAGCAATTGAAGCAGAAAAGGAAAGATTAGCTTCAATCTTTATTAAGCCGAATCAGGAGACTCAAGACTTAATTGTTTCTGTTGGTGGAAGTGAATTGAAAGATGGTATTCGTGCTAGTGACTTATTAAAAAGACCAGAAATGCTCTACGAACATATTTCACAGCTCGTACCAGCAGAGAAACCAGTAGATGCTGATGTTGCAGAGCAAGTGGAAATTCAAACAAAATATGAAGGCTATATTGAAAAGTCTTTGCAACAAGTTGAAAAATTAAAGAAAATGGAAAATAAGAAAATCCCAGAAAATATTGATTATGATGATATCAATGGATTAGCGTCTGAAGCTCGTCAAAAATTAAAAGAAGTAAGACCGTTATCTATGGCACAAGCATCTCGTATATCAGGCGTAAATCCAGCTGATATCTCAATTTTACTAGTTTATCTTGAGCAAGGAAGAATAGCTCGGGTATCTAATCAATAATGGAAAGGTTTTGAGTATGGATACAGCATTATTTCAATCAAGTTTAAAGGAGAAAGGAATAGATCTTTCTCCTCAACAAATGGAGCAGTTTGATTTATATTATGAATTGCTAGTAGAATGGAACGAGAAGATGAACTTAACGTCTATTACTGATAAGAAGGATGTTTATTTAAAGCATTTTTATGATTCAATATCTGCAGCATTCTATTTTGATTTTTCAAAACCGCTTTCATTATGTGATGTAGGTGCAGGTGCTGGTTTTCCAAGTATACCAATCAACATTTGCTTTCCACATTTACATGTATCAATTGTTGATTCTTTACAAAAAAGAATTACATTTTTAACAGAGCTTACAAATCGATTAGGCTTAAAGCATGTAACATTACATCATGATCGAGCTGAAACATTTGGACAAACTCCTGAATTCCGTGAATCCTATGATATTGTGACAGCAAGAGCAGTAGCTAGGTTATCAGTTTTAAGTGAGCTTTGTATTCCATTAGTAAAAAAAGAAGGGTATTTCATCGCTATGAAGGGGGCAGCTGCTCAGGATGAATTAGAATCTGGGAAAAAAGCGCTTCAAGTTTTAGGTGGGAAGGTTCAACAAACCCATTCATTTGAATTACCAATGGAGAATAGCGAAAGAACAATATTTATAATAGAGAAACAAAAAAGTACACCTAAAAAATATCCTAGAAAACCTGGAACGCCTAATAAGCTTCCGATAGAGTAAATGTTTCACATGAAACATTTACTCTAACTTTCCAACATATGCAGGAAAAATCGCTAGAAAAAGAGAATATTAAAAATGGTAGTTTTTAAAGGTGGTGTAGGCTCATGAAGCATCCATTTTCTCGCTTTTTTGGTTTAGGAGAAAAAGAACAAGCAGCACATACAGAACAGTTAGAACAAACAGAACCAATCATTATTAATGATGTTGAACAAGAACCTATAGTAGAAGATAACCGAGAAGAAGTTAAACAAATTGTCGTAAAAGACATTGTGCCAAACCGATTTCAGCCACGTACTGTATTTTCTAATGAAAAAATTGAAGAGTTAGCCTTAACAATTCGTACACATGGTATTATCCAACCTATTGTTGTTCGTGAAGTAGATGGAAGATTTGAATTAATTGCCGGTGAAAGACGTTGGCGTGCTGTCCAAACATTAGGATGGGACGTAATACCTGCAATTGTAAAGGATTTCAATGATACAGAAACAGCAAGTGTAGCTTTAATTGAAAATCTACAAAGAGAAGAATTATCTTCTATAGAAGAAGCTGTAGCTTATGCGAAACTACTTGAATTACATGATCTTACTCAAGAAGCATTGGCACAGAGATTAGGTAAAGGTCAATCAACAATTGCTAATAAACTAAGATTGCTAAAACTTCCGCAAGAAGTACAGGATGCTTTATTACAAAAATCAATAACAGAACGTCATGCACGTGCTCTTATTCCTTTAAAGGATCCTGATATGCAAAAGAAACTCTTAGAAGAGATTACTGAAAAGCAACTTAATGTTAAACAAACAGAAGATAGGGTAGTCAAGCTGCTTGAGAAGAATAATGTCAAACCTAAACCAAAACGTAAAGCATTTAGTAGAGATACTAGAATTGCAATGAATACAATTCGTCAATCTTTATCAATGGTAGAGGATAGCGGTGTAAAGCTTAATACAGAAGAAGAAGAATTTGAAGAATATATCCAATTCACAATAAAAATACCTAAGTAATTTTTTCATAGTTGCCTTTATAATAAAATATTTCGGATTTTTACATGTAACTTATAGCTAGGTACTGGCAAATGTCAGGCCTTTTTCTTTTTTCTCATCCTTTATTACTTTTTCCTCAGCTTTCTTCAACATTATTCTGTGATAGTTAGCAGAGAAAACTTTGAAATAGTAACCTACTAAAAAAGTATAGTCTGTTCTTCTACAAAATTCATTTTTGCTATAACGAAAATACTAAATTCAAGGAAATCGTAAAAAATTCAAACCTTTACTAGAATTTCATGATAAAATATAAAAATGATAACAAATGGTATATATAGGTTGATCATTTGAATCAGTTTCTATTAGTAATAGAAGCTAATAGTGAATAGAGAGATAGAAATAACTCCATTTTCCAAGAATAAATGGAGTTTAAACGATATTAAATAATAGATATTATGTATTATGAAAGCAGGTGACATCGTGGGAAAAATTATTGCGATTGCAAACCAAAAAGGTGGAGTTGGTAAAACAACAACCTCTGTAAATTTGGGTGCTTGCTTAGCATACATCGGTAAACGAGTCCTTCTCGTCGATGTTGACCCACAAGGAAATGCGACAAGCGGGATAGGCATCGAGAAAGCAGATGTCGAGCATTGCATATATGATATTTTAGTAGATGATGCAGATGTTAAAGATGTAATTAAACAAACAGCTGTTGAAAATCTAGATATTATTCCTGCTACGATTCAATTAGCAGGTGCAGAAATTGAGTTAGTCCCGACTATTTCCAGGGAAGTTAGATTAAAAAGAGCACTTGAAACTGTCAAAAATGAGTATGATTATATGGTAATAGATTGTCCACCATCATTAGGTTTACTTACAATTAATGCATTAACAGCTTCAGATGCAGTTTTAATTCCTGTTCAATGTGAATATTATGCATTAGAAGGATTAAGTCAATTATTAAATACAGTGCGACTTGTTCAAAAGCATTTAAATACTGATTTAATGATTGAAGGTGTATTACTAACAATGCTTGATGCTAGAACCAATTTAGGTATTCAAGTTATTGATGAAGTGAAAAAGTATTTTCAGGATAAGGTATATAAAACAATTATTCCTCGAAATATCCGTTTGAGTGAAGCACCAAGTCATGGACAACCAATTATCATATATGATCCAAGGTCTAGAGGGGCAGAGGTTTATTTAGATTTGGCAAAGGAAGTGGTTGTAAATGGCTAAAGGATTAGGAAAAGGCATAAATGCTCTATTTTCTAATATGGAAGTAGGACAGGAAGAATCTGTTCAAGAAATAAAGCTAAATGAAATCCGCCCTAACCCTTATCAACCACGAAAAATTTTCGAAGAAGATGCGATCCAAGAACTCAAGGAATCAATCTTGCAGCATGGAGTTTTACAGCCTATAATCCTCCGTAAAAGTATTAAGGGCTTTGAAATTGTAGTAGGTGAGCGTCGTTATAGAGCTGCAAAAGAGGCGAAGTTGCCATCGATACCAGCTGTTATCAGGAATTTAACTGAGCAACAAATGATGGAATTAGCTTTATTAGAAAATTTACAACGTGAAGATCTATCTCCTATAGAAGAAGCTCAAGCTTATCACACATTAATGGATAAATTGGATTTCACCCAGGAAGCATTGGCTAAACGTTTAGGGAAAAGTCGTCCGCATATCGCTAATCACGTTAGACTTTTATCTTTACCAAAGCCTATTCAACAATTAATTGCTGAAGGAAAGCTTTCAATGGGACATGGTCGTACATTATTAGGATTAAAAAATAAGGATAAGCTTCAGCCACTTGTAGAAAAAATTCTTCGTGAACAGCTTAATGTTCGCCAGGTTGAGCAGCTTATACAACAAATTAATCAGAATGTTCCACGTGAAACAAAGAAAAATAAACCTGAGAAGGATGTTTTTATTAAGGAAAGAGAATCATTTTTACAGGAGTATTTCGGAACATCAGTTATTATAAAGAAACAAAAGAAAAAGGGGAAAATTGAAATTGAATTTTTCTCGCAAGATGACTTAGATCGAATATTAGAGCTTCTAGATTCACAGAAACAACTCTAAAATTTATCTGTTCAGAAAAGAGCTGGCTATTTTATAGTCAGTCTTTTTTATGATGTTATTAGATTAATAGGTAACTTTCTTTTAAATTAGGCTTTGTTAAACTTCATGGTTGATTTCGTTACAGTCATTAGCTTTGACAGGCTACCCCGCAGAGTCAAAGCTATTAACCTACAATCAACCAATGCTAGAAATCAACATATAACAACGCCATAAATTAAATAGTCGAATAACGATCATGATAGGGATACCCGATAATCATGATCGTTTTAAGCTATGTATAGATCTTTTACAATAAAAGTAATAGGTGGTAGATTGAGTTTGGTATTATTAGGAAGTATAGTGAATGCATTAGGAATTATAGTGGGGACATTGTTAGGGTTATTACTTAGACGTATTCCTGAACAAATGAAACAAACAATATTGATTGCTATTGGTCTTTCAGTAGTAGTGTTAGGTATTGATATGGCACTAAAAAGTGCAAACTTTTTTTATGTGATTGTAAGTTTAGTTGTAGGAACAGTTATAGGTGAATGGATTCGTATTGAAGATAAACTTCATCAAATGGGAAGTATGTTAGAAAGAAAATTAGGGAAATCTCAAAATGGTGATATTGCTCAAGGCTTTGTGACAGCTACATTAATATTTGTGGTCGGTGCCATGGCGATAGTAGGTGCACTTGATAGCGGCTTAAGGTTAGATCATTCCGTTTTACTAACTAAATCGATGATAGATGGTTTTACAAGTATGGTATTAGCAAGTACACTTGGAGTAGGTGTTCTGTTTTCAGCCATTCCTGTTTTCTTATATCAAGGAAGTATTGCCTTATTTGCAAACGTGATACATGCTTTTCTTCCAGCAGCTTTATTAGAATTACTAATTGCTGAACTTACTGCTACTGGAGGGGTATTAATTTTTGCTATTGGTATTAATATTCTAGGAATAAAGCAGATTCGAGTTGCTAATCTTCTTCCAAGTATCATCATTATCACTGTCATTGTGGTAGTTCAATATTTTAATTAAACTTGATGGTTATTTTTAATAATAGAGATATCAAGTAGCCTTATTAAAACACTGTATATGTTATGATATGCAGTGTTTTTTGTTCACTTTAATGTGTGAATGGCAGGCTAATCCTTCCTGAAAACAGTTGATCTCTTTTAATATTATTGCTTAATGATGCTTGCTATAAAGGGTGATAAACTAGCTTAATTACTAATAGAATCTTGATTATCCAGCCATTTACTTCTGACTGATAATCGTTTTTCAGTGTATGCTTTTTCAGCGTCTAAAATTCCTTGTGAAATGATTTCTGACATACTCATTACAAGATGAAGCCGTGTATTTTGTAAAACTAAAAATTCCATATAGCCACTTATATTAACTATTCCAGTAATATGCATATCCCCAACTGCAGGTAGATCTTTATTTACACCTGCTCCTGGCTTTATTGAGCCTTTATCCACCTGAATATACCCAACACTTTTCAAACGTCCGAGACAAGCATCTATAGCGATTATAAAGGGGTTGTTATGTTTTTCTTGAATTAATTCTAATGTTTCTTCTAAATTAACTGCATGGACAGGATCCTTCAATGTTCCATAAACATGAAAATGTGCGATTTCTTTCTTTATTGATGAACCTATAAGAGGACCTAAGCAATCACCTGTTGAACGATCTGTACCAATACATATAATGACAATTGGCTTGTAATATAATCGTGGCAAGTTTTTTAAAAGAGATTCTGATAATAGTTGAATAGCTCCATCGTTTTCATAATAGATGCGATCTGGTTGATTATCAGATTGAAAAAGTCTTGATTTTAGATTCATAGAATTCACTCCTACGTCATAGTAGTAACAGTATACGGAAGAATGATCATTTCTATACATGTTGATTACAAATAGGACAGCCTTAAGAGGTGGGAAGAAGATGAAATCAGGAATTAAGTGGATGTTTCTTATATTAGGAACAATTATTGGAGCAGGATATGCATCAGGGAGAGAATTATGGCAATTTTTTGGTTTTGAAAGCGGACTGGCTATTGTGATTTTTACAGTCATTTTCATATTAGCAGTCTATGTTGTTATGAAAATAAGCTATGAAGAAAAAACAACTCACTTTTTCCCAGTATTAGAGAGGTTAATAGGGAAAAAGCTATCACATGTTTATGATGTTTTGATTGTTTTGTATTTATTCACAACAACAATAGTGATGATAGCAGGTGGTGGAGCAACACTTGAATCCTTTTCAATTCCTTATTGGGGTGGTATCGCTCTTTTCTCGGTGTTACTTGTTTTACTCTTTTTAGGAAACTCAAGTGGAATAATCAAATTGAATTCAATTATTATTCCATTGCTTGTAATAGGACTATTTTACGCATTGATGTCATTTAATATCTCTCATCACTATTCATGGGTTTTAGATTTAAATGAACAGTATAATTGGCCAGCTGCATTCACCTTTGCGTCTTTGAATATATTACCGCTTATTGCTGTTTTATCAGCTATTGGTAAAGAAATAAAAGACCTTAAGGAAGCAAAAGTAGCGAGTATAGGAAGTGGAATCATATTAGGAACCATTTCATTTGTTTATAATGAAACGCTAATTCAAATGGCAGACTATGTAGCAGAATATGAAATCCCATTATTTGCAGTGTTAAAGGACTCACCATTTGCTTTCTTTCTTTTTATGTCAGTCATGCTATGGCTGGCCATCTATACGACTGCTGTATCTGGAATTTTTGGACTTGCCTCGCGTTTTAAAGAAATCATCAAAATTCCATATCCGTTAATTGCACTTTTGTTAGTAGCACTTATGATCCCATTTACAAAGTTTGGATTTGCCAATCTTGTTAGTATAGTTTATCCAGTGTATGGGTTAATCAATCTTTATTTACTCGCATCAATCCTTTTATATCCGTTACTTAATCGCTATAAAACATAAGGAATGAAATAGGAAAAAATGAGGGTCTTCATTCAACATAAACTAATAGATAATGAGCATGACACTATCTATTAGTTTTGAGGATGAATGGCCCTTGTTATTATTCATGCATTTTTATGGTATTATCTGTTAAAATTCAAAGGTAGCTACCTTATGAAACACGTATGGCCTAAATAATCACTGCAATATTCATTGATAAAGTGCCACTATTTAAAGGTAACTTTGATTTTCAGTCAATTTAGAAGCAAATTGATCAGTAAATGAAGTATAATATTGGCTATGAAACTAGTTGGATTTAAAATATAGTTAATTAGAAGAAGGTGAATACAGTGGATATAATCAGTAAAATGTGGAATGAGTTTTATGTATACATTACTGATGTTCAGCTATGGATTACGATAGGACAAGGTCTTTTAAAGATTATCTTGATCCTTTTTGTAGCCAATATGTTTATTAGACTTGGAAGGCTTGCCATTAGTAAGGTGTTTTTATTTCGCGGCAAATCTCCTCTCCGTATTTCAGAAAGACGTGAAAATACCCTTTCGAAATTATTGGAAAATATTTTAACCTATGTAATTTATTTTATCATGATTATTATGGTCTTAGAGACATTAACGATTAATGTTGGTGCTTTACTTGCCGGTGCTGGAATTATAGGTCTAGCTGTTGGGTTTGGTGCCCAGAATTTAGTTAAAGATATAATTACTGGATTTTTTATTATATTTGAGGATCAATTTTCAGTAGGAGACTTTATTAGAGTATCGACTTTTGAAGGAACTGTTGAAGAAATTGGTTTGCGTACTACTAAAATTAAAAGTTGGACAGGTGAATTGCATATATTACCGAATGGTAGTATTACTGAGGTAACAAATTATTCGATTCATAATAGTATTGCGGTTGTTGATATAAGTATTTCTTATGAAAGTGATATTCCAGAAGCGGAACGTGTGATTCAGGAACTGTTATCTGAAATACCAGATAAATATGAAGATATTGTCACACCACCAGAATTATTGGGTGTCCAAACATTGGGTGCTTCAGAGGTTGTTTTACGAGTAATTTGTGAAGTTGAGCCTATGCGCCACTTCCATATATCACGAATGCTTCGAAAAGATATAAAAATTTGCTTAGATGAAATGGGCATAGAAATTCCATATCCAAGAATCGTGATGTACAACCGAAAAGAAGAGGTTAGTTAAGTAAGGAGGCTATGTTAATGGAAAAGGAATTTGGTTTACATGATATTGTAGAAATGAAAAAACAGCATCCTTGTGGTACAAATAGATGGAAGATTATTCGTATGGGGATGGATGTTAGAATAAAATGTCTTGGCTGTGAACATAGTGTATTAATTCCTAGAAAAGAATTTGCAAGGAAAATGAAGAAAATGCTCGTCAAACATGAGGAACCGGTGGAATAAACAATGGGGGCAGAGTAAATGAAACAAGTTGTAAAATCTTCATGCCCTTTAAATTGTTGGGATAGCTGTGGGTTTGAAGTAACAGTTGAAAATGGAAAAGTAAGTAGTGTTGAGGGAGATAAAGATCACCCAATCACTCAAGGTAAGATATGTGGGAGAGGTAGAATGCTTGAAACTAAGACAAATAGTCATGAGCGTTTGACAGTTCCATTAAAAAAGGTGAATGGACAATTTATTGAAATCACTTGGGAACAAGCACTTGATGAGATTTCTGAAAAAATGACTGAAATCAAGCAAAAATATGATACAACAGCTGTGCTTCATAGTCATGATTATGCGAATAATGGACTTTTGAAAAATCTAGATAAACGCTTCTTTAATTGCTACGGAGGTGTAACTAATTTAGTAGGAAGTATCTGTTGGGGATCTGGAATTGAAGCGCAAATTTGGGATTTTGGCAGCTCTGATAGTCATGGACCAGATGATATTTATAATAGTAAGCATATTGTGATATGGGGAAGAAATGTTGCGAGAACGAATATGCATTTATTCAACCATCTACAACAAGCAAAAAAAAATGGCAGTACGATAACAGTCATTGATCCAATCTTTAATGCAACTGCGAAAATAGCAGATCAATATATTTCGATAAAGCCAGGTATGGATGGTTTAGCAGCGATTGGGATTATGAAATATTTAATTGAGCAAAATAAGCATGATAAAGCATTTATTGAGGACTATACAGAAGGATATTCAGATTTAGTAGATTTATTGAATCGTTTTACATTGGAAGAAATCCTTGAAAAAACTGAACTATCACTTCAAGATCTAAAATACCTAGCGTCTATTTATCATGATGGTCCAACTTCTACATTTTTAGGACTAGGTATGCAAAGATATGCTAATGGTGGGAATACTATAAGGCTCATCGATGCACTAGTTGCAATTAGTGGAAATATTGGCATAGCAGGCGGTGGAGCCAATTTTGGGAACATCCAAGTTGGAAAAAGCTTTGATATGAATGCCCTAACTTTGCCACAAAAAGCAACATCATCAAGACAATTTACAATGATGAAACAAGCTGATGGGATACTAGAAGCTATAAATCCCGAAGTTAAAATGATTATCGTTACTTGTGGAAATCCTCTTGTACAGGTACCTGATTCAAATAAAGTGAAAAAGGCCTTTGAATCTGTTGAAACGCTAGTTGTGATCGATCATTTTTTAACTGATACAGCAGAAATGGCAGATTATGTGTTACCAACAACAACAGTATTTGAAGAAGAAGATATATACTATGCTTCAATGTATCATCATTATGTAAATTACGGCAGCAAGCTGGTGGAACCACCAGGTGAAGCCAAGTCTGATCTATGGATTTGGACAGAGCTTGCAAAAAGATTAGGCTTTGGAGATGAATTTGCGTATTCTATAGATGAATTCTTGAATATGGCCATATCTCATCTTAGTGATGATGATATAACGTTAGAAAAATTAAAGAAGCAAAGTAGATTACCATTACCGGTTAGGAATGTACCATGGAATACTAAAGAATTTACTACTCCAAGTGGAAAATTTGAATTCACATCAACACTAGCGAAAGAAAAAGGATTTAATGGGAAACCAGAATACTACCTTCCTAAAGAATCAAGCATTTCCAATCCAGACTTAGCTGAAAAATATCCTTATCAGCTTTTATCCATTCACCCCTTACGTTCAAATCACTCACAGCATTATCCTCTAATAGCTGCATTGCAAACTGTTAAGATAGAAATTTCCAAGGATATTGCTAATGAATTGGAATTAATTGAAGGGGATAGAGCTACAATTTTTAATGATAGAGGTAGATTATCTGGAAAGATTAAGATCTTAAAGAAGGCTCATCCTAAAACAATAAATGTGGATGAAGGACAATGGCATAAATTCGGTGGATCAGTTAATTTATTGACTCCTGATGATAACTCAGATAATGGACAAGGTAGTATTTTATATGATTGTTTGGTAAATATAGAGAAAAGTTAATAAAGAAGATTCATTGAGAGGAGCTTATATAGGCTCTTTTTTCTTTTGTAATTATATTACTGTGTATTAGAAGAGGCTCCTTGACCTAATAAGATTGTTCGTTTTTTGAATTAGCCGGCAATTGCTTGTTCAATATTTGACAAAGCGAATGCCTGTACCGGAAATCAACAACAAAGTATCAGAGGTCATTACTTAGAAATAATCTTTAAGTACACTATTTTAAAAAATTAATCGTAAACAACAATGTTCTTCAATTATAGATGATCATTAAATATCGTTGATCTGCTTGTTTTTTATGTGTTTACTATCTATAATTGTTGAAGGTTGAATAGAAATCGGACAAACTATTTGTTTTAGATAGAGGAGTGGGAAAATGGCATTAACTGCTGGGATTGTAGGTCTTCCTAACGTTGGAAAATCAACATTATTTAACGCAATTACACAAGCTGGTGCAGAGTCAGCAAACTATCCATTTTGTACAATCGACCCTAACGTTGGGATTGTAGAAGTACCGGATGAAAGATTACAAAAATTAACAGAACTTGTTAAACCTAAAAAAACAATACCGACTGCATTTGAATTCACTGATATCGCTGGAATTGTTAAAGGTGCTAGCAAAGGTGAGGGATTAGGAAATAAGTTTTTATCACATATCCGTCAGGTTGATGCAATTTGTCATGTTGTTCGTTGTTTTGCTGATGATAATATTACACATGTATCTGGTAAAGTTGATCCAATCTCAGATATTGAAACGATTAATTTAGAGTTAATATTAGCTGATTTAGAAACAGTTGATAAACGTATTGATCGTGTTGCTAAGCTTGCAAAGCAAAAGGAAAAGACAGCTGTTTATGAGCATGAAATTTTAGTTAGCTTGAAAGAAGCTTTTGAAGATGAAAAGCCAGCTCGTTCAGTAGAACTAAATGAAGAACAACAAAAATATGTTAAACAGCTTCATTTACTTACAAGTAAACCTGTTTTATATGCAGCAAATGTAAGTGAAGATGAAGTAGCAGATGCATCAGACAATGAATATGTGCAAAAAGTTCGCGAGTTTGCAGCTGGAGAAAATGCAGAGGTAATTGTAGTTTGTGCAAAAATTGAATCTGAAATTGCTGAACTCGACGGCGAAGAAAAGGCAATGTTCTTAGAAGAGCTTGGTATTGAAGAATCAGGATTAGATCAATTAATTAAAGCTTCTTACCATTTGTTAGGCTTAGCTACTTACTTCACTGCAGGTGAACAAGAAGTTCGTGCTTGGACATTTACAAAAGGAATGAAAGCACCACAATGTGCGGGCATTATTCATACAGATTTTGAAAGAGGATTTATCCGAGCTGAAACTGTATCTTACGATGACCTGTTAACAGCTAAAACAATGGGAGCTGCTCGTGAAGCTGGTAAAGTTCGTCTTGAAGGAAAAGAGTACATTGTTAAAGATGGAGATGTTATTCATTTCAGATTTAACGTATAAGGTTTATGCTTGTCAGACCTAACAAGCCGCTTGCGCTTTTCGTAATCATTTGTTATAATTCTATATTGTGAGTAAATTATTTTAATAATTGCTCCTTGCCCGAGTGAGGGCCGTTTAGACCAAAAGGAGGTGTAAGATGATGAGAAAGTACGAAGTTATGTACATCATCCGTCCAAATATCGAAGATGAAGCTAAAAAAGCTTTAGTTGAGCGTTTCAATAACGTTTTAGCTGATAATGGTGCGGAAGTTACAGAAGCAAAAGAGTGGGGCAAACGTCGCCTAGCTTACGAAATCAATGATTTACGTGATGGCTACTACATGCTTCTTCAAGTTAATGCTGAAGCTGCTGCTGTTCAAGAATTCGATCGTTTAGCGAAAATTAGCGAAGATATCATTCGCCATATCGTTATTAAAAAAGAAGATAAATAATATAAAGTTAGATAAGATATTCAAAAAAGGATGATTTTGATGTTGAATCGAGTAGTTTTAGTCGGAAGACTTACAAAAGATCCAGAGCTGCGTTACACACCAAGCGGAGTAGCTGTTGCTACATTTACTTTAGCAGTAAACCGAACGTTTACTAATAACCAAGGTGAAAGAGAAGCTGACTTTCTTAACTGTGTGATTTGGCGTAAACAAGCTGAAAATGTTGCGAACTTCCTTAAAAAAGGTAGCTTAGCAGGTGTTGATGGTCGTTTACAATCACGTAGTTATGAAGATCAAACTGGGAAACGCGTATTTGTTACAGAAGTTGTTGCAGAAAGTGTTCAGTTCCTTGAGCCGAAGTCTGCAGGTGGCGGTGGTAACAACAATAACTACAACAACAATAATAACAATTCTGGTGGGTATCCAGGTAACACTGGTAATCAAAATCCTTTCGGTTCAGATCAAAATCAAAATCAACAGCGTAATCAGGGTCGTACAAGCTTTGATGATGATCCGTTTGCTAATGATGGAAAACCTATTGATATATCTGATGATGACTTACCGTTTTAATACAATATATGAACGTAACCTCAAATAAGAAGGGAGGAAATTAAAAATGGCAGGTGGACGCAAAGGTGGTCGTGCGAAACGTCGTAAGGTGTGTTTCTTCACATCAAACGGTATCACACACATCGATTATAAAGATGTTGACTTACTTAAAAAATTCGTATCTGAGCGTGGTAAAATCTTACCTCGTCGTGTAACAGGTACTAGCGCAAAATACCAACGTAAATTGACTGTAGCTATTAAAAGAGCTCGTCAAATGGCATTATTACCATACGTTGCTGGTGAATAATTAATGAAAAGCACAGAGGAGAATTTCCTATCTGTGCTTTTTTCAATTAAGCTCTTTTCTAAAAAGTTGTTCTTATTATCTGTTAGAAACAGTATGTTATTGTGTATTTTGAAAGAAAAAAAGCCAAAGAGCCGTGAATTGAAGTTATTTTACATATTTCAAATAAAAATTAGTTTGTATGAAATACTACAAATACATTGTTGTAAATTACCCGAGTGAACTCACTCATTATTAATGCAGAATATAAAATCCATAACTATAATAAGTAAAACTTTTAAGAGGTGTCAGTGTGCGGAGACTTCATGTTATTACAGAAGGCGCTATTTTATTAGCTATTTTCTTAGTGTTAATGCTCTTTACCAATTATGCCCCAATTATTGGGGGAATCTTACACTTTGTTCTCCCTTTACCATTTTTACTTTTTGCCATAAGACATAAAGTAACTGATGCGTTATTGCTCTTTTTTGCAGGTTGTATTCTTTCCTTGCTTATTGGTTCGATTACAAATATTTTACTTGTGCTACTATTTGGTTTAAGTGGAATTGTTATGGGGGTATTTTACAAAAAGCAGCAGCCTGTTGGAGCCTTAATTGGTGGGAGCTTAGCATATATAATCAATTTATTGCTAGGCTATATTGGAGCAATTCTTTTTCTTAAGATTGATCTTATTGATGATACAGTTACTATGATTGAGCAATCAATTGCTCAATCAAAATCTATTTTCTCGAATTTTAATACTAATGAAGATATGACAAACCAGTTTAAACAGCTAGAAGAAGGTATAGAATTAATACCCACACTTTCACCAACAATCTTCGTAGGGACAGCTATCTTTTTTGCTATTCTCACTCATATTATTGCTATACCTGTTTTAAGAAGACTTAGAATAAAGGTTCCAGCTTTAAGACCATTTAGAGAGTGGAGATTGCCCCAAAGTATTGTTTGGTATTATTTAATTGTTTCGATCCTACTCATATTTAACCCTGATAAAGATACGTTTTACTTCATGGCTGTTTTAAATATTTATATGATTTTACAAGCAGTTATTTTGATACAAGGATATTCGTTTATCTATTATTATTGTTATGTTAAGGGAATTTCAAAGGCAGTACCCATTATTATCGTTATTGTGTCATTACTAATGCCATTACTTCTTTATCTTATAAGAATCTTAGGTATAATTGATATAAGCTTTCCTCTACGTGGTAAAATAGCAAAAAGGTAAGATGTAATCACTGTTGCGAGGAGTTGATAAATTCGAATGCCAAGCTTTTATGAAAAACCATTAATTCGTTATCCTATTTATGCATTAATTAGTGTAACAGTGATAGCTGTACTTCTACTTTATCTATATAACTGGATACTAGGATTAGTTCTCTCCATGTTCCTTTTGGCAGCGTTGTATGTTATTAGTAAAGCAGTTGTCGATTTTAAGCTAGAAATGCAAGGCTATATAACAACTCTTTCTTATCGTCTTAAAAAAGTCGGTGAGGAAGCACTAATGGAGATGCCAATCGGAATTCTTTTATACAATGATCAATTCCAAGTAGAGTGGTCTAATCCATTTATGACGTCTTGTTTTGATGAAGATACATTAGTGGGGAGATCTCTTTATGACGTGGCAGATTCCCTCGTACCATTAATTAAACAAGAGGTAGAATCAGAAACTATTGCTTTGTTTGATCGAGAATTTAAAGTGATCATTAAAAGAGATGAACGTTTATTATACTTTTTTGATGTGACCGAACAAATTGAAATTGAAAAGCAATATGAAGATGAACGCACCGTACTTGCATTCATATTTTTAGACAATTATGATGAAGTTACACAAGGTTTGGATGATCAAACAAGAAGTGCCATTAATAGTGAAGTTACCTCTATATTAAATAAGTGGGCCAAGGATTATGGTGTATTTTTAAAAAGAATTTCATCTGAACGCTTTCTAGGTGTACTAAATGAAGATATTCTAACAAAGCTTGAAAAAACTAAGTTTTCTATTCTGGACGAAGTTCGGGAAAAGACAACCATGCAAAATGTTTCTTTAACTTTAAGTATTGGAATTGGAACAGGTATATCTACTTTACAAGACTTGGGCGGTATGGCTCAATCTGGATTAGATTTAGCATTAGGACGTGGCGGCGATCAAGTTGCTATTAAACAAACAAATGGGAAAGTGAAATTTTTTGGTGGGAAAACAAATCCTGTTGAAAAACGCACTAGAGTACGTGCTCGAGTTATTTCACATGCATTAAAAGAAATTGTACTCGAAAGTGACAAAGTGATGATCATGGGTCATAGATTTCCTGACATGGATGCTATAGGCTCCGCAATAGGAATTCTGAAGGTTGCACAGGTAAATGAGAAAGAAGGATTTATCGTTTTAGATCCTGATACACTTGATTCTGGAGTTGAACAGCTTCTTATTGAGCTCAAAAAACATCCTGAGTTATGGTCAAGGTTTATTACTCCTGAACAAGCCCTTGAAATTATGACAGACGAAACGCTACTAATTGTTGTTGATACTCATAAACCTTCTTTAGTGATTGATGAAAGATTACTTATTAGAAGTGAAAATGTAATTGTCATTGACCATCACAGACGTGGTGAAGAATTCATAAAAGATCCGATACTTGTTTATATGGAGCCATATGCTTCATCTACGGCTGAACTTGTCACAGAGCTATTAGAATATCAACCAAAAAAGCTGAAAATGAATATGATTGAAGCAACCTCATTACTAGCAGGAATTATAGTTGATACAAAGAGCTTTACACTTCGAACAGGCTCACGTACATTTGATGCAGCATCTTATTTAAGAGCAAAGGGTGCTGATACAGTACTAGTTCAAAAATTCCTGAAGGAAGATATTAACCATTACGTAAAACGAGCTAAGCTCATTCAACATGCATCACTTTACAAAGAAGGCATTGCCATTGCTATCGCTCAGGATGAGGAGCATCATGATCAAGTCATTATTGCTCAAGCAGCAGATACATTACTAACAATGAATGGTGTAGAAGCTTCATTTGTCATAGCTAAGCGTGATGAAGAATGTGTAAGTGTAAGTGCCAGGTCATTAGGTGATGTTAATGTCCAGATTATTATGGAGGCTCTTGGTGGAGGCGGGCATTTAACAAATGCAGCAACCCAGCTACCAAACCAAACACTTGTAGAAGCAGCAGAAAAATTAAAATTAGTGTTAGAGGATTATCTTGAAGGAGGAACCAAATCATGAAAGTTATCTTTTTAAAGGACGTTAAAGGAAAAGGAAAAAAAGGGGAAATTAAAAATGTTGCAGATGGTTATGCACATAACTTCCTAATCAAGCAAGGCTTAGCAGTAGAAGCAACAGGAGCAAATGTAAGCTCTTTAAATGCTCAAAAAAAGAAACAAGAACAAGAACTAGTTGAAGAGCTTGAACAAATGCAACAGCTTAAACTAGATTTAGAAAAATTAACAGTTGAAATTCAGGCTAAATCTGGTGAAGGTGGTCGTTTATTTGGTTCTGTTACAAGTAAGCAGATTGCGGATGAGTTAAAAAAGACACATAATATTAAGCTAGATAAGCGTAAACTTGATCTACCAGACGGAATACGAGCTCTAGGTTTTACGAATGTTCCTGCGAAGCTTCATCCAGAAGTTACAGCAACAATTAAGGTACATGTAAAAGAATAGTAAATGTTGGAGATTCATGTGGTTTGGTGGAAAGAGTGAAATTTATCTTGAAGCTTTGCCACTTTTTTTTTATGCTTAGTACTTAAGATATTATAAAAGATGATATATTTATTATTGTAATAGATAACTAGTAATTATTAATATAAAGGACGGTGGTCATCATAAACGAGCTACTTGGTGATCGTATTCCACCACAAAATATAGAAGCAGAACAAGCTGTACTAGGTGCTATATTCCTACAACCAGCTTCTCTTACACTAGCATCAGAGCTATTAATTCCAGAAGATTTCTATCGAGCAGCACATCAAAAGATATATAATGCGATGCTTGATTTATCTGATAAAGGTGAACCTGTGGATTTAGTAACAGTGACATCAGAGCTTGCAGATGTAAACCTACTAGAAGAAGTAGGTGGCGTATCATATTTAAGTGACTTGGCTAACTCAGTTCCGACTGCAGCCAATATTGAATACTATGGCAAGATTGTTGAAGAAAAATCAATTCTACGTCGTTTAATCCGAACAGCAACGACCATTGCACAAGATGGATATAGTCGTGAAGATGAAGTTGAGGTTTTATTAAACGAAGCAGAAAAAACAATAATGGAAGTTGCTCAACGGAAAAATGCTGGTGCCTTTCAAAATATTAAAGATGTTCTTGTTCAAACCTACGATAACATTGAAATGCTTCATGACAATAAAGGTGATGTTACTGGTATACCAACTGGGTTTACAGAGCTTGATAGAATGACAGCAGGCTTTCAACGTAACGATCTTATCATCGTTGCTGCCCGACCTTCAGTTGGTAAAACAGCATTTGCCTTAAATATTGCCCAAAACGTTGCAACGAAGACAGAAGAAAATGTTGCGATTTTCAGTCTTGAGATGGGTGCAGATCAGCTTGTAATGAGGATGTTATGTGCTGAAGGTAACATTGATGCACAAAGATTAAGAACAGGCTCATTAACACCTGAAGACTGGGGAAAGCTTACGATGGCAATGGGTAGTCTCTCAGACTCTGGAATCTATATAGATGATACACCAGGTATAAGAGTGAGTGAAATCCGTGCAAAGTGTCGTCGTTTAAAGCAAGAAACAGGATTAGGCATGATCTTAATTGATTATCTTCAATTAATTCAAGGATCAGGCCGATCTGATAACCGTCAGCAAGAGGTATCTGAGATCTCTCGTACGCTAAAAGAGCTTGCACGTGAGCTTAAGGTGCCTGTAATAGCTCTATCTCAGCTTTCGCGTGGTGTTGAGCAACGACAAGACAAACGACCAATGATGTCTGATATTCGTGAATCTGGATCGATTGAGCAGGATGCCGATATCGTTGCCTTCTTATATCGTGATGATTACTATGATAAAGAATCAGAAAATAAGAATATCATTGAGATTATCATTGCTAAACAACGTAATGGTCCTGTTGGAACCGTAGCACTCGCTTTCGTGAAAGAATATAATAAATTCGTAAATCTGGAGCGGCGTTTTGATGATGCAGGTGTTCCAGCTGGAGCTTAGAGGAAAGATCGCGATGGCGGTCTTTTTTTGTTTGCATTTTAATTTTAGAAGAGCTAGTTTAGAAGTGAAAAACTGCATTATACTATAAGTAGATACACATACTAGATAAATATCAGTACCAAAGCGAATGCTATTTAATAAGCAGAAAATGTAGTTATAGTAGTATAACTAAGAGCTACATGAATAAAACCAGTAAAATATACGAACGAATATAAGTAATCTTTTTAATAATGTTCGTATTTTAATTGACTTTCCTATTTTTCACTGTTAAAATAAACATGTTTGAATAGTGCGAAATCACGGAGGTGCACGGAATGTCTTCAGTAGTAGTAGTTGGAACACAGTGGGGAGATGAAGGAAAGGGTAAAATCACAGATTTCCTTTCTGAAAATGCAGAGGTAATTGCTCGTTATCAAGGTGGTAATAACGCAGGACATACGATTAAATTTGATGGTGAAACATATAAGCTTCACTTAATTCCATCTGGAATTTTTTATAAAGACAAAATCAGTGTAATTGGAAATGGAATGGTTGTTGATCCTAAAGCGCTTGTAAAGGAGCTTGCATACTTACACGAACGTGGAGTAACAACAGATAATTTGCGTATTAGTAATCGTGCACATGTTATTCTTCCATATCACTTGAAGCTAGATGAAGTTGAAGAAGAAAGAAAAGGTGCCAACAAAATTGGTACAACGAAAAAAGGAATTGGACCAGCATATATGGATAAAGCAGCACGTGTGGGAATCCGTATATCTGATTTATTAGAGCATGATACATTTGAAGAAAAGCTTACTCGTGCTTTACAAGAAAAAAATCGTTTACTTGAGAAATTCTACGAGGTAGAAGGTTTTACTGTTGAAGAAATATTAGAGGAATACTATGAATATGGACAACAATTTAAAAAATATGTCATCGATACATCTGTTGTGCTAAATAATGCATTAGATGAAGGGCGTCGTGTACTATTTGAAGGTGCTCAAGGTGTTATGTTAGATATCGATCAAGGTACATATCCATTTGTCACTTCTTCGAACCCAGTAGCAGGTGGAGTAACAATTGGTTCTGGTGTAGGCCCAACAAAAATCAATCATGTTGTTGGTGTATCAAAAGCATACACTACTCGTGTTGGTGATGGTCCTTTCCCAACAGAGCTAAACAATGAAATTGGTGATCGTATTCGTGAAGTAGGTAGAGAATATGGTACAACGACAGGACGCCCACGTCGTGTAGGTTGGTTTGATAGTGTAGTTGTTCGTCACGCAAGAAGAGTGAGTGGCTTAACGGATCTTTCACTTAATTCAATTGATGTTTTAACTGGCATTAAATCATTGAAAATTTGCGTTGCATACAAATATAAAGGTGAAACAATTAATGAATATCCAGCTAGCTTAAAAGTTCTTGCAGAGTGTGAACCTGTTTATGAAGAGCTTCCAGGCTGGGAAGAGGATATTACAAGTGTTCGTAATTTAAATGAATTACCTGAAAATGCTAGACATTATATCGAGCGTATTTCACAGTTAACGGGTATTCCTTTATCCATTTTCTCTGTGGGTCCAGATCGTTCACAAACAAATGTCATTCGCAGTGTATATAGCTAAATGATTGTTATAAATGAGAAGAGTGAGTTTTCATTCTTCTCATTTTTTATTGATTGTTACAATCTAATTCTGATAAAAGAGAAAATATATTAAAAAAACATTGTCAAATATAATGCTCCTATGTTATGATAGGAAACGTCCTGTTAGAGAGACGCTAATTATTAAGAGCCTTTAGCTCAGTTGGTAGAGCACGGATGGATATGCTTCACAGCAAAATCATCAGCGCACAAATGGAGCAGCTTCTTGAATAATCTTTCTGAGATTTGGGCGTCGATACTAAGAGTGTTTTAAATACTAGGAGCCATTAGCTCAGTTGGTAGAGCATCTGACTTTTAATCAGAGGGTCGAAGGTTCGAATCCTTCATGGCTCACCATTTTTTACTAGAATGTTAT
>NZ_VOQF01000001.1 GCF_007994985.1 Metabacillus litoralis | reverse complement strand
AAACACCAGGCCCTGTATTACTACATGTCATTACAAAAAAAGGTAAAGGCTATCAACCTGCTGAAACCGATACGATTGGGACATGGCATGGAACAGGTCCTTATAAAATAGAAACAGGTGATTTTGTAAAGCCAACTGTAGTGGGACCAGCTTGGAGTAAGGTTGTGAGTGAAACGGTTCGAAAGCTGGCAAGAACGGATGAGCGTATTGTAGCAATTACACCTGCTATGCCTGTAGGCTCTAAACTAGAAGGATTTGCCCAGGAATTCCCTGATCGGATGTTTGATGTAGGAATTGCTGAGCAGCATGCAACAACTGTAGCAGCAGGTCTTGCTACACAAGACATGAAGCCGTTTTTAGCGATATATTCAACATTTCTTCAACGTGCATATGATCAAGTTGTACATGATATCTGTCGACAAAACTTAAATGTTTTTATAGGGATAGATCGATCAGGATTAGTTGGTGCAGATGGAGAAACACATCAAGGTGTTTTTGATATTGCTTTTTTAAGACATATTCCTAATATGGTTATTATGATGGCAAAAGACGAAAATGAAGGACAGCATCTTGTTAATACAGCATTAAAATATGATAATGGACCAATTGCTCTTAGATATGCTCGCGGTAATGGGATTGGAGTACAAATGGACGACGATCTTAAAGTGATTCCGATAGGCACATGGGAAGTGTTAAAAGAGGGTAATGATGCTGTCATTTTAACATTTGGAACAACAATAGAGATGGCAATGGAAGCGGCCAATCTATTATCTGAACAAGGTAAGTCCATTAGAGTTGTAAATGCTCGATTTATAAAACCTTTAGATGAAGATATGCTAAAAAATATTTTTGCTGAAGGAATCCCAATATTGACAATTGAAGAAGCAGTGTTACAAGGTGGATTTGGAAGTGCAGTGCTAGAATTCGCTCAACAGCAGCATGCAACATCAACAATTTCCAGAATCGGTATTCCGGATCGTTTTATTGAACATGGTAGTGTCTCAAAACTTTTAGAAGAAATAGGTATGACAACAGAAAACGTTGTAAAGGAATTAAAAGAAATGATGCCAGAACAAGAGAAAAAGGTTATGAGGTCATGAGTGGTAAAAAAGAAAGACTAGATATACTTTTGGTTGAAAACGGCTTATTTGAAACACGTGAAAAAGCTAAACGGGCTATTATGGCTGGCCAAATCTACGGAAATGAAGAACGGTTAGAAAAGCCAGGAGAAAAGGTTTCACGTGACCTCCATTTAACAGTAAAGGGCAAGACGTTACCATATGTAAGCCGTGGAGGACTAAAATTAGAAAAGGCATTGAAAGATTTTGATTTAATTGTTGATGAAAAAATTATGATTGATATCGGGTCATCTACAGGTGGTTTTACCGATTGTGCTTTACAAAATGGAGCTAAACTTTCTTATGCTTTAGATGTAGGCTATAATCAGCTTGCTTGGAAATTGCGACAAGATGAAAGAGTAGTTGTGATGGAACGAACAAATTTCCGTTATGTGAAACCCGAGGATTTTGAGAAAGGCATGCCAGAATTTGCTACTATTGATGTATCATTTATTTCACTAAAATTGATTTTTCCTGTGTTAAAAACAATTTTAGTACCTAATAGTGATATTGTTGCATTAGTTAAACCGCAGTTTGAAGCTGGTCGAGATTTTGTCGGGAAAAAAGGAATAGTTCGTGATCCTGAAGTACATGAGTATGTTTTAAAAGAGATACTCGATTTTGTCATAAAGGAAGGCTATCATATTGAAAATCTTTCCTACTCACCTATCACAGGAGGAGACGGAAATATTGAATTTCTTCTTCATCTACGTTGGAATGGTCCAACAGAAATGCAAGCTAATAACTTTTCAAAAACAGCTAAAAATATTGTGGAAGAAGCACATACACAATTAAAGGAAAATAAATTAGTTGAAAAACAAGAACTGTAGAAGTAAGACAGTTCTTGTTTTTTTTACGGAATAATCTGTATATTCATGCAAATAAATTATTTTACCGATTTATAATATATTTTAGTATAGTAGAATTTTTATGGTTTTTATGCAGTTTTAGCTGAGTTTTTTTCAATAAATCTGTACTTTTTAAGGGTTTTCATATAAGATGTAAGGTATAAACATGCAAAGATTGATTGTAATGCATCATTGCAAAAGGGGTGCTTAACGTGAATAAAGGACAAAGACATATAAAAATACGTGAAATTATTACTAATAATGATATTGAAACTCAAGATGAATTAGTTGATTTATTAAAGGGAATGGGCTTTAATGTAACACAAGCCACTGTTTCTAGGGATATCAAGGAATTACATTTAGTGAAAGTTCCGATGATTGATGGAAGGTATAAATACAGCTTACCAGCTGATCAACGCTTCAATCCACTACAAAAGCTAAAACGTGCGTTAATGGATGCGTTTGTTAAAATAGATTCTGCTGGTCATATGCTAGTAATGAAAACACTTCCTGGTAACGCAAATGCTATTGGTGCGTTAATCGATAACTTAGATTGGGATGAAGTACTCGGAACAATTTGTGGAGATGATACGATTTTAATTATTTGTCGAACTTCGAATGATACTGATTCCATAACACAGCGATTTTTAGACATGCTTTAAGCAGTTATATAGGTATGCTAAAAAATGAAGTAGTACTAATTTATATGCAAATATCAAATTCTTTTGCAGCTATAAAAATATATAAGAGGTGTGATTCTGTTTGTTAGCGGAATTATCAATTAAAAATTTTGCGATTATTGAGTCATTAACTGTTTCTTTTGAAAAGGGATTAACAGTATTAACGGGAGAGACTGGTGCAGGTAAATCCATTATTATTGACGCAGTCCATCTTTTAGCTGGGGCCAGAGGATCATCGGAGTTTGTGCGCTTTGGGGAAAAGCGTGCTGAACTAGAAGCGCTTTTCTTAATGGATGATGATAAACATCCTGTATACAATAAGTGTGACGAATTTGGTATTGATATAAGTGATGGTATGATCATTTTGCGTCGAGATTTATCGGCAACTGGAAAAAGTATTTGTCGCATTAATGGCAAATTAGTCACTATTGCTGTTTTGCGTGAGGTAGGTCAATATTTAGTTGATGTTCACGGTCAGCATGATAATCAGGAATTAATGAATGAAGAAAACCACATAAATCTACTTGACCAATATGGTGGTAAAAAAATTAAAACGGCTCTTGAGAATTATTTTGATGTTTATCGTAATTTTGATACATTACAAAAGAAAATCATACAGCTATCAGAAAATGAACAAGAAATGGCTCATCGTTTAGATCTTTTACAATTTCAGCTAGAAGAAATTGAGGGTGCGGAATTACAACCAAAAGAAGATGAGTTGCTTACAGAAGAAAAAAATCAAATCTCTAATTATGAAAAAGTGTATGAATCACTGCAAAATAGCTATAGTGCCTTACATGGAGAGCAAAGAGGATTAGATTGGGTAGGACATGCTATGAGTAATCTTGAGAATGTTGGTAGTATAAATAAAACATTACAAGATCTCTCGGAAACAATTTCAAATGCATATTACATGCTCGAGGACATTTCATATCAAGTAAGAAATGAATTGGAATCGTTAGAGTTTGATCCTGAACGCCTAAATTTTGTTGAAAGCAGATTAAACGAAATTAACACATTAAAACGGAAATATGGGCAATCTGTAGAAGAAATTTTAACGTATTCTGCCAAAATAGAAGAAGAAATTGATACGATAAAAAATAAAGATAGTCATTTATATAAGCTTCAAAAAGAATTAGATTCTATTCTTGAAGATTTATCGATTGAGGCGAAAAATGTAACAAGTATTCGCAAAAATTTTGCGGAAGTCTTAATAGATGAAATTCATCAAGAATTAAAAGAGCTTTATATGGAAAAAACTACTTTTGATGTGAATATTTCATTAAAACAAACATCTGGACAACAAGTAAAATATACAGCAAATGGTGCAGATGATGTAGAATTTTTCATATCAACAAATCCTGGAGAACCTTTGAAATCTTTGAGTAAAACAGCATCAGGTGGAGAGCTTTCTCGTATCATGCTTGCTATGAAAAGTATCTTTTCTCAGCATCAAGGGATAACCTCGATTATTTTTGATGAAGTTGATACTGGGGTTAGTGGACGTGTTGCTCAAGCAATTGCTGAAAAAATTTACCGTGTTTCAAATGGATCGCAGGTACTTTGCATCACTCATTTACCACAAGTTGCTGCAATGGCTGATACTCACTTATATATTGCGAAAGAAACCTCCTCTGGACGCACAAAAACAAGTGTAAAGCCATTAAAAGAAGAAGAAAAAATCAGAGAAATAGGTCGTATGATAGCAGGTGTAGAAGTGACAGAGTTATCTAAACAACATGCGAAAGAATTATTATCACTTGCTCATACATCAAAAGGATAAGAATTTCCACGAATCTAAGGTTAATTTGCAATTGTTAGGTTCTAAATCAAAAAGTCATCCATTTTTATGGATGACTTTTTTGAATTCTATAAAACACATAGCAAAAACTACATTTTTTAAAAAAGCAATTTTATTCAGTGTCTTATGGATAAACTAACATTATTGATTTCTCGTCATGATCTCCTAATTCTTACAACAAATCCTTTAAATTTCTACTTATTCAAGTTATAAATAAGCACCGAAAAGGCTACATTAAAACTGTAGCCATATATAAACTTATGGTGTGGGTAGGAGCGAGGAGAGTGAAGGTTTTTGCAGACAGATAAAATGAGAAAAATAATTGGTGTACTTCTCCTTGTTTTATTTACAAGTTTAGGTTTTGTTAAAGAAGTTAGGGAATACGTTCAAATACCAAATCAATTAAAAGTATTTGAAACGCAAAATGTAACAGTACAAAGTTCATTTCCGGTAATTGCTTCACAAGATTCAGCAGAAGCATTTACAGTTCAAAAAAATAGTGATGGTCAAACTCTTGACGTAAAAGGAAAAAAAGCAGGCGAAGGAGAAGTGGTTTTCGACCTTGCAGGTTTTCCTGTGAAAAAAGTTGGTGTTGATGTTTTACCTGATTTTAAAGTAATTCCAGGTGGACAATCCATTGGTGTAAAACTAAATAGTCTTGGCGTATTGGTGGTAGGACACCACCAAATCAATACAGCAGAAGGTAAGAAGTCACCAGGAGAAATTGCGGGGGTAGAAGTTGGTGATATCATCACTAACATTAATGGAACAAAGATTGAACAAATGAGTGATGTGACACCGTACATTCAAGATGCTGGAAAAACAGGAAAGCCACTTGATTTAGTACTAAAAAGAGAAGATGAAGAAATTAAAACAAAGCTATATCCTCTAAAAGATGAAAATGATCGATCCTTTAGAATTGGTTTGTATATTAGGGATTCAGCAGCTGGTATTGGGACGATGACTTTTTATGATCCTAAATCAAAGAAATATGGAGCTTTAGGTCATGTTATATCTGATATGGACACAAAAAAGCCAATTGTTGTTGAGGATGGGCAAATTGTAAGATCAACAGTAACCTCGATCGAAAAAGGAAGTAATGGAAATCCAGGTGAAAAACTAGCAAGATTTTCTGGAGACCGAAAAATTATTGGCAATATAACAAGAAATAGTGCTTTCGGAATTTTCGGTGAGCTTAATCAGGACATGAATAATGGCGTAATGGACAAAGCTATGCCGATCGCTTTATCGAATGAAGTAAAAGAAGGACCAGCTAAAATTTTAACTGTTGTTGACAATGATAAGGTAGAAGAATTTGAAGTGGAAGTTGTTAGCTCGGTTCCACAAAAGTTTCCTGCAACTAAAGGTATGGTTATAAAAATCACAGATAAAAGACTCTTGGACAAAACAGGTGGAATTGTTCAAGGGATGAGTGGTAGCCCGATCATTCAAAACGGAAAAGTAATTGGTGCAGTCACACATGTATTTGTTAATGATCCTACTTCAGGATATGGTGTTCATATCGAATGGATGTTAAATGAAGCTGGAATCGATATCTACTCTAAACAACAACAAAAAGTAAGTTAAAATAAAAACTGTCAAGAAAATTCTGTTTTCTTGACAGTTTTTATTATTTTTAGCTTTCCATTTAATGAAGTGTTAGGTACAATATAAGAAAGAAAAGATTTTTCGACAAAACGCATTTAATATAAAAGTCAAATGGTGTATTTAGTCGAATTTAGGAGTAAAATGGAGAAAAACTATCTTTTCCTCCATTTTTCAAAGTTTTTTTAAAAAATTAAAGGAATCTTTGAAGAAATGTCGAAATTGTTAACGTAATCGTATATATAATAGATATATAAATGCATACGTGCTAATCAGGACAGAGGAGGAAATTTTTGTGAATAAAATTAAAGTTTGTATTGTAGATGATAATCGAGAACTCGTAGGTTTACTTGAGGAATACTTATCAAGTCAAGAAGATATGGAAGTTCTTGGTGTAGCATATAATGGGCAAGAATGCTTAACTATGTTAAAGGAAAAAGATCCAGACGTTTTAGTATTGGATATTATTATGCCACATCTTGATGGTTTAGGTGTTTTAGAAAAAATAAGACAAATCGATCGTCCACAGCCAAATGTTATTATGTTAACTGCGTTCGGACAAGAAGATGTAACAAAAAAGGCTGTTGATCTTGGAGCTGCTTATTTCATTCTTAAACCGTTTGATATGGAAGGCCTAGCTAGTCATATTCGTCAAGTTAGTGGAAATGCAGCACCTATCATTAAAAGAGCTAACTCAAGTATGAGAACAAATGAAACGCCAACTAAAGGAAGAAATCTTGACGCTAATATTACAAGTATTATTCATGAAATTGGAGTTCCGGCTCATATTAAAGGATACTTATACTTACGAGAAGCGATTTCTATGGTATACAACGATATCGAATTATTAGGTTCTATTACAAAAGTGTTATACCCAGACATTGCAAAAAAATATAATACAACAGCATCACGTGTAGAACGTGCAATCCGTCATGCAATTGAAGTTGCCTGGAGTCGTGGGAATATCGATTCAATTTCAACGTTATTCGGCTACACAGTAAGCATGACGAAAGCAAAACCAACGAACAGTGAGTTTATTGCGATGGTGGCAGATAAGCTACGTTTGGAACATAAAGCTAGCTGAACTGACTAGTATTATCATGAATAGAAATAGGCGCTAACTTGTATTTTTTGGATCACTGCAGCAGTGACCGGCGAATACAAGTTAGTGACTGACTAATTTAAAAACCTCTAAGTTTAGATGAACAATTAAACTTAGAGGTTTTTCATGTTGATAATTCACTATCTATCGAATTTTTTATTGTAAGGATTTGTATTTATTGATATATTATTCAAGGAGATATATGGAATATATAAAACGTAAAAGAGGGTTAGAGAGAAATGAACAAAGCTAATGTAATTTTAATATTATTAATCTCTATACTGATTGTTGGATGTCAAAATTCCGCAGAAGTAGTTACTGGAGAAGTGAGTGAGAAATTAGAATATGGTGAAAGTTGGTTAACGGTAACCGGAACAGAAATAAAGGATAAACTAGTAATCGTTGAAAATGGTGAAGAAATGGATTTAACATTTGAAGAAGGACATAAAGCTATATTAATAGATACTTCATTACATGCTGGAGATATTGAACTTGATCATACAAATTTTTCGATAGAAAGTGAAGGAGAAGCTGATATAACTCCTTATGAAGCTTTACCATCGAATGAGGACTTTGAATATCTTGAAAAAGATAGAGTGATTAATTTTAATAAATCATCTACAGGTACATTAGAAGGTAACCTATTGTTTTCTTTTAGTGAAGAAGAAATTAAGAATAATAAAAATACATTAGTGGTGGAATTTGAGGGTGTAGAATTTAGAGTTCCATTAAAGCTCAATTGACTTGTTGATTTTTAACTGCGTAAGGGATAATTGAAATATAAAGGAACAAACTCTCTATCTTTAATGTAGAGAGTTTGTTTGATTATATTCTAACTTTTTAAAGTGATTATAAGAATCCATTTTTAATTCAGAAAATGTTGTTAGTACATCCTCAGGAAATACTTTTATTGACTGAAGCTTGCTATACATCGAGATAGTGTCCAATTCTTTCTTTGTTGCTTGAGAAAATGCTTTCTCGAGTGTTTTGGGTTTAGTTGTAAATTTTTTAGCTATATCCGTTGGTACATCAATATTGTATTTTTTGAATAGTGATAGGAGTTTATTTATATGGTGTTTCTCCGCGACCTTATTCTGTACAAAAGGACGAATAGCACCGAATTCTTCAATATATACATCATAGTTCGCTTGAGATAAATATTCGTCTTCCAGTGAATAAGTTAGTGCTTTGACTAGTGATAGGTGGTGCTCTTTAAGAACACCGTTTGCCCCATAAAAATCTGGGGTTTTTGCAAAGGCTTCGTTTATGGTAGAAAAAGCAAACACAAGGAACAGAATAGAAGCTATAAGTATTTTGTTCACATATTTCACTCCTATAGAAAAATACATTTTTTATCTAGTGTTTCCTATAGCTAATTGTTATATGTAAAAATGATTAGAAACTTCACAAGAAAAAATGAACTATAAGAGAGTGTAGATCCAATTTATTGTTTTTACAAAGGTAAAGTTGCAAATAAGTTAATGTGAAGAAATTGATTTAACTTATCCCCATTCAATTAAATGTCCGCATTGTGTAAGACCCCCACCAAATCCGTACAATAACAAACGATCTCCCGCTTTTACCTTTCCGTCTTTAATTCCAAGGTCTAGAGCTAAAGGGATAGAAGCTGCCGATGTGTTACCGAACTTTTCCATACTGTATAACGTTTTGTCTATACTATATTTTGCTTTAGTGCAAATCGATTCAACCATTCTTAGATTTGCGCTATGGGGAATAAACCAGTCTACATCATCTAATGTATATGGAGTCATTTCCATTACTGAAATCATACCTTTGGGAACAGTGGATACCGCCCATTTATATACTTCTCGTCCATTTTGAACAAGTTGACGCTTATGTTGAAGTTCTTCACCAAACATCGAACTTGATAAATTTGTTCCATATAAATGGTGTGCCTTCTCTCCTTCAGAAGTAACGAGTGAAGATAGAAATCCTCCTTTTTCACTGTATTCAACAAGAACTGCTCCAGCTCCATCTCCGAATAAAATACAAGTTGCTCTATCTGTGAAATCGATAATTTTTGATAATGTTTCGGTACCTATGACAAGGATCTTTCTATGTAATCCACTAGTAATTAAGCTATTTGCCATATGTAATCCATAAGTAAATCCTGCACAAGCTGCATTAAGATCGATAGCACCAGCATTTTTTATACCTAGTTTACCTTGAATATATGAAGCTACACTTGGTGTTTGATAGTCAGGTGTTAGTGTTGTAACAATAATCATGTCAACATCACTAATGTCTTTATCAAAACGTTTTGTTAAATCATTAATTGCTTTTAAAGACAAGTCACTTGAATATTCGTCAACACCTGCAATTCTTCGC
This sequence comes from Metabacillus litoralis, assembly GCF_007994985.1. Taxonomy (GTDB): domain Bacteria; phylum Bacillota; class Bacilli; order Bacillales; family Bacillaceae; genus Metabacillus; species Metabacillus litoralis. The sequence continues at coordinate 847,632 of NZ_VOQF01000001.1, read as the reverse complement.
TCTTTAATACCAGTTCTTTTTGTGATCCATTCATCATTTGTGTTTACAAGTTCTTCAAGGTCATCATTAGTCATTACGTTATTTGGAACATAACTTCCTATAGCGGTAATACGAGCTTTTGAATTCATGTATGTACACCTCTTATTTTGGATGTTTTGATATTTACTTGTTTTAATAAATTGTGGGTAAGTAACGTCATCATTCCATTCCTCTTTAAACACAGTTTTTGCCGGGAGAAAGTCAAGTGTCTTTTTCTCCATTTCACTAAAATGAATTTAGAGCATCAATCTTCTAAAAAACAGTTATATTTTATAACCTAATAATAACATCTTATTTTAGTACTTGGTACTAAAAAAATGTTTTTTTATTCATTTCAGGCAATGTTAAAGTAGAGGTTGTTCTTGCAATTTGTTTATTGTAAAAAAAGACACATGATTAGTAAGTATTTAAAGGGAATGTAACAATGTGAAAGTAGATAAGAAAAGTGAGATATAAGAGTATAATAGCATTATGTTTTAACGATAAAAATTAAGGTGAAAGAAAAGTATTTCTAAAGAATGGTGGTAAATAATCAATTATATGTTTTACGCCTATAGAAAAGTAATATAATGAAAAGGGTGAGCGATGTAGAAAAGAAGCTTGTTTTAAATGGCAGAAATGTTTTCGTGAAAGAAAAAGAAGAACTGTTTTCAGTCCTTCTTGTCGTTTTCTTCCTTTGTGTTAAGCTCGGCTAGTTTGGCAAGTAATATATGCTGAGGCATATGCATGACCTGTTCTAGTGGGATGTTTAGTGATTTTGCAAGCTTTTGTGCTGTATCAGCAGATATTTGTAATGGTCTCATTTTACATTCCTCCTAATTCTATTTTACACGAAAAGAAGGTGCATACAAGAATGACATTAATTTTTGGTCATAGAGGTGCTGCAGGAACGTTTCCGGAGAATACAATGCTTTCATTTGATGCGGCTATTCAAGCAGGGGCTCATGGAATTGAGTTAGATGTGCAAATGACGAATGATGGAGTGATTGTTGTCATTCATGATGAAACAGTCGATCGTACAACTAATGGCAAAGGGTTTATTAAAGATTTGGATTATAAAGAAATAACAATGTTAGACGCAAGCGATTCTTTTCCACAGTTTAGTGGCAAAGCTCGTATACCTACACTTGAAGAAGTATTAGCATGGGCAGTTACGAATCCATCTATATTGGTGAACATTGAATTAAAAAATGGGATTATTGAGTATCCTGAATTGGAAGAAAAAACGATCGAATTAATTTCGGAATATAAGCTAGAAGATAGAGTAATACTTTCATCTTTTAATCATTACAGTTTAGTAAAATGTAAATCTATTTCAAATAACATCAAAACAGCTATTTTATATATGGAGGGCTTATATAAGCCGTGGGAATATGCGCAAAGTATTGGCGCACAAGGTTTGCATCCATATTTTCATGCTGCCAAAAGTCCAATAGTTTATGAAGCGCAGTCTTGTGGAATCGATGTAAGACCTTTTACGGTAAATGATCCATTGGTGATGAAACAAATGTTCAGTGATAGTGTAGCAGCTATTATTACTGACTTTCCTGAGCGTGCAATAGAATTGTATAACGATAAAAAAGAGTGAGCTAAAATTTATAGCTCACTCTTTTTGCTTTCGTATTTATAGATGTTAGTGAAAATTGCTAAATTAACCTTATTTTCTCGCGAATCTTTTCTGTACCTTATTTCTTTTACGATCACGATAGAAAATAAAGCCAGCTACAAAACTCAAGCCTCCTAAAAATAATAAAAGACCTATAATAAACTGTAACCATAAAAACGGTATAGGCGGCTGAAGTAAGCCGAATGTCATATCACGCATAAGTTTAATTCCATATACAGCTAAAATTCCAGGAATCACCATAATGATTAATGCAATTATTCTAGACATACAAAAGTCCTTTCTTTATCATCAAGGCTCTTTTCTGAATGATTGTTACTAATTGACTTCTTTATCTGTTAGAATCAGTTTTCTATTCGATAAAGAGTACAATCTGCAGAAGAAAAGATGCCACTAGTATTTATTCAGAGTTGTTTCCAATAGGATTATATAAACAACAAAATATACGAAAACAGCCATCATCCATATTAATTGTCTGTTTCTATTACCTGTTTGTCAAGTGTTATTCGATAGGCTATGATATAGGTATGCAAAAAATTGCAGTGTCTAACAATGGGGTGGAAAGTAACAAGTTTATTTAGAAGGGGATATGAGAATATGCAACAAGTGATGATTGTAGGAGCGGGTAAAGGTGGAACAGCACTATTAAAAAGAATTGTAGAAACTAACATTATGCATGTTATTGCTGTAGTTGATATAAATGAGAGAGCACCAGGATTAGAATATGCAAAAAAATTAGGTATAAACATAGGTTCTAATTGGAAAACGATGATGAATGAGAAGATAAGTATTATTATTGAAGCGACAGGTAATGAAGAGGTTATGCAAGAGTTGCATAGAGATGTAGCTCAAGGTGTTGTGATTATTCCTGGCTCAGTAGCTTATATTATTTCTGAACTAGTTGATGAAAAAGAAGTTTTGATTGCAAGACTTAAAGAGGAAGCATATAAGCAACAAACAATATTGAATTCAACAAATGATGGAATGATTGTTATTGATACGAACGAAAAAATTATCCTTTTCAATAAAACAGCTGAGAAAATCACGGGTTTTTCCAGAAAAGCTGCGCTAGGTATGAATATAAATGATGTGGTACCCTCCAGCATGCTTTCAAGAACATTAAAAACAAGAGAGCTTGAAACAAATCAAGAACAAGTATTAGAAAATGGTTTAAAGATCATTACAACTAGAATTCCAATGATAGATGAATCGGGTAATTTACTTGGAGCGTTATCTTTGTTTAAGGATATTACTGAAGTTGTTAATTTAGCAGAAGAAGTGACGAATTTAAAGGAAATTCAAGTTATGCTTGAGGCGATTATTCAATCTTCAGAGGAAGCAATTTCTGTAGTTGATGAAGAAGGGCATGGGATTCTTATTAATCGAGCTTATACCAAGATGACCGGATTAACAGAGGAACAGGTTATTGGAAAGCCGGCGACTGCGGATATATCTGAAGGTGAAAGTATGCATATGCAGGTACTGAAAACAAGACGTGCTGTTAGAGGAGCTAGAATGAAGGTTGGTCCTTCAAAAAAAGATGTGATTGTTAATGTAGCGCCAGTAATTGTGAATGGTAAGCTAAAAGGTAGTGTTGGTGTTATACATGATATGTCTGAAATTCAAACATTAACAACTGAGCTAAATCGAGCTAGGCAAATTATCCGTACTTTAGAAGCGAAATATACCTTTGAAGATATTATAGGTATAAGTGAAGAAATTAAAATGTCTATAGAGCAAGCGAAACTTGGAGCGAAAACACCTGCTACTGTTTTATTAAGAGGTGAATCTGGGACAGGTAAAGAGCTTTTTGCACATGCTATACATAACGCAAGTGATCGAAAGTATAACAAATTTATCCGAGTTAATTGTGCTGCAATCTCAGAAAATTTACTTGAAAGTGAGCTATTTGGTTACGAGGAAGGAGCTTTTTCTGGAGCGAAGCGCGGAGGGAAACGAGGATTTTTTGAAGAAGCGAATAATGGTAGTATTTTTTTAGATGAAATTGGTGAATTATCGGCTAACATGCAAGCGAAGCTATTAAGAGTTCTGCAAGAGAATGAAATTGTAAGAGTTGGAGGAACCAAGCCAATTGCTGTTAATGTTCGAGTAATTGCTGCCACAAATGTCAATATTGAAAAGGCGATGTCTGAAGGAGATTTTCGGGAAGATCTTTACTATCGTTTGAATAGATACCCAATTTCAATACCTCCTCTAAGAGACCGTAAAGGAGATATTCCAGCTTTATGTGAAAGGTTAGTCGGGAAATTAAATCAAGATTATGGAAGGAATATTGAGTGTGTAAATGCAAAAGCACTTAAACTTCTACTGCAATATGATTGGCCAGGTAATGTTCGTGAGCTTGAGAATATCCTTGGTAGGGCTATTATATTTATGGAACATCACGAAATTGAAATTGATGGAAAGCATATTCCGATGCTGCAGCTTTCATCTAAAGAAAGAAAAGCACAAGAAACTGGACGTTTTGTTCATAATAATGAAGAGACGCTTTCTGAGGTTGTTGAAAGAGTGGAAGCAGAAGTAGTTAAAAACTCATTAGAGCTTCATGAATATAATCGAACAAAAACCGCAAAAGCACTGGGGATTTCTTTAAGGAGTTTATATTATAAGATGGAAAAGTATAACCTTGCAAATAATAGCATGCAATAAAATTCATAGTTTGCAAAAAGGTGCATGATCGGTATATGATATAAAGGAACTTATAAAAAACTATTAGTGTGCTCTAAATACATAATTCTTAAAAAGTGCAGAAAGATCGCCTTAAATATAAGGAAAAAGGACAAGTTAGATATATCGATAAAAAAATATTTCGAAAAAGGATTTATTGGCACGATTATTGCATTAAAGATAATAGATGCAGATGAAAACATTAGTGGAAGGATTTGAAGATTAAATGAATTTAGATGATCTGCTAATAGAAGCTGCAAAATTAAGAGGTAATACTGTAGCAGTTGCTTCTGCAGAGGATGAAGAAGTGATAGAAGCTGTGGCTGAAGCTATTAATCGAGACTTAGCACAATTCTTGCTTTTTGGAAATAAAGAGGAAATTGAAGAGTTATTAGTGAAAAAGGGTTGTAACAAGGACTATGTAAAGGTTATTCACACAAGATCTAAGGAACAAGCATCTCAACAGGCCGTTAAAGCCGTTTTTGAAAATGAAGCATCAGTTTTAATGAAAGGTCATGTTCCGACCTCAACTTTATTAAAAGCTGTATTAAATAAGGAATATGGACTTAGAATGGGAAAAGTGTTATCTCATGTTGCAGTTTTTGAAGTCCCGAATTTCTCAAAATTAACAATAGTGACAGATGCAGCCATGAATATCGCTCCAGATCTAAGTCAAAAAGAGCAAATTATAAACAACTCGGTTGAAGTTGCAAGAGCAATAGGCATTGATCAGCCTAAAGTTGCTGCTATTACAGCTGTTGAGACCATTAATCAATCAATGCAAGCAACAATTGATGCTGCTGCCTTAACCATAATGAATAAAAGAGGTCAAATTAAAAATTGCCTTATTGATGGACCGTTGGCACTTGATAATGCAATATCTTTAGATGCAGCTGAATTAAAAGGAATTAGCAGTCCTGTAGCAGGTCAAGCAGATATTTTATTAGTTCCTTCTATTGAAACAGGAAATGTTCTATATAAATCACTCATCTATTTTGCTAAAGCAAAAGTAGGCGCGGTTATTGCTGGGGCTAAAGCTCCAATAGTTTTAACAAGTCGATCGGATACTTCAGAAAGTAAATTATATTCTTTAGCATTAGCATTATGTTCTACTGAAAAGTGAGAAAATTAGGAGGAAATACAACATGGAAATCTTCAAATATATGGAACGGTATGATTATGAGCAACTAGTTTTTTGTCAAGATAAACAATCAGGGTTAAAGGCAATTATTGCCATTCATGATACGACACTAGGACCTGCATTAGGTGGAACTCGTATGTGGACATATAATTCAGAAGAAGAAGCAATTGAAGATGCTCTTCGTTTAGCGCGTGGAATGACTTATAAAAATGCAGCGGCAGGTTTAAATCTTGGTGGTGGCAAAACAGTTATTATTGGAGACCCTAGAAAAGATAAAAATGAAGAGTTATTCCGCGCTTTTGGACGATATATTCAAGGATTAAATGGACGTTACATAACAGCTGAGGATGTTGGCACAACTGTTGCAGATATGGATCTGATTCATGAAGAAACAGATTATGTTACAGGAATTTCACCTGCATTTGGTTCATCTGGTAACCCGTCACCTGTTACAGCTTATGGTGTATATCGTGGAATGAAAGCTGCGGCAAAAGAGGCATTTGGCACAGATTCACTCGAAGGGAAAGTTGTTGCTGTTCAAGGTGTTGGAAATGTTGCATACAACTTGTGTAAACATCTTCATGAAGAAGGAGCACAATTAATTGTTACTGATATTAATAAAGATGCAGTGCGTCGAGCGGTTGAAGACTTTGATGCAAAAGCTGTAGAACCTAATGATATCTATTCTGTCGAATGTGATATTTATGCTCCTTGTGCACTTGGAGCAACAATAAACGATGTGACTATTCCACAACTGAAAGCAAGTGTTATTGCTGGTGCTGCTAATAATCAATTAAAAGATACACAGCATGGAGATCTAATTCATGAAATGGGGATTGTTTATGCTCCTGATTATGTGATCAATGCTGGTGGAGTTATAAATGTAGCAGACGAATTATATGGTTATAATAGTGAGCGAGCTTTAAAAAAGGTAGAAGGTATTTATAGTAATATTGAGCGTGTTATTGAGATTGCAAAACGCGACAATATTCCAACATATGTAGCTGCTGATCGTTTAGCTGAAGAAAGAATTGCGCGTATGAGAAATTCACGAAGTCAGTTCCTTCAGAATGGTCATCATATTTTAAGTCGTAAGTCATAGTAGCATTTACGCATTTACTGGAGTTAGGAGGAGGAATCTCTTAACTCCAATTTCACATTAAGATAGATAAGGGTGATAAACCCGAAATGGGAAAGGAAATCTCACTTTATACGGAGGTTTAAACGTTGCAAGTAAATGAATATCGAATCCTTGTTATTAATCCAGGTTCCACATCAACGAAAATAGGTGTCTTTGATAATGAAAGATCTATGTTTGAGAAAACACTTAGACATGATACAGAGAAGATTAATAAGTTTTCAAGCATTATCGATCAATATGAATTTAGAAAGCAAACGATTCTTGAAACACTTGATGAAGAAGGCATTAATATTTCCAAACTAAATGCTGTTTGTGGACGTGGAGGATTATTGCGTCCGATAGAAGGTGGCACGTATACGGTAAATGATCAAATGCTAGAAGACTTAAGAAACGGATTTGCAGGGCAGCATGCATCAAATTTAGGTGGAATTATTGCTTTTGAGATTGCAAATGGATTAAATATTCCTGCTTATATAGTGGATCCAGTTGTGGTTGATGAAATGCATGAAATAGCAAAAGTATCAGGAGTTCCAGCAATTGAAAGAAGAAGTATCTTTCATGCATTAAACCAAAAGGCAGTTGCGCGACGAGTTGCTGCAGATCATCGTCGCAAATATGAAGAAATGAACCTTATTATTACACATATGGGTGGAGGTATAACTATAGGAGCTCATAAGCAGGGACGTGTAATTGATGTGAATAATGGTCTTCATGGTGATGGACCATTTAGCCCAGAGCGTGCAGGTACAGTTCCTGCCGGGGATTTGGTTTCAATGTGCTACTCAGGTGATTTCTTTCGTGAAGAAATGATGAAGAAGCTTGTAGGTCAAGGTGGTCTTGTTGGCTATTTAGGAACGAATGATGCAGTTAAAGTAGAAAAGATGGTAGAGGCGGGGAATCCAGAAGCGACACTCATTTACTCTGCAATGGCTTATCAAATTGCGAAGGAAATAGGATCTGCTAGTGCTGTTTTAAAAGGTAAAGTAGATGCTATCGTCTTAACCGGTGGTTTAGCTTACGGTAAGAAATTTGTAAAAGAAATTTCTTCTTATATAGATTGGATTGCTGATGTATTAGTATTTCCTGGTGAAAATGAACTTCAAGCATTAGCAGAGGGTGCTTTACGCGTTTTATTAGGAGAAGAAGAAGCAAAAGATTATCCTAATGAAAAGATGACCTCGAAAATTTTTAATTAAGGCTCTTTTCTGAAGGATTGTTGCTGATTAACCTAATTTCCAGTAGTAACAATGGTTTTATCATAATATATAAGGTACTTATTCTAAGAAGAAAAGATGCCACTAGACTTTATACAGTGCTGTTTTCTTCATATGTTAAAAGCGACAAAGTTTACGAAAACAGCCTTAATTAATGTTGAGGAAGATTCGTTTAAAGGAGGCTTTCGAAAATGGCTACTGAATACGATCTCGTTATTCTTGGTGGAGGAACTGGTGGTTATGTAGCGGCTATTCGTGCATCACAGCTAGGACTTAAAACAGCAGTAGTAGAAAAAAGTAAGTTAGGTGGAACATGCCTTCATAAGGGGTGCATTCCAAGTAAGGCGTTACTGAGAAGTGCTGAGGTTTTTGCAACAACTAAAAAAAGTGAAGATTTTGGTGTTGAAACTGCTGAAGTAAAGCTTAATTTTCTTAAAGTTCAACAACGAAAACAATCGATTATCGAACAATTACATAGTGGTGTGCAACACTTAATGAAGAAAGGCAATATTGATATTTATGAGGGAATTGGCCGGATATTAGGTCCTTCTATCTTCTCTCCTATGTCAGGTACGATTTCTGTTGAAATGAATAATGGAGAAGAAAACGAGATGTTGATTCCAAAAAATGTTATTGTTGCAACTGGCTCACGTCCAAGGAGCCTTCAGGGACTAGACATTGATGGAGAATTGGTCCTAACTTCAGATGAAGCACTAGATTTAGAAAGTTTGCCAAAATCAATTATTATCGTTGGTGGTGGTGTTATTGGAATTGAGTGGGCATCTATGTTATCTGATTTTGATGTAGAAGTAACCGTATTAGAATATTCTGATCGAATTCTTCCTACAGAAGATAAAGAGATCGCAAATGAAATGAAGAAATTAATGACGAAAAAAGGTATTAAGATTATTACAGATGCAAAGGTATTACCTGAAACTCTTGTCAAGCATGAAAATTCAGTAACGATTCAAGCAGAATTGAATAATGAGAAACCATCTTTTTCTGCGGACCGAATTTTAGTTTCAGTTGGACGCTTACCTAATATAGAAGGTATTGGTATTGAAAACACTGATATCAAAATAGAAAAGGGCTATATTGATACAAATAAATATTACCAAACAAAAGAATCACATATTTACGCAATTGGCGATGTGATTGGCGGTTTACAACTTGCACATGTAGCTTCACATGAGGGAATTGTAGCAGTGGAGCATATAGCAAATCAAAAACCTCTTCCAATTGATGAATCACTAATTTCGAAATGTATCTACAGTTCGCCTGAAATTGCGAGTGTGGGTTACACAGAGGAAGAAGCTAAGGAGAAAAACTTTAAAGTAAAAGTTGGTAAATTTCCATTTAGTGCAATCGGTAAGGCTCTTGTTTTTGGAGAAACAGAAGGGTTTGTAAAAATTGTCGTAGATGAGGACACAGAGGATGTATTAGGTGTTCATATGATTGGTCCTCATGTTACTGATATGATTTCAGAAGCAGGTCTTGCTAAAGTCTTAGATGCAACACCTTGGGAGATATCTCATACTATTCATCCACATCCTACATTATCTGAGGCAATTGGTGAAGCAGCACTTGCCGTATATGGGAAAGCGATTCATTATTGAATCGTTTAGATCAATGCTAGTAAATAAAATGATAATTTATATATTAGTGTCTAGCTCTAGGCTAACCAAGGCGCTTGCGCTTTTCTTATTAAGGAGGGATTAACATGACAGAGAATCGTCATATTTCACTAAATTTAACAAATGAAGATGTGCTTAGCATGTATGAAACAATGTTGTTGGCTAGGAAAATAGATGAGCGTATGTGGTTGTTAAATCGTTCAGGAAAGATTCCTTTTGTTATTTCGTGTCAAGGACAGGAAGCAGCACAAGTTGGAGCTGCCTTTGCTTTAGATCGTAAAGAAGATTATGTGCTTCCTTATTACCGTGATATGGGTGTTGTGTTAGCATTTGGAATGACAGCAAAAGAGTTAATGCTATCAGCTTTTGCTAAAGCGGAGGACCCTAACTCAGGGGGACGTCAAATGCCGGGGCATTTCGGACAGAAGAAAAATAGAATCGTAACAGGCTCTTCACCTGTTACAACTCAAGTACCACATGCAGTAGGGATTGCTTTAGCAGGTAGAATGCAGAAAAAAGATCTTGTTACCTTTGTTACGTTTGGAGAAGGTTCGTCAAATCAAGGTGACTTTCATGAAGGTGCAAATTTTGCTGCAGTTCATAAGCTTCCAGTTATTTTTATGTGTGAAAATAACAAATACGCAATATCTGTTCCGTATGAAATGCAGGTAGCTTGTGAGAAAATTTCCGATCGAGCAATTGGATATGGTATGCCAGGAGAAACAGTTGATGGGAATGATCCGCTTGAAGTGTATCGTGCTGTGAAGGATGCTAGAGATCGAGGTCGTCGTGGAGAAGGACCTACATTAATAGAAGCGATTTCTTACCGATTAACTCCACATTCTAGTGATGATGATGATCGTAGCTATCGTGAACAAGATGAGGTAGCTGAAGCTAAGAAAAATGATCCTGTCCTTAAGTTTGCTAGTTATTTAAAAGACTTAAATATCTTAACAGAAGAGATAGAGAAAGAAATTGTTGAACGAATTGTGAAATTGGTAAATGACGCAACAGAATATGCAGAAGCGGCGCCATATGCCGATCCAGAGCATGCCTTAAAATATGTCTATGCAGAGTAAGGGGGAACTAAAATGCCGATAATTTCATATATTGACGCTATTACTATGGCGATGAGAGAAGAAATGGAACGAGACGAGAAAGTTTTTGTGCTTGGAGAAGATGTTGGTAGAAAAGGTGGAGTTTTTAAAGCTACTGCAGGCTTGTATGATAGATTCGGGGAAGAACGAGTGATAGATACACCACTAGCAGAGTCTGCGATTGCTGGAGTTGGTATTGGTGCAGCTATGTATGGGATGAGACCTATAGCAGAAATGCAATTTGCTGATTTTATTATGCCTGCTATAAATCAAATTATTTCAGAAGCGGCTAAAATAAGATACCGCTCAAATAATGATTGGAGCTGTCCAATTACGATTCGTGCTCCATTTGGTGGTGGAGTTCATGGAGCTTTGTACCATTCTCAATCTGTGGAAGCAATATTTGCTAATCAACCAGGCTTGAAAATTGTTATTCCGTCAACACCTTATGATGCAAAAGGCTTACTGAAAGCAGCTATACGTGATGAAGATCCAGTTTTATATTTTGAACACAAACGCGCATACCGTCTAATTAAAGGAGAAGTTCCTGATGATGACTATGTACTGCCAATAGGAAAAGCCGATGTAAAGCGTGAAGGAGAAGACATCACTGTCATAACTTACGGGCTATGTGTTCACTTTGCTTTACAAGCAGCAGAAAGATTAGCTCAGGATGGAATTTCTGTTCATGTGTTAGATCTAAGAACGATTTATCCACTAGATAAGGAAGCAATCATCGAAGCAGCTTCTAAAACAGGAAAGGTGTTACTTGTAACTGAGGATACTAAAGAAGGAAGTATTATCGGAGAAGTTTCTGCCATTATAGCTGAGAACTGCTTATTTGACTTGGATGCACCTATTATGAGGCTTGGAGGTCCGGATGTTCCAGCTATGCCTTATGCACCAACTATGGAGAAGTTTTTCATGCTTAACCCAGATAAAGTAGAAGCAGCATTAAGAAAGCTTGCTGAATTTTAATATCGTAGTTTACAAGAATAGCCTTTAAAAGGAGGTAGTCAAGTGGCGATAGAAGAAATTAAAATGCCTCAGTTAGGTGAGAGTGTAACAGAAGGTACAATAAGCAAATGGTTAATAGCTGTTGGTGATAAGGTAAATAAATATGATCCTATTGCTGAGGTTATGACTGACAAAGTGAATGCAGAGGTTCCATCTTCATTTACAGGAGTTATAAAAGAACTGATCGCAAAAGAAGATGAAACTTTAGCGGTTGGAGAAGTCATTTGTACTGTTGAGGTTGAAGGTGGTGAAACTGCATCTACTACAGAAAGCATATCTGATGAAAAAGCTCCCAAAAATGTTTCTATAACAAACGATGAATCTACTATAGCCAACAAAACAGATGCTCCAAATAAAGCACGTTATTCTCCAGCAGTGTTAAGACTTGCACAAGAAAATGACATTGATTTAACGTTAGTTGACGGAACAGGTGCAGGTGGAAGAATAACGAGAAAAGATCTGCAAACGATTATTAATAATGGGTCAATTCCTGTGAAACAAGATCCAAAACAAGAAATAGTAAATAAAGAAGATTCAAGGACGTTAGCTGAGCAAGAAGCTGTTAAGAAAACATCACCTGCGACTTCTAACGCAGCAGTGCCTGGTGATATAGAAATTCCAGTCTCAGGTGTGAGGAAAGCAATTGCTGCAAATATGGTACGAAGCAAACATGAGGCACCTCACGCGTGGATGATGATGGAAGTGGATGTAACAAATCTTGTTGAATACCGTCATTCAATTAAAAATGAATTTAAGAAAAAAGAAGGCTTTAATTTAACGTTTTTTGCTTTCTTTGTAAAAGCTATAGCACAAGCATTGAAGGAATATCCTGAAATTAATTCAATGTGGGCAGGAGATAAGATTATACAGAAAAAAGATATTAATATTTCAATCGCTGTTGCAACAGAGGATTCATTGTATGTACCTGTTATTAAAGCAGCAGATGAAAAAACGATTAAAGGTATTGCAAGAGAGATTACAGAGTTAGCAAATAAAGTTAGAAATGGGAAGTTAACTTCTTCAGAGATGCAAGGTGGTACCTTTACTGTTAATAATACAGGATCATTTGGTTCTGTTCAGTCTATGGGCATTATTAATTATCCTCAAGCCGCAATCGTTCAGGTAGAATCGATTGTCAAACGACCAGTTGTCATAAATGGTATGATCGCTGTACGTGATATGGTGAATTTATGTATGTCACTGGACCATCGTGTTTTAGATGGGTTAATATGTGGGCGCTTTTTAGCAAGAGTGAAGGAAATTTTAGAACAAACATCTAAAGAAACAACTTCAATTTATTAATTTTCAATCTCTTGAACTTTGTAGTTAGGTTATGAATAAAATCATAAATAAAAAAGCTTGTAGAGAAATTTTGCCTTGTTTCTCTATAAGCTTTTTTTAATTAAATCAATTTCTTAAAGTGCGTTTTTAAATATTTCTAGAGGTACAGAAAGCTAGTTTGTACTTTTAAAAGTCTGTTTTGCAAAGAAATGCTAACAGGATTAAAAGCAACAAAATGACAAAGCGATTTTATAAAATATTACATCAGTAAACACGTCAATTTTTACCCATAAATGGAAACTACGTTGCTAGTTGATATAAATTATAATAGAATAAAATTGGAGATGTTTACATTTCGATTAAAATGTAAACGCATTCAATTCGAAAAATATTGTTTCATATTAAATTATATTGAAGTAGCACTGCATAAACTGTACCAAGTTGAAGAAATTCATTTGAGTCAAAGGGGGTGGGCTTCCTACTCCTATGTAGGAGGCGCATATTATGGGTGAAAATCAAAGTGTTACAAGCAGCGGTAGTTGGAATGAATGGAAAGAAGAGGCTGAGAGAGCGTTAAGGGGTAAAGCGTTTGAAAGTTTATACTCTTCAACATATGAAGGAATAAAATTAAAGCCTTTATACGATTCAAGTGATATAGAAAATATAACAAAAGCAACAAAGCAACGAACTATTTCCTCAAACAGTGACTGGAAAATAAGTCAGGAAATAGCTGGTGATAATTCATTAGATTTTTCAGATAAAGTAAAAGATGCAAAAAAACGTGGTCAGAACTCTTTTTTCGTTAACAAATTTAATTTTATAAAAAATAGTGATGATCTAACGTTAGCTTTACAAGAAATAGATTTGGAAAATGATTCTCTCTTTTTTGACATTGGAGAAAACATTGGATTTGCTAGCTTGCTATTTTATCATTTTCAAGATCAACAAACTATTAAAAAATTTAATGGCGTCATAGCTTTTGATCCTTACGAAGAACTAGTATTAACAGGATCTTCTACTATAGGTTTAGAAACGAAGCTAGATTATCTTGCTGATATTATGAGGTGGAAGGATGAAAGTCATTTTTCTACAAAAACATTACTTATTAAAGGGAATGTTTATCATGAAGCTGGAGCAAATTCTGTTCAGGAGTTAATATATGCTTTTAGTCACGCTTTAGAAGCGATTAATGAATTATTAAATCGAAACATTTCGATTGATACAATTGCACGTAATATGATCTTTTCTTTTAATATTGGTGGCAATTTTTTTATGGAAATAGCAAAGCTAAGAGCTGCTAAGCAAATATGGGCTTCTCTTATTTCAGCTCTAGGTGGTAGTGAGGAAACCCAAAAAATCTATTTACATACAAAAACATCGATCTATAATAAAACAAAAAATGATACCTATGTAAATTTACTTCGAACAACAACAGAAGGATTTGCAGCTGCTGTTTCTGGTGTTGATGAAATGACGATTGACGCATTTGATACTGTATCTAACAATACTAGTAAATTAGGAGAAAGAATTGCTAGAAACATGCAATTTATTTTTAAAGAAGAAAGTTTTTTAGCAGGTGTATTTGATCCTACAAATGGTTCTTACTATGTTGAAGCATTAACGAATCAGTTAGCAGAAATCGCTTGGAGTGAAATAAAGAAGATAGATGACCTGGGTGGCTTTCTAGAAATTTTAAAAAAAGGAGAACTCCAAAAAAATATTAGCTTACTGCATAAACAAAAAATTAATCATGTAAATACTAGAAAATTGCATGTGATTGGAACAAATGTTTATGCTAATCCGAATGATCAGCTAGATATAAGCTATAAAGCTGAATTGAAAAAACAAGAAACCAACATAAAAGTATATACGTTTGAAGAGGCAATGAAATATGTAGATGTAGAAAAGAAGGTACCTGGAATAATTAGTGAAAATATAGATGAGATAAAAATAGAACCATTAAAAACACAGCGTTTGGTGGAGCATTTTGAAAAGCTTAGGTTGAATGCAACAAACTTTAAAGAAAAAACAGGATTTACCCCTAAGGTATTGATTGTAACGATCGGAACATTAAAAGATTATAAACCCCGACTTGATTTTATCATTGGACTGTTAACTGCAGGTGGCATTTATAGTGATGTAATTTCATATGACAATATCAATGATCTTAAGATTGATAGTAAAATTGTTATATTCTGTGGGACAGACAAAGCTTATGATGCTATTCAAGTGGAAGATTTTAATAAATTAAAATCTGATAGCACAATTGAAGAAATTTATTTGCTAGGAAATAATGCTTTAGACAAGGTGAATAAATATGGATTGAGTGGAACTATCTCTTCGGACATAAATGTGTATGAGCTTTTACTCAATATTCATAACGTTATGGAGGTAGGTATATGATGAAAAGGCGATCTATTACATCTGCACCGCTTATAAATATCAATCATTATGTGAACTCCTCAGTAGAAACATATAATACGAATGAGCAAATACAGATAAAAAATCATTATACAAGTCAAGATTTATTGGAAGTTGAACATCTAAATACTTATCCTGGAGTGAAACCATTTCTGCGTGGACCATATGCGACAATGTATAAAAATCGTCCTTGGACAATTCGTCAATATGCTGGTTTTTCGACAGCAGAGGAGAGTAATGCTTTTTATCGACGTAACCTGGAGATGGGGCAAAAAGGCTTAAGTGTAGCCTTTGATTTAGCAACACACAGAGGGTATGACTCAGATCATCCGCGCGTAGACGGTGATGTTGGGAAAGCGGGGGTAGCGATAGATTCGATCCTGGACATGAAAATATTATTCGACGGTATTCCTTTAGACGAGATGTCTGTTTCAATGACGATGAATGGTGCCGTATTACCAATAATGGCTTTTTATATTGTAACGGCTGAAGAACAAGGTGTGGCTAAGGAAAAACTGTCAGGCACAATTCAAAATGATATTTTAAAAGAATATATGGTACGTAATACGTATATTTATCCACCTGAGATGTCAATGAGAATTATTGGTGATATCTTTAAATACACAGCACAGCATATGCCAAAGTTTAATAGTATCAGCATCTCAGGTTATCATATGCAAGAAGCTGGTGCACCTGCAGATCTTGAGTTGGCTTATACGTTAGCAGATGGACTCGAATATATTAGAACTGGTTTAAAAGCTGGTTTAGATATTGATCAATTTGCCCCAAGATTATCATTCTTTTGGGCAATTGGTATGAATTACTTTATGGAAGTTGCAAAAATGAGAGCAGCTCGCTTTATGTGGTCAGAAATGATGCAGCAATTTAATCCTGTGAATCCTAAATCACTCATGCTAAGAACACACTCGCAAACATCTGGATGGAGTTTAACAGAGCAAGATCCTTACAATAATGTCGTTCGGACTTGTCTTGAAGCACATGCTGCAGCAATGGGACATACACAATCTCTTCATACAAACGCTTTAGACGAAGCCATTGCTTTACCAACTGATTTTTCGGCTCGAATCGCCCGAAACACTCAATTGTACCTGCAAAATGAAACTGGTATTTGTGATGTAATTGATCCTTGGGGTGGTTCTTATTATGTAGAATCTCTAACAAATAGTTTAATTCAGCGAGCAAAAGAACACTTAGAAGAAGTAGAACAGCTTGGTGGTATGACAAAGGCTATTGAAACAGGTCTTCCAAAAATGAAAATTGAGGAAGCGGCTGCCAGAAGACAAGCGAAAATTGATTCTGGTAAAGAAGCGATCATTGGAGTGAATAAATTTAGGTTAGAGGAAGAAGATCCACTTGATATTTTATCAATAGACAATACTGTAGTTAGAAACAAACAAATAGAGCGTCTTCACACCCTAAAGAAAAATCGAAATGAAAAGTCTGTTAGTGAAACACTCCAAGCATTAACCGATGCTAGTGCAAACAATGAGGGCAATTTATTGGAATTAGCAGTAGAGGCAGCACGAGCTAGAGCAACCTTGGGAGAAATATCTTATGCAATTGAAAAAGTGAGTAAACGTCATCAAGCAATGATTAAATCTGTTAGTGGTGTTTACAGCGCAGAATATTCGAATGAAGAAGAAATAAAAAAAGTGAGGGAAAAAACAGACCAATTTTATGAACTAGAAGGTAGACGACCAAGAATTTTAATTGCGAAAATGGGTCAAGATGGTCATGATCGAGGAGCAAAGGTTATTTCAACAGCTTTTGCGGATTTAGGATTTGATGTTGATATTGGTCCACTATTTCAAACACCTGAGGAAACAGCTGTTCAAGCTGTAGAAAATGATGTTCATGTTGTTGGAATAAGCTCTCTCGCTGCAGGACATAATACCTTGCTTCCACAGTTGATTTCTGAGCTTAAGAAATTAGGTAGAGAAGACATTGTTGTAATAATAGGTGGTGTTATTCCTTTTCAGGATTATGCTGAATTAAAGGAAAAAGGAGCTTCCGAAATATTTGGACCTGGTACTGTTATACCTGTAGCTGCGACAAAGGTTTTGGATAAGATTCTTGAACGTTTGGGCTATGAGGAAGTTTGAGAATGACCAAATATATTAAAAAAATTCACGAGGTTACGGTGGATGATCTTGTTGAGGGAATCGTAAATGGTAACAGAGTGATGTTAGCTCAAGCGATTACGCTAGTAGAAAGCAATGCATCACGTCATTTTGAAAAAGCGCAAAAAATAATTGAGCATCTTTTACAAAAGGAAAACACATCTATTAGAATTGGAATTACTGGTGTTCCAGGTGCAGGTAAAAGCACGTTTATTGATGCTTTTGGCACATACTTAACAAATAACGGATATAAAGTAGCAGTGCTAGCTGTAGATCCTAGTAGCCAGGTTTCAAAAGGAAGTATTATGGGTGATAAAACAAGAATGGAACGTTTATCAAAAGATCCTAATGCATTTATTAGACCCTCTCCATCTGGTGGAAATCTAGGAGGGGTTAGTCGCAAAACACGAGAAACAATTTTTTTGTGTGAAGCTGCGGGCTATAATGTGATACTTGTTGAAACGATGGGTGTGGGTCAAGGAGAATTTGTTGTTAGAGACATGGTAGACTTCTTTTTACTTCTTGTGCTAACAGGTGCAGGTGATGAGTTACAAACTATGAAAAAAGGCATTATGGAATTGCCAGACTTAGTTGTTGTTAATAAAGCTGATGGGGATAATCTACACAAAGCTAATGTGGCGAAAAGAGATTATAATACAATTCTTCATTTTCTACATTCTTATACAAAAGGATGGACAACAAGAGCGCTGACTGCATCAGCAGTACAAGAAACAGGTATAGATGAGATTTGGAAAGTGATACAAGACTTTGAAATCAAAACAAAAACAAGCTCTGTATTTGATCAAGTAAGAAGTGAGCAACAACGGAAATGGCTGTATACATTAGTAGAGCAGGAGCTTTATAAAGTATTTTATGACCATCCTTCCATTAAACAAAAGCTTCCTATTTTAGAAGAAGCAATTGTAAAGGGAGAAAAAACTGTTTCTGCAAGTGCTGTTAACTTATTAGAAGCTTTTTTTAACAAAGCAAAAGAGTTTTAGGAGAAAACAGATTTTTAAGCTAACAATTTGCTCAATACATTAACTTGTTGGTAAAATAGTAGTACTGATGTTAAAAGGAGAGATTTCATTGAGTATGGATTTTAATTTATTTATGAACGATGTAGTACAACAAGCACGTAAAGAAATAGTTGCTGCAGGATATACAGAGCTAAAAACTCCAGAAGATGTAAATGAAACATTTAATAAAAAAGGAACAACTCTAGTAATGGTTAATAGTGTTTGTGGATGTGCAGGTGGAATTGCAAGACCAGCGGCTGCTCATGCTGTTCACTATGATAAGCGCCCAGATCAGTTAGTTACAGTATTTGCTGGACAAGACAAAGATGCTACAGCTAGTGCACGTGAAATGTTTACAGGTTATCCACCGTCTTCTCCTTCTTTTGCATTGCTAAAAGACGGACAGCTTATGACAATGGTAGAGCGTCATGAAATTGAAGGCCATGATCCAATGTCAGTTGTTGCAAAACTACAAGCAGCATTTGATGAATATTGCGAAGAAGTATAAATAATTAGGTTATATCAAACTTAATCTTTAATGTGATCAATAGAAAAGACCAAATCAACGATGATTTGGTCTTTTTCTATTGACGTAAAAACACCTCTCCTTTTATTTTCTGTAGAAAACCTCAAAAATGGAAAATTTTATATAACATTCTACTTTATTAAAAACTATTTCAGAAAACTTAAAATATACAAAAAACATAGATAATTACATTTTTATAAATACATATTGCATAATTATTAGTATGTGTTAAAATACAAAATATCGAATAAATATTAGTTTTTTATGCATAGAAAACATACACATTAGAAATTATTGGGGGAAACTATTATGAAGAAAATATCGTTATTCATTATAAGTTTATTAGTTGTTGCTTTAGTGTCAGCATGTGGTACGGCAAAAAATGAAAGTGAACAAAACACTGGTGCTGAATCTGGTGAGCAAAAAGTATTGAAAATGGCTACATCTGCTGATTATCCACCATTTGAATATATTGATACAGCAAAAGGAAGCGACATTATCGGGTTTGACATTGATCTAGTAAATGCTTTAGCAGAAAAAACTGGTTATAAAGTAGAAGTACAAGATATGGATTTTAATAGCTTGATTCCAGCTCTTCAAGCAAAACAAATAGATTTAGTATTAGCTGGTATGACTCCAACACCAGAACGTGCTGAAAATGTAGACTTTACAGATATTTACTATACAGCGAATCACATGATTGTTTCTTTAAAGGATAATGAAGTAAAAAGTATCGAAGAGTTAGAAGGTAAAACAATTGGTGTTCAGCTTGGTTCTATTCAAGAAGAAAAAGCTGCTGAAATTTCTGAAGAAGTAACAATCAAAGTTGAAAATCGTAATAAGATTTCAGAGCTTGTTCAAGAATTAAAGGCTGGACGAATTGATGCGGCAATTATTGAAGATACTGTTGCCAATGGTTATTTTGCAAAAGACGACCAGTTAGCAGGTTTTACGCTTGATTCATCTGAAGAAGCTGGTTCAGCAATTGCATTCCAAAAAGAAAGTCAATATACTGAAGAATTTGATGCTGCATTAAAAGAAATGAAAGAAAATGGCGAACTTGATAAATTAATTGTTAAATGGTTCGGAGATCAAAAATAACAGTATATGTACAAGGGTCTGACAATAATAACTTGTCAGCCTTTTTAATGTTATTTATATGTGAAAGGAATTAGATAAAAATGGATATATTGAATTTCTCATCAATCGTCCCGTCTCTTCCGTTTATTTTAGAAGGGGTATGGGTTACATTAAAAATTGTTGTATTATCTTTATTACTAGGGTTTGCCTGGGGAATTATTTTAGCGTTATGCAAAATTAGTAGAATAAAACCTTTAATGTGGTTTGCAGATGCTTATACGTCTATTTTTAGGGGAACACCTTTAGTGTTACAATTACTTATTATCTATTTTGGACTGCCGCAAATTCTCGGATTTCCAATAGATCCATATCCAGCAGCAGTTGCAGCATTTACATTAAACTCAGGTGCATATATATCAGAAATTATACGTGCAGGTATAAATGCAATTGATAAAGGACAACAAGAGGCTGCAATGGCTTTAGGTATTCCTTATTCAAAGATGATGAAGGATATTATTTTACCACAAGCTTTTAAAAATATTTTACCAGCATTAATGAATGAATTTATAACATTAACAAAAGAGTCAGCGATTGTGACAGTTATTGGTGTTGGGGATATCATGAGACGTGCATACCAAGTTGGAGCAGATTCTTACAATTATTTTGCACCATTATTATTTGCAGGTTTAGTTTATTATCTATTAGTTATGGTGTTAACACTCCTTGGTAAGGGTATTGAAGGGAGAATGAGACGTAGTGATTAAAGTTGAAGATTTGCATAAATCGTTTGGTAAATTAAATGTGTTAAAAGGTATATCTACAACTATTGCTTCAGGTGAAGTGATCGCTATAATAGGACCATCTGGTTCAGGGAAGTCTACCTTTTTAAGGTGTTTAAATTTATTAGAGCAACCAACTTCAGGGAAGATTTTGTTTGATAATCAAGAGATTACAAATGCAAAAACTGATATATCTAAGTTTAGACAAAATGTGGGGATGGTTTTTCAGCACTTTCATCTATTTCCGCATAAATCTGTACTTGATAACTTAACGTATGCACCAATCACAGTTAAGGGTTTATCAAAGCTAGAAGCGGAAAAACAAGCAAAAGAATTATTGGATAAAGTTGGTTTACTTGAAAAAGCTTCTGAATTTCCAAATCGTTTATCAGGTGGTCAAAAGCAAAGAGTTGCCATCGCAAGAGCTCTTGCGATGAAGCCTGAAGTGATGCTTTTTGATGAGCCTACATCTGCGCTTGATCCTGAGATGGTAAAAGAAGTGTTAGATGTTATGAAAAACCTGGCAATGACAGGTATGACGATGGCTATTGTTACTCATGAGATGGGTTTTGCAAAAGAAGTAGCAGATCGTGTTCTTTTTCTTGATGAAGGAAAGCTTGTTGAGGATGCTCCACCAACTGAATTTTTCTCCAATCCTAAAACAAAGCGTGCTCAGCTATTTTTAGAAAAAATGTTATAATTCACAAAAGAGGCTGGACATAATTAAAGTTGTCATACAAAAAGACGAATAATAGTTGAAAGAAACAAGTTCGTTCCATTGCGCTGCAGACATAAGATTCGCCGGGGAGGAAGCTAAGCCTCCTCGTAAGCTGCGCGCCTGTGGGGTCTCAGCCTTTCCTCTGCACCCGCAGGAGTCAAATGTCTTCCGCTCCATTCCACTAGTTCTTAAAAATAGTATGCAAAATCAAAAAAAATTAATTGAAGACAGCAGATAAAAACCCGAAAAATTAGGAGAATATTTAATTAAAAAATCTCCTAATATTTCGGGTTTATCATTAGATTAAATACTTATGTCCCTGCCTCTTTTCCTCAGCTTAAAATAGTAGAGAATTTGAAGAATGAATAAAGCTATCTCTTTGCTTTATTTAGTGTAAACTATGTATCATAAATAAGGAAAGTTTACCTTGTTCTTAGAAATAACCTATAATGGCTATAAGTTAATTAATTGGATTTAAGAACTTTTTAGCAGAAAATGGGGAGAAGCTTAATGTTTAAAATTGGGTATCGAACAGCAAAAACAGCTTTAGGAACAACAATTGCTATTATGCTTGCTGAGTTTCTACAACTTCAAAATTATACATCAGCCGGTATTATAACAATATTATGTATCCAAGTAACTAAAAAGAAATCATTAAAAAGTTCATGGGCTCGATTTCTTGCCTGTTCTATTGCCATGGTTTTTTCATTTGTATTCTTCGAGGGGATTACCTATCATCCTGTAGTAATTGGTTTATTACTTTTATTCTTTATTCCAACTACTGTTATTGTTAAAGCGACTGAAGGAATTGTTACAAGCACAGTTGTTATTTTTCATTTATATAGTGCTGAAAAAATAACACTTGAATTGATAGGTAATGAACTTTTATTAGTAACAATTGGAATTGGGATGGCCCTAATCATGAACTTGTATATGCCAAGTGTAGAAAGAAAGCTGAAGAATTATCAGGAAGAAATTGAGGATAATATTGCCAATATCTTTAAAGAAATTGAGCTATATTTACTTGAAAAAGATCGAAAATGGGATGGACAGGAAATTACCAAAACTGCAATTTTAATTGATGAAGCTAAAACCCTTGCTTTTCGTGATGTTGAAAATCATTTTTTGCGACATGAAAATACATACTATCATTACTTTAAAATGAGAGAAAAACAATTTGAAATCATTGAAAGAGTCATACCAATTATTACTTCGATACATATCGCAATAGATCAAAGTAGAATGATAGCTGATTTTATACATGAATTAAGATTAAATATTCATCCGGGAAATACAGCAAATAGATTTCTTATGCAATTATTTAAAATGAGACAAGAAATAGAGGAAATGGATTTACCGGACACAAGAGAGGAATTTGAGGTAAGAGCTGCTCTGTTTCACTTTCTAAGGGAAATGGAGAACTACTTAGTTATTAAAAGTCAATTTAAAGGGATGAAAGCAAACGCGTAGTATTTATTTCATATTGCTTGAACATATTAAGAATAAAAGGACGTTGATAGAATGAAAACAATGCTTCTTTTATTTTTTATTATATCTTCTCCAATTTGGCCTTTAGGACAAAATCCGATTGTCGGAGATCCGTTTATCATTATAAATAAACAAAATAATGAGCTTGCTTATATAAATGAAAATGAAATAAAAGATATTTTTCACGTTGCTACTGGAGTGACAGAAGAACATACTCCAGAAGGAAAGTTTACGATAACAGTAAAAGCAAAAAATCCTTATTACCGAAA
Source organism: Metabacillus litoralis (assembly GCF_007994985.1). GTDB lineage: Bacteria > Bacillota > Bacilli > Bacillales > Bacillaceae > Metabacillus > Metabacillus litoralis. The sequence goes on along the minus strand of NZ_VOQF01000001.1, from coordinate 824,315 downwards.
AAAAGATATACCAGGTGGAGATGCTAATAATCCATTAGGCACTAGGTGGATTGGCTTTAATGCAAAAGATACAGATGGAAGAATTTACGGTATCCATGGAACGAATAATAAAGAATCCATTGGTCATTATGTTACTCAAGGTTGTGTAAGGCTCCAAAATGAAAATGTAGAAAAGTTATATGAAAAAGTTCCTATAGGAACAAATGTTTTAATTATTAATTCTCAGGAAAGCTTTGAACAGCTAGGAATAGAATATGGTGCATTAAAAAAATGAGTCTATTGTGGCGAAAGTTTTCTTTTGCCAATAGACTCATTTTTATGTTTGAAAGATAATAAAATGTAAAAGTAATGTTAGATCAGTACTTTCAATATAGAGAGATTAAAACCAAACAGATACACCGGCAAGTAAGGTTGTAATAAGCATTACACCTATCATTAAATATACAACGAATTTTTGTGTTTTACGTGACATTATACTTCACTCCTTGTACGTATTATTTTATCGTGAATAAGGAATTAGGACAACATGTAAAATGTGAAAGAAATTCGACGAATAAGAAGGAGAATTCTATTCTGAAAGAGAATTTATCTGTAATGGTAGCGTTTTCAACAAAGGGGTTGGATGTCTATATGGAAAATAAAGTAGATCATATCGGAATTGCAGTACATTCTATAGAAAAAGCATTGTCATTTTATATAGATGTTTTAAAGCTTGATTTATTAGGCTTTGAAGAAGTCACAATACAGCAAGTAAAGGTTGCTTTTTTACATGCAGGAAATACAAAGATTGAATTATTAGAGCCAACATCACAAGATAGTCCAATTGCAAAGTTCCTTGCTAAAAAAGGAGAAGGTATTCATCATATTGCATTTGGGGTTAAAAATATCGAATCTCGATTACAAGAAATCAAAGAGCTAGGATTGCCTCTTATTGATGAGAAGCCGAGACAGGGTGCAGCAGATATGGAGATTGCTTTTATCCATCCAAAGGCTGCTAATAATGTATTGATTGAGTTATGTGAAAAAAAGCGGGGTGAAAGGTAAATGCAAAAGGATATCTATGGAGAAATAAATGAATTATATGAGCTGAGAAGAAAGATTGAATTAGGAGGTGGAGATGAAAGGATTGATAAACAGCATGAAAAGGGTAAGCTAACAGCAAGAGAACGAATTGATTTATTGGTAGATGAAGGTACATTTGTTGAAATCAATCCTTTTATGGAGCATCGCTGTAATGATTTTGGATTAGAAGATACAAAAGGACCTGGTGAAGGTGTTGTCACAGGTTATGGGAAAGTCAATGGCAAACCAATATATCTATTTTCGCAGGATTTCACTGTATTTGGTGGGGCACTAGGTGAGATGCATGCGAAGAAAATAGCTGCAGTCATGGATTTAGCTGCTAAAAATGGAACGCCTTTTATAGGCTTAAATGATTCAGGCGGTGCGAGGATTCAAGAAGGTGTGTTATCATTAGATGGTTATGGACAAATTTTTTATCGCAATACAATTTATTCTGGTGTTATTCCTCAGCTTTCTGTCATTTTAGGGCCATGTGCAGGTGGAGCAGTTTATTCTCCTGCTATTACTGATTTTGTTTTTATGGTAGAACAAACAAGTCAAATGTTTATTACAGGTCCTAAAGTCATTGAGACAGTAACAGGAGAAAAAATTAGCTCTGAAGATTTAGGTGGAGCAGTTGTACATAATACTATTAGTGGTAATGCTCATTTTGCCGGCTCTACAGAGGAAGAAGTATTGCTTCAAGTTCGAAGGCTATTAAGTTACTTACCACAAAATAATGAAGAAAAGCCACCAAGATCTTCTTTTGAAGAAAAAACACATGATCGACCTGAATTAACTGATTTAATTCCATTTGATTCTGTAAGACCTTATGATGTTAGGATTGTCATCGATCAAGTTGTTGATAAGAATTCTTTTATGGAAGTACAAAAAGATTTTGCGAAAAATATTGTTATTGGTCTTGCGAGGATAAAAGGTGAGGTAGTTGGGCTTGTTTGTAATCAGCCAAAAGTTATGGCTGGTGGATTAGATATAGATTCATCAGATAAAGCGGCAAGGTTTATTCGTTTTTGTGATTCCTTTCAAATACCTTTAATAACGTTTGAAGATGTTACCGGGTTTTTCCCAGGTGTTAAGCAAGAGCATGGAGGAATTATCAGACATGGAGCTAAAATCTTATTTGCTTATTCTGAAGCGACTGTACCTAAACTAACAGTTATTTTAAGAAAAGCTTACGGTGGAGCATATGTCGCCTTAAATAGTAAATCAATAGGTGCAGATCTTGTGTTTGCTTGGCCAAATGCAGAAATTGCCGTAATGGGTCCTCAAGGAGCAGCTAATATTATTTTTGCAAAAGAAATACAAAATAGTGAAGATCCTGACAAAACGAGAGCAGAGAAAATAGAGGAATATCGAAAAAAATTTGCTAATCCATATGTTGCAGCTAGTCAAGGGATGGTTGATGATGTCATTGACCCGAGAGATACTAGGTTAAAGCTCATTCAAGCTCTTGATATGTTAAGAACAAAAAAAGAAATTCGACCAATAAAAAAACATGGGAATATTCCCCTTTAATTGTAGGAGGTACATCAATTGATTAACAAAAAAAGATTGTTAGATGAATTTTTAGAACTTGTTCAAGTTGACTCAGAAACAAAACATGAAGCAGCAATTGCTAAAGTGCTAAAGGAAAAGTTTTCTTCTTTAGGCTTAGACGTTGTAGAAGATGATACTATGTCTATTACAGGACATGGTGCAGGTAATTTAGTATGTACACTGCCTGCAACAAAAGATGGCATCGATACAATCTATTTTACTTCACATATGGATACTGTTGTTCCTGGAAATGGAATCAATCCTAGTATTAAAGATGGATATGTGATTACAGATGGAACAACAATTCTTGGTGCTGATGACAAAGCAGGATTAGCAGCAATGCTTGAAGCAATAAAGACACTAAAAGAACAATCCATTCAACATGGGAAGATTGAATTTGTTATTACAGTTGGTGAGGAATCTGGTTTAGTTGGTGCAAAGGCTTTAGATCCGTCCTTGATGACTGCAAAATTTGGATATGCTTTAGATAGTGATGGAAAAGTAGGTACAATTATTGTAGCAGCACCAACACAAGCTAAGGTAAGGGCTACAATCTACGGAAAAACGGCACATGCAGGTGTTGCACCAGAAAAAGGTGTATCAGCGATCACAATAGCTGCTAAAGCCATTTCAAAAATGCCTTTAGGAAGAATTGATCATGAAACAACGGCTAATATTGGTCGTTTTGAAGGTGGAACACAAACAAATATCGTTTGTGATTTGGTACATATTTTGGCTGAAGCAAGATCATTAATTCCAGAAAAAATGGAAAAACAAGTGGCTGCTATGAAAGAAGCTTTTGAAAATGTTGCTGCTGAAATGGGTGGTCGTGCAGAAGTAGAGGTAGAGGTTATGTATCCAGGCTTTAAATTTGCAGATGGAGATCATGTTGTAGAGGTAGCTAAGCGAGCTTCTGCTAAAATTGGGCGCACTAGTGAACTCCAAACAAGCGGTGGTGGAAGTGATGCCAATGTTATAGCGGGAAATGGAATTCCAACAGTCAATTTGGCAGTGGGATATGAAGACATTCACACAAAAAATGAAAAAATGCCTATTGAAGAATTAGAGAAAACAGCAGAATTAGTGCTTTCTATTATACAAGAAGTGTCTAAATAAGATTGATAAAAAATACTTAGATCAATGATCTGAGTATTTTTTTGGTTTTTTTTAACAATATGAGTTCAAACCCTCCAATTGAAAATATAATTACCACCTATATTTTCATGATATTGAAGGAAAATATGATGGTAAGTATTTTTAATGTAAAAGGAGGAGTTATGATTGATAAAGAAAAGAGTAGGATTTATCGCTGCAAGTGCTTTAGTTGTAGGGCTTGTTGGTTGTAATAATAATGAAGGAGCCTTTGATGAAAATAGATTAAGCACAAGAGATGTTCAAAATGTAAATGACAACGGTAATCATACCTATGGGCCGTTTGCTCGTCAAATTGATACGAGAGAAACAATGCCTAATGGGCTTGACGATGATTATCGTTTTGGACCAATGAACGAAGATAATAACTTAGATTTTGTTCCTGATGATTCATTAACAAATGGTGATTTAGATGGTATGACAATTTCTAGTTCCAAAACAGATTTGTCGAGTAAGAATTACCCACATACAAAGGCAATAGTCGTTCAAGAAGCAAAATATAAGTTTGTTGCCAATAATGCTGGTGATGCAAAACAGCGTGCAAACCAATTTATCGAACAACAAAAACAACAAGGAACTCAAAGAGCACAACAATTAGCACAACAACATCAAAAATCACAAATGCAAATTCAAGAAAAAGCACAACAAAGTAAACAAGAACAACAACAAGCAAAGCAACAGGCTAAGGCAAATGAGCAACAAGCACCAACTCAACAAGCAGAGGAACCGGCTCAACCGAAGCAAGAACAGCAAGCGCCAGCACCTGCTCCTAAGCAAGAGCAAAATCAAGCAGAAAAGCAACCTGAAACACAACAGCCTGCACAAAACATGAATGAAGCAGTTCAACAGGTTATTGAATTAACAAATCAACAAAGACGAAAAAATGGTCTTCCTGATTTACAAGCAGATACTCAAATAAATGGAGTAGCTCAAAAGAAATCAGAAGATATGAGACAAAATAATTATTTCTCACATACAAGTCCGACTTATGGATCACCATTTGATATGATGCGTGATTTTGGCGTAACATATAAAACTGCAGGTGAGAATATTGCCCAAGGACAACAAACACCACAGCAAGTTGTTGATGCTTGGATGAATAGTGAAGGTCATCGGAAAAACATTTTGAGTAAGGATTTTACTCATATTGGTGTAGGGTATGACAAAAATGGTCACCATTGGACACAGATGTTTGTTGGAAGATAATCAAATTTTAGTAAAATAACCTAATATTTGTATAATATCCACCTCATTTATGGTAACTTAATAAATAAGAGGTGGATTTTCTTTATTTTACACTCCAAAAAATTAAATAGTAGAAATGGTGATTTCTTTGACATCAAAAAAATACGCTTATTTTGACGTTTCACTGATCTTTTTTTTATTTTTACTAATGATCTGTAGCTGTGTGAGTATTCTAAGTGCTCAAAAGTATGCTCAATATGATGAAAATTTTGTAATGAAGCAGATTATATGGTTTGTTTTAGGTATTGTTGTTGCAGGATTAATTTTTCTCTTTGATTTTGAACAAATAAGTAAGCTAGCGCCATTTTTTTATGGAATTGGAGTCCTCTTATTAATTGGGATATTAATTGCGCCTGAATCAATTGCACCAGTTCGTAATGGTGCAAAGTCATGGTTTATTATACCTGGATTTGGTTCGATACAACCCTCTGAATATATGAAAATATTTTTAATTTTAATGCTTGCTAAAATAACACAAAGTCATTATAAAGACGATTATCGAAGAACGTTTAAACAAGATTTATCTTTACTAATTAAAATAGGTGCAACGTCATTTTTGCCTATGCTATTAATTTTGATGCAAAATGATTTTGGTTCTTCGTTAGTCATCCTTGTTATCACCATTTCAGTCATTTTCTTATCTGGTATAGATTGGAGGATAATTAGCTTTATCGTGTTTGTTCTACTAGGAGTGGTTGGTGTACTCGTGTATCTCTTTATTACAAATCCAGACATTCTCCTGGAGGTTTTTGGGACATACCAGTTAAACAGAATTTATTCTTGGTTAGATCCAGAACAGCACGCTAAAGGTATAGGTTACCAATTAAATCAATCTCTTCATGCTATAGGATCGGGGATGGTTGATGGGAAGGGTTTTCAAAATAGTAATGTTTATACACCAGAAGCACACTCAGACTTTATTTTTACTATTGTAGCAGAAGAGTTTGGCTTTTTGGGTGGATCAATAGTCATTGCTCTATATTTCTTTATTATTTATAGAATACTAGGAATTGCAATGTATGTGAGGAAGGATATTTTTGAGTTTTACATATGTATTGGAATGGTTGCGCTCTTTACCTTCCATAGCTTTCAAAATATCGGAATGGTAACAGGTCTGCTGCCGATTACGGGAATACCTTTGCTGCTTATGAGTTACGGAGGGAGCTCTGTATTGGCTAGTATGATGGGGATTGGTTTAGTTCTGAATGTATCATTAAAGAAAAGAGATTACTTTTTTTCAGATTAAGCGGAGTATTAGTTTTAGCTTAATAGGTGTAATTTTAGATTTATTCGTCTTTATGAAGGATTTCTGTAATAATAACCTAGTCTCCTTACATAAGGCTCTTTTCTGAAAGATTGTTGCTATGTAATATGCAGTAGAAACAATGTATTTTCGCTTAAAGGCAACTATTTTCTAAAGAAGAGATGCCACTAAACTTAATAGCCTTACATAAAGACCCGAACTATTAGGTGAAAGATTGATTGAAAATATCACCTATTAATTCGGGTTTTTCATTAGTGAAAATACTTTGTCCTAACCTCTTCGTTGTGAAAAATTATATAGAAGAAAAATTTAATCTTTTACCGTGAATAAATGCGAATTAATTAACTATGAAATTTTTACTCACTTCGTACTTCTTACCCTCTTTAGGTGTCATCCATACTGAAAGCTCATATTCCCCACTTGAAAGATTTAATTCTGACAAATTAATATCGTAAGTAAATTCTTCACCAGGCTTTATTTCTTCGCTACCTAATGCTGCAAGAAATGAAGCTGTACTCGAGAATAGAAAAATTTCCTCTCCATCTTTTGTTAGTACTTGATAATCAACTCGTTGTGAGCTTGTAAACTCCATTTTTTCAACTTCTTCTGTTTGGTTCTTAACTTTATAGGTGTAATGTAAAGGACTAGATTCTGTTAAACTAGCTACCATTTCTCCAGCGATAATTTGTTTATCATCACCATTTTTACTTCCTTCGTTTTCAGTATTGCTATTTGTATTTCCTGTCCCACACCCAGCTAGTATTGTAATGATCAAAAAAATAAACCAGTTTTTTTTCAACATCTTCAAGATTATCTTCCTTTCTTTTTATGTCTTCTTACTTACATTGTCGTAATTTACACCAATAAAGTTACAAATTCAACACTTCAATTTCTATGTAAGAAATTATAACAAGGAATATGTCGAATTGATTGAGTGAAGTTTTATTAGTAATAGTTTTCCTTTTTATCCGAATGTTAAATCAAAAAAATCCATTTTTGTTAACGTTTACATAATGAAATATTAAAAAAATTTAAAAAATTCATTGTATATCAGTCAAAACTCTGTATAATGTGAAATATAAAGTGATGTTAAGTTTTGTTACATACGAAGTTATGTTGTATAACATTACTGTTAGAAGATTCCATTAATGAAAAGGGGCTGTTCTTTTATGAAAGTGAAAAAGAGGTTTTTAGCGTTAATGATGTCAACGATGGTTATGCTTGGTGCTTGTGCTTCTCAAACAAGTGAGCCTGAAACAACAACAGAAGGCAGTGATACTAAAGCTACTGTTGATGGTGACACAGTTGAAGTAGGGATACTGCACTCATTAAGTGGCACGATGGCGATAAGTGAGGTTTCCTTACGTGATGCAGAATTAATGGCAATTGAAGAGATAAATGCAGCTGGAGGAGTTCTTGGAAAGAAAATTGAACCGATCATTGAAGATGGAGCATCTGATTGGCCGACATTTGCTGAAAAGGCAAGAAAATTACTTCAACAAGATAAAGTAGCAACAATTTTTGGTGGGTGGACTTCAGCAAGTAGAAAAGCGATGCTACCTGTTGTTGAACAAAATAATGGTTTACTTTGGTATCCGGTTCAATATGAAGGTATGGAACAATCTCCAAATATCTTCTATACAGGAGCAACTACAAATCAACAAATTGTTCCTGCAATTGATTGGATGATTGAGAATCAAGGTAAAAATATCTTCTTAGTAGGATCTGATTATGTATTCCCGCGTACTGCAAACAAAATTGTTAACGCACAGCTTGAGGCAAAAGGTGGAACAGTTGTTGCAGAAGAATATACACCACTTGGTCATACAGATTACAACACAATTATTAGCAAAATCAAATCTTCAAAACCAGATGCAATTTTTAATACATTGAATGGTGACAGTAATGTAGCTTTTTTTAAACAATTAGAAGATGCAGGAATTACTGCAGAGGATATTCCTGTTATGTCAGTTAGTGTGGCAGAGGAAGAAATTCGTGGTATTGGAACAGATGTATTAGCGGGTCACTTTGCTGCTTGGAACTATTACCAAACAACTGATACTCCTGAAAATAAAGAATTTGTTGCAAATTACAAAGCAAAATATGGTGATGATCGAGTTACTGGTGATCCTATAGAAGCAGCTTACATTGCGGTTTATTTATGGAAAGCAGCTGTTGAGAAGGCTGGTTCGTTTGAAGTTGATAAAGTGAAAGCAGCATCTGATGGTATTGAATTTAAAGCACCAGGTGGAGTAGTTAAAATCGATGGAGAAACTCAGCATATTTATAAAACCGTACGAATTGGAGAAGTTCAAACTGATGGTCAATTTAAAGAGGTTTGGAATTCAGGCGAACAAGTAAAACCTGATCCATATTTAAAATCATATGATTGGGCAACTAGTTTAAGTGAATAATAGAAAGTAAGTTTTAGTTTATGGATGTTTTCTCGGAAATTTGTTGAACTAGAATTGGCTTTAGTTAAATGATTGATACTCCATAGGTGAAGCCGAGGGGGGCTAGCGTTTCTTCCTCGGTAAATCTTGAGTCTTGAGCGCAATCGAACGAATTCATTAGAAATATGTAAAAATAATCCAGAGTATTTAAAAGTCGTTTTTACAAAACTTTAATTCATGCTAAACAATCTTAAAAATGAAAAAATGAAGGAAAAGCCAAGCAGGATCAATTAAATGTATTTCTATTCCCCCTATTATAATAGATTCTTACTACTTGATCTTGCTTGTCTTTTCACTTCATATAAAGGAGGAATAATCCTTGTCAATTATCATTTCTCAATTATTTAATGGTTTGAGTTTAGGATCAATTCTATTATTGATCGCTTTAGGTCTTGCGATAACATTTGGTCTTATGAACATTATCAATATGGCTCATGGTGAGTTCATTATGATTGGAGCTTATACTACGTATGTTCTCCAGCAAGCATTCATTCAATATCTTCCAGAATCCATCTTTGGTTTATATTTTATTCTAGCGATTCCACTATCCTTTGTGATTGCAGCATTTATAGGATTTTTAATGGAGAAATCAATTGTAAGATTTTTATATGAACGTCCACTTGATAGCTTACTAGCAACTTGGGGAGTTAGTTTGATTTTACAACAAGTTGCGAGATCAATCTTTGGAGCACCAAATGTTGCTGTTGTCGCACCAGATTGGCTAAGTGGTGCATTAACGATTGGTACTATGACATTTCCTTATAAACGATTATTTATTATTGCTTTAGTTGGTGTAAGTATCTTCTTGTTATTTCTTTATTTATATAAAACTCCTTCTGGCAGAAGAATGAAGGCTGTTACGTTAAATCGTGATATGGCTTCTTGCTTAGGTGTTTCCACTAGAAAAGTTGATAGTACAGCTTTTGCTTTAGGAAGCGGCTTTGCTGGGATCGCAGGGTGTTCTTTAACCTTAATTGGCTCGATTGGCCCAACACTAGGAACAACCTATATTGTTGATGCATTTATGATTGTTATTTTAGGTGGAGTAGGAAAGCTAAAGGGTACAGTATTGGCTGCATTAATGTTAGGTATCTTAAGTACATTTGTTGAGCTATCAACAAGCGCAACGATTGCAAAAGTTATTGTATTTGCTTTTATTATTATTTTCTTACAATGGAAACCAACTGGTCTTGTTAATGTTAGAGTGCGAGCATTAGATTAACGGAGGTGCAATTATGTTGAAAAAATATAGTCAAGGAGCCTATTACGGTGTGTTTTTTCTAATATTACTAATCGCCCCATTGCTGCTTACCGATTTTCGGATGGGGCTGCTAGCTAAATTCTTATGTTTTGCGATTATCGCTGTTGGCTTAAGTCTAATTTGGGGTTTTACCGGTATTTTAAGTTTAGGTCATGGTGTTTTCTTTGGTTTAGGAGCTTATTGTATGGCTATGTATTTAAAGCTTGAGGCATCACCAAGTGGATTACCAGATTTTATGGAATGGAACGGTATTACAGAGCTTCCTTTTATATGGACACTTTTTAAAAATCCCTTCTTTGCTATAGCAGCAGCTGTTCTCCTGCCATTTTGTGTTGCTTGGATTATCGGTTACTTTACGTTCAAAAATCGTATTAAGGGAGTGTTTTTCTCTCTTATATCTCAAGCAGTTGTTGTAGTAACAGTAACTTTATTTATTGGTAGTCAGCATATTACTGGTGGAACTAGTGGATTAACTAACTTTTTTACTGTTTTCCAAGTACCGCTAGCTGATCCTGGAACAAAGCAAATATTATATTTTATTACTGTAGCATTGTTGGCAGTTATTATGGGAGTTTCCCTCTTATTAACAAAATCACGTTTTGGTCGTTTATTAATTGCGATACGTGATGGTGAAAATAGATTGCGTTTTCTAGGGTATAATCCAGCTATTTTTAAAGTCTTTATCTATGCTTTATCAGCTGCTTTTGCTGGAATTGCAGGTGCGTTATTTGTTCTTCAAGTTGGTATTATTTCTCCGGAAATGATGGGGATTATTCCTTCAATTGAAATGGTGCTTTGGGTTGCTATTGGTGGAAGATATTCTATTTTAGGTGCTGCAATAGGAGCTATTTTAACGAATGGTGCAAAAAGCTTTTTAAGTGAAACATATCCAGACTTCTGGACGATTTTTCTTGGAGGATTATTCCTACTAGTTGTTCTATATTTACCGAATGGTTTAGCAGGTTTAGTTGAACAAATTAAAGCTCGTTTTAGCTCTAATAAGGAAAAGAAGGAGGTAAAACAACGTGAAGCCGATTCTCTCGTGTCGTAATGTTATGGTTGATTTTTCTGGATTTAAAGCCCTTCAAGGTGTAGATCTAGATGTGCAGAATAAAGAGGTGTTATTTTTAATTGGTCCAAATGGAGCTGGGAAAACCACTTTACTAGATTGTATTTGTGGAAAAACTAGAGCAAGTAGTGGGCAAATTCTTTTTGAAGAAAAAATTGAGTTGTCAAAACTTCCAGAACAGAAAATCGTCCAGGAAGGAATTGCTCGGAAGTTTCAGGCACCTTCCATTTTCCTTCATTTAACACCTTTTGAAAATTTAGAGATTGCGATGAAGCAGAAGAAAAGCTTACTATCCATTTTATTAGCAAAAATGACACAAGTACAGCATGAGAAAATCGAGGCGATTCTAAAAAAAGTCGGTTTGTTTGAAGATCGTCACAAATTAGCGGGATCATTATCTCATGGACAAAAGCAATGGCTTGAAATTGGAATGCAGCTCATTCAAGAGCCTACATTATTATTATTAGATGAACCAATAGCAGGTATGTCAGGTGAGGAACGAACAAAAACTGGTGAACTTATTAAAGAAATAGCAAAAGAGTGTACAGTTGTTGTTGTAGAACATGATATGGAGTTTGTACGCAATTTCTCAAGCAAAGTCGTGGTCATGCATGAGGGGAAAGTACTTTGTCAGGGCTCGATGAAGGATATTCAAGAAAATGAAGAAGTGAAGAATGTTTACTTAGGAAGGAGTGGTTAATATGCTTCATGTGTCAGAGCTACAAGCTGGGTATAACGAAACAATGATTTTACGGAATGTTGAATTTGGTATTCAAAAGGGGAAAATTGTCGGGCTTTTAGGTAGAAATGGTGTGGGAAAGACAACTTTAGTGAAAGTGTTGATGGGACTTATACCTACAGTTAACGGTCAAGTTGTATTTGATGGGAAATCCTTAAAAAAGGAAAAGCCTGAGCATCGAGCACGAGCAGGGATTGCATATGTTCCACAAGGTAGGGAGATTTTTTCAGATTTAACGATAAAAGAGAATCTTCTTATAGGGATGGAAGCACTACCAAAATCACAACGATCAAAAACAATACCTGAGGAAATATTTCAATGGTTTCCTGTATTGAAGGAAATGATTGATCGTCGAGGTGGAGATCTTAGTGGTGGTCAACAGCAGCAGCTAGCAATTGCGAGAGCATTAATTTCAAACCCAAAGCTTCTTCTTTTAGATGAGCCGATGGAAGGAATACAACCGTCAATTGTTCAATTGATTCAAGATGTTTTAGTGAAAATAGCAAAAGAGAAAGAAATGTCGATTATATTAGTTGAACATAATTTAGATGCTGTTTTATCTTGTGCGGATCATTATTATATTCTTGATCGTGGTTGTATGGTGAAGAATGGAAATTGTGAAAATGTTAATGAGGATGAACTATATAAGCACTTAGCCGTTTAAGGAGGAAATATTAATGAAGCTTACATCTCGTGAGCAAGAAAAGCTCATGATTGTCGTTGCAGCTGATTTAGCGAGAAGGCGACAAAAACGAGGATTGAAACTAAATTATCCCGAAGCTATAGCTATTTTAACTTATGAAGTAATGGAAGGAGCAAGAGATGGTAAATCAGTATCTCAATTAATGCAGGATGGTCGTCATATTTTATCTCGAGAAGATGTGATGGAAGGTATCCCTGAAATGATTCACGACATTCAGGTAGAAGCAACATTTCCTGATGGAACGAAGTTAGTTACAGTTCATGATCCTATCCAATAGGTGGGTACATTAAATAAGAGTAAGAGGTGAAGCTCATGATTCCAGGTCAATATAAGTTAAAGAAAACTCCTATTATATGTAATGAAAATAAGGAAGTAACGAATGTTGAGGTTGTTAACATTGGTGATCGACCTATTCAAGTAGGATCCCATTTTCATTTTTTTGAAGTGAATACTTTTCTTGAGTTTAATAGAGTAGATTCATTTGGTAAAAGATTAAATATTGCAGCTGGAACAGCAGTTCGTTTTGAACCAGGAGACAAAAAAGAAGTAGAGCTTATACCATTCTCAGGAGAAAGAAAAGTATATGGCTTAAATAATTTAACAAATGACGCGTTGAGGTAAAGGAGTGTAAATATGAGCTTTCAGATGTCGAGACATCAATATGCCGATATGTTCGGTCCAACAGTTGGTGATCAGGTAAGGTTAGGAGACACTGAACTATTTATTGAAGTAGAAAAAGATTACACAACATATGGTGATGAAGTAAAGTTTGGTGGAGGTAAGGTTATCCGTGATGGAATGGGTCAACATCCATTAGCAACAAGAAAAGATGTTGTTGACCTTGTGATTACGAACGCATTAATCCTTGATTATTCTGGAATCTACAAAGCTGATATTGGTGTTAAAGACGGTGTTATTACTTCGATCGGTAAAGCTGGAAATCCTTTATTAATGGACTCTGTTAACATTGTTATTGGCGCTTCTACAGAGGTCATTGCAGCTGAAGGAATGATTGTAACAGCTGGGGGTATTGATGCACATATTCATTTTATTTGTCCACAACAAATTCAAACAGCAATCGAGTCAGGTGTAACAACAATGATTGGTGGAGGAACAGGACCAGCGACTGGAACGAATGCGACAACATGTACACCTGGTAAGTGGAATATTCAGAATATGTTAAAAGCAGCTGAAGAATTTCCGATGAATATTGGGTTTCTTGGCAAAGGAAATGCGTCAAACGAAGAGGCATTAATCGAACAAATAGAAGCAGGAGCAATCGGACTTAAGCTTCATGAAGATTGGGGAACAACTTCATCAAATATTGATAAAGCGTTAACAGTTGCAGATAAATACGATATTCAGGTTGCTATTCACAGTGACACTTTAAATGAAGGTGGATTTGTAGAAGACACAATAAAAGCAATTAATGGTCGTGTTATTCACACGTATCATACAGAAGGAGCTGGTGGCGGTCATGCGCCAGATATAATTAAAGCGGCTTCATACCCTAATATTCTTCCTTCTTCTACTAATCCAACAAGACCTTATACTGTTAATACAATTGCAGAGCATTTAGATATGCTTATGGTTTGTCATCATTTAGATCCTTCTGTACCTGAAGATTTAGCGTTTGCTGATTCTAGAATACGTAAGGAAACAATCGCCGCTGAAGATATTCTCCATGATCTAGGAGTGTTTAGTATGATCAGCTCTGATTCGCAAGCAATGGGAAGAGTTGGAGAAGTCATTTCTAGAACATGGCAAACGGCAGATAAAATGAAGCGACAACGTGGCGAACTTGTTGATGGTGAACAAAATGATAATGCTAGAGCAAAAAGATATATTGCGAAATATACGATAAACCCTGCACTAACTCATGGAATATCAGAATATGTTGGTTCAATTGAAGTAGGGAAAGTAGCAGATATCGTATTATGGGACCCTGGATTTTTTGGTGTGAAACCAGAGCTTATTGTAAAAGGTGGAATGATTGCTTGGAGTGTAATGGGTGATCCTAATGCTTCAATACCAACCCCACAACCAGCATTATATCGTCCGATGTTTGCTAGCTTTGGTAAAGCGAAATATTCAACTTCTATGACTTTTATCTCTAAAGCTGCATATGAGCTAAAAGTCCATGAAGAACTAGGACTTGAAAAGAAAATTGCCGTTGTAAAAAATATACGTCAGCTACAAAAAGCTGATATGAAATTAAATGGAGAAACACCTGAAATAGAGGTAGATCCACAAACATATGAAGTAAAGGTAGATGGTGAGCTCATAACCTGTGAGCCAGATGAAAAAGTTGCTTTAGCGCAACGATATTTCTTATTTTGAGGTGAAAAGATGATTATTGAGAAAATAGTTGGAAATGTAAAAGAATTAGACAAAGCCCCACATCATGTTGAACGTGTTTATTTAAGAAGTGATGATTTAGTGAAAAAGATCCAAAGAGTGAAAACAGATCATGGAAAAGAACTTGGTATTCGACTGAAAGATGTGAAGGAACTAACAGATGGCGATATTTTATATCAAGATGAAAAAAACTCAATAATTATTAGTGTTGTTGAAGATGATGTAATTGTCATAAAGCCTACGAGCATCTTACAGATGGGGGAAATTGCACATCAACTTGGAAATCGCCATCTCCCAGCTCAATTTGAGAACAGTGAAATGGTTGTTCAATACGATTATTTAGTAGAAAAATTACTAAAAGAATTAGAAGTCCCGTTTGTGAGAGAAAACAGGAGAATGAACAAAGCATTTAAACATATCGGACATTCTCATGACTAATCAATTGTTTCACTTGCTACAAATTTGTGATTCTAACTTTCCTTCAGGTGCATTTTCTCATTCTTTTGGACTTGAAACATATATCCAAGAAAACAAAGTATATAACAAGGATAGTTTTTTAGTAGCTTTGAAGGAGTTTATTAAAACGCAGTTCGTCTATACTGACGGAATGGCTTGCCGGATATCCTATGAATATATGGAAGATAATGTCCTTGAAAAGGTGTGGCAAGTAGATTCTGAATTGTTTGCTCTAGCTTTGGCAAAGGAAACGCGTGAGGGAAATAGAAGGATAGGAAGACAGCTAGCGAAGGTTATGAACGAATTATATGTTAATGATTATCTTATTGAATATCGTGAAAAGCTTGTGAAAAAACAAGTTCATGGACATAGCTCTATCGTTTTTGCGATGGTCTGCTTAGGGTTAGAAGTTGATTTAAAAACAACACTAGAAACTTATTTGTTTGCGGCTACTTCCTCACTAGTCCAAAATGCAGTTCGAGGTATTCCGCTAGGACAAACGGATGGTCAAAAACTTTTGATCGAGATTCAACCATATTTAAATGAAATAATTGAAGAAATATTATCACTTGATGAAGCTGATTTTGGTGCTGGTGCACAAGGTTTAGAGATTGCTCAAATGCTACATGAAGAGCTGTCTGTTCGTTTATTTATGTCATAAAATTTTTTGAAGGGATGTAATTATACATGAGTGAACCAATACGAATTGGAGTTGGAGGACCTGTGGGTGCAGGGAAGACATTATTAGTAGATAAATTAACGAGAGAGTTAATGGATGAACTGGAAATTGCCGTTATTACTAATGATATTTATACAAAAGAAGATGCACAATTCTTAATAAAAAATGGTGCTCTTCCTGAAGATCGAATTATTGGTGTTGAAACAGGCGGTTGTCCACATACAGCCATACGCGAAGATGCGTCAATGAATTTTGATGCAATTGATGAATTAAATGAACGTCACCCGAACCTAGATTTGATTTTTGTGGAAAGTGGTGGAGATAATCTTGCAGCTACGTTTAGTCCGGAATTAGTTGATTTTTCAATCTACATCATTGACGTTGCACAGGGGGAAAAAATTCCTCGTAAAGGTGGTCAGGGAATGATTAAATCGGATTTATTTATTATAAATAAAACTGATTTAGCACCATATGTTGGAGCCGATCTTGAAATTATGCGGAAAGATACACTAGTTTCTCGTGGAGACAGACCATTTATATTTACGAATCTCAAAGATGGATCAGGAGTAAAAGATGTGGTGGATTGGATTCGTAAGGAAGCATTTTTAGTTGGATTAGAAGCATGACGTATACAGGCTACCTGCAACTTGAGGTAGGCAAAAAACATAATCGGTCTGTTATTTCGAATAGTTATTTTGATGGAGTTTTCAAAATCACACGTCCTACCTATCTTCCAGATGGCTTGCCATTGCTTACGCTTATTCATGTAGGTGGAGGTTATGTGGACGGAGATCGTTATAAAACGGAGGTAAAAATAGGTGATGGTGCAAAATTTGCATTAACAACACAAGCCTCTACAAAGGTCTATAAATGTTTAAAGCATGGTGTCTCACAGGAAATGGATTATTTCTTGGGTAATGAAAGTGAGTTGTTTCTAAAACAAGATTCACTAATTTTATATAAAGATGCAGATTTTAGGCAATATACTAATATATATATGAAATCATCGTCGGTTTTTTATTATACTGAAATTGTAACACCGGGTTGGTCAGCTGATGGTTTGCTTTTTCAATATAAAAAACTAGCGATGAAAATGAAAGTCTACGTAGATGGAAGGCTTGAAATTTTTGATCATCAGCTCCTGAAGCCTTGTAATCAGCTGGAGAATATCATGCAGCTTGAAGGATATAGTCATATTGGCACACTTTTTATCATTCATCAAGAAGTAAATGATGAACTTCTTCAAGAATTGCGACATACTCTAAAAGATATTGCGGATGTTCGTGTTGGTATTAGCGAATTAAATGTGAAAGGGCTCGTGATAAGGATCTTAGCTTGCGGTACTCCAGTTATAGAAACAATTTTTTCCAAATGCGAAAAAATTCTTCATGATAAATTGTACAAAACTGAGCAAATCAATTGGCGGAAAAATTAAAGATACTCACTGGTAAAGTAGATGCTTAATTTCCATTATATTTGTGTGATTTCTAGACTACTTGAACTGATACAGAAAGATAAGACCTTCCAAAACTACTACTTTCATAGTATGATAGTCATAGATATATCGAGTACAAGCTGTATCCGAGAGGAGATTATCATGGAACTATCAAAAGTAGTTGTTTTTCGTGAAGGTAATGAAGAATATGGTTTGCCGATTCAACATGTTATTTCTATTGAAAAACTAGAAGATATCAACGTAATCCCTAATATGCCGTATTATATGAAGGGTGTTGTTAAGGTAAGAGGAGAATTAATTCCTGTGCTTGATACAAATAGAATTCTCTATCATCAAGACAGTATTATTGATGAACAAACAACAAAATTAATTGTTGTTCACTCTGAAGAATTATCTGCAGCGCTTATTGTAAAAGAAGCAAAAGAAATCCTAGATATAGAAGAAGAACAATTAAAGTCAATTTCAGTAGGCGCTTTTCAAGCTACTAAATACTTTACTGCTGTTGCAAGCATAGAAGATCGTCTTATTACGATCATAGATCCTAACTTATTAATAGCTGGACTTGAAGGCATTGCTATTGTGAAAGAAGAGATTGTGAGTCACCAATAATTATTGGTGACTCAGACTGTATACAAACGACCGCTTTCTTCGTTACTCACTTTGATGTTGTGCTCATTACCAAACACGGTAAAACCGCTCCTCACAAGGCTTTGTGCCTCGAAATTCAAATGTTTTCAACCAGTCTGAAGGGCTTGAAAATATACTTTGTCTACAAATAATGAGGTTGGGACATAAGTGTTTTAGCTTCTAATGATAAACCCGAATTAATAGGTGATATGTCAATTAAACATTCACCTATTAGTTCGGGTTTTATTACTGTCTTCAATAGTTTTTTTGATTTTGTATACTATTTTTAAGAACTAGTGGAATGGAGCGGAAGACAATCGACTCCTACGGGAATAGAGGAAAGGCTGAGACCCCGCAGGCGCTTGCGTCGAGGAGGCTCAGCTTCCTCCCCGTGGAAAGCGATTGTCTGCAGCGCAATGGAACGAACTTGTTTCTTTCAGTTTAACTGAATTTAGATTTATTCGTCTTTTTTTATGATTTCTTTAATTATGTCTTAGGCTCTTTATTTTTTAAAATGATTTACTAGTATAGTAAGCGAATATGAAAACAATTAATTCGTAATCATGGTAAAATAGTAAGAAGAAAATTATGTGTGGTGAAGGAGTATGGGGCAAACGACTAATAGAAGAGTAATTTTACATGTTGATATGAATAGCTTTTATGCTTCTGTTGAAATGGCTTATGATCCTTCACTTAAAGGTAAACCACTTGCGATAGCAGGAAATGTTGAGGAGAGAAAAGGGATCATTGTTACCTGTAGCTATGAAGCTCGCTCTAAGGGAGTCAAAACGACGATGCCACTTTGGCAAGCTAAAAAGTTATGTCCAGAGCTTATCATTAAAAAACCGAACTTTGACCGCTATCGCTCTGCATCTAGAGCAATGTTCGACCTACTCCGAGAATTTACTGATCGAGTGGAACCAGTGTCAATTGATGAAGGTTATGTAGATTTTAGCGAATTTGATGGAGCTAAGCCATTAGAAATGGCAAAATCCATTCAAGAGCGCCTCCTTGACGAACTTTTACTTCCATGCAGTATTGGAATAGCTCCTAATAAATTTTTAGCAAAAATGGCTTCGAATATGAAGAAGCCTCTTGGAATCTCAATTTTAAGAAAGCGAGATCTTCCTTTAAAACTTTGGCCATTACTTGCTAATGAGATGCATGGAATAGGTGAAAAAACAGCAGAAAAATTGAGAACAATAAATATAAATACAATTTTTGATGTAGCGCACGCTGATTCCGTCAAACTAAAAGCACTGCTTGGGATCAATGGAGAACGTTTAAAAGAACGAGCAAATGGTATCGATGAAAGAGAAGTGGATCCTGATTCCATTTATGATTTTAAAAGCATTGGCAATTCTTCGACCCTCTCTAAAAATACAACAAGTGAATCAGAAATAAATGAAGTTTTACATAAGCTTGCACGTTCGGTTTCTATTCGAATGAAACGGAAAGATGTTCTAGCAAGTAAAATTTTTATCACTATTCGTTATGGAAATTTAAAAACAATTACTAGAAGTAAGAAATTAGAGAATCCTATTGATGAAGAAGCAGATATATATACTGTAGCAAGACAGATGTTTTATTCACACTGGGAGGAAGATCCGATACGATTATTAGGTATTACTGGTCAAGAGTTAATTGAAAAAAATGATGCTATTAAGCAGCTAGATTTGTTTTCCTTTGAAAAAGATGCCAAAGATGAGCCTTTATTATCCGTCATTGATAAAATTAATTCCAAGTATGGAAATCAGCTTATTAAACGTGGTGTAAAAGGAGAAAAGAAGCAGGACATTTCATCTGGAACTAGCTTTAATAAAGATTTTTTAAGGGAGTAAGCGATTTCATAAGATATGTTACTTGAAATGTATCTTGAAAATGTGTTATTTTCAAAGTTGTAGTTATAATAAATAATTCGAATTATGTGTCAATTTAAAGAAGTGTCGGAAAACTAAACTTTTCTCGTTTAGTTTTACATACTATTAAGGATTAGAAGGGACGTAAACGTATGTCGAAACAACAAATTGGTGTAATTGGTTTAGCAGTAATGGGCAAAAACTTAGCATTAAATATTGAAAGTCGTGGATTTTCAGTATCTGTTTTCAATCGCTCTGCAGAGAAAACAGAAGAATTTTTATCAGAAGCAAAAGAAAAAAATGTAGTAGGTACATACAGTATTGAAGAGTTTGTACAATCTTTAGAAACACCACGTAAAATTTTATTAATGGTTAAAGCAGGTGTTCCTACAGATGCTACAATTGAACAGCTTTTACCACATCTTGATAAAGGCGATATCTTAATTGATGGCGGAAATACGCTTTATACAGATACACAACGTCGAAATAAAGATCTAGCTGAAAGTGGAATCCATTTCATAGGTACTGGCGTTTCAGGTGGAGAAGAAGGAGCACTTAAAGGGCCTTCAATTATGCCGGGTGGACAAAAAGAGGCATTTGATCTAGTACAACCTATTTTAGAAGCTATTTCTGCAAAAGTAGGTGGAGATCCTTGTTGTACTTACATTGGTCCAGATGGAGCAGGACACTATGTGAAAATGGTGCATAACGGAATTGAGTATGGAGATATGCAATTAATTTCTGAAGCATATTTCATCTTGAAAAATGTTTTAGGCCTAACGGCAGACGAGCTTCATGAAGTGTTTGCTGAGTGGAACAAAGGTGAACTTGATAGCTACCTTATTGAAATAACAGCTGATATCTTCACGAAAAAGGATGAAGAAACTGGTAAGCCTCTAGTAGATGTGATATTAGATACTGCTGGTCAAAAAGGCACAGGTAA
Source organism: Metabacillus litoralis (assembly GCF_007994985.1). Lineage (GTDB taxonomy): Bacteria > Bacillota > Bacilli > Bacillales > Bacillaceae > Metabacillus > Metabacillus litoralis. The sequence goes on along the minus strand of NZ_VOQF01000001.1, from coordinate 803,432 downwards.
ATGGACAAGTAAAAGTGCACTAGATTTAGGTGTACCACTTCCGATCATTACAGAATCTGTTTTTGCACGTTTTATCTCAGCAATGAAGGACGAGCGTCAAAAAGCAAGCAAAATCCTTTCAGGACCATCTGTGAAGCCTTTTGAAGGTAATAAAGAAGAGTTAATTGAAGCTGTACGTAAAGCACTTTACATGAGCAAGATCGTATCATATGCTCAAGGATTTGCTCAAATGAGAGCTGCTTCTGAAGAATATAACTGGGATTTAAAATACGGTGATATCGCAATGATTTTCCGTGGAGGTTGTATCATCCGTGCTGCATTCCTTCAGAAAATTAAAGATGCATATGACAAAGATCCAAAATTAGCAAACCTTTTACTTGATGACTACTTTAAAGACATTGTTGAAGGCTATCAAGGAGCACTTCGTACAATCTTATCAGTAGCTATCGAAAATGGAGTGCCAGTACCTTGCTTCTCGTCTGCACTTGCATACTATGACAGCTACCGTACTGAAACACTTCCAGCTAACCTGCTTCAAGCTCAACGTGACTACTTTGGTGCTCACACATACCAACGTGTTGATAAAGAAGGTGTCTTCCATACAGAATGGATGGAAAAATAATAGAAATAAAAACGGGCAAACCAGCTAATTGGTTTGTCCGTTTTTTTTTCGTTTCTTATCTATCTATTCCTTGGCTCTCAATTTGGGTCAGATCAACAATTAAGGTATAGCTAAACAAACAACTATAAAAACATGTTTAAAGCTAAAAAGGAGCTACCACATAGGTGATAGCTTAATTAAGGAGCTTGCTAGGGTTGCCTCTTACATTCTTATTATATGCTTCGTTAAATTGAATGCATGAGTCAAATAGACAGGCTAATCCGCACATTTTTTAATATGTTGGTTACTATTCTTGAAAGAATAATGAATGTTAAGGAGCTTATGTTTATCATTGCAAAAAAGCCGATCAGAGATTTTAAAATTCTTTGATCGGCTTTTTATTTTAATGTTGGTTTATGTTTGATATCGATTCCACATTGTTACTATAGGAAATAGTGTTTACAATAATACCTATTATCCTAGTGGCCACCATTGGAATCCATCTTGTTTAAGCATGTTATCAGCTTCGTCAGGACCTGAAGAACCTGATGGGTAAGTAGTAAGTTCAGCTAATCCTTTTTTCCAAGCGTCTGAAATTGGATCTACATAGCTCCAAGATAGGGCAACTTCATCCCAATGCGTGAAATTCGTTGCATCACCACGCATACAATCATAGAGAAGTTTTTCATATGCTTCTGGTGTGTTTATACCTTCTAGGAAGTTATTAGAAAGATCTAAATTAACTGGCTTAGAGTAATCAGCTTCATCATCTTTCTTAGCATTTAATTGAAGTGTGATTCCCTCTTCTGGTTGAATATGAATAACAAGTAAGTTTGGAGGAACTGTTTCACCTTTATTATAATAAAGATTCATTGGGATATCTTTAAACTGAACAACAATTTTAGTTGATTTTGCAGCCATCCTTTTTCCTGTTCTGATATAGAAAGGAACACCAGCCCATCTAAAGTTGTCAATAAGAAGCTTCCCAGCCACATATGTTTCAGTTTGAGATGTATCTTCTACATTGTTTTCTTCACGATATCCAATTAGTTGTTTATCTCCTAATTTTCCACCTGCATATTGTCCTCTGATGAAGTATTTCGAAACATCCTCATCTTTTACTGATCTAAGAGCTCTTAATACTTTTACTTTTTCACTTCTAATTTCATCTGTTGTTAATTTAATCGGTGGCTCCATAGCAAGTAATGCGACCATTTGAAGCATATGGTTTTGAACCATATCGCGAAGTGCACCTGATTTTTCATAATAACGTCCGCGATCCTCCACACCTAACACTTCACTAGAAGTCACTTGAATGTTTGATATGTACCTGTTATTCCAAAGTGGTTCAAACAAGGCATTTGCAAATCGAATAACTTCAATATTTTGAACCATTTCTTTGCCTAAATAATGATCAATACGATAAATTTGATCTTCGTTAAAAGCTTCTCTAATTTCCTGATTTAGCTTTTGTGCAGATGGTAAATCATGTCCAAATGGTTTTTCTATAACAAGTCTGCTCCAGCCATCAGTTGCAGTTAATCCCTCTTTTTTAAGGTTTTGTGCAATTGTTCCAAAAAACTCTGGTGCCATCGCTAAATAGAAAATTCGATTGCCTTCAGTTTGATACGTTCCATCTAGCTTATTTAATAAGTCATTAAGCTCTAAATAAGAAGAAGGGTTTGTCACATCAAAAGGATGATAATGGAAATGAGATGTGAACTCATCCAGATCTTTTGATTCTTTTATTGATGTTTGAATAGAATCGGTAACATTACTGCGAAATTCTTCATTTGTCCATGGTCTTCTAGCAACACCTACAACTGCAAAATTTTCGCCAATTTTATTATTTTGTACAAGGCGATAAATAGATGGAAACAGCTTTCTTTTTGCTAGATCACCTGTTGCTCCGAAAATGACAATAACTGATTTTGGTTGTTCTTGTGTAATCACGTTCGTACCTCACTTTGTCAAATGCATTTATTTATTTATTTTATCAGTGAAAAAAATACAGAAACGATACGTATTTTGAATTGAAAAAGCTAGTTTCTATATATGTAATCGCAATATTTGACCACTGATCGTAAAATACTCCTATACAAATACTTAATTTTAAAGGTAATTGTAAAGTAAATCAAACCATAAACCTTTAAAAGTTGATTCTTTACTTATTATAAACGATAGTTGAAAAAATATCGTCTTATATGCACCTAAATTAATAAAATGTTTATATAATTCAGTCTATTTTAGTAAATAATATTAGTTTGGTCAAGTATTCTTACTTAGATTTATCCGTTTAAACCGATAAATAAACTATAGTATTGAATGTGCAACCTCCTAAGCTGGAGATCTGGAGATTTATAGAATCATCATGTTGTTTTGTTTCTCTATTTTTCACTTTCGTGTATTCTTAAAGTAGTGATAGTGATTTATTATAGCTTTCTTCTGATCGATTGTATTTTTTCTGATGATCTTTGTGACATGGTTGGTTATTCTTATAAAAGGAACTATCTTTAACTAGACTATACAAAGCTTTTTTCTTCAATTTACTTTAAAAAACAAAGTTACTGAAAAAGAAGCCATTTTTAATAGGAGGAACTGTAAGTGAATGTTATGTTTCTTGGTACGGGTGCTGGAATTCCAGCAAAATCCCGTAATGTAACAAGTATTGCTTTGCAATTATTAGAAGAGAGAAATGCTGTGTGGTTGTTTGATTGTGGTGAAGCAACTCAGCATCAAATTTTACATACGACAATAAAGCCTAGAAAAATTGAAAAGATATTTATTACACATATGCATGGTGATCATATATACGGTTTACCAGGATTAATAAGTAGTCGCTCCTTTCAGGGTGGGGAAGGTCTATTAACAATATATGGTCCAAAGGGAATAGAGGAGTTTGTAAGAACCGCTTTATCAGTTAGTTCTACTTACCTTACATATTCTTTGAAGTTTATTGAAATTAAAGAAGGTATCGTTTTTGAAGATCATTTGTTTCAAGTAAGTGCTAAAAAGCTAGAGCATGGTATTGATTCTTATGGCTATCGAGTAAAGGAAAAAGATCTACAAGGAACTTTATTGGTTGATAAGCTTGGGGATATAGGGATTAAGCCAGGACCAATTTATCAAAAAATTAAGCGTGGAGAAACGATCACACTAGAAGATGGCACATTCATAAATGGTGCTGAATTTATTGGTCCATCCCAAAAAGGGAGAATTGTCTCAATACTAGGTGACACAAGATATACTAAAAACAGTTTAGAGCTTGCTAGAGATGCTGATCTATTAATTCATGAAGCAACCTTTTCAGAAGAAGATGAAAAACTTGCATATGATTATTTTCATTCTACAACAAAGCAAGCTGCTAAAATTGCTTTACATTCTAATGCCAGAAAGCTTATTCTCACACATATTAGTTCGAGATATCAAACAGAGGAGGACCTTGGCACACTAGTAAAAGAAGCACAAGCCATATTCCCAAGCTCTTTCATCGCTTCGGATTTTATGCAAGTGGAGATTCCGAAGAAACGCGAACATATATGATTTTTTCAATTTTGTTGATGATGAATAGTTGATAAAGAAACGATAAATATAATTTTCTTATTGGACTTTCTTGAGTTTTTCAAACTTAGGGAGGTCCTTTTATTCGTTGGTAATAGATAGTCAACGGAGGTGAATTTTGTCGTAAAATGTCTAATCGAAGATAAGCTAGAAAAATCGAAGATAAATTTCAAGAATCGAAGATAAATCCAGAAAATCGATGATAAATTGCTAAAATCGAAGATAACTCTATAAACTCAAAATCTGAGCTATTATGTTAGGGCTTTCAAAGGCTTACTATTTGTTTATTTTGTAGCTTTAGCATTACCTTACCTTAGTTGGTTGCCTTTTTGAAGGTGTTTTTCTGAAGAATTGTTACTAATTAATATAATACTGCTAAAAAAGGTGTTATCTTTTCTACTAAAAGGCTGCCCTAGGAAAAATCTTAAACGTGTTCTTAACTTTGAAACAATAGCCATGGTATTTCTTTTGAACACAAGTACAGAAAGCAAAAAAGATAAGGAGTTTTCTCCCTATCCTTCTGTCTTTCAATTTATTTACCAACCACGATCATACTGAACGGGTGCTGAAATTTCCTCGCCTAGTTGTGCAGCAGCGGTTCTTGGGAAATATGGGTCACGTAGCAATTCTCTGGCGATGAAAATTAGATCGGCACGTTCGTTTTGTAGGATTTCTTCTGCTTGTAAGCCGTTTGTAATCAAGCCAACTGCACCGGTTGGAATGTTAGCTTGTTCCTTGATTTTTTCAGCAAATTTAACTTGGTATCCAGGATAAACATTGATTTTTGCTGGTACAACCGCTCCTGAGCTCACATCGATTAGATCTACACCTTGTTCTTTCATTCTTGAAGAATACTCAATATAATCATCAATACTTAATCCTTCAGGATGATAATCTGATGCGGAAATCCTCACGAATAATGGACCATTCCACACTTCTTTAACTGCCCCGATAACTTCTTGTAAAAAGCGATAGCGATTTTCTTGTGACCCACCATATTCATCGTCGCGTTTGTTAGAAAGTGGTGAAAGAAATTCATTTATTAAATAGCCATGAGCACCATGAATTTCAATAATATCAAAGCCGGCTTTTTTTGCTCTTGCTGCACCTTCTTTAAATGCAGTGATTGTGTTTTTTATTTCTTCTTTCGACATTGCAGTGGGCATCTTGTATTTATCATCAAAACGAATTGCTGAAGGTGCATAAATGTCTCCATCAACGGTTGCTTTACGACCTGCATGTGCTAGCTGTATAGAGGTTGCTGAACCATACTTTTTTATACCATCAACTAGTTGTGTAAGCTTTGGTATATGTTCGTCACTCCAAATACCAAGATCTTTTGCTGAAATTCTCCCTTGAGGAGTGACTGCAGTTGCTTCAACCATAATCAAGCCAACTTGACCTACTGCACGACTAATATAATGAGTTAAATGAAAATCCTCTATATAACCTTTTTCTTCAGTTGAAGAATACATACACATTGGAGACATAACAATCCTATTTTTTAATGTGATGTCTTTTATTTTGAATGGTTGAAAAAGCTTTGTTTTCATTTTGTGTTTCCTCCAAATCGATTTTGTCTAAAAAAATTATAACAATATATTTTTCGAATCGTCATCTTTCCTGCTCAAAGCAGAATTCTCCTTTCTAATTTTTCGGAATTTTAATACAATGATGAAAAGATGATAAAAGGGTGGGTGAAGGTGATTGGAACATCAATGGAATTCAAAAGAACAGTTATTGGAGCTTTTAATAAGTCTTGTTGAACGAGCTAGTATAACGGGTTCACAGGAAGAAGTAGCTTTGTCAGAATATATTTATTATCTACTAAAGGGAAAGAAATATTTTCAACAAAATAGAGAATATCTAGGTTTACATCCTGTTCATGATGGAAGATCATTTGTTACAGCTTTAGTTAAACAGGGAGATTACAAAGAGACCATTGTTCTTTTAAGTCATTTTGATGTGGTTGATGTGAATGATTATGGAGACTTAAAAAAATTAGCCTTTCAACCAATACAGCTAACAAATGAGTTGAAAAACAGAAAATCACAGCTATCTAAAGAAGTGTTAAAAGATTTAGAATCTGATGAATGGTTATTTGGAAGAGGAACAATGGATATGAAAGCAGGTCTTTCTGTACAGCTATCTATGCTAGAAAAAGCAATTAGCGGGGAATTCCAGGGAAATATCTTATTAGTAACTGTTCCTGATGAAGAAGTTAATTCTGCGGGTATGTTAAGTGCAGTAGCTATATTAGAGGATATTAGAAAAAAATATGATTTAACATACAAAGCATGTATCAATTCAGAGCCGATGTTTGCAAAGTACCCTAATGATGAAAATCAATACATTTATTCGGGATCTATTGGTAAGATGCTCGCTAGTTTTTATTGCTCAGGAATAGAAACCCATGTGGGAGAACCATTTTCCGGTCTTAATGCAACTATATTAATTTCAGAAATTAACCGTATCATGGAGCTGAATGATTCTTTCTGTGAACAGATAGGAAATGAAGTGACACCTCCACCAACAGGTTTAATGATGAGAGATTTAAAGCAAGAATATTCTGTTCAAATTCCACACACATCAGTATCGATGTATAACATTCTTATGTTCAATCAATCCATTAATGACATTCATGAAAAGCTTTTGTCTGTTGCGAAAATAGCGGCTATTAAGGTAGAGGAATTTTATAAAGAACGAGCAACAAATTATCAACAATTTGTTGCATTTACTCCGCTTGATTTAAAAGTTAATGTTTTTACTTACGAAGAATTACTTGAAAAAGCAGTTGCAAAATCTGGGGAAAGTGAAGTACATAGAAGACTAAATTATTTGGCAGCAAACAGAGGTGCCCAAGGAGATCGAGATTTCTCCACCAGGATGGTTTCTGAGCTAGCAGGGCTTTGTAAGGAATACAGTCCTATGATTGTCCTTTTTTATAGTCCACCATTTTATCCAGCCGTTTCATCTAGTAATGATCGTCTTATTCAGAAAACGATACAGAAAGTGATCTCGTACACTCAAGATCAGTTCGGTATTACATTAAATCATCAGCATTATTTTCCGGGGCTCTCTGATTTAAGTTTTGTTCAATTAAATGAAAGTAAGGAATCAATTGCTCAACTTACAACAAGTATGCCTTTGTATGGAAATCATTTTCACTTACCATTTCAGGAGATGAAAAGTCTGAATATACCTGTTTTAAATATTGGGCCTGTAGGGCGAGATCCTCATAAATGGACAGAACGGCTACATATTCCATATGCATTTGATACATTACCTTCTATTCTTGAATATGCGATTAAATCGCTTTTGAGATAAGCTGATAGATTTATATGACCAGAGGTAAAATAGGAAGTGTTGAATGAAATATATTTTTAGCAAGATTAAAAGAGTAGGAGACAAAAAATGAACACGTATTATGGAGATCTATGTACAAAAGTTTATGAAAGTGACAAATCATTGGCTAGAAATAAAGAGGTAGACTTTTATCTATCATTTATAAAAGACAAAAGTACGAAAGTGTTAGAGCCGATGTGTGGGAATGGGAGGCTGCTTATCCCATTTATGTTAGAGGGAATACAAATTGATGGTTTTGATCTTTCTGAACATATGCTTGAGGTATGTCAAATTAAAGCTAGAAAATTAAACTTAAATCCTAATGTTTTTATTGGGAAAATAGAAGACTTTAAAACTGATCAATTATACGACTTAATCATCATTCCATTTGGTTCGTTTTCTCTGTTGCCTGATGAACTAGTAGCCAATAGCCTTACCAATTTAAAACTAGCATTAAAAAAAGGTGGTAAGATTTTATTAACGATTGTGACTAAAAGCGATAATATCAATGAAACAAGCACCTGGAAAGAAACCAATAGAATCCAATTTGACCAGGAGTTTATTGTTGAATACAGAACGGTGGAATATGACAAAGGAAATTCTTTGTTAAATACCCAGCTAAAGTATGAATTAATTCAAAACGAAGATCTCATAAAATCTGAAATAATGGATTTTTGCATTCGTCTTTATGAAAGAAAAGAATTTGAAGAATTACTCTATTTACAAGGATTTCAGCATGTAGTATTTCATGAAGTGGTAAATGGTTATGGAGAGGGAGAGTCATTTAATGTGTTTGAATGCACATTATAAACGTCTTGCTTTTTTTAACGGCTGGGACATAAGTATTAAAGCAAATTATAAACCCGAATTATTAAGTGATATATTAAATTAATCATTCGCCTAATAGTTCGGGTTTTTATTTGCTGTCATCAATAGATTTTTTGATTTTGCATACTAATTTTATCTAAGAACTAGTGGAATGAAGCGGAAGACACCGACTCCTACGGGAATTTAGGAAAGGCTGAGACCCCGCAGGCATGCCGAGGAGGCTTAGCTTCCTCCCCGTGGAAAGCTAGTGTCTGCAGCGCAATGGAACGAACTTGTTTCTTTCAGCTTAACTGAATTTAGTATTTATTCGTTTTCTTGTATGACTTCTTTAGTTATGTCCCAGCCTCTATGTCACTTTTTTTCTATTGTAATCAGTTCATCTTCAAACATTACTTTTAACTCTGTAGCACGTTCAGTTGCTCGCTTAATACATGTAACAAGTGAGTCTTCAAATCCTCTTTCTTTGAGAATTGTTATGCCTGCTTCAGTTGTTCCATTAGGGCTTGTGACTTCTTTCCTAAGCTGTGAGGGGTGCTTTTCTGAGATTGCAATCATTTCAGAAGCTCCAAGAAGGGTTTGTACAATTAAATCTCTTGCAACTGCTGATTCCAATCCTACCTCAATAGCCGCTTTTTCCATCGCTTCTACTAGATAATAAATATAAGCTGGACCACTACCGGAAAGGCCTGTCACTGCATCAAGTTGATTTTCTTCTACAAGCTTACATATACCAATTGCCTCAAATAACGATTTGCAAGTTTCAATTTGCTCGTTCGTTACATCTTTACTAGCAGCTATAGCTGTTGCTGATTTTCCGATTGCTGCTGATGTGTTAGGCATGGCACGTACGATTGCAGTTTGTTTCCCAAGAATATTCGTTATTGTTTCAAATGAGATTCCTGCTAATACAGAAACGATTAATTGATTTTCTATTAACTCTTGAATTCCATCAATACCTGCTTGTATATCTTTTGGTTTCATTGCCAAAACGATGATGGATGATTCTTTTACCAGTCTTTCTTTATCATGTGTTGTTTTTATTCCATACATTTTAGATAACTGCTCAAGGCGAGCGGAATTCGAGCGGTTGGCAACCACCACTTCCTCTGGTTTGTATACTTTTCCTTTTAATAATCCTGCCACCATTGCTTCTGCCATAGAACCAGCGCCAATAAACCCAATACTACCCATAATCGATTCTCCTTTTGTTTATGAACTCTATCAATAGCTTATTTTAAGAACTCTTTGGATAACGCTATTTTATACGATCACAATATATGTTAATTTTCACATCAAAAAAAGCCACTTCTATCCTCATTAAAAAGGACGAAATTGACTCCGCGGTTCCACCTTATTTGGAAAAAACATTCCCAACTTTTCGTCTTTATCGCAGATATACGGTCAGTTTTTTCCTGACTGCTCATAGGGCAGGTTCAATAGCTTAACTTGCAATGGGACCTTTCAGCCGTGAGTCCCACTCTCTGCTGCTGCAATTCTATTTACTATTCCTAGTCAACACATTGATTATATTGATTTCACTTAAACATACAACATTCTGAATTTTTATTCATTATGACTGCTGAATTAGTACTTTGTCAAGCTTTTATCGAGTTATGCACATGAGTACTCATAGGAGAATGATAGTTGAATTATTTGAATATAATGACACTAGTGTCTTAACAAGTTACAATAGCTATATAACGTTAATTTTATAAAAAAATGATTAAAGATAGCTTTATTTAAAAATAATAAATGGGGCGGAGAGTATGATGCCAGATACAGATTCTGAACAAGTTTATAAATTCGAATTGCCAACACCATTCCCAGTTGGAGATGTAAATGTTTATTTGATTAAGGGTGAACGTTTAACACTTGTTGATGCTGGTCCAAAAACAGAAGAAGCCTGGCATTCGTTTTTACAACAATTGAATGAAGTTGGCTATAAGCCTGAGGATATTGAACAAATTATTATTACACATCACCATCCTGATCATGTTGGAATGCTGGACTTTTTTAGTAAAGATATTCCTGTTTATGGTCACGTCTTTAATAGTCCATGGTTAGTACAGGATCCACAATTTATGATTAAGCAAGCTCAATTTTTCGAACAAATTCTAGTTGAGTTTGGTGTTGATCAGAGGTTTATGCCATATGTGAAAAGATTAAATGATATGTTAGTTTATTCCTGTCACAGAGAGTTAACAGGTGTTCTTAAAGAAGGAGATAAGATTGATGGTCTGGATAACTGGCGTGTACTAGAAACGCCTGGTCATGCTCAAAGTCATATCGTATTATACGAAGAAAAATCAAGAGTGTTAATAGGTGGTGATTTGTTACTTAAACATATTTCACCAAACCCGTTACTAGAGCCTTCTATGATCGAAGGGGTGAATGATCGCCCTAAACCACAGCTTCAGTTAAATGAATCTCTCGCTAAACTGCTAGAGTTGCCTATCTCTCTTGTTTATTCTGGTCATGGTGAAAATATTGTAGAAGTAAATGATTTAATTACATACAGATTAAAGAAACAAGCTGAAAGAGCTGAACAAGTTCGTAAATTCATTGCTGAAAAACCTTTAACTGCTTTTGAAGTTAGCAAAGTTTTATTTCCAACTATTTATTATAAACAGCTAATGCTTACGATGTCAGAAACAGTCGGTCAACTTGACTATTTACAAGAAATCGGTCAAATTAGAGTGGATATATCAAAGAATCAACATATGTATTTTGTTACATAAATAGAGGTGGAAAATATGAATACGCGAATACAAGGATGTTATGTTGCAATAACAGGTGCTTCTGGTGGAATAGGTGAGAAAATTGCTATAGAGTGTGCGAAACAAGGGGCACATGTGATTTTACTTGCGAGAAGAGAAGAATTATTAGCTACACTTGCTGATCGAATTTCTAAAGATTATGGTGTTTCGTGTTACTACTATCCTCTAGACGTTCAGAAGCTGGAGTCTATTCAATCGGTCTTTTCAAAAATTGAAGCAGAAGTTGGACAAATTGATATTCTTGTTAATAATGCAGGTTTTGGTATTTTTAACGATGTACTTGATTCAACTTTTGATGAAATGAAGAGTATGTTTGAGGTTAATGTATATGGCTTAATTGCTAGTACTAAAATGGTGTTACCTCAGATGATTAAAAGGAAAAAAGGTCATATAATCAATATTGCTTCACAGGCTGGTAAAATTGCCACACCAAAATCAAGTCTTTATTCAGCTAGTAAGCATGCTGTATTAGGATTTACAAACAGTCTTCGTTTTGAAGTTAAGCCTAGTAACATTTATGTAACTTCTGTTAATCCAGGACCTATTAAAACTAATTTTTTCAACATTGCTGATAAAAAAGGTGATTATGTCAAAAATGTTGAACGCTGGATGCTTGATCCTAATAAGGTAGCACGAATAATAGTTGCTTCGATGTTAACACCTAAACGGGAAATTAATTTACCTGGTTGGATGAACGCTGGGAGTACGTTATACCAAGTTATGCCAAGATTATTTGAACGAATAGCTGGAAGAGCTTTTTATAAGAAATAACTTTTACGTCATGACACGATGCTTTTTTTGCATGGTGTTTTTTGTTGTTTTTAAATTTATATTGTGGTGATGCAATTTAGGAAACACATGACTCCTAAGCGGTAGATAAATTAATCAATATCAAAATTGTCCTTTCTTATGTTCAGTAGTAATATAAAATTACTAGTTAAAAGATTTATTAAAGGAGTAAGTATATGATTGAATTGCGATATTTTGATCGTTCTCATATGGACCAGCTTATAAAATGGGTTAAAACACCCGAGTTTCTCATGCAATGGGGAGGACCTGCTTTTCACTTTCCTTTAGATTTAGAGCAACTAGAGAATTATATGGCAAATGCTAACACAGAGAACTCTGATTGCCTTATTTATTGTGTGACTTTTAAAGACACTGGAAATGTTATTGGACATATATCTTTATCTACTATTGATAGAGAAAATAGCTCAGCTAGAATTGGTAAAGTATTAGTTGGCGATGAAAGTGTAAGAGGAAAAGGAATCGGCTATTTAATGATTGTTGAACTACTGAAGATTGCATTCAATGACCTCCTTCTTCATCGTGTAAGTTTAGGAGTGTTTGACTTTAATACTTCTGCGATTGCTTGCTATGAAAAAGCTGGCTTTAAAAAGGAAGGTTTATTAAGAGATTGTCGGAAAGTTGGTCAAGGTTATTGGAGTCTTTGGGAAATGAGTATACTAAAGCCTGAGTGGCTTGAACAAGACGATAGAGATAAAACGATTTAGTAAAAAAGGTGGAAAAAGCTTGTCTATATTAAATCATCCTTTGTATTACATATACACCTACGCTTTTCATGAAGATGAAAAGTCACTTTGTCAGTTAGAAATGCGCTCTCTCTTTGGATATGATTCTCAAACATCATATCTGAAGAGTACAAAACGAATTAATCCAACTCGAAGTCCGTTTATTAAAGAAAGAATCGAAGTACTTTATAAATCTGAGAGCTTAGATGAACTAATACATCATGTGGAAGGCATAGAGATAGGTGAAGATACCTTTAAGGTGATTTGCCTTGAAAATCATTCCAATAAACTCGGTTTTAAAGAAAGGCGCTTTATTGAAAGGAAGGTTGGTTTACAACTAAAAGGAAATGTTGATTTACTTGCTCCACAGACACAGTTTGCCATAATGGAAGTTGATGGAGAGTGGATGTTTGGAGAGTATACTAAAAGTGATTCCGTTTGGTTACATCATCAAAATAAACCGCAAAACTATTCTACTGCCCTAAGTACACGTCTTGCAAGAGCTGTGGTTAACATTGCTATACCTTCTATTAATGGGGTAAATGCGATTGATCCTTGCTGTGGAATTGGGACGGTTTTAATTGAAGCACTTTCAATGAATATTAACATTGTTGGCAGTGATCGTAATCCACTTGTTACAACTGGAGCAAGAGAGAATATTGCATTTTTTGGCTTTGAAGGTGAAGTGATGTTGAGAGAGATAAGGCAAATAAAAGATACTTATGATGTAGCGATTATTGATATGCCCTATAATCTTTGTTCTGTACTTCCTTTTGAAGAAAAGCTTGATATGCTATTAAGTGCACGAAGGATCGCAAAGAAAGTTGTCGTGATCACAATTGAACCTATTGATTCTACCCTACGAGAGGCCGGCTTTAACATAAGAGATCGTTGTGTGGCAAAAAAGGGAACATTTACTAGAGAGGTTATTGTTTGCGAATAGGTCTTATGTAGTAAAACGCAGTTTCATCTAAGGACTGCGTTTACTTGTGTTATCTACTTGAGGCAATTTTTCGTAAACTTCGTTGCTTTAACTTCTTGAAGAAAACAGTGCTGTGTAAAGTTTAGTCGCATCTTTTTTGATGGAATAGAACCTTGTATCTCCCAACAACTTTTTTCAGAGAAGAGCCTTATTAATTTTCAAAAGGGAGAACGTCATCAATTGCATTTAATTCTAGATTTAAGACAGATTTCGTATCATCATTATAAAATAAGAGCTGTTTATGATCAGGTGATATTTGAAGTACACGTCCGGAGAAAGTGATTGTGCCAACTCTTGCTTTAGAGTAAGTTACGCGTAAAAGGATATTGTCTTGTTGCCATTGCTCTGCTTTGGTAAAAAATCTCTCCATTTTGACACCCCTAGGAAAATTAAGTTATTTCTATCTATCTTGAATATTTAACAAGCTGTTTTCTTGAATATTTGGATTAAAATTAGGAGCCGATTTCTCTAGAATTATTATTAAAATATTTTGTTTATGGTGAAAGGGTACCAAGAGGAATTTTATTGATTGATTATTATTGATTATACGCTAAAGTAGCAACTAATCAAGTTGTAAAGTAGAAATTGAATACTGTCATTTTTATCCTCTATTTAATTCGTTAAATAACTATATACGATATCTTCAATGATTTCATACCATTCTGTATCTTCTGTTTTAGACCTTCTTAGTTGCTTTAATAAACCTTCAGTATCTTCTTTGGAAAGAGGATTTTCATTCAAGTCTCTTCCATATTGTAAAAAACTTTTCCTTAGCATTTTTAATAGAAACTTTTCTTCCATCATACACCTCACTATTTAATAGTATCAGACTTTTCTTTTATTTAGGCTCTTTTCTGAAAGATTGTTGCTATGTAACCAAAATATACAGTGGAAATAGTGTATTTTCGCATAAAAGGTTACCATTTTATGAAGAAAAGATGCCACTAGACTTACTATTGTATTGATTTTTCGTATATTTAAAAGCAACAAAGTTTGTGAAAACAGCTAAAATATAACTTATTTATCTTAAAGGCTATTGTAAGTACCCCTTCTTTTCTTATAAGTCGCTCTTATCCAGTCTTAATCTTGGTGAAAACTACCATTGAAATCGAACGTATATTCCCTTAAGATAAAGTATATACTTAAATACGAACATATATTCTGTTTTGGAGGAATTGGCTATGATTGAAAATTACGATCAATTGCCAAAAAGAAAAATTCTTTGTATCGATATAAAGAGCTTTTATGCAAGCTGTGCTGCGGTTTTACTTGGGTTGGATCCATTAACATGCTATTTGGCTGTTGTTGGTGATACAGAGCGGCAAGGCAGTATTGTGTTAGCGGCTTCTCCACGATTAAAAAAGGAATTTGGCATTAAAACGGGGTCTCGTCTATTTGAAGTTCCTAATGACCCTCGCATTACAATTGTAAATCCAAAGATGGCAATGTATATTCGCATTTCTACTGAGCTAACAAAGCTATTTCATCGCTATGTACCAAAAGAGGCCATTCATACGTATAGCGTTGATGAAAGCTTTATTGAAGTGGATGGGGTAGAGCATATTTGGGGTGATGCACGAACAATTGCTGAAAAAATTCGTGATGATATGGAGAGGGAATTTCAACTTCCAAGTGCAATTGGTATTGGTCCAAATATGCTTTTAGCCAAGATTTGTTTAGATACTGAAGCAAAAAAAGCTGGTATTGCAGAATGGACATATGATGATGTGGAAAGAAAGCTTTGGAAGCTTGAGCCACTTAGTGAAATGTGGGGAATAGGCTCAAAAGTTCAGAAAACCTTGAATCGAATGGGGATCTTCAATGTTGGTCAACTTGCTAATTATCCACTTGAGCTGCTTGAAAAGAAATTTGGAGTAATGGGAAATCAGCTTTATTATCATGCATGGGGAGTAGATTTATCTGAGATTGGTGCGCCGATAATGCAGGGACAAATCAGCTTTGGCAAAAGTCAGATTTTACTTCGCGACTATCCAGATCCAGAGGAAGTAAAGCATGTCATTTTAGAGATAAGTGAAGAAGTTGCCCGAAGAGCAAGACAACATAAAAAGGTGGGTCGCACAATTAGCCTTGGAATTGGTTATAGCCGTGATGAATTTGGGGGTGGTTTTCATCGCTCTGTAACAATTGAACAGCCAACAAATATTACAATGGACATTTATGAAGCTTGTTTACAACTATTTGAAAAATTTTATGCCAATAAAACAGTAAGGAAGATCTCGATTGCACTATCAAATATTGAAGAAGATTGTGATATGCAGCTTGACTTATTTCGACCAAATCGAACGAAGGAGCGGACACTAGGATATGTGATGGATTCGATTCGACATAAATATGGATCAGATGCTCTTCTGCGTGCTGTGTCATACACAACAGCCGGAACAGCGAAGCACCGTGCAAAACTAGTAGGTGGTCATAAAGCATGACAAGTAGCTACCCGCATTTTACTGACCATTTTATTAAGGAAAAGCACAACACTTCTATTTAAGAATAATGTATAAAGATCTTATCCTTTTGACACACAAGCACTCTAAAAAGCTATCACATACAGGATATCTGTTTAGAATTCGGATAAGTCATACTTTATTTTTTTTTTGGAGGGTGTTACGTGGAAGCTGATCACCAATCATTTATCACATATGTAGCTTTGGGAGATTCTTTAACGGTGGGAGTTGGTGCATCATTTCTAGCACCAGGATTTGTAGGCCGATACGTGAGGTTAATAGAGAAAGAAAAACATGTAAATGTGTGTACTAATATTTACGCGAGGTCTGGGATTGAAACAGATGGAGTATTAGACATTGCCCGGAGTCAAGCACTGCATAGTAAAATTGAGCGTGCGAATATTATTACAATTTCAGCTGGAGGAAATGATTTGATTCAAGCAAGTAAGGACTTTATTGAATCTGGAGAAACAGCTGAGCTTGTTCAATCTGTGAAGGATTGTCACAGTAATATGGTAAGAATTATGGGAACAATTCACAAGTTAAAACAGCAATGTGGTATCCCGTATCGTGTTTATTTGCTTAACCTCTATAATCCACTACCACAAATTCAACTTGCTGATAAATGGGTAAAACTATTTAATCAGCATTTAAATAGTTTTCATAATGGTAAAACCATTTTAGTAGCTGATCTATATTCTGCTTTTCAAGGCAGGCAAGATGAGCTTTTATCAAGAGATCGTATTCATCCTAATAACTTAGGATATAAAAAAATTGCCGAAACATTGAGTGAATTAGGCTATCCTGCTGTTTAACAATACAAATGGTTTATTTAGGTGGTGACATAGTTGATACGCGATAGAGGAAATATTAAATGGACATCAATGATGCTACCAGAGCATGTTAAATTATTAAGAGCTTGGTCTGAGACAGATATGTATCAAGAAAAGCCTGAACTTGATGAACAACAGCTGGAGCAATTTAATGAGCTGATTTTCCATGCGATGGAAGAACATGTAGAGCTTATTTTTACGTATTATAAAAACCACTTTTTTCATACATGTTCAGGTTATGTTCACTATATGGATCCGATACAGCAAACACTTCGGATTGTGGATGAACACACAAACACGCGCTTACAGTTACCACTGACAGATGTAATTGATGTCAAGAGAAAATAATTATAACAACAAGGGTGAGTCAAACCTCATCCTTCAAAATTAAAATAATCCTCTACTATTTCTACTGCAGTAACACTACAACATTCGCATCTACAAAAATTGTCATTAATAACAATTCTACTTCAGTATCTTAATTTATCTTAGACCCTAGCTATCTTTTGTACATATTGATTACTACCCCTCTAGAAATAACATGTAGACAAACCGAAACAAGTAGGAAATCAACGTTACTAGCGTAGCAGAATCATGCAGGATAGAAATCTGTATGATAAACTATTATTAGAACAACTGTGAAGGAGATTTATCATGAAGATAACAATGACAAAGGAAGCAATTGATCATCTAACACCTGTTATTGAAAAAAATGAAGGGCGTTATTTGAAAATGAAATATGATACAGAAGGCTGTGGATGTGTTATGAGCGGAGTTACAGCTTTATGGTTAGTAGAGAAGTTAGATGATGATGACGTGAAAATTGAAACAAATTATGTGCCATTATTTGTTGAGAAAACAAAAATGGTGTTTTTAGATGAAGAGCTTACTGTTTCATATAATAAAACAGCAAACTGTTATATGTTAAAAAGCCCTTCACAAATTTTAAATCCGCGCATGAGCTTGCTTGTAAAGTGAGGGAAAGATAGTGAAGGATCGATTAAATTCAATAAAAAATGTTGCACTAAATAAAACATGGGTGTCATTTTTAAATGATAACCATCCATATAGTCTCCTCCATTGGTCTATTGGAGGTGTTCATGAAGATACAAAGGACGTTTGGTTGCTTCAGGATGAAATGTCCTTTGAAGCACAGGAATTCCCTACTATAGATGAGGCAATAAAGTGGATGGAAGAACATATGGATCATATTTCAGATGTGTTAGGATAGTTCTTTTCCAATGATTGTTACAAATCGATCTAATTAAACGTTAAAAACGTGATAAGTACAATTCTAACAAGAAAATTTCCTAGACTTATTAGTGATTTTTACATCTGTTTACGGAAAAAGCAAATTCACAAAACAATTCTTAAGATAAAAAGGGGCTGACTTATGAAAAAGTCAGCCCTTTTATCTGCTTATTTTCCCATCAAAATATGGATCGATAAAAAACGTTTACCTAGTAAAATGATGATTGAAGAAAGGAAAATAAAAGCGGCAGAGATTATAAAAAGTAATGTCACATGAAAAAAGTCTGCCATGATTCCGAAAAGAAGAGTTCCTACTGCAAAGGATCCTGTCAGAATAGCATCACGAGCTGAAAATACTTTTGCAAGCGCGTGTTCTGTCGCTACGGTTTGGTAAATTGTTGTTGAAAGTATTAGTTTAAATTGACTGAACATACCAACAGCAGCCGAAAAGATGAGTGCGACCGATCCGATTGAAGTAAAGCCAAATAGAATGGTAAGTAAAGAAATAAGAATAGAGCTTATAAGCATTGTTTTGTGTACATGGGTTGCAAACAAACGCTGAAACTTTAAAGTGATAAAGCCACCTACTAACAAGCCTGCAAAAAATGTTGAATTAATATACCCCCACCAAGCTTCAGGCTTCTGAAGAATTTCCTCAACATAAATGTATAAAATAGCAGCAATCCAAACAACACTTGCTAAAGACTCTAAAACATCGATCATTGCTATAGTTCTGATAGAAGGTGTGCTCCAAATCATCCTCCAACCATCAAGAAAGGACCCACTCTTACTTTGTGTTGATGAAAAAGAGTCTCTTTTGTTATCTTCTACAACAATAAACAACATAAGAAAAGTGGAAATTGAAAATAAAATACTTGTCATAAGAAGTAATCCTTGCCCGCCTACTATTGATGTGATGATTGCTCCTAAAGGCCAACATCCTAGGTTAATGATTTGATCAACAACTGAAAGAAAGCTATTACCTTTTAAAAGTTGTTTTCGATCAAGTATTTTTACAATAAGAGCTTGCCGTGCTGGTACAGCCCATCCATCTAAAAAGGCGATAAAACTGACAAGTGGAAAAATGAATAGAACTGTGGTAGCTGTTATATAGTCTGAAATAAAAAGAATAGATGTAATAACAAACAATACGGTCTTTACACCTTGTGAACCTACTAACACATGTTTTAATAACATCCGATCCAATACCCAAGGAGCAACTAAACTCCCAAAAAATCGTGCTAATGTAATTGTGAAAGGTAGTAAAGCAGTATAAAAAGCTGAGCCAGTGAGTTGGTATATTAAGCTAATAACACCAATAATGTAGAAAACATCACCACTATTTGCACATGCTTGACCGATCCATAAAAAATGAAATGACTTTTTAAACATAAAAATCCCGCCCTATATAATTATTGATTTATTTGTTTAGCTGGTAAGGTGGGATTTAATTTACACTGGACTATTTCTCCGTTCTGTTAAGGTATTTGTTGTAGGATATAAAGGAACGATACTAAGGGCGGAATAGTACCGTTTAAATTCTACAAACCAATTTCTTTAAGGAATTCATCAACAACATTAGAATATTCCTCGCGATTGGTGGTGTATGACATAGCGTGGGATCCGTTTTCTGCAATGAAGAGCTTTTTGGCTCCCTTTTTTTGTTGATATAGCTGTTTGGACATCTCAGCAGGTATATAATCATCGTCTTTACTATGGATAAAAAGAACAGGATTTGTAATATTTTGCACAGCGTTCAATGGAGATACCTCTTGAATAGTATAACGATCACGAAGTTTCACAAAAGGCTTTGCAATGGGCATAATAAAAACACTTGGAATCTTAAATTCAACTTTTAGGCGAAAAAGAAGCTGAGCCTCTAGCTCAGAAAACGGGCAGTCAGCTATATAAAAATCAGCACCATCCTCAACCATACCTGCATAAAGCAAAGTTGTAACAGCACCCATTGATTCGCCATGAATACCTAATAAAATAGAGTCGTCAACTTCTGTTTTTAGCCAATGAACAACAGATTGAAGATCAAACTTTTCATAATGACCATAGCTAGTGGTTTTACCACCGCTTTCTCCGTGTCTTCGATGATCATAAATCACAACATTCCAGCCTTTTTGTAAAAAAAGATTCATGTATTTAACAGAATTAAGTCTGTTAACAGTTACTCCATGACAAATAATCATATACCGATTGTGTTGATAGGGAGCAATAAGTGATCCTTTAATGTTATAACCGAATTTAGATGGAATTGAAAAATGTCGCTTTTCTAATTCATCATACTCATGTTGATTAAATAGCCCAAAATTTGTGTCACGATCAATTAGTTCTTTATCTGTTTTCTTCTTGATATACATCATTTTATTCGTAAAGAAAAATCCGATGATAAAAACATAAGAAAAAAAGATGAGTAGACCAATTACAAGTTTTTTCATAAAAATTAACTCCTTACCTTATTGATTCGTTCATCTATACGAATAATATCATAAATTAGGTAGTAAACGTGATATGAAAGGGTGTTATTTTTCCGCTAGAGTTAATGGTACCTAGATCTAGATATTAAAAAACTTAGTGAAGAATATATATACTATCTTATCTACAAAGAAGAGGCTGGGACATAATTTAAAAAAACATTCAAAAAGACGAATAAATCTAAATTCAGTTAAGTTGAAAGAAACAAGTTCGTTCCATTGCGCTGCAGACATAAGATTCGCCGGGGAGGAAGCTAAGCCTCCTCGTAAGCTGCGCACCTGTGGGGTCTAGAGCCTTTCCTCTGCACCCGCAGGAGTCAAATGTCTTCCGCTCCATTACACTAGTTCTTAAAAATAGTATGCAAAATCAAAAAACATTGAAGACTGCAAATAAAAACCCGAACTATTAGGCGAATGTTTAATTGACATATCACCTAATAATTCGGGTTTTTCATTAGCTTAAATACTTATGTCCCATCCTCTTTTGGGTCATTGCTCAGAATTTTGTCTCTTAGTAGGATGAATAGCTTTTTCCATCTCTTCAGCAGCCATCATCTTCTTAGAAGTATCAGCATTAGGTTTCCCTTTTTGACTCTGTTGTTTTGCCATGATTAATCACTCCTTCCTACCATATAAAATGTCAGTAATGGTAATAAAATATACAGGGGGGACAGATGCCTTTTTCAATAAGGTACATTTATCCTTTTGGCAGTATGCTTGTATTTATTCATGGTTAAAATTTAAAAAGATCAATGTCTAATGCTTGATATTTATACAATGTTATACCTATAATTTTAAGATAAGTTTAGAAAAGAGGGGCAACAAAGATGAGAAAATCGAAAAAGCAAAAAGATGATAAAAACGTATCTGTTTCAGATCATTTAAATAGCGATTTATTAGAGCAATTAAAAGCAGTGAAAAAAGGTTTAACAAAGGAGCAAGAAGAAAGAGAAGCTGAGCTTGAGAAGAAAAAAATAGAAGAGCGAAAACAGAAAGAAAAAAACAAAAGCTTTGAAGAATTATTAAACGAAAGTTCGTTATCTTGGAAAGAGTATAAGTAAAATACGTTAAAAGAGAGCTTAGAGAGGTGAAAATTCTACTAAGCTCTTCTATTAGAATGTTATTTTAGCTACTATCTATCGGTGTTGCTCATACTTATCTTGTTTAGAGATTTGCTGGAGCTTATGATAAGTGTCAGCACTTAACGGACTGGCATCTCCAGCAGCTGCATTTTCAAGTAACTGTTGAAGTTTACTAGCTCCAGGAATGACAGCACCAACCGCTTCTTCATAAAGACAATATTGAAGGGCAAGCTCTGTCATTGTCAGTGGAGAATCTATTGTTTCAAATTCACTAAGTAGTGTTTTTAGCTCATCCTTTGAGTAGGAAAGATAGTTTTCAGTTTGTAATTTAGAGGACAAAGGTTTTTCTGTTAAAAGTCCTTTTGCAAGTGGGCCGCGAGCAATGACACTTACATTATGTTCATTAATAAGTGGAAATAACTCTTCAGGACGTCGATCTAAAAGGCTATATTGCATCATAATGGACACAATGTTTGATTTATTTAGATATTCTTTAATCACATTTGGGCGAATCGATGAAATACCATAGTAACGAATAAGTCCCTCTTGTTTTAATTCCTCAAAGGCTTCGATTGTTTCATCAATATTATCTTCAATTGTTCCACCATGGAGTTGATATAAATCAATATAATCTGTTTGTAGGCGCTTTAAGCTATGCTTAACAGCTTCTTTTATGTATTTTTTAGAAGGGTCCCAAGTCCAGCCAGATTTATCTTCTTTCCAGCGATTACCTGCTTTTGTTGCCAATATGATATCATGTCGATGATTTCTAATCGCTTTTCCAACTAATTCTTCATTTTTTCCGAAATCATATAAATCAGCTGTATCTAGATAATTAATTCCTACATCAATTGCTTTGTCAATCAAAGAGAGAGCGTGCTGTTCATTATCTCCTAGTGACATGCAGCCTAATCCAATTTCACTTACATATAAATCTGAATTCCCAAGCTGTCTTTTTCGCAAAGCTTATCACTCCTCTAGAGTTCTTTATGTTGAGGGTAGTATAAAGTGATGGGAAAATCAAATGATAAGAATCAATCACTAAGCTTGTAGGTAGGAGAAAGAAGAACTCTCCCTTTTCTCGTATTCTTACTTTGAATCAGTTGATCTAATGTTTCATATAATCTAACATACTCCTTTAATTTAGATTGAATTTCATGGGGTTTTCCTATTAACACAATTCCTTTTTCATTTCGATAGATTTTCACTTTTATATCCATTCCCTTCCAGTAAGGTATGATAGAATATATGAAAATCAAAAAGTATGTAGAACAGGAGTGGATCATGTGGAAAACTTAAAAGAAACAACAATATCTTCAAAAGAGATTTTTAAAGGAAGAGTTATCGATTTATATGTAGAAGAAGTCGAATTGCCAAATGGGAAAACAAGTACAAGAGAAATTGTCAAACACCCAGGTGCAGTAGCGGTATTAGCACTTACCAATGATCATAAAATTGTGATGGTCGAGCAATATCGTAAACCACTTGGACGAACAATTGTTGAAATACCAGCAGGAAAGCTTGAAAAAGGGGAAGAACCAATAACAACGGCTAAAAGAGAGCTGGAGGAGGAAACAGGGTATACATGTGAAGAATTAGAGCCATTAATCTCTTTTTACACATCACCTGGTTTTGCAGATGAACTTGTTCATTTATTTATTGCGAAGGATTTGAAAAAGCTAACACATAAAGCAGAGTTAGATGAAGATGAATTTGTAGAAGTAATGGAAATCACGCTAGAAGAAGCACAGGAAATGATCGTGAATCAACAAATTTTCGATGCCAAAACAGCATATGCAGTTCAATACTTGCAGTTAATGCAAAAAAGCAAACAAAAATAATCAAAGCTACTTAAGGAAGGAGGGTGTTCTATTCAAGAGATGAAAAGCTATTTTGCTGATTTACATATTCATATCGGACAAACAAAGTCAGGAAAACCAGTGAAAATAACAGCATCACGTTCATTAACACTCGAAAACATTTTAGTTGAAGCAAGTGATCATAAAGGAATTGATATCATCGGCGTAATCGATTGTCATGTTCCAGAGGTATTGCTAACACTAACAAAGCTTATTGAGGAAGGTGAGTGTTACGAATTAGATGATGGTGGTATTAGGTTTCAAAATACAACATTAATCCTCGGCAGTGAGCTTGAACTTTATGATGATACCTGTAAAGGACCTGTACATGTTTTAGTTTTAATGCCAACACTAGAAAAAATGAAGCAATTTTCTATATGGATTTCATCAAGACTTAAGAATATTACACTTAGCTCGCAGAGAATATATGAAACAGGAGAAAATCTTCAGAAATATGCAAAGAAACTAGGCGGGCTATTTATACCTGCGCATATTTTTACACCTCACAAAAGCTTATATGGCAGTGGAGTGAGTGTTTCATTAACAGAAGTTTTTTCTTCTTCATTAATTGATGCTGTTGAATTAGGGTTAAGCTCAGATACATTAATGGCAGACAAAATAGAAGAATTACATCAGTTTCCTTTTTTAACAAATTCAGATGCACATTCATTACCGAAAATTGCTCGTGAATATCAAAAGCTACTATTAAAGGAGCCAAGCTTTCTCGAGTTACAAAAAGCTTTGCATTCTAAAGAGGGGAGAACGGTTCAAGCGAATTACGGGTTAAATCCTTACTTGGGTAAATATTATGAAACTACTTGTGAAAAATGCGGCTTAAAGCCAGAGTTAAATGAAGTAGAATGTAGCCATTGCGGAAGTATTCGATTTACTAAAGGTGTATCAAAGCGAATACAGGAATTAGCCGGTATTCGTGAAAATGAAAAAGTTCGTCCTCCATATATACATCAAGTGCCATTACAATTTATACCTGGTGTTGGACCGAAGACATTAGATAAATTAAAGGACCTGTTTGGTACTGAAATGAATATCTTACATCACGTTCCAAAAGAAGAACTTCAAAAAGTTGTTCCAAACAAGCTTGCAGAATTTATCATTGCAGCAAGAGAAGGAAAACTTCAAGTATCTTCAGGTGGCGGAGGGACATATGGGAAGGTTACTGGAGTTTAGATGAGGAGAATTACTTGTTGTAATTCTCCTTTTTATGATCATTTTTTAAGTATCAAGGAATAAGATCACGAAAACACCTTAGCAAAAACATATGTATCTCGTACATACTTACCATCTGCTGACAAATTATCTTGGCGAAATGTCCCTTCTAGTGTGAAACCAAGCTTCTCGGGGATTTTTTTACTTCTATCATTATTAGTATCACATTTAATTTCAATTCGTTTTGTTTCTAGTTCAGTAACTGCGAAATGGATTAAGCCTTCAACAGCTTCAGTTATATATCCTTTTCCACTATATCTTGAATCAATCCAATATCCAATTTCACAAGTAGGGACATTCCATTTCATCCGATGTAAACCGGTACTACCAATAAACACACCTGTGAAACGGTCGAAAATAAGGAAACGTAAATCTTCCCTTAATATAACTTTGCCATCGCTTCTCGAATATTACTTTCAGTTTCTTCTTCCTTAGGTAGCTGTTGAGCAAATGGCATCCATGGTCTTAATTCATTAATAGATGCACGTATAGCAGCATTCACTGCTTTGCCATCTCCATATTGTGGAGATCTAAGAAAAAGTCGTTTAGTTGTAAACTCCGAAGGGAAATCTAGTAATATAGCATTCATCCAATCACATCCTTACATTTTTAGTTAGTATAAACTAGGGTAACTAGAAAAGAAAACCAATTTTGAGTCATAGAATGCTAGTCCTCTCATATACTCTAGTAAGTGAATGACGGGAGGAAATGATTATGCGTAAACAACTGCCATTAAGTGCAATGATGAAGCAGCACCTTAAGGAGCATTCGTCCATATATCTTTTTGTATTTGTGTTATTTTTAATGGGGGTTATTTTTGGAGCCATAATTGTTAATAGTATGAATTTGAGTCAGAAAGAGGATTTATATTACTATTTAAACAGATTTTTTGGACAAGTTGCAGAAGGAAAGGTTGCAAGCTCAGCAGATATGTTTCAACAGAGCTTCTTTCATAATTTGAAATATTTAGGACTTATGTGGATATTAGGGATTTCGATCATAGGATTACCTGTAATTTTAGTTATGTTATTTATTAAAGGTATGGTAGTTGGATTTACGGTAGGTTTTCTAGTTAACCAATTAGGACTCAAAGGGTTTTTATTATCTTTTGTTACTGTTCTGCCACAAAATATCTTACTTATACCAGCATTTATATTAATGTCAGCTGTTGCCATATCGTTTACACTAAAAATAATTAGGCAGCTATTTGTGAAGAAAACCAATAACATGGAAGCTCCTTTCTCATTATTTATGAGATATGCTTCAGTATTTTTATTTATTGGAGTTCTTGCTATCATCGCATCCGGATTTGAGGCATATGCATCACCTTTCTTAATGAAAAATGTTGTTGAGTTTGTTAGTAAATAATAATAATTATTATATGATAATATTTCTATTTATTAGATTATAATCATTTTAGTTGGACACTTTCCTCTTATTTGATATATAATGGTTTTGGGAACGCGGCGAGGGAGGAAAAGTAGTTATGGAAAACCGCATTGATCGGATTAAGAAGCAGTTGCATTCTGCTAGCTATAAGTTAACACCACAGCGTGAAGCAACTGTTCGAGTGCTATTGGAAAATGAGGAAGACCATTTAAGTGCAGAAGATGTTTATCTTCTTGTAAAGGAAAAAGCACCTGAAATTGGTCTTGCAACAGTTTATAGAACGTTAGAACTTTTAACTGAATTAAAAGTTGTTGATAAGATAAATTTTGGAGATGGAGTTTCTAGATATGATCTTCGTAAAGAAGGGGCAGCCCATTTTCATCATCATCTAGTATGTATCGAATGTGGATCTGTCGCTGAAATAGAAGATGATCTCCTTGAAGATGTAGAAGAAATCGTCGAAAGAGACTTTAAATTTCAAATTAAAGATCACCGTCTAACATTTCATGGTATATGTACGAAATGTCAAGATAAGGTTGAAGATGAATCAAATAATGATGATAACGCATAAAACGAAGTCTAGCTTATAAAGGTTAGGCTTTTTACTTTTGGCTATTTGACAATCTAGGTTCCCCTTTAGAAATAAATACTGAAATTCATTAAAAACGATGTATAAAGTTTGTCCTTTTTGGCATATCTTCTAATAATCATCCCTTTATTCTATATATGAATTAACTTGATTTTGGAGGTTATTTAATGATTAGATGGTTTAGAACATTTAGAGATATGATGAAAGTGTTTATTTTATTCACTGGATTTACGATTTTATTCTATTATGCTATCATTTGGGTGAACTTAGAGTACCAAGAAATTCATCGTTATGACCAACCAGAAGGTGCTGCTTTAAAGGTAACCAATATGGTCAATAATGAAGATGATAGCTGGTTAAACAGGTTTATTTTTTTTATTGACAATGGGGAGTAGAAAAACTTGAAAGATCAAATTAAAGATTTTATACACTACCTAATCGTAGAAAGAGGTCTATCAAATAATACAATTATTTCTTATGAGCGTGACTTGAAGAGCTATGAAAAGCACTTAGTAGAAAAGCAACAAATTTTTTCATTTAATGAGGTCACACGTTTTCATATCATCCAATTTTTAAAGTTTCTCAAAGAGTCTGGAAAATCGAGTAAAACATTAGCAAGACATACAGCCTCAATACGAAGCCTTCACCAGTTTTTATTAAGAGAAAAGCAAGCTGACCAGGATCCATCAGTATTAATTGAATCACCACAATTGGAGAGAAGTCTTCCGAAAATCCTATCTTTATACGAGGTAGAGAAGTTGTTAGAAACCCCAAAGCTTACAACACCATTTGGATATCGAGATAAAGCAATGCTTGAGCTGTTATACGCAACTGGTATGAGGGTAAGTGAAATGATTGACTTGAATTTAACAGATGCTCACTTAACAATGGGGTTCATTCGTTGTTATGGTAAAGGAAATAAAGAGCGAATTGTACCTATAGGAAAGACTGCAGCGGAAGCTTTAATGAATTATATAGAAAATGCTAGATCGAAGCTGCTTAATAGCAAAGAGCCAACAGAAGCGTTATTTGTTAATCACCATGGTAAACGAATCTCAAGACAGGGTTTTTGGAAGAACTTAAAGCAATTCGCTACAGAAGCGAATATAAAGAATGAAATAACACCACATACTTTAAGGCATTCCTTTGCTACTCATTTACTTGAAAATGGTGCAGATTTAAGAGCGGTACAAGAAATGCTAGGACATGCAGACATATCAACAACACAAATCTATACACATGTGACAAAAGCTAGATTGAAAGATGTGTATAATCAGTTTCATCCAAGAGCCTAAAAGCATCACACAAAATTGTGGAGATGCTTTTTTAGCGTGATCAAGACATTAGTATAAATAGTTTTATTTAAAGTTGTAAATGAGCTTGAAAGGGGTTTATAATGAAGGTAGGTAGTAGTTGTCAGACTTCCGACAAGTTTAATGTTTCGAATGGAATATAATACTTTATGGAACATTAAGTGAAGGTAATAATCAAAGGAGGATATCGATGTCAAATTATACATATAAACGTGTGTTTCTAGTTGTTCTTGATTCACTTGGTATTGGTGAAGCACCTGATGCTGACAAATTCAATGATATTGGTTCAAATACATTAGGTCATATAGCAGATCATATGGGTGGTCTTTCGATGCCTAATATGGCCAAATTAGGTTTAAGTAATATAAACGAAATAAAAGGAATACCGATTCAAGAAAAACCATTAGCATACTATACAAAAATGCAAGAAGCTTCAAACGGAAAAGATACAATGACAGGACATTGGGAGATTATGGGGTTACATATTGAACAGCCGTTTCGAGTATTTCCAAATGGCTTTCCACCAGAATTAATTAACGCTCTAGAAGAAAAAACAGGTCGTAAGGTGATTGGAAACAAACCTGCTTCAGGAACAGAAATCCTAGACGAACTTGGTGAAGAACATTTAAATACTGGTGCTTTAATTGTCTACACTTCAGCAGATTCTGTTTTGCAAATTGCAGCACATGAAGAAATTGTTCCAATAGAAGAGTTATATAAAATATGTGAGATTGCACGGGAAATGACTTTAGATGAAAAGTATATGGTTGGGCGTGTTATTGCGCGACCATTCCTAGGCACAGCAGGTAACTTTACAAGAACATCTAATCGTCATGATTATGCATTAAAGCCTTTTGATAGAACAGTTATGAATGAACTTCAAGACAGCGGTTATGATGTTATTTCAATTGGTAAAATATCAGATATTTTTGATGGTGAGGGCATCACGAAATCCTTACGAACGGTCTCAAATATGGATGGTATGGATAAATTAAATGAAACCATTTCAATGGATTTCACTGGTATGAGTTTTCTGAATTTAGTAGATTTTGACGCATTGTTTGGACATCGAAGAGATCCTGCTGGGTATGGTAAGGCTTTAGAGGAATATGATGTTAGATTATCACACGTTCTTGAAACATTAACTGAACAAGATTTATTAATTATCACAGCTGACCATGGAAATGATCCGATACACCATGGAACAGATCACACAAGAGAATATGTTCCGCTCCTAGTTTATAGCCCACGATTAGATGCAGGAAGTGAGCTAGAAATTAGAAGTACTTTTGCAGATGTAGGGGCAACAATTGCCGATAATTTTAATGTGAAAATGCCAGCTAACGGAAAAAGCTTTTTATCTGATTTAAAATAGGAGGATTACATAATGAATTATGAAAAAATTAAAGAAGCAGCTCATTATCTAAAAAGACAATATCAAGAAATTCCAAAAATCGGTTTAATACTAGGATCAGGTCTTGGAGTTTTAGCTGATGAAATTGAAAATCCGGTGAAAATACCATATAGCGAAATACCTAATTTTCCTGTTTCAACAGTTGAGGGTCATGCAGGGCAGCTTGTTTTTGGAACACTAAAAGGAGCACAAGTTGTTGCTATGCAAGGGCGTTTTCATTTTTATGAAGGATATAGCATGGATAAAGTAACAGCTCCTGTTCGAGTTATGAAAGAAATTGGTGTTGAAACATTAATTGTAACAAATGCTGCAGGCGGAATTAACGAGTCATTTGAAGCTGGAGATTTAATGTTAATTACTGATCATATAAATAATATGGGAACTAATCCATTAATTGGTCCTAATGATTCAGAAATCGGTGTTCGTTTCCCTGATATGTCAGAAAGCTATGATAAAAAGTTTAGACAATTAGCGAAGGATGTTGCAACAAAATTGAACATAAAGCTTCAAGAAGGTGTTTATGTTGGTAACACAGGTCCTTCATATGAAACACCATCTGAAATACGTATGCTTCGTGTAATGGGCGGAGATGCGGTAGGTATGTCAACCGTTCCTGAAGTTATTGTTGCAAAGCATGCTGGTTTAGGAGTATTAGGGATTTCTTGTATCTCAAATATGGCTGCAGGAATTCTAGACCAACCATTGTCACATGATGAAGTAATTGAAACAACTGAAAAGGTAAAAATAAACTTCTTGGATTTAGTTAAAAATATTGTAGAGAAATTACATTCGTCAAACTAAAGAAAAAGGTGAGATACACGATGAGAATGGTTGATTTAATAGAGAAAAAAAGAGACGGTCATGAATTAACAAAAGAAGAAATTCATTTTATTGTTGATGGATATACAAAAGGTGATATTCCTGATTATCAAATGAGTGCTTTAACAATGGCCATTTATTTTCAAGGAATGGCTGATCAAGAGCGCGCTGAATTGACAATGGCTATGGTTCATTCTGGAGATACAATTGACTTAAGTGAAATTGAAGGTATAAAGGTTGATAAACACAGCACGGGTGGTGTTGGTGATACAACCACTCTTGTGCTGGGTCCATTAGTAGCTGCAGTTGGTGTACCAGTTGCAAAAATGTCAGGTCGTGGTTTGGGACATACAGGTGGAACAATCGATAAATTAGAAGCTGTTCCAGGCTTTCATGTTGAAATAGAAAATAAGCAATTTATCGAACTTGTTAATAAAAATAAGATTGCTGTAATAGGACAAAGTGGAAACCTTACCCCAGCAGATAAAAGCTTATATGGATTACGAGATGTGACAGCTACTGTAAACAGCATTCCGCTTATCGCAAGTTCAATTATGAGTAAAAAAATAGCTGCAGGTGCAGATGCAATCGTTTTAGATGTAAAAACGGGTGCTGGTGCCTTTATGAAAGACTTAGACGAATCAAAGAAACTAGCTAAAGCCATGGTAGATATCGGTAATCTTGTTGGTCGAAGAACAATGGCTGTTATCTCAGATATGAGTCAACCATTAGGATATGCCATTGGTAATGCTCTTGAGGTAAAAGAAGCAATTGACACATTAAGTGGCAAAGGTCCAAAAGATTTAGAAGAGCTTTGTCTTGTATTAGGAAGCTATATGGTTCTTTTAGCTGAAAAAGCAGCTTCACTTGAAGAAGCACGCTCAATGTTAGAGGAGGTTATAAAAAATGGTCAAGCACTGCAAACATTGAAAGTTTTTCTTGAGGCACAAGGTGGAGATGGCTCAGTTGTTGATCATCCTGAAACCCTTCCTCAAGCAAAATATCAATTTGAACTAGAAGCAAAAGATGATGGCTATGTATCAGAAATTATTGCTGACTCTGTTGGAACGGCTGCCATGCTATTAGGAGCAGGTCGTGCAACAAAAGATTCTGTCATTGATTTAGCTGTTGGATTAGTTTTAAATAAAAAAATTGGTGATAAAGTAAATAAAGGTGAGTCATTAGTTACAATTCATAGTAACCAGGAAGACATCGAAGACGTAAGAAACAAATTATATAATAGTATTTCGATTTCTACTAACGAAGTGGAAGAACCAAAATTAATTTACGCTACAGTTGAATAATGTTTATTGTGATAAAACCACAGTCTTTGGACTGTGGTTTTTTAGATGTTTTAATGGTGTGAAAGGCTTGTGCAATAGGAACAGGGTTGAAAATCTAGTTTAGTTAGACATGGCTAGCGGCTTGTAATGGGTTATAGTCGGTTAGATAAGAGGTGGTGGACGTGAAAGCGAGGTTGGCTTGCAAACGTGTAAAGATGATCGACAAGTGGAGGAGAATGGACGAGAAATTGAATTTGATGGTCGGGAAAAGCGAGTATGGCGTGCAAACATGTAAAGATGATCGACAAATGCGGGAGAAAGGTCGATAAATTGAATTTAATGGTCGAGAAAAACGAGTATGGCGTGAAAACGTATAAAGATGATCGACAAATGCAGGAGAATGGACGATAAATTGAATTTTATGATCGATAAAGTACATTTTATGACTGTAGGAAAGCATGAACATAGATTTAAAAACTAAAGATATTGTAAAGATTGATAAAATAGAAATTTCGATGCTATCTTAACTTGGATAACACTACATAATGAGAAATTAAATATAGAAGAAACTCATTTTTCGCTCTTTACATTTAATTTTTACAGTTAGCTTTACAAAGTGACAAAAAAGGAAAACCAATAAATATGGGAGAAAACTATCTAGACTAAATAATAGAGGAGAGGAAAATACTTGATCATAAAACCATTAGAGGAACCGGTAAAGATACAAAAGCTTGAAGTACTAAAGAAACGTCTATTTCCAACCCATGTAAAATTGAAAGAAATTGAGAAAGAGTTAGCTAAGACTACGGCGGGATATAAAGGTGAAAAATCCCTTTTATATTATTTGAGTTTTCTTCCAGAAGAAGAATATATGATCTTACACGATTTACGACTAACAATAGACAACAGAAATTATTTCCAGATAGATATACTAATTTTATCTCAGTACTTTATTCTGATTTTAGAAGTTAAAAATATTTCTGGGAAAATTACATTTGATGAAACGTACCACCAATTAATTAGACAATTCAATGATGTTGAAGAAGTATTTCCTGATCCTGTTCTGCAAGTTAATCATCAAAAATATCAGTTAATAAGATATTTGAATAAGAAAAAAATCGTAAGTTTACCAATTGAAACGCAGGTAGTTATGACGAACAATTCAGCATTATTAAGAAATCAAAATAATAGTAGGAAATACTTAGATACCATTATGAGAAGTAGTGAGCTTATAACTAAGGTTGAGTATTATAAACAAAAGTATAAAGCTCCAATTTTTACGATAAAGGATCTACGTAAAGTAGCCAAGAGTTTGCTGAAGGGTCATATACCATCTGAATTTAATATTTTTCATCTGTTTGAACTAAATTCAAATGATATATGTAAGGGAGTGTTTTGCACAAATTGCGGTTGTTATCCATTACAAAGAGTAAGGGGTACATGGTATTGTGGTGAATGTAACTTTTCCTCAAGAAATGCCCATTTAGAAACCTTTAATGACTATAAACTATTATTTGGTACTACTATTACGAATAAACAAACAAGAGATTTTCTGCAAATATCTTCACCCTCCACAACTTATAAAATATTAGCTTCTATGAAATTACCTCAAATTGGACATGGTAAATCTACTTCTTACTATTTATTAGGCTCTGTTAAACTTTGTTGTTGATTTCCGTTACAGGCATTCGCTTTCCGCGGGCGGTCCGGGAGCCTCCTCGGCGCTAGCGCCTGTGGGGTCTCCCTATGACACGCTTCTCCCGCAGGAGTCTCATGCCTTTCACTCCAATCAATAAAGTGTTAAAAATCAACATTAAGCTTTAACATAGCGATTTATTAAAACGAAATATATAAAAATCTTTCCAAGCATAGTATATTTTCCCTCCTTCTGGAAAAAATGGGATGTATAAAGAATGGAGGGCTTATGAAATGAAACGAATAATTTCGTGTTTAACACTTATAGCAATGCTTGTCTCTGTTACACCAATGGCTTTAGCCAAAGAAGATACAAAAACTGTTGAGCTTGCAGATAAAGCAAAGTCTGCTGTTTTAATTGAACGAGATACAGGTACGATCTTGTACGATAAAAATAGTGATGAAAAGCTTCCTCCAGCAAGTATGACAAAGATAATGACAATGCTGCTTATTATGGAGGCACTAGATAAAAACCAAATCAAGTGGGATGAAAAAGTTAGAACAAGTGAATATGCTGCTTCAATGGGTGGATCGCAGATATTTTTAGAGCCTGGCGAAGAGATGACAGTTGAAGAAATGCTCAAAGGAATTGCGATTGGATCTGGTAATGATGCATCTGTTGCTATGGCGGAAAAAATCGCAGGATCTGCTGAAGAGTTTGTCAACATGATGAATAAAAAAGTTGAGGAATTGGGGTTGAAAAATACCCAATTCAAAAATCCGACAGGTCTTCCAGAGTCAGATCACTATAGCTCTGCTCATGATATGGCATTAATGGCAAAAGAATTATTAAAGTATGAAGAGATTACAAATTTCACAGGTAAATATGAAGATTATTTAAGAGAAGGTACAGAGGAAAAATTCTGGCTAGTGAATACAAATCGATTAGTTAAATTTTACCCTGGTGTAGACGGAGTTAAAACTGGATTTACGAATGAAGCCAAATATTGTTTAACTGCTACTGCTAAAAAAGATAATATGCGTGTTATTGCAGTTGTGTTTGGAGCAGAAACTCCGAAGGATCGAAATGCACAGGTCACTAAAATGTTAGATTATGCTTTTAGTCAATATCAAACTCACCCACTATTTAAAAAGGATGAAGTATTAACAAAGACAAAGGTGAGTAAAGGTAGTGAAAAAGAAGTAAACCTTATGACATCAGAACCGATTTCAGTTTTAACGAAAAAAGGTGAAAAGGTGGATGATGTAAAGCAAGAGATTGTATTAAAAGAGGGTATACAGGCTCCTGTGAAAAAAGGAGATGAATTAGGTTCTATTCAATTAGTTAAAGAAGACAAGGTCATTGCAGAAAGTAAGATCGTTGCTGAAAAAGATGTAGAAGAAGCTAGTTGGTGGCAATTATTTAAACGTGTAATGGGAAGCTTCACAAAGTCTAGCTAATGTTGACGAATTTACACTAGTTTTGTCATCATGCAGGAAATTAAAAGTTCAATCAAGAAAGACTCTTTATCCAGAAATTAAGGAGGGGTAAAACCTTGAGTCTTGCAATTGAACTTGATGTAAAAAAATCTGTATTATGTATCCGACTCTCAGGTGAGCTTGATCATCATGCGGCTGAAGAACTACGTACGAAGGTTACGGAAATGTTAGCTGCAAATCAATCCAAGCATATTGTATTAAATCTAGAAAATTTAGCGTTCATGGATAGTTCTGGTTTGGGCGTAATTCTAGGTAGATATAAACAAATTAAAGCAATGGGTGGGGAAATGGTCGTTTGTGCTATTTCACCAGCCGTTAAACGTCTATTTGATATGTCGGGTTTATTTAAAATCATTCGTTTAGAAGAAAACGAAATGAAAGCACTCCAGACATTGGGGGTGGCATCATGAGAAATGAAATGAACCTACAATTTTCTGCATTAAGTCAAAATGAATCCTTTGCAAGGGTTACTGTTGCATCTTTTATTGCACAATTAGATCCAACAATGGATGAATTAACAGAAATAAAAACAGTCGTATCTGAAGCGGTTACAAATGCAATTATTCACGGATATGAAAATGATCCCAATGGCATTGTGTATATCTCGGTCACACTAGAGGATGAGGTAATTCATATGACAATTCGTGATGAAGGGATTGGAATATTTGATATCGAGGAAGCTAGACAGCCTTTATATACGACAAAACCAGAGCTCGAAAGATCAGGAATGGGCTTTACAATTATGGAAAACTTTATGGATGAAATTACAGTAGACTCAACGGCTACAAGCGGTACAACAGTTAAGTTAACTAAACACTTATCTAAAAGTAAAGCTTTATGCAATTAAAGGGAGACTTGCTATGGATGTGGAGGTCAAGAACGATCAGACAAATACGCAGTTAAAAGATCATGAAGTCAAGGAATTGATTCGTCGTAGTCAAGAAGGGGACCAAGATGCTCGTGATTTAATTATCCAAAGAAATATGAGACTAGTTTGGTCTGTTGTTCAGCGCTTCTTGAACCGCGGCTATGAACCGGATGACTTATTCCAAATTGGAAGTATCGGATTGTTAAAATCTGTAGATAAATTCGATTTATCTTATGATGTAAGATTTTCAACCTATGCGGTACCAATGATAATTGGGGAAATTCAAAGGTTTATTCGTGATGATGGCACAGTGAAAGTAAGTAGATCATTAAAAGAGCTAGGTAATAAAATTCGTCGTGCAAGAGATGAGTTATCAAAAACAATGGGGAAAGTTCCAACTGTTGCAGAAATTGCAAATTACTTAGAAATTTCCCCAGAGGAAGTTGTTCTCGCGCAAGAAGCAATTAGAGCACCATCATCTATTCATGAAACAGTATATGAAAATGACGGAGATCCTATTACATTATTAGATCAAATTGCAGATAATACAGAAACAAAGTGGTTTGATAAAATCGTATTAAAGGATGCTATCCGTGATTTAGATGAACGAGAAAGGCTTATCGTTTTTCTCAGATATTATAAGGATCAGACTCAATCTGAGGTTGCAGATCGTTTAGGTATTTCTCAAGTTCAAGTATCAAGACTTGAGAAAAAGATTTTGCAACAAATGAAAGATAGAATGAATCAATAAAAAACAAAGAGAGGCTGACTTACAATGTGTATCATACACTTGTAAGTCAGTCTCTTTTTGTTTCTGGATCAATGGTAATTAATGGACTTACTTAAAGCTTTGTATGATTAAAATTAAGCCAATGCATACTACAGATACAAACAAATTAATTTAGACTGCTTTATATTGTTATTTTTGTGCTTTTAATTTAATCGATAGGAAGTGATTCTTGGTGGAAAAGACGGTTTATTTAAGACTTCGTCATCGCATTCAAGTACATCCTAACGATGTTATTTCAATTGACAAGATTGCTCTTATTGTCGGTGAAAAGGAGTTGACCGAAAAGCTTAGAGAAATTAAGTTACACCAAATTCATCCGAATGATAAAAATATGGTGGTAATAGATGTGATGCATGTACTAAAAGCAATACATAAGTTTGACCACCAACTAGATGTTCAAATAATTGGGTCAACTCAAACAATTGTAGAAATTTTATATGAAAAAAAGAAGGTTTCACCACTTTTATTTGGAGCTGTATGGCTTTTGCTCTTTATTGGAGCTGGTCTTGCAATCATGAATTTTCATGAAGATGTAAGCATGCAGGAAGTTCATCAACGAATTTATAAAATTGTGACGGGAAAGAAAAATGATCAGCCACTAATTTTGCAAATTCCATACTCTATAGGATTGGGATTAGGTATGGTGTTATTTTTTAATCATTTATTCAAAAAGAGAATCAACGAAGAACCAAGTCCCTTAGAAGTTGAGATCTTTAATTATCAGTTAGATTTAGATCAGTATGTTGCAATGAATGAAAACAAGGAGAATTTAAATAGTGTTGATGACGATCTTAAGTAACATTATTTTAATGATCGTTGGCCTATCAGGGGGACTTGTTGTAGGTTCTGGTTTTGTTGCATTTTTAGCTGTGTTAGGAATTATTCCAAGACTCACTCAACTGACAAAAACATATCGTTTGATCCACGTTTATGAATGGGCAATCATATTAGGTGCAGTTATCGTAGGTTGGATGAGTTTAAGAAACACAGAGCTTTTCCAATCAGAATTATGGCTTATTCCAATTGGACTTTTATGTGGTGTTTTTATCGGAATGCTGGCTGCAGCACTTACAGAAGTATTAAATGTTTTTCCGATTTTAGCTAAACGTATAGGATTCGGAGAAAAAATCATCATATTACTAATGGCTATCGTACTTGGGAAGATAGTTGGGTCTTTATTCCATTGGATTTATTTTGTTAATCAGTAAGGGAGGTAATAAAATGGCGAAATCAAAAATGAAGGATGACTATAAAAATCAAATCAAGGATTTTCAACCAAAACCACCTTATTTCTTGAATTGCCTTAAGGCATTTTTAATTGGTGGGTTTATTTGTATGGTCGGTCAAGGAATACAAAACTTTTATATTGAAGTATTTAACTTCTCTGAAAAAGATGCAGGAAATCCAACTGCTGCTACGTTAATTCTTCTTTCAGCTATTCTGACCGGATTAGGGATTTACGACAAATTAGGTCAGTTTGCAGGTGCTGGTTCAGCGGTTCCTATTACGGGATTTGCTAATTCCATGACAAGTGCAGCTATGGAACATAGAAGTGAAGGAATTGTTCTTGGAGTTGCTACAAATATGTTTAAACTTGCAGGAAGTGTCATTGTATTTGGAGTTGTAGCAGCTTATGTTGTAGGAATTATTCGTTATTTATATGGACTAGCATTTTAGTGTGAGGAGGAATCAGCATGAAATTAACAGGGAAACAAACATGGCAATTTGAAAATCCATTGTTCGTTCATTCTAGTGGTACAGCTGTAGGACCAAAAGAAGCTGAAGGACCCCTGGGTCAGCTTTTTGATATCAAGCATAAAGAGCTACATTGTGGTGAGGATAATTGGGAATTAGCGGAAAGAAGATTAATGGAACAAGCTATTGAGCAATGTTTGAAAAAGGGGAACAAGACTTCAGATGATGTAGACCTTTTTCTTGCCGGAGATCTCTTAAACCAAAATGTAACATCTAACTATGTTGCAAGACATTTACAAGTTCCATTTTTATGCATGTTTGGTGCTTGTTCAACATCAATGGAAACCGTTGCCCTTGGATCTGCATTAGTTGACGGTGGATTTGCTAATACTGTATTAGCGGCAACAAGTAGCCATAATGCTACAGCTGAAAGACAGTTTCGTTTTCCTACAGAATATGGAGGTCAAAAGCCAGATACAGCAACCTTTACAGTTTCGGGTTCAGGTGCAGTTCTTATTAACAAAGAAGTTAGTAATATAAAAATTACATCTGCAACAATAGGTCAAGTAGCAGATCTAGGTATTGCAGATCCTTTTGATATGGGATCTGCTATGGCACCAGCTGCAGCTGATACAATCACACAGCATTTAAAGGATTTAAATCGTACACCAGACGATTATGACATGATCATAACGGGAGACTTATCAGGTATTGGTAGTCCGATTGTTAAGGAATTATTGAAGCAAGAAGGATACGACGTTCATAACAAACATAATGATTGTGGATTAATGATTTACCGACCTGATCAAAAGGTATTTGCTGGAGGTAGTGGCTGTGCATGTTCCGCTGTTGTCACTTATTCTCATATCTTTAATGAGTTGCAAAGCGGTAATCTTACAAGAGTGTTAGTTGTTGCAACAGGTGCTCTTCTAAGTCCAACAATGGTACAGCAGAAAGAAACAATTCCTACTATTGCTCATGGAGTAGTATTTGAAAGAACAGATAGAGGAGCTGATAGCTGATGGAATATTTATTAGCTTTTGTAGTTGGAGGAGCAATTTGTGTAATAGGTCAATTACTCTTAGATATATTTAAACTAACTCCTGCACATGTTATGAGTTCCTTTGTTGTAACTGGAGCCATTTTAGATGGCTTTGGTCTTTATGATAAATTGATTGAATTTGCTGGTGCAG
Source organism: Metabacillus litoralis (assembly GCF_007994985.1). Lineage (GTDB taxonomy): Bacteria > Bacillota > Bacilli > Bacillales > Bacillaceae > Metabacillus > Metabacillus litoralis. The sequence goes on along the minus strand of NZ_VOQF01000001.1, from coordinate 764,121 downwards.
GAGCAACAGTTCCAATAACAAGCTTCGGTCATTCTCTTTTGCATGGAGCAATGGAACAAGCTAATGAACATGGTTTTATTGGAATTGGTATTGGAATTTTCGAATTAACTTCTGCAGGTATCTCTTCAGCAATTTTATTTGCTTTTATAATGGCTATTATTTTTAAGCCGAAAGGATAGGATAAACATTGACAAAAAAAAGAAGGGTCATTCTAGTAACAGATGGTGATGAGTATGCTGCCCGAACAATTCAGCATGTAGCGGCTAATATAGGTGGAAGAGCAATATCACAATCACAGGGAAATCCAACTACATTAACAGGATCACAAATTGTTCAGCTCATCCTCAAAGCCAAAAATGATCCTGTTTTTGTAATGTTTGATGATTGTGGCTTGCTTGGGGAAGGAGCTGGCGAAATAGCTTTAAAGTATGTGGCAGAGCACTCCGAGATTGAGGTGTTAGGAATAATTGCAGTTGCTTCAAAGACTCACCAAACAGAGTGGGCTAAAGTAGATGTCAGTATAGATCGGTTTGGAGAATTAACAGAGTACGGAGTAGATAAAAGTGGATTAAAAGACCTTGAATTAGGAAGGATAAGCGGTGACACAGTTTATTGTCTAGATCAACTGAATGTTCCTATTATTGTCGGAATAGGAGATATTGGGAAAATGGCGAGAAAAGATAGTGTGAAAAATGGATGTCCAATTACATTAAAAGCTGTTGAATTAATTTTAGAAAGGAGCGGATATCATGACAACCAAAAATAAATACCCCATTTCAGGTAATTTAGCTGAGAATGAGAAATTTTTTAAAGAGCATGTTGGATTAAATACTAGTTTTGATTTGGGTATAAGAAAGTTATATATTATGGACTATCAAGTAAATATGTATTTTTTAAATGGTTTATGTGATACAGCCTACATTGTGCAAATTTTAAACAAAATAACAGCTATCAGTGATGATGAAGTTGATCATGTCAAGTTCAAGGAAATTTTAGAAAATCGTATTGTCAATCAATCAGTAGAGAAAATTAGAACATTGGATGAAGTAGTTGATCAATTACTTTCTGGTTTAATTGTCTTTCTGATTGAAGGTAGTGATTATGGGATAGTTGTGGATGTTAGAAGCTATCCGGGAAGACAGCCACAGGAACCAGATACAGAAAAAATCGTTCGTGGTGCTAGAGATGGTTTTGTTGAAAATATAATCGTAAACACAGGGCTAATTAGACGAAGAATAAGAGATGAACGATTACGATATGAAATGTTAAAAGTAGGAGAGCGCTCGAAAACAGATGTTTGTGTTGCTTATGTAAAAGATGTTGCGAATCCTGAATTAATTAAAATTATAAAAAAAGAATTAGAAGCTATTGAAATTGATGGTATAACAATGGCGGATAAATCTGTCGAAGAATTTTTAGTGAAGCAGGGATTCAATCCATACCCTCTAGTACGCTATACTGAGAGACCAGATGTAGCTGCGAATCATTTATTAGAAGGTCATGTTTTAATTATGGTCGACACATCACCGAGTGTGATTATAACACCAACAACAATGTTTCATCACGTGCAGCATGCTGAGGAATATCGCCAAGCACCAGCTGTGGGAACATTACTAAGGTGGGTACGTTTTTTAGGTATTATCGCATCCATATTTCTTCTGCCGTTATGGTTTTTATACGTATCAGAGCCATCATTGCTACCAAAGGAAATAGCGTTTATAGGACCAAATGAGGAGAAGAATATACCAATTGTTATTCAAATATTTCTCGCCGATTTTGGTATTGAATTTTTAAGGATGGCAGCCATACACACGCCAACCTCTCTATCAACTGCAATGGGATTAATTGCTGCTGCATTAATTGGACAAATAGCTATTGATGTTGGTCTTTTCGTACCTGAAGTTATTTTATATGTAGCAGTTGCTGCAATCGGAACATTCGCGACACCAAGCTATGAGCTTAGTGGAGCAAATAAAATAGCAAGATTACTGCTGCTAACTTCTGTTGCAGCGTTTCAATTAGAAGGATTTGTAGTTGGTAGTACAGTTTTTGTTTTACTTCTCGCGAGTATCAGATCATTAAACACTCCTTACTTATGGCCATTTCTACCTTTTAATGCTAAGGCATTGTGGCAGATCATCATCCGTACATCTGTACCAGGTGCTAAGCTAAGACCAAGCATTGTACATCCCCAAAATATAAAAAAACAGTCGAATTAGGTAAAGTGACATTGAAAGAACCCCTCTTTTATGATATTGTATCTTTAATTTAATGTTGATTCGCTTTTATAACAGACAGTTAATGCCACTGGTGTTAACTGTCTTTTTCCTTAAGGTTAGCAAACAGCACTGTATAAAAAAGTATAGTGGCATCTTTTCTTGTGATAATAGAACCTTACATTTGTTAATAGCACTTTTTTAACATGTTATTGGGTCGATTATTAATAACAATCCTTCAGAAAAGTTACAAATAAGAACGAAACTTGTTTGATAGATGTTAAAAATTAACGAGATGAAAACATGTTACTTTAGATCTTTGAAAGAGCCTAGTTGTAGAAAGAGGGGAAGCAAGTTGTTCTTACATGGTACTAGTAGAATTAATGAAAACGGTCATTTGGAGATAGGTGGAGTAGATACTGTAAATCTAGCGAGTAAATATGGAACACCACTTTATATTTATGATGTTGCTTTAATAAGAGAACGTGCCCGGAGTTTTAAAGAAGCCTTTGAAAAAATGAATGTCCGTGCACAGGTGGCATATGCAAGTAAAGCATTTTCTTCAATTGCTATGTTTCAGTTAATTGATGAAGAAGGTTTATCTTTAGATGTAGTTTCAGGTGGCGAGCTATATACAGCGATTGCTTCTGGCTTTCCAGCTTCAAGAATCCATTTACACGGTAATAACAAAAGTAGAGCTGAACTAAAAATGGCTTTAGAGCAAAAAGTTGGTTGTATTGTTGTTGATAACTTCTATGAAATCGAATTATTAGCAGAGCTTACAAAAGAGTATTCCACAAAAGTTCCAGTACTGTTACGTGTAACACCAGGTGTTGAAGCACATACTCATGATTATATTACAACTGGTCAAGAAGACTCGAAATTTGGTTTTGGTTTGTTAAATGGACAAATAGAGCAAGCGATTGATCGAGTACTGAAAATTGAGGGGATTCATTTATTAGGTATACATTGTCATATTGGCTCTCAAATATTTGATACTGCAGGTTTTGTGCTTGCTGCAGAACGTGTTTTTGCAAAAATTGAAGAATGGAAAAGTGAATTTTCATTCATCCCAGAGGTTGTCAATTTAGGTGGAGGCTTTGGGATTAGATATACCGAGGAAGATGAACCACTTCCAGCAACATATTATGTTGAACAAATTGTAGAAGCAGTAAAGAAACAAGTAAGTGAAATGGGTATTAAAATGCCAGAAATCTGGATTGAACCAGGGCGTTCACTAGTAGGAGATGCGGGAACTACTCTGTATACAATCGGATCACAAAAAACAGTACCTAATATAAGAGAATATGTTGCAATTGATGGAGGAATGAGTGATAATATTCGTCCAGCACTATATCAAGCAAAATACGAGGCCGTACTAGCGAACCGTGTAAACGAAAAACATGAACAACCTGTTTCAATAGCAGGTAAGTGCTGTGAAAGTGGAGATATGTTAATTTGGGACCTACCTTTGCCAGAAGTGAACCCTAATGACATTCTTGCTGTATTTTGTACGGGAGCATATGGCTACTCGATGGCAAATAATTACAACAGAATTCCTCGCCCTGCAGTTGTATTCGTTGAAAATGGAGAAGAACAGCTTGTTATCAAAAGGGAAAGCTTTGAAGATCTTATAGTGAATGATTTGCCGCTTAAATCGAAAGTTATTCAAAATTAAGTTGTAAACTAATATAAGCAGCTCAGTTTAAGAGAATACACTTGAACTCAAGTGCAAAAGAACCTGTAGATGAATCTGCAGGTTCTTTTGTGTTGACTTTGTTAGATTTGAAGTTATTAAATAGATTGGCTCTGTTAAACTTTGTTGTTGATTTCCGTTACAGGCATTCGCTTTCCGCGGGCGGTCCGGGAGCCTCCTCGTAAGCTGCGCGCCTGTGGGGTCTCCCTTTGACACGCTTCTCCCGCAGGAGTCTCATGCCTTTCACTCCAATCAACAATGTGCTAAAAATCAACATTAACCTTTAACATAGCCAATAGATTTGTAAAAGTATTTAGCTCTTAAGCTGCATTTTGTTCACTGTTTGTAAAGATTGAAATGATAGCATCCCATAATGCGATAAAGAATTCTTTCACTTGCTGTAAAAATGTTTGACCTTCCTCAGAATTTAAGAAATTTGAAATCTGATCTTTTGCTTGGTCAAGCTGCTGACCAACTTGATTCCAGTCAATATTTAGTTCTTTCATTTTATTAAATAGATTAATTAAATTGTTTATATCTTCTTCAGTTAATGTGATACCAAGTTCATTTGCTGCATTTTCAATAAGAGCTCGCAAATCCGCCTCTGTTTCAGGTACACCATTCTTAGCGATTTCGTCTTTGATCTTAGCCATTAATGCTGCTGCATTTTCAGCTCCAACTTCATCACCAAGCTTAGCGGTCGTTACTAACTCTTCATTTGCTACTTGTTTTACATCTTCTGGAATGACTTCATCTGATGAAATTTCATAGGCCTTAATTAAACCTGTTAATGCAGCGGTTCCAGATACTTCAAAAGGTGCTGTTACATAGATTGATGCGTCCTTTAAACCGGCAGTCATGAGAGCATTTAAATACATTTCATCAGTTACCCAGTTTATATTTTTAGTAGAGACCTCAAGACCAGATCCAGCTTTTTCAATTGTGATACTAGTTGAAGAAATTGCTTTTGTTCCTATTGTAGCTTTAGGAATATAATTCCCTAAATATTGATGTTCTTCCTTATTAGATACTGTGATGATTTGATCTTCTCCAGTTGCATTCATTTCGTTTAAAAGAGCTTGTTTTTGCTGTTCAGATAAATTTTCTCCAAGTGTAATAATCATATCTCCGACAACTGCATCTGCAAAACTTAAAGATGGAAAAGCAAACAAAAGAATAGCCATTAAGGTTAGGATAATTTTTTTCAAGTGAAATACCTCCGTGTTTTTCCAAAACTAATTCTATCACATCTATTATAGTGCTTTTTATCAATAGTCAATACCCTATTTTTGTTAAGAAGTGTAAAAGAACATGATTTTTAAAATCTTTTTATGTTTTATAGGCTGATCTATTTGGTGTTTACAACTTAGTTATAGTAGAATAGATAGGTGTTCATGTCTATTAGACGTATAATACTTATTGGAGGTTTCATACATATGAAAAAAGCGCAAATTACAATGGAAAATGGAGATACAATTGGTATTGAGTTATATCCAAACGAAGCACCTGGAACTGTTGCAAATTTTGAGAAATTAGCAAATGAAGGATATTACAACGGTTTAACGTTTCACCGTGTTATCCCTGGCTTTGTAGCTCAAGGTGGATGCCCTAACGGCACAGGAACAGGTGGACCTGGATATACAATCAAATGTGAAACACAAGGAAATCCTCATAAACATGAGGCTGGATCACTTTCAATGGCACATGCAGGAAAAGACACAGGTGGTAGCCAATTCTTCATCGTACATGAGCCACAACCACATTTAAATGGTGTTCACACTGTTTTTGGAAAAGTAACAGATAATTTAGATGCCATTTATAACATCAAACCAAATGATGTTATGAAAGAAGTAAAAATCTCAGAAGAATAAGCGTGAAAAAGCTGTACCTTATTAGGTACAGCTTTTTAGCTTTTTTGTAGAAATTCTATGAAAAACCGAATCAGTTCATTTCAATCAGTTATGAGAAACAAAGCAGATTGAAAAAATATTTAAATTATAAGCTCTTAATTATTGCATGTAGGTCATTATACAGATAAAATAAATTATAGTTATTCTCTAAAGCAACAAATTAACGACTAGAGCTTGAGCAGAACTATTGGTTGTATTACAAGTAACTTACAATTTCATATTTCGTTTTATACATTCTTCGGGGCAGGGTGAAATTCCCTACCGGCGGTGATGAGTTACAATATAGTAACTTCTAAGTCCGTGACCCGTTAACAACAAGTTAGCGGTGGATCTAGTGAAACTCTAGGGCCGACAGTTAAAGTCTGGATGGGAGAAGAATTGCGCAATTTTTTGCGGTGTATTGAATTTCTTTTTGTGTTTAACTGTGTTCATTAAGTACAGGGATATCCGCTCCATAGGGAGAAGTGATAATAACTTTAACTTGAATGTAACGAGTTTTTACAACACTTTTCAAAAAAAGGATTACAATACTCTTATTTGACATACTCAAATATCAATTACTTAACTATTTAAGCCCTAAGTCTATGACTTCGGGCTTTTTTACTTTGTGTCTTTTTAAGCAGGTAAAACATAAGTGGTTTATTTGTTACTTTACATGTATACCACCCATGAATAGTCCTAAATACTTTATGTAAACGATAATATGGCAAAAATTCAGGAGAGGTATAATTTAGACTCAGCATATTGTAAAGTGAGGGATTTATTTGTTTACAGGAATTATTGAAGAAATAGGATCAATAAAAAAACTACAAAGCTCTAAAGAAGCGATTGTATTTTCAATTGAAGCGACAAAAATTTTACAAGATATAAAATTAGGAGACAGTATTGCGGTTAATGGTGTTTGTTTAACAGTAACTGAATATAATGAATCCTCATTTTCAGTTGATGTAATGCCGGAAACAGTTAAAAGTACTTCTTTGTCACAATTAAAGCAAGGATCAAAAGTGAATTTAGAAAGAGCAATGGCAGCTAATGGTAGGTTTGGTGGTCATTTTGTATCAGGACATGTTGATGGAACAGCTCAAATAATAAAAAAACAAAGATTCTCAAATGCTGTTTATTATGATTTGAAAATTTCAGAGCATTTAACAGATACACTCATTCATAAAGGATCTATTACAATCGATGGTATTAGCTTAACAATCTTCGGGCTAGAAAAAGAAAAAGTGACGATTTCAATTATCCCTCACACATTGAGTGAAACAATATTAGGATCAAAGGATGTAGGGGATATTGTAAATATTGAGTGTGATATGGTGGGTAAGTATATTAGGAAGTTCGTCAACCAACAAATAACTCCAAAAAACTCTTCACTAAGCAAATCGTTTTTAGAAGAAAATGGATATGCTTAATTAGAATGTAAACTTAATTTGATAGGGGGTTTTTAGATGTTTCATACAATAGACGAAGCGATAGAAGATCTAAAGGAAGGTAAAGTTGTCATAGTGGTGGATGATGAAGATCGTGAAAATGAAGGTGATTTTGTTTCATTAGCTGATCGAGTTACACCTGAAACAATCAATTTTATGATTAAGCATGGTAGAGGACTAGTTTGTGTTCCTATTACAGAAGAACAAGCTAAGAGATTAGATTTAACGCCAATGGTATCTCAAAATACAGATCCACATGGTACAGCTTTTACAGTAAGTGTAGATTACAAAACTAACACAACTGGGATCAGTGCTTTTGAACGTGCGGACACTGTTAAAGCTCTTTTATCAGAAGATGTAAAGTCAGCTGACTTTAAACGACCAGGACATACCTTTCCGTTAATTGCAAAAACAGGTGGTGTTCTAAGACGTGCTGGTCATACTGAAGCTGCAGTTGATTTATCTTTACTAAGTGGAGCTAAACCAGGTGGAGTTATTTGTGAAATTATTAAAGAAGATGGCACAATGGCGAGAGTACCGGATTTATTAGTACTATCAGAGAAATTAAATTTAAAGATTATCACAATAAAAGACTTAATTAAATATCGAAACACAACCGAAAAATTAGTGAAACGCGAAGTAGAAATAGATCTACCAACAGAGTTTGGATCTTTTAAAGCAATTGGATATTCAAACACTTTAGATGATAAAGAGCATGTTGCTTTTGTAAAAGGTGACATTGACTCTAGTGAAGACATTATTGTAAGAGTTCATTCCGAATGTTTAACTGGAGATGTGTTTGGTTCTTTTAGATGTGATTGTGGTCCTCAGCTTCATGCTGCACTCACACAAATTGAAAAAGCAGGTACAGGTGTACTGCTTTATATGCGTCAAGAAGGAAGAGGTATAGGTTTACTTAATAAAATGAGAGCCTATAAGCTTCAAGAAGAAGGATATGACACAGTTGCAGCAAATGAAAAGCTAGGCTTTGCTCCTGATCTTAGAGATTATGGGATTGGAGCTCAAATAATCAGAGATCTAGGTATACAAAAAATGAAGTTATTAACTAATAACCCTCGTAAAATTGCCGGGTTAGAAGGATATGGATTAACGGTTGTTGATCGTATTCCAATTCAAATGCCAGAACGAGAAGAAAACAAACAATACTTACGTACAAAGTATGAAAAGCTAGGACATTTCTTACATTTCTAAGATGTCTTCAGTATGAAGACATCTCATACAGAGGATGCCATCTGTTAAAGAAAAGATGTCATTCGACTATAATACAGTAGTTATATACTTAAAAAATTTCTAATAAAATTTGGAGGAATAAAAATGAAAACATTTGAAGGACATTTAATTGGTAGTGGTTTAAAAGTTGCAATAGTAGTAGCTCGTTTTAATGAATTTATTACATCAAAGCTTCTTGGTGGAGCTGAGGATGGTTTAAGAAGACATGGAGTTGAAAATGAAAATGTAACAGTTGCATGGGTACCAGGTGCTTTTGAATTACCATTGGTAGCGAAAAAGTTAGCAGAATCAGGTAAATATGATGCAGTTATTACTTTAGGTACTGTTATTCGTGGAGCAACTACTCACTATGATTATGTTTGTAACGAAGCAGCAAAAGGTGTTTCACAAGCATCATTAACAACTGGAGTGCCGGTTATTTTTGGAGTATTAACAACAGAGACAATTGAACAGGCAGTAGAAAGAGCTGGTACAAAAGCAGGAAATAAAGGCTATGAAGCTGCAGTAACTGCAATTGAAATGGCTAATTTACTTAACACTTTTGAATAATTTACGTAAAAGTGTTTAAAAAAGGTAGAAAACTGTATATAATATCTTGAGAAGAACTATATAATAACAGATACTCAATGCAACTTTTAGTTTATCCGCATATACAACAGGGGTTAAAGGCAAGGAATATGCGTCAGTCAAAAACCAAAAAAGTATAACGTTAGATACTAGTAGGACCTTAATTGGATTAAATTTGTGCTTTTTAGGTATAGTACTTTGCTTTCTGGTAAAAGGAAGCTATTTCGTTAATGAGGGGTATATATGTTAATTCGCTATAAAAAAACTTTTGAAAAGATTGCCATGGGTTTATTGTCATTTATGCCGGCCGAAAAGGAAATAAAGCAATTGCAGCAGACGATAAAACAGTATGAAGTTGAAGATAACTGGCAGCTGTTTTTATGGAAATATGAGGAAGACATAATTGGTGCAATTGGTGTTATTTTCAAAGGTGAAGATACTGTAGAAGTACAGCATATCACTGTAAATCCATCTCACCGTCATCAAGGTGTTGGGAAATCTATGGTCAATGCAGTTACAGATCTTTATAAAAATAAAGCCGTAGTGCCAAATGAAGATACTAAGGCATTCTTTGAAAAATGTTCGAATGATTCTACTCAAGATTGTGAATAAAAAACAAGCCAGATATTCGTTGAATTCTGGCTTGTTTTTTTATGGGAAGAACAAGGTGTGTACATTCATTTATTAGAATGCCGCTTTTTGAGCTGAAGCTCACGTTCAGTAATAACCTCTGATCGGTCACGTTTTATATGTTTATGTAATAAGTATTCATTACTTAAGTCACTATGTTTCCCCCAAGTAAGATTCTCATGTAAACATCGGTTATTACATATCGTTTGTAACTTTTTATCAACAATTGGAAGGTTATAACTATGATAAGGTTGATTGCTGAAGATTTCTTGTTTTCTATGTTTTAGTTGATTTAGTAATTCATCACTTTGTAATCCTAGTAAGTTGAGCATGTCTTTCTCGTGTTCTAGTAGGTTAATTGCGTTAGACATCATTCTGTAAGCACCAGAATAGTTACCTCTCCTTTGATGGTAAAGCCCCACAGCTATTTGAATAAGACCGACCCAATATTTTTTCCGTTCTTTTGGTGGGTCTTTTTTCCAATGCTCCTCAAGAACCTCATGACATTCAAAATAATCTCGTTCACAATGAAAGTAAATAAGATAATCAACATAAGCTTGATCATACATATTTATAGCAAATCCCCCTTGATAAAAAAGCTTTTTAAATAAGTGTATCATATTATTTTCAAGTTAGTGAAACAACAAACTTTAAACGCAACCCACATAGATAACTGAACAAAAAGTGATTAAAATGAAATTCCATGTATGTATAAAAGCTGCTGATACCTCAGCAGCTTTATTTTTTAATATACCCAAGCAGCACCAACGATAATTAATAAAATAAACAATACAACAATTAACGCAAATCCTCCGCCGTAACCAACTACTGCTTCACCCATTTTTTAAATACCTCCCTTATGTTTAGCTGTTACATTGGTAATATATGAGGAAAAAGCTGAGTTGTATAGGCAAGTGTCTATTTTCACCTATTTTTTAGGGTGCATTAAATTAAGGCTCTGTTAAACTTTGTTGTTGATTTCCGTTACAGGCATTCGCTTTCCTGGGAAAAAATGCAGTTCGTTTTTTCCTAGGGAAGAATAAGGACCATTCTTCCTAGGTCCGGGAGCCTCCTCGTAAGCTGCGCGCCTGTGGGGTCTCCCTTTGACACGCTTCTCTTAGCAGGAGTCTCATATATTCACCTCCAATCAACAATGTCCTAAAAATCAACATTAACCTTTAACATAGACAAAATTAAAGTGAGATTTTTTCGGAAATCTCTAATGAAGATAATTCCGGAGAACCCTGAAAATAAATTTCTAAAACTTAGCTCTGTAAAGGATTAATTTGGAGAAAGAGTTAAATATTACGTTGAGAATGCGGTTACACCAAAGAAATCCGTCATCAGAAAGACTTTTTAATACGTTAATCTAAAAAATAATCTCTAATATGGTAAAGAAGCAAGCATCGAGCAACTTGTTTTTAAATAAATATTGGACATGAGGAAGTTTTACTCTATACTATATGTTGGCTAGTTGTAAGAATGGTGGGATAAAGTATGAAATATCATGTGAAAATAGATGCGTTTGAAGGACCCTTAGATCTTTTACTACATTTAATCAATCGTTTAGAAATTGATATATATGATATACCTGTGTCTGAGATAACGGAGCAATATATGCTATATATTCACACAATGCAGGAGATGCATCTTGATATAGCTTCAGAATACTTAGTGATGGCAGCGACTTTATTGTCAATAAAAAGTAGAATGCTGTTACCAAAACAAGAGGAAGATCTTTTTGAGGATGAATTTGGTAATGAACCAGAAGAGGATCCTCGTGATGAGTTAATGCAAAGACTTATTGAGTATCGTAAATATAAAGAAGCAGCAGAGGATTTACGAACTCTTGAAGAAGATCGTTTGCAGGTCTATACAAAGGCTCCAAGTGATTTAAGTGAATATATAATCGAATCATCAAATCAAATGGATTCTTTAAATGTTTCAATTTACGATATGTTAGGTGCTTTCCAAAAAATGCTTCGTCGGAAAAAAATTAAAAAACCGATGCAAACAACAATCTCAAGACAAGAAATACCGATTGAGAGAAGAATGGAAGAAATTTTATTGGACCTTAGAACAAATCCAGGTAGACGCAAATTCACAGACTTATTTACATCTGATAATAAAGATCATTTAGTTGTAACTTTTTTGGCTATATTAGAGCTAATGAAAACACATTCAATCCTTATTGAACAAGAAAACAATTTTGCAGATATTTTTATAATGGGGAGTGAGTAGGATCATGTCCTTAGGTGTTATTGAGTGGAATTCAATTGTTGAGGCTCTTTTATTTGCTTCCGGAGATGAAGGGCTTTCTCTCAAGCAATTAATGACAGTATTAGAATTAGAAGAACAAGAAGTAATGGACATTTTAGGAGAATTGTCTTCAAGTTATAAAGAGAAAAAACGCGGAATTGATTTGGTGGAAGTTGCGGGGCATTATCAACTGACAACTAAGAAAATTCATTCTTCATATATTAAAAAATTGGTTGAATCTCCTGTTAATAGTTCTCTGTCACAAGCAGCGCTAGAAACGTTAGCTATTGTAGCATATAGGCAGCCTATAACAAGGGCAGAAATTGAAGAAGTTCGCGGTGTAAAAACAGAAAGACCACTTCAAACTCTTGTATCAAAAATTTTAATTAAAGAAGTTGGAAGAGCTGAAGGAACAGGTCGTGCTATTTTATATGGAACGACAAGAGAATTCCTGGAATATTTTGGTCTAAAATCTATTAAAGAATTACCTCCACTTCCAGAGAAAACGGACGACGAATTCGAACAGGAAGAAGCAGATTTATTTTTTGAAAAGTTTAATGAAACGTTAGAAGAGTTAAAATAATCCCAAGTTAAAGACTGGTAAAGTAATGGTTTTAAAGCCATTACCTTACCAGTTTTTTTTATTATTTATTAAGATACTTAAAATGAAAAACAATCAACAGAAATTGAAGTTTTTATCATAAGCTTTGTCCCACTGCATAAACTTGTACAAAACAAGTAAGGGGACGTGGATGCATTATGTTGCAAATTAAGAAAATGACAACAGGGATACTCATCATTTTACTTCTAATCACATTACTCCCACACCAGACTTCAGCTGTTGGCGTAAGTGCTCAAACTGCCATTTTAATAGATCAAGAATCTGGTAGAGTTTTGTTTGAAAAAGATGCTCACAAAAAAATGAGAATTGCTAGTATAACGAAAATTATGACTGCGATTTTGGCTATTGAATCAGGAAAACTAGAAGAAATGGTTACTGTAAGTGAAAGAGTACTTAAAGCTGAGGGATCTTCTGTTTACTTACAAAAAGGTGAGAAAATTAAATTAGAAGATTTAGTTTATGGTTTAATGCTACGCTCAGGAAATGATGCGGCTGTGGCAATAGCTGAGCATGTTGGTGGAAGTTTAGAAGGTTTTGTCATTATGATGAATCAAAAAGCTGCAGAAATTGGTATGACAAACACTGAATTTGCAAATCCACATGGACTTGATGATCATGAAAATCATTATTCAACAGCCTATGATATGGCGATTTTGACACAATACGCTATGAAAAACGAAACGTACCAAAAGATATCTGGTACTGAAACGCATCGTGCACCAAACCCAAATGAAAAATGGGACAGAGTATGGCATAACAAAAACAAATTATTAACACAACTATATGAATACAGTACTGGTGGGAAGACAGGTTATACAGTTCGGGCAAAAAGAACTTTAGTATCAACGGCTACTAAAGATGGTTTTGATACAATTGTTGTTACATTAAATGATCCTGATGATTGGAAGGATCATATGAATCTTCATAACTATGCTTACAGCCATTTTGAGTTAGTGAAATTAAAAGATAAAGGTACTCTTAAAGGAATAGAAGAGGATTTTTATCATAATAAAATTTTTCTTGAAAGAGATGTTATCTACCCTCTAACAAAAGAAGAGCAGGACAAGGTGAATATTAATGTGAAATTACAAAAGCCAGATGAAGAGTGGGAAAGGGAGGAAGTAGTACCAAATGTTGTAGGAAATCTCCTAGTTAAAATAGATGAAAGAAAAATAGCAGAAGTACCTATATATTTTGATAATGGCAAGGTTGAAAAGCCTAAAGGCTCATTTTGGGAGATGTTTCGAAATCTGTTTTTTGCTGTTTCAGGTGTGAAGTAAAATGGTTAATATTATTTGGGTGATGTTAACTGTTATTGGAATAGTGTTTGCGATGTTTAATGGAACAATGGAAGAAGTAAATGAAGCTATTTTCAAAGGTGGTAAAGAAGCAGTTACCATTTCAATTGGGTTTATCAGTGTATTAGTTTTTTGGCTTGGGTTAATGAAAGTTGCAGAGAATGCAGGTTTACTAGAGAAATTGGGTAATTTATTCAAGCCAATTGTGACAAGACTTTTTCCAGAAGTGCCACCTGAACACCCAGCGATGGGTTATATGCTTTCAAATATGATGGCAAATTTATTTGGATTAGGAAATGCTGCAACCCCACTAGGAATAAAAGCAATGGAACAATTAAAAGTGTTAAATGGAAATTCAGATAAAGCTAGCAGGTCAATGATCACATTTTTAGCAATTAATACGTCAAGCTTAACACTTATTCCTACTACAGTAATTGCAATTATGATGACCTATGGCTCTTCCTCACCTACTAGTATTGTTGGACCAACATTAATTGCAACACTTCTATCTACAACTGGAGCTATTATGATCGATCGTTACTTTTATTATAGGAGAAAGAGAAAAGGGTGATAGAACATGGGTGTCATTGGTGTAATATCTCTATGGATCATACCTGTTATAATTGGATTCATATTAATTTATGGAACACTAAAGAAAGTTCCAACATATGAGTCATTTGTTGAAGGTGGAAAAGAAGGGATAAATATCTCGTTTTCCATTATTCCTTATTTAGTTGGAATGCTTGTGGCCATTTCAGTTTTTAGAGCCTCTGGTGCATTAGAATTTTTAATGAATTTTATGAAACCAGCTCTTGAAGTTTTAAATATTCCTGCTGAAATTGTTCCTTTGGCTTTCATTCGGCCAATCTCTGGTACTGCAGCATTAGGCTTAACTTCTGATATCATTTCAACTTATGGCCCAGATTCATTTATTGGTATGTTAGCTGCAACAATGCAAGGAAGTACAGATACGACTTTATATGTACTAACGGTTTATTTTGGAGCAGTAGGAATAAGAAGAATGGGTGATGCGTTAAAAGTTGGATTGTTAGCAGATGTTGTAGGAATTATTGCAGCTATTGTAGTTGTCACGTTAATGTTTTCATAAGTTAGACTTTTGACAGCTTCCTCTTCTACATAATTAACTATAAAATAAATAAATAAATTAAAAACTTGGCTAGTGCTTTAGCCAAGTTTTTTGTTGTGTAGTGAAATGCATTCAAAGAGTTAACGAAAATTGAATTGACTAGAGTTGAACTGTTTAGTATCACTAACTATTACGAGAGATAGTACTTTGATGATTAATTATGTTATGATAGGAAAGCATATTTTGACAACTTCTGCTTCTTTTCAAAATTGATATAAGATATTTTAGATAACAGGACAGATACATAAGGGATATGTGTCTTTTTGATATAGAGCTAATAAAACTGTTTTCTATACTTAATTGTCGAAACTTGTGAAAATAAAATGAAAACAGTAATATATTATCGAGGTGAAAGTTATGGAACGCTTACAAAAAGTAATTGCTCATGCTGGTGTTGCATCAAGAAGAAAAGCTGAGGAATTAATACTAGAAGGCAAAGTAAAAGTAAATGGAAAAGTAATTAAAGAGTTGGGTACAAAGGTATCAGACAATGATCGCGTTGAGGTAGAAGGAATTCCATTAGAACGTGAGGAGCCTATCTATGTTATTTTATATAAACCAAGCGGTGTGATTTCTGCTGTTAAGGATGATAAAGGCAGGAAGGTTGTTACAGACTTTTTCCCATACATAAAGCAACGAATATATCCAGTCGGAAGATTAGATTATGACACATCAGGTATTCTTTTATTAACTAATGATGGTGACTTTGCTAATATTCTTATGCATCCACGTTATGAAGTTGATAAGTCTTATGTAGCTAAAGTAAAGGGAATTCCTACTCGTGAAAAAATTAAACAGCTTGAAAGAGGAGTTATGCTAGAGGATGGAAAGACTGCACCTGCACATGTGAAGGTATTGTCGGTAGATAAAAAGAAAAATACAAGTATTATTGAAATTGTTATTCATGAGGGACGTAATCGTCAAGTGAGACGTATGTTTGAAGCAATAGAACATCCTGTACAAAAATTAAAACGTGAAAAGTTTGCTTTTCTTAATTTACATGGACTTACTACAGGTGATTCTAGAGAGTTAACTCCACATGAAGTGAAACAATTACGATCTCTTGCTCAGCATGGAAATAAGCTAAAGTAATTTTCACATAAACTTCAAAAAATCTAGACAAGCAAATTGAACGTTAATGGTATAATTACTTAGAATGTCTAAGGAGTAGGAGAGTATGAAGAAATGAAAAAAAACCGCTTACTCATGCGCTCTGTTATATTAATTATATTAATTGGTGCATTAGGATACACATTATATTCAAACTTTTTTGTTAGTAAGGAAAGAGTTAAGGTTGGAAGCGAAGCACCTGACTTTGTTTTAAAAGATTTAGATGGAAATGAACATCAATTGTCTGATTACAAAGGAAAGGGAGTTTTTCTCAATTTCTGGGGTACTTGGTGTGAGCCATGTGAGCGTGAAATGCCTTATATGGATAATCAATATTCTTATTATAAAGATCAAGGTGTTGAAGTACTAGCTGTTAATATTGCTGAGTCAAATATAGCTGTACAGACATTTATCGATAAACACCAGCTATCATTTCCAGTTATTCTAGATAAAGATAGACAAGTACTAAATGCATATGGTGTTGGTCCTTTACCAACAACCTTCTTAATTAATCCTGAAGGAAAAGTAGTCGATATTACCTCAGGAACTTTATCTGAACGAATGATTAGAGATTATATGGAACAGATTAAACCTTAAAATGGGGAGTTTTCAGCATGAACAATGTTATGTGTGAGTGTGGTCATGCAAATCCAGAAGGAACTCTTATATGTGAATCATGTGGGAATCCAATAGGTGAGAAAGAGAAAAATGAACCTAAAAAATTACTTGATATGAAGTATGAAGGATCTGCTAGACGCTCGCAAACTTACAAAAAAACGATGGTTGATAAGGTATGGAACTTTTTTTCATCGGTTAAAGTTGGGGTCTGGTTAATTGTTCTAACACTTTTAGCATCAGCTTTAGGAACAGTGTTTCCACAAGAGATGTATATTCCACCAACATCTACAGCATCACAATTTTATAAAGATGAATACGGGTTCTTAGGCCAGCTTTATTATGAATTAGGTTTTCATAATTTATATGGTTCTTGGTGGTATATGATACTAGTAGCTTCAATTGGTATATCACTTGTTATTGCAAGTCTAGACCGTTTTATTCCACTTTATCGTGCTTTAAAAAAGCAAGGTGTAACTAGACATGAGTCGTTTATGAAGCGTCAGAGACTTTATAGCTCTACACAAACTAACGATTATGAACCACTAAAAATTAAAGAACAGCTTGAAGCTCGTCGATATCGTGTAAGAGAAGAAAATGGTAACCTCTTAGCAGAAAAAGGACGATTTTCAAGATGGGGTCCATATGTTAATCATTGTGGACTCATTATCTTTTTATTTGGTGCAATGCTTCGTTTTGTTCCTGGTATGTATGTTGACGAAGTTCTCTGGGTAAGAGAAGGGGAAACAGCAGTTATTCCAGGTACTGAAGGTCAGTATTACTTGGAAAACAAAGATTTCATTATGGAAGTTTACGAGAAAGATAAAGAAAACAAAGTGTTCGAGGATGCAATTAACAGGGTTGGAGATGGTTCTGTTGTTAAAAATTTCCAATCTAATGTGGTGTTATACGAAAGAACAGGTGAAATCGTACATGGAGCTGAACCTGAATTAAAAGAAGTAAAAAAAGAAGAAATAAGAGTTAATGAGCCATTGAAGTTTGACGCATTTTCACTTTACCAAGTAGATTATAAGCTAAATGAGTTAAACAAAATGAAATTCAGTTTAATAGATAAAGAAACTGAAGAAAGCTTTGGTGATTTAACAGTAGATTTATTAGATCCAGCAAAGGAATATGATCTTGGGAACGGGTATAGAGTACAACTCGCAACATATCTTCCTGATTTTTATTTTGATGAAGATGGTGTCCCAGATACAAAAACCAGAATACCAAATAATCCTGCCTTTGTTTTTAAAATGTTTACACCTGAAACACCAGAAGGAGAATCAAGTTTTGTTGCTATTCAACAAAATATAGAGCCTTCAGGGCAAAACCGATATAAGATGATCTTTCAAGGTGTAGAAACTAAGGATTTAACAGC
The DNA here is from genome assembly GCF_007994985.1 of Metabacillus litoralis. Classification (GTDB taxonomy): domain Bacteria; phylum Bacillota; class Bacilli; order Bacillales; family Bacillaceae; genus Metabacillus; species Metabacillus litoralis. Next base: position 745,989 of record NZ_VOQF01000001.1, on the reverse strand, counting down.
ATTAACTGTTAGAAAAGATATGACATTGTGGTTCTTAGGTATTGGTGGGGCAATTTTTATGATTGGTGTTATTCAAGGTATGTACTGGAATCATCGTCGTATTTGGATAAAAAACCATGATGGTCATGTGCTTGTAGCAGGACATACAAATAAAAATTGGTATGGCTTGTCACAGGAGATGAAGAAAATATTGGACGACTCGCCATTAAACATCCCACAAGATCAAAATGAAAAACAATAATGTTTTAGGGAGGGGAAAACATGGCTGCGCTTAGTAGTAACTTTTTAGAGATTGCTTTTATCATATATTTAGTAGCAATCTTTTTATTTGGTGGTTCGATCCGTGATAAACGTTCTAAATCAGATAAAATGAGCAAATGGACGATTATTGCGGTTGCAACTACTATTCTTGGCTTTGCTTCACAATTAGGTTATTTTATAACTAGATGGATTGCATCAGGACATGCACCAGTGAGTAATTTATTTGAATTTGCGACAGCATTTGGAATGATGCTTGTTCTTGCTTTCATTATCTTATTCTTTATATACAAAGTTGCTATATTAGGACTATTTACGTTACCAATTGTTGTTTTAATTATTGCTTATGGAAGTATGTTTCCTACTGATATAAGTCCACTTATTCCATCTTTGCAAAGTCATTGGCTATACATTCATGTGACAACTGCTGCGTTGGGACAAGCAATACTATCAATTAGTGCTGTAGCAGGTATTATTCATCTTGTTACAGTAGTAGATCAAAAAAAGTCATCAAAAAAGACATTCTGGCTGGAAGCTATTATGTATGTTCTTGTTATTACACTAGGTTTTATCCTTGTAACAAGTACATTCAAAGGACTTGATTATTCCGCTGAATTTACTTGGATTGATAAGAAAGATCAGGAATCTGTTATGATGTTTAATATGCCTGCTTTAGTCGGTCCTAATGAAGGAGAATTAATAACAGAAGGTAGGTTCCAACCAATCGTTGAGCTTCCTGCAATTATTTCGGCTGTTAAATTAAACACGGTACTATGGTCAGTAGCAGTTGGTTCAATTCTTTATGGATTATTTAGATTGATATTCCGAAAGCGAATTTCTGCATTAATTCAGCCTCTTACCAAAAATGTAAATTTGGATATTGTTGATGAAATCGGGTATCGTTCAGTTGCAATTGGTTTCCCTATTTTTACTCTAGGAGCGCTAATATTTGCTATGATTTGGGCGCAAATTGCATGGACACGCTTTTGGGGCTGGGATCCTAAAGAGGTATGGGCACTTATCACATTCTTGTTTTATGCAGCTTATTTACACCTTCGTCTTTCTAAAGGTTGGCATGGCGAGAAATCAGCTTGGCTTGCAGTTATTGGTTTTGCTATAATTATGTTTAATTTTATATTTGTAAACTTAGTTATTGCTGGCTTGCATTCTTACGCATAATACGTTGTAATAATAGAACTAGTTGAATATTTCTGTAAGTAGCATATTAATAGTAATAACACTGCTATAAAAGCCTTCACTCTTGCAGTGAAGGCTTTTATTTAGGCTCGTTTCTGAAAGATTGTTGCTATATAACCAAAATATGCAATAGAAACAGTGTATTTTAGCATAAAGGCTACTATTTTATGAAGAAAAGATGCCACTATTCTTCTGGTATCTATAAGCAACAAAGTTTGTGAAAAGAGCCTTTATTTATATGAACCTTATTAATTTGATAAGATAAGTGTAATATCTAGAAATAGTAGGGTAAAAAGAGAAAGATATTATTTATCCCATACATAAGGAGTGTTCTTAATGGAAGAGAACCAATATGCAAAAATTTTAGTGGTTGATGATGAAGATAGAATCAGACGTCTTATAAGAATGTACCTTGAAAGAGAGAATTATGAAATTGAGGAAGCTGAGGATGGTCATCAAGCATTAGAAATGGCTTTAAATAATGAATATGATTTGATTATGTTAGATGTGATGATGCCTGGTATAGATGGGATTGAAGTTTGTCGTCAACTACGTGAAAAAAAGGCAACTCCAATTATTATGCTTACTGCAAAGGGTGAGGAAACAAATCGTGTACAAGGTTTTGAAGTAGGAACAGATGATTATATTGTAAAGCCTTTTAGTCCAAGAGAAGTAGTGTTAAGAGTAAAGGCATTGCTTCGTAGATCATCACAAACATCTTACTTGAAAACAGACACTAAAACTAAGAATATCATTGTATTTCCTCATCTTTCTATTGATCATGATGCTCACCGTGTAACAGCAGATGGTACTGAAGTTAGTTTAACACCGAAGGAGTATGAGTTACTTTACTTTTTAGCAAAAACTCCGGATAAAGTATATGATCGAGAAAAATTACTTAAAGAAGTATGGCAATACGAATTTTTTGGAGATCTGCGAACAGTTGATACACATGTTAAAAGATTGAGAGAAAAATTAAGTAAGGTTTCACCTGAAGCAGCCAAAATGATTGTTACTGTTTGGGGAGTTGGCTATAAATTTGAGGTAAGCAATACATGATTCTTTGGAGAAGTGTAGTTGGTAAACTTTGGGGAACGATTCTTTTACTCGTTTCCTTTGTTTTGTTTGTACTTACAATATTAATGCTGGAGTTTATTGAGAATTATCATGTTGATGAAGCTGAACGAGAATTAACACAGCTTGCTACTAAAGTTTCAGCAATAATAGAAAGTCATGAAGATCAAGATCTTGCCATGTCAATATCATGGGAATTAACAGATGAATTGACTGATATTTTAATTATTGAAGACGATACAAATTACTGGAAATCTCCAATTAAAACAGATGAAATAGCACATCTCGATTTTAAAGATATAAAAAATGATCCAGATCTTTATAAAATATTAGAAAATCAGAAAAAAGTAAGTAAACGAACAAATCTTGATTCTGGTGAGCAGTATGTAAATGGTGAAGATGAGGTTCTTATAGTTGGAGTGCCATACAAAGTTTCAGATACAAAAAATGGTGCTGTTTTCATTTCTCAGTCTTTACTTGCTGTTCATGATACAACAAAGCATACAACAAAATTTATAATATTAGCAGCTGGAATTGCCATTATTTTAACAACGATTTTTGCATTTTTCTTATCGACGAGGATTACATACCCTCTTAGAAAGATGAGAGAGGTAGCACAGGAGCTAGCGAAGGGTAAATTTGATACAAAGGTACCAATCATGTCAAATGATGAAATTGGAGAGCTTGGTATCGCCTTTAATCAAATGGGGAAACAATTAAAATTTCATATTAATGCTCTAAGACAGGAAAAAGAACATTTGACCAATATATTAAGTAGCATGGCAGATGGTGTTATTACTTTGAATATTGATGGAACGATACTAGTAACGAATCCTCCAGCAGAGAGGTTTTTACAAGCGTGGTATTATGAGCAGGAAATGAAGATTGAACTTGGCAAGGAGCTACCACCAGAAGCACAAGAGCTTTTTCAAAGAGTTGTAAATACTGAGAAAGAGCAAGTAATTGAGATTATGATTCAAGGGAGAAGTTGGGTTATATTAATGAGTCCTTTGTATAATCAGTCTCATGTTCGAGGTGCAGTAGCCGTTCTAAGAGATATGACAGAGGAAAGACGTCTAGATAAGCTTCGTAAAGACTTTATTGCGAATGTAAGCCATGAATTGCGTACACCTATATCAATGCTTCAAGGCTATAGTGAGGCCATTGTAGATGATATTGCAAGCACGGATGATGAAAAGAAAGAAATAGCTCAAGTTATTCATGATGAATCACTTAGAATGGGACGATTAGTGAATGACTTATTAGACTTAGCGAGAATGGAAGCAGGTCATATTTCTCTAAATCTAGAGGATATTTCGATAACAGAATTTATAGATAAGATTAATCGGAAATTTCAAGGACTTGCTAAAGATAAGAAAATTACGTTAGATGCAGATGTGAGTATAAATAAACCTGATTTTTTACTAGATCCAGATCGAATAGAACAAGTATTAACGAATTTAATTGATAATGCTATAAGGCACACATCAGAAGATGGAACAGTAAAGATAGAAGTTGAGGAGCTTGATAATGGTCTTACAATAAGTGTACAAGATTCTGGAAGTGGAATTCCTCAAGAAGACCTGCCTTTTGTATTTGAGCGTTTTTATAAGGCAGATAAAGCAAGAACAAGAGGAAGAGCGGGTACAGGTCTTGGGCTGGCAATTGTAAAAAATATTATTGAAGCACATAAAGGGAAAATCCAGGTTCATAGCAAAATAGATGAAGGTACGACATTTAGTTTCTTTTTACCCCTAAATATGCCAACATCCGAATAAAATTTGCCGAACAATCTTGTTTCATAAGAAACATTTTTCAGTATTTAATTGTTAAGCTTATAGGCGATCTTACCTTCATGGAATTTCGTTCTATAAGCTTTTTTGATGATTTTTTATTTCAGGTAAAGAAACATTAAATGTTTTACCTCTTTTGGTCCTCATGGTTTAATAAAGATAGTAAAGAAGGAGTGTGAATAGATTGAATTTATATACAAGAACAGGTGATAGCGGAAAAACAAGTATTATTGGTGGGCGAGTTGATAAAGATCATTTACGAGTTGAAGCTTATGGAACAATTGACGAAGCAAACAGCTTTGTTGGTCAGGCAATGACATTACTTACAGATTCACAGTTTGAAGATATTTATAATGAGCTTGAAAGAATTCAGCATGAATTATTTGATTGTGGTGGAGATCTGGCAGTTGTTAAAGAAAAATATCCGTATAAAACAACAGAAAATATGGTTACTTTCCTTGAGGAGAGAATTGATCATTATGTAAAAGAAGCTCCTGCACTTGAACGTTTTATTTTGCCAGGAGGAAGTCCGGCAGCAGCAGCCATCCATCTTGCAAGAACTGTTACACGAAGAGCAGAAAGGTGTACAGTTACATTACAAAAAGAGGCTGAAATTAATAACATTGTTCTCACTTATTTAAATCGATTATCTGACTATTTCTTTGCGGTGTCACGTGTTATTAATTATCGATTAGGTATAAATGATGTTGAGTATGAGCGAAGTGCATTAGTTTTTAAAAACAAATCATCAAAAGCAGAAGGTGAAAAGTGAGTGAAATAAAAATCTTAACGATTGAACATGCCGACATATATCGCTCATTAAGGCTTAAAGCTTTAAAAAATAATCCCGAAGCTTTTTCATCAAGCTATGAAGAAGAAGTTGTTCTGCCTCTTTCTGTTTTTGAAAAACGTCTTCAATCTACTGAGACCTTTATATTTGGAGCATTTTCAGATAATAGACTTGTTGGTACAGTTACATTAGTTAAAGAAAGTAAACGAAAACTTCAGCATCGTGCTACAATTTATGCGATGTATGTTTCTGAAGAAAGCAGACAAAAAGGTATTGGTAAAGCATTAATGGTAAATGCGTTAGAAAAAGCAAGAAATTTAAAGACAATTGAACAAATTTATTTAACAGTAGTAACAGAAAATAACACAGCTAAAAGTTTATATAAATTATTAGGATTTCAAGTGTATGCATTAGAAAGAAAAGCATTAAAAATTGATGATAACTATTATGATGAAGAACATATGGTGTGTTTTATTACCTGACCAATTGTTATATGCTAATGCGAGAGATAACAAAATGAAATAAAGTATTTAAGCGTATGATAAACCCGAATGATTAGGTGATATTTCAGGTTAATATCTCCCTAATTGTTCGGGCTATTTGACGTATCCAATGGATTTTGCATACTTTTTTTAGCGTTAGTGGAATGAAAGTGGGAGACACTTAACTCCTAGGCTTATAGCTTCCTCCCCAGCGAATTCTGGTGTGCAGTGCAATGGAACGAACTTGTTTTTTTAAAACTTTAACTGATTAATGCAAAACAGTATTATGTATTGAATATTTTAGAATAATTTAGTTTTTTTGTCTTTATGAGTGGTTTCTTTAAAGTATATCCCAGCCGCATTTTCTCCAAGAAAAGTTCCCCCACATATTTCCTATTTTAACGTAGCAATTTCTCTTATAGGTGTTTATTCATCAATTTATCATTGAATAAAATAGGTCTACGAGTTTAGTAGTTTATATGGTAAAGTAAAATAGGATATTACATATTATTACATAGTTGTTACAGATTCATTTCTTTATTAATTAATGTAACCTTACTTTTCATTGTACGACTAAATAAGAGAATGGAGGGGCATTCATGGAGGATACCTTTCAAAGAATTTATGAAAAATATCATCAAGATCTTTTTCAATTTTTGTTCTATATGGTCAAAAGTCGTGAACAGGCAGAAGACCTAGTGCAAGAGGTTTATATACGAGTATTAAAATCCTATGATAAGTTTGAAGGTCGAAGCAGTGAAAAAACTTGGTTAATTTCTATTGCAAGGCATGTTGCAATTGACTGGTTTCGTAAACAAAAAACAGTTAGACAAAGAATTTTTGAAAAATTTGATTGGGAAAAACAACAAATTGAAGATGAACATCAACCACTTCCTGATGAAGTCTTGCTCCAAAATGAACAGGTTCAATGGATATATAAAGCACTTAATGGTTGTACAATAGATCAGCGGACTGTCATTATATTGCGTTATGTTCAAGAATTATCTATTTCTGAAACAGCAGATGTTCTGGGTTGGTCAGTAAGCAAAGTAAAAACAACTCAGCATCGTGCTATAAAGCAGCTACAAAAACATATAGTGAGTATTTCTGAAAAGGAGGGGTTTCCTATTGAAAAGACAGGAGTGGAATGATGAAAAGCTCGAACAGATCTTAAGACAGTTACCCCATGTTCAAGATAAAAGGAGTTCAGAAGATATTTTTCAAAGTATATTAAATAAACAGCAAAACCGTAAAAAGTCAAAAACATGGATTGCTCCAACTTTTGCAACTGTGGCAGCAATGTTTATTTTCATTTTGTTTTCTCCATATCTGTTTCAAGAAATTTCTTCTTCTAATCAAGAAAGTAGTATGGATAAAGCAACATCAAGTTCAAGTGGAGAAGAGGAAATTTCACTTAATACTCAAGAAGATGAGTCAAAGCGAGAGTCAAGTATTATGGTGCAAGAAAATGACAATACTGAGGTAAAGCTTGCGGACCTTGAAAATAATGTTCAAGAAACATTTGTCACTCCCTTCAAAGATGGAAGTCAGACAATAACGATCGGTTTAACAGCAGCAAATGCAGAGTATATTATTCCAATAAGTGTGAGTGAAGAACATCTTAACCAACCACAACAAATACAGGAGATCTTAGTAGAGAATTTAATTGAAAAGATTGGACCTGTTAGCTTCGAACTACAAAACACAGAGATTTTACCACAGGAAAATCCAGAAGAAATTATTCTTGATTATACTGGTAAACCAATATTGTCAAGTTCGATGTCAGAGACTGTCTATAAAGAAGCGATCCAAGAAACATTTCGCTGGATAGGAGTTAATACAGTCAAACTTAAGACAAATAGTAATGCAGGAATAGAATTTGGTAATACAGGAATACAGTATGAAATGGCTATTCAAGAAAATCGACAAAAGGCTTATTTTATATATCAATATAGTGATAAAACGTCGAAATTACTTGTTCCTTCACCAGAATCTTTTTTAACGATAGATGAGGCAATAGAGGTAATGATCACAGGTATACCTGACAAGAAACTATATCCATCTGTTGTGGAACAACTGTCAAATATCTTGATCACTGAAAATGATACACAAATACAAATAGAATTTAGTAATGGTGATTCTTTTCAAAATACTGAGCAATATATACTAATGCTTGAAGCTATTTTATTAACAGCAAAAGATTTTGGGTTTGAGGAAGTCAAGTTCAATGGCATTGGCATAAATAAGATAGGAAATATGGATGTAACGAAACCAGTAGAAGTCCCATTTTCACCTAATCCAATTAATATAAACTAAAAGAGACTCAAATGTTGAGTCTCTTTTTGTGTATAGTTTGGAAGATAATGTTCTAAACTATTGTTGTTCTTTTTTAAGAGAGACATACATAGACTGACGATGTGGTAAAAAGAAAGACTTGCTTATGTATCACCTATCTTTAGCATGTTTAGCAGAACTGTCGTATAGATTTGCCTCAATTAAGCATACGATGAGAGGTTTTTGTACAAGATGGATAGTACGTTATAACCTTAATCTTTAAGTTATGTTAAAGCAGGGTTAACTAGAAAATAGTCCAAAAATGAAGTAGGGGGAGAAAAATGCAAGCTAAAATCATACAAATAATAGGGATTTTTATATTAGGACTCTTTACTGGAGTCATTTTATTAAGCACGCAAAGTGCAAGTGCACAAACATACATAGAAGAACTAGAAGATCAATGGGTTATGCCAGTAGATGGTAAGATTACTGACACATTTGGTACTCGTAAAGGGAAGCATAAAGGAATTGACATTGCTGCTCCTGAAGGAGAGGAAATTGTTTCTGTTTCAGAAGGGAAAGTAACAAAATCTTATTATTCAGATACATATGGTCATGTTGTTTTTATTAATCATCCTGAAGGATATGAGACAGTATATGCTCATTTACATAAGCGTTTGGTAGAAGAAGGAGACCAAGTGAAAAAAGGTCAAATAATAGGCATTATCGGCAATACAGGGATTTCTACAGGAACTCATTTGCATTTTGAACTACATAAAGGTGAATGGACATATGACAAGGAACACGCGTTAGATCCATTGTTTGTATTTGAATTGCCAAGTGATCCAGTTGTTCAGTCAAAAGGAAAATCAGCGAATGATACGCTTAAAAGTAAAGAAGAAGAGCAAGTTCCAACTTTTGCTCCAGAAAAGCCTGTTAGTGATCTTCATGATGAAAACGATACAAAATTGATAACAGTTGAAAAAGGTGACACATTATGGGCTATATCTCTTGCTCATAATATACCTATTAATTCTCTGAAGAAATGGAACAATTTAAATAGTAATACAATCTATCCTGATCAACAGCTCACTGTGCACATAACTAATGACCAAAGTTATGTCGTTCAATCAGGAGATACAATCTTTTCTATTGCAGAGGAATTTAGTGTAAGCCCGGAATCAATAAAAACGGTTAATCAATTGAATAATGAGATAATTTATCCTGAACAAGTATTAATTATTAATGAGAATAATTAAGAAGAAACTCATTTGCAAATAATAAACCCCCTCTATAAAAGAGGGGGTTTTATTAGAGACTATTCAAATTTTAGAGCGTCACCGTCAAATTTTTCGTCTGCAATTTTTATTGAGTCTGTTGGACAGCCTTCAAATGCATCCATCATATCTTCTTCAAGTGCATCAGGAATTTCAACAATTCCTTGGTTGTCATCTAGAGTTACAAATGCGATACCCTCATCATCATAATCATAGATATCGGGTGCAGCTGCTCCACAAGCGCCACAAGCAATACATGTGTCCTTGTCTACTATTGTATATTTTGCCATTAAACAAACCTCCTGAATGTATAATACCATATCATAATATGGTAGAAATGGTTAATTGAGTGATTCCTTACCTAAAAGATATCATTCACTAATATTGTCTCCTATTTAGTATTGTAAATCGGTTTTTAGGACATTTCAATAAAAAACTCTATTGAGAATCCTTATCACACCTGGGTTTGTAATGTTTGTGAAAGTTTTTTTCTGATATGACGTTGTTAATTGTTCAAAAGATGCTCTAGAAAAAGTTTCTTTCATCACTCAATTAGTCATTTCTAATAACTAAAAACCTTTTCGAAATAACACTTTTTACAAAGAGTAAAGAAAACAATGGATAAAAAGGATTAATTATATATCGTTGTCCATAAATTTGTTAAAATATAATATGTGATCGAATATTGTCAAACATTGTAGGGTGGTATAATGAAACTAAGTTATTTCCATATCGTTTTGCTTTATTGCTTAAAGCAATTTAATGGAGAAAGATCTGCCTCCGCTATTTATCATTTACTTAAAGGGAAAAAATCTTCACAAACAATTCAAGATGGGAAACTTTTTAATGTTTCTCATATGTTTAGTATATTTCCTTGGCTTTCACGTGTGCAAACAAATGCTGCTTGGCATGATATGGTAAAGGAAGGATTAATAGTACGAATACCTGATAACCAATTGATTGTAACCGAAAAGGGAAGGATAGAGTTGGAAACAAGACTAGAGCAATGTCCTTTCCCTAATAATATCCATGGATGGAATTATGGTGATATTGGGAGACTTTTCTGGAGAAGGCTTTCTTTACTTGTTCAAGTTGTTTCAAATGTTGCTTATGAAAGAAAGGATTATTTACCTGTTACGAAAAATCAAGATGATTTGGATTGGGTAAAGATGTTCTTAAGACATATTAAGATGTCGAAAACAGAATTAAATAAAAACCTCTATACGGAGATCTATAAAGCTCTTCAAGAGCAATCTGATAGGGGCGCAGTAATTTTTGTACAAAAGCTAACTGCCAGTAAAAAAATCGGTCTGACTTTTGAACAGATAGCTGTAAAGGAAAAACAGGATTCACATTACATTTATCTTTTGTTTTGGGGTATTATTCATTCGTGCATAGAGCTTCAACAATTAAAAGTAGATCAATTTCCTTTGTTTAATGAAATCATAAAAGATAAATTTCAAACAGAGTTTTTGACTTCTTCAAGCAAAAAAACCAAGAACTATCTGTTACAAGGTAAAAGTATTTCTGAGATATCGAGTATACGTAGATTAAAAGAAAGTACAATAGAAGATCATATAGTCGAAATCACACTACATGACAAACATTTTCAGCCTTGGAATTTTTTAAGTAAAAAAGACTATCTAGTTATAAAGCAAACGATTGCTAAATTAAATACTCATCAATTGAAAAGGGTTAGAGAAGCTTTAGATAGCAACTTTAGTTATTTTCAAATAAGGCTTGTATATGCTCTGATGGGGAGGAAAGAATGAGACATTTGCTAGAAAAGGCTCTGCAAACAAACTTCAATTTAACAGAATTTAGAAATGGTCAGCTTGAAATTATTGAAAATATTTTAGCTAGAAAAGATGTAATTGCTATGCTACCTACTGGAGGTGGTAAATCACTATGTTATCAGCTACCAGGGTACTTTTTAGAAGGACCAATATTAATTGTTTCCCCACTTTTATCACTAATGGAAGATCAGGTTGAACAAATAAAACAAAGAGGCGAAAAAAGTGTTATCGCACTGAACAGTACAACCCCTATTTATAAAAGAAGATTACATCTTGAAAGCATTCAACAGTATCGTTATATCTATGCATCACCAGAAATGCTTCAAATCGATTATGTGAGACATGCGTTGAAAGAAGCTAATATCTCTTTATTCGTCGTAGATGAAGCGCATTGTATTTCACAATGGGGACATGATTTTCGTCCAGATTATGCTAAATTGGGTGAACTAAGAGGTGAATTGAAAAACCCTCCCTGCTTGGCATTAACTGCTACAGCAACAAAAGAGGTAATTTTAGATATAAAAGAAATTTTACAATTCAGCAGTGAACATAGGGAATATATTTATTCAATAAATAGGTCAAATATTTCTTTGTCCGTTGAAAAGCTTTCTACAATGAATGAGAAAATAACACGAATTGTGGAGCTAGTTCAAAACCTAAAGGGACCTGGAGTTATATATTGCTCAAGTAGATTATGGACGGAGAAATTAGCGCAAATCCTAATGGATTCTGGTGTTGGAGATGTAGGGTATTATCATGGTGGAATGGATCAAGAGCAGCGTATTTTGATTCAGCAGCAGTTTCTATATAATCAATTGAAAATTGTTTGTTGTACAAATGCATTTGGAATGGGCGTTAATAAGCAAAATATACGGTATGTTATCCATTTTCATTTTCCATCACAAATTGAATCTTATATGCAAGAGATAGGTAGAGCTGGTCGTGATGGATTACCAAGTATTGCTATTACATTAGTAACTGATAATGATTATGAAATTCCAAAATTGCTTGTTGAATCAGAATTTCCTTCTTATGAAAAATTGTATCAAACTGTTTACTTTTTAGAAGAAAATAAACATATACCTCTTACTAGTGATAAGATTATTGAAATGTGTGGATTATCTGATACTCAATGCAGATATATCGAAAATATTTATCATAATCATTCGCTTGAGCCGGAAAAAATGATTTCGTATATATGGAATGAAATTGAAAAAAGAGTGCTAATTAAACATGATAAATTAAATACAATGACCAAATGGATTTCCACAACTGACTGTAGAAGAAAACAGTTATTAGCATATTTTGACGAAAATTTAGAAGTTGTTCAAGATAATTGCTGTGATTGTTGTGGGGTTTCCTACGATTTGTTCATAAGTAGTGAGAAAAACTCTTACCAAACCACTGTTATAAATTGGGTAGCAGAGTTGGATGAGATTTTTCGTAGGGTGAGTGAGTAAAATTTGTTTAAAAAGCAGAATGAAATTATTAAACATTTAACAGACAAACAAATCGTTCAAAATCTTTACTTTACGCAATTGTTATTACTAGTTCTTTCTTTAGTTTTAAGTGTGTTTCTCTTTAATAGTCCTCAAAGTTTTTTTGAGCTATTTGAGTACAAAAACCTTACATTTATCTATTATGGAATAGGAGTTGCGTTACTTGTCATTATTGTAGATTTTATTATTTTTAAGGTATCTCCAAGTGATTTAGTTGATGATGGTGGAATTAATGAAAAAATTTTTAGTAAAAGATCTATTCTTCACATCATTTTTTTAACTGCACTTATAGCATTTTCAGAAGAACTGTTGTTTAGAGGTGTTCTTCAAACCAATTTAGGAATTTGGATAGCTAGTATTATCTTTGCTATATTACATTTTCGCTATCTCTCTAAATGGTTATTGTTTATTATGGTTGTGACGATAAGCTTCTTATTAGGTGTTGTGTATGACATTACGGGTAGCTTATATACAACAATAATCGCTCACTTTTTGATCGATTTAGTTTTTGCTATACAAATAAGACTTCAATATGTAAATGAGGTGAAACATGATGAGTGAGACCGGAAAGCAACGAACCGATCAAGCGGAAAATTTACGTACAAAGATGATTGATGATTATAAAGAGCAACATGGTGATTATCCACCACGTGGTGAAGTTCACAAAAACAAAGAGAAAAAATCAAAACTAAAATTGAAATACCCGATTATTAGTTTACTAGCTTTGTTTTTTTGCTTAGTTCCTGTTTTGATTTTTTCATTTTATCTCTATTATAATGATGATAGCAGAACTTCTAAAGATAATGAAGAAACAGTTGGCAACGATACGATCTATATCCCGAAAAAAAATGATAATAATGATTCAACATTAACCGATGAAACAGCTATCGAGGCAGAAGAAACTGTTTCAAATGAACCTGATGAAACTATAGAAGCTGATTCTCAAACAGAAGATCAAGTAGCTACTGAAGAAATAGAAAAGATAGAGGAAGAACAAGAACAAGTTGAAAAGCAGCCTGAGGATAGTGAGATACCTAATACAACGAAAACTGACACTGAATCTGCATCAACAAATTCAAATGAGCAAGAATATCGAGATATAATCACGCACAAAGTAGGTGCTGGTGAAACACTTTTTAAAATTGCTATAAAATACTATAATAGTCGTACTGGCGAGGACATTATTCGTCAGTATAATGATCTAAATGGAAACGATATTTACGAAGGACAAATTCTTAAGATACCATTAAAATAATGAGCGTCATAACTTCCACTGTGTATAAAACTTCAAACAGTGGGAGTTTTTTTATTTGTTCTAAAAGAAAAAGAACATCATATCTAATAGGACAACTTCATACAATGTAACAAGTATTATTGAAAGTGGTATGAAGGGAAGTGATTAAGATTGAAACAAGAATTCAGTTATTAAAGGATCATACTGATGCTCCTACGAAAAAAATGTTGGAAAATTTAGTAGACCGAAAAAGGAAATTTGATGCTTATAAAAAGAAATGCTTTAAAGCTCAATTTATCACTTTCCTCTTACTGATGGGGTTTGTCGTTTATTTATATGCTTTTCTAATAAAGCCAGCGGGAGGACAAATTGAAGTTGTTCTTCGTTCGATTTTTGATGAAGAATTTCATGTTTTTGTTGTATTACTGATTGTTAGTGGGTATGCAACTGCCCAATTTTACAAAAAGAAGGAAGATAAAGCTGAGAAGGAATACCATAATCTGAGATGTGAAGTAATTAGAAAAAGTGCAGAATTATGGCCACAGCCAACTCCATGGCAAAATCGACATGAAGTTTTTACAATGATGAAGCAAGAATATGATATTAACTTATTTCATGAAAGTAAATAAATTTTTTTAATGAATAGTTTAAGAAACGAAATTCCTTTAAATAAAGGCTGTTTTCTTAAACTTTGTTGTTTTTAGAATCATGATGGAAACAACTCAGTTTAAAGTCTAATGGGATATTTTTTCCTACGAATCGCACCTTATAACTACAATTTGCAACATTTTTTAGAAAAGAGCTTTTATTAAGGCACTTTTTTTGAAAGATTGTTACTATTAGACGTCATTATTTATTTCAACCAGTTTGTTATCGCATATATATGAAAAAAAGGCCAACATTTCATCTTACTTAATAGAAATGATTGGCTTTTTTGTTATATAATAACATAAGTTTTTTACCTTTAGCTGACTAGTGTGTTACTGATTTCTAATTTGGGGTGATTTTTTGATCATATTGAGTGTTCTTATTTTTATATTAATAACTGGACTTGTTATTTTGTTCATGTTTATAAAGGGTAACGAAAATAATTTAACAACAAATGTAGTTGAGTTTGAATCATATCCAGACAGTTTTGATGACTTGCATGTTTTTTTTATTTCTGATATTCATAGAAGAGTTTTATCAAATAAATTAATCGCAAAAATACCTAATAAAGTTGATGTAATAATTATTGGCGGAGATTTAGTAGAATCTGGAGTTCCTTTAACAAGAGTTAGACAAAATATTAAAGCATTGAGTGATATTGCACCCATTTATTTTGTATTTGGTAACAACGATTATGAAGTAGGAAAAGAAAACCTTGAGGATGTGCTGAATGAAAGTGGAGTTATCCTTCTCAATAACACTGCTATAACATTCACCTCTCATAAAGGAGATCATATAATATTACTTGGAGTCGAGGATTTAAGTGAAAAACGAGATAGGTTGGAGCATGCATTAGGTGCTAGTTCTGAAGGATTTAAAATTTTAGTGAGTCATAACCCAGATATATACGATAAAATTTCAAGTGAAGATCAAATATCACTTATCTTAAGTGGTCATACACATGGTGGACAAATTCGGATTTTTGGTCTGGGTATGTATAAAAAAGGTCGTTTACACTACTTAGAAAAGGCAACAATGTTAATAAGTAATGGATATGGAACAACCTTAATCCCGTTACGATTAGGTGCACCAGCTGAGGCACACTATATTAAAATAAAAGGGACTAAATAGGAGAATTATTATTAAGTTAAGCCATGCTTTTGTTAAGCATGGTTATTCAATTGTTATACAAAGTTTACACAAGGATAACAATTAGATATAATTTTCATACAGAGTTTTTCTAATGGGGGATTTTTAATGTCGATTCAAGAAGGCAAATATAATATAAAAGCAGTTTCCAAGATGCTAGGAATTCAAGCTGGGACCTTAAGAGCTTGGGAACGTAGATATAATATGATCGCACCGGTACGAAATGAATCAGGACACAGATTGTATTCAGAAAATCACATAAAAATTTTAAAGTGGCTTATTCATAAAGTTAATAAAGGATTTACAATCAGTCAAGCTGTTAATTTACTTGAAACAAACCCGTTGTCGCTAAATGAGCAAACCGATTTGAAAATAAAGTCTGCCGAACAAGATCATTCACTAGATTTAATGGACGAGCTATTACAATCACTTCTAACCTTTGATGAGAATTCAGCACATGAATTATTAAATAGAGCTTTTAGCCTTTATTCTGTTGATAAAGTAGTCATCGAGATCCTCGGGACGTTACTGGTTAAGATCGGTGATATGTGGGAAATTGGAAAAATCACTTCTGCGCATGAACATTTTGCTTCTTCTTTTTTACGCTCGCGCATTGGGATGATTTTGCATACATTACCAGTAGATGGGTTATTGCCAAAGGTTATTGCAGTTTGTGGACCAGATGAAACTCATGAGCTAGGTTTATTAATATTTACTCTATTCTTAAGACGTAAAGGGTTTGAAGTCATTTATTTAGGTGCAAGTATTGCAGAGGGCGATATCGATATTGTTATTGAAGAAGTAAAACCAGAATTTCTCTTTTTATCATGTACGTTAGTGAAGAATGTAAAGAAAACATTTGAACTTGTTGATCATCTCTCATCTAAATACGAGCGACTGAAAATAGGTCTTGGTGGTAAAGGTTTTTCTAAGATATCTGAAGAAACCCTTTTTCCATACCAAGCACATATTCTAGGTGGTAATAAAGAGCAATGGGGAAATTGGCTTAAGGGAAAAATAGGAATGGAATAATTAATGCTTTTAACTTGTCTAAATTTGTCCTAAAGTGTAAACTGTAAAAAATATTAGAACCATCTCGTATAAAAATCATACTATGATTATATATAGAGCGGTCTCACGGCAGGAGGGTATGGGATGCGGCTAGAGCGACTGAACTATGATAAAATTAAAATATTCTTAACCACAGATGATTTAAGAGATAGAGGATTAACAAAAGAAGATCTCTGGAAAGATTCATTAAAGGTTCAACAACTATTTAGAGATATGATGGATGAAGCAAGTGTTGAATTGGGCTTTGAGGCGCATGGACCAATAGCTGTTGAAGTATATTCACTTCATGCTCAAGGGATGGTTATTATTGTTTCTCATAGTGAAGAAGCAACTGAATTGGATGATGATTTTTCTGACGAATATATTGAAATGCAAGTGAAACTAGATGAGAACTTTGATGTTATATATGAATTTAGTTCGTTTGAAGATATCATTCAGGTGTCAAACTATCTTTTCACAAAAAAAGTCCAAGATGGAATGATCATTTTCTATTCAGAAAAGTATTATTTACTTTTAACCGATGACCAACCATTCGATATTGATGATTTAGTAGCAATTTTAGCTGAGTATGGCAATCCATCAACACTAACAGTCCATAGATTAAAAGAATATGGAAAAGTGATTATTGAACAGAAAGCAATTGAAGAAATTCATCATCATTTTTGGTAAACTTCTTTTTGCTTTTATCACTTATATTCATATTTTCACGATTGATACGAGATACTATTATACGAAGCAATCGAAGTAATCGGTTGCTTTTCTTACATAGAAATTTACAACCTGAACCTTCTGTGAAGATATCTTCTTCACAGCCATCCTCAATAATGTAAGAGGAATATTAGAATGTAGGTATACTGACCATCTTATTGGTTTTATAAGGATTTTTAAAAAGTATGTCTTAGTAATATTGAAAAGGTATTATTCTAGTGTTATAGAAAAGTGATAAGAAATAAATGATCGCGTATGCGTTGTAAAAAACTTTAAAAAGATGCTTTTTCTTCTTTGCATAACTCATATGAAAGTGTATACTAATGTCTGAAAGGTGGACATTCTTTCATTCACTGATTAGATTTAGGAGGTTAACTTTTAATGGTAGCCGAGAAAAACACCGATGCACAAAATGATAAATTAGATGTGTTAAAATCAACACAAACGGTGATACATAATGCCCTTGATAAGCTAGGGTATCCTGAAGAAGTATATGAATTATTGAAAGAACCAATTAGATTGATGACTGTAAAAATTCCTGTTAGGATGGACGATGGATCAGTAAAGATATTTACTGGTTACCGCGCTCAACATAATGACGCAGTAGGTCCAACTAAAGGTGGAATTAGATTTCATCCTAATGTTACTGAAAAAGAAGTGAAAGCACTTTCGATTTGGATGAGTTTAAAATGTGGAATCGTTGATTTACCGTATGGTGGGGGTAAAGGTGGCATTGTTTGTGATCCAAGAGATATGTCTTTTAGAGAACTAGAGCGCCTCAGCCGAGGATATGTTAGAGCGATCAGTCAGATTGTTGGGCCGACAAAAGACATTCCAGCACCTGATGTTTTTACAAATTCTCAAATAATGGCTTGGATGATGGATGAATACAGTCGTATTGATGAATTTAATTCTCCGGGCTTTATTACAGGTAAGCCATTAGTTTTAGGTGGTTCACATGGACGAGAATCTGCAACAGCAAAAGGTGTAACCATCTGTATTCGTGAAGCAGCTATGAAAAAAGGAATTAAGCTTGAAGGTGCAAGAGTGGTTGTGCAGGGATTTGGTAATGCAGGAAGTTTCCTTTCGAAATTTATGCATGATGCAGGAGCAATTATTGTAGGTATTTCAGATGCTTACGGTGGTCTTTATGATCCTGAAGGATTAGATATAGATTATTTATTAGATCGTCGTGATAGTTTTGGTACTGTTACGAAATTATTTAAAGATACAATTACAAATCAAGAACTTCTTGAATTAGATTGCGATATTTTAGTTCCAGCAGCAATTGAAAATCAAATTACTGAACAAAATGCGGATAAAATTCGTGCTAGTATTGTAGTAGAAGCAGCCAATGGTCCTACTACACTTGAAGCAACAAGAATCCTCTCTGAAAGAGGAATCTTATTAGTTCCAGATGTATTAGCAAGCGCAGGTGGAGTAACTGTATCTTATTTTGAATGGGTTCAAAATAACCAGGGTTATTATTGGACAGAAGAAGAAGTGGAAGAAAAACTTGAAAAAGTAATGGTTAAATCATTTAATAATATTTATGAAACAAGTCAAAATCGACGTGTGGATATGCGTCTAGCTGCTTATATGGTTGGAGTACGTAAAATGGCTGAAGCATCTAGATTTAGAGGATGGATTTAAGTTTATCATTTGCAAACTAATTGAAAATCTCCTATCATTTGTGATAGGAGATTTTTGTGTTTGCCTATAAAACATATTTATTACTTTAAAAACACCTGTTTATATAATTATGTTGTGCTTTTTTAACTTAGGCTATGTTAAAGGTTAATGTTGATTTTTAGCACATTGTTGATTGGAGTGAAGGGCATGAGACTCCTGCGGGAGAAGCGTGTCAAAGGGAGACCCCACAGGCGCTTGCGCCGAGGAGGCTCCCGGACCTAGGAAAAAAGGTACTTTTTTCCCGGGAAAGCGAATGCCTGTAACGGAAATCAACAACAAAGTTTAACAGAGCCTTAACTTAAACAAATAGGTACTATTTATAGCTTAGAGGCTTAAACTTAAATAGAATTTAAACTATTAAATAAATATTTATAAGAGTAGAAGTATCAAATATGCAGGATTTTAAAAATCAAAACCTAATTCAAGAGATAAACAACATTTTATTTTAAAAAATCAACAGGAGTTGGAGACCGTGATAAAAGAGGATACAATTATTGTTGGTGGTGGTCCTTGTGGATTATCAACAGCTATTGCTTTAGAAAAGACAGGTAAAAAGCCGCTAGTAATTGAAAAGGGCAATATCGTAAATGCGATTTATCATTATCCAACACATCAAACTTTTTTTAGCTCAAGTGAAAAATTAGAAATCGGAGAAGTACCTTTTATCACCGAAAATCGAAAACCATATCGGATCCAAGCTTTGGCATATTATCGTGAAGTAGTGAAAAGAAAAGAGATCCGTGTTAATGCCTTTGAAAAAGTAGAAAAAATAGAAAAACAAGACATGAAATTTATTATTTATTCAAATAAACAAATTTATGAAGCGAATAATGTTGTTATAGCAACAGGTTACTATGATCATCCAAACTACATGAATATTACTGGTGAGGAATTACCAAAAGTTTTTCACTACTTTAAGGAAGGTCATCCGTATTTTGATAAAGATGTATTAGTTGTTGGAGGGAAGAATTCAAGCGTTGATGCAGCGTTAGAACTTGTGAATTCCGGAGCAAGAGTTACAGTTATTTACAGAGGGGAAGAGTATTCCCAAAGTATAAAGCCTTGGATATTACCAGAGTTTGAAGCACTTGTTCGAAATGGTGAAATCTCAATGGAATTTAATGCACATTTGCTTGAAATTGATACAGATACAGTTAGGTATAAAGTGAAAAATGAAATAAAAGAAATTAAAAATGATTTTGTTTTTGCCATGACAGGTTATCATCCTGATCATAGTTTCCTGAGGAAAATGGGAGTAGAAATTGACTCTGAAACGGGTCGACCGATTTATAACCCTGACACTATGGAAACAAACATTAAGGGAATCTTTATTGCAGGAGTCCTTGCAGCAGGAAACAATGCAAATGAAATATTCATTGAAAATGGCCGTTTTCATGGTCAGTTAATTTGTGATGAAATAATAAAAAATAGATAAACAAAAAAAGAGGATACAGCTTAATAAAGGGGTATCCTCCCAAAAATTTTAACGTTTCTTTTTTATTTTTTGTTTATTATTATGAAAAATTATGAGATCGAATAATTGAATTTTACACAGCGAAAATTTCTTCAATTTCATTGAGATCTTTTGTTGTTTCTAAGGCAATCATTAATTTAATTCGTGCTTTTTGACCATTTAAGCCATTGCTAAAAATGAACCCTAGTTCTTTTAAATGTCTTCCTCCACCTTCATATCCATAAACATCTTGAACAATTCCATTAAAGCAGCGGGAAACGAGGACAATTGGTATACCCTTTTTTATAATCTTTTGTAAGCTAGGGAGCATCATAGGTGGTAAATTACCTTGTCCTAATGCCTCAATTACAAGCCCATTTAAATTTAATTGATCTAACGCATTTATAATTTGGTCATCCATTCCTGCATATGCTTTTATAAGGAATACATTTTTATTTAAGCTTTTAACTTTTAAAGAACGATGTAAAACAGGTTTATGATGGAAAGATACTCCACCTTTATTGACAATTCCAATTGGACCATACTGTGGACTTTGAAAAGTTGCTACATTACTTGTATGTGTTTTAGTTACATTTTTTGCTGTATGAATTTCATCATTCATTACAACTAAAACTCCCATAGACTTTGCGTGCTCTGATGATGCGACTTTTATAGCTGATAGTAAATTATAAAGACCATCTGAGCCTAATTCATTACTTGACCTCATTGCTCCTGTTAATACAACTGGAATATCAAGTGATAAAGTAACATCCAGGAAATAGGCTGTTTCCTCTAAAGTATCTGTTCCGTGTGTGATAACAACACCATTTAACTGATGAGATGTTAGTGTTGATTCTATATGGTTTTTTATGTCTAACATATTTGATGGAGTAATATGTGGTGACGGTAAATGAAATAACTCCGATGTTATAAGGTTAATATTTGGAATCTCTTTAATATGATCAACAAGGGGGTTTTTGTCTCCTGGTTTCACTTCACCTGATTCATTTTCTTGCATTGAGATTGTACCACCTGTGTGGATTAAGAGAATATTTTTTGTTTTCATTTTTTTGAACCTCCTTGTTTCTACTAAAATCTACGAAATTACGACAGTAGACATTTTCAATTTTACGATAACATGATACGATAATGAAAGAAAAACTTCCATTTTTAGATAGAGAAATCTAAGAGTAGGGATGGTATACGGAAGAAACGCCTTCTATTGAGGAACCAGGAGGGTTTAACAGATACAATAAGAAAAGAGGCCTGTGAATGATTGCGATTATTTCTGCGGGCATTGCCCCAGGTCTTGCTTTATTAAGTTATTTCTATTTAAGAGATCAGTATGAATCCGAACCAGTTATTTTAGTGCTGAGATCTTTTATATTTGGTGCTTTGCTTGTTTTTCCTATTATGTTTATCCAATATGTTTTAGAAGTGGAAGGTGTTTTTACATCAGAAACTTTATACACTTTTGTTGCAGTTGGATTTCTAGAAGAATTTTTTAAGTGGTTTGTGTTGTTTTTTACAATTTATCAACATGTAGAATTTAATGAACATTATGATGGGATTGTTTATGGTGTTGCCGTTTCATTAGGGTTTGCTACATTAGAAAATATATTGTATTTATTTGCAAATGGAGTTGAATATGCATTAGGTCGTGCGATATTACCTGTCTCAAGCCATGCGTTATTTGGGGTTATCATGGGATACTATTTAGGGAAGGGTAAATTCTCTGAAGGTAGTAATCGAAAGAAATGGATACTAGTTTCTTGGTCTGTACCAATATTGTTACATTCAGTTTACGATACTATTTTATTAAGTTATATGAATTGGAAATATATAATGGTCCCATTTATGTTGTTATTATGGTGGTTTGCTTTACGTAAAGCAAAAAAAGCTAGAGTTAAAATTTTAGATTCAAGATTGTCTTGAAAATTTGTTTCGGTATTATTCTACTTCGCTTGATCTATTCTCTGTGAAACCATCTGTAATGACTTATAGATCTATAAAAATTTATCTTTAAAAACTAAAATATCTTCTAAAAAAGAGACATTCAAAACAAACAATTATGCTACCATGAAATGTTTAATTTGGATGTCTTTTAATTTGTTATGAATAAAATACCAAAGACTACAAAAAATACGTTTAAGCAATTACATCTACTTGAGGAGGCAGCAACATGAAAAAGATGCGCATAATGTTGATGGTTGCAGTATTGACGATAACATCCTTCACATTTCAATTTCTTTCACTAAATGTACCTGAAGCACATGCTTTTTCACAACAAACTATCCAAAGAGGTGCGACGGGTAGTGATGTTATTGAATTACAAGCAAGGCTTCAATATAACGGCTATTACCACGGAACAATTGATGGTGTCTACGGGTGGAGCACCTATTGGGCGGTTAGAAATTTTCAAAACATGTTCGGGTTAGAAGAGGTCGATGGTTTAGTTGGTCAGAAAACGAAGGATATGCTCGTAAATTCGACTAAATTTTATAAAGATTTTGTGTATGAACAAATAAATAAAGGAAGAAGATTCACCCACTATGGAGGTGTGCCCCTTAGTATCCAATCAGCACCTTCTGAACAACAAATTCAAAAAGCAAGACAAGCAGCGGAACAAAGAAAGCAACAACAAGAAAAAAACTATAAAGCACAAGGAAATCAACAACAGCAAACACAACAAAATAAGCAGCAGGAGCAGAAAAACCAACAACAACAAAACCAACAGCAGCAGGAGCAACAAAACCAAGAACAACAAAATCAGCAACAGCAGCAGGAGCAACAAAACCAAGAACAACAAAATCAGCAACAGCAGCAGGAGCAACAAAACCAAGAACAACAAAATCAGCAACAGCAGCAGGAGCAACAAAACCAAGAACAACAAAATCAGCAACAACAGCAGGAGCAACAAAACCAAGAACAACAAAATCAGCAACAGCAGCAGGAGCAACAAAACCAAGAACAACAAAATCAGCAACAGCAGCAGGAGCAACAAAACCAAGAACAACAAAATCAACAACAGCAGCAGGAGCAACAAAACCAAGAACAACAAAATCAACAACAGCAGCAGGAGCAACAAAACCAAGAACAACAAAATCAACAACAGCAGCAGGAGCAACAAAACCAAGAACAACAAAATCAACAACAGCAGCAGGAGCAACAAAACCAAGAACAACAAAATCAACAACAGCAGCAGGAGCAACAAAACCAAGAACAACAAAATCAACAACAGCAGCAGGAGCAACAAAACCAAGAACAACAAAATCAACAACAGCAGCAGGAGCAACAAAACCAAGAACAACAAAATCAACAACAGCAGCAGGAGCAACAAAACCAAGAACAACAAAATCAACAACAGCAGCAGGAGCAACAAAACCAAGAACAACAAAATCAACAACAGCAGCAGGAGCAACAAAACCAAGAACAACAAAATCAACAACAGCAGCAGGAGCAACAAAACCAAGGACAACAAAATCAGCAGCAGGAGCAGCAAAATCAAGAACAACAAAATCAGAATGAACAAAATGAAAATAACCAAAAAGATTCAACAGCAGTGAACATTCCTGCAGGGTTCTCACAAAATGACATAAAGCTCATGGCAAATGCAGTATACGGGGAAGCACGCGGAGAGCCTTATATTGGACAAGTTGCCGTAGCCGCAGTTATAGTCAACCGCTTAAACAGCTCAACCTTTCCTAATACAGTTTCAGGTGTTATCTTTGAGCCACGTGCTTTTACAGCAGTTGCTGATGGGCAAATTTGGCTTACACCTAATGATTCCGCAAAAAAAGCTGTTTTAGATGCTTTAAATGGTTTTGATCCGACTGGAGAAGCATTATATTATTTCAACCCAGATACAGCTACAAGCTCTTGGATTTGGGGAAGACCACAAATAAAACGTATCGGAAAGCATATTTTCTGTGAATAGAAAGGGTGATAACACATGATACGTGGAATATTTATTGGAATCTTATCGATTGCGGTTATTGGAACTAGCTTTTGGGGTTATAAGGAACATCAAGAAAAAAATGCGATTTTAGTTCAAGCTGAAAATAATTACCAACGTGCTTTTCATGATTTAACATACCGAGTAGATCAATTACATGATCAAATTGGAAGTACACTTGCGATGAATACGAGGAAATCATTGTCACCAGCGTTAGCAGATGTTTGGAGAATTACTTCTGAAGCACAATCTGATGTTGGACAATTACCTTTAACACTACTTCCATTTAATAAAACAGAGGAATTTTTAGCAGGAATAAGTGACTTTAGTTATCGTACTGCTGTACGAGATTTAGAAAAGGATCCTCTAACAGAAAAGGAATACGAAACACTAAAATCAATGTACACTCAAGCTGCAGATATTCAACAAGAGCTAAGAAAAGTGCAAAATCTGGTTCTTGAAAATAATTTGAGATGGATGGACGTAGAGCTTGCACTCGCATCTGGTCAAAAACAAATGGATAATACGATCATCGATGGCTTTGAAACTGTTGAGGAAAATGTAAAGTCATATTCAGAAACAGAATTTGGTGCAAGCCTGACTTCAATGAAGAAGAATATGGGTGAAGGTTTTGAAAACTTAAAGGGAAATAAGATAAGTGAGGAAGAAGCACGGAAAGTTGCAAAAGAATTTGTTGAGAATGAAGTATCAGATATAAAAGTGACAGAAAATGGTGATGGTGCAAACTATGGTTTTTATAGCATCTCCATGCATGATAAAAAAAGCAGTGCCGATATCAATATGGATATAACAAAAAAAGGCGGATATCCAATTTTCTTAGTACAAAATAGAGATATTAAAGAAAAAAAGATTGGTTTAAATGAAGCAACAGAAAATGCAAGAAAATTTCTTAAAGATCACGGCTTTGAAAATTTAGATCTTTTTGAAAGTGCGCAATATGATAATATCGGTGTGTTTTCATTTGTAACGATAGAAAATGGTGTTAGAATTTATCCAGACGCACTAAGAATGAAAGTCGCCCTGGATGATGGAAAGGTTATTGGTTTTACAGCAAGAGATTATTTAGCTGCACACAAAAAACGTGATATTCCAAAGCCGAAAGTCTCACGTGATGAAGCAGCTGAAATGTTAAATCCAAGGTTAGAGTTACAACAAGAAAGATTGTCTATTATAATGAATGAATTTGGTGAAGAAATACTTTGTTATGAGTTTTTAGGGACAATTGACAATGATACGTACAGAATATTCATCGATGCTGAAAATGGTACAGAAGAGAAGATTGAAAAATTAAAGAACCCAGAGCCGATTTTTCAGGAAGTATAATTTATATTAAACTAGAGGCTGGGTCATAAGTATTTATACTAATGATAAGCCCGAAATATTAGGAGATATTTCAATTAATTATTCGCCTAATATTTCGGGTTTTTAATTGTTGTATTCAATAGATTTTTGATTTTGCATACTATTTTTAAGAACTAGTGGAATGGAGTGGAAGACATTTGACTCCTGCGGGTGCAGAGGAAAGGCTGAGACCCCACAGGGGCGCAGCTTACGAGAAGGCTTAGCTTCCTCCCCGGCGAATCTTATGTCTGCAGCCCAATGGAACGAACTTGTTTCTTATAACTTAACTGAATTTAGATTTATTCGTCTTTTTGTATGACATCTTTAATTATGTCTCAGCCCCATTATTGGTTGTTCGTGTTTTTTTATTTAATAAAACGATAAATGAAGGTTTTATCTTGCAAGGTAGCTGAAAGGAAAATACTTAAAATGATTACAAAGTAATAGGTAATATGTATACAGTGAATGTTCTCTTGCACATCGGATTCGTCCATGCTTTAATAAGAAAGAGAGCAATTAGAGAGAGTGATAATGTGATAAAAATTGGGGATGTCATTAACTTAGAGACAAAGGGATCAGTATTAGAAAGATTAAAATGCAAACTAGTTGAGCGAAAGGGAAACATATTATATTTTGACTATCCAGTAAACAGTGAAACGGGTAGAACTGCTTATTTAATGCTGGGTACAGAACTAATTGCATCCTTTGTAAATATTGAGAGTGTCTATCGCTTCCATACTGAGGTAACTGGAAGAGTTAAAGAGAATATACCGATGATTTCTGTTACTTATCCAGGAGATGAGCATTTAACACGGGTTCAAAGAAGAGAATATGTAAGAATAGATACAACATTGGATATTGCAATTCACCCTATTAATAAGGAGTTTCAACCTTTTACTGCTGTCACTTCAGATATCAGTGCAGGTGGTGCAGCAATTATAGTTCCTAAGTCAACAAAATTAAGGCCTAATCAAGAAGTATTAATTTGGTTTTCCTTACCTTTTCAAACTGAAAAAATTGAATATCTTAAAATGAAAGCTAAGATTATTCGTTTTATAGATGTAGAGCATGAAAATTTTGTGAAAGCACCGATACAATTTATTGAGTTTGATGAATTTAAACGCCAAACAATTATTCGTTTTTGCTTTGAACAGCAAATACTTATGCGTAGAAGAGGACTCATTACAGAATAAAATTAGGTATTTTTAAGCATACTAGTAAAAAAATACCGGAGATGACGTTGTAATGAAAAGACTTGATCGTATTTTAATAAAGCTAATTGTCATACAATTTATTATATTGATATGTGCACAAATTTTAGTTCAACAAAATAACATTCAACCATATCTTTCTAGAGTTGTTCAATATGAAGGAGTTAACAAAATTACGATAACAGAATGGTTAGAGACGTTTAGTCAGAGTGAATGAGATACTATTAGAGGATGTAATTTTGCATGATAGAAAGTGAATATCTAATTAGTGATTCTTGTTGCGTACATCGATATTATTATAGTTCTGTTCTGAATAAAGATTTATTGATTTTTACAGAATAGAACTTTTTATACGATAAAGCACCCGTTTTTTTAGGATAACTTATTTAAAAACTACTAGACTAAAAACCTATTTGGAGGAAACAATGAAACAAAAATTATCAATAGCAATAGATGGACCAGCAGCTGCAGGCAAAAGTACAGTTGCTAAAATAATTGCAGAGCATTATTCATACATATATATAGATACAGGTGCTATGTATAGAGCACTAACTTATAAAGCATTAGAAGCTAATGTGGATCTAAAAGATGAGAATAAAGTAGCAAATGTTTTATCAACGATAACAATTGATCTTAATCCGTCAGATAAAGGTCAAATTGTATTGATTAATAAAGAAGATGTAACAGAATTGATTAGAACGGATGTAGTAACAAACAATGTATCATTCGTAGCAATGCATTCAAAGGTAAGAGAAGAAATGTTACGAAGACAACGAGACTTAGCTGTAGACGGTGGAGTTGTTATGGATGGAAGAGATATTGGAACGCATGTACTGCCTAATGCAGAAGTGAAAATATTTTTAAAAGCATCTGTAGAAGAGCGAGCAAAAAGACGTTATGAAGAAAATATAAAAAAAGGATTTTCAGCAGATTTAGAGAAATTAAAAATAGAAATAGCAAATCGAGATAAATTAGATTCAGAAAGAGAGATTGCCCCACTTAAAAAAGCAGATGATGCAATTGAATTAGACACAACTGCTTTGTCAATACAAGACGTTGTTGCAAAAATCGAAGAATATATAGAAGAAAGGCTTTGATAACGTGTCATTATACCCATTTGCTAGATCTGTTGTTGCAGGTCTGCTTAAACCTACATATCGAATAAAGGTTGAAGGATTAGAGCATTTTCCAAAAGAGGGTGCTGTTTTGCTTTGTACCAATCATATTAGCAACCTGGATCCTCCTGTAGTAGGAGTTACTTCTCCTAGAAAAGTTTTTTTTATGGCTAAAGCAGAGCTATTCAATGTGCCGGTTTTAAACGGTCTTCTTAAGAACTTTGGAACATTCCCTGTCAAACGTGGCGGTGGTGATCGTGAAGCACTTAGAGCTGGTTTAAAGGTTTTAAAGGAAGGGAATGTTTTAGGATTGTTCCCTGAAGGTACAAGAAGTAAAAATGGTGAGCTAGGCAAAGGTTTACCAGGTGCAGGTTTTTTTGCACTTAGATCAGATGCAGCGGTTGTTCCGTGTGCAATTATTGGGCCCTACAAGTCATTAAAAACATTAAGAGTTGTTTACGGGAAACCAATAAATATGGAAAAATATCGTCAGGAGAAGATCTCTCCTGAAGAAATGACGAATATTATCATGAGTGAAATAGGAAATCTTATAAAAAAATAGATGGTATTCAGATTATGTTTATACCTTTTTGAGTGCTTAAAAGGTATAAACAACCTTCGAAGAAGCATAGATAAGAAATATTAAATTGAGAGTATTTACTTGACAAATTGACCCATTTATTAGAAGTTTAATAATAGAGGTATTTTTCATTTTATTTATGCTGTTACATATCTATGATAAAATGAAATCATACATATAGTTAATCAAAAGTCGCGCAGGTTTTGACAAGGAGGTAATTGAGATGGTAGAAGAATTAAATAATGTTCATGTTGAAACACCTGAAGTAGGAGATATTTTAAAGGGTATTGTTACAAAGGTGGAAGAGAAACAGGTTATTGTCGAGATCGAGAACTGTAAGCATACTGGTATAATACCAATTAGTGAGCTTTCAAGCCTTCATGTTGAAAAAGCTTCTGATGTGACAAGTGAAAATGATCAACTAGAATTAAAAGTACTTAAAGTTGAAGATGAAGCATTAGTTCTTTCAAAAAGAGCTGTTGATGCTGAAAAGGCATGGGATGCTTTAGAGCAAAAATTCGAATCAAAAGAAGTGTTTGATGCAGAAGTCAAGGACGTTGTAAAAGGCGGGCTTGTTGTAGATTTAGGTGTCAGAGGATTTATTCCCGCTTCTTTGGTAGAAGCGCATTATGTTGAAGATTTCTCAGATTATATGAATAAAACTCTTTCTCTTATTGTCGTAGAATTAGATCGTGAGAAAAATAGAGTTATTCTTTCACATCGAGCTGTTATTGAACAACAGCAAACTCAAAAAAAATCTGTTTTGCTAGAATCTGTTAAAGTTGGTACAACGATTGAAGGAACTGTTCAAAGGTTAACAGATTTCGGTGCTTTTGTTGATATAGGTGGTATTGATGGATTAGTTCATATCTCTCAACTATCACATAATCATATTGAGAAACCATCAGATGTTGTTGAAGAAGGACAAAAAGTTTCAGTCAAGGTCTTAGCTGTAGATCGTGACAATGAAAGAATATCTTTATCTATTAAAGAAACTTTACCAGGGCCATGGTCAAACATTACTGATAAAGTAAAAACTGGTGATGTATTAGAAGGTGCTGTTAAACGTTTAGTTTCTTTCGGTGCTTTTGTAGAGATATTCCCTGGTGTTGAAGGTCTTGTGCATATTTCACAAATTTCTCATAAACATATAGCTACTCCGCAGGAAGTTCTTGATGTGAATCAAACAGTTAAAGTTAAGGTTTTAGATGTAAATGAATCTGAACAAAGAATTTCATTAAGTATCCGTGAATTAGAGGAATCACCAAATGCCTCTGCAGAGGATGTAAGTAACTACCAAGCGCAAGAAGAATCTTCTTCTGGCTTCCAATTAGGCGAAATGATTGGTGATCAATTAAAAAAACTAAAGTAATGGTGATAGTGTGAACAAACGAGCAGAAAGAAAAATAGAACATATCCAACACGCATTGTCTACAGGACAACAGCGCACAAATGGATTTAGTGATGTAACCTTTGTTCACCAAAGCTTACCTAACCTGTCTACTTCGAATATAGATTTATCAACTAAAGTTGGCGAACTTACATTAAGTTCGCCTCTTTTTATAAATGCAATGACAGGTGGCGGCGGTGAAGATACGGTAATCATTAATGAAGCTTTATCTAACGCGGCTAGTGAAGCAAATATTGCTGTAGCGGTTGGATCACAAATGTCAGCTATAAAAGATAATAAAGAACGTCCTTCATATGAAGTGATGAGAAAAGTTAATAAAAATGGAGTTATCTTTGCTAATTTAGGTAGTGAAGCAACGGTGGATCAAGCAAATATTGCGATTGATATGATTGAAGCAAATGCCATTCAAATCCATTTAAATGTAGTACAAGAGCTTGTTATGCCAGAAGGTGATAGAGATTTTACCGATGCATTAATAAGAATCGAAAGAATTGTAAAAGGTGTACAAGTACCTGTGATAGTTAAAGAAGTTGGATTCGGTATGAATCGTGAGGTAGCTAGGCAGCTAATGGATATTGGTGTTAGTGCAATAGATGTTGGAGGCTTTGGTGGTACGAACTTTTCAAAAATAGAAAATAAAAGGCGTAATCAGGTGTTAAGTTATTTCGATCAATGGGGCATAACAACAGCGGCTTCTATCGCTGAGGTAAGTAGCATTGGGAATAAGGTTTCCATAATTGGATCAGGTGGAATTCAAAGTTCACTTGATCTCGCTAAATCGATTGCTCTTGGTGCTTCTGCAGCAGGTGTAGCAGGTTACTTGTTGAAAATTTTCATTGAAAATGGCTATGATGAGCTAGTTTTGGAAATCAAAAACATGTTAGAGGATCTAACTTTTATTATGACGGCTTTAGGAGCAAGAACTATAAATGACCTCCAGAACGCGCCTTTAGTAATTAGTGGTTCAACACATCATTGGTTAACTGAAAGAGGAATTAACACAAAGAGTTTTAGTACTAGATCATAAATAATTAAAAACCCCAAAGGCAAGTTGATTTTATATCAACTTGCCTTTGGGGTTTTTTGAATCAAATGTGCAGCAAAATCTAAACTGATTATTTTTTTGGAATTGTGCCTTTCATACGTACAATTTATTTTCTATTACGTTCTCTAGCAGCTTCAGGACCTTCCATCCTTGTAGCACCTGGATAATCAAGTGATTGGTCTCGATCAGATTCAACTCGTCCACTTTCTCTAAGCTTCTTCTCTTGGCGGTCTTTACCCATTTTTCATACCTCCTTATTTGTCGATATCTTCATTTTTTGCAAAGTAGCTAAAAATCATTAGTACTATTTTTTGTTTATTTTCGATTAAAGCTAATTGGAAACAGACATAATGGGAATAGTAGGAGGGGTTGATTAGTGGAAGGAATTATCTTTTATTGGTTTATGTGGATAGCGTGGGTTTATACCACATTCATAATGGAGAAAAATCATCACAGAGATAAACTATCTGTTCTTATTTTGTTAATCATATTTTCAAGTAAAGCTGCCATGACTATAGATCATTATCAACTATCTTTCCCTTTTTTATTAATGCTGATTTATAGTTACTATCTTACAGTAAAACAAAAAAATACAAATATAATACTATTTTATTTTTCATCTACAACAATAACGTTTGCTTACGCGGGTATCATGTTATTCAGTATCTATGATCCTGTTTGGTTTGTTATAGACTATCGACTTATCGTGAGTTTGATTGTTAGTATAATAGCAATTTTCTTAGGGAAAAGTAATGTCCAAAGATATGCATTATTTATTATGTCAACATGTCATGGTGAATTGTTGTACTGGATGGTTATGTCTAAATTTCATAATGGGATTAGTATTGGAAATCCAGCATTTTTAGATATAGTCGTAATTGGCTGCTTCTCTATTTACATATGGTCAATGTTTCATCAACTCATTATCTTTTTTGAACAAAATGTACAAAAACTACAAAGGCTACAAAAAACAGCAAAGGAGAAGCAGGGATAATATGAATGAATATACAATGCCAGTTTTATTCGGCGTCATCGTAGGAGTTTTAACAAGACTACATATGCTTAAAACGGACTATCGCCAATATCCAACATATCTCCATGGGAAAATAATTCATGTAGCTTTAGGGTTTATTGCTGCAGGACTAGGGACAGTAGCTGTTCCATCTATAATGGAAGAGGATTTTACTGCTATTACCTTTTTAACTCTAGCTGCCTCGCAATTTCGAGATGTCCGAAATATGGAGAGGAATACACTAACTGTATTAGATGATTACGAACTTGTTCCAAGAGGTAAAACATATATAGAGGGTATAGCTATTGCATTTGAGAGTAGAAATTATTTAGTTATTTTTACATCGCTATTTACTACGTTTGCTTATTTAGTCGTAAATATTTATGTTGCCCTAATTGTTGGAGTAATTTGTTACCTTATTTCAAGGAAATTAATGTCTGGAAGCAGAATTAAAGATCTTGTTGAAATTGAGCATGCTGAAATAAGATTTGAGGGTGCAGGGTTATACGTAGATAATATTTATATTATGAATATAGGTATTCCAGAAAAACAAAAAGCTATTTTAAATTATGGGATGGGGTTTGTTTTAACACCTAAGAATTCAAATGCAAAAATGACAATTGCAAATCTTGGTCAACGACAAGCTATTCTTCATGATGTTTCAACAGCATTAGGTGTATTTCGAGATTCCGGAGAACCAGCTCTTGTACCACTTGCAAAACGAGACCTTGATGATGGTCGACTTGGTGTATTTGTTTTACCACAGGAAAGAGATGTGGAACGAGCAATCCGTGTAATAGGTGAAGTACCAACACTTGAAAATGCAATCAGAATGCCGACTGAAGCGAAAGCAAATCGTCAAGGAGGGGTAAAATGAGTGCATTAGAAAAATATATTCTTGCTATTATTACAACTGATCAAACAAAAGCAGCAGGTGGCACTGCTATTTTTGTTTGTAAAACACAGGAGGAAATGCATTTTTACGCTAGAAACCTTGAAGCGATTTTGGATGGGATAGCACATGGAATTGGAGATGACATGTACGTTATTGTCAAACACTAAGTTGTGAATTTATAAAATCTCTGCTAATATATAAAAGTTATGGAGGTTGACTCATGGGGGTCTGACCCCACCCGTAATTTTACGATAAATAGTCCTATAACTAGGATGTTTTTATTGTATCATTGAGGGGGCGACCCGTTTATATGAGTCAGCCTATTTTTATATGAGAATGTTAGGTATTTAAGGAATAAAACTTATTCTACATTAATTTTAATAAATTACATATTTGTTTGCGATTGAATGAAGTGATGTATAGAAAAATAAATGTAAATCTAACATTCTTTTTATAGTCTGAAAAAAGTACGGCTGTAACTTACTATTTTTCAACTTTAAAAAATGAGGATTTAGTAAAATTTTATTTGTTTAGGAAGGGTGTAAAAAATGGCAAAACCAGTAATAGCAATAGTTGGAAGGCCTAATGTTGGTAAATCTACAATCTTTAACAGAATTGTAGGAGAGCGTGTATCAATAGTAGAAGATATCCCAGGAGTAACTAGAGATCGTATTTATAGTTCTGGTGAATGGTTAACTTATAACTTCAATATCATTGATACAGGTGGTATAGATATAGGAGACGAGCCATTTTTAGCTCAAATTCGTCATCAAGCAGAGATTGCAATAGATGAAGCTGATGTTATTATTTTTCTAACAAATTCACGAGAAGGTGTTACAGCAGCAGACGAAGAAGTTGCTAAAATCCTATTCCGCTCGAATAAACCTGTTGTGCTTGCGGTAAATAAGGTAGATAACCCTGAAATGAGAGCATCTATTTATGACTTTTACTCTTTAGGTTTTGGTGAGCCATTTCCTATCTCAGGATCACATGGTCTTGGACTAGGAGACTTGTTAGATGAAGTGGCTAAGCATTTTAAAAATATTGGAACAGAAGATTATGATGAATCCACAATAAAATTCTCACTAATTGGTAGACCAAATGTAGGGAAATCTTCTCTTGTGAATGCGATTTTAGGTGAAGATCGGGTTATCGTAAGTGATGTTGCTGGTACAACTCGTGATGCAATAGATACGGTTTATAAATATGAAGGACAAGAATTTGTAATCATTGATACAGCAGGTATGAGGAAAAAAGGTAAAGTATATGAAACAACAGAAAAGTATAGTGTACTTCGTGCGTTAAAGGCAATTGATCGCTCTGATGTTATCTTAGTTGTAATCAATGCTGAAGAAGGTATTATTGAACAAGATAAACATATAGCTGGTTATGCGCATGAAGCTGGAAAGGCTGTTGTCATTGTTGTGAACAAATGGGATGCAGTTGATAAAGATGAAAAAACCATGAAAGAATTTGAAGAGAATATCCGTGATCACTTCAAGTTTTTAGATTATGCACCAATCGCATTTCTATCAGCTATAACGAAAAAGAGAATTCATACGCTAATGCCTAGAATTCTTTTAGCTAGTGAAAATCATTCTAGAAGAGTTCAGACAAACGTCCTTAATGACGTAATTATGGATGCAGTTGCGATGAATCCAACACCAACACATAAAGGAAAACGTTTAAAAATATTCTATACTTCACAAGTTGCCGTAAAACCTCCAACTTTTGTTGTTTTTGTGAATGATCCTGAGTTAATGCACTTTTCATATGAGCGATTTTTAGAAAATAAAATAAGAGCGGCTTTTGAATTCGAAGGAACTCCTATTAAGATTTTCACAAGAGAGAGAAAGTAAAAAATTTGACCATAATGTGTTTTGATTTGTTTATTGTGAAGGATGTGTTTAGATGGAACAAATTACAGTATTAGGTGCAGGGAGCTGGGGTACAGCTTTAGCGATTGTTCTTGCTGACAATGGACATAAAGTCAAGCTTTGGGGACATCGCCAATCCTTAATAGATGAAATTAATACAACTAAGCAAAACAAAAAATACCTACCTGGAGTGGAACTTCCAGAAAATATTATAGGTACATCAAATTTAGAAGACAGTTTAGAAGGTGTACAAACAATTATTTTGGCTGTTCCAACAAAAGCGATTCGTGATGTCTTAAGTGAAGTGAAAAAAATTGTAAAGAATCAGCTTACAATTGTTCATGTAAGTAAAGGGATTGAGCCTGATACATTATTACGAATTTCTGAAATCATTGAAGTTGAAATGCCAGCACAATTACTAAAAGATGTTGTTGTTTTATCAGGGCCTAGTCATGCTGAGGAAGTGAGTCAAAGACATATTACAACTGTAACTTCATCGTCTAAAACGATGAGTGCTGCTGAATATATACAAGACTTATTTATCAATCAACATTTTAGAGTGTATACAAATCCAGATATAATAGGTGTGGAAATTGGTGGTGCTTTAAAGAATATTATTGCGCTAGCTGCTGGGATCACTGATGGATTAGGATATGGAGATAATGCAAAAGCTGCACTTATTACTCGTGGTTTAGCAGAAATTGCAAGACTAGGAAGTAAAATGGGTGGCAATCCATTAACTTTTTCTGGTTTAACGGGTATAGGTGACCTAATTG
Organism: Metabacillus litoralis; assembly: GCF_007994985.1. Lineage (GTDB taxonomy): Bacteria > Bacillota > Bacilli > Bacillales > Bacillaceae > Metabacillus > Metabacillus litoralis. Next base: position 710,355 of record NZ_VOQF01000001.1, on the reverse strand, counting down.
TGACATGTACGAGTATTCATTCAAGGAACTGGAGAGCTGGTAATTTACTCGGAAAAGGACAAAATCTAGATGAAGTTCTTGCGAATATGGGAATGGTCGTTGAAGGTGTCCGAACAACAAAGGCTGCATATCAACTAGCACAAAAATATGAAGTAAAGATGCCGATAACAGAAGCTTTATATGATGTTTTATTTAATAATAAAGCTCCGAAAGAAGCTGTTGACTCTTTAATGGCCCGTGTGAAAACACATGAGATGGAAGACTTAGTAAATATTATGGAGAAACGTTAGTAGATCAGGTGACAAACGTGAATTTATTGCATATTATAACAAGAATTAAATCAAAGGGAACAATATCCTATAAGGGTTTACATTTTGCAGCAGCGGAAACTTATGTCATTAATCTTCGCCCTTGCTAAATCGTCAGTACAATAACTTATACGAATAATACTTGGCGTATATAGGCATTAGAGGATACAAAAACAATTACTTCCGCATAATATGCAACGAAAGTAAAATAAGAGTTGTTTCTATAGTTGGGTAATATTTAGTCGCTTAATTTGCTGAAGTAAAGTTCGTCCCCTCTTTACTTCAGTTTTTTTGTTCAGTTAAACTTCGTTGTGATCTCCCTTCAAACAGTGATTTCCCTTATACTAGAAAGCCTTCTCGGTAAATCTTAGCACTTAACACCCGCGTGGTATCTCTCTTGCCCTGCTAAGCAGAGCTTTTACTTCAAAAAAATCACCATTGAAAAGTACCTTCAAACCTATGTAGTCACGCTCTTTTCTAAATGTTAAAATATGTATATTAAAACATCATATTTAGATGAAGATGCTAATCAGCGCTTTCACTTTAAAATAAACTTATTTGGACAAGCTTTATAAACTGTATTATAATCGTTCATGGAGTTCTAACCATTTTTTTTACTTAACTTAAAAACTATATACAAGAAGCGTATGTTCTTCTTTTAAAAGGAGGAATGATTGATGAGTACAGCCCTTATGAAAATGTGGATTTCTTTTGCATCCATGGGATTTATGTTTATTTCAATTATTTTTATCTATCTTAGCCGCTTTAAATTAAAAGGTATTTTAAAAGTCATTGTGACCATTTTAGCCTATATTTTTATGATTCTAGCAGGAATTATTATTTTATTTGTTGTTTTAAGTGGACCAGTTTCAGAATAAATACTTTAAAAGGAAGTCATTAAGAATGAAACTTTATAAGATTTTTTTTATTGTGCTTGGTTGTATTCTTTTAAGCGGATGTTTGTATCCTGAAGAAAAACTTCAGAAAAATTCAATCCCATATAATGATCAAATTGCTGCAGTTCAAAGCTCAGTAGATCAGTATCAAAAAGATTCAACAGGACTATTACCGATAAAAACCAGAGATATGACAACACCTATTTATCAAAAATACCCTATAGACTTTTCTATGTTAACACCTAGGTATATGGCTGAACCACCTGGTACGGCTTATGAAAGTGGTGGGGTATATCAATATGTGTTAGTTGATGTAGAAAAAGATCCTACAGTAAAGCTACTCGATTTAAGAATGTCTGAAGAAATTCATGAGCTTTCAATCAAGCTTAATATCTATCGTCAGGCAAATGGCTATCCACCATTCAAAGATCTTATTACGAGCGATGTTTTTACGTTAGATTTTGAAAAGCTGGGCTATAAAGAACCACCTACGGTTCAGAGTCCTTTTACTGGAGAATATTTACCTCTTGTTATTGATAAAGAAGCAGTAGTGTATGTGGATTATCGAATAGACCTTAATATGGCTTTACAAGAAAAAGAACACTCCTTTAAACAAGGAGACGATATACGCGATTTACTAATGAAGGATAATCCCTTTGTACCAGCCTATTCACTTCCTTATACAATAGATGATAAAGGTGAACCGATCTTTAAACCAGAGAAGTAATTTACTATACACTATATTTTTTGAATTTTTTTTAAAAATATGTCATGAACCCTTCATTAGAGAATAAACTCTAAAAGAAGGGTTTTCTTTTTCGCTTTTTTACGAGAATGAACAAAGATTTGAGCGATAATGAAAAAAATTTAGAAACTAAGTCATAAATAAGTAGGACAACGTCATACATATATAATGTCCTATAAGAAGACGGATAAGCATTATCCCAATATTGTATGATCGGGAGGGGATCACTTGGAAAAAGTAGATATTTTCAAGGATATCGCTGAACGAACTGGTGGCGATATATATTTAGGAGTAGTTGGTGCAGTAAGAACAGGTAAATCTACTTTTATTAAAAAGTTTATGGAACTAGTCGTATTACCTAACATTGACAATGAATCTGACAAAGCTAGAGCTCAAGATGAATTACCACAAAGTGCAGCTGGTAAAACAATTATGACAACTGAGCCGAAATTTGTCCCGAATCAAGCAGTTTCCATCCATGTTGATGAGGGACTTGATGTCAATATTAGATTAGTAGACTGTGTAGGTTACACTGTACCTGGTGCGAAAGGCTATGAAGATGAAAATGGCCCTCGCATGATTAACACTCCTTGGTATGAAGAGCCAATACCATTTCATGAAGCGGCAGAAATTGGAACACGTAAGGTTATTCAAGAGCATTCAACATTAGGCTGTGTAATTACGACAGATGGATCAATTGGCGATATACCTCGTCATGATTACTTAGAGGCAGAAGCTAGAGTAATCGATGAATTAAAAGAGGTTGGGAAACCGTTTATCATGATTATTAATACGGTACATCCACACCACCCTGAAACAGAAGCCCTTCGTCAGCAGTTAAATGAGAAATATGATATTCCGGTTTTAGCAATGAGTGTTGAGAGTATGAGAGAATCAGATGTAATGAATGTTTTAAGAGAGTCATTATATGAATTTCCAGTATTAGAGGTTAATGTAAACCTACCAAGCTGGGTGATGGTATTAAGAGAGAATCATTGGTTAAGACAAAGCTATCAAGAAGCTGTAAAGGATACTGTAAAGGATATCAAAAGATTACGTGATGTTGACCGTGTAGTGGGTCAATTTAGTGAATATGATTTTATTAATAAAGCAAGTCTAGCTGGTATTGAAATGGGTCAGGGAATTGCTGAAATTGATTTATATGCTCCGGATGATCTTTATGATCAGATCTTAAAAGAAGTTGTAGGAGTAGAAATACGTGGCAAAGACCACCTACTACAATTAATGCAAGATTTTGCCTATGCAAAGACCGAGTATGATCAAGTAGCAGACGCGTTAAAAATGGTAAAGCAAACTGGTTATGGTATTGCAGCACCAGCTTTAGCGGATATGAGCTTAGATGAGCCTGAAATTATTCGCCAAGGTTCAAGATTTGGTGTAAGACTTAAGGCGGTTGCTCCTTCAATTCATATGATTAAAGTAGACGTTGAGTCTGAATTCGCTCCTATTATTGGTACTGAGAAGCAATCCGAAGAGCTTGTACGTTATTTAATGCAGGATTTTGAGGATAATCCATTATCAATTTGGAATTCAGATATTTTTGGAAGAAGCCTAAGCTCAATTGTTCGCGAAGGGATCCAAGCCAAGCTATCTCTTATGCCTGAAAATGCACGCTATAAGCTAAAAGAAACATTGGAGAGAATAATCAACGAAGGCTCCGGTGGATTAATAGCTATCATCTTATAATTTTTTTGACCTCTAAAATTAGAGGTCTTTTTCTTTGGTTATTTTTAGATATGTGTTTTGTTTTAAGAAAATAAGAAAGATATATCGTATAAATTTAGAATGAAAAATGTGTCAGCAAGCAAGTTGAAAAAAATTCTTTGTATAAATACCTTTTCGTTTTTGCCTTCAGATGGGGTAGTTTTCAACCATATTGTCGTTTAATGATCCTTAATAGGTACAAAAAAGAGAACTTGTTTTCTTATGTATGGTATGAAACCTTGATATTATTAGACTTTTATTAGGATATGCCTTGCTTCAACCGTTTTAATATGTTAATCTTTTTAAAGAATTTCTTTTCTTTATTGGTCGATTCTTCCTAAAAAACCAATATTAATGATGAAAAACATTGAAATATGTAGAAAAATCATATAAGATAAGCGTGTTGATAGTAATATCACATTCACATGTATAGTATTGATCTAAATTGTGAAGAAATGAAGACTAATAAGAATCCATCCCCTTTGGGAGGAGGTGAAAGGCATGAATAAAACAGAACTAATCAATGCAGTAGCAGAAGCTAGTGAATTATCTAAAAAAGATGCAACTAAAGCAGTTGATGCTGTTTTCGATACAATTTTAGATGCACTAAAAAATGGTGATAAAGTACAACTTATCGGTTTTGGTAACTTTGAAGTTCGTGAACGTGCGGCTCGTAAAGGTCGTAACCCACAAACTGGTGAAGAAATTGAAATTGCTGCGAGCAAGGTGCCTGCTTTCAAACCAGGTAAAGCACTTAAAGATGCAGTAGCAGGTAAATAAGTTAATATGTCATGTAATAACCATTACATACAAGCTTCTTCACAAAGCCCCTTCTTAAGGGGCTTTTCATTTGTATTATACTCCTCATAAATTACATACTATATTTTGCTTTTATCCCCAGTCTTATGCTAGAATCTGAATCAAATACGATCAGGAGGACGGACATGGCACAAGTAAATCATGAGAAAATTGAAGAAGCGATTAAGTTAATACTTGAAGCAATTGGTGAGGACCCAACGCGTGAAGGTCTCCTTGATACCCCAAAAAGAGTTGCGAAAATGTATGCTGAAGTATTTAGTGGACTAAATGAAGACCCTTCAGAACATTTCCAAACCATATTTGGAGAAGATCATGAGGAATTAGTATTAGTAAAAGATATACCGTTTTACTCAATGTGTGAGCATCATCTTGTGCCGTTCTATGGAAAGGCGCATGTTGCTTATATTCCTAAAGGTGGTAAGGTGACAGGATTAAGTAAATTAGCTCGTGCGGTTGATGCGGTTGCTAAAAGACCACAATTGCAAGAGAGAATCACTTCAACAATAGCCGACAGTATAAATAAATCACTAGAGCCACACGGAGTAATGGTAGTGGTTGAAGCAGAACATATGTGTATGACAATGAGAGGTATCAAGAAACCTGGTTCTAAAACCATCACTTCTGCAGTAAGAGGGATATTTCGTAAGGATGAAGCTTCTAGATCTGAGGTATTGTCATTAATAAAAGGTTAAATCTTTTTAAAGATATATGTGAGTGTTATCATCTACTAAATGGTATGATAGTGATAAAATAGAAAGATAAACTTTATAGGCAGGTGCTGACATGAGTCAAAAAAATGACTTTGTTGTAATAAAAGCTATTGAAGATGGTGTTAATGTAATTGGCCTTACTCGAGGTACAGATACAAGGTTTCATCACTCTGAAAAATTGGACAAAGGTGAAGTAATGATTGCTCAATTTACAGAGCATACTTCTGCAATTAAAATCAGAGGAAAAGCACAGATCCAAACAGCTATTGGAGAACTAGAAAGTGATTCAAGAAAATAAGCAGGTTGTCCTGCTTTATTTGCTTTTGTTCTCATTTATCATGTTATAGGCATTATGAACAGAAAATAGAACTCAGTTATGTTATAATTAATTTTATCTGATATAAAGGTCTTTTCTGAAGAAATGTTTCTAACTAATTAAAATACCCAGTGAAAATAAGTATTTTTTGTGATAATGGTACTTTTATAGGCTTTTTTCTTCGAGGTATGTCAAGTAACAATGTTTGGGAACACTGCTTAAAGAAAAATGTATATCCTTTTAGGATAGGTTAATTATTATGTGGAGTAAAGGAATACGAGAACACTTTATCTAGTGGAATTCCGTCCCCTTTTTTCACAATAAACATTACCTTTTTGCTAGTAAGTAATTTCTCTTTAACAAACTAGTAAAAAAAGAGAGATAAAATGTTAATTTGGGGACAAGGGTGATTTATTTGCAGTACATAGATGTACAGTTAGCGGAAATTAAAGAAGCTCTAATAGAAAAACTAACACATCCATTTTTGGTAAAACATTTACCTTCTCCTGTTATAGATGAAGATAAGTTGCTTCTCCTATATGCAATTTTTGATGAGATAGATCTTGCAGTTGAACTGAAAACAAATTATATCCTAACAGCAATGCTGGTTCAGATTGCCCTTGATACGCATGACGATGTTACAACAACAAATACGATAAGCTCTGAGCAATTTGTTCAAAGACAATTAACAGTCCTTGCCGGGGATTATTTTAGCGGTTTATATTATTTGTTGCTTTCTAATGTGAAGGATATAAACATGGTCCGCACATTGGCTGTTGCTATTAGGGAAATTAATGAACATAAAATCAGGCTATATCACGATAGTGAAGCAAGTGAAACACAAACTTTGGATAGTGTTATTGTTGTAGAAACAGCACTGTTTCAGAAAATAACTGAGCATTATAACCTTGATTTCCTTAAATTAGTTACAACTAAATATCTTACCTATAAGAGACTCTCTCATGAAAAATTTCATACAAATTTTGAAAGTAAGTTGTCTATACTCAATTTAACAAAAGCATGTAATCATTTATTCGAAGAAACAGTATCGTTAATAAACAAAGGTTTCTCTCATAAATCTATGTTAAAAGAGCTGCTACTTTCGCGTATTCAATCCGCTCATTTTAACGGAGCATTACATGATAATAAGATAGTGGAAGAAGGTTAATAAAAATGGATCAGTCTAAGGAAGAAAGAGTCCATGGTGTTTTTGAAAAAATATATAAAAATTATGACCAAATGAATTCAGTCATTAGCTTTCAGAGACATAAAGCTTGGCGTAAAGACACGATGAAGCATATGAATGTACAGCCAGGTCAAAAGGCACTTGATGTATGCTGTGGAACGGCTGATTGGAGTATTGCCCTTGCTGATGCAGTTGGTCCAACTGGAAAAGTAATAGGTTTAGATTTTAGCCAGAATATGCTGCAAATTGGTCACGAAAAAGTTAAACAATTGAAAGTAAATAATTTAGAGCTTATTCATGGTAATGCAATGAAGTTACCATTTGAAGACCAATCATTTGATTTCGTAACAATAGGGTTTGGTTTAAGAAATGTTCCAGATTATCTACAGGTTCTTAAAGAAATGCATAGAGTGCTAAAACCGGGTGGCAAAGCAGTATGTTTAGAAACATCTCAACCAACACTACCTGTTTTTAAACAATTCTTTTCACTCTATTTTCGTTATGTAATGCCTCTATTTGGTAAGGTGTTTGCTAAAAGTTATAAGGAATATTCTTGGTTGCAGGAATCTGCACGTGATTTCCCAGGTATGAAAGAATTAGCTTCTATGTTTAAAGATGCAGGATTTGATAAAGTTGAAATTAAGCCATATACAGGTGGAGTTGCAGCTATGCATCTAGGAGTAAAAGAAAAAGTATAATGATGAGGTTTTACTCAGACCACTTTGTTATAAGAAGGTTAAGAATTCTGAAAAAGATTGCTTCTTACAACGGTGGTTTTTTAATTTTAGGCTATGTTAAAGTAAATTGATGCTTTTTTAGCACATGTTGATTCGGAGTGGACAAATGAGGCTCCTGCTAAGGGAAGCTTGTAAATAGAAGACTACATAGGTGTTGTAACTTACGGCTCCCGAACAAAACCTAATTTTAAAAGCTTTTAGGTAATATATAGAATATACTAGTACCACAAAAAGATGTATTAAGGTGAATTTATATGAAATATAAAGCATTGTATTCTTTCTTAAATAGTGATCTTTCTATTATTGAACAAGAACTTGAAAAAACATCGGTTTCAGAGTATTCCTTACTTAAGGAAGCTAACTTAGAATTGCTTCAAGCAGGTGGAAAACGAATTCGTCCAGTATTCGTCTTACTTTCTTCTATGTTTGGAGAATATAACATCAATAAAGTTAAATACGTAGCTGTAGCATTAGAAACAATTCATATGGCATCATTGGTTCATGATGATGTAATTGATGACGCAGAAATGCGAAGAGGAAAGCCAACTGTTAAATCCAGATGGGATAATCGGATTGCCATGTATACAGGTGATTACTTACTTGCTCGTTCACTAGAGGTGATGACTAACATAGATGATCCACTTGCCCATAAGATTTTATCTAAGGCAATTGTAGAAGTATGCTTAGGCGAAATAGAGCAAATAAAAGATAAATATCATTTTGATCAATCATTTCGTACATATTTAAAACGAATAAAAAGAAAAACAGCTCTTTTAATAGCTGTAAGTTGTCAGTTAGGTGCCGTCTCATCTGGAGCGTCAAAAGAGATACATCAAAAATTATACTGGTTTGGCTATTTTGTAGGGATGTCATTTCAAATTACTGACGATATATTAGATTTTACTTCTACTGAGAAAGACTTAGGTAAGCCAGTAGGAAGTGACCTTCTACAAGGTAATATCACTCTGCCTGTTTTATTTGCTCTGGAAATACCGGAGATTAAAAGAGAAATTGTGAAAATTACAAATGAAACAACACCTAAGGAAATAGAGCTGGTGTTAGAGATGATTTTAGCTTCAGATGTTATAGAACAATCTGCTAAAGTAAGTGATCAATACCTTAAGAAAGCATTTGATATTTTAGAAACTCTTCCAAGAAATCGTGCAAGATCTACGTTGTATAGTATTGCAAAATATATTGGAAAAAGAAAATTTTAATTATTTCCAGAATTTCTCCACCCCTTAGATTGCAAATGTATCCCAAATCATGGTATTATTTTCATGGGGTAAACAAGCCTATACATAATTTTTTACGGGGTGGAGAATATTATGGAAAAAACATTTTTAATGGTTAAACCTGATGGGGTACAGCGTCAACTAATCGGGGAGATTGTTAGTAGATTTGAAAGTAAGGGCTTACAATTAGTTGGAGCTAAACTAATGTCAATCCCAACAGAGTTGGCTGAGAAACATTACGGAGAGCATAAGGGTAAACCATTTTATGACTCGCTAGTCGATTTTATAACTTCAGGTCCTGTTTTTGCGATGGTGTGGCAAGGTGAAAATGTCATTGAACTAACTCGTAAAATGATGGGTAAGACCAATCCAAAAGATGCTGAACCGGGAACTATTCGTGGAGATTATAGCATGTATGTTAGTAAAAATATCATTCATGGCTCTGACTCAACCGAGAGTGCAGTAAGAGAAATTGGCTTGTTCTTTAATGAAAATGAAATTGTTGAATATGAAAAGTTAATAAATAATTGGATATATTAAAAAAGCTAGCTATTCGCTAGCTTTTTTTTTAGGCTAATTATAAACAGTTTCGATAAAAATAAAAAGGTATTGTTAAAAATAGATTCAGAAAATTCGTCATTTTCTTCAAAAATTTCGCAAATTTCTATAGATATAAGATATACTATAAATTATTCCTTATTGAAATAACAAAAATTCGTAGACAAATGCAATTTATATTCATTACTACATGAGAATGCAATAGGAGAGCTGTCATGATAGATCAAGATTATGAACAATTTATAAAAAATATAAAATCTAAAACCGGTATTGACTTATCACTTTACAAAGAAGCACAAATGAAAAGAAGACTAACATCATTATATGAAAAAAGAGGATTTTCAAACTTTACAGAATTTTATTCTGGTTTGAATAAACAAAGAGAGCTTTATTATGAATTCTTAGATCGTATGACAATTAATGTATCAGAATTTTATCGTAACTATAAGAGATGGGAAGTACTTGAAGAAAAGATATTACCGAGTTTACTTGAAAGAAATAGCAATCTGAAAGTGTGGAGTGCTGCTTGCTCTACAGGTGAAGAACCTTACACGATTGCCATGATTCTTTCGAAGCTGATGCCGATGTCAAAAGTTAAGGTTTTAGCAACAGATATAGATGATAATGTCATTGCCCGCGCAAAATTAGGTCTTTATCCAGAAAGATCTCTTAATGAAGTACCTGATGATATGAAAAAGAAATACTTAAAAAAAGAAGGTACAAATTACAAAGTAAGTGATGAAATCATGAAAACTGTTACATTTAAAAAGCAAAACTTATTATCAGATCCATTTGATTCACAGTTTGATTTAATTGTGTGTCGAAATGTTTTAATATACTTTACAGAGGAAGCCAAAGAGGTATTATATAGTAAGTTTAGTGGTGCTTTAAAAAGGCAAGGTGTATTTTTTGTGGGCAGTACAGAGCAAATTTTTAATGCTGAACGTTTCGATCTTTCATCTGTTGATACATTTTTTTATCAAAAGAGATAAGAATTTTCTATTTTTTTAGAAAAAGTTATGTTATATTTTTACTTAAAAGCGTTAGTGCGTTGAAGGGAGAGAGTGGAATGAGGTATTTAACAGCTGGTGAATCACATGGACCTCAATTAACTGCAATTGTTGAAGGTGTACCGTCTGGACTAAATTTAACAGCAGAAACAATAAATTCTGATTTAGCTAGAAGACAAAAGGGATATGGTCGTGGCAGAAGAATGCAAATTGAAAAAGACCAAGTTCAGATTCTTGGTGGAGTAAGACATGGTAAAGCCTTAGGCTCACCAATATCTCTTGTTGTTGAAAATAGAGATTGGAAGCACTGGACAAAAATAATGGGTATTGAACCGATTACAGATGAAGAAGAACAAGAAGTGAAGCGCCAAATAACACGTCCTCGCCCAGGACACGCTGATTTGGTTGGTGCAATGAAATATGGACATCGTGATATGAGGAATGTGCTTGAGCGTTCATCAGCTCGTGAAACGACTGTTCGAGTAGCTGTGGGTGCATTAGCAAAACAAATATTAGCAGAATTAAACATAAAGGTAGTTGGTCATGTACTAGAAATCGGTGGAGTAAGAGCAGAAAATACTGATTACAAAAACATTGATGATTTATTAGCAATAACAGAGGAATCACCGGTTAGATGCTATGATCGTAATGCTGAAGTTAAAATGATGGAAGCGATAGATCAAGCTAAAGAAAATGGTGATTCTATTGGTGGTATTGTTGAGGTAGTTGTTGAAGGCTTACCTGCTGGTATTGGTAGTTATGTACACTACGACCGTAAATTAGATAGTAAAATCGCAGGTGCAATTGTTAGTATTAATGCATTTAAAGGCGTGGAATTTGGTATTGGCTTTGAAGCTGCTAGAAAATTTGGTAGCCAAGTACATGATGAGATCCAATGGTCATCTGAGGATGGATATACTCGTAAATCAAATCGTCTTGGAGGATTTGAAGGTGGAATGACAACTGGAATGCCCGTTGTTGTTAGAGGTGTAATGAAGCCAATTCCAACATTATATAAACCATTACAAAGTGTTGATATAGATTCAAAAGAACCATTTAGTGCAAGTATTGAGCGATCAGATAGTTGTGCAGTTCCTGCAGCTAGTGTTGTGGCAGAGTCAGTTGTTGCTTGGGAAATAGCAAATGCCATTGTGGAGCAATTTGGATTAGATCGAATGGATCTAATTAAAGAAAATATTCAGAAGATGCATACTTACTCGAGGGAATTCTAAATGAAATCAATTTTGGTGAAAACGACTGACTCGATCTATCCAGTTTATGTTGGGGACAATGCTATAAAAGAATTATCTCCTTTATTATTAGAACTAAATCCTTCTAAAGTGCTTATTGTAACAGACAATAATGTGGATGAACGTTATGGAAGTGATTTAGTTAAAATAGTTAGTAAACAATTTCCAACATGTAAGTTTGTTGTAAAGAATGGTGAGTCTTCAAAGTCATTTGAATTGTTTTATGAATTACAATCATTTGCACTTAAGCAGGGATTAGATAGGAAGTCAGTTATCCTTGCTTTTGGTGGTGGAGTTGTAGGTGACTTAACAGGCTTTGTAGCTGCAACCTTTATGAGAGGAGTCCCTTACATACAAATACCGACAACATTACTTGCACATGATAGTGCTGTTGGTGGAAAAGTAGCAATTAATCATCCAGAAGGAAAGAATATGATTGGTGCTTTTTATCAACCTAAAGCTGTCGTTTATGATAGCAAATTCCTAAATAGTTTACCGGATGAAGAGTTGCGGTCGGGATTTGCTGAGGTTATTAAGCACTCCCTGATTCGAAGTGAGCCTTTTTATCATTTTCTATATAATGATGTTTCTGACTTAAGAGATCTTTCATCTGAAAAGCTAGAAACAATGATTCTAGAAGGAATTAAAATTAAAGCAGATGTTGTATCACATGATGAAAGAGAATTGGGACTTCGTGAAATTTTGAATTTTGGTCATACGTTAGGACATGCAATTGAAGCAGAAGCTGGTTATGGGAGAATGTCACACGGTGATTGTGTCGCAATAGGTATGCTTTTTGCAATATGGTTAAGTAATAAATTCCAAGTTAATAAATTACCATATGAAGAAATCAAGATATGGTTTGAAAAGATCGGTTTTCCAACGTCTATACCAGCGGAACAAAGTACAGAGGAACTTGTTAATAAAATGACAAAAGATAAGAAGACTAAGTCTAATCAAATTAAAATGATTTTACTGCAAGAAATTGGTGTTACAACTTCTGATACATTTACTAAGGATGAGCTTCATTCTTTACTTGAAGAGTGGCGTGGTTTAGAACGGGGGGAGAAAATTTGATTAGGGGGATTCGAGGCGCTATAACAGTTGATGAAAATGATGCTTATGAGATTGTTATAGCAACAGGTGAGCTTCTTAAAGAACTGATAGTAAAGAATAACATAGAAGCAGAGGATGTGGCACATGTTATCATTACTGTAACAGAAGATCTTGACGCTGCTTTTCCGGCAAAAGCACTAAGAGAAATAGAAGGCTGGACCTATGTTCCTGTTATGTGTATGCAGGAAATACCTGTTCCAGGAAGTTTAGAAAAATGTATTAGAATAATGATGACAGTTCAGACAGAAATTGAACAAAATCAAATTCAACATGTTTACGCAAGAAATGCTGTAGTTCTTAGACCAGATTTAATAAAATAGATGAGATAATTAAAACAGTAGATGAATTCTTGACATTTTTTAGTGAAATATATTAACATGATAAAGAAGATTAAATAATAGTTGAGTAGAGTATAAGAGTATAGGGTAGCAGAGAATGAGTGAGTTTAGCTGAGGTATATTATGATGGCACAAGTCTACCCAAAAACAAACGTGTTTTTGGGTTTTAATTTTATAGCATATAGGGTTTATAATGTACAATATTAAGAATTATAAACAATATTGTACAGAGCCCTAATGTCAGTTTAATTAGTTGTGTTGACATTAATCTTCAATAATTTTATAACCTCCTAAAATCTCATTCTCCAAAAAATATTGGAGGAGTGAGTTATTTTGAATTTTTCTTCTTTTACCACTTTTAGTGAAGATAGCAAACATTATCGAACAATCCCCATTGTAGAAAAGTATATGGTAGATACCATTACACCCATTCAATTGTTTCAACTTTTTAAAGATGAAGCTGTTTATTTATTGGAAAGTAAAGATGCTGAATCAAATTGGTCAAGATACTCATTTATTGGTCTTAATCCATTTTTGTTTATAGAGGAAAGTTTTGGTGAATTTTCGATCTTAAATGAGCAAAGAAAAACCTTATCAAAATCAAATTCAATAACAAGTACGTTTAAGCAGTTACAAAACCATTTAGCTATAAAATTACCAGATATCGATATACCTTTTGTTGGTGGAGCTGTTGGTTATATTGGATATGATGCAGTTTCAATTTTCGAAAAAGTTGAAAAACATAAAACCAATGATCTGAATCAACAAAATTGTATGTTTTTCGTTTGTGAAACAATCATTGCATTTGATCATCACGAAAAACAACTTTATTTCATCCATTATGTTCGTGTAAACGGTGATGAAGAAGAAGCAAATCTAAAAGCAACCTATATGCTTGCAGAAGCTAAATTAAATAAATATGTGAGTATGTTAAATCAGAAAACACAACCAGAACAATTGCCATTAGCTATATCAAATTCTTTTGATGTTAATTTTGATCATATTAAGTCTAATTATGAGAAAAGTAAATTTTTAGAAGATGTGGAAAAGGTGAAAGAGTATATACGAGCAGGAGATATATTCCAAGGTGTATTATCTCAACGATTTGAGATTCCATTAAAAACAGATGGATTTTCATTATATAGAATTTTGCGAATTATCAATCCATCACCATATTTATTTTATATAAGGATAAATGATACCGAACTAGTCGGTAGCTCTCCAGAGAGATTAATTTATATTCAAAATAAGCATCTTGAAATTCACCCTATTGCCGGTACAAGAAGACGAGGTAAAACGGTTGAAGAAGATCAATATTTTGAAGAAGAATTAAAGCATGATGAAAAGGAAAAAGCAGAGCATTATATGCTTGTTGACTTAGCAAGAAATGACTTAGGAAGAGTAGCAGAATATGGCTCTGTTACAACACCTACATTGATGGAAGTTGGCCGCTTTTCACATGTTATGCATCTTATCTCGAAGGTGACTGCGAAATTAAAGGAAGAAGTTCATCCAATGGACGCACTTTTATCATCCTTCCCTGCAGGTACTGTCTCAGGAGCACCCAAAATTCGTGCAATGCAAATTATTAATGAGTTAGAACCAAATGCTAGAGGTAGTTATGCAGGATGTGTGGCGTACGTTGGTTTTGATGGCAATATTGATTCTTGTATAACAATAAGAACGATTACAGTTAAAAATAATACTGCTTACGTTCAGGCAGGTGCTGGTATTGTTGTGGACAGTGTACCTGAGCTTGAGTGGAAAGAAACATGTAATAAAGCAAGTGCAATGTTAAAAGCCATTCAATTAGCAGAAAAAGTCTTTTCTGAGGAGGTAGACAAAGATGAAAAAACTTCTAGCACATTGTATTGAGGGTAACACTCTTTCAGAGGAGCAAGCTGAACAGGTAATGAACTCAATCATGACTGGCAATGCAACACCTAGTCAAATTGCTAGTCTTGTTTCGATCATGCGTCTTAGAGGAGAAACAGTTGATGAACTAGTAGGGTTCACTAAATCAATGAAGCAGCATATGACGTCAATACAATATGATAGTGATGTTGTTGATACTTGTGGAACTGGAGGAGATGGTGCTTCAACCTTTAATATATCAACAGCTGCTGCAATTGTTGTCTCATCTCTAAAAGTAAAAGTAGCAAAGCATGGAAATAGAGCTATTTCCTCTAAGAGTGGAAGTGCTGATGTTCTAGAGAAATTAGGAATAAATATTCAAACATCACTTGAAGAAGCAGTGAAAAGCTTAAATGAACAAAACATGAGCTTTTTGTTTGCACCTATGTTTCATTCCTCAATGAAACATGCTGTAAATCCACGTAAAGAGATTGGCTTTAGAACTGTTTTTAATCTGTTAGGTCCATTGTCTAATCCAGCAAATGCAAAAAGACAAATTATTGGGGTTTTCTCAACTGATTATGCTGAAAAAATGGCAGAGGCATTAAAGAGGCTTGGAGCAGAGCATGTATTACTAGTAACTGGTAGAGACGGTTTGGATGAGATTTCTATCTCAACTGAAACTGATGTTGTTGAGCTAAAGAACGGAACGATTTCTCGTTATGTTCTTCATCCTAAAGATGTAGGTCTAATCGAAGGTAATAATGTTGAACTTAAGGTCAGTAATGCAGAGGATAGTGCTAAACTTATTGAACAAATATTTAGAGGCGAAGGACCTGTCAGTGCAGAAAATATAGTAGCAATTAATGCTGGTGCTGCTCTTTATGTAGCAAACCATGTGAAAACTTTGGATATAGGTGTGATTTTAGCAAAAGAAGCAATTCGTAATGGAGTAGCTCTGAAGCAATTACAAATGTTAAGGCATCAACGGGAGGAAAATTATGCTTGATCAAATCATACAAACAAAAAAAGAAGAAATAAAAAATCTTATATTACCTGAAGATGAAAAACTACCTCGAGTTTCGTTTCTAAACGCTTTATTAAATTCACAAAGAGACGTAGGACTTATTGCTGAAGTGAAAAAGGCATCACCATCTAAAGGGTTAATAAAAGAAAATTTCCATCCTGTTGAGATTGCAAAGGCTTATGAGAGAGGTGGAGCAGATTGTTTATCTGTTCTAACTGATTCTCCTTACTTTCAAGGAAAACGAGAATATTTAACACAGGTTAAAAAAGCTGTTAATCTTCCAATTCTAAGGAAGGATTTTATTATCGATACAATACAAATAGATGAAGCTCAAAGAATCGGAGCAGATGCGATTCTTTTAATAGGGGAAGCACTTGAGCCAACCTTATTAAAAGAGCTGTATCAATATGCTACAGAGCTTTCATTAGATGTTTTAGTTGAGGTACATGATCAAGATACATTAGATCGTGTATTAAAAGTAATTACTCCAAAAATATTAGGAGTGAACAATCGTAATTTGAAAACGTTTGAAACTAATATACACCAACTAAAAGCAATGGCTGTAACTGTTCCAAAAGATACTATACTCGTGAGTGAGAGCGGTATTCATACGAACGAGGATTTACAGCTTGTACAACAATATGGAGCAAACGCAGTTTTAGTTGGAGAATCGTTAATGAGAAAAGATGATCAAACACTTGCAATTAAACAATTATTCGGAGAAATCATTCATGGATAATCCTAAATTAAAATACTGTGGAGTTAGAAATTTTGATGACTTAAAAATTGTTTCACGGTCTCAAGCGAATTATATAGGATTTATATTTGCTGAAAGTAAACGTAAAGTTAAACCAGCTGAAGTGAAGAAATGGCTTGAAGATGTTGATGTGACGAATAAATTGCTGGTTGCTGTTTTTGTTAATCCTACTAGTGAGGAATTACAAGAAGTTATAAATGAAATACCTGTAGATGTTATTCAATTTCATGGTAATGAATCTTTAGATCAAATTAAAAAGGTGAAACAACAATTTGGAGGTCTTGTTATTTGGAAAGCTCTTCATCATCACGAAAACACTTTAAAACAAATGGAAGAATTCATAGATACTGTTGATGGATTTGTTATTGATTCTAGAATAAAAGGTGCATGGGGTGGGACAGGAGTTAGCTTTGATTGGAAAGCAGCACCAAAATACATCAATTATGCATTAATACACAACAAAGAATGCTTTATAGCTGGTGGTATAAATGAAAAAAATATCAGGAGATTACTAGAATTACAGCCTCAAGGAATCGATCTTTCAAGTGGTATAGAAGAGGATGATAAAAAAAATGAGGCCAAAATTCAGCAGATAGAAGAAAGGATGTTACAATATGCCAACTTATCCAGATGAAAAAGGGAGATATGGAGATTTTGGTGGACGGTTTGTACCAGAAACTTTAATGAGTCCATTAGCTGAAATCGAAAAAGCACACAAAGAAGCTATGAATGATCCTTCATTTATGGAAGAGTATCATCATTTACTAAAAGAATATTCAGGTAGACCTACGACAGTTACCTTTGCCGGTAATTTAACAGAAAAATTAGGTGGAGCAAAGATTTATTTAAAGCGTGAAGATTTAAACCATACAGGAGCACATAAGATTAATAATGCAATTGGTCAAGTTCTGCTAGCCAAAAGAATGGGAAAGACCAAGATTATAGCAGAAACTGGGGCAGGTCAGCATGGTGTGGCTACTGCTACTGTTGCAGCGAAATTTGGAATGAAATGTCAAGTCTTTATGGGTGAAGAAGATGTTAGAAGGCAGGAATTAAATGTATTTCGTATGCAATTGCTTGGAGCGGAGGTTATTCCTGTAACAAGCGGAAATAAGACATTAAAAGATGCTACTAATGAAGCAATGCGTTATTGGGTTCAACATTGTGAAGATCATTTTTACATTATTGGATCAGTTGTTGGGCCGCATCCATATCCGTACATTGTGAGAGAATTTCAACGAGTTATCGGTGACGAAGCACGAGCTCAATTTCTCCAATTAGAAGGAAGTTTGCCTACAAAAGTTATGGCTTGTGTTGGTGGTGGAAGCAATGCAATTGGCATGTTTGCTGCTTTCTTAAATGATGATGTTGAACTTGTAGCAACAGAAGCAGCAGGTAAGGGTGTTGATACAGATATGCATGCAGCTACAATTACAAAAGGCACAAAGGGTGTCCTTCATGGATCATTAACATATTTATTACAAGATGAATATGGCCAAATCACTGAACCGTATTCCATTTCAGCTGGTTTAGATTATCCTGGAATTGGTCCAGAGCATGCACATCTTGCTTCATCAGGACGTGTTAAATATGAGAGTGTAACAGACAAACAGGCATTAGATGCATTGGAACTTTTGGCGAAAGAAGAAGGGCTTTTAGCTGCAATTGAATCAGCACATGCTCTTTCATCTGCATTTGAACATGCGAAGTTAATGAAAAAATCAGAGACTATTCTTATTTGCCTTTCAGGTAGAGGAGATAAAGATGTTCATACATTAATGTCGTATTATCAGGAGGTAGAAAACCATGACAACTCTCTTCAAACAACCGATTCAAAATAATTTATTTATTCCTTTTATTACAGCTGGTGATCCATATTCAGACTGTACGATTGATTTAGCTATTGCTCTTCAAGATGCAGGAGCATCAGCAATAGAGTTAGGTATACCATATTCAGATCCAGTTGCAGACGGACCGGTTATTCAAAGAGCATCGAGTCGTGCTTTGCAAAGTGGGATGAATATCGTAAAAGCGATCAAGCTTGTACCTGAAATGCGTAAAAAAGGTTTAGAAATTCCAATAATTTTATTTACGTATTACAATCCTGTGTTACAATTAGATCAAGAATCCTTTTTCGCTTTACTGCGAGAAAATACTGTAGATGGACTACTTATTCCTGATATTCCATTTGAAGAAAGTGAAGAGCTTAGAGAAAAATGTCAGGAACATTCTATCTCATTTATTTCTCTTATTGCGCCAACGTCTTCAAATAGAATAAAAATGATAGCAGAAAATGCAGAAGGCTTTGTTTATTGTGTTTCCTCATTGGGTGTTACTGGAGAAAGAAAAAACTTTGATAAATCCATAGAAAACTTTTTGAATGAAGTGAAAAGATACAGTAAAGTTCCAGTAGTTGTAGGCTTTGGAGTTTCCTCAAAAGAACAAGTAGAGGAACTTGCTTCCATCTGTGATGGTGTAGTTGTTGGTAGTGCATTAGTTCGCGAAATCGAACGCCTCGGAGCATCTCTCGTGAATGAGAATACTCGCCAAGAAGCACTAGATGAATTTAAAGCTTTTGCAAGCAACTTTGCCTCTTAAACAAATTGGTATTATCTTTTGGTTTTGTTATTGCTTATTGTTGGTTTAAAAACTATCCAAGAGAATATAAAGGACAAGTTAATAACAAGGCTTTAACAAAGCCTTCTACATAATGAACGAGATAACAAAAGGTGGTAAATTCAATTAATCAGTACCTAAATGAAATAAGATTAAATTTGAAAGAATATCATAAAGAATTGCAAAAAGATTAAGATGAATTTATGATAGAAAACATAATAATGAAAGAGCTATGTTAAAGGTAAGGTATGATCTTTTCATATAGGAGAGGTGTTTTAATTGCAAGTAAAAAAACAATTGTTAGGTCTACAACCGTATCAGCCAGGTAAACCAATTGAAGAAGTAAAAAAACAATTCAATTTAACAAAAGTTGTAAAACTTGCTTCAAATGAAAATCCTTATGGTTGTTCGCCAAAAGCAAAACAAGCCATAATGGATGAATTAGATCAACTAGCTATTTATCCGGATGGATACAGCGCTAGTTTACGTACAAGAGTAGCAAAGCATGTGAATGTAAATGAAGAGGAATTAATATTCGGAAATGGTTCGGATGAAGTTGTACAAATTATTTGCCGTGCTTTATTAAATCCTGAGAAAAATACTGTTATGGCAACACCTACATTTCCGCAGTATAAGCACAATGCAGTAATTGAAGGAGCTGAAGTACGAGAGGTACCACTCGTTAACGGTGATCATAATTTGGATGAAATGATTGGGAAGATTGATGAAAACACCACTGTTGTTTGGGTATGTACACCAAATAATCCAACAGGGACGTATGTCACAAGTGATAACTTACTAAATTTTTTAACTAAAGTGCCAAAGCATGTTTTAGTTGTTGTGGATGAAGCTTATTATGAATACGTTTTGGCAGAAGATTATCCAGATACAGTCTCATTATTAAATGAGCATTCAAATCTAATGATTCTCCGTACATTTTCAAAAGCATACGGACTAGCTTCATTGCGAATTGGTTTTGGAATTGCGAATGCAGAGCTGATTCGTAAAATTGAACCAGCACGTGAACCCTTTAATACAAGCAGGGTAGCCCAGGCTGCTGCTATCGCTTCCTTAGATGATCCTGATTTTGTAGCAGATTGTCGTGAGAAAAATAAAAAAGGCTTAAAGCAATTTTATGAGTTTTGTGAAAACTTGAATTTAGATTACTATCCATCTGAGGGTAATTTTATTTTAATAGATTTTAACCGTGATTCTGATGAAGTATTCCAAGCATTGCTTGAAAAAGGCTATATAGTTCGTTCTGGTAATGCATTAGGTTTTCCAACACATTTACGTATTACAGTAGGATCTGAGATTCAAAATAATGAAATTATTGAGATCTTAAAGGATTTTGTTCAATAGGCTAGTAATCATAATTCAAGATGATTATTTCGTAATATTGATTCATGTGTCTTATCAAAAAGTGTATGAAATAGGATATACTCTCTATGAGCAGCAAATCAATAAAAGTGTTAAGTTCTTGTGAAAAAGAGGGATGAATACAAGCATTCGCCTACTATACATTAGTAGGTAAAGGTATGATTTTGCTTGGTTAATCTCTCTTTTTCTCTTAAAAAAACTAAAAATTCATTTTTTTATGTAGTTATGACGAATAAGCCTCTAAGATATAGGCCAAAAAAGGTGATCAAAAATATGGCAAAGAAAATATATTTAATAGGTCTTGGGTTAATTGGGGGCTCTATTGCGTTATCAATTAAGCATAATGATCCATCAATACATATAATAGGGTTCGATATAAATAATGACCAAGCAGCTCTTGCAAAGAAGCTGGGAGCAATAGACGAAGTTTCTTATGAGATTTTCCCTAGTGACATTTCTTCTGTGGATATCATTTTCATTTCAACTCCAGTAGAGCAAACGATAAATATAATAAAAGATCTTAAAGATGTAGAGTTGAAAAAAAATGTCATTATCACTGATGTTGGAAGCACCAAAGTGAAAATAGTAGAAAGTGCTAATAAATATTTGAATGGTAGAATCAAGTTTGTTGGAGGACACCCGATGGCAGGATCACATAAATCGGGTATTTTAGCTGCAAAACCGCACTTATTTGAAAATGCGTTTTATATTTTAACTCCTTCAAAATACGTTACTTTAGAGGATCTAGAGCAACTAAAAAATATCCTTGAAGGCACAAAAGCCAATTTTATTGAAATGTCCCCACAGGAGCATGATAGAGTGACTGGTGTTATTAGCCATTTTCCTCATATAGTTGCTGCTAGTTTAGTATATCAAGCAAAAAATCAT
This sequence comes from Metabacillus litoralis, assembly GCF_007994985.1. GTDB lineage: Bacteria > Bacillota > Bacilli > Bacillales > Bacillaceae > Metabacillus > Metabacillus litoralis. The sequence continues at coordinate 688,884 of NZ_VOQF01000001.1, read as the reverse complement.
GAAGAACAATTTCCTTTAGTAAAAAGATTAGCCGCTGGAGGATTTCGAGATATTACTAGAATCGCGTCTAGTAATCCCTATATGTGGCGTGATATCCTTCTTCACAATAAAGGTCCACTTTTACATTTATTTGATGATTGGATTTCAGAAATGGAACGTGTAAAGGGCTTTGTTGAAAATGAGGAGGCAGAAAATCTATATGATTATTTTGAACATGCAAAGCATTATCGAGACGGCCTTCCTGAAAAGCAAAAAGGAGCAATTCCTTCATTCTATGATTTATATGTAGATGTACCTGATTATCCAGGGATTATTTCTGAGGTTACTGGTTTCTTAGCTCAAGAAAAGATTAGTTTAACAAATATACGAATTATCGAGACGCGTGAAGAAATTTATGGGGTTTTGAGACTAAGTTTTCAAACAGAGCATGATCGGGAGCTTGCTATAAATTGTATTAGCAAATATTCTACTTATGAAACATTTATTATATAAGCTATGCTTAATACTTGGAGAATTTAAAAATAAATATTATTGCTTAGTAATTAGTCATTCATACTAATGCCAAATTATTAATGAGGTGGAATAAATGTCTGAGATCAAAAATTTAGTAAAAGTTGAGCGTTTAGTAGGGGAAATAGATATACCAGGTGATAAATCAATCTCTCATAGAGCTGTGATGTTCGGATCAATAGCAAATGGTCAAACACTCATATCAAACTTTTTAATGGGAGCGGACTGTTTAAGTACTGTTTCCTGCTTTAGAAAAATGGGTGTAACAATTAATATTGAAGAAGGACAAGTTTCGGTTGATGGTAAAGGTTTAGCAGGTTTAGTAGAACCAACTGATATTTTAGATGTTGGTAATTCAGGAACAACTACTAGGTTAATGATGGGAATATTAGCAGGGACATCATTTCATTCTTGTATAATCGGTGATGAATCTATAGCTAGAAGACCTATGTCTAGAGTAACAGAGCCATTAAAGATGATGGGTGCTAACATAGACGGAAGGGAAAATGGACAATACACGCCAATATCAATTCGTGGTGGGAACTTGAAAGGGATACAATATCAATCTCCTGTTGCTAGTGCACAAGTTAAATCCGCTATTTTACTAGCCGGCTTGCAGACAAGTGGTGAAGAAACAATCGTGACTGAACCCCATAAGTCCAGAGATCATACAGAGAGAATGCTGAGGGCTTTCGGGGTTAAAGTACAAGAGGATGAAAAATCCGCTTCTATAGTCGGTGGACAAAGCCTGCAAGCAACAAATATATTTGTACCAGGTGATATTTCATCAGCAGCATTTTTCCTTGTTGCCGGAGCTATTGTTCCAAACAGTGAAATAGTTCTGAAAAACGTAGGAATAAATCCGACTAGAACTGGAATTCTCGATGTGTTAAAAATGATGGGAGCTTCAATTGAGATTATTCCACATAATGAACAGCCATTTGAACCAATTGCAGATATCATTATTAAAACATCAACCTTAAAAGGTACAACAATTGATGGAGATTTAATACCAAAACTAATAGATGAAATTCCTGTAATTGCTTTACTTGCAACTCAAGCAGAAGGTGAAACAATTATAAAAGATGCAAGTGAACTTAAAGTGAAAGAAACAAATCGTATTGATACAGTTGTAGGAGAATTAACTAAAATAGGAGCAGCTATAAAAGCAACAGACGATGGAATGATTATAACAGGTAAGACTTCATTAGTAGGTAATGCTGTTGTATCTAGTCATGGAGATCATCGAATAGGTATGATGCTTGCTATAGCTTCTTGTATAACAAATGAACCTGTTCAACTTGAAGATGCTGGAGCAATTGATGTATCATATCCGAATTTCTTTGAACATCTGTCTTTACTTTCTAAATAATACTATTTTACAGCCTAAGCACTATTCATGGGGTCATCCTGATTAATGCTTGGGCTGTTTTCTATTGCCTCTGTTAAACTTTGTTGTTGATTTCCGTTACAGGCATTCGCTTTCCGCGTGCGGTCCGGGAGCCTCCTCGTAAGCTACGTGGCTGTGGAGTCTCATGCCTTTCACTCCAATCTACAATGTGCTAAAAATTCAACATTAACCTTTAACATAGCCTTTCTATTAAAAGATCTAAATATTCTAATGTGAGTTCTAAACTAAGCATAAATGAATACCTTCTTTCATAGCTTGTCTTTAAGAGGATGAAAGGGGGCAAGAGGAATGAGTTATATCATTGAACATGCAACACTGTTAAAATCAAGTGGTACAACTAGGACTTCGTTATTAATAAAGGAAAACAAAATAGAGTTTATGAAGTCATCTTTAAATAATTACCGTTTTATAAGAATGGATATGAGTTCATATTTATTAACCCCAGGATATGTTATGCTTGATTTTTCTCTTCAATCTTTACTTCATTTTCAAGAATTCAAACAACATATGAGCGAGAAATATGTTAAAAAAGGTTGTACAACATTATTGACAGTAACCTCATTGGAAAAAGAACAAGATCTGTTACCTAAACTAAAACAAAGAAGACAACTAATGATTAATTCACCTATTGATTATTATATAGGTGTAAAGATTCCTTTTAAACTTTTAAAGCCCTCATTACTTAGAAAGTTAAGACAGCATAATATATCAGTTGTATTTGTTGAACTATGTGAGGATGATTGTTTAGATAGGAAATCATGGGGTTGGATAAGGGATGCAATGTTTTCAAATCCAATTACACTGGTTCCTTACATAGAAGAAGGACTGTATAAAAGTAATGTAAAACAAAAAATATTGAAAAATTGGTTTAAGCATATGAAAGAAAATCGAATTTCTTCTTTGACATATCAATTAACAGATGGAGAAACATTAACAAGAAATGAGTTAATGACAATGGGTATATATCCTGAAAAGGGTGATATTAGAATAGGTGGACAAGTTAATTATAACTTGTATAATCTAGACGATATAAAATACCATACTGACGGGCAGCCAATAATAAATAGTAGCATACTTCCTGTGTTTACAATTCATCAAGGAAAGTTAATAAACATAAATGGAGAAATTACATTTAATCCAGGTATAGGGGAAGAATGTTTTATTCCGATTTCAGGTCGTTTTATATCACATCAAATCTCTCTTTGATGTATGATAAAGTAAAGTAGATGTCATTAAGAGCTGTTTTAGTAAACCTTTTTGTTTTGACTAACTAGTGAAAATCATGCATGGTATAAAGTCTAATGGCATTTTTTCTTCTAAGATAGCACCTTTTATGTAAGGATCTTTTTGAATTTTTTAAAATCTACATGATAAAAAATTCTCTGTTCTATTAACAAACTATTTTTCTATATAAGAAAGGGATTATGTATGTTGAACTCAGTACTAAACGAAGCAATCAATCTTGTAAACAAGGGTGATACAGAAACAGGACTAAACTTGCTAGAGAATATTGAACCTACTCTTCATGATGAAGAAAAACTGCATTTAGCAGATCAATATTATCAATGGGGAATTATAGACAAAGCTCATAATATGATTGAAGAATTACACTTCCTTTATCCTGATGAAACACAAATTACATTGTTTTTAGCTGAAATCAATTTAGATATGGAAAAAGAGGAAGAAGCGATAGATTTATTAAATATGATCACTGTAGATCATGAAGCATATCCTCAGGCACTGTTACTTTTAGCAGATCTATACCAGATGCAAGGACTGGCTGAGGTAAGTGAGCAAAAATTAAAAGAAGCAAAGGATTTATTACCCGACGATCGGATTATTGATTTTGCTTTAGGTGAATTTTATTTCCATCAGGGCAAGTACATGCATGCAATTCCTTTTTATCAAAATACGGTGGTTGAACATCAGTTGATTTCTGGTGTACATATTAAGTTAAGACTTGCTGAATGTTTAAGTGCAGTTGGTCAATTTGAAGAAGCGTTGGAATATTATGAGCAAGGAATAACAGAACATGAAGACGCTCATAGTCTTTTTGGCTACAGTTTTACAGCATTTCAAGGTGGATTTTATAAAACGGCTATTCAACAGTTTATAAAGCTAAAAGAAGCAGACCCTCAATTCTCGTCATTGTACTTGTATTTGGCCAAGTCATATGAGCATGAAGGTCTTTTAGAAGAAAGTCTAGGTACAGTACAAGAAGGAATTAAAGTTGATGAGTATAATAAAGAGTTGTTTCTATTTGGAGGTAAAATAGCCATTAAGCTCGGGCAGATGGATGATGCAGAAGGGCTACTTAGGGAATCTCTTGCAATTGATCCAGGTCATATTGAGGCAGCAATTACATTAACACATATCTTTTTACAACAAGAAAGATATGATGATGTAATTGATTTAATCAGTGTTAGCAAACAATATGGTGAAGAAGATCCTCAGTTTGAGTGGAACTTAGCACGAGCTTTTCATCAAAAAGAAGATTATACACAGGCATTAAATCATTACCATGTTGCATATAATTTTTTCAAGGAACAACAAGAATTTCTACATGAATACGGATATTTCCTGTTGGAAGAAGGAAAGAGGCAAGAAGCAAAGGGTATCTTTGAACAAATCATTAAGCAAGATCCTTCGAATGTCGAAATATGTGAGATTTTGTTACAATTAGAAGATGAGTTTTAAGTGATATAAGAAGGATTTCATTTTCACTTTGTGGAATTATCAAAGTAAGAAACAATGAACTGCAGAGGAGGGAATTGTATGGTGGCCCCTGTATCTGTCCATGAAAAGAAAGATTTCATCAGGTGGTTCTTAAATCATTATCAACTGAAAAGAAGAGAATGTGTGTGGATCTTAAATTATTTAATGAGTCATGATACCTTGATGGAAAATGTTCACTTTGTTGAACAAGCACAATACTGTCCGAGAGGAATTATTATGTCTACTCATTGTGTTGAAGAAGTGCCGTTTCGCTTTTATAAAGAGAATGTTATGACAACAGACGCAGAAAAATCTTTTCATGACATCCGTTTAAATAAAGAGGAGGAACTCTTTATTCAATTAAATTTCAGGTCTTCTTATCAATCACCACAATATGCAGCAGTTCTCGAATCTAATCCTTTTATGCCAGAGCATCTTCATGAAAATGAAAAAGATCGTGAAGTAGCAGAAAAAGTACTAGAGCATTCCATTCAAAGCTTTCAAAAAGAAAAGCTTCTTCAGTTAATCGATGAGGCGCTAGATAAGCAAGATAAAGAAAGTTTTAAAAAGTTAACTGAACAATTAATCACGCTTAATAATAATTAGTATGCAATGTTATTTAATAAAGAGGCTGACTTATATGTCAGCCTCTTTATTATTGACCTCTGGCATTTATAAGGCTAGTTAGTCTTAAAACCTTCTAAGCTCGCTTTCAAACAAGCTCAGGTGGCTTCTTGCTCCTTTAAAAGAGAATTCGTGTACAATATAAAATATAGCTATAGTCTATTGTTAGTAAAGTTACGCTTAGACTTGTTATATTTAACAAATAATCAAACAACCTATATAATGGATTTATTAGTAATTTATATAGGGAGTGGAAGTAATGAAATGGGTTTCAGGTGATGTAGATAAATATAGTCAATCTAAGGAGTATGTAGATACAGCTATTGTGCCGTTAATGCCTATATCTTTAGATACTAATTTTAAAAGTACTGTTGCTAAAGGAGAGTTTATTCATTATGTTAGTACAGAATTAGAAAGACAGTTAAAAGGAAGGGTTTTTCTTTTTCCTGAGCTTTCATATTTAAAAAATGACAATCAAGTTATTAATAAGATGGAAGATTGGAAAAATGAGATACAAAAAGAGTTTAAGCATATCATTTTTCTTACTAGTGATGAATCGATTAAAGAAAAAAAGTCTGATATGATAGCTGATCATGTTATGTGGTTACCTACTGTTCCCCTTGAGCACATGGACGAACAATTGAAACGAAAGCTTTTACAAGATCAAGTCGAACAAATTTTGAACATTTTATTACAATCTTGGAATAAATAATAAAAACCTTTTCATTTCCAGAATTCAAAATCAGGATTTTATTGACCTCACTCCAAGATTGATATATCATGAGTATGTCCTAGTTTTATATATCATTTCCGTATGTCCTAAACGGACTGAGCTTAAGATAGAGGGGGGAAAATGATGAGCGAGAAAAAACATCGAGTTTCTAGACGTCAATTCTTAAACTACACGCTTACTGGTGTAGGCGGTTTCATGGCTGCAGGTATGTTAATGCCTATGGTTCGCTTCGCACTTGACCCTGTGCTCCGACCAGCAGAGGAAACAGACCTAGTGCAAGTAGTTAGTGTTGACGAAATAACAGAAGAACCTCAACGCTTTGACTTTAAAATCAAACAAAAAGACGCTTGGTATGAATCAGAAGAAACAAGATCAGCTTGGGTTTTTAAAAGTGGAGACAAAATCACTGCGTTATCACCAGTCTGTAAACATCTTGGATGTACAGTTGGGTGGAATAATGATCCGGCTAACCCGAACCAATTTTTCTGTCCATGTCACTATGGAAGATACGAAAAAGATGGGACTAATGTTAAAGGAACACCTCCAATTGCACCGCTTGATGTATATCAACATGCAGTTAAGGACGGCTATTTATTCTTAGGAAAAGCAAAACCACGAGGGGAGGCGTAATCTATTGCTAAACAAAATTTATGATTGGGTTGATGAACGTTTAGATATTACGCCGATGTGGCGCGATATTGCTGACCATGAAGTTCCTGAACACGTTAACCCTGCACACCATTTTTCCGCTTTCGTTTATTGTTTCGGCGGATTAACATTCTTTGTTACAGTTATACAAATTCTTTCTGGTATGTTTTTAACAATGTACTATGTACCAGATATTAAGAATGCTTGGGAATCAGTATTCTATTTGCAAAATGAAGTAGCCTTCGGTCAAATTGTTCGAGGAATGCATCACTGGGGAGCTAGTTTAGTTATCGTTATGATGTTTTTACATACATTGCGTGTATTCTTCCAAGGTGCATATAAAAAGCCACGTGAGTTAAACTGGGTTGTGGGAGTACTAATTTTCTTCATTATGCTTGGTTTAGGTTTAACTGGTTATCTATTACCTTGGGATATGAAAGCTTTGTTTGCTACTAAAGTAACATTGCAAATTGCGGAATCAGTTCCATTCATTGGACCTACTATTAAGACATTGTTATCTGGACATCCAGAAATCGTAGGTGCACAAACGCTTACTAGATTCTTTGCAATCCATGTCTTTTTCTTACCTGCTGCATTATTCGGTTTAATGGCAGCTCACTTTGTAATGATTCGTAAACAAGGTATTTCTGGTCCACTATAAGAGTTAAGTGAAAATCAATTTTTATGAACTTATTATTAGTTTCGTAAACCACCTTAGTAAGGAGGGGAAATTATGCATCGCGGAAAAGGTATGAAATTTGTTGGTGACTCTCGTGTTCCTGCTGAGAGAAAGCCAAATATTCCGAAAGATTACTCGGAATTCCCAGGGAAGACAGAAGCATTCTGGCCAAACTTCCTTCTAAAGGAATGGTTAGTAGGTGCTGTTTTTTTAATCGGATTTTTATGTTTAACAGTAGCCCATCCTTCACCACTAGAGCGTGTGGCTGATCCTACTGATGCTGGGTATATTCCACTACCAGACTGGTATTTCTTATTTTTATACCAATTACTAAAATATGAATTTGCTGCTGGTTCTTATACAGTTATGGGAGCAATTGTTATTCCGGGACTTGCATTCGGTGCATTAATGCTGGCACCATTTTTAGATCGCGGTTCTGAACGTCGTCCTGCTAAACGCCCTATTGCTGTTGGTATGATGATATTAGGTGTTGCTGCAACTTTTTATCTAACTTGGGAATCAGTTGTTACACATGACTGGGAAGCTGCTGCTGAGCAAGGGAAAATCCAAGTAGAAGCTGAAATTGATAAAGAGTCTGAAGGATATGCAATATACCAAGAACAAGGATGTATTTCTTGTCACGGTGATAATCTTGAAGGTGGAGCAGCTGGTAAAGCCCTTGTTGATAATGGGTTAGAGCCTGATAAAATTGCTGACATTGCTAAGAATGGTCAGGGGAATATGCCTGCTGGTATGTTTAAAGGCACTGATGAAGAGTTAAAAGTATTATCTGAATTCATTTCTGGTGTTACTTCGAAATAAAAGCTGACAATTGTCAGCTTTTTTTTGTAAGACTCTTTTTTTGCAAGATAGTTGTTAAGGAATCTTATTAGGCAGGGGAAACATTGCTTTGTTTGGTAAAATGAATATTATGACCCACTAAATCAACCTACATAAAATACATATGAAAAGTCTGGTGTGTGAAAAAAATGAAAATGTTTCAATATCTATTAGGACAGAAGCCTATTTTAATTGTCATGTTATTCATAAATTTCTTTGGAACTGTATATGGATATTACTGGTACGGAGATCAACTTAATGAAACTCCAGCTCATTTTTATATTTTTGTACCAGATAGTCCTACAGCTAGTCTTTTTTTTCTAATTGTTATAATTGGCTTTCTTATGAGGAAAAACTTGCCACTTATCGAAGCATTAGCAATTGTTACACTATTTAAATATGGTATTTGGGCAGTAATAATGAACTTACTAGTTTTACAAATCAATGGCACATTACCTTGGCAAGGGTATATGTTAATTGCGTCTCACTTTGGTATGGCTATTCAAGGACTTTTATACTCCCCATATTACCGATTTAAATTAAGGCATTTATTAATTGCAGCTATTTGGACTCTTCACAATGATGTAATTGACTATGTTTTTGGAATGATGCCGAAATATAGCCTTTTAATGAACTATATAAGTGAAATAGGTTATATGACATTTTGGTTAAGTATTATTTCACTTTTAATTGCGTACGTCTTAGTGTTAAAACAAAAAACAAATAAACTTCAACTACCTTAAGTCTAGCTAATATTGCTAGGCTTTTTTAAACCATAAAGATTCTTCATATGCATTTCCTATCCACGCTAAAACAACTACACATTGCTTTAAATAATAGATTTTAGAGGTTACTATATACCTCAGAACAATGTAGATTCCAGATAAAAAATTAATTTTCGCATGATTAATAAATCAAGTAATTTAATAAAAAAAGTGGTCTATCCTTGTCCAAACTATCATACGTTTTTAATAGAAGCTCTAGGGGGGACAAGGATGAAGAAAATAATATTCGCTCTCATATTAGGAATATTGGTGATTCATATAAAACCAGCATTTGCAGAAGAAAACTATGACTGGGAATCACTAAATGAGATCTCTGACACAGCATTGCAACTAGCAAAGCAAGAACGCTTTAGCGAGTCTGCCCAATTATTATCTTATTTTGCGGTTAAGTTTGAAGAGATTCCAATTGATCGAAATTTTATTTCTCTAGACGATTACCGGACTATTACTAGTACATATAAAAATGCACAAGAAGTAGTATTAAATAATCAAATTACCATCGAAGAAAAAGTTCGTACTTTAACAAAGTTTAGACTTGTAGTAGATGCAATGGTCTCAGAGCATCAACCGTTATGGGGAGCGATGGAATCTTCGATTATGGCTACCTTTTCACAAATGAAAAGTGATATCCAAGAGGGAGATAAACAATCATTTCAACATGACTTTAATGAGTTTTTAGCTTTATATGAAGTCATATATCCTAGTATTCAAGTAGATTTAGATAATGAGAGAATTAAGAGAATGGATGTTCATATCTCAGTTGTAGAAGATAAATTGTTTGAAGATATTCCTGTTACAAGTCGTACAAAGCAACTGGATGTTATGGAAGAAGAATTAAAGGCGATTTTCGAAAGAATAAAAGAGGATGAAGCAGATCCATCTCTATTATGGGTTATGATATCGACAGGAAGTGTTATTTTATTAGCACTATCATATTCAGGGTGGAAAAAGTATCTTGGAGAAAAGGAAAAGAAAAAAGAAACGAAGAGGGAAACGGAAAAAGAATAAAATTAATTAGTATCCTAAATAGTAAAGCTGATTGAATGATTTGACGAGTTAGCGCAAATTATTTAATCAGCTTAAATTATGTAATGCTGTTAATTACTTTGTTAATGGTTTCTTATTTTCATCTAATGTAAATCCTTCACCTAATACATCGTGTACATCACTTACAGCAACAAATGCGTGTGGATCTATAGATGTTATTACATTTTTTAATCGAACGATTTCGTTTTTACCAACAACACAATATAAAACATTTTGATCCTGCTTAGAAAAAGAGCCTTGTCCTTTTAAAATGGTTACCCCTCGATCCATTTCTTCCATGATTTTTTTTGAAATATCTTCTGAATGTCGCGAAATGATCGTTGCTCCTTTTGCTGCATATGCTCCTTCTTGCATGAAATCAATTATACGTGCTCCTACAAAAACTGCAACTAGTGTGTACATGGCTTCCTTGTAGGATAAATAGGTAATCCATGATACCGTTATAACACATAAGTCAAATAGAAACATTGTTTTCCCCATACTCCAACCTAAATAACGATGTGAGAGCCTAGCGATGATATCGACTCCACCTGTTGTGCCTCCATAACGAAAAATAATACCCAATCCAATTCCAATCGAAAGACCTGCAAAAAGGGCAGCAAGTGTTAGATCATCTTTTAGTGGCATACTTATTTGATACTGCTGGAATATCCATAAATAAAAGGAAAGGCTCACCGTACCAATGATTGTATAGATGAAAGAGGTTCTTCCTAAAACACGCCAGCCGATTATAAATAATGGAATGTTAAGTACTAAATTTGATATTGATGGATCAATACTAAAAAGAAAGTATAGCAACAGTGTAATACCCGTAAAGCCACCCTCAGCTAAATTGTTCTGTATATTAAAATGAACAAGGCCAAACCCAAAGATACCTGAACCAATTAATATAAAAAGAATATTTTTAAAACGAATTTCAGATAACATAATAAATACCCCCATATGTTGAATCATAGCTTAAATATTATAGATGATAAAAAGTCAAGGTGCAAATTTTGATAAAAACGTGACGAAATAATTGTAAAATTACCTTGTTTTAGCTAACATGAAATAGAAAAGTAGAAGAGGTGATACCATTGGATAGTAAAAGCATGAATGACATTCAAAAAGAAGTAGATACATACATAGGTCAATTTAAAGAAGGATATTTTTCACCTCTAGCCATGATGGCTAGAATTTCAGAAGAAGTAGGAGAATTAGCTAGAGAAATTAATCATACATATGGGGAAAAACCAAAGAAGTCTTCAGAAAAGGAAAAAAAAATTGAAGAGGAACTTGGTGATGTTATGTTTGTGTTAATTTGTTTAGCAAATTCATTAAATATAGATCTCGAGGAATCACATAATTTAGTGATGGATAAATTCAACACAAGAGACAAAGACCGTTGGACAAGAATTAAAGAATAATCTATGATTTTTCCTCAAGTTGAGTTTATGCCACTTTCTTAATTGGGTGAAAATAATTGATTAGACTCCTGCAATGATAAACAATCAGGATCTATTATAGTGACAAATTAAAGATATTATCAGAAGTGCATGTATTAGCCAAACTGAAAGCTAATTAAACCAAGCAAGATAAAGGAGTTAATAAAATGGAACAAATTAAAATTGTTATAGCAGGTGCGAGAGGAAGAATGGGAAGTGAAGCTGTAAAGTTAGTTGAAGAAACTGAACATTTCTCTCTCGTTGCAGTTGTTGATCATAAATATGATGGAATGAGTCTGAAAGAGCTATCAGGTTTTGAAGTAGATGTACCAATTTATTCAGATATTGATAAATGCTTTTTTGAAAAAAATCCTGATGTATTAATAGACTTAACAACTCCTGAAATTGGAAAGGTACATACAAAAAAAGCTTTAGAAAATGGTGTTCGACCTGTTGTTGGTACAACTGGTTTTTCAGAAAGTGATTTAGCTGAGCTTGAAGAGTTAACAACTGAAAAGGGGATTGGTGCAATTATCGCTCCTAACTTTGCTATTGGTGCCATCTTAATGATGAAATTCTCGCAAATGGCTGCTAAATATTTTCAAGATGTTGAAATAATTGAACAACATCATGACCAGAAGCTTGATGCACCTTCAGGAACTGGGTTGAAAACAGCTGAAATGATTTCTGCTGTTAGAGAAGAAAAACAACAGGGACATCCAAATGAAACAGAAATCCTTGAGGGAGCTCGAGGAGCAAATTTTAAAGGTATTCGTTTACATAGTGTTCGTCTGCCAGGATTAATCGCACATCAAGAGGTATTATTTGGTGGTGATGGACAAACATTGAAACTCCGTCATGATTCGTATAATCGTGCTTCCTTCATGTCAGGTGTTAAGTTGGCTGTTGAAAATGTTATGAAAATTGATTTGCTCGTTTATGGATTAGAAAATATTATTGAATAAAGGGGAAGTTCAAATATGAAGATTGCCTTAATTGCCCATGATAAAAAGAAAACAGATTTAGTACAATTTGTAACAGCATATCAACCAATTTTTACTGATCACGAATTATTTGCAACAGGTACAACAGGCTTACGAATTCAAGAAGCAACAGGTTTAAGTATTCACCGATTCCGCTCAGGTCCACTTGGTGGTGATCAGGAAATTGGTGCATTAATTGCGCAAAACAAAATGGATATGGTTCTCTTTTTTAGAGATCCGTTAACAGCTCAACCACATGAGCCTGATATCACGGCTCTTATTCGACTTTGTGATGTATATTCTATTCCTTTAGCAACTAATATGGGAACAGCTGAAATTTTAGTAAGAGGATTAGACCGTGGTGATTTACATTGGCGAGATGTCGTTCATGAACAAGATAATAAGTAAAAACGATAAGGGGTAGTTGATTGGAGAAACTAGTAATGAAATTGAAAATTTTATTACTAGATTTTCTGTTTTTCCCCTATAGATACGGGAGAGAGAAATGAGTAAACAACTTGATATTTTAGCTTTTGGTGCCCATCCTGACGATGTTGAAATTGGCATGGGAGGAACAATTTCTAGGTTTTCAAAAAAAGGGTTAAAAATTGGAATATGTGACTTAACTATGGCTGAATTATCTTCAAATGGAACAGTTGATAACAGGCAAATAGAAGCAAAGCAAGCAGCAAGTATTTTAGGTGTTTCACAGAGAGTTCAATTATCTTTACCAGACAGAGGATTATTCTTATCTGAATCATCGATTAAAGAGGTTGTCACAGTCATTAGAGAATATAAACCTCAAATTGTTTTTGTTCCTTATTTTGAGGATCGGCACCCTGACCATGGGAACTGCGCAAGGCTAGTAGAAGAAGCTGTGTTTTCTGCCGGTATTAGAAATTTTCAGGATGAAGGGAACAATTCCGCTCACCGTGTAAGGGATCTTCATTATTATATGATCAATGGCTTTCATAAGCCTGATTTTGTTGTTGATATCAGTAAAGAAATCAAAAATAAAATTGATAGCTTAAAAGCATATAAAAGTCAATTTGATATGGCAGAAGGCTCTACCCAAACACCGCTAACAAATGGTTATATAGATGCAGTTGAAAGTAGAGAACGACTTTATGGCAAAGAGGTTGGTGTAATGTATGCAGAGGGATTTAAAACAAAGAAACCAATTTTGCTATCAGAGGATTTAATAGGTGAGAACGTATGAAGAAAAAATTGAAAATAGGTATAACTTGTTATCCATCTGTAGGTGGATCAGGGGTTGTTGCTACAGAGCTTGGGAAATTACTAGCTGAAAAAGGACATGAAATTCACTTTATCACATCAAGTTTACCTTTCCGTTTAAATAAAGTTTACTGTAATATTACTTTTCATGAAGTTGAGGTAAATCAGTATTCAGTTTTTAAGTATCCACCATATGATTTGGCATTAGCTAGTAAAATGGCAGAGGTTGCGAAAAGAGAAGAACTTGATTTACTTCATGTACACTATGCAATTCCTCATGCAATTTGTGCTTTTTTAGCAAAACAAATGGTAGGGAATGATCTTAAAATAGTCACAACACTTCATGGTACAGACATAACAGTTCTAGGTTATGATGAATCCTTATCAGAATTGATCAAATTCGGAATTGAATCATCTGATAAAGTTACTGCTGTTTCAAATTCCTTAGTTCAACAAACAAATGAATTATTTCAACCGAATAAAGAGATTTCAACCGTATATAACTTTGTAGATGACCGTATTTATTATAAAAAAGATACAGTGAATCTTAAAGAAGAGTTTGGCATTGACAAAGATGATAAGGTTATTATTCATGTTTCTAATTTTCGGAAAGTAAAAAGAGTTCAGGATGTTATCTATACGTTCCAAAAAATTCAGCGAAAACTGAAATCAAAGTTATTACTAGTTGGAGATGGACCTGAGATGTCATATGTAACTAAGCTTGTAAGAGAGCTGGGGTTATCAGATTCTGTCCTTTTCTTAGGCAAACAAGATAATTTAGAGGTGTTATATTCATTAAGTGATTTAATGCTATTATTATCAGAAAAAGAGAGCTTTGGATTAGTTTTATTAGAGGCTATGGCATGTGGTGTTCCGTGTATTGGAACAAACGCTGGTGGTATTCCAGAAGTAATAATAGAAGGTGAGACAGGTTATATTTGTGAAGTAGGAGATATAGAAGCAATTGCTTTCAAGGCTCTCGAAATACTTACGAATAACGAGTTACATAAGGCAATGTCAACAAATGCAACATACCTAGCGAAACATACATTCCACTCAGACGAAATCGTATCTCAATATGAATCAATTTATTATGATCTGTTATAAAAAGGAGTTAATATGAATTCTTCCTTTATTGAGGCAAAGCCCATTCTTGAAAAACTGATAAGTTCAGGTTATCAAGCATTTTATGTTGGAGGATCTGTAAGAGATCTTCTTCTTGAAAGAGAGATCGGTGATGTGGATATTGCTACTTCTGCAAAACCAAATGAAATAAAAAAGCTCTTTCGAAAAACAATTGATGTAGGGGCAGAACATGGGACGATTATAGTACTACATAATGAAACACCTTATGAAGTAACAACGTTTCGCACTGAAACAGAATATGAAGACTTTAGAAGACCTAAGTCAGTTTCATTTATTTCTTCACTTAAAGAAGATCTTAAAAGAAGAGATTTTACGATTAATGCAATGGCGATGGATATTGATGGTGAAATTATTGATTATTTTAATGGCAAAGAAGACTTATATAATAAACATATTCAAACGGTAGGAAAGGCATCTGAAAGGTTTACAGAGGATGCTTTAAGAATGTTAAGAGCCGTTAGGTTTGTAAGCCAATTAAGTTTTTCTTTGTCATTTACTACTCAAATAGCCATAAGAGATCATGCTCATTTATTAGAATCTATTTCAACTGAAAGAAAAGTAATTGAAATTGAGAAGCTTCTCTCCGGTAACAGCTTTCAAGAAGCTGTAAAGCTATTACTAGAGTGTGAAGTGTATAGTTTTTTACCCGGTCTAGTACACAAACAGGATGAGTTAAATAATCTTTTAGTATTTGATTTTACACTTATTACAAATAGAGAAGAACTTTGGACAACTATTTCTTACTTTATTAAACCAATCTCAGTAGAAGCATTTTTAAGAAGCTGGAAATTACCTGTAAAATTAATCAAAGCGGTAGAAAAGAATCTGAATTATCTCCAGTTATTATTAAATGGGCAAACCTGGACAAAATTATTGATATATGAGGCGGGGATTGATGCTGCACTGTCTGCAGAAAGAATCTATTCGTTACTTGGTGACGGCGGAACTTTAGAAGTCAATCTTAATACAGTTAAGTCTCTTTATAAGAGCCTTCCAATTAAAGATAAAAAGGATTTGAATATAACAGGTAAAGAAATTATAGAAGTTATGAAGAAACAACCGGGACCTTGGGTTACAAAAGCAATAAATGCAATAGAAATAGCTATTCTAATGGATGAACTCGAAAATAATAGGGTGGCGATAAAGGAGTGGCTGTTAAGTTGCAATCAGAACTTCGAACAAAGTTACTAAAAGCCTTTTCTGAAGCAGATGGGGAGTTTATATCAGGCCAAAAAATTAGTGAACTTATTGGTTGTTCAAGAACTGCTGTATGGAAACATGTAGAAGAGTTGAGAAAAGATGGTTACGAACTTGAAGCGGTAAGAAGACAAGGATATCGTATTACAAAAAAACCAGATAAAGTTAGTGAAAACGAAATCCAATTAGGATTAAAAACAAAGATGATGGGTAGATATATTCATTTTGAACAAATCGTTGGTTCAACACAAAAAATTGCACAATCTTTAGCAACAGAAGGTGCAGTAGAAGGAACAATAGTTGTCGCAGATCAACAAACAAGCGGGCGTGGCCGAATGTCGAGGTCATGGTATTCTCCAAGTGGGACAGGTATCTGGATGAGTATGATTATTCGTCCCAATATACCAATTCATTCAACACCTCAATTAACACTTTTAACAGCAGTTGCTGTTGTTCAAGCAATAGAAGAAGAGACTAAACTAAAACCAGATATTAAGTGGCCGAATGATATTTTGATTAATGGTAAAAAAGTAGTTGGGATTTTAACTGAATTACAAGCTGAAGCTGACCAAGTTCATTCAGTCATTATTGGAACTGGGATTAATGTGAACCAAAAACTTGAAGAATTTCCAGAAGAGTTGCAAAATATTGCAACTTCGATTCAAATCGAAACGGGTATCATATGGGAACGGGCTTTACTTATTCAAACAATGCTTTTAAAGTTTGAAAAGTTATATTTACTTTATTTGACGCAAGGATTTAAACCGATTAAGTTATTATGGGAATCTTATGCAATAAGTTTAAATAAAGAAATAGTAGCTAGAACACTGAATGGATCTTTTCAAGGGAAAGCAATTGGCATCAATGATCAAGGAGTCTTGTTGATTGAATTGTCTGATGGCTCCATCAAAGAAATTTATTCAGCAGATATTGACGCACAATAAAGAAAGCTTGATTATAAAAGTTGTGATAACTACTTATGGCATATAACAAATTTTTCTGCTATACTTCCCTTGGGTAGTATCTTTTAAAAGAACTACACCTTATGAATCATTTAGTTAATGTCTTTACATTGAAGTAATATAAGAGGAAACAATCTTGAAATTTTATATCTGCCTTGATCCATGGAGGACTAGGACAGAGGGATGAAAACCAATATTTGTGTATACTACAAATCCTTCTTTCTTTGTCGAAAAGAGGGTTTTTTTAATTAAATATATTCTGTTTCTTTGGTGTTTCATCTCCTCTCTTACAAGGCGACCTTATTAGTAGAAAGCTCTTTAATTAAGGCTCTTTTCTGAAAAATTAATGCTATTTACCCTTATTATGCAGTAGGATCATTGTTTTATTGCATAATAAGGTAACTAACCTTTGAAGAAAAGATGCCACTATGTTTGATACAGTGTTGTTTACTTGGAATTTCAAAAGCAACAAACTTTACGATAACAGCCTTAATTAGAGTGTAAAAATGGTTAGTAAGATTTAGGAGGGGAATTATTTTGAAAACAAGACTTGATTTCATAAAAATGAAAAAAGACAAAGAACCAATTAGCATGATTACTGCTTATGATTTCCCAAGTGCGAAACAAGCGGAGAAATCTGGTGTAGATATTATTTTAGTTGGTGACTCTTTAGGTATGGTTGTTCTTGGCTATGACTCCACTATACCTGTTACAGTAGAAGATATGATCCATCATACAAAAGCTGTCAAACGCGGTGCAAAAGATACATTTGTTGTGACTGACATGCCTTTTATGTCTTATCATTTATCTAAAGAAGAATCAATGAAAAATGCTGCAAGAATTATGCAAGAGGGTGGAGCTGATGCAGTAAAAGTTGAAGGTGCAGATGGTGTAACTCCTGTTATTGAAGCGCTTACTTTTGGTGGTATTCCAGTTATAGCACATCTAGGTTTAACACCTCAATTGGTAAATGTTCTGGGCGGTTATAAAGTACAAGGAAAAAATGCTGAAGCAGCAAAAAAATTAATTGATGATGCAATAAAATGCCAAGAAGCTGGTGCAATAGCTTTGGTATTAGAATGTGTACCACAGCAATTAGCAGAGGAATTGACGAATGTATTAACAATTCCAACGATCGGGATTGGTGCGGGTTGTCATACAGATGGTCAAGTATTGGTCTATCATGATCTATTAGGATATGGTTTGGGACATGTTCCAAAGTTTGTTAAGAAATATGCTACACTTTCAGAGACAATCGATATAGCTATTAGTGAATATATTAATGAAGTGAAAACAAGAACATTTCCTGAAGAACAACATTCGTTTAATATGAAAAAAGAAGAGCTCCATAGTCTATATGGAGGGATAGTAAAGTGAAAATAGTTGAAACAAAAAGTGAGTTAAGACGTGAGATAAAAAAATATAAAAAAGACAGTAAAACGATTGGTTTTGTCCCAACTATGGGGTTTCTCCATGAAGGTCACTTAAAGCTAATTGAAGAAGCAAAAAAAGAAAATCATATTGTTGTACTAAGTATCTTTGTTAATCCACTACAATTTGGTCCAACCGAAGACTTTGATTCTTATCCTAGAGATAGGGAGAGAGATGAACAACTTGCACTAGAAGCGGGTGTTGATTTGATTTTCACTCCTCATGTAAATGAAATGTATCCAGTCATTCCTTCTTATACAGTAAATGTGAGTGATCGTGTTGACGTGTTGTGTGGCAAATCAAGAGAAGGACATTTTAATGGTGTTGCAACAGTGTTAACTAAGCTGTTTAATCTAATTAACCCTGATAAAGCATATTTTGGGATGAAGGATGCCCAGCAGGTTGCAGTAATTGAAGGTTTGATAAGTGAATTTCATTTTCCATTAAAAATTGTACCTGTTGCAACAATTCGAGAAGAAGATGGTCTTGCAAAAAGTTCAAGAAACGTTTATCTTAATGATGTTGAGCGAGAGGAAGCTCCAATGTTATATAAAAGTTTATTGAGTGCAGCAAATGCAATTAAAGATGGAGAAAAAGATGTTAATTCTATTAAAGAAAAGGTTTCACAGATACTTACAAATGAAACTACTGGTAAAATAGATTACGTTGAAGTGCTTTCTTACCCTGAATTAAAAGAAATATCGGTAATTTCTGGTAAGATAATTATTGCACTAGCTGTTAAGTTTACAAATGCAAGGCTAATTGATAATATAACGTTGGAAGTTTAAGAATGTCACTTTTTAATTAGGGCTCTTTTCTAAAAGAAATATTGCTAATGACCGACCAACTCTTAGGACTTTGCATAGAGCTGTTTTGAAAAGCAACAAAGTTTACGAAGATAGCCTTAAATAAGTATAAATAGATGAACGAACTTGGGGGAGAGCAAATTGTTTCGTACAATGTTAAATGCTAAAATACATCGTGCTCGTGTAACAGAAGCAAATCTAGACTATGTTGGAAGTATTACTATAGATGAGAATATAATAGATGCTGTTGGAATGGTAGCAAATGAAAAGGTACAAATAGTTAATAATAATAATGGTGCACGTTTTGAAACCTATATTATAGCTGGTGAAAGAGGTAGTGGAGTTGTTTGCTTAAATGGTGCAGCAGCCCGACTTGTTCAAAAAAATGATGTTGTCATTATCTTAACTTACACGCTAGTTTCAGAAGATAAACTAGCAAATCATAAACCAAAAATTGCTATAATGGACGAAAAAAATAATATAGTTGAAATGCTTGGACACGAACCAGCAGCAACTATAATGTGATCAATATATTAGGATCTGACTTTTAATTGTATATTGGGATGTTTGTTTTTAAAACATGACTGATATACTTTACTTATAGTCAGTCCTTTTTTTGTGTCATATGATATAGTTAAATTAAGAAAGTTTAAACTTTTTTTATTAGGTTATGTTAAAGCTCTATGTTAATATTCCACGATGTTAATTATTTGAAAATATGATATTGTACTCCATACTAGAAAAGCGGTGATCTTCTAGCTGCCCATTAGGTGTGTAACATGAGAGTAGGCATTCATACTGAGGGAATAATAATTCCTAAAGGAAGAAATGCCTTTAATGGAAATCAATATAATGTGACATATCCTTAACTATATAAAGGTATGTCTACGAAACATATAAAAGAATGATCGTATATGTACTAAAATAGCATGGAGATACAAATAACTTCAATATTAATTGTTTTAGATAATGATTGAGGTGTTATTTATGAATGAACAACGATACGTTGTATTAGATTTAGAAACAACAGGAAATGCACCTAAAAAGGGTGATAAGATAATACAGATCGCTGCCGTTGTCATTGAAAATGGACAAATAGTTGATCGTTACATGAGCTTTGTGAATCCACTGCAAAAAATCCCGGTTTTCATAGAACAATTAACCGGAATAACTAATTCAATGGTTGAAAATGCACCAACGTTTGAAGAAATTGCTGAAGAGATTATAAAGCTACTGGATGATTCTTTTTTTGTAGCTCATAATGTATATTTTGATTTGTCTTTTTTACAAGAAGAACTGAAAAAATGTGGTTACCAATTTTCTGGACAAGTTTTAGATACAGTTGAATTGGCTAGATTAGTATTTCCAACCGAAAATAGCTATAAATTATCTGACCTCAGTGTAAAGTTCAATATGATCCATGAAAATCCACATCGAGCAGATAGTGATGCAGAAGCAACTGCTTTGTTATTTATCCGCATATACAATAAAATTAAATCCTTGCCTTTGCTTACGCTTAAACAGTTAATAAAACTATCTAGATCTTTTATTAGTGATTTTGAGGAAGAGCTAGATAATATAATTACTGAGAAATTAGTTAAGTTAAGTGGATTTGAAAGACCTGATCTTGAAACAGTGAGATCTTTAGCAATAAAGAAGATAGAAGAGACCAGTTTTGATTATGGAAAATCAGAAGCAAAATATAGCTTTGAACAAATAGCAACATTGTTTGAGAATCATGATGGTCAAATGACAGATGTTATTGAAGATTATCATGTTCGCCCTGAACAAATGAAAATGATGAGTGAAGTTGATCATGCTCTTTTTTCACATCAGCACAGTTTAATAGAGGCTCCTACAGGTAGTGGGAAAACTATAGGTTATTTAGTCCCTGCTTTACTGTTTTCTAAACAAGAAAATAAAAGTGTGGTTGTTAGTACGTATACAACTACTTTACAAACACAAATGATTGAGCGAGATATTCCCTTTTTACAAAAGGTCCTGCCTTTTCACATATCTGCTGCAATTTTAAAAGGTCAAAGTCATTACCTATGTTTACAAAAGTTTGAGCAATCACTACATGAACAAGAGGATAATTATGATTTTATATTGAGTAAGGCACAATTACTTATTTGGTTAACAGAAACAGAAACTGGAGACTTAGATGAATTAAATCTTCCTTCAGGTGGTAGAGCGCTATGGGAGCAACTACATGTTGATCGATCATCTTTTCAAAATAACCCGTTTTATTCTTTTTGCTTTTACCAGCGTGCAAAGAAAAAGGCTCAAGAAGCTAATGTAATCATTACTAACCATGCAATGGTTTTATCTGACATTCAAAGAAAAGATCAAACCTTACCAAAGTACGATGAAATCATAATTGATGAAGCACATCATTTGCACCGCGTAGCAAGTGAACAATTTGGATTACGATTAAGTTATTTAGATATACATACTATGTTAAATCGTTTAGGGCTTTCTACTTCAAATGGTTTAATTAAAAAATTTAAACAACTTCAAGAAAAATGTTTAAAAGAGAAAATGTCAATTCCTCAAAAATTAGATAGTATATTTTTACAACTACAAGAGGAGAGCCATCTATTTTTCTCTGGATTACACGCATATGTATACAAAAGACGAAATGATCCTGTTTTAAACCGCTCTTCCTATAAATATGATCCTGATCTAGAAAATAATCGTAGTTGGAATTCGCTTCTTGAGCTTGTAAAAAGAATTCAATTTTTGATGAATGATTATCAAATGCTACTACAAAAATGGTTTAATCACTTGGAAAGTATTAATAAAGGAGAATTATCGATAAAAGATAATCTTATACTAGAGGAATTTAGTCAACATCAGTTACTTATTAAACAATATAAGGACGCAATTGAATATCTGTTTTTTGAGAAAGATGAATCAATTGTTAAGTGGATTGAAATTGATTCAAAAGGAGCAAAAAATGCAGTTTCTGTTTATGCACAACCTATACAGGTTGGAGATTATTTAGCTGATGAATTTTTTGCTCAGAAACAAAGTGTCATTTTAACGTCTGCTACTTTGACAATTAAAAATTCTTTTTCATATATGATTGAAACACTTGGGTTAAATGATTTATATCCTAAAGAAGTTCAACTTAAGTCCTCTTTTCCATATAAGAAACAGGTGAAATTATTTATTCCAAGTGATATGCCCATGGTAAATGAAGTTACAACTGAAGATTACTCAGAAGCAATTGCAGCAAATATAGGGAGTGTCGCTCAAATTACAGATGGGAAAATACTTGTCTTATTTACCTCGTTTGAGATGCTGAGAAAAACATACTACCTTTTAAAAGAAGATATTACTTTGGAGGATTTCGTAATTATGGGGCAAGGCACGGGAAGTGGGAGTCCTTCTCGGATCACAAAAAACTTTAGACAATATGAACGAGCAATTTTACTTGGCACAAACAGTTTCTGGGAAGGTGTAGATTTTCCAGGAGATGACCTAAAGGCATTGATGATTGTCAGATTACCATTTGCTTCTCCTGACGAACCTACTGTTTCTGCAAAAAGTAAATTACTTGAACAACAAGGAAAGAATTCTTTTTATGATTTTTCACTTCCAGAAGCAATATTACGTTTCAAACAAGGATTTGGACGGCTAATTAGAAATGAAAGTGACAAAGGAATACTATTCATTTTAGATAATCGTATCGTTTCAACGAAATACGGAAAACAGTTTTTACTATCTTTACCAGATCTTGATATTGAGAAAAAACCAATGCACGAACTCACCCATTTAATTGAGGAATGGATTAACTAAAAAAATTGGCCGATTCATCAGAATCGGCCGTTAAATGGTGTGGGTTAGGAGAAATTTATTTTGCGCTAAAGTGTGTGTTCAACTGTTATAATAGATCTGGTACAACAATAGATATGTTGTTGTAATGTTATTGTATCCAGTAGGAACAGACATATAAGTAACAATATTTGTTTGATGTAGGAGGAATTTGTCATGGAAAGTAAAATTGAAATTTTATCAACTGTTACGATTGATCATTCTGATGATCTCTACAAGGTTGTGGATGTGTTAAATCGTACATTAAAAAGAGAAGATTTAATGTTTGGACTAGCACTTGACCAAGAAGATCAAACAAAAGCCGTATTTACCATTTATCGTACGTAAGGAAGTGACATAGATGGGAAAAAAAACAATCATTGCACTTACCTTTATGTTGCTTGTTATCATTACTAGTATTTGGCTATTTGCTTCAATTTATAATACAGCGAGAAGTCAATATAATGAAGGTCATCAACATTCAAAAGAAATTGCATTAGAGAAAGGAAAACTAACATCAATAGATACCATTGATACTTACAATGGTAATATAAAGTATCATATTATTTCAGGGAAAAATGTAAACAAAGAACCTGTATATGCATGGATACCACTATCTAAAGAACAAATAAAGGACAAAAGTGATTTGGATGAGGTTGTCATTAAAAAGCAATCATCAGGTATTACTAAGGAAGAAGCAGTCCAGGCAGTGAAAAGTGAATATAATGTAAAACAGCTTATTAATGTTAAACTTGGAATGGATGAAGAAATTCCTATATGGGAAGTTAAGTACAAAGATCAATCTGATCGCTATACATTTGATTTTGTCCATTTTAGCAATGGAGAAATTGTAAAACATATGGCAGTGAAAAATGATAAATTTAAGTGATGTATCGGATAACCACTATTAGAAAAGTCTGACATTTTTATGCTTTAGTACACTTCATTGCTACACAACTTTAAAATAAGTATAATAGGATAATGTAACGTACATAAAACATAAATTAGATAGACATCGTAGCTTTTTGGAGGGAATTATTACGTGAAAACAACGATAGCTGAAGTAGGTAAGTTTGTAGGACAAGAAGTAACAATAGGTGCTTGGTTAGCAAATAAGAGATCAAGTGGAAAAATTGCTTTTTTACAACTAAGAGATGGAACGGGTTTTATTCAAGGTGTAGTTGTTAAAGCTGAAGTTGAAGAGGAAATATTTCTACAAGCAAAATCAATTACTCAAGAAACTTCTGTATATGTTTCTGGTATTGTAAAAGAAGATGAGCGTTCACCTTTTGGGTATGAGCTAGGTATTACAAATATTCGTGTTATATCCCAATCAGTGGATTATCCTATTACACCGAAAGAGCATGGTACAGAATTTTTAATGGATCATCGTCACCTTTGGTTACGTTCAAAACGTCAGCATGCCGTTATGAAAATAAGAAATGAAATTATTCGTTCAACTTATGAATTTTTTAATAAAGAAGGCTTTGTAAAGGTGGATCCGCCTATTTTAACTGGTAGTGCTCCAGAGGGGACATCTGAGCTATTCCACACAAAATATTTTGATGAAGATGCTTATCTTTCTCAAAGTGGACAACTTTACATGGAAGCTGCAGCAATGGCACTTGGGAAAGTGTTCTCATTTGGACCAACTTTTAGAGCAGAAAAATCAAAAACAAGACGTCATTTAATTGAGTTTTGGATGATTGAACCGGAAATGGCTTTTTATGAATTTGAAGATAATTTAAAGGTTCAAGAAACGTATGTTTCTTATATCATTAAAAGTGTCTTGGAGAACTGCAAATTAGAATTAAATACATTAGGTAGAGATCTTTCTAAATTGGAGAAAATTCAAGCTCCGTTCCCACGTATCACATATGATGATGCGATAAAATTCCTTCATGAAAAAGGCTTTGATGAAATAAAATGGGGAGACGATTTCGGTGCACCTCATGAAACAGCAATTGCGGAAAGCTATGAAATGCCGGTTTTTATCACGCATTATCCGACTAGTCTAAAACCTTTCTACATGCAACCAGATGCAAATAGAGAAGATGTTGTTCTATGTGCTGATTTAATTGCACCAGAAGGTTATGGGGAAATTATAGGTGGTTCAGAGCGTATACATGATGCTGAACTACTTAAGCAACGATTGAGTGAACATAATCTAGATGAAGCTGCCTATGATTGGTATTTACAGCTTAGAAAATATGGTTCAGTCCCGCATTCTGGATTTGGTTTAGGACTTGAGCGAACCGTTGCATGGTTAAGCGGCGTTGAGCATGTAAGAGAAACAATTCCATTTCCACGTCTATTAAATAGACTTTATCCTTAACTTATAGCTAAGACTGACTCTTGAAATTTTAAGAGTCGGTTTTTTATTTGGCTGTTTTTCGATTATTTCCCGAATGGTAGGGCTAAGATCAACGTTGATTAATATAAAAATGGAAGTCATGCGGGATAAGTAAAAAGATACTTATTTCTTCCCGGATACAAGCAAATGCCAATAATGGAATTCAAAAATAAGCTTTAAATTGGCAATAACAACATAAATCTATTTAATACAAAGAAATAGCTCATCATGGTATACTAAAAAGCGAGGTGTTTTTATGAACAAAGAACAATTTATTTATCTTCAAGAAACTGGACATGTATCTATTCCAGTGATTTTGTTTAATTATTACGCAAAATTAGGTATTAATGAAGAAGAATTTATGGTTATACTCCAAGTAATTAAATTCAAACAAACAGGAAATCAATTTCCAACTCCTACTGAAATATCCGATCATATGGCAATTTCTACATCTACATGTACATCCATTTTAAGAACCTTAATTCAAAAAGGATTTTTAATAATAGAAGAAAGCGAAGAAAATAGGTTGCTTTGTGAATACTATTCTTTTAAACCACTTTGGGATAAATTATATACTTATTTGATGAAAGAAAATATGCAAAAAGAACAGGAGCAAAATAATGAAGAAGATATGAGCTTGTATAGTGTCTTCGAAAATGAGTTTGGACGACCACTGTCTCCTTTTGAATGCGAATCGTTGGCCATATGGATTGATCAAGATGAATATGATCCAGTAATTATTAAAGCAGCGTTGAGAGAAGCAGTTATGTCTGGTAAATTAAATTTCCGTTATATAGATAGAATATTATTTGAATGGAAAAAGAACGGTATTAGAACGATTGATCAAGCAAGAAATCATTCAAAAAAGTTTCGTCAAAATCAAGGAAGTAACAATAACAAGCAATCTGATAATAATGAAGATTATCAACGAAAAGTGCCTTTTTATAACTGGTTAGAAAGCTAAACCGCACAATTTTTATTTGAAAAATTAGGGCCTTAGCCTTAGCCTGAAACAGGTAAATATAATAAATAAATTTAGTTAATCAGTCTAACTAGATAAGCAGGTGAAAATAATGTTAACCAAAGTCCAAATCCGTGAGTGCTTAGACACAATGACTGAAATGTTTCCAGATGCACATTGTGAACTAGTTCACGAAAATCCTTTTGAACTCGTTATTGCTGTAGCTTTATCTGCACAATGTACCGATGCTTTAGTAAACAAGGTAACTAAGAATTTATTTCAAAAATATAAAAAACCTGAAGACTATTTGGCTGTATCATTAGAGGAGTTACAAAATGATATAAAATCGATAGGTTTATTTAGGAACAAAGCCAAAAATATTCGAAAGCTTTGTGAAACATTGCTAGAACATTATAATGGAGTGGTTCCAAACGACCACACAGAGCTTACAAAACTAGCTGGTGTTGGTAGGAAAACAGCTAATGTAGTAATGTCAGTAGCATTTGGCGTTCCAGCAATTGCTGTTGATACACATGTTGAAAGAGTTAGTAAGCGTCTAGCGATATGCAAATGGAAGGATTCTGTTCTCGAAGTTGAGAAAACACTTATGAGAAAAATTCCAAAGGAAGAGTGGTCTGATACACATCATCGCTTAATCTTTTTTGGTAGATATCATTGTAAAGCACAATCACCTAATTGTGATAGTTGCCCACTACTTCACTTATGTAGGGAAGGTCAGAAACGTATGAAAAAGGTGAAAGTAGTAAATGCCAAATAAGCTACAGAAAATACCTGCTGCGTTTTTGTTTCCTCCTTTTGATAAGGAGTGTGAAGGATTTATAACCTTCAATGAAACAAGTCAATTAGTTGAAGTCCTTCAGGATGAACCATTTTATTATGATATTTTTTTTAATTTAAACCAAGCTTCATCATATAAACCATGGGAAACCCCGACATTTGTACTACAAGAGATATTTGAGGTTCAACGTAGCTTGATTGATCAAATTAAAGAGGGGTTTAGATCTAGAAAACCTAATAAGGATTTACTAATCAAACTGCTTTCATTATTTATTATTTGTTTATTTTGGCTAAATAAACAACCTGTGAAAAGTTTAGATATAAAAGGTATGGAAATTGATAAGCTTCTGAGAAAACCAGTGAATTGTGAAGAACGATTAATTTTTATATTAAAAAAACCAACACAATATCATGCTTTTATACAATTAGAGCAGTTATTTATAGAATTAGAGAAGATTTATGTGAAGGCTCTTGCATTAAAACAATTATTATAAAATCTCTAAAAAAGAACCGTGGATTATTCCACGGTTCTTTTTTAAAGTTATCATTCTGTTGTATCATCGTTTGAATCGTCATTATTCTTTCTCCCACTGTTTTCACTTGGAGGAGTTGTGGCTTCTACATCAGGTGGGGTTTGCTCTTGTTCACCTTCTGTATCATCTTCGTTTTCATCGCCATCATCAGATTCATCTTCATTCTGTCCATTCCCATTTCCATTCCCATTTCCATTCCCGTTTCCATTCCCGTTTCCATTCCCGTTTCCATTACCTTGATCTGGTGTTTCTTCCTCTTCCTCAATCGGAAGCTCTGGTACATCTACCTCAGGTTCAGGTACTTGAACTTTCGTGGCTGCTTCATTACTACGGTTTTCATTGTCACTGTCACTAACTGCAACAACTTTAAAAGCATATATAGCTCCAGGAATAACATCCGCTATTTCATATCCCATATCCTTGGATTTATTAACTACTTGATAAGGACCCTCATCAATCGATTGACTTACTTCAAACGTAACGTCAGCTAATTTGCTTTCGTCGTAATTCCAATTGATGCTTATAGAATTTGTAACTTGATCATAGTTGATGTTTAGGTTTGAAGGCTTATCAAGAGTTTCATACTTTTTAGATACTTTTGTTGGTTCGGATCCTTTAACAAAATACTCATACGTAATTCGATTAGAGGGAGTATATTCACTAGCCAATACAGCATCCTTTGATCCTTTTTCTATTGCTTTCTTTACAACGCTATTAGGTTGTTCGAAGTCGGAAGAATCTCCAGCAGCAACTTGTGAAAAGATTTCTTTAAACATCGCTCTTGCAAGTTTCTGATCTGAAGAATCTAGATATACCTTTTCACTGTCTTTTGAAATATTATATCCGGTCCAAACAGCAGCTGTGTAATTAGGGTTATATCCGACAAACCATGCATCTTTGGCTGCTCCAGATGGGATATTGTATTTTGCTTTATCATCATCGGTAAAATTAGTTGTACCTGTTTTACCTGCAATATTAATACCAGGTATTTGTACCGATTGACCAGTACCATACGAGATTACTGATTTCATCATATCTGTAATCATAAATGCAGTATAGTCACTCATTGCTGCTTTTGGTTCAGGCTCAAGACTTATTTCAGTTCCATCACTTAATACAATCTTCTTAACGGCATGGGGTTCAATGTACATTCCATTATTTCCGAACGCACTAAATGCACCAGCCATTTGAAGTGGGGAGACACCTTTATCAAATCCACCAATTGAATAAGATTCGTATATATTATCTAAAGGGATACCTAAGCCTTCTGCAAATTCTTTTGATTTATCAAGACCTACCTCTTGCATTGCTTTTAGTGCTGGTATATTTCTAGAGTCTGCTAAAGCTTGGCGAATGGACATCCACCCTTTGTAGCTAAGATCCCAGTTATTTATAGGTGTTTTTCCATCACTATAAGTATAGGGCTCATCTTCTAGCTGATGATAAGTAGACCATTTTAAATGCTCAATAGCTGGACCATAATCTAAAACAGGCTTAATTGTTGAACCTGGCTGTCTTCTTGTATCTGTAGCATAGTTATAGCCACCTACAGGTTGGTTACGTCCTCCACCAATAGCTCGAATTTCACCAGTTTGAGTATCAATTAAGGAAATACCAGCCTGTAAGTCATCATCAGGGAAATTCATAACATCGCCATTTAAGACATTTTCAACTGTATCTTGTGCATCAGGATCTAATGTTGTATATATTTCTAAACCGGCAGAACCAGCATCGATATCTGTTTTTTCCTTTACTTCTTCTATGACTTCTTCAACAAAAGCATGGTACGGATTTGCTTTTTCAGTAGCTTCTACAACAGTTGATTGTACTGGGATACTTTTTGCTTCTGTAGCTTCTGCTTCAGAAATAAATCCATGCTTTGCCATTAATGTTAAAACAATATTTCTGCGCTTCTCGGCATTTTCTGGATGAGTTCTAGGGTTATAGTTATTAGGACTCTGTGGTATCCCCGCAATCATAGCTGCTTCGTGTAGCTCTAGCTCTTCTAAGTCTTTATCATAAAATGACTTAGCAGCTTGAGAAATTCCATATATATTACCAGGGAAGTAAATTTTATTTAAATACATTTCTAGAATTTCCTGTTTAGAGTATTTTTGCTCTAATTGGAAAGCTAACCATAATTCTTGAACCTTACGAGTAACTGTCTTATCTCTAGTTAAAAGGGAATTTTTTATTACTTGCTGTGTAATAGTACTACCACCCTCAGCACCAAATCCTTCTTGGACATTGGCTACAAATGCTCCTCCAATTCGGATAAAATCAACACCGTTATGCTCATAAAACCTTGCGTCCTCAGTTGCTAAAACGGCATTTTCTAGCACTTTTGGAATTTCGTCATAAGGTACATAGGTTCGTTTTACTTGTCCAAATTCACTAATTTCTTTACCATTCATATCATAAAGCTTTGATGAAAACGAATCTTTAAGTTTCTTTTCATCAAGTGGTGGCGCATCAGCTACAATTACTGCAAAAGCGATACCTCCAACAAGCATTCCGAAAATTCCTAATGCAAGAACACTTAATAATATTTTTTTCCAAAGACCTGATTTATTTTGTTTTTTCTTATTTTTCTTTGAAGTTTGATTTGCCTGTCGTTTTTTGCGTTCTTCACGACTTTTATATTGTTCAGCCATGTACATCATCAACCTTTCATAATAGGTTATAAATACGAGGAGACCTCAAAATATTCCTCTCAACCTGTTAAAACCTATAACAACTTAAATTTTTCAATTAGATATATTAAATCTTACTATCTCTTTCTTTCAAACATAAAGGAGAGGAATTCACCAACAAGGTAAGTATACTTTTGATCAAAAATACAAAAACATTTAAAGCATCTTAAAAGTATAGTTTATCGATAATCTTCAGATAGTCAATCCTTGCTTGATATCCGATAGGAATTTTATACCCTACTTTATTTATTTCTTCAATTGTTATTGATTTTCTACCGCCATTTTGCTGACGTTGCCAAAAAATAAAAAGATCTTCAGCCTTTACATAATAAAACTCGTTAAACGCAGATAAAATGACAAAGCATACCCCGCCTTGCTTTACTACATTTTGCATATGCTCAATTTGATGAGCATGGAAATTTTGCAAAGGAAATGAGGTCTTATTTTTTGTCTCTTTTGCTTCGAAATCAATATATTTTGCTCGGTATATACCATTATAATCGGTTGTAGAGCTTTGTTTGAAATAAGCTTCTTTTATGACTGCAGCACTTCGTCTTGGGTAATCAACGTTAACAATTTGGACAGGAGTAGGCTTTTTATGGATAACAGCAAGCTTGTGCTCTAGGTAGTATTTATTTGTTTCATTTAAGTCCTCTTCAAGTGACATACCACGGTTACTATATGTAAAAGAAGGCTGTTGTTTTTTTCGTGCTTGTTCTTTGGGCTCATAAGCCTTTCCGTTAGGATAACGAAAGATCATACTGTACCTCCTTTTTAAAACTACAACTATCATACCAAAAATAAACGAAAAGTAATGATATAAAAGTTTCAATTTTGTTAATGTGTACATTCCATGTCCTTAGGTAACCATATTGATAGAGGTGGAATGATGAATATTTTTGATAATAAGAACTTATATCCAGACAAAGAGATTATTACATATATAGAAAATAAGACAAGAAATATGAATTATGACAATATCTCAAGAACTAAAGCTTATGAAAATTATTATTTTCGTTTAGAAGAAATACAATGGGCCCTGTTAGCTGGTATGGTATCACGAAACGCTGGTTGGAGTATGACTGATTTAAAAGGCATTTGGTTTCGAAAAGCTCTCAATGAAGAAATTAGGAGCCTGCTGTTTATGACATTTGAACGAGCCAACTGGATGATTTTTCAGGATGCATTTCCTCAATTATTAGTTTATGAGTTCTCAAAAAAATTAGATAAACCTTTATTCCATTTATTAAAGCACTTTAATGTATCCACCTTTATGGTAAAGGAATGGGAGCTATTTTGGAAAAAAGGTAGAAAAGACCGTTTGATGAACGCATTAATTATAAATGAACAAAATGTTATACATAAACCAGTTATAGAACATAAGCTTTATAAAAAACATGTATTTAAATCATTGAATTTTCGTTTACAGGAATTACTTCATTTCAGTACAGTTGTTTTTCCGACCTTAAATGGCAAATTATTTGGTTTTTCAGTGAATCAATTTACTCAATTAACGAAACGTATTGAATTAGGCAAACGCCTTTCATGGCTTTTGTTCCATTCAGGTTTGTATGATGAATTTATCAATTTTGCGAAAACAGTTGTACATACTGGTACTAGATATGATTATGAAATTTTTATGTCTGGAAATAGAAAAAGAGAAACACCTTTATTACGTACAGCATATCCAATGGTTTCACATTCTTTAGACGAAAATAAAAAAGATTGGTTTCAACATCAACATACTAAAAAATGGTTTAAGGACATTACGATTCCTAATAAATATGAATTAACAGATTGGTTTACTCATAAGCAAGACCAACTGCATTTATTAACGATTCTAAAAGAATATAACCGAAATGGGTAGAAAAAAAGCAAGGATAAAAAATTATCCTTGCTTCCTTTCATGTTATCAGAACCAGTTAATCAATTTCTGCTTAAGTAGATGGACGGTTTGGTCCATCTAATTTTTTATCTCCTGGAAGACGAGCTTTATCCTCAGATGTTTGTTGTTTATCGTTTGGTTTTTTTGCCATTGTAAGCACCTCCTAAATCTTATTTTGACCTATCATACGAAATTCCATGCAGTCGATTTTAGATGTCGAACATTAAGTTAATTCACTTTCTTTGACGAATAGAAACTAGTTTTGTCAATCAAGAAGGTTGTGAAGAATAGTTGACGAATACTAGCATCAAGGGGAGGGAGATTTATGAATACTATTATATCTAGAAATGAAATTGAAGTGAAATTAGCAGAATTGGAAAAAGAATTGATGAAGCTTGAGGATAGTCTAAATGTAAAACTCTCTAAAGATAATGATATAGAATCTAAGCTTATTGATGACATGAAGCAAGTTGATCACCATCTAACAGATATAATGTTATGCCTCCAAACGGAACAATCACATAAAAAGAATGATCGAAATAATATTCGATCTTCTAGCTTTTCGTTAATGGCAACAAATGCCTAAACTCTATATGTGCGTGTAGGTAAGGAATTTGATATGATTAGGGTAGAGGTGAGTAATATGAACCTGATCATGTCATCTAGAGAGCTTTTCCTAATTCTAGACGATTGTAAAAAACGGTTTGAATCTATTAATCAAAAACCAGAAAAAACGGAAGAGTTATTTTATCAAGATGTAAAACCGATGTTTGAATTAGCATTGGATAAAGTGCAAATGTGGAAACCTTTAGCTGAAGAATGGGTAAAAATGAATAAACCTAAATATATTCATTCAGCACAAATTGATTCAACAATTGATAATATTGAACAAATTGTATTGCAATCTTTTTATAAAGATATAAACAAACAAAGATTTCATAATCTTTATAATTCAGTTGAATATGTATTGAGTAGCATACTTAGTGAAATAGAATGCTCACAATGACTAGCTATAATAGTTAGTCTTTTATTTTTGGCTATGTTTAATTGTTATGGGTTGGAAGGCTCTGTTTTCTCATTGAAAACAGAGCTTCTTTGAATTAGACTTTATTTACTCCTCAACTTTAATCGTAACAGGACGATCACCCTCAGACGCAACGGGTTCGATTGCGTATCCAAGATGTTCTGTTTCTTTTCCTTGTACAGGTTGACCTTGTTCAGAGATAGTAGGTGCATGACCTTTTTCTTTATGATTAAAATGCTTTCCTCGTGCCATAAGAAAAAACCTCCTTTTTATTGATTCTCTCCTAATATGAGCAATCTTAAGAGCAATCATGTAATTCAAATTTTTACAAATAAAAAAGTTATAGGGAATTTCCTTCACCTAGTGGGCGGATACATCATAATATATTAAAAAGAAGGTTCAACGCTGAGAGGAGGAATAATTTTGAATCAACACTATCCTTATTTTGTGAGAAGATCACAAAGAAGAAGGGAAGATTATTATCAAGGATTCCCAAATTATAATGAAATTGAACAACAGCCATATCCTTTCAATTCAGCACCTAATATGAACGGTTATAATACTCACCAAATGCCATACTCATATCAGCAGCCGTATCAGCAGTCATATCAACAAAATCAGCAACAACAATTTGCCGGTAATTATAATGGATATCATAATATGAATACTCCTTTTCCAACACCTTATCCAAAGCCAATGCCATATTTCAAACAACAGTCGTCAGGGTTTCAAAATGTTCTTTCACAATTCAAAAAAAATGACGGTCAATTTGATTTTAATAAAATGATGGATACTGCTGGTCAAATGATGAATGCTGTTAACCAAATGGGAGGATTATTTAAAGGGGTAACATCTATATTTAAACCTTAAACCTAAAGTGTGGCTCTAAATAACAAACGGGGAGAAAATATTCTCCCCCCATAGACGATATAATTCATATACTAGTTATTTTGCTTTCGTATATATTCTTTTGCCAGTTGCTGCTTCACTTCATTATATGATAACCCGGAATTTGCGTTTAGACGTTTCACTTCTTCTATATTTGTGTTTGAGTATTGTTTAGTGCTCATAGCTTTCATGACTAGGCTCTCTTTCTTTATTTTCTAGTCTTTCTTTTCGAATTCTTAGTGCATAATTAGCACTTTGAAGATTTGTAATGGCAATAGAGTTTTCAGGACATGCAAACTCACCATTTTGATGTGATTTAAGCTTATCAACAAGGACGCTAATGACGTCTTCTACTTGACATCCATTTACTCCTTCGTGATCAATAGCTCCTGTTTGAAATTTAATGTTAATGTAATGGTTACTATTCCTATTCATTAATACCTCCACTTGAGTTTTTAATTAAATTAGCAACTCGTAAACTTCATTTAATTGATTACCTCTAATAAAATCCTGCTCATTAAATGCGTATTTAATTTCATCAGGTAATACATTGTTTAAAAACTGAACCTCATCGTCTTCTAATGTAAAAACAAAATCACGTTCATTTGAATATGATTTTTTCTCTAATCTTTCCATAATTCGATGACATACAGAACTTCTATCATAATTTGATAATGCTTCTTTTAGATATCCTAAAGTGAAATCCATAATCATCATTCCTTAAAATAATTTTTTAAATCGTTAGAAGCATCATGATTAGTAATGTAAGGGTTGTCTTCTGTAACATCATCTTTATCAAGGTTTGTTTTAATAACAAGACCTGGTGATGGTGATGGATCTGCAATTAATCGATCGGTTAGTTCCTTAAAATCTGGCAGCTTTTCTTTTTGGTTGTTACTTTTCATTATAAACACCTCCATTTCTTAGTGTTTGAATAGGATGTTATTTCTTGCAGAACAATTTATGGTTTTTTTATTTCATTAATTTGTGTAAACAGAGATTAATTACATATTCATTTACAGATTAAATATAAATTTTTTATGTAAAGATAGAAGAAAGAAGGAGGGACAACTGTGCGAAAAAAACATGATATAAAAAAAAGTGACATAACAAACTCAGCTAAAGATCTAGCTAAAGATCCAACGCCAGAAGAAAATCCAAAGTACGGTAGTAAATCACATAAAAATAGTTAACCAAGAGGCTGGGACATAAGTATTTAATCTAATGATAAACCCGAATTATTAGGTGATATTTCAATTAATCATTCGCCTAATAGTTCGGGTTTTTATTTGCTTTGGATTTATTTTGCAGACTATGAGACCTAAGCAGGCGTAGTTGAGGAGGCTCAGCTTCCTCCCCATGGATTATGTGTCCCTCTTATGTTCTTGTTCAATCTGGGTGGGAATTATGATTTAGAATCATCTTGGATTAAAATTGTTTTTGATTTTTTAGGGATAGTAACAAGAAGTGATCCCTTTTTATATGTTGTTTTAATTTCATGTTCTTTAACAGGATAAGGTAATAGGATTGTTTTTGATAAGCTATCTAACGAAGTATAATTTCGGAATGTTGAGGAATTTTCATTATATTCCTTAATTTCCTCACGATTTGTAATTTGAATCGTTAGGTATTGGTCATATAGCTCTAAATTTATTTGCTCTTTCTTAACTGGTGGGATTTGTAATTCGATTACACATGTTTTATCTGTTTCAAAAGTGTTAACTGCTATCGAGTTTAAAGGTAAAGATTGTTGCATTATGGAATCAAATTCACTCATAAATTGTTTTATAGGCTCTGAGCGAAAAAATTGATCAACAATTTGAAAAAAGTCTAAGCTCTCTATTTTTTGTTCCTCATTTTTATTTTTAAATATGTCTTTCTCCTTCATTCTTTCTCCTCCTTATTTTAGTAATAAAAGTCAAATTATTATATGGAGAAGTTAAAAAATGGTTATTGTTAAAGGTTATTTCACAAACATTAATCAACAGCTTTAAACATGAATTAAATCCAGCTTTTCTTTTCATAGGTCGAATCCCTTTAGCAACAAAAAGACTGTATCCATCACCAGTTTTTTTAACAACAATACTATTAAAGGAACATTGTTTATTATAAAAAGTGCCAAATAACAAAATGCTTTATTTACGAACGTTTATTCGGTAAAATAGAGAAGATAAAATCTCTTATTGTAAATATTTCATAAAATAATTCCTTTAAGGAGATAAACACTTTTTTCTCCGGATATAAGATAGAAAGCTACATTTTTCCAGTAACGTTCCTTAAATAATGAGGTGAAAGCATGGAATTTAGAAAAACATTAACAAGTCTTTTAGAATCTTTGAAGGAAGATAAGGAGTTTAACGATCAGATTGTACATTGGCATACCATACCAGCAAAAGAGGCGAAATCTGTTGAAATGCCTAAAGATTTAGACACAAGATTGAAAATTGCACTAGAAAATAGGGGGATATCAAAGCTATATTCACATCAAAATGAAGCATTTTTATATGCAAATTCAGGTTCCGATTTTGTTGCAGTTACTCCTACAGCTTCTGGCAAAACTTTATGTTATAACTTACCGGTTTTACAAAAGATCTTACAAGATGAAACGAGTCGTGCATTATACCTTTTTCCTACAAAAGCATTAGCACAAGATCAGAAATCAGAATTGAATGAAATAATCTCTGAAATGGGAGTCTCCTTAAACTCTTACACGTATGACGGTGACACATCACCTGCCATCCGTCAAAAGGTAAGAAAAGCGGGTCATATTGTTATAACAAATCCTGATATGCTCCATTCAGCAATACTACCTCATCATACAAAATGGGTTTCTTTGTTTGAGAACTTAAAATATATAGTGATTGATGAGCTTCATATTTATAGAGGAATTTTTGGAAGTCATGTTTCTAATGTTATAAGAAGACTTAAACGCATTTGTGAGTTTTATGGCAGTGATCCACAATTCATTTGTACTTCTGCAACAATTGCAAATCCAAAGGAATTGGCCGAAACCTTAACCGGAAGACAGGTTAAATTGATTAATGAAAATGGTGCGCCATCAAGCAAAAAGCATTTTATATTTTATAATCCTCCTATTGTTAATAAACCATTAAACATTAGAAGAAGTGCGACATTAGAGGTTAGAAAATTAGCAGGTAAGTTCTTAAAAAATAAAATACAGACAATCGTATTTGCTAGAAGCCGAGTGAGAGTAGAGATTATTTTGACCTATTTACATGACTTGGTGAAAAATGAGTTGGTGAAAAAATCTATTCAAGGATATAGAGGTGGCTATTTACCAAAGCAAAGAAGAGAAATTGAAAAAGGCTTGCGTAATGGAGAGGTTTTAGGTGTTGTCAGCACGAATGCTCTTGAACTTGGTGTAGATATTGGGAGCCTACAGGTATGTATAATGACAGGTTATCCTGGTACAATCGCTAGTGCTTGGCAACAGGCTGGTAGGGCCGGGAGAAGGCAAGGGGAAGCTGTGATTTTAATGGTAGCAAGCTCAAGTCCACTAGATCAATATATTATTCAAAACCCCCGTTATTTCTTTGAACAAAATCCTGAAACAGCCATTATCAATCCTGATAACCTTGTTGTTTTGGTTGATCACTTGAAATGTGCTGCATTTGAACTTCCTTTTAAAGTTGGTGATACTTTTGATGGATTAGAATTGGAAGATATCCTCCAGTTTTTAGCTGAAGAGAGAGTGTTATATTTTAATAATGAAACATATCATTGGATGAACGATTCTTTCCCTGCTCATAATATTAGCCTTCGTTCAGCATCACAAGAAAATGTCGTGATCATTGATCAATCTGACATAGCAAATGTAAAAGTGATAGGGGAAATGGATCGTTTTAGTGCCATGACTTTACTTCACGATGAGGCGGTATATTTACATCAAGGGGTACAATATCAAGTAGAAAAGCTTGATTGGGAAGAGAAAAAAGCTTTTGTTCGAGAAGTTGATGTGGATTATTTTACTGATGCGAATTTGGCCGTACAGCTAAAAGTACTAGAGGAAGATATGCTAAAAGAAGATCATAATGCTATGTTTGGATATGGAGATGTAACTGTACAAGCAATGGCAACGATTTTTAAGAAAATCAAATTTGATACACATGAAAATATAGGCTCAGGGCCAATTCATTTACCTGAGGAAGAGCTTCATACAAACTCAGCATGGATTAGTGTTAATGAGAATGTTGTAGAAAGACT
This sequence comes from Metabacillus litoralis, assembly GCF_007994985.1. Lineage (GTDB taxonomy): Bacteria > Bacillota > Bacilli > Bacillales > Bacillaceae > Metabacillus > Metabacillus litoralis. The sequence continues at coordinate 650,529 of NZ_VOQF01000001.1, read as the reverse complement.
TTCAATAAAAAGAGTAGAGGAATCCATAATAGGTGCTGCTCATGTTTTACAGCATGTAGCACCATTAAAGGTAATGTGTGATCCATCTGATTTACATGTTATTGCGCAAATCAAAGCAGTTCATAATGGAAAACCAACTATATTTTTATACGATAGATATCCAGGTGGAGTAGGGTTGTCAAAAAGAATATATGAAACAATTAATGATGTAATTAATGAAGCTTTACAGTTAATAGAGTTTTGTCCTTGTACAGAAGGCTGTCCCTCATGCATTGGAGCAGATATTGTTTCCAAATCTGCAAAAAATGATACCCATTTTCTACTTAGCAATATAAAGGATGGAACAAAAAATGTCGTTGAAAAATAAATTAAATAGGCTAAAGCAGAACATTGTCAGAGAGAATGATTTACCTGTACAGCAAGAAAATAAAGATTCTTCTAGCCAGAATGATCTTAAATGGAAGGAACATAACATAGAGATTTGTCATTTTGAAGGACAAACATGTTTTATAAGAGAAGTTATCTATCCTCTTAATTTTAAGCACGGACATTACCAGCTCGGAGATTTTCATGAAATTGTCGGACTTTGGAATAAAAGTGATTCTGTTCATCCATTATCATCAAAAGGTCACAAGTCTAGTGAACTTTTTTTCTTTGATACTGAAACTACAGGGTTAGGTGGGGGAGTAGGTAATACAATCTTTTTACTTGGCCAAGCACAGGTGTTTCATGATCGTGTTGTGATCAGGCAGTATTTATTACCACAGCCTGGTAATGAAATAGCACTTTATAATTGTTTCTTAAAAGATATTAATAGTAAAACACTAGTCACATATAATGGCAAAGCATTCGATTGGCCCCAGGTAAAAACACGTCATACGTTAATACGAAACTCTGTTCCGAGTTTACCTGCATTTGGGCATTTTGATTTATTTCATGCAGCTAGGAGACTGTGGAAAAATGAATTAGAATCAGTTCGTTTATCAAAGGTTGAAACAGATATATTAGGCATTAAACGTGAAAATGACGTTCCAGGATATTTAGCTCCTATGATTTATTTTCAATTTGTAAAGCAGCAGCAGCCTGAAATCATATCAGGAGTGTTAAAGCATAATGAGATTGATGTATTATCACTAATTACACTTTATATCCATTTATCTTTAATAATCTTAGAAACAGATCAAAAAGCTAGCGGTGAAGAGCATTATGAGATTGCGAGGTGGCTAGATTATGTAGGGGATAACAAATCAGCTATCTCTGCTTATAAAAGTCTTTTGAATAAGAAATCAAATAAGGAAGATCAAGCTTTACTCGCTTTATCAATGCATTATAAGAGACAGCAAAATTGGGATGTTGCGGTTATGGTATGGGAAGAAATCATTTCTATGAATAGATCAGGAACACAAGAAAAAGCTGCAATTGAGTTAGCGAAATATTATGAACATAAAGTGAAGAATTATAAAAAAGCGATTTTATATTCTGAAATGGTATATAAGCTAATAAATGAATGTGGTGACTCAAAAAAGACGAATGATACTGAAATTTCTAAAAGGCTAAACAGGTTAAAAATAAAATACGCTAAAAATATTCCCCGGGCAAGCGCAGGAAGTGAGTGATTTCGTCAATATTTGTTTAAATCTTAAGATTGTATGAATTTATTAAATAGTAATTGTAGCTTTTTGTTGAACCATGTAAAATAAATGATTGTAATATGTTAAAGAAGGAGAAGGTTTTTGTGTACAAAGGTATTTTATACTTGTTTTTCATTGTAATTGTTTTAACAATCTTTATTTTTACAAACTTCAAGGAAAGTTTTTATGCTTTTTTATAAAAATTAGGTTTTTGCATTAGTACATGTATGTACCTTTCATCATAGGCTATGAGTGTAAGATAAGATAAAAGATTGAAAGGAGAATGTAACATGCATTGCAGACCTAATGTAATGGCACCAATAGTACACCCTACAAAATGCTGTGTTAACCATAATTATTCTGAGACGATCGTACCACACATTCATCCACAACACACAACAACTGTAAATAATGAATTCTTTAAGCACCAACACTATTTCCCGCAAACACAATCTGTAGAGAATCAAGTATCACATCAACATTTTAATGTGTATGGTCCTACTCCAGGTTTTGGTCAAGGAGCACCAGTTCCTCGTCCAGGATTTAGCCCTGGTCCATTTTTCGGATAATTCATATTGTAGGGAGCAGGAGCTGATATTTCAGCTCCTTTCTTATTTTTTTAATTTCATTACTTCTTTTGTTATAATGTATTAATATAGCTCGTATAATGGTAAGGTGGTTTACTTGAAAGTAGTAACGGTATCAGGATATAAATCATTTGAGTTAGGGATATTTAAAAATGATGATCAAGCTGTAACATATATAAAAAAAGCAATTCAAAAATCTCTAAATTCTTTAATTGAGGAAGGGTTAGAATGGGTTATCATTAGTGGTCAAATGGGTGTTGAATTATGGGCTGCAGAAGTTGTGTTTGATTTACAACTCGAATGTCCGGATCTAAAGCTGGCAATCTTAACACCTTTTCTAAACCAAGAAAGCAAATGGAACGAAATAAACAGAGAATATTATGAGTTTATCGTATCTCAAGCTGATTTTGTAGAAAGTATAACAAAGAGAGAGTATGAAAGTCCTTTACAATTTCGTCAAAAAAACGAATTTCTTATTAATAAAAGTGATGGATTATTACTAGTATATGATGATGAAAAACAAGGTTCTCCTAAATTTTTAATGGATGTAGCAAAGAAAAAGCAAGAAGTTAACAACTATTATATAGAAACAATTAATTTTTCTGATTTACAGGTAGTTGTAGAAGAGGAAAATATGAAAAATAATGATTTATGGTAATCATGACCAAAACCTGCTTCTCCGTAATATGCTGTCTAGAATATGAGCAAAATGGTGTGCACATTTGAAAATGAAAAAAGTATGTGAAGACAACTAAAAAAGAAAAATTGACATTTTGTAATTTTTCTGAAAAAATAAAAGTTGATGACTTCGCTAAATGAGGTGAATAATATGCTTTCAGATAAAGTAAAATTAACAGCTAAAGAGATTTTAGAAAAAGAGTTTAAATCAGGTGTTAGAGGCTATAAACAAGAAGAAGTAGATAAATTTCTTGATCTTGTTATTAAAGATTATGAAACATTTCATCAAGAAATTGAAGATCTTCAACAAGAAAACTTGCGCTTGAAGAAACAACTGGATGATACATACAAAAAACAAACACCAGTTCAAACAAATACAACAAATTTTGATATCTTAAAAAGGTTATCTAATTTAGAGAAACATGTATTTGGTAGTAAACTGTATGATTAATTAAACCTAAAATCTTCCTCTTGTTTTATGAGTAATTTTTAGGTATACTAAGTCTTGTTGTTAATAACGTTCAGGTGATCGCTGCAATCTTTAGGATTGTAGAGGAAAGTCCATGCTCGCACGGTGCTGAGATGCCCGTAGTGTTCGTGCCTAGCGAATTCATAAGCTAGGGCAGCTAAAGCTTAATGCTTGGCTGACGGCAGGGAAAAAGCCTAAGTCCTTTGGATATGGCTTGAATACCTTGAAAGTGCCACAGTGACGGAGTCTTGCGAGAAATCGTAAGAGTGGAACGAGGTAAACCCCACGAGTGAGAAACCCAAATTATGGTAGGGGCACCTTCTTGGAGGAATTGAACGAAGAGAAGGACAAGAGCTTTTAGCTTTTGTAGATAGATGATTACCACCTGAGTACGAGGCTATGCCGCTTGTAGTACGATGGAACAAAACATGGCTTATCGAACGTTATTAATTAGTTAATAAATAATTACTAACAAAGGGCTGATTATATCAGTCCTTTTTTTGTAGGATTAGAAATAATTGCTTTTAGATGTTAGAATAAACGTTATATTACCACATAATAAATTGTTCATAATCATAAGCTATGTTTTTCTTTTATACATATAAAATTATTGGATATAATTTATATAGGTAACCTTCGTGGACTTTGTTAATTTTAGTCGCAGCATCATCACAGTTGCTACCAGCAAATAATAGCAAATTATCTTCAGAATAGCATCTTATATAATGAGGTAAATACGTACATAAGCATTGTGAATTAAAAATAGTAAGGCAGGGTGAATAATGAAAAAATTATCTTTGATTGCAACATCGGCAATGGGGTTAGAGGCAATAGTAGGTAAAGAGGTAAAAGACTTAGGATATGATTGTCAGGTTGAAAATGGCAAGGTTATGTTTGAAGCAGATGAATTGGCAATTTGTCGCTCGAATTTATGGCTTAGAACAGCTGATCGTATAAAAATTAAAGTTGGAGAGTTTCAGGCAAAAACCTTTGATGAATTATTTGAGAAAACAAAGGCACTAAACTGGGGTGATTATCTACCTGTTAATGCTGAATTTCCTGTTATAGGTAAATCAGTAAAATCTACATTACATAGTGTGCCAGATTGCCAAGCTATAGTGAAGAAGGCTGTAGTCGAAAAAATTAAGTCACATTATAAAACTGAAGGTTGGCTAAGTGAAACTGGCCCATTTTATCGAATTGAAGTAGCTCTCCTAAAGGACATTGCCACGATTACTATCGATGCAAGTGGAGCTGGATTACATAAACGAGGCTTTAGAATGGATCAAGGTGGAGCACCTATTAAGGAAACACTTGCAGCAGCGCTTGTTCTATTAACAAAATGGAATCCTGATCGTCCATTTGTTGATCCATTTTGTGGATCTGGAACAATTCCACTTGAGGCAGCTATGATCGGACAAAATATTGCACCTGGCTTTAATCGAGATTTTGCATCTGAAGCATGGGATTGGATTGGGAAAGACAAGTGGGATTTAGCTAGGCAGGAAGTAGAAGATAAAGCTAAATATGATCAACCTTTAGATATTCAAGCTTCAGATATAGATCACCGAATGGTAAACATTGCAAAGGAAAATGCGGAAGAAGCAGGCCTTTCAGAATCTATTCAATTTAAGCAAATGCAAGTAAAGGATTTCACGACAACCAAGGAATTTGGTGTAATCGTTGGTAATCCTCCTTATGGTGAGCGTTTAGGAGAAAAAAGAGAAGTAGAACAATTGTATAGAGAAATGGGACAGGCTTTCTCTACATTAGATACATGGAGTATTTATATGCTAACATCTCACGAAGGCTTTGAAGAGTTATATGGTAAACCAGCTACAAAGAAGCGGAAGTTGTTTAATGGTTTTATTAAAACAGATTTTTATCAATACTGGTCAAATGTTCGTCCTCCTAGAAATTAAGAAGAATTCATGATTATATTTTCTGTTATAAGGATAAGAAAATTGATATAATCAAAAAAAGGAGTGTGTGTTTATGTCATCAATAACAGATCAGCTTGGACCAAAATATTTCTCCCTGGACGCAGCAAAAGTTGATGCTAGTCCAACAGAGTTTATTATTACTAATGATGAGGGAAAAACCTATTATATAGTAACACCCGAAACATTAACAGATGAATTGCTCGGGATGGGATATAAGACGGTTGAAAACGAAGGGTGATTTTACTCTTCGTTTTTTTATAGTGTCGAATATATAGCTATAAAAGTGGCAAAAAACTGAGATCACATTTCATTTCTTGAATATATGTTAAAGAATTTGGTCATACTTAAATTATGATTATCACACATAGTGAAAGGTGTGAAATAAGGAATTGTATTACAATGACCAATTTGAAATGATTGCAAAAGCTTTAGATTCAACTAAAAAGTCTTTGGAAACACAAGTTAACTTTGATGATCCTGCCATACTGCAGGTTGATAAAGCAAAAGCAGAAATGATTGAGTCGTTGGCTCATGCAACATCCATTGATCATCAGTTAATCATAGAAACAATGTTTAATCACTAGGTAGTTAGAGTAACTCACTAAGAGTAGGCTCTTTTTTTTTGCCTTGGTGAATCAGTGGTATAGGTTAATAAGGTTGAGTTTAAAAATTAAATGAAGCAAAATAAGAACTGACCTTCAAAGCATTAGATAAATAATATGTCGTAAATCTATAAGTGTAAATGAATTGACTTTTTTTAATATAAAGAAGATAATTAAAATTTACGGTAAAAATGAAAAATATGGAGGTAACGTCTATGGTTACATCACGTTTGCCTTTTGCTATATCAAAGGATGAGAGCTTTTACCAAGCTTTAAATAACTGGATTGGAGATGTTTTTTATGATATCCTTCCAGACCAAGGCTTTGAGTTAAGAGATGAACAAATCTTCATGGCTTTTCAATTAGAGAGAGCATATCAAGAAAAGAAGGTTATGTTTGCAGAAGCTGGAGTAGGTACTGGTAAAACCATTGTCTATTTGCTTTATGCATTATCTTATGCGAGATATACTGGTAAACCTGCAATAATTGCATGTGCAGATGAAACATTAATTGAACAATTAGTAAAACAGGAAGGCGATATCGCCAAATTAACTAAATTTCTAGATTTGAATATGGATGTAAGATTAAGTAAAACACATAGTCAATATTTATGTTTAAACAAACTAGATGATACAATTCAAAAAACTGGTGAAGAAAAATATTTAGATCTCTATGAATCATTACCTGATTTTGTTCATGAAAAAGCAGGAATGCAGCATTTTACTCCTTATGGAGATCGAAAAGAATTTGGCCATTTTTCAGATGAAGAGTGGGAACGTGTTGGTTGGGATAGCTTTCAAGACTGTTTCACTTGCAATCAAAGACACCGTTGTGGTTTAACATTGTCTCGTGATCATTATCGTAAAGCAACTGACATCATTGTGTGTTCTCATGATTATTTTATGGAACATGTATGGACGTTTGACTCCCGTAAGCGTGAAGGTCAAATTCCACTACTACCCGAATATAGTAGTGTTGTGTTTGATGAAGGACATTTATTGGAGTTTGCTGCTCAAAAAGCTTTAACATATCGAGTAAAACAGAGTTCATTGCAAAACTTTCTAGAAAGATTATTGCAAAATGAGATACGTGAAGAGCTTGCGTATTTAGTCGAGGATGCATTAGCAATTAATGATGAATTTTTTGACGATCTTCAAACATATACAAGTCATGTTGAAGGATCTGATCGTTTAGCTATTACGAATAAAGAAAAATTACAGAAAAATGCTAGCGTTCTTCAAAGAAAGCTAGCGGAAATCAGTGAAGCACTTGTTTTTGAAGGTGAATTATATACCATTGGTGATTATGAATTAAAAATAGTAGAAGAGTATATTGATCAAATGGAATTTTCTCTCTCCTTATATACAAAAAGCAAAAGCGCTGTAAGTTGGGTCGAAGAAAAAGATTCTGATTATACATTAGTTATTATGCCTAGAAAGGTAGAAGAAGTTCTTAAAGAAAAAGTGTTTTCTGCTAAAATTCCGTTTATCTTTTCTTCTGCTACTCTTTCTGAAAATAAATCATTTGATTTCATAGCAAGTAGTTTAGGAATTGGTGATTATCTATCATTATCTGTTGAATCACCTTTTGACTATGAGGAACAAATGCAACTTCAGGTTATAAAAGAAGAAGATAGCTCAGTGAAATTTACAAAAACAATAGAAGAGCTTATTCAGACAGAAGGTAAAGGGCTTGTTCTCTTTAATTCAAAGGCTGAATTAAGTTGGTTTAAAACAAAAATGGAATCAATAACTATTGAATTTCCTGTGCTATTTGAAGGTGACAAAGAAATTAGTTCATTAGTAAAAGAGTTTCAACAAAATGAAAATTCGGTTCTTTGTGCAGTTCATTTATGGGAAGGCTTAGATATACCAGGTTCTTCATTATCTAATGTAATTATTTGGTCTTTACCATATCCTCCAGAGGATCCTGTCTTTGAAGCGAAACGTTCTGATAAAATAGATCCGTTTCATGATGTTGATTTACCTTACATGTTGTTGCGTTTAAGACAAGGTGTTGGACGTTTAATTAGAACAAGTGAAGATCGCGGATTTATAACTATTTTCACTTCACAAAATGATGAAGCTAACATCGAACAAATTCAATCTGTATTACCAGTAAAATCAGTTATTAGATAGACAGGAGCATAGCTTCTTGTCTATTTTTTTATCGTATGAGCATTATAAATTTTCATATGCTTTGAGTTAAGGGGCTTGTGTGTGTTGTTTGTTCTTGACACGAAGAATATGGCTCTATAATCTTAAGAGTGATAAACAAAAGGGAGTGGTACGATTGAAGCAAATGGAGAAAGATTTTTTAGAATACATAAAAAAAATGCAAGCTTATGATGAGGCCATTAACGTCATGTACTGGGATATGAGAACAGGTGCACCGAAAAAAGGGATTGAGCAGCGTTCTGAAGTGATCGGGATGTTATCTACAGAAGCTTTTGAAATGCTGGTTTCAGATCAAATGAATGATTATTTAACAGCGCTTACTCAAGAAGGTGTATATGAAGAACTAAGTTTTGTCACTCAAAAGGCAATCGGCTTTTTGAAAAAAGAATACAAAAAAAATAAAGTCATACCAGCAAAAGAGTATCAGGAATATGTAATTCTTTGCTCAAAGGCAGAAGCAGTATGGGAGGAAGCTAAGGCAAAATCAGATTATCAGCTATTTGCTCCTTATCTTCAGAAACTAGTAGATTATAATAAAAAGCTTATAGATTATTGGGGACATAATGGAAATAAATATAATACTCTCCTTAATGAGTATGAACCAGGTATAACTGTAGAAATATTAGATGAAGTTTTTGCACAGGTTCGTGAAAAAATCGTTCCATTGGTAAGAGAACTTGCAAATTCACCTAAACAACCAAAAACGGAGTTTTTGAATAAACATTTTTCTAAACAAAGTCAAAAGGAGTTTAGTGAATATATTCTCAAGGAAATCGGCTATGATTTTGAGGCAGGAAGACTTGACGAAACTGTTCATCCTTTTGAAATAACATTAAACCGTGGAGATGTCAGAGTTACAACAAAGTATGATGAATCAGATTTTCGTACCGCCATATTTGGAACAATCCACGAGTGTGGACATGCTATTTATGAACAGAATATTTCTGAGGAGCTCGAGGGCACGCCTTTATGTAGTGGCACATCTATGGGAATTCATGAGTCACAATCTTTATTTTATGAAAACTTTGTTGGTCGAAATAAAGAATTTTGGGCAGTTTATTATAAACAATTACAATCCCACTCAACAGAACAGTTTTCAAATGTAAATTTAGAGGATTTTTATCATGCCATTAATGAGTCAAAACCTTCACTAATTAGAATTGAAGCAGATGAACTGACTTATCCACTACATATAATGATTAGATATGAAATTGAGAAGGCTTTGTTTAATGATGAAATAACTGTTGATGAGTTGCCACAAATATGGAATCAAAAATATAAAGAGTATTTAGGCATAACACCTCCTAATGACGCTCAAGGTGTATTACAAGATGTTCATTGGGCTGGTGGTAGTTTCGGCTACTTCCCATCATATGCTTTAGGCTATATGTATGCAGCACAGTTTAAACATGCAATGCTAAAGGATTTACCTAATTTTGATGAAATAGTAAGAAACGGTCAATTTAATAAAATTAAGGAATGGCTAACAGAAAATATTCATAAGTTTGGAAAAACAAAAGAGCCTCTAGAAATCCTTAATGATGTTACAGGTGAAAGCTTGAATGCTAACTATTTAATTCAATACCTTGAGGAGAAATACCGAAATATTTATCATATCTAATGACGAGAGATAAGGATTCCAGATAAAAAAATATTTTTTATATCAGTTAGTTTTATACATTAGCCACTTTATTTGTTCATTTATTATGCACCTTGTCCTGAGAGTTGAATATAATGTAAAAAGAATTCTCAGGAGTGATTTAAAATATGAATTTTAAATCGTTAATTAGTAATATGATAAATAAAAGGAAGAATAACTTTAGAGAAAAAATGAAAACACAAAACAAATGTCCTGAATGCCGTGGGCATGGCTTTATTATTCCATCTAGCATGTATATAACTAGTTCTTTAGAATGCCATGCTTGTAATAGTACTGGTAGTTATATTGATTGGGAAAAAGGGAACAATGAAGATTAGAAATAAATGAACAAAGGGGTTTGGAATGCATTCATTCCAAACCCTTTTTTTGTGTTTATTAAGTTTTTTTTGTGAAAAGTAACACATTGAAATGTGTATAATTTATCTTTCTAATAACATCTCTTTTTGATCCTCATATTCCTCTTCTGACAGTATATCTAAGTCATATAATTCTTTAAGTTTTTTTAGTTTCTCGAAATTGTCGATTGCTGAATCTACTCTTTGACCTTTAATATCGCTTATCTTATTTTCAATCGTTTTTTTTAGCTCAATGATTTGGTCAAGTTCATGCTTTGTGAAATCGATTGTATTTTTTTGTTTTTCCTTTTTATTATTATTTAATCCACAATCGATTACTAATTCTCCATTAGATGCAAAACCAGGTTTTTTTAAGGTTATCGTTACGATGTTTTTATATGGAATTAAATTTATTTTATTGAACTTTCCTAAGAGGCCTTGTTGTACTAGTTCAATACTACTTTGATAGAGATAAACTGTAACTTTATTACCTTTTTTGAAGATATATTCTTTAAATGCTAACTCTGCCATTATAATCCCCTCTTCTAGTGAACAAATAGATTAAACTACTTCATTTTACAAAAAAATTAATTAGATGTTAATGGATATCAAAAGAATTTGTCGGAAAAAAATCTCACAATCCTACTACTAATAATACTTGGAATTTGGTAATTACTCAATTACTAAAAAATAGGTTTAAAAACCCCTTATTTGTTTATAGTAAGAAAAAAAGGTGTGAAAGTATTGAATTTCTTACAAGCATTAAGTGACTGGAATAAATCAAAAAGAGAACAATTTAGAACAAACATGGAATCATTAGGTAAATGTCCTGACTGTAGAGGACGGGGCTACAATACAATTATATCCAGCGTGTACATACCTACATATGAGTCCATTCTTGACTGTCATAGTTGTAATGGAACTGGTGCTTATTCTGAATCGTGATTTGAACAAAACCCTAATTATATTTAATGTCATATTTAAGTAGCATTTGCACAAAATAGATATGCTTTTAAAATATAATGGGGAGTTGTGCACAATGAAGTGGCAAAAACTTTTACTTTCCAAGCTAATAGAAAGAAAGGACAAAAAAGTGGCTCTTGCAATTGATACGTCAACAAACGAAATAAACAAGATGTTAATTGAGAACATTATAAAATTGTTTAGTGAAGTAACCCCAAATGCATTTTTGATACAAGCTGATTTTAAGATAAGAAGTATTTCACCACTCAAAGAAAATAAAATGACATATTATAACCACGGTAAGTCCTCATACACAGAGGTATTAGAATGGGTAGAAAAGGAAGAAATTGATACATTATTTTATATAACGGATGTTACTGGATATTTTTATGAAGATCTAGATGTAACAAATGAAGTCTTTTGGTTAGTGCCGGATGAATTTGTTCCAAAAGTACCTTTTGGTAAAACGATTCGTGTGGCGTAAAAGTTGGCTTCTTTAAAGAGAAGCGCTTATTAAAGGTAACTAATTCATATGGTGCTTAGCATATAACAGATAGTACATCTAAATAGACGAGTATAACGGAAAATATAAAAGGCTGACAAAAAGTCAGCCGTTTTTGCTAATTTATACACAAAGAAATAGAAAGGTTTCCATGCTCTGTAATTTCTATAGGTATTGTAACAAATGTTCCGTATTTAACGTTCTGTATATCAGGAAGAAACTTCGGAGTGGAAATATCTGTAGTAAAACCTTGGTTTGAAAGAAGTGTAGCTAAATTTCCTGTTAACATATTAGCAAATTCACCAATAAATGATTCTAATAACTCACCAGTAACAGGCATACCAAACATTCCTTCTCCGATCATACTATATACACCTGTTTGTCCTTGGATGAGGATAGCACCTGATAATTCACCATTAAGGTCAATTTGAACAGAGTGAAGAGTCTGATCATTAGGTATTACATTTGTTGTATCTTCGATTGAATAGGGGATTGTAAGTAGCATTTTAATTGATGCCATTGTTCCATCTAATAATTGATCTATCACATCTTTATTCATCTTCTTCCTAGTTCCTCCAGCCTATAGTTGTTACTTTATATTAGCATAAAACATATTAATAGAAGTACGTTTTACACAAAAATAATAAATTTGTGTTGAAATTTGTAAGATTATCAAAGCTAGTTAATTTTGCTTATTATCTTTTTAGATTATATAACCTTATATTAAGAAGACGATGTTACTAACATAAAAGTTACAACCACTGTACTTATTTTCGAACTAATTAGGACTATATTACTAAAGAGGTGTATGTTTTGATAAACGAGAGAACTGAATATAAAATCATTTCATCTAAAAATGGAGAGGAATTTTGTCTTAGAAAAGCAATGGAGAAGGATGCACCTCAAATTATAGTTGCTGCAAAAAAAATTATCGATTCTGGTACATATATTCAAAAAGAAAAACCAAGAAGCATTGAAGAAGAACAGCATTTCATTAAAGAAATGCATCGTGCTAACAACATGTATATTGTTGTTGAAAAGGAAAAGGAAATTGTAGGTATTGCAAGAATTATAAGAGGCGAACTAGAAATGAAGAGTCATACTGGGCTATTTAGAACATGGTTGATAGATCGCGTACAAGGTAAAGGGATTGGTAGCGAAATCATGACCTATACATTGAACTGGTGTCGAGTAAATGGCTTACACAAATTATGTTTAACTGTGTTTTCATCAAATGGATTAGCACAAAAACTTTATGAAAGATATGGTTTTGTTACAGAAGGTATACAAAAAGAGCAAGTGAAAATAGGTAATAAATATGATGACGAAATTTTCATGGCTTATTTTTTAAATTCTTAAAATCATTATAGTGAACACAGTATTTCTTAAGTTTAGTATTGAATGCTTTAGGCAAAGATTTGGAATGAATTTGTTCGTTTTAATCTCTATAAGTAAAAAAACCATTTATACCATATATTCTCAATGAGAAACAATATCTTTTATTATATAATAAGAGAGCACAACAACAACAACAACTCCTTTAAAACGTCTTCCCTAAAATTTGGGAAGGCTTTTTTTGTTTTTTACAGGATAATATTGTATATCATTGGAAATAGTAACCTTATTGAATTTGAGGTGAACTAAATGGCGACAATCTTATCAGTTGGTAAAGCAATACCAGAAAATGAAATAAGTCAAACTACAGCTGTTGAACTTTGTAGGGAAATCTTTAGTGATTCCTTTAAGGATATTGATCGTTTATTAACCGTATTTAGTAACGGTCAAATTGAAAAGAGACATTTTGCAGAAGAACTTACTTGGTATCAAAAGGAGCATTCCTTTGAAGAAAAAAATGATTTGTATATTGAGAAAGCTGTAAATTATAGCGTAGAAGCAGTTAAAAATTGCCTCTCCAATCAACAAATATTAAGTAGACCTGTTTCTTTTGAAGAAATAGATGCCATTTTTTTTATAAGTAGTACTGGTTTTTCTACACCTAGTATTGATGCAAAAATTATGAACCAGCTTCCCTTTAAGAAAACAACAAAAAGAATACCGATTTGGGGTTTAGGTTGTGCAGGTGGTGCCAGTGGTTTATCAAGAGCTTATGAGTATTGTAGGGCATATCCTGATTCAGTTGTATTAGTGATTGCTGTTGAGCTTTGCAGTTTAACTTTTCAACATGATGATCATAGTAAAAGCAATTTAATCGGTACTTCTTTATTTGCCGATGGTGTTGCATGCACATGTATTGCCGGAAAATCATTCAACTGGAAAGAGAGATCTAAATTAGCAGCTTTACCTGAAATTATTGGAACTAGATCGACTTTAATGAAAGATTCTGAGGATGTTATGGGATGGGATATCAAGAACAATGGATTGTATGTTATCTTTTCCAGGGATATTCCTGCAATTATTAAGAAATGGTTAAAACCACAAATTATTGAGTTTCTTAATGAGCATCATTTAACTTTGAACAAAATCAATCACTTTATCGCACATCCAGGTGGAAAAAAAGTTATTGATGCATACATAGATGGGTTAGGTTTTACTGAGGAACAACTAAATATTTCTAAGGAAGTACTTAAAAATCATGGCAATATGTCATCAGTAACTGTTATGTACGTTCTGGAGGAATACTTAATACAAGAACTAGGTCAAAATTCAGATTTTGGGATAATTGGTGCATTAGGACCGGGATTCAGCTCTGAATTATTATTAGTTTCTTGGAAGGGGTAGATAGTAAATGTTTTATGTATTTTTTTCTTTACTTATATTACAAAGAATTACGGAGTTAGCAATAGCCAGAAGAAACGAAAAATGGATGATCGATAGAGGAGGGGTTGAGCATGGAAGTGAACATTACAGGTTCATAGTCGCTCTCCATACATTATTTCTATTATCCCTTTTATTTGAAGTTATGGTGTTTGAGCGGGAGATTTCTGTTCTATGGTATTTACTGATCCCAATTCTAATCATCACACAAATGATTCGGTATTGGGCACTTATGTCTTTAGGGTCTTATTGGAATACTAAGATTATTATTGTTCCAAATGATATTGTTGTCTCCAAAGGTCCATATCAGTATTTAAAACATCCGAACTATATTATAGTAGCAGTGGAAATTTTAATCATTCCACTATTATTTCAGGCTTATGTAACAGCTCTTATATTTACAATATTAAATATTGTCATGATGACAGTTAGAATTCCTACAGAGGAAAAAGCACTGAAAAAATACACTAATTATCAAGAAGCTTTTAACTCAAAGTCCAGATTTGTGCCAAGAAGATAATGAATAGCCAGACTTTTCAAATATCTATTGAAAATGATTATCATTGATGATAGAATGAATTTACATTGAAAATACTTCTCATTAAAAATGGAGGTCTTCTACGAATATGATAATGTTATTTGTGGGTGGTACCGTAATTACGTACAGTCTCTTGATTGGTTACATATTAAAAAATATTGATGCTCAAAAAGCATAATTTGAGTCCACATAGAATGTGGGCTTTTTTTTATTTTTCATCCGAAATTGATTGATGTAATATTCAAAGATATTATATCAAATTAAGCTAATCACTCTCAAAAACTGGAAAAAAGAAGATAATTCATTTGTTTTTTCTTTAATATAAGTTAAAATAGAAATATTTAATTTAATTCGATAAGATATAATTAATTTATATTAGATAAACAAAGGGGATTATTATGACAGCGGCTTTAACAAATGAGTTCATCCAAAAAATAAAACAGATTTATGACAATGTAAATACAAAGGATACTGAAAATGCACGAAAACTATTGGAAGTAGCTGATAAGCTATACAATGAGAAGTTATACATAGCTTTTGCAGGTCATTTTTCTGCTGGGAAATCGACTATGATTAATAAATTGTTAGATGAACAAATACTACCAACAAGCCCTATTCCCACAAGTGCTAATTTAGTGTTACTGGAAAAAGGTGAAGAACATGTATCATTATTTTCAAATAGAAACGAAGAGATAGAGCTAACTGGTCAATACTCAATTAATCAAATTAAAGAGTATTGTAAGCAAGGTGATGAAATTGAGAGAATATCAATTAAAAAACCTTATCAAAACCTTGCAGAAAACGTAGTGATCATGGATACTCCTGGTATTGATTCAACAGACGCTGCGCATAAGCTATCAACAGAATCAATGGTTCATCTTGCTGATGTTGTTTTTTATGTGACAGATTATAATCATGTTCAATCCGAGGAGAACCTCTCGTTTGTTGGAGAAATGATTGAACGTAACAAAATGATTTTCTTGATTGTTAATCAGATTGATAAGCATGAGGAAACTGAAGTTTCGTTTAAGGACTTTAAAAGTCAAATTACTGAATCATTTTCCGAGGTAGGTTTACATGAAAACGATGTCTTTTTTACAACTTTAAAGAACGATAAACATCCATATAATGAACTAGACCACATTAAAGAGCTTATAAAGACAGTTGTTAATAAAAGGATGGAATATATCGAAAGAAATATTCAAAACTCCGTTGAACAAATAATTGAAGACCATATTGAACAATATCAAGAACAACTAGAGATAAATAATGAAAATAAAGAAAAACTACAAAATTCATTGAGTAATGAACTTAATAAAAAGAAAGCATTAGAGGACTCGATTCAATCTGAAGAAGATAAACTAAAAGAAATTAACAATGAAATAACTGAAAAAGTTGAATCGATTTTAAAAAGTGCAAATTTAGTTCCTTATGAGACGAGGGAAAAAGCAGTAGCTTATATTGAAGCGGTTGATCCTTTATTTAAAGTTGGTTTTCTTTTTGCAAAAGCTAAAACAGAACAAGAACGTGATAATAGAAAGCAAGAACTATTTGCTAGCTTATCGAAAAATCTTGAAACGCAGATTACCTGGCATTTTACCCCTTTGCTTAAGGAAGTTATTAAAAAATATGATATCCATAATAGTGAGATTGTTAATCATTCACAAACATTTTCAATTACGATTACAGATAATGTAATTTTTGAAGCATTAAAGTCAGGAGCATCGTTTAATGATCAATATGTTTTAACTTATTCATCTGATGTAAGTGAGCTTATAAAAAAACATAGTAAGTCTCAGGTGATGATGATTTTCAAAAAGATTATTAATCAAATAAGAGAAGATAAACAAAGCATTTTTGACGACTTTAATCAACGTCTTAACATCTGTTTAAAAGAAATAAAGCAGAACGAAGAAATATTAGCGAAGTTTATTCAATTAGAAAATTACAAAAAAAATTTAAATCATCTTTTAGTTAATAAATTAGAAGGTGAAGCCAATGATAGTGAAAATTGGTTAACAAATAATCAACTATTTACTAAAACAACTCGAAGTAGTATTACACTTCAAAAAAATAAGGAAATGATAACAGAGGAGAAAACGAGAAATTCAGTAGCGAAGGTATCAGCTGATCACATTGAGAATAGAGATGTATTTATAGTTGAAACAGAGAAAATTCTTAAGAATTTAGAAAATATCAAAGGATTTAAGCAATTTATAAATGCAATAGAAGATAAAGTAAAGAGCTATAATGATCGTACATTTACAGTTGCCTTATTTGGAGCATTTAGTGCAGGAAAATCATCATTTGCTAACGCTTTAATTGGTAGCCGACTTTTACCATCATCTCCAAACCCTACAACAGCGACTATAAATAAAATTTCACCAACAACAAATCAAAAAAAACATGGAGTTGTTGATGTTAAACTTAAAACGAGCGGAAAGTTATTAACAGAAATGAATGAAGCAATTTCATCATTAGAAGTAGGAACAATTACTACTCTTGATATGGCAGCAGAAAAACTTAAAATACTTAAGGGTAAAAATACGACCGAAGTTGAGCAAATTAAAAAGTATAAAACGGCTTTACTTCATTATCAAGAACTCACAAGTTCTAGGGATGGTCTATTGGTTGTTACAACAACAGACGAAATGAAGGATTTTGTCGCAAAAGAAGAGAAAGCCTGTTTGGTTGAAGAAGTGATTGTTTATTATGATTGTGCGATTACTAAAGCAGGAATTACACTTGTTGATACACCAGGAGCTGATTCTTTACACAAAAGGCATACAGATGTTGCTTTTCAGTACATTAAAAAAGCAGATGCTATTTTGTATGTTACATATTATAATCATCCATTTTCTAAAGGAGACAGAGAATTTCTAAGACAGTTGGGAAGGGTAAAAGATTCATTCACACTTGATAAGATGTTCTTTATTATAAATGCAATAGATCTTGCACAGGATGAAGAAGAAGTCGATCTTGTTAAAGATTATATTAGAGACCAATTATTACAGCATGATATAAGAAATATGAGGCTATATGGTGTATCAAGTCACAATATTTTATCTAATAAAATGGAAACCGAGTTTGATGAGTTTAAAAGTCATTTCGAGTATTTTATCAAACAGGAATTAACAAATACATCTATTCTTTCTATTCGTGAGGATTTAAAACGTTGTCTAGAAAGAATTCAATCTTTTATAGAGACAGCAAATAAAGATAAAGCGGAAAAAGAACAAGAATTACAAAAGCTTCGTAAAGAAAGAGAGCAAGTTAACAATGAATTAATTGGTTTAACGAATCAACATATTGTTTCAACGGTTAATCAAGAGATAGAAGAACTTATATTTTACTTAAAACAGAGGTTGTTTTTCCGGTTTAATGATTTTTTTAAGGAGGCCTTTCACCCTGGGGTTTTTCATCAATCTGCAAACACACAACAAGCTTTATCATTATGTTTGAATGATCTTATAAAAACAATTGAATTTGAGTTAATTCAAGAGCTACAAGCAACATCACTAAGGATTGAAAATGTTATTTATAAAGCTATAAATGATGAATATGTAAGGTTGTCACAAATCATTAAACGAATATCAAACTCTATTTCTGTGACAAATCAAGAAAAACAAGAAATTCATACTCCGAATATAACAATAGAGTTTTCTAATGATATGATCTCAATTTTGAAACCATCATTAAAGATTTTTAAGAATACTAAATCATTTTTTGAAAAAAATGAAAAGAAAGTAATGAGTGAAGATTTAACCCAACGTTTTAATGAACCTATATCTGATATATTAAAAACGTATAACAATAATTTTTCAACTTATTATGAAAAAGTGATCAATGAAATTCATTCACATGTAGTAAAGGATATTATGGAACAAGTTCAAGAAGGTTTTGAAGCTTTATTAGATATTCAGCCTCAAAATACCGAAATTCTTAAGCAACAAAAAAGCGATATAGAAAACACCTTAAAACTTATTTTATAGAATAAAAGATGGAGCTAGTATCTTAACATGTGGTAAAATCAATGGATATGATTGCATGTTTAGGAGGAATGAGCATGGAAGCTAAATATCATGTTTGTGCTACTTGTATTCATTTTTTGGCTGAGCGTAAAGCAGAGGGTATGGTGTTCACCTGTAATCGGTTAAAGTATGAAACAAAGCCAACTTATAAATTTGATTGCTGGACTCCTAAAGAACATGTCAAAAAGCTAATGAAAAAAAGAGGTGAATTCCATGAGTAATGTTCATGAAGCAATAACAAAACATAGTAATAGCCAGCATCAGCATGTCCAAACGTTTTTAAAATTAGAAGCAAAGCGAGAGACACTAATTGAAGAAGCAGTGTTTTGTTGTGTTAATGCTTTGCCTTTTGAAGTAGATAAAATTAATGAAGTGACAGCTGAAATAAACTACTTAGCATCTAAAGGTATTGTTCCAACAAGAAAATCAGTGACAAAACAAATGGTTAAAGAATACGTTGTAAGAAAATATGGTAAATAACATTATCTATTTTTACGATTCCCATTATTCAACAACCCTTTCACTTATATAAAAAGAGATTATGTGGGGGAAACTAATCTTGAATATGATTGAAAGGTGAGTGTGAAAATGGGTCGTACAAAACTTGGAAATGCAAATGCTCAACGTAATAATAATAAAAAGAAAAAGAATGATTTTAATACAGAGTTTGCTTCATACGCTCAACATGAAGCACTGAAGTTAAGCAGTCAAAATAAGGATTAATTTTTCTTTACCTGTAGAGTTTCCAATGCTCTACAGGTTTTTTTATTTATATGGTCAGTTGAAAAACTGATAAATAAATAGCTAAAAAGAAACCATAATCGTTTTGGCGTGAAGTACCATCACAATTCTAAATTCACTATGTTATACTAACACAGGTGAAACAAAATCTAATTATGCATGATAAAATAAGGTAATAATGAAAGAGGCGAAATAACAATGAAAAAAGATCATTTATTAATTGTTGATGGAATGGCTTTATTGTTTCGTTCATTTTATGCTACATCTGTATATGGGCAATTTATGATCAATAGTAATGGAATTCCAACAAATGCGATAAATGGAATGCTGAAGCATTTAATTGCTGTAATCGAATATACAAAGCCATCACATGTTATATGTTGTTGGGATATGGGAAGTAAAACGTATCGAAATGAATTGTTTGACAATTATAAAGCAAATAGACCTGAAGCACCAATTGAAATGATTCCACAATTCGATTTAGCAAAAGATGTTGTTGAGGCATTTAATATCCCTAATATCGGAATTGAAGGATATGAAGCAGATGATTGTATTGGCACATTAACTAAAACATTTGAAAATGATATGGATATTTCTATTATCACTGGAGATAAGGATATTCTCCAGCTTTTAAATGATCGAGTAAATGTATTAATCTTTCAAAAAGGTATTGGTAATTACAAGCATTATACGAAAGAAAACTATATCGAGGAATTTGAAATTGAACCTGCTATGTTGATAGATGTAAAGGCATTAATGGGAGATTCTAGCGACAATTATCCTGGTGTAAAAGGTATAGGAGAAAAGACAGCATTTAAATTAATTTCCCAATATCAATCAATCGAAGGAATTTTAGATAATTTATTTGAGCTTACAAAGGGACAAAAAACGAAAATTGAAAATGACCTTGATATGCTCCATTTATCAAGAAAGCTGGCAGAAATTAATTGTGAAGCTCCATTGGAATGTATAATGGAGGATGCAAGACTAAATATTGACGAGGACAAAGCTTTGGCAAAGTTAAAAGACCTTGAATTAAAAGGAATTTATTCACTGCTTAAAAAGCTATCTCCTGTTGAAGAAGCGATATAAGAGAGGGAGGCGGTTTAATTTTGCCTCTCTCATTATTTTATAAGATCAGAAAACATAAAACTTTTACTAGCTACAGTGTTTGATCCTTAGTCGATGCATCTTTAGTTTGTAAGACATGATCAAGGCTATTTCGCTTTTCTTATTATTTGGTATTTTTCTTTTTAGCTGCGTTTTCAAGCTTGCTTTTTGGTTCTGTTGAAAATTCAACATCCTCACCATGGCCTTGTGGATTTACACTAGGCGCTATTTGTCCTCGATTATTTCCTCTTTTTTCACTACTCATATCATTTCACCTCCATTTTTATTATGACCAATAATGCTAAATTAATTAAAGTCATGCATTATTGAAATTATTCACAATTTGCTTATTGGGTATGAGACCTTGTATATTGTTAAAATGTTTAGTCAAGTTCCTCAGTAATTAGAATTCTTGGTTGTTAAAGTTAAAGTAAAATGAAAGAAATTGTTCTAAAAAATTGAAAAGGATAGATATAATCGACAATTTTCGATATGATCATCTTATACGTTTAATTTGAGGATGATTTTGAGGAAATGGGAAAAACAGTTGATGAATACGTAGATTATTTATGTGCTAAAGGATTTATACTAGGTGAGGATGCTTATGGTTTTATCCAGTTTGGGAAACATTATACAGATGCTGATGATTCAATGGTAAACCTAGCAATTGAACTTACGTTGAAAATACAAAAAGAATTTGATGGAGCATTTTTTATCTCATTATTAGAGATGTTTAATAAAGAATTGATAACGGGTCGTAAACAGGCATTAAAATATCTACAAGCACTTCATTTATTATAAATTCACTGCTAGCCCTATTAGTCGAAGTATTTATAAGATCGGAAAGGTTTAGTTAAGTTTTTAGCTCCTGAATAAGAAATAGCTCGAGAGACCAAGCTATTTCAATTATACATTTTTTTCTAGGAGATAAGATAAATAGGCAGAATTTAAATAAATAATGTGTAAAGGTTGCTTAAATCCAATTTATGAATGTTTATCTTACTACTTTGAAAATTCTTTACGGTTTGTAAGCTTCACTATAGGAAATTCCGTAAGAATCATCGCTAAAAAAATCAAAGTACAACCTAGTATTCCATTGGGGGATAGTACTTCTTGAATAACGACAAATGCTGTGACAGCAGCAAATACAGGCTCCATGGCAAATATTAATGCAACCTTTGCAGCAGACGTAATTTGCTGATATTTTGTTTGTATTAAAAATGCCAATGCAGTTGCAAAAATTGAAGTAATCACTAATGCGACAATAACATCGATGTGTAAGAAATCCTCCATTGAAATTGCTGAGTGACTTTCAAATATACTTGAACTAAAAAAACTAAACAATGATACGGTAAATAATTGAATAATTGTTAATAAAAGTGCATCATGTTTCTTCGTGTATTTACTTGTGAAAACGATATGAAGGGCGAAAGCTAAAGCACAAAACAAAACAAGAAGATCTCCTACATTAACAGTAGATATATCTGAAAGTGTCAAAAAATATAGGCCGAGTGTTCCAACTATCGAGCTAAAAATTACGATTGATCTTAGTTTTTCTTTTAATATCCATAGAGATAATAGAGGTACTATCATTACACTTAATCCTGTAATAAAACCTGCTTTAGATGATGTTGTATACAGTAACCCTACAGTTTGAAATGCATAGCCTAAGAATAAGATGAAACCTAAAAAAACACCTGAAATTAATAATTCCTTTGTGATTCGTAAGTAAAATCTTTTTCTTACAAATAGCAATAATAATAGGGTTGCCAATAGAAACCGAGTTCCGTTAAATAAATGGGGTGGTAAAAACTCAATAGCTTTTTGAACAATGACAAAAGTTGCACCCCAAATAAATGCTACAAATAATAAACTTGAATCTGCTACTAATTTATTCACTTTTTTTCCATCTTTCTAAAATCTTTTTTATCGGGACTACCTTACTATATTGCTTTTGTGTCATTTTTCCCTGTGTTATTCTTGAATGATTGTTTCAATGCACATCTAAGATCTATTTTCAACATGCATTCAAAAAAGTGCCTATTGTTTCAATATTGCTGCTCTTGCTAACTGATCAGCAACTTTATTTTCTTTACTAGGAATCCATTTTATAAAAAATAAGTCAAACTGTTCTGAAAGTTCCAATACTTGTTGCAATAAGGGATAAAAAGCCTTATTTTTAACAAATCTCTTTTCAATTGCTTGATCTACAAGTTGAGAATCTGTTCGGAAAGATACAACTTTATAGCCTTGTTTCTGACAAATTTCCATACCTTTAATAAGAGCATGATATTCAGCTTCATGATTAGTCATTTTGCCAAGAGGAAGGGAATATTGTTCAGCAGTACCATGCCCTCTAATAAACACACCTGCACCTGATAGACCAGGATCACCGGCACTTGCACCATCAACATACACCTCAATCATAGATAAATAAGTCCCCCCTAAAATTGTAAATTGTTTTACAAAAAATTAAACAATGATAAAATAGATACCATTATTAATTTGTGTTGAAGCTAAAGTAAATCGAATATGATTATAGCATACTGATAATATTAGTACATAAAAGAAATAATGTAGAAGATAAGTTTCACGAAAAGTGCAAGCACCTTATAGAAAATTCGTTTTCAGGAGTGAAATTAGTGAAATATAGAATTGAATGGACATATATAACAAAAAGAAAGCTAGAAACAAGTCTTGTGTCTGAATATTTATCATTAAATGAAGCCATTGTATTAGCTGAGGATTTTACTTCTACAGGTAGAGTAAAGAACCTTCAGTTTATATCTGAAGATGAGCAATCTTGGAACTTAAAAGAACTTAAAAAATTCAGGGATATTGTTAAAGATGAACCACATGATGTAGTTGCTTTTTTTGATGGAGGTTTTCAAAAAACAACTGGTATTGCTGGTTTTGGTGCTGTTATCTATTATACGCAAAGTGGAATGCGATATCGCATTAGAATGAATGAAAAGGTAGATGGTATAGGATCGAATAATGAAGCAGAATATGCTGCATTTGCTTTTTTAGTTACTATTCTTGAAGAGAATGGTATTAACAAACAAAAAATTCAGTTTTATGGGGATTCGCAAGTTGTGCTAAAACAATTATCTGGAGAATGGCCTTGTTATGAAGAAGAATTTAATTTATGGTTAGATAAAATTGAGCATCAATTAAAAAAGCTTAAAATAATGCCTAGTTATGAATCAATTTCCAGAAAAGAAAATACTGAAGCTGATAAACTAGCATCACAAGCTATGGAAGGAATAGAAATAAGTAGTAAATTGATCATTGATGAGGAAGTTGAAGAAGATGAGTAAAAAGCAAACATTACAAGAACTAAGTGAAATCATTGACACATATTGTGTGGATTGTTTAGTCAAAAAACATCTACGTGAGGAAAGTGGCAAACGTTTTGCACATTCTTTTTGTATTAATCAATGTACTGTAGGATTGAAAATAAAAAATGTTGGAAAAAAGCTAACATAATAAAAGAAGAAAAAAATCCGCCGAAAAGCGGATTTTTTTATAGCAACCTATTTGATATCAAAAAACAGTTATTTATTGCTTTGCTTCACTTAATTGATGTTCACATTGTTCTAAGAGCTTTTTTTGTTTTGAAATAAACAACTGATCGACACCAGTTTCAGTTGTTCTGTTCATGATCTCTTTGGCATCATTTATTGCATTTTCTGCATGTTCAAGAGCTTCGGGATCTAATTGCATTGTTGCCGAACCAACCATTTTCTGTGCAGATTTAACAGCAGCTTCAAGTTGACTTATATCATTCATTCCGCTAATTAGTCCTGTATGATTAATTTGATCCATGATCTAACACCTCCAACTATAGTCTTTGAATTTAAAGATGAAATATTCGTTAAAAAAAACAATTTCATAAATATATCCGAAATTAAAATGTCGTGGTAAAATAGAAGTAGATATATTGTTTGTAAAAATATAGCATCTAAGTAAAGATAATGAACTATTTTTTCGCAAAATTCATAATAGAAGGAGTAGAAGTGACGGTGTCAAATGAGCCTTTAGATTCATCTATTAAAGAAGCATTCTCAGAAATCTATAAAGATCTAGATAAATTAGTCTTTATAGCGAACAATGCAAATGTGTTTAATCAGAACGAAGTTAGTCGAATTGAAAAAGGTATTAAACAAAACGTTAAAGCAATAGAATATTTATTAATAAGTCAAAAAACGAGAACATAAATGGTTCTCGTTTTTTTGAAGATTTCATGTATATATGTATTTATATTTAGTTAAACTGTTTTGTGAAACTATAGCTTTAACAACTCTAAATAACTTGTATTATAAAACCTGATGCTTATTTTTTATGGTGAATGCGTTTTAGCTATAAACACATTTAGTGGGTCCAGTAACAATAGTGAAATTAAAAAGAGATTGGAGAATATCCCCAATCTCTGTAAATTCATATGTTTATGGTTTAAATCACTTTTTTTAATTGTAAGTGATTATAACTTTGAAACGTTAGCTGCTTGTGGTCCACGGTTACCTTCTACGATTTCGAAAGAAACTTCTTGACCTTCTTCTAATGATTTGTACCCGTCACCTTGAATTGCTGTGAAGTGTACGAATACATCGTCTCCACCTTCAACCTCGATAAAACCAAAACCTTTTTCATTATTAAACCATTTTACTTTACCGTTTTGCATAGTACTTAATCCTCCTAATACTGTAGCACAGGTGGTGCTAAAAAAATTTTATCATAAAAAGAATATGATATGTACGAAGATGATTTGATTACAAAGGATGCTATTATATATATTCAAATTGATGATACTTTAACTATACATTAGATAAGCAAAAACCGTCAAGGATAAGTAGGAATTTTTAACAAAACTTTCTGAAATTTTATTTGAAATAAATGATTTCTTCACAAATATTCACATATAATGCAGTAAAGCCTTGGGGGTATTTTATGCGAAAACTTTACATAAAGGATCAAGAAGTGATTGTAACATGTAGTAGAAATGTTGATTGGACAGGATTCCAAAGAGCATGTGCTAGTATAAGTGATTTAGAGAATGAATGTTTACTAATAAAAAAATCATCATTAGTATTGATTTCTCAGAAAGAAAATGAATATTTTGTAATTGAGAGAATGAATACGGATACCTTTACCTTACATATCCATTATAATATTTTAAATCAACAAGTTTACAAGGTTTAACGATTGCAACAAAACTAATTAAGAGGCTAGTAAGAATTATTTCGAAAATATTCAAAAGAAACTGAATATTTAATGAATATGTCGTAAGAAAATTAGTTTTCTTTTTTGAAAAAAGGTTTATAATTATGGTAATACTAATGTAGCTTATTATATGCTGCACAAGATGAGTTCTTTACATAACCATCTTAAAATCTAAGCTACATTTGCTAAAAGAAAGGGGAATGTACAATATGGCAGAAAAGTCTTTTACAATTACACATGAAGCAGGATTGCATGCTAGACCAGCAACAGCATTGGTGAATGCTGTTAATTCATTCACATCTGATGTGAATTTAGAGGCAAATGGACGTACAGTGAATTTAAAATCAATTATGGGTGTTATGTCTTTAGGGATTTCTAAAGGTACTAAAATTACGATTTCTGCAAGTGGTAGCGATGCTGAAGAAGCGTTAGCAGCAGTTGAAAGAGCAATTACTACTGAAGGTTTGGGAGAATAAAAAATGGCAACAGGATCCATTCCTGTTGCCCATTTTTTATTCTTTTCTCGTTTTATCTCGTTGATCTTTATTTCTTTTATTACCTTTGCTGTTATCTCCAGGAATGTGTTCTTCAGCTAATTCTAATTCATACTTATTCTTTTTGGGTGAGTTTTGATTTTCACTACCATTATTAATTTTTTTGGTCATATTATTATTATCCTCCTACAGATCAAGTGAATTAATTACTGTAATGAGGTTATTTTGAACCTAATGGGAGTAAATATTCATCAGGATGTTAATAGTTCCAATAAAGATGGTTATTACTGTATGGGAAATGCATGTTCATTTTAAAGCTTTAGCTTTCTTCGTTACTCACCTTGCTGCGGTGATTATAACTAAACAGTGTAACTCCGCTCCTTAAATGCTTCATGCCTCGAAAGTTAATAGTTTTTAAACAGCCTAAAAGGGCTTGTAAATATACTTTATATACAAATTAAAAGTCTGTTCATCAAAGTGAACAGACTTTTTCTGTACTAAAGCTGTACCAAATTTTTATCATTTGCAGCTAGTTTATTTTCTAATCTCTTTGAACGGTGAATCCAACCTGTATATGAGGAAATGATCTCATTATGGTTATTGATTTTAGCAACAGCCATATAAGGGTAATGATTTTTATGGCGAAATCGTAAGTCCAACCAACGAACTTCGTCTCCGTTTATTCCAGGAACGATAAGCGCATGTGTATGAGCTGAATTTGATAAAAAATGGCCGACGTTTTTATCTTTTAATGAAGTTTTTATTTTAGGACAATTTTCATCATGTTTATCAAAGTGGTGAATCCATTGCAGCTTTTTATATGTTACTGAACCAACATAATAGGTTGAATTAGTTTCAATAACAAAATCCCATTTATGTAACCATATTGAAGGTATAAGTGTAAAAATACCATCTATTTCAGTAGAATCAATAATAATACCGCGTATTATTTTGTATATGCAAAACCTAATGATAATGTAAATACCTACAAAGATATATACAAAGGCGAATGTAGGTCCTGGTGAGAAACCAAGATACCATAAGATAAAGCCAACTATATGAAAAAGATAGATGATTGGGTCTATTAAAGGTAGAAAATTTAATGATAGCCATTTCTTTGTAAAGGGTCTACCAGCTTGTGTTCCATATGCATTCATAAGATCTAACCCAACATGTAAAACAACACCTAAAAATGTCCAATAAAGTATAGGAAAGAAATCTATATTACCTGCAAATAATAAAATGATGCCGGAAATTAATAAAGTCCATATCATAAGGGCGAAAACTGAGTGTGATGTACCTCTATGATGCTCAATATACATTCCATTACCTTTAACTAATTTTATCAAATAGTCAAAATCAGGCGCATTTGAACCTAGTACAGTTCCGTATAAAATGGCAGTAGCAAGTGATGGGTCTGAAGATACAGCAGGATCGAGATAAGCTAGACCTGCTAACCCAAACCCAAAAGTGATGTGAGTACTTGTATCCATTTTAAACCTCCAGGTAAGTTGTTAAACACTTTCACCCAAAAAGATTTAGTAATTAACAGAACCAATCATCAGTTTTTTATCTCTTATATATGATGCTTCTTTAAGCATATCTTCTAATATTAAGTCAGCAGAGTTAGGGATATGAATTTTTTTAATATTTTCTTTCATTTGTTTTAATCGTTTTTCATCTCCTAAAAGATTATTTACTTCATCAAATATATCCTCAATTTGATTTACAATGATAGCAGCATTTTTTTCTTCAAAGTATAAGGCATTCTCTTTTTCCTGGCCAGGAACTGGTTTATAGAGAATGACAGGTACACCTAATGCAGTTGCTTCAGTCAATGTTATTCCACCAGGTTTAGTAATCATACATGAAGCGATGCGATATAACTCATCTATTCTTTCAACATAACTCATAATTTTAATTTGTTTAGGATAGCTTAATGAAAGAGTCTCAAGACTTTCTTTTAAAAGTGAGTTATTTCCGCAAACCACAACAGTTTGGGTATTTGTACTTTTGGAGATAAAAGCTTGACATAATTCCTTAACATTTTTTAAAACTCCATGTGCTCCTGCCATGATTAATAAGGTCTTTTTAGTAGGATCCAGGTTATATTTATTATAAATCTCTGCTGTATTAAGTGTTTGTTCAAACTGCGTACGAATTGGGATACCCGTTACTTTAATCGTGCTGGGGCTAATTCCAATACTAATTAGCTTTTCTTTCACATTTTTTGTTGCTACATAGTATTTATCTATATTTTCATGGACCCATATTCTGTGTAAACAGAAATCTGTTAATACGTTAAATGTAGGAATGACAGTTCCTGTTTTACGACGATATTCTGGCACGACGATCATGGGAAATGTATTGATGATCATATCAGGCTGTTCATTTTTCACAATTTGATGTAAACGTTTGTGTCCCATTTTAAAATATAGATTCATCATACGTTTGTTGTAAATTTTATCTACTCCGTAATAGAAGAGACGATAAAATTGTTTACCTATTGAGAAACTCTTCAAATAAAGGTATTGAGTTATCTCAGAAAATATAGGGAAGGATTCAGAGTAAAGGTTGCATACTACAATTTTCTCAAATCCAAGATCTTTGCATTTTTTTTCTAGAGTTTTGGCAACTTGGACGTGGCCGTTACCATACTTGGCTGTTAAAATTAAAACCTTTTTCAACATTTTCACCTCAATCTAATCTGAAACAGTTCAATACAATCAAAAACAGCTCATATCAATTAATATGTTTATATGAACTGAATTTGTCTTAAAGATTACCATATAAATGTTATTTATTTATAAAGCATTTATTAAGTATTTCTTAAGATGTAAAATTCTTGTAAAATATTTGAGATTGTAAGGCGAGTGAAATCATATATTATATCCTCTATGGTGAAATTACTATCACTTTTCTACACAGAAGTTTAAATTAATCCCAAAGATATGGAGTTTCCTGGTAAACATAGTAATTTAACCAATTAACAAAAAGAAGATGGGCATGAGATCTCCAGCAATGAATCGGCTTGTTTTTTGGATCATTGTTTTTAAAATAATTTTCAGGAATATTAATCTCTAAGCCTTTAGCTAAATCTCTTTCATATTCATCTTTTAATGAAGTTAATTCATATTCTGGATGTCCGGTAAGGAAAACTTGTTTACCATCCCTAGACATGACTAGGCATACACCAGCTTTTTCAGAAACGGAAAGTATTTGTAATTCTTGAACTTGTTCAATTTGTTCCTTAAAAACATCTGTATGTCTAGAATGTGGTACATAATAATGATCATCAAAGCCTCTCAATAATTTTACTGTAGGATCAATTATTTCATGCTCGAAGATTCCGAAGCATTTTTTTTCCAATTTATACTTATTTACGCCATAGTGATGGAAAAGTCCTGCTTGTGCACCCCAACAAATATGTAAAGTTGAAGTAACGTTTGTTTTTGACCAATCCATAATTGCTTGTAGTTCAGTCCAGTATGAAACATCTTTAAACTCTAAATGTTCAATTGGTGCTCCGGTAATAATCATTCCATCGTATTTTTTATGTTGGATATGCTTAAACGTAGTATAAAATTCCTTTAAATGCTCAATCGTAGTATTTTTCGACTTATGAGTTTCAGGTCTTAGAAACGTAATATTTAGTTGTAACGGTGAATTTCCAAGTAGTCGTAATAATTGTGTTTCTGTTTTCTCTTTCTCAGGCATGATATTTAAAATAACAATGTTCAAAGGCCGTATATCTTGTGAATAGGCTCTTTTTTCATCCATAATAAAAATGTTTTCTTGCTCAAGAATTTCTTTTGCTGGTAAATGATTAGGTATATTAATCGGCATTAAAAGTACCCCCATAAATTTATATTAGACTCTTTTGTTTAAAGGTGCAGCAAACTAATCGTAAGAATACAATGGTAACTTGTTATAATCGCATGAGAGGTATATTCTATGTAGAAAAGATGACATTAGACTTTGTACATTTCTGTTTATGAGTATATAAACTACATAATCCTTAACAAAATAGAATGTTTTATAATACATTTCATTTTCTTTACTTATGAATTGAGATACCAACTAATATTTATTACAAGATTTGAATAGCTAATACACTATTATAAAAAAATTAGAAAAATTTTTCAATTCAAAAATTTCGCGAATCACTATTTAGCAGGTTGGATTTGCTGGTAGGGGAGTTTAAATTTAAAGCTTCTTATCAAATTTATGGTAAAATATTCTGTATGAAAAAATAGTAAGTTGATTTGTCTTTAAATATTAATATGTAACAACAATGCAAGAAATTGAACTATGTAAAATCTTAATTATTCAGTTGGTCTTTATTGTAATTAGCAATATAAGTTATTGGAAATCCAAATTTAGCTCTATGTTACTTAGTAACTTGCAGCTATAAGAATAGCAAATTTACAAGTTCATTTAGATGGGTGTAAATAAGGAAATGATGCGTGCAAATAGTAATAACGCGGCTTTTTATTTGATAAAGCAGCTTACTCTTTAGGAGGTAAGAATGTTTGATCCAACTGTATTCGATAATTTGAAGGTAGTAATCGAAGGCTATATTTATGACTTGGACTTAGGAAATGAGATTTCAATTAGACACCGAAGTGATGTTATTGATATGGCGACTATGTCACGTAAATATTCTATTCAATTTGTTAGTGATCATTTTAGAAGTACATTTGTACAAATTGAAATTAAAATGGATCAACAGCAATTAGCTGGAGAACTATTACAAACAATAAATAAACCGGGATGTGTTGTATCTTTATCATTTGTTGAAGACAGTAAATCGCAGGATTATGATGTTTTCTTTTATAAGAAATTAAAGAAGAATTGGTCTGGAAATCATGATGTTAAGTTGATATCAATAAAAGAACAGACGATGTCATCTATTAAATATATTCAAAAGTATCAAGTAAACTTTATTTCCTTATTTGGAGAAGATGATCTTGAGGAACTATTAAATATCGTAGATAATGCCATTCATTTGTTGAAAATGAAGTCAAGGAATTAACACACTACTTTTTGCGATGATATTTTAATCATGTGATAATGAAAATAAAATGGAGGTTTAAGATGAGTATATACAATTATGAAGTTGAAACGATAAAAGGTGAAAAGAAAACATTATCAGAATATAAAGGTCAAGTCTTATTGATTGTCAATACTGCTAGTAAATGTGGTTTCACACCCCAATATAAGGAACTGCAGAAATTATATGATGAACTAGGTGGTAAAGGCTTCACAGTACTAGGTTTTCCGTGTAATCAATTTATGGGTCAAGAACCTGGAGATAATGATGACATAGAAAGTTTTTGTGAAATAAATTATGGAGTGAAATTTCCAATGCATTCAAAGGTTGATGTAAATGGTGAAAATGCACATCCACTCTTTGTAGATTTAGCTTCTCAAGCTCCAGGGTTACTTGGGAGTAAGGCAATTAAATGGAATTTCACTAAATTCTTAGTTAATTCTAAGGGTGAGGTTGTCGAGAGGTTCTCCCCAAATACAAGTCCTAGTGATATAAAACCGAAAATAGAGCAATTACTAGAAGAAGTCTAATACCGGGCTTCTTTTTTTCTGTCTTTAATAATCGCTTTTTTTATTGTTATTTTGTAAAGAAAATTGAATGATAAGTTAGATAAAGTCTAAGTGTAACTTTTTTGTTATTCTAAAATTAAAAAGTATTGAATTTGATTTCCTGAAAGAGGAGTAATTTTGTATATATAATAACCAATGCTTATTAATTGTGATAAAGTTTCTGCACAATTATATCGCGGTTGCTCAAGTGGAGCATGATAACTTTTGTAAAGCTGCTTCAATTGATTACCTTCACACTGTAATAATATAACATGCTTGCCAGTCCAAGCCTGACCTATTGTTGATTGTGTTGGCCGTTTTAATCTTCTCATACAGAAGCTCCCTTTCATTGATCTTTTCATTGATAATATATGTATATAGGCTTGGATTCGATACACCTATTAGCCTTAAGAACTCTAGTAAGTAAGGAGAAAAGTCAAATGGATAAAAAGGTAGTGCTAGATGATATATCTAATTTTGTATATAACAAACTAATAAATGAAGGGAGTGGTCACGATTGGTGGCACATTGACAGAGTGAGAAAGAATGCATTGCTGATAGG
Source organism: Metabacillus litoralis (assembly GCF_007994985.1). GTDB lineage: Bacteria > Bacillota > Bacilli > Bacillales > Bacillaceae > Metabacillus > Metabacillus litoralis. The sequence goes on along the minus strand of NZ_VOQF01000001.1, from coordinate 617,907 downwards.
GAAACGTGAAAATGCCAACTTGTTAACTATAGAGCTAGCGGCTTTATTGCATGATCTTATAGATGAAAAACTTGCTTCAGATATAAGGGTCTCTACAGTAGATATAAGAGCCTTAATAAAAAGGTATGAAGTGCCTGATTCTGTAGTTGATCATGTGCTTTCTATTATTCAACAAATAAGTTTTAGGACGAATACACCTCAAATGTTATTAACACTTGAAGGGAAAATCGTTCAAGATGCCGATCGCTTAGATGCGATTGGAGCAATCGGCATAGCCAGAACTTTTGCCTTTTCAGGATCACGTGGACACCTTATATATGATCCTGAAAATCAAAAAGGAAAAGATGCTATTCGCCATTTTTATGATAAGCTATTAAAACTAAAAAATTTAATGAATACTAAAACTGGTAAGGAATTAGCAGAAGAAAGACATAAGTTTATGGAGTTATATTTACAACAGTTTTATCACGAATGGGGTAGAACAGAATAGAATATAAAAGCTTGATTTCTTTACTTTTATAAATAAGTAAACCTTTTACCTGTGGATAAAGTTTACCAATCAACAAAGTGCTAATAATCACATCAGGCTTTAACCTTAGCGTTATAAAAAAACGCAAGTATGATGAAAATTGTCATAACTTGCGTATAAATCTATATTCAATTTACAAAACCTTATTTGGATTATTATGAGTTTGGTATCCTTTTCGCTCCTAAATACCTTGCGTTCCAGTAGCTATTTGATAATTCACTAATTGTTACACCATTTGATGAACTTGTATGGATAAATTGACCATTACCTAAGTAGATTCCGGCATGTGATGGGCCGGGTTTATATGTTTCAAAAAAGACTATATCACCTACTCCTACCTTTTGGACATCTTTAGAATAATTCCAAATTTCGTTTACAGTTCGCGGTAAGAGGATATCTGCTTTTTCATAAACATATTTTATAAAGCCGCTACAGTCAAAACCAGAAGGTGATGTACCACCCCACACATAATTTGTTCCTATAAGCGATTTTGCTATTGAAGTGACTGATGACTTCACTTCTGTGGTTTGGATTGCTTTGACTTTAACAGATTTTAGTGTTTTTCCTTTTTTATTTCTGTTAGAAAGAAGATGGATTTGTGTTGGTGTATTTATTTTACCAGTAACATGTAAATTATTCTTCTTTTGGTATTTTTTAACAGCTTTTAATGTTAATGGACCGAATATCCCATCTATCTGTCCCTCGTAATAATTTAACTTTTTTAATTGTTGTTGAAAGGGCTCAACTTCCTCACTATGATCTCCAAATACCAGTTCTTTGGGTGATGAATTTAATGTAGTAAGTTTTGTTAAAGTTTCTTTTCCAACTATCCCATCGACTTTTAAGTGGTGTAAACGTTGAAATTGCTTAACAGCTTCTTCGGTCCGCTTACCATAAACTGCATCAATGGAACCATTATAAAGAGTTAGGTTCGTCAATTTAGTCTGAACATTCTCCACAATCTGGCCCATATGACCGTATCTAATAATCTGTGATGTTTCAATGGATACATGTTTATTATCATTTTGATCTGCAGAAACCCCTGCTTTTACCAGTGAAGGTCCACTTAGCATTATTCCAGCAGCTACTGATGAAATAACAAATGCCTCTTTCGCTGAGCTTGCTATTGACATACTTTGTCTCTCCTAACTTGAATAAAATATAAAACAATGTCCCTAAAAAGATACTGTAAAAATCAAATATTATGACAAAATCATGTGTTTTCTATCAGATGTAGACAAGTTAAAACCTATTAATAGCAAGTGAAGAAGTGGCTATGTTACAATATCATTACGGAAACAAATTAACGAGGAGTGACAAAATGAAGATAAAATCAATAGAGCCTACTCCTAGTCCTAACACGATGAAAGTACTTTTATCAGAAGAGCTACCTTCTGGGAAGAGTAATAATTATAAAAAGGATCAGGCTAGCGATGCACCTACTGTAGTTAAAGAGATTCTAGAAGTGGAAGGTGTAAAAGGCGTTTATCATGTTGCTGATTTCCTTGCAGTTGAAAGAAATGCCAAATACGATTGGAAAGATATTTTGGCAGGGGTTCGTCAAGCTTTTGGTGAAGCGATAAATGAAGAATCAAATGAAAAATTAATAACTGATGATGCATTTGGTGAGGTGAAAGTATTTATCCAGATGTTTAATAATATCCCTATGCAAGTCAAATTAACGGATGGGGTCAAAGAGGAACGGTTTGGGCTTCAAGACCGATTTAAAGAAGCTGTTTTAAATGCACAGCAAGCTGATGAAAATGTAGTGCTAGATCGAGAGTGGAAAGAGCAGGGTGTAAGGTATGGTGATCTTGAGGATATCGGAAAAGAAGTTGTTGATGAAATAAACGCTGCCTATTCTGACGAGCGACTACAAAAGCTGGTGAATGAAACGAGTGGGGAAAAAGACAAAACGAATAAACCGATGAGAAGTTCTTACAAAGTTACTCTTGAAATGTTAAATGAAAGTGACTGGACAAAACGTTTTGCTCATTTAGATCAGATGAATCCTGCAGAAGAAGACCTTGAAGTTCTAGAGAAGGCGCTTGAAGATGAAAAAGCATCTATTAGAAGATTAGCAACTGTTTACTTAGGCATGATAGAAAAGTCAGAAGTTCTTCCTTTGTTATATAAAGCTCTAAACGATAAATCAGTAACAGTAAGAAGAACCGCAGGAGATTGTTTATCAGACATAGGAGATCCAGCGGCAATGCCAGCCATGATTGAAGCATTAAAAGATAAAAATAAACTTGTTAGATGGAGAGCGGCTATGTTCTTATTTGAAGTAGGTGACGAACAGGCTCTCCCTTCCTTAAGGGCAGCAGAAAATGACTCGGAGTTTGAGGTTAGTATGCAAATTAAAATGGCAATTGAACGTATAGAAGGTGGAGAAGAAGCGAAAGGGTCTGTTTGGAAGCAAATGACAGAAGCGAGAAAAGGATAAGCATAAATTCATTAAAGCAGTCAACATATATCGACTGCTTTTTATTTTTTTTAAAAATTGTTTGAATATTGTTGCAAAACTAGCAAATTCACACTATAGTATTTAACAATAATAAATTTTGGAGGTTCAACCATGACTAAGGATTATAGAAGTGAAAGTAAAGTATTTGAAGGTGCATTAAGAGCACCTAACCGTGCAATGTTACGTGCAGTAGGTTTTAGTGATGAAGATTTTAAGAAACCACTTATTGGGATTGCAAGTACATGGAGTGAAGTAACTCCGTGTAATATTCATATAGACAAGCTTGCTGTTCAGTCGAAAAAAGGTGCAAATGAAGCTGGCGGAAAAGGAGTGATCTTCAATACAATTACTGTATCAGACGGTATATCAATGGGTACAGCAGGTATGAGATATTCTTTACCAAGTCGTGAAGTTATTGCAGACTCAATTGAAACCGTTGTTGGTGGAGAGAGCTTAGATGCAGTAGTTGCAATTGGTGGCTGTGATAAAAATATGCCTGGTTGTTTAATTGCCCTATCTCGAATGAACTTACCATCTGTATTTGTTTATGGTGGTTCGATCAAGCCTGGAAATCTTAATGGTAAGGACATTGATATAGTGTCAGTTTTTGAAGGTGTAGGACAATACAATGCAGGGAAAATTGATAAAGAAGAACTAAATAAGATTGAGTGTCACGCATGTCCAGGTGCAGGTTCTTGTGGAGGAATGTACACAGCTAATACAATGGCATCTGCAATTGAAGCCATGGGTATGAGCTTACCAGGAAGTTCTTCAAATCCTGCTGAATCAGAAGAAAAATATCAAGATTGCTTTGATGCAGGTGATGCGGTTTATAATCTTGTTACAAAAGGTATTAAGCCTAAAGATATTATGACAAAAGAAGCATTTGAAAATGCAATTACCGTTGTATATGCTCTAGGTGGATCAACAAACGCAGTATTGCATTTATTAGCAATTGCTCATGCTGTTGATGTAGACCTAACTATTGACGACTTTGATCGTATTCAAAGACGTGTGCCGCATTTAGCTGATCTTAAACCAAGCGGTAAATACGTTATGAACGATTTACATCAAGTTGGTGGTGTTTCTGCAGTTATGAAGTATCTACTACAAGAAGGTTTACTACATGGAGATTGTTTAACTGTTACAGGTAAAACAATTGCTGAAAATCTTGCGGAGTCATCTGATTTAAAAGAAGGACAAAAAGTAATCTATCCTATTTCGGAAGCAAAACGTAAGGATGGTCCACTTGTTATTCTTCGTGGAAACTTAGCACCAGAGGGAGCTGTTCTTAAAGTTTCAGGATTAAAGGTATCTAAATTGACCGGACCAGCAAAAGTATTCGATACAGAAGACGAGGCATCAGATGCAGTTGTTTCAGGTGAGATTAAAGCTGGTGATGTATTAATTATTCGTTACGAAGGGCCTAAAGGTGGACCAGGTATGCCTGAGATGCTTTCAATTTCAGCAATTTTAGTTGGTAAAGGACTTGGTGAGAGTGTTGCTTTACTTACTGACGGACGTTTCTCAGGTGGCTCTCATGGACTTGTCGTAGGTCATATTTCTCCAGAAGCACAAGTTGGTGGACCGCTAGCATTTGTTGAAAATGGAGATATTGTAACAGTTGATAGTGAGGCAAGAGTGCTTACAGTTGAATTAACTGAAGCTGAAATTGCTGAAAGAAAGAAAAATTGGAAAGCTCCTAAGCTTGAAGCAAGAGGGGTTCTTGCGAAGTATGCCCGTAATGTTTCAAGTGCATCTAAAGGTGCCGTTACAGATCTATTCGAAGAAGAAAACGAAGTTATTGAAGTTAAATAATAGATAAAGTGTTAGAAGATAGCCAAAAGTGAAAAGCAATTCCTCACTTTTGGTTATTTTGCTTTATTTGCAGAAAAGGTTTCCCTATAGTATTCTTTAACTACATGTAAATTGTCAGGAGGGATTTCTATGTCAATGGCATATGAAGAATATATGAAACAAATTGTTAAACCGATGAGAGCGGAACTTACAAATGCTGGATTTGAAGAGCTGACAAGCGAAGCTGAAGTTGACGAGTTAATGAAGGATTCAAAAGAAACTACTTTTATTGTAGTTAACTCTGTTTGTGGGTGTGCGGCAGGTTTAGCAAGACCTGCAGCAACTCAAGCTGCATTAAATGCAGAGAAAAAACCTGAAAAGCTTGTAACTGTGTTTGCTGGTCAAGATAAAGAGGCAACAAGTAGAATGCGTGAGTACTTTAAAGGATATGAACCATCATCACCATCAATGGCATTAATGAAAAACGGAGAAGTTGTTCACTTTATTCCACGACATGATATCGAAGGAAATTCAATTGAAAATATTATGGAAAACCTTCAAAATGCTTTTGATAAACACTGTTAAAAAGGATGCAATTGCATCCTTTTTTTGGTCTTTATAGTTATTGTTGAGTAAGACTGGACTGCCAAAATCTATACATTGAGTAATCTCTATTTATTAGACATATTAAACAGTAGAAAGAAGTGCAAACTTATGATAGTAACTACATCGAGTAGACCTGATAATCAACTGATACATACAGCAAAAGAAGCTGCTAATTATCTAAATAGCTCATTTATTATGAGAAATAAACAAGCTATAGAGGTAATGAAGACTTCTTTAAATGATAATATATTGGTGTTTGGAAAAAATAGAATAGAACTTCATGTTGTGAAAAATAAAGATCCTTTGTTTTTTCATCCAAATTCAGCAATGTTTAGGCTAAAAAGACTAATAAGAGGTGAATCTGATACTTTTTTAGAAGCATGTCAATTAAAAAGTGGAGATTCTTTTTTAGATTGTACGTTAGGTCTTGCTTCAGATAGTATTATTGCGAGTTATCGAGTTGGAGAAGAAGGTTACATTCAAGGAATTGAAGCTAGTAAAAATATTGCTTATATTGTTAAAATGGGGCTAACAAGCTGGAATACCGATTTAACTGAACTTAATGAAGCTATGAAGCGTATCAGAGTTATATCAACAGATCATTTAGCCTATCTAAAAACATGTGAAGATAAATCTTTTGATATTGTATATTTTGATCCAATGTTTGAGGAATCAATTGAAGAGTCAGTTGGTTTATCACCATTAAAAAGTGTTGCTGTCTATAAAGAGTTAGGTAAGGAAGCGATAGAAGAAGCTAAAAGAGTTGCAAAGAAAAGAGTCGTACTAAAGGATCATTGGAAGAGTTCGCGCTTTGAAGAACATGGATTTTTAGTATCAATTAGAAAGTCAGCTAAATTTCATTATGGAGTTATAGAAATAAGTGAATAGCAAATGATAACATTATGGAGGTGTTATCATAATGTCTAAAATAAAGAAAGATCCATCTAGAGTAGGATTAGGTTCTCCTAATGTTGAAGGACAAGGTACTACAACTAGTGAAACAAAGGGGAAAAAAGCTGATTCTGCTAGAAAGAAAACAAAGCGGATGTGAATAAATGGGATCTTATAGATCCCATTTATTTTTTTTATGTATCAATCAGTGATTTCAAGATAGATGAAATATGCGAGTGTTACAAAACAGCCAATAAAAAATACAGTATCGTAGCCCATGTTATTACCCCTCCTAGAACTTATCAGTAAATAATTATATGTACTCTTATTTTAAACGTTTTTACTGGCTATTAAAAGGGCTTTCGTTTTTTTATTTGTAGCTCTTTTCTTAAAGTGGGTTGCTAAATGCCTTGTTTATCTGGTAAAAGACTTTTAATTCCCAAGGTTCTAAGAGCTTTTTCGTCTGGTATGGTCACCCATTTTTGATATCTGCTTTACTAGGCAATTGTAACAATTTTGTTATACAATTTCTCATTTCTATATGTTAGAATATTAATAAATTAGTATTGTTTGGAAGGAAGTAATCCTATGAATAAATGGATGAAAAAATCACTTGTTATTCTATTTTCGATCGCAACCTTTGGACTTGTAACACCACCAGCATCACTTGCGGTAGAAGATAAGCCTTCTGAAGATAACCTTTCAAAAGCTACGTTTTCTAATGGAGAAATTGATAACGCTTTATCCGCTGAGTTACAAAGTTTAGATGATGATCAATTCTCACTTACTAAAGAGCAGTTTTTGACAAATTTTATTTCTGAGGCAGAGCAAAAATCATTTCTTAAATTTGGAGATAAAATCTCTGTTGTGATTGAAGATGAATTTAAACAAGTTATTTTCCCGAAAATGGAAGAAGTTATTACGTATTATTTAAATGTAGAAGCAGACGAACAATTTGAACAATTAGCGATCTCAAAGCCTTCAGCTGGTAAAGGTGAGAAAATTTTTCATATTTACAATGTTGAAACAGGACAGGATGTTTTAAGATTTCATGTGCGTCGAGAAAATAAACCATTAGAGGGTTACTGGTTTAACTTCCATTATCATACGTACCATGACTCATTTCAGTCTCATAAAGATCTAGGTAGTATATACTGGAATAAAAATACACCACCAAATTGGCAGTCTGTTCATTAGTATTTGTATTTACTAGAGTATAGTTTATTGGTTTAAAAATATCTTTACTACGAAAATAATCTTCTTAGGTTAGTTATTTTCCCTTATAAATTAGTTTAGTTGTTGAACTAATTTAGATTGAGAGAAAGTAGCTGACCTTTTTTATATAGGGCTTTACTAATAAACTTAATTTTGATTTTCTGCACTTTGTTGATTGGGAGAAATATAGGGTACTCTCGGTTTGAGAAACGGGAAAAAACGAACTTCATTTTTTTTCCGGGAAAGCGATTGGCTATAACGGAAATCAACAGCAAAGTTAAACAGAGCCTATTAAAAGAAAAACTAGAAATTACGTAATTGATATATTCCAATATTTGTAGTTGTCTAGATGGTTTTTACTAGATATGTTATGATTGATATTACTAGATTTCTTACGATTAATAACTTTATCATATTCCTTTAAACAACGAGGGGATTACACCATGAGAAGGACTCTTTTTTTTCTAATTATTTTGGGCTTGTGTGTATCCTTTTATCATTTAGCAATTGCTTTTCCAAAAGGGATACCGTTATCAGACTACGAATTTAGGGATACTGATCTTGCTTTATCTAAACCTATATTAAAAGAACTAGTTTTTTTGCCAACTAGTTCATTTGAAGAAAAAGATGCGATAAAGATGATTAAAAACCTTGAAAAAGTAGATGGTAATATTTTATATCTTGCAGCGAAAGAAAGTATACAAATTAAACTATTTACTGGATCACTAACTAATCAACCTGGACTTAGCAGCTTAAAAAGTAGTAAGCCAAGGGGTTACGATGAAACGGATTCATATTGGGACAAAGTTCCTGGAATGAGTGACAATAGAGTGGTATATGCGAAGATTGGGCATAGTGAATTTGGAAATGGCCATGGTTCGGTATCATTAGAGTTACATGAATTTGCCCATGCTATTGATCGTCATGTTTTTCACTATATTCGATTAGATCCTGTATTTATTAATATATGGAAGCAAGAGGTCAAATGGTTATTTCCTTTTAGAGATTATTTTATTAATTTTCCTGAAGAATATTTTGCTGAAACGTTTGCGATGTTTTACCATAATGATGAAACGCATGATTTTTTAAAACAAGAAGCACCCTTAACATTTAAATATATACAATCGTTAGAAAAAATTGCAGCAGAGCAAGTTAATAATAGTTATTATGGGCAAGCAGATTACTAGATGTTAAAATACATGGAGTACTAAATAAGGGAAGTGTTAGAAACGATGAAGCAATACTTAGAATTATGTAAGCATGTACTTGATAACGGAGTCAAAAAGGAAGATCGAACAGGTACAGGTACTATAAGTTCGTTCGGCTACCAAATGAGATTTAACCTTCAAGATGGATTTCCATTAATGACTACTAAAAAGCTCCATACTAAATCAATTATTCATGAACTATTATGGTTTCTTAAAGGTGATACTAATATTAAGTATCTTCAAGAAAATGGTGTGCGAATTTGGAATGAGTGGGCTGATGAGAATGGTGAACTAGGCCCTGTATATGGTCATCAATGGAGATCTTGGCCTACAAGTGATGGTAAAACAATTGATCAAATTTCAAATGTTGTAAACCAAATTAAAAACAATCCGGACTCAAGAAGATTAATTGTGTCTGCTTGGAATGTTTCTGATGTTGATCATATGGCTCTTCCTCCATGTCATTGTCTTTTTCAATTTTATGTTGCGGAGGGAAAATTATCACTACAACTTTATCAGCGTTCAGCAGATGTGTTTTTGGGAGTACCATTTAATATTGCTTCGTATGCATTATTAGTTCACATGATGGCACAAGCAACAAACCTTGAGGTAGGTGATTTTGTTCATACATTTGGTGATGTTCATATTTATACGAACCATCTTGATCAAATAAATGAACAATTAAAAAGAGAGCCACATACTTTGCCTACATTAAAAATTAATAAACAAGTTAACTCACTATTTGATTTTACTTTTGATGACTTTACATTTGAAAATTATCATCCACATCCACATATAAAAGGAGCTGTTAGTGTTTGATTTCCCTAATTGTTGCAATGGATGAAAATCGCTTAATTGGTAAAGACAATCAATTACCTTGGCATATACCTCAAGATTTAGCTTATTTCAAGCGAATGACAATGAATCATAAAATTGTGATGGGGCGTAAAACATATGAATCCATCGGAAGACCCTTACCAGGAAGAGAGAATATTATTTTAACAAGGAATCGCTCTTATAAAATGGATGCCTGCAAAGTTTTACACTCAATAGAAGAACTTCTTGAACTATCAAAGAATACAGATGAAAACATCTTTGTTATTGGTGGAGCAGAGATATTTAAAGAAATCTTACCGTATTCTGATAGACTGTATATGACACATATTCATCATAATTTTGAAGGAGATACATTTTTCCCACAGCTAAAGGACACGGACTGGGAAACTGTTTCAGTAGAGTCAGGAATAAAGGATATGAAAAATCCATATGAATTTGATTTTGTTGTATATCAGAAAATTAATAAATAATTAAGCTCTAAAATTTGTGTACAGTAACAGCCAAAAGAGGTAACAATGATTAAACTCATGTGTTACCTCTTTTTATTTTAGCTGTTTTTAATTATATATTTCACAAGTTCCTCGTATAAAAATTCCGCATTAATTAACCTGCTAGTTTACTATTTTATGGGAAGGAGATATAGAATGACAGCAAAAAAATGGAGGATCGTGCCTGCTAGTACGAAAAGATGCCATACTGCATGATGATATTTAAAAGCACGCCAAACATAAAATACAGCTCCAATTGTGTATAAAACACCACCAATTACAAGAAGCACAACTCCATTTACAGCCACGCTTGTAACAATTGGTCCCCAAGCAAAAACAATTAACCATCCCATAACAACATACATAACTGTTGAGAAAAAGAGGTATTTTTTAACGAAAAATGATTTGAATACCGTACCACCAATTGCTAATCCCCAGACTATACCAAATAAAGTCCAACCAAGCCAACCCTTGACAGCTATAAACAAAAACGGGGTGTAAGTACCAGCAATAAAGAAATAAATTGCTGAATGATCTAATATTTCAAATACATCCTTTGCTTTTCCTGCAGGGAAGCTATGGACTAGTGTTGAAGATGTATATAGTAACACCATTGTTACCCCAAATAAGGTAAAGCTTACAACATGCCAAGGTGTACCGTATAGAGACGAGAAAACGATCAAAAGGACTAATCCAGCTATGCTTAATAGTCCGCCAATACCGTGTGTAATTGAATTTGCTATCTCTTCACCTTTAGAAAATGTGTGTGTATTAGCCATTTATTTCTCCTTTCAAAAAGCAATCTCTAAAACTATTAATTGTATTTATTAGTAAATTAAATGTTTAGACTTCAAATCTTTTTTTATTATACCATCAATAAATAGCTAATGATAACTTATAGAAAGCTTTCTTCCAAATCTCAGATTTTTGATTAGGAGATTATACAATTATGGAAGAAAGCATCAATTATATTATAATCATTTTTAAGTGCTTTCCTCATGTGCTATTTGTTCTAGACTGGCGACCATCTTACTATATAGCATTTCATCCTCGAAGTCTTTACTATTCCAATTTTTTTCAATCCATGAAAGCATGGTGGTCGGATCATTAAAAATTTCACCACTTGTATCCTCTTCTCTAATCATAAAACGACCGTTATCGTAGTCTGCTACCACTAAACAGGGTATTGCTCCATTTTTATTTTTAAGTTCAAATTCCATTAATTATCACCTCGAATTTAGTTTGACTTATTTTTTTTCTTTTATGTGAGCCCTTACATTTTAAATTTCTGTAAAAATTTTAGATATTACCTTTAAATTTAGAATATTCGTGATATAATTTCAAATTAACAAGCAAGCATTTGGAAAGGGTCGTGACAATGAAACAAATGATAAATGATGTAGAGAATGTTTATGTAGAAGATATCTTAAAAGCACATCATCTGTTAAAAGATGTTGTAACACACACACCACTTCAAAGAAACGAACAATTATCTGATAAATATCAGTGTAATATTTATCTTAAACGAGAAGATTTACAAGTTGTCAGATCCTTTAAGATACGTGGAGCATTTAATAAAATTAAGCAATTAAGTACTGAACAAACAAAGAACGGAATTGTTTGTGCTAGTGCTGGAAACCACGCACAAGGTGTTGCGTATTCATGTAAACAACTTAAAATCCATGGAAAGATCTTCATGCCTTCTACCACACCTCGTCAGAAGGTTTCTCAAGTTGAGTTATTTGGCAAAGAGTATGTTGAGATCATTTTGGCTGGAGATACATTTGATGATGCTTATCAAAAAGCAGTTGCAAGCAGTGAACAAGAACAACGTGCATTTATTCATCCTTTTGATGATTTTGATGTTATTGCAGGTCAAGGGACTGTTGCTGTCGAAATATTAAATGATACAGATGTAGAAATCGATTATGTTGTTGCAAGTGTTGGTGGTGGAGGCTTACTTTCTGGTGTTGGAACATATTTCAACTCAATATCTCCTCATACAAAAATGATTGGTGTTGAACCAGAAGGAGCACCAGCTTTATATAACTCTCGATTAGAAGATAAGGTCATTACTCTTGATAAGATAGATAAATTCGTAGATGGTGCAGCAGTGAAAAAGATTGGTGATAAAACCTTTTCTATTATTAGAGATGTTGTTGAAGATGTTCTGCTTGTTCCAGAGGGGAAAATTTGTACAACGATTCTAGAATTATATAACGAAAATGCAATTGTGGCAGAACCTGCTGGCGCAATGTCAATAGCTGCTCTAGATTTTCTAAGTGATAGAATTAAAGGGAAAAATATCGTATGTGTGGTTAGTGGTGGTAATAATGATATTGGCAGAATGCAGGAAATTAAAGAACGTTCAATGATTTATGAAGGATTACAGCACTATTTTATTGTGAATTTCCCACAGCGAGCAGGTGCATTAAGAGAATTTCTTGATGAAGTACTAGGAGCTAACGATGATATTAGTCGTTTTGAATATACAAAAAAGAACAATAAAGATCAGGGACCAGCACTAGTCGGTATTGAGCTTAAGCAAAGAGAAGATTATCAACCACTTCTTCAACGAATGAAGAAAAAAGGTTTTTATTATACAGAAGTAAATAAAGATAGCAATTTATTTTCTCTACTTATTTGATAAGACTCTTTTCTGAATAATTGTTCTATGTAACAAAATATACAGTCGTGACAGTGTATTTTCACATATAAAGCTACCATTTTATGAAGAAAAGATGTCACTAGACTTACTACTGTGCTGATATATCGAGTATATAAAAGCAACAAAGTTTGCGAATACAGCCTTTCTAAAAGACATATATAATATTTTTTCAAAAAAAAATAATGCCGACATATTTAGACATACAATCCTTGAAAAATGGGTTATAATATAAGAAACGGGTAAAAAAAGAGGATTGATAAAGTGTTATTCAAGAGCCTAGAGTTCAAGTTAATTAATGGACAGAAGGTAAAGATTACAGATATTCCTGTATTGGAGGAAGATAACAAGTATCGTTTCATGCTTCAAATCCGTTTACAGAAATTTTTATCAACGATATATTCTCAAAAACAACCTAAAAGTATTTACTCATTTAAAGATTATTTAAAGAAAGTATTGAAATGGCCTGATTATGAGGCATTATTTGGTGCTACAATATTAAAGTACAATGCATAACTATTATTTATGGAATCCAGAGCATTACTGGGTTCTTTTTTTTGATAAACTATCAACTCTGTGTATTTACAAACTTTTCATGGATAAAATAATAAAGATTTCTTCAATTTCCGTTTTACTTTTGATAATATTGATTGAATGATTCTGAATTGACTGTATAATAGAGGATAGTATTTTAAGGATGTGATATCTTGAGTAACATTAGAATTGTAACAGACTCGACAATTGATATTAGTAAAGATATATTAGATAGCCACAATGTAATAGTTGTTCCTTTATCTATTACCATTGAAAATAATACATATACAGATGGTGTAGATCTTATGCCAGATGAATTTATTAATATGATGAAGGCAGCAAAAGAGCTTCCTAAGAGCTCACAGCCTCCTAGTGGACAATTCCTTGAAGTTTATGAGGAGCTTAGTAAAGATGGTAGTTCCATTATATCAATCCATATGACCAAAGGAATGAGTGGAACAGTCCAATCTGCTCAAGGAGCAGCACAAATGACAGATGCTGATGTTACAGTGATTGATTCAATGTATATATCTAAGGCTTTAAGTTACCAAGTTTTAGAAGCTGCTAAAATGGCGCAAAATGGTTCTTCTAAACAGGAGATTCTTGATAGAATTGAAGAGATTAGAAAACATACATCTTTGTTTGTTGCAGTAGATACACTTGATAATCTTGTAAAGGGTGGTCGCATAGGGAGAGGTAAGGCGATGATTGGTTCATTATTAAACATTAAGCCAATTGCCAGTCTGCAAGATGGTGTATATACTCCTGTTGCAAAAGTAAGAAGCCAATCTCAAGCAATTAAATATTTAGCCAAACAGTTTGCAGAAGCTGTTAAAGGAAAAACTGTTAAGGCTGTTGGAATTGCTCATGCTGATGCTTATGAATATGCTTCAAACCTAAAAAAAGCAATACATGATATCTATCCTAATTGTACAGTTGATATATCATTTACAACCCCAGTTATTTCAACACACACAGGTCCAGGTGCAGTGGGCTTTATGTTTATGGCAGAATAAAGAAGGCGGCTATTATGCGGCCTTTTTTTTGTTGGTTATTTATTTGCTAATAATTCGGGTTTATCATTAGCTTAGATACTTAAGTCCCAGCCTCTTTAATTTTCTGTTAACTTCATATCAAATAAGATCTAAAATTTTTTTTCATAGGGAAGATACTGTCCCGCTACCTACGGAATACTTATTAACACAATTTAAGCAACAAGACCTTCATAAATGCTATTATCACAGCATAGAGCTTTTATGTATCCCATTTTATTACGATAAAGAAGGGTAATGCTAACTCCCCATGTACTTCAAAAATACCCATTTTTTACCTTTTGATCATATGTGTTGAAATGAATTCAAAAAACACAACATATAATAAGTAATAAGATTAGGCCTTAGGTGGTGTTAACTATTAGTCAGAAGGTATTGTTTATTGGTGATTTTGGTATTGATGATATTGTAGCTTTATTATATGCCTATTATAGCGAAGAGGTAGAAATAGTAGGTGTTGTTGTGGACTATGGAAATATATCTAGAGAGAATGCACTTGTTACAGCAACATATATTCAAAACTTGACTAACTTGTTTGAGGTGCCAATTATAAGTGGTGCAGACCGCCCTCTTACCGGTGAGATTCCAACCTATTATCCAGAGATACATGGAGAATACGGACTTGGACCAATTATTCCTAAAATAAAATTGCCTCCAACTGAACTTGAGAATTTCTATGAAATATTAACGATCATTAATCGTTATAAAAATGAATTAGTTGTAGTTAATATAGGAAGATTAACTTCACTTGCAACAGCGGTCGTTTTATATCCAAATATTTTATCAACTGTTAAAAGTATATATATGATGGGTGGTGCATTTTTGTACCCGGGAAACGCTTCACCTCTAGCGGAGGCGAATTTTTATAGTGATCATTATGCAGCGAACTTAGTACTAAAACATGCGCGAAATACAAAGATTTTTCCATTAAACGTAACTGAGTATGCAATATTACCTGAAACTATGATTCAAGAATTAAACACGATATTTCAAAAAAGAAATGATCCAGTAGGAGTCTTGTTAGAGCCGATTATATCTTATTATTCAAATTGGTATAAAAATAGAAACCCATCCATCAAAGGGGGTCCATTACATGATTTATTAACGATATGGGCCGTGACCAACAATAATTCATTTCAATTTACAGAAAAACCGGTAAAAATTAATACAGATAACGGAGAATGCAGAGGGGTTAGTATAGGTGATTTCAGACCATTTAAAGAATTAGCAAATTATCCAACTCATACAATTGCGATAAGTTTTGATTATGAATATTTTATTAAGGATATCTTTAGAACTTTCTCCAGTGGAAGACATTTAAGTAATAAGGAGTCATAAAACCTTCACACTGTTAATCTTTTCATTCAGTTATGAATTTGATACACTTTCATTGTTGATATAAAAAGAAGGGTGAAGTTAATTGAAAAAAATAATATGTCCAAAGGTACTAATTTGCGTTACTATTCTATTAATTATCACTGGGTGTGGAAATTCAACAACTATTAAGGATCCATTAAATTTCGAAATTCAATCTTTTCAATTCACTAATCAAAATGGTGAATCGGTATCACTTGATGATTTAAAAGGCCAGGTTTGGGTGGCAGATTTCATTTTTACAAATTGTGAAACTGTTTGCCCTCCGATGACAGCGCATATGAAAGAATTACAGTCGAAGGCAAAAGCAGAGGATTTAGATGTAAGGATGGTTTCATTTAGTGTAGATCCTAAAGTTGATACTCCAGAAAAATTAAAGGAATTTGCGGCAAATTATTCAATTACATATGATAATTGGGATTTTCTAACCGGTTATGAACAAAAAGAAATTGAAGACTTTGCAATGGAGAGTTTCAAAACCATTGTTCAAAAACCTCAAGATAGTGATCAAGTTATACACGTATCAAATTTTTATCTTATAGACAAAAATGGTGTGATTATGAAGGACTATAGTGGAGTAACAGATACACCATACGATCAAATTATTGCCGATATAAAAACACTGAGTAAATAATTCTTATGAGTTAAAGTGGATTCCTTTGTTAGGAGTCCTTTTTTGTAAAGAAGTTTTCACAATTTATTGCTATTCGTTATTTTAGAATTCATATATAAAATGAAATGAAAAAGTTATCTCTAGTAGTATTGTGCGTGAAATTGATTAGAAAATAACAAAGGTAACGAAATAAACCATATAAAAAATGATAAATTAGTATCATATTAACTAATTAATTGATAAAATAAATTCTTGTATTCTTTTAGTTTAGTAAGGTTTTAGGTAAATTGAAAATAAAGATTCATAGTATTAAGTAACAGGTTAAAAAAGCACTTTTTAGTGTTTTACTCAAATAATACATTAACAATATCTCTATATAGAACGAAGGTGATGTTATGCTGCGTAAATTACTTATATTTAGTATAGTGCTTACTGTCATATCAGGATGCAGTTCAGAAACAAGCGTTAATCTTGAAGCAAAATCAGTTGCTTTAAAAATGAAAGAAAATCCTACTGATGAATTTATACCAAAAACAATTAATTTAGTTGGAATCGGTGATTCTTTAACAAAAGGTGTTGGTGATGAGGCTAAGCTTGGTGGTTATTTCGGAAGGGTTACTGAAAAATTAAAACAACAGGACAATATAAAAGACGTAAAAGTAAAGAATTTTGGTGTGAAAGGACATAAAACAACTAATCTTCAGAAAAAATTAAATGATGAAGAGGTTATAAAAGGTATTAAAGAAGCAGATGTTATTGTCATGACCATTGGAGGTAATGACATAATGAATGTGGTTCGCAATAACATTTTTTCATTAGATTTTAAGCCTTTTCGTGAAGAACAAAAAAAATATAAAGAACGCTTTAAAAGTATTCTTGCCACTGTAAGAAGTTATAACGCTTCTGCTAAAATTGTCTACATTGGTTTATACAATCCATTTAAATATATGTTACCAGAAATAAGTGAAATTGATACGATTATGGAAGAATGGAATAATGATTCAGAAGAAATAATCTTGAGTGATGGGAATGGAGTGTTTGTTTCTGTTGCTGATATTTTTTCTTCAACAACAAATGGTAAACTGTTGTATAAAGATGAATTTCACCCAAATGAGGTTGGGTATTCATTAATGGCAGATAGAATTTATAATAGTTTAAAATATACAGAATTAACTACAGATTCAGTAAGCAGAAAAGAGTGATATTAAACATGAAAAAATGGAAAATGTTATTTCTGATCTTAGTAGGCTTAAATTTATTTGTATTAATCATTTTTCTTGCATTTTTATTTAGTCCTACTGATTCTTCTAATAGAATTGAAAAGGCGAAACCAATTGAAACTGAAAATACAGTTCCATTCCTAATAAGTTCTCAAAAAGAAGATCTTACACGTTTAATTAACCGTTATTTGGAAAAAGAAGCAGATCAAGACAACCTTCAATATACGGTTGAATTAGAAGATGAAGTAAATGTGTACGGAAGTATTAAAGCATTTAACAAAGATATAAACATGAAGTTAATTTTAGAACCAGTAGTGAAAGAAGATGGAAATGTACAGTTACATGTAGAAGAGCTTTCCATTGGTCAACTTAAGCTACCTGTATCATATGTATTGAAATATATGAACACTTATTATGAGCTTCCTAGTTATGTGGTGATAGACTCGAGTGAAAAGGTAATTGATATTTATCTTGATGAGTTAACGTTTAAGAATGGACTAAGTGCGAGAGCTGAAAGCTTTAATTTAAAGAATGATGATATAACGTTTACATTATATGTGCCTATGCCTTAAATTCTATTGTTGAAGAAGTCTAACATTCAATTTTGTTGGACTTTTTCCTTTTGTTTTTAGGTTTTTTTACAAAATGGTACGAATTACCCCTTATCGAAAACCTAGAATGATGTGAGCGAAACATGTATACTAATAGAATAGTATGTCGAAATAAGTTATCTATACAATTATTCTCCTTAACTATGGAAAAATAGAAAAAAAGGAGGTATTCTATTGTTTTGTCCAAACTGTGGAACAAATAACATAGAAAATAAGGCAAATTATTGTCATCAATGTGGAAAAAAGCTTAATATTGATACCAAGAGAAACAGAAAAATAAAGATTATAACTTATTTACTTCCACTAATTAGCATTATTATCGTTTCGGTTATTATGGCTGTTACTTTTTTCTTTGAATCTAAAGTTAATGAAAAGGTAATAAAATATCAAGATATGGCCGAAAGAGCTGCCCTATCAGGAGAATTTGATGAAGCTCTTAGTTTACTTGATGATGCTATAGCGTACCGTAATAATTACAATATTTTGCAAGAAGATAAGAAAATCATTCAATCAGTAGTTAAGTTTAATGACGACTTACATGTTGTTGAAAAAAAGATTATGGACGAGCAGTTTGAAACTGCACAAAAAGAGATCAATTTGTTAAAGCGACAAGTTGATAAAAATCAATCACCATTATATGCGAAGCTTACTCATGAAATTGAGCAAGTGGAAACAAGTGTGAAAGTTGGTGAAATTAAAGAAGAAATTATTAAATTATCTTCTATCAATCAGTTAGCTGAAAAATTGTCAACTTTGTATTCCTTAGACTTACAAGAAGCATCTGAATTGAAACAGCAAATATATACAAAAATGATTATGTTAAGTTCAACTGAAGCAGAAAAGGATTTAGAAAATAAGCATTTCAACCAAGCGTTATATCAAGTAGATGCTGCTCTTCAATATGTAGTTAACAATGAGAAGCTTATATCATTAAGAGATAGAATCAAAGAGGAAAAGGCGTCATTTGAAAAAGCTCAACAGGAACGGATTGATAAAGCTGTGTTAGCCGCAAAACAAGAAGAACAATTAAATCTAACAAAAGCTGTTGAATTAACTACCGTAGAAATTCAAGTTGATAAATTCGGTGATGCTTATTTAAATGGTACCGTTCAGAACAAGGGTACAGAAACCGTCCATTCAATTATAGTTGAGTTTGTGGTAAAAAATAAAGATGGCGTGAAACTAGAAGATGGGAAAACAAATGTGTTTCCAAATAAACTAAAGCCCGGTGAAACAGGAGAATTTGAGCATGTTACCTATTCTGCCAAAAATGATGCAAAAGTAGAGATTAAAAAGATCTCTTGGTTATTAGAAGAAAAGAAAGGATAGACTATGGATAAAAAAATAATTTTTAGCATAATAGTATCCCTTCTTATTTTAGCTTTTGGTGTATTTGGATATTTTTATACAAAGAACTACACAGCTTCAAAGATCTATTCTGAATCAACTATACTTAAAAAAAACAGTGAAGAAAGTAGTACTCAAACAATTCCAGAAATTAAAGAAATAATTAGAGAATCACAGAAAAAGGTAGTTATGGTAGAATTAGAGGATGGTTCTGTTGGTTCTGGGTTTTTGTATAATGACAATGGTGACATTATTACAAATGCACATGTTGTTGATGGTGCATCTTCTGTCAAGATCCGTACTACAGATGCAAAAGGTTACGATGGTGAAGTTATCGGAATAAGCACAGAAACAGATATTGCAGTAGTAAGAGTTGAAGGGCTGAAAAATATCGAACCATTAACATTATCTCCAAGTACTGAGCTTGAAATTGGTGATGAAATTCTAGCATTGGGCAGTCCTTTAGGATTTCAAAATACTGTTACAACAGGAATTATTAGCGGTACGGACAGAGAATTAAATGTAGAGCCGTATATTTATGAAAATGTCTATCAAATATCAGCTCCTATTGCACCTGGAAATAGTGGGGGGCCTTTATTAGATCGCAAATCTGGACATGTTGTTGGAATAAATTCAGCACGCATAGAACAAGGGAATATAGGCTTCAGTATTCCTATAAGTGCTGTACTGCCATTAGTTAATGGGTGGTCAGAAACGCCAATGAGAAACCTGCCATCAGTTACTTCTTTTGATATTTCATCCAAAGTTAATGGAAATAAAATGCTAGAAACATCTGATTATCTAATTAATTACTTTATCGAAAGCATTAATTTTAGAGATTTTGTTACAGCTTATTCACTTTTAGGCAGTGACTGGCAATCAAATGTTAAATATGAAACATTTCGAGAGAAATATTTGCATATTAATGCTATAAAGATCACTGAATTGAAAAAAGAAATTCAGGAAGATAAAGTGATCGTTGAAACAATTTTATCTATAGAAGAACATAATGGTGAAAAAAATATAACGAAAATCTATAATAAAACATTTGTAGTTGCTTATGAAAATGACCAGGCAAAAATCATATCAGAGAAACAAGAGGGCTAAGCATTTTCAAAATAATTGATGTGGGGGTATTTATTAATGAAAAATAAGTTATTTATATTTAGTATTGTTGCGATACTCATTTCAATTGTTTTTGGAAGTATTGCATATCAACAACTTGTAGCGGAAAATATGGATGAGGTTTATTTAAATATTGCGTATTCAACTTTATTTTTGAGTGTATCAATTTATTTATGGCACGTAAAAGATGAAAAGCAAAAGGATAGTTAAAAAATGAGAGGATAGATCCTCTCATTTTTTGTTTGTTTTTTATTCAGCTTCTTCTTCAGTTTCTTCCTCTGTGCCTTCTTCAGCGCCTTCTTCAGCGCCTTCTTCTGTTTCTTCAACATTTGTGTCTTCTTGTTCAGTATCTTCTGTGTTGTTACATGCAGCCATTAAGAATACAGCAAGTAATGAAGCTCCGACTTTTAATAATAAACTTTTGTTCATTAAAATTCCTCCCATGTAACATTAGATAATATCTTTTAAACCAGTAGTAACTGGTACAACATAATAATAATGGAAAAAAGAGGAGAATAAACTCTTTTTACAAAAACGATACATATTCTTAAAAGATTTATAATTTATTAAAAACTTATTAATGATATTTACATACTCTTATCGAAATAATAGGAGAAAAGATACTATTTAATGAACTGAATAAGACTGTAGTCTTGATAGGTTTCACATAATTTATTATTGGAATGGAAAGAATGATTGTGAATATTATGAAGAGGAGGAATTGCAACATGAAGAAAACAACAAGTAAACTCAGTTATGAATCAGATGGGAAAATGGGTAAGAACAATATTAGAAAAAATAAGAATAAAGGGAAAGAAGAATTGTTCTTTAACACTACACAAGACAGCGAATAATCTTTAGCTTTAAAATTGCTGTTCATAATTACTTCCATAACTAATAATGTCAATCTAAAACTTAATGACCCTTTGTGGCTAGATTAAATCCTTTTGAGAGTCTAATATGAGAATTAGATTTTTAGTTTTAATACCTAAGTTAGTCTCAGTGCGTGCAAATTAAATATAAGAGATATAGTATTAAATGTTTGAGTTCATTGCCAATGTTTGTTACGATTACCAATGATAGACTAAATCTTACATTTTGAACTCGGAGGGTAAACGATGGAGCGTTATACACATAATGTAGGAGATAATATGATTTCATACACAGATCAAGGAGTCGGACACTGTGTTGTGTTGATTCATGGATTTTGCGGTGATTCCCATTATTGGAAATACATCGTTCCACAATTAGCGAAAAAGAATAGAGTTCTTACTGTAGATTTACGAGGTCATGGTGATTCAAGTACACCAAAAGATGATTTTGAAATAACAGATTTGGCAGAAGATATCGCTTCACTTTTATCTTCACTCAGAATAGAAAGAGCTACCTTGATTGGACACTCCTTAGGTGGTTACATTAGTATGGCATTTGCAGAGAAATTCCCTGATAAGTTATGTGGACTTTCTTTAGTTCATTCAACAGCTTTACCAGATACAGCTGAAGCAAAAGTAAATAGAGATCATGGTATTGAAAGAATTACTAATAGTGGTATAAAACCTTTTATAGATGAGCTTGTACCAAAGCTTTTTTCAAAAAACAATAATGAAGAACTAGATTATCAATTGAAACTTGTGAAAAATATAGGTTATAAAACATCAGAGTTTGGAGCTATTGGTGCTCTTAACGCGATGAAACATAGACCGGATCGAAATGTGGTATTAGAAGAGCTCAAGGTTCCAATTTTATTAGTTGTTGGACGTGATGACGGTGTAATTCCACACGACCGTACTTTTTCAGTAGACAAACCTAATATTCACCGATCAATAATAGAGAATTCAGGTCATATGTCAATGCTAGAACAGCCTGATAAATTGTCAGAGGTTTTACAGGTTTTTTTAGAAGGAGTCATTGATAGTAAAATGAAATAAGAATGAAGTAGGCCCCGTAAGTTATGTAATAAAAGGGGCCTATTTTACATGTGTTTAGAGGAAACTTTCCAGAATAGAATTACATCAGAGCACCATTAAAAACAATAACCATCTATTTTTGTAACTCAGCTCTTTTTATGAATGTTATCTCTTCCTCTATAAGACCACAAGCTCCACATTGGACTTTATATTCAGGACCTTTGTAAGGAATATGAAATGGATCTAATGACAATTTATCGATTTCTTGGATAACACTTCCCGTTTGTGGATCTAATTTAACAGACTTTACATGCTGCTCAATAATATTGAATCTAGTTTTATTTGTTTTACAATTAGGACATAAATATGGTGAGTTCATAGATGTCATCCTCCTTATATGAAAAAGTATTTAACATAGCTTTTTCTAACAACAAGGAATATATGTAAGCTATTTTGGATGTCCTTTTGAAAATGGAAGAAACGAAACATTTATACTAAGATGTTTTGGGTAGTTGGGGCAAATGATTGGGGGTTATCTGCGTGAAAGTAAGTAGTAGAAATAAATGAATTTAATAAAGTGTAGCCTTTCGTAAAATTCACTTATTCAATTCAAATAAAAGCGTAACATAAGATACACTATTTTGTTTTATGACACCTTTATGCGATAAAAGTGCTTTATCGCATAAATAGCAACAAAATATATTGTGATGCAGCTTGGTATGAAACAGATTTATTTATTGAGCATTTTATTAAATAATTTTATAAAGCTTTCGATATCTTCATTACTTAAATCGCTGAACTTTTCCAAGAGAAAATCTGTTTTTCTTTTCTCGAATAATTCCAATGTTTGTTTACCTTTATTCGTTAAATGGATAACAACAATCCTTCTATCATTATTTGAACGAACTCGTTCGATCCACTCTTTTTCAATAAGTGAATCAGTTACCGCAGTTATATGGGATGCAGAAACATTTAACATTTTAGATAAATCAGATGATTTTTGTGGTCCATGTTCATAAAGCTTTTTTAAAATGAAAAACTCATTTCTCGATATTTCGTTATCATAGATAAGGTTCATTTCTTGACGTAGTTTTTTATAAACATGGCGCATAAGAGCTTCCATTTCATACATTTTTTCCTGACGATTATCCAAGTTAATTTCCTCCGAAACAACATTTATTCTTTTGTTTAGACTAAGGAATGTTACACGCTGTGTCAAGGACTATGTTGGAATTTTTAAATTAGTATTCTTTTATGCGAAACAAACACAGCTTTGGCCGTAAATTTTAGTTTTTTTCAACCATTTTCAGTAAAACTGCTTTATAAAAACAGTTTACTTTTAATCTTTTTATAACATGCTATATAATAAGGACAAATTAATTAGTTGGGGGTATAAGTTAATGACAAATAATCACAAGATAGAGCTTGCTACATTTGCTGGTGGATGTTTTTGGTGTATGGTACAGCCATTCGATGAGCTACCAGGGATTGAGTCAATTATTTCTGGCTATACAGGTGGAACAAAAGAAAATCCTACATATGAGGAAGTTTGCTCTAATAAAACAGGACATCTTGAAGCTGTTCAAATTACATTTAATCCAGATGTTTTTCAATATGAAGTACTGTTGGAATTATTTTGGCAACAAATTGATCCTACTGATGAAGGTGGTCAATTTCATGATCGCGGTGAGTCCTATCAAACAGCAATATTTTATCACTCAGAAGAACAGAGACAGCTTGCTGAAAAATCTAAGCAAGAACTTGAGCAAAGCGGTAGATTTAAGAAGCCTATTGTAACTAAAATACTTGAAGCAAAAACGTTTTATCCTGCCGAGGAGTATCATCAGGATTTTTATAAAAAGAGTACAGCAAGATATAAACAATATCGAACAGGTTCTGGAAGAGATAGATTTATTGAACAACATTGGAATGAGACGAATAAAAGTCAAATACTTAACAAATTAAATCCCATACAATATGAGGTAACTCAAAATAATGGTACAGAACCACCTTTTCGTAATGAGTATTGGAACAATACCGAAGAAGGTATTTATGTAGATATTATATCAGGCAAACCTTTATTTAGTTCTTTAGATAAGTATGATGCTGGTTGTGGTTGGCCTAGCTTTACAAAACCGATTCAAGACTTTGAAGTCATAGAGAAAATGGACACAACTCATGGTATGGTAAGAACAGAGGTCAGAAGTAAAACAGCTGATTCTCATCTAGGACATGTCTTTGACGATGGACCTGGTCCTAATGGCTTACGTTATTGTATTAACTCAGCAGCATTAAAATTTATATCAAAAGATGATCTTGAAAAAGAAGGGTATGGAAAATATTCTAATTTATTTGGAAAATAGTTAAATAGGGCTGGATTATTTGATCCGATTCAGCTCTTTAAGTTTCTAGAATCAAAATGTAGCTAACATAACATCTAAATTTTGGATAAAGCTGTTAGAGAAAAAGGGGAGTGTTTTTAATGGCGGTATTAGGGTTTGAACATGTTGGAGTACAAATAATAGATATCGAAAAATCGATAAAATTTTATCAAGATGTGGTGAATTTAGAACTGATTGATCAATTTATACATACAGATGGGAAATTAAAACTTGCGTTTCTAGGCTTGAATGGAGAGATTATTGTAGAATTAATTGAAGGGTATAACCCGGATTTACCTGAGGAGGGGAAAGTTCATCATATAGCATTTAATGTAAACGAAATAGAAAAAGAAAAACAACGACTAGTAGGCTTGGGGGTTGAATTGATTTTTAATGATATTACAACATTGCCAAATGGGGCTAAGTATTTGTTTTTTAAAGGACCTGATCGTGAGTGGATAGAATTTTATGAGGCTGGTAACTAAGAAAATTGTAAGATATCAATAAGTCCTTTTATCTTTTTACTATTAATCGTGTTAACAAAGGCTTTAAAATATGAAATCCATATGAATAGCAACTTCTTAAAAATAGGCGAGACATATATACACAATACAACCCACCCATTACATAAATTATAAAGAAATGTAAATATGTTATGGGGAGTGAGCTCATTATGCATTGTTATTATGATTACGGATATCCTTATGCGGGTGTTCAAGGCGGGTATGGAAATAGCTTTGTGCTAATTGTTGTTCTTTTCATCTTATTAATAATCGTTGGCGCAGCTTATATTCACTAAAAGTACATCTAAAGAGCCCCCTTAGTGGGCTCTTTTTCAAATTAAATACGTTTATGTAAACTTGTTATTGTTTTTAGTTGACATTAATTAACCCATTCATTACCATATATGTAATGGGGGGATAAGAATGAATTGGGAACTTCTAGCTGATGAAGTGATTAAAGGTAAAATGTTAGTTGAAAATGAAGCGTTATCAATTTTACAATGTTCTGACGATGATTTGTTATTATTACTACATGGAGCATTTACTATTAGAAAACATTATTATGGAAAAAAAGTGAAACTAAATATGATTATGAATACTAAATCAGGAATATGTCCTGAAAACTGTGGCTATTGTTCTCAGTCAATAGTTTCAAAAGCTCCAATTGAAAAATATAAGATGCTGGATAAGAAATCTATATTACAGGGTGCAGAAAAAGCGCATCATCTAAAAGTAGGTACTTATTGTATTGTTGCGAGTGGAAGAGGACCTTCAAATAAAGAAATAGATCATGTTGCTTCTGCTGTAAGTGAAATAAAAGATAAGTTTGGTCTAAAGGTTTGTGCATGCTTAGGTATCTTAAAACCAGAGCAAGCGAAAAGATTAAAAGAAGCTGGAGTAGATAGATATAATCATAATCTTAATACTTCTAAAGAACATCATCCCTCAATAACTACTACACATACATATGAAAATCGAGTAAATACAATTCAAGCTGTAAAAGAAAGTGGTATTTCACCATGCTCAGGGGTTATTATCGGGATGGGAGAAAGTTTACATGATGTAATAAATATGGCGTTTAGTTTAAGAGAATTAGACGCGGACTCTATCCCGGTCAACTTTCTTCATGCAATAGATGGAACACCACTAGAAGGTACCGATGATTTGAATCCTATGTATTGCTTAAAAGTACTTGCATTATTCCGGTTTATTAACCCTACGAAGGAAATAAGAATTTCAGGTGGAAGAGAAGTGAATCTAAGAACCCTTCAACCATTAGGTTTATATGCTGCGAATTCTATATTTATTGGAGATTATTTAACTACTCCTGGACAAGAAGGTACTGCAGATCATAAAATGCTTGAAGACTTAGGTTTCGAGATTGATTTTAATTTTGAGAAAGCACCTATTTAATTTCTAAAAATAAAGGGTTTCATTCTGATCATTTACAAGCTATAATTGAAAAATCTTGTCGATGGGGGAATAACGATGAAATCCTTTTATCACTTTTTAATGAAATTTCGCCATCCTAAGCCGAAAGATGACATATCACAATTTGCTAATGAAGCGTATCTAGATCATAGCTTCCCTAGAAATACAGACAATTACGAAGAGCTTAGCACATATTTAGAAATGAATGGCCATTATTTAAAAAGTATGTCAGTATTTGATCAGGCTTGGGAAGGGTACGAAAACGAAATTCTAAAAAGAATTTAATGTTTTTGCAGATGAAAAAAATTGAATTACTTTTGTTAAACAGGTGAAGTTGAATTTTTCGCCTGTTTTTTATTTTTGCTGTTTTCGTAAATTTGTTGTTTTTAGGATTCATGATGAAAAGAACTCTGTACAAAGTCTAGAGGCATCTGTTCTTCTACAAATCGCACCTTTTATGCGATAACACACTGCTTGCAACAATAATGACGTCTAAAAGCAACAATCTTTTTAGAAAAGAGCCTTTATTTTTAATCTTTTTTATTAGAGAGAGCTAGCAAACAGATTTATATCACTCTTCAGACATACAGTTGTATAGCTTTTTCGAGTTGCAGTATGAGGAATGGTTTCCTTCCTATCTTCCTTCATGTTTAAATTTATGCCCATGACGAAATATAAAAGTAAGCATATACTATCTTATCCTTATAAATCACGACAAAGGAGAGATGGAGATGAAAAAAAATAGACCAAAATTTAAATTAGGGGATATTGTCGTGATTGTTTTGTATGGAACTGTTGGCACGATCACAAAAATTCACTTTGTCGATGATCA
The DNA here is from genome assembly GCF_007994985.1 of Metabacillus litoralis. Classification (GTDB taxonomy): domain Bacteria; phylum Bacillota; class Bacilli; order Bacillales; family Bacillaceae; genus Metabacillus; species Metabacillus litoralis. The sequence continues at coordinate 590,274 of NZ_VOQF01000001.1, read as the reverse complement.
GTATGTTTATGAAGTAAACTATAGTGAAGTTCTATATTTCGAAAACTCACTTCAATTATTTTCGGATTACGATGGAGTGGTTATCGAAACAGAAAAAATCAGCATAGATGTACATTACCAGATAGGTGATATTGTTCTAGTGAAAGGCTATGGAAAATCTTTTTTTAAAGTGGTAGGAATAAGAACCGAAATCTGGCGTTATGAAGAAGATGGTTGGGAAGATCTAACATATGAGTTAACTAGAATATCAGATGGAGAATGGCTTGAAGCTGATGAGGATGAAATAAGTCTTATCATAAGCGAACATGAGGCAGAATCTTTTATACAGCAGCTATATCTAAATAATACACTCTCAGATGAGAGTCGATATGATGAATTCTTTTCTCACTATTTAAATGAAGAAAATCAAGAAAAACCCTATATAAAAATAACTGATGAATTACTTGATATGTATAATGATTACCATACTCTATACCAGATGTTTTGTGATCAAGACTATAAAGACATGATGCAGCTAATTATCAGAAGCTTAAAAAGATATCAAGACCCCAATCTTTGAATGTTTTATTTTAGATGAGCTATATTTTATAAGTCGCGTCAGTAGTCATCAATGCACAGCATACAGAGCAATCATTGTTGGTATTTAAATTAAAACTAGCAAGGATAAAGCACAGCTATATTTATGTTAGATAATCTTTTTATATGAATTAGTAAAGCACAAAAATTTGCAGCTCATCGAATAGTAACGTGTTTTTAGATTAATAAAGCATTATAAAATAAATGTTATAAATAGAAAACAAAAATAAGGAATACAAAAAAAGAGTATGCTTATATATAATCCTTTTATTAAATTTTGTAAAAATCGATCAAAGCCCTCACCATCAATAAAGGTTATTAATTTATTCTCTTTTATTACATCATCATTGGAATTGACCTCAAACTGCTGATATTTATCTCTTAACATTGTTTCAACTCCCCTTCGTCATATAAGCTTGTCCACTTAAAATTATCTATATGATGATTTTTATGATATATGCCTATATTTTGTAGAACGAATTGAAACTTAAGATTTAAAATCTTTTTTATTCTAAAACTGGTGTGTATTCATCTAATAAAGGTGAATTTTTAACATAATAAAAAAGTGTTAATTTATTTTTGTTGTATGAATAGACATATGTCCCTCTTTAAGGACATAAACAATAAAAGGGGGGCGATATTGTGAAGGAAATCGAAGTGATTATTGATACAGAGGAGATTGCGGAGTTCTTTTACAATGAGCTCACGAAGAGAGGGTATGTTCCTGGAGAGGATGAGCTAGGTGAACTGGCTGACATCACATTTGATTACCTTCTTAACAAATGCATTATTGATGAAGACAATGAAGACGATGAATTTGATGAATTCGAGTAAATTTTAAAAAAGCTTAGGCTGATAAAGGTTGAGGTACTAAATTGTCCTTAGCGCTTTATCAGCCTTTTTCTTTTTGTGGAGGTAAAGTTAGAGTTTTTACCTTTCCTATTGTTTTTAATAAATGTATGTCCTTTGAAATATCCTTTGTTATATCCTGAAAGAGCTTCTCGCTTCCTATTTCGAAATTCTCTATCTGGGATAGTTTTGTAAACCAATCTTGATTCATATGAAATCTATGAGGAATATTATCCCAAGCATTTGTTAGTGTTGGGCTTATAAGCTTATGATGTTCCAGTTCATTATTAGAAAAAATATGAGGCCAATAATCAGACCTAGAACCACTATGATGATGTTTTATTGCGAATTTTAATATGGTTTCATAACGATTTTTTGTAAAAAGAATATTGTAAAGATGCTTCCCGATTTTAATCCGATTATCAACAGAGTTAAAGTTATGAACTTCTATTCCAGCTAGAGAATATTTAGGTAAAAAGGAATATCGTTTATATGGAAAGATAACATGAGTAAAGCCTAATTTTTCCTGCAGTAAGTAAGATAATGAATGTAAGATATTTTCTTTAATTGTTTTTTCGGACATTAAATTTTTTTCAATATATTGTTGTTCATTTGTTATTAATGCAAATGTTAAAAGGGTAGAATTTTTGTGTTTTAAGAAATCCTCCCATATAGGTATCATAAATTTTGACACATTAAAAGCTGGTAATAAGTGAAATAATGATGTTTGTTCTTTCAAACTGAATTTATACAATAATAATTGTGGAAATGCATCATGGAATATCAATGCATTTGCTTTTTCAAGAAAGTGAAATAATACCTTTTTATCTTCTGCATCTAGTAATCGCTCTAACAAGGATCCTTTTAAATCGGTCATATTATATCCACCATTACGTGAAACCATATGCGCTAAAAAAGCCCATTGTATTTCTTCATGATCTTTGAAAAATGAAAGATATGCTTTAGTTCTAGTGATATTATTTTTGTTTAACCGTTTAGTATTACGTTGTATATTCCTAATAAGCTTTCTCTCTTTTTGTGTAATTACGACTGGATCTACTTTCCTTAAACTTTCTTCAATTCTTGTATAAAGGTGCAATTTATCTGTTTTATTGAGTGTTGGTTGCTGTGATGCTTTTTTTGAATTCTTTGTTGTTATTATTTTCTTCTTCATGGTTTTTAATCAGCCCAAACTTTAATTGAATAATATATAATATGTATATGAATTTCTGAAACTTTTGTTAAGCTTCACCGTATTATAAGTAAACATATTAAAGAAAGAGGTATTTTAATGATTAAAAAAATTCTTAAATCATTACTAACAAATAAACAAACACACCGTCGCTCATATAGCTCGAGTGATTTTAAAAGAAGGAAATACACTAATCATCATCCCTCAAAATATGGACATCAACATTATAAGAAAAAACATAAATCAAGTGGGTTTTTTAGCTCTTACAGTAGTTAATGAAAAAGCTCTATCTTAAATTAATAGAGCTTTTTGAAAAACCTTTAAAGACCAGTGCAGTTGTTGGTGCGAAATACACAATTCTTCAGCTGCTTGGTAAAGGAAGCTATGGTTTTACTTACTTAGTGAAAGATGAAAAAGATGATATTAAAGTTCTTAAACAACTAAGGAAGTATAAAAGGGTCGAAGAATCTGCGAGAAATTCCTTTTTGTTCGAAGCTCAGGTATTAAGCGATTTGACTGACAAAGCTTTCCCAACACTACTTGATCAATTTGAAGATAAAGGGAAGCTCTTTATCGTGATGGAATATATGCATGGTAAAACTTATGAAGAGCTAATCTTTATTGAAGGACTGAAATTTAGTGAAACGGAAGCATTTAAAGAGTTATCCAAAATATTACAATTAGTACAGAAAATCCATCTTAAAGGCTATGTTCATCGAGACTTAAGAATCCCAAATATCCTTAAAGCTGAAAATAATGTTTTCATTATAGATTTTGGTTTGGCAAAAAGAATTAATGAAGCTTCAGAAGTTCAAGAGGAAGCATTCAAAAATGAAGAAAAGAGACTGTTTAGAGAGGTTTCTTTTAAAAGTGATTTGTATGCATTAGGACATTTTATGTTGTTTTTATTATATTCTTCATATGAACCCGTTTCTCATCAATCAAGATCCTGGGAAGAAGAATTACCTATTAAAGAAGAGAGTAAAAGATTAATAAGAAAAATGCTTCAGCTAGATGAGCCATATCATCATGTTAATGAACTAATTAATGATCTTGACAATAATCTATTCAAGTAAAGGAGATTTTTTTATGTCTTTTTTTAATAAAATTCTAGCAAGTGTAGGGATTGGTTCCTCAAAGGTAGATACAAAGTTAGCTCAATCATCAATAAAAGTAGGGGAAGATGTAGAAGGAGTTGTTGAAGTAACAGGAGGAAGTGTTGAACAAGCAATTGAGGAAATATATTTAACAATTAATACAAATTATCAGCAAGAAGACGATGACAGGGTTGTGCATAAACAAGCTGTCATTTCATCAATTAAATTAAACGAACCATTTATCATCATGCCTGGAGAAACGAAAACAATACCGTTTCAATTTAAATTACCTCTAGATACACCAATTTCAGCTGGTTCATCAAAAGTATGGATACAAACTGGAATTGATATAAAAGGATCAGTAGATCCAACTGATCGTGATATTGTGACTGTTTTACCAAATAACTTAATGGATGAAACACTAGCAGTATTTAATAGATTAGGATTTGCTATGAAAAAGGTGAAAAATGAAGCGGCTTCATATAAAATCCGAAAAAGATTACCGTTTATTCAAGAATTTGAACTGGTTCCAACTGGAGGTACATTCTACAAGAAGTTTGATGAAGTAGAAGTGATCTTTTTTCCTATAAGTGAAACAAAAATGGATATTCTTATGGAAGTAGATCGTCGTGCCAGAGGTATATCTGGTTTATTTTCTGAAGCATTAGATTTAGATGAATCTATAATTAGGTTCTCAATTCAGAAAGAGGATTTACCTAGATTACAAGAAACAATAGAAAAAATTCTAGTAAATCATTCCTAAGCTATAATTTATTTTTATTTATTAATTGGTAGTTTATTTAAGGAGTAGAAAGATGGATGAGAAGAAGGGGACATATTCTAGAGTCAGATCCCAACATAATAAGAAAAAGCGTAGACTTAAGAAGTCTGTTCGTAGATTTTTATTACTAGTGTTATTTGTAGTGGGGATTGTTTTAACCTATAAGTTTATTATTTTAGAAAATGAAGTTGTTAAGGTTAATACACATAATTCTAAAGAAACAAGTGTTTTGGAAAAAGTAAAGTCTAATGAAGCAACATTAAATACATCAATTAAAATTAGTGCTGCCGGTGATTTTACACTTGGTAGAGATGAAAATTACGCCTATTCTGGGTCATTTGTAGATGAAGCTTCTAAAAATGGCCTTCCGTATTTCGTTGAGGGTATTGATCAACTTTTTTTAGAGGATGATTTTACATCGGTAAATTTGGAAACAACACTAACAAACTCTACAGATAAAGCTGATAAAACATTTCGTTTTAAAGGAGACCCAGTGTATGCAGAAATTCTTAAGCTTGGAGGAATTGATGCGGTCAATTTAGCAAATAACCATATGTTTGATTACTTGCAAAAAGGATATGAAGATACGAAGCTAGCATTAGATACGTTTAATATTGGCTATTTTGGCTATGAAGATCAATTCATTTCATCAATAAAAGATGTGAAAATAGCTGCTCTTGGTTATGAAGGCTGGCAGGACACACCTGACATTAGAGAGAAAATAAAAAAAGATATTGATGGATTAAAAGAGAAAGGTACACAAATCGTTATTATACATTTTCATTGGGGAGATGAAAAGCAATATATACCAAATGTGAGTCAAGAAACGCTAGCAAAATTCACAATTGATTCTGGTGCTGATTTAATTTTAGGTCACCATCCACATGTGATTCAAGGAATTGAGGAATATAAAGGTAAGTTTATCGTATATAGTCTAGGGAATTTTATGTTTGGTGGAAATAGAAATCCAAGTGATAAAGATACATTTGTATTTCAACAGACTTTCCATATAAAGGATGGGATTTTGACAGATAAAAAAGAGATAAATATTATTCCTTATTCGATTTCATCAGTTTCTACTAGAAACAATTATCAACCGGTAAAGTTAAGTGGTGAAGAATCTTCTCGAGTGATGGAAAAGATCCTTCATTATTCAAATGAAATAAATGGTTCTCAGTGGATTGTCTATGATCAAGATATTTAGTAAGTGAATTTCGCTTCAACTGCTTAAATGATTACACTAAAAATTGGGACACAAGTATTTAAGCTAATGATAAACCCGAACTAGTAGGTATTGTTCGGGTTTTATTTTGATGATTATGTATGCTATTTTTAATAACTATTAGAAGCGTGTGTTCGCAGAGCAATGGTACGAACTTGTTGTTCCAGCTTAACTACTTAAAAGAAAACAGTAATATATTGAATAGTTGAGAATTTCTTTAATTTTTCGTTAACCTTTTTTATCTCGAATTTAGTTAATAGGTCCGCATATGGATTCAATTTTTAGGGTGAATAAAGATTGTATATTCTTTGTCACAGGTCCAGGTATACCTGTAGAAATTTTATGGTTATTAATTACGATAATTGGCATGACTTCTGTTGTTGTTCCAGTTAAAAAGACTTCATCAGCATTTAGTAATTCATCTGTTGTGAATTTTTCTTCAATAGTTTTTATTCCTAGCTCTTTACATATGCTTAAAATGACTTGACGAGTAATACCATTTAAAATAAAGTTGTTTGCTGGATGAGTTTTGATTACTCCCTCTTTAACTATCCAAACATTAGAAGAGCTTCCCTCAGTAACGGTATCATCTCTATACTGAATTGCTTCAAAGCAATTTTCAGCTACGGCTTTTTGTTTAGCAAGTACATTTGGTAACAAATTCAAACTTTTGATATCACATCTTAGCCAACGAATGTCTTCAATCGTAATCGCAGAAACTCCACAACTCAAAGAATCTTTAGGAATCTTTAATTCACTTGTGTATGCTATGAATACAGGAGCTGTGTGAATAGTTGTAAATGAATGTTTTCTCGGAGAAACTCCTCTAGAAACCTGAATATAAACAATTCCCATCGTAACATTGTTTTCATTTATAAGTTTGATCAAAAGATTTTTAATTTCCTTTATTGAATAAGGAATATTTATTTCAATAGCTGTAGCACTTTTAATAAGGCGCTCTAAATGTTCATCAGCTGTGAAAAGTTTTCCATTATATATTCTAATAACCTCATAAATACCATCCCCAAATTGATAGCCACGATCCTCAATATCAATATGTACAGTGGATTTATCAACCATTGAGCCATTAAATATGATGTTTTTCATTTTTTACTCCTTTAAAAGGTTTTACTAATTAGTGTATCATATAACATTTACTTCTTGATGATTCACTTTTAGTAAACTTAGTTCACTTAACCCAAAAGGTTTTTTACTAAAATGGAACGTAAATTTGTTACAAAATTTAATCTAGATTAAAAACATTTGTGACTTCTCTATACTGTCTGTCGTATAGTCCTAGTTTTTTTGGGTACAGTTTATTATAAGGGCTTTTGGTCAAGGATATTGTCGAAACTTTGTGAATTTAAAAGGGCACTTTTATAGATATCGGGCAGCTTTTCTTTATAGAAAGGTACCCTTACGCAAGATAAAGAGATGATATTACTGTCTAATTAGGATCAGCAGTCTTAAGAAATCCATTAGTTAGATTATATGCAAGTCATCCCATTATGACTTTTTACCCGTGGATATAGAGGAGGTGTAGATCTTACATTTGTAAGGTTGTGCTATTGATTACATTAAATTTACTATTCATTATCCTATTAATTGCTTTTACTGGCTTTTTTGTGGCAACTGAATTTGCTATTGTGAGAGTACGTATGGTGAGAATTGAGCAACTGATATCTGAAGGGAAGAAAGGTGCCAATTCGGCTAAGATTGTTTTATCTCATCTAGAAGAGTATTTGTCAGCTTGTCAGTTAGGTATAACTGTCACTGCTTTAGGTCTAGGATGGTTAGGGGAACCTACTGTTACAAATATTATTCAACCTTTATTTAACCAATATAATGTTAATGAATCTCTAATACAACTTTTATCATATTGTATTACATTTGGTATCATTACGTTTTTACATGTTGTAGTTGGTGAATTGGCTCCTAAATCAGTAGCTATTCAAAAAGCTGAAGAAATTATCTTATTCTTCTCATTACCAATCATTTGGTTTTATAGAGTCATGTACCCGTTTATTTGGATTTTAAATGGTGCGGCTCGTATTTTTGTTGGTTTATTCGGATTAAGTTCAGCCTCGAAGTTTGATATAGCACATTCAGAGGAAGAATTAAGAATATTGCTGTCAGAGAGTTTTCATAGTGGTGAAATCAATCAAAATGAATTGAATTATGTTAATAATATTTTTGCTTTTGATGAAAGAATCGCTAAAGAGGTTATGGTCCCTAGAACTGAGATTGTTAGTATATCCATGGAAAATACTTATGAGGAAGTTATAAATATTGTAACAGTAGAAAAATATACTCGGTATCCGGTTATTCAAGACAGTGATAAAGATAATATTCTTGGATTTATTAATATTAAAGAATTTCTCACTGCAATGATTATGCAAAAAACAGATAAAAATCAACAATCTTTTCAATCCTTTATCAATCCAATTATACAAGTGATAGAAACCGTACCTATTCATGATTTGTTAGTAAAAATGCAAAAGGAACGAACACATATTGCCATATTAATTGATGAATACGGAGGTACATCAGGTTTAGTTACTGTAGAAGATATCTTAGAGGAGATTGTTGGAGAAATTCGGGATGAATTTGATGAAGATGAAATTCCAGAAATTCAAAAAGTGAGCGAAAATCATTACATTCTAGATGCTAAGATCTTAATTGATGAAGTCAATAACTTACTTGGAGTCGAATTAGAGGATGAAGAAATTGATACAATAGGTGGTTGGTTCTTAACAAGAAATTTTGAAGCAAAAGCAGGCTCAGAAATTCAAGCTGAAGGTTATATATTTAGAGTTAAAACTATAAATGGACATCATATTTCATATTTAGAGGTAGTGAAAAGTGAATAATACCTCAGCATTTCATATTTATTTTTGTGAAATAAATGAGAGGACTTTTAATGATTAACCACTTAACAAATGAGGCAATTAAGGTATAATAAAGACAAGTATTTAGAAATACCATTACATATTTTGAAATATATCAATTTTTAAAATCTCTTTTTTGAAAATGTGTGATTATGTTAAGTGGTATGATTTAATGTTGAAAGTGAGTGTTCATAATGGGTCGTAAATGGAATAATATTAAAGAAAAAAAGGCGTCCAAGGATGCTAATACTAGTCGTATATATGCCAAATTTGGTCGAGAGATTTATGTAGTAGCTAGACAAGGAGAACCTGATCCAGAATCTAACCAGGCCTTGAAGGTTGTTCTAGAAAGAGCAAAAACATATAATGTGCCGAAAACAATAATTGATCGTGCTATAGATAAAGCTAAGGGTGGATCAGAAGAAAATTTCGATGAGCTTCGATATGAAGGATTTGGACCTAATGGTTCAATGATTATTGTTGATGCCTTAACAAATAACGTTAACCGTACTGCTTCAGATGTCAGAGCAGCATTTGGTAAAAACGGAGGAAATATGGGGGTTAGTGGATCTGTTTCCTACATGTTTGATGCAACTGCTGTAATTGGTGTTGAAGGGAAATCTGCCGACGATGTTCTTGAATTATTAATGGAAGCAGACGTTGACGCACGAGATATTTTAGAAGAAGAAAATTCAGTCATTGTTTATGCAGAGCCAGATCAATTTCATTCAATACAAGAGGCATTCAAGAATGCAGGGATAATTGAATTTAATGTTGCTGAATTAACTATGTTAGCACAAAATGATGTTTCATTAACAGATGATTCACAACAACAATTCGAAAAGTTAATCGACGCTTTAGAAGATCTGGAAGATGTTAGGCAAGTTTATCATAATGTAGATTTAAGTGAATAGCTTAAAACGTAGAGGCTGGGACATAAATTAAAGACACTCGCGTTCACCGGGGAGGAAGCAAGCAGATCCTCCTCAGCTACGCCTGCTTAGGTATCAGCTCTTCCTCTAATCTCGAAGATGCTCTAGTGTGTCTTCCGCTCCATTCACTAGTTATTAATAATAGTATGTAAAATCAAAAAATCTATTGAAGAAGGTAAATAAAGACCCGAACTATTAGGCGAATGATTATTGAAAAAGCACCTAATAATTCGGTTTTTTCATTATCTTTTGTTCTGTTCCTTCTCTATTCCCTTCGTAATTGTTTTCATATTTTATTGCAAAACCTACTTATTAACATATACTCTTTTCTATCCTAATTTCAAGTGATATATGTATTTGAACACCCTTATAAGATGATCATTTAAAATAAGAATGATTTTCTGCTTTTAAGTTAAACTAATAGTGCTCTAAAACTATTTGTAGGAGGTATTTAGAATGTCTAAGAAGAAGGAGACACCTTCAAAAGAGGTCGATCAAAAGCAATTAGTAAATGATAAAGCTAAAAAGTCAAAGGTAAATAATTATGAAGATGATCATATTCGCAATACAACTTCAATTGGTGCAACAAATCAATAATTTAGGCTAACCAACTGCATTTTTTCCGGAAAAGCAAATGCCTTTAACGGAAATCAACTACAAAGTTAAACAGATCCATAATTTAAGCAAGATAGTGTAAGTTATTATTCACAATAGAAATTGGTTAATAAGAGCTAATCTTGAACTATAAAATACAAAAAGGTATAAAATGTAGTGAAAAACAATATTATTTTTAAGAGACCCGCTATAACTAGGGGTCTCTTAAATAATAGAACTTTGTGGGAGGGGAAAATGGGGAATTATGCTATTTAGATTTTTAACTCTATTATTTGTTTTTTGCATATGTGCGCTTATTTATCCTATTGAATTTTTCTATCAATGGGATGTTAAGGTAACTTTATTTTTTGAGGATATTCGTCATCCTATTTTAACTAATATTTTCATGTTCATAACAGATATTGGTTCAATAAAATATACCCTGCCTATTTGCATAGTTTTTGCTGGTTTTTTTTATTATAAAAAAAGGAAACTGTTAGATCTTGTTATGTTAACTGTGATCTTTTTTACGGTTAGACAATTAAATGGATTATTAAAAAATTTATTTGTCAGAGATCGTCCTTCTTTTGAATATGTATATGAGGAAAGTCATTATAGTTTTCCAAGTGGACATGCTATGAACTCTACAGCAATCTATGGGTTTTTATGTTTTATTACTTTAAATCACCTGATAAAAAGCGCTAAGCAAAAGTCTATTGTATTGGTTAGCACGATCATATTAATCGGCTTAATATGCATCAGTAGAGTATACTTGGGCGTTCATTTTATCACAGATGTTATAGCTGGAGTTAGTGCTGGTTTAATGTTATTAATTGTAATAACAACGATTCCCTCTAAAATTAAAGTGTTTTTCGACAAAAATAGAAGATATTAGATAAAGGGATTTACATATCTTTTCTCTAATTAAGTTAAATAGACAAAATAATTAGGGGAGATGGAAAAAATGTATTCCTTACTAGTAAAAAAACGTGCAGTTACATATGATATGACCATTTTTCAAACGCCAAATTTTGGGGACAAAAAAGGTTATAAAGAAGTGTATCGTATAAGTGTTGTCGGTACTACGCATAATGATGCTCTAAATAATATATTTCAAGTTTTTAATGTGAATGATCGAATTCCTCAGGATTATACTGCAAGGTATTTAAGTACAGGAGATATTATCTTAATTGATGAAGGTAAAAAAGGGCAATTTTACTATAAGTTATTTCCTCAAGAATGGAAAAAAATTAACCGAATACATGTAAGGTGATAAGAAGCTATGTATTTATCCATAGCTTCTTTTTAATTATACCGAAGTCTTCATGAGTGATATGGAATTTTTACCATTTAAATATGGTGACCTGGACCATTTTTACGTTTCTCAGAAGTATGTTCTTTCGAATGTGCAGTTTCTTCTGCTGCTAAAACTTCTGGTGATATATGGTTATTTTTTTTAGGTGTGTTTCTGTTGCGATGTTTTTTACCCATTTATTCATATCCCCCCTTAAATTTCGTTGGATTTATTAGTATTATGTGTTTTTTGTTTTCTAGGCTTTTTTGATTCATGTGGCATTGTTCCATTTCGTGAACCTGGAGTTGTTTCGTTAGCATGTTGTACTGCTTGTTCCAACTTTTTTTTCATAGAAATCCCTCCAAAATTGTATTCATATTTATATTGCCCTTAATCAGTAGAGTTAAGCTGTAAAATAATACTTAGAATGCTAACAAAAATAATGGATGATAATAAAAGTGTAGAGTAAGATCCATTTTGCGCTTTTAAAGATTTTTCATGTTTGTTTTATTATGTTATAGTAAATTGATTCTTTTTGATTATTTTAAGTGGAGGTAAAAGAGAATGAGTGTACATATTGGGGCAAAAGAAAACGAAATAGCAGAAACGGTATTATTACCAGGAGATCCATTACGTGCTAAATATATTGCTGAAACATTTCTAGAAGATGTTAAATGCTATAATGAAGTAAGAGGTATGTTAGGGTTTACTGGTACATACAAAGGAGAGCGTATTTCAGTGCAAGGTACGGGAATGGGTGTACCTTCTATTTCAATTTACATAAATGAGTTGATGAGTAGCTACGGTGTTCAACAGCTAATTCGTGTTGGTACTTGTGGTGCAATCCAAAAAGATGTAAAAGTTAGAGACGTCATTCTGGCGATGAGTGCATCAACTGATAATCAAATGAACCGTCTAACTTTTGGAGGAGTTGATTATGCACCAACTGCAAATTTTGAACTCCTTAAAAAAGCATATGATACTGGAATCGAAAAAGGATTAAATTTAAAAGTTGGAAATATATTCACTGCCGATATGTTTTACAATGATAATGCTGAATTAGAGAAATGGGCAAAATATGGGATATTAGCAATAGAAATGGAGTCTTCCGCACTTTATACTTTAGCCGCTAAATTCGGAAGAAAAGCATTATCAGTACTTACTGTTAGTGACCACATTTTAACTGGTGAAGAAACAACGTCTGAAGAGCGACAAACAACATTTAATGATATGATTGTTGTTGCTTTAGATGCTGCTATAAAAAAATAAACGTCAAAACGTATGCCATTGCATACGTTTTTTTTGTGATTTACTTCTTTGCAAAAAAAATGTCGAAAAAAATAACACTATTTTTTAAATAGATTGTTTTAACAAATAGGAAAATAGGGTAAAAATGTGTGTAGGTGCTTTATCTCATATCAATTTTAAGGCACTTAATGATAAAATAGAGATGTTATCTATTTTAGATTGGGTGATATTTATGTCTTATTATGTAAAGCTATTTGTCGTTATAAGCGGAATTACTGTGTTATCAGCATGCACAACAAACTTTTCATTACCTAGAGGAATTCCATTTAATGAGGTAAACCAGGATGAAGCAATAGAAAAAGGTGACAGTCATACTACAGATAACAATGATTCTATCGATGAAAACCAAATTAACAGTGAAGAAATAGAAGAAACAGAAATAGATAGGGAATTTTTATTAGAGTCTCATTTTTTTAATGAGGTAAAAGTCGTCAATGGAAACCAGGTTATTGAAAATCCCTCAAATATCATGGCAATGGTGAATAAAGAATATGGGTTAGAAGATGATTATGTTCCTAAGGATTTAGTGATTCCTGAAGTTGACTTTTCATTTGGTGATGCAGACATTCCTCAAAGTTATCTAAGAAAAGATGCTGCTACTGCTCTAGAAAAATTATTTAAACTTGCAAAAGAAGATAATATCGAGTTGCTTGCAGTTTCAGGATATAGATCTTTTTTTCGACAACAGGGTATCTTTAATGTTGAAAAAGGAAATAAAGGGGAAGAAAAAGCTTTACAGGCAGTTGCATTACCAGGGCAAAGTGAACATCAAACTGGACTAGCAATGGATGTGACAAGTAGAAGTGTAAATCTTGAAATAACAAAAGAGTTTGGTGAAACAAAAGAAGGAAAATGGGTTAGTGAAAATGCACATAAAGCCGGCTTTATAATCAGATATCCGCTTGGAAAAGAATCCATAACAGGATACCAATACGAACCATGGCATTTACGTTATGTTGGTTTAGAGCAGGCAAAAGTGATATATGAAAATAAGCTAACTCTTGAGGAATACTTTCAAAAAGCCAAAAAAATATAGTCGGAGTTTTAAAATATGACAAAAGATTTAGATCATCTTAAAGATGGCTTAACAATCTTATTTATAGGGTATAACCCTAGCCTTATTTCAGGTGAGATAGGACATAATTATGCTAATAAAAATAATAGGTTTTGGAAGCTTCTTTATAAATCAGGTATAACGGAAAGGTTGTATCTTCCTGAAGAAGATGGCAACTTATTAGATAAAGGGTTTGGTTTTACAAATATTGTTTCAAGACCTACTAGAAGTGCTGATGAAATCACAAAAGATGAATATCAAGAAGGTAGAAAAATACTCTATAAGAAAATAAACTTATATAAACCTAAAATTGCCTTTTTCGTTGGAAAGGGTGTTTATCTTCAATATAGTCAAATGAAAAAAACGTCATGGGGTAAGCAAGAGAAAAGTATTGTACCTGATGTTATTGATTTTGTAGCACCTTCTTCAAGTGGACTAGTAAGGATGAGTGTAGATGAAATTACTTCAATCTATAGAAGTGTAAAGGATTATAAATAAAAGGTAAGGGAATGAACCCTTACCTTTTATTTACCTTTTACCAGAAAAGTAAACCACCTAATGCTATTCCAGTAATAAGCCCTAGACCAAGTCCATAAGGAGCGCCAAATCCATATCCGTATCTGTATCCAAAACCAAATCCATATCCGCCTCTTTGAATGACAGGCTCAATAAATACTTTACTTTGTGTTACTTGACATATTCTTCCTACGTGAACTCGACCATGTCGATCATTAATTCTAACAACTTTACCATTGTAGCGACAACATAATTGATAGTAGTGTTGAGACAAGAGAAATCCCTCCTTTATGATCATTCACCATAGTTTATGATGAATGCATGAAGAGGGATTGTACGCCTATCATGAGTTAAGAATTTTATTTTCCTATGGCTGTTTTCGTAAACTTTGTTGTTTTTAGAATCATGATGGAAACAACTCTGTATAAAGTCTAGTGGCATCTTTTCTACTGCAAATCTAACCTTTTATGCGATAACAAACTGGTTGCAACAGATAATAAAGTCTAAAAGCAACAATCTTTCAGAAAAGAGCCTTTACTATTTAAGGAAGAAAACACAGTAGGAGAGTTTAGTTTGATATTTATTTGTTAATTGCTCATGTTTATCAAGAAGAGTAAAGGTTGTGTCGGGAAGGTCATCGCTAAGGTCGAACTCGGTACTAGGCTCGTCATCATCGTTTACGACAATATCAGTGGGACCTAAGGTCTTATAAACATCCAAATTATATTCTTTAAACTGATTTTCCCATTCTTCTTTAGAAAGAATAGAAGAAAAACCATAAAAATCAAGCAATTCTGTTTCTTCATCTTTAGTTAAATGTGCAGCTTTTATTATTTCAATTGCAATCATTTTACCATTTTTAGTCATAATTCTCTTCATTTCAGGGAGGGAATTTTTCAGTTGGGTAAAAGATAATACTGATTCACATAGTATTAAATCATAAGAATGATCAGCAATAGAAGTTTTCACAAGGCTTTCATGTAAATACAGTATTTGATTTTTTGGATCTGTATTTTTACTTCTTGCGATAGAGATCATTCTAAAATTATGATCTAAACCAGTAACCTTATAGCCTAGTTGATGAAGATAGTTAGTAGTTTGACCAGTGCCACACCCAGCATCAAGTATCGTTGCATCAAGAGGGATTTGTTCAAGTTCAAAAATGGTTTTAGTAAGTGGAAGACCACCTGGATGTGCACCACCTATTCCTAAGAAAGATAACATTTGTAAATAATTCATCAGTATTCCCCCATTTATAATCTAAGAGTATTTATATGGAGGAATAACCAAAAAGGTGCTTATAAGCAACTGAATAAACGATGCTTTTCATATAATTTATTTAATTTTGGAGTGAGTAGTTGATAAATTTCAGCTTTGTATATTGTTTGTAATGAACATTTTACGTGTAAAGTTTCAACAAAACTTTCAATACAACTATCAATATAATGAATCACTTGATTTTTATAATAAAGAATATTGCTATTTATTTTGTAATCTATGTCTTTAAGTAATGACATAGAAAAATAAATCATATTAAAGTCATTTTTACCGATGTAATCGATTAGTTGCATATCAAAACCTCCCATATTTACATTCGTGTAATAAACTTTACATTAAATCAACAGAGAAGTATCGTACTTTTTGTCGATTGTAAAAGACTATTTATTTCATTGTGTAGGATCATGCTTTTTACCATTCATTGTTTTAAGGATTTTGGTTACATTATTTATGTGACCCTCCATAATCTGGCTAATTGATATCATAATATCTATACATATTCATTGACGTTTTAAATGTGGTTAGACATAATAAATACATACATAAAGGTGGTGCAGTAATCGAGAATGAAGAATAGTAAATTACTTATTTCAATTTTAGTCACAGCAATTATCACAGCAGGTATTACATACAATCTTGTTTCACCTAAAGAAGTTACCCTGTTGAATGAAGAAGATCCTTTCTCTAAATTAAAATCAACATATAATTTATTACAGAAAAATTATTATCAGGATGTTGAGACAGAAAAGTTAGTTGAAGGTGCAATTAAAGGAATGGTAGAGTCTTTAGAAGACCCATATTCTGTCTACATGGATATTGAAGAAGCAAAAAGTTTTAGTGAAAACATATCTTCTTCTTTCGAAGGAATTGGAGCAGAAATACAAGAGAATGATGGAAGTATAATCATTGTATCTCCTATAAAGGGTTCACCTGCAGAAGAAGCTGGCCTTAAACCAAAGGATGTTATTCAAAAAGTTGATGATAAGTCAGTTGAAGGATTTTCTGTTACAGAGGCAGTCATGTTAATTAGAGGAGAAAAAGGATCAACAGTTAACCTTGTTGTTGAAAGACCAGGTGTTGGGAATTTAAACTTTACAATTACACGAGATACAATTCCTATTGAAACAGTTTATTCTGAAGTGATTGAAGATCAAATTGGTAAAATTCAAATTACCAAGTTTTCTGAAAGTACAAGTGAAGAATTTGCTAAAGCTTTAAGTGACCTACAGGAGCAAAATGTAAAAGGTCTAATTATTGATCTTAGACAAAATCCTGGTGGTTTAATGGATAAAGCAATTGCTATGTCTGACATCTTTGTTCCAAAAGGTGAGAATATTCTTCAGGTAGAATATAATAATAAGACCAAAGATGTTTATAAAGCTGAGAATGATGCAATGATTGATCTACCTACAACAGTGTTAATAGATGGTGGAACAGCTAGTGCCGGAGAGATAATGGCTGCTGCTTTAAATCAATCAGCGGGAATACCACTTGTGGGTGAAAAAACCTTTGGCAAAGGAACTGTGCAATCTGCTAAAGGGTTTGAGGATAATTCTTCAGTTAAGTATACAACAGCTAAATGGTTAACACCTGATGGGACATGGATTCATGATAAAGGAATTGAACCAACAGTAAAAGCCGCATTACCAGATTATGCGAATTTACCTTATATTAATCCTGATAATGTACTTAAACAAGGTGATTCAACTCCTGAAGTGAATGCTGCACAGCAAATGTTAAAAGCATTAGGTTATGATGGGGTAAGCTTAAATGGATATTTTGATGAAAATACAACGAAGATTGTTAAACAATTCCAGCAAGATCAAGCTCTTGAAGTTGATGGGAAAATTTCTGAAGGAACAACAATTAAGTTAATTGAGTTGTTACAAAGTAAAATAAAAGAAAATGATACACAACTTGATAAAGCAATAGAAACATTAAAGAAAGACTTATAAAAAAAGCTCTTCGTTTGTCACAAAATGTGACAACGAAGAGCTTTTTTTAGTTTAATTCAAACTTCACACAAATACCGTCACCTTGTAAATTTTAAGCAGATGAAAATCTAGATATACAATTAAAGCCATGTAGAGACTTGTTTAACATCTAAACGGTTGCTTTTGTGAGCGGGTTTGACAGCTTTACCAATTGTAATTAACATCACTGGTACATATCTATCAGAGACATTGAACTCTTTGACAAAACCCTCTTTATTGAAACCGCCAATCGCACAAGTATCGAAGCCTTTTGCTTTTGCAGTCAACATAAGCTGCATTGCAGCCAAAGAAGCATTTGAAAAAGCAGCATCTCTAGCAAAAGTCTCATTTGTATACGCACCATTTATTTGCTTGGCTAGTGTTTCTTTGATTTCTGCGCTCATGTAACCAGCATGAACTAATGGCTCATATACTGTTTCAGTGTTTTTATTAGCTTCTAAATCACCAAGTATAGCAATAACTGCTGATGATTCAACAATTTGATTTTGATTATAAGCTATAGGGAGAAGCTGTTGTTTTGATTGATCACTATGAAAAACGGTAAAGTGCCAATGTTGTAAATTCCAAGCAGATGGTGCAAGTGTTGTAAATGTCAGAATATCCTCTAATTCTTCTTTAGTAATTTTTTTATTTGAATCATAGTTACGTACTGAAGTACGAGACTTTATAACGGTCATTAAATCCTCTGTGTATGTTGAACTCATTAATACATCCTCCTAATATTTGAAATGTAATGGTTGATACTATATACTAAAAGTAATAGACTTACTTTTAGTAAGTTCCTTCACATAAGGAACATCATAATTGATATAATAAATTGAGTCAAGAGAAACGAAGCAAGGGGAGATAAAATGAAACTAAATCTTTGTCCAAAAATGGAGTCTGCTTTTAGACTTTTAGGTAAACGTTGGATTGGTATTATTATTCATGTTTTATTGGACGGACCAAAAAGATTTAAAGATCTAACTGAGATTATCCCTAGTATTAGTCAAAAGATGTTATCTGAGCGGCTAAAGGAACTGGAAAATGAAGGGCTTTTAGAACGGATTGTCATAGATGATACACCAGTGAAAGTTATATATCAGTTAACAGACAAAGGGAAACACTTAGAAGGTGTTATGTGTGAGGTAGGGAAATGGGCTGATACCTTTTGTGAAACAGAAGGAGAGAAGTGACATGAGTAGAACGGTTATTATTACTGGGGGCTCGAATGGCATTGGTAAAGAGCTCGTATATCATTATGCTAATAAGGGTTATAAAGTTGTAATTGCAGATATAGATGAAAAAAGTGGGGAAGAAATAGTAAATCAATGTAAAGTGAATGATTTAACTGTTTATTTTATTAAGACAGATGTCTCAAAAATTGAAGACATAAAAATTTTAATCCAGAAAACGCTTGATCACTATGGTTCATTAGACATTTTGGTTAACAATGCTGGGCTGTCGAAATGGAAATCTCCTTACGAAATTACGGTCGAAGAATGGGATACAATGATTAACACAAATTTAAGAAGTGTGATGTTTACCTCAAGGGAAGCTGCAAAGGTCATGAAGGGAAATGCTACTGGAGGCAAAATTGTTAATTTAGCTTCAACAAGAGCATTCATGTCAGAACCAAACTCTGAAGCATATGCAGCAACTAAAGGAGGAATCATTTCACTCACCCATGCTCTTGCAACATCATTAAGCGATGATGGTATTCAAGTAAATTCAATATCACCTGGTTGGATTGAAACAGGAGATTACAGCAAATTAAGAGGGATTGATCATTCACAGCATTTATCGAATAGAGTTGGGAAACCAGAAGATATAGCTAAAGCGTGTTATTATTTAACCTCTTCGGATAATGATTTTGTTACAGGAATAAATCTCACTATTGATGGTGGAATGACGAAGAAAATGATTTATGAACATTAAAGATCTTCCAATAGACTAGAAATTCAAACGAATTACCTAAATTATAGGTGTTTACCCAATCCAATTGTTATTTACATGAATACTTATTAGTGTAGGTAATTATTCGAGGAGGTAAAGAAATATGTCACATTTTGTAAGAAGTGGTTATGGTAATCCACATCAAGAAAGATTCTTTTTTGGTGGACCTTTTGTTGGAGGACTTCTTGGTGGTTTAGTTGGTAGTGCTGTGTTTAGACCACGTCCAATTCCATATGGAGGATTCCCGCCGTATGGTGGATATGGTGCTCCTTATGGTTACGGATACGGATATGGATATGGATATCCTCATGGACCGTTCCGTTATTAATCAGAGGTTGATTGTTAAATTATTAAATGATTGATAGAAACAAATGAAAAACAAGGGGCTGACTCAATTAGAGTCAGCCCCCATTTTTGTACTATTAGGTAATATCTACTTCCGAAATTGAATTTTCATCTAACTTTACTAATTGTATCTCAAGATAATGATCAATATATCTAGCTTTTGTACCCTTGCGTTTTACGGGTGCTGGAAGCATGTATTTTGAGACATCACCCTGTTTTGGGTAGTTTTTAACTAAAAGTTGATGATTTGTATGCTGTAGCTTAATATCTTTATCATGATTTTTGGGGATATTTAGCTTAACATATACAAATTCATTTGTTTCGAAAATTTCGGGAGTGGGTTTTTCAACCTTTTCAACCCTTTCATTTTGTGTTAAATCTCCTTGGAATGGGAAGCTTTGTGATAAATCGCCACCGAATACATTTTTCATTACGTTTTGGATATAGTTTTCAACTTCTTTGGGGTTCATTTTATTCAAATTTTTAGTGAAACTACTTTGATCAAATGGAAATTGTTTATTCCACGGAAACATCTTTTCACATCCTTAAATGTAAGATTTATAACTATGATATGCAGTAGATGGGTAAACGGTTAGCAATGCATATATGTTGTGGTACAACTTCCCTTAAGTTTATAATGGTTTTTATGAAAGGCTCTTTATTACTTGGAATTAAGGATAATGTATATAGAAGCTATTTATAACTGCCTTAGGTTATTGAAGAAGTGAGGAAAAAGATTATGAATTCAACTGAAGCTAATTCGTATAAACAGGGGTTACTATACACAGCAGGGTCCTATCTTCTTTGGGGGATTTTGCCTTTGTATTGGAAATTGGTGGGGAATGTAGCTTCTGAAGAGATTTTAGCACACCGGATTTTTTGGTCATTTTTGTTTATGTTAGTGGTACTAGGTATTAATAGTGAATGGAAGCAGTTGATTAGTACCTCAAAGAAAATTATCCAAAAGCCTGTTATACTAGTAACATTGATCATTTCATCAATATTAATTAGTATTAATTGGTTTGTTTATATTTGGTCAGTAAATAATAATCAGATGATTGAAGCAAGTTTAGGTTACTACATAAATCCTTTAATTAGTGTTTTATTAGGAATGATCTTTTTTAAGGAGAAGTTAAATCTTCTGCAAAGAATTTCTTTTGTTGTTGCGGCCATTGGTGTGCTCTACATGACATTAAATTACGGAAAAGTGCCATTTGTTGCTTTAACACTAGCTTTAAGCTTTGGACTATATGGCTTAACCAAAAAAATGACGAAGTTAAGCTCTGCAATTGGCTTAACATTTGAAACAATGGTTGTTACACCAATTGCCTTTTTCTACTTAACCTTTTTAGCACAAAAAGGTGATCTGTTATTTTTTGATGTAGGATTATCAACAAAATTACTGTTGATTGGTGCTGGTGCAGCAACAGCTGTACCTTTACTTTTATTTGCAACAGGAGCAAAGCGGATTCCATTGTTTATGGTGGGCATTCTACAGTATATTGCACCAACAATCACATTAATAATTGGTATTGTTATTTATAATGAAAATTTCACTTATATTGAGGTTGTAACTTTCACATGTATATGGACTGCTTTATTGATTTTTACATTATCACATTCGAAATATGTCAAAAAAATAGAAGTGAAAATCAGAAGAAAAAATTCACTAGAGGTATAAGTCTTGAATTGTTGTTAATGCTTAAACAAGCTCTTAGCTTGAGGTTGAGGAAGCTCCTTGACAAAAAGGACAAAGTTAACCTACTTTCTTTGATAGTGAACGCTTGTATCGGAAATTATTATTTATGGAAATTGTGAGGCTTCAGGACAATGAATTATAGTGATTTACTTAGTGCTTATCGTGATCTTTGGACAAATCGTTCATTACCAGTTGAAAAAGATGATTATCAAACTTTAATAGACTCAATCATAAAAGAACTAAAAGATGAAATGACACATCCGAGAATTAGAAAAAGTCATATGGAGAAATTCTATTACTCAGTGAGTAGAATTATATCTTCTTCTTTAAACAACGAGCAAAAGACACAATTGATTGACTTACATATCCTTGCTATGAAGAATATCGAAAATAATAAACATTAAGGAGACAAGTAGAAATGAAGGAAATTTCAAAAGTTGCTGTACAAGCTTATCTTGATAAGTTCTTAAATAAATCTGTTTATATACATTTAGAAACAACAACAGGATCGTATTCAGCACATAAAGACGAAAAAAATATGACCGTAGTAGCTTTTATCCGCAATGCGAAAGTTACGTATCATCAAGCAAAAATCACTGGAAATGGTCCATACCGTGTAGGTTTAAAGCTTGAGGATGGCTGGATATATGCTGAAGGACTAACTGATTGGACACAAGCAGCTGATCAACAATTATTACTTGCTGGTCATAATGGAGAAGGACAGCTAGCAATTGCGCTTCAAATAAGTGAAATTCCTTTTGGTGAAATTAAGGGAGTAGAGGAGACTGAAAAATGAGAGAACATGTACTAGTCATTTTACCACACCCGGATGATGAAGCATTTGGTGTTGCAGGTTTAATTGCTAAAAATAGAAAAGCAGGAATTCCTGTTACATATGCATGTGGTACATTAGGAGAAATGGGCAGAAATATGGGTAATCCTTTATTTGCTAATCGTGAAATTTTACCCCAAATTCGCAAAAAGGAATTAAGTGACGCCTGTAAAGCGATGGATATTCAAGATTTAAGGATGCTTGGTCTTAGAGATAAAACACTCGAGTTCGAAGATGATGAGCACCTAGCTACTATTATGGAAGGCATCATCGATGATGTAAAACCTTCTTTAATCGTGACTTTCTATCCTGGACATGGTGTTCACCCTGATCATGATGCATGTGGTGCTGCAGTTATACGTGCTTTAGAACGTAAACCGATTGAAGAAAGACCTATAACTTATTGTATGGCAATTACTAAAAACCGTTTTGAAGTGATTGGAGAGCCAGATATTCATATTAATATTACTGATGTAGCAGATATTAAATTAAATGCATTAAAAGCACATCGATCACAAACTGAAGGTATGTTAAAACAAATTGAAGAAAAGCTTCTAAATAAAGATCCGGAATTTATGCATTGGTTTGAAAGTGAAGTATTTTGGACATATAAGTGGAACAGTTCTTTTTAGTTCTTGTTAATTAGGTGTTTATTATGACAAACAAGGCTGACTCAGTTCATTGAGTCAGCCTTGTTTGTTTTAGTTTGTTGATAATTCTTGTTGTTTTCTTTTTTGGATAAAAGCAAGTCTAGCAGAAAGACCAATTGCTCCTGCTGCAAGGCCAGATATTAAACCAATCCAATACCCAAAAGCATCTAGTGGTGTGTATGTGGCTAACAAAAAGCCTACTGGAAGTCCAATTACCCAATACGATACAAGAGCCATAATAAAAGTTACATTAACATCTTTATATCCTCTTAAAGCACCTTGTATAGGAGCAGCTATGGCGTCTGATAATTGGAAGAATATAGCGTAAATCAAAAAGTCTTGAGTAAGTTTTAGTACATCAGGATCCGAAGTATAGATGGAAGCTACTTCTGGACGGAAGAAATAAATGAGTGCCGCCGATAAAATAGATAAAAACAGGGCAAAGCCAATTCCTAAATAACTATATTGCTTTGCATCCTTCATTCTTTTTGCCCCTATTTCATGACCGACAACAATCGTTAATGCCATTGAAATACTTAGTGGAAGCATATAAAGGAATGAGGCAAAGTTGATAGCTGCCTGGTGTGATGCAATTGTAACGGTATTATATTGCCCCATCAATAAGGTGACAGCAGCAAAAATACTTGTTTCAAAAAATATAGAAAGCCCAATTGGAACTCCAATGAGTAATATTTCAGCCCATGCTTTAAATGATATCTTATAAAATGTTTTAAAGATTCCAAATTCCTTAAAAGGTGCTTGCTTAAAAATAATAAAGATCGTTATTCCTGCAATACACCAATAGGTAATGGAAGATGCGATTCCAGCTCCAATACCACCAAGCTTTGGAGCTCCGAATTTACCAAAGATAAACATATAATTTAAGATAAAGTTAATAGGAAGAGATGTAAGAGTGATAAACATGGTTACTCTAGTAAGTCCTAACGCGTCAATAAAACAACGAAGTACCGCATAAAGAAATAGTGGGAAAATCCCAAATGATAAAGCTACAAGATAACCTTTTGCTATATGTATTACATCTTCCTCTAAGCCCATATTATTTAATATGAGATCTAATGTAAAAAAACCTAGAAGAAAAATAAGTATTGAAATGAACAAGCTAACATATAACCCCTGCACAACCATAAAAGGAACTTCTTTCTTCTTCTTTGCTCCAATTAGATGAGCTACGATTGGTGTAACGGATAATAAAATGCCACTTAATCCAGTATAAACTGGTATCCATAGGCTTGAACCAATTGCTACTCCGGCTAAATCGTCTCGATGGACTTTTCCGGACATGGTAGTATCGAAAAAGCTCATCGAGAATAAGCCCAGCTGGGTCACTAATATCGGAAAAAGTATACTTGAAAATTGGAACAACTTATCCCGCTTTGAAACTGCTTCTTTCATATTAACATCCTCTTTTCTAGTTGTTGACTAGAGAATTATAACATGAATGATATCAATGAGATGTTATTTTTGTTCATTGTTTGATTTGCGTGATTCTCCTTTAAACATTTGAAAATAAAAAAAGCCTAATGAAATCACACCTAAAATGCTAAAGATATATTGAAAAATCTTTTGAGTAATCATTGTAAAAACCTCCCTTTATAGTATGGTGTATTTTAGGAGATAATACTCGTAATAATTTATAAAGATTTATAGCTGAAAGGAGATTTATCATTTGGAAAACCCTTCAACATTTGTTCATATAAAAAATCATATCTCTTATCACCTTGATCAAATTATAGAAGAAGCTCTTTCGATGAAGAACTCTATAGGAGAGAAGGATTATTGCTTATTATGTGAACTTTCACATATAAGAGAACGATTTGATGAAATTCAGTCCTCGGCCTCATTTTTTTACTTAAAGGCATATATTGGAGAATTCACAAAGAATTATATTGAAATTGCAAAATCTTTACAAAATTTATCAAAGAAAAGACATGGTGCACTCATCATTGTAGAACGGACTGAAACAACAGATCCCCACATTCAAGGTGGTATTCAAATTAATGCGGATTTATCAAATAGACTAATTGAAAGTATCTTCTATCCTGGCAATCCTTTACATGATGGAGCACTTCTTATAAAAGGAGATTTAATTTATTCAGCAGCAAATGTACTTCCGTTAACAACACAAAATTTTGGTGCTGAAAAGGTTGGTACAAGACATCGGGCAGCAATTGGACTTTCGGAACAAACAGATGCATTAATTTTAGTTGTGTCAGAAGAAACAGGAAAGATGTCTTTTGCATTAGAAGGTTCACTTTATCCAATTAGTTCCTCAGATACTAATTTACACTAATATTACATTGCTCTATTTCGAGTAGCGAAATAATTTATAGGGTGTTATAGTAGGTTTACATACAAATTATTGGAAGAAGCTGAAACTATGTGGAGAAATAAAAATGTTTGGATTTTATTAATAGGTGAGCTAATAGCTGGTTTGGGATTGTGGATGGGGATAATCGGTAATTTAGAGTTTATGCAAAAATACATCCCCTCAGATTTTATGAAATCAGTTGTCTTGTTTCTTGGATTGTTAGCTGGAGTGTTTTTTGGTCCATTGGCAGGTAAAGTGATAGATACTTATTCAAAGAAAAAAGTGATGATTTATGCAGGAATTGGACGAATGCTAAGCGTTGTATTCATGTTCATGGCAATCCATTTTGAAGCAATCATTTTTATGGTATTTTTCATGGTTAGCATTCAAATTAGTGCTGCTTTTTATTTTCCGGCTATTCAAGCAGTCATTCCTTTAATTGTTAAAGAAAAAGACTTAATTCAAATGAATGGTGTTCATATGAATGTTTCTACATTAGCACGTGTCGCAGGTACTGCTTTAGCAGGGATGATGCTTGTTGTGTTGGAAATTGAATCTTTGTATATTGGATCTATGGTTGCCTATTTATTTATCTTGATCACGACATTTGCTTTGGATTTTGAAGAGGCTGATTTTGATAAGGTAAGAAGTAATAAGACTAGTAGTTTCAAAGATGTATTGCCAGTTTTAAAGGAAGTTCCTATTGTGATATCAGCACTTGTTCTTACCGTTATTCCAATGCTGTTTATTGGTGGGTTTAATTTAATGGTTATTAATATTAGTGAGTTACAAAACGATATATCAATAAAAGGTCTTTTATATACAGTAGAAGGATTATCATTTATGATTGGTGCTTTCTTTGTAAAGAAAATAACACATTTATTACCCCCTATTAAGCTAATGTTCATTTTTGCCTTTTTAATATCGATAGCCCATCTTTCATTATTCTTTAGTGATATTAAATTTATGTCACTTATTTCTTTCGGTCTCTTTGGGTTAGGGGTTGGGTGCTTTTTTCCTATCGCTGCGACAATATTTCAGACGAAAATTGCTAAAGAATATCACGGCAGGTTTTTCTCCTTCCGTAATATGTTAGATCGTATTATGTTTCAAGTAGTCTTATTGAGTACTGGTTTACTGCTTGATACAATTGGGCTTCAATATATGGTCTTGATTTTTGGTGTTTTGTCTCTATCCGCAGTCATTTATTTTGCTTTATTTAATAGTCGGAAAAAAATTAATGAACCTCAACTCATAAAGGGAAAAAACGTTGTCTAAATATATAATACAAATTAAAGACAGAATTCACCTTCTGTTTTTTTATATTTTAAACGGACTCTATATTTAACAACTAGATTATTTTCTTTGTATGATTATAGATGAACATGTATCTTTTTACCTATTTTTGGCTTATTATACTTTTTTTTAGAGAATTATGTAGTTTTATGTACACGAATCAATTAAACTATTTTTATCCAGGTAAATGGAATGCAACAAGGTTTTAAGGAGAAGAGTGGGGATATAGTACTAATTTTTATTACAGTTCATTCTGCGAGTATTAACTTGCTGAAATGAGTGTTTTTCTTTAATAAAGGTGTTTTCGTGAATTTTGTTGCTTTTAAAGAAAGAGTGAACTCTCTCACAATAGTAAATTTGAACTCTTGTGAAAAGAGATTGTATTACCCAACTAAGGTAAAATTAAATCTTTTCCACAAAGAGTTTTAGAAAAACCTAGGAGGTACATATTTAGATGAAGCAGAAAATTTTAGGACTTACAGCTACAGCTGTAGTCGGATCGTCCCTGTTTGCCTCAGCGGCAGCTGCCGAAAGTGTAGTGGTTAAAAGTGGGGATACTCTATGGAGCTTATCTCGACAATATGACACAAGTGTTGGATTAATTAAGAATGCAAATGGTTTATCTAACGATTTTTTGAAAATTGGACAAGTATTAGAACTACCTAATACAAATAGTCAAATACCAAAATCTAATCAGCAAACAGCATCGACTGTAACTCCTAAAGTTTCAACTACAACAACAAAAGCTGTTACGTATGTAGTGAAATCAGGTGACTCATTATGGGTAATTGCAAGAGCTACCAACACAACAGTCAGTGAGTTGAAAAAACTAAATGGACTAAAAAATGACCTCATTAGAGTTGGTCAAAAATTAATAGTGAAACAAGCAACTACGACTACAACAAAAGAAACTGAAACCATTCCTGTAACTACACCAGTTAGTTCAAAACCATCACAAGCAGAATCATCTTATTCGGTAAAAGCTGGTGATTCATTATGGAAGATTGCTAACCAATTTAACATTACAGTTGCTGAACTCAAGGTATCGAACAAACTTACATCAGACGTGATAAGAGTTGGACAAGTTTTAAAGATTTCAGGTGAGACTTCTATCCCAGAAGCGCCAAAAAATACTGTTGAAACTAAACCAACAAGTAAAGTCGATACAATGATTAATGAAGCGAAAGCACTTATTGGTACACCCTATGTGTGGGCAGGTAACACACCACTTGGGTTTGATTGTAGTGGATACATTTATTATGTGCTAAATAAAGTAACATCTGTTTCTCGCTTAAGTACAGCTGGTTATTGGGGTATAATGAAACCAGTGGCTGCACCATCAATAGGCGATTTTGTGTTCTTTACAACATATAAGGAAGGTCCTTCACATATGGGGATTTATTTAGGAAATAATGAATTTATCCATTCTAGTAGCTCTGGTGTAACAATTTCATCATTAACTAATACATATTGGCAAAAGCGTTATTTAGGAGCAAAACGTTTTTCTTAATTTAAATTAATTAGTTTTTTAAAAAGACCTTTTAGGTCTTTTTTTTTTGAAGAACTTTAACTTTCTTCATTATAATTGAGATTTTTGAATACTAGATGTTTTTCTAGTATACTCGAGTGTGGATTATAAAATTTATTTAAATATAGGTTTTGTTAAAGATTTATGTTGATTTTAGTACAACATTGGTAATTGTAATGCAAGTATAAGACTTCTGTGTTAGAAGCGTTTCAAAAAGGTTTTATTTTTTCCCGGGAAGAGAATGCCTGTAATCGACATCAACAGCAAAGTTTAAAGAGCCTAAATATTAGTGATGTTACAAAAACAATACAAAATAAGCCTTACAATCATGTGTAAGTGTTAGATGAAAAATGAAAGAAGGACTATTATGAACTCAAAACAATTAAGTGCATTACCAGATAAAATAAAAGAAATAATCGAAGGGAAAGTAAAAAGGTTTGAAAATGCCCAAGGAATAATTGGTGAAAGTGGTTTTACTCCTTCAGATGAAGCCATCTTAGAAGATGCAATGATTGTACTTGCACTGGGTAAAAATGTTCTTTTGAAGGGGCCGACAGGTTCTGGTAAAACAAAGCTCGCTGAAACATTATCTCATTTATTCGGTCAACCTATGCATAGCATCAACTGCTCTGTTGACTTAGATGCAGAAGCACTATTAGGTTTTAAGACAATTACTAATGATAACGGAAAGACATCAATTGATTTTGTTTCTGGTCCTGTTGTAAAAGCTATGAAAAATGGTCATCTGCTTTATATAGATGAAATTAACATGGCAAAGCCAGAAACACTTCCTATATTAAATGGGGTTTTAGATTATAGAAGGATGATCACAAATCCTTTTACTGGTGAAGTTATTAAATCTGATCATGATTTTACGGTTATAGCTGCTATAAACGAAGGGTATGTAGGAACCGTTCCTTTAAATGAAGCACTAAAAAATCGTTTCGTAGTTATTGAAGTTCCTTATATCCAAGGAAAAGAGTTAAAAAAGGTATTAGAAAATCAATCATCTCTTAAGGATGAAAAATTACTAGAGACATTTACAAGATTATCAGCTGATCTGTTAACACTTGTCCAAAATGGTCAAGTTTCAGAAGAGGCGGCTTCTATAAGGGCACTTATTGACACATGTGACTTAGCGAGCTATATGCCTCCTAAAAGATCCATAGAGAGAGCAATTGTTGATAAGCTAGAAGATGAAAGAGAGAAAGCTGCAATTCGAAATCTAGCAGATACTCTTTTTGAGTGAGGTTCTTAAATTGAGATTTATTAAATTTAACGATCAACAAGTAGATTCTTTTTTATTTATGGAGCTATCAGATCTTGCTAAAGCTTTAACGAAACAAGCTGATATCGAAGTTGATTTTAGTGTTCAATCATATTTAGATCCAGTTGATAGAAAAATATTTATTAGTCATTTTTGGGATCATAGGGAAAAAAATGAAACAGTTGAAGGTTTTAAAAGTGATATCTTTTTAAGAAGTATAGGCAACTTCTATTATACAAACTTTAAAGAAATTGGACTGTTTATACAAAAAATAGAAGCTTATAAATTGAAAAGTTTTGCAAAACAACTTTGCATGCTATTAGAAGATATTCGCCTTGAAGAAATTTGTATAAAAGATCGCCCTGGAACAAAAAAAGCCTTTAATATTAGAAAGAAGTTATATAGAAAACACTTTCAAGGTCAATTAACGATACACCAAGAACGAAATATTATGACAGATGCACTTTTTAACTATATCTATTTAAAGCTTACATCAGAGTCATTAGAAGAAATTCCGTTATTATCTGAAAGTTTAGATCGAACAATTCCATATATAGAAACAAAGATATTTTCAATATATGAAGCAAAAACAACAACAGAGAGTATTAAAATTGTTCTAGATATAATGGATGTATTAGAAGAGATTCTGGATAAAGATATGTTAAATACATATTTCTATTTAGCAGAATTAGCTTACGATACATTTCAGGCAAATACTCTATTTGAAGAGCTTAAGAGAAAATCAAAGTTAAAAAACAAAGACTCTTTAAAAGATGCAAAATCAGGTGATGAGGATGTTCATGAAGACAAACTACCAACTTGGCATAGCGAGACTAGTAAACCAACGAAAAGTTTTCTTCAATTTGAGTTGGAACAAGGGACGAATACGACTATAAATGGTGATGGAACTGTCCGTGAAGGTGAGGACACAGACCAGGCACTTGCAATGGTACAAGGAACATCGAAAAAAGCGAAAAAGAATGATTATTCAAAGTTAGAAGCACTTGAAAATACAAGTGAAGAACGATCAGCTGGAGGGGATTTAGCATATGGAAAAGAAAATAAATATGCTATCCCTATTTTCATCGATGCAATTTCTCCTAAAGCTAATGAAATAGATGAATACACAGAAAATCGGTCTAACATAATGTTATATCAAAACAAGCTTAAATTAATGATTCTTAAGACATTAGAGCATAAAAGGACAATGCCTAGAACAGATCTTCACATCGGTAGATTAAACAAAAAATTTTTACGTTTACTAACAGATGATAACCCAAAGCTATTTTACAAGAAGCAAGAAAAATCACCAGAAATTGATGCAGCTTTTACGTTATTAGTCGATTGTTCAGCATCAATGTACGATAAGATGGATCAGACAAAGTTAGGTATAACTTTATTTCATGAAACATTAAAATCAGTACGTGTACCACATCAAATTGTAGGTTTCTGGGAAGATACTAATGAAGCGACAAAAACATATCAACCTAACCATTTTCATAAGGTTATAACATTCGAGAAATCATTAAATCAACAATCAGGACCAGAGATTATGCAACTGAAACCAGAAGAAGATAATCGAGATGGTTATGCAATTAGGCATATGACAAAGCAATTATCAAGACGTCAAGAAAAACAAAAATTCCTTTTAGTCTTTTCAGATGGTGAACCTGCTGCCATGGGATATGAAAGAAATGGAATAATTGATACACATGAATCGGTTTTAGAAGCAAGAAAAATGGGAATAGAAGTACTGAACGTGTTTCTATCTACAAGGGAAATTGATGAGGCTACTAAAAGTACCATCCAGAATATATATGGAAGATATAGTATTTTTGTGGAAAAAATTGAAGAATTACCAGAACAGCTTTTCCCACTGTTAAAGAGATTACTTCTAAACACAATTTAACGGGAAAAGGCTGGCTTGATTTTAAGTTAGTCTTTTCTTGTATGTAAGAATACTATTGAAGCAAACTTTATCCTACTTAATTAATCGCCTTGAACTAATTGCAAAGTATATATTATGAAGGGATGTAGTTAGATTTAGAGCTTTTTTTACATACACTAAAAAATTTTAATAAAAATTTAGTTTAAAATAATAAATATTGTACTTTTTTTAGGATACTTTGTTGTAAAATAAGAATTAAGTAAATAAGTTAATTGTATGATAATTCTCTAAATTGAAGAATACTTAATAACTTACAGGAAGATTTTAAGAAATTAAAATTTTTTTTGAATTTTTCAATTAACTGTATTGGAATGTGAAGTTAGCAATGTTAAAATAGCATTGGAAGCGTTTTAAAATCATATTACTATATTTTTACTGTAATTTAATATTGTAGGATAATAACTTGAATTCTACGAACGTATCAGAATGTAAATTCTGATCATTTAAGAATAGTTGGGGGTAATGTTACATGTCAGATGGTTCAAATATACGAAATTATCCTTGGGAAAATTTTCACGGCCCTAACCTCGGCTATGTCATGGAAC
The DNA here is from genome assembly GCF_007994985.1 of Metabacillus litoralis. Lineage (GTDB taxonomy): Bacteria > Bacillota > Bacilli > Bacillales > Bacillaceae > Metabacillus > Metabacillus litoralis. The sequence goes on along the minus strand of NZ_VOQF01000001.1, from coordinate 558,325 downwards.
AATATGATTTATATAAATCTGATCCAGATTCTGTTGACATAGAATTGAAAGAGATTTTTGATAATTGGGGTTCTCCATCTATACAAACTAAACAATCCAGTTCAGCAGGCAATGACTCAATTAGTGCTGATAAAATGAAACAGATCGCAGAAGCAGTTAAGCTAGTAACAAATATCCGTAGATATGGGCACTTAAATGCATCGATTTATCCTTTTGAGGACACAACAGAGAAAAATGAGTTTCTTCGTTTAGAAGAATATGATTTAACAGAAGAAGATTTAAAAGATATTCCTGTCCATCTTTTGTGTGAAGATGCACCAGCACATGTAACAAATGGACTTGAAGCATATCAATATTTAAAAGAAGTATATAAAAGTTCTATTGCTTTTGAATTTAGCCATGTACATAATTACGAAGAAAAAACATGGTTAGTTAAGATGGTAGAATCAGGTAATATATTCAAACGTTTATCAACTGAAAAACGAAGAAGCATTTTAAAAAGATTAACAGAAGTTGAAGGGTTCGAACAATTTCTTCACAGAACATTTGTTGGTCAAAAGCGTTTCTCAATCGAAGGCTTGGATATGCTTGTACCAATTCTAGACGAATTAATCTCACGTTCAGTAAAAGCAGGATCAGAAACGATCAATATTGGGATGGCTCATCGTGGCCGTTTAAATGTATTAGCACACGTACTTGGAAAACCATATGAAATCATCTTTTCCGAATTTCAGCATGCGCCAAATAAGGAATTAGTTCCTTCAGAAGGTTCTATTGGCATTAATTATGGTTGGAGTGGAGATGTAAAATATCATTTAGGTGCTAATAAGCAAATCAAAGAACAAAGTGAAGTTCGTGCGAAGGTTACATTGGCCAATAACCCAAGTCATCTTGAGTTTATTGATCCAATTGTTGAAGGTTATACTCGCGCGGCTCAAGAAAACCGCACTGAGAAGGGTTATCCAAAGCAAAATGTTAATGAAGCAATGGCAATTTTAATCCATGGTGACGCTGCATTTCCAGGTGAAGGTATTGTTGCTGAGACGTTAAACCTAAACAAATTAACAGGCTATCAGACAGGTGGTACAATACATATCATTGCTAACAACATGATTGGCTTTACAACTGAGAGCAGAGACTCACGTTCAACAAAATATGCTAGTGACTTAGCAAAAGGATATGAGATTCCAATTATTCACGTAAATGCTGATGATCCTGAAGCTTGCATAGCTGCAGTGTATATCGCAATGGAGTATCGCGAGAAATTCAAAAGCGATTTTCTCATTGACTTAATTGGGTATAGACGTTTTGGTCATAATGAAATGGATGAGCCATCAATGACTCAGCCAAAACTATATGAAAAGGTTCGTAAGCATCCAACAGTTCGTGAGATATATGGTAAAGCTCTCGAAAATGAAGGCGTTCTTAAGACTGAAGATATCGAAAAAATAAACAATGAAGTACAAACAGCACTAACCGAGGCATATAAGAAAGTACCTGATAAAAAAAGTGTTGAAATATCACGTGAAATCAAGTTACCAGAATTTATCAATAGTGGTCTTCCTGAATTAAAGACTGCTGTAAGTAAAGATGATTTATTAAAATTAAACCAAGAGTTAGTAACATGGCCAGAAAATTTCAATGTGTTTTCTAAATTAAAGAGAATTCTTGAAAAGAGAGCTAAATCATTTTCCGAAGAAGGTAAGGTGGAATGGGCTTTAGGAGAAGCATTAGCATTTGCTTCTATACTAAAAGACGGCACACCTATAAGACTATCTGGACAGGATTCACAGCGTGGTACATTTGCGCAAAGACATATTGTTCTACATGATGTGGATAATGGAGAGTTTTATTCACCATTACATCAATTATCAAATGCAAATGCATCTTTTGCTGTACACAACAGTCCATTATCAGAAGGATCTGTTATAGGTTTCGAATATGGTTACAATGTTTTTGCACCTGAAACCCTAGTATTATGGGAAGCTCAATATGGAGATTTTGCAAATGCTGCGCAAGTGTTTTTTGATCAGTTTATTGCAGCTGGACGTGCGAAGTGGGGACAAAAATCTGGACTAGTTATGCTGTTGCCTCATGGATTTGAAGGGCAAGGTCCAGAACATTCAAGTGGAAGGTTAGAGCGTTTCTTACAACTTGCAGCTGAGGATAGTTGGCAAGTTGCAAACTTAACTAGTGCTTCTCAATATTTCCATATTTTACGTCGACAAGCAGACTTATTAAAGCGTGAAGAAGTTAGACCGCTAGTTATAATGACACCTAAAAGTTTGTTAAGAAATCCATTAACAGTATCTGATATTAATGAACTATGCGAAGGTGAATTTAAGCCGATTATTGAACAACCAGGACTAGGCACTTCTCCTGAAAAAGTAAAAAGACTTGTATTATGTAGTGGAAAAATAGCAATTGATCTTACTGATAAGCTTAACTCAATGGATGAGAATCTTGATTGGGTCCATATGTTAAGAGTTGAAGAATTGTATCCATTCCCTAAAGAGATAATTACTTCTATTATGGAACGTTTAACGTCACTTGAGGAAATAGTGTGGGTACAAGAAGAGCCTCAAAATATGGGTGCATGGACATTCTATGATGCAAAATTACGAGAAGTTGCTCCAAATGGAATACCAGTAAAGTATATTGGGAGAAGAAGAAGACAAAGCCCGGCCGAAGGAGATCCTAACATTCATAAAAAAGATCAAGAGCGTATTGTTACAGAAACATTGACTTGGAATAATTAATTGACCACTTATTTAATAAATTGAAAAAAGACGGGGCTTGCTATATTCATAATGTGGCAGTTAGTCAATATAGATGTACTAACAGCACATCTCTTCAAAAAAGCAAGTGCTCAAGGGGGAAACCAACATGGCTGAAATTAAAGTACCAGAACTAGCAGAATCTATTACTGAAGGAACGATTGCTCAATGGCTTAAGCAACCAGGTGATGTAGTTGAAAAAGGTGAATACCTTTTAGAAGTTGAAACAGACAAAGTAAATGTAGAATTAACTGCTGAATTTTCTGGAGTTTTAAAAGAGCTGTATAAAGAGTCCGGTGATACAGTTCAAGTTGGAGAATCAATAGGGGTAATTGATGAGAGTGGAGAGGCTTCAAGTTCTGAGCCTGCTAAAACTGAAGAAAACAAACAGGAAGAACCTGTATCTTCGACTAAAGAAACTAGTTCTTCAGTTGAAGAAGATAAAAAACAACGCACAATCGCTTCACCTTCGGCTAGAAAGCTAGCACGTGAAAGAGGAATTGATTTACAGCAAGTTCAGACTTCAGACCCGCTTGGGCGTGTTCGTAAACAAGATGTTGAGTCTCATACAGAACGACCAAGCTCAAAACAGGTTGAACAACCTAAATCAGCTCAAAAACCATCAGCCCAAGCTCAACAGGAAGATGGATCAAAGCCAGTAGAACGAGTTAAAATGTCACGACGTCGACAAACAATTGCAAATCGTCTAGTTGAAGTTCAACAAACTGCTGCAATGTTAACAACATTTAATGAAGTTGATATGACAGCTGTTATGGAAGTTCGTAAACGTCGAAAAGATAAATTCTTTGAACAACATGATGTTCGTCTTGGCTTTATGTCATTCTTTACAAAAGCAGTTGTTGCTGCGTTGAAACAATTCCCATTATTGAATGCTGAAATTCAAGGTAATGAAATACTAATGAAGAAATTTTATGATATTGGAATTGCAGTATCTGCTCCAGAAGGATTAGTTGTTCCAGTTGTGAGGGATGCAGATCGTTTGAACTTTGCTGGTATTGAAGGCGAGATCATGAATCTTGCAACCAAAGCTAGAGACAATAAATTAAGTTTAGGAGATCTACAAGGTGGTACATTTACGATTACAAATGGTGGGGTGTTTGGTTCGTTATTATCAACACCAATCTTAAATGGCCCACAAGTTGGTATTCTAGGAATGCATAAGATACAGTTAAGACCAATAGCAATAGATGCAGAAAGAATGGAAAACCGTCCAATGATGTACATTGCCTTGTCTTATGACCATAGAATTGTTGATGGTAAAGAAGCAGTTAGTTTCTTAGCGGCTGTTAAAGAATTATTAGAAGATCCAGAATCATTATTATTAGAAGGTTAAGTAAACAACAAAGCAGAAAGGTGATGTAAGCCTTTCTGCTTTGTTGTTTTTTGCTTTTTAATAATTTTATGTAAACCAGTTTTTCTTAAATTTCATTTCATATTATGTTAGTAAAATGATAAAATGGAAGCTTATATAATGTTTGATTAGTATTGGGTGTTTAATTATATTAAATAATCATAACCAATCTACCTACCAAGCAAAAATTTTAGAGGTGATTATGTGAGTAATAATGTTGAACAATGGTCTTCAAAACTAGCATTTATTCTTGCTGCAGCAGGTTCTGCAATTGGTTTAGGTGCAATATGGAAGTTTCCATATGTGGCAGGTACAAGCGGAGGGGGAGTATTTTTCCTGATCTTCATCTTGTTTACCGTTTTAGTAGGTTTACCACTACTGTTAGGAGAATTTATTATTGGAAGAAGTACACAAAAGGATGCAATACAATCTTACAAACAAATTGCACCAAGATCATCCTGGCATTTAATAGGGAGACTAGGTGTTTTTACATGTTTTATCTTACTTTCATTTTATAGTGTTGTTGGTGGTTGGATATTAATTTATATTTTTAAAGCATTCACTGGAGAATTAAGTGGGTTAACTGATCAACAATATGGTGAATTGTTTGGTTCAAGCATAACGAATCCATTTTTAGTTGTATTTGCTCAGCTATTATTTTTACTTATAACAATATTTGTCGTATCAAAAGGGATATCCAACGGTATAGAAAAAGCTAGTAGAATAATGATGCCAGCATTATTTATCCTTTTTCTTATTATTATCATCCGATCTGTTACTTTGGATGGAGCAATGGAAGGTATTATTTTCTTTTTAAAACCTGATTTTGCAAAAGTGACATCTGAGACAATATTATATGCGATGGGTCAATCCTTTTTTGCATTAAGTGTGGGTGTTTCTGTGATGGTCACATATAGTTCATATTTATCTAAAAATGAAAATCTACCACAATCTGCAGTATCAATTGTTATATTGAATTTATTAGTGGCATTTTTAGCAGGATTAGCCATTTTCCCTGCGGTGTTTTCATTTGGATTGTCACCTGATGCTGGGCCAGTTCTGCTATTTAATGTTTTACCAACTGTCTTTAATCAAATGCCTCTTGGTATGTTCTTTTTAATTGGGTTCTTACTTTTATTCTTATTTGCAACGTTAACATCTGCATTTTCTATGCTTGAAATTATTGTTGCTCCATTAGCTAAAGGTAATCAATCTCAGCGTAAAAAGTTTTCCTGGTTACTTGGATTTTGTATTTTTGTTGTGGGTATTCCTTCTGCACTTTCTTTTGGTGTGTTAGATACAGTTACATTATTTGATAAATCAATATTTGATGCAGCTGATTTTTTAGTTAGTAATATTTTAATGCCATTAGGTGCGTTACTAATATCAATATTTGTGCCATTAAAAATATCAAAAGAAAGCCTTTATAATGAACTTACTACAGGATCATCATTCAGTAAAAAGCTATTTGTTATTTGGTATCTTTTGATTAAATACATCGCACCGATAGCCATACTCTTAGTATTTTTAGATGTTTTAGGTCTAATCTAAAGACGAGATTTTCACTTCATTTTTAAACGTGTATTATAGATAGTTAAACGGCTGATGATAGTTAGACCATCATCAGCCGTTTTTTTGATATTTTATAAAAAATCAATATGGTTGCCAAGTGATTTGTTTTGCTTGTTGAAGTCTATTTTCAACTTCAGTCCAGTTTACAACATTCCACCAGTTATCTACATATTTGCCCCGTTCATTTTTATACTGAAGATAATAGGCATGTTCCCATACATCTAATACTAATAAAGGAACAACATCCCATTGACTCAAATTTTGATGCTTTTCCGCTTGAAGGATTTCAAGCCTTCGTGATCTAGGTGCCCAAACTAAAATCGTCCAGCCGACAGCTTCAACACTTTTAGCTGCTTCTGAGAAATGCTTCTTAAAGCTTTCAAAACTTCCAAACGTTTGAGTAATTTCATGTAATAACATCCCAGAAGGCTTACCTCCGCCTTTAGGACTCATAATATTCCAAAATATTGTATGAAGATAATGACCTGCGCCGTTAAAAGCAGCTTCTCTTTCCCAATGTTTAATAAGAGAAAAATCATTTGTTTTCCGAGCTTTTTGCATTTCTTTTTCAGCTTTATTGAGCCCATCAACATAGCTTTTATGATGCTTATCATGATGTAATCTCATAATTTCACTATCAATATACGGCTCTAAAGCATCATAGCTGTATGGTAAGGGGGGGAGTGTGTGTGCTCCTATGGGAACAGAAACTGATTGTTGATAATCTCTTAAGGCTTTATCGTCATTTATTTCGATACTTTGGTTGAAAAAATCTTCTAATTGTAAGTAGAGTCCATTGGCTCTCTCATAAAGCTCTTTTTTTTCAAATGAAACCTCTTCTGAAAGTTGTTCTTTAAAATGATTAAATTCATTTTGCCAATGTTCAAGCTCATTTGCTTCAACAATTCTTGCCAAATCTTCGGCAGCTTCTTCGTAACTTTTTGTGATTTCTTCACACCAGGTTTTCATTGATAAGATATATTCTTCTGACAAACTAATCCCTCCTGATTTTCATTCGTACCCAATATATGCAAAAACATAGAATGTTTGATCATATTTATTTATCTTTTTGATATGCTCTGCTTCTAGGGTGTTTTTCGATAGCTCTTTTGAAATGTGAAAGTGTTAACAACGGAAATATATAATTATAGCTATGATAAGTAATATAGAATTGTCCAGGTAAACCAATACCAGTTGGGTATGTTTTGGAATCCTTACTGAATGAACCTTGATCAAGCAAATGAGTTATTCCTCTTATAACAGAGTCTGAATGTGCTCTTTTAGCCATAATTAGAGCATCTAAAGCCCAAGATGTTTGAGAAGGTGTACTGAATTCTAAAGAAACATAGCTTTTTATTTCACTGCTTTTACAAGATTCTCCCCATCCACCGTTTTGCAATTGAACACTTTCTAAAAAACTGATAGCTTTTTTTATGGCAGGTGTACTAGACGGCAGTCCGACAGCTAATAAGCCTGTTATCGCTGCCCATGTTCCATATATATAGCAAACACCCCAACGCCCATACCATGAACCATTTTCTTCTTGATTTGTTAGTAACCAATTTACAGCAGCTTTTATGTTGGGGTTTTTCAATGTCATTCCAGCATAATTTCCTAAAAATTCAAGTGTTCTTCCTGTCAAATCTGGAGTGGAAGGATCGATTGCAGCATCTTTTGCATTATCTAAAGGTATATAGGTGAGAAGCTTAAAATCTGTGTTTTTCTCAAAAGCAGCCCAACCTCCGTCATTGTTTTGCATTGACAGTAAATAAGTTACTCCTTTATACCATGCTTTTTGACTTTTCTCTTTTAACTGGGCCTGATGAGTTAACGCTCTTAAAGCGGCAGATGTATCATCATTATCAGGATTTATCGTATTATTATCAGAAAATCCCCAACCACCAGGAGGAATAGTAGGATTATGAATCTTCCAATCACCTTTTTTAATATGCTGTTTTGATAGTAGGTAGGTAATAGATTTATTAATCACTTGTGTCTCATTTCTACTTACCTCTTGAAGAGCAGAACTAATTAAAGCTGTATCCCATACTGTTGATGTAGAATTTTCTAAGTGCAAGCCGTTACAATCAGTATTAACTAAACCTTTAAGCCCATCAATTGCGTTTTTTATAAGTGGTGATTGTTTTGTATAGCCGAGAGAAAGGAGAGAATAAATCATAAAAAAGGTTGAACTAGCATAGCTGTAAAGAGTTCCATCATCTTCAATCCTTTTTAGCATATATGTTTGAGCTCGTTGATAACCTAGATGATGCAGATATGATGGAAGCTTGAGAAGTCTATTTAATTCATTTACTAATGGGTTACTTTGTGAGCGTGTGTAGGTCGTTAAATCCCAAGATTCAGCAGCTCTATTTTGTGAAGAAACAAATAAATGTTCAATATTTGGTGTATGTTTTGATTTTATTGTAAACTTCTTATTTGCAACTATCATCATTGGAATAAAATGAATTCGCGCATATGTACTTAATTGATAAAAATTTAGAGGAAAGGCATAAGGTATAAGTAGAAATGTCATTGGAATATAAAAAATAGAAGGCCATTGATACAGTCCATTAACAGCAAGCATCCATTTTGTCATAAAATGAGTTTGATTTGGTCCACCATTTTTTTTGATGAAATCTTCAGCTTTCCTCAGTAATGGATGCTCCTGTGAATAAAAACCAGAGTATAAAAGTGCACAATAAGCCTGAACAGTTGCTGATAAATTACCACTCTTTTCGTCTGGGTATGCTTTCCACGTTCCATCAGATGTTTGTAATTCGAATATTCGGTCAGCTAGTTTCTTAATTAGTTTTTCCTCATGATCACTTTCTATATTAAGACTGCGAAGAGTGATGATCATAAATGCATCAGTCATTAAACCACCTTCAAAGCAGAAGCTCCATGAGCCATCTTGATTTTGTGAGTTTTTTAAATCCGCTATTATTGTATTAATTTTATTATCAATAGCTTCCTTCGTAAACATAGAAACATTCACCTCAAGTTATGACTATGCATATAGAAACAGTTATATGAAATTGTTAGATCTTAAGTTTTCATTGAAAAGAAACTCAAAGAATTTTTTCTGTTCTTTTTCCTATTTTTAGGTATAATTTAATATTATCCAATAATAAAGGCTCTTTTCTCAAAGATTGTTGCTAATAGCCCTAATAATCTGTTAAAAACTGTGTGTTTAACGCTAAAAGGTATTTAAAGAAGAAAAGATGCACTAGACTGTATACAGTGAGGTTTCCTTTAGGTTATTAAAAGCAACAAAGTTTACGAAAACAGCCATAATAAAAGAATGAAGGCGAAAGAATGAACTCTTTAAAAGGTATGAGCCCTATAACCATTAATATTATAGTAGGAACTTTATTTGGCAGATTAGCAACATCAATGTGTATTCCATTTTTAGCAATCTATTTAACTCAGGAGAAACAGGTTTCACCAGCAATGACCGGTGCGATCATTGCAGTTAGCTCCTTATTTGGAATTGCAGCTAGTTTTTTTGGTGGTTATTTATCAGATCGATGGGGCAGGAAAAGCATTTTACTTCTATCAATCTTCGCTTGGGGATTGGTTTTTGTTGGCTTTGCATTCACTCAATCTATTGCCGGATTCTTCATAATGAATGCGTTAAATGGTTTGTGTCGGGCAGTTTTTGAACCAACCTCTAGAGCCATGCTTTCAGATTTAACTGATGAAAAAAATCGACTAATCATTTTTAATCTTAGATATACAGCAATAAATGTGGGAGTTACATTCGGACCACTTATTGGCCTTCAACTAGGATCGGCAGCATCAACTACACCGTTTTTATTTGCAGCGTTCTTGTATTTTCTATATGGATTATCACTTGTTTATACTTTAACTAAAAGTGAGATACCAGAGGATAGTGTTGTAAGTAAAAGGGTCCATTTTAAGGACGCGATCATAATTGTAAGAAAAGATACCATTTTTCTTCTAACAATTATAGGTCTTGTTTTATCAATAACAGGCTATTCACAATTCTCTTCAACATTGCCACAATATTTTTCAAGCTCAGCTTCCTTTGATAATGGTGTAAAGCTATTCTCATACTTATTAACGTTAAATGCAATTACTGTAATATTGTTACAATTTCCATTAATCAAAATCGGAAAGAAATATTCTCCATTAGTTTCAATTATGTTCGGTAATATCATCATTTGTATAGGGTTGATCGGATTTGCTTTTATAACAGATCTTTCTTTATTAATTGTTATGATTGTTATTTTTACTGTTGGAGAAATACTTATGTTTTCTATGACAGACTTATTAATCGATCAAATGGCTGTTCCTAACTTAAAAGGAACTTATTTTGGAGCGATGGGCTTTACACAATTAGGCAATGTCATTGGACCATGGATTGGTGGAGTGTTACTACAGTATTTTGGTGCAAATCAGCCAATATATCTTTTCGGAACATTAGTAGTAGTAACAGGGTTAGGAGTGCCAATACTTTTGTATGTTAAATATCTGATGAAGGCAAAGGCAAAAAAAGTAATACAACAACAAATCATTTAATTCTCATTAATCATTGGCTTTTTGTTGATTATTAGATAGAATATGATCAAAGCTAGAAGAAAGGTGGATAATGATGATACATAAAACATGGCAAACAACAGCACCAGTAAAGAAAGTTAAATGTGTGCACACGAATGCTGCAAAGTATATGGTTGACCGTGCATTAACAGCTGAAAAAGAGTATGATGTTCAAAATGAAACAGAAGAGTTTTATTTTGTTATTGATAACACTGGTAAAGTAGGCGGGTATTACAAGGATTATTTTGAAGTTATTAAGTAAGTTTTTGTGAGGATAGCCTAGGTCATTCTTTTTTTTATTTTTTTAGGTTTAGATGCTACCTTATGGACAACCTTCTTTTCATTAACTATGGAAATATGAATTTAGGTGAAAGAGAATCTATTATCACTTGCATTTATGATTAAAATATTATTATAATTGATAATAATAACAAAAAACCTTTCTTAATTGAGTAGTTGAGAGGTAAAGGAGGAATGTTCAGCATGAATTCAAAAGCTAAGTTAATCCTTCATCCTGTTAGAATGAAAATTGTACAAACTTTAATTGGAAAAAAAGAATACAATGTGCAACAAATAGCTTCGAAGTTGACAGATGTACCACAAGCAACTTTATATCGCCATCTTAACAAGTTGTTAGAGGCAGGTGTATTGAAGGTTGTTCGTGAAAATCAAATTAGAGGAACGATAGAGAAATTTTATTCTTTAAATGAAAGTGCAGTATCCCTAACTGATGACTTTAGGAAGTTAAGTAGAGATGAACATCTCAATCTGTTTTTAACTTTCATGACACATTTACTAGGACAATATGAAAATTATTTACAGCAGGATGAAGTTGATTTACTTAAAGATGGTGTAGGATATCGGGAAGCTATTGTTTATTTATCAGATAAGGAATTCCTCGAATTTACAGAACAATTATCAGAATTGATGAAAAAGGTAATAAAAAACGAACCTTCAAGTGAAAGAACTGCAAGACATATAGCAAATGTCTTTATCCCAGAGACATCAAAAAATAACTAGTCAATCTCATTTATTCATGGTATTACTATTAATATAACACGAAAAGTTTAAAGGAAGATCCAGTATCATTCTGGTTAGAGTAGAAAGGAAAGAGAAATATGAGTGAAAATAAATTATTAATAAGAGATGCAAATATAGAGGATCTGGAGAAAGTTGTTGAAATTTATAATACTTCAATTCCTGGTCAATTAGCTACTGCAGATCTTGAGGAGATATCAGTGGAAAGCCGAGTACAGTGGTTTCATGATCATAATGCTCACAGAAGACCATTATGGGTACTAATTGAAGAAGATCAAATTGTAGGATGGTTGAGCTTTCAATCATTTTATGGAAGACCAGCGTATAATGCAACTGCGGAGGTTAGTATTTATCTTCACCCACTTGTTCATGGAAAGGGCTATGCTAAAATTCTAATTGAACGTGCAATGAAAGAATGTCCTACTCTTGAAATTAAGACATTATTAGCATTTGTGTTTGGTCATAATAAACCTAGTATTAATTTATTTAAAAGTTATCAATTTGAAGAATGGGCCAATTTACCAAGAATAGCAGACATGGATGGTGTTGAGCGGGACTTGGTGATACTTGGAAAACGTATTGTAGATTAAGAAGATGGAAAGGGTAGGTAAGGTAGGAGAATGTTTAACCTTATGTACCCTATTTATATATGGTTTGTTAGTCCTAAATAGTTCTGCTTGTTTTTAAGTGAAGTATTACTATCCATGGCTTTAGGAGACTTTTTTAAACTAAATACATAATGTAACGAAGAGCAAAAGTAAACGTGGAAAATTATTTGCATAGAAAGAATGAGTTTTAACACATACTTAATACTGATTTTATTTTTACTAGTTAGAGGTGTATTCATGCAATTTTTAATTTTTACTCATAATGATTTAGATGGTGTAAGTTGTGGTATTCTTGCAAAATATGCATTCAAAGAGAATGCTGAAGTACGATATAACTCGGTAAATAGTTTAGATTATCAAGTAGAACAATTTCTCACTGATCACAGTGGGAGTATCCCTGAAGATTTACAATTATTTATCACAGATTTGTCGGTTAACAAAGAAAATGAGATTAGATTAAATGAATTTGCAAATAAAGGTGGAAAAGTTCAACTAATTGATCATCATAAGACAGCTTTGCACTTTAATGAATACAATTGGGGAGCTGTTACGGTTGAAGAAGCAAAAGGGAAACTTGCTTCTGCTACTTCATTATTTTATACATATTTAGTCGAAAAAGGTATGATTAAATCAAATAAAATTCTCGAGGATTATGTAGAGTTAGTTCGTCAATATGATACATGGGAATGGGAAAAAAATGAAAATATTCGGTCAAAACGATTAAATGATTTATTATATTTACAATCAATTGAAGAATTTGATGAAAGTATGTTAGCAAGAATAAATAACGATAAAGAGTTTTCTTTTAGTGAATTTGAAGAAAAATTGTTAGATGTTGAAGAAGATAAAACTGAACGTTATATAAGAAGAAAGAAAAGGGAGATTATTCAAGCAAGGGTTGGTAAAGCATGTATAGGTGTTGTTTATGCTGAACTTTATCACTCTGAACTTGGTAATGCATTAGGAAAAGAATACCCTTACCTTGATTGTATAGCGATTTTAAATATGGGAAACAGAAAAATTAGTTTTCGTACAATTCATGATACCTTTGACGTATCAGAACTAGCTGCTAAATATGGTGGTGGTGGCCATGCGAAAGCTGCAGGTTGCTCATTAACAAAGGATGCTTATAAAGAATTCGTAGAAAAGCCTTTCTCTTTAAAACCTATAAGACAGGATTCCTCTTACAATAAAATGAACATGAAAGAGAATTGCTCTCATTATGAAAACCATGAGAAGGAAGAATTTTTACTTTTCGAAAAAGATAAAGGAAATTGGGCAGTAGAGAAAAACCATGAATTGCTAAAAGAGGGTTACCAATCGTTTGAATTAGCTGAACGGTTTATAAAAAGGTCTTACTCAGCAAGTTTATCAAAAGATGATCAATTAATAGGCTATTTAATGAAAAATTATCAATATAAGATAAAGAAATAAAATCTTCTTAACAGTTTTAAAAATAGGCTTAAGTAAGCTCATGTGGATGATCTTACTTAGAATCACTGTATTTAATGAGGGTCAATAATAGAAATGGCTGGGACAAAAGTATTTTTAACAAAAGAGAAACAAAACAATGGTTGTGGTGTAGTTAGGACGAAATTGAAATATACGTTATATTTCTGCAGGAAGCTTGCAAGCCTTCTGGTGCTTACGCTGTAGGGTCTAGCTGATGTTTTTGCCCCCAGGGTATACGTATATTTCAATCACTAAGCTATAATTATGTTCGGAATTTTTGCTAATCACTTAAGTTATGTACCAGCCACTTTCTTAATAGTAAATAATTATAAATAAAAGATATGAATGCACGGTATATATGAATTATGAGGCATTATGTTCTAATTGAGATATTTCAGAGCGGTGAACTAGTATAATATCATCAATTACTGAATCAATCTTTTTAAGTTCAATATATCCACTGCTGTATGCATAAAACACTTGATATAACTCTTTATTATAGATGACAACTTCCAAAACTAATCACCTGGACCTTTCCAAATTTTTGTATAGTTCCATACCCCTTATTCCGTTTATTTAAACTAGGTATTTATTCCTATTTTAGTGAAAAATTAATCAACAACAATATATGCTATCATTGGAACTCCATGACCATTATCTGTATGTGTATCGCAAATTAGGCGATAAGTTCCCTCTTCATTAAAATGCAAAGGGATAACTGTTTCTTCACCTTTTTTTACAACTCCTTTTATATCTGTTCCTTCAATATAAAAAGGATGTTCTTTTCCATTTACTCCATAAATACTCAAAGATACATCTTCTCCTTTTGGTATAACAATTGTTCCGGGATCCCATCGATATGCTTCAATTTTCTTTCCATCTGAGGTTGTTGAGGTAAATTCACCTGTTACCATATTAATGACAATATCATTTTGTGATTCCTGACTATTTTGAAATGTTGGTAAAGCTTCTTGATTAAAGTAATATAAACTACCTACTAGTAAGCCTGCTAATACAACAAATAGCCATTTTCTTTTAATAATAATAAAGCGCATATAAATCCCCCCTTAGCTTGGCTTATATATCTATATGTATTTGTAAGGACGAACTTGTCTATAAATTAATAAATATTTAAAAGATAGAGGATTTTCGAGGATGACTAGCTTGAAAGTTTGATAGTCCGTTTTATTTCTTTATATGATAGCGACCTATATCATCGCAACATTTGGTAATAAGAAAGCCAACGAAGAAAAGCGTTTTTGCTTTGTTCATCCCGAAAAACTATAAAGAGTAACACCTGAGATAAAGGCAATAAGAAGTGAGAAGTTGACATATCGTAAGGCATTTTAGCCTTTTGCTAGTCAAAAAAAGAAGCTGGAAAAATTCCAGCTTCTTTGTATTTATACTAATTGATATTTTTCAGGATTCGTTACAATTAGTAAAACCTTCCCTTTATCTAGTTTCTCTTCATATGTCTCAGCTTCGGTTTTTGAAAAGCCAATTTCGCTTAATTTGTTTCTTAGTTCATCACCTTTTTTATTGAAAAAGTTACCGACTGCATTAGTGATTCCCGTTTCTTCAGGACTGATTGTGTTTGTTTCTGCTTTTTCCGAAATTCTTTCTGTTCGTTCATCATCATGTGAAAGAACATAAACATCATCTGATTTAACACCTTTGTTCTTTAAATCATTTACAGCTTCTTCAATTCGATCTTCATTCTGATACTCTTCGATATAAGGTTTCATATAATATATTCCTCCTTTAAAAGTATATTATTCTATTACACGAAAGAGGTAGCTTCAAACATAAAATAATAGATATTATTAAAAATAGTCATATTCTACTAATGATTAATTGTATGTTTAAGCTTTTTTATACACCTTTACTGTAAGATTTATGAGCAACATTAAGCTAAATAGAGTCAATTTAGATCAAGCTTTACTAGTAAAAGAAATAGAATAGAAATCATTACCACTTATTAAATGAAATTTTCTAGTAATTTTTCTATCTTTTTTATGTTAATAATGTTATAGTAATAAAGCGATGAGCTGAATTGTGTAAGTCGAATGACATGCCAACTGGCTAAATGCACGATGTGGCGTGCAGTTGTTCGCCTCAATACGCAAAGGACGTCTAATTAGACGTCCTTTTTTATATGCCAAAAACAAAAAGATAAAACCGTAAGTTTTAGAAAGGTCTATGACATGATATAGTAATTTTATTACTACACAAAATGTAAAGGAGAAATAGGATGAAACCTTCTATATTATTTATTGGGGCTGGAAGAATGGCAGAAGCAATCATTTCAGGTCTCCACAATAAAGGGCAGAAACAAATCAATCAGATTTTTGTAGGAAATAGATCGAATTCAGATAAGTTAAAGGAACTAGAAGATAAATATGGGATTATTCCTGTAAATCAGTTGCAAGATTGTATAGATCAAGTGGATATAATCGTCCTTGCGATGCCTCCAAGTGAGCATGAGGTGGTTCTTGAGAATATACATCCTTTCATTTCTAATCAGTTTGTCGTTACGATCGCAGCAGGAATGGGACCAGAATCATTAGAGAAAAGATTACCTTATGGAACTGCTGTAGGGTGGATAATGCCAAATACTGCTGCAGAGGTTGGTCGTTCTATTTCTTTATATACATATGGTCAATTTATAAAAAATGAACATAAGCAACAAATGGAAATACTTGTAAATGTAATCGGGGATTCACAGCATTGTACTGAAGAAGAAATACATAAACTGACAGCCATTACAGGAAGTGCACCGGCATTTCTTTATCAGTTTGCAGAAATCTTAATATCTATGACAGAGGATTTGGGTGTAGAAAGAAAAATAGCTCAAAAGCTTGTAACTGAAATGGTTATAGGTTCTGCAGAAATGCTTAAAACGGGTAAGTTACCTATGGAACTTAGAGATCAAGTAACAACACCAGGCGGTGCAACAGCTGCAGGACTTGAGGTGTTAAAGAAGGGCAATTTTGATCAACTATTAAAAGAAGCTGTGATCGCTACAAATAAAAAAGCTAAAGGCTAAAGGTAGGTTGACAAATTTTGTAGAGGTATCTCTAGAATTTCAAATAAAAAACCCATGGCTAATTTTTTATAGCCATGGGTTTTTGTTTATAACTTTGTTGTGCAGTGACTAATTTAAAAGGAAATGGCACTGTATAAAGTCTAGTGGCATCTTTAAAAATATGTGTCTAACTGATAAAGAGATTAATTTAAACCATCTTTAAAAAAGCCATTATAAAAGAAGTGTTTCTAATTTATGAAATTATTCTTTTTTAATACTAACAGCAGAAAAATTCTCTAACACAGGCAGTGTTTTTTCATCTTCTACCATTGCGTGTCCACATAGAGGACATTCTGGTTCTTCATCTGACTTGAAATTATCTCTCATCCAACCGTTACAGTCATCTGAATTACATGACCATATTTTTAGGTTTACCTCTGGTGGTTTTTCTACTTGCTGTTGAAATCTCATTTGAACACATCCTTTAGTAAGGAGATTTAGTACTACATACATTATACACATTTTACCTGGCAATATGTATAATTGTTAACAAATTCCTGACAATCCATAAGAAAAACCGTATAACTCAAGTTGTTTTATGTATAAAAACTAGAAATTTTATGTCAGAACTTCAATTCACAGAAATTCTGACATGAAAATTTTGCTTAAGCCTCGATTAATTCTGAAACTGCTACCTGTGATCTTTCTTCAAGTGGACCTCGTAAATGACAAGTAACCATTTCTTGCTCTTCATGTAATTCATCAATCCAAACAGAAGTACCATTATACATTACTTTAATATCAGCTGATGAAGATAGAATTTGTTTAACACGATTAATATCCATTACAATACCTCCAATAAATTGATCACTTTATTTTGTACAAATATTTTCTGTTTTATACATTTTAGATTTCGACTTTATGAAAAAGGTTTTTTTATAGCTATTATGTATAAAAAGGTCAAGTAAACAAAAATTAGTAGTAGAAGATGAAAAGGTGGTTAAGTTGGATATGGATTACAGTTTAATATGGAAAGCGATTGTTATTGTTGTTGGAGGCACAATTCTATTAAGGATAGCTGGGAGAAAATCAATTTCGCAGATGACACTTGCTCAAGTGGTCATCATGATTGGACTAGGATCATTACTTGTTCAACCACTTGTTGGAAAAAATGTATGGAGCACTTTAGTAGTAGGGCTTATGCTAGTACTTACTCTTGTTTTCTTAGAATTTAGTCAAATAAAAATGGATGGTATTGAAAAGTTTATTAGCGGTAGAGCAAAAGTGATCATAAAAGACGGACAGTTGCAGGAAAATCAATTAAAGAAAGTACGCGTTTCAGTGGATTTATTAGAAATGAAACTAAGACAAGCAAGTGTAAGTAAAATAGAAGATGTGAAATTTGCAACAATAGAACCTAATGGTCAAATTGGCTTTGAATTAAAAGATAACAAAAAACCTGCTACCAAAGAAGATATTGATAATATATTTCAAGAGCTTCAGGTTCTTAAACAGTCATTAAATATTCTACCTTCTATAAATAAGCAAAACATACCTTCAAATCAACCTGACTTGTTTACTGAAGTTGTCAAGAATAGGCATGATATAAAACCTCCAGAACATTTACAGTAAGTAGTAAAGTTCAAATTACGGCCCTACATGTAGGGTCTTTTTTGTGCAGAAATACTTCGACATTCTTTACTAAAGAAAAACTTAATATAAGACTGCTGAGTTTATTTTGTATATAGCACATTTTATATTACTAGTATTTTCATCCACACATCTATTTTTTCATAGGAGAAAACATTGAATAAAGCACCTTTAATGTAGACTCTATTATCAATTAAATTCTTTTCCATTATCGTCTATCACCATCTTCTATCTTTTACATAATGTGTAAATGTATTCTAAAACTATGAAACGTTAAAGAGTTCATAGTTGCTTTATGAAGGAGGTTCAAAAAATTTTGAGCATTAAAGAAGATTGGAAAGAAGATTTTAAAGAAGCAGTTGCACTTCATCAAAAAGCCATAGATGGTGATAAAGAAGCAGCAAAAAAGGCACATGCGATACTAAAAAAACTTAAAACAGATGTAATCAATAATCCAACAATTGAAGCATATTTTGGAAGTGCCTCTGCTTTAGTAGCGAAAGATCATATAGATTTAATTGAAAAAATGAATCTAGCAAAAAGGGGTCTTAAAGAATTAGATAAAGCTGTTAAGGCAGAGCCGAAAAATTATGAATTTAGATTACTAAGAGGTAATGTAGCTTTTCGATTGCCTGAGATGTATTTCAAAAGAACAAAAACTGCAATTGAAGATTTTCAATTCCTTATCAGTGAGTATAAAAGTAGGAATAAAAATATAACGAAAAATCTATTTTGTGAAATTCTATTAAACCTAGGTAAATGCTATCAAACACTAGGTGAATTTGAGAAAGCAGATCAGGCCTGGAATCAATTGTTGAAAGAAAATAATAGAAAATATAAGACTCTTGTTGAAAATGCTAAACGAAATGGAGGTGAATCATCATGAATTTACAAAAAAGAAAGCTAATAGAAAAATTAGCAAAAGCTAATCCTTATTTATTAGAAGCAGGATTGGCAAATAACCTAAATAAAGAGCAGGAAAAATTTCACTACAAACAGGATGTTAATTCAACTACTTCTTTAGGAGAAGAAAAAAGACCAATAAGTACAAAGAACCATAATAATAGAGTTTTAAAAAATGCAAATAAATTAACATCTAGATTAAGCAAGCAGAAAAAAACAATAAACGACAATCCAACTGATAGTAACTCAGGAGTATTAGCCGAGGCTATAAAAGAACATGATGCTGGGGTAAAAGGAAATAAACAATCAGTTAAAAATGCATATGATCAATTAAAAAAGTTATATGAACAGCACCCTAATCATAAAGAGATTAAAGCTTATTTTGGAAGTGCAACAAGTTTAATAGCCAGAGATGCACATAGTGTAACAGATAAGATGAAATTTGCTTTAGAAGGCTTAAACCTATTAGATGAGGTAATTGAATCAGATTCTGATTGTACTGTTGCTAGATTTTTAAGAGGGCATGTTGCTTATCGACTTCCTGACCTTTATTTTCAACGTTCTAAAACAGCAATTGAAGATTTTTCTTATTTAGTAGAAGTTTATGAAAAGAACTCAACAATATTAAATGGAGATGAGTATGCTGAAATTTTAAAAAACTTAGTAGAAGTTTATAAACGTTCAAATCAGACAGATATTGCAAAGAATTATCAAGAGAAACTTAAAGCATTCAAAATGTTAAGCAATCCATCAATAAAAGATACAGAATTAGATAGTGAACAAGATATTGATGGTCAATTAGAGACAGAAGGGATGACAGATGAAGCTATCTCTATTTATAGCAAAGCTCTAAATGGAACATCAGATGAAGTAAAAGAAGCGTTAGACTTTTTTGAGGTGTTTGTTTTAACAAATGCATCCCCAGAAGTAGAAATGTATTATATCGATTTACAATCTATGCTTGGTAGAGATTCTGTTAACACCTATGAAATGTTTGGAGCAGCTATAAAGTCAATGAAAGCGATGGATAGTTTGATCACTGAACATCCAGATCTTAATGAATTGAAACTTATTCGTTCAAGACAGAGTTTAAGATTGCCTGAATTATTTTTTAGAAGAGCTGCAATAGCTAGTGCAGATATCGAATGCTTAATGAAAAATCAGGAATTTCTTCAAGAAAAGGGTTCAGAGACTCACCATCAATTATTGTTTGACCTCGGTATTGCCTATGAAAAGCTAGGTATGATAGAAAAAGCAAAAGAAGCTTGGGCGAAATTAAATAACCTTAATCCTTCTAACGACATACAAGAAAAATTGCAAGAGAAAAAGGAAATTTATGCGTATAAAAAAATTGATTTAAGAACACTTACTGTGGCAACAAAAGATAAATTATATGAGAAAGCCAAGGAAATGCATCTTATGGGTGCTAAGGGATGCAAAGATGCAGCTATTCAAAGTTTAGAAGCATGGGAAAAAGCAAGAAACGCATTTCCTGAATGCGAAACAGCCCAAACCTATTATGCAGCATCTGTAGCCTTAATGGGTAAGTTCGCTAATGAACCACAGGAAATGTTCAAGGATACCATACAGGGTATAAAGTTGTTGAATGAATCGATTCAATCAGATAATCCAGAGTTGAAATATCTAAGAGGAGTTATCTATCAATCTCTTCCTGAAGGTTTTTTTCATACAAGTGATAAAGCAATTAAAGACTTTAAGTCTGTAAAATCAGCATATGAACAAAATCTTGAAAACCCTCCAATAACAAGAGAGCAATACTTGAAATTATTATATGATTTAGGTCATTTATATAAAAAAACTAGTCTGGTAGATCTTGCTAAAAAAACATGGAGTACATTGTATAAAGAAGATTCTGAATCAGTGTACGTAGCGAGATTAAAAGCTCGGGGTATGACATTTGAATAATCGAGCTTTCAAACCAAACTATAAGAAATTATAAAGAGCAAGGAAAAAGAGGTGAAACGTATGATTATTGACGCACATGCTCATTTATCTAATACAGAGTATGGGAACATCGAATTATATCAGAATTTAATGAGCGAGATTGGTATTGATCAGGTAGTGGCAGTTCCTGGGGCAATGCTAGATGTACGTAAAATGACTGAGTATATCACAGGTAGAGCAAAACCGGATAATCCTGTTCCAGATAATCAATATATTGAAAAAGCATGCAATGAAAATAAGAACATCCATGGTTTTATCTGTATTAATCCGCATGACAAAGATGTAGAGCAACAGCTTGAAAAGGGGAAAAAACAAGGATTTAAAGGACTAAAGCTTTCTCCGTTATCACATCAGTTTTCGTTTTCATCAAAAGGAATTACAAGCTTAGCGTCTCTTTGTGGCGATTATGATTTTCCATTTTACACACATGTTGTATATAGCCCAGGTGCATCAACTGCAAAGTTTATTCAGCTTGCAAAGAAATTTCCAAAAACTAAATTTATTATTGGTCATATGGGATTTGGTCCAGCAGACCAAGAGGCATTAGAAGCTGCAAAATCGTTAGATAACTTTTTTTTAGAAACATCAACAGGTAATTTCCTTCATATACAGGAGTCAGTTAAAAAAGTAGGCTCCTCAAAAGTGATTTTTGGATCAGAATATCCATTATCACATCCAGGAATAGAACTGGAAAAAATTATGAAGCTAAATATTACTGATCGTGAACGTGAAGATATCGTAAGTGGAAATATAAAGCAATTATTAAAAATTTAAAGAGTGATAACTATTATCTAGGTGAAATTGAAGGGAGAAATTAATATGCAACAAAAACAACGACAAGTTTGGTATGACGGTAGAGGAGTTTCAGTTGAAAATATGGATGTTTGGGAGTTAATTAATCACTCTCCTATTGATAAAGCGTTAGTAACAGTTCAGCAACGTCAAGAGGGGTATTTTCCACAAAAAATGTCTTTTATTACAGAAGTAACAAATGTTGGTGAACTAGAAGATGTACCTTCAGAAGATGTTGTTTTTTCTGACAATAAATCATTATTAGAGGAAGCGAAAAAACGTAACTACAAAACTTGTATTTTTTATTCTGTTGATGACCGTGAAATGTTAGAACGCTGCTCAAGAGAAGCTAGTGAGTATGACTTTGCTGCAGTAGACTTTGATCTACCAACAAATATTCCACTGGAACTAATCATTGCTAGATTAGAAGAAAGTAACACAGTTTTATTACGAGCTGTAAATACAGCAATTGATACTGAAATTGCTTATGGAACACTTGAAAAAGGTAGTGATGGCGTATTATTTGCAACAACTGATATTGATGAAGTTAAACGTTTAACTGCATTTATGTCAAAGCAAGCATTACCGAGCTTAGAATTACATCCAATGGTCGTAACAGAGGTTGTTCATGCTGGTATGGGTGTTCGAGCTTGTATTGATACGACTGGTATTATGAACCAGGACGAAGGAATGATTATTGGTTCAACATCAGGTGGAGGAGTTTTTGTTTGTTCGGAAACTCACTATCTTCCTTATATGAATTTAAGACCATTCCGAGTAAATGCAGGTGCAGTTCACTCTTATGTGTGGCAACCAGATGATGCTGCTGAGTATTTAAGTGATTTAAAAGCAGGTGATAAAGTTCTATGTGTTAATACAAAAGGTGAAACTCGTGTATTGACAGTAGGAAGAATTAAAACTGAAGTACGTCCAATGTTACTGATCAAAGGAAAAGTGGGAGAAAGTGAGTTAAATGTGATTGTGCAGGATGATTGGCATATCCGAATCATGAGTGCAGATGGAAAACCAAGAAATGCTTCTACAATTCAACCTGGTGATGAGTTATTGTCTTATATTTGTGAGCCTGGTCGACATGTAGGAGTTAAAGTTAGCGAAACAATTATTGAGAGATAAAAAGTGGGGGAGTTTTCACTATGTCAGGTAAAGAAATCCGTTTAAAAAAATTATATCATCATTCCGACAAATTATTAATTGTTCCAATGGATCATGGAATTACGATTGGACCAGTTAAAGGATTATCTGAAATTAATCACACAGTAAATGCTGTTTTTGCCGGAGGAGCAGATGCTGTTGTTGTGCATAAAGGTCTTGTTCGTTATCTAACAGATTCAATTGGCTCTAATAAGGGTGAGTTAATTGTTCATTTATCAGCATCTACAGCACTTGCTCCAGAATCACAATCAACCAGAAAGGAAGTTGTATCATCTGTAGAGCATTCAATTCGCTTAGGTGCGACAGCAATTTCGACACATGTAAATTTAGGCTCTCCATTTGAAGCAGAACAAATAAGAGATGTAGGTTTAATTGCAGAAGAGTGTGATAAATGGGGCATTCCACTACTTGCAATGATGTATGTACGTGATGGTTCTAAACAACATGAATTTGATCCAGAAAGAATAAGGCATGCTGCAAGAGTTGCAGAAGAATTAGGTGCAGACATTGTAAAAGTTAATTACAGTGGCTCAGCAGAATCATTTGCTCAAGTAGTATCAGGAGTGAAAATTCCTGTATTGATTGCAGGTGGAGAGAGACTTTCATCTAATGATGACCTACTCGTTATGATTGATGATGCTTTGAGTGCAGGTGCAAATGGAATCTCAATTGGCCGTAATATTTTTCAAGACGAAGATCCTGAAAAGCTTTGTGCTAGTATACGATCTATTTTAGATCAATAATGAGGTGAACGAATGGACAATAAAAAATTAAATGAAGCAGTCGGTAATTTATCAACTAAAATTAAAGAATTAAAAGAACAAGGAGCAACAAGTAAACAAATCCAAGCTGCTGTTTTTGAGATGATTGAAGGTTTAGGTATGCAAATTCCTTTAGATAAAATTAACGAAAAACTATTAAGGATGAAAAATGATAATGAACAAAAATGAGATTAAGGAAATTGTTGAGACGTTCAAAGAACAGGTTAACTGTGCTTTAAATGGGAGTAATCAACCAGAAGAAATTAAAAAAGCTGTTTATTTTATGCTTAAATCATTAAATATCCAGATTCCTTAAATTGAAAAAATTAAGTGAAGTTTTGGCGTGAATTTCAACAAGAATTCACGTCTTTTTTTTGTTTTCGTCGAAATTAATATCCCGGCTTTGTTTAGTGATCTATTATCAAAAATTGTTAAACATTGAGTTAACTTAATTTAATAATTTTAAAAATACAGTATGAAATCAAAATTGTAAGCCAAACTAAAATAGGTGAAAAAAATAAACAAGAAAATACATAGGAGTGAAAATATGTTAAAAAAATTAATAGCTGTAACTTTTGTTTTTTTATTAATCATGCCAGCTGTATCACATGGTCAAATTAAAACGTTTAAAGAACCTCCATTTGAATTTTATAAAGTATCAAAAGGGGATACATTCTGGTACATAGCACAACGTTATGGATTAGATTATAAAAGGTTAATGGAATTAAATCCTTCAATAGAGCCAAGGAATATGCACGTGGGTGAAGTGATTCGCTTGAAACCATCTGCTAAAAGTGTTAGTAGCTTTGAAGAACAAGTTGTTCAACTTGTAAACCAAGAACGTGCAAAGGTAGGATTAAAGGCACTTACACATCGTGCAGATGTAAAAAATGTAGCTCAAAAAAAAGCAGAAGATATGATTAACTCGAATTATTTTTCACATACGAGTCCGAACTACGGATCACCGTTTGATATGTTAAAAACATTCGGTATCAGCTATACAAATGCA
Organism: Metabacillus litoralis; assembly: GCF_007994985.1. Lineage (GTDB taxonomy): Bacteria > Bacillota > Bacilli > Bacillales > Bacillaceae > Metabacillus > Metabacillus litoralis. Next base: position 533,665 of record NZ_VOQF01000001.1, on the reverse strand, counting down.
GGTGAAAATATAGCAAAAGGTCAGAAAACACCTCAGGAAGTTATGAATGCTTGGATGAATTCTTCAGGTCACAGAGCCAATATACTAAAACCTGAATTTGATGCAATTGGTGTTGGGTTTTATCATGGTGCATGGGTTCAAATGTTTATAAAAGGTAGATAAATAATGGAAAAGAAGAGGATGGGAATTCCCATCCTCTTCTGTATTAATTTTTTAAAACTTTTTAGCTGTAGCAACAATCTTTCAGAAAAGAGTCTTAAGTAAAGAATCTTTATCATGTATTAACTTATTCATTTTTTTCCTTAAATATATCTCTACCTTTTGCGCCTACAGACATATCGGTGTCACTTCTTGTGTTAGTCTTCTCATCATCAATTTTATAAGGCTCTTGTGTAGAATTTACATATTTAGACTTGTGTTTTGTTTCTGTTTTAATAAATTCATCAAAGTTTTCATTTACCAATGTAAATCAACTCCACAATCAAATTTTTAACTCATTACTATCGTATCCAGAGAAAGGGAATTTTAATAAATAGTTTGTTTATTATTAGATCAATTAAAAAAGGTAGAAATTACAATCAACAAAATGCAAGCTTCAATATAGTCATTTATTAAAATTGAATGACTAATGAAAAAAGAGGCAGACTCATCTGAGTCGCCTCTTATATGCCACATATATTTAGTTAAGTGTTATTATTTGCTACCTAATTGTTGTTCTGCAAAAGAAACTAAACGTTTAGTAATTTCTCCACCTACAGATCCATTTGCACGAGATGTTGTTTCTCCACCAAGATTTACGCCAAATTCATTAGCGATTTCATACTTCATTTGGTCGATTGCTTGAGAAGCACCAGGTACCACTAATTGATTAGAATTGTTGTTATTACTGTTGCTTGCCATAATAAATGCATCTCCTTCATGAATAGTTTTTGGTGGGCTAGGCTGGAATTGCACCAAACCGTTAACCACTAGGTTAACCCAATATGAAAATGATTTATTTTTTGATTTAATTATGCTTTTGCGTCTGAATAAGTAATTGCTGTAAGTGATGTTGATAATTAATATTTCACGTTTTAGAAATTATATGCTAATTTTTTTCGAGAAATTTTTTCCAATGAAAATTGGTTAACCACATAACAATGTGGAATACTACAAAAATAATAAATTTTCTTATTAGATTTCTGTTGATTTACAACGAAGTAGTTCCTAACAAAAGTGGTATGAATTCTTTATAGGAAGTGCTAAAGCTGACTGATGATTTTAGTTCTTTGTTTTTAGCTTGTAACTGAAATCAACAAAATGAAGTAGGGGAAACTTCAAAAGTAGTTTGGAAATTAGAGGAGGTAATATAAATGCCAAGTGTTATTCTTGAAAATGGCAATAAAATTACGTATGACGATATTGGTGAAGGAACTCCAGTTATTTTTGTTCATCCACCAGGTATGGGCAGACATGTATTTTATTATCAGCAAAAACTAAAAGACCATATGAGGTTAATCATTCCTGATTTAAGTGGACATGGAGATAGTTCAAGAGTTGATTCCAATAATGTTTCAGTAAATTATTTCGCGGATGAAATCATTCACTTTATGGATAAATTGGAAATTGAAAAAGCTGTACTTTGTGGGTATTCTGCAGGAGGAGCAATTACTCAATTTTTAAGTATCTATTATAAAGAGCGAGTCAAGGGGCTGATTTTATTTGGTGGTTATCCTGCTGTATTGAATACTTTTTTACAATGGGAACATAAGGTAGGCGCTTTTATGGTTAAACATCATAGAAGATTATTAGCACAAATATTGGCATTAAGTCATACGAAAAATAAGAAATTACAGAAAAAACTTTTTCATCATATGTTAAAGTCACAAAAAAGTGTTTGGTATAAATATTATCAGGAAGTTCTTCAAACCAACCTAATACATGATTTAAATAAGATTAATGTTCCAGTTTTATTAATGTACGGCACAAAATCAGATTTAATTAATAAATATAATACTTATTTTAAAGAACAGATTAGGAGATATAGAATTGTTTATTTCAAACATACAAATCACCAAGTTCCAACAAAAAGGTGGAAATTAGCGAATGCTGAGATTGAAAGATATATAAATGGAACAATTGATCATAAAAAGAGTTAAATTATTATTGCTTATTGGAAGTAATAGATGAAAAGTTTGTTGTTTTGACTTCATAAAGCTATAATAAAAACATTAATGTTTATCTATTATTGTAATTGTTAACGCTTCCTTAAATAATAAATAGAGGAGAGAAAATTATGAAGGTTGTAAAAGAGAGATTTGGCGAAACTAACGGGGAAACAGTTTATTCTTATGAATTACAAAATGATCAAGGATTTAAAGTAAACTGTATATCATTAGGATGTATTATTACAAGTATTTCTACACCAGATAAAAATGGAAACTTAGAAAACGTTGTATTAGGCTTTGATTCTGTTGAGGAGTATCTAGAACATTCACCTTACTTTGGTTCTATCGTTGGAAGAGTAGCAGGAAGAATTAATAACGGTAAATTTGAATTAGATGGTGAACCGTACTCTTTACCACAAAATGAAAAGACAAATCATCTTCATGGCGGACCAAATGCATTCGACAAAAGAGTTTGGGATGCTGAAATAATAGAGAAAGAAAATGAAATAGGTGTAAAATTTTCACTATTAAGTAATGATGGTGAAAATGGTTATCCTGGTAATGTTACTGTGAATGCTACTTATTTAGTTAATAATCAGAATGAATTAACAATTACATATACTGCAACAACAGATAAAAAAACCCTTATTAATCTAACTAATCATACTTACTTTAATTTAAGTGGAAATGTCAAAAAAGATATCTTATCACACAAATTAAAATTGAAAAGTGATGAGTATTTAGAGTTAAATGAATTGTTTATACCTACAGGAGAAAAAGTAAGTGTAGACAAAAAACCATTTGATTTCGTAAATAAAAAAGAATTGAAAGAAGCAATCTTATCAAATGATGATCAAATTAAGAAGGTTGGTCAAGGAATCGATCACCCATTTATATTGAATGAAAACCATAATGAAGAAATTGTGTTAGAAGATGAGACAAGTGGTCGGAAATTAATCATTGAAACTGACGAAGAAAGTGTTGTTGTCTATACATCAAACATGCTAGAAGGAGATTTTCAAATTAGAGGTGTACAAGCTAAAAAATATTTAGGAATTTGTCTTGAAACACAGGGCTTACCTGATTCCATTAACCAACCTAATTTCGAACCATGTATTCTAGATGTTGGTGAAGAATACAATACTACAACAAAATATAAATTCACTACAAATTGATAATGAAACGGCCTTAATGATAATAAGGCCGTTTTGTTCTTTACTCAATCTCCATAAGGATATGGTACGTGTATGCTATTTATCGTACCAGGTTCATCTTGAATCGTATTTAAAGATTGCAGATAGGAGCGTAATTCGTTTTTTAATTCTTTAGGAGCCCCCTCTTTAAAATGCCAATTCCCAGGCTCATCCACAAAATATTCACTATACATAAAACTCGGATGTTTTTCAGGCATCTATATCCCTCCTTTGTTTCTTTTTTATCCTTCCCTTCAATGCTCTTGTATATTTTTAGTTTTTTAACAAACCTTAAAGAAAAAGGAATATAAAGGAGCTTGTTTATGATCTTCTATGCTTGTGTAAAGTCACAACCTAACAATATAAACTCATATAAAGGAATTGAAGTTTCTACATTAGGAAATCCTACTGATGTGGTTGCACGATTTGAATCTTATGATCCTTTGGAAGATTTTCGTAATTTTGTAAGCTGGTCTGAAAGTGTTGGAGATGATAACGTTGGTTTTTGTGATAGCTTAAAAAGCTTTGCTAAGCAATATGAAGACATCTCTGAGAATGATTCACATCAAATGCTATCTATGGTTTATGGTGAACATTTCGAATGTTAGAAATTGGTTTGTTTGTTATCTTCATGGTGGTTTTCTAGTATACATAAAACACAACATAAAACTTAATTAGAAAAGCTGAAGCAACAGGAAAGTCCTGCTTCAGCTTAACGACCTATTGATTCAAGTTGTGTAATGTATGTTTATTCTAATTGCTTCCTACTGTTTCCTTCTGTTTTTCCTCTTCCATTTTAACAGCTGGTTTCTCTATTTTTAATAGTTTTCCAAAGTAGGTGATGATTGACTTATAGTTGTCTTCAATTTTCTCAACAACATAGTTGATTCTTTCAAATAATGTTGACTTTAGAGTATCTAATTCATTAGCGGTTTTTTGATTCAAAGCATCTTGTTGATCTAACTTTTCTAATACCGTTTGATGAAATGCTTCTTGAAGTTCAAGTGCCTTTAATATTTCTTCATTAGTTTTGTGTTGAGTATTTATCTGATTGTTTAGATCTTTATGAAGATCGGCATAGGTTTCAATGTTTTTGGACATTTTTTGAAGTGCATTATCTTGTATTGTCAGTTGATCCATCATTGCTTGATGTATAACTTCTTTATCATCATGCTTTTGAACAAGTTCAAGATGTAGTTTTTCTAATTTATTTAAACGGAGTAAAAACATATCATAGACTTTTTGTTGTGTATCAAGATTTTCAATTAGAGGAGTAGTTCGCTTTTCTTGCTCTTCTAACTGTGTTACAAGATGGTTGAATTGCTGAATTTGTTCGAATTTAGTTTCTTTTAATATACTGTTGACTTCCTTTGTAGACTTATCAAGTGACTTATTCACCTTTTCTTGATTATTAAGAAGCTCTTCTAATGAATTTTTTCGAAAGAACTTTTGATTAGATTTAACCATAATTTCACTTGGTTGCTTATATAGGGAACGATTTGAATGGTTTTTTATATATACCAAAATGACTCACTCCTCTCTGCAAAATTCAAATACTACTATTATCTTATGTATTAACCCAATTAATTGATTATTATTTTTTTTAGACTTTGTTTAATCTGAAAATTTAACTGATTTAATAATTGGAGTGGAATAAACTTCTGCGATAGGAGTGTGTCCAGTATCCAGGGAGACTCTTCAGGAATGCGGCTTACAAAGAGGCTTCGGACCCTAGGAAAAGAGCTATTAATTATTGTGCATCTAAAAGCAAAGTCTATAAAAGAAACAAGAGTAAGAATAAGAGCGATATTTTTTTGAAAAAAATCGTTTGTTTTTTAAAAAAAGGGCATACTAGTTTGGACAATAATGTAAAGGTGGTAGGAAGATGAGTTTAGAGTGGTTTGACCGTGTGAGTAGTGAATTGCAGGAGCATCTTGAATCAATTTGTGAAAAGTATGATCAAGTAGGACATATGTCAATCGATCGCGGTGCAAAACATCCTAGGATTGAATTCTTTGTTTTAAATGAGGAAGATGAGCGTGAATATTTTTGCACTTTATTTTTCGATCCACATAATGAAGAATTTTATTTTGAAACATTCGACTTAGAATTCGAGCAAACTTCTAGAACTCTTCTTTCAGATATTGAGGATATTATTGATGCTGTTCATGAAAGTTTTCATGATTACATGAATGATGATGAAGATGATTACGAAGAAGTGTATGAAGTTGACCTTGATGAGCAAGGTGAACAATATCTAGAAGATGATGATGGTGATATCTTTGAAGAAATTGATGTTGAATGGGAAACACCGGAAGTAACGGCCTTCAAGTATGAGGATGAGGTAGAAGTTACTTATCAATTTGGTATTGTTGAAGAAACGGGAGATGGTGTATTACGACGCATCAATAGAATTAAAACAGATGATGATGACTTAATAAAAGATGAAACGAACTTCATTTTTAGTAAAGAGGAAGCAAGCACTATTATAGCAATGATAGCAAGCCATATGGACTCATTATCAGAATTTGATTTGCAATAAATAATAAGAAGGTTGGAGGTAGTGATTATCACTGCAACCAACCTTTTTATTATTTTTGTCAGAAACGGTTTTAACGGCTATATAACTAATATATTAATTATTTGTGTAGTGTAAGAATAAGTGATACCGTTAAATTATTACCTTTAGCATAATTAGATTTGCAATCATTTTTGATATAACCAATTTTATGAAATTTTCAAAAAAAAAATTCTAATACGTGAACATGAAATATATAAATATAAACTAAATTTATACAAAGACAAATTATAGTAGGAATTTTATGATATTCCTCGAATTGATTACTATAATATAAGTTTTTAGTTATGTTAAAAATGGTTTTAATCATTGGTGAAATTTAATTTTTTAACTTATAGGAGTAATCTATAAATTATATAAATAAGGCGGGTTTCTATGGATCAATTTGAGATAGATTTAACCGAAGAACAAGCTAGGATTAACTCTGTAATAAAGAAAATGAAACAAAATCTTTCTGAGCTAAGAGCACAAGCTTCATCGATGAAAACTGATATTGTTTCAATAAGAAAAAACTTTTGGGAAGATGTAACAGTTAACTTAGACGACGCAGTTGAAGCAGGGGAAACAGCTACTAGTATTAAACAACAAGCTGAATTTTTAGCTGAAAAAGAACATCGTCATAAACATCTTGATCGTGATTTTAAAAATTTAACAAGACTTGTTGAATCCCCTTATTTTGCTCGCATCGACTTTAAAGAGGATGGAGATGATGAGGTAGAAAGTATATATTTAGGTATTGCTTCTTATATTGATCAGAATACAGATGAATTTTTAGTATATGATTGGCGAGCACCTATTTCAAGCCTGTACTATGATTACAGTTTAGGTTCAGCTCATTTTACTGCACCAGGTGGATGTATTAGTGGTGAATTGAAGCTAAAGCGCCAATTCATAATAAAAAATGGATTCATAAAAGCCATGTTCGACACAGGAGTAACAATCGGAGATGAATTACTACAAGAGGTATTAGGAAAGCAATCTGATTCACAAATGAAAAGTATTGTTGCGACGATTCAGCAGGAGCAAAATAAAGTAATTCGTAATGAAAAAGGAAAGCTTTTAATTGTGCAAGGAACTGCAGGTAGTGGAAAAACCTCTGCTGCACTTCAACGAGTGGCTTACCTATTATATAAATATCGAGATAGCCTAGAAGCTGAAGAAATATTATTATTTTCACCAAATACAATGTTTAATAGTTATATACGCAATGTATTACCAGAGCTTGGTGAAGAAAATATGCAGCAAACAACATTTCAAAATTATTTGCAACACTCACTTGGAAACGAATTTGAAGTTGAAGATTTATTCACACAAATGGAGTATATGCTAACTGCAAAAAATGATGAAAGTCTTCTATTACGTAAAAAAGCAACAAAATATAAATCTTCTTTTGAATATATGGAAATGATTGAAGATTACCTTAAATATTTAAGCAAACAAGGGTTAATCTTTAATGATATTCTTTTCAGGGGTGAAATTCTTTTTAAATCGGAAGAAATTTATTCTTATTTTTACTCTCTGGATTCTGCAATCACTATAACTAATCGTATAAAGCTTTTGGAAGAGTGGCTGTTAGATGAAATAAAGAAGGTGGAAAAACGTGAACGAGTAAAACAGTGGGTAGAAGAAGAAATTCAATTTTTAAGTAAAGATGAATACCAATTTTACTTTGAGAAATTAAGTAAACAAAAAAGATTTTCTCAAGAAACCTTTGATGATTATGACCGTGAGCAGGAGCTATTGAGTAAATATGTAGTTAAAAGAAACTTAGTTGCAGTAAAAAAAGGAATTAAATCATATTCATTTATTAATATGAAAGCAATTTATCAGCAATTATTTGAGCTTAGTCAAAGTAAAACCTTAGAGAAAAACGATTGGAAACGTATAGGGGAATATACCGTTGCAGAGATAGAAGAAGGGAAGATTCCATACGAAGATGCTACACCGTTTTTGTATTTAAAGGAAAAAATAGAAGGATTTAAAGTAAATACAACTGTAAAATATGTTTTTATAGATGAAGCTCAAGATTATTCAGCATTTCAATTTTCTTTTTTAAAACATCTGTTTCCTAATGCGAAGTTTACAGTACTGGGTGATAGTAATCAGGCAATTTATGCTCACCAATCCTACACAGGTTTGGGTGCACTTTCACAGTTGTTTGAAGAAGAAAAAACTGAAAAAATCGAATTAAATAGAAGTTATCGTTCGACATTTGAAATTGTGAACTTCACAAGTGAGATGTTAGTAAATAAAGATACAGAGATTATTCCTTTTAACAGACAAGGGCAAAAGCCTGTTGTTATAAAAAAACAATCTATAGACGACATTATAAACGGAATCATTGAAAAGATTAATCTTCTACCTGAATATAAAAGTATTGCTATTATTTGTAAAACAGCTGAAGAAAGTAATACAGTTTATGAGCTACTAAAGGGGTTTATTGATGTTCATTTAGTTGATAAACGAAGTAATGAATTTGATAAAGGTATTGTCATTATACCAGCATATTTGGCAAAAGGAATTGAATTCGATGCTGTTATTATATTTAATGCTTCGAATACAGCTTATGAAGCTGAATCATTAAGAAATCTGTTTTATACAGCCTGTACAAGAGCTATGCATGAATTATCTATTTTTTATGAAGGGGAGCTCACATCTTTTGTAAAGGATGTTTCTCGAGACCTTTATATTGAAGAATAAAATCTAAGAAATAGGAGGGCAATGTGGAAATTATCGCTAAAATACCATATGTAATAGTGAATAGGAAAATTGAAGATAATACACAGCTTCATAAAGAAGAAGAACATAAGATCACATTGTCCTGTGAACGAGTTGTTACTTCTTTTGATTCATTTTTACTTGAAGAAGTTTTAGATATCTCTTTTCGTTTCTTCTCTTCAGAAGAAATGGGTTTATTATACCTACATACAACGAAAGGGATGTATTCATATACAGTAAAAACGAGTCCACAGCATTTTATAGAACAATTTAAGCAAATGAAATAAGTAGGCTTCATAGCTATGTATAAGTTGATTTTTAAACTTTGTTGATTGTAGTGTATATATGAAGTGTCCTGAGGGGGGTGCATGTCTAGTGGAGACCTCACGGGCACCGCTTCTTCGAGGGATACTCCCGGATAGCCCAAGGAAAGCGAATACCTGTATCGGAAACCATCAACTTTGTTTAACAGCCCTAATTTATAAATTTAAATGCAAAGGCAGATAAGCTGTTTAAATTTTGTAAACAGTTTATCTGCCTTTGCTTTAGTTCATATGTTTTTTCATTTCTAGCTTTTTTAACTCAATGTATTGTTTGAATTCTTCTTTACTAACATCAGAGTTTAATGCTTCTTTAACAAGTTCAATAAGCTCTTGGTTGTTTGTGGTATCCATGCTTTTATTATTCATATACTTAAAAATTCCTCCAATACAGTTTCATCATTAACTAATACCCTGTTATTACATTTCTTAACCCTTTTTTTTGTTTTAAATCCACTTTTTTGGATAAATACTGTTTTCTGTCAACTTTTGATAAAAAGGTTGACAGAAAACAGAAATTATTCGAAGTTTAACCACCGTTGTAATATGAATTTTACTTTTCTACATCTTTGCAGGTGAAGCCTTGCTGTTTTAACATTTTTGGTACATCTGAATAGTTGTGGTTATAATGCTTTTCTTTATAAAAACCTGAGATTTTATTAGTCCAGGTTACATCTCTTTCACCGTTTGACTTTTTAAGCTGATGCTGCCTAAATGTCTCATTGTATGTGTTGATATAAGATGTTTGGTTGTTGTCATATTCTTCATTGTGAACAAAAGCGTTTTTAGGTAATCGTGGATTTAAGCCAGGATCATTTAAGCCATAACCAACACACAATCCTGCAATTGGAATCACATATTTAGGTAAATTCAATAATTCTATTACATTTAGAGGTTTACGACGGATGCCGCCGATAGGCACTGTTCCTAGTCCTAAAGATTCTGACGCTGCAATCGCGTTACTAAGTGCAATTCCTACGTCAGTTGCACCAACAAGAAGCATATCAGTATCATCTATTGCATTAAATGGTACTTTTTCAATTTCACTAGCAATTTTCGCTCTGTTGAAATCAGCACAAAAAACAAGAAAGGTTGGAGCTTCAATAATGTGCTTTTGATTTCCACAATAATCTGCAAGTTTTGCTTTTCGTTCCTTGTCTTGGACAACTATTATAGATACTTGCTGTCCATGAATCCAAGATGGTGCTGATTGAGCTGAGTTAAGAATGGCCTCGAGATGGTCTTTAGGTATTTGTTGATCTTTATATTTACGAAACGAGCGGTGACTTGTTAATGTTGTAATAACATCATTCATTTGTATCCCTCCGATTTGTGTAATCAGGCATTTTTGATTAGTAAAGGCTTTACGAGGATTGCATGAAGAAAAACTGAATAACTAACATAATGGCGTTTCGGAAACAGCCTTAATACTAATACTGTACTTTATAAGATTATATATTTCAAAGATTTTGAATAGAGATAGTGAATGCTTCGATATGATTCTATTTATAATGATGAGTAATAGCAAAAGTGAAAGGGAGTATATAAATGGTTCGTTTTTTTAAGAAGTTTCTGAATAAGAGCTATAAAAATAATCAGTTAATAGTTGTTGCTCATCGTGGAGCTGCGGGTTATGCGCCTGAAAACACAATGGCAGCTTTTTATAAAGCGAAGGAACTAAAAGCTGATTATATTGAATTAGATATCCAAATAACAAAGGATGGAGAAATAGTTGTTATTCACGATCAAAAAGTAGATCGAACAACAAATGGTGTAGGTGAGGTGAAGGAATTTACTTACCGTGAATTAACTAAGCTAGATGCTGGAGAATGGTTTCATACAAAATTTAGAGGTGAAAAAATCCCAACATTAAAACAAGTTATTTCAGAGTTTTATGGGCAAATGGGGATATTGATTGAAATTAAACATCCAGCTCTTTATCCTGGAATCGAACAGAAGTTAGCGACTTTGCTCAGTGAAATCGTTGGAGAAGATAATCTTAGTGAATCACAGATTATCGTTCAATCCTTTGATTTTGAACTATTACAAAGATTGAACCAAATTTCCTCTAACATACCATTAGGGTTACTTGTGAAGTACCGTGTTCAAGGAATTTCAAAAGCACAATTGAAAGACTGGACTTCAATCGTTCAATATATAAATCCTAATAAGGCACTTATAACGAAAAAACTAGTAAAAAAAATTCACAGCTATAAAGTTAAAGTCATTCCTTACACTGTTAGAGATAAAAAATCGATCAACGGATTAGTTAATGCCGAAGTAGATGGCATAGTTACAGATTATCCTGATTATATTGTTGACTTTATGATCAATAGAAAAAGCTCATAAATACACTTAATTTAGTATTCATGAACTTTTTTTTATAAATTTTCTCGTTGTTGACCTATTTCTTTTTCTGCAATAAGAGAGTTAGCTACTTCTTGGTTTTTATGTTCATCAACTGAGTCTCCAGCAACGTTCTTAAGATTTGGAAAGGATCCATCATTTTGTATAGTTATTTTCTCTTCTTTCGGTGCATTTGTTAAGTACTTATCTTTTTCCATTATATTACACTCCTTGTCATTTTGTGATAACAATTTGTAGTATGTGTTGTTTTTTGATGATGATTCTAAAAAAAACTGTTTTTGTAAACCTTGCAAAAAGGTAGTGAAAACAGGCTAAAATGATTAATCAAAAACAATAATAAACCGAATAAACAAATAGCACAAAATAACTAAAGTAACGCTTCCTATAAAGCTAGCTAACAAGCGCTTTTTCCATTCCTTTTTAGTGAAGCAAGCTCTAAATTTAACCCTAATCCTGCCATAGACATGCTATTAAGATATAGGAAACTGAAACAATACTGGAGGTTATGAAATCAGGGATCAAGTTAAGAGTACCTGAATGTACTCATTAATAAAAAACCAACGATAAACCCTGGAATTGGTAATGATGTACCTTTCTTTGCCTCTTGTTTTTGACGATTCTTTAGTATTCCAAAAAGAATAGCTACTGAAACTAACATGACAACTATTGTTAGTTTAACAATTACAGCCATATCTATAGCGTCAGAGCAAGCTGTAGCTGAAGCGGCAATAATATTAGCTACTTCATGAAGGGTTCCTCCTGATAAAACGCCAAACTGTACGGGAGTTAGTCCTAACTTAAAATAGAATATCGTATACAATAAGGTGAAAATTGAGCAAAAAGGTCATTGAGCAATAAAGATTGCTATTATGGAGAGATCTAGAGTAAGTAGTATGCTAGTAATAATTCTATTGTTTTTCCTATTTATAACAAATAATCCAGACAAATAAACACTGCTAAAATATAATTTTACTAAAAACACTTTATAAAACTCTTGTTTATTAGTAAAATGTTGATAAGTGATCATTGTTATTAATATTTTTAATAATAGGGGATGTAGAATTTGTATTATGATGCATTAAAAACATTTATAACTGTAGTAGAGCAAAAAAATTTTACGAAAGCTGCAGAAAAATTACGAATTTCTCAACCAAGTGTTAGTGTTCACATTAAGAATTTGGAAGCTGAATTTCAAACACAGTTGTTTATTCGTTCTCCAAAGGTACTTAAAATAACACCTTCGGGAGAAATTCTACTTGAGCGAGCAAAACAGATGGTGCAAATATATGAAAATACGAAGAACGATATATATGAACAACAAAACACAATAAAAGGAACATTAAAAATAGCCGCTAGTTTTACGATAGGGGAATATGTGTTACCGCCATTATTAGCAGATTTATGTAAAGAATACCCTAATCTTAATTTCTCTGTTACGATTGGGAATACAAATGAAGTGGTTAAATTAACTCAGCAATTTCAAGTTGATATTGGGTTAATTGAAGGAAATACAGATGAAAAAGATGTCATTGTCCAACCATTTATGGAGGATGAGCTTATTATCATAGCACCTCCAAATCATCCTTTAAAGAATAAAAATGATATCGTAACAGAGGATCTACAAAGTGAAACATGGATAAGTAGAGAAAGTGGTTCAGGTACAAGAGAATATTTAGAGCACTTTATACGCTCTAATGGTTTAAAAATAAATGACCTTATGACTATTAGCAGTAATCAGGGAGTTAAAGAAACAGTTATAAATGGACTTGGAATATCAATTCTTTCGTTTTTTACTGTGAAGAGAGAACTTGAACAAGGTGCTTTAATTGAAATTAAACCTAAGGATGAATTATTTAAACGGAAATTTTCATATGTGATGTCACCAATTAGTGGTGAGAAAAAATTGAACACTGTTTTCTTAGAAGCTCTAAAAAAAGGTAATTAATATAGAAGAAACTTGTCTTTTGAAAAATGGTTGGCCATGAATTATGCCAACCATTCCTTCAATTTTAAAGTAGAAAGTGTAAAATTCTAGAGTTAGTATTACGATCTAGGCTCAAAAAGCCATTCGCTTTCCTTATTGGTATTGCTCAAGCATGGAGAAAAAGTCTTTCACATACTGGTAAAACACCTTCTCTGACGGTGCAAGGTCCCTTTTCTTTGATACAATTATTCCTACTGTTCTTCTAACTAATGGGAGTTCAATAGGAATTCTAACGGTAAAGCGTGGGATTGATTCATGAAATGTACTTTCAGGTAAGAGAGTAACACCCATACCTGCAGAAACTAGACCTTTTATAGCATCTAAATCTTCACCAACAGAAGAAATATTAGGTACAAAACCTGCCTGTTTACAGGCTTCTACTACGATTTCTTGTAGAACGAAGCCTCTAGGAAATAAGACAAAAGAGTCGTTTCTTAGTTCATTAAGCAAAATGCTCTTTTTTGAAGCTAAATGATGTGATGCTGGTACTAAAGCTGAAATACTTTCTGTAAATAAAATTGTTCCTTCAACATCAGGATTGTTTAGTGGAACAGGACCTATAAACGCGAGATCAATTTCACGATTTATTACTGAATCAATTAAAAACTTATATGAGCCTTGTCTTAAATGAAAAGCAACATTAGGATGTTTATCCTTGAAAGCTGATATAACTGTTGGCAATAAATGACTAGCAAGACTTGTTGGAAAACCAATTTTAATTGAACCTCTTTCAGGATCTAAAAATTCATCGATTTGCTTTTTAGCATAATCAATAGCCTTCATGGCTGTTTTAGTATGAGTTAAAAATACTTTTCCGATGGGTGTGAGCTTAACATTTCTTCCTTCTCTTTCAAATAATGTCACACCTAACTCTGATTCAAGATTGGCAATTTGTCTGCTAATTGCTGACTGAGCTACATGTAGGTATTGTGCAGCTTCTGATACATGTTCACGTTCTGCAACTTCCATAAAATATCGTAGTTGACGTAATTCCATAATTGGCCTCCAATCACCATTCATATCAAAAATAGATCAATTTAATCTAAATTATATATTGTTTATATCAATTTGGAAATATATAATGTAATTATCTGAAAATTATCGGGTGTAAGATTATCTAACGGGGGGAGATATTACATGACTTACAATCAAATACCTAAAGCACAAGGTCTCTACCGTCCTGAATTTGAACATGACGCATGCGGTATCGGTTTATACGCTCATCTTAAAGGCCATGCTACACATGATATTGTGAAAAAGGGACTAAATATGCTTTGTCAACTTGACCACAGGGGAGGACAAGGTAGTGATCCACTTACAGGTGATGGCGCTGGTTTAATGGTGCAAATCCCTGATGCTTTTTTCAAAAAAACTTGCCAGGAAATGACCCTTCCTGAAAGTGGACGATATGGTGTTGGTATGATGTTCTTTTCCAATGATGATAAAGAACGCCAACAAATTGAGGCACAACTAAACAAATTCATTGAAGCAGAAGGACAAATCTTATTAGGTTGGAGAGATGTTCCTGTAAATGCTGAAGAAGTTGGGCCAGTTGCAAGAATGAGCTGTCCTGTTGTTCGCCAAGTATTTATTGGTGCTAATGATAACATACAAGATAATATATCCTTTGAACGTAAATTATATGTAATTCGTAAACAAGCAGAAAATTGGGCTAGAGAACGCGAACTACGCTTCTACTTTACAAGTCTATCAAGCAGTACGATTGTATATAAAGGACTTTTAACTCCTGAACAAGTCGATGCTTTCTATTTAGATTTACAAGATGAAGATTTTGTTTCTGCTTTCTCTTTAGTACACTCAAGATTTAGTACAAACACATTCCCTAGCTGGGAAAGAGCTCATCCAAATCGCTACCTTATTCATAATGGTGAAATTAATACACTACGAGGTAACATGAATTGGATGAAAGCAAGAGAGCAACAATTTGTTTCAGAAGCTTTTGGAGAAGATATTCATAAAGTACTACCTATCTTAGACGCTGATGGTAGTGACTCTTCTATTTTAGATAATGCGTTTGAATTTTTCGTTTTAGCAGGTCGTAAGCCAGCACATGCTGCTATGATGATGATTCCAGAACCTTGGACTGAAAACCCACATATGAGCCCTGAGAAAAAAGCATTCTATGAATATCACAGCTGCTTAATGGAGCCATGGGATGGACCAACTGCTATTTCTTTCACAAATGGAAAACAAATCGGTGCAATCTTAGATCGTAATGGTCTTCGTCCAGCTCGTTACTATGTAACAAAGGACGACTATATCATTTTCTCTTCTGAAGTTGGAGTTATTGATGTCGAAGAAAGCAATGTATTATATAAGGACCGCTTGAGCCCAGGTAAAATGCTTCTTATTGATTTAGAAGAAGGTAGAATTATTTCTGATAAAGAAATTAAAGAAGAAATGGCAAATGAAGAGCCTTATCAACAATGGTTAGATGAACAACTTGTTAAGTTGGATAATCAATCAGCAGTATTAGCGGAAGAGGTTGTTTCAGATATTCCTGAGCGTCAAGCAGCTTTTGGATATACGTACGAAGATATTCAAAAATATCTTTTACCGATTATTACAGAAGGAAAAGATCCTCTTGGTTCTATGGGTAATGATTCACCACTTGCCGTTCTATCTGATCGACCACAATCATTGTTTAACTATTTTAAACAGTTATTTGCACAAGTAACCAATCCTCCTATCGATGCTATTAGAGAGCAGATTGTTACATCAACAATGACATTACTAGGTTCTGAAGCTAATATTCTTCACCCTGGTAAAGAAAACGCTAGAAGAATTCAATTAGATTCTCCTGTTCTTTCTAATGATCATTTAGCACAATTACGCTTAAATATTTACCCAGGCTTTAAGTGCAAAACAATTCATGCATTATTTACAGAAGATTTAGAGTCTTCTATTAATGAAATATGTGCAGAAGCTGATAAAGCAATAGAGAATGATGTAAATATTATTATCCTTTCTGATCGTTTAATGAATGCACAGAAAGCTGCTATACCAGCACTTTTAGCAGTAGGAGCACTACATCAACATCTTGTGCGTCAAGGAACTCGTTCTAAAGCAAGCATTGTTATTGAATCAGGTGAGGTTAGAGAGGTTCATCACTTTGCTGCGTTAATTGGCTATGGTGTGGATGCAATTAACCCATATCTTGCTTTTGCAACATATAAAGAAGCAATACTTGATGGAAGTTTAAAATATAACTATGAAGAAGTTGTTGCAAAATACATTAAAGGTGTTACTGAAGGTGTAGTAAAAGTAATGTCTAAAATGGGAATCTCAACAGTTCAAAGTTATCGTGGAGCTCAAATTTTTGAAGCTGTTGGAATTAGTCAACAGGTTATTGATAAATACTTTACTGGTACAGCGTCACAGCTTGATGGTATCGATTTAGCTACAATTGCTAAAGAAGCAAAATTACGTCATGAAGATGCATACTCTGAAAAGATTGATAAGACATTAGATTCTGGTAGTGATTTCCAATGGAGAAAAAATGGAGAGCATCATGCGTTTAACCCAACAACAATCCATACTCTTCAATGGGCTTGTCGCAAAAATGATTATGAGTTATTTAAGAAATACTCTTATTCAGCAAACGAAGAAAGAATTGGTTTCCTACGTAACTTATTCACACTTAAGAGTAATAGAGAAGCAATCTCAATTGATGAAGTTGAATCAGTTGATTCAATTGTAAAACGTTTTAAAACTGGTGCTATGTCATTTGGATCATTAAGTAAAGAAGCACATGAAACATTGGCAATTGCTATGAATCGTTTAGGTGGTAAGAGTAACAGCGGTGAGGGTGGAGAAGATCCAAATCGTTTTACTGCTGATTCAAATGGTGATCTACGTCGAAGTGCAGTTAAGCAAATTGCATCAGGTCGTTTTGGAGTGAAGAGTCATTATTTAGTGAACGCTGATGAACTTCAAATTAAAATGGCTCAAGGTGCAAAACCTGGAGAAGGTGGACAGTTACCTGGAAATAAAGTATATCCTTGGGTAGCAGATGTACGTGGCTCTACACCTGGTGTGGGATTGATTTCACCTCCACCTCATCATGATATTTATTCTATTGAAGATTTAGCACAGCTTATTCATGATTTGAAAAATTCAAATCGTGATGCACGCATAAGTGTTAAATTGGTAGCAAAAGCTGGTGTCGGTACAATTGCAGCTGGTGTTGCAAAAGGTGCTGCAGATGTAATTGTTATTAGTGGTTATGATGGTGGTACTGGTGCATCTCCTAAAACGAGTATCAAACATACAGGCTTACCATGGGAGCTTGGCTTAGCAGAAGCTCATCAAACACTAATGTTAAATGGTCTTCGTGATCGTGTTGTGTTAGAAACTGATGGAAAGCTAATGACTGGTCGTGACGTTGCTATGGCAGCTATTTTAGGTGCTGAGGAGTATGGTTTTGCAACAGCTCCACTTGTTGTTATGGGATGTATTATGATGCGTGTGTGTCATTTAGATACTTGTCCAGTAGGTGTTGCTACTCAAAATCCAGAGTTACGCGATAAGTTTGCAGGAGATCCAGATCATATCGTAAATTATATGAGATTTGTAGCACAAGAAGTACGTGAAATAATGGCTGAACTTGGCTTCAAAACGATGGAAGAAATGGTTGGAAGTACAGATGTACTCGAAGTGAGTGAACGAGCAAAGCAACATTGGAAAGCGAAGCACTTAGATTTAACAACCCTTTTATACCAACCTGAAGGAGCACGTACAGCTAAAATTAAGCAAAATCATAAAATTGATCAATCTCTTGATATGGTTGAAATATTACCTAAGGTTGCAGATGCAATCGAAACAGGTACTCCTATAGATGCGTCATTTAATATAAAAAATATAAATCGTGTTGCAGGTACGATTGTTGGTAGTGAAATTTCGAAACGTTATGGTGAAGAAGGTCTACCAGAAGATACAATCACACTAAGATTCACTGGTTCTGCTGGTCAAAGTTTTGGAGCATTTGTACCAAAAGGTATAACAATGCACTTAACTGGAGATTCAAATGATTATCTTGGAAAAGGTTTATCTGGTGGAAAGATTATTGTTAAGCCATCAGCTGACTCAACAATTGTTCCTTCTGATAATGTCATCATTGGTAATGTACCATTCTATGGTGCAACAAGTGGGGAAGCTTATATCAATGGCCATGCAGGTGAACGCTTTGGCGTTCGTAACAGTGGTGTGAATGTTGTTGTTGAAGGTGTAGGAGATCATGGTTGTGAATACATGACTGGTGGTCGTGTTGTAATCCTTGGAGAAGTTGGTAAAAACTTTGGTGCAGGGATGTCTGGAGGAATTGCTTATATCCTAGCTGACAATAAAGAAGAATTTAAAGCATTATGTAATGATGAAATGATTGAATTTGAGAGTTTAGTAGATGACCAGGAAATTAACTTTTTACAAGGTATGATTCAAAATCATTTAGCTTATACAGATAGCACTAAAGCAAGTTCGATACTTGCAAATTGGGAAGAATCAATTACTAGATTTGTAAAAGTAATTCCGAAAGATTACAAACGTATGATGAATCGTATTGCTGAGCAAATGGAAGCGGGCTTAACAAATGATGAAGCAATTATGAGTGCGTTTGAAGCAAATGCAAAATCTGAAAAAAAAGAACCAGCAGCGAAATCAGCTCGTTCAAAAGCAGTAGTACAGTAGAAAGGGGAGAGGAAGATGGGGAAAGCAACAGGATTTTTAGAGTTTAAGCGTGAAGAGGCAGCCGAACGCGACCCTCTCAAGCGTTTAAATGACTGGAAAGAGTATTCAGCTCCTTTCTCTGAGGAAAAGTTAAGCAGACAAGGAGCACGCTGCATGGATTGCGGCACTCCTTTCTGTCACATTGGAACTGAAATTAATGGTTTTACCTCTGGGTGTCCAATTCATAACTTAATTCCTGAGTGGAATGATTTAGTTTATCGTGGAAGATGGAGAGAAGCACTAGATCGTTTAATGAAAACGAATAATTTTCCTGAATTCACGGGTAGAGTATGCCCTGCACCATGTGAGGGTTCTTGTAACGTAGCAATTAATGACCCTGCTGTCACAATAAAAAATATTGAAAAAGCAATCATTGATAAAGGCTTTGAAAATGGTTGGATAACACCTAGAATTCCTGAAAAGCGTACAGGAAAGAAGGTTGCAATTGTTGGTTCTGGTCCTGCTGGTTTAGCAGCTGCGGATCAATTGAATCAAGTAGGTCATTCTGTAACTGTATACGAACGTGCAGACCGACCAGGTGGCTTGTTAACATATGGTATTCCAAATATGAAGCTTGATAAAGGTATTGTAGAGCGTCGTATAAACTTAATGACACAAGAAGGTATTACTTTTGTTACGAACACTGAAGTAGGTAAGGATATTACATCTGAACAACTTCGTGATCAGTATGACTCAATTATTCTTTGTGTAGGTGCTCAAAAGCAACGTGATCTAGTTATTGAAGGACGCGAGGCAAAGGGTGTTCATTTTGCAATGGACTATCTTACTGATGTGACAAAGAGCTATTTAAATACAAATTTTGAAGATGGTAATTTCATCAATGCTAAAGGTAAGGATGTTATTGTTATTGGTGGAGGAGACACTGGTGCAGACTGTGTGGCAACAGCACTTCGTCAAGAATGTAATAGTGTCGTTCAGTTTGGTAAACATCCTAAATTACCAATGTCTCGTAAAAAAGAAAATATGTGGCCAGAATCTCCACATGTTTTTACAATGGAATATGCATATGAGGAAGCTGAAGCAAAATTTGGTGATGATCCTCGTCAATATTGCATTCAAACAACAAAACTAGTTTCTGATGAAAATGGAAACTTAAAAGAGCTTCATACGATCAATATGGAGAAATTAAAAGATGAAAATGGTTTATACTATTTCAAAGAAATTCCTGGATCTGAAAAAGTATGGCCTGCACAACTAGTTTTCATTGCAATTGGTTTTGAAGGTGCAGATCAACCTGTATTAAAACAGTTTAATGTTGATACAACAGCTCGTAATGTTGTAGCTGCAAAATATGGTGACTTCCGTACAAACATTGAAGGCGTATATGCTGCTGGTGATGCACGACGTGGTCAAAGCTTAATTGTTTGGGCTATTAACGAAGGTCGTGAAGTTGCACGTGAAGTAGATCGTGCTTTAATGGGAAGTACAGTTTTAGTATAATTGTATAAAATAATGTAAATACAAAAAAGACCTATAGTGAACTATGGGTCTTTTTTGTATTTAATTATAATAAATACTAGTAAAGATATAATAGAAGTAGCATAAATGACTATATAACTTAAATGAAAAATACTATAATAATGAAGATCATTAAAAGTTTACTTGGAATAAGTGAGACATAATTAATCACGTTAATGTTTTGCAATAAAGGAGAGCAGCATGACAAATAAATTTAGACTTCTTTTTATCTATATAGTATTCAGTTCAATATGGATAGTGGTTACTGATAATATAATTGTTTATTTAAATTTACCAAAAGAAATCCTAATAGTATTTCAAAATATTAAAGGGTTTATTTTTGTACTAATTACTAGTTGTTTTATTTATTATTTGGTATTAAAAAAAGAAGCATATGAAAGTGAAAAAGAAGAAAATAATAAATTAACTATCTTAATTAATTCGATGGTGGATTTTGTGAATTTTAAAGATGGAGATGGAAAATGGATCGAAGCAAATGATTTTGCATTAAAGCTCTTTCAATTAGAAGGAATAGATTTTCATGGAAAAACAGACTCTGAGCTAGCTCAATTTACAGATTTTTATGGAGATGCATTAAGGTATTGTGAAATATCTGATGAACAAGCATGGAATCATGGAAAACCAAGTCGATGTATTGAAGAAATTCCTATGCCAGACGGTACAGTAAAGACTTTTGATACGATTAAGAATTACTAAGAAAAACAGAGAAATTATCAGTAGTTGGAGAGCTTGCTGCAAGTGTGGCACATGAGATAAGAAATCCGTTAACATCAATAAAAGGTTTTATTCAAATGATCCAATCTGCTGAGATGAAAAATGAAAATGAATTATATTACAAAATAATGTTAGATGAGCTTGAACGAATTAATATCATAGCAAGTGAACTACTAGTATTGGCTAAGCCTCAACAAATCCAATTTCAAGAAAAAGATATAAATATGATTCTTACAGATGTTAAGTCTTTATTAGAATCAGAAGCAAATTTACATGGTGTTACTTTAAAAGTGGAAACAGATGTTCATTTACCTAAAATTGAGTGTGAACCTAATCAGTTAAAACAGCTTTTTATCAACTTAATTAAAAACTCAATTGAAGCTTCTGCTAAAAATATCACTATTTCTGTTTCCATATTTGATGTCCAATCAATTTGTTTAATTTTTACAGATGATGGCTGTGGCATTGAGGAAGAGCGAGTAAAACATTTGGGTGAACCTTTTTATTCAATGAAGGAGAAAGGAACTGGTCTGGGGTTAACAGTTAGCTATAGAATCGCTGAATTTCATAACGGAGAAATAAAGTTTTCCAGTAAAATCAATCACGGAACAATTGTTAAGGTTATACTTCCGATAAAAAGATAAAAGTTGATTTTCCTCACTCACGCACTTACCAACAATTTCGAACTGGGGAAAATCGAAATCAAAGCTTTTGTACCTTATATAAAGAATCAGGCTCTCCTATAGAATTGACTAATGAAGTTAGTATTCAATTCAAGGATTGTGTGGTTCTTTTTTATTTTATTTAAATTATCATTCATTTTAGAAAAACACGCACATTTTCTGAAGAATCTGATAAAATATAAGAAAGTTGCGTTTAGGAAAAATTCTTGAACTTACTTAAAGATTTTATGTCTATGCAAATGAGAAGGAGGGATTGAATTGGAGAGGTCAAGTGAATTAAAGAAATTTGACAAGAGGGTTGTTAAAAAGCGCCTCATCAGGTTCTTTCAAACTGTTATCCCGATATTCATCGCATTCTCAATATTGGTCTTAATTCAGCAATACACATGAAAAAGGTTTTTGATTAAGAAATTGACCAGGTAAAATAAATTTATTTATTGTGAAATATTTAATTTATTATGCAAAAAATTATACGAAAACCACATTATTTAAGGCTCTTATCTGAAAGATTTTTACTATAACCAAAATACGCAGTAGAAACAGTGTAAAAGATGCCACTAGACTTAATACAATGCTCGGGTATATATAAGCAAAAAAGTTTTCGGAAAACAGCCTTATTAAAACAGTCACTAAAATTTCTTTTTACAGTATATTAATGTGTGTGAAAAAATAATAAGGAGCTGCTATATGTGATTAACTATTACTGTCAGCCTATGTATCAGCCTGTATACTATGGAAACCTAAGTTTCATCAACCATTCCCCAGCATATGTTGCTACAAATCATTATAAGTCTAATCCAAGTCGACAATATCCTGATGTAGACTCTACACTTTTAGAACAATCTGCTAAATCAATGAGGAATATAATGAAGGAAGCAAGTATTGTATTAAACAAATTGGCTGATTCCAAATCTTTTGCAAATAAAGTGATGTATGCAGCCCAACATTCAGATATGACAGAGGTAGAACGCCTTATTCAATCAACAGGCATTACATCTAAGGTGAAAACAACCTTTAATCCAGATGGAATTATGTTGAAGTTGTCGTCAAGTATTGAAAATGTAGAGTGCTGTCATTTAACAATATCACTAAGGTGGTTGTAAACAATCAATCGAAAAATAATAACTTAACAAGTATGAGCAGAAGTGAAATTTATACCTTCAGATGAATGACAAAGATCTAATAAATGAGATGAATGACACTTTTAAGTTATATAGCTACTGCTCACTTGTTTGGCTAAATTCAATATATTTCCTTAATTTGCATATTATAGATTGAAGTCTGTTAAAATCGGGATATAATAGAATATGTTAATTATATTTTAAGAAGTAATCTATTTTTATTGTAACTTTATTGAAGTTTTAAAAGCCAGAGGGTTTACTAGTATTGTTGTATATTGCTTATTTTAAGACGGAGGATTATTAACTTATGGCAGGAGAAACAATATTTATTATAGATGATGATTTAGATTTGAAATCTATTTTACGAATGTATCTTATAAAAGAAGGATATAGGGTAATAACTTCAACTGTTGGGATTGACGCTGTTAAATTAGTAGATTTACATAAACCTAGATTAATTATCTTAGATATCTTACTTCCTGATATTGATGGATATGAAGTTTGTCGACTACTTCGTCAAAAAACGAATGCACCAATCTTATTTGTAAGCTCTAAAGAAGAAGATTTTGATAAGATATTAGCACATAAAATTGGGGGAGACGATTATATAACAAAGCCATTTAGCCCTGCAGTATTAGTTGCAAAGGTACAAGCACATTTACGAAGAAGCACTGCAGGATTTCAGCATGAATATGTGCAAACTTCAAAAGTGGAAAAATCAATTCTCATCTTTCAAGATCTATACATTGATAAAATAAGCTGTACAGTTAAGGTGAAAAATAGACATATCACACTGTCAGCGAAGGAATTTCAACTGCTTTGCTTACTAGCTGAGAATCCAAATCGTGTTTTTAATGTAGAGCAAATCTTTGATATGATTTGGGGAGAAGATAGCTTGGGTGATTATAGAACCGTTATGGTCCACATCAGTAATCTTAGAAAAAAGATTGAACCAAATCCATCTGAACCTATTTATATCTTGACGCTTAGGGGTATGGGCTATAAATTTAAAGCTTCTGATCAATAGAAGGATATGATATCAAAAAGAAGATAATCTCCTCTTTAGTGATTCCCATTTCTAAAGCTTCTTGTATAAGAGCTGTCCATTCACAATCAAGTTCCGCAAACTTATATGGTGGAAGTACAGGATTCATTTAACCCCTCCTAAAAATTAGATATGTGATTAGAATACTTGAAGTTCTATAAATCTATCTTAAAGATTGCTAAAGATTAGTTAAAGTTTTTAGGTTATATAGTAGGTAAAGGTGGTTACATTTAGATGGTAACAATACAGAATGTTAAATCATTAGAAATTGTAGCAAATCTTCAATTATCAACTTTTTATTACGGATATTCGACTATTTACAATCAAAAAGTGCTTATAAAATTTATTAATTCACATTCACATTCCTATTTAGAGCAAGCTAACAAAGAGAATGAAATTTTAAGAGAGATAAAAATAACAGACGTACTGCAACCATTGAGTGTTGAGGAAGGAGGGATAATAACATTCTATAGATATACACCTGCACGACCTTTACGGAATATTATTGAAAAAAGTCAATCAATTGATGAATTTCTGGAATTCTCAATTAAATTAACCTCTACAGTTGGGAAATTACATAAACAGAATTATATCCATTGTAACCTTTCACCCTCAACCATTTTTTTTGACCCAATATCTAAGCATATAAAACTTACCGGCTTTCAGTATAGTAGAAACTTAGGGACAAAAGAAATCCCTCCTTACATTAATGATGTTAATTTAGAGCTTCCATATATCTCCCCTGAACAAACAGGAAGAATGAATAGACCTCTTGACTATCGATCAGATCTATATTCATTAGGAGTCATATTTTATGAATTACTTACGAAACGGACACCATTTTATGCAAATACCTCAATTGAATGGTATCAAAGTCATTTAACAAAACAACCTCTGCATCTTAGTGAAATTAATCAACAGATCCCTAATTCTTTGGCAGAAATCATTTTAAAGCTTCTTAATAAGTCACCAGATGAACGATACCAAAGTGTTAACTCCTTAAAGGAAGATTTATTAAGCTTTAAACAATTACGGGAAAAAGGTATGTCAGATTTGTTTTTTATTAGCAACAGCAATACCACTTCCCCCATGTTTTTAAATCAATTAATTGGAAGACAAGAGGAGCTAGAGCAAATAAGGTCAATAAATAATATTGTGGAAAAGGGAAAATCTCAAATTTTATTAATTGCAGGGGAATCAGGTACTGGTAAAACTGCATTGGTAGAAGAATTTAAACATGAGCTTAAAGGTAAGCCAAGTTATTTTATTGATGGTAAATTTGATTTACTTGTTAAAAATTATCCGTACAGTGGTATTTTAGATGCAATAAAAATTTTACTGAAAAAGATATTAATCGAAAATAATGTGAAGAAGAGATGGTCTAAACTAATTCAGGAGGAGCTATCCTCTTATCTTCCTATGTTAATCAATGTGTTACCTGAATTAATGTGGATAATAGACATCAACTATGATCCTGTTCCTGGGCATGTAGCTTCTTCTGATACTCAATCACATTTCTATTATATGTTTCAAAAACTCATACGAATATTTGCAAAAAAAGAGCATCCATTAATTCTATTTTTAGATGATATACAATGGGCTGATTCAGCTTCTCTGGAGTTAATTGAATATTTGTTATCAAATAAAGAGACTGAATACTTTTATGTTATATGTGCATTTAGACAAAACGAAGTGAAATTAGGACATCAGATTTATCATCTTCAAAATAATCTAAGTGAAATAAGGTCTATTAATAAACTGATATTAAAATCCTTAACAGAAAAAGATGTTGTAAAATGGTTGAGAACGATAAACTTTAGTAGTGAAGAAGATCTATCATATATATCAAGCTATACATTGAGAATTACACAAGGTAACCCTTTTTATATTAGACAATTATTTCATGTTTTTATAACTGGAAAAGTAATTGATTATGATGACAGTAATAAGATGTGGACAATTGATAAAAACAGATTGATTTCTACAAATATGCCAGAAGATATTATCACTTATATAGAAAATCGAATTAATATATTGCCGAAGAAAACGCAAAACATACTGAAAATCGCTGCTTGTATTGGAAACATCTTTGATTTGCAAACATTATCAATGGATAGAGATTATGGTTTAACAAAAGCAATTCTTCATAGAGCTATTGAATCAGGATTAGTTATACAACAAGTTTCTAGCAATAATCAAAATCAACATGACCATGGGAAAGAAAAATATAAATTTGTTCATGATCAGATACAAGATACAATCTATTCTTCTATCAATGAAGAAGAGAAAAAAGCTATTCATCTTAAAATCGGTAGATATTTGTTGGCACATAACAAGAATGATAACTCAAAGTTATTATCTATTTTGTACCACCTTAATTATTCTAAAGAAAATATTTCCGATGAAGAAAAAAGTAACCTTGTTAAAATGAACATTCAGGCAGGGGAGTTTTCCAGAAAATCAGCAGCATTTCAGTCAGCTTTATCATATTTTCTTAATGCGTACGAACTGATGGGAGAACAATGGGAATTACATTATGAGTTGACCTTTGATCTATTTATTCAGCTAGGTGAGGCCTACTATTTAAATAGTCAATTTGAACAATCTGAGTATATATTTGATGTTATTTTAAATAATGCAAAAACTAAGGTCGAGAAACTAAAAATTTATCACCTTAAGATTACGTTATACACTCATGTACATCGCGTTAAAGAAGCTGTTACCACAGGAATAGCTGCATTAAGATTATTTGATGAAAAATTTCCGAGCAAGCCGAATAAACTCGATGTTTTAACAGAGTTAGTACTAGTGAAATTTGCACTACTAGGAAAAAAGCCAAGAGATATACTGACTTTACCTCTTATTACTTCAGAGGAGAAAATTTTAATTCTTAAAACACTTATAAACTTGAATGGACCAACTTATCATGTTGACCAAAATTTATCATCAATATTTATGTTAAGAGCTATGAGAATGACAATGAAGTATGGCTTAACCGAATTTAGTCCACTAGTTTTAAATAATTATGCCTTAATATTAAGTGCTGGATTTAGTAATTTTAATCAATCCTTTGAATTTGGGGAACAAGCACTTTTATATTCAAAAAAGAACAAAATAATAGATGTTCAAGGTAGAGTGCATTTTGTGTTTGGGAGTTTCGTCAATCATTGGAAGAAGCATATAAAGAATAATATTACGTATCTAGAAAAGTCTCAAAAATTTTGTTTACAGGCTGGAAATATTCATCTAGCTGGAGCTAATAGCTCTTTTATCGTCATTAGTCATTTGATAAATGGGACTCATTTGAATGAGCTAGAAAATATTACAAATAAACAAAAATCTTTTATTTCAGATATTAAATATAAAATATCTGAAGGCTACCTTGCAGAAGTTCTAGAATGGATTAATCACTTAACAGGAACAAAAAAACATAATTGGGAATTTAAAAAGATAATTGATGATGATTCAGCCAAGATAATGCATTATACAATTCGATTAAAGATGGCCTTTATTTTTGATAATGAAAGCTTTTCATCATTGGTTTTACAGGAGCTTTCATCCTTAGTTACTAAAAGATTAACATTGGTCATTGCCCCTGAATTTTACTTTTATGAAGCACTAGTTCTATTAAGAAGGTATAGAAATGAAGAGCATTTAAAGGTTAGAATTGGGCTTTTTATTAAAATCCTAAAAAGCTACAAAATGCTAGTGAAATACGCTAAACAATCGCCTGACAATTACAAAGGAAAACAATTATTAATTAAAGCAGAGATGTTAGTTATTACAGGTAAGAAAAAATCGGCAATGCAGGTTTATGATGAAGCAATTTTATCATGCGAAACTAGTTCGTTTGTTCACGTTACAGCTATTTGTTATGAATTAGCTGGAAGATTTTATATCGACCAATCTAAACAAAAGCAAGCTAGCTTTTATTTAACTGAAGCCTATCATTATTTCTTAAAATGGGGAGCGCTAAACAAAGCCAACGAAATGTTATCTGAATATAATCACTATATAAAAAGTTCTCCTTTAGCTCATCAAGTTGGAAATCAATCGTTGAAAACCCAGGAAATAAATGCTGTTTATCATGCTGCTCAAATTTTATCAGGTGAAGTTCAAATTAATTCGTTATTAGAAAAGCTTATGACAATAACAATAACTAATACTGGTGCAACAAAAGGAACAATTTTATTAAAAAAAGATGATGAATTAGCTGTTGAAGTTCAATCAAAACAGATAAATCAGCTAAAAGAACAACATTTTTCAAAAAGTATCGTTCAATTTGTTTTTAGAACGGGACAAATAGTACAGTTAGACAATGCTAGTCAACACTCTATTTTTCAAGAAGATCAATATATAAAAGAAACAAATGCAAAATCAGTTATTTGTTTGCCAATAACTTACAATCAGGAAATGAAAGGTATTCTTTATTTAGAAAATGAACAGGTTTCACATGTATTTACTGAGGAACAAGTGAAATTTCTTAAGCTTTTATCAACTCAGGCTGCCATTTCAATTGAAAATGCTAATTTATATCACGATTTAGAAGACAAAGTGAAAGAACGAACCATTGAACTTGAACATGCTAAAAATGAACTACTAGAAGCTAATGAGCAAGTCGCATTTGCAGAAGAAAGAAGGAGAGACTTGTTGTCAAATATCTCTCATGACCTAAAAGCTCCAATTGCAAGTGTACAGGGGTATATGGAAGCAATTTTAGATGGGTTTGCTAAAACGGAAGAAAAAAGAAATGAATATATACGAAATAGTATAACCAGAATTAAAAGTCTAAATATACTTATACATGATTTATTTGATTTAACACAACTAGAAAATGGTCAATTATCGTTTAGCTTTGATTATGTCAGAATAGACCTATTGTTAAAAAAGATCAAAAAATCGTATGAATATGAAGTGTCTAAAAAGGGATTGAAGCTGCAGCTACAAATAGAGGAAGTTACTGAAGGTGACTATCCACTTATTGAAGTAGATTATGAACGAATGAAGCAAGTGTTTACCAATTTAATAACAAATGCTGTCAAACATACAGAAGAGGGCGGAATTGAATTATGTTTAATTATTGAGAAGCAGCATGTTCTTATTTCATGTTCTGATACTGGTTCAGGGATTGAGCAAGACGATTTACCGTATATTTTTGACAGGAATTTCACAGTGTCAGATCACCGATCGCTAAAAGGTAATGGATTAGGCTTGTCAATAAGTAAAGAAATCATTAAGAAGCACAAAGGACATATTTGGGCTGAAAGTAAAATTGGAACAGGAACAACAATTTTTATAAAATTACCAATTGTTGATGTGAAAGAAATTTGAATTGGTTAAGTCATAAATCACCTTATTTTTTTGCATAACATTTAGTTTTCATGAATAAAGTCAAATTAATACTCATGAAAATGATGTGAAGAAAGGGATGATGATATGCCAAGTGAATTACATCAAATACGTGTTAAGCTACCTATTCATTCTATATGGAATTTTGTAAGTGTTATGGACCATTGGGCACCTCTTGTTCCAGGTTATATAGACCATGAAACGCTAAATTCAACAGATTCGATTTGGAAATTTAAAAGTGACTTTGGGTTAATTAAAAAGAAGGTGGAGCTTCGAGTTGAAATAACTAGTTGGGAAGAGCCTAATAAAGTGACATTTAATCTTTTAGGGATTAACGAAAAAATTTCTGGACATGGTTATTTTCTGGCTGAAGAAATAAATTCAGAGGAAACAATGATGAATGGATTTTTAGATTTATCATCAGAAGCTGCTATGTCTAAAATGATTAATGCTAAATTGAAGAAAAATATAAAAGAAATGACACAAGACTTAACAACAGCAATAGCAACTAGGATTCAAGAACTCGAGGAAGTAAAATAAAATGAAAGCTACATTTTGAGCATCCTTTTTTGAGGGTGTTTTTTTTTGTTGTTTAGGAGATGACAATTAACGCACTGTAGATTAGTGCTTTGACAGCCAATGCCAGTCTTTTCATTAGATTCACAATGAAAAAGAGAATACAATTTTCCCCATGAATAATAAGGAAAGCTCAAGAGCCAGTTATCCTAAAGCGAGATTTTTCCTAAGTCATAATAGAAATCCGAAGAAATAGACATCTTCTTTTCTATATATTTTTAATGCTTCTCGATGCTGTTCGAGGCACTTGTGCTTTGCTTCAAGATAGTTAGTTTTTTTGAATAAGACGTATTTATTACATTTTTAGCAGAATAATAAGCAAAGTAGCCTGACAATTGATCAAAAAATTCAATTGAAAATTCACAAGATTTAGGGGGACTTGACTTTGCGCAAGGGCATAATTACTTTGCTGATTATATTCGTTATGCTAACAGGAATTATTACTTTTTTAACAATTGTAGAACCAGAATATGCCTATGTTCCACCAAATGAGAAGGTTGTAAATAGTGAAGACAAGGATCTAAATAAGTTTCACCAAGTTTCATTTATTCAAAATGAAGATCAAGAAAAGTTAATAGAACAAGGAAAGGATTTCTTTTATAAAGAAACATTTGGAAACGAGGTTTTCTTTACAGACATTATGGGATTGTTTGACGGAGCCTTTTCTTTTCCTACTATAACAAAAGCAATTATTAAATTAAATGGAAAAGGTACAGATAATTTAATGGTCGAATCTGCACAGAAAGTTAAGATTGGAGATCGGACAATTGAAAAGGGTGAATTAATTGAGACTGGATTAGATGTTCCAAAGGGTGCTTATGTTCCTTTAGGTGTAAAGTTTAAATATGATGAAGGAAATCTTAAGGCAGGTATTAGCTGTGCATTATGTCATGCTAGTGTTAATCAAAATGGTGAGGTTGTTCAAGGAATTTCAAATAATGATCTTGATATTGGCTTAATGTTAGCGTTAGCGACAAATTCAGCCTCTTATTTTACACATACTGAAATGGAAAGTATTAAACAATTTATTAAAGATGAAAACCGTGTGATTGAAAATTCAGAAGGAAATATTGAGGCTCTTCCTAATATAGAACAACTTGAAGAATTTGTTGATCGTGAAGTGATGAAGTGGCCAAAGGGAAGTAACGATACAACAATTGATTTTAAGAATAATCCTGTTCAAACTATTGATGTATTTACGAAAGGTGATCAACCTTATGGGTGGAGTGGACAAGGTCAAATTGGACCATTTAAAGGGTTAAGTGCAGCAATTAACAATGCGCATTCACAAAATATGGACTCAGTATCACAAACAGCAATAAGTAATGAAGTATTAAATATTGATAAGGAATTATATCTGGCAATTCTTCTTCAAAATGCAGCAAATGAAAAATACCGATATGATCCTAAGACGGGTGTAAAACCTAGTGAATTCTTTTCAAAAGTTGATCCAACTCCTGGTGCTGACGGAGTTAACACACTAATTCCATCCTCGACTTATCCCAGAGCATCTTACATGACAAGTGTTGGATTATTTTCAAGCTCAGATGGACTTAGGACATGGGAGCAACAAAATGCGATGTCGGCATTCATGAATACATTAGAGCCACCAAAAACAGGGCTAAAAGCAACATCTAAAACAAGTAGAGCAGAGGGGAGAATTGTTTTTGAAAATGCAGGGTGCATTTCCTGTCATGGTGGCACATATTTAACCAATAACAAGGTTATACCTTCTGAAGAAATTGGAACAGATAATTCTAGAGCGATGGGCTTTAAGAAATTAGAGAATTTTTTTGCATCTCCTTCCATATACGACCCTGAAACACCAGTACCATTGCCAGAAAACCCTATTGTTAAAGAAGTTCAAATGACAAAAGAACAAGAACTGCAACTAAGGCTTGGCTGGGCCTTTGGTGGGTCAGAAGGTGGATATAAAACAATAAGTTTATATGGTTTATATTGGAGTGCACCATATCTTCATGATGGTGGTGTGGCTGTTGGACCAAATATTGAAAAAGATATCGGAGTCCCAGGAACTATTTTCAAAGGAATAAAGCCGTCAGCAAGAAATAGTCTACTTGCAATGATTGATTCTAATTTACGAAAAAAAGTTATCATTGAAAATAATAAAAATGAAAAATTAAGAACAGCACATGTCAGTGGTAAGGGACATGAATATTGGGTTGATACTTCTACAGGTTTTTCTAAAGAAGAACAGCAAGCTTTAATAGATTATTTACTAAAGGTCACTGATTAAGCTAAAAGGGGTAAGGGAATGAAGGCTGTCACATACCAAGGGTTTATGGATATCAAAGTAAAGGATGTTTTAGAACCTACAATAAAGAATTCGGATGATATTATTGTAAAAATAACTCATTCTTCAATATGTGGGTCAGATCTTCACTTTTACCATGGAATGATCCCAAGCTTACAAAAAGGATCGATTATTGGACATGAAGCAATAGGAATTGTCGAAGAAATTGGAGAAGGTGTTTCAAAAGTAAGTAAAGGTGATAAAGTAGTAATTCCTTACAATATAGCTTGTGGTGTTTGTGATAATTGTAAAAATCATTTAGAAAGTCAGTGTATGGTTGCAAATGTAGAAGGAGAAATAGGTGCTTGCTATGGGTGTTCAAGATTATATGGTGACTATAGTGGTAGTCAAGCAGAATATGTAAGAGTGCCCTTTGCTAATTTTACCCCTTATGTTGTACCAGCAAATAATTCAACAACTGATGAAGAATTACTGCTATTAACTGACGCTATTCCCACAGCTTATTGGGGAATTACACAATCGGGAATGAAAAAAGGAGATACAGTTATCGTAATTGGCTGTGGACCTATTGGTTTACTAACACAAAAACTTGCATGGTTATACGGGGCAAAAAGAGTCATTGCGGTTGATCGTATTCCATTTCGAATTGAACATTCAATGAGATGGAATAAAACGGAAGGATATAACATAGATCAAGAAGAATTACTTTCTGATGTTATAAGAGATATAACAAATGGCGGAGCGGATATTGTAATTGATTGTGTTGGTATGAGTGGAAAAATGACAGCGATAGAAATGGTAGAAACAGCGCTACAACTTCAAGGGGGTGCTCTTGGGACAATAGAGTTCGCTAGTCAAGTTGTTAAAATAGGAGGAACTATACAACTAGTTGGTATTTATGGCTTGAGATATAATCAATTCCCATTAGGAGATTTTTTTGCCAGAAATATTACCATCAAAATGGGACTTGCACCTGCTGTTCATAATATGCCGTTATTATATAACTTATTGGAAAAACAGCAATTGAATACAAAGGATATTATCACACATTCATTTCCTCTTACAGAAGCTGAACATGCTTATCGGATTTTTAATCGTCGTAAAGAAAATTGCTTAAAGATTATTTTAAAGCCATAGTAGTTTAAACCTAATGTAAAACCAGAGCAAAACGTTAGGTATGATCAACTCGTACCTTATATAATATAATTTATAATCTATAACTATAAGGTAAGTCAAGGGGTTGATAGAAGTGACGATAAAAATAAAAGTATATAGTGATTATGTTTGTCCTTTTTGTTTAATAGCTAAAAAGCCTTTTGATGAGGCAATCAAAGGTAGAGATGTAGAAGTTGAGTGGATGCCATATGAGCTAAGACCTTATCCTAATGAAACGTTAAAACCAGAAGAAACTTATTTACAATCAATTTGGAAACAATCTGTTTATCCTATGGCCAAAGAAATGGGAATGTCGATGGTATTGCCTAAAATATCTCCACAACCATATACTCATTTAGCTTTTGAAGGATATCAATATGCGAAAGAAAATGGAAAAGCAAATGAATATAATGAGCGAATACTAAGTGCATTTTTCCAAGAAGAACAAAATATCGGTGAAATTGAAGTACTAACAAAATTAGCAATAGAATTAGGCTTAAATGGAGAAGAGTTTAATCAAGCATTGAAGGCAAGAAAGTATAAAGAAAAGCACCAACAAGAATTAAAGAAAGCTATTAATGAAGTGAATATTCAAGCTGTACCTACATTTATAATAGGAAATCAAATGATAGCAGGTGTAAGGTCCAAAGAGGCGTTCGAAGAAATTATTAATCAAGAGCTAAAGCCTACTAGCTTACAATTTTTTGGAGAAGGTATGTCGTGTGGAATTGACGGTTGTTAAAAATTACTTTTTGAAATCAACTATTATTTCTCGGGAAAGCGCAAAAATTGACAAAAAAATCAAAAAGAGGGGATAGGACTAATATAATCTCTACAAAATAAAAAAAAGGTTGAGACATAACTAGTTAAACTTATGGTAAAACCCAGTTATTAGGTGATATTACAATCATTTATTTCGCCTAATAATTCGGTTTTTATTTGCCGTTTTCAATAGATTTTATGATATTGGATAATATTTTTAAGAAATAGTGAAATGGAGAGGAAGACACTAGGGCACCTACGGGAATAGAGGAAAGTAAGATCCATAGGCGTAGTAGCCGAGGAGGCTTAGCTCCCTCCCCGGCGAATGGAGTGTCTGCAGCGCAATGAAACGAACTTGTTTCTTTCAACTTAACTGATTTAGATTTATTTGTCTTTTTGCATGATGATCTTAAGTTCAAATATTAACTATCATCAAGATTATTTATTAAAGAAGCTCCTTTATCAGAGACAATAAAACCTGTACTATGTTTTGTAATCCACAATTCTTTCTCTAGTGTTTTTAATAATTTATGGATATCTTTTTCTTCCCACTTTTCTAGAAAACCAAATAAGAATTGTTGATCTAGTTTTTGTTCACGAAGAGAATATGAAGTTCTCCCTTTCAGGATTTGTGCAATTACATGGAAAGAAAGATCCTCCAACGAAATAATTCCCTTTAAAATTCTTGCGACTGTAAAATAGCTAAGATGATTTTCCTTTATTTTAATAAGAGTTTCATCAGGTTTGATCGCAAAGTGACGAAGTACATTCACAAGTTCTTTTTGTAAAGATTCGATGCTTTCGTTAATCTCATCAAAGGAATAGTTGTTTAATGTTTTTAGTAAAGTAATAGTAGGTATATGAAATAGGCTTATCCAAAGTAAGCTAGAGTTTGAACGGCTGAAAGGAACACTAATTTGAGAAAGCTCTTTTATTAAATTCATAGCAAACTGATTTTCTATTGTTATATTAAATGGTAGAGAATCAATTTGATTGACTAACTTTACTATCTTTGATATATCTATATTCTTTTTTATATATACGAGAAATTCTAAATTATTTACTAGTTTAGTGTTTTTCTCAATAATTTCATTAAACTGATTTTCTATTGTTGCAATCCGCTTGATTGCTTGGTTCATATTGGGGTTTTCCTCTAATAAATACTTATCTTCTTTAAGACAATAATGATACTCTTTCTGACAAAATGAACAATCGCATATTAGTAACTTTTTTGAGGATAAAACAATTAATGATTTATCGTGTTCACACCATAAAGGAAGTTTACGATAAGGCCAAAGAACAATTTCGACACGCTGTCTCCAATATGAAACATCTTCTGGTGGAGAAAGAACAGACAGAAGAGGAGAGCGATTGGCTATTTCTACAGAATCAACAATTTCTTGCTTTTCAAGAAAAAGCTGAACAAAAGGATGCTGATTATAAGCTTTTTTTATTATTTGTATCCATTGGTTGTCTGGTTTCTTGCTAAGCTCTGCACAAAACAAAAATTCTGCTATTACCTTTTTTAAAAAAATTATTAATTCTTCATTTGATAGTTTGGAGATATCCTCTTCATAGAATGATTCCTTTTGATAGGGTATACCATGATTAGGAGAAAAAGATTTCCAAAGAAGGAAATTTGGTTTGATGATTCTTGTTTCTACTTTTTCATCTTTATTCATCATTACTGGTAAAAAGGCTTCATGTTTGATTTGTAAAAAGTACTGTAGATTTTTTCGTTCATCAATGGACAAAGTCATCCTCGAAAGAGCATCATTTAACCTGTTGAGTATGGATTTATCTGTTTTATGTCCAATCGACCTAATTTTTTTATTTTTTTTTCCAAGTGGAATTAATACGATTTTTGGATATTCTTGAAAATAATAATAATGATTTTTAAGACTCACATTCATTCCTACCTTTTTTATGATATTTTTCATTATAGTTAGATTTATACGTTAATGAAAATTTAAAGGTGTTTTTAGTTAAGGCTTTTACGGAAATGTAATTAAAAGCAAATAAGGTTAAGTGTTTATATAGACTTCATTTTATAATTATCAAATAATTAATCTAATGAGACAAAAAACAACAAAAAACATATCATATTTCACTTGTCGACAATTTACATTTACATCCGTTCATACGCGTTCTTTATAAAGAATACCTAAACTTCTTTTATTCGACAATAATATATAAGGGTATCTTCAAAAATGAGAATAAAATATGATACACTTATTTTCAGAAAAAATTAAATTATATAAATATATTTTACTTGGGAAATAAATGGGGGATATAGATGAAAATAACATTATCAGAGCGGATGAATTTCTTTAAACCATCGATATTTACAGAGCTCTCTCACTATAAAAATAAAAAAATTGCAAAAGGTGTAGATATCATTGATTTAAGTATTGGTAGTCCCGATTTACCACCTCCTGATTTTATAACATCAATATTATCAAAAGAGGTAAAAAGAGAGGATCAGTATGGATACTCCTTAACTGGCACTGCCGAATTCAATCAAGAAGTTGCAGCGTTCTATAAAAGAAACTATAATGTTCAACTTCAAGAAAAATCAGAAGTATTATTAATGATGGGATCTCAAGATGGTCTTGTCCATTTTCCTTTAGTGTTTGCTAATCCTGGTGATTTAATTTTAGTACCTGATCCAGGGTATACCGCTTATGCAGCCGGCATAGCAATGGCAGGTGCAAAACCTTATTTTATGCCGCTAAAAAAAGAACATCAATTTTTGCCAAACCTTTCTAGTATTCCAGTAGAAATTGCAAAAGAAGCAAAGCTGATGATTTTGAATTTTCCTGGTAATCCAGTTCCAGCAGTAGCTAGCAGTGACTATTTTAAAGAAGTAGTAGAGTTTGCTAAAAAATACAATATTCTTGTACTCCATGATTTTGCTTACAGTGAGCTTTATTTCGAAGGTAAAAAGCCAATTAGTTTCTTATCAATAGAAGGTGCGATGGATATTGGAGTAGAAATGTCATCGTTTTCAAAAAATTACAATTTAGCTGGTACTAGAATTGGTTATTTGGCTGGAAACGCTGAAATTGTAAAAGCGATGAGCCAACTAAAAAGTAATTTAGATTATGGAGTTTTCTTACCTGTGCAAAAAGCTGCCATACATGCCTTAAGAGATGGGGAGGAATTTTGTCAAAAAAGTCGTGATATTTATGAATCTAGAAGAAATACACTTGTTGATGGATTAAAAGAACTAGGTTGGGTTATTGTTAAACCAGAAGCAGGTATGTTTCTTTGGGCAGAAATTCCAAGAGGCTGGAACTCATTAGATTTTACTTATGCTCTTATTGATAAAGCGGGTGTTGTTGTCACACCAGGTCATGCTTTTGGGCCACATGGTGAAGGTTTTGTAAGAATCGCTCTTGTGCAAAATAATGAGATATTAACTAAGGCGATTGATAATATTCAGAAATCTACTATTTTTTGATAGATTTTGTAAAATTAAGTTCTTAAAAATAGTACCCAAAAAATCTATTGAATAGCGAATAAAGACCCGAATTATTAGGCTAATTCGGGTTTTTATTCGCTTTTATACTTATGTCCAGACTCTCTTATAATTTATTAGTAGGGTTTACCCCTAAAATAGAGTATAAGTATATTTTTCCGTATGAAACCTTAAAATAAATCACTCAATGTACAAAATTCCTCTACCTAACCATCATTTTGACGAATATTGGTGAAATTAACAAAAAAGTTACAAAAATGACATTTAATCTTTATAGGACTCTATTAAAATTATCATGTGTATAAAAATTTAGTAGGAGGATTTAATCATCATGTTAAAAAGTATTGTTTCAAAGGTAATTGTTACAGCTGCCTCATGTGTTGTGTTGCTTTCAGCTAATTCAACTCAAGCTACAGGTGTATTAACAAAGTATGATAGCAAAACAGGAGAACAACTTCATGTAGAATTCGTCGGACAATATAAAAGTGGAGCAAAAATCGGTGAAGGTGGAACAGAAATTGTTGCCTATGACTCTATTAATAAGTATGCATTTTCTGTAAATGGTGCAGCTAAAGCTGTAGATATTCTAGATTTGAAAGGATTAAAGGACGGAAAACAGGATATACCTTTAGTCAAACAAATCACTTTATCAGATCTTGGTGTCTCAGCATCTGATGTAACGAGTGTTGCCATTCATCCTGAGGGTCAATATATAGCAGTTACTGCGCCTGCAGAAAATAAAGTAGGTCAAGGTCATGTAGTTTTCCTAACAAAGAATGGAGATTATCTTTCCCATGTAGAAGTTGGGGCTCTCCCGGATATGCTTACATTTACTTCTGATGGTACAAAAATATTAGTAGCTAATGAAGGTGAACCTAATGATGATTACTCGATAAACCCTGATGGTACGATTAGTATGATTGATATAACTGGAGAAATAAACTCTATAACAAATGATCAAGTAACAACAATAAAATTCACAGATGATGTTATAGATAGTAATGTTAGAAAAGTGAATAATGATCATACATATTCTGAAGAACTAGAGCCTGAGTATATTGTAGTTGATGAAGAAAATAAGTATGCATATGTAGCATTGCAAGAAAATAATGCAATTGCTAAACTAGATTTACAAAAACAGCAAATTATTTCTGTGAAAAGTCTTGGATTTAAAGATTATTCTATAGAAAAAAACAAAATGGATGCATCAAATAAAGATGACAGTATATCCATTGAAAATTGGCCTATTTTATCCATGTATCAACCAGATGGACTTTCTTCTTATAAAGTAGATGGACAAACATATATTTTATCTGCTAATGAAGGTGATGCTCAAGATTATGATGGTTTTTCTGAAGAACAAAGAGTTAAGGACCTAAAAGATTCATATGAATTAAATGCTAGTTTATATGAAGGTTACACACAAGAGGAATTAAATAAACTAGTAGAAGAGGGTTTGTTTGAAGATAACCAATTAGGAAGATTAAATTCAACAACTTCAGCTCCGAAAAATGAAAATGGTAAATATGAAGCAATATATGCATATGGAGCACGCTCTTTTTCTATTTGGAATGGAGATAGCTTAGAACAAACGTATGATAGTGGATCAGATTTTGAAGATATAACACAAAAAGTCTATGGGAAAAACTACTTTAACTCTAATAACGATGAAAATAGCTTTGATTCTCGGAGTGATGATAAAGGTCCAGAACCAGAATCAGTTATTGTCGGAAAGGTACAAGGACAAAATTATGCTTTTATCGGATTAGAGCGCGTTGGTGGGATTATGATTTACAATGTTGATAATCCTAGTGCCCCTACATTTACAAAATATTTCTCTAGTCGAGTGTTTAATGAGGAAGAAGAAGTTACATCTTCTAGTGGAGATGTTGCCCCTGAGGGTTTAACGTTTATTTCTGCCGAAGATAGTCCAACTGGACAAAATCTTTTACTTGCAGCACATGAAATTTCTGGAACAATTGCAGCATATCAGATTGGAATTGAAGTAGAAAAACCAGGAGATAGTGATACACCTGGTAAACCTGATGATAAAGAAGATCCTGTGGAAGTAAAAGATCCTGTTCCAGGTGATGAGGGTGTGGAGCAACCGAAAGAAGAATCTGAGGTTTTGATTCCTGAAAAAATAAACAATGGTAAGGAGTCAACAGAAGAAATGAAGGAGCAAGAGAAGAAAACAGTTGAAAATGATAATGAACAAGAAAAGAAGGAATCTCTAAAAAATGCGTCGCAAGGTCATCATAAATTACCTAATACAGCTTCAGTGAACAATAACTTAATTTTACTAGGTGTAATGTTTACTTTGATTGGATTTTTAGCATTTCGAAAAGTAGAAGAACAATAATACTAATGAAAGCATCGATCAAATGATCGGTGCTTTTTTATACCTAAACGTACAAAAAATGTAAATTCAATCTGAATAGTCATATATTTAGTCATTAATTCCAAAAACTTTAATAAAAATCATTAAGATAAACATGTATTCCCTTCAAGATAGAAAATGGTAAAGCTATTATTAAATCAACAAAATATATTTGTTAATTTAACCCATGTTTATTGAAAAAACCTTGTAAAATCAACTGGAATCATAAGATTTCTATATGAAAATAATATTTTTATAGATTATTTTGAATCTTTTGTCGAAAAACAGTTGTTAACTACTTCCTTATAGTTATAAAATAGGTAAATATAGTTCAATTACAAAAATTATATTGTTTTTATGTTTCAGAGGTTACTCCTAGATGTAACTTCTTTAAATTTATAGGTGGGAGAGTTAGAGATGACAACTAAAATTGATATCACATTGAGTGAAACAAAAAAAGAGAAACCTGAATCTGGCCAATTGGAATTCGGCCGAGTATTTACTGACCATATGTTCGTTATGGATTACAGTCCAACTAAAGGTTGGCATGATGCTCGTATTACCCCATATGAGCCTATATCATTAAATCCATCATCAATGGTTTTCCATTATGGGCAAACTGTATTTGAAGGCTTAAAGGCTTATCGAACAGAAGATGATAAAGTTTTATTATTTAGACCAGAGAAAAATATGCAAAGGTTGAATTTATCAAATGAACGTCTTTGTATACCGCAAATTGATGGTGATTTTGTTATTGAAGCATTAAAGCAACTTGTAGCTATTGATAAAGATTGGATTCCTACAGCTGAAGGAACATCACTATATATTCGACCATTTATCATCCCAACTGAATATTATTTAGGTGTAGCTCCTTCTAAATTTTATCGTTTTATGATCATTCTATCACCGGTAGGCTCTTATTATAAAGAAGGTATTCACCCAGTTAAGATTTTTGTTGAAAATCAATATGTTCGTGCAGTTGCTGGTGGAACAGGTAAAGCAAAGACAGGCGGTAACTATGCCTCAAGTTTAAAAGCTCAAGAAGAAGCTTCTAAAAAGGGCTATTCTCAAGTATTATGGCTAGATGGAGTGGAAAAGAAATATATTGAAGAAGTTGGAAGCATGAATATCTTCTTTAAAATTAATGGTGAAGTAGTCACTCCAGAGCTTAATGGAAGTATTCTAGAAGGTGTGACAAGGAACTCTATTTTAAAAATGCTTTCACATTGGGGAATGGTGGTTTCTGAAAGAAAGCTATCAATGGAAGAGGTATATCAAGCATATAAACAAGGATTATTGGAGGAAGCATTTGGTACAGGAACCGCAGCGGTTATTTCTCCAATTGGTGAATTTTATTATAATGATGAAAAAATTACTATCAATGATGGTGAAACGGGAGAAATTTCTAAGAAATTATATGACACGTTAACAGGTATTCAAAAAGGTACACATGAAGACATATTTAATTGGGTAACAGAAGTAAAATAACTCTTTTTATAGGCTGGGACATAAGTAATTAAGCTAATCATAAACCCGAATTATTAGGTGATATTTCAATTATCATTCTCCTAATAGTTCGGGTTTTTATTTGCTGTCTTCAATAGATTTTTTGATTTTCCATACTATTTTAAGGACTAGTGGAAAGCGAGTGTCTGCAGCGCAATGGAACGAATTTATTTCTTTTAGTTAACTGAATTTAGATTTATTCGTCTTTTTGTATGACTTCTTTAATTATGTCCTAGCCTCTTTTTTATTTCTTCATTGTTTAAAAAAATTTGAAACTTTCTCCAATTCTCTTCGTCTTACTGTTAAAGACTTAACGATTGACTAGAATCTAAAAAAATTTTATGAAAATTAGTGGAAATAAATTACATTATAGGATATTTTGATTAATTTTGAATATATATAAACTTGCTAAAAGTATTTATAGTCAATCCTTAAGGTTTACTATCATAGTGAGAAATGTGGGAGAGAATATGGTGAGAAAATATGTTTCTACAATTTTATTATTAATGTTTGCTACAGGTTGTAGTGGAGTTAGTGCTGTAAGTGGTAATCAAAGCGAACCATTAAAAGTAAGGAGTGTACCTACGCACACATCACAGGTTACAAACAAAGAGCTCGAATTTACTATTAATTTAGTTCA
Source organism: Metabacillus litoralis (assembly GCF_007994985.1). Lineage (GTDB taxonomy): Bacteria > Bacillota > Bacilli > Bacillales > Bacillaceae > Metabacillus > Metabacillus litoralis. Next base: position 491,426 of record NZ_VOQF01000001.1, on the reverse strand, counting down.
TCCAGAATCGAAAGAAGCACTTTATTCTTTTGTTCCAACTTTAAAACCTGTTAATGATGAAGAATACAATGAACATCTGAAAAATATTGCATCTGATTTAGCTTTGAAACTAGATCGACCAATGGTACCAAGTAAAGTAGATAGTAACGGTAAGTTAACAGCTGGTATAAGCCGAATTATTCTTGATGAAGAGAAATTAGTGACAATGTTAACAAATGTGAAGGCACTGGATAAAGAGCTTGATATACCATTAGAAATTACAAATCCAAACGTAACAGATGAAGCTGTTAAATTGATTGATGAGGTGGTTATTGGTAGCTATAAAACATCCTTTAATCCAGGCGTGACAGGCAGAACAGAAAATATTTCTTTGTCTGCAAATGCCATTAACCAAATAGTACTAGGACCAGGAGATCGATTTTATTTTAATTTAGTTGTAGGTGAAAGAACGACTGCAAGAGGATATCAAAAGGCAATGGAAATAGTAGATAAAGAGTTTGTTGAAGGAATAGGTGGTGGAATTTGCCAAACTTCATCTACTTTATTTAATGCAGTAGATCATGCAGGACTTGAAATCATTGAACATCACTCACATTCAAGATCAATTGGTTATGTTCCAGCAGGTAGAGATGCGACAGTTTCTTGGAATGGTCCTGATTTTAAGTTTATAAATAGTAAAGATTATCCTGTTATGATTAAAACTTTTGTTAATAAAGCATCAGGAACAATTGAAGTTCAAGTAACTGCTGCAAAGAACTCTGTAAAAAGAATATGAACTTATTTCCTTTTCTTAAGTTTATTGTCCTTGGTATGAGACAATAAACTTTTTTTACTTTTAGGCTATGTTAAAGCTTAAGGTTGATTTTTAGCACTTGGTTGATTGGAGTGAAAGGCATGAGACTCCTGCGGGAGAAGCGTGTCAAAGGGAGACCCCACAGGCGCTTGCGCCGAGGAGGCTTCCGGACCGCCCGCGGAAAGCGAATGCCTGTAACGGAAATCAACGACAAAGTTTAACAGAGCCTACTTTTAAAAGATTTTTTCAAAATCATTGATTACTCTCCCATCATCTTAAGATTTATAGTAGGATAGAAAGATATTGATTGTTTAAAGGGGACGTATTCATATGGATTATAAAATGATTGTGTTAGATTTAGATGATACATTGCTTCGTGATGATCATACAATTTCTATTCGAACAAAAGAAGCATTAATGAATGCTCAAAAGAATGGTGTAAAGGTTGTGCTTGCTTCAGGTCGCCCAACTTTTGGAATGAAGCATATTGCTAAAGAGCTTGCATTGGATGAATTCGGGAGTTTTATTCTTTCTTTTAATGGTGGGAAAATCATCAATTGCCGTACAAATGAAGAAATGTTTAGTAGTACATTAACACCTGAATCCATTCATCAATTGTTTAGTATTAGTCGCCGTGAAGGGGTATTTATTCATACCTATGTTGGTGAAGAGATTATTACCGAGGATGCAAACCCTTATACAACAATTGAATCAGAATTAACAGGATTACCTATCAAGCTTGTAAACTCATTTGTAAAAGAAATAAATGAGCCTGTTGTGAAAGCGTTAATGGTAGATCATCCAGATAAGTTAAAAATAGTAGAAGAGAAGCTTCAAAAAGAATTGGACGATTTTAGCATTATGCGTTCAAAACCATTTTTCTTAGAGTTTACTGAAAAAGGTGTAACAAAAGGGACTAGCTTAGATCAATTAATTAAAATCTGTCAGATTAAAAGAGAAGAGGTTATTGCTATCGGAGATAGTTATAACGATCTTTCAATGATTGAATTTGCAGGATTAGGCGTTGCTATGGGAAATGCACCAGATGATATAAAAGAGGTTGCTAATTTTGTTACGGATACAAATATGAATGATGGTGTGGCAAAAGTTGTAGAAAATTTCATTTTGTCAAAAAAATTAACGGTATAGATTGGACAAGAGAGTGAGTGAGATCTTTGTCATATTATACATTTTCTTGTTGTGTACGCTAGCATGAGGTGGTTAGATGGGGAAGAAAATTACAATCCAACATATTGCAGATTATCTTGGAGTTTCGAAATATGTTGTTTCAAGAGCTTTAGCTGGTAAAAGTGGTGTTAAAGAAGAAACAAGAAAAAAGGTATTAGAAACAGCAAAGCAACTTGGCTACAATAACAATGGTCAAATATTTTCTTCAAATCAAACAATCACAGAACATCAATTAAAAACATCTCAACAAAATGTACTTGTTGTCTTACCAAGAAGTCAATATCAAGATTCTATGTACTGGGGAAAAATAATTGATGGTATTTCTAGTGAACTTTCTGAGTTTAGCTTAGGAATGGTTATTGTAACTGAATCTGATCGCTTTTCTTCTGTTTTTAATTCTGAAGTGTTTTTAGGGATAATCTGTGTTGGTAAATTATCAACATCAGTATTATTGGAATTTAATGCTTGGAAAGTTCCTGTTGTTTTAATAGATTATGAGGAACCGTTGTTTAATGCAGATACTATCTTTGCAAATAATTATGATAGTAGTTACAAACTAACAAGTTACCTAATTGGTTTAGGTCATCAACATATTGAATTTGTAGGGAATTCTTACTTTTCACGTAGTTTTTATGATCGCTGGCTCGGATATCGGTCTGCATTGGAATATCATGGACTATCAGTTAATCAAAATTCAAAACTCCTAAATGAGGGAGAAGATTTGAATACTATGTGTGAGAATATAAAAAAGTGGTTGATAACAGAAGGACAAACGATAGATAAGCTACCTACTGCTCTTGTATGTGCTAATGATTCAATTGCTTTATTTGTACTAGACGTATTAAAGGAGCTTGAAGTGAAGATACCTGAACAGATATCTGTTACTGGTTATGATAATATAGAAAACTCTTATTTACAGTCTCCAACATTAACAACAATTCATGTGCCGAAGGAGCAAATGGGAAAAAGATCTGTTCGGTCCCTAATTGACCAAATGGGCAGGGAAAAAGAAAACGCTGAAAAGATTTTACTTTCCTGTGAACTAATTTTACGAGAATCAACGGGTAGAGCTAGATAAAGTTATACTTTGTCTAGTTCCTATATATGTTGATAGATAAAGCTTGGGTAACGATTGAGCAGGTTTTTCTGTGAAAATGGAAATCAGTAAATTATGATAATTCTATTTACTTATAGATAAAATCTCTGTAAGCTATTGTTTAAATAGGTATACGATATTAATGAGAATGTAGATGAAGAATGTGGTTATACATAATGCTTTAATGATATCTACCATGATATAAACCGGTGTATAAGGCAGCACTTTACTACTTGTAACTTTTTGTATGTTTAATAAATATCTTTTATAGGGGGATTACTGTTGATTAAAGCAATTTTCTTTGATTTAGATGATACGTTATTATGGGACCAAAAAAGTGTAAAAGAAGCATTTGTTAGTACATGTAAGTTAGCTGAACAGAAATATCAGATAGAAGCTGAAAAGCTAGAGGAAGCTGTTCGAAATGAAGCAAGAGAATTATATTCTTCCTATGAAACGTTTGAATTTACAAAAATGATTGGAATTAATCCCTTTGAAGGACTTTGGGGAAATTTTAACGATAACACTGAGGATTTTCAAAAAATGAAAAAGATCGTTCCTACCTATCGTAAAGAAGCTTGGACGAAAGGTCTAAGAGCTTGTGGAATTGACGACCAAGAATATGGAGCTTTTCTGGCTGAAGAATTCCCAAGACAAAGACGTAATTCTCCATTTGTTTATGAAGAATCATTCAGTGTTCTAGACCGTTTAAAGAATTCATACCGACTTCTTTTATTAACAAATGGTTCACCTGAATTGCAAAATATTAAATTAGAAATCACACCAGAACTTGTTCCGTATTTTGAAGAAATTATCATATCTGGTGCTTTTGGTAGAGGTAAGCCTGACATAAGTATTTTTGAGCATGCATTAGATAAAATGAATGTCACGAAAGATGAAGTAATTATGGTCGGTGACAATTTAATGACGGATATACTAGGGGCATCTAGGTTAGGGATGAAATCTGTTTGGATTAATCGCCATAACAAGGAAAGAAATGAAGTACAACCTGATTTTGAAATTACTCATCTTGAAGAACTATTTCCTTTATTAAGTAAACTTAATGATCAATAAGTAATTGGAGTTTAAAAAAGGCTATGTTAAAGCTTAATGTTGAATTTTAGGACCTTGTTGCTTTGAAGTGAAAGGTATGAGATTCCTGCGGGAGGAGCGTGCCTAGGGGAGACCTGCCTGTAACGGAAATCAACAACAATGTTTAACAGCACCAAAGAGAAAAAACCAGACTTATTTCTTCTTTGAGAATTAATGGTCTGGTTTTTTCTTGTGTAAGTAGTTCCTAGGAGTTTCTTTAGAAAGCATTTGCTTTTAATGGGAAATTAACAATAGAATTTTTGACGATTACGAAGGTCTGGTTCAATTACTTGAATAACACCAGCTTCCACTATATAGTGAATTTAGAAAAGAAAACTTCATTGTTATTCATGCCTGTGGTGGTATAGTGTGTAAGGATCTCATTTGAATAGATGTTAGGAGGGGATAGCAATGTTGGTATATCCATTGGTAGGTATATTCTTACTAGCTATTGTCGTGATTTTGATAAAACGGAATTCTTCACTAAAGAGTGTACCTTGTATAGATGTTCATCAGAACAAGGTTCATTCGCAGGTAATTGATTTTAGAGATTACAATAATATCCCGAATCAATTACCATCAGATACAATTGTTATTCCCATAGCTTATTTAAAAAGGTATTATCATGAAATACCAAGTAAGGATGTCCATGTTGTTGCTTCAACTAAATTAGAAAAAAATATAGGTATTCGCTTTTTACAAAAAAACGGATTTCATGTAACGAGCTATAGCTTAACAGAGTGCACATGTACAACTAAAACATCTGATTTGGTTATCTAAGAAAGAGCAGAGAAGTTGAGAAATCTAAATCACATTAAATAAATTGTGGTTAAAGTTAGTTAGTAAAAAGCATAACAAAAAAGTTGGGGCTGTTTGCTTCGACTTTTTTGTTATGTTTTACTTTTTAGGTAGGAACAATCTTAGTGAAGGTTTTAACTAATATCGTTCTAGATTATCATTCTTAAACATGCTATAGTATGAGACTGTACAAAAAATGTAAGAAATTTATTTTTGTCATGTGAAAGAAGGAATCTTAATTTATGCATTCTACTAAATTTTATATTCAAATATGGCAAAAAGCTTTAAGAGCTGAAATCATACATTTAAAGAAATATGGAAGTGTTAAATATTCATTGAAAAATGGTCAGTTAGTGAACCAAGATGTAACCTATACTTATTTTTTTGAAACAACTCAGCCAATACGAATTCCGATTGGATCGAGTATTAAAGTGGAAGCTAAAAAACTAAGTGTGAATGGAAGAATCTTATCTTCAGAAGGTAGTAGTGTTGTTATTGCTGTTGAACAATACCTTGGGTTTATAGAGTCAGGATTATTTTTATCTCATGATCCTTGGGAACTTCTAGATCAATTACATGAAAGATTGGAGGAAATAAAAGATAGTAAGAAAAAACGCTCTCGAATAAAAAGACTTATGAATCCTTCTAATGAAACGAACCATCCTACAGAAAATATAAAATCAAATGTGCATGAACTTGTGTTACGAAGTAAGTATAATTCAGTTACATTTGTGTGGGGACCACCTGGGACAGGAAAAACTTATACATTAGGAAGAGTAGCTGCTAATAAATATTTTAAAGGTCAATCTGTTTTAATGCTTTCACAAAGTAATCAAGCTGTGGATGTTTTAATGAATGAAGTATCACGTTTTGTTGATAAAAAAGGGAGATTCCATGAAGGTGATCTGTTAAGGTATGGCTCACAAACTAGTATCGTATCACAGGTGTCTTTAACTACAACTGAGCTTTTAGTAAAAAGGCATCCGGAATTAGCTCAGCAAAAGCAAAAACTACAAGAAGAAAAAAATGATCTGAAAAACGATTTAGGGAAATTCTATAGTCAAAGAGATACAGAACAATTACTTTCAATTGAAGGAAAACTGGCTACAATATTAGAAAAAATACGTCATAAGGAAATAGAATTTGTTCATGAAGCTAAAATTATTGGAACAACCTTATCAAAAGCAGCAAATGATCCAACCATTTATGAGAAAAATTATGACGTTGTTATTGTAGATGAAGCAAGTATGGCTTATATACCACAAATTGCTTTTGCTGCCTCACTTGGACAAAGATTGATTATTTGTGGTGATTTTAAACAACTTCCCCCTATTGCATCTGCAAGAAACGCACTTGTTGATGAGTGGTTGAGGGAGGATATTTTTCATAAAACAGGTGTTGTTGACTTGTTAAGTGGTGAAAAACTGCATCCAAATCTCTTTCTCTTAAAAGAACAAAGAAGAATGCATCCCGAAATTTCAGCCTTCACAAACAAACATATTTATCATTCCCTTGTTGGCGATCATTCTAGTGTGAAGACCGCAAGAAATGAAATCGTTGAGAAAACACCTTTCCCTAATAGAGCCTCAGTTCTATTGGATAGCAGTTATACAGGTAAACATTGTCTCCGTGATAAAGATACAAATTCTAGATATAACCTATGGCAACTTCTCTTATCATTTCAATTAATTCATGAATCATATCTATCTGGCGCAAGATCTATTGGTTATATTACACCCTATAAAACTCAAGCTATGTTAATGGAATTACTTTTACAAGAAATTTATTCAGTGGAGTTAGTTGATGCCGATATCATCTCAGCAACAGTACACCGTTTTCAAGGAAGTGAACGCGATGTGATGATATTTGATACTGTTGACAGTTTTCCGCAAGACCGACCAGGAATGCTTTTAATAGGGAAAGATAGTGAGCGATTAATAAATGTTGCTATCACAAGAACACGAGGAAAGTTTATTCATCTTAGTGATCAACATTTCATTAAAGCAAAGGTGTTTAAAAATAAAACACTTCGACAGCTTGTTGATCATCAATTAATGAATAATCAAGAAGTATTACCAAATGAAATAGGTACATGGATTAAGCATCAACATGCTAATTTGACATGGATGCATGCAAAAAAGCTGGATACATTGAAAAAGGATATACAAAAAGCTAGAAAGTCGATTATAATCGGTGTTCCTGCTAATAAGAAATTACCTGATGAAATAATTAATCTGGTTTCAAGTAAAAATAACTATACTTTGTTAACGATTATGGCTAGCGAAGAGGAATCAAGGTTAAAAGATAGTAAGTTCATCAATAAAGAAATTGATTTTCCTTTCGTGATAATTGATGAAAAGTATTTGTGGTTAGGTATACTCTTTGAAGTAGCTGATTATATAAAACCTCCATATGTAGGAGTTCGTTTAGGGTCTAACAATGTTTGTGAGTATTTCTTAACTCAACTGAAGTGACAATAGAAAAACGTATCTTTTCAACTTGTACTAAACAAACAGAATCATTCATAAATCTATTATAGATATTATGTTAGAAGTTTGTTTAGGGGGAGAAGCATGGGTTTTTCTTTTTGTCTAGCAGTATTTATATCATTATTACTAGGTGCACTGATTGCGGTATTTATATCCAAATGGCTTAATAGCAGCGTTCATTACATATCTTCCCTTTGTGCAGGAGCTCTGGCTGGAGTTCTTTTTTTAGAATTAATACCACATAGCTTTGGAGAATATAATTATGTAACAGTGCTCTTAGGTATTTTAATCGGATTTCCGCTAATTTATAGTTTTGATTTTTCAGTACATTGTTTTTTAAATAAGAAAATAAAAGATAGTAAGCTTGCTTTCTATTTTCTCCTTTTAGCCATTACACTTCATAATGTTCCTTCTGGTGTAGCTTTAGGAAACCATGCTGATATTAGCGGTCATTTATCACATATTATCATTCTCCATCATATTCCTGAAGGTATGTCATTAATGTTGATTGCTTATACAGCTTTCATAAAAACAAGAAAGGTTATAGCCTCGTTTGCTTTTCTAAGTGTGAGTTTATTTGGAGTTGTTAGTTTTGGTTTGCAATTTCCGATCACAAACAATCATTTAGTAGAAGTTTTATTAGGCTTCTCAATAAGTACTTTTGGATACGTGATTTTTATTGAATTATTACTTCCTGCTTTAAAAGTAGGTTCTAAATCACTTCATTTTATTAGTGTTTTATTTGGTATTTTTATTATACAAGTAGTACTGTTTATAGGTTGAGGTTAAATTATGACAAGAATTTTTTCGTGAAAGCTCAATAGCAGTAGTCCTTGAGAGCTTTCCTAGATTATTCCCTCCCTATTATAAACAAAATTACATTTCTCATAATCGTTAAAATTCAACAATTAGCTTTGACATTCGCTAATTTTTTTTATAAAATAAATAGTATAATATGAACATATATACATATTTGAATATATACTATTAAGGATAAGGATTGGGGTGTATCTCATTGACTAAAGGCACAAATGAAGGTTTTCAGTTTGAACAGCTTGATGAGGAAACGCTATTTATAGTTTCACAAACATTTAAAGCATTGGGAGATCCAACAAGAATTAGAATTTTATATTTATTATCACAAAATGAGCATTCAGTTAATGATATAGCAGAGAAGCTATCTCTTTTACAATCAACCGTATCACATCAGTTAAGATTTTTGAAGAATTTGCGGTTGGTTAAATATAGAAGAGAAGGGACAACATTATATTATTCTCCAGATGATAATCATGTGATGGATGTATTACAACAAATAATAAACCATGCACAGCATCATTAAATTAGGTAAGGTTGTATTCTGTTGAAAATTGTCGTTAATTTCACTGTAATAGTTAATTAGCAACAAAGTTTATGAAAACAGCCATAAGCTATTAAGATATGGAGTTGAGCAATATGAATGAATTTAAAGTGAAAGGCTTAACTTGTGCAAATTGCACGAGAGAGCTTCAAGAAGAGATTCAGAAGTTGCCTCAAGGAAATTCAGCTTCCTTAAGCTATAATACAGGAAAACTTCGACTCGAGAGTAATGTTGATATTAATAAAGTGAAAAAGATTTTATCTTCAGATGGAGCTTTTATAGAGGAAGATCATGAAGAAGGAGATAATCATACTCATCATCATGGTTCGATCAATTGGATTTTGATCTTATCTATCTCAACAGTTTTCTTCATTGCTGCGTTCATTTTGGAGCAATGGATAAATGAATACATTTCAATAGGTTTATTTCTTGCAGCAACAGTATTAAGTGGGTACCAGACTTTTATTAAAGGCTTAAAAAATTTAATCAAGTTCAAATTCAATATCGAAACGCTTATGACAATTGCTTTAATTGGTGCACTTAGTATAGGAGAATGGAAGGAAGGTGCTCTTGTTGCTATCCTTTTTGGTCTAAATGAATATTTAGAAGGATTAGGAATGCAAAAGGCACGAAAGTCGATGGAAAAGCTACTTGAAATCGCACCTAAAGAAGCAACAGTTCTTGAAAATGGTGAAGAGCGAATTGTGAAAATTTCATTATTAAAAGAAAATGACATTGTTTTAGTTCGTTCCGGTGAGAAAATTCCTTCTGACGGAATAGTCCGAGAAGGCAAAAGTTCTGTAAATGAAGCAGCAATCACAGGAGAATCGATGCCAGTAGAAAAGTTCATAAATGAACCAGTTTATGGGGGGAGTATAAATAATGAGGGTGTTTTAAAAGTTACGATTACGAAAGCCTATGAAGATTCATCATTGGCAAAAATTCTCCATCTTGTGGAAGAAGCTCAAGAAACAAAAACACCAACAGAATTATTTATTAATAAGTTTGCAAAATATTACACACCGCTAATTATGATTATAGCTGCATTTGTTATGGTTGCTCCTCCACTATTATTCAACGGTAGTTGGGGAGATTGGTTTTATCAAGGATTAGCAGTTTTAATCGTGGGCTGTCCATGTGCACTAGTATTAGCTTCTCCGATTGCTATTGTTTCTGGAATCACTAAAAATGCCCGAAATGGAATTCTAATTAAGGGTGGTGTTTTTCTAGAACAACTTGGGAAAATATCAACGATTGCTTTTGATAAAACAGGTACATTAACAAAAGGTGAGCCTTATGTGGAAGAATATATCGCATATGATTCTAGATTTCTTCAACTAGCAGCATCAATTGAAAAATCTTCATCACATCCAATTGCAAAGGCTGTGTTAAGAAAAGCTGAGGGTTTGACATTAATTGAACCAGATGAAATGACCACCATCTCAGGAAGTGGCATTGTAGCTAAAATTAATGGAGATACTTATTACCTTGGTAATGAAGCACATGTAAGTAATACAACATTTGATGATACCGTAAAAGAAGATCTTAAGAAATACAAAGATAGAGGGATGACACTTGTCATTTTAGCAAATAAAGAAAAAATCTTTGGCATCATGGGTGTATCTGATGAAATTCGTGAAGAAAGTAAAGAAGTTATACAAAAGCTTAGTTCAGTAGGCATTAATCATACGATTATGTTAACAGGAGATCACGAAAGCACTGCGCAAAAAGTGGCAAAGAAAATTGGTGTAACATCTTATTTTGCTGGCTTACTACCAGACGAAAAAGTAGAGAAAATAAAAGAAATAGCTCAAACACAAAAAGTGGCAATGATTGGTGATGGCATAAACGATGCACCTGCACTAGTGACGGCTGATCTTGGAATTGCAATGGGCAAGGGAACAGATAGTGCAATTGAAACAGCTGATATTGTGTTAATGCAAAATCACCTTTCAAAGCTCCCAGCAGCGATTAAGTCCGCTAAAAAAGTCAACTTCATTATCAAACTAAACATCACATTGGCACTTAGCTTAAAGCTAATAGCCTTATTATTAACAATTCCTGGTTTATTAACATTATGGATAGCCATTCTTTCAGATATGGGTGCTACAATTCTTGTGACATTAATCAGCTTAACGGTTCTATATGATAAGGAATAGCATTTAAGAATATTAAAGTAAATAAATATAGAGTACCTAGATAAGTTTAAATGTCATAAAAACTGAGGCTGGGACATAAGTATTTATCCAATTATAAACCCGAATTATTAGGTGATATTTCAATTAATCATTCGCCTAATAGTTCGGGTTTTTATTTGTTGTCTTCAATAGATTTTTTTGATTTTGCATATACTATTTTTAAGAACTAGTGGAATGGAGCGGAAGACACTAGGGCACCTACGGGAATAGAGGAAAGGCTGAGACCCCGCAGGCGCTTGCGCTGAGGAGGCTTAGCTTCCTCCCCGTGGAAAGCGAGTGTCTGCAGCGCAATGGAACGAACTTGTTTTTTCAGCTTAACTGAATTTAGATTTATTCGTCTTTTTGTGGGACTTCTCTTATTATGTCCCAGCCTCATTTTTTAAAGTATATAATTGTTCAAATATCCTCAATATCCATTTTCCATTCCTCAGTTTCAAACCCTATGGAAGTATCTAAATCTATTACATCTATACTAGCTGAAAGCCATTCATAATTTGAGAGGTTTTCTTTCAATAAATCTTCTAAATGAAATATTAATTCATCTTCTGATTCGTCTCTATGAATCTGATAGGATTCATAATTAAAAGTGTTTCCTTTAGAGTCATTTAACGTAAGATTTAGTCTATAAGCAATATTTATTTTTGGTTTAATGGTAAAGGATAATTCTGCATCTTTATAATTGCTGAATGTTGGCATGTGCAAAAGACGGCTTTGATCAATTTCAATCCCAGTTTCCTCTTCTAATAGAGAGTGTAGAGAGCTATTTTCTAATACATTTGAAATCTGTTGATTTTCGTGCTCTGTTCTCAAATAAAAGGCCTCGTTTGTTTCAACATCTTTTGGGTCAACTTCTTTTGTTGCTCCGTATAACAATACATAATCATCAGCAAAAACTTCTTGCGGGTATATAGCGTGGTATTTATCTTGATAATTCCAAAATGCATCCCATCTAAGATCAAGTAAATTTAGATTGCGAATTTTTTGCCATTTTGAAAGTGGTAAATGATGAGATGGGAAATAGTGATAAGCAAAATGATGCCCATATTCGTGAGAGAGCGTTTCTTGATATTGAGATGGCTCTTGATATTGATCGCCTTGATATAGTTTTATTGTTTTATTTAAGTAATCATAGCTTCCCTTTGAAAAAGAATCGTCTAAGGTTGTGCCGATTACTTCGACAGCTCTTAATTGCTTTAGCTCGTTTCCATGTTTATTTTTCACTAATTCATGATATAAGTCTATCAATTTTTCTTGATTCCATTCAGTAGAAAAGCTTTTAAATAAAATGCCTTCTGGTGATTGATAGATTGCGTGTAATTTCGGGTTATAAGGGTTGGTTTCAAAGCTAGCAAGAAAGGGAAAAGATATTACTAATATAATAAAATACAGATGAATTCTTCTCAATCATGTCACTTCCTTGTTTACATAGTAACATGGAAATCATAAATCGTAATTGGAATATATTACTGATAGAAAGGGAGGTGTATAGAATTAATTAATAAATAACAGAAGGTAATGATGGTGAGAAATTATTCTTTTTGTGATTAACATGAATGATAAAAAATTTTTAAAAAATAGTTTTCAAATTAATCACTTTCGTGTATTATATAAATAATCAGAAAATACTGAAATTAAAAAATGTGAGGTGCTTTAAATGAAATTTTATAACATTCCTTTAGAAAGTCGTATCGAAACTAATCCTTTTGTTCATTATCTACAGGACGGAGATTTAGTGATTAAATCTGAAAATGAAATTATTTTGAAGCATTTACACGAGCTTCCACAGGATTTCATGGAAATGACTTTATTTGACCTAGATGGATTAGGTTGTGTTTATGGATTTTCCCATATAATTAACTCTGAGGCAGGGGAAATGTCTTCAAAGGCCGCTGTTTTTAAAAAAATATAGAAACATAGAAAAGAGGCTGATCTACTATCAGCCTCTTTGTTTATAATGGAATAACCATATTAACATCCATGAATTGTGCTTTCAAAAACATCATATATTACGGTTTTCTTCCTCTTGATTTAATAAACCGATAAATCGAAAAAAACTTAATCATGATAATTCGAAAATTTTTGTTGTAGCTCCTTTACATTTGTTACATGCTTTTTTTGATAATGCTTTAACAAACGGATGAAAACATGTGCCGTCATAACTGCATCGTTTAAGGCATGATGACGATCGCGTTCTGTTATCTGTAATCTAATTATTAAATCATCTAAGTAATTTCGTTCCCCTGAATAAATATCGTTTGCTAACAAATGGGAATCAAGAAAATTTGGATTAAAGTGGGGGAGCTGCCATTTGTTAATTGTCGTTGTTAAAAAATCAATATCAAATGTTGCTGGATGGGCAACTAATATTGTTCCTTTGCAATAATCAATGAATTTCTTCATTCCTATAGGAAATGAATGAGCTTTATCTAGGATCTCTGGTTCTAAGCCTGTTAATTCTTGGATTGTCTTAGGTACTTTATTAACAGGCTTAATAATTGTATAAAAGGCTTCATCATATAAAATTTGAAAATTTTTAACTTTAATAGCTCCAATTGAAATAATTTCATCACCCATATTAGGGAAAAATCCAGTTGTTTCTAAATCAAAGATAGTAAAAGTAGTTGATGAAAGATCCTGCTTGTTAAGATTGCTTTGGCTTTTTAAAAATTCATCAATCGTTTTTTCAGCCTGATAATGCTCAGGCAAATGAATTCGTTTATTAATATGATATTTTAAAAAATACTGGTCCCAAAGATAATACTTTAAAATTTTTATATCATTTGGCAAGCTGTTCTACACCACCCGGTTTCGGTTAAAGCTAATTTTCGTCACTTGCTGCATTCGATGTGCAATCTGTAATGCTTCCTTTAGCTTTATTCGATCCTCTTTTGATAGCTCCATAATGTTTATTTCATTAGAAACCTCTTGATTATTTTCTAATTGATTTAAGTTTTGTTGTAATCGATAATAATGCAAATAATGAAGAGCTGTTTTTGCGTTTTCAACATCTCGAGGATGCATCGCATGAATTTTTTTTAATACATCTAATCGTTTGATTGTACTTACTTCATGTACTCCGTATTTAATGGCATTGATTCTGATAGAATAAATAATTTGGGTTAACCCAGTTTTCTTTATATTTATTTTTTTTGTTTTTTGTTTTAAGCTTAAAATTCCAAAAGGATGAGTCGGGATTTTGAAGCGAAGTGCATCCTTCATTAAAAGTTGCTGCAATGTTTTCGAACGTTTTGCTTTATCTGTTAAATACATTCTAATTTCTTCTGCTAAAGAAAAATCTCCATAAATCGGTCTAAAATCATAAAACATAGTAAAGTTTTGAATTTCTTGGGCATCAAGCTCTGTTTTCCAGGTTTGGATTTCCTCTTTCCATTGAGTCAAAGATTTTCTCCATTTAACCTCTTGTGCCATAATGCCTCCAGTACATTTAGGAAAACCAGATAAACTTAAATGGTGATTAATTTTCCGAGTGAAAATTTGAAAATAGTTTTCTATTGCAGATTTATTTGGAAGATGTTCAAAATCATTTAAGATTAAACCGTTATCTTGATCTGTATGAAATCCTTGCTCATGTCTTGCCTGACTTCCCATTATGATAAAACAATAATTAATTGGCGGAGTACCATATCCTTCATTCTTCATTTCATTAACAGTAAGCTTAATGATTTGTCTGTGTAAATTATCATTATGGTTTGTAATGGCTTCTGCAACCTCATAGGCATAACTATCTTTATCAACTAAATCTTGAACAAACGATTGTAATGTCACGTTTTCTAATGGTCCTTGTTTGATGAGTGAAGATATATTGTGAGAATTTTGTACATTAAAGGTAATATCTAAATAATTTGAGTCTTCAAGATTTAAGAAAGATCGACTTGATAATACTCCTATTACAGTCTGGTTATGAACGACAGGGATAAAGTCTAAAGCTTTATTTTTAATAAAAGAAAGTGCTTCAAATGAAAAAGAATTTGCATGTACTGTAAAAGGGGTTGAGTTCATCCAATCCTTCACTTTGTTTAGATAGGAAGAAGGCTGTTTAACATAGTTTAATATTTCATCGTTTGTAATAACACCATTTACCTTAGCTGAATCATCACTTACAACTAATCCACTTACATCATTTTGTTGTAAAATCGAAGCTGCTTCACTCATCGTTGTTAATGAAGAGATAAAGATCGGTGGTGTCATCATTGTGTTAACTCGTGTTCTTAAAAGCTCAAGATTTTCGTCATCTTCGTCAAGCGTTTTATTTTTCATTTCATCATATAAAGATTTTGTTCGTTCACCAATGCTTTCCCAGATTACCTTTGAAAACTCATTGTTTCGTGTCATAATTTCAAAAAAGTGACTTTTATTAAGTTTGAAAACCGTACAATCCTCAAGTGCTTGAACAGAAAAATTCAATTCACCACTAGTAAACATGACCATTAATCCAATAATGTCCCCGGGATAATAGTACCTGAGGGAAATTTGTTTACCATTTCGTTGATGCAATATATTTTTAGCTAAACCAGATACAAGAAAATACAAATCTAAATTTTCAGCCGTTTCATCTTCATGTAATAAAAATTCATTTTTAGAAAATGTTGTTTGATTCGCTTTATCTGTCATATCTTGAAGCTGGTACTCTGTTAACAAAGTAAATGGGTAGTAATCTTTCAAAAGATGAATTAATTCAGTATTAGCCATGTTAGACACCACCTTACGTAATCATGTTTACTTTAACGGTAACATAGATTAATATGAAAATTAAAGCCTGATGATTCATATATAATAAAATGGCTGTATATTGTTTTTAGGATATAAAATTTGGAGAGAAATATAAGCTAAAGCGGAAAAGGAGTACATATGAAAAAATTTAGTAAGTATTACAGCATTTTACTTTTAACATTCCTGTTCATATTAACTGGATGTGGGACGACAGATAATAACCAAAGCAATAATGGATCTACAAAACCTGCACAAAAAATTGAAGATAATCCTATTGTAACGATTGAGATGGAAAATAATGATTTAATCAAAATGGAATTATATCCAAATGTTGCACCGAATACAGTAAACAATTTTATTTCTTTAGTAGAATCCGGATTTTATGATGGACTTATTTTTCATAGAGTTATTCCTGACTTTATGATTCAAGGCGGTGACCCTGAAGGCGTTGGAACTGGTGGTCCAGGATACACTATAAAAGGTGAATTCGAAGATAATGGCTTTGAAAATAGTATAAAGCACGAAAGAGGTATTGTTTCAATGGCAAGATCACAAGCACCAGATTCTGCAGGCTCACAGTTTTTTATTATGGTTGCTGAAAGTAATAACTTAGATGGAAGCTATGCTGCCTTTGGTAAAGTAATTGAAGGAATGGATGCTGTTGATTATATCGTTAATGTGAAAACAGATGAACAGGACAAGCCTAAAGAAGATCAAAAAATAAAAAAAGTAACAGTAGAAACTTTTGGTATAGATTATCCAGAACCTAAAAAAGCTGAGTGATAGAGTAAAAAACAGTAGTTTTTAGAAAAATTACTGTTTTTTTTATTTTAAATAATCTCTCAGCGTAATAATGCAACTTTTTAAGGCATATTTCTTTACTGAAAATTAATAGTGTTGATAAGATGGACAAGATTAAACTGAATAGTGAAAGGGGATAATGATTAGTATGCATATAGAAGTATGGTCGGATATTGTGTGTCCGTTTTGTTATATAGGGAAAAAGCGATTGGAAGAAGCACTAGAACAGTTTTCTTATAAAGAAGATGTGAAAGTTGAATTTCGTAGCTTTGAGCTTAATCCTCAAGCACCAATTCATGCAGAAGGAGATTATGTAGAGCTACTAGCGAAAAAGTACAATACAACAAAAGAGCAAATCATGACTATGAATAATCAATTAACAGAACAAGCTAAAGAAGTCGGTTTAATTTATCATCTTGATCAGGTGAAGCCTACAAATACATTCGATGCACACCGATTGATTCATTTCGCAAAAAATCATGGAAAAGAAAATGATATGGTTGTTCGTCTATTTGACGCTTATTTTACAGAGGTTAAGCAAGTGGCTGATCACTCTACTCTTATTGAGCTTGCCGTTGAGGTTGGTTTAAATAAACAAGAAGTAAATGAGATGTTAGATAGTACTAATTATGGTGATGATGTTCGCAAAGAAGAACAAGATGCAAAGCAGATCGGTGTTAATGGTGTACCATTCTTTGTGATAAACCGCAAGTATGCTATTTCCGGTGCTCAACCTACTGAAGTGTTTTTAGAAGTATTAGAAAAGGTTAAACAAGAAGATAGTGAATAAAAAGAATTAGTTAAGTAAAATCGCCAAATAGCTCCCTTGAAATTCTAAAGGGGTTTTTTGGCGTTTTGTGTTTTTAAATAATATGAGTCTTATTGAGTGAATGACTAAAGGGTACTTTAGACTATTAAAATGTTAAAAACTAGCATTATTTTCTATTTTTCTTATCATAGATATGGTATAATATTCATTTTTCATAATTTCTCTATACGAAAGATCACTGATTTTATATAATATGGTGAAAAGAAAAATAGAAAGTAAGTGAGGTAATATGAAAGAATTAGCTAATAAAAAGGATTTTATCGAAACCGTCCAAATGAAAGGTTTAACCATATCTCTCCTTGCTTCAGCTGATTCTACGGAAATTATCCATCATAAGCTTGAACCAAATACTAGATGGGGACTAGAACCTGAAGAAGGTTGGATTGCACTTGAATATATATTTATTTTATCTGGTGAACTAAAGCTATTAACAAATGATGGCTTTACGATATATAAAGCAGGAGATTCTTTTTATAGAGGTCCTGTGACAGAACATTATCTGTTTCAATCAATTGGTACAGCAGAGTTTTTGTATGTTACATCACAACCAGTGTTTCATCGCTATAGTCAAGTTTCAAAGGATCTGGTAAAACTAGCTATCTCTATTGAACAAAAGGATGGCTATACAAGTGATCATTGTGGTAGAATTAGTAAACTATCAATGCTAGTAGGGGAGCAGTTAGCGTTAGACTCACAACAATTACTTCGATTAAATATGGCTTCCTTTTTTCATGATATTGGCAAAGTGAAAATTCCATTAAATATTTTACTAAAGCCTGGGGAACTAACAGAAGAAGAGTGGATGATCATGAAAAGTCACTCAATCTATGGTAGACAGTTACTAGAAGAAACGAAACTTCCTTTGCTGAAAAATGTTGGTGAAATTGTTGAGCAGCATCATGAACGTTACGATGGAAAAGGTTATCCTTATGGTTTAACAAGTGATGATATTAAAATTGAAGCTTCGATTATTTCTGTAGTTGATTCATTCGATGCGATGACAACAGACAGGCCATATCATAAAGCAAAATCAAGAGAAGAGGCTATATCAGAAATTATTCGTTGTCGAGGTACTATGTATGCACCAGAGGTAGTTGATGCGTTTATTTCTATACAAACCCAGATGAATTAGGAGTGATTTTATGAAAAAATTAGGATTATTAGTTGCTGCTTTATTTTTTGTTATTTTAATAACTGTAACACCAGCAAAAGCTGCTTATCTACCAGAATATGATAAGTATGTTGAGGTAAGTTATGAAGATGCTAGATATATAGCAGACTTAGTAGGCTTAAAAGGTATTCCTCTAGGTGAAGAAACAGCAAGATTGAGTTTTGAATTTCAAGAAACACTTATTGGGAAAATTGAAAAAAGATTAAACACGGAAATTGACCACTACTATATTTGGTTAACAATAGACGGTCAACCTGTATTAGGTATAGACCCTCCAGTACCAATGTTTTAAAAAAATTTCTCTTTATCAAGATTTATTGTTGATAAAGAGAGATTTTTTTCTATTTAGACTGTACATAATAATTTTCTTTTTACATCTGTAGTTTTAGTTGTCACATTCAACTAGTTTGAATGGAAATAAATTATTGATGAGGATTCATTATAACTACATTTCTTGATTCAATTCTGTTAATTTAATTAATAGATCATCATCACTTGAAGGACTTCCACGACCGTCTCGGTTACTTGTTATCGAATATAAAATATCATCTTTAATTAATATATCACGCATTCTGCCACTGTTTGAATGCAAAACATCAACATCTTTTGTTGTTAAATCAAAGCTTTGTATTTTTTCACCTCTTAATGTTGCTATGTACAGTTTACCGTTAGAAAAATCAATACCTGAAGGTGCCCATGTGTCTTCACCCGTGTGATAAAGAGGTGACTCCATATTTTGAGCTTTTTCATCACCTTGAATGACAGGCCAACCATAGTTTGATCCAGGTTTTATTAAGTTAATTTCGTCATGAGCGCTCTGTCCATGTTCTGTGCTATATAAAGTACCTTTTTCATCCCATACTAAGCCTTGGGGATTGCGATGTCCATAAGAATAAACGTAAGAGCTAGAAAATGGATTATCCTCTGGGATACCACCATCTAATGTCATGCGTAATATTTTCCCAGCTAAACTGTTTTTGTCTTGAGATAAACTAGTATTACCTGAGTCACCTGTAGTAGCATATAACATGTTATCAGGACCTATTTTGAGTCTTCCACCATTATGAATGACTCCACCTGGTATATCTTCTAATATGACTTTCTTTTCAACCCATGTCTGATTTTGTTTCTCTAAAAGGACAACTCGATTTTTAAGTAGATTATTTTCCTTATAGGTATGGTATGCATATGCTTGCTTTGTTGTCTTGAAGTCAGGGGCTAGGATAAATCCAAGTAAACCTCCTTCACCCTCGTGTTGAACCTTTTTCGTAACAGCTACTTCTTGTGTAATCTTATTATCTGAATCGATTTCTATTATTTTCCCACTGCGTTGTGTTAGATAGAAGCTTTCATCTTGTTTAGCAATTGTCCATGGAATATCCAGGTTCTTTGCTAAGATTTCTATTTCTGAGCCAGAAGCTGTGACATTTTTTTGGCTTTCAGTAGAATCTCCTAAAGAACAGCCCGATAAAAGACCTAATAAGACGATATATTTAATGATTTTCAATTAAATCACTCCATCTACCAAAATGTTTGTCTAATTCATCATAACAAGATTTAAGGAAGTAATCAAAAGTACTAATCACAAAGATAATCACTATAAGAGAAAGGTAGAAATATGATGATTTTGTTACAATTGTATGTTTCATTTGAAATTTTTCAGAAAATCTGCTTTAATTAGATGTTGCATTTTAATAAGTATGTAAGATAAAAACGCAAGGAACCATCTCTGTATGTATATCTTGCAAATATAATATAGAAGGTGAAATATATGTCAAAAGAATATCGAGTTTTATTATATTATCATTATGTTACGATTGATCAACCTGAAGAGTTCACCCAAGAGCATCTAGAATTTTGTAAAAGCCTAGGGTTAAAGGGGAGAATTTTGATTGCCGATGAAGGGATAAATGGGACAATCTCTGGAACTGTTGAACAAACTGATCAGTATATAGCTGCTATGAAACAAGATGATCGCTTTGCAGACATGATCTACAAAATTGATGAAGAAGAAGGACATGCCTTCAAAAAAATGAAGGTTCGTTATCGTCCCGAGCTTGTTACTCTTCGTTTAGAAGAAGATGTTAATCCTTTGGAGTTGACAGGCAAATATTATAGCCCAAAGCAATTTCTTGAAGCAATGAAGGATGAAGATACAGTTGTGATTGATGCAAGAAATGACTATGAGTATTCAGTTGGTCATTTCCGCAATGCGATCCTACCTGATATTAATACATTTAAAGATTTACCAAATTGGATACGTGAAAATAAAGAGCAGTTTGAAGGCAAAAAGATCTTAACGTATTGTACTGGTGGAATCCGATGCGAAAAGTTTTCTGGTTGGTTACGTAAAGAAGGGTTTGATGATGTTGCTCAGTTACACGGTGGAATTGTTACTTATGGTAAGGATCCTGAAGTTCAAGGAAAAGATTGGGAAGGTCAATGCTATGTATTTGATGAGCGGCTAACTGTACCTGTCAACCGAGTAGAACCAACCGTAGTAGGAAAAGATTATTATACTGGAGAACCTTGCGAACGTTTTGTAAATTGTGGTAATCCTGCATGTAATAAAAAAATTCTTTGTTCAGAAGAAAATGAGCATAAATTCTTAAGAGCTTGCAGTCATGAATGTCGAGTTCATGAAAGAAATCGTTATGTTACAGAACATGAACTATCAGAAGAGCAAGTAAAAGAGAAATTAGCAGCTTTAGTATAAGAAGACCGAAAAAACAAACCATCTAACAAATTGAGTTAGATGGTTTGTTTATTTTTTGTAGTTTTAAGCCCTCATTCTCGAAGATCCATAAATTCCCTAAACTATCATTCTATTTCAAATAAACGTAAGATTCCGAATAATTCTCAGCTTATTGACCTTTATAAGCTAGGTGTTATAAGTTAATAGGAGACATTGTAAACTGGGGGGAAGATATGTCTACCATAAAAAAATTACTTTTTGTATTACTCGGATTGGTTATTACATCTTTAGGCATCAAAATTCTCTCAAACAGTTTATTAACTTTTGGAGGAACAGCTGGAATTGCAACCATCCTAACATATGTCACGAACATTTCTTGGGGTGTTTTATTCTTTATTGTAAACCTGCCTTTTTTCTTTATTTCCATTCAAGAGCTTGGTAAATGGTTTACAATTTCGAGTCTGTTATCTATTACAGGTATCTCATTTATTCGAGAAGGACTTGATTTGTGGATTCCTGCATTTGATATTAATATTATATTGGCAACAGTAATTGCTGGACTACTCATTGGATTTGGTGTTACATTTGTGCTAAACAATGGTTCATCATTAGGCGGTATTCATATTTTAGGTTTATATATAGATAAGAAATTTGGACTAAATAGAGGTATTGTTCTTTTTGTTTGTGATTCTCTTATTATACTGTTTGCAGTTGCAATAGTCGGTTGGTATAAAGGATTATTATCGATTTTTTGTATCTTTATTGCAAGTACTATTATAGGTCGATATAAGAAATCACCTATTAAAGAAATGGAACGAGACCAAGAGGAACACTATCTTAGACAAAATGTACATTAAGTCCTTTGTTAAGATTGTTGTTTTTTGAACTACTATTCAAGACGTAACGATACGCTGTATACTCACTTGTTTCGTCCAAGTTTTCAAGCAATAATGTTTCGAAAAACAGACCACTTAATGGTTTACTACTCAAGATTGGAAACAATTTTAGGGTAGTTTTTTTTTCGTTTCTTCTCTAAAGTATAAAGTAAGGGAGAGGAATAAAATGAAGAAATACAGACCTGTTCATGAAATTTTAGCTAGTAAAGATGTTTTATTAGCAAAAAGCTTCTTAAAGGAATTATGGTATGCAATTGAAGAGGAATATTTTTCTTTATCTACAAATTATAAAGTATATAAACAACAGTTAATGCATTTACGTGCAAGTGCACCTGTTAATTGGAATTTAAATTGGAATGGAAGCCAATTCTATTTATCTACTATTATCGAAAATCACAGTGTATTGCATGTTTCTATTAAATCGAATGGTCATGTTGAATATCTATTTAGTTGAGTCAAGGCTCTACTTAAGTCATATAAGGTTGATTGGAGCGAAAGGTGCGGACTTCTGCAGTTGGTCAATTCACTAATTTGCCCTTCGGAAAGAGCATCCTGTAGCGAAAATCAACTTTAACAGTACATGTTTCTCATAATGAAGTTTGAATATAATTTATAGAATTGTGAATGTGAATTTTTTTCCTTCTCATTTTCTCTACATTAATGATCCTATTACTATTTCTACCTCGTTAAGAAATCCACATTGAAGCAACAATAGATCAAGTAGTCATCACTCCTAATTCTTTATCAATGTCAATCATTTCTTAAACACTTCAATAATTCTCAATTCAACATAAATGAACCTCTGATTGTCTTAACAAGTTTATAAAATAATTCTTGCAATATACCCAAGTCACTTTTTTAACTTCTTTAAGAACCGTGTTTAAGCACCTCCATTTTACATAATGAATTTAAAGGTTACTCTTTGAATAGTTATCTTTTCTCAAAACGTGAAAGTGTTTATTTACAATGAGTAAATATATTCGTTTTTTATTGTTTATATAAAATGAATATTTCTGATAAGTTGGTGGGAATTTAAATTTGGCTTTACAAAAAGTGCAAAAAAGGAGGGAAGTCAATGCAGGTTCAACTGGGTGCTCATGAATTAATTGAAATCAATGAAGTCTTAAGTTGTATGATCAATTCGATTAATCAATTTCAAATTTATAAGCCTTACTGTCAAGATCAAGAGCTAAAAAACATTTTGGAAAATCAATTGTCATTTATGACGAATGAGTATAATTCAATTATCATTACGTTACAACAGAAAACATCGAAAAATCAGTTACCTAATGTAGAGCAGAGAATGGATGTTACACCGATTTACGGAGTTAATAAAAACAGAGTACCAGAGGCACCAAATGCATCAATAAACCAGTTAAATGATCGTGATATCTCATCAACTATGAATGGTAGTCACAAAGCATTATCTGTTCTAAAGATGCAAGCTGCACTTGAGTGTACAGATTCTCAAATTCGGGAAATGATGATTCAAAGTTCAAAAAATTGTGCTGATCAAGCTTATGAAACATGGACTTATATGAATAAAAAAGGCTATTATCAAGTACCAGTTTTTGACCAAGCAATATCTAAAAGCATGATTAATGGTTTTCAACAAAGTAGTTTATAACATAATCAATAAGACATCTTTTGTAGTATTGTTGCTTCCATTATTAATGATAGGTCAAGTAACACTTTGCTAACAAGGAGTCTCAATTAAAGTAGTATATATCATAACCAATAATAATAACTTTTAATCATGGAGGGAATATATTATGCATACACCACAACATGCAATGCAACAAATTAATGAATGTCGCCAAACAGCTCAACAACTTATCCAACAAACGCAGCAAGGAAGTCAACAATATAAAGAAATGCTTCAGCAAGAGCAACAAAATGCTCAAATGCTACAGCAATTATTACAAAGAGAACAACAAGCTGTACAAATGATTCAACAAAGCTTACAAGGTCATAACCAGGCAATTCAACAATGTCAGGATATTATAAATGTATGTAATCAAATGCAACAGGAGCTATCACAAGGAGCTACTAATTTTTCAAACTTTCAACAACAAGATCAATCACATTTTATAAATAATCAAGCTCAATCTCATCAAATTCCAAGCTATAGAAACTATCAACAAAACACTCAATATACTCAGTCATAATAAAAAGGGTTAACGAATGAAAAAATTCGTTAACCCTTTTTCAAGACTCCTCTTTCGGTAGCTATATATAAGTCCGATCATATAAAACAGCTAGATCTTCTTTTAGAACAAAACCATAAAAAGAACATTGGTTGACAGAAATCATCCTATTCTTTATAATTTATCTTGAATTCAAGATTATTACAACTGAGATATTTAGGTCCTTATAAAGGAGTGTTTTTTTATGAATTTAAAATCATTAAAAGGTATACACCATGTATCTGCTATTACAGCAAATGCAAAAGATAATTATGATTTTTACACGAAGGTGTTAGGGTTAAGGTTAGTTAAGAAAACAGTTAATCAAGATGATACATCAGTTTATCATTTGTTTTATGCAGATGAAAGGGGTAATCCTGGAACAGATTTGACATTTTTTGAAATCCCTCGTGCTGGCAGAACCTATGTTGGTACAAATAGTATTACATCAACTTCTCTAAGGGTGAAAACTGATCGTGCACTTCAATATTGGAAAGAAAGATTTGAGGAATTGAACATCGAACATGAAGAAATTAAAAGTGATAGTGGTCGTGCAACCCTTTTCTTTAGAGATCATGAAGGACAACGTATGGTTATTGTGTCAGATGAGAAAAATGTTGGGGGCTCAGGAGGAACACCATGGGTTAAGAGCCCTGTTCCCAAAGAATATGGAATTGTAGGACTTGGACCTGTTCAATTAACAGTTTCTCGTCCTGAACGAACGATTCATGTTTTAACAAATGTAATGGGTTTTCGGGAAATAGAAAGCTATAAAAGAGTAGAAGATCAAAGGATTGTAAGAGTTTTTGAAACAGGTGAAGGTGGAACGGGTGCAGAAATACACCTTATTGAAGAAAGTGAGTTGGAACGTGAAAGACCTGGTAGAGGTAGTGTTCATCATGTAGCATTTCGAGTTGAAAATGTGGATGAACTAAATAAGTGGGTAGAGAAACTAAATGAACATCATTTACCAAACTCAGGTTTTGTAGAGCGTTATTATTTCCGCTCCCTATATTTTAGGGAACCAAATGGTATATTATTTGAGCTAGCTACAGATGGACCTGGTTTTGAAGGTGATGAGGATTTTGAACACCTTGGTGAAAAGTTAGCTTTACCACCATATTTTGAGAGTAGAAGAGAAGAAATTGAAGCAAAGCTAAAGCCATTAGAAACGAAAAATTAGGAGGTAGTTTTATGGAACATATATTTAAGGAAGGCAATGATAAGCAATCACCAACTTTGTTATTATTGCATGGCACAGGTGGAAATGAACGTGATTTGTTACCCATCGCAGAAATGATTTCGCCTAATTCATCTGTACTTAGTGTAAGAGGAAACATATTAGAAAATGGGATGCCACGTTTTTTTCGTCGACTAGCTGAAGGTGTTTTTGATGAAGAAGATCTGATTTTTAGAACGAAGGAATTGCATGATTTTATAGAAGAATGCTCTAACCAATATCAATTTGACAGAAATAATGTTTTAGCTATTGGATATTCAAATGGAGCTAATATTGCTGCTAGCATGATGTACCACTATCAAAATGCTTTAGCAGGTGCTATTTTATTACATCCAATGGTTCCAATTAGAGAAGTTGAGCTTCCTAATTTAGCTAATACACCTGTTTTTATTGGAGCAGGATTGAATGATCCAATTATTCCAAAAGTAGAAACAAAAGAATTAATAGAAACATTACGTGCAGCGAACGGAACTGTTACAGAATATTGGGGAGAAGCTGGGCATCAATTAACTCGAGAAGAAATTGAACAGGCAAAACAATGGTACGATGGTAACTTTTAAAACTAATTAAAGGTCGCTCTTTTATGAGCGACCTTTTTTAGGTTCAGGTTCTATAAGGAAGACTTGCGGGTAATTTTCTCTGAGAATATTACAAACTATTTAACCTTTCTAGACACTCTGCAGAATCGTTGTGTGGAGAATTAACTAAATTTGATACAGGATACTTTTCCATTTCTTCCTCATTATAAGGAATAAGAAGTGATTTTAACTGTTTCATATCTTGAAAGTTTCTATCTAACCATTTGTTGTGAGAATCTGCTGGTAAAATTACGGGCATTCGATCATGAACATCCTCAGTTAGTGCATTAGCTTTCGTTGTTATAATTGTACATGTGAATAAAGGGGTATCACCCTTATCCCATCTCTCCCACAATCCAGCAAAAGCAAACGGAAGATTGTTTTTCATTTTAAAGCGGTATGGTTGCTTTTCTGTTCCATTTTTCTTCCATTCGTAAAAACCATCACTTAATATTAAACAGCGTTTTCTTAGAAATGGGTTTTTAAAACTAACTTTTTCATCGATCGTCTCAGATCTAGCATTTATCATTTTATGGGAGATTTTTGTGTCTTTAGACCAAGGTGGTACAAGTCCCCATTTCATCTTGGTTCCGACCCGCTCCTTGCCATTTGATCCAATAACAAGCACATTTTGCGAAGGAGCAATGTTATACCTGTTAAGAATTTCATCATTTAAAATAAAATTAAATTGATCTTGTAAAATTTCTTGATCTGTTGCTAGTGAAAATCGGCCACACATTTTAACGACCTCCATTTTATGCTATACATAGATATTATTTTACAAAAAATAAATGATAAATAGAATTTTTATAAATTTTAGATTTAACCATAACGAACTGAGACCTCCGTACATATAGTAATACATAAAAATATGGAGGTGATATCATGGGTGCAGTTGCAGGTGGCGGATACGGTTATGGAGCAGGTTTTGCTTTAATCGTTGTATTATTCATCTTGTTAATCATCATTGGTGCTTCATATGTTGGATACTAACTAACATCCAATATAACGCTAAGCCTATTATCAAATTTGATAATAGGCTTTTTAGTAGGTAAGCTTTTATGACTCTAAAGTGGATTGCTCCAGACCTTATCTCTTTAGGTCAAGCCAATTAGTCAGCTAAAAGCATCTCCTATTCTAACAGGTGCTTGATGAGATAAGAATGTTATTAGCATTTCTTAGCATCATCTTCTTATGAGCAAAATACTTTTCATAAATAATGAAATGATGCAAGATAATAAAGAAGAATGGAAGGAGAGTGCTAAATTGATGAATGGTTTACAAAGTACAACAACATTACATAACGGTGTGAAAATGCCATGGTTTGGTTTAGGAGTTTTTCAGGTTGAGGATGGTGAAGTAGTTGTAAACTCTATTACTGCTGCTATTGAAGCAGGATATAGAAGTATCGATACTGCAGCAATTTACGGAAATGAAGAGGGTGTTGGAAGTGCTATTGCAAAAAGCAGTGTTCCAAGAGAAGAGCTGTTTATAACAACTAAGGTTTGGAATGGTAACCAAGGCTTTGAAGAGACCCTTGCAGCATTTGATGAAAGTATGGAGAAACTCGGATTGGACTATCTTGATCTTTACCTTGTACATTGGCCAGTACCAGAGCATGGGAAATATATTGAGACGTGGAAAGCATTAGAAAAGCTTTACAAAGATGGCCGAGTTCGTGCGATTGGTGTAAGTAATTTCAAGGAACATCACCTTCAAGATCTTTTTGATTCATGTGAAATTAAACCAATGGTTAATCAAGTTGAGTATCATCCTCGTTTAACTCAAACAGCTCTTCATGAGTTCTGTAAACAAAATGGTATACAGCTTGAAGCGTGGTCACCATTAATGCAAGGTGGTTTACTTGATGAACCTTTACTAGTAGATCTTGCAAATAAATACAACAAGTCAACTGCACAGGTTATTCTAAGATGGGATTTACAAAACGGAGTGGTAACCATTCCGAAATCTGTAAAAGCACACCGTATTAAAGAAAACGCAAACATATTTGATTTTGAATTAACTCAAGAAGATATGGAGAAAATCAGTTCCCTTAATCAAGATAAACGTATTGGACCAGATCCAGATGAATTTAACCGCGTTTAATCTAGGCGTTTAAAAACTTAGCATTAAAATAATAGTTGTATGAAGTAACTAATAATAAACAGACAGCTGATCCTAGAGATCAGCTATTTTTTTCGTCTTCTTAGTTCATAACTAATTAAGTTTTAGCTGTATAGTAAAGAAGCTGTTCGAAAAGATTATAAGAGATCCATAAATGAAAGGAGCTCTTCTTTAATGCAAAAATATGTTTTTTTCTTAACATTATTCATCTTGTTTTTAACTCCTCAATTCGATAACACCACTGAAGCAGCAGTTCCCCAGCAAAATTATAATAATAAATTAACTGAATACTTAAGAACAAATTCTAAATTAAAAGGATCGATTTCTGCAGTAAGTATTCGATCAGCATCCACAGGTCAATTATTATATTCTTACAATGGAGAAACAAGGTTAACGCCAGCATCTAATATGAAGCTATTTACAGCAGCAGCAGCATTAGAGCTTTTAGGACCTCAGTATCGTTTTGATACGGAAATATGGACAGATGGAGCTATAAAATGGAATGGATTAGTAGGAAATCTTTACTTAAAGGGAAAGGGTGATCCAACTCTTTTATCTAAGGATTTTGATCAGCTAGCTAAGAGATTAAAAAGTAAAGGTATTCATTATGTTTGCGGTGATTTAGTTGGTGATGATACTTGGTATGATGATGTTCGTTACTCAATTGATTTACCATGGAGTGATGAAGCAGAATATTATGGGGCACAAATTTCAGCTTTAACAGCAGCGCCAGATGAAGATTATGATGCTGGAACAATAAGAATTGACATTACACCTGCTAAGAAAGAAAATGAACACCCTATCATTAAGGTGTTTCCTAAATTAGACTTATTTAAGGTACATAATTTAGCTACGACTGTTTCAAATTCAGAAAAAAACTCATTAAAGATTTCTCGTGAACATGGGACAAATGAGTTAATAGTAGAGGGAGAAATTCCAATTGAAACAGAAACTTTAAAAGAGTGGGTGTCAGTTTGGGATACCTCAAATTATGCTCTTTCCTTGTTTGAGAAATCCTTAAAAGATAATGGAATAAAACTTATCGGAAAAACTGGGATAGGAAGTGTTCCAATAAAGTCTGAATTGTTAACAAAGCATTCGTCAATTAAACTTTCAGAACTTATGGTTCCTTTTATGAAGTTAAGTAACAACACACATGCTGAAGTGCTAATAAAGGAAATGGGGAAAGTAAAAGGAAATGAGGGTAGTTGGAGTGCAGGAATACAAGCTGATATTGAAGTGCTAGAAAAGCTTGGAGTTCCTGTTCAGAAAATGGTTATAAGAGATGGCTCAGGAGTTTCTCATATGAATTTAGTTGAAGCAGATATCATCACTAAACTTTTATATAATATACAAGCTGCTAAATGGTTTGGTGATTTTTATCATTCTTTACCTGTTTCAGGAGTAAATGATAAATTGGTAGGTGGCACACTTGCAAAACGGTTTACAAACGGGGGTTTAAAAGGGAACATAAACGCTAAAACAGGTTCGTTAACAAATGTGAGTTCTTTGTCAGGATATACTAAGGATAAATATGGAGATAACATTATTTTTTCAATTTTACTTAATCATTTGAAAGAAAATCAAAATGGAAAACAAATTGAAGTAGATATTCTTAAATTAATAACTGACGATGAATTATAAAGTCTGTTTTCGAACTTATTGCTTAAGATATTAAGGAAATAACACTGTATTAAGTCTTAGTAGAACCTTTTCTTCTTAGGAAGTCCCTTTGTTAGGATACACACATTTTATTAACAGGAAAAAAGGTTAATTAACAACAATCCTTCAGAAAAGAGCACATATAAAAGCAAACATTTTGAAATCAAACTTTTTTTTTGAAATAATGAAATAGTAAAGAAGCGAAGAGAGGGGAGATTTTGTTTATGAAGATATTAGTTGTTGGTGCAAATGGTCAGATAGGGAAGCATCTTGTTGAATTAATTCAGAATTCAGAAGAACTCTCTGTGCGTGCTATGGTTAGAAAACAAGAACAAGCAGATGAGTTGATAAGAAAAGACATTGAAGCAGTTGTAGGAGATTTAGAAGGATCTGTTGAAGAACTACACAATGTGGTTGCTGGAACGGATGCGATTGTTTTTACTGCAGGCTCTGGAGGAAGTACTGGTTCAGATAAAACATTGTTGATTGACTTAGATGGTGCAGTAAAACTAATGGAAGCAGCAGAAAAAGCTGTAGTTAATAGATTTGTGATGGTAAGTGCTCATCAAGCGAATAATCG
Organism: Metabacillus litoralis; assembly: GCF_007994985.1. Lineage (GTDB taxonomy): Bacteria > Bacillota > Bacilli > Bacillales > Bacillaceae > Metabacillus > Metabacillus litoralis. Next base: position 460,922 of record NZ_VOQF01000001.1, on the reverse strand, counting down.
TGAAAACTGGCATAGTAGTCTTAAACCATATTATGCAGCTAAACATTATGCAGATAAAATGCTTATGCATTCAAGTTTAGATTACACCATCATTCGTCCTGGTGGTCTTTTAAATGAAGATAGTACTAATAAAATTCAAGCCGGAGAAAAACTTGAAAGAGGAGCAATACCTAGAGCGGATGTAGCAAAAACAATTATAGCTGTAATAAAGAATAATCAAACGATTCATAAATCATTTGATCTTATCACTGGAGAAACACCAATTGAAGAAGCAATAGATAAAATTTAAATAGGAAGAGAGAGGATGGTTCAAGAGCTGGGGTCAGACCCCTTATGGATCATCCTCTTTCTAAAAGAAAAGAAGGAGAGGGTGTTTATGTTCAAAAAAGAGCTATATGTTTTTGATCAAAACAATCCAGTTAAAGCAATCATCCGTAATTATAATAAGGAAGATTTTGATCAATTAATACATATTCAACAAAAATGTTTTCCACCACCTTTTCCATCAGAATTGTTGTGGAATAAGGAGCAATTAACTAACCACATAACTTTATTTCCTGAAGGAGCTTTATGTGTCGAAATTAAAGGACAATTGGTGGGTTCCATGACAAGTTTAATGATTAATTATAATGAACAACATAAACAGCATAAATGGGAGGATATTACGGATAATGGCTATATCAAAAACCATAATCCGCTGGGTAATAGTCTCTATATAGTCGACATAAGTGTAAATCCTGAGTTTCGTCAATTAGGGTTAGGAAAATGGCTAATGTTTTCGATGTATAATATTGTTGTTGAAAAAAAGCTAGAGAGGCTATTAGGTGGAGGAAGGATGCCTGGCTATAAAGCAAAAGCTGATGAAATGACGGCGGAAGAATATATACAAAATGTTGTAAAGGGCAAGGTGAAAGATCCTGTCATCACATTTTTACTGCGCTGTGGAAGAGTTCCATTACATATTATCCCTAATTATTTAGAAGATGAAGATTCTTTGAATTATGGAACCTTAATGGAATGGAAAAATCCATTTTTTAATAACTAATAAATATCTATTTGAAACCATTCAAGATAAGCATTGGTGGACAAACAAACTAAAAAATGATTTTTCCTATTTAAAAAAGGGTATGTTAATAATGTATAAACATGTATCGGAAAACTTGTAAGGGGGATTTACAATGAAATTAACACCAGAACAACGCATACAGCTCCATGAATTTAATAACTTAACTAAATCATTAAGCTTTAATATGTATGATATTTGCTATACAAAAACAAAAGAAGAACGAGAAGCTTATATAGAGTATATTGATGAGCAATATAATGCAGATCGATTAACTAAGATATTAGAATCAGTTACTGACATTATTGGAGCACATGTACTAAATATTGCAAAGCAGGATTATGTTCCTCAAGGAGCAAGTGTAACGATTTTAGTTTCTGAGGGACCAGTAGTAGAAGTACCAAATGAATCGTATGATGAATCACCAGGACCACTACCATCTGCTGTTGTGATGGGACTAGATAAGAGTCATATAACAGTTCATACATATCCAGAATATCATCCAAATGAAGGGATTAGTACGTTTAGAGCTGACATTGATGTTTCTACATGTGGTGAAATATCTCCATTAAAAGCTTTAAATTATTTAATTCATTCATTTGATACTGATATTATGACAATGGACTATAGAGTTAGAGGGTTTACGAGAGATATTAATGGTCATAAGCTATTTATAGATCATGATATAAGCTCAATACAGAACTATATTCCAGAAGAAGTGAAAAATGAATTTGATATGATTGATGTAAATATTTATCAAGAAAATATTTTTCATACAAAATGTAAGCTTAAAAAATTCGACCTAAATAATTACCTGTTTGGTTATTCCAAGGATAAATTGAGTAAGGAAGAACAGGAACAAATTACTGATAATTTAACAAAAGAAATGAATGAAATCTTTTATGGGAAAAATATTGAGGAAAATAAATAAGGTGGGAGTAAGCTCCCACCAGTTTTTATTTTATGCTTCTTTAGCAGCTTGAAGTTGAAGAGAGATCTTAATTTGGTCACCAACTAAAACCCCACCAGCTTCTAATGGAGCATTCCATGTTAAGCCATAATCACTTCTTTTAATTTTACCATCTACAGAGAAACCTGCTTTTTCATTACCCCATGGATCAACACCAGTTCCTTCAAATGCAACGACAAATGTTTCTGATTTTGTTTCACCATGTAATGATAAATCTCCAGTTACGTTATACTCATTATCATCAATTTTCTCAATATTAGTTGCTGTGAATGTCATTTTTGGATGATTTTCTACATCAAAAAAGTCTGCAGAACGTAAGTGGTTATCACGATCTTCATTGCGAGTATCAACACTTGATAAATCTACAGAAAAAGAAATGCTTGCAGTAGTTAAATCTGTTGGATTAGCTTCAATATTAGCTTCAAAGCTTTGGAAACCACCTTTAACTGTTGCGAACATCATATGTTTTACAGAAAAATCAACACTACTATGTGTTACATCAAGATTCCATTTTGCATTAGTCATAATAAATTCCTCCAATATTTTGTTTAATTAATATATCTCGATTTAAAGATTTATAACTTCGAGATAATTATATGTTTTATAATAATAATTGTCAATTAGAATGTTTGGATTATTTAACATGTTTTCATAGACAAGTAATATTTTTAGTAGAGGCAATGACATAATTAAAGAAATAATTCCATCATTTATATAATACTGCATTAATCTTTTGCCTAATTGTTCTTAAGAAATAGTGTCTGCAGCGCAATGGGACAAACCTGTTTTTCCTACTTAACTTATTAATAGAAACATTAGCTTAATTTTATGTTTCAGCCTTAATCTTTTTAACTATATGTAAAAAGATATTAAAAGATAGCTGTTATTTCGTAAATTTTGTTATTTTTAGAATACAGATTTGTATAGACAAGAGATAACAAAACTAAAAAGGATCATAAAGGAAATTCTTTATATACGAGAAAATCAGTGAGTTTTATCACAGTAAGAGGATTTTTCTTTTTATTCTGAACAGATTGTGAAGTCTATTGTTACTTTGAAGAAAAAGGTGTAAATTAAATGTATAGAAAGTTAGTGAAAACATTCACAAACTTTCACTTTAAAAGCTAGCTAGCTGATTTCTTCATTTAGTTTCATATGTGAAGTAATTCACAAAAAATCTAAGGAGATGACTGATCATGATGAAAATGATAAAAGGACCGAAAATGGCGATCATATGGACAATATTACGTGTTTGGCTAGGTGTACAATGGCTAAAGGCAGGAATTCCAAAGGTGACAGGGGAATTTGATGCCACAGGTTATTTACAAGGTGCAATAGCAAAAGCAAGTGGTGATCATCCAGCTGTGCAAGGGTGGTATGCAACATTTCTTGAACAATTTGCACTTCCTAATGCTGGATTATTTAATATATTAATTCCTTGGGGAGAGGTATTAGTGGGAGTTGGTTTAATAGTAGGAGCTGCAACATTACCTGCATTAATTGCTGCAGGATTTATGAATCTCAACTTTTTACTTGCTGGAACAGTTAGCACTAATCCAATACTATATACAGCTGCAATTATTCTAATAGGAGTAGGGACAGCGAGCTACTTCTACGGTGTAGATAGAATTCTACTTCCTTATGTAAAAATGAAAATTGAGCAACGACGTGAGAGAAATAAAAATGATCATACTCATAAACATCTACCTGTACACTAAAGGTTAAATAGATAACAAAAAAGGACAGATTAAGCTACTGTCCTTTTTGTTATCTCGAAATAATTATTCATTGAAACAAATCTTCAAGTTTTTTATTACGTATTCTTTTTTCCTCATCTGAAGCTAAGTCATATTTCTTTAATAAATGAAATAGTTCATTTAATTCAGTTTGTTTAAGCGAGGAATTTAAATAGTTTAAACAACTGGTAGCTAATTCTTCAGGTAGATATGCTATTTGTTCTGTTAGCTTTTTCTTAACATCCTCTAAAGAATGATCAATTTTACACGAACTCATTTACCTTCCCCCCTAACCACCGATATGAGACATCTCAATTTTTTTACGAGTTTTAGAAGAATCGCTTCGATCTAAAGAGTAACGATCTTTTCGGTTAAACCAAATTTTTTCGACTAAATCTTTTAGTTGATCATCTGATGCTCCTGATCTAATAGGCTCTCTTAAATCATGTCCTATAGAAGCAAATAAACATGTGTACAACATACCGTTAGCAGAAAGACGAGCTCTATTACATGTAGAACAAAAAGCATCTGAAACAGAAGATATAACCCCGATTTCCTCATGTGATCCACTATAGCGATACCTAGATGCAACTTCACCAGTATAATTAGGATCAATTGCTTCAAGAGGCATCACTTGATGGATATTTTGTATAATCTCTTTTTTGGAATAGACATCCTTTAAATTCCACTTGTTTGTGTTACCAACATCCATGAACTCAATAAAGCGTAATATATGTCCTCTTTCACGGAAATATTTTGCCATCGGAATGATTTCATGTTCGTTCATACCACGTTTTACAACCATATTGATTTTTACTTTTAAACCAGCTTTATCAGCAGCATCTATTCCATCTAATACAGTTTTAACTGAAACATTACGACCATTTATTTCTCCAAATACTTTATCCTGCAAGGAATCTAAGCTTATAGAAACACGTTTTAAGCCAGCAGATTTTAAGTCACTAGCAAATTTGGGTAAAAGTGAGCCGTTTGTTGTCATGGCAATATCTTCTACACCTTCAATTTTATTAATCTTTTCAATGAGATGGGGTAAATCCTTTCTCATTAAAGGCTCTCCACCAGTGATTCTAATCTTTTGTACTCCTAGGGAAGTAACAAAGATTTGCGTTAATCTTTCTATTTCTTCATAAGATAATAGCTGATTTTTCTTTAAAAAAGGATAATCAGGCCCGAAAATTTCAGCTGGCATACAATACGTACATCGAAAATTACATTTATCTGTAACGGAAATTCTTAAATCTCGCAGTGGGCGATTAAAGTAATCATAAACCGCGTTATCTTTTGAATTCAAACCTGTATACCTCCTTTTGTCTTAATCTGCTTTAATCCGCTCAGGATGTGAATACACATTAAATGATTGACCGCGAATAAATCCTACAGCTGTAATGTTCAAATCCTCAGCAAGCTTTATAGCTAGATCAGTAGGAGCAGATTTTGATAATACAATTCCTACACCAATTTTAGCTGCTTTTACTAAAACTTCCGAAGAAATTCTCCCGCTGAATACAATAATCTTATCACGAACAGAAATTTTATTTAAAATACTATATCCATATAATTTATCTAAAGCATTATGTCGTCCAATATCAGTCATACTTACAAGTAGTTCTTCAGCTGTACAAAGTGCAGCATTATGCACACCACCTGTGTCTTTAAAAACAATACTGCTCGATTGCATATCACCCATAAGCTGAATACATTGTTCGGGAGTAATCGTTAATTTTGCAGTTGACGTCTTTGCTGTTTTTACATCATTTTGAAAATAAAATTGTCTACTTTTACCACAACAAGATCCAATAAACCTCTTTGTATATTGTTGTTGATCTGGAGCAATATCAACATGTAAGGTAATATAAGCAAATCCAGTACTTTCGTCAATGTGTAATGATTTAATATCATCATAGAAACGAATGACACCCTCTGATGCTAAGAAACCAATAACCATCTCTTCAAAATGAGTAGGGGTGCAAACCATTGTGGCAAACTCTTGATCATTTACAATAATAGTTAATGGAAATTCTGAAACAATATGATCATCAGTATCGATCAGTTTCCCGTTGACATATTTTATGATTTTACGATTAACACTCATATCCATATTATCCATATCATTCTCACCTGAATTTTTAAGATTACTAAAGTATAAACATATAATGTTTTTTTAAACAAGTAGTAAAGATTAGCTTCTTTACTAAAATCGATTAATAGCATACTAGTTTAATATGATATGCGTTAGCTCCAATTTGGAATAATAGTATATAAAAAAAAATGGATAAACCATGCTACTTTGGGGAGCTTTTGAATGACAGCAATAAGCAGAGGCACATATTTATCAAATCACCTAAATTGATAAAAAATAGCGTAAAGCATCAACGTTAGGGAATAAATAAAAAATTGTTGCGGTAATAAAATTATCATGGTAGTATTTCTTTACAAAGTTCATGATTTTGTAACATCTTGTTCTCGTGGCAGCGAACCTGTCTACGGCTCAGTATGTTGCATTAATGTAAGCGATTAACTGTTGGTCCGATAGTAGCGATACCTGCTTGAAACTAACCGTCAATCACCAAAAATTTGCACAGCTATGTTGCATGTTTTTGGAGGTTGGCGGTTTCTTTGTATTAGGCTCTTTTTAAAAGAAGTAAGAAAACAGCCTTAAATTAAATGAATGAGGAGATGAATTTGTGAAAAAGACAAAAAACCGGTGGTTAATTGCTGCATCTGCAGTAGGGATTCATATCTCCATTGGATCTGTATATGCGTGGAGTAATTTTACAAATCCTTTGATGGAAGAATTCGGATGGACATCACAACAAGTTCAATTAACATTTAGCTTAGCGATCTTATTTCTAGGGTTATCTGCAGCTTTTCTAGGACATTTTGTTGAAAAATATGGTCCAAGAGCAGCAGGGCTTCTAGCAGCAGCATTTTTTGGAGTAGGTGTAATAGGCGCAGGATTTGCTGTTAGCATTGGTTCACTTACACTTCTTTATGCTACATATGGTGTACTTGGAGGAATTGGTCTTGGAGTAGGTTATATTGCTCCGGTTTCTACATTAGTAAAATGGTTTCCAGATCGAAGAGGATTGGCCACTGGTCTCGCCATTATGGGCTTTGGATTTGCAGCAGCCATTAGCAGTCCTGTTATGGAAATCTTAATCAACTCTGTTGGTATAGCTAATACCTTTTATATTTTAGGTGCATCTTATCTTGTTATTATGACCTTATCTTCTTTATACTTAGAAAGGCCACCAGTTAACTGGGTTCCTGAAGGTTTCAATGAAAAAATGAAATCTGGAAAATCAAGAATCAAAGAAGATTTGTCACAGTTAACTGCAAATCAAGCAATTAAAACATCAAGATTCTATTATTTATGGATTATGCTCTTCATTAACGTTACATGTGGAATTGCTATTTTATCAGCAGCTAAACCTCTCGCACAAGAAAGTATTGGACTTTCTACAGCAGAAGCAGCAGCTTTAGTCGGTGTTTTAGGAATCTTTAATGGTCTGGGCCGTATTGGTTGGGCTTCAATTTCAGACTTTATTGGTAGACCAAACACTTATACAACATTCTTTGTTATACAAATCATTTTATTTGCGGTTTTACCACATACACAAGAAGCTATATTATTCCAAGTTATGTTAGCAATTGTTTATACATGCTATGGTGGTGGATTTGCGGCAATTCCAGCCTACATCGGTGATTTATTTGGAACAAAACAGCTTGGTGCAATTCATGGTTATATTTTAACTGCTTGGGCAGCAGCTGGATTAGCAGGACCAATGTTCGCAGCATGGATGAAAGATACAACAGGAAGTTATGCTACTAGCTTAACGTTCTTCGCTGGAATGTTTGTTATTGCACTTGCCGTTTCGATCTTGATACGTCGAGATATCAACAAGTTACGTCAACAAAATGCAACTAAAAATCCTAACAGCACTATGGCAGGCTAATACTCCTTCCAAAACGTTCATAGATGTGGTAGAATACCTCATGCTAACACCTCTAGTAGGTAGGAGGGTATTATGAATAAGTACGAAGCTGAATTTAGTAATATAGTACGATCCTTTCGAAAAAAACATATGGGTAAAGGTCCTAGTAAAATTACAACAACGTTTTGTAAAAATTGGGCAATATGTGAAATGGAAGGTAATTTATCACCAGTAGAAAAATTTATAGCAAGTGCAGATGAAGGGAAACAAGCCCTACGATCTGCTAGAACAGAAATGGTTAAGCAAATGTACAAGAAGCATCCACCAGTTGAAATGGAAGAGTTCTTAGGATGTCATTTTGTAGACCTTTTTGTAGACATTGATATTGATAGAGACTTTGGCATGTCAATATTTGTTTTTGACGAAGATATCCAAGATAAATTTAGTAAATAAATAATTTAGGTATGGCACTTAGTAGCGACCCTGCAAAAGACTAACCACCGTTTCACTCAAATCTAACTAGTTTGGGTAATGACGGTGGTTTTTTCTTTAGTTTTTCATTTTACCTACCTAAGAAGTTTATTTCTACATTGTTTAATGGACCGAGAATAACCATAAATAAAAATACATTAAGTCTAAATTCTAACGAAAAATTAGCTTATTGCTAATTCATTTTAATTACCAATAAGCTAGTTTTTCTTCATTTAACATTGATGTGTTTTCATAATAAGACACATCAGTTAGAGCTTTCTTTCATAGTTTAATAGATAAGGAGTGATTCATATGGGTGAATCAAAACATCAAGGCCCTATAAAAGCAACTAAATCACCACAACCTAAACATTGGGTAAGCCCAATTCCTTTTGGTTTAGGAAAAGTGAAGCCTCAACATTTTCGCGATACGATGAAAATTGCTTGGGATAATAGAGATAATTTAGGATATGCAACACGTATTGTGACCAAAGGTGTTTGTGATGGATGTGCATTAGGCGTTTCAGGCTTATATGATCAAACATTAAAAGGACCTCATATGTGTACAACAAGGTTAAATGTATTACGCTTAAACACAATGCCGGCTTTAAAAGAAGAAATTGTACATGCCGACATTGATGAACTAAGAAAATATAGTAGTACAGAGTTAAGAAAGTTAGGTCGAATTCCATATCCACTTATCCGAAGAAAAGGAGAAAGGAAATTCTCTCGTTTATCTTGGGACGAAGCAATGGATGTGATCGCAGAAAAAATGAAAAAATTAGATCCTAAGCAATATGCTTTTTACTTAACATCACGTGGAATTACAAATGAATCTTACTACGTAGCAGCAAAGGTTTCTCGTTTTCTCGGAACTAATAATATAGATAATGCTTCGCGTATTTGTCATTCACCAAGTAAAACAGCGTTAAAGCGTTCAATTGGTGTTGGAGCCTCTACGGCTAATTATCAAGACTGGTTTGGTACAGATGTACTATTATTTTGGGGAAGTGTAGCATCTAATGCGTCTCCAGTTTCAACTAAATATATGTTAGAAGCAAAAAAACGTGGAGCTAAAATTATTGTAGTTAATCCATATAAAGAGCCAGCAATGGACGAATATTGGATTCCTTCTAATATGGAGTCCGCTTTGTTTGGAACAAAAATTGCAGATGACTTTTATCAGGTAAACATTGGTGGAGATATTGCCTTTATGCACGGCATAATGAAGCATTGGTTTGAAATGGAAGAAAAATCTCACGGCTCTGCTATTAACCATGAATTTGTGCAAGAACATGTTAATGGCTATGAAGAGTTAAAAGCAACCGTTGAACAACAATCATGGGATGAGATTATCAAATCATCTGGTATATCACAGGAAAGAATTGCAGAATTAGCGATTTTACTTGCCAATAGCAAAAATGCTGTATTTGCATGGGCGTTAGGGTTAACGATGCATTCATTTGCTACAGATAATATCTCTCAAGTTGCTAACCTTGCTTTATTAAGAGGATACTTAGGACGTAAAAACAGTGGGCTAATGCCATTTCGCGGACATTCTTCTGTTCAAGGATCTGGAGAAATGGGTGCAGATCCATTTGTGCTTCCTGGTGGAGGATTTGATGCAGAAAATGTAGAGCGGATTGAAAGAATTTGGGGATTTGATCTTCCAAAGTGGCAAGGAGATATTGTAGGAGTTACTCTTGAAAATATCGTTCTTCCAGAAGATCATGAGCGAAAAATTAAGATGTACTATTTATCTGGAGGTAACTTCTTAGAAACAATGCCAGATCCTGACTTTGTGGAAAAAGCATTGTCAGAGCTAGATATTCGTGTGCATCAGGATATTATCTTTAATACATCAACATTAGTTGACGCAAAAGAAGCTGTTATTGTGTTACCAGCGAAAACTCGCTATGAACAAGATGGTGGCGGAACATCTACATCAACAGAACGAATGGTGTATTTCTCGCCTGAAATTGAAGGCAATAAAAACTATATTGAAGAAGCTCGATCAGAATGGAAAATTTATATTGATCTTGCTAAACGTGTAAAACCAGATACTGCTCATTTAGTAGACTTTAAAACTGGTCAGGAAATTCGCGATGAAATTGCAGTTGCAAACAGAGATTATGATGGGGTTCAACATTTAAAAAAGCAAGGTGATGTGTTCCAATGGGGTGGTGCATGGCTATGTGAAGGTGGAGTTTGTCCAACACCAGATGGAAGAGGTAACCTAATTTCAGTTGAAATTCCTGATTTGAATAGAAAAGAAGGACAGTTCATTGTCACTTCAAGACGTGGTAAGCAATTTAACTCAATGGTCTACAAGGAAGTTGATCCATTTAATGGAGCTGAACGATATGATGTCTTAATGAATGCAGAAGATGCAAAACGTCTAAGCATTGCAGATGGAGAAGGTATTGTTGTTTATAACGGCTTTGGTGTGTTCCAAGGAAAAGCAAAATTTGTTGATATTGCCATAGGTAATGTAGAGGTTCATTTCCCAGAAGGAAACTTCTTGTTACCAAGAGGAAGATATGAAAAATTTGCAGGTATACCAGATTATAATATTACAGCAACAGTTGAAAAAGCAGATCGTTTTAATGCACGTAAAGATGTTCAGTATCAAGAGAAAGTAATTGAAGATTTAGAGGTTAATGCACCAGTTTAAATAATGGTTACCTTTTAAAGTTAGTAAATATATAGTAAGAGCCTGCATAATATCACTTTATGCAGGCTTTTACTTTTAAAAATATCGGAGGGTGGTGCCTTCAAATATGTTAAAATTCGTGAAGATAACTGTTTTTCGAGACTCGAAGCATTTTGCTTTTCTTTCTAACAGAATAAGGATTATGATATAGAAAGTAATTATTTAAGAAAGAAATAAGGTGATGGTATTTCAACTTTATCAATTAATGCAAAGCAACAAAATGAAGCTATACAAGAAAACAAGGTTGTATTATTTTGGAGTTTTACTGTTTGGCTTGTGGTTATGAATACTACAATGTTTAATGTGGCTTTACCAAGTGTATTACAAGATCTTTCCTTGGATTCAGCCACTGCCTCTTGGATCGTTTCTGGATACTCAATCGTTTTTGCAATTTCAACTTTAACATTTAGTAGATTATCTGATTATCTTCCAATTTCAAAGCTACTCTTGATAGGATTGTCTATTTTGGGAATTGCCTCAATTATTGGTTTCTTTTCTACTAATTTCACTTTGTTACTTACTTCTCGTGTATTACAAGCAGCAGGTGCTGGTTCAGTTCCTGGTTTAGCAATGGTTTTAGCAAGCAGGTACATTCCAGTTGCCCGCAGAGGGAAGGCAATGGCCTTAATTGCTTCAGCATCTTCATTAGGATTTGGACTAGGACCTGTAATTGGTGGGGCAATTACGCAATATTTAGGCTGGAACTACTTATTTGCCATAACAGGGCTAGTTGTTTTACTTATCCCAATTTTTCAAAGGTTATTACCAAAGGAAGATGTGCAAATTGTAAAATTTGATACGTTTGGTGGTATTTTAACAGCGTTAACTGTAACAGGCCTTTTATTATTTTTATCTAGTTTTAATTATATTATTTTATTAAGTAGCTTAATTTGTATGGTTGTAATGTGGAAGCATATCCATAAAGTTGAAATTCCCTTTATTCAACCTAAATTACTTAAAAATAAGAAATACCTTAAATTACTTTTCATTGGATTCACTGCTTTTGTTAGTCATTTTGCAGCATTATTTCTTATGCCGATTATATTGACCACTGTATTTAAGAAAGACCCTGCAGAGGTAGGTATGATTATATTTCCTGGTGCAATTTTGTCAGCTATTGCTGCTCAATTCATTGGGCGCTTAATTGATCGCTTTGGCAACAAGCCGTTAATTTTATTTGGTCAATTATTTTTATTGATTAGCACAATTTTATTTGCGTTTTTCTCAACTGTATCTCCATACTTTATCTTGTTTACTTATATGTTTATGAGTACGGGATTTTCTGCACTTACCTCAAGTGTAGCAAATGAAGTTTCTAGGATTTTACCTAAAGATGATATAGGTACTGGAATGGGAATGGCTCAGCTCATTCAATTTTTTGGAGGGGCCTTTGGTGTTACCTTAACAGGAATTATGATTACTCTTCAGCAGGAGTTAGTAGAAACAGTTATTTACCGAAACATTTTCTTAGGTTTAATAGTCTTAGTTGTAGTAGCAATTGTCAATTTTAGTTTTTATGTAAAAAATGGCTATGTTAAAGCTCAATCTTGATTATTAGCACCATGTTATTTGAAAAAGAAGGCATAAAACTCCTTCGTAACCGAAATCAACAAGGAAGTTAAAAAATAATGTTCATCTCACTTAAAATAGGAGATAATCCTGTCACACTCGTCCACACATCTGTTTTTCATCCACATAGGATATAGAAACAGATGGAAAGGAGTGATTGTAGATGTCAGAGCAAAGAAGAAGACCCGTTATTAATGCAGAGCGTGTAATCATTAATGCAGAAGAGGTCATTATTATTGAAGCAAACGATAAAAGACGTCATCGTAGAGAAGATGTTGCTGGAATCGAAGATAGAAGAAAGAACTATGATGATGATAATGTATTAGGTGTAGAGGATAATCGAAAAAGACGTTTTCCCTGGTAATTTGATAGAATATTAGGTAGTGGTCAGACCCTTAATTGGATCTGACCACTTTTTTTGCTTAAAAACTGTATATATATTTGTATGTAAATTGGAAACAAATCGGGCGTTTTACATATGTTATTGTGTTGGAAATTTTATATGAGGTGATATTATGCATATTAATAATGAAGATTCGCTTGTGTTGAGTGCAGCTAAAAATGAAATGCTAGCCAATTTTTATAAATACTCAAACCCTACTTTATCAATGATGTATTATCAAAAGCATTTAATGTGTATTCAACAATTAGCAGCATATGATTATCAAAGTTACCATGCTAATCAAGCGTACACAAGAGCTGGTGAGCAAAAATCTTTTGTAAGAGTACTCCATACATCGCCAGACGCACCTGCTGTTGATGTTTATGTAAATGGTCAAAAAGCGGTAAGTGATTTAACATTTAAAGAAACAACAGATTACTTACGATTATCGCCAGGACAGTACACAATAGAGGTATATCCTGCAGGTGACATGTCACAACCAGTTTTACGAGAAAGAGTTGCACTAACAAGAAACACATACTATACAGCAGCTGCCACTGGAAAGTTAGCTAATATCATGCTTACTGTATTTGTAGATAAACCATATGTTAATCCTAACCAAAGTAAAGTAAGAGTTATTCATTTATCACCTGATGCACCTAATGTGGACATTGCTGTAAAAGATGGCGATGTATTGTTCAAAAATATTCCATTTGGTAAAGCAACAGATTATCTTACTTTGTCTCCAATGACGGTTAATTTAGAGGTTAGAATTGCTGGAACTAATAATGTTGTATTATCGATTCCTCAAGTACAGCTTCAAGCAGGTAAAACCTATACAGCTGTTGCAGTGGGGTTAGCAAATGGTATGCCAGCATTAGATGCTGTCTTTTTAATGTCTTAAATAAAAAGGGAAAGTTACTTCGTGACTTTTCCTTTTTTATCAATGTTGTATCTTTATAATGTTTAAATAGAAATCTTACGCTTAATTTGAAAATTTATATATACAACTAAATTTGAATCATGCTTACTTTCAAAATAGTATCTCGAAAAGGAGGTGAAAGTTGTGAAAACATTATTCATTGTCTTAATAATTATATATGTTTTATTAACACTACTAAACAAGTCTAAAGAAAAACGTAAATTATTTCAGGTTTATTCTATTAAGAATTTTTCCCAATTAAATCATCATGATTCGGTAGACAGGGAGAGTTTAATCCATAAAGTGAATGAATTTTTTAAGGGTAATCAATACCAAATGGATGACCAATTAAATGATAAAATAGGTGATGATTCTGACGAGTAAAATTCTCCTGTTTTTAAGTTTTTGCTAAAAAGCATATATAATTGATTGATGAAAGATAGACACTTTCTACAACAAAATGAATTAATAAAAAAAATTTATTAATTCAATATAAAGACTGATATAAGGAGGGATTCATGGTAAAATAAAAAAGTTCTTATATATATCAGGGGGTAAAAGATGGACGCAGCAGTTAAAAGATACATAGAATTATATCTTCATTTTTCAGAGGACTTAGGGCGATTCTTAACAAAAAAAGAGCAGGATTTCATAAAGTGGTTAGTTATTAACGAATAAATACATAGAACACATGAAGAAAGGTTAACAATTTTAATGTTAGCCTTTTTTTATTTGTTAAAAATTCCCATAAAATAATCCAATAGCAAAAATATTCATAATAAAAATCAAATTATAAAGAGTTTATAAAGAAAATAATGGTATTGTTTTTCTTAGATATAATTGTAGTGAAAGAGGGGTTAATGTTGAGTAATGAATCCATATTATTAGTAGAAGATGATCAAGAGATTGCTAGAATTGTTTGTGATCATCTTAGAAAAGAAGGCTACCATATTACTTGGGCATCAACAGGTAAAGAAGGATGGGAAGATTTCAAGCTTAACACTTTTCAGTTAGTACTGGTTGATTTGATGCTTCCCGAAATGGATGGATTAACGCTTTGTAAAAAAATACGATTAGAAAGTGAAATCCCATTACTTATTATTAGTGCTAGACATGAGGATGAAACTAAAATCAAAGGATTAGATTTTGGGGCAGATGATTATTTAACAAAGCCATTTAGTCTTGAAGAACTAAGTGCAAGGTTAAGCTCACATTTAAGAAGGTATCGAAGGTATTTGAGAAAAGATGATCAAAATGCGAACTCGAAATATGCTCATGGATTGCAAATTGATTTTCTGAAAAAAGTAACGTACGTAAATGATGAACCTATCTTGCTAACGACGAAGGAATGGGAATTGCTGCTGATACTAGCTAAAAATCCTTTTCAAACTTTTTCTAAATCAGAGCTATATGAACATATTTGGCAACAAGAGGATATGGAAGGCAACAATACGATTACAGTTCACATTAAAAGCTTGCGAACAAAGCTACATGATGTAAGTCGTTCAGCTAAGTATATACAAACTGTTTGGGGAATTGGCTATCGGTTTATTGGTGAGGAGATTATATGAAAATAAAATATTGGTTGATGATAAGCTTTCTAATTGTCATGCTTTTACCAATCATCACATTATATCTGCTTTATAGTAGTCTTAGCAGTTATGATGAAGAACAGGACTTTGTAGAATACATGAGTGTATATAATCAAACAAATCATATTGAAGCTAAGCTACAAAATCCAGATTTGTATACCTTTCAGCCTAAGGGAAAATATAAAAGCATAGATAGTTTAGTAAGTAATAAGATTAAGATTGTCCTTTATCGATATGACGGAACAATTCTTTACTCTTCAATAGAGGATCCATCATCAACAATGATGTATCAAAACAACCTTAACACTTTATACCAAGATTTAAACGAAATACAAAAAAAACACAAATCCTATGTAATCAAAAAACCAACTTTGCAAGAAGGGAAAATCATTGGGTTTTATGAAATAACGGTAGCCAGGGAGCAATGGGTAGAAGGTTTTAATGAACGCACTATATTTTTATTTAGCGTAGTTGGTAGTTTTTTTCTTCTATTATATATAACGGTTGTTCTTTTATTAAATCGTAAATTAAACAAACCTTTATCTATTTTACAGTATCAAATGAGAGCTTTCGCTAATGGCACGAATATAGAAAATTCGTATCCTTATAGAAAAGATGAAATTGGTAATTTATTTATCCACTTTGATCAAATGAAAAAGCAAATCGAAGAAACAAGACTTGAGCTTGATAAACAGCAAAAGGAAAAAGAATTTATAGTAGCTGCTCTTTCACATGATTTAAAAACACCACTCACTGTAGTTCAGGCTTATACAGAGGCACTAAATCAAGATACAACGCTAACACAGGAAGAAAAACGAGATTATAAAACGATTCTGTTTGATAAATTAAATTATATGAGACAAATGCTAGATGATTTAGCAATATATGCTGTACTTCAATCAACACAAGAAAAGATCGAACTAATTCATGTTGAGGGACAAGAATTTTTTGAAATGCTTGTTTCTAGTTATGAAGAACCATGTGCTAAAGGAAATCTTCAATTACACGTTCAACAGGAAGTAGAAGGTAATTATAGAGTAAATGTTAAACAAATGATTAGAATTGTTGATAACTTAATGACAAATGCGATCCGTCATACTGATAACGGACAATCAATCTGGCTTGCTGTGCTGTCAAAAAGAACAACTATTCCAAATTGGGTGTTTTCACCATTTTCAAAAGAACTAGATTTATGGAGGAAGGATGGAACCTTAATTCTTGTCCAAAATGAAGGGGATGAAATACCAGAGGACCTTCTAGAAACTGTTTTTGAACCATTTAAGCAGGTTGAAGGAGCTAGGGGACTTGGAGGAAGTAGTGGTTTAGGATTAAGTATAACGAAAATGTTAATTGAAAAACATGATGGGAAAATTAGATTATGGTCAAAAGAAGATTATGGAACATTAGTAGCATGCTGGATTAAGGAAGGATGAGTAAAATATGAAACTGAGAAAATTATTAATTGGAACAACAATTATATCTCAAATCGTTTTTTTAGGAGGCTGTTCAGAAGAGGCTGCAGCATCTTCAGGAGAAATTGTTCTTAATGTACTTGAAGCAGGGAAAGAAGTAACAGAATATTATGGAAAAGCTACGATTAAGATGTATTCAGAAGATGAAGAAACTGAACAAATAGAAATTGAAGAATTTGTAGCAAAAAATGGTCAAAGAAAAGTAATTACAACAGATTTGAACAATAATCATCAATCATTTGCCTATAATACTGGTGATGAGTTAATTACATTTGATGAAAGTACACAACAAGCTATAAAAATTGATCTAGAAGGTGAAGATCTACCAACAAGTAATACGCAAAAAGAACAACTTATAAATTTATTAGATGGAATGAAGAAAACTCATAGCTATGAGGTTGTTGGTGAAGAAACAATAAGTGGAATTAATACGTATCATTTAAAAGCTACACATAAAACTGAAGATTCAATTCTTGGAACAATGGAATTTTGGGTTGATAAAAAAACTTGGTTTATGATGAAAACAGTTACGACTACTGCTGATATCACGTCAGAAATTGTTTACAAAAAAGTAGATTTTTCTCCAGACTTTTCAACGACAACCTTTGAAGTTACATTGCCAGAAGGAATTGAAGCAGTTCCGGTAGATACAGAATTTAATAGTCAAAAAGGTACATTTAAAGAAGCTGAAAAAGCAGTAGGAAAAACGATCCTTGCATTTTCTGACGATAAAGTAAAGATAGAATCAATTGATTGGCAAGAGATAGGTGGAGAGATCAATAGAACAGAAGTAAATATGATGTATGTAGATAAAGACAATTCTACTCCTGTTTTTTTAGTATCAGTATTCCCAACTCCAACAGGTGAAGGAATGGACATTCAAAAATCAAAATGGATGGTTCGTGGTCATCATGCAGAATATATGGAGGAAATTAGAGCAATTAGCTGGGATGAAGATGGACTAAGATATAATGTGATGATCAATAATCCAGATCTAAGCATTGAAGAAGTTATAAAATGGTCAGAGGATATGGATTATCAGTAAATTGACTTTGTTAGTGAGAAGGCAGGTGTGATCATGATTCCAAGTTTAATAGAAGTGATTGTGTATATATTAATTGGTTGTTTTATCCAACTAAGTGGGGCTTTAATAGGGAAATATTATAAAAAGCTTGGTATAGCAACAGAACTTTTTCTAGGTATTAGTGCAATAGGATATGTGTTTTACGCACATCCCTTTTTAAATAGCTTTATTTATCTAGCACTTCTTTCTAGTAGTTATTTTACCTTGATCACCCTTACTTCCGGGCGAAAAAAATATGAAGAAATAATAATAGAGATTAATAATTTACAGGTAGAAGAAATTGAATTACAGAGAGATTTAAGAAGGATTTTATTAGATATAACAATATCACTTATGGTTTTCTTTTTCGCTATATTATTTTTAGTGCTAGGACCTAATGAGAGCCCGTTAAAATTTTTTATTATAATAAGTCTTTTCACAGTCATTGCTGAAATGGTGAAACGAGTTTTCACATACTTTCAGGTAAGGGTATTTTATGAACAGCAAAACAATACACTTTTTATTGTATCGAAATATGACTCAAGAAGATTTACTCTGGAAGACTGTACACTTGCTCAAGTAGAGTCTACAGTTGATGTTTTAAAATTGCATCCTTTTTTAACTCTATTTATGACAAATACTGATTTTACAACGAGCTTACATAAAGTTTTAAAATTAACATTACCAGGGGCAACAATTTATCTATCAATTAAAGAACTAAACAAATTTAAAGATATATTAAAAGAAAATAGTCAGCTAGAAGAGCATGAACAAATCAAGGTTCTCCCTTTTTATCATAAAAAGAATATAAAAAGGCTATCAGGTAAGCTTTATTTTGCTGCAACTGTTAAGGGTGTTTCTGCTTATTCTGGAGTATTATTGCTTTTGTATTATTTGAAAGCTCCACCTTTGTTAATGATAGCGGTTGTTTTACTATATTGGCTGTTAAATTTATATATATCTGATCGTGTGTTAAAGGTTGCGATGGATGCAAAAAAACTTGATAATCATGAAATAATTGATTTAGCAAATAAGATGTGTAAACGTGCGGGAGTTAAAAATGTTGAAATCTATGAAGCAGAATCATTAGAGTTTAACGGGCTTGCAACAGGAATGAATATAGGTAGAGCGATGATCACCTTTACATCTTCAACATTGAAACTACCGTTACATGTTATTGAAGGAATTCTTGCTCATGAACTCATTCATGTGAAAAAAAGGGATGTAATGTGGGGACAAATTTGGCGCGCAGTATATCTATCAATGCTTCTTATATTTGTTTTGACTATTCAAAAACATGTTACAAATATTGATGATTATAAAATACCATTGTTTTTTGCAATTTGGTTTATGATGATATTTTATCCGATTTATCAGTCATTCTTTTTACAATGGATGGAGGTAAGAGCAGATCATTTGGCTTCTACATTAGTAGATAATGGAAACGCACAGATGGCTGAAAGTCTAAGAATCCTCTCAATCGAACAGGATAAAGCACTTAATAAATCGATTTCTTATCGTTTATCAGGTGCAGAAGAGAAAAAGGAAGCTTCTTCATTGGAACGTGATAGTTGGCTGTGGCGTTTTATAGAATTTCAATTTATGGCTCATCCTCCAATGTATTGGCGTGTTCAATCTTTAATAAAAAATGATGAAGGATGGGGGAAATTGATACTAAAACGTTGGGCTACTGATCGTATAAAAGAGTCTTTTACAAAATAACCATATAGTGATAGAGGGGGTGTAGTAATGTTTGCAAAAATCTTCTTTATTATTGGTGTATGCTTATTTCCTATTGGTATTTATCTTACTTCTCTTTCAATTATAGGTTTGCTTTTAAGTATAATAAGTGGATTGTTTATCTTCTTTAGTGCACCGTTGCTATCGTCTAGTGTGGATTGACTTAAGATAAAAAAGGTGTGTAAGAGAATATCTTTTTAAAAGGCTCTTTTCGTAAACATTGTTGCTATTAGAACAATGTGAGGATTTATTTACTTTTTATGGTATTGTATATCAAAGGCTTTTACAGTTTAAGGTGTAGATAATTTAATTTCTGGAGGTGGGTTTTATGGACTTTTTGTCTTGGTATGATTGGATAACTCCAACTAATCCTTTTGCGTCTATATTTTTTGGTATTATATTTACGATTATTGGAGGTATAACAGTTTGGGTGAACACTAAGCGATTAAAAACAGTGTTAGTTACTGCTATTACAGGAATTGCCGTAACTGGAATTGGAGTTGCAATTTTAAACACAATTGGGTTTTATGCTTGAAAAAAGAAGTATCCCAACGAACTCAGCGGTTCTTCAATTGAAGGACTGTGTCCGAAAAATAAGCATAGATGTCTTTAATCATTGAGAAACCGCCTCCTGAAAGAGTATTTTATCACCTCTTAGTAGGATGGTCAAAATAGCCACAAACAATGAAAGAGCCTTTTTAAAAAATCTCCGATGATGGAGGTTTTTTTGTTAAGTCTGTAAAAATATTTGGTTTACATTGCGATTTTTTAATTGGCTTATGATTTACCAATTCTGTGGTTTAGCTACAACCTCGAACCTAATACATGAACATAGATACAGAAACAAACAGCAACTTTCATTTTAATAGATTTTAGTATAAGATATACATATAAGGTATTAGTACCAACTATTAATTTTATAGATAATTAAAAATATCCTGAAACTGTAAGTGAGAGAAGGGAGTATGAATGATGAAAAAAAGAGTTGTCATTACAGGAGTGGGAGCCGTTACGCCAGTAGGAAATGACGTTGAAACATCTTGGAACAATATAAAAAATGGTGTTTCAGGTATTGCACCTATGAAAAGAGTAGATACAGAAAAGTTTAATGTAAAGGTAGCAGGTGAAGTGAAAAACTTTGATCCTGCTGAATATATTGATCATAAAGAAATTAAAAGAATGGCTCGCTTCACTCATCTAGCTATTGCAGCTAGTAAAATGGCCGTTAAAGATGCAAATGTAGAGATTGGGGAAAATGTATCAGCAGAGCGTGTTGGTGTCTGGATTGGTTCTGGGATTGGTGGACTTGATGAATTCGAGGAACAGCACAAGCGCTTTTTAGATAAAGGTCCAAGACGTGTTAGTCCTTTTATTATCCCTATGTTTATCCCTGATATGGCTTCAGGAAGAGTATCGATAGAATTGGGTGCAAAAGGAATTAACAATTGTTCGGTAACTGCTTGTGCATCAGGAGCAAATTCAATAGGAGACTCTTTTCGGGTTATCCAAAATGGTATTGCAGATATGATGGTAACAGGTGGAGCAGAAGCTGCTATTACAGATATGACTATTTCAGGATTTGCCAATATGACTGCTTTATCAACTAACCCAGATCCGAATACAGCAAGTCGTCCTTTTGATAAAAATCGTAATGGGTTTGTTATTGCTGAAGGAGCAGGAACGCTTATATTAGAAGAGCTAGAACATGCCCTTGCAAGAGGTGCACAGATTTATGGAGAGTTAGTTGGTTATGGTGCAACAGGTGATGCTTATCATATTACAACTCCTGCACCAAATGGAGAAGGTGGACAACGTGCAATGAAGCTAGCGTTAAAGGATGCTAATCTTTTAGCAGATACAGTAGACTATATTAATGCTCATGGGACAAGCACACATTACAATGATTTATATGAAACAATGGCCATAAAAGAAGTGTTTGGTGAGCATGCCTATCAATTAGCTGTTAGTTCGACAAAATCAATGACAGGACATTTACTTGGTGCAGCAGGTGCAATTGAAGCAATCTTCTCTTTATTAGCGATTAAAGAGGGAGTACTTCCTCCAACAATTAATTACGAAACGCCAGATGAAGAGTTAGATTTAGATTATGTAACAAATGGTGCCAAAAGAGCTAATATTAATGTTGTTTTATCTAATTCACTAGGTTTTGGTGGACATAATGCAACATTGATATTTAAGAAATTTGAAAAATAAGATGAGAGGCCCAGGTTACCATTTGAAAAATGGTGAACTGGACCTTTATTATTTTAATACCTGTCGGATTATAAGATGTGTAACTTTAAAAGCAAATTTATAATACATTAACATGAGTAGTTATATTTTAAGGGAAGGATAATCACAATACTCTATTATTGTTCCTTCAGTGTCTGCAGGATTTAAATAAATTAACCTTCTGCCATGTTTGTTTGTCCTAAGGCTGTCTTCCAATACTCGTATTCCTTTTGCTTTTAGGTCTATAATGGCATCGTCTAAATTTTCTACTTTGTAGGCGATATGATGAACACCTTTTCCCTTTTGCTTAATAAACCTTGCAATCGGTGAAGTGGTGTTATTTGTTGGTGATAATAGTTCAATTCTTTCACCATCTAAATCAATAATCGCAATTTCACTTTCAACTCCTTTGGCAGTACTTGTGTAGCGATCTATTAATGTAGCATCAAGAATTTTCATATAAAAGGACAAGCTACTTTCTAAATCACGTACCGCTATCCCTATGTGATCTAATTTTTTTCTCATGTTTACATGCTCCTAATCAGTGTTTTTCTTTATATTACCTATTTCCTCTGATACAACAAATGCTAGATCTTCATTGCCAAAAAGGGATAATACATTCAGTAATGTTTGATCTGGAATTTCTCCAGCTTCCTCCTTTGATACCGTTAAATCTATTGCTTGTTTTAAAGCTGGGTTTTGTTGTTGATTTGGGTATGCTTTTACATATATTTCATAAGGATTAAGACTATGATTTACACACCATTGTGCAAAGATTAAGATCATCATATTCTCGTCTTTTTGATAGTTTTCTATTATTTTATTTTCTACATCTTTAGAATTCACATTCAAATCTCCTTAAGAACATATTCAGATAGGTTATGTATGTCTTTTTAACCTACCTGAAATTATTATACATGAAAATAGGTTATCGTTCATAAGGATTCATATTTTAATAAGTTTGAGATTGTAAAAGGCTCTTTTCTCAAAGATTGTTGCTAATAGCCCTAATTATCTGTTAAAACTGTGTGTTTAACGCTTAAAGGTATTTAAAGAAGAAAAGGCCAATAGACTGCATACAGTGAGGTTTCCTTTAGGTTATTAAAAGCAACAATTTTACGATAACAGCCTTGTATATAAGCGAGGGAAAAGCATGAGTAAAAGTTCGTCATATAGTTGATGAAGGACATAAATACAGAGATGCGGTGTTCCTGGAAACTAAATTAAGAAATGCAATATTAGATTGTGTTCTACACAACGCAACAGTCGTGAATATTGTTGGGCCTTCCCTCAGAATTAAAGATCACTTAGAAGAAGATGTTAATTAATTTTTGAGCATTCATAAGCGATCAAAATTGTACATCGTTAGCTTGACATTTACACTTGTAAAAAGAAGTTAGCAATTTGTTTGATACTAATGCAGGTTTTCGACCTGAGTCCTCATAAATGATATGAAAATCAACATCGTTTCATAATCTGAAAATAGGCATTCACCCTTGTAAGATAATCTACATATGTTGTAAGAAATAGGCTTGAAAGGGTGATTTGATGAGTGGAAAGGTTCGTCATTATTACGCTGGAGGTAATACAGCAAAAGGTTTTTACAGTCTTTATGATTCTGCTATAGATGATTTAGAGCGTTTATATATTTTAAAAGGTGGACCTGGTACTGGAAAATCCTCATTGATGAAAAAGATCGGAGATGCAATGGAAGAGAAGGGGATTGATGTAGAATATTTACATTGTGCATCAGATACAAACTCAATTGATGGTGTTATATTGACAAATGAAAAAATTGGTATTGTTGATGGAACAGCACCACATGTTATTGAACCTAAGGCACCAGGGGTAATCGAGGAATATGTAAATTTAGGTGTAGCTTGGGATTCACAGCAGTTACTAAAAAATAAAGCTGAAATACTTAAGCTCAATGAAAATATTGCTCTTAAATTTGAAGCAGCTTATGAAACATTTGCTGAATCTTTGAGTGCACATGATGATATAGAAGATATATATATATCGAATATGGATTTTACTAAAGCTGATGAACTAACGGAAAGGTTAATTTCTCAATTTTATGGAGAAGACCTCCTGAATAAAGAGTCAAAAATCAAACATCGATTTTTAGGTGCAGCTACTCCAGATGGAGCAGTAGATTTTATTCAAAATTTAACTGAAGATGTAGAGAAACGGTATTTTATTAAAGGTAGAGCAGGATCAGGTAAATCTACGATGCTTAAAAAAATTGTCACAGCTGGTGAGCAAAAAGGTTTTGATGTAGAAGTATATCATTGTGGCTTTGATCCAAATAGTCTCGATATGGTCATACTTCGCGAAAAGGGTATAGCTATTTTTGACAGTACAGCACCACATGAGTATTTTCCTGATCGAAACTCTGATGAAATTATTGATATGTATGAGTACTGCATCACTCAAGGTACTGATGAAAAATTCGCCTCAGAAATACAAAGAACAACAAAAGCTTATAAAGATAAAATGAAAGAAGCGATTGGGTATTTATCAGAAGCGAAGAAATTAAGAGATGAATTAGAGTTTTATTATATAGAGGCAATGGATTTCAAAAAAGTTGAAGAAATTCAGCAAAATCTTTTAAATGAAATTGATGTACTGCTCAAAGAAAATTAAAAAATAAAAGACGGATTATTTTGCATCCGTCTTTTACTTTATATAAAATTGTTTATAAAAGATTGAAGCTTAAGGGTGTGAAAAAACTTTAAAATTTAATAATAATATACTGCGGTTAAATTTGCCTCTATTGAAATGTCTCTTTTTTGAATTGGAGGCGTGTCTTGAAAGTTTGTTTCAGCAGTGAAAGAATACATAACATCTCTTAAAGGTTGAGGTGAAGAATTTTCAGTTATTTTTGTCGGAATCGTATTGATATTAACACCCATTTGTTGACCAAGTGATATTGCTTTTAATGTTGCTTGTTTTAACGCCTTTTTCAATGCTTCATCATAATAATAATTTTCATTAGATAGAGAAAATTTTAAGCCTTCAGAAATATTTGCTCCGCTTGAGACTGCGACTTTATAAACTTCTCCGATTAGATCTAAATCGAGTAAAGTTACTTCAAGAATATGACTTATTTTATAGCCTGTAAGAACATTTTGCTCATCAATATATTGATAAAGCGGTTGTATTGTATAGGAAATTGTTTGGATCTGGTTATTGCTGATTCCACTTTTTCGCAGTGAATTTATAACGTTATTTGTAATAATTGAATTTTTATTTTGTGCTTTTATAACATCTTGATCTTCAGTAATAATCCCTAAAGTAATCGATGCTTTATCAGGCTTTGTTGTTATGATACCTTTACCTTCTACTGTTAATTTTCCATTGTGATGTTTATCATTAATGGGTAATGAAGATTTAAAATAATATGGTCGAATAGCCATCCAGTTATCTCCTTTTTAGCACATATTTAAGGGAGGTTACCCTTTTAATAGGCATTAAATTTCTTATTAATGGCAACATTATTGAAGTAATGGTACTATATGTACGTTAGAAGGGAGTTTTTATTCATGGAAAAGATTGAAGTAGGCGAAGTTTTTACAATTACAGATGAACAAGGTCAAGAAAATGAAGTAGAAGTGTTAGCTGCAATAACTCTAGAAGACACAGATTATGTAGCAGTAGGGTTTGTTGATGATATTCAAGATGAATCTGAAGAAGATATTGATGTTTTCTTTTTAACGGTTGATGAAGAGGGAGACTTTTCACCAATCGAAAGCGATGAAGAATTTGAAAAGGTATCATCTGCTTTTGAAGATTTAATGGAAGAAGAAGAATAGAGGGGAGAGCCCCTCTACTATTCTCCAAATCATCATTATATTTTATTTGGTGCGTACATAACTTTTTATTTCCGTTCCCTTCACAATATAACCCAGTCTTTCAAGATGCTTACGTATTCCACTACGTTCCCAGGTTCTCAGTAATGTATGTTCAAGTGTCTTCTTTGGGTAAAAGATACCGATAGAAGATAATTTCTCAAAATCCATTCCGGATTGTACATGTTTAGAAATGATGTCATCGCGTTGATCAATTATGGCTAAATAATCGCTCATGGCACTTTTGAATTCAGTTTTTGTGAAAACACCTTTTTGATGACCAGTAATATAAACATCAGCATCAAGGTTTAGCAGACGCTGACCTGAGCGAACAAAATCTTCAATGTCACCGTCTGTTCCATTATACCAAGGTCCAAATGCTGTCATATCATAATCTCCCGTATAAACTACACCTAAATCAGGGAAATAAGGACAGGCAAATCCCTTTGTGTGTCCAGGAGTATGTAATAAGATCATGTTTACATCACCAAAATTATACTGTTTGTCATATTCGTATGTTCCATTAATACTTAAGAGAGATGTAATCCATTCGTCAGGAATTGTTTTTTTCCATTGATCAACACCTTCTTTTCCCCATTCCTGAAAAATCCCATTTTCTTTTGCTACACTTTCAATAGATGAAACAGTTTCAAACTCTATCGGATTAATCCATTTTTCGGTGTTAGGAAAAAGGTAATTATGACATGTGTGATCGGGGTGATAATGTGTATTAATGATCAAATTCATACTATGCTTTTGCTCGAGATTAGAAAGGGTACTCGGATCTGCACCAGTATCAATTAACACTTTTTCAGCCCCATCGATAAATAAGCTTCTAGAATAAGGCACTTTACTATAATTAGGGCCTTCAATTATTTTAATTGGTCCAATCTGTTTCAAGAATATCTCCTCCAAGTTGTATCAATAAAATATCACAATAAATGAATGAGTGTTCACTCATTGTAACATAGATTTTATTTAATATCGCTGTTTTCGCTAACTTTGTTACTGGAACTACTGAAAAAATGTCTCAAAACATCACTTCTTCAAAAAGTGCTCCCTTTATAAACTATTTTATTTTTGTACATATCTACATTTTTTCAAAAAAAGAGACCTAAATATAAATCTTTCTCTTCAATTTATACATGCTTATACGGGACAAGCATAGGATAAGATATATTATAATTCTGAGGAGATAAAGCTTTATGAATTTTCCGACTAAGAATACTGCTGCAGCCTTATATGCTACAATGTCGATTACGTTTTGGGGAGTGTCCTTTGTATCGACAAAAGCTGTTTTAGATAAGCTTGATCCCTATACATTACTTGTCATTCGTTTTGGCATTGGTTCTTTATTTCTACTTTTATTATTATTACTTTTAGGAGAAAGGCTTAATATTTCCTTCACATATATTCCACATTTAATTGTTTTAGGGATATTAGGTGTATTTATTCATCAAGTACTTCAAGCAACAGCACTTTTAACAATTGAAGCTTCTGCTGCAGGGTGGATGATTTCTTTTTCTCCCGTTTTTACAGTGATTCTTTCAATGATTTTTTTAAATGAAAAAATGACAATTATGAAAGCAATAGGCATGGTTTTAGCGATATTTGGTGTAATGATGGTTACAACAGCAGGATCTGAAAATGGAGTTGCACCAACGTTAAATATTGGTTATTTATTAATGATCTTGAGTACGTTAAACTGGGCTGTTTATTCTGTTCTTTTGAAAAAATTAAATATATGTGCGTCACCCTTAGTCATCACATTTTATATGAGTTTCTTAGGATTTCTTTTAACATTACCGTTTTTATTTCGAAATAATAGCTGGGAATCACTCTCCTTACTTAACAGTGGAGAGTGGGGTCATTTGTTTTTCCTAGGAATATTTGTATCAGGTGTTGCTTATTGGTATTGGGCAAAAGCACTGACTGTACTAGAGGCATCTCAAGTTTCTGTTTTTCTATATCTAGAGCCATTGGCGACCTTAATTGCTGCAATCATTCTTCTTAATGAAAAAATCATGATCATAAGTATTATAGGTGGAATCATAATTATAATAGGCGTCATTTTTGTAAATGGTCAATTTAATAAATTATACAATCAATTTTTTCAATATAAAAAACGGTAATAAATGAACTAATATCCTTTAAATTGACTAGTCTGTTCGCGTTTTTTGTGAAAATGAGGAGGTCGATTTTTTTGGATGTAATAGCTCGGATTGAACATGTATTACAAAATGTTGAGGACTTTTCAAAAGATGGTTTAAAAGAGTCATTACAAAGGTTGGATATTAAATTTGAGGATCTTCAACATCTTTTAGTAAATAGTGATACAGCAGGAAAGCCATATTACCGGAAGTTATTATTTAAAAATGATTACCTAGAGCTTTTAGTAATGAACTGGTCTGAGTTAGAGTGTGCTCCTCATGATCATGGTCAATCTTGCGGCTGGATTCAAGTTGTCAAAGGAGCAGCAAAAAATACTGTATATGAAGCAACTGGGAGCTACTTGCCTTTAGAGCTTCTAACAGAGATTCAGGAGGAAGGAAATATGTTTTTTGCGCCATACAAAGGAGTTCACAAAATGGCAGTTTCTCAAGATTCCAAACTTGTAACACTTCATCTATATTCTCCACCAATAACAGGGATGAAGGTGTTTGATCTGGAAAAATGTGCAACTTGTGTAGTATCTGATGATTGTGGTGCATGGTGGCCAGATGAGCAAGTTCAAAAAGTGAAAGAAATAAAGATGAGCAAAGCTGACTAATTATGGTCAGTTTTTTTTATGTAGAGAAGTAACTTTCATAATAGCGATCTTGATGGGGTGTGAGTGAAGAAAAGTCCGTCATAAGGTCGATGAAGCCCTAAGAGGTGGAGCAATGATGAAGTCCTTCATAAGTTCGATTTAGAGCTTTGGGTGATTAAATGTGGATGGTATTTTCATATTTTATATATAATTATTTCTGTATCTTAAAATATCTATTTATCAAAGGAATAGATAATAGTTTAGAAAAATAGAAAAATAGTTTATGATAGTACTTTGTTCAATCAATATTTGAAATAAGGAAGTTGAGTATAGATGAAATTAGTATCTTGGAATGTAAATGGAATACGAGCTTGTGTTAAAAAAGGATTTTTAAATTATTTTCATGAAGTTGATGCAGATATATTTTGTATTCAGGAGTCAAAGTTACAAGAAGGTCAAATTACGCTAGAGCTAGATGGATATCATCAATATTGGAATTATGCTGAAAGAAAAGGTTACTCTGGAACAGCTGTGTTTACGAAACAAAAACCACTTTCTATTTCTTATGGTTTAGGTGACAAAGAGGATGAAGCTGAAGGACGAATTATTACATTAGAATTTGAAGAATTTTATTTTGTAACAGTATATACACCCAACTCTAAAAGAGATCTTGCTAGACTTGGCTATCGTCTACAATGGGAAGATGAAGTTCGTAATTATATGGTGTTATTGGAAAAAACGAAACCTGTCATTTTGTGCGGAGATCTGAATGTCGCACACAATGAGATTGATCTGAAAAATCCTAAGTCTAATAAAGGAAATTCAGGTTTTACAGATGAAGAACGAGGGAAAATGACACTGCTATTACAATCAGGGTTTGTTGATAGTTTTAGATATGTTTACCCTGAAAAAGACGATTGCTTTACTTGGTGGTCTTATATGAGTAAGGTGAGAGAAAGAAATATTGGATGGAGAATTGACTATTTTATTGTATCAGATAAAATAGCTAATAAAATTAATGACGCACAAATTCATTCAGAAGTCCTAGGTAGTGATCATTGCCCTATTTTACTTGAGATTGACTTGTCTTAAGAATCCTGTTTTCATTTTAGTGAGATATTCTGTATAGTTAGTATAGTAGAAGAATGAAACATCAGTAATAGCGCTGAATGGAGGATATATTTTGTTAAAAGAACAAGTAAACCAGATAATTTTACCGCTAGTCGAAGATAAAAAAGAATTACTATTTCAAGTAGAGATAGATTACCTTAAGAAACATGAACTAATAACAGATGATATGACAAACCTGAAGGTGGAGAATCCAGTATCTCGATTTCATGATGCGTATATTGAACGAAGTGATAAAGAAACAGATGAAAGTATTGCGGTTGAGGAATCAGATTTCCTTAATGAATCAATAACGCACCTGAAAAAACATAAAGCTGAATTTATTTATGTTGAGTCTAAGTGGTTCGATGTGATTGGTGTTGATTCCATGTCAGTAGAAATTGATGATGTGTTTGGTACGTATGATGTAATGCTTGGTTTAAAGTTGAAAAAGAAAGCTGAAAACTTTATTAAAGAGTATTTAGATCAACAGCTTAAAGAGTCAGAGTTTAAATATAATTTAATCTTTAATCAACAAGATGGATTGTGGGATTTGAATTTTAAGCTGGAACTTGTAGAAAATTTTAATGAGAACTCTTCAATAGGTGACACTTTAGCTACAATTTATCAATTTCTTTTCAAATTAGTTCAGTTTGCGGAAGAGAAATAAACATACAAAAATGACGGACAAAACTGCCCGTCATTTTGTTATTATTCACTTATGTAAGAACAGCAATAATCAACAACAGAATATGCTTTTACTTGGAAAGATTCATTGGCTGGCACATAAAAAACACCGTTTCCTTCAATTGTCTGCCAGTCTTGTCCACTTAATTTATAATCTAAATGACCTGCTACAATTTCCATTTCTTCCTTCAATTCCGCCGCGAATTCGTATTCTCCGGGCTGCATGATTCCTAGAGTTTTTCTTGTACCATCTTCAAATAGTACTGTTCGACTTGTTACTTTACCTTCAAAGTAAACATTTGCTTTCTTGTCGATTGTAATATTAGTAAATTGATCCATAGTAAACACCCTTTCTTTGTCATACATTTAAATTTAACATAAAATTAAAAATAATCAAATAGTTTACTAGGATAGTGGAAGGATCTTAAACAGAAATAATTCATTAAGTAATGTATAATAGTTTACATTATAAAGTAAGGGGTTCTCTATTTTGGATAGTTTTAACATGCAATTTTTATATTGTATTATCATTATCGCGTTAGGTTATTTATTAAAAAGAAGAAATATTATTAAAGAAAAAGATGGGGAAGGCTTAGCAAGAATTATTTTCAATCTTACTCTACCTTCTTTAATTATCGTCACATTTAACGGATTGAAAATCGACAACTCATTATTTATGCTCATTTTTGTTGGCTTTATATATGGAATACTAATTGGATTTATCGGACTGTTTTTCCTAAAAAAGAAAAGTAGAAAAAATAAGGGAATGGTAGGCATGATGATTCCTGGTTTTAATATCGGGTTATTTGCTTACCCTCTTGTTGAAGTCATTTTTGGGAAAGAGGGTATTACCTACTTTGGCATGTTTGATGTTGGGAATGCTTTTATCGTATTTGGTTTAAGTTATTTGATTGGGAGTTTTTATTCAAAAGAAGAAGTAAAGCTGGATTATAAAACAGTAATCAGTAAATTGTCTAAATCAATTCCATTAATGACTTATATAAGTGTTGTTATTTTAAATTTAATTGGAATAACCCTTCCTACTGCTATTATAGATGTAGCAAGCATCATTTCAGAAGCTAATATGCCAATGTCTCTCTTATTGCTAGGAATCTATTTGAATTTTTCTTTTAATAAAAGTTATCTAAAATTAATGCTCCAATTTTTAGGCATAAGATATGGTATTGGCTTATTAGTGGGAAGTCTATGCTTTCTCTTTTTACCTTACGACGACATGTTTAAATATACTTTGCTTATCGGTTTTCTTTTACCAACATCTGTATCAGTACTTCCATATTCGGTCGAATTTCAATATGATCAAAAATTTGTAGGCACATTGTCTAATATAACAATTGTGATCAGTTTTATTTTATTATGGGGAATTGCTAATGTAATGATGTAATTATTCATAAGCTCCACTTACCTTGTTGCCTTTAATCTGGTAAAATCTTAATTAATAACTGTTTTCGAAAAGATAATTTATTTAGATATTAAACAGCCTTAAGAATAGATGTTTTTACTGTAGGAAAGAAAGTAGGAAAATGCTAGATGGAAACATTCTTAGAAGAGCATGAAGTTGAAATGCTCGCTTTTATAGAGAAGATAGTAAATATTGATAGTGGATCATATGATAAACAAGGTGTAGATACAATTGGGGAGATTTTAAAAAGAAACTATAAAGATCTTGGTTTTCATGTAATTGTTGAACCACAAGAGGAATATGGTAATCATTTGATCATGCAACATAAAGATGCGATAAACCCAGCTATTATTATACTGGCTCATATGGATACGGTTTTTCCTGAGGGAACTGTATCAGAAAGACCTTTTCGAATTGTTGGCAATCGCGCATACGGTCCAGGTGTGATTGATATGAAAGCAAGCCATGCAACAGTATTATATGCGATCAAAGCCTTAATTTCAGAAGGCAATGAAGGGTATAAAAACATTCGTATCGTGCTAAATAGTGATGAGGAAATTGGCTCGCCTTCTTCACGAGCTATAATTGAACGTGAAGCAAAGGGCAAGAAATATGCACTTGTCATGGAGCCAGCAAGGAAAGACGGTTCGTTAGTGTCTTCAAGAAGAGGAAAAGGAAATTACACATTAATTATTGAAGGAAAAGCGGCACACTCTGGCATTGAACCAGAAAAAGGTAGAAGTGCCATTGAAGAATTAGCTCATAAAATTATCCAATTACATGAATTATCTGACCATGAAAATGGAATAAGTGTGAATGTAGGTTTAATTGAAGGCGGATCAAGTGCGAACACAGTATCAGACCATGCAGAAGCACAAATCGATATTCGAATTAAAGAAATGGATCAGGTAGAGCTTCTTGAGGAAAGATTAGAAAAAATTTGTGCGTCTTCTGATGTTGCAGGTACGAAAATATCTCTTGAGGGTGAAATGAATCGACCACCAATGGAGAAAAATAAAAAAACACGGGCATTACTCCGCATCATTCAAGATGTAGGAGACGAGATTGGGATTGAAATAGAAGATACCTCAACAGGTGGTGGATCTGATGCATCGTTTACATCATCACTTGGTGTAGCGACAATTGATGGATTAGGACCTGTAGGTGGAAATGCTCATAGTGACAAAGAGTATTTAGAGATACCTAGCTTAGTTGAACGAACTTTGTTACTTGCTACAATTATTGAACGGTTAACACAAAGAACCACTTAATTTTTGAAGTTTTGATCAATAGTAAACTGGCTTTTCGTAATTAGACCAACTCGTAAATACAATGAGTTGGTTTTTATCGTTGCTCTAAATTTTGACCATTTTTACTCGCTTTAGAAACAAGTGGCGATTTTAGTATAAAGTTTTTCACTTGTTTCTTAAAGCTATACATGTCATTTTAGAAATATTAACTAGTTTTTTAGCAGTGAAATTAAGGAGTCAAAAATGAATATAATAATCAAAAAAGCATTAATTCTTGGATTGGCAGCGGTCATTCAAGGGTTGGCTATGACAGTATTTCTATTTCCGCATTTTATACCATCAGGTGGAGCTGCAAGTATAAGTGTGTTGTTGAACTATTTATTCGAAATCCAATTTGCATTAACTCTTTTTATATTAAACGCAAGCTTTCTTTTAGCCGCAGTTAAATGGCTCGGCAAAGAAAGTGCTCTATGGACAATGTTTTGTGTCACAGTAACTTCAGCAACTATTAACACCTTAACACCCTATATCCTGGCTCCAATCTCGAATGTATTTCTAGATTTAGTACTTGGCTCAGTTATTTTTGGGGTAGGTTTGGGAATATTATTTAAAATGGGCGCATCTTCTGGTGGTATGGATATTTTAGCTTTAATTTTAGCAAAAATAACTGGCCTTCTTCCAGGGAGAATCTTATTTGTTGTGAACGGGACACTTTTATTATCAACAGGATTTATTGTTGATGTAAACATAATCATTTATGCCGTTATTTGTCAGTTCATTGGAACAAGAATCCTTGATTTTGTATACAAACTTCCTGTTTTACCTAGTCTTTCATTTGAGAGAAAAGGTTTTAATAGGTAGTTGATTAGAATATCCTGAAACAATCTCAAAAGTATAGTTTTCGTAAAAGAGCTGGGGGGTAAGAAGGATGGATAAAGCGAAAATTGATGAATATATCCAACAAGGAATTTATGGTGCGCGTGAAATTAATCCTGATGAAAGACGTCAATTTCTTGGAACATTAAGAGAAAGAGTTGTTGTAGTTTTAACGAAGAAACAAGTTAGAGAAAAAGGCACATATCAAGAAGTTGAAGAATTAATGAACAAAAATCAGGAAGCTACTTTGTTTTTAAATGGTAAGATGAATTACACCTTTTTGTCAGATTACATAAAATTAGCGAATAAAACTGGTAATAAATTTTTAATTTCTACAGATAAACAGAATGAAACGGATTTAGGATTAGTACTGGCATATGATTATGCCATCGATAAAGAAAATATATACATAACAAAGTCGATTGAAAAACAAGATCATGAACATGATGAAAACCATTTAATTAAGTTTTTCAAAAAGTTGTTTTAGCAAAGTAAATTATATGATCAAAGCATGCTCTTTTACTTGTAGCATGCTTTTTCTTTATTTATTCTGAATATTTAAATTAAATCAGTTTGATTATAAGTAAAAAAAACCTGAATAGTATAGTAGTAGGTTTCTATATTAGGTTTTGAAACTTTGATCAAGACAATTATTAAGTTTAGCAACAAAATCATACGATAATGAAACAAGGGGGAAAGAAATGGATAAAGTACAAGCAAGTATGGCTGGAAGTGTATGGAAAGTATTGGTTGGTGTAGATGATCAAGTTGAAGAAGGTCAAGATGTGGTGATTTTAGAATCAATGAAAATGGAAATTCCTATTGCTGCAGAAGTAACAGGAACTGTAAAAGCGGTTCATATTAATGAAGGTGATTTTGTTAATGAGGATGATGTGTTAGTTGAGATAGAGTAGAAAGGAGCAACATTGTGCACTGGCCTAAATCAGTAAATATTAAGGAAGTTGGTCCTCGTGATGGCTTGCAAAATATTCAGGCTCTCGTTTCTACAGAAGGTAAAATAAATTGGATTAACAAATTATCTCATACAGGATTATCATATATAGAGATCACATCGTTTGTTCATCCGAAATGGATTCCAGCATTAGCAGATTCATTGGAGGTAGCAAAAAGAATAGAGCGTGTCGATGGTGTCACATATGCAGCATTAGTTCCTAATCAACAGGGATTAGAAAAAGCAATTGAAGCAAATATAGATGAAGTTTCTGTGTTTATATCTGCAAGTGAAACACATAATCAAAAAAATATTAATAAGTCCATTGATGATACTTATCCGATTTTAAAAGAAGTAGTGAGTGATGCTCTATCCTCTAATAAATCTGTTCGAGGCTATGTATCAACTGTTTTCGCTTGTCCATATGAGGGAGAAATTTCGATTTCAAAGGTTATGAAAACATGTGAAAAGCTTTTTGAAATGGGTGTTAATGAGGTGTCACTTGGAGATACCATAGGTGTAGCTACCCCGAAGCAAGTAGAAGAAGTTTTATCGATTTTATTAAAATATTACTCTACAGATAAAATTGCTATGCATTTTCATAATACAAGAGGTACTGCACTTGCAAATGTAACCGCTTCCTTAATGACCGGGATAACAAAGTTTGATAGTTCAATAGGTGGTCTTGGAGGTTGTCCTTATGCACCAGGTGCTTCTGGAAATCTTGCAACTGATGATCTTTTATACATGTTAGATGGTATGAACATAGAAACTAATGTAAGTAAAAATAAAATTCATGATGCTGCATTATATATTCAAGATGTAATTGGTGAACCTTTGTTCAGTTATGATAGTAAAATTAGTAGAAAAACTTTGGGTTAAATTGACTTCATTAAGAAAAAAACGATTATTCTAATTCATCATGAATAAAGGGGGCATGCTAGTTGTCATTAGGAAAAAAGGTAGAGAAGTCATTGAATGATATTAAAAAAGGTGGCCATATCAAATATCATGAACAAAATCGCTCAAGAGGAAAGTTATATGTTCGTGATCGTTTAAAACTTCTTTTTGATGATAACATCGATATTGAAGATGGAGTTTTTGCAAATTGCCTTGATCAAAACTTACCTGCAGACGGTGTGATAACAGGGATGGGTAAGGTTAATGGTAAAACAGTTTGTGTAATTGCAAATGATTCAACAGTTAAGGCTGGCTCGTGGGGAGCTAAAACCGTTGAAAAGATGATTCGTATTCAAGAAACAGCTGAAAAGTTAAAAGTACCACTTATTTATTTAATTGACTCTGCAGGTGCTAGAATTACAGATCAACTTGATATGTTTCCAGGGCGACGAGGAGCTGGAAGGATTTTTCACAATCAAGTAAAGCTTTCAGGGAAAATACCACAGGTTTGTGTATTATTTGGTCCATCAGCAGCAGGTGGAGCATATATTCCAGCATTCTGTGATGTTGTTATAATGGTTGATGGCAATGCTTCAATGTATTTAGGCTCACCACGAATGGCAGAGATGGTTATTGGTGAAAAAGTCTCCCTTGAAGAAATGGGAGGAGCTAAGATGCATTGTTCCGTATCAGGCTGTGGTGATGTGTTAGCAAAAACTGAAGAAGAAGCCATTGAAATATCCCGAAATTACCTCTCATACTTTCCAGTAAATTACTTAGATAAACCACCGATAATTGAATCTATTACTCCTAAACAATATCAAAAAACACTTGAAGAAATAATCCCAGAAAATCAGAATATTCCATTTGATATGTATGAGTTAATTCATAGAGTCATTGATGAAAACTCGTTCTTTGAAATGAAAAAATTATTTGCACCTGAATTAATTACTGGATTTTGCCGGTTAGATGGTCAGCCTGTTGGAATTATTGCGAATCAGCCTAAAGTTAAAGGCGGAGTCCTTTTCCACGATTCCGCAGATAAAGCTGCAAAATTTATCAATCTTTGTGATGCCTTTCATATTCCACTTTTGTTTTTAGCAGATATACCTGGCTTTATGATTGGCACAAAGGTAGAAAGAGCAGGAATTATTCGGCATGGAGCAAAAATGATTGCTAGTATGTCACAAGCAACTGTCCCGAAAATATCAATTATTGTTAGAAAAGCTTATGGAGCAGGATTATATGCAATGGCAGGACCTGCTTTTGAGCCTGATTGCTGTTTAGCATTACCTAGTGCTTCAATTGCTGTAATGGGACCTGAAGCTGCCGTGAATGCTGTGTATGCAAAAAAAATTGCTGAATTACCAGAAGAAGAGCGCCAAGAATTCATCCAAGAAAAACGGAGTCAATATAAAGAAGATATTGACATATATAGATTGGCCTCAGAAATGATTATTGATGGCATCATTCCAGCTAATTCATTGAGGTCAGAATTAGTATCAAGGTATCAGGCCTATATGTCAAAATATGTTGTTTTCTCAGAAAGAAAGCATCCAGTTTATCCTGTTTAAACGATAAGTCTTTTGATCTTATAAGAGAAAGGGGAAAGTGAAATGGACTTTGAATTAACAAAAGAACAAAAGATGATTCGTAAGGTAATACATGAGTTTGCAGAAGCAAAGGTTGCACCAGGAGCTGATGAAAGAGATTCTTCTGCTGTTTTTCCTAAGGAGATTTTTGATCAGTTAGCAGATTTAGGAATGATGGGTTTACCTTTTTCAGAGCAATATGGTGGTGGTGAAGCAGACACGATTAGTTTTGCAATTGTTGTTGAAGAATTAAGTAGAGTTTGTGCATCAACAGGAATAACGTATTCAGCTCATATCTCTTTAGGAGCTGCACCAATAGATTTATTTGGAACAGATGAGCAAAAAGAATCTTACTTAACACCTCTATGCAAAGGTGAGTACTTAGGGGCATTTGGTTTAACAGAACCAAATGCTGGTTCTGATGCTGGTGGTACAGAAACAACAGCAATATTAGATGGTGATCAATGGGTGATTTCTGGTTCGAAATGCTACATCACAAATGCTAGTTATGCAAAAAATCTCGCGATTACTGCCGTTACTGATCGTTCAAAAGGTACTAATGGAATTAGTGCGTTTATTGTACCTACAAATTCTGAAGGCTTTACCATCCATGATCATTATCAGAAAATGGGTCTTAATGCTTCAAATACAACAGAACTAGTGTTAGAGAATGTGAGGATACCAAGAGAAAACTTACTTGGAATAGACGGGCATGGTTATAAACAATTTTTAGCCACTTTAGATGGTGGAAGAATAGGTATAGCAGCTATGGCTGTTGGCATTGCTCAAGGCGCATATGAAAAAGCTCTTCAATATGCAAAGGAAAGAAAACAATTTGGTCAAAGTATATCTAAGTTTCAAGCTATACAATTTAAACTTGCTGATATGAACATGAATATTGAATTAGCAAGATTGATGGTTTTTAAAGCTGCATGGTTAAAAGATCAAAAGAAAAGTTTTAAAAAAGAAGCAGCGATAGCAAAATTATTTGCTTCTGAGATGTGTATGAAGGTTTGTGATCAAGCGATTCAAATACATGGTGGATATGGATATATGAAAGAATACCAAGTTGAACGATTTTTTCGAGATGCAAAGCTTTTAGAAATTGGAGAGGGAACGTCAGAGGTGCAAAGAATGGTTATTGCAAGACAAATAGGTTGTTAATAAGTTGCAGATGGGGGTGAAGTCAATTGTTTGAAAAAATCCTTATTGCAAATCGTGGTGAGATTGCGATTAGAATCATGAGAACGTGTGAGAATTTAGGAATCTCAACTATTGTCATCTATTCAGAAGCTGATAAAGACTCTCTTCATGTTAAATTAGCTGATAAAGCTTATTTTATAGGGGGCCCACGTGTTGCAGATAGTTATCTAAATATGGAGAAAATTTTTGAGATTGCCCAAATTTGTGATGTAGATGCAATACATCCAGGATATGGATTACTTTCAGAAAATGCTGAGTTTGCAAGAAAATGTGAAGAAAAAGGATTTGTTTTTATCGGTCCATCACCAAATATTATATCTGCAATGGGGGATAAAATTAAGGCAAGATCAATGATGAAAAAAGCTGGAGTTCCTGTTGTACCTGGAATTTCTCATCCATTATTATCAGTTGAGGAAGCGATTATCGAAGCGGAGAAAATTGGTTATCCAATTA
Source organism: Metabacillus litoralis (assembly GCF_007994985.1). Taxonomy (GTDB): domain Bacteria; phylum Bacillota; class Bacilli; order Bacillales; family Bacillaceae; genus Metabacillus; species Metabacillus litoralis. Next base: position 422,002 of record NZ_VOQF01000001.1, on the reverse strand, counting down.
TGTTAAAAGCTTCCTCAGGTGGTGGCGGGATTGGGATGCAGGTTGTAAGATCAAGAAACGAGATGCATAAGGCGTATGAAAGTAATCAAAAACGTGCAAAAAGTTTTTTTGGCCATAGTGAAATGTATCTTGAAAAATACCTTGAAAATCCTCGACATATTGAAATTCAACTATTAGCTGATCAAGAAGGCAATACCGTGTTTTTATGGGAACGGGAATGCTCTATTCAACGACGTCACCAAAAGATAGTTGAAGAAGCACCCTCTTCGTTTATAGATGAACAAACAAGATTACGTATGGGAGAAATAGCTGTTCTTGCTGCAAAAGAGATCGGCTACACAAATGCTGGAACAATTGAGTTTTTAGTAGATCAAGATAAGAATTTTTACTTTCTTGAAATGAACACAAGAATACAAGTGGAGCATCCTGTTACAGAAGAAATAACCGGTATTGATATAGTAGAGCAACAAATAAAGATTGCTCAAGGTCATACATTACCTTTTACACAGAAGCAAATTAATCGAAGTGGTCATGCTATTGAAGTGAGAATTTACGCGGAAGATCCAAAAACGCATTTTCCATCTCCAGGCACGATTACAAAGCTTTCATTGCCTCACGATGATGGTGTAAGACATGAAATAGGTGTTCATAGTAAGTCTACAGTTACTCACTTTTACGATCCAATGATAGCAAAGCTTATTGTTAAAGGGAAAAATCGGCAGCAAGCGATAGAAAGACTAGTAAAAACACTAGATTCTTATGAAATAGAAGGGATAAAAACCAATATTCCGATGTTGCAAAAAATTGTTACACATCAAGCATTTTTAAATGGCGATACAACAACAGAATTTGTGAAGAACTATTTATAACTTTCATTAACAAAAGTTGAGATTTGGTGAGTGAAATTCTTAATTTAATATTTGGTAGGGGGTTATTTATTGAAAGAAAATATACTAGTTTCAAACATAGAAAATGGTATTTTTTTCATCACCTTAAATCGTCCCGAAGCTGCAAACGCATTATCTATTCAATTACTAAATGAATTAAAGGATACTATTAATCAATGTAAAGCTGATCGTTCTATTCGCTGTATTATTTTATCAGGTTCTGGAGAAAGAGCCTTTTGTGCTGGAGCCGATTTAAAAGAACGGTCCTTAATGACAGACAATCAAGTTGGGGAAGCGGTAGCTTTAATTGGAGAATGTATTCATTCATTAGAAGAGCTACCACAGCCAGTTATAGCGGCAATCAATGGAGTAGCTTTAGGTGGTGGCTTGGAGATAGCGTTAGCTTGTGATCTTATAATAGCATCTGATACAGCAAAGATCGGCTTAACCGAAACTTCACTAGGAATTATTCCAGGTGCTGGAGGAACACAACGCTTACCTCGCTTAATCGGGCTGGCGAAGGCTAAGGAGCTGATTTATACTGCTAGAAAACTAGATGCGATGGAAGCATTTCAAATTGGTTTAATCCAGTATGTAACAAAAGCTGATTTATTAAAGGGAAAAGCAATAGAAATAGCGGAAAAAATTGCCCTAAATGCCCCTTTAGCGATACAGCAAGCGAAAAAATGCATGAATAAGGGAATAGATGTTGATCTAAAAACAGGACTTAAATTTGAGAGGTTAGCATATGAAACGATCATTCCTACAAAAGATCGACTTGAAGGATTACAGGCTTTCAAAGAAAAACGTTTACCTAGATTTATTGGACAATAAAGTACTTATTTTATAATTATTTATTAGTATAAAGCGAGAAAGAGGCTGGGACATAATAAAAGAAGTCCCACAAAAAGACGAATAAGTCTAAATTCAGTTAAGATGAAAAAACCAGTTCGTTCCATTGCGCTGCAGACACTCGCTTTCCCCGGGGAGGAAGCTAAGCCTCCTCAGCGCAAGCGCCTGCGGGGTCTTAGCCTTTCCTCTATTCCCGTAGGTGCCCTAGTGTCTTCCGCTCCATTCCACTAGTTCTTAAAAATAGTATGTAAAATCAAAAAAATCTATTGAAAGACAACAAATAAAAACCCGAACTATTAGGCGAATGATTAATTGAATATCACCTAATAATTCGGGTTTATAATTAGATAAATACTTATGTCCCAGCCTGGTTTTTATCATAATCAGAGACGAGATCCATCACTATGAAATGCATTATGGTATAATTTACCTTAAGGACAGAGTACTGAAAATCTATCTTGAGTTGTAATCTTAACAGAAAGTGGTGCATTTATGAAAAAGATTGCATTAAACGCACACAGACTGTCATTTATCATCATCACATTTTTATTAATAGAAAGTGTTTATTCGTTCATAAGCTTACAGAATACGTGGAATACTCTTTCTCTTATATTGGTGAGTGTATCTTGGCTTAGTTTTTTCTTACTTATGTGGATACAGCCTGAACATAAAGAGAAGTAGAAACAATATGATATGGTGAATAGGAGTACTATGTATGAATTGTTTAGTTACAAAAGGTAGGATCCACTATGCCATAGAAGGTACCGGTTTTCCTATAGTCATTATGCATTCAATGGGAACAGATCATCGATCAATGAAATCATGGCTAGAACCAATTTTTGAGAAGAACGAGGGTTTTCAACGGATTTATATTGACTTACCAGCTCATGGTCATAGTTTAGTTAATGAAGACTTCAAATCCTCAGATGATATGTTAAGTAATATCATAGAATTTATTGATAAAATACTACCTAATAAAATATTTTCTCTTATCGGTTTTTCATATGGAGGATATATGGCTCAAGGTGTTTTGCATCATAAACGTCATGAAGTGAAAAGTATATGTTTGTTGGCTACTGCACTTCATTTTGAGACAAGAAATCTACCAAATAAAATCATTATAACGAAAGATACTAAGTTATTAGATGAATTAGATGATGATAGTAAAAGAGCATTCGAAACTTTGATGATTTATCAAGATAGAGAAAAATATCATACCTTTTTAGATGAAATTCAACCTGGTCGATTATTAGCAAACAGAGATTTTTTATTATCTAAATGGCGGGAAAATGGGTATTTCTTTTCTGAAGAACCATTTGCAGGGATGGAAGAACTCTCACAGCCTGCTTCCATTATAGTAGGAAAGCAAGATGCTATTTGTGGATACAAAGATCATCTTATACTACTTGAAAAATTCCCCTATGCAACATATGCTGTTCTTGATCAAGCTGGACATATGCTTCATATTGATCAACGTGAAATCGTGCAAGGACTTATTAAAAATTGGTTAGGTCGAACATTTTCAGCTGTGAAATAAACGTATACGCATACATAGAAGCTATATCATGTTTATCTGAAACTAATAATGGTATTCTTTGGTGATTTATTTATTTAATTTTGTTAGATTTGAATAAGGGGGTTCATGTTGAGACGATGATAAAATGATCTTAGCAAAACTGATACATCGAAAATCGTAAACGTGGAGATGAAACATTATGGAATTAGAACAAAATGCAATAATAAAAAAATTACAATTTAAGGATAGGGGTCAACAAGTTTTAATTTTAAATTCTCCTCTGGAATTCGAGGGTATTATCAAAAGTTTCTCAGGGGAAGTACATAAAGAAGTCAAAAATGATCATGAATATGAGTTTATACAGGTTTTTGCAACAACTAACGAAGAACTAAAATCCTTGGCATTAAAAGCAGAGCATGTGTTAAAGGAGGATGGACTTTTCTGGCTGTGTTATCCTAAGAAAACATCCAAAACTTACAAAGGATCAAATTGTAGTCGTGAAACAGTTGGGGCAGCGCTTGCTGAAATAGGTTATGAACCAGTCCGACAAGTTGCGATTGATGAAGATTGGTCAGCTCTTCGGTTTCGTAAAGTTGAAAACATTAAAAAAATGATACGTAAATTTGCTGTTACAGAGCAAGGTAAACAACGAATCGACGAATAGTTGTTGGAATACATATAAGTGATAAATCTAAACATCTTAATATATCAGTGCAAATTCTTAATTACTAAAAGGAGCGATGGTATGAGTTCATATGGTTCTAGAAATGAAGTGCCTTTACAAGAAAAATGGAATTTATCAGACTTATATTCTGATCTTACGCTATGGAAAGAAGATTGTTCGGTTATTGAGAAAACTGTAGATGAATTAGCGGAATATGAAGAACAGATAATCAATGGTTTTTCCCTGTATAGTTTTTTAAAGAAAAAAGAGGAGCTTTCCTTTTTATTTAATAAGGTTTATGCATTTGCGATGCTTAAGGTGGACGAAGACACACGAGAAACAAAGTCACAATCACTTCTAGATACAGCAAAACAATTGAGTGTAAAGGCTAGCGCTGCCACATCCTTTTTTATGCCTTTTTTATTAAGTTTAGATGAAAGTAAATTAAAAACGTACATAGCAGAAGAGCCAAAGCTTTCATATTTTGAACAAGATTTATTTGATTCTTTCCGTTATAAGAAACATATATTAAACAAAGATCAGGAACAAATCCTATCTCAATTAGGAGAAGCTCTTTCTGTTCCTAGTCATACTTTTGGTATGATCAATAACGCAGATATAAAATTTGGAGATGTGACAAATGAAGAAGGGGAACAAATAGAACTAACTAGAGGTATGTATGCAAAATTAATTGAAGATGAAAACCGTGATAAGCGGAGAGAAGCATATAAAGCGTATTACAAGCCTTATGTACAATTGAAAAATTCAATTGCTTCAACATTATCAGCTGCTATTAAAAATAATGTAACACTTGCCAAACTTCGAAAATATCCATCTGCATTGGAGAAGTCCTTATTTGGAGATTTAGTGCCAAAAGAAGTTTATCAAAATTTAATATCTACAACAAAGGATAACATTGATTCTCTCCATCAATATACAAAAATTCGTAAGGAGAAATTAGCTGTTGATGAGCTTAGGCAGTATGATTTGAGTGTTCCATTAGTTAGTGGTGTGAAACAGGTAATTTCATATGAAGCTGCTTATGACATTATGTGTAAAGCTCTAGCGCCTTTAGGAGAAGAGTATGTAAAAACATTAAAAGAATTCAAAGAATCACGATATATTGATGTAAGGGAAACACCAGGAAAACGTTCTGGTGCATATAATCTTGGTGTTTATGGTGTCCACCCGTTTATCTTACTCAATCATCAAGATGATTTGGATAGCTTATTTACGCTTGTTCATGAATGTGGTCATGGTGTTCATAGTAAATTAAGCTCACTTCATCAGCCGCAAATTACAGCTAGATATAGTATCTTTGTTGCAGAAGTTGCCTCAACAGTAAATGAGGTACTATTAATAAATTATCTACTAGCAAATGAAGAAGATAGTGAAGTTAAGAAACATTTAGTGAATCATTTTATTGATCAATTCAAAGGCACATTTTTTACACAAGTAATGTTTGCAGAATTTGAAATGAAAACACATGAAATGGCAGAGAAAGGATTACCACTAAATGTAGATGTTTTCAATGAAACCTATGAATCTTTATTTAGGGAATATAATGGACCTGATGTAGTATTTGATGATGAAGTGAAATTTGGTTGGACACGAATTCCACATTTTTATCGACCATTTTATGTGTACAAATATGCCACTGGTTTTGCTTCAGCTATTCATATTGCCACAAAGATTCTTGAGGGAGATCAAGAACTATTATCTGATTATTTATCGTTTTTAAGTAGTGGTAGCTCTGATTATCCTCTTGAATTATTAAAGAAAACTGGTGTCGATTTAACAACACCAGATCCAATTGGAAATTCATTGGAAAAATTTAAAGAGCTGGTAGAAGAGTTTTCTCAGTTATAATAACTAAAATAAAACCAAGAAATGCAGAGATGTGTTGTGAATATACATCTCTGTTTTTCTTGGTTTTTTACTTAGTTTCAGTGTCTAACCACTAAACGATTTACGCATTTCTTAAATCCGTTTTACAAGAATGGCTTCTCGCATTTTCTTTAACGCGTCTTTTCCTTCATTGCCTCGCTTTATTAATATATTGACATAAAGAACATCAATAAGTGTTAACTGAGCAATTCGTGATGAAAGTGCTTCAGATCTATATTCTGTTTCTTCTGATACTGTGTAAAGAGGTATATCAACACCACCACTCAGAGGGGACTTAGCATGGTTTGTAATGGCAATCATCTTCGCACCAGTTGCTTTCACAACATTTAAAATATGCAGGATATCTTTTGATGATCCAGAATGTGAAATAAACACGGCACAATCTTTTTCCGTCATTTGTGATGCAGCCATAAGCTGGAAATGTGTATCGATCACTGCATGCACCTTTAGTCCTGTACGAACTAATTTATGATAGGCATCAAGTGCGATGATACTAGAACCACCACTTCCGAAAAATTCTACAGACTCTGCATTTATTATCGTATCAACAGCAAGTTGCAGCTGATCTTCATTGACAATTGTTAACGTATCTTCAATCGTTTTTATATTAGATCGAAATACTTTTGATGCGATTGTATCAACGGAATCTCCTTCATTAACCTTCTCGTGTATATCTTGCAAAGGAGAAACAATTTCTGATGCAAGGGCAATTTTCATTGCTTGATATCCTTTGTAACCAATTCTTTTACAAAATCTAAACACAGTTGAGTCAGCTACTTCTAGATCTTCTGCTAATTGATTTATTGAGGAATGAATAATTTTATTTGGGTTTTTTAATATATAATCAGCGATTTTCCTTTCGGTAACACTGAACTTTGGATAAAGCTTTCGAACAGTGATTAAACAAGTGTCTTGTGTCTTTTTCATCCTGCTTCCCTCCTAACAGGGCTTTTTTTTCTATTATACTAAATTAATCAGAAAGAAAAAATATTTTTCTGGAATCGCTTGCAAAAAGAAATTTTTTTCTTATAATAAAGTTATCAAGAAAATTTATTTCACAAAAGTAAGGATGATAAACGATGCAAATAGGCATGATCGGGTTAGGTAAGATGGGATTTCAGCTTTCACTTAATCTTGTAGATAAAAATTATGATGTTGTTGCTTTTGATGTAAACAAAGATTCAATGAAAAAAATTTCTTCATTGGATGTTAAAACAGCTGATTCACTTGAAGAGCTAGTTAATCAATTAGAAAAGCCTCGTACAGTTTGGATGATGGTACCAGCAGGTGACGCTACAGAAGCAGTATTTGATAAGTTAGTAGATTTATTAGAAGAAGGAGATCGAATCATCGACGGTGGCAATGCACATTACAAAGATTCAATTAGAAGAAATGAAAAATCAGAAATAAAAGGAATCTACTTTTTTGATTGTGGAACAAGTGGTGGTGTTGAAGGAGCACGAAATGGCGCATGCACAATGGTAGGTGGTAATGAAGAGATTTTTCGTCAAATTGAACCAATATTTCAAGATATCACAGTTGAAAACGGTTACCTTTACTCAGGAAAAGCTGGAAGCGGACACTTTTTGAAAATGGTTCACAATGGAATCGAATATGGCATGATGCAAGCAATTGCTGAAGGGTTTGACTTGCTCGACAAAAGCCCATTTGATTTTGATTATGAAAAGGTTGCTAGAGTTTGGAACAATGGATCTGTTGTTCGTTCATGGTTAATGGAACTAACTGAAAATGCTTTTTCTAAGGACAAAAATTTAGAAGGAATAAAAGGTGTTATGCATTCTTCAGGAGAAGGAAAGTGGACAGTTGAAACTGCGCTAGATCTTCAAGCTGCAGCTCCTGTTATTACACTTGCATTAATGATGCGTTATCGATCTTTAGAGGATGATACGTTCACTGGTAAGGTCGTAGCAGCTCTTAGAAATGAGTTTGGTGGACATGCAGTAGAGAAAAAATAAACAAATATTTATTTAAAGTGAATTTGAGGAAAGAATAAACAAATAAAAAGGGGAGTGGATCATTATGTCAGATCAAATGTTAATTCTTGTTGCTTTAGCCGGTATTTTTCTTTTATTATTTTTAGTTATTCGAACAAAATTACATGCATTCGTAGCTTTATTACTAGTAAGTTTAATTGTAGGTATCTTAGCAGGAATGCCATTAAATGATGTTGTTACATCGATGCAAAATGGTATGGGAGGTACCCTCGGGTTTGTTGCAGTTGTTGTTGGTTTAGGTGCAATGTTTGGACAAATGCTAGAAGTATCCGGAGGTGCTGAGCGTTTAGCACAAACACTTGTTAAAAAATTTGGTGAAGATAAATCACAATGGGCATTAGGACTTACAGGATTTCTTGTAGCAATTCCAGTATTTTTTGATGTAGGATTTATTATTTTAGTTCCAATCGTTTACGGATTAGCAAAGAAAACAGGAAAATCACTTTTATATTATGGTATTCCATTGCTAGCAGGTTTAGCTGTAACACATAGCTTTATTCCTCCTACACCAGGTCCAATTGCTGTAGCAGATTTAATTGGTGCAGAATTAGGATGGGTTATTTTATTCGGTACATTAGCTGGTATTCCAGCTATGATTGTTGCAGGACCGATTTTTGCTAAATATATTTCAAAAAAAATTCATGTGGTTGTACCTGATTATATGAATTTAGAAGAAATTGAATATGATAAAGATTTACCTAGCTTCAAATTGATTGCTTCTTTAATAATGATACCTTTAGTTTTGATTTTACTGAATACGGTTTCAGGTGTATTATTAGAAGAGGGAAATACAGTACGTCAAATTTTAACATTCCTTGGTCATCCTTTTGTGGCGTTAACTATCGCAACAATCTTAACTTTTGTATTACTTGGTACACGAAGAGGTTATTCTCGTCAAGAAGTTCAAGATATTGCAACAAAAGCACTTGAACCAGCAGGGATTATTATCTTAGTAACGGGTGCTGGTGGTGTATTTAAACAAGTACTAATTGATTCAGGTGTTGGTCAAGTACTTGGAGATATGATGGCAGGATCTAATTTACCACCAATTTTATTAGCCTTTTTAATAGCAGCAATAGTACGTGTAGCACAAGGTTCAGCAACAGTTTCAATGGTAACAGCAGCTGGGTTAATGGCACCACTTATTTCGATATTAGGTCTTGAAGGACCAGTTCTAGGATTGATCGTTATTGCCATTGCATCAGGTGCAACTGTTTTATCACATGTAAATGACTCTGGTTTCTGGTTAGTAGGACGTTATTTTGGCTTAAGTGTAAAAGATACACTAAAAACATGGACTGTGATGGAAACAATAATTGGTTTAGTTGGAGTTAGTGTGGCACTTATTTTAGGAGTGTTTATTGGTTAAAGAAAGTATATATTTGTGATAAAAGAAACGCTTAAGTAGTAATAAATAAGCAGAGATAGGGATAACCAAAGTGGTTTTCCCTTTTCTTACATTACAGGAGGATTGTTATGGGTAGTTTTATGATGGGTGTAGATATTGGAACAACAAGTACAAAGGCAGTACTTTTTGATAAGGAAGGAACAGCAATTAGTCGCTTTGGTGTTGAGTATCCGTTGCACACACCTACACCTTCAACAGCTGAACAAGATCCAGAGGAAATTTTTCAAGCTGTGTTAACTAGCATGAAAAAATGTTTAGAAGAAGCAAAGGTAACAGGCAAAGAAGTTCGTTTTGTGTCTTTTAGTTCTGCTATGCACAGTTTAATTGTTGTTGATGGAGACGGAAATCCATTAACTCCTTCGATCACATGGGCGGATAATCGAAGTGCCAAATATGCAGATATTGTAAAAGAAATACATAATGGACATGAAATTTATCTGCGAACTGGTACACCGATTCATCCGATGTCACCTTTAGTAAAGCTTGTGTGGTTAAACAAAGAACATCACGAATTTTTCCAACCAGAAAATAAATTTATTTCAATTAAAGAGTATGTTTTTTTCCGTCTGTTTGGTCAATATGTGATAGACTATTCTATTGCTTCGGCTACTGGATTATTTAATTTAGAAAATTTGGACTGGGATGCAAAAGCACTTCAAGTTGCTGGAGTGAAAAAGGAGCAATTATCAAAGCCTGTTAGTACAACTGAAAGTATAAAGGGTTTAGCTCCTGAATATACAAAGCTATTAGGTCTTTCAAGTGACACTCCGTTTGTGGTGGGTGCAAGTGATGGGGTATTATCAAACCTTGGTGTTAATGCAATTGAGCCAGGTGTTGTAGCAGTAACAATCGGCACAAGTGGGGCTATTAGAGCTGTTACAGATAAACCAGTTACTGATCCTAAAGGGCGGATTTTTTGTTATGCTTTAACAGACAAGCTTTGGGTTATTGGTGGTCCAGTAAATAATGGGGGTATGATCTTCCGTTGGGTGCGTGATGAACTTGCAAGTGCTGAGGTTGAAACAGCAAAGAGATTAGGAAAAGATGCTTATGAGGTTTTAACTGAAATTGCAGCTACAGTTCCTCCAGGTTCTAATGGACTACTTTTTCATCCTTACATGGCAGGAGAAAGAGCACCTTTGTGGGATGCCAACGCACGAGGATCTTTCTTTGGTTTAGGTATGCATCATAAAAAAGAGCATATGATTCGTGCAGTGCTTGAAGGAATCATGATGAATTTATATAGTGTACTTCTTGCTTTAGAGGAGTTAATAGGTACACCAACCTCTGTTCAGGCAACAGGAGGTTTTGCAAGATCAGTGTTTTGGAGACAAATGCTCGCAGATGTTTTTGATCAAGAAGTTACCATTCCTGAGAGCTTTGAAAGCTCTTGTTTAGGGGCGATTGTTCTTGGAATGTATGGTCTAGGTGAAATTGATTCCTTGAATGAAGTGAATAAAATGGTAGGATCTATTCATTCACATCAACCAAATAAAGAAGCAACAGCTGCTTATCGTGAGCTTATGCCAATTTTTATTCGAGTACCAAGATTATTAGAAAAAGAATATGAGGCAATTAGTCAATATCAAAAAAATAGATAAATGAAAAGAGAATGGGATATAAATTTTTAAGCTAATGAAAAACCCGTATTATTACGTGATATGTCAATTAAACATTCGCCTAATAGTTCGGGTTTTTATTTGCAGTCTTCAATGTTTTTTGATTTTGCATACTATTTTTAAGAACTAGTGTAATGGAGTGGAAGACATTTGACTCCTGCGGGTGCAGAGGAAAGGCTGAGACCCCACAGGCGCTTGCGCCGAGGAGGCTTAGCTTCCTCCCCGCGGAAAGCAAATGTCTGCAGCGCAATGGAACGAACTTGTTTCTTTCACCTTAACTGAATTTAGGTTTATTCATCTTTTTGAATGATTTCTTTAATTATGTCCCAGCCTCTTTTCATGGTAGCATTAATAAAAAATTTTCCTGAGTTTATTTTCACACTATTTATTGATATAACAAGCATTATGGAGGAAATCATTACGCTAGGGTTCATAAAATAAACAAAAAGCCCATACCCATTTACTCCTTTTTGAATAATATGTAACGATTTTAAGGGAAAAGGAGAGGTAAAATGTCTAAGAATGAGAAAGAAAAGGTAATTAAAGTAGATACGTTAGTTATTCATGCAAAAGAAGTAAAAATAGTAAACGAACGAGAAGAAGTAAAAGAAGAAAGTTATGAAAGAAGAGATCCTTGGGGATTATTTTGGGGTAGACGTCCTGTAGAAGAAATTGATGACGAGAAAGTGATTGTTGAAGCAGATGTTGAGGAATATAAAGATTAATTCTGTAAGAAGACGGGGTCTCTCGTCTTTTTTTATGTTGTCAAAACTTTTTACCCAACAAAAACAATAGTGATATTGTTAGACATAACATTTTAATAAACAATCAGTAAAATTAGAGTTGAATTTTTATTCATTATAATGTATAAATATATATAGGATATAGATACATAATGAATCTTTTTTAGTAGGTGAGTAAAATGAACTATACTTTTTCAGAAAAACTTCCTTCCTTTGAACAATTTGTTGAACTGCATGAAGCTAGCGGATTAATAAAAAGTAAAAAAGGTAAATATACGAGAAAACAATTATATCAAGCAGCAGAGAATAGCTGGTATCATGTATCGATTTATGATGGAGCAAAGCTTATTGCATTTGGTCGAATGATATCTGATGGTGTTTATCAATCTTTAATTTGTGATGTTATGGTAAACCCAAATTACCAAAAGCAAGGGCTAGGTAAACAAATTATTGAAGAATTAGTAGATAAGTGTAAAGAAAGTGGTATTCAATCCATACAACTGTTTTCTGCAAAAGGTAAACAACTATTTTATAAAAAATTAGGCTTTGAGGAAAGAGAACAAGATGCACCTGCTATGACACTTTATATATGAAATCTCAGTTATGTGGATGCTGAGATTTTTTTGTATTTATTAATATAGTTTTTTCAAGAAAATCTTGTAGGAAATCATGGATACTTAAGTATCAAGTATAAAATAGTAAACAAAGGACATAAGAAGAATGAGGTGATTAAAATGGATCGATTTGAAGAAGCATTTCAGCAATACCAAAATCAAGAAAAATCAAATTTACAAGATACTAATCAGGCAGGAGAACAAATCATAGCTGTAAGGAAAAATGATGAAGGTGATTTAATTGCCTTTAAAACGGATTCAGGAAGAGAGCTTGATTATATTGAAGCTCTAACTGAGGCAAAAGCAGGGCATTTAGCTCATGTTGATGTATTTCATAAATATGGTCGCGATATATTACGAAGTGAACCAGATGGGATAAAAGAAAATAATCTTGATTCATTACCTGAATTTTAAAAAGCGCAAATTGCGCTTTTTTTGGTATGTAAGTTTGAAGAAGTTGCCTACAGCTCTAAATCTTTATTACGATATAACATCAGTTTGCTACACTTACCCCTTTATCCCAGTTTTACTCGTCTGAGTTGGAATGGTGTTGATTAAATCGCTTCTGCTTTTTTTGAGTAAGGCTCTGTTAAACTTTGTTGTTGATTTCCGTTACAGGCATTCGCTTTCCCGGGAAAAAATGCAGTTCGTTTTTTCCTAGGTCCGGGAGCCTCCTCGTAAGCTGCGCGCCTGTGGGGTCTCCCTTTGACACGCTTCTCCCGCAGGAGTCTCATATATTCAACTCCAATCAACAATATGCTAAAAATCAACATTAACCTTTAACATAGCCTTGAGTAATGAAGATATTTGCACTAATTTTAAAAATTTCTAAATTAATTACTCAATGTCCATTCCGAATTATTTGTTATAACATATGATAAAGTATTCCGGTGAAAAGGTGGTGTAGTATATGAGCGCAGGTTACGCAGGTGGAGGAAGTGGTTTCGCCTTAATCGTTGTACTTTTCATTCTTTTAATCATTGTTGGTGCAGCATATGTTGGTGGCGGAGTTGGATACGGCTACTAAAATTAATTAAAAATAAACGCAGGGCAGAGAAGCTACATCTGTCCTGCTTATTTTTGTTTCCTTTTTCTAACAATTCTACTTTTAGTTGGTGTAATTTCTTCAGATGCTTCAGTTTGGTATCTTAATGGAATATCTCTTTGTCGTTTTTCCGCATTTTGAACGTTTCTCACCTTTAAATATCTATGGAAAAAACTTTCGAAAACTGCAACACTTATTGATGTTAAGACAGAGGCAAAAAAGACATTAGTAACGTATAATGTTAAGTTTGCTAGGTAAAACCAAGTTACTAACATAGCCAGGGAAAAATCTGATATTGTTGCTGTTATGTTGCTAGTTCTTGGTAACAGTAGTAAATCACCTAGAACAAATGAAGTAAAAGATAAGATAATCGAAATAGCTAATACATGCTCAAATGAGTAATTAAATATAACACCAAGTATTAGCAATGATACAGCAAAAATAGCAATTATCTTAATAATGAAAGCTTTGAAAATGTTCATTTAAAAGCTCCTTTCTTTATATTATTATTTGTTTTTATTCAGTTTGTTATGTGAAAATATTCAATCGGTAATTATTGGTTCTATTGGCTGTAAACCTATTTGGCATAGAATACCTTTTAATTCATAATTTGTTATTATATTGCGTTAAATACAGATGATTTTGGTATCTCTACAAGTAAAGTACTCTTTTCAGTACAATTTTAAGTAAGTATATAGTTTTAATTCGTGAGAAAGAAATCGAATAAAGAATTATGTAAGTGGAACCCTATTTCAGGATCCCACCTTAATAGTATTTTTCTAATTAAAAACGTCGAAATATGCCCCGACGTAATCTATAACCTCTACGAAATCTATAACCTGGGCCGAATCCACGTCTTAAGCCGAATCGTCTGCGACCAAAAGCTGGTCCAAAGAATGGCAAGCTTTTCACTCCTCTCAATGGATAATAATCTAAAAATTAATTTTCTTTAGTAGAAGAAAAAATTCTATAAAAAGAAATAGTATGAATTTTTTACTAACAAATCTTCATAACATAATCTATTCTTATAGAACATTTTTGATTGGGTTTTGATAGTTTAATTTATGTGTGTATAGTGGATTTTTTAAATAGGTAGTGATAGTTGAGGATACATTGCTATTCAAAACACCATATGATGTTTATTGATCGAAGCTTATATGGAAGGAGGAAATGGAATGGACCCAAAACTATTAAGTAAGCTTGAAAAGAAAACAGGTTTAACAATGAGTGATGTTATGCATGTTATAAACTCAATTGAAAAATCTAAAATTAAAGATGAAGAAGCTGTACGAAATATTGTTAGTAAATTATCTGTATTTTCTAAAGGCCCTGTTAATGAAGAAATGAAAGAAAGTATTGTTCACACGGTATTAAATAACAAAGTTCCCAAGGAGCTTTCGAAGTTTTTAAATAAGATGAATCTTGGATCATGAAAATAAGATGACACTGTTTTTACCAATGCTATTTACAATATGATATTAAATAAATGTTGAAGACTAGTTTAATACTTAGACAGTCTTCTTCTTTTTGTAGACGTAACTAAAATATTTTTGAAAATAGTTATCACACATTTTCTTATTATACATAAATTAAACCTTGTGTGAGATTGTTTTAGAAAGGAAGTGAGAAAAATGAGAGAAATTAGCGTTAAATCTGCAACAGATAAGAAAATCAGTCAGATTATTATGGGCTCAAAAGTTATAGAGTACAATGTTTCTGATTGTACAGAAAATTTATATGCTGTTGTTACTCCTGTGAAGAACAGTGAATTTAGAATCTAATATCCCATAATACCATCCTTTTTTCTTATACATAGAGGATGGTTTATAAATTCTCCGAATAGAGTTCCTTTCCTAATAAAATTGAGCAAGTGAAAAGTGAATACTACAAAAAACACAGTCTTTGTAATGTTTTACCTTGACTGTTTTTCTTTTGAAATTTTTTTATAAAATTTAGCTGAAGAGTTTTTTTATCCCAATAATTATTAAATAATAACTTAGTAAAAACAACCGTATTTTATCCTAAGGTTTGAATTCGCTTTATATTAAAATCCTATTTCATTAGAACTAATAAATAAATAGATGTATAGGATAATGTATCTGTTTATGTTAAATTCGGAATATTTTGACATTGTTCATGATATACTCATTTGTGAAAACGCTTGCATTTAAAACTTAATTCAGTAGGGAGGGAGAACGTCGGAAACCATTCTTTATGTCATCTATTTATGAAAGCGTTTGCTCTTGCGAGTATCATATTTAAGTAGGGGGAATTCTTTTGAATGTATTAAAACGATTGCTTATCGTAATTATTGGTGTGGGTTTGTTTGCAACTTCCATTGGTACCTCAAGCGCAAATGCATACACAAACGGAACAATGATGCAATACTTTGAGTGGTATTTACCAAATGATGGTGGTCATTGGAATAAACTTAATAATGATACAACACATTTAAAGGATATTGGTATTACAGCTGTTTGGATTCCTCCAGCATATAAAGGCACATCACAAAATGATGTAGGATATGGTGCTTATGATTTATATGATTTAGGTGAGTTTAACCAAAAGGGAACAATAAGAACAAAATATGGAACAAAGCAACAGTTGAAAAATGCCATTTCTAGTTTACATTCAAAAGGAATCCAGGTTTACGGAGATGTTGTGATGAATCATAAAGGTGGAGCAGACTACTCACAGTTTGTTAATGCTGTTGAGGTCGCTTCAAATAATAGAAACTATGAAACAACAGGACAATATCAAATACAAGCATGGACTGGATTTAATTTTGCAGGTAGGAATAATGCACACTCAAGTTTTAAATGGCAATGGTATCATTTTGATGGAGTTGATTGGGATCAATCACGAAGCAAAAGCAGCATATATAAATTCCGTGGGACAGGAAAGAATTGGGATTGGGAAGTTTCTTCAGAAAATGGAAATTATGATTATCTCATGTATGCTGATGTAGATTTTGATCATCCAGATGTACAGATGGAAATGAAAAATTGGGGAGAATGGTATGCAAATGAGCTTAAATTAGATGGTTTTCGATTGGATGCTGTTAAGCATATAAAACACTCTTATTTAGGAGAGTGGATTTCAAGTGTGAGACAAAGCACAGGTAAAGAAATGTTCACAGTTGCTGAATATTGGCAAAATGATTTAGGTGCTATTGAAAATTATTTGTCCAAATCTGGTAATAATCATTCTGCATTTGATGTGCCATTACACTATAATTTTCAAAAAGCTTCTAATAGTAGTGGAAATTACGATATGCGAAATATACTTAATGGGACATTAGTTGCTTCACAACCTTCAAAAGCGGTAACAATTGTTGAAAATCATGATTCGCAACCGGGTCAGGCTTTAGAATCAACTGTTCAAAGCTGGTTTAAACCACTAGCATATGCGTTTATTTTGACTAGATCCCAAGGCTATCCAACACTTTTTTATGGTGACTACTATGGAACTAGAGGATCAACATCTTATGAAATACCTGCCCTTGGTAATAAGTTAGATCCACTTTTAAAGGCAAGAAAGACATATGCTTATGGAACACAACATGATTATATAAATCATCATGATATCGTTGGCTGGACAAGAGAAGGAGATGCTTCACATACAAATTCAGGTTTAGCGACTTTAATAAGTGATGGACCTGGTGGTAGTAAATGGATGTATGTTGGCAAACAAAATGCGGGAGAAACTTGGTCTGATATAACAGGTAATCTATCTAGTAATGTAAGGATAAATAATGATGGTTGGGGAAATTTTTCAGTAAATGGAGGCTCTGTTTCTGTATATAGGCAGCAATAACGGGTTAAGTGGAGTGGGTACGATAGCTGGAACAATGATTGGTGCATTAATGATTGGTGTTCTAAATAACGGTCTAGGTTTATCATCTTACTGGCAACAAATTTTAAAAGTGCAATCATTGTAACACCAGTTTTAATTAATGCTAGAAAAAATAGAAAAGTTAATAACACAATAGTAAATCTAACTATTTCTGTTAAAAAATCAGATCTAGATTGTGGTGTTAATAAAAAAACAGGTGATGTTTCAAAAAACACCTATCAAGCTCTACAAATTTAATCAATTTTTTATGGAGCCGAGACTCTTTATCAAGGGAATCGGTTTTTTTTAAGCTATTTTCGCAAACTTTGTTGCTTATAAATACCTGAAGAAATCATCATTGTATTAAGTCTAGTGGCATCTTTTCTTCATAAAATAGTAGCCTTATGTGCGAAAATACACTATTTATACTGCATATTTTGGTATTTTGGTTACATAGCAACAATCTTTCAGAAAAGAGCCTTTATATAAGTAGTGTGTGTATATATTTCATTACATTTTAAACATGTTAATTCATAGAGATTGAGCTACAGATAAATCTTTAACTCATTTATTTTTCCAACTAATCATAAAGAGAATTGGATGATTTATCTTTAATTGTGGTGCTTTGACTTCTTATTTAGGTATGGCAATTGGAAATCTAAGTGATATTTTAGTACCATAACCTACTTTACTTTGAATTGAGATTGTACCTTTCATAGCTTTAACAATACTAAATACAACCATCATTCCTAAACCGGTGCCTTTTTCTTTTGTTGAAAAATAGGGCTCTCCAATTCGATTAATTTGTTCTTCAGTCATTCCAACTCCTGTATCAGAAATTTGGATTAACACATGATGCTGAAATATTGATGTATAGATTGATAAAACTCCACCATTTGGCATAGCTTCAATACAATTTTTGGTGATATTTAAGAGACATTGATGAAATTGTTGCTTATTTCCTTGGATAATACAAGATGCAAATTCTGTATCGAGGCTGACAGAATTCATGTTAGCATATGTTAAAATAATATCCTCAATCTGATTTAATTGGACCTCAATGTCAAGTAGTTCCCAATTTGTTGGAGCAGGCTTTGCAAACGTTAAATAGTCGTTAATGATATTTGATGCAGTGTCTAATTCATCAATAGCTAGTTTAATGTAGCTCTTTCTTTTCTCTTGAGGAAGCTCGTCATCCTCTAACACAAGTTGAAGAAAACCCCTTGTTACAGTAAGGGGATTTCGCACTTCATGAGATACACTGGCAGCCAGTTGGCTAACGATTTCTGATTTCTCGGATTTAGCGATCTGTTGTCTTAATAGAATTGTCCCCCTTATAGATTCCATTATATATCCTATAACAAACATAGATAACGCTGGGAAATTTAAATATAAGAGAGTATGAACTATGCTAGTTTCTTCATTTTGCCTCCATAAAAACATTATGACTGTGAAAATAAAGGCAATGCATGTCATGATGGTAAGTTTTTCAGATAATTTTGAGTCTATAAACTTCTTGGAGATAAGTCCACATGCTAACCCAAGTATGACGAAAATGATCATTATCGTTCCAATAGAGCCAGTGAATCCATAGATGAAAATTGTAAATAAGACGATAAATGAAAATAATATAGCTGCTACAAATATCCCACCATATAGTCCACCTATAATAAATGGAATAAATTTTAAATCATGTAAAAATGATTCATGAAAACGAAATATTATACAAAGGCCAATCGTAATTGAGAAAACGACAGAGATGATCATTTTGCTTTGATAATGACCTGTTTTCTCTGCCCATATATGGTGTACAAAAATACCGACTAAAATAAATAGTAAATTTAGAATTAATTCATATAACATATATTCAACCTGACTTTCATTGAGAAATATATTAGTTAGGTATCTATAAATAGTTGTTTGGAGGTTCAGTAGCTTTACACAATATAAAACCATTTATGGTTAATGAAATATAATTCGACACAAAATCTAAAAATCCTTTCTATTTACAAATACTTAACAAAAAACAAATAGAATACCGTCATAAGAAAAGGATAAAAAATTACAGTTGAACAAATAGTATTGTTTGTATAAGAAAGGAGGGAATTCTATTGGCAAATTTAAACGAACTAGAACTACAAAACCTTCGTCATTTAATAGGAGGACATGAAACATGTGCAACTAAATTAGATACATTTGCACAGCAATGTACAGATCCACAAATTAAATCTATGTTACAAAACCATGCAAATAGTGCAAGACAAACGAAACAACAACTAATGACATATTTAGGATAGGAGGTTTTTTGGATGTTAACAGAAAAAGATATGGTGTCAGATTATTTATCAGATTTGAACTCTAGCTTAGCTACATATGCTCAAATTATCTCACAATGTGATAATCAGGCATTAAGAAATACACTTATTCAAATCCGCAACGCTGACGAACAAAAGCAATGGGAGCTTTATCAAGCAGCTCTTTTGCATAATTACTATACACCAGCTTCTCAAGCAGAAGAACAAGATATTCAACAAGTGAAACAACAATTTTCACAACGTAGCTAAAAAAATCCCCTCCGAAATTTTGGAGGGGATTTTTTGATAGGATGATGACTTAATTTTTATAAAAAGTGTTGAATTATCCAAGCCGAGTTCAATTGAACACATATATATACCAGTGTGTGGCTTACAAGGAGGTGAACGGGATAGATTGTAAATATATAAATAAAGACCAAAGCATGGAATTTGATTATCATGTGGATCGGTTATTGGAATCTAATGAGAAAACGACAGATATGCTAGAGGAATTACTAGGGAATCCGCTATCAATTAAAGTTTTATGTCAGAGATACGAAATTGATAAAGAGATAGAAGATATCACTTTGTACAGAGAAAGTGTCATGATTGATCCTCAAAAAAATCTAATTGTATCACAAAATTTTGTCCGTCTTTTTCCTAAGTATATTCCAAGATCTTTTTATTACAACATGATATGGAAAAGGAAGGGTATAGGTCATTATTTAAATCAACTAAACATCAAAACTAGTCGATTGATCACAAGCTGTGGGTTTACAAAAGATGCTGAGATGACAAATCATTTTCAAAAATCAGTTCGTATACTGTTTCATTCAAAAAATCTCCCTATCCCTTTTAAGAAATATGATATTTATTTTGATAATTTTGCAGTACCAGGATTCAGTATTATTGAGTATTTTAATCCCGAAATATTTAGCGGAAAGAATTGATTTTAAAGTGAAGTAGTTTTATAGTCTATTAGGCTTTTTACTAGATTTTCATGATCTCTATCACTTTTTACTCTATTATCACATATTTTATCTAAAAGTTAGTTATTTTTGCTTATCTAGTGTGCTTATTTTGAAATTAAGAGAATATCAGGAGGAAGAAAAAGTATGACATCTAAATTTGAAGAAAAGATTAGCAAGTTAAAAAAGCCAATGCCAATTTCAAGATATTTCGCCTCTAATTCACTCCATCCAGATTCTATGACACCAGAGAAGGTTAGACAATATCAGTTAGATTCATTAAAGGAAATATTAAAACGTGCTTATACAAATAATGAAATGTACCGGGCAAAAATGGATGAAGCAGAATTAACACCTAATACTTTCAAAACATTAGAAGATATTCAAAACATGCCCTTTTTAACAAAGGAAGATCTTCGAGGAAATCCCTATGTTTTATTAACATGTGAAAAAGAAGAAATTGCACTGGTTCAGGTATCTACTGGCACAACTGGCGGAGAAGAAATTTATATGCTTTACACGTGGAATGATTACTATTTACATGATTTAGCTCCAAGATATCCTAAGCTTTTTCCAATAGATCCCCCAGATGTTTGTTTAAATGGCTTACCTTATGAAATGAGTGCTGCTGGGTTAGCTTTTCATAAAACATTTATGGAAGGTTGTAATGCAACGGTTATTCCTGCTGGTAAAGGTGGGGCATATTCAACACCGGAAAAAACACTAAAAATGATTAGAGACTTACAACCTAATGTTATCATTACAAGTCCATCATGGGCAATCATGCTTGCTGAAGAAGCAGAAAAACAGAATTTCGATTTTAAAAGCTTAAATTTAAAATATGTTTATTTAACAGGTGAAGGGTGCTCACCGGCTTTTCGTAGAAGAGTTGAAAAGATATTCGGTGCTACTGCAAACTTTTTCTATGGTTCATTAGAATGTGGTGTACTTGGAATCGAATGTGATGATCATAGTGGTTACCATCTTACTGAAGCACATGTTTATATGGAGATTATTGATCCGAACACAGGTGAAGTACTAGAGCCAGGTGAAATTGGCGAAATAGTCATTACTAGTATGCTACGTTATGATGCTCCAATTATTCGCTTTCGAACAGGTGACTTAGGCTATATTGAAACAGAACAATGTGAATGTGGTGTAACATTACCTAAATTCCATTTAAGAGGTAGAGTACGGGATCAAATTAAGTATAATGGAACATCGTTTTCTCCTTTTTATCTTGAAGAATTTTTGATGAGTCAGCCAGAAGTAGGAAACTGGTATGAGTTCGTTATTGATCCAGAGGAAGATAACGAAGAAATTCATGTTCGATGTGAATTAGCTAGTGATGTTGAGCCATCTGAAGAGCTAGCTGATTCTCTAGCTAGTAAGATGGAATATTCAACTGGTATTCCTTTCACATTTGAATTTATGGAAAAATTACCACGTCCACAAGGTAAGACAATTCGCGTTGTTTATGAATAAGTATTAACAAAGCTCTAAGTTTAAATAAAAGGGTGTTTGTAATGGCAGAACAAGAACTTATTATGAAACTACAAGAGGCGATTGAACACGCAAAAACATCCACATTTTATCATAACCACCTATTACAGAAACGGATAGAGAAGTTAGAGGATTTTAAAGAGATTCCTTTTTTAACAAAAAATGATTTGCGGAATCATTCTCCTTTTGGCCTCTTAGCTGCAGCAAAGGAAGAGATTGTTCAATATCATGAATCATCAGGTACGACGGGCAACCCTATATCTATATGGTTTTCTGAAGGAGATTTAAATCGTATTGTTAATCGAACAAATGAAACAGCTGTATTATTTTCAAGGTACGATACAATGATTGTGAGATTTCCTTATGCTATGTCAATTATTGCTCATACGATGCATGAAACAGGAAAAAGCAATAAAACATGTATTATCCCGGCAGATAGTAGAACAAGTATAACGCCGATGTCTCGTGTTATTGAATTATTAATAAAATGTGAAACAACAATCCTTGCCTGTATGTCACTTCATGCTATCATGCTTGCAGAGGTTGCAGTTTCTCAAGGTTTAGATCCTAAAGTGAGTTTTCCTAACCTTCGAGCTATCTGTACAGCAGGTGAGCCAATAACCTCTTTTAGAAGAAATTTAATAGAGGAACTATGGGGTGTACCGGTTTTTGACAACTATGGTATGACTGAAACAGGTACGATTATGGTCGATTGTGAATATCATCATCTTCACCCTGCACATGAAGATTTTTATATAGAGGTGTTGAACGAGGATTTAACAACATCAACAAAGCCAGGTGAAATTGGAAATTTAGTGATCACAACATTAAATAAACCTGCTACACCAATGATCAGATATCTTACTGGTGATACTGTAAGGGTTTCTGAAGATCTATGTAGATGTGGTAAATCAATATACGAGATTCATGGAAGAAAAGAGCTCCAATGGAGGGTGAAAAATCGCCAATTTGATATATGGGATTTAGAAGAAATAATCTCACCGCTTTCTAGTCGTAAATTCTGGGCTGCTAGAGCTCGTGATCATGTTTTGTATATTGTAATAGAAAGAGAGAGTACAACTGATAAAGTAGCTTGTGAATATTTAGATTTTCTTCAAGATCAATATGGTGTAGAAATTAAGATTTATTATATTCAGAAAGGTGCACTTTATGATCGTCAGGAACCTTTGTCATTTGGTATGAAAGGGAAACCAAATTATATGTTAACTGAACTAGAGCTTGATTATATTCTTAATAGTTTAGACTAAAAGTTACAGCCTCTGGATACGATTAGGTTCAGAGGTTTTTTTTTATGATAAAATTGGTTGTAATAGTTGACATAATCAAAAAAGGGAAAACAATAAAGCTGTTGTATTTATTATACAAGAACTGATGGTTGAACAATCTATCTTAGGAGATGATGTATTTTATGCAAAAATTATCAGATATACAAATTGATGAACTCTTGAAGTTAATAGAGGGGTGGAAGCTCGCTAATGATAAGTGGCTGGAGAAGAAATATCGATTTCAGGATTATTTAATAGGAGTAGAATTTGTACAGAAAATAGCAAATCTTTCTGAAGAACTAAACCACCATCCATTTATATCAATTGACTATAAACTTGTCACCATTAGATTATTTTCGTGGAGAGCAAAAGGGATAACGGAACTCGATTTTGAATTAGTTAAAAAATATGATGAAGTTTACAAAGAACTGATGCCTTAAAATTGTTGTAGTATTCTACAGAAAATATGCACGACAAAGTCAGTATCGGGTCTGTTGTTCAGTAATAACTCGGAATTTAAGTTGATTAATATTATTTTAAAAAAATGCTTTAAAAAACTAAACCGAAAGAAAAACCAGGAGCTTTATTTAGCTTCCTGGTTTTTCATTTATTGCTTCTGATTCTGCAGCTGGCTTTCACCTAACGCAACTAAGCGTTTGGTCATTTCTCCACCAACAGATCCATTAGCGCGAGCTGTCGTATCGGCACCTAGTTCAACTCCTAATTCATTCGCAATTTCCTCTTTCATGGAATTTAGAGCATTTTCTGCACCAGGCACTAACAATTTTTGTCTTGCCATCGTACAACACCCCTTTTGAATGATTTTTTAGGAACTGTGAGCACCGATGAGATGCTCATGATTTAGAATGCCCAACAGTTAGTTTTTTATAAATCCTAATTTTTACGTGTTCCAGTCTTCCACATTCCTGGGTATGTAACTATATTAATAGTAAATATAATACAACAGTTTTAATACTTCACAGAAATTATTAGGTATTGTCTTAATTTTCTAAGAAAAGTGAAAGAGGAAAGCATGACAAACAATAGGGATTTTAATACATATCAAGAAACTTAACAAGTGTTAGGAAAAGACTTATAGGACGAAGTAAAATTAATCATTCCCATAGAAGAAGGAATTTTAAACTTTTGTCGAAAGGTAATAATATAAAACTTTTCGAAAAAAAGGTGATCAATATGAATATATCAAAATTTGTCACTCCTGAAATTATCTTTGGAAAATATTCAATTAAACAGGCAGGGGAAGCTTGTTTACGGCTCGGTGCTAAAAAGGTCTTAATAGTAAGTGATCAAGGTGTTGCAAATGCTGGGTGGTTAGAAAAGGTAATGAAGCATTGTTCTGATTCAAATTTACCTTTTGCAACTTTTACTGATGTAACGATAAATCCAAAAGATACAGAAGTTATTGATGGATGCCGTACTTATTTACATAATGAATGTGATGCAATAATAGGAGTTGGTGGTGGTAGTGTCTTAGATGTAGCAAAGGCCATTGCCATTCTTGCTACGAACGGCGGCTCTATTTGTGATTATGAAGGAATAGATAAGATTGATTTTCCTTTGCCACCATTGCTCATGATTATGACAACCGCTGGATCTGGATCAGAGGTATCTCAATTCTCAGTTATTGTGGATTCTAAACGAAAAAAGAAAATGACGATTATTTCAAAGTCTTTAGTACCTGATATTGCTATTGTTGATCCGATGACACTGAGTAC
Organism: Metabacillus litoralis; assembly: GCF_007994985.1. Lineage (GTDB taxonomy): Bacteria > Bacillota > Bacilli > Bacillales > Bacillaceae > Metabacillus > Metabacillus litoralis. The sequence continues at coordinate 397,110 of NZ_VOQF01000001.1, read as the reverse complement.
AAAAGATAGTAGCTTAACAGCTATTACTGGGATGGACGTTCTTACCCATGCTATTGAATCTTATGTAAGTATTGCTGCAACGCCATTAACAGATGTACAGGCAAAAAATGCACTAAATCTAGTATCTGCTTATCTGCGACCTTCTGTTGCATCAAAGACGAATGAAGAAGCAAAAGAAGCTATGGCGATGGCTAGTTTACAAGCGGGGTTAGCTTTTTCAAATGCTATATTAGGTGCAGCACATGCTATCTCCCACGCAATCGGTGGTAACTATTCTTTATCACATGGTGAAATAAATGCAATTTTACTTCCTTATGTAATGGATTTTAATTTCATCGCGGCACCAAAACGCTTTACAGAAATTGCGGAATGTATGGGAATTGATACACGAACGCTTACTCAAAGAGAAGCAGGAAATGCAGCAATCTCATTTGTGAAAGAACTATCAGTTGATATCGGTATTCCTAAGCAACTACAAAAAATCGATATCTCTAATGAATTGATCAATTCCATTAGTCAAAAGGCATTGGAAGATGCTTGTATGATTACAAACCCACGTGATATGAACCTAGAACAAGTGAAAACCTTACTGAAGAATGTATTATAATCCTGGTGGTGGATCTTTATGCTAGAAGATAAACATGAAGCAATCGCATTATTAACTGGAGTTGAGTCATCTAAGAAAAACTATTATACTGAGTTGAAAAAAACCGTTGATCAACTTAAAAAGAAGAATATGCAATTGGAGATTATGAATGAATTAATGCAAAGTTTTAAGATCGACATGTCCTTAGATGAAACACTAAAAAATATGTTAGATAAACTTAGAGAGATCATAAGATTTGATCAAATCAGCTTTTTTCTATTAAAAGGCAATTCTCTGGTATTAACAAATATTGTTCCAGAAAAAAGTTATTCAATAAAAGTTGGTACAGTTTTGCCTATAGAAGGTTCTCTCTACTGGCAAGTGATAAATAATCGTCAAGTTATTTTAAAGCGCTTGCAAAAAGATGAAGATTACTTCATTGAAAAAAATTACTTTACGGATAAATATTTACAAACTATATTAGTTCTACCAATCTATAGCAAAAACAAAAGAATAGGTGTTCTTAGTATTGGTAGATGTAATAACACAGAATGGAGCTTTGATGATCTTGCGTTTTTAGAAAACCTTACAGATCATTTAGCGGTTAGTATAGAAAATGTACAATTATATCGTGAGGTTTTTCATTCAAAGCAAGAATGGGAAGACACATTTAAAGCTGTTGATGACATGATTTTTATACTTGATAAAGATATGAACATCATGCAATATAATGATGCTGTAAATACTTTTAAAAAAAATTATGAAAATTTTCATTATTTATTATTAGAAAGAGAATTCAAGGTTTTGGCAAATAATACCTATTCATTCCAGAAAACAGGTTATAAAGAGATAAATCTATCTAATCAATCGACTTATGAACTTTCTACTTACCCTTTAAATAATAATGACCAAATCATTTATGGAGTTATCGTTTATATAAAGGATGTAACTGAAAAGCGTAAAATGGAAGCTCAATTGATACATGCTGGAAAGCTTGCTGCAATCGGCGAAATGGCTGCTGGAGTTGCTCATGAATTAAATAGTCCATTAACTGCGATATTAGGAAATTCTCAGCTTCTTTTAAGAAGTTCTGACAAAGAAGATTCTGCATTTACTCTTCTACAAGATATTAAAAATTGTGGTGATCGCTGTAAACAAATAATTAAAAGCTTACTTACCTTTTCTCGCCAAGATGAATATGTTTTTTCTACTTGCTCTGTCAATGATGCAATCAAAGAAGTTCTCAACTTACTTAAATATCAATTTAAGGAGAAGAATATTGATATCATAACGAGCTTAGTCGTTGATTTGCCCGATATTGAAGCAAATCAACAACAAATTGAACAAATCATTATTAATCTTATATTAAATGCAAAAGATGCATTGGAGAGTTGTGTATTTGAGAACAAGGAAATCTATATTGAAACCTCTCTTCACATAGAGGAAATTCACATTTCAGTTCGTGACAATGGAATTGGTATTGAGGAAAATAGATTGACAGAAATCTTCCACCCATTTCATACAACAAAGGAATTTGGAAAAGGCACTGGTTTAGGTTTATCAGTAAGTATCGGCATTGCCAAAGCACATGGAGGTACTATTCATGTGGAGAGCCAAGTTAATAAAGGTAGTATATTTACATTAGTATTACCTATTCAGCAAGATAAGAATGTTGAGGTGAGCAAATGATTAACATGTTAATTATTGATGATGAAAAGGAGATTGGTAACTTTTTATCACATCTATTTGGATCTAAAGGCTTCAATGTTGTAGTAGTAAATAGCGGCAGTGAATTTTCGAGAGTAAATTTTAATCAAAAATTTCATGTAGCAATGATTGACCTTAAATTGCCTGATGCAAATGGACTTTCATTATTACATCAATTAAAAGAATTGCAACCTACTTGTAAAGCTATTATTATGACTGGCTACAGTACTGTGAAAACAGCAGTTGAGGCCATTAAGTTAGGGGCAAGTGATTATATAGAAAAACCATTTGATGATATAGATTTATTAGAAAAACAAATCGACCACTTATTAAGCTCAGCTCAACATTCGATATCAGACCATATCTCTAAAATAGCTAGTGAAGTTGGACTTATAATAGGTAAAAATCAAAAAATGAATCAATTGATTGAAACTTCATATAAAGTGGCGAAGAAGAATGTGAATGTATTAATTGAGGGTGAGACAGGTACTGGAAAAGAGGTATTATCGCGCTTTTTCCATCACGCAAGTACACAGCGAGAAGAGTCATTTATTGGAGTTAACTGTGGTGCAATCTCTGAATCTCTTTTAGAAAGTGAGCTTTTTGGTCATGAAAAAGGTGCGTTTACGGGTGCCACTCAGATGAGAAAAGGCTTATTTGAAATTGCTAATAAAGGGACTCTTTTTCTAGACGAAATTGCTGAAGCTTCTCATTCCATTCAAGTTAAGCTTCTCCGTGTTCTTGAAACAAGAGAATATATGCGAGTTGGAAGTGAAAGTATTTTACGTACAAATGCTCGTGTCATTGCAGCCACAAATGAAGATATTCAAGAAGCTGTATTGCAAAAGAAATTTAGAGAAGATTTGTATTATCGCTTAAATGTTGTTCATTTAAAAATTCCCGCACTTCGAGAGCGAAAAGAGGATATACCTTTATTAATCGATCATTGCCTACAGCGTTATCCAAATGACCATATTAGGTTTTCTGATAACGCAATAAATGAACTTATAAATTATGAGTGGCCAGGCAACATACGCGAACTATCGAACTTTATTACAAGAATTGTCACTTTATCAGAAGGGAATTCAACATATATAACTGTAGAAGATATCCCTTTTCTAAAAGGCAACACTAAATCTTCTCCTCCTAAGAGGATAAATTCAGCATTAAATGATACAAAACAAGATACTTATTTGGAAAGATATTTAGAAAATTGGTTAAATGAAACACTTTTAGTTTTTGAACAGAATGATGGAATTAGCTTAGAGGAAGTTCTTCAGCAGGTGAGAGAGTTGGAGTCACAAGTAGGTAGGTCCTTTATATTGAGAACTTTACAAGAAACACATGGTAATCGCAAAGAAGCTGCCAAACGTTTACAAATAACAATGCGAAAATTACGTTATCTTTTAAATGAAAAAGGTGGTTGTTTAAATAAACGAGAAGAAAGCTCTTCAAGATGAAGAGTTTTTTTCTTTTATTTATGGAAAAATCAAAAAAATTCAGACTTACATATTTTTGGTCATTTAAGCAGAATATCGGCAAATTCATGCCGTTTTTTTGGCTCTTTTATGAGATTATTTATGAATTTCGTGAAATGAAAGCGTTTTTAAAGTTGGCACGATTATTGCTAGATATTTAATGTATACCATTATGAGGGGGAGATTTTAAAATGACTAAAATGATGAAAGCAGCAGTTGTTAATGAATTTAATCAAAAATTAGAAATAAAGGATGTACCAGTTCCAACATTAGGGTACGGGGAAATCTTAGTAAAAATTAAAGCTTGTGGTGTGTGTCATACAGATTTACATGCAGCACATGGTGATTGGCCTGTTAAACCTAAACTTCCACTTATACCAGGTCATGAAGGTGTTGGAATCATTGAGGAAATTGCTGAAGGCGTTACATCTCTTAAAGTAGGTGATCGTGTAGGTATTCCTTGGCTTTATTCCGCATGTGGTGAGTGTGAATATTGTTTAACAGGTCGTGAAACATTATGTCCAGATCAATTGAATTCAGGTTATTCAATTGATGGCGCATACGCAGATTATTGTAAAGCACCAGCTCAATATGTCGTGAAAATTCCTGATCATCTTGATTTTGCTGAAGTTTCTCCAATTTTTTGTGCGGGAGTCACAACATACAAAGCATTAAAAATCTCTGATGCAAAACCAGGCGATTGGGTAGCAATTTATGGAATTGGTGGTCTAGGCCATGTTGCACTTCAATATGCAAAAGCTATGGGATTCAATGTTATTGCTGTTGATATTCAAGATGATAAACTACAATTAGCTAGTGAGTTAGGTGCAGATCTAACAATTAATGGATTTAATGTAGATCCTGTACAAGAAATTAAAGATAAAGTTGGTGGAGTACAAGCAGCTGTAAGTGTTGCTGTCACGAAAAAAGCATTTGAACAAGCGTACGGTTCCGTAAAAAGAGGCGGTACTCTAGTTGTTGTAGGTTTACCTAATGATGAATTACCGATTCCTATTTTTGATACAGTTTTAAATGGTGTGACGGTAAAAGGGTCGATCGTAGGTACACGAAAAGATTTACAAGAAGCGATTGATTTTGCAGCAAGAGGGCTAGTTAGAACAAATATTGAAACACAACCTCTTGATTCTATAAATGATGTTTTCAATCGTATGGAAAAAGGACAAATTAATGGACGTGTAGTTCTAACAATGTCTTAAAAGAAATATACTAAAAATAGATTTACGAACTAAAATAGTAGTTTATTACTCCTATTTTAGTTCTATTAGCTAACTCCATGAAAAATCTTCTTGTCTGTAATAGATGTAAATCAATTAATTATGTTAGGGAGTGTAAGCGTATGCAAAATGTAACAGCTAAGCAAATTGATTTAAGTCCTAGATTAGTAGAGTTTTTAAAAGAAGAGAAAAAATTATTTATTAATGGAGAATTTGTTGCTTCTCTTACAGGTAAAACTTTTGATACATTAAATCCCGCAACAGGGGAAAAACTTGCATCAGTAGCAGAAGCTGGTGAAGGGGATATAGATTTAGCGGTTAAAGCAGCTAGAGAAGCATTTGATAATGGACCATGGTCAAAGATGGGAACTGCTGAAAGAAGCCGACTTATTTATAAACTAGCAGATTTAATAGAAGAGCATAAAGTAGAGCTTGCACAGCTTGAAACATTAGATAATGGAAAACCATATCGTGAAACGTCAAATGCAGATATTCCATTAGCGATTGAGCATTTCCGTTATTTCGCTGGATGGGCAACAAAGATCGTTGGACAAACCATTCCTGTTCAAGGAAACTTCTTTAACTATACCCGCCATGAAGCAGTAGGTGTTGTTGGGCAAATTATTCCTTGGAACTTCCCACTGTTAATGGCTGCTTGGAAGCTTGGTGCTGCACTAGCTTCAGGCTGTACAATTGTCTTAAAACCAGCAGAGCAAACACCACTTTCCGCTTTATACTTAGGAAAATTAATCAATGAAGCTGGTTTCCCAAAAGGTGTTGTAAATATTGTGCCTGGTTTTGGTCAAACAGCAGGATCACCGCTTGTAAACCATCCATTAGTAGATAAAATTGCATTTACTGGTTCTACTGCTGTAGGAAAAGCAATCATGAAACAAGCAAGTGAATCATTAAAACGAGTGACTCTTGAATTAGGTGGAAAATCACCTAATATTATTCTTCCAGATGCGGATCTTTCGAAAGCGGTTCCAGGTTCATTAATGGGAATTATGTTTAATCAAGGTCAAGTTTGCTGTGCTGGTAGTCGTTTATACGTGCAGAAAAAACAATATGATAATGTAGTAGCAGATCTTGTTTCTTTAACAAAAGAAATTTCACAAGGTAATGGTTTAGTTGAAGCAACAACAATGGGTCCTTTAATTTCTGCACAGCAGCAAACCAGAGTTAAAGGATATATTGATAAAGGAATTGAAGAAGGTGCAGAAGTGTTAGCTGGTGGAACTATTCCTTATGATCAAGGATACTTCGTTTCTCCTACTATTTTTGCAGATGTTAATAATTCTATGACGATAGCAAAAGAAGAGATTTTCGGACCTGTAGTAGCAGCCATGCCATTTGATGATTTAGATGATCTTGTTGATAAAGCGAACGATTCTACCTATGGATTAGCTGCAGGAGTATGGACACAAGATCTCAAAAAAGCTCATAATATTGCACATCGTATACAAGCAGGTACAGTATGGGTAAATTGTTATAATGTATTTGATGCAGCAAGTCCTTTCGGCGGATACAAACAATCAGGTATTGGTCGCGAAATGGGTAGCTATGCATTAGAAAATTACACAGAAGTGAAAAGTATTTGGATGAATATGGAGTAAAAAAATCTATAAGAAGGTCTCTTCATTTTGTGTACCAAAACATGTATGTCAGACTTGAGATAAAGTTTTTAGATCATAGCCACTGGTTATGATCTTTTTTTGTTGTCTAATTTATTAGCTATGTTAAAGCTTAATGTTGATTTTTAGCACTTTGTTGATTGGAGGTGAATATATGAGACTCCTGCTTAGAGAAGCGTGTCAAAGGGAGACCCCACAGGCGCGCAGCTTACGAGGAGGCTCCCGGACCTAGGAAGAATTGTTCTTTGAAAAAGCCGGCAGTTGGGATTTTTCATTATTCTTCCCTGGGAAAAAACGAACTGCATTTTTTCCCAGGAAAGCGAATGCCTGTAACGGAAATCAACAACAAAGTTTAACAGAGCCAATTTATTAAATAGATAGGCAAAAAAAACCAAATTAGTGTAAAATTTAGAGGTGAATTAACTATAGGAAACTTAGGAGAATATATGCCGCTACTAACAAAAATTGCACAAAATCCATGGTTTTTAGGAATGCTCGTTTTGCTTTTTACAGCAGTTGTTTTTTTGAATATTCCAATTGAGAAGAGGAAATATGGCCTTTCACAAAGCAATTTAACAACAGACTATACAGGACTTCTTCCTGAAAAGATACATCGTGTTGTACAAACGAAAAATCGTAATGAAATACAAGAAATTGTAAAGGAAGCTAACGCAACAGGTAAGAAAATTTCTATTGCTGGCCTCCAACATTCACAAGGAGGTCACACCTACTACAAAGATGGTATTGTCATAGATATGAAAACATTTAATAAAGTGCTAGAGGTAGATGAAAAAAACAAAACAGTACGCGTTGAAAGTGGAGCAACTTGGGAGGATGTGCAAGAGGCAATCATTCCTTACGGGTTAGCACTAAAAGTAACTCAATCACAATCCATATTTACAATTGGCGGCTCTTTATCTGTTAATGCTCATGGAAGAGACATTCACTTTGGATCGATGGCAAGCACTGTAAAGGAAATGACACTTTTAACACCTACTGGTGAAATAATAAAACTCAACCGAAATGATCAAGAAGAATGGATGAAATATGTTTTAGGTGGGTATGGATTATTCGGAGTTATTTTAGATGTAACAGTAGAACTTACTGATAATAATGTCTATACCATTCAAACAAAGAGTTTAAAATCCGATGAATATGAGAGTTATTTTAGAAACATTTTAGACAGTGAAAAGACAGCCATGCATTATGCAAGAATCAGTGTTGCTCCTAAAAGCTTCTTAGATGAAATGTATGTTATTGACTACAACGAGACAGGGAAAACAGACAATAAAACTCCGCTAAAGAAAGATCAAGCTATTAGGCTTAGTAAGCTAGCTCTTGATGTTGGAAGGCAAGGTGGATTATTAGAGGATCTTTTTTGGTCAAGCCAAAAACATTATATTCAATCACTTGATGGGAAGAAAATCACACGAAATAATGCTATGCGTTCAGAATCAACATTTATGGAATATACGAAAACAGATTCTGTTGAAGTATTACAAGAGTTTTTTATTCCTGTTGAAAATTTCGACGAATATATGACTAGTTTGAAGAAATTACTTCCTTCAAACGATAAAAATGAGGATTTCAAAATTCATAATATTACTGTTCGCTATGTGATGAAAGACAACAAAACTAGCTTAAATTATGCTCGTGAAGATATGTTAGGCTTAGTTGTATTAATTCAGCATGGGGTAAAGAAAAAAAGCATGGATCGTGCTAAAGAAATTATAAAAAAATGGACAGATTTAACTCTTGAGCACAGTGGAACATATTATCTTCCTTATTATCCTTATCAGTCAAAGGAACAATTTAATAAGTCATATCCTGAATTAAAGAGTTTCCGAATAGAAAAGAGAAGAAGAGATCCTAATGAAGTATTTCAAAATGTTTTTTATGAAAATTATCTTACCTCAAGAGGGAAAGTAAGATGAATAAATCTGAAAAATATCTTCCACTTTTTGTAACAGTTGGGCAGGTAGTGATCTTTCCATATTATATTATTTGGTTAAAAGAAGCTTCTTTAACCTTCACCTTATTTGCTTTGTTATTTGCCGTATTTTCCTTTTCTGCAGCATGGGGTTATAGTGTATTTCAAAAGAAAAAAGATAAAGAAAAACATCACCTTTACCTTATTTATTTTGGTATGGCAATTGTTTATCTTATAGTAGGATACTCTAACGAAATTTCAGATGCTCTTTCATACTTGACTCTTTTACTTCAAGTGATAATTGGATATTTACAAGGATATTTTCGTTCCTGGCATGTACACCAAAAATCTTATTCCATTCATGCCGTTCATCATTATTTGCTTGTTGGTGTATCAATGATTACTCTCTCATTTATTCATATTATTTCACCGGTTTTATTTATAAGAGCTTTTGGATGGCTGCTATGTTTGGTTAGTATTAGGGAATTTTATGAGAAAGTTGCTGAAAAACACTTTAGAAATTAGGTGAAATTATTTGAATATGATTTTTCTAAGAAAGCTATTATCAATCATTATTGTTATCTTAGCAGGATACAGTTTGCTAAATAGTTACTTTGCGTTAACTCCAATTTTGATGTTTTTAATAGGGTTATTGATGACCGTAATGGGAATCGAAGAATTCAGAAGAAAACGTAAAGCGCTTGGAGTGATAATGGTTGGTGTTAGTGTTTTAAGTTTTTATGTATCAATCGAAAGTTTCTTACTAAAATAGTAGATTTATAAATAACACTAATTTCGGAATAGCAGGTGAAACATATGATTTTAGTAAGCTCCTGTTTAGCAGGTTACGAAGTTCGATATAATGGTTCACATAGTTTAAATAAAACGGTGAAACAATTACTTGATGAAAACAAAGCGACAGCGGTTTGCCCTGAATTATTAGGGGGTTTTTCAACGCCAAGACAGCCTGCTGAAATATTAGGTGGTAATGGGTATGATGTTCTCGATGGAAATGCTAAAGTGATTGATGATTCAGGTAGTGATGTTACTGATCTTTATATAAAAGGAGCTTATTTAACTCTTGAAAAAGCAATAGAAGTTAAAGCAACAATGGTCATACTTAAAGAGTATAGTCCCTCTTGTGGAAGTTCGATGATTTACAATGGTGAATTTAAAAATCAAAGAATTGTAGGAAATGGTGTAACAACAGCTTTATTAATGAGAAATGGAATAGAAGTTTTTAGTGAAGAAAACTTGATTGAAGGTTTAATAGATAGTATAGAACTAGGTTAATTTAATTATGTTGGTTTAGATTGTGAAAAATAGTTTTAAAAAAGAGGATGTGATTTAAAATTTATATACAATGATCATGTTTTTGTTAGCAGGGATAGCCGAGATCGGTGGAGGTTATCTTATTTGGTTATGGTTAAGAGAGGGGAAACCGTATTATTTGGGGATTGGTGGAGCAATATTACTAGCTTTATATGGAATTGTTGCCACATTTCAAACTTTCCCATCATTCGGTAGAGTTTATGCTGCTTATGGTGGGGTTTTTATTATTTTATCTGTTTTATGGGGATGGGGTGTTGATCGCAAAACACCAGATTTATATGATTGGGTTGGGGCTAGTATTTGTCTTATTGGTGTTTCCGTGATGTTATTTTCTCCTCGTCAATAATTAAATAACTAAATAGAGTTATGAGTTGATAGGTGTCATAATTAAAATATTGATATTGTTAATCATAAATGGGGCATTGAAAGTGAATTAGCACCATTAGAAGGTCATTAAAACGGCGATGAAGGACATAACGCATGTGGAGTAGTGAGGAAATGGTCTTCATCTAGTAGAAGTATCTTATTAATTAAAATAATTAGTTTAATACATATTTGTAATTTATAGGATATTGAACATATATATGAATTTAATAGAGTCATTATAAGAAGGTTAAATTATCCTTCTCACTGGTTTTATTAACATCGTTTATCCTGCTTTCTTAAAGTTTTTATTTTTTAATTATTTTATTCAATATGTTAGGAAGTATTAAGAAGTGAGTGAGCTGTTATGAGTAATGAAATAGTTATTAGACAAATGTGTTCTAAGGATTGGGATTATGTTAGGAATATTTATATAGAAGGAATTGCTACAAAAAATGCCACCTTTCAGAAACACGCTCCCTCTTGGGAACAGTGGGATTTAGAACATATTGTTAATTGTAGATTTGTTGCTCAAGAAGATCATGTTATTTTAGGATGGGCCGCTTTAAGTCCAGTATCATCAAGATCAGTGTATTCTGGAGTTGCGGAAGTAAGTCTTTACGTTAGTCAAAGGTGGAAAGGAAAGGGTATTGGAAGCCTACTTTTGCAGTCATTAATTGAACAAAGTGAAGGTAGTGGATTTTGGATGCTACAATCGAGTATTTTCAAAGAAAACTACTCTAGTTTATACATACATAAGAAATACGGTTTTCGAGAAGTAGGAAAACGTGAGAAGATTGCTAAGTTAGATGATAAATGGAGAGATGTCATTTTATTAGAAAGAAGAAGTCACAAGGTTGGAATTAATTAAACAATATTTTTAAAGGACGATAGAATGATAACAATATGTAATGAAACAGCTACAACAGCAATTATTATTATTCATGAAATTTATGGTATAAATGATCATATGAGGTACATATGTAGCAAGTTATCTAAACAAAATTTTGATATTATTTGTCCAAATTTATTGAAAACAGAAAAAACTTTTGATTATAAACAAGAACATGATGCATACACCTATTTTAGAGATTGCGTTGGGTATGAACAAGCTGTTGAACAAATTCAACAAATAGTTATTACTAATAGAAATAAGTACGAAAAAATGTTTTTATTAGGGTTTAGTGTTGGCGCAACAGTAGCTTGGATGTGTAGTGAAGAAAAACATATTGACGGTGTTGTTGGATATTATGGCTCTAGAATTAGAGATCATCTACATATTTTGCCAAAATGTCCTGTTCTATTATTTTATCCTGAGATAGAGAGTTCTTTTACCGTTGAGAATTTAATTGAAAGTTTAATTGAAAAAGATATAACAACAATGCAGCTAAAAGGAGAGCATGGATTTAGTGATCCGTATAGTAACAAATATCATTGTGAATCAACTCATCAAGCGTATAATCAAACCCTTATCTTTTTGATGAACTCTAGTATATAGAGGGGAAAATAATCGTGTTGTGTTACTTGTATTAATTCTCAATTAATAGGATAATAGACCTAATGCATATAATAGATAATTAAATGAGTAAAAAACCTAATAAAGTTGTTAAAGGCAATCTCATTGAAAGGTGAGTACGCAAAACTAGAGGGGCTAAGTTCTTTTATAAGAATAAGCTAGCCAGTTACCGATTGAGATAAAAATTAGTCAATATGATTAGTTTTTTTAATTAGGAGATGAAACAAATGGTCAATCAATTAACCAAATTCGAAGAAATGAAGCGTAAATTATATGTATTGATTTTGCCTGTTATCATTACTGCATTAGCGATAAGTATATTCTATAGTGATGATACACATAACTTTAACAATTTTGCTGTACCATCACTTTTGGTTGTTTATAGTATTTCATGGTTTTTAATCTACATGAGAAAATGGTTTCATTATGTAGAATACTTTAATGTGCTTTTAATAAGTGTGTTACATCTACTTAAGTTCTTTGATATTGTCTACAACGACATGGTTGTTGGACAAAGTATTTCTACTGGTAGTGCTACCTATTGGACACCACTTGTATTTGCATTTGTCTTTGTTACTCTTAAAAGTAGGAGTAGCGTAGTCTATTCTTTTGCACTTTGGTGTTTAACCTTAGCAATAGGATTGTATTATTGGATTGATATTCCTTATTATGCTCGTGAATCACTTGTTCATTATTTTCTGTCAAATTTCGTTTATTTTATATTTCTATTTTTTTCACGCCATATTATTAGCGCTTTCACAAAAGCTGAGATGCTAGAAAAGATAGCTTATGAGGATTCTCTTACATCTATTGCAAATAGACGGATGGTTTACCTATGGTTAGAAAGAGCATTGAAAAAGGACCAACAGTTTTCTATTATATTTTTTGATTTAGATCATTTTAAAAGAATAAATGATGAGCACGGACACCTTATTGGAGATAAAGCTTTAGTTGAGGTAACTTTACTAGTGAAAAGTATGCTTAAAGAAAGTGATTATTTTGGACGTTGGGGTGGAGAAGAGTTTATAATTTTGTCATTTAAAAGAAATAAACAAGAAACGATTGATTTTGCTGAACTGTTGAGAAAGGCAATTGAAACTCACGATTTCCCAGGAGTAGATCAAGTCACATCTAGTTTCGGTGTTGCTGTAGTCCATAGTACAGATACAGCTGAAACAATAGTAAATAGAGCAGATGATGCTTTGTATATAGCAAAGAATAATGGCCGAAATCAGGTTCAATACAAAGAAATTTAATATGGGTAGTCTACATGTTTATAGTTTTGTCGAGTCTTGGTGATAACGACCAAGACTCTTTTTATAAGATTTGTAGTAGATAGTGTTTGCTAAAGGAAACTAAAGCTTGTTATCGATAGCATGAAGTTTAAGTTTAAACGAAATGTTTTAATTCTTCATTCCAATCACACGAATTCTTTTATAATCAGCTAACCACTTATCCTCCTTATATAATTGTTCTTTTAAGTTTAATTGCACTTTAGATATCATTAAGTCTTTCATTTCAGGAGTAATACCAGTAAACATTTGACTAGCGAACATATTAATCCAATTTTTTATACCATTTTCACCTTCTAATGGTGTGGGCCTATCAAAGTGGTGTGAAAAGGTAACTCTAAACCCAATTTGTTCCATTAAAGAAGTATATTCACCAATACTCGGGAAATACCAAGGGAATATTTCCATGTTAAACTCGTATCCAAATTCCTTCATTGTCTTAATAATTTCATCAGCAATTATTTTAATATTTCCTTTACCGCCAAATTCCGCAATAAATCTTCCGTTTTGTTTTAAACTATTAAAAATACATTCTAGTGCGATTTTAGGTGTTTTTATCCAGTGGAGTGTTGCATTTGAAAAAACGGCGTCAAACTCTTCATAATAGGTTAATTCTGTTGCATCGCAAACATTAAACTCTATCTTAGGGTATTTTAATTTGGCTTGTTTAATCATATTCTCCGATTTATCAACACCAATAACTTTTACTCGTTTATCAGATAAGCTCTTCGCTAGATCTCCTGTGCCACAGCCTAAATCAAGAATTTTTTCACCTTCTTTTGGATCTAATAAATCAACTAAATCATTGCCGAACTTAGAAACAAATGAATGGTTGCCATCATACAAAAGAGCGTTCCATGTATCATTGGATATTTGGATTTTTGTCATATTGATTTTCTCTCCTTTGTTTTAATTTAAGGCTGGTTAAATAAATGTTGATCTTAAGCAAGTAAGTCTTCTGATGGATTGCTTGTAAAGGGAGATCCCAAAGTAGCTTGACTAAGTCTCCCATAAAAGTGAATGTCTGTAGGTGAAATCAACAAAATAGAGCCTGAATTAAAACTGTATATATTTGTTAAATTTAGTATAATTGATGTTAAATATAATAGGAATTAACAAAATTAATTAAAATCAATAACGTTCTGTTATTAGAGAGTGGTAAATATGGAGATTAAATGGTTAAGAACCTTTATTATTGCAGCGAAATATGAAAATTTCCGTAAAACATCTGAACAATTATTTTTAACTCAGCCAGCTATAACAAAGCATATAAAGAAACTTGAGGATTACTTAGATATTAAGCTGTTTGAAAGAATTGGAAAGAAAATTACACTTACCTCTGCGGGATATCATTTTCTTCCGCACGCTAAGGAAATTGTATCGAAATATGAACAAGGTTTAAGCGATTTCGATTTATGGAAACAAGGATATAAAAGAAAATTAGTGATTGCAACATCCCCACAAATAGCAGCATCTGTACTTCCAGTCATTTTAAGAAGATTTATGGAAATCCACCCAGATATAGAAGTGTTATTAAATATTTTGAATTCCTATGAAATAGGTTTAGAAGTTAATGAAGGTAGAGCAAGTCTAGGGTTAACGAAAATACAACCAATACAAGGTAATTTGAATTGTGAAGAAGTACATAAAGAGCCTGTTATGTTAGTGGGACCATGGAACTCGGAAAGTTTTAAGGAGACTAATGAGCAACAATTGTTTGAGAAATACAGAGTTATTACACATAACCACCCTGAGTATTGGGATCAACTTGTTCATGATCTAAAAAGAAATTTCCCTCATATTAAAACAATGAAGGTAAATCAAATAGAAATTACAAAACGATTGATTGAGGAGGGACTTGGGGTATCCTACTTACCTTTGACAATGGTGAAGGAGGAGATTAAGTCACAAAAGTTAATAGAAATTAAATCAGAAAAAATTAGTCTTCCTACATCATCAACTTTTGTATTAACGAAAGTGAAAACGAGTGAGGTATGTTCATTTGTAAAATATTTTAAGCAGGAAATAGAAAAGTATTAGGTAAGAGAAGTAGGTTTTAAAAGCAAATGTGGTTTTGGTCATTAATCATCTCATCTCATATCCTGAACGTATATTGAATAGACGGACTTCTTAATGTGAATAATGGCAATAGGTCTCAATAAACAAAAAGATTTTGAGGGATGTAAGAAATGTCAGAAGCTGTTAGAGAAGCGATTCAATTAAACCATTATCATTTAAGCGCTTGGTACCCATTATTAACTATATTCGGTTATATTTTAATTCTGAGTTACAAAAAAACGATGAATCTAACTAAGTTAGAGATATATGTTTCGAGCCTTTTTGCACTATATCTTTCTATCATTACAGATTATCTACTTGGAATGACATTTAATTTTTATGACTATTACGACACTGGTGGAGATATTTGGACTCCTATAACAGTCATTCCATTATATATACTGACAAACATTGTCTTTTTAAATTACTATCCATTTCATTCTTCGACTCTAAAGAAATGTTTATATATCTTTATCTGGTGTGTTTATGCTATTGCATGGGAATGGTTTGCTGTTACTTATACATCTTTTTTTAATTATAAAAAATGGGAATTATGGTATTCAGCTTTCATTTATCCTTTTTTGTATTTTCTATTATTAGCAAATATCAAATTAATCAGAAGGCTAGATAGAAAAAGGTTTTAAGAATAGAATTCATAGTAAAACTGAGGCTATTTACTAAAATTGGCCTCAGTGTATATTCATTAACCTTTAATAGGAGCCTCACTATTTAATTTCTTTCCAAGTATCTTCATGTCTGATTGTGAATGGTTTTTGTGAGTGAAATAGCTATGTAATAGCATTCCAATTATGATTAATAATAGTCCGATAAAAGTCCAGCCTTTTGGTAATGGAGATGATAATAATAATGTCTCACCGATAATGACGAAGATTACTTGAGTTGATTGAGTTGCTTCTACCGCTGCTAATTTACCTTGATGATTTTTCGAACAATCTGTTGCTATGAAAAAGAGTGTTGTTGCAATAACACCTGAACAAATTGCCACAATAAAGGACTGTAGGATTTGTTCGCTAGAAGGAAGCCCAACACTAAAGATCCCGAATCCACTTAAAATGAACCAAAATGGCAGGCTAACTAATGTCATCCCAAATACTCTTTGAAAAGTATCTAATCTTCCACCGCATACTTCCATCATTTTTCGATTTCCTAAAGGATAAGCAACTGAAGCAATCAGGACAGGTAATACGCCAAGAACTAGTTCATGAAATGATAGTTGACTAGCTTTTTGAAGCTGAATCAAACCTACACCAAGTAAAATAACAAGGGATATTAAAAAAGACTTTAGTTGTAAGGTATTTCTTACGCTTATTGTACCTTCTTTTGTTTGTACAGTATGAAAGAATAAAGGCCCTAACAGTGTGCCAGCAACAATTGTTAGCTGCCATGATCCGGCAACAAGCCATCCTGGTCCATATGAAGCAGCAAATGTTAATGGTGCATAAAATAAAACAAAGCCAACAAAGCTCCAGCATACCCATTGAAAAGGGTGTTTTTTTATTTCAAGCAACACTTGTTTAATATTCTTTCTTGCAAGTACAATGAGAAATAGAAAAGGAATCATAAACATAAAACGCAAAGAAGAGCTCCATATCCAACTTCCACCTGCGAGTTCCATTGAACGATTTAAAATAAACGTTACAGCAAAAAACATGGAAGCAAAAATCCCTATTAGTATTTCTCTCATCAAACACCCAACCTTTATACTTGTATTTATGTATAGTATAATATACTTATAATTAAATATATTATACCTTATGCTGTGCAAATGTGTTAATGATAATTTTAATTCTTTATATTTCTAGTCGTTTCTAAAGGCTCTTTTTTTGAAAAGAACATTCCAATGTTCATTTTTTGTACCCTGAAATAACAATTTATGTATAAAAGGAGAAAATGGTTGTGGATCATCATAAAATAAATAACGTTGAAAAACTAGCGAAGCAAATCGGAGAAACACTAAGAAAAATAAGACTTGAAAGAAAAATAAGTCTGCAAGAATTAGCGGAACTAACAGAAGTAAGTAAATTAACTTTGGGTAATATTGAAAGAGGTGAAGCAAATCCTTCTCTTGCTGTTATTTGGAAAATTGCCAATGGTCTTACTATACCTATTTCGACATTACTTAACGAAAGTAATGAGGTAGTTATTTCACGGAAGAATGAAGGGAATAAAGTTGTTAGTGCAAATGAAGCGTGTACATTAGAACCAATTTTTGATACATCTTCATACGGATCAATGGAGATTCATCGTGCATTTTTGAAGCCTAATAGTGAGTATTGTCCAGGTTCACATCAATTAGGTGTAGTAGAATATGTAACAGTCATGAAGGGTGAAATTATGATTAAAGTTCAAGACGAGAAGTATCATCTTTATGAATATGATTCAATAAAGTTTAATGGTGACTTCGAACATACTTATATCAATCCAACAAATTCTGAAACAGTAATCCACTTTGTTATGACATACACGAAACGATAAAATTGAAAATTTGTAGTTTTTTTGAAGAAATTTCTTTCTAAATGAATAATAATGATAATTATTTTCAATACTAAACTTATAAAGAGACAACCATGGTAGTGGTTGCCTCAGTTGGGAAATTAAAGATCAGATGGTTCGAATGTTTTGCAATCAGTTTCAGCGCTAGATGAAGCATTTTTTTCTTTATGATTAACTACATAAATTTGACTTGCACCACATTTGTTTTCGTTGCTAATATTATGAACACAGCTGTTTACTTCACATAATACGTCTAATGCCATTGTTTAAACACCTCCTTCATGATTAGGATGAACAATTTTAGGTGTTCCTATTCAATCAGTATAGATTTATCATGATGAAGCTTATTTAGAGGTTCATTATTATATAGAATTTGACACGGTTTTTATCTCTGTGTTATATTTATCTCGAATTAAAGATACTTCATACTGAGATAATAAGGTATTCAAATAGGGGGAACAATAAATGAACCATTTAAAAGGAATCCACCATGTTACAGCTATCACAAGTAGTGCTGAAAAAAATTATGAGTTTTTCACATATGTATTAGGGATGCGTCTTGTAAAAAAAACAGTAAATCAAGATGACATTCAAACGTATCATTTATTTTTTGCTGACGATACAGGAAGTGCGGGAACAGATATGACGTTCTTTGATTTTCCAGGAATTCCAAAAGGGACACATGGCACAAATGAAATATCAAAATCATCATTTCGTGTACCAACTGATTCTTCATTAAACTATTGGGTAAAACGTTTTGATCGCCTTCAAGTAAAACATGAGGGGATTCAAACACAATTTGGGAAAAAGACATTATCATTTGTAGATTTTGATGATCAACAATATCAATTGATTTCGGATGAATTTAATAAAGGTATTTCTTCAGGAACACCATGGGAAAATGGACCAATTCCACTTGAACATGCAATAACAGGACTAGGGCCGATTTTTATTCGAATAGCAAATTTTGAACAGCTTAAAGAAGTACTTGAAAAAGCTCTATTTTTTAGAGAAATTGATCAGAATGGTCGTTTCCATTTATTTGAAGTGGGTGAAGGAGGAAATGGTGCACAAGTAATTGTTGAGCATAACGAGTCTTTACCACAAAGTCGTCAAGGATTTGGAACAGTTCATCATGTAGCTTTTCGTGTAGAAGATCGTGCTGCATTAGATGAATGGATAAACCGTCTAAGCACAATAGGATTTTCAACATCTGGTTATGTTGATCGTCACTTCTTTGAATCACTATATACAAGAGTTGCACCACAAATACTGTTTGAGTTTGCAACAGATGGTCCAGGGTTTATGGGTGACGAACCTTATGAAACATTAGGTGAAAAATTATCATTGCCTCCATTTTTAGAACCAAAGCGTGAATCAATTGAAAAATTAGTCAGACCGATTGATACTATGAGAAGTACGAAAACCTTTATAAAGGAATAATTCCCCACAAAAAAAGTCAACAAATACTGTTGACTTTTTTACTTAATCCGATGAATGAGATCATTATAGTTAACTAACATAATTGCTTGAGTTTCACCATCTTGGATTTCGCAAAATGCGTTTCCATGATCAAAGAAAAAGTAATGGATTCTACTACTATAAATTACTTTTTGTCCCATTTTAATAAGGATCATCCTTAATTTTTATTTTCAAAATCTAGAAAATAAATACAGGTGATACCGGTTTAATATTAGAAATTGAATAATTAAATTATAACATAAAATGTATCTTAACCCAAGTTTAGAAAATAACCCTTTATTTTAACTTTTTATTTATAAATATTAAAATCTGAGTGTTCTCTGCTAAAAGATGGTTATATTGGCTGAAAAGAAATATCTTTGCTCCGTTTCTATTATTATGATCTTTTCTATTATTATATTCGCTAAAATTACAGATATATTGAAAATGCAACAATAAACTACATGAATACTTCTCCTTAGAATGGTAAAATAACGATATAAAGTACTATAACTATATTTAATCGTTATAATAACTAAATCCTATTTGACTTATAGGAATAGTGAATCTATTATAGTAGTATTCATAAATTTACTGAAAAGTTTGATCAAATTTTTGAAATCGTATAAAAATAGTTTTATTCCTATGTGAGGTGGATATCGTTGCAACTTCAGGTAATGAACAGTCCTTTTAGTCAGGAGCAGGCAGAGCTACTTAATAAATTACTGCCAACATTAACAGAATCACAAAAAATCTGGCTTAGTGGATATTTAGCTGCAAACCAAACAGCTGCAGCCTCTCCAGTAGTTGGAGAAACACAAGCACAAGCTAAAGTAGAAACAAATGTGGAGCCAATATCAAAAGAAGTGACAATTCTTTTTGGATCACAAACTGGAAATGCTCAGTCACTTGCTAACAGTACTGGTAAAACATTAAAAGATAGAGGCTTTGAAGTTACAGTATCTTCAATGAGTGAGTTTAAACCTAACAACTTAAAAAAAGTTAAAAACCTCCTAATTATCGCAAGTACTCATGGTGAAGGTGAGCCACCTGATAATGCGATCTCTTTTCATGAATTCCTTCATGGACGCCGTGCTCCAAAACTTGAAGATTTACGCTTCTCTGTTTTGTCACTTGGAGATAGTTCGTATGAATTTTTCTGTCAAACAGGTAAAGAGTTTGATCAAAAGCTAGAAGAACTTGGTGGCACTCGGATATTTAATCGTGTTGATTGTGATCTTGATTTTGATGAACCAGCAGCAGAATGGGTTGAAGGTGTATTAGCGGGATTAAGTGATGCACAACAATCTCAAGGTTCTGGTTCTGTTGTAGGTGAAACCACAGCTACACCACAATTAGCAGAATCTGCTTATTCAAGAACAAACCCATTTAAAGCGGAAGTTCTTGATAACTTAAATTTAAATGGTCGTGGATCTAATAAAGAAACACGTCATTTAGAGATTTCGCTTGAAGGTTCAGGTCTTACATACCAACCTGGTGATAGTTTAGGAATTTACCCTGAAAATGATCCAGTATTAGTAGATTTACTTCTTGAAGAAATGAACTGGGATGCCGAAGAGATTGTTACATTAAATAAACAGGGTGATGTATCACCACTTAAAGAAGCTTTACAATTACATTTTGAAATAACTGTTTTAACGAAACCATTATTAGAACAAGCATCAAAATTATCAGCTAATGAAGACTTGAAGAAGTTATTAGAGGATAGTGAAACGTTAAAAGCATATATTAATGGTCGCGATTTACTAGATTTGGTTCGAGACTTTGGCCCTTGGGGTGTTTCGCCACAAGAATTCATCTCAATTTTGAGAAAAATGCCAGCGAGACTTTATTCGATTGCAAGTAGTTTAGAAGCAAATCCTGAGGAAGTCCATTTAACAATTGGTGCAGTACGTTATGAAACACATGGTCGTGAAAGAAATGGCGTATGTTCTATTCTTTGTTCTGAACGATTACAGCCTGGGGACACGCTGCCAATTTATATCCAAAATAACCAAAACTTTAAATTGCCACAAAACCCAGACACTCCAATTATTATGGTTGGTCCTGGAACGGGTGTAGCACCATTCCGTTCTTTCATGCAAGAGCGTGAAGAAACTGGAGCAGAAGGAAAATCATGGATGTTCTTCGGTGATCAGCATTTTGTTACAGATTTTCTTTACCAAACAGAATGGCAAAAGTGGATTAAAGATGGAGTGTTAACTAGAATGGATGTTGCTTTCTCACGCGATCAAGAAGAGAAGGTATATGTACAGCATCGTATGCAGGATCATAGCAAGGAATTGTTTGAATGGCTTCAAGAAGGAGCTGTAGTTTACATTTGTGGTGATGAAAAGCATATGGCACATGATGTACATCAAACACTTATTGACATTATAGAAAAAGAAGGCGGGTTAAGCCGTGAAAAAGCGGAAAGCTACCTTGCTGACATGCAACAAAATAAACGCTATCAACGCGATGTATATTGATTTTTGATTGAAAGGAGATTTCACATGGCTAACAATATATTAAAAGCACCAGAAGGCGCACCAAGTGATGTTGAAGGCATTAAAGAAAGAAGTGATTACTTACGTGGTACACTTAAAGAATCGATGCTTGAGCCTTTAAGTTCTGGTATTTCAGATGATGATAATCGCTTAATGAAACATCATGGAAGCTATTTACAAGACGACCGTGATCTTCGAAATGAGCGTCAAAAACAAAAGCTAGAACCAGCATATCAATTCATGTTACGTGTTCGTTTACCTGGTGGTGTAGCAACCCCTAATCAATGGCTTGTAATGGATGATTTAGCTGATAAGTACGGAAATGGAACATTAAAGCTAACAACTCGAATGACATTCCAGATGCACGGGATTTTAAAGTGGAATATGAAAAAAACGATTCAAGGTATCGATGCTGCATTATTAGATACAATCGCTGCATGTGGTGACGTAAATCGTAATGTAATGTGTGTAGCAAATCCGTATCAATCTGATGTTCACCAAGAGGTTTACGAATGGTCGAAAAAATTGAGCGATGATTTATTACCACGCACAAGAGCATATCATGAAATTTGGCTTGATGAAGAAAAAGTAGCAGGTACACCTGATACAGAAGAGCTAGAACCAATGTATGGTCCGCTTTATTTACCAAGAAAGTTTAAGATTGGGATTGCTGTTCCACCATCAAACGATGTGGATATTTTTTCACAAGACTTAGGCTTTATTGCAATTGTTGAGAACGACAAATTAGTTGGATTTAACGTTGCAATCGGTGGGGGGATGGGTATGTCACATGGTGATAAAGAAACATATCCACAGTTAGCTAAAGTCATTGGTTTCATTAAACCAGAACAAGCATATGATGTAGCAGAAAAAATCATTACGATTCAACGTGACTATGGAAATCGTTCTGTTCGTAAAAATGCTCGTTTCAAATATACAGTTGATCGCCTTGGTCTAGAAAACGTTGTTGAAGAATTAGAAAAACGCCTTGGCTGGAGTCTTGAAGAAGCAAAGGAATTTCAATTTGATCATAACGGTGACCGTTATGGTTGGGTAAAAGGGACTAAAGGTAAATGGAACTTCACGTTATTTGTTGAAGGCGGACGTATAACAGATTATGACGATTACAAGCTAATGACTGGAATTAGAGAAATTGCTAAAATTCATACAGGTGATTTCCGTCTAACAGCTAATCAAAATCTTATCATTGGTAATGTATCAAGTCAGAAAAAGAAAAAAATCAATGAAATTATCGAAAAATATGGATTAACAGATGGCAAACATTATTCTGCATTGCGTCGAAGTGCACTAGCATGTGTTGCATTACCTACATGTGGCTTAGCGATGGCAGAGGCTGAACGTTATTTACCGCAATTAATCGATAAAATCGATGAAATCGTTGATCAAAATGGTCTTAGTGATAAAGAAATCACAATCCGTATGACTGGTTGCCCAAATGGATGTGCTCGTCATGCACTTGGTGAAATCGGATTTATCGGTAAAGCTCCAGGTAAATACAATATGTATCTTGGTGCAGCACATGATGGAAGCCGTTTAAGCAAAATGTATCGTGAAAACATCGGTGAAGATGAGATCTTAAAAGAGCTTAATGTTCTTATCCCTCGTTATGCAAAAGAGCGAAATGATAACGAACATTTTGGAGACTTTGTTGTTCGTGCAGGTGTTATTGAGGCAACAACAGATGGTACAAATTTTCATAATTAATCATCAAATAGAGACAGGATCATTCCTGTCTCTATTTTTATTGAGAACGAAAAGGTGAATAAACAAGAACGCACAACTAAGCAGAATTTTAATGAATGTTTCTTTCTATAATATATATCTATCCTCACTTTTCCTCAGCAATTCTACTATACAAGCTACAAAACAATTGCATATAGTAATATAAATTCATAAATATTCGAAGTTGAAAGGGATGATGGCTATTCCTAGTTTAGTTGGAAAAATAAAGGTTGATAGTATTAGTGGTGGAGTGATAAATTTTGGAGATGTTATTAAAATTTCTCCTATTAACATTAGTAAAACAGTTTCAGGCTCAGGTGGTGGTGGGGTAGGAGATAATCAAGTCATTTCTAACGGATCAAGTGTGACAAATGGAACAGATACAGGTTTATCTAATCAAAATGTAATTGATGATTAAATTTTTACCTATACAAATTTATAAAATTTACCAACCAATCTAATGCAGATTGGTTTTTATTATTAAGGTAGAATATCAACAAAGACATCATTTGTATAAATATGTAAAAAGAGTTAAGGGAATGCTATAATATCTTTATATTAGATTCATATTGATTTTGTAGGACGTTGTTGATTGAATTAGATTTTTTGATTTTGCATACTAATTCTAAAAACAAGTGCAATGGAGCGGAAGACAATCGACTCCTATTTAGAATTAAGGAAGAGCTGAGACCCCTCAGGCTTGCCGAGGAGGCTCAGCTTCCTCCCCGTGGAACGCGAGTGTCTGCAGCGCAATGGAACGAACTTGTTTCTTTCAGCTTAACTGAATTTATATTTATTCGTCTTTTTTATGACTTCTTTAATTATGTCTTAGTATGTTTTAAGTTAAACAGTGGAGAGTGGTTATCTTTGAAAAAGAAAAAAGCTTCATCAGTTTTATTTTTAACAAATGGTTTTATGTTTAGTAGTGTAGGTGCTTTACTATTTACTTTAAATTACATATTTGCTAGTTTTTTATTCTTTACAGCAGGTGTTATATCTTTTATAAGTGGGTTTATAAAAATTAGAAAGAATTAATCCTAGGCTTATTTATTTCAGTTTTATTTAAAGGTCCAGATATTATTTAAAGTAAAATTAACGATCGGAATAATTAATAATGTTGTTATTTCTCCAACAATATAATGTAATGATAGAAGATGAACAACACCATACATAATGATTAAATTAAGCGTGAACCCAATTCCTGCCACAATTGAAAAGCGCAGCAGTTGTTGATGTGAATACACCCCGCCAAAAGTATACTTTTTGTTTAAAAGAAAAGAAAAGACTGTCATAATAATAAAAGAGGTTGTGGCACTTATAACAGGATCTTTTTTAAAAAGTTCAACAAATAGAAACATAGAAATGAAGTAGATTAAGGTGCAAATTATGCCGACAAAGCTATATTTTATAAACTTAAAAGTTAAGTTATTTATGGTCATAATGATATCCTTTACTAAATAGTGATCTATTCTAGTATCGTCAATTGTGTACTCTTTATAACTAGTAGATTTACATTATAATATGTTATTGAAGTAAATTTAAAGAGGAAAGTACCGAATTTAGAACCGGGGTGGTAGCATTATGAGAACCGAAAAGCAAAAAATGCTAGATGGCAGTTTATATAAACCGTGGGATGAGCAATTAGTAAAAGATAGAGAGCAAGCAAGATATCTTACTCGAATGTTTAATCATACGTTAGAATCTGATGTTGATAATAAAGTACTGGCAATTAAAAATCTTTTTGGTTCAACTGGAGAAATAGTGTATATGGAACCTAATTTCAGGTGTGATTATGGGTATAACATCCATGTTGGAAATAATTTCTTCGCTAATTTTGATTGTGTTATGCTAGATGTTTGTGAAATTCGTTTTGGAGAGAACTGTATGCTTGCTCCTGGTGTTCATATATATACTGCAACACACCCGATAAATCCTATTGAACGTAACAAAGGATTAGAATATGGAAAACCTGTTACAATTGGAAACAATGTTTGGATTGGAGGAAGAGCAGTAATAAATCCAGGCGTAACCATAGGTGATAATGCTGTTATCGCTTCAGGTGCAGTTGTCACAAAAGATGTGTTAGCTAATACAGTTGTAGGTGGAAATCCTGCTAAAATAATAAAAATGATTGATTTAGAAGATACAAGATAGTTTTCATAAGGGCTTACTCTATTTATTTCTCGTGAAAACCAACAGCATGGATGGTGTATACATTAATGGAAGAAAAGAAAAAGCGACAGGAATCAGATTTATATAAACCAATTCAGAATTACTTTATTGGTGAAGGCTATGAGGTTTATGGTGAAGTGAAGGATTGCGACATGGCGGTCGTTAAGGAAGATGAGCTAATCGTAATAGAGTTAAAGCTTAATTTAACTGTTGATCTCTTATTACAAGCAACCAAACGACAGCGTCTAACTAATGCTGTGTACATTGCTATTCCAAAGCCTAGCTATAATTTAAGATCTAAGCGATGGAGAGACGTTTGTCATTTAGTTCAAAGGTTAGAATTGGGATTAATTCTTGTATCCTTCACAGGTAACAGAAGAAGAATGGAGGTCATTAACCATCCAACAAGCTTTGACCGTAACAAAAGTAATCTTCGAAACAAAAGAAAAAGAGAAGCCTTGCTAAAAGAAATTAGTGGTCGAAGTGCTGATTATAATATAGGTGGAAGTAACAGAACAAAAATAATGACAGCTTATAAGGAAAACTGCATTCAAATTGCGGCTTATCTTAATCATTTTGGTGAGCTTTCACCTCGAATCTTAAAACAAAAAGGCACAGGAGATAAAACATCCTCAATTTTAACAAAAAACTTTTACGGCTGGTTTAAACGGGTGAAAAGAGGAGTTTATACAATAAGTGAAAAAGGTATAAATGAACTTAAAGAGTATCAAGATCTTGTGAGTTACTATTTAGAAAAGTTAGATTAAATGACTCTATCGGTTAATTAAAGTATGTGTACAAAGAATCTTTACGGTTTCAGCAATGTGTATTAGAAAAAAATTATTTTAGGTCATTGAAGTTAAATTTTACTAAAATTACTATATTAAGTAGAATTGACTTATCTTCATTTAAATAGGGAAGATAGGTTTTAATTATTATTTATTTTGTTATACTAAGTTAATTAGTATGAAGATTAGGGTTGTGAGATTTTTGGATTTGTCGAAAAGTTCATCTAAATTAACAAGAAGACTTTCATCTGTACAATTAATTGTTTTATTTTATTTGCTAGCAGTTTTGGTATCAACTGTATTGTTAAGTCTTCCGTTTGCTCATAGAGAAAATGTTGAGCTATCTTTGATTGATACTGTATTTACAGCTGTTAGTGCAATAAGTGTAACAGGACTTACAGTCGTATCAACAGTCGAAACATTTAATGAAGTAGGATACTTTATTTTAGTTTTTATTCTTCAATTTGGTGGAATCGGAATTATGACTTTAGGAACCTTTATTTGGATATTGTTCGGGAAAAAAATTGGCCTAAAAGATCGACAGCTTATTATGACAGATCAAAATCGGTCAACTTTTTCTGGTTTAGTTCAATTAATGAAGCAAATTTTAGTCATTATAATTGCCATTGAATTAATCGGTGCAGTGATATTAGGGGTACATTTTCTTCAGTATTTTCCAACCTGGCAAGAAGCATTTTTACAAGGTTTTTTTGCTTCAGTAAGTGCAACAACAAATGCTGGATTTGATATTACGGGTACATCACTTATTCCATTTGCAAACGATTATTTTGTTCAAACAATCAATATTATTTTGCTTATTCTCGGAGCTATCGGGTTTCCTGTTCTTATAGAGGTGAAGGATTTTATTACGAAAAAAAGTACAATTCGACATAGGTTTTCACTTTTTACAAAATTAACAACAACTACATTTTTTATTTTAATTGTTTTAGGAACTCTTTTCATATTTTTATTTGAGAAAAATCACTTTTTCGCAGATAAAACTTGGCATGAGTCACTTTTTTATTCGTTATTTCAATCAACCTCTACAAGAAATGGTGGATTGGCTACAATGGATGTAAGTCAATTTACTGATCCTACTTTACTATTTATAAGTGGGTTAATGTTTATTGGAGCATCTCCTAGCAGTGTTGGGGGAGGAATAAGAACAACAACCTTTGCCATCATGATATTAAGCATATATTTCTACGCAAAAGGGAAGGATTCAATTAAAGTGTTTGGTCGTGAAGTAGATCCCGAAGATGTTCGTAAGTCATTTATCGTGATCACAACTGCAGTCATGATTTGTAGTACTTCCATTATATTAATGAGTATATTAGAGCCTACATTTGAGTTGATTGAAATTATCTTTGAGGTTTCATCGGCATTCGGTACAACAGGCCTATCTATGGGAATCACCCCAGAGCTTAGTACGGTTGGAAAACTAGTTATCATCATACTTATGTTTGTCGGTAGAATAGGGATTTTTTCTTTCTTATTTTTAATTCGAGGAAAAACCGTTAAAGAGAACTTTAAATTTCCAAAAGAGAAAGTGATAATCGGGTAATTCACAAAAGAGCGTATTTTCTAATAGGAAATTCGCTCTTTTGTATTGAATAAGATTTGAAAGGGATTAAGTGTAAGGAGGTTAAAATATATCATACAGAATAAACGAGATGTATCAAAGATAACTATATATTTAGTTAATAAGCTGGCTGGTGCTGGTTTTGCTTTATTTTTAATATTTGGTTTTTAATTTATAGTAGAGCCTGATTTATATAAGTTTTCTGAAGCGATATCAAATAAATATATTTGGCTGATATTGTTTGGCTATGGTTTGTTCTGTTCAGTGCTCATTGATTTGATTACAGGAAAATTGAAGAAAAAATATTTAACGTTGAAACTAGGAGTAATAAAATTATTACTTTATACTTTTTTTGGGTTTGCGATCTTTTTAGTTTATGGATTTAGTGTTTACACATTGATTGCTGGTTTTATTGGCATTTTATGTGCTTTATTATTTTATTTAGGAACTTATATTTCACGTAAATCAACTTTATTTAATTATTTATTTTCAATTGTAATTCCATTATCTTTTATCTTACTAGCAAATATTGATTTCACCGAAAAAAAGCAATGGAAAGAAATGAGGACTGATTCTTCCTTTACTGCAAGCTTTCAGTATTTTATTGGTGAGCATGAAGTTCCACTTACACTAACTGAAGATCAATCAATAATATTATCAAGAGAATTTGGTAATGAAAATGGTGGCGGACATGGATTTCTTGTTAAAGATGATTATGATGATTTGGTTGGAATGACAGAAATAGATGATCATACACTAAAATTAGATGTAGCAAAGTCTGGTGTATATAGGCTGGTTGTTACTGGTGATCGAGTAAAAGGTAGCTTTAAAATTAAATGGGAAATAGAATAATTCAATTAGGTGCCAATTTAATCCTTTTTCTTTATTTATCTTTCCTATTACGTACTAGTATGATAGACTTGTAAACTTCTTAGCCTAATTAGGCCTGTTACTATATTAATTTAGAATACAGGAGGGTTTACATGAAAAATCTTAATAAAACAATAACGATCATTTTATCAATGTTGATGATAGCTTTTTATACCATTTCTCCAACACTACAAATAAATGCCAAAACTGCCAAATCGTTTGAAACGGGTGATACAGTAGCTTTATCAATAGAACACTATGGTAACTATAAGGTTGGACAGAATTCTATTGAATTGAGTTTGGGTAATAAAGAAGCTGTTGATTTTAGAGCAGCGTTAAATAAAACGGATCAAGCTTTATCAATCTCAAAAGAAGAAAAAGCATTACTTGCTCGTCTTGTTCATGCTGAAGCAAAAGGTGAGCCTTATGTTGGAAAAGTAGCGGTAGCAAATGTAGTAATAAATCGTGTGGAGCATGAGCAATTTCCTGATACAGTAAGAGAGGTTATTTATCAAAAGAATGCCTTTCAGCCTGTACAAAATGAATCGATTGATGAAGCTGCTGATGATGAAGCAGAAAACGCAGTGACTGAAGCATTGGCGTTAAATAAATCTGAGGATAAATCGTTGTATTTTTATAATCCTGATACTGCAACAGATGAGTGGATTAGAACTCGTGATGTTACAAAGGTAATTGGTAATCATGTTTTTGCTATATAAAGTGGTGTACCTCGATTTTAGTTAAATAATCTGTTGTATGAGACCAGATCAGTAATGATTTGGTTTTTTTTAGTAGAGTTTGTATTTTTTAAAGGAATTTGGCTTGTTACTATTTAAATTTATATTAAAATAGGATGTAAAACGAAGCATTCAATCAATGTGTAAATATTATCAGGATTTTTACTAGCTTTCAAAATATTTTGTTGCGAATATGTATCATTTAAATAGTTCGATTTCTGAAAAAAGGAGCATTAAAATGAAAAAGATATTCTTACTAGTATTTACAGTAGTAGCTGTAAGCATAGTAACGGCTTGTTCAAATAAGCAAGAAGAAACAATGGTTTTATTAGATGAAGAGATATCGAAAATAATACTTTCTAATTCACTAGGTAAAGGTGATATAAACCTTAAGGAACTGAAATCATTTGAGGATAATGAATGTATTAACATTTTTGAAAAAGCGATTAAAACAGCAACAACTAAACAAAATGTATCCCATACATTAGGAAAACCTGATTATGATATTCAAGTACAGTATAGTGAAGGATACCCCACTCATGCTATTCACCTATGGCTAGGGGAAGAAGGTGAAACAAGTACTTTGATGTATACGATTGATGATGAAGATGTGTCTTACTTTACAACAATTAACATGACTAATAAATTAAGAAAAATTATTCTCCCGGCTCAATCATCGTAGCTCCCATGATTTCCATTCAGCTCAATAAAAAAAGCCCTCTATGTTATAAGGATTATCCTAATAACTTAGAGGGTTTTTGAATTTCATTTAATCCTGTTTTGATTGAAGAAGTTCCGCTTTTTCTACCGTACTAGCCATATTTTTGGCTATTTTTTCGTTGTCTAAATTAAGTGTTTCAACTGTAGCACTTAATTCTTCAAGACTTGCACTTGCTTCATCAATTACTGATGCTAACTCATTTGTTGCGCGATCTACAGAGTGAGAGCCGTCAGTGACAACGTTAGATAATTTGTCTAACTTACTTAATTCATTTGCAAGCTGTTTAATATTCGTAGCTAAGCTAAAAAACACTTTTGAAACAGAGTCTGTTGACTGTAAATTATGATTAATTTTTTCTCCGCTTTCATTCATACTTTGGAGAGCTAATTTATTACTTTGATTAACTTCCAAAAGATTTGAAGAAATCTTTTCTGTAATTGTATTTGTATGCTCAGCTAACTTGCGAATTTCCCCAGCAACGACTGAGAAACCTTTCCCAGCTTCCCCAGCTCGAGCTGCTTCAATTGATGCGTTAAGAGCAAGAAGATTTGTTTGTTCTGTAATTTGCCTAATATCATTAGCAAAACTATTTGTTTCTTCAATCTTATGTGAAAGAACGTCAAAGTTCTTCTGTAATCCATGAATAACAGCTTGAAGTCCCTGAGTGTTATCTACTAGAAAATTCATTTTTTCTTCTCCAGAATTCAGTAAAGAGGTAGATTCATTTGATTTTTCCAAAAGAACAGAAGATAAACTCCCTAACTCAATCATTTTTTCAAGTGTTTTAGTTGATTGACTTTTTATTTCATTTACTTCTTTTATTTGTACTTCTGTACCAGAAGCAACCTCTTGAATGGCATTGACCATTTCTGATTGCGATTGTAAATTCGATTGAATTAAGTCATTAGAGTTAACTAAATGATTGATAATTGCATCAATGTTATTTTTTAAGAGATTTTTTTCAGCTTCTTTTTCATTAGCTTGATTTTCAGCTTGAGTTAATAGCTCGTATACAATTTTTGTGTTTTTCGTATTTAAGATAATAACGACACTTAGTAGCACACACATTAGAAGGTAAACTAAAATAGCATACTGAAAAGTGCTTGTTAAGATTTCTAGAGAATCAGCTTGAGCATTGAATTTATTAAAAATTAATACAAACAATCCTAAACTAGCGCCAAAGCCAAATACTTTACGATTAAGTGGAACAACTGAGAATACAAGGGTGAAAAACGCAATAAGTGTAATATTCATATTCCCACCAGCCGTTGCAATACTATAAACTGAAAATGCAGCTACAATAAATACACTAGCATAAGGATAGACATATGATTTCTTTAGAAAATGAATCACGACAACATAAAGTAATACGACAATAAATAGTTCAATACCGAATAAGATGATCGTTGCTTGATCACCACTACCAATAGCATTTAGCAATCCTAAAAGCATTGTTAATAAATAGACACCAAATAAAAACTTGTTTTTTGTGTTTAAATCCTTATTCATCATTTCTTGAATAGACAATATGTATCATCCCCGATTCCATTTGTCGACATATATCGACAGTTTATACGTTTAATATCGGTAGAAAAGTGTGGAAATTTAGCTTTTTTATGCAAAAAGTATATTATCTTTGTTGTTGATGTGATTAATTAAATACTAACTCTACAAAAGTAAGACAAAAAAATGTGTACTTGAGTATTTGCCCAAGTACACACAACTAGTTCTGAGATTATAGTACTTCGTTTCCAACCATTTTCTCTTCTGATGATACAAGCTTTGGTGTTTTAATGAACTTTACTAAAACAATTGCGATGATACAAATAAACCCTGAGATTAAAAATGCCTGTGTAAAAGAAATAACTTTAATAATGAACGGACCTGCAAATGCAGATATTCCGTAAGCTTGGTACATAAACCCGTAATTTGTTCCAATATTTTTGGTGCCATAATAATCTGCTGTAACTGAAGGGAAGAGGGCAAGGTAACCTCCAAAGCAAAAACCAACAATAGAAACAGCAATTAAATAAAGAGAATAATTCATCATCCCTGTACTCATATAAAACATAGTAAGAGCTGTTAAAGCATAAATCATCATAAGTGTGTTTTTACGCCCGAAAATGTCAGAAACCTTTCCTAAAACAATTCTTCCTGCCGCATTAAATAAAGCGATGACCATAACAGCATTAGCAGCTTTTTCAACGCTTAAATTTGCAAGCTCTACACCAATATCAACTGCAAAACTTATGACTAATAAGCCAGAGACACTACCAAATAAAAATACAATCCACAGTACATAGAATTGTGACGTTTTTAACATTTGAATTGGAGAAAATTGTGCCTTTTTTGCGCCAGTTCCTGAAGCTTCATCTTCAACTACTGGTGGATTTTTTAAAAGCTGTGCTCCTGCAACAACTAATATCATATATATAAGACCAAGATAAAGGAAAGCGGATGAAACACCAAATTCTCCTATAAAATACCCAATAACAGGTTTATAAATTAATCCACCCAGACCAAAACCGGCTACTGCTACTCCACTGATAAAGCCACGTTTATCAGGAAACCACTTAACACATGCGGATAAAGGACTTACATATGTCATACCAATACCAATTCCGCCGACAACTCCATAAAAGAAATATAATTGGAACAAAGTTGTTGCAGAGCTTGATAAAATTAATCCAAGACCAAGTAACAGACCGCCAATTGTTGCAACCCATCTTGGTCCAATCCGATCTTGAAGTCTACCAGCGAAAATCGTTGTAAAAGCAAAAACTGCAATTGTAATAGAGAAGGTTACAACTACATCCTCACGAGACCATCCAAACTTATCTATTAGTGGCTGATTAAATAAACTCCAAGCATATACAGCTCCTAAGTTAATTTGTATTAATACTGCACCAAGAACAACAAACCATCTATTCATGGTAAAACCCCCTTAAAATTTAATATCACCAATAAAATAATAATTACTAATGTAAGTTAGGATGACATAAGAAAGAGACCAACGAAGATCGTGTAAACACACATCATCGTTGGTCTCTTTATATACTCACATTAAGTGTTTATTAAAGCTACCAATTTATAGAATTTCATTATTAAAGGCTCTTTTCTGAATTATTGTTGCTTATTGATCTAATTATGCAGTAGAAACATTGTTCCTTATAGCAAAATAGGTACTATCCTATGAAGAAAAGATGCCACTATGCTTTATATAGTGCTCTTTACTTGGAGTTGTTAAAGCAACAAAGTTTACGAAAACAGCCTTATTAAATCGTTGATTTTTGAAAATTTTACTTATATGTTCAAATTTATCCTCATCGTAAAAAGGCACTTCAGAAATTGAAAAACGGTGTGATTTCTTATGAACTTGTCTAGTAGACATTTCCATAAGCTATCAGTCTAAAACATAAAGAAGCAAAACCTTTTTAATTTGAACTATTACAATTATGCCATAATTTTTTTGAGTGTCAATCACTAATTCATATGTAATCCCTTACAAAACCTTTTGGGTTTTTATACGCAAATAATGTTAATTGTAAGAGGATTATACTTACCTAAATTAGATTAACCTAAAAGCAATTATGTCGGAACTTTTAGCCATAGATTTAAGCCCTGGGGAACAAAGGTGAATTGTTGATCCTTTTAAAGAAAGGGCTATGTTAAAGGTTAATGTTGATTTTTAGCACATTGTTGATTGGAGGTGAATATATGAGACTCCTGCTTAGAGAAGCGTGTCAAAGGGAGACCCCACAGGCGCGCAGCTTACGAGGAGGCTCCCGGACTTAGGAAGAATTGCCCTTTGAAAAAGCCGGCAGTTAGGCTTTTTCATTATTGTTCCCTAGGAAAAAACGAACTGCATTTTTTCCCGGGAAAGCGAATGCCTGTAACGGAAATCAACAACAAAGTTTAACAGAGCCAAAGAAATAATTGTTTAGTCTATCTGCCTTTCCATAAAATTTATAAAAGGAATTTTATTGATATGATTGAAATAGTAACATTATTTGACTATAATCGACTCAAAGCAACAAAATCTTTATTGTTAAAGAATGCACAAGATTGTAAACGCATTTCTTATTGTAATATATAAAACCTTCAAGAATACTTGTTAAGACAGGAGAAAGAAATAAGATGCGTTTAGTTAGATTAAATAAGTGTCAATCT
Source organism: Metabacillus litoralis (assembly GCF_007994985.1). Taxonomy (GTDB): domain Bacteria; phylum Bacillota; class Bacilli; order Bacillales; family Bacillaceae; genus Metabacillus; species Metabacillus litoralis. The sequence goes on along the minus strand of NZ_VOQF01000001.1, from coordinate 362,714 downwards.
GGAATTAAATTAGGTAGAACAATATATAGTGAGAATGGAAAAATCCTTTTATCAAAGGGAACTGAACTCACAAACAGCTTTATAAAAAGATTACAAAATTTAAATATTTATACAGTGTACATAGAAGATAATGATTCAGAAGGTATTGATATTGTTGAATCTATTCCGGCCCAATTACTTAATGAAGCTACCAATACGATTACAGAGGGCTTGAATACAATTGTTGAAATAAATACTATGAAACCAAGTATTCAGGGAATGATTAAAACTGAAAAGGCAGTTAACGGTTTCCAAAAAATCTTTAAGGATATTCTTACATGTTTAACTGAAAATCCTACAGTGCTTAATTTATTAGCAACGACAAAAATCCATGAAAATCATGTTTATACACATAGTCTAAATGTGACAATCTATGCATGTCAGCTTGCAATCGAAAATGATTTACCACAAAATCAAATTGAAGAAATTGGACTAGGAGCTTTATTACATGATCTTGGTAAAATCTTTGTTTCTCCAGAAGTTCTAAATAAACCTGGTAGACTAACAAGAGAAGAATTTGAGCAAATGAAATCACACTCTGAGTTAGGTTTTGATATTTTACGAAAAGTCCATAGTGTTCCATTAGTTGTTGCTCACTGTGCACTTCAACACCATGAGCGTTTAGATGGTACTGGTTATCCAAGAGGTATTACAGGAAGTCGTATACATCCTTACGCAAAAATTTTAAGTGTAGCCGATGTTTTTGATGCTGTAACAAGTCATAGAGTATACCGCCCAGCAATGCTGCCACATCAAGGGATGGAACTTCTATACTCTGGTAGTGGCACACAATTTGATACAGAGCAGTTAAAATTATTCAAAAATTGTATTGCCATTTATCCTCAAGGCTTAACAGTCAAGTTGAATGATGGCAGAACAGGAATTGTTACTAAATACAATTTCAGCTCAGTAGGTCGACCAGAAATCCGTATTATTCAGGATGAAGAAGGTCAAAGGGTAACTCCATATGAAATTGATTTATCTAAAAATGGAAATTTAACATTAGAGATTGTTGAAGCTGATGCTTTGCTGTGATACAGAGTTTAATGTAATGTGATATAATTATTTCCATAAACATAAAAAATCATAAAAAACCGAATGCTTGTACTGAAATGATAAAAATTAGATCTATTTTAAAAAAGTATTCTATTTTAAGTGACTCTCTAATAAGCTTATTTATTAGGAGTATCAAGGTTGTTAGTTAAAATTTGAAATCTTTTTAGCAAATTATAGTAACTTGAGTTATGATTATAGGTAGTACACTACTATGAAATAAGGGGACTGACTCTTTTATGCTTGCAAAAATTAAAAAAGTAAAACTGAACAAAGAAGGAAAAAATCCGAATTATAAGGTTTTGCTTGAGTGTCCTGAAGGCAAAGATTTATATATTCATTTTGATTATACTTACGCTACAGCAAAATATTGGCCTTTAGAAGTTAATTACAATGGTAAGAATCAAGGTGCAAAGCTTGCTTGGTATTCAAGTAAAATTGAAAAATTAACAGTCGCAGGTTTCCTAGAAGGTATTGCTGATAAAATTAACAAAAAGTACGAATTTGAATTAAAAAGATAATATACTAAGAGCTCCTTATTAAGGAGCTTTTTGTTTGTTCACTAGGCAATTTTATATGCAGCAGATATCAAAGTTTTTCAGCGATGGGTTCATGTTGAGAAATCATAAATTCTCAAGACATAAGAAAACGAAGTGAAGATAGTTACCACTTCGTTTTCTTATGTTGTCCTTATAATTTTCCAATCTCTTGATTTCATACTAATTAAGTTTGACATTTAAAAATAATTTCCTCACTAGCTTATAAATAAATCATCATTAAAGTACTGTTTGTTTAATAATATTTTGTCACGTCTATTATTTCTTTTCGTCAATTTTTTATTTTTATATGTTAAAACCTGTTTTTTCAGCTTCATGGAAACTATATCAATTGATTTATACATGTTATCAGATTGTTGTGTAGCTCTAATTGTTGAATGTTTAGATAAAATGGTCACTTCAATAATATGTTGTTTTTTTCGAGTTTCTAAAGAAATGATAATAGGGGAAGCGGTAGATTCTGATAAATGAAGATTAAGACTAGAAACGATTTTTTGTTCAAGATAAGTTTGTAAAGCTTCTGACATCACGAAGTTTTGACAGTGTACAATAAATCTCATCTCAATTCCTCCCAAGTACTTAAAATAAGAAGAGGCTTACCACTTAATACTTCTTTCCTCCTTTCTTTTTCTCTACTAGTATGTCCCGTAATCAATTATTCTTAAAAAAGTTTCGTGACAATTTTGTGAAACCATACTGTTTTCATAGAATGTTCAACGTTCAACATTGGAATAATGTTAATCCTTTAAATTCTTCTTTTATCCGTTTAGAAAAATGAATACGTGGACTTAAATTTAATGTAACATTTTAATAAACATATTTTAGGGAAAATTATTCTTATATGGATAATTATGTTAAAATATAGTTATAAACGTTCCATTTAACATGTTTAAAAGTTATATGAATTGCTTGTTTAATAGAAAAGGTGGGAATATGATCATGAATTTTTTTTACAGATTACTATTTTTTAGTATGCTTTCAGTTCTTGCTATTTTACTTATAAGCAAAGCAACAGAATTGTGGCTTGTTGCTACTAATGTTAATGGTAACGGTATTGGTATCGATTTTTTTGGTTTAAAAATAAATGATTCAGTTCAAGCAAAAGAAATACCCAAATATGCAATAGGATTCTTCATCGCTAGCTTTCTTGCGATAGGAGGCGGGTTTTTTATTATTAGTCGATCAGCTTTAAAAACAAAAAATAAAACAGTTAACTAAATTGCTCCAAATTATCGTGATTTGTTTTAATTGGTGTTTAGAAACAGAACAAAACAAATGCTTATGAAGGAGTACATATGAATACTAATTCAAAAAGGAGAGTATTACAGGAAAAATATAAAGAGAAAATAGCAATGAAAAAGTATAAAACTAAATATACGCTAGAAGTTTTGTGCGTTATTATAGTTTTCGTTATGTTTGTGTATTATGACGAAAAATATCGGGTAACTGGTAATGTTGGAGAACCAATTATTTTTACTGTAGAAGATCAATTGATGAATATCACATTTGAGATAGATGAAAAGTTGAAAGCGAATTATCCAAGCTATAAATCAATTTCAATTGATTACGAAGATCAAACAATTATCTATTATTTGAATACATCTCTATCGAAAATAGCTAAAGTAAATGATCAGGACATAATTCTAGGTGAATTAATAGATGATGCTAATTCTGTAATTACTTCGAAAAATCTTCCACACTTGCTTACGGAAAAAGAAACATATGAAATTATTGTTAGAGGAAGAGGTAAGGTGGTGTTGAAGCGAGAAGTGTTTTTTTATAATCTAAGATAAAAATAAAGAGAAATATATAGAAGATAAATTAAATTATTTCCTAGGCAAGCGCATAAACTGACAGAATTATACACGTTTAAGCAAAGAAGCTGTGTGTTCTGTAAATATAAATACTTCAGTTCAAGCTGATATGATCCAATTTAACTGTGTTAGATTTTATTTATTCTCAGTGGTAAACATACAAATTCCGACCGATTGTCATTTACCAACAGCGAGATTCACTAAAAATAGAAAATTCTATAAAATTAACTTGAAGTTACAACGAAATATGGTAGAATATAAATAAATCTAAAGACTATATGTAACTGGCGAAACGCGGATTACCGTGAGGGAGCATATAGTGTCGTAGCCGTTCGCCTGGGCAGAGGTAAGGGAAATTTCTCCCTTACCTTTTTCTGTTTATTAGATCGTGATATTTAAGTTGAAATTCTGCTTAGATTCAATTATTCTAGTAAAATACAAATATTCTTAAAATTAAAAACATATTTGGAAAGAGGAGATCATGATGAGTACAATTCTTTTAGACAAAGTAAAAACAATTAAAACCCTTAACAATATCGCAGAGGTAGGGTTAAATGTATTCAACAATGATAACTTTACAATTGATAATGAAAGTGAAAATCCTGATGCAATTGTTTTACGTAGCTATAACATGCATTCTATGGAATTTTCAAATCGGTTAAAAGCGATTGCACGTGCTGGTGCTGGTGTTAATAATATTCCTGTTGAAAAATGTACTGAACAAGGTATTGTTGTTTTTAATACACCTGGTGCTAATGCAAATGCTGTTAAAGAAATGGTACTTACAACAATAATGGCTTCTTCACGTAATCTTTTTGCTGGTGTAGCTTGGACGAAGACACTTGTTGATGAAGGAGATCAAATTCCAAAGCTTGTTGAAGCTGGGAAAAAACAATTTGTTGGAAAAGAAATTAAAGGCAAGACACTTGGCGTTATTGGTTTAGGTGCAATCGGTGCACTTGTAGCAAATGATGCACTTGAATTAGATATGGATGTAATCGGATTTGATCCATTTATTTCCGTTGATACTGCATGGAGCTTATCTCGTAAAGTTCAACGTGCTATGTCTCTAGAACAGTTATTTGCAAACTCAGATTATATTACAGTTCACGTTCCTTTAACACCTGAAACAAAAGGACTTTTCAATGAAGAAACATTCGGAATTATGAAGGACGATGTTCATATTTTAAACTTTTCTCGTGGTGAGCTTGTGAACGAAGCTGATATGAAAGCTGCTCTTGAAAGTGGAAAAGTTGGTAAGTATATTACTGATTTCCCAAATGAAAATGTATTAAAGATGAAAAATGTTGTTCCTATTCCACATCTTGGTGCTTCTACAAAAGAATCTGAGGAAAACTGTGCAATTATGGCAGCTCGTCAAGTTAAAGACTTCTTGGAAACTGGAAACATTAAAAATTCAGTGAATTTTCCAAATGCATCTCTTCCTTTCACAGGTAAGCGACGTGTGGCGACTTTCCACAAAAACGTACCAAACATGGTTGGTCAAATTACACAGGCAATTTCAAGCTACAACTTAAACATTGCTGACATGGTAAACAGAAGCCGTGGAGATTATGCGTACACAATGATTGATATTGATAACAAAGTAAATGGGGATATTATTCCTCAATTAGAAGATCAAATTAAACAAATTGAAGGAATTGTAACAACTCGTTTAATCTAATATCTATTACAAGTTCTATAGTTAGGAATACAATCAACAAAAATACTTATTGGTTTTCTTTGGAAATTATAAAGTAAAATAATAAAAAACTCTGTTGCTATGATAGCAATAGAGTTTTTTTGTTTAAGATATTTATTTAAACTTTTTAGCTGTTAAACAAATATTGTGATGGTTAATTTTCGCACCAGGGATTCTTGAAACGTAGATTTTAAGACTGTTGCTCGCTTCCCGCTGCTCTCAGGAGTCTCGTACCTTCCGCTTCCATTACAGTATCTGTTGCAATTCCCCGATATAGCCCTTTGTATAAACACTTATAAGTTTTTTTTATTCAATTGCTTTTTTCACTGCATAATGTGCATATTCAATATAAATGAACAGATATTAACCAATATATTTTAGCTTATAGTTAGTTCCTCGTGTTATTGAATTAACTTGATCCCTTTAAAATGATTTGAATAGGATCATTATTGAGCTGATTAACTTCAATTGAATTCATAGTTAAGTCTTCAACATATTTTCGTATGTGATAAACCATTTAAATATTTTAGTTATAAAAGAAAGTAGGCATTTATCATGTGTTTAATTAATTTTGCTTATAAAGTTGATTCAAATTTTGATTTGGTTATTGCAGCCAATCGGGATGAGTTTTATAAAAGAGGAACTGCACAAGCTGATTTTTGGGAAGAAGCTCCACATGTTCTGGCTGGTAGAGATTTAGAAAAGATGGGAACATGGATGGGGGTTACAAAACAGGGTCGCTTTGCGGCACTTACAAATTATCGTGATCATGCCGAAAGTAAGGATTATAAGAGATCACGTGGAGAATTAGTAAGTGGATTTTTAAAAGGTGATTGCTCACCAGAAAGTTATTTAGAGATCATCAAACGTGATTCATCCCAATATCCAGGTTTTAATTTACTAGTTGGTGATAAAAATGCTCTTTATTATTATTCTAATATAGAAAATAAACTCTACCATCTTCAACCAGGAATTTATGGTTTAAGCAATCATCTTTTAAATACAAATTGGCCAAAAGTTCAAAAAGGTAAAAAGGGTCTTGAAAAGTGTTTGAAAAACAAAGGTGATTTAAAGGATTGTCTTTTTAGGATTTTGTTTAATGCTGAGCAAGCAGAGGATGATGAATTACCTCGAACAGGTGTTACTTTAGAATGGGAAAGATGGCTTTCACCCTTATTTATTTCTACAGAGAATTATGGGACTAGATCATCTACTGTACTGTGTATGAATAGAGAAAAAGTAGAGTTTATAGAAAGAACGTTTACTGGTAAAACTTATAACGAGAGAGAATTTGAATTCTCAATAGAAAAAGTATAGTACATATTATTTTACAAGCATATTAATTTGTTTTCTTTGCAGAAATTGTTACGATAGAATCGATACTTGAAGATGAAAGGACAAATTATAATGCCAAATATAAAAATTCCCGTTTCCGTTTTGAATCTTGCTCCTATTCGTGAAGGGCAGGGTACAAAAGAAGCGATTGAGTCAATGATTGATCTTGCAAAAGCAACAGAAGATATGGGCTATAGCAGATATTGGATAGCTGAGCATCATAATACGAAAACACTTGTTAGTTCGGCAACTTCAATTTTAATAAAGCATACTTTAGAACATACTGAAAAAATACGTGTTGGATCTGGTGGAATTATGCTTCCTAATCATTCACCATTAGTTGTAGCTGAACAATTTGGAACAATGGCAGCGATTTATCCTGATCGATTAGATTTAGGATTAGGTCGTGCACCAGGTACTGATATGAATACTGCAAATGCATTAAGACGTTCTCAAAATGATTCAGTTTACACTTTTCCCGATGATGTGAAACAATTGCTCACATATTTCGGTCCAGAAGAGAATCAGGATTATGTAAAAGCTTATCCTGGTGTTAATACACATGTACCAATTTATATATTAGGATCTTCAACTGATTCTGCTTATTTAGCAGCAAAATTAGGATTGCCTTATGTCTTTGCATCACATTTTGCCCCAAGATTTATGGAAGAAGCCATTTCAATTTACAGAAGTAAATTCCAGCCCTCTCCATATTTAGATAAACCTTATATGATGGTATGTGTGAATCTAATAGCAGCAGAAAGTGATGAGGAAGCAAATCGTGAAGCAACAACTATGCAGCAATTTTTCTTAAATGTTGTTCGTGGCACGTCAAACCCATTGCGTCAACCTGTTGATAGTATGGAAGGAATTTGGTCACCATCTGAAAAAGAGATGGCAAAATCGATGACAAGTGTATCATTACAAGGAAGTAAAGAAACAATTCGCGAACAGCTAACAAGCTTCCAAGAAAAATATGCAGTAGATGAGATTATGGCTGTTTCTTATATGTATGATGAAGGTAAACAAAAGCGTGCCTATGAAATATTAAAAGAAGTTGTTGAAGGAAAATAAAGGCATCTAAAAAAAGCAAACCTGTTTGATAGGTTTGCTTTTTTGCGTATGACCCCAAGCTAATTCACATCAACAATAAGAAAGCATTGATCATCACTTTTATGCTGAAGATTTTGTTCGTTATTTAGTGAATGAACGATCAGTTCTTTTAGTCGTGTGTTTGGTAAATCTTTATTAATTAAGAGCAGTGGCTTAAGATGGTTGAATCCTAATGGATCTGTGACACCATCTGTATAAAGTAATATTCGGTCACCTTTATTATATGTAAAAGATTTAGCTTTGAATTTTGTACTTTCGAAGATACCAAGTGGTAGAGATGTTGTGTTTAATTCAAGCTGCTGACCGTCTTTTTTTTGCAATAGTGCAGGGGGATGCCCTGCATTGATAAACTCTATTTGTTGTGAAGCTGTATTGATTAACAGATAGATAGCTGTACAATAATGTCTTGCATCTTCATTATTATGAAATAATCGATGAAGATGATTGTCTAATTCTTGCATAACCATTTCTGTGCTATTTCCAAAAGAAATTAATCGTTGAAATAATGAGTGAAGAGACATCGTAATTAAAGCGGAAGAAACTCCATGACCCATCACATCTAGTATGATAATGCCGTATCGGTCTTGATCTATTCTATAAAACCCATACATATCACCTGATAACTCACTAGAAGCTCGGTAATAAGATTCGATTTGTATATGTTCATTTTGTATCGAGTCTGCAAGCGATGTTTCTTGAATTTTTCTAGCAAATTCAAGCTTTGTTATTGTATCAACTTTGTATTGATGGTTTTGATTGTTTAATTCGATTAATTCTTCTTGTTTTGCTTTTAAATGCTCCAGAGCAATTTTTAATTCTGCATTTGCTTTATGTTTTGCATGTAGAGCTGATTCTGCATCCTTTTTTGCTGTAAGAAGTTCGTTTTCATACTCACTTCTTTTTTGTATTGGAATTAATGCAAAATCAATAGAAGATTTATTATCAGATGTTCTAAATTTCGCATTCATAATCACAGGAACTTCATTATTTCCAAATGATTTTAATGTAATATACATTTCTTCCACTTTTTTGTTCACTTTTATTAAAGGAATTACATAAAACTGATAAAAAAGCTTTGTGGGCACAGTGAAAATATCATTAACATGTTTCTCTATTAACTGTTCTTGAGAAAAATTTAGTATGTCAAGTAACGTTTTATTTATTGATAAGATCAGTCCATCTTCTGATAACGTCATAAATCCAAAAGGGGCGTGATTTAATTGATCTTCCATTTAAAACGTTCACCTCAATCCTGCTATGTTCTTTTTAATGTAGAACATCTTGTAAGTATTTTTTAATTAACAAAATAGTTTCTTCTGGATGACTTAGGTGTGGACAGTGAAAAGTTGCTTCCATCTTGTATAATGTACTGTTTGGCAAATTTGCAGATAGATAGTCACCAATTTCATCAGGGGCTATAATGTCTGCTGAACATTGTAAAATAAGAGATGAAACTGTCACCTCAGCCAAGTATTTTCGGCAATCTGAATAAAATGTTGCTTCGGCAAATTGCTTAGATATATCGGGGTCCATGGCACAAAAGCTTTTTTCAAGAGTTTGCTTTAAATCAGGTTGATCGGGATGTCCGACAGCAATATTTGCAAATTCGTGAGCCCAATTTTTATAATTTTTTTCCATCATATCGAGAAGCCCTTTAATATCTTCTTTCTCAAAACCACCATGATACGTAGGTGGATCGTTTAAATAACGAGGTGAGGGACCAATCATAATTAAATGTGAAAAATAGTCAGGCTTCTTTATTGAGGCAAGCATTCCAATCATACTACTAACAGAATGCCCAATAAAAATGGAATCTTTTAAATCAAGAGTTTCGTATATCTCTATAACGTCTTTTACATAACCATCAAGTGTTCGGTAGCGATTACTATCATATGCATCTTTATCTGAATTGCCTGATCCTACATAATCAAATAAAACTACGCGATATTCATCGACGAAGTCCTTTGTCATTAAACTCCAAACATTCTGGTCACAACCAAAACCATGAGCAAAACATATTGTCTTAGGGCCATTGCCGATAATTTTTACATTGTTACGCAATAATACATCTTTGTTCATAACAGAATCCTCTCTGTTTTAAGCTGAATTGTAAATTTTTCTAATATAAATATAATAGCATTTTTCAACTGTTTTTTGTTAAGATTTCACTTTAGATGATCATTGGTAGTTTGTCTAATATGAGGATTTTCGTTGTGAAGTACGGTTTAATGGAGAAAAAACTTTTTTTATTTTAAAATAAACTTAGATACATAAAAATATGCTTTTTGATTGCAGAAATGATTGAAGGAGAATGAATAATGGAAATTGGAATAAGTACTTTTGTTGAAACAACTCCAGATCCAAAAACTGGTGAAGTGATAAGTCATGCACAAAGAATTCGCGAGGTTGTTGAGGAAATCGTCTTAGCAGATTCAGTGGGTTTAGATGTATTTGGAGTAGGGGAACACCATAGGGAAGATTTTGCAGCATCGAACCCTGCGATAATTCTAGCAGCTGCAGCTTCTCAAACAAAAAACATTCGGTTGACGAGTGCCGTAATAGTTCTTTCCTCTGCAGATCCAGTTCGTGTTTTTCAAGATTTTGCTACAGTAGATGGTATTTCAAACGGTCGAGCAGAAATTATGGCTGGTAGAGGATCGTTTATTGAATCTTTTCCGTTATTTGGATATGATTTAAAAGATTATGATGAGCTATTTGAAGAAAAACTGGAACTTTTGTTAAACATTCGTGATTCGGAGATTGTCAATTGGAAAGGCGGTCACAGACCTGCTATTCAAAATCGGGGAGTTTATCCAAGACCAGTTCAAGAGCCTTTACCAGTGTGGATTGGTAGTGGTGGAAATTCAGACTCAGTTATCCGCGCAGGTATTCTTGGTTTACCGCTTGTTTTAGCTATAATTGGTGGTCAGCCAACTCAATTTGCTCCATTAGTTCAACTTTATAAAAAAGCTTTAGCACATGCAGGCCATGATGTGAACAAGTTCCAGGTAGGCTCTCATTCACATGGCTTTATTGCCGAAAATACAGAGGTAGCCGCTGATAAATTTTTCCCATCAACACAATATGTCATGAACAAATTAGGAAAAGAACGAGGATGGGGCCCATACACAAGAGAGAGCTTTGATGCTGCACGAAGCTTTGAAGGTGCTTTGTATGTAGGTGATTCAAGTACAGTTGCTGATAAAATCATTTACCTTAGAAAAAATGTAGGTATCACAAGGTTTATGCTTCATGTACCGGTCGGATCAATGCCACATGATGATGTGATGAAGGCTATTGAATTACTTGGAAAAGAAGTAGCGCCAAAGGTAAGAGAAGAAGTAGCAAAATGGGAAGAAAACATATAAAGAAATGAAAAAAAAGACTAACTTTAAGTAGGGTAAATACATTAAAGTTAGTCCTTTTTATTTTGGCTCTTCTTAGGATAGTTCATTCATTAAGGCTGTTTTCGTAAACTTTGTTGCTTTTATAATCTGAGGGAAACAGCACTGTAAAAAGTCTAGAGGCATCTTTTCTTCTGGTAAACGCATCTTTTATCCAATAAAACATTGTTCCTAGCAGGATAATAAGGTCAATTAAGAAATTGTGTTTTACAGTTAATTAAGTTAATTTGCAACAAATTTTCAGCAGTGAGCCTTTAGTAAATGGGATTGCATTTCTTTCTAACTTTCCTCATGTTTTGCGTTCTTCTAGGGGGGTTGTATGTTTTTATTTTGAATTTTTAAACTTAAAGTGAGTAGGTAACGAAGGATAAAAAAGATCTGAATAATAAATACTACATAAGAAAAGCTTTTACATATTGGGGGTGGAAGAATGAATAAAATCACAACTAAGGAACTCGCTTTTATAGAAGATGAAATAAGAGCTGAAGCGATAACAGCAAAAACAATAAATTGGTGTGCTTCTTTATGTGAAGATCAACAATTAAAAAAACAATTAGAACAAATTGCCGAGAATCATCAGTTGAAAATTGCTGATCTATCACAATACTTCAACAGATCTGAAAACATACAGTAAGGAGTGGACGAATTTGCCTAATAATATTGAGGGACGTGGCTTAACAGATCGAGAAATGGTTCAACTTTGTCTAGAGTTAGAAAAAGGTAGATGTCGAGGTATTTCTAACACAATGATAGAAACAAGTCATAAAGAATTACGAGATATTTATGAAAGTATGCTCGAAAATGCAAATAACAATCAATATGAATTATATGAAATGCTCGAAGAAAAAGGCTGGTATAAAACAGAGCTTGCAAGCGCGGATCAAATCAAACAAGTCCAAGGCTATATGCAAAATAATTTACATCCAGATAATCAATTTTAATCATTCACAGAAGAAAAGAGGTGGGGAAAAATGACAGATAACCAAAATCCCTCTACTAGACAATTCCAAGATGATCTAGAGCAATATAAAATGCCTGATGCTTTAAAAAAAGCTCCTAAGGCAACTTATAATGTTGGCTATGAAGCAACAACTTGTAACAGCACATCACCAAATCATGATATTGATAAGAAAAATTAATGTTTATAGAAAATAACACCATTGATCAAGCGGTGTTATTTTTTATGTTATTTTTATTAAAGGCTGTTTTCGTAAACTTTGTTGTTCTTATTGAAAACAACTCTGTATAAAGTTTAGTGGCATCTTTTCTTCTACAAATTGTACCTTTAATCCGATAAAACACTTGTTTCAAAAGATAAAGATGTCAATTAGCAACAATCTTTCAGAAAAGAGTCTTATTAAAAAAGGACCTAGCTTTTAAACTAAGTCCTTTCTTAGTATGTAATTTTCACTCAAGTATTACACCAGTTTTATACTCTGCCATAAAGCTATCAACTGTTTCTTCAAGTGATAATGGTCCAGCTGATGGTACTTGAACCAGTACTTCGTTTCTGTTATCAACTGCTTTAACATGAACATCTTGAAAACGATTGATACCTAATTGTACTTTTAAGTCTTTAGCTATTGTTTCAGCGTTATATTTGTTACATAATAAATATCTGTAATTCCTCATAAGATAAAACCCTCCATTTTTCTTAGTGAACAGTATCATTTCGCTTATCGATATACAAAGATCCATCCTTTTGAAGCTCAGCTATAAATACTTCTGATGAAGATGTGATGCCAAATGATTGTAGTTGTGAATTTAACCATTCTTCACTAAGATTTACTTTTGATAAATTTTCATTAATAATTTGTCCATCAGAGATGATTGTTGTTGATATAGGATATATTTGTGGAGTAGTTGATCTAATATTTAAATCACTTTTTGTTACACTTTGTTTTTGCTCTTTCTTCATCACGGATAATTGACCATCAACCTCCATAATTGCATAATCAACATCTTTCAACGAAAAGACATTTTTCTTTCTTACCATCGATATAAGCTCCTCAGTATCCATTCGAAGTTGACGAAGCTTTTGCTCCATAATTTGACCATTTTTAATAACAATGATTGGTTCACCCTCAATCATGACTCGTGCTTTTTTTGACTTGATATCAACAAGACCAATTACGATTGTTATTAATCCCCAACCAACAATAGAAAGGATTCCATTTAGTAAGCTTAAATTTGAATTTACAGCAACATTTGCTCCAAGTGATCCTAAAGCAATGGCTGAAATAAAATTAAAGAAAGTCATTTGACTAATTTCTTTTCGTCCAATGATTCTGGTGACAATTAATAACGTTAAAAATGCTACAAGGACCCGTATACCTAAGTCTAAAGTTGACATATAAGATCCCTCCTTATCTTTATTTTGTGTATAAAGTCAGTGAAATAACCTAAAAAACACGATTTATAAAAGGGAGCATAAAATATAAAAAAAGCAGGTGATAAAATTTTGCTACCAACATTGTTGTTACCAATTGTCGAACCATATGGGGATCCATATACTATTGTAAATCCAACTGCACATCATATGCGAAAAGAAGAATTTTTTCAATGGGTGCGAGCTACGCAAATCAAATACCAAATGACAAGAAATATGCCGTTACGCATAACAGCTGATTTTGTAACAGAAGGTAATAGTATTATTGAAGGCTTTCAGGAGGCAACAACAAATTTTGTACCGAGCAATCTAGCTACCCAAAGTGTTCAAGATTAACTGAAAAATTTGAGATGTTTAAATCCAGGTTGTTTTTACATCTCATTTTTTCAATTACATAAAACATTAAAAAAAAAGGAAAGATATCGTTGAGAAGATTAAATGGTAGTACTTATTGATAAGGGCTGTATTCGCAAACTTTGTTGCTTTAAAATTCCGAAGAAATCAGCACAGTAATAAGTCTAGTGGCATCTTTTCTTCATAAATGGTAGCTCTAGATACGAAAATAGACTGTTTAGTATGCATATTTTGCTTACCTAGCAACAATCTTTCAGAAAAGAGCCTAGATAAAACTTAAGGAGTTGGAAGTAATGTCAGAAAAAAATAAAAATCATAACGTGGAATCTAAAGATATTGCTGGTCGTGTTTACGATGTAAAGGACTATAAGGGAGAAGACACATTATCTTCAGGTTTAGCGACTAGTCATGAACAAGTATCAGACGCATATATGGAAGGTGAAATTAAACCTGTGGTTGATCATGTAGATGGTGAAGATATCAAGATTGAAAGAAAAGGGTTTGACAAATAAGCAGAATAAATAAGTATTTCTAATTTGCAATTAGCTCAAGATCTCAACTCTTGGGCTTTTTATTTGTATAAATTTTCTATTATGAATTGATTTCAGTTGATATACTTATGATAATTAAGTTCTGGTTATTTACATACGTAATAATATTGATTTTTATATAGAAAGAAGGATTTTACTTGACCAAAAACATTTTAATAGTTGATGATCAACCTGAAATAGCTGAATTATTAAAGCTATATTTAGAAAAAGAGGGCTTTTACATATTTGAAGCGCACGATGGCAGTGAGGCTATGAACATAATCAACACACATAAAATCGATTTACTTTTAGTTGACCTAATGATGCCGATTATTGATGGATATCAGTTGATTAAAAAAGTAAGAGAAGCACTTGAACTTCCGATAATCATTATTTCAGCAAAAAATGAAGATCATGATAAAATTCTTGGACTTGGTTTAGGAGCAGATGATTTTGTACAAAAACCTTTTAATCCGTTAGAAGTTGTAGCAAGAGTTCAGGCACTTTTACGAAGAAGTTATCAATACAAAAGCTTATTAGTAGAACAAAATAACGTAACAGAATCTCGTAGAAAAGTAGTAGGGGAATTAATTCTAGATGAAGATACATTTTCGCTCATTCATAAAGATGATGTGATTGCCCTAACTAAAATCGAGTTCTACATCCTTGATTTACTAATGGATAAACCAGGAAGAGTTTTTACAAAACAGCAAATTTTTGAAAAAGCATGGAATGAATATTACATGGGTGGAGAGGAAGATAACACAATCAATGTACACATTTCTAAAATTAGAGAAAAAATTGAAGGAAATCCGAAGAAACCTATATACATCAAAACTGTAAGGGGCTTAGGTTATAAATTCGAAAAAGATACAAATTATTAGATTAATATAAATTTAAGTTAAATTTAAGATTAAGAGTTTATGATAGTCCATAACCACTATTTTAAAATTAGGGAAGAGATGATTGTGAAGTTATTTTTATTTAAAATTTTTCCGCGGGAAGAAGGATATTTACCGTATCTTTATTTGGTGAATATATGTTTTCCTTTCTACTTTTTATTAAAGGAAACATCTGTAAAATTAATGCTCGGACTTTTATTGTTGATTACCTTCATTTTTTTATATAGACAAGTTTATTGGACCAAACGATTTATTACCATATTTATAGCAGCTGAATTTGTCATTACCTTATTATTTGCTTATATGTATCATCCGATGTATTTGTATATGGTGTTTGTTTTTGTATACCAAGCAGTTCGATTACCGATCAAATGGTTGTATTACTTAAGTGGGGTCTTTGGGGCATTAAGCTTATATTTAATATACAAAACAATTTATCCTGACCAGCTTTATTTAGTGTATATGTTATTACCAACTGTATTTGGTGGGTGTATTCTTCCATTCATTATAAAAGCTTCTTTAAATTATAAAGAATTAAGCGAAGATTTGAAACGTACTGCGGATGAACTACAGCAGAAAAATAAAGAAATGATGTTACTTGAGGATAGTAAAAAAAGGATGCTGTCCGATTTGTCACATGATTTAAAAACACCAATGACAACCATTCAAGGATATTCTAAAGTGCTTTATGAGGATCTTATTGATAATGAAGAACAAAAGAGAAAATATTTGAAATATATCCATGATAAATCAGTTAGAGTAACATCACTTATCGATGAACTGTTTATGTTTTCTAAATTAGATAATCCTGATTTTAATTTGTATAAAGAAAAAAGAGATATATGTGAGTTTTTTAGAGAAATCATCGTTGAGTACTACGAGGTTTTTGCAGAAAAAGAAATGGAATTGGACATTACGATTCCATCAGTTAAGATCTTGTATCATTTTGACAAAAAACTTATGTATCGAGCAATATCTAATATTTTAGAAAATACAATAAAGTATAATCCAGAACAAACGAAAGTATATTTAACACTAGAAAAATCGTTACACTCAATCATTCTTGATATTGGTGATAATGGTATTGGGATACCTGAGGATATTGCTTCATCATTATTTGATCCTTTTACTAGGGGAGATAAAAGTAGGATGGATGATGGTGGATCAGGTTTAGGATTAACAATTTCAAGGAAGATCGTAGAAAAACATCAAGGTAAATTAATTTTAGAGACGAAGCCATTAAGAGGGAAGACGAATTTTAAGATAGTAATGCCGATTAATTAAATCCGATATCTTGATGCTAAAGAAAAATGATATTTAAGAGAATGGACCTTAAATAGGTAAAATAGGAGAACTCCGATATGCAAACTAATTCAAATGGTGTAAAAGTAATGAAATGAGGTGTAGTATGTTTGAAATGGTTAGAAAAATTAATTTGAAGACAGCTATAATTACAGGGATTTATTTTTACTTTTTGACCATTTTCATTCATATTCTTATTGTAAGTGGCTGGATCCCATTAAATTGGGTTAATGGTGGCCGATCTGGATCCTTTGCTACTCAGCTACCAATTTCCATCTTGAATATTATGATTTCTATTAGTGGAGTGCTATTTACATCAATGTACCGTACAAATACGTTATTGAAATTTAAAAGGGGTATAACCATTATCTGCTGGTTATTTGTTTTCCTTTGGACTTTTGGATTTATTCAACAATTGTTTGGCACACCTTTTGAGAAAATCATTTGTTCACCACTATTGTTTCTTGGTGTTATGTCAAACTTACGTATGGCAGTTGAAAAAAGATAGTTAATATTAAAGAGAATTTTACATAAATGCTGTTTTGATTAACTTTGTTGTTTTTAGAATCATGATGAAAACAACTCTGTAAAGCTTTTCTGAAAGATTGGTGCTAATAGACGTCATTTTCTGTTGTACCAGTGTGTTATCGCATAAAAGGTTCGATTTAATGCCACTAGACTTTATAGATTGAATGGGTTTGTTTCCTTCATCAAGTATGTATAAGTAATGAATTTTAAAACGTATGGATCATATATGATTCATGCGTTTTTATTATTTTGAATATTTTCGCCCTAGAATTCGTAGAAGCTTGAGTTGTTAATAGATAAATATGACTGAGTTAAGATTTAGTTAAGAATGTGTTAGTAAGATAGTAGTAGATGGTAAGTAGACACAAAGAAGATTGGAGTTATGTTGATGAATACAGTTATTGAGGTTGAACATATTGTAAAAAACTATGGAAGTGTTAAGGCTGTTGATGGAATTTCTCTTTCTGTAAACAAAGGTGAAATTCTAGGGATTATTGGTGCAAACGGAGCGGGAAAATCAACAACATTAGAAATGATGATGGGCTTAAGAAAACCAGATTCGGGATCAGTAACAGTTCTTGGACTGGATATGAAGCATTCTGCAGATGAAATAAAGCAAAAAATAGGAATTCAGCTGCAGCAAACATCCCTATATGATCGCATCAAGGTGAAAGAGGCTCTTACTTTATTTTCTTCTTACTATGATAAAAAAAGAGACCAAAAGGAAATTATCCAAACACTTGGTTTAGAGCCATACTTGAATAAATATGTAAAAAATCTATCAGGAGGATGGCAGCAGAGAACTTCGCTCGCTCTTGCTTTAGTAAATGATCCAGACATCATTTTCTTAGATGAACCAACAACTGGTTTGGATCCACAGGCACGTCTCGAATTGTGGAATTGTTTAAATAAATATCGTTCTGAAGGAAAAACATTGATTTTATCTACACATTATATGGATGAAGCACAAAGGCATTGTGACAGAATTGCCATAATAAAAAAAGGTAAGCTTGTCGCATGTGATGTGCCAAAGAATTTAATACGATCTCTAAATGATGGAGAGGGATCAATGGAGGATGTATACCTACAATTTGCGGTAGGGTCATAAAAAGGGGGGAATATTATGCAATCAATTTATGTTCATACAAAGATGGAATTAACATTATTTTTTCGCGAAGCACTACCAGTATTATTTACATTTATTGTGCCTGCAGTTAGTTTTATTGTTTTTGCCTTAATGTTTCAGGAAAATTCGTATGATGAAGGCTTAGATTACTTTCAAGCATATATACCGGGTATGATCGCGATTATTATTTTTACAACAGCATTCTTTTCAATGGGACTTCAGGTTGTTATTGATAGGGAAAAGGGTGTGTATAAAAGGCTAAAAGGCACACCGTTAAATCAAAATGCGATATTTACAGCAACAATTTTAAAAGGTTTTTTTGCAATCTATGTTGGAGCAATTGAAATTTTACTTATCTCTAAATTAGTTTTCGGATCAAGTTTAACAAGCTCTCCGTTCGAGTTTTTCTTGGCACTAACATTTTGTTCCATAACATTTTTTGCACTCGGCTTTATTGTTTCAAGCTTAGCAAAAAAGATGCAAACAGCATTAGGCATTGCCTTAATAGCAATGTATCCAATGATGTTCTTATCTGGTGCAACACTGCCAGTTGAAGCTTTACCAGAGGTGCTGCAAAAAGTGACCTTATTTATTCCATTAACATATGTTGTAAATATTTTACGAGACGGATGGAATGGGACCCTTTTTACATCAGGTGCTTTAGTAGACAGTAGTATTTTAGCGGGAATATTAGTTATATCTACGGTTATTGGAACGAGGTTTTTCCGATGGACGGACTGATTTTCAAAAACTATAAGTTATTGTAAGGAGCCTTTATATATCGAAGATGGTTATCGACTTAAAATCAGAAAGATAAAAGGAGAAAGTGAGGGAGGAAATCGAGTACCCCTTCTTTCTCCTTTTTTTATTAACTTGTTAATTCTCTTTGTTGTTTTACTTCTTGAAATTGCTCCTTTATCATCATTCCGCCAATAATACCAATAATTGAGAAAAAAATCGGAATGATAAATCCAAAGCTATATCCCGTGCTACTTGAGCTCAAATGAAAATGATCTAACACTCTTCCGAATGCACTCGGTAATAAAACCGCACTTAAAAATCCACCCATATTTGCAAATCCTGAAACAACTCCAACTTCTTTCACATCAAATGATTGGCGAACAACCGCAAATGTCATCGCACTAGCTCCGTTTCCATAGCCGATAAAAAAGAAAAGAACAAGCAACATAAAAAACGGCGGCTTTCCTCCTAATAAAAGAAAGGTCATCCAGCTTAAAAAAACGAACAGATGAACAACAATGTATGGACGCTTTATCGAATTAAATTTCGCAGAAAACCAGCTTGTTAACGATGCTCCAATAAGTGCTCCGAAAAGACCGACCATCACCAACTGACTTGCACCAGAACGAGTCATATCATAAACATGCATTCCATAAGGAACAGCCCATGTACCGATAAACCCAACATATGTACCAACAAGCCCAAAATGACATAAAAAGGTAGCCCATGCTTGACGGCTTGAAAAAATCCGCCTTAATATTGCAAGTGTTTTCTCACGTTTTGGTTCACCTTTAATGACAGAATTATTTGGTTGAGACTTCAGTAATAGCTTTTTCTTTGGAATTTTGACAAGAACAAAGAAAAGCAACAAACTAGTTGCGCATAAAATCAGGCCGACGGTGAAAAATAGGGCTCTCCATCCAAACATTCCAATCCAAGTAGAAAAAGGAACAGTCGCCATTAAAAAACCAAGACTTCCAGTCATTCCTGCGAGACCAAGCAATTTAAGAAATTCTCCAGCTTTAAACCACTGACTTAAGATGAGCACTAAGTTAATCCAAATTGTTGCGTCTCCAATACCTACTAGTGACCGAGCAGCAATTAACAAAACCTCACTTGATGCAACACTGTAAATTATCGTTCCAATTCCATTAAGCAATGTTCCAAAAATAAGAAAAAAGTTAGGGCCGAATCGATCAGATAAGATCCCAATCGGAATTTGCAAACCGGCATAAGCTAAAAATTGAATACTTGTTAAAAGTCCAATTGTAGAAGCTGTTACGTTAAAATCCTTCATGAGCTGATCTGTAATTAAACCAGGTGCTGTCCGTTGACTTACAATAAGGAAATACGTAAACAAAACCACTGTAAAAACAATCCATCTGTAGCTGCTATTCTGTTTATCCATTTACACCTGCTCCTACATACTTTAATAACACTCACTATTATACTCTAAAACTTTTAAATAATGAGATGAGGCAGTGTGAATTTTATATTGCTTTCGTGCATTAAATGGGTGGGGGTCAGTCCCCAGAGAGTGTTAAAACAAGATAATAATAGGTAGATACGTTAAGATGAACTTAACATCTTTGTGTGTAACGTGACGAAGGAGGTAAACAATGAAAAAATTATTTTTATTAATTGGTCTTGTTTTCATAATAGGTCTTGGTGCTTTTATTGGACCAAAAGTATATGAAAGCTTAACTCAGAAATCGATAGGCAGTGAAGCCATTCAAACAGATGAGATAAGTCAAAATCACGAGCTTGCCACGTTTGCAGGAGGGTGTTTTTGGTGTATGGAGCCACCTTTTGAGAAGCTTGACGGAGTTTATTCAGTTATTTCTGGTTATACAGGTGGTGAGGAAGTAAATCCCACGTATGATGAGGTATCAACAAAGCAGACGAGTCATGTAGAAGCTGTTCAAATTGAATATGATCCTGATGTGATTTCTTATGAACAATTGTTAGAGGTTTTTTGGCGACAAATTAACCCAACAGATGCTGGTGGTCAATTTGTTGATAGAGGACCCCAATATGTTAGTGAAATTTTCTACCATAATAATGAGCAAAAAAATATCGCTGAAAAATCAAAACAAAAGTTAGCTGACTCTGGGCGTTTTGATGAAAAAATTGTAACAGATATTGTACCTGCTAAAACCTTTTACAAAGCAGAAGAATACCACCAGGATTATTATAAGAAAAATGAGCTTCGCTATAAATATTATCGAAATAACTCAGGAAGAGATGATTTTCAAGACAAGACATGGGGAGAAGACAGGAAGTATACACCTAAAACGAACTCACGATACCGGAGTTTTACAGATGAAGAACTTAAAGAGAAGTTAACAGATATACAATATCGTGTTACCCAAGAAGATGATACGGAAAAGGCGTTTGATAATGAATATTGGGATAATAAAGATGAAGGTATATATGTTGATATCGTTTCAGGTGAACCACTTTTTAGTTCAAAAGATAAATATGAAAGCGGGACAGGATGGCCTAGTTTTACAAAACCTTTAGTAGAAGAAAATATCGTTGAGCTAGAGGATCATACATTATTTACAAAAAGGATAGAAGTAAGAAGCAAACATGCTGATTCTCATTTAGGTCATGTATTTAATGATGGTCCACAGCCTACAGGGCTTCGTTATTGTCTAAACTCTGCAGCATTAAATTTTATTCCAAAAGATGAATTAGAACAGCAAGGGTATGGAGAGTTTCTTGATGAGTTTGTTGAGTAGGTAGAACTTTTTTGCTATCAAGCTAGGAAGATAGGATATAATACGGCCTGCTTTTATACAGTGTTTGTTACTTTTAGTGAAAATAAAAAAAAATGAAGGACTTAATTGATGACAAAAGAGAGCGGTAGAGGTAGAGGTCGTCCTAAGGTAGATGAAGGACTTAATACAGTTCCAAAAGAGAGCTCTTATGTCCTTTGTTTGTAAGGCAGATGTGGGACTTAAGAGCGACAAAAGCGAGCGCCGATGTCCGTCATAAGGCAGATGAAGAACAAAACGATACCAAAAGAGAACACTAATGTCTGTCATTAGGCAGATTAAAACCTATTGAACCAAAGAGCTTTGTTCAGCTCAAGTATTCTTCGTGATATTTTCAGGTATGTTTCAACATTAATAAGCTAAGGGTATATAAATTCCGCGAAGCAATATCTATACAGAAATCTAGCCTTTTAATTGCGTTCCCATGGTTGTGTCTTACCAAGCTAATATATTAATTTTAATTAATTTGTGGTTAACTCTTGCGTTATTTTTAAATTTGTAATGTAATCCTACTTACAGATAAAGTGTAAAGAGTTGCTATGATTTTATTTAAAAAAAGGAGGTCCGTCCATGAAAAAAATCTGTTTGTTTATTATGAGTGTTTTATGTTTAGTTATCTTTTCTTCTTGTTCAAATGAAATGTCGACTATTTCTCAATCTCCTGATGTATTGAAGAATATGGATTGGTCTGAAATAGAGCAAGAGTCAAAAGATACAACAGTTAGGATTTATATGTGGGGTGGAGATGAAGGAATTAACCGATATATAGATGAATGGGTGGCTCCACGAATGAAAGAGCAATATGATCTCAATTTAGATCGTATTGCTATGGATACACCAGAGCAATTAAAAAAACTGATGAATGAGAGAAAAGCAAACCAAATGAAAGGCAATATGGACATCATTTGGATTAATGGAGAGAATTTCAAGAATGCAAAGGAAAATGAACTTTTATATGGGCCATTTTCAAATCAACTACCAAATGTACAAGAATTCGTTGATAAAGAAGCATTAGATGTTACATACGATTTTGGAACAAAAGTTGACGGATTTGAAGCTCCTTGGGGTAAAGTGCAATTTGTTTTTCAATATGATGAGTCAAAAGTGGAGAATCCTCCAAAAACATATAAGGAATTATTGGATTGGGTGAAAGAAAATCCAGGGAAATTTACGTACCCTGATGCAAATGACTTCACAGGAAATGCTTTTTTACGACAGTTATTTTATGAGTCTGTAGGTGATGTTCAAAAGATTCTTGATAAAGGATATGATGAACAGTTCGCAAGTGAAAATAGTGGAATGATGTGGGATTACTTAAATGAAATAGAACCATTTTTATGGCGAGAAGGTCAAACATATCCGAATGATTTGAATGAATTAGATCGATTGTATAGTGAGGGAGAAGTTTGGATGACAATGGGCTATAACGAAGCTCGTGCTGAAAAGTTCATTGACAAAGGAATTTTTCCTAAAACAACAAAATCGTTTGTTTTAGAATCGGGTTCGATTGGCAATACGCATTTTTTAGCTATTCCTTTTAACAGTCCTAATAAACAAGGCGCGATGGTGGCGATTAATTACTTGCTTTCTCCTGAAGCACAGTTAACTAAGTTGGATTCGGCCTTTTGGGGAGACAATATAGCTCTAGATCCAGGAGCACTTTCACAAGAGGATCAAGAAAAACTAAGAGAAATTGATCGTGGTGACTCGGTTTTACCAGCAGACACGTTAAAAAAATACATAAAACCTGAGATACATGCTGAATATGTGACATGGCTAAAGGAGAACTGGGTGAATGAAGTGGTTCAAACGAAGTAAGCATTATCTTTTGTTAACACCGGCATTGCTTATCGCGATATCTTTAACAGGATTTGGGTTAGTGATGGCTTTTTTAGAGAGTATTCAATATAAGGAGACTCCTAGTTTTCGACTTTATAAGGAGCTTTTGACAGACGCTCAGTTTATTGATTCTTTTTTCTATAGTGTACGTATTACTTTAATCTCAACACTAGTATCTATTTTAATAGGATTAGGTGCTGTTAAGGTTAGTTATCCTCTGTTAAAGAAATTTGTCCCGAGGCTTATAGCATGGCTTCCAATGTTGTTTCCACATTTTATTTGGGGTTATATGGTGTATCTATTATTATCTCAAACAGGGTTTTTTTCTTCAGTTTTAAGTATGATTGGATTAATAAATGGATCTAATGACTTTCCAATTATAATGAAAGATTCCTATGGACTCGGAATCATCTTAACATATATAGGAAAAGAAGTTCCTTTTGTTATTTTAATGCTGCAGCCTGTGTATGAACAGCTTTCTTATAATCAAAAAGAGCTTGTTTATACATTAGGTGGTAGTAGGTGGGCTGTATTTCAACATGTGGAATGGCCATATGTGTTTCCTGTAATAATTGAAATATTTTTTATTCTCTTTTCTTTCATCTTATCTTCTTATGAAGTACCAGCTTTACTAGGTGTCACCTATCCTAAAATGCTGTCTGTTTTAAGTTATGATTGGTTTTACGGATCAGATTGGACTCAGCAGCCCTATGCTTTTGCTTTGATGACACTAACAACAATTACCATTTTGTTAATTGTGTTGATTGTTTTATTTTTAACAAAAAAGCATAGAAGACATTTGAGTCAAACAGAAGGATCGAATAATGTTATTCCTAAAATAAGAAAAAGTTCAGCAATTATATTTGTTCTTTTATGCTTCACCACTATATTACCAATCTTATTACTAATCGTAACGAGCTTCGTTAAAACATGGAATTATGGCGAGCTAATCCCAACTGAATTTTCTTTAAGAGCTTGGGAGCTACTGCTATCTCATGAAACCCAAATAGCTCAAGCCATTTTCACGTCAATAGGTATAGGTTTATGTGTTGTTTTACTTAATATTGTAATTGGAACTCCTGCTGCTAAAATCATGGCGTTTTATGAATTCAAAGGCAAAACTACGATCGCATCGATTTTATTAGCACCGATTTTAATTCCAACGTTATTAGTAGCAATGGGGCTCCACCTAAGCTTTATCCGTTTGGGACTTGCTAATACCATAATTGGTGTGGTAATCGTTCATTTATTGCCTACATTACCTTACACAATTAAAATCCTACGGGCAGCTTTCGAGAGAATAGGTAAAAAACAAGAAGAGATTGCGATTTCACTGGGAGCAAAGACGTTTAAAAGTTTTTATTCTATTTATCTACCACAGCTTCTTCCAAGTTATAGAAGCACTGTATTTTTAGTAACAGTCATTTCATTAGGTCAGTATCTATTAACAGCCTTAATAGGTGGAGGGAATGTCACAACATTAGCAATTCTATACTTTCCCTTTTTTCAATCAGCTGACGATGCAATGATCGCTAGCTTTTCACTTCTATTTATTTTTGTTCCAATTGTCATATGGTTTATAATTGAACTCTTTTTAAAACTAACAACAAAAAGAACTAGGTGGTAATATGTCAGATTCCTATATAGTTTTAAAAAATATATCAAAGTGTTTTGAAAAACAACTAATTTTATCAATTTCCGAGCTGTCTATAAATAAAGGTGAAATTTTATCGATAATTGGTCCATCTGGGGTTGGGAAGTCTACGTTATTGCGATTGATTGCTGGACTCAATGATGCTGATTCAGGTGAAATCCTGATTGATCATATATCAATGAAAGGAATACCACCACAAAAACGACCTGCTGTTTACATGTTTCAAGATTCACTACTTTTTCCACATATGAATTTATTGGAAAATGTCACGTTTGGTTTAAAGATGCTAGGTATAAACCGAAAAGAACGTGAAAAATTGGGTAAGTTGATGCTAGAAAAGGTAGGGCTAGTAAACTTAGAAAAACGCTTCCCGCATGAAATTTCAGGAGGTCAAAAGCAAAGAGTTGCTTTAGGACGTTCGTTAATTGTCAAACCAAAAGTTTTATTATTGGACGAACCCTTTTCAAACCTTGACTCCGAGCTTCGTAAAGATACGAGAAGGTGGATGAAGCACTTATTAAAGGAAGAAGAAATGACTGTATTATTCGTCACTCATGATCTAGAGGAAGCGATGGCAATAAGTGATCGTGTTGCGATATTAGGAGAAAAAACACTTCAACAAGTTGCATCTCCAAAGGAGCTTTATCATCATCCGATCAATCGTTTTGTTTCTAGCTTTTTGCAAAGTGGATTATGGGAGCATGATCGATTTATAGCTAGTGAGCAATTAGTGTTATCGGAAAGGAAGCCTCAGGCAAATGAGAAATTTTGGACAGCAGAAATCATAGAAAGCTATTTTCAAACTGGAAATGTTCAGCTTGTTGTTTCTGTTAACGAAACAAAGGAAAAGCTAACAATGGTGGGAAAAGAAAACCAACAAGAAGGTAAAGTATTGTATCTATACAAAAAGGATAGCTAGAAGGTGGGGAGTGAATGAAAAAGAAGAGAAGTATCTCAATAGGACTGCTAATCATTTTTATACCAACATTTTATTATTTAAATCAACATGTGATCGATTTTAGTCCTGAAATCATTAAGCAATGGATTCTCTCAATAGGAGTTCTCGCTCCAATTATATATATTGGTTTGTATTCGGTACGTCCTTTCATTTTATTTCCTTCATCTGTTTTATCACTTGCAGGTGGGTTGGCATTTGGACCATTTTACGGAACATTGTTAACCATTATCGGTGCAACAATAGGAGCCTATTTCGCTTTTTTACTTTCACGGAAAGTAGGGGGGCGATGGATAGAGAAAAAATCGGGTGCACGAATTGAAAAAGTGAAGAATTTATTAGAAAAAAATGGCTTTGTTTCTGTATTATTAGTTCGACTATTACCGATTTTTCCTTTTGATTTAGTCAGTTATGCAGCTGGATTGTCAAAAGTACGAACAAGTCACTTTGTGTTAGCCACAATCGTAGGTATAATTCCAGGAACATTTGCTTATAACTTTCTAGGAGCTAGTGCGACATCAAACAATTTGTTAACAATTATAATGGCGATAACGCTGTTTTTACTAGTGATGGTTACGCCAGCTTTATTTAAAAATAAATTTAAGAATTTTTTAGATAAACAAGAAACAAAATGAGGTGAAAATTTTGCTAGACACGCATGGAAGAAAATATGTACAACCAACAATTGAGAAAACAGCAAAAAGTTTACTGAAATTCGGTTTATCTGCAAATCAATTAACGTGGATTGCTTTCCTGATAGGCTCAACATCAGGTTTATTTATTTATTTTAATCAACCAGTTTTAGCGGTAGTTGTTTTATGGTTTTCAGGGTTTTTAGATGCAGTTGATGGAACGATGGCTCGACTTACAAAACCATCAGCTTGGGGAACGGTTCTTGATATTACATTTGATCGTGTTGTGGAAATTAGCGTGATTCTTGGGTTAGCATTTGCATTTCCGGAATCACAATGGGCTTTATTATTGTTAAGTGTGTCAATTATTGTCTCAATGACGATTTTTTTGACAGTTGGAGCAGTAACAGAAAAGCATGGAATGAAATCATTCTATTATCAAGCAGGACTCGCAGAACGAACAGAGGGTTTTATATTATTTTCTCTAATGATTCTATTTCATCCATATTTAACGATCTTAACACTGGTATTCTTCGTAGTTGAACTATACACTGCATTTCAACGATTAGCTGAAGCGAAAAGATTGTTAACAAAATAGGAAGGAGGAGTAGACTTGAAAAAGTATGATGTGATTGTGATTGGTGGTGGAGCTGGCGGTTTAACCGTAGCCTCTGGTGCTCGTTCATTAGGAGCGAAAGTAGCGCTGATAGAAAAGGAAAAGCATCTTGGTGGAGATTGTCTTCATGTAGGGTGTGTTCCTTCTAAATCGTTTATTCAAGCTGCAAAAGAGATCCACTCAGCGAAAGAAAAAGCAACAAAATTAGGGTTAGAGGTAAGTGGCGAAGTATCATTAAAGAAAATAAATGAGCGTGTTAGAAGCTCCATTGATGTGATTCAACATCATGATTCTGATGAACGCTTTATAAACATGGGAATTGATTTGTATAAAGGCTTAGGTGTATTTACTTCAGATCATACAGTCAAGATCAATGATGATGAAATATATGGAAAAAGAATTGTCATTGCTACAGGTTCGAGAGCATTTATTCCTTCTATAAAAGGACTAAAGGAAGTGGGTTATCTAACGAATGAAACAATTTTCAACCAAGAAAAGCTTCCAAAAGATTTACTCGTTATTGGATCAGGAGCTATTGGATTAGAGCTGTCTCAAGCAATGGCTCGGTTTGGAGCAAATGTAACGGTTGTTGAAAGAAGTAAAACAATGCTAAGTAAAGAAGATCAATCAATTAGAAATGTTGCAGGAAAACTGCTAGAAAAAGAATTAACTTTTTTACTAGATTCAGATGTTATACATGTTGAAAAACGTAACGGTAAAAAAATAGTCTCTGTTAAGAAAAATGATACGCTGACAAAGCTAGAAGTGGATGAAATTTTAGTAGCTGTTGGACGAACACCAAACAGTGATAACCTTAGTTTAACAAATGCCGGAGTTACGAAGAATGAGAAGGGTTACATCACAACGAATGCTAAGTTGCAAACAAATGTGTCACATATTTATGCCATTGGAGATGTAAACGGAAAATTTGCTTTTACACATGTGGCAGGTGAAGAAGGAAAAACGGTCGTACAAAACGCAGTGCTGGGCATACCGAAAAAAATGAATTATGAACAAATACCATGGATTATTTATACAGATCCTGAAATTTTTCATATTGGTTTAACAGAGCAGGAGATAAAAGAAAAAGGGATAACGTATTCTTCATATGAAGTACCTCTTACTGATGTAGATCGTTTTGTAGCAGATCATCAATCGGATGGAATCATTAAAATACTGACAAATTCAAAAGGAAAAATAATTGGAGCACATGCTATTGGTAAAGGTGCGGGGGATTGGATGCAGACGGTTATTTACGCAATCAAGCATGGAAAAAAGATTGGTGATTTATCTCAAATGATTTATCCGTATCCTAATCATGCTGCAGCGATACAACGAACAGCCGATATATATTGGCGTGATAAATTATTTAACGGTTTACTTCCTAAAGTAACAAAGAAATATATTAAATGGTTTAGATAATATTTCGCATGAATAAGAGTATATATTTTTAGAGTTTAAATCTAATAAATTCGTAGCCGAGGGAGCTGTGAATCCCTCGGCTACGTCTGCATAGGTCTAGAGGATTTTAAGTAGGCTTCCTGTGCAAAAATATGTGATGTGAATGTATTAAATTTATTATTACTCTCTTCATAAAGAATATTTATTTAATAAAGATCAAAATTACCCTGACAATTCTTCATTATTTTAGTTCGTGCTGTTTTATAAACTTTTTATCTATAAAATGTTTCAATCTCCATGGTAGCTTGCCATGAAGGACGATATTCCCATACGAAAGCAACGCTTCTTTATTTCCAGTCGACATAATGGAAAGAAACTTCTTTTGAGGTTTAAAGGTTGTTAATATCTCTGCACTTAAATAATGTTTAATATTTTTCCATAGTACCTTGCCTTGTCTTACTGCATACACACCATTTTTCGGTAATGTTGGATTACTTTCTAATGTGATGCAATCTCCTGCACCAAAAATAAACGCGTATTTTCGATGTTGAAGATAGTCCGTTACTTTTAAAAATCCGTTCTCGTTTGCTGAAAGACTTTGAAAAAGCTGATGACCGGTAGGACCAGTTAAAGACAGAACATGTGTATAAGGAACTTTCATTCCATTTTTCGTTACAATGGTCGTAGCTTTTACATGTTCTACCCTTTCATTTTCAACCATCTTTATTCCTTTTAGCTTTGCTATGCTTGTTATCTTTTTAGACGCTTTATACCCGTATGAGGTAAGTAATGGTGAAGAACTAACTAATATCACATCACCTTTAATGTTTTGAGCTTTTCGCCACGCTAATGTAGAAAGAGCAAGTTCAACTCCAGCGGCACCTCCACCAACAACAGTTGGTGCTTCTGAAGAACGGAACATTGAAATTTCTTCAGTAAACAGGTAATTGGGCTTGATCGTATTCTGATTAAAAGCTTTTGATTTGGAACCAATATCAAATGAAATAAGATCAAAGGTATAAGTTGTACCAGATTTTCCGATCACAGTTTTTGTAATTGGATCAATTTTATCAATAGTGTCCTCAATAAACTCGATTGATGCACGTTCACAAAGCTGTTGTAAATTTATACGGATTTCATCCTCTTGATATATTCCTTCAGTAAATCCTGAAAACATACCAGAATAATATTGATAGGTAGATGCGGAAATAAGAGTAATTTTGTGTGAAATCTTTTCGTTAAGTAGTGATCGAAGAATTGTAAGATGGGCATGACCACCACCAACTAGTAAAATATGACTCAAAATGATCACTCCTGTTCTTATCTTTCTATTATAGTAATACATACCCTTATGATTGTTAAATAATCGATAAAAATTTTTAAACAGATCAAGAAAGAAAAATGAAAGTAAATCATAGGAGAATATTGTTGTAATTAAAGGCTGTTTTCGTAAATTTTGTTGTTTTTAGAATCCTTATGATAACAACTCTGTATAAAGTCTAGTGGCATCTTTTCTTCTACAAATCGCCCTTTAATGCGATAAAACACTGTTTCCAATAGATCTAGATGTTAAATAGCAGCAATCTATTAGAAAAGAGCATAATTTAAAGAAAATTCCTATTATAATATTGACAACTTTCGACACTACAATTATCATTGAAAATGATTATCAATAAGATGTAGGGGGAAGAAAAATTGTTTAATAGATTACATAAACAGAAAACGATTATTCTATTAACATTCATGTTTATTTTATCAACAATATTACTTGGATGTACGAATACTAGTAGCAATGATGTTAAATCTTCAGAGAATAAAGAGAACAGCAACATGCTTACATTTGCTTGGCCTAGAGACGTAGGGGAAATGAATCCACATGTTTATAATCCATCCCAATTATTTGCTCAGTCAATGGTGTATGAACCGTTAGTAAGCTACCAAGAAGGTGGAGAGCTAAAACCTCATTTAGCAGAGTCTTGGGACATTTCGGGGGATGGAAAAGAATATACATTTCATTTGCGGGAAAATGTAAAGTTTTCAGATGGAACTGGCTTTAATGCCGAAATTGTAAAAAGAAACTTTGATACAATTTTAAATAAGATTGATATGCATGGTTGGTTAGGTTTTCTTTCAAAAATAGAAAAAACAGAAGCAGTTGATGAATTTACGTTCAAATTAACATTAACAGAGCCATATTATCCTACAATTCAGGAGTTGGCAGTTGTACGACCAGTTCGTTTCTTAGGAGAAGCAGGTTTTCCTGAAGATGGTGATACATCAAAAGGTGTTGCCAAACCAGTTGGAACAGGTCCTTGGATATTGGATGAGTACAAAGTAGACGAATATGCTACTTTCAAACGTAATGAAAATTATTGGGGTGAACTCCCAGAAGAGGAAAGCATTAAAGTGAAAGTTATTCCTGATGCTGAAACAAGAGTTCTTGCATTTGAAAAAGGTGAGATCGATCTTATTTATGGAGAAGGTACAATTAGCTTAGATGCGTTTAAACAGTTAGATTCAACTGGAAAATATGAAACTAGTATTTCAGAGCCAGTTGCAACAAGACAGCTTGTGATCAATTCAAAGAAGAAACAGCTTTCCGATGAAAAAGTACGTCAAGCATTACATTACGCTTTTAATAAAGAAGCATTAGTTGAAGGAGTTACGTCTGGTTATGAAGAAAAAGCAGACTATATTTTACCAACAAATCTTCCGTATACGAAAGATATTGATGCAGCAGTAGTTGATTATAATGTAGAGAAAGCAAAATCCCTGTTAGACGAGGCAGGGTGGAAGCTTTCTGATGGTCAAGAAGTACGCGAAAAAGATGGACAGCTACTGGAAATTGAGTTAATGTATGATTCAGCAGAAATGATTCAGAAAACAATGGCAGAAGCTCTTCAATCAGAGTGGGCAGCAATTGGTGTTAAATTAAACATTGTTGGTGTTGAACTAGCAGAGCAAGTTCAACGATTTAAAGATAATAAATTTGATATAAATTTCTTTAGTAACTACGGAGCACCTTATGATCCACATACATTCTTAAATATTGTCGCATCAGAAGGATTTGGATTTAATGAAGCTATTTCAGCGTATCCAAATAAGGAAGACTTATTGCAACAAATTTCTATGCTTACGCAAACAACAGATGAGAATGAGAGACAAAAGCTTTACTCATCGATTTTGACATCAATACAAGATCAGGGAGCAATTATCCCGATCTCATATATTAAGAAAATAGCAATTCATCAAAAAGAAGTGACAAATTTCACTTTCCCTGCTAATCGTGATGAACATCCATTTACAGGAATTAGCATTAAGGAGTAAGGTAGCAGGAGGTTTTTTATGGGCACCTTTATTTTGAAAAGAATATTATCTATTATTCCGGTTTTTCTTTTAGCAACACTTCTTACAACTGGGATGATACACCTTTCACCGGTCGACCCGGCTGAGGCCTATCTAACGGCTGCCCATATTCAACCGACAGATGAGAATCTGGCACAGAAACGACAGGAGTTTGGTTTAGATCAACCATTTTTTATCCAATATCTAAATTCTATTAAAAAGATATGCCAATTTGATTTTGGCATATCTTATGTTTCGAATAAGCCTGTTTGGGATGAGGTTATCTCTCGGATACCAGCTACGATTCAACTAGCTCTAGGAAGTTTATTTATTGCAGTATTTGTTAGTATTCCTCTAGGTTTTCTTGCTGGAGTAAAGAAAAATACCGCAATTGATCACTTTAGTCGAGTTCTTGCCTTTTTAGGGGCATCTATTCCATCTTTTTGGTTAGGATATCTTCTGATTTTGTTCTTTTCTGTGAAACTTGATCTTTTTCCGGTTGAGGGAATAGGAACTTGGCAGCATCTTGTTCTTCCATCGGTAACACTTGCTTTCCCATTGATTGCGATTTATACGAGATTGTTACGTGCTAGTGTTCTTGAAAATTTAGAGGAACCATATGTTCTTTATGCTCGCACACGAGGAATTAGTGAGAAAAGTATTATGGCGAAGCATGTTTTGAGAATTGCGATCTCGCCAATGATTACTGGACTGGGAATGAATCTAGGGAAATTACTTACTGGTACAATCATCGTTGAAGCAGTTTTCTCATGGCCTGGATTTGGACGTTATTTTATAGATGCTATTTTCAATCGTGATATACCTGTTATCCAATGCTATGTTCTTATTGGTGCAAGTTTATTTATTATTAGTAATTTACTTGTTGACTTGATTCAAATGTATATAGATCCGCGTATTTCTAGGAAAGAAGGGTACAAGCAATGATAAGAAATATACGTCAGATATTCATAAATCAAAAAATTATTCCCATCTGTACGATTATTTTAAGTATGCTTTTTATCATTGCTTTTATTGCACCATGGATCGTGCCAAACGATCCAATTGCTGTAAATTTAGCTCTTAAATTACAGCCTCCTTCTTGGGATTATCCACTAGGTACAGATCATCTTGGAAGGTGTACGTTGTCACGTATATTATATGGAGCACGCATTTCATTAGGCTTTGCGATGCTTATTTTTATTTCCTCAATAGTTATTGGTTTAATTATCGGTACTTTTTCTGGTTATAAAGGTGGTTTAATTGATCATTTGCTGATGAGATTTTGTGATGGAGTGATGGCCTTTCCAAGTCTAATTCTTATCTTAGGACTTGTAGGAATCTTTGGGCCTGGTCTTAAGCAAGTTATAGTAGCGATCATGCTAGTGCAGTGGGTTTATTATGCAAGAATGTTTAGGGGAATGGTTCTAAGTTTGAAAGAGCAAAACTTTATTGCAGCTGCAAAAATAAGTGGATCCTCAGGCTGGAAAATTATTCGAAAACATATTGTTCCAAATGTACTTCCTCCGCTTGCTGTTATGGGAACATTAGAAATGGGTTGGGCGATTATGGACATATCTGCTATGTCATTTCTAGGACTTGGTGTTCAGGCTCCAACACCAGAATGGGGAGCAATGATTCACGAAGGAAAAACATATATTCGGACAAATCCAGAATTAATGATATACCCTGGTCTAATCATTATGCTTGTCATTGTTACGTTCAATTTATTAGGTGAAGCATTGTCAGAGAAATATGGAGTGAAACGAAGATCTTAAAAAGGAATGATCATGTTGGAAATAAACCAATCGAGTGTCCTAGAAGTTAGGGATTTGCAAGTGAAGGTTTCTACTAAAAGAGATGTACTTACACTTGTTCAAAATATCAATTTTGATGTGAAGCAGGGAGGTGTACTTGGTCTAGTTGGAGAAAGTGGATGCGGTAAAACTGTGACAAGTATGTCTATTCTTCAGTTGCTTGATAAAAAAACAACAACAATTGAAGGAAGCATTAAATTGAATGGACAAGAATTAAACGGATTGGACCCTAAACAGATGAGGAAAATTCGTGGTAAGGACATTGCCTTTATTATGCAAAACCCGATGAATGCTTTTACACCTGTTTTAACGATTGGTCATCAATTTATAGAAACGATCCGATCTCATATATCATGTAGTAAAAAAAAAGCAACAGAAATTGCAATTGAGGCTATGCATGATGTTAATTTACCTGAACCTGCTAAGCTATTAAAATCATATCCTTTTCAATTAAGTGGTGGAATGCTTCAGCGGGTTATGATTGCTATTGCTGCTTGTACACATCCAGCTGTGATCATTGCTGATGAACCAACAACAGCACTAGATGTGAAAAACCAGAAAACAGTACTTTTTCACTTAGATAAAATTCGAGCCGAACATGGATCTGCCATTTTATTAATCTCTCATGATCTTGGTGTGATATCAGAGATGGCAGATGAAGTAGCTGTTATGCAAAGTGGTAGAATTGTCGAAAAAGCCGATGTTTTTCAGTTATTTGACAATCCCAAGCATGCCTACACAAAAACATTATTAGAAGCTCGGCCAATACTGCAAGTTGAAGAACAATTTAATCATTTATCTTAATGCTGCTGGACTTTTATAGGGGTGAATAAATGAGTTTATTACAAGTGAAAGAAATATCTCATAGCTATAGATCTCGAAATTTTTTTAATTGGAAGAAAAATGAGTCGCAAAAAGTTCTGGATAATATTACTTTTTCTATAGATGAAGGAACTTGTTTCGGAATGCTTGGTTCAAGTGGGGCTGGTAAGAGTACATTAGCAAAAGTAATTCTGGGGTTAGAAAAGCCAGAAAGCGGAAAAGTTCTTTTTCAAGGACATAATTTTTATACGGCAGATAAGCAAATTCGCCATAAAATTCGTCGAGATCTTCAGGTTGTTTTCCAGGACTCTTATTCTTCCGTAAATCCCCGTTTAACAGCAGAACATATCATTGCAGAACCATTGGAGAATTATGAGAAGCTAACAGTTGCTGAGCAAAAGCGAACCATTATTCATTTATTGGAAAGAGTAGGATTAAATGAAACTGACTTAAAAAAATACCCCCATCAATTTAGCGGTGGTCAATTGCAGAGAATCAATATAGCAAGAGCTATTTCATTAAAGCCTAAACTGATTGTGTTAGATGAATCTGTTAGTAGCCTCGATATGGTTAATAAAAATTTAATTCTTGATCTACTTATGGAGCTAAAGGATGAGTTTGGATTATCCTATTTTTTTATTACTCATGATATAAAAGCTGCTTATACGATTAGTGATACAATAGGTATTTTAGATAAAGGGAAGTTAGTCGAGTTCTACGATACGAAAAATCAATTTTTTAGTTCAGAGCATCATGTTGTAAAAGAAATGAGGAATTCGATATTAGCGGAGCATCCGAGGTATCGTACAATTAGAAGTAATCATTAAAAATTACTTAACATGAGAGTAAAGAATCCATTTTGAATTTTTCAAGATGGATTCTTTTTTACTTTGATAGATTATCTTCACTAGAAATAGTCATAATTCTTTGATATTGATAGATTAATTGATCTAATTTTTGACTTTGAGAAATGGTTAAAGGGTGGTTTAATCCGAGTGATTTTCCTACTGCTATTAATTCATGCTTATGAAAGTTAATTTTGTTTATCAATTCAGTTTTATTAGTAGAGTATTTAGAGATCGTACTATTCACCTTTAAAACTCCTTCAAGTTAAAGATAATTGGATTCAGAGTATTATATTACCAAATAAAACCAGAGATGTAAACGATTTTGTGCTTTTTTTATAATTTGGACACTAGTAATCTGAATGAATAATTATAATAAAGCTAAACATGAAGAAGAGTTAGAAAATTAGGATTATACGAATAATATAAACTATTTATTTCTCAGTTAATCCTACTTTACTTATAGGAATTAAGATGGTAATATTCCGAAATACTGATTTTTTAAGAAGGAAGTGTTAGGAGTGTCCATATTTACAATTATTAATATCATCATCATGCTTGGACTTATTATTGGTTTATATACTTTGCAGAAAAAGCATGTTTCTTTTTCAAAGAGAGTATTTATTGGCTTAGGCGTAGGTATCATCTTTGGGATCGTGCTACAACTTATATATGGAACTGGTTCAGAGGTTGTTGTAACATCTGTTGAATGGTTTAACATAGTTGGAACTGGTTATGTATCTTTCTTGAAAATGATTGTCATGCCACTTGTATTTATTTCGATTTTATCAGCTTTTACAAAACTTAAGATGACAAATAATATCGGTAAAATAAGTGGATGGGTGCTAGGTACATTGATTGGAACAACAGCAATAGCTGCAGTTGTCGGGATATCTTCTGCAATGTTATTTAATTTAGAAGCTATTCAAATTGAGCAAGGGGAAGCTGAAATGGGGAGAGCAGCTCAATTAGAAGAACAAGTGGGGACAGTGGAAAATCTAACAATACCTCAACAAATTTTATCACTTATTCCTACTAATCCTTTTTTGGATTTAACTGGTGCTAGACCAACATCAACAATATCAATCGTTATTTTTGCAGCTATCATAGGTATGGCTTTTCTGGGTGTAAAACGAAAAGAACCTCAATATGCAGAAAAATTTGCTGATCTTGTTGAGACATTTTATAAAATTATTATGCGTGTAGTAACATTGATCTTGAGGCTTACACCATATGGAGTTTTAGCGTTAATGACAAAGGTTACTGCAACTAGTGATTATTCGGCTATTTGGAAATTAGGAAAGTTTGTGTTGGCGTCTTATGTCGCTTTAATCGCTATGTTTATTATTCACTTACTTATTTTAGCAATTGTTGGTCAAAATCCTATTACTTATGTGAAGAAGTCATTTCCTGTTCTTGCTTTCGCCTTTACATCAAGAACAAGCGCCGGAACTTTACCTCTAAATATTAAAGCACAAACGAATAATTTAGGTGTTCCAGAAGGAATAGCCAATTTTGCAGGCTCATTTGGATTAACAATTGGTCAAAATGGTTGTGCGGGAATATATCCTGCAATGCTAGCGATTATGATTGCACCAACAGTTGGTATAGACATATTTTCACCATCATTTCTTTTAACATTGGTAGCCGTTGTTGCTATTAGCTCTTTCGGAGTTGCAGGAGTTGGTGGGGGTGCAACATTTGCAGCTTTAATCGTATTGTCAGCTTTAAATCTGCCTGTTGGCTTAGCAGGATTATTAATTTCGGTAGAACCATTAATTGATATGGGTCGTACAGCACTAAATGTAAGTGGTAGTATGACAGCAGGTATTGTCACAAGTAAAGCGACGAAAGAATTAGATCCGACCATATATAATGATCAAAGTCGTAGTGTTGTAGAATAAATTAGATTTAAAGTTTCATATAAAGTCTCGTTGGAAAAGCATTTTCTGGTCATAAGTGGGCAGGAAATGCTTTTCTTAATTGTTTATCCTAAATAAAGACTTGTTCGTGTGGGTATCGTTAGAGACAATATTTCATAATAAAATTCAACACTTCCTTAAAAATCGAAAAAAATAGCCTCTCTCTATATAATGGGCTGGAAGTGTGTTAGATTCTTAGATATTATTGATAGAATTCGACTAGTGCTCTTCCTTTTGCTTTTGCGTTATATAAAGCTTCATCAGAACGGCGAATCAACATTTGTGGTGTAGTTCCATCTTTAGGATACATGGCGATTCCTATTGAAGAAGTTGTTTGGAAAATTTGCTCTTCAATATGCCAAGGCTCTTTTAATCTATTTACAATTCTTTCTCCGATAATCTTGGCTTGATCTTCACTAGACAGATTGGGAAGGATAACAACAAATTCATCTCCACCAATTCGAGCCAATAAATCTGATTCTCTTAGAGTATGTTGAATTCTTTTCGTAAGCTGTATGAGTAGCTGATCACCAAATTCATGCCCATTTCGATCATTCACTTCTTTAAAAAAATCTATATCTAAATACATTAAAGCTAATACTTGATTAGAGCTTGCAGCTTTCTCGAGTTCAAGTGAAAGTGTATTCATGAATAGACGACGATTAGGTATATCTGTCAAATGATCATAATAAGCCATTGCTTCAAGCTGTGTTTGGTATTTTTTGCGTTGAATGATATCTCTTGCAACAATAATTAATTTTTCAAATTTTCCTTCCGAGTTATAAATGGTATTTACATTTGCTTCAAGCCAAATATATCGCCCATCTTTTTTTCGAAATTGATACTCAAAATTACTGTTGAATTTCTTTCCATGATAAATTAAGTCCTGATAGAATTTTTTGATATACTCATAATCATTTTGATGAATATATTCCATAAGTGTAATAGCTTTATGATTCATATAATCATGAATTGAGTAGCCTGTTACTTTTTCAAAAGAAGGAGATAGAAATGTAATGATACCTTCATGATCAATTGTGATAAGTACATCTCTCATGTTTTCTGCGATTAAACGGTAATTGAACTCACTTAACTTTAATGCCTTTTCTGCTTTTTTTCGAGCTGTAATTTCTCTACTAACGATCATTAAATGGCTCCTGTTGCCATCTTTATCAAATATCGGTGTTTTAATAACTTCCCAAGTCCGAAGTATACCATCAGGAGTGTGAAAGGATTTTTCGAATTGTATCGTTTGACCTTTATCCCAAGCCATTTTATCTGTTTCAACATTATACATAAAATTATCTCGATTTTTTGGGAAAATCTCTGCTAGTTCAGAATCTGTTTTTCCATGGTAAGAATAATCCTCACCCATTTCATAAGAAGTAAGCACTAATTTATTCGTAACAAGCCAACGACCATCACCATCTTTTAAGACGATAAATTCGGGGATCATATCAATAAGTAATCGTAGTTGCGGTTCATTTGATGTAAGGGTAGATAGCTGTTGAATAAGTTCCATATGTTCTCCTTTTTCCTAACTAGATCATTCTATTTTACAGTAATCATTTGTAAAATAATAGAGTGATTAAGATTGTTAAACATATCATTTTCAACTAGCGGGAAGTATAGTGAAGTAATCACAAGCCTATGACCAATAGAAATGGAAACCTTTATAAAATGAAAAAGAGAAATGCAAGTTAAGGTAACTTGCATTTCTCACGAATGAAAATTAGTAAGTTGGTGTGAAGAAACCTGCTGACCCAACAATAATCAGTAGGATAAACAATACAACGATCAACGCGAAGCTACCGCCTGCATAACCTGACATTGTTTAACACCTCCTTAGCTCTACACTACTACTCTATGTAGAAGGAATAAATATGTTCATGTAATAGGGGATATTGGGGTATTTTCCTATAGGATTAGGGTTTACTAGTTCAGATATAAGTAGTGAAATAAAGAGTTCGTGTTAAAATGTGTCAAGATAACGATGTACAATTTTGATCGTTTATGAATGTTGTACAAAAATTAATCAACATCTTCTTTTTTCTAAGGATCTTTAATTCTGAAAGAAGGTCCAACAATATTTACGACTGTTGAATGGTGAAGAACACAATCTAATATTGCCTTTGATTATCTGGATCCTGGAATACCGCATCCCATTCTTTAAAGTAAATATTTGTAGTTAAAATAGTACTTTTCTTTTCACATCTTAAATCAACTAAATGACAAAGTAGATTGGCATCTTCTTTGTCATTTGGAAGGTAAGCAATTTCATAAATAATTAATTATTTATACTTTCCATAGTGCTTTAATTGAGATTCTAACCGGTTTTTTAGCTTTGTTTTTTAAAGTTTAAGATAAGTTCATTATCATTAATAAAATAGGTAATCATGTCCTTCAGCTCAATGACGGACATTTGATAGGAATTTCCCCTGGAAAAAGTCCATCAACGACTTTATGACGACCTTTTACTTAGGCTTTTCCATGTTTATGTCCTTCATCGTGTATATGTTTAGAATGAAAGGAAGGAAGAAAATTAGGACCAATAAATACATGTTAAAAGTGTTAAGTATGCTAAAAAAGCTTTTATCATATAACACAAAATAAAATTCATTCATTGTAGACTTCTACATACTTATTACAAATAGGGGAGAAGTGAAGGTATGCAATAGGGAATTCCAGAGGTTTTTGAACATCAAGCATATGGATTGATAAAAGAAGTTTATGAAGACATCAAATATGTATTAAAAGTACCAATCGTTAATTTTATTTTTCGGGCATTAGCACATTATCCGGAATTTTTATCATATGCTTGGCAGCAGGTGAGACCAAATATGCTTGCAATAAATGTTGAAGCTGCTTCCAATGAGCTACGATTTCTAAATATAACAAATATATCTAGGTATGATTTTACAAAGAAATATCCACTTGTAACTTTAAACAAGATTAAAAAAATGCTATCTGTTTTTCATTATGTAAATCCCAAATTGGTGCTAATAGCAAGTGCTTGGGTTGAAAGCATAAGTAATCGTCCAATTATAGGGAAATCTAATGTAACGGGAATGATACAACCAGGTGTGATAAAAGGAATGCCGCAAATTAATTTAGTGCATATTCCTGATGCTCCTTATGATACACAGCAAATTTTACTTGATATAGCAAAAGAACATCACTCATTTGATGTTGCAAGTGATTTTCGTGCACTAGCCAATTATCCACAATTTTTATCAGTATCTTGGATGCACTTGAAGACTTATATTCGAGGTGATGAATATTCTGTTTTAAAGTCTAAATTACTAAATGCTTCAGTGGATCTTGTACATCAGAAAATGCCTTATCCTGTTACTGTGAAAATTGAGTCATTAGCAAATGTTTATACTTCAACACAATTGTCAGGAATAATGGGTTTGCTCTCGATGTTTCAGAACTTTTTGTCTGGTTTAATACTTGAGGTAGAGTACATGAGAAA
Organism: Metabacillus litoralis; assembly: GCF_007994985.1. Classification (GTDB taxonomy): domain Bacteria; phylum Bacillota; class Bacilli; order Bacillales; family Bacillaceae; genus Metabacillus; species Metabacillus litoralis. The sequence continues at coordinate 321,725 of NZ_VOQF01000001.1, read as the reverse complement.
AATGATACAGTAAAAACCTAGCGGGATGTAATGTCCCAACTAGGTTTATTTTTTATTCCTCTATTCCGGCAATACCAAAGCCCCCTGGTCCAGCATGAGTTGAAATCATTGCTCCAGCTTGAATCCATGTGATATTGTTGAAACCTTGTTTTTGGGCAATATCATTCATCCTTGTTTTGATCGAATCATCTAGTCCAATGGAATATTGAAAATAAAGCTGTTTTCGATCGATTTTGTATTCTTTTAAAAAATCTTCAATAAGTTTTTCTGCCACAACATTCATTTGTCCGCGATATTTTTTTGTTGAAATGAGCTTTCCTTCAATAAGTTCTATTCTTGGTTTTATTTTAAATAAAGCTCCTCCAAGATAAGCCATATTACTTACTCGTCCACCAGCTTTTAAAAATTCTAAGCTTCCTGGCACAAAGGCAAGTCTTGTTTTAGGAACGATTTTCTCAATTTGTTCAATTAAAAACTCTGGTTTTATTTTAGGCTCCTGCTTTAATAAAGAAACAGCATGAAGCACAACTGCTGCTAAGCCACCAGTCACATTTAAAGCATCGATGAGGAATAGATTATCAAAATCTTCTGCTGCGATTAATGCATTTTGAAAAGAAGAAGATGCTCTAGATGTATATCCAATATGTATAATAACGCAATTAGGAAACTCGGCTTTTATCTTTGTGAAAAAAGTTTGGTATTCATAAACATTTGTCGCAGTTGTTGAGGGTATCTTCTTTGTACGCTCATAATAATCATAAATATCTTGAACGGGTAATGAGCCATCTAAATAATCTTTATCATCCATAATTACATGCATGGGTACCACTTTAACAGAATGTTTGTTAACTAAATCCTCTGGTAAATCCGCTCCACTTTCAGTAGATAAAATAATTTTGCTCACTATATTACCCCCTTGATAATAAAATGCTGTCACTTTTTGTGTTATGAATTAAAAACTTCTTCTTAACTATACATGAAAAAGGTTGTTATTGGAAAATTAGAAACATAAAGATGGATAAAAAATGATGACAATTTTATGTTTTATTATTACTATTGATTGTTTCGGTGAAAGAGTTCTGCCTTCAGCTACTCAATTTAATAAGGCTAGCTGTTTTTTTTGCGTCCAGTTTTATAAATAGTCTTAATTGGATGGGGGATTTCTTCCATCACTTACTTTAACTTCAATTACTTCTATAATTAGGATGATTTAACGATGTTTCCCCAAATAGTCCTATTACTTGTATGCTATAATTCAGTTATAAAACTCTTTATATATCTTAACCTCCAATCAAATATCTATTGAAAATCGTATTTTATAAAATAAATCGTACTACTGTTACTTAAAAAGCAGGTGGATTCATGGTAAAAACTCTACAATCAACATATCGATGTCCGATAACTTTGACGAATAAAGCGAAGGAAAAGATGCGGGAGCTCGGGTTTGATGAGCGATCGTTTTTTTTATTGGAGAAATCGTTTCACATATATATAGAAAAGTATCCGCAGTCGGCAGATCGCATTGTTTCAATTGCATTGTTTTTTGATAATGTAACAAATGTAAACCTTGCTGAACAATCCAAGAATTTAGCGATTGTCATGCATTGCATTGTTAAGCAAGATCATTTTGTTGTAACAAACATAACAACAAGAGCAGCTCATATACCATTGCATTCTAATTGGCGAAGTGCAATAAATCTTGATTTTGACTATAATTCAGATCGAAGTGATTCAGTACCAATTGAATTGTTGAATTTAATTTCCAGCATGCCTGTTGCTCAGGAAAGTTCAATGTATGTGAAAAAGCGTATTGCAAGCTGGGAAGGATATTTGAAAATTCAAGAACGAGCTGCTGATATTCCTGATATGACATCTAGGTATTCAAAACTACTTTATAATGAAAATTTTACTCGTGTCACAATTACAGGATGCCAGCTTAAGGAAAAAGAATGGAAATCAATTAAGGATTTAAGTGTAAAGCTTAAAGGCATTGATAAGGATATTGGCAAGGTACTAAAAGTGAATAAATCTCAAGCTACTGTTGAAGTAGAATTACACGGTTATATGGAAGAACAAGCTCGAAAACAGAAGCTTGAGAATTTATCAAACGAAGTAACCTTTAGTAATTTTGCAGCATTAAGTCAGGTGAAAAGACTAAGACAAGGATTTAAAACATTAGAAAATGGTCTTGCTGCGAACCCTGAGCTTGAACGGCTTTTATTTGAAAACAAACCACCTGTGAAAGAAGTGAAGAGAAAAGAAAATCTTCAATTTCATAATCGTTTGAATGATTTTCAGCAAGAAGCGGTCATTGGAGCTATGTCTGCAGAAGATCTATATGTTATTCAAGGACCTCCTGGTACAGGGAAAACAACAGTAATTTCTGAGATTTGTTTGCAAAATGCAAGGGCCGGATTAAGAACACTGGTGGCTTCACAGTCAAATTTGGCTGTTGACAATGCATTAGGTCGGTTATTAGTAAACAAAGATATCAGAATTCTTCGTGTCGGACGTACAGAAAGTATCGAAGAAGAAGGTAAGAAGTTCATAGAAGAAAATGTTGGACAATACTGGAAAGAACACACACTACAGGAAGTTTCAACTCAATTTGAAACTCGTAAACAACGAGAAATTGATATCGAGGAAGAAGCGGCAGCAAATGAAAGAGAACAAGAGCGTCTAGAGCAAGCTCTAAAAAATATAGAAGAAGAGCTGGAAACAAAAGAGAAAGCTACTGAACAATATAACGAATTACTATCTATCATTGATAAGCTTCAAAGTGACATACAAGATGTTGAACAGCACAAAGAGCGTGTGCAGAACTATTTCCAGGAACTTAAAAAATCAATACAATCTCTTACTGACTCTATTGAAAAAGATGAAATGTATTTAGCTAAAGAACAGGATAGTAGCTTGATAGAAAAAGAAAGCGATGATATTCAGCGAGAAATAGTGAAATTGCGAAAAAGTGTCACACTGCAAAATCTTGAAGACGAAATTTCAGAAAAAATGCAAACGATCAAACAAGTAACATCTGAATTTGGGAACTCAAAAGAAGTAATGAAAAAGATTGATGCAGTAATTGAAAGAATAACAAGCGTTAAAAAAGTTGATAACTTAAAATGGATTATTTTAGAACAAAATATGAATCGAACTCAACAAGTTCAACTTTGTATTGAAGAAATTGATAATATCCGTGGAAAAATAAGTAAAATTGAAAAGCTAAAAACCTATAATGATACGTTAAATCGTGCGATTACACATGTTGAAAAGCTTTTACAGCGCCAAAATATCACAATAAATCAAATACAACAAAGAGTGAAGAATGTGAAAGCAGTTTCAACTTCAGCTGCTGAAATTGATCAGTTTTTAGAGTCTTTGAGAATTGATTTAAAAGAAAACCTTAACATCCTTCCACAAAGACTTGGGATCATTTTGGAGGGTTTATATAGTAGAAGACTATTTGTTTGGAAAAGCGCTGAACAGCTAAAATCATATGATTTTTATATAAAATTAGCACAGCAATTACTTCAAAAGCTGAAGCAGGAACTAATACAACAGCTTCAGGATCGATTAATTGAAACTAAACAAACACATCAAAAGTGGAAAAGTGTGATGGACGAGCAAAACACAAAGCTTTCTTCTCTAAAAATAGAGCAAAAGAAAATGAGCGAAACAGCAGAAATCATTCCAAATGCAAAAGAGCTTCTTCAACAAAACGAAACAAAAGCACTAGAGCTACAAAAGAAGAAAGAGCAATATGATATAACAAAGCTTCGCGTTGAACAAAATCAACAAACACAAGAGAAAAAAGTATTAGATATGCAAGAAGCAGAGAAAAATGAAACAGAAATTCAAGCTAAATTACTAGAATTGAAGAATAGCCTTACTAATAGGGAAAAAGAAAGAACACCTTTAGAGGAAATACTTTCAACTGAACCTGAAAAAGAGCACGAAAATGTTTTAAAAAGTTTAGCAAGTGTTTCTTTTAAACGAGAATCTTTAAAACAAGAAAAGCAGAAGCTTCCTTTATTTCAATCTATCCAAGGCAAGTGGCTATCCATGTTAAAAGATGCTAATGACCATGATTTAAACGAAATTCGAAAGCTTTATGTGAAGCATTCAAATGTGATAGGAACAACATGTGTAGCTTCTGCACGTAAAGATTTTATTGAAAGCTTTCCAATCTTTGATGTTGTCATCATCGATGAAGTATCAAAAGCAACTCCACCTGAGCTACTTTTACCAATGCTTAAGGGAAAGAAAATTATTTTAGTTGGTGATCATCACCAGCTTCCACCTCTTTTAGGAAATGATACGTTAGAGGAGACTTTACAGGAAATGGCTGAAGATAGTAGTGACTTTGAAGGAAAAGCAGAATTGAAAAATCTGTTAAAAGAGTCGTTATTTGAACGTTTGTTTAAAAATCTACCAAATAACAATAAAACGATGCTAGCGATACAATATCGTATGCATGAAAACATTATGACCACGATATCTCAGTTTTATGAGCAAGAAAATGAACAACTTCAATGTGGGTTAGTAGATTCTGATAAAGACCGAGATCATCGTCTTGAATCGCCATTAATTAAGAGGGGAAATCATTTACTATGGCTGGATATACCTAACGAACCTTCGTTTTTTGAAGAAAGAATGAAGGGTGGAAAAAGTCTCTATAACCCTGCTGAATTAATTAAGATTGGTGAACTACTCAAGGAAGTAGATGAGGCGGTAAGAGAAGCAAAGCAAGCGGGAAGAATGAATGCTGAAGAAAAGAAAAGCATTGGTGTTATAAGCTTTTACGGTGAACAAGTAAAGAGAATTGATCGGATGATTTCTCAGGAGCTGCGCTTAACAAATTTAACAGTGCGCACAGGTACAGTTGACAGATTTCAAGGGATGGAAATGGATGTGATTTTGTTAAGTATGGTGCGAAATCATGATAATAAAAAAGATGATATAGGCTTTGCTAAAGATTATCGCAGATTAAATGTTGCTTTATCAAGAGCAAGAGAGCTACTTGTGCTGATTGGCAGTACAAAGATGTTTACCGAGTCTACAAAGCATCGAGATACTAGATTGATGTATAACCATGTATTAGAAGCGGCAAAAAAACAAGATGGACTACGAACACTTAAAGAGGTGAGTTTATCATGAATAAATTAAAAAAGCACCTGGAAAAGACCTTACTTGAAAACCCAGCTAATACTATAAAAAACTCAGTTACCTGGCATTTACCCCTCATCACATATGATGTAACATTTAAGCGAGAAAAAAGATCTAAAATGGACATTCTTATGAAAATGATGCTGCACACTTTTGAGCAAGCTGAAATCCGACGAGCAGCTAATTTGTCTGAACTACTTTTAGTAGAAGAGCTGTTTATTGAAGATTTACTAAAGAAAATGCAGAGGATGGGCTTGATTAAACTAGAAAAGCAGGTTTATAGATTAACATTAAAAGGCCAAAAACAGCTTAAGGATGGAATCATTGCAGAAGAAATGGATGAAGAATCAACAACTGTTTCATACAGTGTCACTCATGATGAGTTTTGGCCTGAAACCTCAGCAACTATTGAAACCACTGGAGATTTTCCAGATTTCCGTTATGCAAAGCAAGAAGCTTCGGAGAAAATGACCGAAGCGAGATTATTAGACGTGCTAAAAGAAAAGGAAGAAGTGATAGAAGAAGATGGCTTTCAAACAGAAGTGGCTGTTTTGACCAATTTCTCCGAGCAAAAAGTTGAACACATACCTTGCGTAGAATTTCAATTGTACAATAAAGAACAAGACATATTCTTTGCACGAGTATGGAATACAGAGCTACAACGCTGGGATGAGCAGCTAGAAAAAGAAATTGAAGACAAGGAAATGGTCGAATGGAGGGAAAAATGGAAAGCAGAAGAGCTAGAGGAAATTGCTAAGTAAAAGTATATTTCTCTTAGTTTGAACTTCTGACAAAATTCAACAAAAACCGGGTGGTGACAGGCACGTGAAAAAGCTTCAAGAGTACTCTAAACAATTTCAAGATGAAATGAATTGGCAAATTAAAACAGATGATTATGAGAGAACGAAAGCTTCTTTATTAAATAATTATATGTTATTAACAACGGAGGTCGCGGAAATAGCAGAGGAACTACGTAAAGCATTTAATAATACAAATACAGCTATAAATAATGGTATAGATGAAGATAAAGCATTTGAGATGGCGAAAGCTTCTATTAAAGAAGATTTAGGAAAAGAATTAGCTGATTGTTTAGCGTATATGACTAAGTTTGCTAATTATTTTGAGATCGATTTAGAGGATAGTTTTTATAATAAAATGGACGAAGTTAAAAAAAGAAAAAATAAAGATGTTGGCTTGGTGAATAAATAGAAAAAGATATAAAAAAGCTATATAAGTAACAAAACAGAACCCATCCCAAACGTTGTTATAGCGATGTTTGGGATGGGTTTTTATTTTTACTAATAGCTGATAAAAAATGCTTCAAGAGTTAAACTCATCAAACTAATTTTATTGGTTTAGCTTCTCTTTTTTCGAAAGAATAAATATAGTTAAATCCACATTCTTTTGCCATTTCATAAGCAGTATCAAGATAAGATCCAACAGAGGTAGCTTTGTGAGAATCTGACCCGATTGTTAAGATTTCACCGCCTAAATTTCTATATAATTTAATTATTTCTATAGAAGGTAGTGGTGTGTTAAAATCCCAGCTAAGACCTGATGTATTTATCTCAATTCCAATATTTCTGTCAATGGCTTTCTTCAAAATCTGTTCGATTATTTCAAGATGATCGTCTATTTGATAGCTACCATATTCTTTAAATGCATATCGCTTCATCAAATCTAAGTGAGCAATAACATCGATATCAGCTAGGCACACCATCTTGTAAAGCTCTTCAAAATAAAGCTGATACGCATGCTGCTCATGTTCTTTGAGAACCAATCGTAATTTTTGGTTATTTATATTATGAATTGATCCTAAAATGAAATCTAAGTTAAGTGGTTGAAGAGTTTCATTATATTTTTCCATTAAAAGATGTGGTTCACAAAGTTCAATACCAGCTTTTATTGTTAAGTAATCTTGAAATTTATCTTTGCAATCGTTTATATCCTTCAAGTATTTTTCAAAATCCATGTGCCCATATGTCGGAGCTAGGTGATTAACAGAGAAATGCTCGGTAAAGCAAATTTCTTTTATTTGCTTTTCGATCGCCTTCATACAAACCTCTTCCATAATAGCTTTTGAGTCAAAAGAATGATTTGTATGATGATGGTAATCCATTAGATACATAATATGCCTCCCTAAGTGTAGGTTATTAATCTATTATTCCTACTATTTATAAAAAATGCAATGCTAGGGAGTTATTTTAATCTCCAAAATGAAGAATGTTATGTTGGAATCTTATTTGCCTAATATTGTTTAGTACAATCAAAGAAACACTTCCGAGTTTTTACTCGTGGAGTGTTTCTTTGATGGAGAGTTTGATCCCACTAGTAAATTAAATGGTTTTGTACTTCACAACAAAATCATATACAACCAAAGTAAACATTTTTTATTTCAGTAAAGATTCTGCACCATCAATAAAAATTTCTGTTCCTGTTATATGTGAAGATAAGTCAGATGCTAAAAAGGTAACTAAATGAGCAACTTGCTCTGATGTTCCTGGTCCATGTTCAAGAGGTTGATCTCCTTTTGGAAAAACGATAGGAATTTCAATATTCTTGACATCAGATGAGTGATGGATTGACTGTTGGATGTTTGTTTTTATTGCACCAGGACAAATCGCATTCACACGAATTTTATAGTTGGCTAATTCTAATGCAGCCATTTTCATAAATGCAAGCTGTCCAGCTTTTGAGGTACTATATGCACTAAATCCGGCTTGGGAGAAAATGCGACTTCCACTAACAGAGCTTGTGATAATAATGCTACCTCCATGATCTTTCATGTAAGGAATGGCATATTTAACCGTTAAAAAAGTACCTCTTAGATTGGTGTTAATAGTTTTGTCCCAATCATTTTCTTCCATCGTTTCTATCGGAGATAATTCACCAGCTATCCCAGCATTAGCAAACACAATATCAATTTTTCCCCAATGGTTTTTTGCAGCTTTCATTCCTTTTTGTATTTCTGTTGGTGAAGTAATATCACATTTTTGAGCAATACTATTGCCTCCTTCTTGCTCAATTTGCTTTTTTACCGTATTCAAATCATTTTCATGAATGTCTAGCAAACATACATTTGCTCCTTCGCTCACTAAGCGAAGTGCAGCTGCACGTCCTATTCCTGAGCCTGCACCTGTAATGACTGCTACTTTTTCTTTAAGGTTATGATTGTTTAACATAGTTAATCCTCTCCAACTGTGATATTTTTACTATCTTTCACAAGAATTTGTAAAGATAAACAGTGTTTATGAGCATAATCAACGAACAAAGTGATTGTATGAATCTATCTGATAAAAAACCATAAATCCTCAACTTCTGCTATAATCCTTGATATGAATGAGGTGATTTTTTTGTTGAAAAGACCATTTAGTTTAAGTTTCATTATTACGATTTTTGGTTGTGTAGTTGTGTTGTTATCATTGTTAATTACTGATTTATTGATTAATTTTACAACGAGTGAAAGAATTATAGATAATCAAGAGGAAAAGGCACAAATTGTATCAAGAACAGTTGCAGAATCAAAGATTGTCAAAGATCATTTGCTTTTAAAAGGTAATACAGAGGAAGTTCAGGACTATACGTTAGAAGTACAAGAAATAACAGATATGATGTTTGTGGTTGTAATGAATATGGAGGGAGTTCGACAATCACACCCTAACCCTAATTTGATAGGGAAGAAGTTTGTTGGTGGAGATGAGAAAGAGGTTCTTCAAGGTAGAGAATATATTTCTAAGTCGAAAGGAACTCTCGGTGACTCATTACGAGCATTTACACCAGTTTATGATACAAATGACAATCAAATTGGAGCTGTAGCTGTTGGTATTTCCTTAGAGGATGTTCAATTGTCTCTTACACAAAATCATCGGAATATTATCATCGGCTCTGTTTTTGGCATTTTAGTCGGGATCTTAGGAGCATTTTTATTAGCTAAATATATAAAAAGAATGTTATTCGGGTTAGAACCGTATGCGATCTCAAAGCTGCTTCAAGAGCGAAGTACGATGCTGCAGTCTGTTCATGAAGGGGTTTTAGCTGTAGATGAAAATTTAACGATTACATTAGTAAATAAATCAGCTCTAGCTTTATTTGAAAAAGCAGGATTGGAGAAGAACCCTGTAGGAATGAAGATTTCAGATTATATGTCAAATTCGACAATTGAACGGGTTATTAAAACTGGAGAATCAGAGCGTGATGTAGAACAATTAATAAAAGGTATGTCCATTTTAGCTAATCGAGAACCACTGATTGTTAACAATAAAATAGTAGGTGCGATTTCAACGTTTAGAGATAAAACAGAAGTAAATCAACTAGCAAATCAATTAACAGGAATTCAAACATACGTAGAAACGCTTCGTGCACAATCACATGAATTCATGAATCGTCTTCATGTGATCTTTGGAATGGTTCAGTTAGAAGCTTATGATGAATTAAAGTCGTTTATTCGTCAGATTATTGATCATCAAAATCAAGAAGTGGCAATGGTCACGAATTCTATTAAGGATCCTGTTTTAGCTGGATTTATCCTTGGTAAACTAAGCTATGCCAGAGAAGAGAAAGTAGAATTAAAAGTGATTAATGATACTGAGTTTTCTCGTCCACTTAGCATAGAAAGTAGCCAAGAGTTAATTACAATTATCGGAAACTTAATTGATAATGCAATAGAAGCTCTATCAACTAGCAAAGAAAAGAAAATAGAATTGAAGCTAAAAGAAGAAGGAGATATGTTGCATATAGAAGTATCAGATACAGGGCCTGGTATCACAGAAACGAACCAGGATTCAATTTTCAAGAAAGGTTTTTCAACAAAAGGTACAAATAGAGGGATTGGACTTTATTTAACAAAACAAAGCATTGAAAAATTAAATGGAAAACTTAACGTAATCACAAGTGAAAAGGGAACAACCTTTAAGGTTGCAGTAGAATATGTGTCAAGGAAAGATGTGAAAAAACATGATTAACGTATTAATTGTAGAAGATGATCCGATGGTTGCGGAATTTAACAAGAGATATCTTAGTAAGATAGAGGGCTTTTCCTTAGTTCAAATCGCCAATACAGTGGGAGAAGCTATTACTGTTATGCAATCTGATAGCATTGACTTAATATTGTTGGATGTTTATATGCCTGGCCAAAATGGGCTGGAATTGCTTAGTAGTATTAGAGAAAAAGAATTATCCATAGACGTTATCTTAATTACCGCAGCTTCAGACGTAGATAAAATTCAGTCAGCATTACGATTAGGTGTGATTGATTATTTAATAAAGCCCTTTGAATTTGAGAGGTTCAAGCAAGCTCTTCTCAGATATAAAGAAAAATTTGATCTGTTTCATAAAAATGATACTTTAAATCAACAAATGCTTGATAATCAATTATTAAAACCACAGTACTCGACACTAAAAGAAGATCGTTCTTTACCAAAAGGATTAACACTAAGTACATTGAATGTAATTGTTGATACATCTAAAAAATTAATCTCATTTTCTACTGATGATGTTGCAGAGTACACGAATATATCTCGAGTTTCTGTTCGAAAGTATTTATTATTTTTATCAGAAATTGGTTTTTTAAGAGAAACGTTAATGTATGGAATTGGCAGACCTGTATATCATTACACTTATGAAGGTAATGATGATGTGTTAATGGAATATAGAAATAAGATCAAATGAGACTAGGACAATAAGCTACGCCTGCGAGGTCTCGACCTTTCCTCTGCGCCCGCAGGAGTCAAGTGTCTTTCGCTCCATTCCACTATGGTTTACTTCATATAGATATAATGTTGAAAAAAATACTCATTTATTAGTTACTTGTTTATCACTGTTTTTAGCTATTGTTAGATTAGGAAATAGACAATGTGAGATAGTTAGTTAATGTTGGTAGCAAAATATCCGTTTCATTTCGCTGCAGACACTTGCTTTCCGCGGGGAGGAAGTCAAGCCTCCTCAGCTACGCCTGCGAGGTCTCGACCTTTCCTCTGCGCCCGCAGGAGTCAAGTGTCTTCCGCTCCATTCCACTATAGTGTGCTTCTAAAGAAATATTCTTAGAAAAAACAACTCATTTATTAGTTAATTGTTTTTAGCTGTTTAGAGTTATTTTTATATTGGAACTGAAAACACAAGACAATTGATTAATAAATTATTAGATAGTAAAAAATCTGTTTCATTTCTCTGCAGACACAAGATTCGCAGGGGAGGAAGTCCAGTCTCCTCGGCTACTCCTGCTTAGGTCTCAGCCTTTCCTCTATTCTAATTAGGTGCCATAGTGTTTTCCGCTTCATTCCACTAGTTCTAAAAAAATCTATGATGATAGCAAATAAAAGTCCGAACTATTAAGCGAATAAATAATTGAATATCACCTAATAATTCGGGTTTATCATTAGCTTAAACACGAATATCACAACCTCTTTTTTTACTTTTTTTAATTACAAAAGAAATGCATTAATTTTATAATCTATTAAATTTTTTGAAAATTAAATAAGATAGAAATATAAAATGAAAACGATTACAGAGAAGAAGTGCTTTTGAAAGTTAAGACTTGTTTGTCTGTGAAAAGTTAGGTGCTTAATCTATTGGATCTATAAAAGGAGGAGTAATTATGTCACAACCAGCAAAACAGTATTCAAACGAAAATGAAGATAAGACAAAAAAACCAAAAAATTTAAGAGTTCAATCACTAGCAGAAAATAATATGAATATTTTTAATATACCAATTGCTTGGTTTTTATTGTTTGCAGTCATCACATTAACAAGTATGTATACAGGTAATCTTCCTGGTGGGATGATAGGAGCCTTACTTGTTATGATTGTTTTAGGCGAAGTATTTGGTTGGGTAGGAGATCGTTTACCAATCGTCAAAACCTTCCTTGGCGGTGGAGCAATTGTGGCCATTTTTGGCTCAGCTTATATGGTCTATAGTGGATTATTACCTGAAACCATTACAACAACAGTTACAGATTTTATGAAAACAGGTGGCTTTTTAGATTTCTATATTGCTGCACTGATTACAGGTAGTATCTTAGGAATGAATTCTAAAATTCTTCTAAAAGTTGGTTTACGCTATTTTATCCCAATTGGGGGAGCGATTTTAGGAGCTATATTGCTAACTGGTATCGTTGGTTCTTTCGTTGGATTTACAGTTCAAGAAGCAATCCTCGTCATGGCCATGCCGATTATGGGTGGAGGAATGGGAGCAGGTGCTGTTCCGATGAGTCAAATTTATTCTGAATTACTTGGAAATGAACCTAGCTATTATATTTCAATGCTTGTTCCAGCATTAGCACTTGGAAATGTATTTGCCATCGTTTTAGCAAGTTTATTAGATCGGTTAGGAACTAGGTTTCCTTCTTTAACAGGTAATGGTCAGTTAATACAAGGATTTAATTATGAAAAACCAAAAATGACATATGATATTAAAAAAATGGGTGCAGGTATGCTTGCTGCTTTAACCTTTTTCACAGTTGGAGCACTGTTAGCTTCTTTCATCCCATTACATGCCTATGCAATCATGATTATTATTGTTGCGATCTCTAAGATAGCAAATGTGATTCCATCTTCAGTTGTTGAGGGTGCAAGTCAGTGGTATCAGTTTGTTGCTAGTAATTGGACGTTTGCCTTATTATTCGGTATTGGTGTAGCTTATACAGATTTAGCGACTGTTTTGGAAGCTCTAACATTACAATATATTTTAACTGTATTTGCTGTAGTATTAGGAGCAGTTATCGGTGCAGGTTTATTAGGGAGACTTGTAGGCTTTTACCCAATCGAAGCGGCGATTACAGCAGGATTATGTATGGCGAACATGGGAGGTACTGGTGATGTTGCTGTTCTTTCTGCTTCAAAACGAATGGAGCTTATGCCTTTTGCACAAATATCTTCACGTTTAGGCGGTGCATTGATATTATTACTAGTAGGATTGCTTATTCCGTTAGTTACTTAAATAGCTTGATAAAAGTTCCAGGAATTAACGGAAAACATTCCTAATCATAAATAAAAATAACGATGGTTTATCATGTAATCAAAGGGGTTTTTGTAGAAATGAAAACACTGCAGCAAGCAAAAACAATCGTTCGCTACCAGTATCACGAACACATTTATTATGGATTTGTTGAGGAAGATGAAATTATAGAACTGTGCAGTAACTTTACAGATCTAGTTAACAATGAACTAAATTATGATGGAGTAAGGATTAAATATAATGAAGTGAAAATCTTAGCTCCAGTTGCACCTTCAAAAATTGTGAATTTTGGTTGGACATATGCTGAACACGCGACTGAAACTGGTGGAAAAGCTAATCTTGCTGAACCTTTTCTGTTTTTAAAACCACCTTCTTCGCTTATTCCAGATCAAGGTGAAATCATTCTTCCATCCACACACCTAACCAAACAGGTAGAATTGGAGGGGGAAGTTGCCCTTATTATTGGAAAACGTGGTAAAAATATAAAAGAAGAAGAAGCGTTGGATTATGTTTTTGGTTGTACGATTTTTAATGATGTAACAGCAAGAGACCTTACTAAATCAGATCCTCAGTTTACTAGAGGTAAAGGCTTTGATACATTTGGTCCATTAGGTCCTTATATTGTTACAGGAATAGATCCTTCAAGCTTAAGTATCAAGACAACATTAAACGGAAAAGTGGTCCAAGACGGAAATACGAATCAAATGTCCCTTTCAATACCTTATCTAATCAGTTGGGTTTCACAAGTCATGACACTCGAACCAGGAGATGTTTTAGCTACTGGTTCACCTTCAGGCAGCTGTCCAATGAGATCTGGAGACACAGTCATTGTTGAAGTAGAGAAGATTGGTAAGCTAACTAATTATGTTAAATAGGAATAAAATGAAAAATTTTAGCGATTCGATACATTTAATCAAAGCCTAATTTAGTTCCTACTTCTGTTAATTTCTTTATATGTGAAAATATAAGTATTGGGGAAATGCCTCAATGCTTTTTCTTTTTTTGTTGTTGTAAAAAGAAATTTATCAAACTTCCGCGCTCAGTATATCCGGGTAACAAGATTGAAATGTTTTACTCATCAACAAGGGAAGGTAATCAGATTAAGCGCTAGATAGCTTTTCGGGCTTTTCTTAGTTTATTAATGTATAGTAGAAAAAAAGAGATCAACTATTGGAGTTTGTGGATATGAACTTTATTTTAATCGTTTTACCAGCATTTATCATTTTTGCAGTAGGATATATAGGTCAAAAAATAATCGGCTTTGATCGAAAATCTATATCGGTTTCAGCACTTTATTTAATGTATCCTTTTTTAGCATTCAGAACATTTTATAGCAATGAGCTCACCATAGATTATTTCTATATTTTGATTTTTTGTTCACTACTCTGCTTTCTTTTGATTATCATTGTTTTTATTTATATAAAAATTGTAGGAGAAGATCTATCAAAAGGGGCAGCCTTCATATTATCAGGTGTTTTTATGAATAGTGGAAATTATGGTGTGCCGGTTATCTTGTTTGCTTTTGGAGAGGTTGGCTTTGATTATGCTGTCATTATGATGGTGATTCAGTCGTTCTTAATGAATACCATAGGCCTTTATTATGCAGGTAGAGGAAGTAGTGCAAATAGAAGTATAAAAGAATCGGTATTGACTATTGTAAAAATGCCTATTATTTATGGCTCTATTGCAGGATTATTATTCCAACTAGCTTCAATTCGTATTCCAGAATTTATCATGCAAGCAACAGACCTTATTGCTGATGCAACAATTCCAACAATCATGCTTGTACTAGGAATGCAGCTTGCTACAATAACAAAGAAAAATGTAAGACTTAAAGATATCAGCTTTATCATTATGATGAGAGTTGTTATTTCACCGATTGTTGCTTATCTAATTATCACTTTATTATCAATTGATGGAATGCTTGCGCAGGTGTTAATTATATTATCAGCGATGCCGACAGCTGCTAATACAACAATGTATGCTGTGCAATTCGACACTGAGCCTGATTTAGTTTCTTATAGTACATTGATTACAACTTTACTTAGCATTGTGACTGTTCCTATTATGTTGATGTTGTTTTTGTAATAGATAAAAGGAACGCTTCAAAAAATAGTGTATGTATAGGTTCCGAATTAACCTTGTTTTTCAATTTAATTACTATAGCTTCTATGAATGGTGAAAAGTCCTTCACGCTGCAGATGTATCAGAAGGACTTTTTTTAAATCTAACACAGATATGAGATTCTGGAATTTTTGGGATAAAAAAACATATGCTAATTCGTTAAAGCTTTTATTCTATTAAATAGTATATTCGACTTTAAGTTACGGCTTAGTACTTTTTACAGCAATGGTGTTTCTCATAATATTTATCATATTTTTTATATTCCCAACCATGATGCTTATCATGCTTTTTATATCCGTGATAGCATTTTTTATGTTTATCTTCTTTTTTATAGTGATAATTGTATTTGTCGTGCTTTTTGTAGTCGTACTTTTTAGTTTCTTTTTTGCAGTCGAAATCAAAATCAAATTTTTTGTAACCCCAGCAATAACATTTTCCATAACTTTTCTTGTCATCATATTTCTTTTTACCCAATATAATCATCTCCCTTGTTTAAATTAAAGAGAGGGATAAGTGTATTTTGGAATCTATTAATTCTACCTTTCCTCTCTTTGCTAGTATTCTATTCATATACAAGTAGAAAGGAGTGGGCAAGGTACATACTAATTACTAGTTTTTCTTATTAAATTTTTCAATTCATAGAAGTTATTAGCTTCTAAAGCTACATACTAGATTATTTCTGACTACCTTTTGGAAGGGTACTGCATAAAAAACTACTCAAAAAAAGAAGCACCTCTATTAAAAGGTCCTTCATTAAACTTTATAATATCTTTCTTCCCATCTGTCCAAGTGCAAAATGTATGCCATGCTGTAATGATTGAAAGCAATCAAACTTGGAAAAGTTAATAGTAGATTTAGTAATGACTAAACTTAATTCGGGTGTAATGCCAACAAGTATTGTTTTTGTTCCAATAAGCGAGGAAGCAGAACAAATATTTTCAATTAAGCTTGCAGTGTGTTCACTCATATCCTTATCAAGTCCTGTTAAATCAAGAATAAGGTAGTTTGCTTTGTGTGATGGTAAGTTGTTTAATGTATTGGTAATAAGCTCTTCTGATCGATCTATTTCATATGTACCAATTAATGGAACGACAACTATTCCTTCTAATACTGGAATGATCGGTGATGATAGTTTTTTAATTAAATCTTTTAGTTCTCTTGTTTTCTCGTCAACAAGTTCTTCTAATTGGTGTATTTGCTCTGATTCTTTTTTTCTCGCAAGCTGGTGTATATTATGTGTGATCGTTACATTGGAAGGAAAATAATTAATAATAGTATGGTCATGGCCTTCAATTTGTTGTTCAATAACTTCATACCATATACTAGTTCCTAATAAACCTGAAAAAATTCCTGCAAAATGGGCAGATAGAAAGTTACTTCCATAATCTTTTCCTTGTGCCACATTGATTTTATATTCCCACGTATCCTTTAAGTATGCTGTTAGTGTTTTTGTTTCATAGTTCAATTCTTTAATTTCTATTTGCCCCCATCCAGCAGAAGCGTATGTACTCGTAATGGACTTCGCGGCTTCCTCAACACTTAATTCCTTCATTTTTTCAAAATACTCTCCAACAACTAAGCCTTGGCGAAATCCTGATGTTTCAAAAACTAAGCTTGATGCCTCAATTCCTGATATTTCTTCAATAGTATCAAAAAAGGACTTCATTGCAGTTGAGATCCAAAAAAGGACAGCGTCTTGACCTTCAAACTGAAAGATGCCTTTCTCTATATTCCAATCAAATTGTAAACCGTCTACATTAATCTTTGTTTCTTTCTCCATAAGAAAGGTACCCACCTTTTAGTAGCTTAATTTTTACTATTTTACTATTATATGTATAAAATGTTTTTAGAAATCCATTACAATTCAATTATAAATCTGAAGCGCTAAATGAAACCTTTATTCGTATGAAAAATGAAATTGTATTTTACATAATTTTTACTTAAATGTTAATAATAGTTAATAAGATCGACAATGGAAGGAATTTTATTTATGACAGAAAAACAAACACAAAAATTAACATCGTCAGAATTAGGAATGTTATGGAGTAGTTTTATTGAAAATACTGCTTCAAAATGTTTCTTAAAATATGGCTTATCTATCGTAGAAGATGTAGAAATCAAAGAAGTGATCAAGTACGCATTTGACTTATCTAATAAAAATATTATGCAAATAAAATCAATTTTTGAAAATGAAAAAATACCTGTTCCTTATGGATTTTCTGATTCAGATGTAAATGTAAATGCTCCGCGTCTTTATTCTGATTCTTTTTTGTGCAGATATATTGAATTCATGGGGAGAACTGGTGAGGTTACCTATTCATTGGCACATAGTACTTCAGCTAGAAAAGATATTCGTGATTTATTTCGTTCTTACCTTTTTGAGTCAGCGACACTTTTTGATAAAGCAGCTGATCTTTTATTGAAGAAGGGTATATTTGTGCGTTCTCCTTATATAGCATATCCAACAAAAAATGAATATGTTGAAAAAGAAAATTTTCTAGCAGGATTTTTAGGAGAAAAGCGTCCTTTAACTGCTATTGAGATCACTCATCTTGCTACAAATATTGAATCTAATGCAGTGGGTACGTCGTTTTTAATGGGATTTGCACAAGTTGCTACATCAAAAGAAGTGAAAAAATATCTTTCTAAAGGACTGGAGATAGGAAAGAAGCATATAGAAATCCTTGCAGCGGTGTTGAAAAACGATAATACAGCTTCACCGCAAACATGGGATGGCAGTGTACCTGAATCTACAGTATCACCTTTTTCGGACAAATTAATGCTTCAATTAATATTAACAATGAACGCTCTTTCGTTAGGTAATTATGGAACTTCTTTAGGAGGAAGTCCAAGAAGAGATATAGGGTTACATTATGTTCGATTTATTGGAGAGATCGGGAATTATGCAAACGATGGAACTGAAATCATGATTACACATGGATGGATGGAGAAACCACCTCATACAGTTGATCGTCAAAAAATAATCAAGCAAAATTAGTACTTCTTAGGAAAATAAAAAAAGCTATTTCAAAGGTTTCTTACTCATGGGTAGGGACCTTTTTTAATGCTTATTTCTTAAAAATACATTTTTTCCCCATCTTACTATCTCTACTATGTATAATAAAAAAAGATTGGAATTTATAGTAGAGAGGGAGAAATAAAATGATACGTAGGTTAAATAAAGAAGATCATGAATCAGTAATGATGCTTATTGGCCATAAACCAGCAGAAAATTTATTTATTTTAGGTGATATTGAAGCGTATGGTTATGATTCAGACATTCAAGAAATTTGGGGACAATTTCAAGATGACGAATTGATTGCTATTTTATTAAGATATGACAAAAATTTTATTCCATTTAGTGAGAAAGATTATGATGTAAAAGGTTTTGCAGAAATCATCAATCATCATTCTACTCGATTTGAGCTTAGTGGTTTAAAGCATGTTGTTGAGCCTATAAAGGGGTACATAAATCGCAGTGTTAGAAAACATAGTGAAACATATTACGCAAAATGTACAGGTTTAAGTTACAAAGTAGATGATGAAAAAATAAAAAAAGCAACCTATTTAATGCCCTTAGAATATCAGGAAAATATTGAAATGTTATGTTCCATACCTGAATTTGCTTTAGGGAATTTTAGTATTGAGTCAAGAGAACGAGCCGAAAAATATAAAACTGGACGTACTTATATTGTTCGAAATGAAGAAGGAGAAATGGTTGCATCAGCATCTACAACAGCCGAAAATTCTCAATCTGCCATGATTGTTGGTGTGGGAACCAAACCTGGCTTTGAACGGAGAGGCTATGCAACTCTATGTATGGAAAAGCTATGTAGTGAATTACTAGCAGAGGGGAAATCACTTTGTTTATTTTACGACAATCCAGCAGCAGGGAAAATTTATAAACGATTAGGCTTTACTGATATTGGGCTATGGACAATGATTCGTTATGAGGGATTAGAATAGTGATAACAGGGGGAGTGTAAATGATAAACCTTAAACGAATCAGATTTATGAAGCTTTGGTTAGTATTAGGCTCTATCTTTACTATGTTGACGGTAGTAGGCTGCTCCTCTAAAGAAAACGAAAATGTCAAGTATTCCATTCTAGTTATAGAAGGGGAAAATAACATAAGTGGCAAGTTTGGTCATTTTGGGAGCAATGAGTATTCTGTTATGGAGGTGGAATATATCACCGATTTAAAATCAGCAATTGATAAATATCCTGATTATGACATTCAAAAGGCACCCGTAGTTTTTATATTTGAATATGGTGGAGAAATGAAAAAAATGAAGTTAAAAACATATGATGTTGAAGAAGCTATAGATTTCATAGAAGAAAATAGTCGGGTTAAATAATTAATAGACATTTTATTTGATTTGATTAATAACGATTATTAGTAACTTAGAAGGCTAAAAGTAATATATATAGTATAGAAAATATGGACCGAGATGTTAATAGTGCAACATTACTGATTCATCTAGCTTTTATTTCAGCTGTATTTACTAAGTGTAAATTTAAAAAACTTGAAACTTTTTCATAGTTTAATATGTCTACTTTAATGAGTTTAAATAAATTTAGAGGTGGATTATGGGTCAAGAAACGATTTATAAAAGTCATATAGGTAAAAAAGAGATTCTTCAACACTACGATCAATATATTAAATCCTTTAACTTTGAGGTCGAGAGGGTGTATGTTGA
The DNA here is from genome assembly GCF_007994985.1 of Metabacillus litoralis. Lineage (GTDB taxonomy): Bacteria > Bacillota > Bacilli > Bacillales > Bacillaceae > Metabacillus > Metabacillus litoralis. Next base: position 301,784 of record NZ_VOQF01000001.1, on the reverse strand, counting down.
CACAAGCTATGGAAAAACACATGTACTTGTAGCTGGTCCAAAGGAAGGGAAACCAATCTTTATCTTCCAAGGGGGCAACTGCATTAATCCAATGACATTATCTTGGTTTACATCCTTGACAGAAAATTATAGAGTGTATGCACCAGATACGATTGGTCATCCAGGGTTTAGTGATGAAAATAGAATTTCAGCAAAAGATCATAGCTTTGCTCGATGGATTGAGGAATTAATGAATTATTTCTCTATAAAAAGCTGTGCATTTGTTGGACCCTCTTATGGAGCAGGAATCATATTAAGATTAGCTACATATATGCCGGAAAAAATTGATTGTTCAATATTAGTTTCACCAGCAGGGTTACGTTTAGGATCGAAAATGAAAATGATGAAAGAAATATTAACTCCGTTAATCCTCTTTACTATCACTTCATCCAATAAGTATCTTGATAAAATTTCTGGTGTGATGTCAGATCATAGTATGAAGGAAATGGATAAGAAAATTATTGGTGATGTATTTAAGTATGTCAAATTAGAGCAAGACATGCCAAAGTTAACTGAAAAGCATGAACTAGTAAATTATAAATCACCAACATTAGTTATAGCAGGAAAAAATGATGTTTTCTTTCCTGAAAATAAAGTAAACAAAGTAGCAAAAGAGATTATTCCAAATTTACAAGAATGTATCACCTATGAAATGGGGCATTTTCCATCAGAAGGTCATGTAGAAGAAATAAATATTAAAATAAACGAATTTCTTAAATTACATTATTAATATAATTTTGAAAACCTAATAGTAAGGTGGTGAAGTTAGTGTCAAACCAAAAAAACGAAGAAAAGCTAGCAGGAGGAAATGTTTCGAATGTTTATCGATCGGGAGATACTGTTAGGCGAGAAATGAAGGCGGACAGTCCCAACATTCATAAGCTATTAAAGCATTTAGAAAACAAAGGCTTTGATGCTGCACCAAAATTTCTGGGCATTGATGAAAAAGGTAGAGAAGTTTTAACCTTTATTGAAGGTGAAGCGGGTCATTATCCTTTAAAGAAATATATGTGGTCTGATGATAACTTAATAGAAATAGCAAAAATGCTACGAAGGTATCATGATTCTGTATGTGATTTTCCCTTTGATGATAGCTGGCATTCAATAGATAACACCCCTAAACCACTTGAGGTTTTGTGTCATAATGATTTCGCGATGTACAATCTTATTTTTAAAAACGGAACGCCAGTAGGTATTATTGATTTTGATGTTGCTGGGCCTGGTCCTAGATTGTGGGATATTGCTTATACACTTTATACTTGTATTCCTTTAAGTAGATTTTCTCTTTCTGAAACAGGTGAGAAAATTCATTATCAATCAACACAGCATGCAAACCTTATCAAGAAAAGAGTTACATCTTTTTTTGAATCCTACGGTGATGGTATTGACAAAGAAAATTATTTGGAAATGGTTCTACTTCGATTAGAAGGACTATGTAAAACAATAAAAAGAAAAGCCGATGAAGGTGACCTTGCTTTTCAGAAGATGGTACATGAAGGACACCTTGAACATTATCAAAACGATATCAAATTCATACGTGAGCATGGAAAAGAGTGGGTTTAAGGCTAGATTCATAAAAGGAAAAGGAAATATATCATTCTTTACTACATAATGATAAAAAGTGAAAGAAATTGGAGTGGTCTTTATGGAAATAAAAATTGATGATTTATCTGGAAATGAAGTGGCAGTTTTAATTAGCGAACATCTTCAAGGTATGACGGAGCATTCTCCACCAGAAAGTATCCATGCATTAGATTTATCCCAATTAAAAAAACCTGACATAACATTTTGGAGTGCGTGGGAGGGGAATGATTTACTAGGCTGTGGAGCTCTTAAAGAACTTGATCCTCAACATGCGGAAATCAAGTCAATGCGTACTTCTTCAGCACATCTTAGAAAAGGAGTGGCAAAAAGACTTCTTCAACACATGGTAGATATAGCAAAAGAGCGTGGTTACAAAAGGTTAAGTCTAGAAACTGGATCAATGGATGCATTTGAGCCCGCTAAGAGGTTATATGAAAGTTTCGGATTTCAATATTGTAAGCCCTTTTCAGATTATGTTGAAGATCCAAACAGCGTATTTATGAAGAAAGAACTGTGATTTTTATAATGTGAAATCCATGAAATGAAACAAATTATAACTAATTTAAGATAAACACTTGCTAATCCAAGTGTTTTATTTAATTTAACTGAATAGAAGATGAACTATAAATAGTTTCATGCGTCATAATAAATGGCTCTATTCATTATTGTAATTCAATATGTCACTATAGTGTATGTCATATGTAATAATCTTTTGTTCTGCTAATGAAAGAACGTTTGCTAAAACATCTACACAGCTCCCTCGTAAAATGTTACCCACTTCGATACTTCAATTTTTTAATTGTTTCTTTCTCATTTTATAAACACTTTCCCTCTTAATCGCTCATTCAATTGATTGTCAGTTTGTAAGCTCTACTAGTGGAAAACGTAAAATTATGTTAAATCAAAACTATCACTGAAATATAACTACTTGAGTTAATCTACTAAGATAGTATTTTGTTTTTTATTGAGATAGGATTCGTCGTATAAAGAATATAGGTTTTTATCTTTGTTTTAATCACAACACGATCAGTTGTTCCATATGGAGTGCCAATACGAATAGCACCTTTTTCTTCACCACCATATGTATCATCTAAACATACATCAAGAATATCAGCTACAGCAATTTCCACTTTTGATAGCTGCCATTTAACTATAACGGTATCATACGATTTTGTTACACTTATCCCTAACATAATTTCAGCTCCTAATATTAAAAAAGTACTATTTTTATTTAACTAATACGAAAGTACAATGAAAAAGTTTCATTTATTTGGATTTATTATTGTCCAATTTCATTATTATTTGGAATTTTCATATAATCGATGATGGTACATTAAAAAACACGTTGTCTGGTGAGATTGATAGCACTTTAAGCTTTGTATTTAGGAACATAAAAAAATTTATCTTCGATTTTTTAAAATTATCATCGATTCTTTGAATTTATCATCGATTTTTTGAAATTATCTTCGATTTTTCTGATTTATCATCGATTCTTCAAAAATCGACAAATCACTCTTCACTAGACTTTAACCCTTTACCAGACTGAGGGACAGTCCCCACACATCGCAAGAGTTATCCAGAAATAATTTTAAGGGTTGGAAATTTATAGTTGGTATGGTAATATTACCCTTGTGGTTTTAGGGAATACTGTGTGGCCAAACTATTAATCTACTAGTTTGATATTTGACCAATATTGTAGAACATAGTAGAAATGAAAAAGTTACGATAATAAAAAGATAAATAAGTGAAGATGGAATAAAAGCATTTAAATAAACTAGAGGTAGGTATGTATTTATGTCTGAAGCTGTTTTAAAAGTACAATCCTTAACTAAAAAAATAGGGAAAACTGTCGTTGTTAATAATGTGGATTTTACGATTAAAAAAAATGAGATTTTTGGTCTTCTTGGTCCGAATGGAGCTGGGAAAACGACGATTATTCGGATGATTACTGGTCTAATTAATCGTACAGGTGGATCAGTCATGATAAATGGGTTTGATCTTGATAAAGATTTTGAAAAAGCAATGAGTCAATTAGGGGCAATTGTAGAAAATCCTGAATTCTATAAATATATGACAGGTAGAAAAAACCTTCTTCACTATGCTCGTATGTCATCAAGTAAGATTTCCCCTGAACGAATAGATGAAGTGGTGAAATTAGTAAAATTAGATCATGCCATTGACAAAAAAGTAAAAACCTACTCATTAGGTATGCGTCAAAGACTTGGTGTGGCACAAGCAATATTACATAAACCAGCTTTATTAATTTTTGATGAACCAACAAATGGACTAGATCCTCAAGGAATTCGTGAATTTCGAGATCATTTAAAATTATTAGCTAGTGAAGGAGTAGGTATTTTAATTTCTTCACATCTTTTATCAGAAATGCAATTAATGTGTGATCGATTTGCCATTATTGAAAAAGGTCATCTCATTTATGATGAAGAAAATTCTAAAGCGGAAGAAATAGTCGATGCGATCAATGAAGTTGTTTTTACTGTTAGTGATGTAGAAACAGCAGTGAACATTCTTAAAGAAGAATTCACTACGTCTCCAATTTTGAAACAAGATCAGCATATAATTACTTTGTCAGCAACACGTGAAGAAACAGCTGCTATAAACAGTTCATTCATAAAAAATAATATAGCTGTTTATGAAATAAACGTTACGAAAAAGTCACTCGAAGATAAATTCTTTGAAATAACTGAGCAAGAAATGAGGAAGTCAGTATGATCTCTTTACTAAAAAATGAATGGATGAAAATATTCCAAAAGGTGTCTACCTATTTATTCATCGTCTTTATATTAATCGCAGTAATCGGAACGGCATTTATTGAAATGAAGATAAATGGTGAAAATACAAATGAAAACTGGAAAGAAGAATTAACGACAAATATACAAGAAAATGAGAAAGCATTAAAAGATGAAAATATTGATGAAGAAGAAAAAACAATGCTGATGGAGAATATTGCCTACAATACACAACTTTTAGATGCTAATATGAATCCTAATTTAAGTACAAACTGGACATATATGGCAGATTGGACAACTCTTTTAACATCGTTTATTACATTATTCGTTGTAATTGTATGCAGTTCCTCGGTATCGTCTGAGTTTGCAGATGGAACAATTAAACAATTACTTATTAGACCTTATAAGAGATGGAAAATATTATTATCTAAATATATTGTTTCTGTTATATATGCAGGGTTATTAATTCTCATATTACTAGCATCAAGCTTTTTAATAGGTACATTGCTCTTTGGTAATGGTGCTTATACTGATAAAATTATTGATCCAGCATCCTTTGAATTTACACCTATCATAGTTGGAGATTATGTAGTTAATATGTTTGTTTATTGGATCCCTGGATTCTTGGTTATTACAACATTAGCGTTTATGTTAAGCACTTTATTTAAAAATCAATCAATTGCAGTTGGTGTATCTATATTTATCTTATTTGCATCATCTACTTTAAATTTACTTATCCAATCATTTGTTGAAAAAAACCAATGGTTGAAATTTATATTATTTCCGCATCTTGATCTTAGAGGCTATATTTCTGAATCACTGCCATTGTTTGAAGGAGCAACACTTGGGTTTTCACTAACAATATTATCTGTTTACTTTATCATTTTCTTAACATTAACATTTTACTTTTTTCAAAAGAAAGATGTTTCTTATTAAAGATAGTAAAGTATTATTTAAAATCTCACTCTCATAAAAGAAAATCCCTTTGGATGGTCAACACAAATCTAAAGGGATTGTTTTTTGTTTAAATCTTAGACTAAAGATTTAGTAGATTATGTTAAAATTAGGCGTGAGTTTTAAGTTGGTTTACATTAACGATGCAAATTAATGTCTATATCTATATTTTATGATTGTAAAGAATTTTGAATGGAGCTTTTAAATGAACTGGTTGAAATTTAGTGGTTATCAACTCATATTATTTATCATTATTTTATTTCTTAACTATTTTGCAGATTCCTACATGGGTAGTCCATTTACTCTTGATGATTTATTGGTCATTTGTATAAGTATTCCTTTAGTACTTTTAATTGCAAGTATAATTGGGAATTTATATAAAAATTTCAAAACAAGACTGCGTGTAAAGTTACTTCTATCGACCTCAGCTTTTGTATTAGCAGTTATCATTTTGGTTTCTATAGAGAATATTTGGTACGAAATCTTTGGGAAGTGGTTATTTAACTAAATCAAGTCTGTTTTTACTAGTTTTGTATAATAGTTAAGTAGAATAAAATTGTGTGGAGGATTGTCATGTACAAAACAATTGCTTTGTCAATTATAGGAATAGTGATGTTGATGTCAGGTATATATTTATCAACTCATTGGATTGTTATCGGTATATTATTAAGTATTCTTGGGGGATTTATAATGGGAAGTAGTAGTTACTTTTTAACAAAAAATCAACATAAATAACTAATTTAGAATGCCTAAAATATGATAATAAACTATGGGTAAAATGGTGAGTTGAAGGTGAAAAAACGAACGATTTATTATTTTATACTTTTACCATTACTGTTACTTATACTAACAGGTTGTCCAGGAATCTCAGATTACAATGTTGACCTGAATTTTCTGTTGTAAGAACATCAGCTGATCAAGTTTTTATAGCACCTAAAGAAAATGAAAACATGTGGGGAAGCTATGTTATTCCACCTAAAGTAACTGAAGTGGCTTGGGATGATCATTATATACTAGCAAAGCAATTTCGATTAAAGAATGACCCGGAAGGCGAAAATGATATACAAATTGTTAACAAAAGTGAAAGTTATTATTGGATTTTAAAATGTGATTCTAGAGAAGTGTACGGTCCTTATAATAAAGCAATGTTTATCGAAAAAAAGCAAGAGTTAGGTATTTCTGAAGAATTAGTTTTGAGGAAAATTGAAGAGATAAGGTAATCGGTTTTGAAGTAAATACTCTTTTCTAAATGATTGTTTCTATTTAACCTTATACTTTCTGCAGTGCTGTTTTCTTCATATGTCTAGACGTAACAAAGTTTACGATACCAGCTTTGGTAAAAATACTTATATTTTTAAGAAGTTAGGAGTAATCTTGATGAACATTAAAACAGTTTGTTCTTGGAATGATGAAATCTGGCATGATGTTAGTCCGATTTATTTCGAGGCATTTGGAGATAAGGGTGCAAAGCCGATTAAAGTAATAAAAAATATGCTAAATCAAAGTCTCGCTGAGCTTCATGTGGGATACAACCATTCTGAAGCGGTAGGTATGGCACTTACAGGGAAACTATCATCTAATCGTATTATGATCATTGATTATTTAGCGATAACAGGGAACAAACGTGGTCAAGGACTTGGTAAACAATTTGTTCAATACCTTAGAGATAGAGCTAGTGCTGAGGGGTTTCATAAATTAATTGTTGAAACTGAGGCAGCAGAAACAGAAGAAAATAAAAAACGTATCCATTTTTGGAGATCGTGTGGTTTTTTGATAACCGAGTATATTCATCATTACATTTGGGTACTGGAAACCTACCATGCTATGTATATACCACTCATTACAAATTCGAAAAAAGTTACTGGTGAGGAGTTATTTGTGTATTTTAATACATTTCACCGGCTATCATTTCGTGAAGCAAGAAATTAGAAGTATTAGCGTGTTTTAAAATGATATTTATGATCGAGGTGAAATGTCATGCTTGAGCTACTATTACTATTTGTTTTGTTACTATTTACAGCACTAGCTCGATACCTTATATATGGTGCATTTGAGCCATTATCGTTTACTATGATTTTTTTACTTCCAATTGCTGCGGTAGTTATGTTTCTTATTAGTAAAAAATTAGCGGATAAAGAACGTTCCTATTTTCCTAAAGACATTGCTGGCTGGTCTTTTTATAGTTTGCAAAAATCATTGCTCATTAAAAAGCCACTTTATGAGGCAACAGTCAAAAGAGGGTACATAAAACGATATTTTCCACAGAAATGGCAATATGTTTTTGGTGATATTTTCGGTGAAAATTGGTATTTATGTTTAGATATCGAAATTGATCAAACTAATTATGATGTTCGTTGGTACCGTGAAAAAAGGCTATCTAATCAAGATCAGTGGAAGATTTATAAAAATGGAAAACAAATCGGGAATGCAACTACACAAATTAACGTTACTAACACAACAAAATTAAAAGAAGCAATTACATATAAATTTAATGAAATAGAATACTCCTCATCTGCATCAACTCTTACTTCTAAGATTTCATTAACTAATAACGAAGAATTATTTGCAACTTTAAAACAGAACAATTTGATGAGTAATGTTAAAGTAATCGATAGTAAACAATCAAATCAAGAACATATTGTCGCTTTAATTTTACATTCTTATTATTTTAAGAATAAATAGAATGATAGATGAATTCAAATACTTTACCTGCTTAGAGTTAATAATGAGTACTTTCGCGGATTGAAGAGAATTTTCTATCAAATAATAGTATTAAATACTGTAATCAATATATGTTAAAATTGGTAATAGTGAATATTAGAAATAAGTTTATTCCATAAACTTTGCAGTTATTTAAAAAGTTTTAGCGGAGGCTGATCTGCCCTACAGGATGCTCGCTTTCCGCGGGGAAGATATTTAAAAGCCAAATTACCGGCTTTTTCAATGAACGATTTTCCCTTGGAAAGTGCGGTGAGCTTCTCCCGCAGGAGTTTCGCACCTTTCGCTACAATCAACCTAAAAGTTTAGTACATTAAAAACTATAAAAATAACATTTTAGATATGAGACAATGTTCAAATTTGTAAATTAGGAGGTATTCCAAAATCAAAATTTATCACTTGAAATACTCTTTCTATATAATAGCCTTACTCTTCATAATTTTTCTGACATTTATCCCACTGATATCAGATTTGACTATTGTTAGTCCAATTCTTTCAAAGACCTTAGTGATCATCCCGTTTTTATTAGTGATTCTCGGAAAGCTGATAACAATCAGGGAAAGGATGAATAGCAATGATAAAGTCACAAAGGATGTAGGGATTAGTCTTGGTTTAACAATCGCATTAGTTTTATTTCTTCTTTCATAAGTCTTAGCCAGTTCTTCAACTATTCCAACTCTTAATTGTTACATTAAAAATTTTGGGTTCTGCAGTTTTTTAAGCTTTAAGGTGATATTTTAAGAAGATGATATCAGGTATTTTTCATACCTGGTCTTTTTTTTATTTCCAAATACATACAAAAGAACATACATTCGTGTTATAATTTATCTATCAATTGAGATAGGGGAAGAAAATGTACATTAAAAATATCAATATTGAGTCTCGAATGAAACATTATAATGTTAGCGGTCTAAGTATCGCTACAATTGAAAACAGTCAAATTACAGGTGCAGAAAGCTATGGATTATTAGAGGTGGAAAGTGATCAAAAAGTCACTGAACATTCCATTTTTAGTGCATGTTCCATTAGCAAATTTTTAACAGGAATAGTAGTAATTAAGTTAGTTGAGGAAGAACTTCTCAATTTAGATGAAAATGTAAATGAAAAACTGGTAGGTTGGAAAGTGGTTGATAATGAATATACAAAAAGTAAAAAAGTAACGTTAAGAAATTTACTTAGTCATCAATCTGGAATTTTGGACCCTGAAGGAAGTTTTTCTAAAAAGAATTCATATGAAGATATACCCTCAATGGTTGAGTTATTATCAGGAAAAACACCTTATTGTAAGATTAGAATTGACGTAGGGTATGAGCCGGAAAGCGATTTTCATTACTCTGATGCTGGTTTTTGTATTATTCAGCAACTAATTGAAGATGTGACAAAGAAACCTTTTTATCTAGTAGTGAATGAGCTAATTTTCATTCCATTAAAAATGGAAAGCAGCTATTTAAACACAACAAAAATAGTAGAAATAAATAAAAAGAACTTCTCTTGTGGACATAACAAAAAGGGTGAAGTGGTAGATGGGAAATATCCTATTTATCCTTATCCGGCAGCTTCAGGATTATGGACCACTTCTTTAGATTTAGCTAAGCTAGTACTCGAACTCATGAATGCTTTAAAAGGGAAAAGTGACATTGGTATATCAGAGAGTCTAGCAAAAGAGTTAATCACAGCTCAAAATAATAAAAGCTGGACTGGACTAGGTGTGTTTCTAGAAGGATCAGATAAAAAATTAGAAATTTCTTCTTTGGGTTGGGGAGTAGGGTTCCAATGTATGATGTTTGCTAATCCATATTTAGGTAGAGGTGCCGTTATTATGACAAATTCAGAATTAGGAGTTCATCAATTGGAGGGGATTATAGGAGAGATATATAGGTCACTTATTTTATAAATAGTGTCTAATTAGAAATAAAAGGGGGAATTTTTCCTTGGATACATCAATCTTAAATATCTTCATTTCATTTTTGTTACCACTAATCATCATTGTAGCATCCGTATACTGGACAATGAAAATTTCATATTCAAAAAAGTTTCTACCAACTATTATACTTATTGTTTTGGCTATTTTAGTTTTTATCTTACCATTACTTCTTGCTTTCTTTAATGTGATTGACGGTGGTTTCAGTGTCGGAATTATAAGTGTATATTTCTCTTTTTCACTGATATTTGGTTGTTTGATTAACTTTATTGTTATATTAGCTATTAAGAAAAAATAAGTCTGTTTAAAGTTTATTACCGATAGACTTTTAAAGAAACTAAATATCGATGATAAAGCGTTAAAAACAATTAACGGTTTGACAATACCAATAACTAGCTGGATAGTTTTTAGAATGTTTGTAAATGGCTCTTTTCTGAAAGATTGTTGCTTTGTAACCAAAATATACAGTAGAAACAGTGTATTTTCGCATATAAAGCTACTATTTATGAAGAAAAGATGCCACTAGACTTAATACTGTGCTGATTTCTCGTATATTTAAAAGCAACAAGGTTTGCGAAAATAGCCTTGTATATTTGAAGAATTTCTGACAGCTTAAGAAACAAGTTAAAAACTATTTGACTTTTTCCTAATAAAAGTTATTAAAACCAATAACAATGGCAAGAACACACCAATAGTTAAGTCATAAAAAGGCCAGATTGAACTCATCTCGCTTATGTATACGATGTTTGGTGAAATACTAATCGACAGGACAACCATAATCATTCCGAGCGGATATACAAATGGTCGGTAATCTTTAAGATTTAATACTTGAGCTAAACCAAGACAGGTAAAATAAAAATAAATCGTAATTCTAAGGAATATCGTAATAAACCAAATACCTGCAAGGATCACTTCTACTCTTGAAAAAAAAGCGCCAACATTAATTTTCTTCGCTAATGAATAACCAGGATACATATATCTTGATGTCTGTTCATATCCGAGAACAAGTATCGTTAAGGTTGTAAAGAGAACTAAAATAAGACCTCCAATTAAAGCTCCCCCAAAAAAGTACTTCTTTATTCTAGCTTTTTCATTGATGTAGGGTAAAAACATCATAAATATAACAAGTTCAACAAAAGGGTAGGTGATGAATGTTAACGAAGCACGAGCAACGGGTTTAAAGCCATCTTCTAAAACTGGCTGAACATTTTCGAAATTGATTTGAGGAATTAAAGATATTACAAGAATGAAGAATAGCAGAAATACATATGGATATAAAATTTCTAAACATCGTGCAATATTTTCCAAACCAAGTCGGGTCGCCATAATGACAATTAGTGCAAATAAAATATGTATAGCCTCAATAGGTGTGTCGGGTAATATTTCAGTTGTTAAAAAATCTCCAACTTCTCTTAAAGCAACCGCTGCATATAAAAAAGAATAAGATAAATAGAATAATGAAATCAAACTTCCGATAACCTTTCCCATCACCTTTTTATTGTATTCAATTATGGTTAAATTAGGATAAAGTTTACTTACACCATATATGAAATAAACAATAATCATTCCAATAAATAAACTAAAAATAGCCGCTATCCATGCATCTTTTTTTGCTTCTGCTGCGATGATAGATGGTAAGATTAAAATGGCATCTCCGACAATATAAATAATAAGTAATACAGTAAATTGGTGAATACTAATTTGTTGCCTTCTATAATCCATCACTTTCTCCTTAACGATATTTTCCATACCATCTATTGCTGAAACTATGAATAAATTTATCATTACCCCAAACGTATACTTTAATTCTTAATTAGGTCTGAGCATGTATTAATTTCTTGAAATTCTATTTAAATGTAGTTAGTAAGAATAATCTTGTTATTAAAACAAACAATAAAATTATATATAGCAAATATTGGTCTTTTAGATGAAAGAGTAAGGTGAGAGTTGATGCAACTTTTTAAAAGTTTTTTTAAAAAGGCAGAAAAAGATTATAAATCATTGGTTACAGATAATAAGGAAGAAACCATAAAAAATTCACTGTATTCTTCTTTAGAAAAAAATATAGAGTTAATTAATGAAGCGCTAGGTGAAAGTGATGATGTGATCATCAGAAAGGTAAAAGTAGGGCAAGAAGGAAATATATCATCTGGAATAATATATATTGATGGTCTTGTTGATACCCAACAAATAAATGAATTTATAATAGAAACTTTAATGTTTGATTTTCACAATGATGCACTCCATACATCTAAGAGTGATCTGTTAGGTTCTATTAAAGATTCAGCTGTTGCAGTAGGGAGTATTAAAGATCTAGAGGATTATGAGAACTTGTATTCGTCTTTATTTTCCGGACATGTTATTATCCTGATCGACGGAGTTACCAAGGGGCTCACTATAGGGATAAGTGGTGGGAATGATAGAAGCGTCACAGAACCTACTCAAGAATCTGTCGTAAGAGGACCTAAGGAAGGCTTTACGGAAACATTACGAACGAATACCGCATTGATTCGTCGTAAAATCAATAGTCCAGATCTTTGGATAGAAACAAAAAAAATTGGAAGAGTTACACAAACACCTGTATCAATTATGTATATTAATGGGATTGTTAATGAAAAGGTCTTAAAAGAAGTAAGAGAACGCCTTAGTCAAATAAAAATTGATGGGATCTTGGAAAGTAATTATATTGAAGAATCTATTCAAGATAAAACATTTTCTCCATTTCCTACGATGTATAATACCGAAAGACCTGATGTTGTTTCAGCAGGACTTTTGGAAGGTCGTGTAGCGATTTTAGTAAATGGAACACCTTTTGTCCTTTTAGTTCCTTCACTATTTATTGAGTTCTTTCATGCTGCTGAAGACCATTACGAACGGTGGGATTTTAGTACACTTATACGATTTCTCCGAATCATATGCTTTTTCATTGCTTTATTAGCTCCATCTTTTTTTGTCGCGATCACTACTTACCATCAAGAAATGATACCAACTCCACTTCTTATTAGTTTAGCTTCACAGAGGGAAGGTGTTCCTTTTCCTGCTTTTGTGGAAGCGATCTTAATGGAAGTAACCTTTGAGATTTTGAGAGAAGGTGGCATAAGAATGCCTAAGTCAGTTGGTCAAGCGATTTCAATAGTTGGTACGTTAGTTATTGGAACTGCAGCTGTTGAAGCAGGTTTCATATCTGCTGCAATGATTATAGTTGTGGCGATAACAGCCATTGCTAGTTTTGTTATCCCAGCTCACAATATGAGTATTTCTATAAGAATGCTCCGATTTTTATTTATGGGACTTGCTGCATCCTTTGGATTATTTGGGATTACAGCAGCTTTTATTGCACTAATTTTACATTTATGTAGTTTGCGTTCATTTGGGATTCCATATATGAGTCCTTTCGGGCCATTTATTCTTCAAGATCAAAAGGATTCACTATTGCGTTTTCCACATTGGGGCTTAAAAACACGCCCGCGTTTGATTAGTGAACAAAACGTAAAGCGGAATCAAAGTCCTTCTCCAAAACCGCCAGATAAATAAAAAAAGGTGGAGTCTGCTATATGACTAGAAAATCGATCACACTCGTTATAATAAGTATCTTAGTTTTGTTTAGTTCAGGCTGCTGGAATCGTCGTGAATTAAACGAACTTGCAATAAGTGTAGGCGAGGGAATAGACAGGGATAATGAAGGGAAATATCAGATTTCTACACAAATTGTCATACCTGGTGAAATCGCTTCAAAGACAAGCGGTGCTGCCTCGGGTTTACCGGTAAGAATATTTACTGCAACTGAAGATACAGTTTTTGAAGCAATGCGCGAGTTAACAACAAAAAGTCCAAGACCAATATACCATTCTCATCTACGTGTTCTCGTAATAGGAGAATCTCTAGCTAAAGAAGGTATAGGTGAAGTGTTAGATATGTTTTCAAGAGATCATGAATATCGAAGTGATTTTTATATTGTTATCGCGAAAGATACTAGCGCTGAAAATATTTTATCCATATTAACATCAATTGAGAAAATACCAGCAAATAATATGGTATCCTCTCTTGAAACTTCTGAAAAGACATGGGCACCTACTGCTGCTATTACGTTAGATAAATTAATACAGGATTTGGTAACTGAAGGGAAAAATCCTGTATTAACAGGTATAGAGATTATAGGCGATCCTGCTGCTGGTCAAACACAAAAAAACTTAGAAATAATTAAGCCGACAGCTTACTTAAAATATTCAGGATTGGCTGTTTTTAAAAGTGATAAAATGTTGGGTTGGCTAGATCAAGATGAAAGTAAAGGATATAACTTTATTATGAATAACGTAAAAAATACAGTAACAGATGTTAATTGTCCAAAAGAAGGAAAATTTAATTTCGAGATTGTAAAGTCAAAAACCGAAGTGACGGCAAAGGTCGAAAATAGTACACCCAAGATCGAAATCCATATAAAGTCTGAAGGAAATGTTGGGGAAGTACAATGTGACATTGATTTAACAAAACAAAAAACAATTGAAGAATTAGAGAAATCAGTAGAAGAAGATTTGATTAATCTTGTGGAAAAGACTATTAATAATGTAAAAGAAGATTTTAGTACAGATGTATTTGGGTTCGGTGATGCTATTCATAGAGCTAATGCAGAAGCTTGGGAAAAACTAAAAAGTGACTGGAATGATAAACATTTTACTGACCTTGAAATCAATGTGAAAGCAGATATAAAGATTCGTCGATTAGGAAAGATCGGGAATTCTATAACATCTGAAATAAAGGAGTAAGGCTTTGTGTGGATGATGATAGGCATTATTTCGGTAGGATTAGTAATAGTAATGGCTGAAGTACCTAGTCTTATTAGAAAGCAAGAGAAAAAACAACTATGGGTGTTCGCTATCCTATTGATTTTGGGAGTAGGTTTAAGTATAGCTAAAACCTTAAACGTACATATACCTAACCCTTTAGAAGCACTGATATTCTTTTATCAGCCAATAAGCGATGTCGTCATGACTTGGTTAAGTTAGGTAGCATATTTTTTTGTGAAATGAATTTTTTTCAAAAACGATGTGAAGAAGGGATGTTACATAAATACGTATAAAATAAGCTCAAAGCAGTTGTTTATACTAATTTTCCTTTTTGAAATTGGTAGTTCTATTGTTGTAGGTCTAGGATTTAGTGCAAAGCAAGATGCTTGGTTAGCAATCTTATTAGCATTAATAGGAGGAATCATTCTTTTTATTATCTATTTCTTATTATTTAAACAAAATGCAAATAAAACACTATCCGAATACTTAGAAGATATATTAGGTAAGTACATCGGGAAAGTTGTTGCCGTTTTTTATAGTTTGTATTTCCTTTATATAGCAGGAAGGGTATTACGTGATTTTGGTGACTTAATCATCACTACTGCACTTGATAACACGCCTTTAGTAATCGTCAATTTAGTCATTGTTTTACTAGTGATGTACAGCTATTACTTGGGTTTAGAAGTCATTGCAAGAGCAGCGAGTATATTTTCTATTATCTTACTATTATTGGCGTTATTCTTCTTTATATTTGCTTTTATCGATCAACTACCGAAAGTTGAAAATCTCCTTCCTGTTTTAGAAAAAGGGTGGGAACCTGTTTTAAAAGCAGCCTTTCCATTAACATTAACATTTCCCTTTGGAGAAATCATCGTTTTTACTATGATATTTCCATTTTTAAATCGTCAGGATCAGGTTTTTAAAGTAGGTTTAGCTTCTTTAATATTCAGTGGAACGCTTTTAATGCTAACTATGACAGTTATTCTAAGTATATTAGGACCTACAGTAGGAGGCACAGCACAGTTCCCTTTAATGGATGCAATAGAAAAAGTGAATATAGCTAATTTTATCCAACGGTTAGATCCCATTGCTCTAGGCATTCTTATAATCGGTATCTATTTTAAGACCACTATTTTTTATTTTGGTGCTTTGTACGGTCTTGAAAAGATATTTAAAATAAAAAAACAAAAACGAATATATTTATTAGTCATTACAGGTGCGGGGCTACTTGCGAGTTCAATTTTTATGGCTGAAGGGCTAACAGAACATCTACGTATAGGGCTAGAAATTGTTCCTTTATATTTACATATACCACTACAAGTTTGTATTCCTGTAATTCTTATTGTTCTAAGTACTTTTAAATACAAGATGAAACTCAAAAGTACATGATTAATAGTTTTTTTATTATGTAAAAATAAAAGTTTAGGTGAGATGAGAAGTTAACTTAACCTTTATAAATTGAAAATTAAATTTAAAACTTGAAGCAATATTTGAACAGGCACGAATTTATTAGTCGTGCCTGTTTTTATGTAGACATTTAGTGTGAATTTTAGTTTGATGCTAATTTATTCCAAAAAAGGTGTTGCTTTATTGTAATGTTTTAATTAAAGTAATATTTAAAATATTTGTTTATAACAACTTTTATAAAAAATCATAATTAAACATTAAGAAAGGAGATTGACATGGCTCTCCACCATAATGACCTTTATATTATTACGAAAGATTCTTTACGCTATAAATCATTATATAAACAATACATACTGCTATTAGATTCATTAGAACGACTAGATAAAAAACAAGATTTAACTACAATTAAAAACTTTCTTATATATTTAACTCTACATACTAATATCAGAAAAATACATAGAGTAGAAAAAAAGCATTTGATATTATTTGCAAGAGAAGAAATTCATAGAAGCAAAGATCAATCATCAGAGGAAATTTTTAGAGAGTTAATAAAATCATTAACAATTATAAAAAGCCTACACAATTTTAATATTGATGTTTCTTTAAAAAACTTCACATTTTGGTGTGAAGTTTTAAAATGATGCCGGAAATTTTTACGATTAACTAAGTTTGAGGGTTCAAAAGTCACATTATCTCCTAAGGTCATTTATCCCCAAGAGCATTATGATGCGATCCTTTTTATCAGAAATGTTAGTTCTCCTGGTTATTTAACAAGATTTTCTAGTGAATAAGTTTAAATTACAAGATTTCATAACAAGAGATCACTTAAATTCAATAATGAATAGGGAGCATACCTTTGAAGAATGTAACTAAAGCTCAAATAGACGATTTAGAAAAGTTAGTAAATATAGACAGAGCGGTTATTGGAGATGATAGAAGACGAGATTATATTAAAGACGCTATCGAAGCAGAAACATGTATAGTTGTAAAAGAAGAGGAACAAATAGTTGGATTTTTATTATATGACACTAGCTTCTTTGGATGTTCTTTTATTTCGTTAATCATAGTTTTGCCAAATAAAAGACTGAAGGGATATGCTAGCTCAATGATTGAGTATATGGTATCCCATTCACCAACAAAGAAAGTATTTTCTTCTACTAATCAATCGAATGTTAAAATGCAAAAAGTATTTATAAAAAATGGGTTTATTCAAAGTGGCAAAATTGAAAATTTAGATGAAGGAGATCCGGAGATCATTTATTATAAAATTTCTTTATAATAGATAATTACTAGATATCATGTAATACAGCTCAATTAATTAGATTTAAGAACAAGAAGAGAAATTATGGTAAAATAAGGGTAATAAATACACGAGGAAAAGAAGGATACCTAGTGGAGTTTTTAACTGAAAAATTATTATTTATAGGATTATTTATTTTTATCATTCATTCGATCGAAACACTTGCCTATGCGGTGAGGCTATCAGGTGCGAGAGTGAAAATGATTGCGTCTGCTTTATCTTTATTTAATATAATGGTTATTGTGTCAAGGCTAGCAAATATGATGCAGCAGCCTTTTACTGGTAGTTTAATTGATACTGCTCCATCAGAAAATGCCTTGGAGTTTGTAGAAACACAATATCGAATTCTTATTGGTGCATCAACAATCGGAACAGTTTTTGGTACCATTTTGTTTCCTACCTTTATCGCTCTATTTTCTCGGGCAATTATTCATTTATCTGAGGAAAAAGGCTCTGTTCCCTTTTTAATGAAAAGGTTATTCTCTTTTCAATACATAAAGCGTAGCATAACACATTTTAGTTTACCTAAGTTTTCATATTTGCGTGATACAAAGGCTAAGGATATTCCAGTTAGTTTGTTTTGTATAAATATGCTTATAACCGCAATCTATACAATCGGAGTTTTATCAGCACTATATGCTTCATTATTAGCA
Organism: Metabacillus litoralis; assembly: GCF_007994985.1. GTDB lineage: Bacteria > Bacillota > Bacilli > Bacillales > Bacillaceae > Metabacillus > Metabacillus litoralis. Next base: position 283,677 of record NZ_VOQF01000001.1, on the reverse strand, counting down.
CCTGATAGAGCATCAACGGCCATTATGGCATCAGGCTTAATAAATGGCATAGCCACAATACTTTTGGTGGTCTTTATTGATCCGAAAATTTCTGTTATAGCAGATGATGTTGTAAATAAAAGGGGAAGTTACAATAAGCTAAAAAGTATGTCTATTATGATGGTCACTTCGAGGTTGTTAGGAACATTACTTGCTCAATTGTTGTTTTTATGGGGAGCAAGATATATAGCGTGGTTCACAAAGTTCATGGTTTAATCGTTATTCTGTAAAAAGAAAGTGATTGGGAACAATAGACTAAGGTGAGGACCTTATAAATAATTACTCGATACAGTTAGTAAATCTGATAGGTCTGTATCGAGCAAAACTGTAATTATATTTAAAACAATCAAGCACTATCACTCAACAAGGATAGTGCTTTTTATCATTTCATAAACCTGAAAATTATCTAAGAAAGATGTTGATTAGGTAAATAAAATAAAGGATCTAATCGAATCTCTTTTTGGGATATTGTGGTAAAATAAGATTGAGGAGGGGTTACATTGAGCTTTAAAATATATAGAATTCTACATCTTGTTTTAACAGGCATTGTTACAATTCCTATAACTATTTTTTTAGCTGCAGGAGCAATAGGAGAAAACTATACTGATAGCTATTTTGTTGATCCTGAACTTCTTTTATTAATCGTCATTTGGTTTATAGGTGCTGTTATTTCATTTCATAACAGGCTTGCCAAATATGGGTTAATTATTAGTGCAATTCCTACAGTTTTATTTGTTGGTGCTTTTCTTTATTCTTTTATAAGTGGATTTTTCGTATAATTCTTTTGCTGAAATGGTTAGTTATTTAAGAGAATAGTTATTTAATTTTGTATAAACATAATTTATAATGTATTAATATACGATTGAAAGGTGGTTGAAAAATATAATAATTTCTGCGACATCATCACATGCATCGGTGATTTACAATTTAATGATGAAAGCATTTTTAGAATACAAAAATGAAGATACCCCATCAAGCGCTTTAGAAGAAACTGTTCAATCTATTTCACAATCATTAGAAAATGGAGAAAAGGCACTAATCGCTCTTGAAGATAATATTCCTGTAGGTATGATTCGATTTCAATTGAATCATGAAGGTTTATATTTTTACCGATTATCAGTTATTCCAGAAAAACAAGGTAAAGGTATTGCAAAAAATATTTTACAACACTTAGAGGAATATGCAAAACAGGTAGATGTAACTACAATTTTGTGTAAAGTTCGTATGAATCTTCAAAGGAACATACAGCTATATAGTTCAGTAGGTTATACATTATACGATGAAGAAATTGTTCATAAGCCAAATGGTGCAAGTATCAAAGTTGTTTCAATGAAAAAAGAGATTTAATTCAAAAATAGAAAGCTGATTATTTAAATTAAGGCCTTTTTTTGAGGAAAGGGGTGCCTCTTATGGAACTAATAATTGAATCATCTAATTTAAACGATTATTTGAAAGAATCTAATGTAGTCAATTTTTCTCACCCTTTAATTGAGGAAACAATTACTGATTTGTTCAATGACAGACAAAAAGAAATAGAAAAGGTTGAGACAGCATATAAATTTGTTCGTGACAATATATCTCACTCTTGGGATATTCAAGGTACAATAGTTACCTGTAAAGCATCAGAGGTTCTGCAATACAAAGAAGGTATTTGCTATGCTAAATGCAATTTGTTAGCTGCTTTATTAAGATCACAAGGTATTCCGACTGGCTTTTGCTATCAACGACTAATGATCTTTGATACACCAAATAAGGGTTATTCACTTCATGCATTAAATGGAGTCTATATTAGGGATTTAAATAAATGGATTCGTTTAGATGCTCGAGGAAACAAGACAGGTGTAAGAGCCGAATTTTCGACTAATGAAGAAATCTTAGCGTTTAATATACAGGAACAATTCGATGAGAAAGATTACCCAACAATTTATACTGAGCCTAATAGGAAAACAATTGACACTTTAGAGGCAAGTACAAATGGAGTGCTAATGTATAAATACCAATTACCAGACAGTCTTTAAAAATATTACTGAGTTCTTTGAAAGTAGTTGTGTTCTATTAAACCATTGAATGAAGGTTTACATATTAATAGTAATATATTTAGATTCATGGAACTAAAAAGGAATTTGAACGTATAACATAACATTATGTTTTATGGGAGGCTATTATGGCTCATTCCTTTAAGGTAGCAATAATTGGTGGGACAGGAAAGGTAGGTCGTCATATTGCAACTAGGGCGTTAGAGAAAGGCTTTCAAGTCCGTATGTTAGTTAGGAATCCTGAAAATTCATCATTTAATGATGAAAGAATGGAGATTGTAAAAGGAAATGTCCAAAATATAGAGGATATACAAAAACTACTAAAAGGCTGCCATGTAGTTATAAATACTTTTGGACAGCCAATCAAAGAGACCCCTATTTATAGCAAAGTAACAGGAAATATACTTGAGGTCATGACTGATGTTAAAATTGATCGATATATTACTGTTTCTGGTGGATCTTTAACTATTAAGGGAGATAAAAAGAGCTTTCATAATCGATTAGGTGCAAAGATATTTGAAAGGCTCTATTCTAATTTGATGAAAGATAAGAAAGAAGAATGGGAAATTCTTAATCGCAATCATTACATAAAATGGACTCTAATTAGACTTCCATTTATAGCTGAAGGTCCCGGAAACGGGTTTATTAAAGAGAATCTTACAGATATGCCAGGTACGAAAATAACGAATCATGATATCGCAACATTTATCATTAACCAAATTGATAATTTGCAGTATGTAAAAAAAGCACCCTTTATCGCAAATTAATAATAGTCATGTTATTTTAACTTTTATAAAGTGAATGTATGTTAGCTTGGGAATTTAGTTGAATAGTGGGGTCTTCAATTTCATGAGAAAATTAATAGCAAAAAAAGAAGTAATCTTCTTAGTTACTGTAGCTGCAATATTTATAATTCTCCATTCAACGCCAAGTATGGCATTACGAACACAAGTGTTATTTATGGGATATCCTAAATCAGCTTTGACTACTAAGATTGTTGATGATAAATACCATAACGAAATGAATCACATTAAATTTGCTGAGTTAAATGCCAAAGCATACACCTTAACAAAACCACCGATTGAGAAAGCTACACAAGGTGAGTTAAGAAACTTCCTAGTTAGGAAATATGGATTCATATACTTAGCAGAATACTATGGAGAAACTTAAAGTATAAGTAGTATATCAGTGTTATATTTGTATGAAAATTTCATTTGAAAGCACTATTCATTAAAAACATGGATAGTGCTTTTCCTCTTTTTTAGATAAAGTAGAAAAATATTCCATAAAGTAAGCAATAATGTTACCATTAAATCATGAAAATTTTTGGGGCGTAAAATTGTTAGATGAAATTAATTGGGAAAATATAATCATTCATTTTGTCTTTTTATGGCTAATTGCACTATTTATCGCTTATATCAAAAAAACATATTTAGCTGTAAAAATAAAATATTACTTTACTATTGCTGCTATTGTATTAGTTTTTCTTAATGTTCTACATTTTATAGGTTATGAATTTTATATCATCTTTAGTTTGATAGAATGGGCGACAAAATTTATCTTGCCATGGGTAGCTTTGTATTGGGTAGTTCGACTAATAAAGGTATTTGAAGCAAAAAGCTAATACACGTGTCTTATTTAGTGCAGTTCAGGCTCTTAGACAAAAGGCATCTTGTTCAATAAGAATAATTGTATAATAGAAGTTGGAGTTGATTTAATGTGGTAAAAGAGACTATTCCAAGTGCTTGGGAAACAAAGCGTCTCACAATAAAAGACTTAGTTGAAGATGAAATTCAACCTGTTCAACAGTTATATGAACAAGGTAGTTTTATACATAAATGGGATGGACGAAGTCTAGATAAAGAGTTTGTTCATCGTTGTTTTACTGTTGGTGACTTACCACCTAATGGAACAAAAGATCGATTTAAAATCCAGGTTATAAGATTGAAAAGTAACGAAATTATGACGGGCTTACTTATAACATATCATGGATTTCCCCAACCTGAAATATTTTACATAAACTATTTATATATTGATAAAGAATATCAGAATGAAGGACTGGGGCATGAGTTAGTTACCGAATTGTTAAGGATATTGCAACTGGAAAAGTATAATGAAGTTCGAGCTAATGTTGCAATGAAAAATTGGCCAGCAGTTAGGTTTTGGACTAAACTGGGCCTTAATACGATTAATGGGTTTTTTGGAGATAAAGAACACGGTGAGAACCAATACGCTGATATAGAATTAATTAAGACGTTTTAAGGAATGAAAGCAAATGGAACACAGAAAAGGTACTTAACAAATTGCATCACAAACAAACTTTAACAACGAAAGTTCATAGTTATTATGAACAATATTGAACTTAATTTTTTCATTTATTTATGATATTTAATACAATTCTGATCAAGTGTTAATAATCTGATTATCAAATGGGTTTTAGATTCAACATTAGTATTAAGAAGAAAATGGAAAATAAAAGGGAGTTTTTTTATGAAAAAAATAGGATTTATGTTGTTGCCTATATTATTACTTGTAATAGGTTGCAGTGGAGGCACAAGTTTAACGGAATTTGATAATACTAAATTAAAGGAAGAATTAAATGACCAAGCATTTCAGCCAAAACTTCCTACTAAGCTTCCTTTTGAGGTTGAAGAAGCAGCTTTCACAACTCCACCTCAGGAACAACAACCAAGTAATATTCTTTCATTTGATTTCTTTGGTTCAGGAGATGAAAATGGTAAAGGAAACCACTTAAGTTTAATGGCTGTTAATGGTGGAAAAGTTGAGTCAAATATAGAATATGAAGATGTTAAAATAGGAGATTTAAATGGAAGTTATGAAGTAAACGATGAAGAAGAAATGATTTTAAATTGGTCAGAAAATGATATTCATTACAGACTAACATTTTACGTACAACAATCTGATAATGAATTAACAAAAGAAGAACTAATAGAAACGGCAAAGTCATTTGAGTAAAAAGTATAATATCATGCTTTTAAATTTAAGGTAAAGAATGGAGATATTCAATTGGGAATAGGAAGATTACTTTTAATAGCCATACTGGCAGGTTTATACTCAGGGGTTTTAGACGAATTTCAATATCATTACGGAATTAATGCAATACTTAGTAATGTTATCTTAGCACTCTTACTATTTGTTACAGCTTACTTTTTAACGAAATGGGGAAGAGAAAGTAAGCCTAATTAAATTTTGTTTGTACAGAGTATTAAGGGTAATCGAAGATGAATTTACCGCTATGACAGCGTTAGATGCTATTTGAATGATTGTACGAAAATAGAAAGAGTGCGATATTTCAATTATAAGAATAGCTAATTCTTATTAAAATAAAATAGTTGATTTGTTAATTGACTTTTTTTATATGAAACGTAATATATATCTTACATACGTTAGATATATATTACAAACTGTAGGTGAATAAATGAAGAATAACGTGAAAATAACACGGGTAAAATTGTCGATGCCTCAACAACAGTTAGCTCAAAGAGTGGGAGTTACTCGACATACGATTGGGCTAATTGAGAAAGGCGAATATAACCCTAGCCTTCAACTTTGTGTTGCCATAGCAAAAGAACTAAACAAAACGTTAGATGAGTTATTTTGGGAGGTTGAATAATGATGAAATCTTGGATATCGTTTTTAATACCTAATGACGAATATAAAGAAAAAAGAGTGTTGTATTTCTTTGCAGAAGGAGCTTTAATTCTTTTCATTTCTCAAATTATCATGTTAATTTGCACTAAGTTTTTTAATATAAGTTCTGAACTTGCACTTTTGGTATCTGTTGCTATTTTTCTTTTTTATACTACAGCAAGGTATATTATATCTGGGATTGAATACACAGATATTACATCAGAACGTTCTTATAAGAGAGAAATAAAAAATATATGTATTAAAACTTGTGGCTTTGTTGTTATCTATATTGTTTTATATTTAATTATTGTTGATATACCAAGTAATCTAATAGGGTGGATGGAGATTATTGGTTTATTAGTAAGTATCGGTATCGTGTGGTTTTTCACTAACTACATTTCTTTAAATCGTTCTTATAAGAAAAACAAGGAATTAATTTAAAAGTAGCTTCAGCAGTAGAGCGCATTTCTAGAAACTTGGAAATGCGCTAATTTCAATTTAAGAATCACTAAAAAAGTGGTTAGTTTTAATGAAAATCTTAAATGATCATGAAATCCGCATGGTAAAATGAGGGAGTTACTAGCTAATGAAAGGAAGCTTAATATGAGCAAATATAAAGTAATTTTATTTGATTTAGATGGAACGATTTCAGATCCCAAAACAGGTATAACTAAATCTGTTCAATATGCGTTACAGAAAATGAACATTAATGAATTGAATCTTGATAAATTAGAATGTTTTATTGGGCCACCACTTCATGTTTCATTTGCTGAATTCTACGGATTCGATGAAGTAAATACACAGAGAGCAATTGATTTTTATAGAGAAAGGTTCAAGAATAAAGGGATGTTTGAGAATAAACTATATTCGGCTATTCCTTTACTTTTAGATTCATTAAGAAAACAGCAATATACTTTAGTTGTTGCAACTTCAAAGCCTACTGTATTTTCTGAACAAATCCTAAATTATTTTGATATTGACAAGTATTTTGACTTTGTTGTGGGAAGTAATTTAGATGGAACAAGATCTTCAAAAACTGAAATTATTCAATACATCATCCAAAAGTACAATGAAAATAGTTTAGATGATTTTGTCATGATTGGTGACAGAAAACACGATATTATTGGTGCAAACAATGCTGGTATTGACTCAATCGGAGTAACTTATGGATATGGTTCGTTAAAAGAACTAAATGACTCTAATCCTACACATATTGTTAATCGAGTTGACGAGATAAAATATATTTTAGGAGTTCTGTAGATTCTTCTAATAATAGAAGAACACGTTAAATGGAGCTTTAGATCCTCATTTTGTCTTGTAAGTATTATGATGGAGGCTCTAATATATGTTCGAGCAATATAATGAAATATTTCTAAAAAAAGAGACACTATTTAAAAGTCAGGGGAGAATGTATTCTTTAACTTTTAATAACAAAATTATTGGAACGATCGAAGAATCTATTGAATCGACAAAAGATATGGGTAATCAGCTGTTAAAGTTAATTACACTTTATAATGTGGCAGGTATAAAGCTTAATATTTTGGATCAAAAAGGCAATTTGATAGGTACTATAATCAAAGAAAAAGGATTTTATAAGGATGTTAAACTGTTGTCAAAGGAGGAAAAACACGTAGCCACAATAAAACCTACTGTCAAAGTGAAACACCAAAAATGACTGTCATTTCTCCAAATGGTGAGGAGTTAATGAAAGCAAATGGAGGATATGGAGCAAGTGATTTTTCTGTTGTTTACAGCAAATCTAATGAAAAAATATCTACTTTAAAGAAACGTTCTTTGGTTAATAACACGCTTACAGAAAATTTGCTAAGTCAAGACGGGTATTACATTAGTAATTTTAACCAAGATTGTTTAACTTCACTTGCTGTAATAACTATGAGTATCATGGTGGACATATACTTTTTCAATAATTAGTTTTATTCGCTTAACTTAGACAAGTACTTGTGCAGAAAAGGCATTTTTAGTTTAGATTACTTTTTGTAAGGTTTATAAGGTACTTAAGGCTAGAAGGAGATAATAGTTATAAGCAAACACTAAAATATTGTTACAAATAGAAAGAAAGTAGACAAAAAAGTAGTGAAAATCACTACTTAATAATTTTACAAGTTTACTTAATTATTTAAGTTTTTATTCTTTAATGCATCACGATCTGTTGCTGTAGGTGGCTGTTCTAGCCATCCGTTTTTAATCATGATATTGGTACCATCTTCACCGTACTTTAGGATTTCCATAATTAATCTTGAATAATGTAAACCTATGTCACGTCTAGGACTTGTACCAATACTCGTTCCATAATGACTTGTGCTTGCAGCAGTCAAGGCAGCAGAATGGAACATGATTAACTTATCAGAGAATGTATAATCTGTGGATTCAGTAGCATGTGTATTCCAAGCCATTGGTGCTGGTAAACTAGATTCGCTTAATATAGACCCAAATATTTCAACATGTTTGGAAGCTATTTTAATTCCTTTTGATAAAAATTCTTTTACATCCTTGTCTTGAGCAACCTGTTGAAACCCAGTTAATAAAGAACGTCCTAAAGCGTTACGCTCTATGTTAAAGGATAAGTTCATTATCTCAACAGACGTTAAAGGTCTTCTTTCTCCAAACCAGCCCGTAAGAAAACTATTTTTAGTAATAAAATCTACTTTGTTTGGAATATTGATTTGTGCTGGTCTCACGTAAAGCCCTTTTTCTAACAAAACGTCAGCCGTTTTGTCATATAGTTGGGAAGAACTTTGAATGGCTTTGATAAAGAAGTTACGTATATCTTTACGAGCAGAGTTACCTAGAGCCAAGCTGTATCCATTTCCTCCTATAAAGGCCATATTTTTAAGATAATAAAGATAAAATTCATCTGAAAACAATCTTGAAGCATCTTTATTAACATCCTGTTTATGAAAACCAACAGGAATTGGGAACTTATTTTTTTCAAATAGATCTGTTAAAAAAAGTAGATGGTTTTGAGAGATCTCTAAAGCAAATTGTAAAAGACCTTTTATATCTTGACTATCTACATTCTTTAAATAATATTGGAGAACACAGTTTGCCATACTATCGTTTATGTAGGTCCCCCAAAGATGAGCGATTTCTGAAGTGGATAGTTTTATATCCCTCATAGTTTCCCCTCCAAATTTCAATTATTTATATTATTAACATAGATTGGAAATTTATTAATATTTTTTGCATTAAAGGAATTTTGCCTTGATGTATGGATTCAAAGTAGAGATTTTATTATTTTTTACAATTATTATTTTTATATCTTCATATCTAAATACGATTAACGGGAAGAGGTACGATATTATGCAACTTACATATCAACATAATAATGAATTTTCTTCAGTATTAAATCATGTTCGTAACACTTTTCATCAAGTACATTGTTCTGGAGCATCGGTGTTTATTATTCATAATGACAGTGTTGTACTAGAAGAATATATAGGAAAACAATCCAATGATAGTGGCGCTAGTATTGTAAACAAAGAAACTCAATTTCACGTAGCATCAGTAAGAAAAAGCTATATTGGTTTTGCTGTTGCTTATGCTCTATACCACAATTACATAGGAGACATAGATGATCTTGTATTGAACTATTTGCCAGAACTTGATGAAATTATTTGGAAGAAAACAACGATTAGACATTTATTGACTCATACACATGGTTTATATTTGGAGCAAGGAATTGTATATCGTGAGCATCCTGCTGGTCAAAGCTGGACATATCGACAAGTTGGTATAGATGCTTTAACTAAAATTGTGAAGAAGACAACCAATAAATCAGTATCTGAGATTATTCATGAGCATGTATTTAGTCCTTTAGGTTTTAGTGAATCAAATTGGTATGCACATAAAGACGATAATCTTGTTGATGTAATTTTGCCTGAAGCTGGAGATGAGAATTGGCAACCAAGTGAAAGCACAGAAGGTGACAAGGCGAATATGTATGTGTCTACACGTGAATTAGCTTATTGGGGGTACTTTCACCTCAACCAAGGAAAGATATAAATGGAAAACAAATTGTTCCAAAAGAAATTTTAAAGGTGGCTACAACACTTCAAAGTCCTGCACTAAAAGATCAAGATTTACCCCAAAATGCTTTCTTATGGTTTGTAAAAGATTTACCTGCTAAGAAAACAGAAATAGGTGCATCAGTTCCTAAAGGATCATATCAGATACTAGGATATACGGGTGTTACTTTGTTGGTCATTCCTGATGAAAATTTAGTCGCAGTTCGCAAGTTTAATAGTTTTGGTTCACCTGAAGGGTATGATTATCTATCTGATGTTAGATCTTTTGGAGACACTGTGATGAATTGTCTGCAAAATCGATAAGGTACTGTTATGATGATTTTATGAGAGAATTTAAAGTAATAAGTAGAAAGTTATCATATAATTACATTATTATACAAAAATGGTCTGGTCTTACATAACATATTTAACCTTTAAAATACCTATTCTTAAAAAGATGTTCACCATTAAAAGAGAAAGTATATGATTAATAGAGGAGAAATAATAATGAAAAATATAACATTTGATAATATTTATAACCTTGGAAAAGTAGTGGCTGAAAATGACCAATATAAACACTTTCATTATACTGAGATGCTGACAAGTTATAGTAGTAACTTTATTGAATTTAAACATCTACCTTCTTTATCTGAATTTTTAGATGCTGAAGAATACTTAAGGGAATATCATTTGAAACGGGGCCAGAATCATGTAAAGTTTACTTTTCCTGATAATGAAAAACCTACATCTGAACTTATATCTTTCTTTAATGATAATGGATATGAAATAGGTTTTATGGAATTATATGCTATTAAGCCACAGCAATTTCCTACTTCAGCAAACAACCCAGATATAGAAGTTGCTTTTGTGACAGATGAAAATATAGAAATATTTTGTAATCTTCAGTATCAACATAATTTGGAGTATGGCAGTGAGTTTGCCGATCAAAAACATGAACTCATAAAACGTCAGTTTAAAAATCAAGATATTCTTCAGATCTTGGCGTTTTACAAAGGAAATCCAGCTGGGTATGTTGTTGTCATAGTTTCTGAAGAAACCGCAGAAATAGACAACCTAACTGTTGATGAGAAGTTCCAAAACAAAGGAATCGGTAGAAAATTACAACAATATGTAATGGAAGCATTTCCTGAAAAAATTGTCATTTTAATAGCTGATGGTGAAGACACTCCGAGGGAAATGTACAAAAAACAAAATTATCAATTTCAAGGATTTCAATATGAAGCTCAAAAGGTATATAAATAGCAGTTCTTATTAGGTGGAAAACATCTAAAACAATTTATCTTATGATATTGAATCTACTAGTTTAAGAGGGGAAAAGGATGTTCTTGAATGAGGAAAATTAACTTTTGGTCATTTATTACGTCTATTATTTGTATAGTATTATTTTTGCCAACTACTTTTTCAAGTGCTATTAATTATTCAATTTTTGGTATAGATCTGATATATCTCATCCTGTATATTACATTAATTAATTTTGTTTTGGCAGTTGTAGGCTTAGGTGGTATTCAAGATTGGAAAGGTTTAGTTAGAAGTGTATCTACGATTATTCTTACAGTAGGCTTAACGGCATTTTTGTTCTTCATTATATTTATTGGGAATTTATTTAGCTAATAGGAGGCTTAGAAGCATGGAGTTTGAAGAAATCTTCACAGTACATGTTCAAATTAACAATACGATCAAACTAACTAATAATGACGGCGATTCAGTAATCATGATTTCTTTTAAAGGTCATGTTTCAGGTGAATATTTTACAGGAGAAATTCTTGATGGTGGAGTTGATACGCAAATTATTGGAAGGTTTGGTGATCGACATACCTTATCAGCTAGATATATGCTTGAAGGGAAAGATTATAGAGGCGAACAATGCAGCATTTATATTGAGAATAACGGTCATGTAAATAATAAATTGAAACATACTTTATTTAGATCTTATCCAAAAGTTATTACAAATAGTAAGTCTTTAGCTTTTTTAAATGATGATATATTAATTGCAGAAGGACTACCAACGGAATCTGGTTTAGATATAAAAATATATAGACTTATGAATTAGTACATAGTTTAGATTATCTTAAGTAAAAGTTAGTAACTAGATCTTTTTTGATGTGGAGGTATTTAAATGGGTAGTTATAAAAAAGAAATTGTGAAGATCAAACATCATGGTAGGGAAATCCATAGCGTTTATTACAGACCAGATAGTAAGAAGAAGTGCCCTATCGTAATTTTCAGTCATGGTTTTAATGGAACAAATATAGATTTTGCGATGAATAGTGACTATTTAGCGAAAAATAACATAGCTGCTTTATGCATCGATTTTTGTGGAGGCTCTATTAATTCGAAAAGTGACCTTAATACAGATGAAATGTCTATATTTACAGAAAAAGAAGATCTATGTGCGGTCATTGAACATGTAAAGAGCTGGGAGGATGTTGATCCTACTAATATCTTTTTGTTTGGAGGAAGTCAGGGAGGATTAGTATCAGCACTAGTAGCGGATGAAAATGTTGAAGTAATTAAAGGACTTCTTTTGCTATTTCCAGCGTTTTGTATTGCAGATGATTGGAATAATAGATTTCCAACACTTGAGAGCATTCCTGATACACACGAAATATGGGGAGTTCAGCTAGGGCGAATTTATTTTGAGTCAATTCATAAATATAATGTATTCGACCATATCGGAAAGTTCAATAAAAATGTACTAATTTTTCATGGTGATCAAGATGAAATTGTGGCACTTGACTATGGGAAAAGAGCAGCACTGTTATACCCACATGCTGCAATTGAAATTTTCCATGGAGAAGGTCATGGTTTCTCAGAAGCAGGTAATAAAAAAGTCAGTGATATGACATGTGAGTTTGTAAAAGCTAATAGTTAACTAGAAAAAAAGTTGTTTTTGCTTATTGAATCTTATCATAAGTTACAAATATTAGAAGTTAAGTTAAAATATGAATTAGATTATAGATAAGGTATAGTCCTTATAGCAAAATTAATACTGAATAAAGGGAGTTGAATATCTTGAATAAAGATATTCAGAAAGATAATTTAAATGAATTTATCAAATATAGCCTTTACGTAATAGTAGGTTTTTTACTTATTCTGGTAGGTTATGGGGTAGGTCATTTTATCGGGAAATTTATCTGCTAATTGTTGTTAATCTCTCATAATTGAAGCGCCTTTTTAATATAAGAAAAGGTGCTTATTTAAGTTTAAGGAAAGAATTTCAGGAAGAAGTAAATGTGAAGGAATATACTTTATTTAAAATGACACTTTATTGGAGTAACTATTAAAAAGAATTGTAAGAGGAGAAATGTAATCATGAATTTACATATAACTGAAGAATTAGATCAACATGCTAAAAAATTTGTAGATGATGAGCTTTACAAATTTAATTTAAAGCACTTTCCAGAAGATTTAGGAGGTCGGTACAAAGAAATTGGTATATTCATTAAGGATGACAGCGGTATTGTTCGAGGTGGGTTAACCGGATCAATTTGTTGGAATTGGTTAGAGATACATACTCTATTTGTAGATGAAGAGATAAGAAAGCATGGATATGGCACTAAATTATTATTACAAGCGGAGAATATAGCTTTAGAAAAGAATTGTGATTTTATTAAGTTAGAAACTTTAAGTTTTCAAGCATTAGATTTTTATCAAAAACATGGATATACAGTGTTTGGGGCATTAGATAATGTAGGTAGAGAACACAAGCATTACTATTTAAAAAAGGATTTAAAGTAGGTAGGTATAAAAGGGAGAATAATTTACCTATTGCTATATAGCTTAATCATTTAATAACACAGCGCTGATTGCATTCATCCTTTTGGATAAACTTATGAACTTGGATAACCAAATTCATTAGCTTATAAATTTTATAATTAGAGTTGTTAGGTTTATTTTCTGGGTAAATCTGTTAAAATAATAGAATATTTTATATTGAGGGTAATAATGAAATATGAAAAAACAAATATATCTTATTTTATTTTTAAAAAGGTTGATGAGATTGAAGATATAAAACAGTGCAACAAGAGTTTTCTTAAAAGGAAAAATATTGAGAAAATTCAAACTGGTCAGGATAATATGGAGATGGGGAGTATAGATGAAATTAAATACACCACAAATAGTTTTTACATCTGCTATTGTTGCTACAATAGTTACAGTTGTAAATTCTTATATAGAATGGGATAAACAAATTTATGTAGGCATTTTCGCAGGTATAACAACAATTATTGCGGCTGTATTTTCTAAGCTGATTTTTAAAGAGATGGATTAGTTTACATTTTTTATTTTACTAAAATAAAAAAAACTTAGTAATGATATTTAATAGTAGAAGCAAGATTATTTCTCCTGAATGTTGAGTAATACTGAAGAAAAATCAAAAGAAAGAGTTTCTAATTTAAAAAAGCACTCAATAATAAGAGTGACAAATGATTAAGAGAAATATGTCATAAAAAATTAATATTTCAATTGAATATAAGTGATTTGTAAAATCCAAGTATTAAGAAAATCACACAGGTATAGGTCTATTAGAAGGAACAAAGGTAAGTTCTTTAACCGGAATTTCCGCCTTTTTTTAGTGAAAGAGGTATGCTGAAACTTGTACAGTAAATATTGACCATAAAAGTAAGGAGCAAGTACATATGTTCTTTTTTAGAATTATTAAACAAACTTTAAAACAAGGATACTATACGATTTGAGTCATTGAACCAAATCTCTTGAAATTCCCTCCTTATAATTATCATATTACAAATTATTGAAGAAATATATATTGAGTTTCTTGGTAGGATACTACACTTTAAGGGTTTTTAAAAAAATATACATACGGATGAACTCACATCCATTTATATATATCATACTCCAGGTTATCTAACTTACTTGTCCACCTTAAACCAGAAATTTCAGGGAGAAGTGATCTGTAATCACCCCAATTCAAGATATGAATGTTTTGAAATTCTATATCTCTCAATGTGGAAATACTTCTAGCGTTATATGCAGGCTTATGAACATAAATTAATAGTCTTTCTGCTAAGTCAATCTCTATGGACCATTCAATTTCAGAGGGCGTATTTGAACCATGAAATCTACCAACATATATTTTTGTGTTGTTAGAATCGTTAGTGTCTAACCAATTTTCTTGGGAAATTCTTTTTCCCAGCGTCTGATAGTCTGCTTTCCCAATATACAATAGGACATCATGGCCATATACAGGGTGGTTACCATAAATTTGGTATATTCCATAATCAGTTTCTTCATTTTTTAACTTAGGAAGGTCATTAATCACATATGGTCCATCCCATTGTATTTGAATCAAACGGTTTGTTGTGATATCCATATTAAAACATCCTTTATATCTTTTATCTAAACTTTATCATAAAAACTAATGAATCTATTAGCATTAATTTCACAATTTATTAATGAATAGGTTATTTGGTAAACGCGAGCTTTTCTATAAAATAAATAGAAACTTTTAAGGATCTTAAAAAATATTAGAGGTGAAAAAGAATTTTGAAAATTAGAGAAATAAATGTAGATGATGCTGAAAAATTTGCACTGCTAAGGAATGAAATTGAAGCAAGCTCGCGATATATGCTTTGGGAAGCAGGGGAAAGATCAGTTGAGGCTGATCAGCAAGCTGAAAAAATAGAAGCTATCCAAAGAAGTGAAAATTCTACTATATTCGTTGCTGAACAATTCGATAAACTTATAGGATTCCTGTTAGCTGTCGGTGGTGGTGCGAACAGAAACAAGCATTCTGTTTATGTTGTAGTAGGAATTTCACTTAATTTTAGAGGACAAGGTGTAGGCAAAAGGTTGTTTGAGCAAATGGAGAAATGGGCTAAGGAAAGAGGAATATGTCGTTTAGAGTTAACAGTTGTTACTTTAAATGAAGCAGCTCTCTCATTGTATAAAAAACAGGGGTTTGAAATAGAAGGTACAAAAAGAAATTCTTTATTTATCGAAGGAAAATATGTTAATGAATATTACATGTCTAAACTTATATGATAAGCATATTAAGAAGTATGTTAATAAAAAATGATTACCAACAATCCGGGCTAGAAGGGGTTTCTAATGTCACTAATGATGTGTTTATGGTAAATTTAGGTTAACAATATAATGTTGGAGGAAATTATGAAAAAAACTTGTTTATTAATCATTTTATGTATCATAACGGTTGGTTGCTCTTCTTTTTCAGATACTAAGCCAGTACCATTACATCCTTTGTTCTCAAACGATGAATCTAAATATTCTTTATTAGTTGTTGACGAAGATGGAGAATATGATATAGGAAATGAATGGAGAGAAAAGAATAAAATCTATAATGTTAAAACTGTTCATGGTAGAAGCTCAGTAAAAGAGATTAATAATCAATATAAATTCATAGAAATAGAAAAGTCTCCTGCTTTTGTTGTCTTTAATACTAAGGATATAGTGTTAAAAACCTACAGTGAAAAGGAATTAATTGATTTTCTCCATAAAAATTGAATTTACATAATAAACACCTAATAAGGTTGCTTGACCATTTTGAAACTGAAAATGGTTATGTAGCAGTTTTTAAATGGTTTGATGGGGAATGTTTACAATCACAATGGTCATTTCCTCCTCCTCACAAATATACCCACCCAGACTCTCCATACTTTCGATTTAGAAAACTATCAATTCAACAAAGATTGAAATCATATAAAAATATATTGGAATTCAATATTTATGTCGAAAATAAAATTTATGTAGCAATCGACTCTTATGATAATTGAAAATAAACCATTTAGTAAATAAAAACAATATTCTAATAGAGGTTGGTTGATGATGAAGAAAATATATGTTATTAGGCATTGTGAAGCAGAAGGACAGTCACCTGAAGCACAACTTACTGGTGTAGGTATGGAACAAGCATTAGCATTATCTGATTTTTTCTCAAATACTAAAATAGACCGCATGATTTCAAGTCCATATAAACGTGCGATTGATTCTATATCTCCACTTGCAAAGAGGTGTAATATAAACATTGAGATTGATAGAAAATTAGCAGAACGGATACTAAGTACCAAAAATCTTCCTGATTGGTTTGAAAAACTAAGAAGTACATTCGATGATCTTGAATTGAAGTTCGAAGGTGGAGAGTCCAGTGAAGAAGCAATGAATCGAATTGTTGAGGTTATAGAAGAAGCTTTTAGAAGAACCAATAAAACTACAGTCATTGTTACGCATGGAAATTTAATGTCATTACTTTTAAGGTATTTTAACAAGGATTTTGGGTTCGAAGAATGGAGAAGGCTTACTAATCCGGATGTATTTCTTTTAATGAATGACAATTATAAAGTAACTTTTCAACGAGTATGGGAATAAAAAAGATAATCATAATGTAAGTTTTGTAATTAAAGTAATGGAAACTTTATCATTTCATACTTTTACTTAAGATGAGATATTGTGAGTAAGGAGTTTAGTGGTTTGCCAAATCGAGAGAACATTGATTATAAAAGCAATATAGAAACAGATGATGCGTGGAATAGAGCAATTTATGGTAGCCCAACTAAGGGTGGTTGTTTAGTAATGATATTAGTTATTATTTTTATATTATGGTTTATGAATAACTAATTAATCTAATGGGTACTTGGGTTTAACAGTGGAGCTGTTTTGACAGCTTCTTTTGTTATTTTTGAACTAAGGGTACAATTGTACAATACGAAATAAGAACATATAATCTAAAATTTAGGAGTAATTTCAGATGAAGTGGTCCAATTGGTTGCAAGGCGGTCCTTTTCTTGAAGTTAGTTTCATTTTGGAACTTAAAGAAAAGAAACAAATAGTAATACAAGATATTATAAAAAAATTATCAACTGTCAGAAATAAAATTGAAGTCGTAGACAAGAACATTAATGAAATAATTGATTTTTTCGATAGAGGTTACTTCTCTGATGATGCAGATCCACTTTCCATTAACTTACACTCATTAAGATTAAGATTGTATGTCTATGTTGCAAGGAAACGAAAGGCAACATTACAAATAGATATGGTATCTGCCAATGCACTCCTCGTTAATTTTTGGTTTTATGCAAGTGAATGTGATGAACCTAAATGGGGCCAAGTTGGTGTTAAAAAAGAAGAGCTTATGGACTTTACGCGTTTTCTTGAAGAGTTGTATTTCGTTTATGAATTTAAAATTGGTGCAACTGCAATAGAAGAAGATGTTCTTAAACTATTTGGGTTTGACGAAGAATACCCAAAAGAATGTTATAGGTTTGAAAACCTGACTCCTTCCTATTTTCTTCATGATCCTTCTCCATTCGTTAATATTATTTGGAATGAAAAGTACAAACAATTAAGCCACATTCCATACAATTACAGAAGGCTTGATAAAGAGGGACTCATTATTGAAACTGGGAGCTTAGATGACTAAATTTAATTTCACAACGGATATTTTCTTAGTTCAAAGAAAAATGAAAAATAGATCATTACCAATCAAGAGCTAACAAAGAAAAGGTTAGGCTGTATGTAAGGTATATATGTTATAAAACCCTTTATTTTTGTTGCAAATACAATAAAAATAATATAAATTAAAAATACAACATTTTTTGTTGCATTTACAACAAAAAATAATTAAGGAGGTTACGATGACGGATATTCTTCGTGAAATTGGTATGATTGCAAGAGCATTAGATTCAATAAGTAATATTGAATTTAAAGAATACGACCTAACAAAAGGGCAGTATTTATATCTTGTGAGAATATGTGAAAACAAGGGAATCATTCAAGAAAAACTAGCTGAGATGATAAAAGTAGATCGTACAACAGCGGCTCGTGCGATCAATAAACTAGAAATGAATGGGTTTATCGAAAAGAAAGAAGATAAATATAACAAAAAAATCAAAAAAATCTTTCCAACAGAAAAAGGAGAAAATGTTTATCCTTATATAATAAAAGAAAATGAACACTCGAATAGTGTCGCATTAGTAGGCTTTGACGAAAAAGAAGTAGAAGAAATGGTCAATCTTCTTCATAGAGTAAGAAAGAATATAGAAAAAGACTGGGAACTCGTCAAAAAGGGGCACAAGAGACTTTATTGATATGAAAAGGGAGTGACATTTTAGGTGACTGTAAAATTAACAAAATGCAATCAAGAAGATTTACAAAGACTCCAAGCAATAAGTATTGAAACATTCAATGATACTTTTAAGGATCAGAATTCAACAGAAAATATGACAACCTATATCCAAAAGGCATTTAACTTAAAACAATTAGAAAAAGAATTAGCCAATCATTCTTCGCAATTCTTTTTTGTTCTTTATAATAATGAAGTCTCTGGATATTTAAAAGTAAATATTAATGACGCTCAGTCAGAGGAAATGGGCGAAGAAACCCTCGAAATTGAGAGGATTTATATAAAGAATAAATTTCAAAAACATGGCCTTGGTAAATCTCTCTTGAATAAAGCTATTGAAATTGCGATGGAACATCATAAAAATAAAGTATGGCTAGGTGTGTGGGAGAAAAATGAAAATGCAACAGCTTTTTATGTGAAGATGGGATTTGTTCAAACTGATGCTCACTCATTTTATATGGGTGATGAAGAGCAAACCGACTTTATCATGATGAAAACACTTTTATAATTTTGTAAAGGGGAATTAAGATGTACATTCCAAAATGCTTTAAAATCACAGATGAAGAAATTTGCCACGACATCATGAAAGACCATAGTTTTGCCACTCTTATTTCCAAACATAATGAAATACCATTTGCCACTCATTTACCCTTAATTTTAAATAAGGATCACACACACTTATATGGACATTTTGCCCGTTCAAATCCTCAGTGGATAGATATTAAAGATCAAACAGTTCTAGCCATATTCCATGGTCCTCATTGTTATATCTCTCCATCTTGGTATGAAACAAACCAAGCAGTGCCTACCTGGAATTACGTGACCGTTCATGTTTATGGAGAAGTAAAGTTTTTAGAGGACGAAAATGAGTTAAAGTCTTCTTTACATGATATGGTGTTAAAATATGAATCTGAAGAAAGTCCATATCAGTTACAGAATGTGGATGCTGAATATCTTTCTAGTATGAACAAAGGAATACAGGGTTTTAAAATAAAAATTAATAAAATAGAAGGAAAAGCTAAGTTAAGTCAAAACCATTCAAAAGAGCGACAAAAGCTAGTTATAAATCAACTCGAAAAAATTCCAAACACAGATGAGCAACAGATTTCCTCTTTAATGAAAGCGAATTTACAAGAGTAATCCTTTATTGTTTATCATTTTATTCAAGAAAATATTTAAACAAGCGCTATTCTTAAAATGAGAGTAAGCGCTTATTTAGATATAGACAGTAGAAGGATATTTTACGATTTATTTAAAATAAGAGTTTAATACTATAAATTTCCTATTAAAAGTGCATTTATTACTTATTACCCAACCTATAAGTGAAACTACAATTATACTTCAAGTGTGTTTTTTACGCTGAAAAGTGGTGAAAATACCAATCCAACAATATATGAGAATAAATTAAATACTTTATAACTGTAAGCTTTGTTTGTTAAATCACCACAATTCTTACAGTACTGATTGTTATTTTGTAATTCCTCTCCGTAATTCTCACAATACATCTGCTTTACCTCCTACGCATTCATGTTAATTAAAAAAATAGAATAAATGGTATTTTATTCAATTCTAATCTTTTACAGAGAACCTGTTATTATATTCTTTCACTAAAGGAAAGTAACCTTAATGTTTTATATTTTATTTAATTAATGAACATTTAAAATTGGATATTTATGTTAAAGTAGAAAAGTAGAATACTTAAAATAAAAAAGTACATAAGTAATGTAGATAGTATGGAGGATAAAACGATGGATTGTGTTTTTTGTAGAATTGTTAATAGAGAAGAACCAGCTGATATTATATACGAAGATGAAGATGTAATAGCTTTTTACGGCTTGCATTTTAGTGCTCCAGTTCATGCGTTAGTGATTCCTAAAAAGCATATAAAAAACATAACGGACATTAAAGAAGATGATGAAAAGATTATATTTAAAATTCATCGTGGGTTACAAGAAGTTTCAAAGATATTGGATGTCAGTAATGATGGCTTCAGAGTAATAACTAATACTGGAAAACATGGTCAACAAGAGATTTACCATTTGCATTATCATATTATTGGAGGGCGCCAATTAACTTGGGAAATGTAGTTGGTATTCAAACCTGTTTGTAGTTAAGGGTGTATTTTGGAAATAACGTGGTTCAAAAATCGACGTGAGATTCTTCAGTATATCTAGAATTTGGGGGAGAATTAATGGAATGGTATAAAGGTGATTTTATGGTTAGTGACAATATTGAACTAATTGATATAGATACTGTTAAAAGGTTACTTTCTACAACATACTGGGCAAAAAATAGAACAATAGAAACGATTGAAATTAGTATTGCTAATTCTCTTACATTTGGGTTATTTCATATTGGAAAACAAATTGGGTTTGCGAGAGTAGTTACAGATAAAGCAACTTTTTCATGGATTCTAGATGTAGTTATAGATGATAAATACAGAGGGAATGGTTTAGGTAAATGGTTAATGGAATGTATTTTTGAACATCAAGAAATAAAATACACCGCTTTTGCTTTGGCCACTTCCGATGCTCATAACTTTTATAAGAAATTTTCTTTTATTAATAATAAATGTATGACTAAACCTTTACTGACAAAATAAGTTAGAAGTGATTTTAGACCTATTTTATTGGAATAAGGTAGGATAATTTATAAGATCAAGAATTGTTTTATATTGTGTGTTTGATTTTTTATAAATATTCATTTATAAAAATAAAGGAGTGTTTTCATGCCTTTAGTTAAGGTGTATCTGAAAAATAGAATCGGTATTGATAAACAATCAATTGCAATTAATTTAAGAAACATTATGCAAAAAGTCTTACATGTACCTTTACAAGATGGACCAGTGATGTTTCTAGAAATTGAGGAATCAAATTGGTTTATGCCTGAAGGATGGGATGAAGAGTTTGTTTTTGTAGAGGTGTTAATGTTTCCAGGTCGGAAAAAAGAAACAAAAGAAACATTAATAGTGGAATTTACAGCTGCTATATCACAATCCTTGAATATCAGTAAAAATTCAATAATAACTACTTTACATGAACCTCACCTTGATAATTGGGGTATAAGAGGTGGAAAGCAAGCATCTAGTGTAGGAATTAATTTTGATTTGGAAGTATAGAAGTTTTCCTTTTATTGCGAAGAATTTTATATTGAGTATCTAAATTGATACACTATTTAGCAGCTGATTATATTACGGGAGCATTGATGAAGTATGTATCAAAATCAAGAAACAAATTGAAAGGGAATATGAATTAGGCAAAATTAGCTAACATATTAGTCATTTTCGTTCTATGAAACCAATCGCCATGAAATATTCCTTTCTCTTTCCTTCTATTTTGTTTTCGTAAAGATTTTTCCGTTATTTAACTCACACCAATCTTCTAATTCATCATACGTTTCTTTATTCCCGTATTTCACCAAGAAAGCTTCTTTATTTTCAAAGACTTCCATTGCATCATTTTCTAGTAAAGTGATCATTTGAAAAGGATTTAATTGGAAAACTTTAGACACAGCTATTAATTCACCTATATGAACAACATGATCGATGTTTTCCATTTTTTCAACTCCTTGTACCGTTAGAGATTTTTCGAACTACATGAGATTAGAGTTTAACATTTTAAAATAATACATTCGCTTTGGTATTATTTACAGTATTTTTGATATTATGTGTTTCTTCACTAATATTAACGTGAAACTTAAAAGGGAAAGTATCTTTTTTATGAAACTTTATCTTTGTCAATTCGTATGAATAACAAATAAATGATGAGGTGATTAAATGTCTCTTTTTAATAAAATAATTGCTAGTGTTGGCGTGGGTTCTGCAAAAGTAGATACAAAGATCAGTAAGAGTTACTATACTCAAGGTGAGATACTTGAAGGTGTGATTGAAATTATTGGAGGAGTAACAGAACAAAAGATACAATCCATACAGCTTAATTTAATGACGTTATATGGTTATGAGGACAGTGATCGACTTTCATCTGCAGTTGTTTCTACACATATTGTAAACAATCCATTTACCATAAATAGTGGAGAGCGAAAAGAGATACCATTTTCATTTAGAATTCCCCTAGATACTCCTATAACAATGCGAGATCCAGAAACAAATCAAAATGTTCCACCTGTTTGGATTGATACAGATGTTAATATTCAAAATGCAGTTGATCCTAGTGATAAAGATTATTTATCGATAGAACCTACTGAAGTTCACGAAGACATTGTTGATGCTATAAAAATAATCGGTTTTAAATTTAGACAAATGGAAAGTCAAAAAGTACCTTTTGGAATAAATGTAAAGCGTGCTTTCGTTCAGCAATATGAGTTTGTACCATCCTTCGGGAAATACTTAAACAAGCTGGATGAATTAGAGGTTTATATTATCCAGGATGATGAGGAAACAACGATTTATTTTGAAGTTGATAAGAAAAGTAAGGGTGCGTTTTCTTCTATAGTAGAGAAATTAAATCTTGATGAACATAGAGGTAGTATCACCTTTAAAAATGAAGAAATGATAAATAACCGTAGCTTTATAAGTAATAAATTTGAACAAATAATTGAGGATGTTCTTGCATTGTAATTATATTACTAATATTTGAGCATTAAAAAGCTGCTGCTAAGCAGTTTTTTTATTTAGCTTTTTTTTAGAACTTTATTGTCGTTAGTTAAACAAACAATTAACTTATTGATTACTCCAAACCTGATTGTGGTTTCTCAACCTTGTCAAAATTTTTTCAGTTACTATGAAAAGTGCCGAACAGATTTGTTCAACAACAAAAGAAATTAATATGGTAAAATTTAGTAGGTGAAAGGAGAGAGCAATTTGAAAAAGTATAGAAAAAAACTAATTGTAATAAGTCTTATGATGATATCCATCATGCTGAATATATATTTGTTCCAACAATTAAATATAAATAAAGAAGAATCACGAACAGCACAGTTTGAAAAAATTCAAAATGGTGTTAATTATTCGTATAATTTTGGAAATAGCTTAGTAAGTAACTACAACGATCTATCCTTAAAGCAAAAAGCAGAATATCTAACGTCTATGTCTTGGAGCTTACAATTATCAGTTCATACACTGGAAATCGTCGAGCCGAATGACGAAAGATATAGAAAGCTGGCAGAGTTATTTGATATTTACAGTCAACTTTCTTCCTCAAAGGAGTTTTGGGCTATGATAAGCAAGAAAAATGTTATCGATGAAGAATCATTGCCATTAATGGAGATATTGTTAAAGGATATAAAGTATCTTGATGAAAACCTTGATTATAATCAATTATCCAGGATGAATTACACAGAATTAAGAACACTTTGGGAAAGTTTACTAGCCAATTTGAAATATAATGATGAAATGTTAGATCAATACAAGGAAACATTCTAATTTATATAGATGGTTGAAAAGGATAAGTAAAAACTTGAAAGAAATATAGATTTAAAGGAGATACATCTAAACTAATAATGATAAGGTTATTTATAAGAAATATTAAGGAGATGGAATAATTGCAATTTATGTTTGTACTTTTCATTTTAGCTCTTGGTGTCTTCATCATCTACTATTTACCACTAATATCAAAGGATTTACATAAAACCACTAAACAGAATGAAGAATTGATTAAGCTTTTAGAAAAAATTCTTGAAAAAGACGAGGGGAAATAAAGAATTCAGTTTTAACAACTCTTCGTTTATCAAGTGTGAGAGCTAGTTAATTGTTTTATGGTCAAAACAAAAAGGTTTACCTTATTACATACAAATGATAAAGACGGAGGTATTACTATTTTTAAAAAGAACATTAAATATCCTTTCGTGTATTTTGTAGTCTTGACTTCTTGGCAATTAATAATTAACAAAGATATTAGATGGATAGAAAATATAATTGTTTGTTTTATAATGTACTTGATTTTATTGTTTATTTATTGGGCAAGAATACCTTACAAATAGAGTAAGGAAAAAAATAAATAACTGTTTGAATACAGGAGTATGTATGTTTAATTTACTGATATTTTTAATAATAACGTTGATTGGTATCACACTATATTTAACAACTAAAAATAAAAAGATACCGTGGAAATTCATTATGATCTTTGTGTTAATAATGATTGGTGTTTTATTACTAATAGGCTATCGTTTTACACCATACAGTGCTTTACCTACTGGAACTAAAGCAGTAATAAGTGAAGATACAATATACGGAAAAGCGATATTATACGAAGATATAAACAATAATACATTTGGCTTGGCGAATATTTATCGAAATATTGGATTTCTTTATCATTATGCAGGCGGGACATCTGACTATTTCATTGAAGAAAATGAACCATTCGAAGCTGCTGGTTTTGGACGTGATGAAGAAGATGGTTTTATGGTTGGAGTTAGAACTAGAGACCCAAACATTAAATATATTGTTGTTGGTAATCACATAGAAAAGGTGAAACTATCAGACTCCTATAACTTTACTATGGATACGGTTGTGAAATATCAGGATAGCTACCATCTAGAAGAGGTAGTGAATAATCATGCCTTATTTGTTCTTGATGAATATTCTGAAGCAACATGGACAATAAGAGCTCTTGATAAAGATGGTCATCTTATTGCAGATAAGTTGTTTGGGGCGGGTGAAGCCAGGTATATTGACTGGTAACAGCCTCTTTGACTATGTGCTTTTCTGAAAAATTTTTGCTTATCATTTCTGTTTATATTGCTGTCCAATAACAACTTATAGGAGAAAAGGATGAAAATCAGAAAAGAGAAAAGATACGACCGCCGCGGAATAGTTAAGGATATACTTATTGAATTCCGAGATTCTATCGTATTTGAAGTATTTTGGAACATCTTGATGTTTATACCAAGAATCTTATTTCGTGTGATTAAGAATATGTTTAATTAGTTTAAAAGAGCGATTCTTTAAAGGGTCGTTTTTTTATTTTTAACTTTTTTAGATTTTAAATAAGATATTTTAAATAATAGAAGTGCTTTCTTTTGAATCGACTTACTATCTGCGATATGTTTTGAAAAATATGGTAAAATGTTAATAAGGTTAAGTTGATAAGATAATTTATTTAGATGTTGGATCCAAGAAATGTACAAAAGGAAATTAAATATATAGGCTATAGCAGCAGTCACTTTAGCATGTAAATATTTTATGTTTTCTTACTAGATAAATTGAATTTAAGGAGGACGAGAGCAATGATTTGGCTTATATTTTTGATCCCACTAGGAATTTTATGTACGGTTGCTATTTATTTCAGTAAGAAAACTGGTGCAGTTCCACCAGATGTTAACAAAGGTAATCATAATATAGAAACTGAAACGATAAGAAATCAGTTTAATAATGGTGGTAGTGGAGGAGGAGAAGGCGGAGGGTTTTAGTTCTTCTATCATGATCTTTTGCATTTCTTATAACAAGACGTTTAAAAACCATGTTAGTTAGGGTTTTAGACGTTTTTTTCGTGACAATGGTAAACTTGCAAAAGTTCTTTTAAAATATATCAACTTGACGGTGCTAATCACTAGGTTTCATTCTTTTTATTGTAGGAACATCTAAGAAAATACAAATGGGTAAAAAAATAATGAAATACATAAGAGGTACACAATGACTATAGAACTATTTGTACAAGTAGATGATTGTAGATTTATGTTAAATTTTTGGGTGGAAACAACAGTAAACCAACAGTTGTAATAGGCAAAGGATATGGAGACTTTTCCAAGGCATGGGATTCAGTTCTTGGAGATATTTCATTGCATTCTAAGTAAGGTTATGATTTATGATCGAGCAGGACTTGGAAAAAGTGAAAAAAGTTCTAATCCTAGAATAAGCAGTGAGATGGTAAAAGAATTGAAGAATCTTCTTATTGAGCTAAGGTTAACCCACCAGATACATATTAGTAGGTCATTCTTTTGGTGGAGTGAATATGAGAATGTTTGCTACTGTATATCAACATGAAGTGTGTGGGCTTGTATTGATTGACTCTACCCCTGAAGATTATAGAGAAAGATTTCTTCCAACGATCTCAAAAGAATTTCAAACAGCATACAACGAGCAATTCGTTTATGAAGGTAATTATGAAGAATTTATGGAAAGTCTGAGAGAGTTAAAAGAAACGAAACGTAAATTAAATATACCATTAATTGTTCTTTCAGCAGGTAAGAAAGCTCATTATACATTGGTGATTGACAAAAACAGTGCATATTATATATAAAATAATGAACCGGATTTGATTGTCAGTGCGATAAGAAAGCTGATTGATATTAATTAAAAATAAAAGTAAGAGGTGATTGCTATAAAAAAAACCAATAAAACAAGGATATTTCTAATACTTTCTATCATCTTCCTTTTCCTTCTATTTATTATTTTTTGCATTTTTAAATTTTTTCATATTGAATTAAATGAAAGAACCGGTGAAAATGTCACCTTTTTTGAAACTGTTAAAGCAGTAACGACTCTTAATTTTGACGGTCAACTTGAGAAAGAAATGAAAGACACAAGGCTCAAAAGGAAACATGATAATATAACGATTTATTACCATGAAAGTGTTAGTGGTCTTATACCTTTAACAATTAAATCATTGGATATGGCAAGTCAGAGGGTAGATTCCTCCTTATTAGGTAGTTTTAAGAAAAAGCCTACGGATCTTATCTTTATGGATTTAGAAGAAATGGACGAGTTTTCAACTATTAACGACCTTTCGGGGATTTATTCGGACTTTGATAAACTAATTGGAATTCATGTTTACGAGGAAGATGTGGAAAGTATACTAGCTGAAAAAGAAACACCATTGTTTTTCTTTCAAAAGACGATTTTACATGAGTATGCTCATGTGGCAACTCATAGGAAAATTGAAGAATTTTCTGTTGATTATTCAGATTTCCCTAAATGGTTTGTGGAAGGAATCGCAGAATATGTTGTTTATCATAATACAACTGTTGAATATAATTCATTTAATTTTGATTGGCTATCATTTGAAGAACTAAGTGGTTATAAAGAATGGCAGGATGCAAGATTAAGAGACAATGCTAACCCTTATCTTCAAAGCCACTTTACTGTTAAATATCTTCTGGACGTGTATGGAGATCAAGTAGTAGTAAATTTAATGGAGAATACAAAAGTAAATGATGATTTTTATGAAGCTCTTAAACAAATTAGTGGTAAAGATATAGATCAACTTGAAGCTGAGATCGTTAGCTATTATGAGTAATTTTTTACTATGTTTAGTAATGAATGAAATTTATGTTGTTACAGATATGGCGAGGCTCAACTGGAACTTATAAATGAATCTTTATTATATTTTTACATCTTAATTGTTAGGGTGTTTGGAGTTCAATAAATTAAACAGATTAAATATTATTAGTTTTGAGGTGAAATCTTGAAATATACTTGTCCTTGTTGTGGGTTTAAAACGTTAGATGAAAAACCTCCAGACACCTATGACATATGTGAAATTTGTTTTTGGGAAGATGATGGCTATCAATATAAATATCCAGATGAAACTGGTGCCAATTATGTTTCTTTTAGACAAGCACAAAAAAATTTTATGAAATTTGGTGCTAAAGGTGAAAGAAGTTTGGAATATGTAAGACCTCCAAATAAGTCTGATAGTAAGGATCCTAATTGGAAACCATTGTAGTCCAACAATGAACTTAAACGAATAGGGTACGATTCCTTAGAAATGTAGTTCACATTTTAGCAAAATTGACTAAAAAATGAATTGTTTGTTTTGTTAATAGCAGTTTAATCTTTCTTTATCAAATGGAAGCTGCTATTTTATTATTTAAAATATACTAAGTTTAGAAGGTGTAAAATGGAAAATATCGTTTCAAAATTTATGAAAGATCATTTTGACATTCTCTCTCTGAGACCACCCTTATTTTACTTATGGAATTATGGAATCCGTTTTGAAATATCTATGCCTTGGGTGGATCATGAGGATAAAAATAATCAGCAACAAATAAATGAAAGAACAACTACACTATTCAAAAGTGTGTTTAATCAAGTAGATGATATATTACTCATTACAGACATACATTGTGAACAACACGATACCTTTTTACAAAAGAGATCCACAAAAGTTTATCAGAAATATATAAAGAACAAGGAAACAGTTAGAAAACTTCAACATATTGTTTTACCGAATGTTTTTATTGAAGATGAAGAAGATGGAGAAGATTATACAGAGATGGTCACGCATAGATTTGTTTTACCGTGTAAAATGAGCGAAATACGTTATCACTCACTTTTGAAAGCAATAAGTTATGAGGATTTCTATCATCCCGATCAAATTTTAAAAGGATTTCCGCGGCATGGTATTGATATATATTTTATAAATCTGACCAAAAAAATGATTTATCACTTATATGATGATCGAGGTTGTGACGTAATTGCTTCAGATAAAGAGGATTTATATTTACTTTACGAAAGCTATAATGAGTGGATATTAGATTATGATCGTGAAGAAATTGATAAAGTCTTTAAGAGTAATAAGTAATATACTTTTTGGCGTAATGCGGATATAAGTAAAACAGCTTTGATAGAGTATTGTTTAAAAGCTAGAGCTGATTTTTTGTTAATAGGAAGTTAAATCATATACAATGTATTTTGTATAAACTAGTATCAAAATAAACTCTAGTTTTTAATCTATTTTGTAAAGGATGAATTCAACATGATCAATCATGACGCGAAAAAACAAGATATTCTTGCTGCATTCAATTTTCGCCATGCAACAAAGGTGTTTAACCCAACAAAGAAAATTTCCGATGAGGATTTTTCTTTCATCTTAGAAACAGGGCGTTTGTCGCCAAGTTCTGTTGGCTATGAGCCTTGGAAATTTCTTGTTGTACAAAATGAGACATTTCGTGAAAAGTTAAAAGAGATTTCATGGGGTGCACAAGGACAGCTTCCAACTGCAAGTCATTTTGTTGTTATTCTTGCACGTACAGATGCTAGATATGATTCTGAGTATGTGCAGAATTTACAAAGAACTGTAAAACAAATGCCTGATGATTTACTTGAGACACTAAAGCCTAAATACAGAAGCTTTCAAGAAGATGATCAGCGTCTGTTCGAAAGCGACCGAGCATTGTTTGATTGGGCTAGTAAACAAACATATATTGCGCTTGGTAATATGATGACAGCTGCGGCACAAATTGGTATCGACTCTTGTCCGATTGAGGGCTTTGATTATGAAAAAGTAAATGAGATGTTGGAGAACGAAGGACTTCTTGAGGATGGTAAGTTCGCCGTATCTGCAATGGTTGCTTTTGGGTATCGCGCAGAAGATCCAGCTCGTCCGAAAACTCGCCGAGCTAGTGAAGATGTAGTTCAATGGATTGACTAACATATAGAGGGCAAAAATGTGAATGTTGCTTGGATCTTACCTTCAATGTTAATTAGCATTGTTCAAACAGAATAAAGAAACTTTCTTATAGACACCTTTTTGGCATAGGGCGTATTTATTGGATTTAACAGTCCTGATACGTTAATGATACCCCTAGCCGAAATAGGTGTCTTATTTTTTCATTTTCATTATTAAAATTGGGAAGAGTGGAAGCTAATAAGAAATTTTCACTACATAACGAAGTAAAATTTTAAAAGATTTTTAAAGTAAAATATAGGTAAATATGTTAAATTGTTTAAGGGAAAGGATTATAGTGTTTTTATTGTTAGTAAATAGATAGATTAAGTAAAAAAATTCACAATCTATAATTGGAGGTCATGAAAATTAATTATCAAAATAAATCAGAAAATCCAATAACTAATGGAAAAGCTATTGCTGCTCTCATTTTAGGTGTTTTATCAATTATTGCAATTGCTTTCTCAGGACTTGGTCTCTTATTAGGTGTTACTGGGTTAATACTAGGTATTATTGGATTAAATGAAATTAAACGATTCGGTCATGAAGGAAGAAAAATGGCTATCGCAGGAATTGTTTGTAGCTGTTTAGGTATCTTAATAACATTATTTTTAATAGTAGCATCTGTATTGCTTTTTATGTCAATTTAGTTGATAGGTGTAGTAGTTACTTAAATAGTAAAGAATGGTCGTATCGGTAAGAATATAAGAATGTATCTATAAGAGGAGAGTAGAATTATGAAAAAAAATAGAGGGATTTTAATTTTATTTTCTACTTTAATATGTCTCATTGTATTGTCTGCTTGTGCAAGCTCATCTGAAAATTCAAGTACTACATCGGAAAATCAGTCACAAAATAAAAACTCTAATCAAACTACAAATGTTGAATCTTCAGAAAATTCTCCAGATCCTGAAAGCAGTGATCACGACAAAAAGGAATTAGACAATAATGATACAAATGAAAAAGAAGATACCTCAAGCCAGAATACAACAAATGATGAAGAGGCATCTTCTAATAATACTGATGTAACTTGAAAGAAAAGTATGTAAAGAAGATTAATGAAACTAAAAGTGAAGTAGAAAAATTGGAAGCTACAGATTCTTCGACTTACGCTTTGAAAAAAGTAGAAGACGACAGATGGGAAATATGGGATAAATTGCTGAATGAAATATATGGAGCTTTAAAGGAGCAATTGTCTGCAGAGGAAATGGATCAATTAAAAGAAGAACAGCGGAATTGGATAAAAAACAGAGATGAACGTGCATTGGAAGCATCACTAAAATATAAAGGCGGTACACAGGAGCACTTAGAATATTCGGCTGTGTCAGCAAATATTACAGAAGAAAGATGCTATGAATTGGTTGAGGATTATATGAAATAAACAGAATAGTTAATTATCAAGAGATTAAACTAGGAGCAAATATAATGGATATCTGGATTGTAGAAGAAAAAGTGACAAACAAGTTTATAAGAGATTTTGGTCATTATCTAAAGGTAGATGGAGAACTGGAAAATGCCTACTATTTAAATGCTACTGGAGAAGATTACGTAGAAAACAATAAAGATTTTTTATTGGAGTTTTTATTGAATGAAAATAGGTATCCTTTGTTTGTTACTTTTATTGTCTATGATGATCAAACTGACGAATATATTACCTTTTTAAAAAAGAACAAAATAGAATTTGTTCTAAATAATCTTGACGAAAAAAGAACGTATTATGATTTCTCCGGTAAGCACCAATATCATCCTCCATGCTTTACTGCAAGAATTGAAGATGATGATTCCTTGCTACTGTTACTGAATGAAACATATTGGTTACCAGCTCAAAATGAGTTTTATTCTATTTCTTTTTCTGATAATTTAACATTTGAATCAGAGGAGGTTATTGAGTGGAAAAGAAAAAGAAAAAGGTCAATTGCAAGCTTCAAGGTTGAGGGAAATACAAGCTTCATTCTAATTGAACACGATGGCGCAGGATTTTACTTATTGTCAAATGAGGAGAAGTATTTTCCACTTACAAATTTTATTTCAAGCTTACCTAAAGGTACAGTCGTAACACAAATAAATGATACAGTTATTGATAGATGATATAAATATTTTTTGATTTAGTAATTTGTGTTACTAAACAACTTTGGTACACAGTAAATATTGTGTTTCTAAGTGTGAAAAATTGAATTGTAGAAATCTAATGAAAGAATAAAATTACTTTTGTACGATTTTTCAGATCCAGCAAGTAGAAGGAAAAGTGATTTGTTTATGAAATATCAACAAAGAGATTTTAATACTGTACTAAAAGAAAAGATAATAAATACTGAAATGGTGTTAAAAGATTATATAGAGAAATTGTTACGGAAGCATAAATCTGCTTTTGCTAAGAGAAATTTACTTTTGGATGCTGGGTTTGTTAAAGAAGGCAAAAACCATTTTAAGCCTGAATACAGTTCTTCTATATCAATTGGCATTGCAAATGATAATGGAGAAATTATTGATTTACGTATCATAAGAATATGGAAATGCGAACGTTATATCTTAGGATTGCCAACTTCTTTTACTATTCCTGGTAGCAAAATTGTTGGCGAATTACTCGATCAAACAATAGAAGAAATTAAGGAAGAATTGAATGAATATATTGATGAACTGATAGGTACAGATGCTCCGAAATTAAGAGAGATATTTCTTGATGAAGAAATTGATAAACAGGGGTTTGTAAGTATTGTCAATAATATTTACAAGCAAGACTGTTTTATTTATGCAATTATTCCGAAATATGAGAAAGAGCTACTAACTGAACTTTCAAATGACTTTATTAGTGTTAATAGCTTTCCATTACCATATATTTTTCCTAAGGAAGTAGGTTATCTTGGATATGTAAAAGATAGTCATAAGCGATATATATATGAATTTTATTTACACTCACCTATGATAAATCATCTTGTTTTTTCCAATATTGATGCTTCGGACCATTTAGGGGAAATTACCAAAAAGAATCTAGATATCTCACAATTATTTGAATTAAATAAAATACCTCATATGACCATTGGTCCTGATGGTCAATGGCTAAAGATAGTTGACTATTAATTTTATTATTTTGTATCAAAGTAGAATGTGGAGTGTTAATAGAAGTCCAATTTTGCTTTGAAAGTCAATTTATCCGTTGTTCAACAAAAATAGGAAGAAGAATTCGTATGCTACAAAGGGATTTTGGTAAATGGTGTATAACAAAAATAACCTTCATGCTTATTGGGTAGTTGCTCATGTAGATGAGGAAGGTATAGAAATATATGGTGTTTGTTTTGATGCAGAGGCTTTCGTTTACTGGCTGAACAACATAAGGTTTAAAAAGAGTAAAAAATTGCTACGTTAATAGAATCTCCAGATAAAACTCCAAAGAAGAAAATTAATTTTTAACAGCATAAGGCTTAAGGTGATTATGGTAGAAACATAAGTAATCGAAAATAAAGATAATGAGGAATTTAAAAGAATAGCAGGAAGTGATGATAATGTCTGTCTTTATTCAATACAGTCATATAAGTATAGTGAATTCAGTTCCGGTAATTCTAAAAAATGCAAATTTTACAATGATGGATATTGGATTAATGCTAAGAGATGAAGATGATTTTACATATAAATTCATAGCAAATAGTTTTAGTTATCCAATATTCTTTGTTTTACATACTTTGATGTTAGATGATGAGGAAATGAATAAGATCAAACATCTTCAAATTGATTATCTAACTAGCAATGAAAACAAAAATTGGATAGTAGTAAAAATAATGAATAGATCTCAAGTAAAACTAGTATCAGAATATTGTGAGTGGTTTGCTTGTATAGGTTTAGGTTCTATATTGCTGCAAGGTGACAATCTTCAATTTGAACATTTATTGGCCGTTTTTTCATTGAGTGATTCAGGCAGATTACCTAATTTTGACTGGATGAATGTAAAAACCATAATAGAAATCGATGAAGTGGGATTTACGGTAATTACAAAGGATGAAAGAATTAATAGTACAACAAAATTGATACAGTATATCCCAAAAGAGTACGCTATTGACTTGGGAAATAGCGATTTTTAAAGTTTATCGTTCTATAATTGAATTCGATATATTTGATGTGAAACGTGAAACAATTGAGCGTCTTCCTGTAACAAAAAAGAGGCTTAATTTAATTTTCAACTAATATGACCTTAATAAGGTTATTTAATTTTTAATCTTACTAGTTAGGGGGTAAAAATGGAAATTATAAATCAAGTAAAAGCTATAGTCATGGACCTCGACGGAACTTTATTGAATAATAAAAAAGAGGTATCTGAAAGAAGTAAGGATGCTATCTTGTCAGCTTATGAAAAGGGAATCAGGATTATCTTCGCTACTGCAAGACCTCCTAGATCAATTGATATCTTTTTGACAAAAGAACTTCAAGAGATATCATCTATTATTTATTATAACGGAGCTTTTATTGTTGATAATCTTAGCGGAACACGAAAACATTTCCCTATTCAACAAACTATTATGAGTGAAATAGTAGATTACCTTCTTAGTACACAACCAGAGACAAATATATCTATAGAGGCAGAAGATAATTGGTACAGTTACAAAGCATTGAATTACATCCAAACCCTGAGAGTGCTCGCTAATCCAATTATATTACCTTTAGAAGAATTTAAGAAAGTAAACACTTCGAAAATATTAATTTCTCATTGTAATGAGTATAAGTCCATAATCGATCAATTCGGCGAAAAGGTAAATATCATACAAACAGATTCTGGAAGCTTAATTCAAATCATGGACAAAAATGTCTCAAAAGAAAATGCAGTAATGGATTTATGTATGCAAAAAGGAATAGAAATGGATCATGTAATGTCTTTTGGTGATGACTGGAATGATTTTAATTTATTTAAAGAAAGTGGCTTTTCTGTAGCGATGGGAAATGCCATTCCTGAGTTGAAACAAGTCGCCTCTTTTGTTACCAAGAGCAATGATGAGGAAGGTTTAGCTATTGTCATAGAAGAAGTAGTTTCACAATCCGGCTAAGTGTTGTTTATTTACATTGACGTTTCGTAGACAAGAGATAGAAAATGTATTGAGCTTTAATTTTTAGGGGAGAGTTTTTCTTGAAGTTTATTGAATTCGGAATAGGTAACATTTGGTTGGTTAGGACAGAAACAGAGCTAGAGGATGGTACTGAATATGAGCAAAAAGGAATTGTTGGGCCTTTAAAATTTCACTCTTTATATATAAGAATATGGATTGATAAAACGATTTTTATATTTGATTCAAAAGAGTGTTTTAAAAGAATGAAGAAAAAACGAAGGAAATTTAAGTTAATTATCGGTATGACAAGCAGATAAATTTCTGGGTTAGGCTCAGTTGTTTAAGGAAGTTGCAAGCTTGAGATTATTCTTAGTGAGAAGAGGTTTGAATTTTTATGAAGGATGATAAAGCCATATTATTTGATTTGGATGATACCTTACTTAATAGGGATAGCGCAGTAAATGAAATATTTTTCATTATATTAAAAAAGTGTTATGGAAATGTTGTGGATGATACAATCAAAAAGCAAATGTTGCAATCATTCAAGGGTTATGACAAAGCAGCCTATGGCTGTAATGATAAAACAAAAGCTTTTGAATCATTATTTGATGAATTTCCACCAAAATATAGATTACCAAGTCATGAGATTCAAGACTTCTGGAATAATCATTTTCCTTATTGTTTTTCTATTCACGAAAATACGATAAGTCTCGTAAACTCGATAAAAAAGTATGTTAAAGTTGCGATTATCACAAACGGCTCAACAGAGAGACAAAAAGCAAAAATAGTAAACACAGGTTTAAATAATTATTTTGATATTATTATAATATCTGAAGAAGTGGGATTAAGTAAACCTGACAAACGAATATTCGAATTAGCATTAAGTGAACTTAATGTGAAATCAGAAGACGCATTTTTTGTTGGAGATGACTTAGAAAAAGATATTAGCGGCTGTCAAAATGGGAATGTAAGGGGTATTTGGTACAACCCTCATAATAAAAAAAATGAAACGGACATAAAGCCATATGCTGAGATCAGTTCTTTGGATGAAATATTGCGTTATATTACATAATAGGCATTTTAAGAATTCTTAACTATATATACTTTAACAAGATGTTTCTTTAATTTATTGAGTAAACCTCCAAATTTCATATTTACATAATATGTTAAAGTATGTAATATAGAATAAATATCAAAAACGTTGAAGAGAAGAGTAGATAAATTGAATTCTTTCTAGAGAGCTCCGTTTGGTGGGAAGGAGTAAGGATGATTTATTGAATCAAGCCTCTGAGTATCATATCGGAACCTTTTAGGGGATGGTATGACGGGAGCTCCCGTTATAGAGCTAAAGTATAGTATTTTTGTACTTGATAAGATTAATATGGTGACATATTAATAAACTGGGGTGGTACCACGATTATAAAATCTCGTCCCCAAGACATGATGTCTTGGGGGTGGGATTTTTTTGTTGTTTCTGGTGTTTCTTTACCTGTTATGAAAGGAGGGTGTTAAGAGTGACTTTAAGTAAAAGATGTGTTTCATGGAAATATCCCTCCATTTTATTATTTGGAATAGGAGTTTCAAATGTGGGTGAGTGGATATATTTCATCGCTCTTAATTTAATCGTTTTAGAAATGACTAGTTCTCCACTTGCAGTATCTGGACTTTATATCATCAAACCTATGGCTACTTTATTGACTAATTTTTGGGCTGGGAGCATTATTGATCGATTAAATAAAAGAAACTTAATGGTTTTTCTTGATATTTTCCGAGCTGTATTTATTGCTTTATTACCCATTATGTCATCTCTTTCACTCATTTATTTCGTTGTTTTTATCATAAATATGGCAAGTTCTATTTTTGGTCCATCATCAATGACGTATATAACAAAATTAATACCTCATGAACAACGAAAACAATTCAATTCCCTTCATAGCCTAATTACATCAGGGGCATTTTTGATAGGTCCAGCAATTGCAGGGTTTTTATTTATGATTGGTACCCCGATTTTTGCTATCTATATAAATGCACTAGCATTATTGATCTCAGGAATGATTACGTTACTAATGCCTGATATAGAAAAGAAAAATATTGTTTCAGCAATAAATAGTGAGCTTTCTATTAAAATAATAAGAAATGATTTGATTGCGGTAATTAAATTTAGTCGCCAATCACAATATATAATGATGATTAATATGTTGTTTAGCTGTGTTATGGTCATTATGGCAAGTGCTGTAGACTCGCTTGAAGCAGCTTTTGCCAAAGAGGTACTATTTTTGTCAGAAAGTCAGTATGGTTTTTTGGTTACTATTGCTGGGGCAGGTATTGTAACTGGCGCTATAATTAACTCTATATTCGTTAAAAATCTAAAAACTTCGTTTACAATTGGTTTGGGTTCAGTATTAGTCTCAGTTGGTTATGTGATTTATGCTTTTTCAAGCTCGTTCATCATTGCGGGAATTGGCTTTTTTATTCTAGCGTTTTTTATTTCTTATGCGAATACAGGCTTTTTAACATTTTATCAAAATAATATACCAGTAGAAATGATGGGCCGCATTGGCAGTGCCTACAGCTTAATTCAAGCAGTTTTCGTTATAACGACAACGAGTATTATGGGTATTGCAGCAAATGGTACTTCTATTCAGGTAGTTGTGATTATAGGTGTACTTGTAATGATGATTTTATCCATAATATTGTGTATATGTAGCTTATTGCCTTCAAAAAAACAATTTTATGAAGTGAAAGCTTATGGTAATGAAACTATGAGTCTTTAAAAAGAGAATAGAATATAATGAGGAGTGAAAAGAAAGGGATATTTCATATACAACACGTTAATAACTTCCAATCGCTTGAATGGGTGTTTGGTGCATTTTAAGGTGTGGAACGTATTATTTGGACAAATACCTCAATTTGTGCGAAGGCTTGAAATAGGAAAGGATTTAGCATTTGATAAACGAGTAGAGCAAATACTTATTTCAGCGTGTCAAGAACAGTTGAAATGTTGAGAAGTGCATAATTACAAAGGAGAATCTGTTCTTTGTTGAAACGTATAAGTAAGATATGTCGTCTAATTAAATGAGGAGGTGTTTGTTATAAAGAAGACCATTCTGTTTATGCTTTCCTCTTGTCTTTTATTAGGTTTATTCGCTTGTTCTAATCAGAATAAGGAAGCAAATACTAACAATGACCAAAACATTGTTAATATTAATGAGCAAATCAATGAGGAAAAAAATGAGAATGATGTTAGACAAGTTGTTTGGGAGCAGTTATCTTCAGAACAACAAGAATGGATTGATGGTAGTACATGGAAGAATGGGAAGGTTACTGAAATTACTTTGAATGAAAATATGATGACTCAAGTTGACGATAAGTCATATAAAGGGAAAGAAGTCTATTTAATCGATTTCCCTACCACAAGTAAATCCTTTCCTAATAATATGATTGTATATGCTGATGTTAATACTTTTGACTACATTGGTAATGGTCTTGTTGATTAAAATTCTTATAATCTAAAATTGGTAAATAAAGGGGAAGATGAAACCCCTTTATTTTTATGAATAAAAACAACAATCTTTACGAAAATAGCCTAAAATAAAGAAATGCAAGTTATGGTAAAATATTCTATATATATTGATGTATTTTGAAAAAGTAAATTCACAAAGCACTATCAAAGGTTTTTTTCTACATGTCATGTTTTTCAAGCCATATGCATCGGTGAGGAGAAAATTATATGAGTAACTATAGAGAAACACCAGAAAGAAGAAGAGAAAGAATGAGACAGGAAGAATTAAAAAGAAATCCTCTTTATGGTGGAGGATTGACCGATTTAGTTTTGAGCTCTAGGTTGGAGGGGGCTTGGCATATTTATCTTACTATTAATTTCAGCTTTTATTATTTATTCAGTTTTCTTTCGATAATGTAGACATCTCTTTAAACAAGTTCATACAAAAATATGTTTTATGCTAGCTAAATGATTGTAAATAGATAACATTGTAGGCAAGTATCTTACAAGGATAATAGATATTATTTTTAATTTTTAAATTAAACTGAGGTGTGACTTATTGAAGAAAATTAGAAAAGCAACAAAAGAAGATATGGACAGTATCTATATGATGGGCTTTGACGTTTGGGGAGGTAATATGTCTTCCGAAAAATATATAGCTATTTGTCAAGAATCAAGTAAGTATCAAAAGGGAACCTGGTACACACTTGAAGATCTAAACACAAAGGAACTATTAAGTTCTCTTATTGTTTATGAGCTAAGTCCCTCAGAAGATATCATCGTAAAAGGGATTGGTTCAATTTCGACCCATTTGCAATCTAGAAAAAAGGGGCATGCTTCTTTATTAATAAAAGAAGTAATTAATGAGCTTGAACAGAAAGAAAGCTGCAACCATTTTTTTCTTTATAGTGATATTGGAGCAGATTTTTATAGCAAATTAGGTTTTATTGAAATTCCGTATGAAAAGCAAAAATACAAAGATAGTGTTTGTGTGTATTATTCACAATCTTATGATGTTGATTCAATTTCATTTGAGATTCCTAATTATTTCTAAAAGGTGCTTATATCAATCAAGATAGATTGTAGAATAATAAGATAGGAGATTATGCTAATATTAGGGAAAGATTGTGGTAAAGGTGATGAGTAATATACAACAATGTAAAAATTGTAATAAGCATTTTAGTTGGAAAAAAGTTTATCTGTCTTTTTGGGGCTGGGGGTACAAATCTATTATATGTGAAAAATGTGGTACGGAGCATCGTATTACTTTTTCCGGAAGGTTAATAGCAACGTTTCTAATTGTCCTACCGATGTCACTTTTTATGAATTTTCTAACTCCTTTTGAAAACTTTTTTACAACAATTTTTAATGGAATCTTATTAGCGTTTTTTGGTTCAATACTAACTCCATTTTTAGTTAGATTTAAAAGCAATTAGAAGTTTCGAGAATTTGCTAGCAATTGTTCAGATAGAATCATGAAAACGTCTTATAGGAGTGGAAATATTGAGAATAGTAAAAGGAATGTTATCATTTTTATTCGTATTATTTCTCTTAAGTGGATGTAACACCAGTAAGGTAGATATCTTTCAATATAAAAACTCTTATGTTGGTGATAACAATGCAGTTTCACATATTTTAAATTCTTTGCCAAGTAATAATCATCTAAAAGGATTTGAACTTGAAACGAAAGAAAAACCTTATGGAATAATCATACATTATCATTTAGAAATAGAAGAAGGTTACGAACAAACTGTTCTATACAACAGTACATATTTATTTTCATTAATTCAAAATGTTGAACTGATAAAGTTTGATTTTGAAGGTATGGAATATGAAATGACGAAGGGAAATCTAGAGAAATGGTATGGAAGAGATTTAAATGAATTTACTAACAAAGAAGAATTGGAAGATCTCATTCAAGATCATTTGAAAGATCAAGATAAGGTAAAGCAACTCTTCAACTAAAAACGGTTTGACTAACAGCATTAGCATTCAAGCGTATCAACGAAATAAAAATGATGTGTGTGATGTTTCTATTAGGATTGTTCTAGTATAGCTTTAGAAGATGAGGTGAAATAATGCAAACTTCAATACTAATTGTTTTATTAATCATATTATTGTTAATCTCAAAAAAGAGAAAAAGAGACAGTATGAAAACCACTTTTAAGAAGTTGGCATTTGGTTTGATCATAACAATAATTACTATAAATGTAGTGTTTGAATTTATAATGTAACTGTTAAAGAATTATTGTAGTAAAGGGTAAGAATTTAAAAAAAATTTAGATATCAAATGAAAATAAGTTAAAATATTCCATCTGAACTTTTTAAGCTAATTATGGTAAGAATAGTTTATAGTTTATTTAACATTCTTCCCCTACAATGAATTAGTATTGATACCTAGAAGGGACGTACAAAACCCATGGATTTCGAAACAGTTATGCAGGAGCTTGAGGCATTAGGTAAGGAACGAACGAAAAAAATATACATATCCAATGGAGCACATGACCCTCTTTTTGGTGTAGCAACAGGTGCTATGAAACCAATCGCAAAGAAAATAAAAATAAATCAACCCTTAGCTGAAGAGCTTTATGCTACAGGTAACTATGATGCTATGTATTTTGCAGGTATAATTGCAGACCCAAACGCAATGACTGAGTCAGATTTTGAACGTTGGATTGAAGCAGCATATTTTTATATGCTGTCTGATTATGTGGTAGCTGTAACATTAGCTGAGTCAGAGCTTGCACAAAGCATTGCCGATAATTGGATTGCAAGTGATCAGGAGCTGAAAATGTCAGCGGGGTGGAGTTGCTACTGCTGGTTATTAGGAAATCGACCAGACAATGAATTTTCTGAAAGCAAGATTTCCCAAATGCTCGATACTGTTAAAAAAGAAATTCATAATTCTCCAGAACGAACGAAATCAGCTATGAATAATTTTCTATTTACTGTAGGGATATCCTATTTACCACTGAATGAAAAAGCGATTGAGACTGCAAAAGAAGTAGGTACAGTAGAAATAAAGCGGGAAAATAAAAAAAGCAGCTTACTAAATGCTTACGAAAGTATTCAAAAAGATTTGGATAAAGGAAGACTAGGTTTCAAGCGCAAGTATGTTAGATGTTAAAAATTATATTTCAAAAAAGGGTGTTATCCTTATATGGATTTACGCTCTTTTTGTTGTATGGAACGTACGTTACTTTGAGAAAAGGATAATGGTTTTAATATATAAAGTCACTTAACGTCTTTAATATAATAAATTTCTTTATATACATATAGTAAGTCTAATAGTAACAACAAAAGTGATGACCTGTTAATAACATAGTTGTTTTAATTGGTTTCTTTTTGTATAGGTTAAAATCTTTGAGGATCATAAATTATAAGCAGAGTAAAACAAGACCTCAAAAAAGAGGTTTTTTTGGTTAAATGGAGTAGCTCATCCAGTCACCAAGTGAACCACCCATTTTTTCATAAAATCGTTGTGCGCGTTTGTTATCTGTTGCAGTAATC
Organism: Metabacillus litoralis; assembly: GCF_007994985.1. Taxonomy (GTDB): domain Bacteria; phylum Bacillota; class Bacilli; order Bacillales; family Bacillaceae; genus Metabacillus; species Metabacillus litoralis. Next base: position 241,427 of record NZ_VOQF01000001.1, on the reverse strand, counting down.
CATGACATATGTGCATAACCATTTTCTTTTGTGTATTTCACGCATGCTTTAAAAAGTTCTTGTGCTACACCTTTACTTCTTACGTTTTGGATTACATAGATGTCGTTCATTATTGTAATCTTATCTGCCTTGGTTGTACTAAAGCTAAAAAACAAAGTGGCAAATCCGACAAGATCACCCTCTTGCTCAGCAATATATTGGATACCTTTGTTTTTTTCTAATAAGATATTAATTAAATTATGTACATCCTCTATTGGAGGTTTTGGTCGTTTGTAGAAATCTACAATATATTGATACATTAATACTGTTAGAGATTTTAGATCTTTTGGATCTACTGTACGAACGATTAGTGTCATAATTATTTCTCCTTTTCAAAATGAATATAATGTATAATTATGGGTACAAATAAATATTTATACAATAAAATTTTAAAGGAATTCTCTTAAACTTAATTTCTTTAATAAAGTTTTATTATGTTAATTTTGTAGGAGGATACATAGATGAAAATTAAAAGAGCTCTGGTAGATGATTACCAAGTTATTACAGAATTATTCGAAGAGTTAATGAAGGAAATTTGTGAAAAAACCAATAGGAAACTTAGCATTCCTGACCATTACTATTCATTAGAAATTTGTAAAAATTATTTAGAGAAGGACACGTATATAGTTTTTCTTGCAGAAGAGAAAAATCATTTTATTGGCTTTATATCACTATGTATAAGCCATTCTCTTTATGCAGGTGGTGAATTTGGGATCATTCAAGAATTCTATGTTTTGCCAGAGTATCGTTCTAATGGGATAGGTTCGAAATTATTAGCTAAAGCCATACAATATGGAAAAACAATGGAATGGAAGCGTATAGAAGTAGCGACACCTCCGTTACCTCAGTTTAGTAAATCTTTTATTTTTTATAAAAATAATGGTTTCATAGATGGTGAAGGAAGAAAGTTAAAGTGTTATGTTTAATCCAAATAAGTAGTGGAAGAGAGTTAAAGATGATATGAATCAACTCCTAGGAATAAGATGAAGTTTATTAGAGATCTTGTAAAAGGGATTAAGAAAGAAATGCTTTAATGATCTCCGACAATAGATGCAAGGAGCGCACATCAATTCTATCCATATATGGGTTATAAAAAGTAAAAGTAGTGTGTTTTCAAAGAGTCTAGTTTAAATGAGAACTTTATAAATAATTTATGATTAATTGAGTGCTATCTTAGAATAAAGATAAGCGCTCATATTTAATTTAAAGCGAATTTAGATAATAGTAATGGATAATTATGTTAATATATATGAAGGATGCGTAGGAGGAATTGTTATAGAGAACAGAGGTGTATCAGCTTACAACAATCAAGTATTTTTCAAGAATTATATGATAAGAAGAAATCGTGATGATCGTAGAAACAATACTATTGAAAAGCTATAGGAGTGAGTATGATGAATAACAAATCTCAAAGAAAACGACTTATTACATGGGGACTTATCACCATGTTGTTAATAGCACCACTTTTATCTTGGCTAATCGGAATTATTTACGGGGTAAGTGTTGGAAGTGGTTTTGCTGCTGGAGGGTTAATGGTTATACTGTTTCCTATTATTTTTGTTGTAGGAGTAGGAATGTTGATCAAAGGTTTTATGAAGCCAAAACATTAAAATGACTTCAAGTAAAAGATGCGCTTGCACAATAAGGAAGATAACACTTCTTTCACTTTAGCAGAATTTACATATGATGAAAATGAGTAGAATCGAGGTGTATGATGAAACAATTTACAGTTCTTTTATTTTCTTTACTCATATTAGTAGGCTGTAATCAAAGTAGTGGTGTTCAAGAAAATATTGAATTAGAGAAATCAATTTATGAAATAGTAGAGGACGAAAATAATAGTGAAATTAGAATAGATTCTTTGACAAGCTTTAACTGGGATAAAGCAATAGTCTTTCCACCTTATACGACACATGAAACAATTAAAGAAAAGTTAGGTGTTGATTATAAAGACCAAAGTGGTATAGGTAGTAGAGATGATATCTATTTATTGGTTTTTCTTTATGAAAATACCGTTGTTCAATACGCTGAAATACAACGTCAACGATCTGATTTTTCTGTAAAAGAACTTTCTCCTTCTAATGATTTAATAGAAATTATAAGGTATGAAACATAATTCCTATTATAGAAGTTTTGTCAGTTAAGTGTTTAACTATTTCTTAAAACATGAAGTTTTCTTTTGTTGCACTATCAATGGAGATGTAAGATGGATAATAAATGGAAAAGTCTTTTAAGTTATCTAATTTATACTATTGTATTACTTTTAATCATTTTTCTAGGGTTAAAATATCAAGCTGTACTCTATTCTTATAGTAAAGACAGTTATGAGATCTTACCTTACCTTCAATTTAAAGCCATTTTTCCATTAGTTCTAGGTGTTTATTTAGCAATACCTCATTTGATAAAAGCTTCCTTAAAAGCTGGAAAATGGGATATTAATTGGATTAAGTTAATTGTTTTGGGTTTACCATTTTTATATGCTTCTGTTATACCAGTATTGTATTTAACTGAAATGATAAGTGTTGATTTTCTTTTTTTATCTTATATAATGGGTGGGTATTTTGGAAATGGAGCATCAATCACATTTGAAACGATAAACGGAATACTTGCAGGCTATGTTGTTTTTACAAGTATAGATAAAAAGAACAATATACAGGAAGAAAAATAGAAATGAATCATTAGCTTTTCCTGTTACTATCAATCTCTAAATCTAGTTAACCAACATACAGTTTATTGAAGAAATTGAAAGAAAATGTACAACTTAATAACAAGTGCTTCTACTTGTTTATTCTAGATAATTAAGGAGATTTTATTAAAACAGTATATTTATGGTATAAGCATTAAATATATGGAGAGAGGGAACGAAAGTAAGTGAGGAAGAAAGCTATAAAAGTAAATCCAACAGTAACGGTAATCTTTAGTATTGTGGGGATATTATTAGGGATAAGCGGTGTTCATTACATAATTAATGGTCAAGGATTATATGATATCTTAATGGGGATCTCGCTTGTCATTACGGGTTTTATAGGTGGACTTTTAGGATTTTTACAATATTCGCACAATAAAAAAAGTAGGAAGAATTAAAATTTTGCCTACACGCTCAACTTCAAACAGCTATCGAAACGACATACATAGGCAAACAAAAATTATTTTTACATAAACCATCATTAGTAAAAGGAGATTTTAACATGACAGGAAATGAAAAAAGCATTGCTAACAAAGAGATATCACTTCAACAACGTGAAGAATTACTAAGTGCATTAAAAGCACGCTTTGAGAAAAATATGCACCGACATAAAGAACTTGAATGGACTAAAATTCAATCAAAATTAGAAGCAAATACTGACAAACTGTGGTCATTAAATGAAATGGAAAGCACAGGCGGTGAGCCAGATGTTGTTGGTTATGACAAAAAAATGGATGAATACATTTTTTATGATTGTTCAACGGAAAGTCCTAAAGGCCGTAGAAGTGTTTGTTACGACCGCAAAGCGTTAGACTCTAGGAAAAAACATAAACCAGAAAATAGCGCTATGGATATGGCTTCTGCCATGGGAATTGAACTGTTAAACGAAGATCAATATCGAGAGTTGCAGAAGCTTGAAGCTTTCGACTTGAAAACGTCTAGCTGGGTGCAAACACCCTCGGATATCAGAGAACGTGGTGGTGCACTTTTTTGTGATTATCGTTATGGACATGTATTTGTTTATCATAATGGTGCTGACTCCTATTATGGAGCTAGAGGGTTTCGAGGTTTACTAAAGGTCTAATCTTTTTTTGTGGATCTAAAAGAGTATAAAAGAGAAAATGAAAATTTATACACAACCCTTATCCATTAAAGAAACCAACTTGCTCGCGATATCGGATATGACATCTAGTACCTCTTTAAAGGTAGCTGAAAGAAATTGACATAGATACAGACAGAAAATACCTATCATCTTATTGAAGTAACGAGAGATTTACTAAAACATCAATGGTTTGTAGTAATCTAAAATGATATAATTAGATAAAATATTCATGAAAGAGGTGATGGACATCATGAATACTGCTAAGGAACGATTACTAAAGATTATTGAAGAAATTCCAGAGCAAGAAGTCAATAAAATCTTAGACTTTGCTGAATATTTAAAGGCTAAAAAAGCAAAAAGCTTGTCAGAAGATTTAACTAAAGCGAGCGAAAGTAGCATTGATTTTTGGAATAATGATATAGATGATGAGGTTTGGAAGGATGTATAAACAAGGTGATATTGTTTTAATTCCAGTTCCGTTCAGTGACCTATCAAATAGAAAACAACGTCCTGTTCTCATAATATCAAATGATGAATATAATCAGATGCCAGGCGATATTCTTGTTGTTGCTATTACATCACAATTAAAAGATCTTGATTATTCTGTTGTGATTGAACAAAAAGACTTAGAAGAAGGTGCTCTTAAAGTTACATCAGCAGTGAGAGCAGACAAAGTATATACACTTTCAAAAGGAATTATCAGAAAAAGATTTGGCAAGGTGAACGCAGAAGTATTAAATAGTATACGAACTAAAATAGAACACTTAATAAAATAGAATTTAATGCTTGTATAAAAGGACTGCGATAGCAGTCCTTTTTGGTTATAAAATGGAGATTAAATGTTGAAGGGTAATCCTGAAGGTGATGCGTTTGTTGACTTTGTTGTGAATAGTAATGAACATTCCAAGTTAGAGACGTTATCCTTTCTGTGTAATTAGTGTAATATAGCCCTATGTCATTATTTCATCTTGATTTATTCTGCAATAATGCTAAATCATTGAATAAATTACATTCGCACAATGAAGCTTATGACATTATAATAAAATAGATATTTACAACCAATGATTGCTTTTACTTTTGAACTAAACTCTAATGATACTAAGGGGAACTGATATGGAACAAAGAATATTACTAGTGGAAGATGAAGAGGATATTTCCAATCTATTAAAAATCTATCTATATGATGGGGGATACATAGTGGATTTCTTTCATAATGGGCTGGATGCCTTGAATCATATTGAAACACATAATCAAGAATATGATTTAGCGATACTGGATGTTATGGTACCTGGGATAAACGGTTTTGATTTATGCCGAAAAATACGTGAGAAGTATTTTTATCCGATCATTATGTTAACCGCAAAAATAGAGGATATTGATAAAATAACAGGCTTGACGCTAGGTGCGGATGACTACATAACAAAGCCGTTCAATCCGCTTGAAGTAATGGCTAGAGTGAAGACACAATTGCGTAGATATAAGCGCTATAACGAACATTCAGTTAAAGAACAGGTGAATGAGTATGATATTAGGGGCCTTAAAATCAATAAAGCTACTCACACCTGCTCCTTATTCGGTGAGACAGTCGACTTAACACCAATAGAATTCTCGATTTTATGGTATTTATCAGAAAATCAAGGTAGAGTAATACCTTCTGAAGAGCTTTTTGAAAATGTATGGGGAGAAAAATTTATAGAAAACAATAATACTGTTATGGCTCATATTGCAAGATTACGTGAGAAATTAAAGGAACCTGTTAAAAAGCCAAAGTTTATTAAAACAGTGTGGGGAGTAGGGTATAAGATTGAATAAAAAAGCAAAGAAAAAACAAATTGCTATTTATATGATCTCAAGGTTTATTATATATACTCTTTCTTCCTTTACCCTTATCTCTATTTTGTCTATTAGTATCCTAATGTTAGAAGATCACCAGGTTTTTACAGGTGATTTCGGAAATGGTATAAAACGGATTAGTGATCGAATATTTGTTATTGCTCTATTTTTGTTTATTGTTAGTATCTTTCTTATTTTTATCCTTCAATACAGTCAGCTGATCAGGTATACAGCTACATTATCAGCAACTATCGAAACAATAAATTTAGAGAAAAAGCAGGATTTACGACTACCTGCGATATTTAAGAACGTTGAAGAAGGTATTCAAAGATTACAAACAGAGCTTATGGAAAAAGAACGAATAGCAAGAGAAGCAGAGCAACGGAAGAATGATTTAATTGTTTATTTAGCACATGATTTGAAAACACCTATTTCATCGATTATTGGATATTTGATCCTGCTTCGAGATGAGAAAAATATTTCAGAAGAGATGTATCAAAAATTTACTAATGTTGCGATAACAAATGCAGAGCGCTTAGATGATTTAATAGATGAATTTTTTGAGATTACACGCTTTAATTTATCTAATGTTTCATTAAATTACAGCAAAGTAAATATTGGCTTCATGCTTGAACAATTGTGTTTTGAGTTTCAGCCAACATTTCAAATTAAAAACATAACGTATCAATTAGAAGGAAATAAAGATTTAGAGATCGTTTGCGATGCCAATAAAATTCAACGTGTATTTGATAATCTGATTAGTAATGCTGTTCACTACAGCTTTGAAAATAGCGAAATGTCTATTTCTATCAAAGAAGATGCTGATAATGTGGTGATTCAATTTAGTAATGAATGTTACCCAGTTGATCAAGAAAAGCTAAGTCGTATTTTTGAACAATTTTATCGGTTAGATACATCAAGATCTATTAGAGATGGAGGGACTGGTTTAGGTTTAGCAATTGCAAAGCAAATTGTTGAGCAGCATAAGGGTACTATTACAGCTGCAAGCGAGGATCAAAAAATCACATTTACAGTGGTTCTACCACGATCGTAAGGTTTTCGTAAGAATTTTAGAAGAAAAAGAGAAGATTATTGTTATAAAACCCAAATAAACAACACCTTTGTTTTCAGTATGATAAATGTACTGGAACAAAGGTGTTTTTATTTTATTGGAGGGCTAAAGATGGAAATTTTAAACGTTCAAAATGTGAAAAAGGTATATAAACCTAGGTTAGGTGCTAAGGTTGAGGCATTAGTAGATATAAATTTCACCGTCAAAAAAGGTGAATATATTGCGATTATGGGAGAATCAGGATCTGGCAAGACTACTTTGCTAAATATTTTAGCTTCCTTGGATGATGTCACAGAAGGAGAAGTGATGCTAGAGGGAGTGAATTATCAATCTATAAAAAATGAAGAACTGGCTGCATTTCGTCGAAAACATTTAGGATTTGTTTTTCAGGATTTTAATTTGCTGGATCAATTTAACTTAAAGGATAATATTTTTCTTCCATTAGTACTGGCTAATAAATCAGTAAAAGAAATGAATGAAAAAGTAAAACAAATAGCTGTAACGTTAGGAATAGATCATGTGTTGGATAAATATCCTTACGAGGTTTCGGGAGGACAGCAGCAAAGGGCCGCGGTTGCACGAGCTTTAATTACTTCACCGAGCTTGATTTTAGCAGATGAACCTACTGGTGCACTAGATTCTCGTTCAGCAAATGAGCTATTAGATTTATTAGGAAAATTTCACCAAAGTGGGCAGACAATCATTATGGTAACACATAGTGTGTGTGCAGCAAGTAAAGCGAGTCGTGTGCTATTCATTAAAGATGGAAAAATAATCAGTGAAATTCGTAAATCATATAAAGGAGAAGATTTAACACAGAAGATTTTCGACATGCAATCGTCTGCAGTTGCGAAGAGGATCCACAATGAATAACAAACTATATTTTAAATTAGCAGCTACAAACTTAAAAAATAATCTACGAATGTTTCTTCCTTATATCGTAACCTGCATTGTCATTATTGCTTTATTCTATACGATTAACAACTTAGTAAATGCTGAAGCACTAAAATCAATATCTGGTGGAAACTTCACAATCGACGTGATGAAATTTGGAAGCATATTGTTTACTGTTCTTTCCCTGCTTTTCTTAATGTACACAAATAGCTTTATTTTTAAAAGACGTCAAAAGGAAATTGGTCTTTACAATTTATTAGGCTTAGAGAAAAAGCATATAAAAAAAATATTGCTGATTGAAAACTGGATACTTGCATTCATCACAATGTTTATCGGAATTTTAATGGGTACAATGTTCAATCAAATTGTTGGTAAAGCTATGTCAAGCTTGATGAATGTGTCGTTATCAGTAAACGCAATTTCTTTATCGGCAATGATCAAAACAATTGCTACTTATATGATCTTCTTTTTAATCATTTATTTAAGTAACTTAAAGCAAATTCATTCGATTCGTGTGATTGAATTAATGAAGGGTGCTCAAGTAGGAGAGGTCGAGCCAAAGGCAAAGTTTATTTGGGCTTTGCTTGGCGTTATTAGTTTAATAACTGGATATAGTTTATCTTTTAAAGTCAATAATCCGAAAGATGATTTAAATGTGATGTTAATGGTCATTATTTTTGTCATTATTGCATCATATCTACTTTTTATTGCAATCAGTATCGTCGTCTTAAAAATTCTTCGGAAAAATGAGAACTTTTATTATAACAAAAAGTATTTCACATTGATTTCAACGCTGCTTTATCGCATGAAACTCAATGCGGTTGGTTTATCAAATATTGCTGTTTTAAGTACGGCTACCTTGATTGTCATGACAACAACAGTTTCATTATATTTTGGTGTTGATAAAGAGCTAAACAATGCATTTCAGTATGATGTATCTATTGAAAATACAGTAGAAAATCAAACGGAGCAAAAAAAGCTTCAAGAATTTATTGACAGTAATAAGGAGCGTTTTGGTATCGAAATTAAGTCCGCGACATCGTATCGTGGGGGAAAGTATGCAGCAGATTTGACAGGAGATGGAAAGGAAGAATTTTTTCTGCTTTTACCTCTTGAGGATTTTAATAAGCTAACAAAAAGAAATCTCTCTTTAGCTGCAAATGAAGTGCTACTCCTAGAAGATGAAGTAACAGCAAAATTAAAAAGTATCACAGTAGAGGATACTTCGTTTGATGTAATAGATACAGTAAAAGATTTTCCAATCGATACTTCATTAGGAAATAGTGTAGATGCTAATTGGATGTTTGTGATCGCACCGTTAACTGGAGATTTGGCGCTTAAAGTTGGCTTAGAAAATCCCGTTGTCTTTACTATGTTCCAAGATTTTAATATGCAGGGCAGTACAAATGCAGTAAATGAATTTTCTCATGAGATTGCAAAAAAAGCTGAATCTATAGGAAATGTAGATGTCTCATCAAAATCAATTTACAGAGAAACTTTATTAGTGCGTTATGGTAGCTTATTGTTTTTAGGAATGTTTATCAGCATCATATTATTTGCTGAAACAGCGCTAATGATTTTTTATAAGCAGATAACAGAAGGTTATGATGATCGAAAACGATTTTCGATTATGAAAAAAGTAGGTATGAGTGATAAGGAAATACGGAAAACAATTAGAAAACAAACGCTTATTATGTTTTTTGCACCGCTTGCAGTGGCGCTTATGCATTTAGTAGTTAGTCTACAGCTTGTGACGAATATCATAGGAATTGCTATTGAAGATATGGGGCTAATTGTACTAGGTAGTTCTCTTTTTGCAGCTATCATTTATACCGTCATATATGGTGTAACATTTATATTTACAGAAAAAAGCTATAAAAAAATTGTGGGGCAATAGAGGAGAATAACAATGAAAAAAATAAATCCTGTTATGATTGTGGTTGCGTCCGTTATCTTACTTATACTAGGTACAATATGGAGAAATAATTCTGTAGTAGTTGATACTGTGACAATTGACCATGATCGTTTACCAACACAATTTGACAATTATAAAATTTTACAGATTTCTGATTTACATGGAAAAGAGTTTGGTAGAAATCAAGAAAAGCTAGTAGATTTGATTACTAAACAGAAATATGATTTGGCTGTTTTCACTGGAGATTATGCTTCTGATGACGAAGAAGATCTACAGCCTTTAGAAAACATACTGAAGGGCATGCCGAAAAATAAAGAAATGTATTTTATTTTAGGTGATAAAGATGCTGATAACAGTACAGCTGCACTTAAGGAAGGAAATCGCTTTTATGATTTGTTTATAAAATATGATGTTAAGCCACTGTACCCAGGTCAGGAAATAAAGAAGGAAAAGCAGTCAATCTGGCTAAAAACGAATCCATATGTGGTAATAAATGAAGTGGGTGCAAATGAAATTCCAGAGCAATTAATCGAGGCAAGTGATCAGTTTGAAGCTCGCTATAACCAGCAGGAGCATCCATTTACAATTGAAATAGCACATCGTCCCACAGAAATTGACAAAGAAGATTCTTCAATACGTGAATATCGAACATCAGAGTTAAATGATAAAGGAGAAGAATGGAGACATTGGGATATTAGTCTTAATGGCCATACACGTGGAGGTCAATTTCAATTACCAATTATCGGCCCTTTATATGCACCAAATCATGGTTTTCTACCTGGTAAAGTAAATGTTACAGGTGTTCATACTGTTGAAAACCATACACAGTATGTCAACAACGGCTTAGGTGTAAGTGGCCCTTGGTTTGCTCAATTTAGACTATTTAATACACCGAGTATTGGGTTAATTACGTTAAGAGCAAAGTAGTTTTTTTTGAAAAATGCACTTAAATAATCTAGTAAAAAATAATAATAGAAGTAACTTAAAAGATGGTAAATAAACGATAAAAAGCATTGAGTGACCCTCAATGTCTTTATCGTTTATTTTTATTGTTGTTTATCGAAAGCAAGCTTTAACCCAAATCCGATTAAAACAAGACCTGTTGCTTGATCCATTACCTTTTGAACCTTGGGGGACATTAACCACTCGCGTAAATAGTTTATAAAAAAGACATAAATAAAAAACCAAGAAATCGACAAAAGAGTGTAGATAACGCCCATTAAGATAAGTTGCTGTGTGGCGTTTTCTCCAGTTTTAATAAATTGGGGTAAAAATGTTATGAAGAACATTGCTACCTTTGGATTAAGTACATTCGAGAATAAGCCTTGATTAAAAGCTGACTTTTTCTCTTCAACCTGGTGTTGTCTTTCATCAATAGTAGTATCGTTCTTTTTCTTTGAGATGAAAGAAGACAATCCAAGGTATATCAAGTAGATTGATCCAGCATATTTAACAATTTCAAAAGCAACAGCAGATTGCATTAAAATAGCTGAAAGTCCAAAAGCCGCAGCAAATGTGTGCACTAAAGATCCAGTTGTAATACCTAAAGCCATTTTATACCCAGCATTTCTTCCGTCTGAAATTGTTCTTTTCGTGATAAGAGCGGTATCAATTCCTGGGCTCATCACAACAAATAACGAAAGAACAAGAAACGTAAATAGTTCATTCATTTTATCCACTCCCAATGACTTGTTAAATGTGTTCTGTTAAAATTATAATTAATAAATGTTAAATGTAGTTTAACACATACGTAAATAAATTGTTAAATTGAATTTTAAAAAATTAATTTATATTTAATATAAAGGAGTATATAAATGGATAATATTGATATTGGGAAAAAAGTAGAGAGATTCAGAAAAGCTAAAGGGTGGAGTAGTAGGCAATTAGCAAAAATAGCAGAAATTACTCCTTCCATGTTAAGTCAGATTGAACGTGGGTTGGCGAATCCATCGATCCAAACATTAAAGGTTTTAGCTAAATCCCTTGATGTACCAACATTTAGTTTTTTACTTGAAGAATCAAACACGGAGGACTTAGTTGTAAGATCAAATGAACGTAAGAAAATGGTTGTTGAAAACCTATCTTATGAGTTGTTGTCTCCTCATTTTACTGGAACACTGGCAACAGCAATTATGAATGTTCCTCCAAATACATCTTCGTCTGAGAAACTTTTAGAACATAAAGGTGAAGAAGTTGCTTTTGTGTTAGAAGGAAAAATTAAAGTGTTTTTAGATGATAAAGAGTACATTCTACAAACAGGTGATAGTGTGAAAATTCCAGCATTTATGAAGCATAAATGGGAAAATGACTTTACCGAAAATGCAGCTATCCTTTTTTCAGTAACTCCACCTTCTTTTTAAATGAAGAATTGAATTGTTCCAAAATAAAATGGTTTTTTATTAGAGGTTTAAGATGAGAAAATTGGAAGTAGGTGGTTATATTATGGCAATAAAATGGGTAGAAGTTAATAATGAAAATCTATCATACGTTGAACCTGTAATGAAATTATACGATCAAGCTTTTCCTATTGAAGTGAGAGAACCACATAATATTTTTCTAGAAAGTGTACACATAGCTAAGACAAGAAAGAACAATAACTATCACTTCTTAGTAGGGTTAATTGAAGAAGAGCTGGTTTCATTTGCAACGGCTCATTATTTTGCTGAAATAAATTCTGGGTTTGTAGTTTATATTGTCACAAATCCAAAACTGCAAAATGTTGGTGTAGGTTCAAAAACATTAGCAAAAATGGAAGAATTGTTAAATCATGATGCTATCCAAACAGGTAATTCAACAATTAGAGCCATATTCTTAGAAACGGAAACACATGAAATGGCTCACACTGAAGAAGAAAAGAAAGCTTGTATGAAAAGAAATAGATTTTTTTCTAGAAATCACTATGAAAAATACGAAGAAATATCTTATCTTCAGCCACCATTATATGAAGATGAGGAAGCTGTTCCATTAAACCTTTTTGTTAAAAATATAGATAAAATGATTCTTACTAAGCATGGTATAAAAGAAGCGATTAAAACGATTTATGAAGAAAAGTATTTTCTAGTTAATAAAATTGATAAAAATATCTTAAATAACTGTCTTAAAAAAATGAAAATAGAAGATGCTGAATGATTTTAACATTTTCTTGTATAAGAATTTTTCTTACCATCTATGTTCCTGAAGAACAAGAAGCTATCGTCGTTGTTCATAGCAACTTGTTCTTCTTAGGAAAAAGCAATATTTTTATGGTTTAATAGGAATACATATTTCACAATAAGGATTGCTAACTGGATCACCAATGTATTTTTCCATCATTGGTTTGTTTTCCATTTGATACCCATGCATTTGAAGTAATTGAAAAATCTCAGAATATGCTTTTTGAATAGCATCTGCTGTATGTTTTACTTCACAAATCATATACTTTCCACCTGTAAGTTCTCCTTCAGAAACTGAATCATCACAATGAAAATTTTCAGGAATAACTATACAAGCGTCAAATCTACAGTTTTCAGGAAATGTTGTTACTGGATTATCTTGAGCTATTGCAAATAATATCTCAGTATCAAGAAGAAGATTTTTCTCCTTAGCCCAATTTTTTAACTTTTCCATTACTTCCGTGTTAGCAGGACCATAAGGACCAACTCTTCGCATATAAGCAATTCGATCGTTTGATATTGTTTCGATTTTGAAGTTCATAATCTTCCTACCTTTCAAGTCTATATTGGTTTGTTTACCTTTCGAATGTAACATGCTTTAAAAATTTATACATTTTAATTTTTAAAATTTAATGAAATGAAATAGAGTTAGAGAAACTCTGTGACATACGAAAAATTAGACACTATTTTAAAAAGGTTTGTGGTATAAGTAATTGTGTTAAAATTAGGAAAAGTATTTAAATATTGTAAAAGCAGTAGATCTCTAATAAAGGAGAAGTGATGTTGTGAAAAGTTTATTTGTATCTTTTTTCATCCTGATAATTTTGATTGGTTGTTCCAATAGTGATGTGAAACCTACTAGCTCAGAAAACCTGTCTTTAGAACAACAAATCACCAGTATTATGGCAGATAATAAATTAGAAGAAAAAGAAATTATCGATTATGACATAAAAGGTAATTTTATTTATGTCATTTTTAAAAATAACCATATAAATAGCAATAATCATAATCCAGATCTAGTGATTTTAAAGAATAAAAATAAAATATTAGAATGGGTTGCTGGACCTGATGATGTTACGTTATCGCTGTTAGATCAAGAGGTAAATGGAATGATATTTGGAAGAAATGATGGTCCATCTGTAACTCTACTTTTATCAGTTAAACAACCACAGAATTCGAATGTAAAAGGCGTTAAAGTACTTGGAGAGATGGTAAAAGCAGTAACATATATAGAAGAATACACAGAAGATTTTTCTATGCAATATATGTATTGGATTGCCTATACTGAAGAGAATCCTACAGCTGAAGATATAGAAATTATCTTAAAATAATTTTTGGTGGTGTTAGGATGATCAGATTGATTTTTTCAATATACTATATATTGATTTGTCCTAATACTTTTCAAAAGGAACTGTTTTTTTAAATTAAAGTAAATTCGTTCGATATGTGAAGTGAACTTAGTTCAAGTTGCAGAACGAAATAGTTATTTAGAATATCCTAGTCCTAATTATTGATCTGACAAGAGATTCTTAACATGCTCTTGCAAAGAAAAAAATTTTTTGTTATTATCGTTTCATAGCTAACGATTATGAAAATTCAAACGGAGGTGATTATTATTCATGCTTTTGATGATGATGGGGAATTGTTATCTGATGAGAAAGATACAATAAATCTATTAGCGAAGCTACCTTTGGATTCACTTGATTTAGATGCTATTTCTGTTGTAACGAATATTTATAGAGTTGCTCAAGGGCTAAGAAACAAAATGGAACGAGAAGTGCTATCAGAGTTTGGGTTATCATGGACTTCATTTTCTTTGCTTTATGATTTGTGGATATGGAAATCAGTGGAAACGAAAAAATTAGCACAATCGGCTGGTGTTTCAAAAGCAACAATAAGCAATATTACAAAAACCTTGGAGCGAAAAGAGCTGTGTTATCGAAAGGTGGATAACAGAGATAGGCGAATCACTTACGTTACGATAACCGAAAAAGGTAAAGACGTAATGGAAAAGGTATATCCAAACTTTCATAAAGGTGAAGTAGAAATTGCTTCAAGTTTAGCTACCGATGAAAAAAAAGATATCTCTAAGCTACTTAGAAGGGTAATACGAGAAAATAACTTTTAATAGACAATAAAATACTAAAAAAGTGATGACAGGACAATCAGTAGTCATTATCTCTCTGCTTACAGAGAGTCGATGGGTGGTGAAAATCGACGCAAAGATAATGACGAATTACAGTTTTTGAGCTTTCTTTGTGAAGAAAAAGATAGTAGCAAAGAACGGACGAGCCGTTAATCGTAAAGTGGGAGGAATTGTTCCTTCAATTAGGGTGGTACCGCGTGCACAAAGTTAACCACGTCCCTTTTCTTGGGGATGTGGCTTTTTTATTGATTTTTTAGGAGGAACAATAATGAGTAATTTCATAGAAGAGTTAAAAGAGGAACAATTAAAAGAAGTAAAAAGGCAAATGATCATTTACAGTCAAGGAGTTCAAGATATTATTCCAACAGAAGAGTTAGAGAAGAAAATTGCAAAATCAATACTTGAAAATAAACCACTGAAAATCAAATTAGGGTTAGATCCTTCAGCTCCAGATGTACACCTTGGACATACTGTGGTTCTTAACAAGATGAAGCAGTTTCAGGATAATGGTCACATCATTCAACTTATTATTGGTGATTTCACTGGGAAAATTGGTGATCCCACAGGTAAGTCAGTGGCGAGAAAGCAATTAACAGAGGATGAAGTGAAGCATAATGCGAAAACATATTTCGAACAATTTGCAAAGGTAATCGATATGGAAAAGGTTGAGCTTCATTATAATTCAAAGTGGTTATCTGATCTAAACTTTGAGGATGTAATACAGCTTGCTGGCAAGATTACGGTAGCAAGACTTTTAGAAAGAGATGATTTTGAGGAACGTATTGCTTTAGGAAAGCCAATATCGCTACACGAATTTTTCTACCCTTTAATGCAAGGCTACGATTCTGTAGTTTTAGAATCTGATATTGAGCTTGGTGGAACTGATCAGCATTTTAATATTTTAATGGGACGACATTTCCAAGAAAAGTTTGGCAAGGAAAAACAAGTTGCGATACTAATGCCATTACTAGAAGGACTTGATGGTGTTGAGAAAATGTCTAAATCTAAGAAAAACTACATCGGCATTGATGAAAGCCCCCAGGAAATGTACGGAAAAGCAATGTCAATTCCTGATGAGTTAATGGTTAAATACTTTGAGTTGGTGACAGCTTTTACACCTGAACAAGTTGAGATCATTAAGAATCAGTTACATTTTGGTGAACTTCATCCAAGAGATGCGAAAATGCTATTAGGAAAAACGATTGTTGAAATGTACCATGGTGTGGAAGAAGCGAACAGAGCAGAGCAGCATTTTGTCTCAGTTTTCCAAAAAGGGTCAATTCCTGATGAAATGCCTGAGGTCAAATGGAGCGGAAATGATCAAATTTTAATTCTTGATTTACTAGTTGATTTACAATTATTAAGCTCAAAAAGTGAAGCTCGAAGAATGATTGAAAATAAAGGAGTTAAAATAGATGGAGAAAGAATTGAGGATACGAAATTAGAAATAGCTGTTACCGATGGATTAATACTACAAGTTGGTAAACGGAAGTTTATAAAGATAACAAGATAATGAGCGAATTTAGTGTAATGAACCAGGAGCTAGAAACTTTGGTTTAATGAAGCAACAATAACTAACCTCGACAAAAGAGTAGCATTTCTGTTAGATTAGGAATGCTTTTTCTACTATAGTAGTTAGTGCTTCAATAACAATGAACATCTTCCAATTTATATTAAATTATGTAAATGCTTTAACTTTTGAGGACTTATCATGAAACGTTTACCATTTGAACCACCAACAACACACTATGATAAAAATTCATTATAAAAAACTTTAATGATAAAAAGGACTTCGGGATGATGTGCACCTGTGCTGAACCCCGAAGTCCTTTTTATTTATTTTTCAACTTTTCTTTTTAAATCTGTTGTTTGTATTACTGTATATTAGCGCAAATACAATAAGAGTGATTAGTAAGATAAGAGCAATCATAAATAAAACCTGGTTTTCCACTATATCGCTAAATGCAAATAATAGTATGCAAAAGCTAACACCATACATAATTTTCCCCATAAATTTGCATAATGCTACTTCATCATATTGAGCCTTTTCACTTTCAGACATAGTATTATACCCTGCAAGTAAGAATGCTCCTTTACCTTTTGATAGGATTATAGCGAAAATTAAAAACGGAATAAGGATAATAAGATTTACAAGCGCTCCAGTCACACTAATTACCACCTTTTTGTGAATTGCTCTGTTAATTTAATGATCGAACCTTGATATTTATACGTCTGAAGTGATTCATATGTTTCATAAAGTGTTAGACGATCACAAACTGTAATCGACCCATGTATAGTTGTATGATCACTTTGTTGGTTACCATAATTTAAGAACTGTATCCAATCAATTAAAGAATTTGCTAAGTGGATTAACAAAAGTTGTTTACAAATTTTTCCGGTTTAATTATACTAATTATATAATGATTGATCAATCAATCATTATAGTTTTGTTTATAGAATAAGGAGTGAAGATTTATGGAGAATAGTGAAAATAAAAGAACATTAGAAATGAAAAAAAGAGACGTACTTCATGCAGCAACTGAATTGTTTAGTATGAAAAGTTATGAAGCAACGACAATGTCTGATATATCTAAAAAAGCAAATGTGAGTTTTGGAAGTGTTGCATCATATTACGGTAATAAGGAGGCATTATTTGCTATCTGTATTGAACAGCCTTTAGAAGAGTTTGTAGAAATCTTTTTGAATTTTAATAAACATACAACTTCAATTGTTGATGAACTAAGAGTAATGATTAAGCAGCATTTCATATTATTTTCTAGCATGAAGGTTTACCTGAGATTAATCGTTCAAGTTATTGCTCAGCATAAAAGATTTCCAAATGAAATTAATATAATTTTTCAACACACTGAAATCATTCAGAATGCTATAGCAAAATTTATTCAATACGGTCAAGAGCTAGGTCAGCTTAAAGAAGGGGATGCAAAGATGTTATCTGTAGCTTATGTTAATTTTCTTTTCGGTACAATCCTTTCATATGCCATTAATCCTAGTGAAGAGGAACAGAACGAATTCATTTCAATTGCGATAAGAATGTTCGGACCAATAGGATAAGATGTTGAATAAATTTGGATTTCTTAAAGACTATCATTCCTTTAGTAAAATGATTAAGGTAAGAATTGTTCTTCTATTTATATCTGTCTTATTTAACGCAATGGTTATGCCTTATGTTGTTGTATATTTTGTAGAACGTGTTGGAATCAACATAGCTTCATTGATGGTTTTAGGTGTAGGGATAGCTGGAATACTAGGAAGTTTACTAGGAGGAAAGTTAGGAGACAAATATGGAAGGAAAAAAATGATTATATTCGGAGAAATAGGAAATGGAATTGGTTTTTTCTTAGCCTGTTTCTCAAGTGTATTTACTGAAATGCTAATCACTATTATTTTTATTAGTTTTCTCTTGATTTACTTTTTTTCTGGCTTATCAGGTCCAGCTTATAGTGCTTTTATCATTGATGAAACAACAAATAAAAATCGTAAATCTGTATATGTTGTAATGCTATGGGTGTCAAATTTGTCTTTTGCACTTGGAAGTATATTAGGAGGTTTTCTATTTAAACAGTATTCTTCTTTATTATTTTTCTTAGTAGGTTGTAGTTCTATTTTATCATGTATCTGTATAGCAATTTTAGTCCAGGATCATTTTATTAAGCGAAAAGTGGAATCAAATAATCTCCGTGTGAAAAATCAGATAAAAGCTAATAGTAATAAACTTAAAGTTTATCAGCATATGCTAAAAGCTCCTATCTTTCAATTCTTAGTTATGCTAACTTTGATTCTTTCATTGATGAATAATCAATTACCATATTATTTAAGTGTACATTATGTAAATATATTTGAAACAGAGGGATATACAATTTTAGGATTTTTAAGAAGTGAAAATACACTTATGATTTTCTTTTTAACTTTTGTTATCACTAATCTATTGAAGAAAGTCTATGAAATTAAATCTCTATTATTTGGTGTATTGTTGTTTTTTATAGGATATATAGCTCTTAGTATGGGCGAAATACCATCAATTTTATATATGGCTATGGCTATAATGTCAATTGGGCAAATCATATATTCTCCAGTAATACAAACAATCTCAGCTGATGTAATTCCAGATGAACATAGAAGTACATACTTGAGTATTCTAGATGTAATTGGACATATAGGTGGTTTATGTGCATTTTTATTTGTACCACTCATGCAATATATACAGCCTTTTAAAATATCAATAATTTATGGTGTATTTGGTTTTATATCATTAATTATTATTTATCGAATACAACAGAATCGCAAAGAAGAAAAGATTTCTATTCCTAGTGTAAGCTAGTTGATCGTAACTTAATTTGTCACTACTATAGAAAATCTAAGATTCATAATTAATTCAACAATTTCACTATAATTCTGTAAAAATATGTTAATATTTAATTTGAGGTTGGATATTACTACCAATGGTTACTAGGATTTCCGATACTTAACTGTTATTACAGCTTTATGTTAGTTGATAAATAGATTTTTAACATTGAGGTGCTTTTATGAAAACGTATATATATATGGTAAGACATTGTGATTCGCCTAAAGAAGGTGAGGAAAGGACAAGAGGTCTAACCGAATTAGGAAAAAAGGGAGTTCGGAGTGTCACAGAGATTCTAAAGAAAGAGAAAATTGACCTCATCGTTTCAAGCCCATATCTTCGCGCGACATTAACGGTGCAGCAGCTGGCTGAAGAAATAGGGCAAGAAGTTATGATATATGAAGATCTTAGAGAAAGAGTTTTTACAGTAAAAGAGACCAGAATGTCTGACTCTGAGCTAATGCCTTTAATAAAAAAATCCTTTGATGATGATAGCTTTTCATTAACTGGTGCAGAGTCAAATTCTGAATGCAGAAAGCGTGCAATAGAAATTCTACAGAAATTACTAATAACGCACAAAGGACATAAGGTCGTTATTAGTACTCATGCAGTCATCATGACACTAATGATGGGCTATTATGACATAAAATATGGATTGGATTTTCTGTTAAATACAACTAAACCAGATATATATAGAATGGAATTTGAGAATCAAGATTTGTTGCAGGTTGAAAGATTAGTTAATGGTTAATAGATCATCTGTTTGCTTTAATCTAATTTTAGGTTCTTCACGAATGGAAGGCACAGAAGGAGAGCAGTCATGAAAATATTACTATCTAAATCTGCTATATGGATTTATAGTTTGATCTTTTTCTCTGTGATAGGAGTCTTTTTAGATATTGCTACGATAGGGGCAGAAGAATTTGCTTTATTTGAAGGTGATATGACAACGAGTAATGATGCAAAATTTCTACGAGCTATAAATAATTTATATTTTCCTGTCATCCTAATGATTCATTTATTTGTCCTAATCATATTTATAGTGAAACGAATGAAGAAAACCTAAGAAGTAAGGTATAGCCCAATTTACTAGAATTAAAAGCAAAAAAGCGGAATCATATTTTTGAACACCGCTTCCTTTTATATAAGGTATTCCAACTAATTAACTTGCTGATTTCGATCCTTTTGCATTTATGACTAAGATTGTAAGTAAGCATAAACAGATTACAAACACAGGTAAAATAAAGTTAGTTATGTAAGGATTATTTACAATGGAACTTAACATAAGTAAAGCTCCAAGAATGGAATAAAAGGCTATCGCAATATTTGGTTTCTGTTTAAACCCAGCTGGAGCTACTAGCCATTTATACTTTTCTTTATTTACCGTTATTAAGAGAGCACAAATAATACTTAAGAAACCTAAAAATGAAAAACTCATTTATTAACTCCTTCTTATATGGAAATATTTGATGAAATTAGTTTGCCATATGTTTCTATATTCTAATACAAGTAACGTTTAGTTGAAGAAATGAGAAGGATGTGAATTTTATTATTGTATTAATTTTAAAAATATTGCTTATATGTGGAATTATTATTGGATTTCTTATTGCTTTAAAAAAAGATATGAAAAAGCTAAAAAAAGAACAACAAATACACCCTTTACATATCATGTTGGAATTGTCTTTTATTATAGGAAGTTTACTTTATGTAATTGGTCTCTTACTATTTGATTTCTTACTTCTGGGGAAAATTGCATTGGGCATCATAACTGTTGGTCTAATTTACAACTTTATAATAAATTGGAGTGTAATTACTCTATTTAAAACTATTTTTGTGATGTGTGGATTTACAGCACACTTGTATTTGTATATTTTGTTTTATCACTAAATTAGTAAAAAATAAACTCATTTATGATTGTATGGTTTTTTCGTATCAATAAAGGGTCTAAAAGGGGAAGAAGTTATTGTGTAGTTTAATATATTTGAAAATGGTATTTTGACAGTTTATTAGAATTTTTTTGATCTTTAAGAGGTGGACTAAAGTGAAGAAAAACGTTGAAAAGAAATTATTTAGTTTAATGTCTGGTGAATTTTTTGCATTAGTCATGTTTGCATTTCTTTGGATACTATATATTAATATTTTGGATACATTCGACGCTCATCTTACTTCTTTAGAAAACATCTATGCCTTTCTTTTGCTCGAATTTATTCTTTTACAGGGCAGTATCTATTGGTATTTAAAATGGAGTAAAGTCAAACATAACAAAAGCTATCATTTATCTCATAGACAATTACATGTATTCCGTTGGTTTAGGAGAATCAACGTGCTCTTATTATGTTTAGGTCTTTTTATCTTACTAAAAAATATTGGATACTCTCCAATTACTTTCAATGGATTTTATTTGTTTTTGTATTGCTTTGCTTTAATAGAATACATAAACTATTATCATCTTCGCCTATCTTATCTAACTTCACAAGAGTTAAAAGAATTGCTTCATCAAAAAGGATTAAGGAGCTCTATTTTAGCAAGAGAGCTTCGTAATATGAATAATTAAATCCAGCTGTTTTAGGTTATAAGAAAAAGGACTAACGTAAGTATATTAGTCCTTTTAAAAAGGTTTAACCGTTTCCTAATTTTTCTTGAAAGTAACTACAAGCTGCCATAGACCAAGCAGATACAATATTTCCAACAAAAGATAATACACTAGTAAGAAGATCCATTATTATCACTCCTTTTAAGTATTATCCTATATTTTTACTGTAATTACCATATTTTTCAGTGGATGGACAAATGGGGTGGAAAAGAGATTTATAAAGAGAAAGAGAACCCTTTATAAGAGTTCTCTTAATTACTAATATTCTCTAAGTATGACGATTCCTGTTATGTTAATGAGGAAGCAATATTGTTTAAGCCTTCAAGAATGGATGGTTTATTTCCACCACAGTAAAATGATGTAACCAATTGATAACATGTATCTTGATTAATTAAAAAACATTTGTGTGTTCCCATTTCGTAGACAAAGTAATTTTGTTCTTCACCTTTTAACGCATCAAACACTTTATATTTTTCAAGTTCAAATAATTCTCTTGCACCATTTTGAGCCAAATCAAGAAACTCTTCTCTCGATACTTCTCTTAGTGCCACTAAATCTCTATTATCATTCATTTTAAAACCTCCAGTATTTTCTATTTATTGTTGTCTGTTGAGTAAAAAATCATCAAAATAGCAGTTGTGTAACAGGACATTTATTGTTTTTAAAGACACTGTTATTAAAAATTAAATCATATAATTTGTAATAGAATACCATGTTTTGATATGTGCTTTTAAATTTTATCATAATTGTATTTTTAAGTGGTAATCATCGGTTTTACATAATTAGAAGTCCTTTTTACCTAAGGCTGTTTTCGTAAACTTTGCTGCTTTTAGTTCTAAGAAGAAAACAGCACTGTATAAGGTCTAGTGGCATCTTTTCTTCTTAGAATCGTACCTTTTATATGTTTACTAACAGGAAATTAGGTTAATTAGCAACAATCCTTCAGAAAAGAGCCTTTAATAAAGAAATTGTGTAGCAGAAATCGATTTTAAAAGTTATTTATAAAGATCAGATTAATTTAGATAAGTAAAAACTAGCTTTTTGATTGTGGAAAGTACAATATAAATGCTGCTTTTTGTCTTTATGAATGTAAATTTTACGATCAAGGTTGATTTGTGAAAAAATAAAAAATTCCACGATGATCTTAATTTAAAATGATATAATTTTCAAGAAAGAATGTTTGAAATATCAGTGACATGAAGAAGGAGTAATAATTAATGGAAATAGGGTATTTATCTATCTTAGCTTTAGGATTTGTTCTTGGAATTAAACATGCTATAGAACCAGACCATGTAATTGCTGTATCCACTATTGCTAGTCGAAGTAAAAAGTTGTGGCGTTCATCTTTATCAGGTGTATTCTGGGGAATTGGTCATACTATAACACTTTTTATATTTGGAATTTTTATCATTTTAATGAAAGGTGAAATATCAACTGTTTGGGCTATGTCTTTGGAGTTTTTAGTGGGAATTATGCTTGTCTACCTTGGGATCACAAGTATCCGTTCCATCAAAAAAATGGAAGGCAATCTTCATGAGAAACATCCAAAAGATGAAATCACTTATATGAAATCATCGCTAATTGGATTTGTACATGGATTGGCCGGAAGTGCGGCTATGGTGCTTTTGACTATGAGTACAGTTGAGAGTGTATGGGAAGGTGCCATTTATATTCTTATATTTGGTGTTGGAACAATCGTTGGTATGCTTTTCTTTACAACATTACTGGGTATTCCATTTATACTTAGTTCGAAAAAGGTAAACCTTAATAAAACCTTCATATTAATTACTGGAGGAATAAGCACTATTTTTGGGATATATTACATGTATAACTTAGGGGTAACAGATGGACTTTTTAAACTCTGGATACAGTAAGTATCCAAAAAGAAATTGATTTCGTAATATAAAATTGGTATTACTAGTCTCAGAACAATTCTGCACTAATAATAAGTAATCAAACAAAAAACAACAAAAGAGCAAAAATTTGTCTCTTTGTTGTTTTTATGTCTATTTTGTGAGTAATTTCTCGAAGTAGTCCATTCCTTTTTCATTCTTTTCTTTAAATCCCATTCTTCTTAAATAATCGATATGTTCATCATTTGATGTATAGCTAATTAGTCTGTTATAGCCTAAGTTTAAGAAGTAATCTTTACTATCTTCGTAAATAAAACTTCCAATTTTAAAATCTCGATATTCCGGAATAACAAAATCAAGTTCTACCTTTAATGTATTATTATCGTGCTTAGATCCTAAAAACACACCAGCAGGTACCATGTTTCGTAAAATATAAAAACTCACTTCGTAATGATTTGTTTTGAGCTTAGCAGGATCTGTTAATTTATTTAGTCCTTCTTTATAGAAATCAATGAAATGGTTAAAATACATTGAATCTTTTTCAATAGAGAGAATCTTAAAGTATTCCTTCTTAGCACTTGCACTATATATTTTCACTAGATAATAAATATTAATGATGACGATCCCTAAGTTCACAGTCCCAACAGGTAAAGCACCTATTAAAAATCCATAAAGTGAAAACAAGCTAGATCCTATTAAATTAACCCATCTTAGCTTAATAATTGAACTCATTAATAAAGAAATTAGGACTATAAGAGAAGCTAGGTATCCTAACCATTCAAACCAATTAATTTCCATCTTGTTAAAACCCCTTAATCCAAATGATATCGTTTGTGTAATTACGTAAAAAAGGTATGACTTCATTAGTTCATTCAATATTCACTATCGAATGTGCTTTCAACAATGCAATTTTTAGTTTTAATTTCTCATTAGGCTGCCATTTTGTTACAAGAATTATTAATTTTAGTATATGTAATATGTAATCTTTTTACTCATTAATGGATGTAGTCATTCCTTTCTAGTAAAAATTTTTGTGACATTATATAAGATAGGGGGGAGGTCACACGGGATTTAATTTAGGATAGAAATTTTCAATTTTAAAACGTTTAAGTGTTTGGGGTTTTTCATAGTTGTTTTTTTTGGGGGGGGGTGAACTAAATTGTAATATTTTTCTTAGTAAATTATTACACTGTAGCTCATTTTGAGAGTAAAAGAAGACATAGAAGTTTCTTGTGTGTGGGCTTGATGAAATTTGATTTAGAGCATTTTATATTGTTTATAATTGATATTAATGGTACTAATTCTTCGCCGCTTTCTTCTTCAACCTTTGCAGCTACAACTATTTCCATTTTTCCCTATCTTAGATTTCACTTATCTTTATTACCTTACATTCTTATTCCATAGAAAACTTCTTCCTACATTAATTACTTGATATTGGTCTTGACGCTACTTTAACTGACTAAGTGTTGGTTTCTTATCGTAAATAAGAAACCAAAAGCAATAGAAATAAAATTAGGAAGAATAACATTACGTAAATATTATGTTATGCATCTTCAATGTTGTCCACTTGTTAAGAAAATCAGGAAGATCATATAAAACCTTAATTTATTTTTAAGATGTAAATCTTGCTTTAATACCATAAATTTTGAAGCATCGATTGTAATGATCGAGTAGAAATCTTCCATAAGTGGCATGTTTAAAAATAGGTTATTAATACTGGTATAATAGATTCATTTTTTTCAATGACTGTTTTTTAAACAACAATAACTGTTTTATATATATTAATTTAAGAAGAGAAGAGGATATTATAAAATTGCAAACGCTTTCTAAAATAGTACGTGGAGGTGATTTTTTGTTATTTAGTTGATACTTAGTTAAAAAAGTACTTAAAAAGTATTTGTGTAAGGTTGTAAGTAATACGTTTGCAGTCGGATATTCTATAACCACAAATTAGGTCTAGTTGGGAGTGTTCTCATACTCCAAAGGATAATTCAAGTTTTATTAAAACGATCTTAACGAGTATTGATGGGAGAATATCTAGATCTAATGTTAAACAGAGTGTTGTGAAGCTATGTACCAAAGTATCAGCATATTTAATTTATAAAATTAGGAGCTGATTTATCGTGGTAAAGAATCGTCCATATCAAAAAATAGCAAAAGTAGTTTTAATAGGTAGCGTTGTCTTTTCTTCAGTATTTTTACCAACAATTCCATTCTTAGATACTAACCTCAATCAAGTACATGCTGCTACATCAAGACAAATGGAATCGTTAAACCGAGGGTTAACAGCGGTAAAAACATCCAATGGTGTATTTGTTAGCTGGCGACTACTAGCCACAGAATCAAGTAGTGTTTCATATAACCTCTATAGAAATGGTCAGAAAATAAATTCTTCACCGATTACATCAAGTACGAATTTTTTAGATACAAATGGGACATCAAGTTCAACTTATTATGTGAAAGCTGTTCTTAATAATACTGAGCAAGCTGCATCTGAAACTGTTAAAGTATGGGGAGAGAATTATCTAAATGTTCCTATCAAAAAGCCTAATGGTGGTGTAACACCAGATGGAGTTAGTTACTCTTATAGTGCAAATGATGCCAGTGTTGGTGATTTGGATGGAGACGGTGATTATGAAATTGTCGTAAAGTGGGATCCGTCAAACTCTAAGGACAATTCAAAGGATGGCTATACAGGGAATGTTTTTGTTGACGCATATGACCAAGATGGAACTCAACTTTGGAGGATAAATCTAGGTAAGAATGTACGAGCAGGAGCTCACTATACCCAATTTGTTGTTTATGACTTAGATGGCAATGGAAGAGCAGAGGTCGCGATGAAAACTGCGGACGGTACAATTGATGGTCAAGGTACTGTGATAGGAAATGCAACTGCTGATTATCGAGATGCTAAGGGGAGAATTTTATCTGGACCAGAATATTTAACGATTTTTAGCGGAGGATCTGGTCGGGCATTAGAAAATATTCGCTTTAAACCGGAAAGGGGTAACGTATGTGATTGGGGCGATTGTTATGGCAACCGTGTGGATCGATTCCTTGCCGGTGTTGCGTACCTTGATGGACAAAGACCAAGTTTAATTATGTCCCGCGGTTATTATGAGAAAACGATGATCACTGCCTATAACTACAGAAATGGTGACTTTAACGAATTGTGGACATTTGACAGTGACGATTCTGGGAATCAAAGCTATGCAGGACAAGGAAACCATAGTCTCGCTACAGCTGATTTAGATGGTGACGGAAAAGATGAAATCGTTTATGGTGCAATGGCAATTGATGATAATGGTCGAGGTCTTCATTCAACAGGATGGGGGCATGGTGATGCTCACCATGTAGGTGATTTAAATCCTAACTATCCCGGAATTGAGATTTTTCAGGTTCATGAAAATTCAGGTTCTCCTATAGGCATGGGAATTCGTGATGGAGATTCTGGGCAGCTTTTATGGGGACTTCGAACAGGTCAAGATACTGGTCGAGGTGTAGCTGCTGATATTGATCCACGCTATGCAGGTACTGAATTATGGGCATCAGGTCAATCATTATATTCTGTTACTGGAACAAAAATCAGTAGTACAGCACCTTCCTCTATGAATTTTGCCATATGGTGGGATGGAGATGTCAGTCGTGAGCTTCTTGATCATCATTGGAGTGGCTCAACTGGTGTTGGTAAAATCTATAAATGGAATTATCAACAAAACAAGCTGGATACCCTTTTAACGGCAACAGGAACTTTTTCAAATAACTGGACGAAAGGTAACCCAAGTCTACAAGCAGATTTATTTGGAGACTGGAGAGAAGAAGTAATTTGGAGGTCAGAAGATAGTAGTGCTTTACGTATTTATACAACGACTAATATAACAAATCAGCGAATCTTCACTCTTATGCACGATTCTCTATACCGTACTAGTATTGCATGGCAAAATGCTGGGTATAACCAACCACCACATACAAGCTTCTACCTAGGAAGTGGCATGAAAACACCTGCTATGCCGAATATATATACACCTTAAATATGAATGGATCTTTATATAACGATTGTAAGTGATTAATCTGTTTGGCGTAATTTTCATTAAGATTTTCCTCTATATCTGAAACGTCTCAATTCTTGATATTAAAAGAGTTTGAGGCGTTTTTTTATTCTTTTTAATCAGAATAAGGACTAGATGAACTTGGTACAACTTATTCAGCAAACCACTAAATTGTTGAATAAAAAACAAGAAGATTATGTTAGAATTAGGAAGAAATTATAATAGTTTGTTTTTGAACTATAACGCTATCTTTAGTTTAACAGCTATATATTAATTGACCTTTTGCAGTGAATCTGATGAGTACCGATCATTAAATGTTCAAAGACATGATGCACATAGAATCTACCTTTAAGGTGGATTAGATATAACATGTCATCAATTTCATATGTCTTTATGAAGAAGAAAAATCTATCTGTTGTAAGCGGTTTTGGTACGTTAATAGTCCTGAAAAAGATGTAGAAGTAACGATAGTGAAGAGTAATGAATTAAAGAAATTGTAGAAGAAGTTAATATGGAAGAATTGCAAAGCTGATCTACAAGTTAGGATTAATTATCTTTCTAGTAAGAGATAAATATTATTTAGGAGTGATTAAGTGTTGTGGGATCAACCGAAATGTACGATTTGTAATAAAGAAATTAAGGAAGATGAAGATGTATTTGTAAAAATACGTTATCCAAAGCAAAAAGGATTTACAGAAATTAAAGCTTATTTAAGAAACAACGGAAATTCATTTGTGAAGATTGTTTTGAAGGTAAACCTAACTAGATTTTTTTGCATGAATGATTTTAGCTGAATTCTAGGTTGATAGAAGTATCTACTAGTGAAAAGAATAGTTTTCAGATCATAAAGCAAAATACTTTGCCGTAAAGGACAAAAAATGAATGAAGGAATCACAATGGAAACCCCACGATTTGTTTGATCATATAAGCGACAGCTTAGTCAGTTTTCTTAACTACTTGAAAGTGGGGATTTAGAAATGAATATCGATGAAATCATTAAAGAACTGAATCAAAATAATATCATTAAAACAAAACCCAGAAATTATAAGAAGCTAACTGGAGGTACATCAAGTGAATTGTATCTCCTTTGTATAAATGAAGAAACAAACTATGTTGTTAAATCTAATGAATCACAGATTCTTAAAGTAGAGTCTGATTTTCTTAAATGCTACAAGGAATTGAAGTTCATACCGGATCTTTTCTTTGTTGAGCAATCTTATCTTTACATAGTGTATTCCTACATATCTGGTTCTAGTAACAATGGTGGAATAACTAAACGAACCATGCTTAAAGCACTTGTGGAAAATGTAATAAATCACTATAAAACGTTTCCCACAGATCATGCTGGCTTTGGCTATACTGATGATTTAAAAACTACTTGGGCTGATTTTTTTCTCCATGAATTGATTGAAGCTAATAATGTACTAAAACAACATGTTGCAATCGAAGAATATCATTTCGTGCTGAATGTCTTGGAAGAACTAAAGAATCAGGAATCCGAAAGAAGACCCATGTTATTGCATGGTGATTGTGGTGTGCATAATTTCATTTTTAATAAGAGACAATTAGTCGGTGTAATAGATCCGACTCCAATTATTGGTTACCCACTTTATGATGTTATTTATGCTTTTTGTTCCTCGCCAGATGACTTATCGAAAGAAACTCTCGATTTAGCAGTTAGTTATTTAACGAATAAAGGAGAAAGGTATCCATCCATTTTGTACAAAGAAGTAATGATTGGTTTATATCTTCGTCTAGCAGCATGTATCAAACACCATCCATGTGATTTTGAAAAATATCTTAAAGCTTGGTTTTACTGGAAGAAAGTAATTTTGTAATGCTTATTTCCTAATAATTTGTTGCTGATTAGTTTGAGAGCTATCACTACCATAAAAAAACCATTTAAAATATATTCTAGATAAAAAATATGTAAACCAAATGGTGATAAAACTCCATTTCCAAGACCATTTTTTGTAGTGTATTAAGTTAGTATACTTTTCAGCGAACACTTCAAAGCCAGTGATAATTGAGGTATGAAAGCAATAATATAAGATTTTAAGCAAATTATTCTTTTTTTCTGGATAGTATAAATTGAAAATAGAGCATAATGCAGGGTAAACAAAGTATTCAAACGTAAAACTTGCTTTATTAGCTGTTTTGAAAAATAAACGATACGGATATCTAATTAGCTTCTTTTCTACTACAATCAACCCAAAAATCCATGTGATAACTTGTTTGAATAAAAACGAAACTTGAGCTTCTTTGATTTTGTTGTGAGGTACCAATTTAATTAATAACACGGAAGTAACAATCCATGATGAAAGTTCTATCATTTTCTCTAATCTATTTTTCATAATTAGTTCCACCTTTAGAGCTTATCTAGCTAAAAATTTAATTTTTCGATTAAATGAATACGTGTATGTGCCTATTAACATGATACATATAATGAACAAACCAACTGTAATTATAGGCATAGGAATGTATCGTGCATAAAAAATACCAAAACAACCCAATAATGCTGATAAGAAAAACCAAAAGGGTGCGAATGTATGATCAATAGAAGTCTTATTGTAATCTGAATTTATTACAGAATCATAAGCACAAAGTGCATAGAACCCAGGATAGAATAGTGCGAAATCATAATTTATAAGATGTAATGCCTCGGTGTGTTGACCACTAAAAGAAAGCATGAGTGAAGCATTTATATTGGAAAGTTTGTTTAGAATATGTTCAAGAACGAGTAAAATAATCCCTTTAGTAAACTGGTGATTATGAACTTGCCCGAGACCAGGCATGACAAATGAAAGAAGTGCTGCAAAAAAATGTCTCCTCAAGTAATTACACCTTCCAATTGTTTTTTGTAATAGTCTAAACATCCATTGTTTTTTTATACGTATAATTCCATATCATGAATGGACTCGGTACTAAATAAGGTGTAGGTTTTTAGAAAAACTAGTGATGGTAACTGTACAAATCTTTCAAAATGATGATGAAAAATGTATGGTATGAGTAGAATATGAGGAATTAGCTTGCTGTTTATCGCTAAGTATGCCAAAATTATTTATTTGCTTGCAGTTTTATTTTTAATCGTCAAAACAGTAACGCCAAACAAACAGACATCTAATATAGTTTGGAGTATACTTTTTGCAGCGATTGTCACTCCAGTCCTTTTTATTGAGTTTCATGTAAAAAGGAATAAAAAGGATAAGTGATTGATGAAATATGATTGTTGAAGATCAGTTAACAATATAATCTTTTAACCTAGAAGCATATCCCGTTTGTTGTGGGAGGCTTTTTTATTTTTGATTTATTCTTAAAGTTCCCATTAAAAACAATAAAGTATTTTTTATTTCAATAATATTTTATTGTAAAACGATAAATAATGTGTTAAATTCAAATAGAAAACAAATAAATGAGGTGTATAAGATGAAACCAAGTTCAACACTTTTTCTAAAGATAGCTGTTATATTTATAGGAATTCCAGTACTTGCTTTATGTTTATTTTTGTTACCACAGATTGCATCAGAAGCAAATGAAGCAGCAGAAAAAGGATCAGATCTGGCTTATGCGGTATATGCAATTTTAATGGTTATGTATGTTTCAGCCGTTCCTTTTTACTTCGCTTTGTACCAAGCTTTTAATCTTTTAACGTATATTGATAAAAACCAGGCTTTCTCGGAACTATCTGTAAAAGCACTAAAGAAAATCAAAAATTCTGCGCTAATAATCAGTAGCTTATATGTTGTAGGATTACCTTTTGTCTATATTTTAGCAGAGGTAGATGACGCACCAGGCCTTATCATTGTTGGAATGGTGATGATTTTTGCTCCGATGGTTGTTGCTGTCTTTGCGGCTGTTCTTCAAAGACTATTAAAAGAAGCCATTGAAATAAAAACAGAAAACGACCTAATAATCTGAGGTGATAAATATGGCAATTATAATTAATATTGATGTAATGCTGGCTAAAAGGAAAATGAGCGTAACAGAACTTTCCGAAAAGGTTGGTATCACAATGGCAAACCTATCTATTTTAAAAAATGGAAAAGCAAAAGCGGTACGACTTTCCACCTTAGAAGCCATTTGTAAGGCATTAGACTGTCAACCAGGAGATCTTTTAGAATACAAAAGTGATGAAGATATCCAAGAATAGGAGCTAAAAGGCGTGAAACTTTTATAAAAAGTTTCACGCCTTTTACTATCAACATAAATAACCTACCTTAAATAGAATAAATAGGTAGATTAGGACACAAATGTTATCTTTTTATGAAGTTTACATGCTCCCATGCAGGTTATTCAGGAGAAATTAGTTGGAAGTGGTGAACAAACAACTGCAGTAAATACATAATTCTTCAGCTTGACTTATTATTCATTCAACTTTGGGCAATAATCGTTCAACTTTTCATGATAATCATTCAACTTTGGGCAATAATCGTTCAACTTTTCATGATAATCATTCAACTTTTGCCAATAATCATTCAACTTTTATATATAAACGTTCATTCGACATTAATTGACAAGAAATTTGTTGTTAGACCTTACAGATTAATTTTTACAAAGGGAAGAATACTATGAAAAAACAAAGAATGTTAATTATTATTTAGTCTTAATACATTTTGTTTAATATTATAATAATGGTAAAAAAGTAAAATCAACAAGAAGACTTATTGACACTTGTTATGGAAGGTGGGAAATACAGAATGAAGGTTCTCGTTACGGGATTTACAGGGAAAGTTGGTTCACAGGTTGCAAAATTTTTACGTTCGAAAGATATTCCGATGGTATGTGGAGTTCGAAATGTGGAAAAAGCGAGAGATTCGTTAGGAGATGAATATGAGTATGTAGAACTGGATTTTGCTGAACCAAGTACATTTGAAGGAGCACTTGAACAGGTTGATCGCATCTTTTTAATGTACACACCAGGTGCTGATCTACAGTTTGATATCTTTCTAGAAATGGCAAAGGATAAAGACATAAAGCACATTTCCTATTTGTCGCTAAAAGATGTTCAATTTATGCCATTTATTCACCATTACAAAATGGAAAAGCTAATCAAAAGCAGCAATATTCCTTATACGTTTGTTCGTGCAGGGTATTTTATGCAAAATTTAAATGACTTCCTTTGTAAGGAAATTAAAGAAAGGCAACGTATTTTCGTACCGGCAGGTAAAGGGAAAACAAGCTTTGTTGAGACAAGAGATCTTGCGGAAATCTCTGTTTTATCCTTAATAAATACAGAGATTCATAAAAACAAAACCTATGTGATCACAGGAAATGAAGCACTAGACTTTTATGATGTTGCAAAAATAATGACAGATGTACTTAATAAAAAGATTGAATACACAAACCCTTCTGTTAAAGAATTTAAATCTGTAAAGAAGAAGTTAGGTGAAGATGAAGAATTTGTGAATGTAGTGGTTGGTGTGCATATGCCAACAAAGCTAGGACTTGCTAAAGGAATAAAGCATGACTATGAAAAAGTAACAGGCAAAAAGCCGACAAATATACGAAAGTATGTGGGAGATTTTAAGGGGAAATTGGATTTAGAAAACATAACTACATGAAGTTTGAAGAAATGGAAGTCTTTATCAAATAAAATGGACAAAAGTACGGAAATGGACTATGGATTTTGATATAACACGTAATGTTGACGGAGATAAACCTTATAAAATTGTGTTTAAATGTAAAAAGGTGAGTGGGGGTATGATGAAATACTTCCTTTGAGTCAAAATCATTTACAACATGAGATTCTTCTATTATCTCAAACAATAATCATTATTCACTGTTCATCTATTAAAATTAGAAAGATAGAGATATAAATGATTTTTTGAACTTCTACAAGATTCTCTATTGAATATGAAAGGTTAGTTTGGTATGAAAAGGGGGATCAGTTATGTCTGAAATTACATTTTTAGCATCATCAAAGTCTTTTATCATTCCCGATGAAATTCAAGAGTATAATAATCGTACTGTTTTTGAACGGATAGAAGATGTGATGGGATTATGGGTTGAAGAAGTGGAATCCGATGGATGGGGAGAATCGGTGGAAGGACTTTTTACTTTACCTTATATATATGAAATCACTGGTGCTGATTCACAGTTATTTCTATTCTACCTGGAAAAGTACATGGAGGTGGGAGATGTTATAGAACTTTTACATTTTCCTAATCAACATAACGTTGAATATTATATAAGCAGATTATCGGAACACCCTGAATCAATTTTCATTAATGTAGGAAGTTTTACATATCAAGATAAATATGGGACATATCAGTTGAACTCTAAAAATTGGGTAGAAGAATTAAGTCATAAGAACTTTTTAACAGAATACGGAGTTACAACAATTGTTAAATATTAAGAATCCGGGGTTTGTAGATACACAAGTAGTTCGTTAAAGTTAGCTATTATTCAATTTCTCAATGAAAACGTTCATTCCAATAGATAATTAACAGGGAAAGAAAAGCCTCTGGCGGGATTCGAACCCGCACTCCTTTCGTAAGCATAGGCTAGGGGGAGAACACGCTTCCCTACGGAATTTCACCGACAGGAATTCCACCTGTCTCAGCTTATTTGCTTTTCGGTGCTTCTGAAACCCTTGCCTTGCGACCCGTCTCTACAATGTTTTACGGCGCTCTTCCCTTCTAGAGCTACAGAGGCGTATTATATATATATATTATACTTTGTTAAAAAAATTAACTACACTATTAATTTTAGTTGTTAAACCTTGAAGTGTTGAAGTAACACCTTCACACACTGCTTACTTTTATATTATCCTCAAAAAACAAAAATCAACATAAACGACTAAAGTAATTTGCGTTATTTATTATTTATGATAGAGACTAGTGATTCAGGGAGTGCATTGTATGAAACGTGGAATTAGTTTTGAGCTACCAAATGAATATGGAACATTTCTTGGTGATGTTTTAAAGCCAATTGACATTGCTACTTATAGTTGGAAAATCGGGAGTGGAGAGTCTTACAAGATAAAGAATAATGAATTGAATAATGATCTTTTCCCTGATAATAAAAAGGTGATAGAAGGAATTGATTTCAAAAGATTAATAGAAAATAATAGATATTATCTTATTTTTGTTGAACTTCAGGCACACCCAAAAGGAAGAATTGTAGAGATTAACAATTATGATGAGTTTTTGCGAAGTGATTGTGAGCTTGTTTTGCTGGTTGTGGATAGTTGCTATGTGAGCATCTACTGTAGAGATATAAGTAAACTAGAAATTTTATACAATAATGTACTGAATTATGGTTTTAAAGGTGTTGAATATATTACAAATGAAAATGATACAAGAACTACACTGTCCGTTTGGTAGAAGTACTTGTTAAGATATCATTAGCTATAATTAAAAAGTTTATTATTTCAAAATAAGGAGTTATTTATATGAAACATCAATTCCGTATCGGAGAAGTGGCCAAACTGTTCCAAATTTCTACCTCGACACTTCGTTATTATGATTAGATTGGCATTTTCCAACCTAAATATACGGATCAGCAAAGTAGTTATCGTTATTATACAATCGAGCAATTTATCTCACTCGATACAATTATTTTTCTAAAGAAAAATGGATTTTCGATAAAAGATATTCAACAGCAGTTAGAAAAGCGAACACCTGAAAATACGAAAGAACTTTTGGAACGAAAGCTTAAAGAAGTGAAAGATGAAATGGAAAGATTGAGAAGAGTTTCTGAGAAAATAGAAAGTAAAATTGCTACCATTGATGAGGGTCTTTCACTTCGTACCAATCCAACGTTGGAATATCGCTGGTTTCCAAAACGTGCAATTTCTTATATATACAATGATGTACCAATTGACTTGATGAAAGAATCTGAAGCATTGTATTTAAAAGACCTAGAAAACCTATCTTTAGCTGGTGTTGATTATGATGGTTTTTTCACTGGTGATTTTGGAGCTATTGTCGAGATCGATAGTCTTTATCAAGAAGGACCTGTGAAATATAGAGGTGTCTTTGAATTATTACATAATAATAGGAAAAAGCAAGGATTGAAAATATCTTATTTGGATGAAGGTATATTTGCTTGTTTCCCACA
Source organism: Metabacillus litoralis (assembly GCF_007994985.1). Lineage (GTDB taxonomy): Bacteria > Bacillota > Bacilli > Bacillales > Bacillaceae > Metabacillus > Metabacillus litoralis. Next base: position 205,669 of record NZ_VOQF01000001.1, on the reverse strand, counting down.
TTATGGACCTTATAAAACAATTAAATCTAGCTATTCTTCTGTACTAGATCATTTGAAAAAATCAGGCTATCATGTGATTGGAGCTCCTTTAGAAATAGCCATACTTGATGAATCTGTTATTCAAGATGAAGCAGCATATATCACCTTACTTCAAATTCCGGTAGAAAAAGATTGACCTTCAAGTAACTTGAAGGTTTATACTTTCTCTTGTAAGAAGTACAGGAGGAATAACAAATGAGCGGAACTGCACATGAAAGCTTGAAACATCAATCAGTAAAAAAGGTATTTTATCAGTATTTTTTCCCATCATTATTAGGAATGATGTTAATGTCAGTAAACATTCTAATTGATGGAGTATTTGTTGGTAATGGGGTAGGTGCTGAGGCGCTTGCAGGAGTTAACCTTGCCATGCCAGTTTTCTCTTTAATTTTTTCGATTTCACTTTGGATCGGCATCGGTGGAGGAACGTTATATTCAATTTATAGTGGAGAGGAAAATGTCGTTAAAGCGCGAAGTGTATTTTCATTGGGGCTTGCCAGTGCATTGGTGCCTTTATTAGTTATCGGAGTGTTCGGATATATAAACGTAGAGGCAATTGCGAATTTGCTTGGAGCAAATTCTGATACTCTTTTTCATACAGTTGAATATTTGACGGTCCTTTTTCTGTTTGGTTGGCTAATGGCATTACAACAACTTCTCAGTATCTTTGTTAGAAACGATGGTAGCCCTACCTTGTCAATGGTAGCTCTTGGTGTAACGGCTATCGTTAATATATGTCTGAATTATTATATGATTTTTATATTGGAGTTAGGTGTATATGGAGCAGCCCTTGCCACTGTGCTTGCAAGTATTGGGGGCATACTTGTTCTTATGCTTCACTTTTTAAAGAAGCATTCAAATTTACGGAAGCTTTCCTTTCAGTGGTCCTGGAATATGCTCAGAGGTATTTTCTCAATTGGATTTCCTAGCTTTCTTGCTGAAGCGGGTACCCTTGTCTTTGTTGTAGGGTATAACTTGGCAATTGTCGGTTTACTAGGTACAGAAGGAGTAGCAGCTTTTTCAGTCGTTAATTACTTACACGGCTTTATGTTTTTAACGTTTTTTGGCATTGAGTCAGCATTACAACCAATGATCAGCTATTATCATGGTGCAAAAGAAAAAGGTCGTATCAAGGAGAGTGTACTAATTGGTGAAAAAGCAGCATTTATTCTTGGCGCAATTCTTCTTCTCATCGGTCTGGCTGCTGCACCTTTGCTTGTATCACTCTTTGGATTAGAATCAAATGATGTGCGTAATTTAGCTGTTGATGGAATTCGGTTATTTTTCATTGGCTACCTTTTCCTAGGTTTTAATTTTGTTTATATGACTTATTTTCAATCCATCATGAATATTCGTCCTTCCATTATTATTATTCTATTAAGAAGCTTTGTTTTTATCTTATTCTTTTTATGGTTGCTACCAAAGTTCATTGGTATCGCAGGTGTTTGGCTTGCATTACCACTTGCAGAAATGCTTGTTGCCTTGCTGCTCGTCCTTTTTACAAGAAAACGTGTACTTGAACTCAAGCAAGTAAGAGGGTATTAATAAATAGTTTTTTAAGCTTAATAATTGGAGTCAAAATGGATCGGTTGAAATAGCCAAGGTTATTGTATGTAAATGATGCAAAAAACCTTGGCTATTTACTATGATTTTATTTTCTGATATCTAAAAGATTAACGAAAACCAAAGTTAATAGTTAGCATTACACCATAAGAAAAAACAATTTTAGCTGTGAAACAAGAAAATTCGGGAAGTGACTGTCACAAATGGAAGTCATTGACAATTATTTAATTCAAGCTTATAAATATTTTAAGTGCAAAAATATTTAGAATTATCACAAGGCATTGTTTTAAATCAATATTTAGATAATGGCCTTGAGAGGAAGTAGGTAAATTCCTGAAGTAGTAAGAAAACTTCATCATGTAGCTGTCGAAAAAACAAAGAGAATGGAGCAAGAAAATGAATTCACCTGAATTAGTTATAGGTTATCAAAATGATGATAAGCTTCGTTTCAGCTTTAATGAGTTAGCTACTAGTATTTTTGGCATTCAGTTTGAGGATTGGTACCAAATGGGATATTGGGATCACCGATATGTTCCTCATTCATACGTGGTAGATAACAATGTTGTTGCTAATGTTTCAGTAAATCTAATTGATGTTATTGTTGAAGGAATAGAGGTGAAAGCGATTCAACTAGGCACAGTAATGACTCACCCAGATTTCCGCAATAAAGGACTTTCAGCAAAGCTCATGAATGAGGTGCTATCTAGATACGAAGGACAGTATGATTTCATGTATTTGTTTGCAAACAACACAGTTTTAGACTTTTATCCGAAATTCGGATTTGGAAGGTGCTATGAATCTATTTTTACTACGACAATAAGATCTGGAAACACAAACTATTCCATTACAAAATTAGATGGAACTCTGAAGCAGGATAGAGAGTTTGTCCATACATATGCAAAGCAGAAAAAAAACTTGTCTACTCGATTTGCTACATTCAATGCTGATTCATTGTTAATGTTTTATTGTATCAATGTTTTTACTAATGATCTTTATTATATTAAAGAATTAGATGCAATCATTGTTGCAAAGTTCGAAGAGGAGCAGCTTCATCTTTTTGATTGTCTTAGTAAGGAGGAATGTTCTCTTAATGAAGTAGGAGGAGCACTGCTTAGAAAAGAAGAGGGTACTATTATTTTTCATTTTACCCCAGAGCTAAATGAAGCCGATTATCAGATTGATGCTTATGAAGGTGATGATGTATTGTTTGTACTATCTAAAATGGAGAAATCACTACCTTTACAGTTTAAGCATCCTCTTACTTCTAAGGCATAGCAAGAAATCTGTTAGAGGAGAGGTCGATAGATGTTTAACATGCTGGATGCTCATATTAGTTTAGAATCACTTTTGTGGTTATTTCCATTATCGTTTTTACTTCATGATTTTGAAGAAATAATTTTTGTCGAAGCTTGGTTTAAGATAAACAAGGAGAAAGTTGCTCATAGAATTCCAGCAACATTTCAAAAAACATTTCAAGATATGTCAACAACTACTGCAGCACAGTTTTCAATACCAGTTTTTTTTCAATTAGTTCTATATATCATTGCTACCTATTTGGCGGTTGAACAACATTTTTACTACATGTTTGTTGGGTTTAATCTCATTCTGTTTTTGCATGTGTTTATTCATTTAGGACAGAGTATTTTCTTGCGTGTTTATGCACTTGGGGCAGGAACAGCTCTTTGTATTACGTTGCCGTATTCATTCTATTTATTTTATCGATTACTAACAGAGAATCTAATTTCGATGATTGATTTAGTTTACTCGCTACCTTTTGGTTTAGCGACCATTTTCGTCGTTTTTATAGGTCATCATGTTGCTCCCAAAATTGTTCCGAAGATAACAGCTTAAAAAAGGAAATGATTTTGAATTAAATGGATAGATATTGTTAGAAGAGTGTCTTGAAAAAAGTATATTGGAAAAAAGCATGTACTTTTTTCAATAATCATATCAGTTTTAGTGGCGTATTTATTCATTTACGTATGTTTGAGGGGCTGAGAGGATATAAATCTCTGAAACTACCTAGAATTAATCAACTTTTACTATTAATCGTTCAACTTTATTGAATATTCATTCAACTTTCCCTATTAATCGTTCAACTCTGGCGAATAATCGTTCAACTTGAGTAATGTAAGCAGGTTAATTTAACCAAAAAAATCTGGAAATAAAGAGGTAATTTGCAATATACATAGAATGATAGGTATATCTCATATATTGGAGGTTATGGTATGGAATCTGTTTCTAATAAAATTAGTGGTGTTTTTGTTCCTGTTAGTTCTATAGAACGTGCCCGTGATTGGTATTGTGACATTTTAGGTTTATCAACAGAGGGTGAAATTTATTTTGACCATATTTATGTTTTGCCGTTAAATGGTCCGAACATTGTATTAGATAGCAAAATTTATGCACCAGAAAACGTCTATAAAGTAGCTGCTTTTCAACTTTATACAGAAGATATTGATGAAGCATATGAATTTCTGAAACGTAAAAATGTAGAAATCATAACAAATATCGAAAATGGTCATTGGTTTAATTTTAAGGATCCTGATGGAAATGTATTGATGATGTGCAAGTAAAAGAGTAGGATGAAGAGTCCTTATTATTTTAAATGCTACAGATTAAGGGCTCTGTTTTTATCAGGAAGATTTATTATTTGCAATTCGTAATGATTACGGTTATTATTAAAAAAGAAAATAAATTTAGAGGTGATAAAATGAAAAAGGGTATACATCCTGATTTTCGAAAAGTAGTATTTATGGATACAAACAGCGGATTTAAGTTTTTAACAGGATCTACAAAGGTGACAAATGAGACAATAGAGTGGGAAGATGGAAACTCATATCCGTTAATTAAAGTGGAAATAAGCTCAGACACACATCCATTTTATACAGGAGTACAGAAGTTTACAGATAAAGGTGGAAGAGTAGATCGTTTTCTACAAAAGTATAAAATGAAGGAAAATAATTAATTAGTGGGTAAAAAATACACTTTAAATCGTAATAATTACGTTTAGTAAAAGGAGTTATCTCATATGGCAAAGAAATCAAAGGTAGTAAAGGAATTACAAAGACAAAAAATGGTTGAGAAATATGCAGAAATAAGAAGAGAGTTAAAGGAGAAGGGAGATTACACAGCATTGAGTAAGCTTCCGAGGGATTCAGCACCCTCAAGACTTCATAACAGGTGTCAAGTAACAGGTCGACCAAGAGGCTATTTAAGAAAATTCGCCATGTCCCGAATTGCGTTTCGTGAATTGGCACATAAAGGTCAAATTCCAGGTGTGAAAAAATCGAGCTGGTAGAAGATCAAATGAGGACGTGAAGTGACCATATTACTTCACGTTTCTTCTTTTGCATAAGGAAAAAAGGAGGCTAGTGAGAGTGTATGAATGATAAACTAATGGAGATCTTTGCAAGAAGAATCATTAACTCTCTTTCTATTGAAAAAAGAAAATTATATCAATTCATCGAAGATTTGGAAGATGGTTTAGCTCAACAATCAAATACGAAAGAGCAGTTTTTAACACTTCTTAAAGAGCATTCTCCCCATCATCAGGCTGCGAAGCACTTTAATATGACTATTGAAGAAACAGTAAATTTTATGCATAGTATAGAAGACGAAATAAATAATGAGCTAGATAAAAAATTGGCAAGATACAAAATGATTGATTGTACGAAAAGAGTACAAGAGATAAAGGGAGAACTAACTGACAGGAAGCAGTATTTTCTTGTTATAACGTAATATAATATTAAAAAATTTTTAAAAAGTAAATGACTCCGTTTTACTCAATTTCTTAATGGTGGGCTGTTCTATGAATGAAAATGGTCAAAATCACAATGATACAATTAGGAAAATACTGTTGTAAGTACTCCAGTTATCCTTATTGACAGTATGACGCAATAAGTTATTGGCTATATGCCGCATGACTAGGGTTGTTTTTAAAACATAATTAGATAAGAAATGAGAAAAAAGCATGAGAGAGAAAAAAGTACGTGGAATTAACCGTAAAATCAATAAACTAATAAAACGTATTGAAGAAAACACGATAGAATTTCCATTGAAATTTTATGAAAATGAATATAGAAATTTTCCATTACCTGTTTCACAAGAATTTATAAATTCGAATAAAACACCAACGAAAGTTAAACGAAAATGTATACAAACCTTGATAGATAGAGCTAAACATCTGAGTTACATAAAACCAAAAGAAGAAGAAATATATCGTGTAGTGGTTGCTATTCATTTACCTGATTTATGGAGATCAGAAATTATTGTATTTAAAGGGAAATCCTATTATCAAAAAATTTTTAATAGGAATGATGAACAAACGTGGTTTCCACTTTCTAAAATGAGGAATATTGAAAAGGAATGGAAATTAACAGTCCCAGCTAATATGTCAATAGTAGGATATAGAGAAGAAATTACTGATGAAGATTACCATTACAAGGGAGAAATCTGGTTTATTGGAGATTTAAACTAAATGATAAGTGGTCGACCTTTATTTATAAGCGATTTTTACATTTAATAAAATTACTCATACTTACTCCTTCAATTGAGAAGCCTAAAGAAAAGGTCTAGAGATTGGAGGAGTATTTAGTTGAACTTAGATGATGTGCTAGCTGCTAGGAAAAAGTTTAAAGGAATTGTTCATACAACTCCACTCGATTATTCACACACATTTAGTACAATTGCTCAAAATGAAGTGTATTTAAAATTAGAAAATCTTCAAAAAACAGGTTCCTTTAAAGTTAGAGGATCTTATAATAAGTTAAGCTCTTTGAGCAAAGAAGAATTAAATAAGGGAGTTGTTGCAGCATCGGCAGGAAATCATGCTCAAGGTGTTGCTTATTCTAGTAAAATGCTAGGAATTCCTTGTACGATTGTTATGCCAAAGGGAGCACCACTCAGTAAAGTGCTAGCTACGAAGCAGTATGGTGCTGAAGTTATTTTAGAAGGAACTGTTTTTGATGAAGCCTTAGCATATGCTTTAGAATATTGTGATCGAGTTGGGGGTACGTTTATTCATGCCTTTGATGATCATGATGTGATTGTAGGACAAGGAACAGTAGGAGTTGAAATTGTCGAACAACTGCCAGATATCGATGCTATTATTTGTCCTGTCGGAGGAGGCGGGCTGATTGCTGGAGTAGCGATGGCAGTAAAACAAATGAACCCGAACATAGCAGTTTACGGAGTTCAAGCATCAGCATGTCCAAGTATGAAGCAATCTTTGCTGGAAAGAAAGCCAGTGATGATCGAAGCAACCCCAACAATGGCGGATGGAATTGCTGTCAAAAAGCCAGGACAAAAAAACTTTGACATTATAAAAGAGTATGTTGATGACATTGTTTGTGTGGATGAAATGGAGATTGCCAGAACGATGCTTATGGTATTAGAGAGAAGTAAGCTATTAGTAGAAGGATCAGGAGCTAGTTCACTAGCAGCACTTCTATACAAAAAACTAAACTTGACTGGAAAGAAAGTAACAGCTATTTTGAGCGGTGGAAATGTGGATGTTCACTTTATTTCAAGAATTATTGAACGAGGTTTGGTTGAAGCTGGAAGGTTTGCTCACTTTTCGATGACATTAAAAGATAAACCAGGTGAGCTTGAGAAAGTATTAAGCTCTGTTACGAATCTCAATGCTAATATTCAAGATGTAAATCTTCAGCACGTTGGAAGACATATATACCCGGGATTTGCCCAGCTTGAGATTTCCGTTGAAACAAGAAACAATGACCATATTGAAGAGCTACATAAAGTATTGAAAAACAAAGGATATAATATTCAACTGGTTGAGCGACTTTATGAACAATAATTTTTAATTTCTCAAAATTGCGCGTTAAATTTCAACTAAACAGACAAATAAAACACCCTACAATTAAAAAGCGCCCCACCTGTTAGACATACTTAACAATTGAGGTGCTTTTTTTAGCATCAAATATACAACTAAATCGAAAATGTTGTAGTAGAACATTTCGTAAGGGATAAAAAAATTAACGTAGAAATAACTAAATTTTAACTTTTTAATTTATGCAATGCAATGAAACTTATAGGAGCAAGGAACCTAATTCCTTTTTTACACATAATAATATGATAAAGTGCCTAGAAACGCCGGGTTAGGAGATGTGATCCTATGAAAACAATTGTATTTATTGGAAGTAATAAGTCTGGTACAAGTAGAGACGCATTGAACATTGCAGAAAAAATGGGATATTTTACAGTATTATTTACAGACAGAAAAAAATTCATAGAACAGAGAGAAGAGTTCACAGAAACACATCTTATGATCTTTAAAAAGGACTTGTTAAATAAAGAAGATGTTTTAAACGAAATAAATGAACTAAGAGATAAAGGAAAAGATATTCGGGCAATTGTTAGCTTAATCGATCCATTTGTATCATATTCAGTAAATTTGTCAAAAGAATTAGGATTGAGTCAAATGTCAACGGATGCTTTATACAATATGGAAAATAAGACTAGGTTTCGTTCATTGCTAAAAGACTTATCGTCTTCACCTTATTATACAATTTTTAAAAAGGATGAATTAATTAAAGATATCCTAGATAGGTCAAAAGAATACTTACCTCTTGTGATTAAATCTCCTGAATCAAATGGATCTAAAGATGTTGTATTAGTACAAACGTCCGATGAATTAATAGTAGGAATGAAGAACATGCAAAGTAAAGAAAAGCCCTTACCTATATTAATAGAAGAATATCTACAAGGGAGACAATTCCTTATTGAGATTATTGTTTATAAACAAACGATCTCCATTGTTGCTGTTATTGAGCAAGAAATAACAAGCAAAAAGAGATTTATCATAACGGGTTATCACATGCCTGCCCAGCTATCTAGTTCTTTAATGGAAGAATTAGAAAAAACCATTTCAGAAATCATCCACAAATTAGGTCTGATCAATGGTTCATGTCACTTAGAAATGAGATTAGTACGTGGGCAGTGGAAGTTAATTGAAATTAATCCTAGAATCTCAGGGGGAGCAATGAACCGAATCATTCAATATGCAACAGGTATCGACCTCGTTAAGGAAACATTAAGGTTATATTTAGGTGAAAAGCCTTTAGTAGAAAAGAAAAAGAATCAATTTGTGTTTGCAAATTATTTAATCGTAGAGAGAAGAGGGAAATTAGTAAAGGTAACAGGAAAAAATAGAGCGAAACAATTTAAAGGTGTAAAAGAAGTATATGTAAAACCAAGAAAAGGGAGCATCTTGACACCACCAATGTCCATGGGTGATCGATATGCATATGTAATTGCTACTGGAGATTCACCCCAAGAAGCAAAGCAGAATGCGTTACGAGCATCAAAGGAAATTCAATTTTTTCTAGAACCTTTTTAAGGAAGCTGATGTTATGACACTAATTGGAATGCTTCATCGTCGGAAAAGTCCTTACGTCTTGAAAAGAGCCTATGCCTACGCAGCTGTATCCAAAATGGAAAATGTAGAGTTTTTTTATTTTTCATTTGAATCAGTTAATTTTCAAGAAGGAAAAATCAGTGGGTGGGTTTATGATGATCGCGAATGGAAAAGGAAGGATATGAGTTTTCCAGATGTTGTGATCAATAGTTGTTCACCAAGAAATAAGAGAGAATATCAAATTACTAGGAAATTAAAAAAGCAGTGCTTATTTACAAGTTACTCTGTTGGAAATAAAATGAGCGTTCACAAGAAAATTGTGAAAGCTAAACAGTTTTCTGATTTTATTATCCCTTCTTACTATATAAAAAGTGGTAAAGAAGCTCTTCCCCATTTTTCTAATAATGAAAAACTTGTTTTAAAATCATTATCTGGTAAACATGGAAAAGGTGTTTTATTTATTGAGTGTATAGAGACACAACGATTTAAAGTAGTGGTTGGATCAGAAGTGAAAATTTATTCAGAAGATGAGCTTGTCTTATATATAGATGATTTAATAAAAGAAAAAAAATACATGCTCCAACCATTTATCGAGTGTAAAACAAAAGCTGGTTTAACGTATGACTTTCGTTTGCACGTTCAAAAAAATGGTCAAGGAATATGGGAGATAAACCTTATATACCCTCGTATTAGTGGTAGCAGTAGATTAGTAAGCAATGTGAGTAGCGGCGGGTATAGAGGGGAGCTAGATTCATTTTTAAAAGATGAATTTGATGAAGATTATTTTAATATGAAAAGGTTACTTGAACAATTTACACTTTCATTTACAAAACATTTCGAAAGTCTTTATTCTAAAGAATTTGATGAACTTGGAATTGACGTTGGTCTTGATTCTAATAAAAAGCTATGGATTTATGAAGTGAATTGGAGACCAGGAGCAAAGTTTCGTGAATTTGAAGTTGCGAAAAAAATGATTCCTTACTGTTTGTTTTTAATAAGAAAAAATAATAGTTAAACCCAATTATATCCACATTTGCACATAATTTAACTAGTTAAATATCATATAGTAAATGAATGTATTGGAGGGAGGGGGAGATGATCGATGAATACAATGATTCTAACCCAAACTGTGTTTACAAAGCACTCCAAGAGTTAAAAGAACAGCAAGATCAATTAGAGGGAAGTCCAACTAGCTGTTTTAGCAGCTTATTTAAAAAGCTATTTAAGGTGGATACAATTCCTTTTTTATTATTCAATGAAGATGGGTTATTTGAATTAGCAGGGTTACAGTATGGAGAAAAGGATCATGACCATCATCATTTTCATACAAAATTTTTTAGAATAGAACATCTTGACGAAGAGAAGAATTGTGCTTCACTATCACTTTTACGTCCTATATCTATCTATAGCTCTTATGTAGATGACATTTGTGCTGTAGATCGATTAGAGCGAACGAATATTTGTGTAACAGTTGATTTGTCCTGCTTCTGTGCAATTCAATGTTTAGATGTTGATTTGTTAAAAAAGATCGTAATCGAGCCGAAGTGGTAATCATGGATAATTATTTACTTGCAAAAGTGAACATATAAAAAAACGTGAATCATTAGCTCGTGATCCACGTTTTTTTATATGTTCATCAACAAAAATTACCAATCCGGCAATTGACTGCCTATAACCATTTACCTACTGATGAATATATTATATAGGTCCTGTATATCGTTCGTGGTTTTATTATTGAGCTTTAATTAGAGAGGTTAAAATTTTTTTGTGTTTTCTATTTTTATGCGGATGACAGAAGAGTTCTGGAAAAGAGTTTTAATAAGGAACCTGTAAGTGCAGGTGCTACGAAGGCTAAGGGACACCCACGAAAAAGGGAATGCCTGCAACGGAATTCAACCACCTAAAGAGGTTAACTTATAGTTTGTGAGGAGGGTGAGATATGCATGATCATCTTATTGGGGTATTACTTTCAACACAAGAATTAAAAAAGTTAAAAAAACAAGTTAATAAAGTTGATGGTATGCCTTACGAATATTTAGAGAAGGGGAAAGAATTAGGAAGTCAAATCGCCTTCTTTTCAATAAAAGATGTTTCCATTAATGAGCATACAGTCGAGGCCTATATGCTCCAAAATGAACGAATGAAAAAAGAAACCATTAAAATACCATCTGTTATTTATAATTCCACAAAAATAAACCTAAAAAGAAATATAAAAAAATTACGGCAGCTTTCTCAAATGTCAACTGTTACTGTCATTAATGAGCATCATGTGATAAAAATGAATCATTTGTTTGAATTAATAAAATCTAAGCCTGAACTAAGTGATTACCTTCCTAAAGAAAAAAAATATTTTGGAACTCCTTTTACATTACATGTGTTAGCCCAAAAAAATGAGTTTTTAAAATGGAACATTTCTACTATTTATATAAAAGATCTAGATGAAGTTATTTATAGTCTAAATGAGTGCGGTTTTTTATTTCACCTAGAAGATATAGAGGAAATAGAGAAAAAAATAGTCTCCGTTTCGGAAAAGATTTTAGAAGTGATTCATTTTTATTATCCAGGAATTCATGAGACTAGTCTTCAATTTTCAATATATGATGATGAGAATATGAAGTTACAATCAGTTCGTTCAATAAACACTGGTCTTGATGATCTTTTAAAATGGAAAAAAAACTTATGGAAAACAGTAGCCATGAGGCCGATTGAAGTTGCTTCTCATTTGAAAAAAAATACCTCAAAAAGTTTTATAAGTTCTAATTCAGACGAAACAACAATAACACCAACGATTAGAGAAGAAAAAGATCATCTAGCTGATGTAGAACGTTCTTATTGGATTAAATTTACTGAATTTAATTCAGATGATTTGGTCATAAAACTTCCTCAGGAATTATTAGGGAATAAGTTGAAATCACACCTCTCATTTGAATTTGGAATAGTAGAAACCATGTGTATTGTTGAGCCAGCGGAGAAAACACCAACGTTTGTAAAAGGTAATTCTTACTTTAGCCCTGTAGAAGTTTTTATTTCATCAGGATTAGCGAAAAAAACACATGTAAAGATGGGGCTACATTATCAGATCAAACTTCTAGAAACTAAATTAATTATAGGACCAACAATAGGTTTTTTATTAGGTGAAAAGAATCAACTTTACACAACACAATACATGGAGAAATATAGTGACAGATTTGGGCAGTATGAACGATTTGGCGGGCTAGTCATTGCTTTTTCAACTCGTTCAATTGATTGGGAAAATAAGATGGTTTATGGACAAATTTATAATCCTAAACTTCAAATCTGGGAATATGGGAGTGCTCCCATTCCATCTGCGATTTATAGAAGGAATTTCCATCAAAACGAAGATCGTATAAATCAACTTATTCAATTGACGAATAATAATTTGTTTAATTCTCATCATTTTAAGAAATCAGATTTGCATTTATTACGGGATGAACCCACTATTAGTAAACATTTACCTTCTACTCATATATTTAGTAATAACCAAGATTTCATTCGTTTTCTGCATGAGGAAAAAAAGATTATTCTAAAACCTGTTGACCTGTCTAGAGGCCGAGGAATCTTTATTCTTGAAGAAAATGAGAACCGTGAAGGCTATGTGTTGTATGATTATCGAAAAAAATATCGTATTCGCCATCTTATTCAGGATGAAAAAATTCTCATGGAAATGTTAGATAACTTGGAAATTTGCAAGCAACAATATTTATACCAAACCTATATCTCACTTTTAAAGGTAAATGAGAGACCATTTGATGTGAGAGTAGTTATGCAAAAAAATAAAAGAATGGAATGGGATTGCACCGGGATTGAGTGTAGGGTCGCCGGTGAAAATGAGGAACTTACAAATATAGCTAGAGGTGGCTTTGCTATGACGTTAGAAGAGGTGATTAGGAAATCAAATAAACCTCTTTCATATGCATCTATCCATCAGAAGGTTATAGAAGTTTGTCACAACTTTTGTCTTGTGATGACTAAACATGCACAACATTATGCAGAATTTGGGATAGATATAGCTTTAGATGAAGAAGGATATCCATGGATATTAGAAGCAAATATTTTCCCGAGTTTCAAAGGGTTTAAAAAGATGGATTATGATACGTACTTAAAAATAAGGTATCAACCACTTTTTTACGCTGTGAATCTTCAAGGTTTCGATATTGTAAAGGAGGATTTAGGAAATGAAGTATACACTCAAAATAAGTCCTACCTCTAATAAAGAGATCTTTCTTCATGCTAATACTTTATCAAACCTTGCTATTAACGAATGCAATATGAATCTAACGATTGGTGCTAATAAACAAATAGTTAAAGTTGATGTTCATGATGACGAAGAATCAGTCATTATTTTATCAGAAGATGTGTTTAATCATTTTTCAATACCTACTAACCTCGACTATGAACTTACTGTCAATCAAAATGAATTGATTATTGGTCCTGTGATCGGTTTACTTGTTCGTGGAAAAACAAGTGAGATGACAATGGAAAGAATTAGAATTTATAAAAATTATATGTATGGCTACAAACAAATAAACGGCCTAATTCTTTTGTTTACATCAGATGGTATCGATGAGGAAAAGCGAATCATTACAGGTTTCGCTTATGATCCAATTCAAAATGTGTGGGAAAAGGGGACTTTCCCTTTTCCAGCTGCAGTATTTATTAGAAAGACACTGAAAACATCAATGAGAAACCAATTAGAACGACTTATAGGTTCAAATTATTTTAATTCACATGTTTTTAATAAGTGGGAAATGTGGGAATGGTTTTCAAGCAATGATTCTTTAAAGGGCTTTTTTGCAGAAACAGTTTTAGCTAACGATTTTCCTGCATTAGAGAAATTAGTAAACAACCATTCTTCTATATATATTAAACCAGCATCTGGCATGCAGGGCTCAGGCATTTACCTCCTTAGTAAAACAGAAGAGGGGTACACGTTAAAATATCGGTTTAAGAATGAAAATATTTCAACGTTATTTGATGATTGGTATTCTATTCAAGAGTATTTACAAACTGAGTTAAAGATAGAAAGATATATTGCTCAGCAAGGAATATCACTGATAAAAGAAAATGGGAGATTAATGGATTTAAGAGTGATTGTAACAAAAGATCATAATGGAAAGTGGTCAGTTCCAGGGATTGTCACTAAATTAGGGGAAGAAAATAGTATCGTAAGTAATATTTCAAGTGGAGGATCTGCTGAACAAGTATGGGAAACATTACAAAGAATTTATAAAGACTCCCCAAAAGATGCTTTTAGGAAATATATAGAATTAGAGAATTTAGCCATACAATGTTGCAAGTATTTAGAAAATAAAGGTCTTCATCTTGCTTATATTGGGATTGATATAGGCATGGATGAACATAAAAATTTATGGGTTATTGAAATTAATAATCGCAGCCCTGACATGACAATCGCTTTGGATGCTAAAGATGAACAGCTTTATTATAAGATAAAAACAGCACCCTTAAAATATGCGAAATGGTTAAGTGGATTTAGGAGTGTTGTATAAATGAAACGTTTCCTATTATATCAAAGTGAATGTGAAACAAAGGATTTTGTGATTACGTTTAATGAAAAAATACTAAATGAGTTAGGTTTAGAGAAACATCAAGAATTAACTTTAACTTATGGAAAACGGAAGCAACAAGTAGTTGTGAAAGTTCATTCACTTCTAGATGAGGAACGAGTGTTCATTTCTAGTAATATCAAAACCTCTTTATTAATTGATTTGGATGTAAAATACGAGTTCTCGCTTAAAAATAATGAGTTAATAATAGGACCTGTTATCGGATTATTATTAGGTAAAACAGAAACAAGATTAGAAAAAAATTTGCATCATTATGTAATTTATACAATGTTATATGAGCAAATTAATGGTGTGCTTTTTGTGTTTAGTGAAGACCAAATTGATTTTGATGAAGAAAAGATTTCAGGATATATTTATGATCCAAGTAAAGAAAATAACTGGAGAAAAGCTGATTTACCTTTTCCTGGCGCGATTTATCGAAGGGTTGAACTCGCAAGTCCTACGTTGAAAAAACTAAATAACTGCATGGGTAAGAGTTTTTTTAACTCCAATTACTTTGATAAATGGCAATTCTGGAAGTGGTTAGAGCCTTGTCATGAATTAGTAGAAAATTTACCGAAAACAACAAAAAAAATCAATTTACATGCAGTAGATGAGTTTATCGATCGTTATAAAGGGGCTTACTTAAAACCAAAAAGTGGTTCAAGAGGTAAGGGAATTCATTATATTGAAAAAGAAGATGAACATTATATCATTTCGAAAAATTATGAAGATGAAAGTAAAAAAATAACAACTGAAGAAATGCGTAGCTTTTTAAGAAAGCATTATTACTATTTATTGCAAGAACCGATCCGTCTACACACCTATGAAAATCGAAAAGTTGATTATCGTGTGATACTTCAAAAAAACCATACAGGGTTTTGGCAGTGCACAGGAATGATTGCAAGGTTTGGGCAAACAAACGCAATTTCATCAAATTTTAAAGCAAATGGATTTGCAAGAGATGGTATTTCTGCTTTGAAGCTTCAATTTGGTTATGATGAGTTAACCGCATTCAATAAGTACCAAGAAATTGTTCGAATTTGCACAAAAATGGCGAAAAGAGTTGATCAAGTAGGTGGAGGTTATGCAGATTTAGGAATCGATGTTGGAATTGATGAAGACGAAAAAATTTGGGTGATTGAAATGAACAAAAGACATGATCACGATTTTCCACTTATGATTAAGGATCGAAAAATGTATTATTTAGTGAAATCCAATCCGGTTTTGTATGCGAAGTATTTGGCGATGAACGGTTTCAATGATGGAAGTTGAAGTATTAAGGAAGTCATAAAAAAAGACGAAAAAATCTATATTCAGTTAAGCTGAAAGAAACAAGTTTCGTTCCATTGCGCTGCAGACACTCGCTTTCCACGGGGAGGAAGCTGAGCCTCCTCGGCATGCCTGCGGGGTCTCATCCTTTCCTCAATTCCCGTAGGAGTCGTGTGTCTT
Source organism: Metabacillus litoralis (assembly GCF_007994985.1). Lineage (GTDB taxonomy): Bacteria > Bacillota > Bacilli > Bacillales > Bacillaceae > Metabacillus > Metabacillus litoralis. The sequence goes on along the minus strand of NZ_VOQF01000001.1, from coordinate 189,652 downwards.
CCGCTCCATTCCACTAGTTCAGGTGATAATATCAATTAATCATTCGCCTAATAGTTCGGTTTTTTTTTTTGCTGTCATCAATAGATTTTTTGATTTTGTATACAAATTCTAATATGTCCCAGCCTCTATTTTTATTTGTGATTTAAGTTCAAAAAGTTTTAGTTATATAGACAATCTTTGAGATCATTTAAAATGGATAGTAGTTGTTTTTTATATAATTCTCGATGTTGTTGATATTTAGCAATCATATCTGAACCGTATTTTTTTTGCATTTCATGATGCGTTAGAATATCTTGATATAAGGTCTTGGTATTTGCGGATAATACCCATGAAGGTAAGTCAATAGAATGAAAGAAATCATATACTTTAAATCGATATCCTAACGCTACACATGGAGTTCCAGCCGCTAGTGATAATAAGTTTGCATGTAGCTTGAAATTGATTGAATACACACATTTACTAAGTATATCCATCATTTCGTTTTGATCTGCTTCCCAAATAACATTTACTTTTACATCTGGTTCTAACTCATCTTTTATTTCTTGTAAAATCGAGTGATCTCTTTTCCATACACTATATAATAATATTTCATAACCTTGTAAATGAATGTCTTTTAGTGCCTTTACTAATTGTTTTTTTAATCCTTTTTCATCTTTACCATAAATTCTATTAAAATCTGTACCCCAATTAACGGCAATTGTTGGGGACTGGATTGTATTTTCCTCCACTCTGTTAATGGTAGCGGACTGTTCTTTTGTGGGAAGTAATAATCCTGGGTCTCCTGATATAAAAGTATACTTTTCACTGTCTTTTTGTAAGTGTTCTAAAGAAGCTTGAGTAAGGGGACCTCGAACACCGAATTTTTTTGCATACGGAATAATCTTTTTTAATTTTTCTTCTGTCTCTTTTGGTAAAATATTATTGAATTTTGTTTCTTTGTTATATAAAAATGTATTCATTTTCTTTTTGCTTAATTTATCAACACCACTACCCCAAACAAAAATAGGTATTTCAAGATTCATCGCTTTAGTTAAAATATCAAGGTATTTACCTCCAATGATTGAGCCTCCACCTAACACTATAGCATCATAATCATTTACCAATACTTTTTGTCCTGGAGTATATGTGTGAATAAGGAAATGATTTGGGAAAAGTGAATGACACATATCATGAAAAACATCCCACATCATATCATCACCTAAATTTCCCTTGCCAATAAAACCTACATAAAGTATTTTTTTCAAGTTTATTCCTCCTTACAGTTAATTCTTCGGGATTTTCTGAACAAGGGTTTTATAGTCATCTGTATATGATACAAGTTTACTCTTCTTCAAAATATCTTCATCAGAAACAATGGATGCATGATCATGGAAGTTTCTTCTACAATATACGTGGTTATATTTATGATTAGAGTAAATCTTGTAACCTTTCTTTTTTGCTTTCCTCATAAACACTGTGTCTTCTCTGGTAGGAAGATCAGGGAATTTAATATTGTTAAAAACCTTCTTCTTAAATGCTAAGGTGGCACCCTTAACAATTCCATTAACAAACTGATTTTCTTTACCTGGGTCTCGAATAACTAAAGCCTTTTTACTTTCAAAATAACAAAAGGTTGTAGCTTTCCCAACAATATCAGCACCAGTATTTTGAAAGGCATTCATCGTGTCGCTAAGATAATAAGGTGCATAATAGTCGTCATCATCAAATTTTGCTATATAGTTATGGCTGGTTTGTTTTACTGCAAAGTTTGTGCACTCACCTAAAGATACTTTCTCGGGTTGTTGAAAAACAAAAACCCTTGAATATTGTTGTGCTCGATCATTCCAACTATCTACATCCATATCTTCGCTATTTAATACAATAATTAACTCTTTCTTTTTCCAAACTTGTGATTCGTAATTTTGAAATACATTATCTATGAATTCAGGTCGATTTGTGATAGTAATGACTGAAATCATTGATGATCACCCCCACTTATTATAATTTTATGCAAAATCATAGTTTTAGGTTCACCTATTTCTATGACTTGCGATACCTAAAATAATAGATAAGTACCTTTATTCTCATTATCTAGTAGGGGAGTACAATCAAATTTCTTAAGAATTCATATTTTGGTATAACAAATGTAAAAAAGGAGGATTATTCATGCATATCGTATCAGCATCAGATGATAAATATGCCATACATTTAGGTGTCATGTTAACATCCTTATTTATGAATCAAGATCAAACGGAACACATCAACATCTATATAATTGATGGAAATCTATCAGAAAGTAACAAACTCAAACTACAACTCATCGTTGAGAGATTTAATTCAAGCATTCATTTCCTAGAGATTGACGACGAAGTTTTTCATTCATTTAATGAACGTAAACGGATAAGTAAGCAAGCATATTATCGTATATTAATACCTAATCTCTTAAGTACTGATATTAATAAGGCATTATATCTTGATTGTGATTTAATAGTAACTAAGGATCTTACTGCTTTATGGGAAACTAATATTGAAGACTATCATTTAGCTGCTGTCGAAAGTACCATTTCTAAGAAGCTAATTAAGTATATTTCATTACCAACAGGTTCTGGTTACTTCAATTCGGGTGTATTATTATTAAATTTAGAAAAGTGGAGAGAGGATAATACGTCTGAGAAAATCATTCGTTATAAAGAGAAACATCCTGATCAAAAGAGGTTTATGGATCAAGACGCACTAAACGCTGTTTTATATGACAAGTGGCTTAAGTTACATTATAAGTGGAATTATACAACTGGACATTGGAATAGGAGAAAGATTTATCCACAAAAAGATGCAGTTATAATACACTTTACTACACGAAAAAAACCATGGAATTCAGAACATCCATTTAAAAATGAATATTATAAATATCTCAGATCTTCTTTATTAATAAATGAATGAATGAAAAGAACATAAATTGTGGACTAACCGAATTTATTAGATAGTGGCTAGTCCTTTATCTTTTTTAAAATTCTTATTCTATTGTTTAGATCCAAACGCTTTTGTCACTTTAGGGACAAAGTTCGAAATCTTCCCAACCCTTCTACTTTTTTGCAACAATACTTTATTTGACCTTTTATACGTATGGCTATCACTATTTGATTTTCTAATATATACATAATTGTACCGACTAGTTGAATAAATTCTTAGCTTTTTCCTTTTACAAAGTCCAACAAATGAACTGTCTGTTCCAGAGCCTACTTTAGAAGGAAACTTAATTTCAGGGTAGATTTCTTTTTTAAACATCAAGGTTCCTCCTTTAAGCCCACCTTTTACATTCGTTTTTACACGCTGGTTTTCATTTCCTAGTCTTCTTATTGTAAGGAGCTTTTGTTTTTCAAAATACATAAATGATTTTCCTTTGCCAATTAGCTGTGCATTTGTTGATGCGAATGCCATCATCGCTTCAGTTAAGTAATATTCAGAGTAATAATCATCATCATCGAGTTTGGCGACAATTTCATACTTTGCTTTTTCGGTACCGAAATTTAAGCAATCTCCTAACGTCTTTTCTTCAGGAAGCTGATAAATTGAAACATTGTCAAAGGTGCTTGCTTTTTCCTCCCATTTTTGCTTATTCATTTTATCTTTATTTAAAATAATAATTAACTCCTTTTTTTGCCACAATTGTCTATTAAAATTAGAAAATATATTGTCCATCATTGAATCACGAATTGTACAAGCAACAACTGACACCATTTAGATTCCTCCAACATTCTTTTTTATACATATATGAATTTACGATGAGTTAGTGATAAATGGTGAGAAATATGTGTTTTTCACTAAGTTAGAGTACTATAAATGGTTAATAATCTATCTTTTATAGCGATGAACACCTAATCAATATAGATAATAAGGGAATAGTATATACAATTATAGGTTATATGAATTGGATATAATGTCTTATATTTGGGCTCTTTCATATATCTATATCTAAATAATTTAATATATTATTATTCGAAAAGAGCTTACGCAATTTAAAAAGAAAGGGGGAGGGAATTTGAAAGGAATAATAATTGCAGGAGGAAAAGGAACGAGATTATGTCCTTTAACGAATGTGATTTCAAAGCCATTGCTTCCTGTATACGATAAACCGATGATTTACTATCCTCTCGCTATATTAATGGAAGCAGGAATAAAAGAAATCCTCATTATTACAACACCAGAGGATAAGCATAGATTTATGAATTTATTAGGCGATGGTTCACAATTAGGAATATCAATCAAATTTAAAGTTGAACCTTCTCCAAAGGGCATTGCTCAAGCATTTATTATTGGAGAAGAATTCATTGGTAATGAACCTGTTACGTTAATTTTAGGTGACAATATTTTTTATGGTCATGGATTAACCTCACTTTTAAGAAAGGCGATTAGTTTAAAAAAAGGTGCCACAATTTTCGGTTATTATGTAAAAGATCCATATCGTTTTGGAGTCGTAGAATTCAATGACCGGAAAGAAGTTATTAATTTAGAGGAAAAGCCAGCACAGCCGAAAACAAATTATGCTGTTACAGGATTGTATGTTTATGATCATCGAGTTGTAAATATTGCTAAAAAAATAAAGCCTTCAGAAAAAGGAGAATTAGAGATTACTGATGTTAACAAAGCATATTTAGAATTAGGTGATTTACATGTTGAGTTGTTAGGTAACGGATATTCATGGTTTGATACAGGAACACATACATCCTTATACCAAGCTGGCCAATTTATCGAAGAAACCGAGAAGAACGAAAAGATTAAAATAGGTTGTATTGAAGAAATAGCTTTCAGAGAAAAGTTAATTACAAAATCTCAATTAATGAAACTAGCATTAAGTTTAGAGAAAAGTGAATACGGACAGTATTTGAAGAACTTATCGAAAAAGATAAAATAGTTAAATAATGTTAGGAGGATAACCGTGATCCCTTCTCATGATTTTTTATTACAGCCTAAAAGTGATATGGTCATTTGTTGTTTAGGAGTTGGAGAGAATCACGAAAAAGCATTACAAATTATGAAACCAACAGTTGAGTATTATGGGAAGCTTCATAATATTGATACGCTTTTTTTTACTGAAAGTTTTTTAACAACAAAATTAGCAAAAAAGAATAAAATTTTCTTACTTGCAAATCTCTTAAAATACTATAAAACAGTGATGTGGATGGATTCAGATACGATCATTGTGAATCCTAAAGAAGATATTCGTAAAGAGTTACAATCAGATCATGTTGTGTATATGACAAGTTATTTTGGAAGAAAGCCATTATTTCCAAACTCTGGTGTTATTGTGGCAAAGCGAGATCCGATGACATTTGAAATACTAGAAAAAGTATGGAATTTCAAGCGGAAAAATAAACGTGGATGGTGGGATCAGCAAGGGTTTTTAAAATTATTAGGCTTTAAAAATAGATTAGTAAAAATTCTAACATACAATGGCCCGACAAAGTATACTCCCTATATTGGATCTTTAGATGTGAAATGGAATAGTCGACCTAATCGAAAGGATGTTTCAGAAAATCCTGTTATCATGCATCATTGTGGAATAAAGTTTTGGAAAAGGATAGAAAGGATGGAAAAAAGTTATCAATTGTTTTTGAAAAATAGCAAAGATAATTAGGTGAAAATTGTTTGCAAGGAGGCTCTGATGCATGAAAAAGATAGCGGTAGTCGGAACAGGGTATGTGGGTCTTGTCACAGGTGTATGTTTGGCTGAAATCGGTCATGATGTCACTTGTATTGATGTTGATCAAGAAAAGATAGATCTATTAAAAAGTGGAAAATCACCGATATATGAACCTGACATAGAAGAGTTGATTTCGAAAAATGTAGCGAGTGGAAATTTACGTTTTAGCTTAGAAACTCAAGATGCTTATGAAGTGGATGTTATTTATATTGCTGTTGGCACACCTCAGAAGAAGGACGGATCAGCAGATCTACAGTTTGTTGAAGAAGTGGCGAAGAGAATTGCTCACCGTGTGAAAAACGATGTGGTTGTTGTAACGAAAAGTACTGTCCCAGTTGGAACAAATCATTTTATTTTGAAAATGATTCAAGAACATTTACAAGCAGAAGTCAGAGTTGATATTGCTTCTAATCCTGAATTTTTAAGAGAAGGATCAGCGATTTATGATTCCTTTAATGGTGATCGTATTGTCATTGGAGTTGAAAACGATCGTGCAGCTTTAATTCTCGAAGAAATCAATAAACCTTTCAATATTCCAATATTTAAAACTGATATTCGTAGTGCAGAGCTGATCAAGTACGCAGCAAATGCTTTTCTTGCTACTAAAATTAGCTTTATCAATGAAATTGCTTCGATATGTGAAAAAGTTGGAGCGAATGTTGAAGATGTTTCTATGGGAATGGGGAAGGATCAGAGAATTGGTTCTCAATTTTTAAATGCTGGAATTGGTTATGGAGGTTCTTGCTTTCCTAAAGATACGAATGCGCTTCTTCATATAGCCAATGAAGCTGGATATCAATTTCAAATTTTATCATCTGTTGTGAAAATTAATGAAACTCAAAAGTCAGTTCTTATAAAAAAAGCGAAAGAAAGACTTGGAACTTTTCACGGAAAAAAGATTGCTCTTTTAGGTTTATCGTTTAAACCGAATACAGATGACATGAGAGAAGCAGCTTCTATTGATATTTCAAACCAATTAGTAGAAGAAGGTGCAAACATTATAGCATTTGACCCAGTTGCAAAAAATGCTGCGAAAAAAATACTTCATCCTACTATCCAATATGTAGATTGTATAAAAGAGGCAATACAAGATGCAGATGCTGTGTTTATTTTAACCGAATGGAAAGAGATTGTACACTTTCCCATTACTAACTACGTAAAATTGATGAAACATCCGATTATTTTTGATGGACGAAATTGCTATCATTTAGAGGAAATAAGTCAGCATTCTATAGACTACTACTCTATTGGAAGGACAACAAGTAAAGGTATAGATAGATAACAATATACAATGGGAAGCTATTTTAAAAGCCTTAGAAAGGTGAATGATGTTAGTGAAAAATAAGAAGAAAGTTATTTACAAGAAAATAAAAAGGTTAAAAAGCGCTCGCAAAAAACACAACACATTTTCTACTACGAAATCACACAATAAAACCCTCACTTTATCTCCAGTACAAGATAAAAGAACCAAAAAAGAACAAGCTACTCAATCTTCTATTCATAAACCAGTAATGGAAAATCTTAATACGATAGATAAATATATATCAGACTTAAATTCAAGTAATAATGAGATAAATAAGGAAATTGTCTTTGCCATTTCTCTAAAAAGTAAAAGAGCTTCACGAAATTGGCAAAGAGTACAAAATAATCTGGCAAAAACATTAAGAACAATCTTTAACAACACAGATCAACATTATCGAATTATAATTGCAGGACATAAAAAGCCAACCATACCCGAGTTAAAACATAGTAGGGTAACATGGCTGAAGGTTAAATTTCCGCCACCACTAAACTCAAAAGGGTATAGTAGGGATAAGTTATTGAAGCGAAATGTGATTGGATCGCATTTAAGAAGAATTGGGTATACAGGATATTTTATGCCTGTTGATGCCGATGATTGGATTCATCACCGATTTGTTGAATACATTCGAAAATGTCCTAAAACAGATGCCTTTGTTTTTAATAGTGGATTTATGGTGAATGTATCCAACCAAGAAGTATGGCAAAGAAATCGATTTTATATTGGATGTGGCACTAGCCAATTGTTTTATTTTACAAATAGAGAGTTTCCTATCTCTTCAAAACGGAAGGATGTTCTAAAAACAAATTTTAAAATTGTTGGAAGACGACACGGCTCAGTGAAAACGCATCTTAGTAAGATTAATAAAAAGTATACAATGGTCAATACCCCACTATTAACATGGGTTCTTGCTCATGGAGATAATAATACGATGATAAAGAAGAAGAAGGATAACACTGTTTCAGCAAAGGATTATAATGCTCAAGGAGAAGAGTTGAGTTCTGATTTTTATAAGTACTTTAAAATAACAAAAAAATAGCCTTCTGTTGAAGGCTATTTTTTTGTTGATGTTTGCTAATAGATTAAATTAACCTTTGGTTGAACAGCAAAGACCAGTGATACATTCCTCACAAAATGGCGATCTAGTTGTACCGCCAACCCAACCAATTCCTACACAGCATTCTTGATAGATGAATCCTACATCTTCTGGTAATAGAAAAGTGAAAATAGCATCATGTGTACGATTATCTCCATCTACTCCACAAGCAGCTGATTTTAGGACTGTATCACCATCTAATTGTTCGAATTTAATTCCATCAAAAGGAAATTCTCCGCTTGAAACAAAATCAACACTAACAGCTTGGGTGCTAATTAAATTTCCATCTAGAAAATACTGAACTGACCCTACAACTGGTTCGTCCGGAAAAAATTCTAAAGGACATCCGAAGCCAACCGTAAAGTGACTTAAATCTGGGAATTCACCATTTGAACATTCTTCTAAGGTTCCAGTTACGCGGTAACTAATCACACCCGCGGAAGCATCACCCAACCATTCAAAATCATAATAATCTAGTGAAACTGTTGAAGTACATGGCATATTTATCAATCTCCTTTAACTATTTTATTCATAATATTGTATTCATCATAAAAAAGAATGTATATACGCTCGTCTAGAAAATAGAAAAAAGTATAATCCAAATATTGCTTAACAACATAATTTGTAGAAAGGAGAGTGTTTAATTTTGAATGAACAATCTAATATGAAACCAAAGTTAGGAATATGTGTTGGTAGAAGTACTAAAACAACTAGAAGAACGTTTAAACGCTTAGCTCAAAGAAGAATCTCTATGCTAGAAAATGATTTATTTGATGAAATTATTGTTTTTACATTAGAAAATCTAAATATTGAAACTTCCACTTTAAAAGGACAGATTTATAGAAAAAAAGACAATAAAATCGTAATAGAGAATGGAGCTTTTTCAATACCTGATGTCATTTATATGCAAAGTGAAGTGAATCATTGTGAATTACAAGAGATAGAAAAGTTAATGCCTGGTAGAATCTTTAATAATCATTTTTATAACAAGTTTGAAGGAAGTCAGATTTTATCAGAAAATAAATCACTAAGAAGCCACTTACCCCATTCAAGGATGTTAAATGAAATAGATGATCTTGACGAAGCTTTAGAAGAGTTTCATGAATTTTATTTAAAACCAATTAGAGGTCATAGTGGCAAAGGAATCATCTGGGTAAAAAAAGATGAAGATCATATAAAAATAGAAACGGCTAAAAAAACAAGTGCTGTTAAGAATAGTAAAGAAATATGGAACTTATATCCGAAGGGATTTTCAACTGGTAAGTATATGATTCAACAAGGTATACAAACAGCAAAATGGAAAGGGAAATCAACGGATATTCGCTTAAACATGAATAAAAATGGTATTGGTGATTGGGATGTAAGTCTATTGGTAGGCAGAATTGCGTTAAAAAAACCGTTTGTTTCAAGAGGATCAGATAAAAACATGCTTATGTATATTGAACCATTTTTAAAAGAAATGTTTCTTCCTGAAAAAATCATAACTATGAAAAAATCTATTATTCAATTAGGACATGAAATAGGAAAAACGTTTGATGATTCAAGCTATCATATGGGTGACATAGGAATTGACCTTGGTTTAGATCAACGAGGGGATTTATGGATATTTGAAGTGAATCATTTACCATATCCTATTCGTAGTTTAAAGGATCAAGATCTCTCATTCACTCGACCTTTTGAATATGCCTATTATTTGTCACAAAGATAACCATTATAAAATAAGGCTCTGTTAAACTTTGTGGTTGATTTCCGTTACAGGCATTCGCTTTCCGCGGGCGGTCCGGAAGCCTCCTCGGCGCAAGCGCCTGTGGGGTCTCCCTTTGACACGCTTCTCCCGCAGGAGTCTCATGCCTTTCACTCCAATCAACCAAGTGCTAAAAATCAATCTTAAGCTTTAACATAGCTTAAAATAATAACACCCACAATCAATATTTTTGCCAAATTATAGGTAAAAAGCCGTACCCAACTGTACATTTGTGCATGTAATGAATTATAGTGTCTCAAGCTTTGTATCAGAGGGGGGAAATGGGTATGGTAACGATTGAATATCACAATAATCCAGAAGAAATTCGTATTTCTAAAAGCTTGAAGAATGAGTACGGTATCGTGCAACATCGAATTATTCTTAAAATCGGAAACTGGTCAAAAGAATATTTGGTGAAAATGGATGATGAGCTAGCTGAGAATAATATAGGAATTCCAGTTGACATAACGAAAACCCTTACGATTCCAAGTGAAGTTCCTTTTGAAGTGGATTTAACTGGTCGAACACTCCGCCTTGGTCCAGTTATTGGCTTTGTCGCATATTCTCATAAAAAACATCTATCACCAAAAAGATTAGAACGTATGAAAGGCCGCTTTTCCAGTTATTCAGAAATAGGTGGGCTCATTTTTATCTTTGCTGCAAAAGAAATTGATGCGGAGAAAAAAGTAATTCATGGATATTACTACAATCCAAACGGTGACAAAGTAAACACTAGATGGATAGCTGGTACGTTTCCTTATCCTGATGTTGTGTACAAAAGACATCCTATTGATACTGATAGGTACAACGATTTAATAGCACAAATCGGCGATAAAGTTATTAATTCTTATTATTTTTGTAAAGGTGAAATAAATGAATATAGCTTAGTAGACAATGAGCTAGCTAAGTATTTTCCTTATACAGAATCCATAAGTGATGTTGAACAAGTAGAAAAATTCATAGATCAATATGGCTCTGTTTACGTCAAGCCTCGTGACGGTGCTGGAGGGCAAGGGATATTTCATATGACTAAAAATGAACAAGAATTACTAGTTGTAACGAATCGTAATAGAGAGAAAACCGTATTAAATAACAAAGATGATCTGCAATTGTTTCTAAGAAAGTTAATGAATAAAAAATATATCATCCAACAAAGTGTTTCTATTTCTCGAGAAAATCAAAATGTTGATTTTCGCATTTATGCTCAGAAAAATCACCTTAAAGAATGGGTTTGTCAAGGAATGATCGGAAGAGTGTCTAAAAAAAATACAATCATTACAAACTTAAAATACGTAGAGAAATTATTATCTGGAGAAGAAGCAATAAGATTTTTATTTGAGGGAACCGCTGAAGAAGTGAATATGATGAAACAAAAAATTTATACTACTTGCATCGATTTGTGCAAAACATTAGATAAGACAATCGGCAATTATGGTGATGTTGCAATAGACTGTATTATTGATGATCATTTCAATATCTGGATTTTAGAGGTTAATAAACTTTACGGATATGATAGCTTAATAAAAATGAAGAATCGCCAATTAGTTAAGACTTTACGCACAACTCCGTTTCATTATGCAAAATCATTAGCAGGATTTTAAGTTAAAGGAGGGATAATGACATGACCAAACCTTATGTTGGAATCTTACTGGATGGAATTAATTATGGAGGAATTAAAAACCAAAAATTAACATACGAGCAACTATCTTTATATGAAGAAGCTGCGAAACATTATGGCTTAATTCCTTGTTATTTTAGGTTAAAAGATATTAGTGAAGATTGTGATTATGTTCATGCTTATGTGATGGAAACCGGCGGTAAATATGAAAAACGAACACTACCTGTTCCTACAGTTATTCATAATCGTGCCTTACATTTTACACAAACTGCTGAAGAGAAAATACATCTCTTAAATGATAAAGGAATCAGTATTTTTAATAATTGGAATCGATTTGGAAAATTAAAGATTCATCAAATTCTCCAAGTTAATGAAGATATACAACCGCACTTACCAGAAACAGTTAGAGCCAGCGAAGTGAATCTTCACATGATGTTAAAAAAATATAAAGATTTAATTATAAAGCCAAACAACAATAGTCTTGGTAGCGGTGTAATCAAGTTAGCTAAAGTTGATGTGGAAAATTGGGAAATGTTTTTTTACAAAAAGCAAGAAAATACACTACACAAAGAAGTTTTTACAACAAAAGACTTCCCCGTAATCTTAAAGAGAAAAATCAATTCTAAAATCAACTTAATTCAAGAACGAATTCCATTAGCAACATATAAAGGAAGTCCTTTTGATTTGCGCGTATCTGTTCAAAAAAACGAGAAAGATAAATGGCAAGTAACAGGAATTGTTGGAAAAGTAGCTCAACTTGGCGGACATGTAACAAATGTTGCAAAAGGAGGAACATGTAAAACGCTAGAGGAATTGGTAAATGAGTTATCTCTTGACTATAAAACGGTATATAAAAATATCGAGTTTTTCTCGGAAAAAGTTGCCTCAAACCTTGCAGCTAAATTACCAAAGCTTGCTGATTTAGGCTTAGATATAGGAATGACAAATGAAGGATTTCCAATGTTTATTGAAGCGAATTGTCGGGATCTCAGAATCACATTTAAAAATGCTGGAATGAATGATGTTTGGAAATCGACTTATTTCACTCCCATTGGATATGCTAAATACCTTTATGAGCATGAAATAAAGGAGTATGACTGATGAAACCCCTTTTATTAAAAGATATTGTGAGAGAAATTGATGGATCACTAGTTAAAGGATATGAAGAAAGTACCATACAAAAAGTGGTGAAAAGACAAAGTAATATTGATCAACATGTTTTATATTTTTGCCTTGCTCCATATGCATGTAATTGGGATTTGTTAAAAACAAAACAAGGCTATAGCATCGTTGTTGACCACTTAACTGGGGAAGAACCAATTCACAAAGATGTAAATATTATCTTAGTGAATGATTGTAAAGAAGCTTATTGGAAATTTATTTGTTATTATCGAAGTTTATTTGATATTCCTGTTATCGGCGTAACGGGAACGTGTGGTAAAACGACGACAAAGGATATGATTAACCATATTGCAAAAGAAGATCTAATGGTTCATAAAACCTTTCAAAGTCAAAACGGATTGCACTTGAATCATGGGTATTTGTTTGGATTAGATGACTCCACACAATTAGCAGTGTTTGAAATGGGTGTCGCCTACAGAGGAAATGTTCGTAGTAGCGGGAGATATTTTCGACCAACAGTAGGTGTGATCACAAATATTGGCGAAGCACATCTAGAAGGATGTAGAACACTTGAAAATTATATTAAAGCTAAAGCAGAAATGCTAGAGGCGTTATCTTACAAAGGAATGCTTATCATAAATGCTGACGATGAAAACATAAAGAAAATAGATATGTCGAATTATCAAGGGAAAATCATTTCATTCGGAGTGAACGAGGAAGCAAATTATCGAGCTAATAAAATTTCCTATGCAAATGAGGGGATGAACTATACACTTCTGAACTCTGGTAAACAATATACAGTTTTTATACCTGGATACGGCGAACATAATATTTTTAATAGTTTAGCAGCCATTGCAGCTTGCCATTCTATAGGAATTTCAATAGAAACTTGTATAAATCGACTTCAAACTTTTCGCACAATGTCTCGTCATGTGAAAATTTATGAAGGTTATAACCAAAGTATGGTCATTGATGATACGTGGAGCTGTAATCCAAGCTCAGTTAAAGCTGCTATGCAAGTATTAAAGAATATTTCTAAAGATAAAAAGGAAATATTTGTTTTAGGTAAGATGCAGAGACTTGGTAAACATTTGCAAGAGCAGCATATTAAAATAGGGAAAACATTTATGGAAATGGGAGGGCTAGACTATTTAATTACTGTTGGAAGTCATGCGAAATTAACTGGGATGAGTGCTATAGAAAATGGGATGGCTGCTTCAAAAGTAATAATGGTAGATAGTGCTAGTGAATTAGATTCTGTGTTAGAGAAACTTAGCGGAGAAAACTCATGTATTCTCTTCAAAATGTCACTTGGAAAAATGAAAAGCGAATATCGCCAAGTTGTCGTAAAATATCGCCAAGCATAAAATGGAGAATTATGGAACATGATACCAGGCATTTACACCAAGAGAAATGACATCCAAAGAGAGGTTGTGTAATCAGTGAAAATAAAGTGGATGAAAGACAGCAATATTAATGAAATTTGGATGAATCCAAAAACAATAAGTAAGTATAATTTTGTAGAAAAACAACAGATTCCCATCACTTATGGTACGTTGAAAGTACTGAAGGAACTAAAAGGAAATAATACATTACAATATAATGAAGTTGGAGTGTCACCACAATTTTCGCAATCAATAAAATTACCAGATGATGTTGAACTTCATGTTCAAATAAAAAATGGCGGAGTGCAATTTGGACCCTTAATTGGCATGTTACTAAAAAAGAAGTTTGAAAAATTATCACAAAAAAAACTAGAACTATTAAAAGAGAGGATTCCTAATTCTGATTTTGATCATGGAGTTGTTTTTGTTGGGGCTCTTGACTCAATCAATGAAACAAATAAATTGATAAAAGCATATTATTATACGAAAGATCATGAGTGGAAAGAAGGAATATTTCCGCTTCCTACTGTTTTATATAATCGAGTTTATATAAAAAAAAATCAACTGAAGTTATTAAAAAAAGGTGTAAAAATGCAAGTGATTAATAATTGCTTAATGTCAAAATCAAAGCTGTGGAGATTACTGTGTAAAGATTCTTCTATAAATCAACATCTACCTTTCACACAAAGCTTGAGAGATGTAAATAGCTTTATAGTTATGGTTAACCACTATGAAACCGTGTATTTAAAGCCGACAAATCTTTCAAGAGGTAGGGGCATTCTTCAAGCAAAGAAAATGAAATTAGGATTTCTCATTAAAGACACAAACACCCGAGAACAAATTTTATTTACAGAAAATGAATTAAGTCATTTTATCGAAACATTAACAAATAAGCATCCATATATTATCCAACAAGGTGTTCCGTTCACTTATGAAAACAGTTTAGTAGATTTTCGAGTGTATATGCAAAAGGATGAAGCCAAAGAATGGAATTGCTCTGGTATTTATGGGCGAGTTTCGAAACCAAACGAAGTAATTACTAATTTAAAACATAGCCAGAAGATTGTCCCAGTTGAAGATACATTAAGAAAATATTTTACTCTTGACCAAGATAGGTGCAATAACGTTCAAACTCAAATGATTCAAGTTTGCAAAAATGTTTGTGTTTCACTTGAAAAAAGAAGGCAATCACTTGCAGATGTAGCGATTGATATTGTTCTTGATGAGCATCTAAAGGTGTGGGTTCTCGAAGTTCAAGTAAATTACGCAGATGATGAACGTTTATATCATTTACCCGAGTCAATTTATAAAAAAGTTTGGCAAACTCCACTTTACTATGCAAAAGCACTAACTGATTTTTAAGTAAGGCTATTTTTCTGATGGATAGTAAATTAACCTAGTTTCCCGTTAGTAACAATGTAGGTAACAAATAAAAGTAATATTCTAAGAAGAAAAGATGCCACTAGACTTTATATGAAGCTGTTTTCTTCGTATGACGAAAAACAACAAAGTTTACCAGAGCCAATTTATAAAGGAGAGTAAAAATGAAACCAACCTATTTACAAGATCTATTGCCTTATATGAAAGGAAAAGTAATAGTTGGCGAAACAAATCCCCTTATACGACATGTGATTAAAATCCCAAAATATTCTTTACTCAAAGATCATACATTATACTTTCATAATAAAGGAACTTTATCTTTAAAAGCATCAAATCATTTTAAGCAGCTTACAATTATTACGTCAAAGCCTGATTTATTACTAGATGCAGGAAGAAACGTGACGATTGTTTTCGTGAAAAATGTAAAAACAGCTTACTGGAGATTCGTTGATTTTTATCGAAATACTCTTAAAATACCTTTTGTGGCAATCACCGGTACTTGTGGAAAAACGACGACAAAGGAAATGATTAGTTGGATTTTCTCACAAAAATTCAATGTGTATAAAACCATTCGAAATGAAAACGATCCTTCTCGTCATTTAGATTATTTGTTAGGAATTAAACAATCAGATGATCTAGCGGTAATGGAGACAGCTGTAGCTGTTCCAGGACATTTAAAACGAGCGTATCAATACTTTAAGCCACATGTTGGAATTTTGACATCTATTGGTATTGATCATTTGAATGGATTTCCAGATTTAGATTCTTATATAAACGAAAAGCTGTCTATCTTCTCTTTAATCGACTCAAAAGGAACAGTTATTGTAAATGGTGATGATGATTCTGTAAGAAAAATAGATTTAAAGAAGATGAAGAAAAAAATTGTAACCTTTGGAATGAATGATAACGCAGATTTTAAAATTGCAAAAATAATGTACGAACAAAATAAAATGAAATTTCAATTAATCTATGCTCGAGATTCTTATATTTTTGAAGTGCCAGGCCTAGGAAAACATAATGTATATAACGCAACAGCAGCCATAGCGGCAGCATATCAGCTTGGAATGAGTATTGAAAGTGCTGGCAAGCGTTTAGCAAGTTTTCCTTTATTACCAAGGCATGTGGAAATAGTAAGAGGAATAAACGGATCTACATTAATAGACGATACGTGGAGTTCGAATCCAACATCAATAGAATCATCTTTAGATGTATTATCGAATGTTGCTAAAGGTAAAAAGAAGATTGCTGTGTTTGGGGACATTAAATATTTAGGAGACAAAACGAGTGAAATTCATACACTAGTAGGTGATATTGTCGCAAAAGAAGAGATCGATTACCTGATCACGATTGGAAAAGAAGCTGAGTTGATTGGTTTACAAGCGATAAAAAAAGGTATGGATAGTAAGAAAATCTTACATTGTCAGGATCCTACCAAAGCATACAAGTTCTTATCAGATACAGCTGATGAAGATTCAATTATTTTAATTAAAACATCGATGTTTCAATCTTATAAAAAGTTCGTAAATTCACTTAGAGTCAAATAAAAAACACCGCCTATTTTAGTATGGAGCTTACAATATAGGCGGTGTTTTTTCATGAAAATTAGCTAATGCTTTCGTATAAAGCATATTTTGTAATCGTGCATAATACATAAGATCTTTCCGTTTGCATACTGTCGCAATTCGGTGGTCAGGATCTTCATTATTAATTTCAATAATCCATAACTTATGATTTTTATCAATACCAAAATCAAAACCAAGATTTCCACATGTAATAAGATGTTGTTCTAGTTTATTTGCTGCTTTTTTTGAGATAGAAAGTATTTCTTCGTATAAAGAATTAGCCAGCTCTTCACTTTCTAATAGTTCTATAAGGGCTTTCTTACCTAATTGAGGTTTGCCTCCACTTGTAAGGTTACTAACCGAACTCCCTTGTTTTCCATATCTTGCAAATAGACCGCCATTTTCCCATTCTCTTTCTTGATTTCTTATAAAAATGAATCTAAAGTCTACAACTCTTTGATTTGCACGGATAAGATTTATAGATTCTTGAATAAGGTACTCGTTTTTTCTTAAAAGTCGTTTTAAGAAAAGGATAAATTCTCTTTTTTGATAAAAAGTTTGTGTGATTGTTTTTCTTTTAACTTCATATTTTACCGTCACACCCTGGCTATTATATGATAACCATATGATTCCCTTAGCGAACGTACCACCTATAGGTTTTAAAAATGCATTTTTATAACTTCTTAAAAATTGTAAAATATCTTTCGGAGTTTTACATAAACGAGTTTTAGGTAGAACGTTTTTTAAAGAAGGATCAGAGGAAAACCATTTGTACATTTCCCATTTATCAAACGTAGGAAAATTACAAATGTTCGACTTATAATAAAATGATAAAAACTCCCATTGTTTATTCATTTCAACTTTACATTTATTAAACAAAGAAGAAGGTAGAGGAATATTTTCTGTGTGTATCCACTCTTGCATTTGGGGATTATAAATAAATCCTTCAGAGATTTCTTCATTTTCTACATTTACTGAATCTAAAGAGAAAGCAGCAATGCTACCACCTATTTTTTCATAATATTTAACATAACTATCTAAATCACTTAATCTACGAATTAAACCCTTTTTAGTTAAGTCAGCTATTATTCCGATATATGGTCCTAATGTTATTGTATCTTGATTAAAGGTTATTTCGTATTCACAGAAAAGCGGAATGCGAAAATGGTTGATTACCTCTTCTGACAAATGGATCTCATTATTTTTTACCCCAGGTGTACGTTGAATCTGTATTGTTACAGTTTTTTCTCCGAACGATAAAGAAGATTCTATACACTTAAGATCCATCATTAGGTCATTGTGTATTTTTAGAATAGTTGATTTCCCTGTAAAAGGGACAATTTTATATCGTTTCATGATCATCACCATTGTTGGAAATAGAGAGGGATTTTATCCATAGCTCTCACTATTACCTTAATTTCAGAGCATAAAGTTCTAATTGTTCAATAGGACGAAACTTTTCTTTAAAACGGCGTAAACCTTCTTGGTTATTGTCACTACCAACATGTAACATGGTTAACCTGGGATTAATGGAATACATTGATTTTGCAAATTCGGTATATAAATATTCGGAGAGTCCTTTATAACCAGGAAGTGTTTTTGCGATACAACCCCATGAAATACCATTGGGTAAAATAGCACCTGTGACAATTCCAACAATTTTCCCATCAACTGTTGCAACATAAATCTTCTCTTGAAGAGCTTGGTAATAGTGAATAACTTGATGAAAGAGATTATGATCTGTTATGACTTTGTATTTCTGCCCAGAAGTTTTATTCCATATTTGCTTTAATTTTTTGACACTTTTATAATCAGTTGGTTGATATTCACGAAATAAAATTGTCGGATGTTCACGTTTTAATTTATTTCTTAAGCTTCTAATTTCACTAAATTCTTTGCCTTTTAAATGAACCAACTTAGGAACACTCCAAATTATCTCCTTGCTGTCGTATTTTTTGTAAAAGAAGTTTTCTTTGAATAAAGGAGACGATGCTAAGAATTGAAATTGACGTTCATTTACTAAGTTAACGGTAGCACTATTTTTTTGTTGATGAATGTAATTCCATTGTTTGCAAAGAAGTAAGCTTTTTTTTGTTACCTTTATAACATGATTCTCGTTTCCTTTACCAAAAGGTAAGCACCAAACATACATATATAATTTTTTTGTCATGATGAAGGGGACTAACATATGGTCAATAATTTTCCAAAAGACCTTTATGTTTTTTAGCTGAGATAGACTCCAAATATAGGTGAAATTAGATGCCCATAATCCTGTAAAGTAACTAGATTGTTGAATGAATTTACTAAACAAATCATAATCCTCAATCTTTATTTCCTTAAAAGAATGTTCCTTTAACCAATTATTATCCAAAAAGTGTCCCTCCATTAATCAGGGGTTTATTTCTTATTAATATAGGTATGTAATAGAGATAGAAAATGAGTATGTTTTTGACTAGAAGGTAAAAGAAAAGCAAAACCCAATTAAAACACAGCGTATGACTTTATCAATTAAATGTAGATATTATTAGTAGCTTGTATAGAAATCGTTGCGTCTTAAATTGTTTGTTAATTTAAGCAGAGATCAGTCTTAAAAAAGTACTATGATAAGATTCTTATGATGTTCAAAATAATTTTGTACCATGCCATGGTACAAAATTCCATAATTATTTAGTCACTTTTTATAGTACAATGAATGTTACAATATTAAAATTTTGTAAAGTTTAACTTATTAAGGCTTTACAAACGGTTTTTAAAATGTTAATGAGCTGTTTTCGCAAATTTTGTTGCTTTTAATACCTGAGAAATCAGTAGATGCCACCATTTCTTCATAAAAGGGTATCCTTATTTGCGAAAATAAGTTTTTGTTACATAGCAACATTCTTTCAGAAAAGAGCACTGTTAAAAGAAAAAACTGTTTAATAATTTACATCGTTAGGTGTGGTTACACATGTGGAGACATAAAGTATTAATCTTGATATCTAGTTTGTTAGTAGTATGCTTTGCTGTATACTTTTTTCTTTCATTTTCTTATCAATCAAACATGATCAATATTGAAACCTCAATTAAAAATGAAGCAATATCTTCTAGTGATACAGTAGATAAATCTTTAACTGAAAAAAAGGATATATCTAAAGAAAAGACGAATGACACTATTTCTGAAGAAGAGAATTCTAAAGATTCTGAGCTTAAGAGTAAGGAACAAGTTGAGGTTGTTTCAGGTAATCTTGTAGCTGAAGAAGGAAAAGAAGTTGTTGAGGTCGAGACTGAAAAAATAAATAAAGTATCAGAAGAGATCAAGGAAAAAGTTAGGGGGGTAGTAGAAGGAGTCTTCAAATTATTTGAAAAAGATCTCCATGTTGTTGCAATCGGTGACTCACTTACGCAAGGTGTTGGAGATGAAACAAAAAATGATGGTTATGTTGGAATCTTAACGAACACATTTGAAGATAATAACATAAAAGTCGCAATTGAGAATTATGGTAAAAGAGGAAATCGCACAGATCAATTAGTAAAGCGGCTGGATAAAAAGAAAATCAAAGCATCAGTTGAAGAAGCAGATATTGTTTTAGTAACAATAGGTGCCAATGATATTATGAAAATTGTTAAAAGTAATATTATGAACCTTCAAATGAAACCTTTTAATGATGCGAAAATAGACTATCTTGAGAGACTAGACGTTATCTTTACTAAAATTCATAGCTTAAATCCAAACGCGAAGATTTATTTAATTGGTTTTTACAATCCGTTCGATCGTTATTTTGGTGACATCGAGGAAATGCAAATGATTATTGACGATTGGAATAGCTCAGGACAAATTCTTACACAGCAATATGATTATGTAAATTACATTCCAATCGCAGATCTCTTTAAAGATTCCGACATTGAACTATTATCAGAAGATCATTTTCATCCAAATTCAAGTGGGTATAGCCTTATGGCCAAACGGATTTTAGAAAATATAGAGGAAATTAGTGTGGAACGGGAAGAAATTACCGAAGATATTGAATAAGGTTTACCATTAAAAAAAAGAAAAACCACTCCATTGCTTACAATTCATGTAAACGAAGGAGTGGTTTGTTTTTGTTTTTTTTGATTTCTATGGTAAAATATTCAAATTAATACAATGCTATTTTAAAAGAATTACTTTTTAGTTGTGTTAATTGTATGTAGGAATTTACATTGTCTGATCGGAGGCTTCAAGATGAAGAAGATTACTTTGATTTTAACTGTTTTAAGTGTTTTAATACTTTCAGCTTGTGGAAAGAATGTTGAATTTGGTGTGAAAGGTCATATTTTAGAAATAGAAGACTCAACAAGTAGTATTGTTGTTGGAACTGGAAATGGAGATCCAACAGCAACCTATCCAGCATATACTATTTTTGTAACAAAAAATACCTCGTTTTCAGGGGATGTTCAACAGTTTTCAGATTTAAAAGTAGCACAACGTGTACAAATATCAATTGAAGGGGAAAAGGAAATAGATAAGGTTGAAGGTGATATTGTAGCAGCCGATATCTCTGTAGACTAATTGTTTACTATTGTTCTGTAAAAAAGAGGTAAAGCATAATCAAATTAATCAATTCACAAAGATAATAAATCCATAGTATTCTAATATATTTAATTATTAATTAGTCTAGTTTGGAAAATAAGCTCGTTTCATTGCGCTGTAGACACAAGGTTCTCCTGTGGGGTCTTAGCCTTTCCTCTACATCCGAAGGAGTCAAGTGTCTTCCGCTCCATTCCACTAGTTTTTATAAATAGTATGCAAAACCATAAAATCTATTGATGATAGCAAATATCGACCCGAACTTTTAGGTGAGAGTTAATTGAACTAAAACATAATAATTCGGGATGATCTTTAGCTTACCCAATTGCCTCTAATGTTTCATAATAACGCCTTGACACCTTGTTTCTCCCAGCATTTTTCGAATCATAAAGTGCTTTGTCACAGATAACGTAAAGTGATTCCATCGAGATATTCTCCGTAGGAACAACTGTAATAACACCGATACTTAACGAATATTCAACAGACATTTCTTCAAGAGTATATACTTTCTTAGAATTTAGCATTTTCTCCGCAAATATTGAAGATTGGTTTTCATCAGTATTGGGAAGTAAAATAGCAAACTCGTCACCACCATATCGGCCAAACAAACCATCTTGGGTCATTTGTTGAAAAATGTGGGAAGCTATATCTTTAAGTACTCGGTCACCTACTTCATGTCCATGCTGGTCGTTTATCTGTTTAAAGTGATCAAGGTCGAAAAGAAGTAAAGAAACAGGTTTTTGTATTTTTTGATAGTGTATTAAGTATTGTTTTGATTGCTCGATAAAACTTCTACGATTTAAGGCATTGGTTAGATCATCATATTTAGATAATTTTATTAACTCTTCATCAGCTCTTTCTTTTAACAGTAAAATGAACCCGATATTACCTAAAATCATTGATAAATAAAGGGATAGGAAAGATAGACTTTGAGTAATACTTGGTGTAAACAATCCCATTGCTTGATCATTTAAAGCAGAAATGCCCCTAAAAATAAGAGAAAACAGGATGAGAAAATAAAGAGTGCCTAATACTTTTTTTAATGGTGTTGAAGATTGTTGAAAAAGTAATTTATAAGTAGGTAAGATGATGACTATGGCAGAGCCAATGGACGCAAAGGCAATTCTTACATTCTCTAAATTGTAAAATAGAATAATGATATGAAAGCCAATAAGATTGATTAGCGTCAAGTAAATGTAGAATTTTTTTACACGCTTAGAAAAGACTTGCAACAGCAATAACACTGAAGCTATTTCTAATGAGAGACCAACAAACAGTAGACTGTTGGCTAGTGAGATCGAAAAAATGTCAGGAATTCCACCTCTAATAGTTAAGAAAAGCCACGCAATTGCTTGTATGCATTTTGCAGCAAAAAAAGTATTCAAGGTTTTATTATGTTTATGTTGCTGCCAATAAGCAGATATTAAAAACACAGTAAAAAAATTACCGCACACTAATGTAATGAAAATGGTCTTCATATCTAGTAGTAAATTCATCGTCTTCACCATTCGAAAAAATTTTATTATGTAAATAGAATACTTCCTATCAAGAATTATAATCTGATTAAATTTATTAGTAAACAAAAATTAATATTGTGAAGCATTGAGTCTTTTTAAATAAAGTGGTTTAAATAAATAGTATTTGGACATTTTAGATATATCTAGTTAATTCATTATGTCGAGGTGCTACTAACGTATGACTTCAAGAAAACACAAAATCTTTAATACTTTAATGATGGGTCTACCATGGTTATCCACTTTGTTTATAGGTAAGCGCAGTATTATGCGCTATTCTTTATCGAGTGTTGTAATAGGAATTTATGAAATCATAAGTCATCTAATTGGTCGAAAGAAAAAGTATTGGAAATTCTATGATAAACCTCAAAAATTTATAAGAGATGAACTACCGTTTGATATTGGTCCATATGTACCGGTTTCGATGTGGATCCTGAAATATACTTATGGAAACTTTAAAAAGTTTGTCCTTGTTAATGTGATTTTTAATATATTCTTTGCTTTTATTTTTATAGCTTTTCTAAAGAAAATTAAAATTTTACGTTTATATCGATTAAATTATTTTCAATTTTTTATATACATACACTATAAAGCATATTTATTATATGCAGTTCAGTTTTTGGTGGAAAAAGTGAAGCGAAGAAGAGGGATGTTGAGTGCTACAAAGAGGGATGGGAATTAAAATAATAACAAAATAGAATTTTTTTGACGATACGTTCAAATATTTTTCACGATACGTGGGCAAAAAGAAAAAGAAAAACAAAAACAAAAACAACAAAAGAACTTTTAACCCAATGCTAAAATAAGCGAAGAATAATGAATTTTTTTAACGAGTGTTGGTAGTGACGTTTCTTACAAAAGTAAGGAACGTTTTTTTATTTAGGTTGAAAATTCGTAGTGAGAATGAAAAATTAAAGTAAACCAAACAAAAATTGCAGCTCGAGATAATTTTTTAAATATTTTTTTAAAAAACACGCTACCCGATTTGTTTTTTTCTATATATACAAAATGGAAAGAAACTTACATAAAAAAGGTAGTGATGATAGATGGCTTTATATCGAATGATACGTTGTGATTTTTGGGAAGATCTAGAGGTATCAGATGTGATGACGATAGAGGATAGGTACTTTTACTTTTTTCTTCTAACAAATTTTAGAACAACTCAAATTGGAATTTATAAAATATCCCCAAAAAAGATATCAAGTGATACAGATCTTTCGATTGAGAAGGTTCATTCACTTGTCGATCGTTTCGTTAATCATCATAAGTTAATCCGATACAATCCGGCAACTAAGGAAGTTGCCATTAAAAACTGGGGGAAACATAACCTGAATAAGGGTGGAAAACCTATGATGGATTGTATTAAATCTGAATTAAAGCAGGTAATTGATATGTCGCTTATTCCATTTATCTCAGAAGGAATTGAGAAAAAGGAAATGCGTAGTCTTTATGACGATTATTATAATAAAAACAATGTCAATCAATATAGCAGCAATCCAATTGAAGAACATACAAATCAGGACTCAAAAAGTGAGAATTTAGATGAAAATGAATCTGTCATTATTTCTGCTACAGAACAAGATCAACAAGAAAAAGATAATAATTCCAAGGCAGAAAGTGATAGTAACATAAAACAGCTTCCACAAAAACAAGAAACAAAAGGTGTGAAGGAAATTGTTGAGTTTTGGGACAATAATGGCTTTGGTGTGTCTAATATGAATGCTAAAGAGCAGCTGTTATCCTGGCTTGATGCTTCAAATTTTTCACAACCGAAGAAAGTGATCTTAAAGGCTTTGACAATAGCTTGTGCGAATAATAAGCGGAAATTAAACTATGTGATTGGCATTCTTAAAAACTGGGATCATCAATCATTGCGAACGGTTGAAGAGATCGATTTATATCAAGAAAAGCAAAATAAAAATCAAAAGCAGAATACATACAATGAAAAAGCTGGAAGGGCAATACCTGGAGAATTTGTTTTAGATATAACAGCAGGTGAAGATGGATGACTATCGCAGAAAAAGCATTTTTAGGAAGCTTGATGAAGGCAGAGTATCTTCTAAAGGATACTGTTATTAGGCCTGATCAATTGGAAGGCACAATACATAAAGAATTAATGCGTAGAATGGTGGAATATCATCAAGGCGGTAAAAATATCGATTTAATCTCGTTAACAACTTTACCAGATCTCAATTCCTTCGGTGGGATGTCTTATCTTTCTGAGCTGTTATCATATGGTGATGTAGAGAGGTTTGAAGGAATTGAAAAGATTATTCTTGATCTTTGGAAAGAGCGAGAAAAGAAAAACATCTTAACAATCGCAAATATGAATGATTGGGATATATCTAAGGTTATTACTAGCCTGGATAAAATTAATCAAAGTAAAATTGATGATCACACGTCCCTACAACATGCGTTGTCTTCAATCTATGAAGCACCATGGGAGGATCAAGAAATCTTACATCATGCAACAACTGGTATTAAAAAACTTGATGAAGTAACAGGAGGATTTCAAAGCGGAGAAGTGACAATCTTAGCCGCAAGACCATCGATGGGGAAAACAGATGTGATGCTTCATTTTGCGAAAATGGTGGGATGGGATGGGTATTTGCCACTTGTTTTTTCGTTAGAAATGCCGGGAAAATTAATCACCAAACGATTAATTGCTTCAACAGGGAACTTTAATCGCTCAAAAATGCGAGATCCGAAAAATATGTTAACAGCTACTCAAAAAAATAAATGGTCAGACGTTATTCATGACTTAAATGAAACAAATATCCACATCTTTGATGGTGCGGGACAAACAGTTGCTGAAATGAGAGCAAAAACGAGAAAAATGATTCATCAATACCCAAATAAAAAACCAATTCTTTTTATTGATTACTTAACACTCATTTCTCCTAGTGATGTTTACGGAGGAAATTCTCATTTACAAGTAACCGAAATCTCAAAATCTCTCAAAATGATAGCAAAGGATTTTGATTGTCCTGTGATTTGTTTGGCCCAATTAAACAGGTCAGTCGAAACGAGAGCAAACAAACGACCGATGATGTCGGATATCAGGGAATCAGGCAGTGTTGAGCAAGATGCGGATGTGATTTTGTTTCTTTATCGTGAAGCTTATTATGACAAAGATGTTCAAGATCAATCTCTAGAAATCATTGTCTCTAAAAACCGAAATGGTCCTGTTGGATTTATTAAAGTACATTACAACGAGCATACAGGGAAGATTGAGGATCAAAAGAATTAGATTATAACTAAAAAATATTGTTTAAAAATGAAGATAAAATGTATTTAAAATTCTAAAGTAGTGAGGTGCTTTAAAAAATGCTTGTAAAAGAACTATACTTACAATCCCTTCAGCTGGAAGAATCTCCATTAGCGCATTACATATTTCATTTACTTAAAGAGAAGAAAATTTCTTTAACTGACGATATTTCACAGTTGAACTTTGATGAAGCAGATCATCAAAAAGTAGGCGAAATGATCGAAAATAATGTATTAGGTTTTCATAAAATTGGCATTTATTCATTAAAGCTGAAGCATAATGAATATGTGTTTATCTTTGCAAATAGCAAGCAAAGAGCTATTCAATTTTTTACAGAAACATTTGGACACACTCCAGTGAATTGTCATGAATATTCACTAGATTATGAACTTACTAGAGGAAATGATGTGATTTCGTTTCGAAAGATGAGAATGGAATTTGAACGTTTTCCTGTTGTAGCGGGGTTTTTTAATAGGGTTGGGTAGCAAGTGGGGTTAGATTACAAGCAGAGTGTCGAATGAGAAGAAGTTGTTTATAAGGAAAGGATTTTTAAAGATCCTTTCCTATTAGTTATTCTGCGAATTTGATCAAAAATTCCAATTTTTAGTTGACGAAAGTTGATTTATAGTGGTATTATTTGCTAAATAGTAATCATTACGAATTGGGAAGGTGAGGTTATTTAAAGAGTGGTTTATTTTTAGTTTTCAAATCGTAATAAATACGATTGTTGTTCATAGCTTTGAAGAAGTTTTAAATATGATCTGCAGTGAAATAGGAAAAAGTATAGGAAAAAAAGAAGTTTAATAGAACTTGTCTTAAACTAAGAGATAAGTATTTTCTTCAAATCGTAATTGTTTCGTTTTATTGTGACAGAATGTTTTTGTTCATTAAAAATTCAAGTTAGTAAGTTTAGTAATTATTGTTTTATTTAGCTAATAATCCAATATGTGAAATGACTGTTCGTGAAGCAATATGGTATGCGATTGATAGAGAAACTTAGTAAAGATATTTTTAATGGTACAGAATCAGTCGCTGATACATTAATTGCAGGCTGCGCCTATATTTGTGATCGAGTGATTATTTTTAAAGAAGGAAGTATAGAAGAAATAGTTAAAATTGAACACTTAAAGAACGTAAAATCCTTTTATGCAAGAAAATTATTGCAATCATTGATCACGTTTTAATCAGGTTAATGTACTGATAGATTTGGAGGAGAAGAAATTTTGAGTGGAGCTTTGTCTTGGCCCTTTCTACGATTATATCTTTTGGTGCTTCTTTATTTTAGTGCCAATTCTATACTAAATGTTATTATCCCTTTGAAAGGAGATTCCCTAGGAGCCACCAATTCAACAATTGGTTTGATTATGGGGGCCTATTTATTTACAACTATGTTTTTTAGACCCTGGGCAGGTCACATTATTCAAAAGTATGGTTCAATAAAAGTATTACGAATTATTCTTATTGTAAATGGTTTTGCTTTAATATTATATACGGTAACAGGGCTAGGTGGTTATCTGGTTGCTCGTATGTTACAAGGCGTATCAACAGCATTCTTTTCAATGGCATTACAGATCGGAATTATTGATGCTCTGCCAGAAAAAGACCGTTCTCAAGGGATATCACTTTATTCTTTATTTTCTTATATCCCAGGTATTATTGGTCCATTATTGGCACTAGGTATTTGGCAAGGAGGGATGGAATACTTTGCAGTGGTGATGATCGGAATTGCCATCTTTACTGGAGTTGTTGGATATAGTGCCAAAATGGGTAAACAGGAAGCACAGACTGCTACAAACAATTCAGAGCAAGGTAAAAATATGTATCATTCTTTTGGCCATCTAGTGAAAAATCCATCTTTGTTTACATGCAGTGTTCTTATGTTAGTTGGTTCAATTATATTCGGTGCAACGACGATCTTTATTCCCCTATATGCTGACGTGATAGAAAACGGAAATGCTGGAATTTTCCTTATGATCATAGCAGGAACTGTTGTCTTTTCTCGGTTTACTTTAAGAAAGAAAATCCCTTCTGATGGAAAGTGGCATCCAGGTTTTATAATGGGTATGATGCTTCTATTAGCAACGGGAACACAATGTGTGAGTTTTGCTATAAATGGTGGAGCTAGCTTTTTTTATGCTGGTGCATGTTTAATTGGAATAGCGCAAGCTCTTTTGTATCCGACGCTAACAACCTATTTAAGCTTTGTTTTACCACAGGTGAATCGAAATGTGTTACTAGGTTTATTTATAGCTATGGCTGATCTTGGTGTATCTCTAGGAGGAGTAATGATGGGACCTATAGCCGATATGTCATCATACTCAATGATGTATTCGATTTGTGCTGGGTTAGGCGTAATAATGATTGTATTTATATATTTTCGTAGAAATATTATTAATGGATAATATGGGGATTTACAATGAAGACTAGGAGTGCTAACTTTTACATATTTTCACTGATGTTTATTGATGAAAAAATCATCAAACAAGAGCTTGGAATTTAACGATTGAAGATATAAATAAGTAGTATAATGATTGAGGAAGTATGTAATTGATTAAATTTGGAGGGATTTGGTTGGATAAACGGTCGATTCTTGAGGAGAAATTTGAAAGTGAACAATTAAATAGCTTACTAGAATGGCGTTGTGAACCTAAGAATTGGTTTGTTGATCCAACTAGTTCTCAATTGGTTTTACAAACCGATCAGGAAACAGATTACTGGCAAAAAACACATTACGGCTTTGAAGCAGATAATGGTCATTTTCTTTATACGAATATAGATAAAAATTTTAGGATGACCACAAAGGTCAAAACTTTTCCAAAGTCAAAATACGACCAGGCAGGGTTGATGATTCGTTTTTCAAAGGATGTTTGGGTTAAAACTTCTTTAGAATATATAACGAATACTTTGAGTAAATTGGGTACAGTAGTAACAAATCATGGATATTCTGACTGGTCGACACAAATTATGGAGTCTAAAGAGATTGACTTATACTTTAGAATATCTAGGATTGCTCATAATTGTTATGTTGATTTTTCCTTTGATGGAGAAGAATGGATGCAAATACGGCTAGCTCACCTGGATATTCCTTGTGACTCAACAATTTCAGCTGGATTATTCGCATGCAGTCCCAAAGGAAAAGATCAAACTGTGCGTTTTGATTTTCTTACGATCGAAGAGCTTTCTTCTGATCCAAATGAAGCTTATCTTTAACAAGTACATATTTAAGAGCGTTATAATTGCACGAAATGACTGAAGTTAGACAAACTCTAAATTTAAGTATTTTTTTTGTAGGTATAAATATGACAATGGGAAATTTCAAACAGAAACAAATAACTAGTTGAGAAAGAACTTTTCTGCTCACTGTTTGAACATCGTTTTAGTTAATTAACTTAGCTGAACTACTATTTATATATAAAGTATCAAATCACTAACCTAATATCTACTGGAGATTCTTTTAATAAGGCTCTTTTCTGAACAATTGTTGCTATGTAACTAAAAATTTGGAATGTAAATAGTGTTTTTTCACTATAAGGGTACCATTTTATGAAGAAAAGATGCCACTAGACTTTATACAATGCTAATTGCTTTAGGTATTTTAAAGCAACAAAGTTTGCGAAAACAGCCTTTAATAAAAGGCTATGTTAAAGCTTAATGTTGATTTTTAAGCATTTTGTTGATTGTAGTGAAAGGCATGAGACTCCTGCGGGAGAAGCCTGTCAAAGGGAGACCCCACAGGCGCTTGCGCCGAGGAGGCTCCCGGACCGCTCGCGGAAAGAGAATGCCTGTAACGGAAATCAACAACAAAGTTTAACTGAAAATAACCCACCACTGAGATATTTCTTTTAATTGGGTGAGTTACTTCAAATAAAGTTTAAGTGAATCTGAAATAATTGAACCAAGAGGTTTGTCCATTCTGCCGAACAATTCTTAATATGAGTTGTTTGGTGTATTCGTGTTACCTTCATTTTCTAACTTCATTAAATGAATATCTCTTACAATTTGAATAAGAGAACGGAAAACCATCAGGAAACTACCAGCGATAAAAAAGGAAATAGCGTATACTTCGTTAAATTTTGATAGAAAAAGAATACTACCGGTCAAATATAATAATCCTTGAAGAATATTATTAAGGTAGTAAACCATTTGATAACGATTTTGGATGACCATGTTCTTTTTTCCTAAATGAATTTGAATCGTTTCTTGATCAAGTGTTGTTCGATTTTTTAATTTTTTAAACATTTTATTCACCCATTTGCAACTATAGTATTTTAATGTTATTTACCTTTCTATGCTATGATTAAAACATAGAATTAACTAGCACGAAGTAACAAGGGTTTCACTTCTCTTATACTGTTCATTAGATTAAAAAAATGCATCATGAAGATTTGTTTTGAGTCGGAATTTTCAGCTGTTTTTCTACACAGTTACCTCTTCATTTTAGTTTGCTTGATTAAATAATTGACAGTTGTAACAGCAAGTAAATGCGTAGTATATCTATTATTTTTATAAGGGGAAATTTTCTGCTAAAAAACGATGAAAAATCAAATTTTATATTATTTGTATTCTGTTAATAATTCTTACCATTGATACTGAGTCAACAATAATTTAGTGATATCATAAAGATAAGGAGGTTTATAAAAATGGATACAATTATTTTTGATGTTGATGATACATTATATGATCAAGCACAATCTTTTCATAAAACGGTAAAAAAGCTGTTTCAAGAGCCCTTTTCTGACGAAGAAATTGATTCTTTATATAAAGCTAGTAGAAAGTATAGTGAGATTTTATTTGATAAAAGTGAAAATGGTGAAATATCACAATTCGAATGGCAAACAGGACGAATTATTTCTGCTTGTAAAGACTTTAATATCCCGATTGATACGGAAAAAGCGGCTGTTTTTCATGAAACGTATGTTGTTGAACAAAATAAAATTACACTCTTTCCGGAAGTGGAAGAACTATTAAATGCACTTTATAAGGAAGGTAAACAGCTTGGGATTCTAACCAATGGTGAGGAAAAACATCAAGCAATGAAAATTAAGCAGCTCGGTCTTAGTCGCTGGTTTCCTGCAGAAAGAACCTTTATTTCTGGGAGTATTGGTCATGCAAAACCGAAAAGAGAAGTGTTTGATTTTATTGAAGAAAAAATGAACCTTGATCAAACAAAAACAATTTATATCGGAGATAATTTTGAAAAAGATATTATCGGAGCAAAACAAGCAGGTTGGCAGGCGATCTGGATGAATCATCGCAAAAAAGATATACCAACCAATGCTACCTATAAACCAGATGAAGAAGTACATAGTGCAAAAGAGTTATTGAATTTATTTGTAAAAAAAGCCTGAAGTATATTTAAGAGCTGATCTGTTATGGAGTTTACTATTTAATTATCTGACCGTCTGGTGGTAACTAGCGGTCTTTTTTAGTATATGGATATAGTAAGAATAACAATAACCTAAAAGAATAACTAATGAGATTTGTTCAAGTATGTATGAAAAAGACATACAAATTTTAATAATACAATTCCACTAATCGGTGTGTTCATTTTACAATGAATGCATTTTTTTATCACTGAAAAAGGGATTTAATGTTAAAATTTAGGGGCAGGTATTTTTAGTATTTCTTCTAATTAGCACGATAATAATTTAATTTTTAGGAGGGGGATTATGAAAGCATATAGTAAATGGTCAATAATCGCTATATTTTTTGGATTGCTTTCTTTTGGATTAAACTGGATAATAGAAGGTTATTATGAACCCATTGTACTTATAGGAGCACTTTTTTTATTGATAGGAGCTTTATTCAGTATTATAGCAATCTCTAAGAAGGAAAAAGGTCGTATAAAATATATATCGCTCGCTTTCTTTTTTATTATCTTATTTTTAGTTAGTTGGTATGAGCCATTTCAATTTATTCGGATAATAACTTGGCTTAAAAATATTACTTAACAAACGGTGTTGAAGCTCAGATTGCAAAACCAATGAAGGATTTGAGCAATGCCGAGAAATAATAGAATTAAATGAGTTATTTATACGGTAGTAATCCAAGATAAAGGTTAACGTTTGTAGCAAGTATAGGGTGCGAGTTTACAATAATGTTTCTTATTCTGAGGTAACGAAGTAGTTAAAATGTGTAGCTAAAGGAGAAATGCATGAACTTAGTATTGTTATTATTAATTCTAGTTTTAATAATATTTCTAACAGAAAAATTGACATACAAAATACTTGGAGTGCAAAAGAAAAAAATTGCGGAAACACGTGGTAAAAATATAGACCGTTGGGGTAGAGGTATTATACTTGTTATCTTCTTATGTACATTATGGTTTGTGATTAATCAAGATTCTGATACCATCATGAAGTTGTATTGGATGGTTTATTTAACATTTTTATTAGGTTTTCAGGCTGTACTTGAGTTTATCTTTATAAAAGATTCAAAGCAATATCTCGGGACAGCTATATTCCTGATATTGGGTCTCATTATCATATATAATTTAGATTACCTCTTTTCTATAATGAATTAATTAAGGCAGTCGTTGGTTTTAGTGAAAAAGGAGGGAAGATATTTGAGTAGTGATGGTTCCTCAAAATTAGCAAGATGGAGAGAGAAATATGGGTCTTTAGTTATTGCGTTATGCTGTTTATGCAGCACAATAACAAGCTGGGGGGATAACTGGATTCTTACAGGTATTTTACTATTGGGTGTTTTGATTTGTGGAACGATAGGAATCTTGATATAAAGCGAGTACTAGAAAATAAGGATTAAGAATCTTTTTTCCATTATATAGTAATAGTAACTTTATTAATCTATGTAACTGTGTGCTTTGCATTAGGATCAAGGTAGTTATAATTTCCGACTAAAGGAGGGATTTTGATTAGCATAATATATCTGTAGTTTTAGCTTTATAAAAAGATTATAAAACAAACCGTCAAGGATTGGTGAGTTAGAAAATGAAATATTTTTTTATTAGAGCTTCTTCAGGCATTGTCATTTTGTTATTTCTTTTATTTGTAGCACCTAATTTTAATATAGATTGGGTCCAAGAGGGAAATCCAAAAAGAATATTCGCTGTGCCGATTGCTTTAGTTGGTGGTTGGCTGAGTTTGTATTTTTATAAGGTAATAAAGAAAAATTGAATGTTTGTGAAACGATTTACATAACCGAGCAATAATTATCAAAAATATTAATGTACATTTATGGTTGGAATTATTATACGTGGGAAAAACGGTATTTAAGATTTCTAAGTTTCAAGATCAATTAAGTATTATAACAGTTCAAAATAACCTTTAGTTTTAATAATCAGACTTCTAAAAGGCTAAAACGTTGATCAATCAAGTATACATAAAAGATAAAAAACGAAAAGTAGCCAAGCCTTTACTATAAGGGTTTGGCTATTTTAATATCTTCATATAATATTATTATGTTAACTAGATTTTAAAGTGTACATTTGTTCCGCTGGGGCAGTAAAGTTAAAGAAAAAATGGTAAAATTAGTATAAAATAGATAATAGGCTTAGGGAGGTTAAGCTAATGTACGTTAAAATAATGCGATTCATTACTTTATATATGCTTGCTGGAATTGGATTAGGTCTCATTGCAACATATGCTCCTAGTGCAACTCCAATTGTTTATTGGTTATCAATTATATTATTGGGCATTTGTTTTGGATGCCTATTATATTATTACGGTAGTAAACTACGAAAAAAAACAAAGTGAAGAATAGTTTCAGGCCAATTATTTTAGTGATGCTATTACGTTAAAAAAGAGGAGAGCCTCTAAATTTGAAAACAGAAAATAAGGTAGCCACCATTGTAGTGTGTATTATGTTAATTGCGGCTTTCATAAAATTTTCCGAAGAGGAGGATGTGTGGGATTTAAACGAAAAACGTTTAAAAGAAGAAATCCTTTCCATAGAGGAATCTGTTGAAAAGGTGAATTTATTAGATGTCACCCCGTTTGAGTGGGATGTTGCCTATTCATTTAATCCCTATACAAGTAATGAAGATGTATTTGAAATGGTTGGGTACAAGTGGGATGACATTACCGAAACCGTCAATGAGGGTATGAACCAAATCGTTTTTATGAAGGATGAAGAGGTCGTTTGTTATGTATACGGATATCCAGAGGATAATGGGTACGGTCTTTATTTTCATACACTGATGCTTACATCTGATTCGCATTTGGTTTTTCAGGTAGACAGGAATAGTGGGTTAAATTATCTATATCGTGAATAGAAAATGAGATGTAACAGTTAGGCAAGTGAAAGTATCATTAAAAATAAGGTACTAATTTGCCTTTTGGGTGTTTTTGTTTTATAAGATATGACATTTTCATTTATCAGGTGCTTTTCTTAAATACATACGATTTCAGGTGATATTATGTTAGGCTCATTTTTTATATATTTTGTATTGTTTTTTGTTATTGCTAGATTAGTTAGTTTTATAGGTAGTTTCGAAAGGATGCCAACAGTAAGAACTACATCAAAGAGGGATGCGATAGTAGCAGCTCTTATGGCTTTATTATTTGTAGCAATAATATAAACACTCTTCACATACCTAAAGTGATATTGGTTCAATTTAAAGGACTGGAGGCAGAGTCTATGTTTTACGATTTACAAGGTGATACTGATATGACACCAATTGTGGGAATGTTATTTTCAGCTGTAAAAGAAAATAGTCAAAGGCTACAATATATAACGAATGACATGTCACATGAAGAAGTAGATTACAAAGGGCCAAATGACAAATTTAACAGTACAGCTCAGTTGATAAATCATATCATGTTTGTTGACCTTAATTGGATTTTTAGAATAAAAGGAAAACCACTTCCTGCTTCGTTTAAAAAACAATTTGGTCCAATGATAGATGAAAATAATAGGTTACCGATGATCAAAGGAAAATCTATAGATACACTTATGGATGACTATAAAGAAGTATTAAACATGTTGAAAGATACATGTACACTATTAACTGATGACGATTTAGCTTTAGTTGTTACTTTTGGACATTGTAATGAAAAGAAAGCAACCATTCGATGGGGGCTATGGCATATGGCTGACCATAATCGTTATCATCAAGCTCATATCAATCAGCTAAGAAAATGGTATAAAGAATAAGTCTATTTTCATTGTCACTTTGTTTTTAAAGGTCTCTCATTGTTAGAAGGACAAGAATATATTGATAAGTTAAAAATGGATGTTAAATAATACTTATTTAACTTATAAGGAGAATCAATTAGATCAAAAACAAACCATCTTAAATGAAATTTTGAAATGATGTATTAAGGTAAAGAGTGCACTCCTCCAACAAGGGGTGCATTTTTCTATGTCAACAAAAAGGAAATTAATGTTAAACTAAAAGAGCAGATTACTACATTACGAAAAGAGATGGTGATATGTTCAAAAAAATAATGAGACATACTTGGAATACTCTTTCAGGGGTATTTGTATTGTTATTTTCAATTTGGATGAGTGGTCCAGGAATAGGTGAAACAAACACACCAACTTACAGATGGTACTTTATGTTGTTATTTGTGTTGTGGGCAGTCGGGTTTCTATTACAGTTTAAAGAACGAACCAAGTTTATCGGAGTTTTTCTAACGTTTATTCCATTCGTACTTTATTTGGTGTTTTATCTAAGAGCAGTAATTCTCTAATGTGAACTTATACTTTCAAAAAGAACGTTCTAGGATAGCTTTTATGCCCTTATTACTACTATCTCAGGATCGGTTAGTCCAATATATTCAAGCTGCTCCACTTGGAGTGGATACCAATAATTAAATTGTTAACTCGATAATAATGTTAGACATCTTTTTAGTAATTCAATTCCTTTGCTAAGGGATTTAGATCTATTCTTTCAAAATGAGGATTCCAACCCTTAAATGAAAATGCATTAGGAACAGAAACTAGCAAAAGTATATGTTAATCTGCAGCAATATCCAACTAACGGTGCAGGTTACTGGAATAACCTGGGTTTAAATTATTGTATTATTTAGGTGGATTATGAGGTGATAATTTGTATTCAGTAATTATATTTTCTATGATTTTTGTTATTATTGTATTTTTAGCAATGGCTAAAACATTAAAAGATAATCAAAAAAAGTAAATTACTTAATAGTAGTTATTGTGCGAACGGTTGCGAGTGTTCAACAAGAACAGTTGCTTTTTCACTAACGGCACAGTTTAGTGCAATTAAGGTATATTATTTAGTTCTTGATATGGAAGTGCATACGTGATAAGTTATTGGGAATTATTGGATTAATTAATGTGTAGGGAGGATTTGTAATGGCAGCTGAAGTAGCAAAAGAAAGAGCGACATTAAAGGAATCAGGTATTATTGATGCTCGCTCATTAAAGAGGTCACATAAAAGGTTGGCAGAAATATTACAACCTAGAATGACTGTACTCGATATTGGATGTGGAACAGGAGCTATTACTTCTGGTATCGCAGAAATTGTAGGTCCAAATGGACGTGTAATCGGAATTGATAACAATCCAGCATTAATTGAAAAGGCACGTCAAAACTATAAAAATATTCCGGGGCTAACCTTTGAAATTGCTGATATTTATAATCTCCCATTTCATAATGAGTTTGATATTGTTACTTCCGCAAGGGTTCTTCAATGGCTTGAAAATCCACAAACTGCTTTAAATCAAATGGTTCAATCCACCAAACATAATGGTCAAGTTTTAGTGCTTGATTATAACCATACAAAAATATCTTGGGAACCAGACATTCCAGAAACTATGCAAAACTTTTACGATGCTTTTTTAAAATGGCGTTCTGATGCAGGTATGGACAATGAAATAGCTGACCATCTTACAAAGATGTTTGAAGAGTCTGGGCTTACAAATTTAAAAGTTACTGTTCAAAATGAAATGACAAAACGTACAGATAATGACTTTCAAAAACATATTGAAATCTTGGCTGGAGTTGCTTCATCTAAAGGGATTCAAATGGTCAACGATGGAACTATCACTGAAAGTCAACGAGCAAGAGCTGAGGATGATTTTAGGAAATGGATAAATGAAAGAGCAAAATCTCAAGTAATGTATTTATTGGCAGTAGAAGGAACTAAAAAGAGTAATTGAATTTGTTAACCGGTATTTTTTAAATATTTGGTAGAGCACTTTTTCTTCAACTAACGGCGTGCAAGAGTTAAAGATCAAGACGAAGCAGTAGCTCTTTATGTTGATCGAAGTAACGAAGCAGAATACTTGAAGAGGAAAAATATGTAGTCGAGAGAGGAATGAACAATGATTAATCAAGAAATGAATATCATAGTTTCAGGTTGTGATAAAAATGGATTGAAATTTATAAAAAGGAAGAACAAAAAATGAGAGATATATTCAATGATAAACTTGTTCAAATTCACCATATAGGAAGTACAGCAGCCCCATACTTAAAAGCTAAGCCAATCATCGATATAATGCCAGTAGTTAAAAACATTAAAAAAAGTTGATAAATTTAAGAAAAATGATTGAATTAAGTTACGAGCCGCTTGGAGAATTAGGGATTATAGGAAGAAGATACTTTCGAAAGGGCGGAGAAAACGGAACACACCAAATTCAAATTCATATTTTACTCAGTACGATAATGAATACGAATTAGAACGCCATATTGCAGCTCTGATTACCTTATTTCCCATAAAGAAGATATGGTTGAGTACGGTCAGTTAAAAGAAAGACTTGCCCAACAGTTTCTAAAGGATATTGAAGGGGTATTGCGATGGGAAAAATGATTTTGTGCAAAATTTGGAACGGAAAGCAATTGAATAGTATCGAAGTAATGAAAGGTAGAAAATTTCTCTTGCTAAAAAAATGAAAACAACTATTACTAATAGGAAGTATTGTTTTTAATGGTTCTAATAGGAGCATGCAGGTCATCTCTTCTCTTCTAAATTTCGTGAAAGCTATATGGCTAGTTTTGGTTATCTTTTGTTCAATAGGTTTGGTGCATTCATAAAGGATTTCCTAATAAAGAGGTCAGATTAATAATTTCCCTTGTTAAATAGGAGGTTAAGATGAGCAATAAAGCAATCTTTAAAAAGAAGATAATAGTTTCATTGATATCTATCGTTATTTCAATTTTGATCTTACCATTAATTTTAGGAGAATATGGAAATAGTTTCATTCAGGATTATTTAGGACTGATTTTGATATATAGTCTATTCGCTTCTCCTTTTATGATCCTTCTAGGGATACCAGTCAATATAATTACTGGTTTCGTTTTGAAGAAGGTTACTCGTTTTAAACCATTTATTAATCTACTACTTCATAGCGTACCCGCCTTAATAATAGGAGTAATCTTGTTTAATGAAGAATTCTTTTTAATTTTCATACCAGTTTTTATTTCTTCGATCTTTTTTGTGGTAGACACTCTTGTTTTTCTTAGAGAATCAACAAGTAAGAAAAAATACTTTGTATTAATTGTTCCATTTATCTTTTTACTGACTTTATTAACGCCAAACTTAATTGATAAATGGCAATTTTCTCAGATTCAGAACGAAGAGTTACCCCTGGTTGAACTCGATGTGAATGGTGAAGTCGTTGAAGTAACACCAAATACATGTTGGGATTCAGACGGTAGCAACGGTTGTCC
The DNA here is from genome assembly GCF_007994985.1 of Metabacillus litoralis. Classification (GTDB taxonomy): domain Bacteria; phylum Bacillota; class Bacilli; order Bacillales; family Bacillaceae; genus Metabacillus; species Metabacillus litoralis. Next base: position 150,839 of record NZ_VOQF01000001.1, on the reverse strand, counting down.
AGTCGATAACAAACCTTATTTACTACCAATTGATCCTATAGGGATAAACGAATTCAATGTTGAGAAAGAAGCAGAAATAAAGACAAGGGTACACATACCAAATTCAAAAAGGGATTATTCAATCTCAGTTTTCTATATAGATGGGAAAAAGATAAAAGATTTAAAAGTAGAAGGAAATGAATTTTTACTACCTACACATATACAAGAACAAGTTGTTAAAGTATATATTACAATGGACAATTCACAAAAAGTGTCCTTTCAGTTTGGGATTAGGACTGGAAACAGATAATCTCTGTTTATTTTGGTAGAAAGTTCAAGAAACATTATACTTGAAGGGGGAATCATATATATATGTTGAATATAAAAGGTTAAATAAGTTAATAGAACAAGCTAAGAATCCTAATGGAATCATAGGATCATTAATGTTGAGGATAATGAATACCGCTCACACTAATATGAACAAATGGGCTTTAGAGGAGATAAAAATGAAAGAAGAATCGGTTGTGTTGGATGTAGGGTGCGGTGGCGGGAAAACAATACACATTACTTTTGGTCTGATTTAGAAAAGAGTGTAAATGAAGTTTGTAGAGTATTGAAACCAGGAGGCTGTTTTATAATTACAGCCGAATTATACAAAATAAATTATCATATGAAATCGTATAAAACAAAAGTGGAAATGGAGCAATTGTTTAAAAAGACAGGGTTTGCTACGGTTAGTTTTTATGAGCATGCAAATAAAAAATGGATGTGTATTAAAGGAATAAAGGAAAGTAAATCTACTAACTCAAAGTGATTTTTTTCAAAAGTTGATTTTTAAAACCTATATTGTGAAATATTACACTTAAACAAACGGGTGCATTCCTTCAACAAAGGGTGCTTTTTTCTATGTCAACAAAAAGGAAATTAATGCAAACAAAGAATCCAGTAGAGTTGAGATAGGGGAAAAGAATGGATAAGGAAATAACAATTGAAGAATACAATTCAAATTGGTCTAAACAATTTGTCGAAGAAAAAGTAAAACTAGAAGAAATCTTAGCTGACAATGTTATATCAATTGAACACATAGGAAGTACATCTATTGTAGGGTTAGCGGCTAAGCCGATTATAGATATTGCTATTGGAGTAAATGATTTGGATGTAGTTGACAAATTTATAGATCCATTAAAACAAATAGAATACGAATTTGTTTACCATAGAGAGTTTCCAGAAAGACGATTCTTTAGAAAAGGACAATGGAGAGCGGGTACACATCATTTGCATATTTATCAATTTGGGGGCGAAGAATGGAACAATCAGATTTTGTTTAGAGAGTATTTAATAAATAATCCTGTTGTTTTAATGGAATACCATCAACTAAAACTTGATTTAGCGAGAAATTATCGTTTTGACAGAGTGGCTTATACAGAGAATAAAGCACCTTTTATACAAAAAGTTCTGCTAGAAGCGAAAGAAGAATAATCAAATTTTTTTGTGCAAACGGATACGAGTGTTCAATCAGAACAGTCGTTTTTTTATTATCGGAGCAGGTTTGTTTAATTGCTTTTAAATGACCGAGAATCAGTGCTTAATAATAAACCTTTAGATCAATTTCAAAATAAAATTACAAAAATATTAGTTTTTAACTTAAACAAAAATTTCAATATGCTTATAGGGGTTGTATATGAAAAAGTTACAGTTAATAATAGCACTTCCCTCTAGTATACTTTTTTTGGTTTCTTACTTACTAAATAATTATTTATGTTTGTACATTTCACTTGGTGGGATCTTGATAACCATAGTAATTCGGATTATCAGGATAAATAAGAGAGGGCATGTGTTTGGTCATCCTGATGCTGAGATATATGATTATCACATTGAAGAAGTCGATATTGGAGAAGATGAAGGATAATAAGTTTCACTTTGAAATTACTAATAGTGATGAAGTATCTGTATATTTGATGACGTTCGGAATGCCCGCTTTAAAGGGGGAGGCATTTTTCTTATTCAACTAAGTAAGCATTTACTTTAAAAAAGTATGACAATTGATAAAGAATAAGGGGTATTTGCACAGTGTAAAGAATTTTTTAAGGTACATCCCAAAAATTTGAGGTCTAAATATGAAACTTGAATTTTATGATTTAGATTCTTTAAATGAAATAGAGTTAAAGGTTACGGTAATTAGTGCTATTTATAAGGGGAAGTGGTGATTCATTAAATGTAACGTGTGTTTCTTCAAGAAACAGTTACTTTTCACTAAAGGTGCAGAATAGTGGAAGAAGGAAAATAATCAATATAGATAGAATTATTAGGAAAAATCACGTAACGGAGGAAATATATGAAATTTGTTATGATATTTGGACCCCAAGCAGTTGGGAAAATGACTGTAGGACAGGAATTAGCTAAATTAACAGATTTGAAACTTTTTCATAATCATATGACCATTGATTTACTTTCACCTTTATTCGGTTTTAATCCGGAAATGTGGAGGTTAGTTAATCAATTTCGAAAAGAAATATTCGAGGCTGTTGCAAAGAGTGACTTAGAAGGCTTGATATTTACCTATCTGTGGGCGTTCGATATGCAAGAAGATTGGGATTATGTTAATGAAGTTTATGAGTATTTGAGTCAAGAGGAGGGACTGTTTATTTGGTAGAACTTGAAGCAGTGTTGGAAGAAAGACTTGAGCGAAATAAAAGTCCACATAGACTTGAACACAAGCCAACAAAAAGAAATGTTGAATGGTCAGAAAAAGAACTAAGGGAGACACAGGAAAAGCACAGATTGAATTCATTTGAGGGTGAGATCAAAAAAGAACATTATTTAAGAATTGACAATACAAATTTGAGTCCACAAGAAGTGGTGAAAATGATAAAAGAACAATTTAATTTATAATTAAATATCCAGGGGCATGTTCTTCAACTAAATGTGAGCGAGTGTTCTATAAGAACATTCGCTTTTTCACTACCGGAGCAGGACAGGTTAATTGAATAGAATTATATTTAAGAATCATATCTTCAAATTAGAGGTGTTTTTTTAGGAGAAGCTTCCATAAGAAAAATTCCATATTGATTATTAATAACTATTTATTGACAAACGATAAATTATGTTCTAAGATAAAACCAACTTATCGTGTGTGTTTTTATGTGAAAATGTTGAATTATAGAATATATTTTAAAGGAAGTGGTCATCATTGGATTCTCAATAATTTTTTTACTGGTGATAGGCATTATTGCAATAACTTCAATTATTATTCCAATTATATCTTTTTTAAAAAAAGGGAAAGGGAAATCTCCGCGAAGAATTTCTTATACAATATTAGCTTTGTTGGTTTTGCACTGGGCATTTTTCTTATCTAACGGTTACACTTTATTACCAACAAATATTGCAAATGCCATTTTTATGCCAATATGGTTAATGTTATGCGCAGCAGGATATGTCACAGTTGTATATGAATTTAAAAACAACAAAGGTTTTGCCCTCCCAGTTGCTGGCTTAACAACAATAAGTTTGTTATTTAGCATTTTCATTAACGGTATATCAAAAATGTAAATCATTTTTATTCAGTTAGTGAGGCTTTAAAATTGAAGAGCTAGTATAACCCTACTTATACAACCAACAGTCATCTAAAAAACTAGAAAACTGTTGATAAACAAAGATGTAAAAAATCATCTATAACGTTAACAAAGAGTCAAATCCTATAGCTATCAAGGGTTTGGCTCTTTTACTAGTTACTAGCTTTCTATAGTTGGCTCTATTTAAACTATTTTTTATAGGTCTCTTTAATTCTAAATATGTTAAAATAAGTTAACAATATTTGGGATTTAAGGAGGGGCAATTAATGAAATACATAAAGCCATTTTTAGTATTTGAATGGATTACAATTTTAGGAGTGTCAACGGCAGCTTATATACGGTTGGATTTTCCCTTTTATATTTGTATAAGCTTCGTTTTATTAGGAATTTTCCTTACTCTTTTCTTTTCAAGCCGCTATGAAAAGAAAGAAGAAAGGATCAATAATTCCAAATGAATTTTGCATTTAAGAATATGTTTAGATTATACATCTGATTCAATGGAAGTTGTTGAACTAACGGTGCAGTTTAGCTAAAGAAGAATAGAATAAGAAGTATTCGGTATTATTGTGAAACAAGTACAGAAAATGTACATCTAATGGATTAAATGGAGTTTCAATATTGAAGAAAATCGCTCAATTTATATATATGAAACATACTTTTTTACATTTAGTGAAATTAATAGAGAATCTATTCAAAAGGGACCAGGTCTAGTAATATCACCTACTGAAGAATATACAGCTAATGCTTTTTATGAACCACATGGTGGTGCAGCAGGTGGTGTTAATTTAATGGTGGAAATTACAACCAATAATGAGAAACATAAAGGTCAAGTTGTTTATTATAGTGATGCAAAAAGTAATTTTGCTATGGAGTGGCTGAACGAGGATACATTGTACATTTTAAATGATGAACCTGATGTTCCAAATTCAAATAGAAGTATAGAACTAGAAATTGGTAAAGAGATTTATCATAGAAATGGTTTGGCTTGTAAAAGTTTGTTAATGAAAGACGAATATGAGACTTGCTACCAAAACTAACTTATAAGTTTTATAGGGGGGAGTTTTATGAATTCAACAAGAATAATGCTATTGGGAATAAGTATTATGTTATTAGGTGCAATTATTACACTAGATACTACAACCACAACAAGGGGTGGACTTTTAATATATCCAGGGTTTTTAGTTGTTTTGCTTGGTTTCTTTTATGGCTTCTATAAAAAGGATTAGAAACCTGAAAGTGTCGGACAGAAAAGAATAGAAGCTATACAATAAATTTATAAAGAAAGTTTTAAATTGAGGATAATAGTATGAATAAAAAACGGAGAATTGTTATTTTTATCATAGTAATAGGCATTTCAATATTGGGGATTTTTGGTTTTAACTATTTTGATAAAAGTATAAATGGTGATCCCGAAAAGAAAAGAGATACAGCACAAATATTGAAAGGAAAAATGCAAAAGAAATACGATATTGTTATCGAAAATAGCGAAGGCTTTTATACACACACTGTTGGTTATGGGGCAACCTTAACAACTGAAAGTGGGATCATTTTTGATGCGTGGAACCGACCAAATGACATTGTGGATTTTTATATGGAAGAACTGTGGAATAAAAAGGGTTTGGATAAATGGGGGTATGCAGAAAAGTTTATTGAAGGTGTAGAGGAAATTACCCTTAATATTGGTTATCGTGAAGAAGCAAGCAGAAAAATAAGTCAGCTTGCTAAACCTATTGAAGAAGTAAAAAATGATTTATGGATAACCATTTATGTTGATTTGAAAGATCCTTTTAGGGAAGAAAAAGCAATAGAAATAGAGAAAGGTATATTTAATTATTATCAACAATTGCTAAAAGATAATGGGGAAGGCATCGAGTTGATTGTTAGGCATGATGAAAACTCTCAAAAACAAGAAACAGGTTCTTATATGATCGTAAGAGATACAAACGGGAAAATCCCTACTATTAGAGATATTGACAGTATTTCAAACACTTTTTTTGGAGGCTAATTCACTTGAAAAACGTTTCAAGATTTAAACCAGAGTATGTGACAAGCTCGTTAATCGTCATTGTTAGCAGCATTTTATTATTAACACTATTTACTGGTACAACATCAATAACAGAAATAATTACATATAGTTTAATTATTGTATTTCTTGCTTTTTTAACATCAGATATTAGGAGAAGCTCAAATAAGAAGAAATCACCAGCTGCTGCTTATAAGTATATTTTATTTATATTTCTGTTCTCGTTTTTAACGATATTTTAAATAGCACATATTCAATAAATGAAAGCAAATTATAACAAAGGATTCGCTAGTAAAAAAGCAGGTTTGTTTACGAATCAGTTAGGAATATTGTGACTTGGTTAATAGGGGATGTTTAATTGTTAAAGTTTTTGCAAGTTATTTTTTCAATAGCGGTTATTTCACTTGCAGGGTATGCATTGATTACTGAGGATTTTAGATTTCAACCATATATGATTTTATTGTTAGGTGTAACGATGTTGATAATGGGATTAAGAGAATTTCAAAAAGGCCAAAAAGTTTACGGCTGGTTAGTATAGTTGTATTTATATTTGTTTTATTTGTATCAATAAACAGTTTCATATTGAAGTAACCGGTGCGGGTCAATAAGAACTTTTAGGTAATGCTTAGGAAATAATGAGGTAAGACTATTAGTTTTATCTTTATATAATACCATCCGAATACTAAGAATTTTGCAAAGGGAGGAGATTAAGTGATCAGTTCGCGAGAAAAAGCACACTATTTGCAAGCCCGGATCAAACGTGATGTTGCAAATCGCAAGAGGATAAGAATTATATATGGTTTCCTTATTGTAATGTGTACTTTTGTTTTGTTAGGTGTAGCTTTTACTTTTCTTAGAATATTTTATGCTACAGATCTTTATCATGCATTTATTTATGATTGGATAGGAACTGCTTTTTTGTTTTTGGGAGGAATAACCCTACTTCTCTTTATAATTTATTTTAGCTCAGTAATCACAATAAAAAATCCTCAAAAAATAAGTAGAAATAAGGTATTTTTATGGGCAGGCACAGGAATAATTTCTCTCGTCACAAGTGTTTTCATTTTTCAAGAATTAAGTTCTTTAACAATTAATAGTGTGGGAGATATGAAGGATTACTCAAACGGTGTGATGAAAAGAGATGATCTTAAAGTTGTGGAGGTATATACCGGAAGCTCAACAAAAATAGCGTTAATCAAGACGGAGGAACAAGAACTCTATCTGCTGGATCAAAAGGTATTTAACATAGAAGAAGGTAAAACATACAGCTTCACGTATTTGGAACGAACTGGAAACATTTTAAATGTTGAAACGAAGTGACTTCATAATCACTTAAAGCAAAACAGGTTTGTAAACATGGGAAGGAAAGTCCATATGAAGAATGGGTTTAAAAGGTTAATATACATATTTGGTGCGATTATTATATTCTTTTTATTAATAGTTTTAGCTTTTAAAATAATCGGTATCCTTAACAAGAAAGATCAAGACGAAGCAATAAAACAAACACAACATTATTTAGCTGAAAACTATCAAGATATAAGTTATGAAATACAAGATATTTTGTCGTCCACTGACTTTAAGCATTATGGCTATTTTGAACATGGAGTAACAGTTGAAAACACTAATACAAAAGATACCTTTTTAGTATTTTATGATAAAAAAATGAAGCGAATGGAAGATTCGATTAATATCGATCAAGAAGAGGAACATTTAGAACGTGAAATAACACCGCAAATTGAAAAATTTATAAAAGAACATTTTGGAGATACAAGATATATATATGTTAGTTATGACGTAGCAATAGGAAAACCTCTGGTTGTTGTAAAGTTTAATGAAAATCATAGTGATTTAACACAAACCGATTTTGATACATTTATTACATATTTAAAAGAAACAATAGATCTCAAACACGCAAATGTAATCGTTGATTATTGGACTAGAGATTTGTCCTTTAATTTAGAATATTAATTTATGTGTAGAAACCCCAATAGGTTAAAAACTCGAACTAAGAAGTGTTTTCTTTTAAAAAATATTGATTTATCTTTTCTCTGTGTGTTTTTAATATTTTTGTAAAATAATCCCACATATATGGTATAATAATGGAATAATGATCAATACCACTAAAGGAGGTATTATTATGATTTGGTTATTTTTGTTAATACCTGTTGTTGTTATTGGTAGTATTGCGGTTTATTTTGAAAAGAAGTCAGGAATGACTCAACCTGATGAAAATAAACAAGCAGATCAGTTAGGAGAAGTTCTAAAACATAATCAAATTAATATTACTGGAACAGATTAAAATATATAAGAAATGAAAGTTGATTCTAAGCAATATTTGAAATCGACTTTTTTAGTACATTGATAAAATGAGACAATTTCAAATGGAATATAATTAACGGAAGATGAGTTAAGGTGTAGCGTGAAAAACTGAGATGAAGGAATAATAGAGTGAGAAGGTACTGTAATACTGGAAATAAATGAAAAGGTATTCTATACTTAGTTGCTGTTTATTGTATTAAACTATGCAAGGAATTTGTTTTTGTAATTAATACCCTTTTTTGTTAAAATTAATATGCTGGAGATAATCGAAGGAGCTAAATTCTAATGTGGATTAACTTGTAATGATTAGTAGTTGGATAGATTAATATTAACTCTCTTTATGAGGGTTATTTAACTATCAATAATCATTTAAGGATTGCATTATACGGCTTCAACAGCCATTTTTACAGGATGGATCTTGAGTATCTGTTCTATTGTAGGAAAATCGTATCTCCTTTTGTTTTGTATGGTGCGTCCTTCATTTGGAGGGATAATTATGAATCTATTAAAAAATAAAATTGCAATTGTTACGGGTGTTAGCCGTCTTAAAGGGATTGGCGCAGCTATATGTAAGGAGCTAGCTGAAGCAGGGTATCATATCTTTTTGACTTATTGGACGGAATATGATAAGGAAATGCCTTGGAGCCTTTCTGTAGATGAACCATTGAAACTGAAAGAGGAATTACTAAAAAAAGGTGTGAAAGTATCATGTATGGAATTAGATTTAACCTTACATGATGCACCAGAAGAACTTATAAATACTGTAATTGAGCACCTAGGTTTTCCAGATATTTTGGTAAACAATGCAGCTTACTCAACCAATAATGATTTTTCTAATCTTACTGCCGAGGTATTAGATAAGCATTATTTGGTAAATGTTCGTGCCACAGTACTTTTGAGTAGTAAATTTGCTCAAAAATTTAATAAGATATCTGGTGGAAGAATAGTTAATATTACTTCAGGTCAGTTTCAAGGACCAATGCCTGGAGAATTAGCATATGCAACGACCAAGGGAGCAATTGATGCTCTAACTATTACATTGTCGGCAGAACTAGCTCCGTTAGGTATTACAGTTAATGCAATAAACCCAGGTCCAACAGATACCGGCTGGATGACTGAAGAAATAAAAACGCACTTAAAACCGATGTTTCCATTCGGAAGAATAGGTGTACCGAAAGATGTAGCAAAAACAATTAAATTTTTAGTGAGTGATGAAGCAGATTGGATTACAGGACAAATTATTCATTCAGAAGGTGGATTTAAACGATAAATGTGTAAAAGGCTCTTATTCTGGAGCTCTATTAAATATCTACATATCAAAAATCATCTGAATTATTGTATATAAAATAAGAGATGCGATTGTTCAATTAAAGAACAGTCGTTTTTTTTGCTAACGGTACAGACTGGTTATGGGGATTTTGACTATGGTGTTAACGATTTGTCAGCATCAATATGTCATTATGAATAAAAGGTTACTTCTAACAAAACAGGAGAGTTTTTACTTCCAGAATAGGGGCTGAAAATTGATTTCAATCGTTTACACAGGTGTATTAATTGTTAGTTTCTTATTTTTAGTGCGGAAAAAAACAGAAACAGAAGCTTATTTTCCGTTAAAAATAGTTGGATATTTTATATTAGGTTCATTTGCTTTTAATTTCAATCAATTCACACTACCTCTAGGGTTAATAGTGTATTTGTTGTTTTTTCGACCTAAGCTAAATGTAGATGTAAAACAAATGGCGGCTGTTTTTGGTGTGACTGCATTTATATTGGTTCATTGGATTTTGCCATTTGCCATAAATGAATGGCAAAGCCGGCCAATAATTATCGAACGTGAGCTTGATTCAGTTTATACCGTGAACTTTCAAGATGAATATGATCAAATTAAGGAAAAATTAAAGATAGAGCACAACCATTTAAGGCTTGAGGATTTTGAATTAAACTATGGTAAAAATGGTCAAATAACAGATTTACGATGGCAGCTACTCGAACAAAATGGCAACAATTATAACCTTTATCAAATTCGATATGACACTGAAAATAATAGGTATGAGCTTAGACGCAGTCAGCTTGATTCATGGCTGCAATACGATCGATTAATTCCAGCTTATTATTTCTTTGAAAATCTTACTATACTTGATATTAAAGATATTACTCTTGCAAAAGGTAACTTTTCTTCCTATGTGATACGAAGTACTGGGCAAAGAACTTATCATGAATTGGGAAATGAAAATTCCTTTTTTATATCAAATGGAGATATACATTTAATCGATGATGAAAAATTACCATTTGAAGGCTATTATATATTAACATACGCTTTGAAGAAAACAGAAGAAAAAAAAGATGATAATGGAAATATTATATTTGAAAGCTTTGAAGGTGCCGAATCAACTGATTATCTGTTTGACGTGAATTTTAGTGAGGAATAATAGAAATCTTGATGCGACCTTTGTAAAAGTAAATTCATTACAGAGTGTGTTTAATTAAAGCGAGGTTTATTTGATGAAAAAATATCTGAGCTTAATCTCCTTGTTATTGATTCTTACATTTATCATATTAAGTTTTGTTATTCCAGAAGTGTTGACAGCTTTACCCGAATCATTAGATTTATTTTTATTATTATTCCTTTTACTAGGTGCATTTTTTACGGCACTTTTTAGTGTGAAAGGACATTTGAAAACCATTACTTTATCTATTTCTTCACTTGGTATGTTAATTTTGTTGATCATCTTTGTTTTGGTTATTGCAATCATGATGGTTGGTAATTTTGGGACATAAGTAGTTTGATAAAAGAAAGGGAGCTTTTTTCGAGGATGAGTTTAATAAATCAAATTATTTTTAGAGTTTTAGTTTTATTTGTCATTTCTTTCATGCTATATATAGCAATTATTGACTACTTTTTTAACGGGATAATGAAATATGTTTTAATTGGAATCGTGTTTGGAGTATTTCCTTTAAAATATAAAAATGATCTAAAATCAAGATTATGAAATAATGTATTTAAAAAAAGCAGACCACAAAAGTAGTCTGCTTCAACTAAAAATACTCAAGTTAAATTAGTAACCACCGAAGCCGCCAACGTAAGAAGTACCAACGATGATTAAAAGGATAAATAAAACAACGATTAGTGCAAAACCTGCACCTGAACCATATCCACCTGCGCCCATATGTTACACCTCCTTATTATGAGGTTAATTTATAGTATGTTTGAAAATTAATCATGATTGGATTAATGAATCAGTATTTCTCTTTTTTTGAAAACAAAAGGACACTCAACTGAGTGCCCTTGGAAGATATATACATGAAATATTGTAGGTGTACTAATAGTTTATGCTGTCAATACAAGTTTGAAATGGACAGTCGTTGATTTTGGATAATTAATTTTTAAAAAAAGAACGAACAATAGATTATGAGTTAGCGGTACTTAAAAGGATAATAAGAACACTAAATCTGTATAGCAGATTAATAAAATTAGTACATAAAATCAATCTGTATGTAAAGAATGTTTGACACTAAGGGTAGGACAGAAAATATAAATAGAAATGAAATGAATTTTTGCAAGTTGCTAAGGAGTAAGGATTGAAATAAGTAGGTAGGAAACATAATTAAAATTAGCGAAACGAAAGATTCTGCATTAAGTGCAAAATTAAATAAACCAGTTCACGATTTACATACTTCTCTCTATCCGAATCATTTTGAGATCAATGAAGTATTAAAAAAGCTAATAGAAAATAAAATTAAGAAAGGAAGGGGTTTTCTTGAAAAAGAGAAATAAAATAGGAAGGAAATTTACTGGTTTTCTTTTAATATATGGAATAATAGCATTTTTCTATACTTTTATTGGTAGTGGTAAAATAAATTTTAGTGTTATTGTTTTAATTATATCAATGCTTATTTTGTTTGTAGCTTTTAATAGGAGGAGAATAGATTAAATATCCAAATACATATTAAACCTAGGAACATTTATAATCTTGTATATTTGAGTATGGTAGATGTTAGGTGCTAGACCATCTATAATTAGGTAAACACATAGAATATATTGTAATAATCATAAAGATTCTTTTTTATCTATCATCCATTTTGGAGGTTATTTTATGAATAATAGTCATCCTCGTCCTTGGCCCGTTCCAAGGAAACCCTGGGTTATGAAACAAACATGGGAACATTTACTTTTTGCACATTGGAAGATTGATATAGATTTAATAAGACCTTATATACCAGAGTATTTAGATATCGATACATTTAATGGTGATGCCTGGATTGCTGTTGTTCCTTTTGAAATGAGGAATATCCGTCTAAGATACCTCCCAGAAATACCCTTTACTTCAAGTTTTGCTGAAATTAATGTTCGAACATATGTTACTAAAAACGGAAAACCAGGAGTTTACTTTTTTAGTTTAGATGCTGCTAATTTCTTAGCTGTACAAGTAGCTAAAACATTTTTCTACTTACCTTATTATTATGCAAATATTTCGTCCAGAAAAGATGGTGAAACAATAAAATATCATTCAATTAGACATAAACAAAAAGGGAAATATGAATTTACTGCTTCATATAAGCCAACATCAGAGATATTCTTCGCACAAACAGGTACCTTAGAAAACTGGTTAACAGAAAGGTACTGTTTATACACAACACACAATAACAAATTTTATCTTTCGGAAATAAATCATGATCCGTGGCCATTACAACATGCAGAAGCAAATATAACTTGTAATACTATGATCCCGATAAGTGATTTTCAATCAGAAAAAAATAAACCATTACTCCATTATTCAAAGGGAATAGACGTAGTATTATGGGGTTTAGAAAAAATTTAATGAATTTATTTTTAAAATCCATCATGAATTAGTGAAAAACCATAAGCACTTGTGTTCGAAATGTTCATAAGTGCTTTTTATAGTTCATCAAAATACGGGTTGAGTATAAATTAGAGTTGTAAGACAGTAGCTTTTGATATTGATCAAACAAACATTTTTTTAGGAATTTACTATGCTTCAAATGTAACATATATATTGAATTATGTAATGTATATGTTACAATCGTTCTGAGGAGGGATTCTACAATTTGGAGAATAAAGTAAAGATTGCACGAATTCAAGTAAGTTTAACACAACAACAACTTGCAGAGAAGATAGGTGTTACTCGCCAAACAATTAGTTTAATTGAAAAGGGAAAATATAATCCAACGTTAAAGTTGTGTCTGGAAATTTGTTATGTAGTTAATAAAACATTAGATGAAGTTTTTTGGGTAGAAAAGGAGTGAATAATGATGAAAAAGATTACAGATGAACGTCTAGTATTACAAAATTTGAATAATATCCGTATTGCTTATTTTATTCAAACAATTGGTATACTTGGGATATTAGGATATGACTTAGCTACAAAAGGGCTAGACGGAATGAGAGAAAATCCACTATGGTTCGTATTTATGATAACCACCGTTATTTCAGTATATTTATCAATGAGTATTACTGCAGATCATGAAAATAATAAAAATAAACCGCAAAGAAGTCTAAATATTTCTCTGATTGTGCTTTTTCTCATATCAACTGTTATCGGTTTCTTTGTAACTCGTACTGATGGATTTAAGATAATTGATGGAGTAATTATGGGCGGGATATTATTTATTTGCGGTCTTATTCCAATAATCTATATCTATTATTTGCGAAAAAAACGACTTGATGAAAATAACGAAGAATAAGGATCAATTCTCCAAAATTTTCACTAGGAAGCAGCCTAGATGGAGCAATAGCTTTTATCTTTATGATAGAATCTAATAGGAATACTAATAGATACTTTAAAAAGTGAGGATATACGATGATAGCAAAAACAGAAGAAGATTTTAATGGCTTGAAGGAAATTGGTAAAATTGTAGGCTCAATAAGAGATGAATTAGTAGAAAGAACAATCCCTGGCATAACAACCAAAGAACTTGATGATATAGCTGGAACGCTTTTCGAGAAAGCGGGTGCAGTATCAGCTCCAAAAGGTGAATATGATTTTCCTGGCTATACTTGCATTAGTGTTAATGAAGAAGTGGCACATGGTATTCCGGGTTCTCGAGTTATTCAAGAAGGCGATTTAGTTAATATAGATGTTTCTGGCTCTAAAAATGGATATTTTGCAGATACAGGAATATCGTTTGTAGTAGGCGATGGAGAAGAAATATTAACGACAATATGTAACGTGGCTAAGAAAGCATTTGAAGCAGGACTTAAAAAAGTAAAGCCAGGTGCCAAAAAAAGCGGAATAGGAAAAGCAGTTTTTCAAACGGCGAAAGAGAACGGATTAACTGTTATCAAAAATCTTACAGGACATGGTATTGGACGAAACATACACGAAGCTCCTGATCACATTTATAACTATAATGATACATGGGATAATGAATTATTAAAGGAAGGCATGGTTATCGCATTTGAACCTTTTATCTCAACTCTTGAAGAAGAAGTTTTCCAAAAAGACGACGGCTGGACTTATGCTACAGAAAAAAGCTTTGTTGCCCAAATTGAGCATACAATTATCATTACGAAAAATGGCCCAATTATCGTTACGCTTTAAATCAACTAGGGAAGTATATAGAGTTAGTTTTATCGTCATAGTTTTAATGGAAGTGCGTTTTTAGTCAAACGGAAGATGTAAAAATCATCTATTAGGCTGATAGATTAGAAATATTGGTGTAGCAGAGCCACTATTTCCATTCTTAAAAAAGAAAAACTATCTTGACGTAGTATCACTAAAGTGTGTGGTTTATGAACTATCTATCAGTAAAACTTTTAATTAATTTGGTAAGATAGTTAAAGTGAAGTTAAGTTACATATTAAATAATAGTATAAGTAGAAGACCAAATCCCACTTGATTTGGTCTTTTACTTTTTTATTTCTATGAAAAATATTTATTTTTAAGTTTTAAATAAAATAAAGGTAATTGTAATTATATGTTAAAATTAATGGTGTGTTTCTGAATGAATGATCTTAAACGGAGCAGGTTTGTTCAATAAGAAATCATAAAAGGAAGAGCATTTACTATAAAATAAGATTTGAAGTATTAATGTCTAATAATACAAAAATTGAGTGGATTCACAATTGTATGGAGGGATAGTTATGTGGATTATATTAGGGGTTATTGCAATAGTAGTGACTTGTATAAATCTTTATATGTATACAGCAGGAAAGGATTATAAGCTTGCGATGGCGATGGGATTATCATTTACAGCATTAACACTTTGTGCAGAATACAGTCTTGTATCTGATTGGGTAGAAGTGGAAGATTGGTCAGCTTTAATGGATGTAGTACCTGGTATGGAAAGGGCATTATGGTTTTTGACAATTGTTTCTATACTACTAAATATAGCACCTATATTTTTAGAACGAAAAGGTAAGAAATAATTTTTTAGTCACATCATTTAAATATGCACCTATGTGTAAGTCATTATTGATCGCTAAAGGGTCGATTCTTTATGAAGAAATCGCTCCTTTTTGTTATTGAACTAAGAAGATGTTTTGCTGAACAATGATTTTAATGGAACTTTAGTAAGGAAAACACGTCTATTAAATGAGGTGGTCAGATATGAAGTTTAGAATGCTTTTATTCTTCTCGTTTGTAGTCTTGTTATCATTAACCACGGGTTGTACAAATGGCATAGGAGATGAAAAACAAAATATAGTTGTTCAGAAACGTGTTAGCGATGGAAATGAATATGAAAACTTCAAAATAATAACTGAAAACGACAAAGTTGAAAAGATAAAAAAAATATTAAAAAAAGCGGATTGGGAGGATGCGAAGTTAAATATGGATCGTCCTGCAGATTACCAATTTATATTTCAGTTTAAGGATTCAAAAATAGAGGCTAAAGCGGTAGGATACGAAATTTGGATTAATCCTAATATAGACAAAGTTGAGATAGTTGAAGCATCGAATAAATATGCACTATTAAATGAAGAAAATTCTGCTGTTTTATTCGAGGTCTTAACTGGAGAAAAGTTATCTAGGGTGGAATAGTTATAAAGCTAAACGGTGAGATGCTCGAAGAAAAGTTATTTTATTCGACTAACGGAGCAGGTTAATTGAATTAAGATGGTAAAATATTAAAAAAATATTAAATACTCAAGAAAGAAGGAGAAGATAAATAATGAAACTATTCTCTAAAAAATTTCCTAATGATGAAGATGGGCAAGTGTTAAAAATGCTATATAAACAAGGTGTTGATTTTAAAGAACCACAAGATGTAGATTTTTTTATTGCAGTTCCTGATAAAAAGAGTGGTGAAGCTGTATTAAAAGCATTAAGTGATGATGGTTTTAATTGTGAATTAGAACAAGATGATGAAACTGAAGAGTGGACTTGTTATTGTTTTATAAAAATGCTTTTAAATCACGAAGACATTATTGATATACAAAAAAGACTTGATGAATTAAGTAAACCTTATGATGGATACACAGATGGATGGGGACTTATGGTTGATTGATTAAATAGCTGTTCTTTAGTCTATATAATTATCTGTTCTTCTTGAACTACCATGAAAATATACACCTGTAACTTTGAAATATTACAATAACAAAGAAGACCCGTCTCTTTCGTATATAAAAAGAGAATAATTGGTATATCAGAAATTGGAGGGAATTTATAAAATGGGTGAGAAATTATTGAGGGTTGGAACGACTTATATTCCAGTAACAAATGTACAGCTTTCCACTGAATGGTATGTAAATAAAATAGGTGCAGAGTTATCTTATAAAGATGAAGACAAAGCGATTTTAAACCTTGCAAATCAAAGTGTTTTTCTTGTGAAGTCAAATGAAAGTCAAAGTTCTAATTTTATTGATTTTTATGGTACTGAACGTTTTTCTTTAACATTTGAAGTAAATGGTTTAGATGCATTGGAAGCACTGCATAAGGAGTTTATAAATAATGAGATAAGAGTTGGAGATATTGAAAACAGGGGACACGCTGGAAGGAATTTTATTTTCTTTGATTTAGATGGTAATAAATTTGATGTATGGAGTGAACTTAGTCCTATCTTCAAAGAGAAATATTTAATCTCAAAATAAAATCAAGATTTACTTTTTTGTTTAACTAACGTGTAGCATTCCAAATATTTAGCATTTCGAAAGAGTGAAAGTATAGAGCCTATTAAACAAACGGGGGCGTTGATCCAAGAAGGGATTGACGCTATTTTTATAGAATTTATTATACTAACGGAGCAGTAGAGTACAAGAAGGTTTTTTATGGAGGATAAACGAATGATAATCAAAGCAGAGATAATAACCCAGCCATATTCAGGAGAATTCAAAGAAAAGATTTATGATATTCCGAATTCATGGACCTCTCAAGATTGGACTTGGATAAAATTCTCAAATAATGATTTAACTGAATGGTGTGGGAATTTTCGAGGCTTTCCACGAGAAGTTGCAGTATCAAAAAAGCATAGCTGTGTTCTTGTCCTTACTACGGATTATCTGTTTAAACTTGATTGTATCAGTGGAGAATTAACTGAATATGAGTCCCAGCCCCAATATCAAAGTTTAACAGTAAGCCCTTTGGGGGATTTCTTAATAGCTGATTATTATGAGATTACAATTATTAGTGCAGAAACTATTGATATAAAAATGAAAGTTACTTGGTCTGGAACCAAAATAGAAGATGAATTTTATGATGTAATATCGCAGCAGAGGTATTAGATAAGGATATTGAGAAGGTAATTGTTAGTAATGAAGAAGATGATAAAAAAAATACACCATTAAGCATAGTCAAAGAGCAATCAACTGTTTTTATTGAAATGGATGTAAAAGATGGATTTGTAGCTCATTACAGTAAGTTACCAAATGGAGTTGTAGGTAGTTTCAGTTTTAGAGGGATAAATAGCCATGGAAAGATTGTATCCTTTGATTAAATGACCAATTATTTTAAGTGGTTGTGAATACGTCACTAAAGCAAAGGGTGCTTTACTTGAAAAATATGGGGTGTTCATGACATGGAAAACAATGAGAGGAAGAAAAGATTAGAACTATTATTGGAACGTCAAAAGGTAAACCAAAAACCTGAATATGGGCCTCTATTTGAAGAATGTATCGAGGCTCTTGGTGATGAAGTAATTGTTTATTCCGATTCAAAGAGTAAAGAATTTTATGATTTATTTCAACAACAAATACCTTTTACAAAATGGTCTAGAATTGATTGGAGTAAAATCAATAAATATAAAACGATACACAACTTAAAAGAAGTTACAGACATACTTTACCAAGAGAATATTGAAGTATATTGGAGTTATGGTAATTCACCAGTATTAAAAACTAAGTTTGTTAATATTATAGGAGCATTTGAAGAGTTAGTAGCTGTAAGTTCAGATACATTCCTATATGTTCCGAAGAAATATGTAATTGAAGTTTACCATGAAGGTGAAATTACATTAGGGTATTTATAACATATCCTTATTCAACAAACGTGCAGGGTAGTTCAGAAGGATTTGTGAAGATATTAATAGAATATTTACATATAAACGGGATTTATAAGAGATGAGGTGTCATAGTGCTATAGCAGATAAGATTAGCAAATTGGATAGTAGAAGTCGATATTGATAAGACTCGAGATTACTATAAGAAAGGTATAGATGTGTGCAGCTGTCTATACTGTAACAATTTTGTAGAAGCTTGTAAGCATTTAGATACTTCAGTAGCAAAGCTATTTAACGAGCTAGGAATCAATCCTGCTATGCCAGCACATCTTTCTCAATTCCCAACTGAAGAAACCATGACAAAATTATACATAGGAAATTATCATTTAGTCGGCAGAGTGTTGGAAGGAGCATTGAGTACATCGTCCAATTGGAATGAAACAAACACTATTGAAATAGAGAATTTCATATTTGGATTTTCAGAAGACCTAGAGTTTGTCCCAGAAAGTTTTCCAAATCCTGTCCTTCAGTTAGATTTTGAGGCAGAAATTCAATGGGTACTTGATGAAAAGATAGATGAAAATTAAAATAAATGGAGTTTTTAATTCAACTAAACTGAATTTTACTTCAATAGCGTTCTTCAACAAAAAAGTGCATTTATATAAGAAGAGATTATAAATATGTAAGATTTTATAGTAGATTGGAGTTTTTTTATGAAAAAAGTAGTTTTAGCAGGGGGAACAGGCTTCATCGGTGAATATTTTCATAAAAAATTTGAGGAACGAGGATATGAAGTATATATCATATCAAGACAAAAACAACATATTTCTTGGGATGATCAAAAAGGGATTATAGAGGCATTAGATGATAGTGAGCTTCTTATTAATCTTGCAGGAAAATCTGTGAATTGTAGATACAATGAAGAAAATAAGAAAGAAATTATGAATTCAAGGATTAGAACTACTACAATCCTTGGAGAGTCAATACAAGCATGTAAAAATCCACCTAAGATTTGGATGAATTCCAGTACGGCGACGATTTATCGACACGCAGAAGATCGTCCGATGACAGAGGAAAATGGAGAAATAGGGTCTGGATTCTCCGTTAATGTTGCAACAAACTGGGAGAAAGCTTTCTTTTCCTTTGACTTACCAAAAACGAGACAAATAGCATTACGCATAGCTATTGTATTAGGTAAAAACGGCGGAGTCATTATACCTTATCGAAATTTAGTGAAATTTGGACTTGGAGGTATTCAGGGAACGGGAAACCAAAAGTTTAGTTGGATACATGTCGAGGATTTGTTTCAAATCGTTCTCTTTTTGAAAGATAAAGAGGATTTAAGTGGTGTTTTTAATTGCTCTTCACCACAACCAGTTAGTAATCGTAAATTGATGCAAGAAATAAGAAAAACAATGAATGTTCCATTCGGTATACCATCACCAAAATGGATGTTAGAGATTGGCTCACTTCTAATTAAAACTGAAACAGAATTGGTATTAAAAAGTCGGTGGGTGCTTCCAGAACGGTTAGAACGAGAAGGTTTCACGTTTACCTTTGGAACTCTTGATAAGACCTTGCAAGACATTTTGTAAATTGAGATTTTCAATAAATTAGATTGTGAATGATTACTCTTAAACGGGTGCGAGTGTTCAATAGAAACAGCTGCTTTTCAGCGTGCAAGGAGATTAAACTCATAGCAAGCAAAAGATAAATGTAGTGCAAAAAGCTGTAGATATGTAGACTCGGTGTTGAGGTGATGCTCATATGTTAATGATTTATAAAAATGTAAAGGGCAAACAGTATAAGCAATTAATAGACTTACTCTCAAGAAATTGCAACCGCTTTGCTTTTGTTGAAGATAGACGAATGATGGAGATTGAAGAAGAGCGTCTTGCCTATATTGATGATATGATATCCGATATTAAATGGCATTTAATAGAAAGACGAATACAAAAAGAATGGGAAACCACAAGACTTGCTAAAGACTCAGCTTACGTTTTCTATTTTCAAATGAATAACGCTACAACTCAATTTTTAAAAGAACGTAGTCATTCCCTCTTTGGTTGGATTGGTGAGCTACCAGAAGATTTGATGTTTTATCACAATGATAAATGTATATTAGCTGTGTGTTCTCATGAAGAATATTTTTTTGTAGATGAAACAATTTGGGATACTTTTCTATTGAAGTAACGGTGGCTTTGCTTTAATAACAAATCGCTTTTTTCTTATTCAACTAATAGAGCAACTTTCCTGTAAAAAGAAATAAATGTTTGGAGGTTATCATTTTATGTACTCGTGCAGAATTTCAAAATATAATCCTCTAAACAGAGATGAAAATGGTTTCTATAAAGATACTAACGAATGGACTTCATATTCGGATTTTGATGCGAAAATCGATAAAAGTGAATACTTTGAAACTGAGCAAAAGTATATAGACTCTATTTTTTATTTTATTGAGGATTTGGGATTAGAAGCGGTGTACCTAAGTGATTTTGAGGGAGAAATGGACGATATTGAACACATTTTACCCATCCGTTCAAATCAAGAACTTAGCGTTCAAGAGATAAAAGAAATAGCAATGTTAACTCTACGAGAAGTTGTCTGGTGTAAGATGACTTTACAGGGGAAATTCTTCGTTCATTTCGGTTACGATTATTATATGTACATAGGTGCGTATAAGGATTGTCCAAAAGCCAGAATGAAGATAGAAAAGAGTGGTTTATTTGTTAAAAATTACACTTCGCCTTATTTAGATTGAGAAAAGCTGTTTTTGAACTAACAGGTGCTTATGCGGAAGTAAGACATAAAGAATTAGATTATATTTAAAATTCAGAAAGGTGTGTTTAGTTTTAAATAAAAGGTTAAAATATTTAAAAATAACGATATGGATTTATCTTATTTTAGGAGTCATAGGTACTTTTCTACTTGTATTATTTGGTGGCTACGATAGTCAACAAACCATAGGCATAGCAATTGTGTTCATTACCTTTTTATTAATCTCTTCAATTATATTTTATTTTTTTGTTAAGAAAATGTTAAGACTAGATAAATAAAATGAGAAGCGCGATTCGCCAAAAAGATGTGCTCATTTTTCAATATTATTATTGATCAATGAATTATAATGAAAATAAAGAGAATAAGTTGAAAAAGAGAGGTTAGAAATTAAGGAGTTGAATTAAGGAGTGAGTAATCAAAAGGAGATTCAAAAGCAGTTTTATAAAATATATAAAGGTCTAATTAGCTCCTCTGAATTCGAAGAATGGCTTTATCATACACCTGAAATTGAAAGGGTTTATGGTGATACCTTTTACTTTAACCTACTTGATTTGAATTATAGAAGTAGACACATTAAAAACGAATTAGAGAAAGTTATTGAAAATAAAATTCCAATTGGTGAGTTTGAACAATTGAGGGTTGTTTCATTATTAGAAAACATAATTAATGAAAAAGGTGATTTAGTAGAGATTTTAGAGCATTTATACGACGATTATTGTAGGGGATATTACTTTCTTCGATATTTAGCGCTTAATTATGTTACTGGAGTAGAAGAAATACCCAAATTACAACAAAAAGAAAAATGGGATAAAAACGAATTTGATCGGAAAAGAGAAATATTAATAGATATTAAACCTAAGATGGTTAATGAAGCAAGAAGATTGCTAACATTTTTTCAAAATGGATTACTAAGAATAAATGCTGTAAATGAATATGATGATTATCGTTCAGAAGAAGAAAAGATAGAACTACATTATATTGAAAAAATGTTTAATGATTAAATCGCTGTTGTGCTAACGGGTGTAAGGGTTGAAGATCAAGAAGGATCTGTAGTTCTTTGCTTTATTGAAGTTATGGGTAGGTTAGTTCAATTAATGCAAAAGCCCCTTCCCAGTAAATAATATGCTTAACCCAACTTTAAAAAAAGTCTTTTGAAGGAGCACCCAAAAGGACTTTCACCCCACTATGATTCCTCATACCATAACTAGAACTCACTAAAGTTAAGATCATCGCCAGTAAATCTCATTTCATAGCCATTTTCTAGTAAAAAACGCTGAGTATAGGAACCATCTATGTCACTACATCCCTCTGAATCTGGTTCTATAAGCATTGCACGAATCTTAACAACAGGCATCGCAATCTCGAGGACTACTGTAAATCGTCAGCTCTACCTTTGCTGGAAGGGTGATACTGAATAAGATTAATTCGCAATCTAACAATACTGTGCATTTAAACGATATACTATTTTTATGCAAACTTTGTGAAAAGGTGTATAGAAGCACGTTAATAGAATAAGGATAATGCAAAAAAAGTTGATTTTTTTTTTAAAACCAATAGGGGAGTTGTTTGTTAAATGAAAGATGTTAGGAAACTAATTCATACAAAGAAATTAGGGGTAGAAGAATCGGATATAAAAGTAACAGAAGAAAAGTTAGGTGCAGTTTTTCCAGAACAATATAAAGAACTTTTCAAGTTAGTTAATAATGCAGAAATTGGTGAATGGATACTTTATCCTATTAAAGATCATAGAAATACGAAAAAGACCTGGGATGATGTTATTAGACAAAATACTGAAGTCAGAGAAGAGAATATGTCGAAAGACCTTATTGCTATAGGTGATGATGGTTCGGGAAATATATTATGTCTTAAAGTAAAAAACGGAATAATGGGCAATGAAATTCATCTATGGTATCACGAAGATACGGAACTTGAAGAATATGCTCAAGATTTGAAAAAATTTATAATTTCAATATCAGAAGAAGAGAACGATGATGATTTTGAGGACGAGTAAATCCATTATCAGTAGCAGTTATGGTCACTATAAATAAGGCTGGGGATATTTTTTTGTAAATAGAGTCTGTTCAAAAAAATGGCTGCACAAGGTTTATCATTAACTTACTTCATGAACACTTATCAAAAGGCGATAAAATAGAGCTTATCAAAGAGTTAATTGACGAGAATAATCAGTATAAAAACATGATAAACCTTATCGTATCTGGTTATGTTCCTAAATTAGATTTTGATATTTATCGTACTGGATCTTGCTATCTATTTGGATGTATAAGGCACAATCATCCTGAATATCATAGATAAAATGATTCGACTTCTTACACATATAAGTTCGCATAATTATAGTAAAGTATAATATAGGTATGCCACATTTATTCGAATAATAGTTTTGAAAATATCCTCTATATGAGCGGGTACAAAATTATTTCAATAAGTTATAGTTTTACTGATATATACAAAGTTAGCAGTACATAATAAAGTAATAAAGCTTTACTACAGCAATATAAGGTATAGTATATTGGTTGAATAGATTTTCTTTAAAGAAAAGTAGGTGAATAAAGTGGGGAAATATCAATTGGATACGAAAGGTCAGGTAGCTGTGACAAAGTTTCATGAAAAGCAGAGACCTGCGAAATTTGATAAAAAAAAGCAACTTGAAAAAATACGTGCGGAGTATTTGGAAAAAAAGCAAAAACAAACAGATAAATAGTATGAATGAAAAAATAGGAAGACTAACATCTACCTGTGTTTTTCTTATTCGAAGATCTTTTTTCAATTAGTGAAGAGTTTCAACAAAAGTTTTGATGAATGGAAGGAAACTACCTTTTATTCTTAAAGTCAAATTTCATGTGAAATATCTATTAACACAAATAAAGTTGATTAGTTTAAACGTCTTAATTCCTTGATAGTAGTGGAGTTGAGACGTTTTTTTAAATCAGGAACTAGAAAATAAGTGTTAATATTAACACTTCATGGGGGAGAAACACCAGATTCTATTTTTATTTTCGGCTATCAAACCCTGAATTTAGCGAATCTCATTTATTGCGTAGCAAATGATTACTGCTAAACAAAGTTCTTCAGTGTTGGATAACTTTAGTAAAAATGAATTTAAAGTAACAAGCAGTTTAGTCAAAGTTTAAAACCACTTCTTTGACTTCCTTACTTTCTAGTGATAAACTCATTTTATTAAAGACATTAAGAGTCTTTAATATCTGTTTTAAATAAGGAGGTTATGTATGAGGTATTCAAACGCGACAAATTACGCATTGCATACGATGGTCCATTTAATGCTGCAGCCAGCGGACAGCTCGGTGGGAGTGCAGGAATTAGCCGAAATGCAGGATCTATCCCCGACTTACCTTTCTAAGATATTAACCAAACTTGCGAAAGCAGGCTTGATCGAGTCGACGCCTGGTGCAAAGGGGGGCTATAAAATTTCCAGAAAAAAACATGAAATATCCTTTTTAGATGTTATTCATGCGACCGAAGGAGATACTAGCTTATTTGACTGCTCCATTCATCATGAAGGCTGCTTGATTGAAAACGTAATGAGGCAGGCAGAGGAAAATATGAAAGCTGAACTGAAATCAAAGCTATTGATCAATATTGCTAAAGAGGCAGAATCCAAACAGAAATAACAATAAAGTAAATTTAAAGGAGTGAACAAGATGATATTAGACTGCGCTGTGATTGGTGGAGGACCAGCTGGACTTAATGCTACATTAGTTCTTGGAAGATCAAGACGTAACACTGTCCTGTTCGATGACAACAAACCGAGAAATGCGGTTGTTTCAGAATCTCACGGGTTTATCACAAGGGACGGTATTGATCCTCAGGAATTCAAAAGGATTGCCCATGAAGAATTAAGTAAGTATTCAGACGTGAGAATCGAAAAACAACGGGTTCATCGAATTAATAAAGAAAACACCTTGTTCCAGGTGGAGACAGAAAATGGGGAAGTTTACAGAGCGAAAAAAATCATTATCGCAACTGGCTTTAAGGAAGTTCTTCCGGATATCCCAAGAGTGAGAGAGTTCTATGGCAAGAGCCTGTTCAGCTGCCCTTTCTGTGATGGCTGGGAATTAAGAGATCGGCCTCTAGCAGTGATTGCAAATGATCAAAGGGCGCTTCATATGGCGAAAATGGTATCCAATTGGACGAATGATTTAATTATTTTTACCAATGGCAATAAGATACTTTCGCTCGAAGAACAAGATTGGCTCAAAAGCTACGGAATCAGTATAAATGAAAAGAAGATCGTCACTTTCATTGGAGAAGAAGGAATACTGAATAAAATCCAACTTGAAGATGGTACAGCAGTGCTCCGTGAAGGAGGGTTTATAACAGCGGAATGGAAACAGGCTGCTTCTTTTGATTCAACACTTAAATATTCATTTAACGAGCATGGTGGAATTGAAACCGACAGCTGGCAACGCACGAATACGGAAGGGGTATTTGCTTGCGGAGATACGCGAATTGCCGGGCCGTCCCAATTAATTGTTGCAGCAGCAGAAGGCTCTTTGGCTGCCATGTCTGTGATTGCAGCATTGATAGAAGAGAAATTTAACCATGATAAACAGCACGCTTAAAAAAGAGGAGGATCTATATGCATCAACAGAATGGAAAGCACAGTAAAGGTAAGGTATCGTACTTGGAAAGTCCCGAACGAAGAAAAGAATTCTCCCCGGAACAGCTGCTAAATATGATTCCTTTAAAGGAAACGGACAGCTTGTTGGACTTTGGCGCTGGTACCGGTTATTTATCCATCCCTGCGGCGAAAAGGATCAAAGGCAATGTATACGCGCTGGATATCGACTCTTCCATGCTAGAAATAATAAATGAGAAAGCCTTGAAGGAAAAGCTCACGAATATTGTTCCGGTTCAGGTAAGCAAGGAGGAACTTCCTTTACCTGATGGCTCTATCGATTTGATAATTGCTTCTCTGGTGCTGCATGAAATACAGCCCCTAGCACCGCTGTTACATCAAATGAAAAATGTACTAAAAAAAGAAGGCTATTTAATCTGTCTTGAACTACAACCAAAAGGAAGTTCCGAGAAAGCACCGAGAATTACATTGGAAGGAATGGAGCAGGAAATGAAAGAAGCCGGATTTCAAGTAACAGAGAAATTTTTCCCAGCGAAATCTTTATACATTCTCATTGCTCAGAAGCCTGATTAAAGGATTAAATTTCTGCTTAATTACAGATATTAAGTGTCTTTAATGTATATAATTAAAGTTGATCTAAAGACGTGCATTTCTACAACAAGCGATGACTTTGTCTATGTAAATGATAATTTTAAAGAGATTAATTTAATAACTGGAAGAATGTATATAAAAAGAGAATGATTGGTATATCAGAAATTGGAGGGAGTTTATAAAATGGGTGAGAAATTATTGAGGGTTGGAACGACTTATATTATATTCCAGTAACAAATGTACAGCTTTCAGCTGAATGGTATGTAAATAAAATAGGTGCAGAGTTATCTTATAAAGATGACGACAAAGCGATTTTAAACCTTGCAAATCAAAGTGTTTTTCTTGTGAAGTCAAATGAAAGTCAAAGTTCTAATTTTATTGATTTTTATGGTGTTGAACGTTTTTCTTTAACATTTGAAGTAAATGGTTTAGACGCATTGGAAGCACTGCATAAGGATTTTGTAAATAATGAGATAAGAGTTGGAGATATTGAAAACAGGGGACACGATGGTAGGAATTTTATTTTTTATGATTTAGATTGCAATAAATTTGATGTATGGAGTGAACTTAGCCCTATCTTCAAAGAGAAATATTTAATCACAAAATAAAATCAAGATTTATTTTTTGTTTAACTACCAAAAACTGTACCTTAAAAGCGGTGCAGTTTTTTTATTAAGGTAAATATAAAGTGAAGTAAGCAGGGATAACTCTGATTCAACAATAATAAATTATGATTAGATCGTTTGCTATATAAGGCGCAGGATAGTTCAAGATAATATTATATGTGTAGAGGGAATTATTATATTCACATTGAATATAAAAAGTTAACTTGAATATAGGATGTGTAGAATTTGATTTTTTTAAATCAGTTAATAGAACAAGCTAAGAATCCTAATGGAATCATAGGATCGATGATGTTGAGGATAATGAATACCGCTCATACTAATATGAACAAATGGGCTTTAGAGAAGATAAAAATGAAAGAAGAGTCGGTTGTGTTGGATGTAGGGTGCGGTGGCGGGAAAACAATACTATTATTATCAAAAATTAACACAAACGCGAAGATATTCGGTATAGATTACTCCGACCAAGCAGTTAAAAATTCTTTAAGAGCCAATAAAAACAATGTAGCGACTGGTAAAGTACATATTAAGCAAGCAAGTGTTACAGATATCTCGTTTCCAGAAAATACATTTGATATTATCACAGCATTTCAGACACATTATTTTTGGTCTGATTTAGAAGAGAGTGTTAATGAAGTTTGTAGAGTATTGAAACCAGGAGGATGTTTTTTAATTTCAGCCGAGTTATACAAAATAAATTATCATATGAAATCTTATAAAACAAAAGTGGAAATGGAGCAATTGCTTAAAAAGACAGGATTTGCTAAGGTTAGTTTTTATGAGCATGCAAATAAAAAATGGATTTGTATTAAAGGAATAAAAGAAAGTAAATCTACTAATATTGGATAAGTATTTTCCACAAACGGGCCTGAGTGTGAAAGATGTAATTTTTCATTTTATCTAATAAACATATTAAACGCTTATCTATTTGGATATAAATAATCAATAGATTTGAAGGTAGGGAGGAAACTCTCTATTATTCTTAAAGTCTTAACTTCGTGTAAAATATCTATTATCACAACTAAATTTAAATAGTTAACCCGTCTTAATTCCTTGATACTCATGGAGTTGAGACGTTTTTTTGTTAATTAGACTGTGTAAATGAGGCGTGAATCAGAGTATAATCTTCTTTTTATGGAATAATGACCTATATATTTATCATTTTGACAAATATACTTGTCAAAATGATAAATATCGTTTACGATATTATTGTGAGGTGATGTAAATATGAAAAGCAGACTGAAAGAACTTCGTGCTCGAGAGGGGCTAAACCAAACACAACTTGCAAAGCTTGCAAAGGTTTCAAGGCAAACCATTAGTTTGATTGAACGTGAAGAGTTTATCCCGTCTATATTAATCGCCGTTCGAATTTCCCGAATCTTTAGTGAACCTGTTGAGAATGTATTTTTATTAGAGGAGGATGAATTATAGCATGAAAACCTTGATACGACTCCTTTTTAGTGCAGTCATCGGATTTGTTGTCGTTACATTATTATTGAATGGCTTTACCTTTGATTTCACTAAACATGGAGAAACTATTGTTGTCGGTATGTTAGTGCTTATTATCATATTGCTTGTGGTAAGCCTAGTAAAATACAGACAAATCATTAATCTGAATCGTAGAGAAGTTTATGGTGAGGATGAAGACGAAGTAGATGTGCTGATTTATAAAAAGTTTACAGATTACTCATTTTTTGTTCAGACTAGTCTTACTTTTTCTCTTGTAGCTTTATGTATATCAGCTACTATAAATACAACACTTATTCTCACAGTTCTGGCGGCCGTAGGGATGATTATTAGCTATCTTTTATCTATGCTTATCTCTCATCTAACACAACTAATTTACCCAGAGCGAAGTCTTCCGAAATTATCAGAAGCAAATTATGCAGAAAAGCTGTTAGAGGCATCAGATGAAGGTGAACGACATGTTATGCTAATCGGATTCTATAAATCCTACAATTTACTCACTATATCTTTATTTATTGCCATTTTACTTTCAACGGTTTATTCGATTACATCGGGTCAATCCCAACTATTTTCAATTATGGTAATGGGAGCGGTTTTACTGGTTGTCCATGGAAAGTATTGTGCATCGATTCGAAATAAATAAAAGGGTCACAAAAAATATAGTTCATGATGTGCAGTCATGGTTATTAAAAACCTATACTCCAGGGCTTTATACAGCTATATTTTTAGTGACTCCCTATACATTTTATTTGTTAAACCGATTAAATTAATAAAGTGTTTAAAAACTAACTCTGTAGGTTATTTCAAGTAGGAATATCGCATTTTTTGATTGAATTTAGTAGTATGAAGGGAGGTGAAGTTGTGAAAGAAATGGTAAAAGGAACGTTTAATCAACTTGCAAAGGTTTATGAAAATAGTGTTGATACAACAAGCATGTATAATAGCGAATATGAAAGACCATCAATGTTAAAGCAATTGCCAGAAAACTTAAATGGTAAAAGTGTATTAGATGCTGGCTGTGCTGCAGGCTGGTATACTTTCCAATTAGTCAGTAAAGGAGCTAATGTTGTGGCAACTGATATTAGTCCTGAGATGGTTAACTCTACAAAGAGGCGTATTGGGGAAAGGGCAAAGGTTATTTGTTTAGATTTAGAGGATGAATTACCTTTTGATGATAATTATTTTGATTTTATTGTAAGCTCACTGACTCTACATTATTTAAAAAATTGGGATTATACCTTTAGTGAATTTCAAAGGATATTGAAGCCTAAAGGTATCCTTTTGTTTTCAATACATCACCCTATTTCAGATATAAAATTACTCCAAGACCCAAAATATTTCTCAACTGAATTAATAATTGATAAATGGAATAAAGAAGGTAAATTATATGAAGTACCTTTTTATCGAAGACCTCTAAGTGAAATTTTAAACACAACACTTAAATATTTTGCTATTAAAGAAGTTATTGAGCCCCAGCCTACAATGACATTTAAAGAAAAAGCACCTGAAAATTATGACCGACTTATGAAAAGTCCACAATTTTTAATAATAAGTGCAATTTCAAAGTAATGATCTAACTTTATAGAAGGAACGGGTGGCGAGTGTTCAATAGGAACAGTCGCTTTTTTACTTACGATGCGGCTTAGTTTAACAATATATACCATCTAAATTAATAGAATGTTACAATTAATGTTATATAAAGCCAGTTTAAGGAGGGGGACATATGCCATTAGAACAAGAAGTAATCTGTTTATTAATCGGTGGTTTCTCTATTGTAATGGGAATTGCAATATTACCTGCATCTTTACTCTGGTTAAAAAATAAAAATAACAGTTCTGCATACGTCTGGATATTATTACATATGCTGTTTTTCTCAGTTGCAATATATTTTTTCATAAAGGCAATTTCCTTTGATTTTAACCACCCAATGGCATCTGAAGAAATATCTCTTCAGCTAGGAATTTCTGGGGTTGTTTGAGCTTTAGGTATGGTATTTTTACTGATTGGACTATTTAAATTTTCAAAGACAAGAAATATACCTTGCCCATTTACATCCCTACTTCTAAATAAAATCTCAAACTAAAATAAAAATAAAACAAGCCCTGAAATCACCAATCATATAGGTGGTACTTCAGGGTCTGTTAATAATGTATTAGAGTGGGTGTATCGTAAAAATTGTTAACGGGACACCCACTCTGATAATACAAATTTAATCTACGAAACCATCTAGAAATTTACTCGCATCACTATTAAATTTCCACATTACACCAAATTTGTCGACTAACATTCCAAAACTTACTGACCATGGCGTAGAAGATATCGGCATAATCACAGTACCACCTTCCGAAAGCTTTTCGAAACATTGTTTATTCATTTCTGGATCAGCATCAATAATACTGATTAAGACGGTATTCCCTGTTGTGAGTTCGCCTGCTGCAGCTTGCATAAAAGGCGGAACATCAGAGATCATTAAACTATTCCCTGAAAATTCAATACGAGATTCCATAATCATGTTTTGTTGTTCTACCGTTAATGGAGAATTTGGATCTTTACCAAAAGCACCAAATCTCACCATTTTTACATTTGTTGCTTGTAATGCCTTTTCATAAAAAGCTATTGCTTCTTCTGCTCTTCCACCAAATTGTAGATAAGATATTGCTTCCATAACTTAATTCCTCCTTTTCATATTTGAAGTATAATAGGACATAGGCGACAACAGTATGTCGTATATGGGAGGGGAATATGAAAAAAATTGAACGACTTATCTCGATAGTGATGATCTTGTTACAAAAAGAAGTTGTTTCGGCATCAGAATTTAGTCGACTTTTTAATGTAACGAAACGAACGATTCAGCGTGATATGGAAGCATTAAGTTATACAAACATCCCTATTTATGCGGAATATGGTGCTGAAGGGGGATATGCGCTAATGGAAGGGTATAAATTCGACAAACGATTACTAAATCACAACGATATTGAAAATATACTCGTAGCTTTAGGTGGTTTTGAGGGACTAATTACGAATCAAGAGGTTCAAATGACCATTCAAAAAATCAAAGGAATGACAAGCAAAGATATCTTTCCAAAACTTGATTTATCTTTTTATGATTGGGTTGGAAGAAGTCAAATTAAGGAAGAAATTTTATTTATCAAGAAGGCAATTGAGAATAATTGGTTATTAAAGTTTGAGTATGTAAACCAAACAGGAAATATAACTTATAGAGTCGTAGAACCCTATAAATTACATTTAAGTGAGATGCGGTGGTATCTTATTGGTTATAGTGTAGAACGGGAAGATTATCGAACGTTTAAATTGACGAGGATAATAAATATCCAAAAAGACGGTTTTTTTGTCCCAAGGTCTGAAAAGGAATTTAAGGATGAAAAAAAACACAATGTACAACAAAATGTGGTTAGTGTACAACTAGCGATAGATGTTGCTGTAAGAGATCAATTTATCGAGAGATACGGAAAAAATGCCGTTACTAAAGTAGATACAAGAAGTTACCTTGCGACAATTGAACTGCCAGAGAATCAATTTGCCTACCAATTTATAGCCGGATTCGGAAATAAAGTTAAAATTATGAAGCCAAAAGGGTTTGTTTCTAAATATTTGAACTTTCTAGAGGACGCAATGAAGCTTTACAAATAAAATGTTATAGGTCAGTCAGCTTTTAAGATTCATGATGGATATCAAAAGGTCCAAATTCAATTTCCAACCTTTCCTCAATTATTGATTAAGCGACCACTGACCATACATTTTATTTTCTCTTGTATTTTCAATAAATTTATCCTCAATTTGTTCACTCATGCTTACTATTACCCAACAAAACCTTGCTGTATTTGATTTTTCCTCAAGTAATCTCTCAATTCCTCCTTTGTTTGAACTTTAATTAAATTCTAAATTCCCACTTTTGAACTTATCCTTTCGAATTTAATATGAGTGGTTTAGCACATAGAAAAATGTAAGCTATCAAATAAGTGAAAATAAATGTTTACGGTTTGAAAACTCAGGAATCGTTGCAATAAGCGTTCCTGCATAAAGACAGGAGAGCTTTTTGTATATTAAATAAAAGGAAATTAATGTTAAAATGAAAGGGTAAGACTAGTTTATTACCATGAGGAGAGAGTTTAATGAAAAAGGTTTTTAAAACGCTTATTACGGTCTCATTTTTATTTATTGCATTCGTCGGCTATGGTATTTATTGGGCCTTTTTTGATATGAATAGGTTACCAACAGGAGAATATCTAACAGAAGATACCTCACCTGATGGAACATATACCCTAAAAGCTTATGTCGCTAATGGAGGTGCAACAACTTCATATTCAATTCGTGGTGAATTAGTTTTTAATGAAAGAAAAAGTAAAACTAAAAATATCTACTGGAACTATGAAGAGGACACTGCGAGTATTTCTTGGACAGACGATGATACAGTAGTGATTAACGGACATTCATTAGATGTACTTGATGAAAAATATGATTTTAGACGTGAGTAACTGCTAATTAAAATAAGGGATGCATTCCTTCTATCTATAAGGAGTGCTTTTTTCTATGTTAATAAAAAGGAAATTAATGTTAAAATAAATGTGCATTTTAGTGAGAAGAGAAGGTATTAAACATTTACTAATGTGTTTAGCTCCTCATTATATAGAAAGCTATCGGAAAGGAACAGTTGATGAGTTATACCAAAAATCGGAATTATATAATAGAAATTAAATTTCATATAAAGGTGGAATTATATGCCTAAAATTGACAATATGTTAGCAATTTTATGGATGCTTCGTTCAGGTGAAAAAATTACTGCAAAACAAATTTCAGAAAGGTTAGAGATGAATATAAAAACTGTTTATCGTTATATTGATACAATTTCAACAAGTGGCGTACCTATAATTTCGGAACCAGGACATAACGGTGGATACACTTTATTGAACAATTTTGTTGAGGCACCTCTTTTTTTGATTTTGAGGAGCAAACTTCACTATTTCACGCTGCTGTTTTTGCAGAAGAAGCCGGATATTATGGAGGTGAAGCATTAAATAGGGTCATTTCAAAACTAAGTAAATACTCAAATCAAGAGCAGGAAACAAAGATAAACCAACAAATCTATTAAAGTTATTGAGCCAATAAGTCTTAAGAAAAGACTTATTGAAGTTCTGTCTGAATTAATAAAATTTCATCAAGAATGATAACTTCCCTGACGTTAGCTGTCAGGGAAGTTTTATTATAATAGCTATATCAATTGTGATTGGAGTGTTATTGGATGCAAACAAAAAAAGTTTTTCTATATGTTTTTAATATAATAGCGGACTGGGAATATGGATATTTAATTGCTGAACTAACCTCAGGAAGATATTTCAAAAAAGATTTAGCACCTTTAAAAGTAATTACAGTAGGAGCTAATAAAGAAATGATTACTACTATGGGAGGACTGAACATAAAACCAGATATTTCGCTGGATGAATGTACTCTTGAGTGTAAAGATCTTTTAATTTTACCAGGAGGGACTACTTGGAGTGAAGAAATTCATAAACCTATCTTGGAAAGAATTGGTCAAGCTTTAAAGCTTGGCACTATTGTTGCTGCAATTTGTGGTGCAACTGAGGCCCTCGCGAATATGGGATACTTAGATACTAGAAAGCATACAAGTAATAACTTAGAATATACTAAAATGGTATGTCCTAACTATAAAGGAGAAAAGTTCTATGAGATGGGATCTGCAGTATCTAATGTGAATTTAGTTACTGCATCAGGAATAGCTCTCCTCTGGAATTTGAAATGGAGGTACTGAAAAAAATGGATGTATTTACACCAGATGCATTACAATCATGGTATAACCTAAATAAGACTCATAAACCTGAACACTTCTTCCAGTTAATGGATTCGATAAATAGCTGATCTAAAAAAAGCAACTTAGCAGATTCATATTAGTTTAAATAATTACCATGCTTTAGACAATGTCAAAGCATTGTTTTTGAATAAAACTTAAAAATGCTTATGGAGTAATGAAAAAGCCCAATTTCTCTATTAATTAAAGCGGAAGTTGGGCTCTTTAGTATTGAAAATTTCTTAACGTTGTAAATCCGCATTTTCCTGACGGTACCCCAACAAGAACAGTCGCTTGTTCACTAACGGTGCAGGATAGTGAAATAACTAATTGACGATATGAGATGTTATTTCAACTATCATATGTTAATATTTAACTGTCTGAAAATTTAAACACTCAATTAGAGGACAATCTTCGTGTAGGAGGTAGATATTATGAAAATGGAAAAATATATCGACGTTAAAAACATTAAGGGGAAAATGTCAAATTAATTAAAACGTTTCCCCAAATTTGAGAGGGGAAAATTATTTGAAGCAAATATTGTTAATCATTGATGCCCAACAGGAGTTAATTGAAGGGAATCAAGAAGAAAGTGCTGTTTACAATAAGGAACAACTTATCACAAATATCAATGTAGTAATTAAAAAAGCAAATAATTCTAATGTTCCTATTGTCTTTGTAAGGGACTTGGAGGTTGCAGAAGGAATAGGCAAAGGTTTTCAAGTTCATGAAAAAATTAATGTACCTACAAATGCAAATTTCTTTGAAAAAACTGCAACGAATTCGTTTCATGGTACAGGACTTCTAAATCACTTAAAATCTCAAGAGATTGGACATGTTGTTGTAATGGGGTGCGCAACTCAACACTGCATAGATAGTGCAGTCCGAACTGCAACTATTAATGGAATGGACGTCACCTTAGTAGGAGATGGACATTCTACAACAGACGGTGATGTTTTAAGTGCCGAACAAATTATAAATCATCATAACGAAACTCTTCATGGACATTACAATGTTGAAAACTTTTCCATTGTAAGAAATACAGAAGAAGAGTTATTTTATCCAACACATAATTCATATAGGTAATAATTTAATAGTAGAACTATATCCCAATTTCTTAATTTTATTTAAGAAATTGGGATATTATCTTTGGTATTAATTATTAAGGTAGCATGGAATATAATTTAAAACGTTAAAGTATGTGAAACATTACAGTTAAAGTAAAGGGTGCGAGTGTTCAATAAGAACAATCGCTTTTTCACTAACCGGCAGAAGAGTTAAATATATTATAAATAAATAATAGTATTATATTTATATAACATATAAAAAGGTTTGATACCTAAGGCATATAAACTATATCAAGTTAATAAAGTAGGTTTTGCCAATAGGACCAGGTCTATACAGAGGAGAATGTCACATTGAAACTGACAGAAGGAACATTTGAGATTGTTTCAGAAACAGAAAGATTAATAATAAGACCATTACAAAAAGCCGATTATGAAAATTGGCTAAATGAATTTGAAAACCGTTATCCATCTCAATATCGATACGATAAAGGAAAAATAGATAAGAGTGAGTGCACTCAGGAATGGTTTCATAATCTGGTAGAAAAACAGCAAAAGTTAGCACTTACAGATACTGCACACGTATTTGGTGTGTTTAGAAAAGAAGATGGTAGACATCTAGACATGGTCGATTTTTCAACCTTAGCAAGAGATGACTTTCAATGGGGTAGGATAGGATACACAATTCATAATCAGTATTGGAGAAAAGGCTATGGCAAAGAAGCGGTAGAAGAAGCATTTAATGTTGCTTTTAATCATTTGAAATTCCACCGTATAGAAGCCCATATCAATGTAGATAATTCTGCTTCATTCATTTTAGCAGAGAGTGTGGGAATGAAGTATGAATGTACAAGAAAAGAATTTATTTTCGAGTTTGGAGAATGGACAGATAATCTAATTTATTATAAGAATTCTATTGAGTAAGTTTTTAATAAACTGATAAGGCAATTGGTTATTAAGAACAGTCGCTTTTTCATTAACGGAGCAGTTTCTTCAAGCACAGATTTATAGTTGTAATTTTTAAAAAGTCAAGAAAAGTAGGTATTAAGATGAAACTCGAAAAGTTTAAAGAGACTATATTTGTAATTGGAACCTATACTTTTCTGCTTCTGTTCTTTTATAGTTTTATTGATACAAATTGGAGTAATGAGAAATTAAATTATTTCAAGCCATATATAGGTGCTCTCGGTTTGCTTGTTGTTGTTG
This sequence comes from Metabacillus litoralis, assembly GCF_007994985.1. Taxonomy (GTDB): domain Bacteria; phylum Bacillota; class Bacilli; order Bacillales; family Bacillaceae; genus Metabacillus; species Metabacillus litoralis. Next base: position 114,386 of record NZ_VOQF01000001.1, on the reverse strand, counting down.
GATATATGGAAAGGTCTTCGACCGTTTTATCAAAGAAAAATTATTTTTGGATTAAGATTTTTTCCATATTCTTTAGTGTGCTATTGCAAGTGTCGTTTATATCTCGGTAGAAATATAAACGTATGCTTATTGAACTAACGGTGAGCTTGAGTTATAACGGGAGTTTTTAAGGACAGCTCCTTTTCGTAGGAACAATATCAAAAAGGGTTAAAAAAAATCAATAATTCTTAAACCTAAAAATGTGTCGATCTAGGAGGGATGGATGCTTTTTTTATTGAATTTCCTTATTAAGCTAAAAGCGTAGATTCGTGGAGGAAGTGAATAGTCTTAGGAAATTTGAACTGAAAATCAACGTTGATTAGAGAGAAGTGATAAATGTGGATTTAAGGCTGAAGGAATTTTCAAAAAAAGCACTGAAACATTTATTTGTCGGTAGCCAATTAGATGGAGTAAAATTCGGAGTAGGGCCTGGTTCAATTTTAATCAGATTTATGCATTATACATCTAATCAAGATCCTGATGAGCTTTGGATTAATATTGAGTCAAAATGGACAGTTTTTTCTACAGATATTAAAGATTTTCCTGTCTCAGAAAACCAATTGAGGATTTAACTGAAGATGAGGAATACAACTTAATCTTTAAATTACGAAGGGACAAAGTTGTAGAAGTTTAATTAGGTGATACAATACCACATTTAATTATGACTTTCCAATCTGGTCTAACTATGTTTGTAAGCGGTCATCAAGATTTTTATGAGTGTTGGCAAGCTGGAGATGGTGCTGGATTTGGTGGCGACCACTGGTTAATAGTTGCAACTCCTGGTAATGATATTGCTATTTGGGCACCTGATAGCTATCAATAAAGGATTCGTTATTATATTTTTCAACTAACGGTGCAGGTTAGTGATGAAGCAAAACTCTCCAATATAAATGAATAATATTACAGAGAGGGATATGCTTGGAAGAGGTTTCAATGGTAAGGGAAATCTTGCTTGACGAGGAAATAGATGAACAGGAGTTCGTTGGAATAATCAATGATATTGATGAGGTTACTTCAATAAAGCATTTGTATTATATTAATCTACAAGCGTTAAAAAATAGTCTTTGAAAGAAAGGAAACACCGATGAAAAAGAAATTAATATTTTTTAGCATTATATTTTTGTTTATGATTCTATTATTCATAGGAACTTTTAAAGTGACAAAATTAACGACCTTTCAATTTTTTGGAGGGCTAACATACCAATTTGAAACGGAAAACAAAGTTCTTGCTTTAACATTTGACGACGGTCCGACAAAGAATGTGGATCAAATTCTGCCTTTATTAGATAAATACAAAGCAAAAGCAACTTTTTTCCTTATTGGAAAAGATATTGAAAAATACCCTGAAGAAGCAAAAAAATTGGTAGAAGCAGGGCATCAAATTGGTAATCACACCTATTCACATAAAAGAATGGTTTTAAAATCTCCCTCTTTTATTAAAGAAGAAATTGAAAAAACCGATGAGCTGATTAGAAAGTCTGGATATAAGAGCAAAATTGACTTTAGACCTCCCTATGGGAAAAAATTAGTGGGACTACCTTATTATTTAAATAAGCACAACAGAGAAACGATTATGTGGTCTTTAGAACCTGATACATATTACACCAGTGCTGATGAAAAAGTAAATTATGTAATGGAGAACATTAAACCAGGATCGATAATCTTGCTGCATCCAATGTACGATCAAACAGGTGAGGCAATCCAAGCAATTGAAGATATCTTGAAAGAACTTACGAAAAAAGGGTATAAATTTGTGACTGTGGATGAGCTTCAAGAATTATAAGTTAGCAATAAAAATACTAAGCTATTGATAGCTCTTTCGTTTGGAGAGATATAGTAGGTAAAACAAGGATGATTGTTATATAGCTCTGTATCCCTTTTTCCTTCTTCAAGTAAAGGGGCGTTACTACTAAGTGTTGAGGCTCTTTCTTCTTCAACTATAGAAGCAGTTTAGCGGAATTAACAAATAAATCAGAAGGGAGTAATATATGGTTATTTTAATAAGTGCTGTAAGTGCTACTGGTAAAACCTTGATGGCTCAAAAGTTACTAGAAAAATATCATATCTCTTATCTCTCTATAGACCATTTGAAAATGGGTTTGTATAGAGGAGATAAGAATTGTGGATTCACACCACTAGATAGTACCGAAGTCATTGGAGATAAGCTCTGGCCAATATTAAAAGGGATTATTATGACAAATATCGAAAATGAACAACATATCATTATTGAAGGATGCTATATATTGCCTCACTATATGAAGGGATTTGACATCAAATATTCAGAAAAAATCATTTTGGTATTCTTAGGTTTTTCGACGAATTATATTAGAGAAAACTTTGAAACAAAAATAGTGAAACATAGGAATACAGTTGAACTCCGTAATTGGCCGGAAGACAGAACAGTAAAAGAACTAATCAGGGAACATAATGAATTCAAAACAAAATGTTTACAAGCAGGTGTTAGGTATTTTGAAATCGAAAACGACTATGACAAAGAAATATTGAATGTTTATGACTATATAGAAGCTGAAAAATGGAGAATTGAATCTTTATAAATTGGAGCTCTCAAGTTATAGTTATTGAACTAACGGGTGCCGAGCGACAAGTTCAGCTATAAACACTTTTGAGCGTGAAATGAAGGGAATATCTTTTAATAGATTACAACATTACAACCGCTGATATGCCGGATAGCTGAAAACTAGATAAGGTGAGAATGTTCCACTCGAAAGGAACTGACGAACTTCCGAATGAAAGGCTCTGAAGTTAGAAAATAGTGTAAAGCTATGTCCCACTTAAACTATCAGTACAGATTAGTTGAAGAAGGAATTCGACCAAATGAGATAGAATATAAAGGATGGGATTTGAAAGGAATTGATGTAAATGGAAGGGATGGTGCGATCATTTTTAGAAGTTGAAATTTCTGATCAAGAGTATTATGACGGTATTATTGATTTTATTTATAATGGCAATATAAGATGTGGAGAATATGAATGTAATGAATTTGTTATTAGAAAAATGGACCTCTTAAACTTTATAGTTTTTATAGAATATGTTATTGATGAAAAAAGAGAAATTCACGGTTCTTTTTCTATGTCTAAAAATAAATTACTTAGAGCAATTAATGAATATGCAAAAAAGCAAGGATTTAAAATAAGAGATTTCAAAGGTTTTCCTAAACATAAAGGTTATTGATCTAAGAAAGATTAATGCCTTTTTCTTTTGAATGTCTTATGGAACTAAAGAAGCAGTTATGTTGAAGAAGTGAGCTATTTAAATTAGGACTTGAACTAAAGGGTTTTTAAATGAATAAGTATTTTTTTTAGGATGCTTAATTTTATTCTCACTATTAGTGGGGTGCAAAGCAGAAGATGCGGTTGACTCCCCTAATTACGAAGGGAGTGATTTAGTCATTGGTGTAATAGGTAAATCACCCGAGGTACAAGTGTATATATTATTTTTACTAAGGAGAAAACCATGAATAAAACGTTAAATCAATTTGGTAAAACGATTGATGAAGTTTTGAAATTAAAAGAAACTTCTAGAACAAAGCTATGCGAAGCTATAAGTGAAGGGAAATGGTCAATTAGAGAAATCGTAGGTCATCTATATTATTGGGATAAATTCAATCTAGAAAAGATGGTGCCGTTAATGGTTCAAGATGCTGATTTACCTAAGTTTCCAGACCATGACCAGCATAATGAAGAGGCTATGACCTTTCTTAAAGATTACTCAGTTGAAACGATCATAGATAACTTTGTTGTTACTCGAAAGGAATTATCTGAAAGATTATCTAGTATAGACCGAGATGTTAGGTTTACTATTGGTGGGGGTAAAAGAAAGTTCTCAGGAGAAAGCTTTGTGAAGATTTTTGTAAAACACGATGCTCACCACTTAAAACAAATCAATGAAAAATTGGATAGTTAATTGTAGTGCTACCTATTTTGATGGCTAACGGTGTGCTTTATAAAAAAGTCATTAAACTTGAGAATTTAGAGATTGATAATTTAAGTTATACTTAACCAAAACAACTTACTGTGATTTGGTGGGTTAAAATTTTAAGGGATGTGATATTATGAGTAGTATTTCAAGTAAGGCTGGAGCAATATTTATTCCTGTAAGTAACATTTTACATGCACGAGATTGGTACTGTTCCATACTAAATCTAGAACCTAATCATGAAATTATAGCCGGTCATCTATGTTGTATTCCATTTGATAATAATGGATTGAACCTTGTTTTAGACAGTAAGATTTATAATAAAGAATCGCTATATAAAAATCCGGCATTCCATTTCAACACAGACGATATACATAAGGCTTATCACTTTCTCAAGCAACGTAATGTTGATTTTGTTACAGATATAGAGAACGGACATTGGTTTAATTTTAAAGATCCTGATGGGAATTTGTTAATGGTATGCAAATGTTAGGAAACACCTGTCTATAATGTGCCAATTGGTATTAAAGATTACAAGATTAATTCGAATGCAACTCATCCGATTAATGAATTACACATTAGTTGAAAAATTTCCACTGCTTCAAATTCCTTTATTAAACTATAGGGTGTTTATCTGGAACAAGAGATACTTTCTTTATTTCGTTAAAGGACGGAAAAGTTCAATATGTTATTTATAGGTCTATACAAAGTATATGGGGTGAACGCAATGCTTATCTTTATCACAGTAATTTTAATCGTATTTTTATTCGACTTTACGAGACTTAGGAAACAAAATGATACGATAATCGAACAAAATGAAAAGGTAATATCTTTATTAGAAGAAATTAAAAATAAGTAAAAACATAACACTTCTCTTAAATAAAAGGGTGCGATTTTTCAATAAGAACAGTTGCTTTTTATTATTGAAGCAGGATAGTGGAACAACGATTACCCAAAAATGTATCTATTACAGTAACTGGTATTATACAATTTGTGAAACTGACCGGACCTAACCTAACCTAACCTAACCTAACCTAACCTAACCTAACCTAACCTAACCTAACCTAACCTAACCTAACCTAACTTAACCTAACCTAACCTTAAAATTATTTCAATTATAGTCGTATTTTTTAATTACAATATTGCTATTTTCATATTGAATGGCATTACTTTCATTTGTAGGGTATCAGTTTCAAACAAAAAACAAAATGATGTTATACATTGCATAACAATTGTAGAAGGATTCATTATTTAATTAAAAGAGTTAAACTTCTTATAGGGAAAAGAATAACAGGAGAAACAAACGAGCGGCTTCTGTATCGGAAGCAAAAAACCGCTCCTTGTTTTTAAATCAAGGGATAATTTCAAATACAGTCCCTTGATTCAAGTCTGTTACTTTCATAGAGTTATATACCCCTAAATAAAGATTTGTATGGTTAAGATTCGTTCCTAAACCCACATAATAAGCTGGTTGAGATCCAAAATCATAAATAGGTTCAATCACACCAAAATCATTAAGCTTCCCATCAAACCTGTTTCTGGTATAAGCTAATACGCCCCTTGGAGATTCTGATTGTTTTTTCCGAGACAGATCGGTAAACACAATGCTTCCCGTTAAATCTGGTATATTGTTACTCATATATGGTTGGACTCCCGTAAGTGCAGTGCCTTCAAATTTATCAGGTCTAGAATCTTGATGAAAATAACTCGTTAAAGGAGGAAGACGTTCCACAGAATCTTTTACGGCTTCCTTGTAATAAGCAATCGTCTTTTTATCCAGAGAAGAATTTTCTGAGCAGTCCTCGAAAATCGAAGTTGGAAAAGCTCCTTCCCATCCTCTCCAACCGAAGTTAATCAAGCCCTTAATATCTGAGTTCGTTGAATAAGACTGAACCAGCTGAGTAACAGGGATTCGCTGATCGTGCACAAATGAAAAGATGGATTCTGCAAAATCTTGACCGACATTTCCTATATACTTAATATACTGATTCCCATACCTTTGATAAGAAATGCCAGGGTTATTACGAACTCCTTTGGCAACTACCGTTAATGCTTCCTGAATAGAACCTGGAAGTTCATTAAAACGAGTGATAGTGGGTAAATCATTGGGGAAGCTTTTAGTCACGTCAATTTCAATAATCTTACCGGCTATTTCCATGTTATCCTGGCTTAGATTAAAAGGATCATAGCCTGATCCGCCGTCTCCAGTTGTCAAAACAAGATTACCTGTTTCAGGTGAGAAGTTTAAGCTATTAAAACCATTATGATTAAAAAATGGTCTTTTAAGATTAAGTAAAGTTCTACGTTTTTTCGGTTGTCCGTTTGTTTGTAGTATCCACTCTTCCACAGTATCAATATGATCGTATTGGTTATTTCTATCTTCCCATTTCAAGTTTAAGGTACTTGGGTCACACGGATCAGGAGTAAAAGAATTAGGGAGAGCACCAGGACCTTGAGTACCAGCGACTGAAAAATGAAGATAAAAAACACCGTTATAATAAAATTGAGGATGAAACGCTAGTCCTAGTAAGCCTCGTTCATCATATCCGCCAGAAGCACCCAATTTTATAATTCGTGAACGAATATCTAAAAACGTTCGAACCTCGCCATTTCTTAAGAAAAAGACCTCTCCTACCTGAGTAGCAATAAACAACCTTTCCACTGTATCTCCAGGTAGAAATGCTGTTTTCAACACAGTGGGTAAATTAATGTTCTGCACAAGTGGCCGTAAACGCACATTCACATTCTTCAACTTTGCTCACATCCCTTTAATTGAGTTCTTTTACTAAGTAAGATATGAGAGGTCCTATTTTATTTAGTACTTGAAAGGGGAAACACAAGGGAAAGAGGGATAAAATATATTAAAAATATCACATAAACTAATGGTTGCGCTTTTCTATACCTCAACAGAAGGGAATAAATGTTAAACTGACTATAGAGCAAGATCTTTCAAGAATAATTAAAATCCTAATAACAATAAATTGTAATGATTAATAAGAATAATGAAATAAAATAAGGGGAACTTCAAAATGGGTATACTAGGAATCCTTCTAATAACTATTGGTGTCACAATGATTGTAAAGCCATCTATTTTATGGATATTAACAGAGAGCTGGAAATCAAACGATGGTACTGAACCTTCAAGCTTGTATAAATGGTCTACTCGTTTTGGAGGTATTATGATCACTATCGCAGGTATTGGTAGTATAATAATTTATCTTCTTTAGAAAAAAACGGGGGCACTCCTGCAAGAAAGGGGTGCTTTTTTATGCCATTATAATGTAATTAATGTAAATTTTAGTAGCTAGAGACTTGGATAAGGGAAGTTATAGAAATGTTTTAAATAAAATTACAGAGGAAATAGATTTTGTTCGCCCTGAATTTGATAATAGTTCAGTTGGTAAAATAAGTTGATCGTTTATTCTTTTAATCTAGCTGCCCATATTAAATTATAAAAAACTGCCAAAAACATAATCGCCGTTAAAAACAATGGTAAGAAATTTAAAACGCTGTTTTCAATACCTACTGAATAACGTATAAAAGATTCATTAGCCAATATAGAAATAATTAATACTAAATGTTGAATGAAAATCATTATGTTTTTCGACATATTATATTGTTTCTCTCGATTTTTGGCCGTTAAGTTAATGTAATTAAGTTTTTCAGGATGCTTAGTGAATAATCCGATTAACCACCATAGCAAAAGTCCTATAATTGGCATAATTAGCACAAAAAACTTTGAACCCCAATTATCTGGTACATCATTAGTAAAGTGAATCGCAATACGATCTGGAATATCTGACCAAAGTAAAAACAAATTTATTAAATGATACACTAAAATGCCCATAGAAATGAAACTTAGTAAGAACTTAAATGATTTTATTTTCACTGAAATATCACCACTCATTTTTCAATAATATATGATCTATTTTACCAAATTTATGAAAAACGAAAAGTAAATACATTAGAAAAATTTGGATAAGTAGGTTTAACGTTAATAGCGATAATAAAAGAAAACATCATTCAAAAATTAAAAGAAGCTTAAAATGTAATTATGCTAGTACATTTTTATTTCAGTAAAGAGTGCATTCCTTAAAGAGGGAATTTTTTTATATAAATTAAATGGAAATTAATGTTAAACTATAGAAGCGGTTTAGTTAATAAAGTGACAATCTCAAATCAATATAAAGCTACAAATCTATAAAACATCTACATTTATTCAAGGTGGGGGAGAAATGTTAGCTGCATTAGTCTTAATGGTTTTAGGTGTATTAATAATCATTGTTGGTTTTTCCGTCAATCGAAAAGAAATTAGCTGAGCGAATAGGTTTTGTGATTATGTTATTTGGCATTGAGACAGTGTTATTCCCAGTCATATATAAATATATTCATGGTGTTGAGGGATATCATTTTGTAGTAATAGCTGTTTTTCATATTTTCGCGGTGTTTGTTTTCATGTTATTAGACCAAATGGAAAGGTAAGGATATAGTTCTTATCTTTCTGAATTTCATATTCAAACCTCCATAACTTAGTCGATAGAGGAATTATTGCAAAATTTATTGAATAAAAGACTATCAATTATTTTAGGTTAACTATTATATTCCACAAAAAAGAAAGTGTTGTAGAACAAGGGATCTTTGCAAGGGGTGATTAACATGCACTTTGAGAAAATTGATCTAAAGAAACATCAAGATACTGTAGTTAAATTTCGTAAAGACTCGTTTAAGGCAAGTTTCGGTGATGATGCGGGATTTGGTGATGAAGAGGATTACTTAAATTGGTTAGTTGTTAAAACAAGAGAATTTCCTGAAGGTTTTGTTTTAATTGAAGAATGTAGTAAATATATAGGGCAACTGGAATTAACCATACGTGAATATCGAGGTAATACAATCGGTTATGTAAATTTGTATTATTTAGTGCCCGAAATGCGGGGGTTGGGTAAAGGAAAAGAATTACACAACTATGCAATGCAATTTTTTGAGAACAATAAAGTTGGTGAGTACCACTTAAGAGTTTCCACGTCAAATAAAGCTGCTATTACCTTTTATCATAAAATTGGAATGAAAGAAATTTGTCCAGAAGTTGAAGGTAAAGTAATTAGGATGAAAGGTTATTTATAAAATCTCTTGTGGAGTAGAGGTATAGTTGAGTGAGAAGTGAAGCTTATATGGAGTTACTTATTATGAATAAAGGTTTGAAATTAATTGTAGGAATGCTTTTTTTTTGTCCTTACAGGGTGCTTTGGCGAGGATTATGATGTTGGTGTTCCAACTGCCCATTTACATTTAGAAAATAGTTTGCAAAATAAACTGTATTTATAAGAAATAAATAGATGTTTAATGGGAGATATTTATGACAAATAACAAATGGAAGTTTGGTTGCTTTTCTATATTATTCGGATATTTGTACGGGCTACTGTATCTTGGTTACATTCTTTTTATTATTATTGCTCAGTCCTCATTTAGTATAATAAGTATTCCTGCTATTCTTATACCATTTATTATATTTCTAGTAACCTTACTATTTATTTGGAAACGAGTCGATATAAAAAATGATAGAAATGCAAAGAAGAATCTTAATCTTATTACCATTATGGGTATAATACCTTTTTTAATCTGTCTGTTAATGCTAGGAATAAACGAATATAGAACGAACTTCAGTACAGAGAAATGGGTTAATAATATGTCAGGAAGAGTGCACATGGTTGATGATTTAATCAATACGTATGATTTAAAAGGAAAGAGCAAAAGTGATGTTATGACATTATTAGGTCCACCAACTGACACAGAATATTTTAAGGATGAAAAAAACATTGTTTATTATCTTGGAAATGAAAGAGGAATTATTTCTATTGATAGTGAATGGTTAATAATTGATTTTGAGGGCAGCAATAAAGTAAAGGATTATGTTGTGCGTACAGATTAGTTATGTTATTTCCCTTTTATGGTTTTTGTTTAAGGTAGATACGTTTTATCAAGGTCTTTTTCAAACATTATCATACCAAACACTTCCGTTTAATCATTAAGAATGCCTTCAGTATGTGATTGTAAATTCACCCCATACTAAATACTTACCAACATTTTTAGCAACCATATTGATATGTACGAAGGATAGTTTTATTTATTTGAAGCATTATTTTTCACATGAAAAATGTAAATTTTGTGCAGATTTTTTGCATATTAACTGGAATATGGCTCTAATGGAAAGTTTAGAAGGATTGTGGATAATCGTTGCGGAATTTAAGATCATATAAAAAAGAGGGATACAAGTAATTAAGTTAATGATAAACCCGAATTATTAGGTGATATTTCAATTAATCATTCACCTAATAGTTCGGTTTTTTTATGCCGTCTTCAATAGATCTTTTGACTTTGCATACTATTTTCAAGAACTAGTGGAATGGAGCGGAAGGCACTCGGGCACCTACGGGAATAGAGGAGGCTCAACTTCCTCCCCTGCGAATGGAGTGTCTGCAGCGCACTGGAACGAACTTTGTTCTTACAACTTAACTGATTTTAGATTTCTTCGTCTTGTTGTATGACTATTTTAATAATGTCCCAGGCCCTTTTAATTGCATTGAAAACTCAAATGAAAACTTTACAAAAATAAAATTACATATATCTTTTGTATAAGTTTACTTTACTTTTACATAAAAATAATTTATTATAACATTATAAGTAAAAAGGAAGGTGCTGGAAGTGAAAGAGAAATTTGGAGATTCTATTAATAACAAAGTGTATGAACACAGGGTGTTAAAGAGAATGTCACAAAAGGAGTTGGCTGATGCTGTTGGCGTTTCAAAACAAACGATTTTTGTTATGGAAAAAAATAATTATTCGCCTTCTCTTGTATTAGCTTTTCGAATAGCTGATTTCTTCAACGTAGATGTTAAGGAGATTTTTACTTATGTGAAAGGATCTGATAAAAATGAGAATTAAATCTATAGAAATATCAAATATGTTTTTTAATCCATTAAAAACCTGGGCAGAAAAATCAACTGAAAATTGGAATATGCTAGTTGGAAGCAGTTTATTATTGCTTGTAGTCGGAGCGATTCTTGTATACGTATATCAAAGAAAATTGGGTAAAGGAGACGAAAGAACAAATCAAATATATTTTAAAAGCGCCTTAATTATGTTATGTGCAATCATTTTTGGCGATTTAATTTTCCCGAAAGAATATATGTGGCAAATTTTCTTCCTATTTAAATATTCTCTTGCATTCTTAGCTTCAGGAATATATCTAGCTATTCGATATAAAAAAGACTTTTCACAATTTATTTAATTATATATGAAAGATTAGAATAGTTTACTAGGTAGGAGCTGCCGAACCAATCTTCAACGATAGGGTGCATTTCTTTAAAAAGGAATGCATCTTTTTATGTTAATGAAAAGGAAATTAATGTTAAAATATAGAAAAAGTCATCTTGAATTAGATACATCCTTAATGAGGTGAAAAATGGGCAATCGTTGGAATGAAATCATATATAAAATTTGGTCTCCTGTGTACGATAAGTTTTTTAATTCTGGGGTGTTTTTAGAAGCACGAAAACAGATATTTCATGGAGACAAGTTTATTGCAAATCAAAAAATCCTATTCGTGGGTGTTGGAACAGGAGCCGATTTGGAACTAATTAATCATAGGGAGTTAAATATTACTGCAATAGACTATTCGAACGAAATGCTTGAAAAGGCAAAAGTTAAATTTGGAAATTCTTCAATACATTTTTTAAAAATGGATGCTCAAAATATGAATTTTAATGATAATCAATTTGATGTTGTGGTGGGAAGTCTTGTATTATCCGTTGTTCCTGACGCAGATAAATGTATTAAACAAATGATAAGGGTTTTAAAACCGAATGGAAAAATGATTATTTTTGATAAATTTTCACCTAAAGGGAAGAAGCTCTCTCTTATGAAGAAAACGTTTAGACCTCTAGTCAAATTGTTAGGTACTGATATTGGTGTAAGTTTTGAAAGATTGTATGAGCATAATAAAGAGACTATTTTTATTCAAGAAGACACTCCAATAATGTTTAATGGTATGTATAGAAAGATCGTTATCATCAAAAATATATAACTATTAAATATATTAATTAGGTAGGAGAGAAAATGAAAGCTGTCATTCAAAATGAATTTGGAGACACTAGTGTTCTTACATACACAGATGTTGATTTGCCGAAAATAGGTGAAAATGAAGTTTTAATAAAAGTGGCTTACACGAGTGTGAACTATGCAGATATAAAAAAACGAAAAGGAAATAAAGGTAAAGGTAATTTTCCTTTAACCCTCGGACTGGATGTTGCGGGGACAATAGAAGAGGTCTCTCCTAAATCAAACTTTGCAAAAGGTGATAGAGTAATAGCTTTCCCAAAAGCAGGCTCCTATGCAGAAAAAGTTGTAGCAAATGAGCATCTAGTATTTAAAATTCCAGATAGTCTAACAGATGAACAAGCTGCAACAATGCATACGGTTTCAATTTTATCTTATATACTTTTCTATGAAATTGGGCTAGTTCGAAAATCAGATATTATTGTTATTCATAGTGCAGCCGGTGGAGTAGGTTCAGTACTCGTACAATTAGCCAAACTATTTGGCGTTCAAAAAATTATAGTAACTGTTGGAAATCTAAATAAAGAAAATTATGTGAAAAAGTTAGGAGCAGATATCGTTTGTTCCTACGATACATTTGTAGAGGAAGTTTTTGCAGAAGTATTCCATTTAAGTGATGTAGCTAGTGCACACAAATTAGTTGAAAGCCGTCATTATGAATGTAAAGTGTTAATTAAAGTTTAAATCATACTTGCTACATTATTTTATTAGCTAAATTTTATCTTCTAGTAATCTTGGAGAAAAAAAGTGAATATATCTGCTGGGAAATTATAGTGAGTTGAGTAATTGTATTATTTAAGTAATCGTTTTTTATGATCGGGATATCAGTACTGTAGTATTAGAAGTGTGTGAAATGACGAATTTATGAAGGAATCTAAAACTAACGGGTGCGATGCTTCGATAAAGGAGGGTCGCTTTTCTTATTTAACTAATGAAGCATATAAATTTAACAAAATAGATGAAATTCTCTCTCTCGGTTATGCTGTATTTGAAGAAAAAAGTGAAATAAAGGAGGGATTCATTTGCAAAAGAAAAAAAGACTCTTAATGGTTGGTTTGCTGGTATTAATAGTGATAATAGTTTTCCCACCAATTTTAGCACCCTTGGCACATGATAATGATTCGCCAAGGTCTGCAATAAGAGGGGAAATATACAAAAGCGGGCATCCATATCAAAGTTTTTTTGCTTTAATAACTAAGCATGATTATAGAGATAAAGACTACGGACAGTTATACAATGTATTTTGGTTTAACTACGATAGCCCTACAGGACAAACTGCAACCTTATGTTATACAAAAGAGCTTGAAACTGAAAAGTATGAAGTCTCTTGTGGAACAGGTCCATAAAAAAGTTTAACTTACTAACACCGGGGGCGAGTGTTGATTTAAGGTAGTCACTTCTTGTGCTAAAGGAGTAGGTATGTGGAAGACGGATTTCAAATTATAAATGTTATTATTAATTTAATAGTTAAATTAGGGGAGAGAAGAAGAGATATGATGGATTTTTTTATAGTAACAGCACTTTATATTAATCCAATTTTATGTATCATATTAACTTAATAAGCAATATAAGAAAAATTTGTAAAATGATATACTTTCAAAAAGGGGGAGATTAAATGATTTTAGAAGCTGTTATGCTACAAGTTAAGCAAGGTATGGAACAGGAATATGAGGAAACATTTCGAGAAGCATCAAATATTATATCATCAATGAGAGGCTACATATCTCACGAATTACAACGATGTATGGAAGTTAAGGGGAAATATTTATTATTGGTGAAGTGGGAAACATTAGAGGACCATACACTAGGATTTAGACAATCGAAAGAGTATCAAGAATGGAAAAAACAACTACATCATTTCTATGACCCATTTCCAACAGTCGAACATTTTGAAAATGTTCCTCTTTAAAAGTTATTGAAGTAACGGGTGGCGTATATTAGGTAGAAGGGAGCGGTCCATCATGAGAATCAATAAATATATTAGTAATAGGGGTTTTTGTTCTAGACGTGAGGCCGCACGAGTTATTGAAGCAAATAGAGTAACGATAAATGGAATTACCGCTAAGCATACAGATCAAGTAAATGAAGGTGACCTCGTGCTTATAGATGGAGAATCTATTAAAGATAAAGCTGATTTAGTATATATCGCTATGAATAAACCGGTTGGGATAACTTGTACAGCTGCAAAACATGTGGAAAACAACATTATGGAATTTATAAATTATCCAGAGCACATTTTTCCGATAGGTCGGTTAGATAAAGACTCACAAGGATTAATATTACTAACCAATGATGGAGATATTGTAAATAAGATTTTACGTTCAGAGCATAATCATGAAAAAGAATATATTGTCACGGTAAACAAGCAGATAACAGATTTATTCATACGAGAGATGTCTGATGGCGTTGAAATTTTAAATACGATTACAAAGCCATGTAAGGTAGAACGAATAGATGATTGTGTGTTTCGAATTATTTTATCACAGGGGCTCAATCGACAAATCCGAAGAATGTCTAAAGCTCATGGGTATTATGTCGAGCAACTAGAGCGGATTCGAATTATGAACATAGAGTTAAACGATTTACCTATAGGAGAATGGCGTGAGCTAACAGAGCAAGAAAGGGTTGAGCTGTTAAAAGAGCTGGAGGAAGAGTGAACTTGTGACTAATAGAAGAATTTACTAATAGTATTAACGGGGTGAGAATAAACAACAAGAATTTACGATCAGTTCAATCGCTGGTCGTTTTGTTTTTATAAGAGAAAAGGGGCAGGTTAACTGAAGTTTTCGTGTTGAAGAAAAGGATGGGTATTATTAGGTATCCAAATCTCTTTCTAATGGTAGTGTTTATTTTGTTAATAACTGGTTGTAGTTCTGTTACCACAGAAAATCCAACAGAAAAAGAAATCTTAAATGATAATAGTGATGCCGATATAATAAGGTACGACGGTTTAATTTATTCAAGAAACTCTAATATAGAAAATGATTATTCCAACGGTGAAAAAATAGGAGAAATCAAGAAACAAACAATCAACACTTTGTGGTTCGGGAACCTTTATGCAAGTAAGCTAACAAGAGGTACTGAAGTATATTCTACATATGAAGAATATAAAAGTGGCGAGGCACCATTTGTAATCTTAGCAGAAGTAAAAGGATAATTACTCGATTACCACGCGAATTGAAGGTTAAATTTACCTGTTAATCTTCACCTAAAGATGGCTTTAATTTAATAGGTAAGCAGAGTCAACATATTAAGTTGGCTTTTTTTATTGCGTAATCGGGAATTTTTGTTCATTAATCATATTCTTGTAAAACTAACGGTGCAGGATAATACAACAATAAAGAATAATTGAAACTATAAGCAACATAAAACGTCAAATAGAATAAAGGGGGGCTATAATTGCGTAATCTAGTAGTTCATTTAACAGCATTTATGCTTTTTGTATTAGTTGGATGTAGTAATGATAATGGAAATGAATATGGTGGAGAACCAGGGATTACTGGATATGTAATGGATAAGGAAGGACAAAAGATTTTAGTTGTCAGTACAGAAGCTAAGGATTACAGCGAAAATGGTGGAATTGAAGAATTTTATGATGCTGTATGGGTAAATAAATCACCTAATGATGTTAAGGTAGGAGAAAAAGTGAAAATATGGTTTGACGGAGGAGTAGAAGAATCATATCCAGGTCAAACGACTGTTGGTAAATTAGAAGTTATGCAAAGCTCTACTCCTGAAGGTGCAACATTTTCCGACACTGAAATCTTAAATAGAGCATTATCTAAGAATAAGTTTGAAAATGAAATTTTAACTGCCCAATCCATTTCATATGATGCCGATAAAGACGAATGGTCAATTATATTGAAAAACACAGACAGTTATGCGGAGCATAAAGTTAAAGTAGAAGATAAGTGAATATAAGAATCTTATTAAACTAACGGGGCAAGAGTGAAACAAGGAAAGTTGTCGATGCAGCAGATTCTATTGTGTTAAAGGTACAGAATTGTTTAATAAGAGTTTAAAATTATTGGAATTTTCCTCATTCGAAAAAACGTATAAAAGGTAAGTATGGAATGGTAAATAGAAGCGGGATTGAGCAATCTATCAACAGTTATTTTATGGATGATTTTATTATCAAGTATCTTAATAGGTGTATCAGTAAACTTTATCTATCTTTTTCAACTAAAAAGGTAAAATTGTTCAATAAGTTCAATCGTTTCTTATTATAATGGCGAAGGTTACTTTATGAGATTATGAGTATTAAGGAGGAGATTAAAATCTTAAAAAAGAGGTATTTTACTATCTTTATTATTTTAATTATAGGGGTTGTTGGTTTTTCAATTTATCATTTTAATAATACTTTATATGGTAATGATAAAGAGTCAATTGTTAAAGTTATTCAATCAATTAAAGGGTATGAAGATAAACCAATTGAAATTTTAGGGATTAAAGATTTCAATGATGTAAGAATTGTTGGATTCCTATATAACGATAGTCCAGCTTATATTGAGTTCTATAAAAATGATGTAGGTAATTATAAGTGGAGGAGCATTGAAGTTAGACATGATCAAACATTAAGTTCTTTTTCTCCTATCCTGCCTAACAATATAAGACGTAAGCTTATGTATGTGTCAAACTACGAAAATGAAATTACTAAAATACAAGTGGATATAAATGGTCAATTAGTAGAACAAGATTTTCTCTCAAACAAGGCTTCGGTTACCTGGGTGGATTTTCCACTAACTGATAAAAAAGATTACACATTCCAAAATTATAAATTTTATGATGCTAAAGGAAACATACTCCAATATTTAGAGTGATTAGGCTAATGAATTAAAGGATGTTTTAGTTCAACAAATTAGAAGATGTAGCAATCATAGTCTTGTTCTTTAACAGTGGAGAACAAGGGTTGTAGATTGATCTTTTGATATACGACTCTTTTTATTGCTGAACTAACGGGCAGGCTTGTTCAAGAAAGAAAGGATGTTTAAAAATGGAAATACGCAATGTGAGAAGTTCTGACTATAACGTAATTTCACCTTTGATTAACGAATGGTGGGACGGAAGGAAAATGTCCGATATGTTGCCTAAGTTATTCTTTGTTCATTTTAATAATACAAGTTTTATTGCTGAAAAAGATGGTGAAATTGTTGGATTTTTAATTGGCTTTCTGTCTCAATCTGATACTGATGTTGCATACATACATTTTGTTGGAGTTAATCCAGAGTACCGTAAAAACCAAATTGGAAAGCAACTTTATAATGAATTTTTCAATGTGGTAAAAAAGAATAATAGAAATGTTGTTCATGCTGTAACTTCACCAGTAAACAAGGTTTCAATTGCTTATCATACCAAGATGGGATTTCATATTGACAAAGGTGACAAAGAAGTTGATGGAGTATCTGTATTTTCCGATTACGATGGAAAAAATCAAGATAGGGTATTGTTTGTTAAGAGGATTGTTTAAAACTCATTCTTGTTTTGCTAAAGGAGCAGGATTATTGAACAAGAGTTGATAAAATTATAGACAGAAAGAGGTGCAGAAAATTGTTATTACAAAAGATATGCCAGTATCAGGTATTGCAAGTAGTTGGGAGGAAACAAAACCTTATGAATCTAATAAAGCACTTAAAGAACACCTTCAAGACGAACAACTAATTTCAATTATAACTGAAATAAATAAAGTAATTGGTACTACAGAAGCAACTTGTATTTAAGGTGGCTGACGAGTTAAATAAAGACACTTTATGTGCCTTTTGTATTTTGTTAACGGGTTGCGTTAATAGAAAAAGGGGGATGTTATGAGGGGGTTGGCTTGTTTTTTAATGTTATTTTATTTAGTTGTAACCGCATTTTGGGTAGCAAATTCACAGTTTTTATTTTCAGTATGGGGGTTAATCATATGGTTAATTTCGATTTTGTTAGGGTTTATTGCTTATAAACAAATAAAAGAAAAAAATATCGTTAGGAAACTTATGTTGTATTCAACTTCCTTTATGGTGTTTTTACTTTTATTAACAGGTTTGATACATTTCGCAGTAACTTCTATGCCTTGATTGATATTCAACTATCGGGTGCCTAAATTGAATAAGTATTTTCAACAATCAGGCCCGAGTGTTGAAGACCTAATTTTTCATTTTAACTAAACTAATTAAAATGTTTCTCCAGTTGGAAATAATAATGAATTTTATTTGAAGGTAGGAAGGAAACTCTCAATTATTCTTAAAGTCTTAACTTCGTGTAAAATAACTATTAACACAACTGAATTTGAGAAGTTAAAACGTCTTACTTCCTTGATAGGACTGGAGTTAAGACGTTTTTTTATTAGAGCAAGAACGAAAGATAAGTTTTAGTAACACGTCTAGGGGGATGAAACCTAAGTTTCTAACCATGTCTTTTTTTTCAACAAACAGACCATATTGTATATTGTGAAGGTTTTCACTTAAACTTACGGTGCAGTTTAGTTGAACAAACGTTATTAGTTTTTTTCAACAATCGGGCCAGATTGTTGCATATCCGTTTTTTTATAAAAAGCCGTATATTGTAAAAATATTATAATAAGAAATTAGTAATTATCTCCTTAAAATTACTAATTCTTCAAAATAATAAGTGTTAAAATCATAGTATAGTAACCTGGAGGATGACCATGATTGATTGGTCGAACTAAAAACCTTTTGATACTTCCAAAAGCATGATTTAGTCTAGGGGAAAAGAAAGTCTAAAGGGCTATTTTTATGCTTTAGTATGAAGTGAAAATTACGAACTTTTATAAAGGAATGATGAAATGAAAAAGACAATCCTTTACCTCGTTGCAGCAGCAGTAGCTATTTTAATTGTTTATGCTTTTAATACAACAGAGTCAACACATGATAAGGCTATATACGTTGCTACAAATGGAAGTGATAAAAATGATGGGACTAAATCAAAACCATTTCGTACACTAAAGAAAGCTGCTTCAGAAGCAAGAGCAGGGACGATTGTCTACATAAAAGAAGGCATTTATAAAGAAAGGCTAATTGTTAAATATAGTGGAACAAAATTAAAACCAATTACGTTTAAAGCGTACAATCAAGACAAGGTTGTTATTACTGGTGAGGACGTAAAAAATGTAGAAGGAGATACGTCCCTTGTTAACATAGACAATAAAAATTATATCACGATTAGTGGGCTCATTATTCAAGATTTAACTACTAACTTAACGAATGAAACTGTAATAGGAATGTATGTAACAGGCTCAAGCAGCCATATTACGTTAGAACATAATGTTGTACGAAAGATAGAAACGCATGCAGAAGATGGAAATGCCCATGGAATTGCAATATACGGAACTGGTCCGATGAAAGATATTTATATTATAAATAATACATTAGAGGATTTAAAACTCGGGTGGAGTGAATCACTCGTTCTTAATGGGAATATCGATGGTTTTAGTGTTGAAAATAATGTAGTTCGCAGAAATGATAATATTGGGATTGATCTAATTGGTCATGAAGGAATTTCAAATGATCCAAAAGCTGACTACGTTCGAAATGGTATCATTAAAAATAATGAAGTGTATGAAATATCCTCATTCGGTAATCCAGCATATGGAGAAGAATACAATGCCGGTGGAATTTATGTCGATGGTGGGAAAAGTATAACGATTGAAAAGAATACTATATATAATTGTGATATCGGTATTGAGGCAACCTCTGAGCACGCAAAACAATATGCTGATAACATTGAAATAACAGAGAACATCGTGTATGACAACCATTATACAGGAATTTCCATTGGTGGATATGATGATAATCGGGGAGGAACGATTAACTCTTCCATTACCCAAAACATTATTTATCGAAATGATACAAAAGGGCTAGCAGGGGGACAGCTACTGTTGCAGCATGATATAAAAGATAATATTATAGAAAGAAATACCTTAACTGCTGGGCCATCTCGTATTTTTATCGCCAACTTTTTTACAACGAATCAAGATAATGAACTACGAAGAAACGTCTTTCATAAAGAAGAGGGAAAAAAAGGTCTTTGGGTATGGAATGAAGAAGAATTCACTTCTTTTCAAGAATTCAAGCTTGCTTCAACTAGTGATTCACAATCCAGTTATTTGGATCCAATGTTTGAAAATGAAACCAACTATGACTTTTCATTGAAAAAGGAATCTCCTGCAATAAATATTATTGAATAATAATATAGAGTCTTGATGATCATTTAATCATCGAGACTTTTTTCATTCATAAAAAAATAGTAAATGTCACAAAATAAAGTACGTTCTCGGACTAATTTAAACTTCTATTTATAGAATTCAATTCCTTTATCAGTGATTTCTTTATGTGCATTTTTACCAATTTTCAATCCTAAATCAAGCTCTTTTCGTTCTTCTTTAGTAGGTTCCCTGTCCTCAAATGCATAATTTGATAGACTTCTTCAACACATGCCATATGATACAAAAGGCAACAGTTGTATATAATAATGAACAGGTAGGGGGGAAACTAGCTATTATTTTTAAAATCTTAACTTCGTGTAAAATATTTATCAACACAACTGAATTTGAGTAGCTAAAATGTCTGAATTCCTTGATAGTATTGGAGTTGAGACGTTTTTTTATTAGCTCGGGAACTGAAAGATAAGTGTTATTAACACGTCTAGGGGGAGAAACACCAGAATCTATAACTATTTTTCGGCAGCAAAATCAGGATTTAGCATAACCCATTTAATGCCTAGTAGACATATACTGCACAGTAGAATTTACATAATTGTGGAAAAATTGAACAATAATTTAATATCTTCTGATAAGATGATAATTAGAAGATAAGTGATATTGTGAAGTTTGTCACTTAAACTAACGGGCAGGTTTATTCAATAACAATGCAAAAAATAATAGAATTATTTTATAGAGTAAGAAAGGTGGTTTATGAGTGAGATTTATTATAAAGAAGTTAGTAGTTCTAACATTTATACTGTTTATCTCTAGCATTTTTGTTTATTCTACTTCTTTCTTTGACGGGAAAATGATAAATACATATGACGAGTTAAAAGAGAGTTTCCCTATGGTAATAGGTTTTCCAATAGGATTTGTAGAACTGACGTGGGTTAAAATTGACCCACCTTTACCTTATTTTTATGGAATAAAATGTTGTGGAACAATATGGCATCAAGATAAATTTTCACTTTCGGTTTTAATCGTTTTTTTCCTTTTATCCCTCTTATATTTAGTTTCTTGTTTTGTGGCTTCCAAAAAAAACTCCTAGTTTAACTAACGGGGGCTAATCTTCAAGAAGGAGATTAGCTTTTATTGAAAGATTGAATAGAGGTGGCGAAATGAGTTTAGCTAGTTATATTGGGTGTAATATAGAATTGTCGATTACCGATGATGAATATTCAGATGAATCTTTATATATTGGAGGGTGTTTTGCGGGTGAGTATGACCTACAAAATGTAAAGAAATTTCAGTTTACTACTCCTTATGTTTATGAAATATCAAGCCATTGGGGAATTGAGATTACGGAATTTATGAACCCAAAAACGTGTGCGGAATCGAAAAAGAAGCTAATAGAACTATGTAAAAGAATGGATGGTTATCTTAAACATGGCGATTATTTTGAGTTGTATAGTTGCTGGGTAGGAGAAGAAACTGAAAAGCGAGAGGGTGAGATAACCCTCCTAATCAATAACTTTGATATTGACCAGATTGAAATACCCGAAAAAACGTTAGTTAGATTTGAAAAGTGAAGTTTTCTTCTTCAAGTAACGGGCCGAGTGTTCAATAAGAACAGTCGCTTTTTCACTAACGGTGCATTTTAGTGATATAACTGAATTTGAATTCAAGGGGGAGTTATTATCAAACTAGTGAAAATTATTAGTCCCATTGCTTTAATTTTAATCGTTTTCTTGGGCGGTTATATGATAGGAAAAGCAAACTCCAATGAGGCTTCACGGGAAATTAGAATTGGGTATGATAACATAGAAAATGTTGGACAAATTGACATTGAAAAAGTCATTACAGACACAGAAAACCAAGGGATAGTTGATAACTTTTTAATGATTTATCTCTACAAAGAGAAAATTCTAGATACAAATAAAGATATAGATAAGCCAGATGTTCATATTTCAGTAATGAGTCCGAAGCAGTCTACTGGCTTAATAGATTCCAGACTATGGTTCACCAATGAAGGTGCCGTGATTGGTATTCGTTCTGGGGAAAGTTGGGACCAAGTCGATTATTTCGAAATCAATAAAAGTGATGCTAACTACATTAAAGAGCAGATTGAATACCAAGAAGATTAAGTCCATATTCAGCTAACGGGAGCAAGATTGGAACAAGGAAAGTTGTCGTTGCTGCAGCTCCTATTGTGTTAAAAATGCAGTTTAGCACAACAAGTCTTTGCTCTTCATTCGTGAGAATTAAAGAGTAGAAATGAAGTGAAAAAATAACCCAAGGAGGGTATTATGCACCCAACAGAAGTAATAGAGTTTATCGTTGTAGGTGTTGTTATTGCAGTAATCATACTTATTTCATTTATTTTAAAAGGTAATCGGAGAAAGTTTGGATTGGTATTCGCCACAGTCGTTCTTTTAGCATATAGTGTATTTTTTATAGCTCGCCCCAATTGGATTGATGCACAAATTGAGAAGAAAGTTGAAATGTTAGAACCATATTTAGAACAACAGTATCCGAATGACGAATGGATTATCACAACGGTTCCTCATAAAGAAGATGGTTATAAGCACCTTAATCCATATTACATTGGGGTGGTTTTCGAAGACGAACCAGAAGTAACTTATCATTATTGGGTAGAGAAGAATAACATTTACCAAGTCAGCTTTTCGACTAAAAAAGAAAATTTAGACGAGTTAAAGTTCAAAGATAGCGAATAAGCTAATGTTTTAACAATATTGTTGTTGCTCTATGTTCCACTAACTGGTGCGAGAGTTCAATAAGAACAGTAGTTTTTTCACTAACGGAGCAGGTTAGTTAAATAAGCCTTGGGATAAATCAATACTATTTTTGAAACCGACAAAGTTTTTTTTCGTCTAATTTAAAAAGATGGTTAAGGAGGTTTTGTCTATGAAAAAAATAAGTTTGGTCTTATCTATATTTTTATTATCAATTGGTTTATTCGGATGTCAGCAGGATACTGAAAGTTTAGAAAAGATAACTATTGATTCAATGTTTAGCATATCTGAAACATTAGTTATCGAGGATGAAAAAACAATTGAAATGATTAAAGAAGCAGTAGAAAAAGCAGAAAAACAATCAGGGATTGTTAATATGGCAGACCCTGAATTTAAAATTGCACTTGGAGAAGAAACATATTTCCTTTGGATTAGTGAAAATTCTGGAAGAGTTATGACTACAGAAGATACACATACAATCTATAGTCTATCCGAGAATTCAGTCAAACAAGTGAATGAGTTATTGAAGTAACGGATGCTTTAGTTTAAGAAGACTGTTATTACAAAGCAAAAGGATCAGATCTAAATCTGCTCCTTTTGCTTTGTATTTTTTTGTATTCCTGATTTGGTTACTAACACCAGTGTTAATTACCGAGTAAAATTACGTTTTTTTAAATCATAAATGAAGCATGGAGAACTGATTATCACCGTTTTTAGAGAGATTGTGAATATACATGATGTGAAGTTTATTGAACAAAAGATATTAATGCCACTAGGATAATAAGATAAATATTTCAATACTTGGAGGGGCTGCGCTCGTAAAAGTTTTTCTTTTTCTTACTCCTGGTTCACCTGGTTTACTGTTCCTTCGTTTACTCACTATTTATTGGGGAATAGGCGAATATAGGATGTATTGTTGGAGAGATATTGGTTGTGCGAGATTTACGGTTAGCAGGTGTACTATTCATTTGAATGAAGTTGATTTTTTGATAGGGACAGGCTAATATCCCGGCAGCTTCGTGAATAGGCAAAGCGATGGGGAAAGACTGAGTTTTTCGGTAATGAAAGTTATTATTTTAAAAAAATCTTTCAAGATATACGGAAGCGGTATCTTCTGTCCATCTATCTTTTTATCGTTTTAAAAAGGATTCATCCGGAAAGAAATTGATAGATTTGATATTGAAAAAGGCAAAGGAGGGTGGAAGTCAGGCATCTGGATAACTTAGTTGGAAGCATTCGTTTGCCTAGGCAATCAGCAGTTAAAGATTTAAAAAAGAATAGAAATAGTGAGATGCAAGAGCTCCAAGATGTGCTGGACAGAGGTATTATGTCAAGCGATAAAAGAACACTGGGCACGTTTATTTCGGAATTTCTATTGAGGTTAGAATTTATCGAGGAGATAGAAATGTTTTTAGAGAAAATAAAAAAACATCAGAAAGGATCATCATATGGAAACGAATAAACAAAAAGCAAAGAAAGCCGGATTTCCGTTTCTAATTATGATTGGAGGGATTGGGTTTTCGGTTCTTTTTATCATTTTATTTGCCAATCTGGCAGAAGAATTGCTAGAAAAAGAGGTGGAAATTTTTGATGCCACGATTATCAATTGGTTTAAATACATAGAGAATGGCACGCTCGACCAAATCATGATATTTGGTACGGAGCTAGGCTCAGTTTGGTTTTTATCAGTATGTACAGTTGCTGCTATCATCGGGTTATGGTTTACATCCAGGGATAAATGGGGAATTTTATTCCTCGTGATTGGGATCGGCGGAGGAGGCTTGCTGACTACCTTATTGAAACATCTATATGCACGCGATCGTCCATCTATCAATCCTGAAATTGATGCGATTGGCTATAGCTTTCCAAGTGGTCATTCAATGGGTTCTTTGATTTTTTATGGATTTATTGCATATTTCATCGTTCGATCTAGCAGAAAGAAAGTTTTAAAGTGGTTTGTGATATTGACTGCGGGATTGGTAGTAATCTGGATCGGATCGACACGGATATATCTTGGAGCTCATTACCCAAGTGATGTCCTAGCGGGGCACTTAGCTGGAGCTATTTGGCTAATCCTCACCATTCTTGCATTGGAATGGGTAGAGTGGAGAAGCGCAAACTCTATCCGGCCAACTCATGTTTTTAAGAGATTTGTAGGAAAATATATTAATTTTTAAATTGGGAAGGAGAGGGTCAAAGTTTTCAAAAAAAATAAATTAGGAAAAATAGTGGGATTGATTCTAGTGAGCATCTTGGTTTGGGGATTAGTAGAACCATATTTTTTAGATATTGAAAAGGAAAAAGCAGCCATTCCGAACTTGCCATCAGAATGGGAGGGCAAAAAGGTGGCGGTGATTGGAGATTTCCAAGTAGGGATGTGGATGGATAACACAGAAACTGTAGAGGATGCTGCTGAAAAAATCGCAGAAATGAAGCCGGATGCAGTGCTGATCATTGGAGATTTTATCTACCATTCGCTTGAGGATCCAAATGCAGAGATGCAAAAGGTTGAAAAGCTGATCAACCCTCTGGTAAAAACTGATATTCCCTTATTTGCCGTTCTGGGGAATCATGACTACAACATGGGAAACAAAAATGACGAACCCAAAATAGCATCTGCGAAGCATGTGAAAACTTCTCTAGAGGAGATGGGAATAACATTGTTGCACAATCGTTCTGTTGCTTTAAAACTGACAAAGGATAATGAAGTCTCAATCGGAAAGCCTCAGGACAGTAGTTTTTATATAGCTGGATTGGGAGCTAATTGGCCTGAAAATGCGGATCCAGCCAAAGCACTCAATGGTATTCCAGAAGCAGCTCCGAGAATGATCATGATGCACAATCCAGAATCATTCGCAAAGCTGCCAGCAAATTCAGCACCGCTTGCAGTAGCCGGTCATACACATGGAGGACAATTTAGAGTTCCGTTTGCGCCAGAGTGGTCATATAAAAGCCTAGTAGCAAAAGACAAAGCAAAGGTAGATGGGTGGATTGAAAACTTTGGAGCAAATGGAAACCATCTGTATGTAAATAGAGGGATTGGTTTCAGTGATCTTCCACTTAGAATCAATACACCTCCGGAAATTACCGTTTTTATATTAACAAAAGCCTAGAATGAAAGAAGACGTTTATAGCATTTTGTGTCGGGTAACAGTTTTATATAGGCTAAAGCAATAGTTTTCAAGACTAATTACAAGGAGGGAAATCATCTATGAGTAGAACACAATAAATTAGAATCAGAATCTAATGAAACTGAAACGAAAGAAGAAGAGGAGCCCAGATCTTGTAGAAGAAACTTTTAAAGAAGTAAACGGAAAATAATAGTCTAGTAATTTTGTTTCAAAATAAATCAGCGCCTATCGAAATATAGGGGCTGTTATTTTTAAAAGTGAATAAATAATCTTTCAAGATCTATTGTAAATAGTAACCAAAGGAGGCTAAACATGAAAAAGAAAGTAATACCATTTGCCGTAGTATCAACATTAGTTTTTGCTCCGCTATCTGCGGGTGCAGTGGAATATAAAGAGGTAAAAGAGCAATACCCGGCGGTGACGACCTGGACAGAGATGGAATGGAATAACTATCTAGAAGAAAATTACGGATCTCAGTTAAATGATTATGATAACATGGATGAACTGAAAGCAGAGATCGGTGAACCAATAGATGTTAATCAGCTGGCTGACGGAGATCTTGATCAAAATATATTGGACATCATTGAAAGATACAATATGGACACAAATCAGCTGGTAGCTTTCTTAGAAGAATATGACAACAGGGATAATATACACTTTGTTGGTGATTTGGTGAATTCATTGGATGAGGGCTGGAGCGTTGACGAAAATGGTTCAACCAATAATAATGGAGTTGTTGCTTCAGAAAACAATAACGAAGACAATGCATCAGATAACTCTAATGCCAATGGACCAAATGAACCCTCTGAAACAGAAACACTGGACGAGCGACAGTTAGAGGAAACGTACTTAATACCACTTGGGTGGACGGTTGATGAATTCAACCAGTATTTAGTTGATAATTATGACACAGATTTGAATGACTACACTTTATTTGAAGATCTGGTATCTCAGGTAGGTCCGCTAATTACCGACGAAAATGAACGTGAGTTAATCGAAAAATACGGCTTGACTCCTGGAGAGTACGAAGAATTATTGGCAGAGTACGGAGAACGTCCAGATGATTATTACTTCCTGAATGACTTGAGAGAATCGCTTGATTACTATAATAGTGATCAGCCGGAAGAAGCAGCAACCGAAAATGGCGGTGACATGCCAGATACAGCCACAAATTCCCTTGCCTATGTTTTTCTTGGAGTTGGACTATTCATGCTTGGAGGCATTACCTTGAGAGCGCGTAAACACTTTGGTGATCGGTAATGAATAAAGGGAAAAATAATGGTATGCGGGAATGGATTATTCCCGCTATTGCCTTTTTCCTCATCATTTCTGGCATATATTTGGCAGGCACCCATGCATATAGCTGGGCAAAAGGAGTCATAGCTGTCGAGAAAGGTAATTATAGTGTTAGTATCAGGAACATGGAACAAGAAATGGATAAAAATGAAAAAAGCACAAATACCGATAAACCTGATAAAGGAGAAAAGATCGGGGAAATATCCATCCCAAAGGTCGACATATCTGTTCCGATATACGAAGGTACAAGTGAAGAAGAGCTTGAAAAAGGTGCTGGACATTATTCCAACAGCGTTATGCCTGGTGAAGACAATAACACGGTTATTTCAGGGCATCGGGACACTGTATTCAGAAAGCTTAAAGAAGTCCGAGAACATGATGTGATTAAGATTGAAACTGCCAAAGGAATATACACCTACCGAATAGAAAAAGTCAGGATTGTCGACGCAGAGGATAAAACTGTCATTGTCCCAAAGCCTGAGGCTACATTAACTTTGACGACTTGTTACCCATTTACGTACATTGGCAATGCACCGGAACGTTATGTTTTGGTTGGAAATCTGATAAACTCATCTGAAAAATAACATACTTTTAAGTGATCACATAGAAAAAGAACTTTCTAATCGCAATTCCACTTGGACGATCCTTGGTCCTTGGAGGGTGTTCTAAAAGGGCATGGACAAATGATTGCATGTAGAAGACACGTCAGTTGAGTATACAGTTTTACAATAACGATGACTATAACAAAGCAAAAGGATCAGATTTCAATTATCTGGTCCTTGTTGAATTGCTAATTATATTGGTGATTTTTTCTAATAAATAGTGTTGAAAACTAGTGTGAATTAACCTGTAAGTTATATATTTTAGCCTCTCAACTCACTGATTATTTACCAGATAAAAAAAGTGTGATTTTTTTATAATTAGGTCCGGAAAGACTCTTGACGATCCAACCATGCAATAATAGCGAAAGGGACAATCCAGCGAATGATTGTTAAATAAACATTCCAGTTATTATATAAAAGCCAACCCTTCCAATTCGCAAATGTATAGTATGATATACCTACAAGGCTTAATAGTCCAAATACGATTGGACGATGTTTAGAATTAAATTTAGGTATAAGGGTACCAGTTAAAATTCCAAGTAAAGTAAGAGAACCAATTTCAGAAAAACGGTCATCAGCATGTGGAGAGTTGAAAATGTGTGGTCTCCACTCAAACAAATTTAGAAGTTCTCCACCCATAATGGCTCCTCCTAACATGCCTGCAATGTTATACACACTAGCCGTAAGTATAATCGGATAAGGAAGTGGCTTTTCTTTCCGTAAAAAATGTGGGGCGTATTTTGAAAATATACATAACCCAACAAAATAGACAGATATTGAAATCCAGATATTCCAATGAAGATAAACAAGGTATCCTAAACGTATATATAGAACTTCAGTCAAACCTTGCATAATCGTAAATAATATGACAAGTAGCCAACGCTTATTACTATGGGTTAAATAATGACATACAATAATCAATGTTAGGGGCAAAGTAACTACATCTGCCAGTAAGACACCAAGTTGGTTGTCCTTATTAAAATCAGAAAGTAAATGTGCGGGAAATTTATAAAAATTTAACAAAAAATTAAAAATCATCTCTCCAATATCTACAATTAATACAAAGACGAAGAAAGCTGTTAATATTGTACCCCATGTATATTCTCCTTTTTTCACGACCCTCATAAACCAAATTGTTAAGATAATAATATGGATTATAAACAACATGAATTTTTCCTCATAAGTTAAGACAATTACTCTGTTCCTTTAGCATTCATAAAAATATAAGTTCATGAGGACAACATCGAGATTTTTCAAACGAGACAATGATATGTCAAAGTAGACTGGTCTGTTTTTAATCGGCTTTTATATTGAAATTTACAAATACTATAAGTAATAATTGAAGATGGCGGAAATTCTCTAAGTCTTAACTTCGTGTAAAATATCTATTAACACAACTAAGTAAAAGTAGTTAAAATGTCTCAAATCCTTGATATTACGGTGGTTAAGACGTTTTTTCATTAGAAAAAAAACGAAAGATAAGTGTTATTAACACGTTTTGAGGGGAGAAACACCAGATCTTATATCTATTTTCCTGCAAAAAAAACCATGATTTAGCACGCAAACATTACTCTGTGTTGGGTGTTTTTTATGTTTTTTGGAGGATTTTTAAAGAAATTTGTCGAATGTTTGCAGTAACAAAATTCTTATAATATCGAATTAAGAATATAATTTATGACAAATATTGCAAAGAAATTGATGTTCTATTATTAGGTAAATCTGTGGTGATTTTATATGCCATACTAAAAAGATGGAAGAGCTGATCAACAGAGTAAAGATATGAAATTAACTGGCGTGTTTATCTAAAGGATCTGATACTAAATTATTAATTTAGTAAGTAGAACTAGGAAGATAGGGATTCCTAGGAAAACCATTATTTTTAAAATATAAAATTTCTTTATGTGTGATACTATCTAATTAATTACTCACATAATAGATTAGTGGATTAAAAGGATAAGCATTGTGATGGTAAAAATGAAAGGTGAAAAAAATGGATAAAAATAGAGAAATTATAGAAGAAAAAGACGAAAAAATTGCACAGTTAGAAAGACAATTAAGAGAATTAAATGAAGCACAACAACAAAGTGCTGCAACTATTGCGGTAGGTCAAAACTCAAGATATTTATCTCCACCGAAAGGAATATCTAAATCTTTCTTAAATTTTGGTAGATTGAAGAATATTTTAATCATTGCCATCATTATTTTTTTAACTCTAGTCATCGCTTTAGGAGGAATTCGGTTATTTGAGGGCAGTACCTCCAAACAAGAGTCTGTCACGTTTGTTGAACGTGTTCAAGAGCTAGCCACATTGGCAACAGCCCAAGCTCATATGAAAGAGGTTCTACACCAAGAGGATAATAAGAAGTTCTTGAATATTAATTTACCTGGAACAAAGCGAGAAGTTCTTTTAGTTGTACCTGCGACGGTTATTGCAGGAGTTGATTTGAAAGGGATTACTTCTAATGACATGGATATTAATGAAGAAACAAAAGAAATAGATATTACTCTTCCTCATGCAGAGATTATCCAGGAACCATCAGTACAGATGGATAAAATAGAAGCCTTGGACAAAAATGGGTTTTTCCGTGCTGATATTAAAATGGATGAGGGGTTTGAGTTGGCAGCTGAATCACAAGAGAAAATTCGTCAAGGAGCCATCTCTAGTGGTTTACTAGATACTGCAGAGAAAAATGCAGAAAAAGTGTTAAAGGAATTTTTTAAGAATGATGGTTATACGGTAAATGTCACGTTTAACTAATAGGAAGGCCTGTTCATATTACTTGGGACAGGCCTTTCCTTTACTAGGGGCTATAGATGTTTGTCAAATTCTACTTATTTTTGGACTCTTTTCTATTAGTGTGGGGGTACTAGATTTCAACTAAAGAAAATACCCGCCTCTTCTTAGTTTTTATATTGGTCACCAAGTAAGAATGTGTTTATCCTAGTTTAAGGGGTTGGACCTTCAACTCTAATCTAATAGCTGTCGCAAAGAAACCTATTTATTTGATATACTAGTGTTCTAAAAGATGGTAAATGGATAATAGGGTAAAATGTATATGTAATCTACTAATCATTGGAGTGATTTCATGTTAAGTAATTTATTTAAGAAGAAAACAGATCTTGACGAATTATCCTCTTCTAATGAAGTCGAAAAAGTTGAAATGGAAGAAGAACTAGTTCCTGATTTAAAAGATGAAGCAGAAAAACTAAATGCTGAAGATATAAAGCAACACGAGGAGCATTTCTCAGAGGAAAAGTTTTGGACTAAGGTTCAAAAGTTTTCTAAAAGAGCTGGAACTTCTTTAGTCTATGCCGTTTTATTACTTTATTACACACTTCAAAAGCCAGATGTACCATTAAAAGTAAAAGCAACCATTGTTGGGGCTTTAGGTTACTTTATTTTACCTCTAGATATTATACCCGACTTAGCAATTGGTGTAGGATATGCTGACGACTTAAGTGTTGTAATATTCGCTCTAGTTCAAGTTGCTTTTTATGTGGATGATGAAATTAAAATGCAAGCCAAAAATAAACTTAAAGATTTATTTGGTGAGAATGTAGATACAACGGAGATTGATAATAAACTAGGTAGATAATAATAATAATAAAGTCTGTTTCCAAGTTATAGGGAACAGACTTTATTTTCTTGGATTTATAGTAAGAAGTTTAACGTTTGGGGCACCTCTTTTTGTGCAAAAATAACAAAATCGTTCCATTTGGTATTTTGAAGTAACCACAACTCACACAAATCCCAAAGGAAGGAGCGGTTTTCTTATCTTAAAGCACAAAGTTTACGAAAACAGCCTTAGAAAAAACAGCCTTAAAAAAACAGACTTAAAAAGACCATACTCATCTACCTCACAAAAAAGGTGAAAAAAAGTATCAGTTTCAACTGGATTAAGATTAGTATCGACCGGGGGAGGTTAATTGTAAGGTATCACTCCTTTCTCAACGTACAACTTTAGGCATGTTATGCATACAATATGTAAAAAACAGAGGATGGATAACAATGCCTATTACGTTACCGATTAGTATTAAATCATTAAAAATTACCAGCGGACCGAAACAAACAGTTTTTTATCCAAAAGTGATGCAGATGACAAATCAGCAATTGCAAAGGCTAATTAATACTGCAATTGTATATGAAACTCACAAACTTATAAACGAGCAAGTAGGTAATATGCCAACAACAGTGAAGGAAATGCTAGGTTTCTATGAAATCAAAAATAATCAAAGGCAAGTATTGAGTTTAACATTTTCTAATTATACGTACCACGATCAAGCTGCTCATGGCATGACATATTTAAGATCATTAACCTTTGATCTGAAAAAAGGGAAACAGTGCCAACTCCGTGACTTATTTAAACCTGAAGTGGATTATATGAAAAAGCTTTCAGAGATAATTAAGATGCAAATGAAACAACGAGATATCCCACTGCTTCACGAATTCAATACGATCAAACCTAATCAAGATTTTTATATTGCCGATAAGACTCTTGTTATTTACTTTCAATTATACGAAATCACTCCATATGTTTTTGGTTTCCCAATTTTCCCTATTTCTTTCTATGACATTCAGGAACTAATTGATGAAAATGGTCCCCTTGGTCACATGGCTGTCAATGATTAACACACAGCGAAAATGATTACGTAGAATGTAGTTCAACATATCCTTAAAAATAGATAAATTCAGTTTTTATCCATTTTGGAAAAGTAGGTTTATGACAAAAACTCGACGAATTTAAGAAAATAAGTCTTATAAACTAAGTGATTGGGATAATCTTTGAAGGTTATTCCTTTTTTGGCTTGAACATTTATCGTAATATGTTATTTTGTATACAAAACAGAACTAATTCGGCGTGAAAAAGTAAATATTTTACAATTTGTGCAACCGTGAACAGAATAATCATTCAACTTTGGGCATTATTCATTCAACTTTGGTAATTAATCATTCAACTTATGCACCTATTCATTCAACTTTTCGGAATAAACGATCAAACGACAATTTTCGCCAAATTACACAGTCAAAAAGATGAAATAAACATGTAGGTCTAATCGAAAATTATATGCTCTTACTTCTATCTAAATGTGAAGATCTGGTACTATAATAGATAGAAGTATTGTAAAAAAACCAAGAATAAGGTGCTATAGATGAAAATATTACTTGTCGAGGATGATAAGACAATTGCAATGGGACTAGATTATTCATTAAAGCAGGAAGAGTATGAAACGGTTGTTTGCTACAATGTGGAAGAAGCAAAGAAGGTTATTAAAGAGCAATTAAATGAGTTGGATTTGTGCTTGTTTGATTTGTCTTTACCAGATGGAAGTGGCTACGAGTTATGTGAGTTAGTGAAGAAAGATTGTGATAAACCTGTTATTTTTTTAACTGCTTTGGATGATGAGGTGAATGTTGTGATGGGGCTTGATATGGGAGCGGATGATTATATTACAAAGCCTTTTCGTGTTCGTGAGTTACTTTCTAGAATCAAGTCTGTGCTACGCCGTTATCATAAGCAAACAACAACACAAGTGAAAAATATCATTGAAATCCAAACCATTCGTATCAATACCTTAGAAGGTAAAGTTTATAAAAATGGGGAAGAAGTGCTACTTACTGCGTTGGAGTATCGACTTTTATTGATTTTTGCTAATCATATTGGTCAGGTTCTCACAAGAACACAATTACTAGATCGAATTTGGGATGTTGCAGGTGATTTTGTGAATGATAATACATTAACAGTTTACATAAAAAGATTACGAGAAAAGCTAGAGGACGATCCTCAAAATCCATCATTGATAAAAACGATGCGTGGCATGGGCTACAAGGTGGGTGATTAGGTTGTTTCGAAACAAAGAAATCCAAGTTTTTCTACTGTGTTTACTATTCATTTCATTACTAGTAGCAGTAGCTTCTTTTTTCTTTATTTCCATAGAAGCAGCAGTTGTTGTTTTACTAACATCACTTTTGCTAATTTGTAGTTTTCTTTTTTTCACAAAATGGAGATACCGAGAAATTGAGAAGCTGTCGAGTTATTTACGTCGCATTTCGAGGGGTGACTATAGCTTGGATGTTCGGGATAATTATGAAGGTGAACTTAGTATTTTAAAAAGTGATATTTACAAGGTGACATTAATGCTATCAGAGCATCACTCTTTATTACAAGAAGATAAAGTAAAGCTAACGAATGCCATTTCAGATATCTCTCATCAACTGAAAACACCATTAACTTCGATGATGGTGATGGCTGATCTTTTAGGTGACGTGAAGCTTGATGAAATGAAACGACAGGAATTCACGAACAATATTCGAGTACAGCTAGAACGAATTGAGTGGCTTGTTACTTCTTTATTAAAGCTCTCAAAAATTGACGCTGGAACGGTTATGTTTAAAAAGGAACCTGTTTTGGTTTGCAAATTACTAGAGCGTGCGATTCAGCCTGTTTTAGTACCTATGGATATTAAGCAGCAAACTCTTAAAATGATTGGTGATAATGAAGTATCATTTATGGGTGATTTCAATTGGACAGCAGAAGCTATTATTAATATTTTGAAAAACTGTGTGGAGCATACACAAGACGGTGGAGAAATTTCAATATCATTTTCAGAAAATGCACTATTTACTGAATTGATCATCTCTGATAATGGTAAGGGAATAGTAAAAGAAGATATACCTTATATATTTAAACGATTTTATAAAGGCAAAAATGCAGCAGAAGATAGTGTCGGTATAGGTCTTGCAATGGCTCACAGTGTAATCAAAAGTCAGCAAGGTGATATTGAAGTTAAAAGCGATATCGGAAAAGGAACTCAATTTATTATTAAGTTTTATAAACAAATTATATAGTAGGATAACGAAACTGTCTTAGTTTTTACCCTAGATTTCTTAAAGTGACAAAAATGTCACCTAACTAGTCACTTTAATGTCATTTTAGGCAGATATACTAACTGTAGAATGAAAAACATGGAGGAATATATCGATGAATATTTTACAAATTGAAAATCTGTCTAAAGTATATGGCAAAGGTGAAACAGCGGTAAAAGCACTTGATAATGTGTCATTTTCAGTGAAAAAGGGAGAGTTTGTCGCGATTATAGGGCCATCAGGATCAGGGAAGTCAACTCTACTTCATCTGCTTGGAGGGGTTGATCGACCAACTAGCGGAAAGGTTCTAATTGATAATACAGATATATACAAGCTGAATGAAACTCAGCTTGCCATTTTCAGAAGAAGACAAATCGGACTTATTTATCAGTTTTACAATTTGATACCAATATTAACAGTGGAAGAGAATATTACCCTCCCAATGCTGCTTGATGAGCACAAGGTAGATCCAGAACAAATGAAAAACATTATAAGTTCCTTAGGTTTAGAAAATCGGACAAATCATTTACCAAATCAGCTTTCAGGTGGTCAGCAACAAAGAGTTTCAATCGGACGTGCTTTAATCAGTAATCCCGCCATTATGTTAGCAGATGAACCAACTGGAAATTTAGATAGTAAAAACAGTGATGAAATACTAGAACTTCTAAAAATGTTCAATAAAACATTTAACCAAACATTAATTGTGATTACTCATGATGAACGGATTGCCCTGCAAGCTGATCGCGTTATTTCAATTGAAGACGGAAGGGTTGCTAAGGATGAGGTGATTCGTCCATGAACATTATCAATAAATTAACAATACGACATCTTAAGGAAAATAAACGAAGAACACTTGTCACTATTATTGGTGTTATTATATCTGTTGCAATGATCACAGCCGTTGCTACTCTTGGTGTATCGTTTTTAAACTTAATGATTCGCGAAGATATCTCACAAAATGGTGAATGGCATGTTAATTATAAAAACGTGAATGCTGAGCAAATTGAAGCAATTGAACGTGATAAAGCAACCGAAAAGGTCATGTTAAGTAGAGACTTGGGTTATGCACACCTACCAAATTCTAAAAACCTAAATAAGCCCTATTTATTTGTAAAGGAATATGATCCAGCAGCATTTGAACAGTTTCCCATTGAGGTATCAGAAGGACGTTTACCGCAAGCTGAAAACGAAGTTGTCATTTCTGAGGAAATTGAAAATAATGCAGGTGTAAAGTATAAAATTGGTGATCAGCTTACACTTGATATAGGGAACCGCGTTGGTAACGGTGGAGAAGCGGGACTTGATCAAACGAATGGGTTGATTAAGAATGAGAATGGGATAGCGGAAGAACTCAAAATAACATCAACAAAAACCCTTACGATCGTTGGTACAATAAAACGTCCACCATGGGAATATTCATGGGCACCTGGCTACACAATTATAAGCTATATTGATAAGAGCTTAGTAAGCAATGCAAAAAAAGCAAATGCAATTGTTATGTTAAAGAAGGTTAAGGGTTCAATCTTTGAATCTACAAAAGAATTTGCTGAAAAACAGAACATAGAATCAATAGGGTATAATTCCGAATTACTTCGTTACTATGGAGTAACAAAAAACGATAATTTACGAGTGACATTATTCTCACTTTTAGGAATAATTATGATTGTTATTATTGTTGGTTCAGTTGCGTTAATTTATAATGCATTTGCAATTAGTGTGTCAGAACGTTCAAGACATTTAGGGATGCTTGCGAGTGTCGGTGCTACTAAAAAACAAAAGCGAAATTCTGTGTTTTTTGAAGGGGTTATTATTGGTGCTATAAGTATTCCTATTGGCCTTCTATCAGGCATTGGTGGAATAGCTGTTACATTCTCCTTTATTAACTCTTATCTACAAGGAGCACTAAATGTATCTGAAAAATTAGAGGTAATTGTCACACCTGGTTCGATTATGGTTGCATGTGTGGTTTCCGTTGTAACTATTTTTATCTCAACCTTTTATCCAGCAAAAAAAGCTTCAAAGGTGTCAGCAATTGATGCTCTTCGTCAAACACAGGATATAAAACTAACAGGTAAAGCAGTGAAAACGTCAAGATTTGTACGCAAATTATTCGGTATCGAAGCTGAAATAGGCCTTAAAAACTTAAAAAGAAACAAGCGAAGATATCAAGCAACCGTTTTTTCTTTGGTTATTAGCATTGTCCTATTTTTGGCTGTATCATTTTTCACAGAAAATATTAAGAAATCACTAGAGCTTTCTCAAGGTGATATTACCTCTGATATCCAAGTCTATGGCTATGGATCAGAAAATGGTTTAAAGGAGCTAGAACCACTAACAAAGGTTGATTATGTAACAGAATCGGTAATGGCTAATGAAGTACTTGTAAATGCAATGGTTGATTTAGATTTCGCTTCAAACGAAATCCTTGAACTAGTGAAAGAGGATGATTCAGCTCTTATTGATGGGAAATATCCTTATTTCGCATCAATATATGGATTGGAAAAAGACAGTTTTCGAGAATACGCAACTAGTATTGGCGTAGATAGTGAGAAATTAGAGCAATCTAAACAAAACAGTGCCATTATTATTGAAGAGATAAAATACGAAGACGCTGAATCTGGTAAGGTTATTGAAACAAAAACAATTAATGCTGATATCGGTCAAAAGCTAGATATATATGCTATAAATTATGAAGACACGGAAGATCGGGAGTTTTTAAATAGTGTTGAAATTGCTGCGTTAACGAATCAAGCTCCAATCGGAATACAGAAAGCTAGTTTAGGTGGAATTACTATTATTGTCCAACAAGAAACTTTGAACAAACTTGTTGGTTCAAATAAACAGACACTTAGTGAAATGCAACC
This sequence comes from Metabacillus litoralis, assembly GCF_007994985.1. Lineage (GTDB taxonomy): Bacteria > Bacillota > Bacilli > Bacillales > Bacillaceae > Metabacillus > Metabacillus litoralis. The sequence goes on along the minus strand of NZ_VOQF01000001.1, from coordinate 76,648 downwards.
AATTTTGTTTATGAATTCCTCTGATCCGCTGGGAACTCAAAAAGTATTGGATGAAATGAATTTGGCTAATGTGGATATTTTTAATGTACATGAAAGAAGACAAGAACAAGAACAAATGGTCCTTCTGTTGTCAGTCTTCACATACGGATTTATTACGTTGATTTCGTTAATTTCAATTGCGAATATCTTTAATACCATTTCAACAAGCATATCCCTACGTAAACGTGAGTTTGCTATGCTTCGTTCAGTAGGTATGACACCAAAGGGCTTTAACAAAATGATTAATTACGAAAGTATATTTTATGGAATAAAGTCTTTAACCTATGGACTTCCAATTAGCTTTATTATCATGTATTTAATGTATTTAGGATTAAAACAAACCTTCGAATATGGCTTTGTTGTGCCATGGCTGAGTGTAGCTTTCTCAATCGTGATTATATTCATTATCGTTGGACTCGCGATGTTTTACTCTATTCAAAAAATCAAAAAAGACAATATTATTGATGGATTGAAGCAGGAGAGTGTTTGATGGGAAAGAGTCAGCGTTTCTATTAGGAATATTGAAAAGGTACCTACCTCTGGATATTGAGGATAGGTACCTTTTTTAGGTGGGAAATCTGATAATACTACGTCCACTATCCTGTTCAAAATTCTTACCGAAGTCCCTCAAATAATTGCTTGACACAAGTGTTGCGTAAGTTGTTTAACTGTATCTATTATTAATAATCTTGATTAATAATGATTAAAAAACAAGAAAAGTAAAAAACATCTCATCATCACTGTCATAAATTGTTTATAACGAACATAAAAATGTTTGTAAATAACATTCACACGAAAGAAAGAAGAGATCGTATGACAAATCAGACAAATTTAAATTCTAGACAAGAGCAAATATATACTTTTTTAATAAGAGAAGGAGAGTTAAAAGTCAACGACCTTACTGAGAAATTTGGAGTTGTTGAGATGACGATTAGACGAGATCTTGAAAAGATGGAAAAAATGGGGATTGTTAAAAGAACATTTGGAGGTGCTATCCCTGTTGATCCAGATATCGGTCTCGCAAAACGTGAAAATCTTTATATGGAAGCTAAAAACAAAATAGGAGAAAAAGCTGCTCAATATATAAAGTCTGGTGATGCCATTTTTATCGACGCGGGTACCACTACTCCGAATCTACTAAAATATATACCTCGCAATTGGAATTTAGTAATTGCGACAAATGCCGTAAATGTTGCAACAAGCATTCAAGGAGCTAATATTGAAACGATTTTATTAGGTGGTGTTCTACGTCAATCTACTATGTCACTCGTAGGACCAATAACTGAGCACCAATTAGATAATTTATCTTTTGAAAAAGCTTTTTTTTCATCATCTGGTTTAACACTAGAAAATGGCTTTAGTAATTCAAATGTCTATGAAGTTCAAATTAAACAAAAAGCAATGAAACAATCCAAGGAAGTTACTTTCTTGGTTGATCATAGTAAATTTGATGTGCAATTTCTTCATAAGATTACTAATTTTGAAGGAGTTGATCGTATCATTACCGATAAAAAACCAGGAAATGAGTATTGTGATTTAATAACAGCACTAGGAATTGATTTAGTTGTATGTGACGAAGATTAATTGTTCTTTCGGTTTTTATATAATGTAAGCGTTATCTTAGGGTACTTATTTATATATGTCTATTATTTTATGACTTTAGTAGATCTCAAATAAAAACTTTTAATTAATGCTTTTCTTTATAAAGGTAACAAGAAATCGATAATCGGTTAAATGTAAGCGTTTTATAAAAGGGGCTTAGCCGATGAACTACAGACTATATAAATGATATTAAGTCACATTAGTGATTTATTATAAATTTTTATAAAAAAGGGAGAGGTCAAGAGCATGAAAAAATTTATTGTGTTGCTTCTTACATTAGTGTTAACAATTGGATTAGTTGCTTGTAGTAACTCAGAATCAGGCGGCGGTAAAGGGAATGGGGAATCTGAGGGCTATAAATTTGGCTATACTTCGATGACACAAAACAACCCATTTTTTCAAATATTAGAAGAATCCATTAGAAAAGATGTAGAAGCTAATGGTGATGAGTTAATTACAACTAATCCAGCAATGGATGTATCACTTCAAATTAATCAAATTGAAGATATGATTGCTCAAGACATTGATGCTATATTTTTAAATCCAGTAGATTGGGAAGGTATTAGACCTGCTTTACAAATGTTAGAAGAGGCAGGTATCCCAATCATCAATTACGATACAGAAGTAAAAGACTTTGATTATGTAACTGCTTATGTTGGATCTGATAACAAAAATGCGGGTAGGGTAGCAGGCGAAGATTTAGTGAAAAGGTTTCCTGACGGTGGACCAATTGCTGTTCTTGATAGTCCAACAATGAATTCTGTTAATGATCGTATTGAAGGCTTTATGGAAGCAATTGAAGGAAAGGGTTTTGAAATTGTTGCACAACAAGATGCAAAAGGTGATTTGGAGACAGCTTTAGGAATAACTGAAGATATTCTTCAAGCACACCCGGATATTATTGCGGTAATGGGTGGTAATGACCCAACAGCTTTAGGTGCATTGGCAGCTGCAAAAGCAAATAACATTACTGACCTAGCAATTTATGGTGTTGACGGATCTCCAAGCGCAAAAGCTGAAATTGCTACAGGTGGAATGTTCGTTGGAACTGGTGCTCAATCACCAATCAATATTGGTAAGAAATCAGTTGAAGTTGCTTATAAAGTGTTAAAAGATGAAGATTTTGAAAAAAGAACACCTGTTGAAACATTTTTAATTAATGAAGAAAACGTAGAGGAATATGGCACAGAAGGTTGGCAATAAATAGATAAATTAGGGTAGCTTGCTTATTATTAAGCAAGCTATCTATTAATAGAAGAGGTGAATTTAGTGAGTACTCGGCTATTAGAAATGAACAAAATCACAAAGAAATTCCCTGGTGTTCATGCTCTAAAAAGCGTTGATTTTGAATTAATTGCAGGAGAGGTTCACGCCCTTTTAGGGGAAAATGGAGCTGGTAAATCTACTTTAATGAAGGTGCTTGGTGGTATTCACCAACTTAATGAGGGCAAAATAAGAATCAATGGAATAGAAACAGAAATTAATAATGTGAAAGATGCTCAAAAGAATGGGATTAGTATCATTCATCAAGAAATTGTCTTAGTACCCTATTTATCAATCGCTGAAAATATTTACCTAGGTCGCGAGCCGCTGCTCAAATCTGGTTTTATAGATTTTGACACGATGCTGGAGAACTCCAAAAGGTTCTTAGATGATTTTGATCTCAACATAGATCCACAAACTCCGATAGGAAAATTAACGGTTGCTCAGCAACAAATGATCGAAATAATAAAAGCAGTATCCTTTGATTCGAAAATCATAATCATGGATGAACCAACATCTTCACTTACAGACAAAGAAGTAGATTTCCTCTTTAAGACGATTCGAAACCTAAAAGCAAAAGGTGTAGGAATGGTTTACATTTCTCATAGGATGAATGAACTTTTCAAAATCACTGACAGAATTACAGTAATGAGAGATGGAGAGTATATTGGCACAGTCGTTACAAAGGAAACTAGTAACGATCATCTTATTTCAATGATGGTTGGTCGTGAGTTAACTAGCTTTTACAATCGCACTTATATCGAGAAATCTGAGCAAAGTGTTTTAAAAGTAGTTAATTTAAAAAGAAAAGGCGTTTTGGAAGACATAAACTTTGAGCTCAAGAAAGGAGAAATATTAGGTTTCTCTGGTCTAATGGGTGCTGGACGTTCTGAACTTATGAAATGCCTGTTTGGTATTGACATATTCCATGAAGGAACAGTGTTTATAAACGGACAAAAAATAATGATAAAAAACCCTAATGATGCTATTAATAATGGGCTTGCATATGTTCCAGAAAATAGAAAAGAACAAGGTTTATTTTTAGGTAAGCCAGTTGATTACAACATAACGATTAAGATACTAGATAAATTTATGAAGTTTTTTAGAGTTGATCATCACTATGAAGATGAGCAAGTACACAATTATATTAATGAATTATCAATCAAAACCCCTAATGCTAGTCAAAAGGTGGGAAATCTAAGTGGTGGTAACCAGCAAAAAGTACTCATATCAAGATGGTTAGCAACAAAGCCTAAAATTCTTATTCTAGATGAACCAACTAGAGGTGTTGACGTCGGGGCTAAGGCAGAAATTTACTCCATAATGAATCGGCTTATTCTTGAGGGAGTTTCTATTATAATGATTTCTTCTGAGTTGCCTGAAATTATTAATTTAAGTGATCGGGTTGCTGTTATGAGTAATGGGAGAATTAGCAAAATACTCAATAAAGATGAAATCAGTCAAGAAAAAATAATGTATTACGCAACAGGGGGGAGTTAAAGTGTCTGAATTAAATTATGAAACAAAAAAAGATGGCATGTTATTAAAAATAGGTCATGCTACTACTAAATATGTCAAAGAAAATATGGGGATTTTAATCGGATTAATGGTCTTATGTATTGTTATTTCACTTATTAATCCAGATTTTCTTTCTACAAATAACTTGATGAACGTGTTAAGACAAGTATCGACGAACATGTACTTAGCGATAGCCATGACAATGGTTATTATATTGGGTGGAATAGATTTATCGGTTGGCTCGATTATAGCGGTCACTGGAGTTGTTACAACAATGTTGATTGCCCTTGCAGGATTTCCTGTATGGCTAGCTGTCATTGCCGGGTTACTGGTAGGGATGATATTTGGTGCCTTTAATGGGTATGTTGTTGCAACAACAATCATTCCTCCATTTATTGTCACTCTAGCAACCATGAATATAGCAAGGGGTGCAGCATACGTATTATCTGACGGAAAGCCAATTCGAGTAATGTCAGATTCTTTTAATTCGATTGGCTCTGGATATGTTGGTGATCTTGTACCACTTCCTGTTATTTATTTGATTGTATTTGTTCTGATTGCTTACTTAATTATGAACAAAACAAAGCTAGGAAGATATATGTATGCAGTTGGAGGAAACAGTGAAGCTGCGAAATATGCAGGTATTAACATTAAGAAAATTAAGCTTTTCGCTTATACATTTAGTGGGTTAATGGCAGGTGTCGCTGGTGTTGTATTATCTTCACGTATGTTTTCAGGTCAGCCAACTGCTGGTAATATGGCTGAATTAGATGCTATCGCAGCAGTCGTTTTGGGTGGAACAAGTATGACAGGTGGATCTGGTAGAATCGGGGGAACAATCATCGGCGCTTTAATTATTGGTGTACTAAGTAATGGCTTGAACCTTATGGGTGTAAGCTCATTTTGGCAATACGTTGTAAAAGGTGTCGTTATTTTAGTAGCTGTATATGCTGATGTTGTCAAAAAGAAAAGAGACCAAATCAGTGCCCTTGCTTAATATATGTTATGTGAAATTATGTAAATGAAATGAGCATAGTTAAAGAAGGTGATTTTTTTGACCAAAGGTATAGCAATAGCAGGAACGATTGCAGTCGATGAAATTAAAGTAATTGATCAGTACCCACAAAAGTCAGAGCTTACAACAATAAAAAGTGTACAAAAATCAATTGGTGGAGCTGTTTCAAATTGCTCTGTAGGCTTAGCAAAAATCGATGAATCACTTGTTGTAGAAGCAATTGCCCTACTTGGTGATGACGAAAGAGGTCATTTTTTATACGACCGTCTATCAAAATATAAAAATATAAGGTTAGAGCATATGAAGTTTACTGGTGAAACACCTTTCACTGATGTTATTCAAGATTTGAGTGATAAAACGAGAACATTCTTTACTTTTAAAGGAAATTCCACTTTATTTAATGAACATTCCTTTGAGTTAACAAAGCTAAATGCGCGGATCTTGCACGTGGCATATATTTTACTATTAGATGCTCTTGATCAACAGGATTCAGAATATGGAACAAAAATGGCAAAACTCTTGAAAAAAGCACAAGATTTGGGAATTAAAACGTCTATTGATATTGTTAGTGAAAACAATAATCGCTACGAAAATATAGTTCCTCCAAGTCTAAAATATACAAACTATTGTGTCATTAATGAGTACGAAGCTGGAAAAACTGCTGGTATCGAATTAAGAGATAAAGGTGGTAATTTACTAGCTAGTAGAATAAAGCAAGTGTTATTTAAGCTAAAAGATTTCGGTGTTCAAGATTGGGTTGTGATTCATACACCAGAAGGAAGCTTTGGTTATGACGGAAGTACTCTACATAGTGTTCCGTCACTTAAGCTTGAAAAAGAAAGCATTAAAGGTACGGTAGGTGCAGGTGATGCCTATTTGTCCGGGTTATTATATGGAGCATATAAAGAGCTTAGTTTACTAGATTCTATGAAGATTGCAACTGCAGCTGCAGCATCATCTTTATTTGAAGAAGATAGTACATCTGGAATAAAAAGTTTTCCAGAATTAATTACACTTTACAACAGCTATCCGAAAAGAGATGAAACATTCATTTAAGGGGGAGATAGTGTGTTAGTTACGTTAAAAGAAAATTTAATAAACGCTGAGAAGGGGAATTTTGCAATTGGGCAGTTTAATGCACCAACACTAGAATCTGCAAGAGCCGCAATAGAGGCTGCCGAAGAATTAAATGCACCAGTCATTTTAGCCCATGCAGAGGTACATGAAGAAATAGTACCAATTGATATTATAGGTCCAGTAATGGTAGCTATGGCAAAAAAAGCGAGTGTTCCTGTTACAGTTCATCTTGATCATGGCACAAGCTTTGAAATGATACAAAAAGCGATCGATATTGGCTTTTCTTCCGTCATGATTGATGCTTCTCATATGGATTATGAAGAGAATATCGAGATGGTGCAAAAAGTTGTAAAATATGCCCACGAACGCAATGTTTCAGTCGAAGCCGAGCTTGGTATGATGACATCTTCAGGTTTAGGGGGAGAAGAGACCATTACAGGAAATCAAGAAGCATCTGAAGATTTGTATACAGACCCAATCATCGCAAAAGATTTTGTAAAAAGAACGGATATAGACGCATTAGCCGCTTCGTTTGGAACCGTTCATGGAATTTATAGAAGTGAACCAAATTTAGACTTTGATCGATTAGAAGCCATTCATGAAAATATTGAAAGACCAGTTGTCATGCATGGGGGATCAGGTTTAAGTAATGACGATTATATTAGAACAATAAATGCTGGTGTTCGAAAAATTAATTACTATAGCTATGCTGCACAAGCTGGGGCACTAGCTGTAAAAGAATATATTAAAAACAATGACCCTATTTTTTATCATGACTTAACTGTAGAAGCAAAGAATGCGATAAAAGAAAATTATAAGCGAGCGATTTGTGTTTTCTTAAATAAAAATAAATAGGAAGGGAGATTTTGAAGTGAAATTAGAAGATTATTTCAAAATAAAAGATAAGGCTTTAACGTATTTCGAGAAAGCTGATATTGTGTTAACAGAAAAAGAGAAGCGAAATCTCGAAGTTGCAGACTTTGGTCTTGGAAAAGTTGAAGAAACAGGACTACAGCTTATCACATATGTTAATACGGAAAAAGTATGTGCGAAAGAATTGGTCTTACTCCCGGGACAAACTTGTCCAGAACATAAGCACCCAAAAAGGTCGTTTGACAATGGCAAAGAAGAAACCTTTAGATGTCGATATGGAAAAGTATATCTCTATGTTGAAGGAGAAGAAACAAAAGACAGGGGAGCCAATCCGCCTAGAGGAGATGAAGCTTATTATACAGCGTTTAAGGAGATTGTATTACATCCCGGCGAACAGTATACAATCTATCCGAATACACTACACTGGTTTCAAGCAGGAAGTGAAGGAAGCGTCGTATCTGAATTTTCAACAACAAGTACCGATGAAGAAGATATTTTTACAGATCCAAGGATCAAGAGAATACCAAGTATAGAATAAAATGATTTAATCTTTCCGGCGATAGTGGGCTTATTTAACTTTATCGCAGCCACCTTTTTAGGAGAACCTTAGCTATTGTGAGGCTGTTTTGGTGTTGTAGCACCAAACAGTCTTTTTAGTTTATGCTTTTCTACCAAAGATTCTATATTTGAAAAGTAATGAAAGGAAATACCTAATCATATTTTATTAAGTCCTCGTATCGAAAGCCACTGATAATTAAAGGGAAAAACATGTTCGAAATAGAAATAATTATATAGATAGAAAAGCAACCCATTTAGAAAGAGTGATTATAATCATGCCATTGGAAATTGTGCGCAACGATCTTACAAAGATGAAGGTAGATGCAATTGTAAATGCTGCAAATACAGATTTAACAAGTGGTGGAGGTGTTTGTGGAGCTATTTTTCAAGCAGCCGGTGTTAATGAGCTGAAGCGTGCATGTGATGAAATTGGTGGATGCCAGGTAGGACAAGCTGTCATTACAGATGGCTTTAATTTGTTTGCAAAATATATCATTCATACACCAGGTCCAATATGGAAGGATGGCGCTCATCATGAAGCTGTCCTATTGCAGAATTCATACGATCATTCACTTGAACTAGCTAAAAAATATAAATGTGAGACAGTAGCTTTTCCACTCATTTCGACAGGTATTTATGGTTATCCCAAAGAAGAGGCATTACAAATTGCAGTTTCTACCATTAGCAAATTTTTATTACAACATGACATGCTTGTTTATCTTGTTGTGTTTGATAAAGAGGCATTTGGTTTAAGTAAAAAACTAGTGACATCTATTAATGAATACATAGATGAATATTATGTTGAGGAATTAGAGATCCAATATAATCGACGACTTAAACAATTTTCAATGGAACAATTGCAGGAGTCAAAAAGTATTTCGGATGATTATGTTGAAAAACAAATTGAGCCAATACTAGAAAATAGTTTAGTAGATTTATTGGAGGAACTTGATGAATCATTTTCAGAACGTCTGCTTCGTCTTATTGATGAAAGAGGAATGACAGATGTTGATACCTATAAAAGGGCGAATATTGATCGACGTTTGTTTTCAAAAATACGAAATACGCCTGACTATTCACCTAAAAAGAAAACAGCTATCGCCTTAGCTATAGCTTTAGAAATGACTAAAGAAGAAACAAATGAATTGCTTTCGGCTGCTGGGTATACGTTGTCACGAAGTAGTAAATTTGATGTGATCATTGAATTCTTTATTGAACACGGCAAGTACGATATTCACGAAATAAATGAGGCTCTCTTTTTATATGATCAACCTTTACTAGGTGCTTAAAATGTCGCTTTCTATGCGACCTTTTCTTTTTCAATTCTTGGTATTCTACATTTAAGAAAAGTAAAGTGTAGGAGATGACAAGAATGAAGAAAGATGTAACGGAAATCGTCTTTATTTTAGACAAAAGCGGATCAATGGCAGGACTTGAATCAGATACAATTGGTGGCATGAATTCGATGTTAAACAAGCAAAAAAAAGCTGAGGGAGAAGCTTTTGTCACAACTGTATTATTCAACCATCATATTGAAATCGTACATGACCGAATCAACGTAAGAGGTATTTCTCCAATGACAGAAAATGATTATGAAGTTGGAGGAACAACTGCATTATTAGATGCAATCGGTTTTACTATCCAAAAAATTGTAAATGTACAAAAACATACAAAAGAAGATGAAAGAGCGAATAAGGTACTATTCGTCATTACAACTGATGGAATGGAAAATGCCAGTCGTGAATTCACGCCTGAAAAGATTAAGAAACTGATACAACACCAAAAAGAGAGATATGAATGGGACTTTATCTTTTTAGGAGCGAATATTGATGCGGTCGCGACTGCTGCTACGTTTGGAATTGATGAAGACTTTGCAGTAGAGTATCATGCTGACAACATTGGCACACAATTAAATTATGAAACAGTTAGCGAAGCCGTCGTAAAGCTAAGAAGTGGAAAAAAAATTGATCGAAGCTGGAAAAAGGGGATTGAACGTGATTATAACCACCGATCATGAAAGAAGTAATCTGTATTCTATAGTAAGTCTTCTAAAATGCTGAATTGTGGATAAACAAACAAAATGTAAGCCCAAAGAACGTCTAAACCTTTGATTGGTATTAGACGTTTTTAAATTTCAAACGGTCAATAATTAGTTTGCTAATAATTGTAATTGCTAAAAGACTGACAAACGAAAGAATAGAATTCCAGTTTTTTTCTATGTAAATCTCAGCCAACTTCATAAGTGGTAATGCAATAAACGAAACGAGCCCCGCAAAAATAATGATAGAGACTAAAAAAGATTTCCATGGTTCATACCTTGCGTATAAGACACCAAAACCAATAGGGATTATAATAAGATTTGCTGGTAACATTGTTGGTATAATAGGCTCTAATTGAATTCGATAATCATACCAATCTAGGGCTGTAGCAACATCGTCTAAATTTTTATTGATTATATACACAATACCTATAAAGGCAACAGTTGAAAGTGCTTTCTCTTTCTTTACAAAGACAATTAATAAGATAACGAACACAAAACAAATTACAACTAACATCCACCACTGCCAGGTAAATAATGTATGCTCTCTCCATAGCTCTATTCTCAAATCAGTTAACTGGTTACTAAGCTTATCAATTTCTTTTCCTAAATTGTCCATAAAATACACCACCTACTAGTAGAATGTTCATAAGAAATAAATTTATGTGAATAAAGAAGCAAATTTATATATTTAGTAATTAATTTAAATGTATGAAAGCTTTAATCCTCCTTATAAATAGAACCGTAATTATAATGTTAACTGATTTTACTTATACTATAAGAAAAGAACCTAGGAGTGGATCTGTCTTGATGACAAAAGAGCAAGGAGAGAGACTAGAGGAAATTCTGAATTTACAAGAGAAAATTGTTTCCTTGTGGTTAGAATATTGGAAGGATTACTCGCATATTGGAACAGGTCAATTCTGGGTCATTATACTAATTCTAATTGTACCTCTTGTTACTATTTATTTTAAGATCGATAGAACGAAGGTTTTCCATATCGGATTTTATGGATTTAACATACACACTTGGTTCACATATTCAGATGCCATTGCAATGAGGACAGGGTATGTATATTATCCATTTCAGGCTATACCTATTATGCCAGTTAATTTTGCTCTTGATGCTTCTCTTGTTCCAGTCACCTTTATGCTGGTCTATCAATGGTGTATTAACAACGATAAAAATGTATTTCTCTATGGGATATTAACAAGCGCTTTTTTCTCTTTTTTATTCAAACCCGTTATGGTCGCATGGGATTTAATTCAATTAGATAATGGAATGAACTACTTTTATCTTTTTCTTAATTATCTGGCCATCTTAATTATGGCAATTACAATAACTAAGGTTTTTATTTATTTAAAACACCATCCTAGAAATAAATAGTTTATCTTACCTAAGAAGATTCATCAAATAAGGATGATATCAATTATTTTATATGCAAAATGACTTGGACTAATTAGTTTTAGTGTCTTAATTGCTCCTGATATAAAAAATTGCTGTGTATAGAGCTAAAGCAGATGTTAGATTGAACCTTAGTCTGAATAGAACTCTAAAATTTTCACAGGTAGAAAGAAACTCTAAATAAGAAAAAATACGTCAGCTACATACTAGTTAAATTTCTATAATTGAAAATTTCACACTTTACTTTACAACTCACGCTATTCAGTGATACTATATACCAGTAGTAAGTAACACTGAATATATGTAGTACAAACTACTGAAAAAGATAATAAATTAGAATTGAGTGATTAATGTGGAAAATATTACAGAAATGCTGAAAGGTGTACTTGAGGGGTGTGTACTTGAGATTATCAGCCGTGGTGAAACTTATGGTTATGAAATTACACAAAAGCTGCGAGAACTTGGCTTTAGTGATGTGGTTGAAGGTACAGTTTATACGATTACCCTAAGATTAGAAAAAAACAATCTGGTCAACATCGAGAAAAAGAAATCCACTGTAGGACCACCGAGAAAATTTTATACACTTAATGCTGCAGGGAAAGAACAACTTGAGATTTTTTGGGCTAAATGGAACTTCGTCTCAAGCAAACTAAACGAATTAAAATCAAAATAAAGCTTTTAGGAATGGAACTGCAAAGACTTAATTTAAAGGAGGAAACGACAATGAACTTTCTTGATAAAATAACTGGCAACGATATGAAGAGAGAAATGAAAGAATTTGAAGCAAGAGCAAAAGTCTTACCATCTGAATATCAGGCTGCTTGGAAAGAGATCACAAGCAATCTATGGATGTATAGTGATTTCACAGGTCGTAATTTGATACCGATACTTGACAGTGCACTTGAACTGCTTGAAGTGACATCAGCAGACGGCCAAAGTGTCGAAGAAGTACTAGGGAATGATATCAAAGGTTTCTGTGCAGCACTTGTTGGTGATGAAGGCGCAAAATCTTATAGAGATAAATGGCGAAACCAGCTTAATAAGAACATAGCACGAAAATTGGGAGGGGATCTAAAATGAGTATCAAAAAAATCATTGAAGGTAAAAAAGAATGGAGAGCCCATGTTTCACGTGTTAAAGCACTTCCACAAGATTACCAAATTGTTTATAAAGAAATCCAAAAATATCTCTATAAAGTTGGACCAGTTGAATTACACGAAGGAATCGGACCGCTCTCAGAAATTCTTAGCTTCTTTGAAGAAGGAGTAGCTGCTGGGAAAGGTGTGCTTGAAGTGACAGGAACAGATGTTGCTGCATTTTGTGATGATTTAATTCAAGGTTCAAAAACTTACGCCGATCTCTATCAAGAATCGATTAAAAATTAGAACAAACTAATTAAAAAACGTCTAAAACCCATTAGGGATTTAGACGTTTTTGAACATATAGGGAACGTACTAAGAAATAAATATAGCATTATATAAAAAAAGACCTTTTTATAGATAATAACCAGATTATGGATCTAACATTACTATAGAATTGCTTTCATATTTATTTTCTTACTAAGGTTGTCTAAGTCTGTTTTTGCTTTTTGGTAATCTACTGAAATATGGACCATAAAGTTAATAACATCATCATACTCTCCGCGTTTACGAAGTTCATAGAAAACAATCGGCATTTCGTGTTTGATTATTGTAATAAATGATGATAAACAAAGTTCAGAATTGCTATTGCTATTATTCATTCTTAGAAACTGTTTTAAAAAACTTACGAAATAAAACGTTGACTCCTTGTTATCTGCGTATTTAGTTATCAATTGATTGAACTTTTTTATTGCTAAATGAATTTCAGTATTATTGCTCATCTTTATCTCCCCTCCATTAAAATAAAAGGGGCTACCAGTAATATAAAAACTTTGGCAACCCGACTGTCATAGTACTGTGACTTTAGACTCGTAGCTTTGCGTCCTTACCTTTCAGTAAGTTTGCCTTTATCATCTATATGTAGATTTTAAAGACTTTTGTACTATATTTCAACAAATTTCTACAAAGTGTAAGATGGAATTATGAGAATCACTGTATTTTTGGATAAATAGTATGGATTCAAAAAGAAATAATGTTTTAGTTAATGTTCTAGTTCCACACCTTCTAGTAAACTAACTATATAATCTTAAAAAAAACAAGTTAAATAACTACTTACTTATTATAGTTAGCACTCGTTAACTGATTCAACCTTTCGATCAATTTTTCCAAATCAGTAAAGCTATAAGCACCAATTTTACTCTGTTTGCATATCTAGTGAAGCTGCATTGTCTTCGAATAAATGTTCTTTAAAAAACTTCTTTTTCTCCACCATACTAATTCATACCTTTTTCTTCTGAGCTTTTAACTAAAACTTTACGTTTCTAACAACCATCCATGACTCCTATAGGGCATAATGGATAAGAATTCAATATTTAATTATAGTAGCAAGCTTAAAAATTTTTATGAAAGTTTAAGCCAAAACACAATCTAATTTGTCTAATAGATATACGAAATAAAAGGAAAGAGGCTAAAATCTGATGATTAGGTTAGTTCACAAAGCCCAAAAGGGTAATAATAAAGCTTTTTTAAAGCTTTTTCAGCAGTATGAAGAAGATATTTATCGAATGGCCTTTGTTTATGTGAAGAATGAGAGTGATGCATTGGATGTTGTTCAGGAAGTGGCCTACAGATCGTTTAAAAAAATCAACACCTTGAAAAATCCAGAGTATGTTAAAACATGGTTAATCAGAATTGCTATTACTTGTTCACTTGATCTTATTAGAAAGAATAAGAAAGTGGTTCACTTAAAGCAAGAGTACCGAGATAATTTTGGATCAGAGGAAGAAGATATCCCGCTTTCGATTACATTGCAAGATCTACTGAATCAGTTGAATGAGCATGAAAGAAGTATTGTTATGCTCAAGTATTATGAAGGTTATTCATTTTCTGAAATAGCAGAGCTTGTTGACATGCCACTAGGTTCGGTGAAATCGGTTTTATATCGTGCACTTGCTAAACTTCGAAATGAATTCAAGGAGGCTGACTTTTATGAGTAATATCAAGAGTGAGATAGAGAAAATCAACATTCCGAGAGAGTTACATGAACGATCAAAGCTCGGTGTAAAAAAAGCAAAGCAAGAGAAAACAGGTAATAAAAGCAGCATCATAAAACGATCACTAACAACAGCAGCATGCATCATAGGAATAGTAGGACTTTCTTTTTCCCCTGTAGGAGCGGCTGTAAAAGAGGCTTATGATAAAATTTTTGAAAGTGAAAAAATCGATGATCCTGGTCTAAAAGCTGTTCTAAAAGATGGACATGGTCAAGCTCTTTCTCAAACATACTTTGATAAAAAAAATGATATTACTGTTCATTTTGAAAATGTCATAACAGATAGCTCAGAAACAAAGCTATTAGTCACCTTTGAAAGTGAAACAACAAATTTAAAAAACTACGCGATTGACCTTTTCGAAGGTGACAGTAAAATGTATGTCGTTACAGCAAATGGTGAAAGAAAAGAACTAGATAATATCGGATGGGGAAGCAGACACTATGATAAAAAAGAAAACAAAGTGAGTACGGCATTATCCATTGATTCGATAAAGAAATACGAAAACCAACAGATTTCTTTAGAAATCGAAAACATCACCATTTGGAGTGATACTGGAAGAGATAAGTTAGAAACCGTTTGGCCAGTGTCTTTTACACTTGATAAATCTTATATTTCAAATGTGGAAACAGTAGTCTTAAATAAAGAATTTTCGTACGATAACGAAACATACAAAATTGAGCAGGTTGAGTATTCTGAACTAGAAACAAGATTAGTTATTTCTGGTAGTGACATGATCTATATTGATGAATTTGGTGAAGAGTTCCAAACGAAGAGTAAACTCGAGCTTCAATTTTTAAATGCAAGAAAAATTAATCCAGGCTCTGGGTATACGGTTGCGGAAGGAAAATCAGGGGTGTTCTTACGTGAATCGAGTAAAAAAATCGATCCAAACTTTAGTAAGGGAGAAGTAGACAGCGAGCTTGGAAAATTTCTCATGATCTTTGCACCAGTGAAGGATCGATCAAATGTCGTGCTTGAAATTGGAGAAGAGTTGAAGATTCCATTATCAAAATAGAAGTAAAAAATTATATCTATATGGTAAGCGTTATCCAATTAGAAAAGGGGATAACGCTTATTCGATTTTACTCCTTTTGTCTTTACTTACTTCACAAAACAATTCTTTCTAGTAAAAATGACACACCTCTAATACTTGATACCTATATCCAACATAGTAAATAACTCCTCTCTTTATATAAAACCAAATTTCACGTTGTAATCAACTGGAAATATATGATAATAATGGAGTGTTAAAGGAAATCGAAAGGGGTCACACTCATGCGTTCATGGTTAAATTACGCCCTTATATTTACTCTGATCTTTACAGGAGGATGTAGTATGAAAAAAGAAGTGGATCGGGAGGAATTACCAAATACAGCTGCGTTTCAGGATGAATTTACTCGTAGTTTGTTAGATTCACCTGAGGAAGTGGAAGATGGCTATTATTTATATAAATCAAAAACTGGTGGATATTCTATGCTTTGGCCTAAAAATGCTGTAACAGATGGCCCGCCATTTTATCAAAAAACAAAAGATAGTTTTGAGAAGATTATTTTCTATGACAGAAACGAAGATGAGAATTATAGATACTCTTTTAGTACAACATATTCAACTTACGGTGAAAGTATAATTGATTCCAGTCTTGGCATCTTGAGTGATTCAGTTGGTTATGATGGAGAATATGAAAAAATAGAAACAGAAAAAACTCGTATATACTATGCGAAGTCTGAAGAACCATTAGAACATTCAACCGCCTATCTTTATTTTTGTTATATTCTTTCGAAAGAAAGTCAGGAAGGTTTAGAATATGTATTTACAGCCCAATGTCTTGATAAGTCAAAGACTAATTGTGATATTAATATTAAAAAAGAAGAGGAAAAAGCATTACATTATATGAAAAAAGTAAAATTCAATATCGATGAATAGAGGTGAAAAAATAGGTTATGAGCAACTACAGAATACTTCAATTCTAAAAGTAAGAATAATATTACCTTCTTGTAAAAAGGACACACCTCTAATACTTAATAACTATATCCAACATTGTAAATAACTCCCCTCTTTATAGAAAACCAAATTTCACGTTGTAATCAACTGAATATATAAGAATAATGGAGTGTTAAAGGAAATCGAAAGGGGTCACACGAATGCGTTCATGGTTAATTTATGCCCTTATATGTACTCTGATCTTTACAGGAGGATGTAGTATGAAAAAAGAAGTGGATCGGGAAGAATTACCACATACAGCCGCGTTTCAGGATGAGTTTACTCGTAGTTTGTTAGATTCACCTGAGGAAGTGGAAGATGGATATTATTTATTTAAATCAAAAACAGGTGGATATTCTATGCTTTGGCCTAAAAATGCGGTAACAGATGGCCCGCCATTTTATCAAAAAACAAAAGATAGTTTTGAAAAGATTATTTTCTATGACAGAAAAGAAGAGGAGAATTATAGATACTCTTTTAGTACAACATATTCTACTTATGGTGAAAGTATAATTGATTCCAGTCTTGGCATCTTGAGTGATTCAGTTGGTTATGATGGAGAATATGAAAAAATAGAAACAGAAAAAACTCGTATATACTATGCGAAATCTCAAGATTCTTTTGAAGGTTCAACAACTCATTTCTTTTTTGGTTATATTACTTCGAAAGAAACTCAGAAAGGATTAGAATATGTATTTTCGGCAGAATGTATAGATAGCTCTTCGTCTAATTGTAATATTGATTTTAATAAAGAAGAAAAAAAGGCTTTACATTATATGAAAACAGTAAAATTCTATAAAGATGAATAGAGGTACAATAATGAGTAATGAGGAACTACTAAATACTTCAATTCTTAAAGCAAGAAAAATAATATTCTTCTATTAAAAAGGACACACCTCTAATACTTAATAACTATATCCAACATAGTAAATAACTCCTCTCTTTATAAAAAACCAAATATCACATTGTAATCGAATGGAAATATATGATAATAATGGAGTGTTAAAGGAAATCGAAAGGGGTCAAACGAATGCGTTCATGGTTAATTTATGCCCTTATATGTACTCTGATCTTTACAGGAGGATGTAGTATGAAAAAAGAAGTGGATTCAAAAGAAATACCAAATACAGCCGCGTTTCAGGATGAGTTTACTCGTAGTTTGTTAGATTCACCTGAGGAAGTGGAAGATGGATATTATTTATATAAATCAAAAACTGGTGGATATTCCATGCTTTGGCCTAAAAATGCGGTAACAGATGGCCCGCCGTTTTATCAAAAAACAAAAGATAGTTTTGAAAAGATTATTTTTTATGAAAGTAACGAAGATGAAAATTATAGATACTCTTTTAGTACAACATATTCTACTTATGGTGAAAGTATAATTGATTCCAGTCTTGGCATTTTGAGTGATTCCGTTAGTTACGATGGAGAATATGAAAAAATAGAAACAGAAAAAACTCGTATATACTATGCAAAGTCTCAAGAAAAATTAAAACATTCAACATCTTATCGTTTCTTTGGATTTATTACCTCAAAAGATAATAAGAAAGGGTTAGAATATGTATTTTCAGCTCGGTGCTTGGATGAGTCTAAGTCTACCTGTGATATAGATGTTGCAAGTGAAGAAGAGAAGGCTTTAAATAATATGAAAACAATAGTATTCAATAAAGATGAATAGAGGTAAATAAATGAATAACCAAGAACTACTAAATACTTCAATTCTTAAAGCGAGAATTATGGAATTAGAATATGAAAATCTTGAAGGAAAGGAAATAGAAAGTGAAATAAAACGAATTTATTATGAAGAAACAGGAACAGAGTTAGCAGCTAATGTGACGATATATCGTTCAGATGATATTTTAAAAGAGCATAGAAAAACCAATATTGATAGTGGTTTTGACGGGACTATTATTCACTTCCAAAGTGAAGATAAGAAGCTAAATCAGTCAATTACGATAACGAGGGGAAGCGAGCTAGGTGAAAAGGATACTTGGAGGCCTATTGATTGGAGTTATAATTTGATCGGTATATACGTTGGAGGAACAGATAATCAATTTCAAGATGCAAAATTATTTGATGATGAAGTACAAAGGATTATTCAAAATAAAAATAAGAACATGGCATTACCTATTATAGAGAAATATGGTTACGGACATTCTTTAGGGGGCAATAATATAACAGTTTTACAATTGATGTCAAGGAATGAAAATAACTTAAGATTTAAAAATGTTTACGCTATAAACGATGCCCCACCAACAGCTTATCAACTTGCAGTAATAGACTTTGATTTTAGAGAGAGAATTACTGATGAGTTCCATTTAATGAGTGACCAAGACATCTACAAAATCCCACCAGACGAACTCAAAACCTTCACCGAAGAATACTACAAAAACAAAATCGATGAAACAACAATTCACCATCTCACATCTGAAGAAGATATGCTTTACGGAGCTAGTAGCGTAAGAGGGTTCCTTGAAATAGGTGGCCGTGATGGGTTTCTTGATACAGATCCTCGTTATGCAGGCATTCGCGAGTTAGTGGATAAAATCCCTGATCAAGATTTGCGAACAATACAAATGTTTCTTTCGAATTTTTCTACAGCCTATAATGAAGATGGGTTTGATGGGTTTATGAATACTCTTACTGGTTTTAATCCTGCTGTTCTTGATTCGGTTCTTTCAAAATGGGATGAGTTTTCTGAAACAGTTAAAAGTATTGAAGATTCGGTTGATGGCTTTGAGAAACCATTTGCAGAATTGAAGGAAGCTGATTCAATTTGGTCTTTTGCAAAGGAAACAATATCACTTCCATTTGATTTATTTGGTGCGAACCTGAATTTTCAAAAAGAGCTGGTGACAGGTTATTCTCAGACTATCGCAAACTTAACAGTACTAATAGTTGAAGCAGTTCCAACAATTGTTGCTATGGCTAATAAAATACCGGAGCTTATTAATGCTGTTAAAGTTTTATATAAAAACCTTGATCCGATTCTCCAAGCTTTAGTTGATGTTGATTTTATAAGTCAGGTTGAAAAAGATAAGATCATTTCTAATATAAAAGAAATTGAAACAAGTTTAGTAGAGATCCAAACAACTATTGATAAATTACTAGATCCATCACTAAATCTATCCCTTTCACTAACTTTAAATACAATGAATCCAGAAGAACAAATAAAGGGAATTGCCGAGTTCATAGCTGCCTTTCAAACAATCAAGAATGAGGTAAGTGATATAAAAGAAGCATATGAAGGGTTAAAGAATGTAGATACTAGTTTTATTGAAAATTTTAGTGTAAGTGCGCATGCACATGGACTTGATGCTGTGATCAATGCACTTGCAAAGGATAAAAATATTAGCTATGTTCACAACGATATGTACATGTCACCTAGTGGCAAAAGTGAGATAAAAGTTAATATATCATCATCAGTTCGTATTTATCAAAAAGGTCTAGCAATCTCTAAGGAAAAAGAAAGCAATGTGAATAGATTGAAAGCTTTGTTTGACAGTGACTATCTTGATGATTACCAGGAGAGAAAGCATAAAATCATGTCAAAGATTCATACTATGGAATCGAATCCAACTCAATATTCTTATCTTTTATCACAATCTCTATGGTATCCAGTTGGTGGTTATTACAAACTGACGAAAATTAATGTGAATGAACACCTTCCACCATTGCCAGCATCATACCACCAATCGTTCTCACAAATGATTCAGACCATACAAAGTGAAATTGAAAAAGAGAAATTGCTTGTGAAAAAAATTAGAGATTCAATTGAAGATTTATTTTCAGAAGAAGAAAAAATCTCAAACATGTTTGATTATCACTATGGGAGGTGACTAATTATGGGTTCTTTTACAACAAAACATGTTTTTGCAGATTCAAAGGAATTAAGCTACAAAGCCACTCCACTAAAAAACGCATTAGAGGAAATACGTGACCTAGGGATTGATTTTACCACTTTCATGAAAAAAGAAATGGAAAACGAAAACGGAGAGCTGGTAGAAGCCATCAATCAAGAAATCATCGATCAACACCGCAATCATAACCTCATTTTAGATTACTGTGAAGACACAATAACGAGTATGACTAACACCTACACCGATTATGTGAATGATATGAGAAAACAGGATGTCACACTTTATTATAAGTTTGTATCTTATGTGGAAAATTCATAATATGATGGAATTGATGTGGACTTACTAGAGTAGGTCCTTTTTATGTAAGTACAGATTGGGCATATTAATCTAAAAAGGGGAGAAAGATGTTGATAAATGAAAGTCAGTTTTCGTATAAAAAACTTAGAACATCACTCACCATTCTTAATACTGTGCTGATTTCTTCGGGTGTGTAAAAGCAACAAAGTTTGCGAAAACAGCCTTTTTTAATTGCATAAACGTGATCATCAATCCAGTAAAACCTGCAGTAAAACTATGAATAATACTCCATAAAAGATAACCCCATTGACCCGTAAACAATGATATTAATATAAAAAGAACAGGAAAACCTATTAAAACGACTAATGAAGCGATAAGTGCAAATTTCGTGTTTTTATACATGTAATAATACCCCCTTTGTAGAAATATTCAACAACCAGTCTATTAGCTGCCTTGAAAAGTAATACTAAGTATAATTCTATTCGGAAAATAGGAACACACATTCTGTTTCGTGCTATATTAGAATGGCAAAAGTTAGGAAACTCAAGGGTGGTCAGCGTTACCCCAAAGGAAAGGGGGTGACGCTTATGATGACAGTATTTCAAACGTTAATGCTGATGATTGCATTTGCAAGTTTGGTGTTGTCGATCATATCTTATAGAGACAAAAAATAACCCACCCTTGAGCCCGACAGCAAAATAGGGTGAGTTATTTACCAACATCGCTGATCCCCTTTGATGGGAACCTAGCTATTGTATGACTGTTTGGTGTTCTAGCACCGAACAGTCTTTTTTAGTTTATGTTTTTTCTACTTTTATTATAACCAATTATGAAATGCTTGAAAAGTGATGAAATACTTAGTAAAGAGTGTTTTATAAATTAGTTATGATAAAAAATTTCTTTATTACATAATAGGAACATACATTCTATTTTATGCTATAATAGTTTTGCAACAGTTAGGTAAACTCAAGGGTGGTCAGCATTACCCCGAAGGAAGGGGGTGATGCTTATGATGACAGTATTTCAAACGTTAATGCTTATGATCGCATTCTCAAGTTTGGTGTTGTCAATCATATCTTATAGAGACAAAAAATAACCCACCCTTGAGCCCAACAGCGAAATAGGGTGAGTTATTGCCAAAACGCTGATCCCCTTGAAGGGAACCTAGCTATTGTATGACTGTTTGGTGTTAGAGCACCGAACAGTCTTTTTTATTGTATGTCTTCTCTATCATTATTATAACCAAAGAATTCATGTTTGAAAAGGGTTGATGCTAAGCAAAAGTACAGTATGAATCGTTTCAAAAAAATTTACATAATAATCAAGCTAAGATAATCGCTCATCTTGTTGAAGATTAAAAGAGGGATATTGGTTTTCTTTTGACAAAAACCCTCATATTTAGTTAAAAAACTAGATTTTATGTATTAATATAGTATTAGAGAAATATACTCAAAACTCGGGAAGTGATAAACATGATCCAAGCCAACAATTTAGTTGATATTATGAATATAGAAGATACAACAGAAAGAAACCAACAAATCCTTGATGAAGTACAGCCTTTATTAAGAAGAATAATAGATGCTTTTATCGCAAAATACAGTGAGCGTGATGCTTATTTACTTCAGTTAAAAATACATACACATGAACGCGCGATTAAGACAACGATAACAGATTCAAAGAACCCTAAATACGCAGAAAAGAAACAACATTATGGGAACAAAGGATTTGTAGAATTGATTGATGAAAAATTATATCAAAGTCCTTTATTTATTCTAAAACTAGAGTTTCATTTAGCTTCACGTGAAATCCGTATGACGATGAGCTCTGATTTTTACCCATTTTGGGTTTTATCAAAACGAACACAAATTCATGAACTTGATAAAATGGTTGAAGAACTAACTGATGATCTTAAGATTTATACAATTGAAGAGAAAAAGAGTTTTATAGATAAACATGAATTTACCGATAAGATATGGCAGTATATCAAAAATAAACGTAAGCCTACAATTCATTTTGGGGAAATCTTACCGCTAGAAGGTTTAATAGATGAAAACGAGATCGTTGATCAGCTTTGGAATACCTATCAAAAATTAACTCCAGTGCGAAGCGTTCTGGAGAAAGAAGCATTAGAACATAGTCATGCTATGTTATTAATGAAGGCAATCCAAGAAGCAACAGATCCTTTTGATATAGAACTTTTCTCGAAATCTTATCGAGTGATTCTTGATGAAGAAGTAAAAAAGGTGAAAACAAATGATTATAAGCAGATGTTTTACATATATGATCAAGATCAATTAATCACAGAAGGTCATATTGGTTACTTCACTCGTGATCCACATGAATCAATTGGGATTTTTATAGGTAATTATGGTCAAATTTTTCATCGAATCCGTAAACTGGCGAATCAAAAGGATTATGATTGGTATATTAAAAAATCTTTCTATCATCGAGGAAAATATAATCAAAACAATGAAAACCAAATGTATCAGGAAGTGTCATTGCAGGAATTAAAAAATAACGGCTTTGTATTAAGTGCTACTAATTCATTCTATGTTGGAAAATACAAAGGTGTTGATGAAGGATTTACAGAGCCGATGTTCAAAATAAAAGAACGTCTGATCACAGCTGCAGCAATTTTTGCTGATACAACCGAATTCCTAACTTTTCCAAAAGGAGCACAAACACCTAAACCTTCTGAAGAAGAAGAGGAAGAATTTGATCCAGAATTGGAGAGTTCTTTTGACTTTTCCAATATACTAGATTTAGTTGAACAAAGTGGTTTCACGTTTTCACTAGATATTATTAGAGATTTCTATTTGAACTTAACAAGTCTTGATGACAAGCATTTTGTGATTTTAAGTGGTATTTCTGGTACAGGTAAAACTCAATTATGTCGAGTGTTTGCTAATGCGGTATATGGACTTGATTATAGTGAGGAAAATCCTTATCTGAAAATCATTCCAGTTCGACCAGATTGGATGGATGCGACATCTCTATTTGGATATTACAGTTCTTTTGAAAAAAAATACATGAGAACCGAGTATTTAGATATGTTACTTCAAGCTGATCAAGAAAAAGACAAGCCACATTTCATTGTTTTAGATGAGATGAACCTAGCCAGAGTGGAGTATTATTTAAGCGATTATTTAAGTGCGGTTGAATCAAGAAAACCGATTACATTACACAATATCGATGATCTAGCGGATGTGCCAAAAACAATAGAAATTCCACATAACTTCTATGTGATCGGTACGATTAATGTGGATGAAACAACTCATAGTATTTCTGATAAAGTACTTGATCGGGCCTTTGTGATGACGTTATCAGATGTTGACTTTTCAAGCTTCTGGGACCGTTTAGATGACAAGTTTAAAAAAAACGTTCAAACAGAATGGGATCTATTAGTAGCGATTCATGAACATCTTGCAAAATATGACCTTCACTTTGGTTATCGTACGATGAATGAAATGATCCGAAAATTATATAAAAATAGCTTGTTAGCTGAAGAACTAAGAATGAAGCCCCTAGTTGCACTAGATCGTGTTGTAGCTGAAAAGGTTATTCCGAAAATTAGAGGAGATGAACGAATTACAGAATTGTTAGACACTCTAGCAAACTTATTTTATCAACAATTTGGCGAAACATCTCAAGTTTATAAACATATAGAACGAATGAGAGAGGAATTAGAGCGATATGGCTCCACTCAATTCTGGCGTTAAGATTACAGTATGGGATGATCATCAAAAAACCTGGGAAGCTATAGATAAGGTCTATTTAGAAGAAGCAAAAATCTATAAATGGAGAACACGCTCAAAAGGAACATTTCAATTTAGAATGCAGCATATTTCATTACCAATGAACAAAACAAATGAAGGCTGGGAAGGAGTACTTGAAACTCCATTTCAAAGTGGAATAGTTTCATTTAACATCAGTACGAAAGAAGGTAAAGATACCTTTGAAAACTATGTGTATACTGATTCTCGTAAATTAACCCAGCAGCAATACCAATTTCTTTTAGATGATTTATTAAAAGAAGCAAGTATTTGTTTTCAACAATCTGGTTTAGAGACGAACATTTCTTCAAGTGGATTCACAAGAGAATGCTCTATGTTGCAGTGGATGTACATTGAATCAACCATTTACAAGCTAAGAAATACCTTTCAAAAAATCACAGCTCACCCGTTAAGAAACCTTCGTAAAGAAGAAGTTTTAATGAGAAGAGAACGTGTGAAAACTGTGACACCAAGAAGCATTGCATGGTTGGAACGGTATGGTGAAAGCTACGGAGGCTCACCAACAAAGCTACCAAGTCACATTCAATCAACAAAAGTAGAAGAAACCTTCAATGTATATGAAAATCGAGTGCTGCTTTTTCAGCTTAATGAATTGCAACTCTTGCTAAAAACATACCGAACGATAAATGATCGTGATATTGGGAGAAAAGCAACGCAATATCTGGACTGGATCTCATTATGGAAAAAAGCAGAATTCCTTCAAGGACTAAGACCCTATTCAGGACCTGTAAAAATCACTCATGTATTTCGTAAGCACCCAGTCTACAGACTATGGTACCAGTGGTTTTCATCACTTTATCAGTTCAAAACGCTTACCTTTGATATTGAACAAAAACTAAGCTTAAAAGACACGTATTTGCTGTATGAAATGTGGTGCTTTATGCAGATCATTAGAACTCTACGAGAACTAGGACAACTAGATGATACAGCAGAGTTATTCACCAAGAAGGACGGCTATTATTTCTTAAGATTATCTGAAAACAAAGAAAGTGTGATACACCTTAAAAATGGTGGACAATTAATTTATCAAAAAATCATTCAAATTAATACAAATCCATACTACTCATATACGCAAAGAATGATTCCTGATATTGTGATAGATTACCAAAATCAACTGTATGTTATGGATCCTAAGTACCGCATTCCTGCCAACCTACCAATGGCGCTTGGGGAGATGCATAAATATAGAGATGGGATTTTAGCCAGAGAAGATGATATGAGGGTTGTAAAAGACGTGTTTATATTAACACCAACAGAATGTTATATGCCGAGTGATAAGGATTTTTATGATGTAGAGTTTCATGAGAGATATCACATGGGGGCGTTTTGTTTTTCGCCAGGAGAACATTATGATGTTTTTAAGGAATGGTTAGGGAAGATTCTATAACGCTAAGTTAATTATTTTATTTACCAAAAAAGAGCGTGTGATTTCTTCTATGAAAGTATTTCAAACGTTAATGCTCATGATAGCATTCTCAAGTTTGGTATTGTCAATCATTTCTTTTAGAGACAAAAAAATAACCCACCCTTGAGCGTAGCAGCGTAATAGGGTGAGTTATTTTCAAACTTCGCTGATTCCCTTGATGGGAACCTAGCTATTGTAAGACTGTTTGGTGTTCGAGCACCGAACAGTCTTTTTTAGTTTATGTTTTTTCTACTTTTATTATAACCAAATATGAAATGCTTGATAAGTGATGAAATACTTAATAAATAGTGTTTCATTAATTAATGATTAAAATTTCTTTAGTTAGATTACAGGAACATACATTCTATTTTGTGCTATAATAGTTTTTCAATAGTTAGGAAACTCAAGGGTGGTCAGTGTTACCCCATTGAAAGGGGGTGATGCTTATGATGACAGTATTTCAAACGTTAATGCTCATGATTGCATTTGCAAGTTTGGTGTTGTCAATCATATCTTATAGAGACAAAAAATAACCCACCCTTGAGCCTACCAGGGTAATAGGGTGAGTTATTTTCAAACTTCGCTGATTCCCTTGATGGGAACCTAGCTATTGTAAGACTGTTTGGTGTTCTAGCACCGAACAGTCTTTTTTAGTTTATGTTTTTTCTACTTTTATTATAACCCAATATGAAAACCTTGAAAAGAGATGAAATACAAAGTAAAGAGTGGTTTACTACTTAATTAATAATAAAAGTTCTTTATATACATGATAAGAACATATATTCTATTTCGTGCTATAATAGTTTTGCAATAGTTAGGAAACTCAAGGGTGGTCAGCATTACCCCGAAGGAAGGGGGTGATGCTTATGATGACAGTATTTCAAACGTTAATGCTCATGATTGCATTTGCAAGTTTGGTGTTGTCAATCATATCTTATAGAGACAAAAAATAACCCACCCTTGAGCCTAGCAGCGTAATAGGGTGAAGTTATTATTTACCAAAATTGCTGATCCCCTTGATGGGAACCTAGCTATTGTATGACTGTTTGGTGTTACAGCACCGAACAGTCTTTTTTAGTTTATGTTTTTTCTACTTTTATTATAACCAAAGATGAGTTGATTGAAAAGTGATGAAAAGAAAAGTAAGAACTGACTCCATTTGATAGAAATAAGTGAGCTATACAGTAGTCACACTTGTTTAATAGTTAATAAACACAATAAATTAAGATATCATTGGAAATTTATTGTGAATATTCATAGGATGTAACCCAATAGATGATAGTGAAAAGTGTCAATATTGATAACGTTTGTATTGTATAATAAAAAGTATGTATGGTTAAGGAATATTCAAAGTTTCTCCTTTTAAAATAATACCGAATATGGGGTGTTACTATGTACGAAGTAACTTGGTTGGCATATGAAATATTTGAGGAGCTTGGAAGGTATGAGCAAATACATAAATCACTACAATTTAATTCACTTGAGGAAGCTAAAGAGTTCTATATGAATAAGAAGGAAGATATTGACGTGGAACATATTAAATTATCAATTCTGCTAGAAGAGTTTAGCAGAGCTACTGAAGTTGTATTGTGATAGGTAGATAAGTTAATAATGTTAGTATTTGCAAGTCTGGTGTTGTCAAACATATCTTATAGGTACGAAAAATAACCCACCCTTGAGCTCTCCCGGCGATAGGTGAGTTATTTTCAAACTTCGCTGATTCCTTTGATGGGATCCTAGCTATTGTATGACTGTTTGGTGTTCTAGCACCAAGCAGTGTTTTTTTATTTTATACTTTTTCTCCTTTTATTATAATCAAAGATGTGTTCATTGAAAAGTGATGAAAAGAAAAGTAAGAAACTGAACTCTTTTTAATTGAGACTTGATCTATGCATTAGTACCTGTTTAATTTAAATGATTTTTAGGAAATGTCGTTTCTATTCATCTAACTGAAAAATTCTTATTATGAAAGTAGATAAAAAGGAGAGTGTCAGAATGGAATTGCGATTAAGGGAAGTAAACGAAAAGAATTTTTGGGAAATTACACAGCTAAAATCAGATCGAAACCAAGAAGAAAGAATACAAATTTTCGAAAGATGGGTTGGATCAAATGTGTTCTTTCTTTCAACCTGCCATGTTTATGGTTTTACGCCAAAAGCTATTTATGACAAAGATACACTCATTGGATTCACTTTGTCATGGTTACCGGAAAGAACATGAAAGATATGAATTGATTAGTTTTATGATTGGTTACAAGTTTCAAGGAAAAGGTTACGGTGTCCACGTATTACAAGCAGTCATTGATGATATGATTAACATGTATGATTGTAAGGAAATCTATCTTTCTGTGATTGTTAATAATGATAGAGCAATTCGGTTATATGAAAAATTAGGATTTAAACACAGGTGAAAATGAACAATGTTATCATCCAAAACCTGTATATTGTTTAGTAATCAATGAGTAATGATGGTAAAGTTATATCTCTCCTTTTTAATCTCTTTATTAACATTTTTTAAGGGGAGTTAGTGTTAGCTTAATTTAACATAACAACAACAGTAATTGTTGGAACTTTTTTTATAAGGAGAATTCATGGATCGATTTACAATTGTTATTCAAAAACAAAATTACGAACTAATTGTAGGAGATTTTTACAGTATTCATTTTTTTGATGTTGATATTAGTTTTCATGGTTTAACTGTAAAAATTGAAGATACATATTGGAAAAATGAAGATGGCGAAAATATGTTCTATATTTGGGTCCCTGATCATAAAGAAGATTATTTGGTTTGTGACAGAGAAATAAGATATATTAAAAAGATTAATGGTAGGTAAGATAAACTATATTATAATTTTTGTAAGATATAAAGGTTCAAATGAAATATAGTTTACGAGAAATATATTATGTAAACTTAAAACTGTTAGTATGGGGCTGTGCACTGTCCTTTTTTTGTACAATAAATTTTCGATACTAAGAATACCTACAAAGATCGTATCCCATTCTTTTCAGGATAAAAGAATGGGAAATACGGCTATTACTCACAAAGTTTTTATGATGAATTAAAATATACAGATGAAACTTTCAACCTTTTTTAATCTTTCTATATTGGGATGGTGAAGTACCCATAATTTTCTTGAAGATTCTCGAAAAGTAATAAGGATCATCTATGCCTAATGAAACAGCAATTTGCTTAATAGAATTTTCTGTAAGATCAAGTGTTTGTGCCGCTCTTTGCATTTTCATTCTTATAAAGTAATCAATAGGTGGATAACTGGTTTCAGATTTAAATAGATGTGTAAGATGTTGTTTTGATAAACCCGAGTATTTTGCAACATCATCGAGTTTAATTGTTTTGTTCATATTTTCGTTCATAAAATGAATAGCTTTATCAAGATAATCTTCTTTATTTCTATCTTGGTTTGTGAGCGCGCTTGTTACACTAACATTGCTCAAAAGATATTTTATAGATTGAGATACATGGATATGGTGGAGGTGAGAGTATACTCTATTTGACAGAAAATCGAAACAATTATTAAAAATCTCTAAAAATTTTACAAATTTTATAAATTTTAGTTGTGATAGATTATTTTTTAGCCCTAAACCTTCTATAAATTGATCTACATCGGTGCCACCTAGATGGAACCAATAAATACTCCAAGGTGTTTGCTCAGATGCACCATATCGATGAGGAGTTTCCTTAGGAATAATCATTAGCATAGTAGGTTTAATAGTTAATTTTGTACCATTTATTTCTATCCATCCTTCTCCCTCAGCACAATAAATTACGATATGACTATCGCAACCATGTATTCGTTCACGATAATGATATTTAGCTCTCGGAAAATAGCCAATATCAGTTACATAGAAAGGAGCTATTAACGGATGTTTCTCAATATCTCTTATTACATAATCAGGTAAAACCAGCAGTCGTTCCAATTCAAATCCATCACTTTTTTTTATATTCCCCATTTCAACACTCCTAACAAAATAAGAAAATAATCAAATTTCTTCTCTTTATATACTATTACCTTTAGCAATATATTAAAAATAATTCAGAATATAGTCCATTATAAACCGAATTTAGTTAATTGTAAGAAAAAACATATCAACGTATCGTAGTAGTATAAAGAGGAGGGAGTTTAATGAAAATTGAACAAAGAGTTCAAGTTTGGGAAGAAGAACGACAAATCCCAACTTATGAGGTAGGAGAGCCAAATAAAAATCCCATGTTCCTTGAAAAAAGAGTGTATCAAGGTAGCTCTGGAAAAGTATATCCCTATCCGGTAATCGATAAGATACACGATCATAAAAAAATGAAATCGTATAACCTTGTTATAGTAGAAAACGAATACATCCGTATTGAAATCATGCCAGAATTGGGGGGGCGTATCTATCGAGCATTAGATAAAACGAATAATTACGATTTTGTTTATTACAATCGAGTGATTAAACCAGCACTTGTTGGATTGGCGGGTCCTTGGATTTCAGGTGGGATAGAGTTTAACTGGCCACAGCATCACCGTCCAAATACATTTGGACCAGTTGAATACAAAGTAACTGAAAATGATGATGGAAGTGCTACTGTATGGGTAAGTGAAATCGATCGGATGTACGGTACAAAAGTGACGGCAGGTTTTATCCTACATCCTGATAAAGCATATTTAGAAATCAAGGCACAGTTATATAATCGTACATCTTTGCCTCAAACATTTCTTTGGTGGGCAAATCCAGCCGTAGCGGTAAATGATCACACACAATCTGTTTTTCCCCCAGATGTTCATGCTGTTTTTGATCATGGTAAAAGAGATGTATCACGCTTTCCAATCGCCACTGGCACTTATTATAAGATGGATTATTCAGAAGGTGTAGATATTTCGCGTTATAAAAATATTCCTGTTCCCACTTCTTATATGGCTTACAAATCTGATTACGATTTTGTCGGGGGTTATGATCATAATTTGCAAGCAGGCTTACTTCATGTAGCAGATCACCATATTTCTCCTGGAAAAAAACAATGGACATGGGGTAATGGAGATTTTGGAAAAGCATGGGACCGACAATTAACAGATGAAGATGGTCCATATATAGAGTTGATGACAGGGGTATTTACTGATAATCAACCGGATTTTACTTGGTTACAGCCTTACGAAGAAAAAACATTTACACAATATTTTATGCCTTATAAACATATTGGAATGGTGAAAAATGCCACAAAACATGCTGCTGTGAATCTAGAAGTAGATTCTCTACTAAATGAAGCTTGTATTAGCGTATATGCTACATCAGATTATACTGATGCTATTGTCGAATTAAAGGGTAAAAAGCACTCTTACTTAAATGAAAAAATAAACTTGTCTCCAAACCACACATATAAGATAAATATTAAAGTTGATGAAAGTGAACTAGAACACAATTTATTTTTATCTGTAAAAGATGCAAGGGAGAAAATATTAGTTTCCTATCAACCACCCAAAAAACAAATAGAAGAAATACCGGAACCCGCAAAACCATTACCCTCTCCACATGACCTAAAAACAACAGAGGAATTATATCTTGCCGGATTACACTTAGAACAATACAGACATGCAACACTGGATCCTGATGAATACTACTTAGAAGGATTGAAAAGAGAACCAAATAATATCAGAATAAACGTGGCATATGGAACATTACTATTGCGTAGAGGATTGTTCAAGAAAAGTGAAGAATACTTCAGAAATGCAATTAAGTTATTAACTTGGAGAAATCCTAATCCATACGACAGTGAAGCCTACTATCAACTGGGTCTATCACTCAAGTTACAAGGGAAATTAGATGAAGCATATCGAGCATTTTATAAATCTGTATGGTCAGCACACTATCAAGAAAGTGGGTATTTTTCTTTAGCACAAATTGCTTCAACAAAAGGATTGTATGATCAAGCATTAGAATTTATAGAAAAAGCCTTAGTTAAAAATAGTAGAAATTATAAAGTGCGTCACCTAAAAACAATCATTCTACGCAACATCGGTCGATTACAAGAAGCAAAACAATTTGCCGAAGAAACAATAACAATGGATATTGCTGATTTTGGAGCTTATTATGAACTTTATTTCATTCATTTAGAATTGGGAAATACATTAACTGCTCATTCTATCGTGTCTGAATTAGAAGCTTTTATGAGATATGATCCTCAAAATTATTTACATCTTGCTGCTGATTATGAAGAATGTGGAAGATATGAAGAAGGTATACAAATTTTAAGTCAATTGTTACGAGAAAACACAAATAAAGAATATCCAATTATTCACTATACGATAGGTTATTTGTATTCCAAATTAAAGCAGCATGATCAAGCACA
Source organism: Metabacillus litoralis (assembly GCF_007994985.1). Lineage (GTDB taxonomy): Bacteria > Bacillota > Bacilli > Bacillales > Bacillaceae > Metabacillus > Metabacillus litoralis. The sequence continues at coordinate 44,453 of NZ_VOQF01000001.1, read as the reverse complement.
GTATTATAGACGTATAGGTAACCAGGCTTCTTCAGATTATTGTTTCCCAAATAGTTTATTTGAGTTAATTGTACTAGAAGATGCGATTGCAGCGAATCCAGAAGATAGCAAGGCCTGTTACTATTTAGGTAATTTACTTTATGATAAAAAAAGATATAAAGAAGCAATTAAGTTATGGGAAACCTCAAGGGAAATAGAACCTAGTTTTGCAACAGTTCATCGAAATCTAGCTCTTGCTTACTATAACCATTTACAAGATGAACATGGTGCACTGATTTCTTTACAAACAGCATTTGATTGTGATCAATCTGATGCAAGGGTATTGTATGAATATGATCAGTTACACAAGAAATTGGGATACTCACCAGATAAAAGATTCCATTTTTTAACGAACAAATTGCCTTTAGTCGAATCAAGAGACGATTTGTATATTGAATATTTAACACTTCAAAACTGCTTAGGTTATTATGAAAAAACAATCCAGTCACTGAAAACACGAATTTTTCATCCATGGGAAGGAGGAGAAGGAAAGGTCACAGAGCAATATGTGTATTCCCATATCGAACTTGGAAAGCACTATCTTCATAAAAAGTCATATGTAAACGCTTTAAATACCTTTAAAAAGGCACTTACCTATCCTGAAAATCTAGGTGAAGGCAAACTTGAGGGTACACAGGATAATAATGTGTACTATTACCTGGGTTGTGCCTATGAAGGTTTAAAGGATGAAAGTCATGCAATTGAATGTTTTACGATTGCGTCCGAAGGGTTTGATGAACCCGCAAGTGCACTTTATTACAATGATCAACCACCGGAAATGATTTTCTACCAAGGATTAGCTCTACAGAAATTGAAGAGCTTCAAAGACTCAAAGAAACGATTTAATAAGTTAATAGATTATGGAGAAAAACATATATTTGATGTTCCGAAAATTGATTATTTTGCGGTTTCTCTTCCAGATTTTCTAGTATTTAATGATGATCTAAAAAAACGCAACGAAATTCACTGTCGTTACATGAGAGCACTTGGGTTAATTGGATTAAACAAACATCAACAAGCAATAGATGAGTTAAACATAGTGTTGAGTCTAGATTCAAATCATCAAGGTGCTATAACTCATAAAAAGGTCAATATGATAACGAGCTAAAAAGAATCATAGTTGTGAAGGTTTAAAACGCTGCTTCACAACTATTTCTTTATATATAGTCGGGAGATGATGAGTGAATGAAGAAATATACTATTAACGTCAAAAATCCTCAGAAGAATATTTATCCTGCCAAAACCAAACTTGGAGGAATAAACTTAAGCGGAGACAGAATTAGTTTCACAAACTATTTTATGGAGAAAAATAATCAGCCATTTCTAGGAATTTGTGGTGAATTTCACTTTAGTCGGTATCATCATACAAGATGGGAAGATGAGCTGATAAAAATGAAAATGGGAGGTGTAAATATAATCGCAACCTACATCTTTTGGAATCATCATGAAGAAGAACAGGGTATTTTTCTGTGGACAGAAAATAGAAACGTAAGAAAGTTTGTTGAAATTTGTGCGAAGCATGAACTTTATGTGATCTTAAGAATTGGACCATTTGCACACGGTGAGGTAAGAAATGGTGGTTTACCAGATTGGCTTTTCGGACGACCATTTGATCTGCGCTCAAATGATATAGAGTATTTGGGATTTGTTAAAAACTTTTATCAAGAAATTGGAAAACAAGTGAATGGTTTATTATTTAAAGACAATGGTCCAATTATAGGTACCCAGCTTGAAAACGAATATGAACATGCAGGTGCACCATGGGAAATAACAGCTGGAACAAGTAATGAATGGCTTCCTGCCGGTAGGGATGGAGATTCACATATATTAACATTAAAAAAGCTAGCCATAGAGGCTAATATTAAGACTCCACTTTATACTTGTACTGGATGGGGAGGAGCATCCGCACCTTCTGATGAAGTACTTCCTCTATGGGGAGGATATGCTTTTTGGCCATGGATATTTTATGGAGATGTGAAAGAACATCCAGCTACACCGGAGTTTATTTATAGAGATTTTCATAATAATGAAAAAGAAAATTATGGGTTTACCCCAACCTACCGTGCTGAAGATCTACCTTATGCTTGCTGTGAAATGGGAGCAGGTATGACTAATTTTTATCAGTATCGATTTACATTACCATATGAAAGTGTTGATGCAATGGCTAATGTAAAGCTTGCAGGTGGGTGTAATTTCATTGGCTATTATGTATTTCATGGTGGTTCAAATCCAGTAGGAAAATACTTCTTAAATGAAAATGCGACACCTAAAATTTCCTATGACTATCAAGCTCCCATAGGAGAATTTGGACAGATTAGAGAATCATATAAAAGACTGAAGCGGTTGCATTACTTTTTAACAACCTTTGAAAAAGAGTTTAGTAAATCACAAACCATCCTACCTGAGATGAGTGATCGTATTGATCCAACTGATACTGAGTCTTTGCGTTATGCTGTCAGAGCTCATAAAGATTCAGGTTTTCTATTTATTAATAATTATCAAGATCATGTTGAAATGAAGTACAAACAAGATATTTCTATTTCTATTCAACTTAACCATGAAACCATCAATCTACCTAAAAGTGAAGGACTATCAATCGCAAAAAATACAAGTTGTGTTCTCCCATTTAATTTGATTATGGATGGAACAACTTTAAAGTACTCCACAACTCAATTAATCACGAAAATTGAACATAATGGTGAAAGTTACTACTTTTTCTTTACTCCAAAAGGCATGAAAGCGGAATATTGCTTCCGTCGAGAAGCTATACAGAATATTGAAAGAAATGATGGTGATGTTATTTGGGGAGATGAAGTAATAATTAAGCTAGATCCTATAGTAGAAACTCATGTTAGTGATATAACACTGCATTCAGGAACCAACATTCATATTGTCACTTTATCAGATAAACAAAGTCTGAATTTTTGGAGATATACACTAGATAATCAACATCAAATTGTGATAACAGATAGCACTGTTTTATTAAAGGATAACAAATTAAAGTTGGAGTATAGTAATGAACAAAAAAAAATAGAATTAATGTTTTTTCCACCTTTAAAGAAGAAATTACTATACCAGGGAAGAGAAATAAAAAAGCAAGAAAATGATGGGTTCTTTGATGAGTACTATATTTCTACTAATACAAATAAGCTAGAAATAGATATTAAGAAGGTTGGTCATTCAAAAGCGAAAATTGACTTTTCACCAGAGTTCTTTAACTCAGTTAAAGAACCGCTTCTTAACATAGATTATATTGGAGATATTGGATATGCGTTTATTGATGGGAAATTAATTCATGATAACTTTTCCAATAACGAAGTCTGGCAATTAGGACTGAAACAATATCAGCAAGAACTAATCGAAAAGGGAATGTACCTTTATGTTTCACCGTTAAAAGAGGGAAGTTATGTTAAATCAGATTCACCAATGGCAGCTAGGACAGAAATTAATCATAATACCTCTGAAATTAAATCAATAAAAGCAACCGCAATATGTGAGATAGAGCTCGAAATAGAATAAACAACTAGAAACTTTCTTCTGAAGCTAATGTTTATATTAAACAATTAGCTTTTTTTAAATACCTAATTTCATAACTTCATATAAAAGGGGGTACAACATGATAAAAGTAATGATTGTTGATGATGAGATATTGGCGATTGAGCATCTAAAAATCCTTTTAAACTGGGAAGAACTAGGCTTTGAAATTATAGGAGAAGCTCTTTCAGCAAAAAAAGCGATGGAACTTGTTCGATCAACTTATCCTCAAGTGATCTTTATGGATATAAGAATGCCTGTTGTTGATGGTCTTAGTCTTAGTGAAAAGATACTGGCGCTAAATCCGAACATGAAAATTGTCTTGCTTACCTCTCACAGAGATTTTGAATATGCAAAAAAAGCAATAAATATAGGTATTTCTCATTTCCTGCTCAAACATGAGATGAATAAATTAAATCTAGCTAAGGAACTTAGAAAGATACACGAAGAATTGGTAGGAGAGGAAGAAATAGCTAGATCAGTAAAAAGTCAGAGTATTAGAGATTTATTGTTTTTTGGTCATAAAACTGGTATCAACAAATTTTATCAGAAAGGAAATAAAGGAAATTATTGTATGTTTTATCTTAAGGTAGATCGACCTTACCCAATTTTTGATGAAAGAATAGAGAGGAATAGTAAATTCCAACGTCTGAATCTTGAATGTATAAAGGAAAACTCAGAGGAGGTAGAGTTTGTTGAAGTCATTCCAATTGATAAAGAAAAAGCAGTATTACTTTGCAGTACTAGGAAAAAATCTACTGAGGGAGAAAACTGGAAAATCTTCTATCATATAGCCTTAAAACTACAAAGAGAATTTGTGAATTCAGGCGTTTCTGTGTCAATCTTCATTTCTCCATTATTTAAGAACATAGAACAATTGACCGAAATCTATGCTCAATGTGAAGAGAAATCATCAGCACTTGTGTTGTTTGATAAAGGGTCAATATTAAATTTACAGAATTTAATTGTTTCAGATCTTGATATACAAGAAAACTGTAGAGAAATTGCCAGATGTATAAATGAACATAACGATGATTTTGTTCAAATGGTACAAGACGCATTTGAGTTAGTGAAATTGAACTTCCACCCCGTTACACTAAGATTTCTATGTAAGGAATTAATAAGCTTGTTAGAGAATTTAAGAAATCAACACCATTTACCAAGCTATTTGGATACTGATGTAAGAAATGAACTACATGCTGATGAGCTATTTAATTTAAAAGATATTATGCAGTGGATAATTGATGAATATAGAAAAATAACATCTACTAAAGACGAAATCAATTACTCTACTAAAGTTGAATTAACGTTAAGGTATATTCATGAAAACTATCAAAGAGATTTTACAATGAATGAAATCGGTGAAAAGCTTTCAATTAGCGGAGATCACCTTCGCCATATCTTTAAAAAAGAAACGGGCAATACAATTTTAGATTATTTAACTTGGTATCGCATTGAGCAATCGAAGAAACTTTTACAAAAAGAAGAGTATAAAATATATGAAATTGGTGAAATGATTGGTTATAAAACAAGTCAATATTTTAGTTTAGTTTTTAAAAAAATGACTGGTGCAACTCCAAAGGAATATAAAGAAAGTCTGAATAAAAAACGATGAAGATAAAAACGAAGATTTTATTTGTTATTGCTATTATCATTTCATCTTCATTATTATTATGTGGAATTTTCACTTATTCCTATTTCAATAAAATTTTTACTGAACAGGTGAAGAAAGACGAAAGTGCAAAATTAGAAGAAAAAGCAGAAAGTATACAATCGTTCCAAAATGATATTAAGCAATTTTCTCAATATATATTGGTTGATAATGAAATTCAAGACAAAATCAATACACTTTATTCTGCTAAAAGTATGTATGAAAAAATTCAAAATGAAGATTGGTTATCTAATGAACTAAAAAGCTATTTACTACTTAAAGATTATCTTGACAGTATTATTTTGGTCGGTAAAGATGGAAACGTTATATCATCAAGATCAATCCAAAATGATTATTATATAAATACGCTAAAGGAAAAGTGGTTCACAGCTTTTTTGAAAAGGGAAGTGAATGGTGGTTTTTCAGAAGAACATTTACTTACAAACAACCAACAAGAAAACAAAGTGATTAGCTACATTGTGAAATTTAACCCTATTTTAAATCCAGATAGTAAACTAAAGTATCTTATTGTGAATATTGATACTAGTCATCTTTCAAATCTTCTGATAGATGAAACGAGTGATAATATTTTCTATCTTTTTGACTCACAAAATTCATTATCGTTATATAAAAATAAGGATTACGATAAAAAAATAGACTCTATTATTAGAGAACAAAGTCAAAAAATAAATGTCGTTGAAAATAAAGAGAAAATATTCATTATCAACCCTAATATGGAAGATGATTGGAAAATTGTTTCAGTTAATCAAAAAGAAGAAATATTAAAGAAAGTAAATTTCGTTTATTACTTTATAGCGGGTGTAACTATTCTCAATATTATGTTGATTATGATTGTTTTAACTCCAATGATTCTAAATCTATCAAAGCCAATTTCTATGTTAACTACAGCGATGAAAGAAGTTTCAAAAGGTAAGCTGGAGACTTCTGTAAATATTAAAAGTGGTGATGAGTTTGAGGTTTTAGGAGAAGGTTTTAACTATATGGTGAAAGAGCTTCAAAAGTATATTGATCGTTCAATTGAAGATGAGAAAATAAAACAGAAATTACACATGGATTTACTAATATCACAAATAAATCCTCATTTTATTTATAATACGTTAAATACAGTCATCTATCTTGCTCAAAAACAAGAAAATGAAGATATTGTAAAAATAACAAAATCTTTCATTAGTCTTTTACAGGATACAGTAAAGTATGGCGAAGGTGGATATCTTATCCCCGTTGAAGAGGAAATAAATAATTTGAAAAACTATCTTGTTATTCAAAATTACCGATATCCAAAACGGTTTGGAGTAAAATGGCAAGTTGATAAAAAAATATTGGGGTTGAATGTACCAAGAACAATTCTTCAGCCATTAGTTGAGAACGCCTTATTTCATGGCATCATTCCCAATGAAGAATTCGGAACAGTATGTATTGAGATCTTTTTGATAGATCATTTTTTACACTTAATCGTAAGTGATGATGGAGTGGGGATGTCTTCAAAACGGTTAGAAGAAGTAAAATTAGGTCAAACTTCAAACCAATCTTTCTCTAATATGAGAAGCATAGGGTTATCTAATGTTAAGGCTCGTATATTAAGTTTATATGATAATAGATCAGCATTCTACATTGATAGCGTCGAAGGAATAGGCACGAAAATCACGATAAAAATTCCATTGAATTCTCCAGATTTTATACAATAAAACCGAATTGTTATGTTTTGAAAGCGTATACAAATTGGTAATATCGGTTTGTAAGATAAAAGGGGGAGAGAGTATGCAAAAGAAAATGAGGAGAAATTGGTTCGCTTTTACAACATTTTTACTATTAATAAGTTTAATAGTAGGGTGTAATGGATCAAATGAAACAAACAGTCAGTCACAAAGTGAAACAGATGGTGATGAGCTAAAAGGTACGATTACCATGTGGGGATGGGATACAAACTACATTGAAGTTGTTAGTAAAGAATTTAACAAGGTTTATCCAGACATTAAGATTGAATTAACAAATGTTGCTGCTGAGGATTATCTTCAAAAAGTTCAAACAACCTTAGCATCAGGAGGGGAATTACCTGATATCTTATGGGGTGAACGAAACTATCGAGGGAAAATTTTCGAACTTGATATTTGGGAAAATCTTGAGGCAGAGCCTTACAAATTTGATAAATCACTAGTTTTCGATTATTTAGATGAATTAACAACAAGTCCAAAAGGTGAAGTGATAGCACTTGAACAATCTTTAACACCTGGTGGTTTAGCTTATAGAAGAGATTTAGCAAAAGAATATTTTGGTACAGATGATCCAAAAGAATTAGAAGCAATGTTTCAATCTATTGATGATTTTATAGAAAAAGGGAAAGAAGTACAAGTTAAAAGCGGTGGGGAAGTTTACATGTTTTCAAGTTTAGGAGAACTAAATGAAATTTTCACAGCTCAAAGTCAAAAACCACTTATGGATGGAGAAGTAGTTGATGTATCAGGAAAAATGCGAGAAGTAATAGATAATGTTGTAAAAGTAAGAGATGCTGGAATCGTTGACAAGTTAGAGTTGTGGTCACCTCAATGGAACGCTAGCTTTGCAGATGGAAAACATATCTTCTTCCCTGCAGCAAACTGGGCTCCACAATACGTTATTAAGCCTAATGATAAGGATGGAGAAGGAAGATGGGGGTTAATGAAACCTCCTGGAAATGCTTATTCTTGGGGAGGTACTGTATTTGGAATTTCAAAGGATAGTAAAGAAAAAGATCTCGCTTGGACATTTATGAATTGGTTGTTATTAACAAAAGAAGGTGCAGAAGCTAGTAAGCTAGTGAATTTTTATATCCCTCTGAAATCAGTGTATGATGATCCAGAATTCGTTTCATCAGAAGATCCGTTCTTCAACAATCAAGATGTTGGTAAGTTTTGGATGGAGGAAATTGTTCCTGAATTAGAAGTACCAAAAATATCTGCTAGTGATTCCGTTGTGAAGGACGCGACAAACTTAATTCTTAATCTCTTAAATTCGGATCCAGATGTTGGGACTGATGAAGCAATAAGTAAGTTAAAAGATGAAGTTGAAGCAAAACTTCCTGATAAGGAAATAAAGTAAAAATCATAAAGGATCTAGTTCAACCTTAACTAGGTCCTTTTCATTTTAGATAAGGAGGTCAATAAAGTGGAAAACAAACCAATTTTACAATCAAAAGAAACCATTTCTCCAAATGTTTCAAGAACGAGACGATTTACAATAAGTATCAAAGCATGGCCCTACTTGTTTTTAAGTCCGTTTCTACTTTTTTATTTAGCTTTTAATATCTTTCCGATTATTTATTCATTTTATATTAGCTTTACAAGTTGGGATGGTTTTAGTGAAAAAACGTTTGTTGGGTTTGATAATTATATACGTGTTTTTACACAAGACCCCTCATTTTGGAAATCTGTTTGGAATACATTATTAATCATGTTAATGTCAACTCCCTTTGTTATCATTTTTGGTTTATTGTTAGCCGTGTTTTTATTTAATATTACAAAGTGGAGGTCATTCTTTCAAACGATCAATTTCATTCCATATATTACAACACCCGTTGCTATCGGTTTGATATTTGCCTTTTTATTTGATTGGTCTTCAGGGACTGTTAATCATCTTTTGATGAGTACAGGCTTGATCAAAGAAGGGATAAACTGGTTAGGCGAACCGATGTATGCAAGAATTGTGGTGGCGCTTATGATTATATGGAAATATACAGGATATCATATGGCCATTTATTTAACAGGGTTAAGCACGATTCCTCAGGAACTTTATGAAGCAGCTAAGATGGACGGATCTTCCGCTGTAAATACTTTCTTTAAGATAACCATTCCACTGCTGGCTCCAATTACCATGTTTTTAGTGTTAACAGATATTATTGGTGGATTACAAATGTTTGATGAGCCTAAATTGCTTTTTACTGACACAGCGGTTGGTGGTCCTGAGCGCTCTGTGTTAACAGCAATCTGGCATTTTTATGATACCACCTTTGCTACATCTCGTTTTGGTTATGGTGCAGCAGTATCCTTCTCTTTATTTTTAATCATTATCATCTTTACATTAATAAGCTATAAATTTTTAAATAAGAAGGAGTCTTACAAATGAAAAAAGTTATAACAGCCTTTGGACTTGTTGTTGTTTCATTTATAAGTATTATGCCTTTTTATGTTCTCATTATGATGAGTACACAGGTGACAGAAGATATTTTTAAAGGCAAAATGTTTTTGCCAGGAAAATATGCCATTGAAAACTTAACAACAGTTTTAAATAGTAGCTTTTTCAAAAGTTTTCTAAATAGTATATTTGTCTCAGTAACTTCAACCATTCTATGTGTTCTGATATGTACGATGACAGGTTATTCACTAGCAAAATATAATTATAAATTTAAGAAACTATTTTATGCTTTTATTATTGGTACGATGATGGTTCCGACTCAAATTGGTTTAATTGGTTATATTATGGAAATGAGATTTTTCCAGCTAAATAACACGTTAATTCCATTAATCCTAATCTGGATCGCAAATCCCTTTGGTGTTTTTTGGATGGTACAATATATCAAATCTGCCGTTCCACAAGATATCATTGAAAGTGCCAGAATCGATGGTTGTAATGAATTACGGATATTTATCCAAATCATTTTACCAATTGTTAAACCGGCAATGGTCACATTATCTTTAGTCATTTTCTTATGGTCATGGAATAATTACCTCCTTCCTCTAGTCATGATTAACAAAGAGGAACTTTTTACAATACCTCTTAGTATTCAGTCATTAGGAAGCTATTATCGAACAGATTATGGAGCAAGAATGATGGGATTACTTATAGCGATTATTCCATTAATTATTTTGTTTATCTTTGGATCAAAAAACTTTATTCGAGGGTTAACTGCAGGAGCGGTAAAAGAATAGAAATCATGTTTAATAAAGGATGATTCTAGAGAGATATGGGTTTCGATTTGAGCCCCAAACAGTTGAAAAAGGAGTTCATTTTACTATTCTAAAAGGATGATTAATTACGAAAAGAATATCATAAGAAAACGCTGTTGGTTTTATATTAACGGGCTCTGTTTTCGAGTGAAAAATACGAAATAACATACCAAGTAACAGATCAAATCGCATAAGGTTTGGTCTGTTCTTATTCCTTGTCATATCAATGATTATCGTTTTTAACCACTTGATTGAATTTTCATACGAAATCGCAACACAAATAGCATAATGACAACTGCTATTTTCATTATGCTATTTTATATGTGAATTTGTTTGTTATTTGCGATGCTGATTTTTAAACCAAGAAAATTGTTATTTTATGTTAAAATAAATGTAGATATTTTGAAGAGATGTACTTAAATTAACGGGGCAGGATTGTTGAATAAGTTTTATATAAAAAAATGAACACTAAATGTGCAAAAGTAAAACAATATCATTAAAATGAGATGAAAATAAATAATGGTTATCGGAGGTAAATCATGAAAAATGAAAAATGCGACTTGATAAACGCGAACGGTGTCAAGGAAAAGAAACTTGAAGTGATTGATGGATACACGATAAAGTACCATGCAAACGGAAAAACTATATGGTCAAAGGGGAAAATAATTGAAGATAAGCCAGAGGGCTATTGGGAATGGTATCGTTCCGATGGCACAATAAAACGTTCAGGATATTTTGAAATGGGTGAGCCTGTTGGTGAATGGGTGACCTATGATAGTAAAGGTAAAAAATACAAAACCACCAATCGTAACAAATAATAAATAATAGGTTATCTATTGTGGAAATAGTATCTTAATAATTTTTACCTTATTACAGAGAAATGCATTGCAACAAAATATGTAATTTGATGGACACTAATTTTTCAATGAATGCATTGCCTAGAGAAGAATAATGCTTTCTTCAAATAACTGATGCCTGTGTAAATAATCAAATTTCTGTATTTTGAGTGATGAAATAATGTTACAAAGAATAATTTGTTTTATAATAATAGTACAACAATATTGATAAGGAGGTGTGTTTACATGAGCACAAAAGAAGAAGTAATAAAGTTAATAAAGGGTTTACCGGAGAATGCAACCCTTGAAGATATTATGAGGGAACTATATGTAAGATCAAAAATTGATAAAGGAATTAAAGAATTAAACACGGGTAAAGTTGTTTCTCATGATGAAGTTAAGGAGAAATTAGGGAAATGGCTGAATTAAGATGGGCTGAATCTGCTGTTAAAGATTTAGATATCATTTGTAATTATATAGCTGAAGACTCGGAAGATTATGCAAGAATGTTCGCAAGAAGTATAATTGATTCTGTTGAAACGGCTGCTGTCTTCCCATACTCTGGTCGAGTAGTTCCTGAGATGAATAATGAAATGCTTAGAGAGAAAGTTTTAACAAATTATAGAATAATTTATCGTATTAACAATGACTCAATAGAAGTGGTTCGAATCATTCACAATGCTAGGAATTTTAGAGATATAAACCAATAAACATCATGGCTTCGGATAGATAAAGGCTGTGATGTTATTTTTTATGTAATTCAAGAGTATATGTGAAGGAATTCAATTAAGCTAACGGGTACGAGCTTAACGAGGAAGTCACTTCTTTATTCATAAAGATTTAGTAATTAAACGATGTAAGAAGGAGATATTATAAAAAAGAGAAAGCATTTTATTATTATTTTAATAGCATTTTTATTAACTTTTATAGGGTTTGTATCTGATAGGATTTATGTTGAGACACACGAGGAAAGAGTAATGTTGTGGGTAAAACAAGTGAATTGAATAGATTTAGGCTTCCCTTTTGATTTTGATATTCAAAGCTATTTTAATCTTTACCCACCTTTGCCACATTAATTCAGATTTTATTTTAATAATATTTGAGATATATTATCTGGTAACTTTATTCTTAACTTCATGCTAAAAAACATAATGCGATTTACTCTTTTCTACCCGGAGATGGAATCTGTTTTTTAGATAGTTTATTTCTCTTTTATAATTGGCTTGGAAACTAAAGAAGTTATTGAAAAAGTAAAAAAGCAAAAGAGACAACGAGTTCTCTTTTGCTTATTTTTATTATCACCATGTAGCTTGAAGCTTGAATAATCCAAGACATTCTCCAACTGTAAGATGTGATGAAGGTGTGAATTTATCACTCATCAGATAATAGATGTTGTGATGTAACAATGATTCAACTTCTGGACGCTTTAAGTTTTGTAAAATATTAAAGCTGGTCACAAACAAACTTCCTTCACCAATTTTCGCTTCAAAGCAGTAGCTTAGATGTTTTCCACGATTATGGTTATCAATTACTTCAACAATAGGTTTTATTTGGGGAATGGTTTCTAAATTTATTGCCGTTGCTCCATCAACCAGATGATACCAGTTCCAATTAGATGTACCATCATGTGGATAACCCTCGAGTGAAGGGTGGTCATGAATGATCATTCCCATCGTTGTTCCAACTTGTGAAGGAAACCAAATGTAATTCCAGAAGATCGGTAAAAAGCGTGTTTTTACTTCATCATATTGATTTCCTTCTTCAGCCATTAACCAAGCTTTTCCACCATCTAGTATAAATTGAAGTAATTCAGTTGACAGATGATCTGAAATGGCTAACTCTATACCTTTTGCTTCTTTATAGCTAAAATCCTGAAATCCAATTTTACCGTTATGCTTCATTCCATAAATAGAAGATTTTAATGCAGAAACATCTGACCATATTTGGTTTGAGTTACTATGGAGAGTAGGTCTTGCATATGTCCAGAATTCCCATTCATTTTTAATGATGTTGTCTGAAGTTTCAATCTGTACACATAACAGTAACTCTTGACTTATATTAGGCTGAGTAGTTGCTTCAATCACACCAATTGTTGTTACTTCTCCATGGGGAGCACTAGAAATAGGGATCGTACCTGTTTGTTGAATATCACCATGACGATCTTTTAACTCCCATATTAATTGACTATCTTCAAAGAAATACTTACTGAAATTAGATAGATCAATCACGATATTCATTTTCTCTCCTGCAACATGTGTACGAGACTTGCATCTCATTAATAAAACACATTCATCATTAAATGTACGGAATTGCTCTGGAGTAATTGTGCCTTTATTGTCCCAAAAGACGTCCAGTACGCCGGTGGTTGCATGACCTTGTCCTGGAAAGTCTCTAATATCTAACAATTGGATCCCAGAAAGGCCGGAAGTTCTTCTTGCTCTTTCAATGCTTTCTTTATAGGCTCTTGCTTGAAGTACACCTGATGCTTGTATAAATTCATCAACACGACCTAGAAGACGCTTCTTTTCTAATGTTTCCATTGTTGTTTTTAACCAGTGTGGCTGTAAAATTCCTTGATATTTCTCTTTCTCTTGAGGTCGTACATACATTGTAAATTGTCCATGTTCATGTGCCAGCATTGGCTTTGATTCTAATTGTGTGACCATACTGTAATCTTCAAAGGTGTTAGGTGTTCCTGCATAATGATTCGTAACAGGGGGATGAGCGTTCAAAGTTGGGATATAAAAGTCACCTTCACGGTCATGTGCTGGAAGATGGCCAAATCCAGTATTATCTGTATAAAGTCGAGTAGAATCTAAAGAACGGCATTTATTTACCATCTCATTTAAAGCTTCATGGCCCTCAGCGCTAATTAATTCATTGCCTAATGACAGTAAAACGAATGATGGGTGTTCATTTAATGAAGATATCACTCTTTCAATCTCTTGAGATAAAAATTTATGAACTTCTTTATTAGGTGATGTATCTCTTTTTGTATATAAATTTGACCAGTGAGGCAATTCTGTTTGAACAAAGATACCAGCTTCATCTGCAGCTTCCCAAAATGGCTTTGGTGGTGTCCAACCATGAAGTCTTACATGATTAAATCCATACTCCTTAACCGTTTTAAATTGTTTGAGATAATGGTTTTTATCCCAAGAAGGGTAACCTGTTTGAGGAAAAATACAACAATCTACATAGCCTCTTAAAAATCTGGGTGTTTGATTAACAACAATATTCTTATCCATTGTTTTTATAGACCTTAAACCTAAGGACTGCACTTTATGGTCAATAATCGTTTCTTGATGGATAATAGAAGCAGAGATTTGATATAAGTATGGATGATCTTCATCCCACAGGATTGCCTCATCCCACAGATCCAATGTGACAAGTACTTTATGGGAGTTTGATAGTAGAGATTTTTTAGTATGTGTTACCCTGTTCCCATTCTTTTTGTAAACAGCAATAGATAAATAGTCATCCGGTTTTAATAGAGTAGTATTTGTTAACTCTACATGAACATCAATCTTATTTTTATCAAGATCAGGATAATAGGAAAGTGTTTGAATACTTACCGGAGGTGTTGCTTCTATATGTATTCCACCAGTGATACCACCCCAGTTTGTCGCTGTATGGTAGGAATGAATATGACTGTCATGAAGAGGGAGGATCATGGTGTTGTTTACATAAATCGTAATTCTGTTCGAACGACCAACATTTATGTAGTCAGTCACATTATAAACATGAGTGCTTACAAGACTATTACATTCATCAATACAATGGTTATTGATATAAACTTTGGTTTTCCAGCGTACTCCTGAAATGACCAAGTTCAAAGATTTGTTCTTCATATCATCTGAAATAAAAATATCTTTAAAATACCATGCAGTTCCTTCATATTCTCTTAATTTTTTCCATGTACCAATAGGTTGATGCTTTGAAGGCTGTCCAAAACCTTGTTCCTCCCACGATCCAGGAACAGTAATCTTGTCACTCAATTTTTCTGGATCAAGGGTAGTCGGTACATATTTTTCCTCTGGATCTAATAAAAAAGACCATTCACCATTTAACAATAGCTTTTTTCTATCATTCATTTTTAGAGAATCTAACAAAGACAATTCCTCCTGACATGATTATTTTCCTTATAACATAGACGAATAACGAAAGAAAAAGATAAAATAGAATTACTTTTATAATAAAATTTTTCACTTTAGAAGGGAATGTAGGATTTGGCTATTAATCTGAACAATTATGTCATAAATACTCCTTCACCACCTCCTGGAATTCTTGTTTCTGATACCTACAAAAATGATGACAAGTACCATACTTATCGCTCAAAAGGGACGAAAGATTGGTTAATGATTTATACAACTTCAGGTGAAGGTGCCGTTAGAGTAGGGGGGAAACA
Organism: Metabacillus litoralis; assembly: GCF_007994985.1. Classification (GTDB taxonomy): domain Bacteria; phylum Bacillota; class Bacilli; order Bacillales; family Bacillaceae; genus Metabacillus; species Metabacillus litoralis. Next base: position 29,045 of record NZ_VOQF01000001.1, on the reverse strand, counting down.
GTTCTTTCATAAAGCTGGAACACTTACAATTCTACCGCCTGGAGTAACTCATGATTATTACACAATTGAAGGTCATATTTGGGAAATGCAATGGTGTCATTTTATTCCTAGACCAACATGGATTGAATGGCTACCGAAAATATCTAAGAATACAATGATTTTTCATACAGAAATAAAGGTAAAAAGTGAAAGGACAGCCATTTATGAATCATTTCGAAAAGTAATTCAATATAATTTGCATTCAGAAAATCTTTTTCATTATGAATTGGCTGTAAATGCATTGGAAGAAACGATATTACTTCTAGCCAATTATCTGCACCAGCAAAACAGCTCAACGTTATTATTAGATTCACGAATAAAAGAAGCAGTTGATTATGTAACAGTAAACTACAATCAGCCAATTCAAGTGAAAGAGCTAGCCAAACATGTTTCCCTTTCTCCATCAAGACTTTCACATTTATATAAAGAACAGGTAGGGGAATCAATTATTGAAACGGTTAAGAAAATAAGATTAAAGCAAGCTGAACGCTTATTACTACATACAACAAGAACAATTAATGAAATATCACATGAAGTTGGGTATCAGACCCCAGATTATTTTACGAGAATATTTACCGACTACTTTGGAGAAAGTCCTTCAGCTTATCGGAAGAAAGGGCGGGTGGGTTAAGCAAGTCTAAAAAAGACCACTATAAAAAAATCTATAAGAGGTTTTGTTTGGTGCAGGGGTGGAACGGATATGGTAGAAGCAATTATAGAACACAAACAAAACTACGAAGTCACATCATAGCAATAAAAGTAAAAAAACCTCCAATGTATATGGAAACTCAATGCTATTTTTACTACTTAATGAAAGAGAAACAATATAAAATTTATTGAATAAAAGAGTATTTTCTTTTAAAAAATTCATCTTAAGCTAGTTAATATGTTAATTGTTTCTTATTCACATAATAAGAACATACATTCTATTCTTGTGCTATAATAGTGTTGCAATAGTTAGGAAACTCAAGGGTGGTCAGTGTTACCCCGTTAGAAAGGGGGTGATGCTTATGATGACAGTATTTCAAACGTTAATGCTTATGATAGCATTTGCAAGTTTGGTGTTGTCAATCTTATCTTTTAGAGACAAAAAATAACCCACCCTTGAGCCCAGCAGCGAAATAGGGTGAGTTATATACCATGACGCTGATCCCCTTAGAGGGAACCTAGCTATTGTGTGACTGTTTGGTGTTCAAGCACCGAACAGTCTTTTTTAGTGTATGCATTTTCTATTTTAATTATAACCCAAGATGCAAGGCTTGAAAAGCGATGAAAAGCAACGTAAATAAAGATGCTTTTATTCTTCAGTTTCATATCGACAAAAGAGAAAGGAGATTAGAGTTTATTTTAAGAGATGCAAAAACCCTAGTTAATCATAAGCACCTTTATTTACTTTAGTTACTAGGGTTATTTACTACAATTTAAGCTTGATTCTTTTTTAATGTCTCTGCAATATCTTCTAAAAACTTCATTTGCAACTGATAGTGATCTAACATATTATCAAAGGTTAATTGAGTTAACTCATCAATTTCTACATACATTGCTTTTTGCTCTCTTCCAGCTTTAACGGTAACGATTTGTTTCTCAATCAAGTTCTTTTGTTCTTCTAACTTTTGAGTGATTTTGTCAACATCAATAAGATCTTTGTGCATCGTTAACAGTGACATGCCTGTATAAAGCATAGAAGGGAGATGAACAGATTGTGCTGAAAAAGCATCCAGCAAAAGCATTTGACATTCTTCTTCACCTTTACTTGTAATTGCATAAATCGCTTTAGAGCGGTTTCCGGTTTGTTCTAGCGTTTCTACTTTAACTAAACCTTCTTTATCCATTTTCTTTAATGCATGGTAGATCGAGCCGGGAAGGATACCTGCCCATGTATCAGTTTTGCTTTGCTGCAGAAGCTGCTGTATTTCATAGCCTGACATATTTTTCACTCGTAAAAGTCCTAGTACCATTAAACGTGTCATATCAAAACCTCAACTTTAACTATTCAACGTTGAATATTAGTACAAAAAATATATCATGCGATCATTATTTTGTAAAGTTAGTTAGCTAGTGAGTTGTTGTTTCTTTTTACCTCTATAAAAAGAGCTTTGCTTTAACCCATTGTCAATCGAAAATGTAAAGATAGCTAGTAGTAAGAACCCGAACATAAATGAAATGATCACAACAAGATTTAGGAACATACCAGCATCTGAAATATCAAGGCTACAACGCAACATGTTAATCGTATGATGGAATGGCAAGATTTTTCCGATAAAAGATAACCAGCTTGGGGCATTTTCTAGTGAATAAAAAGCCTCACTTCCAAAAATCATCGGTAAGTAAATGAGATTCGAGTACATATTGATTTGACCTTCATTTTTTGCAAAATTAGCAATGAAAAATCCAAGAAAAGTAAAACAAAATGTTGAAAGAGTAATCGTTAAAATGGATAGTAATACCCCTAGCAATGAAGCATCAATATCGTACATTACGATTCCTAAAAGCAAAATGAAACTATTAATAATCACGCCTATCAGTGTTCTTGCCACAACCATGATTAGAACAAATTTTCCAGTTTGATAGGGAGTGATTTTCAACTGTTTATATAATCCCTTGTTTCTTTGAGAGAACACTTGAAAAGCAATCCCCTGAACACTCCAAAATACTACACTTAATGTAATAACACCTGTAAGGAGCAATGGCTCATAATCAGGTTTACTAATAAATGCATCTATACCAAATAATAAAAGAAGGGGAAATACTGTTGCGTAACATAAAGAAATTTTATCTTTTAAAGATGTAATGATCATCGAACGAAATAACATATTACACACACTCCTTAGTAAGATCTAAATACAAATCTTCTAAATTGTTTACGTAATTAGTTCTACATAATTCATCTGGCTTCCCCTCTAAAACAACTTTTCCATCGTCAATCATAATTAATCGATCGGCAATCTTCTCCACTTCACTCATATCATGGGAGGTGAAAAGAATTGTGGTACCGTTTTGTTTTAAGCTATGCATCACATCATGAATTTCTCTTCTCGAGCGGGGATCTAAAGCAGCTGTTGGTTCGTCTAAAATGAGAAAGCTTGGATTATGAACAATGGCAATCGCAATCGCTAGCTTCTTTTGTTGACCACCAGATAACATCGTTGCTTGAGTTGCACCAACCTCAGCTAAGCCACAAATATGAAGTAGCTTCTTTGAATGTTCTTTTTTTAGCTTTTTCTTATAAAACGATGCAAATAAACGCAGATTATCCTCCGTTGTTAGTCCTTCGAAAAACGGTGTGGTTTGAAATTGAACACCAATATGCTCCTGAATGTTGCTCCTCCAGAAGGTAACTTCACCTTTATCTTGTTTCTTAAGTCCAAGTAAAATATCGATTGTTGTTGATTTTCCAGCTCCATTAGGTCCAATGACAGCAAATATTTCTCCTTCATTAATTTCTAATGATAGATCTTTTACAACGATCCGTTGACCAAATGACTTATGAAGATTAATCGCCTTGACAATTGTTTTTCTCATTATGTTTCACTCCTTAGTTAATGTTATATACTCAATGTTGAGTATAAGGTTAATTATAAACTCAACGCTATTTAATCAACGTTGAGTATTTATGTATTTAATATAATCTGGAAATTAATTATTGTAAAGGGGAATTTCAAAGATTTGATATGAATAGAAGAATTTATATATTAAAAAATGCTAAAAACCATATTTAGACAATTGGTTTCTAGCATTTTTGACGTTGGTGAATTTAAAGTAGAACCAGTTGGTGTGTTGTCTCTCTTTTTTCGAATAGGTAGTTCATGTTAGCAGAACTCCATTCTGCGATTGGCATAATCATTACACGGGCTAATTCTACTGGAACTGCATTTCCGATTTGTTTATATACTTTATCGATTTGACTATTTTTACTTCCTGATGTTTCTGAACCTTTTGAAAACACAAACCAATCAGGAAAAGTCTGGATTCTGGCAATTTCTTTAGATGATAAGCGTCTATTTTTTTCAGGACCACCAGGTAATTCCCATAAATCTTTATCGAGCTTTTTCATTGATTCACCAGAGGGATGGAGTGGTGCTTGTCTTCCAGAAGCTTGTATAGTAAAACTTGGGTCTTCCCATGTCTTTTTTCTATTTCTAGATAGGTACATAGAGGAAAAACCACCTTCATACCATTCTCCTGGATCATCAATTAAATCATATATAGAGTCTTTTAATGTTTTATATGGTAGTAGGTCGTTTTTAACACCATGTGTTGGATGTGGAAACTCATATTTGTATTTTATATCGTTTCTTACGCCTACTATAAAAACACGTTCACGGTTTTGTGGTGCACCATAATCGACTGCATTAACTAGTTGAAACTTTACTTTGTAACCTGCAGATTCAAAGTCTTGTATGATTTGTTTTGCTACTTCTCCTTTTCCAAGCGTTAATAGTCCTTTGACGTTTTCTGCTACAAAAAAGAAAGGTTTAGTTTGAAGTAAGCATCTTATAAAATGAATATATAAAAAATTCCTTTCATCATCAATTAATCTAGGTCCAGCCTCACTAAACCCAGGACAAGGAAATCCGCCTATTACCATATCACTCATTGGAAAGTTCTTAATTTTACGGATATCTTTTTCAATTTGACATACTGATGAAGGGAAGTTTTTCTTGTAGGTTTGATTTGCTTCTTTAAACATATCAATAGTACAAATTGTATGAAAAATACTATCATTGCGAATTTTATCGTAAGATTCTTTATTTGAATAATGGAAATCTACTTTTTCTTTTCCAAACATCGCATCAAGTCCGGCTAACTCAGTACCTAGATCAAGACCACCGCATCCTGAGAATAAACTTACAACATTTAATTTATCTGAATTGAATTCAATAGATGAGAAATCTTCCGCATCATTTACCGATTGTAAACGTAATTGCTCCTCAGTAATTTTTTCTAGTAGAAGATTTTGTACATCTTTAATATCATAATCCTTTGCGGGTTTGTATTTAGCTCGCCCACGTTCTTCAATTTTCAAGAATATCACCTCTAATAGTTATATATTTTATCATTAAACGACAAAAAAGGCCATGTTAATCTTCCTTGTTTATTATTTCCAATCGTTGAGTTAAAATATTTAAAAGGATTGGAGGAGTTACCTACATGAGTCGCTCTAAGAAAATCGGGGATGGACATGTCTTAGATGTAGTAAAGAATATAAAGCGGGTAATTGAAGGTGAAACTTTATATTCCAAAGAAGAAACTACGTTAAACACGGTAAATTATATATTAGGAGAATATCCTAATATAATAGATATAGAGTCCAAATTTGAAAAAAGCACACCAGATAAACATGCTGATATTACAATAACGCTAGATAGTAGTTCAAAGGTTGACATTAATCTTTTCTTAATCAAAGGAAAAGGGAAAATCCAACCCAAAAATCTAGGTGCTCTAAGTTTTTTGAAAAAGTACTTTCATGCTGATGATATACAACTAAAATTCAACCAATTATTTGAGATTGAATATCTAAGTTATCTAAGGGAAATTGATTCTAAAAATGAAAATGAAGTTCTATACAAAAATAAAACTGAACTTAAGAAATCAATTGAACGATCCTATAGTCATTTTTCAGAAGAAATTGAACCAATTCGTCAAGGATTTTTATTTAAAATACGAGAACACTGTTTTACACTTTTGCGAGAACAGTATAATGAACGGCTAGACGATTTGAATAAAGCATTTAAAGATTTATTGCTACTAGATTCAACTAATATTATAACACGATACAATAATAAGAACGAGTGTTTGTGTGTTGAAACGTTGAACTTTCAATATGATAATAGTTCAACTATCAATATTTATAAAAAAGGTAGAAACTCAATTGGTTTAAGTAAAGGAAATACCTCATTATTGATTCGTTTTAAATTTGAAAGTGGACCAACTTCCTCTATCAAGCTTGCAACTAGTTATGAGGAAATTTTTAATGAAGATAAGCAAATTGAAGATAGAAATAAAAAGGATCTTTATGAATTTGAAAAACTTATAAAAATTCATAAGCAAACTAAAGATGGAAATATTAGCAATGCAATCGGAAAGTGTAACGAGGCTCTAGTTTATTATGAAATAATAAACTCCAATTTATCTGTAAAGCAGGTAGATAATGAAGAATATAAGACTATTTTTAATAAATATTCTGATTTAATTCCTTTTTCTACGATTAAAGATATGATGAATACAAATCAAAATACTATTATGAAATTGAATTCCTATCTAACAGATAAATATAAGTCATACACCATTGATAGTATACAACTTGTTCCAGATAGTTATATGACAAATCGCCTTGATACTAGTGATTTAAAACTAGTGTTATTGGTACATGGAAAAATGTATGAAGAGAAGTTTTCTTTAAAGGCATACTCTAAAAAGGTAAAGAAATTAACAACTAAAAATCCAGGGGTAGGAACTATTCTAAGTGATCAGTACTTTGGGATAGGATCTATGGAAAATACAATAGCGGAAACAAAGGAGCTATTTTCTAATAATACATTGGATCATCAACAATGTTTAATTAAAGTAACAGAAGAAATAGGTAAGAAGTTAAAGTCAGCACAGCAACATGAATTAAAACAAGGCATTAGAAATTTATTAGGTGAGTCGGCTCTAATTATTTCATTTTATAGCCAAAACGAAAGTGTGATTTTGGAGCATGGAAATGTAAATACAAAAGTTAATGTATTAGAGAAATTTCCATCTCTTATACAAACTACACTTACATGGAATGAAAATAATGAGGAATTATCGCTCAGGGTTAAATTTAGTTCTGGTCATGATAAAGGGTGGTCTTCTCTAAAATTATCTTGCGAAGTAAAGTTAAATATATGATACAAGGGATCAAAATTACGTTTTTCTAAATGATTAGTGAATTTCGATAGATTGTAAACCTGGACCGATTCCTATTCTTTAAAATAATCGGATAAAAGTACAAATAAGTAACTAAAAATAATTATGATACATAAAAAGGTGCGAAAACATGGAGTTTTGTACCTTTTTTTACTCGAAATGAAGTATTAAGGTGAAATTACGAACTTCCTTAATACTCACCAATAAGCTGCTCAACAGCTGGAATGTCAGCTGGAGCCCATTTAAGTGAATCAAGATTTTCTCTTTTCAACCAAATTAATGTGGAATGCTCACTAGGAGTAGGATTGCCCTGGGCAACTTTACACTTGATCGCGATTAAATTAATGATAAAAGAATCGTACTCATGTGTATGATCATTAAATAAATCAATAGTTTCAATTGTACAATCTAGTTCTTCTTTGATCTCTCTAACCAACGCAGAATAAATATCTTCATTCTTCTCTACTTTACCACCAGGAAATTCCCACATATTAGGGATAGCCATTTCCGGTGATCGTAAAGCACAAAGAATCTCATTTTGTTCATTTTCAATAATAGCTGCAACGACTTTTACTGTTTTTTTCATAATATCCCCCGAAATAAAATTGATCTTAAATTATCATATCATTTTTTATTTTTATTAAAAAGGAAATATAGTAGTTATTATAAGTAAATGGAGGAAAGTAACAGTTATTGTCGAATGGATTATATATAGTGAAAATTAGATATATAGGAAGTGTCAATTATGCCTACTTATAATAAACTTGTACGAGACAAAATCCCAGCAATTATTGATCAGACAGGTAAAAAGTATGAAGTAAGAAAACTAAATAATGAAGAATACATAGAAGAACTAAAGAAGAAAGCATATGAAGAATTAAATGAATTTGTGGAAGCAAAGGATAGAGAAAGCTCTCTTGAAGAACTAGGGGATTTACTAGAAGTGATTAATGCAGTAGCTGTTTATCATGGTTCAACTTTAGAAGAAATCAATTCAATTAGACAACAGAAAGAAGAAAAACGAGGTAGCTTTGGTGAGAAAATTTTCTTAATTGAAGTGGAAGACTAACTATATTTTATTAAAATACATATAAACTACTTTACATAACATTATTATTTAATAAGGACTGTTGCAAACATGTTTATTGGACAATCGATGGAATTTCTATTAATAGATATGAACAACACAATGATTCGACTCGACATATTTTACTATATAGACCGAGATGAATATAAAGTACTTGCTTCTGTTAAAAACAAAAAAGGATTAATCGTTAGTGGTAAAGAGAAAGAAGAAGTTGTTAATCGAGCATTTAGTAACTTGAAGGATGAACTAGTATAAGACTATAGGTTCTGAATTTCTGAATATATAGAATGAAATCTTTTTATGGGTGAAGGGAGAAAGGAAATTGGGTCATAAATTAAAAGGCGGTGAGTTAAGAGAGATATACTTAACCGATGAAGAAATATGGAGAATATTCACGATCATCTTATCAAACAAGTCAGTAAAATCTTCAACTTATAAATATGCTCTAATCAAAGCATTAATTGAAAATTTGTATCAAATAAATGAAGATTTTGAGTTAACTTATGATCAACTAGCATACTCATTTACTAAGGTTTATTGGAATTTAGTTGTTCATCATGACTTGTTAAACCAAAACAGTGGGCAGACAGCTAGAGTAGCTTCCATTATCAAAGAAGAGCAAATGAAAAGTGGTATACCATCTGAAATGGTGTTTGATAAATTAGATGACACATTACAGATAAAACTAGTTAGTAAAGTAAAAACAACTATGAAAATTAATGTATATGGTGCACTATACGGAGATACAAGAGGCAGTTTCTATGCGTTTGATCATAAGAAAGAAATGCTAAAGTTAAATCCTGCAGTTCATGGCTTTATGCTTAATTTCCAGAGGCTTCTTGTAAACCTTACAAATTATCATATGGCAGCCATGATTGAACAACTAAATGAAGTACCTAGTATCAATTATCTTTTAGGAAAAGTAGAGAGCATTGCAAAACGATCTTCGTTAAAACCTTTTGAGAAAGTTCTTTTAACTTATTTTAAAGCTGAATGCTTCTATTGTGGTAAGAAATTATCTGATACTAAGAGAGAAACACACGTTGATCACTTTATTCCTTGGTCATTTGTTCAGTCTGATCATATATGGAATCTTGTATTAGCTTGTAATAAATGTAACAGTTCTAAGAGTGATAGGTTGCCAACGCGCAGTTATTTGGAATATATAATTGATAGGAATCAAGTATTAACAGATAAGAAAGAGGATACTTCAATTACAACTTTAATGAGTAATTATAAGACAGATAAGATTATTATGCTATATGATTATTCGATTAAAAATGGGTTTGATAGTTTGTGGATACCTCTTAAAGCATGATATGTTTTTCTAAATGTGTGAGTTATTTGTTGTAATTAATAAAAATTTATGCTATTGGAAAATAAGCACGACTTTGACTAACAGTTAGTTGGTCAAAGTCATTAAACAAAATTCTCTATTCAATTTTTCTGTTGCTATTTTACTTATGCCATTTGTGGTTTGAGTAAAATTTTTAAACTATATATTAAATAACTTTTATTGTTTTATTTTTCAACTTAATATCGTTTTCATCTAGATAATTGATTAAATCTAGTAAATCATGTTCTATATTGTTCTTACTGTAGATAGAATCATCCCTAATCATATTGAAAATTTTCAATGCTTTTAGTTTAGCTTCTACTATAACCTCTTTTATAACACGTTCTGAACTCATAATAAAAAACCCCATTTCTTTTTGTTATAAAGAATACATGCTACTAATTACAACCAAAAATTTGAAGATATAATACCTTTTATGTTTAATAAGAATGTTGAACTATATTTGTTAAAATAAGTGTCATTAGTTCTTTATTATTATGTATATTAATAATTTTAACTCTATCGTCGCTACTCATTTTTAGCACTCAACAATAGTTCATTTTTAAGAAAATTTTAACATATTTACTACTATAATATATTAGCTATTACTAATTGTTTCAATTTCTACCTTTATAAAAATAAAGTAACTAACGAATATATCTGAATTGTTTTCTAAATTTAAATCAATTCCTTTAATATATGGATTTTCTCATCTATGAGACCTATTTACCCTTTTTACGTTTATATTTCAACATTTCACAAGGAAATAAGCTGGATATAGCTTTGGAAATAGCACCAAAAAACTTTACACTGACTATTTCAGCGTATGAAAAAGGGTGCTATTTCTTGTGATTTGATATGTTATTTTAAGTATAACCGAGTAAATTATGAAAGAAATAGAGTTACACCTTAATAATTTTATGTTGTTAATCATTGAACCTGTCTTTATTACTAATTGGATAGATGGGTGTCTAATTAAACAAAACAATCATTGATTACATTAATCCGTAATGATGTTTAAAGTTAATAAAAGAAAAGAGGTCGGTAGTACTTTAATTTTCTACTTCTTTTATTTATTGCTTCCTATCTAAATCTAACCTCTGTACCCTTTTTTTTTATACTTCTTTAGAGAAATAATAAAATATACCAGTTATTTTATCTCATTTTATCCCTTATTTATATGTGAATCTAGTCAATTTACATAAATTTCATTACTTAGTCATGGTTAGTTCTTTCATACCTTTTAGAAAAAATGATAAAATTATATAATAGAAAATTTCCTTGAGTAAAAATTGAAAAAAGATTCTGATTATAGGTTAAAAATGGTAAAGTAGTTCTTATTGAGTGATTTTAAATTTGATGATTTTAGGTTTGGGGGAAAAAATGACATATATGAAATGGAACAGTCTAATTGCTAAACAATTTTTTAATGAGGCAATGGCTGGACGGGAAGTTCTTTTATTTGTAGATGAAAATTTCATTAACGAAATAGGAAGTAAAATTAATGAAAACTTGAATGGTTTTATTTCATCAGTTATTGAGGGTCCTCCATGGGTTAATGCGTATAGTAATCATGGTGTTTGTCGTAAGGCATATCAGACATATAAGAATTGGAGATCTAGAAACTTAAGATATCCACCATATATAGCATATCTTGCTCTTTTTGTATTAGCCGGTTATGTAGAAGATGATCATTTTTCTACAATTGCATACTACCCTAAGTTGCGAGCATTATTAGGAGAAGATGAGGTATCGGGACAGTATCCCTATTTTGATAGGATGATTAGTTTGTGGAGGGACTTGGAAGAGTGGAGTGTTGAAGATAGACTTGAGGAGTTTGGTCGTTTCAGGGTAAGGATAAGAGGTAGATGGAGACACGTAGGGCTACCCCTCTCACAGACAATTATATCTAGCAAGGAAAGAAAAGATTTACCTTTAATATTTACTAAAGCTGGTATCATTTCTTCAGACTCTCCTGATAATGATACAATTCACATAATGTTAAAGGAACATGGTAAAGAAGTCCTGAGTAATAAAACTCAAAGACTACTAAATGGAGAAGATGAAAATGAACATCTGCAAAAAGCACTATTTGAATTAGTGAATGACGAATTAAATGAGTGGGACGGTTTTTTTCCAGAGGATTATATGGTGTCAGATTCATTCGTTACATCCAGGATACGGATATGTTTGAATTTAAATAAAATAACACAAAAGGCATCTTTTAGTATACGCATTAACACACAGAAAGAATTCCCAAGTGATTTTTTTAAATTTCAAAGGAGTGAAGTAGAAAGTCTTTTGTATTGTAGGCGAAGTATTAATAATTGGTCTACAGAACTTAAGAATAAAGATGGTTTGGTTGTTGATGCCACCAATTTTAATTGGCTAAATGGAGAAGAAATAGTAGATTTAGATAATAAGTTAAAATCATCATTAAGAGGTACATCTATCAGAATTTTTGTTGAAGGGCAGAAATATGGTCTACCCAATTTAATTGAAACTGCACGTATTGAAAAGGGTTCTAGATTTATATTACTATGCGATAACTCATACAGAGATAAGATTATAGAATGGGGTAAAAACAAATGTGAGTCTTTTGGAGAAATAAATTATGCTGGTGTTCCAAATGGTTGGTCCCTTTTTCATGTTAGTAAACCGAAAGAGTTTTATAATGGTGTTAAGGAATTAACTATAGCTAGTGACCTTAAAATTCGACTTGTAAATGGTCTTCGCTTAGGAAAGGGGAACACTTTTTTAAGAGCAGCTCCTCCTGAAATTATTCTTGAGAACTATAAAGGAAATGAAGTTGTTTTATTAAATGATGAGCCACTTCCTTATAACGAGGAATCTGAGCGTTGGGAACTTGTAAAAGAAAATCTTCCATTAGATGAAACACTGAGAGTTAAAGTATTAGAGCAAGGAAATGTAATTAGAAGAATAAATTTTAAAATTACTAATTCTAAAATTTCTATACTTAATAAAAAAAGTTTTATAGATTCAAAAGGACTTTATAATAAAGAGAGTGAGGAACCAATGAATATAGGTGTAAATGTTTATAATACGGAAAATTCACCACTTTTTAAGCAATTTCCGTTACCAACATTTTTATCAAATGAGATCATGTTCATTGGACAACAAGTTGGTCAAATATACCATTGGCAAGGTAAAACAGAAGTGAAAATAGAATTTGAGCCCATTTGGGCAATTTCGAAAGTCAGAAAGAGAAAATGGAAAGTACACTTCATAGCTACAAAAAAGTTGACACAGTGTAAAATACAAAAAGAGGTTATTGATCAAGAAAATTTACGATTTTGGAAAACAGTAATGTGTAAAATGAGAAAAGCAATTGAAAAACCTGATTTCCCCCCATTGCACGAATTATGGGAAAATTACTTAGAGGTGGCAAAACGTGTTTGACGATATTCTTACTGTTTTAAGTGTACTAGGTAGTATTAAGTTTGAAAAGTTTAGGGATGTCTGTGACACTCTTCTGAAACATTACTTTAATGATGATGAACAACAACGTCTCTTATATAATTACTACGATATAATGAGAGATTTGGAGGCATTAGGACATTGTGAAGTAGACTATGAAAATAGAATAATATATATTTGCCCACCTTCATTTGCATTATTACCTAGAAGGGGATTACCTAGAATAGTATTAGCAGGTGGAAGGTCTGAACTAATGCTAAAACGTATAACGAAATTAGTAAATAAAAATTATGATAAAGTAAGAATTATTTTTTCAGATCAGCTCTCAGCTAAAAATCCCCTTTTTCCCAAGACTATTTGTATTGAAGCTAAAAGTACTCAAATTTTAAAACAAGTTACTGAAAGGATAGGAATTGAGGGCGATTTAAAAACACCTGCTTCTTGGAACCTTTCAATTACAGCACCTAGTGTAAATGATATTTATGAATCTCTTGTGTATAGTGAACAATTTGAGCCTAATTGGAAAAAAGAAGTATTCTGCCATGAAAATTTGTATTTTAGACAATTTGTATGTACAGATGAAATTAAATTAGTTAAATATAAAAATCCTATTTCACAGCAACAATACACATGGATTTGGAATGGAAATGCTGCCGCAAAAATTGATAGAGGGTGGGGGAGGTATGTCATCTTAAGTAGATACAAAACTGACATACTTTTATTTGACCAAATAAAACAGAGATTTGCCATTCCCTCAACAATACCATTACCTAAAGATTTAGCTAGGGCAGTTTCTCTCTGTACTGGGTCGCTCCCCCGAAAAAAAGAACTTCACAAACAATTAGGTTATTTACCTAGAAATACAAATATAACTGTTTATGAAGGTGTTAATAATTTAATAGCTTTAGAAATATCAAGAAAATTAGGGTTGAATTTATTAGAGGCTAATTTATAGTAGGAGGAATATAAATGGGTAGTCCAATAGAAGCTTTTGAGGAAATACAGCAAAATTTTATTAGATATGTAAAAACCGCGTTTGGAACTAGATACCCTTCCCTCGAGAAGGAAAGAGAACAATTACTATTAAGTCCCGGAGTTCTTGCACAAGATCCGTGGATTGAGCCCTTGCCTAGATATAAAAGTTCAAAAATGAAGATAAAAGATCTATCGGAAAATGATCTACCTTCCTTAACTATTAAAGAAATAGGGTTATTTAAAGAATTGGTTAGTTGCGGTCTTTTTAATCCTGAACTCCCTTTATATACCCATCAATCTCAGATGCTAAAAGAAGCCCTATCTTCAAAAAATTGTGTAATAACATCAGGGACAGGATCAGGGAAGACAGAATCTTTTCTACTACCATTGTTTGCGTATTTGGCAAAAGAAGCGAAAAAGTGGGAGGCGGCTGACTCTCCTGAACCGCATGTAAATGATTGGTGGAAAAATAATGACTGGCAAAAACGATGTGATTCGGTTGGGAAAAGTAGTCCATTGAACAGGTCATATCGTGTGCCACAAAGAAGTCATGAAAAGAGAAAATCTGGTGTACGTGCTCTGATTTTATATCCGATGAATGCATTGGTAGAAGATCAACTAACTCGATTAAGAAAAGCATTAGACTCTAAACAAGCAAAATTATTTTATGACTCACACCTTAAAGGTAATAAAATTTATTTTGGTAGATATAATGGCATGAGTCCAGTAGCGGGACATGAATATACAAAAACAGGCATTCCAAATAGAAAGAAATTAGAAGAGCTAGCCAAAAGAATGAAAGAAATGGATGAAACCAGTAATGCTGCTTTAAACTATTCTGTAGAAACTAATAACCCTGAGATTCCGTTCTTTTTCCAAAATATGAATGGAGCTGAAATGCGTTCTCGTTGGGATATGCAGGATTTTCCACCAGATATACTTATTACAAATAATTCAATGTTAAGTATTATGATGATGCGGGAAGTTGACAGTGGAATTTTCGAGGAGACAAAGAAATGGCTTAAAGAAAGTGAAGAAAACGTTTTCCACTTAATAATTGATGAATTACACTTATATAGAGGAACATCGGGAGCGGAAGTTTCTTACCTCTTAAAACTTTTATTAAATCGTCTAGACTTATATCCCTCTCATCCGCAGTTAAGGATTTTAGCATCCAGTGCATCGTTGGAACCTGAGGATGAAGACAGCCGGAAATTTCTAAAAGACTTTTTTGGAGTTGAGGGAGATAAATTTGAGATTATTACTGGTACACCTGAGCAATTACCTATAAAAAGTAATACCTTCCTTCCATACGAACCTTTTATTAAGTTTAATGACGAATATGAAGAAAATGAAGAAATAGCAATAAATAACCTATTATCGAGATTAGACAGTAAACTCACTGGGGTTAAAGGGTTAAAGGAAGTTTTAGAGTCTAATCGTTTAAAGTTAGCAAATACAATGTTAAATGCTTGTAAAATTGGTGATAGGATACGAGCTGTTTCCATAGATGACTTTACAAAAAGTCTCTTTGGGGCAAATATCAATGAAGTTGTAAGAAGAAAGGCAGTGAGTGGATTATTTAAGGCTCGAACTATATGTGATACCTCCCATATGGTCAGTAGTTTACCTTCTTTCCGATTCCATTGGTTTTTCCGTAATATAGAAGGTTTATGGGCATCCACTTATAAAGAAAAAAGTGGGATAATGAGCCCTGTTGGAAAGATATACTCCAAACCAAGCATCATTGATGAAAATGGAAGTAGAATTTTAGAACTCTTATATTGTGAACAATGTGGGACAGTATTCTATGGAGGAAACCGCTTGAAGCTCCAAAATGGCAAAGATGAAATGTTAATAACTTCTCCTGATATAGAAGGCATTCCAGACCGAAATAAGAAAAATATGGTTGAACAAAGAAATTATGAAGAATATGCAATTTTCTGGCCAGTTGAAGATGGTGAAGAGTTACACAAGGAAGCGCGTACGTGGAACCAATTAAAAAGAAAAAAAGAGTGGGGCAAGGCAAAAGGTGAATGGGAACCTGCAAGTCTTAGTTCTTTAACTGGTACAATAGAACTTACACACGAATACTCAGAAGACAATCCTTCAACATATATTAAAGGCTATAGATATACTATTGATAGTGATGAAACTGAGGATTTTAAATCATTACCATCTATTTGTCCTTGTTGTAACGCGGATTATTCAAATAGAAAATATTTAACTAGCCCAATACGAGGTTTTCGTACTGGTTTCTCAAAAGTCAGCCAAATCTTATCGAAGGAACTATTTTATCAACTTTCAGAAAGAAGTGATAAAAAGTTAGTAGTCTTTTCGGATAGTAGGGAAGATGCAGCACAAATGTCTAATGGGGTAGAACGTAATCACTATAAGGATCTTTTTAGAGAAGTAGTAGTTGATGAACTCCATTTAGCGACAATAGGAGAATCACAACTTTTAGAAGATCTTGAAGAAGGAAATGATTTATCAACTGAATCTAAAAGATACATTAGTGCTTATCCAATGGCTCAACAAAAAATAAGTGAATTATTAGAAGTAACTAAAAATGAACCACCTCCTGCTTTTAGAAGATTTTATGATGAAGCAATAAAAGAGTTAGAAGTTATCCGAAACAAGAAAAATACATTGGTTGTTTCTTGTAAAGAGTTAATATATCCCTCATCTGCCGATGATTGTGGAAGAATAGTTTCTAGGTTAATAGGATTAGGGGTTAATCCTGCTGGAAACGATATAAAAAATCAATCATTTAGGTGGGGAAATCAAGAACATCGCTGGACTGACCTATTTGATTTTAAAAAGCAAACTTGGTTAAGTGACCTTCCGCCTGATACCGATAGATTTAAAAATCAAATTCGTGATAAAATTCGTAAAGAATTATGTGATCTACTTTTTAGCAGATTATATTTTGGTTTTGAATCATCTGGTTTAGGATACCCTATGATTTGTTTTGATAAGACCTTAATCGAAACTACATCAATCACTCTAAAAATTGACCAAGAAATTTTAAAGCAAATGTGTAATTCAACAATTAGAATACTAGGTGATCTTTACCGACATGATGGATCGGATTATCCTTTGGATGACTGGGTAGAATATAGAAATTCAAAAAGTTCAATCAAGCACTATATAAATAATGTATGTGAAAAATTAAGGATTCCTACAAATGACTATCAAGTAGTTGGTGAAAAAGTATTCAACATATTAAAAAATTCTGGTCATACTGGTGTTATTATTTCTACCGATCAACTTCAAATTAAGGTAGCAGCGGAAGAAGACCCTTACTGGGAATGTTCAAAATGTAAAAGACCTCACCTTCATGAGTCTGCTGGTATTTGTACTAATTGTAATTCGGAACTGGAAGAGCAACCGAATGGAGAATGTAGTGATTTAATGAGTCGAAACTATTTAGCATTCATGGCAACTGATGAAAGAGTGCCTATTCGATTACATTCTGAAGAGCTAACAGCTCAAACTGATAATCAAGGGGCTCGACAGCGTTTATTCCGAGGGATATTACTGGATACCGAGGGCGATAACAATATTAAGGAAGTAGACGAGATTGATATTCTTAATGTAACGACGACAATGGAAGTAGGTGTGGATATAGGTAGTCTACAAGCCGTGATGTTGGCAAATATGCCTCCGATGCGATTTAATTATCAACAGCGAGTAGGGCGTGCAGGGAGACGTGGACAAGCTTTTTCTTATGTTTTGACACTTTGCCGTGGAGGAAGAAGCCATGACGACCATTATTTTGAGAATCCTTCTGCTATTACTGGTGATCCACCACCTGTACCTTTTGTAACAATTGAACAGCCTCCTATTATTAAGAGACTTCTAGTTAAAGAGTGTTTAAGGAAAGCTTTTAAAGAAATTGGTGTTCAATGGTGGGATGGTCCTAGTGATCCTCCTGATAGTCATGGGGAATTTGGATACAAATCTGATTGGGGTAATAATAAAAATAAGATTTATGACTGGCTTCTATCAAATTCAAAAGCAATAAAAGATATAATTACCTGTCTTCTTCCTCCTTGGCAAGCTGGAGAAAACAGTGTTAAAAATTATTTAAATTATATTCAAAATGACTTAATAAATGACATTGATGAATGTTCAGCTAACCCTGAACTAGTAGGAAAAGGCTTGGCTGAATGCCTTGCGGAGGGTGCTAAGTTACCAATGTTTGGTATGCCGACGCGAACAAGATTGTTTTATCATGGATTTGATGGCTCTAATAATCCACAAACAATTGACCGTGATATAGAAATGGGAATTAGTGAATTTGCACCTGGTGCTCAGAAAACAAAGGATAAAGCAATTCATACTGCAATTGGATTTACAGCCCCCCTCTTAAAAAGAGAAGGGAAATGGCAAACAACGGATGAAGATGCATTGCCACAACAAGGTAGATACCAAATCGCTCACTGTTCAAATTGCGGATATATGAAGGTAGATCAAGACTTAGAAGAATGTTCTAATTGTGGTATGAGTAAAGGTAAAGAATTTAGAGTCTATAACGTAGCTATACCTCAAGCATTTAGATCCGACTTTTCTAAGGGAAGTGACGCTAGAGAAGAAGATAAGGTCATTTCAGGTGCCCCTTCTAGTATTGCGGAGGGAAAACAAGTTAATTTTAATAAAGTAAAAGGTAATAACGTTCAAATAAGCTTGAGTAGTGATGGACGTGTATGGAGAATTAATGATAATGGTAGGAGTTTATTTAAGGGTGGTTTAATAACAACTAATCGTACAAAAACAACTAGTGGTAGGGATCAGAAATATTTTACCTTTAAAGGGCAATGGGTACTAGAAGACTATAAATATGTTAGTGATCAAGACTTTATTACTAATGAAGAGATAGGAATTGCAAGCTCAAAAACAACTGACTTATTGCGCATTAAACCAATTATTAATAATAATGGACTAAATTTTGACCCAATTAATGTAACTGCAAAAGCAGCCGTATATTCTGCAGCGTTTCTACTCCGCTCAGTAGTTGCCGAAAAACTAGATATAGATGCAGATGAAATTGAAATTTCCCAATGTTTAAGATCGGATATTGGAGATGGAAGTTTCGTTGGTGAAATTATTTTGAGTGACCGCTTACCAAATGGGGCAGGTTTTGTACGTTGGCTTGAAAATAAATGGACAGATGTACTAAAAGAGGTTGTTTCCCAAACAGGAAATCAGTCTTTTATAAATTATTTAATTAGTGAAAAGCATAATTGTAGTACTGCTTGCTATGGTTGTCTAATGAATTATAGAAATATGCAGTATCATGGTTTATTAGATTGGCGTTTAGGGCTAGCTTATTTAAGGAGTATGTTTGATTCGGCATACCAATGTGGAATAAATGGAGATTTTTCTACACCTGAGTTAAAGGAGTGGCTACAACTAGCTGAAGTTTTAGCTGAACGATTCTCTTCCTTTTTCAACTATGAGCCAACCAAGTGGGCTGGCATTCCTGGAGTAAAAGCAGGAAACCGAAAAATAATTTTTACACATCCGTTATGGGACTATTCAAATCCTAATGGTGTGCTTGCTGATGCAGTTGTTGCTACCGGTGCAAATTTGGATTCTTTAGATTTTATTGATACTTTTAATCTTATAAGACGTCCGGGTTGGTGCCATGAAAATTTAGGAGGAACAGTGGATGAGGATGAACAAGTCTGGTGGTAATTTGCCATCATCAGTAAACATTGCTCCACTAAGAAGGGTCTCTCCAAGTCGTTTTTTTAGAATGAATTGCTGTAGATTAAGGGAAGTATTAATATCAAATAATAATGAAAAATTACTACCTTCCTCTCCAAATATGTACTTTGGTATTACAGCACATAACTTTCTTCAGAATGTTGGGAGAGGTAATATAACTAAAGAAGACTTCGATAATGAATGGTTATCCTCAATAACTGTATTAGAAAGACAAATGTTGGGGACAAGGGAGGAATACTTAGTTCCGTTTAATAAGTCTCTAAGAGGGTATGAGCTTAAAAAAAGGTTATTATTTAAAGAAGCATCTGAATTGATAGAAGTTGTTGGTGGAAAGTATAAATCTAACAATAAAACATTCCCGGGGCTTGAAAGATGGTTTGAGACTGGTGACAGTATTGTTGGGGGATATATTGACAAACTAGCATTCACTGATACAGGTATTGAAATAATTGACTATAAGACTGGGTCAATCTTTAATAATGATACTCATGAGATTAAAGAAGAATATAAATATCAAATGCTACTTTATGCAGCATTACTTTATGAAAATTTAAATGAGTGGCCATCTGCTCTTAAAGTTTACGGTCTAAATGGGGTTATACATTCAATCTATTACTCTAAAGAAGAATGTATAAAGGTATTGAATAAAGCAAAAGAAATGTTTTATGAAATAAATGAATTAATTTTGGAGAATAATAATTTCATTGAATTACAAAAATATTTAGCTAATCCAGCTCCAGAGCATTGTCAATATTGTGAATTCAGACCACTTTGTAATTCTTATTGGGAAAAGAGAGAACAGAGCCCCCATTTAAATTGGAATCATGATATAAGAGGTCATTTTGAAAGTCTTAAAACTTTAGGAAATGGAACTCTTTTATTAAAAGTTAAATCTGCTACAAGTATTTTTAAAGTTAGGGGATTAAATCCTAATAGGCATCTAATATCAATATCAGAAGGAAGTTTTTTTAGTATTTATAATTTGTTAGCAGATACAAATGATAATTGTTTTAGAGAGAAGTTAACAACAGTGATTTATACAAATCAACAAGACATGTAAAATTTCTCAAACAGGACCTTATATGTGAACCCAGCATTCGAATTGCTGGGTTTTTTGGTAAATTTAGGTTGGCACTATCGGAAAGTATCAGTGCTTAAATATACTCTGCCGATTTGCTAGGCTAGATCAGGTTGCAATAATTATATTGATAAATGAATATAGGAAGGTGAGAGAAAGATGGGTGTTTCTTTTATTGATTTACCAAATTCAGATTTGATAGTAGATGAATTATACCTTGCAGGAGGTAGTGGTAACCTTTCTGATGAAGTTTTAAGTAAGCTTATGTATGTTGAAAATTCAGGAGGTTTTAGAGCAAGAGGGAATAAAAAAAATTTTGACTTGAAGTATGTTGTACTTTTTACAACAGGAGAAGATATTGATTGGATAGATGAAATTGACATTGAAAATGGAAAATTCACTTATTTTGGAGATAATAAAAAGCCAGGAAGAGAACTTCATGACCATAGAAATAAAAAAATGGGGAATATTATACTAAGGGAATGCTTTAATCGACTACATAGTGGTGATCGAAGTGAAATTCCTCCGTTTTTTATTTTCTCTAAAGAAACTGGTAGAAATGTAAGGTTTAGAGGTTTAGCTATTCCAGGGTATGAAGGAATGACAGCTAATGAGGATCTAGTAGCGATTTGGAGTATAAAGGAAGGGGGGAGGTTTCAAAATTATAAATCAATTTTTACTATTTTAGATGTGAGCTCTATATCTAGAGAATGGATTAAGGATTTACTTAATGATAATGGTTTAATGAGTAAACATGCACCGAAAGTATGGAAAGACTGGAAAATACATGGAATCTATAAACCGCTTAAAGCTATAAAATCAACAGTATATAGAAGAAAACAAGAGCAAATCCCTATATCAAAAAATGATTTAGAAATTATTGAAACAATTTATTATTATTTTAAAACTGGTCAAGCTTTCGAGCCATGTGCGGGTCAAATAGCACAATTAATGGATTCAAATATAATCAACTATGATGTAACAAGGGCTACACGAGATGGAGGTAGAGACATAGTGGGTAAATATCGAATTGGATTAGAGTCTAGCTCCATATTAGTTGATTTCGCATTAGAAGCAAAAAGATACGCATTAGGATCTGGTGTTGGAGTAAAAGAAACTTCAAGATTAATATCCAGATTACGTCACAGGCAGTTTGGTATATTGGTCACTACTTCATATGTGGATGAATACACTTATAAAGAAATTGTAGAAGATCAACATCCAATAGTTATTATTTCTGCAATTGAAATAGTATCAATATTAAAAAGATCGGGATATAGATCTAAAGAAACTGTTCTTAAATGGCTTCAAGCGAACTTTAATAGGTAGTGAAATAGAATTTATAACAATTTTAGTGATTAAAGGGGAGAGAAACGCAATTCCGATTTCTCTTCTCTTTTTATTAAAAAATACTATACAAATAGTTTGCTGGCACATAAAGATTATTTCTTCCTCAACACACCTTTTTTCACCAAATTAACAACCGTCCCCTTATTCTTATACCTATTATAAGCTATTAACCTATTCAAATCCTTAACAGTTAATTTAGCTGGATCAATAGCAAGAATAAAATCATCGATCTTATGTACTAAAGAAAGGGCATAGTCAATTTGTTTTGCGGTCAGTAAGTGTTCTTCTTCTTCAGTACTAGTAGTTGTTTGTTGTAATGTTGAAGCATGTTCTTTTAATCTTTGATCTACAATAGCTTGGACCTGGTCTTCACTTATATATTGTTTTTCTGTTGACACCGTTTGTTGTTTTGAATTTAATAATTTCTCAAGGAACCCCTTAATCAATTCGTTCACTTCCTCTTTTAAATAAGTTTCATCCTATTTCTATTTGATTCGAAAGGCATACTACATAATTATTAATAAAAACTTTTCTATAATAATAAGTATATCTTTTATCATAATTCTCTTAATAATTTGTACCATTTTATCACAAATGTAAGAAAAATGGGATGGATTTTCAAAAAATGTAAGTCTATGTAACTATTTATTGATATAATAATCACATAAAATACATTTTTTGGAGCGTTTGGTATGGCAGTTACAATTCCTGAGAATATTCGTTCATCAGCTACAGCAGGAGAGAGGTTATTTTTCCGAACTCTTAAAACCTATTTACCTGATGATTATATAGTTTATTATGAACCAGAAATACAAGGGAGAAGGCCTGATTTTGTCATCATTGGTCCTGATCTTGGTGTTGTGGTTTTAGAAGTAAAGGACTATACAAAAAACACATTGTTCCAGATTAATAATGACGAGTGGCAAATTGTTTCATCATCTGGACAAAATGCATTTGTGAAGAGTCCTATGAAGCAAGCAAGAGATAATATGTTTCATGTTGTTGATGCATTAAAGAAAGATAAAAGCTTAGTTCAATTAGATGGAAAATATAAATTTCAATTGAAATTCCCATATGGTCATGGAGTTGTTTTTACAAGGTTGTATTCTAAAGATTTTGTTGAACATGGCATGTATTCAGTTATTGAACCGAGCCTATGTTTAACACGAGACGAAATTGATCCTGATAAAGAAGCATTTTCTGAAGAAGTATTGATGGAGAAAATCCTCAATATGTTTGTTGTTCCATTTCGCCTTAGAGAACCACTTTCAATAGAAGATATTAATGCGATTCGCTATCATTTATTTCCTGAGGTTCGAATAAGTGCTGAATATAAACAGCCTGTACCTTATCAAGATCAGCTGTTGTTATCTCTTCATGATATAAAAACAATGGATCTACACCAAGAAAATTTAGCAAAGCAAATTGGAGATAAAAACCGGTTGATCCGTGGGGTAGCTGGAAGCGGTAAGACGATTATATTAGCTAGTAGAGCAAAGATGCTGTCAAAGCAAAATCCTGATTGGAAGATTCTCATACTTTGTTACAATATATCACTAGCAAATTCTATTCAACAAATGATCACCCATATGCTAAATGAACCAGAGGATTTGTTTGATTTTGATCCAAATTCTAAGGTTGTTACAAATGAGAATATAATCGTACGAAACTTTCATTCTTGGTTAAAAAATGATTTAAGAATAAAGGAGCATCAACTTCCTACTATTATTGAGAAAGTAGGTAAAAAGGAAGCAATTCTACCTACATATGATGCAGTTTTGATCGATGAAGGACAGGATTTTGAAGCAGATTGGCTTCGTCTTGTTAGTTCGCTTATTAATGTGAATACTCAATCACTATTATTAGTGGAAGATCGTGCACAAACAATCTATAACCGAAAACGTTCATACCTTCAAGATACAGGGTTAAGTTTTCAAGGTAGATCAAAGGTGTTATCCATTAATTACCGAAATACACATCAAATCCTTACTTTTGCTTGGGACTTTTATCGCAAACATTCTTTGTTTAAAAATAAAGTCGTAAAAGGTGATTTAGATGGTGAGATAATAGCTCCTCAAAGTACGAAAAGGAAGGGACCTGAACCTGGAATCATTAAAGCGAAAAATTTCTTTGAAGAAACTAAAATGATTGCTCGCCAAATAATGAAACTGCATGAAGAGAAAAAGGTTTCATATGATGAAATGTTGATTCTTTATCGCGTGAAAAAAACGTATCAGACACCAATAATTGATGTGATTAAAAAAGCTTTAACGGGTACGAATTTACCTTTTTATTGGATTACTGAAAATGATGTTTCCAAAAGATCTTATGAAAAAGAAGATGGAAAAATAAAAATCAGTACAATAGAAAGTAGCAAAGGTTTGGATTTCAGAGCGGTATTCATCGTGAACATCGATTCCATGCCATTTCCACTCGTTGAAAACAAGGAAAGAGAAGTATCGTTGTTTTATATAGGTATGACAAGAGCACAGGAATATTTATGTTTATCTTATTCAGGAGAATCAGAATTCACAAACTATTTAGACGACATAAGAGAAGAACGGAAGCAGGTTAAAACTGGGGTAGAGAAAGCTAATTAGTTTTAACCACAAAATATTACTGAGAAACTACTTAAGAAAAAGCTCCAGGATAAACTCAAGAAAATCACAAAGCATTGATAAGGTGTATGTTTCGACATACACCTTATTAATCCTAAGATAAAAACCATTATATAGAGAGAAGAGTGTAATATGGGTATCCCTAATAACATTAAAGAAAGTCACCTCCTCCAAGCGATTGAAAAGATAAATGAAATCGGAGTAGATTCTCTAAGAGCTTCTACAAAGTTTGAATTATATTACAAAGGAAGAAAGTATCCTCCAAAAGAGGTAATAAGGTATGCGAATGTAGCTGCAAATGGCACAGAGCTTAGAGATTTCTCTGGGGGAGATGAATCAAACAACTACTTAATAAATTCAGGGTTTACGATTGTTCTGAAGAATACTGATAAAATAATAGGTTTAGACTATACAAAGAAAAAAGCGAGAGGGATTAATCATATAATTGGAACATTAAATGAAATGAAGCGTGAAGAAGTAAAGGGAAAGGATAAGATCAGCATGGGACAAGCAGCCCAAAGAAATGGGGAAAGAGCTATGGATCATTGGCATGATAAAAATATTATTTTATATGGACCACCTGGGACTGGGAAAACCTACAATACGGTTAAATATGCGGTTGCTATTATCGAAAAAAAGGCAATGGAAGATATAGAAGAAGAGGTAATGAAAGATGGATATGAGCAAATAAAGAAAAGATATGATGAATATAAAGAAAAGAAGCGAGTACAATTTACGACTTTTCACCAGTCCTACGGATATGAAGAGTTTATTGAAGGAATCAAACCTGTTATTAGCGAGGAAAAAGAGGGTGAGATTTATTATACCTTAGAACCTGGTGTATTTAAGGATTTTTGTGACACAGCTTCAAGAGATAAGGTCATTTCTATTGGGGATGAAAAGTTTTTAAATCCAACGGTATGGAAAGTGTCTCTAGAAGGAGCAGGAGACAATCCTACTAAAAGAGAGTGCTTTGAGAATGGTCACATTCGAATCGGATGGGATCATTTAGACGAGAAAATTGAGTATGATACACCTATTACTGAATCGGACAGTGTGAAGAGGATACTTCTCGATTTTCAAGAAAAAATGGAAATCGGTGATATAGTTGTTTCCTTACGGTCAAAGGAATCTATTGATGGAATCGGTATTATTACTGGAGAATATGAATATGACCAAAGCTATAGTCATTATCGGAGAAAAAGAAACGTGAGGTGGCTTGTCAAAAATATTAATGTGAATATATTGGACCTCAACGGAAACAAAAATCTTACCCTAAGCTCTGTGTACCGATTAAACCGAATAACGATTACTGATCTTAAGCCAATAATAGAAAAGTATTCAGGTGAAAATTTTGGATCAGTGAAGGAACCCCAACAAGAAGACAACTATGTATTTATTATCGATGAAATAAACAGAGGGAATATCTCTAAAATTTTCGGCGAACTTATCACACTAATTGAAAACCAAAAACGTTTAGGAATGACAGAAGAAATAACAACAACTCTACCATACTCCCAAAAAAAGTTTGGCGTACCAAGTAATGTCTACATAGTAGGAACGATGAATACGGCTGATCGATCGATAGCTCTTTTAGACACTGCCTTACGTAGAAGATTTCGATTTGTGGAAATGCTCCCTAACGCAAGTGTACTTGATGGAGTAATGGTTGAAGAAATTGATATTAAGAGTATGTTAGAAAAAATGAATGAACGTATTGAAGTTCTATATGACCGGGAACACATGATTGGCCATGGATATTTTACTGAGTTAAAACAAGAGCCAACACTAAAAAAGTTAGCGCACATTTTTGAAAATTCGATTATTCCATTATTGCAGGAGTATTTTTATGAAGATTACCAAAAGATTCAGCTTATCCTTGGTGATCTTAATAAAGAAAATGAGTATAAATTTGTTAGGGAGACAGAGGTAAACAGAGATCTTTTTGGTCATGTGTTTGGCATGGACATCGATAATCTAGATTTAACCTATAAAGTGAATACCGCTGCTTTTACTAACGCCGAATCTTACAAAAAGATTTACAATAGTTAGTTGGTGCTGATAACATGACAAACATCTATGTAGTGAAGGAATATGATTGCTTTGTCAGAGGTAAGGATCATCGAGGCCTTTCTGATAAGTATAAGCCTATACCTAAGAAAGTATTTGACGCTCTAGAGAATTTTATATTGTCTAATTGTCATGATACTGAAACGAATCCAATCGAACTGATGTCGATTACAAGTAAGAAAGGATTAGGAAAACTCATTCATGTAAAAAATTATGTGGGTCTCATTTCTATGAAAGATGGTACACAAATCGAAATCTTACCTAAAATTTATTCAAAGGAAGGCAATTTGACAGAAGAAAGAACAAGGAGTATATTTTTAATGATGCTTAAATCTTTAAAAGAGTTTCCCTTTAAACAGTTTCAATTATCAAGCTTAGGGGTTATGAAACATAGCATCTTTGAGATTTTTATCCAAATGTTTATACAGCAGGTGATGGAGTTAACAAAAAAAGGCTTGAAATCTTCCTATCTTTCTATAGAGGAGAATGAACGGTTTTATAAGGGGAAAATACTATTTAACGATCATATTAAAAAGAACGTTGCCCATAAAGAACGATTCTATCTGACTTATGATGTATTTAGTCAAAACAGACCAGAAAATCGATTAATAAAAGCCACATTAAAAAAACTGTACCCTCAAAGCAAGAGTTATCGGAACAAAAAATTGATCCAACAATTGCTCATAGATTTTGAACAGGTAGAGGAATCTATCAATTACTCGAATGACTTTGATAAAGTTAAGTCAGATCGAAGTATGAAGGATTATGACCTAATTCTTTCGTGGTGTAAACTATTTTTTTTTAATAAAAGCTTTACATCCTTTTCAGGAGATGAGGTTGCTTATGCTTTATTATTCCCAATGGAAAAAGTATTTGAAGCTTTCGTTGCCAGCATACTGAAAAAGCGATGCGGAGCTACATATACCATTCAAGCTCAAGCAAAGACTTATCATTTATTTGATCAGCCTCAGAAATTCCGGCTGATACCAGATATTATTCTCACTAGCACAGATTCTAAAGTAATCGTACTTGATACCAAGTGGAAATTGTTACATAATAATCCGAGGAAAAATTATGGCATTTCTCAAGCTGACATGTACCAAATGTATGCATATGCAAAAAAGTTAGACACAGACAAGGTACTTGTTGTTTATCCTTATAATGAACAAGTAAAGGATATTGCGGTCAAAACTCCAACATATGTAAGTAATGACGATGTTAGGGTTGAAATTATGTTTCTGGATTTAGAAAATGTGTCGGAAAGCCTTGAAACGATAATAGAAAGTCTTAATGATATACTATAATAAGTCAATTATGTTTTTCATAGTACAGGATCATTGGAGATAAAGTATGTCGAAATCAAAAGCAGCATTTGTATAAACAACAAATGCTGCTTATTTATATTCCACAATAATATTGATTTTCTTATTTTAATCCTCAACTCATAAGTAAATCCACCTAATTTATACTTTTTATTTCGTTATTTTGTTCCTATAGACAACGAGTTTTCTTGGGTATAAAGTTCCTTTCTTTAACAATTACCTGTTAAATTGTGTATTTAATTGGGTGTATATGGTATTTATAATAAGTGGATATTATTGGATATTAAAAATACCTAACCTAGAGTTAATACATAACAACGAATAGAAATTGAAAGAAAGGTAGTCGATGTCTTTGAAAGTATATGAGGCAAGAAGCTTAATAGAATCAATGGATGATCGCGCGAAGGAATATTCTAGCCTGAGGGAAAAGCTAGTTCTTCTACGAAAAAGTTTTTTGGATATTGTGCAACTGGATGATGCTCTAAAAGGAAAAGGGGCAAATGCGATCAAAGGCTTTTATCAAGCTCAAATAGATGTTATTGATGCATGGCTACGACTCATTGATCGGCAAATCGCCTTCTTTAAAGGAGTATCAGGTGATGCTGGAGATAATGACTTATCAGGGAACACTGTTGTTTATCAAAGCTTTCTAGAATCAGAATTATCTCATCATGAGAAAAATTACATGATGATGGTTGATAGTCAGCAGGATGAATTGAAACGTATATTTAATCGAGTCGATGATTTAGTTCCTTTAAATGTTTTTTCAACAGATCGGTTTATGGATGCGGTGGCAGAGGCAAAAAAAAGTCGAAATGAAACACTTCGAGCTGTTGAAAATATTGATGAAAAGTTAAAATCAGAATATACACTATCAGAGGATGATGAGCATTATGTTGTGGCACTATTTCAACAACTCCTAGAGGCAACTCGTCAAGGAAATGAAATTCTTCCGATCCATTTTAATGCCGAACAATTCCAATCTAGTGATGTATATCTATTAAAAGAACAAGCAGAAAATCAAGCTAACGACTATCTGAATTTTAAAGAAGAACAAGAAAAAGCCAGAGAACAAATGAAACGCCTTGAAGAGCAAAAACAACGT